>NZ_LR861803.1:0-4923218 GCF_903989455.1 Xanthomonas euroxanthea | reverse complement strand
CAAAGTATGATCATCTGTTGCTGGCTGCGGCGCGCAGAAAAGCGCCGTGCTCGCAGCCCGGTAGTGAAAAGAGGATGGGCCAGACTAGCACCGAGGGCAGGGTTTTCCCAGACTTATTCACAGGTCCATCCACAGGGCGCCACCGTCGTCACCTCCGGTAAAGCGTGCGGGGAGTTGACCCGGACGCGGGTGGCCCTATAGAATTGCCGGTTCTATTCGTCTCCATTCATGCAGAGGGCCCCATGGCCACCAAGCGTACTTTCCAACCCAGCAACCTCAAGCGAGCACGCGACCATGGCTTCCGCGCACGTATGGCAACCGCCGACGGCCGCAAGATCCTGGCTCGCCGCCGCGCCAAGGGCCGCAAGCGCCTGAGCGCTTGATTGCCGCGCCGCTCACTGCGGCCGAGGCAGTCCCTAACGTGAACGCATCGAACCCGTGCAGGCGATTTCCTCGCTCTGCGCGGGTTCGTACGCGTGCGCAATATACGGTCGTTTTCGATACGGCACGTCGTACCTCGGACCCGTTGCTCAGCTTGCACTGGCGGACCGGCGATACGCCGCCGCGCCTGGGCATGGCGGTGTCGCGCAAGGTCGATACGCGTGCGGTGGGCCGTAACCGGATCAAACGCGTCCTGCGCGATGCCATGCGCCATCTGCTGCCCGAGCTTGCCGGCGGCGACTACGTGATTGTGGCGCGCTCGGCGGCCGCAAAAGCGACCAATCCACAGATTCGCGATGCCTTCGTGCGTCTGCTGCGCCGTGCTGGCGCATTGCCCCTGCCTGCCGCGCCCGGCACAATGCCGCCCGCCAGGACGGTGCACCCATCCTCCCTTTCCCCGACAGAGCCGGAACCCAGTTCCGACTGAGCGAGTTGCTGCCCGATGAACCAGACCCGTGTTTTCCTGATTTTTGCCTGGCTGATGGTCGCGGCGTTGCTGTGGATGGAGTGGGGCAAGGACAAGGCGGCCGCCAATGCGCCGGTGGCCGCGGCGACCCAGTCGGTGCCGGCCGCGCGTGACCTGGACGCAGCTGCGACCGCGGCCAATGTGCCGGCGGCACAGGCCATCCCGCAGGCGGGCGCGCCGGGCGCCGTGCCGGCGACCAGTACCACCGCCGCGACGCCGGCCGCTGCCGGCGCTGCGCCGGTGATCACCCTGACCTCGGACGTGCTGCGCCTGAAACTGGACGGCCGCAGCGTGCTCGATGCCGAATTGCTGCAGTTTCCGCAGACCAAGGACGGCACCGCGCCGGTCAGCCTGCTGACCGAAGATGCCGCGCACCCCTACAACGCCACCAGCGGCTGGGCCAGCGAGCATTCGCCAGTTCCTGGCGTGGGCGGCTTCCGCGCCGAACAGCCGGGCACCGCGTTCGCACTGGCCAAGGGCCAGAACACCCTGGTGGTGCCGTTCGTGTGGAATGGCCCCAACGGCGTGTCGATCCGCCGCACCTTCACCCTGGAACGCGGGCGCTACGCGATCTCGATCAAGGACGAGGTCATCAACAACAGTGGCGCGCCGTGGAATGGCTACGTGTTCCGCAAGCTGAGCCGGGTGCCGACCATCCTCAGCCGCGGCATGACCAACCCGGATTCCTTCAGCTTCAACGGAGCGACCTGGTACAGCCCGCAGGAAGGCTACGAGCGTCGCGCGTTCAAGGACTACATGGACGACGGTGGCCTCAATCGCCAGATCACCGGCGGTTGGGTGGCGCTGCTGCAGCACCACTTTTTCACCGCGTGGATTCCGCAGAAGGACCAGGCCTCGCTGTATGTGCTGAACCAGGACGGCCCGCGTGACGTGGCCGAACTGCGTGGCCCGGCCTTCACTGTCGCGCCGGGTCAGACCGCCACCACCGAGGCACGCCTGTGGGTCGGCCCGAAACTGGTCAGCCTGATCGCCAAGGAAGACGTGAAGGGGCTGGACCGCGTGGTCGACTACAGCCGCTTCTCGATCATGGCCATCATCGGCCAGGGCCTGTTCTGGGTGCTGAGCCACCTGCACAGCTTCCTGCATAACTGGGGCTGGGCCATCATCGGGCTGGTGGTGTTGCTGCGCCTGGCGCTGTATCCGCTGTCTGCTGCGCAGTACAAGTCCGGTGCCAAGATGCGCCGCTTCCAGCCGCGCCTGGCGCAGCTGAAGGAGCGCTACGGCGACGATCGCGTCAAGTATCAACAGGCGACGATGGAGCTGTTCAAGAAGGAAAAGATCAACCCGATGGGCGGCTGCCTGCCGCTGCTGATCCAGATGCCGATCTTCTTCGCGCTGTACTGGGTGCTGGTCGAATCGGTGGAACTGCGTCAGGCGCCGTGGCTGGGCTGGATCCAGGACCTGACCGCGCGCGATCCGTACTTCATCCTGCCGCTGCTCAACATCGCCATCATGTGGGCCACGCAGAAGCTCACCCCGACCCCCGGCATGGACCCGATGCAGGCCAAGATGATGCAGTTCATGCCGCTGGTGTTCGGCGTCATGATGGCCTTCATGCCGGCCGGCCTGGTGCTGTACTGGGTGGTCAACGGCGGCCTGGGTCTGCTGATCCAGTGGTGGATGATCCGCCAGCACGGCGAGAAGCCGAGCAAGATCATCCAGGCCAACGCCAAGTAAGCAGTTGCACAGAGCCCGCCGCAAGGCGGGCTTTCTGTATGTGCGCCCGGATGGCGTTTTTTAGCTATGCCACGGATGCTGTCGTGATGTCATCGCTGTTGCATCGCTTGCGATGCACCTCGTTGCGCCAGCGTGTTGGCGTGGCCGGCTATCGCAAGCAGCGTGCAGGCAACACTGGATCGGTGTCTTGAAGATCGATCCATCGTGCGCAAGGCTTACGGCATCTCCGTGAAATGCAGCCATACCGCCGCCACGCGCGCAGGCGCATGCAAGCCACGTCTTTGACCACACGCCTTACCATCTGCCTATGTCTTCTTCGCCATCGACCATTGTTGCCATCGCCAGCGCCGCCGGAACCGGAGGCATCGGCATCGTGCGTCTGTCCGGGCCGCAGGCCGCGCAGATCGCCGCCGAGTTGGGTGTCCCGACTCTGCAACCACGGCAGGCGAGATACGCACGCTTTCGCGATGCGCAGGGCGAAGTGATCGACGATGGCATCGCCTTGTGGTTTCCGGCGCCGCACAGCTTCACTGGCGAAGCGGTGGTTGAGTTGCAGGGCCATGGCAGCCCGGTGCTGCTGCGGCAGCTGGTGAGCCGCTGCATTGCGCTGGGCGCGCGCCAGGCACGCGCGGGCGAGTTCAGCGAACGGGCCTTTCTCAACGGCAAGCTCGATCTGGCGCAGGCCGAGGCGATCGCCGATCTGATCGCCGCCGGCGATCTGCGTGCGGCACGTGCTGCGCGCAGATCGCTGGACGGTGTGTTTTCGCAACGTGTCGATGCGGTCAGCGACGGCCTCACCCGGCTGCGCATCCACGTGGAAGCAGCCATCGACTTTGCCGACGAGCCGCTGGACACGCTGGGCGGGGCGCAGGTGCGCGATGGATTGACCCAGGCTCGCAGCCTGCTCGCGCAGTTGCTGCGCGATGCCGAACGCGGGCGCAAGCTGCGCGACGGCCTGCATGCGGTGCTGATCGGCCCGCCCAACGCCGGCAAGAGTTCCTTGCTCAATGCACTGGCCGGCAGCGAGCGCGCCATCGTCACCGATGTCGCCGGCACCACCCGCGACACCTTGCAGGAAGCCATCCAGCTCGATGGCTTCGACCTGACCCTGGTCGACACCGCCGGCTTGCGCGAGGGTGGCGATGCGATCGAGCGCGAGGGCATGCGTCGCGCTCGTGTCGAACTGCAGCGCGCCGATCTGGCGCTGGTGGTGCTGGATGCACGCGACCCGCAGGCCGCACGCGATGCGCTCGGCGATGCCATCGATGCGGTGCCGCGTCAGCTGTGGATCCACAACAAATGCGATCTGCTGGCCGAACCCGCAGCGCTCGATCGCGACGCGATCGCAGTATCGGCAGTGACCGGGCAGGGACTGGAGCAGTTGCACGCCCGGTTGCGCGAACTCGCGCTGGGCGATGGAATGGAAAGCGTGGAAGGTGAATTCTCCGCACGCACGCGGCATGTCGACGCACTGCGTCGTGCCGAACAGCACGCAGATGCGGCGGATCTAGAGCTGGGTTTCGAACAACTCGAACTGGCCGCCGAAGAACTGCGTCTGGCACAGGAAGCCCTCGGCGAGATCACCGGCAAGCTGAGCGCCGACGAGTTGCTGGGCAAGATCTTTTCGAGTTTTTGTATCGGCAAATAAACCACTTACTTGCCGCGACGTATGAAGAGCCGATGCAGATGCTCGCTGTCGGTGTTCTGATCTGCGGACCGTAGCGGTGACAGGCGCAAAGCGCGAGTGGCAGGGTCACTTGCTGTGATATCGAAACCCAGAACCCGCGCCCGCGCCGCAGAAACAAATCACATCACCCCAGGCAGCACGGTCTGCAGTGCGGCGTTCTCCGCCGCGCAGGCTGGCGATTCCGCCAGCGCTACCGGCTGCTTCGCACGTGCCTTGGCGATCTCGCGACGTGCGGCGGTGAGATCCTTCTGGAACTCGGCATTGTCGTGCAACGCGGCGACGGTGGCGGCGCCCATGATGCGGCCCTGCAGGACATCGCTCTGCCAGTGCACGTTGCAGACCAGGCGGCTGTCGCCGAAGGCGCGGCCGCGGGCGAGCAGGGCATCGCGTTGTGCGGGGGCCAGCTCGGCCAGGATCAGGCCCCAGCTCCAGCCGATGGCAGTGTGGCCGGAGGGATAGGAGCCGTTCTTGCGCAGTGCCGCGTCGTCGTCGGGCGTGCACATCGGTTGGTCGTTGCGCATGAACGGGCGCGGGCGTTGGTAGCGCGCCTTCGCTGCGCTGGTGCTGGTACTGGCATCGCGCATGCTGCGCTCCAGCAGGCGCAGCAGGTGCGGGGTGTGGGCCTGGTCGATCTGGATGCCGAGCGCGCAGCTGAAGTGGGTGGCGGCTGCGGGAAACCCCAGCGCGGCGTCCCGTGTGGCCAGGTCCCAGCGCGGTGTGCCGCGCAGGGCGAGCATGGACGTGGCGATGGCCTGATCGTTGGCGAGCGCGGCGCTGCCGTCCTGCGGCGGCGGCGGTACCAGGCGCAGGCTGTCGGGCACGTGTGTCTTTTCCAGGTAGCCATGTGCATCGGTGGCGATCACCGAGCCTGTCGCGGCGACGTTATCCCGCGCGCTGGCGATACCGCATCCCCAGGCCAACACGGCGATGGCGGCGCCGGTCAGCGTCCGGGAACAAGCACGGGCAGTGCGATGGGACATGGACCAACCCTCGGACAACACAGATGGATCAGGTCGCAGATTACGACGCGCAGATGACATCTGCATGCAAGCGCGGCGCAGCGCTTGCGCGGGATGCGCTGCGACTGTCGCGGCACTGTCACCTGGCCGTCGCATCGACGCAAGACAGCTGTCGCACGCTTGCCGTCATCTTTTGACTCGTTCCCTGCCGCCCATGCCCAAGATCCATCTCTTAAGTGCCGCTGTCCTCACCGCGCTCGTGCTGTCGCCGGCCGCCCATGCTGCCGACCCCGACGTGACTGCCGACACCGGCACGACCGTGCAGCAACTCGATGCGGTCTCGGTGATCGGCCAGGGCGAAACGCGTCAGGTGCAGCGCATCACCCAGCAGGACATCCCGGTGTTGCCGCCGGGTACCAGCATCCAGAAGCTGCTCAACCGCATGCCGGGCGTGAACGTGCAATCCAACGATGCCTTCGGTGCCAACGAGGAGTCGCAGACGATCAGCCTGCGCGGCTTCAACGGCACGCGCCTGGGCTATACGCTCGACGGCCTGCCGCTGGGCGACAACGCCTACGGCAACTACAACGGCCTCAACATCAGCCGCGCCCTGATTGCGGAAAACTTCGGCGGCGTGGAGCTGGCCTCGGGCATCGGTGCGCTGGGCACTGCATCCACCAGCAACCTGGGCGGCACCATCCAGTACTACTCTGCCGATCCGTCCAGCGTGTTCGGCGGGCAGCTGTCGCAGACGGTGGGCTCGGACGCCAATCGCCGCACCTTCCTGCGTGTGGACACCGGCGACTACAACGGCTTTTCGGCCTATCTGTCCGGCATCAATGCCGATGCCGACATGTGGACGCGCCCGGACTCGCCGACCACCACGCGGCAGTTCAATGCCAAGGGCGTGTACCAGTTCGACGGCGGCAAGCTGACCGCATTTGCCGATACCTCGCGCACCTCGCAGGCGGACTATGCGTATCTGTCCAAGAGCGGCATGGCGCGTGGCCTGGGCTGGGACTGGAATCTGTACGCACCGGACTGGAACCGCGCGTTGGCCGCGGCGTACTGCGCACCGGCCACGCGCAATGCGGCGCGCTGCGGTTTCAGCGGCGGCGTGGACAATGTCGATGATGCCTACTACCAGAGCCGCGCCTTGCGCGACGACGATCTGTTCTACGTGGCCGGCGACTTCCAGCCCAACGATGCGATCAGCCTGCACACCCAGGTCTATCACCACGAAAACAAGGGGCAGGGCCACTGGTGGTCGCCGGGCCAGGCATCCAATCCGGGGACGCCGCAGGCGCTGCCGATCTCGATCCGCAGCACCAACTACTGGATCAACCGCACCGGCGGCATCGCGTCGCTCGGCTGGAACCTGGGCGCGCATCACCTCGAAGCCGGGCTGTGGTACGAGCGCAATCACCACGATGTGGAGCGCAATTTCTACTGGATCGACGGGCCGGTCAGCGACGACAAGTTCCTGCAGGATCCGGATCGCCGGCTGTTCTCGCAGAACTACATCATCACCACGCGGCAGTTCTACGTGCAGGGCAACTTCAAGTTCCTCGACGAGCGCCTGAGCGTGGATCTGGGCATCAAGAGTCCGAGTACCGAAATGACCGCGCGCGAGACGCCGGGGCTGGCGGTGGAAGCACCGGTGGCGACCGGCTCGATCAAGGCCAGCGAGTCGGTGCTGCCGCAGGTCGGCCTGGGCTATCGCATCGCCGACGGGCAGGAGGTGTTTGCCTCGTACGCGGAAAACATCGCCGCGTTCCAGGGCGGCGGTGCCGGTGGTCCGTTGCTGGTGACGCAGGCCTCGTTCGATGCCAGCGTCGGCGCGCTGGAGCCGGAAAAGTCGCGCACCGTGGAGGCCGGTTATCGCTTCGTGCGTGACCGCTTCGAAGCCTCGCTGGTCGGCTACGACGTCACCTTCGACAACCGCCTGCTCTCGCTCAATCCCTGCGCCAGCATCCAGCAGGGCACCACGCCGGCCTGCACCACACGCTTCTTCAACGTGGGTTCGGTGAGCAGCCGTGGTGGCGAACTGACGGTGATCTGGAAGCCGACCAGCTACCTGCAGTGGTACAACTCGGCCTCGATCAACCGTTCGACCTACGACGACAACTATGTGCAGAACGGGGTGACCATTCCGACCGCCGGCAAGACCACGGTGGATACGCCCAAGCGCATGTTCGCCAGCGAAATCGCGTTCAACTACGCCAACTGGAACATCAACCTGCGCGGCAAGTACACCGGCCAGCGCTACTACACCTACACCAACGATCAGGGCTTTGGCGGCTACACCTCGTTCGACGTGGGCGCCGGCTACGACTTCGGCCAGGCCGGCGTGCTGCAGGGGCTCAAGCTCTCGCTCAACGTCACCAACCTCACCGACAAGCGGTACGCGTCCAATCTCACCGCGTTCGCCAACAGCGATCCGACTGGCCGCCAGCTGGCGTTCCATGCCAGCGCGCCGCGGCAGGTGTTTTTGACGCTGGATGCGAAGTTCTGAGGACGGGACTGGAGAGTCGGGATTGGGCATTGGGGATTGGGGATTGGTAAGAGCGGGTCTTGTGGCTGCTGACTGATTTCCGGTGGCGATCGACGTGGATGGTTTTAGAGTGGCTGGCAACACCTAGCGAGTGATTGTCGGGCGGGTGCGGGCGATGCGGAGGAAGCGGGATGTACGGTCGTGCATCCCGCCTCGATCATCGGCCAAGCTCGCTTGGCGATGACGCGGTGGTGTTGATGGCTGCTTTTTCATTGGAGAAAGGCATGATGCAGTTCCACCGTATCTGGCTGTTGGGGGCGATGATGGTCGGTATGAGCGGGCCCGCGTTGGCAGAGGCGCCGTTGGCGAAGACGGTGCAGATCTTTGCGCACCGTGGCGCCAGCGCACTGCGCCCGGAACACACCTTGGCCGCGTATGCCAAAGCGATTGTCGATGGCGCCGATTTTGTCGAGCCGGACCTGGTGTCCACCAGGGATGGCGTGCTGGTGGCGCGCCATGAGAACGAGATCGGCGGTACGACCGACGTGGCCAGTCACCCGGAGTTCGCTGCGCGCAAGACCCGCAAGACCATCGATGGCCAGGCGATGGAAGGCTGGTTCACCGAGGATTTCACCCTGGCCGAATTGAAGACGCTGCGTGCGCGCGAGCGTCTGCCGCAGTTGCGCGGCACGCGCTGGGATGGGCAGTTTCAGATCGTCACCTTCGACGAGATCATCGATTTTGTCGCAGCCGAATCGGCGGCAACCGGGCGCAGCATCGGGCTGATTCCGGAGATCAAGCACCCGAGCTATTTCAGCCGGCTGCATCTGGCGATGGAAGACAAGGTGCTGGCGAGCCTGCGTGCGCATGCCTACACGCAGACCGCGCCGGTGGTGATCCAGTCGTTCGAGACCGGCAACCTGCGTTATTTGCGCGGCAAGATCGGGCGCAGTAGCAACATTCGCCTGCTGCAGTTGCTGGCCGGCGCGCAGATGGCGTTGCCCGATGCGGGCGTGGGCAGCGCGCCGCGGACCTACGGGCAGATGATCACGCCCGAGGGGTTGACGCAGGTCGCCAGCTACGCCGATGCGATCGGCCCGGACATCCGCAGCATCATTCCGCTGGATGCGCAGCAACGCCTGGGCACGCCGACCAGCCTGGTGCACGATGCGCATGCGGCAGGATTGCAGGTGCAGCCGTATACGTTCCGCCCGGAGAACTACTTCTTGGCTGCCGAAAACCGCAGCAGCGGCGCGGTGACCGAGCGTAACGACGCCGGTGCACTGGCCGAGCTCAAGACCTATCTGGACGCCGGCATCGATGCCTTCTTCGCCGACGATCCGGGCCTGGCACGGCGTGCGTTGCAGGGGCAAGCATCGCGCTAGGCAGCGCCTTTGTAGGAGCGTGCCTGCGCGCGATGGGGCGGTCCCGGTAATGCCCTGTCGCGCGCAGGCACGCTCCTACGGGAAACAGGGGCCGTTTGGGTCGTTGCTCCATGCAGGCACTAGCTGCCCGGTGGGCGCTCGCGCGGTGGGAAGTGCAGCACCACGTTGTGCGAGCCGTCTTCCTGGCGCTGCCACAGCACCGGTACCTGGCGCGGCGGTGGCGGTTCCAGCACGTCGTGCTCGCCATTGCTTACTTCCCACGCAGCGTCCTCGTCTTCGTCCTCCCAGCTGTAGCGCGGCCTGGCCTGTTGCGGGTCGCGCAGGCGCAGCAGCAACGCGGCGATCAGGCCGGCCACCGCGCCGCCCAGATGCGATTGCCAGGACACGCCGGCTTCGTGCGGCAGGATGGTCAGCAACATTCCGCCATAGAACAGGAAGGCGATCATGCTGGTGGCGATCGCCGGGCGGTCGCGGCGCAGCAGGCCCAGCACGAACACCAGGAACATCAACCCGTGGGTGACGCCGCTGGCGCCCAGATGCCGGCTGCCGGGCTCGCCCAGCAACCACGCGCCCAGGCCCGAGCCCAGCCACAACAACGGCAGCGCCAGGGCGGTGGCACGCGGATACACGCTGCCGGCCAGCGTGCCCAGGATCAGTAGCGCGGCGGCATTGGCGCCCAGATGCGCGAGCGAGCCATGCAGCAGCGGTGCGGTGAGGATGCCGAGCAGGCCGTCTGCCTGCAGCGGTGCCACCGCCCAGGCGCGCCAGTCGAACATGCTCTGGGCGGTGAACACCGCCACCAGCAGCAGCACGGCGGCCAGGCTGAAGTTGAAGGCACGCAATACCCGGGAACGATCCAGGCGGTCTTGCGCGGTGGCGTCGGCGGCGGTAACAGGAGGCGGTGTCATACCTTCACGGATGGCGTCGCGCGGATTTTTTACAAGCTATCCGCCTCGGGATAAGCAGGCCCGACGACGGGATAATCCAGCCCCGCCGCCGAACATTGGCGCAGCGGCCGCACGGCACCATGCAGGTGACCGGGGCGCGACACGAACATGCGCGGCATCGCTCCCTCGCCAGTTCGGCCCGGAACGCCCCCAGCGAGTGGGAGCCTGAATCCGGGCGGCCTTGAGAGGGGATTGAACGGAGTGGATGCCTCGGTCGTAGGGCGGACGATCTGCGGCTTGGCTGCACGGCCCTTGCCCGCCCACCATCGCGGGACACGCCGTGAATCCGTCCATGGAGGCTCTTACGCGGCATCCATGCCGCGTAAGGTCCCGCGACGGTGGGCAGGCAAGGTCCCGTCGAGTTGGTCGGTGCGCTTGGTTGTGAGCAGTGCATGCAGCGCGGCCGTTCCCGAATCCCAATTGCAGACTCCGGACTCCCAGCCCGTCAATGCGGGGGCCGGCTTGGGTGGCCGCACCAAACTCAGCAGATGGTGACGACCAGGATCTCGGGTAGCCAGGCTCTGGCGCGGCATCCATGCCGCTCATGGGCCCGTGACGGTGAGCGCAAGGACCTGTCGAGATGGTCGGTGCGCTTGGATGCCAGCAACACACGCGGCGCTACCGCTCCCGATTCCCGAATCCCGAATCCCAGCCCCTCAGTGCCTGGCCGGCTTGGGCGGCCGCAGCAGGCTCAGCACGATGGTGAAGACCAGGATCACGATCACCACTGCCAGCGAGACCAGCACCGGGATCTTGTACAGATCGATGATCATCATCTTGGTGCCGATGAACACCAGGATCACTGCCAGCCCATACGGCAGCAGGTGGAAGCGGTCGGCCATGCCGGCCAGCAGGAAGAACATCGCGCGCAGGCCCAGCACCGCGAACACGTTGGAGGTCAGCACGATGAACGGGTCGGTGGTGATCGCAAAGATCGCCGGGATGCTGTCCACCGCAAAGATCACGTCGATCACCGCAATCAGGATCAGCACCACGAACAGCGGGGTGAACCAGCGCTTGCCGTCCTTGATCACGCTCAGCGCATGGCCGTGGTATTGCGGGCTCAGGCGCAGATGCCCGCGCATCCAGCGCAGCACCGGGTTGGCTTCCAGATCCGGCTCCTTGCCGGCGGAGAACCACATCTTGATGCCGGTCAGCAGCAGGAACGCGCCGAACACATACAGCAGCCAATGGAACTTGGTCAGCAGCACCGAGCCGGCAAAGATCATGATCGCGCGCAGCACGATCGCGCCCAGCACGCCGATGATCAGCACGCGCTGGCGCTGTTCCTCGGGCACGCCGAAGTAAGTCATCACCATCAGGAACACGAAGATGTTGTCGACCGCCAGCGATTTCTCGACCAGGTAACCGGTCAGGAACTCCAGCCCGATGCGGTCGGCTGCCGCGTCGCCCATGCTGCCCTGCAGGTACCACCACAGGCCGGCGTTGAAGGCCAGCGCCAGCAGCACCCAGCCGATGCTCCACCAGGTGGCTTCCTTGAAGGTGACCTTGTGGGCACCGCCGTGGCGCATCAGCACCAGATCGACCAATAGCGCCACGATCACCACGATCGCGAAGCCGCCCCATAACCAGACATTGCCAATGGTTTGCATAAAAGAATCCCGATAGTGAAACGACCTGGACAGCCGGTGGGCTGAGGCCTTGTGACACGGAAATCGTGGATTCCGGGTGACGGACCTTCGCCTGCGCGGCGAAGGTCTCGCTCACAACCGGCCGGGCCGGTTGCCGTTGCACCGGAGCCTGGCTGGCAGGACTCGTCATGACGGCGACAACGCTGGGAGCTACTCCCCTTCTGCGCCTGATTCTGCGTGCCGGAGGGCAGGCACGTCAATCCAGCCGGATACAATGGGCGGATGAATACTCCAGTCCCCGTCGTCCGACTCAAGAATGCCTGGCGCTCCAGCCACCCGTGGATCTTCCAGAAGCTGGTGGAAAAGCCCGCCGCCAAGCCCAAACCCGGCACCATCGTCGATGTGGTCGGCGTGGACGGGGAGTGGGTCGGCCGCGGCTTCTACAACGGCCACTCGCGCATCGCCGTGCGCATCCTGGAAACCGACCAGTCGGTGCCGGTGGATGCGGGCTGGTTCTCGCGCAAGATCGCCGCGGCAGTGAGCCTGCGCCGCGACTGGCTCAAGCTCGACGCGGTGTCCGATGCCTGGCGCGTGGTGCACAGCGAAGGCGACGGCCTGTCCGGCCTGGTGGTGGACCGCTATGGCGACCTGGTGGTGGTGGAGTTCTTCGCCGCCGGCATGTTCCGCCACCGCGAGTGGATCTACGAGGCGCTGCGCGCGCAGTTCCCGGGCTGCCGCTTCCACAGCTTTGCCGACGAACACGTGCAGAAGCAGGAAAGCTTCGATTTCCACGGCAATACCACCACCGAAGCATCGGTGATCACCGAGTACGGCATCAGGTTCCGCGCCGACCCGGCCGGTGCGCACAAGACCGGCTTCTTCGCCGACCAGCGCGAGAACCGCCAGTGGCTGAGCGAGCAGGTCGAGGGCAAGAGCGTGCTGGACCTGTGCTGCAACACCGGCGGCTTTGCGGTGTATGCGGCCGCGCGCGGTGCGTCCGAGGTGCTGGGCGTGGACATCGACGAGGACGTGATCGCCATCGCCAAGGGCAACGCCAAGCTCAACAACGTGCGGCCCAAGTTCGTGCAGGCCGACATCTTCCCGTGGCTGCGCGATGCGTCCAATCGCGGCGAGCAGTTCGATGTGGTGATCCTGGACCCGGCCAAGATGACCCGCGACCGCGAGCAGGTGATCCCGGCGCTGAAGAAGTACCTGGACATGAACAAGCTCGCGCTGGGCGTGGTCAAGCCCGGCGGCCTGTTCGCCACCTTCTCGTGCACCGGGCTGGTGGCCGAGCAGGAGTTTCTGGACATGCTGCGGCGCGCCTCGTATTTCTCCGGGCGCACCATCCAGATCCTGAAGGTGGCCGGTGCCGGTCCGGACCATCCGTTCATGGCGCACGTGCAGGAATCGCGCTACCTGAAGGCTGTTTTCTGCCGCGTGATCTAGCGCGGCGACCAATCCGTGGAGCGGCCAGTCGATGACACCGGACGATGAGGAACGCAAGGCGCTGACCCGGTTGCTGCGCGAGATCGAGCGGCCCCACGCCAGCCTGCTGGCCAGCAACTGGCCGGTGTTCGGCGTGTGGCTGCTGTTTTCCGGGGCCTTCATGTATCTGTTCCAGACCGGCAGCGGCTCGCCGTTGCATCCGTTGACGCTGGCGCTGGGCTCGACCTGTCTGGGCGTGTTCGGTGCCTGGATCGTGTTGCGCTCGGTGTGGGCGCGGCAGTGGCTGCACCTGCGCGAGCACGTCGACGTGGAGAGCGTGCGCGCGCGCCTGGCCGAACTGGGCGACTGAACACGACGCGCAGCACCACTGCGCGCCGATCGGCGCGTGCGATGGATTGCGCGCAGGCCACATCGAATCCCTCGCATGCTACGTGCGGTCAACTGCAAACGCCCGATCGCTTCTGCAAGCCGCTCGAAGAACCGCCTGACGCAGGCCATCTTCGGCCTGCGCGTATCGGGCCCATCCGCCGATGACCTGCGGCTGGTTGCAGCGGCAACCGATCACCAACCCACCGGCCCTGCGGTGATGTCCGGCACCGCCTGGCGCGGATCGGCCCCGAAACCGGACTTTGTCACGGTCTCCGGATCGACATCGCCACAGCACGCCCGGCCCCATAAACACCTTACTGGCTAGCGCATCGGCGCCGCTCGTCGCGCCCGGATGCCACACGCCCAGACCGCCAGGTACTGCAGTGCCGTGCACGGCGCCGCCCATCACCGTGGGGTTGCCATTCGCGTTGCCATTGGCGTTGCGGCGCGCCCGTGTGCGCGGCGCGCCTGCATAACCCAAGGCAGTCAGGTCATTGCCAACGGCCATTTCGTGGGCCGCATCCGACCGGACATTGTCGATGTCCGGCGCGCGCTGCGCGGGTAGTGCCATCGCAGCGGGCCACCCGTCGGAGGGCATGGCGGAGTTGCGCCGCTGGCGCATCGTGACTTCAAGAGCAGGTCCTTCGCTCGAACCCCCGGAGAACGCAATGACTTCCTCACTTCGACGTGCGGGCACGTCAGCGGCCGCGTCCTAGATGCCGGCCATCGATTCCCAGCGCGCCGCCTGGCTGGCGACGCAGGTCCTGCCGCACGAGCCGGCGCTGCGGCGCTGGCTGCGCAAGCATGCCCCCGGCAACGTCGATTGCGACGACGTCATCCAGGAGACCTACGCCATCCTGGCCGGGCTGGGCGAGGTGGGTCATATCGCCAATCCGCGCGCCTATCTGTTCACCGCTGCGCAGTCGGTGCTGCTGCAGCAGGTGCGCCGCGCCAGGATCGTGTCGATCGAGAGCGTGGCGGAAATCGAGCGCCTGGACATCACAAAGGACGAGCGCTCACCCGAGCGCCACGCCATTGCCGGTCAGGAGCTGCGCCGCATCGGCGAAGCGCTGGCGGCACTGCCGGACAAATGCCGCCAGGTGTTTCTGCTGCGCAAGGTCGACGGCCTGTCGCAGCGCGAGATCGCCGCGCGGCTCGGAATCAGCGAGAACACCGTGGAAAAACACATCGTGAAGGGATTGCGTCTGCTGATGGCACGCATGGGCCGCACGCCCGCATCGGCACCGGCCGCGGGCCACGCCGCGCCGGCCACGCGCCTGGCCGATCCGCAGCGCGGCAGCTGAGCATGCGCAGCATCGACGACATTGCCGCCGCCTGGGTGGGACGCGAGGACCGCGACCGGCTCACGCCGGCCGAGCGCGTGCAGCGCGACCGCTGGCTGGCCGAAGACGTGCGCCATCGCGGCGCCTATGCACGTGCGCACGCGGTGCATCTGCATTTCGATCGTGCGCGCGCGCTGGGGCAGGGCTTTGCCGCGGAAGCGACGTATTCGCGGCGCACGCACCGACGCGGCAGGTGGCTGGCCGCACTTGCCGCCTGCGTGGTCGCTGCGGCTACCGGCATGCTGGCATTGCAGCCCGCCGTCCCCGACACCGGCGCGCCCGGCAGCGGCCATCACCTCACCCGCATCGGCGAGGTGTTGCGCCTGCCGTTGGCAGACGGCTCGGCGGTGACGCTGAATTCCGGCTCGGAAGTGGTGGTGGAATTCAGCGCCGACCGTCGCCAGATCCAGTTGCTGCGTGGCGAGGCCTTGTTCGATGTGGCCAAGGACCGTCATCGCCCGTTCGTGGTGATGGCGGCCGGCGCGGAAGTGCGCGCGGTCGGCACCAGTTTCAGCGTGCGTCGGCGGCAGGACGATGCGGTCAAGGTCGTCGTGCGCGAAGGCACCGTCGACGTGGAGGCCGACCGGCGCGCACCGCAGCGGGTGGCCGCCAATATGCTGGCCATGGTCAGCCCGACGCGGGCGGTGCAGGTGCAGCCGCTGCCAGCGCGGCGCGTGCAGCAGTTGCTGGTCTGGCGCGAGGGAATGATCGCCTTCGACGGCGACACCTTGGCGCAGGCCGCGGCCGAATTCGCCCGCTACAACGACATGCGCATCCTGATCGACGACCCCGCGGTGGCGCGGCGCACCGTGGTCGGCCTGTATTCGGCCAACGATCCGGAAGGCTTCGCACGCTCCGTTGCGCTGAGCATGGGCCTGCAGATCGAACACACCCGTGGCGGCATCCACTTGCGCGGCGCACTCGCGCAGTGAGGTGCACCGCTGCACGTCACCACCCGCGATGTCGATGGCGGAAAAGCGGCGGCCACGCATCCAACAGACAGGGGGCCACACAGCAACGGTGACGACGACCGGACAGCGGCGCACGCGCGCCAGCGGAGAGCAGTGATGCAGGCAGCAAGCAGGCGTTTGAGCAAGGCCATCGGCACGGCCGTGGCGATGATGGCAGCGGGAGCGGCCTTGGCAGCCTCGCCGCAGGGGCGCACGTTCTCGCTCCCCGAGAGCAATGCGGTGGTGGCGTTGCCGGAATTTGCGCGGCAGGCCGGCGTGCAGATCGTGGCACCCGGCGAATACCTGCAGCAGGTACGCACGCCGGCGGTGCAGGGCACGCTGGAATCGCGCGTGGCATTGCGGCAGTTGCTGGCCGGCACCGGATTGAGCGTGGTTCAAGACGATGGCGAACGCATCACGCTGGCCTCGGCGCAGCCGATGACGGCCGCGTTGCACGGATATCCCGCCGTGGGCTACGCACAGGTGGACGCATCCGTACCGACGCCACCAGCCGCTGCACCGCCAGCCGATGCCGCAGTCGGCAACCTGGATGCGGTGGTGGTCACCGGCGCACGCGGCGTGCAGCGCACCGTCACCGAAAGCCCCACCCCGATCGATGTGATCGGCGCGGCGGAATTGGAAAAGACCGGTCGCCCGGGCCTGCTGGCGGCACTCAACGATCTGGTGCCCTCGTTTAATGCACCGGCCAAATCCGGCAACGGCACCTCGTATGTGATCGCCACCGGCGGGCTGCGCGGGCTCAATCCGGATCACACTCTGGTGCTGGTCAACGGCAAGCGCCGCCACCGCACCGCCAGCATCAACATCGCCGGCATCGTCGGGCGCGGTTCGGTGCCGGTGGACATGAGCCTGATCCCGGTCTCGGCGGTGGACCACATCGAGGTACTGCGCGACGGCGCCGCCGCGCAGTACGGCTCGGACGCAATCGCCGGCGTCATCAACATCCTGCTCAAGTCCGATGCCGAGGGCGGCAAGGCCGACGTGCTGTGGGGCCAGAACATCGACCGCGCCGATGGCGACAGCAGCAGTGCCAGCATCGGCAAGGGGCTGGCGCTGGGCAGCGACGGCTTCGTCTATCTGGCCGCCGACGCCAGGTACCAGCAGACCTCCAATCGCTCAGTGCCGGTGGCCGACGACTACCGGCTGTACTATCCGGTCAACGGCCAGCCGGACCCGCGCGAGGCCACCGCCAACCGCCTGATCACGCGCAACTTCGGCCAGCCCTGGCAGAAGGGCGCCAACCTGTCCTACAACGCCGAACTGGGCCTGGGCGGCGAGCTGCGTGGGTATTCCTACGCCACCTACAGCCGCCGCCTGAGCGACCTGGAATGGTCGTTCCGCAATCCCAACGCCAACAACACCCTGCAGGAGATCTATCCGGACGGGTACAGCCCGCGCCTGCGCATCGACGAGACCGATTACGAGTTCACCGCCGGCATCAAGGGCCTGTGGGGCCAATGGGATTGGGACCTGGCCACCAGCTACGGCAGCAACGCCTCCGAACGCGACGGCCTGCACACGCTCAACGCCAGCCTGGGGCCGACCAGCCCCACCGCGTTCTATCTCGGCCAGCTGACCTCCACCGACTGGACCACCAGCCTGGACATCACCCGCGGCCTGCAACTGGCCGAGCACCCGCTGCAGGTGTCGCTGGGTGTGCAGCATCGCTACGAAAAATACGAGATCCAGGCCGGCGAGCAGGCGGCCTATGCGGCCGGCAGCTACGTGTTCCCGGCCGGGCATCCGCGTGCCGGGCAGGCGCCGCCGCCCGGCGCGCAGGGCGCGATCACCTTCCAGCCCGACGAAGCCGGCAGCCTGGATCGCAACAGCGGCGCGGCCTATGTCGACCTGACCTGGGACGTGGCCGACAGCGTGTCGCTGGGCCTGGCCGGCCGCTACGAGCGCTTCGACGATTCGGCCGGCGACACCGCGGTGGGCAAGTTCACCGCGCGCTGGGCCATCACCCCGACCTTCGCGCTGCGTGGCGCGGCCAGCACCGGCTTCCGTGCGCCGGCCCTGGCGCAGGCCCTGTACGCGGCCACCAACAGCAGCTGGCGCACGCTGGACAACGGCGACCGCGAGCTGTTCCTGGCCAAGACGCTGCCGGTGGATTCCCCCGCCGCGCTGGCACTGGGGGCCGAACCGCTGAAGCCGGAAGAATCCACCAATGCCAGCATCGGCTTCACCTACAACCCCACGCGCGCACTCAGCCTCACCGTGGATGCCTACCGCATCGATCTGGACGACCGCATCGGCATGACCGGCTACATCACCGGTGCGGCGATCACCGACCTGCTCACCCGCGCCGGCGTGTCCGGCGTCGACAGCGCGCAGTACTTCACCAACGCCATCGACACCCGCACTGAAGGCGTGGACGTGGTGGCGACCTGGCGCATGGAGGCCGGCGACTGGGGCCGGGTCAACTGGAACCTGGGCTACAACTACAACACCACCGAGATCACCCGCATCGCCGACAACCCGTCCGCACTGGACTCGCTGGGCGCCGGCTACGAACTGTTCGACCGTGCCTCGCGCGGCTACCTGTCGCGCACCCCGCGCAGCAAGCTGCTGCTGGGCGGCAATTGGGTGATCGGCGACTTCGCGCTCAACGTGCGCGTCAACCGCTTCGGCAGCTTCGACGTGCTGGAAAACAACCCGGCCAACGACGAACACGTGCCGGCCAAATGGATCACCGATCTGGAAGCGTCCTACGCACTGTCAGGGCGCATCACCTGGACGCTCGGCGCCAACAACCTGTTCAACCAGTACCCGAACAACATCGGTGCGGTCGCCAGCACCGGCAGCGGTTTCTATGTGACCAGCGTGCCGTACGGCTTCACCGGCGGGTCCTACTACACCAAGTTGACCTACACCTTTTGAGGAGTGACCCAGTGCCGCGACTTTCTTCGATGCGGGCGCATGCGCGCAGCGCTTCCATCTGCGCAGGGCTGTTGATCGCATTGTTCTGCGCCCCGCAGGCGGCCGGCGCCGGCAAGGACAGCGGCGAGATCCTGTGGGACCGCTACGGCGTGCCGCATGTCTATGCCAGGACCGAAGCGGGCACTTTCTACGGTTTCGGTTGGGCACAGACCCATAGCCATGGCAATCTGCTGCTGCATCTGTATGGCGAAGCGCGCGGCCGCGCCGCCGAATACTGGGGCGAGAAGTACGCCGAACAGGATCGCTGGCTGGTCAGCAACGCTGTCTACCCACGCGCGCAGCAGTGGTACCGGCAGCAGGCCCCGGGCTTTCGTGCCGACCTGGACGCCTTCGCGCAAGGCATCAACGCCTACGCGGCCGCACACCCGGAGGCCCTGGACGCCAACGTCAAGGTGGTGCTGCCGATCACCGGCGTGGACGTGGTGGCGCACGCGCACCGGCTGATGAATTACGTCTACATCGCCTCGCCGGCCAAGGTGATGGGCGAGCCGCCCAAGGACGGCCAGGCCCGCGATGGGTCCAATGCCTGGGCGCTGATGCCGAGCAAGACCCGCGACGGCCATGCCATGCTGCTGGCCAACCCACACCTGCCCTGGGGCAGCGGGTTTTTCACCTATTACGAAGCGCATCTCAACGGACCGGGCGTGGATCTGTACGGCGCCACCCAGGTCGGCCTGCCGATCCTGCGTTTCGGCTTCAACAAGCAACTGGGTTTCACCAATACGGTGAACACGCTGCTGGGCCAGACCACCTACAAACTCACGCTGTCGGGCGATGGCTATCTGCTGGACGGCAAGGTGCTGCCGTTCAAGCGGGAGACCAGAACGCTGAAGATCCGTCAGGCCGATGGCGCGCTGAAAACCCAGACGCTGGAAGTGCGGCAGTCGGTGCACGGCCCGGTGTTCGAACGCTACGACGGCAGCACCGTGGCGCTGCGCGTGGCTGGCCTGGATCGCCCCGACATGCTCAAGCAGTACTGGGACATGGGCAAGGCGCAGGACTTTGCGCAGTTCCAGCGCGCGCTCAAGCAGCTGCAGGTGCCGATGTTCAACATCGTCTATGCCGACAACGCCGGCAACGTGCTGTTCCTGGACAACGGCATCCTGCCCAGGCATGCGCAAGGCGATTTGAAGTACTGGAGCGGCCTGGTGCCCGGCGATACCGCGTCCACGCTATGGAGCGATGTGCACAGCTACGACGAGCTGCCCAAGGTGATCAATCCGGCCGGCGGTTTCGTGCAGAACACCAACGACCCGCCGTGGCTGGCGAGCTGGCCGCGGGTGCTGGACCCAAGCGCATTTCCGGCCTATGTCGCCCCGACCGGGCCGATGTCGTTGCGCGCGCAGAACTCGGTGAAGATGCTGGCCGAGCACGACAGCATCGACTTCGACCAGCTGGTGGCGCTCAAGCGCACCGCACAGGCGCTGGCTGCCGATCGCACGTTGCCGCAGCTGTACGCCGCAGCCGCAGACAGCACCGATCCGGACATTGTCGCTGCGGTCAACGTGCTCAAGGCCTGGGACCGCCACTTCGAAGCCGACAGCCGTGGCGCGTTGCTGTTCGAGGAATGGGCGCGCCTGTTCACCGGCGATGCGCGCTACCTCTCGCAGGCCGGTTATGCCACGCCGTGGTCGCTGGACGCGCCGCTGACCACACCCAGCGGCCTGAAAGACCCGGCGCTGGCGCTGCGCCAACTCAAGCAGGCCGTCGCCAGCACCAAGAAGACCTACGGCGCCATCGACCGGCCGTACGGTGAGGTGTCGCGCTTCCACCTGGGCGCTGTCGATGTGCCGGGCCGCGGCGGTTTCGGCAATCTCGGCGCGTTCGACGTGATCACCTGGAACCCGCCCAATGCCGATGGCCAACGCCTGCCGCAGCACGGCGAAACCTGGGTCTCGCTGGTGGAGTTTTCCACGCCGCTCAAGGCCAAGGGCCTGATGAGCTACGGCAATGCCAGCCAGCCTGGTTCGGCACACATCAGCGACCAGCTGCCACTGCTGTCCAAGGGCGAGTTCCGCACCTTGTGGACCACCCGCGAGCAGGTCGAACAGCACCTGGAATCGCGCACCGACTTCTGATGCCCAGCTCCCGACGATCGCCCGACGCCAAGCAGCTACCCGACAGCACCGCCCACTATCCCAGCATCCAAGGACACCGCCCATGCACACCTTTCTGACCGCCGCCTTGTTCGCCGTCTCGGCGTTGACTGCCACGTTCGCCGCATCGGCGGCCGATCCGCACGACGGCGCCTGGACCCTGGTGGAATCCAAATCCAACTGGAGCGACGGCAAATTTCCCAAGGGCATGCGGCTGACCATCAACGTGCAGTTCTCCGACAACCGCATCGAATACCACTCCATCAACACCACCCGCCCGGACACGCCGTACAAGGTCGATTACGTCACCACGCTGGACGGCAAACCCAGCCCGCTCAACGAGCAGGCGCGCTTCAACCAGATCGCGGTGAGCAAGACCGGCGCCGACACCTACCAGATCCTCAAGATGAAGGACGACGACGTGATCGTCGGCGAGTTCTGGACGTTCTCTGCAGATGGCAAGACGCTGATCCGCAATGGGGTGGGCAAGTCGCCGGAAGGCAAATCCAAGGCCTATCACGAGTTCTTCGAACGCAAGTGAGCGCCGGGGCGTGGTCGGCGGCGACGCCCCGGACCACGCAGGCGAACCTCCTGATCGTGCAGCGGCTGAGGCAAGCGCGGCTATGATCGATACACCCCCAACTTCTGCGAGCTGCCATGACCCTGCATCGCCTGTGCACCGCCATCGTGCTGAGTCTGGCCGTGGCCGCACCCAGCCACGCGCTGGAGTTTTCCAAGGCCGAACTGGCGCGCGCCACCGCGCTGCAACAGCGGCTGGTCACGCTGGATTCGCATCTGGACACGCCGGCCAATCTGGAGCGCCCCGACTTCGACGTCCTGCAGGCGCACGCCGGCAACCGGCTGTCGCAGGTGGATTACCCGCGCATGGTCGAAGGCGCACTGGACGGCGGCTTCTGGGCGGTCTACACCGGGCAGGGCAATCGCAGTGCGGCCGCGCACCTGGACGATCGCGATGCCGGCCTGCAGCGGTTGTTGAAGATCCACACGCTGCTGGCCGCGCAACCGCAGCGCTTCGCCTTCGCCACCACGCCGGCCGATGCCGCGCGCATCAAGGCCGCTGGCAAGCGCGTGGTGTACATCAGCATGGAAAATGCCAGCCCGTTGGTGGCCGACCCCACGCTGCTGCGGTTCTATTACGCGCAAGGCCTGCGCCTGATGAGCACCGTGCATTTTCTCAACAACGAATTCGCCGACTCGGCCACCGATCCCAAGGGCCCGGAGTGGAAGGGCCTGAGTCCGGCCGGCAAGCAGCTGGTGCAGCAGGCGCAGGCATTGGGCATCGTGATCGATCAATCGCATGCCTCCGATGCGGTGTTCGACCAATTGATCGCGCTGTCGCCGGTGCCGATCGTGCTCTCGCACAGCGGCGCGCGTGCGGTGTTCGACCATCCGCGCAATATCGACGACGCGCGGCTGAAGGTGCTGGCCGCACACGGCGGGGTGATTCAGGTGAATTCCTATGGCGGCTACCTGGTCGACAGCGGCGCCAGCCCCGAGCGCAAGGCCGCCGAGAAGGCGCTGACCGAGCAATACGGCGGCTGGGAGCACATCAAGATCGCCGACGGCACCGCCCTGAGCGCCGCGCTCAAGGACCTGGATGCGCGCTACCCGATCAAGCGCGCCACCGAGGAGGATTTCTTCGCCCATCTGGAGCATGTGCTCAAGGTGGTCGGGCCCGAGCACGTGGGCATCGGCATGGACTGGGACGGCGGCGGTGGCGTGGTCGGCCTGGAAGACGTCTCCGACCTGCCGCGCATCACCGCCTGGCTGCTGCGCAAGGGCTACACCGAGCCGCAGATCGCCGGCATCTGGGGTGGCAACCTGCTGCGGGTGATGGGGCAGGCGCAGGCGTATGCGGCGGGAAATGGGGAATCGGGAGTGGGGAATCGTTAGAGCAATTGGTGCCGGGATTGGGGAGTCGGGAGTCGGGATTCGCAAAACCGAGGCGGTCCGTCGTGCGTGCGCTCCAAAACCGGCGTATGGCTCGCGTGCCTCCTGGGGAAGCTGGGCATTTGCACAAAAACTAGCGCCGATCTGCCATGGACAGGCAGCAGGCTGACGATGCTTCCGGGAAAAAGCACCAACTAGAATGCGCCGACCCCTGTGTGGCGTCGGTGCCAACGCACCGCGCACCGGTGGGCTTACCCACTGCTGGAGCGTGCGATGACCCAAGCCTCCCGGCCTCTGCCGCCCTCCGACGGCCTGGGCCCGACCTACCGCAGGATCCTGTGGCGGCTGATCCCGTTCCTGTTCGTCTGCTACCTGTTCAATTACCTGGACCGGGTCAATGTCGGCTTCGCCAAGCTGCAGATGCTGGGCGACCTGGGCATGAGCGAGACCGTGTATGGATTGGGCGCGGGCATCTTCTTCATCGGCTACCTGGCCTGCGGGGTGCCGAGCAACCTGATCCTGCAGCGCATCGGGGCGCGCCGCTGGGTGGCGATCATGATGGTCAGCTGGGGCCTGTTGTCGACCTGCCTGATGTTCGTGCGCACGCCGGCCGGCTTCTACACCCTGCGCCTGCTCACCGGCGCGGCCGAGGCCGGCTTCTTCCCCGGCATCGTGCTGTACCTGACGCGCTGGTTCCCGCGCGCCCAGCACGGCCGGGTCATGACCGTCTTCATGTCGGCCATTCCGATCTCCGGGGTGCTGGGCGGGCCGTTGTCGGGCTGGATCCTCAGCCATTTCTCGGCCGGGCAGGGCGGTCTGGCCGGCTGGCAATGGATGTTCCTGCTGCAGGGCCTGCCCACGGTGCTGCTGGGTATCGGGGTGTGGTTCCTGCTCAGCGATGGCGTGCAGCAGGCGCGCTGGCTGGACCCGCAGGAGAAGCAGGCTCTGACCCGCGCGCTGGCCGCCGACGAAGCAGGCAAGCCGGCCGGCGCCTCCACCTCGCTGGGCGCGGTGCTGCGCAACCCGGCGGTGTGGCTGCTGGGCACGGTGTACTTCTGCATCCAGAGCGGGGTGTATGCGATCAACTTCTGGCTGCCGTCGATCATCCAGGGCAGCGGTGTCACCGACCCGACCCGGATCGGCCTGATGAGCGCCATCCCGTACCTGGCCGCAGCGGTGTTCATGGTGCTGATGGGCCGCTCGGCCGACCGCCGCGGCGAGCGCCGCTGGCACCTGGTGATCCCGTTGCTGATGGGCGCGGCGGGGCTGTGCATCGCCGCCAGCGTCACCGACAACCTGGCGCTGGCCCTGTTCGGCATGACCCTGGCCACGATGGGCGCGGTCAGCGGCTTGCCGCTGTTCTGGCCGCTGACCAACGGCTTTCTCACCGCCGCCGCGGCGGCCGGCGGGCTGGCGCTGATCAACTCCACCGGCCAGGTCGCCGGCTTCGTCAGCCCGTACCTGGTGGGCTGGATCAAGGACGCCACCCACAGCACCGAGCTGGCGCTGTACGTGCTGGCCGGGGCCATGCTGCTGGGCGCGGCGCTGGTGCTGCGGGTGCCGGCACGCGCGGTGAACCAGTGATGCGTCCGTCCCAGCGAGTGTGCCCATGAAGATCGTCATCGCCCCCGATTCCTACAAGGAAAGCCTGTCCGCGCTGGAGGTGGCCACCCAGATCGAGGCCGGCTTCCGCGAGGTGTTCCCCGACTGGCAGTACCGCAAGGTGCCGGTTGCCGATGGCGGCGAAGGCACGGTCGACGCCCTGGTGGCGGCCACCGGCGGGCGGGTGATCGCCTGCACGGTCAGCGGCCCGCTCGGCACCCCGGTGCAGGCGTTCTTCGGCCTGACCGGCGACGGCCGCACCGCAGTGATCGAAATGGCCGCCGCCAGCGGCCTGGCGCTGGTGCCGCCGGCCGAGCGCGCGCCGCTGCGCACCAGCACTGCAGGCGTGGGCGAGTTGATCCTGGCCGCGCTGGATGCCGGCGCGCGGCGCTTCATCATCGGCATCGGCGGCAGTGCCACCAACGACGGCGGCGCAGGCCTGGCGCAGGCCCTGGGCGTGCGGTTGCTGGATGCGCGCGGCGAGGCGATCGGCCCCGGCGGCGGCGCGCTGGCGGCGCTGGCCCGCATCGAGACCGACGGCCTGGACGTTCGCCTGCAGGACTGCCACTTCGAAGTGGCCTGCGATGTGGACAACCCACTGATCGGCCCGACCGGTGCCTCGGCGGTGTTCGGCCCGCAGAAGGGCGCCACGCCCAGCATGGTGCGCCAGCTCGACAGCAACCTGCAGCGCTATGCCGATGTGCTGCAACGCGACCTGGGCGTGCGCCTGCACGACCTGCCCGGCGGCGGTGCGGCCGGCGGCCTGGGCGCGGCGCTGGTGGCGTACCTGGGCGCGCAGTTGCGGCCCGGCGTGGACATCGTGGCGCAGGCGCTGGGGCTGGATGCGCTGGTCGCCCAGGCCGATCTGGTCATCACCGGCGAAGGCCGCCTGGACAGCCAGAGCCTGCACGGCAAGACGCCGGTGGGCGTGGCGCGGGTGGCGCAGCGGCACGGCAAGCCGGTGATCGCCATCGCCGGTTGCCTGGGCAACGGCGCCGCGCGGCTGCATGGGCACGGCATCGCTGCGATGTTTGCGGTGGTGCACCGCGCCTGCACGGTGGAGCAGGCGCTGGCCGAAGCCGCCAGCAACGTGCGCATCGCCGCACGCAACGTGGCGGCGACATTGCAGGTGGGGCAGACGATGGCGCGTACGTCGGGGGGCGCTGACCTGCAGTGATGGCCGCACGCAGCTGCCTCGCACGGATCCTGCTGCTGCAGAGCGGCGTGCGTTGCATGGCTGCCGCATGAGGGCATGGCCCACGCAGCGCGGCGCGTCGGCCGAAAGGACAAGGTAACCACGTCGTTGCCTGCAGCCTCGGACGCGCACTGCCGTGCAGGCGGATGAGCGCAGCGTGCCGGTGGCGTGCCCGGTTCACGGCCCGGACGCCGCGCAACCGCAGCATGGCCGCGACGCGCGCTCATCTGCGCGCCTTGGCCTCATGCTTGGCGACGTGCATGCCGACCATGGCACCGCAGCCTCCCTCACCCCGTCAACAGACCCCAGCCCATGCTCACGCTCGACCGCACCCTGGCGCAGTCCATCGTCGACCGCGCGATGACCATCATCGACGGCAACGTCAATGTGATGGACCACACCGGCGTCATCATCGCCAGCGGCGAGCCGGCCCGCCTCGGCCAGCTGCACGAAGGCGCGCTGCTGGTGCTGTCCAGGCAGGGCCGGGTGGAGATCGATGCGGCGCTGGCCCGGCAGCTGGACGCGGTGCGCCCGGGCGTCAACCTGCCGCTGATCGCCGATGGCCGCATCGTCGGCTGCGTCGGGCTGACCGGCGAGCCGCAGCGGATCGGGCAACAGGCCGAACTGGTGCGCATGGCGGCCGAAGCGATGCTGGAACAGGCCGGCCTGCTGCGCCTGCTGGCCCGCGATGCGCGCCTGCGCGAGGAAGTCACGCTCGGCCTGATCCGCGCCGACGGACCGACCCCGGCACTGGCCGGCTGGGCCGAACGGCTCGGCATCGCGCTGGACCTGCCGCGCGTAGCGGCCGTGATCGAAGTGGAAAGCGACACCCTCGACCTGGACGCCATGCTGGTGGAACTGCAGCGCCTGCACACGCTGCTGGCCACGCCCGAGCGCGGCAACCTGATCGCCGCCACCGCGCTCAACGAACTGGTGGTGCTCAAGCCCGCGCTGGACCGCCGCGGCCACTGGGACGTGGGCGAACAACGCCGTCGCGCGCATACCTTGCTCGAGCGCATGCGTGCCAGCAGCCCGCTGCGCATCCGCCTCGCGCTGGGGCAGTACTTCCCGCAGCCCAACGGGCTGGCGCTGTCGCACCAGATCGCGCGCACCACCATGCGCATCGGCAAGGCGCGCGCGCCGCAGGCCGACGCGTTCTTCTACGACGACCATCGCCTGCCGGTGCTGGTGGACGACCTGCGCCGGGCCTGGCAGGCCGACGAATTGCGCAAGCCGCTGCAGGCACTGCTGGCACAGGACCGGCGCGGCGACCTGTTGAAGACCTTGTCGGTCTGGTTCGGCGCCGGCATGCGCATGGCGCCCACCGCCAAGGCACTGGCCATCCACCGCAATACGCTGGATTACCGCATGCAGCGCATCGCAGGACTCTGCGGCATGGACCTGGGCAACACCGACGACTGCGTGCGCCTGTACCTGGCCCTGCAGATGGACGACACCAGCGCCTCCAGCGGCGCCGACCCCGCCGCCTAGGGCGCCGGTGCCGCCGGGCAGGCCGCAGCGCCGGCGCACACCCCATCCTGTGTCGCGGCGCACGAAACCAGCGTCAGGCAGGTATGCCCGGTCCGCTAGACTGAGCGGATTGTCAGGGGAACAAGCGAGCATTCCGTTGAGCCACTGCGACACCGTCGCGTCATCCACTTCCCGCGAAACCGATCGGCTGTCGCGTCTGGCGCTGTTGCAGATCGTCGATACCGATGCCGAGCCGTTCTTCGATGCGTTGGCCGCCGCCGCGCAGGCGATTGCCGGCACGCCGATCGCGCTGGTGTCGTTGGTGGACGAGCATCGTCAATGGTGGAAGGCCAATATCGGCCTGCCCGGCGCCAGTGAAACCCCACGCGAGCTCGCGTTCTGCACCCACGCCATCGAGGACGATGCGGTGATGGAAGTACGCAATGCGCCGGCCGATCCACGCTTTTGCGACAACACGCTGGTCACCGATGCGCCGGGGATCCGTTATTACGCCGGCGCGCCGATCGTCTTGTCCGACGGTTTGCGCATGGGCACGGTGTGCGTGATCGACCAGCGCCCGCGCGCGCTGGAGCCGGCGCAACTGGCCGCCTTGCAGCAGCTGGCCAGGGTCGCCGCCGAAGGGCTGGAGCAGCGCCGGCTGATGCTGGAGCGCGAAGCTGCCAACGCACAGCTGCAGCAACGCCTGCGCGAGAGCGAAGCGTTTCTGGAACGCACCGGCCGGGTCGCCGGTGTCGGCGGCTGGGAGGTGGATGTGGCCAGCGGCGTGCTGACCTGGTCGGACCAGACCTGCCGGCTGCACGATCTGCCGCCCGGCTACCGGCCGACCCTGGCCGAGGGGATCGGCTTCTATCCGCTGGATGCGCGCGCGGTGATCACCGAGGCGGTGGACAGCTGCGTGCGCGACGGCACGCCCTGGGACCTGGAACTGCCGCTGGTCAGCGCCACCGGCCGGCGGCTGTGGGTGCACAGCACCGGTTCGATGGAGCATGTGGATGGGCGCATCCGCCTGATCGGCGCGATCCAGGACGTCACCGACCGCCATCGCGCAGTGGATGCGCTGGCTGCCAGCGAGCGCAAGTTCCGCAACATGTTCCAGTACAGCCTGGGCCTGATCTGCACCCACGAGATGGATGGCCGGCTGATCAGCATCAATCCGGCCGCGGCGCGCTCGCTGGGCCGCAGCGTGGACGACATGGAAGGGCGCTCGTTGCTGGAATTCATCCGCCCCGAGCTGCACGCCGCCTTCCAGGGCTATCTGTCGCGGATGGTGCTCGACGGCCAGGACGCCGGCGTGATCGAGCTGGTCGCCAGCGATGGCAGCCTGCGCCACTGGCAATACCGCAACGTGCTGGACGTGGAGGCCGACGCCACCGTCGTGCTGGCGCACGCCCAGGACATCACCAACCAGTACCAGCAGGAGAAGCAGCTGCTGGAATGGTCGTTCACCGACCCGCTCACCAACTGCTACAACCGCCGCTTCCTGGACGAACTGGACAAGCGCGACCCCAGCGTGCGCTGGGGCTGCATCGTGGTGGATCTGGACAAGTTCAAGCTGGTCAACGACACCCATGGCCACCAGCGCGGCGACGAGGTGCTGGTGCAGATGGCCTGGTTCCTCAACCAGCCGCTGCGCACCCAGGACCGTCTGGTCCGCCTGGGCGGCGACGAGTTCCTGGTGCTGCTGCATCAACCCACCCAGTCGCAGCTGGCGGCATTGGCGCGCGACTACGTGGCCGCCACCGACGACGCCCCGATCCAGTTCACCCTGGGCACCGCCCTGCGCCACGACGGCGAGGCGCTGGCGGCAGTGGTCGATCGCGCCGACCGTTCGCTGTACGCGCTGCGCCGGGCGCGCCGCGGCACCGGTGGCAGCGACCAGCGCGAGTAACGCGCGCTGCGGCCTGCAAGCGGCCACGGCCGAAGCTGATCGGCGGCTGACCCTCCGCGTCCGACCGGTGCCGAAGAACGTGCCGATGAATACGCGATCGCCTATCATGTAATCGTTTTCAACTACATGGTTTGGAATGGATACCTTCGATCGCACCCAGCTCAGTCCCAAGTGGCAGTTCCGTTTCGATTTCTTCGACCGTCACGGTGGCCCCAAAGACCCCAGTTACAAGAACGCACTGAAGACCCTGAGCTTTGGCGAGAAGGTCAAGGTCGGCATGAACTTCTATGCCTTCTTCTTCGGCGTCATCTATTTCTTCATCATCGGCCTGTGGCGCAAGGCGTTGAGCCTGATCGGCATCAGCGTCGTGGTGAGCATTGTGGCCTCGTTCCTGCCGGCCGCGTTTCAGAACGTGCTGTGGCTGCCGCTGTCGTTGTTGACCGGCATGATCGCCAACTACGCCTACTACCTGGACAAGGTGAAGGGCAGCACCAGCTGGAACCCGTTCGAGGGCATGCGCTGGATCTGAAGCAACTGCGTCACCGGCGCGTCGGCCCCTCCCGCCGCCACGCCAGCGTCGCCAGGCCCGGTCACTGACCGGGCTTTTTTTATGGGCCATCAAGCCCCGTGGACCAAATCCCTCTCCCCCCGGGGCGATAAGGCACAGCTTGCGCGCCACTGGCGCGCGTGCCTGGGAGCGCCCGCGCTGCTAGCGCGGGCCGGGGCGCGGAGCGGGGGTTGGGGTGAGGGTTCGGCCCCCGACGCGCAACACGCCCAAGAGCGCCACCTTCAACCAACCGCACGCAGCGCAGACGAATCAATCCCAAGCCAACTCATCCGTCAGTGCCTATGACACGCTTCAGAATGGCAGTACCTGACAGCGCGCAACAGATCGCCTCAAAACGTCTAAAACATCCGCAAAACTGCCAGCACCCGCACACTTTGCTGCGCCGCGGTGTGCAGCAAGCGGTCGAGAATGCTTAATCTTTGCCGACACATGGCCCATGGCCGCATCGAATTTAGATCGATCCAAACAATCCAGGGCGGGCGCGAAATCGCGCTGCCGGTCGCCGTTTGAACGCGGTCGTTGTGCGTCGATCGCTGCGTGGTGCAGCGATCGGCATGGATCCCCACCTGCGGCTTCGGTCGCCCTCTCCTCCGAGGTGTCTTGCATGCTCTCCGCAGTCTGGTCCGATCGTTCCGTTTCGCAGGGCGCTCCGGCGCCGTTCTGGCGCCGCGCCGCCGCCGGCCTATGCCTGCTCGGCATGGCGGTGTCCGCGCCGCTGGCCGCGCAGGACCCGGCGCAGGTCAACACCTTCATCGGCAGCAAGGACGACGGCAATACCTTCCCCGGTGCCTCGGCCCCGTTCGGCCTGGTCCAGGTCAGCCCGATCGGTGCGCACTACGCCGGCTGGCGCTATGACGACCCCAGCATCCGCGGCTTCGGCCATTCGTTCCTGTCCGGGGCCGGCTGCTGGGAGCAGGGCGGCCAGGTCTCGGTGCTGCCGGTCACCGGCCGCATCGGCCCGGGCGGCGACTTCGACACCGGCGACGCCAAGGCCTTCGACCAGAAGCGCTACGCCGCCCGCTACACCCATGACGGCGAGGTGGGCCAGGCCGGCTACTACAAGGTGCGGCTGACCGACTACGGCGGCATCGACGCCGAAGCCACCGCGCTTACCCGCGCCGCCGCCGAGCGCTACAGCTTCGCGCCCGGCGCCGACACCGGCCATGTGCTGGTCAACCTCGGCCAGGCCAACGACCGCCACGTGGTGATCGGCAGCCAGCTGCAGGTGGTCGGCGACCGCGTGGTCGAAGGCAAACTCACCACGCAGAGCTTCTGCGGCGGCCACGAATACACCACCTGGTTCCGGCTGGAATTCGACCGCCCGTTTACCGCGCACGGTGTCTGGGGCGAAGACGGCGGCGTGCCCGGCGCGCGCCACGGCATGGGCGGCGAACTCAAGCCCAACGGCGCCTGGCTCAGCTTCCCGCTGGGCAAGAACAAGACCGCGCGCGCAGTGACCGTGGTCAGCGCCATCTCGCATGTGGACGCCGACGGCGCGCGCAACAACCTGCGCGCCGACGGCATGCAGGGCGGCAAGCTGCTGGGCCTGGAGCAGATGCGCCAGCGCGCGCAACAGGCCTGGCGCACGGAACTGGCCGGCATGCAGCTGGCCGGCGCCAGCGCCGACGATCGCACGGTGGCCTACACCGCGCTTTATCACGCGCTGCTGCAGCCGCTGACCGGCAGCGATGCCGATGGCCGCTATCGCGGCTTCGACGATGCGATCCACCGTGCCGAGGGCTGGACCTACTACGAGTACTTCTCGCTGTGGGACACCTATCGCTCGCAGAACCAGCTGCTGGCCTTGCTGCAGCCGGCGCGCGCGCGCGACATCGGTCGCTCGCTGCTGGCCATCCACCAGCAAGGCGGCTGGCTGCCGCGCTGGGGGTACGCCAATTACGACACCAACATCATGACCGGCGACCCGGTGACGCCCTTCATGGTCGACCTGTGGCGCTTCGGCGCGCTGCAGGGCAGTGAAACCGAGGCCTACGCCGCGCTGCGCCAGAACGCCTTCGGCCAGCCGCCCATCAATTCGCGCCACGCCGGGCGCTCGGGCAACGCCAGCTACCTGGCCAACGGCTACGTGCAATACGACCGTGCCTTCCCCTCCAAGGGCATGGACGTGGACCCGCACCACGGCGGCTCGGCCACGCTGGAATACGCGCTGGCCGACTGCGCGCTGGCGCAGATGGCGCAGGCGCTCGGCCACATCGACGACAGCGCGCTGCTACGCAGACGCGGCGGCAACTGGCACAACGTCTGGGACGCCGGCGTGCGCGATGCCGACACCGGCTTCAGCGGCTTTCCGCGCCCGCGGCTGGAAGACGGCAGCTGGTATGCCCCCTCGGACGATCACTACAGCCCACGCTCGCAGCATGGCTTCCACGAAGGCACCGCCTGGCAATACCAGTGGCTGGTGCAGCAGGACATCCCCGGCATGCTGCAGGCCATGCATGGCAGCGAGCAGGCCGGCAAACGCCTGGATGCGTTCTTCGCCTACGACGACCTGCTCAAGGACCCGCTCAACGCCGCGCGCACGCACTGGGTGGTCGGCCCGTACAGCTACTACAACCAGTACCGCTACAACCCCAACAACGAACCGGACCTGCACGCCCCGTGGATGTACACGTTGATCGGCCAGCCGTGGAAGACCGCCACCGTGGTGCGCGCCGCCCAGCAGCTGTTCACCAACGCGCCCAATGGCGTCACCGGCAACGACGACCTCGGCACGATGTCGGCCTGGTACCTGTTCAGTGCGCTGGGCCTGTATCCGGCGGTGCCGGGCAGCGGGCAGTTCCTGCTGCATGCCCCGCGCTTCAAGCGGGTCACGCTGGCGCTGGGCAACGGCAAGCGCCTGCGTATCGACGCCCCCGGCGCCGACGGCCGCGCGCTGCAATACGTGGACAGCGTGCGTTTCAACGGGCAACCGCAGCGGCAGGTGTTCCTGGACTGGGCCCAGCTGCAGCAGGGCGGCACGCTGTCGTTTGCACTAAGCAAGCAGGCGCCGACCCAGGGCTGGGGCACGCAACCAGAGGCATTGCCTGCCTCGTTCTGCGCCACGCCTGCGGCGGCACCGTGATTCAAGCGCCGGTATCGCGAGCGCGGGCCGGCGCCCAGCCTGAAAGCAAGGGCACAGCTCGCCTGTGTTGATTCATTCTTAAAGGCGCGTGGCGACGCGTTCGTCATCGCTGGCACCTGCCGGGTGTCCGAGGCGCCCCTCATCCGTACTGCGAGCCCCTTCTCCCGCTGGGAGAAGGGCACACTCCCGACGGGAGGAGGAACTATCCCACCTTCGCCAACCGGCTATTGCGCCGGCCATAGGCCACATACACCACCACACCCAGCGCGTTCCAGGCCAGGAACCACCCCTGCGTCGTGCTTGGCAGACTCCAGAACAGATACAGGCAGCCCAGGATCGCCACCGGACCCACCACCCATGCCAGCGGCGTCCGGAAGGAGCGCGCACGCGTGGGCTCGCGCACGCGCAGCACCAGCAGGCACGCCGCCACCGCAGTGAACGCCGCCAGGGTCCCGGCATTGGCCAATGCGGCAATTTCATCCAGGCGCGCCACGCCGGCCAACGCCGCCACCAGCACCGCCGTGAACAGGGTGATCGCCACCGGCGTGCCGGTGCGGGCATTGACCTTGGACAGGCCGCGCGGCAACAGGCCATCGCGCGACATCACGAAGAAGATGCGGCTCTGCCCATACAGGAACGCCAGCAACACCGTCGGCAGCGCGATGATCGCCACCGCACCGATGACCAGCGCCGCCTTGCCGTGGCCGAGTTCGCGCATGATCAGCGCCAACGGCTCCGGGCTCTTGCCGAACACGGTGAAGCTCATCGCGCCCACCGCCGACAACGCCACCAGCACATAGATCAGCGTGCAGCCGATCATCGAGCCGACGATGCCGATCGACAGATCGCGCCCCGGGTTCTTGGTTTCTTCGGCCGCGGTGGAGATCGCATCGAAGCCATAGAACGCGAAGAAGATGATCGCCGCCGCGGCCATCACCCCGCGCTCCACGCCATCGGCACCTTCGGTCTTGGGAAAGCCATACGGCATGAACGGCTGCAGGTTGGCGCTGTCGAACGCCGGCAACGCAATGGCCACGAACACGCCCAGCGCCACGATCTTCAGCACCACCAGCACCGCGTTGAGCGTGGCGCTTTCCTTGGTGCCGGCCATCAGCATGCCGGCGACCAGGAAGGTGATCACCACCGCCGGCAGGTTGACGATGCCGCCGGCATGCGGCCCGGCCACCAGGGCATGCGGCAGGTTGACCCCCAACCACTGCAGGAAGCCGACGAAATAGCCCGACCAGCCCACCGCCACCGTGCTCACCACCAGCGAGTATTCCAGCACCAGGCTCCAGCCCACCACCCAGGCGATGCTCTCGCCGAGCGCGGTGTAGCTGTAGGTGTAGGCGCTGCCGGCAGCCGGCATCATCGTGGCCATCTCCGCATACGCCAGCGCCGCACAGGCGCACACGATGCCGGCCGCCACGAACGACAGCAGCACCGCCGGGCCGGCCTTGTCCGCGCCCACGCCGATCAACGTATAGATGCCGGTGCCGACGATCGCGCCGATGCCCAGCGCGACCAGATGCGGCCAACTCAGGCTGCGGACCAGCTGCCGGCCGGCCTCGTGCACGGTGACCTGATCGATGGGTTTGCGCCTGAGCCAAGACGACATGCGGACCTCGCGGGAACAAAAGAAGGCGCGAGTGTCGCCCAACGCGCCGCAGCAAAGCTATCGGTCCAAGGTCATGCGTCGGCGCCAGCATGGCCGCGCACGCGTACCGTATCAGCTGTCAGCGCGCCACACCCGCCGGTCCCCGGCCAAGCGACCGCCACCCGCGATCCCGCTTTTGCGAATCCCCAATCCCAAATCCCCGCTCACTCCACAGACGGGCGGTGCGGTGGGCGCACATTGCGATAGACCAACTGCACCGCCCACGCGCCGATCAGGCCGACCGCACCGGCGGCGAAATGGGTCCAATCGAGTACCCGTGGCGCCGCGCCATTGGCGTCATGCCCCCAGAAGTTGAACCACAACAGCACCAGTGCGGTGACCCCGATGCCGATCCAGAACCACAGCCGTGTTCCACCAATGGCATAGAACAAAAACGGCAACGCGGCGCCGATCAGAAAATGCACCGGGAAGAAATACGCCGTGCCGTACGGCCGCATCAGGTACCAGACGATCGCGGCAAAGCTGCCCAGAAAAACGAACAGGCCCAGCGCGAACAGACGGGTTTGGTTGGTGGCGGTGGTCATCGGGTGGCCTGGCAGGAACGAAGCCTCACCCTAGCGATGCGCAGGTCACGTTGAGGTCAATGCGATGCGATCCGCATGCAAATCCAGCATCGCCGCACTGTCTGGCTCGCTTTTGCGCAGGCGTAGTCTACGGCGCATTGCAGCCATGACGTCGAAAGCCGGCACGCGTCTTCAGGCAGGCGTGATACGCCGCCACCGCCGGCAACGCCGGCCGCGCGATCGGGCTGGCAAGCCAGCGCTGCGTGGATAAGCCCAACACGATATCGGCCAGGGTGAAGTCGGCTCCGAGCACGAACGGGCCGCCGCGTTGCAGCTGTGCCTCGAGGATGGCCATGTGCCGGTTCCACTCGCGCACGCTCGCCGCAATCGCCTGTGGATCGGCATGTGCCGCGCTGCCGCGCACGCTGGCCATGAACGCGTAACGCCAGGCGTTGTTGAGTTCGGTGGCCTGCCAATCCATCCATTGCTCGACCAGCGCACGGGCAGCGGGCGCCGTCGGCAACAGGTCGGCGCGTCCTGCACGCGCGGCCAGATACCGGCAGATCGTGTTCGACTCCCACAGCACCAGATCGCCATCGCGGATCACCGGCACCAGTGCGTTGGGGTTGAGCGCGCGAAAGGCCTCCGTGTCCAGCGATGCAAACCCGCTGCCATACGCGTGCAGCGTGTAGTCCAGCGCCAGTTCCTCGCACAGCCACAGCACCTTGCGCACGTTGATCGATGTCGGCTTTCCGTAGATGTCCAGCATATGTGCCCGGGGATGGAGGTGGTGAGTGCGTGCAGACGACTACGCCAGTGACTGCTCTGCGTCTCGCGCGTGCGTCGATGCATCATTGCAGCAGCACGGCTGCCGCGTCTGCGTACAACGGAGCGGATGCTGCAATGGGCATGTGTACATTCGTGCAGCCATGCAGATCGACGCGTGCAACCTGTCCCATTGCCGCTTGCCTACACCGTCAGCTTGCCCGCGTAAGCGTCGCGCACGCTCTGGCTGATATACGTGCTCAAGCCGCGCCCTGCCTTGGCCAGGCGCTGCATGGTCGCGACCACGTCGGCGCCGGCACTGGCGGCGGTGTACACATAGGTCTCGCCACTGCGAAAGCGCACCGCGATTGCATCGTCTGCCACCGCATAGGCCACCACTCCGGAGTGGCCCTGGCGATTGCCGTAGCACTGCATCGACGGGAAGCGGCGGGCTGTCATGCAGGCAGGCTAGAAGCTGCGCAGTGACGGGCACCTCAACGCGCGCGGCAGTCGCGCAGACCTTGCCGCGGCGCGCGTGCATCCATCCCGCCCCTGTTCCGGCGCAGCAGGTCAACGCGCATCGGACGCCAGCGGGTACAGCGCCGTCATCGCCTGGCAGCGTTGCGCAAACAGCGCGTGCAGCTGCCGCACCGCTGGCGAAAACTGCTTGCGATGCGGGCACACCAGGTGCAGAGGCAGGCGGTCGCCGCACTCCGGGAACAGCACCTGCAAACGCCCGGCCTGCACGTCGGTGCAGACATCCAGCCAGGATTTATAGGCGATGCCTTCGCCTGCCACTGCCCAGCGCCGCACGATATCGGCGTCATCGCACAGCATCGCGCCACGCACCGGCACGATGTGGCGGCGGCCCTCCAGCTCGAACTGCCAGCGGTCGTAGGCGCGCCCGGCCAGCAGATACAGCAGGCAGGCGTGCTCGCGCAGCGCGTCCAGCGTGGCCGGTTGTCCGTGCCGTTGCAGATAGGACGGCGCGGCGACCAGCACCCGCCGGTTGTGCGGCGCCAGTGGCAGCGCCACATGCTCCGCATCGTCGATACGACCCAGCCGGAACGCCACATCCACCGGCGCGCGGTACAGGTCCGCCACCTGGTCGGACAGATGCAGGCGCAGGCGCAGGCGCGGATGCGCGGCGCGGAACTCGGTCAGCCACGGCAGCAGCACATTGCGGCCCAGGTCCGACGGGGCGGTTACCTGCAGCACGCCCTGCAGTTCGGTGTCGTGCCCGCGCACCTGCTCGCGCCCATCGCGCAGCAGCTCCAGCACCTGGCGTGCGTAGGGCAGGTACTGCTCTCCCTCGGCGGTCAGCCGCAGGCTGCGCGTGGAGCGCGCAAACAGGCGCAGGTCCAGGGCCCGCTCCAGCCGCGCCACTGCCGCGCTGACCTGGCCGGGCAGCAGGTCGGCCTCGCGCGCGGCATTGGAAAAACTGCCCAGTGCCGCCGTGCGCACGAACAGCGCCAAGTCGTCGAAGCGGACCATCTTCACTCCAGCTGTGAAAGTGCTTGCGCAGTTTGCCGGTTTTTCTCGCAATGCCGGCGGCCGACCATGCAGTTCCCTCCCCGCAGGACGTCCGCCTTGAAAGCCATCGCCTATCCCCAGCACGGTCTGCCCATCGACGACGCGCGCGCGCTGGTCGCGCTCGACCTGCCGCTGCCCGAGCCCGGCCCGCGCGACCTGCGCGTGCGTATCCATGCCATCTCGGTCAATCCGGTCGACACCAAGGTGCGCGCCAACGCCGCGGTCGACGCACCGCGCGTGCTCGGCTGGGATGCCAGCGGCGTGGTCGATGCGGTGGGCAGCGCGGTCAGCCTGTTCCAGCCCGGCGATGCGGTGTACTACGCCGGCACCTTGAACCGCCCGGGCACCAATGCCGAATACCACCTGGTGGACGAACGCCTGGTCGGGCGCAAGCCGGCCACGCTCGATGACGCCTCGGCCGCCGCGTTGCCGCTGACCGCGATCACCGCCTGGGAGCTGCTGTTCGACCGCCTGCGCATCGCCGAAGACGGCGGGCAGGGCCAGACCCTGCTGGTGGTCGGCGCCGCCGGGGGCGTCGGCTCGATCCTGGTGCAGCTGGCGCGCACGTTGACCAAGCTGACCGTGATCGGCACCGCCTCGCGCCCGCAGACGCAGGACTGGGTGTATGCGCTCGGTGCCCACCATGTCATCGACCACACCCAGCCGCTGAGCGAGAGCCTGCAGCGCATCGGCATCGCCCAGGTCGAGCATGTCGCCAGCCTGACCCATACCGACCAGCACTTCGCCCAGCTGGTCGAGGTGCTCGCACCGCAGGGCCAGTTGGCCCTGATCGACGACCCGGCCACGCTCGATGTGCTGCCGCTCAAGCGCAAGAGCGCGTCGCTGCACTGGGAATTCATGTTCACCCGCTCGCTGTTCGACACCGACGACATGATTGCCCAGCACCACCTGCTCAACCGCGTCGCCGCGCTGGTGGACAGCGGCACGCTGCGCAGCACGCTGGGCGAGCACTACGGCCGCATCACCGTCGACAACCTGCGCCGCGCCCACGCCGCACTGGAATCGCATCGCACCCGCGGCAAGCTGGTGTTGGAAGGGTTCTGACCGCGGCGACGTTGCGACTGCGCAGCTCTGGCCCGGCTCGCCACGCCGTCAGCCGCGTCGGAGTCGCTTGATGCGCATTGCCGCAGGCGCAACGTCCCAGGCGCCCGCGCACTGAGCACCGGCCGCCCAACCGGCATCGCACTGGCGCAGCCCCTGCGACCGGCCCGGCTACACTGCGCGCATGTCATCCCAATCCCTGATCCTTCTCGGACTGCTTGTCGTAGTCCTCGTGTTGCAGCTGATCGCCCTGCTGCGACGTCCTTCCACCAGCGGCCTGGAGCTGGCGCTGCGTGCCGAGCAACGCGACGGCCGCGGCGAATTGCGCGAGCAGCTCGAAGGCCTGGCGCGGCAGCAGGACGGCCGCCTGGAAACCTTCGCACGCAATCTCACCGAACTGTCCACGCGCACCGACCAGCGCCTGGACCTGTTGCGCGATGCACTCGGCGAAGACGCACGCAAGGCGCGCGAAGAAAGCGCCCTGGCGCAACAACGCACCGGCGAACTGCTCACCCTGCGGCTGACCGAATTGCGCACCCAGCTCGACGGCTTCGGCCAGCAGCAGGAAACCCGCATCCAGGTGTTCGGCCAGCAGCTGACCGAGCTGATCGCGCGCACCGACACCCATATGGCCGCCCTGCGCGAAGCGCTGGCCGACGATGCCCGCAAGGGCCGGCAGGAGGCCGGCGAGTCGCAGCAGCGCTTCACCGAGGCCCTGGGCCAACGCCTGACCGAACTCACCCAGCGCAACGAACTGCGCATCGGCGAAATGCGCGCCACGCTGGAACAACAGCTGGCCAACCTGCAGAACGACAACGCCAGCAAGCTCGAACTGATGCGCGCCACCGTCGATGAAAAACTGCAGACCACGCTCAACACGCGGCTGGATGCCTCCTTCAAGCTCGTCTCCGAACGCCTGGAACAGGTGCAGCGCGGCCTGGGCGAGATGCAGCAGCTGGCTACCGGCGTGGGCGATCTCAAGCGTGTGCTGAGCAACGTCAAGGACCGCGGCGGCTGGGGCGAAGTGCAGCTGGAGAACATCCTCGAACAGACGCTGACGATGGAGCAGTACGCGCGCAGCGTGCGGGTCAGGCCCGACAGCGCCGAGGCGGTGGATTTCGCGATTCGCCTGCCGGGCCGTGGCGACGACACGGTGGTGTGGCTGCCGGTCGATGCCAAGTTCCCGCGCGAGGATTACGAACGCCTGATCGACGCGCAGGAAAAGGGCGACCTCGACGCGATCAAGACGTCGACGGCGCAGCTGGAACGCGCCATCCGCATCCAGGCCAAGTCGATCAGCGACAAGTACGTCTGCCCGCCGCAGACCACCGACTTCGCGGTGATGTTCCTGCCCACCGAAGGCCTGTACGCCGAAGTGATCCGTCGCGCCGGCCTGGTCGACCTGCTGCAGCGCGAACATCGCGTGGTGCTGGCCGGCCCGACCACCTTCACCGCCCTGCTCAACAGCCTGCAGATGGGCTTCCGCACGCTGGCGATCGAAAAGCGCTCCAGCGAGGTCTGGCAGGTGCTGGGCGCGGTGAAGAGCGAGTTCGGCAAGTTCGCCGGCATCCTCGAAAAGGCCGAGCGGCAGATCAGCACGGTCGGCAAGAGCCTGGGCGAAGCCAGCCGCAAGACCCGCACCATCGAACGCCGCCTGCGCGGCGTGGAAACCCTGGCCAGCGAACACTCCCAGGCGCTGCTGGACGATGCCGGCAGCGACGACACCGCCAGCAGCAGCGACGACGACAGCAACGACGAGCAGGAATGATCCGCCGCCCAAGGCGACGCAACAAGCCACGACGTAGGAGCGCACCCGGGCGCGACCAGGCATTGCCGATAACGCCCCATCGCGGCCAGGGCCGCTCCTACAAAACGCAGGTCTCCGGCATGGCTTCTTGCCGATAGCGAGCACGCCACGCAGACATCGCCACCGCGATGCTTGCAGCCACCTGATGCAAGACGAGAGTGTCAACATGGCAACCCGATGGATCCATGCAGTGGTCTGCGCGCTGCTGCTGACCGCATGCAGCACGCCTCCGGCGACCAGGCCGGGCGCTGCGGCGGGTACGCCGCAGCCACCGCACGCCGGTTCCGCCGACGCTGCCGAATGCACGGCTAAGGGCGGGCAACTGCGTCCTGTCGGCCGCATGCAGACGGTGCGTTGCGTGGTGCCGTATGCCGATGCCGGCAAGACCTGCAGCGACAGTTCCGACTGCAGCGGTGATTGCCTGGCCACCAGCATCGTGCCGACCGGCACCGCGACATCCGGCACCTGCCAGCGCGACAGCGACCGCTTCGGTTGCCGCCAGGAAGTGATCGGCGGCTTGGGCCAGGCCGCGTTGTGCATCGATTGACGTCTTAGAACGTGGTGAAGCGCCTGCACGGGTCGATCAGCCGCTTGGCCCGTGCGCGTCGCTGGAGATCACTGCAAGCGCCATGAGCCAGCCGTCTCGCTCGCGCCATCGTGGCGGTTTATGCTCTCGGCTCTACCTGTCCAGGACGTATCGATGAGCCAGACGCTTTACGACATCCCGGTTGCCCGCATCGACGGTGAGCCCGCCACGCTGGCCTACTATCGCGGCAAGGTGCTGCTGGTGGTCAACGTCGCCTCCAAGTGCGGACTGACCCCGCAGTACGAGAGCCTGGAAGCGCTGTATCGCGACAAGCAGGCACAGGGACTGGAAGTGCTGGGCTTTCCGGCCAACGACTTCAAGGGGCAGGAGCCCGGCAGCGAGGCGGAGATCGCGCAGTTCTGCCAGCTCACCTACGACGTGACCTTTCCGATGTTCTCCAAGATCGCCGTCACCGGTGCCGAGATCCATCCGCTGTATCAGCAGTTGACCAGCGCACAGCCGCAGGCCACCGGCGATGGCCCGATGCGCGAGAAACTGGCCGGCTACGGCATTGCACCCAACCCCGCACCGGGCGTGCTGTGGAACTTCGAAAAATTCCTGATCGGCCGCGACGGCCAGGTCATCGACCGCTTCGCCCCCGACGTGCCGGCAGACGATGCGCGCCTGCGTGCGGCGGTGGATGCAGCGTTGGCAGCGGCTGCCTGAAGCTCCTCTCCACCAGGACGAGACGCCACGCGTGTGCGCCAGTGGCACGCGTGGCCTGACGCAGCAAGCTGCATCCACCGTGTCGGTGCACGCATCGCGAAGGTGACTCAACAAGGACCCTGTCGATGCGTCTGCTCTTTGTCCTCCTGATGCTGCCTGGCAGTTCGTCATTGCACGCTGCGGAGCTTTGCCGCGACCTGCAGACAACCCCGGAAAGTAACGCTTGCTGGAACGAGCAAGTCGGCATCGCGCAGGCACGTCTGGATGATTATCTGGCGACCGCGCGCGACCGGGCCGTTTCCACATTGGGTATTGCCGCCGACGCTTTCGACAACGCACAGACGGCGTGGACGACGTACCGGGATCTTCAGTGCGGCAATGTGCAAACGCGCTGGCACGATGCGACAGTCCTGCCGGCCAAGGTGGCGCGCTGCATCGTCGACCTCGACGATCAGCGCGCGCACGATCTATGGAAGCACTATCTCACCTATATCGACCGCACGCCGTCGATCAGGCCCGAACCGGAGTTGCGCGCCGGCAAGTGACCTGGCAACTGCACCTTCGATCCTTCGATCTGGATTGCCCCAAGCAAGCCTGCGCCTAGGCAGCCTAGCCACCTCGCATGCTGGTGGCGGAAAATAAAAAGCCCGGGATCGCTCCCGGGCTTTCATATTGACGCCAAACCGCACGCTAGATCGATCAACGAATCCACTGCGGGATCGGCATCGCATCCACCGGCACGGTGCTGTCCTTGTCCTCGCGCAGGTAGTCGGGCAACTCGTTGTCCTTCTGGCGATGGCTGCGCAGGTCGCGCACGATCTGGTAGTTGCGGCGCTGCATCCATGCATCGCGGGTCAGTGCGTACTCGTCCGGTGCCTGGTCGCGCAGCGAATCCAGCGACATCAGTTGCGCGCGCGTATCCACCAGCTGCAGGCCCTGCAGGGCGAAGCGCGCGCCGCTGTCGTCGACCTGGCGCAACGGCGAGAGCGGAATGTCGCCGCCCAGGCCGAAGGTGTCGCGCACCGTGCGTGGGCCGAACAGCGGCAACTCGAAGTAGCGCGAATTGCGCCAGCCCCATACACCCAGGGTCTGACCGAAGTCCTCGCTGCGGCGCGGAATGCCGGCTGCGGAGGCCGGGTCGAACAGACCGGCCACGCCCAGCGTGGAATTCATCACGAAGCGGCCCAGCGACTGCATCGCATACACCGGGTGGCCCTGCAGCAGCTGGTTGACCATGGTCAGCGGCGTGCCGAGGTTGTCGAAGAAGTTGGTCACGCCCAGGCGTGCCGGACGCGGCACCACCTTGGTATAGCCGGTGGCCAACGGACGCGCCACGCCCCGGTCCACGGCCAGGTTGAAGCGGTGCATGCCGCGGTTGTAGCGCTCCCACGGATCGTAGGGCGGCGCATCACCGGGCTGGCCCGATGCACCGTTGGCGCCGGCCTGCGGGGTGGTGGGGCCGTAGAGCGCAGCGTAGTCGTCCTCGGCCGAGGTGGCGGCACCTGCGGTCCCGGCGGTCCCGGCGCTGGCATCGGCGCCGGTCTGGTCGGCCGGGGCTGCGGCGGTGGCCGGCAAGGCGTCCGGGGCGGCAAAGCCGGCAGTGGCCGGCTGCGCCGTCACACCGGCGTCGTCGCGTACCGGCGCCGGGGTCGCGTCCGGGGCGGTCTCGGCCGCGGACGCAAGCGGCGCGGATTTCGGAGCGTGGCTGGCGCAGGCACCAAGCAGCAGGCAGGCGGCCAACAGGGAAAGGGGGCGAAGCTGGGTCATGGGGTGGCGCTCAGGCCTGGAAATCGAAAGTAGGGGACAAACGGTAGGCGGCACGTAATTCGTCCAGACCGGACGCCTCACCCACCACCGTGACGGGACCGGCACCGGTGGCGCGTAGCCGCGCCGCCAGTTCGGCCAGCATTGCAACGCCGGCACTGTCCAGGCGTTGTACACCCGACAGGTCCAGCGTGCGAATGCCGTCCAGTTGCGCAATCGCCTGCGGCCAGGCCGCCGTGACCGCGTCGCGGTCGAGCACGCCGGTCAGTGCCAGCGTCTGGCCATTGCGTTGCACGGAATCGTTACTTGCCATTGGCCGGTGCCGGACCGACCTGCAGATTGCCGCTACGCAGCTCTGCGGCGACCTTGGCAATGCCCTTTTCGCGCAGCGGGGCGTCGAACTGTGTCTTGAAGGTCTGCACGTAGGAGATGCCTTCGATCATCACATCGAAGATCTTCCACTGGCCACCGACGTTACGCATCATGTAATCGACCGGGGTCGGGTCGTTGCCGGCGCGCAGCAGGTCGGTGGACACCTTGACGCCGCGGTTGCCCGGCAGCGCGCTCTCGGACTTGGCGCGGAAGGTCGGCTTGCCTTCGAAGTTGAGCAACGCGGTGCCGTAACGCTGCATCAGGTTGTCGGCCAGCGCATCGGCAAACAGCTTGACGTCCGCATCGGAGGCGCCACGGCCGTTGACGCCCAGCACCAGGCGGGCCGAGTAGTCGCGGTCGAAGGCCTTGTTCAATTCGCCATTGATGTACTGGCGCAGCGCGGCCGGGTTGCTGCGGAACTCGGCGCGGCGCTGGTCCAGCGTGCTCAGGATGCGGGTGCTGCTGTCGATGACGGTCTTGGTGGCCGCGCCCTGCGCAGGCGCGCTGGCGGCAGCCGGCTGCGCCAGCACGGTGGCCGGTGCGCACACCAGCAGGGTCGAGGCCAGGACAGCGGAGAGCAGGGTGGTTTTCATTGGTGCGGTTCCGTAGAGGGAGAAGCGGGCTGGGCAGGCGGGGCGGCCTGACCCTCTGCGGCGGATTTATCACCGCCGCCACTGAACATGTACTTGCCGACCAGCTGCAGCAGGTCCACCGCCGGCTGGGTGAAGCCGATTTCTTCGCCCGGCTTGAGCGTTTCCGGGTCGCCGCCCGGCTGCAACCCGATATAACTCTCGCCCAGCAGGCCGCTGGTGAAGATGCCGGCCGAGGTGTCGGCCGGCAGATCCTTGTACTTGTTGTCCAGCGACAGGGTCACCACCGAGTCGAACCTGGTCGGATCCAGGCTGATGTCGGACACCTTGCCGATGGTCACGCCGCCGATCTTCACCGGTGCCTGCGCACGCAGCTGGCCGATCTGGCTGAAGCGCGCGGTCAGCGTGTACTGGCTGGAGCCGAAGCCCCAGCGCTGGTTGGTCGAGGCCACCGCCAGCACCAGCAGTGAGGCCAGGGTCAGCAGCAAAAAGGCGCCGACGGCGAATTCGAGTCGTGGTCCACGCATGGCCATAGTTATTCCACTCACCTAAACAACATTGCAGAAAGGACGAAGTTGAACATCAGCACCAGCAGCGAGGCGTTCACCACCGCGCGGGTGGTGGCGATCGAGGTGCCTTCGATGGTCGGTTCGGCGTGGAAGCCCACGTAGGCGGCGACCAACGCGGCGGTGCCGCCGAAGATCGCCGACTTGAGCATGGCCACGCCAAAGTCGTCCCAGAAGTCCACGCTGTTGCTCAACCCCGACCAGAATGTGCCGTTGTCGATGCCCAGCACGTGCACGGCTTCGAAATAGCCGCCGGTGATGGCCAGCGAGCAGAACACGCCGGTCAGCAACGGCACCGTCAGCACCGCCGCCCAGAAGCGCGGTGCCACCGCCTTGGCGACCGGATCGATGGCCATCAGCTCCAGCGCCTTGATCTGGTCGGTGGCGCGCATCAGGCCCAGCTCGGCCGCGATCGAGCTGCCGGCGCGGCCGATGAACAGCAGCGCGGTCAGCACCGGTGCCAGTTCGCGGTACAGCGACAGCCCCAGCAGCGTGGACAGCGCATCCGACGCACCGTAGGTGGTCAGCGTGCGGTAGCCCTGCAGGGTCAGCACCAGGCCGACGAAGGCGCCGCCGACGGCGATGATCGGCAGCGACCGCGCGCCGACCTTGTAGATCTCGCGCACCAGCTCGGCGATGAAATCGCGCGTGGGTACCGAGCCGCGCAGCACGGTCAGCGAAAACAGCCCGGCGCGGCCGAAGGCGCGGATCGACTCGACCATGGCCATCAGGCGGCACTCCGGTCGCGCCGCGGCGCCGCATCGAAGGCGATCGGCCCATCCGGCTGGCCATGCAGGAATTGCTGCACCAGCGGATCGGTGCTGTCCTGCAGCTGCTCCGGCGTGCCGGCGAACACGATGCCGCCATTGGCGATGACCACGGCCTGGTCGCTGATCGGCAGGGTTTCGTGCACGTGGTGGCTGACGATGATGCTGGTCAGGCCAAGGCTGTCGTTGAGGCGCTGGATCAGGCTCATGATCACGCCCGAGGCGATCGGGTCCAGCCCGGTCAGCGGTTCGTCGTAGATCATCAGCGGCGGGTCCAGTGCCAGCGCGCGCGCCAGCGCCACACGCCGCGCCATGCCGCCGGACAATTCGCGCGGCCAGGCATCGGCGGCGGCCAGCAGGCCCACTGCATGCAGCTTCATCTGCACCAGGCGCTGCAGCACCGGCGCCGGCAGGCGCGTATGCGTACGCAGCGGCAGCGCGACGTTGTCGGCCACGCTCAGGTCGGTCAGCAGGCCATTGCCCTGCAGCAGCACGCCGACATTGCGACGCATCTCCAGCAATGCACGGTTGCCATGCGGGATCGCGTTGCCGAACAGGGTGACCGTGCCGGCGACCGGACGCAGCTCGCCGGTCAGCGCGGCCAGCAAGGTGGACTTGCCGCTGCCGGACGGACCGAGCACGGCAGTGATGCTGCCGCGTGGCACGTCGAGCGAGACGTCGCGCAGGATCGTACGACCGCCGCGATCGATGCGGACACCGGACAACTGCACGACAGGGGATGCGGACGCCGTCATCGAAGCCTTTAACAGAATTCCAACGCGATAGAGTAGCCGTCACACGGCTGAACATAACCGAACCGGTGCGTCCAGTATTATCGCATGACGCCTGCATCGCAGCGGACGCGTTGCAGCCGGCATGCATGCAACAAGCCGTCTCATGCATGACCCAACGCAATCTGCGAGCGCAGGGGTGTTGTGGCAGGTATGCCCTAGGTGGATGATCGGAGTTCCGGCCGACCACGAGTACGTAATGGATCTACTGACCCTGGAGCACTTTGCAGGCAGCGTCAATGAAACGTTCTCTGCCGCATTGAACGAAGGCGAGGTGCCATTCGTGCTGGTCGAGGCGCGGCCGCTGCCCACCACGCATGCCGTCCACCGGGCGCCCTTTTCGCTGCTGTTCCGCAACAGCTCGGCGTTCCTGTTTCCGCAGCAGACCTACCAGCTGCGACACACGCGGCTGGGCGAGATCGGCGTGTTCCTGGTGCCGGTGGCGCGCGAGCGCGACGGGTTTCTGTATCAGGCCGTTTTCAACTGAGTGCGTTCAACCGCGGTGCTCGGGAAAATGCCAGTGCATCTGCAGATGCGTCTGGTTGCTCATACCCGCGACGAAACCGTGGCGGATATACAGTCGTTGCGCGGCGGGGTTTGCGTGCAGCACGTGCAGTGACAATCCGCATCCGGCCTCGCGCGCCACCGCCTGCGCGTAGGCGAGCAGTTGCGAGCCGATGCCCTGGCCGCGCCAGTCCGGCAGCAGGCTGATATCCACCAGCGTATGTTGCGCGGCAGCGCGGTGCAGATACAGGCGCCCGATACGCAGATCCTTGGCCTGGACGATCAGAAAGTCGCCGCCTTCAAAATGTTGCTGGTAGTGCGCGCGCTGCAGCGCAAATTGCTGCTGAAGAAAGGCACGTTTGCTCGCCTCCGGCCACGGTACCGGTGCCAGCTCGTCGCTGCGGGTGCTGGCATAAAGCGCCTGCAGCCACGCGATGTCGGCTGGCTGCTCGGGGCGCAGGGCAAGATCCACCGCGCCCCGATTAGCGGTAGCGCTCGTTACGAACTGCATCTTCATCGCCGCCTCTGCAACGCGCCCGGGTGACGGCAGCGCTCAGTCGAACGCCGGATAGTCGCCCTGCAGCGCGATGCAGAAGTTCACGGCCAGATAGGGCTGGCGGTTCTCGTGCGCCTGTCCGCTGCCGGTAGGCAACAGCATGGTCGGGGAGAATTGCTTGTCCGGCGCGACCGCCAGGAACGGGCGCTCGGTGTTGACGTTCAGCGACGACAGCGCCACACCGTTGGCTGGCGTGCCCGTCTTCTTGGTCACGTCCGGCTGCGAGAGTATGTTGACGCCATGCTGGTGCATCGGGATCTGCGTGCTGAGCAGGCTTTCCGACGCGGAGCCGAAGTTGCTACCCAGCGAGTGCGGGGTCAGGCCCGGCCCCGCGCCCTGCTGGCAACCGGCGCGTGCGGAAAAGTTCGGTAACTGGAAGGTGCTGTTACCGTTGCCGCCATAGGCCACGCCGAGCAGGGAGTACAGCGTGGTGTTCTGCGCGATCGGCAGTGTGGCGCCATTGCACAACGCCCAGCCGTAGGGGTTGTAGTCGAAGCCGAACAGCTGGATTTCGCCGATATAGGGTTCGGTCATGAACAGAGTCTCCGATGAAGCGGATGCATACCGCGGCCTGCCGGCGCGGCGCGGGGATCAGGCCTGCTGCGGAAAGATGCCCGTGGTGGCGATGCAGTACTGCACCGTCAGTGTCGGCATGAGGTTGTCGTGCGGCTGGTTGCCGCCGGCGAACGAGGTGCTCTGCGTGGACATCGCCAAGGTGGTGCCACCGGTTGCATCGCTCACGTAGAACGTGCTGCCGTTGACCGCCGCCGGCAATAACCCCGCCGGTGCGGTCGCCGTCGCTGCGGTGGTGGTGGCCTGAGCGGTATGCGTGTGCGCCGGCATCTGCAGGTCCGTCAACGTCACCGTCTCGGTGCCGGCGTGCTGGGCGAGCACGTAGTTGCTCAGGCCCGGTCCCTGGCCCTGGTGGATCGGCAGGCGGCCGCGCAGATCCGGCACGCCGAACGTGCTGGTGCCATTGCCACCGTAGACAGTGCCGAGCAGGACGTACAACGGTTCGTATTCGGAAATCTGCAGCAACGAGCCGTCGCACGCCTGCCAACCCTGGGGAGTGCGGCCAAAACCGAACATGCGGATTTCGCCAATGAAGGGAGTACCCATGAAATTCTTCCTGGTCGATGGGGCGTCGTACGCAAGGCTGCGTACGCCGGCGCCCCCGGATACGGAGGCGCCTAGCTGCGCGAAGGGAAGATGCCGGACAGCGCGATGCAGAAATTGATTGCGGTATAGGGCTGCAGGTTCGGATGCGCCTGGCTGCCGCCGCTGTTGGCGATCGTGGACTGGGACAGCGGCACCATCGCGCCAGGCGCGGCGTACAACGCGTGCGCAGTCCCGGAGGCGACGTTGTTGTTCGCGAACAGACGGCCTGTCGGTGTGCGGTTGTCGCCGTTGGCGCTACTGCAATTCATCAGGTGGCTGTGCGGGGGCAGGTTGTCTGCCACCAGCGTCACCGTCTCCGCGCCTGCCGCCTGGCCCATGGGAGCGGCAGGCGGCTGCCAGTTCGGATCCGCCGACGGCCCATAGCCCATCGGGGTGCGCCCACGCATGTCCGGCAAGCCGAACGTGGTCCTGCCATCGCCGCCGAAGCGCGTGCCGAGCAGACTGAACAGGGCCTGGTTCTGATTGACTGGCAGCAATTGCCCGTTGCACTGCGCAAAATACTTCGGCGCGAATGCGAAACCGGTCAACATGATCTGGCCGATGAAGAACTCACTCATGCAGCTCTCCCTACGTAGGTGCGCCGCCGACCGACTGTCGGAGACTGACGTAGTCATACCTGCCGACATTGCATACCACAAGCCACCAAGATCCTAATTGAGATGAAGTATTAATTTTTCATTCTTTAACTGGCAGTCAGTTCCAGTTCAAATAGCGCTATAGTTGAATCACATGCCTCTTAAGGCATTGCGTTGCGCTGATCCGAGGCACCAGGACCGCTGCCGACGCCATTTGGGGTGGCGTGCTTTTTCGGGGAAAACTTATGTCTACGACCTTCGCCGCCTCGGGTGGCGTGCGCCTGCTGCTGCGTTGGATGCTGGCGCTGTTGCTGTTGGCGACCTCTCACGTCGCCCTGGCTGCCTACTGCCCGACTCCGAAAAGCGCCACCGTCAACTCAGGTGGCTCGGTGTCCTTCGAAGTCGGCGATTGCGACGGGCCTTCCAATATCGGCATGACCGATCCCGGCGTGCCCCCGGCGCATGGCACATACAGTCTTCCCGGTCAGAATCCTGACAGCACCGAACAGGTGACCTATACCAATAACGGCGATGGTGCGACATCGGACTCGTTCTATCTGTTGGACGAAGACAACAACCAGATCGTCTTCAACATCACCGTCAATCCATCGCGCACTGCCAGCATCGCGGTGAGCCCGGCCAGCCTCAACGAAAATAGCGGCGCAGCGTTCACCTACACGGTGACGCTGAGCCAGAGCAGCAGTTCGGCGACCACGGTGAACCTCAGCCGCGGCGGCACCGCCACCAGCGGCACCGACTACACGGGTGCGCCGAGCAGCATCGTGGTGCCCGCCAACGCCACCACGGCCACCTTTTCCGTCACCCCGGTCGCCGACACCACGGTGGAGGCCGACGAGACGGTGGTGATCAGCGTGGCCAGCGGCAGCGGCTATGGCATCGGCAGTCCGTCCAGCGCCACCGCCACCATCGTCAACGACGACCAGCTGTCGCTGTCGATCAACGACATGTCCGTGAGCGAAGGCAACGCCGGCACCACCAATGCCACCTTCACTGTCTCGTTGAGCCAGCCGGCCGGCGCCGGCGGCGTCAGCTTCGATATCTCCACTGCCAACGGCACTGCCACTGCCGGCGTGGACTACGTCGCCTCCAGCCTGGCCGGGCAGACCATCCCCGCCGGCAGCAGCAGCGCCACCTTCACCGTGCAGGTCAACGGCGACTCGCTCAGCGAGCCCGACGAGACCTTCTTCGTCAACGTCAGCAACGTCACCGGCGCGACAGTGGCCGATGCGCAGGGCCTGGGCACCATCGTCAACGACGATGCCGTGCCGTCGCTGTCGATCGACGATATCAGCGTGAACGAAGGCAATAGCGGCACCACCACGGCCACGTTCACGGTGAGCCTGAGCGCGGCCAGCGGCCAGACCGTGTCGGTCAATTACGCCACCGCCAACGGCACCGCCACCGCAGGGAGCGACTACGTCGCGCGGTCGGGCACGCTGACATTTCCGCCGGGTACCACTGCGCAGGGCGTGGCGATCACCGTCAATGGCGACACCGCGGTCGAGGCCAGCGAGACCTTCAGCATCGGCCTGTCCGGTGCCAGCAACGCCAGCATCGCGCGCGCCACCGGCACCGGCACCATCGTCAATGACGATGTGGTGGTGATTGTCGGGCCGGCCACGCTGCCGGCAGCCACCGCCGGCAGCGCCTACAGCCAGAACCTGAGCGCCAGCGGCGGCACCGCGCCGTACACCTTCGCCGTCACGGCCGGTGCGCTGCCGCCCGGGCTGACCCTGAGCGCTGCCGGCGTGCTGTCCGGCACACCCACCGCCACCGGCAGCTTCAACTTCACCGCCACCGCTACCGATAGCGGCGGCAGCCCCACCAGCGGCAACCGTGCCTACACGCTGACCGTGGCAGGCGCGACGGTGACCCTGCCGGCGACCAACCTGCCGGCCGGCACGGCAGGCCAGGCCTATTCGAGCGCGCTCACTCCGGCGACCGGCGGCATTGCCCCGTATACCTACGCCGTTACCGCCGGCGCCCTGCCGGCGGGCATCACGCTCAATGGCAGCAGCGGCGCCCTGACCGGTACGCCCGGCACTGCGGGCAGCTTCAGCTTCAACGTGACCGCCACCGACAGCACCAGCGGCACGCCATCGCAGGCAACGCAGAGCTACTCCCTGACCATCGCCGCGCCGCCGATCGTGGTTGCGCCGTCCACGCTGCCGGCCGCCACCCGCGGCACGGCCTACAGCCAGACGCTGAGCGCCAGTGGCGGCGCCGCGCCGTACACCTACACGCTAGCAAGCGGCACGCTGCCGGCAGGCCTCACCCTGGCCAGCAACGGCACACTGTCGGGTACCGCGACGGTGGAAGGCAGCTTCAACTTCACCGTGACCGCGACCGATGCGGGGAGCTTCACCGGCGACCAGGCCTACAGCCTGACCGTTGCCGGCCCGAACGTTGTACTGCCGGCGAGCACCTTGCCGGCAGGCACGGCCGGGCAGGCGTACACCGCGGCGATCACGCCCGCCACCGGCGGCACCGCGCCCTACAGCTATGCACTGACCGGCGGCGTCCTGCCGGCGGGTGTTGTCGTGGACGCGGCCACCGGCAGCCTCAGCGGCACGCCGACCGTGGCAGGCACCTTCACCTTCACCCTGACCGTGTCCGACAGCACGCCCAGCCCGGCGGCGCAGGCCAGCCGCGGCTACACGCTGACCATCGCGGCACCGGTCATCGTGGTCGTGCCCACCACGCTGCCGGCCGCCACCCGCGGCACGGCCTACAGCCAGACGCTGAGCGCCAGTGGCGGCACCGCGCCGTACACCTACACGCTAGCAAGCGGCACGCTGCCGGCAGGCCTCACCCTGGCCAGCAACGGCACGCTGTCGGGTACCGCGACGGTGGAAGGCAGCTTCAACTTCACCGTGACCGCGACCGACGCAAACAGCTTCACCGCTGCGCAGGCCTATGCATTGACGGTGGCCGGCCCGAACCTGACGTTGCCGGCCAGCACCCTGCCGGCAGGCACGGCCGGGCAGGCGTACGCGGCGACCATCTCGCCTGCGACCGGTGGCACCGCGCCCTACAGCTACGCACTGACGGCCGGCACGTTGCCGAACGGCATGGTGCTGGATGCTGCGACCGGTGCGCTCAGCGGCACGCCGACCTTGTCGGGCAACTTCGCCTTCACCCTGACTGCCAGCGACAGCACGCCCAGCCCGGCGGCCCAGGCCAGCCGCAGTTACACGCTGACGATTGCAGCAGCCACCCTGGTGCCTGGCCAGCCCACGCTGCCGCCAGCGGTGCGTGGCAGGCCCTACAGTCAGGTGCTGACCGCGTCCGGCGGCGTCGCGCCGTATACCTACAGCGTCGCCAACGGCCGCTTGCCTGCCGGTCTGACCCTGTCGGGCAACGGCACGTTGTCCGGCACGCCGACCGCCGAAGGCGTCTTTTCGTTTGCTATCGCAGTGGCCGACGCCGGCAATGCCAGCACCACCCAGGCGTATACCTTCACGGTGGACGGCCCGAACCTGGTCCTGCCAGCAAGCACCTTGCCGGCCGGCACGGCCGCTCAGGTCTACGCCGCGACCATCGCGCCCGCGACCGGCGGTATCGCGCCTTACAGCTATGCACTGACAGCCGGCGCCCTGCCGAGCGGTATCGTCCTCGATGCGGCGACCGGTGGTCTCAGCGGCACGCCGACCTCGTCGGGCACGTTCAACTTCACCCTGACCGCGACCGACAGCACGCCCAGCCCGGCGGCCCAGGCCAGCCGCGGCTACACGCTGACCATCGCGGCGGCGACGCTGGTGCTGGCGCAGCCCACCCTGCCACCGGCGACGCGCGGCAGCGCGTACACCCAGGTGCTCACGGCCAGCGGTGGCGTCGCGCCTTATCGCTACAGCATCGCCAGCGGCACCTTGCCGGCTGGCCTGACGCTGGCCAGCGACGGCACGCTGTCGGGCACGCCGACGACGCAGGGCACCTCGTCCTTCACCATCGCGGTGGCCGACGCCGGCAATGCCAGCGCCACCCAGGCCTACAGCTTCACGGTGAGCGATGCGGCGCCGGTGGCGGTGGCGGATGTGGCGGCGACCATGTCCGATGCTGCGGTGACGGTGGCGGTGACCGCCAACGACACCGGCAACATCGCATCGATCGGCATTGCCACCGCGCCGACCAACGGCACCGCCGTGGTCAACGGGCTGGAGCTGGTCTACACGCCGGCCGCCGGTTTCGTCGGCACCGATGTGGTGAGCTACACGGTCACCGGCAGCGGTGGTACGTCGGCGCCGGTCACGCTGACCATTACGGTCAATGCACGTCCGGTGGCGGTGTCGGTGACTGCCGCGGCCGTGCCCGGCGAAGCGCAGCAGGTCGACCTGACCCGCAATGCCACCGGCGGGCCGTTCGTGGCTGCAGCCGTGGTCGCGGTGCTGCCGGCCTCGGCCGGTACCGCCACCATCACCCGGACTGGCGGTACCGCCACCGCGGCGGCGGCGCGTGCTTCCGGCCCGTCGCCGGCGGCGGCTGCGATGGCCGAGACGCCCACGTTCATGCTGACCTTCACCCCCAACCCGGCCTTCGTCGGCCAGGCCACGGTGCAGTTCACCTTGTCCAATGCGTTCGCCACCTCGGTGCCGGCCAGCGTGGTGTTCACCATCGCGCCGCGCCGCGACCCCAGCGTGGATGCGGAAGTGCGTGGCCTGATCGATGCGCAGTCCGAGTCCACCCGGCGCTTTGCGCGCGCGCAGATCGACAACTTCCAGCGCCGCCTGGAAGCCACCCACCGCGGCGGCGGCACCTTCAGCAACGCGGTGAGCTTCCAGCCGACCTCGCATTGCCGCCAGGCCGACCGCGGCATCAGTGCGCAGCCGTGCAGCCCGGACACGCAGGAGGCCGACAACGACTTCCGCGATGCGCCGGCAATGGCCAGCAGCGGCAACAGCACCGCGCAGGGTCAGGGCGATCTGGGGCTGTGGGTGGGTGGTGCAATCCGCTCGGGCAGCCTGGACAAGCAGTCCAACAGCAACGGGGTGGACTTCCAGACCGACGGCCTGAGCGTGGGCGCCGATTACCGGGTGGCACAGTCGCTGGCGATCGGTGCGGGCCTGGGTTGGGGCCGCGACGACAGCGATGTGGGCAGGAACGGCAGCCACTCCAAGGCCACCGCCTACACCATGGCGCTGTATGCCAGCTTCCATCCGGGCAAGGCGTTCTTCTTCGACACCCTGGTCGGCTACCAGCTGCTGTCCTACGACCTGCGCCGCTTCGTCACCGACGACAGCTCGATGGCCGAGGGCAACCGCGACGGCAAGCAGTGGATTGCGTCGGTCTCCACCGGTGCGGACCTGCAGCGCGGCGAACTGCAGATCACCCCGTATGCACGTGTGGATGTGGCCCGCGCCACGCTGGATGGCTATGTCGAAGACGGCGTGGCGCCGTTCGCGCTGCGCTATGACGACATGGACGTGGCCACCACCACCGGCAACCTGGGCCTGCGCCTGGAATGGCGCCGCGAAGTGGCCTGGGGCCGGCTGACCCCGCAGTTGCGCGTGGAATACCAGCGCGACTTCCAGGGCCGCGGCGATGCCACGCTGAGCTATGCCGACCTGAACGGCGGGCCGTTCTATCGTGCCGGCCAGAGCGCGTTCGACCGCAACCGCCTGATGGTCGGCATCGGTGCGGCGCTGCTGACCGAGCAGGGCCTGTCGACGCGGCTGGAATACCGCGGCATCACCGACGGCGACAGCAACAACGATCAGACCTGGATGATCAATCTGGAAAAGAAATACTGATCGTCTCCAGCGTCATGCACTGAGCAACGCGATGGGCCGGGCGACTACCCCGGCCCATCGCGTTTGTGATGCCGCCGGCGGTATGTGTTGCATGGCGGCATTGGTGCTGCGCTGCGCATTGGTCGACGGTGGGTTGTAGACAGGCCGCCACGCGCATCGGCCGCAGTGCATCGAAGCCAGCGTGCAGCCTGGTCTGCCTGTCTGCTTTCCTGCCGGTGTCGGTGCCGGGTTTGCTCAGGTCTGCCGCGTTTCGGCAGTCGATCGCCACGCGCGGCTGAGCAGTTGCCCATGTCATAGGACAGCCCTGGGCATCGGCACCGACCGCTGCATGCAGATCCTTGGCAAACAGCGCAGCACGGCCGCATCCGGCACAATGCACGCACGCATGCACGCCACTTCCGCGCCCGATTTCCGCCTCTATCCGTCAAATGCGCTGGATACGCTGGCCGCCTTGCTCGCCCAGGAGCTGCGCCGGCCGGTGCCGGAGCAGCCGTTGCTGCAGCCGGAGGTGGTGCTGATCCCGCAGGTGGCGATGCGGCGCTGGCTGCAGTCCACGCTGGCGGCCGAGCACGGCGTGGCGGCCAACCTGGAATTCCTCACCCCCGGCGAATTCGTCGCGCGCGCGCTGGAGTGCAATCTCGGCCCGGCCGACGACGATCTGGACATGGCCACCACGCAGTGGCGGCTGTATGCCGCATTGCAGGCCGACCTGGGCAGCGATGCGGCATTGGCGCCGTTGGCCGGTTATCTGTCCGACGGCGATGCGCTCAAGCCCTGGGCATTGGCCGGCGAGCTGGGCAACGTGTTCGAGAAGTACCAGGCCTGGCGACGCGACTGGTTGCTGCGCTGGGAAGGCGGCGCCGACCCCGATGATCCGCAGGCGCGGCTGTGGCGCAGCATTGCCGCCGGCCGGCAATACCGCGCGCGCCGCATCGGCCAGTACCTGGATCGCTACGCGCGCCCGGACGGTCCGCTGCCGCAGGGCTTGCCCAGGCGCCTGTTCGCCTTTGCCATCCTGAATATTTCGCCCGACGTGCTGCGCGTGCTGGCCACGCAGGCGCGCGTGGGCACGCTGCATTTCTATCTGCCCACGCCCACGCAAGGGTACTGGGGCGATCTGCAGACCCTGTGGCAACGCCGCCGCGAAGACGGCGCGGTGCAGCTGTTTGCCGAGCAGGTACAGGAAAACCCGCTGCTGCAGGCCTGGGGCGCGGCCGGGCGCGACTTCATGGCGTTGGTCGGCGATTACGAGGTGGTGCATCCGCTGGCCGAGATCGCCGTCTACGCCGACCCGCTGGAGTCCGGCCGCCGCGCACTGGCCGACGGCGGCCTGGGCGATAGCCTGCTGCGCCGCATGCAGAGCGACCTGTTCCATCGTCGCGCGCCAGGCGTGCCCGCCGCATTGCCGACGGTGAATCTGCACGACCCCAGCCTGCAGGTGCATGCCTGCCACACGCGGCTGCGCGAGCTGCAGGTGCTGCACGATCAGCTGCGCGCCTTGCTCGACGATGCGCGCTTCGACCCGCCACTGCAGCCACGCGAGATCGCGGTGCTGTCGCCGGACATCGACCCGTACGTGCCGTACCTGGACGCGGTGTTCGGCAGCCACGGCAACGACGACGCGCTGCCGTACGCGCTGGCCGATGCCAGCCCGTTGGCCAGCGAGCCGCTGGCCGAGGTGTTCCTGAGCTTGCTCGGCCTGCCGATCGCACGCTTCGGCCTGCACGAGATTCTCGACCTGCTGGCCAGCGCGCCGATCGCCGAGGCCGCCGGCCTGGACGAAGCCGGGCTGGAACGCCTGCGCGGCTGGCTGCACGCGGCCGGCGCGCGCTGGGGGCTGGATGCGGCGCACCGGCGTCAGCACCAGGCACCGAGCGACGACGCCTACACCTGGCGCTTCGCACTGGACCGGCTGCTGCTCGGCCATGCCAGCGGCGCCGACGACGATATCGACGGCGTGGCGCCCTGGCCGCAGCTGGAAGGCAGCGCGTTGGCCGCACTCGATATTTTGTTGAAGCTGCTGCGCGTGCTCGAACGCCATCAATCGTTACTTGCCGAAGCGATGACGCCGGTCCAGTGGCGCGAGCATCTGCTCGGCCTGCTGGATGCGTTGATTCCGAAGGCGCCGTCGGCACCGCGCGCGCAGCGCGCGCTGGATCGGCTGCGCACATTGATCGACCAGTTCGCCCGCGATGCGGTGCGCGCCGACTACGCTGGCAAGGTGCCGGCCGAGGTGGTGCGTGCGCACTTCGCTGCGGTGCTGGGCGAGTCGGACACGCGCGCGCCGCTGCTCACCGGCGGCATCAGTTTCGGCCGCATGGTGCCGATGCGCCTGCTGCCGTTCCGCGTGATCTGCCTGCTCGGCATGAACGATGGCGACTTCCCGCGCCGCGACCCGGCCGCCGGGCTCAATCGCCTCACCGCCGAGCTGGGCACCGAGCGCCGCCGGCATGGCGACCGTTCAACCCGCGAGGACGACAGGTTCCTGTTTCTGCAGTTGTTCGCCTCTGCGCAGGATGTGTTCTACCTGAGCTATCTCGGCGCCGATGCGCGCGATGGCAGCGCGCGCGAACCGTCGGTGCTGGTCAGCGAACTGCTGGGCAGCGCCGCGCAGTACCACGCCGACCCGCAGGCGATCGCCACGCTGGTGGTGGAGCACCCGTTGCAGCCATTCGCCGCCGCCGCCTTCGGTGCGCCGGGCGATCACGGCGCCGACCCGCGCCGTTTCAGTTATCGCCGCCAATGGCGACCGTCGGTGGACAGCCTGGTCGGCCAGCGCCAGCCCCTCGCGCCGTGGGTGGCCAGTGCGTTGCCGGCCGACGACAGCGCAGTGCCGGGCAGCGTCTCGATCGACGACCTGCGCCGCCTGTTTTCCGACCCGGCCGGGCAGTTCCTGCGCCATCGTCTCGGCATGCGGTTGCCCGACCCGGCCAGCGAAGACAGCGACCTGGAGCCGCTGCTGGCGCCCACGCGCGGGCTGGACCAATACGGCCTGCAGCAGCATGTGTTCGACGCCGCACTGGCCGGCGACACCGGCCGGCTCTACGAGCGTCTGCGCGCGCGTGCGCTGCTGCCGTCCGGGCCGCTGGGGCGACGCCAGCTCGATGAGCGGGTGGCGCAATTGCGCCCGTATGCCGAGGCATTCCGGCAATGGCGCGGCGAGGCGCCGGCGCAGTCGCACCGGCTGCAGGTGCAGATCGGCGATGTCGAGGTGCACGGCCGCGTGCCCGGCTGGTATGCGAGCGGGGTGGGGCGCGTGCAGGTCGGCGCGCTCAGCGGCCGCAGCGCGATCCGCCACGGCCTGGAATGGCTGCTGCTGCGCGCTGCCGGCGAGCACGCGCCGTATGTGCGCTTCTTCGAACACGAAGACGGGTTAGGCCCGCATCCCATCGACCTCGAACCGCTGTCGCAGGCGCAGGCGCAAACTGCATTGGCCGCACTGTTGCAGCTATATCGGCACGGCCTGCAGGCGCCGCTGGCCTTCGCGCCCTACAGCAGCTGGAAATACCACCAGGCCGCGCGCGGCGACGACCTGGACAAGGCCATCAGGGAGGCCGCCGGGCAGTGGCAATCCAGCTTCGGCTGGAGCGAATCGCACAGCCCGGAACTGCGCCTGGTCAACCGCGGCCGCGACCCGTTCGCCGATGCACAGCGCTTCGCCGAGTTCGCCACCACCAGCCACCGCGTGTACGACCTGCTCGAGCGCGGCAACGCCGACGCCATGCTGGATCCGCAGCGCCTGGTCGAGAGCTGGCGCCACTGGCACGGCGCGCAGGAGGAGGCCGAATGAGCGCCAGCCCGGTCACCGACCCGTACCTGCACCTGCCGCTGCATGGCGTGCGCCTGATCGAGGCCAGCGCCGGCACCGGCAAGACCTTCACCCTGGCCACGCTGTTCACCCGGCTGGTGGTCGAGCGCGGCCTGCGCATCGGCCAGATCCTCGCCGTCACCTTCACCGAGGCCGCCACCCAGGAACTGCGCCGCCGCATCCGCGAGCGCCTGGTGCTGGCCGCAACCCTGGTCCCCGAGACTCCTTCGCCTTTCGTAGGAGCGGCCCAGGCCGCGACTGTGGCCGACCTGCCCACAACACCGGCGCCTGATGGCGCATCGGCTCTTGTAGGAGCGGCCCCGGCCGCGACCGACTTCGCCAACGACCCGTCGCGGCCAGGTCCGCTCCTACAAGAGCCGCCTGACGTCCTGCTCACCCGCGCCATCCTCGCCACCCACCTGGCCAAAGGCACCGAGACACCGGCCGCCTTGCGCCGCCGCCTGCAACAGGCGGTGGAAGAAATCGACCTGGCCGCGGTGTTCACCATCCACGGCTTCTGCGCGCGCGTGCTGCGCGAGCACGCGCTGGAAAGCGGCCAGGCCTTTGCCGCGCCGGAACTGCTCGCCAACGACCGCGAACTGCTCGGCGAAGTTGCCGCCGACCTGTGGCGCCAGCGCGCCGCCGACGCGGCGATGGCCGAAGATCTGATCGCGCTGTGGTCGGGCGGCCCGGAGGCATTGGCCAGCGATCTGCGCGCACTGGTGCGCCATCCAACGCTGCTGCCGGCGGCCGCCACGACAAACGACGATTCCGCTGCGCTGCTGCAGGCCGTGCAGGACACCAGTACCGCACTGGCCGCCGCATTCCAGGCGCATGGCACCGCGTTTTTCGACACCCTGATGGCCGCCATCGACGGCGGCATCCTGAGCAAGGTCAGCTACAAACCGGAGTGGCTGGCAGCGCTGTGGCATTGGTTCGACAGCTTCGCCGCCGCGCCATCGGTCAACACCGCCCCGCACCCCAAGCTGATCAAGCTAACCGCCGCGGAACTGGCCGCCGGTACCAACAAGAAGTTCGTCGAGCGCACCCCGGCCTCGCCGCTGAGCCACGAGATCGACGGCTATCTCACCGCGCTGGCGCATGTCGAACAATGGCGCACGCGTCGCCGCATCCGCCTGCTGCACGCCCTGCGCGAGGACGCCATCGCGCGGCTGGCACTGCTCAAGCGCCAGCGCCGCGTGCAGACCTACGACGACCTGGTCGATGGCGTTGCGCACGCGCTGGAAGGCGCGCAGGCCGGCGCCCTGGTCACGCGGCTGCGCGCGCAATACGCCATCGCGCTGGTGGACGAATTCCAGGACACCGACGACCGCCAGTGGGCGATCTTCTCCAACGTGTTCGGCGAAGGCCCGCTCGCGCGCGCGGCCGGCCTGGCGCCGGCGCTGTTTCTGATCGGCGACCCCAAGCAGGCCATCTACGGCTTCCGTGGTGGCGACGTGCGCACCTATCTGGCCGCTGCGGTCACTGCCGAACTCGCCCCGCCGCTCAGCCACAACTTCCGCTCGCGCCCCGGCGTGCTGGCGGCCATCGACGCGCTGTACGCACAGGCCGGCTACGGTGAGGCCTTCCTCACCGACGGCATCGCCTTCCACCCGGTGCAGCCCGGCACCAAGCGGGTGGATGCCGACCTGCAACGCGATGGCGGCCCCGCCCCGGCGCTGACGCTGTGGCGTGCGCCGGAACCGCCGCCGCCTGCGAAAGGCAAGCCCAAACCCTGGAGCGCCGGCCGCGCCCGCGAGCTGGCCACCGCCGCCTGCGTGGCGGCGATTCGCGGCTGGCTGGCCGGTGGCCGCGACGGCACCGCCACCATCAATGCGCGCCCGGTGCAGGCCGGCGATATCGCCGTGCTGGTGCGCAGCCACGGCGAGGCCACGCGCATGCAACAGGCGCTGGGCGCGGTGGGAATTCCGGCGGTCGCCGCAGGCAAGCAAAGCCTGTTCGCCACCGACGAAGCGCTGGAACTGCTGGCCCTGCTGCAGGCCTTGCTCGACCCGGGTGACGACAGCCGCCTGCGCGCCGCCCTGGCCACCGTGCTGATTGGCGCGGACGCCGCCGCCATCGCCGCGCTTGCACACGATGGCGAGCGCCACCGCCGCTGGCAGCAACAGGCGCTGGACTGGCGCGAACGCTGGCAACGCGGCGGCCCGCTGGCCCTGATCGGCGAGCTGGGAGCCGCGCACGGGCAACGCCTGCTGGCCCTGGTCGATGGCGAACGCCGCCTCACCAACTACCTGCAACTGGCCGAACTGCTGCAGGAAGCCGACGCCCGCGCGCTCGGCCCGCATGGCCTGGTCGACTGGTTGTCGCGCCGCATCGCCAATGCCGACGACAACGACGAAGCCCAGCAACTGCGGCTGGAATCGGACGCGCGCCGCGTGCAGATCGTCACCCTGCACAAGAGCAAGGGCCTGGAGTATCCGCTGGTGTTCCTGCCGTACATCGGCATCGGCCGCAGCGACAAGGGCGCCGGCCGCCATTGCGTGGTGCATGCGCCCGAGCTCGGCCGCCAGCTGCACTGGAAGACTGACAAAGACGACCCAAGCTGGAGCGCCGCCGAAGCGGCCTGGAAGCAGGAACAACGCGCCGAAGACGCGCGCCTGCTCTACGTCGGCCTGACCCGCGCCGAGCACGCGCTGTGGATCGCCAGCGGCCCGTTCCACCAGCACGAGCGCACCGCACTGTCCGGCATGCTGCGCGCGCTCGACGCGCTGCAGGGCGCGGCCGGCGAGGGCGCGGTGGTGGTGGACACGTCCACGCCGCCGGCCACCCTGCTGCGGCTGCCGCCGCCGGTCGAGGCGCAGGTGCCGCCCGCGCGCACCCCGCAGCGGCATATCGCCCCGGACTGGTGGGTCTACAGCTTCACCCAGCTGGCCAATGCCGATGCCGGCGCCGCCAGCGACCCGATGGCCAGCGCCACCGTGGTCGGCAGCGGCGGCAGCGACGAGCCGGCCGGCAGCGAGGCGATCGCGGTGGCCACCGAGGTCGACGCCTTCGACCCGCGCTTTGCCGGCAACCGCTTCGGCGTGGTGATGCACGACGTGTTCGAGCGCTGCGACTTTTCCGCCTGGCAGGCGTGGCAGCCCGGCCAACCCGCACCCGAAGGGCAGGCCGCCGCCATCCTCGAGGCGCTGCAACGCGGCGGCTACGTCGAGAAGGAATGGGACGACGGCCTGGCCATGCTCACCGCCCTGATCGGCCACACCCTCACCGTGATGTTGCCCGAAGGCACCCCCCTGGCCGCCGTACCCGCGCCGCAGCGCCGCAACGAGATGGAATTCCACTTCGCCATGCGGCCCACCCGCGTCGAGGCACTGCTGGCACTGCTGCACCGGTTTGGCGTGGTCGGCGAGCGCCAGGCCTTCGGCGCGCGCCAGCGGCTGGAAGGCCTGATGACCGGCCTGATCGACCTCACCTACACCGTGGACGGGCGCTGGTACGTGCTCGACTACAAGTCCAACCGCCTGCCCAGCTACGACGCCGACGCCCTGGCCCGCGCCATGGCGCACAGCGAGTACGAGTTGCAGGCGCTGATCTACACCGTCGCGCTGCACCGCTGGCTGCGTTTCCGCCTGGGCGATGGCTACGACTACGCCCGCGACTTCGGCGGCGTGCGCTACCTGTTCTGCCGCGGCCTGGACGCCAGCCGTAACCCGGCATCAGACCCCGGCTTCAACCCTGCCCGCAGCGCCGAGGCCAACCCCGGCGCCGATCCCGCCCGCGATGCCGAGGCTAACCCCGGCTCCGACCCTGCCCGCGGCGCCGCAACCGACCCCGGCTCCGACCGCGCCCGCAATGCCGCAGCCAACTCCGGCTCCGGCTCCGATCCTGCCCGCAACGCCGTCGCCAACCCCGGCGCCGATCCCGCCAGCGACGCCATGTCCGCCACGCCCGCACCCGGCATCCAGGCGGCATCCGTCTCCGTTGCGCCTGGCATCCACGCCTGGCGCTTCGACCCGGCCCTGGTCCAGGCCCTGGACGCCCTGTTCGCCGGCAGCGCCCCAGAGTCGACATCCAGCAACCCAGGCACGCCCGATGCCCGCTAGCGCACAGCCCCTTACCGCTGACGCACCAAAGCCCCGCTCCCCCGGGGGCGATAAGGCGCTGGTTGCGCGCCACTGGCGCGCGTGCCTTGGAGCGCCCGCGCCGCTGGCGCGGGCTGGGGCGCGGAGCGGGGGTTGGGGTGAGGGTACGTCCGCCGCCGAAGCATCCGAGCCATGACCCAACAGACCGCACTCCCGCCCAGCGCTGTGCGCAAGCCGCGCGCCCCTCGGGGCGAGCACACACCGCTTGCGCGCCATGGCGCGCGTGCCGGGATGCGCAGCGGAGACCGGGGTGAGGGTGTCGTGCAGGGTCAGAAATGTGCCGATCGACAACTCGCCCGCGGCGCCTCCGCCCTGCAGGCGTCCACCCCATGAACCAGCCAAACCTCTTCAGCGCCCTGATCAAGGCCGACACGCTACGCCCGCTGGATCTGGCGCTCGCGCAAAGCCTGCAACGCCTGGCCCCGGACACCGACCCCCAGGTCCTGGCCGGCGCTGCGCTCGCCTCGCTGGCCGTCACCAGCGGCCACGCAGGGCTGGACCCCGCCCGCGCCGCCATGCTGCTGGACGCGCGCGAGGGCCCATCGCCCGCACTGCCGGACCCCGCCGACTGGCAGCGCACCCTGGCCGCCTCGCGCTGGGTCGACCAGCCGGCTCCGGAAGACCCCGCCGCCGCCGACTGCCCGTTGGTCCTGGAACACGGCCTGCTCTACCTGCGCCGCTACCGCGAGTACGAACGCCGCCTGGCGCTGGGCCTGCAACGCATCGCCGCCCAGTCGCCGCCGCCCTTCGACGCCGCCACGCTGGCCCCGCTATTCGCACAGCTATTCCCAAACCCGACCCCAGCCACTCACCCCGTGGACCCAACCCCTCTCCCCCCGGGAGAGGGTGCCCGAAGGGCGGGTGAGGGTACGGGCCTGCCCGGGCTATCTGTCCACCAAGAGGGTACGGCCCCGCCCGCGCCATCCGTCTACCAAGACGGCACGCACCCGCCGGCCCCATCCCACCACCAGGACCGCCAGGCCCAGGCCGCCGCCCTGGCGCTGCGCCGCACCCTGCTGCTGGTCACCGGCGGCCCCGGCACCGGCAAGACCACCACCATCGCCCGCCTGCTGCTGCTGCGCATCGCCCAGGCACACGCCTCCAACACCCCGGCACCGCGCATCGCCCTGGCCGCGCCCACCGGCCGCGCCGCCGAGCGCATGGCCGAGAGCCTGCGCCTGGCCGTTGCCCGCGCCATCGCCGACGGCATCCAGCTCGCACCCACCCCCGCTGCAGCCGCGCCCGGGCAAGCGAAGCCGTCGCCGCACCCCGTCGCCTCCCCTCCCCATCAAGTGACAGAGCCACCGCACCCCGTCGCTTCCCCTCTTCTTCAAGCGCCAGAGCCAGCAAACCCCGCTGTTTCCCCTCTCCCGCAAGCGGGAGAGGGTGCCCGAAGGGCGGGTGAGGGCCAGCCGTCCACCTGGAACTCCCTCCTCCCCACCGGCGCCAGCACTCTCCACCGCCTGCTCGGTGTCATTCCCGATTCCCCGAACTTCCGCCATAACGCGGACAATCCGCTGCCTTTCGACCTGATCGTGGTCGACGAAGCCTCCATGGTCGACCTGCCGCTGATGTGCAAGCTGGTGGAAGCCGTGGCCGACGGCACCCAGCTGATCCTGCTCGGCGATGCCGACCAGCTGCCCTCGGTGGAAGCCGGCGACGTGCTCGCCGCCATCCTGCAGGCCGCCGGCCCCGGCGACACCCTGCAGCCGCAGGATGCACAGGCGCTGCAACCGCTGCTCGGCAACGCGCCCGGCGATACCACGCCCGCCGCCACCCACAGCGGCGGCCTGGCCGGCCACCGCGTGCACCTGCTGCGCGGCTACCGTCAGGCGCACGACTTCGCACTGGCCCCGTTGGCCGACGCCGTGCGCGCCGGCGATGCCGACACCGCCTTGGCGCTGCTGCGCAGCGGCGAGCTGGCCGGCGTGCACTTCCACGAAGACGGCGAAGACCCGCTCACCCTGGGCCGCGACGCACTGCTCGCGCACTGGCGCGCGCTGGCCGACGCGCACGACCCGGCCGCTGCCCTGCGCGATGCCGCGCGCCTGCGCCTGCTCACCGCCGTGCGCGCCGGCCCGCAGGGCGCACGCGGCCTCAACGCCCGTATCGAACAACTGCTGGCCGAAACCGGCTCCGGCGCCCGCCGTCTCGGCAGCGCCTCGCCCTGGTTCCAGGGCCGTCTGCTGCTGATCACCGAAAACAGCTACCGCCACGGCCTGTTCAACGGCGACGTCGGCATCTGCCTGCGAAGCGACGCGAGTCCCTCCCCGGGGCGCAGCGACGAAGGTCCCTCGTCAGCGCCAGGCCAGCCCGGCGGCACCGCCAACCGCCGTGACCCAGGCACCGACAGCCGTGCTCAAGGCCCCTTGGTCGCCTGGTTCGAAGGCGACGGCGACGGCCAGGTGCGTGGCTTCCACCCCGCCGCACTGCCCGCGCACGAAAGCGCCTTCGCCATGACCGTGCACAAGGCCCAGGGCAGCGAATTCGACACCGTCTGGCTGCAACTGCCCACCCGCGACGCCCGCGTGCTCAGCCGCGAACTGCTCTACACCGGCATCACCCGCGCCCGCCGCGCCCTGCACCTGGCCGGCAGCGAAGCGGTCATCCGCAGCGCGCTCGCCCGGCACGCCGCGCGCATCTCGGGCCTGGCGTGGCGGTTGGGTGCGCAGCAGCAGGCGGCACCCGCCAAGCAAGCAACAGAACCATCCACTGCGTTGCCTGTGCAGGGGTCGTTGTTCTGATGGACGCGAGCCGGCGCAATGGCAACATCACTTACGGCAGAACGGCACTTTCGCCTATCACCATCACCGGGCATGCCCGGATAGCATCATGGACGAAGAAAAACTGGTTGTGCGGTATCGCCAGCATGGGAGGCATCAATGGCGAAAAAGCATGAAATTTCGCTCGTCCGCTCGTCGGCGGCCGAATACCTGACCTTCGTGGCCGCCGCAGGCGAGGGCGGCGTGCAGGCGGCGTATGCCGACGAAAACGTCTGGCTGACGCAGAAGATGCTGGCCCAGCTCTACGATGTCGAAACCCACACCATCAACTACCACCTGAAAAAGGTGTTCGCTGACAACGAGTTACAGCCAGATGCAGTTATTCGAAATTTTCGAATAACTGCCGCCGACGGCAAGAGCTACGACACCAAGCACTACAACCTCGCGGCCATCATTGCCGTGGGCTACAAGGTCAATTCCGAGCGCGCGGTGCAGTTCCGCAAGTGGGCCACCACCATCATCGAGTCCTTCACGATCAAGGGCTTCGCGATGGACGATGAGCGCCTGAAGAATGACGGCACGGTGCTCGGCAAGCGCTACTTCGAAGAGCAGTTGCAGCGCATCCGCGAGATCCGTCTCTCCGAGCGCAAGTTCTACCAGAAGATCACCGACATCTACGCCACCGCCCTGGACTACGATGCCACCGCGCAGGCAACCCAGCGGTTCTTCGCCACAGTGCAGAACAAGCTGCACTGGGCCATCCACGGGCAAACCTCAGCAGAAGTCGTCTACCACCGAGCCGATGCCGGCAAGCAGCACATGGGCCTGACCACCTGGGCCGATGCACCGCGCGGGAAGATCCAGAAGTTCGACGTGGCGGTTGCCAAGAACTACCTGACCACCGGCGAGATGGCGCAGTTGCAACGCCTCGTATCGGCCTATCTGGACCTGGCCGAGGACATGGCACTGCGGCAGATTCCGATGACCATGCAGGATTGGGAAACACGTCTGAATCGTTTCATCGAAGCAACCGACCGGCAGGTGTTGCAGGACGCAGGGCGCGTCACCGCCGAGATCGCCAAAGCGCATGCGGAAAGCGAGTTCGAAAAGTACCGCATCGTGCAGGACCAGCTGTTCGTGAGCGATTTCGATCGCTTGTTGCAGCAGCTTGATGCAGGAGACCGGGTGGACGGTGCCGACGAGGACTTGCGCTAGACGGTGATGTGGGAAGCGCCAAAGCGTCAGGTCCCCAACCGCGCGCGATAGTGCACGTTGGATTGAAAAGATCGCTCCGAGGATGAATCGCGACTAGCGTCTGCCCAGTAGTCGCCCGCCACGGTGGTTCCGCCCGTCCAGGGCTCGTACCCCAAGCCGGAGAGATGGCATGAGAACTGACGACAAAGAAGCGCTTGCGCGTAAGAGGTGAATGATGAAGGCGATATGGGTTCTTGGGATTCTCGCGCTGTCAGCCTGCTCCAGCGCGACTGCGGCTGGGAGGCTGGAGATCAGACTCCAAAACAGACAGGCAGCGCATACAGCGACAGCTGGAGCATCCGTCTCAGTCACGATGGCCAACGCAGGTGACCAGCCCATCGAGCTACCTGCCTCGTATGTTCCAGACGTAGACAAAGGCGGGGTGTTGCAGACCAATCTGTTCAAGGTCATGCAAGAGGACGGCAGCCCTGTCGACTATCGCGGCATCTATGTGCATAACGTCCGAGGTTCCACGCCATCTCTTGTCTTGAAGCCGGGGCAGTCAATCGTCAGGACGATCAATCTGTCATTGAGTTACCAGATCATGCCTGGGCGCAATTACTCGGTCGGAGTACACCCATTTATACGTTATCGGGAGCAGCAGGAATCAAAGAGTAAAACCACCTCAGCCGATATGACGTCGCTGAAGACTGCTACATCCAACATCATCGAGATCACGCCTCGATAGGTCTGCGATGTATCGGCGAGCCTGCGGCTGGCCCCAGCGTGCCGAGGTGTAGCGGATGATCCCGCGCAGATCGGCTTCGGCTGCGTCGGTGAGGACGTAGCCGTGCATCAGCCACGACGGCCCTCGGCCAATTCTTCATCCAGGATGGTGCTGATGCTCTTGGTAGACACGTTGCCGGCAAGGCCTTCCTCGACACGTCCCCCAAGCAGGCTTTTCAACTCATGCCATGCCTGATCAGCGTTTATATCGCCAGGGAACAGGCGTTCAAGGGCGTATTGCTTGATGGTCTTGCCTTGCAAAGCCGCCAGCGCCTTCAGGCTCTGGTGCTGCTGATCGCTTAGGTCGATGGTCAAACGGCTCATGACGCGCTCCGAAATCCGCACAAACCCACATTAGCACAACCGGTCTGGCCGGCCCGTTGTTCGGTCAACAGCGCGTTGGGGCGCTACGCAGGCCATGTCAGTAGCGATTGAGAGAATCCGACAGGCCGGGTTCGCAAGCCAACGCTCAGCGCCACGCGCCACGCCTAAAAAACGCGAGGCCAGGCCTGCGCCCGACCTCGTCTGCCGTCTTGCAGGCCGGGCGGCTTACTTGCCCTTCTTTTCCTGCTTGGCCGCGCGCTTTTCCTTCAGCGTCTTGGTCGGCTCTTTCTTCTGGCTCTTCTTCTGGTCCATCCCCTTGCTCATGACACCCTCGTAGTTGCTGGATTGATCGGTGGGGCAGCGCCATGACCCTGGCGTGCCTGCGCACTGTACGGCTTGCGCGGGGTGGAAGGGCAGCGGCAGCGCAAGGCCGGGCGACGGGCGGTGTGTCCGGCCCGGCGTCTGCGCGACGCAGCGTGCACCAGTAGCCCTTCGGCGTGGCCGGCTGGGTCACAAACGCCAACGCCCGCGTGCGACGGTGAAGGTCGGCACGCGGGCGTTGGCGACAGCGGCGGGCTTACTTGGCCGGCACGCGCTGGTACTGCTCGCCACCGGTGTTGAGGTGGCCGTTGGCCGCGTCGATGGCGAAGTTCACCGTCTCGCCATCGTTGGTGACCTGCAGCGCGCCGTCCTTGTAGACCGCCGGGTAGCTCTCGGTCTTGGGCTTGCGGCTGAAGAACTTCGGCGTGGTGCTGCGGACCATGAAGGTCTCGCCATTGCGCTCGATGTCCATCGTCTCTTCCTGTGTCTGCACATTGACCCAGTGGCCGACGAACTTCTCGCCCTCCACCTTGGCGCAACCGCTCACCAGCAGTGCCGCGGCCAGCGCGGTGCCTATCCACTTCATCATCGTGTGTTCTCCAGTTGAGGCTGCGGCGAGGATGGCGGGTTGGAGATGTATGGGAGGTCAAGGTGTACTCGACCACGCGTTCGAAAGTGAGCGCTGACGAGGTTTAAAAAGTCGACCTGACCCCGTTACCCACTTTTGCTTCCGGTTGCGTGGAATCGTGCGAGAACTACACAACCGAACCCCGCTTGACTATGTATATCTTATTTATTCGTCTCAACTGACTGACGTAGTTCTTCGACCACTTTCGGTGCAAGTAGGCCAACTGCAGAGTCCAGAAAGATTCTCTCTGGCAGGCAAGCATTTAGGTACCTGATCGAAAACCTTACAGAGAGAAAAGAAGCCAAGACCACGATAGAAATTCCAATGCCAACATCAATAATTTTGAAAGACGCAATGGATATAAGTCCGATAGAAAAAAGAAAAGAGGACATCTTAAAGATATTCCATACTCCACGCATACGTCTTGCACGCCACGATTTGGTAGCCTCCACCTCGAAGCTAGCTTCGCTACCTCTTTTTTCACTAACATCTCTTGCCTTATCGAATACCCGAATTATCTCCAAAGAATTGGTGTGCATGCCCCTGGACAGGGCACGAATAGCAATTGCCCGTGATAGCACCGCACCGATCAGAGAGAGAAAAATAATAAGAACGATCCGCCAAATATCCTGAGCAAGCAATAAATCGCGCAAAAACCAAACTCTCTCATACTTCATTGCAAGAAGATCAAGCCATCGCGATCCGTCACTCTCATCAGTGGCACTAAAAAATGCAATTCCAAACAAAAAGGCCCCAACTGACGACATCGGGATCAAAGAGGAAACCTCGTCGAGATACTTGCTCGAGAGATTGTCCAACGCACTCATTTCGCCAGGCCTATAAAAAACATATCCCCGGCCTGGGAGTCAAAGGTCCCGTATTCTATAATTGGACAAGCGATGATTGAAACGATCGGCGCGTCACCTGATCGCATATATCCGACCACTGAATTAAAACTATCTGACGATCTAAAGTGGAGGCCGAAAGTTAGGCCGCTCTCAACGTGAATTGCCTTTCCCACTGGATAGCGCGATTTCGAACCGCCATCGAGCGCGCGAAGCCGCACTTCCAGAAGCAACGGATCGCCCAATGTTCTCTCCGCTACTACATGATGGAAACGCTGCGCCTTCTCGCGGTCAAAAAGATATGCAGGTGACGTATTTGTCCCAGCCAAAATTAGCTCCAGTGTTGAACCTTCGTATCTATCAACTCTAAGCTGGGCTAAAACCTGATCAATTTCTCGATTGATCGCACGGTCAGCGTAGCGAAGTTGCCTTGCTTCTGGATTCTGATTGACAACTTCAGAATTCGAAAGAGCAATCGGCCGCTGGGCACCTGCATGCACCGCGATCTCGCGACGCTCCGCTTGGCTTGCCAAACTTTCAGTGAAGTTTAGCGACTCGCTAGAGGCCTCTCTGAAAGCTCGATCCATTGCAGCCGTGATCCGATCAACGATTCTCAGCGGACCCGAATTTATTAGGTTTAGGATGTACCCGCCATCCTGAGGCTCACCCACAATGAAGTCTGCGAAGGGGTAGTCATCAGTCCTTAGACGTGCATGCTTTCTTACTTGACCATGCCTAAGCTCAATTGTTGCACGATCAATCGCGGACTGTAGGTGATTTAAAGTACTCCCCAAGGTTCGGAGTGTAACCTTGTGATCGGTAGCAATTGGGCCGTCGTAATGAAATATAATCCTATTGCGAGCCACACAGACTCCATTTATTGAAGTAATTGAGCTTAGGTAATATTCGGATAAATGTTAAATGCAAGTTCAATAACTGGGTCATGTCAACTTATGAACTCCTGTGCACTTCGGAAATTGACTACATCCAAGAAACTGTTCGCCAGTACTCCGATTCCTCCTCTCCACAAGCGCACTATCACAACGCGAGCAGTTCGATTGAGACGGAGCAGATGCAGTGGAAGCAAAGACAGGCTCGACCCGCGCCGACATCGGCTGCGCTGCAACTGCTGGTTGCACTTCCCGAATCATCCTCACCAGCTGTTCGCCGCTAATCAATTCAATCGGCTTACCGTCGGCGAAGCGCTCTGCATCTTTCGTGTACGTGCCGATGCACGCGATCTTTACCGCGTGGGCCTGGTGATGAGCGAGCAGGCCGAACATTTCACGCACTACGCTGACGCCAACTTGCTGGCGCTTCCATTGCTTGCATTGCACCAGCGTGCGGCGGCCGTCCTTGCGCAGGATCAGGTCGATGCCGCCGTCTGCGCCGCCCAGGCCTGTTTCTTCGACGCTGTAGCCCTGGCGGCGAAATGCTTCACCAACCAATTGTTCGAACTGGCGCCAGCCGCCAGCGGCCAGGCTCTCCAGGCTTGTGCGTGTTTCCAGAAAGCGCTGCCGGCTGCGTGTGCCCAGATAGGAGAACAGCGCAGCAAGCCAGCAGACGCCGAGTAGCATCCACGCCAATGGCGCGAGCATCCCGCTCGATTGCTGGGCAATGCCCTGCGAAAGCATCCCGCCGTGTTGAGAAAACCACCAGCCGATGCCGTAGCGCACCGCAAGATACGCAACGACTCCTGCGACCAAACCAGCCGGCCACGGCATCGCGGCCAACGCTTCAAACCCGCTCTGCTTCTTTCTGCGTCCCATGCATGAACCCCCGTTCCAGCTTCGACCATAGCCGCTGCAACAGGTTTTGTCAGCAGAGCATCTGCGCCGTTGCGAGCAATGTCCCACCAGACATCAGCCTCACGCGCTCGAACGTGAGAAGCCCAATTCTTGCTCCAAAGCTTGAGGCCGCTTACGCGTCTATCAACGCGCCTGAGTGCGTGGGAGTGTCAATGCCATCGCGAAACCTCAGGGCCAAAGTTATTTCGTGCCTTCTCATACCATACGAGGCGGCGGAGTGATCGATTGTTCGCGCTGCTGCTCTTGTTGCTGGGACTGTTGCTGCCGCTGCGTATCACCTAAGGACTGCAATTGCGCCAGAGATTGTTCAACCGGCTGTGCGATGGCGTCGTTCGTCTTCATGTGCGCCATCTTGTGTGAGGGATCGTTCAACGCCCCCTCTACAACGAACAGGTTCTCGCCTTGTCGCACAGACTTAGAGTTCTCGCTCAGCACGACATGATCGATTCTTGTCAGCCCATTATCTTTAGCTAAGTACGCGCTACTTGCTGCCAGCCGTGCGCTGTTGTCGTCGTACTCACGGCCGAGGCCTTGCTCAAGGCGGCGAACAGCATCTTCGGCTTGGCGATGCAGCGGGTTTTGTGATGGAAATAAAGAACCATGCCTAGGCACCACGGGCGGTTGATCATGCAGCGTTGGCTGCGCTGGTTCTTCCGATCCGCGCAATGGATTTGCATGTGGATCGACATGCAGCAATCTACGCGCCTGACCATTTTCGTTGATGTTCAGATCTGTGGTTCCGTCATCGTTGCGCACTCGCGCAAGATTCTGCCGCTCAACACCGCTCCAAGCATCATTCAAGAATGCGTGACCCTGACCTGTCTTGTCCCAGGTCACCAAGTCGTTACCGGCAGCATAAAAGCCGGCACCATTGAATCGCGTTGGGTCTGCCCGGTCCGTTGAAGCATTTTGATAGGTAGCGCCACGATCCAGCGCGCCCACGAATTCCTCTGCACGGCTGTAGTGCAGAAACAGGTTTTTCACCGCATGGTATTCGTGCGCCAAGTTTTGGCCTGCCTGCGGCGCATTGAGTGTTGTCGGATCCACAAGCGGGTTGGCGACCACATTGGTCCATGCTGTTGCAAGCGGGCTACGCGAATCCGCATTGCGCAATGCAGTTACCACATCGGCGCCCTCCAGCGCTTTGTCTCGCCCAGCTTCCAGATAGTCGCCACGTCCAGTCGCCCTCGGATTCAAATCATCAATGGCGGCACTCACATCCGCGAGCGAATGGTACTGATTTGCCTCAATGTTGCGGATCATCGGCGCGGTGCGTGTTTCGTTCTGGTTGTAGGTTTTCCCAACCATCGTCGCCAACTTTACTTGATCGTCCAGAGACGCATTCTGGTAGAGCTCACTCCGCTGCAAGGGCGCGATAGCGCGATCCATCAACTTGTCGATTTGCGCCACATCGCGTTGATGTACCCAGCTGATGCCCTCGTTAGAAGAAAGGAATGTGTCCAGCTTGGATTTCACTTCAGCATCGAGCGGCCGACCGGCATCGACGCGGATAGCGCCGCCGTTACGGCCAAGATCGGCGATTGTCTGATCAACCTGCTGTTGGCTGAGAACAAGATCTTGCTGCTGTCCATGCGCCCATTGTTGATAGGCATTCACGAGGTCCCTTGGAACGTTCTCCCCGTTGGGCATGTTCGGCTGATAGTGCTGTCCCAAGTCAGTTTGGATGGTGCCGATCGTGTAGCCACTGTTGTCGGCCGGCTCTAGCAACGGTGTTCTGAGATTGTCGCCAGCGACCTCCAATTGATAAGCGGCATAGCCGCTTTCGGATGACACGCCGACAGCAAAGTACAGCGTGGCCCGCAACTCCTGATCTGTCAGCCTGCTCATGAGTCGCTCTCCGTGCCTGCACAGGTTTCGGATGGAATCTGCTTGCCCTTGATATCAGGGTGCAAGGCGACATCTCGCTTATATGTATCGCCGAATTTCTGATAGCGAACCAAGGCCCCCTTTTCAAGAACGAAGTAATCTTCTTCCCCCGAAAAGTTGGGACATGCCTCATAGCCTGCCTCGCCATCATCGCTGCAGTAGCGAACGTAGAGCTTTCCGCTACGCACATCCCCTTCCAATTTTCCGCCACCTCCACGAGCATTGGTCCCTTCGCTCCACTCTCCCGTGACATGGCTCTTCTGCTGATTGAGGTCAACGCTCAGAAAGTGGCCAGAACCGCAGGCTGTGGCGTACGCCCACTTGTTTGCAAAGTTACCGACCGTCGCACCAGCCGGTGGCGAAGCATTCGAGCATGCTGCACTCAGCGCGACCACGGTAAGTGACATGCAACGCATGATCTTCTTGTTGAATTGTCTTTGGGCTGTCATTGAACGCTTCCTTGATCTTCGCTATCGGCGAGTCGGGCGTAGGGCACAGCGACTTTACTGCAAACAGCAGTTTTCAATTCGCTTACGGTACAAAAAATCGCAGGTAGGCTGTTGGCAAAAGTCACTACTGAAGAACCGAAGTCACTACTGAATAACCGAAATGTCTTTCGCACGCCCAAGACCGGTTGGTGTCTGAAGCAACAGCGCATCCCCATCTACTTGGTATGGAGCTGCGGCATTGCCCAACGTGGCGTTATGCGTATCGCCTGACAGTCACTCGTTGCGGTTGGGGCTTGTCTGTTCACCTTTTGCAGAAATCAGGAGAGAACGGCAAACGTGGGCAGGGTACGATTCCATCCCTCCCCGTGTGAGTGCGCCTTGTTGTGGTCATGCTTCCAGCACGCCCGATGCTTGATGGCCTTCCCGCCAGCCAGTTCCAGCTCCCGTCCGGCCCCTGGTCCACGGTGTTGGAGGCGTTATGCGCGTGCTTTCCGGGTGTGGATGCCGCCATCTGGCAGGACCGCTTCGCGCGTGGGCGTGTGCTGGATGCCGAAGGCAGCGCGCTTGATGTCTCTGCGCCGTATAGCTTAGGTGCCGAGATTCTGTACTTCCGCGAGGTAGTGGACGAGCCGGTCATTCCATTTGCCGAGACGGTGGTGCATGCGGATGCACATCTGGTGGTGGCGTGCAAGCCGCATTTCCTGCCCGTGCTGCCAGCTGGTGCGTATGTGCGCGAGACGCTGCTGACGCGGTTGGTGCGACGCGTCGATAATCCCGCACTGGTGCCGTTGCATCGCATCGATCGCGACACTGCGGGGCTAGTGCTGTTTTCGGCGAATCCTGCAACACGCGGGACCTACCAGGCGCTGTTTCGTGAGCGACGCATCCGCAAGCACTACCTGGCAGTGGCACCGCCGCTGCCGGGGCTGACGTTTCCGCATGTGCATCGCAGCCGGCTGGAGCCGGGCGAGCCGTTCTTCCGCATGCGCGAGGGCGTGGGCGAGCCGAACAGCGAGACGGTGATCGATGTGGTCGCGCGCGGTGCGGACACGTGGACGTACCGGCTGGAGCCGGTCACCGGGCGCAAGCACCAGTTGCGCGTGCATATGGCCGCGCTGGGCGCACCGATCCTGCATGACCGCTTCTATCCAGAGCTGGAAGATCAGCGGCCCGATGATCCGGAACGGCCGCTGCAGTTGTTCGCGCACACGCTGGCGTTCGATGATCCGATTACCGGTGAACCCCGGTGCTTCACCGCGACAGTCGAACCCATGAAGCCAGCTTGAGACGCGAGCGTCTGCTTCGCTAGAAATCCAGGCGAAATATCTGGTTTTCAGATATCCGAAAGAGCGCGTTACGCTGGCTTTGCGGACATCCCGTCCGCTCACGTCGAGGATGGACGCCATGACCACTTCGAAAGCTCTTACGACCAATACGCGGCAGCGCGTGCGGCCAGCGGCCAAGCTGCAACCGAACGCAGAGCCCTTCACCTTCGGCGTCACCCTGCAGCAGATCGACCAGTTCCACACGCTGCTGCGCACGATCACCGCGCAGAGCGACATGGTGGCGGTGTGCAGCGGCAAGTCGCTGGACGCCACCAGTCTGTCGGTTCTGGGCGAGAACATCTTCAACGCTGCCCGCGCGGTGCGCGCCATCGTCGATGAGATCGACACGCAGCGGCTGCATGACGGCGGGGTAGACACAACCGGTTGACGTGGCGACGCAGGATGTCGGAATGCTGCGAGTACCGACTCCAGCGCCCAGCATCAAACGCACGGCAGGCGCGCACGTGGGTGGGTGTATCTTGCTGCCGAGTCACCGTCCATGCGATCCGAGGAGCGTCTTGCGTCAGTCCTGTCATGCATCACCTCGTCGCTGGCAGGCGCTCAGGTGCCGCTGGGGGCCGGCATGAAGTCTTTCAGTGCGCTCCGTGCGCGGTCCTGGATCTTCTTCCAGTCCTTCAACGCAACGCGCACATAGTCGATCTCTACTGCGACCTTCAGTTCCGGAATGACAAAGATGTGCTCGCAGCGGGGAAGTTCCCGCTCCTTGCTGCGCACTAGCTTGCCCTCGCGGACCTCCACGCCCGACTGTTCGACCTCGCGGGACGTGCACTTGATGATGGTATCGATGTTTCCTTGTGCGTCGCGGCTGACATACCAATCCTTGTAGTAGCTTGCGTCCATGATGGAATTGGATGGTTTCAGCCCTTGCGCCAGGTAGTGCTCGCGGTACGCAGCGATGTTGGCGTAGTAAGGCGTGAGCCCGTCTTTTTCAGCTCCTTTGATGCGCGTGTTGATATCGGCTTCCGGGGTGTCCTGCGCCGCGCCGTCCGGCGTGTACTGCCGCCGAAGAAACACATCGGAATCAACGCGGTCGAGATAGCGATAGCCGATATTGACGGTGCGGGTGGCCACGTCCAGCTTCAGGTGGGCACGTTCGCCAGGAGCAAACGCATTTAAATCCGGGTATTCCAGATATAGCCCGAAGCTACCATCGAAGTTCGGGCCCATCTGGTCGTCGAAATAGTTGGCTGGAATATGCAGCTTGTACGGACCCAGGCACGCCTCCATGACCGGTGGCGGGCTGGTGCCGGGGTCTTGCGGACCGCCGCGTTGCCGGACGCATCCTTGTTCGTTGGTCATGGTGTTGGCGCCTGTTTGTGTTGCGCTGCAGCCGGAAACGGCGAGGCCCAATGCGATGCATGCGAGGCCCGCCAGGGCCAGTGGGTGTCTCATGCATCCTCCTATGCTGCGTGCCGAAATCGAGTATAGGCAGTGGACAGAACGGCGTGCCGCATGCGCCGACAATACGGTCCGTGCCCACGGCCGGTTTTCCTGCAGACCGCCGGCCGCCGCACCTGGCGCGATGTCAGGTACGGCAGCCGGCGGGCATCCTTGTAGGCGAGCCGCGGCTGCAAGATGGAATGAGAGGACGCAGCCGTTGCAGCCAGGGGACTGAGTGCTTCTGTGAGCCTTGGACTTAGCGCACCTTGTACAGCACCGCCGCACCCGGCCGGGACTCGAACATCGGCACGGTCTGCTGCTTGAGCGCGGTGCCCTTGGCGTCCCACACCAGCGTCTCGGCGGGGTAGTCCTCGTTGCGGGTCATGGTGTCGATCTGCTTGACGATCACTGCCGAGCTGGCGGGCACTTCCGGGTTCCAGGCGAACACGCCCAGGCGGCCGTAGAACACCGCCGGCGCGGCGGCGTCCAGGCGGCGGTCGGGGCACATGACCAGGCCGCGTTCCAGCATCACCCGCAGCGCGCCCACGGGCACGGCCTTGACGGTGGGGCCGGTGCGGTCGGTGCTGTGGCCGGGGCAGACGTTGGCCGAGCGGGTGAGCGTGTCCTCGACCACCTGGCGGTCGGACTGGGCCAGCGCCGGCAGCGCAGCGGCGGACAGGGCAAGCATGGCGAAAGCGGGTTTCCAGGGCATCTGACAACTCCTCATGAGATGACACTCCAGTACTGCAGCCCTGCAGGCGCGGGCTGCTGCCAGTGACGCGCCCGAATCCTAGCAATGTGCACGTCAAGCACGGCCAATGGGTGACGCCGCTGCGGCGGCCGCGCGCAAGCAGCAATCGGCTGCCAACGCCGCCGCCAGGCCACCGACGCCGCCAACGCCGGCCGGCGCGGACTATAACGGCCGCTGACGCCCATACCGCCTGTCAGGAGTCTCCTGATTGAGCGGCGGCGGCAACGTCGATAGCGTGCGCGCTATCACACCGCTGGACTGCCCCATGGAACGCGCCGACCTCATTGCATCACTGCTCACCGGCATGCGGCGTGCCGAAGACTTCCGCGCGCAAGCGTTGATCTACAGCACCGCGCACAGCCAGCAGATGGAGGCCGATTACGGCAAGGCGGCCGATGCCGAGCTGGTGCTGACGCTGTTCGCCTTCACGCCGGAGCACCTCAAGCTGCTGGGCAGCACCGGTATCGAGAACCTGGGCGAGATCGTCTGCCACGCCTGGGCCTTGAACGGCGGCAACAACGAGGCGCTGATCGGCTGGTTCCGCAAGCCCATGAACGCCCTGGACGGGCAGACGCCGGCCGCGCTGGTGCGCGGTGGCCGCCTGCAGGTGCTGCTGCTGGTGCTCAGGCAGCAGCTGGAGTGGGAGTTGTCCAAGCGCTCGGCCTGAGGATCGACAGCGTTGCACGGCGCGCCTTGGCGCGCCGGTGGCCGGCCCGTCGATCGACAGCGCCGGCCGTGCGTGGGCACGCTTACTGCTTGGGTCGCGCCACGGCGTACATCTCCCAGGCAATCTTCTTCATCAAGGCGTTGCTGTCCTCGCCCTCCTTGTACAGGTCGAAGTGGCTGCGGCCTTCCAGGTAGCGGAAGTCGCTTTTGGCGCCCAGGCCGTCCAGCACCGCCTGGAACTTGCGCGCCGCCCCATCCAGGTAGAACGTGTCGGCGGTGCCGACGATCAGGTGGATCTTGCCGTCCAGGTCCGGCTTGAGCGTGGGCCATTGCGCGGCCACGCGCGCGGCGATGTCGTAGTGCGTGCGCCAGTAGGCCACCACGGCCGGGTCCACCTTGCCGGTGTCGCGGTCGAACATCGGCAGCGGGCGGCCGTCGGGCCCGCGCGGGGAAAACACCCACTCGAACGAGGTGAGCTGGCCGCCGTACGGGCCGAGCACGCGTTCGAGCTTGGCGAAGGTCTCCAGGTCGGCCACCACCTTGCCCTGGTCGCGGATCAACGGGAACTGGCTGCCGTCCGGGCGGCGGTAGACGTTGGCATTGGGCGCGTACAGGTCCGGCCCGGTGAAGTCGTGGAAGTCGCTCGAGTCGGGCGAGGTGGACCAGGTGCCGCCGAACAGCTTGGGGTAGCGCGTCTGCAGCCACAGCGTGGCCCAGCCGCCGGACGAATGTCCGTTCAAGAAACGGCCCCGGGCGTTGCCGTCCATCTTGTACTGGCGTTCCAGCGCGGGGATCAGCTCTTCGGTCAGTGCGGTGCCCCAGGGGCCGTTGTTGACCGAGTCGGCGAACTCGTGGGTGCCGGTGGGCGTGGACTGGTCCAGGAACACCCAGATCATCGGCGGCATCTGCCTGGCCGCCATCGCGCTCCAGGCGGCGGCGATGCTGCCGGCAAGGCGGTTGTAGTTGCCGCCGAAGCCGTGGGTGACATACACGGTGGGATAGCGGGCGGCGGCCTTGGCGTCGTAGCCCGGCGGGGTGAGCACGCGGGCGCGCAGCGACACCGGCCGGCCCCAGAACGCGCTCAGCGCCGGGCTCACCAGCGAGGCGTCCGCGCTATGCAGCCTGGCCTCCGGGATGGCGTCGCGGATCGCCTGCGGCGCCCGCGGCGACACCTGCCACGGGTCGTCCGACACCGGCACCTGCCTGCTGAGCTTCAGCGTGGGCAACGGCTTGCCCTTGCCCGGCGTCACCGCGGTGACCTCGCTCAACAGGTCGCCGCCATCGCGGCCGCTGTAGCCGTAGCTGTGGTCCGGATCCAGCACGGCCTGGAACAGGTACTCGCCGGCCGGCAGCGCGGAAAACCCGCTGGGAAAGGCGATGTTGTCCAGGTCGATCTCGACGCTGGCGCCGGGGGCGAGCGCGGTCACCTCCTGCGCCGCCACGGCCACCGCCGTCGGGCGGAACGGGCTGACGTCCACCTCTTCCACCTTGCCGGCTTTGCCGTCCTTTCCATCCTTGGCCGCGGCCTGGGCGTCCTTGGCCAACGTGGCGAACACCAGCAGGCGCCCGGACACGGGCTGGTCGCTGGCCCCGTCCAGCGTGACACGCAGCAGGCGATGGGCCGCTGCCGGTGCGGCGGCGTGCGCGCAGCAGGCGCACAACAGGCCAATGGCCAGACCCAGGCGGGGAACAAGACGATGCAGGGACATGCAGATCCTTTGGAACGCAGGTGGACGAGGCGGGCACACACGGCCCTGCGCAGACTGTAGCCAGTTCCCGGCCGGCCGTGCGCCGCCATCGCGAGGTCTGGTCACCGTATCCGATCTGCCTGTCCAGGAATCACCTCCTCAACCGGACCCGACCCCGACTCCACCCGGTATCACGAGCAGCGCAAGCCATAGCGTGAAGCTGGGTCAGCCTCGCCAGCCCCAAGTAACTAAAACGAAAGCCCGCGTCAGTTCCAACCAGGTAAATGTCCGACAAACAGCCAATCTAATGTTGGTTCCAGATTTCACTTGTTTCCGGTCAGGCGCGCTTGCTGCGGCAGATTATGTTTGGTCCTAGTGGTAAATGCGTTGCGTGCGGTCTCGACTGATGTCTGATGCTAGAAACAGAAACGGTGTTTGCTCCCGAATTCCACACTGCATCACGCAACGAGGTTGTTGAGACGATTTGCCGGGTTTGCGAGGCGTTGGTCTTCAACGATGAGCACACCAGCGGCGTGGCCAGCTGGGTGGCGTAGGTGTGGTGCTTCCCACACACACGCAGGGCGTCATCGTACGCAATCGATCATCTGCCGCTTGGCGTTATGCACAGGTGCCGTTGCGAATTCCATTCAAGGCGCAAGCGACAGCCGCGCAACGGCCGCTGCCGGCACCTTGCATCACAGACCAAGGAGTGATCGAAATGAAACGTAAAACCAGCTATCGCGGTGCGCTTGCGGCCTGTGGCCTTTCACTCGTCGTGGCCGCGCTGTGCATGGACGCTGCTGTTGCAGCACCGGTCAGCAAGACGGACACGGTCACGCTGACCCATGTCTTTGCCACGCTGCAGACGGGCCAGCAGGATCAGAAGCCTGAAGACATTGCGGCCTGTCGCAAGCAGGTTTCCGCACCGGCTTCCAAGTACCTGGGCTCGGCGGTCACCACCAAGTACTTCATCGACGTGCAATCCAAGATGATGTCCGCGTCCTCGTCGCTGCCATCGCCTGTGGCCACACAGCCGCTGACGGTGACGATACCGCTGGCGCCGTTGGGCGTGGCTGGGGAGTATGCCTTCGGCGCGTTTCGGCCGAGCGCGCTGCCCGACACCTATGTGCTGTTTTCGGTCGGGCTGGATTTCAAGGGGCCGCAGTCGTCCGTGCTGGTTCTCAACAGCGACAAACCCTACAACTGCCTGGTGACCAGCAATCCGGCGCCGTTCAAAGGAGCACTGGGTACCAAACTGGGCAAAGACCAGGGCCGCTGATGTCTGCAACCGCCGGTTAATCGGCGAACGCGCCGAAGACAGCGTCGGCGCGTTCGGCTGCTGTTTTCAAAGCAGCACGTTGGAGGGGGCGGGCGAAACGGCGGTTTGTCACCGCACGCGCCTGATCAACTCCACGGGTCAATGACGTCCAGCGCCATCGCCGCGAACGGTGCCGTATCGCGGGTGGCAACGGTCAGGCCTTGCGCGGCTGCCGTTGCAGCGATGTAGGCATCGGCGCGACCGAGTGTGAGTCCTGCGGCTCTGGCTTTCGATGCGAGTGTCGCGAATGCGTGCGATGCGTCCAGATCAAACGCCAGCAGGCGCCCATTGAACAGCGGCAATACATCGCTTTCCAACCGTGCATGCAACGTGGATCGCTTGCGGCCCTCGGGCATCACTGCAATGCCAAAACGCAATTCGGCCACCGTTACCACCGACAGGAACAGTGTCTCGACAGCCTGCGCATCGATCCAGGCAACGACCTTCGGGTTGGGCTGAGGCCGCCAAAGCTCGGAGATGACATTGGTATCGAGCAGGATCACTTCAGGCTGATCGGCTTGATTGCGGTCTTGTCGCGTAAGGTGTCGAACGCGTCGGCCTGTTTTGCGGTCAGGCCAGCGTCGCGGCCAATGTCCACCAGCAGGGAGCCGAGTTTGACCCGGTCTGCCGGTTTGGCCGCTGATTCAAGGATTGCGCGGATCTCCGCCTCGGTGCTGCGGCCGTGGAGTGCGGCCCTCGCGCGGATCGCGCGATGCACCTCATCGGGGATATTGCGGACGGTGAAAGAAGGCATGTCGCCCTCCCGGTGGAATCAGGTTGCTTGCACTTTAGAGAAGTGCAAGCACTTAGACAACTTCACCACACCCGGTATCGAAGCAGTCCTCACCGCACCAGCCGTAGTGGCATCCGGGGCCAACCTGGCCCCACCACTCACCGATACGGCCCCGGCCCGCGCCACACCGGCTCGCCCTGCTTGTAGACCTCCATCATGTTGATGACCTCGCGGGCATCACCGATGTCTTTCAGCTCCGGCGAGTCCGGCGGCAGCAGGCGGCATTTGCTGGAGCCGCGCTTGAGCGCGACTTCCAGCGGGCAGACCATGCGGTACTGGGTGCCGGGCAGGATGATGGCCAGTTCCTTCATGCCCTGGTCGCGCCAGTTGCGCAGCTGGGTTTCGCTGCGGACTTCGTAATAGACCTGGTAGCCGCCCACATCCATGCTGGGTTGGGCGTTGCTGCGGTCGCGGCGGCGGCCTTCGCTGATGGTGGGCGTGTTGGACATGCCGTCTTCGGCGGCATCGGCTTCTTCTTCGAGCATGCCCGGTGGGCGGCCGGTCCAGGTTTCGGGGCGGCGCTGCGGCGGCGACGAGGGTTCTGCCGGCGGTTGCGGCGGGGTGGGGCGCTGCACCGGTTGCGTCTGGCGCTGCTCGACCAGGCCGCCGCGGCGGGTGTTGCCTGCCGGCGGGATCGGGTTCTTGGCGGTCTTGACCAGGGTGGACTGCACCGGCGAGGCGGCCGGTGGCGGCTGCGCGGGCGTTGGCGACGGCGGGGTGGGCGTCGGCGACGGAACCGGCTGGTCGGGCGTGGAGGTGTCGCCGACGAAATCCACCTTGGTGCGGCCACCGCTGGCCGAGCCCTGCGGCGGGGTCATGGTGGGCGTGGAGGCCGACAGCAGGATCAGCAGCATCAGCACATGCAGCAGGGCGCTGATCAGCGCGGCGATCCACGGTTCGATGCGCTCGATCAGCGGCTCGGTGCGCGGCAGCCAGTCCTGCGTTTCCAGGCGGACGTGCAGCAGCTGCAGCGCGTCGTCGCGCACGCGGTAGACCAGCACGTAGGGCGTTTGCCTGACCACCCATTCGCGGGTGCCGGCGACGCGGCCGGCGCGGCCGCGCCCGGGCTGCTCGGCCAGGGTGCGGGTGGCGTCCAGCACCCGCCGCGCCATCGCGGCGGCGGCGGTCGGGCTGAGCGCGTGGTAGTGATCCTGGGCGTGTGCGAGTTGCCTGGCGGCCGGGACAGTCCAGTCACGCCGCAACATCAACGCCCCATCTGGCGAACAGTGCCGCCACCTGTGCCGGTGCGACAACCGCGCCCCGATCCGCTGCGGCCATGCCCTCCAGCACGGCGGCCTCGAAGCTGGCGGTGTCCACGACGCGAACCACGTCGTCCCATCCTGCCGTCTCGGGCAGCGTGTCGATCAGCGTATGGGCTTCTTGCTTGATGGCGGACATGGCACTGCGGTGGGGAGCTCTGCCGGCAAGTCTACCCGTGCGGCTCTGGTTCGCGTGTGGCAATGGCTGGCGCGCGGTTGAGGCGTTTACCGGCAGTGGCAGGGAAACCGGTCCTGCGCGAGGGCCTCTGGTCCGTCGCGATGGCCGGACGTGGCAGCGGCGGCCCGGCCAGGCCGCCTGCGCGCGCAGAAAGTGACACTTGGCATCTTGTTCGCTACCGGGGGCGGTTTCATTCTGCGGTGGTCACCTCACCCCGCAAAGGAATCGCCATGCCCGCTGCTGCCATCGCACCGCTGACGCCGTATCTGTCGATGGCGGCCATCGCCTTCCTCTACTACCGGCGCATCCGCCGCAGCTTCGGCCGCCAGCGCTGGAAGCCGGTAAGCACGGCGCTGCGTGCCGTGGTGTTGGTGGTTGCCGCGGCGGCGCTGGCATACGCGGTCTATGGCCTGCCGCAGGTCCGGCCGGGGATCGCCGCGGGAACGCTGGTCGGCATCGGGCTGGGCGCCGCATCGCTGCGCTACACGCATGCCGAATGGGTGGAGGGACGCGGCTGGTATACGCCCAATCCGTGGATCGGCGGTGGCTTGATGCTGGTGCTGCTCGGGCGCCTGGCCTGGCGCTGGGCCGATGGCGCCTTCAGCGCGGGCGCGGCGGCGGCCGGATCGCAGGCCAGTCCGCTGACGCTGGGCATCGCCGCGGCGCTGGTGCTGTATTCACTGGTGCATCTGGGCGGGCTGTGGTGGCGGCTGCGCCAGTTGCGGCTGCAGGCTGCGCCGATCGCGGTGCCGCCGCCACTGTCGTGAGGGTCGTCGGGCGCCGCCGCTGCTTGCGGCGTCCGCGCTGCATCACACCTGCGAGCGGAACGGAAGGACCAGCTTCTCGCCCAGCTTCTGCCGCAGCGGCCGCTTGCGCCAGCGTTCCAGTGTGTACGGTTCGGCCCGTTGCAGGTCGCGCTCGAACACCTCGGTCATCTGCGCGGCCAGGTCACGGTCGTAGACATTCAGGCTGGCCTCGTCGTTGAGGCGGAACGAGCGGATGTCGAAGTTGGTCGAGCCCACCGAGACCAGCAGGCCGTCGATGATCAGCAGCTTGGTGTGCAGCATGGTGGGCAGGAATTCGTGGATGGCGATGCCGGCCTGCAGCAGCGGTTCCCAGCTGGCCTTGGAGGCCAGCCGCACCGAGACCGCATCGATATGCTTGCCCGGCAGCAGCACGCGGATGCGTACGCCACGCGCACGCGCTTCCAGCAGCGAGCGGGTGATCAGCGCATCGGGGACGAAGTAGGCCGCGGCCAGGTCGATGGAGCTGCGCGCCGCGGCGATGGCGATCAGGTACATCAGGTGCATGCTCTCGCTGCCGCCGGCCGGCGAGGCCACGAACAGCTGCGCGTCGCTGTCGCCGGCCGGTGCCAGCTCCGGGTAGTACTCGGCGCCGTTGAGCACGCGGCCGGTGCTCTTGATCCAGTTGTCGTTGAAGGCGGCCTGCACCTGCGCCACCACCGGGCCTTCGATGCGGTAATGCGAGTCGCGCCAGTGCTCCGGGTCCTGCGCATCGCCCATCCACTGGTCGGCCACGCCCACGCCGCCGGTGAAGCCGATGCGGCCGTCGATCACCAGCAGCTTGCGATGGGTGCGGTTATTGACGCGGTGCAGGTTGTACCAGGTCAGCGGGCGGTAGCGATGCACTTCCACCCCGGCCTTGGTCATGTCCTCGACCAGCGACGCATCCATCTTCAGGCTGCCGCCCCAGTCGATGGTGACGCGCACCTTGACCCCGGCGCGCGCGCGCTCGGACAGCGCCTGGCTGAACTCGCGGCCGATCTCGCCGGACCAGTAGATATAGGTTTCGAAGGTGATGGTGCGCTGCGCGCTGCGGATGGCGGCCAGCATCGCCGGGAAGATCTCGCTGCCGTTATGCAGTACCTGGATCTTGTTGCCGGGCAGGATCGCCGGACCCAGCAACACCGACATCTCGCGCTTGAACTGCGGGTCGGACACGTCGTAGCAATGGCTGGGGATGTGCTCGAGCTTTTTCTCGGGCGTGGCGAAGTTGAGCAGCAGCAGCCCCACCACCAGCGTGGTGACGACCGTGGCCACGATGATCCATGTCATGCATCCAACCCCTGTTCCCCTGCCATCGACGGCCCAAGCGGCCGGCATTCTGGCAAGCCGGGCGGCATGGGGGCCGTGAAGGGATGAGATGATCATGGCAGGCAACGACTTCGCCAGCCCGCCAAAAACGAACGACGCACCGAAAAGATCCCATCAGACGCTGCCTCCGCCTTGGGCGGAGGTGCAGCGGGCAAAGGCGGCGTTGTCAGGCCATCATGCCGACGGAGCCGCGTGCCTGATTCTGCTGCTGCGCTTGTTCCATCGCGGCTCGCGAACGTTCGATGGCCACTGCCTCTTGCGCGTGTTCGCTACTCTCCTGAAGTGTCTGACTCACTGCTTGTGCAGTATTCACAGGCGGGGTACTGCGATTCAGCGAGGTTTCGTCACGGGTAGCGCTGATCTGCACCGCACGTGCCAGGGAACCATCTTGACTCAGCTCGACCCTGTCCACCGACGTCAGCCCACTGCGGATCCCTTCTACCGACAAGCTGCCTGCAAGGCGCTCGCTATGGATCCCCGGTGGAATGCCGCGTTGCGTTTCGGCGGCATGCACCTTGTCCAGCATATGACGAAAGAAGGAATGATGACTGTGACCGGGATCCGACAGCAGGGGAATGCTGGTTGCGGGCCTGGAGATGGGCTGGCTGGTGTGTTCCGGATCGACAGGTGACACCACCCCGGAGCTGGGAGTTTCGCTTCGGTCTGAACCTGGGGCATGCGCGGGGGAGTGTGCCTGAATCTGCTGTGCAACTTTTTGCGTCAGGCTTTGCTGCGTTTCCCTGTCTGCAACGCCAGTGACTGGAAGCCCATTGACTTGCTGAAAGGCGCTCACGGCTTGGCGCGTTCCATTACCCAGATAGCCATCCACGTTTAAAGGCTTGGTATCTGCTCCGGTGAAGCCCAGCTCGATCAGGCTGGATTGCAGACTACGCGCTTGCTGATCGATGGCCTTGAGTGTCGCCGGGCCTGCTTTCCCATCGATAGGGGTCAGTCCATTGGCTTGTTGAAATGCCTCTACGGCTTGCTTGGTCGAGGCATCAAATGTCCGATCCACCGTGAAAGAATCGTCATTGGAGGCTGTATATCCGAGCGCGCTGAGATTGGATTCGAGCTTACGGACCTCCCGGCCAGTCGATCCCTCCTTCAGGACATGGCTCGGCGAAGCCTGCCGACTCGGGGACGCGTGGACAAGCTCCAAGGCCTTCTGTACATCGGGATCGTTGCGTTCAGAGGAAGGATCAAAATCTTTGCTGTTGACCTTGGAATGAGCGCGATCCAAGGCTGCTTGATTCTGGGAATACGCATTTTCGTATTTCTCGGCAATATTCGCAGCCTTGGGTCCGTCGTAATAGCCATGGGTTGCACGAATCTGATCCGCTTTTGCCAACAATGCATCGTAATCGCCACCGTCCTTGAGGACTTTCTCAAGTTTCGGCAACTGGCTGGGCATCTGATTGGCGGTCTTCGCCAGGAGACTGATTGCTTCGAAGCGGCGATCTTCTACGATGTTGTCTCCGTGTGCATCCAGGATTCCCATCGCCGTCTGGGTTGCATTCCTGACCTGTGGGTAATCGATGTTGCTGTGAATCCACTGCTTGCCTTCTGTGGACCCGGCCCATGCATTCATGCTGTCGCGCGTCCCGGTATCGACAAAGCTGAGCGAGGATCGGCCGTTCAGGCCATTGCCATGGCTCAGGAGGTCGCGGCGTAAATCGGCGTGGTTCTGGGCGAAAGGCAGATTGTGTGCTTGCGCGTATGCCGCCGCCTGCTGGATGACGCCGTCCACATAAGTCTGCTCGCCTGGCTGCAGGGTACGGCTCTCGATCGAACCTAACGGCCACGTGCCGCGTTGACCGAAATCGACCTGAATCGTGCCCAAGCTATAGCCACTATTCTGTGCGACCCGACCAACTTCGCCCCACCGCGGTTCGGATGTGCCGACGGTAACCCCTGCAATGGACAGATGATAAGACGCAGCGCCGCCTTCAGTTCCACGTCCAACGGAAAAGTAGACAGCTCCAGACACGGTGTCCAGATCGTGAGTATCAATGTTGCTAGGCATAAGAGTTCCTTTCTTGGCGAGATTTTTTAACTGGAATCAATTGATCAGTGCGAGATATTTTTCCAGCTGATCAGCGCGGGCGGAGAGCCGTAACATGGCAGCCTCAGCACTCTCGATATTTTCCGGTTGGCTGTCACCGTAGATCACAGCTTCCAGATTTCCATCTTTGGTTCTGGACAAGAGCCATGCACGCTGTGCATCGACTAGCTTGGTTCTGCCATCTGCCTGAAGCGACGCCAGAAGTTGCTTGTACACCTTGTTCAACCGCCTGTCCTGGACCGTCTCTTCTTGGGAGACACATGCGGCGTGCTCTATCGCGCCGCGCGCCTGCTTTTGACAAGCCAGATAGGTCGTCGACAGACCTTTCGGTGTGCTGGCGTCAGTACGCTGATCATTTGTCGCCTGGGCACAGCTCATGCCGCCGACCGAGAGTGCCGCCAGCAACAGCACGCGAGGTTGAAACCTTTGTTTTTCCACGATGCACTCCTTTGTGAACAGGCCGGACCGGGCCGGAAGCCTTGCAGGCACATGCTTAAGGTATCGCAAACGACATCGCAGCCGGCTTCGCCCCCCCCCCCCGTGGCGAGCGGATGGCCAGGACGTAGTGCATGCACGTGATGCATATGTAAAGAGGGCAACGCCACCCTTGAATCTTCCGGGCAACCTCTTGCCAGATGGTGCAGGCGCGGGTCAAACGCATCGCTACCGCCAGGCTGGCGGCCGGCAAGCGGCACGCATACTGCTTCGACCGCCCCGGGATTCAAAGCAAATCGCCGGTTGCACCGACATCGAAAGCGGGCTGAAGCGCGCGCACCGATGCCGGTTGCGGCGCCTGTATATGCGCCGAAATGCTTACATGCGTCACACAAGCACGCACCTATACTTCCCGGGTGTCCCACCCACGAGGTTCTGACTGCATGAGCGCACCCCCAACGTCTCCGATCGCCGCCGGTTCTGGCGCAGCCCCCGGTAGCCTTCGCCGTTCGGTGTCCAACACGCTCAAGGGGTCGGCCGGCAATCTGGTCGAGTGGTACGACGTCTACGTCTACTCGGTGTTTGCCACCTATTTCGAATCGCAGTTCTTCTCCAAGGAAGACAAGAACGCCACGATGTTCGTGTGGGCGATCTTTGCGATGACCTTCCTGATGCGCCCGATCGGTGCGTGGTACTTCGGCCGCTTCGCCGACCGCTACGGCCGCCGCCTGGCGTTGACCATCTCGGTGTCGATGATGGCGCTGTGCTCGTTCGTCATCGCAGTGACGCCCACGGTGGCCACGATCGGCATCGCCGCGCCGATCATCCTGTTGCTGGCGCGCCTGCTGCAGGGCTTTGCCACCGGCGGCGAGTACGGCACCAGTGCCACCTACATGTCCGAGGCGGCCATTCCGGGCCGGCGCGGGTTCCTGTCCTCGTTCCATTACGTCACGCTGGTCGGCGGCCACGTGCTGGCGCAGACCACGCTGCTGGTGATGCTGCATTTCTTCGATGCGCCGCAGGTGTCCGAGTGGGGCTGGCGCGTGGCGTTCGGCCTGGGCGGCATCGGTGCGCTGGTGGTGTTCTGGCTGCGCCAGACCATGGACGAGTCGCTGAGCTCCGAATCCATCGCCGATTCGCGCACCGGCAAGGCCAAGGCGTCGGGCTCGATGCGCGAGCTGTTCGTCAACCAGTGGCGCCCGCTGCTGCTGTGCTTCCTGATCACCGCCGGCGGCACCATCGCGTTCTACACCTATTCGGTCACCGGGCCGAAGATGATCCAGACCGCGTTCGCCGGTGGCGACGTGATGGCCGGCACCATCATCAACCTGGTCGCGCTGACGGTGCTGATGCTGATGCAGCCGGTGGGCGGCTGGCTGTCGGACATCGTCGGGCGCAAGAGCCTGCTGGTGTTCTTCGGTATCGGCGGGGCGCTCTACACCTGGTTCCTGGTGATGGAACTGCCCAAGCAGACCGACTGGCTGACCGCGTTCGCGATCCTCACCGTGGGCTTTGTGATCCTGACCGGCTACACCTCGATCAATGCGGTGGTGAAGGCCGAACTGTTCCCCACCCATGTGCGCGCGCTGGGCGTGGGCCTGGGCTATGCGCTGGCCAACTCCGCCTTTGGCGGCACCGCGCCGTTGCTGTACCAGGCCTCGTTGAAGACCGGCCACGTCAGCGAGTTCGTGATCTATGCGACGGCGGTGATCGCGGTGTCGTTGGTGGTGTACATGTTCTTCCTGACCAACAAGGGCAGCAACTGGCTGGACGACGAAGCGGCGATGCATCAGCGCAAGCGCTGATGCTCTGCCTTCTCCCGTCGGGCGTTGAGCGTCCTTCTCCCTGCGGGAGTCGATCTTCCTTCTCCCCGCGGGAGAAGGTGCCCGAAGGGCGGATGAGGGGACGTGCGACGCCTCGTGTCATTTACCACGAGTGGCGTCGCCTCGTCCCCTCACCGCAACCCCCGCGCCCCGGCCCGCGCCAGCCGCGCGGGCGCTCCAGGGCACGCGCACCCGTGGCGCGCAGGCAGTGCCTTATCGCCCCGCAGGGAGAGGGGCCAATGGCGGCGCGGTACCGGTGTTTCTCTGGGTGTGCGGCGCCGTCTGCGCAAACAAGCTGTAACGCAGCCCGATCAACCCCAGCAGCGCTTCATCGCGATGCGCACCCGCCGGCACCTTGCCGACGCGCGCCAGCGAGGCATCCAGCCGCGCACGCAAGGCATCCGGCGCAGGCAGCGGGCGTTTGTGCGCGATCTGTTGCCGGTAGTGCGCGGCAACATCGACCAGGATCGCGTCCACCGCCTCGATGCTCGGCTGCGGCAAACCGTGCCGCGCGCTGCGCAGTTGCAGGATGTTCAAGCCCACGCGCACTTCGCTGAGCATGTCCACCGAGGCCAGGTCGCTGCCTTCCGGCGTCAGGGCCAGCCGTGGTGCGAGCAGGCCAAGCAGATCCAGCATACGGGCGGCAAAGTGCTGCCGGTCCTGTGCGCCGCGGCCGTCGGCGGCCTCGGCCAGCGTGCGCCAGCCCTGGCGCACCAGCCGGCGCGCGCTCCATTCGGCACCCACCGAGCGGAACAGCCGCGTCAGCACCACCGCAAATCCAATGCCAAGCACCATCGCCACCGCCGCGTTGACGAAGCTCTGGATATTGGCGTTGTAGGTGTTCTGCAGGCTCAACAGCGCGGTGAGGTTCACCACCAGCGGTAGCGCGATCAGCATGGTCTTTGGGCGGTGCAGCAATGCGCCGATCGGCAGGAACACCGCCGCCAGCACCAGGACCAGCATCGGGAAATCGTGGATGGCCGGGAAGATGCCGAACAGATAGATGCCGGCAACCACGCTGGCCACCACCGCCCAGGCCAGGAACGACAGCATGCTCGGCGCCGGGTCGTCCTGCGCGGCGAAGAACGCGGCGGTCACCGCGGCCATCATCGCGCCGTTGCCGCCGCCTTCCCAGCCGATGCCGATCCACAGCACGCAGTACGCCATCAGCGCGACGCCCGCGCTCAGGGCGGAAAACGCGACCATGCCGAAATCGATATGGCGGCTGCTGCTGGCAGGTACGGGTGCATCGGATCGTGACCAACCCAGGCGCCGTCGCAATGACGCTTGCATGCGCGAACGCGTGGCGGGTGCGCCCTGCACCGCCGCGGCTTGCCCGGGTGATTGGGCCGTTGCAGGCTGTCGCGCAGTTCCCGGCATGGCCCGCAGTACCGGCATCGCCGTGCCGTGCACCACTGCCTGCTGCAGCGCGCGGCAGTCCTGCCACAGGTCGAGCAGCTCTTCCAGCCGCAACAGCAGGCTCGCCAGCAGCAGATGTTCGATGTCCTGATCCACCACCGGGCGCAGGGCGGCGATGCGTGCGCGCAAGGCGTCCACGTCCGCATCGCTGGGTGCGTCCTCGCCCTGGTCCACCCAGGCCGCGACATCCTCCAGCAACGTTGCCGTCTCGGGCGGCAACGCCGACCCATCGCGCTGCAGTGCATCCAGCCGGTCGGCCACCGACGACAGCACCGGCAGCAGCATCAGCATGCGTGCGCGCAGCTGTTCCAGCGTGGGGGCGGTGCCGGCATGGCGCGGGTCGTCGTGGCGCACGAAGGCGATCAGCGCCTCGAACTGCACCAGATCGGCGGCCAGCCGGTTGCGCGGTGCCTGCGCTGGGCCGCGCTGCAGCACCTGCTGGCACCATTGCGCGGCGTCGCGCATCCAGTTGCCGATGCGCCCGGTCAGCATCGGCTTGACCGAGGCGGGGAACACCAGCGCGGCGAACAGCACCGCCATCACCGTGCCCAGGATGATCTCCTCGCTGCGCGCCACCACGGTGTCGAAGATGCCTTCCGGCGCGGTCACCGCCGGGAAGCCGATGAAGGCGGTGGTGTAGCCGGCCAGCAGAAACGCATAGCCGCGCGGGCCGCGATTGAGCAGCGCCAGGAACAGGCAGGCCGACAGCCACAACGCCATCGCCGCACTAAGCAGCAGCGGCGTCTCCACCAGGTTCGGCAGCATCACCAGGGTCGCCGCGCCGGCCAGCAAGGTGCCGAGCACGCGGTACACGCCCTTGGCGCGGGTGGGGCCGAGCAGCGGCTGGGAGACGATGTAGACCGTGGCCATCGCCCAGTACGGCCGCGACAGATTGCCGGCCAGCCCCACGTACAACGCCGCGATCGAGGCGGCGAAGGTCTTGGCCGAAAACAGCCAGGCCTGGCGGTCGCGCAGCAGCGCGCTCATCGCGCGGCCGTGGCGTCGGTGCGGCCGGCGGTCGCTTCCCAACCGCCGCCCAGCGCCAGGAACAGCTGCAGTTGATCCTGCGAGACCTGCGCCTGCGCATTGGCCAGCGTCATGTCGGCGGTGGCCAGCGTGCGCTCGGCATCCAGGCTGGACAGATACGGCGTGCGCCCGCCTTGATACAGGCGCCGGTTCTGCGCCGACGCCAGCTCGGCCTGTTGCTGCGCCTGCTCCAGCAGGTGCAGGCGGTCCAGGTCCTGCGCATAGCGCGACAAGCTGGTCTGCACTTCGCGCAGCGCCTGCAGCACGGTGTGGTCGAACTGCGCCAGCGCCGCGTCGGCGCCGGCCTCGGTGGCGCGCACGCGCGCACGCGCACCGCTGGAGGGCAGCGTCCAGGAGATCAGCGGGCCGAACGACCAGGCATGCGTGGCCGGCTCGCCGACGTCGGCCAGCAGGCCGGTGGCACCGATCGAGCCGCCCAGGCGGATCTCCGGATACAGCTCTGCAGTGGCCACGCCGATGCGCGCGGTGGCTGCCGCCAGCCGGCGTTCGGCCTGGCGCACATCCGGGCGACGCGCCAGCAGCGCGCGGCCGTCGCCGATCGGAATCGGGCGCTGCAAGGCCGGCGCGTGCGCACAGCCGTCCACGCCGGCCGGCACCTCGCCGGGCGTCTTGCCGAGCAGCGCGGCCAGTTGATACCCGGCGGCCTGGCGGCGCGCGCGCAGCGGCGGCAGCGCCGCTTCCAGCATCGCCACCTGTGCGGTGGCGCGGGCCAGGTCGGGCGGGGTGCCACGGCCGGCAGCGATCAGGCGCTGGGTGATGTCGCGGCTGCGCTGCTGCAATTGCAGCGAATGCTCGGCCACGTGCAGCTCGTGGTTGGCGTGGCAGATCTCCACGTAGCTGCCGGCGACCTGCGCGGCCACGTTGACGCGCGCCAGATCGATCGCGGCCTGGGCGACCTGCGTATCGGCCTGCGCGGCCTCGGCGCCGCGTTGCAGCTTGCCGAACAGATCGAACTGATACGACACCCCGAGCTTGCCATCGGCCAGGTTGAACACCGGCAGCTTTTCCTGCTGCAGGAACGCCTCGGCCGAGACCTGCGCGCGGCTGACGCCGGCCTCCACCTCGTAATCGAAACCGCCCGCGTCCAGCGCCTGTTCGTACACCGCGGCGGCGCGGCGCAGGTTGGCACCGGCCACCTTCAACTCGACGTTGTCGCGCAAGGCCTGTTCGATCAGGCGGTCCAGCATCGGGTCCTGATACAGCGCCCACCAGCGTGCCGGCAGCGGCGCGCCGGCCTGCACCTGGGCGTTGCCGGTGTCGACAAACGCCGCGTTGGCGGCCGGGCGCTGGTAGGCCGAATCGTCCGGCACGGCGTAGTTCGGGCCGACCGTGCTGCAAGCGCTCAGGGCGCTCAGCAGTGCGGCCAATCCCACAGGACGCAAGACGCTGCGGTTCATGGCGCGGCCTTGGCCTGCACGCGGGCAGGCGCGCTGGCGGCAGCGTCACGCACGGCGTCCGGCAGGATGCTCACGGTGGCGGTGCGCCCGGCGATCAGCTGCACATGCGCCGGCACCTGGTCCAGCACGATGCGTACCGGGATGCGCTGCGCCAGCCGCACCCAGTCGAACGCCGGGGTGACGTTGGGCAAGGCGCCGGCGCTGCCGCTGCGGTATCGGTCCTCGATCCCGGCGGCGATGCTCTGCACATGCCCGTGCAAGGTGGCCGGCTCGCCCATCAGGTGCACGTCCACGCGCTGGCCGGCATGCACGCCCTGCAGGCGGGTCTCCTCGAAATAGCCATCGACGCGGAACGAGCCGGTATCCAGCACCGCCACCACCGGGCGCCCGGCACTGACGTAATCGCCCACGCGCACGGTGCGGTCGCTGATGTGGCCATCGGCGGGGCTGCGCACCTGGGTGCGGTCCAGATTGAGCTGGGCCAGGTCCACCGCCGCTTGCGCGGTGGCCACCGCCGCCTGCGCCTTTTGCACATTGGAGCGGCGCACCTCGGCATCTTCGGCGGCGACCAGGTCCTGCAGGCTGCGGTCACGCGCGATCTCGCGGCGCAACTGGTTCAAGGTGGCCTGGCGTTCTGCCAGCGCGGCGCGCGCCTGTTCCAGCGCGATCGCATAGCGTGCGCGGTCCACCACGAACAGCAACTGCCCGCGCCGCACCGCCTGGTTGTCGGCCACCGCCACCTGCTCCACCAGCCCGGACACATCCGGCGCCACCTGCACCACATCGGCGCCCACGTGCGCATCGCGCGTCCACGGCGCCTCCATGTAGTAACGCCACAGGTGCTGCAGCACCACCGCAGCCACCACCACCATCGCCAGGGTCAGCAGCGCCGGCCCCGCGGTCTTGATCAGCTTTTTCACGATTGCATCCAACGGGTCAGGGAAAACAGGCCACCCAGCAGCGCGATGTACAGCGCCAGGTTGAACAGCGCCGGGTGCCAGATGTGCCGGTAGGCGCCGGCCCGGGTCAGCAGCGCACCGATGGCGCTGTTGAGCAGGTAGGCCAGCGTCATCAACGCCAGCAAGGTGGGAACGAACACACCGTAGAGACTGAATTCGCCGTACATCGGGCACATCCTGGGAAAGGAAAACAACGACGCCCGGCGCCGCGCGCGCCAGGACATCGGCAAGGCACTACACGCGTCGCAGCACGACGCCTTACAACTGGCTCAGTCGGACCCACTCAGCCGCGCATGCGCCTGCGCGATCTGCTCCCACAGCGTCAGCACCACCTGCACCTGCGCTTCGCTGAGCGTGCCGAACACCTCCGCACGCAGCGCATCCAGGCGGATCTCGATGCGCCCGACCAGCGCCTGGCCTGCGTCGGTGAGCCACAGCTGGTTGGCGCGGCGGTCGCTGCTGTCGGCCTGCCGGCGCACCAATGCCTGCGCGCACAGCTTGTCCAGCAGCCGCACCAGGGAGGGGCCTTCCATGCCCAGTTGCTGGGCCAGCGCCACCTGGCGGATGCCGCCGCCGGAGCGGCCGATCATCAGCAACGGCCCGGTGCAGGCGCTGGACAGCCCGAAGTCGGCAAATGCCTGGTCGGCCAGCCGCTGCCACTGGCGGGCGGCGACCAGCAGGCCGGAGCTGAGCTGGGCACGGGAGGAGAGAACGCTGTTCGTCATAATAGATAGGATGCTATCAATTCAACAATGAATCAATAGTCACTGAACCCGCGCAAGCCAGCGCAACCGCCACTGGGGCGGCCGGCCCGTCCTCGGGTACCATGCTCGCCCCCTTTGGGTGCACCTGCGCATGAGCCAGTCCGACCAGCCCGATTCCCCCGTCACCCAGGCCCAGGCCGAAGATGCCGTGCGCACCCTGCTGCGCTGGGCCGGCGAAGACCCGGCCCGCGAGGGCCTGCTGGATACCCCGCGCCGGGTTGCCGAGGCCTATGGCGACTGGTTCAGCGGCTACCGCGAGGAACCGCGCGAATACCTGGAACGCACCTTCGAGGAAGTGGCCGGCTACGACGAGCTGATCGTGCTGCGCGACATCTCCTACGAAAGCCATTGCGAGCACCACATGGCGCCGATCATCGGCAAGGTGCATGTGGGCTATCTGCCGCGCGGCAAGGTGGTCGGCATCAGCAAGCTGGCGCGCGTGGTGGAAAGCTATGCGCGGCGCTTCCAGGTGCAGGAAAAGATGACCGCGCAGATCGCCCAGTGCATCCAGGACGTGCTGCAGCCGCGCGGCGTCGGCGTGGTGGTGGAAGGCGCGCACGAGTGCATGACCACCCGCGGCATCCACAAGCGCGGCGTCAGCATGGTGACCTCCAAGATGCTGGGCAGCTTCCGCGAGGACGCGCGCACCCGCGCCGAATTCCTGCAGTTCATCGAAGTGGGCGGCAAGCGTTGAGGCAGCCGTCGCCGTCGCCATGAAGCACCAGGCACGCATCGCCGGCTATCGCCAATTGCGCGAGCAGCCGGTGTGGAAACTGCTGGCCGCCGACCACGCGCCGGAGCTGATCGGCCTGCTGCAGACGGTGTTGCTGGACGGCGAACGCCGCCTGCCCGCGGGCGTGCTGCACGAGCGCCTGCAGCGCCAGCTCGACGTGCTGCGCGCCGACGAACTCTCGCGCGAGTTGCCGCGCACCGCGCAGGCCTATCTGGCGCATTGGCTGGCACAGGGCTGGCTGGAACGCCGCCTGCCCGAAGGTGCAGCCGAAGAGGAATACGAGCTGTCGCGCGCGGCCACCCAGGCCATCCGCTTCATCGTCGGCCTGCGCGAGAGCAGCAGCAGCGCCACCGAAAGCCGCCTGTCGCTGGTGATCCAGCAGCTGGTGCAGCTGGCTGGGCAGACCGAAGCCGATCCGGAGCTGCGCCTGGCCGCCTTGCGCGACGAACGTGCGCGCATCGATGCCGAGATCGAACGCGTGGCGTCGGGCCGCGTGGCCGCACTCGACGGCAAGCGCGCGCTGGAGCGCGCCCGCGACCTGATCCATCTCTCCGACGAGCTGGCCGAGGATTTCCATCGCGTCCGCGACGATTTCGAACAACTCAACCGCCAGTTCCGCGAGCGCATCATCGACGACGAAGGCGCGCGCGGCGATGTGCTGGAGCAGCTGTTCAACGGCGTGGACGTGATCGCCGAGAGCGAGGCCGGGCGCACCTTCGAGGCGTTCTGGAGCCTGCTCAACGACACCCAGCAAAGCAGCCAGCTCGATCAGGCGCTGGATGCGCTGCTGGCACGCGGCTTCGCCCGCAAGCTGGACCGGCGCGAGCGCGCCTTCCTGCGGGGGTTGACCGGCACGCTGCTGGAGCGCGGCGGCGAGGTGCACACGGTGATGCAGCACTTCGCGCGCAGCCTGCGCGGTTTCGTGCAGAGCCGCGGCTATCTGGAACAGCGCCGGCTCAATCAATTGCTCAGGCAGGCGCAGGGCGAAGCCCTGCAGCTGCGCGACAGCCTGCACGCCACCGCCGCCACCGGCTACACGCAGGCATTGAGCGCTGCCCGCCTGCGGTCGCTGTCGCAATGGCGCCTGCACGACCCGCGCCTGACCCAGGTCGATGGCCGCGTGCAGGCCGCCGATGCGGCGGACATCTCGCTCGACAGCGTGGGCGACCTGGTCGCGCAATCGGAGATCGACGTGCGCAGCCTGCGCCGCGACCTGCACGAGCTGCTCGGTCAACGCCCGCGCCTGACCATCGGCGATGCGCTGCAGCAGCGCCCGGCCGTGCAGGGCCTGGGCAGCGTGATCGGCTACCTGTCGCTGGGCACCCGCCACGGCGTGGTGATCGACGGACAGATGGAAACGGTGCAATGGGAAGGCGGCGACGGCGCGCTGCGGCGCGCACGCATTCCGCTGGTGTGGTTCACCCGGGAGAAACGCAATGAACTGGTCTGAGGACACCCGCCTGGATGCGGACGAGGACACGGGCGCGTCGGCCGATGCCGGCCGCACGCCGCTGACGGAGACATCGCCTGCACAGCCGCAAGGCGAGCTGTTCCTGGGCGACACCGGCACGCTGCCGTTCGACGCGCGGCGCGCGCTGTGCCAGCTGCTGGCCGGCCCCAGCATCGACGCGCAACGCCACGGTGCGCTGTGGCCTGCGCTGTTGCGCAACGAAGCGCCGATCCGCCAGGTGTTGTGCGAGCTGTTCCTGGAACTGGTGCTGGACCGCGAGGGCGGGGTGGCCTTCACCCGCCAGGCCGATACCGCCGAGCTGGAATCGCCGACCTTGCTGCGCAGCGCGCCGCTGACCTTTATCGAGTCGGTGCTGCTGCTGTTCCTGCGCCAGCAACTGGCCGAGGCCGATACGCGTGGCGAGCGTGCAGTGGTGGACGAGGCACAGCTGGTGGAGGCCTTGTCGGTCTACGAGAAGAACGTGTCCACCGACCGCGCGGGATTCGCGCGACGGGTGATGACGGCGATCGGCAAGATGCGCGACAACCAGTTGCTGTCGCGCCTGCGCGGCAGCGAGGAGCGCTACGAGGTCTCGCCGGTGCTGAAGTTGTTGTTCTCGGCCGAGGACGTGCAGGCCCTGGTGGTGGCGTATCGGGAGTTGCGAGAGGGGGAGGTTGCGCTGGAGTGATGGCGTCTGCACCCCGGACGGCCATCCCTTCTCCCACCGGGAGAAGGTGCCCGAAGGGCGGATGAGGGGACGGCCGATCGCGATGCCTGGATGTGACCTCTGGAGTGTGTGTGTGTAGCCGTGCGTCATGCATTGCGCGATGAAAGTCAGCTCTCACGCCCCGTCCAGCGCAAGTGACTTTCTTCATGGGCGGCACTGAGCCATCAGCTTCCCGCGCATCGGTCAGCACCCGCTCTCGTCACGCATCCGTGTCCATCCAGATCACGCGCCGCGTAGGAGCGGCCAGGCCGCGAAGGGACGTACCCGATCACCGTCAGCCACCGCAGTCCATGCCGTCCAGCAACACCCCGCTTCAAACATGCGTGATGTGATTCGTCTTCAGCGTTACCCGTCATCCCGTTTTGGTGAGTGAGCCATGAATTCCCAGTCCAACCTGTCGCCGGCGCAGCCGGGCGCGTCCCTGTTCACTGATTCGCTTGCCGAGCAGCGCGCGCAGCAGTTCCGTATGCGGCGGTTGCAGGTGCACAACTGGGGCACGTTCAATGGCTTGACCGAGGTACCGATCGCCGAGAAGGGCTTCCTGTTCGTCGGGCGCTCCGGGTCGGGCAAGTCGACCCTGCTGGATGCGATGTCGGCACTGCTGACCCCGCCCAGCATCGTCGACTTCAACGCTGCCGCACGCGAGGCCGAGCGCAGTGGGCGCGATCGCAGCCTGGTGTCGTATGTGCGTGGTGCCTGGGCCGATCAGCAGGACAGCGCCTCGGGCGAAATCGCCACCCAATACCTGCGCAAGGGCGCCACCTGGTCTGCGCTGGTGCTGGAGTACCGCAACGCGCATGGCGAGACGGTCAGCCTGATTCGCCTGTTCTGGATCGCCGGCAGCGGCAATGCCGCGGCCGATGTGCGCCGTCATTACATGGTGGCGCCGCGCAGCTTCGATGTGGCCAGCGAGCTGGATGGCTTCGACCTGGATCTGCGCAAGCTCAAGGCGCGTCTGGGCGAAGAGGTCGCGCATTTCGACGGCTTCGCCGGCTACGCGGAGCGTTTCCGGCATGTGCTGGGCATCGGCAACGAGATGGCGTTGCGGTTGCTGCACAAGACCCAGTCGGCCAAGAACCTGGGCGATCTCAACGTGTTCCTGCGCGGCTTCATGCTGGACGAGCCGCGCACGTTCGAGGCCGCCGACCGGCTGGTGGAAGACTTCGCCGAACTCGATGGCGCCCATCATGCGGTGGTCACCGCACGGCGCCAGGTAGAAACGCTGAGCCCGGCACGCGAACACCATGCGGCACTGATGGCCTTGCGCCACAGCGTCGGCGAGCTGCGCGAGCTGCAGCTGGGCGTGGACAGCTATCGCGAACAGCAGCGTCTGGCCTTGCTGGAGACGCGCCTGCAGGAGCTCGACAGCCAGGACCGTGGATTGGCCGGCGAGGAAGGCCAGCGGCGCGAATCGCTGGACAATCACGAACAGAAACTGGCCGGGCTGGAACGCGAACAACGCGCCGCCGGTGGCGAGCAGATCGAGGAACTGGAGCGCGAGCGCGCACGGGTCGAACGCGAGCGCGACGAGCGTCTGCGGCGGCGCGCGCAGATCGAGCAGGCCTGCCGCCAGCTCGGCACGGCCCTGGCCGCAGGCGCCAGCGGCTTTGCCGCCCAGGTAGAGCATGCCCAGACCGTGCTCGAGAACGGCAAGCACGACGCCAGCGCGCTGGATGAGGCGATTGCCGAGCGCATGGGTGCGCGCCGCGACGACGAGCGGCGCTTTGCCGAGATCCGCGCCGAACTGGAGGCGTTGAAGCGCGCGCCGTCGAGCATGCCGGCACCGATGCAGGCCTTGCGGGCGCGCCTGTGCGAGGACACCGGTATTGCCGAAGCCGCGCTGCCGTTCGTCGGCGAACTGGTGCAGGTGCGCGAGGACCAGGCAGCCTGGCGCGGTGCGATCGAGCGCGTGCTGAGCGGTTTCGCGCAGTCGCTGCTGGTGGATGACCGGCATTACGCGCAGGTCAGCGAGTGGGTCAACCGCACCCACATCGGCACGCGGTTGGTGTACTTCCGGGTACGCCGCAACGATGCGCTGCATGCGCGCACGCCGGATGCGCGTGCATTGCCGGGCAAGCTGCAGCTGCGCGACCATGCCTTCACCGAGTGGCTGCGCAACGAGCTGATGCGCCGCTTCGACTACGAATGCGTCGACAACGCCGCCGCGTTGCGCAATGCCGACCGCGCCATCACCCGCGAAGGGCAGGTCAAGCATCCGGGCGATCGCTATGAGAAGGACGACCGCCACGCGGTCAACGACCGCAAGCGCTGGTTGCTGGGTCACGACAACCGCGACAAGCTCAAGGTGTTCGAGCGCGAAGCGCAGACGCTGGCCCAGCGCATCGCCGGTTGCGATGCCGACGTGGCCGCGCTGCGCAGGCAACGCGAACAGGACCAGGAACGGCAGCTGGCCGCGCACACGCTGGTGGAGCGCGACTGGGACGAGATCGATGTCGGCCCCAAGCTGCAGCGCCTGAGCGATATCGACGAACAGCTGCAGCAGCTGCGCGAAGGCAACAGCGGCCTGCGCGCACTTGGCCAGGCGATCGAGACCGCACGCACCTTGCGCGACCAGGCCAAGCGCACCTACGAGGACGTGCGGCTGGAGCGCGCGCAGCTGGCGCGCGAGCGGGTCCGGCTCGAACAGCAGCACGCCGCCTGCGCCAGCCGTGCCGGCACCGCCGCGCTCACGCCCACCCAGCTGCAGGGCCTGCGCGAACGCCTGGCGGCGCTGGCACCGCTGTCGCTGGACAACCTGGAAGCGCATTTCCGCGTGGTCGAGCGTGGCCTGGCCGAGCAACTGGCCGAGAGCCAGGGCCGCGACAGCCGGCTCAGCGCGCAGCTGCTCGATTGCTTCCGCAAGTACTGCCAGCAGTGGCCGGAAGACAGCGGCGATTTCACCGTGAGCCTGGCCAGTGCCGACGATTTCCTCGCGCGGCTGGACCGGCTGGAAAGCGATGGCCTGCCGCGCCACGAGCACCGCTTCTTCGACCTGCTGCAGACCCAGAGCAAGAACAATCTGCTCGCCCTGCAGCGCCACACCGCCGAGGCCCACAAGGGCATCAAGCAGCGCATGGACGAGGTCAACGCCAGCCTGGAGCAGGTGCCGTTCAATCGCGGCACGCTGCTGACCATCGAGGTCAGCGACCGTCGCCTGAGCGAGGTGCAGGACTTCCAGCAACAGTTGCGTGCGGTGCTGTCGCATCAACAGACCGAAGACCGCGCACTGGCCGAAGCGCAGTTTTCCACCTTGCGCGCATTGGTGGCACGCCTGGGCGCGCAGGAACCGGACGCACGCCGCTGGCGCGAGCAGGTGCTGGACGTGCGCCTGCATGTGGAATTCATCGGTGTCGAACTGGACGTACAGACCCGGGCGCAGGTGGAGATCTACCGCAGCGGCGCCGGCAAGTCCGGCGGTCAACGCCAGAAGCTGGCAACCACCTGCCTGGCCGCTGCGTTGCGCTACCAGCTCGGCGGCGAAGACGGCGAACTGCCGCGCTATTGCGCCGTGGTGCTGGACGAGGCCTTCGACAAGGCCGACAACGAATTCACTGCGCTGGCAATGAACATCTTCGAGAACTTCGGGTTCCAGATGGTGGTGGCCACGCCATTGAAGTCAGTGATGACGCTGGAGCCCTTCATCGGCGGTGCCTGCTTCGTGGAAATCAGCGGCCGGCACAACTCCGGCGTGCTGTTGATCGAATACGACGCGCAGGCGCAGCGACTCCAGTTGCCCGAGCGCTCGCGTGGGGACGAGGCTGGTGCAGCGGTGACGGAGCAGGCGGTGGTTACTGCGCAGCCCGAGGATGTAGCGCGTTCGACGCAGAGCCAGACGCAGATAGACGGCTCCGGTGCGGATTCTGGCGATGAGGGTGTGCCACTTCAGGAAGCCCCTGCGCAGGACGACCTGGCCGCCAAGGCGAGCAAACGCGCCAGCAAGGTCACGCCGGCATCGGCGCCGGCGGTGCAAGCCGCGCCGACGTCTTCGAAAACTGCGGCGTCCAGCGAACGTGCGGGATCACCCCGGTCGGCGTCTGCAAAGACCGCAGCGGCCAAGGCCGCCTCAGCCAAACCTGCCTCAGCCCGGCGTGCCTCGCCTGCCGCGAGCACGCCGCGCAAGCCGGCAACCCCCACCAAAGCCGCCAAGACGCCGGCAACCACCAGGGCGGCCTCCCGGCGCACGAGCGCATCCGTCCAGCCGACCACCAAGCCTGCGAAAACCGCGACGACCACGGCAGCGCCGAAGACGCCTGCTTCCAGGCCCGCGGTAGCGAGCAAACGCGCCAGCACGGCGCTGCGTGGCGTAACCAAGGCAACCGCTGCCAGGCCCGCGCCAGCCAAAACGGCAGTGGCCAAGGCGCGCCCTGCGCCAACGCGCGGGTCTGCGGGCAAGCCGCGCGGAAAACGCTGAGCGCAACACCTGGATGCCTGCGTCGCCGCATTGCGGTCGCAGGCGTCGCGGGGCAGGCGCATCGCAAGGCGTCACACGCAGATAAGAATCGTTATCATTAGCGGCCCGGATGTGCTCGCCAGTGTGCGCATCGCCCCGCTGAAGATCCCGATGACCCCACTGCCTGCGCCTCGCCACCTGTTGTTCGTGTCCCTGTTTGCTGCATTGCCGGCCTCCGCCCAGGAGGCCAGCCTGCTCGATGCCATCGTGGTCAGCGAAAAGCGCGCCCTGTACCGGCCGGAAAAGGCCGCCGGCGCCACCCGCACGCAGACGCCGGTGGAGCGCATTCCGCAGGCGATCCAGGTGGTGCCGCGCTCGGTGATCGACGAACAGCAACTCACCCGGCTGGTGGATGTGGTGGCCAATGTCTCCAACGTGCAGCCCGGCGGCACCCAGGGCAATCGCTCGGAAACCTTCGTCATCCGCGGTTTCGAGGCGTCTTCGTATGCGGTCGACGGCATCCTGCTCAACCCGGCGCAGAACTTCACCGAGACCGTGCGCGATCTGGCCAATGTCGCCCAGGTGGAAGTGCTCAAGGGCCCGGCGGCGGTGCTGTACGGGCGCGGCGAACCCGGCGGGGTGATCAATCTGGTCACGCTGCGCCCGGACGCGGTGTTCGGCGGCAATGCATCGGTGCAGGTGGCCGAACACGGCCTGCGCCGCGTGCAGTCCAGCGTCACCGGCCCGCTGGGCTCGACCGTGTCGGCACGGCTCAGCGCCGCCGCGCAGGAGACCGGCAGCTTCCGGGACGCGCAGGCCGATGGCGATCGCGTGTTCGTCTCGCCTTCGTTGGCGTGGCGGCCGTCCGCGCAGCTGCGGGCCGACCTGGATCTGGAATACACCCGCCAGACCAGCCCGGGCGATCGCGGCCTGGTCGCCATCGATGGGGTGGTGCGTGGGCCGGCACAGCGCAGCTTCGGCGAGCCGTGGTCGCGCAATCACGGCAGCGCGACCACGGCACGCGGCCGCATCGAGTACGACGCCACCGACTGGCTGACGCTGCGCCAGATCCTCAATCACCAGGACGGCGACAGCGGCCGCGACGTGGCCGACTTCACCGGCTTCAGCGCCGACCGCGCCTTTTTGCAGCGCCGCGCCGTGCGCCAGGACCAGCAGGTGCGCGCCACGACCTCGCAGACCGAAGCGCTGGCGCATTTTGCCACCGGCCCGCTGCGCCATCAGGTGCTGGCCGGTGCCGAATACGTCGATGCGCATCGCCACACCGACGAAGCGCGCGCGCCGCTGGCCCGCATCAGCGTGCGCACTCCGGTGCAGGGCGCCTTGCCGGGCACCTATGTGCCGGCCCGCGACATCGACGTCGATGCGCGCTATGCCGCGCTGTACCTGCAGGACCAGATCAGCATCGGCGAGCGCTGGGACGTGCTGGCCGGCGTGCGCTGGGACGATGTGCAGCAGACCACTATCGACAACGGCGCGCGCACCCGCGAGGACGGCCGACGCGCCTCGCCGCGCATCGGCGTGGTGTGGAAGGCGGCGCCGCAGCTGTCGCTGTACGCCAACACCTCCACCTCGTTTCGCCCACGCAGCGCCTCGCTGTTTTCCGGCGGCAGCGCGCCACCGGAGACCGGCCGCCAGTACGAGGTCGGCCTGAAGGGCGCGCTGTTGGACAACCGGGTGCTCGCCACCGCCGCCGCGTTCCAGATCACCAAGGACAACGTCGCCAGCAACGATCCGGACAACAGCGGCTTCGTGCTGGTCACCGGTCAGCAACGCGTGCGCGGGCTGGAGCTGGACATCACCGGCGAGCTCACCCAGAACTGGCGCCTGATCCTGGGCGCCGGCTATCTGGACGCGCAGGTCACCCGCGACACCGTCATCCCGGTCGGCAACCGCCTGCGCGGCGTGCCGCGCGTCAGTGCCAGCCTGTGGAGCACCTACCACGTCGCCAGCGGGCCGCTGTACGGCCTGACATTGGGCGCCGGTGCGGTGCATGTGGGCGAGCGCGAAGGCAATCTCGCCAACAGTTACCGCATTGCCGGCTACACGCGCTTCGATGCCTCGGCGGCGTATCGCTTCGGTGGCCGTTATCAGTTGGCGCTGATGCTGCGCAATGTCGCCAACCGGTTCTACATCGAGCAGCCGGTGACGCAGACCACCAACTATCCAGGCGCGCCGCGCACCTTGTCGGCGACGCTGAGCGTGGATTTCTAAACGCCGTGCAGCAGATCCCAGCCCATCTTGCCGATCAGCACGATCACCAGCACCAGGAACAAGGTGCGGATCAGCGGCGTGCCGCCGCGTAGTGCCATCCGTGTGCCGGCGACCGCACCGGCCACGTTGGCCACCGCCATCGGAATGCCGATCGCCAGCATCACCTGGCCGCTGGGCAGGAAGAACGACAGCGCCGCCAGGTTGGTGGCCAGGTTCACCACCTTGGCCGCGGCCGAGGCGCGCAGAAAGTCCAGTCCGAAAAAGCGGATGAACAGGAAGATCAGGAAACTGCCGGTGCCGGGGCCGAAGAACCCGTCGTAGAACCCGATCGCCGCGCCCATCACCAATGCAGTTGCCAGTTCGCGCCGGCCGATCTGGCGTGGGCGATGCAGCGCACCGAAGTCCTTCTTGATCAGCGTGTAGATCAGCATCGCGATCAGCAGCGCCAGGATCAGCGGCCGCACTGCCTGCCTGGGCATCAGGCTGACTGCGGTCGCGCCGAGAAACGAGAACGTGAACGCCGCCACCATGGCGTACCGCACCGGCCGCCACGGAAAGCGCACGTTGCGCGCATAGCGCCAGGCCGATGCAGCGGTGCCGAACATCGCACTGAACTTGTTGGTGCCCAGAATCAGCGACGGCGCCTGCTGCGGCAGGGTCGCAAACAATCCCGGCAGCTGGATCAAGCCACCGCCGCCGACCGCCGCATCCACCAGCCCGGCGACGAAGGCGATGCACAGCAGCCACGGCAACTCGGTGGGGATCAGGTCCAGCAAGGCGGCACTCCGCACGACGGGGGCGACAGCATAGCCGCCGCACCTCGCGGCGTAATCCCACAGCAAGGGTGGGGAGTGGGGCGCAAGCAAGCGGCCTTCAAAAGCCCCTCTCCCCCCGGGAGAGGGGTTGGGGTGAGGGTACGGGAGCCAAGCACCGGCTTCCTCCCCAATCCCCAATCCCTTCCCGCACAATTGCCCGATGCCGACCTCCATTCCCACCGATCCCTGTCCCTGCGGCCGCGCCGCCGACTACGCGCAGTGCTGCGGGCAATACCACGCCGGCGCGGCCGCACCCGACGCCGAAACCCTGATGCGTGCGCGCTACAGCGCCTACGTCCGCCGTGATGTGGCATACCTGCTCGCCAGCTGGCATCCGTCCACGCGCCCACCCGCGTTGTCGCTGGACGAGGGCGGCCGCACCACCTGGCTCGGCCTGACCGTGCAACGCGCCCTCGTCACCGGCACCGACACGGCCGAGGTGGCGTTTCTGGCCCGCTACCGCATCGGCGGCGGCAGTGCGGTGCGCATGACCGAACACAGCCGCTTCGTGCGCGAAGACGGCCAGTGGTATTACCTCGACGCGCGCTGAGCAGGCGCAGGCCTGGATGCGTCTTGCGCCCTGGCCGCAGGCCGTGAAGCCGTTCAGCCCGACGAACGGCACGGACCGGCACGCTTTGTCGACGCCACGTTCGCAGCCGATCCCGGAAGCTTGCCACCTCGGCGGAGCGCGCCGCGGGGCAGACACGATCATGGCAACCTTCAATCTCTGGCAGTGGGTGCTTGCGGCCATCGTGGTGTTTGCGATCGTGCTGCCGGCCTGCCTGGCCACTGCACTGATCTGGTTCGGTCCCCGCCACGACGCCCCGCGCAGGACCCGTGCCCGTCGTGTGTCCGACGCCAGCCCCTCCAGCCCGGCCTTGTCGCTGCTGACCGGCATCACCGGCGACGGCAGCTAGGCGCGGCGATCGACGCCGCTGGGCTGGCGCAGCGCATCCACCAGGCGCGCCGGTTCGGCATCTCGCCTCGGCACGCGACATCGCTCGCTGGAAGGTCATCACCTCATCCGGTCATCCAGCGGCTTGGTGGCGCGCATCGGCCTGGAAAGCGTGCGGCGCACAGTGACCCCGGCACGTTGCCACCAGCGAGCGCAGCGCACGCTGACGCGGCGACATCGCGACAATCGCCACCTGCACGCCTGCAACCAGCCAGGTTGGCTATCCTCGTCGGCTCAACTTGCCGCAGGAGCGCTCCACCGCATGACCTCCGTCCACACGCCGGCCACCGCGCCGTGACGCCGTCCCGGCGCGTCCTGCCGGCGCTGTTGGCGCTGCTGCCGCTGATCGCCTGCGCCGATCCGGCGTTCGACCGCTGCTTGGCCGGCCTGCAGACCCAGGCCGCCGCCAAGGGCGTGCAGGCCGCCGACTTCCAGCGTTTCACCGCCGGCCTGGCGCCCGATCCCAGCGTGTTGCCGCTGCTCGATGCCCAGCCCGAATTCACCACCCCGATCTGGGACTACCTCGCCAGCCTGGTCGACAGCCAGCGCGTGGCCGACGGCCGGGCGATGCTGGTCACCCATCGCGACCTGCTCACGCGTCTGTCCGAACGGACCGGCGTCGATCCGGCCACCATCGTGGCGGTCTGGGGCGTGGAGAGCGACTACGGCCGCGTCACCGGCAAGCGCCCGCTGCTGGTCTCGCTGGCCACGCTGTCGTGCGCCGGCCGCCGCCAGCCGTTTTTCCGTGGCGAATTTCTCGCCTTGCTCGGCCTGCTGCAGCAAGGCGACCTGTCGCCGGATGGCTTGACCGGCTCCTGGGCCGGTGCCTTCGGGCAGACCCAGTTCATGCCCTCGACCTATGCCCGCATCGCGGTGGATGGCGACGGCGACGGCCGCCGCGACCTGGTCGCCAGCATTCCCGACGCGCTGGCCTCCACCGCCAACTACCTGGTCAAGGCCGGCTGGGAGCGCGCCCGTCCCTGGGGCATGGAAGTGCGCCTGCCGGCCGGCTTCGACGCCAGCAAGGCCGGCCGCACCCGGCGCCAGCCGCTGCAGGCCTGGCAGAAAGCAGGGCTGCTCGGCACCGACGGCAAGGCCCTGGCGCCGACCGGTCTGCCCGCCGATGCCCCGGCCGCCCTGTTGCTGCCGGCCGGAGCCACCGGCCCGGCGTTCCTGGTGTTCCGCAACTACGACGCGATCTACGCCTACAACGCCGCCGAAAGCTATGCGCTGTCGATCGCCTTGCTCGCCGATCGCCTGCGCGGCGGCCCCGGCCTGGTCGCCGCCTGGCCCACCGACGACCCCGGCCTGGGCCGCCCCGAACGGCGCGAACTGCAGCAATTGCTGCTGGCCCGCGGCCACCTGATCGGCGAGGCCGACGGCATGATCGGCACCGCCAGCCGGCGCGCCATCCAGGTCGAACAGACCCGCCTGGGCCTGCAGCCGGCCGACGGCCGCCCCGGCCAACGCATCCTCACCGCCCTGCGCGCCGCCCCGCCGGCGGCCGGCGCGGCCGCTGTCCGCGCCACCGCGTTCACGCTGCCGGCCGCGTACCCCGCATTTGCCCAATCCCCCATCGTCCAGAAGGCACCTCCCATGTCCGACCTCACCGGCCTGCGCACAGGCGATTTCCACGGTTTCCCCTCGCTGTTGATCGACACCCCGTTCTCCACCGCGGCCATCAGTCTGTTCGGCGGCCAGCTGCTGTCGTTCGTGCCCAAGGGCGGGCAGGACGTGATGTGGCTGTCGCCCACCGCCAAGCAGCCGCCCACCCCGATCCGCGGCGGCGCCCCGGTGTGCTGGCCATACTTCGGCCGCCAGGACCAGACCGGCGAGGTCCCCGCGCACGGCTTCGTGCGCACCGTGCCCTGGCAGCTCACCGAGAGCCGGCGCGAGGACGACGGCACGCTGGTGCTCACGCTGACCCCGCCCAGTTTCGATGACCTGGCGCTGCGCCTGCGCATGACCCTGCGCATCGGCCGCACCCTCGAACAACGCCTGATCACCGAGAACACCAGCCCGGCCCCGGTGCGCTTCACCCAGGCACTGCACAACTATTTCCGCGTCGGCGACGCGCTCACCGTCAGCGTGCAGGGCCTGGACGGGCTGGACTACCTGGACAAGTACGAGAACTACGCCACCGCCCACCGCCAGCAAGGCGACTGGAGCCTGCGCGATCCGCGCGACCCCGGCCGCAGCGACCGCATCTACACTAACGCCGGCGGCCGCTACACCCTGACCGACCCGGTGCTCGGCCGCCGCATCGTCATCGCCACCCAGGGCAGCCGCTCGCTGGTGGCCTGGAACCCGGGCGAAGAAGCCGCCGCCAAGATGGCCGACGTGGGCGATGGCTGGCGTGACTACGTCTGCCTGGAAGCGGCAAACGCCGGCCCGGACGTCATCGAACTTGCCCCCGGCGCCAGCCACACGCTGACCCAGACTATTAGCGTCGAGTAAGCGCAGCCACGGCCTCCCGGTCGCGCAGGACCCACGCTGCCTTGCAGGACAATGAAGAGCCCCGCGCTGCGTCCAAGGCAGTAAGCGACTCCCTTCTCCCATCGGGAGAAGGTGCCCGAAGGGCGGATGAGGGGACGCCCGCCCATGGCGCTGGATAACACCAGGGCTTCTATCTGCGGGTAGCTCCGGCGGGACTGACCCGTCGCCGCCTTTCACACCGGGATGCTGGCGAAGCTGTCCTTTGATGCCGGAGATCCGGATTTCGAAGAATTCATCCAGATTGGCGCCGACGATGCAGACGAAACGCAGGCGTTCCAGCAGGGACGTGCGCGGATCTTCGGCTTGCGCCAGTACCCGTTCCTTGAATCTCAACGGGGCAAGATCGCGGTTCAGGAACAATTTTTTTCGGCGGGCTTGCGCGCAGCCATCTGCGCGACGCTCGGGCGCGGAGGTGCAACGCGCGCGGCGAGTACGTATTTTTGCTTCAGCATGATGACGCAGCTATGGCAGTGCGTCGACTTTCTGTAGAGCTTTTCCAAGCCGATCCTCGATCTGCTGGCTCCCACAGACGGACGGACCCGCCTAACGATCGTCAGGCATGGTCCGAACGTGGCATGCGCTTAGGTCAACCGATCCCAGAATTCAAGTCGGACCGAGTCGGAAGCAATCAGATTCAGATAGTCGACGCAGGCAGGGTGAAATGGGCCTTGCCCCCACTTTCCGCACAGCGCACGTGCCCGCTCGGCGCTGTCAGCCAGCACCACGTCGGCAAACAGCTGCTTGTCGGCGTCGCTGCGCATCACCATGTGCATCTGAAACCCTGGCTCTCCGTCGTAGAGGTCTGCCGCCATCTGTCGCGCAGCCTTGGCGAGCGTGTGTTCATCAACATTCGGGCGCAGTCGGAACAACGAGAACTCGATGCCACCCGGGCTGTCCGACATATTGCGATGCGACAGGATTGGCGTCCCCAACGCGGGCCTCGCATCGACATGCATCAACGCGAAATAGTCCAGGCACGCGACGTTCTCCGCCGCATCAACCATTGCCGCGCTGGCCGCATCATGCGACTGCCAGACGATCTGGTCGGCATAACGGCCTTGGCCCAGCACCAGCAATTGGCGAGACACATAGCCCGCTTGTGCGGCTAAAAACCCCTGTTGCATCCGGGCTGCGGCTTGCAGCAACTCGGTTTCCGAAATTCCCGATTTCAGGCCGAACTCGGCCCATTCGACAACGCGCATGTCATGTCTCCATTGGATTGAACATGGAGACCGATCTTCCGCATATAACTGCCATAAAATGACAGTGAATCAATCCATTTCTGCCCTGATGACCATGCTCCCCTTGCACGCACGCTTATCCCGTCTCGAGGCGCTGACTCAGCGTCTGTCCGATGGCGCGACACACCATGTGGCGGCGCTGGCCGAAGAACTTGGGGTCAGCCAACGCACGCTGGCGCGAGATCTGGCATTGCTGCGCGAACAGGGCTGGGCGCTTGAAGGCGCATCAGGGCGTGGCGGAGGTATTCGCGTGGCGCATCGCTGGTCATCGGGCCGCGTCACGCTGCGCGGGGACGATGCGCTCGAATTGCTCGTCGCCCTGGCGCTGTCGGAAGCCTTGGAGCTGTCACCTGGAAATCGCCATGATGCCCTGCGCCGCCAATTCGCCCACTGTTTTGCACCCGCCGATCGGGAGGATATCGCCCGGCTGCGCCAACGCGTACGTGTGGCGTCGCCGGTGTCCACCGACATCCAGAAATCACATCGCACCTCCGTGCCACAGGTGCGTGGCTGTGTGTATGACGGCTTCATCAAGCAGACGAACCTGTCACTGCGCTATGCAGACGCACAGGGGCAGTCAAGCGAACGCATCGTCGAACCTCAGTGTCTGCTGCTGGCTTGGCCGTTCTGGTACGTGCTTGTCTGGGACGTGCAGCGCGAAGCCATTCGGACATTCCGCTTGGACCGCATCATGGATGCGCGCCCACTCGAACAACGCTTCGCGCTGCGGGCGCCATCGATTTTTTGGGCCACATGTGACGAAATCGGCGTGGTGCTTTGAGCGGCGCGACGAAAACAGCGCTCATCGGGCAGCCCAGCTTCGGATCGAGCCGACAGCAAAAATTGCTAAGGCCGGCGCCATGCCGGGCCCAGCCCTCGAACCGCCATGTCACGGCGGCAGTCTGAATCGCGAGATCAATGCTTCCCCGGCCACTGCAAGCAAGATTTCTACTGCAGCATCGGACATTGGATGCTCACGCATATCAAGCGTTCAGCGTGCCCTGCGCTTCCAGGATGCGCGGATCTGCTTCTTCACGATTTTCCGTAACCCGACTTCGGCATGGTTTTCCGGTACACGAAATAACGCGGCCACCTGTACTTGGCGATACGGTCGCCGATGAAGGCCAGCAGCTCTTCCATTGGTCACGGTGCAGCCATGCTTACACACAATCACCGCCATACCGTCTTGCCCATACCCATACCCAGCGCCTGGCTCGCTACACTGGTCCCTTCGCCCCACTGCGCAGCGCGATGTCCCTCCCAGCAGATTCCGCTCCCGCCACGGGCCGGCGCCGCGCCGCGCTGATCTTCATCTTCATCACCGTGCTGATCGACGTGCTGTCCTTCGGCGTGATCATTCCGGTGCTGCCGGATCTGGTGCGCCAGTTCACCGGGGGCGACTACGCCGTCGCGGCCGGCTGGATCGGCTGGTTCGGTTTCCTGTTCGCCGCCATCCAGTTCGTCTGCTCGCCGCTGCAGGGCACCCTGTCCGACCGCTACGGCCGCCGCCCGGTGATCCTGCTCTCGTGCCTGGGGCTGGGCCTGGATTTCATCCTGATGGCGGTCGCCCATTCCCTACCGATGCTGCTGCTGGCGCGGGTGATCTCCGGGGTGTGCTCGGCCAGCTTCTCCACCGCCAATGCCTACATCGCCGACGTCACCCCGGCCGACAAACGCGCCGGCGCGTTCGGCATGCTTGGCGCGGCATTCGGTATCGGGTTTGTCGCCGGCCCGTTGATCGGCGGCTGGCTGGGCAGCATCGGCCTGCGCTGGCCGTTCTGGTTTGCCGCCGGGCTGGCGCTGTTGAACGTGCTGTATGGCTGGTTCGTACTACCCGAATCGTTGCCTGCCGAACGCCGCACGCCACGCCTGGACTGGTCCCATGCCAACCCGCTGGGCGCGCTCACGTTGCTGCGCCGTTATCCGCAGGTACTCGGCCTGGCCTCGGTGGTGTTCCTGGCCAACCTGGCGCACTACGTCTATCCCAGCATCTTCGTGCTGTTCGCCGGGTATCAGTATCACTGGGGCCCGCGCGAGGTGAGTTGGGTGCTGGCCGGCGTCGGCGTATGCAGCATCATCGTCAATGCGCTGCTGGTCGGCCGGCTGGTGCGTTGGCTGGGCGAACGCCGTGCGCTGCTGCTGGGCCTGGGCTGCGGGGTGGTCGGTTTCGTCATCTACGGCCTGGCCGACAGCGGCGCCGCGTTCCTGGTCGGCGTGCCGATCAGCGCGTTCTGGGCGATCGCCGCACCGGCCGCGCAGGCCCTGATCACCCGCGAAGTCGGCGCGGATGCGCAGGGCCGCGTGCAAGGCGCGCTGACCAGCCTGGTCAGCCTGGCCGGCATCGCCGGTCCGTTGCTGTTTGCCAATGTGTTCGCCTGGTTCATCGGCCGCGGCGCACCGCTGCATCTGCCTGGCGCCCCGTGGTTGCTGGCGGGTCTCCTGCTGGCCGCAGGCTGGGTCATGGCCTGGAAGCGGGCAGGGCGGGGCGCCGGCGTGGCCCCCGCCGTCCAAGGCTGATGCCAACCTATTCAGCTTGTGCTCGCGCCCGCTTTATCTGATTTGCGCAGTCGCTGCTAGGCTGATGCACTCCGCACCGCAGCACCGCTTCGACTCCCTATGTGTCCTGACACCCTGGCTGTTCCGCCCTCGGCCGCGCTCGCGTTGCGCCATGCCACGCAGGACACCCATCGCCTGGTCGAAACGGTTCCGCTGATGCAGGCGCTGGGGCAGGGGCGGGTCGATCGCGCCGCGTACGCGCTGATCCTGCGCCGGCACCATGCCTTGCTGGCCGGCTTCGAAGTGCAATTGAGCGACTGGCTCAGCACCTTGACCGGCAGCGGCTGGCCGTATCGCCGCCGCGTACCGGCCTTGCGCGAGGACCTGCACACGCTGGGCCAGCAACCGCAGACGGCCATCGCAGCGCCCGCCGCCGGCAGCGATGCCGCGCGCTGGGGCATGCTCTACGTCATCGAAGGCTCGCAACTGGGTGGGCGGATGATCGCGCGCATCTTGCGCAAGCAGCAGCCGGCGCTGGCCGACGCCTTGCGGTATTTCGAACTGGCCAACGACGATCCGGCCGGCTGGCGCCGTTTCCAGGCGGTGCTCGACCAACGCCTGGACACTGCATCCGCGTGCGAGGCCGCCATCGACGGTGCGCAGCGCATGTTTGCCCACTTCCACACCTGTCTTGCAGCGGAGCCGCGCGCGTGAATCAGCCTACCGAACCCCTGGACATGGATGTCTGTGCGCGTGAGCCGATCCATATCCCCGGCCTGATCCAGCCGTACGGCGTTTTGCTGGTGATCGAGCCGGCCGATGGTCGCATCGTGCAGGCCAGCACCACCGCCGCCGACCTGCTCGGGGTGCCGCTGGCCGAGCTGCTGGGCATGGCCTACACCCAGGTGCTGGAACTGCCCGGCGAGCAGCCGTTCGTGGTCGAGGACCAGGCGCAGCATCTGCTGCATGCCGACGTGCGCTTTCCCCTGCGTGCGGCCGCCACCGACCACCCGTGGGTGGCCGCCTGGCATCTGTATCCGGAGCAATGGCTGGTCGAGATCGAGCCGCGCGACGCACGCCTGATGGATGTCACCCTGCGCGAAGCACTGCCGCTGTTGCGCAGTATCGAGCGCGATCCCGGCATCGCCGAAGCCGCCGTGCGCGCCGCCAAGGGGCTGCGCAGCATGATCGGCTTCGACCGGGTGATGGTGTATCGCTTCGATGAAGAGTGGAATGGCGACGTCATCGCCGAAGCGCGCCAGCCCGAGCTGGACGCCTATCTCGGCCTGCATTACCCGGCCACCGACATCCCGGCCCAGGCGCGCGCGCTGTACCTGCGCAACCGCGTCCGCCAGATCGCCGATGTCGGCTATCGGGCCTCGCCGATCGAGCCCACGCTGCATCCGCGTCTGGGCACCCCGGTGGATCTGAGCGATGTCAGCCTGCGCAGCGTCTCGCCGGTGCACCTGGAATACCTGGCCAACATGGGCGTGACCGCCACGCTGGTGTCGTCGATCGTCGTCAACGATGCGCTATGGGGGCTGATCTCCTGCCACCACTACAGCCCGCACTTCACCAGCCATGCCATGCGCGATGCCACCGATGCGGTGACCCGCGCGCTGGCCGGGCGTATCGGCGGATTGCAGGCGGTGGCGCGCGCGCACATGGAATCGGTGCTGCTCACCGTGCGCGAGAAGTTGATCACCGACTTCAACGACGCCGACCAGATGACCGTGGAAATGCTCGCCGACATGGCGCCGGACCTGATGGACGTGGTCGACGCCGATGGGGTGGCGATCTTCCACGGCGGCGAGATCAGCCGGCATGGCAGCACCCCGGACGCGGCCGCGTTGCGCCGCATCCGCGACCACATCGAATCCGAACACCACGACGCCCTGCGCGAAGATGCGGTCGGCGCCCTGCATGTGGATGCAATCGGCGAGGTGTTCCCCGAGCTGGCCGACCTTGCCCCGCTGGCCGCCGGCTTCATCTTCGTGCCGCTGATGCCGCAATCGCGCAGCGCCTTGCTGTGGACCCGCCGCGAGCAGGTGCAGCAGGTCAAATGGGCCGGCAATCCACAGCTGGCCAAGCTGGCGGACATCCCCAACTCACGGTTGTCGCCACGCAAGAGCTTCGACCTCTGGCAGGAGACCGTGCGCGGTCGCGCGCGGCGCTGGTCGCCGCTGCACCTGGAATCGGCGCGCAGCCTGCGCGTGCTGATCGAACTGATGGAGCGCAAGCGCTTCCAGCAGGATTTCACCCTGCTCGAGGCCTCGCTCTCGCGCCTGCGCGATGGCGTGGCCATCATCGAGCGTGGCACCACGGCCGCGCACCGGCTGATGTTCGTCAACCCGGCCTTCGCGGAACTCAGCCAGACCGAAGTGGCCGACCTGATCGGCTGCGACATCCTGTCCCTGCTGGCCAGCGACGCCGCCCCGCCCCAGGTGGAACTGCTCGAGGAGGCATTGCGCCAAGGCCGCGCCGCCTACGTCACCCTGCCGCTGCGCTCGCAGGACAGCGCGCCGGTCTACCGTCAGTTCCATCTCGAACCCCTGCCCAGCCCTAACGGCGTCACTGCCCACTGGCTGCTGCAGCTACGCGACCCCGAATAAGCCCGGTCGACAACCGGATGGCCTGCCGCAGCTAAGCGTGGCCAGTAAAACGTGGTGCGCAGTCGTAAGGTGGGTGCGGATGGCGCGCAGGAACCGCAGTTTGCGCGTGATACAGAACGTGTTCCGCGTGGGCCCGGTCCGCGTCGAGCGCGCGGTCAAGGAGCGGTTGTCGATGGCCGAATCCGAAGGACTGCCCCGCACCGCGCGCCCGTCTGGCGGTTTGACCGGTCGCTAAGCCCGCCGCCGCAACACCAACAAGGTGACCGTTCCGGCCACCAGGCCCCAGAACGAGGCGCCGATCCCGCCCAGCGTCAGCCCCGATGCGGTCACCAGGAAGGTGATCAAGGCCGCTTCGCGCTCGCTGTCCTGCTGCAGGGCCGCCGCCAGGCTGTTGCCGATCGTGCCCAGCAGGGCAATCCCGGCGATCGCCATCACCAGCTCGCGCGGGAAGGCCGCAAACACCGCCGCCACGGTCGCGCCGAACACGCCGATCAGCACATAGAACACGCCCGCGCTTACCGCAGCGGTGTAACGCCGCGCCGGATCCTCGTGCGCCTCGCGGCCCATGCAGATCGCCGCGGTGATGGCCGCCAGGTTCAAGGCATAGCCACCGAACGGCGCCAGCAGCGTATTGACCACCCCGATCCAGCCGATCGTCGGCGAGATCGGCACCGTATAGCCGGAGGCGCGGATCACCGCCACGCCCGGCACGTTCTGCGAGGCCATGGTGACCACGAACAATGGAATCGCCAGCCCGAACAACGCCGCCCACGACAATGACGGCACCACCAGCACCGGGTGGGCCAGTTCAAGCTGCACGCTCTTCCACTGCATCAACCCGCTACCGGCCGCAATCGCCACGCCGACCAGCAAGGTCGCAATCACCGCATAGCGCGCAAACCAGCGCCGCCCGGCCAGATAGGCCGCCAGCATCGCCAGCGCCAGCAACGCCTGGCTCTGCATCGCCACGAACAGGTCCAGCCCGAAGCGCAACAACACCCCGGCCAGCATGCCCGAGGCCAGCGAGATCGGAATGCGCCGGATTGCCTTCTCAAATAACCCCGAAAAGCCGGCCAGCATGCCAAGCACCGCCGCCGCCACGAACGCCCCGATCGCCTCGCGCAACGGCACCCCGGCCGCACTGCCGATCAGCATCGCCGCGCCCGGCGTGGACCAGGCCGTCACCACCGGCACCCGGTAACGCAGCGACAGGCCGATGCAGGTCACGCCCATGCCGATCCCGAGTGCCCACATCCACGAGGCGATCTGCGCCTGGTCCGCCCCCAGGTGACGTGCCGCCTCGAACACGATCACCGCAGAACTGGCAAAGCCCACCAGTACCGTGACAAAGCCCGCGGCAATCGCAGGCAGGGACAGATCGCGAAGCAGGCTGCGGGAAGGAGGCATCGTGAGCTCTCTATCTCTGGTGCCCGCATTTTCACCGAGCGCGCCGTTGATCGATACCGCGGCAGCTTGTGTGGTTGCTCTATCGACGGTGCTTTTCGTCCTGCATGGAAAGTGCCGCGCGGCTCAACCGCGTCAATCCTGCGCCATGTCCTGGATAGAGGGAGCAGATCCAATACACCGCATGGCACGTGAAACCAGGGCCGCGCTTGGGCGCAACAAGGTCCCTGTCATGCCAGTGTCAAAAAGTGCTTGCACTTCTGCACAGTCTCGATAAACTGCGCGGCCTCGCTCAGGACGGCGGCGCTTCTCGAAGCACCGCAGCAACGAACGGGGCGAATCGGAAACATCACAAGGTGTTGACGAAACGAAAAAGCCGGCTATGATGTGCGGCTCGCTACACGGAAAGATGCTTCGGCAGATTGAAGTGCAGCGGCGGCAACTTCCTCTTCACGAGGGGTTGACGAAGATGAAAAGCCTGCTAATATGGCCGGCTCGCTTCGCAGAAAACCTTCGGGTCGAAACGAAGCAGCGTCAACCACCTCGAAATGATGTGTTGACGGCAAGAAAAAGTCCGCTATAATGGGCGGCTCGCTTCGACGGAAACGACGAAGCTGACGGGAACGGCGCTGAGGCCACTTCCCAATGTTCTTTGACAGTGTGCGCAGGTAATTTGTGCGGACGCCTGCAGGAAGGATGATTGTCCATCTTGCAGACGTTTAATCAAAAAGCAACATATTAATTGCTTTGCAAGCGATAAGTTGTCAGTGGTTGAACTTCTGCAGCTAAAGTATTTGTCTTCGGACATGTAATTTTAAGTGAAGAGTTTGATCCTGGCTCAGAGTGAACGCTGGCGGCAGGCCTAACACATGCAAGTCGAACGGCAGCACAGTAAGAGCTTGCTCTTATGGGTGGCGAGTGGCGGACGGGTGAGGAATACATCGGAATCTACTCTTTCGTGGGGGATAACGTAGGGAAACTTACGCTAATACCGCATACGACCTACGGGTGAAAGCGGAGGACCTTCGGGCTTCGCGCGATTGAATGAGCCGATGTCGGATTAGCTAGTTGGCGGGGTAAAGGCCCACCAAGGCGACGATCCGTAGCTGGTCTGAGAGGATGATCAGCCACACTGGAACTGAGACACGGTCCAGACTCCTACGGGAGGCAGCAGTGGGGAATATTGGACAATGGGCGCAAGCCTGATCCAGCCATGCCGCGTGGGTGAAGAAGGCCTTCGGGTTGTAAAGCCCTTTTGTTGGGAAAGAAAAGCAGTCGGTTAATACCCGATTGTTCTGACGGTACCCAAAGAATAAGCACCGGCTAACTTCGTGCCAGCAGCCGCGGTAATACGAAGGGTGCAAGCGTTACTCGGAATTACTGGGCGTAAAGCGTGCGTAGGTGGTGGTTTAAGTCTGTTGTGAAAGCCCTGGGCTCAACCTGGGAATTGCAGTGGATACTGGGTCACTAGAGTGTGGTAGAGGGTAGCGGAATTCCCGGTGTAGCAGTGAAATGCGTAGAGATCGGGAGGAACATCCGTGGCGAAGGCGGCTACCTGGACCAACACTGACACTGAGGCACGAAAGCGTGGGGAGCAAACAGGATTAGATACCCTGGTAGTCCACGCCCTAAACGATGCGAACTGGATGTTGGGTGCAATTTGGCACGCAGTATCGAAGCTAACGCGTTAAGTTCGCCGCCTGGGGAGTACGGTCGCAAGACTGAAACTCAAAGGAATTGACGGGGGCCCGCACAAGCGGTGGAGTATGTGGTTTAATTCGATGCAACGCGAAGAACCTTACCTGGTCTTGACATCCACGGAACTTTCCAGAGATGGATTGGTGCCTTCGGGAACCGTGAGACAGGTGCTGCATGGCTGTCGTCAGCTCGTGTCGTGAGATGTTGGGTTAAGTCCCGCAACGAGCGCAACCCTTGTCCTTAGTTGCCAGCACGTAATGGTGGGAACTCTAAGGAGACCGCCGGTGACAAACCGGAGGAAGGTGGGGATGACGTCAAGTCATCATGGCCCTTACGACCAGGGCTACACACGTACTACAATGGTAGGGACAGAGGGCTGCAAACCCGCGAGGGTAAGCCAATCCCAGAAACCCTATCTCAGTCCGGATTGGAGTCTGCAACTCGACTCCATGAAGTCGGAATCGCTAGTAATCGCAGATCAGCATTGCTGCGGTGAATACGTTCCCGGGCCTTGTACACACCGCCCGTCACACCATGGGAGTTTGTTGCACCAGAAGCAGGTAGCTTAACCTTCGGGAGGGCGCTTGCCACGGTGTGGCCGATGACTGGGGTGAAGTCGTAACAAGGTAGCCGTATCGGAAGGTGCGGCTGGATCACCTCCTTTTGAGCATGACGTCATTGTTCCTGTCGGGCGTCCTCACAAATTACCTGCATTCAGAGATTCATACCGGCACAGGTCGGTATGCGAAGTCCCTTTTGGGGCCTTAGCTCAGCTGGGAGAGCACCTGCTTTGCAAGCAGGGGGTCGTCGGTTCGATCCCGACAGGCTCCACCATATTGAGTGAAAAGACTTCGGGTCTGTAGCTCAGGTGGTTAGAGCGCACCCCTGATAAGGGTGAGGTCGGTAGTTCGAGTCTACCCAGACCCACCACTCTGAATGTAGTGCACACTTAAGAATTTATATGGATCAGCGTTGAGGCTGATACATGTTCTTTTATAACTTGTGACGTAGCGAGCGTTTGAGATATCTATCTAAACGTGTCGTTGAGGCTAAGGCGGGGACTTCGAGTCCCTAAATAATTGAGTCGTATGTTCGCGTTGGTGGCTTTGTACCCCACACAACACGGCATGTGACCCCGAGGCAACTTGGGGTTATATGGTCAAGCGAATAAGCGCACACGGTGGATGCCTAGGCGGTCAGAGGCGATGAAGGACGTGGTAGCCTGCGAAAAGTGTCGGGGAGCTGGCAACAAGCTTTGATCCGGCAATGTCCGAATGGGGAAACCCACTGCTTCGGCAGTATCCTGCAGTGAATTCATAGCTGCTGGAAGCGAACCCGGTGAACTGAAATATCTAAGTAACCGGAGGAAAAGAAATCAACCGAGATTCCCTAAGTAGTGACGAGCGAACGGGGAGCAGCCCTTAAGCTGGAATGGCTTTAGAAAAACAATCTGGAAAGATTGGCCATAGAAGGTGATAGCCCTGTATTTAAAAGGGCCACTCCAGTGAAGACGAGTAGGGCGGGGCACGTGAAACCCTGTCTGAATATGGGGGGACCATCCTCCAAGGCTAAATACTCCTGACCGACCGATAGTGAACCAGTACCGTGAGGGAAAGGCGAAAAGAACCCCGGAGAGGGGAGTGAAATAGATCCTGAAACCGTGTGCGTACAAGCAGTAGGAGCTCGCAAGAGTGACTGCGTACCTTTTGTATAATGGGTCAGCGACTTACTGTTCGTGGCAAGCTTAACCGTATAGGGGAGGCGAAGGGAAACCGAGTCTGATAAGGGCGCATAGTCGCGGGCAGTAGACCCGAAACCGGGTGATCTAGTCATGGCCAGGGTGAAGGTGCCGTAACAGGTACTGGAGGCCCGAACCCACGTCTGTTGCAAAAGACGGGGATGAGCTGTGATTAGGAGTGAAAAGCTAATCGAACCCGGAGATAGCTGGTTCTCCTCGAAAGCTATTTAGGTAGCGCCTCGGACGAATACTACTGGGGGTAGAGCACTGTTATGGCTAGGGGGTCATCGCGACTTACCAAACCATTGCAAACTCCGAATACCAGTACGTACTATCCGGGAGACACACGGCGGGTGCTAACGTCCGTCGTGAAAAGGGAAACAACCCAGACCCACAGCTAAGGTCCCAAATTCACTGCTAAGTGGAAAACGATGTGGAAAGGCATAGACAGCCAGGAGGTTGGCTTAGAAGCAGCCACCCTTTAAAGAAAGCGTAATAGCTCACTGGTCGAGTCGGTCTGCGCGGAAGATTTAACGGGGCTAAGCAGTGAACCGAAGCTTGGGGTGCATAAAACTTGTTTTATGCGCGGTAGAGGAGCGTTCCGTAAGCCTGCGAAGGTGGATTGAGAAGTCTGCTGGAGGTATCGGAAGTGCGAATGCTGACATGAGTAACGATAATGCGGGTGAAAAGCCCGCACGCCGAAAGCCCAAGGTTTCCTTGCGCAACGTTAATCGACGCAGGGTTAGTCGGTCCCTAAGGCGAGGGCGAAAGCCGTAGTCGATGGGAAGCAGGTTAATATTCCTGCACCTCGCGTGAGTGCGATGGAGGGACGGAGAAGGTTAGGTGTACCGGGCGTTGGTTGTCCCGGGGAAAGGCGGTAGGTTTGGATCTTTGGCAAATCCGGGATCCTTTAAGACCGAGCACCGAGACGAGCCTTTATGGCAAAGTCACTGATACCACGCTTCCAGGAAAAGCTCCTAAGCTTCAGCTCACGAAGACCGTACCGTAAACCGACACAGGTGGGTAGGATGAGAATTCTCAGGCGCTTGAGAGAACTCGGGTGAAGGAACTAGGCAACATGGCACCGTAACTTCGGGAGAAGGTGCACCCTTTTTGGTGGCTCATGCGAGCTATAGCTGAAGAGGGTCGCAGAAACCAGGCCGCTGCGACTGTTTATCAAAAACACAGCACTCTGCAAACACGAAAGTGGACGTATAGGGTGTGACGCCTGCCCGGTGCTGGAAGGTTAATTGATGGGGTCAGCCGCAAGGCGAAGCTCTTGATCGAAGCCCCAGTAAACGGCGGCCGTAACTATAACGGTCCTAAGGTAGCGAAATTCCTTGTCGGGTAAGTTCCGACCTGCACGAATGGCGTAACGACAGCGGCGCTGTCTCCACCCGAGACTCAGTGAAATTGAAATCGCTGTGAAGATGCAGCGTTCCCGTGGCAAGACGGAAAGACCCCGTGAACCTTTACTATAGCTTTACACTGAACGTTGAGTTCGTCTGTGTAGGATAGGTGGGAGGCTATGAAACTGTGGCGCTAGCTGCAGTGGAGCCATCCTTGAAATACCACCCTGTCGTGCTTGACGTTCTAACCTAGATCCGTTATCCGGATCAGGGACCGTGTATGGTGGGTAGTTTGACTGGGGCGGTCTCCTCCTAAAGAGTAACGGAGGAGCACGAAGGTACGCTCAGCGCGGTCGGACATCGCGCACTGTGTGCAAAGGCATAAGCGTGCTTGACTGCAAGATCGACGGATCAAGCAGGTACGAAAGTAGGTCTTAGTGATCCGGTGGTTCTGTATGGAAGGGCCATCGCTCAACGGATAAAAGGTACTCCGGGGATAACAGGCTGATACCGCCCAAGAGTTCATATCGACGGCGGTGTTTGGCACCTCGATGTCGGCTCATCACATCCTGGGGCTGTAGTCGGTCCCAAGGGTATGGCTGTTCGCCATTTAAAGTGGTACGCGAGCTGGGTTCAGAACGTCGTGAGACAGTTCGGTCCCTATCTGCCATGGGCGTTGGAAGTTTGAGAGGGGCTGCTCCTAGTACGAGAGGACCGGAGTGGACGAACCTCTGGTGTTCCGGTTGTCACGCCAGTGGCATTGCCGGGTAGCTATGTTCGGAAGCGATAACCGCTGAAAGCATCTAAGCGGGAAGCGCGCCTCAAGATGAGACTTCCCGGGGCACAAGCCCCCTAAAGGAACCATATAGACTATGTGGTTGATAGGTCAGGTGTGTAAGTACAGCAATGTATTGAGCTAACTGATACTAATGATCCGTGCGGCTTGACCATATAACCTCAAGTTGCCTTGGTCCCAACGAACGTTGGTAGATCACCAAACGCAAGCTACGTCACAAGTTACCTATGCGAGACGAGCGCTGTGAAGCGCTGCTCCAACCGTCTCCCTGGTGAAATTAGCGCTGTGGAACCACCCGATCCCATCCCGAACTCGGAAGTGAAACGCAGCTGCGCCGATGGTAGTGTGGCTCAAGCCATGCGAGAGTAGGTCATCGCCAGGGGCTTTACCCGAAACCCTCAGTCCAACAGGACTGGGGGTTTCTTTTTGTCCAAAATCCGCAACGTAACCGCCAAAAACACCGCGCAACGCCGCACGCTGACCAGCGGATCCGCATCCGCAGGCTCAATGCTCAGGCTGAGCGCGGTACAACCGATGCCAGGACACGCGCTCGGCGCTTGCGTTGAAGCAGGACGCGCTGGCAAGGCCGAAAGGTCTGAATGTCACCGCAGAACCCGGACCGGCAAGCCGCAATCGGAGCAGGGCACCGATACCAGAACACGTGCTTGACGCTGGGGGCCCACTTCCTGGTACTGCAGCGGCACCCACTTTGCCCCGATGACCGCAAAGCTGGATTTACCGCGTTTGGCCACCATATTGATCCGCTCCGGCGTGCCGCCGGCCTGGTCGATTGGAGATGTGCATGCCCGAGCTGCCCGAAGTCGAAACCACCTTGCGTGGGCTGGCACCGCATCTGGTCGGCCAACGCATCCACGGCGTCATCCTGCGGCGGCCCGATCTGCGCTGGCCCATCCCTGAGCAGATCGAACGTCTGCTGCCCGGCGCGACCATCACTGATGTGCGTCGCCGGGCCAAGTACTTATTGATCGATACCGATGCCGGCGGCAGCGCGCTGCTGCATCTTGGAATGTCCGGAAGTCTGCGCGTGTTACCCGGCGATACGCCGCCGCGGGCGCACGATCATGTGGATATCAGCCTGGAAAATGGCCGTATCCTGCGCTTCAACGATCCGCGCCGGTTTGGTTGCCTGTTGTGGCAGAGCGATGCGCACGTGCACGATCTGCTGGCGGCACTTGGCCCGGAGCCATTATCGGATGCATTTACTGGCGATTATCTGCATGCACTGGCAAGCGGCCGGCGCGCGGCGGTGAAGACCTTTCTGATGGATCAGGCTGTCGTCGTCGGCGTGGGAAACATCTACGCGGCAGAAAGCCTGCATCGCGCAGGAATCAGCCCCCTGCGCGAAGCCGGGAAGGTGTCATTGGACCGTTACCGGCGCCTGGCTGCGGCAGTGAAGGACATCCTGGGCTACGCCATCCAGCGCGGCGGAACCACGCTACGCGATTTCATCAGCCCGGACGGGGCGCCCGGTTACTTCGAGCAGGAACTCACGGTGTATGGGCGCGAGGGTGAAACCTGCAAGCAGTGTGGACGTTTGCTGAAACACGCCACGATCGGGCAACGCGCGACGGTGTGGTGCAGCAGTTGCCAGCGTTGAACGCCGGCCAGCTGACCCACGTTGATCGAAACACCAGCCTCCAGCTCTGGATCAGTTAGGACCGCTGACCAGTAGCCCTCGGATAACAGCAAACAGCGCGCTTGGAGCAGCAGCGGCCGATTGCTTGATGGTGCGTTGCCGTGCATCGCGCCACAATCGTGACGTCCTGTGATTGGAGTCGTCCATGCCTGCCTCACTGCGCTACTTAATGCCGATCATGCTTGTGGGTGCATCAGCGTTGCCGCTGGCAACAGGCGCATACGCGGATGAGCTTGCGTCCAGCACCAAACCTGGAGTTGAGCGCATCCAGTTGCACAACGGAGTTGTTGAACTCAGTGCTACGCCCGCGTTCGGTGGGCGTGTGCTGTCCTTCAATTTGCGTGGACACCCCAACGTGTTGAAGACCGGCGAGGCGGTTGATCAGCAGCCCGCGCCAGAAGTGTCCGCGACTGCAGGCGATATCCCGTATCTCGGCCACGATGTGTGGGTGGGGCCGCAGAGTCAGTGGTGGGTGCATCAACAGGTCAACCTCACACGTAAGGCCGCCACCGCGGTTTGGCCACCGGATCCGTATCTGTCGCTGGCCACCACGCGTGCAGTCACACGGACTCACGACCAGTTGATCCTGGAGGGGGTACCCAGTCCGGTCACCGGCGTGCAGCTCCGCAAGCGCGCCGCGCTTTCATCCACGCGCGCCGATACCGTGGAGGTGGAGGCCACTGCGCGCAATATCCGCAAGGATCCGATCAGTTGGGACCTGTGGTTCAACACGCGGGTTGCGGCGGGCACGCGCGTGTTCGTGCCGGTTGCCGAGGCGGCAGACATCCGCCTGCAACCACCGACCGAGCCTGGCACGGTTGCGCCCACGTATCGGCACCAAGGTGGTGTGTTTGCGTTGCGCGCCGATGCACGAAAGGACGGGCTGATTCAGCGCGGCAAGGTGTTGCTGCAACCTTCGGCGGGCTGGATGGCGGGCTTCGCCGGTGATCAGGTCCTGGTGATCCGCTTTGCGCATCAGCCGCTGGCGGCGATCCATCCGGAACAAGGGCAGGTGGAGTTGTATCTGGATGCGCCGCCGCAGCATCCCGAGCGCGGGCTGCTGGAAATGGAAGTGCACGCGCCGTATCGGCAGCTGGCCCCGGGTGCGCACATGCAGGCGAACGAGCAATGGACCTTGCTGCGTTATTCCGGGCCAGACGCGCAGCAGGCGCAACAACAGTTCCTGTGCAGCAAGGCGCAGGAGCTGCAGCTGATCAATGCCTGCGCGCCTTCGTCTGCGGGGCCCTGACCTGCGCATTACCTCCGTGCCGCGCTGTGGCTATGATGTCGGCCATTCCCTGATCAGATCGATGCGCATGCAACGACGCCATTTCCTGAAGAATGCCGCTGCCGCATTGGCCGCGCTCGGTCTGCCGGCGCTGCCGCAGTGGGCGCTGGCGGCCAAGGCCGTTGGCCTGCGGCGCTTGGGGCAACCGCAGCCGTTCGACTATGCCTGGCTCAAAGGGCAGGCGCGTGCGTTGGCTACGGCGCCCTACAAGAGCCATAAGCAGCTGCTTCCCGGGCCGCTGGAAGCATTGAACTGGGATCAATACCAGTCGATCCGCTACCGCCAGGATCACGCGCTATGGGCCGACGGCAACGGCAAGTTCCAGGCCAAGTTCTTTCATCTGGGGCTGTATTTCCACACTCCGGTGCACATCTACGACATTGTCGATGGCAAGGCGCAGCAACTGGCCTACGACCCGGCGGCGTTCGATTACGGCAGCAGTGGCCTGGGCGGCAAGCAGTTGCCCAAGGACCTGGGCTTTGCGGGCTTCCGTCTCAATACACGCAAGGACACCGACCGCGATTTCTCCGCCTTCCTGGGTGCGAGCTATTTCCGCGCAGTCGGCAAGGAAGGCCAGTACGGGCAGTCGGCACGCGGGCTGGCGATCGAGACCGGCACCGGCGGTCCGGAGGAGTTCCCGGACTTCATCGCCTACTACCTGGAGCAGCCGGCAGACGATTCGAACACCGTGGTGGTGTACGGGCTACTGGACTCGCCCAGCGTTGCCGGTGCGTATCGCTTCGCCATCACCAATGGCGAGGTGCTGGTGATGGAAATCGACAGTGCGCTCTACCCGCGCAAGACCATCGAGCGGCTGGGCATCGGCCCGTGCACCAGCATGTATCAGGTCGGCGAAAACGATAACCGCATGGATTGGGACTGGCGCCCGGAGATCCACGACACCGATGGCTTGGCGATGTGGACCGGCGGCGGCGAATGGATCTGGCGGCCGTTGTGCAACCCGCCGCAGCTGCGCTTCAACATGTTCGTCGATGAGAATCCGCGCGGGTTTGGCCTGTTGCAGCGCGATCGCAACTTCGACCATTACCAGGACGACGGCGTGTTCTACGAGAAACGCCCTTGCCTGTGGGTGGAACCGAAGGGCGGCTGGGGCAAGGGCTCGGTACAGCTGGTCGAGATCCCGACCGTGGACGAGACCTTCGACAACATCGTGGCGTTCTGGAATCCACAGGACAAGCCGCAGCCGGGCCAGGAATTGCTGATGGGGTACCGGCTGTATTGGGGCGCGCATCCGCCGGCCAGCTCGCCGCTGGCGCATTGCGTGGCCACGCGCACCGGCCTGGGCGGCATCGTCGGGCAGAAGCGCAGCCATTTCTCGTGGCGGTTTGCGGTGGATTTTGCCGGCGGCGACCTGGCTGCGTTGACCAAGGACCCGAACGCCAAGGTCGAGGCCATCCTCCAGGTCTCGCGCGGGAGCACCGAAATCGTGTCGGCACGTCCGCTGCATGAGCTCAAGGGCTATCGGGCGATGTTCGACCTGGTGCCGCCGGATGACAGCACCCGGCAGATCGATATCCGGCTGTTTCTGCGCGCCAACGGCAAGCCGCTGACCGAAACCTGGCTGTACCAGTGGACGCCGCCGCCGCCGAGCGAGCGCAAGATCTACTAGCGCAAGGCCACGCGCGGCCGGCAGCCAGCGCGGTCCTTGCGCCAACGGCGCACCGAGATCGCGCCGGGTCGGGTCGGGGAGCCAGCACGCCGCTGTTGCCACCACGCGCACGCCGAGGCGGTGCGCGACCGCGGGTCTGCTAGGCCTGGTTCGTTTTGGCGACAAGCTGCATGCGTCCACGCGGACGCATGCACGCCAGCTCCACCCGGAAGCAGGTGCCGTCCTTGCCGCTGATGATGCGCAGCTCGCCTTGATGGGCACGGGCGATCTGCGCGGCCATGTGCAGGCCCAGATCGACTTCGGGCAAGGGGCGTCCGCCGGTGTGCACGTGGGTGGAGGCGTGCAGCACGTCGAGCCGGCGCGGGTCGATACCGTCCAGATTGCAGACCTCGATGCGCAGGCGGCCCTGCTCGGTCACCGCGATCGCCTTGATCAGCGAGCTCTGTTGCCCCTGCACCACGGCGTTGATCATCAGGCTGCCGAACATCTGCGCCAGGCGCACCGCATCGCCATGCACCGGTTCGTCGATGGCCACGTGCGTGGACAGCACCTGGTTCGGATACGCGGCGCGGGTTTCGTCGACGACCTGCGATAGCGCATCGAGCAGATCGCTGCCGTTGCCGTAGTCCAGCTGCAGCCAGTCGCGCTCGATGCCGCGTGCGAAATCGCTGGCGAAGTCGATCAGCTCTTCCATGCGCCGCAGGCTGCGTTGCATCGACCGGATCGCGCCACCCTGGCGCTGGTTGAGCGAGTCGATCGCCAGCATGTCCACCACCGCATGCATGGACTGCAGCGGGTTGCGCAGGTCGTGGCCAAGGATGCCGATGAACTCTTCGCGCAGCCGGGCCGAGGCGCCGACACGCCCCAGTTCGCTGCGCGCGCGCAGCGATTCCTGCGCGCTCTCTTCGGCGCGTTGTTCGGCCTGGATCTGCGCTGCCAGCAGTTGCGCCAGCAGTTCGACCTTTTCCACCAACGGCGCGTCCATGACGCGCGGCAACGGGTCCAGCGCACACAAGGTGCCGAACACGCTGCCATCGTCGAACTTGATCGGCACCGAGACATAGCTTTCGAAGCCGTACAACCGCGGCGTGGGGTGGTCGCGGAAGACCGGGTGCTCGGAGGCATGGCCGAACCACAGCGCGTTGCCCTGGGTGCGCACGCTGTCGCAGAAGGTGGTGACCAGCGGCAGCTCGTCGCCGGGCGCCAGACCGAACGCCAGGTCGTCGCGCACCTGGCAGGTGATCCAGCGCGTATCGGTCACGCGCGCGACGGCGGCGAACCCCATGCCGGTCAGACGGGTGAGAACGGTCAGGACATCGGGCACCGACGATAGCCGGCCAACACGCGCGATATCGGCGCGTAACTCGGGAGGAAGCGGACCCATGTATTGCCTCCCGACAAGTGGATGGTCGCCAGTTTACAGGACTGCGGTTGCGCCTGGTTGCGCGCGGATCGCTGCAACGGCCCTGCAACGATACGCCTGTTGATGTGTAGCGAAGATGCAGTGGCGACCGCATGCCTGCAAGGGTTTAGCGACGCATCACAAGCGCATACCAGGCAGCGCGCCAAGAGCATCCGGCTGAATTCTTCAGCTGCCGCCCCGCCGGGGTTAGCCGTCCGCTGGCACGTAAATACCGGGCCGATAATGCCGAATCATCCGGGAGCTGGAGGATCGCGAGCGCGCATCAGGTCCATCGGGCGGGATCGGGTAACGGCCGCCGTGTGTCGCTGCAGTTGCGCGTATTCAATGCGTCGCCAGGTGCGAAACGACGTTGGCACGCCATGCCACCCGCGTCGGTGGCCATGTCGATGGCCGGTCCGTGGAAGATCGGCGTTGCCAGCCGCGGGCAACCCGTCCAGCGTCGCGCTGCCCTTCCAACAGGGCGTGGGCGTTATGCGCCCGACAATGGCAGCGGCAATGCGATCTGCAGCGGGTCGATGCGCCCTTCGCCACGCATGATCTTCTTGAACTCGGCGCGGCTGACCGACACGTAGCGCTCGTTGCCGCCGATCTCCACCTGCGGGCCGTCCTGCACCGCGTGGCCTTGCGCATCCACGCGCACGGTCATGGTGGCCTTGCTGCCGCTGTGGCAGATGGTCTTGATCTCCTCCAGCTCGTCGGCCCAGGCCAGCAGGAACTGGCTGCCCTCGAACAGCTCGCCACGGAAGTCCGTGCGCAACCCGTAGCACAGCACCGGAATGCGCAGGCGGTCGACCACCTCGCTCAACTGCCAGACCTGGCCGCGATTGAGGAACTGCGCCTCGTCCACCAGCACGCAGTGCAGCGCGCCTTCGGCCTGGATGTCGCGTTCGATCAGCTGCTGCAACTCGGTGTTGCGATCGAAGGTGCGCCCATCCGCGCGCAGCCCGATCCGCGAGGCCACCACGCCGCTGCCGGCGCGGTGATCGAGCTTGGGCGTGAGGATCAGGGTGCGCATGCCGCGTTCGCGGTAGTTGTGCGCGGACTGCAGCAAGGTGGTGGTCTTGCCGGCATTCATTGCCGAGTAGTAGAAGTAGAGCTTGGCCATCGGTGGATTTTACCGGGCCGGGCGGCCGGCGGTGACAGCCATCTGCATGAACCGGCGGCGCAGGCCTGCCCGACGCGGCGCCGGTACAATGGCCCGCTCTGTTGGAAGTCTCTATGCACGGTCTCAATCCCCCGCAAAGCGCCGCAGTGCTGCACTGCGAAGGTCCCCTGTTGGTGCTGGCCGGCGCCGGCAGCGGCAAGACGCGCGTGATCGTGGAGAAGATCGCGCACCTGATCGCCACCGGCCGCTATCCGGCCAAGCGCATCGCCGCGATCACCTTCACCAACAAGTCGGCCAAGGAAATGCGCGAGCGTGTGGCCAAGCGCATCCGTGGCGATGGCGCCGATGGCCTGACCATCTGCACCTTCCACGCGCTGGGGTTGAAGTTCCTGCAGATCGAACACGCCGCTGCCGGCTTGAAGCGCGGCTTTTCGATCTTCGATTCCGACGATGCCGCCGCCCAGATCAAGGACCTGATGCACGGCGCCAAGCCGGATGCGATCGAGGATGCCAAGAACCTGATCTCGCGCGCCAAGAACGCCGGCCTGTCTCCCGAACAGGCGATGGCGGCAGCGCGCAGCAATCGCGAAAAGGAAGCCGCCAGCCTGTACGAGCGTTATCAGGCGCGGCTGACCACCTTCAACGCGGTGGACTTCGACGACCTGATCCGCCTGCCGGTGCAGATCCTGGAGGCCAACGAAGAGATCGTACTGGGCTGGCGCGAGCGCATCGGCTACCTGCTGGTGGACGAGTGCCAGGACACCAACGATGCGCAGTACCGGTTGCTGAAAATGCTGGCCGGGCCACGCGGCAACTTCACCTGCGTGGGCGACGACGATCAGAGCATCTACGCCTGGCGTGGCGCCAATCCGGAAAACCTGCAGCAGATGGGGCGCGATTATCCGGCGCTGGAAATCATCAAGCTGGAACAGAACTACCGCTGCTCCAACCGCGTGTTGCGTGCGGCCAATGCCTTGATCGCACACAACCCGCACGAACACTTGAAGACGCTGTGGAGCGACCAGGCCGATGGCGAGCGCATCCGCGTGTGGGAATGCCGCGACAGCGAGCACGAAGCGGAAAAGGTCGCCGCCGAGATCTCGTTCCTGGGGACCGCCAAGCAGGTGCCGTGGAGCGATTTCTGCATCCTGTTCCGCGGCAATTTTCAATCGCGGCCGCTGGAAAAGGCGCTGCAGCTGCTGCGCGTGCCGTATCACCTGACCGGTGGCACTGCATTTCTGGAGCGGCAGGAAGTCAAGGACGTGCTGTCGTGGCTGCGGCTGATCGTCAATCCCGACGATGACGCCGCGTTTCTGCGCGCCGTGCAGTCGCCCAAGCGTGAGGTCGGGGCGACCTCGCTGGCACGGTTGGCCGAGCTCGCCAGTGCGAAGTCGGTACCGATGTCGCGCGCGGCCGAGTCGATGGGCGCGCTGCAGCACCTGCCGCCGCGTGCGGCCAATGGCCTGAGTGCGTTCACCGATATCCTGCGCGATATGCGCGAGCATTCGGCCACGCTGCCGGCGGGAGAACTGGTGCGCATGCTGGCCGAAAAATCCGGCCTGCTCAACGACCTGCGCAACCAGTCCAAGGACGACACCGGCTTCCAGCGCCGCAAGCGCAATCTGGACGAGCTGGCCGAGTGGTTCGAAGGCGGCCCGCGTGGTGCCAGTGCCAGCGACCTGGCCGCGCAGCTGGCGCTGTTGTCGCGCAACGACAAGGACGACGGCGGCAACCAGGTGCGCATGATGACCATGCACGCGTCCAAGGGGCTGGAATTCCGTTATGTGTTCATCGTCGGCTGCGAAGACGGCGTGCTGCCGCATGAAGTGAGCCTGGAAGAAGGCAACCTGCAGGAAGAACGCCGGCTGCTGTATGTGGGCATCACCCGTGCCAAGGAGCAGCTGTGGATGAGCCACAGCAAGTTGACGCGCAAGTTCGGCGAGCATGTGCGGCTCAAGCCCAGCCGCTTCTTCGACGAGATTCCGGCCGAAGAATTGCAGCGCGATGGCGCCGACCCGGTGGCCGATGCCGAGCGCAAGAAGGAGCGTGCCAGCGCGGGCCTGGCGGCGATCCAGGCGTTGTTCGACTAGCGGTTGTTGCGGACTACGCAGGCTTGCCAGCGACACGTCTGCACGGCAGGCTGGGTTGCCCTGATGCCGGAGTGCGCTGTGACCGTCGTGATCGAAACCCCGCGTTTGCGCCTGCGCACGCTCGACCCCGAGCGCGATGCCGATGCGGTGCTGGCATTGGTCAACGACCCCGGTTTCATCGCCGGCATCAACGACCGCGGTGTGCGGACCCGCGAGCAGGCGCGTGATCATCTGCGCGAGTGGGCGCAGGCGCACCAGCAACGCTACGGCTTTGCGCACTGGGCGGTGGAGACGCGCGCCGAGGGCGCCTTTGCCGGCACATTGGGCTTGTTGTGCCGCGATACCTTGCCGGTGCCGCATATCGGCTTTGCACTGCTGCCCGAACATCGCGGCAAGGGGTTTGTGAGCGAAGCCGGGCGCGCGGTGCTGGCGCATGCGCGCGATGTGCTGGGGTTGTCGCAGCTGTGCGCGATCGTGTCGCCGGGCAATGTCGATTCGATCCGCGCGCTGGAAAAACTCGGGCTGCAGCGGCAAGGCCTGCGCGTGTTGAGCCAGGAGGCCGATCCGGTGCTGTATTACACGATCGAGCTGGGCCCCGTCGACATGGACAGCCGGGCAGGCCTGCGGCACCCTGGCGGCGACGCTCACCGCTGAACGCGGCCGGCACAACGTAACGAGCAGTCGTCAGCGCAGCCTGGACGGCGCGGAAGAACTCCGGTGCACACCTGGCACAGGAGACTGCGCGCACCGACCGCAGCTGCCTGGCGATGAGCGCCGTCGTGGTGTCCGTCGCCCCAACCAGGACACGTGCATGCCATTGCTGGTCAACGCCTATTCCACGCTGCGCGAGCCGGTGTGGCCGGATTTCCTGCCGCGCGCCGCCGTGCAGCACCGCGACCACGCCGATCCGGAACTGGCCAATCATCTGCACGGTTTTGTCGGCTACGTGAACCAGGCCGGCGACGGCCAGATGACTCAGCCGCGCTATCACCTGATGCGGCATGTGCAACGGGTACGCCAGCACTTCACGTTCGAGGTCGACGATGCGGCCTTCGGGGAATTGGCGCAGTGGGCCGAGCAAGCCAATGCGGTGTGTTTCCTGGCCGACGGCAGCGTGCGCGATCCGCACGGGCGGGTGCTGATCAGCCAGGGCGAGCCGGCGATCGATGCGCAGGCGCAGGTGCCGTATCCGCCGGATGCCTTGCAGCGGCGTGCGCAGCAACTTGCGCAGCTGACCGCGCAAGGCATCCGCGTGCCACCCGGCCTGCCGCCGGTGCCTGGCGAGGCCGAAGCGCGGGTGCGCGATGCTGCGACGGTGACGCAGCGCATGCTGGGCTTGTTTGCGGTGGCCTTGCGCGCGGAGATGCTGGCCGCCGGCGATACGCCGCCCGCGTTGGAAGAGATGGACGCCCGCCTGCCCGGCGTGGCGGCGGCACTGTCGCCGCAGGAGCGCGCCTTTTTTGCCCAACCCGTGCCGGAGCCGCAGCAGCTCGCCAACTTTGGCTGGCGCTACGAGAGCCTGGCGGTGCTGCAGTGGGCCCTGGGGCTGGCCGAGGCGCTGCCGGAGCCGACCGACCTGTGCGATGTGCCCTTGGCTGCCCAGCGCGCGCTGGAGCATGCCGACGCCGCGACGCGGCCGTCGCTGACGCTACGGCCGGTGCCCGAACTGCTGGATGCGCTGGACCGGCACTTGCGCCTGCACTGGGCAGTGCGCCAGGCCGGCCAGACCCAGCAACCGCCGCCGGCCGGCATCGTGCCGGGCGTGGTCTACGAGCGGCACTACGCCCTCAACTGGCTGCTGCACTTCGAAGACGCCGACTGGGACGAGGTGGATACGCCGACGTAAGCGGGCCGGCCGCAGCCTGCGCCGTCACTGCGCGGCAAGCGCGTCGTCTCGGAGTCTGGCCGCTCGTTGCGTGCTTTGCGCCCCGCGCAGGCGTCGATGTGAAGCGGGCATCTCCAGGAGCGGACCATCGCCCTAGGCGCCAGCCGCCTCCAGGCGCGCCTGCACGGCGGCCAGCGCATCCTGCAGCTCGGCGACCGTGGCTTCCAGTGTTTGTACGCGCGTTTCCAGCTCGCTGCTGTCGGCATTGCTGCGGGCGCTGGGGGCAGCGCGCGCGGCCGCAGCCTGCAACGCCTCCACATCCAGCTCGCCACTGAGCAGATGCGCATAACGCTCTTCGCGCTGGCCGCTGGCGCGCGGCAGTTGCACGGCCAGGCCGCGCTGGATCAGCCGGTCCAGATGGTGGCGCACGTCGTCGGCATCGTTGAAGCGTGTCAGCCGCTCGCTGCGCGCGAACAGCTCGCCCAGCGTCTGCGGACCGCGCAGCAGCAACAGACCGATCAGGGCGACCTGCTGGCGGGTCAGGTCCAGCACGCTGCCCAGCCGGTGCTCGTAGCGCTCGGCGCGCGAGGAGAACTGCTGGCGCACCAACCCCAGGGTCTCGAGTTGACGCAGGGCGTGATGCACCACGCCGGTCTGCAGGTTCAGCACCGGCTCGCGTGCGGTCTTCTGGTTGGCGGCCACCTGCGCGGCGTTGACCGTGAGCGGATACGCATCCGGCGTGGTCGCCTCCTTTTCGATCAGGCAGCCGAGCACGCGGGCCTGGGCGGTATCGAGGACGGGCGGGGAAGGTGTCTCTGTCATGGGGGCGACTCCGGGGCAATCAGCGCACAAGGATATGCCGTTCCTGCATCGGCGTTCTTCAGGCCACGATCCCACCGGCGATGCCGGCACCGGCAGCGGAAGCGAAGAGGCGGTCAGGTGCGGAGGCGGTCGGTTGCCCGCAGCGTGCGCAGGCGCATGCAGCACTCGCGCATCGCCATGAACCCCGCGATCGAGATGTCTTCTTCCATGCGCCTGCGGCACTGCCATCAGCTGGAGCGGGCGGTGCGGCGCGAACCCGCTAAAATCGCGGTCTTCATTGCCGCTCCTGTTCTGGTGGATGCCATGCGCCCCTCGCTTTACGCACCCTTGTCCCTGCTCGCCTGCACCGCGCTGGCCCTGAGCGCCTGCAAGCCCGCCGACAAGGAGCTGGCCCAGCGCGCGCAGGACGCCGCCGCGGCCGCCAACGCGGCCGCCAGTGCCGCCGCCAAGACCACCACGCAGCCCGCAGCCGCCAGCGCACCGGCCGGCGACGACAACCTCAATGCGGTGCTGTGGATGCAGCGCTCGGAGGAGTACCGCGCGGTGGCCGAGCAGACCTATCGCGCTGCTGCCGACAAGTTGGACGCTGCGCTGAAGCAGCCCAACTGGGATGCGCTGGTGCCCGAGGAGCGCGGCAATGCCGCCAGCGGGCTGAAGCCGGCGGTGGTGCTGGACGTGGACGAAACGGTGCTGGACAACTCGCCCTACCAGGCGCGCCTGCTGCGCGACGGCAAGGAATACGACGAGCTGAGCTGGGACCAGTGGGTGGCGGAGAAGAAGGCCACCGCGATCCCGGGCGTGGTGGACTTCGCCAAGGCCGCCAACGCGCGCGGCATCACCCTGATCTACATCTCCAACCGCGCGGTGCACCTCAAGGACGCCACGCTGGCCAACCTGCGCAGCGTCGGGCTGCCGGTGGCCGACGACAGCGTGTTTCTGGGCCTGGGCACGGTGGTCAAGGGCTGCGAGCAGAACGGCAGCGAGAAGAACTGCCGGCGCCAGCTGGCCGGGCAGACGTACCGCGTGCTGATGCAGTTCGGCGACCAGCTCGGCGACTTCGTGCAGGTCACCGCCAACACCGGCCAGGCGCGGGGCGCATTGCTGCAGCAGTACCACGACTGGTTCGGCGAGCGCTGGTGGATGCTGCCCAACCCCAGTTACGGCGGCTGGGAGCCGGCGCAGTTCAACAACGACTACGGCCAGCCCTGGCAGCAGCGCCACGACGCCAAGCGCGCCGCGCTGGAGGTGGCCCGATGAGCCGCGCACCGCTGCCGCTGGCCGCGCATGAGCGGCTGATCTTCGCGCTGGATGTGCCCGGCCACGACGAGGCGATCGCCTGGGTCGACCGCCTGGGCGAGTCGGTGTCCTTCTACAAGATCGGCATGGAACTGCTGGCCTCCGGCGAGTACTTCCAGGTGCTCGACGCCCTGGCCAGGCGCGACAAGCGCGTGTTCGTGGACCTGAAGTTCTTCGACATCCCCGCCACCGTGGCCGGCACCATCCGCCGCCTGGCGCAGTGGCCGGTGAGCTATTGCACCGTGCACGGCTGGCACGCCGGCATGCTGCAGGCCGCCGCCGAGGCCAACCACGGCGACATGCGCCTGCTGGCGGTGACCGTGCTGACCTCGATGGGGCGCCCGGACCTGGCCGCGATGGGCATCGACCGCGAGCCGGTGGAGGTGGTGGTGGAGCGCGCGCTGGCCGCACAGGCGGCCGGCATCGACGGGGTGATCGCCTCCGGCCAGGAAGCCGGCCCGATCCGCAGCGCGACCGGCGCCGGGTTTTCGATCGTCTGCCCCGGCATCCGCCCCGGCGGCCCGGTCGGCGACGACCAGCAACGCACCGTGGGCGTGGCGCAGGCCTTCGACGATGGCGCCGATGCCATCGTGGTCGGCCGCCCGATCCGCCTGGCCACCGATCCGGCCGCCGCGGCGGCTGCGATCCAGGCCGAGATTCAAGCGGCGGTGGCGCAGCGCTGACGGAGCCTCCGGCGCGCGCCGGCCATGTCTAAGCAAGCAAAATCAACAAGTTAAAGCGATAGAATTAAAGTGTTGCTTTAACGTTAAAGCCTGCGTACGATGCCCCTCGTCCGATGTCAGTCGGAAGCTGTGCCACTCATTGTCCACCGGGCTTGTCCCGGTTTTCGAAGGGATCGGGCCTTGTGCCCGATCCTTTTTTTTGCCTGCCGATCGGTGCATGTGGCGATTGCGCCTGCCGTGGCGTCGCTCAGCGCGGCGCAGCCGCCTTGCAGTAGCGATCGATGAACTGCTGGTGGGTGGGCATGACATCCACGCAGTGGCCGATGGTCTGCGCCACGCTGGCCAGGAAGCGTTCGGCGTCGTGATCGGGCACCTGGTCCACCAGCGGGTGATAGCCCTGCGGCAGGATGCCCTGGCCGATCATTACCTGCACCCAGCTGATCTCGGCAAACATCTCCTCGGCATTGCGGTAGAAGCGCCCGCTGTCGCGAAACAGGTCCAGCGTGGTCTGCAGCTCCGGGGTGATCGGCATCGTGCGGCAGTGCCGCCAGAACGCGCTGTCGTCGCGCTCGGTGGCGTGGTAATGCAGCACCAGGAAATCGCGGATGCGGTCGAACTCGAACGCCAGTCGGTCGTTGTAGCGCTGCACCAGCACCGGGCTGATGCCCTCGCGCGGAAACAGCTCCAGCAGCCGGGAAATGCCGGCCTGGATCAGATGGATGCTGGTCGATTCCAGCGGTTCCAGGAAGCCGCTGGCCAGGCCCAGCGCCACCACATTGCGGTTCCAGAACTGCTTGCGCCGGCCGGTGGTGAAGCGCAGTGGGCGTGGGTCGGCCAGCGGCTTGCCATCCAGATTGGCGAGCAGCGTGGCGGCGGCTTCGTCGTCGCTGATGTGCGCGCTGGAGTACACATAGCCGTTGCCGGTGCGGTGCTGCAGCGGGATGCGCCACTGCCAGCCGGCCGCGCGCGCGGTGGAGCGCGTATACGGCGTGGGCGGGCCGACGTTTTCGCTCGGCACCGCCAGCGCACGATCGCACGGCAGCCAATGGGTGAAGTCGTGGTAGCCGGTGTGCAAGGCTTCTTCGATCAACAGCCCGCGGAAGCCCGAGCAGTCGATGAACAAATCGCCGCTGACGACCTGACCGGAGGCCAGCTGCAGCGATTGCACGTGGCCGGTGTCCGCATGCAGCTGCACCTGTTCGACCAGGCCCTCGAGACGGGTGACGCCGCGCTGTTCGGAGTAGGTGCGCAAGAAGCGCGCGTACTGCGTGGCATCGAAGTGGTACGCGTAGGCGATGTTGGCCAGCGGCGAATTGGCCGGCACATCGCCGGCCGAGGTCATGAACTTGCCGCGCACCGCAGCCACGGTGTTGAGCGTGTAGGCGCCCAGCGGCTGCGCCTTGCCGCGCGCGTGCTGCTTGATCCAGTACTGGTGGAACGGTAGCAGCCCGAGCGGGTGCCCGATCTGCGTGCCGAAGCCATGGATGTACGAAGTGCCGGGGCGCTGCCAGTCGACGAACTCGATGCCGAGCTTGAAGCTGCCCTGGGTCTGGCGCACGAACTCGGCCTCGTCGATGCCGAGCAGGTTATTGAAGGCCTTGATGTGCGGCACGGTGGCCTCGCCAACGCCAACGGTGCCGAGCTGTTCGGATTCGATCAGCTGCACCTTGAAGCCGGGGCCAAGCACGCGCGCGAAGGCCGCGGCCGCCATCCAGCCGGCGGTGCCGCCGCCGACGATGACGATGTTGCGGAGTGGAGCGGGGAGCATGCGGCGTTCGATCCTGTACAAGAGTGGGAACCGCCAACAAGCGAACGGGGCCAGCTGGCCCCGTCCGGATCATCTGCCTGCACAGCGCAGGCAGATGGCGTTGGGCTGCATCAGAACTTGGCGCCCACTTCCAGCACGACACTACGGGGCACATAGCTGATTTCGCCGTTGTCGACCACGGTGATGTCAGGCTGCAGGCGTCCGTTGCTGCCGAAGCTGTTGTACTGGTACTGGGTGAAGTTCTTGAAGTTGAAGGCGTTGAGCACGTTGATGCGTGCGTTGAGCTTGAAGTCGCCCACCACCGTGAACTCCTTGTTGGCCTGCAGGTCCACGGTGCGGTAGCCCCAGATCTTGCCACCCAGAAGGAACTTGCCATTGCCCGGCGGGGTCACGCCCACGGCCTGGCAGGTGCCGCCATCGGGATCGGTAAAGCCGTAGCAGGCGATCGTGTTGATCGGCTCGGGCGTGGCCAGCACCAACTTGGCGCCGAAGGTCACTCCCCACGGGCCATCGATCGAGCCGGACGCGACGAAGCGATGCGCCGACACGGCATCGGACTTCACGAACGGGTAGTCGCGAATGGTGGCCTTGTCAAACGCGAACGGCTCGTCGATGGTGCGGTTCTGGCGCGCGCTGGTGTGGGTGTAGGACAGGTTCAAGCCCCAGCCCGATTCCTTGGTGTAGGGCTTTTCGGCCGACAGCAACACCTGGCTGCTGCGCTGCTCCAGGCCGTTGTAGCCCAGGATCGTATTGCGGTAGCCCGGCACCGGCTCGCCCCAGGGCACGCTGCCGGTGGCGTCGAAGTACGCACCATCCGGGTAGCGGTTGACCAGGCTCATCACCAGGCCGTCATAGGCCAGCACGCGTTGGAAGGTCACGTCGGTCAACCAGTCGCCGACCTGGTTGCTGATACCGATGCTGTACTGGTCGCTGTACGGGGTCTTGAGCTTGTTCTTGAACATGAAAAGCTCGGAGCTGTCACTGGTGCCATCGATCGTATTGAGCTGATCGATGCCGGTGAAATATGCCGGGTTCCACGCCGTGCACGCACGGTCGTCGCGGAAGCAGCTTTGCCCGCTGGCAGCATCGCTGAAGTACACCACTACCGGTGACAGCGCGGCCTTGACCGATTCCAGTGCGAGCTGCTCGAACAGGTTGCGATCGTAGGAGCGACCGGCGCCGCCATGCAGAACCGCGCTCTCATCGCCGAAGAAGTCATACGAGAAGCCGAAGCGCGGTGCCCAGGCGTCCTTGAAATTCTTGCGGTTGTTGCCGGTGCTGATGTAGTCGGCCACGTTGATGCCGCTGGGCAGCAGACGGTTGGCCCACGGTTGACCCGGGTTGTCGGGGTCGTCCGAATACAGCGCATTGATGAACGGCTGCGAGGTCACGAAGTCGGTGTAGGCCGGGGTGTCCTCATAGTCGTAACGCACGCCGATGTTGAGCATCAGCTTGTCGTTCACTGCCCAGTCGTCCTGCAGGTAGATGCCGTACTGCTTGGACGGCGATTCCACCACCGGCACCTGACCGGGATTGTCGAACGCACGGATATAGCGCACCTGGAAGGGAACCGGCGCAACACCGTTCTGACCGACTTCATAGCTGAACTGCGGGTTGAGCGAACTGGACTCGCGCGACGTCAGCTTGATGTCGCGATAGGTCACCCCGGTCTTGATGGTGTGCTCGCCATGCCATTGCAGTGCGTTGAAGGTCAGATCGTTCTGGAACGACCAGCCCTTCTGGCTACGTAGCTTGAAGTCTTCGCCGCTGGCGGCGCCGGTGTTGAGGAAGACCCACTGGCGCGGATCGGCCTGCGTCCGGTCGATGTAGGTATAGATGGAGCCGTTGCCGATGCCGCGCGGTGTCGGCACGTTGCGCGAATCCTCGGTGGTGAGGATGGCTTCGTTGAACCAGCTGTCGGCGCTGTGCTGCCAACGCAGGCTGGTGCGCTTGTCCTTGTTGATCTTGTCCACTGCGCGGACGGGCGCGTTCTGGCCGCCGACGTTGCTGACCTGGGTTTCGTCGCGGTACTGCGTGGCCAGCTCGATGCGGTCGTTATCGGTCGGCTCGAAGTCGATCTTGCCGAAGTACAGGTCTTCGGTGAACGGCATGTTGGACGCACCGTACTGGTCGCGCAGATTGGACGGCAGCAGGCCGACGAACGGCGCCGCTTCGGCGCTTGGCTGCACGCTCTTGGGCGCCACGTTGTCCTTGCCTTCGTAGGCGAAGAAGAAATGCATGCGGTCCTGGATCAGCGGGCCGCCGATCGCAACGCCGTATTCCTTGGTCTGCGAGTCCACCTTTCCATCTTCTTCGTCCGGGCGCTTCTCACGCAGATCCTGATTGGTGAAGCGATAGAACGCCTCGCCATGGAACTCGTTGGTGCCGGACTTGGTGGCCGCGGTGATCGCCGCGCCACTGATCTGGCCGTATTCGGCCTTGTAGTTGGAGGTGATCACCTTGTACTCGCCGATGGCGAGCTGGGGGAACGGATTGCCCTGGGTCTCGTCCTGCCCGGCAATACCGCCACCGGAGACATAGCTCTTCTGGCTCACGCCGTCGATGTACAGGTTGCTGGAACTGGCGTTGGACGCACCGCCGCGCAACTTGGTGTTGCCGTCCTGGTCGATGGTGAACACCATGCCCGGCACGGTGTCGGCGAACTCCAGGAAGTTGCGCGTGGCCTGCGGCAGCTGCTGGATCTGCCGCAGCGAAACCGTATTACCCACCTCCGATGTCTTGACGTCGCGGATCATCGGCGCGCTGACCGTCACCGTGTCCAGCGTGGTCGCATCGCCGGCCGGCGCTGCCGCCGCCTCGGTGCCGAGATCAACGGTGGCGCTGGAGGCCACCGACAGGGTCACCGTGCGGCTGACGCCGTTGGATTCGACGGTGTAGGTGCCCGGTTGCAGGCCGACGATGGTGTAGTTGCCGTTCGCATTGACCGGCGCACGTCGCACCGAGCCGGTGGCGACATTGGTGACGACGACCTCGCTGCCGCTCTGCGCGGAAGCGACCTGGCCGCGCAAGGTGGCGTTGCTGGACTGTGCCATGGCCGGGGTGGTGGCGAACAACGAGGCAGCCAGGGCGCAGCACAACAGGCTGCGTGCCGGCAGGGTGGAGACGGTGCGGTGAGTCTTCATGACTTTCCCCCTCCCAGGGGTAAAGCGCGAACCAGTGAAGTGACTGGCGCGTCGAGGTTGGTGCTTGGTGTGGATGGAACGGGTACAGCGGCAACAGACAGCAGGGACGGCAAACACAACAAAAAACGATCGCCGATGGAAGCGTGCGGGCTGCAGCATCGCGCGCATCGCGCGCCGCGCCACAGCAACACACCGCAATCGGGACGATGCAACAAGCCTGCAGGCGGCCCCTCCCCATTGCAGTGGGGCCGATGCAGCTTAGGCAGCGGGGGTGGCACCGGCGCCGGGACGCCGGATGCCGCCAACGCCGCCGTTACCAGATGATGCGTGCGCTCATGAACAAGGTCCGTGGCGGGGTGGACATCGCGCCGTACTGGTTGATGCGCACGCGCGGGTCGTACACGCCGGCACTGCCCCAGTCGATGCTGTACTGATCGTAGTTGCGGAAGTTCAGCGCATTGATCAGGTCGCCGCGCACCTGCACGGTGACCGCGTCGGTGATATGCATGTCCTTGGACAACGACAGGTCCAGCTGGCGGGTGCCGAAGATGTCGCCGCCGGCGATGAACTTGCCGCCGGGCGCATCCACCGACACCACGCGGATATTGTCCGAACTGGGGCCGCCGTACTGGTCGTAGGAGATCGCCTCGTTGCGTGGCGGCACCGTGGCCAGGGTCAGCTTGGCCGAGCCGCTGATGCCCCAGAACAGGTCGTAGATGCCGGTCAGTACCAGGCGGTGGCGCGGTACTGCATTGAGGTCCAGGAACGGGTAGTCGGCGATGGTGGCCGCATCGAAGCCGTAGCGATCGTCGTTGCCGCGATTGCCGCGTGCACGCGAGAAGGTATACGCCGCGGTCAGGCCCCAGCCGCTTTCCTGCGTATAGGCCTTGTCCGCTGACAGCAGCAGCTGGCCGGTCTTGGTTTCCACGCCGTTGTTGCCGATGATCAGGTTGCCGAAGCCCTGGGGCCGTTGCTCGAACGCCTGGGCGCCGTTCTGGAAGAAATCGCCGTTGGCGTAGCGGTTGCCCAGGGTGAAGATGAAGCCGTCCTTGCTGTGGATATAGGACAGCGTGGCGGAGGTGTTCCACTCGCCCAGCTGGGTACGCAGACCCAATGAATACTGGTCCGCGTACGGCGTCTTCAGATCGTTGTTGAGCAGGTTGATCTCGCCGTTGCGCACGCGCGCATCGACCAGGTTGCCCAGGCTGTCGGGGTTGCTCACATACGCCGGATCGAACGCGGTGCAGGTGCCCGGCGCCGGGACGCAGTCGGTGGGTCCGGCAAAGCGGATCGTGTACTGCGCCAGCGCGGATTTGATCTGCTCCAGGCCCATCACGTCGAACAGGTTGCGGTCGTAGCTGCGGCCGGCACCGCCGAACAGCACCAGCGACTCGTCGCCGCGGAAGTCGTAGGAAAAGCCCAGGCGCGGTGCGAAGTTGTTGTTGTCCTGCTTGCGATTGCGGCCGTTGCTGATGTAGTCGTTGATGTTCACCCCGCCCTTGGCCAGCTGCTCGGCGTAGGTGGCGCTCACCGCCGGATCGGTGCCGGGGCCGTTCAAGGCCGCCACCACTTCCGGCGGGGTCACGTTGTCCAGGTACGAGGGGATCTTTTCGCCATCCCAGCGCACGCCGAGGTTCAACTGCAGCTTGTCGTTGACGTCCCAATCGTCCTGGATGTACAGGCCCAGCTGCTTGCTGGTGGTGGTCACCGACGGTGCGGCGCCGGCGAACGGCAGGTTGAAGCGCACCTGGTAGGGAACGGCCGAGGTGCCGACGCCATCGCTCACTGCGTAATAGAACGACGGATTGGCTGCCGAGTTCTCGCTCTGGGTCAGCTCCACTTCCTTGTACTTAACGCCCATCTTGATGACGTGGTTGCCGTGCCACTCGAGGTTGTTGAAGGTCAGGTCGTTCTGGAAGCTGGGACCCTTCTGGCCCTTGCGCTGGATCGCCAGGCCGCTGGTGGCGCCGTCGTTGAGCAGCACGTCGTCTTCGGCGATGCCGCGCGTGTACACGGTCTGGCTGCCCAAGGTATAGGCGGTGGGATTGAACAGCACGTCCTCGTAGGACACACGCGCTTCGTTGACGTAGCGCTCGCCGTAATGCTGCCAGCGCAGGTCGAAGCGTTTTTCGGTATTGAGGTTGATCTTGGAGGCGATCGCGGTGGTCTGGCCGCCAACGCTGTCGCGGCTTTCCTCGTCGCGATACTTGCCAGTGAGTTCCAGACGGTCATTTTCGCCGATGTCCCAGTCGACCTTGCCGAAGTACAGGTCTTCGTTGAACGGGCGGGTCACCGAGCCCAGCCGGCCCTGCACGCCGGCCGGCAGGTCGTCGCTGAGCGCGCTGAAGCGGTCGGGTACGGCCACCGGATCGGCCGAGACCTCGAAGCCCTTGCCTTCGTAGCTGAAGAAGAAGTGCGCCTTGTCCTGCACGATCGGCCCGCTCAGCGCGAAGCCGTATTCGTCCTGGTGGGTCTTGCGCTTGCTGCCGTCGGCGTTGGGCGCGCCGGCGCGCTCGTCGGGCTGGCGCGCGCGGAAATCGGTGTTGCTGGTGCGGCCGAAGATCTCGCCGTGGAATTCGTTGCCGCCGGACTTGGTCGAGGCCACGATCGCCGCCGAGCCGACCTGGTCGAACTCGGCCTTGTAGTTGGAGGTGATGACCTTGTACTCGCCGATGGCCAGCTGCGGGAACGGATTGCCCGCGCTCTGCTCCTGCCCGGACACGCCGCCGAACAGGTAGCTCTTCTGGCCGACGCCGTCGATGTAGACGTTCACCGCCGAGCTGCCCTGCGCGCCGCCGCGGATCTGGCTATTGCCGTTGGAGTTGGTCTCGAACTGCATGCCCGGCACGGTGTCGGCGAACTCCAGGAAGTTGCGCGTCAGCTGCGGCACGGTGCTGATCTGCTTCAGCGATACGTTGGTGCCCACTTCGGACGTCTTGACCTCCTGCAGCGTGGTGGCGGTGACCTGCACCGCATCCAGCGTGGTGGCATCGCCGGCAGGCGCCGCTGCTGCCCCGCCGCCCAGGTTCAAGGTGACCGACGAGGCCACCGACAGGGTCACGGTCTGTTCGCTGCCGGGGCCGGCGTCCACCTTGTAGGTGCCCGGAGGCAGGCCGACCAGCGCGTAGCTGCCGTCGGCGCCGGTGGGCACGCGCCGGACGGCGCCGCTGGCGACATTGGTCGCGGTCACGGTGGTGCCGGCCTGCGCCGAAGCGACCTGGCCGCGCAAGGTGGCGTTGCTGGACTGGGCCATGGCCGGGGTGCTGGCCAGCAACGAGGCGGCAAGGGCGCAGCACAACAGGCTGCGCGCCGGCAGGGTGGAGACAGTGCGGTAATGCTTCATGACTTTCCCCCTCCCAGGGGTAAAGCGCGAACCAGCGAAGTGGCTGGCGCGTCGGTACGGCGTAAAGCGGGACAACTTGCAACAACTGCAGGGACTGCAAGCAACACACGTTCGGCAAGGCGCGGTGGCGCGTCTCAGGTGGGAGGCGCCGCACGCGGCGCGCTGGATGCGCGCACGATCAGTTCGGGCACCATCTCCGAGAACGCCGGCGGTGCGGCGTCGGGGGGCGGTGCAGGCGCATCGGCCAGTTGCTGGCCCAGCAGCAACTGCAATGCGCGTGCGCCCAGCCCGGCGATATCCACCCGCATGGTGGTCAGTGCCGGCAGCACGTAGCGCGCCATCGGCACGTCGTCGAAGCCGGCCAGCGCGATGTCCTGCGGCACCTTCAGCCCGGCATGGCCAAGCGCGAACAGGCAGCCCAGCGCCATCATGTCGTTGGCCGCGAACACCGCATCCGGGCGGGTGTCCTGCGCCAGCGTCTGGCCGGCGCGGTAGCCGGACTCTTCGTCGAAGTTGCCCGGCAACACCCACGGCTGCGCGTCGGCATCCAGCGCCAGCTCGTCGCGGTAGCCGCGCAGACGCTCGTGCGCATCGAAGTTGTCGGCCGGCCCGGCGATGAAGGCGATGCGGCGGTGGCCGCTGTCGCGCAGATGCCGCGTCATCATCCGCGCGCCGCCGTAGTTGTCCACGTTGAGCACCGGGCGCTGGCTGGCGGTGCCGGCGCAGTTGAGCAGCACCGCGGGCAGGCCGCCGGGCAGGGCATCCTCGTGCACGCCGGAGTCGCCCAGCGAGGGCGACATCACCACCACCCCGTCCACGCGCCCGGGCAGGCGTTCCAGCGCCTTGCGCTGCGCCTGCGGGTCGCCGTGCGAGCTGGACACCAGCAGGTGGTAGCCCTGCTCGCGCGCCACCTGGTCGATGCCGCGGATCAATTCGGAGAAGAATTCGCCATGCAGGTCCGGCAGCACCACCCCGATGGTGTGGGTGCGCCGGCTGCTGAGGCTGCGCGCGGCGTGATGCGGGATGTAATGCAGCGCACGGGCCACCTGCAGCACGCGTTCGCGCACCGATTCGGCCACGTGCTGATGTCCGTTCATGGTGCGCGAGACCGTTGCCACCGACACCTGCGCTTCGCGCGCGACGTCCTTGATGGTGACGCTGCCGCCTTCGGAGCGTGGCCGACTCATGGCAAAACCTCCAGGACAACGCGGTTGCCGGCGCGCGCCGGGTAGGGGCGCACGGTCCGCTGGCGCAGAACGTTCGTGTCACACATGCACATGAATGACATCGGCCCCAACCGATGGCGACCTCAGAGCGAGATGGCGCGCACGCTAGCAGGAACTGCAAGCGCTTACATGATGCGCTGCACCATTGCGCCAAATGCACGTGGCACAAGGGCTGGCGACATCGCCTGGACAAGTTTGTCCGCAAGGGACAACAGCAGTCAATGTCGGACACCGGACGACATCGTGCGTGGAACTACGAAAACCTAACATTTTGTACCGTACCCGGGCGCACGGTTGTCGCGCGCCTTGCCGCCAGTGCGTTCAGCCAGCAAGATGCGCCGATCGATCAGGGGGAACAGCGTGCGCATGTCGCCATCCACCGTCCGCGCCGGCCGGTTCCAGTCCATCGCGTGGGTGCTGCTGGTAGCGCTGTGCGTCAGCAGCTGCCAGCGTACGGACAAGACCGCCGCATTGCCGGGCGCCAGCGCCGAGCCGGCTGCGGCGATGCAGTCGATGACCCTGCCATTGCGGCGCAACGACCTGGTCGCCTATGCGCGGATCCGGGTCACCCCTGCGCAATACACCCGGCTGGAAGCGGCCTGGCGCAGCGGGGCCAGCCGTTGGCCGCTGACCGAGCTGCCGTTGCCCAACGAGGTCGGCAGCCTGCTCGGGACTTTGTCCGCGCCCGGCGCCGAGCGCCAGCTGCAGCAGGCCTTCGATGCGCAGCTGGCCGGCCAGGCGCAGGGCATCCGCCAGGCCGCGCAGTCGCTGGGCCAGTTCGGCGTGCAATACCTGCGCAGCCGCAGCGACTACCAGCCCGAGCAGCGCGCCCACTACGTGCAGCTGGTCGATGCCCTGAGCGCCTGGGCCGCCACCGCGCCGCTGGCCGATCGCGCGCGCGCCAAGGCCAGCATCACCGACCTGGTGACTGCCGCCCGTGCCACCGGCATCGGCTCGGACGCCGATCTGCAGCGGCTGGGGATGGAAGAGAGCCTGCGCCGGCTCGGGCCGTTCTGGGCCGCGGCCAAGCAGGTGCTGGAGCGTTACGGGCTGTCGCTGGACAGCAGCCTGGATGCGCTGCGCACCGGCCTGATCAGCCAGGACGGCGACCGCGCCCAGGTGCGGCTGCGCTATCCGCTGGCCGCGCACGACATCGACCTGAGCATCGCCCTGATCAAGCGCGACGGCCACTGGTACCAGCAGCAGACCCAGGACGAGGTCCAGGCGCTGCTGGACGCCGCGCCGCCGGCCGCGCCCGTACCCGATGCCGCGGCAACGCCTGACACCCCGGCGGCCGCGCCCGCCACGCCCGCCGCCACCGGGCAGCGCCCGGCTGGGCGATAATGACCGTGATGCCAGACCAGAATCCCCTGCCGTTCCCGGACGGCCAGCCCGCCCCGCCCAGCGCTGCCGCCGCCGATCTCGGCGCCACGGCCGCCGCATTGCCGACCGCCACACCGGTTCCGCCGGAGGTTGCGCCGTCGATCGCACCCGCCGTCGCCGCCGCCCGCAACGCCAAGCGCCCGTGGTGGGCGCGCCTGCTCGGCCGGCTCGCCGACCCCTGGCTGAGCCTGACCATCGAACCGGACCAACCCAGCCGCTACGACGACGGCACGCCAGTGGTCTATGTGCTGGAGGACTACGGCCTGTCCAGCGCGCTGATCCTGGACAAGGCCTGCCGCGAAGCGGGGCTGCCCTCGCCGCTGGTGCCGCTGCCGGGCGATCCGCTGCAGCGCAAGCGCGCCTACCTGGCGCTGTCGCGGCGCAGCAGCAGCAACTCGCTGATCCCCGAGCAGCGCGGCGGCAAGACCCATTCCGATTCGCTGGCCAAGCTGCTGCAGGCGCATCGCGTGCGTGCCGACCTGGACGTGCACCTGGTGCCGGTGTCGATCTTCGTCGGCCGCGCGCCGGACAAGCAGAGCGGCTGGTTTGCGGTGCTGTTCTCGGAAAACTGGGCGCTGGTCGGCCGCTTCCGGCGCCTGCTGGCAGTGCTGCTCAACGGCCGCACCACCATCGTGCGCTTTGCCCCGCCGATCTCGCTGCGCCAGACCATGGCCGAGGGCCTGCCGCCCGAGCGCACCCTGCGCAAGCTGCAGCGCGTGTTGCGCACCCACTTCCGGCGCATCCGCGAGGCGGTGATCGGGCCGGACCTGTCCACCCGCCGCCTGCTGGTGGACCAGGTGCTGGCCGCCGATTCGGTACGCGAAGCCATCGCCACCCAGGCCAAGCGCGACAACTCCAAGCCGGTCGATGCCTGGCGCAAGGCGCATGCCTACGCCTGGGAGATCGCCGCCGACTATTCCAGCCCGGTGGTGCGCTCGGCCAGCTTCCTGCTCACTCATGTGTGGAACCGCATCTATGCCGGTGTGCTGGTGCATCACCTGGACAAGCTCAAGCAGGCCGCGCCCGGGCACGAGGTGGTCTATGTGCCCAGCCACCGCAGCCACATGGATTACCTGCTGCTGAGCTACCTGCTGTACGAACGCGGCATCGTGCCGCCGCACATTGTGGCCGGCATCAACCTCAACCTGCCGGTGGTCGGCACGCTGCTGCGCAAGGGCGGCGCGTTCTTCATCCGCCGCTCGATCAAGGGCAATGCGCTGTATTCGGCGGTGCTCAGCGAGTACGTCGCCCAGCTGGTGGCCGGCGGTTATTCGATCGAATACTTCGTCGAAGGCGGGCGCTCGCGCACCGGGCGCCTGCTGCAGCCCAAGGGCGGCATGATCGCGATGACGCTGCGCGCCTACCTGCGCCAGCCGCGCAAGCCGGTGCTGTTCCAGCCGGTCTACATCGGCTACGAAAAGCTGATGGAAGGCAACAGCTACCTGGACGAGCTCACCGGCCGGCCCAAGGAGAAGGAATCCATCTGGGGCCTGCTGTGGTCCATCCCCAAGGTGCTCAAGCAGAACTACGGCCAGGTGGTGGTGAACTTCGGCGAGCCGATCGCGCTCAACGACGTGCTGGCCAGGCACGCGCCCGATTGGGACGGCCAACCGCTGCCCGACGACGAAAAACCCACCTGGCTGGCACCGGCGGTGGACACGCTGTCCACCCAGATCCAGACCCGCATCAACTGCGCCGCCGACGTCAATCCGATCAACCTGCTGGCGCTGGCGCTGCTGTCCACGCCCAAGCATGCGATGGGCGAGGCCGACCTGATCGCGCAGATCGAGTTGTGCAAGAAGCTGCTGGCGGAAATGCCGTACTCGGACCGCGTTACCGTCACCCCGCACACCCCGGCGCGCATCATCACCCACGCCGAAGAGATCAACGTGCTCACGCGCGTGTCGCATCCGCTGGGCGATGTGCTGAGCGTCAGCGGCGACACCGCGGTGTTGCTGAGCTACTTCCGCAACAACGTGCTGCACCTGTTCACCGCGTCCTCGTGGGTGGCCTGCTGCTTCCAGAACAACCGCCGCATGAGCCGCGCCGGCCTGATCCGCCTGGGCCGCACGGTGTACCCGTTCCTGCAGGCCGAACTGTTCTTGCCGTGGAGCGAGGACCGCTTTGCCGAGCGCATCGAGCAGACCATCGACATGTTCGTGCGCGAGGGCCTGCTGCTCAACGTCACCGACGACGATGGCGGCATCCTGGCGCGCAACACCGGGCAGACCGATGAAGTGTTCCGCCTGCGGGCGATCGGCCATTCGCTGCAGCAGGCCTTCGAGCGCTATTACATCGCCATCTCGGTGCTGGTGAAGAACGGCCCCGGCGTGCTCGGCGCCGGCGAACTGGAAAGCCTGTGCCAGCAGGCCGCGCAACGCCTGAGCCTGTTGTACGCCCCGGCCGCCCCGGAGTTCTTCGACAAGACCCTGTTCCGCAGCTTCATCCAGAAACTGCGCGAGTTGCGCCTGGTATGGCCGGACGAGAACAGCAAGCTGCTGTTCGACGAGCGCCTGGATGCCTGGGCCAAGGACGCCAAGTTCATTCTCGGCCGCGAACTGCGCCACACCATCGAGCGGGTCAGCCCCGAAGCGGTCAAGCCGGATGTGGTGTTGCCGCCGGCCGAGTAAGGCGGCGCTACAGACGCCAGCGTCTCCCTGCGGTAGGTGATGCGGGCAACGGCAGCGCACCAGCAAGGAAGCGCAGGTGCGCACGACGCTCTCTTCTCCCTCCGGGAGAAGGTGCCCGAAGGGCGGATGAGGGCCAGTCCGCACGCAACCCCCCGGCGCTGCAGCAGACCAGAGTCACTTCTGACGTCCTCCACCAACGCCAGCAACTTCACACAACAGTTCCGCCCGTTTCATCCTCCGCTTGCGGCCGTGCCGATAGCATCGCGCCACCTTTCATCACGATCGGGTGCGTTGGACCACTGGCGTGCCCGGCAGGAGATCTCCATGCGCGCAGCCATCCACACCCAATTCGGCGACCCTGCCAAGGTGCTCGAACTCGGCCAGCGGCCCACCCCGCAACCCGGCAAGGGCCAGGTGCGCATCGCCATGCGTCGCTCGCCGATCCACAACCACGACCTGTGGACGGTGCGCGGCAATTACGGCTACAAGCCCGAGCTGCCCGCCATCGGCGGCAGCGAAGCGGCCGGCGTGATCGACGCACTCGGCGACGGTGTCGACGGCCTGCAGATCGGCCAGCGCGTGGTCGCCGCTGGCGTGCATGAAAGCTGGGCGGAGTACTTCCTCGCCGATGCCTCTGGCGTGGTGCCGCTGCCCGACGCGCTCGACGACGACCGCGGCTGCCAGCTGATCGCCATGCCGCTGAGCGCCTTGATGCTGATCGAATTCCTGCAGGTCGAAAAAGGCGACTGGATCGTGCAGAACACCGCCAACGGCGCGGTCGGCAAGACCGTGGCCATGCTCGCCGCCGTACGCGGCATCAACGTGATCAACCTGGTGCGCCGCGATGCCGGCGTGGACGAGTTGAAAGCGCTGGGCATTGGCAATGCAGTCTCCACCGCGCAGGAAGGCTGGCAGGACACCGCGCGCGCGCTGGCCGGCGACGCACCCATCGTGCGCGCGATCGACTCGGTCGCCGGCAGCGCGGCCGGCGAGCTGATGGGGCTGCTGGCCGAAGGCGGCGAGCTGGTCTCGTTCGGCTCGATGACCGGCGAGCCGTTGCAGATTTCCACCGGCGATGTGATCTTCAAGCAGGCCAGCGTGCGCGGCTTCTGGGGCAGCAAGGTCATGGCCGCCACCAAGCCCGAGGACAAGCGCCGCATGATCGGCGAACTGCTCAAGGCCGCCGTCGATGGCAGCCTGGCCCTGCCGGTGGAAGCGGTGTTCGACCTGGAAGACGCCGCCAAGGCCGCCGCGGCCAGCGCCGAGCCGGGCCGCCGCGGCAAGATCCTGCTGCGCGCCGGCTGAGCGCTGCACGCAGGAGTCTGATTGTCTCGCCCTGGCGCTTCCTTCCCCCGCTGGCGGGGGAGGTGCCTCAAGGGCGCATGCGGGAAACGCAGCGACAGTTGGTCAACGTCTGCGGACTCGCAGTCAGGCGGTTACGTGCGCGCAACGCCCCGCCAAGGCCACACTTGCTCCACCAGCCATGACACGCCGCGTCCCCCATCGCGAATCACATGTCGCGCATTCGCAGCCCCGCCAGCCAATCTGCTTACAGGCACCGTAGAAGCACGCCTGAGCGCGACGGGCCTTCCGGGGGACGCCTCATCGCGCCCAGGTGCGCTCCTACGCAGGGGAATTGGCCCCAAGAGCGGGCAGACGCCGCGATCAACGCGCCGGTGTCGACAAGCGAACCCAACTGCAGGCATGGCCTCACGCCGGCTCGTCAGGCACCAGCTCCATCTCCAGCCGCGTGATGCAGTCCTTGAGATGCAGCTTGCGCTTCTTCAAGCGCTTCATCTGCAGCTCGTCCTCCAGGTTCGCGGGCACGCGCTGGATCTCCTCGTCCAACGCGCGGTGGGCGCGTCGCAACTCGGCGATCTGCTCGGCGATCTCGGCGGGTGAGAGGGTTTCCACGGCTCCGAGCATACACAACCGCGGCCCGGTCGCGTCACCTGCTTGCCAGGCAGCTTGAGGCTGCGACAACGCCGGCGCGCCGCCGGGGAAGCGGGCGGCGCACCCGATCCCCTCATTGCCGCGCGGCCACGGCCGTCGAGAAAGGAGTCTTACGATGCGCCTGCGGTCTTCCTTGCCGGCCCTGAGCCTGCTCACCGCCGCCAACCTGGCCAGCGCTGCCGACAACGCAATGTCTGACAATTTCGACCTTGTGGATAAGGCAGCGGTGCGCCTATCGTCCACAAGCTGATGAAAGGTCTTGTAACAAGGCAGGATGATGTCACGCCCACGATGTGGAGCGTGGTCAGAGACCTCACAAGCAGTGGCAACCGGAGGACATGCCCCAACCACAATGGAGTTTTCACCATTGTCTGAAGTGACCTGTGATCAGCATTGATGCTCAGTCGGTTGCTCTGGATGGCGCCCACCCTGCATGCGGTTGCATGGTCACCACGCGACTCCAGTCGCGCGTCTGATTGGATTCGGGTGCTGAAGCCGGCGGCCAGACGACGGGTCTTGCGGCCTCCGCCCTACCTGCGATAACCGCGCTGCTCAGCGAGCTTCCTGCTCTGCCTGAGTACCTGCTCTTCAGTGCCGCTGGCGGCGCGCCATTGCTACGTCACATATGAATACCTGGTAAGAGCCAGGCGCTAGAATTCCTCCTCGGCCAATTGGCCGCAAAAAAATCCAAATCCCCATGCAACGACATCCGGACCTGTATCCCAACGACGACAACGGCGACACTCTCTGGCACATCGCCCAGCAAGGCGTGGATCTATCCAGGCCACGCGAGATTGCGTTCTCCGTGGTCTTTCCCACGAAGGAGTCGGCACTGGAGTTCTCGGTGACGCTGCTGCGCTTCGAGCAGAAGGTGCGTTGCTGCCACTACCCGGACAACACGGCGTTTCCGATGGACGTGACGGTGTATCCGACCATGATCCCAACGTACAAGGCGATTTCGGCGTTCGAGGAAGAGCTGGCAGCCGAAGCCAAGCCCTTGGGTGGCTTGAATGACGGGTGGGAATTTTCCGTGGATGACAAGGACGTCTGACGCGCGCGGCGCGTAAGCGCCTGCGATGCGGTCACTGCGTCGCTGAGCGCGGCGCAGTTTTTTTACCGCAGCGGTGCCTTACTGCGTCAGCGCTGCGACTGCGGGACGCGGCGCAGCTGCGACACGTCGTAGCCCATGGCGGCGATACGTTGGACGGCCTGCTGATAGTCGGCCTCGGAGACCTGCGGCGTGCGCGCCATATACCAGACGTAATCGCGCTTGCTGCGTGCCACGATGGTCTGCGTGTACTCCGCATCGCGCCAGGCGATCACATACTCGGCCTTGAACGGCCAGAAGAATTGCATGCTCCACAGCGCGCCATTGCCCTCCTTCGCCACCCGGCCGATCGGATGCATGGACTTGAGCGGTGCCTCGAAACTTCCCTTGCGGTAGGTAAACGTGGTCTGGATGCGGCCGTCCGGGCGCAGCGCATAGCGCTCCACCGCATCGTAGGCCTTGCGCTCGGGCCGGGTGGGAATATGCGCGATGACGTACCAGTCGCCCATGAAGCGCGGCACGTCCACGCTGTCTGCGCGCGGCAGGGCGGAACGCGACTCGCTCCCACTTGCACTCCCGTAGACCGCTAGCGTCAGCAACAACAGCATCGAACCACCTCGCATGGCAACCTCCACCAGAAAGAACCCGTAGATAGACCTACGGCGTTGCTGTACGTCCGGATGCAACCCCATGCGATGCAGTTCCGGACCGAGTGCACGCTGGCGTGGTGTGCCAGCGGGACGACCGTAACGCTCGACATGTCATGGCGGCGTTGAAGCGCCAGGCAGACGCCTCGCGCACGCCAGGAAACGCGCGATCACGGAGTGGTGAGCGCCGGGTCGAAGATCAGCCGCGACGAGGATCACGACGTGCTTTGAAAGCATCGCGGTGACAGGACGTGTCGTTCAGTGCCGGCGGTGGAGCCATGACGCGCTGGTGGACGTTCCGGGAAGCAGGAGCGCAACGACATTCACCAGGGTGACACCGCGTCTTCGCCATATGGATAAATCGTCGCAATCCTTCCGTCGGCATCATGCTGCAACGGCGCCATCTTGATGCTGCGCAGATGCGTTTGCCCGCCCGACAAGACAGCGTCGTGATAGAACAGATACCACTGGCCTTCGAACGCACAGATGGAGTGATGCGTGGTCCAGCCGATCACCGGTGCGAGCAGCACGCCCTGGTAGACGAATGGCCCGTACGGGGAGTCGCTGGTGGCGTAGCAGATCAGGTGGGTGTCGCCGGTAGAGTAGGACAGGTAATAGCGGCCCGCATGGCGATGCACCCAGGGGCCTTCGAAGAAGCGGCGGGCGTGGTCGCCGGCGCGGAGCGGGGCGCCGTGTTCGTCGAGGATGACGATCTCGCGGGTGGGCTCTGCCAATTGCGTCATGTCCTCGCGCAGGCGGGCGACGCGCAGGCCGAGCGCAGGCGCAGCGTCGTCAGGTTCCTGATGGGTCGGCGCGTAGACATTGTCGCGGTAGTGCTGCAGCTGGCCGCCCCAGATGCCGCCGAAGTACAGGTAATGCGCGCCGTCGTCGTCGGCCAGGACGGCCGGGTCGATCGAGTAGGTGCCGTCGATGGGTTCGGGCTCGGCGACGAACGGGCCTTGCGGGCCATCGCCGACCGCCACGCCGATCTGGAAGATGCCGTCGGCACGCTTTGCAGGGAAATACAGGTAGGTCTTGCCGTCGCGCTGCGCGGCATCCGGTGCCCACATCTGGCGCTGTGCCCAGGGCACGTCGCGCACGTGCAGCACCTGCCCCAGGTCTTCCACCGGCGCGTGCGGATGCGCCATGCGCAGCACGTGGTAGTCGGCCATGTCGAAGTGCGAGCCGTCGTCGCTGAAGGCAACGCCGGCATCGATGTCGTGCGAGGGGTAGATGTACAGCGCGCCGTCGAACACGTGTGCGGACGGGTCGGCGGTGTAGAGGTGGGTGACCAGCGGTGCGGAAATGGCGGTGCGCGCCAGCGCCTGCAGTGCAGCGGTGTGCAGTTCATCGGACATGCGCGTACCTGTGCATGAGGTGGGAGGAGGGAGTCAGGGGGAAGCGAGTGGTGCGGCCTGACGGCGCAGGCCCAGCTCGTGTTCGATGCGGGTTTCCAGCGTCTTGTCGATCTCGTACAGCGCCAGCAACGCGGTGCCGAGCAGGAACGGGATGGACGCATACACGCTGATGGCCAGGCGAATGCCGCTCGTCACCGCAGCGCCTTGCAGCGGCAGGGCGGCGTCGTAGCCATAGAAGGCCAGGATGCCGGCGACCAGGGCGCCGCCGACGCTCAGGCCGATCTTCAGCCCGCACAACATCGCCGAGAAAATGATCGCGGTGGCGCGGCGGTGGTTCTTCCACTCCGAGTAATCGGCCACGTCGGCGATCATTGCCCACAGCAGCGGGATGGTGATGCCGTAGAAGAAGCCATGCAGCACATAGGAGGCGAACACCCAGCCGATCGCCGCCGGCGGATACACATAGAACGCCAGCAAAAACAGCGTGGAAACCAGCAGCGCGCCGCCGAACACATTGCGCTTGCCGTAGCGGTCGGCCAGGCGTTTGGAGAAGCCGATGCCCACGATCATCGCCAGGATGCCGCCGGCGCTGAACACGCTGAAGGCCGAGGTCGGTGCGTCCTGCGGCCATTGCAGTGCGCTCATGCCGGCGCCGGTGAGGACGCTATTGATTGCAGCGATGAAGCGGTTGAAGCCGGCATTGTCGAGGAACTGCGCCAGCGCGCCGGCGTCGAGGTAGTACTTGAAGTAGTAGATGTACATCCCGCCCTTCATGGCGAGATTGATGAAGACCAGGATGGTCAGCGCCAGCATCACCAGCCAGGGCTTGTTGCGGACCAGATCGCCCAGGTCCTGGCGCACGCTGCTGCGTTGTTCGCTGATCGGCAGCACGCGCTCGCGGGTGGTGAAGAAGGTGATCAGGAAGCACAGCGTACCGACGGCGGCGAACAGCGCCATGGTGTTGCGAAAGCCCTGCGCCTTGTCGCCATTGCCCAGGATCAGCACCAGCGGCAGCAGCAACACCTGGATGATGAACTGCGCGAAGGTCACCGCCAGGAAGCGATACGCCGACAGGCTGTTGCGCTGCTCCATGCTGCCGGTGAGCACGCCGCTCAATGCCGAATAGGGCAGGTTGTTGGCCACGTACACCAGCATCAGCAACGTGTAGGTGGCGAAGGCGTAGGCGATCTTGCCCTGCTCGCCGAGGGCGGGCGTGTTGAATGCGGCCAGCGACAACGCACCGAACGGCACTGCCGTCCACAGGATCCACGGGCGGAACTTGCCCCAGCGCGTGCGGGTGCGGTCGGCCAGGATGCCGATGATGGGCGTGAACACGAACGCGCCAAGCATGCCCACCACGAAGATCAGCGTGGCGGCCACGCCCGCCGGAATGCGGAACACATCGGTGTAGAAGAACGCCAGGAAGGTGACCAGCGTCTGGAAGATCAGGTTGGCGGCCAGGTCGCCCAGGCTGTAGCCGATCTTTTCGCGCAGGGAGAGCTGTTGTGACGGATCGTTCATGAGGCGGGGCGGGCTCGAGAAGTGCTGCGGGAAACGCCGCGGCGCGCGCCATGCCGCCGACCGCGATCGGTCCGGATCGCGCCGGCAGGCATGGCGCCTGAAGTGTCCGGCAAAACCGCGCGCGCCAGGGGAGCGGCAGCGGCATGCGGTGCGCGGGCCATGCAACAAGGCCACGCGCGCTCCACGGGTCGGCCACACCCGCCTGGCCTCTGTGCGGTCGTGTCGATGACCACGCTCAGAACGTGCCGCGGATGCCGAGCATGACCGTGCGGCCGGGCTCGTACAGATCGTAGGTGGCGTTGGGCCAGGCGTAGGTGGTGCGCAACGGTTCGTCGGTGAGGTTGGTGACGTTGAGGGTGAGCTGCGGCTTGGACGGCAGCCAGTCCAGTGCGTAGCTGGCCGACAGGTCCAGCTGGCCACGCGCATCGGCGTTGAGGCGCGCATACGGAATGCCGTTCTGGTTGGCGCCGGAGATCACCATGTCGTCGTTCCAGGTGTAGGACAGGCGCACCGAGGCGGCGTCCTTTTCCCAGTACACGGTGCCGTTCCACAGGTTGGGCGCGACGCCGACCGCCACTGCCGGAATGCCTTCGCCTTCGGAGGATTGGGTGACGTGGGTGTAGTTCACGCTGAAGCCCAGGCCGTCGACCAGCTTGTCCAGCGGCTGCACCCAGATTGCCTCGGTGCCGCGAATGTTGAGCACGCCGTCGGCGTTGACCTGGGTCTGCACATCCACGGTGGCCGCAGTCGGGCCGCCGCGCTGGTCCAGGCCGGCCTGCTGGATCGGCAGCAGGCTCTCGTACGGCACCCCCAGGTCGTTGAAGGGAATGCGCCGCACGCCGTTGACGGTGAAGCCGCTGATGCGCTTGTTGAACAGCGTCAGGCCCACATAGCCTTCGCCGCCGGTGTACCACTCGCCGCCGAAATCCACGTTGGTGGACAGGTACGGCGCCAGGTTCGGATTGCCCTGGGTAGCGGTCTGCGCGGAGGGGTCGCTGAAGTTGGTGTTGGGCAGCATCGCGCTGGGGTCGGGCCGGGTGAGCGTGCGCGAGCTGGACAGGCGCAGCACCACGTTGTCGGCCACGTCCCAGGCGGCGTTGAACGAGGGCAGGGTTTCCTTGTAGTCCGAATCCAGCACCTGGATGCGGCGGATGCCGTTGATGGTGACCGGGCCGGTGATGGTCTGGTCGGTGGTCACGTAGCGCACGCCGGCGTTGAAGCGCAGCGTGCGGTTCCACACCTCGGTTTCGGCGTTGGTTTCGATGTAGAAACCCCAGTTCTTTTCGCGGATGCCGCCGGCCGAGGCGCCGGTGTTGGCGGAGTTGGTTTCCGGGGCGGAATCGCGTAGCGCGTAGTAGTTGGTGTCGCCGAGGAAGCGGTTGAAATCGGCGGTGATGAAGCCGTCCGGGCCGGGGCGCAGATAGCCGGCCAGGGCCGCATTCGGAATTGCCGAGCCGGGGCCACCGTTGCAGATGGTGCCGCCGCCGCCGCGGCAGACCACCTGCTCCCAGGCGATGCTGTTGTCGAAACCGCGAATGGTGCGCTCGGCCTGGTCGTAGGCGGCGCCGATCTTGACGTTGCGCTTGTCTTCGCCGAACTGCAGGTCGGCGCGCCCGCCACGTGTTTCGGTCACGCGTTTTTCGTTCTGGATATTGACCCGGCCACCGTTCCAGCCCCAGCCCAGGTTCGGGTCGTTGAGATCGAGCGGGCTGCTGATCGACGGGCGGTCGCCGCCCTCATTGCGGTAGTCGACGGTGGTGAACGGCGAGGTGACCAGGATGCTGGGCGATTCGCGATCGAGCCAGCTGCGCGTGGCATTGGCCTGCACGTTGAGCTTGATGTCCTGGTCCGCGCCGAACAACAGTTCCGCACCCGGGTTGACGCTCCAGAACTTGACTTCCTCGCGGTACGGGCGCGCTTCCAGGAAGTACTGCGCATTGGCGAAGGTGGCGCTGGTGACCACGTTGTTCTGGTCCAGCTGCATGCCCAGCGGGATCATGTTGCCGTTGCGGCCGATCAGATTCATGCTGATGCGCTCGGTGGTGCGCTTGGCTTCCGAATACAGCGTATCCAGGTAGAAATGCATGCTGTCGGAGGGGCGCCATTCCAGCGACATCACCGAGGCATCGCGGTCGCGGTCGCCATTCATGTACACGCTGCGGCCCAGCCGCGGAATCAGCGCGTCGCTGATCTGGTCGATGCTCAGGCCGGGGTTGCGCGCCAGCAGCCAGGCCGCATCGATGGTCTCGCCGGTGGTCAGGCCGCTGCCGGCGGTGGCCGGCACGCGGTCGGGGATGCGCCAGTTGCCGCCACCATTGACGTTGCACGCGGCCGGCTGATTGGTGGCCGGCGTGCCCGCAGGCGGGGTGAGGCCGCACTGGGTGTAGGTGAGGCCGGGGTTGGTCCAGCCCACGCTTTCGAAGCCACGCACGCCCAGCTTGCTGCGCACCGAGGCCACGCCGAACAGTGCGCCGAAGGTGCCTGCCTCGTTGGTCCAGCTGCCCATGAAGGCGCCGCGCGGGGTGGTCTTTTCGCTGGTGCTGTTCCAGTCGGCCTGGGCCTGGTAGGTGAAGTGCACCCCGGGGCGATCGAACGGGCGCGCGCTGCGCATGTCCACCACACCGGACACGCCACCTTCGAGCATGCTCGCGGTGGGCGTCTTGCTCACGGTGAGCTGGGTGAAGAATTCGGTGGGAAACAGGTTCAGATCGACCTCGCGGTTCTGGTTCTGCGCGTTCAGGCCGATCGAGGCGGTGGCGATGCTGGCGCCGTTGAGCGTGGTCTTGGTGAAGCTGGTGCCCAGGCCGCGGATGGCGATGTTCAAGCCCTCGCCATTGACGTCGCGCGAGAGCTGCACGCCGGGGATGCGGTTGAGCGACTCGGCGATATTCATGTCCGGGAACTTGCCGATGTCCTCGGCAAACACGGTGTCGGCAAAACCCACCGAGTCGCGCTTGGCATCGGTGGAGAACTGGATGCTGCGTCGGTAGCCGGACACGGTGACGGTGTCGAGCTGGGTCACCGCATCGCCGCCGGCAGCGGTGGCCGGTGGCGGTTGTGCGGCGGGCGCGGCGCTGCTGGCATCGCTGGACTGCGCCCAGGCGGCAGTGCTGGCCATGCCCAGCAGGATGGACCCCAACGCGCAGGACAACGCGGTTCGTGCGTAGCTGTTCTTCACCGTAATCCCTTCCCTAACAGGTGAGCAGATGTCCCACGCATCGCCCCTGCGCAGGGAGTGCCGCTGCCGATGCGCGGCGCGGCGATGGTGCGGTGGGGAAGAACGGGCGATCAGTGACGCCGGATGGTAGCGCTACCAAATTCAGAACATCACGCTGCAGGGCAGCATAGGCGGCGAGGTATCGCGGCGGCGGACAATCGCGGCGCTGATCGAAACCGTACCGGCTGCGCACCACGCGCTGGCGTGCTGCACTGCGCGATGGTTTTTGCCCGATGGCGTGGTAATGGTAGCGCTATCACCCGTGGCGCAAGGCTACCTTCGTGCAGGTGCAGTGGCCGATGAATCGAACCGAAGAACGCGGCAGCCAGAGGCCGGGCTACCCCGGGCATGCGGCAGTGCCTAGCAGTGGTCGCTGCGCGATTGCCCCGCGCATGCTGCGCGCAGCGGCGCTGCGGCGCGCGGGCACATGAGCCAGTTGCCGCACGCCGCAGCGCCCGCCGGCACGCTGGCGCGCCTGGGCCGCATGCGGTGGCGCGTGTGCGCACTGCTGCTTGCCGCCACCACCATCAACTATGTCGACCGCCAGGTGCTGGGCGTGCTGGCGCCGTTTCTGCAGACGCAGATCGGCTGGAACGAGATCCAGTACGGCTATATCGTCACCGCCTTCCAGGCCGCCTACGCGCTGGGCCTGTTGTGCAGCGGTGCGGTGATCGACCGCTTCGGCACGCGCGTCGGCTACGCGCTGGCGATCGGCATCTGGAGCCTGGCGGCGATGGGGCATGCGCTGGCCACCAGCGTGGTGGGCTTTGCGATCGCGCGCTTCTTCCTGGGGCTGGGCGAGTCCGGCAACTTCCCCGCCGCGTTGAAGACGGTGGCCGAGTGGTTTCCGCGTCGCGAGCGCGCCCTGGCCACCGGCATCTTCAATTCCGGCTCCAACATCGGTGCCATCGTCGCGCCGTTGCTGGTACCGCTGATCGCCACCGCCTGGGGCTGGCAGGCGGCCTTCCTGTTCACCGGCGTGCTCAGCGCCACCTGGCTGCTGGTGTGGTGGCTCAGTTATCACCCGCCGGAGCAGCAGCCCGGCCTGTCGGCGGCAGAGCTGGCGCATATCCGCAGCGATGCGCACGAGCCGGTGCAGCGGCGGCTGTCGTGGCTGCAGGTGCTGCGGCACCGGCAGGCCTGGGCGTTCGTGCTGGGCAAGTTCATCACCGACCCGATCTGGTGGTTCTTCCTGTTCTGGCTGCCCAAGTTCCTGCATGCCGAATACGGTTTGAGCCTGCTGCAACTGGGCGCGCCGTTGATCGTGATCTTCGTGCTGGCCGACATCGGCAGCATCGCCGGTGGCTGGGTCGCCGGGCGCTTCATCGCGCGCGGCTGGAGCGTCAACCGCGCGCGCAAGACCGCCATGCTGATCTGCGCCGTCTCGGTGGTGCCGATCGTGTTCGCTGCACGTGCCGACAATCTGTGGCTGGCGGTCGGCCTGATCGGCCTGGCCACCGCCGCGCACCAGGGCTGGTCGGCCAACCTGTTCACGCTGCCCTCGGACATGTTTCCGCGGCATGCGGTGGCCACGGTGGTCGGCATCGGCGGCTTTGCCGGTGCGGTCGGTGGCATGCTGATCGCCACCTTCATCGGGTTCCTGCTGCAGGCCACCGGCAGTTATGTGCCGGTGTTCCTGATGGCAGGCTCGGCCTACCTGCTGGCGCTGGCGGTGGTGCACGCGCTGGTACCACGCCTGGAGCCGGCGCAGCTGCCGGCAGCGGCCTCACCGGCCGCCACCGCATCGTCCTGAGGGGAGCATCATGCACTTACGCACACTGGCAGCCGGCGTGTTGTTGGCAGCGAACATCGCAAGCCTGGCGCAGGCCGCACCGCTGGCCGCCGGCGCGCCCAAGTTCCTGGGCAGCGCCTACAGCCCGCAACAGGCGCCAGGATTCGCGCAGTACTGGAACAAGCTCACCCCGGAAAACAGCGGCAAGTGGGGCAGCGTGGAAGCGGTGCGCGACCAGATGGACTGGAGCGGGCTGGATACCGCCTACGAACTGGCCAAGGCCAACGGCATGCCGTTCCAGATGCATGTGATGGTGTGGGGCAACCAGCAGCCGGAGTGGATCAAGTCGTTGCCGCCGGCCGAGCAACGCCGCGAGATCGCGCAGTGGTTTGCTGCGGTTGCGCAGCGGTATCCGGACATCGACCTGCTGGAAGTGGTCAACGAACCGCTCAACGACCCGCCCAGCAAGGACGACACCGGCGGCGGCAATTATCTGCAGGCACTCGGCGGCAACGGCGCCAGCGGCTGGGAATGGGTGCTGCAGTCGTTCCGGCTGGCGCGCCAGCACTTCCCGCGTGCGCGGCTGATGATCAACGACTACAGCATCACCAACAGCACCCAGGCCACGCAGAAGTACCTGCAGATCGTGCAGCTGCTGCAGCGCGAGCAGCTGGTCGATGCGATCGGCGTGCAGGAGCACGCCTTCGAAACCACCCCGAACGTGGCGATGTCGGTGCATCGTGCCAATCTGGATACATTGGCCGCGACCGGCCTGCCGATCTACATCACCGAGTTCGATCTGGACGGGCCCAGCGATGCGCAGCAGCTGGCCGACTACCAGCGCGTCTTCCCGGTGTTCTGGGAGCACCCGGCGGTGCGCGGCATCACGCTGTGGGGGTTCCGCCCCGGCCTGTGGCGCGACAAGGAGGCGGCGTACCTGATCCGTGCCGATGGCACCGAACGGCCTGCGCTGACCTGGCTGCGCGATTACGTTGCCAGCCATCCCGGCACGCGCGCGCCATGAAGCGTGCAGTCGCTGGATTTCGTTCTCAGTCTCTTTTGGTGCATTGATGCCATGTCCACGCCTTCTCCCCTGACCCTGCACGACGACCGCCTGCTGCCCGCCGACCCTGGCACGCGCGCGATCGCACGGCGCCTGTATGCGCAGGTCGCCGCGCTGCCGATCATCAGCCCGCACGGCCATACCGACCCGGCATGGTTCGCCACCGATGCGCCATTCGCCAATGCCACCGAGTTGCTGCTGGTGCCGGACCATTATGTGTTCCGCATGCTCTACAGCCAGGGCATCGCGTTGGACGCATTGGGCATCCCGCGGGCGGACGGGTCGCGCGCGGCGGTGGACCCGCGCGCGGCGTGGCGCGTGTTCGCCGAGCACTACACGTTGCTGCGCGGTACGCCGTCAGCGTTGTGGCTCAACCATGTCTTCCATGACGTGTTCGATTTGCGCATCCGGCTGGATGCCGGCACCGCCGATCATTACTACGACCACATCACCGCCGCCTTGCAGACAGCGGCGTTTCGCCCGCGGGCCTTGTTCGAGCGTTTCAACATCGAGGTGATTGCCACCACCGAATCGCCGCTGGACACGCTGCAGCACCACGCGGCCATTCGCGCCAGCGGTTGGAAGGGACGCGTGCTCACCGCGTATCGCCCGGACCCGGTGGTCGACCCCGAACACGAACAGTTTGCCGGCGCACTGCAGCAGTTTGGCGCGCTCACCGGCGAGGACGTGCTGAGCTGGCAGGGCTATCTGCGTGCGCATCGGCAGCGCCGCGCGTTCTTTGCCGCACACGGCGCAACCTCCACCGACCATGGCCACCCCAGCGCGGCCACCGCCGATCTGTCGCCGGCCGAGGCGCAGCGCCTGTTCGACACCGTGGTGCGCGGTGCGGCCACGCCGGCGCAGGCCGAGCTGTTCCGCGCGCAGGTGCTGACCGAGATGGCGGCGATGAGCCTGGACGATGGCCTGGTGATGCAGCTGCATCCGGGCTGCTTCCGCAATCACAACCGGCAGCTGTTCCAGACCTTCGGGCGCGACAAGGGCGCCGATATTCCGATGCGCACCGACTACGTGCATGCGCTCAAGCCCTTGCTGGACCGGTTCGGGAACGACCCGCGCCTGCACCTGATCGTGTTTACCCTGGACGAGACCAGCTACAGCCGCGAGCTGGCGCCCCTGGCCGGGCATTACCCGTCGCTGTTGCTGGGCCCGGCCTGGTGGTTCCATGACGCGCCGGAGGGCATGTGGCGCTTCCGCGAGCAGACCCTCGCCAGTGCCGGCTTCTACAACACCGTGGGTTTCAACGACGACACCCGCGCCTTCCTGTCGATTCCGGCACGCCACGATGTGGCGCGGCGCGTGGACAGCGCGTTTCTCGCCAGGCTGGTTGCCGAGCATCGCCTGGATGAGGATGAAGCGGTCGAGGTGGCGATCGATCTGGCGTATCGCTTGCCCAAGCGGGCCTACCACCTGTGAAGGTGGGCGAGGCAGCAGGCAGCGATGCCCACACGTGTGCACGAAGGGCGAACATGCCGTGCGTGTATAGACGGCAGAAGAGTGCCGCGCCATGACGCGTGCCGGCAGGCAGGCACCGGTGATGCACGATTTGAGGCGCTGCGCAGGTGTTGCACGTCTGGCGATGCTCTGCATCTTCATCGTCATGCCCGCGCTGGCAGCACCACCGGTGCCTACCGAACTGCCACGTGAGCGGGTCTCGCTCAACGCGCAATGGCGCTTCCACCGCGGCGATCCTCCCGGCAATCGCCAACTCCTGGACTACGACGTCCGCCCGCAGGTGCTACGCAGCGAAGACGGCAAGGTGGCCGATGCCCGGCCCGAGCAGGCGCAGCACCTCGATGCCGCCGCAACACGCGTGCTCAAGCCGTGGATCCTGCCCACGGCCAATGCGTTGATTGCAGACCCGGCAAACCGCCACGTCCGCCCGCCCGGGCATCCGGGCAGCAGCGTGGCCTTCGTGCAGCCGCAGTTCGACGACAGCGGCTGGGAGCGCGTGGATCTGCCGCACGATTGGGCCATCGCCGGGCCGTTCCTGGCCGATGGCCCGTACGGCGGCATGGGGCGCCTGCCGAGCTGGGGCGTGGGCTGGTACCGCAAGACGCTGGACATTCCGGCCAGCGATCGCGGACGCGCGCTGTTTCTGGATCTCGATGGCGCGATGGCCTATGCCACGGTCTGGCTCAACGGCAAGCTGGTCGGCGGCTGGCCGTATGGCTACAGCTCCTGGCGCGTGGACCTGAGCCCCTACGTGGTGTTTGGTGCGCGCAACCAGCTGGCGATCCGCCTGGACAACCCGCCCGACTCGGCGCGTTGGTATCCGGGCGGCGGGCTGTATCGCAATGTGTGGCTGACCAAAGCTGCGCCGCTGCATGTGGCGCACTGGGGCACGCAGCTGACCACGCCGCAGGTGTCGGCAGACAGGGCGCAGGTGCAGCTGGCAGTCACGCTGGACAATGCCGCCCGCAGTGCGGTGCAGGCGCAGGTGAGCACCGCGATCTATGTGCTCGACGCTGCACGCGGTACGCGCAGTGGCGAGCCGGTCGCGCGCATTGCCGCCATGCGGGTTGCGGTTCCCGCGGGTGGGAGCACACGCGTGCAGGGCAGCACGCAGATCGACCATCCACGTCTCTGGGGCCCGCCGCCCACCCAGCGCCCACATCGCTATGTCGCAGTGACCGAGGTCCGCCAGGACGGGCGCGTGGTGGATCGCTACGAAACGCCGTTCGGCATCCGCAGCATCGTGTTCGATGCCGACAAGGGCCTGCTGGTCAACGGCGAACAGGTGCCGATTCGCGGCGTCAACAATCATCACGACCTCGGCGCGCTGGGTGCGGCGTTCAATGTGCGCGCCGCCGAGCGGCAACTGCAGCTGCTGCAGCAGATGGGCGCCAACGCCATCCGCATGAGCCATAACCCGCCCGCGCCGGAGCTGCTGGAGCTGACCGACCGCATGGGCCTGCTGGTGGTGGACGAGGTGTTCGACAGTTGGCAGATGAAGAAGACCCCGCTGGATTTCCACCTGGTGTTCCCGCAATGGCACGAGCCGGACCTGCGCGCGATGCTGCGGCGCGACCGCAATCATCCCTCGGTGATGCTGTGGAGCGTTGGCAACGAGGTCGGCGAGCAATACACCGGCGAGCAGGGCGCGGCGATCGCACGCACACTGCACGCCATCGTGCATGAGGAAGACCCCTCGCGCCCGGCCACGGTGGCGATGAACTACGCCTCGCCCGAGATGCCACTGCCCGCTGCACTGGATGTCATCAGCCTCAATTACCAGGGCGAAGGCATCCGCGACGCGCCGGAATTCGCCGGCACCGAGCGTATCCGCAAGCAACCGCAATACCCGGCGTTCCATGCGACGTTTCCGCACAAGGCCATCCTCAGCAGCGAGACCGCCTCGGCCTTGAGCAGCCGCGGCGTGTATCTGTTTCCGGTGACGCCGGACACCAGCGCGCCGGTGCGCGATGGGCGCGGCGGCGATTCGGTCGCGCACCAGGTCAGCGCCTACGAACTGCATGCGGTGGACTTCGGCTCCAGCGCCGACAAGGTGTTCGCGGCCCAGGACCAGCATCGGTATGTTGCCGGCGAATTCGTCTGGACCGGTTTCGATTATCTGGGCGAGCCCACGCCGTACTACAGTTCGCGCAGTTCCTACTCCGGCATCTTCGATCTGGCCGGTTTTCCCAAGGACCGCTACTGGCTGTATCAGTCACGCTGGCGCCCCGACCTGCCGATGGCGCATCTGCTGCCGCACTGGACCTGGCCCGGCCGCGAGGGCCAGGTCACGCCGGTGCATGTGTTCACCTCCGGCGACGAGGCCGAGCTGTTCGTCAACGGCGTCTCGCAGGGGCGCAAGCGCAAGGGCCCGCTGCAGTACCGGCTGCGCTGGGACGGTGTGGTCTACCAGCCCGGCGAGCTGCGCGTGCAGGCGTACAGGCAGGGCAAACCCTGGGCCAGCGACCGCGTGCAGACCGCCGGCAGCGCCGCGCGCATGCAGGTGATGCCCGACCGCAGCCGCATCCGTGGCGACGGGCAGGACCTGAGCTTTGTCACCGTGCGCCTGTTCGATCGCGCCGGACGTCCTGCGCCGACCGCAGGCGACCGCCTGCGTTTCCGCATCGAGGGCCCGGGCGAGCTCGTCGCCACCGACAATGGCGACCCCACCAACCTGGAGTCGTTCGCCGCGCCGCAGCGCAACGCCTTCAACGGCCTGTGTCTGGCGATCGTGCGCGGCAAGGCCGGCGTGCGGGGCACGATCACCGTCCATGTCGAGTCCGACAGCGTGCAGGCGGCCAGTGCGCAGGTGGTGGTGGAGTGATGGGTCTGCTGCTCGGCAAGTGTGTGGCACGTGCAGGTGAGCTGTCGCGTGCGGATGGCGATGCGGTGCCTGCACGCAACAGATGCGATGGACGCAAACGTGCTCCCGCGTTCGCTAGCGTGGTTGCTGGATTCAAACGCACCTGGCAACGCATAAGCTGCGATCCCGCATTGGCGCGCATTGCCAGTCACGGTCAGCCGCGAAGAGAACAGAAAACGCATCCGATCAGGAAGCCTGTCATGCAAGAAAACAGTACGCGCGCATCAACCTGCCTGAGCATTGCGTTCGCCGTCATCAGCGCCGTCACTGCACTGCCAGCCTCCGCTGCCTGCGACACCCGCAGCACGTCGCTCCGGCGCGCCTACGCCGACGGCTTCCTGATCGGCACCGCCGTCAATGCCGACATCGTCTCCGGCAAGGATGCCGCCTCTTCCGCGCTGGTCGCCTGCCACTTCAATGCCGTCACCGCCGAAAACGTGATGAAGGCCGAGGTGGTTGCGCCACGTCCGGGCGTGTTCGACTTCAGCGCCGCCGATGCCTTCGTCGCCTACGGCCGCAGCCACGACCTGTTCGTGATCGGCCATACGCTGGTCTGGCACAACCAGACGCCGGACTGGTTCTTCGTCGATGCACAGGGCAAGCCCAACACCGCCGACGCGCAGCTGGAGCGCATGCGCGCGCACATCGAGCGCGTGGCAGGGCGCTATGTCGGCAAGGTGCAGGCCTGGGACGTGGTCAACGAGATCATCGACGAAGACGGCAGTTACCGCGATACCAACTGGGTGCAGCGGGTCGGCGACGGTGACACCGTGGTGCGTAACGCCTTCGCCTTTGCCCAGCGCTATGCACCGGATGCGCAGCTCTACTACAACGATTTCAACGCCTGGCGGCCGAGCAAGCGCGACGGGATCGTGCGCATGGTCAGGATGCTGCAGCAGGCCGGCATCCGTATCGACGGCGTCGGCATGCAGGGACACTGGGGGCTCAACTACCCCAGCCTGCGCGACATCGAAGACGCCATCGATGCCTACGCCGCGCTCGGCATCAAGGTCATGATCACCGAGCTGGACATCGACGTGTTGCCGCTCACCAGGGAAGGCCAGGTCATCGGCACCGGCCTTGCACACAAGCAGTTCCAGCTGCCGGAATTCAAGCGCTTTCTCGACCCGTATCGCGATGGCCTGCCAGCGCAGGTGCAGGCGCAACTGCGTGATCGCTATGCCGAATTGTTCGCGCTGTTCTGGCGCAAGCGCGACAAGCTCGCCCGCGTCAGTGTCTGGGGCGTCACCGACGGCATGTCATGGAAGAACGACTACCCCGTGCCGGGGCGTACCAATTATCCGCTGCTGTTTGATCGCAATCACCAGCCCAAGCCGGCAGTGGATGCGATATTGGCGGTGCCGGCGCACGCTGGCGAGCGCTAGCATGGTCGCCAGCGTGCGCAGCAGACCTGCACACGCATGGTGGCATCATGGCCCGACTTCGTTACTGGACTGACCGATGCGCTTACCGCCCTATCTGCTGTTGGCCGTTCCGCTGCTGGCCATTGTCGCTGCCTGCACGAAAAAGGAAGCCCCGCCGCCGCGCTTCACGGCGATCGGGCACCTGGAAACCTTCGACCAGCGCTTCGGTAAGGTGGTTGCGGCCGACGCGCGCATCGAGAAGCTCACCGAAGGCTTCACCTGGTCCGAGGGCCCGGCCTGGGTGCGCAATGGCGGCTATCTGTTGTTCACCGATGTGCCGGAAAACACGCTTTATCGTTGGTCCGAGGAGGCGGGCCTGTCGGTCCTGCTGTCGCCGTCCGGTTACAGCGGCCCCGAGCAGGCCACGCTACGCGAGGCCGGCGCCAATGGGTTGTATGCCGAACCCGATGGCACTGTGTTGCTAGCCGATTCCGGCACGCGCATCGTCGCCAGGCTCGACCCGGTCACGCGCAAGAAGACACCGCTGGCAACGCAGTTCGAAGGCCACCGCTTCAACAGCCCCAACGATCTGGTCCGCCGCAGCGATGGCGTGGTGTTCTTCACCGACCCGCCGTATGGCCTGAAGGGCATGAACGACTCGCCGGTCAAGGAACTGCGCTTCAACGGCATCTACCGCCTGGACACCGACGGCAGCGTGCACCTGCTGGACGACGGCCTCAGCCTTCCCAACGGCATCGCCCTGTCGCCCGACGAGCGCACCTTGTATGTGGCCAACTCCGATCCGCAGCGCCCGATCTGGATGGCCTACGCGCTCGACGCCAACGGTGCGGTGACCGGCAAGCGCGTGTTCGCCGACGCCTCCGATCTGGTGGCCAAGGACGCGCCCGGCCTGCCCGACGGCATGGCGGTCTCCGCCGACGGCCACCTGTTCGCCACCGGCCCCGGCGGCGTCATCGTGTTCGCCCCCGACGGCCGCAGGCTGGGCCGCATCGAAACCGGCGAGGCCATCTCCAATTGCGCCTTCGGCGACGACGGCCACACCCTCTACATGACCTCGCACGCGATGCTGACGCGGGTGCGCGTCAAGGCGCTTGGGTTGCAGTTTGCGCAATCGCCGCTTTAGTAAAAGCGGCCCTGGCCACGATGGAGCTTTATCCATCGCCGTGTGCAAGCCGTTCTGCTTTCAGCCGTCACAACAGCTTATGGATGCGATGTCCTGACTGACCCGGTTTTGTAGCAGGCAACCTTGAATTCTTCGGTCCAGAACTCTAGACTCGCATCTTAAGTGGACTGGGGGTTCCCGGTCGGCGTCATAGCCTCGGTGAGATCACCGGGGCTTTTCGCTTTCTGGCGGCGGGAAGATTTTCAGGCCCCAGCCTTCATAGTCGACACCCAATTGACGCCGGCCTTGCTTGCAGAAGAATTTTCGCTGCAGCACGTCGAATGCCCGATTGGGATGACCTGGACGAAGTACCGATAGCCCGATGGGCCGCGCAACGAGGTCAGCCAGTTGCAAGCCAGATGAGTTGGCCTTTTTGTCCGCAAAGACGATGGTGAAGGGAAGTTGCCGGCCCCAGCGGTTTGCGTCGTCGCAGATCCGCCTGAATTCCAGCTCCAGATCGCGGTCTTCCTTCTTGCCACGGCATTCGACCACCACGTGCGTTGTAACATCGTCCTGCTTCTTTTCTTGTATTAGTTCGAAAAGTGTTTCCAGGCAGAATGCGAGCGCCAAGTGATAGGGATTGTCTGCAGGCTGGGGCTTTTCCTTCAGCCGTGTCTTGTCGATGACACAGCTGATCAGGATGAAGTTATGCGACTCGATGATTCCCGTCAGCCCTTCCAGAAAAATCGTCTTCTCCAATCGATTGTTGAAGCGGAAATGTCCCTTTTCCTTGCGGATGTCATGCTCGTGAAGAATCACCACGTCATGCCCGAAATGCCTGAACTTGAACGATTCGATGGCGGGAACTACCCATTGCGCATAGTGGCCTTTGTGGAAGACACAGAAGGCCAGCACAAACACGGGATAGTTGGGATCCACCGATGTCAGGCCATGGTCGCCGCTTTCATCGACATATACGATGTATTTGCTGTAACGGGGGTCGGAAGCCGCCAGCATTGGCGATGTCTCCGGCTCGCCTTGCGCATGTACCAAGGGAAACGAGAATTGCCCGGCAACACCGGGCATTGTTGACGGCGTTTTATTTGATCCACGCTTCGGCATAACCACTCCCTGGCGTTGCAGATTGAAGAACGGTGAAGCAGATTAGATCCTCATCTTCAAACACACAATCTTCAACCAGATCTCTCGCAGCATGCCGTGCGCAGGAGTCAGCGTGGCTTAGGTGTGTTGCCTTCATGCAGTAGCAACACATCATCCAGCTCCGGCCCGCCGCCACGGTTGCCGCTGCCCGCAACGATGTACAGATCGTCGCCGACGGCGGCAACCTGGGTGCCATGCCGCCCTTGCGGCAATGCTGCCAGCGTCGTCCAGGTGGACGCGGCTGGGTCGTAGGCTTCCACCTCGTCGTGCGCCTTGACCTGCCGCATGCTCTCGCCACCGATGACCAGCAGGCGGCCATTGCGTGCGATGGCCGCAGTGCCTGCGCGCTGCGTCGGCAGCGCAGCCGGTGCTACCGACCAGGTGCCGCGCTGGATGTCATACACATCGACGTCGGGAATCGTTTGCGCCAGGGTATTGCCGCTTTCGTGCGCCGACCTGCGGCCACCGGCGGCATACAGTTTTCCGTCGAGCACCACTGCATGGAAATGATCGCGGGCACGCGGTGCGTCGGCCAGCTGCGTCCATTGCTGCGTTCTGGTGTCGAACGCATCCAGCCATGGCACATAGCCGCTCATATGGCCGCGCGTGTTGCCGCCGACCAGGTACAGCACGCCGTCGTGCTCCACCGCGCCTGCCGCGCCGCGGCGGCGATGCTTGGGAATCTCCGGCCCCACCTGCCAGTGGTCGGTGCGCGGATCGTAGATCAGCAGATTGCTCAGCGACGCTTCCTCGGGATAGTCGCCGGTGAACCCGCCCACGACGTACAGCTTGCCCGACGACACCACCGCCTGCGCGTGGCTCACCATCAGCGGCGGCGCACTGCCCTGCGACCAGCGGCGCGTGCGGGTGTCGAAGATCTCCAGCGGGCGCTGATCGCGTCCGCCGACCAGATACAGGCGATCGCCAATGGCCACCATGCTGTTCTCATGGCGCGCATGCGGTTGATTGCGTGTGCTCAGCACCTGCCATTGGGGCGACTGTGTCGATTGCGCCGACGTGGCTGCCGGCGCCGCTGCGTCGGCAGCCTGCGCAAGCGCGGGGAGCATGCCGATTGCGGCAGCGAGCAGGCCCGCGTGGAACGAGGTCTTCAACAGGCGCATGCAGCACTCTTGCGATAGCCGTGGCAGGCCAGTGTAGCGACACATGCACGGCGATCCAGCTTCCCAAGCAGGCTGATCTGCGGCTGCGGCTGCGGCTGCGCCTGGCGCGGCGGATGTCGCTTGCCGGTGCGTGCTGAGCGAGAGCTCGCCTTGGCGACCGCGCAACCGCGCGCCGCGTGGCGTGCCTGCGTATCGCCGAGTCACCTCCACCGGCGTGTGGCGTGTGCAGGCCCGGCTGCCAGCCTCTTCACATGCAGCAGCACGGCGCATGCGAACACTACGGCAACTCGATGCGACAGGAGCAACCCGTGGCACGCACACCAGCAAAGCAGGCGATTTCGACACTGCCACCCAGGAACGTTGCCAATGCAGCGGCACGCGGACTGCGCTTGCGCGAGCAGCACGGGCGTGGCGGCACCGCGATCGGCGTTGCGCGTGCACGCGACCTGTCGGCACAGACGTCGCTGTCCACGCAGACCATCCGGCGCATGCATGCGTATTTCGCGCGTCACAGCGTGGACAAGAACGCCAAGGGCTGGGCCGATCGCAGTGCTCCATCTGCAGGCTACATCGCCTGGCTGCTCTGGGGCGGCGACGCCGGCCAGCGCTGGGCAGCGCGGCTGTACCAGCGTCTGCAGGATGCAGCCAGCGCGAAGACCAAAGCAGGAAAGGGCACAGGCACCAGCAACACGGCCGCCACTGGCGCCAGTGGTACGAAGACACGCACCGCCGGGAAGACCGCAGCAAAACGCACCGCAAGGAAGACCGCCGCAAAGAAGGCCGCAAGGAACACAACCGCAACGGCCTCCGCGAAGAAACCTTCGGCGAAAAAAGGCGCAGCCGGCAAAGCAGTGGCCGGTAGCGCGGCGACATCAACGTCCAGGTCGTCGACCGGTGCCCGCAAGGCCACCGGCACGACGGCAGCCAAGAAGGCGGCTGTAAAGAAGACCGCAGCAAGGAAGACCGCAGTCAAGAAAGCGACGGCGAAGAAAAGACCTGCAAAGAAGACTGCGAGAAAAAAGACCGCCGCACGCCGACCTGCGGCCAGCAAGAGCGCCTCCACGCGCAGCACTGCGAAGAAAGGCGAGGGCAAGGCTTCAGCGCCATGGAACAAGCCGAATCCGAAGCGTGCTTCGCGCTCAGGTTCGCTTTCTCCAGCGCAGAAGACGCAAGCCAGACAGCGCGCCAAGGCAGCGGGCCGGCCCTATCCCAACCTGGTCGACAACATGGCCGTGGCACGTAAGGGCAGCGCTGCCACGCGGGCAGGCGGAGCGGGCGCTGCGAAGAGAACCGGCACGCATTAGCCGCAACCGGGTGTGGGGATGGCCGCCCCTGGCTGGCCCGGAGCGCCGGTGAAAGATGCGCGCGCAGTGTCTATAGTGGACAAGCTCGCCCGTGCAGATGCGATCCGGAGCTCCGGAAGAGCACACGCACACTCGCCTCATCCTGGACAAGGACGCTCGTGAAGATTTTTCTACCCGTGTTATCGGCCCTGCTGTACGGCGTTGCGCTATGCCTGCCCGCATTGCATGGCGGCAATGATCACCTGGGTGGCTTCGTCATCCTGCTGCTTGGCTGGATGCAGGTGGTCGACGGCCAGTGCGTGGCCTGGATGAGCAATCCGTTGTTCTTCCTGGCGTGGCTGTGTTACCTCTTCAAGGTGGACAAGGTGGCGGCGGCGCTGTTGGTAGCGGCGTGCCTGATCGGGCTGGATACCTTTCGCGCAACCCGGTTCGACAAGAACGAGGCCGGCCACCAGGTCATGATCGACCACGTGGGTATCGCGTTCTATGTGTGGGAGTTGAGCTTTGTTGCGCTGCTCGTCGTGGTGCTGATGCGCCTGTTCGGCACCGCTGGTGCCGTGCAGGTGCGGCAGGCGAAGTGATCCGCAAGCAGGCCGAAGACGCCTGGGCAATGCGGATATTCGTCCGGCCCGCACGCCGCCACCGGCATCAGTGCAGCAGCATCGACAGCAGCCACGTGCAAAGACAGACATACGCCAGCAATCCCAGGCTGGCGGCCAGGGTGGTCCGCATGATTGCCGACTCCTGCCCCACCAGCTTGACCGCAGCGGCGGCAATGGCGATCGACTGCGGCGAGACCAGCTTGGCCATCACGCCGCCGGCGGTATTGGCCGCCACCAGCAATGCGGCCGGCACGCCGATCTGTGCCGCCGTCACCGCCTGCAGATGCGCAAACAGCGTATTGCTGTTGACCACCGAGCCGGTGATGAACACCCCCATCCAGCCGATGACCGGCGACAGCAGCGGAAACACGCCACCGGCCTGCGCCAGTGCCAGACCAATGCTCGACGATGCGCCGGAATAGTTGGTGACATAGGCCACCGCCATCACCAGCGACACGGTGGCCAGCGGTCTCCACATCTCCCTCGCCGATTGGGCCAATTCGCCGGTTGCCGAGCGCAGGGTCAGGCGCGGCGACAGCAGCACCGTGAGCACCGCGGCGATCAGGATCGCCGTGCCGGACGCGTTGAGCCAACCGACATTCCACACCGCAGGCAGCGTGCGCACGCTGGCCACCAGTGGCGGCACTTCCTGCACGCGCTGATCGAGCAGGCCGATGGGCAGATGCAATACCGTGGCGGCAAGCGCGCCGTCCGCGGCAAACAGTGCCTTGAACGCAGGCAGGCTCCATACCAGGATCGCGCCGGTCAGGATGTAGAACGGCGACCACGCACGCAGCACCTGGGCAAGCGTCCAGCGCTGGGTGGAGCACGGCGGCGCCTGTGCTTCGCGGTAGATGCGCTTGGGCCGCCAGAACCGCATGAACAGGGCCAGCCCCCCCATGCCGGCCAGCGGGCCGACAATGTCCACCAGTTCCGGACCCAGCAGGGACAAGGTCACCGTCTGCACGCCGCTGAACACCACGCCGACAAACAGCAGCACCGGCCAGGTCTCGCGCACGCCACGCCAGCCATCGAGCATCGCCACCAGCCCCGCCGGCACCAGCAGTGCGCAGACCTGCACCAGCGCGATCAGCATCAGCGACATCTCGTCCAGGCGCACGCCGCCCTGCTGCGCGCCCACCAGCACCGGGATGCCGATCGCCCCGTAGGCACCCGCCGCGCCATTGGCCAGCAGGCACAGCATTGCCGCCTTGAGCGGACGGAAGCCCAACTCCACCAGCAACGCCGCGCAGATGGCGATCGGCACGCCAAACCCGGCCGCACCTTCCAGAAATCCGCCAAAGCAGAACGCGATCAGCAACACCTGGATGCGCTGGTCTTCGGACACCGTGGCGATGCTGCTGCGGATCACCTCGAACTTGCCGCTGCGGATTGCCAGCTTGTACAGCCACACCGCCATCAGCACGATAAAGCCGATCGGGAAGATGCCGTTGGCAACGCCCAACAGCGCGGCGCCCACGATGCTGGCCATCGGCATGCCGAACACCAGCGACGACACCGCCACCGAGACCAGCACCGCCAGCGACGCGGCGGTCAGCCCCTTGAGCCGCAGCAGCGTCAGCGCCAGCAAGAAGAACAGCACCGGCAAGGCGGCCAGCAATGCCGAGAGGTTGGCGTTACCGAGCGGGTCGTAGAGTTGTTGCCACATGGTTGGACCTGCGCGGGTGGTGAACGGGAAAGGGGACGCTTACGGTGTCGGAACAAGATTGGCGCACGGGGAGCCCGCAGCGAAATCAGCGAGGTTGCGCAGGGTGATTTCGGAGATCTCCTGCAGCGCCTCGGCGGTGAAGAATCCCTGGTGCCCGGTGACCAAGACATTGGGGAAGGTCATCAGGCGCTGGAACGCCTCGTCGTCGATGATCTCGCCCGAGCGGTCCTGAAAGAACAAGGCGCTTTCCTGCTCGTAGACATCGATGGCCAGATGGCCGAGCTGGCGGGACTTGAGCGCGCGGATCACCGCATCGGTATCCACCAGTCCACCGCGCGAGGTGTTGACCAGCATCGCCCCCGGCTTCATCGACGCCAGCGCCGCATCGTCGATCAGGTGCTGCGTGGCCGGTGTCAGCGGGCAGTGCAGCGAGACGATGTCTGCACGTGCAAGCAGCGTCTCCAGTTCCACCCGCTGCCCGATCGCAGCGAAGCCGGGTGTGGGATAGGGGTCGAAGCCCAGCACCTCGCAGCCCATCCCGTTGAAAATACGTGCAGTCGCCAGCCCGATCTTGCCCAGCCCGACCAGGCCCACCGTCTTGCCGTGCAAGGTGCGGCCGAGCAGGCCGTTGAGCATGAAGTTGCCCTCGCGCACGCGGTTGTAGGCGCGGTGCGTCTGCCGGTTGAGCGTCATGACCAGCGCCAGGGTGTGCTCGGCCACCGCTTCGGGCGAGTAGGCCGGCACGCGTGCCACGAACAGGCCAAGTGCGGTGGCCGCGGCAAGGTCCACATTGTTGAAACCGGCGCAGCGCAGCAGCACCGCGCGCACACCGCCGGCGTGTAGCGCCTGCAGCACATGCGCATCGAGCTGGTCGTTGACGAACACGCACACCACCTGGCACCCCTGCGCCAGTGCGGCCGTCTGCAGATCCAGCGTTGCCTCGAAGTAAACGAACTCGGCTGCACATTCCGCGCCCAGGCGCAGTTTTGCTTCGTCGAGAAAGCGCTTGTCGTAAGGGCGCGTGCTGAAGACAGCCATTTTCATGCGGAAAACTCCATAGGTGCGGGAATACGGTAGCTCACCCAACCGGGCCTCTTCCACCGCGTTTTTGCCAATCGCCGCGACCACGACCAGCTCCAGTGGCGATGCGGACATCGAACCGGCGCCGGGGTTCGTTACTGCACAGCGCGCACCCACACTACGCGAGTGCGCCCGTGTGCGACGGTCTGGCGCTGGTGGGCGCGCGTGGCGGTGACCGGCAATGCGCACATCGTGCAGGTCACAGAGGCGGACGCGTCCGCTTGCTTTCGCCACGGCAACGGTCGGAACAGTACTTCACCTGGTCCCACACGCGCTCCCACTTCTTGCGCCAACGAAACGGCCGCCCGCAGTGCATGCAGGGTTTCTCAGGCAACTCGTGTTTCTTGCGCATGGCCATGCGGCGCGTGAGCCTAACCGGAGGTGGGTGGCGGCGTTGATGAGGCCAAGCATGTCATGTCGCGCGGTGCCCTGCAGATGCCGGTGCAGGCAACACGCTCCGTGCCGCTGGCGACCCACGTGCAACGCGGCCTTGCTTCGCTGCCCCGTATCGAAACAGACACGTTGCTCTCGCGTGCGGACGGCACAGGCAGCCTTCTGTCTCCAACGCAAGCAGGATCGGGCAGGCTCCTCTCTCCAATCCGGACGAGGGCAACAAGCGCACCTGCTCCCATACAGGGGAGCAGGTGCCGCAAGCACCGCATCAGGGCCCTTGGCCCATACGGGTCACTTTCGGCGTGGTTTCACCGCAGCCAGCGCGGGTGCCATGCGGCTGATCAACAGCACGCCGCGTCCCACCGTGACCTGCAGCGCATCGCCAACCGCGAAACCGCAGTGTTCCAGCCAACGTCCGGACAGCCGCAGCTTGGGCACCGCGCAGCCGACGACATCCTCGGCCCGCCGCACGTCGTAGTGCTGGCAGCTCATGGTGACCCGCTCGGGAATACGGAAGCCGGGCTTGCGCAAGGGCGGGGTGGGCGCTGGCGATGGATCTGCCGCCGACTCCATGTCGGTCACGGCGGACACCGAGCTCTGCCTTGATCCGGTACGTGCGACAACAGAGCGCTTGGCCGGCGATGCAGGGCGTGCATGGGCGGTTACGTGGGATGGGTCATATCGAACTCCTTGTGTGATAGGAAGTCCGCCACCTCGCTGCTAAACAAGGGTGGCGAACGATGCGCGGTTAGCAGACCGGTCACAAGGAACCGGCAGACCTTGCGGTCTCCGCGCACCGCCCGCCGTAAAGCGAGCACGCCTGCCCACGCGACACATCGGGCAAAAGAAAAGCGCCGACATCGTGCAATGGGCGCTGGTGCGCCTTGTGATTACAGGCTGCTAAACCCGGCTGCGGAATGTGCCGCAGCAACGAGATCTTGCTACTCGCCAATGAAGCGAGTCAAGACAGGACGGCACGGCGCTCAACCGATCTGTCGGATATGGCGTATCGTTGCGTCCAACGGCGACTTCGTTCTCCCACTACGAGAAAGCGATGACTTCCAGTGCCCAGGCGCCAGACCGTACGATTCCGCTGCTACCGGCTCGCTCCATCGAGCGCACCGTCGCCTTCTACCGGCGGCTGGGCTTTGTCGGCGATGCGCATCCGCACGATGCAGGCTACGCGATCCTGACCCGTGGCGAGGTGGAACTGCATTTCTTCGCGCATCCGGACCTGGATCCTGCTGCCTGCTATGCGGGGTGCTACATCCGGGTTGGCGATGTCGATGCGGTCTACGCCGCCATGCATGCGGCGGAGCTTCCGCTGCACGGCATCCCCCGGCTCGATCCTGTCAGCGACAAGCCCTGGGGAATGCGGGAATTTGCGCTTGTCGACGAGAATGGCAACCTGCTCAGGATTGGGCAGGTGATCGGTAAGTAGGCATTCAATCGCCCGCTGCATCTGCGTGCCTGCCTATCCGCAACAGGCCGCGGATAGGGTAGCTCGATGGGCGGTATTCTGCGCATTGCTGCCCGCCAATCGCACGCTGCAGACATCGGACCTTTGCATGCGATGTCATCGGGCGATGCAGTGCGATGCATCACCCCAAGTCAATGGCCCGCTGTATCTCTGCTGGTGTTGCATTGCCCAGCGCAGCGTAGGCAGCGTGCAGCGCCTGCACAAAACGCGCATCGCCGGAAAGCGACGCGAATACCGTATCCACGGTGAGGAATGCCGCGATGTCATGGGCGGCATCGCCGGTGGTCGAGCGGGCGATGTCGCTTAGCACGTCGCTCAGCGGATCGACCAAGGCCACGCCGTTTGCCGCCTGCCTGCGCACGAACTGCAACCAGGCCGCTACCGGAATGCAGAGCCGGTCGATCCGCCGCCCGGCAGCCAGCGCGTCGCCGATGACGCCGAGCAGGCGTACCGGGATCTTCTGCGAGCCGTCCCAGGCGATCTGGGCGAGCAAGTGGCGGATGGCGGGGTTGCGGAAGCGGGCCAGGATGGCGTCGATGTACTGCTGCGCGTCGAAGCCCGGCATGGGCTGCAGGGTGGGAGCGATGTGTTCGCGCATCAGGGTTTCGACGAAGGCGGCCAGTTGCGTGTGGCGCATGGCATCGGCGACGGTTTCCAATTCGAGCAGGCTGCCGAGATAGGCGAGTGCGGAGTGCGGGCCGTTGATCAGGCGCAGCTTGGCGCGTGCATAGCCGGCGATGTCGTCGCTGAGGATCACGCCCGCCCGCTCGAACGCGGGGCGGCTGTTGCAGAAGCGGTCTTCGATCACCCACTGGCTGTAGCGCTCGCGCTGGATCGGCCAGGCGTCGTGCAGGCCGGTCTGCGCTTGTACTTGCGCGCGCAGTGCGTCGTCGGTGGCGGGGGTGATGCTGTCGACCATCGACCGTGGGAACGTTGCGTGCTGGTCGATCCACGCCGCAAGCGCTGGATCGTGTTGCTGGGCGAGCCGCAGCACCGCGCGGCGCAGCAGGCTGCCATTGTCGGGCAGGTTGTCGCAGCTGAGCACGGTGAACGGCGCAATACCCTGCTGCCTGCGCTGGTGCAGGCCGGCGACGAGATAGCCGATGGCGCTGCGCGGTGTGCCGGGGTGGGCGATGTCGTGCGCGATGTCGGGGTGCGCAAGGTCGAGCGTGTCGCCAGCCAGGCAGTAGCCTTTTTCGGTGATGGTGAGGGTGACCAGCCGCACGGCGGGATCGGCCAGGCGCGCGAGCACGGCGGCCTGTTCGTCGGCGGCGCACAGCACCTCGCGGATGGCGCCGATGATGCGCAGTTGCGGGTGCTCGTCGAGCAGGGCGAGGGTGTACAGGCCGTCCTGTGGGCGCAGCACGTCGCGCACGCCTGGGCTGTGCAGGGAGACGGCGCAGATGGCCCAGCTGGGATCGTCTGCGAGCAGGTCATCGATGTAGACGGCCTGGTGGGCGCGGTGGAAGGCGCCTGCGCCTAGGTGGACGATGCCGATGGTGGTTGCAGCTGTGCCATAAGCGGGCGTTAAAACTACTGGCGGCAGGGTGGCAAGGGTGTCGAACGAAAGACGTGGGACTTGCATCGTGGTGTCTGCGCATTAGGGATGTGTGGTGGAGTCGCCTGCGCCGTACCCTCACCCCAACCCCTCTGCCGAGGGGAGAGGGGCTTAGGGCAATCGCGGCCGGAGGGTTTCTTTGCCCACGTCCGCAGAGCGAGGGGCTTTGCAAGGCGCTACTTGTCGGTGACGGTGAAGCGTTGCCTGCTGCGGATATCGGCGCTGGAGGCGCCGATCTGCAGCTCGTAAGCGCCTGGATCCACCGCGTAGGCCTTGCGCTGGTCGTCGTAGATGCGCAGGGCGTCCTGCGCCTTGATGGTGAAGCGCAGCTGGCGTTGTTCGCCCGGCTGCAGGGTGACGCGTTGAAAGCCGCGTAGTTCCTTGTCGGCGCGTTCGCGTTGCGGCGTGAGCGGATGCAGGTACAGCTGCACCACTTCATCGCCGGCGCGTTGGCCGGTGTTCTTCAGCATGACCGTGGCCGTGAGTGAGCCATCGGCGGCCACGGTGTTGCGATCCAGCTGCAGGTCCGAATAGGCGAACTGCGTGTACGTCAGCCCATGGCCGAACGGATACAGCGGCTTGCCGGCGAAGTAGCGATAGGTGCGGCCGCGCATGGCGTAATCGTCGAAGGCGGGCAGGCGCTCGTCTTCGCGGTAGAAGGTGATCGGCAAACGGCCGCTGGGACTGGCCTGGCCGAACAGCACATCGCCCACCGCGCTGCCGCCGCGTTGGCCGGGGTACCAGGCCAGCAGGATGGCAGGCACATGCTGCTGCGCCCAGTCGATTGCCAGTGCCGAGCCGGTGGTCAGCACCGCCACCACTGGCGTGCCGGTGGCTTGCAGCGCCTGCAGCAACTCGCGCTGCGGTTTGGGCAGGCGGGTGTCGGTGCGGTCGCCGCCGGCAAAGCCGGGATAGTTGACGTCCATCTCCTCGCCTTCGACATCGCCGGTGAGCCCGCCGACGAACACCACCACCTCGGCATTGCGTGCGGCGTCCACGGCCTCCTGCAGCGGCGGTTTGGCGCCGGGCATGCGCCAGGCCAGGCGCACGCCGGCATCGCGGGTGGCCTCGAAGTACTCCACACGCAGGTCGTAGGCCTTGCCGCCTTCCAGCGCAACGCTGGCATTGCCGCCGCGCATGCGCGGGGCCTGGCTCCATTGATCGATCAGCAGCTTGCCGTCCAGATACAGGCGCACGCCATCGTCGGCGGCAATCTGCAGCTCGTAGCTGCCCGACACCGGCGGCAGCAGCTGGCCATGCCAACGGACGCTGAAGTCGTCCTTGGCCAGCGCACGCTCGGCCTGCAGTTCACCGCGGCCCACTGCATCATCGGTAGGTGCATTGCGGTCCCAGCGGAAGGCGATGCGCGGGTCGATGCGGGTCAGCACCGGCTGGCCGGCCAACGCACGTCCACGGAAGTACTCGCCGGTGAGGCCGTTCTGTTTGGCATCTGGCGACGGGCGCAGATAGCGCGTGTCGATCGGTGCGGCGGCGTTGGGGTCTTCGCGCCCTTCCACCAGGTCGCTGCCGCGTGCGTAGACCACCTGCGCCTGCGGCGCGGCCTCGCGGATGCCCTGCAGGATGGTGACCGGCGCAGCCGGGGTGCCGTAGTAATTGCCCAGCAGCGACATCGGGTCGTCGGCGGTGGGCCCGATCACGGCGATGCGCTTGAGCGTGGGTTTGAGCGGCAGCAGGCCATCGTTCTTCAGCAACACCAGCGATTCGCGCGCGGTGCGGCGCGCCAGTGCATCGTGCTGCGGCGATTGATTGGCCGAGGGCGGAATCTGCGCCCACGGCACCTTGGCCGGCGGGTCGAACATGCCCAGCCGCATGCGCGTGGTCATCAGCCGCTTGAGCGCGGTGTCGATGCTGGCTTCGTCGATCAGGCCCGCCCGCACCGCCGCCGGCAACGCGGCGTAGGTGTCGCCGCAATCCAGGTCGGTGCCGTGCTTGACGCCGAGCGCGGCGGCGGCCTCGGGCGTGGGCACGATCTTGTGGTTCTGCCAGATATCGCGGATGGCGGCGCAGTCGCTGACGATATAGCCATCGAAGCCCCAGTCGCGGCGCAGGATGCCTTCCAGCCGCGTGCTGGCCGAGGCGGATTCGCCGTTGACGCGGTTGTAGGCGCCCATCACCGCGGCGACCTTGCCTTCCTGCACCAGGGCCTGGAAGGCGGGCAGGTAGGTCTCATACAGATCGCGTTCGCTGGGATGCACGTCGAAGTGATGGCGGTCCGCCTCCGGGCCGCTGTGCACCGCGAAGTGCTTGGCAGTGGCATCGAGCTTGCGGTACGGGCCCTGCTGCGCCTGCAGGCCCTGCACGAAGGTCACGCCCATGCGCGCGGTCAAAAACGGATCTTCGCCGTAGGTTTCCTGACCACGGCCCCAGCGCGGATCGCGGAAGATGTTGATGTTGGGCGACCAGAAGGTGAGTCCCTGGTAACGCTTGTGCTCGCCGCGCGCCAGGAACGCGTGGTGCTTGGCGCGCGCCTCGTCGCCGATGGCGGTGGCCACCTCGGCCATCAACGGGGTGTCGAAGGTGGCCGCCAGGCCGATCGCCTGCGGAAACACGGTGGCGCCGCCGGCACGCGCAACGCCGTGCAGCGCCTCGTTCCACCAATCGTATTCGGGCACCTGCAGGCGCGGGATCGCCGGGGCGGCGTTCTGCATCTGCGCGGCCTTTTCCTCCAGCGTCATGCGCGCCACCAGGTCGGCCGCGCGCGCGTCGAACGGGCGCTGGGTGTCCAGGTATGGCGGCGGCGTTGCGGCCTGCGTGCCGGTGGCGGCAAGCGCCATCGCCAGCAGTAAGCCGCGTGCGAGTGCGCGCTGTGGGGCGGTGGCGAGGTGGGCGGGGTGGGAATGCATGGTCAGTCCTCCTGGGTGCGGTGCGGTTCCAGCTGGGCAAACGGCCCGATCATGCTGCCGACGAAACCGCCGGCCTGTGCGGTGCTGAGCATGCCTGCATCGTCGTTGCGAGAGTGGAGCCAGTCGAAGGCGACAGCGGCCTGCGCTTGTGCCGTCGCGGGCGCGGGGATGGCGATGACAGCAACCAACAACGCGTCGCGCGTCGGCATCAGATAAGTGCGGGCGGCGCGCAGAAGCCGCAGTGTCGGCCTGGCAGATGCGGGTTTCGCACAGCCGCCAGGCTCGCCTGGCCGCTGCACAGCGCCTGCATCTGCCGCGTCTGCGCGCGTCGCACAGGCGCCCATGACGGCCCGCATCACCAGTCCCACATCGCGCCGTCTTCCAGCCGCGCCACCGGCAATTGCTTGGGCACGTACGGGTACTTCGCCGCCAGGGCTTCGTCGATGTCCACACCATGCCCGGGTGTTTCGCCGCAATGCAGGCGTCCATCGCGGAACACGTAATCGTGCGGGAACACCGCATTGGCCTCGTCGGAATGGAACATGTATTCCTGGATGCCGAAGTTGGGCACCCAGGTGTCGAAGTGCAGGGCCGCGCCCATGCACACCGGCGACAGATCGGTGGCGCCGTGGAAGCCGGTGCGCACCTGATGCAGCGCGGCGAAGTCGGCCAGCCGGCGCACGTGGGTGATGCCGCCGGCGTGGACGATGGTGGTGCGGATGTAGTCGATCAACTGCTGCTCGATCAGGTGCTTGCAATCCCAGAGCGAGTTGAACACCTCGCCCACCGCCAGCGGCGTCACCGTGTGCTGGCGGATCACTTCGAACGCGCGCTGGTTTTCCGCCGGCGTGGCATCTTCCAGCCAGAACAGCCGGTACGGCTCCAGGTCGCGGCCCAGGCGCGCGGCTTCGATCGGTGTGAGCCGGTGATGCGCATCGTGCAGCAACTCGATCTCATCGCCGTGGTCGGCGCGCAGCTGCTCGAACAACTTCGGCACCACACCCAGATAGCGCGGCGTGGACCACACCGTTTCGGTGGGCAGTTCGCTTTCGGCCGGTTCGTACGGCTTGCCGCCGCTGGAAATGCCATAGGTCTTCTTGATGCCGGGCACGCCGCACTGCGCGCGGATCGCGATGAAACCCCGCTCGCGAAAGCGGCCCACCTCATCGCTGGTTTCGGCGATGTCGCGGCCATTGGCATGGCCGTACACCAGCGCGCCCTCGCGCGAGCGCCCGCCCAGCAGCTGATACAACGGCAGGCCGGCCATCTTGCCCAGGATGTCCCACAGCGCCACGTCCACCGCGGCGATAGCGCTCATCGTCACCGGGCCGCGCCGCCAGTACGCGCCGCGATAGAAGAACTGCCAGATGTCCTCGATGCGGCCGGCATCGCGGCCGATCAGGTTCGGCACCAGGTGTTCCTGCAGGTACGCCGCCACCGCCAGCTCACGGCCGTTGAGCGTGGCATCGCCCAGCCCGGTGATGCCCGAGCGGGTGCGGATCTTCAAGGTGACGAAGTTGCGCCCGGGGCAGGTGACGATGACGCGCGCCTCGACGATCTCGCGATCGCGGGCCGAGCCTTGCAGCGGAGCAGGGGAGTCGGGAGTCTGTGACATCGTGGTCTCGCTCAGGGAGAAGTGGCGGCAGTGATGGGAAGTTCGAACGGGCCGGCCGGCAGGCCGCTGCGGTCGTACAGCGTGCAGACCGGGCTGTCGGCCCAGCAGTAGCGCACGCGCGTGGGGTCCAGGCCGGGAGGAATGCGCAGAGCGATGGCGTGGTCGTGCACGGCGGCGACGGCATAACGACAGGTGCCGGGGGCGGCGGCACAGACCTCGAAACCGATCGGTGCATCGTTGCCATAACTCAGCAACGTGGTGTCCACGGCATCGAAGGCGATGCGCACGCCGTCGCCTGCGCGTTGCGCGCTGCGCGGTACCGGGCCGGAGGGCGCAAGCGCCTGCCCATACACCACCTGCCGCGCCGCGCGCGCCAGGCGCCGGCCCAGTTCCTGCTTGTTGGCCGGATGGATGTCGTAGCGGTCGCCGATGTCGATCGTCACCGCCAGGCCCGCATGCGCATCGTCGGCGACGAAGCGGCGCTGTGCCTCGCGCAGCTGCGCCCAGCCGCTTTCCACCGGCTGGGTGGGCGGCGCGCCATAGTTGGCCAGCTGCACGATCAGCAGCGGCAATTGCGCACCGAAGCGCTGCCGCCAGTCGCGCTGCCATGCGGTGAGCAAGGCCGGGTAATGCGCGGCATCGCCGGCGTTGGATTCGCCCTGGTACCACAGCACGCCACGCAGGCCGAGCTGGCCGAGCGGGGCGATCATGCCGTTGTACAAGGTGGTCAGCCCGGCCGCCGACGACCATGGCGCGCGCGGTGGCGAGCCCAGCTGCGGCGGCACGATGCGGTACTGCCAGGGTGCATCCAGCGGCAGCGTGCTGCCATCGGCGAACTGCAGCGCACGCGATTGCGCATCGCCCAGCAACCCGCCACGCCGATAGGTGTTGAGCACATTGAGCACGATGCTGTTGCGCCCGGCGTGCAGGCGCCCGCGCGGCAAGCGGTAGCGGCGCGGCTGATCGGCACCGTAGCTGCTGCCCACGCCGCGCCCGTTGACCCAGGTCTGGTCCAGCTCGTCCACCGGCCCGAGCAGCAGGCTGGCGTCCTGCGCGGCCTGCGCCTGCGTCAGCTCCACGCTGGTGCGGTACCAGACCATGCCGTTGAAGCCGACCAGCTGCGGCACGCCCCAGTCGTCCCACGCGCCCAATGCCGCCGGTGCGGTTTGCCAGGCGCCGGGCGCGTCCGGTTGCCAGGGCTCGCCCTGGCCGTGCGCCTGCCACCAGGCTTCCCAAAGCGCGGCCCAACGCGGCGCCGCATCCACCGGGTCGACGGCGTATCGCGCCAGCACATCCAGTGCCGGGCCATCGTCGCCGGCGGCGCGCAAGGCTGTCTCGCCGATCCAGGCCTGCAGTTGCGAGCCGCCCCAGGAAGCATTGATCAGGCCCATCGGCACATCGACGGTCTTCTGCAACTCACGTGCGAAGTAATAGCAGGCGGCAGAAAACTCCTTCACCGTCTCCGGCGTGGTGAGCTGCCACGCGGCAGCGCCACCGAAGCCGCGCTGCGGTGTCGGGCTGGACTGCGCCGGCACCTTGAACATGCGGATGCGCGGGTTGTCGGCATCGGCGATCTCGCTGCGGGAATCCAGCGTGCGATGCACCGGCAATTCCATATTCGATTGGCCCGAGCACAGCCACACATCGCCGATCAGCACGTCGTTGACCTGCTGCGTCACGCCCGTGCCGGTGCGTGCGCTCAAGGTGTACGGGCCGCCGGCGGCGTGCGCAGGCAGGCGCGCTTCCCAATGGCCCTGCCGGTCTGCGCGCGCCTGCACCTGCTGCGCATCCAGTTGCACGCGCACGCGCGCGCCCGGGGCCGCATCGCCCCACACCCGGATCGGCGCATCGCGCTGCAGCACCACATGCTCCTGAAACAGCGCATGCAGCAGCGGCGCATCGGCCGCCTGCGCCAGGGGCGGCAGCAGCGCTGCCATGATGGCCAGCAGCGTACGCACGCTCATTTCGGATTCCCCGGCGCATACGGAAATTTCAATGCCTCGTAATACGCCAGCGGATGCGCCGGCGGCGCCGTGCCGGCAGGCAACGGCCGCCCGGACACGCTCTGGAAGTAGGCGATGCTGGCATCGCGCCACCACTGCGCTTCGTCCTGCTGGATCGCCAGGAAACCTGCCACCTGCTGGTAACGCGGTGCATCGATCCTGCCGGCCAGGCCCTGCCAGGTCGCGCGCATCGCACGCACCTCGTCCACGCCGTGGTCGTAGTGCCACACCAGCTCGTCCCACAGCGGCCGCCCGGAGGCCATGCGGTGCTCCCAGGGCACATGGTGGAACCACAGCAGGTAACGCTCCGGCACGCGCTGCACATCGCCGAACACGCGCGCCACCGGCTTGGCGTATTGCGCCACCGCATTGCTGCCGCCGGCACTGCGATCAAAGCCGATGCCGTGACGGTCGGCGCGGTGGTAGTAGACCGGGTCCCAGTCCGGGCGCTCGCTGCCCGCATCCCACGGCGCCGGGCCGTAGTGATGGCCACGCCCCATCAGGTGATGCAGGCCGAGCGGGGTCATGTAGTCCACCACCGCCTCGCGCGAGCGCAGCAGCATGTCGACCACGGGCATCACCACGTCAGCATCGTTGGAGAAGGTCGTGCGCACCCAGTCCTGCGCGATGGCCTGCGGCGACGCCTGCGGATTCCACGCCAGCCGCCCGTAGGCGTACCAGTTGGCCTGGTCGAAGATCGAGCCACTCCAGTTGCGGTCCGCCCCGATGTTGGCCACCCCGGCGATACCGGTCAGCCGCGTGCGTTTCGCATCGTTGAAGAGCGTGCCGTCCACGGTTCTGGCAACCGTCGAGCCCTTGCCGCGCGCGTAGGTGTCGGCCTGCAGGGTTTCGGCAAACAGCGTGCCCAGGTAGGCCAGGTGGGTGGAAAAGCCCAGGTACTCCTTGGTGATCTGGAACTCCGGCATCAACGGCGTCTTGCGCATCGCGCCGAACAGCGGATGGAATGGCTCGCGCGGCTGGAAGTCGATGGCACCATTTTTGACCTGCACGATCACGTTGTCGCGGAACCGGCCATCCAGCGGCAGGAACTCGCTGTAGGCCTGCTTGGCGCGATCGTCCGGCTGCTCGTGCGAATAGACGAACGCGCGCCACATCACCACCCCGCCATGCGGTGCCAGCGTATCGGCCAGCAGATTGGCGCCATCGGCATGACTGCGCCCGTAGTCCTGCGGGCCGGGCTGGCCTTCGGAATTGGCCTTGACCAGAAAACCGCCAAAATCCGGAATGCGCGCGTAGATGGCGTCGGCGGTGTCGCGCCACCACCGCTGTACCTGCGGATCCAGCGGGTCGGCGGTCGTCAGGCCACCGATCTCGATCGGCGCGCTGAAGCGCGCGCTGAGAAACACGCGAATGCCGTAAGGGCGAAACACGCTGGCCAGTGCCGCCGCCTTGTCCAGATACTGCGGCGTCAGGCTCCAGGCCTTGGCATTGACGTTGTTGAGCACGCTGCCGTTGATGCCCAGCGATGCATTGGCGCGCGCATAGTCGGTGTAGCGCGGATCCAGATACCCGGGCAGGGTCTGCCAGTTCCACAGGGACGCACCGGCATAGCCACGCTCGACCACCCCGTCCAGGTTGTCCCAGTGATTGAGCAGGCGCAGCTGCAGCCGCGGCGACTCGTGCAGGTCCAGCGCGGCCAGCGATTGACCGGTCTGCAGCAGGCGCAGCAAGTGGAATGCCCCGTACAGCGCACCCACATCACTGCCGCCGACGATGGCGGTGGCGCGATGCCCGTCCACGCGGACACTGCGGATCAGATAGCCGTCGCGGCCCAGGCCGGTGGTCTGCAGGTTCAATGCTGCGATTTGTGGCGCAGCGGCCGCACCCAGCACGATCGCACCATCGCGCGTGACATTGGCGGACGACGGCGGCGCGGCACCAAGCAGGCCCGACAGTCCACGCTGCAATTCCTCACGTGCGGCCTGCAACGTGGGCGAGTCGCCAGCGACGATCAACTCGCTTGCGCTGCCGCGCACCTGCGCCGCGTTGGCCAATGGGTGGTAGCGCAACCATAAGTCGTAGCCATCTTCGGCGCGCGCCCCGGCACTGACCAGCACCAATCCACCCAGCAGCGTCACCGCCAGCAACCACGGCTGCGCCAACGCACTGCAATACGCGACGCAGCGCCGCATTGCATGCGCGCTCATGCGGCATGCTCCATCGACATCCACGTACACGTACACGGCGGCGTATCGCCGCTCTGCCTGCTTCCCGGTACCATGCGTCGCATCGTCGTGCACGCAGTGAGCGCTTGCGTTATCGCAACGGTTTGTGTGCATCGTGCAGGTTCGCCACCCACTTGAAGAGGCCACGCTTGGAGAAGGTCAGGAAATCGGTCCGCCGCACCAGCCGCGCGACCACCATCGACGAGGTGGCGGCGCTGGCGAAGGTCTCGCCGATGACGGTCTCGCGCGTGGTCAACAACAACGGCAGCGTGCGCGATGCCACCCGCGCACGCGTGCTGCGCGCGGTCGACAAGCTGGGCTACACGCCCAACCTGGCGGCCAGTGCCCTGGCCGCCGCGCAGAGCACGCGCATTGCGTTGATCTACAGCGACCCCAGCGGCGCCTACCTGCGTGAGCTGCTGCTGGGCGTGTTGCGGGTTGCCTCGCGCACGCCGATCCAGCTGGTGATCGATTGCTGGGACGACCTGGATGCCGACGCCGAACGCCGTGCCGCGCGCAAGCTCGCCAAGGGCGTGGCCGGGGTGATCCTGCCGCCACCGCTGTGCGAATCCAAGGCCGCGGTCTTGGAACTGGTCCGCGCCAAGGTGCCGGTGGTGGCGATCGCCTCCAACCATTTCAGCCCGGATGTGGCCTGCGTGCGTATCGACGAATTCGCCGCCGCCAAGGAAATCACCGAGCATCTGATCGCCCAGGGCCACACGCGTATCGGCTACATCGCCGGGCACCCCAATCTGTCCGCCAGCACGCGTCGCTTCGAAGGCTTTCAGGCGGCGCTGGCCGATGCCGGCCTGCGGCTGGATCGGCATCTGGTGCAGCCGGGCGACTACACCTACAAATCCGGCCTGGTCGCCGCCGAAAAGCTGCTGGCGCGCAAGCGTCGCCCCAGCGCCATCTTCGCCAGCAACGACGATATGGCCGCCGCTGCAATCTCGGTCGCGCATCGGCGCGGGCTGGATGTGCCGCGCGATCTGTCGGTGGTCGGCTTCGACGACACCTCCGCCGCCACCGCGGTCTGGCCCGAACTCACCACCGTGCAGCAGCCCATCGCCGCCATGGCCGACGCCGCGCTGGACATCCTGTTGAAGACGATACGCGCCAAGGAGCGCACGGCGAAGATGGTCGATCATGTGGTCGCGCACCTGCTGGTCAAGCGGGATTCGGTGGCCGCACCGGCGGCGCCGGATGCAGCGGAACAGCCCTGACGCTGCACGCGGGTCTGCGCGCAGGCCGCCGGTGATCGCCTGCGCGTGCAGGCGGTCACCGGCACGGCATCAACGCGTCAGATACTGGTTGATCAGGTTCTCGTAGGCTTCCTGGCGGCCGCTGAGTTGTTTGGGCGCGTTGCCGGCCGCGTACTGGGCCAGATCCACCAGCGTGCTGCTGCCGTTGGCAAACTCCGCGCCGGCACCGCTGTCGAAGCTGGCGTAACGCTCGGCGCGCCACTGCTCCAGCGGCGAGGACGTCAGCAGCGCATTGGCCACTTCCAGCCCGCGGGCGAACGCGTCCATGCCGCCGATGTGCGCCAGGAACAGGTCCTGCGGATCGGACGACTCGCGGCGCACCTTGGCATCGAAATTCAGCCCGCCCGGTGCCAGCCCGCCCTGGCGCAGCACCACCAGCATCGCCCCGACGGTGTCGTACAGGTCGGTCGGGAATTGGTCGGTATCCCAGCCGTTCTGCGGGTTGCCGCGGTTGGCATCGATGCTGCCGAGCAGGCCGGCATCGGCTGCCACCTGCAGGTCGTGCTCGAAGCTATGGCCCGACAGCGTGGCGTGGTTGGCTTCGATATTGAGCTTGAAATCCTGGTCCAGGCCGTGCTGGCGCAGGAAGCCGATCACCGTGGCGCTGTCGAAGTCGTACTGGTGCTTCATCGGCTCCATCGGCTTGGGCTCGATCAGGAAGTTGCCTTGGAAGCCGATCGCACGGCCGTAGTCGCGTGCCAGGGTCAGAAAGCGCGCCATGTTGTCCTGCTCGCGCTTCATCTGGGTGTTGTGCAGGCAGGCGTAGCCCTCGCGGCCGCCCCAGAACACGTAGTTCTCGCCACCCAGCTCGACGGTGGCATCGATCGCGGCCTTGACCTGCACCGCCGCACGCGCCACCACATTGAAGTCCGGGTTGGTCGATGCGCCGTTCATGTAGCGCGGGTGCGAGAACAGGTTGGCGGTGCCCCACAGCAGCTTGACGCCGGTGTCGGCCTGGCGCTGCTTGGCGATGCCGACCATGTGTTTGAGGTTGCGCTCGTACTCGCCGATGTCGTCGGCATCCGGCGACAGGTCGATGTCGTGGAAGCAGTAATACGGCACGCCAAGCTTGGTGAAGAATTCAAACGCGGCATCGGCCTTGGCTTCGGCACGGTCCAACGCGGTGTTGCCGATATCCCACGGATACGCGCGCGTGCCCGGGCCGAACGGATCGGCGCCATTGCCGCAGAAGCTGTGCCAGTAGGCCACGGCAAAGCGCAGATGCTCGGCCATGGTCTTGTCGCCGACCTGCTTGTTGGCGTCGTAGACCTTGAAGGCCAGCGGGTTGTCCGAGTCGCGGCCTTCGAAGCCGATCTTGCCGATACCGGGGAAATATTCTTTGGCGCCGATGTGGACGGTGTTGCTCATGGGGTGGAACTCCTGCAAAGAGGCGAGGGAAGAAGGAAGGGCGTTGCAAACCAGGGGCCAGTCACGCAGCGCGGCGATCGTGCATGCGCACCGCCACCGCGCCAGCAGCGCGCACGCTCGATCAGCGCCGGGGACACATACGGGGGCAGGGCCTGACCCACGTCGCACAAAATGTTAGCGCTACCACAGCTGCGACCGAAAAAAGCCGCGCGGTGGAGCGAAGCTGGAGATGCCATGCCGATCCCGAGTGAAGCGGTCTGCCCGACTTTACCCAGCCCGGCGCCGAAAGGCTTGCTGCGCTGCGAGATGTGCGCCGCCCCGACGACCTGCGGGCAGCCGCAGCCGCGTTGGGCCCGCTGACGCCGCAGCACCACCAGACGCACGCCGAACGCCCCGCCCGCAAGCGTCTGACCGCCCGTTCAGCCGCGCACGCCCGGCGCCGGCCCGCCGCGCGCCGGGCAGCTACAATGGCCGGCTTATGACCGCTGTCCTGCCGCTGCCGCAACCCCTGGCCGACCCCGCGCCGCGCGACCCGCGCCAGCGGCTGCAGCGTGAGCAGCTGCGCCTGGGCAAGCGCCTGCAGCGCCAGGTGGGCCAGGCGATTGCCGACTTCGGCATGATCGCCCCCGGCGACAAGGTCATGGTCTGCCTGTCCGGCGGCAAGGACAGCTACACCTTGCTGGACATGCTGCTGCAGCTGCAGCGCAAGGCGCCGGTGCCGTTCACCCTGGTGGCGGTCAATCTGGACCAGAAGCAGCCCGACTTTCCCGCCCACGTCCTGCCCACCTACCTGCGCGGACTGGACGTGCCGTTCGCCATCGTCGAGCAGGACACCTATTCGGTGGTCAGCCGGGTGATCCCGGCCGGCAAGACCATGTGTTCGCTGTGCTCGCGGCTGCGGCGCGGCGCGCTGTATGCCTATGCGCAGGCGCACGGCGTGACCAAGATCGCGCTCGGCCATCATCGCGACGACATCGTCGCCACGTTCTTCATGAACCTGTTCCACCACGCCCGGCTCGCGGCGATGGCGCCCAAGCTGCGCAGCGACGACGGCCAGCACGTGGTGATCCGCCCGCTGGCCTATGTGCGCGAAGCCGACATCGCCGCCTATGCGCAGGCGCGCCAGTTCCCGATCATTCCGTGCAACCTGTGCGGCAGCCAGGAAAACCTGCAGCGCCAGCAGGTCGGCCGCATGCTGCAGCAATGGGACCGCGAGCAGCCCGGGCGGGTCGAGCAGATCGCCCGCGCGCTGGGCGATGTGCGGCCCGAGCAACTGGCCGACCGCACCCTGTTCGATTTCCTGGCGCTGGGCCGCAATGGCGATGCAGCACCGCCCGATCCTGATCCCGATTCCAGCGCCTGGCTCGCTGCCGGCGACAGCGCACACGACAGCGACTGACGCGGCCATCGCGGCGCCGGCAGTCTTTCCACCCTCCCCGTTTCTTCCTCCTTTTCGGTCTGACGCATGTTCTTTCGTAATCTCACCCTGTTCCGTTTCCCGACCACGCTGGATTTCTCCGAGATCGACACGCTGCTGCCGCAGGTGCAGCTCAAGCCGGTCGGCCCGCTGGAAATGAGCTCGCGCGGTTTCATTTCCCCGTTCGGCCGCGACGAGCAGGACGTGCTCTCGCATCGCCTGGAAGACTTCCTCTGGCTCACCGTCGGTGGCGAGGACAAGATCCTGCCCGGCGCGGTGGTCAACGACCTGCTCGAGCGCAAGGTTGCCGAGATCGAGGAGAAGGAAGGCCGTCGCCCCGGCGGCAAGGCGCGCAAGCGCCTGAAGGACGACCTGATCCATGAGCTGTTGCCGCGCGCCTTCGTCAAGAGCTCGCGGACCGATGCCATCCTGGACCTGCAGCACGGCTACATCGCGGTCAACAGCTCCAGCCGCAAGAGCGGCGAGAACGTGATGAGCGAGATCCGCGGCGCGCTCGGCAGCTTCCCGGCACTGCCGTTGAACGCCGAAGTCGCACCGCGCGCCATCCTCACCGGCTGGATCGCCGGCGAACCCCTGCCCGAAGGCCTGAGCCTGGGCGAAGAATGCGAGATGAAGGACCCGATCGAAGGTGGCGCAGTGGTCAAGTGCCAGCACCAGGAACTGCGCGGCGACGAGATCGACAAGCACCTGGAAGCCGGCAAGCAGGTGACCAAGCTGGCGCTGGTGCTGGACGACAATCTGTCGTTCGTGCTCGGCGACGATCTGGTGATCCGCAAGCTCAAGTTCCTCGATGGCGCACTGGACCAGCTCGAACACAGCGAAGACGACGGCGCGCGCGCCGAACTCGACGCGCGCTTCGCACTGATGAGCGCTGAAATCCGGCGCCTGTTCCTGCTGCTGGAAACCGCGCTGAAGCTGAGCAAGGCCGAATAATCAGGTTTCGAACTACGGTGTTGTCGAGCCACGATGCAGGGCTTGAATCATCCGAGGTCTAAAACAACAGCTTGCAGCGTCGCGGGCGCGGTGTCCTCACCGCTTGCGGGACACGCCGTGAACCCTTCCCTGGGGGCTCGGTGGCGGCATCCATGCCGCCACACGGTCCCGCAACCGGCGAGGACACCGCACCAGACAGTTGGTCGGCTGCTTTCTTGAAAGCGTGGCGCTCGGCTTGCGGTGGGCAGACGCGACGTTTGCAGATTGCGCGTCAAAACGCTTGTCTGCTGCTCGGTCTGCGGTGAGACGAGTGGTGGGAAGCCGGTCGAGGCACAGTGGCTCGACCATCGCACCTCATCTTCTGCTTTCAACGATGCACACCGACCATCTCGATAGGTCCTTGCCCGCTCACTGTCGCGGGACCTTACGCGGCATGGATGCCGCGTAAGCGCCTCCATGGATGGATTCACGGCGTGTCCCGCGATGGTGGGCGGGCAAGGGCCCTGCAGCCAACGCGCAGCGTCGATGGCGCGGCGCCCTCACCGCTCGCAGGACACGCCGTCACATCGCATGTATCAATCGCGCCATCTCACCACCTGACACATCGCAGCGCTATCCTGTGCCCATGTTCAAGCCCGTCCGCCGTCTGATCGCGCCCGCCCCGCAGGTTGTCGAACGCGACTGCGTGCGCGTGCAACTGGACGGGCGCGAAATCGCGGTCCTGCGCGTGCGCGACCCGCGTGCGCGGCGCATCAAGCTCAGCGTCGACGAACGCGGTGCGCGGTTGACCCTGCCGCTGCGCGCAAGCCTGGTGTCGGGCGAGCGCTTTCTGCTGGCGCACCTGGACTGGTTGGGCACGCAGCTGTCGCGTTATCAGCAGGTCGATGCGTTTCCGGCGCTGGCGCGTGGCGTGCCGGGGTTGCTGCCGTTACGCGGCGCCTTGTTGCCGCTGAGCTGGCACGACGGGCGCTACGCACGTATCGAGGTCACCGACGACGGCGCGCAGTTCCATGTGCCTACGCGTCTAGGCGATGCAGGCCTGCGCCGCACGTTGAAGGAATTCTACGAAGCACAGGCGCGCGCCGATGTCGGACGCTGGTTGCCGAGCTATCTGCCCGGCCTGCCGCGCGCGCCGGCGCGGGTGCGGCTGAAGGTGATGTCCTCGCAGTGGGGTTCGCTGGCACCGGATGGCTCGATGGCGCTGGATCTGGCGCTGGTGCTCGGCCGCCCGTCCGCGTTCGAATACGTGCTGGTGCACGAGCTCTGCCACCTGCTGCAGGCCAATCACTCGCCTGCGTTCTGGGCCGAGGTGGAGCAGCGCTTTCCCGCCTGGCGCGACGAGCGCAGCTATTTCCACGAACACGGGCGCCAGCTCAAGGCGCAGCTGCGGCGGTTGTTGCAGGTGGAGTAAGGCAGGTCGTCGCGATGCAGTTTCCGCCGCTGACGCTACCTGCCGGTGCTGCCGGCACTGAGGTCTGCTGTCGCATGCCGGGCAATAAGCACGAGCGTCAGCGCCGTGGCATCGCGCAGGACGCAGCACGCATTCCGCGCATCACGCGTGCGGCGGCGGCAGCGACGCCAGGAATCCGTTGATCACCGCCGCCACCGCGTCCGGTGCTTCCATATGCACATGGTGGGTGCCGGGCAACAACTGCAGGCGCGCATCGCGCATCAGCGCCACGCGGTGATCGCGCAAGGCAGCGGGGAAGTACACCTGCGCCGGCGTGGCGAAGATTGCCTGGACCGGGCAGGCGATGGAGGCCAGCAGCACGTCGATCTGCGCTTCGGTCATGCGGATGGCCGTGGGCAGGGTCAGGCGCGGGTCGCTGCACCAGCTGTAGCCGCCTTCGACCGCGCACACGCCGCGCTCCACCAGCAGCCGTGCGGCCGGTTCGGTGAGCTGGTTGGCCATCATGCGTGCGCGCACCGGCATCTCCATCGACGGAAACACGCGCAGCGGCCGCTGTGACAAGGTGCGTGCCGAGGCAATCGCATCGCGCAGGCGGGTGGCGGTGCCTTCCACCGGCTCGGCCAGTGCACCCAGCGCCTCGATCGCGATCAGCGCCTCCACGCGTTCCGGCGCCGCGGCGGCCAGCAGGCTGGCGACACCGCCGCCCAGCGAGTGGCCGAGCACGCAGAAGCGCTCCCAGCCCAGCGCATCGGCCACCTGCAGCAGAATGCCGATCGCGCTGCTGAGCGTGTACTCGGCACCGACCGGCAACCACGCGCTATGGCCGTGGCCGGGCAGATCGAGCAGGACCAGGTCCAGGTCCTGTGCATGCAGGTGCGCGCTCAGCGGCAGGAAGCTGGCGGCGTTGTCCAGCCACCCATGCAGGGCCAGCACCCGGCGCGGGCCACGGTCCGGGTTGCGCAGTCCGGTGACCCGGCCGATCGCCAGGTCGCACGCAAACGGCTCCAACCTCACGCGCGCCGCGCCACGGCGGCCAGTGCCTGCGCATGTGCCGGGCTGGCATTGAGGCAGGGGATGTAACTCAGGGTGGCGCCGCGTTCGGCCAGCGTTTCGGCAAAGCCCAGCGCCACTTCCTCCAGGGTTTCCAGGCAATCGGTGGCAAAACCCGGGCAGACCAGGTCGAAGCTGCGCACGCCGCCTTCGGCCAGTTTCCACAAGGTCGGTTCGGCGTAGGGCTGCAGCCAACGCTCCGAGCCGAAGCGCGACTGGTAGCCCATCTGCCATTCGTCCGCGCCCAGGCCCAGCGCAGCGACGATGGCCTGCGCGCTGCGCTCGCATTGCTGCGGATACGGATCGCCGGCATTGGCCACGCGCTGCGGCAGGCCGTGGAAGGAGAACATCAGTTTCTCGCTGCGCCCGTGCGCCTGCCAGTGCGCACGGATCGAATCGGCGATCGCCGCGACCCAGCCGGCATCTTCGCAATACTCCTGGATCACCTCCACCGCGACCTCCGGCGCGCCCCGGCGCCAGGCGTCGATCACGTCCTGGATCGATGCGGTCGTCGTGGTCGAATACTGCGGATACAGCGGCAGCACCACGATGCGCCGGATGCCGCGCGCACGCAGGCCGTCCAGCGTCTTGCGCAGCGCCGGGGCGCCGTAGCGCATGGCCCATTCCACGTGCCAGTCCGGCATGACCTGCTTCAGGCCTTCGGCCAGCCGGCGCGTGTACACCGCCAGCGGCGAGCCGTCCGGCAGCCAGACCTTGGCGTATTTCTCGGCCGACTTGGGCCCGCGGATGGGCAGGATCACCCCGTACAGCAGCGGCTTCCAGAACAGCGGCGGGATTGCGACCACGCGGCGGTCGCTGAGGAACTCGGCCAGGTAGCGGCGCACGGCCGGGGCGGTGGGCGACTCGGGGGTGCCGAGATTGACGACCAGCAGGGCGGTATCGGGGGTGGTGTTCATGCGCGCCATTCTGGCAGAGCGCGGCAGTGCTGCCGAGGACAGCGCATCGATCGCCTCCATTGACCGCCTCTGGTACCCGCTTGCGCTCACCACCGATTCATTGCGCCACCACTAACGTCGCGCCATTGCTATCTTTGACGGATCGTCCCCTGGAGCTTGTCATGCCTCGTCTGTCGCGCCTGGCCCTGTTGTTGTCGCTGACCTTCGCCGCCGGCCATGCCGTTGCCGGCCCGGAAGAGGACCAGCGCGCGCGTAACGCGGTGCGGGTGCTCAACGAGATCATGAAGATTCCCGAGCAGGCCATCCCGGACAAGCTGCTCGACGAGGCGCGCGCCATCGTGGTCATCCCCGATACGCTCAAGGCCGGGTTGGTGATCGGCGGCCGGCGCGGCCATGGCCTGATGTCGATGAAGAATGCCGACGGCAGCTGGTCGCAGCCGGTCTTCGTCAAGCTCACCGGCGGCAGCATCGGCTTCCAGGCCGGCGTGCAGTCCTCCGACGTGGTGCTGGTGTTCCGCAACGACCGCAGCCTGGACAACATCGTCAACGGCAAGTTCACCCTCGGTGCCGATGCCGGCGTGGCCGCCGGCCCGGTCGGCCGCAATGCCGCCGCCGCCACCGATGGCCAGCTCAAGGCCGAAATCTGGTCGTGGTCGCGCGCCCGTGGCCTGTTCGCCGGCGTGGCGCTAGACGGTGCGGTGCTGCAGATCGACGATGCCGCCGACCTCAACGCCTACGGTGGCGGCGCCACCCCGCGGATGATCTTCGAAGGCCGTACCAACGAGCGTGCCTCCACCGACGTAATCGCCTTCCGCGACCGCCTGGAAGAGGCGACCTACACCGCACGCGCCAATCGCGGTACCGATGGCAGCGCCGACGACGGCGCCAGCGCGCCGCGCCCGGCAACGCCGCCACCGGCACAGGCGGCCACCACACCGCCGCCTGCGGTCAACGAGGCCAGCACCGTGCCGATGCAGCCCAGCACCACGCCACCGCCGCAGCAGGGTTTCCAGCCGGTGTCCGATGGCGAAATCCGCACCGAATCGCTGGACGGCAACCGCTGACGCGCTGTCATCCCCCTGCGCGGTGCGCTGGGGTATCCTGCGCCTTCCTTCTTCTTCAGCAAGCGAGCAGATCATGGGCGGTTTCAGCATTTGGCACTGGCTGATCGTGCTGGTGATCGTGTTGCTGGTGTTCGGTACCAAGCGGCTCACCAGCGGTGCCAAGGATCTCGGCAGCGCGGTCAAGGAATTCAAGAAAGGCATGCACGACGAGGACAAGCCGGCCGGCAAGCTCGGCGACGACAGCCGCACGGCCGAGCAGGCACGTGAGGCGCAGGCCGAGCGCGATCGCGACGCGCGTTGATCCGGAGCGGCGTCGGTGTTTGACATAGGTGTTGGCGAACTGACGCTGATTGCGATCGTCGCCCTGGTGGTGCTCGGTCCCGAGCGCCTGCCCAAGGCGGCCCGGTTCGCCGGATTGTGGGTGCGCCGCGCGCGCATGCAATGGGACTCGGTCAAGCAGGAACTGGAACGCGAGCTGGAGGCCGAAGAGCTCAAGCGCAGCCTGCAGGACGTGCAGGCCTCGCTGCGCGAGGCCGAGGACCAGTTGCGCAACAAGCAGCAACATCTGGAGCAGGGCGCCCGCGCGCTGCACGACGAGGTCGGGCGCGATATCGATATCCGCAGCACCACGACACCGGTGGCGACGCCGCTGGAGCTGGCGCATGCGGACCTGTCGGCTGGGGCCAATGCCGCGCCGGCAGCGGGCCCCGCCGATGCGCCTGAACATGCGGCCGCCGCACCGGTCATCGCCCAGGCACGGCCCATGGCGCCGGCGCCCCATCAGACATTGGTGCCGGCCCCCCATGACCCGGTGGTGCCGGCGCCGCATGCAGCGCACCTGGGCAATGCCAGCGCGCAGACGCCGGTTGCCTCGCCAATGGAGCCGGGCATGCCAGAGGCGCTGATCGAGCCGACCGAGCCGGGCAAGCTCCAGGAGAAGCGGCCGTGAGCCTGTTCGACGACGCACAGGCCGAAAGCAGTCTGATCGAGCATCTGGTCGAGCTGCGCGCACGCCTGGTGCGCGCCCTGATCGGCCTGGGCGTGGTGCTGCTGGCGCTGTTGCCGTTTTCCCGCGCAATCTACTCGTGGCTGGCCGCGCCGCTGATTTCGCAGCTGCCGCTGGGGCAGACGATGATCGCGATGAACCCGGCCGGCGCGTTCTTCGCCCCGCTCAAGCTGACCTTCTTCGTGGCGGTGTTCTTCAGCGTGCCGTGGCTGCTGTATCAGGCCTGGGCCTTCGTGGCGCCGGGCCTGTACCAGCGCGAGAAGAAACTCGCATTCCCGTTGCTGGCCTCGGCGGTGGCGCTGTTCTACATCGGCTGCGCGTTCGCGTATTTCCTGGTGCTGCCGGCGGTGTTCCACTTCCTGACCACGTTCAAGCCGGACGTGATCGCCATTACCCCGGACGCCAATTCCTACCTGGATTTCGTGCTGGCGATCTTCTTCGCCTTCGGTGCCAGCTTCGAGCTGCCGGTGGCGCTGGTGATCCTGGTGCTGCTGGGCTGGGTCAGCCCCAAGCAGCTGAGCGAAGGCCGCGGCTATGCCATCGTCGGCATCTTCATCCTGGCCGCCGTGCTCACCCCGCCGGACGTGGTCTCGCAGCTGATGCTGGCCATCCCGATGTGCCTGCTCTACGAGCTGGGCATCATCGCCTCGCGCGCGGTGGGGCCGAAGAGCGCCTAGTTCGCGGACGGGGCCAGCATCGCCCCAGACGCCAATCACCCACGTAGGAGCGCACCCGGGCGCGACTGGGGCTTCCTGGCGAACGCTTCGTCGCGCCCAGGTGCGCTCCTACGGGGCGAGGGCTCAGGCCGCAAACACATCCGGTCGTGAGGGCGTCGTCGGCTGGGCAGAAGCGCCTTGGTGCGTGAACATCTGCTTCCAGGCGGCGTACACCGAGCCGGCGAACACCGGCATCAGCACCGCCATCAGCAGCAGCTGGGCCAGCCACATCGCCACGGTCTGGCCGGCGACCAGGCCGACGATCAGCGCCACGATCATCACCGCGAAATAGATCGCGAAGATGGCGATGAAGGCCAGCACGAAGAACACCAGCATCGCCGGCAGGTTGTGCAGGCTGGCGCGCAGGCTCTCGCGTAGCGCGTGGCCGCCGGTGCTGCGGTCGAACATCACCTGCGGCGGCATCACGAACAGTGCCAGGGTCATCGCCGCGAAGGTGGCGATGGTCAGCAGCAGCCACAGCAGGATGCGGCCGGCCGGCAGGCTGGCGGCCAGCTGCTCGATCTGCACCGGATCCGGCTGCGCGCCGGACTGGCTGATCTGGTTGATCTTGATCATCACCTCGGACAGCTGCTGCAGCCCGCTGGCGCCGATCATCGCCAGCAGCAGCACGCCCAGCAGCAGGCCGGCGATCAGCTGCGGCAGCAGCGACACCAGCAGGTGCGGCGCGCGGCCGTCCTGCAGGCCGTGCAGCAGATGCGACGGCTTGGCGATGCGGCCTTCGTCGACCTCGCGGATCGCCCACAGCAGGCCGCCCATGAACAGCGGGCCGGCCAGCACCAGCAGGAACTGCAGGGCCGGGCCCAGCAGCGGCACCAGCACCGACAGCGACACCACCAGGGTGGCGGCCACGCTCCAGATCACCCCCAGCGAGCCAAGCGCCAGCGGCGCCCGCTTCAACAGCGAGAAACCGGTCAACAGCCATTCTGCGCCGGCAGACGCCGGCACCTTGCGGATTTCGCTCATTCCCATTCCGGATCGATACGCACCGGACCATCCGGCGTGGCGCGATTATCGCTGCTTTTGCGTGTGTGCGGCGGGATGAGTGGTCACTGTTTGCAGGCCGCGTGCGTGATGCACGAACCGGCGCAGCAGCTTGCGCGCGATCGGCGCGGCGGTGACCTCCCGGGCGACCGTGCGGGCGCAGTGGCCGTGGCGGGCGATGCACTCGGCGCGCGCCTGCACGTAGCCGCGCATGTGGTGGGTGGCGAACTCGGGGTGGAACTGCACGCCCCAGGTGGCCTGGCCCCAGCGGAAGGCATGGCAACGGTCCTGCCGCGAATGCGCCAGCACGATGGCCCCGTCCGGGGCGCGCACCACGGTCTGCATGTGCGTGGCGTGCGCCGGGAAATGCGCCGGCAGGCCTGCAAACAAAGGGTCCTGCTCGGCTGGCGGGTGCAGTTCCAGCGCGATCGTGCCGGACTCGCGCCCGGCCGGGTTGTAGTCGACCTCGCCGCCCAGCGCGTGCGCCAGCAGCTGGTGCCCGTAGCAGATGCCCAGCAGCGGCATGCCCTGGTGGGCGGCATCGCGCAGCCAGGCGGCACTGCGTTCGCTCCAGTCGGCGCGGTCGGTGACATAGGCGGCCGAGCCACTGACGATGGTGCCGGCAAAGCCGGCGCGGTCGGGCAGGCGGCCGCCGTTGGCGACATCGATGGCGACGGTTTCGTGTTCGGCCAGCCCGGCCGCAACGCGGATCCAGTGCCGAAAGCGGCCGTATCGCTTCATCTCCGGCACGGGATGCCCGGTTTCGATGATCAGGAACGGCAAGGCGGACATGCGGACGAGCATCCAGCAGCGACTGATGTGCCCGATTGTAGGCAGCTCCCGCCGGTTTTTTTCAAGTGGCGTGCCAATACATGCAGCTAAGGTTATGCCGGATGGCTATGTGCTGATGGCTGGGGGGCGGGGAGCTGGCTACTTGCGCTGTGTGGATGTAAGAGCAGTGATGGCTGAGATGGTTTGTGCCACGTCGGTTGCCGATTCGGTTGCCGTGGTGATCGTGCGTCGCTGATCTGGTTGTACTCGGCCGTGCCGTGTACCTGGTCAATGGTGAGGCGAAGCCCCTGCCAATGGCGGCATGTGCGTGCCGACGTACCTCATCCGCCCTTCGGGCACCTTCTCCCGGTGGGAGAAGGGAGAAGGTGGGAGAACGGAGCGAGCGCCTCTCCCGCCGGGGCGAGAGGGCATGGCTTGCGCGCCACTGGCGCGCGTGCCTTGGAGCGCCCGCGTCGCAAACGCGGGCCGGGGCCCGGAGCGGGGGTTGGGGTGAGGGTCGCCTGGGCCGATAACCGTGCAAGTCCCAGGCGATCCGCCTAGTCCCGTGGCGGCAGGACCGACAACACCTCTTCCACCGTGGTCAGCCCGGCGGCGACCTTTTCCAGGCCGGTGCGGCGCAGCGTGCGCAGGCCTTCGCCGCGGGCGGCGTGGCTGAAGCTGGCCAGGTCGGTGTCGGCGCGGATCAGGCTGCGCAAACGCGGGCTCACCGGCAGCAACTCGTACAGGCCGACACGGCCCAGGTAGCCGGTGCGGCGGCATTCCAGGCAGCCGACCGGCGCGTGCACGTTCAGCACCTGCGGCAGCGCTTCGCCCGGCTCGCGGATCGCCGCCCACTCATCGTCGCTGAGCGTATGCGGGCGCTTGCAGTGCACGCACAAGGTGCGCACCAGCCGCTGCGCCAGCACGCCGTTGAGCGTGGACGCCACCAGGTAATGCGGCACGCCCAGGTCCAGCAGGCGGGTGATCGCCGAGGCGGCGTCGTTGGTGTGCAGCGTCGATAGCACCAGATGCCCGGTGAGCGAAGCCTGCACCGCCATCTGGGCAGTCTCCAGGTCGCGGATCTCGCCGATCATGATGATGTCCGGGTCCTGGCGCAGCAGCGTGCGCACGCCGCTGGCGAAATCCAGGTCGATGTTCTGCTGGACCTGCATCTGGTTGAATTCCGGCGCGATCATTTCGATCGGGTCTTCCACGCTGCACACGTTCACGTCCGGCGTGGCCAGGCGCTTGAGCGTGGAATACAGCGTGGTGGTCTTGCCCGAGCCGGTCGGGCCGGTGACCAGCACGATGCCATGCGGGCGCTCGACCAGCGCGCTCCAGCCGGCGGCTTCTTCCGGGCTGAAGCCGAGCTGCTCGATGCTCTTGAACGCCGAATCCGGGTCGAAGATGCGCATCACGCACTTCTCGCCGAAGGCGGTGGGCATCGTGGACAGGCGCATTTCCACCTCGCGCCCACCCGGCGACCGGGTCTTGATGCGGCCGTCCTGCGGGCGGCGGCGTTCGGCCAGGTCCATGCGGCCGAGCACCTTGATGCGGCTGACCACCGCGGTCATCACCGACGGCGGCACTTCCAGCACCTTGTGCAGCACCCCGTCGATACGGAAACGCATGCGCCCGGCCTCGCGACGCGGCTCCAGATGGATGTCGCTTGCCCGCTGTTCGTAGGCGTACTGCAGCAGCCAGTCGACGATATGCACGATGTGGTGGTCGTCGGCATTGACGTCGCCGGCGCGGCCCAGTTCCACCAGCTGCTCGAAACTGGGCAGGCCGGCACCCGGTTCGGCGCTGCGCACATCGCCGCGCGCGCCGCGCACCGACTGGGTCACGCCGAAGAACTCCATCGTGTAGCGGTGCAGGTCCAGCGGGTTGATCAGCGCCAGTTCGATGCGGCGCCGGCTCAGGTGCTGCACGTCGGCCAGCCAGTCCAGCGCCAGCGGCTCGCTGGTGGCGATCAGCACGCGCTCGGCATCCAGCGCCAGCGGCAGGATGCGGTGGCGGCGTGCGTAGGCATGCGAGACCACGCCGGTGACCGCGGCCACATCGATGCGGGTCGGGTCGATGCGCAGATAGCGCAGGCCGGTGCGGGTGGCCAGCCATTCGGTCAGCCGTTCCAGCCCGAGTTCGCCGGCCGGCGGCTGCGCGGCATGCAGCTTGAGGTTGGCCAGCAGCACCAGCGGATGCACCTCGCTGGCATTGCGCACGCCGGCGGCGGAGAACTGCACGCGCTCATGTTCGTTCGGCACCACCATGCCGTCTGCAAGCAGGGCGGCGGCCACCGGGTCGAACATCAGGCGGCCGCGCGGCAACAGTGCCGCTGCGCTTTCAGTATCGGCCGTACGCCGCTGTTCCATGCTCGAGGTTCCCCTGCAGCGGTGCTCCGCGGCAAAGCGCTGCGGGTCGGCCGGTATACTAGCGCACCCCTTCCGCACGGCCTTTGCTGCATGTCCGATTCCCGGCGCGTTCCAATCACTTTCCAGGGCCTGATCCAGACCCTCAACCAGTACTGGGCCGAGCAAGGCTGCGTGCTGATCCAGCCGCTGGACCTGGAAGTGGGCGCAGGCACGTTCCATCCGGCCACCTTCCTGCGCGCGCTGGGACCGGAGCCGTGGAATGCGGCCTACGTGCAGCCCTCGCGCCGCCCCACCGACGGCCGCTACGGCGAAAATCCCAACCGCCTGCAGCGCTACTACCAGTACCAGGTGGCGATGAAGCCCAACCCGGACAATATCCAGGACCTGTACCTGGGCTCGCTCAAGGCCTTGGGCATCGACCCGCTGGTGCACGACCTGCGCTTTGTCGAGGACAACTGGGAATCGCCCACGCTGGGCGCCTGGGGCCTGGGCTGGGAAGTCTGGCTCAACGGCATGGAGGTGACCCAGTTCACCTACTTCCAGCAGGCCGGCGGACTGGAGTGCAAGCCGGTACTGGGCGAGATCACCTACGGGCTGGAACGGCTGTGCATGTACCTGCAGAGCTGCGACAACGTCTACGACCTGGTGTGGACCTACGGCCCGGATGGCACGCCGGTGAGCTATGGCGATGTGTACCACCAGAACGAGGTGGAGCAGAGCGCCTACAACTTCGAGCATGCCAATGTGGCTGAGCTGTTCCATCGGTTCGACGCCTGCGAGGCCGAGGCCAAGCACCTGGTCGAGGTCGGCCTGCCGTTGCCGGCGTACGAGCAGGTCACCAAGGCCAGCCACGCGTTCAACCTGCTGGATGCGCGCCGCGCGATCAGCGTGACCGAACGCCAGCGCTACATCCTGCGCGTGCGCGCGCTGGCGCAGGGCGTGGCGCAGGCGTATTACGCACAACGCGAGAAGCTGGGCTTTCCCGGAGTCAAGCGCTGATGCTGCGTCCTTCCCCCGCCAGCGGGGGAAGGTGCCCGCAGGGCGGATGGGGCAGTACGTCTCCGCCGCCTCGGCACGACCCTCATCCGGCGCGGCGCGCCACCTTCTCCCGCTAGCGGGAGAAGGACATTCTCCAGTCACCTTCGTCCGTTGATGGCAGAAGGGACATAAGCCAAGGTTCACCTGACATGAGCGAACAACTTCCCCTGCTGATCGAACTGGGCACCGAAGAGCTGCCGGTCAAGGCGCTGCCGGGTCTGGCGCAGGCCTTCTTCGATGGCGTGCTGGCCGGTCTGGAAAAGCGCGGCGTCGCGGTCACCCGTGGCGATGCCAAGCCGCTGTCCACGCCGCGCCGCCTGGCGGTGCTGCTGCCGGGCGTGGCCACCGAGCAGCCCGAGCAGCGCTCCGAAGTGCTGGGCCCGTATCTCAACATCGCGCTGGATGCCGAGGGCAAGCCGACCAAGGCGCTGGCCGGTTTCGCCGCCAAGGCCGGCATCGACTGGACCGCGCTGGAGCGCACCAGCGATGCCAAGGGCGAGCGCTTCGTGCACCGCGCGGTGACGCCGGGCGCGCGCACCGCCGACCTGCTGCCCGACATCCTGCGCGAGGCGATCGCCGCGATGCCGATCCCCAAGCCGATGCGCTGGGGCGCGCACGAGTACGCCTTCGCGCGGCCGGTGCAGTGGCTGGTGCTGCTGTTCGGCGATGCGGTGATTCCGGCCGAGCTGCTGGGCGTGCGTGGCGATCGCCTCACCCGCGGGCACCGCTTCATGCATGACGGCGCCGTGTCATTGGCGGCACCGGGCGACTACATCGAGGCCTTGCGCGCGGCGCATGTGCTGGTGGATGCCGACGCACGCCGCGCACGCATCGTCGAGGAAGCCGAAGCTGCCGCCAGGCAGGCCGGCGGCAGCGCGCGCATCAGCGACGACAACCTGGAACAGGTGGTCAACCTGGTCGAATGGCCGTCGGCAGTGCTGTGCAGTTTCGAGCGCGACTTCCTGGCGGTGCCGCAGGAAGCGCTGATCGAAACCATGGAGGTCAACCAGAAATTCTTCCCGGTGCTGGACGACGGCGGCAAGTTGACCGAGCAGTTCATCGGCATCGCCAATATCGTCTCCAAGGACGTGGCCGAAGTCGCCAGGGGCTACGAGCGGGTGATCCGTCCACGGTTTGCCGATGCCAAGTTCTTCTTCGACGAAGACCTCAAGCAGGGGCTGGAGGCGATGGGTGCCGGTCTGGCCAGCGTGACCTACCAGGCCAAGCTGGGCACGGTGGCCGACAAGGTCGCGCGCGTGGCGGCGCTGGCCGAGGCGATCGCGCCGCAGGTCGGTGCCGATCCGGTGCAGGCGCGCCGCGCCGCGGAGCTGGCCAAGAACGACCTGCAGTCGCGCATGGTCAACGAATTCCCGGAGCTGCAGGGCATTGCCGGGCGCCATTACGCCAAGGCCGCCGGCGAGCCCGGCGAGATTGCGCTGGCGATCGACGAGGCCTACCAGCCGCGTTTTGCCGGCGACGACATCGCATTGTCGCCACTGGGCAAGGTGCTGGCGATTGCCGAACGGCTGGATACCCTGGCCGGTGGCTTTGCGGCTGGTTTGAAACCGACCGGCAACAAGGATCCGTTTGCGCTGCGGCGCAACGCCTTGGGGCTGGCGCGGACGGTGATCGAGAGTGGGTTTGAGCTGGATCTAAAAAAGCTGCTTGTAGAGGCTAGAAATCAGATCAATGTCCAGGCAAGTGCCAGGCAATTGCTCAAGACAGAAACTGCGATCGCCAAGGCAAAAGATGCCGGTTCCGCTTTGCCGCCATCTGTTGAAAAGGAAGCACACACCGCGTTGGCGCAGGCTGGTCAAGATGCAGAGATTTTCGACTTCGTCCTCGACCGCCTACGTGGTTACTACGCAGACAAGGGCGTTGCTGCCACCCACTTCAATGCGGTCGCCGCACTGTTCTCTGTCGCGCCCGAGGGCGCTCCTGCATCGGCCAGCGTAGGAGCGCACCCGGGCGCGACCCACGGCTCCCTCTACGACTTCGACCGCCGCATCGAGGCGATCGGCATCTTCGCCACGCTGCCCGAAGCCGAAGCCCTGGCCGCGGCCAACAAGCGCATCCGCAACATCCTGCGCAAGGTCGAGGGCGAGATTCCCGGCGATATCGACACCAGCCTGCTGCGCGAGCCGGCCGAAGAAGCCCTGGCCGAAGCGGTGGAAGCGGCCATCGGCGACACCGGTGATGCACTGCACCGCCACGACTACGTCGCCGTGCTTGCGCGCCTGGCGCGCCTGCGCCCGCAGGTCGACGCCTTCTTCGACGGCGTCATGGTCAACGCCGAAGACCCGCAACTGCGCGCCAACCGCCTGGCCCTGCTGAAGAAGCTCGGCGACCGCCTCGGCAGCGTCGCCGCCATCGAGCATCTGTCCAGCTGATGGCCGCGTCCGCCGGCGCGGTGCACTGGCAGACCGCGCAGGCCGCGTTGGCACGTCGCGAGCTGGGGGTGGCCGCGTCTGCGCTGCAGGCATTGCTGGAGGTGGAGCCCACGCACGTGTCGGCCCGCGTGCTGCTGGCCGGCACCGTGCTGGCCAACGGCAGGATGCGCGAGGCGGTGGCGCAGTTGCGGCTGGCCGCAGGCGATCTGGGTGACGACGTGGCGATGCGTTGCCGCGTGGCGCAAGCCTTGCTGCGTGTCGGCGAGCATCGCGTACTGCATGCCTTGCTGCGGCATCCGTCGGTGATGCAGTGCAACGATGGCCCGACCCTGGCCTTGCTCGCGCATGTGCATCAATCGCTGGGCGAACATGGCGACGCGCTGGCGATGATGCGGCGCGCGCAGGCCTGCGGATTCGATGGCGCGGATTTCCGTTTCTTTCTTGCGGTGCAGCTGCAGTTCAATGGTCGCCTCGATGAAGCGGCGCAGGCGCTGGAGCATGCGCTGGCGCAAAAGCCCGGCTATGGCCGCGCGGCGTTGACGCGTGCGCGCCTTCGCCGTCAGACCACCAGCAGCAACCATGTCGAGCAACTGCGTGAGCAACTGCAGCGTGCCAAGCCCGACAGCGAAGATCGCGCCGGCCTGGCGTTCGCGCTGTACAAGGAACTGGAAGACCTCGGCCAGACCGGGGCTGCCTGGGACGCGCTGCAGCATGGCAATGCGGTGATGCATGCGCGCCTGCGCCACGATACCGATGCAGAAGCTGCGCTCTATACGCAGCTGGGAGCACTGGCCCAGCAAGGCGTGTTCGCTGGGCAGCAAGCCCCGGCCGCGCACGGCCCGCAGCCGATCTTCGTGCTCGGCTTGCCGCGCTCGGGCACCACGGTGCTGGAGCGGATGCTGGGCAATCATTCCCAGATCGTGTCGGCTGGCGAGTTGAGCGACGTTGGCCATCAATTGCGTTGGGGCGCCGACCAGGCCGGCCGCAGCCTGCTGGATGCGCGTGTGCTGCAGGCGCTGCCGACGCTGGACTATGCGCAGGTCGGCGCGCGTTACCTGGAACAGACGCAATGGCGCGCCGGATCTGCGCGTTGGTATATCGACAAGCTACCGGCCAACGCGGTGGCGATCGGTCCGATCGCACGTGCCTTGCCAGGTGCAGTGATCGTGCATCTGGTGCGCGAGCCGATGGCGGTGTGTTTCTCCAATTACCGCGCGTTGTTCGGCGACTCCTACGCCTACAGCTACGACCTGCACACGCTGGCGCGTCACTATCAGGCGTATCACGGGTTGATGGCGCAGTGGCGCGCGGCATTGCCGGGCCGGGTGATCGATGTGGACTATGCGCAGATGGTGCGTGATCCATCCACGATCCTTGAGCAGCTGATGGCGCGCTGCGGGCTGGAGATCGAGCCCGGTCAGATCGATATCACCCGCAATGCAGCGGCATCGGCCACGCTGAGCAGCGTGCAGGTGCGCGAAGGTGTGCATGGGCGCAACGTGGACGAGTGGCGGCGCTACGCCACGCAGCTGGAGCCGCTGCGGCTGGATTTGTTGCATGCCGGCCTGATCCAGGCCGACGCACGCTGACAACGGCCAGCACGACGACGCGAGGCTGCTGCATCGGTGCGTGCAGCATGCCCGCAGCCGAAGTGCCTGCGTGTCGCCAGCTTGGGCTACACACCTTTTCCAGCCGCTCCAGACTCGCTCAATCGCAGTCGCGGCGCTCCCCGAGCGCTCGATTCAAAAACGCCTGCCCTAAGCCTTGGCCAAAAAACGCCAGCGGCAGCCCCATGGCTGCCGCTGGACGCTACCGCCTCGGATCAGTCAGTGTGCGCCGAAACGCCAGTTCAGCTCCAGCATGTAGGAGCGGCCGTAGCCGGTGTAGTTGAAGATGTTGTAGTACGGGTAGCTGGTGTAGGTGCGGTCGCGTGGCGGGCGGGTGTCGGCCAGATTGTTGACCGTTGCGGTCAGCGAGATGTCGTCGTTGAGCGCATAGTCGAGCGTGGCATTGAGCGTGGTCCACGCACCGACCTTGCGGGCGCCTTCCACCGCATACCCATCGGTGCTTTGTTGCGCCACGAAGTTGGGCGTGCGGCCATTGCGTTGACCGAACAACGTGGTGGTCCAGGCGTCTTTCTGCCAGGTCACCGAGGCATTGACGATGCTGCGGAACTCGGAGGAGAAGAACGGTTCGCTGAGCAGGTCGCGTACCGGATCCTGCGGGAACTGCTGGCTTTCGTGCTTGAGCGTGAGGTTGTATTGCGCGTCGAAGACGAACAGGCCCCAGGATTCGGTCGCCAGGTTGTACGTCGCCTTGCTGAGAACGCCGGAGATTTCCTCGTTGGAGATATTGACCGGGTTGATGCGGATGTCGCTCAGGCGATTGGGTACCGGTGCATCGGCGGCGGTGCGATCGATGCGCGACAGTGCATCCACGCAGGTGGGCGAGCTGATATCCAGGCTGCCGAGGCGGCAGGCCGATTCGGTCTGCAACAGGTTGTCGGTGCTCAGGTCGCTGACCTTGTCATCGATCTTGATGTTGTAGTAATCGGCATTGACGCTGAAGCGTGCGCTCGGCGACCACACCACGCCGGCGCCCCAGGATTTGGCGGTGATCGACTTCAGGTCCGCATTGCCCGACCGACGGCCCTGGATACTGGTACCGCCATAGGTGCAGTCGGCGATCGGCACGTTGGGTTCTTCGAGTGCGCACCGGTAGTAATCGTTGACGCCCTGGAAGAAGCCGCTGTCGCCAGCGAAGGAAAACGCCATGTCCGGTGCCTTGAAGGCGGTGGCATAGTTGCCGCGGAACAGCAGCGAATCGATCGGGCGGAATTCCAGCGCAGCCTTGTAGGTGAACTTGGAATCGCCACCGCCGCCCTGGTTCTTGTAGTCGTCGAAGCGTCCGGACAGGTTGGCCGTCAACGTCGAGAGGATCGGCAGGCGCATCTCGAATGCCGCCGCCCAGTTCTCGCGCTTGCCGCTGCCCTGGGTGCCGGTCAGCTGGTAGAAGTCACCGGCGATCACGCGTTGATCGGTCGGGTTTTCCCAGTACTGGTTGCCCGCCTGCAGCACGCCGGCCACGCCGACGGCACCGGCCGGCAGGTTGAACAACTCGGTGTTGGTGAGCTGCAGGTTGACGTTCTGGGTCCAGGTCCTGGACTTGGTGCGGATCTCGTCGTTGAAGCTGCGGTATTGCGCCGGCGTCAATGCGCGATAGAAGTTGGCGTCGTTGGGCGAATAGATCGGGTAGCCGTAGTACTCGCCTTGCTGGGGCCCCAGGAACTGCTCGCGGAAGAAATCCTCGATGCGATCGGCCAACGGCCATTGCTGGCGGCTGTCGATGCGGTATTCGGCGCGTGCGTAGTACGCATCGTAGGTCCAGTTGCTGGCGCCCAGCCCGCCCTTGATGCCGGCGGCGATGTTGTAGGAGTCGGCGGTCTGGCGATTGTTGTTGAAGTTCAGGTTGCCGGTCTCTTCAGGCGCGAAGATGCGCTGGTAGCCTTCCAGTTGCTGGCTGTCCTGGTTGTAGAACAAGCCGCCGGTATCGGACGAGGTCTGCCAGAAGCGTGAGCCGCTGTTGACCTTCACCTTGGTGCGATTGAGCAGCAGCGTCGCGTAGCCCTGGGTGTTGTCGTTGAAGGCGTAGGTCAGGTTGGCGTAGCCGCTGGCGCTGCGTTCCTTGTTGAGGATGCTGGCATACCCTGGCTCGGTGCGGCTGCTGCAGAAATTGCCGCGATTGGCGCGGTTGTCGTATTGCACCGTGCCGTTGAACAGCGGGCCGAGTGCATCGCAGTTGGCGGCGCCGGGGTCGATGTAGGTGGTTGGCGTGTTGTGCAGCGCGATGCGCGAGCCGTAGCGCAGGGTGGGATCCGGATTGTCGGAGGTGGAATCGAAATCGCGCCGCTGGTAGCCGTAGATCGGATCCTGGTTGTTGAGCTGCAGGCCCCAGACGATATCGGCCTTGCCGAGGGTAGTGCCGCCGGTAAGCTGGAAGCGCTGGTTGTTGCCGCCGCCACCGTCGTAGGTACCCATGCGGTAATTCATCTGCACGCCCTCGACGTGCTTTTTCAGGATGATGTTGACCACGCCGGCAATGGCGCTGGAGCCGTAGATCGAGGACTGGTTGCCGGGCGCCACGTCGATGCGTTCGACCATACCCACCGGCACGCTGGCCAGGTCGACGAAGTTGCTCTGGCCGTTGTAGAGCAGCGGGTAATCGGCCATCGGCCGGCCGTCGATCAGCACCAGGGTGAAGCCCGGATCCAGGCCGAGCAGGCTCAGCGATTTGGCGCCGGCGGTGAAGCCGCCACTGAACTGGCCGTCCTGCACCGAGCCGGTGGCCATCGGCTGCGAGCGCAGCACATCGTAGACATCCTTGAAGCCGCGGCGCTGGATGTCCTGGGCGGTGATGGAGAACACCGGGGTGGCTGTTTCGACCTGCGATCGTGGAATCAACGAGCCTGTCACGGTGACCTTGTTCAATTCAGTCACTGCGTCCTGGTTCTGGGCCATCGCAAGCGATGGCATGGCCAGGGCGGCGCATACGGCGTTGACCAACAAATGGCGCTTCATGGAAACCTCTCTCTCCAAAGGCATGGAACAGGGCGCGACGACCGGGGAGGCCGCGCGGCATCGCTGTCAACGAAACGTTAACAACAGTTCGACTCTAACCAGCCCCTGCGCCTGCGGATAGTCGAGATTGTTTAGATTTTTTGTCCCTTCACGCCTAGGCTAGGTATCCTTTGTAGATGCTTAAAGTCGCGTTTGCTCTCTCCCTGCTGTGCACTCTGCTCGTTCCGCTGCAAGCGGTTGCCCGGGCCACCATCGACAAGATCGAAATCAAGGGCCTGGACGACGACGCCGACGCCGAGATGATCGAGAACATCGAGGTCTCCCTGTCTCTGTATGAGGCCGTGGGCAAGGAGCAGGGAGAGTCGCGACTGGAGTACCTGCTGGCGCAGGCCGAACGGCAGACGCGCGAGGCGCTGGAACCGTTCGGCTATTACTCGCCGACCATCGATCTGGCCGCGCCGCGCAGCGGCGACAAGGTGACGGTGGTGATCACCGTGGAGCGCGGCGAGCCGGTGCGCGTGCGGCAGTCGCATATCTCCATCACCGGCTGGGCCGAGCAGGACCGTTACCTGGGCCAGGATCTCAAGCAGTTCGAACCGCGCGAAGGCCAGGTCTTCAGCCACCCGCAATACGAAGCGAGCAAGGTGCGCATCACCCGTCGGCTGGCCGAGCGTGGCTACTTCGATGCCGACTTCACCCAGCGCCGCGTCGCGGTGACGCGCGCCGAGCGCGCTGCCGATATCGATCTGAACTGGGATAGCGGCCGCCGCTACGACATGGGCAAGGTGCGCTTCGACTACGACTACTTCCGCCCCGGCCTGTTCGAGCCGTTGGTGTATTGGGACGAGGGCAGCTACTACCACGAAGGCAAGCTGGATCGCCTGCGCGAGTCGCTGACCAAGCTCGATTACTTCAGCACCATCTATATCCAGCCCAAGCCGGAAGAAGCCGACGACCAAGGCCGGGTGCCGGTGGATGTGAAGCTCACCCGCGCCAAGCGCACCGTCTACACCTCCGGCTTGAGCTACGGCAGCGAGAGCGGTGCCGGTGTGCGTGGCGGGGTGGAGCGGCGTTATGTCAATTCGCGCGGCCACAAGATGGACACGCAGCTGGATTACGCGCAGAACCGCAAGAGCCTGACCACCAGCTACCGCGTACCGGCGTTCCGCTGGCTGGATGGCTGGTACACCGCCTCGGCGCGGCTCTATGACGAGCAGACCGAATACATCGACCTGCGCAACGTCAAACTCACCGGCAGCCGCAGCGGCCAGATCAACGAGCGCTGGAGTGCGATCGCTTCGATCAATGCCTTGCGCGAGCGCTGGCGTTTCAGCAGCGGTGACGACTTCGAAGGCGCGGTGTATGAAACCTCCACGCTGATCTATCCGCAGTTGCAAGTGAACTACGTCAATGTCGACGACCGCCTGTTCCCGCGCAGCGGCGTGTCCGGGCAGGCCTTCATCCGCGGCGGTGCCGAAGGCGCCGGCTCGGACACCAATTTCGGCCAGCTCTATGGCCAGCTGCGCTGGTTCCTGGGCGCCGGCGACAATGGCCGGGTGATCCTGCGCGGCGAAGGCGGCACCACCTGGACCAGCGATCTGGTGGCGATGCCGCCGAGCCTGCGCTTCTTTGCCGGTGGCGCCAACAGCATCCGCGGCTATGCCTTCCGCGAAGTCGGCCCGCGCACGCCCAAGCCGGACGAATTCGCGCTCGGTGCCAAGAATGTGGTCACCGCCAGCGCCGAATACGAGCATTACCTCAAGGGCGGCCCCTGGGGCGGCGCGGTGTTCGTCGATAGCGGCAGCGCGTTCGACGACACGCCCGACTGGCACACCGGCATCGGCTTCGGTCTGCGCTGGCGCTCGCCGGTGGGCCCGGTGCGCGTGGACATCGCGCATGGCTTGAACGATCCCGACTCGCAGTTCCAGCTCTATATCGATATCGGGGCCAACCTGTGAGCACACCGACGCCGCCCCCCGCACCGCGCCGCGCGCGTTTCTACCGCCGCCGCCGGTTCTGGGTCGGCTCCGGGCTGACCTTGCTGGGGCTGGTGTTGCTGGCCCTGATCGCGGTGTACTGGCTGCTGCAGACCGTGGCCGGGCGCGATGTATTGCTCGCCCAGGTCACCGCGCGCCTGCCGGTCGGTGCCAGCTTCACCTACGGCAAGGTCGAAGGCCCGGTGGCCGGCCCGCTGACCTTGCGCGATGTCGATTTCCGGTATCAGGACATCCACTTCACCGCCGAGCGCGTGTATCTGGAACCGGACCTGCGCCCATTGCTCGGGCGCAAGCTGCAGCTGGATGCCGTGCAGGTCAGCAATGCCACCTTGAATCTGGGTAAGAGCGATGAGCCGTTCACGCTGCCGAGCTGGCCCGAGTCGCTGCCGCAGATCAACGTGCCGCTGGCGATCCAGGCCGACAAGATCGACGTGGAGAACCTGCGCATCACCCAGCTGCAGCAGCCGATGATCGTCCTGCACAAGGTGCAGGGCGGGCTGGAAGTGGCCACCGGCGAACTGCGCACGCGCAATCTGGTGGTCGATACCGACATGGGCAACTTCCGCCTGCACGGCGACTACGTGCCCAACGACGATTACCGCGCCGACCTCACCGCCACCGCGGTGCTGCCGGCCGCACGTGGGCGCACCCCGGCCAGCCTGGGGCTGGTGGCACGCGGTGATCTGGACAAGATGGAAGTGGCCATCGCCGGCCGCGCGCCGGCACCACTGCAGGCCAGCCTGGTGTTCACCGGGCGCGATGATCCGACCTGGACCTTCAAGGCCGTCACCGAGGCGCTGGATACCTCGCTGCTGATGCCGGCCACCAACGGGCAGTACGCCGCCCCGGCCACACCGATCGCGCTGAACCTGCAGGCCTCCGGCAAGGGCGGCAACGCCGACCTGCAAGGCAGCGTCAAGCAGGGCGAGTTGAGCGCCAGCTTGCAGCCCTCGCATATCAGCCTGCTGGACCAGGTGATCACCGTCGAGCCGTTGGTGATCGATGCCTTCGAAGGCCGCGCGCAGTTGCGTGGCACTGCCGATTTCCGCGATACGCAGAATCCGAGCTTCCGCTTCGCGGTCAATGCCAGCGGCCTGCGCTTCACCCCGACGCCGGACCCGGCCACCCCCGATGCGCCGGTGGTGCCGGTGGAGTTGGTCGATGCGCGTCTGGGCGTGGCCGGCACCCTGAAGGCATGGGCGGCGATCGGCCGCGCCACGCTGGAGCGCGACGGGCAGCAGGCCGCGCTGGTGTTCGACAGCCGCGGCAACGATCAGCGCGCCCAGCTCAAGCAGGTGCAGGCCAAGACCCCGGGCGGCTCGCTGGATCTCACCGGCGAAGTGGGCTGGACCCCGGAGCTGGAATGGGATGTCACCGCCCAGCTGGCCAAGTTCGACCCGGGCTATTTTGCGCCGGGCTGGAACGGCAATCTCTCCGGCAAGGTGGCCTCCAAGGGCCGCCAGTTGCCGGCGCCGGCCGGCGGTGTATCGCCGGGCTTCGAAGCCACGGCGGATATCCCGACCCTGACCGGCCAGCTGCGTCAGCGCGCGCTGTCGGCCAACGGCAAGTTCGCCTTGCGTGGCGAACAGGGCGAAGGCGAATTGCAGCTGTCGCTGGGCAATAGCCGCATCAACGCCAAGGGCAAGGTCGGCGACCAGCTCGATATTGCCGCGCAACTGCAGCCGCTGCAGCTGGACGATGTCCTGCCCGGCGCCACCGGCACGGTGCGCGGGCAGCTGCAGGTCAGCGGCAAGCGCGATGCCCCGGACATCACCGCAGACATCGCCGGCAGTGGCCTGCGCTGGAACGACTACAGCGCGCAGAGCATCAGCTTGCGCGGGCGTTTGCCATGGCGCGGCAGCGACGGGCAGCTGGCCTTGCAGGGCACCGCGATCGAAGCCGGCGTGGTGCTGGACAGCGTGCGCGTGCAGGCACGCGGTGCGGTGGAAGCGCTGCGCCTGGATGCCGAGATCGCCAACAGCATGGCCAACCTCGCGCTGCAGGGCGATGTCCATCGCAATGGCGAGCGCTGGCAGGGCCAGGTCGCCACGCTGCGGATCGCACCGGCCAAGGGCGACGCCTGGGCGTTGCGCCAGCCGGCGCAGTTCAGCACCGATGGCGCCGCGTTTACGCTGTCAGACACCTGCCTGGGCGCAGCCACCGGTGGCGCGCTGTGCGCCAGCGCCAACTGGCCGCGCGAGGGCATGGTGGTGCACGGCGATGCACTGCCGCTGTCGCTGGTGCAGCCGTGGCTGCCCAAGCAGGAGGGGCGGCAGATCTATCTGCGCGGCGAGCTGGCGCTCGATGGCAGCTTCAAGCCGCGCGGCAATGCCTGGGAAGGCTCGTTCCGCATCGCCTCGCCCGAAGGCGGCATCCGCCTGGGCGAAACCCGCTACGCGGCGGTGGCCGGCAATCCCAACCGCGGCGAGTTGCTGCGCTACGACCAGTTCAGCGTGCAGGCCGATTTCACCCCGCAGCAGATCCAGGCCAAGCTCGGTATCGGCTTCCAGGGCGCCGGCTTTGTCGATGCCAAGTTCAACACCGGCTGGGATGCGTACGCGCCGCTCAACGGCGAGCTGTATCTCAATATGTCGCGACTGTACTGGCTGGAGCTGGTGGTGGCCGATGTGGTGCAGCCCAAGGGCCTGGTCGAAGGCCATGTGAGCCTGCGCGGCACCCGTGACAAACCGCTGCTGGGCGGCGATGCCACCTTGAGCAACTTCACGGCCGAATATCCGTCGATGGGCCTGACCCTGAGCGAGGGCAAGGGACGCTTCGACGCACTGCCGGATGGCTCGGCCAAGATCACCGCATCGGCCAAGTCCGGCGAAGGCACGCTCAACATCGATGGCGGGCTGTCGTGGTTCGGCACCAGCACGCCGTTGCTGCTCAATATCCGCGGCCAGAACGTGCTGGCCTACAACACCAGCGAGTTGCGCATCATCGCCAACCCGGACATGCAGTTCGGCATCACCGACAACACCATGCAACTGCGCGGCAAGGTCACCGTGCCCGAAGCCGATATCGACCTGGAACGCCTGGATCGCGGCACCTCGGTGTCCGAGGACGTGGTGGTGCTGGACCCGGTGGATCCGGAAGAAGCGCCGGCCTCGCCACTGGATATGGACCTGGCCATCGTGCTGGGCGACAAGGTCAACATGAGCGGCTTCGGCCTGAAGGGTGGACTGAGCGGGCAGATGCAGATCCGCGCGCGCCCGGGCCGCGAGATGACCGCCAACGGCGGGCTGGACGTGCGCGGCCGCTACAAGGCCTATGGCCAGGATCTGACCATCAGCCGCGGCCAGCTGACCTGGAACAACAACATCGTTTCCGACCCGCGCGTGAGCCTGCGTGCCGAGCGCAAGGTCGGCGATGTCACCGCCGGCATCGACGTCAGTGGCCGCGCCGAATCGCCGCGTGCCGATGTGTGGTCGGAGCCGGCGATGTCGCAATCCGAAGCACTGTCCTACCTGGTGCTCGGCCGTGGCCTGTCCACCGCCAGTAGCGACGAAACCCAGCAGGTCAGCGCCGCCTCGGCCGCGCTGTCGGCCGGCAGCAGCCTGATCGCCTCGCAGATCGGCGCCAAGCTGGGCCTGGACGAGGCGGGGGTGAGCGAATCCAGCACCGTCGGCTCGGTGGTGGGCTTCGGCAAGTACCTCTCGCCCAAACTCTATGTCGGCTACGGCGTGTCCATGGTCGGCAGCGGCTCGGTGCTGACACTGAAATACCTGCTCAGCCGCGGCTTCGATATCGAAGCCGAATCCAGCACGGTGGAGACCAAGGGCTCGGTGAACTGGCGGCGGGAGAAATAACAGCCAATCGCGCACCAGTGCATCACGTGGTGCGCGTGGCGCCGCATGTGTCAGGTCTGGGCTTGGCGCAATGCGGATATCGAGGGATGTTCGCATTGCGTGAGGCATCGCCAGGTTGAGCGCTGCAGTTTTATCTACAACCTCTTCTGTCGCGTCGCCGGGCGCGGCACACCGGCATTGCGCAGGCATTACGCACTTTTTATGCCGGCGCACCAGCGCGCAAATAGCCCCTTTATGCCCGGCAGGCCTACCTTGGCACTCCCGCACTGTGGTGCGTTGAGTCCAACACGATGTGTATCCTGATTTTGCAAGGTCCGCAGGCCGATCCGGCGCAGCTGGCGCCGCTGCAGCTGCCCGAGTGTGCCGGCCGTGCGTTGCGCACGCTGGCGTGCGCCGATGTCGATGGCCTGATCGCCGGCTTGCAGGCCGCCGGTGGCGACGCCGAGGTGGAGCTGGTGCTGCTGGATTCGGGTGATCTGGCGCCGTCCGCGCGTGCGCAGGTGCATGCGACGGCATTGCGTGCGGCACTGGATGCGCTGCACACGCCCTACATCGAGCTGCATACCGATGCCGACCAGGAGCTGGAGCCGTGGCTGCATCCGCAGCATGCGCCGCTGGCGGTGGTGATCACGCCGCACGACGCGCCGCGCGCCTATGCGATGTCGTTGGGGATTGCCGCGCGCTGCCTGCCATCCCTGTGCGCGCCGTTGCGCGCCGCTGCCTGAGGAGGCCGCCATGTCGATCATGATCGTGCGTGGTCCGGAGGCATCGTTGCCGCTGGTGCGTGGGCCGCAGCCGTTGCCGCGGGCGGTGATCCGCCAACTGGTGGCGTGCGCGGGCGATGCGGGCAAGACCGTGGCGCTGCGTGCCTGCGGGTCGGAGCAGGAGCTGCTGGATGCCTTGCGCGTGGCCGGGCAGGCGCGGATGGAAATCGCGTTGATCGATCCGGGCAGCTGCGTGGACAGTGCGCGCCTGCACCGTGTGCTGGGGGCGTTGCCGTATCCGTTCGTGGAGGCCCACGACGATAGCGTGGACCGACCGGAGCGTTGCCTGCCGGAGGGTTTCGGCCAACGTATCGCGACGGTGCGCGGCTACTGCGCGCAGAGCTATCTGCTGGGGCTGGAGATTGCGTTGGAACATCTGGGCTGCACGGAGATCCAGGGCGATGTCCACGTCGGTACCTGAGCTGCGCAAGTTGCATTACTTCGCCGACTACGAAGGCTATTGCGATGGTCGGCCGGTGCTGTGGGGGCAACTGGCCCACAGCGTGGACGTGCCCGCCGATGGCATGCTGGATGCGGCCGGGCTGGTCGCTGCGTTGCGCCGTCGTGCGGCCGAGGCGCACGGGCTGGAAGCCGGGCAGATCCGCCTGTGCCAGGTCACGCGCCTGTAGCTGCGAACCTCAGGTTAGCGCGTGGACGCATCGCGTCGCTGCGGGAGGTGCGGCATTGCCTTGTCGCTTCTCCCGCGCAGCGCTTGCAGCCACAAATCGCCCAATCCCGATCGCAAAAAACACCGCCGCCCGAAGGCGGCGGTGTCGTGGCGCGACTGAACGCGTGATTGCCGTTCGCCGAGGATGCTGCCTACTTCGCTGCCGCGGTATCCGGCACGAACTTGGTCAGCTGGTTGGCCGTCGCCGCCGTGCCGAAGTTGAAGCGGCCGTAGCCGGCGCCCCAGTACAGCGCGCCGTCCACGATGGCCGGCGAGGCGAGCACCGAGCCGGTGGCGTCGTGGTTCCACAGCGTGGCGCCGGTGTCGGCATCAAGGGCAACCATGTTGCCGGCCATCGACCCGGCGTAGAGCAGGTTCGGTGACACCGTCAGCGAGCCCTGGCCACCGGCCGGCACGGTCGGATTCACGCGGTTGATGCCGGGCACCTTGACCTGCCACTTGATCCTGCCGGTGGCTGCATCCAGCGCGGCCCACGAGCCGCCATTGTGGCTCTGGGTGTTCGCCGGTCCCAGCGTATAGGTGGCGTTGGTGCTGTTGTTGATGGCCACGTAGACCTGCGACTTGTACGGGTCGAACGCAGTGCCCCACTCGACGCCGCCGGTGGTGCCGCCGGGGCCGACCTGGGTCGACCACACCTTGGCACCGGTCTTGGCGTCGAAGGCCCAGTAGATGCCGCTCTTCTGCCCTGCGCCGACCAGTTGCTGCGCCTTGCCGTCGCGCCATACGGTGAACAGCTGCACGCCGGCACCGCCGAAGTCGTAATCAGGACCGGTCAGGTTGGTTGCCTGGGTGTTCGGGCACAGGCCATTGGTGGGCGCCACGATGCACGACAGGTTCCAGGCGTCGTAGCCTTGAGCACGGTCGGCCCAGACCAGCTTGCCGGTGTCCAGATTCAACGAGACCACCGAGTCGACGTAGTTGTCCGGGGCCATGCACGCCAGTTCGTCCTGCACGGTGAGTTCGCTGCCGCGGTAGGAGCGCGCGTTGGAGACGCAGTTACCCACGCTGGCGGGAATGTTGTAGTTGTTGCCGGTGCCGAAATACAGGCGGCGGCTGATCGGGTCGATCGCCACCTGGCCCCACACCGATGCGCCGGTATACCCCTCGGGCACGTTGTAGAACTGCCACACCTTTTTGCCGGTACTCAGATCCAGTGCCACCACGCTGCCGCGGAAACTGAAGGTGTGGGTCGAATCCAGGTTGCCCCAGTCGCCGGAGGAAATGCCCACGTAAATGCGGTTGCCGTAGATCACCGGCGAGGAGGTGATGCGCGCCTGCGGGTTGGCTTCGGCGGTGGTCTTCCACAGCAGCTTGCCGGTCTTCTTGTCGATGGCCAGCACGGTACCGGCGGCCTGGTCGCCGACGATGATGCTGTTGGCGCTGATGGCCGGAGTGTTGCGCGTCACCGAGTTGGCATTGCCGGTGTATTCGGACAGCTTGGCCTGCCAGTTCGGCTTGCCGGTCTGGGTGTCGACGCTATACAGCGTGCCGCCCCAGTCGGGCACGTACAACGTGCCACCTTCCACGCTCGGCGTGGCCGAGATGTCGCCGGTAGTGGTCAGGGTCCACGCCGGGACGAGGCCCTTGACGGTGGTGCGGTTGATCTTCCACTCGCCCGGCGCGAAGCGCTGGTTCAAGTAGCCGCCGCCGGCGGTGGTCCAGCTGGTGGGGCTGGCGAACGGAAGGTCTTTGCCGAAGCTGCGCCAGATCTGGCTGGAGCCTGCGAAGGCCTGGGTATCCAGGGACGACACCGGCTGTTGTGCGGTTGCGGGGCCGGGCTGGGCGAAAGCCACTGCGCTGGCAAGCAGGCAGGGAACGAGCGTCAAACTGCGAAATCGCAAGCGGCGAATTGAATGTGTCATCACGGCATGTCCATAGATGGAAGGAAGCGCTGGATCCCCCCGGATCTGCCGAGTGAAGATGGCCGATCGGCGAGACCATGCAACACACGCATGTCGCTGCATTCATTCAACGGTCGGGTCCGGTCGCATCTGGTACGACCAGCTCGCAAAAATTGCGTTCAGCCTGTTCGGTATTCGCACAAATACTGATGATTCATCACTATCTGCACCAGACGCAATAGGAAAAATGATTGGCCGCGAGACCGGCGTATTGCCTGCAAATCAATGGTCTGCAAAAAGTAACCAGGAAATTTTGCGCCACCTTGTCAGGTTGGTCACGGTGTTGAACAGCGCCCCTCTCCCCAGGGGGCGAGAAGGCACTGTTTGCGCGCCACTGGCGCGCGTGCCTTGGAGCGCCCGCGTCGCAAACGCCGGCCGGGGCGCGGAGCGGGGGTTGGGGTGAGGGTACGGGGCGATGCCACACGAGAGACTGGATTGCGTGGCTTCGCACCTACCCTCGCCCGCCCCTTCGGGGCAGCTTCTCCCGGAGCGAGAAGAAAACAGCCATGCAGGGCTGCGTTATCTTTTACGTCAGGCGCTTTGAGGCGAGGGCGCGACGCTGTGCGCCGCATTGGGCGCGATCAGCGCCAACTGCGCGATGGCATCCTGCACCACCTCCGCCACCGTGGCGTCCACATCCACCGATACCACGTCGGCTTCGTCCAGCGGCAATTCCAGTGTCTGCAACTGGCTGTCGAGCAGGCTGGCCGGCATGAAATGGCCGGCGCGCGCGCTCAGGCGTGCGGCGATCACGTGCGGGGCCGCGTGCAGGAACACGAAGCGCAGCGGAATGCCGCTGCGGCGCAGCAATTGACGATGCGTGCCGCGCAAGCCCGAGAACGCGAGCACCACCGACTCGCCGGCCTGGACGCAGTCGCGCAAGGTGGCCGCCAGCAACTCCACCCACGGCAGGCGCATCGCATCGGTGAGCGGTTGGCCTGCGGCCATCTGCGCGCGTGCGGCCACGCTGTGGTAATCGTCGGCGTCCAGAAAACGGTAGCCGTAATGCGCTGCCAGGGCCTGCGCGATGGTGGTCTTGCCGCTGCCGGAAACGCCCATCACCACGATGGCCAGGGGCGAAGCGGACGCGGGTGTAGCGGGGGCTGCGGTGTCCATCACGTCAGGTTATATCTCCGGAGCGATTCGGCATTTTGCCGGATTTCACGTTGGCGGCAGCCGATGCGTGGTGTAGCGTCGGCGCTCCTCGCCAGGTGAGCGGGCCGCCCAGCGTAACGGCGCGCTCGGCCGGGTTCAACGCACTCCAAGGTCTGCCGATGCCGTCATCGCCTGCACCGTCTCCTGCATCGGCGCGCCTGCGCTGGCGCGAAAAGCTGGGCTACGGCGCCGGCGATCTGGGCCTGAATCTGTACTGGGCTAACATCTCCGCGTTCTTGCTGATCTTCTACACCGACACCATGCATCTGCCGGCAGCGGCCGTGGGCACGATGATCCTGTTGACCAAGATCGCCGATGCGATCGCCGATCCGGCGATGGGGGCATTGGCCGATCGCACGCGCAGCCGCTGGGGCAAGTTCCGCCCGTACCTGCTGTGGGGCGCGGTGCCGATGGCGGTGACCGGTGTGCTGGCCTACACCACGCCTGCGCTGGACCAGAACGGGCGCATGTGGTGGGCCACGATCAGCTTCCTGGTGATGATGCTGGCCTACACCGTGGTGAGCATTCCGTACTCGGCATTGTCGGGCGTGATCACCGCCGACAGCAGCCAGCGCACCAGCTTGATCAGCCTGCGCTTCATCGCCGCGTTCGCCGGCACCACGCTGGTCAATTACTGCACCCTGGACCTGGTGGCGTGGCTCGGTGCCGGCAACGATGCGCTGGGCTGGCAGCGTACGATGATGCTGTACGGCGCGGTGGCGGTGGCGCTGTTCGTGACCGTGGCGCTGACCACGCGCGAGCGCGTGCAGCCACCGCCGCAACAGCGCACGCCGGTCCGCCGGGACATCGCCGACCTGCTGCAGAACAAACCCTGGTGCGTGCTGTTCGTGCTGTCGTTGATCATCATGATCACCATTGTCATGCGCGGCGGTGCGGGCGTGTATTACCTCAAGTACTACGTGCAGCGGCCGGAGCTGACCGGGCTGTTCCTGGGCGGCTATTCGGTGTCCTTGGCGGTGGGTGCGGCGATCACGCCGCTGCTGACACGGCATTGGGACAAGCGCCAGTTGATGACCGCGCTGATGGCGATGGTGGGCGTGTTGAGCTGCCTGATGTTTTTCATTCCTGCCGATGCGGTGTGGGCGATCTTCGCGTTGAACATGTTGATCGGGCTGGCGCTGGGGCCGAAGTCGCCGCTGGCCTTTTCGATGTATGCCGACAGCGCCGACTACACCGAGTGGCGCACCGGCCGGCGCGCCACCGCGATGACCTTTGCCGCCGCGACCTTCTCGCAAAAGCTCGGTGGCGCGCTGGCGTCGGCCGGCATCGCCTGGGTGCTGGCGGGCATGGGCTATGTGGCCAACAGCGCACAGTCGGCCGGGTCGTTGACCGGCATCGTGCTGCTGCTGACGGTGATCCCGGGCGCGGTGGCGCTGCTGGCGGCCTGGACCATGCGTTTCTATCCACTCGATGACGGCCTGTTGCGCCGCATCCAACACGAACTGGCCGCGCGCAAGCGCGACGAACAGGAGCACCGCTGACCGTGTCCGCACTTTCCCAGGCTGATTCCAGCACCACGTCCAACGACGATCTGTCCGCGTTGCTGGCGCCCAGCGCCGACGGCACGCGGTATGCGCTCTACAGCCCCACCGCGATGCCGAACGCGGGCGCATTCCTGTGGAACCGCCGCATGATGCTGCAGCTCACCTGCCGTGGTTACGCCACCGGGCAGTTCATGCAGCCGGAGCCGGCCAAGTATGCCCATGCGCCACTGCTGGAGGCGCGCAACTTCATGATGCCCGAGCAGCCCTACTACGCGCATCATCCCGGGCGCTTCTTCTATCTCAAGGACGAAGACAGCGGCGCGTTGTATTCGGTGCCGCACGAACCGGTGCGCGCGCCGCCGGAGCAGTTTGCGTTTTCCGCCGGCAAGCACGATGTGCGCTGGCGGGTGCGCCATGACGGCATCGTGGTGGAGCTGTGCGTGGCGTTGCCCACCGACGATGCGGTGGAGCTGTGGGAGTGCCGCGTGCATAACCTGTCCGGCCGCACACGCCGGCTCAGCCTGTATCCGTATTTCCCCATCGGCTACATGTCGTGGATGCATCAGGGCGGCGCCTACGAGCCGGCGCTGGGCGGCATCGTCTGCCGTAGCGTGACGCCGTATCAGAAGGTGCAGGATTATTTCCGCCAGCGTGACTTCAAGGACTGCACCTTCCTGCTGCACGAGCAGCCGCCGGTGGCCTGGGACGCGCAGCAGACGGCCTTCGAAGGCGAGGGTGGCCTGCATGCGCCCTCGGCCATCCAGGCCGAGCAGCTGGGCAATAGCGATGCGCACTACGAGAACCCGGCCGCCGCGTTGCAGTATCGGCTGACGCTGGACGTCGATGCGGCAAGCGTGTACCGCTTCGCGTTCGGGCCGGCCAAGGACGATGCGGAGATCGCCGCGCTGCGTGCGCGTTATCTGTCCGAAGCCGGCTTTGCTGCCGCCGCGCGCGACTACGCGCAGTATCTGCAGGGCGGGCGGGGTTGCGCGCAGATCGCCACGCCCGATCCGGCCCTGGACAACCTGGTCAATCATTGGTTGCCGCGGCAGGTGTTCTATCACGGCGACGTCAATCGCCTGACCACCGATCCGCAGACGCGCAACTATCTGCAGGACCACATGGGCATGGCCTACCTGCAGCCGGCCACCGCACGCGCGGCGTTGCTGCACGCGCTCTCGCAGCAGGAACCCAGCGGTGCGATGCCGGACGGCATCCTGCTGGTGGAAGGCGCCGAGCTGAAATACATCAACCAGGTGCCGCATACCGATCACTGCGTGTGGTTGCCGATCTTCCTGAGCGCCTATCTGGCCGAAACCGGCGATGCCAGCGTGCTCGACGCGGTGGTCCGCACGCAGGACGGGCAGGCGCTGAGCGTGGCCGAGCGCCTGGATGCGGCCATGCAATGGTTGCTGGACGCACGCGACGCCCGCGGCCTGAGTTTCATCGCCCAGGGTGACTGGAACGACCCGATGAACATGGTCGGCTGGCGCGGCAAGGGCGTGTCCGGCTGGCTCACCGTGGCCACCGCGTATGCACTGCGGCTGTGGTCGGGCATCTGTGCAGCGCATGGGCGAAGCGCGCAGGCAGAAACGTTTGCGCAGGCCGTGCAGACGGTCAATGCCGATGCCAATCGGGAATTGTGGGACGGCAACTGGTATGCGCGCGGCATCACCGACGACGGCGTGCGCTTCGGCATCGCCGACGATGTGGAAGGACGCATCTATCTCAATCCGCAGAGCTTTGCGCTGCTGGCCGGCACCGCCGATGCCGCGCAGCGCGACGCCTTGCTGGAGGCGGTGCGCGAACAGCTGCATACGCCGTACGGGCCGGTGATGCTGGCCCCGGCGTACACGCATATGCGCGACGACGTGGGCCGGTTGACGCAGAAGTGGCCGGGCGCCGCGGAAAATGGCGCGGTCTACAACCATGCGGTGGCGTTCTACCTGTACAGCCTGTACCAGATTGGCGAAGCCGACCGCGCCTGGGAGATCCTGCGCGCAATGCTGCCCGGCCCCACCCGCCAGGACGTGCTGCAGCGCGGCCATCTGCCGGTGTCGTTGCCCAATTACTATCGCGGCGCCTGGCATCAATATCCACGCACGGCCGGGCGGTCCAGCCAGCTGTTCAACACCGGCACGGTGGCCTGGGTGTATCGCTGCGTGCTCGAAGGCCTGTTCGGCCTGGTCGGCGAGGGCGATGCATTGGCGATCCGCCCGCAGCTGCCCACGCACTGGCCGCACGCGCAGGTGACGCGCCAGTTCCGCGGCGCGCAGTTCGAGGTGACGCTGACACGGGAGCCGGGACGCACGCAGGTAGACGTTGACGTGGATGGAGCCGCTTGCCCGGACCAGCGTGTGCACGGCATCGTCGCCGGCCGTACGTATCGGGTGCAGGTGCGCCTGCCGGGCTGACGGCCCTCACCCGCCCTTCGGGCACCCTCTCCCGCAGGCGGGAGAGGGGGGCGGGCCACCACCGGGTGGCCGCTGCATCATCGCCTGATCGCGACAACGGCGCATCGTCGCCCGACCGTGCACATCCTCGTACCGCCATGCGGCAGACGTCCCTGCCGGCTGCCTGAGTGGGTGGGCCGGAGATGCGACAGGCGAGCGCATGGCGCACACCGCAACCGCGCTCCCTTCTCCCGTCTGCGGGAGAAGGTGCCCGAAGGGCGGATGGGGGGCGCTTGACCCTTAGCCCAATGCCTCTTGCCACAGGCTGATTCAAAGGGCCGGCTGCCCGGCAGCACGAAACGCATGCATCGCCACACCAACACCACTCCTCAGGCAAGTGTACGGCGCACGCCGCAACCGCAGTCCCTTCTCCCGCATGCGGGAGAAGGTGCCCGAAGGGCGGATGAGGGGCCTCTGACGCTTCACGCTCCGCCAACCAGTCCGGCACGAACCCCCAACCCCCAATCCCGATTCCCCACTGCGTAAACTCCCAGGCTCGCCTCGCGCCGCCTAGGAACGCCCCTTGGTCTCAAGCTGGATCCTGCTGCTGGTTTCCGTCGGCTATGCCGCGCTGCTGTTCGGCGTGGCGTGGTGGGGTGACCGTCGTCCGCTGTACCCGGAGCGGCCGTGGCTGCGGCCAGCGGTCTACAGCCTGGCGCTGGCGGTGTACTGCTCGTCGTGGACCTTCTACGGCGCGGTCGGCTCGGCGGTGCGCAACGGCATCGGCTATCTGCCGATCTACTTGGGCCCGCTGCTGTTGCTGCTGTTCGGCTGGCGCATCATCGAGCGGCTGGCGCTGATCGCACGCGCCGAGAACACCGTTTCCATCGCCGATTTCATTTCGTCGCGCTATGGCCGTTCGCGGCGGCTGGCGGCGCTGGTGGCGGTGATCGCGCTGGTCGGCATCGTTCCGTATCTGGCCCTGCAGTACAAGGCAGTGGCGATGAGCCTGGAGGTGCTGACCGGGCATAGCAGTGCCGGGCGCGGCATCTTTGCCGACCCGGCGCTGTACGTGGCGCTGTTGATGGCCTTGTTCGCGACCTTGTTCGGCACCCGCCAGGTCGATGCCACCGAACACCACCGCGGCATGATGCTGGCGATCGCGCTGGAGTCGGTGATCAAGTTGATCGCCATCGTCGCGGTGGGCCTGTTCGCCTGGGTGTGGCTGAGCGATCACCAGGTGCCCATCGCCGACTCGGCGCGCACCTTGTTCGAGCACACCCCGTCGGTGGGCTTCATTTCGCAGACCTTGCTGAGCTTCCTGGCGGTGATCTGCCTGCCGCGCCAGTTCCATGTGGCGGTGGTGGAATGCAGCGACGTCGGCGACATCCGGCGCGCGCGCTGGTTGTTCGGCGCCTACCTGGTGATCATCTCGGCGATGGTGGTGCCGATCGCATCGGCCGGCGTGGCCTTGTTCGGCAAGGGCAGCACGGTGGTCGACGATGCGGTGGTGCTGGCGCTGCCGCTGAGCCAGGGCAACACCGTGCTGGCGCTGGTGGCGTATGTGGGCGGGTTTTCCGCCGCCACCGGCATGGTGATCGTGGCCAGCATCGCGTTGGCCACGATGGTCAGCAACGACCTGGTGATGCCGGTGCTGCTGCGCCGCCGTGGCAGCGCCGATGCGCGCGCGGCGGTGGCCTCGCGGGTGTTGTGGATCCGCCGCGTCGCCATCCTGCTGCTGGCGCTGATCGCCTACGGCTACCACCGCAGCGTGGCCAACGACACCACCTTGGCCGCCTACGGCCTGATGGCCTTTGCGGCAGTGGCACAGTTCGCGCCGGGGGTGATCGGTGGGCTGTACTGGCGCGGCGCCAGCCGCAAGGGCGTGGAGACCGGCATGGTGCTGGGCTTCATGACCTGGATCTACACGCTGCTGCTGCCGGCCGCCACGCGCGCGGGCTGGCTGCAGCCGGACTGGCTGGTGGACGGGCCGTTCGGCATCGCCTGGTTGCAGCCGCAGCAGCTGTTCGGCATGCATGGCTGGGACCCGCTGGCGCATGGCACGTTCTGGTCGCTGCTGATCAATGTCGGCGCGATGATGCTGGTTTCCGCACGCTGGCGCCCCGGGGTGGACGAGCGCCTGCGCGCCGCGCCATTCCTGGACCCGTACGCGCAGCGCCCGGCGGTGGCCGGCGACTGGCCCGGGCATGTGCGCGTGGCCGACCTGCAGGCCCTGGCCGAGCGCGTGGTGGGCGAGCGGCATGCGCATCGCGCCTTCGTCGACCAGGCGGTGCTGCTGGAGCGCGAGCTGCAGCCCACCGTGGTGGCCGATCGCGCCTGGGTACAGTTCACCGAGCGCCTGCTGGCCGCCTCGATCGGCGCGGCCTCCGCACGCCTGGTGCTGACCAGCCTGTTGCGCGGTTCGGGCATGGACCTGGGCGAGGTGGTGGCGGTGCTGGACGAAGCCGGCCAGGAGCTGCGCTTCAACCGCGAGATCCTGTCCACCACGCTGGAAAACATCAGCGCCGCGGTCAGCGTGGTCGACCCGGACATGCGCCTGACCGCGTGGAATCGCCGCTACCAGCAGCTGTTCGGCTATCCGGACGGCATGCTGTATGTCGGCCGCCCGGTGGCCGACCTGATCCGCTACAACGCCGAGCGCGGCGAGCTGGGCGAGGGCGATATCGAAGACCAGATCGATCGCCGTATCCGCCATATGCGCGCCGGCTCGCCGCATGTGTTCGAGCGCACCCGCAGCGACGGCAAGGTGATCGAGATGCGTGGCCAGGCGCTGCCCGGCGGCGGCTATGTCACCAGCTACAACGACATCACCGACTACAAACGTGCCGAACGTGCGCTGCTGGACGCCAACGAGAACCTGGAACAGCGCGTGGCCGATCGCTCGCGCGAGGCCGAGCTGGCACAGCAATCCAAGACGCGCTTTCTGGCTGCCATCAGCCACGACGTGTTGCAGCCGCTCAATGCCGCGCGGCTGTTTGCTTCGGCCTTGCGCGAGAGCCACCAGAACAACGAGGAGCAACGCCATCTGGCCGAGCGCGTGGATGCCTCGCTGCGCGCGGCCGAGGAGTTGCTCGATGGCCTGCTCGACGTCTCGCGGCTGGATGCCGGCGGCCTGCGGCCCACGGTCGAGGACTTCGATGCCAGCGCGCTGATGCATGAACTGGCCGCGCAATACGCGCCGGTGGCGTCCAGCCGCGGCCTGCAGCTGCAGGTGCACAGCCGCCCGCTGTGGGTGCGCAGCGACCGCCGTCTGCTGCGCCGGGTGATGCAGAACTTCCTGGCCAATGCGCTGCGCTACACGCGCCAGGGCCGCATCGTGCTGGGCATGCGCGGCCGCGGCGACCAGGTGGAACTGCAGGTGTGGGATACCGGCCCGGGCATTCCCGAGCACCACATGCGGCAGATCTTCGAAGAGTTCCGCCGCTATCAGCAGCCGTTCGACTGGGGCGAGCAGGGCCTGGGGCTGGGCCTGTCGATCTGCCAGCGCATCTCGCGCCTGCTCGACCACGACCTGAGCGCGCGCAGCCAGGTCGGCCGCGGCAGCATGTTCTCGATCCTGCTGCCGCGCGTGGCGGCAGTGCCGCTGCCACCGGTGCTGCCGGTGGCGGTGGCGCGCGCGCTGCCCAGCGGCGATTCGCTGGCGGGCCTGCGCGTGCTGTGCGTGGACAACGACCGCGAAATCCTCGACGGCATGCGCGCCTTGCTCGGTCGCTGGCAGGTGGAGGTGATCACCGCCAGCACGGTGGATCAGGCGCTGGAACGCGCGCGCGAGCAACCGGACCTGATGCTGGTGGATTACCACCTGCACGACCGGCTCGATGGCCTGGACACGCTGGATGCGCTGCAGGCCGCCGCCCCTGCACCGATTGCCGGCGCGCTGCTCACCGCCGATGGCCGCGATGAACTCAAGCAGCTCGCGCGCGAACGTGGCTATCGCCTGCTGACCAAACCGGTGAAGCCGGCCTCGTTACGCGCGTTCCTGAGTGCGCATCACGATGCGAAAACGCGCTGACGGGTGCATCCCTGCCATCACCGCGACATGCGGCGATGCAGGCGGCATCGAGTAAACATCCCACGATGCCGACCGCGCACGGAGCGCATGCCCTGCATCGTAGGAGCGCACCCGGGCGCGAGGGGCTTTATCGATAACGCCTCGTCGCGCCCAGGTGCGCTCCTACGGCAGACCGCTGCGTGCTATGCGGCGCCGCTGAGGTGTTCGTAGAGGATGACGCTGCCGACGATCACCAGGATCACGCCGCCGAGGATCTCGGCGCGCTTGCCGATCAGGTTGCCGAGCGCGCGGCCCAGCACGCGGTCTAATACGCGGCCCAGCTTGACGCCTGCGGTGGTCATGCACGGAGCGCACTGCCCTGCATCGTAGGAGCGCACCTGGGCGCGAGGGGCTTTATCGATAACGCCTCGTCGCGCCCAGGTGCGCTCCTACGGCAGACCGCTGCGTGCTACGCGGCACCGCTGAGGTGTTCGTAGAGGATGACGCTGCCGACGATCACCAGGATCACGCCACCGAGGATCTCGGCGCGCTTGCCGATCAGGTTGCCGAGCACGCGGCCCAGCATGACGCCTGCGGTGACCATGCTGAAGGTGCACAGCCCGACCACCACCGCCACCACGCCGATATGCACGTCCAGAAACGCCAGGCTCACGCCGACCGCCATCGCATCGATGCTGGTGGCAAAACCCGTGGTGGCCAGGGCGAGCAGGCCGTGCCGTTTTGGCGTGTCGGCAGCTGCATCTTCGATCTCGTCGGCTTCGTTGCGCAGGCCGGCCACAATCATGTGCAGGCCCAGGCCGCCGAGCAGCACGAAGGCAATCCAGTGATCGAACGCACGCAGGTGGCTGGACGCGGCGCGCCCCAGCAGCCAGCCGATCACCGGGGTGATCGCCTCGATGCTGCCGAAGATCAGACCGGCGCGTAGCGCATCGCGCCACTGCGGCTTGCGCATGGCCGCGCCCTTGCCGATCGCTGCGGCAAACGCATCGGTGGACATCGCAAAACCGATCAAAACAATGGAAAAAGGGGACATCGACATTCTCGGGTTGGGCACGATCGCAACGACATGCGCCCGCGCCAACCGTTGTTGTGCGCGCATGCCGCTGGTCTCGCCAAACCACGATTGGTTGCCTGCACCACGGCGCAATGGCCGAGTATGTTGATGCAGGCGCTTTCGATGGACGAAAGCAGGCTACTCCCCAAGGGGGCGCGCAGTGTAGCAACGCATGGCCGCGTTCGGTGCGCCTGCACTGCACGCGAAGGTCGGTCTGATCTTTATAGCCGTGGCTATTGCGACCCGGGATTTACGCGGGTTTTTGCCTTGTTTCCAGGCGCCAGGGCCCGGACGGCAGGTCCACCCACCGGTCGGATGTGGTGCCCGATTGCCTTGGCTATGATGACGAACGGTCTCCACGCCGATGAAGCAGGCAGCGAAAAACGTTGGGGAAAAGCCGCTGATGTGGGATGTGCTGCAAGCAGTGCGATATGGAACTCCGTGGCTGGACGTGCGTGCGTGCATGCGCCGGCGCCGGCTTGCCGCTGTCTTTCAGGACGCCGATACAGGCATGCAGCGATCAGCAACATGCAGCGATGCGCCGCTTTCCGGAACACCGCGATGTGCGCGGCCTGCGACGCCGCAGCGGGTGCAGGCGACACCGGTCGGATGAAGTGCGATGGCCAGGCTGCCATCGCAGCCGCAGCACTCCGGAAAAATCACCCAGCGCTACACGCACAGGCTCAGCCGCGCAGCGGGTAGACGCCAGAGCCAACCGCCGGCAGCGCGCAGCGGGGAACCACCAGCACCGACGCAAACAAACGCCCGGCCCGGGCCACGGCTACAGCAACGCTGCGGAGATCTCCGCCGTCGCCGCGCACAAGGCCTGCAGCGCCGCGTGCGGGCCGACCAGCTCCGGGCGGCGTGCGATGAACGGAACGGTCAGCGTATAGGTCGCGCTGCCGCGTTGCAGGATCGGTGCGGTCAGGTCGACCACGCCCACCACCGCTTCGCTGGGCTGCATGGCATAGCCGTCGTTGCGCGCCTGCGCGGCGGCCGCCAGGAACTGCGCACGTTCGAACGGCACCTCGCTGGCGTCGAGCATGTCCAGCCAGCGCGCCTGCACCTCCGGCTGCTGGAACGCGAACAGCACCAGCCCGGAACTGGAATGGGTCAGCGGGCGGCGATGGCCCGGGCGCACCACCAGGCCCAGATCGCTGGGCACGTCCATCTGCGCGATCACCACGATCTGGTCGCCGGACGGTGCCACCAGGTGGCAGGGCTGACAGATCGCATCGGCCAGCCGCCGCATCACCGGCAACGCCGCTTCGCTGATGCTCTGCACCTGCGGCTGCTGCATGCCGAGCATGAACAGCCGATTGGTCAGCACATAGTCGCCCTCGCCGTCGCGGGTGAGATAACCGCGCTCCTCCAGCACCTGCAGCATGCGGAAGATCTCCCCGCGCGAGCGGCCGATGCCTTGCGAGATCGCGCCCATGCTCATCGGCTGGGCCTGGCGGGCGAGCAGTTCGAGGATGTCCAGGCCCTTGTCCAGGGCGGGGGCGCGGTACTTGGCGGGTTCGGTGCTCATCCGTCTGCGGCTCCAGGCAAGGCTGCGGCGCGCCAGGGTACAGGCATCGCGGGCAGCGGTGAGGGTCGGCCCTCGCGTGCAAATATAAACAAAGTTTTTATATTTGCATGGTGCTGGCCTGCGCAGTACGCTCGCCGCACAGCAACGCAAGCGCCACAGCCTTGGGAGGGGATCGGTCGCATGCATCACAGTGACATTGCCGCGTCACCGCGCGGCAACCTGGCGCGTACCGCCATGGTTCCCCTGTTGTTGATCGTCAGCCTGTTCTTTTTGTGGGGCATGGCCAACAACCTCAACGACATCCTGATCAAGCAGTTCAAGAAGGCCTTCGAGCTGACCGACCTGCAGGCAGGCCTGGTGCAGAGCGCGTTCTACCTGGGCTATTTCGTATTCGCGATGCCGGCGGCGATGTTCATGCGCCGCTACAGCTACAAGGCGGCCGTGGTGGTGGGCCTGCTGCTGTATGCATGCGGCGCGTTCCTGTTCTATCCGGCCGCGCAGGTGCATACCTACTGGCTGTTCCTGCTGGCCTTGTTCGTGATCGCCAGCGGCCTGGCGTTCCTGGAAACCACCGCCAACCCGCTGGTGACCGTGCTCGGCCCGGCAGAAGGCGCGGCGCGGCGGTTGAACCTGGCGCAGGCGTTCAACCCGTTGGGCTCGATCACCGGCGTGCTGGTCGGCCAGCACTTCATCTTCTCCGGCGTGGAGCACACCCCGGCCGAGCTGGCGGCGATGACGCCGGCCGCGCGCGCGGCGTTCTTCGCCACCGAATCGGCGGCGGTGCAGACGCCGTACCTGGTGATCGGCGCAGTGGTGGTGGTGTGGGCGATCCTGATTGCGCTGGTGCGCTTTCCCACCGGCGATGCCGGCCCGGGCGAGGCTGCGCCCAGGCGCGCACGCTTTAGCGAATTGCTGCGCAACCGGCTGTTCGTGTTTTCGGTGGTGGCGCAGTTCTTCTACGTGGGCGCGCAGGTTGGCATCTGGAGTTATCTGATCCGTTACCTGCAGGATGCGGTGCCGGGCACGCCGGAAAAAAGCGCCGCGACGTATCTGACCATCTCGCTGGTGCTGTTCATGGCCGGCCGCTTCATCGGCACCGCGCTGTTGCGCTATCTGGCGCCGGCCAGGCTGCTGGCGAGCTTTGCCACGATCAACCTGGTCTTGTGTGCGGTGGCGATTGCCTTCCCCGGTTGGACCGGCCTGTACGCGCTGGTGGCCGCAAGCGTGTTCATGTCGGTGATGTTTCCGACCATCTTTGCGTTGGGCCTGGACGGCATGCATGACGATGCGCGCAAGCTGGGCTCGTCCTTGCTGGTGATGTCGATCATCGGTGGTGCGCTGCTCACCGCGGTGATGGGCGCGGTGTCGGACCTGGCCGGTATCCACTGGGCGATGGTGGTGCCGGGTGGGTGCTTTGCGGTGATCCTGCTGTTCGCGTTGCGCGCACGGCGCGCGGCGCCGGTGATTGCTGGGGCAGGCGCATGAGCACGCGGCGGCTGTGCTACGTGCTGGATCTGCACGACGATGCGCAGTTGATCGCCGAGTACGAGCGTTGGCATCGGCCCAGCGAGGTCTGGCCGGAAGTGGTGGCCTCGTTGCAGCAGGCCGGCATCCTGGAGCTGGAGATCTTCCGCAGCGGCGACCGCCTGGTGATGCTGATGGAGGTCGGCGACACCTACGATCCGGCGGCCAAGGCCGCGCGGGATGCGGCCGATCCGCGGATCCAGGCCTGGGAAGACCTGATGTGGCGGTTCCAGAAACCGCTGCCGGGCAGCGCGCCTGGGGAGAAGTGGCGCGAGGCGGGGCGGATCTTTGCGTTGAGTGCGGCGATCGACGCGCAGCGCTAGCCGTGCCCCTCATCCGCCCTTCGGGCACCTTCTCCCGCTTGCGGGAGAAGGGAGCAGTCGCTTGGCGGGGCTGCGGTCCGGCCGGCCTGGCAATACCGGGTGGGGCGCTTGTGGGTCTGCGTCTTCGGCCTGGCGAACGGCTGACCGGCAGCATGCTGCAGACGCCCGACGGTGGGGACATGGCGCAGACGCCTACCAGATCTACGACCCGGAAACGTTCACCTGGATGGCGGAGCCGTTCCGGCCGCATCGCAGTCCCGGCCGGCCAACTGCTTCCTTCTCCCGCAGGAGGGAGAAGGTGCCCGCAGGGCGGATGAGGGGCTGCGCGCTCAGTCCTCGCCGTTGCCGGCCAGATCTTCGACCCGGAAACATTCACCTGGATGGCGGAGCCGTTCCGGCCGCATCGCAGTCCCGGCCGGCCAACTGCTTCCTTCTCCCGCAGGCGGGAGAAGGTGCCCGCAGGGCGGATGAGGGGCTGCGCGCTCAGTCCTCGCCGTTGCCGGCCAGATCTACGACCCGGAAACATTCACCTGGATGGCGGAGCCGTTCCGGTCGCATCGCAGTCCCGGCCGGACAACTGCTTCCTTCTCCCGCGCGCGGGAGAAGGTGCCCGCAGGGCGGATGAGGGGTTGCGCGCTCAGTCCTCGCCGTTGCCGGCCAGATCTACGACCCGGAAACGTTCACCTGGATGGCGGAGCCGTTCCGGCCGCATCGCAGTCCCGGCCGGATAACTGCTTCCTTCTCCCGGGTGCGGGAGAAGGTGCCCGCAGGGCGGATGAGGGGCTGCGCGCTCAGTCCTCGCCGTTGCCGGCCAGATCTACGACCCGGAAACATTCACTTGGATGGCGGAGCCGTTCCGGCCGCATCGCAGTCCCGGCCGGACAACTGCTTCTTTCTCCCGCAGGCGGGAGAAGGTGCCCGCAGGGCGGATGAGGGGTTGCGTGCTCAGTCCTTGGCGTTGCCGGCCAGATCTTCGACCCAGAAACGTCCTTCCGGATAGCTGAACTCCGCGATCGAGGACGCATGCATTTCCGCCGAGAAACCCGCCGCCTCCGGGGCCAGGTAGCGGCCGTGCCGGATGCGCACCGGGTCGAGGAAATGCTGGTGCAGGTGGTCGACGAATTCGATCGCGCGGTCTTCCATCTTGCCGGTGATGGCGACGAAGTCGGCCATGGCCAGGTGTTGCACCAGTTCGCACAGGCCGACGCCGCCGGCGTGCGGGAACACGCGGATATTGAACTTGGCGGCCAGCAGCAGGATGGCGAGGTTTTCGTTGACCCCGCCCACGCGCGCGGCGTCGATCTGGATCAGGTCCACCGCGCCGGCCTGCAATAGCTGCTTGAACACCACCCGGTTCTGGGTGTGCTCGCCGGTGGACACCGGTACCGGCGTGATGCCCTGGCGGATCGCGGCGTGGCCGAGCACATCGTCCGGACTGGTGGGTTCCTCGATCCAGGCGATGTCGAATTCGGCCAGCTGGCGCATCCAGTCGATCGCCGGGCCCACGTCCCAGCGCTGGTTGGCGTCCACCGCCATCGCGATGTCCGGGCCGATCGCCTCGCGCGCCAGGCGGCAGCGGCGGATGTCGTCCTGCACATTGGCGCCGACCTTGAGCTTGATGGTGCGGAAGCCGTCGGCCACCGCTTCCTTGGCCAAGCGCACCAGCTTCTCGTCCGAGTAGCCGAGCCAGCCGGGCGAGGTGGTGTAGGCCGGATAGCCCTGTTCGATCAGCGTGGCGATGCGTTGCGCGCGCTGCGGTTGCGCCGCGCGCAGGATCGCCAGCGCTTCGTCGCGGGTGAGCGCGTCGGTGAGGTAGCGCAAGTCGATGGTGTCGACCAGCTGCTCGGGCGTGAGTTCGGCGATGTAGCGCCACAGCGGTTTTTTCGCCGCGCGCGCGGCCAGATCCCAGGCGGCGTTGATCACCGCGCCGATCGCCATGTGCATCACGCCCTTTTCCGGGCCCAGCCAGCGCAGCTGCGAGTCGTTGGTGAGCCGGCGCGCGAACGCACCCAGATCGGCGATGACCTCGTCCACCGACAGGCCGACCACGTGCTCGGCCAGTGCGGCCACCGCGGCGGTCTGCACATCGTTGCCGCGGCCGATGGTGAACACCAGGCCGTAGCCGGCCAGGTCATCCGGCGCATCGGTGCGCAGCACGACGTAGGCGGCCGAGTAATCCGGATCCGGATTCATCGCATCCGACCCATCGAGCTCGCGCGAGGTGGGGAAGCGGACATCGTGGGTGTCGAGGGCGATGATGGTGCGCATGGAGGTCCTGGGCGATGGAAGCGAAAATTAGAAACGCGCGGAGTCAGACGGAAACGGAGCAGGACGCCAGAGCCTCTCTCCCATCGGGAGAGGGGCTTCGGGCTGCATCGTGCCGGATGTATTACGACTTGCCTTGACCGCTATCTCTTTCCAATGCGGAAAAAGGTGCTGAGGAAAGAGGCCTCAAGCCGCATCGCGCGGATGCGCCACCACCGGCTGGCGCTGGCGACCCAGCCCTTCGATCTCCAGCTCCATCACGTCGCCCGGCTTCAGGTACACCGGCGGCTTCTGGCCCAGGCCCACGCCCGGGGGGGTGCCGGTGCTGATCACATCGCCCGGCATCAGCGTCATGTAGCGGCTGATGTGGCTGACCAGTTCGGCCACGCCGAACACCATCGTGCGGGTGCTGCCGTTCTGGTAGCGGTGGCCGTTGACGTCCAGCCACATCGACAGGTTCTGCGGGTCGGCGATTTCATCGCGGGTGACCAGCCACGGGCCGATCGGGCCGAAGGTGTCGGCGCTCTTGCCCTTGACCCACTGGCCGCCGTGTTCGAGCTGGAATTCGCGCTCGGACAGGTCGTTGATCACCGCGTAGCCGGCGACATGGTTCAGCGCCTCGTCCACCGTGACATCGCGCGCCACATCGCCGATCACCACGCCCAGTTCCACTTCCCAATCGCTCTTGACCGAGCCGCGCGGGATGATCACGGTGTCGTTCGGCCCGGTCACCGCGGTGGTGGCCTTCATGAACAGGATCGGCATCTTGGGCACGTCCATGCCCGATTCGGCGGCGTGGTCGGCGTAGTTCAAGCCCACGCAGATGAACTTGCCGATCTGGCCCACGGCGGCGCCATAGCGCAGCTCGCCTTCGATCAGCGGCAGCGTGGCCACATCCAGCGCACGCAGTTTGTCCAGGCCGGCATTGGTGATGTGCTCGCCGGCCACATCGTCGATCACGCCGCTCAGATCGCGGATGCGGCCTTGGTCATCGATCAGGCCGGGACGTTCCTGGCCGGGGGCGCCAACGCGTACGAGTTTCATGCAGTCTTCCTTTGCAGGTGAGGAATGGAGCGGCCAGCGACGCTGGCGCGCGTGCATCGGGTGGGTAAGGACGGTGGGCGCAAACCGAGGCGGACGAGCGGGACGCATCGCATCTGGCAGTGGTGCGCGGCGCCGCGATCCATCGTCGTACTCAGTTCGACCAGCCGCCATCGATGATATGGGTCTGGCCGGTGGTGAACGACGATTCGTCCGAGGCCAGGTACACCACCAGCTGCGCGATTTCGCGCGGGTCGCCCAGGCGGCCCATCGGCTGGCGGTCGGTGAAGCTCTTCCACACGGCCTGTTCGTCGCCGCCCAGCGCCTTGACGCGCTGGCCCAGCGACGGCGTCTTGATGGTGCCGGGGCAGATCGCGTTGCAGCGCACGCCCTGGGCCACGTAATCGGCGGCAATGGCCTTGCTCAGGCCGATCACGGCCGCCTTGGTGACGCCGTAGACGAAGCGGTTCGGCACGCCCTTGATGCTGGAGGCCACCGAGGACATGTTGATGATGCTGCCGCGGCCGCGCTCGAGCATGCCCGGCAGCACCGCCTTGCAGGTGTAGTACATCGCATCGACGTTGATCGAGAACGAGCGGCGCCAGGCCGGCTCGTCGCAATCGAGGATGCTGCCCTGGTGCACGAAGCCGGCGCAGTTGAACAACACATCGAACGGGCCGTGCGCGGCGACCAGGTCGGCAACCGCCGATGCATCGGTGACATCCAGCAGCTGGGTGGTGATGGCATCGGATTCGGCTGCCAGCGCCTGCAAGGCCGCGGCGTCGATATCGGTGGCGATCACCTGCGCACCGGCACGCGCGCAGGCCAGCGCGCTTTCGCGGCCGATGCCGGCGCCGGCGGCGGTGATCAGGCAGCGCTTGCCATGCAGGCGGTCGTTGGGAGTTGCAGGGATCGAGACAGTCATACCGAAGAGGTTCCGTGGGTGGGGGCCGCCGGCCGTGGCAGACGATAGAACGTGCGTGCGTTGTCGCCGAACACCGCTTTGGCATGGCCGTCGGCGTGTGTGGCGACCAGGTGCTGTGCGATCTCAAGCCACTGCGCATACTCGGCGCGCTGGGTCAGCACCGGCCAGTCGCTGCCCCACAGCATGCGCTGCGGGCCGAAGCGTGCGAACAGATGCGCGACATACGGCTCCAGCGCCTCCACGCCGGCGCCGCGCGCTGCTTCGGTGAGCAGGCCGGAGAGCTTGCAGTGCACGTTGGGATGCTGCGCCAGCGCGGCCATGCCGGCCGCCCAGGCGACGAATTCGCCCGCGGCGATCTGCGGCTTGCCGCCGTGATCGACGACCACGCGCAACTGCGAATGGCGCTTCAGGCGCGCCTGCAGTGCCGGCACATGCACGCTGCGGATCAGGGCGTCGAAGGCCAGGTCGTGCGCGAGCAGGGCGTCGAAGGCGGCATCCAGCGCGGGACTGGCCAGCCACTGCGCATCGGCGATGTCCTGCACCATCGGGCGCAGGCCCTTGAGCACACCGTCGCCGGCCTGCACCAGCGCATCGATGCGCGCGGCGGCATCGGGCGCGGCGAAATCGACCCAGCCCACCACGCCGGCGATGCGCGCATCGGCGCGCGCCAGCTCGAACAGGTAGTGCGTTTCGGCCTCGGTCGCGGCGGCCTGCACCACCACCACGCCATCGATATCGGCAGCGTCCAGCGCCTGGCCGATATCGGCGGGGCCGAAGTCGCGATACAGCGGCGCCAGTTCGGGCGTCAGCCAGTGGTAATCGCCACGGGCCAGCTGCCAGAAATGCAGATGCGCGTCGATGCGGCTCATGGCGTGGGCAGGTCCGCGTCGAGCAGGCCGTCATCGCGCAGGCGCTGCCACAGCGCAGGCGGAATCGCCGCCTGCAGGCGCGTGGCGGCCGAGTGCACCTCGGCCACCGTCCGCATGCCGGCCACCACCGTGGTCACCGCCGGATGCGCCAGCGGGAACTGCAACGCGGCCGCGCCGATATCCACCCCGAACGCCGCGCAGGCTGCATACAGGCGCTGCGCATGTTGCAGGGTGGCGGTGTCGACCGGGGCGTAGTTGTAGGTCGCGCCGGGGCCATGTGCGTCGCTGAGCAGGCCGGAGCTGTACGGGCCGGCCGACAGGATCGCCACGTTGCGCTGCTGCGCCTGCTCGAGCAGCGCGCGGGCGCCGTGCTGCTCCAGCAGCGTGTAGCGGCCGGCCAGCATCACGCAGTCGAGCGGAAAGCGTGGCAGCACCTCCAGCGCCACCTCCTGCTCGTTGACCCCCAGCCCGATCGCCCCGCAGGCACCGGCCGCCTTCAGCTCCGCCATCGCCGGCAAGGCCTCCTCCAAGGCCTGGCGCAGCACGTTGGCGTGGTTGTCGCCGTGGGTCAGCGCACCGATGTCGTGCAGCAGCAGCACGTCGATGTAGTCGGTGCCCAGGCGCTCCAGGCTGGAGGCAAACGCGCGCCGCACGCCGTCGGCGCTGTAGTCGAACTCGGCGCGCCGGCCCGCCACGGCAAAGCCGTCGCGCCCGGCGGTGGCCTGCGCGTCGTCGTGGATGCAGCGGCCGACCTTGGTCGACAGCGTGTAGGCGCTGCGCGGCACGCCGGCCAAACCACGGCCCAGGCGCGTCTCGCTCAGCCCGTAGCCGTAGTACGGCGCGGTGTCGAAGTGCCGGATGCCGGCCTGGTACGCAGCCGCCACCGCGGCCAGCGCCTGGCCGTCATCGACCTCGGTATACAGATTGCCGATCGGCGCGGCGCCAAACCCCAGTGCCGACAGCTGCACATCGGTGCCGCCCAGACGCTGCCGTGCAACGCTCACGCCGCACACTCCGCGCGCAGGGCGGTCGCGGGGCAGGTGCACACCGAATATGGGAAGCAGGAGCTGGGCATCGCGACATCCACCAGCCGGCCGATGCCGGTCTGTTCGCATATGAATATCGCAATCATGAGTAAACAGATCACGCTGCAGTGCAGCATCGCAGGTGGTGGCGGTTCAGCACGGGCGTTGCGCAGCGCTGCCGTGGGTTTCCCGGCATCTTTGCCTGCTGGCCGGCCCGGCATGTGGTGGTCGCCGATCTATGTCGAAATCCGCAGCTGTCATGAGCGCTTCCTATAACGCCGTCTATGCGGTTGCCTCGGTCCGAGGCCTGGGGCTAGATACCAGCCCGACCGCACGAAAGCCCACCCATGCCAACCACCACCCGCCGCGACCTGTTCAAGGTGCTCGCCGCAGGCGCCATCGTCGCGCCGTTGTCGCCGAGCGCACTGGCAGGCGATGCAAACGCGGCCTGCACCGGCACCCCGCGGTGGGCGCGCGGCATCGAAGGCCAGCGCAAGGCAGACCTGGGCAACGGCAGCTACCTCAATCCCATCGTGGCCGGCGATCATCCGGATCCCACCATCCTCAAGGATGGCGACGACTACTACATGACGTTTTCGTCGTTCCTTTCCTATCCGGGCATCGTGCTGTGGCATTCCACCGACCTGGTCAACTGGACACCGCTCGGCCCGGCGCTGCGCAAGCAGCTGGGCACGATCTGGGCGCTGGACCTGTGCAAGCACGCTGGCCGCTATTTCATCTACATCCCGGCTAATCCCGACGACAAGGGCTGGTCGATCTTCGTGATCTGGGCCGACGACATCCGCGGACCCTGGAGCGACCCGATCGATCTGCAGATCGCCGGCTGCATCGATCCCGGCCATGTGCTGGGCGAGGACGGCAAGCGCTATCTGTTCGTCAACGGCATCCGCAAGGTGCGCCTGCGCGACGACGGACTGGCCACCGACGGGCAGGTGGAGCCGGCATACGCGCCGTGGCGCTATCCCGACGACTGGATCGTGGAGAACTTCGCCCCCGAAGGCCCCAAGCTGACCTGGCACAACGGCTGGCTGTACCTGGTCACCGCGGTCGGCGGCACTGCCGGGCCGGTGACCGGGCACATGGTCATCGCCGCGCGTTCGCGCTCGGTGCATGGGCCGTGGGAGCACTGCCCGCGCAACCCGCTGGTGCGCACGCAATCCGAACAGGAGCCATGGTGGTCGCGCGGGCATGCCACGCTGGTGGAAGGCCCGCGCGGTGACTGGTGGATGGTCTATCACGGCTACGAGAACGGCTTCCGCACGCTGGGCCGGCAGACGCTGCTGGAGCCGATCGAATGGACCGCCGATGGCTGGTTCCGTGCCACCGGTGGCGATCTGTCCAAGCCGTTGCGCACGCCTGCACGTGGACACGCCACGGGCAATGCGGCGCCCAGCGGTTTCGCCTTATCGGACGATTTTTCCAGCGACAGGTTCGGCACCCAATGGAGCCTGCATGCGCCAAGGCCCGGCGAGCAGGCGCGGGTGCAACGGGCGAATCGGTCGCTGACGCTGGCTTGCTCCGGCAGCTCGCCGGCCGACAGCTCGCCGTTGACCTGTGGCGTGCCCGATCGCGGCTACGTCGCCGAGGTCACGCTGGAGCTCACCGGCAATGCCGAGGGCGGCCTGTTGCTGTTCTACAACCACAAGGCCTTCGTCGGCATCGGCGTTACGCCCGATACCATCAAGACCTACGAATACTCCGAAGAACTGGTGTGGGCACGCGCGCCCAATACACACCGACGTATCCGCCTGCGTCTGAGCAACGATGCGCATGTGGTGACCTTCGACTATTGCTTCGACGATGGCCGGCAGTGGATTCGCCACCCCACGCGCATGGAAATGTCCGGCTTTCACCACAACGTGTTCGGCGGCTTCCTGAGCCTGAAGCTCGGCATCTACGCTGCGCAGCAAGGCGCAGTGGTGTTGCGTGATTTCAGTTACCGCGCGCTGCGCTGAGCGCGGTCTGCAGCATCCAGCGATGCGGCTAAACGGCGGGGTCCGGGGGGACCCCGCCGTCAGACCTGGCGTGGCTAACAAAACGTAGCTGCACAGGCGTTTTGCTCGCCGCTCCTAGCCGCAGCAGTAGCAGACGTTGCCTTGGCCCAGGTCGCCGCCAAACTCCGGACACTCGGCTTTGCAGGCCCACGCACTACACGATTCGGTTTTCGGCTGTGCGTTATCCACCGCCATGACCTGGAACGCACCGAAACCGGTACTGGCCAGGAACGTGGCCGCCATCAACGTCGTCCGCAAAGTACCCCAACGCTTCTTCATGCATTACTCCTTCACCGTTGCCAAAGCCGCTGGCGCATCCGTGCGGCGCAACGCGGCGACCAGGTCCTGCACCTGCTCCGTGGTATCGAAGACGCCAAGACGGGAATGGCGCACGCGCCCCTGCCCATCGATGGCCATCAGCAGTGGCACGTTGCGCGCGCGAAACAGCATCAGTGCGCGACGATCGGTCAACGTGACCACCGGAAAATCGAAGCCATGCACATGCGCATAGCGCGCAGCCTGCGCCGCATCGCACTGGCATACGCCGAGCAACTGCGGACGGCCGGGCAGATTGGCCTGCAATTGCCTTGCCGCACGCAGCACGGTGGGTGCCGAGCGCTGGCAATACGGGCAGGTGGTGGTGAAGAAGAACAGCACCTGCGCCTGTCCCTGCGGCACGCCGAGCAGATGGCGTTGGCCCTGGGTATCGGTGACCGCGATGCGCGGCACGTACATGCCGTCATACGGCGCGCTGATGCGGGTCTGCAACATCTGCTGCTGCGCACGCAGCTGCTTGTTCTGCCATGCAAGCACCGCGATTAATGCACAGGCAACCAGCAGCCCGATCCAGAGCCAGGGAAAACGTCGCGCCATGCCAGCTCCAGTAGCGTCATCAAGCCCGAGCCTTGCCCAGGCATGAGCTGATGGTCAATGGTGATATCGACAACTGCGATGTCGCGCGGTGCGGGGCTGTGGACGCGGTCACGCCCCGGCGCTTGGGCTTGCCAGTGCCGCGGCAGTCGGCACGGAGCGATTGCGCAACGGCGACGCTGCAGGTGGAGCGATGCCACCGCGCCGCACCGGCGCGATGCATCCATCGCCGCCGTAATCGCGACCGGACCATGCGCGGCAGGCGCACGACATGCCACACGCATGCCATGCCGCAGCGTGGACATGCACGGCATCGATTGCCCATGGCGTACAGTCGCGTGCCCCATACACGCCAGGCCGCACGTTTCGATGCCTTCCTATCTTCCCCTGCTGGCGGTCGCCGCCTGCCTGTTGCTGCCGCTGCAAGACAGCCTCGCTGCTGCGCCCGATCGCAACGCGCCTGCCGCGGTTGTCTCAAGCTGCACGGCCGATGCGTACAGCAGCTGTCCGTCCTGGATGCCGTCGCAGCAGGAGATGCGCACGGTGCTTGCCGATTATTTCTGCGACGCCGCCGATCGCGGGCTGGTCCGGCCGCGCGTGACGCGCGTGGTGCGTGCGAAGACCTCGCAGGTCACCTGCGCTGCGCTGGGGCCGGAAACCAATTCCAATATCGCCTGTGGAGGCGATATGCAGTTCATTGGCCCGGACGGCCGCACCGATTTCCTCACCTTCAGCCCGACCATGCATCGTCAGGACGATGGGCGCTATGCGATCTATGAAGGCGAGGACGAAAACGGCAACGCGGTGTGGCACACGCCCTCGCCGCAACGCGCATCGAAGGTCTGCACCGGCCAGCCCTTGCGCTGACGAGCGTACCGGAGCTGCCACCGGCAGCGTTTCCTGCGACGGCGATCGGTCTGCGCTGACGGTGCGCGCAGCCGGTCGCTGCAGCGTGCTCAGTCGTCTTCGGGCGGCGGCAGCACGATGCCGTCGGCATCGATGGCGAGTTTGCCGGCCATCAGCACCGCCTGGGTACGGTTGGTGACGCCGAGCTTGCGCAGGATCGCGGTGACATGCGCCTTGATGGTGGCCTCGGACACGCCCAGATCGTAGGCGATCTGCTTGTTGAGGCGCCCGGCGCCGAGCATCTGCAGCACGCGGAACTGTTGCGGGGTGAGATCGCGCAGGCGCTGGCCCACTTCGCGTTCTTCGCTGTCGGTCGGCGGCAGGTTCTGCGCCTCTGCCGGGATCCAGCGCTCGCCATCGAGCACCGTGGCCAGGGCGCGGCCGATGGTGTCCGAATCGGCGGATTTGGGAATGAACCCGAACGCACCATGGTCGATCGCACGCCGCATCACCGTCGGCTCCTCGCGCGCCGACACCACCACCACCGGCAGCTGCGGATGCAGCGAGCGCATGTGCACCAACGCGCTGAATCCCTGCGCACCCGGCATGTTGAGATCCATCAACAACAGGTCGGCATCCGGTTGCGCATCGGCCAGGGTGTACAGCGCATCCACCGTGTCGGCCTCGAACAACTGCACGCCCGGCATCACGCGCTGCACAGCCCCGCGCAAGGCCTCACGGAACAGGGGGTGGTCGTCGGCGATCAGCAGGGTGGTCATTGAGGGGCCGGGATTGGGGATTGGGGATTCGGGATTCGCAAAGGCATGGGATGTCGGGACTGGGGAGTCGGGATTCGTGGACGCAGGGATGCCGGAATTCGTGCACCGGAGTTCGCAACAGCCGGTCTGAGCACGCCATCCGCTTCCCGATTGCCGCTCGATGCTGGATCGAGGAGGGGAATGGCGAAGGAGTGGGAACCCGCTTCTGCGAATCCCCGCTCTCCAATCCCCAATCCGCGCCCCTCATCCACCAATCCCCAATCCCGAATGCCCAATCCCCGCCTCTCAGCGCGCCAACCGCTCATTGACCAACGAATCCACCACCGACGGGTCGGCCAGGGTCGAGGTGTCGCCGAGTTGGTCGGGGGCGTTTTCGGCGATCTTGCGCAGGATGCGGCGCATGATCTTGCCCGAGCGGGTCTTGGGCAGGCCCGGTGCCCACTGCAGGTGATCGGGCGAGGCGATCGGGCCGATTTCCTTGCGCACCCAGGTCACCAGTTCCTTGTGCAGTTCCTCGCTCGGGATTTCGCCGGCGATCAAGGTCACGTAGGCATAGATGCCCTGGCCCTTGACGTCATGCGGGAAGCCGACCACCGCCGCTTCGGCGACCTTCGGGTGCGAGACCAGCGCGCTTTCCACTTCGGCGGTGCCGATGCGGTGGCCGGACACGTTGATCACGTCGTCCACGCGGCCGGTGATCCAGTAATAGCCATCGGCATCGCGGCGGCAGCCGTCGCCGGTGAAGTAGCTGCCCGGATAGGTGCGGAAGTAGGTGTCGATGAAGCGCTGGTGGTCGCCGTACACCGAGCGCATCTGGCCCGGCCACGAATCCAGCAGCACCAGGTTGCCTTCGGTGGCGCCTTCCAGGACCTTGCCTTCGGCATCCACCAGTGCCGGCTGCACGCCGAAGAACGGCAGGGTGGCCGAGCCGGGCTTGAGATCGACCGCGCCGGCCAGCGGCGAGATCAGGATGCCGCCGGTTTCGGTCTGCCACCAGGTGTCCACGATCGGGCAGCGGCTGTCGCCGACCACCTCGTAGTACCAGCGCCAGGCTTCCGGATTGATCGGCTCGCCGACGCTGCCGAGCAGGCGCAGGCTCTTGCGCGAGGTCTTCTTGACCGGCTCCTCGCCATCGCGCATCAGCGCGCGGATCGCGGTGGGCGCGGTGTAGAAGATGCTGACCTTGTGCTTGTCGATCACTTCCCAGAAGCGCGACACGGTCGGATAGTTCGGCACGCCTTCGAACATCACCGCGGTGGCGCCGTTGGCGAGCGGGCCGTAGACGATGTAGCTGTGGCCGGTGACCCAGCCCACGTCGGCGGTGCACCAGTAGATGTCGTCCTCGCGCAGGTCGAACACCACTTCGTGCGTGTAGCTGGCAAACAGCAGGTAGCCGGCGGTGGTGTGCAGCACGCCCTTGGGCTTGCCGGTGGACCCGGAGGTGTAGAGGATGAACAACGGATCTTCCGCGTTCATGCGCTCGGGCTCGCACGCAGCCGGCTGGCCGTCGACCACATCGTGGAACCAGCGATCGCGCGGTGCCTGCATCTCGACCGCACCACCGGTGTGACGCACGACGAGCACCGTTTCCACGGTGTTGGTGCCGGGCAGTTTCAGCGCTGCATCGACGTTGGCCTTGAGCGGAATCTTCTTGCCACCGCGCAGGCCTTCGTCGGCGGTGATGATCAGCTTGCTCTGGCAATCGATCACGCGGTCGGCGATCGAATTGGCCGCAAACCCGCCGAACACCACCGAATGCACCGCACCGATGCGCGCACAGGCGAGCATGGCCACGGCGGCATCGACGATCATCGGCAGGTAGATGGTGACCCGGTCGCCCTTCTTGACGCCCAGGTTACGCAGCGCATTGCCGAGCTTGCAGACGCGCTCGTACAGCTCGCGATAGGTGACCGGATAGGACTGCGCATCCGGGCTGTCGGGCTCGAACAACAGCGCGGTCTTGTCGCCGCGCGTGGCCAGCTGGCGGTCCAGGCAGTTGACGCTGGCATTGAGCTCGCCATCGCCGAACCAGCGGATGTGGAAATCCTCCAGCGCGTAGCTGACGTCCTTCACCTGGGTGGGTTGCTTGAACCATTCCAGCCGCTGTGCGGCCTTGCCCCAGAATTGCTCGGGGTGTTCGATCGATTCGCGATACAGCGTTGCGTACTGCTCGCGCGTAATGCGCGCATTGGCGGCGAACGCGGGATCGACGGGATAAACCTCAGCCATGGCACCCTCACTTGCGATGAACTTGTCGGAAGAGGACGTTGCGGCTGCCCTCGGTAGACAATCAGTGTGCCGTATCCATTCTGTCCCGGCGTTCAACCGGGCCTTAGACCTTGGTCTTACTGCCGCAGCCGGTGATCCGCAATCCGTTGCCGGCCCTGGTGCGACGATCGGTCACCTTGTGGAATGCTGCGCTGCAGCTACGACCAAAGGCGAATAGGCTGCAAAGCGCGGACTGCCTCACGCTCCGCACAGCATCGCCATCAAGCGCGAGGCCATATCGGGGAGAGGGGTCCATGACACACCGTACTGCACCGTTAGTGCGCCATCCGCTGGCGGCTGCCTTGTTGGTGGCCACCATCCTGCCAGGCGTGGCGTTCGCGCAGACCGCCAAGGAAAAGGCGCTGGAAGCGCGCATCGCCGAGCTCGAGCGTCAGGTCCAGCTGCTGGTGTCTGCGCAACAACAGCAGCAGGGCCAGATCACGCAGACGCAGACCCAGGTGACCGAGGTGCGTGCCGCACAGGCGCAGGCACCTGCCGCGCCGGCGGTGCCGGCCGGCAAGCGGCCGATCCAGCTGACCAGCATCACACCCAATGCAGCTGCGGGGACGACGTTCCGCTACGGTGGTTTCATCAAGGCCGACTTCATGACCACCCGCACCTCCGACGGCGCATTGCCCGAAGGCGCGGTGGGGCGCTACCTGTACATCCCGACCCAGACGCCGGTCGGTGGCCAGGCCTCGAGCACCGACACCGACTTCCACGCCAAGTTCTCGCGCTTCAACCTGGGCGTGGACACGGTCACCGAAAACGGCGACAAGATCACCGGCTTCATCGAGCTGGATTTCTTCGGCAACGCGCTGGCCAACCAGGTCAACAATCTATACGGCGGCACCCTGCGCCACGCCTACGTGAGCTGGAACAACTGGCTGGCCGGCCAGACCTGGTCCAACTTCATCGATTCCACGATCCTGCCCGAGGCGGCCGACATCGTCGGGCCGACCGACGGCGCGCTGTTCAGCCGCCAGACCCAGATCCGCTACACCCGCGGCGCCTTCAGCGTGTCGGCGGAAAATCCCGAGACACTGACCACGCCCTACCAGGGCGGCAACACCATCCTGGCCTCCGACCATGGCGCGATGCCGGACCTGACCGCGCGCTACAACTGGAAGGGCACCTGGGGCACGTTCGGCCTGTCGGCGATCGCGCGCCAGTACCGCACGCGTAGCGCGCTCACCAACGACACCGACTTCGGCGGCGCGATCGCCGGCGGCGGCCGCTGGATCATCAACGCCAACAACGATCTGCGTTACCAGCTCAGCTACGGCGAAGGCCTGGGGCGCTACCTGGGCCTGGGCAACGGCTCGGACGTGGAGATCGACATCGACGGCAACATCCAGACCGTCAGCACGATCGCCGGCTGGGTGGCCTGGCGCCACGACTACAACGCCAAGCTGCGCAGCACCATCATGTATTCGCGCGTGAACTACGACCACGACATCGCCAACACCGGCGCGCTCGCGAGCAAGTCGCAGCAGAGCATCCGCGCCAACGTGTTCTATTCGCCGCTGCCCAAGGTCGATGTGGGTGCGGAGCTGATGTACGGCCGCCGCGAAGCCGAGAACGGCGACAGCGGCGACATTTCGCGCCTGCAATTCACCACCAAGTACAGCTTCTAGTTTTTGCCACTGGCGGCCCGCTCCACTGCGGTGGAACGGGCAAGGCCACCGTCGTTTTACCAGCGCTCTACCAGGAGACAGACAATGACCGTCTCGAATGACGCACTGATCGCCAAGATCGATGCCAATCCGAAGTACCACGCACTCAAGCGCCAGCGCAACACGCTGGGCTGGACCCTCACCGTGCTGATGTTGCTGGCCTATTACGGCTACATCGGCCTGATCGCCTTCGACAAGGAATTCCTCGCCAAGCCGATGGGTGAAGGCGTGACCTCGATCGGCATCCCGATCGCGATCGGGGTGATGGTGTTCACCATCGCCATCACCGCCATCTACGTGCGCCGCGCCAACAACACCTACGACCAGCTGACCGCGCAGATCCTCGAGGACGCCCGCAAATGAGCAAGTATTCGCGTCTTCTCCTGATCCTGGCCGGGCTGCTGCCGGCCGGCATCGCGCTGGCCGCCGGCGGCGACATGGGCCAGGTCGACAAGCAACCCACCAACTGGGTGGCGATCGGCATGTTCGCCTTCTTCGTGCTGGGCACCTTGTGGATCACCAAGTGGGCGGCGGCCAAGACCAAGTCGGCCTCGGACTTCTACACCGCCGGCGGCGGCATCACCGGCTTCCAGAACGGCCTGGCGATCGCCGGCGACTTCATGTCGGCGGCCTCGTTCCTGGGCATCACCGCCGCGGTGATGGCCAATGGCTACGACGGCCTGATCTATGCGATCGGCTTTCTGGTCGGCTGGCCGATCCTGACCTTCCTGATGGCCGAACGGCTGCGCAACCTCGGCAAGTACACCTTCGCCGACGTGGCCGGCTATCGCTTCGCGCCGACTGCCATCCGCAGCTTTGCCGCGTCGGGCACGCTGGTGGTGGTGCTGTTCTACCTGATCGCACAGATGGTCGGCGCCGGCGCGTTGATCAAGCTGCTGTTCGGGCTGGACTACTGGGTGGCGGTGACCCTGGTCGGCGTGCTGATGATGGTCTACGTGCTGTTCGGCGGCATGACCGCCACCACCTGGGTGCAGATCATCAAGGCGGTGCTGCTGCTGACCGGCGTGACCTTCATGGCCGTGGCGATCATGTGGCACTTCAACTTCAGCTTCGAGGCGCTGTTTGCCGAGGGCGTGCGGGTGAAGACGGCGATCGCGGCCAACGGCGGTGCATCGCCCGAGGACGCGGCCAAGGCGGGCCTGTCGATCATGGGGCCGGGCGGTTTCGTGAAGGACCCGATCTCGGCGATCTCCTTCGGCATGGCGCTGATGTTCGGCACCGCCGGCCTGCCGCATATCCTGATGCGCTTCTTCACCGTTCCCGATGCCAAGCAGGCGCGCAAGTCGGTGCTGTGGGCCACCACCTGGATCGGCTACTTCTACATCCTGATCTTCATCATCGGCTTCGGTGCGATCGCGCTGGTGCTGACCAACCCGCAGTTCGCCGATGTCACCACCGGCACCATCCACGGCGGCAAGGGCGCGGCCAACATGGCGGCGGTGCTGGTCGGCAACGCAGTCGGCGGCAACGTGTTCATGGGCTTCATCTCGGCGGTGGCCTTCGCCACCATCCTGGCGGTGGTCGCAGGCCTGACCCTGTCCGGTGCCTCGGCGGTGTCGCATGACCTGTATGCCACGGTGATCAAGAAGGGCAACCCGGCGCCGGGTTCGGAGCTGAAGGTCTCGCGCGCCACCACCCTGGTGCTGGGCGTGATCGCGGTGTTGCTGGGCATCGTGTTCGAGAAGCAGAACGTGGCCTTCATGGTGTCGCTGGCATTCGCCATCGCCGCCTCGGCCAACTTCCCGGTGCTGATCCTGTCGTTGTTGTGGAAGAACTGCACCACCCGCGGTGCGGTGGTCGGTGGCTTTTTGGGCCTGATCTCCTCGCTGGTGCTGACGGTGCTGTCGCCGTCGGTGTGGGTGGACACGCTGGGCAATGCAGCCGGCTCGGCGCCGTTCCCGTACACCTCGCCGGCGCTGTTCTCGATGACCATTGGCTTTGTCGGCATCTGGCTGTTCTCGATCCTGGATCACAGCCCGCAGGCCGCCAACGAACGCGCCGCGTTCAAGGCGCAGCAGATCCGTGCCGAAACCGGCCTGGGTGCCAGCGGCGCGTCGGGCCACTGACGTACAGTCACTGAGCAGTCGCAGAACGCCGGCCTAGTGCCGGCGTTTTGCGTTTTGGCCAAGGCTGGCAGCGGGCAGCGCCTGTGTTGCCACGTCCCTACGATCGTCTTCTGACGCGAAGGGCTGGGGGGGTTATCGGTCGACCGCGCGCACCGCGCCGGTGCCGGCAGCGATCCAGCATCGTGACGACCCGTGCGCAACGCCCCATCAGACCTCGGTGCGCTGGCGTCCGACGCGCTGCGCGCGCATGCACGACAGCGCTGCGTCCTCGCGTGGCATCGATGCGATCGCATCGTCCGCTTCGTTTTGCACGCAATGCCTGCGCGATCGCGAACAACCGCAACACCAGCGAAGAAATTAAGTCATCTAGGGTGACTAAATTGGCGCACAAGCCGAACGCTGATCACGCACGGCTTGGCCTCACCCCCGGTATCGACCGGCTGGCGAGTGCGCTGCAAGCGAGTCCGCCGATTGCGTCGACCTGTCGGCTCTCGTCCATCCCTTGCCCTTGCTGCACCTACGAACCGGGACACAGAGACCATGCCGACCACCCTCGTTCCACATCCCCTGGCCCGTGCCTGCCGCCTGCTCGGCGCGCTGGCCGTGCTGGCGGCCATGCCGCAACTTGCTGCGGCATCCTGTGGCAATACCGCCAACAAGATGGCGGAGATCCTCAACGACAAGTTCACCGCCGATACCCTGGTGCTGGCCCACCGCGGCCTGTGGGGCAAATACTCGGGCGATCCAGCGATTCCGGAAAACTCCAGCCGCGCCGTGCTCAATGCCGACGTGCAGTGCATGGACGGCGTCGAGCTGGACGTCAAGGTGACCCAGGACGGCATGCCGGTGCTGAGCCACGACTTCAATCTTGGGCGCACCACCGACGTGTATACCGTCGTCGGGGGTGCCAAGTACAACCCGAGAACCAACCAGGGCGCCAACCCGCTGGTCAGCAGCCTGTCGTTGGCCAACATCAAGCGACTGCACCTGCTCACGCCGGACCGTGGCACCGTCACCGGGTGGGAGATGTACAGCCTGGACGAGTTGTTTGCGTACTGGAAGCGCAACAACATGCAGCTGCCGCTGATCTTCGACGTCAAGTCGGCCGATGGCGTGCGCGCGGTACACACCGCTGCCCTGAAGGCGTTTCCCGATCATCCCGAGCAGGTCGTGGCGATGAAGGTCAACGCCACGTTGTTCCCGCACCCGGCCGCCTTTGTCGGCAACTCCCGGTATGTGCATGCCATCCCGGTCTACACCACCAACATGCTGGCGAAGATCGATGTGCCGGCCAGTCGCGTCGAATGGCAGCGCTATGCCCACACGCTGGAAATCAACGTCAAGCAGGACGATGGCCTGTTGCAGGGCCAGAAGAACGCAGCGCGTGCCGAGGGCAAGCGCATTGCCATCTTCCAGGCCATTCCCGATGGCCCGGGTGCCGGCGAGTTCATCAGCAACAACGGTTCGTGCTGCTACCGATTGTCGCAACTGTATTCCTCGTACCAGGGCAAATCCGATACCGCAGACCACCGCGGCGACATCGGTTTCCTGATGTCGCAGCGGTTCGGGCTGATTACCACCGACGACCCGAAGTCGACCATGCGCACGCTGAAGATCAACGGGCGGCGCATTTCGCATTACGCCCCGTAACGCCTTGACGGCATCCGGTGCGGCCGAGGTTGCCGCACCGGATGGCTGGCAAGCGTCAATCGCCGCTGTTTCGGAGGGAGATGTCATGTCCAGGTCATTCAACGTTTCTGTGGGTCCTGCACGCGCGAGGCGCTGCGTCTTGCTGCTGCTCGCTGCCTGCATGATCACGCAGGCTGCCATTGCGTCGCCGGCAGACGCAGATGCGGGCAAAGAGGCTGCGCCAGCGCAACAGGCACGCCGCGACAATGCGGACAGCGCCGCTGCGTCCATCGAGCGCGCGGTCCTGGCCGAACACGCAAGGCGCCAAGGCCTTGCCGATGATCCGCAAACCGCGGCCCTGCTGCGCGAGGCTGCCGACACCGTGCTTGCGCAGGCCGAGCGCGACCACCTGTTGCAGAGCGTGACGGTGTCGCAGGCCGCTATCGCACGGCGTTTCGCCGAACGGCCGGGCGACTTCGACGAATTCCGGCTCAGCCATGTCTTCATCGCCGAACAGCCGGAGTCGGCGCCGCGGCGCAGTCATCCATTGAGTCAGGCGCAGGCCCTGGAGCGTGCGCAGATGCTGCGCCGTCGTATCGCGCGTGGAGGCGATTTCGCCCGACTGGCCGCCGAGGAATCCGACGATGGTGCCACTGCCGCCGACGGGGGACAGTTGTCGTCGATGTTCGGCCTGTACCTGGACACCCCTTTCGCGGCGCCGGTGCGTGCGCTGGCGGTGGGCGAAGTGTCCGGCCCCGTGCGCGGCCCCGGCGGGTATCACCTGATCCGCCTGGAGGAAAAGCACACCGCCACCCTCGACACCGTGGGCGGGATGATCGAAGCCCAGCTGCGCGAAGAACTGCGCGATCGCGCCATCGCCCAGCTGGTGCGGGACCGCTCTGCGCAAGCGGCGGGTCTGGCGTCCTCGGAGCAGGGCCAGCGCAGCGCCGAGGCGGATGCACCGCGGATCCGGCAATGAGCGGGAGCGGCGCGCCGTTCCGATGGCTGCTCCTCGTGCCGCAGGCGCTGGCCCTGTCAGCCTGTGGTACCGGAGCGCGGCAGGACTTCCAGGCCGAAGCGACGCTGCAGGCCAGCGCTGCAGGAACGGGGCGCAGCAGCGCCGCTGCCGCGCCGGGCGCGCTTGCCGCGGCGTCGTATGCGCGCGCGCAGGCCTATCGCCGCTGCGCCATGCTTGCCGAAGCGCCGCCGGCGCCGTCCGTTGGCGATGCGGACCCGGCGGAGCCTGGCGCGCGCGCGGCGGTGTCGCAACGCGCACGCGACCATGCTGCCCGGCTGAAGGCGTGCCAGCACGTGGGCGAAGGCGAGTACGCGCAGGTGGACCAACTGCTGCGTCAGGCTGCCGCCGGCGGCAATACCGACGCGCAGCTGGAATTGCTGCGTCGACGCGCCGGCCTGCTGCTGGAGCGCCAACCCGCCATCGCCGAAGACGGCAGCCCGCAACCGCTCTCCCGGTCCGATCGTGCCGAGGCCGAGCAGGTGCTGGCCGACCTGGAGACGATGGCGATGCAGGGCAACCGGGCGGCGATGCCGGTGCTGGATCAGTTCGTGTCCTCGCCGCTGCTGGCGAGCGCCGAGCCGCTGTACGGCGATGCCTGGCGACTGGTGGCCCAGCAGCCGTTCGGACATCCGCTGCCGCCTGCCGCCCCGCTGCGCGGCGAGGAGATGTTCGAGGAGATGGATGCCGCCACCGAGCAGCAGGTGGTGATGCTTGCACGGGAGCTGCATGCCAGCTGCTGCGCGCGCTGACGCAGCCTCCGCGCCGGGCAGGCTGCCGTAGCGCCAGCGGCAGGGCGAAGACGCATGGCGTGCACGGCAGGCGGCGTCGCTGCCGGCGCGCGCACTAACGGAAGTAGCGCGCCTTCAGCGGCAGCGTGGCTGCCCCGATCGCGCAGGCGTCGGCCGGTGCCTCGGCCGGCAGCAGCACGGGCATCGGCCTGGCCTGGCCGCGGCGCGGCAGGTTGTCGATCTGCACGGCGGCGATCAGGCGCCGGGCCAGGTCGGCCGGCAGGCGGCCGCCGAACACGATCGCTGCCGGGTCGCACACCGCAGTGATCGCCGAGACGATCAACGACACCCCCGGCGCACTGCGCGCGATCCAGCGTTCGATCGCCGGCCAGCGCGGGTCGTAGGCGGCCAGCAGGCTGCGTACATCGGCAAACACCACGCCGTCGGCGGCCAGCAGTTCGCGCAGCAATTCCAGCGTGGCGCGTTCGAGCTTCTGCGCCGGCAGCATGCCGGCGAATTCACCGGCATTGCCGCGCGCACCGCGCATGACCTGGCCATCGATGACCAGGCCACCACCGAACCCGTAGCTGAGATAGAGATAGGCAAAATCGCGGTGGCGACGGCCCACGCCCAGCATCGCTTCGCCGGCGGCGGCCACGCTGCCGTCGTTGTCCATCCACACCGGCTGCGCGCAGGCCTGCGCCAGCCAGGGCGCCAACGCGAACTCGCCAAGCGCACGCAGCGGTTCGGGCGGATTGATGCGCCCGTCCTCCCCGGTGAAAAACCCGCTCATCGCCAGCCCGATGCCCAACCGCGGCCCCGCCGCGTGCTCCAGGCCTGCCAGCAGCGCCGCATCGCCGGCCTGCAGCTGCAGCAACACCGCATCCGCACTGCGTGCGTCCAGCGGCAGCTCGCTGACCGCCAGCACCTGGCCGGTGAAATCCACCAGCGCCAGGGTCAGCGCATCGGTGGCGATGGACACGCCCAGGGTGTGGCCGTGCGCCGGATTCAACGACACCGCCACCCCCGGCTTGCCGCGCCCGGCACGTGCCACGCCGCTGCCCATGTGGACCATGCCGCGCGCCTGCAGGCCTTCGATCAGGCGCACCGCGGTCTGCACGGTCAGCCCGGTGCCGCGGCTGAGGTCGGCGCGGGTGAGCACGCCGGCCAGGCGCAGGCGGTCGAGCATGTCGCGCTCATTGCGGCTCAGGACGGGGAAATGCGGCGAATGCGGCGGCAATGCGACAGCAGCGGTGGACGGCATGGCGAGCGGTGGCACGGGGGACGCGCCAGTCTACCCGCTTCGGCTGAAATAATTAATTCACAGTAAGTTATTAAATTGGCGGCCTCTGCCATCCGCGGTCATCCCATGTCACGTTTGCGTACCCGCCCATGTCCCCGCCTCGGCCTGCTGGCCCTGTGCATGAACGCCAGCCTGGGCGCCCATGCCGCCGCGCCGGCCAGCGACACCACCCCGGTGCAGCTGGACGCGGTGCAGGTCTCCGGCCAGCACCTGTCGATCCGCCAGGCGATCGGCGCCAAGCGCGAGGCCGCCGTGGTGTCCGACGGCGTGGCCGCCGACGATATCGGCTCGATTCCGGACTTCGGCCTGGGCGAGGCCCTGCAGCGGGTGCCGGGCGTGTCGATGGTGGTCAACAACGGCCGCGGCGAGGCGCAGTTCATGAGCCTGCGCGGCTTCAACCCCGACTACAACAACGTGCTGATCGACGGGGTGGCGCTGCCGTCCACCGAAACCAGCCGGCGCGTGCAATCGCTGGATGTGATCCCCGCCTCGCTGGCGCAGCAGGTGGACATCTACAAGAGCTTCAACGCCGACATGGACAGCAATGCCATCGGCGGCATCGCCGCGCTGCGCACGCGCAGCGCCTTCGATCACGACGGCCGCTTTGCCACCGTGCGCGCCAACCTGGCCGATTGGGAAAACCGCCGGCAGCTGCAGGGCAGCACCCCATCGGGCCAGGTGCAGGGCAGTTTCAGCGACACCTTCGGGCCGGACCAGCGCTTCGGCGTGGTGCTGTCTGCCGACTACTTCCGGCGCGATTCGGCGTCGTTGAATACCGCCATCGACAGCTACAGCTATTACGCCAACGGTGTGCGACAGACCCTCACGCCCGGTCTGGATCCGGACGGCCTGGCGATCGCACCGGACCGCTTCCGCCCGCTCAGCTACGACAACCTGCGCCAGCGTCGCAGCGTGTTCGGCAAGCTGGAATACGACGACGGCCAGGACGTGAGGCTGGCCTTCAGCGCCGGCACCTTCGAGCACGGCAACGACGAGCAGCGTCGCTCGCAGTGGATCAACCGCGTCGGCAATGCCACGATCACCGACGCCGGCAACGGCCGCTACGCGCAGGGCAGCGCGCAGGTGGATGCCAACCATTTCGACCAGACCCGCACGCTGCGCTACGCGCAACTGGGCGGCAGCTTCCGGCTCAATCCGGAAGGGCATGTAGACGCATTGCTCAACCGCGCCACCGGCAAGTACCGGCAGGACACCCGCGAGGACGTGTTCAGCGCCGCCGCTTCCCCGCGGCTGGGCTTTGCGTATGCGCTCGGCGACGACACGCGCCCGCGCATCGCCCCGGTCGACCCGGGGTACTACGGCAATGCGGCCAGCTACACCCAGCAGTATTTCTTGACCCGCGTGGAAAAGAGCAGCACCGACACGACGACGTTCAAGCTGGACTACAGCCAGAACGCCGATGCCGATGCGCGCGGCTGGGGCTTTCGTGGCGGCCTGCAGTACCGCGACCTGCAGCAGCGCTACAACCTGGATGAAGCCCGCCGCAATCCGGCCGGCCGCGTGAGCCTGGCGACGATCGGCACCGACGATGCGCGCATCTGCCCCTACGCCGAAGTGGGCTGCCTGTTGTTGATCGACCCAGCCAGGGTCGCCGCGTTCGCTGCCGCCTCGCCAGGCGCCTACGTGCCGGCCAGCACCAATGCCCGCAACAGCGCGATCAGCGATTTCGGCATCGACGAGCGCAGTGGCGCCGCCTATGTCATGGGCACCTGGCATGGCGAGCGCACGCTGGCCACGGTCGGCCTGCGCAACGAATACCTGCAGCGCGCCGTACGTAGCGCGGTGCCGCAGCCCTTGAACAGCACCAGCAACTACGTGCAGCAATCGGCCGACAGCGACCGCCGCTTCCTGCTGCCTTCGGCGAACCTGGCCTGGGACATCACCCCGGCAGTGAAACTGCGCGTGGCCGGCAGCCGCACCATCGGTCTGCCCACCTATGCCGACATCGGCCAGAACAGCAGCCCGGTGGTCGATGCCACCGGCTTGACCATCACTCGCAGCATCGCCAACCCACTGCTAAGCCCCCGTCGCGCCGACAACCTGGACCTGTCGCTGGAATGGTACCCGGACCGCGATTCACAGCTGTCGCTGGCACTGTTCCACAAGCGCATCGGCGATGAAATCGTGCGCCTGACCAGCACCGACACCCAGCGCGACCCCGGCGGCCTGGTCGGCAGCTATCAGGTCACCACCACCCAGGCGATCAATACCGGCGATGCGCAGGTGCAGGGCATCGAATTGACCGCCATCGACACACGCTTCGATTTCCTGCCCGGCGCCTGGTCCAACCTGGGCGCGATGTTCAACGCGACCCTGCTCGACCCGCGTACCGCCGATGTGCAGATGGCCGATGGCACGCGCCGCGCGCTGCCCGGCCTGATGGAATCGCCCAGGCGCAGCGCCAATGCCTCGCTGCTGTACGACATCGGCCGGTTCAGTGCGCGCGTCAGCGCCAACTACACCGGCCAGCAGCTGCTTTCGGCCGCCACCGACAACCGCGTCAACGACCGCTATTACGACCCGATCACCAGTTACGACGCGCAGCTGGCCTGGAACTTCAGCAAGCAACTGCGCCTGACCGTGCAGGGCCGCAATCTCACCAACGCGCGACTGACGCGGGTGATCGGTGCCGACCGACAACTGATGCGCGAGCAGCTCGACAACGGCCGCGCCTATTACCTGGGAGTGGACTATGCGTTCTGATCGCCGCGGCGCATCGGCGCCATTGCTGGCAGTGCTGGCAACACTGGCTGGCAGCGCCAGTGCCGACGATGCCGCAACTCCATCGGCAGCCACGCCCTTCGTGCCAATGGAGACCCTCGTCAGCGGCGACTGCTGGGGCCAATGGCCGGACGATGTGCTGGCGGCGGCGAGCCGCTGCAAACCGGCCGAACACAATCGCATCGCCTTGCAGGTACCAGACGATGCCGATGGCCCGGCACGCGTCGGCATCGATGCCAGTGCCTGCCGCGGCGCGCGCTGCGCCGGCCTGGCGCAGGTGTTGCAAGCCGCGCCCACCCAACGGCTGCTGCTGCGCACGCCACCTGCACGCATCGACGCGGTGCTGGCCGCCTTGGATCACGCCCATGCACGCGAACGCGTCAGCATCGAACCGCTGGTGCAGCCGGTGCCGGCGCCTGGCGCGCCGATCACGCTGGCGCCGGGCGTGCGCTACTGGCGGCAGGCCATGCGCGCACCGCAACCGGTGATGCTGCATATCGCCGAGATCGATCTTGCCACCCCCGGGCTGCAACTGGTGGGCACCCCTGGCGAGCGCAGCGGGGGCGGCGAGTTCCTGGCCAAGCCGACCACCGCGTTCGTGCGCGACCACGGCCTGGCGCTGGCGATCAATGCCGATTACTTCCTGCCGTTCGAGGGCGGGCAGTTGTTCGACAAGGCGTTCGTGCCGGCGGCAGGGCAGGGCGTCACTGCCGAAGGCCTGGCGATCGACGCGGGGCATCTGGATTCGGCCGCCGCCACCAGCGATGCACGCGTCAATGCGGCGTTGTGCGTGAGCGCGCGCAATGCGGTCAGCATCGTGCATGGCAGCTGCCCGCCGGGCACCCGCCTGGGGGTGGGGGCCGGCCCACTGCTGCTGCGCGACGGCAAGCGCCAGCGGCGCGAGGCCAGCCGCGCCCAGTACTACGACGGCCCCGAGCCGCGCAGCGCGCTGGGACTGGATCGCGCGCGCAGGACGCTGTGGATGGTGGTCGCCGACGGCCGCCAGCCGGGCTATAGCGCCGGCATCACCCTGGACGCGCTGACCACGGTGCTGCAGCAGCTTGGCGCCACGTCCGCCATCAACCTGGACGGCGGCGGCTCCAGCATTCTGGCCGCGCGGGTGGATGGGCGCGTGCGCGCACTCAATCGCCCCATCCACACCGGCATCCCGGGGCGCGAACGCCCGGTCGCCAACCAGCTCGGGGTACGCATCGCGCCACGGCCCTGAGCGCACGCGGGCGGCGCGGTACCATTGGCGGTTTGAATCACGGTCCGCGCCATGAAGATTGCCTCCTGGAACGTCAACTCGCTCAACGTGCGCCTGCCGCACCTGCAACAGTGGCTGGCGGACTTCGCGCCGGACGTCGTGGGCATCCAGGAAACCAAGCTGGAAGACCACAAATTCCCGGATGCGGCCCTGGCCGCGCTGGGCTACCGCAGCGTGTTCTGCGGGCAGAAGACCTACAACGGCGTGGCGATCCTGTCGCGCTCGCCGGCGCTGGAGGTGCAGATGGGCATCCCCGGCTTCGATGACGTGCAGCAGCGTGTGATCGCCGCCACCGTCGATGGCGTGCGCATCATCAATCTGTATGTGGTCAACGGCCAGGACGTGGGCACCGACAAGTACGCCTACAAACTGCGCTGGCTTGAGGCGGTGCACGACTGGATCGCGCAGGAACTGCAACGCCACCGGCAGCTGGTGGTGCTGGGCGACTTCAACATCGCCCCGGATGCGCGCGACGTCTACGCGCCGGAAGTGTGGAGCGACAACCACATCCTCACCTCCACCGCCGAGCGCGGCGCCCTCAACAAGCTGCTGGCGCTGGGCCTGCACGATGCGTTTCGCCAGCATCACGACGATGCCGGCCATTTCAGCTGGTGGGATTACCGCCAGGCCGCCTACCGCCGCAACCTGGGGCTGCGCATCGACCTGACCCTGGTGTCGGATGCGTTGCGCGCCCGCGCGGTGGAAGCGGGCATCGATCGCGAACCACGCACCTGGGAGCGCCCCAGCGACCACGCGCCGGCCTGGGTGCGGCTTGCCGAGGCCAGCGCATGAGCGAGCGGCATCTGCGGCGTAGCACGCACAAGGTTGGCGAGGTCACGCTCGGGGCGGTGCACCGGCTGAGCTGTCACTGCGGCGCGGTGCAGATCGATCTGGACCTGCCGCACGGGCTGCTCGATCCGCGCCGTTGCGATTGTTCGATGTGCCGCCGCCGCGGCGCCATCGTCGCCTCGGTCACGCTCGATGGCCTGCATGTGTTGCAGGGCGAAGACGTGCTGCGGCTGTATCAGTTCAACACGCATACCGCGGCGCATTATTTCTGCGGCGTGTGCGGGATCTATACGCATCACCGGCGGCGCTCCAACCCCAATGAATACGGCTATAACGTCGGTTGCCTGGAAGGCGTCAATCCGTATGCGCTGAACATCACTGTGCCGGTGGAAGACGGGGTGTACCATCCGGCCGATCGGGTTGCGGTCGATGGCTGAAACGGCAACGCCCGGGCAAGCCCGGGCGTTGGGTTCTGCAGCGTTGCGTGTACGTCGTTTAACGCACGCGGCCACGTGTAAACAGGTTGACGATTGCCAGCAGGATTACCGCACCCACCAGCGACCACACGAAGGTCCACAGGGTGATGGCCTGATTGATGCCGCCACCGAACAGGAAACCGGCAATCAGCGCGCCGACGATGCCGACCACGATATTGAGGATGATGCCTTGCTGCGCATCGCGACGCATGATGATGCTGGCCAGCCAACCCACGATGCCGCCGACGATCAACCAGATGATGATGCCCATGTTGCCGAACTCCTCATTCGATTGCACCGGAAGTAGTGCATGGACGCCATTCAACGCAGACAGGCGTGAAGTGACTGTCGAGCGCGATCACACGCCGATGCGAGCGTTGTGCTTGGTGCATGCAGCGTGACAGCGTACGCGAGCTGGCACATCGGACCGGTGCAACTGTGGCTGCGTCCGCATCGGCATGGCGAGCGCGGCGAGCCCCAGGCGCGCGAGTTGCTGGGCCAGGCGCTGGCGTTGGAACCTGCCCGGGTACCGCTGCTGCGTGACGCGCGCGGGCGCCCGTCGCTGCAACCGGCCTTGCCCGACTGGGACGCCGGCTGGAGCCATAGTGGCGATTATCTGTTGGTCGGCCTGGGCAACCGCGTGCGGCTGGGCGTGGACCTGGAACGCATCCGCGCGCGCCCGCGGCTGCTGGAGATCGCGCAGCGATTCTTCCATGCCGACGAGATCGCACTGCTGGCCGGGCTGGAGCCGGACGCGCAGCAGGCGCTGTTTTTCCGCCTGTGGTGTGCCAAGGAAGCGCTGCTCAAGGCGTACGGGCATGGTCTGTCGTTCGGCCTGCATCGGCTCGCCTACGCGGTGGCACCCGACGGCGCATTGCAGTTGCAATGGTGCGACCCGGCGCTGGGCCAGGCCGCACACTGGCGGCTGCACGAGTGGTGGGCCGCACCCGACTGCCGCGCCGCACTGGCGTTCCATCCATCGCCGGCCGACTAGGCGCGGCGATCAACGCACTGCATCTCTGCACCGCAGCGCCAGCGCGTTGTCTTGATCGGGCTGCAGCACGTGCAGGCCGTGGATCTGTGCCGTGGCGGCCCGACCACTGTCTCAGGCAGGTTCCGGCCGCGCCGCGGCATGCGGCAGGATCGGCTGACGGAACTGCGCCACCCCGTCCAGATCGCGCAAGGTCACCGTCAGCACGCCGGTGCGTGCATCGATCTCCACTTCGCCAAAGAATTGAAATCCTGCCAGCGGCGACAGGTTCGGCGCCGGCGGGGCTTTCTGGAAGATCACTGTCGGCCCGAACGTGGCATCGAGTGCATTGGGGCCGAAGCTGCCGGCATTGAGCGGGCCGGCCACGAATTCCCAGAACGGCTCGAACTGCTGGAACGCCGCGCGGTCCGGGTGGTAGTAATGCGCCGCGCAATAATGCACATCGGCGGTCAGCCACAGCGTGTTGCGAATGCGCGCTGTGCTGATGAAACGCAGCAGCGTGGCGATCTCCTGTTCGCGCCCACGCGGCACGCCCGGATCGCCGTTGGCGACCGCCTCCCAGCGCGCGCGGCCCGCTGCGTCCTGCCCATCGGGGACCTGCAGGCCGATCGGCATGTCGGCGGCGATCACCTTCCATTGCGCGTGTGAACCGGCCAGTTCGCGCTGCAGCCAGGCCAGTTGCTGCGTACCGAGAAATGCCGCGTCCGCGCCCGGCTGCGGTTGCAGGTTGTCGCTGTTGGCGCCGCGATAGCTGCGCATGTCCAGCACGAACACATCCAGCAGCGGGCCGTAACTGATCTTGCGGTAGATGCGACCGTCGCCATCGGCACGCACGCCGCGCATCGGGGCGTATTCCAGGAATGCCTGGCGCGCACGACCGGCCAGCATACGGATATCGCGCACCTGATAGCGCGCGTCCAGCTGCTTGCCGGGCGACCAGTTGTTGGTGGTTTCGTGATCGTCCCACTGCCAGAGTTGTGCGACCTCGGCATTGAAGCGGCGCACATGCTCATCGAGCAGGTTGTAGCGGTAATTGCCGCGGAATTCGCCCAGCGTTTCGGCCACCTTGCTCTTGGCCGCGGTGGTGAGGTTGCGCCAGCGCCTGCCTTCTTCGACGACCAGCTCGGCCGGGACGGGGCCGTCGGCATAGATGGTGTCGCCGCTGTGCAGGAAGAAGTCCGGGTTGCGCTCGCGCATCGCGCTGTAGATGCGCATGCCGCCGATGTCTGGATTGATGCCGAAGCCCTGGCCGACGGTGTCGCCGCTCCAGACAAAGCGCACATCGCCATGTGCCTGCGGCGCACTGCGCAGATGGCCATGCACCGGCGCGCTCAAGGTGCCGTTGTCGGCATCTTCGAAACGCACCCGGTAGAAGATGTCCTGACCGCGCGGCAACGCGCCCAGATCCACCCGCGCAGTGAAATCGTGCGCCGGCAAGGCCACCGGCCCATCCACACGACGCGCCTGCCGCAGGCTCGGGCGCGTATCCCATTCCACCCGCAGCCGCGCCGGCCGGTCGCAGCGGCTCCACAGCATGGCCCGGCCATCCACGACATCGCCGCTCTGCACTCCATCGGTGATCAGCGGCCGCCCGGACGGCGCAGCCAGACTGCGCGTGGACCAAGCGGCAGTGGCCGGCAGCAACAAACCGGCACCCAAACCTTGCAACACGCGGCGGCGGGCGGGATCGGCGGTGGGCATGGCATCCTCGATGCGTCTGGCAGCGGGCATCCAGATATAGCGCCGCTGTCTTACCGGGGCGTGTCCATGGCGCTGCATGACGCAGCAGGCCAGGCGGCGATGGAGGCCGTCACCTCGTTGCGCAGCACGCAGGTGATGGGGTGCGTGACAAGAGCGCGGAATGGCGGTTCACGCGTGCTGCCGCTGTCGTGGAAGCTCGGCGCAGGGATGCCGTGGCGGATGGGTGGCGCATGCCGTTGCCATGCTCCGCAGCACACCGCAGGCTCATGCCTCCACTGCGCCGGCCTTGCCGTCTTCGACCACGAAGCGTTTCAACGTCGAGACCGTTGCATCGCGGTCGCGGCGGTCGGAGATGCCTTGCAGGCGGGTTTCCATCCGCCCCGGGGTCAGCGTCACCGAGACATAGCCGCGGGTTTCGCCTTCGGCGTAGTGCACATGCGGATTGAGCGCCATGGTGGCGTGCAGTTCGGCGTTGCTCTGGCCGTCGGAGGTGATCGAGGTGCCGACGAATTCGGTGGCCAGCGTCGCCGAGTCCGGGTCGGCCGGATCTTTCTTCAGGTCGTTCACCCAGTACGAGTGGATGTCGCCGCCCCAGAACACCGGATTGCGCAGCCGCGTGGTGGCGATTGCGTCGAGCATGCGGGTGCGCGTGGCCGGGTAGCCGTCCCAGCCATCGGTCCAGTGGCCGAACACGCCGTCGCGGCCATGCTGGTTCAGCGGTGCCACCAGCAGATCCTGCGCGATCACGTTCCAGCGCGCCGGCGATCGTGCGAAGGCGCCATGCAGCCAGCGCTCCTGTTCCCAGCCGAGCATGCTGCGGCGTGGGTCGGTGCGTTCGCGGCAGTTGGCGTCCACCACGTGGCCGCCGCGCCAGCCGTTGGCCTGCGGGCAGGGTTGTTCGCTGCGGTACTGGCGCCCGTCGAGCACGTAGAAGCGCGCCAGCTGGCCGTAGTCCAGCGCCCGGTAGATGCGCATGTTGGCGCCATGCGGGCGGCTGGCTGCGCGCAGCGGGAAGTGTTCGTAAAAGGCACGGTAGGCGGCCGCGCGCCGGGCCAGGAAGCTGTCGACCGCAATCGAAGGGTCCTGCGACCAGCGATTGGCGTAATCGTTCTGCACCTCGTGGTCGTCCCAGGTCGCCACGCAGGCGCTGCCGGCGTGCAGCGCCTGCAGGTCGGGGTCGGTGCGGTACAGCGCGTAGCGGTTGCGGTAGCCGGCCAGATCCAGGCACTCGCCGCTGCCGTGCGGGCGCACGATCTTCTTCGCCGCCTCGCCGCGGTTGCTGTATTCGTAGATGTAATCGCCGAGGAAGAACACCAGGTCCGGCTGTTCGGCGGCCAGGTGGCGGTAGGCGCTGAAATAGCCCTGCTCCCAGTGCGAACACGACACAAAGCCCAGTCGCGCCGCATCCGGCAACTGGTGCGGCGCCGGCAAGGTGCGCGCGCTGCCGACGGGGCTACGCGCGCCCAGCGCCTGGAAGCAGTACCAGTACGGGCGATCGGCGGCCAGGCCGGCCAGCTCCACATGCACCGCGTGGCCCCATTCCGGGCTGGCGACGGTCTGCCCCTGGCGCACGATGCGGCGCATGCCCGGGTCGCTGGCCACCTGCCAGCGCACCTGCACCGGGGCGCTCAATCCACCGCGTCCATCCGGCTCCAGCGGGCGTGGCGCCAGCCGGGTCCAGATGACAAAGCCGTCGGCCAAAGGGTCGCCGGCGGCCACGCCCAGGGTGAACGGGTCCGGGCTGCCGCCGGCACGTGCGAACGGGCTGAGCAGTCCGGCGGCCGCCAGCCCGGCGCCAGCGATAAGAAGACGGCGGCGGCCGTGATCCACGGCGGCAGGGGCGTCGCCGGGGCCGGGCAGGGGCGATGCGGAGGATGGGGCGATCAAGGACATGGACACAACACGCAATCAGGCGGACGCGACCATGGTGCGACGGGCGGATGTCCGTTCGATGGCAGCGGCACTGCCGTGGCTGCCGGCGCAGGCTCGTGCGCCCCATATCGACCATCGACCATCGACCATCGACCGATGGCGGATGGCGGATGGCGGATGGCGGATGGCGGACGGCAGACGGCAGACGGCAGACAGCAGACAGCAGATGACGGACACGGGGTGCGCCACCGCGGTGGTTGATCCTGCCCACAGCGATGCGCATGCGCCGGTGCAGCCGCCGCTGGCGTGGCTGCAGGCCCTGCGGCATCGCCAGACCTGGACATGTGTGCTGGGCAGGTTCAAGTACGCCAGCTTCCTGCCCACGCGCCGCGCATCGCCACCATGCGCGGTACGCGTGCACCTGCACGCCGGCCAGCTGCGATAATCGCGGCATGAACGATGCCGCACTTGCCCCCGATGTAGCCGCCGCACTGGCGCATGGCCTGCAGGCCCAATCCCTGGATGCGGACTTTGCCGCGCCGTTGTTGCGCTATCTGACGCTGCTGGTGCGTTGGAACAAGACCTACAACCTCACCGCCGTGCGCGACCCGCGCGAGATGGTCACCCGCCATCTGCTCGATTCGCTGGCCATGCAGCCCTACATCGCCAGCGGCACCTTGGCCGACCTGGGCACCGGCCCCGGCCTGCCCGGCATCCCGCTGGCGATCACCCGCCCGCAGCTGCAGGTGACCCTGGTGGAAAGCAACGGCAAGAAGGCGCGCTTCATGCGCGAGGCGCTGCGCCAGCTGGCGCTGGGCAACGCACGCGTGGCCGAGTCGCGCGCCGAAGCGCTGGACGAACCGGCCGCCTACGACCACCTCACCGCGCGGGCACTGGATACGCTGGCCGGCATCATTGAGGTCGGCGGTCACCTGCTGCGCCCGGGCGGTAGCCTGCTGGCGATGAAGGGCATCTACCCGCACGACGAGATCGCCGCGCTGCCCCCCGGCTGGACGCTGGCCGAGGTGCATCCGCTGCAGGTGCCCGGCCTGGAGGGCGAGCGGCATCTGGTGGTGGTGCGCAAGGCAGGCTGAAACGGCCGGCCCGTCCGGCCGCGTGCATTCACTCCCCACTCCCCACTCCCCGCGCTGGGACTTCCGGCCCATGGCAGCTGCCGCCCGGGCTGCCATGATCGAACGTTCGATCCGAACGTAGGCCGCCCGCACGTGACATCTCCTCTCGCCGCCGCACTTTCGCTCGCCCTGCTGGGCGCAAGCTTCGCCGCCACCTCGGCGCAGGCCGCCGCACCGGCACCAGTGGCGCCCGCCACGCTGACCACCGAGCGCCCCGCCGATGCGCGCTTCCGCGCCATCTACGAAAAAGAGTGGCGCTGGCGCCAGGCCGAGACCGGCCAGGCCGACGAAGACAGCGACACCACCGGCGACAACACCCATCTGCCCGATGTCGGCCCGGCCGCGCAGCAGGCGCGCCTGGAGGTATGGGACGACGTGCTCAAGCAGCTCGACGGCATCGACCCGAAACAGCTCTCGCCCAGCAACCAGGTCAACTACGCCATCTACCGCCCGCAGGTGGAAAACCTCGCCGCCGAAGTGCGCCTGCGCCTGTACGAGATGCCGTTCAACTCGGACAGCTCGTTCTGGTCCAACCTGGGCTTCATGGCGCAGCGGCCGATGAAGACTGCCGCCGAGTACCGCGCCTATATCGCGCGCCTGAACGATGTGCCGCGCTACTTCGACCAGCAGACCGCCAACATGCGCGCCGGCCTGGCGCGCGGGTTCAGCGTGCCGCGCGCGGTGCTGGATGGCCGCGACGTTTCCATCGCCACCGTGGCCGATGTCAAGGATCCCACCGCATCCAGCTTCTACGCCCCGTTCAAGCAGCTGCCGGCGCAGATCCCCGCCGCCGAACAGGCGCAGTTGCGCGAGCAGGCCAAGGCCGCGCTCAGCACGGCGGTACTGCCGGCCTACGCCAAGCTGCTGGGCTTTTTCCGCAACGAGTACATGCCCAAGGCGCGCACCACGCTGGCGGCCGAAGCGCTGCCCGACGGCAAGGCGTTCTATCGCCAGCAGATCCGCGAATACACCACGCTGGAACTGACCCCGGAGCAGATCCACCAGATCGGCCTGGATGAGGTGGCACGCATCCAGGCGCAGATGGACGCGATCATCCGGCAGGTCGGTTTCAAGGGCAGCTTTGCGCAGTTCCTGAGCTTCCTGCGCACCGACCCGCAGTTCTACGCCAAGACCCCGCAGGAGCTGCTCGATCGCGCCGCGTGGATCTCCAAGCGCGTGGACGGGCAGGTCGGCAGGTTCATCGGCACGCTGCCGCGCGGGCGCTTCACCATCAAGCCGGTGCCGGACGATATCGCCCCGTTCTGGACCGCCGGCCGCGGTGGTGCCACCACCTACTGGGTCAACACCTACAACCTGCCGTCGCGGCCGTTGTACAACCTGCCGGCGCTGACCCTGCACGAATCCTCGCCGGGGCATTCGCTGCAGGGCTCACTGGCGCTGGAGCAGGGCGACCAGCCGGCGTTCCGTCGCGAAAACTACATCTCCGCCTATGGCGAAGGCTGGGCGCTGTACACCGAGAAGCTCGGCCAGGAAATGGGCATCTACGAGACCCCGTACGAGGAATTCGGCCGGCTCACCTACGAGATGTGGCGCGCCTGCCGGCTGGTGATCGACACCGGCGTGCACCACGACGGCTGGAGCCGCGAGCAGGCGCTGGCCTACCTGCGCGACCGCACTGCGCTGAGCGAGCACGAGGTCACCACCGAGGTGGACCGCTACATCTCCTGGCCCGGCCAGGCGCTGAGCTACAAGCTGGGCGAGATCACCATCGTCAAGCTGCGTGCCGAGGCTGAGAAAGAACTGGGCGACCGCTTCGACATCAAGGCCTTCCACGACGCGGTGCTGAAGCAGGGGTCGGTGACCTTGCCGGTGCTGGAACAGCAGGTGCGCGCCTTCATCGCCGAGAGCAAGTCACGCCCGGCCGCCGCCAGGCCAAACGCCGCCGCCCCCTGATCCGGCACAACGGTCCGCTCCACGTAGGAGCGGACCCGGCCGCGACGCCCGGCCCGACCCTGGCACCGCCGCGGCCTGGAACATCCAGGTGACCGCTGCCGGCGACCGGCCATCCACACGCTGTGTGCGTGCAGCCGGCATCCCGGCGTGATGCCATTGGTCCGACCCCGACCCCGACCCCGACCCCGACCCCGACCCCGACCCCGACGGCGTCGCGGCCAGGTCCGCTCCTACCGCGCTGCCGTGCCGGCGCGTGCCCGGCCGCCCATGCGATTGTGTAACTGCCCCGGCCCCGATACGCTGCGCCCATGCTGCTTCGCCGCGCCCGCCTGTTGCACCCCTTGCTGCGCCTGATGGCGTTGGCGGTGCTGGTCATGGGCGTGCTGGTGGCACCGGTGGCTTGCGCGCTGGGCGATGTGCATGCACTGGCGCACGACCAGATGCACCTGGAAGACACCGCGCCGCATGGCCATGACGGCGCCGACGAAGGCGATGCCGGCGAGCGCGACGGGGCCGGCCTGATGCACGCCCTGATGCATAGCGGCTACTGCCACGGCCAGAATCCGGCGGTATTGCCGGCGCTGGCCTGGCTGCCGCTGTCCACGCACGCGCAGGCCCAACCCGTGGCCGTGGTCGCGTACTACCGCTCGCACCTGAGCGAGACCGGATTGCGTCCCCCGATCGCGGCCTGATGCATCGCCGGCGGCTGCCGGCCTGTCCATCGATCCCGATTCCGGAGACACCCTCATGTGGTTGCGACTGACGGCACTGGCCGTCTTCGCGGTCGTGCCGTGCGCCATGGCGCAGGACGCACCGCCCAAACCCGTGCTGACCCTGGACGACGCCATCGCGCGCGTCGCCCGGCAGCACCCCGACCTGCGCCTGGCCGATGGTCAGCGCGCGGTCCTCACCGCCGACGCCGAGCGCGACGCGCTGCGTCCGCCGTTGCGCATCGGCGCCGAACTGGAAAACGTGTTCGGCACCGGCCCGACCCGCGCGCTGGACCAGGCCGAACTCACCGTCACCCTGGCTGGCGTGCTGGAACGCGGCGGCAAGCTGGACGCACGCCGCACCCTGGCCCAGGCACGCATCGACGCACTGGCCCCGCAACGCGCGCTGGCGCGCCTGGATGTGCTGGCCGAAGTGGCGCGGCGCTATCTGGCCATCGGCATGGCCGCGCAGCGGCAGGCAGTTGCGCTGGAAACGCTGGCGCAGCGGCAGCGCACCGTCAGTGCCGCGCGCCAGCGGCTGCAGGCCGGCGCCTCGCCCGAATCGGTGCTGCTGACCGCCCAGGCCCTGCAGGCGCGCGCGGAACTGGAGCGCGATCGCGCGCAGCAGGAGCTGCTGGCCGCACGCCGCCAGCTGGCGGTGCTATGGGGCCAGCGCACGCCTGACTTCGGCGATGTCACCGGCGACCCATTGCAGCTGCCGGCGATTCCCGACTTCGAGGTGCTGGCGCAGCTGCTCGATGCCACTCCCGAACTGGCGCGCTTGAACGGCGAGCAGCGCGTGCGCGAGGCGCGGGTGCGGCTGGCACGCAGCCAGGCGCGTCCGGACCTGGACTGGCAGGTGGGCGTGCGCCGGCTCCAGGCCAACGACGCCACCGCAGTGCTCGGCAGCGTTTCGCTGGCCCTGGGCAGCGCCGCGCGCGCACAACCGGAGATCCGCGCCGCCGAGGCGGAGCTGTCGTTGCTGGAGATCGAACGCCAATCGCAGGCGCTGGTGCTCCACGCCACCCTGGCCGACGCGCATGGCCGCTACCGCGCCGCGCAGCTGGAAGTGGCGCGGATGCGCAGCGATGTGCTGCCCGCACTCGCGCGTGCCGATGCCGCGGCCGAGCGCGCCTACCGCGCCGGCGCCACCAGTTATCTGGACTGGGCGCAGCTGCAGGCACAGCGCAGCGATGCACGCCAGCAGCAACTGGCTGCCGCATTGGAAGCGCAGACCGCATTGATCGAGATCCAGCGCCTGACCGGGCAGCCGTTCGTGGTCGACAACGCTGCGCAGGTGCGGCCATGAGCGCGACGTCCGCTGTGCGCTTTCGCCCTGCCTGCCCGTGTGCGCCGGGATCTGCTGCGCCGGGATCGGTATCGACGTTCGCAATCGCGCCGGCAGCCAGCAGTCGCCAGGTGATGCCCGCGCCCACCGCGCAGCCAGAGCGTCCGGCGTACCCCTTCTTCGTTCGTTCGCCCGACGCAGCGCGTCGGCGCCCACCAGGATGTTCTTCGATGACACGTTTTCTGATCGCGCCGCTGTTGCTGGCGCTGCTGCTGGGCGGCTGCGGCCGCAACGGCGAAGAATCGCATGACCACGCAACGCCCGGTGCCGAGGGCGAGGCCGACGCACATGGCGAAGACGCCGAAAAAGGCGCGCACGGCGGGCGCCTGCTGCGCCAGGACGGTGACAGCGTGGAGCTGGCGATTGCCGAAGACGGCACGCCGCCGACCTATCACGCCTGGCTGTACCGCGACGGCAAGCCCTTGCCGCCCGGCGCCGGCACTGTCGAAGTGCGCTTGACCCGGCTCGGCGGCGTCCACGAAGTGCATCGATTGCGCGCGCGCGACGACGGCAGCCTGCTGGCCGACAGCACGGTCGGCGAGCCGCATTCGTTCGACGTGGAAGTGCGCGCCACCGTGCAGGGCAGGCCGCGTCGCTGGGCCTATCCCAGCTATGAAGGCCGCACCACCATCGCGGCGAAGATCGCGCAGGACGCCGGCATCCGGGTCGCGCCGGTCGGTCCCGGCAGCATCGCCGACCAGCACGAGGTGCAGGGCCTGCTGACGCCGGCAGAAGGTGCGCAGGTGCAGGCCACCGCGCGCTTTCCCGGGCCGGTGCGCAGCCTGCGCGTCAACGTCGGCGACCAGGTGCGCGCCGGCCAGGTCCTGGCCACGGTGGAGAGCAATCTGAGCCTGACCACGTATCCGGTCAGCGCACCGATCAGCGGCACCGTACTCGCCCGCAATGCCAGCCTGGGCAGCAACGCGGGCGAAGGCCAGGCGCTGTTCGAAATCGCCGACCTGTCGAGCCTGTGGGTGGATCTGCACATCTTCGGCGCCGATGCCGGGCACATCACTGCCGGCGCACCGGTGACGGTGACGCGCATCAGCGATGGCGTGGTGGCGCAGACCACGCTGGAGCGCGTGTTGCCAGGCACGGCCACGGCCAGTCAGAGCACGGTGGCGCGCGCGGTGCTGCGCAACAGCGACGGCTTATGGCGGCCGGGCTCTGCAGTGAAGGCGCGGGTGACGGTGGCGCAGCAGCCAGCGGCGATGGTGGTGCCGGTCGGGGCCTTGCAGCAGTTTCGCGACTGGGAGGTGGTGTTCGTGCGGGTGGGGGATGTGTACGAGGTGCGGCCGGTGACACTGGGCGCGCGCGATGCGCAGCAGGTGCAGGTGGTGTCGGGTCTGGCGTTGGGGGATGCGGTGGTGGTGGAGCAGAGCTATCTGGTCAAGGCCGACATTGAAAAGTCGGGGGCCTCGCATGATCATTGATCGCTGCGTTTACGGCTTGCTTCTTCCTCGGCCGCACGCATGGGCGTGCGAACAGCGCTTCCATGCTTCAGCGACACGCATTCTACGGCATCGACGCGGTCGCGCAGCGGGCGATCACACCAGCAACAGCGTCACAGTCTGCGCGGCAGAGGCCGGGAGCGATCGCGAGATTGGCGGAGGTCGGGATCCTGGATGCAGTGCCGCCGGCCGCCGGCCACCCGCTGCGATTGCACAGGCGCCGTGCGTGCGTACGCATGCACTGATCGGCGTGGCTGCGCACGCCGTTGCGCCGAGTGTGCGCGGAGGTGCGCGCCATGCTCACTGACATCATCCGGTTCGCGATCGCGCAGCGCTGGTTGATGCTGGCGTTGACGGGGGTGTTGATTGCGATCGGGGCGTGGAGTTTTTCGCGCCTGCCGATCGATGCCACGCCGGACATCACCAATGTGCAGGTGCAGGTCAATACGGCCGCGCCGGGATATTCGCCGTTGGAGTCGGAGCAGCGGGTGACGTTCCCGCTGGAGACGGTGCTGGCAGGATTGCCGGGGCTGGAGTCCACGCGCTCGTTGTCGCGCTACGGCTTGTCGCAGGTCACCGCCGTGTTTGCCGATGGCACCGATCTGTACTTTGCGCGGCAGCAGGTGGCCGAGCGGCTGCAGCAGGTCAAGTCGCAACTGCCGGCCGACCTGGAGCCGCAGCTGGGGCCGATCGCCACCGGCCTGGGCGAGATCTTCATGTACACGGTCGAAGCCAAGCCGAATGCGCGCAAACCCGATGGCAGTGCGTGGACGGCCACCGATCTGCGCACCCTGCAGGATTGGGTGGTGCGCCCGCAGTTGCGCAACGTACCCGGCGTGACCGAGGTCAACACCATCGGCGGCTATGCGCGGCAGATCCATATCACTCCGGATCCGGCACGCCTGGTCGCACTGGGCTTTACGCTGGACGATGTGGCGCGCGCGGTGGACGCGAACAATCGCAATATCGGCGCCGGCTATATCGAACGCAACGGCCAGCAGTTCCTGGTGCGGGTGCCGGGGCAGGTGGATGACATCGCGCAGATCGGCGCGATCGTGCTGGATCGACGCGAGGGTGTGCCGATCCGGGTGCGCGATGTGGCGCAGGTCGGCGAGGGCCGCGAGTTGCGTACCGGTGCGGCCACCCAGGACGGCAGCGAAGTGGTGCTCGGTACAGTATTTATGCTGGTCGGTGCCAATAGCCGCACCGTGGCGCAGGCCGCAGCGCAGCGGCTGGAAGTGGCCAATGCCAGTCTGCCGGCCGGCGTGCAGGCGGTGCCGGTCTACGATCGCACCGCACTGGTGGACCGCACCATCGTCACCGTCGCCAAGAACCTGGTCGAAGGCGCGTTGCTGGTGATCGTGGTGCTGTTCCTGCTGCTGGGCAACGTGCGCGCGGCCCTGATCACCGCGGCGGTGATTCCGCTGGCGATGTTGTTCACCCTCACCGGCATGGTGCGCGGTGGCGTGTCCGGCAACCTGATGAGCCTGGGCGCGCTGGATTTCGGCTTGATCGTCGATGGCGCGGTGATCATCGTGGAGAACTGCCTGCGCCGCTTCGGCCAGGCGCAGCTGCGCCTGGGGCGGGTGCTCGAGCGCGATGAGCGTTTCGAACTGACCGCCGAGGCCACTGCCGAGGTGATCCGTCCCAGCCTGTTCGGTCTGGGCATCATCACCGCGGTGTACCTGCCGGTGTTCGCGCTGACCGGTATCGAAGGCAAGATGTTCCACCCGATGGCGATCACCGTGGTGCTGGCGCTGAGCGGTGCAATGTTGCTGTCGCTGACCTTCGTGCCGGCGGCGATCGCCTTGTTGCTCGGCGGCAAGGTGGCCGAGCACGAAAACCGCGCGATGCGCTGGGCGCGCGGCGTGTATGCACCGTTGCTGGATCGCGCGCTGCGTCACGGCCGTTGGGTCGGTCTCGGTGCGTTGGCGGCGGTGGCGCTGTGCGCGGTCCTGGCCACGCGCCTGGGCAGCGAGTTCATCCCGAACCTGGACGAGGGCGATATCGCGCTGCATGCCCTGCGCATTCCCGGCACCAGCCTGGAACAGGCCATCACCATGCAATCCACGCTGGAAAAACGCATCAAGCAGTTTCCGGAAGTGGCGCATGTGTTCGGCAAGCTCGGCACCGCCGAAGTGGCCACCGATCCGATGCCGCCGTCGGTGGCCGATACGTTCCTGATCATGCATCCGCGCGAACGATGGCCGGATCCGCGCAAGCCCAAGGCGCAACTGGTGGCCGAGATCGAGCAGGCGGTGAAGCAGCTGCCCGGCAACAACTACGAGTTCACCCAGCCGATCCAGATGCGCATGAACGAGCTGATTTCCGGCGTGCGTGCGGACGTGGCGATCAAGGTCTACGGCGATGACCTGGACACGCTGGTCACCCTGGGGCAACGCGTACAGGAAGTCGCCAGCACGGTGCCGGGTGCGGCCGACGTGAGCCTGGAGCAGGCCACCGGCCTGCCGATGCTGGCAGTGGTGCCCGATCGCGCCGCGCTGGCCGGGTACGGGCTCAATCCCGGCGTGGTGCAGGACACGGTGGCGGCGGCGGTGGGTGGGCAGGCGGCCGGGCAGCTGTTCGAAGGCGACCGCCGTTTCGACATCGTGGTGCGGCTTCCGGAAGGGCTGCGGCAGGACCCGACGGCGTTGGCCGATCTGCCGATCCCGCTGCGCGGCGATGGCGAGCGCGCCGATGCCGACGAGTCCAGTCGCGCGGCCGGTTGGCGCAGTGGCGAGCCGACCACGGTGCCGCTGCGCGAGGTCGCCAGGGTCGACACCGTGCTCGGGCCCAACCAGATCAATCGCGAGGACGGCAAGCGCCGCATCGTGATCACCGCCAACGTGCGCGACCGCGACCTGGGCGGATTCGTCGCCGAGGTGCAGCAGCGCGTGCGGGCCGAGGTGGTGCTGCCCACCGGCTACTGGATCGGCTACGGCGGTACCTTCGAGCAACTGATCTCCGCCGGCCAGCGCCTGGCCTGGGTGGTGCCGGGGACCTTGCTGCTGATCTTCGCGCTGCTGTACTGGTCGTTCGGCTCGCTGCGCGATGCGCTGGTGGTGTTCAGCGGCGTGCCGCTGGCGCTGACCGGCGGTGTGGTGGCCTTGGCGCTGCGCGGCCTGGCCTTGTCGATCTCCGCCGGCGTCGGCTTCATCGCGCTGTCGGGGGTGGCGGTGCTCAACGGCCTGGTGATGATCGCCTTCGTGCGCAGCCTGCGGGCCGAGGGCCTGTCGCTGGAGCAGGCACTGCGCGAAGGCGCGCTGAGCCGTCTGCGCCCGGTGCTGATGACCGCGCTGGTGGCCGCGCTGGGCTTCGTGCCGATGGCCTTCAACGTCGGCGCCGGGGCCGAGGTGCAGCGCCCGCTGGCCACGGTGGTGATCGGCGGCATCGTCTCGTCCACGCTGCTGACCTTGCTGGTGCTGCCGGTGCTGTATCGCTGGCTGCACCGCGAGCGGCCGGGGCGGCTTGCATCGAAGGCGGTTGGTTGAGACGTGACACGATCCCGGCAGGCGCGTCTGTCGGGATCCGATGGCCGCAGCCTCAGTCAGCGGTGGATAGGCAAGGGGCGCCAGGCGGCAAACAACGGTGGTACAGGCTAAGTGCTTGCGGCACAAGGAATTGCCGTGCATAATGCGCGGCTCGCTGTGCCCGGATCGCTCCGGATGGCGGCACCCAGCGCGATGGGGTTGCCGGCTTGTTCCCAGCGTAAGTTCTTGATTCCCAACGTTGCGTGGCAGCTGATGCTGTCGGGGCCGCCGCTCCCCAGGCTATGGGTGGCAATTCATTTATCGAGGTGCGTAATGTCCCGCGTATGCCAAGTGTCCGGCAAGCGTGTGCAGACGGGTAACAACGTCTCCCACGCAAACAACAGAACCCGTCGTCGCTTCCTGCCCAACCTGCATGAGCGCCGCTTCTGGGTCGCCAGCGAGAACCGTTGGGTGAAGCTCCGTGTCTCCGCGCATGCATTGCGCACCATCGACAAGAACGGGATTGATGCCGTTCTGAAAGAGCTGCGTGCGCGCGGCGAAAAGGTCTGAGGAGTAAGCAGTCATGGCAAAAGGCAAGCGTGACAAGATTCGTATGATTTCCTCGGCCGCTACCGGCCACTTCTACACCACGGACAAGAACAAGAAGAACACTCCGGGGAAGATGGAAATGATGAAATACGACCCGGTCGTGCGTAAGCACGTGATGTACAAGGAAGGCAAGATCAAGTAATCCACCGATTACCGATCTGCATCCAGCAAACACCCGCCGCAAGGCGGGTGTTTGCGTTTGTGGAAATCGATCGCGGTGTTCTTGACGGGTATCGATGATTTTTCCGATTACACGTCCCTTATCCAGCGTGCATACCCCTCTCCCTCCGGGAGAGGGGTTGGGGTGAGGGTACGACGTGGCGAAGCCACTCGCAGTGGTTTGAGTACCAGAGGCTTTGCACTACCCTCATCCGCCCCTGCGGGGCACCTTCTCCCGATGGGAGAAGGGAGCGAGACGTCGTTTTTCCGATTGCACGCACCGTTAGTAGTTTGCAGTTCGAGGCGAAGCAGTCGGTGTTTTACTTCTGACGGCGCGTGGCGACGCGTTTGACGTCGCAGGCGGTGACTGCTCTCCGAGGCGCCCCTCATCCGCCCCTGTGGGCACCTTTTTTTTCCCGATGGGAGAAGGGAACACCGTTACAGCCCGCGCGCGCGCAACTGCGCATCCAGCCGCGGATACACCCGCCGCGCATTGCCTTCGAACACCTTGCGCCTGTTGGCGTCGGACATCGCCAAGGCATCGATATAGCGCTTGGTGTCGTCGAAATACTGGCCGGTCTGCGGGTCGATGCCGCGCACCGCGCCCACCATCTCCGAGCCGAACAGGATGTTGTCGATGTCGATGACCTCGAACAGCAGGTCGATGCCGGGCTGGTGATACACGCAGGTATCGAAGAACACATTGCGCATCACATGCGTGGACAACGGCGGCTTGCCGAGCATGTCGGCCAGGCCGCGGAAGCGGCCCCAGTGATACGGCACCGCGCCGCCACCGTGCGGGATGATGAAGCGCAGGTCCGGGAAATCGGCGAACAGATCGCCTTCGAGAAACTGCATGAACGCGGTGGTATCGGCGTTGAGATAATGCGCACCGGTGGCGTGGAAGTTGGCATTGCAGCTGCCCGACACATGCACCATCGCCGGCACGTCGAGCTCGACCATTTTCTCGAAGAACGGATACCAGGCGCGATGGGTCAATGGCATGCCGTTCCAGTGGCCGCCGGACGGGTCGGGATTGAGGTTGCAGCCGACAAACCCAAGCTCGGTGACGCAACGTTCCAGCTCGGCGATCGATTGGGCGATCGGCACGCCCGGCGACTGCGGCAGCTGGCACACGCCGATGAAGGTGTGCGGATACAGCTGCACCACCCGCGCGATCAGGTCGTTGCAGTGGCGCGTCCACACCTGGCTGACCGCTGCGTCGCCGATGTGGTGCGCCATGGTGCTGGCGCGTGGCGAGAAAATCGTCATGTCGGCACCGCGCTCGCGCAACAGGCGCAGCTGGTGCTGTTCGATGCTTTCGCGCAATGCGTCGTCGGAGATGGACGGATACACCGGCGCGGGCAGGCTCGGGTCGTCGTACTGCGCGATCTGCGCCTTGCGGAAGGCATCGTGCGCCGTGGGCGCGGTGGTGTAGTGGCCGTGGCAGTCGATGATCATGGCAGGGGTCTTCTCGGGGCAGCGGGATCAGGGAGCAAACGACCACGTGCGCGGGAGGCTGACCCACACGGCGCGCGGAACCTGCAGGTGCCTACGTAGGTTGCGGCCCGCGCATGGATGCTCAGCCGCAGGTCGTTGCCGCAGGTGGTGCCGGCCACGCTGCAAGGCAGGCGCAGGGAGCGGGCGTGGCATTGGCGATGGCCATCGATCCAGCCCGCTGGCGCATCCATCCGCTCAGCCATACAGCTGCCCATCGAACAGTTTGCGTGCGGTGCGCAGCACCGCGGCACGCACCACCTCGCCGTGCGCGTCTACGGTGATGACGCAGCTGCTCGCACCGCTGGGATGTTCGACCTCCAGCTGCTGCGTGGTGCCGCCGGGCAGCTGCGCCAGCGCATGTGCGGGCGAACCGGGCAGCAGGCAGGCGGTGGCCACGGTGACGGCGCCGAGGACGCCGATCGAGGCATGGCAGCGGTGTGGAATGAACGAGCGTACGCTGATCGCGCCGCCGTGGCGCGGGGCGGCGACCAGCATCATCTTCGGCACGGTGGCCTCGGCGACATCGCCCAGCCGCATCAACGGGCCGGCCTGTAGACGAAGCGATTGCAGGCGGCTTTTCAGCGCAGCGTCGGCATCGAGCGTGCTGCGGTCTTCGTAACCGCTGATGCCGAGATCGCTGGCGCGCAGCACCACGCAGGGCATGCCGTTGTCGATCAGCGTGGCCTCCACGCCATCCAGGAGATCGACACGGTTGCCGGTGGGCAGCAAGGCGCCACACGAGGAGCCGGCGATCCCGGCAAAGGCCAGTGCAATCGGCGCAGCGGTGCCGGGCACGCCGTCGATGCGGGCGTCGCCGTCGTAGCGCACCTGGCCGCCGGGCGTCTGCACGCTGGCGGTGGCCAGCGTGCCGGTGTTGCGCATGAAGATGCGCACCTCGGTCTCGCCATCGCGTGCCGGCAACAGGCCGCGTTCCAGTGCGAACGGCGCAACCCCGGCCAGCATGTTGCCGCAGTTCTGCGCGTCGCTGACCTGTGCCTGTTCCACCGACACCTGCAGGAACAGATACTCCACGTCGGCATCGGCGCGCGCCGAGCGCGACACCACCGCCACCTTGGAGGTCAGCGGGTCGGCGCCGCCCATGCCGTCGATCTGGCGGACATCCGGCGAGCCATAGGCGCGCAGCAGGAAGGCATCGCGCGCGGCGCGCTCGCTCGGCAGCTCGTCGGCCAGGAAAAAGCCGCCCTTGGAGGTGCCGCCGCGCATCCACATCGCGCGTACCTGCTCAGACATAACGCAGGCCCTTGGCCGCCAGGCGTTCGCGCATGGCGTAGATGTCCAGGCCCAGTTCGCCGCGTGCCAGGCGCTCGCGTTTGAGCAGTTCGCGCGCTTCGCGCGCCTGCGCTTCGGCCAGCACCGCGGCAGCGGTGGCGCGTGGCACCACGCAGACGCCATCGTCGTCGGCCACCACCACATCGCCCGGTTGCACCAGCGCGTCGGCGCAGACCAGCGGCACGTTGACCGAACCCAGCGTCTCCTTGATGGTGCCCTGCGCGCAGATCGCGCGGCTCCAGGCGGGAAACTGCATCGCCGTGAGGTCGCGTACATCGCGGACCCCGGCATCGATGACCAGCCCGCGGCAGCCACGCGCCTGTGCCGAGGTGGCCAGCAGATCGCCGAAGTAGCCGTCGCAACAGGCGCTGGTTGGCGCGACCACCAGCACGTCGCCGGGCTGCAGCTGCTCGATGGCCACATGCATCATCCAGTTGTCGCCGGGCGGGATCGACACGGTGACGGCGGTGCCGGCGATGCGGCAGCCGGTGTAGATCGGGCGCAGCCGATGATGCAGCAGGCCGCTGCGCCCCTGCGCCTCGTGCACGGTGGCCACGCCGGCCTGCGCAAGCCCGTCGACGATGGCCAGCGGGGTGCGCGCGATCCGGGTGACGACCTGGCTCATCCATCCATCCTCGTTAGGAGTGCGCCGAGTCTGTGCGGCGATCGCCTGCTGGCTCAAGATTCATTTGAGGTATGCATATTGGTTTTGCTTATAGTTAGAGCATGCCGCCGACTCCCGAGCCGAACCTTCGCCATCTGTACGCCCTGGCCGTGGTGCATCGGCTGGGCAGCATCAGCGCGGCCGCGCCGCAGGTGAACCTGTCGCAGCCGGCATTGACGCAGGCGGTGGCGCGGCTGGAACAGCAGCTCGGCGCGCGCCTGTTCGAGCGGCATCCGGGCGGCATGGTCGCCACCGAGGCCACCCAGCTGCTGGTGCCGCGCATCGAGCGGGCGTTGGCGCAACTGGGGCGCGGCATCCGGGTGGCACGGCGGGCGCTGCGGCTGCCGGCGCGCCCCGGCCTGGAGCGACGGGTTTCGCTGGGGCAGCTGCAGGCGCTGGTCGCGGTGGACCTGGCAGGGAGTTATTCGCTGGCGGCGGCGCGCGCCGGGGTGTCGCAGCCGGCGATCTACCGCGCGGTGCAGTCGCTGGCCGATGTGGTCGAGGTGCCGCTGACGGTGCGTCGCGGCAAGACCGTGCAAGCCACGCCGGTGGCCACGCGGCTGTTGCGGCAGGTGCGCCTGGCGCTGGCCGAATTGCGCGCCGGTCTGGACGACGTTGCCGGGTTGCGCTCGCAGCATGCCGGCCGGATCGCGCTGGGGGTGATGCCGTTGGCGCGGGCGATCCTGCTGCCGCAGGTCCTGGCGCGGTTTGCGCGCGCGCATCCCGGTGCCAGCGTCAACGTGGTCGAAGGCCCGTATGCCGAATTGCTGGCGCATCTGCGCGAGGGCGGGCTGGATCTGCTGATCGGTGCGCTGCGCGAGCCGCTGCCGCTGCGCGATGTGCTGCAGGAGCCATTGTTCGACGACGAGCCGGTGATCGTGGCGCGCAGCGGGCACCCGCTGGCCGGGCGCGCCTATGCGTTTGCGCAGCTGCTGGACTATCCCTGGGTGATCGCCACCACCGGCACACCGGTGCGCGCGCGCTGGGAGCGCATGTTTCGCGATCAGCAGATCGAGCCACCGGCACTGCGCATCGAGTGCGGCGCGGAACTGACCATCCGCGGGCTGCTGCTGGAAGGCGACTGGCTCACGCTGATGTCGCGCGACCAGTTCCTGTTCGAGCGCCGCGCCGGGTTGCTGTGCGAGATCGGCCGCGCCGGGCCGCAACTGCGCCGCCAGATCGGCATGACGTTTCGCAGCGACTGGCATCCCACCCGCGCGCAGTCGGCATTCGTGCAGACGCTGCGGCAGGTCTGCGCCGAGCGCGTGCAGCCGGCCGATGCACAGGGCGGGCCGTTTCGCTATTGCGTGCCGATCGACGCGCCCGCCCCGTTGCGTTCACACACCGGGCGGTCAGAATCGGAACCTTCTTGAGAACGGATTGCTGATGCTGCCTGACTGGTTGCAAGGGACCTGGCTGCTGGCGCTGGACTGGGTGATTCGCCTGGCCGCGCTGTTGTGGATTCCGGCCCGCACCACGCCCGGTGCAGCGCGTAGCTGGTTGCTGCTGATCGGCTTCGTGCCGGTGGTCGGCCTGCCGCTGTATCTGCTGTTCGGGCATCCGTGGCTCTCGCGGGTGCGGGTGGAACGCCAGGCCACCGCCTCGCAGGTGATCCGCGAGCAGCAACTGCCCCTGCACGCCTTGCGCTGGACCCCGCAGGCGGATACCAGCAGCGCCGAGGTGGTGCCGCTGATCGAACGCCAGGGCGATTTCATGCCCACGCTGGGCAATGCGGTGGAGTTGCTGGACGACTACGCGCAATCGCTGCAGGCCCTGGTCACGGCGATCGACACGGCGCAAAAGCGCGTGCACCTGCTGTATTACCTGATGTTCGACGATGCGGTGGGCGATGCGGTGGTCGCTGCGCTGCAACGCGCCAGTGCGCGCGGCGTGCGTTGCCGCGTGCTGCTGGATGCGGTGGGCGCCAAGCGCGGTCTGCGCCATTACCGCAAGCGGCTGCAGGATGCTGGCGTGGACGTGCTGGCGGTATTGCCCGGCGGCCTGCGCTGGCGCCGCAGCGGGCGCATGGATCTGCGCAACCACCGCAAGATTGCGGTGATCGACAACCAGGTGGGTTTCGTCGGCTCGCAGAATCTGGCCGAGGCCGGCTTCATCGATGGCGTGCCCAATCGCGAGCTGGTGGCGCGCGTGCGCGGGCCGGTGGTCAATCATCTGGAAGCGGTATTCGCCAGCGACTGGTTCACCGAAACCGGGCAGCGCCTGGACGTGTGGCCGGACGCACCGGTCTGCGAGGCCAACATCGCCACGCAGTTGCTGCCCAGCGGGCCGGCGTATCCGTTCGAGAATGCACGCGATGCGATCAACGCGGTGATCCATCTGGCGCGCCGCAAGGTGGTGCTGGTGACGCCGTACTTCGTTCCCGACGAAGCCTTGCTCAGCGCCTTGCGCATCGCTGCGGTGTCCGGCGTGGATGTGCAGCTGATCCTGTCGGAGAGCAACAACCAGGTCCTGGCGGCCTGGGCGCAGGAGGCGTATTTCGAGGAGCTGCTGCGCTGCGGGGTCAAGATCGCGCTGTACCGCCCGCACTTCCTGCATGCCAAGCACCTGAGCATGGATGAGGACATCGCACTGGTCGGCTCGATCAACCTGGACATCCGCTCGTTCGCGCTCAATGCCGAGATCGGCATGCTCTGCTACGACCGGGGCGTGGTGCAGCGGTTGCGTGCGATCGAGCAGGATTACCTGGCCAACGCCCGCCAGCTGGACCTGGAGCAGTGGCGCACGCGCCCAGCCTGGCGCCGCAGCCGCGAGGGCATCGCACGCCTGGCCGATGCGTTGATGTAGACCTTGCGTGTGTGCCTGGTTCACGCGGCGCAGTGCCCGTTGGAGCGTGGGTGGTGCCTGCGATGGCAGGTGTCATGCTGGGTGCAGGCGTGGGCCAGCAAGGCCTTACCGGGTGCGGGCGTGCCCGCGCTCGAACGGACGCGTCGGGCGATCGCTCTGGCGGGTGGGCGCGTCAGGCGACCGGCATGCCTGCGCGGCGTTGCGCTACCCCGGCCATTGCGGCGGGCATGGCCATTGTCATCGGTGCGACGCGACGCATCGCCTACAATTGCCGGATGAATGAACTGCGTGATCCCGGAGATGCAGTGATCGCCATCGTTGGCGGTGGCGCATCCGGTGTGCTGGTGGCGCTGCAGCTGCTGCGTCAGGCCGTGGCGCCGCTGCAGATCGTGCTGATCGAGCCGCACGCGGTGCTCGGCGAGGGCGTGGCCTACTCCACCACGCGGCCGGAACATCTGCTCAACGTGCCCGCCGCGCGGATGAGTGCGTTGGTGGAGGCGCCGCAGGATTTCGTCGATTACCTGCATGCGCACAGCTGCTGCCCGGAGCTGGAGGACGCGCAGCTGCCGCAGCACTTCGTCGGGCGTCGGCACTACGCGCCTTACCTGCGCAATCGCCTGCAGGCTGCGCGTGCGCAGGGCCCGGCGACGCTCACCGTGCACGGCGCCCGCGTACAGACATTGCAATGCGATGCCGATGGCGCGCTGTTGCAGCTCGACGATGGACAGACCCTGCAGGCCACCAGCGTGGTGCTGGCGGTAGGCAACGCGTTGCGGCCGTTGCCACTGCGCGGGGCCACCGGCCTGTCGGCAGCGCAGCGGGTGGAAGCCTGGGATACCGAGGCGGTCGCCGCGTTGCCGCAGGAGGCGGCGGTGTGCATCGTCGGCTCGGGACTGAGCATGGCCGACACGGTGGTAACGCTGGCCGCGCAGGCGCATCGCGGTGCGGTACACGTGGTATCGCGGCATGGGCTGCTGCCGTTGCCACAGGTGCACTGCGTTGCGGCGGACTTCGATCCGCAGCCGTTGCTGGCGCTGCCGCTGCGTGCGCGCATGCGCAGCGTGCGGCAGCATGCGCGGGTTGCGATGGCGCAAGGCCTGCCCTGGCAGAGCGTGATGGAGCGTCTGCGCCCGCTGAGCCAGGCCTTGTGGCAAACGCTGTCGATCGCCGACCAACGCCGCTTCCTGCGCCATGTGGTGCGCTATTGGGATGTGCATCGCCACCGCATCGCCGCGCCGGTGCATGCGCAGTTGCAGGCGATGCGCGCGCGCGGGCAATTGCAGCTGCATCGCGCGCGGCTGGAGGTGGCGTACCAGGCCGGTGCCTGCGTGCGGCTCAGTGCCGGCGCCAGTGCCGGGCATGCGCTGCAGCTGGATGTGCAGACGCTGGTCAACGCCACCGGCGTGGAAATGCGCGTGCAGGCGATGCGCAACCCGCTGCTGCAGCAACTGCTGGGGCAGGGCATTGCAGTCGCCGGGCCGCATGGGATCGGGGTGGATACCGATGCCGATGGCTGCCTGATCGATGCCGATGGGCGCGCCAATCCGCGGCTGCGGGTGATCGGCAGCCTGCGGATCGGTTCGTTGTGGGAGAGCCTGGCGGTACCGGAGCTGCGTGAGCAGGCAGCGGCGATTGCGCGGGATGTGTTGGGACTGCTTGGGCGGTGATTGATCGGCGTCGCTCCCTTCTCCCGCCGGGAGAAGGTGGCGCGTAGCGCCGGATGAGGGCGCCTCAGACATCTACCAGTGCCTGCAGTGACAAACGCGTCGCCACGCGCCTTCGGACGTGATGCCCCGACTGCTTCGCCTCGTACCCTCACCCCGACCCCCGCTCCGCGCCCGGGCCCGGGTTCGGGTTCGGGCGCGGCCCACGTCTTGCGACGCGGGCGATCCAGGACACGCGCGCCAATGGCATGCAAGCGGCGCCTCTTCGCCCCACCGGGAGAGGGGCCTTACGTCCTTCTCCCGGTGGGAGAAGATGCCCCGCAGGGCGGATGAGGGCAGGGCGCAGCGCCGCATTCCCAACCGCTTCATCGCAATCTCAGCCGCAGCGACGCCACAACCGGTAAAATGCGGCGGTGGATGTCTCTCATTTGCTCGATCATTTAAACCCCGCCCAGCGCGAGGCCGTTTCCGCGCCGCCGGGGCATTACCTGGTGCTGGCCGGCGCCGGCTCCGGCAAGACGCGCGTGCTGATCCATCGCATCGCCTGGCTCAACGAAGTCCAGGGCGTGCCCAACCACGGCATCTTCGCGGTGACCTTCACCAACAAGGCCGCCGGCGAAATGCGCCACCGCACCGACCTGCAGCTGCGCAACGGCAGCCGCGGGATGTGGATCGGCACCTTCCATGGGCTGGCGCATCGGTTGCTGCGCCTGCACTGGCAGGATGCGCGACTGCCGGAAGGCTTCCAGGTCATGGACAGCGACGACCAGCTGCGGCTGGTCAAGCGCGTGGTGCAGGCGCTGGAGCTGGACGAGGGCAAGTATCCGCCCAAGCAGATGAGCTGGTGGATCAACGAGCAGAAGGACGAAGGCCGCCGTCCGCAGCATATCCAGCCCGAGCCCAACGACGACTGGACCGAGGTGCGCCGGCAGGTCTACGCCGCCTACCAGGAGCGTTGCGACCGCTCCGGCCTGCTGGACTTTGCCGAGTTGCTGCTGCGCGCGCATGAACTGCTGCGCGACACCCCGGCCTTGCTGGCGCATTACCGTGCGCGCTTCCGCGAGATCCTGGTCGATGAGTTCCAGGACACCAACGCCATCCAGTATGCCTTCGTGCGCGTGCTGGCCGGCGAGACCGGGCATGTGTTCGTGGTCGGCGACGACGACCAGGCCATTTACGGCTGGCGTGGTGCCAAGGTCGAGAACGTCCAGCGCTTCCTGAAGGATTTTCCCGGCGCGCAGACCGTGCGGCTGGAGCAGAACTACCGTTCCAGCGCCAATATCCTGGGCGCGGCCAATGCGGTGATCGCGCACAACCCGGACCGCATCGGCAAGCAGCTGTGGACCGACTCCGGTGACGGCGATCCGATCGACCTGTACGCGGCCTACAACGAGGTCGACGAGGCGCGCTATGTGGTCGAGCGCGCGCGGCAGTGGGTGCGCGACGGCGGCAGCTACGGCGAAGTGGCGGTGCTGTATCGCAGCAACGCGCAGTCGCGCGCGCTGGAAGAAGCGCTGATTTCCGAGCAGCTGCCGTACCGCGTGTACGGCGGCATGCGCTTTTTCGAGCGCGCCGAAATCAAGGATGCGTTGGCGTACCTGCGCCTGCTCACCAACCGCAGCGACGATGCCGCGTTCGAGCGCGCGGTCAACACGCCCACGCGCGGCATCGGCGATCGCACGCTGGATGAAGTGCGCCGCCTGGCACGCGCCAATGCGTTGTCGCTGTGGGAAGCGGCGATGTTGTGCACGCAGGAAAACACCCTGGCCGCGCGCGCCCGCAATGCGCTGGCCACGTTCCTGAGCCTGGTCGGCCAGCTGCATGCCGAAACCGGCGACATGGAACTGGCCGAACGTATCGACCATGTGCTGATGCGCTCGGGCCTGCGCGAGCATTGGGCCAAGGAAAGCCGCAGCGGGCTGGATTCGGAATCGCGCACCGAGAACCTGGACGAACTGGTGTCGGTTGCCTCGCGCTTCACCCGCCCGGACGATGAAGACAGCCAGGGCATGACCGAGCTGGTGGCCTTCCTGGCCTATGCCTCGCTGGAGGCCGGCGAAGGCCAGGCGCAGGCCGGCGAAGAAGGCGTGCAGCTGATGACGCTGCATTCGGCCAAGGGCCTGGAATTCCCCATCGTGTTCCTGGTCGGCCTGGAAGATGGCCTGTTCCCCAGCGCACGCTCGCTGGAAGAAAGCGGCCGGCTGGAAGAAGAGCGGCGCCTGGCCTATGTGGGCATCACCCGCGCGCGGCAGAAGCTGGTGCTGTGCTACGCCGAATCGCGGCGCATCCACGGCCAGGACAACTACAACGTGCCCTCGCGCTTCCTGCGCGAAATCCCGCGCGAGTTGCTGCACGAGGTACGCCCGAAAGTGCAGGTCTCACGCACCGCCTCGCTGGGCGCGACGCGCGGCGGGCCGGTACACGGCGTGGTCGAAGCCGCACCGATCAAGCTCGGTGCCAATGTCCAACACCCCAAGTTCGGCGGCGGCGTGGTCGTGGACTATGAAGGCGCCGGCGGGCATGCACGCGTGCAGGTGCAGTTCGACGACGTCGGCGCCAAGTGGCTGGTGATGGCCTACGCGAATCTGACGGTGGTGTAGGCGGGGCGTGCAATCGCTGCATTGCCGGGGTGTGCTCGTTAGGCGGCGGCCGCGTCCCGATCCGGCCGGACGGTGTCATCGGCATGAAGGCACTGCCGGCAGCATTGGTGCATCGCCCGATGCATTCACTGCGGCATCCGTGACACCCTTGCGTTCGAATCGAACGCAGGCAGACCCACGGCCCGATGCGCACCGAAAAACACAAGATGCTGGCAGGCGAGCTCTACAACGCTGCCGATGACCAACTGCAGGCCGACCAGACGGCCGCGGCCGACTGGATGGCGCGCTACAACGCCAGCGCCGCGCAGCCGTCTGCCCACCGGCACGCGCTGCTGGTCGAGCGCTTGGCCGAGGTGGGTGCAGGCGCGGTGATCCGCCCGCCGTTTCATTGCGACTACGGCTACAACATCCGCCTGGGCGCCGGCGTGTTCCTCAACTTCAACTGCGTGATCCTGGATGTCTGCGAGGTCAGCATCGGCGAGGGCACGCAGGTGGGCCCGGCGGTGCAGTTCTATGCCGCCGACCATCCGCGCGACGCGGCAGGACGCGCCAGCGGGCTGGAGTTCGGGCGACCGATCCGCATCGGGCGCAACGTATGGATCGGTGGCGGTGCGATCATCCTGCCGGGCGTGTGCATCGGCGATGATGCGGTGATCGGCGCCGGCGCAGTGGTCACCCGCGATGTGCCGGCCGGCGCGACCGCGCTGGGCAATCCGGCGCGTATACGCGCACGCCGCGACGCTGCCGATGCGGCGCCAACCGATTGAATATTGCAGCAACCCGCGTGGCGGCATTGATGCGGATCAAGGCGTGTGCCGCAGCGGACTGTCAGGCTGATTCCACCGGCAGCCAGGCCGGTCATCCAAGGAGGTCACCATGTACAAACGTATCCTGATCGCCATCGATGCGTCCGAGTTGTCGCATCGCGGGTTGTTCCAAGGCCTGGAGTTGGCCAAGGCCACCGGTGCCAAGGTGGACATCGTCACCGTGTCCGAGCCGTGGGCGATGGGCATGTACGACGCGATGGGCTGGAGCGTGGGCTACGAGGCAAGTCCGGAGTACCGCAAGGAACGCGAAGCTGCCGCAGAGAAGATCCTGCGCCCGGCGCTGGAGCTGGCAGCCGCGGCCAATATCAAGGCCACCTCGCGCCACGTGCTGGACCGCTTCGCCGCCGAAGGCATCGTGCAGACCGCCAAGGAGTGCAACAGCGATCTGATCATCATGACCTCGCACGGCCGCCGCGGCATGCGCCGCGTGCTGCTCGGCAGCCAGACGGTGGAAGTGCTCACGCACAGTTCGATTCCGGTGCTGGTGATCCGCTGACTGCCGGACGTCTTGCTGCGCAGGACCACCTGCAGCGCATCGCGCGCTCAAATCGCACATCCTCTTGGCGGCACGTCTTTTCGTAGGAGCGCGCCCGAGCGCGACGAAGCGTTACCGGCCACACCCATCGCGCGCAGGCACCGCTCCTACGCCGATTGAATCAGCGTTCCATCGGCTCCGGCCGAGCTGCAGCAAGGCGTGTGGCGTGTGCAAGACGCCGTAGCGCCTCGGGATGCAGCAGGTCGCGATCCAGCAAGGCCGCGGAGCGCATCGGCGGCATGCCGGTACGCACCGGCGCGTCTTCCCGGAGCGGCTGCGGGCTCAGCTCGCGCATGAAGCGCCATAGCGGCATGGCGTGCCCGCGGCGTGGCGCATGCGTCGGCTGCGCGGCACGGCACTGGCGGCGCCACTGCACCGGCGGCATGCCGAAACGCTGCTGGAAACAGCGTTGGAACTGGCGCTCTGATGCAAAGCCCACTTCATACAGCAACCAGGTCAGGCTGCACTCCGGGTAGGCCTGCAGATAGCGGTGCGCGGTGCACAGGCGCCGCTCGCGGATATGGCGGGCCACCCCGCCGCGCGACTGGAACAGCCGGTACAACGACGCACGCGACACCGCGAACGCCTGCTGCAGGGACTCGGTACCGAGCTCGGCTTCGCCGATGTGCTGCTCGATATAGGCCAGCAGCTCGCTCATCAGCGGCGCGTGCGCCTCCACCGATGCGGAGGCCTGCGGGACGATGGCGTTGTCATAGCCGGTGTTGCTCATGCGGGTGCTGCCTGCGGCCCGCTCCCCGGGGCCTGTCATCTGACCAACCGAGAAAAGCGGCGCCAGGCCATCACCGCGTTTCGTGAACCCGGCGCTGCGTCACGCGTCGGTGTGATCGGCGCCAATCCAGGCCAATCGGCCGGCCCCTTCCTCGATGCACCGCGGCGCTGGAAAGCTGCATGGACGCTGCCTGTGCCTTGGGTGGCGGCCAACGCAAAGCCAATCGCAACGGCATCGCATCGAGGTCAGGGTCGGGAACGGCGCTGGCTGAAGAAAATGCAGCATGGCAGGCAGACCGTTGCGCGGGATGCTTGGGTACCAAGCCCCGGCTGATCGAGCGAGCTAAACCGTTTGGTTTTGAAACGCCCGCCCGATCGCCAATGCGGGATACTGGGTTCTCACGCAGGCGAGATGGCCCGATGTCCGAGCTGCCGATCACCGAGTTGTTGCAGGCCTGGCAGCGCGACGAACCCGGCGCGGGCGATGCATTGGCGCGGCAGGTGTACACGGCGCTGCGCGAGACCGCGTTGCGGGCGCTGCGGCGCGATGCACGCGCGGGCTTGCAGGCGACCGAGCTGGTACATGAGGCGTGGATGCGGCTGGAGCAGGGCCAGCAGGGGTTTCAGTCGCGCGCGCATTTCTATTCGGTCGCCGCGCTGCAGATGCGCCATCTATTGGTGGATCTGGCGCGGCGGCAGGCCAGCGCCAAGCGGCTCGGGCAGGCGGTAACGTTGACGATCAGCCTGTCCGATGGCGCGCCGCGGCCGGAGGCATTGCTGATGGTTGCCGATGCCTTCGACAAGCTGGCGCGCGTGGATGAGCGCAAGGCCAAGGCATTCGCGCTGACCGAACTGGTGGGTTTCAGCGTGGCCGAGGCGGCCGCGCAACTGGAGGTATCGGTGCCGACGCTGGAGCGCGATCTGCGCTTTGCGCGGGTGTGGCTGGCGGCGCAGCTATGAACAGTGCCGCCACCTCCTGGCAGCGATTGGAAGCCTTGTTCCATCAGGCCTGCCAGCTGCCGGTGGACGCGCGCCAGGCGTTCGCGCGCGCGCAGGCCGGCGAGGACGTGGTGCTGCGCGATACATTGCTGGCGATGCTGGCAGTGGAATCGCAGGCCACGCTACGCGTCCGCGCACCGTTGAAACAGGCCGTGGCGGCGTTGCGCGCGCCATTGCCGGAACTACCGGCCGGTACCCGCTTCGGTGCATGGGCGATCGACCGTCTGATCGGTGCCGGTGGCATGGGCCAGGTATACCTGGGCCATCGTGCCGACGGTGCGTACGAGCGCGAGGTGGCGATCAAGCTGGTCGCCGCCGACGCGCTGGATGTGCAGGGGCGCGCGTTGTTCGAGTTTGAATGTCGCTTGCTGGCGCAGATGGTGCACCCGGCGATCGCGCAGATCCACGACGTGGGCACCGACGCGCACGGCCGCCCGTACCTGGTGATGGAATACCTGCGCGGCGAGCCGATCACCTGGTGGTGCGATGCGCATCTGCTGTCGCTGCAGGCGCGTGTGCAGCTGATGCTGCGGGTCAGCGAAGCGGTGCAGCATGCGCACCAGAAAGGCGTGATCCATCGCGACCTCAAGCCCGGCAACGTCTTGGTCAGCGACATCGACGGGCGGCCGATGCCGGGCGTGATCGACTTCGGTATCGCGATCGATGCGGCCAACCCGGCCATGCGCTTCGCGCAGGGGCGCGGCACGCCCGGCTACATGAGTCCGGAACAGGCGCGCGGCGCGCAGGACATGGACGCACGTAGCGACATCTATGCACTGGGCGCGATGTTCTATGAGTTGAGCTGCGGGCTGGCGCCGGTGGCCGGGCGCGATGGGTTGCCGCAGCCACCATCGCAACGCGTGGCGGCGGTACCGGCCGACGCGCGTGCGCGGATCTGCGCGGCACGCGCGACCACGCATCCGCGACTGCAGCAGCAACTACGCGATGGCCTGGATGCGATCGTGTTGTGCGCGTTGGCGCCGGAGCCTGTTGCACGCTATGCGTCGGTGTCGGCCTTGATGGACGACCTGCATCGCTGGCTCGACGGGTATCCGCCACGCGCCCTGCAGGCCGGCCATTGGTTGCGCGTGCGCAAGTTTGCCCAGCGCCACCGCAGTGGCGTGTTGGCTGCCGCCCTGGCGTCCACTGCGCTGATTGCCGGCCTGGGCGCAACGTTGTGGTCGCTGCAACATGCTGCGCGCGATGCGCAACGCGCGCAGGTCACCGGCGATTTCATGAGTTCGGTATTGTCCAGCGTGGATCCGGGCATCGCGCAGGGTCTGGACAAGACGCTGATGCTGCGCGTGCTGCAGCAGGCGTCGCAGCGTGCCGCGCGCGAGCTGGCCGACCAGCCTGACGCGCGTCTCCAGGTGGAGCTGACGCTGGGCCGCACGCTGATCGCGCTTGCCGACTATCCGCAGGCGGCGGCGCATCTGCGGACTGCGCATGCACTGGCGCAGCGCAGCAAGGGCGCTGCCAGCCTGCAGGCATTGCAGGCAGCGTCGATGCTCGGCCAGGCGCTGACTGGCGCCGGCAAGGCGGGCGAGGCCGAACAGGCGCTACGCCAGGGCATGGCGCAGGCAGCGCACGGCAACGCGAGGCAACAGGCGCTGGGCAATGAGATGCGTGCGTGGCTGGCGTGGACGCTGCGCGGCCAGGGCCGCATGCGCGATGCACTGATGGAGGGCCGGCATGCCTATGTCGCTGCCGTGGCCAACACGTCCACCACTGCCGACCAACGCATCGACGCGGGCAATGTCTATGCCGGCATTCTGGCCGACGTCGGGCAACTGACCCCGGCGATTGCATTGCAGCGCAGCCTGCTGCGCGAGCGGGTTGCCGCACATGGTCCCGACCACCCGCTGGTCGTGCCGATGCGCAACAGCCTGGCCATGTTCCTGCTGATGCAGCGCGATTTTGCCGCAGCCGAAACCGAACTGGCCGCGCTGCTGCGCGTCACCGGCAAGCTCTATGGCGATAACGCCGCCGATACCTTGATGGTGGAAGGCAACCTGGCCCATGCATTGCGTCAGCAGGGCAAGCTGGCCGAGGCCGGCCCGCATTACCGCGCCGCGATGGAGCGTGCGCGCACCGTGTTCGGCGACGATGCGCAAGCCACCATCACCTACCGCAGCAACCATGCCCTCTGGCTGCTGGATGCCGGGCAGGTGGATGCCGCATTGGCCGAGCAACGCGCATCGCTGGCCTCGTCCCTGCGTGTGTTGGGCCGGGCGCATCCACAGACCGCCGAGATCCTGCGCGGCATGTCCGAGGCCGAGCGCAGGCTCGGCCAGCGGGCTGCCGCGCGCGCTCACGCACAGCAGGCCTTGCAGATCCTGACCGGCATCTACGGTGATGCCGAGGAGCCATTGCGTGCCGCACGCCTGACCTTGGCGCAGGTCACCCCGGCCAGTGCGCCTCCTGCCACTGCCAGCGCACCGAACACGGCCGCGGTTGCGCAACGCTGAGAGCCCGTGCCGGGTTGGCCGGGTGCCACCGGCCGAGCGTGGCTGCCACTGCAAAGGTTGAAGCGTGGCCCTGCATGTCGCGCGCCTGACAGGCCTGGACGCGTGCCCGATGATCGCCGGCGAGGCACCGCGTGTCGGCGTGTCGGGGGGCGGGCCTGAGCCCCAGGGCACTACCATGCTGATCGGCGGCCTGCCCGCGACGCGCATCGTCGGCCTGGCGATGCGATGCACCTCGGCCCCCGTCTGGCAGCGTGGCCGGCGTGCCCATCGCATCAGCCGGCATCCGGACCGTCACCGCGGCCGGCACGCCGCCGGCCTCCGTCAACGCCACCAGTGCCGCTGCCGGCTGCTCGATCCAGCCACGGCTCCGGCTCACCGTGCCGGCCTCCGCCGTTGCCGTCGTTGGGCAGCGCCCGGCCGGCCACAGCGCGGCGTTTGCGGATCTGTCCACCAGCGGCACCCGCCCTCAGCCTGGCCCGCACCGACCCCGCGCACCAATTCGCCGCCGCAACGCCGCAAGGTGCCGTTTCCGGGACCAACGACTGAAGAGCCAATGGACCGACAGCCTACGATTCCCGATTCCCGATTCCCGATTCCCGATTCGATCCCGAATCCCGAATCCCGAATCCCGAATCACCAGCTATACAGCTTCCAATACACCTTGTTGACCTTGTCCCTCTCGGCATCGGTATGCCCGTCGTGATCGCGGTCGTACAGGAAGTAGGGCGCCCCGCGTGCAGGCGTCACCCGCACCATTTCCAGCTGGCCGTTGACGCGGTACTCGTCGACCTTGTCGCCGTTGCCCATGGTCTTGCTGGTCACATCCGCGCCGGCCGGCACATCGCCGACCGCACCGCTGGTGGCGCAGCCGCCGAGCAGCAGTAACGGCAGCAGCAAAAGACTCGCTCTGATCATTGTCGTCATCCGTTCTAGGTCGCCGGCCAGTATGCGCTGGCAAGGTGTAGCGTGGGCGTGCAGCGTAGAATTGGCGCATGAGCAGATTAGTCCTGATCGACGGGTCCAGTTACCTGTACCGCGCGTTCCACGCGCTTCCGCCGCTGACCAACGCCCAGGGCGAGCCCACCGGCGCCTTGTTCGGCGTGGTCAACATGCTGCGCGCCACCCTGAAGGAGCGCCCGGCCTATGTCGCGTTCGTGGTGGATGCACCGGGCAAGACCTTCCGTGATGACTTGTATGCCGACTACAAGGCCAATCGTCCGTCGATGCCCGACGACCTGCGCGCGCAGGTGCAGCCGATGTGCGACATCGTGCATGCGCTGGGCATCGACATCCTGCGCATCGATGGCGTGGAAGCCGACGATGTGATCGGCACGCTGGCCCTGCAGGCCGCCGCCGATGGCCTGAGCGTGACCATCTCCACCGGCGACAAGGACTTCGCCCAGCTGGTCCGCCCGGGCATCGAGCTGGTCAACACCATGAGCGGCAGCCGCATGGATTCGGACGCGGCGGTGATCGCCAAGTTCGGCGTGCGCCCCGACCAGATCGTCGACCTGCTGGCGCTGATGGGCGACACCGTCGACAACGTGCCCGGCGTGGAGAAGTGCGGCCCCAAGACCGCCGCCAAATGGCTGGCCGAATACGAGTCGCTCGATGGCGTGATCGCCAACGCCGACAGGATCAAGGGCAAGATCGGCGAGAACCTGCGCGCCGCATTGCCGCGGCTGCCGCTCAACCGTGAGCTGGTCACCATCAAGACCGACGTGACGCTGGCCAGTGGCCCGCGCGCGCTGGACCTGCGCGAGCCCAACGCCGAGACGCTGGCGGTGCTGTACGCCCGCTACGGCTTCACCCAGGCGCTGCGCGAACTCGGCGGCGCCGCTGCCCAGGCCGGCCTGCCGACCGAGCCGATGGCGCTCGGCGCCGCCGCCGCCAGCGCCCGCACCGAACCCGGCCGCGCCCGCGGCACCGGCTTCGTGTCCGGCCCGGTCAGCGCCCCGGTGGAGGTGGACCCGGCACTGTCGGCACCCGGCCAGTACGAGACCATCCTGACCCAGGAACAGCTCGACGGCTGGATCGCGCGCCTGCGCGCCGCCGGCCAGTTCGCCTTCGATACCGAAACCGACAGCCTGGATCCGCTGCAGGCCGACCTGATCGGCCTGAGCGTGGCCGCCGAGCCCGGCCAGGCGGCGTATCTGCCGTTCGGCCACAACTTTCCCGGCGCCCCGGCCCAGCTCGACCGCGCCCAGGCGCTGGCGCAGCTGGCGCCGCTGCTCACCGACCCTGCGGTACGCAAGCTCGGCCAGCACGGCAAGTACGACCTGCATGTGATGCGCCGCCACGGCATCGCCCTGGCCGGCTATAGCGACGACACCCTGCTGGAAAGCTTCGTGCTCAATTCCGGCAGCGCCCGCCACGACATGGACAGCCTGGCCAAGCGCTACCTGGGCTATGACACGGTCAAGTACGAGGACGTTTGCGGCAAGGGCGCCAAGCAGATCCCGTTCGCCCAGATCAGTCTGGAGGACGCCACCCGCTACGCCGCCGAAGACGCCGACATCACCCTGCGCCTGCACCAGGTGCTCGGCCCCAAGCTGGCCGCAGAACCCGGCCTGGAGCAGGTCTACCGCGACATCGAGATGCCGCTGGTGGAGGTTCTTGCACGCATCGAGGCCAACGGCGTGTGCGTGGACGCGGCCGAACTGCGCCGCCAGAGCGCGGACCTGTCCAAGCGCATGCTCGCCGCCCAGCAGAAAGCCACCGAGCTGGCCGGGCGCAGCTTCAACCTGGATTCGCCCAAGCAGCTGCAGGCGCTGCTGTTCGACGAGCTCAAGCTCCCCGCGGTGGTCAAGACGCCCAAGGGCCAGCCCTCGACCAACGAAGAGGCGCTGGAGGCCATCGCCGACCAGCACGAGCTGCCACGGGTGATCCTGGAATACCGCGGCCTGACCAAGCTGCGCAGCACCTACACCGACAAGCTGCCGGAGATGATCCACCCGCAGTCCGGGCGCGTGCACACCAGCTACCACCAGGCCGGTGCGGCCACCGGGCGGCTGTCCTCGTCCGATCCGAACCTGCAGAACATCCCGATCCGCACCGAGGACGGCCGCCGCATCCGCCGCGCCTTTGTCGCCCCGGCCGGGCGCAAGCTGATCGCCTGCGATTATTCGCAGATCGAGCTGCGCATCATGGCGCACCTGTCCGGCGACCCCGGCCTGGTGGGCGCGTTCGAGTCCGGTGCCGACGTGCACCGCGCCACCGCCGCCGAGGTGTTCGGCCGCACCATCGACACCGTCAGCGGCGACGAGCGCCGCGCCGCCAAGGCGATCAACTTCGGCCTGATGTACGGCATGAGCGCCTTCGGCCTGGCCCGCCAGCTCGGCATCGGCCGTGGCGAGGCGCAGGACTACATCGCGCTGTACTTCAGCCGTTACCCGGGCGTACGCGACTTCATGGAGACCACCCGCCAGCAGGCGCGCGACAAGGGCTACGTGGAGACGGTGTTCGGCCGCCGGTTGTATCTGGATTTCATCAACGCCGGCAGCCAGGGCCAGCGTGCCGGCGCCGAGCGCGCCGCCATCAATGCGCCGATGCAGGGCACCGCCGCCGACATCATCAAGCGCGCCATGGTCAGCGTGGACGGGTGGATCGCCGAGCACGCGCAGCGCGCGCTAATGATCCTGCAGGTGCACGACGAACTGGTGTTCGAAGCCGAGACCGATTTCGTCGACACGCTGCTGAGCGAAGTGACCGCGCGTATGTCGGCTGCTGCTGAATTACGCGTGCCGCTCGTGGTTGACTCGGGGGTTGGCGACAACTGGGATGAGGCGCATTGATGCAGGAGTGGCGCCGATATGCTGAACGCGCAGACCAGACATAATGCGTATCGGACCTGCGCCGATGGAATGAATAACCGCTAAATTCTACATTTTTTTAACAGGTATCTTCACGATCCATCAATGTAGAAAATGGTGTTATATCCCTCGACGGGCGCAACGCCTGTCGTCAGATCTCTCCCATCCCCTGGAGCAGATCTCGGAACGGAAACTACTCCCCAAGTTTCCGTTCCCTGGCCCCGCCGACCTCCCCCTGGTCTGCGGGGCTTTTTATTTTCGGCGTCGAATTATTTTGCTACGCAACATAACCGGTTCAGCGCATTGCGCATTCACCGGTACCGTTGGTAATCACAAATTTAAATGGGCTGAATTACTTCAATTAATCAACACAGCGTTTCATCAGTACCGTGTTCTTTATCTGGATTCAGCCCAGCCAGTCGCGCGGTACCAGATAGTCCATCAGCCGCGCCTCGGCGCTACCCGGTTCAGGCGTGAAGCCATATTCCCAGCGCACCTGTGGCGGCAGGCTCATCAGGATGCTTTCGGCACGCCCGCCACTTTGCAGGCCGAACAGCGTGCCGCGGTCGTAGACCAGGTTGAACTCCACGTAGCGGCCACGGCGGTAGAGCTGGAACTCGCGTTCGCGTTCGCCGTAGGGCGTGTCCTTGCGGCGCGTGACGATCGGCAGGTAGGCCTCCAGGAAGCCGTCGCCGACCGCGCGCTGGTAGGCGAAGTCGCGTTCGAAATCCTGACCCAGGTCGTCGAAGAACAGCCCGCCCACGCCACGGGTCTCGTTGCGGTGACGCAGGAAGAAGTACTCGTCGCACCAGCGCTTGTGCGCGGCATAGCGTTCCTCGCCGAACGGCGCGCACAGCGCCTGCGCGGTGCGGTGCCAGTGCAGCACGTCCTCGTCGACCGGATAGAACGGGGTCAGGTCGAAGCCGCCACCGAACCAGGCCGCCACCACTTCGCCATCGCGCTCGGCGCGGAAGTAGCGCACGTTGGCGTGGGTGGTGGGGACATGCGGATTGTGCGGATGGAACACCAGCGACACGCCACAGGCGCGCCACGTCGCCCCGGCCAGCTCGGGCCGATGCGCACTGGCTGACGGCGGCAGGCGCGAGCCGGACACATCGGAAAACCCGATGCCGGCCTGCTCGAACACCGCGCCATTGCGCAGGATGCGGGTGCGTCCGCCACCGCCTTCCTCGCGTTGCCATAGGTCTTCGGCAAAACACGCGCTGCCATCGATGGCTTCCACGGCAGCGCAGATACGATCCTGCAGGCCGGTCAAATAATCGCGTACACGGTCGAATTCGTTCATGCCACGATTCTAAGCGCTGCGTCGCGCTTCTTGCAGTCGGGCAAACGCGCCCGTTTGTCGCAGGGCGAGGCGCTGCGTCGTGTGGGGATTGGGCGCATGAGCAGCCAGGCTTTGCTGCGTCGTCTCACACCAGGCTTCACGCCTGGCGTTTTCGGTTGGGATTGGGCGGTGTGGGCGAGGCAGAAGCAAAAGCAAAAGCAAAAGTAGAAGCAGGGCGTTGATCTGCTGGTTTGCTGCAGGGCCCTTGCCCGCCTACCATCGCAGGACACGCCGCAAGTACGTCCATGTAGGCTCTTACGCGGCCTCCATGCCGCGTAAGGTCCCGCGACGGTAGGTGGGCAAGGACCTGTCGAGATGGCCGGTGTACATGGAAAGAGCAGAAGCGGGGGTGGCGGTCGGGCCAAGGTCCCGCGGCGGCGGGCGGGCAAGGACCAGTCGGGATGGTCGGTGTACATGGAAAGAGCAGAAGCGGGGGTGGCGGTGGGTCGGGCCAAGGTCCCGCTGCGGCGTGCACGGACCATCGGGGATGGTCGGTGTGCATGGCTGGGGACGCAGGCCAACTTCAACCAGCGATCATGCCTTGCGCGAGGCCGTAAATTCGGCGCGCACCGCAGGCGTGCACAACCGCCATGCCAGCGCTGCGTGGAGACAGCCGATCGCCAGCACGCCCAGGCCCGTCAGCAGCAGCGCCGCCTGGCGTGTTGCCTGCAGGCGTGCCTGCAGCTCCGGCCACTCGGGGCTGTGCAGGACGTCGGCCGGCAGCATCGCCTGCACGCCCTCGAACACCGGCCCGATCAACGCCAGGCCGCCGACATTGAGCAGCCCGGTCACCAGCAACACCGCTACGAACCCGACCCGCGCCCACTCGCGTCGCTGCAGCAAGGCCCAGCTCAACCATGCGAAGGCGACCGACAGCACCACGCCTACGACCGACAATGACACGGCATGATCGATCAGCCACTGCAACGAGGCGGGCAGGGTGATCCCTTCGGGCAGGCCCAGCGTCGCCGCGTCGGGCATCAGCGCGATCATCACGATCTGCAATAGGTTGGACATCGCACTGACGACGCCCAGCAACAAGGACACCCACGCCAGCGGCGTGACGAAGCCGCCGCGTGGTCGGGAGGCTGGTGCCGGCGTGCTCATTGCAGCGATGCGATATGGGTGGCCACGGCAGCCTGGCCCGGAGGATCCAGCGCTGGCTGCAGTTGCGCGTACCAGCCCGGCAGCGCGTCGGCCGGCAGGCACTGGCGCAACAACGGTGTGCTGCGCTCCAGGAAGGCGTCGAGGAAGGGCAGCCCGCGCACGTAGAGGAAGTGGCTGTCGGTGATCGACATTCCGGCGTAGGCCTCGCGCAACCACTCCAGATGCGGCAACGCGTGTGCGCCGTGACCGGCGCGGGTCAGCGCGGTGAGGAAACTGGTGCGTGCGGTGGCCGGCGAGGTGGAACGCTCCTGCGCGTTCAAATCATCGAAGGTCAGCAACCACTGCTCGCCACGATCGATCTCGTTGCACATCACCGAGGTGGTCGCCAACTGCAGTGCGTTGTGTGCGGTGGGTTCGAGCTCGTACAGCGCCAGCCAGTGCGGATACGCTTCGTGATAGCGGTCCAGCGCACTCAGCGCCAGTGCGCACAGGCGTTGCGCGTCGGCACCCAGGTGCAGCTGCGCCTGCGCAGCGTTGTAGGCGCCCAGCTGATCGCCGCGCTGGAACAGGGTCAGTGCGGGCTGCAGTGCCGGGTCGATCTCGACGTCGGTCGCGGTGTCATCGGCTGCAGCCGCCGGCGCTGCGGTGGGTTCGGTTCGGGGCGTCGTGGCCACCGGGGTCTTGCGTCCAAACAAACGGTCCCACAGGCCCATCGCGATTACCTTCTGCGCGCCGCGAATCGGAAACCGCTGCGGTGCCGGCGGCGCTCCGGTCGGGCGGCGGGCCGGCAGAGGGGAGCGCAATGCGCCAGCGATCTGCCGATCCTGCGCCAAGCTTAGAGCTAGTTGCGTACGTGGAGGTGAGTACCGACATGGTGTGGCGTGGCATGCGTAACGCAGTGGCGCATCACGCGTGCGACGTGGCTGGCCTGCAGCTTGCTGCAGGATGCGGATGCTGCCGCTGCGACATGCCATCGGCCGGACGATGTACCACCCATCGCCCGGTCGCAGCGCCATGGCTTACGGCTTCACCTGCTCATTGAACAGCTTGAGGATGCGCTTGTATTCGTCCAGCCACGAATCGGCGCGGGTAAAGCTGTGGCGTTCCAGCGGATACGGTGCCACCTGCCAGTTGTCCTTGTGCAGCTCCATCAACTTCTGGGTCATGTCGACCGAGTCCTTGAAGAACACGTTGTCGTCGATCATGCCGTGCGCGATCAGCAGATGGTCGCGCAACCCGTCGGCGTAATTGATCGGCGATGAGGTCTTGTACGCGTCGGGGTCGAGCTCGGGCGTGTTGAGGATGTTGGAGGTGTACTCGTGGTTGTACTGCATCCAGTCGCCCACTGGACGCAGCGCCGCGCCGGCCTTGAACGTGCCGGGGCTGCGGAACAGCGCCATGTAGGTCATGAAGCCGCCGTACGAGCCGCCGTAGATGCCGGCACGCGCGCGGTCGCCCTGCTTCTGCGTCACCAGCCACTCCAGCCCGTCCAGGTAGTCTTCCAGCTCCGGATGGCCCATGTTGCGGTAGATCGCGGTGCGCCAGTCGCGGCCGTAGCCCTCAGAGGCGCGGTAGTCCAGGTCCAGCACGATGTAGCCCTGCTGCACCAGCAGGTTATGGAACATCTGCTCGCGGAAATACGGCGTGTAGCGCTGCGAGACGTTCTGCAGGTAGCCGGCGCCATGCACGAACATCACGATCGGATACTGCTTGCCGGGCGCGGGGTTCTGCGGCCCGTAGTACTTGCCCCAGACCGTGCCGGCGCCATGCCGGGACGGCACCTGCACGTACTGCGGTGCGATCCACGGCTGCGCCTTGAAGGCGGGGGTGCGGGTGTCGGTCAGCAGCGTGGCCTGGCCGCCTGCGGCCGGCACCACCGCCAGCTGCGGTGGCAGGTAGCTGCCGGAATAGCGCACCAGCAATTGCTGCCCGTTCGGCGACAGACGGAAGCCTTCCACCCCATTCAACGCAGTGACTTCGGTGAGCTGGTCGCTGCGCAGATCCAGCTTGCACACCTCGTAGTCGCCCGGCCATGTCTGATTGCACAGAAAGAACATGCTGCTGCCGTCGGCGCTGGGTACCGGCATCGACACTTCCCACTTGCCGCGCGTGCGCTGGCGCGGCTTGCCGTTGCCTTCCACGGTGTACAGCTGCGAATAGCCGGATTCTTCCGACAGCAGCCACAGCGTGCGGTTGTCGGGCAGCCAGCCGAAATCGTTGAAGTCCCAGTTGATCCAGGCGCTGTCGCTCAGGCGATGCCGCGGCTGCAAGGTGGCATTGGCCAGATCCACGCTGGCGATCCAGCGGTCCTTGTTGTCCACCGTGCGAATCTCCACCGCCACATTGCGCCCGTCATCGCTCCAATGCACCGCCGGCCCGCTGCCGTCGCCATCGCTTTCCACACGCACGGCGCGGTTGCCCTTGAGCGGATCTTTCCTGGCGGCCTTGCGCAGCGCGGCCAGCGGGTCGGTGGCAATGCCCGGCAGCGTGTCGAACGACAGCGCTCTGGCGGTGCCGGCGCTGACATCCACCAGCCACAGCGCATGCGCCACCGGTGCATTGCGACCGACGCGGGTGCGCACTTCCTGGAATTCCTCGTAACCGGATTCGGTCACGTACTTGGGCATCTTGCCGGCCTGGCCCTCTTCGGCGCCCTTGGCCTGGGTGACCACCAGCAGATGGCGGCCGTCCGGCGACAACGCGCTGTCGACGATCTCCACCTCATCGCCCAGATACACCGGTGCCGCCGCACGGGTGGCATCGGCGCGGCGCCAGGCGTCTTCCTGCGCGCGTAAGGCATCGCGCTGCTCACGATCGCGACGCAGCGTGGCCAGCGTGGCCAGCTGCTGCTCGCGCAACACGTCGGCCTTGGGCGCAGCGTTGGGATCGCGCTCGGCCTTGACCACCGCAACCTGCGCGGTGCCGGCGTCGGCGCGCCAGTGGTACCAGTTGTTGCCCGCGCGCCAGATCGCACCGCCATCGCTGGCGAACTGCGGCCGCGATTCGACCTCGTTGCTGCGGGTCAGCTGGGTCAGCGCGCCGGAGCGCAGGTCGCGCAGGAAGATGTCGCCATTGCGCGCAAACAGCATGCGCTGACGGGTCGCATCGTAGCTCGGGTTATCCGCATCCAGGCCGGCACGGGCGTTGTCGGCCACGCGTTCGGCAGTGCCGCCGCCGGCGCCCTGGCGGTAGGTGTCGCGCACCGGTGAGCCATCGCGCTTGAGCAGGTATTGCACCTGCTTGCCGTCCCACTGCCACCAGGCCTGATCCACCGACGGCCCGATCCAGTCCGGATCGGCCATCACCTGTTCGATGGTGAGCGGTGTGGCGGACTGCGCGTGCGCGGTGACAGCCAGCAACAACAAGGACAGCGGCAACAATCTGGGCATCGGTAACGACTGGACGCAACAAGGAGCGGACAAGCCTAGCAGCTCGCTTCCATCGGAGGCTTGGGCCACAGGTCATGGACGTGGGGCGGTGCGTGCGTCATCGACGAGGCAAGGCATTCGCCGCTGGCGGACGCGACCAGCTGCGGTGCGCGCATGTCGGCCGACGCCAGCGCATCGGCGCGATGCACTCCACGCCGCGCGCCGCGCCAGCAGCGACGTGGAGCCTGGGTCATGTACGCCTTTGCCCAGGTTCGAACCGTCACCGCCGCCGCGTAGCTGGAAACCTCCCGACTTGCCAGCAGCGCAGGTGGCGGCCAAGCTAGCGCGCTTTTGCGATTGTCGGTTCCCATGTCCAGCCTGCCTGTTCCTGCCGTTTCCCACCCGATGGCCGTCGGCGCGCCCGGCCGGCCGCTGGCCTGGCGCGCGGGGCAGTTGGTCGACCTGGCCACCTTCATCGCGCACGTGCACGGCCTGGCGCAGCAGCTGCCGGACGGTCGCCACGTGGTGAACCTGTGCGAGGACCGCTATCGCTTCATGGTCGCGTTCTATGCCTGCGCGCTGCGCGGCCAGGTGTCACTGCTGCCGTCCTCGCGCGCACCGGCCGTGGTCGGCGAGGTGCAGGCGCGGCATGCTGATGCGTACTGCCTAGGCGATCTGGCGCTGGAGCTGGCGCCGCCGCGCTACTGGCAGTTGCCGGCCGAGTTGCCGCAGGCCCCGGGCCCGATCCCGCAACTGGCCGACGATGCCCTGGTGGCCATCGGCTTTACCTCCGGCAGCACCGGCAGCCCGCAACCCAACCCCAAGACCTGGGGCAGCTTCCTGACCAGCACGCGCCAGGACCTGGTTGCGCTGGAAAGCCTGTGGGCGCACACCGACGCGGTGCCGCACGTGGTCGCCACGGTGCCGCCGCAGCACATGTACGGCATGGAATTGTCGGTCCTGCTGCCGATGGTGACTGCGCTCGCGGTGCATGCGGGCCGCCCGTTCTTCCCGGACGATGTGGCGCGCGCGCTGGCCGATGTTCCCGCCCCGCGCGTGCTGGTGACCACGCCGGTGCATCTGCGCGCGCTGGTGGAATCGGGCGTGGCGTTGCCGCCGCTGGTCGGCATCGTCTCGGCCACCGCGCCGTTGGCGCAGGACGTGGCCGCTGCCGCCGAGGCGCGCTTTGGCGGCGAGGTGCGCGAGATGTTCGGTTCGACCGAAACCTGCGTGTTCGCCGTGCGCCGCACCGCGCTGGAAGCGGCATGGACACCGCTGCCCGGTGTCCGCCTGGAAACGCAGGCGGCAGGCACCTTGGTGCACGCGCCGCATCTGGCCACGCCGGTGCTGCTGGCCGACATGATGGACGTGGCCGCCGACGGCCGTTTCCAGGTGCGCGGCCGGCAGGCCGATCTGCTGGAAATCGCCGGCAAACGCGCCTCGCTGGCCGATCTCACCCGTCGCCTGCTGGCCATCCCCGGCGTGATCGATGGCGTCATCGTGCAACTCGCACCCGACCCCGGCCAGGCGGTCGGGCGCATCGCCGCACTGGTGGTCGCCCCGACCCTGGACGAGGCGCAGATCCTCGACGCCCTGCGCGTCAGCGTCGACCCGGTGTTCCTCCCGCGCCGCCTGCGCAAACTCGCCGCACTGCCACGCAACGAAACCGGCAAGCTGCCACGCGATGTGGTGCTGGGTTTGCTCAACAGCTGATTGCAGGTCTCGCCACGGAGCATTGCTGCTGCGTGGCTGCAGCGGGTATCAGTATTGACGCCCGCAATCGCTCACCCATGCACCCCGTCGATCTCCACCGCCAGCTCGTCGCGGCAGATCACCGCGTGCAGCAGCAGGCGCGGCACCGCATCGCCGAAGCGGGCGTCCAGTGCCTGGGCGACCTTGGGCAGGTCGTCCTGCTCGCGCACGTAGACCTTCAGGCGGGTGCCGGCGCCGAACTGCGTGGGCAGGGCGGGGGCGTGCTGGCGTGCGGCGCCGAGCAGGGCGTCGAAGTTGGCGAAGGTTTCTTCCAGCTGCGCCAGCAGCTGGCCGGTGTGCATCGAGGCATGCCCGACCACGGCGGCGGTGCCCGACAGCAGCAGCGGCATGTCGCTGCCGGCCGGCGGCAGCATGGCGCGCGCGAAACTCGGCGGCTGCGGGCCGTACTGGCGCGGGTAGTTGTAAGCGCTGACCTGGCGCGGATTCTCCAGCGGGGTACCGGCATCGGCGGCGGCCAGCCAGTAGATCTGGATGATGCGCTCGGCATCGCAGCGGCCCACCGCGGTGGCGGCCGGCAGCTGCGCAGTGTCGAAGGCGCCCAGGCCGCGCGCACGGCCCACGCAGAACTGCCGGTAGCGTTCGCGGTCGCCACTGCCCAGGGTGATGGCGTCCAGATAGTTCCAGATACGCAGCAGGCGCGGCGTCTGGCTGCCGGTGACGAAGGCGGTGATTTCCGCATAGGCCTTGGCGGCGGCGGTTTCGATATCGACATCCTGCTCGTCGATTTCGATCACGCCGAACTGCAGGCGGCCGTCACTGGCCCAGGCGATGTTGCCATCGCGGCCGCTGTGCACGGCTGCATCGCTGCGCCACACCTCCAGCATCTCGGCCTGATACGGCTGCAGCGGCACGCGCAGGTAGCGCGGGTCGTCCAGGCGTGGCGCCGCGGTGCCGAAGCCGAACACGGCCAGCACCTGCGGGTCGGCCAGCAGTGCGGACGGGTCGGTCTGCTCGACATAGTCGACCTGCAGACGGGGATGGCGCACGCTGTGCGTGGTCTGGGCCTGGGAAGCGGTCATCGGGTGTCCCGTCGTTGCGTGTCGCGTTGCAAGGTCTCGCCGTCGAAGCCGAGCGTGGCCTGACGTCGGCGTTGGCGCCAGGACTGCCAGGCGCGCGGCATCATCGACAAGGTGGTCAAGGCATAGATGGCGCGGAACGCGCGCAGGCGCAGCCGCACCCTGGGGCTGTCGAACACGTCGCCGGCCAGCATCGCCACCACCGCTTCTTCGATCCGCCAGGTGTTCTGCGGTTGCGCGAACAGGGCGCGCATGGTCGGCGAGGTGAAGCGGTAGATGAACCACTTGAACTCGTCCACGCCGCGCCTGAGTTCGCGCTGCAAGGCGCGCTGCAGTTTCGCCTCGTGCTGCGGCATGCGCAGGGCCTGGTCCACCATCGCCGCACCGCGTTCGGCGCTGTGCATGGCCAGAAACACGCCCGACGAAAACATCGGGTCGACGAAGGTGTAGGCATCGCCCAGCATCAACCAGCGCGGGCCGGACATGCGCGTGCATTCGTAAGCGTAGTTGCCGGTGGCATGCACCGGGGCCACGCGTTCGGCGCCGAGCATGCGCGCGTTGAGCTCGGCATTGAGCGCGAGCGTGCGCATGAAAAAGCCCTCGCTGTCGCCCTTGCGGGTCTTCATGTATTCCGGGTAGCAGACCGCGCCCACGCTCATGATGTCGTCCGGCAACGGAATCAGCCACATCCAGCCATGTGCGTGGCGGTAGATGCTGATGTTGCCGGCATCCTCGCCCGGCCGGCGCGCCACGCCGCGGAAGTGGCTGAACAACGCGGCCGACTGATGTTTGGCATTGGCGCGTTTGAGCTTGAAGCGGGTGCCCAGGAAGGTGTCGCGGCCGCTGGCATCGAGCAGATAGCGCGGGCGGAACCGCTGCACCCCGGCCACGCCTTGCGCCTGCAGCACCGGCTGCTGCCCGTCGAACTCCACCGCTTCGACCTTGACCTGATCGCGCGCATCCACGCCCACTGCCCGCGCGCGCTCGAACAGCACCTGGTCGAACTGCGCACGTGGCACCTGGAAGGCGAAATCGGCCTTGGCATCGAGCGCATGCGAAAAACGGAAGGTGTTGTAGCCGCCGCTGTCGTTGGGAAAGTCCGCCCCGCGCTTGAGCACGCCGATGTCGCGCACGTCCTCCAGCACGCCCAGGCGTTCGAGAATCGGCACGTTCATCGGCAGCAGCGACTCGCCGATATGGAAGCGCGGATGCTGCGCCTTCTCCAGCAAGGTCACCTGCCAGCCCTGCTGGGCCAGCACGATCGCCGCCGTACAGCCCGCCGGCCCGCCGCCGATGATCAGGACATCCGGGCACTCGGGCCCGGGAGCCGGCCCGGCTGCCGGCATGGCGGTCGGGGTGGGGCGAACAGCAGTGGAAGTCATCCTGGAACGAACCTGCAGCGGGCGAGCGTCATGCAGTCATGATAGCCTGACCGGCGGCCCGGACAGGTATGCCGGCCGCCGAATCGCTGTTGCAGAACGATCGACGCCATCGACAATGCGGCCGCAAGGCAGCCGCGGCGAGTGCTCGGAATCGGCCGGCACGGCAACGTACACTGTGTTGCGCAATCGCCCACGCCGACCTGACGGTTGTCTGTGACGCTGTGGTGGTTGTGCTGAAGTCCCTCGCTCTGATCCTGTCGCCCGACCCTCACCTGGAAGCTCTCTGGATGTCCTCGCAAACCGCTGCCGAACGTGAACTGGCCGAACTCCTGGTCGAAAGCCTGAACCTGGAAGACGTCCAGCCCGCCGACATCGATCCGGAGGCGCCGTTGTTCAATACCGGGCTGGGGCTGGATTCGATCGACGCGCTGGAACTGGCGCTGGCGATCAGCAAGCGCTACGGCTTCCAGCTGCGCTCGGACAATGACGAGAACCGTCGCATCTTCGCGTCGCTGCGCGCATTGTCGGCGCATGTCCAAGCCAACAAGACCGTCTGACCTGCCAACTGCAGCGCCTGCCGATGCGCCCCCGTGGGTGCTGGGGCTGGGCGTGCTGCTGGCGGTGGCGTATTCGCCGCTGGCGCATTGGGCCAACGCCAGCCATCGCCCGGACCTGGCGGTCATCGCCGGGGCCTTGCTGGTGCTGATGGTGCTGATCGAGCCGATGGTCGCGCGCCGCGCCTGGGCCTGGGCGCTGGCCGTGCTGACCTTGCTGGGCCTGAGCGCGTTGTGGCACTCGCCGTACGCGATGCTGGTGCTGGCCGCGCCGCCGGTGGTGTTCACCGGCTGGATCGCCTGGTTCTTCGGGCGCAGCCTGCGCCGCGGGCGCACGCCGCTGATCAGCCGCATTGTCGAAGGGCTGTATCGCCAGGCCGGCATGCCGATCACCCCGGAGCAATACCGCTACACGCGCCGCCTCACCCTGGCCTGGGCGTTGCTGCTGTGCGCGCTGACCCTGGTCAACCTGGTGCTGGGCCTGTGCGCCGAACCCAGTGGCGTGCTGGCGCAACTGGGCCACGCCTCGCCGCTGCCGATCAGCGACGCGCGCGCGTCGTTGTTCGCCAATCTGCTGGCGTACGGGGTGGTTGGCGGATTCTTCGTGGGCGAATATCTCTTGCGCGGCCGCTGGTTTCCACAGCGCCCCTATCGTAATCTGCCAGACTTCTTGCGCCAGATGGCGCGGCTCGGGCCGGAATTCTGGCGCGATCTGCTGCGCTGAGTGCGTGGCCAGGGCAGCGACGTACGTGCACATTTTCGGGGACAAGACAAAAATGCCGTTGGCAAGGATGCCGTCGCGCCTGGCGTGGGCCGTGTTCAATCTGCTGCAACTGGCCTTCACGCTGACGTTTACCGCTGGCGGAATCGTCTATGCCCTGGTGCTGCTGGCGATCACGCGCGATGCCGACCGCCTGCTGCGCATGGGCGCCTGGATGTGGTCGCCGGTGCTGTTTCGCGGCGCCGGCGCCAAGGTGATCGTGGAAGGCCGCGAGCGCGTGGACTGGTCCAGGAATTATCTGTTCGTCAGCAACCACCAGTCGGTCATCGATATCTGCGCGTTGTTCTACGCCTTGCCGGTGCCGCTGCGGTTCCTGCTCAAGGACGAGATGCTCAAGGTGCCGTTCGTGAACTGGTATGCGCGGGCCACCGGCATGCTGTTCCTGGACCGCGACAGCCGGCGTGCTGGGGCGATGGTGCGCCGGCAGGCAGCGGCGCTACTGCGCGAGGGCAAACAGTTGTGTCTGTTTCCCGAAGGTACCCGCAGCCGCAGCGGCGCATTGTTGCCGTTCAAGGCCGGGCTGTTGCAGGCCGCTATCGATGCTGGCGTGCCGGTGGTGCCGGTGGCGCTGGATGGCTGCGGCAAGGTGCTGCCGGTGGAGGGTGTGTTCAGGGTGCGCCCGGGCATCATCCGTGTGCGTATCGGCGATCCGATCCCGGTGACCGGGCCGGATGCGCCGGATCGCCAGCAATTGACCGAGCAGGCACATGACGCCGTGGCTGCAATGCTTCAACCCAGGATTTGAGTTGCCCGCTTATGGATTTTGTCGTGCCGCATGATCATCCCTGCCTGCCCGGGCACTTTCCGGGGCGTCCCGTGGTGCCTGGCGTGGTCGTGCTCGACCATGTACTGCAGGCAGTGGAAGCCGCCCATGGCCCACGCGCGGCGGCGCGCCTGCCGCAGGTGAAGTTCGTGCGGCCGTTGCTGCCGGGGCAGGTGGCATCGATCACGCTGGACGGCGTTGGCCCGCGCTGGCGCTTTCGCGTGCAGCGCGCCGACGAGCTGCTGGTCAGCGGCGAACTGGTGGCGGAGGCGGCGCAATGAGCAGCCAGTGGAAGCAACGTCCCGAAGGCGGCGGACGTTTCGCGCTGTGGCTGATCCGCGGCATCGCCCAGCACGCCGGGCGCGCGGTGGGACGCGCGCTGCTGTACCCGATCACGCTGTACTTCCTGCTGGTGCGTGCGCCCGAGCGCAGCGCCTCGCGTGCCTATCTGACCCACGTGCTGGATCGCCCGGCCACGCTGCGCGACGTGGCGCGGCATATCCACACCTTTGCCTCGACGATTCTGGACCGCGTGTACATGCTGTGCGGGCAGATGCAGCGCTTCCGGGTCGACATCACCGGGCTGGATCAGCTGCATACGCAGATGGACCGCGGCCGCGGCGTGCTGATCTTCGGCTCGCACCTGGGCAGCTTCGATGCGCTGCGCGTGCTGGCCACCGAGCGGCCGGACGTGCAGGTCAAGGTGGTGCTGGACAAGGCGCACAACCGCGCCATGACCGAGCTGCTGGGCGCGCTGAATCCGCAGCTGGCGGCCAACATCATCGATGCCGGCATGGACGCGACCTCGATCGTCATGGCGATCAAGGACGCCACCGATGCCGGCGCGCTGGTCGCGCTGCTGATCGACCGCCCGCGCGAGGGCGACCCGGCATTGCCGGCGATGTTCCTCGGCCGCAACGCGATGTTCCCGACCTCGCCGTGGCTGATCGCCGCAGCGCTCAAGGTGCCGGTGGTGCTGGCGTTCGGCCTGTATCGCGGCGGCAATCATTACGAGCTGGCGTTCGAGACCTTCAGCGAAGGCCTGGACGTGCCACGCCGCCAGCGTGCGCCGGTGCTGGCGGTACTCATGCGCGATTACGCGGCCAGGCTGGAACATTACACCCGCTACGCGCCGTACAACTGGTTCAACTTTTACGATTTCTGGAACACCCACCATGCCGATGTGCCGCACCCTGCCGTGGATGCTGATACTGCTGTTCAGCGCCGCACCGCTATGCGCCGCACCGCCTGAGACGCTGGACGTGGGCCAGGTGCTGCAGCGCCTGGCTCGCCCCGTACCGGTCAGCACCGAGTTCGTCGAACTGCGTGGCTCGGCCCTGCTGAAGACGCCGCTGCGCGTGCAGGGCTACTACCGGCGTCCGGACGCACAGACGCTGGTGCGCGAGGTCAGCGCACCGTATCGCGAGACCACCACGTTGCAAGGCGACCAAGGCGTGCTGGAACGCGAAGGCAAGGCGCCGCGGCGTTTTGCGCTCAGCCGCGTGCCCGAGCTGGCCGGATTGAAGTCCGGCTTCGGCGCATTGCTGGCCGGCGACCGCGCGCTGCTGGAGCAGCACTACCGCATCAGCGGGCAGGGCCAGCTGCAATCCTGGGCATTGACCCTGCAGCCCAAGGACGCCGCTGTCGCCAGGCAGGTACGCGAGTTGCGGCTGTACGGGCGCAATGACGAGTTGCGCTGCATCGAAAGCCTGCCGGCCAAGGGCGAGGTGCAGCGCACGCTGCTGGCCGGTGCCGCGCGCGAGGCTGCACGCGTGACCGATGCGGCGGCGCTGACCACGCTGTGCCACGGGTCGGGCGCGTGACGCAGCGCGCCTGCGGCGCCAGCAAGGCGCCCGCACAGCCCGATGCCGCGCGTGCGGCCGGTGCACGTTCCGCTGGCACTGGAGGCTTGCGCATGGCGTTTGAGTTGACCGCAAACCGCCGCATCGGCCTGGCGCTGCTGTGGCTGGCCTTGCTGGCGGTGACCGGGTTCTGGTTGAGCGAGACGCTCAAGGTCACCGGCGACCTGCGCAAGTTCATGCCCGCCCTCAGCACACTGAAAGCACTGTTGCTGCCCGATGCCGCGCGTGCGCCCGGTGCACGTTCGGCCACGCAGCTGGAGCTGATACATGGCATTTGAGTTGAATGCCAACCGCCGCATCGGCCTGGCGCTGCTGTGGCTGGCCTTGCTGGCGGTGGCCGGGTTCTGGTTGAGCGAGACGCTCAAGGTCACCGGCGACCTGCGCAAGTTCATGCCCGCCCCGCGCACGCCGGCGCAGAAACTGCTGATCGAGGAACTGGGCGAAGGCCCCGGCTCGCGCCTGTTGCTGATGGCGCTGTCCAACAGCGACCCGGCCACGCTGGCCGCGCAGTCGCAGGCACTGCAGCAGGCCCTGGCTGCACAGCCGCAACTGTTCGAGCTGGTTGGCAATGGCGGCACTGCGGGCCTGGATGCGATCCCCGAGCGCCTGCTGCCGTATCGCTATCTGCTCAGCGACAGCTTCGACGCCGCGCCGCTGGACGCGCGCACCCTGCAGGCGGCGTTGCAGTCGCGCGTGCAGGATCTGGGCTCACCTGCCGCTGCGATGGTGGAGCCGTTGTTGCCGCGCGACCCGACGCTGGAAGTACTGCATCTGGCCGAAACCCTGCAGCCGGCCGCGGCGCCGCAGACGCGCAACGCGGTGTGGTTCGACCGTGCCGGCACCTCGGCCTTGCTGATCGCGCAGACGCGCGCAGCCGGCTTCGATCCCACCGGCCAGCAGCTGGCCTACGACGCGGTGCGGACGGCGTTTGCCAAGGTCAGCCAGGGCACCTCGACGCAGCTCGTCCTGACCGGCCCCGGCGCCTTTGCGGTGGAAATCACCGCGCGCACGCAGGGCGAGGCGCAATGGATCGGTACGCTGGATACGGTGGGGCTGGTGCTGTTGCTGCTGGTCGCCTACCGCAGCTGGAAGATCCCGGTGCTCGGCGTGCTGCCGTTGGCCAGTGCCGGCCTGGCCGGTCTGGGCGCGGTGGCCGTGTTGTTCGAGGGCGTGCACGGCATCACCGTGGCATTCGGCTTCACCCTGATCGGCGTGGTGCAGGATTACCCGATCCACCTGTTCAGCCATCAGCGTCCCGGCCTGGATCCGCGCGACAACGCGCGCCATCTATGGCCGACGCTGGCCACCGGCGTGGTGTCGACCTGCATTGCCTATGTGACCTTCCTGTTTTCCGGTGTGGACGGCTTGCGGCAGCTGGCGGTGTTCACCATCGCCGGGCTGGCGACCGCCGCGATCACCACCCGGTGGCTGTTGCCGGCGTTGATCGACCCGGCGCCGCGCGACTACGCCGATTCGCGCATCCTCGCCGCGCTGTGGCGTGGCATCGCGCGGCTGCCACGGCCGCGCATCAGTCTGGCGGTGATTGCGCTGATCGGCATCGCGGTGATCGCGTTCGCGCCAGGTCAGTTCTGGCAGAACGATCTGTCGAAGCTGACCCCGGTGCCGCCCAAGGCGTTGGCGCAGGACACGCAGCTGCGCCAGGAACTGGGCGCCCCCGACGTGCGCTACGTGCTCGCATTGCCTGCCGCCAGCGACGAGGCAGCGCTGCAGGCCAGCGAGCAGTTGCGCCCGCGCCTGGATGCGCTGGTGCGCGACGGCGCGCTGACCGGTTACGACATGGCTGCACGCTATCTGCCCAGCATCAAGACCCAGCGTGCGCGTCAGGCCGCGTTGCCGGATGCTGCGCAAGCGCGCGCATTGACCGACAGTGCGGTGGCGGCCACGCCGTTTCGCAGCGATGCGTTCGCGCCATTCCTGCAGGACCTGGACGCTGCCAAGCGTGCCGCCCCGCTGTTGCCGAAGGACCTGGCCGGTTCGCCGCTGGCGACCTCGGTCGGCGGGCTGCTGCTGGGGCGCGGCGATCGCAGCACCGCGCTGGTGTCGTTGACCGGCCTGCGCGATCCGTCGGTGGTGGCTGCCGCCGTGCAAGGCAGCGGCGCGCAATTGCTGGATCTCAAGGATGCCTCCGAATCGCTGGTTGCCGCCTATCGTGGGCGTGTGCTCGGCGCGCTGGGGCTGGCTGCGCTGCTGCTGGCGGTGACGGTGGCAATCGCGTTGCGCAGCCCGCGCCGGATCGTGCGCGTGTTGCTGCCGATGGCGCTGACCACGGTGCTGATCCTGGCGATCCTGCGCGGGATGGGGGTGGAGCTCAACCTGTTCCACCTGATCGCGCTGATCCTGGCGGCAGGCCTGGGCCTGGATTACGCATTGTTCTTCGACCATGCAGGCGACGATCACGCCGACCAGCTGCGCACCTTGCATGCCTTGATCGTGTGCAGCCTGATGACCTTGCTGGTGTTCGCGTTGTTGGCTGCCTCCAGCATCCCGGTGTTGCGGGCGATCGGCAGCACGGTGGCGTTGGGGGTGTTGTTCAACTTCATCCTGGCCTTGCTGGTGTCGCGCGAGCCGGCGCTGGAGCGCGCAAGAAGTGGAGGTGCACATGCAGGGACGTGACGCGATTGCCGCCTTGATTCCGCACCAGGGCAGCATGTGCCTGTGGGAAGAGGTGGTCGACTGGGATGCACAGCGCATCGTGCTGCGCAGTCACGCGCATCGCAGCGACACGCATCCGTTGCGCGCCGATGGCCGCCTGCGCGCGCTGCACCTGTGCGAATACGGTGCGCAGGCGATGGCGGTGCATGGCGGCTTGCTGGGGCATGATCCCAGCCAGCCAGCGCGCCTGGGCATGCTGGTCGCCCTGCGAGGCGTGGAGTTGCATCTGGCCTATCTGGACGACCTTCCTGCTGCGATCGAATGCGAAGCAGTGGTATTGATGCAGGCCGACGACAGCCAGCAATACAGTTTTCGCCTGACCCACCAGGGGCAGTTGCTCGCCGAAGGCCGCGCCACGGTGATGCTGGTCGCCGGGCGGGCCCCGTAGGAGCGCGCTTGCGCGCGATGAAGCGTTGCCGTTGAAGCCTCATCGCGCCCAAGCACGCTCCTGCCGAATGTGGGCGATCAATGCGGGCGATCTATTCCTGCACTTGCTGCCAGTCGTTAGGATGAGGCTCTTCCCGCCGTCATTTCTGCGGCTTCCATCGAGGCGTCCATGAGCACATCCATTCCACAGCGCCGCGCGCTGGTCACCGGCGGCAGCGGCGATCTCGGTGGTGCGATCAGCCGTCACCTGGCGGCGCAGGGTCGCCATGTGATCGTGCACGCCAATCGCAATCTCGCCCGCGCCGACGAGGTGGTCGCAGCGATCGTGGCCGACGGCGGCAGTGCCGAGGCGGTGGCGTTCGATGTGGCCGATGCGCAGGCCAGTGCAGCGGCGCTGGCAAGACTGCTGGAGGTCGGCCCGATCCAGATCGTGGTCAACAATGCCGGCATCCACGACGATGCGCCGATGGCCGGCATGAACGCCGAACAGTGGCATCGGGTCATCGACGTGTCGTTGCACGGGTTCTTCAACGTCACCCAGCCGTTGCTGCTGCCGATGGCGCGTACGCGCTGGGGCCGTATCGTCAGCGTGTCGTCGGTGGCGGCAGTGCTGGGAAATCGCGGGCAGACCAACTACGCCGCGGCCAAGGCCGCCTTGCACGGCGCCAGCAAATCGCTGTCACGCGAGATGGCCAGCCGCGGCATTGCCGTCAACGTGGTCGCGCCGGGCGTGATCGAAAGCGAGATGGTCGGCGAAAGCTTCGCGCCGGAGGTGGTCAAGCAACTGGTGCCGGCCGGCCGCGTCGGCAAGCCCGACGAAGTGGCTGCATTGGTTGCGTTCCTGTGTTCGGAGTCAGCTGGCTATATCAACGGCCAGGTCATCGGCATCAATGGTGGAATGGGCTGAGAGCCGCTGATAGAACGACGATGCCTCCCCCAGGTAGGCGCGCTAGTGTGGTTCCCATCAGCGCACGACCAGGTTGGCAGGTGCGGTGTCCTCGCCGCTGCGAGTTTGCTGCAGGCCCTTGCCCGCCCACCATCGCGGGACACGCCGTGAATCCGTCCATGGAGGCTCTTACGCGGCATCCATGCCGCGTAAGAGCCCGCGACGGTGGGCGGGCAAGGACCGGGCGAGATGGGTGGTGTGCCTGTGCAAGCAATGCACCTCGCGCGGCCGTTCGATGCGTTGCGGTTTGATCGGCGTCTTCCGATCCGGCATTTGAATCAAGCTGGCGCGGATCCAGAAAAAACGCGCCGTCGCCGGCACGGTCTTCAAGCTTACGCTGCGTCGGCGTACCAGGCGGCGGTGAGGATGGGTTCGCCGACGGCGTTGGCGGTCAAGGCGTCCAATCCATGGTCCGGCAGTCCGGCATGGCGTTGACGCGCCTTGTGCAGGATCTCTCGCGCCAGCACCGCCATCTGCGCGACATTGCGGTGGATGCGTGCGGCAAAGGCATCGTCGTCGAGGGTGTCGTGCAAGGCGCCGTTGAGTTCGTTGAACCAGCCGATCAGGTATTGATCGAGCAGGCGCCCATCGTTGCTGGCCAGGCCTTGTGCGGTGTTGTGCTGGCCCCAGTCGTGCAGCACACGCTGCATCGCCAGATTCATGTCGCGCGCGTAGAAAAAATCCGCCTTCATGCGCGAGAGCAGGCTGAGGTCGGCGATCCGTCCGCTGCAGAACAGCGGCGCCAGCAGCGACCAATAGTAGGTGTAATCCCAGATCACCTTGACCGGCATCACCTGCGCATCGCCGAACAGGGCGTACTGATCCTGATACAGGGTCAGGGTGTTTTCGTAGAACGAGAAATACAGCTGCTGATACAGCTCGACATACGGGCTGAGCGATCTGCCGGCGCGGTCGCGGCCGATCAGTTCGCAGATGTAGGTATTGGAAATTGCGATGAAGTCGCTGCCGGGCGAATAGAACGGGTCCAGGAACAACCCCGCTTCGCCGGTCAGCGCCCAGCGCTGCGGCGAGAACACCTGCGTGCAGCCATAGGAGAAGTTGCGCAGGAACAGGAAGTCCTGCAGCCGGTAGTCGGCCTTGTCGAGCGTGGCGGCGACCTGCGGCTGATGCGTGCGCAGCCAGGTCATCGCCTTGTCGTGGGTGTTCATCGTGTCCAGCGGATGCATGGCCGCATCGCAGACGATGCCCAGCGAATGCGCGCCGGAGGAGAGCGGAATCAACCAGAACCAGTAGCCCGGCCCGCACATGTGGTTGGTCGAGCGCCAGCGATCCGGCGGCGTGCAGCGCTGCAGCCAGCTGCTGTCCTGCGACCAGCCATTGGGGTCGATCAGGCCTTCCACGCGCCACCACACTGCATTGGCGTCGTGCGCGTTGTCCTGCGCCAGGCCGAGCTTGCGCTTGAGCAGGCCGGCGCGGCCGCTGGCATCCACCACCCAGCGTGCGCGCAGCGTGCCGGCCTCGCCTGCGCGCTCGTAGCGCACGGCGTGGTCGGCATCGTCATCGGCCAAGTCCACGCCCTTGACGCTGCAGCCGTCGACAAACGTGATGCCCTGCGCGCGGGCGCGCTCGCCGAGAAAATTCTCGAAGCGGCCGCGGTCGATCTGCCACGACGGCGTCGGCAGGATCTGGCTGACGCCCAGCTCGGTGCAGCGGTCGATGTCCTGGCGCCTGTCGGAAAAGAAGAAGCGGAAACCGAACTTGCGGATCTGCTCGGTCTCCAGGTGCTCGCGCAGGCCCAGCACGTCGGCAAAATAATGCGCGCCGATTTCCACCGTGGATTCGCCGACCTTGAACGCGGCCTCGCGCACCGGATGCGCACGGCGCTCCAGCACGGTGATCGCCAGTTCGGGGTCGCGCTGGCGCAGCTGCAGCGCCAGGCTCAGGCCGGCCAGGCCACCACCGGTGATAACGACATCGGCACGCTGTGCATTCATGGGGATGGCTTGTTGGTTGTCACCGCAGGCACAGTAGCAAATTCGCCGTCGGCGTCGTCGATCAGCACCGGGTTGGCGCGCACGCGGCGGTACTCGCGCCAGATATGCCCGTAGCTCCAGGCCTGCACGACCACGTGCGAGGTGATCTCCCACAGGTCGCGCACCAGCCGGAAATGGCTCTTGCGGAAGGTGCCCGGCGAGGTGCCGGCGTAGCGGGTTTCGATCGGCACCGCGACCACGCGCGCGCCGGCCTGGCGTGCGGCGGAAATCAGCAGCTGCGCTTCGAACACGAAGCCTTCGCCGGGCACGTCGGGCAGGGTGAATACCGAGGCCGGATACAGCCGCTGGCCGCTCTGGCTGTCGACCAGCTGGAAGCCGCAGGCCCAGGCGATGCCCCAGTCGCCGAAATCGTTGCCGATGCGGCGGATGGTGGGCTGGGTGGCGCGCTTGCGCATGCGTGCGCCGACGATGACACAGCCGGGGTGGCGGTTGGCCGCGGCCAACAGGCGCGGGAAATCGGCCGCCTTGTGCTGGCCGTCGCCGTCCATGGTCATCACGGCGCGCATGCCCATCCGCTGCGCCTGCGCAAATCCGCTGCGCAACGCGGCGCCCTTGCCCTTGCGCTGCGGATGCCGGATCAGGGTGATCGGCAGGTCGGCGATGCAGTCGGCGGTGCCGTCATCGGAGCCGTCGTCGATCACGATCACGTTCGAGCAATAGGTCAGCGCATCGTTGACCACTTCGCGGATGCGCAGCGACTCGTTCAGGGCCGGCACCAGGATCGCGGTGTCCTCGCGGGTCAGCGGCTGCCGGCTCACTGCTGGACCTCCAGCTGCAACACCCGGCCCGGGCCGGCGTACAGCGCCACGCGCTCGCCGCCAGCGGCGAGCAGGTCGAACAACGGCAGCATCGGCGCCATCGCATTGCCGGCGACCTGCCGCGACAACGGGCCCTCGCCCGGTGTCGGTGTGCCGTCGTCCAGCCACGCCCGCAGCTGCGGCTTGCCGGCCTGGCCGGGGGCGCCCAGCACCAGCGCGCCGCCGAGCAGCCCCTGGCTGGGTGCGACCCGGCCCAGCGGCCCGACCGAGCGGGCGTCGTAGCCGGCCAGCAGCACCGCGTCCATGCCGGCGGCGCGTTGAACCAACGCCTCCAGCAGGCCCTGCGCGAAGCTGCCCAGGCTGGCGCTGATCGCCGTGGCCGGGGTCATCGCCCCGGCGCCGATGGTCCAGTAGCCGGCCGCGGCGTTGTGCACCGAGTTGTGGAACTTGGTCGGCGAGATCGCCAACGGGTCGCTGGCCAGCGTGGTGCACATGTAGTCGGAGATGGCCAGATCGCCATAGGTGGAGGTAAAGATCGACGGCAGGCTGGCCGGCGCGCGGCCGGCGGCGTGACAGGCGGCCAGCGCCGCGTCCAGCGAGACCGCCACCGTGTCCGGTGCGCGGCGGCGCTCATTGGCGGCCAGCAGCTGCGGCGCCGGGCGTGCCCCGGTGTCCTGCAGCGTGCCGTCACGGACGAAGGCCGCAGCAGCCTCCCAGCTCGGCAGGCCCTGGGTCCAGAAGCCGATTCCCTCGATGGTGGCAGCCAGCATCAGCGGGCCCGCCCGAACAGCAGCGAACAGTTGTTGCCGCCAAAGCCGAAGGAGTTGTTCATGGCGTAATCGATCTTGGAATGGGCATTGTCGAAACGGATCTGCGGGCCGCAGGCCGGGTCGGGCACGGCGCTGTTGAGCGTGCCCGGCAGCACGCCGTCGCGCAGCGCCAGCAGCGCGATCACCGATTCGACGATGCCGGCCGCGCCCAGGGTGTGGCCGGTCCAGGCCTTGGTCGAACTGGCGTGCAGGGTGGCGGGGAAGATCGCCGCCACCGCGGTCGCCTCCACGCTGTCATTGGCCGGGGTGGCGGTGCCGTGCAGGTTCAGATAGCCCACCGCATAGGCGTCCAGGCCGGCGCGATCGAGCGCATCGCGCATCGCCAGCTGCGCGCCCAGGCCCTGCGGATGCGGGGCGGACATATGGTGCGCATCGCTGGATTCGCCATAGCCGTACAGCCACAGCGTGGCGTGCGGCGCGGCGGCGGTGCGTTCGAGCAGGGCAAAGCCGCCGGCCTCGCCCAGGCTCAGGCCGACCCGGCGCGCATCGAACGGCTGGCACAGCTCCGGCGCCACCACCTGCAGCGAGTTGAAGCCGAACAGCACGCTGCCGCACAAGGTATCCACGCCGCCGACCAGGGCGGCATCCACCACCCCGGCATCGATCAGGCGCGCGGCCTGGGCGAACACCTTGGCGCTGGACGAACAGGCGGTGGCCACGGTCACGCTGGGGCCGCGCAGGCCGGTGGCGTGCTGCACGAAGTCGCCCAGCGAGTGCGGGGTATGCACGATCGGGCGATCCAGATCGTCGGGGAAGCGCGCGCCGTCGGCGTCTTCGACCAGGCGCGTATAGGCCTCCTCGCTGGCACCGATGCTGGAGGTGGAGGTGCCGATGATCACCGCCACGCGCTCGGCGCCGTAGCGCTGCGCGGCAGCCTGCACGGCCTCGGCCATGCCGTCCTGCTGCAGGGCCAGCCAGGCCAGGCGGTTGTTGCGGCAGTCCCAGCCTTGCAGGGGGGGCGGCAGGACGACGTCTTCCACGCCCTCCACGCGGCCGATCCAGCAGGGCAGCGGCTGCGGGCCGAAATCGTTGCGACGCATGCCGCTGCGGCGAGCGGTCAGGGCGGCAGCCTGGGCATCGAGCCCGGCGCCGAGCGCGGTGGTGGAGGTAAAGGCGGTGACGGCGACCGGGGCCATCTGGGACGGATGCTGCGCTTGGCTCACGGTGGTCTGCTGGCAAAAAGTGGGCTCAGTATATCGATGGCGGGTCTGCCTCCCGTCGATGGCGCAACTGAACGTGCCGGTCATGTCGCTGACGGGGCAGGACTTTTCGCGTGCTGCCGCGCTTTCGCCATCGGCGCAATTGGGACACAATCCTGCGACATACTTGCCGATCGAGCGCGACCACGCGCGCATGCACGCCTACGTCTATAAAAGCCAACGCAAGCAGGACACCTTCGTCTATCTCGCCACGCGCGACGACTTCTCCGGTCTTCCCGCCGCCGTGCACGCGCAGCTGGCGCCGTTCGCGTTCGTGCTGGAGGTGGCGTTGACGCCCGAGCGCCGCCTGGCGCAGGCCGACGTGGCCACGGTGCGCGACGCACTCGGCAAGCATGGCTTCTATCTGCAGCTGCCCAAGACGGTGGTGCTGGCGGGCGAGTGCGACTATGACTGAGGCCGCACGGGCCGCACGCGTGCGGGCCGCAGCGCTGGCCGGGGCGGCCGGCGTGGCGTTGTCGTTGCTGGGCGGCATCGGCGGCGGCGTTGCCGCGGTGGCGCTGTGGCTGGCACAGCCGGCGTTCGCGCTGGCGGTGTCGTGGGCGCGCGGTACCCGCGCATTGCCCAGTCCGCCGCGCGCGGTTGCGCAGGCCCTGCCGCCGCTGCTGACGGTCTGGGGCGTGGGCCTGCTGGCGCTGGCCGCCCTGATCAGCTGGCCGCTGACCGCCCTGCGCGACAGCGGCAGCCTGGCTGCCGCGTTGGCCCTGAGTGTGGCGGTCAGCGCTGCGCTGCTCGGGCTGTGGCGGACCTGGCCGCTGTGGGGCGAGGTCGAGCGCGATGGCGGCGCCCTGGCCCCGCGCTGGCATGCGCTGGCGACGCAGGAGTTGCACGCCTGGCGCGGCCTGCTCGCCGCTGCCCTGGTGCTGGCGATGTGCACGCTGGTGGTGGCGCTGGCCTGGCCGGGCTGGCTGTCGAGCAGCTTGCGCTGGAGTCTGGCGATCGCCGCCAGCGTGCTGCTGCCGGCCGCCCATCTGCTGTTGCAGCGCACCGCCGCGCCGGGACGCAGCGACGCCCCGGCGGCCTTGCAGGCGGCCGATTTCTTTTCCGAAGCGGCGGCCGAGCCGCGTCCGCTGGAGCCGGTGGCCCAGCATCAACTGGTGCCCGAGCTGTTCGAGGCAGCGCGCAGCGGACGCGTGGACCGCGCGCTGCAGTTGCTCGATGCCGGCGCCGACCCGCAGGCGATGCCGCTGCCGGAGTGGCGCGACCAACGCAGCCTGCCTGCGCTGGCCGCGGTGCTGCCGGACCTGCGCCTGCTGCGCGAGCTGATCGTGCGCCGTGTCGACGTCAACCAGCCGCATCGCGGCATGACGCCGTTGCTGGCCGCCACGCGCGACAGCTGGCACGGTCGCCCGGACGCGGTGATGACGCTGCTGGCCAACGGCGCGGACCCGCGCGCCAGCGACAACGACGGCAATACGCCGCTGCATCACGCGGTGCGCAGTTCCGACCCGGGCGTGGCCGCGCTGCTGCGCGATGCCGCCGCCGAGCTCGATGCGCTCAACCACGAAGGTCACTCGCCGCTGGCGATGGCCTGCCAGGTCGGCAACTGGCGGCTGGCCAAGTTCCTGCTGGAACGCGGCGCCCACTCCGAACCGGACGGCGGCGCGCCGGTGCTGCTGGCAGCGGCCGGCACCGAGGAGGACGACCCGGCCGGCGTGCAACTGCTGCTCAAGCACAAGGCGCGCGTGGATGCGCGCGATCGCCAACGCCGCAGCGCCCTGCACGAAGCCGCACTGGCCGGGCACGGCGACATCGTCGAGGCACTGCTCGCAGCCGGTGCCAATCTGGAAGCGCGCGACCTGCTCGGTCGCACGCCGTGGCTGGATGCGGCGCGGCAGGCACGGAGCGGCGTGCTCGAACGCCTGGTCGCACGCAAGGCCGATGTGCTGGCCGTCGATGGCGAGGGCCGCAACGCGGTGATGCTGGCCTGCGCCGCCGACAACGTGTCGCCAGCCCTGATCCGGCGCCTGCTCGACCTGCAGGTGCCGGCCGACAGCGCTGATGCGCACGGCCGGCGCGCGGTGGATGTGGCCGCCGAAGCCGGGCGCTGGGCGATCGTGCAATTGCTCGACCCCGCCTATCCGTTGCCGGCGGCGGTCAGCGATGCGCACGGCGAGACCCCCGGCGTGGCGCTGCTGCCCGACCGGCCGCCCCTGGTGCTGTTGCGCGAAGGCCTGCAGTTCGGTCAACGCGACGGCCTGGTCGCGCTGGCCCGCCTGTGCGGCCCGGAAGAACTTGGCAGCCTGCTGCACGATGCGCATCTGGCCTTGAACGCCGATGCGGTGGACTGGCTGCTGCGCCATGGGGCCGATGCCGAAGTGCGCGATGCCTGCGGCGACGTGCCGATGTTTGCACTGCTCTCGCGGGGCGTGGAGGCGGTGCCGGCACTGCAGGCGCTGCTGCGCCATGGCGTCTCGCCCGCCGGTGCGGGCGGGCTGACACGGCTGCTCAGCGCCTGCGTGCAGCACGATGCGGCATCGCGCGGGCTGGAACAGTTCGCGCTGGAATTGCTCGAACGCGGCGCCGACCCGTTCGCCGCGTCGGCGGCCGGCGATCCGCCGTTGTCGCTGGCGGTGCGGCTGGGCTGGCTGCGCCTGCAGCAGTGGTTGCTGGAACACGGTGTGGACCGCGAGGCGCGCGACAGCCACGGCATGACCGCGCTGCACCTGGCCACCGCGCTGGGCCGCGAGGCATCGCTGAAATTGCTGGTCAAGCAGGGCGCCTCGCCGGAAGCGCGCGCTGCCGACGGGCAGACCCCATTGGGCGTGGCGCTGTCGATCGGCCGCCGCGACCTGGCCGACTGGCTGGACTGGCGCATCTGGTCGCTGCCGCACCGCAGCCTGCGCGAGGCGGATGTACCGGCGGCCGCGATGGTCGGCGACACCGATGCGGTGCGTCGCCTGATCGATCTCGGCCTGCCGGTCGACGCCGTCGATGCGCAGGGCTGCACCGCGCTGCTGCGTGCGGCCGGTGGCGGCCATCTCGGCGTGGTGGCGCATCTGCTCGGTCGCGGCGCCGATCCGCAACGCGCAGCCAATAGCGGCGCCACGCCGTTGTCGGCGGCGGTGAGCATGCGCCAGACCGAGATCGTGGCCGCGTTGCTGCAGGCCGGCGCGCAGATCGAGCACCGCCTGCCCGGCGGCGTCACCGTGCTGATGCTGGCCTGTGCGCTGGGCCTGCCGGATATCGTGGCGCGCCTGCTCACCGCGGCGGCCGACGTGCACGCCAACGACGATCAGGGCCTGGCGCCGCTGCATTGCGCCGCGCTGTACGGCTTCACCGCGCGCGACAAGAGCCGCCTGCTGGCACTGCTGGATACCTTGCTGCTGGCCGGCGCCGACCCGGAGTATCTGGCCGGTGGCCGGGTCAGCCCCCTGCTGCTGTTGCTGGGCGCGCGCGCCGAACCCGGCACCGCCTGCGACGAGCAGGTGGTGCTGGCCGGCGTCGAACGCCTGCTCGATGAAGACGTCTCGCTGGACGTGGCCGATCAGCGCGGTTTCGGCCCGCTGCACCTGGCCGCACTGCACGGTTTGCCGCTGCTGGTGCAGCGCCTGCTGCGGGCCGGCGCCGATGCCGACCGCCGCGACGCGCTCAACCGCACCCCGCGCGAGATCGCGATCATGCGCGGCTTCATCGATGTGGCCGGCCAGTTCGAGCCCGCCTTGCCGGGTGTGTCCTCGATGGCGCGCTTCCTGCGCGAAGGCCGCTGAGCCAGCGCGGCGGGGCACCGCTGCGGGTGCTGTTCGTGTGCAGCCGCAACCGGCTGCGCAGCCCCACCGCCGAGCGCGTGTTCGCCGACTGGCCGGGCGTGCAGACGCAGTCGGCCGGGCTGGCCGCCGATGCGGACGTGCAGCTCACCCCGGAGCTGTTGCACGAGGCGCAGCTGGTGCTGGTGATGGAGCGTCGCCATCTGCAGCTGTTGCGCAAACGCTTTGCCGCGCATCTGCGCCATTGCCGGGTGGCCTGTCTGCAGATTCCCGACGACTACGCCTACATGGACCCGGCACTGATCCGTCGCCTGGAACACACGGTGCCAACATTGCTGCGTCTGCCGGCGTTCTCGTAACCTGATCCCGACACTGCGCGTGCAAGACTGGGCCTTCACTCGCACGAAGGAAGCGCCTCTACGATGAGCGTGCGTATCGAGGACCATGCCATGCTGGGTAATTGCCACAGCGCGGCCCTGGTCGACCACCGTGGCACCATCGACTGGCTGTGTCTGCCACGTTTCGATTCCGACGCGTTTTTCGCATCCCTGCTGGGCGATGAGCAGCACGGGCAATGGGCGTTGTCGCCGGCCGGCGACTTTCGCAGTGAACGTACCTATGAAGACGACAGCCTGGTGTTGTGCACGCGCATGCACACCGACACCGGCACGGTGGAACTGGTCGACTTCATGGTCGCCAGCGAGGAAGGCGACGGCCACCAGCACCTGGTGCGGATCGTGCGTTGCGTGCAGGGCGAGGTGCCGATGCACATGCGCCTGACCTTCCGCTTCAACTACGGCCGCACCGTGCCCTGGGTGACGCGTATCGATGGCGGCATCCGTGCCATCGCCGGGCCCGACCAGCTCGCCCTGCGCTCGCCGCAGGCGCTGCATGGCGAGGACATGGGCACCGAAGCCGACTTCACGCTGCGTCAGGGCCAGAGCACCTGGTTCCTGCTCAGCCATGGCCTGTCGCATCAGCCCACGCCGACGGCGATCGATCCGGAACAGGCGCTGCAACGCACGGCCGCGTTCTGGCATGGCTGGGCACGTCGCTGTACCGATGTTGGCCCCTGGACCGAGCAGGTGCGTCGCTCGCTGGTGGTGTTGAAAGGGCTCAGCTATCTGCCCACTGGCGGCATCGTCGCTGCGCCGACGGCCTCGTTGCCCGAGCATCTGGGCGGCACCCGCAACTGGGATTACCGCTACTGCTGGCTGCGCGATTCGGTGTTCACGCTGATCGCCCTGCTGCAGGCCGGGTATCGCGACGAAGCAGAGGCCTTCCGCGATTGGGTACAGCGTGCCATCGCCGGGTCGCCGGACCAGTTGCAGGCGCTCTACGGCATCGCCGGCGAGCGCCGGCTGCAGGAATGGGAAGCGCACTGGCTGCCCGGCCATGAAAACTCCAGCCCGGTGCGTATCGGCAACGGGGCGGTGGATCAGTTCCAGCTCGACGTCTACGGCGAGTTGATCGGCGCGTTCCACTACGCGCGCGAAAAGGGCGTGGCACCGCTGTCCGACGCCGACGGCTCGTCGGCATCGTTGCTGGAAAAAGTGCTGGAGACGCTGGAAACGCTGTGGCGCCTGCCCGACGAAGGCATCTGGGAAATCCGCGACGAGCGCCGTCATTTCGTGCATTCCAAGGTCATGGCCTGGCTGGCCTTCGATTGCGGCGCGCGCGATGGCATCACCAATGCCGATGCGGCCAAGCGCGCGCACTGGGGCCGTATCGCCGAGGAAATCCGCGCAGAAGTGCTGGAGAAGGGCGTGCACCCGGACGGGCATTTCGTGCAGAGCTACGGTTCCGACCGTCTGGACGCGTCGCTGTTGCTGATTCCGATCGTCGGGTTCCTGCCGGCCGAGGATCCGCGCATCGCCGCCACTGCCGATGCGATCGCACGCGACCTGACCATCGATGGATTGGTCGAACGCTATCGCGCCGACGACAGCGCCGACGGGCTGCCGGCCGGCGAGGGCACCTTTCTTGCCTGCAGCTTCTGGCTGGTGGAAAACTATGCATTGCTCGGGCGCACCGAGCAGGCACGCATGCTGCTCGAACGTCTGCTCGGGCTGTGCAATGACGTGGGCCTGCTTGCCGAAGAGTACGACCCGCGCAGCAAACGCATGCTTGGCAACTTCCCGCAAGGGTATTCCCACGTGGCTCTGGTCAATGCGGCATTGCGCCTGCACGGACGCATGGGCGAAAAGGAAACACATCCATGAACGAACAAGCCACAACCCCGCCGTGCATCATCGTGGTGTTTGGTGCACGCGGTGACCTGACCAAGCGCCTGGTGATGCCGGCGCTGTACAACCTGCGGCGCTCCGGCGCGCTGGGCGAGCAGTTCGCCATCGTCGGCATGGATCATGGCGATATCAGCGAGCGCTCGTGGCGCACGATGATGGGCCAGTCGATGACCGAGCTGCTCAGCAGCCGCGATGCCGAATTCCAGACCGACGAATTCGACACCGACACCTGGGAGTGGCTGCGCGAGCGCATGCATTATCTGCGCGGCGATTTCACCGACCTGGGCGCCTATCAAACCCTGGGTGGCGCGCTGGAGAAACTGCACAAGCGCTACGGCACCCAGGGCAACGTGCTGTTTTATCTGGCCACCGCCGCGCGCTTCTTCGAGCCGGTATTGCTCAACCTGGGCGAAGCCGGGCTGGTCAGGCAACGCGAGGGCGAAGGCTGGCGTCGGGTGATCGTGGAAAAACCCTTCGGCCATGATCTGCCCAGCGCCGTCGCGCTCAATGCCACCGTCGCCAAGGTGCTGCACGAGGATCAGGTGTTCCGCATCGACCACTTCCTCGGCAAGGAAACCGTGCAGAACATCCTGGCGTTCCGTTTCGCCAATGGCCTGTTCGAGCCGGTATGGAACCGCGACCGCATCGATCATGTGCAGATCACCGCCGCCGAAACCATCGGGGTGGAGGGGCGCGGACGCTTCTACGATCCCACCGGCTGCCTGCGCGACATGGTGCCCAATCACCTGTTCCAGTTGCTGGCGATGATTGCGATGGAGCCGCCGGCCGCGTTCACCACCGAGGCGATGCATCGCCGCCGCGCCGAAGTGATCGAAGCAGTGCGCCCGATCAAGCCCGAAGACGTGGTGCGCGGCCAGTACGCCTCCGGCGCAGTCAACCGCAGCGCCGTGCCGGGGTATCGCGAAGAAGACACGGTGCCGGACGATTCGGAAACCGAAACCTATGTGGCGATGAAGCTGCAGGTCGACACCTGGCGCTGGGCCGGCGTGCCGTTCTACCTGCGCACCGGCAAGCGCCTGCGTGAGCGCACCACCGAGATCGCGATCCGCTTCAAGCCGGCGCCGCTGGCGCCGTTCCGCAGCACCGAAGTGGGCGGCTACGGCCCCGACTGGCTGGTGCTGCACATCCAGCCCGACGAAGGCATCTCGCTGCAGTTCGACGTCAAGCGCCCCGGCGCGCAGGTCAGCCTGGCACCGGTGCGCATGGACTTCCGCTACCGCGACTGGTTCCCCAAGGAATACACGGTGGGCTACGAGCGCCTGCTGCAGGACTGCATGAACGGCGAGGCCGGCCTGTTCCAGGACGCGGCCATGGTGGAAGGGGCCTGGCGCATCGTGCAACCGATCCTGGATGCCTGGAAACAACCGCCCAGCGACTTCCCCAATTACGCCGCCGGCAGCGCCGGCCCCTCGGCCGCCGATGCCTTGCTGGCCATGAATGGTGGACACGCCTGGCGCGCGCTCACCCCGGGCCGCAAGCCACCGCCGCGCCGCGCACCGGACGCACGTGGCAGCGCCACCACGCCGGTCAAGAAAGCCACCGGGAAGACGGTCAAGAAGGTTGCCAAGGCATCGGCCAGGAAGATCACCAAGGCGGCAGCCGAAAAGGTCACCAAGGCGCCAGCCAACCGCGCATCTGCGGCCGCAGCAAGATCATCGCAGGATGCGGCTACGTCGCCGGGCAACGCGGCAAAGAAAGCCGTGAGCAAACGCGCAACCGGCAAGGTCGCAAAGACCGCCGGCAAGACCGGGGCAGGCAAGCGCGCAGCGAAGAAGTCGACCAGCAAGACTGCGGCGCGCACGCCACGCCGCTGAGGGATGCGAGCGGCATACAGCCGCCGCAGCTCCACGTAGGAGCGTGCCCGCGCGCGACGGGCTTTATCGGTAACGCCCGGGTCGCGCGCAGGCACGCTCTTACGAACAGGGCAGCGATTGTGGGTGGTTGGTGCAGGTTCGCCATCCGCATCGGCTTAGGACTTGGACGCGATCGAATGCTCGCGTGCAGGTCGTCTTCAAGCATCGACTGCGCAGCTAACGCTGACGAAAGATGCACCACATCCGCGTAGGAGCGTGCCCGCGCGCGACGAGGCGTTATCGGTAAAGCCCCGTCGCGCGCGGGCACGCTCCTACGAAGGGCTCAGCGATCAAGCGTGGTGGGTGCGGGCTCGCCGTCCACATCGGCCTTGACGTCGGCTTCGAACAGATGCATCAGGTCCGCGCGTGCATCGCGCGAGGTCTGGATCACCTTGGCTTCGTCGTCATAGACCAGATGCTGGCGATGCAACAACTCTTCGTCGTGCTGGCGGAACCGTTTGACGTGCTCCTTGGCCACCGCCTCGCCCAGCCCGAGCGAGGTCAGCACGCGTTCGCTCAGTTCCAGGCTGGAGGCGAATACCTCGCGGAACGGTTCGGCGCCCAGGTCCATCAGCTTCCAGGCATGCTGGCGATTGCGTGCACGTGCCAGCACCGTGGCCTGCGGGTACAGGCGGCGGATCAGCCGCACCGCCTTGATGTTGGTTTCCGGGTCGTCCACCGCGATCACGAACACCTTGATGCGGTCGGCACCGGCGGCGCGCAGCAGTTCCGGGCGGGTGGGGTCGCCGTAGTACAACTGGCTGCCGAAGCGGCGCAAGTCCTCCACGGTGTCCGGATTGTGTTCCAGCGCCACGAACGGCACATGCCGCGCGGTGAGCAGGCGCGCCACGACCTGGCCGAAGCGGCCCATGCCGGCGACCAGGACCTTGGGCGTTTGCGCATCGATGGCGTCGAACGGGCGATCGGACGTGGGCGCGTGCAGCCGCAGCGGCCCGTTGAGGATGCGCTGCATGCCGAGCAGCAACAGCGGCGTCAACGCCATCGAGACACCGACAATGGCCACCAGCCGGTCGTGGTTGGCGCGCTCCAGCAAGCCGACGCGATCGGCCTCGTTGAACACCACAAAGGCGAATTCGCCGCCCAGCCACAACACGCTGCCCAGCATCAGGCTGCTGCGCAGCGGCAGTCTGGCCACGCTGCCGATCCCGACCAGCAGCGAGAACTTCACCACCAGCAGGATCGCCACGCCGCTGGCGATCAGCCACGGCTCGGCGACCACCCGGTTCAGGTCGATGCCCATGCCGACCGAGATGAAAAACAGTCCCAGCAGCAAACCTTCGAACGGCTCGATCTGCGATTCGAGCTCGTGGCGGAATTCCGAATCGGCCAGCAGCACGCCTGCCAGAAACGCGCCCAGGCTGGCGCTCAATCCGGCTTCCTGCATGATCCAGGCGGTGCCCAGCACCACCAGCAAGGCGCTGGCGGTGAACACTTCCGGCATGCGCGTGCGTGCCACCATGTTGAACAGATAGCGCAGCACGAAGCGCCCGCACAGGATCACCAGCGCCAGCGCCGCCACCGCCTTGGCCACGTCCTGCCATTCCAGGGTGGCGTTCTTGCTGCCGCCCAGCAGCGGAATCGCCGCCAGCAGCGGAATGGCGATCAGGTCCTGGAACAGCAGGATGGCAAATGCCAGGCGCCCGTAGTCGCTATTGAGCGCTTTGCGTTCGGCCAGCAGCTGCAGCCCCACCGCGGTGGACGACAACGCCAGCGCCACGCCGACGATCAACGCGCTTTTCCAGCCCAGGTTGCCGAGCATCAGCAGGCCGCCCAGGATCAGCGTGGTCACCACCACCTGGGTGGCGCCGGCACCGAACACCGAATGCCGCATCACCTTCAAACGTGCCGGCGACAGTTCCAGGCCGATCACGAACAACAGCATCACCACGCCGATCTCGGCCGCGCCGCTGATGCGCTCGGCATCCTGCACCACGCCTACGCCGTCGGGGCCGAGCACCACACCGGCGACCAGGTAGGCCAGCACCGCGCCCAGGCCGAAGCGCTTGAACACCGGCACCGCCACGATGGCGGCCAGCATCAGCACCAGAGCCAGTTCCAGACCACCGCTATGCATGCGCACTCTCCGTTGAGAGGTGCATTATGCCGCCCGCGGCGGCCTGTCTGCCCGGATCAGCGTGTCCTGCCTGCAACACGGCAGGCGATCGCCGCCAGCGGGCGCCGGCATCGCCATCGAACGCCGGGGCAGCCTAGGGCACGACGCACGCGCCCTGTTCCGGCGGCGGCCCGCTGGCTGCTCGCCACTGTGGATCTGCCACAGGGCGTGCGTGCGGCGTCCGCTGCCCGGCGGCCCGATCGCGCCTTTCAAGCCATGCCGTGCACCGGCGGCTGGACGCGCGCTGAGCGCCGCCCACGCAGGGCATTGACCACGCCAGCCCAGGCGCGCAGACTGCGCCGCGCCGCCGCCCGGATCACCGGTCGGTACGCACTCTCGGAGCCCTCTCTCATGTCCAGCGACAGTCACCCTAGACCCGGGTCGATGACCCAGTTGGCGCGCGCCTGAGGCGTCAGGTTCGCCGGCTGTCATCGACGACGGTCGTCACCAGGCGAACCCCATGTACAACGAAACCCTGCGCCTTGCCCAAGGCGTCGATGCCTTGATCGCACCCATGGCCGACTTCAATACGGCCGATGCGGTGGAATACCTCAACACCCTCGACCGCGACGATGCCGCCCATGTGCTGGCCGCGCTGCCGCCGCCGCGTGCGGTGAAGGTGCTCGAACAACCCGAGCTGCACGACGCCAGCGCCCTGGTCGCGCAACTGCCGGCCGAGCAGGCCGCCTCCCTGCTCGGGCAGATGGCCGACGACCGCGCCACCGACATCTTCCATGGCCTGGATGCCGAGCAGCGCCAGGGGTTGCTGTGGCTGCTCAGTGCCGAGGCGCGGCTGTCGATCCAGGCCTTGATGCGCTACCCGCCCAATACCGCCGGCGCGCTGATGACCACCGAGTTCGTGGCGGTGCCGGCCGACTGGACCGTGGGCCGCACCCTGCAGCACATCCGCGAGGTGGAGCGCAGCCGCGAGACGGTCTATGCGATCTACCTGCTCGACCCGCACACCCGCGTGCTGACCCAGGTGGTCACCATGCGCCGGCTGATCACCGGCGCGCCGGATGCGCCGATCCTGGAGGTGGCACAGGTCAACCCGCCGGTCACGGTGGATCCGGCGCTGGACCAGGAAGAAGTCGCCCGGCTGATCCGCCGCCACGACCTGCTGGCGATCCCGGTGGTGGATGCGCATGGCCATGTGCTGGGCATCGTCACCGTGGACGATGTGCTGGACGCGCTGATCGCCGAATCCACCGAGGACGTGCACAAGTTCGGTGGCATGGAGGCGCTGGACAAGCCCTACATGCAGATCGGCTTCGGCCAGATGATCAAGAAGCGCGCCGGTTGGCTGAGCGTGCTGTTCCTGGGCGAAATGCTTACCGCCAGCGCGATGCAGCACTTCGAGGACGAGCTGTCCAAGGCGGTGGTGCTGACCCTGTTCATTCCGTTGATCATGAGCTCGGGCGGCAACTCCGGCTCGCAGGCCACCTCGCTGCTGATCCGCTCGCTGGCACTGCGCGAACTGCGCCTGGGCGACTGGTGGAAGGTGGCCCTGCGCGAACTGCCCACCGGGCTCACCCTGGGCGCCATCCTGGGCGTCCTGGCGATCGTGCGCATCACCCTCTGGCAGACCGCCGGCCTGTACGACTACGGCCCGCACTGGCAGATGGTGGCGCTGACCATCGGTGCGGCGCTGATCGGCATCGTCACCTTCGGCTCGCTGTCCGGCTCGATGCTGCCGTTCGTGCTGCAACGGCTCGGCTTCGACCCGGCCAGCGCCTCGGCGCCGTTCGTGGCCACGCTGGTGGACGTCACCGGCCTGGTGATCTATTTCAGCATTGCCGCCGCGATCCTCAGCGGCACCCTGTTGTAGCGCCGCGGGCAGTGCGCGGGGCGCGCGAACAACTGCGCCCCGCCATGCTCCGGTCGAGAAGCCGTACGCAACGCGGCACCTCGCCCGGTCGTTGACGCTGCGTCTCGGCACTCGGCACTCCGCGGCCGGTGCCGGACCAGGCCGGACCGGTGGTCCAGCCTGCATCGCTGCACGGCCCACCGTGCAGCGATGCGCAGCGGCGATCGCGCCTCAGAAGGTCACATACAGCGTGGCGCGCAGGTTGCGGCCCGGTTCGCTGTAGCGGCCGATGCCATCATCGGTGGCATAGCCGTACAGATAGAAATCGCCGCGGGTGACATTGCGGATGCGCGCCCACTGGTAGTAACGCTCGTCGAACAGGTTGTAGACGCCGAGATTGACGCGTACGTGCGCGTTGAAACGGTAGCTGCCGAACAGGTCGACTACGCTGTAGGCATCGCTGAGGAATGGCTCGGCCGCAGCGCCGAAGATGTCGTTCTCGACGTTGACGTCCTTGGCTTTCTTGGCCAGCGCATGGGTGATGTTGGCGGTGACACGCAGGCGCTCGTCCAGGCCCTGCCAGGTCAGGCCGAGCACGCCGCGATCCGGATTGATGCTGTCCAGCGGGCGGCCGTCCTCCAGCTCGCCCTGGTTGTGGGTCCATGCCGCGCGCAGCAGCCAGGCATCGCCGAGCCTGAACTGCGCATCCAGTTCCACGCCCTTGACCTCGACCTGGCCGACATTGCGCAGCGTGGTGTAGGCGTAGCCGTTGCGCGTGGTGCACACGCCGCGGGTACAGGTCTGGTAGAGCGTGCCGGCATCGGTGGTGACGGTCTCGCTCTGGATGAAGTCGTCGTAGCGGTCGCGGAACACCGACAGGCCCACGCGCGCCCAGTCGCTCTCCCAGCGCCAGCCCAGTTCCAGGTTGAGGCTGCGCTCGGCCTCCAGTGCCGGATTGGCGGCCACGGTGGGGACGTTGACGGTGGTGCCGGTGTCCACCCGGGTCAGCGCGGTGATGCTGGTCGGGGCATACATCTCGGCCGTGGTCGGGGCACGGAAGCCGCGCCCGGCCTGGAACCACAGCGTCTGCTGCGGGGTGAAGGCATAGCTGATGCCGGCCTGCCAGGTGGGCGAGGAGAACGTCACCTCGCGCACCGTGCCGGTGCTGTCGACGAAGGTGGGCGACAGCGTCGGCGCGTAGCGATAATGGTCGTAGCGCGCACCCAGGGTCAGCTGCAGGCGGTCGTCGAGCAGGCCGATGCGATCGCGCAGGTACACGTTCCAGCTGTCGGCATCGGTCTTGGGCACCTGCGCCGGGTCGATGGTGGCGGTGTCCAGCGTGCCGGCATTGTTCCAGCGGTAGTCGATCGCGCTGTAGTCGATGCTGCGGCGCTGCCAGGCCGCCCCGTACAGCAGCGCCTGCGACCAGCCGTTGCCATGCAGCTGCTTGTCGAAGTCGACCGCGATGCGGTCCAGGGTCTGCTCGGTGTCGCGGTCTTCGGCCCGGCGACACGGCAGCGCCACCGTGCAGCGCGTGGTGGCGGCGGTGGCCGGCGTGCTCGAGCTGCCGCTCTGGGTCAGGATGCGGGTGGTGCCACGGCTGTCGGTCTGCTGGCGGTCCAGCTGCGCCTGCAGGGTGTCGAACAGGGCGTTGTCGGCATTCCAGAGGTAGCGCAGGCCGTAGCGGTCACGGTCGTTGCTGTCGTCGCCAACGCGTTCGGCGTAGCTGGGCGCGCTGACGCGGCTGAGATTGTCGACCCGGTTCTGCGCGCGGTTGCGCTCGTACACCACGCCGAAGCGGTGCTGTGCGTTCGGCACCACGTCGAGTTTGGCCAGCACGTTGTCGCTTTCGTTGTCGATCGGGTCGGGCGTGCGCCGCGCGCTGCCGGTGTCGATCCCGGTGCTGGAATACCAGCCCTCGGACTCGTGGCCCTCGCGGCGGGTGTAGCTCAGCATCGATTCGACGATGCCGCTGCGGTTGGCGACGGTGAGGTTGCCCAGCCATTGGTCGTTGTGGCCGGTGTAGCCGGTCTTCAGGCCGACATGGCTGTCGTTGCCCTGGGCCTTGAGGTAGTCGTAGGGATCCTTGGTGGTGAATACCACCGCACCACCGAGCGCGCCGCTGCCGGCACTGATGGAATCGGCGCCCTTGACGATGTCCACCCGCTTGAGCGAATCGACGTCCACGCCGCCGCGGCCGGCGCGGAAGAACTCGTAGTCGCGCGCGGTCTCCACGCCCTCGGCCATCGACAGGCCGTCGATGGTCATCGCCACCCGGTCGCCTTCCAGGCCGCGGATGTTGAAGCCGTTCTCGCCGAAGCGGCCCATGTCGGCGATGCTCACGCCGGGGATGTAGCGCACCAGGTCCTCCATGCTCTCGGCCTGTTCCTGCTGCAGCTGTGCGGTGTCGAGGGTGGTGACGTTCTGGTTGCCGGAGGCGCGCTTGTCGCGCGCGGCCTTCACTTCGACCGGGTCGAAGGTGGTGGCGTCGGCCGGTGCCTGTTCGGCATGCAGCGGAAAGGCCAGGCCGGTGGCGATCGCCAGGGCCAGCAGGGTCGGTGTCGAGGTCATCGTGGAGTCCACAGTCAGGAAGAGGAAGGAGCGCCGGACGGCGCGGACCTGGCTGCAAGCGGCAGAACCGCAGTCGCGTAGCTGGGTGGGCCCGCCAGCGGCGGGCCAGGGGGCACGGGCGCCAGGGCCCGCGCGGCAGGTCAGTCGGCCCGGGCCGGCGTGGTGGCCGGCGCGGTCGCCGGCGCCGGCGGCGGCAGCGCGCCGTCGCTGGCATCGACCACGCCATCGTGGTTGCGGTCGACGCGGGCGAAGGTGCGCAGCCCCGACGCCTGATATTCGGCGAAGGTCATGCGCTGGTCCTTGTCGGTGTCGAGCACCTTGAAACGCACATGCACCTGGCGGTCGTCGGCCTGCTCGAGCGCGGTGAGGCGACGGTTGAGGCGGTCTTCGAACTCCACCCGGTACTCGTCCGGCGACAGCGCCGCGTTGCGGTCGCCGTCGGCGCTGGCGAACTGCGCCGCGCGCAGGCCGGCGTATTCCTTGCGGCCCACCTTGCCGTCGCCGTTCTCGTCGTACAGCGCCAGGAAGCCCTCGGCCGCCTGGCTGTCGGGCATGCCGGGGCGGCCGCCGTCGCGATCGAAGGCCTGTGTCCTGTCGCCAGGGGGCGCCTTGGCCGCCGCCGTCAGCGCCGCCTGGCCGCGCGCCCAGTCCTGCGCACCGGCGGCGTCGAATTCGGCGCGCGCCACCTGCCCGTCGCCATCGGCATCGAGTGCGGCAAAGCGCTGCCTGCCGTGCGCGGCCTGCGCGCTGCGTTCCTGCTCCAGCGCCTGCTGGCGACGCTGGCGGAATTCGGCCACGTATTCGTCCTCGTCGACGCTGCCGTCGTGGTTGCGGTCGGTGGCGTCGAAGCGGGCGCGGCGAAAGGCGGCGAAGTCGGCGGCGGTGATGCGGCCGTCGCGGTCGTCGTCATGCTGGGTGATGAAGGCCTGCACGTTGTTGCCGTGACCGCCGAGCAGCGGGCGCGGCCCGGACTGGGCGAGTGCGGTTGCGGGAAGCAGCAGCGCGCACAGGCACGCGCCGGCCAGGGAGCCAGTGTTCATGGATTGCCTCTTGAGGGGGAAAACGGTGGCGGGCCGTGGCGCTGGCTGGGCCTGCAGGCGTGTCGGTACGCCGGGCGGAGACACCGCGCCGGTGAAGTCGGGCCAGTGGGGCAATGCAACCGCCGCAGCGGTTGCGCGGCGCTACGGCTCCAGCACCTGGAAGGTGAGCGTGGTGCTGTTGCTGTACTCGCGCACCGGGGCGTCGGCCGGGGCCGGGGTGCGGTGGCGGGACAGCGCCAGCCAGGTGCCGGCGCGGTCAAGCTTCATCGTGGCGCGGCCGGCCGCGTCGGTGGTCAGGCTGACCAGCGTCGGGCTGCGGTCGGAAGTCCAGACCGCCTCGCTGATGTCCACGGTCTGCCCGGCCAGCGGCACGCCGTCGTACTGCACCGTAAAGACGAAGCGCTCGCCGACATACAGGTCGTTGGGATGGGAGACCGGCACCAGTTCCAGACCACGGTTGCGCGGCGCCAGCGCGGTGCGATCGGGCTTGCCGATGCTCAGATAGGTGTCGGCCAGGGTGCGCGACTGGAAGCTGGCGAGCAGCGTGGCGCCCTTGGGCATGGGTACGTTCGGATCGCGCACGGTCTGCCGTTTGCCATCCAGCTCCCAGGTGCGGAATTGCGCGCCCACGCGCAGGCCGGTGCTGACCCGGTAGGTGCCGGGCTGCTTGCCCAGGGTGTGTTCGACCACGGTGCGGGTGTCGAGCGCCTGCACCCGGGCCGGCGCGACATCGCGGCCGTCGGGCCCGGTGATGCGGAAGTGGCTCTGGTCGAAGGCCGCCTCCGGGACGAAGAAGGTCTCGGCGAAGGCCGCGTCCAGGGTCACCGTCTGGCCCGGTTGGGGCGTGAAGGTGTTGGGTGCCAGGTAAGGGGTGTGCGCAGAGGCGGAGGCAGCGAGCAGCAGCGCCGACAAGGTCAGCAGTTTCATGGGGGGCCCTGTTCCGAGTGGGTCGCTGGCGGCAGGGCGCGGGGCGGCGCAGGAAGCTGGCTGACCACACGATATTAACGAAAATGCGAATCGTTCACAACAATAACAGGCGCTGCGTCGCGCTTCTCCAGCGCGGGATCGATGACGTGCGCTCGGGCCGACGTGTACCGTGTCCGCTTTCCCCGCCGTCTCTTCGCCATGAGTACCTACCACCTGCAGCAGGTCTTTCGTCCCACCACCGTGGCGGTGGTCGGCGGCAGCCCGCGCGATCGCTCGGCCGGGCGGGCGGTGGTGCGCAATCTGCGCGCGGCCGGGTTTCCCGGGCAGATCGGCTGGGTGAGCCCGCGCTATACCGAGATCGACGGCGTGCGCACGGTGGCGCGACTGACCGATCTGCCGTGGGTGCCGGACCTGGTGGTGATCACCGCGCCGGCGCGCATCGTGCCGCGCATCGTCTCCATCGCCGCGCGGCGCGGGGTGGCTGCGGCGATCATCCTCACCGCCGGGCTGGGCAGCGGCCCCGGCTCGCCGGCCGCGCGGATGGAAGCGGCCGCGCGCGCCAAGGGCATGCGCATCCTCGGCCCGCACTGCCTGGGCGTGATCGCCCCGCATGCGCGGCTCAATGCCAGCATCGCCGCCCATTGCCCGCAGGCCGGCGACCTGGCATTGATCTCCGAATCCAGCGCGATTGCCGCCGCGCTGGTGGAATGGGGCGTGGCGCGCTCGGTGGGGTTCTCGGCGGTGGTGTCGCTGGGCGACACGCTGGATGTGGATTTCGGCGACCTGCTCGACTACTTCGCCACCGACTACCGCACCCGCGCGATCCTGCTGTACGTCGAACGCATCGGCGATGCGCGCAAGTTCATGTCGGCCGCCCGCGCCGCCGCGCGCGCCAAGCCGGTGGTGGTGGTCAAGTCGGGGCGCCAGTTCCGCATCAATCCCAATGCCGATACGCATGCGCAGGCGCTGGCCGGCTCGGATGCGGTGTATGGCGCCGCGTTCGCGCGTGCCGGCCTGTTGCGGGTGGGCGCGCTGGACGAATTGTTTGCCGCCGCCGAGACGCTGGGCCGGCTCGGCAGTTTTCCCGGCCGGCGGCTGGCCATCCTCAGCAATGGCGGCGGGGTGGGGCAGCTGGCGGTGGACCAGCTGGTGCTGCGCGGCGGCACCCTGGCCGAGCTGTCGGCCAAGACGCTGGAGCGGCTGGATCAGTCGTTGCCGCAAGGCTGGTCGCGCAGCAACCCGGTGGACATCATCGTCGATGCCGACGGGCCGCGGTATGCCGCGGCGATCGAAGCCTTGCTGGACGACCCGGAGAACGACGCGCTGCTGGTGGTCAACGTGCCGACCGCGTTCACCTCCTCGGCCGATGCGGCCAAGGCGCTGACCCGCGCGCTGGACCAACGCAACCGCTACCAGCGCGAAAAGCCGGTGTTCGCGGTGTGGCTGGGCCAGGACGATGCGGCGATTGCCGCGCTCAACGCCGCGCGCGTGCCCACCTATGCGACCGAATCGGACGCGGTGCGCGGCTTCACCCACCTGGTGCGCTATCGCGAGGCGCAGGCGGCGTTGATGGAGACCCCGCCCAGCCTGCCGGAAGATTTCGTGGTGGATGCGGCCATTGCCCGCACCGTGGTCGACGACGCCCTGGCGGCCGGCCGGCGCTGGCTGGACCCGGTCGCCACCAACCGCCTGCTGGCCGCCTACGGCATCCCGATCGTGCCGCTGCAGGTGGCCGCCACCGCCAACGAGGCCGCCTTGCTGGCCGACCCGCTGTTGGCCGTCGGCCGCACGGTGACCTTGAAGGTGCTGTCCAGCGACATCGCGCACAAGTCCGATGTGGATGGCGTGCGCCTGAACCTGTCCAGCGTGGCGGCGGTGCGCGAGGCGGCGGCCGGCATCCTGGCGCGGGCGCGCGCTGCGCTGCCGGATGCAGTGATCGAGGGGGTGATCGTGCAACCCACCGTGCTGCGGCCGAAGGCGCGTGAACTGATCGCCGGCATCGCCGACGACCCGGTGTTCGGCCCGGCCATCGTGTTCGGCCGTGGCGGCACCGCGGTGGAAGTGATCAACGACCGCGAGCTGGCGTTGCCGCCGCTGGACCTGCGCCTGGCCCACGAGCTGATCGGGCGCACGCGGGTCTCGCGCATCCTCAAGGCCTACCGCGACGTGCCGGCGGCCGACGAGCGCGCGGTGGCGCTGGTGCTGGTCAAGCTGGCGCAGCTGGCCGCCGACATCCCGGAAATCACCGAGCTGGACATCAACCCGTTGCTGGCCGACCGCGATGGCGTGATCGCGCTGGACGCGCGCGTGGCGGTGGCGCCGGCGCGCAAGCTGCACAAGGGCCGCGGTCATCCGCGCTTTGCGATCTTCCCGTATCCGAAGGAGTGGGAGCGCCAGATCGGGCTGGGCGATGGCACGCATGCGCTGGTACGCCCGGTGCGCCCGGAGGACGACGCATTGTTCCGCGCGTTCTTCGCGCGGGTCACCGACGAAGACCTGCGGCTGCGCTTCTTCCAGTCGGTCAAGCATTTCAGCCACGAGTTCATCGCCCGGCTGACCCAGCTCGATTACGCGCGCTCGATCGCGCTGGTGGCTATCGACCCCAAGACCGGCGACATGCTCGGCGCGGTGCGGCTGCATGCCGACGCCGACTACGAGCGTGGCGAGTACGGCATCCTGATCCGCTCCGACCTCAAGGGCCACGGCATCGGCTGGCAGCTGATGCGCATCATGATCGAGTACGCGCGCTGGCTGGGCCTGAAGCAGATCGAAGGCCAGGTGCTGCGCGAGAACCGCACCATGCTGGCGATGTGCCAGAGCCTGGGCTTCGGGGTCCGCCCGGATCCGGACGATGCAACCCTGATGGCGGTGACACTCCCTATAATGGGCGAGCCACGCCCGGCCTGACCTTGGGTCACGCCGCGGTCCCCCCTCCTCACCGCATGCCGGATCTGCCGGGCCTCGCCCCGGCCCGTTGCTCCGGCTGTCGTCTTGGCCCGCCTGGGAGTGTCAATGTTTCGCGATTTCAGAATGTCGTTCTTGGTCACAGCGATCTGCCTGGGCCTGGCTGCCTGGTGGGGTCATACCTCCGCGATGGGCATCTGGCAGGCCCTGTGGCTATGCCTGGTGCTGAGCGTGCTGGAGGTGTCGTTGTCGTTCGACAACGCGGTGGTCAACGCCGGCGTGCTCAAACACATGAACGCGTTCTGGCAGAAGCTGTTCCTCACCGTCGGCATCCTGATCGCGGTGTTCGGCATGCGCCTGGTGTTCCCGATCGTGATCGTGTCGGTGGCCACCGGCATGGGCCTGGTGCCGGTGATGCAGATGGCGCTGAAGGAGCCGGACCGCTACAGCCAGGTGCTGACCGACAACTACCCGTCCATCGCCGCCTTCGGCGGCATGTTCCTGCTGCTGGTGTTCCTGAACTTCCTGTTCGACCAGGAGCGCAAGCTGCACTGGCTCGGCCCGGTGGAGCGGCTGGTCGGCAAGCTGGGCAAGGCCGATGCGATGTCGGTGATCGTGGCAGTGTCGGTCTTGCTGGGCACCAAGCTGTTCCTGCCTGACGCCATCTTCCAGAGCGTGCTGTTCGCCGGCCTGGGCGGCATCCTGCTGTACCTGCTGGTCGGCAGCGTGGACGCGCTGTTCGAGGCCGAAGAGGGCGAGGACGGCATGGGCCCGGCCAAGCGCTCTGGCATTGCCGCCTTCCTGTACCTGGAAGTACTGGACGCCTCGTTCTCGTTCGACGGGGTGATCGGCGCGTTCGCGATCACCCGCGATGTGGTCATCATCATGCTGGGCCTGGCGATCGGCGCGATGTTCGTGCGCTCGATGACGGTCTACCTGGTGCACAAGGGCACCCTGGACGAGTTCGTGTTCCTGGAGCACGGCGCCCATTACGCCATCGGCGTGCTGGCGATCATCATGCTGGTCGGCACCGTGTACCACGTACCGGAGGTGCTGACCGGCCTGATCGGCGTGGCCTTCATCGCCGCTTCGGTGTGGTCCTCGATCCGCTACCGCAAGCGCCACCACATCGGCCCGACCGAGATCTGATCTCGCTCATGGCCGCGCTCAGGGCGTAATGCTGTTCACTGTGAGAGCGGCTGACAGCGTCTTCATGGCCATCGGGCGGGCGTCGCTAGTTCTGTGGCTTGGCTGCAGGGCCCTTGCCCGCCCACCATCGCGGGACACGCCGCAAGTACGTCCTTGTAGGCTCTTACGCGGCATCCATGCCGCGTAAGGTCCCGCGACGGTGGGCGGGCAAGGGCCAGTTGAGTTGGCCGGCGCGCATGGTTTTCAACAAAGCAGCCGGCAACTGTCTTGTGCGGTGTCCTCGCCGATTGCGGGACCGTGTGGCGGCATGGATGCCGCCGCCGAGCCCCCATGGACGGGTTCACGGCGTGTCCCGCGAGCGGTGAGGGCGCCGCACCCTCGACCCAACGTCGGCAGCGGCGAGTTCCTCCCAGTGCCGGTGTCCGGGCAGGCGCCCCAGGCGTGCGGTGCCGCTTGAGGCGGTCTCGGCCAGCTGACCGGCTTCAGCGTCGAATGTATGTCGCAGCCAACCCAACCGGACCCAACTGGTCGATGGAAATGCCGGTTTGGGCCTTGACTGCGCAGTCCAATTGGACGGGTTCCCAGCCTCTTGCCGACCGTTCGTCAGACAGTGCTTTGTGCTGTAAGGGTTTTCGGGAATTTCCCACATTTGGTGTTGACCCCTCCGGGTGACCCCACTATCTTGGGGGAGTCGGTGGTTGGTCGCCCCAAGGCGTCCGGACCAGTGAGAGCATGATTTGCAGCAGGTTGCCAATCAGACGCCTCTCCGCGGCGGCAGCGATGAACGATCACAGCCATCCGGGCCTCGCCTGGAGCAGGCGGCGTGGTCTCGTTGCGCCGCTGTTGTTTCGCCACCGACCACTGCGCGACAGCACACCGCGCGGTGGCGGCCGTGGAATCTCCGGTAAGGAGATGGCTGGTGAAGGCGATGCCGCCGCAGACCGTGGGTCTTGCGTGCTGGTCGTCGCGCACCGCCATCGCTGTCCAGGGAGTCCGGATCCGGCCGCAACCCGTCCCCCAGCCGGGTTCGTGTGCCTACGCATGGAGGACGCATGACCACCAACGACACCCTTGCCGCGATCGCCGCCGGTACCGCAACACCCACCAGCGTTCCCGCCGGTGTCAGCGTGCCCGGTTGCGGCGCGCCGGAATTGACCGACCCGTCGGATATCGTGCCGCCTCCCCGCCAAGCCATTGCAATGCACGCACAGACCATCGAAGAACAAGCCGTCGCCACCTGGATCACCAAGGAAGCCGGCAACCGCCGGATCCCGTTCGAGCCGGAGCGCCTGGAGCGCGCCATCGACCAGATCCATGCCGAATTCCCGCAGCTGGACGTGGCCGACTACAAGCGCTCGGTGTTCGGCTTCGTCGACCGCAAGGACAGCGTCAACGCTGACGACCTGGTCGACCACCTGATCCGCGAGGCCGAGGCCCGCGTCGATCTGACCACCCCGGAGTGGGAGCACTTTGCCGCGCGCCTGTACCTGCGCCGGCTGTACAAGCGCGCCAGCCGCAACCGTTTCTACGACGCCAGCCAGAAGTACGGCTCGTTCGTCGGCCTGCAGGAGAGCCTGGCCGACCGCAATGTCTATTCCAACGACATCCTGCGCCGCTACTCCAAGGACGAACTGATCGAAGCCGGCAAGATGATCGAGCCCGAGCGCGACAAGCTGTTCGCCTACAACGGCCTGTACCTGCTGGCCACGCGCTACCTGGCCACCGACAACTCGCGCGGCGTGTTCGAGCTGCCGCAGGAGCGTTGGCTGACCATCGCGCTGTACCTGATGCAGGACGAGATCGGCAACGGCAAGGGCAGCCGCGAGCGCCGCATGCAGCTGGTCGGCGAGGCCTACTGGGCGCTGTCCAACCTGTACATGACCGTGGCCACCCCGACCCTGGCCAATGCCGGCAAGGTCGGCGGCCAGCTGTCGAGCTGCTTCATCGACACCGTCGACGACAGCCTGCAGGGCATCTACGACTCCAACACCGACGTGGCGCGCGTGTCCAAGCACGGCGGCGGCGTGGGCGCGTACCTGGGCTATGTGCGTTCGTCCGGTTCGGCGATCCGCGGCGTGTCCAATTCCTCCGGCGGCGTGGTGCCGTGGATCAAGCAGCTCAACAACACCGCCGTGTCGGTGGATCAGCTGGGCCAGCGCAAGGGCGCCATCGCGGTCTATCTGGACATCTTCCACCGCGACATCGAGGCGTTCCTGGATCTGCGCCTGAACAACGGCGACCAGCGCCTGCGCGCGCATGACGTGTTCACCTCGGTGTGCATCCCCGACCTGTTCATGGAAGCGGTCGAGCGTCGCGGCGACTGGTATCTGTTCGATCCGCACGAAGTGAAGCGGATCAAGGGCTGGTACCTGCAGGACTTCTACGACGAGAAGAAGGGCGACGCCAACAGCAGCTTCCGTCGCAAGTACGAGGAAGTGGTTGCCGACGAGCGCATCACCCGCAAGACGGTCAAGGCGATCGAGATCTTCAAGCGGATCATGGTCAGCCAGCTGGAAACCGGCAACCCGTTCATGTTCTACCGCGACGAAGTCAATCGCAAGAACCCGAACAAGCACGAGGGCATGGTCTATTCGTCCAACCTGTGCACCGAGATCCTGCAGAACATGAGCCCGACGCGGATGATGCAGGAGATCATCAGCGGCAATCAGATCGTCACCACCAAGAAGGCCGGTGACTTCGTCGTGTGCAACCTGTCCTCGATCAACCTGGGCCGCGCGATCACCGTGCAGGCAGACCAGGCCGACCTGCTGGGCGCCGACGTGCTGGAGCGGTTGATCCCGATCCAGGTGCGCATGCTCGACAACGTGATCGACCTGAATCAGCTGCCCGTGCCGCAGGCCACCATCACCAACCAGAAGTACCGCGCCATCGGCCTGGGCACCTTCGGCTGGCACCATCTGCTGGCGCAGAAGTCCATCCACTGGAATGCCAAGGAAGCCGAGGACTACAGCGACGAGCTGTACGAGCGCATCAACTACCTGACCGTCCAGGCGAGCATGGAGCTGGCCAAGGAAAAGGGCACCTACAGCGTGTTCCGCGGCAGCGACTGGCACACCGGCGAGTACTTCCGTGCGCGCGACTACAACAGCCCGCAGTGGCTGGAGCTGGCCGCGCAGGTGGCCGTCAATGGCGTGCGCAATGCCTGGATGCTGGCGGTTGCGCCGAACATGAGCACCGCGCAGATCGCCGGTTCCACCGCCTCGATCGACCCGATCTACAGCGCGTTCTACTACGAAGAAAAGAAGGACTTCCGCCGTCCGGTCGCCGCTCCGGGCCTCTCGCTGGAAACCTGGCCGTACTACGAAAAGGGCGCCTACAAGGTCGACCAGTTCGCCAGCGTGCGCCAGAACGCGCGTCGCCAGCGCCACGTCGACCAGTCGATCAGCTTCAACTTCTACGTGCCAAGCACCATCCGTGCCAGCACCTTGCTGGACCTGCACATGACCGCCTGGCGCGAAGGCCTGAAGACCACGTACTACGTGCGTTCCAACGACATCGACATCAGCGAGTGCGAGTGGTGTTCGAGCTAAAGCGCATGCGGTAGCGAAGCGCATTTGCGCTTCGCTTCCACGGTTCGCGTTGCGAACCGTGGACCCTGCTTCACCAGCTCCCACACCCCGCGCCTTCGGCGCGCCCCCGTCACGCAGGGGGCTTTCTTCCAGAATGATTGCTGCCGTCGTCCCCGCTGCACACGCGCGCGACGCCTGAAACACGAGTAGAGACCCATGTCCGCAACACCGCTTGAGCGCATCAAGATCCTGGAGCCGCGTCACCCCAACCGCTCCACCGCCATCATCAATGGCGAAACCTCCGGCATCCTCAACTGGAACGACATCCCGTACCCGTCCTTCTATCGGGCGTACAAGGAGCTGTCGACCAACTTCTGGATCCCCGACGAGGTGGACATGAAGGGCGACGCGCGCCAGTACAACGAGCTGTCGGCGCGCGAGAAGAATGCCTACGACTCGATCATCGGCCTGCTGGCCACGCTGGATTCGCCGCAGACGCGCTTCATCTACAACGTCGCCGAATACATCACCGACCCGGCCGCGCATGCCAATGCCGCCATCATCGGCCAGCAGGAAGTGATCCATAACGAGAGCTACAGCTACGTGCTGGCCTCGATCACCGGCCTGGCCGACCAGAACCGCGTGTTCGAGATCGCGCGCACGCATCCGACCATCATCAAGCGCAATGCGCCGATCATGGGCGCCTACGAAGACTTCATGCGCGACAAGACGGCCGAAACGCTGATCCGCGCGCTGATCCAGTCCTCGATCCTGGAAGGCATCAACTTCTATTCCGGCTTTGCGTACTTCTACAATCTGGTCCGCCAGAACCGCATGACCGGCACCGGCAAGATCATCAGCTTCATCAACCGCGATGAGCTGGCCCATTCCAAGTTCATCAGCGAGCTGATTCGCGCCATCATCGGCGAGAACCAGGCGCTGCAGGGCGACCAGCTCACCGATTACGTGCACAAGGCCTTCGAGCACGCGATCGACCTGGAAACCCAGTGGACCGCCGAAGTGCTGGACGGCATCGACGGCATCGACGTGGACGAGATGATCCGTTACGTGAAGTACCGCGCCAACAAGATGGCCGGCATGCTCGGCATCGAGAAGCTGTACGAAGGCGCCAACGACAACGTGATGCCGTGGATCAAGGCCTACGCCGACAACTTCACCGAAACCAAGACCGACTTCTTCGAGATGCGCAACGCCTCGTACAAGAAGACCAACTCGGATAACGGCTTCGACGATCTGTGAGTAATCGGGAATAGGGAATCGGGAATGGCAAAAGCAGGCAATACCGCGCTCTTCCGATTCCCCATTCTCCATTCCCGAATTCCTGCCCCATGAACATCCTGCTCGCACTGGCCTCGTTGAGCGGCAACACGCGCGATGTCGCGCGCAGTGTCGCGCTGCGCTGCGAAGCGGCCGGGCACACGGTGACCTGGCTGGAGACCGACGTGCAGCGGCTGGAGCAGGTGCCGCATGCGCCCGGGCAGTACGAGCTGTTTGTGCTCGGTAGCTGGACCGACAACGGTGGCCGCACGCCGGCAGAGATGAAACGTTTCATCGTCGAATTGGTCGAAACGCTGGGCAAGCCGCCGCGGGTGGCGGTGTTCGGCACCGGCGAAACGCAGTGGGGCGAGGACTATTTTTGCGGTGCAGTGCATCGCATCGCACAGTTCTTCGCCAGCCCGTTTCCGCGTTTGACCATCGAACAGATGCCCCACGGCGTGCGCGACGCGCAGGCCATCGCCGCCTGGACCGACGAGGTCCTGGCCCAATGCCAACACGATCCCCACGATGCACACCATTACCGTCACGTCGCCTGAGCACTACACCGCCACCCTGGCCGCGCATCCGCGCGCGCTGGTGGATTTCTACAAGGACAACTGCCCCGGCTGCCGCATGCTCGACATGTCGCTGGACAAGTTCGCCAACAGCGATGCCGCCGAGGGCGTGGCCTTGTTGAAGGTCAAGCTGGAAGTGGTGGGCGAGGAGTTCTTCCGCGGCCTGGGCCTGCGCCAGACCCCGACCCTGGCGCTGTACCGCGATGGCAGCGAGGTGGCACGCCTGCCCGGCTTCCAGTCACCGGCGCAGGTGGAAACCGCGGTCAAGACCAGCCTCTGAGCCACCGGGGCGGCGCAAGCGCCTGCGCGCCTACGGTTGCATGTTCCCCGCGGCTGCGTGTCATCGAGAAGAGTGCTGCACACCACCGTCTCGCCAGGCGATTGCCGATGCGAACGCGATGCCCTCGTAGGAGCGGTCCCGGCCGCGACCGCCGTCCCGATGGCCTCATCGTGCACGCGGCAGTACATGCGATAGTCACGCAGGATGCCGGCCGTCGGCGACGCTCCCGCAGCGGCAATGCGCAAGCGCCCGCGTCGGCACGCTGGATCGCCGTGGCGGCTGCGCTGCGTTCCGGCGTACGCCGCTGCGGCTGACCGCCTATCCTGTCTGTGTCAGGCTGCTGCAATCGCCTTGGCACGCAGCGCCTCTCCACTGGAACCCCTCATGTCAGACAGCTTGCAGACCCCGCCACCGATCGAAGCCCGCATGGCCGAGATCGTGTTCCCCAACCACACCAACCATATGGGCACGCTGTTCGGCGGGCAGGCGCTGGCGTGGATGGACAAAGCCGCATTCCTGGCCGCATCGCGCTATGCGCGGCGTGCGGTGGTGACCGCGCGCTCGGACCAGGTGGATTTCAAGCTGCCGATCCGCCAGGGCCAGATGGTGGAAACCATCGCGCGGGTGGTGTCGGTGGGGCGCAGTTCGATCAAGGTGGAAGTGGAACTGATCGCCGAGGACCTGCTCAGCGGCGTCCGCGAGCTGTGCACCCGCGGCCACTTCGTGATGATCGCGCTTGGCGATGACGGCAAGCCGACCTCGGTGCCGGCACTCCCGATGACGGACAAAGGCTGAGGCTGCAACCAGCGCTGTTCTTGCCGCCGATGCAGCCGGCCAGGCACCTGTCATGCGCGCATGGCAGGGCGCACCGGGTGCACATGCGCTGACCGCAAGCTTCGGCTGCGTAACCGGCAGCCGCCTGCGCTTGCCTATTCCTCGACCTCGCGGTCTTCGCGCTTGGTTTCTGCCATCGCCTCGGGTTCCAGCTCTTCGGCGCTGCGATTGAGCTTGACGAACACGCCCCAGGCAATCAGCAGCAATGCCGCACACGAGCCAACCGCCGCGGCATATGGCAGCTTGGCCGGATCGGCGTGCATCAGCTCGAAGATCGACACCAGGGTTTCGATCGCCAGTGCGATCACGATCACCACGAAAAAGCGCGACAGATAACGGCGCACGCGTGTCGGCCCGCTGACCTTGACGTCGCGCAGGATCTCTTCCTCGAAGATCGTCTGGCCCAGCTCCAGCGTCACCAATGCCACCGTGAGCAGACCGACGGCTTCCAGCACCACGTTGAAGCGGTCGCGCACCACCATGTCGCCGCCGGGAGTGAAGCCATGCCACAACTCCAGCCCGGCCATCGTCACCAGGCCCGCCGCGCACAGCACGAAGAACGCCAGGATCACGAAGTGACCGGCACGGAACAAATGGCTGAGCAGCTTCATGATGACGACGGCGAGGGAAGGCTGCAGAGCATCGTGTGCGTGGCGTGGTGGTGGTGCGAAGGCTGCGCCGACCGAGCATGCCCTCATCCGGCGCTTTGCGCCACCTTCTCCCGCAGGTGGGAGAAGGATCTGCGGGGAGCAAGCGGCGGGGTGGTGAGGAGGTCGCTGTGGTAGTGCGAGGGCTGCACCGACCGGCGCGCCCTCATCCGGCGCTTTGCGCCACCTTCTCCCGCAGGCGGGAGAAGGATTTGCGGGGAGCAAACGGCGGGGTGACGAGGAGGCTGCTGTGGCGGTGTGAAGCTGCACCGACCCGGCGCGCCCTCATCCGGCGCTTTGCGCCACCTTCTCCCGCAGGCAAGAGAAGGATCTGCGGGGGCAGGCGGCGGGGTGGCGAGGAGGTCGCTGTGGCGGTGTGAAGCTGCACCGACCGGCGCGCCCTCATCCGGCGCTTCGCGCCACCTTTTCCCGCGGGCGGGAGAAGGATTTGCCGCGGCTAAGCGGCGTAGGGACGACGCAGGCCGCTCGTCCAGTCATGCAGCGGGGCTGCCACTGCCTTCTCCCGCTTGCGGGGGAAGGTGCCCGAAGGGCGGATGGGGGCGACGCGTACGCCCGCCCACCATGCCCATCAGCTATGCCGCAACACCTGATACGCCTGCAGATGCACGTTGGCGGCCATCAGCAGTGGTGCGTTGCGTCCGGTTTCGCGCACGCGCCTGAGCATGTCGCCGACGATCTGCGCCGCCTCTACTTCCTGGCCGGCTTCCAGGTCGCGCAACATCGAGGCCTTTAATGGCGAATCCACCTGCAACAAGGTCTGCAGCGCCTTGGCGCGGGCGCTTTCCGGAATCGGCTGGCCGGCCGCATCGGCGGCCCACAGGCATTCGTTGTACACGCCGTTGATCAACGCGCGGCCGTCGTCGGTGGCGACGATCGCCCCGACCGGCGCACGCATCAGGCAGGTGGCAGCGGCCAGCGCGGTGAGGAAGCTGTACTTGATCCACTGCTCCTGCGCGATCTGCGCGCTGGCCACATGATCGATGCCGGCCTGCGTGCAGGCTGCCGCAAGTGCCTGCACGCGCGTCGACTCCGCGCTGCCATCGCGCTCGCCGAAGGTCATCGCCGCCGGCTTGCCCAGGTGCAGGATCTCGCCCTGCGCGCCCTTGGTGGCGCTGATGAAGCACAACCCGCCCAGCACGCGTGCCGCACCGAAACGCTCGTCCAGCGCGGCGTAATGGCGCAGGCCGTTGAGGATCGGCAGCACCGTGGTGTGCTCGCCCACCGCCGGCGCAATCGCCTCGATCGCGCTGTCCAGGTCGTAGGCCTTGCAGCTGAGGATCACCAGGTCGAACGGCCGCTGCGCCACCAGCGCCGGCAGATCCTGCGCGGTGACATGCGCCACCGGGAGCTCCGCATCGCCCAGCGGACTGCGAATGCGCAGGCCGTCGGCCTGCAGCTGTGCCGCGCGCGCATCGCGCACCAGGAAAGTGACATCGACCCCGGCCTGCGCCAGACGCCCGCCGAAATAGCCACCGGTGCCGCCGGCGCCGAGGATCAAGATACGCATCGCCATCGTCATCAGCTCCGCAAACCCACGCCACGGCGCAGCAGCCACAGCGCCAGCGCGCTGAGCACCGCGACAAAGCCCAGCATCAGTGCGTAGGCGACCCAGATCGGCACGTCCGAGCTGCCGAGCAGGCCATAGCGGAACGCGTTGACCATGTAGAAGATCGGGTTGGCGTGGGTGGCCGCTTCGGCCCAGGGCGGCAGCAGCTTCACCGAATAGAACACGCCGCCCAGATAGGTCAGCGGGGTCAGGATGAAGGTCGGCACGATCGCCACGTCGTCGAACTTCTTGGCGTACACCGCATTGACGAAGCCGGCCAGCGAAAAGATGGTCGCGCCCAGCAACACGGTGGTCAGGGTCACCAGCGGATGCGGGATGCGCACCGGGGTGAAGAACATCGCGATGATCAGCACCAATGCGCCGACCATGACCCCACGCAGCACCGCGCCGGAGACGTAGCCCCACAGGATCACCCAGTTGGGCATCGGGCTGACCAGCAGCTCTTCTACATGCCGGCCGAACTTGGCGCCGAAGAAGCTGGAGGAGATGTTGCCGTAGCTGTTCTGGATCACGCTCATCATCACCAGGCCCGGCACGATGAACTGCATGTACGTGTAGCCGCCCATGTCGCCCACGCGCGAGCCGATCAGCCCGCCGAAGATCAAGAAGTACAGCGTCATGGTGATGGCCGGCGGCACCAGGGTCTGGCCCCAGATGCGCAGGATGCGCTGCACTTCGCGGCGCACGATGGTGCCCAGCGCAATCCAGTTGCGGCGCGCGTTGGTGGGTTCGGTCACGGTGTGGATCTCGTTCATGGCTGGCCTCCGCTGCGCGGCTGCGCTGGCGGCGTGCCGTGGGGCACGACAGGCGTGGATGCGGTGGCGGCGGCATCGGCCGGTGCCGGGGCGTCGCCGGTCAGGCGCACGAACAGCTCTTCCAGCCGATTGCTCTTGGTGCGCATCGAACGCACCCGGATGCCGGCGCTGCCGAGCGTGGCGAACACGCGGTTGAGGTCCATCGCGCGCGGCATGTCCAGGTCCAGCGTGTGGCCGTCGATGGCGGTGAGCGTGGTGCCTTCGATCACCGGCAGTTCGGCCGGCAGGTCGCCGTCGATATCGAACAGGAAGCCCTCCACGTCGAGCTTGGCCAGCAGCTCGCGCATCGGGCCCTGGGTGACGATCTGGCCGTGGTTGATGATGGCCAGGTTGCGGCACAGGTGCTCGGCTTCTTCCAGGTAGTGCGTGGTCAGGATGATGGTGGTGCCGGCGGCGTTGATCTCCTTGAGCACGCGCCACATGTCGCGGCGGATCTCGATGTCCACGCCGGCGGTGGGCTCGTCCAGGATCAGCAGGCGCGGCTGGGTCATCATGGCCCGGGCGATCATCAGCCGTCGCTTCATGCCGCCGGACAGCGTGCGGCTCATCACCTGGGCCTTTTCCCACAGGTGCGAGCGGCGCAGCTCCGCTTCGGCCAGACGCTCGGCCTCGGCGCGCGGCATGCCGTAGAAACCGGCGTAGTTGACCAGGATGTCGAAGGGTTTTTCGAACAGGTTGAAGTTGACCTCCTGCGGGACCAGGCCGATCAGGCGCATCGCATCGCTGCGCTGGCCGACCAGGTCGGTGCCGAACACTTCCACCTGGCCGGCGGACAGGTTCACCAGCGAGCTGATGATGCCGATCAGGGTGGATTTGCCGGCGCCGTTGGGGCCGAGCAGGGCGAAGAAGTCGCCTGGCGCCACGTCCAGCGACACGCCCTTGAGCGCCTGGGTGCCGTTGTCGTAGGTCTTGCGCAGATCGCACACACGCAGCGCGGGTGCGGTGGTCGGAGATGGGGAATTCAAGATGTTCCTTCGCGTCAGCGTGACGGCGCAGCGAGTTACAGGCCGTTATTATAGAAGCCCGCGGGGGCAAGCCCCGATCACAGACTGTCCTAAATACGTTCGTGCCCGTTCAATTCCCCCTCAAGCTTGTCGACCGGCGCATGATCGCGCCCACCGTGGCCCACTGCCAGTTCCTGCGTGACGACGGGCAGCCGCTGGATTTCCAGCCCGGGCAGTTCATCCAGATCCATTTCACTGCCGCCGACGGCACGCCGACCAAGCGCAGCTATTCGCTGGCGACCATCCACGACCATGCGTTCGGACCGGGCGAGGCGGTGGATATCGCGGTGAGCTTCGTGCCCGGCGGCTCGGCCACCGCGCTGTTCGAAGGCCTGCAGATCGGCGACCAGTTGCAGGCCAGCGGTCCCTATGGACGTTTCTGCGTGCCGCCGGGCGACCACAACCGGCGCTATGTGCTGATTGCCACCGGCACCGGCGTCACCCCGTACCGCTCGATGCTGCCGCTGCTGGCCGAGGCGATCGCCACCCGCGGCGTGCAGGTGCTGCTGCTGCAGGGCGCGCGTACGCCGGCCGAGCTGCTGTACGGCGACGACTTCCGCGCGTTTGCCGATGCGCACCCGCAGTTCCGCTATATGCCGTGTTTTTCGCGCGAGCTGCCGGAACAGCCGCATGCCGATGTGCGGCACGGGTACGTGCAGCAGCAGCTGGCCGAATGCGCGCCCGATGCGCAGGGCGATATCGCCTACCTGTGCGGCAACCCGGACATGGTGGACAGCTGCATCGACGCCCTGAAGGCAGCCGGCCTGCCGAACGCGCAGATCCGCCGCGAGAAATACGTCAGCCCGGCACCGGCAAAGACCTGAGGCTTCCCGCGCGAGGCCGGCGCAGGCCTGGTTGCCCCGGCGATGGCAAGGCCCGCCCACAGCTGGCGCTGCCGGGCCGCTAGGCCGCCGCCAGCGCCGCCCGCGGGCGACGCAACTCGACGGTGATGTGCACCAGTTCTTCGTGGATCTGCAGGGCGGCGCGCACCAGGTCCGCATCGATGTCGGCCGCAGTGACCAGGCTGACCACGCAGGCATAACGATCGCTGCCCACACGCCAGACATGCAGGTCGCCGATGGCGATGGCATGCGGCAGCCCGGCGATGACCTGCTTCACTTCTGCCACCACCGGCGCATCCATCTCCGCATCCAGCAGCACCCGGCCGGTACTGCGCAGCAGGCCCCATGCCCACACGGTGACCAGCACCGCGCCGACGATGCCCATGATCGGATCCAGCCACCTCACGCCCCAGTACATTCCGGCGAGCAGCGCGACGATGGCCAGGACCGAGGTCGCGGCATCGGCCACCACGTGCAGATACGCGGCGCGCAGATTGAGATCGGCATGCCCATCGTGGTGATGACCATGACCATGACCGTCATGCGCGTGGTCGTGCCCGTGATGGTGGCCATGCGAGTCGCGCAACCACCAGGCGCAGATCAGGTTCACCAGCAGGCCGATGACGGCGATGACGGTGGCTTCCTGGTACTGGATGGGCCTGGGCGAAAACAGCCGTTCCACCGACTGGAACGCCATCAGGCCGGCCACGCCCAGCAGCAGCATTGCGCTGGTGTAGCCGCCGAGCACTTCGACCTTCCAGGTGCCGAAGCTGAAGCGCAGGTCGCCTGCATTGCGCCGCGCGAAGCGGTAGGCGAACAGCGCCAGGCCCAGCGCCAGCGCGTGCGAGCTCATATGCCAGCCATCGGCGAGCAGGGCCATGGAGTTGAGCGTCCAGCCGCCGACGATCTCCGCCACCATCATCACCACGGTCAGGATGACCGCCTTGCGGGTGCTGCGCTCGGCCAGCGGGTTGGCGCTGGCGAAGGTGTGCGACTGCGCGCAGTGCGGCGCGGCATGCATGATCGACATCGGGAGGGGGTCCTGGCTACGATACCCCCCTATGGTATCTCAGGTACCCCCAGGGGGTATATGGCAATGGCGCATCTGAATCAGGACAAATCCAAGCTGCTCGCCCGCGTGCGCAGGATCCGTGGACAAGTGGAGGGGCTGGAGAAGGCCCTGGCGCAGGACGTGGACTGCACGGCGTTATTGACGCAGGTGGCGGCGTTTCGTGGCGCTGCGCAGGGCTTGATGGTGGAGTTGCTCAGCGAGCACTTGAAGCATCACGTCGCCGCGCCCGACGCGCTGAGCGAGCGCGAGCTGGCGGTCGACGACATCGCCGCCATTCTCAGGACATATCTGAAGTAAGCGCGGCCATCGGAAGCACCGCGTTCGCCGCCAGGCGGATGCGGCCGGCGCCAGGACCCGGCACGTGCCATGCGCGCACGGCGGTTCCTGCGCGCCGTCCGCCCTCGCCCGCGTGCACGGGGGCAAGAGCTTGCCGTGCACTCAGCGCGCCGAAGGCTCCAAGGTCATCAGCACCACGTCGTTGCTGCGCATCGGCACGCGGATCTCCACCACGCCATCGGCACCGACACGCACGCGGCGGTCCTGTTCGGGCGTATCGCGCGTGGCCTGCTGCAGCTGCGCCAGCTGCCGCGGCGCCAGGTCCTTGGGCATGCCCATGTCGATGTACAGCGACAGCGGGTCGTTGCGCCGGTAGCCGGTCTTGCGCACCTGCAGCCGGTAGTTGCCGGCCGGCACCTGCGCCAGCCGGAACACCAGCGCTGCGCTGTCGGTGCTGGGCACCTGTTTGGTATAGAACGGGGTATTGCTCACCGCCTGCACCGGCTGCTGCCAATCCCAGGCCACTGCCGCGATGCGCTGGCCATCCACCGCCGCAAACGCATGCGCATCGCCCAGCGGAATGTCGCGGCCCTTGAGCGCGTGCAGGTACTTGTAGGCGAACCAGGCCGGCTTGCGGATGCCCTCGCGATTCATCAACCCGAAGCCGCCGTGGAAGGGCGTGGGCGGCGGGCCGGGTTCTTCGAACAGATCGGTGTAGGTCCAGTAGCTCATGCCCTGCACCAGGCCTTGCACCTGCTTGAGCTTGGTCAGGATATAGGGCGCGCTGATGTAGCTGTCGTGGACGAAATCGCGCGGCGTGTAGCTGCTGCTCCACTCGGTGAAATACAGCGGCAGATCCGGAAATGGCGAAGCCTGGATCTGCGTGCGCACCCGGCGCACATCGCCGACGATGGCGTCCGGCGATGCCGACAGCTTGACGTCCTGCTTGCCGTCTTCATCGAGAAAGCCGCCGTCCACGCCATAGGTATGCGTGGTGACGAAGTCGATCGGCAGTTTGTTCTTGGCAACATAGGCCAGCAGTTCCGGTACCCAGTCCGCACCGGCGGTGGACGGGCCGCCGACGCGCAGCTGCGGATCGATTGCCTTGATCGTGCGTGCGGTGTTCGCATACAGCTCGAAGTAGGCCTGTTGGTCGGCGTTTTCCCAGAAATCCTTGAGATTGGGCTCGTTCCACACTTCGAAGTACCACTGGCGTACTTCCTCGGCGCCATAGCGCGCCCGGATGTGGCGCACGTATGCATCGATCAGCTGGGTCCACTTGGCCGGGTCCGGATGCGAGGTGTTGCCCTTCCAGTAGAACAGCGTCTGCTCGGAGGTCTTCATCGCGCCGGGCGTAAAGCCCAACTCGACGAACGGGCGGATGCGCTTGGCCAGCAGCGCGTCGTAGAGCTGGTCCAGCTTGGTCCAGTCGTACACCAGTTTGCCGTCCACTTCCTTGACGGTGCCGAGCACGTCATGGAACACGTCGTGGAAGCGGATGTAGCGAAACCCCAGCTCCTGCACCGCTGGCACCAGCTGCGCCTGGCTGTCGCTGCGGATCAAGGTGCCGGGAAAGTCCGAGCCGATCGACAGATCGTAGAACCGGTCGACCGGCCCGCCGGCGCTGCCCAGATCCACCTGGATGGTGCGCGGCGCTGGCGCCTGCGCCATGGCAGAGGCCGCCATGCAGCCGCCCAGTGCAATTGCCAACAAGATCTTCAGACGCATTGGCGCTCCCGCCGAGGTTCGATCGGGGGAGCGTAACCCAGCTCGGGTCCCGCGCTGCACGCCGCAGCTGCTTGCGTCTGCTTCTGTGGGTTAGACCAATAGGACCTAGTGGTCAGCCCCGTAGTTCAAGGCTTTGACCTAGCTCGGTGCCATGTCCCGCTAGCAAACGAAGGGCATAAGGCCCTAGTTTCGTGTAGCCGGGTACCCATAAGGCGCTAGCTCGACCAAGGAGGTAACATAATTTCAGCATTATCAGTGACTTGGGTCGATCAGGTGGTGTTAGCGAAGATGCGCCCATTTACGCTTCTACCTTCGGTCTTCAAGTCGTCTGCGTGCCGCGCCTCCACCTACGCTAAGGGTCCAGGTCCGCTTGCCAGGACACAGCTCCTAGCGGGGCCGTGTCGCCCTGGGTGATTTGACACATGCCGAAAAGAATCTGACGCTATTGGAAGCTGCCGCCGCCTAAAATTGTGCCCGCACGTGGGGCGAACAGCATCGTGGGGACCCCTGGACACCACAGTGCGGACATTTTGGGGACCCCAATGCACTGACTGTGGTGTCCATGCAACGCATAGTTGTAGCAGCACACAGCTATGCGTCTGATCTGTAACGCTTTGTGCAGTGGTCGGTGTCGTGTCGTCGGAGCGCATAGTCTGTGCACAACTAGCCGATATTGCCGTTGCGCCAGCGCCACCGCCGGTCGACCTCTGCAGTTCGGGAGTTCATCGTTTGCCGTGTGCTGACGAGAATTCCAGCCAGGCGCGCTCCAATGCTTCCAGCACGTGGTTGCCGTGCCTGGCCAAGTAGTTCTCAATCTCTTGCCGACTGCTCGCGCTGACGGGGAATGATTTGTCAGCGCGAACATCCACTGCCAGATCCGACACCATGTCATCACGATCTACCTGGGCCAGTAGCCAGCGATGGAACGCAGATCGGGATTGCTGGTAGGCCGCGTTGAGGGACACGGCCTTTGCCGCCAGCATATTGGTGGCGCCTTCTGGTCGGCGGTACCGGCTTCGCCACACCGCGCCGCGCTCGCTCCAGCGCTCAATCGATTCAAGGTACCGCATCTCATGGGACTGCCCTCGATGCAGAGCGGCATTCTCGAAATGATCAGGAGGGCGGAACGAATCGCATCGTGCGCAGTAATAGGTGGATGGATCCTCCTCATCCTGGTCGCCATGCAGGTAGTAACGGGTAGCTGCCCGCCCTACCGGTGCTTCAGCGGTCACCTTTGGTTGACCGCCAGGTGCACCGCGTGCCTTTGCCAGTAACGACCAGTTGGCGAACCCATGCTCTGCTGCCGCCCGGTCAAGGGCCTCGGCGTGCGTTAGGGAATTCTCGCGGGCAAACTTCTTGGCTTGACGCTTGATGCGGATGATCTGTGCCGGCAAAAGACTATTGACCATGACTCAATCTCAGCGGTCGCCGCAAGGTCGATGCGTCCACACACCAAGCCAGCGGCGACCTCTGGAGGTCAAGGCGGGTCTTGTGTAAGCCACGCGCTGTCGATTCGACTTCGCCTTGTGGACGGGCGGGCCCGCGCATGGGCCGATGGCAGCTTACACCGGTTCACCAACCTGGGCCAAGGGTCCATCGGCGACCAAGTGGCACTTACTTAGACTTAGGCGCGTATGTGGCTTATAGGATGGTCTACCAATGAAGCGATCGCAGCCCTACTGTAGTTCTGAACATGGCTCGCCAGAGCTGGCTTGGTGGACACCATAGTTCCGGGGAAACTCCGTCACCGTAGTTAGTCCATAGCTGCACTAACTACGGTGTAAAAACCAGACGCCACACCGCTTCCCAACTTGGTAGTCCAACCCAACGGCCGCCTATTGCTAGTCTCGATGAGCTGTTGAGGGATCAGGCGCGGGCGTGACTCTACTTGCATGCCGAGAGCAAATCACCGGCTAGTGTGGGTAGTGGTTCCTCACCATGGCGAAACTCCTCAGTACGTGCTTCAGCAAGATCGGCAAGCAGTTCTCGCAGCTAGCTAAAACACTCCCGCAGTCTTGCATCAAACCAACTGTGGCTGCACCAACACGCCAAGTCGGTCCTCGCCGTTACGCGGTGATGTTGCGTGACGAAGTTGAACACCTTGTACTGGCCGATCACCTCGTAGGCCCTGCTCCGCCAGTGCAAGCACACCAAATGCGCGTGCGCGCTGGTGTATGAAGGAATGCTCTAGATCTGCACGGAAGCGCTGAATCACGTTCTGCATATCCTGATGAGTTTGGCGCCAGTAGTCGCCATAGTCGCAATAATCCTGCGTGACGAAGTACTTGCCGGACTCATCGGTTCCCATGGAAGAGTGGTGTAATGCATCGGTCAGCGCAGCCAGCTTGGAGTCAGCACTGAGGATCCAAGTATCCAAAGGCTGCTCATCAACGCTGATGTGATCGCTGGTGATCGCCACATTTAACAGATGCAAGTCGAATGCTCCGTTCAGAGCGGTTCGGTCAAGTTGCTCATAAGTTTGGGGCCAATGCACGTCGCGTCGTCTATCGCGGGCGAAGTTCCTGACGATATTGTCCTGAACAGCTTTGATCGGGCTAACCTCTGCGGCAGGTGGAGCAAATATGAATCTGGCGATGGTGATCTCCCGGATCGAGACGATGTCTATCATGCGGCGATAGAGGCGCACGAAGTGTCGAAACTTGGCCAGTGGCGTAGCGGACGCAAGGTCTCGGCCTACCACAAGTGCAAGTAGTAGCGCACCAAAGGGAAGGGACAAGAGCAGCTGATGATCAATGCCTAGCTTACAAAAGCTGCGGTTCGCGTCGACGGTACCCACCTCGTCTGGTATCGGATGTTCTGGATGGGCATCGCCCCAGTTCAGGCCAAATTGACGGCCGAACGTGTCCAGCAATGAGATTCCCTCTGTTGTTTCTCCTCTCTTCATTTCATCCAAACCGAACTTTGGACTGAAGTAGTAGGTCAATCCCTGTTTGCTGCATTCGCGCAGAAATTCAATTAAGGGTCCAAGCCGATCGCGCGCCCTCTGTGTGCGCAGTGGGTCGTCTCGTCCAACAGCATCGATCATGTCGATGACGACATTGGTGTCAGGAATCAGCTGTGTGTCAACGCCTTTTGCCTGGTTTTCCCGCATTCTCTCAAGCGTGAGTGCAGGAAGATCATCCGGGAGGCGTTGAGCTTTAATGCAGGCGATGTCGCCAAATGTGTGAGCCACGGAATCTCCCTATAAGTCTTTGCGGAATAGCATGCCTCCTCCGGACGCCCGCTTCCTAGTGACCACGGACTAGACGCGATAAACAGGTCATTGCGTGCCTAGTATAGATCGCCAAACGCAACCATTGGTATCATTCCCACATCAATTGCTTAGGGGCTTGTGGCCTGAACGAGGGCGGCTAAATCTTCTGCCATATCGATCGGCGCTGATCCCCCAAGCTGCTTGTTACTCGAGATTAGCCAGATAGCCTGCGCCCAACCGTTGGGATCGCGAGGAAGATACGATAGCAGCTCGGCAATCTGCGGCTTGAGAGTTGTAGCATCGAACTGAAACGTTGGATATATGCGCTGGCCCCAGACGGGGAGCAGGATACCCAGTAACTTGCCCTGCGCTTCCAGCTTTGTGATATTTCTTGGATCATCTAGGCGGAGCAAGCGCGAGACCTTGCGCGCATCGAACCAATCCGGAAATCCGGATGAAATGCGTTCCTGTAATGCCGCCAGACGCTTCCACTCTTCGTCCCAGACGCGTAGAAAAGCTTGGGACGTGTGCTGATCTGGTGAGGTGATGTCGCCCCCAGGTCGTGCCAATGCGACATCGTGCTGTTTGAAGCCATCTTCTATGAGTAGTGCCGCCATATCTGATGCTGATTGAGCAGTCACGATGTCACCGCTTGGATAGCGGACCAGTAGTCTTGGATCGTTCTCTACTGAAGCCCTCCCCACGATGGCCGGGTTATGGCCATAAACCCACACCTCCACCTCGCCATGGTCATCGACCGTCGTCCTTTGTCGGCTCCAAACGTCGGGATGCTGGATTTGAAGCTTGACCATAAGCTCTGTACGTAGCTCTAGGCTCTTGGTAGTTCTGAAACTGATTCCGTCTAAGGTAATGCCGCCGGGCGTCGCATCTATTGAGTACTGAGCTGTGAGATCGGACAGGATCTTGGCAAATCTACCAACGTCCTCTTCAGAGTATCCGCCGATGCTCCGCGCATAGAAGTGGGATTCGTAGATGCCACCTTTTCGAAATGCACTCAGCAGTGACGCAGAGATGCCTATCGTGTCGGCGGCATCTCGTTCATGAATAGGGGCATATTGCGAAATCTTGTATTTCTCAAGCCACCGCGGATCAACGATGAGATTGCGATTTAGCCGCCTGTAGTCTGTCTGCACAGAAAGTGCGTCGTCTTCTCGCATTCCTTTGACCAATGCCCTTGGATCGGCATTAGCCTCAAGTGCGACGTCTAAGAGGGCGCCCCAAGAAGTCGCGATCGGACGACGAACACGGTCTCCTCTGACAAGTTGCTCGCGAGAAAGGTAATTTTCACCGAAGCGATAGAGCTGATCCCTTAAAAATCCGAATTCTATGGGGCCAGCGGACGCCTCTGCGGTGGATAACGTGTTGAGCGCCCAATGGAATGCTTGTCGAAATCCCGCACCATCCTTGTCTTCCAGCGCCTCCTTCCCATACCGCAGGGCCAGAAATCGTTGAAAGCCGCGAGGCCAGTCGTCCAATAGTTCAGCCACCTTTTCAAGCTGATCAGCCGTGACGTTCCGGCCCCTCTTGCGACCTTCAAGTAATACGGATCCTGTCGGCGTGTACTGTTCCGATAACACGACAATCAAGCGGCTAAGCGCATACGGGGTTAGATGTGCCAAGTGTTGCATCTGTGCCGGATACGGTCGTACATCAATCCTTCGATAGAGCGAGGCTTCTATGGCCTGGACTAAACGTGCTAGAGCGGGCGGGCAGACCTGGTCATGGTGTCCCTGCTTGGTAAGGAATACTCAATTCCTACGTGGGTTAGTCGCCGGGTATCGCTACGACTGAAGGCGCTCTCGACAGCTAGCGATGAAGGCGGCAACCAGCGGTCGAGTCCTGAGATTTGCTCACGCCACGCGCCTGCGGGGCTCATGCCGATCCCACGGTGTTTTTTTTGATGATAGATGTCGACGATCCAAGTCAGCACGATGCGCTTCAGCGCAGACAAGCCAACTATCGCGTGCTTAGCCGAGTCATAATCGCACTTGTCAACCACGTTCGAGAATGTCTTCCCGGGTAGCCAGTTGATAAGGCCTACGTTGAGCGTACCGAAGAACCGCTCGATTTTGCCTTTGAACCAAGGCTTGCGACGCGGGCAGAACTGCAGAACCATGCCGAAGCGACCGATTGCATTGTCAAGGGTGCCAGCGTGGAACTCCAGCCCATTGTCTGCGACAAGGATTTCAATGACACCCCAAGCGTCCCAGCCGTTCGTCAGATCAGGGCAATCAGCTAATAGCTGAGCCTTTGGCATGAGGGCACAGCGCACTGCCCGGCTGACGCTGACGACGCTGGGTTCTACGAAGCCAATATTGAAACCCAAGATATAACGGGTCGCCTCATCGAGCACCAGGGTTAGCCACGGCCTCCCGAGCGGGAGTCCGGTGTTGTCATCGACAACCATCACGTCCATTCGGCAGTGATCGATGTCAGCCCGCTTCAGAGGAGCACCTGCCCGCGGCCCCATGCCGGCAGAGCGGAATTTAATCTCAGCGTGTCGCTTTCCGTAGCGTGCTGCACAGACGTCGTAGGGATTCAGCCGGCCTATCTTGTGTTTGAGATAAGCGAAGCCAGGTCTGGCCAGACGTTCACTTGGCAATCGCATTTGATTAAGACGTGCGATGCGTCCGCGCAAGATCTCTAAGCAGCTCGCGATTGAGGGGCGCTCTGGTTGCAGATACGTTGTATCGAGCACGTCGTCGGCTAGAGCGTCGACCTCATTTCCGAAGCGAGACTTCTCGTTTCCCTTTTCATGGAACCGATCACACAGGGCACGAATGTCTTCACCTGCATCAAAGTATCTTCTTCGCCACTTCGCCACGGTCGTGAAGTGGGGAGGACCACGAAAGATCTGACCTTGCTTCCACAACCTCTTGTCATTATGGATTTCCTCTATCAGCGGCCTCGCAATTGCTTCTGTAAGAGGAGTGCGTTGAAGGCGACGCACGTAGAGAAGTTTTGCTTGCGCTCGCTGCCACAGGATCGACGGATAGGATTGACGAAAAGCCTCTATCGCTGCGTCCTGATACGCACTCGCGCGGGCCGTTGCAGCACCGTCATTAGAAATTCCGGCGACGTGGAGCTTACCTTCTGTCCAATATGAAAGTAGCTGATCTACCGTTTTTTCTTGCCAGCTTCCAGTGGAGATATTCTCGAAGGTCCACAGAGCAGGCTCTACCTTGCGCATGAATCGATACTCTTGGCCCTCTTGGAAGAATCGCTGACCAACCTGAAAAAAGCCACTCACCATGGGAGCGCTCTCCCCATCCGGTCGTGGCTTGGAAGCGTTACCGGGGTTAGCGCGGTGAGGGGGCTCGATCGATCGACTAGAAGGGTTCCTCGGATCAGCTCATTCGCTATCCAGACTGCGTCCTGGCTTTCAGTCTTAGTCCATCCGAAATCGCCAAGAAAATTGCGACACCGTTGGCGTACCTGCTCATACGCATGCAACGACCAAAGCGTGTTGACTGCTTCGCGTCCCCTGCGTAGTAGTACCTGCGCATTCGACAACCAAGGTCCGCGGTGGACCTCGGACTCGGTGAGCAACCGATAGCCCCAGCCGTGGCGTGCAAGCTGATGTGTTAGCGTATTTGTACGACGCTCGGTCTCTTGGTCAACCGTATGCGTATATTTAACCTCAATGAACTCCCGGGACCGTTGCATTTGCATGCAGAAGTCCGGGATATGCCGCTGCCATTGTCCGTATTCGAAATAGTGGATAACAACAGGCTGTTCACCGAAGTAGGTAACGCCAGGCGAAGCATCGAGAAGTTGCCCTACTTCGACCTCTAGTAGGGATTCGCATTGCACGATGCGGTTGAGCTTGATGGACCAAAACTTATACACCGGGCGCGGAGCGCCTCGATGCACGAGGCGACGGACACGTATCTGCGCGACAGCCGGGGGTTCGATGTACAGCTGGTAGCCGGGGACACCGTTGTTGGGGCAGCGTGGTAGATCTGCCCAGCGTGTATTGCTTGAGATCGGATTGGGTGCTGGCATTGGATCGTCCTGAAGCCAATACCTCCCCATAAAAGGGGAGATATCTGGTTTGAGGGGATCCGGGCAAACGCCGCCCGCCACGCGATCAAAGCGTGTTGACATGGGGCGGTCGCCTCATGCAGTCTTGCAGTCAAGCAGGGTAAGCTTCACTGCGTTTTGGGCCTCAGTTCTTTGGCGAGAACTGGGGCCTGTCTGCCTTCAGGGCCCGGAGTTGTGTGGTACGCGCACGTAATTGGCCTAGTTCATCTGATTTCACCTCTCATGTTGGGTGTGGCTCATGTACCTCAGCTCTCGAATTTCTTGAGAATTAATCAGCTTTGCTCCTGCGCCGCCTCCTCACGATGTGGGCGATTTCCAGCAGACAAGGCAGTAAGGTAGTGAGCAAGTTCCTGCGGCGTTGTCCACCAGCCGCGGCGATTGGCGATTCGCATCATGGGCAGTTTTAGGGTGCCTTTTCGGCGCGCCTTGGTTAGGGCATTGGCGCTTGGATAGCGAAGTACCTGGGCTGCATCTGCTGAGTTGAGCAGAACCCCATATTCCTCGAGCAATTTCGCTTCGATATCGGCCGAAGACGGTCTACGCATGCCGGTTTATGCCCATAAGCATCTTTCAAGCGACTATGAAGCCCCAGAGATTGGGAAGTCAACTAAGCTATTGATTTCGCCACAAATACTTGGAAACAGGGCGGCATTTCCTGCATGAGATTGTGGTGGTCGAAGGGTTGGTAAAAGAGGAAGATACAACCTGCTCTACCGCCAATTTCTGCTAGTAAAGACATGCCAACGAAGTGCGGCATCTCAGGCGAGATGTGCCGCATCTCTGTCGTGCACATGCCCCCCGGCGTCAATCACGGCTATCTGTAAGAGCGCTTCTTGCATCTGCGAACATAAATGAAGGCCTTGGAAGCGGTGATACTCTCCTGTTGACCGAACGTGGACACCCCGGTGCGCGGAGGATTAGGATGCTGATCAAGTAAATTCTGACGGTGCGGCCCCAAACATAGGCGGGGGGAGTGCACCTTCGGGTAAAACTGAGGCGTGCTAGCTATGGGGCCAACGCACGTCCGCCTGATCGGTTGGACTGCCTCTGCGTGCGCACTAGATTTTGGCGCGGATCGTCATTGTGACGTGGGACATACGAGTTGATGTCACGGCAGACTGATATTTTTGATGTTGGCCCCAGCCGAGACGGCGACCAGTTTCATTACTCACGCGCGTCCCGCCTTTGCCTGGAGCTTCTCGAAGCCTCCTCCGACCTCAAGGTCGTGTCTGTTGAAGGCATTTCAAAGCAGGACTCCGTCAACGCGGGCATCGAGTCCATCGACCTCGCCCTCTACTACGGCAGTGACAGTCTGCCCACGGCACGGCTCGTACGCTATCGCCAGCTCAAGCATTCGACACTTCACGCCGACAAGGAGTGGACAGCGAGCGGCCTGCGAAAGACGCTCAAGGACTTCGCTGACCGCTTTACTGCGTTGGTCGTACAATTCGGTATCAAACAGGTCTGTGCGCGGTTTACTTTCGAGTTCGAAACCAACCGCCCACTCTCACCTCGTGTGTATCAAGCGCTAGCGGAGCTGAGGCAGGGCACTCAGGGGCGCGACGCCCACTATATCTGCCGTGTGACCGGGTTGCCGTCTGCTGACCTCCAGGCGTTTGCCTCCCTGTTCCTGCCTATCACGCGCGTCGAGGGATTTCTCGAGCAGCGTGCGTTACTCAACCGTGATCTACGGGCCTACCTCCCGGATAACGACAAGGATGCTGCGATCGCGCTACGCGAGCTTGTCGCACGCAAGGCCACGTCTGAATTCAAGTCCAATCACGAGATCCGCCGTGAGGATGTCTTGGACACCATCGGCGTCCGCCTAGATGACCTGTTTCCGGCGACGAACGTCATCGAGTCGCCTCCGGTCGTCGTGCCTCGCGCCCAGATGTCGGATCTGGTCAAGGCGATTATTGAGTCGCCGACATCGATGATCGTGTCGGCCGACGGCGGCTATGGCAAATCCGTCGTCGCCACCCAGATCGGGGACGCGCTACCAGGCATCGCCTTCGTCTATGACTGCTTCGGCAATGGCGGGTACCGAAGCGCCACCGGCCTGAGACACCGCGCGAAGGACGGATTGGTCCAGCTAGCCAACGAAATGGCTGTTAAGGGCCTGTGCCACCCTCTGATCCCCACACCTAAAGCGGACGACGCTGCTTATGTGCATGCGTTTCTGGCGCGGGTCGCCCAAGCCAGCGCCGCTTTGCGGAGTCAGGCCACTGATGCGTACCTCGTTCTGATTTTAGACGCGGCGGACAATGCGGAGATGGCAGCCGAAGAGTTCCACCATCCGCCCAGCTTCCCGCGTCTGCTGCTCACAGAGTCCTTTCCCGATAATGTTCGGCTGGTGCTCACCTCGCGCCCTCATCGGGTCGATAAGCTCCAGCCGCCACCAGACGTGGTCCGCTTTGTGCTCGATGGGTTTACCGAGAAGGAGACTGGGGATTTTCTCAGGACCCGTTTTCCGGACGTGCGAGAGGTGGACGTTCGGGAATTCCATCGCCTGACATCGCGCAATCCACGCGTGCAGCGCACAGCGCTAGACCTGGACTCGGCAGCGTCTTTGGCGACGGTCCTGCGCAGCTTAGGCCCATCGCCTCGCACGGTCGACGACACCATTGGCGACCTACTGGAGCATGCCGTAGGGCAGGTCCGGCATGTCGCAGCAGCGGTCGAACGGCTTCAGATCGACCGTATCTGCGCGGCGCTCGCTACGCTGCGTCCGTTCGTGCCCGTCGGAATTATCGCGTTAACAGCGGGCGTTGACGAGGGGTTGGTCCGGAGTTTCGTCCATGACCTCGGCCGCCCGCTGTTGCTTCGTGACGACTCCGTCCAGTTCAGGGACGAGCCGACGGAGACATGGTTCCAAGAGCACTTCAAACCGGGCCACGAGGAACTCGAGGCATTCGTCCGCCGCCTGAAGCCGCTCGCGCGGGAAAGCCGCTATGCCGCGTCGGCGCTTCCCGCGTTGATGTTGAGCACGGATCGCTTCGATGAGCTGGTTCGACTCGCACTGGACGACGACGCACTGCCTGAGAAGGACGAGATCGCCCGGCGTGACGTCGAGTTGCAGCGGCTGGAGTTTGCGACACTCGCCGCGCTTCGAGCGCGCCGTTACGCCGATGCCGTCAAGCTTGCATTGAAGGCCGGTGGGAGGGTGGCGGCCGATGCCCGACAACAGACGCTTCTGAGCGGAAATGTGGATCTTGCATCGCGGTTTCTGGACCGGGACCAACTCCTGGAGCAGGTATCCAGGCGTCAGATTGTCGGCGGTAGCTGGACTGGCTCTGAGCATGCCTATGAGGCAGCGCTACTTTCAGGACAAAAAGGCCTGGAGGGTGAAGCACGTGCCCAGCTGCGCTTTGCTTATGACTGGCTCGGCCATTGGCTGCGGAACCGGAAGGAGAGTCATCACCGAACCTCGGTCAAGGACAACGATATCCTTGAGCTGGAATGGGCGGAGCTGAATGTCCATGGCCCTACCCAGTGCGCCGCCCAGTTGCGGCGATGGCAGCCGCGCGAGCTCTCTTATCGCGTGGGGCGGTTGCTCGTAAAGCGCCTGGTCGACGGAGCGCGATGGGCGGATGCCGATGCCCTAGCTCTGGCAGCCGGCAATGATATCGGGCTGGTTCTCGCGATAACCGACGAACTCAGGACAGTCGAGCGGCATGTGCCGAAAGCCGCCGCTGCACGCACTGTGCGCCTACTCTTGCATTCACGAGTCAAGCTCGATGCGCCGGGCGACTGGCTAGGCGAGAGCACGCGACTTGGTACGGTTGCGTCGATTATCGATACCGCGCGGCACTACCGTTTGGCGTCAAAGCGTGCACTCGCCGGCCTCTTGCGTCGGTACTTGCCTAAAGGCGCGTCTCGCACTCTCGAATCGGAAAATCTCCACGACGATCGGCTTGCATTCCTGCGAACGTATGCGTTGCTGGCAGCGCTTTTGGGTAAGCCGCTGACGCTCGAATTCATCTATGGCGCAAAGCGCAAGTCGCGCAAAAAACCGACGAGCGATAATCGCTTCAGCGGCCGGGGATTTGAGAACCTCAAGGTGTTATTGCCGTGGCACGAACTGAGCGTGAAGGTCCGTTCCGGCGCAATGTTGAAAGGCGAATTTGAGACCGCATTATTGGCGGCGCTGGAGCAATGGACCCGCCATCGACGCGACATCTACCAGGACTGGTCAGCAACGGCGGACGAGGTCGCTCGGCTATGGTCCGAATGCATTGTTTTGCTTGGAGGAGATGAGACGCTCTGGGCACGCCTATTACAATGGCAGGAGGGCCTACGGATTCCACTTTTCATTCCGATCCTGGCAGACCTCGCACGCCGGGCGGCATTGACGGGCGGCCCCGCACATATCGTCCTTTCCTTTGCCCACAAGGCTCGGGGTAGGATCGGAGAGGACTCGGAGCTCGCTGAATCCATGGCCGACAGCTTCGTCCTCCTAGCGCGTGCCGTGCTGGGGGCCAGAGAGGATGAGGCCCTGCAGTATTTCAATGAGGCCGTTCGTGTCGCCAGCAAGATCGGGCAGGAGAACTTGGAGCGATGGCATGCCCTCTTGTATCTGAGCGATGTCTGCGCCGCAGATAGGGCCGATGACCCGCGCCTAGCGTATCGATTCGCCCGTGCGGCCGAGCTAACACGATCGTACGTCGATCGCGACAAGCACTTCGATTGGGAGCACACAATCGAGGCGATCGCCACGCTGTCGCCGAGCACAGCGCCGGCAATCATGAGCCGGTGGCGCGATCGTAGATTCGGCGAGCCAGAGCGGTTTTTCCCTCAGCTCGTCGACGTCCTGTGCAAGCGTGGTGACCTGGATGGTCGGGATGCGGCAGCCCTCGTCTGTTTCGAAGGCTACTGGGATTGGCCGGGCCTGGTCACGGCCGCGCTCGATGCGGCCGGAAGCCGCCCTGAGAAAGACAAGCTGCTAGCGCAGTTCTACCGATTCCTGCGCTTCTCAACGAGTTCCAGACGGTTTCTAAAAGAGGTAGCCAATGTGGTCCAGGCACGGGGTCTGAATGCCCAGCCTTTTCGCGAACTGGAAGAGCGCGCCGAACGGTCTGAATCGGATCCTGACTCATACCAGTCATCTGTGACGAGCGGGCGCGAGTCCAGTCCGGACTGGGACGCAGTATTTGCAGGTATCGATCTCGCCAGCGCGTCGGGCCTCCTCGAAAGCCAAGCGCGAATGCCTGAGCGCCGTTTCGGGCGATGGCGCGAGGAATGGATCGGCGAAGCCATAGGTCGCGTGCAGGTGGGCAGGGAACGCGCGTTCGTCGAGAGCCTCGAGGCGGTTGACGATTGGAGTCCCTATGCCGTCCGTGGGCTTCTCGAACAGATCCCTGCAACTTGGATGGATGGACTTGCGTCGCGACAGGCATTGGCGTCGTTCGTTCGGCGCATGGCCCGCGACCATGCCACTTCGCTCGAGGTCAACCGTCATTACCAATCCTTGTCCTACGAGCTTGTTTTTGAGAAGACAGGGGTTTCGCGCCAAGAGCTGTTGCGGTGTGCGCTGGAGGCGATCGCCGAGACAAGCCTGCCGACTACGTCGCGCGATTTTTTCCAGCTCGTCGCTGTCCTTGCTCAATTCTTGAATCCTGTTGAAGCGCGATCCGCGCTGAGCTATGGCCTTGAGCATCTTGAGGAGACACTCGGCTGCGAGCAAGGTGATGGGCCGTGGAGCCCACGCTTGGCGCCTACCGGGGGCTGTCGCCAGAGCATCGCAGGCTATATCTGGGCCGCTCTCGGGGCAGTTGAATCGGGGCGCCGGTGGCAGGCGGCGCACGCGGTCCGGGCGCTATGCTTCTTGGGTCGCGATGCGCTCCTCGCGGATATCCTCGAGCTCTCGACAGGCGGCGATGCGTCAGCGTTTACAGACGCAAGCTTCCACTTCTATCGAATGCATGCGATCCAGTGGTTGCTGACCGCTCTCGACCGCGCTTCGCGCGAAAGCGGGGATGTTGTCTCGCGCCATGCCGCTTGGCTTGAGTCTTTCGCATTGCGGCAGAATCGTCATGTTATGTGGCGCGGCATAGCAGCTCGCGCCCTGTTGGCGTTAGCCGATAGGGGCCACGTTCCTGTGACTCCTGTGGCCCGAGATGCGTTAGTTCGGATCAATGCGTCCACGCTTCCGACCCAGTTTTCCGCCTATCACACCCGGTCACACCGCAGTCCGCCCCGTTCGGACGTCGTATGCGAGTTCACCTTCGGCTACGACTTCTCGAGCAGCTGGATGGAGTCGTTGGCACGGTGCTTTGCCATAAGCCCCAGAGAGATCGAGGTCGAGGCATGCCGGGTCATTCGCGAGGACTGGGGGCTCCAGGAAAACGGCCACTACGATCGGGATGCGCGCGCTCTGTGCGGCCAATTCAAGGAACACTCTAGGCGCCGCGAAAGCGAACTGGGCGAACAGGACAACCTTTCGTTTTATCTTTCCTATCACGCCCTGATGGAGACTGCAGGACAGCTACTGAAGACACATCCGCTCCATGAGGACCCTGAAAGTTCATGGGGATCATTTTCCCATTGGCTAGAGGACAAGGCTTCGCTCGATGCGAAGGGCGACTGGCTGGCGGACCGCAGGCAGATGCCTCCGGCGGATGCCATCGAGTTCCCAGCACACAAAAAGGGCGCGTGGCCCGCCCCTCCGGCAAAGAATTACGCGCTTTCGCGTCTCATGGCCCAAGTCGGGGCGGTGGTTGTTGCAGGCCGGTGGACGCAGTACGAGGGGCGCAACAGCGAAACCCTCCGCGTGGTCAGCGCATTCGCGTCGCGGGCCCGCGCTGGCGCACTGTCCCGGGCCTTGGCGACGACCCGGAACCCTTACGACTACGCACTGCCCGAATTCCAGGACACTCATGAGATCCATCACGGCGACTTCGTTTTGGAAGGGTGGGTGACGGAGTCAGGCGCCGAGTCCGGCGCTGATTCAGATGATCCGTGGACCGGCGGATTGGCCCGACGCTTTCCGGATCTCGCCGGGCCCGTGGCGGCTGAACTCGGAATTTTCCTGAACGAAGCCTCTGGTAAGTGGCACCAAGATGACGGTACGTGCGTGGCCTGGGTCGAGCGGTGGAGAGAAAGCGCCGACGATGAGCGTGGGCGCACTCCAAGTGGGGGACGCCTCCTGGTCGACACACAGTTCCTGCAGAAGATCCTGGGTCGGCAGGAGCAAACGTTGATCCTTGAAGTCACCTGCCATCGCCAAGTGGTCCCCTTCAACTACGAAAGCAGGAGTGAAGATGTTGAAGAAGAACGCTCGACGAGCATCATTACTATCGAAAAAGCGAGAGCACCCTACATTGTCGGCCGCGACGTTCGCCCTCGGCGAAAAGCTCGTCGTCGAACTAAAGCTCGCTGAATCGACCGACACGCTCGCGCGATGGATGGCGCATTACACGGCTGAGCTGATGGTACGCGCTGAGCACGCCGATCTGCCCGAGCGTGATGAGGTTCAGCAGCTGTGTGCGCGCGCTATCCTGGAGCTGTGGGCACAGGCAAGGGCTTTCACCGCAAAGCTATCGGCTTTCGAGTCCATTGACCGGGTGATCGAGGTCATCGACTCCCTGCATCCGGAGGGTGGACCGCATTATCGCAACGATCTCTGGCGCGCCCTTGATGCACGTGCGACTAACGGGGACAGTGAAGTCGAGGAGCTTCTGACGACCGCCTTAGGGATAGATGGTGCGGCTCGCAACCTCATCCACTATGTCCTTACACAAGCCGCGCATGCGGCGGGGCGAGACAGCGCCGAGTGGTTGGAGCTGGCCCAACACCTGGACGAAGAAGACCCTCTCACCGAACTTCGTATTAGGATCGTGAGGGCAGGACGGGAGGAGGCAGAGCTCGAAAATTATCGTATCGAGCAATTGGAGAAGCGCATCGCGCAGCTCGAACACTTTGCTGTTGCGACTCAAGCACTCAAGACGAGCCTTGTGGAGTCGTTGGCGGCTGCTAAAAGCGTTAGTCACGTGCTCGTCGAGGAGCGTGAGTAGCCCAACGTCTAGCTACCGTGCGAACACCGCCCCATTTGGGTCGTTGGCGCCTATCTCGAACTATCCAAAGCTGACAATGACAACGACAACGGCCGCTATTGGCCGAAGCGGACGTGCCGCAAACCTGCCCAATCGCCAGCAGTAGGTGCACTTCAATCCAGGAAGCTGGCTTGCAAATCCGTAGCCGCTAAAGCAGCCTTGGCGGTATGGATCTGGGCCACTCCCCATTGCCGGCCTTATACGACAAGGATTACCAAGTTGAGCAGGAACGCTGTTCCGGTATGGACGCAGTTATCAAAGAAGCGGGGAATCGATCCGCTGGGGATGCAGAATTCCAGCGTTATCATTTATCAACGACTACTGCCTGGCATTAGCAACGTCACGCTGCGCATTCGCTATTATGGTCTGTATCTCTGGTTGGCCGACCGCTACTCGCGGGATCTTGGTGACACCAATCTAACCACTTGGCAGCGGCGGATCAGGCGTGCCGAGGCGCTGTACGCGCTTATCTCTCACGTCAAAGGCGGAGAGCGCGGAGTCGGCGGGGCAGACTGGGCCCAAAGGCGCTTGGCAGTTGCAGAGCAAGGCAGGCTGAACTTCCAAGACGACACGGAGCCTGGAAGCGACACGCACTACCTGCAGAATGCATGGGGCGTCTTTGGGCAGGCCTATCAGAGCCAGCTTATAGAGATGGGTCTAATGGAAAGGCACACGCACCACTACATCGCAACCACCGCTGTGGGACTGGGGCGCGCACTCGCGCAGGCTTTTGCCCGTTCTGCGGGTGAACTCGGTGAGCTTTTCCTCAGAACAATCACTCGCGGGTGGACAACGCTCAAGGAGCTTGAGCAGATGGCCCCCCTGGCTCCATCCTGCATTACCCGAGGCGATGAACAGGACTGCTACGAGGCTATTCTCTTCGGTGGAAACAGCGCCCCCGCGAATCGCGATGAGATGCGGGGCAACACCCTGAAGCTCATTCTTCGTTGGGCTGACGGGGTCGGCAGTTCACCGCGGTCGGACGAACTGCGGTGGAGCATGTACTCAGGTTACCTGCCAGCGGGGGCGCCTTGGCTTCTGCCCAGTGGCCTTGAGGACCACAGGCTCCGGTGGGCGGTGTATCAGGCTAACGATATCGCGCATATTGCGATGGAGACTCTGCTAATGGGTCTTCTGACTCATTTGGAAGAGTACCCCTCAGGGTGCTCGCAAGGTGAACTGATTGAGCGTGCCGTCTCTACGACGTCGGCCCAGCTCCCGGAAGCGAAGGATTGGAGTACCTTCGTTGCTCTGCAAGAGCTATCGCCAGATGCATCAGACCCGCATCATCCAGGCTCAGAGTGGAATCTGACTCGACATTCGTGGATGAGCGCTAGCAAGCACGATATGAGCACTGGCCAACAGTGTGCCGCGGCAGTTCGCGTTCTGGCGGTCCTGCAGAGAAGAATGACGCCATACAAAGCTGAGATTGCAACCGAGCTCTCCGGACTGAACCAAAGCGGTTTCCGTTCGCTTATGACCGAACTCAATTTCTTGGAAGAAAACAGCAGCCTCACTCTTAGTGAGATGATCAGGCAAATGTTCCTCGATCGAGTCTTGCGAAGGCATCTTTGGGTGGCAATGCGAAAGCTTAGATTCCATGGGGACTATACGTTTCTCTTCGAGACTGATGATGGATTGATCCGGAAGCGTGGCGACGATGGCCCCGTCTGGACCGGTCCACGGTTGGTCAATGCCATCACCTTCCTTGAGGACTTAGGCCTTCTTGGAGAGAATGCATCCGCGACACGTGTCGGTCGTCTGCTGGGGGGGCAATGAAGCTATTCGAGCAGTTCTCCCAACGTGGCTATCACTCCTGCGTAATGACAAGCTTCGCCATCGATTTCGCTGCTTTTGAGAACGTACTACTAAATCGCCTCCGCTCAGTGGGCTGTAATAATAATCTTGTCATCGCGGACGCAGGCATGCTTGCCTATGCGATGGCGAGTACCTCTGAGTTTCCGCTACATGCTGGGCGCCGGTACACGGTTACAGGGGCCAAGGCTGAGGGCGTGTTCCACCCAAAGCTGATCCTGCAGCTGGGTGTCAAAGTTGGCCGGCTGTTCGTTTCGTCGGCCAACCTCACCGCGCCAGGCCTAGGGGGCAACAAAGAGGTCATTGGTCAGGTGGCCGCTTCGTCTGGAATGATCGGAGAGTCTCAACTATTGGCATCAGCCTGGAGGTACGCTCAGAGCTTCTTAGATTTGGAGCAGGAAGCCATCGCCAATCAAGTCGCAAGAATACGCAAGCAGACTGCGTGGCTGATGGATATTCAGCCCGCCGACGGCTTGGTATCGCTATCCAATGGCGATGCCGCGGCGTTCCTTGATAGCCAATCCAAGCAGACGACTAGTACGCGATTCTCCCGCTATATTGCAGGGGACAACGTGAAAAAGCTCATTGTCATCAGTCCTTACTGGGACGAGGACCTTAGGACGCTTCGAACCCTGCAGAAGGCTATCGGTGCCGATGAGGTATGCGTGCTAGTCGGCGGCCCCGCGCCTTCATTCCCGGCTCAAGCCCTGAAGGACTCAGACTCGATTCGGCTGTACTCGCTTACCGGAGAGCAGAGCCGATTTGTTCACGGCAAGGTTTACATTGCACAGACAAAGCAGGCCGACCACGTTTTGTATGGCAGCGCCAATTGCACAACGGCTGGATTGGGTGGCGCCCGTCTTTTTCCTTGGCGAAATGAGGAGGCCTGCCTCTATCGCCGAATGAAAGTAGGAGCTGCGCTTAGCGAGTTAGGGCTGACTGCTTCGTTGGTCAAAGGGCGGGCACTTGGCGGGAGTGACTTACCGAGGTGGCATGTGCGGCCGGACGTGCCTCGGAATGCTGCGATGGCGCGAAACCCCGGCCGATTTGAGATCAAGGGCACGCATTTGCTGTGGTGGCCGTCCACTGCCTACAGTCACCCCGATTCACGCTTGGACCTGTTGGACCAAAATGGCACCGCGCTTCCAGTTGAACTGAACAAGCACACCGCCTGGGTCGATGCAGCCCGCAGGTACACCATGCCCCCTCTGACGGAGATGCCCTACTTTGCGCGAGCGCGCGTAGGCGATAACACATCGGTCGCGTCCATCATCGTTCTGGCAGATGTCCTTCGACAGGAGACCAGGGAGCCCAGGTCTCGACGATTTGATGAGGAAAGCAGCCGCCTGAGGGGAAACGAACGGATCGGTCCGTGGATTCTGGAGTTCATCGATTTGATCGCTCAGGCCGAGACGGCTGAGCTGGAATCTGAGCCCGACCAGATCAAGGCGGGAAAGAAGAAGCCTGCCGCCAGACTACGCGCTCCTACTCTCTCTTCCAGGACGCTGAGTTATGAGGAGTTCACCGCAAACCGCAAGTCTGGACCAGACCACAAAACGGAGTTCCATCAAGCGTTCGCGGGAAGTGACTTCGATCTCGTCCGAAGGTATTTGAACCGTCTTATTGGTCTCGAAGCTGGTCCAGTGGAGCATGCACAGTTGGACGATGCAGCCGACGTCCGTGCGGCCCTTGAGCTGCAGGACGAGGCCCAGGTTGACCAGGACGACGACTATTCGCCAACACAAGTTCAGCTGTACGCCGGTGACTTCTCCGAGGATCGCCGGCAGCAGCTTGAGAAGGACAAGATCCGCGGTGCCTTTGCTGCACGCCTCGCGGCAAGGGATGAGATTGTGGCGTTCTCGGCAAAGTTCTGCGACCAAATGCGGCAAAAAGCGAAGAAGTCGCCGCTGGTGCTTCAAGACATGTTTCGGCTAAGGGCCGTGCTACTGATGATGCTTGGCGCGGCCTATCCTATCGGCTCGGACAGGCTAAAGGGCCATGGTACGGAGTGGCAGGTACTTCCAGCCGATGGCGAGCAATCCTGGGCGCTCTTGATCGGTCGCCTCCTGTCGACGTTCTTTAACAAGGAAGGCGACTTGATTGGGGAGCTTCGCGTAGTGCGAGGCGCGGATGGTCCGGCTGTTGAGCTAGTGGAGGGGGTTGTCACCTGCATCTGGGCGATCTTAGCCTGCCGCATCGCTGTCGAAGCCAGAGGCGGGATGCACGGAATGGATGTACGGCTTTCGGAGCTATCGGACCGAATCTACGAGAGGAGCGGCCTGACGCAGGTTGAACTTCAGGAGGGGACGGTGGCCACTGTCCTTAGAAAGATGACTTCAACGTTTCCACTTGGCTTCTCCCTAGAGGAGATGCTCTCTTTGCATCAAGCGGCTACGGAAAAGTTACAACTGAAACTAGAGAATCAAAAGCCATCTCCCTAAAACGGGACTGCTTATGCTTGGAAGCCGTTAAGGAGATCTACTCCGGGGTAGATCGGTACTAATAGGGAAAGCCCAGCCCGAGATCGCCCGCTCCGTTAAAGACTGTGGGCAGTTCGGATAAAAGCTCCATAAAGCTCTCTAGATCATCCGCGCGTTCGAAGTCGAACAACGAGGACCTCAGTACGATCTCTCGCAACGGGCCTTACTTGGAATCCATGAAGTCCGGCTTTCCTGGATTGATATTGATTGGATTAAGTGTAGATATTTGAATCATCCACCCGAGCAAGCACAACACTTCTCTTATCAAACAAGGAGTCGACCATGAGCGCCTGAGCGCTTGGTAACGCACTGACCACCAAGCTTCGCTGTGGGCCATCACCTTGGAGAGAGGAACTAAGATCAAGCATGCCCTCAGAGAAAGTTCCTCGCGCCTTACCTCCGACTTTGCTTCGCGGACCATCCGATTGCTCACTCCGTGTGTTGGGCTGAGTGGATAGCCGATGGCTTGGATAACGTGCCGTTAGTGCCTATAACGGATAGGGCCGAACTTAGGGCCAAATAGCTCAGGACTTTAAACCGACCGCTGCTCAGATCGGAGGGGGCATAGGCCGCACAGCGTCAGTGCCGACTTTGAACATGGCATGCGGCTTATAGAGACATGCCCAATCGGAGCGTTTAGGTATCGACTAACGCATATTGCCGTATTACCTAAGCTGCCTAGTGAGCCTCCAAGGGGTAAAGGCAAGCGCGTGTCAGTGCGTCACCTTCGACGGCGGACTAAGTGGTGCCCCTGGCCGGACTTGAACCGGCATTTGCCGCTTATCTGGCGCTGACGGGATATAAATCCGCTGCTCTACCAATTGAGCTACAGGGGCGTGATCCTTGGGATCACGCCTGTATTCGGAAACCTGGCTCTTGGCGACTATGGGCACTCACGACCTGAGCATACCACGCGCTCATTAGGTGATGTGGGGTATCGGCTTGCGAGCCGCTAGCCGGGAAGGCCTCTGGCGTGTGCTGGCGTGCTGACAGTCCTCTTTGCAGCTCACCTGCATGAGCCGCCTGTCCACAAAGGCCACCGCACATCGGATCTTGCGTGACTAAGGTCGCCCACATTTAGGCGACATAGCGTCCGCGTAATTTTTCTCGTGCGAATGGCCACTCCCATTACTCCCAATCTAGGCGCCCGGCACTTTCATCATGTCGCTTTGCTTCTTCTTCGTAGCTATCAGCCAGCATGTTCAGTGCCCTTGCTGTGTACGGATGGTCCAAGGAAATGGCCTTTGCCCAGTTGGCATACTTCGCCGCCTCCTTACGCTCTAACTCGCCACCATCACGCGGGCTTCGGCTTGTCATGCCGCGGCGGTTACGCTTGCCGATCCAGAAACTATCGATCATGGGTCGACTGCGGAAAAGATCGAGGGCGTCCCTTACGGCTTCGGCAGGCCAGTGCCCGTCGGCTCCCATCGGCGAGGCCGACAACATCATCCCGATTCTCTTGTCTGCGATTTCGCCCCGGCCAACTAACTCCGAGAGCGATTTGGCTTCTGTGACCCATTGCTCAAGCGCCACTCTGTCGATCTTATTGTGCTCATCTGTTCCAGGCACACGGTTCCATAGATCAAGAAGTTTGCGTGCCTGCCTTGCCATAGTCCCTGCATGCTCAGGATCATCCGGCTCCGGCTCATAGACTCTGCTGCCTTCGGCCGGCTTGGAGATCGCCTTCAACATCTGCACGAACAGCGCCGGCTGCTCCGACAGCACTTTCAGCAGCGCCTTGGCCGGCCTGTGAGAATGGTTAAGCACAGACAGATAGGTCCATTCGAGCGGGGCAAGCACACCCTCATCAACTTCGCTTCGCTCATCTAAGATCCGGAAGATCTCAGCGACATAGTGCTGGAACATCGTCGCTTCATTGCCGCCCTCGTCGCTGGTGATTGGCTGCTTAGCCGCCTCCTGCAATAGTTCGATCAACAGTTCAGAAGACTGTGCGGATTTTCCACCACTTTGGGCCAGCGGCAACACATGACGTGGGCGGCCGACGGACATGAACTTTCGGATCACGAACTGGATCTGGTCTGCGCTCTCTTCAATCCAGAACACTGGCAAGTTACGCCAGTAGTTGCCCTCGATTGCCTCTCCCGTTTCTGCCACCCGGTCCCATGTCCATCGTTCGCTCGGGAATGCCCTCAGGATCGTCAGCAGCGCGACATCTCCCCAGGCGTGGGCCTTCGCTCTGGCAAGTAGGGCTTCTCCCCATGCTTCTTTGAGGTCGCGGAATGCCTCCGCGATCAATCCGTGGGCGAGGGCCCTTTCTCGCAGGTGATCGCTTCGCACTGCGGTCTCCACTAAGGCATCGAGATCACTTCCTCGCAGGCCGCCCTCATACAATGCTTTTCCGAGTAGTCCTGAAGCCTCCACAGTTTGCGCCAATGCAAGGACACTCGCGGCGCCGCGCTCTGCATACAGCGACTGCGCCACGTCGACGCGAGTAGCGTCCACTTCCCGCTGCGCTGCCTGCCAACCGCGCTGCGACGGGTTGGGTAGCTCCACGCCTGATCCGAACAACCATGCGACGCTCTCCAGCGAATCGATGGGTGCGAACCGGTCGTAGATTTTCTCAAGTTGGTCGAGCAGGCTGACCGGCATCGACCATTGGGCATCGGGAAAGGAGCGATGGTGATGCAGCAAGTGTCGCAGGGCTTTCCAAAGTTTTTGCCGATCAGTAGCGTCAGTGATCGATGGCTCGGCACGCTCCAGTGCGCTAAGGCCAGTCTGGACGTTGGGAGCGAGGTGGGTGAGATGTTCGAGCAGCTCCGTCCACCGCTTCCCGCTGGACCCGGCTTCGGCGAGCAGGCGTTCGGAGATGGCGGCTGCGCCGCGCCGGATGAGCCCGTAGGTGACGACTTCGACCTGATCGACTGAATAGTCGCGCCAACGCGGCAGCGGGGACGGGCTCAGGCTGTCTTGTCCGCTGGGCAGGATGCGCAGCATGAGCTTCCATGCTGCATCGGGTTCGCGTCTGCGGATGAAGTCAAGCGCGCCAAGCCGTGGGTCCAACGCTGCGAAGGTCTGCGGGTTCCACAGCAAGTGGATTGCGCGGAGGCTGTTGGCCGGCCGATTGGAGTGCCGCCCCGGCGGATTGTCGATGACATCGAGCCGCGCCAGCACGTAGGTCACGCGCTGCATGAGGTCCGGCGACCAGGCCAGGGATTCCAGCGCCCAAAGCAGATCGGAAAGATGTTCGCTATCAAAAAGGTCGTCGCCATCGCTACCAAACAGCGCTCGGATCGGCGGGTCGGCCTGATCCAGGCTGTCTTCAATTCCGTCCAGAAAAGCTTTTGGTGCAGCTTCGGCCAACAGCCGGAACTCGCCAGAAAGCGACCACCAGCGTTGTCGATCTGCGTTCAAAAGCAGCTTGCGGACTATGGCGTCGACGCGGTTCGTCGCATCGGGCACCGTGTGCGCCCGGTCGCCCCACAGCGCGAGGAGGATCAGCACCTCGCCGATGCCGTGGCGCATCAGCCCAGAATAGTCCGGGTGGACGCCTTTGATCGCGGCCATCCAGCGCTCGCCAGGATCCATATCGAAACGCGGATCCGTGGAACCCAGCACGGAATGCGCTGCGGCCTCAAAGTGACTGATGTCTGCGCTCGTGAGGTTGGGCGCCAGCAGGAACCAAGCATCCGGCGGAGACGCCATGCGCCAGGTCGAGCCGATCTTCCTCAGCGGTTTGTCGAGATCGCCCACGCAGTGTGCAAGCGCGGCGGTCACGTGTTCGTATGGCAGGCCGGCAAGCTCGGAAACGCGCGCCTTATCGGCTTCGGAATCTTCGTCCCATCCTCCGGCCAGCAGCCCTGCCAGCAATGCCCGTGACGCTGGCTCCTGAGCCCAACTTGGTGCGCGGCCCGGCGCGCTGGGAATAAGTCGACGCAGGATGGCAAGATTGCGTGCACTGTCGCGGGCGAGGCCATGGGCCCTGGCTTCCGCTATGCCAGTATTGAGCAAGGCGCATGCGATCCCTTCCCGCGAAAGTCGTTCCAACTGCCGAATCTCGCCGCGGGAAACAGGCCTATCGTCGTAAGCCTGCAGCACGTAGTGTCCGTGCTCGACCAAGCTCCTTGCGAGTCCGGGCTCGGCTTCGGAGAGTAGCAGGATCAGTGGCCCCGGCGCGTTCAGAAGCGCCCGGGCGCCGGCGGCGGTGGTCGCCACCAGGCTGCGGGCGCGGTAGACGCTCGCCACGTACTCTGGAAGCATGCCCAAGGTCGCATGGAAAAAAGCGATAACCTCATCCGTGGTGGTCGCCTGCAGCGAGAGGACGGTCGGTTCGTTGCGAAGCCACTGCAACACTTCCACCGCGTCCTCGTCACGGTCGCTCAGCACGAGCTCTTCCGTCAGCGGCCACTGTGTGGCGAGGGACCACTCATCCCAAACATCTTCGACCCGCCGCGTGCCGATGGGACGCTTCCCGAGGCGAGTTGCCAGCCACAATCCGGCCGCGGGTGTCTGCTCGATCCAGTGCACCAGATCGTTGGCGTCGTAGGCACGCACCTCTTTCCAGATGCCCTTTGCTTGTTTGGCTTTGGCCCATTGGTCCTTCCTCGGCCAATGCCTAGGCGTGACGAACACATAGGTTGCCTTGGCTGGATCGAGCGGCGCGGGATCCCCGGTTCTTTTAAGAAAATCCTCGCTAGCCTTTCGGGTGATATTGCTGCGCTGACTGCCGATCTCCCATCCTGTGTTCCCGCGCGGGACGTAGTCGCTTGCCTCGGTCGTGGAGGTCTGACCATCCCATCCGGAGTGCCGCACACCACTATCGGAGGGAAAGCGAAGCCGGATCTTTGAACTATGGCTACCACGGATCAAATGAGCGAGGAGTTCGGGCAGGCTATGAGCTGCATCTATCCGGTTCGCCCACTCGGACAGGTCGTCGGCGTTTACCCAGCGAACCGGTGTTCCTGAGTGATGGAGAAACGCGATTGCGGGAACATCAGGGCCGGTCACCGCACCAGTGGGCAGGAAACGGATGCCGGCGCCTTCAAGGGCGCCACGAATAGCCTGTACATCTTCCAGTGCAAGCGTGCACTGCCCTCGCTCGAAATCCTCAACTGTTGAGGTAGTGACGCCTGAGCACTTTGCTAGATCCTTTTGTGACCAAGCTAAAAGCGCGCGGGCAGACCGCACGTGTCGGAGGGTAAGATTGATCTGCAGGCTAGCTTTCGGCATTGCTACTGCTGCTCCTTAACTTGTGCGTCCCGCTTCCCTCGGCGCAGGGATTGAATTGCCAAAACTCTCACTGAAGCCGTCAGACAGGAGTCAGGCATCTGGTGTCTGGCCCGCTTTTTATCCAGGCCTTGGTAAGCATTGGCCATTGAATGATACTGGGGCGACAGTTCGACGGCTTCAACTGTCGATGGACTCCAGGAACGTTTACGTTGAGATGCTCTTCTTACAGAGCTTGAGCTCATCAACGAATCAAAGACGCTACTAGGATGCAATGATCAATATCTCGGATGATGCTTGGGAGAACGAAATTGCGATTCGTCGTTTGCCGTCGGTAGAGCTGCAGTTCTTCACCTGGGCACAACTCGTGGATCACAGAAAAATTGCTCGCTGCATCGATCTCACAACGCGGGTCTGTAAGCTGTACATCCGTCGATCAACATGCTGGTCATTACCTCTTATTGGGAGGAATGTGACGACTTTAGACCTTGCTAGTGTCTTTCTCGTGCCGGAGCTACGCGGAAAGGGCTGGTTCAAAGACTTCATAGATCTGGCTGACCACGCTGTGCCTTGGGATGCGATTTTGGTGGAATGTGTACACAACCCGCGACTGCGCTCCTATCTGCTCTCCTCGGGCTTCATTGAGGTAGGACAAGACAACTTCTACCGCCCCACGAAGAGCTGGCGAGTCAAGCATTCTTGGGATGAGAAAAGTCGCGAATTGGCGGCCGCCGAAGCGCGGGCATCCAAACCTTCCTCGTTTCTCGAGTTCGAAGAAGTAGTTGACGTGGAGCATTGCGCCGTCCTGCGTGCGTAAAGCGGTGCGAAGCGCAAGAGTGATCCGCCAAACGGATGGCAGGGAGCTCTAATTTGCTAGTGCGCGACTAGCCGATGCCTAAAGCCCATCCAAATAGACGTCTCGGTAGGTACGAGCCCTCTGTCGAGTCCGAACTGGCGCTACTAGCCGTTTATGGGTGCCGCGCTAGCGTCTTATGGGTACCGAACTAGCGCCTTTTGGGTATTCCCACACCCGCGATCGTCGCGCCGCAGCGGGGGAAAGGCGCACACGATCGACCATGTAAAGGGTGCTTGACAGCCGGCCATGGCAGGCGCATCTTGCCTGTCAAGTTGACTTGACAGGCGAAGGGAATGCGTCAGCGGCATCGGCAACTGCAATGCAGACCTGCATGGTCGGCGCAGCCCTTGCTGCGCGGCGGAGTCGGAATCCGCAGCGCTGGCCTGCCACTGCCTGCATCGACACTTGCGCGGCACGGCGCATGACCGGCTGCAATCGCAACGCGCTGATGGCGCTCTGCCTGGGTGCGGGCCTGCTTGCCGTGGGGGTGCTCGGGCATTGGCGGCTGCTGCCGCTGGGCGCCTACCTTGCCGGGCTGTGCGTGGGCGGGGGCGTGTCGTGCCTGTTGCTGTCGCTGCTGCTCTGGCTGTCGCGTGGCAGCCTGCGCGACAGCACGCGGCCGGTCCTGGCGCGACGCTATCACCGCGAGTTCGGCGTGCCGATGGGGATGTATGTGGTGGTGATGCTGTTCTGGAACCAGGTGCTTGCCCGCGTGGGTCCGGGCTGGGCGCGCGTGCTGATCGCCTTGTTGCCGGCGGTGCTGGTCGCCCTGGTGATCCGCGCGGTGGCGCGCTACGTGCGTGACTCGGATGAGATGCAGCGACGCATCGAGCTGGAGTCCATCGCCATTGCCGCCGGCCTGCTCAGCAGCGCGTACATGACCGGCGGCTTTCTGCAGGCCGCCAGGCTGATCGACATTCCCGCGACGGTGGCGATGTTGTGGGTGTTTCCGATGTTGTGCGCCATCTACGGCGTCACCAAAAGCATCAACGCACGACGGTTTCAATGAATAGTCGCGTGCGCGAACTGCGCGAGGCCAGTGGCTGGTCGCAAGGCGAGCTGGGCGAGCGGTTGGGTGTGTCGCGGCAGACCATCAATGCACTGGAGACCGGCAAGTACGATCCCAGCCTGCCATTGGCGTTTCGCATCGCGCGCTTGTTCGGGGAATCGATCGAGCACGTCTTTCTTTACGAGGACGGGCAGTAGTCGCGGCGGTCACACCCGACCGGCTGCGGTGTCAGGGGACAGGGATATCAGGAGAGATGGTGAACATGGTCAAGCAACCCACACTGGTGACAGCACTGCTGCTCGCGCTGCTGGCGAGCGGATGTCAGCGGGCGGACCAGCCGGCTGAAAACGCAGCTGGCGCGACCAAGGCTGTGCCGGCCGCGCCCGGCAGCGTGCGGCCGCGTGCTGCAACGGCGCAGACCGGCACCGCCGCCGGCAATCGCTACGGCGCATTGCACTTTGCACCGTGCACGCTGAGTTCAGGCAGCGCGGCCGGCAATATCGAAGCACAGTGCGCCAGCCTGCGGGTGCCGGAAAACCCGGCCGCGCCGACAGGGCGCAGCATCGACCTGAAGATCGCCTGGCTGGAAAGCGATGCCGGCGCGGGCAGCACGCCGGACCCGGTGTTCTTCATCGCCGGTGGGCCGGGGCAATCGGCCACGCAGGTCGCCGCGATCGTGGACATGGGTCTGCATGAAGTCCGCAAGCAGCGCGACATCTTCCTGGTCGACCAGCGCGGGACCGGCGGCTCGCATCCGCTGGAGTGCCGCGATGCCGCCGGCAAGCCGCTCATGCTGGAAAACAGCAGTGCCGCCACCGCCGAGCAACTGACCGATTACGCGCGCCAGTGTGCACAGGGGCTACGCAACGATGCCGATCCGCGCTATTTCACCACCAGCGAGGCCATTGGCGATCTGGATGCGGTGCGCGCCGCACTGGGCGTGCAGACGCTCAACCTGATTGGCGGCTCCTACGGTACCCGAGTGGCACAGCACTATGCGGCGCGCTATCCGCAACACACACGCACCCTGGTGATCGATGGCGTTGCGCCAAACGATCTGGTGATCGGCGGCGAATTTGCGCGGACGTTCGAAGATGCGATCGCGTTGCAGGCCAGCCAATGTCGCAAGGAACCCGCCTGCGCCAAGCGCTTTCCGGTGGACACGCGCACGCAGCTGCGGCAGGTGGTGGAGCGTCTGCGCCAGGCGCCGGTTGCAGTGGATTACCGCGATCCGCGCACCGGTGAACTGCACCACGAGCAAGTGACGGCCGATACCGTGGTCGGCCTGGCATTCGGGTTTTCGTATGCGCCGGAAACCGCCTCGTTGCTGCCGCTGGTGCTGGACGAGGCGGCGGCGGGCCGTTACGCCTCGTTGATGGCCTTGGCGCAGATGAGCGCATCGGACATGTCCGACCAGATGAATCGCCCGATGCAGTGGTCGGTGCTGTGCAGCGAGGACGCCGGACGCTATACCCCGCCAGCCGCCAAGGACGGGACCTTGCTAGGGGCGGACGTGGCGCAGATGTTCTTCGCGCCCTGCACGGCCTGGCCGACCAAGCCGGCCCCGGCTGCCGATGCCGCGCCGTTCAAGTCCAACCTGCCGGTGTTGTTGCTGTCGGGCGAGCTGGATCCGGTGACGCCGCCGCGCTATGCCGAACGTGTACTGCAGGGCCTGCCCAATGGCCGCCACCTGGTGGCGCCGGGGCAGGGCCATGGCGTCTTTCGCCTCGGCTGCATGCCCAAGGTGCTGGGCCAGTTCCTGCAGACCGCCAATGCCAAGGCACTGGATGCGCAGTGCGTGGCCAGTCTCAACAACGTGCCCGCGTTTACCTCGTTCAACGGATGGGAACCATGAGCCGCACCGACCACGCCACGGAGGCGCACGCATGATTGTCGTCGACAACCTGCACAAATCGTTCAAGACCAAGACCGGGCCGGTGAAGGCAGTCGATGGGGTCAGTTTCAGTGCTGCCGACGGCCAGATCACCGGCCTGCTCGGTCCCAACGGCGCCGGCAAGACCACCACCTTGCGCATGCTCTACACGCTGATGTCGCCCGACCAGGGCAGCGTCATGGTGGACGGTGTGGATGCCGCCCGCGACCCGGTGACGGTGCGCCGCGCGCTGGGCGTGTTGCCGGATGCGCGCGGCGTCTACAAGCGGCTGACCGCGCGCGAGAACATCGCCTACTTCGGTGAGCTGCACGGGATGTCGCGCACGCGCATCGCCGAGCGCACGCGCCTGCTGTCGGCGGCGCTGGACATGGACGACATTCTCGATCGCCAGACCGAAGGGTTCAGCCAGGGCCAGCGCACCAAGACCGCGATTGCACGCGCGCTGGTGCACGACCCGCGCAACGTCATCCTCGACGAGCCCACCAACGGGCTGGACGTGATGACCACGCGCGCCATGCGCGGCTTTCTGCAGCAACTGCGGGCCGAGGGCCGCTGCGTGATCTTTTCCAGCCACATCATGCAGGAGGTGGCGGCGCTGTGCGACCGCATCGTCATCGTTGCCAAGGGCACGGTGGTGGCCTGCGGCAGCGCCGACGAACTGCGCGCCGCCACCGGGGAAGACAATCTGGAAGACGCCTTCGTCAAGGCGATCGGCTCGGACGAGGGGCTGCATGCATGAGCACCACATCGTTGTTGTCCACGCTGTGGACGGTGCTGCGCAAGGAACTGCGCGACATCGGTCGCGATCGCCGCACGCTGGCACTGGCCTTGCTGCTGTCGCCATTGCTGTATCCGATCCTGATCCTGGGCATGGGGGCACTGAGCGAAAGCCGCGTGCGTACCCAGATCGACAAGCCGTTGGAGATCCCCATGCTCGGCCGCGAGAACGCGCCCAATCTGGTGCGCTTTCTGGCCGCGCAGGGGCTCAACGCGGTCGATGCGCCGGCTGATCTGACCGCCGCAATCCGCAACCAGGATGTGGATGTGGCACTGCGCATCAGCGCCAGCTACGCCGACGACTGGCGCGCCGGGCGCCCGGCATTGGTGGAGGTCATCAAGGACAGCACGCGGCGCGAGGCCGACGTGCCGAGCCTGCGCCTGCAGGCCGCGCTCGGCAGCTATAGCCAGCAGGTCGGTGCACTGCGCCTGCTGGCGCGCGGCATCGATGCGCAGGTGGGCAGGCCGCTGGAAATCGCCGCGCAGGATCTGGCCACCGCCGAAGCCAAACGCGGGCAGATGATGGCGATGCTGCTGCCGGTGCTGCTGGTGATCACCTCGTTCCTGGGCGGCGCCTCGCTGATCCTGGATGCCACCGCCGGCGAGCGCGAACGCCAGTCGCTGGAACCCCTCTTGGCCACGCCGGCGCCGCGCAGTGCGATCGTCAGCGGCAAGATCGCCGCCGCCTGCGTGATCGGCATGCTGTCGTTGCTGCTGACCTTGCTGGCCTTCAAGGTGAGTGCGCAGCTGTCCACGTCGAACCTGGGCCGCCAGCTCAATGTCGGCGTCGTGCCGATGCTGCAGATGCTGTTCATCCTGGTGCCGATGCTGTTTATCGGCACCTCGCTGCTGACCTATCTGGCCGCCGCCGCCAAGAGCATGAAGGAAGCGCAGGCGCATATGACCTGGCTGTTGCTGCTGCCGATGCTGCCGGGCTATGCGCTGATGGCGTATCCGTTGAAGACGCAGTTGTGGCATTTCGCGGTGCCGTTTCTGGCGCAGAACCAGATGCTGCTCAAGGTGATCCGCCACGAGCAGATCGACGCCCAGACCTGGGCGATGTACCTGCTGGCGGGCTTTGGCCTGGCCGCGCTGCTGTGGTACGCGGCGGTAAGGCGCTATCACCAGGAACGGCTGGCGATTTCCGGCTGATGCCCTTCTCCTGCCGGGAGACGGTGGCGCACAGCGCCGGAGGACGGTGCAAATTGCCGGTACGAATGCGCAGTGACGCATGTCGATGTTGACGTTGATTGATTGAACGGTGTTGTTGTCTGCGCAGTGCGTGACGTCGACTCTGTCGCCCGCACCCCAACCCCTCTCCCGAGAGGGGCTAGCAGTTCCTTCTCCCCCTCGGGAGAAGGTGCCCGAAGGGCGGATGAGGGTACGTAGCACCAGGAAACAAAACGCCCGCATCGCTGCGGGCTTTTTGTTTGGCGCCTGACATTTGCCGGGAGTGCAGTGCATCGATCATCGGCAGCCATGAGCCATGAGCCATGAGCCATGAGCCAACAATCAACCAATCAACGACCAAGCAATCAAGGAATCAACGACCAAGCAATCAACGGACGCACTCACTCAGCTGCATGCAGAACCATCCGATCGCCCAACGCCCCACTCACCCCCCCGGGTTGAACGACAGCGTGCGCCGCGTGGTCACCGGTGCAGCCACCGGTTCGAAACGCCAGCGCTTGACCGCATTGAGCGCTTCGCGGTCGAACACGCGCGGCGGGGTGGCGCGCAGCACGCGCGAGGCGGTGATCGAGCCGTCGGTGCCGACGGTGAGTTCCACCAGCACTTCGCCGGAGGTGCCGGCGCGCAGTGCTTCCGGTGGGTAACGCGGTGCCGGGGTGCTGATCGGGCGCAGCGACTGCGCGGCCGGTGCAGCTGCGGCAGTTGCCGGTGCCGGGCGCGGGGCCGCCGGGGTCGGCGCGGGCGCCGGAGTCTCGGCCTGACGGCGCGCGGCGGCCTGGCGTTCGGCCTCGGCGCTCTGCTGGCGGGCGGCTTCCTGTTGCGCGGCGATCTGCTGCGCAGCGGCCGCCTCGCGGGTCTGCTGCTCAGCCAGACGCTTCTGCTCGGCCGCCTGCTTGGCCTTGTCCTCGACCAGCTTCCTGGCCTGCTCGGCATCCTGCTCGGAGCGGCTGGCGGCGGTCTTCATGCCGGTGTCCAGGCCACTCTTCAGGCGCGGCAGTGCCGGTGCCTTCGGGTCCACCTTTTCGATCAGCGCGATCAAGCGCTGCGCCTCGGGGAATTCTTCGCGGCTGATGCCCTGTTCGGCGGCGATCAGCGTGTACGGCAGCAGGTCGGTCAGCGCGCTGTTGACGGTGGCGTCCTGCGGCTGCTTCTCACGCAGGGCCAGGTAGTACTCCACCGCGTTGTCGCCGGCCGGGGCGTACATGCGGTTGTCCTGCAAGGCCTTGGTGGCCGAGGCGCGCAACTGGTCGGCAGCCATCGATTGCACCTGCGGCGACACCGCCGTGGCCGGCGTTGGCGCGGCGGCTGGTGCCGCAGGCGTGGCGCCGGTGGCAGGCGCGGTGGTGGCGGCCTTGTCGTCCTGCCTGGAGCAGGCGGCCAGGCCGACCAACAAAATGACCGGCGCGATCCGGCGTGCCATACGGCCCTGTGTCAGATCCAACATGCGTCCCCCTTACCCCGATTGCAAAAAGATGCTGCGGCGAGCGCCGGCCATTGTTCCCGCAATGGCTGGCAAAGCGGCAATCTAGCATTGCCGGGGCGGTCTAAGCCAAGGGGGGCGCCTGCCGGGCGCGAAATTCATCGCGTCCCGGTGACCAGCGCCGTGTCGGTCGGCAGCCGCGTTGCCGGCTCCGGCAGCGGTGCCGGGCAATAGCGCCGCAGGAAGTCCGCATGCGCCGGCAGCCGCACCAAGGCAGCATCGACACGCGTGCGGATGGTCTCCAGGAAATGACGGAGCTCGGCATCGCCCATCAGGTCGGCCACCGGGTGATGCTGCTTCGGCGTGATGCCCTGGCCCAGCATCACCTGCACCCAGGAATTTTCCGCAAACAGCTCGTTGGCCTGGTGGAACACCCGCCCGCTCTGGCGGAACAACTCCACCCGATGGCGCAGCGTGTCGGGGATGTCCATCGCCGCGCAATCGCGCCAGAACGGCGTGTCGCGGCGGTCGGTGGCGTGGTAATGCAGGATCACGAAATCGCGGATATGGGTGATTTCGGCGGCGGCCTGGCGGTTGTATTCGGCGATATCGACATCGTTGATGACCTGCGGAAAGGTCTGCATCAACCGGATGATGCCGCGCTGGATCAGATGGATATTGGTCGATTCCAGCGGCTCCAGAAAGCCACTGGCCAGCCCCAGCGCCACGCAGTTCTTTTCCCACACCCGATGCCGCTGATTGGGCGTGAAGCGCAGTGCCCGCGGCTGGCTCAGTGCGCGGCCGCTGAGATTGCGCTGCAGCACCTGCGCGGCGCTGTCCTGGTCCATGTAGCGGCTGGAATACACGATGCCGTTGCCGACCCGGTGCTGCAGCGGGATACGCCACATCCAGCCCGCCTGATCGGCACGCGAGCGGGTGTAGGCCACCGGCGCGCCGACCGATTCGGTCTGCACCGCCAGCGCGCTGTCGGCAAACAGCCACTGCGACCAGTCGTCCGTGCCCACGCCCAGCGTCTTGCCGATCAGCAGGCCGGCAAAGCCGGTGCAATCCAGGAACAGATCGCCTTCCACCCGCATGCCGTTGTCCAGCGTCAGCGCGGTGAGATAGCCGCTGTGCGCATCGGTCTCCACGCTGCCGATGCGGCCTTCGATGCGCTGCACGCCGAAGCCTTCGCTGAAGCGGCGCAGAAAGCGCGCGTACAGGCCGGCATCCAGGTGATAGGCGTAATTCATGCCGCCGTTGGGCAGGTGGGCGAAGCGGCCCTCCTGCGCGGCGCGCAGCTCCAGGCAATAGTCGCCGAAGTCGCGTGCCACGCCACGCTGCCGGCCCTTCAACCAGAAATGCTGGAAGCCGGCACTCCAGTGATCGGTGCCGGTATGGCCGAAGGAATGGATGTAGTGCCGGTCGACATCGCGCCAGTGCTCGAAGCCGATGCCGAGCTTGATGGTGGCCTGGGTGGCGGCCATGAACGCGGCCTCGTCGATCTCCAGCAGGCGATGGAAGGTGACCAGGCTGGGAATGGTGGCTTCGCCCACGCCCACCGTGCCGATCTCGTCCGATTCCACCAGGGTGATCTGCAGGTGCCGGCCCAGCACCTTGGATAACGCGGCGGCGGCCATCCAGCCGGCGGTGCCGCCACCGGCGATGACGACGCGGCGCACCGGGCGCTGTTGTGGATCCGCAGGCGTGGTGTCGGTCATGGCATCAGATCCTCAGCGATTCAGGCGTTGCAGCAAGCGCGCGCGCAGGCTGCGGGCACGGACCTCGTCCATCGGCGCCAGCACACCGCGCGCAGACTCGGGCATGTGTGCGGCGGTGTCCGCGTCGGCAGCGAATACGTAATGGTCGAACACGTCCTGCCAGATGGCGCGTTGCTCCGCTGGCAGGTCGCGCATGGTGAGCAGCGCCAGCATCAGCGCATTCATCGGCGAATCCATGTAGGCCGGGCTCTGCCGCCACCAGAAATTCACCAGCACGTTGAACGGCGTCAGCGCTTCGACGTGATGCCACCACATGCTGGGAATGAACAATGCATCGCCCGGTTCCAGCTCGGCCACCAGCGCGTGTTCCAGCGCCTGCGCATAGCGTGGAAAGCGCTGCAGGTCTGGCGCGGCGATGTCGACCAGGCTGACCGGCTGCCCGGCCGGGGTGAGATCGAGCGGGCCGATATACAGGTTGGCCAGTTGCTGCGGCGGAAACAGCGTGAAGCGGCGCCGCCCGGCGACCACGCAGGCCAGGTTGTCGGGCAGGTCCTGGTGGGCGGCGATGCGGGTGCGGTTGCCGATCCAGATGCTGGCCAGCGGCTGCGCCTGCGGCAGCGCGATCGGGTTGTGCGCGCGCAGGCCGGGCAGGTAGGTGTCCAGCGTGGTGGAGCCGACATAGATCGCCGGTGGCTGTGGGTTGTGCAGATCGCGCAGCAAGGTCTCCAGCACCACGTTCAATGGCACCCGTTCAGGGCGGAAATTGAAGCCACTCATGTCCGCGTTGTAGAAGAAGCGCCCATCGATCTCCGGCGGGCCGACCTGCGCCACCACCGCCTCGCCGCGATCGAAACCGCGCAGGTAGGCGGCCGCCACCTGCGCAGAGCTCGCGCCGGCCTGCGCCAGCGGCCAGTCGCGCACCAGCCCGCGCAAGACCAGCGGCGTGGTGGAGCGCAGCATGGCCGGATCCAGCTGCTGCGGGTCCAGCCCGTGTCGCTCTTCGATGGCGCGCGGCTCAGCCAGCATGGCGGCGCTGCAGGCGGTCGAGCAGGTGGCGGAACTGCGCGATCGAGGCCACCGCCATGTACAGCGGTTCCAGATCGCCATGCCGGTGCAGATCGAGCAGTGCGGCATCGTCGAGCGCGCGCAGGCGTTCTTCGTGCACGGCGTAGAGCCCGGTCAGACGGCATTCCAGGCCGTTCTGCAGCGTGGCCTCGAACACGAACGGTTCGAGCAGGTCGTAGCCCAGCAAGCGTGCGACGAACGCCTCGCTGGCGGTCAGGCCATCGTGCAAGGTGCGCAATACCTGGCTGATGTGGTCGAGAAATTCGGTGGTACCGCCATGTTCGCGAAACAGCACCTCGCCTTCGCTGCGGCTGATGCGCGGGCTGTCCAGGTCCACGTGCACCATCGGCCCGTCCGCCTGCTCGCCGATCAGAAACGGTTGCCGCTGGATCGCCAGCGGCACGTACGGCGCATCCCAACGCGCACCGTCCAGGAACAGGTTCTCGCCCAGGCGCAGGCCCAGCAACGCCAGCGGCTGAAAACTGCGCTCGCCGCTGCGATGGAACACGATCGGGTACTGCGCCTGCAGTTGGCGGAACTCCTGCGGAAAGGTCGCAGCCGACATCACGTCGTCGCCGTAGGCGGCGCCGTGCGCGGTGATCACGCGCAGATCGCGGTGATCGAGGTTGTTCAACAACACGGCATTGGTCATGGGGGGCAGGCAGATCACGCGGGGCGCGTGGCCCATGCTTGGACAGTTCCCCTCCGCGTGGCAAGTGCCGGATGCAGCAACTGCGGCCAGCGTGCGGAAAGGCGGTGCGGGCGTCCCGGCAGGCGCGCTGCCGGGACGCTCGGTACCTCACTCAGATCACCAGAACTTGTAGCGCACGCCCAGCATGTAGCGCGGGCCGGTCTGGGTGGCGTAGATGATCTGGTTCGGGTGACGGCCGTGCTGGCGCTGCACCTCGTCGGTGAGGTTGATCGCCTCCAGGCTCAGCGACAGGTTCTCGGTCCACTGGTAGCCGATGCTCAGGTCCAGCTGGCCGTAGGCTTCGGTGTAGACCGGGTTGGGCTGGCCGCTGCCGTCGAAGCGTGCGGCCAGGAACTCGTCGCGCCAGTTGTAGGCCGCACGCACCTGCCACTTGTCCCTGTCGTAGAAGCCGACCACGTTGGCCGAATCGCTCAGCCCTTCCAGCGCGAACTGCTCGCCGATCACGTAGTTGTCGTAGGTCAGGCCGGAGTCGACCATGGTGTAGTTGGCCGACACGCCGAAGCCGCTGTCGCCGAACATGTGCTGCAGGTTGAATTCCCAGCCGTCCAGCGAGGCCGAGCGCTGGTTGGCCGGCGCGGTGATGGCGAAGTTGGCCACCGGATCGCCCGGCTGCCCGCTGATCACACCGGTGGCATTGCCATTGGAATCGTCCCTCCCGCGCACCACACCCGGCGCACCGCCGCGGTTGCGGAAGATGTAGTTGCGGATGCAGGTCAGGTCCGCCGAGGCGCAGCCGTTGCCCAGCGCTTCGTTCCAGTACGCACCGCCCACCGGCGTGTTCAGGCCCAGCGAGGCATCGTTGCGCGTGGTCACGCCGATGTAGTTGTCGATGTTCTTGCGGAAGAAGCCCACCGAGGCGTAGCTGGCATCGCTGTAGTACCACTCCAGCGACAGGTCGATGTTGTGCGAGAGCAGCGGCTTGAGGCCGGGATTGCCTTCCTGGCCGGTGCCGCCTTCCAGGCGCGCGATCTGGTTGAGCGTCTGCCCGCCCTGGATATCGCCCCAGCCGGGCCGGCCGATGGTTTCGCCGTAGCTGCCGCGCAGCACCAGATCCTCGGTGAGCTTGAAGCTCAGGTCCAGGCTGGGCAGCCAGTACTCGTACTTGCCGCTGCCGCTGGCAAATGCCGAGTCGGCCAGGCGGATCGGCAACTCGTTGTTGGCGACCCAGTCGATGCCCACCGCCACCGGCACCAGCGCCTGTGCGTCCACCTTGGTTTCTTCGTAGCGCACACCGGCGGCCAGGCTGATCGGCACGCGCAGATCGTCCCAGCTGTTGTTCCACTGCAGGTAGGCGTTCTTGGATTTTTCGGTCACGCGGCGGTCGGTGGTGAACACCGGCGAGGTGCGGTACAGCGCGTCGTCGCCGGCCACCTGCGCGGCGGCCTGGCGGGCGCGTTCGAAGTCGAACAGGAACAGTTGATTGAACTGCGCCGGATTGCCGCTGCCATCGATCGCATCGAAATACTGCGCGAACGAGCTTGGAATCCACAGATCGTCCGGATAATCGGCCGCGGTGCCGGCACCGCCCCAGGTGTCGCGCTGCACGTTGGAAAATGCCGAGCGGTTCTTGACCTCGGTGCTGCCGATGCCGAACTTCAACTGCGAATAGTTTTCGAAGGTGAAGTCGCCGTTGACCTGCGCCTGGTCGATCTCCGACTTCATGTAGCTGTTGCGGAACGCCGAGCCGGTGACCAGCGTGCGTGACGGATCCAGCCCGGTCAGGCCGAAGCCCAACTGCTGCTGCAGCACCGGGAAATCCTTGCTGAAATCCACCACCGAGGTGCCGCGGTAAAAGCCGGACACGCCCAGCGAATTGCTGGAACCGAACGGGCTGTCCGCACCGGCTTCGGCGGTGGAGCGGTGGATGTCGAAGTTGAGCTTGAACTGATCATTGACCGCCCAATCCACGTTGAAGCCCAGCGACTTGTTCTGGTTGCGCGTGGCCGCATTGGAGCCGGCGGTGGCCAGGTCGCTGGTGGCCGGATTGACGATTTCCGAATAGCTCACCGGTCCTGCCACCGGGCCGTTGGTCCAGGCGCTGGCCGACGGCCCATAGTTGAACCAAACCGACATCTCGTTGCGCTGCTGCTGGATCTTGTTTTCCGAATAGGTGTAATCCAGCGTGGTGGTGATGTTGTCCAGCGGCTTGTACTGCAGCGTCAACTGGCCGTTGGTGCGCTGGCGTTCCACGCCGACCACGCGGTAGTTGAGATTCTGCGGCACCGAATAGATGTCATTCGGACCGGGGCGGTTGACGATGTTCTCCGAGCCGGACGTACCTGGCTGCGGGATGGTGCCGTAGGCGGTGGAATCGCCACGGAACGAGCGCCAGCCGTTGGGCACGCCGACCTGGCTATAGCCGAAGTCGCGTTCCTGGTAGCTGCCGCTCAGCGACACGCCAAAGCGCCCGTCGGCCGAGGTGTTGCTGAAGATGCCGGAGATTTCCGGTGTCAGCGAATCGCCCTGCAGGCGTCCGGGCAGGTTCTCGTTGGAACTGTCGTGCACGCCCTTGAGGCCGACGTTGGCATGCAGGCCGGGGTTGTCCAGCGGCCGGCTGGTCTTGATGTTGATGGTCGCACCGATGCCGCCGGTGGGCGTGCTGGCGCGGCTGGTCTTGAACACCTCGATGCCGGAGATCGACTCCGACGCCAGGTTGGCGAAGTCGAACGCACGCGAGTTGGAGGCGTTGGACTCCTCGATGCTGGCGCCCGGCATCTGCCGGCCGTTCAGCAGCACCAGGTTGAAGTCCGGGCCGACGCCGCGCACGGTGACGCGCGAGCCTTCGCCCAGCGAGCGGTCGATCGACACGCCGCTGATGCGTTGCAGCGACTCGGCCAGATTGGTATCGGGGAACTTGCCGATGTCCTCGGCCACGATGCCGTCGACGATGCCCTGCGCATCGCGCTTGACGTTCATCGACGAGGTGAGGCTGCCGCGGATACCGGTGACCTGCACCGCATCGAGCGTGGCCGGATCGGCCTGGCTTGCGCCCGGAACGGTGGACGCGGACTGCGGCGGCGGTGCGGTCTGCGCGGCCAGCGGCGTCGACAAGGCAAACAGCAGGGCAGACGTCAGACGCCGCGTGCGCGGCAGGGTGCGTGGCTCTCTCACAATGATTCTTCCCCAAGTGAAGATAAGCCGGCCCCAGGCGGGACAGGCGAAGGTCGATGAAACAGTCGTGCATTTGTGAGCGCAGCCTTAACCAAGTCAATTTGCACTGCAGCATCGGTCGCGAGCCAATCGCGTCACACATCGTTCCAGTCAGCACCACGGCGAGCGCACGCGCAGGTCGCGGGCTTGGCCGTACCATCGGTCGTCGAGGCGCGCGGCTGCGTGCCACCCCCCTGCCGAACTGGAGCGCACGATGATCGACCTGTACTACTGGCCCACCCCCAATGGCCACAAGGTCACCTTGTTCCTGGAAGAAGCCGGGCTGGACTACACGCTCAAGCCGGTCAACATCGGCAAGGGCGAGCAGTTCGAGCCGGCCTTCCTGCAGATTTCGCCCAACAACAAGATGCCGGCGATCGTCGACCACGCACCGGCCGACGGCGGTCCCGCGCAGAGCGTGTTCGAATCCGGCGCCATCCTGCTGTACCTGGCCGAGAAGACCAGCCGCTTCCTGCCGCGCGATGCGCGTGGCCGCATCGCCGCGCTGGAATGGTTGTTCTGGCAGATGGGCGGGCTGGGGCCGATGAGCGGCCAGATGGGCCACTTCAACGTCTATGCGCCGGAAAAGATTCCCTACGCGATCGAGCGCTACAACACCGAAGTACATCGCCTGCATGGCGTGCTCGACAAGCGCCTGGCCGCCTCCGCGTTCCTGGCCGGCCCCGAGTACGGCATCGCCGACATGGCCAGCTATCCGTGGATCGAGGTCTACGCCGACATCCGCCCCGATTACGCCGACTTCCCGCATCTCAAGCGCTGGCACGACGCCATCTCCGCGCGTCCGGCCACCCAGCGCGCCTATGCGCTCAAAGAACAGGTCAACCCCAACGCCGGCAAGCCACTGGGCGAGGAAGAACGCAAGCACCTGTTCGGCAAGCGCTGAAGCAAAGCGGCAGGCGCGGCTGCGTAACAGCCCATGCGGCGATAGCGGCGACTGGTGCAACTGCGCAGCAATAACAGTAGGCAGCAACGGCAAGCAGCATCAGGAGTTAGCAGCGGCATGCGCGTGCATCAACTGCGTGCGACACACCCGGTGCCTTGAGCCCCTCTCCCCCCCGGGAGAGGGGTTGGGGGTGAGGGTACGCAAGTGGAGCCAGACCCACCGCCCCCCCGGAACCTGCGCAGCACGAAATACGCATGCACCCTCCGCAGCGCGCCAACTGCGACCATCGGGCCATCGCACCTTTGCCGCGCAAGGCAGGGCGAGGACGACTCCAGAACCACGCTGCCGCACATGCGCGCAACCATGCACAGTCCGTCATCGCGCACACGCGCCATCGCCGCGCTTCTCAAACACCCCACGCGCCCGCATCCTGTGTGCTATCTCAAGACAGGATCTTCGATGCGCGCCCTGTTCGCCGCCCTTGCCCTCATGCTCAGCACGCTCCCCACCGCTCACGCCGAAAAACTCACCCTCGATGCCATCACCGGCCCGTTGCCGTTGTCCGGCCCGACGCTGATGAAACCCAAGGTCGCCCCCGACGGCTCGCGCGTGAGCTTCCTGCGCGGCAAGGACAGCGACCGCAATCAACTGGATCTGTGGGAGTACGACATCGCCAGCGGCCAGACCCGCCTGCTGGTTGACTCCAAGCTCGTGTTGCCTGGCACCGAGACGCTCAGCGATGTGGAAAAGGCCCGCCGTGAGCGCCAACGCATCGCTGCCTTCGCCGGCATCGTCGATTACCAATGGGCGCCGGACGCGCACGCGTTGCTGTTTCCGCTCGGCGGCGAGCTGTATCTGTACGACCTGCGCAAGACCGGCAGCGCCGCAGTGCGCCAGCTCACCCATGGCGAAGGCTTCGCCACCGATGCCAAGCTCTCGCCCAAGGGCGGCTTCGTCAGTTTCGTGCGCGCGCGCAACCTGTGGGTGATCGACCTGGCCAGCGGCAAACAGCTGCAACTGACCCGCGACGGCAGCGAGACCATCGGCAATGGCGTGGCCGAGTTCGTCGCCGACGAGGAAATGGATCGCCACACCGGCTACTGGTGGGCGCCGGACGATTCGGCGATTGCCTTCGCGCGCATCGACGAATCGGCTGTGCCGATCCAGAAGCGCCCGGAGGTCTACGCCGACCACACCGAGGTGATCGACCAGCGCTATCCGCAGGCAGGCCAGCCCAATGTGGCCGTGCAGCTCGGCGTGATCGCCCCGCGTGCTGCAGCCAAGCCACAGTGGATCGACCTGGGCAAGAACCCGGACATCTACCTGGCGCGGGTGGACTGGCGCGATGCGCAGCGGCTGACCTTCCAGCGCCAGTCGCGCGACCAGAAAACCCTTGCGTTGATCGAAACCACGCTGGCCAGCGGCAGGCAGCGCGTGCTGGTCACCGAGACCTCGCCGACCTGGGTGCCGCTCCACAACGATCTGCGCTTTCTCAAGGACGGCCGTTTTGTCTGGAACTCCGAGCGCAGCGGCTACGCACATCTGTATGTGGCATCGGAAGACGGGCGCACGCTCACCCCGCTGACCTCCGGCGACTGGGTGGTCGATGCGTTGCTCGCCGTCGACGAGCACGCCGGCACGGTGTATTTTTCCGCCAGCAAGGAATCGCCGACCCAGACCCACATCTATGCGGTGCCGCTGGCCGGCGGTGCGATCGAAAAACGTTCGATGCCCCGCGGCACGCACGCGGCCAGTTTCGCCGGCAATGCCAGCGTGTATGTCGATAGCTGGTCCAACACCACCACGCCGCCGCAGATCGAGCTGTTCCGCGCCAATGGCGAAAAAATCGCCACGCTGCTGAAGAACGACCTGGCCGATCCGCAGCACCCTTACGCCAGATACCGCGACGCGCAGCGCCCGGTGGAATTCGGCACGCTCACCGCTGCCGACGGCACCACGCCGCTGCAGTATCGCCTGATCAAGCCGGACAACTTCGACCCGGCCAGGCGCTATCCGGTGATGGTGTACGTATATGGCGGCCCTGCCGCGCAGACCGTGCTCGATGCCTGGCCGAGCCGTGGCGATGCGCTGTTCGACCAGTACCTCGCCCAGCGCGGCTATGTGGTGTTCTCGCTGGACAACCGCGGCACGCCGCGGCGTGGCCGCGCCTTCGGTGGTGCGCTGTACGGCAGGCAGGGCACAGTCGAAGTGGACGATCAGCTGCAGGGTGTGGCCTGGCTCAAGGCGCAGCGCTGGGTCGATCCGGCCCGCATCGGCGTGCAGGGTTGGTCCAACGGCGGCTACATGACGCTGATGCTGCTGGCCAGGCACAGTGAGGCCTACGCCTGTGGCGTGGCCGGCGCGCCGGTCACCGATTGGGGGCTGTACGACACCCACTACACCGAGCGTTACATGGACCTGCCGGCCAGCAACGCCGACGGTTACCGCGACGCGCGCATCGCCACCCATCTGGACGGCCTGCGCGCCAGGCTGCTGCTGATCCACGGCATGGCCGACGACAACGTGCTGTTCACCAACTCCACCGCGCTGATGAGCGCGTTGCAGGCGCGCGGCACCGCCTTCGAATTGATGACCTATCCCGGTGCCAAGCATGGGTTGTCCGGCAGCACCGCCTTGCATCGCTACAAGACCGCGGAGGCCTTCATCCAGCGCTGCCTGATGCCCTGAGCGGCCGGCGGCCGGCTGCAGGGGACGCGGCCACTGCAGTGGTACAGCGGCCGCCGCCGCGGCCCCGCGGCGATGTTGGCCGCGCCGTGGTGTTGCTCACCGCCGAGGTCATCTGCAGTCGTGCCCCAACACTTGGCCTGCAAGGACGTTGTCATGTCATCGCTCCCACCGGTTCCGGCTGCAGCGCCTGGCAAGCTGCAATCGCCAACGTCTGCAGTCTGGTAACGGGTCCGCAAGCGCCGCCGCACTCCTGCGACCATGACCTAAGGCGCATTGCCGCAGCCGCTGCGGATGGGTAGGGTCGCGCTACTCAACTTGCGGATCCACCCCATGAAACCACTTGTTCTCGCCGTTGCGCTGGCGCTCGGTGCTTCGCTGCCATTGCAGGCACAGACCGCTCAGCCCGGGCAGGCCCAGCCTGCCACGCCGGCCTGGGTGCAGACCAGCAACGGCGACGCGCAGATCCTGCTGAACGCGCAGGCGCCGTTCCAGCCCGAATACGCTAGCTTCTTCGGCGTGCCCGGCTACGACGACCAGGTCATCGACCTGGGGCCGAACAACGCCGCGCGCTACCGCGATGCAATGAGCAAGGCGCGCACCGCGTTGCAGGCCAAGCTGGCGACCGAGCGCGACGTCAACGTGCGCCAGGACCTGCAGATCATGATTGCGGCGGCCGAACAGAACATCGAAGGCAGCCAGCTCAACGAGCGCTACCTGCTGCCGTGGAGCGACGCGCCGCAGCTGGTCTTCAGCGGCCTCAATGGATTGCTGTCCGACCAGACCGTGCCCGAGCGCCGCGCCAAGGCGCTGGATCGCCTCAAGCGTTACGTGGGCCTGGTGCCGGGCACGACGCCGACCACCACGCTGGCCCGCCAGCGCTACGAGGAACAGCTTGGCAACAAGGCCCTGCTGCAGCCGACCGAGCGCGAAGTGGAGCAGGCGCTGGCCAACGTGGACACCTACGTCGCCGGCATCGGCGAGTTGTTCGCCAAGTACAAGATCGCCGGCGCCGACGAAGCGCTCAAGGCGATGTCCACCCAGTTGAAGGAGTACGCCACCTGGACCCGCACCACGGTGCTGCCGAAAGCGCGCAAGGACACCCGCCTGCCCGAACCGCTGTATGCCTTCCAGCTCAAGCAGGTCGGCATCGACATCGCTCCGCAGCAGCTGATCCAGCGCGCGCAGCTGGAATTCATGGAAACCCGCTCGGCGATGCGTCAGCTGGCGCCGCTGGTGGCCAAGGCCAAGGGGGTGCAGGGCAGCGATTACGTGCAGGTGATCCGTGCGCTCAAGGGCAACAAGATCGCCGACGACCAGCTGGAAACCCACTACCGCGGCGTGATCGACCAGATCGACCCGATCATCCGTCAGCAGCACATCGTCGATGTGCCCAACCGTCCGATGCAGATGCGCCTGGGCAGCGCGGCCGAAAGCGCTGCGCAACCGGCACCGCACTTCCTGCCGGCCCCGCTGATCGGCAATACCGGCCAGCAGGGCCAGTTCGTGCTGCCGCTGGGCAACCCGACTGCCGACGGCGCCAAGAAGGAGCAGTACGACGACTTCAACTTCGGCTCGGCCGCCTGGACGCTCAGCGCACACGAAGGCCGCCCCGGCCATGAGCTGCAGTTCACCGCCATGGTCGAACGTGGCGTGTCGCTGGCGCGCAGCCTGTTCGCGTTCAACTCGGTGAACGTCGAAGGCTGGGCGCTGTATGCCGAAGCCGAAATGGTCCCGTACGAACCGCTCGACGGCCAGCTGATCGCCCTGCAGTTCCGCCTGCTGCGCGCCGCCCGCGCCATGCTCGACCCGATGCTCAACCTCGGCCTGATCGACCGCGAACGCGCACGCCAGGTGCTCGAAGACGATGTCGGCCTCTCGCCGGCGATGACCCGCCAGGAACTGGACCGCTACACCGTCCGCGCCCCCGGCCAGGCCGGCAGCTACTTCTACGGTTACACCCGCATCCTGGAACTGCGCATGCGCACCGAGCTGGTCCTGGGCAAGAAGTTCAACCGCCTGGCCTTCAACAACTTCCTGCTCGACCAGGGCCTGCTGCCGCCGGACCAGCTGGCCAAGGCGGTGGAGACGCAGTTCATCCCTGCGCAGCAGGGCAAGCGCTAAATCATGGCCTACGGGTAACGTTCGCCACGGTGGCTGCGGCATTCAACCAAATGGAAGCATGCCGCAGCCCCGGAATGAGGGTAGTGATGATGACAGTCGGCAGCAGCAGGCCAATGCCGCCCTGCTGCATGGCTTGCGAGCTCAGGCCTTCCACGTCATTACCCATCAGGCTGTTGATGCCTTTTGCGGCCCACAGCGCGGCGGCCACCTTGTAGGAGAGCTTGAGCACGATAGCCGAGACCACCGAGAGCATGGACATCGAGAACAGCGTGCCGATGACGTAGAACAGCCATTTCTTGAACAGGTCCTTGGTGGCATCGAACATGAGCGCCAGGACGAAGATCGGCCCGCCGCCGATCAGGAAGGCCATGGTGAACTTGAACAGCAGCAACATCGCACCGGCCGCCATGGCCGGGCTGGACGCGCCAATGCCTGCCATCAGCATGGCGCTGCGCTTTTGCTCAAGCGACTCCGGGTCGTCCGGGTCGATGCGCACCACATCCACCGCCGCCGAGGCGAGCTGGGTCAGCGCCAGATTCTGGTCGATCGCATCGGCCGACGTGGTGTCTTCTTCATCAGTGAACAGCTGATGCAGCTCCTTGTCCAGCTTCTGGGTGAGCGTCTTGTGCAGCGGGGCGCCGTTGGTGCCCAGACTGGTGGCGATCATCACGATGAAGACGATCTTGGTCGCCTTGCCCATCACAGCCATGGCCGACTCGCGCGACTGGCCGGTGGCCAGGCGGTAACCGACGATCAAGCTGTGGTGATGAATATTTTTATGTGACCAAGCGGCAACACTCACGAGAGGATCCTTCCATTCGTCGAACGGTCAGTATGCCTTACATGCTGTGGGCGGGTGAGGGCGTACGGTCAGGCGTAGGACGCATGCGCTGCTCATCAAGCGCTTGCGACTGGCGAATGCTTTCGTCCAAGGGAGGCATCGGGGCAGACAGGTCCACTTTGACCCGAAAACCTGGCGTCTGACCAACGATCCAGACATTGCCTTGCTGTAACGTCACGCTCTGCAGCTGATCGGCCCGCACGATGCCTTCGCGCTTTGCCTCCACCGTTGCATGCATCGCGATGGCCTCGGATGTGCCTGCAGGAAGTTTGCTGTGGATGGCTTGGTAAAGCTGGTCGTTGGGCACTGCTAATTGTGGCGTTTTGGATGCAGCTGTCTCAGCTGGCACCGCTCCAATTGCAACTGGCTTGAATGTGAACTTCTCCGCCAATGCCTTATCGACCGGTTGTGCATCCAGGCAGTCGATGCGACAGAGTGCAGGTGGCGCCAGGGCTGTTTGCACGCCGCGCGCGCCGGTCTTATCGTACAGCGAAGTGCTGTAGATAAACTGATGCTCCTCAGAGCGGTGGACGACATTCATTTCTGGCGCGCTCGGAACGGCACGTTTATCTAAAAAAGGCTGAGCACTTAAGCCGTTGAGATAATCCACCATGATGTTGCCGCTGCGGATGGCGAGGCCATTTTGGCTATAACTGCCACCGATGTCGCTATGCGCGCCACCTACGGTGACGTTGAGGAAGCGGCCGTCTTCTGTGCGGCCGGCATCCATAATAGCCGTGGACTGGAACAGATTGCGGCGCTCGTCCTCGGCAGTAATCTGGAAGCCGGAAATTACTGACGGCGGCAAGCGCCGGTCATGATCGCGCGGAACGCCAGTGCCGACAGGATCGAATAGGCCGACAGCCTGGGCAACTTGTCCTGGGGCAACCAGCGGCGGCTTGGTGAATTCGATATGCTCGATCAGGCCATTAGCCCCACGCTTGATCACCAGACCTTCCGGATCTTGGATGCCACGCTCGTGGACCAGGCGTGCGAAGCCGGCTGCTTGCTCAGCGCCACGGCTGAAACCTATCGGAGCGACACTGATCTTTGCCCCGGGGTCCTCTCGAATCCACTTCGCTGATTGCTCCGCAAATTTTACGTACATCTCTTCAAGGCGTGCCTCATAGGTGTAGCCCTGCATGAGATCGCGTGTACCGCCTAGCCCACCTTGGGTGCCGACACCTTCGACATATCCGGCGCCGATATTTTCAAGTCCCTCTTTCCTCCGTGCAGCATCAATCTGCAGGTAGGCTTCAGCGACATTGGTGCGATGCTCAGGCGCATCTTTGTACAAATTATTGCCAGTACCATCGAAGGCGGCAACAAATAAACGGGAATGTGGCTGCGCAGAGTCCACCATGATAGGTATTGTCTGGGTCGAGAGCGCTTTGCTCGCATCGCCGTAGCTAGCAATATCCTTTGCATCGGCTGGATAAGTGGTCACGCCATCCGGAAGGGGTTTCTTCTCCATGAAACATCTCCATGATTACAATGACAAAAAACAGCGAGCGCTAGTACGATCTCGTCCAAGCTATGACTAAGTCATCTCTAAAGCTACTGCGAGGATTTCCTGGGATCTGAGGGGTTTTTGTAGGGATGAAGGCACGCATGTAAACATTCACCGTACGATCATTCACCTCCAATACGATTTCCGGATCACCAATTGAAATACCCTCCGGGATATCTTCGCGTTTGACGTTATGACGAATCAGGCGGTCGTGAAAAATTTCTTCCAGATCGACCTTGGCCTCATGCGCTTGACCATCTTTTGAACGCCAGGAGATTTCAATGGGTGGCGGAAAGTTCTTCACGCCAAGATAGCCGCCACCGAGGTTGGAAGGATACTTGGCGCCCAGCGAGGCCGAAGACACTTCGAGCTTGTCGTCCGGGTCATCGATGAACAGGAAATTGTTATAGCGGACCTTGCATCCGTAGGTTGAGTAGCAGGCTGCACCAAAACTATGGCGTACAAACTTTAAGGGCCAATCTGCTACGGTATTATCCGGTTTCGCGTAAGCAGTATTCATTGGGTTGCACCCTGTGAGGAAAATTAGGGCTGAGCATATTAGTGTTGCTACGTTTAGATTCCGAATCATAAGATCAGAGTCCTGCAAATCTCAAAAGAATGCCGGCAATAGCGTGCAGTAGCAGAGATGACATCCCAACTGTCGACATTCATATCCAAATTATCTAACACATGCATGAGGCATAAATTTAAACCGATTCTTCAGAATTTTGAGAAGAGAATGCAGCACCTGCTGACCGGAAGCTTTTCCTTAAAATTTCTGGAATACCTGTTCAGTGCAATTGCTATAAATGATGGTGCACTGAGCAGGTGGTTTATTAGAATTTCTACACAGTGAGGATGCGCGGGCTGATGCCTCCGCAATCGTGGCGCTTCCTGCGAATTGTACCACTCCCCCCCCCGCCTGTTTTCCGTCTACTTCTGGTGTCGATATTGCGGCGCATTGATTGAAATATGTGAGCGTAACTGTGCAGTCTTGCTCGCCGTGTGAAGCGCATTTAGCCATTGCCTCATTCTGTGCTTCACTCTTTGAAAATTTACCTGTGGAAACTCCGTAATTGACAACTGAATCGATAGATCCCATTGCAATTGCGCCCCAGGTTTTAATCCATTTTCCTAAGGGACGAGCCTGTGGCTGCGAATTGTTCTGGGGCATTGGTGCGCATGCAACTGCTCCTTGTCCGCCAATGGGATACTGGCCCGGGGGGCAGCCACCCTCCGCGCGTGCAAAATTTGGAGTGAGAACTAAAAGAAACATTAAAGACCAATGGAATTTCATGCCTGCCCCAACCTAAATTCAGATGACTTGATTGTTATTTTGAGATGCGATGCCTCTGGAACCCGGAGTTGCTGGCTGTGCTGCTTGCGGCTCTCCCCCAGTGACCCGCAAATTGCTGGGGGTAGAAGGCAATGCTCCTGAATCATTTGGTGCCGACGTATTATTGCCACTCTGCCGCGGCATATAAGACCCCGGCGCCTGTCCTTGCGGCCCTGGGCTTGAGCCTGCCCGATCAAACGCCGAGAACGCCATGAAGCTACCCATGCTGCCCTGCCACAATGCAGCCGCGACAGTAGGCATGGTGATGATGACAGTGGTCAGCAGCAGGCCAATGCCGCCCTGCTGCATGGCTTGCGAGCTCAGGCCTTCCACGTCATTACCCATCAGGCTGTTGATGCCTTTTGCGGCCCACAGTGCTGCAGCCACCTTGTAAGAGAGCTTGAGCACGATAGCCGAGACCACCGAGAGCATGGACATCGAGAACAGCGTGCCGATGACGTAGAACAGCCATTTCTTGAACAGGTCCTTGGTGGCATCGAACATAAGCGCCAGAACGAAGATCGGCCCGACGCCGATCAAGAAGGCCATGGTGAACTTGAACAGCAGCAACATCGCACCGGCCGCCATGGCCGGGCTGGACGCGCCAATGCCTGCCATCAGCATGGCGCTGCGCTTTTGCTCAAGCGACTCCGGGTCGTCCGGGTCGATGCGCACCACATCCACCGCCGCCAAGGCGAGCTGGGTCAGCGCCAGGTTCTGGTCGATCGCATCGGCCGACGTGGTGTCTTCTTCATCAGTGAACAGCTGATGCAGCTCCTTGTCCAGGTTCTGGGTGAGCGTCTTGTGCAGCGGGGCGCCGTTGGCGCCCAGACTGGTGGCGATCATCACGATGAAGACGATCTTGGTCGCCTTGCCCATCACAGCCATGGCCGACTCGCGCGACTGCCCGGTGGCCAGGCGGTAACCCACAACCATCACCCAGAGCGTGGCCAACACCAGGGCTGCGATATTGACCCAATCCATCGCATTCTTCAGCAATTGCATGCCGAAATGGTCGATCTCGTGATTCAGGTAATCGTTGATCAGTTTGAAAAAGACGTAATCGCCGATGCCTGTATCGGCCATTGGCCGCAACCAGCTCATCGCCCCCTGGAAAACGCTGTCCATGATTCTTCCCGTTAATGCTGATATTGCGCGCCGTGATTCCCGACACGTGTTTAGTCGACCGACAGTGCCGTCTTTAGTGCAACAGCCTGAACGAGCTGGCCCAATATTTTATTCGGGCCCTTATCGCCGTTGAGTGCGCGCTTGGCCAACCGCTTCTGATCGTTCTTGAGTGCTACTTCATAAGAGTCGTACGCCTTGACCCTGGCCTGCCAATAATCAAGATCCATGGAGTTCTGCGTCATGAAGCGCGCTACTTCATTATCGTTGGCTGCGAGGGCGCCCTGGCTGGTGCCTACCGTTCTCCGCTGCCGTTCCACCCTGTTCTGGAAGTCCTGGTTGCGCTGGACCAACCGCTTGAGCATGCGTACCGATTCGTTGTAACGCGCATTGTCGGTCATCACCAGCAACTGGCAGACCTTGAGTTGTTGCGTGACCAAATCACCCTGCATATCGAGTGATATGTTGGGCATCGAGGACTTGATTGCGTTGCCCACTATCGAGACCATGTCACTGCCTCCAGCCCCGGGGCAGGCATTCTCCATCCCGTAGTTGAGGTCACGCTCGGTAAAGTTATCCTGCATCGTTGAGCCGGTCAGATTCAGGCTCTGCAGCTTGATCAACTGTTGCTGGTAGTGTGAATATTCCTTCTGGTATTGCGTCAACGTTTCCTTCCAACGATCGAAGTCCTTTCCGTATTCAGCAATCATGCTTTCCAGCGTCACCGGGTCATGGGTAATCACCTGTGCATTTGCTTGACCAGCGCAAAGCCCCACCGAGAGGAGTAGGCCTGCTGCAAGGCGTGAAAATGGCGCGCGTGAACGACGGACACGGTCAGTCATGGCAAGTCTCACTGAATTGGCTTGATACGGAAAAGACAGGCGAAAGCGCCAACGCGTCCTGTTGGCGGCTTGCCTGGGAGCGGGCGCAACGTTGCCGATACAGCCATAGGCGCCCGCGCTGGCGCTACTGTCAGCGCTGAAATTGTTCGTTTGAGTGCCTGCCACGGCCATCTTCCTTGTGTGCGGTTAAACGCAGGTCTGCCGTAAGGTGCCACAAAGCATGGCGAATTTCCATACTTTTTATGCTTGGTTGTATGATGAATGCCTTCAGACTTCCAGGGGGAGCACTCTTGGGAGACGTGCGTGCTAATCGTTCGTCATCGCAGGGAAGCTCTGGCCTATTGCTGTCTTGAAGCGCCTCTCAGGGTTCCTTCGTCGATGTATCCCTTGCCCCCGCCGGCACCCAGATCGCCATGCCGGCCGCGCGCTTCTGGGTGGTCGGGATGCCGATGCCCAGGCCGCCGCCGACGCGGCCGCCGTAGCTGCCGCCGCCCACCGACAGGCCGCCGCCGGAGCGTTCCGAGCCCACGCCGACGATGACCACGCCATTGGCGCCGAGCTTGGCCGCCTCACGCTTGAGGCGCTGCACGGCCGCATCGGTCTGGCCCTGGGTGCCGAAGCCGGCGGCGCTGGTGGATTCGAGCTGGGCGATCTCCACCGAGCCGACCGGTGCATTGGAGTACACCTGCACCTGCGCCGGGTCGATCGGTGCGCGCGCCTGGCCCAGCATCACCCTGGAACTGCTGGCGCAACCGGCCAGGAGCATGGCGAGCGCAGCGGCGATGACGACATGCTTGTTCATGATGCGGCCCCTGTTGACGACAGTGATGACGATGATCCGGCGCCCGGACTGAATCGCGCCGGACTTCGCCGCACCCTAGCCGTGCCCACGTGAGGCTGCCGCCAAGCCGCCATTGGTCAGGGTGACCACCTGCCCACGGCGTCTTGGCGGCCGCGGGGCTAAGCTGAGGCCATTCTTCAAGATGTCGAGGTGATACGTGGGATTGATCAGCCTGCTGTGGGGCATCGTGGCGCTGCTGTGGATGGTGCTGGCCTTCATCCCGTTGCTGGGCTGGGGCAACTGGTTCCTGATCCCGTTTGCGGCGGTGGGCGCGCTGATTGCCGCGATCGCGCTGCTGTTCACCTCGGCCGGCAATCGCGGGCGTGCCAAGACCGGTCTGCTGCTCAACGGCCTGGTGATCGTGGTCGGGGTGATCCGCCTGAGCCTGGGCGGCGGCGTGATCTAGCGCGCGGCGGCGCCCAAGCAGGTCGCGCAAGCCGGAAGGGCCTTGCCCCGGTTGGCGATGAAGAAGGTCGCCGCGTGGCACTGTCGCCATCCGAACGCGTTCCCTATGGGGTGAGCCGACCGTGCCCCGGCGAATCACGCTGGCATGAATCGCGGCGCGCTCCTGTCCGTTGCAGCGCTGCGACACTGCGTCGCAGCGCGTCTGGCGGCGGATGGCGGGCGTAAACTTGCCGGCTGCCGACAGGAGCCCACGATGGCCCATCCCCATTACCGTCCCCGCCGCATGCGCCACGATGCGTTTTCGCGGCGCCTGATGCGCGAAAACACGCTCACCACCGACGACCTGATCTGGCCGGTGTTCGTGCATGAATTGTCCGGCCGCGCGCCGATCGCCTCGATGCCGGGCGTGGAGCGTCTGTCGCTGGACGACTTGCTGCGCGAAGCCGAAGCGGCCCTGGAACTGGGTATCCCGGTGATCGACCTGTTCCCGGTGATCGACCCGGCCGGCAAGAGCCTGGACGCGGCCGAGGCCTGGAATCCGGACGGCCTGGCACAGCGTGCGGTACGTGCGCTCAAGGCGCGCTTTCCCGAACTCGGCATCATGACCGACGTGGCGCTGGACCCGTACACCACGCACGGCCAGGACGGCCTCATCGATGCCAAGGGCTATGTGCTCAACGAGATCACCGTCGAGGCGCTGGTCAGGCAATCGCTGTCGCATGCCGAAGCGGGTGTGGACATCATCTCGCCCTCGGACATGATGGATGGCCGCATCGGTGCGATCCGCCGCGCGCTGGATGCGCAGGACCATCTCAACGTGCGCATCATGGCCTACTCGGCCAAGTACGCCTCGGCGTTCTACGGTCCGTTCCGCGATGCGGTCGGCAGCGCCGGCAATCTCGGCAAGGCCGACAAGACCACCTATCAGATGGATCCGGCCAACAGCGACGAGGCGATGCGCGAGATCGCGCTGGACCTGGAAGAGGGCGCCGACATGGTGATGGTCAAGCCGGGCATGCCGTATCTGGATGTGGTGCGGCGGGTGAAGCAGGAATTCCGCGTGCCCACCTTCGCCTATCAGGTCAGCGGCGAGTACGCGATGCTCAAGGCGGCGGCCGCCAATGGCTGGCTGGACGAACGTCGTTGCGTGCTGGAAGCGCTGATGGCATTCAAGCGCGCCGGCGCCGATGGCGTGCTGACCTACTTCGCCCCCCAGGTGGCGCGTTGGTTGCGGGAAGGCTGAGTGCGGTGATGCGGTGGCGTGACGGCGTGCAGGCAAGGAATCGCTGCTTGCAGGTCTGGCTTGATGCGAGTCAGACGCACTGACTCCGCAGGCCGCGTTCTTCCGCGGCCTGGGCTTCGTGCAGAGCGCAGCAGGCGCCTGGATGAGCGAGGATCGTGCTGTGCAGCCAGCCTTGCCACGCTGATTGCAGAGGACCGGCAGATACCGGCAATGCGGCAATGATCGGGTGATCCCCATGCCGCATCGCATTGCGTCAGTGGCGTGAATCCCGAAAATCCGCAGCCAAACTGCGATAACGATTCTCATCTACAATAGCGGACCCCACTGTTTCAGGCAGTTCGCGCGTGCTCAAGACCGTCCTGTTCCAACTGCACTGGCTGCTCGGCATCACGGCCGGGCTGGTGCTGTCGGTAATGGGGCTGACCGGCGCGTTGATGACCTTCGAGAACGAGATCGTGCGGTTGGCCAACCCGGCGATCGCACAGCTGGCGCAGCGGCATGCGGCAGGCGAGCGGCCATTGCCGGTGGATGTGCTGCTGCGTCGGCTCGACCTGGATCAACGGCAGGCAGTCACGCGCATGCTGATCGATCCGACCGGCAAGCGTCCGTCCACCGCACGCCTGGCCGGCAAGGGGGGCGGCCGGGTGTATTTCGACCCGTATACCGGCGACAAGGTCGCCGCTCCGCGGTTGAGCGGCGCGTTTGCCTTCATCGAGGATCTGCATCGCCACCTGGCCGCCGGCAAGCGCGGCCAGGCAGTGACCGGTGCAAGTACCCTGATCCTGTTGTTCTTCTGCGCCTCCGGCCTGTATCTGCGTTGGCCGCGACGCTGGTGGAGCCTGCGTACCTGGTGGGCGGTGGAATGGCGACGGCAGGGGCGCAGTTTTCTGTGGAGCCTGCACGCGGTGTTCGGCACCTGGTGCCTGCTGGTATATCTGCTGGTGGCGCTGACCGGGCTGACCTGGTCCTACCCGTGGTACCGCGACGGCATGGTGGCCTTGCTCGGCACCGAGCCGGCGATGCGTGGCGACGGGCGCGATCATCGCCCGGCCACGGTGAATTTCGCGGCCGTGCAGCGCACCCTGGATGCCATCCCGGCCACGCACAGCACGGCATTGGACCTGCGCATCCCGCCGCGTGCGGGTCAACCGCTGAGCGTGCGCTTCCTGCCCGACCATCCCGACCACGACCGCGCCTACGACAATCTGGAAATCGAGCCAGGCAGCGGTGCGTTGCTGCGTCGCCAGGACTATGCGCTGCTGCCGCGTGGCCAACAGCTGCTGGTCAGCATGTTCCCGCTGCATTCGGGCAGTTTCTTCGGGCTGCCGGGCCGCATTGTGGTGATGCTGGCCAGTGTCGGCATGTCGGTGTTTTTCGTGACCGGCTGGATGCTGTATCTGGATCGCCGCCGCAAGAAGCGCGCGCTGCGTGCCGCGCGCGAGGTCCTGCACGGTGCGCCGGCGGCCTCGCAAGCCGAGCCCTGGTTGATCGGGTTCGCCAGCCAGAGCGGGTTTGCCGAACGGCTGGCCTGGCAGGCGGCCGGGCATCTGCAGGCCGCCGGTCTGCCGGTGCAGGTGCGCTCGCTGGCACAGCTCGGCGCGCAGCATCTGCAGGGCACCCGGCATGCCTTGTTCGTGGTCAGCACCTTTGGCGATGGCGAGCCGCCCGATACCGCGCGCAGCTTCGAGCGCGAGCTGTTGCGCCAGCGCATGACGCTGTCGCAGCTGACCTATGCCGTGCTGGCCCTGGGCGACCGCCAGTACGCGCAGTTCTGCGGGTTTTCGCGGCGCATCGAGCAGTGGCTGCAGGCGCAGGGCGCGCAGCCGCTGTTTCCGGCTGTGGAGATGGACAACACCGATCCGCAGGCCCTGGCGCAATGGCATGCGCAATTGGCGCAGATTGCCGGCGCGCCGGTGGCGGCCGTGCCGCTGGCGCGCCCGACCCTGCTGCACTGGACGTTGTCGACGCGCACGCATCTGAACCCGGGCAGCGAGGGCGCCCCGATCTGGCAGATCGATCTGCTGCCACCATCCGGCACGCAGTGGCAGGCCGGCGACATTCTCGAAGTGCAGCCGGCGCATGCCTACACCCACGTCCGCGCGTGCCTGGCCGCCTGGGGGCTGCCGCCCGACGCGCTGGTGCATGTGGATGCGCAGCTGCTGCCGCTGCAGCAGGCCGTTGCCGAGCGCGTGCTGCCGGAGCCGCCCACGCGCCCGCCAACGCCGCATCCGGATCCACAGACCTGGCTGGATGCCTGCGCCTGGCTGCCGACCCGCGACTACTCGCTGGCCAGCGTGCCGGCCGACGGCGTGGCGAGCGCGGTGGTGCGCCTGACCACAGCCGCCGACGGCAGCCCCGGCCTGGGCTCGGGCTGGCTGATCTGCCACGCACCCATCGGGATGCAGATACGCGCGCGGCTGCGCACCAATCCCGGTTTCCATCGCGTCGAACAGGCGCCGATGGTGTTGATCGGCAACGGCACCGGTATCGCCGGCTTGCGCGCCCTGCTGCGCGAGGCCGAGCTGGCCGGTGTGCACGGGCACTGGCTGCTGTTCGGCGAACGGCAGGCCGCACACGATGCTCTGTTCGCCGACGAACTGCAGGCCTGGCAGGCGCGTGGTCACCTGCAGCAACTCGATCAGGTGTTCTCGCGCGACCAGGCGCACAAGCGCTACGTGCAGCATCACTTGCGCGAAGCCGGCGACACCTTGCGCCACTGGATCGACCGCGGTGCGGTGATCCATGTCTGCGGCAGCCTGGACAGCATGGCGCGTGAGGTCGATGCCGCGCTGCGCGAACTGCTGGGCGAGACGCGACTGGAGTCGCTGACCGCGGCGGGGCGTTACCGGCGCGATGTCTATTGAGCGAGGTCATGACCGCTGCATTGCGGCGTTGGAATGCTGACAAACCATAGCGAGCGCGCGTCAATCAGGTGCGAACGGCGTGGAGGAATCGCAGTGCATCCGGAGAGTTAATCGGCCGCTTCTGTTGGATGCGGTCAAAAGCCTGGCTAATCGAGTGCGCGGTGCCCTCACCACTTGCGGGACACGCCGTAAACCCGTCCCTCGGGGCTCGGTGGCGGCATCCACGCCGCCACACGGTTCCGGAACCGGCGAGGACACCGCACCAGCGAGTTGGTCGGCGCTCATCTCAAAGGTTGTCTGTCGTGCGGCGTGCATAGACATGGAGCCGATGCTTCATGATCGAACAAGGCGCATCCAGCACTGCTCTTCCATGCGCACCGACCATCTCGACTGGTCCTTGCCCGTCCGCCGTCGCGGGACCTTACGCGGCATGGATGCCGCGTAAGAGCCTCCATGGATGGATTCACGGCGTGTCCCGCGATGGTGGGCGGGCAAGGGCCCCTCGGCAAAGCCGCAGCTCAGCAGCCGAGCAGCTCAGCTGCCCTGCAGCCAGGTCTCAGATCAACAGGCGGGCAGTGAAAACGCACCGGGCGAGACGTTCTATCGCTGATCAGCCGCCCTGCACCAAGGGCCCGGATCAGCACTTCGCCATAGACCGACGCGACATAGTCTGGCTGGCCGCTCCTTGCCTGAATCTGCACATCCAGCCACCTCAACGGCAGCTCGTATCTCCCTCCGCCGCCGGTGCCTTCATCCGGTAGATGTCCAGCTGCCCCGCACGCGGTGCGCGCGCGCTGCCGGTCACCAGCAACTCGCCCGGCTTGGCCGCGTCCATTACCGCACCGAAGGTGCGTTCCTGCGGCCCGTTGAACGACAGCGGCAGCGCATGGCCCACGGTGTAATGGCCGTTGTTGCAGGTCGCCAGCACCAACTGGCTGGGGCCGTCCCGTTGACCGCGTGCCCATACCAGCCCCCGTCCATCGCCGAGCCAGGCCGCATCCAGCTCGTCGGCAGCGCTGTTGATGTCGCTCAACGGCACCGGCGCCGCAAAGGCCTGCCCGTCCCAGCGCGCCACGAACAGGTCCATGCCGCCGGCGCCGCCGTGGCCGTCGCTGGCGAACACCAGACGCGTGCCGTCCAGCGACAGCGTCGGGGAACGCTCGTTGCCGCGGCTGTTGATCGGCGCACCCAGCGATTGCACCGCGCCGATCCGGCCCTGCGCATCCACCGGCGCGCGATACAGGTCTGCGCCGCCGGTACCGCCGGGCCGGCTGGAGGCAAATAGCAGCCAGCGGCCATCGGCACTGAACAGCGGGGAGGTCTCGTCCTGCGCGGTGTTGATCGGCAGCACTTCGGCGTTCTGCCAACGCCCGCCGCTCAACCGGGCCTGCCACAGATCCCAGCCGCCGGTACCGCCGGCGCGGTCGCTGGCCCAGACGATGCGTTGCCCGTCCGGACTCAGCGTGGCGCGCGCCTCGTTGGCCGGCGTGGAGACCACACCCATGCCTTCGATGCCGAATTCGGCAAGCCCCGAAGCGGCCGGGACGCAGAGTAAACTTGCCGCCAGCGCGAGCAGCGTCCATCGAAGTTGCATGCGGTGTTCCTGTCTCAAGTCGCGCACAGTCTAGTCAACCAGAGAGCGTTTCATGCCCGTATCCCGTTATGCCGTGTTCGGTCACCCCGTCGCCCATTCGCTGTCGCCGGCCATCCATGCCGACTTCGGGAAGCAGACCGGCATCGCGCTGGACTACACCGCCATCGACGCAGCGCCGGAAGCATTCGCTGCCGCGCTGGAGCGCTTCGCCGACGAAGGCGGCAAGGGTGCAAACGTGACCCTGCCGTTGAAGGAGGCTGCCTGTGCGTTGTCGGCCAGCCTGAGCGAGCGCGCGCGTCTGGCCGGTGCGGTCAATACGCTGGTGCGCAACGACGGCCGCTGGGAGGGCGACAACACCGATGGCGCCGGCCTGGTGCGCGATCTCACCGACCGGCACGGGCTGGATCTGCGCGGTCGCCGTGTGCTGCTGCTGGGCGCCGGCGGTGCCGCGCGCGGCGTGGCGCCGGCGCTGCTGGAAGCGGGCATCACCGAAATGGTGGTGGTGAACCGCTCGCCCGAGCGCGCCGATGCCTTGTGCGATGCGCTTGGCGAACCGGGGCGGGTGGTCTCGCGCTACATCGAAGACCTGCGCGACCTGGGCGACTTCGAACTGATCGTCAATGCCACCGCAGCCGGGCGTGATCGCGACGCCGGTGCGTTCGCCATGCCGCTGGGTCTGGTCAACAGCCTCACCGCAGCGGTCGATCTCAATTACGGCGCCACCGCCATCGCCTTCCTGGCCTGGGCACGTGCGGCGCAATGCCGCTACGCCGTCGATGGCCTGGGCATGCTGGTGGAGCAGGCCGCCGAGAGTTTCGCGCTGTGGCATGGCGTGCGCCCGGACACCGACCCGGTGTACGCCGCGCTGCGCGCGCGCGAGGCCCTCCTGGTCAGTGCCGACTGAGGTGGGCAGCGTCACCGCCACCGATATCCTGCTGACCCTGGTCACCAGCCTGCTGTCGCGCGTGCCGATGCTGATCGCGCTGCTGCTCGGGCTGGTTCTGCTGTGGCGTGCCTCGCAAAGCCCGTTGCGGCGTGCCGGGCTGGCCGCGCTCTGGCTGCTGCTGGGCTGCCTGTTTGCCGAGGTTGCCTTCCAGGCGATTCCGATGCTGCTGCTGCAGCAAGGCAATGTGCGTCAGATCAGCATGGTGGTCAGCATCGCCCACTTCGTGCTGGTGGCGGTGCAAGGCGTGGGCATCGGCGTGCTGGTGTGGACGCTGGCAGGCAGCCTGCAACGGATGCCGCCCACCACCGGCCCGCGCCCATGATTCCGCTCAAAGCCATCGCGCTGGTGGTGGTCGGGCTGGTCAGCGCCGGGCAGGGTGGGTGGACGCTGCTGCATCCGCAGGCGCTGGCCGCGGTCAATCGCGGCGGCCTGCTGTATGAACGCTTCGGGCCCACTGGCGTGGGCGCCGGCATGTTGCTGATGGGCGTCGCGATGGTGGTCATCGGACTGGTCTGGGCGCGCCATGCATGGCCGCGGCGGCCGCAAGGCCGCTGACGACATGAGGCGACGCTGCCTGCTCGTTGCAGGTGGCGCAGGGTGGTTCGGTCGGCATCCATTGCGCGACCCTTCGGGTCAGGACTTGTGGCCAGTGCCTGCCGGCGCTGATCGGATCCGAGGCATGCGGTGGCCGTGCAGCGTGCGCACCCGGGAACAGGGTGGCGGCGGCGCCCTGCGCCAGCAAACACGTTCAGCCGAGCGCCGTGCCGGTCGCAGGCGCTGCGCCGGTCCGTGCGAAAATAGCCCGATGAATGAAGTTGCCCCACCGGCCGCGCCGTCGGCGCCCGTTCCCACCCAGCGTGTTCTGACCGACCCGATCAAGGCCGGCATCCGCGAGGCTTACGCCAAGCTGCAGGCCAACACGCCCGGCTTCGCCACCCGGCGGGCGCAGAGCCAGATGATCGGCTTGGTCTCGCGCGCGCTGGCCACCTCCGGTGGCATCGGCATTGCCGAGGCGCCTACCGGCGTCGGCAAGAGCCTGGGCTATCTCACCGCCGGCGTGCCGATCGCGCTGGCCACCAAGAAAAAGCTGGTCATCAGCACCGGCACCGTGGCGCTGCAATCGCAGCTGGTGGAGCGCGACATCCCGGCCTTCCTCAAGGCCACCGGCCTGGAAGCCACGGTTGCGCTGGCCAAGGGCCGCACCCGCTACCTGTGCACGCGCAACGCCGCCGAGCTGCAGGGCGAAACCAGCCAGGAAGGCATGTTCGACGACGAGCAGGTGCTCTACGACCGCCCGCTCAGCCCGGCCGACGCGGATCTGGCCAAGCGCCTGGCCAAGGCCTACGCCGAGCGCAGCTGGAACGGCGATCTGGACGATGCGCCCGAACAGGTCTCGGTACCGCTGCGGCTGCGCATCACCACGCCGGCCTCCGGCTGTGCCGGCCGCCGCTGCAGCTACGCCGCGCAATGCCCGGTGCTGAAGGCGCGCACCGACGTGCGCGAAGCGCAGATCGTGGTCACCAACCATGCACTGCTGCTGTCGTCGCTGTCGCTGGGCGATGCCGAGAATGGCCAGCCATTGATCGCCCCGCCCGCCGACATGCTGCTGGTGCTCGACGAAGGCCACCACATCGCCGGCGTGGCGATCGACCAGGGCGCGGCCAACCTGCCATTGGACGAGATGGCCAAGCGCACCGGCCGGTTGCAGATCCTCATCGCCGCCGCCTACCGCGCCGTGGACAAGGACAAGCTCGGCAACCTGCTGCCCAACGAGGCGATCGAGGTGGCCGCGCGCGTGTCCAAGCTGCTCAAGGCCTTCCATGCCGAGGTCGAACGCGTGTGGAAGCCCGAGCCCGGCGAGCGCGATCCCCTGTGGCGTGCGGCCAATGGCAAGCTGCCGCCGCAGTGGGGCCCGGCCATCGAAGAACTCGGCGAAGAAACCCGCGCGTTGTTCAACTGGGTGCATGCCGCGCACAGCGCGATCGCCAAGGGCAAGCAGGACGATGCGGCGCGCGAACGCCTGCAGCGCAGCCTCGGCCTGGCCCTGGAGATGGCCGAGCAGCAACACAATCTGTGGAGCGGCTGGCGGCGCGAGGACAAGGAAGGCCAGCCGCCGATGGCGCGCTGGATCACCCTCTCGCGCGACGGCGATCTGATCTGCCATTGCTCGCCGGTGTCGGCCGCGCAGGTGCTGCGCACGATGATCTGGAACGAAGTGGATTCGGTGGTGATGACCTCGGCCACCTTGACCGGTGGCGGCGATTTCCAATCGTTTGCCATCGACAACGGCCTGCCCGATCACGCCGAGATGGCCTCGTTGGCCTCACCGTTCGACCTGCCCAACCAGGCCGAGTTGATCGTGCCCAATTTCCCGGTCACCCCCGACGACCGCGAAGGCCACCCGAAGGAAGTCGCGCGTTACCTGGTGCGCGAACTCGACTGGACGTCCAAGGGCAGCATCGTGCTGTTCACCTCGCGCTGGAAGATGGAAAAGGTCGCCGACCTGATGCCGCTGGCGCAGCGCAACCGCGTACTGGTGCAGGGCGAGGGCAACAAGTCGCAACTGATCACCGAGCACATGCGCCGCATCGCCGCCGGCGAGGGCTCGGTGCTGTTTGGCCTGAACTCCTTCGGCGAAGGCCTGGACCTGCCCGGCGATGCCTGCACCACCGTGGTCATCACCCAGGTGCCGTTTGCGGTGCCGACCGACCCGCAGACCTCGACCTTGAGCGAATGGCTGGAAAGCCGCGGCCATAACGCCTTCAACCTGATCGCCATCCCGCACGCGCTGCGCACGCTCACGCAGTTTGCAGGCCGCTTGATCCGCAGTTCCAGCGACCACGGCCGCGTGATCATCCTCGACTCGCGCCTGCTCACGCGCCGCTATGGCAAACGCATCATCGACGCGCTGCCGCCGTTCAAGCGGGTGATCGGCTAGCGGCGCCAAGCCTGCGCCAGTCCTGCACGGAGGATGAACCGTCCGTCTCGCAGAGTGCCGCTGTCACGCGTTTGCGGTGCATGACCGTGCCCGTCAATGCGCGTGGCATGTCGATGGCAGCGGTATCTTTCCCTGCCGTGCTTTATCGACGCGATGTCGTGACCTTTTCAGATCCGGGAGGATTGCGGATGAAGACAGTGATGCTCGGTGTACTGCTATGGCAGCTGACGACTGCGGGATGGGCGATTGCCGGAGTCGATCGCAATTTGCAGCAAGGTGGTCCAGGCATGAACGCCTCTTACCGCGAACAGCTGCTGGCACTGGCCGATGCAGATCAGAAGATCCGCGAGCAGATTCGTGGTGCTTTCACGGCGCAACAGCTACAGGCCAACCAAGGCGCAGCGAAAGACATGGCAATGCGTCTGGTTGCGTCGCAACGGGAAAACCAGGCTGCGCTGTCTGCATTGATCGAGAAATTCGGCTTCCCCGATGTCGCGTCGGTTGGCGAAGACGGGGCGCATGCTGGTTTCCTGGTCGCGCAGCACTCCACTGACCGCACATTTCGCGATGGCTTCCTGAAGAGCATCGAGGTTGCAGTGGCGCGCGGGTCTTACAGCACCGCGGACATGGCATTGTTCGTGGATCGTAATCTGATCATGTCGGGCAAGCCGCAGCGCTACGGTACCCAGCGCAAGGCGGACGGCAGCCTGTTCGAGCTGGAGGATCCGGCGCAGCTGGCACGCAGACGGGCAGAGGTCGGTTTGCCTGACGAACAGGGCGGTTCTGGCGGTCTTTGAACCTTGCGGAGATCGCCAAGTGCGATGCGATGGTTGCGCTGCTTGTCAACGCATGGGGCGCGTGCATGCCTGGGTCAAAAAGACGTCGCGATGTACGGGTGCCTTGGTTTTCGCTAGCGATGACACCCGGCCCTGTGCGTATTTTCACCGCATGCTGTTGCTGGTTCGTGAGCCTGCCGATCTTCTGCACTGCAGTATTCTTACAGCCACCAACGCACTGCGTGCGTCGCTGTGAATCAGGCCTGGTCACCGCATCCGCGGCATAAGCGGCATGATCTTCAACGTACCGCCGCTTTGTTACGCGATGCATATCACGCTCTGTAGTCATCATCATGTTCGCCTATCGCAGCGATCATAACTAACGACTTCTCACGCTTCGGTCCGCTGGCCATGATTCAGCTCCCTCAAACGAGCTGACGCCATGCGCCCTGGATCCCTCATGGTGCTAGCCCTGCTAGCCCCCACGCTGATCGCCCCGCCGGTCTTCGCCCAATCCGTTCTGACCCGCGACAATGGCGCCAAGGTCGGTGACAACCAGAACTCGCAGACCGCCGGCGCCAATGGCCCGACCCTGCTGCAGGATGTGCAGCTGATCCAGAAGCTGCAGCGCTTCGATCGCGAGCGCATCCCCGAGCGCGTGGTGCATGCACGCGGCACCGGCGTCAAAGGCGAGTTCACCGCTACCGCCGATCTGTCCAGCCTGACCAAGGCCAAGGTATTCAGTGCCGGCGAAAAGACCCCGGTGTTCGTGCGCTTCTCCTCGGTGGTGCACGGCAATCACTCGCCGGAGACCTTGCGCGACCCGCACGGCTTCGCCACCAAGTTCTACACCAGCGAAGGCAACTGGGATCTGGTCGGCAACAACTTCCCCACCTTCTTCATCCGCGATGCGATCAAGTTCCCCGACATGGTCCATGCCTTCAAGCCGGACCCGCGCACCAACCTGGACGACGACTCGCGCCGTTTCGATTTCTTCTCGCACGTGCCCGAAAGCACCCGCACGCTGACGCTGCTGTATTCCAACGAAGGCACCCCGGCCGGCTATCGCTTCATGGATGGCAACGGTGTGCATGCCTACAAGCTGGTCAATGCCCAGGGTGAAGTGCACTACGTCAAGTTCCACTGGAAGACGCTGCAGGGCATCAAGAACCTCGATCCCAAGCAGGTTGCCGCCGTTCAGGCCAAGGACTACAGCCACCTGACCAACGACCTGGTCGGTGCGATCAAGAAGGGCGACTACCCGAAGTGGGACCTGTACGTGCAGGTGCTCAAGCCGGAAGACCTGGCCAAGTTCGATTTCGATCCACTGGATGCCACCAAGATCTGGCCGGACGTGCCGGAGCAGAAGGTCGGCCAGATGGTGTTGAACAAGAACGTCGACAACTTCTTCCAGGAAACCGAGCAGGTCGCGATGGCGCCGGCCAACCTGGTGCCGGGCATCGAGCCGTCCGAAGATCGTCTGCTGCAGGGCCGTATCTTCTCCTACGCCGATACCCAGCTGTATCGCGTCGGCACCAATGGTTTGAGCCTGCCGGTGAATCGTCCGCGTGTGGCGGTCAACAACGGCAACCAGGATGGCGAGGCCAATCACGGCCACACCACCAGTGGCGTGAACTACGAGCCGAGCCGCCTGGAACCGCGTCCGCAGGACACTGCTGCGCGCTATAGCGAACTGCCGCTGTCGGGTACCACCCAGCAGGCCAAGATCACCCGCGAGCAGAACTTCAAGCAGGCCGGTGAGTTGTATCGGTCCTACAGCAAGAAGGATCGCGCCGATCTGGTGCAGAGTTTCGGCGAGTCGCTGGCCACCACCGATACCGAGAGCAAGCACATCCTGCTGTCGTTCCTGTACAAGGCCGACCCCGAGTACGGCACCGGCGTGACCCGTGTCGCCAAGGGCGACCTGGCCCGGGTCAAGCAGCTGGCCTCCAGCCTGCAGGACTGATCCGCCCACGGCATCGCGGCCTGTGCCGCGGTGCCGTTTCGCTATCGGGAGAGCCATATGCGCACCCTGCTGTTTCTGATGCTCGGCACCCTGTCTGCGGCTGCCAACGCCGCCTCGCCCACAGCTGCCTCCACCAGCGCCACGACTGCCGCCCCCGACCCGGCGCAGATCAAGCTGCAGCTGCGCGAGTACTTCTTCGACGCGGCACGCGAAGGGCGGCAGGACATGCTCGCCGAGTTCATCCGCTCGCACTACGACCTCAACACCCGCGACGAGAAGGGCTATACCGCCCTGATCCTGGCGGCCTATCACGGCCAGCGCCCGGCGGTGGAGCAGTTGCTCAGCGCCGGCGCCGACCCCTGCGCGCAGGACAAGCGCGGCAACACCGCGCTGATGGGCGCGATCTTCAAGGGCGAGCTGGGCATCGCCAAGCGCCTGATGCAGGCCGACTGTGCTCCCGACCAGCGCAACAATGCCGGGCAGACCGCGGCGATGTACGCAGCGCTGTTCCAGCGGACCGACGTGCTCAAGGACTTGGCCGCCAAGGGCGCGGACCTCAGCCTCAAGGACGGGCAGGGCAACGATGTGACCAGGCTGCAACGCGGCGAGTTTGCGACGACCCCGGCGCGCTGAGCGCGCCTGTCATGCGTGGCCGGGCAGGCGTGCGTGATGCCAAGCGTGCGTGGTGCCAGGCGTCAGCAAGCTTGCACAGGCGCCATGCGGCCGATGCCGGCATGAGCCAACGGCGATGCTTGCTGCAGCGTGCCGTACCGCACTGCACCTGGTGCACAGGCCAGTCGCCTGCAGGCCGCAGCCGAGCGGATTGCACGCCTAGCGCTCGGCCGTCTTCGAAGCGCTGTCGGTGGTTGCGACGGCAGCTCCGTCCCGGTGGCCGTCGGATGAGCCGCTGATCGGCATCGCCTGAGTCCTGCACCTCGATACACGGAGCCTCGGCGGCCTCGCTGCAGCACTCCATCTACCGGTGCGTACCGGCGACGCCCGCTCGGCTATAACCACCGACGTGGTTCGGGGGTCAGCCGTTGCGCACCGAGCGCACCGCATCCTCGCTCTGAGGCCTGCTGGCCGCGCGTCGACTTACTCAATCTGCCTGCATCACCTGCCGAGAGGCGCAACCATCGCCCCCGCCAGGTTCGGAGGTCAGCCATCGTGCACCGAGCGCAGCGAATCGTCGCTCCCGGATCGGCTAGTGGCTCGCCGACCTGGTCAATTTGCCTCCACGACCCGCCGAAAAGTGCAGCCACCGCCTCCGCCGGTTTTCTGCCGCAGGCGCGTTGGATCTCTGGCGGAAGTGGTGATTTTTACGCCACTGCGTCAGGAGTCTCCTGACGTGGAAATGCTTGTGCGCCAAGGGTTTGACAGAAGTCTGAGTGCGCGCTGACTTGCCTGAAATTTGTTCGGGAAAACCGCAAAAAACAGTTCAAGAAAGCGCTGCGAACGCCGATGCTTCCGCTATCGCACACTGGAACCCCCGGACCATGAAGCTCGATCCCTCCATCCCTTTCCTGATGTCCCTGCTGGCCATGGTGCTGTGCACCGCCACTGCCGTGGTCGCCCTGGTGTTCGGTCAGGTACACGTGCTGGCCACGTCGTGGAGCTTCTACACCGTGCTGGGCACTGCCCTGATCACCCTGGTCGCTTCGTACCATGCCCTCGGCAAGCCGCTGAGTGCCGAAGAGCGTGTGGGCTTCCGCAACCCGTAACTGCAGATTCGGTCCAGGCGCAGGAAACTACGCTGCACCGGACCAATGAGCTTCGCGCGTCACCGATGATGCACTGCGTTCGCCCTGTCCAGGCGAACGCCGCCAGACACCGCGCATCCGGCAGCGATGCCGCCTGAGCCGCCTGATGACGCTTGCACCGGGCAAGCGACGGGAACGAGAACAGCGCCGGCGCGATGTTGTTCGCTCCTCCCGATGGCACAAAGCCGCCCGATGTCGTCCACCGAAGCGCGCTGCCAGCACGTCATAAAACGTGCGTCCTGCGTGGATTCGGCCAGCCGAGATGGGGCAATCACACAGTGCAGTGAGCGGATGATCCTGCAGGGAACTCCGGTAGGTAAGTCGTGCGGGATGCCGCGCCGCGCTGCGGCAGATTCATCCACGCCCGTGTAAGCTGTTGATCCTGCTCCGCATTCCGATGGCCGCCTGCTGCGGCCACATGTCGATGACCGCTTCCGCCGATCGCTACGCCGCCTCCCTGCGCCTGTCCGTCGCTCCGATGATGGACTGGACCGACCGCCATTGCCGGGTCTTCCATCGCCTGCTGGCACCCTCGGCGCGGCTGTATACCGAGATGGTGCACGCCAATGCAGTGATCCATGGCGATCGCGCGCGGCTGATCGGCTTCGATCCGGTCGAACACCCGCTGGCGCTGCAATTGGGCGGCAGCGAGCCGGCGCTGCTTGCGCAGGCCGCCGCGATCGCGCAGGCGTGGGGCTACGACGAGATCAACCTCAATTGCGGCTGCCCGTCCGATCGCGTGCAGGCCGGGCGCTTCGGTGCCTGCCTGATGCGCGAGCCGGCGCTGGTTGCCGACTGTGTCGCCGCCATGTGTGCGGCGACCACGTTGCCCGTCACGGTCAAATGCCGCCTCGGCGTCGACGATGACGACGACTACGCCGTGTTCGCCAGCTTCGTCGACCAGGTGGTCGCAGCCGGCGCGGCCATGGTGGTGGTGCATGCCCGCAACGCGTGGCTCAAGGGCCTGTCGCCCAAGGAAAACCGCGAAGTGCCGCCGCTGCGTTACGACTGGGCGTATCGCCTCAGGCAAGAGCGCCCCGCGTTGCCGGTGGTCCTCAATGGCGGCATTGCGACGGTGGAGTCCGCGATGGAGCATCTACACCAGGCCGACGGCGTCATGCTCGGTCGCGCCGCCTACCACGACCCCTACGTGCTGCATCGCCTGGATGCGGCCTTGAACCAGCGTGCGGAGCAGCCGCGCGATGCGTTGCTGCGCGCCTTGCGGCCCTACGTCGAGTCGCAGCTGGAACGCGGCCTGGCGCTGAAGCATATGACCCGGCACGTGCTGGGGCTGTTCCATGGCCAGCCGGGCGGACGCGCGTTCCGGCAGGTCCTGAGCGAGGGCGCACACCGGCCGGGTGCCGGTTGGGATCTGGTCGAGCAGGCCTTGCAGCGCACCGACACCCAGGGCTGGCGCGTGGTGGCCTGAACTGGCTTGCAGCTTGCATTAGCTGAACCGGCATACGGATGTCTGGCATGTAGCGGGATGCCGCCGGTCAAGCGCGCCTGCGAAATCCGGCGCTGAACTGCCCTACGGCGGCCGGATGGATTCATTTCACTGAACAGCGTTAACACAAAGCTAAAAAGTTCAGATGGGATTCACCCCGAAAAATCAAGAATTTGGGTCTATTCTCGGGTTCGACCATGCGGTGCCCGGTGGCCGTCTTCACGAATTTTGAATGTTCCTGAACAACCCGCTAGGATTCATTGTGACCCAGCCGTCCTGCCGCGCCCGCTATGTCGTCCTGGTTGCCCTTGGGGTTGCCATGGCAGCGCCGTTGGCATGGGGACAGGCGTATCCGATGTCGCATGCGGGGCGCGAGGCGTTGCCGCCGTCTGCGCGCGGCAATGGACGCACGCTCTCGGACACCATCCGGCAGGTGCAGCGGTCCACCGGTGGACAGATCCTCAGTGCGGAGCGCGTTCCGTTCGACGGGGGCAATCTCAACCGGATCAAGTACATGAAGGATGGCCGCGTGCATACCGTGTACGAGTCGGAGCAGATGCAGGCCACGCCGCCGCGCAGCCAGGCTCAGCCGGATGCGCCACCACGCGACGATAACCACTAAACGTAGATAGTTCTGCGTTCAGTCTTATAAATTCCCCGGCCATTGGCCGACAACGTAACTAGGGAGAGTGCATGCGTATCCTTTTGGTCGAAGACGAAGCTCCGCTGCGCGAGACCCTTGCCGCGCGCCTGAAGCGTGAAGGCTTTGCTGTCGACGCTGCACAAGACGGCGAAGAAGGCCTGTACATGGGCCGCGAAGTCCCGTTCGATGTCGGCATCATCGACCTTGGCCTGCCCAAGATGTCCGGGATGGAGTTGATCAAGGCGCTGCGCGACGAGGGCAAGAAATTCCCGGTGCTGATCCTGACCGCGCGTTCGAGCTGGCAGGACAAGGTCGAAGGCCTCAAGCAGGGCGCCGACGATTACCTGGTCAAGCCGTTCCATGTGGAAGAGTTGCTGGCGCGCGTCAATGCGCTGCTGCGGCGCGCCGCAGGCTGGAGCAAGCCGACCCTGGAATGCGGCCCGGTTGCCCTGGATCTGGCAGCGCAGACGGTCAGCGTCAATGGCGCCAACGTGGACCTGACCAGCTACGAGTACAAGGTGCTCGAGTACCTGATGATGCATGCCGGCGAACTGGTCTCCAAGGCCGATCTGACCGAGCACATCTACCAGCAGGATTTCGATCGCGATTCGAACGTGCTGGAAGTGTTCATCGGCCGCCTGCGCAAGAAGCTCGATCCCGATGGTGAGCTCAAGCCGATCGAGACCGTACGCGGTCGCGGCTACCGTTTCGCCATTCCGCGTACCGAAGGCTGAGTCCGCGCGTCGGCAAGCAGGAAGATCAGGTGCCGGGCCGCTCCAAATGGTATAGACGCTGGCGGCCGCGCTCCCTGCAGGCCCGCCAGCTGCTGGCTGCCAGCCTCAGTCTGGTGGCCTTCCTGGCCCTGGCGGGGTATGCGCTGGACGTGGCGTTTGCCGATACCGCCGAGAAAAACCTGCGCGAGCGGCTGAAGAACTACGCCTCTGCGTACGCGGCCAATATCGATTTCGTCCGCGACGGCTCGCTGTATATCGGCGGGCAGCCGCCAGACCCGCGTTTCGATGTGCCCGGCGGCGGGCTGTACGTGGAAGTCGTACGCCCGGATGAAAGCTGGACCTCGATGTCGGCCGAGGGCCCGAATATTCCGCACGGGCGCATGCTCGAGCCGCGCCAGGAAGAATTCATTGGCCCGCTGGAGATGACCCAGATCGACGGCAGCGTGGGCCAGTTGTACCGCTACGGCCTGGGTGTGAGCTACGTCGAGCGCGAACACGGCGGGGAGATTCCGTACACCATCTACGTGATGGAAGATGCGCGCTCGATGGGTGCGCAGCTGCGCGTGTTCCGTGGCGCGGTGTGGTTCTATCTCGGCAGTGCCGGCGTGGTGCTGCTGGTGCTGCAGGCCTTCATCCTGCAATGGAGCCTGCGTCCGCTGCGGCGGGTCATCAACGAGTTGACCAAGGTGCAGCGCGGCGAGATCCAGCGCATGAGCGAGCAGCATCCGCGCGAGCTGGAGCCGCTGACCGAAAGCATCAACGCCTTCATCGAGAGCGAGCGCGACAATCTGGACCGCCAGCGCAATACGCTCGCCGATCTGGCACACAGCCTCAAGACGCCGATCGCGGTGTTGCGCACCCAGCTCGATAGCGGGCAGTCCGAGCGCGATCTGCACGAGGAAATGGACGTGCAGCTGCGCCGCATGAACGACCTGGTGTCCTACCAGCTCGCACGCGCGGCCTCCAGCGGCCACAAGCTGTTTGCCGCACCGCTGCCGATCGAGTCGACCGCCGAAGAAATCGTACGCGGGCTGGAGAAGGTCTATTCGGTCAAGGGCGTGTTGTGCGAGTTCGATATTTCGCCCGACGCGCGCTTTCATGGGGAGCCGGGCGACCTGCAGGAATTGCTGGGCAACCTGCTGGAAAACGGCTTCAAGTGGGCGCGCAGCCGCGTGCTGCTGACCGCCCAGCCCGGTCCCACCACCGGCAGCCGTCGCGCCGGTTTGATCCTGTCGGTGGAAGACGATGGCCCCGGCATCGCGCCGGAAGACGTGGCCAAGATCCTGCAGCGTGGCGTGCGCGGCGACGAGCGCGTGCAAGGCCACGGCATCGGCATGTCGATCGTGCAGGACCTGATCAAGGCCTACCGCGGCGAACTGCAGGTGGTGCGCTCGCAGGAACTGGGCGGTGCCCGCTTCGACGTGACCCTGCCGCCGGGGCTGTGACCGGCACGGGTGGCGGAATGAACCGGTGGTCAACGTCGCAGCGCGCTCCGACAACCGTTTAACGCCCCGCGCGTTGGCGCGACCATACTGGGCTGGTTGCAGGCCGCTGCGATGGAGAGCCGCATGTTCGAGCGCAATGCACAGATGCACTGGCTGAGCGCACATCCGGTGGGCACGCGCCGCCACCACCGATGGCAGCTGGCGTGGCTTCTCGCGGGTTGCGTCTTCGCCATGTCGTGCAGTGCTGCCAATCCAGCACTGACGCCGACCCAGACACGCTGGCTGCAGCGTGCCACCTACGGTGTGGATGCCGATAGCGCAGCGCAACTGCAGCGGCTCGGGCCCAAACGCTACGGCAGGCTGCTATTGCAGGCCGGCGACGATGCGGCACTGCCAGCGCCGATCCGTGCCCAACTGCAGCAATTCGATGCATTGCACACGCCCTTGCTGGCCTTGCTGACGCAGTACGAGGCCGACAAGATCCGCCTGCAAGGCATGCCCGATGGCGATGAAAAGACGGCATTGCGCAAGGCGTGGCAGGCGCGTGGCGGGCAGATGCTGACCCAGGCGCGTCAGGCGCAGCTGCTGCGTGCGGTGTATGCGCCGGAGCAGGTGCATGAGCAGCTGGTGTGGTTCTGGCTCAATCATTTCAGCGTGTACGCCGACAAGGGGCGCGTGAAATGGATGGCGGCCGATTACATGGAAAACGCGATCCGCCCACACGCCACCGGCAAGTTCGCCGACCTGGTGATGGCCACGCTGGAAAGCCCGGCGATGCTGGAGTATCTGGACAACGCCAAGAACGCCAAGGGCAAGGTCAACGAAAATTACGCACGCGAACTGATGGAGCTGCACACGCTGGGCGTGCATGGCGGCTACAGCCAGCAGGATGTGCAGCAGCTGGCGCTGATCCTTACCGGTGCCGGCCTGGTGCCGGTCAAGGCCGAGGGCGCTCCGCCGCTGGCCGCTACCGCGCCGGGGCAGCCGCAGGTGGTGCGCAAGGGGCTGTTCGAATTCAATCCTGCGCGTCATCAACCTGGCGACAAGACCTTGCTGGGCCAGCGCATCGCCGCCGGCGGCCTGGATGAGATCGCGCGTGCGGTGCAGTTGCTGGTGCGGCAGCCGGCATGCGCCCATTTCATTTCGCAGCGCCTGGCCGAGTACTTTGTCAGCGACACGCCACCGGCCGCGTTGGTCGAGCGCATGGCAAACACCTTTCAGCGCAGCGATGGCGATATCGCCAAGGTCATGCAGACCCTGCTGGATTCAGCGGAGTTTGCGCAGGCGCAACCGCGCAAGTTCAAGGATCCGAATCGGTTCGTGGTCTCGGCGATGCGGCTGGCGTACGAGGGCCAGCCGGTGGTCAATGCCGCGCCGATGGCGAGCTGGGTGCAGCAACTCGGCGAGCCGGTGTTCGGGCGCATCACTCCCGATGGCTGGTCGCTGCAATCGCAGGCGTGGACCAGCTCCGGGCAGCTGGCACGCCGCTTCGAGGTGGCGCGTGCGTTGGGTGGCGGACCCAGGCAATTGTTTCGCTTCGATGGCGATAACGACACGCCACTTCCGGCGCTGACGCGGATCGATACGCGCCCATCGTATCGCTGGGTTGCGCCGTCGCTTTCCAGCAGCACGCGTGAGGCGCTGGACCAGGCGCGTTCGCCTGCGGAATGGAACGGATTCCTGCTGTCATCGCCGGACTTCAACTATCGCTGATTCGAGGGGCGCCGATTCAACGGCCGCCGATGCAATACCCGCTGATCAACAACCGACCAGCGATCACCGCCACGGGAGTGCGCCATGCAACGACGTCGATTTCTGCTCGCCTCCGCAGCGGCCGCCAGCCTGCCCTGGAGCGGTCGCCTGTTTGCTGCACCACGCGACAGTGCACGCATGCTGGTGGTGTTCCTGCGTGGCGGCTATGACAGCAACAACCTGCTGGTGCCACATGTCAGCGATTTCTATTATCAGGCGCGTCCGACCCTGGCGATTGCGCGGCCGGATGCGGCCAATCCGGACAGTGCCATTGCGCTGGATACGCAATGGGGGCTCAACCCGGTGATGCGCGATGCGCTGCTGCCGCTATGGCAACGCCAGCAGCTGGCGTTCGTGCCGTTTGCCGGCACCGACGATCTGTCGCGCAGTCACTTCGAAACCCAGGACGACATCGAATCCGGGCAGGCCGGCACGCAGCGCCGCGATTATCGTTCCGGCTTCATGGCGCGCCTGTCGGGCGTGCTCAGCGGAGTGCCGGCGATTGCCTTCACCGATTCGCTGCCGCTGACCTTCCAGGGCGGCGGCGACCTGCCCAACGTGTCGTTGCGGGGCATCGGCAAGGGCGGTGTGGATGCGCGACAGGCGCAGATCCTGTCGCAGATGTACGACGCAACGCCGCTGGCAGCGGCCGCGCGCGAAGGTCTGGCGCTGCGTCAGCAGGTCACCGCGCAGCTGCGCGAAGAGATGGAGCAGGCCGGTCGCGGCGCCGCCAGCGCGCGCAGCTTCGCCGACGAAACCCGGCGCATGGCGAGCCTGATGCGCGAGCGTTATCGGCTGGGATTTGTCGATGTCGGCGGTTGGGACACGCACGCCAACCAGGGCAGTATCGAGGGCGGTCTGGCCAACAATCTGCGCAATCTGGGCGAAGGACTGGCGGCGTATGCCCAGGCCCTGGGGCCGGCATGGAAGGACACCGTGGTGGTGGTGCTGTCCGAGTTCGGCCGCACCTTCCGCGAGAACGGCAGCAAGGGCACCGATCATGGGCATGGCACCACGTACTGGGTACTGGGCGGCAGCGTGCGTGGCGGCCGGATCGCGGGCGAGCAGGTCGCCGTTGCGCAGGCACAGCTGCTGCAGAACCGCGATTATCCGGTGCTCACCAATTACCGCAGCCTGTTCGGCGGTGTATTGAGTCGGTTGTGGGGATTGTCGCCTGCGCAGCTGGACCGGGTGTTTCCCGGGGCCAGGCCGCGCGATCTTGGGTTGGTGTGACTGCATGGGAGTGCGTTGATGCGGGCGATCGGTCTGCGTGCGGACCCGTGCGGCATCGCGCATGGCGCGGTGGGTAACACCAGCGCCCGACACGCGCGACAGCATTGCATCAGGCCATCCCGATGCCTGCTGCGATGTCACACCCTCAGCGCTGCGCTGAAGATGCAAACGGGGAAGGCCCGTAAAACCGCGTCAGCTGCGCAGCGACATCCGGCATGACGCGCGCCAGCAGCTGCGGTGCGGAGAAGTGATATTCGCTCACCACCGCAAAGAATTCGTCCGGTGCTTCGGCGGCATACGGGTCGATCTCGGTGTCTTCGCCAGCATCGACGCGTTGGCAGAAGGCGTCGAAGGCCTGCTGAAAATCGCGTGCCCAGGCGCGCTGCGCATCGCGCGGCAGCGGCGGGGTGCCGTCGAGGGCGCCATCGAGTGCATCGAGCTTGTGCGCCATCTCATGCACGATCACGTTGAAGCCGGCCTGCGGGTCGTCCAGGTCGGCCTGCACGTCGGCCCAGCTGACGATCAGCGGGCCTTGTTCCCAGGCCTCGCCGATCAGGGTGTCGTCCCAGGCGTGCATCACCCCGGCCGCATCCACATGCGTGCGCTGCACGCGGAACGCGTCCGGGTAGACGATCAGTTGCGACCAGCCACGCCAGCCGGCCGCGCCGATGTTCAGCAGCGGCAGGCAGCAGCTGGCAGCCAGCAAGACGCGATCGTGCGGCTGCAGCTGCAGCCCGCCGAGCGGTGAAATGGTCTTTTGCTGCAGGAACTGCGCGGCCAATGCACGCAGACGTTGCTGGCGGGGCAGGTCGAGCGCAGCGACCCAGGCGCAGCGGTGGCTGGCCGCAACCCACAACGCATCGGGAATATCGAGCGGTGGCCGGCGCAGCCGGCGCAACAACCACTGGATCAGCGGAACATGCCCGGCAGGAAGCTATGCCAGCGCGGCATCGTGCGCATGCGGGGGAACAGTCCGTCGCCGTCGCTGCCGCCGCCGCCGGTGGCTGGCGCGGGCTTGTGCGCCGGAGCGCGTGCCGGGGCTGCCGGGTCGCCGTTGGGGGTCCTGCCGCGTGCCGCCGAGTTGCTGCTGACGCAGCTCTCATGATCGCTATCGGTCAGCGGGTCCGATGCCAGTGCGGCAAGCGGAGCCAACAACAACAGCAGGCAAACCGTGATTCGGCGCATCGTCCACATCCAGGGCAAGCGGCGTGAGTGGCCGATCATAACGTGCTTTTCACTCCCTCACGCAAGCCAGGCTGGGCGGGTGGGAGCGCTTGGCGCATACTTTCACGGATCGATTTGGGAACCTTGCCGTGGATGACCGCGCCTTGCTGGCCAAACTTGCGAGCGGCCGGCTATCCGGCGATGCGTTGGCGCGCGACGCCGGGCTGACCCGTGCGGCGGTATGGAAGCGGATCCAGCATCTGCGCGCGGCCGGGGTCGAGATCGAAGGGCGGGCCGGGGACGGCTACCGCCTGGCGGCACCGCTGGACCTGCTGGACGAGGCGCGCATTCGTGCAGCGCTGTCGGCCGATGCGCTGGCAGGCCTGGCTGCGCTGGAGGTCGCCTGGACGCTGGAATCCACCAATACCAGCTTGCTGGCGCGTCCGGCGCCGGAGCAGGGCGTGGCGGTGCTGCTGGCCGAGCGGCAGACCGGCGGCCGCGGCCGGCGCGGACGCCAATGGACTTCGCCGCTGGGCGCACACATCTATCTCTCGGCCTCGCGCCGGTTCAGCGGTGGGCTGGGGCAGTTGGCCGGGCTCAGCCTGGCCGTGGGCGTGGCGGTGGCCGAGGCCTTGCGTGATTGCGGCTTTGCCGATGTCGGGCTGAAGTGGCCCAACGATCTGCTGGCGCGCGAGCGCAAGCTGGGCGGCCTGCTGATCGAAGGCGGCGGCGAAATGGCCGGCAACGCGCGCGCAGTGATCGGGCTGGGTTTGAACGTGCATATGCCGGCCGCCGCCGCCGTTGCGATCGACCAACCATGGGTGGATCTGGATACGCTGGCCGGCCGCGCGGTGTCGCGCGCGACCGTGGTTGCGGCGGTGGTGTCGGCGCTGCTGCCGGCGCTGGCGCTGTTCGAAGCGCAGGGGCTGGCGCCGTTCCTGGGCCGCTATGCGGCCCTGGACGTCTTGCGCGGCCGCGCGGTGCAGGTCGAAGAGGCCGGCACCCGGCATCACGGTGTTGCGCTTGGCCTGGCAGCCGACGGCGCGTTGCGGGTGCAACTGGGCGAGACGGTGCGGCTGTTCCACTCCGGAGAAGTGAGCGTGAGACCTGCATGAGCGAGTGGCTGTTCGACCTGGGGAATTCGCGGTTCAAGTACGCACCGCTGCAGGGCGACCTCGCAGGCGATGTGCAGGCCTGGCCGCACGGTGCCGAGGCGATGGATGCGGCCGCATTGGCCGCATTGCCCACCGGGCGCATTGCGCACGTGGCCAGCGTGGCCGCGCCGGCATTGACGCAGCGCATGCTGGGCTGCCTGCGCGAGCGCTTCGAACAGGTGCGCATCGTGCGGACCGTGGCCGAATGCGCCGGCATCCGCATCGCCTACGCAGACCCGGGCCGTTTCGGGGTGGACCGCTTCCTCGCGCTGCTGGGCGCACGCGGCGACGCACCGGTGCTGGTGGCCGGCGTGGGCACCGCGCTGACCATCGATGTACTGGGCGCCGACGGACAGCACCACGGCGGGCGGATCGCTGCCTCGCCGACTACGATGCGCGAAGCGCTGCATGCGCGCGCAGTGCAGTTGCCGGCCAGCGGCGGGGCCTATGTCGAGCTGGCCGACGACACCGACGACGCATTGACCTCCGGCTGCGATGGCGCCGCGGTGGCGCTGATCGAACGCAGCCTGCAGCACGCCCAACGCAGCCTGGGCGTGCCGGTGCGGCTGCTGGTGCACGGGGGCGGTGCGCCGCCGTTGCTGCCGCTGTTGCCCGATGCCAGCTTCCGCGCGGCGCTGGTGCTGGACGGGCTGGCGACCTGGGCCAGGGCTGCGTCGGCAGCTTGAACGCGCGAGCCGCGCGATCGCACGGCCTCGCAGCGGGTGCGGCCGGCAGACGGAACCGGCCGGCCGCGCCGGTGCACTGCGCCCACGAGCCCTGCCCTTGGCGGCGGGTCGACGAGCACTCGTGCGTTGTGACCGCCCCCGCTTAGAATCCTTGGCATGTATGTGCGCGCACTCATCGTTGTTCTGATCGTCCTCAATGCCGGTGTGGCGTTGTGGTGGGCGTTGCAGCCGGCACCGGCAGCCGTGGCTGCACCGCCGCAGCCGGCAGGTGTGGCGCGCCTGGAAGTACTGCCGAGCACGGCGACAGCCGCGGCGGCTGCGGTGTCAGGCGAGGCAGGCACCGCAGCGGCAGCGTCGGGCGCTGCGCCGACCGCACCATCGGATGCGCCGGCACCGGCACCGGCATCGCCTGAGACATTGACGACCGCACCAGCGGCAGCGGCTTCCTCGACAGCTGCGGCAGCGGCGAAGGTGGCCGCCACGTCGCAGTCAGCGGCACAGGCGCCATCGCCAGCACCGGCCAAGCCCGCTCCGTCGCCGGCCGAGCGTGCCGCGGCAGCGCCGATCAACGCTTCGCCGGCGGTGCCCGCTCCGGCCGCTGCGCAGGAACGCTGTGCCAGCCTGGGGCCGTATGCGGCGCGCGCCGATGCCGATGCCGCGCTGGCACGCCTGCGTGGTCAGGCCACGCGCACCCGCGTGCGCGAGGACAAGGACGCCGGGGTCAGTACGTTCCGGGTGATGCTGCCCAATGTCGGCGACCGTGCGGCGGCGCAGGCATTGGTCAAACGTATTGCTGCGGCCGGCATTGGCGACTATTACGTGATTGCCCAGGGTGAGGACACCAGCATCGCGCTGGGCCAGTACCAGAGTCGCGAACGTGCCGAGCGACGTCAGGCCAGCCTGGTCGGCGCGGGATTTCCGGCGCAGCTGCTGCCCAGCGGCAACGGGCAATCGCGCTGGTGGATCGATGTGCGCAGCACGGCCGCGATCGGCACATTACAGGGCACCTCCGGCGCAACGCGTCAGCGGTCGCTAGATTGCGCCACGCTGCGCTAGAATGCGCACCGGCGCGCAACGCGCTTGGCCTTTGCCGGCATAGCTCAGTTGGTAGAGCAACCGCCTTGTAAGCGGTAGGTCCCCAGTTCGAATCCGGGTGCCGGCACCACGAAGGTCCTTCGTGCTCTCCCGCAATCTGTGCATGTAGCTCGGTGCTGGCTGCCCGTCAGCGCCCCGGAGCGCATCTTCCCGGGTTCGACCGGTCGAGAACAGATCCCTGCACGCAGCCCGCCAATCACTGTGCGGTTGCGGTTGCCTGCGCGTGGTTCGCGCAGCACCTCAGGCCGGGCGACCGGCCGACAGCAGCTCCAGCGCGGCCTTGTCGGCGTCAGCGTCGGCGGCCTCGCTGCGCAGGCGGTCGGCCAGTGCGGCGACGACGATGGCGTGGGCCTGGCGGAGCACGCTGTCCGCATCGGCACTGGCGTCCACGACGTGCTTCCCCGGCAGCTGCAGCTGCGCAAAGATGCTGCGGCAGCGTTCCAGGTTGTCCTGGGTCTCGAAGTGATTGGGCGCATCGCCGCGGGCGCGGATACGCGCCAGCCCGGTGGGCGGGGGCAGGTCGAGCAGCAGCAGCACGTCCGGGCGCGGCGCGAAGGCGTTGCGTTCCAGCAGATCGTCCAGCGGCAGGCCGGCAGCGCCCTGGTAGGCGACCATCGAGGGGAAATACCGGTCCAGGATCACGATGTCGCCGCGTGCCAGCGCCGGTGCGATCAGGGTGTCCACGTGCTCGTGGCGGTCGCGGATCAGCAACTCGGCTTCTTCGTCCGCGCGCAGGCGGCCGGTGGCGGCGGACTGGCGCAGCTGGGTGCCCCAGGGGCCGTTGGTCGGCTCCTTGCTCAGCACCACGCGCGCGCCGGCCGCTTCCAGCGTGGTGGCCAGGCTGCGGGCGAGGGTGGTCTTGCCGGCGCCGTCGATGCCTTCGATCGCGATCAGCAGACCGCCGGGCTTCAGTTCGAGTGTCATCGCGCTACTTTATCCGATCATGGTGCTGGATCAGCACTTGCGCAGCGGCATCGACCTCGGCCTGCAATCGCCGATCCCGGTGGGTCAGGTATCTGCTGCGTCTATCTGCTGCGTCCACCGAAGGGCGTTGATGCCGCACATCGCTGCGTGCGTGAAACGGCGGGACGACTGGTGTGTCCAACGCGTCGCCGGGCGTGCCTTGCAACCGCCGGTTGCGTGCGTGGCTGGCGACCGGCCGCCAGCGCTATTGCCCATGCCGTATCGCCGGTATGTCCTGCGCGATGTCGGGAATGTCCCGATGCCCTGGTTTCCGACCGTGCGCCATACTGAACAAGTCAGGCAGCGCGCTCGAAGGTATGACGTTCGCGTCGCGTGCCTGGCATCAAGGAAGATGGACGCGTCGCCGCCACCCTAGAGGCGGCATCCCCCGCGTGACGCCCCTCAGGCACCGTCGTGACCGGATTCCTTGTTTTGTCTCGCGCCTCGTCTTGTCTTTGCGCCGCCCACCTCGGCATGCACCAGGCGCGTGGCCGGTCAGCTGGTTGCCGAGGTGTAACGATAGGACAGCAGCGACTTCACCAGGAACGTGATCTGGGTGGCCGAGCGCGCATCCACGCGCATGACCGGGATGCGGAAGCCTTCGGCCACCAATGCGTCGCGGAACGGCGGCAGCAAAAAGTCCTGCATTTCGTCGGTCATGGTGATGCCCACCGCCAGGCTTGCCGCAGGTGCGATCTGCGAAAACTCGCGCAGCAAGGCCACGGTGGCATCGCGCATCTGCGGATCACGCGCGCTGACCAGCACGATCACGCCCAACGCGCCGTCGCACACCAGCGGCCACATGAAATCCAGGTACTTCTGCCCGGGCACGCCGTAGACGTGCAGCAACTCGCCGTCTTCCAGTTCGATCGAGCTGTAGTCCAGTGCGACCGTGGTGTAGGTCTTGTCGCCGTAGGCATCCTGGCTGAGCGGCATCTCGGTGCTGACCGGCTCCACGTCGGAGATGGCGCGCACGGCGGTGGTCTTGCCGGCGCCCATGCCGCCAACGAACACCAGTTTGTTGGCCGGAAGACTCATGACTGCGCCTGAAAGAGAGAGAGGCCAAAGCGACGTGCGACCCAGGAGAAAAACCGGGAGTTGCTGCTGTCCGGACGGGGCTGCGTTGCAGGCACGGGAATCTCCGCAGTCTGGGCAAGGCCGCTGGCGAGTGCAGCGGCGAACAGGCATTCCACCGTTTGCAGCGGCAGCTTGCAAGCATTGGCCAGCGCCTGCGGGCGCCACGGGCGCGCATGCAGGTGGGCAATGGCAAGCAGCTGCGCTGGCGAACTGGTCTCGGCACTCAGCTCCGGCCATTGCCGCAACCGCAGCGCATGGCTGGGTTCTACCGCCGGCAGTGCGGGGCGCAGGTGCTCGGGCAGGGCGAAATACAGCGCCTCGAAGGAAATACGTTGGCTCAGCGCGCTACCGGCGGTGTCCGGCGCAACCTGCCAGCCGGGGCGATCCAGGGCCGCCAGCAGCTCGGTCAAGGCGATGCCGGCGGGAAGCTGCACGCAGCTGTCGGCCGGGTCCACGCGCACCTGCAAATGTCCGTTGCGCAGCAGCACCGCAGCGGTGCCGAATTCGCCGCGGCAATGGCGGACCAGCAAGGCCGGCTCGGCGACCTGCGCATGATCGGAGGACGACAGCAATAGGCGCATCTGCTCGTTGAGTTCGCGCACGGTGGCGCCGTGCTTGAGCCATGCGCCGCCCACCGGTGTCCGCGACACCACCAGCACACGCACGGGTTGCCCCTGCAAGGCCTGCCAGGCGGCCAGGCCGTCGGCGCTTTCCAGCCCCAGCACCACCACCTCGGCGGTATGTTGCGGCCATTGCCCCAGCTGCACGTCGATGCGCTCGGCCAGCAACAACGAGCACGCCAGTTTCAGGCGCGTGGTGTGCAGCAGGTCCAGGCCGGCCGTGGCGACCCGCATGGCGTGAATGGGTGTGGTCATGACAGGGCGCCGCGTCGGCGCTTTGAAAGTGCGGTGCCTGCCGGGACAAGCCGGCAGGCCGGGCAGGCGACGCGTGCGCGCCGCCGGTGTGGCATCAACCGAAGTCCAGGGTCTTCTCGAACGCCTTGAGCTCGTGGCGGGCCATGGCCAGATTGGCCTTGGCGCGATCCAGCACGACGTACAGGAACAAGGTGCCGTTGCTCTCCAGCGGACGCAGCAGGTGGTACTGACGCGCCAGGGTGATCAGGATGTCTTCGATGGTGTCGTTCAGACCGAGCTGCTCGGCGATACGGCGCTTGGCACGCACCACTTCGGTATTGCCGGCCGCGGCAAGTTCCAGGTTGAGATCGGTGCCGCCGGTCATGCCCAGCGCCATGCCGCTGTCGCTATCGACCAGGGCGGCGCCGACGAAGCCGGCGATCGAATGCAGGTGTTCCAGATTGAGTTTTGACACGGGTCGTCCTTACGAGCGATGAGAAATGGGTGCATTGGCACAAGCACGAACGATGCCAAACGCTCAGTTCGCCGGCTGCGCCAGCGCCGCAGCCAGACGGCCGGCGCAGTCGCGCGCGTTGAACAACAGCGCCGCGGCATTGATGTCGCTGCCGCCCACCGCAGTGAGCGTCAATGGTTTGTCGGCGCGAATGCGGATCAGCACCAGCTGCCCGCCACGCGTACTGATGGTGGCGTAGTCGGCTTCGCTCAGGCTGGATTCGCGCGCCAGCGTCTCGCCCAGGGTCAGGAACGAATTGGCCATGGCCGCCAGACGGCGACCGTCCACATCCAGGCTGGAGTGTTCGGCGATGGCACGCCCGTCGGCGGTGGACAGCATCAACAGGCGGATGCCCCGCTCGCGCTCGATGGTCTGCGCGAACTCGCGCCCGATGCGCTGCAGATCGTAGTGATGCGACGCCCGCGCGATCTCGCCCACGGCAGCCTTGACGACCTGGTTGACGGCGTTATGCGGCATGAAATCCTCCCCTGTACGAAACGCGCTGCGCGATGAAGGACCCTGTCGATGACACCGGGTCCCGCGCTGGCGGGCGAACAGTAGCATCGGCACGTTTTGTCATCGTCATAGCACCCTCAATGTCTTAACTGTGCGGTCAGGCAAGCACATTCGGCAAAGCGCGAATACGCCACAAACTGCCCAACCACGTCACCTGAAGCGGCCGTCGGGACGCCGTTGCCGCCCCAAGCGGACGCGGCCGATGGCGCTGGTTCGCCGGGCTGCATCACGCCGACGCGGCGGTGTTGCGCCTGCTGCCCGAGCCGGTTCGACGACTGCCCGCTACGCACTATCGGCCGCACTTTCGATTGCTGCAGTGGCAGATGCGATTGCGTGATGGGACGCACGGCGTGCGTCGTGCTGCGCTGCCGCGCGTCAGCGCGCGGGCCGGCGACTAGACTGCAGCGCTTTCTCGATGCTGGAGCAATGCATGGCAACGCAGTACGTGCCGGTTTCCCTGATTGGCGTTCCTACCGACATCGGTGCCGGCCACCGTGGTGCGCGGATGGGGCCGGAGGCGCTGCGCATCGCCGGGTTGCAGGAGGCCTTGATCGGCCGCGGCGTGGAGGTGCGCGATCTGGGCAATCTGGATGGCCCCCGCAATCCCTGGCAGGCCCCGCAGGCCGGCTACCGGCACCTGGACGAAGTGGTGGCCTGGAACCAGGCGCTGATGGAGGCCAGCTATGCGCAGCTGCGCGCCGGGCGCATGCCGATCATGCTTGGTGGCGACCACTGCCTGGGCATCGGTTCGATCACCGCCGTGGCCAGGTACTGCCGCGAGCAGCAACGCCCGTTGCGGGTGCTGTGGCTGGATGCGCACTCGGACTTCAATACCAGCGAGGTGACGCCGTCGGGCAATGTGCACGGCATGCCGGTGGCCTGCCTGTGCGGGCTGGGTCCGCAGGCGTTGACCCACCTGGGCGGCAGTGCGCCGGCGCTGCTGCCCGAGCAGGTGCGGCAGATCGGCATCCGTTCGGTGGACCCGGAGGAGAAGCGCCTGATCAAGCAGCACCGCATCGATGTCTACGACATGCGCTACATCGACGAGGCCGGCATGAAGCGCACCATGGAGACCGCCCTGCAGGGCATGAGCGAGGACACCCATCTGCATGTGAGCTTCGATGTGGATTTCCTGGACCCGAGCATCGCGCCAGGCGTGGGCACCACCGTGCCGGGGGGACCCAACTACCGCGAGGCGCAGCTGGTGATGGAGATGATCGCCGATACCGGGCGCATGGGGTCGCTGGACATCGTCGAGCTCAACCCGGTGCTGGACAACCGCAATGCCACGGCGGAGCTGGCGGTGGATCTGGTCGAGAGCCTGTTCGGCAAGTCGACACTGATGCGAGATTGATCGATCGCTGAACGCAGCACGCCACGTTCACATCAAATCCACGGCCGCGCAGTCAGATTTGTCGCCAGAGATGGTGCGTCTGCACCGAACGCAGAACTGAGGAAGACCGATGAAGCGACTGCTGACACTGATGGTACTGGGCCTGTTTTCGGCCGGCGTGATGACTGGCTGCAACACCATGGCTGGCGCCGGCAAGGACATGCAGGGCGCGGGCGAGAAGGTCGAGAAGAAGGCCGACAATTGCAGTGACGGTAAGTGCTGATCCTTGAGTTCTGTTTGATCGTTGTTTGATTTGATTGATCTGCGGCAAGCCGCCGCTTTACCCACGAAGGAGTCTGTTATGAAGCGTGCAATTGTGCTGCTGGTGCTGTCGGTGTTGTCGGTCGGTATGCTGTCGGGTTGCAACACCGTCGCAGGTGCCGGCAAGGACGTGCAGGGCGCCGGCGAGAAGGTGGAAGACGCTGCGCGCAAGTAATCGAGCGCTGCATGCAGAAAGAACGGGCCGCAAGGCCCGTTTTTTTTGTCATGACGTTTTGTGTACGCAGGGCTGCGATGAGGTGTGAGGGCACAGCCGATGCGAACAAGGTGCGCCGCAAGCGCAGGCAACCGTTCAGTGCGGTGAGTGCGCGTTTGACGGCTTTTGATCCGCGGCGAACGGGGCCAGGGACAAGCTGCGCATACGGTCAATCGCGGCCGCATCAGCGGAGTCGACGCAATGAACACTGACATCATTTCCGGCAAGTGGACCCAGCTCAAGGGCAAGGCGCAGGCCAAGTGGGGCGACCTCACCGACGACGATTTCAAGGTTGCCGAGGGCAATGCCGAATATCTGCAGGGCAAGCTCCAGGAGCGCTACGGCTGGGACCGCGACCGCGCCCAGACCGAGGTGCGCGCCTTCGAAAAGTCGCTGCGCGACGACACCTGACGGTGTCGCTTCACTGCGTCCAGCCACCGCGATGAGACAGTGGTGACGGCGCATTGCACACGACGGGCCGCTTGATGCGGCCCGTTGCGCGTCTGCCGCCGGCGCAGGCGGCAGCAGGCATCCAACGCGGTTGCGTCCATGCCAGGGGCGCGGAAACGCTAAACTTGCGTGCTGACTCCCTGGCCTTACGCAGATGACCACTCGCGTCCTTACCGGCATCACCACCTCCGGCACCCCGCATCTGGGCAATTACGTCGGTGCGATCCGCCCGGCCATCCAGGCCAGTGCGGCGGCCGATGCGGAGAGCTTCTACTTCCTGGCCGACCTGCACAGCCTGATCAAGGCGCAGGACCCGGCGCGGACGCAACGCTCCACGCTGGAGATCGCCGCCAGCTGGCTGGCCTGCGGCCTGGACCCGGAAACGGTGTGGTTCTATCGCCAGTCCGATGTGCCGGAAACCACCGAGTTGCTGTGGTTGCTGACCTGCGTGGCCGGCAAGGGCATCCTCAACCGTGCGCATGCCTACAAGGCGGCGGTGGACAAGAATCGCGCCGATGGCGAGGACGAGGACGCGGGCGTGACCGCCGGCTTGTTCATGTATCCGGTGCTGATGGCCGCAGACATCCTGATCTTCAACGCGCACAAGGTGCCGGTGGGACGCGACCAGATCCAGCATATCGAGATGGCGCGCGATTTCGCCCAGCGCTTCAATCACGTGTATGGCCGCGACTTCTTCACCCTGCCCGAGGCGGTGATCGATGAGCAGGTCTCGACCTTGCCGGGTCTGGATGGCCGCAAGATGAGCAAGAGCTACGGCAACACGATTCCGCTGTTCGCCCCGCGCGAGGAACTGCGCAAGCTGGTGTTCTCCATCCTCACCGATTCGCGCGCACCGGGCCAGGCCAAGGACACGCAGGGGTCGGCGTTGTTCCAGTTGTACCAGGCCTTTGCCACGCCGCAGGAAACGGCCGCCTTTGCGCAGGCCTTTGCCGATGGCATCGGCTGGGGCGATGCCAAGCAGCAGCTGTTCGAGCGGATCGATCAGGAGATCGCACCGCTGCGCACGCGCTATGACGCGTTGATGGCCGAGCCAGGCAAGATCGAGGCGATTCTGCGCGCCGGTGGCGCACGTCTGCGCGCACGCTACGCCACGCCGTTCCTGGCCGAGCTGCGTGCTGCGGTGGGCCTGCGCGACCTGTCCAGCCAGGGCGATACGGCCGCGCCGGCGGTGGGCGAGAAGAGCGCACCGCCGGTGTTCAAGCAGTACCGCGAGAGCGATGGGCAGTTCTATTTCAAGTTGACCGATGGCGCCGGCGCGTTGCTGCTGCACAGCGATGGCTTCGCCTCGCCACGCGATGCGGGCCAGCTGATTGCGCGGCTGAAACAGGCCGAGCAGGGCAGCGACCTGCAATTGCCGGGCGTGCATGCGCAGGTGGAGGCGGACGTGATCCTGGCGGCGATGCGCGTGTTGCGCGAGGCGTAACGACATGCGTGGAACCCATGGCTAGACTGGGGCCTCTCGCATAGCCGTGGAGGAGCAATGACAGCGATTGCCGATTCCAGCATTCAGACCATCGACACCGGCTTTGGCGGTGTGCAGTTCGATGCGGCGTACCTGATTGTCGAGGCGCATCGGGGTGCCTTCGTCGATTGCGGCACTTCGCTGTCGGTGCCGCAGATGCTGGCCGCGTTGCAGTCGGCCGGGCTGACGCCTGCGCAGGTGGACTGGCTGATCCTGACCCATGTGCATCTGGATCACGCCGGCGGTGCGGGTGCCTTGCTGCAGCACCTGCCCAATGCGCGGGTACTGGTGCATCCGCGCGGCGCGCCGCACATGATCGATCCGACCCGGCTGATTGCCGGTGCCACGGCGGTGTACGGCGAGGCGGAAATGGCGCGCAGCTACGGCGCGATCGTGCCGGTACCGGCCGAGCGCGTGGTGGAAGCGGCCGACGGACAGACCGTGATGCTGGGCGAGCGCGCGCTGCGCACCATCGAGACGCCCGGCCACGCGCGGCATCATCTGTGCGTATGGGATGCGTGCAGCCGCAGCTGGTTCACTGGCGACACCTTCGGCCTATCGTATCGCCAGCTCGACAGCGCGCAAGGCGCCTTCATCCTGCCGACCTCCTCGCCGGTGCAGTTCGAGCCGGAGGCGATGCTGCAGTCGATCGCGCGGCTGATGGAGGCCGCGCCGCAGGCGATGTATCTCACCCATTACGGCCGGGTCGAATCGCCGGCACCGCTGGCGCAGGCGCTGGTCGAGCAGATCCATGCGATGACCGCCATCGCGCTGGCGTGCGCGCAGCGCGCCGATCGCCATCGCTGCATGGTGGAGGCGCTGACCGACCTGTATCTGCAGCGCGCCCGCCTGCATGGCTGCCGCCTGGACGATGCGCGCGTGGCGCAGTTGCTGGGTACCGATATCGAACTCAATGCGCAGGGCCTGGCCTGCTGGCTGGACCGCGCGACGCGTACGAATTAGCGCGCCTGGAGCGGGTAACGCCTCACCAGGCGAACGCTGTCGCGAGCCGTAGCCTCGCGTGGCTGCAGTCAAAGGCCGAGTCAGTCGAGCGTGCGGCGCCCTCGCCGCTTGCGGGACACGCCGTGACCCCGTCCGTGGAGGCTCGGTGGCGGCATCCATGTCGCCACGAGCCCGCAACCGGCGAGGACACCGCACCAGACCGTTTGCAGGTTGCTTTCTTGAGAATGTGTTGCCTGGCCTGCGGTGGCAGGCGAGAGGTTGCAGGTTGCGTATGCAAGGCGTGTCTGCTGTCCCGTGGCGGGCGCGCGCTTGTAAACTGTGTGTCATCTATCTGTTGCAAGGCCACGCCGTGAATCCGATGCGCATCCTGTTGTTGTCCGCCTGCCTGTTCGTGGGAGGCGTGGCGCAGGCCGCCAACGATCTGCCCGGTGGCGGCATCGATGCCGAAGCGCTGTCGCGGCATGTGCGCCTGCTGGCATCGGATGAGTTCGAGGGCCGTGCGCCGGCCAGTGCCGGCGAGCAGCGCACGGTCGATTACCTGGTCGAGCAGTTCAAGGCCGGCGGCCTGCAGCCGGGTGGCGAGCAGGGCGGCTGGACCCAGGCGGTGCCCTTAGTACGCGCGCAGGTGGACGGCCCGGTGCGCGCCAGCCTGCGTGTCGGCGGCAAGACCCAGGCGCTGGTCAATGGCAGCGACGTGACCTTGCAGAGCCTGCGTCCGCAGGCCGCGGTGCGCTTGAAGAATGCACCGCTGGTGTTCGTGGGCTACGGCATCAGCGCGCCGGAGCGGCAGTGGGACGACTACAAGGGCGTGGACCTGCGCGGCAAGATCGCGGTGGTGCTGATCAACGATGCCGACTTTGAATCCAGCCAGCCGGGCGCCTTCGATGGCAAGGCGGTGACCTACTACGGCCGCTGGACCTACAAGTACGAAGAGGCCGCGCGTCGCGGTGCCGCCGGCGTGCTGATCGTGCACGAGACCGCACCGGCCGCGTACGGCTGGGCGACGGTGCAGAGTTCGGGCCTGTCGCCGTTGTTCGATATCGAACGCAGCGATGCCGATGCAAAGGCGCAGCACGTACCGGTACGTGGCTGGATGCAGCAGGCATTGGCGGCGTCGCTGTTCCAGCGCGCCGGGCTGGATTTTGCGCAGGCCAAGCAGCGTGCGCAGCAGCGCGATTTCGCACCGATGGCGTTGGGCGATGCGACGCTGTCGGTGGACTTCAAGCTCAAGCGCGAGCGCGTGGTCACGCACAACGTGGTGGCCAAGCTCACCGGCAGCCAGCATCCGGACGAGACGGTGATCTTCTCCGCGCACTGGGATGCGTTCGGCATGGGCAAGGCCGATGCCGGCGGCGACACGGTGCGGCGTGGCGCGGTGGACAACGCCACCGGCGTGGCCAGCGTGCTGGAGCTGGCACGCGTGTTTGCCGCCGGCCCCAAGCCGCAGCGCACGCTGTACTTCATCGCGTTGACGGCGGAAGAGAAGGGCCTGCTCGGCGCCAATTACTATGCCGCCCATCCGCTGGCGCCGTTGGACAAGACCGTGGCGGTGCTCAACATGGAAATGTTCAGCCCCGATGGCGCCACCCGCGATATCGCCTCGTGGGGACGCGGACGGGTGTCGCTGGAAGGCGATCTGGAAACCGCTGCCAAGGCGCGCGGCCGCAGCTATTCGCCGGACCCGAATCTGGAAGCGGGCTTCTTCTACCGCGCCGACCATTTCGCCTTTGCGCGCATGGGCGTGCCGGCGATCACCGCAGGGCCCGGTCTGGACATGCTCGAAGGCGGCGTGGCGGCCGGCAAGGCACTGCGCGACAAGTATTTTGCCGAGTGCTATCACCAGCCCTGCGACCGCTGGACCCCGCAATGGGACGCCAGCGGCCACGCGGCCGACACCACCCTGGTCTACGACGTGGGCGTGGCGCTGGCCAACGGCCGGCAGTGGCCGAGCTGGCAGGACGGTTCGGAGTTCAAGGCGATCCGCGCCAGCAGCGATGCCGCGCGCAAGTAAGGCCAGCGGTGTTCAAACGCTTGGTGCGTCCAAGCCGGCGCGGCGAGCGATTCGCGCGGCGCATGTGCACCACATCCGGCCATTGCATGGTGGTGTGTCGAGCTTGCTTCTGGCGACCGCCCGCTACTTGCGGCACGGATAGCGCTTGGCCAGCGCCTGTACGATCAATGCGGGTGCGGCCTCGTCCAGGCGCGCATCCGGCAGCGCGCCGATATCGGCGATGATCGCCTGCAGATCCGGCGGGCCGCTTTTGCCGGCCGGCATGCACCAGTGCGTGCGGTAGCTGCTGCTGGCGACGCCGAGCAGGTAGGCGCCGGCGCGGTTTGCCGAGAGCATGACCTTGAGTTCGGTTTGTTCGGGCGCGATTTCCGGCGCCAACGAACCGTCCAGCCCGGCCTCGAGCAGTTTGCGCCCGCTGGGTTCCCAGGGTTCGGGGACGCGCGCCGACGCACTGGCCGATAGCACGGTCAGGGCGGCAAAGGTCAACCAGGTGACGTGACGCTGCATGGGCACTCCGAGCCGGGGATCACTGCGCACCATAACGCGGCAGGCGCCTGAGGGCGTAGCCGTTGGCGTGGGCAGGTGATCTAGAATTGAAGCTTCTGCTGCACTTGGCAATCTCCGAATGTCCTCTTCACACGATGCTGCTGTGCCTGCGCGCAGCGGCCTGGTCGTTGTCGCTTTGTTGCTGGTCTATGTGGTCTGGGGCTCGACCTATCTGGCGATCCGTTTTGCGCTGGAAGGCGGCGCGCTGCCGCTGACCATGGTGTCCGGGACGCGTTTCATCGTGGCCGGCACGGTGTTGTATGCGGTGTTGCGCTGGCGTGGTGTGGCCGCGCCGACGCGTGCGCAGTGGAGGAACGTGGCGATGATGGGCGCGGCCCTGCTGTTGCTGGGCAACGGCATGGTGGTACTGGCCGAGCGCAGCGTCTCGTCCGGCCTGGCTGCCACCGCGGTGGCGTCGGTGCCGCTGTGGATGGCCTTGTTCGGCGCCTTGCGCGGGCAGCACGCCAGCCGTGGCGAATGGCTGGGCATCGTGGTCGGCTTTCTGGGCGTGGTCTGGCTCAATGCCGGCAGCAGCCTGACTGCCACGCCGGGCGGGCTGGTGTTATTGCTGATTGCGCCGATCGGCTGGGCATTCGGCTCGGTGTGGTCGCGCGGACGCGACCTGCCGTCGCCGTTCATGACCGCCGCCGGGCAGATGCTGTGCGGCGGCGTGTTGCTGGTCGGCACCGGTCTGCTGATTGGCGAACGCCCACAGCGCCTGCCGACCCCGCAGGGGCTGCTGGCCGTGGCCTACCTGTGCGTGTTCGGCTCGATCGTGGCGTTCACCGCCTACGTGTGGCTGCTGCATCACGTGCGCCCGGCGTTGGCCGGCAGCTACGCCTACGTCAACCCGGTGATTGCGGTGGCATTGGGCGCCTGGCTGGGGCATGAGCGTTTCAGCGCGCACGACATCGGCGCGATGGCGGTGATCCTGTCCGGCGTGCTGGTGGTGACGCTGGCAAAGGCGCGGCGATGACGGTGGTTTCGCCGATCGAGGCACGCCGCGGACTGCTGATCACCGCATCGACCTTCGTGATCTGGGGCCTGGTGCCGCTGTACTGGCATCTGCTCAAGGCGGTGCCGTCGCTGCAGATCATCGCGCACCGCATCGTCTGGAGTGCGTTGCTGGTGGTGGTGTGGCTGCTGGCCACCTCGGGCCTGCGCTGGTGGCGCGCTGTCGCCACGCAGCCGCGCGCGCTGTGGATGCTGGCCGGCAGCAGCGTGGCGATCGCGTTCAACTGGGGCCTGTACATCTGGGCGATCAACGCCGGGCATGTTATCGAGGCCAGCCTGGGCTATTTCATCAATCCGCTGCTGAGCGTGTTGCTGGGCGTGCTGGTGCTGAAGGAACGCCTGCAGCGCATTCAATGGGTGGCGGTGGTGTGCGCGGCGGTGGGCGTGCTGTGGTTGACCCTGGATGCCGGTGCACCGCCGTGGATCGCGCTGGGGCTGGCGCTCTCGTTCGGTGCCTACGGCCTGCTGCGCAAGCTGGTGGCGGTGGATCCGGTGGCCGGGCTGGGCGTGGAAAGCGTGTATCTGTTCGTGCCGGCACTGCTGCTGGCGGGCTGGGGCGAGCAGGGCCACGGCGGTGCCTTCCTGAGCGGCTGGGACCTGCGCACCGATCTGTTGCTGATCTTCGGCGGCGTGTTGACCGCGGTGCCGCTGATCGGGTTTGCGTATGGCGTGCGGCGGATTCCGCTGTCGTTGGTGGGCATCCTGCAGTACATCGCGCCGAGCCTGCAGTTGCTGCTGGGCGTGTGGTTCTTCCACGAGCCGTTCGATCAGGGGCGCGCGATTGGATTTGCCGCGATCTGGGTCGGACTGCTGCTGTTCGTCGGCGATAGCGTGTGGCGGTCGCGGCGGCCGGCTGTGGCGGTGCCGTGAGCATCGGTGGTGCGCGCTCGGGGTGAGCGCGCAGCGACGGCGTCGCGTGGCGGGCAGCAGTGCGGTTGCGCGCTCCGTGCAGCCTGCCGCCGGCCACTTCCCGTCTGGATGCAGGGCGACCAGCAGAGCACTACGCTCGGTGCCATGCGGGCGTGGTCGCTGCCCGCAATCGGCATGTCCTTCGTATACGCAGGCTGAGAGCGTGCGGTCCGCTCCGGCCTGCCGACCGCGCGAGGTTCTTGTCGGCCGCCCTCAGCCGCGCGGCGCCGATGCCGGTGTCGCCACCGCGAGCGTGGAGGTCGGCAGTGCCTGCGGGGCAGGGCAGTGATTCGGATCCTGCTGCGTCTGCGCCAGCCACTGGTCGATCGGCCCGCCCAGCAGATCCAGTCGTAGCGGCAGGCTCAGATGGGTTTCGCCGGGCAGCTCGACGTAGTGCGCGCGCGGGCTGGCCAGCGCCAGCGCACGTCCATGCGCCACCGGGATGTGCTGATCGGCATCGCCATGCACCAGCAGCACGCAGCTGCGGGTGTCGGCCAGGGCGTGCGCGACATCGACGTGGTCCAGATCCAGCTGCAGCTGGCGGTCGGCGGCGGCGATCACCGCGTCGAGATCCTGGTCGGCATAGCGCCAGCGCGCATACGCGGCCACCGCCTGCCCACGCCAGCCGTTCGGTTGGCTGGCGAGCAGGTGCGGCACCATGTCGCGAATGCCGCGCCCGGCGTTGGCGAAGGATTCCATTGCCACCACGCCGGTCACGCGCGGCCCGAGCTTGTCGGCGGTGAACAGCGCGGTGGCGGCGCCGTAGGAAATGCCGAACAGGTACAGCGGGCCGCGGATCTCGCCGCGCGGCTGCAGCGCATCGAGCACATCGATGACGTCGTCGGATTCGCGCGTGCCGTAGCCGGACGGACCGCCGCCGGAATGGCCGTGGTTGCGCAGGTCGATGGTGATCACCCGGTAGCCGGCCTGGGCCAGTTCCAGTGACCACGGCAGCAGCGAATCGCCATCCATCATCCAGCCATGCAACAGCACCACGGTGCCGCGCGGCGTCGGCGGGGGGGCGGTGGGCACCTTGAAACTGAAATCCACATCCAGCGCATGCGCCGGATCGTGGCGCTGGCCGAGATAGCGGTAGTGCATGGCGTACTGGCCGGGGTCGATCGCGCGCCAGAAGATCGGCACCTGGTCGCGCGTGACCACATGCCCGCTGCGGTTGGGCACCGTGGCGATGGTGGCGGCAATGCGCTCGGCATCCAGCAACGGCGAAGTGCCACCTGGCGCAACCAGGCGTTCGCTGAGCGAGGTGGAGGACGAAGAACAGCCGGCCAGCCACAGGCAGGCGCAGGCCAGCAGAATCAGGCGCGTCATGGGCACGATCGATGGATGCAACGGCCGAGCAGCCTACGGCCTGCCCGCCCGCGCATCTACCGCACTGCAGTGACAAAACGATGACAGCCTGCACTAGGTTCAGCCGCAGCAGCGCACTTGCTCCGCTTTGGCTGTCACGAATCCCGATTCCCGATTCCCGATTCCCGCGCGGGCCAAGGCCCGCGCTACACCTCACGCAAGGCCGTCGTGATCGGCAAGCGCGCTGCACGCAAGGCCGGAAACAGCCCGCCGACCAGGCCAATGCCCAGCGCCCATTTCAGCCCGCTCCACAACAGCTCCGGCGAGACCTTGAACTGGAACACGATCTGGCTGAAGTTGCTGCCCAGCGTGGACACGCTGTAGCCATTGAAGATGGCCCAGGCGATCAGGCCACCGAGCAGGCCGCCCAGCAGTGCCAACAGCATGGTCTCCAGCATCAGCGCCATGATCACCGGCGTGCCGCGAAAGCCGATCGCGCGCATCGTGGCGATCTCGCGCGCCCGCGTGGCCACTGCCGCATACATGGTGTTGAGCGCGCCGAACACCGCGCCCACCGCCATGATCGCGCCGATCACCGTGCCCAGCACGCTGATCAACCTGTTCAAGCCGCCGCCCTGTTTGCCGTAGTAGGCGCGGGTGGTTTCCACATCCAGTTTGAGCCGCGGGTCGGCCGCCATGGCGGTCTTGAACTGGCTGAAACCGGCCTTGCCGGTGGTGCGTACGCTGATCGACTGATAGGCGCTGCGGTTGTAGGTGGTGGCCAGCGTCTGCGCGTCGGTCCATAGCTCCGAATCGTGCGCATCGCCGGAGGCGAACACACCGACCACGGTCCATTGCTGGCTGCCGAGGGTGAGCGTCCTGCCCAGCTCCAAGCCACGGAACTGACTCAACGCGCCCTTGCCGACCACGATCTCGCGCAGGCCGGTGGTGAAGCGCCGGCCCTGCACCAGCCTGACCTTGGCGTGCACCGCCCAGGCCTGTTCGCCCACGCCACGCACCTGCGCGTTGACGTCGGTGCCATCGGACTTGGAGGCGATGTTGACCACTTGCGAGAGCTCCGGCGACAGCAGCGGGCGGCCCCTGGCATCGGCGGCGATGCCGGGCAGGCTGCTGATCAGCGGCACCAGCTCGCGCGTGATCACCGAGTTGGTCTCGGCCTGGGAGCCGCCGCGCAACACAATGGCGGTGGTGTCGTCGCCGGTGCTGTTGAGCGTGGCCTGGAAGCCCTGGCCCATCGCCAGCATCGCCACCAGCACGCCGACCACACCGGCGATGCCGACCACGATCACCGAGCTGGCACCCCAGCGTTGCGGCAGCGTGGCGATGCCGATACGGGCGGCGGCCAGTGACAGCCGGCCGCTGCGTGTGGCGAGCAGCCACGCCGTCAGCAACGCTGCGATGACCAGCACGCCGATCCAGGGCAATGCGATCCACACACCCAGCCCGACGGCCAACGCCACGACCGACAGCAGATTGACGAGACGGTTCTTCCATTTGGCTTGCATCTGCATGCTCCTGTCAGCGGCCGGCGAGGGCATCGACGATCTTCAAGCGCTGCGCGCGTCGCGCCGGCAGCGCACCCACCACGATGCCGATGCAGGCCATCAGGCCCAGCCCGACCAACCAGGTCTGCAGCGGCACGCTCTGCACCGGCATCACCCCGCCGCTGCGCGCGGCCACCAGCGGGATCACCAGCGCTGCCAGGCCCATGCCGATCAGCCCGCCCAGCCCGATCAACAGCACCGATTCGACCATCACCAGACTCAACACCGTGCGGTCCTGAAAGCCCAGCGTCTTGAGCGTGGCCAGTTCCGGAATGCGCTCGCGCACCGCCTGCGCCATGGTGTTGCCGGTCAGCAGCAGCAAGGTGAAGAACACCGCGGCCATGATCGAGGTGACGATCAGGCCGATATCGGCGAACTGCTTGATGAAGGCCTGCTGGAACGCCGACTCGGTCTGTGACTTGGTTTCGTGATCGGAGTTGGCCGACAACGCATCGATGGCCTGCGCCACGCGCGAGGCCTGGTCGGCGTTGGCCAGCGTCACCGTGTACCAGCTGACCTTGCTCTTGATGTAGTCGTTGGACTCGTCGAAGTACTTCCAGTTCATCATCAACTGGCGCTCCTGGTTGGCCGCCACCGCGCGGTCTTTCATGCGGAAGATGCCGACCAGTTGCAGCGGCCAGTCGTTGCTGCCGCCACGCGGAAAGATGGTGGCCTGCAGCGGAATGGTGTCGCCGATCTTCCAGCCATTGGCCTTGGCCAGGGTCTCGCCGACGATGGCGCCGGTACGCGTGGTCTGGAATGCCTTCAGTTGCTCCCTGGGCAGCTCGTACTCGCTGTAGACATCGAAGAAATTCGGCGCCACCGAAAAGTTCGGGAAGAAGTTCTTCGGGTCGCGGTAGATCCCGCCGAACCACATCGCCGAGGTCACATCGCGCACGCCCGGCACGCTGCGGATCTGCGGCTCCAGGCTGATCGGCAGCGACTGGGTGATCGACAGGCGCGAGGCCACCACCAGGCGGTTCACGCCGCTGACACTGCCGCCGGCGGTGAAGGCCACGCGCACCGAGTCGAGCATGCCGAACAGCAGGAATGCCGCCACCACCGACAGCAAGGTCAACAAGGTGCGCGTCTTGCTGCGGAACAACTGCGCCCACACCAGCGAGAGATACTTCATGGCATCACTCCGTCAGAGCGCAAGCGGCGCGTCGGCCAGCTCGCCCTTGTCCAGGTGGATGGTATGGGTGGCGTACTCGGCGGCCTTGGGGTCGTGGGTCACCATCACGATGGTCTTGCCGTGTTCGCGATTGAGTTCCTGCAGCAGGCGCAGGATCTCCTCGGCGTTGTGGCGATCCAGGTCGCCGGTGGGTTCGTCGCAGATCAGGAAGGTGGGATCGGACACGATTGCGCGCGCAATCGCCACGCGTTGCTGCTGGCCGCCGGACAGTTCGCTGGGCTTGTGGGTGCGGCGTTCCTGCAGGCCGACCAGGGTCAGCGCGATTTCCGCATTGCGCTTGCGCTGCGCGGCGGTGAGCGCGGTGAGCAGCAACGGCAGTTCCACATTCTTTTGTGCGGTAAGCATCGGCATCAGGTTGTAGAACTGGAACACGAAGCCGACATGGTGGCTGCGCCAGGTCGCGAGCTGGCCGCCGCTCATGCGGTCGATGCGCTCACCCTGGATCTCGATCTCGCCACCGCTGGGGTTGTCCAGCCCGCCGATCAGGTTGAGCAAGGTGGTCTTGCCCGAGCCGGACGGACCCATCAACGCGACGAAGTCGCCGTTGGCGATGTCCAGGTCGATGCCGTGCAGCACCTGCACCTGCTCGGGGCCGCGTTGGTAGGTCTTGGTGATGTTGCGCAAGCTGACGAGAGCGGTCATGGCGACTCCTGGCGGTGCAATGGAAAGAGGCAAGCGCGATGCGGCATGGCGACCGCGATTGCATGAAGCGGCAACACGGCAACGCGGCAACACGGCAATGCGGTGACGGTGATGGTGACGCGGCAGACGGTACGAGGCTGGATGACGACAGACGCAACTGCTGGGTGACATGCGCGACGACGCATGGCGGCGACAAGCCAGGCGGCTAGGTCTGTACTGATCGATGACGCCGCTGGCTGTGGATCACCAACGCCGCTGTGATCGTTGCTATGTGGTTGCATTTCCTTGCGCGATCGCAGCGCCATCCAGGTGCCACGACCGCATCAGCCATTGCCGCCACCGTGGGCGCCGCGCTCCCCGGAGCGGCGTCGCTGCCCAGCTGGTGACTTCGGTTACCGGCGCAGTTACTCGGCAGCGTCCGCCTCGGCTTCGGCCACTGTGTCACCGTCTTTCAGGCCTTGCGGCGGATCCAGCACCACGCTGTCGCCTGCACTCAAGCCCGATACCACCTGGCGGTCCTGGCCCATCACCATGCCGGGAGTGACCGTCCTTGCGCTGACGGTGTTGCGCTCGCCAAGCACGAACGCGACCGTGCGCGTGTCGCGTTCGACCAGCGCCGCACTCGGCACGCGCACGCCCTGCGGCTTGCTGGCCTCCTGCGTGTTGGCCCGCTCCAGAAAGCTCACCCGCACGCCCATCTCCGGCACGATGCGCGGGTCCTTGAGCTTGAACGCCACGCGCACCTTCACCGTGGCCTTGCCGCGATCGGCGGTGGGAATGATGGCGATCACCTCGCCGGGAATCTTCCAGTCCGGGTAGGCGTTGAGCACCGCTTCCACCGGCATCTTCGGCTGCACGCGGCCGATGTAGGACTCGCCCACTTCCACTTCGATCTCCAGCGATTCCATATCCACGATGGTGCCGATGCCGGTGCGGGTGAAGCCGCCGCCGGCCGACAGCGGCGAGACGATTTCGCCGGGCTGGGCGGCCTTGGCGGTGACCACGCCGGCAAACGGCGCACGCACCACGTTGAAGTCCGAGCGGATCGCCGAGATCGCCAGCTGGTCCGATGCCACGCGCACGTTGCGTTGCGCACTCTGCAGCTGTGCGCGCAAGGCATCGCGTTGTGCAGTGGCCTGCTCGTATTGCGAGCGCGACACCAGTTGCGCGCCGACCAGCGATTGCAGCCGCGTCGCATCGGCATTGGCCACCGCCAGCTGCGCCTGCATGTTGTCGACCTGGCTGCGTGCGGCCGACAGTTGCGATGCCGACAGCGTGCGCTGTGCATCGGCGTCCAGCGGGTCCAGCGTCGCCATCACCTGGCCCTGTTCGACGCGCATGCCTTCCTCGATCATCACCTCGCGCACCTTGCCGGTGACCTGCGCCGACACCGTGGCCATGCGCCGCGCCACCACGTAGCCGGATGCGTCCAGCACCGAGGCGCTGCTGCTGCCGGCGCTGATCGCCACCACCGGTGCGGTCTGCACCTTCATCACTGGGCGTCTGGTGAACCACCACGCCGCGGTCGCCAACAGGATCACGATGACCACCGCGGCGATGATCCAGCCACCGCGCCGTGCAGGTTCAGGGGCGGCAGGACGCTGGCGGTCGATGCGCAGTTGCTTGAGCAGATCGGCAGAAGTATTCATCGATAACCGGGACGGGATGCTGCGCGAAATGTGACCGGACGCGGGCGGCGCCGCAAGCTGCCGGAAGTCACCAATGCAGGGGGGCGACGAGCGGTAGCGTGATCGACGCGGCTGCAAGGTGCTGCGCAGCATGCGACCGTCGCGGCACCTCCACCAGTGACAGCTGTCACCTGCCGTCCATGACAGCGGCAACTGGCCGGGCTTTGCAGCATGCGCGAGGCTGCAGCATCCTCATACTGCCGGATCGGCCATGCATTGCGTTCATTGCTGTTGTCGGCCTGCGCGATTGCCCGGGTCGGTGCTGTGCAGGATCACCACGAGCGGGCGCGGCGCAGATGCATGAGCGTGCCGGTTCGCAGCGAGCTGCCGCATCGGGCGCCCGGCCGGGCCCGGCAGTGGCAGAATCCGATCACTCACACGGACCCATCCCGATGCGCTTGTCGCTGCCCGCCTGGCTTCGCCCCGCCGCCACGTCGCAGGTTACCGCACGGCTGGCGCAGGGCCAGTCGCCGTGGATGGATGCCGTGCATCTGCTGTGGTCGAGCTGGGTGTTCGTGGTGCCGGTGTTTTCGCCACGTGGCTACGACAGCACCTGGCTGCTGTGCACCGTGCTGTCGTATCCGGTGTTTCTGCTGTTGTACGCGCGGATGTTGCTGGCGCCGCGCGGCACCCTGTATCGCTACGCCTGGGCGATGGGTGCGCTCAGTGCCGCATTGCTGCCGGTGTATCCGGCGGGGATCAGCTATTTCGTCTTCGCCTGCCTGAGCCTGCGCCCGTCCACACGGCATGCCATGTGGCGGCACTTCGCGATGCTGGTGGTGATGAACGTGCTCTACCTGGGTTGGGCGCACTGGCTGGGAATGCGCCTGCAATCGCTGGTGTGGTTGCCGGTGTCGGTGCTGGGCATGGCCGGGGTCGGTGCGGTGTACAGCATCAACGAACGCAAGGACGCATTGCTGCGCCTGTCGCAGGACGAAGTGCGCCGGCTGGCGGCCACCGCCGAGCGTGAACGGATCGGCCGCGATCTGCACGATCTGCTCGGCCACACCTTGTCGCTGGTGGCGCTCAAGTCCGATCTGGCCGCGCGTCTGATCGAGCGCGATCCGCAAGGAGCGCGCAGCGAGATCGATGCGGTGGCGCAGATTTCGCGCGATGCCTTGGCGCAGGTGCGGCGCGCGGTCACCGGCATTCGCGCGGCCGGGCTGGTGGCCGAACTGGCGTCGGCGCGGGTGTTGCTGGACATGGACGGCATCGTGCTGGAACACGACCTGCAGACGCTGGCATTGCCGCCTGAACACGAAACCGCACTGGCGCTGGTGGTGCGCGAGGCGGCCACCAACGTGCAACGGCATGCGCGGGCCAGACACGTGCGCGTGAGCTTGCGCGCGCACGGCGACCAGGCAGTGCTGGACATCAGCGACGACGGGCGCGGCGGGGTGATCGTGCCCGGCAATGGCCTGGACGGCATGCGCGCACGCCTGCGCGGCCTGGGCGGTGCGCTGGAGGTGGAAGCGCTGCCGCGCGGCATGCGCCTGCGCGCCAGCGTGCCGTTGCCGCAGCCCACACCGGTGCCGGCGCAGCCGCCGGTGCCGGTCCCGCTGGTGACACCGTCGCGCTGATCGCACGCACGTCCACTGCATATCGACCCATGCACGGCAGGCGCCACCGCTGCTATCGTGCGCCACCGTTGTCTGCATACGAGCGCGCGCGATGATCCGGGTGTTGTTGGCCGAAGACCAGGCGCTGCTGCGTGGCGCATTGGTCGCCTTGCTTGGGCTGGAAGACGATATCGAGGTGGTCGGCAGCGCAGGCGACGGCGAAAGTGCCTGGCGCGACCTGCAACGCCTGCAGCCGGAGGTGCTGATCACCGATATCGAAATGCCCGGCCTGACCGGCCTGGAACTGGCCCAGCGTATCCAGCGCCAGGCACTGCCGGTGCGGGTGATGATCGTCACCACCTTCGCCCGCCCGGGATTTCTGCGCCGCGCGCTGGATGCCGGTGTGGCTGCCTATCTGCTCAAGGACGCGCCGGCCGAACAACTGGTCAGCGCACTGCGTCAGGTGCAGCGCGGCGGCCGGGTGATCGACCCGCAACTGGCCCTGGACGCCTGGGTGGAAGCCGACCCCTTGAGCGAACGCGAGCGCACCGTGTTGCGGCTGGCCGGCGAAGGGCGCTCGGCCAGCGAGATCGCGCAGCAGCTGCAGTTGTCGCACGGTACGGTGCGCAACTATCTGTCCGAATGCATCGGCAAGCTGGGCGTGGCCAATCGCATCGAGGCGTATCGGCTGGCCCGGCAGAAAGGCTGGCTGTGAACCGGTGAGGCAGACGCGTTGCGCTGTCAGCGGGCGCAGCGCTGGATGGCATTGGCCATGCCACGCATCAATCGGTCACCGGCGCAGTGGACAGCTATTCCAGATCATGCGCAAAGCATGCCGTACAGGCGCAGGTACACTGCCGGGCCAGAACGATTTCCGAGCGAACGGCATGAAACCTCTGTGGCTGTTGGGTCTGCTGCTGGTCTGCGCATTCAATGCGTCCGCCGAGCAGTTTAAGATCCTGGTGGCGGCAATTCCCAACCAGTATCACCACGACTACATCCCGGTGGCCAAACCGCAATTCGAAGCGATGGCGCGCAAGCATTATGTCGAGTTGGTCTGGACGTGGAATGCCAAGGCCTTCGACGGCGATCTATCGCAATACGCGGCCATCGTGCTGCTCAACACGCCGGCCACCGATCTGGATCCGGCGCAACGTGCGAACTTCCAGAAATACGTGCGCAACGGCGGCGGCGTGGTGGCGGTGCACAAGGCGTTTGCGATCAAGCGTGGCGACTGGGCGTGGTACGACCATCTGATCGGCCGCTCGTTCCGCACCCATCCGTACATGCAGACCGCGATGGTCGACGTGGTGGACCCCAACTTCCCGGCCACCGCCGGCCTGCCCAGGCGCTGGGTGTGGACCGACGAGTGGTACGAATACGATCCGCCGTACAGCGATGACCTGGTCACGCTGCTGACGGTGGACGAGAGCAGCTACGACCCCACGCTGATCTGGCCGGGCCAGGTTGCCAAGGGCATGGGCACCCGGCACCCGGTGGCCTGGTACCACCAGTTCGAAGGCGGCCGCGTGTTCGCCACCGCGCTCGGCCATCTGGCCGAGGCCTACAACGACCCGCGTTATCTGGAGCATCTGTATGGCGGGATCTACTGGGCCGCGACCGGCAAGGGCATTCAGGCACCCGCGCCAGCGGCCAAGACAAAGCGCCAGCGTTAGATCCTGGCCCCTCTCCCGTCGGGAGACGGGTTGGGGTGAGGGTACGTCCGCGCAGTGAAATCACTCAGCGCAACACGTCTTCCAACACCCACCCATCCAATCCGTCAACGCGCAGACCGTTCCCCACGCGCCATGCTGGAAAACACGCCATCCCGGCGTACCCAGGCATGGAACAGCGCCGCGCTCAGATGCCCCAGCACGGTGGCGAACAACAGATACGCCAACCAGCCATGCGCGCTGCGCAGCCAGGCGTACAGCGCCGGATCGTGCGGTGCGATCGGCGGCAGGTTCGCACCCGGCCACAGCACGATCGGATACGCACCGGCCGACAGCATCGCCCAGCCGATCAACGGCATCCCCAGCATCAACGCATACAGCAGCCAGTGCGAGGCGATCGCGGCGGCCTTCTGCCAGGCCGGCAGGTCGGCCGGCAGCGGCGGCGGGCGGTGACGCAGGCGGTTGATCAGGCGCAGCACCGCAAGAACCAGGATCGCAATGCCCAGGGGGCGATGCAGGTCGATCAACCACGGCCGCTGCGTCACCGACGCCACCATGCCCACGCCGACAAACAGCATGGTCAGGATCATCGCGGCCATCAACCAGTGCAGGATGCGCGCGGGCAAATTGAAGTGGGGATGGCTGCTCATCGGTGCGCTCCCTGGCCGGTGGCAGCGTTGCCTGTGCCATTGGCGATCTCATGCTCGCGCCGGTTGAACGATTGCGAATACACCGACGAGCGCGCCGCCAGGATCGGGTCGTTCGATCCGGCGATGCCCTTGGGCAGGATCAGCGGGTCGTAATTCAGATCGCGGCACGGGCCGGTGGCCTGCGGTTCGGCATGATCGATCGACACCGTGCCGGCCACGATCTGCTTGCGGCTTTCCGGCCATGGCTGCGAGGGATCGTCCACCGCATCTCCAGGCTCGGCCACGGTCAGCACCATGTCCCAGCGCAGCGGACCCTGCGCCAGGCGCGTGTCCAGGTCGGTGGCGAGAAAATCGCCATCGGCCTGCGCGCGCTGCTCGGCGCTGAGCTCCTTGAACGGCGTATGCGGACGCATCGACCAGCGGATGTAGCGCTCGCGTCCATCGGCCGCAATCGCGCGGAACGCATTCACCCCGTTGTATTGGGTGTTGGCCCAGCTGTTGGACCACGGCGCGGTCTTGGCCCACTGCTGGAACTTGGCCGCTTCCGGATACTGCTTGCCGAACGCGGCCAGTTTGGCTGGGTCGGGCTTGCCGGTGGCCGGGTCCGGCCTGGAGGCCACGTTCAACGCCTGAAAACCGGCCGGCGTGGCCACCACGAAGAACGGAAAACTGTTCATCGCGGTGCGCCATTCCTGCCCGTCGTCGCTGCGCAGCAGCAATGCCATGCTGCGTACGCGCGCCGCGCCGTCGGCGCCATGCGGGTCGCCGCCGCCGATCGACATGCGCCCGAGCACCGGCGTGCTGGCCTGGCTGAAGATGCGTGCCGATGACAGCCAGGTGGCCTTGCCGCTGGCCTTGAACTCCCCGCTCACACATACGCCCTTGGTGTGCGCGCGGCGAAAGCCCGGATGCGGCGGCCCGCTGGCTTCGATGGTGTCGGTCATGCGCGCGGCAGTGAGCCGGTCGCCACCGATCCAGCCGGCGGTCCAGGCGAACGCCACCGCGATACCGCCGGCAATTGCGGCGATACCGAGCAATGGCGCCACAAGACGTGCGCGCTGCGGGGGTGGAGCGGGAGGTGGCAAGTTCATGGCTGGCTCCGGTGGGCAATGCGGCAAAGAGTCGATGCGGTGAGGCGTGTGGCGCCGTGATCGCCACCCCGCCCAACCTGCGGCACCGGCACGACCCGTGGGCGCATAGTCCACGCTCCAGTGCGTCTGGTGTGTGATGCCGCGACCAAAGCGGTCGATGAATGATCCAGATGACGGGCAATGGCGCAGCGTGCTCAAGGCACTACGCCATCGACCCGCTCGGCTTGGGGATAGTCAAACGCCGCTGAAGCTCGAGCGCTCGCTCCCCTTTGGAGGTAATCAAACGGAGTGGATGCATCGGTTGTGGAGCGGATGATCTGCGGGTTTGCTGCAGGCCCCTTGCCGCCCACCCTCGCGGGGCACGCTGCAAGTATGTCCATGTAAGCTCTTACGCGGCCATCCATGCCGCGTAAGGTCCCGCGACGGTGGGCGGGCAAGGACCAGTCGGGATGGTCGGTGTGCATGGCTGCGAGCCGTGAATGCGGCGCAGGCTGATCACGCACTTTAATCCGATCAACGTCGCTGCCATCGTCGACATCACTTCACGCGTCGACGACGGCGAGTTTGTTGAAGCCGTGCTGTCAGCCGGCCTCAGCCGCCGTAACGCTGCTCGAGCATCGCGTAAGCCGAGCGCAACGCCAGTGCCTCGCCGCCAGCCGGGCGGCCGGGGCGGTCGCTGTCGTTCCAGGCGTAGACGTCCAGATGCGCCCACGGCTGGCCCGGTGCGACAAAGCGCTCCAGGTACAGCGCGGCGGTGACCGCGCCAGCCATGCGCGAGCCGGCGTTGGCCATGTCGGCGACATGGCTGTTGAGGTAACGCAGGTACGGGCGCCATAGCGGCATGCGCCAGACCGGGTCACGGGTCTGCTCGCCGGCGTTCAACCAGGCCTGCGCCAGCGCATCGTCGTTGGCGAACAGCGCGGGCAGGTCCGGCCCTAGGGCGATGCGTGCGGCGCCAGTGAGCGTTGCGAAATCCAGGATCAGATCGGGGCGCTGCTCGGTGGCATAGCTCAGCGCATCGCACAGCACCAGGCGGCCTTCGGCATCGGTGTTGTCCACTTCCACCGTGACACCGGCGCGGGTGGTGATGACTTCGCCCGGGCGGAACGCATCCGGGCCGACGGCGTTTTCCACCGCGGCGATCAACAGGGTCAGCCGCACCGGCAGCTGCTGCGCCATCACCAGGCCGGCCAGCGCCAAGGCATGCGCCGCCCCGCCCATATCCTTTTTCATGTTGCGCATGCCATCGGCCGGTTTCAGGTCCAGCCCGCCGGTGTCGAAGCACACGCCCTTGCCGACCAGCACCAGATGCGGATGCGCCGCGTCGCCCCATTGCAGCGTGATCAGCCGCGGGGCCCGGTGCGAGGCACGCCCGACCGCGTGGATGGTGGGGAAGTTCTGCGCCAGCAATGCCTCACCGACGATGGCCTCGACTTGCGCACCGTGCGGTTGTGCCACTGCACGCGCGGCCTCTTCCAGATGCTGCGGGCCCATGTCTTCGGTCGGGGTATTGACCCAGTCGCGCACGCGGAGGCAGGCCTGGATCAAGGCGCGCGTGTGCGGCGCCGGTGTGGCGGCCAGTTCGGCCGGTGCGCGCGGCACCTTGCGGTAGCGCGAGAAGCGGTACGCGCCCAGGCCCCAGCCCAGGTGCAGCAGCGCCTGCTCGCTCTCGCTCAGCGCGCTGGCCAGCGTCCAGCGGCTGGCCGGCGGCAGCGCCATCGGCGCGTGCGCATAGGCGTAGGCATCGGCGCGGTCGCCGATCCCGAGCACCGCGCCGGCCAGCCCGTGTTCCCCCGGCAGCAACAGCACGCTGCCCGGCGCCGCATCGAAACGCTGCGCCTGCGCCCACGCCAGCACGCGCGTAGGTTGCTCGGCGCACCAACCTGCAAAGCCTTCGCGGTCGAGCACATGCAGCGGCAGGGCTGCGGCGTTGGGATCGATGAAACCGGTGAGCTGCGACATGGAAATCCTCGGAGGCGGCGCCATGCGCCGAGCAGAAGTGGCTCAGGCGGGAAGGCGGATGCCAGCGTGTGCGGTGCCTGGATGCGGTTGCTGCGCGTCCAGCCAATCGGCCAGCCCGGTCATGGAATCGAACTCCAGATCCGGCTGCTGGGTCGGGTGTGACCACTGTGCTCGGTCGCGATTGATCCAGCAGGCGCGCAGGCCGGCATCCAGCGCGCCAAGCACGTCCATGCGCACATGGTCGCCCACATGCAGCACCTGTGCCGGCGGCACCTCCAGGCGCGCGCAGGCGGCCAGGAAGATGCTCGGGTCGGGTTTTGCGCTGCCGTGCTCGCGCGAGCCCAGCTGAAACGCGAAGTGATGCATCAGCCCGATGCGCTGCAGATCGGCATTGCCGTTGCTGAGCGCCGCCACCGGCACGTGCGCGGCGATGCGTGCCAGCGCGTCCAGCGCATCCGGGTAGCACTCCACTTGGTTGCGCGCGGCGTAGAAGACCTCATACGCAGGCTCCAGCAAGGCCAGATCGCCGCCGCTTTCGCGCAGTGCCATTTCCAGCGTCAGCCGCCGCAGCGCGCTGAGATCGTGATGCAGGTGCGGGTTGTCGGCAAAGCTGCGCTCGCGCAGTTCGCGCATCGCCTCCACCGGAAACCGCTCGGCGGTGACCGGACTGTGCTCGCGCATCCAGTCGTACAACACCTGGTCGATCCGCGCCCCGATCGGCGCAAAGGGCCACAACGTGTCGTCGAGGTCGAGAGTGATGGCGCTGATTGGGAAACTCATCGCGAGATTGTAATGCCGGGAATGGGGAGTCGGGAATCGAGAATGGGTAGAGCAACGCTTTGGCGGGCTGCTTCACTGCTCTTGCGATTCCCGATTCCCGAATCCCGAATCCCGGCTACTCAAGCAGCCTGGCCCAGCGCTGCATTCCCTCCACCCGGCTCAGCACCATCTTGATGCAGACCAGCAGCGGCACCGCCAGCAGCAGGCCGATCATGCCCCACAGCCAGCCGAACAGCATCAGCGCCAGGATCAGCATCAGCGGCGAGATCGCCATGCGGCGGCCGAGCACGATCGGAGTGACCACCTGGCCCTCGATGGTGTGCAGCGCCAGATACAGGATCGCCGGCAGCATTGCCGACAAGGTGGTGCGGAATTCCACAAAGCCCATCAGCAGCATCAGCATCACGCCGATCAACGGACCCACGTACGGTGCGAAGTTGAGCAGCGCCACCACCGTGCCCCACAACAGCGCTTCGGGCAGCGGAATCTTGAGCACATAGAGAATGCCGGCAAAGACCAGCCCGACCAGCGTATTGATCACGCTGATGGTGAGCACGTAGCGCGAGACCTCGCGCTCGATGTCCAGCATGATTTCGGTGGTGAAGCGTTGCTGCTGGCGATTGGGCAGCAACGCAATCGCATGCCGTTGCAGGCTTTCGCCGTAGACCATGAAGAAGAACGTCAGCAGCACCACCGCCAGCACCGAGGCGGCCAGTTTCGGCGTGCGCACCAGCGCCTTGTAGGGGTCGTCCATCTGCGTGCGCACGATCTGCACGCTGCGCTGGCCGTCGCCGCCCGCGGCGCGCGCAAAGTTTTCCGCGGCCTGGTTGGCCTGCATCATCGGCTTGGTGAAATCGCGCACGTCGCGCGCAATCTGGCGCATCTGTCGGGGCGCCTGCTGCACCCACTCGGCTGCCGGCCCGGCCAGTTGCGCAGCCAGCGCCACGGTTGCGGCCAGGCCCAGGCACAACACCATCAAGGCGCCGAGAAAGCGCGGGATATACAGCTTGCGCAGACCGCGCAGGATGGGATTGCCGATCAAGGCAAAAAACGCCGCCAGCATCACCGGCAGGATGATCGTCTGGGCCGCCCACAGGGTGTAACCGACCGCCAGCGTGGCCAGCACCACCAACGAGACCGGTGCGCGCGGGCGCGGTGCCGGTGGCGGCGGAAGCGAATCTGCCGCAACGGCAGCATCCATTGAATCAACGGGAAGAGTCATGCGCGCCCTGGCAGCAGACTGGCGTGCTGCCAGCGGTGCGCCATTATCAGCCGAACGCGTCAACATCGCGCACAGAGGGTGTGCGCAGGATGTCAGGCCCTGATGATGTCAGTGGCGGGCTCTGCCGTGTACCGGGTGGCACACCTTGCGCAGCGTGATCCCGGGCGATGGCCCGGGACCGTCGTCATTATGCGGCGCGATCGACCGGTGCCTGCACCACCGTCACCGGTGGATCGGCAGCGACCTCTTCGGCATTGTCGGCGGCACGTTCTGCCTGCTCGGAGGCTTCCTGCGCACGATGTGCAGTGAACAGCGCAGAGATCGTGCTGATCATCTGCAGGATTTTCGGGATACCGCCCAGCTTGCTGGCGATACTGCCCAGCGCCGCTTGCGGTTCGTTACGGCCGGTGACAAAACCCAGGCCGAACCCGACCACCATGATCCGCAACGGGGACCATCCGGCACGCCAGGTGTCACGCAGTTCTCCCCAATGCAGGCGCGTTTCCTGTGCGCGCCCTTCCACCAGGAATTCCGCGCGATCGACGCGCTGACGCAAGGTGCCAAACTTCATGTACGTGCTCCAGTGGCAGCCGATGCATGGGCATCGTCGTCGTCGCTGCTGTCATCGAAGATGCCCAGCTTGACCAGCTGACGGCGTGTTGCATTCAAGCCGGTGTGGTCGAAGTAGAAGAACACGCGCCACGCCGCGATGCCGGTGACCAACAGGCTGGCCAACGCGGTGAAAAACATCGCCTGGAACCACGACAGCCCCGCGCGTTGCAGCAGGGCGATGATCGCACCCGCCAGCAACAGCCACGACGAGGCGCCGAAGACCACGGCAACGCATGCCCAGGCCAGTCCGCGCCCAAAGGCACTGCGTGCAAGTTGTAAATCGGCCGACACCAGCCGGCGCAATGCCCGGCTGGTGTCCTTGGCCGAGCCCAGCGTCGCACGGCCGGCTGCGCCGACCGCACGTACGCTTTCGTCCAGTCCTGGCGTTTCCGGCCGCGCGTTGGGCGCGTCGGAGGCGGCAGCTGTGGAGGCCTGATCGCTCACGACTTAGTTGTCGTTGCTACGTGCCAGCTTGGCAATGATCCAGCCGGTCGCAAACGCCACACCAAACGCAGCCAGCGGCCGCTCGCGGATCAGATCGGTCGCGCTTTCCAGCAGGTCGTTGCCCTTGCTGACCAGCACGTCGAGCTGCTCCTTGGCAGCGGCGCCGCCGAACTCGGCAGCCGCCATACCGGCCAGTGCGGTATCGGAGAGCTCTGCCTTGACGTTGGCACGACCAAGCTTGAGTTCGTCGCCGGCAGCACTGGTGGCGCCTTTGACGGCTTCGCCTGCGGCGCTGGCGGCAGACTTAAGATGGGTGCTGGCTTCGCTCAGGTTTTCTTTCAGCTGGTCGGTATTGGTGGGGCTCATGCGATATCTCCTTCGGTCATTGATGGCAGCCGCGAACAGCATGCGGGCGTGGTGCAGCAATAGCATCGCTGCGGTGTAGGAGGTGTTAGTGCAGGTCGAGGGCAGTGCACGCCACGTCAACGCATCAACGCGTCGTACTGCGCATTGCCACGCAGGATGCGCACCACCAGTTGCTGCGGCTTGCGTTGGAAATTGGCGCGCCAGCTGGCCAGATCGGCAAACTCGCCCACGCTGCTGGCCACGATCACATCGCCGGTGACCAGACCATTGGCTGCGGCACGACCGCCGCGTTTGACCTCGCTGACCATGACGCCGGTGATGCCGGACTGGCGCAGCGATTCTGGGAGATCGACGAAGGTGGCGCCGCCCAGGCGTGGGTCGAGCATGTCGCCGGTGACTGCGCGGTCCTGCTCCTTCAGTGTCGCGGTGAGCGTGAGCAGTTTGCCATCGCGGCGAATCTCCAGCCTTACCGCGCTACCGACCGCCTGCAGGCCTTCATAGTTGTGCAATGCCTCTGCGCTGTCCACGCGCTGGTCGTTGGCCGCCACCACCACATCGCCCGGCTGCACGCCTGCGGCCGCCGCGGCGGACCCTGGCAACACGCGCGTCACCAGGGCGCCGCGCAACGAATCCACACCCAGGCCCTGCAGCATCTGCTGGGTGAGGTTCTGGGTTTCCAGCCCGAGCGTGCCGCGCACGACCACGCCCTTGGTCACCAGTTGCTCGACCACATTGCGCGCCAGGTTGGAGGGGATCGCCAGGCCCAGGCCGATGTTGCCGGCCATGCTGCCCTGCGGGTTGAAGCTGGCGGTGTTGATGCCCACCAACTGGCCCTGCAGGTTGACCAGCGCGCCGCCGGAATTGCCTGGATTGATCGAGGCATCGGTCTGGATGAAGTTCTGGTAGCCCAGCCCGCGAATCCCGCTGCGGCCCACTGCCGAGACGATGCCGGAGGTGACCGTCTGGGTGAAGCCGAACGGGTTGCCGATCGCCACCACGAAGTCGCCCACGCGCAGCGCGTTGCTGTCGGCCAGCTTGATGTCGGTGAGCTTGTCGGCCTTGATGCGGATCAACGCGATATCGGTATCGGCATCGGAGCCGATGAAATCGGCCTTGACCGTGCGCCCGTCGCCGAGCGTGACCTGCACGTCGTCGGCATTTTCGATGACGTGGTGATTGGTCAGCACGTAGCCCTTCTGCGCATCGATGATCACGCCCGAGCCGAGCGATTCGTTGATGCGGTCCTGCGGAATCTCCGGGAACAGCCGCCGCAGGATCGGGTCGTTGAAGAACGGGTTGCGCACGCGCACCACCTGCTTGGTGTTGACACTCACCACCGCCGGCATCGCCTGTTGCAGCATCGGCGCCAGCGACGGCACCGGTTGCCCGGCCACGGCGGCCGGCAACGCGGCGGCCGCGGGCAAGGTAAAGGCCGCAGTGCCAGCCGGTGTGGCTTCGGCGCGGTTGTCCATCCAGGCATTGATGCCGGTGGCGGCAAAACCGCCGAAGGCAGCGGCCAGGGAAAGTGTCAGCAAGGTAGGCAGCGGGCGCATGCAACGAAGTCCGGGTTACGCGGTGGAAGAGGAATAGGGCGTCTGGCTGCGTAAATCAAGCTGAACGAGAGTGCCAGCGGGCAATTTAACGCCTGGTGAAAGCGCTGCAGATCCCTTGCGGGCGCTGCGTTGACAGCCGCTTGAGCCCGGCGTAGCGTCCGCTTGATCCGATGCCTGTTCAGCATACGCATGCCGCTGCGCATCGCCCGCGTTTTCCGCACTGACGCCCTTAAGGAGGGTCTATGAACAACGGCAATGGTGTGACGGCAACCCTGTCCGACGCTGTCGAGAGCGTCAAGAGCACGGCCACCGAACTGGGCGAGACCATCGCCAGCACCACCAGCGACGCGGTGGCCAGCGTGCAGGACGCGGCCGGCACGGCAGTGGCGCAGGTCAAGACCCGCGTCGCCAAGGCCCGCAAGGCCGTGGTCAAGGTCGAACAGCGCGTTGTCGACAAGGCCGGCGATGCAGCAACGGCGGTCAAGCGCCGCGTGGCCAAGACCAAGCGCTCGCTGGTGTCGAGCAAAGAGGCCGCAAAGGACAAGTTGACCGCCACCAGGGACGCCGCCAAGCAGAAGCTTACCGCCACCACCGATGCGGCCAAGCAGAAGCTGAGCAGCACCACCAATGCCGCCAAGAAGAAACTGGCCAACACCAAGGCCAGCGCCAGGCAGAAGCTGGAAACCGCCAAGGCCAATGCCAAGGCCGAAGCGGCAGCATTGAGTGCCAAGACCGCTGCCAAGAGCGCAGCGCGCAAGAGCGCGGTGGCCACGGTGGGTGCGCGCGCGGCAGCGAAGAAGGCGGTGGCCAAGTCGGCCCCGGTCAAGAAGCCGGTCGCCAAGACCATCGTCAAGCCCGCCGCCAAGAAGGCGCCGGTGGCCAGGCAGACCGCCACCAAGCAGGCTGCAGTGAAGAAGGTGCCGCTCAAGAAGGCGGTGACCAAGACCACCTTGAAGAAGGCCGCCAAGGTCACCAAGACGCCGGCCACGCGCGCCGTGGCCAAGACCACCGCCGCCCGCAAGGCCGTCGGCAAGAAGGCGGCCAAGCGGGTCACGCGCTGAGGCTGCAGCGCCAAGAGGGCATGGCCCGCTGACAACACGTGGGCCGTGCAAACTGACAAAGGCCGGCGCTGTCCGTACGGCGCCGGCCTTTTCGTGGGTTGATCGGTGACCCGGCGACCGCGGTCTTGCTGTGCTCCTGTGATCGGGCAGGTAATCGAATCTGACATCTGGGCTGGATTGGGCCTCTGGTCCGTACCCTCATCCGCCCCTGCGGGGCACCTTCTCCCGGTGGGAGAAGGAAACTAGAAGCCATCGCTTCCGATAATCCGATTCTCGATTCTCGATTCCCGATTCCAATCCCGAATCCCGAATCCCGAATCCCGAATCCCAGCTAATCCATTCCCTTGACCAACTGCTCGGCGCCCTTGCGGATACCCGCCTTCGCAGCGTCGTAGGCGCCCAGGCTGGCCTTGATGTTCATTGCGCTCGGGTACTGTTTTTCGACGTAGGCGGCGAGCAGGCGGTTGCTCTGCGCGTCGAAGATTTCCACCGCGTAGCTGACCGAGCCGGAAAACGCGCCTTCCTTGCCGCGTGCGGCCTGCACCGCGTTATAGGAACCGCCGCCCAGATCCACCTTCATGAAGGTGCCCAGCACCCGCTTGCTGGGTTTGGCACCGGTCAGGCTGATGCGCACGCGCAAGGTGTCTCGATCGGCCACTGTCGCGCGTTGCCAACGCTGCCCGATCGCATTGCCGAACTCCTGCTGCATGTAATCGGCGAGCATGCGTCTGTCCTGCTCGGGCACGTCTTCGAATTGCGCGTCGGGACCGCGATAGATGCTGACCGGCTCGATCAGTGCGGCGCGGTAGCGTGTCCAATCCACCGCGCCCTGGTAGGCGTACGGCATGCGGTCACCGCGGCTGCCAACGTGCGGGCGCAGATAGCTTGAAGATGGCAACTGGCTGTACGGCATCGGGCGCGTACTGGCACAACCGATCAGCGTCACGCCGACAACCAGCAGCGCGCAGCAACGGACAAGGGAATGCGACGACATGGGCAAATACCTGGAGAGGAAGCAGATAGGGACGAGCACGCGCGAGCGGGGCCGCGCGCTCAATGCATCAGATAACTGGCCACCGCCAGCGCAAACACCACTGCGGCGGCAGTGAACAACACACCGCCGTTGGCCCAGCGCTGCAGCCGGCGTGCCTGGCGCGCGCTACGGATATCCGGCAGTGCGCGCCAGATGTCGCGATTGCGCGTGCCTGTGCGGCCACAGCGGAATTTGCGTAGTGCCGCGTTGGTGACGGCGGCAGGGATGACGCTGTCGTTGGCGGCCGCGTGCGGTGCCAGCAGCGCGACGGCGGCGGGGACGAGCGGGGTGGAACGGATCGAGTTGACCATCACCAGGCATCCTGGATGCATGCGGTGAGTGCACTGTAGGCAGTGGGTGTTGGAAACTTATTGGCTTGGGCGATAACGACAGGCGATAGTCGATAGGCGATCGCCGCGCGCCGCCTGCGTTCAGCCAGTGCGGCGCACGCCTTCGCCGGCGAACACCACGCGCACGCACAGGCCGCGGCCCTGGTGGCCTTCGCAGGTTTCGATGGTGGCCGCGTGCAGGCGCGCGATACCGGCCACCAGCGACAGCCCGATCCCGCTGCCTTGCACCTGGCTGCCGGCAACCCGGTAGAAGCGTTCGAAGATGGACGCCTGGGCGCTTTCCGGCACGCCCGGGCCGTCATCGCTGACCTGCACGAACGGATGCAGCGCATCGGCGCGCAGGCAATAGCCGCAACTCACTTCCACCGTGCCATGGAGGCACCCATAGCGGATGGCGTTGTCGACCAGATTGCGGATCAGGATGCCCACCGCATCCACGTCGCAACGCAGCAGGCACGGCGATGCCTCCACCTGCAGAGTGATGTGGCGGGCGTCGGCCTGCACGCTGAATTCGTCCAGCACATGCGAGATCAACTCGCCCATGTCCACCTGCCGGTACGCCGCCGAACTGATGCATGCATCCAGCCGCGCCAGATCCAGCAATTGCGCAGCCAGCCGATTGCTGCGCCGTGCGGTTTCCAGCAGCTGCTGCAGCGCCGCGTCCTTGGCCTCCAGCGTGGGCGCACGCAGCGCGACCTCGGCATAGGCATGCAGCGCAGACAGCGGCGTGCGCAGTTCGTGCGCCGCATCGGCCACGAAATCGCGCTCGGCCTGCACGGTCTTTTCCACGCGGGCCAGCAGGGAGTTGAAGGAGCCGATCAGCGGGCGAATCTCCTCCGGCACCTGCGCCAGCGGCACCGGTTCGGTGTCCAGCCCGGTGCGCTGCGCAATGGCGCTGGAAATGGCGCGCAGCGGCGCGAGCGCGGTGCGTACCGCCCACCACACGAGCAGGCCCAGCACGCCCAGTTGCACGGTGTTGAGCACCATCGCAATCAAGGTCTGCTTGAAACTCATGCGCGAGGACACATTGCCGCTCGACGCGTGCGCGTCGAGCGCAGCCTGCGGCTCGGCTTGCGTATCGAAGCGGTGCTCCAGCGCGTCGGGCAGGGCGCCGATCAGCTGGTCGCCGAAGATGTTGAGTTCCTGCTCGAACACGCTGTGATGGCCCTGGGTGACCAGGGCGACCAGGATCCACAGGGAGGTGCACCAGCTCAACAACACGATTGCGGCCAGCGCCGCCAGCATGCGCGCCTGCAGCGATTTCATTCCGGTGCCTTGCCGACCATGTAGCCCTGGCCATACACCGTGGAGATCAGCGCATCGCCCAGCTTGCGGCGCAGCTGGTGCACGTACACCGCAATCATGTTGCTGCCGCCTTCGCACGGGCCGCCGTAGACGCCTTCTTCCAGTTGATCCCTGGTGACCACGCGCCCGGCGCGTTCCATCAGCGCCAGCAGCAGGCGGTATTCGTGCGCGCTCAGCGCCACCCACTTGCCGTCGCGGGTGACCTTGCGGCTGCTCGGGTCCACGCAGACATCGCCCTGCGTGAGCAGCGGCACCACCCGGCCCTGGCTGCGCCGGGTGATCGCACGCAGCCGCGCCATCAGCTCGTCGAACTGGAACGGCTTGACCAGGTAGTCGTCGGCGCCGGCATCCAGGCCGCGGATGCGGTCGGTGAGCTGCCCGCGTGCGGTCAGTGCGATCACCGGCGTGGCGTCGTAATGGCCGCGCATGAAGCGGATCACCGTCAGCCCGGATTCGCCCGGCAGGCCGATATCCAGCAGCACCGCGGTGTAGCGGTGGTCCACCAGCACGGTCTTGGCGGCGTTGGCGCTGCCGACGTGGTCGATGGTCCAGGACTGCTGGCGCACGCCATCGCAGATCGCGTTGGCCAGCATGGTGTCGTCTTCGACAAGGAGCAGGTGCATAGGTGTTCCGCCGGGCCCGGGGCCAGTCCGAGATCGGCAGCACTGTCGGGGATGGTCGTTAGGCAAATATTAGTGCATGGCCAACGGCCGTCGCAGGGCGGCCGGCGGCCCGCCCTGCGCGCAAGGCCCCGCCCGGGCAACGCGCGGGTCAGTGCTGCAGGATGGCGCGCAACGCCTCGTCCAGGCGCGCATAGCGGAAGCGGAAGCCGGCCTCCAGGGCGCGTTGTGGCAGCACGCGCTGACTGATCAGCAGCAGCTCGGCCATCTCGCCAAAGCCCAGTCGCAGCAGGCCGGCCGGCAACGCCAGCAGCGCCGGGCGATGCAGCACGTGGGCCAGGGTGCGCGCGAATTCGGCATTGGTGACCGGGGTTGGTGCGGTGGCGTTGTAGGCGCCGCCCTGGCCGTGGTCCAGCAACCACAGCAGCAAGGCCACCATGTCGGCACGGTGGATCCAGCTCATCCAGTGCCTGCCATCGCCGAACGGGCCGCCGCCACCGAAACGGAACGCCGGCAGCATGCGGGCCAGGGCGCCGCCGTCGCGGTCGAGCACGATGCCGGTGCGCACCCAGCTCACGCGCGGGCCGAGTGCGGCGATGCTGGCCGCCTCGGCTTCCCAGTCGCGGCACAGCTGCGCGGAGAAATCGTCGCCGGCAGGGTCTGCCTCGGTCAGGACGCTGTCACCACGCTCGCCGTAATAGCCCACCGCCGAGCCGGAAATCAGTACCGACGGGCGCTGTTCGGCCGGCTGCTGCGCGATCCAGGCATGCAGCTGGCCGGTGATGCCCAGGCGCGAAGCCCGGAAGCGCTGCTTGCGCGCGTCAGTCCAGCGACCGGCAGCCAGCGGTTCGCCCGCCAAGTTGATGACCGCATCGGCCCGCACCCCGTCCAGCGTGTCCACCGCGGTCATGCCGGGCAGGCTGCGCCCGGCGCGGCGCGGGTCGCGGGTCAGCACGCTGACCTGGTGCCCGGCCTGCAGGAGTGCCGGACACAAGGCCTGGCCGATGAAGCCGGTGCCGCCGGTGATGAGCAACTGCATGGGGACACTCCTGCGCCGAATCGATGCGGCACGATAGGCCAGCGCTGCCTGCTGCAGGGTGAAGTCGCTGCCGCATGCGTGGCGGTCGCCGCGTGGCGCCAGGACGGCGGCCGGGCGGACAGCGCGCTCGATCGGCAAGGCCCAAACGCCAACGCGCCGGACAGGCCGGCGCGTTGGATGCTTGCAGACGGTGCGCCAGGCTCAGCGCGAGGAGGACACCGCGTGGGCCCGCTCGAAGTGCGCCGACACCACGCGCCGGCTTTCTTCCAGGTGCTGCTTGACCGGCGCGCTTTCGGCGGCGGGCAGCAGTTCGGCATCGATGATCTTGATGGTGTCGCCGTGGTCGCTGACCATCGTGCGCATGAAGGCATTGCGGTAGGCGTCTTTGCCATCGGGCAGGGTCGCGGTCTTTGCCAGTGCGTCCACTGCCGCCTTGCCCTTGGCGCGCATGGCATCGGCACGGGGGCTGTCGGTGGCACCCAGCGCCTTGCTCTTTTCCAGGTTGGCTTCGTGGTCGTGCAGCAGCTGCTTGGCGAACGTATCGGTCGCACCGCCCAGATCCTGGGCAATGGCCTGCTTGGCCAGCGCGATCTCGTTTTCATCCAGCGCCACCAACACGCCGAGCACGGCGGCGTCGCCCTTGGCCAGTTCGGTGGCACCAGTCCCGGAGACCGGTGCAGCAGTCGGTTCGGGTGACACTGCCGGCGCAGTCCGCGACGCATCGCCGCCGGGGCGGTCGCAGGCGGTAAGGGACAGCATGGCGAGGAGCGATGTCGCGACAAGAAGGGATTTCATGGAGGTCCTGGGAAGAGGCGGCCAACACTGCCGACGGTGAAATGCAAAGGAGCCGCTACGCGGCTCCGGTGATGCGTGGATCGGTGCCTGCCGATCAGGCCAGCTGCGGTTGGGCGACTGCGCCAAGGCCCAACGATCTGGCCGGCGTGCGCACCGTATCCTGCGCGGTGCGGCACACGCGCGCCATGCGTGCGGTGCGTTCGCGAATCAACGCGTGTTCGCTGGCCGGGGCACTGCCCAGCAAGCTGGCGACATGGAAGCCTAGGATGTCCTCCGCGCGGTCGCCCTGGTCGCTGACGATGTGCGGAACCAACCGCTCCAATCGCTCCAGCTCCTGCTGCACTTGATACGGGGTTTTCATGATGCTCTCCAATGAGGAACGGTCTTGCTCAACTATTGCGGTTGCCTAACCGCTGCCAGCAATCGGTCGCCAACTGCTCGTAATTGGACTGCGTGCTGGATGAAATGAAGTGATGCTCCAGGCGGTCGCGAAACAGGCGCAGACGTTCCTGATCGCTCGAACGCGGTGCCTGCAGATAGATATCGCAGGCCATTTTCACCACCGGGGACAATTCGCTGAACTTGCCTGCGCCCAGGTTGCCCTGCGCGTGACGCGCCTGCCAATGCGCGATTTCGGCCTGTACATCGATGACGGATGGGTCTCTGCTCATGACTTCGCGTGGTCCGGGTTAAACAAACTTGACACGCAGGGTAACCGTGGCTGTGTCAACGGATGATCATCGAACCCGACTATTGGCCGAATCGCAGCAGCGCGTGCTTAACTGGTCAGCTTCGTTTGCGCCGTGACATGCTGCGCATGCAGGTCGTGTCGTCTGCAGCGTGCATCGGCAATTTAAGTCATAGCGCAGCGGTGAGCACCCGTCAGCAATCGATTGCATCCTTTCGTAAGGTCTACGTTCGGCGAGTTCCCATTGCCACGTGTATCGGGCGATCGTTGCGATGATGTCGGGACAAACATGCGCGCAATGCCGCAATTTACGGAAGATTCTGAATCGTTCCACACTTGTGTAACGTCTGATGCTTAGGATGTGGGATGACATGATGGAGATGAGAGTACTCAGGATGCAGGACAGCGAAAGCAGTCGTAAGCCGCAAGCCGCCAGCGGCACCTCGGAAGCACGTGTGTGGTGGCATGCCTTGGTGGAGTTGCGTGGGGGACGTGTCGCCATCAGCTTGATCGTCGTCCTTGTGATCGTGTTTGCGTTCTATCTGACCTTGAAGTAAGCCGGGTTCTTCCGGCGCCGGCGTAGCGCTGCATCACCGACTGCGCGGGTTTCAACTGCTTGAAAAGCCAGCAACGGCACGCGGTTCGACGCTGCCAGGGGAGACGTGATGGCGCACAAGCAGTATTGCCAGGTCGTGGGGCATGTCACTCGGCCGGTGCCTGAGGATGGTCATGAGCGTGCCACGCATGCGTGGGTCTGTCGCGAAATTGCACGGCTGCTGGACGTGCGCGGCGCAGGGCATCGTGCCGCCTCCGGACCCATGGTTGCCGAGACCGTGTTTCATGTGCCCGATGAAACTCTGACGTCGGAACAGGCGCATGGACTCGGCATCGATGACGCTGCCGACTTGCTGGGCGGCATCGTGCCGCATGCCTTCCTGGCAACCAAGGTGATCGGCCACCCGCTGATTGCCGAGCAGGCAGCCAGCGTCCCAGGATGGAACCAGGCACTGGCCACCGCGCTGATTCCGGCCACGTTGGCGGGCTATACGGTGTTTTCGCGCACCGATGCCCTGCGTGCGCTGCAGGCCCTGCTGCCGGATGGCGGTGTGCGACTCAAGCTGCCGACCGGCGTGGGCGGCAACGGCCAGTGGCGTATTGCCGATGCAGCGCAACTGACGCAGGTGCTGGACAGCTTGCCGGAGGACTATCTGGGCACGCATGGTGCGGTCCTGGAGCGCAATATCCTGCAGCCGGTGACACATAGCGTGGGCGAGCTATGCGTTGCCGGCGTCCAGATCGCCTATTACGGCACCCAATGCAGCGTGCGCAATGCGCAGGGCGAGGACGTCTATGGCGGCTCATCGCTGCATGTGTATCGCGGATCGCTCGAAGCGCTGGCCGTGACGGCGCTACCGCCCCTGCAACAGCGTGTGGTCGCGCAAGCCTGCAGATACGATCGATTCATCACTGCTGCCTATCCTGGGTTGCACATCTCGCGGCGCAACTACGATGTGGTCAGCGGCGACGATGGAAGGAACGGTGCGGTCTGCGGCGTGCTGGAGCAATCCTGGCGCGTCGGCGGCGCCACACCGGCCGAGCTCGCCGCGATTGGCAGCTTTCAGGACGATGCCAACCTGCGCTGGGTGCATGCATCCACGCACGAGATCTATCAGGGCGAACCGCCCGCAGATGCGCAGATCTACTACCGCGCCGAACGCCCCGGGCCGGGTCCGCGCTTCAAATACAGGAGGGTATCCACCACGTAATGGAAGCCAAACTTTCCAGCATCCAGATCCCGGTCGACCAGGACGAACTCAGTGGCACCTTGCTCACGCCCACCGGCATTCCCGCCGTGCTGTTCGTGCATGGCTGGGGCGGTAGCCAGCATCACAGCCTGGTGCGCGCGCGCGAAGCGGTCGGCCTTGGCTGCATCTGCATGACCTTCGACCTGCGTGGCCACGAAGGCTATGCGTCCATGCGCCAGAGCGTGACACGCGCGCAGAACCTGGACGACATCAAGGCGGCCTACGATCAGCTTGCCGGCCTGCCGTATGTCGACCCGCAATCGATCGCCGTGGTCGGGCTCAGCTACGGTGGCTACCTGTCCGCCTTGCTGACGCGCGAACGCCCGGTGGAATGGCTGGCGTTACGCTCGCCTGCGCTGTACAAGGACGAGCATTGGGATCGCCCCAAGGTCAGCCTCAACGCCGATCCGGAATTGATGGATTACCGGCAGCGCGTGCTGACCCCGGACGACAATATCGCCTTGGCGGCCTGTGCCGACTACAAGGGCGATGTGCTGCTGGTGGAGGCGCAGCACGACGTGATCGTGCCGCATCCGGTGTTGCGCAATTATGCCAATGCCTTTGTCAATGCGCGCTCGCTGAGCGCGCGGGTGATTGCCGGTGCCGATCACGCATTGAGCATCAAGGAACACCAGCAGGAATACACGCGGACCCTGATCGACTGGCTGACCGAAATGGTGGTCGGCCGGCGCATCGCCCTGGCCAAGGAAGTGGTGGCCGCACGCAAGCAGATGCTCAAGCAGCAACAGGGCGATGCAGTGTCATCGCCCGGGCAGGGCGCGCGCGAATTTCGTGGCGACATCCGTGCCGTGGAAAACAGCTCCAGCTGAGTCGTCCACGCAACGAGGTCAGCGTCCCCGTTGATGCTTTCGATAACGAAGAACGGGCCCATCGGGCCCGCTCTTTTTCACACATCAGCGTGGCCTGGTGCCAGGCCGCGACACCTCAGACGCGCGGGTCGGTCGGATTGCGACGTGCAGCCTGATCGTGATTCTCCGAATCGAAGGCTTCGCGCACGGCATGCTTGGCCTTTTCCCAGCTCAGGCGCGAGTTGGACTTGAAACGGTCCCAGCCATCGCCCAGATCGCGTTCCAGATGGTCGTCCCACTGGCGGCCGACATATTGCTGACGTGCCTGCATGCCGTAACGATAGGCAGGGCGATAATCGTCGTAGGAATATTCGGCGTCGCGATAGCTCGCGCTGTCGAAACGGCCTTGGTAATGCGTGTCGCCCTCGCGATAGACGCTATGCGTGCGATCGGCACGCTCCCAGGCATCGCGCGCGGCAAGGCGTGCCTCTTCCCATTCCAGGCGCGATTCGCCGCGATTGCGCGGCCATTCACCAGCCAGCGTGGCCTCGGTTTCTTCCCAGGTGCTGGTCGGACGTGTTTCGCGCGCCTGCAGACCAAAGCCGTAGACGGTGGCGTAATCGCGGTCGTAGTCAGTGCCTTCCTTGTAGTAAGGACGGTTCTGGTGTTCCTGACGCCAGTATTCGGTTTCCACCGTGGGGTCCAGGCGCTCGGCCACGCCCTTGCCGGCTGCGGCGCCGGCCACCACGCCAACCGCAGCGCCGATCAGCGTGCCCAGCGGACCGAACACGGTGCCGGCCAGCGCACCGGCAGCAGCGCCGCCTGCGATGCCGCCCACACCCACACCGACCGGATGCGAACCGGGTGTACCGGAGATCGGATCACGGTTCAGATCCTGCGCTTCGGCCTTGCGTTCCTGCTTGTCGAGAGGGGTGTCGTGGTTGCTCATGTCGTCTCCGTGTGCCTGTAGGTGCGTCTGTCGAGCAGATCGCGAACGTGGCCCACCTTGGCCAGCCAGGAGTGAAACGCATGTGCTTGGATGTGAGCACCACCGCGACAAGACTGAACTGTGCATTCGCCGCCATGGATGAGGCTGGTCGGTAGAAGATAGACGTACGACCGTATCGCCTAGCAGGCGTTTGGATGCCTTTGAAGACAAACAGGCACTGCCGATGTTTCAGCGCTCGCCATGTTCGGTTGTCTGCGCAAAACGCGGCATGTGCCGATCTCCATGCACAGGCGCTTGCACGCACCTGGCGTGGCTATGCACGCGGACTGCGCCACCTTATTGCGCGCAGGTCATTGACGCACCGACAGCGCATGCGTGCGACTTGATGCGTAGGCAACCAGCCAGGCGTATCGATCGAAGCGAGCATGCGTCACCGGTCAACGCGAGACAGACCGGTGGCTTTCCAGCGTCAAGCCACGCTCACCCGCCGTGCGTGCCCAAGGTGCGTGCACCGGTGAGTATCATGCGCAGCATCTGCGAGATCTGCTCGATCAGTTCGGGGTCTTTTTCCGGCGGCGAGTCCATCGCCACCGCACCCATCGCAAACACCAGCCGGGTGATCGCCTTGGACACCAGCGCCGGCGCATGCAGCTTGGCGTTGTCGGCGGCGGCCAGGCGGATCAGGTCCACCCGCAACTCGTCTTCGAAATAGCTGAGCTCACGCTCCACCGCCTGCTTGAACGCATCCGAGCCCACCGCACCTTCGCGCAGCAGCACGTGCAGCAACTTGTCGTCGGCGCGCAGCTGTTCCATGAAGGCTTCGACCGACACCCGGATGACGCTGCGGTCGGTGGAGGTGGCGCGCTGACGGGCCTGGCCGATGATGGTGCGCAACGAACGCCCGGCCAGATCGATCAGGGCCACTGCCAGTTCGTCCATGTCGCGGAACTGGCGATAGAAGCTGTTGGGCGCGATGCCGGCTTCGCGGGCCACTTCGCGCAGGCTCAGCGTGGACAGGCTGCGGTGTGGTCCGATCAGCGACAGTGCCGCGGCGATCAGATCCTCACGTGAAATCGCCGGCTTGCGTGACGGCGGCGCGTCGTTGGAAGGCAGGGCGATGGAGGTCATGAGGCGGTAGCCGGGCGTGGGCCTGAATCATAGCTCCTCTGATCGATATACAACTGTATACACGGCTGTGCATGCATGCGTATAGTGCAATCCATGAACCTGGCATCCGACCCCAAGTCCAAGTCCCCGTTGCCGACGCGCCTGGCGCGCCGGCTGGTGTCGCCGCAGTTGTTCGATTTCTGGGCAACCCGGCTCAACCCTTTGTGGACCCTGGAACGGCCAATGGCCCGCCTGGTCGCGCGCACGCCGGCCAGCCGCGACGCGGTGACCCTGGTGCTGCGGCCCAACGGCCACTGGCAGGGGCTGCAGGCCGGCCAGCACGTGAGCCTGGGCGTGGAGATCGACGGCCGCCGCCTGCTGCGCAGCTACAGCCCGACCGTGCTGGCCGATGGCCGCCTGGCGATCACCGTCAAGGCGATCGAGGGCGGGCTGGTCAGCCGCTACCTGGCCGGCGATGCGCCGATCGGGACGGTGGTGTCGCTGGATCCGGCCTTCGGCGACATGCTGCTGCCGGCCGCCCCGACGCCGCTGTTGCTGCTGGCGGCCGGCTCGGGCATCACCCCGATGCGCGCGCTGCTGCAGGCCGCCGCGCAGGCCGGCATGCCGATGGACGTGGACCTGCTGTACTGGGTGCGCCAGCGCGACGAAGCCTGCTTCGTCGAGGAATTCGAGGCGATGGCCGCCGCACATCCGCGCCTGCGCGTGCGCCTGCTGACCACCCGCGAAGGCGCCACGCCGGCTGCGCGCATCGATGGCTACTCGCTGGAGCAGGTCGCCGATCTTTCCAGCCGCCACGTCATGGTCTGCGGCCCGGGCGGCTTCGTGCAGGCAGCGCGCGCGCGCCTGCAGGGCCGCGTGGCCGCGTTCCAGGCCGAAGCCTTCAGCGTGCCGGTGCTGGACGACGGCGAAGCCGGTGAGGTGCAGGTCCAGCTGTCACGCAGCGGCCGTACGCTGACCCTGCCGCGCGGCCAGTCGCTGCTGGAGGGGCTGGAAGCGCAAGGCCTGCGGCCGAAGCACGGTTGCCGCATGGGCATCTGCAACAGCTGCGCCTGCGCGCGCCAGGCCGGCACCACGCGTCACCTGTTGACCGGCGAGCGCAGCAACGAACCCACCGCACAGGTCCGCCTGTGCATCAGTGCCCCGAGCACTGACCTGATCCTGGATCTGTAAGGAACCCTCATGAGCCGAGTCCACAACCGCGCCCTGTCCGCTGCCGAACTGCAGTCCTTCGGCGACGAGCTCGATGCCATCCGCGCCCGCGTGCAGGCCCAGGTCGGTGCCGCCGATGCGCGTTACATCCGCCGCATCGTGGCCGCGGTGCGCTGGACCGGCGTGGCCGGACGCGCGCTGCTGTTCCTGGGCGCGTTCGTGCACAGCGTGCTGATTCCGGCGTGGATCGCCGGTGTGGTGCTGCTGACGCTGTCCAAGATCCTGGAGAACATGGAGCTGGGCCACAACGTCATGCACGGCCAGTACGACTGGATGGGCGACCCGCAACTCAACGGCAACACCTACGAGTGGGACATCGTTGCCACCGGCGACAACTGGCGCAAGACGCACAACTTCAAGCACCACACCTACACCAATGTGCGCGGCATGGACGACGACATCGGCTACGGGCTGCTGCGCATCTTCCCCGAGCAGCGCTGGCGCCCGTTCTACCTGCTGCAGCCGTTCATTGCGGTGGTGTTCGCGTTGCTGTTCGAATGGGGCGTGGCGATCCAGGACCTGCGCCTGGGCCGCTGGTTCGCCGGCAAGATGAAGGCGGCCGAGTTGCGCGCCTCGTTCCTGCCGGTCGGCCGCAAGATCGGCCGCCAGATGCTCAAGGACTACATCGTGTTCCCGGCGCTGGCCGGCCCGTTCTTCCTGACCGTGCTGCTGGGCAACCTGGCCGCCAACGTGCTGCGCAGCATCTGGACCTTCGTGATCATCTTCTGCGGTCACTTCACCGCCGATGCGGAAGTGTTCCCGAAGGAGTCGATCCGCAACGAGTCGCGCGGTCACTGGTACCTGCGTCAGCTGCGGGGGTCTTCGAACCTCACCGGCGGCAAGCTGATGAACGTGCTGTCGGGCAATCTGAGCCACCAGATCGAGCACCACTTCTACCCGGACCTGCCGGCCAACCGTTACGCGCAGATTGCGGTCGAGGTGAAGCAGATCTGTGCGCGCTACGGCCAGCACTACAACACCGGCTCGCTGCCGCGTCAGTTCGGCCAGGTGATGTGGCGGATCGTGCGGCATGCGTTCCCGAGCCGGCCCAGGCCGGTACGTCGCCAACGCGAAGGCGCCCTGCAAGGCGCCTGATCGAAAGGGCCGCCACTGGCGGCCCTTTTTCTTGTCGGGCCAGTCAGTCCGGCCTGGCGGCCACACGAGCGTGCGCCTGGTCGGCGTGCAACCGGCACAGGCGAACCGTCTTGGCCGCGAATCGAGCAGGCCGTGCGTGCATCCTGCTGATTGCCATGCCTGGATCGCCATGCCCGGTGGTCGACGACTCGCCGTCACGGCTCCACGTCGGTGTTGACGCCGTAGCGGCGCTGGTCAGTGCGCGCCGCCGCGCATCAGCGCGTGGTAGGCGATGAAGCCGGTGGCCGGCAGCGCGCGCGAGAACAGCCAGCCCTGCGCCAGGTCCACGCCGTGCGCGCGCAGATAGTCCAGCTGCTCCTGCCGTTCCACGCCTTCGGCGATGGTGCGCAGCTGCAGCGTCTTGGCCATGTCGATGATGTGCGAGGTCACCGCGCTGGTGGCCGAGTGGGTGCCGATGGTGTCCACGAAAGACTTGTCGATCTTCAGCGCATCCAGCGGCAAGCCTTGCAGGTACTGCAGGCTCGAATAACCGGTGCCGAAGTCGTCGATCGACACCGTGTGGCCGGCACCGCGCAGGTGGGTGATGGTGGTGCGCGCCGCTTCGATGTCCATCAGGCTGCGTTCGGTCGCCTCCACCCACAACTGTCCGCTGTCCACGTTGGTGCCATGCAGCGCCCGGGCCAGCACGGTCTGCACGCGGCCGCTCTTGATGTCGTCGGCGGAGACATTGATGGCCACGTGCAGGGAAGGGTCGGTCGCCAGGGTCGGGCCGAGGTCGCGGATGACTTCGGCTACCACCAGATCGGTGATCGGCAGGATCAAGCCGCTCTCTTCGGCCAGCGGGATGAAGGCATCGGGCGGGATCAACACGCCATCGGGTTGCTGCCAGCGCACCAGCGCCTCGGCACCGACGCAGGCGCCGGTGTCGAGCGCGATGATCGGCTGGTAGTGCACCACGAACTCGTTGCGCTGCACGGCGATTTCCAGCCGCGCCAGCGGCGACAACCGCCGCCGCGAGACCCAGATCACCAGGCTGACCAACAGCAGCGCCAGCGCGATGCCGACCGGTACCACCTGCAGCCGTGCAGCCGCCAGCGGCCCGCGCAGATACGCCACCGGCTCGGTGACGACCGCGGCCCAGTCGCCGCGGCGGTCGCGGCCGGACAATGCCTGGGCGTCCGTCCCGGTGCCGGATGCAGCGGTCGGCAGCGCGATCAGCAGCTGCTCGGCGGCGGTGCCGGTGCTGCTCAGTATCTGGCCGTCCGGCGTGCCAATCGCCAATTGCAGGCCGGGCGGCAGATTGATGTCGGTCAGCGTGGTCGGATTGATCAGCACGTTGTAGTCCCGCAACTGCAAGGCCATCAGCGGGTGGTGCGGATTGGCCAGCGGGCGCAGCCGCGTGGTGACTGCGATGCCGCGCTTGACCACGAAGTCGGCAGCGGTGTGCGCCACGACCTCCGGCGATGGGCCCCACGAGGTGCAGCGCAGCCGGCCCTGCTGGAGGTAGCCCAGTTCGACGATGTAATGACTGGCCAGCACCAGCGCGCGCATCTGCGCCAGATGCGGTTGGGAACACGGCTGCAGCGGCGATGCGCCCATGCTCAAGAGCGCACCATGTGCCTCGTCAAAGGCGGTTTCGGTGCGCCGGATCGACAATGCCGCGAGTTGCGCGAGCTTGCCTTCCTCGCGGTCCAGCGCCAGCCGCCATGCCAGGTAGTAGGACAGGCTGATCGGAAGCGTTGCGCACAGCAGCACCAGCAACACGGTCACACTGATGATGCGTTGACGCTTCACCTCACCACCCACATCTGCGGGGAGGCGTGCTCACGCACGACAGCCCGCGCAGGGCAGCGCTGACATGCATCGCCCCACGAACGGCGCGGCGTAGTTGCGCCGCACGCGGGCATGCCGCGGCAAGACGGTGGAGAGAGTGACGGTGGACTGATGAGGCTGCACGTCGCGAATGTACGACAGACGCGTGGGTTGCGCGCGTCCGCGGGGCGAAGCGGATGTGATTTTCTGCAAATGATGGTGCCTGGCGCCGTGGCAATCGGCCTCGTCAATGGATTCACGCGCCTGCACCAGACGGCGCGCTAGGGTCGGGTCGTCTGTGCTCCCGCGTGGGAGCCGCGGCGCCATCCGGCTCCGTGCAAGGCACTCTCCCTGGAGGAATCACAATGACAACGCAGAAAGAACGCGTCGGCGGCACCGATGCAGTGCCGATCTTCAAGATGCAGGAAACCACCCGCGATGGCGAGCTGACCAAGTACGTGGTCGGCGACACCGGTGTTGCCTTCGACAGCCTGGAAGGCGCGCAGGCTGCGGCCAAGGATCTGGGCACGCTCAACGGTTGAGTCGGGCTGCAGTCCGGTCTGCGCAGTCGTTCAATGCCGGAGCGTCGGAGGCGCGGATAGGTCCGAGGGCGCGTGCCCTCACTGCTTGCAGGACAGGTCGTCCATCCTTAGGGGTCCTTGGCGGCACCCATGCCGCCAGGGGCTCCGTAACCGGCCGGGCTACCGCACCGGTAAATCGGTCGGCCGCGTTCCTGGCAGCCTGTCAGTCGGCGTGCGGTGAGCAGACGAGACGTTTGTAGGTTGCGTGTTGAGGGGTTGTCCGCTGCCCGGCTTGTGATGGAACGCCGGCCGCACACACCGTGCTCCTGACACCCCAAGCCCCGCCCTGCTTGCACCATGCACAGCGACCATCCTGAGTGGTCCTTGTTCGCCTACCGCCGCGGTACCTTCTGCGGCATGGATGCCGCAGAAGAGCCTCCGGGAACGGAGTCACGGCGTGTCCCGCGAGGGTGGGCAGGCGCGAGGGTGGGTAGGCAAGGGCCCTGCAACCAGGCCGCAGATCAGCTGCTCTTGATCCAGCTCCGCAGTCGATCTATCGGTGCGACCCAATCCCCTGCGGACCAGCATTCGCTGGCCGAGGACGCGCGTTCTGGCCACCGGGCAGACTGCGATGGCAGCTGTGCGCAGCACTCAGGGAAGTGGCTGCTCGGTCAGTCGCCCGGTATGCGGGGTGTGGATCAACGGGGCCAGGTCGAAGCCCTGCTCGCGCGCACGCGCCAGATAGGCCTGGGTGATGTTTTCGTCCAGCTGCGGCAGCCTTGCCAGCAGCCACAGATATTTGCGGTCGGGACCGCCGACCAGCGCGGCGGTGTAGTCCGCATCGATGCGCATCACCCAGTAATCGCCTTTGGTGAACGGAATCCAGCGCAGGCCTTCGGGCAGGAAGGTGACTTCCAGCCGCGCGTTGCTGTCGTCGATGGCGCGCGCCTCGCCGACTGCCTCTTCCAGCTCGCCTTCGGCGGTCAGGCAGCGGTTCTGCACCCGCACCGTGCCATCGTCCTGCAGCGAGTAGTGCGCCGATACATCGGTGCAATCGGCATCCTCGAAGCGAATCGGTAGCCGTGCGATCTCGTACCAGGTGCCCAGATAGCGATTCAGATCCAGGGACGGGACGGTGACTAGGTCGGGATGTCGGCTCATGGCGGCCTCTGCGCAGTGGTGTGGCGGACGTTGTACGTGCATTGCCATGAAATGGATGTTGCGACGCCGGAGAGAGCGGGTGGACGTATGGGGCCAATGCCGTGCCACCAGAGAAGGGCGCGCGCACGCTCATTGCAGGCGCACAGGCAGCGAGCGACGGTGCGATGAAGCGGTCGACCGTCCTGCGCTGCTGGAGTGCTTAGCGTCCTAAACAACGGCGTGGAATGGGGGGTGCGCGGGCGTGCGGTCGCCTCGACGCACCCGGGTCGGCGCACTACGCCGCGCTCGCCGTCTCCACCGCACGATCCAGTTTGCGGTAGCCGATGGCCTCGGTCAGATGCCGGGTGGCAATGGCTGCACTGTCGTCGAGATCGGCGATGGTGCGAGCCACGCGCAGGATGCGATGCATCGAGCGCGCGGAGAGCTGCAGGTGTTCGATGGCGCGTTCCAGCAGCACCTGATCGTCGCCCTGCAGGTGGCAATGATGATCGGTCTGTGCCTGATCCAGTTGTGCGTTGGGTGTGCCGGCACGCGCGAGTTGCCGTTCGCGTGCGGCGACCACGCGTGTACGCACGCTGGCGCTGTCTTCGCCGGGATTGCCGCTGCGCAAGGCATGCGGTGGCAGTCGCGGCACGTCGACATGCAGATCGATCCGGTCCAGCAACGGACCGGAGATGCGGCTGCGGTAGCGGCGGATGCTGTCGCTGCTGCAGCGGCACCGCCCGCTGCCGTCGCCGGCCCATCCGCACGGACACGGGTTCATGGCAGCAACCAGCTGGAACCGCGCCGGGAAATCCACGCTGCGCGCTGCGCGCGAAATCGTCACCAGCCCCGATTCCAGGGGCTCGCGCAACACTTCCAGCGTCTGCCGCTGCCACTCCGGGAGCTCGTCCAGAAACAGCACGCCGTGGTGGGCCAGCGAGATCTCGCCGGGACGCGGATGGGTGCCACCACCGACCAACGCGACCGCGCTGGCGGTGTGGTGCGGGGCCCGGTAAGGCCGCTGCCGCCAGCGCGCAAGATCCAGCCCGCGGCCGCTGACCGAGGTGATGGCAGCGGTTTCCAGTGCCTCGGCTTCGCTGGATTCGGGCAACAGGCCGGGCAGGCGCGAGGCGAGCAGGGTCTTGCCGCAGCCGGGGCTGCCGACCAGCAGCAGATGATGGCCACCGGCGGCGGCGATCTCCAGCGCGCGACGCGCATGCTGCTGGCCGCGCACATCGGCCATGTCGGGCAGGGCACGCGCGCCGAGCGCCGGCACCGCCACCTCGGCGGCCGGTGCCCGTTGGCTGCCGTTGAGCGCGGCGCAGACTTCCAGCAGCGTGCGCGCGGTGAAGGCTTCGACGTGCCCGGCGATGGCCGCTTCGGCGCCGTTGGCCAGCGGCACGATCAGCCGTCTGCCGGCCTGCGCGGCAGCCAGGGCGGCCGGCAGTACGCCATCGACGCCACGTAATTCGCCGGTCAGCGCGAGCTCGCCGAGAAATTCGTAATCGGCCAGGGTTTGGCGATCGATCTGGCCGCTGGCGGCCAGGATGCCGAGGGCGATCGGCAGGTCGAAGCGGCCGCCTTCCTTCGGCAAGTCGGCCGGGGCCAGGTTGATGGTGATGCGCCGGGCGGGAAATTCGAACTGCGCGCACAGCAGCGCCGCACGCACGCGTTCGCGCGATTCGCGTACCGCAGCCTCGGGCAGGCCCACGATCTGGGTGGAGGGAAGCCCGCCGGAGAGATGCACCTCCACCCGAACCTCAGGTGCATGCACCCCCACGCGGGCACGGCTGTGCACCAGCGCCAGACTCATGGTGGAAGGCCCTGGTCAGGGAGCGCTGGGTGGCGCCGCGGGCGGCGTCGCGGGCGCGCGGGCTTCCAGCGCGGCCACGGCCTGTTCCAGCGCGTCGAGTTTCTCGCGCGTGCGCAGCAGCACCGCGCGCTGCACGTCGAACTCTTCGCGGGTGACCAGGTCCAGCTTGCCCAGGCCGGCCTGCAGTGCGCCCTTGAAGGTGCCTTGCAGTTCTTCGCGCGATTGGCGCAGGCCCGGCGGCACCAGGTCGCTGAGGCGGCGGGCGAGGTCGTCGAGCTGGTTGAAATCGATCATGGGTGTTCTCCGCAGGTCCGTAGGAAGCCTAGTGCAGGCCGGGACACGCGGAACATCGGCAAGGCAGTCGGCAGGCGGTAAGGATAGTCCCATTCGGCTGTCGGCCGCGGTGACGGCGGTACGCCATGGGGTGAGTGTTATGGCCGTCCACGGTATGCTGCGCGCCCCGTCATGCCCTTGGTACTGCACCGATGAAAATGATCATGGCCATCGTCAAACCGTTCAAGCTCGACGATGTGCGCGAAGCGCTCGCCGGCTGCGGGGTGGCGGGCATCACGGTGACCGAGGTCAAGGGGTTCGGGCGCCAGAAGGGGCACACCGAGCTGTATCGCGGCGCCGAGTACGTGGTCGATTTCCTGCCCAAGGTGAAGATCGAAGTGGCGGTGACCGACGACCAGGCCGAGCGCGTGGTCGAGGCCATCGTGACCGCGGCCGGGACCGGCAAGATCGGCGACGGCAAGGTGTTCGTCTACGACCTGGGCAGCGTGGTGCGGATCCGCACCGGCGAGCTGGATAGCGACGCGCTGTAAGCGCGCCGGCGGGCAGCGACGTCGGCGACGGTGCGCCTGGAGCCTGGGCAACCGCCCGCTCGCCGGAACACCACACCGCGCCAGTCGGCGACCGACGATCGGCTGAGTGCCGCGACGCAGTGCCATGGCGTGCGCAGTGCATCGCCGGTCACTGCGTCCTCCAGGGTGGCACGCGGCCGTCGACGGCTGAGGTGGGCACGCAATGCTGAGCCGGGGTGCCCTCGACGCAGTCGCGCGGGCGCTCCTCGAGCTAGGCTGCTATAAGCTGCCAGCCAGCGTTCTCATACCATTTCAATACCGAAGACCGGATCCGGCACCCCAGGCCAGCCTCGGCATCCGCCTGAGGCGCTTCACACTGCTTGCCGCTCCCAAATCGAGCCAGGATGCCAAAAGGCCGCGCCCGCTTGTCGCCACGCGAGGACTTGCCTACTCTAGGGCCTAATACCATTTCAATACCGGAGTTCGGGGATGAAGCGACGCGCTGGAACGTCGGGCTTGCGCCCGCTCTCGCTGTGGCTGGCAGCAGGCCTGGCAGCGGCGGCAGTCCCCGCACTGGCGCAGCCGGTCACCCAGCCGGCGATCTTCCCCACGCCGGTCGCGATCACGCTGGACGGCGGCACGGTCACGCTGGGTCGGTCGGTGGTGCTGGTGGTGGCACCGGGCGCAGATCCGGAGGCGGTCGCGTTGGTGCGCCGCATCCTCGGCACGGCCGGCGTCACAAAGATCGCCACCGCGGCGCGTCTGCCGGCCACGCTCGACCGCCCGCATATCGTGCTCGGCATCGGTGAGGCGGCAGTGGTGCGCGATGCACTGACCCGCAGCAAGGCGGTGCAGGACACCCACACGGAGGGCTATACGCTGGCCAGCGTGGCGCTCGGCACCGGCAGCCTGATCACGCTGGCCGGCCACGATAACGATGGCCTGTTCCATGCGGCGCAGACGCTGCGCCAGCTGGTCGAGCGCCCGGCCATTGCGGCCCTGGCGATCCAGGATCATCCGGCGATGCCGATCCGCGGCACCATCGAAGGCTTCTACGGCGCGCCATGGTCGATGGCCGACCGCAGCAAGCACATCGAATTTCTCGCCCGCAGCAAGGCCAATACCTTCATCTACAGCCCCAAGGACGACCCGTATGCGCGCGACCGCTGGCGCGAGGCGTATCCGGCCGCGACGCTGAAGGCGCTCGGCACGCTGGCGGCCACCGCCAAGCGCAATCACGTCGACTTCGTCTATGCGATCTCGCCGGGGCCGACGGTGTGCTTCTCCGATCCGGCCGATGCCAAGGCGCTGCTGCGCAAGTTCGATGCCTTCCGCGCGCTGGGCGTGCGTAGCTTCTACGTGGCGCTGGACGATATCGAATACACCAAGTGGAACTGCGAGCGCGACAAGACCACCTTCGGCGCGTCCGGCGCGCAGGCGGCCGGCATCGCGCAGTCGTATCTGCTCAATCTGGTGCAGGCCGACCTGGTGGCCCGCCACGATGCGTCTTCGGAACTGATCATGGTGCCGACCGAGTATTACGACGCCAAGGAAAGCCCGTACAAGGAAGCGCTGCGCAAGCACCTGGACCCGAAGATCGTGGTGCAGTGGACCGGCACCGACGTGGTGCCGCCGGCCATTTCCATTCCCGATGCACGCGCGGCCACCAAGGCATTCGGCCGCAAGACGCTGCTCTGGGACAACTACCCGGTCAACGATTTCGAAACCTCGGCCGGGCGCCTGCTGATGGCGCCGTATGCGCGGCGCGAAGCCGGCCTGTCGGCGGAGTTGTCCGGCATCGTCTCCAACCCGATGAATCAGGAAGTGCCCAGCCGGGTCGCGGTGATGGGGCTGACCGCGTTCGCATGGAACGACACCGGCTACGACGCCCAGCGCACCTGGCACGCGGCCGCGCGCGACCTGGCCGGTGGCGACGCGCAGGTGACCGCCGCGCTGCTGACCTTCTTCGATACCCAGCATCTGGCGCCGACCTTCGGCAGCCAGCCGTGGCAGGAACAGGCGCCGCGCCTGAAGGCCGTGCTCGACCATGTACGCGAGACGATTGCGCTCGGCGATGCGGCGGCGCGCAGCCAGGCCATCGCCGAACTGGCGCGCACGGCGGGCGCGTTCGCGGCTGCGCCGCAGATCATCCGTACGGGCGTGGCCGACAAGGGCTTTGCGGAACAGTCGCGTCCCTGGCTGGAGGCGATGGACGGCTGGGGCCGCGCGCTGCAGCAGACCGCGGCCGGGCTGGATGCCGCCAATCGTGGTGACGCGCAGGCGTCCGTTGCGTTTGCCGATGCCAAGCGGATCGCCGCCGAAGCCGCAGCAATCGTCTCGATTCCCGGCGCCACGCGCTTCGGGGGCCCGGTCAAGATTGCCGATGGCGTGCTGGACCGCTTCATCGCCGACGCGCCGCGCCTGATCGCCTACAAGGCACCCGCCGGGTCGGCGGCGGTGGAGCACTGATGGTGCTGTTGGCGGCTGAGAGCCGCTGACACAGCGACTGTGCTCACCGGCAGGCGGGTGCAGCCGCTGCCAGGTGCGGCGTGGACCACTCGTACACGCCGGTTCCCCGCGCCGTCAGCACCTCTCTGACGGATGCTCGCCAAGCGGCTCCGAGCTGTTTACGCGCCGCGCTTGAGGCGGCGATAGAGCCGCTTCCAGCCGCCGCGAAGGGTGCCCACCCAGCGCGGTTCGGCGCTGCGTGCGGCCTCGTCGGCGGTCGGTGCGATCCCGGCCAGGCGCTGGCGCATCTTCTGGAAATTGGCCACGTCGCTGCGCTGCAGCTGGCGTGCCAGCGTGCCGCGCCGCAACCAGCGCGGGAAGCGCCAGGCCGAGGTGAAATCGATCAACACCGGCACCCCGGCACTGACCACCACGTTGGTGCCGTGCAGATCGTTATGGGTGATGCCGAACGCATGCAGGCGACGCAGTGCCTGCTGCAATTGTTGAAAGACTTCCTGGCCGACCACCGCACTGGCACTGAGAGTGTCGCCGGGGATGAACTCCATGCCCAGCGCCAGACCACCCAACGTGCCGAGCAGGGCCGGCGCATGCCGCCAACCGTGCAGGCGGGCCAGCATCTTTGCCTCGTGGCGCACCATCAGCCGCGCGACCGGCGCCAGCAGCGTGCGGCGGTAGCGGCTGTAGTCCTTGACCACCGCCAGCTGTCCATCCAGATGCGTGCGATAGACGTTGGGCTCGAGCAGCCGGGTGCCCTGCTTGAGCAACACCGGCGTGACGATTTGCAGGCTGGAGGTGTCCAGCGGCTGGTAATGCATGGCAAGTCTCCGGACCTTGTCGGCGCGGAGGAATCACGCGTCTGGCAGGTTCACGATGATCGCGAGGGATCGGTCCGGTGAATTTTAGAACTTGGAAGTATGGTAATTACATTTGTTTAACAAATGAAATGTTCCGGGAGTGGAACGGTCTGAAGAATCAACAGCTTGCCGCGTCATCTGTGACTCATCCTGTCGCTATATCCGGGCGCGCGCTGCATGCAGCAGGCGACTTGGCCCGCAGGGCGTGCCGTGGCCGTCGGCATGGCGGGCTCCAACGTCGGTGGCCGCTCTGGGTGCGGGCTGCGGTGTGGCTATCGGCCAGCATGTCAGTGTGAGCGCGCCCCACACGAACGACCTGCATGCCGACGAGTACGACGACGAAGACATCACGATCAATCGTACCGAGGTGTTGAGCTTCGGCGCCGGAGTCCGTTTTCGCGCCGGCGATAAAACCAGCGTGGTGCCCACAGCAAGGCGATGGCGACATCCGCCTTGTTGCGGTTGGGGTTGTCTGAAGCACTCAGCGATCCGGCGCCGTGCATTGCTGGCCGGATTTCTGATCGGCACCACGAAGGCATGGATGTGGTGTCATACAGGACACGCTGCGGCGCAGGCGATCACGACGAGGAAGGTATGGAGGTCTTTACGCAATTCCTGGCCGACGAGCAGGACCCGGTGGCCGTGGGCAAGATCCTGCCCAAGGTGAACGAGTTGCTGACGCGGGACGAGCAGGTCGAGTACATCGCGGTGCAGAAGAAAATGGTGGTGAACCTGTCGCCGGCCGCGGTGGTGCTGACCACTCGCAGATTCATCGTGGTGCACCCCACGCTGTTCGGGATGACGTTTCGCGATGTCCCCTGGCGCGAGGTGCTCGACGTGCACATGAGCGAGCAGATGCTGGGAGCGACGATCATGTGCCGCACCACGCAGGGCGGCTACCTGTCCATCGACAGCCTGCCCAAGAAACAGGCCCGGCGGGTCTACGCCTATGCGCAGCAGGTGGAAGAATCGGCCTACGAAAAGCGCCAGCAACTGGAGTTCGACAAGTTGCGCGCCTCGGCCGGTGGCGTGGTGGTGCATGCACCCGGCGCGCAGGGCGGCATGCCGTCTGCATCGCCGAGCACGGCAGCCGCCGCGGACGATCCGATACAGGTGCTGAGCAAGCTCAGGCAGTTGCTGGATGCGGGGCTGGTCACCCAGGAGGAGTTCGACGCCAAGAAAACCGAGGTGCTGGCGCGGTTGTAGGCGCTCGGCACGGTACCTGGCCGTGGCCACGGCCAGGACCGACAAACGACTGCGCCGATCGCCAGGCGGGCGCGGCCGCGGCCCGGAACCGGCAGGAACCACGCCTACCGTGGTTCCTGCTGCGCCGCGCGTACCTGCCGGCAGCGCGACGGGCTGCCAGTTACGCTTACTCGCCCAGCGCCTTGGCCACGAACGGCGGTGCGACCAGCACGCCGGTATGCAGGTGCGCGGTGTAGTACAGCGTCTCGAAGCCCTTGGCCTGCGCGGCGTCCTGGCGGAAGGCGAAATCGGCGTTGGCCTGCTTGCTGGCCATGGTCACGCTCCACCAGCCGGTGGGGTAGCACGGCTGCGGGAACGGCAGCGTCTTGAACGACTGGAAGCCGGCCTTGCCCATTTCGGTGCGCATTTCCTTGATCAGCTCCAGCAGCGCCAGCGGCGATTCGGACTGCTGCACCAGGATGCCGTCGTCCTTCAGTGCCTTGAAGCAGCTCTCGTAGAAGGCCTTGTTGAACAGGCCTTCGGCCGGGCCGACCGGATCGGTGGAGTCGACGATCACGATGTCCACGCTGCCGGCCGGGCAGTTGGCCATGTAGGCCACGCCGTCGTCGAACAACAGCTCGGCGCGCGCGTCGTGGTTGGAGTCGCACAGCTCGGGGAAATACTTCTCCGACATGCGGGTGACCTGCTCGTCGATATCGCACTGGGTGGCGCTTTCCACGCCCGGGTGCTTGAGCACCTCGCGCAGCGTGCCGCAGTCGCCGCCGCCGATGATCACCACGCGCTTGGGCGCGGCGTGGGTGAACAGCGCCGGGTGGCTGATCATCTCGTGGTAGAAGAAATTGTCGCGGCTGGTCAGCATCACCGCGCCGTCGATCAGCATCAGCTTGCCCCAGTCGGTTGTCTGGTAGATCTCGATCTTCTGGAACGGGGACTGCACCTCGTCCAGCTTGCCGCTGATGCGGAAGCCGATGGCCGAGCCGGTCGGCTGGAAGTGTTCGATGTACCAGTTGTCGTTGGCGCTCATGCAAAGTCCTAAAGATGGGGGCTGTTGCTTCTCCCGCCGGGAGAAGGTGGCGCGAAGCGCCGGATGAGGGGTGGGCGCCGCCGCGTGCAAGCAAGCTGCTGGCGGCCGTCCCGACCCCCTGCCAACCCCGCTCCGACCAGGAGCAGGGCGTGAAGTCGGCGCGGATTGTAACGGACCCTGCGCGTGCCAGGCGTTACACTTCACGCCCTTTTTGCCCCAGCCGAGTCAGCGAAATGAGCGATTGGTCCCTCGACCAAGCCCGCAAGACCTATTCGATCCCGCATTGGGCCGACGGGTATTTCGACGTGAACGATGCCGGACATGTAGTGGTCACGCCGACCAGCGACGGTCCGTCGGTGTCGTTGCCCGAGGTGGTGGACGCCGCGCGCGCGGCCGGCGCCAAGCTGCCGCTGCTGGTGCGTTTCCCCGACATCCTGGGCCAGCGCCTGGGCAAGCTGCAGGCGGCGTTCGCGCAGGCGCAGTCCGAATGGGATTACGCCGGCGGCTACACCGCGGTGTACCCGATCAAGGTCAACCAGCATCGCGGCGTGGCCGGCACCCTGGCCAGCCACCACGGTGACGGCTTCGGCCTGGAAGCGGGCAGCAAGCCGGAGCTGATGGCGGTGCTGGCGCTGTCGCGTCCGGGCGGGCTGATCGTCTGCAACGGCTACAAGGACCGCGAATACATCCGCCTGGCGCTGATCGGCCGCAAGCTCGGCCTGCAGACCTTCATCGTCATCGAAAAGCCCTCCGAGCTGAAGCTGGTGCTGGAAGAGGCGCGCGCGCTGGACGTCAAGCCGGGCCTGGGCGTGCGCATGCGCCTGGCCTCGCTGGGCGCGGGCAAGTGGCAGAACAGCGGCGGCGACAAGGCCAAGTTCGGGCTGTCGCCGCGTCAGGTGCTGGACCTGTGGAAGACGCTGCGCGACACCGAGTACGCCGACAGCCTGAACCTGCTGCATTTCCACATGGGCTCGCAGATCTCCAACGTGCGCGACATCGCCAACGGAATGCGCGAGGCCACGCGCTACTTCGTGGAGTTGTCGCGCCTGGGCGCCAGGATCAGCCACGTGGACGTCGGCGGTGGTCTGGGTATCGACTACGAAGGCACGCGCTCGCGCAGCTATTGCTCGATCAACTACGGCCTGCATTCCTACGCCAGCAACATCGTGCAGCCGTTGGCCAGCGCCTGCGAAGAGCACGGCCTGGCCCCGCCGCGCATCGTCACCGAATGCGGCCGCGCCATGACCGCCCACCACGCGGTGCTGATCGCCAACGTGTCCGAAGTGGAGCAGGCGCCGGAAGGCCGCGTGCCCGACGCGCACGACGACGAACCGACGGCGATCCGCCACCTGCGCGAGATCCACGACGAGCTCGATGTGCGCCCGGCGGTGGAACTGTTCCAGGAGGCGCAGCATTTCCACGCCGAAGGCTTGAGTGCGTATGCACTGGGCCAGATCGACCTGACCCACCGCGCGCGTATCGACGACTTGTTCTATGCGATCGCGCACGGCGTGCGTGCACGCCTGAGCTTCGACGAAAAGAGCCATCGCCCGGTGCTGGACGAACTCAACGAGCGGCTGGTGGACAAGTACTTCGTCAACTTCAGCGTGTTCGAGTCGATCCCGGATGTGTGGGCGATCGATCAGGTGTTTCCGATCGTGCCGATCGAGCGCCTGAACGAAGCGCCGCAGCGGCGCGGCATCATTGCCGACATGACCTGCGATTCCGACGGCATGGTCAAGACCTACGTCGAGAACGAAAGCCTGGACAGCTCGATGCCGCTGCACACGTTGAATGCAGGCGAGAGCTATCGCATCGGCTTTTTCCTGGTCGGTGCCTACCAGGAAATCCTCGGCGACATCCATAACCTGTTCGGCGATACCGATGCGGTGGAAGTGGCCGTGGATGGCGACGGCTATCGCATCGCGCAGCAGCGCCGTGGCGATACCACCGATGTGATGCTGGACTACGTGGGGTATCAGCTGGACACGCTGCGTGCGACCTATGCCGAGCGCATTGCCGCCGCGCAGCTATCGCCCGAGCGCGCGCAGGAACTGAGCGATGCACTGGAAGCAGGGTTGACCGGTTACACCTATCTGTCCGACGAACCGTTGGGCTGATGCACTGCGCGCTGCGGCCGATGCCGTGGCGCGCCGTTTTGTTGTCACTCCGCGCGCAACGCATGGGAGAGGTGGGCCGCAGCACAGCGATGCGGCCGGCATGTGACGTGCCTCAGGTGTTGAACCGGCGCCATCGCCGGACGCCGTGGTTTCTGCGCGCCTTGGCGATGCCGGCGACGTACCGCCCATTGACTGCCTGCGAGACCCCACGGCCTCTGCTCTAGCCAGGAGCTGGCCACGCATCCCACGGCTGTGCATGCGTGGCCGACGCGGCGTGGCAATGACAGTCAGATAACCCTCGCGTGACGCTGCGGTTGCAATCGGCATTCAAAAAAGTGCGGTGCCCTGCGCAGTGGTTGTGCCCGCAGTGCACTGATGTCAATGCCGTTGCATGCAGTGGTCTTGGTGCGCGCGGTTCCGGGCATGTTGCGAAACAGGGCAAAATTCCCGGCAAAGAACGCCTTGGCCACGTTGCCGGGTGATGCATGGCAGTCTGGTCCGCAGCGCGCGGCGTGTGGGAAACGCCATCTGTGGACGTACGCATCTGGAACACTAATTGAAATCACATTTCAGCACATGATTTTTGCAGGCGACGCGGATTTCGTGATTTTTGCACGGTTTATCGCGTTGGCTAATTGTTAGTGTTTGTTTAACTTGTCGGGAAACAAGTGCTTTAAAGAAAGCCGGTGCACGTCGTTGTCTCGACGCTGCACGTCGCTTCGTGGTGCGTTCCCATTGTGCGTTTCCATCGTGTATCGCCGGCCTGCGCCGGCGGTCGTCGGTGTCTCTTACCTCACGTTTTCAAGGCCATGTGCTGATCCGGCGTCCCAGTGACCGCGTTGCGGGCATGGCGCACCGGGCGACTGCGCGCCATACAAGAAGGATGCACGCCATGCACGCTGACGCCTCTCCCGTGTTTCCCCTGACCAAAGCGCAACGCGGCCTGTGGGTCGCCAACAAGTTGCACACCGACAACACCTTGATGTTGTCCGAAGCCCTGGAAATGGTTGGTCCGCTCGATCCGCAGCTGCTGATCCGCGCCAGCATGCAGCTGACGCGCGAATTCGACACGCTGCGGCTCTGCATCGTCGAGCACGATGGCGTGCCGCACCAGGTGGTCCTGCCCGACTACACCGCCGCGATTCCGTACTTCGACGTCAGCGAAGATCCGTCCCCGCGCACTGCGGCCGAGCACTGGGTCGATGAAGAAATCCGCAAGCCGGAAGACCTGCAGAACGGGCCGTTATGGCATTGCGCAGTATTCCGCCTGGGCGAGGATCACCACATGTGGGTGCAATGCGTCAGTCATCTGGTGATGGATGGCTATTGCGCCTCGATCATGATGCAGCGCATGGCGGTGCTGTATAACGCCTACGCAGAAAACATCGAGCCGGCGCCTGCGCAATACGGCAGCGCGTTGTCGCTGATCGAACTCGAGCAGCAGTATCGCGACTCCGATCGCTTTCAGCGCGACCGCAGCTACTGGATGCAGCAGCTGGCCGATCTGCCACCGCCGGCAACCCTGGCACGTCCGGGCAGCCAGCTGTCGACCGGGCTGTTGCGTGGCACCGGGCAGTTCTCGCCGCAGCAGGTGGCGCGGCTGCGTGCGCTGGGCAAGGACCATGGCGCCAGCCTGCCGCAGATGCTGATTTCGCTGATCGCCGCGTATTACTACCGCTGCACCGGCACCGAGGATCTGGTGCTGGCCATGCCGGTGACCGGCCGCATCAATGCGCGTTACCGGCAGACCGCAGGCCTGGTGGCCAATGTGATTTCGCTGCGCCTGAAAATGGATCCGCAGCAGCCGGTGCATGCCCTGTTCGCGCAGGTGTCCTCGGTGGTCAGGCATGCGCTGCGCCACCAGCAATACCGCTTCGAGGATGTGCGCCGCGATCTGGGCATGTTCGGGATCGACCAGAAGTTCGCACGCCTGGCGGTGAACATCGAAGCCTTCGACTACGCACTGCGCTTTGGCCAGGCCCATGCGATGCCGCATAACCTCTCCAACGGCCCGGCCGATGATCTGACCATCTTCTGCTACGAGCGCGGCGACGGTGCCGCGTTGCGCTTCGATCTGGATGCCAATCCGGCGTTGTACGACAGCGACGAACTGGCCGACCATTGCCGCCGCCTGACCCAGCTGGCCGATGCGGTATTGGCCGACCCGGAGTGCGCGCTGGGCCAGATCGATATGCTGGGCGATGCGGAACGCCACCGCCTGTTGCACACCTGGAACGCCACCGCCGCGGCGTTGCCGGAACCTGCCACGTTGCTGCACGGCATGCTGCAGCGCGCCGAGCTGATGCCGGCAGCGGTGGTAGTGGAATACGACAACCGCACCCTGGATTACGCCACGCTGTGCGAACTGGCCTCGCGCATCGCCGCGCAATGGGTGGCCGATGGCGTCCGCCCCGGCGATGTGGTCGCCATCGCGTTGCCGCGCAGCGAGCACTTGCTGGTGGCCCTGCTGGCGGTGATGTGGAGCGGGGCGGCGTATCTGCCGCTGGACCCGGAAAGCCCGGCCGCGCGCAACCGGCAGATGCTCAACGATTCCGGCGCCATCGCGCTGGTCTGCGAGCCGGCGCTGTGCGAGCGCTATCTGCTCGGTGGCATGGTCTGGCTGGATCCGCGCCCGGCGGTGTTGCCGGCGGCGATCGCGCCGCTGGCCACGCCGGACGGGACTGCCTACCTGCTGTACACCTCCGGCTCGACCGGCGCGCCCAAGGGCGTGGAAATCAGCCATCGCAATCTGTTCAATTTCCTGCATGCGATGGAGCATGAGCTGGCATTGCGCCCACGCGACCGCGTGCTGGCAGTCACCACCATCACCTTCGATATCGCCGGGCTGGAGCTGTATCTGCCGTTGCTGGTGGGCGCGCGCGTGGTCATCGCACCGGCCGGCATCACCCACGATCCACGCAGCCTGTCGCGGCTGATCGCGCACGCGCAGATCAGCGTGGTGCAGGCGACCCCATCGCTGTGGCGCATCCTGCTGGCCAACCAGGACCTGGCGCTGGACCGTATCCACGCCCTGGTCGGTGGTGAAGCCCTGGTGCCGGAACTGGCGACCCAGCTGCTGAGCCGGGTCGGGCGCCTGACCCAGTTGTACGGGCCGACCGAAACCACGATCTGGTCGACCATCATGCCGTTGCAGCTGACCGACGCCGCCGCTCCGCCGATCGGCCGGCCGCTGCTCAATACGCGTGTCTATGTGCTCGATGCGCAGCGGCAACCGCTGCCGACCGGCGCGATCGGCGAGTTGTACATCGGCGGTGCGGGCGTGGCCAAGGGCTATCGCGGCAAGCGCCAGCTGACCAGCGAGCGGTTCGTGCGCGACCCGTTCGCCAACGACGGCAGCAACATGTACCGCACCGGCGACCGCGTGCGTCAGCGCCGCGACGGCATGCTGGAATTCATCGGCCGCGCCGACGCGCAACTGAAGATCCGCGGCCATCGCGTGGAGCCGGCCGAGATCGAAAACGCCTTGCTGCTGCATTCGCAGGTGGCGCAGGCGGTGGTGGTCGGTCATCGCGATGGCGACCACGATGCGCTGCAGTTGCTGGCGTATGTGGTGGGCAAGCAGGGCGCAACGCCATCGCCCGAGCTGCTGCGTGCGCATCTGCAGCAGCGCCTGCCGGCGTCGATGATTCCCACCTTGTGGATGCCGTTGCAGGCATTGCCGCTGACACCCAATGGCAAGCTGGATCGCCGCGCCTTGCCGTCGCCGGGTGCGCTGCCGCAGCGCGCGCATGTGGCGCCGCGCGATGCGCTCGAACACCAGCTCGCGGCGATGCTGCAGGACGTGCTGGGGATCGAGGCGGTGGGTGTGGAAGACAACTTCTTCGAGCTCGGCGGCGACTCGCTGCGCGCGGCGGAAATGGCCGCACGCTTCCCGCAGGCGTTCGGTGTCGAACTGCCGTTGGGCAGCCTGTTCCATGCACCGACCATCGCCGGCCTGGCCGAGGTGATCAAGCGCAACGTGCAGACCCCGAACGACCCGCTCGGCGTGCTGTTGCCGCTGCGTGCCGGCACCCCGGGCACGACGCCGCTGTTCTGCATCCACCCGGTGGTCGGTCTGGGCTGGTCGTATCTCACCTTGCTCGGCCAGCTCGATCCGCAGTGGCCGGTATATGCCCTGCAGTCGCCGGGCTTGAGCGACCCGCAGCATCGCCCGGAAAGCATCGAGGCGATTGCACGCGACTATCTGGCGCGGCTGCGCAAGGTGCAGCCGCAGGGGCCGTACCGGTTGATTGGCTGGTCGCTGGGCGGCTTGATCGCCCATGCCATCACCGCCGAACTGCATGCGCTGGGCGAAGAAGTCGAACTGCTGGCGATGCTCGACAGCTACCCGCACCTGGAGCAGGCCGCGTCGCTGCCGGAATCGGAAAACGTGCGTGCATCGGTGCATGCGCTGGGCCTGCATCTGGCCCATGGCCAGCCGATGCCGACCACGGTGGCCGAACTGGCCAGCCTGCTGTGCGATCACTACGGGTTGAACGATCTGCCCGCGGTGCGCCAGCTGCTCGAACAACGTCCCACATTGCTGGACGACATGGGCGGCATGACCCAGCACCACCTGCAGCTGGCGCGGCGCCATCGCCCCAAGCCGCTGGACCAGGATGTGGTGTTCGTCGAAGCCAGCGTGCGCATGAGCTCCGGCGGCGACGATACGGTGTGGGTGGATTACCGGCCGCAGGCCTGGCGCCCGTACGTGCGCAACCTGCACCTGCATGCGCTCGACAGCGACCACCATTCGATGCTGTCGCCCACGCATTCGGCCACGCTCAGTGCATTGCTGCACGCGGCCACTGCGAAAGCCGTACAACGTGATGGCCGCATCGCCACCGCCAGCGACGGGGTGGCCGAATATGCCTGAGTCTTCCTTCAACGCGGGACGCCGCCCGGTGCTGATCGCCACCCTGGGCACGCATGGCGATGTGCGCCCGATCATCGCGCTGGGGCGTGGCTTGCAGGAGCGCGGTTACCCGGTGCGGATGCTGACCAGCGCCAACTTTGAATCGCTGATCCGTGCCAACGGGCTGGAGTTCTTCCCGCTCAGCGGCGACCACCAGAAGCTGTTGCAGGGCCATCCGGATGTCGCCGAGATGCGCGGTGGCTGGCGCGGCATCTGGGGCACCTTGCGCGCCCAGCTGCTGGAGTGGGCACGCGACTGGGCCGCGCAGGGCCGCGCGGCCTGTGCCGATGCCGGCCTGATTCTCGGCGTCGGCAGCGCGAGCCTGCTGGCGCACAGCCTGGGCCAGGCCTACGGGCTGCCGGTGGTGCTCACGCAATTGCAGCCGCTGACCGCCTCGCGCCACGTGCCGTTGATGGTGATGCCCACCGTGCGTCTGCCCGGGCTGGTGAGTGTGGCGCTGCATCATGCGGTGCGCTTTGCAGGCTGGCAGCTGATGCGCCCGGCGCTCAACGGCATCGTGCGCCCGGCATTGGGGTTGCCGGCGTATCCGTGGAGCGGTCCCGATCGCAGTGCGCAGCGTGTGGTGTATGGCTACAGCGAGCATCTGTGCCCACGTCCGCCGGACTGGCCGGATCGGGCCCAGGTCAGCGGTTTCTGGCAGTTGCCGCAGCCGCAGTGGCAGCCGCCGGCCGCGCTGGAGGCATTTTTGCAGGCGGGCCCGCCGCCGCTGTACATCGGTTTCGGCAGCATGATCAGCAGCGATGCGGCGCAGCTCACCGCCACCGTCAAGGCGGCGGTGCGTCTGACCGGTCAGCGCGCGCTGCTGGCCAGCGGCTGGGGCGGCCTGGCGGCCGGGGAAGATGCGTCCGACGATGCCGGGCGTTTCTTCCAGCTGGAACAGGCCCCGCACGATTGGCTGTTTCCACGGGTGTCGGTTGCGGTGCATCACGGCGGTGCCGGCACCACCGGTGCGGCGCTGGCTGCGGGGATTCCGTCGGTGGTGCTGCCGTTCGGCTACGACCAGCCGTTCTGGGCGCATTGCCTGGCCCAGCGCGGCGTCGCACCGCCGGCGCTCGCACGGGCCGGATTGCAGCCGGAGACCCTGGCCGATGCCATCGGCAAGGCCAGCGCGCCGGGCATGCGCGCGGCGGCACGCGCGCTGGGCCAGCGCATCCGCGAGGAGGACGGAATCGGCCGGGCAGTGGACCAACTGGAAGCATGGGGATTGCTGGAACCGACGGTGACGCTGGCGCAGGGAGCGCGCGTCGAGCAGCAGGCTGTCGCGTGATGGATGACGCCGTGGGGAAGCCACAGCATCGACAGCGGTTTGGCGGCGGCAATGCGGCTGGTGGCTGTACGGAAGGTCTCCGGGTGCGACACCGGTGGAGTGCAGGGCGTGTTGCTGTCGCCGCTAGCTGGTCGACGGCAGCATGCCTGCACTGCTGACAGACGTCGAGAACGCGTCTGCGTTGCCGGCACGAGCCGGCGAGCGCGGCCAACGCCGGTGCCGGCATCGCCGCAGCGGCGGGATGCGGCACAATCGGGCTCCCTCGGCCCTGCATCGCCCGCATGCGCTATCCCGCTCTCGATCTGCTGCGTGGCATCGCCATCGTCTGGGTGATGCTGTTCCATTCCTTCGTGGTCGGCGGTCTGGGGCCGGACTGGGCGTGGTTGTCGCGCTACGGCTGGATGGGCGTGGACCTGTTCTTCGTGCTGAGCGGCTTCCTGATCGGCACGCAGGTGCTGAGGCCGCTGGCACGCGGGCAACGCCTGGACTTCAGGGATTTCTACCTGCGCCGCGCGTTCCGCATCCTGCCGGCGTTCTTGGTGGTGCTGGCGATCTACATGGCGTGGCCGCAGTTCCGCGAGGCGCCCGGGTTGGCGCCGTGGTGGATGTTCGTCAGCTTCACCCTGAACCTGCTGGTCGACTATGGCCGTGATGCCGCGTTCTCGCACGCCTGGTCGCTCTGCGTGGAAGAACATTTCTATCTGGTGTTTCCGTTGCTGGCGACGCTGTTGATGCGGCGGCCCTCGGCCGCGCGGTTCGTCGTGCTCTGCGTGCTGGTGGTGGTGGCAGGCATCGCGTTGCGCGCCGGCATCTGGTGGCACAACACCGCCCTGGACAGCGCCGGCGCCGGCCTGCAGCGCAACTGGTTCATCGAAGACCTCTATTACCCGACCTGGAACCGTCTGGACGGTCTGCTGGCCGGTGTCGTGCTGGCGGTGCTCAAGGTCGTTCGCCCCGCGCTGTGGCAACGGCTGCAGCAACACGGCAATGCATTTTTGCTTGCAGGCGTGGCGATCCTGGCGCTGGCGATGTGGCTGTTTCGCGAGCGCACCGGTCTGGTCGGCAATGCGCTGGGTTGGCCGGTGCTGTCGCTGGGACTGGCCTTGCTGGTGCTCGCCGGCACCGCCACCCGCGGTGTGCTTGGCGGCGTGCGCGTGCCTGGTGCGGCGTGGCTGGCGGCCATTTCCTACAGCCTGTATCTGACCCACAAGGCCGTGTTCCATCTCACCCAGGGCTGGTTCGGCCCGGCGCTGGAGGGGCGTGGCGTGCTGGCGTTTGCGGTGTATGGCCTGGTGGCAGTGCTGGGCGGTGCGCTGTTGCACTACGTGGTGGAGCGCCCGTTCCTGCAGCTGCGCGACAGGGTGCTGCGGCCAGGCGTGCGGCCGCTGGCTGCTGCTGATCGCGGCTGACCGCGCAGCGCAAAACGCCGCGCAATGCGCGGCGTTGTCGTGCTGCCTCGATGCGGCGCGCGGTGCTCACGCGCCGGCCGACACAGCATCGGATCGCGACCCGGTAGATGCATCGGCGCTGCAGGCCATCGTCACTGCGCGTCGCGCGCCACCTGGAAACCGGCGAACGACTGCGTGACCGGCATGATTTCCAGCCGATTGATGTTCAGGTGCGCCGGCAGGCTGGCGACGTAGAAGATCTGCTCGGCGATGTCCTCGGCAGTCATCGGCGTGGCGCCGCGGTACAGCGTGTCCGAGGCGGCCTGGTTGCCGCCGGTGCGCACCAGGGTGAATTCGGTTTCGGCCATGCCCGGTTCGATCGAGGTCACGCGCACGCCGGTGCCGTGCAGGTCCGCGCGCAGGCCCAGCGAAAACTGCTGCACGAACGCCTTGGTACCGCCGTAGACGTTGCCGCCGGTATAGGGGTAGGTCGCCGCGACCGAGGCGATGTTGATGATGGCGCCACGGCGTGCGATCAACGCCGGCAGCAGGCGGTGGGTGAGGGTGACCAGCGCGGTGACATTGGTGTCGATCATCTGCTGCCACTGCGTCAGGTCGGCCTGCTGCGCGGGCGCGGTGCCCAGCGCCAGCCCGGCGTTGTTGACCAGCACATCGATGTCGGCAAACTCCGCCGGCACTGCATCGATCGCTGCCGACAAGGCCTGCGCATCGCGCATGTCGAACGCGGCGGTATGCACCTGGCCGGCGGGCAGGTCGGCCGCCAGGGCATCCAGGCGCTCGGCGCGGCGGCCGGTGGCGATGATCTTCCAGCCGTCGGCGGCAAACCGGCGCACGGCAGCGCTGCCGAATCCGGAGGTGGCACCGGTGATCAGGACAGTCTTGGACATGGGGGATAACTCCTGCAAACGAGGGGGATCAGGCAAGGGATCAGGGGGCAGTGGCAGGGCCGGGCGCGCTGGCCTGGGCGCGCCGCGCGCGCAGGCTGGCCTCACTGAGCGGTTCGCGCGCCAAGACACGGCCGTGTTGCACCTGCAGGAGCAGGTACGGCGCCTCTGCGGCGGTGGGTGCGGTGTCGGCGGCGCTCGCAGCGGTTGGCAAAGCAATCACCAGCTCGCCATCGATCCAGTCCGCGTCGACCGGGGCGGTTCGTCCGGGAAACAGCACATCCAGGGGCAATGCCGTCGGTGCGGTGGCACAGGCGCCGATGACGACGCGATCCAGCAGCAGCTGCGCGTTTTCCACGCGCCAATCGGCCCGGTAACCGCGCCAGTTCGCACTGCAACTGCCCAGCGCCTGCCGCGCATGCGGCACGAAACGTTGCCAGGTAGCCTGGTCGTCCAGCACCGGCGACAGGGGTTCGGCTAGCAGCGCCGCGTCCTGCCCGTCGATCCGGATACGGTCTGGAATCTGCTCGGTGGCGTGCGCCGCGCCGATCAGTCCCCACCACAACCACAGGCCGGCGGCGCGCTGCAGCACTGCGGCTACTGCGCCTTGATCGCAATGGCGGGCAAGCCGCTGCCGGTCAGCTTCTGCTTGGCTTCGGCCAGTTCGCCGGCGCTGCCATATGGCCCCATGCGCACGCGGTAAACGGTTTTGCCGCTGATATCGGCCGATTCCACGCGTGCGGCCAGGCCCATCATCGCCAGCTTGGCCTTGGTCGATTCGGCGTCGCCGGAGGCGCCGAACGAGCCGGCCTGCAGGATGTAGCGGGTGTTGTCTGTCACTGCAGCGGGGGTTGCCGCGGTGGCAGCTGCCGCTGCCGGCTTCGGCGCAGCCGTTGCTGCCGGCGTGGCGAGCGCGGCTGTGCTGGCCGGCGCCGGCGTGGCGGCCGGACGTGCCGGGGCGGTCTCCGCCAACGGCTTCGGCGCGCTGGCCGCCGTTTCGTTCAACGGCACCGGCACGCTGGTGGCCGGCGTGGCGGCGGCCACGCTCGCACCCGGGGCAGGCGCGACCGGCTTGCCTTCCAGGGCCGCACGCGCACGTGCGGCTTCCTCGGCGCGCGCACTGGCCGCCAGTTCGGCATCGGACATCTGCACTTCCTTGCCGGGCAGCAAGGTGTAGAAGTCGTACTGGGTTTGCGCATCGCCCGGCTTGGCTTGCGGTTTGGGCGGTTGCGCGGGCTTGGGGAGCTCGGCCGGCGTATCCACGTCGGCATCGGCCACCGGCTCGGGCTGGGCGTCGGGGTTCGCCCGCGGGCCCACGCGCAGGAAGCCGTCGCCGTCCTTCTTGAACAGGTTGGGCGCGGCCAGAAAGATCACTGCCGCAATCGCAGCGCCTGCCACCAACCACACCCAACCGGGAGTGCCATTGCTGGTGTTGCGTCGCGCCTGACTCTTACCGCGTCGTGCTGCCATCTACCACTTCTCCGAATCACGTCGTTACGGGCCATGCGGCCCGACTTACATCTTTTCTGGGGCGCTGACGCCAAGCAGTTCCAGGCCGTTGGCGAGCACCTGTTGCGTGGCGACGGCGAGGGTGAGTTTGGCGTCGCGCTCTGCGGCATCGTCCACCAGCAGTTTGGTGTTGTGATACCACGTGTGGAAGGCGTGCGCCAATTCACGCAGGTATTGCGCGATCTGGTACGGCTCCAGCGCCTGGCCGGCGATTTCCACCACCTCCGCATAGCGCGACAGCTCGACCATGACGTTGAGCGAGTGCTCGTCGTCCAGGCGCGCCAGCTCGGCCAGTCCATGCGCGTGCTCGTACTTGTAGCCTTTTTCCTGCGCCTGCCGCAGCACGCTGCACACGCGCGCATGCGCGTACTGCACGTAGAACACCGGGTTGTCGTTGCTCTGCTGGCGGGCCAGGTCGATGTCGAAGGTGAGCTGCGAGTCGGGCTTGCGCGCGATCAGGAACCAGCGCACCGCATCGGCGCTGGTTTCCTCGATCAGGTCGCGCAGGGTGACGTAGCTGCCGGCACGCTTGGACAGTTTCACTTCCTCGCCGCCGCGCATCACCGTGACCATCTGGTGCAGCACGTACTCCGGCCAGCCCTGCGGGATGCCCAGTTCCAGCGCCTGCAGGCCGGCGCGCACGCGCGTCAGCGAGCCGTGGTGATCCGCGCCCAGTTCGGTGATCGCGCGCTCGTAGCCGCGCTGCCACTTGGTCAGGTGGTAGGCCACGTCCGGCACGAAGTAGGTGTAGGTGCCGTCGGACTTGCGCATCACCCGGTCCTTGTCGTCGCCGAAGTCGGTGGACTTCAACCACAACGCGCCGCCTTCCTCGTAGGTATGGCCGGAGGCGATCAGCTTCTGCACGGCCTCTTCGACCTTGCCGTCCTTGTACAGCGAGCTTTCAAGGAAATAGATATCGAAATCGACGCGGAACGCGGCCAGGTCGTGGTTCTGCTCGTTGCGCAGGTAGGCCACGGCGAAACGGCGGATCGCGTCGAAGTCGGCCGGGTCCTTGCCGCCGGTGACCAGATGGCCTTCCAGGTCGACGGTGTCGCCGGCCAAGTAGGCATTGGCCACATCGGCGATGTAGTCGCCGCGGTAGCCATTCTCCGGCCAGCCGTCGCTGTCGGGGGTGAGCCCTTGCGCGCGCGCCTGCACCGACAAGGCCAGGTTCTCGATCTGCACGCCGGCATCGTTGTAGTAGAACTCGCGCTTGACGTTCCAGCCGTTGGCATCGAGCACGCGCGCCAGGCTGTCGCCGATCGCCGCCGCGCGGCCATGGCCGACATGCAGCGGGCCGGTCGGGTTGGCCGAGACGTATTCCACGCCCACCGAGCGGCCGTTGCCGGCCAGCCCACGCCCGTAGTCGTGGCCCTGCTTGAGCACATGCGCCACTTCGCGCTGGTAGGCGGTGGGGGCGAGATGGAAATTGATGAAGCCCGGCCCGGCGATCTCGACCTTGGCCACGTCGTCGCTGGCCGGCAATGCGGCGACCAGCGCCTGGGCCAGTGCGCGCGGATTGCTGCGCGCCGGCTTGGCCAGCAGCATCGCAGCATTGGTGGCGAAGTCGCCGTGCTCGCGCGTCTTGGGTCGCTCGACCACAAAATCCGGCGGCAGGGTGTCGGCAGGCAGGGTGCCGTTGGCGCGCAAGGCTTCGATGCCTTGGCCGATAAGTGCGCGGAGTTGGGCTTTCACGTGGGATCTGCTTGGAACGAAACCAGCGATTTTACCCGACCGCGCGTCCCGGGGTCGGGCCGATGGTTCAGGTCAGCGTCGCGCTGTCATCCCAGCCAGCCGCGCTCGGCCAGCGATACGGGCCGGCCGTCGCCGATCACGAAGTGGTCCAGCAGGCGGATATCCACCAGCTCCAATGCGCCCAGCAGACGCCGGGTGACCGCGCGGTCGGCCTCGGACGGTTCCGGATTGCCGGACGGGTGGTTGTGCCCGACGATCACCGCCGCGGCATTGTGCAGTAGCGCCCGCCGCACCACCTCGCGCGGATGGATGTCGGCCCCGTCGATGGTGCCGGTGAACACTTCCTCGAAGGCGATGGCGTGATGGCGGGTGTCCAGGTACAGCACCGCGAACACCTCATAGGGGCGCGGACGCAGCCGTTGCGAAAAGTAGCGGCCGGCGCTGGGCGGGTCGCTGAGCGCATCGCCGCGTTCCAGCGCGCTCAGCAGGTGGCGGTGTGCCAGTTCCAGCCCCGCGCTGAGTTTGCAGGCCGAAGCCGGACCCAGGCCGGGCAGCCGCGCCAGCGCGGGCGCCGTGTGGTCCAGCAGCACGCGCAGCGGGCCGTGACGCAGCAGCAGGTTGCGCCCGGTCTGGACGGCGTCCTGGCCGCGCAGGCCGGAGCCGACAAAGATCGCCAGCAGCTCGGCATCGGACAGGGCAGTCGCCCCGCGCGCCAGAAGTTTCTCGCGCGGGCGTTCGTGGGTGGGCCAGTCGTGAATGTGCATATGGCGAGATTGCCGGTGCTCATCGCTCACGCCTATCAGGCCGGACGGGGGCATCGGCTAATCTAGTTGTCCTTGTAACCGTAGGACGACTCCGACGTGATCGGCTCCACTCAGGCCCGCCCCCTGGACGGACAGCGCTTGCTGCTGTGCGTCGGCGGAGGCATTGCCGCTTACAAATCGCTCGAACTGGTCCGTCGCCTGCGCGACGCCGGCGCACTTGTACAGGTCGCCATGACCAGCGGCGCGCAACAATTCGTCACCCCGCTCAGCTTCCAGGCGCTGTCCGGGCAGCCCACCCGCACCACGTTGTGGGACAGCGCTGCCGAGCAGGCGATGGGACATATCGAACTGGCGCGCTGGGCCGATCAGGTGATCGTCGCCCCGGCCACCGCCGACCTGCTGGCGCGGCTGGCGCATGGCCTGGCCGATGATCTGGTCACCACGCTGTGCCTGGCCACCACCGCGCCGCTGACCGTGGCCCCGGCGATGAACCACCGCATGTGGCTGCACGCGGCCACGCAGGCGAATGTGGCGACCCTGTCCGCACGCGGCGTGCGCGTGGTCGGTCCCGATGACGGCCCGCTGGCCGAAGGCGAATCCGGACCCGGACGGCTGGCCGAGCCGGCGGCGATCATTGCCGCCCTGGCCGGCGGTGCCGGTGCCGGCAGCGCCGCGCCGGTGGCCTCCAGCAGTGCGGTTGCGCCGGCATTCGTGCCCAGCAGCGCGCAGCTGGACGGCCTGCGCATCGTGATCAGCGCCGGCCCCACCTTCGAGGACCTGGATCCGGTGCGTTACGTGGGCAATCGCAGCAGCGGCAAGATGGGCTATGCCCTGGCCGCCGCCGCCGCCGGCCAGGGGGCCGAGGTGGTGCTGGTCAGCGGCCCGGTGCACCAGGCCACCCCGGCCGGCGTGCGGCGGATCGACGTGCGCTCGGCTGCGCAGATGCGCGATGCGGTGCTGGGCGCGTTCCCGGCCGACATCTACATCGGCGCCGCCGCGGTGGCCGACTACACCCCCAAGCGGGTGGTCGCGCAGAAGATCAAGAAGACCGGCGAGACGCTGACCCTGGAACTGGTGCGCACCCCGGACATCCTGGCCGAGGTCGCCGCGCAGACCGGCGCGCTGAAGCTGGTGGTGGGTTTTGCCGCCGAGACGCACGACGTGGAGCATTACGCGCGTGGCAAGCTGGCCGCCAAGCGGCTGGACCTGATCATCGCCAACCAGGTGGGGATCGAGGGCGGCGGCTTCGAAAGCGACAACAACGCCGCCACCGCCTACTGGCAGGGCGGCGAGCGCGCCTTCCCCAGCAGCAGCAAGACCGAACTGGCCGACCAGCTGTTGGCCCTGATCGCGGAGAGATTGCAGGCATGAGCACCCCGACCCAGTCCTTGCAGGTGAAGCTGCTCGACCCGCGCTTCGGCGACCTGTGGCCGCTGCCGGCCTATGCCACCGACGCCAGCGCAGGCATGGACCTGCGCGCCGCGCTGGAAGCGCCGATGACGCTGGAGCCCGGCGATGCGGCGCTGATTCCCAGCGGCATCGCGATCCATCTGGCCGACCCGCAGCTGTGTGCGGTGATCCTGCCGCGCTCGGGCCTGGGCCATCGCCACGGCATCGTGCTCGGCAACGGCACCGGGCTGATCGATGCCGATTACCAGGGGCCGTTGCTGATCAGCACCTGGAATCGCGGTCGCGCCGCCTTCACCATCGAGCCGGGTGACCGCATCGCACAGCTGGTGATCCTGCCGATCGTGCGCGTGGGCTTGCAAGTGGTGGATACTTTCGTCGACAGCGCGCGGGGAGCGGGTGGATTCGGCCACACCGGCGTGCGCTGACGGGGGACGTCACATGAGCAAGACGAGCGAGCGCAGGCAGTCAATGTCCAGCGTGCGTACGCGTGGTCCGGTGTTGGGGGGAGTGTTGTTGCTGCTGGCTGCCTGGTTCGGCTGGAGCAGCTACACGCAATGGCGCAAGGATGCGGTTGCGCAGGACCTGGAACAGGCGCGCGACCGCGCCGTGCAGGACGTCAGCCAGGCCATGGCGCAGCAGGCCAGCCAGCTCGATGCCCTGCTCAAGCAGCCGCAGGTCATCGCCGCGTTGGCCAACGGTGACGCGCTGGCGGCGGCCTCGACCATCCGCGAGCGCTTCAAGGGCGCCGAGGACGTGCAGGTCCTGGCTGGCGACCTGACCGCCGCCTACGACAATCCCAAGGACTTCGGTTACGCGCGGCTGAGCCTGCTCGAGTCGGCGCTGGTGGCCAAACGTGCCCAGGTGCACGTGGTGCGCGACGCCAAGCAGGTCCGTCTGGGTGTGGCAGCGGCGGTCACGCTGGGCACGCAGCCGGCGGTGGCGTACGCGCGCCTGCCGTTGTTGCGTCTGACCGGCCCGCTGGATGCGATCGCAGTGCCCGGCAGCGCCTATCTGGCCTTGCGCCAGGGCAGCTACAACGTCGCCCAGCAAGGCGATGTGGCGCTGGCCGATGCCGCCGAGACCCTGGCCAGGCCATTGGGTGACAGCGGCCTGCGCGTGGCCGCCGCGGTGCCGCAACGCGATGAGGGCCCGCTGGGTCTGGGCACCGTCGGCTGCGCGATCGTGGCCGTGCTGCTGCTCGCCATCGCCGTGCTGTTGGTGCTGGCCAGCCGTGGCCGCGTCGCCTTGCCGCGTCGCCGCGTGGCCAGCGAGCCGAGCGCCGACGAACCCACCTTCAGCCAGAGCCTGCAGCACGACGCCAGCCTCGCCAGCGAGGCGCGCGCGCTGGACGCAGATGCGCCGCCCGCGCCGCCGGCGCTGGTGCCGGCCGTGCAGGTCGCCACCGAAATCTTCCGCGCTTACGACATCCGCGGCGTGGTCGGCAAGGACCTCAATCCGGGCGTCGCCGCGTTGATCGGCCAGGCCATCGGCAGCGTGATGCAGGCGCAGGGCCTGCGCGAGGTGGTGGTCGGCCGCGATGGGCGGCTGTCGGGCCCGGAGCTCGCCAATGGCCTGATCGACGGCCTGCGTCGCGCCGGCTGCAAGGTGATCGATGTCGGTCTGGCGCCCACCCCGGTGGTGTATTTCGGCGCCTATGAACTGCGCGCCGGCAGCTGCGTGGCGGTCACCGGCAGCCACAATCCGCCCGACTACAACGGCTTCAAGATCGTCATCGGTGGCCAGACCCTGTCCGGGGCGGCGATCGCCGACCTGCACCAGCGCATCAACGACGGCCGCCTGCACACCGCGGCAACGCCTGGCGAGCTGGAACAGCGCGACATCAGCGACGCCTACATCCAGCGCATCGCCGACGACGTGCAGCTGGACCGCCCGATCAAGGTCGTGGTGGATGCCGGCAACGGCGTGGCCGGTGAGATCGCGCCGCGCCTGCTGGAAGCCATCGGTGCCGAGGTCATCCCGTTGTACTGCGAGATCGACGGCACCTTCCCCAACCATCACCCCGACCCGAGCGAGCCGCACAACCTCGACGATCTGGTGAAGATGGTGCAGCGCTTCGATGCCGATATCGGCGTGGCCTTCGATGGCGACGCCGATCGTCTGGGCGTGGTCACCAAGCAAGGCACCATGGTGTTCCCGGACCGTCTGCTGATGCTGTTCGCCGCCGACGTGCTGCAGCGCAATCCCGGTGCGTTGGTGATCTACGACGTCAAGTGCACCGGAAAGCTGTCCGACCACGTGCTGCGCAATGGCGGCAGCCCGCTGATGTGGAAGACCGGGCACTCGCTGATCAAGGCCAAGATGCGCGAGACCGACGCCGAACTGGCCGGCGAGATGAGCGGGCACTTCTTCTTCAAGGAGCGCTGGTACGGCTTCGACGACGGCATCTATGCGGCCGCACGCCTGCTGGAAATCCTGGCCCAGCGTGAGCAGACCCCGTCGGAGGTGCTGGAGGCCTTGCCCGAAAGCGTGTCCACGCCGGAAATCAAGGTGCCGGTGGACGGTGATGCGCATGCACTGGTCGCGCGTTTCGTCGAGCGCGCCCAGGCTGGCGAGGAATCGCCGTTCGAATCGGCGCGGCTGTCGACGATCGACGGACTGCGCGCGGACTTCGCCGACGGCTGGGGCCTGGTGCGTGCCTCCAACACCACGCCGATCCTGGTGCTGCGGTTCGAGGCCGACACCGAAGCCGCATTGGAGCGGATTCGCGGGCTGTTCCGCAGCCAGTTGCAGGCCCTGCTGCCGGACCATCCACTGGACTTTTGACCGACCGGTGCGTCAGGGGCGCCTGCCTTGCCGGCATGCCGGCAGGGCGGGTCGCGGCGCCGCAACCCGCCGCAGTGGCCGATCACACCGTGCTCGGCGCTGGCAGATGTCGGCGATCACCGCAGCGTGCAGCCCGCCTTGACCGACGTAGGCGACCGACGTCAGACGTCGCCCGAACAGACGGCGCTCGACGTCAACGTTGATCGGGCGGACGTCGCTCGCACAGATCCCGCAATGCTGACCGGCGAAGACACGCAACAGTCTGTCTGGCTCGCGCCGGACCGACGCGCGCGATCACGGTCACCTGTCTCCCGGACCCGGCATGCGTGGACCTGCAGTCCCGACGCCGTGCGCAGCGTGGTCGTGCAGCAGCCAGACCGTATCCCAGTACGGATACCCGCCGATCTGCGCGGCCAGCCCTGCGCGTAACGGCAACGCCACCAGCGCGCGCGCGAACTGTCGATGGTCGTCATGCGGGGCAAGCGCCGACGCCTGCATCTGCGGCTGCCACACCGTCCCACCGCGGCCACGTGCGCGATTGACCGCCCCGGCGGCGACCTGCCGCGCAACGGCAGCCATGTGCAGCAGCGCAGCCTTGCCCGGTGCCTGCAGCAGCGCACACCAGCAATCGGGCAGCAGCACCCAGCACAGCAACTGCGCGCCCTGCCAGTGACCGGCCGCCGCCAGGCTCGCCGCCGCGGCCCGCGCGCAGCGCCAGTCGGCAAACAACGGCACCTGCTGATGCGTGTGCAGCCGCAAATGCCAGTGCGCCGCAATCTGCGCCGACCCGGACAAGGAACGATGGAGAAGCGCACTGGACATGCGCACAGCATGCCGATGAGCAAACAGCCGCGGCATCGGCGGCGCGCCTCATCTCCGGTCGGTCACCAGCGCATCGCGGTGTACGAAGAAACCCATTGACTGTCGGATATCGCACGCCTGGCGTTACCCACCACAAGGCAGAGCCGATGCAGCCTGCTGCACCAGCTCAGTTGCGCCACCGGCACCACCTCAAAAGCCTGGAGACCTGGCGCACCAATCACCAGCAACCGGTCACAGCACCCGCGAACCGCGATTCCCCAATCCCGATTCCCCGCTCAATGCACCGCCCGGTCGCGCTTCCACCCGCGATGCTTCACATCCAGATACAGGCTGTAGAACGCGGTGAACGCCGGGAACAGGTTCTGCAGCACGCCCACCGAATCCTGCTTGGCCGAGAACACGAAGTAGCTCAGCGTCATCAGGCTGCCGACCACGCTCATGTACCAGAACATGCGCGGGATCACCGGCTTGCCGGCGCGCTTGGAAGCGACAAACTGCACCAGCCAGCGGCCGCCGAACATCAGTGCGCCCACATAGCCGATCAGCTTCCAGCCGGTGACATGCAGCCCGGTCCAGTACAGCCAGGTCAGTGGCTGGTCCAGCCAATGCAGTTCCATCAGCGCTCCTGCACCACGGTGCGCCTGCTGCGGGTGATCAGCCAGGCCACGCCGCGCAGGTCGCGGATGCCGACCAGCGCGCGATTGAGATTGTTGTACTTGGACACGCCGGCGGTGCGATGGCGGTGGTGCACCGGCACGCTCACCGTGCGCCAGCCGGCGCGCTGCATCAATGCCGGCAGATAGCGGTGCATATGATCGAAGTAGGGCAGGTCCAGGAACGCCTCGCGCTCGAACAGCTTGATGCCGCAGCCGGTATCGGGCGTGTTGTCGTGCAGCATGCGCGAGCGGATCGCGTTGGCCCACTTGCTGGCCCAGCGCTTGGACCCCGAATCCTGGCGGTTGACCCGCCAGCCGGCGAACAGCTTCACCCGCGCATCGGCGCTGGCGCGCGCGGTCAGCAGCTTGGGAATGTCGGCCGGATCGTTCTGGCCGTCGCCATCGAGCGTGGCGATCCAGCTCGCACGGGCGGCCTTGACGCCATTGCGCACCGCTGTGCTCTGGCCGCTCTGGGTCACATGATGCAGCACCCGCAGTTCCGGCGTGGTGGTCTTCAGGCCTTGCAGCACCGCCAGCGTGTCATCGCGCGAGTGGTCGTCGACATAGACGATCTCGAACGCCACCAGCCCGCGCAAGGCGGCGACGATCTCACCGACCAGCGCGGCGACGTTATCGCGCTCGTTGAACACCGGGACGACAACGGAAAGCTGAGGGTGGCTCATGGATTCGTGGTGGCCAGATGAAGGCTGAGCGAAAAGATCGCGCATTGTGCCCTGACTGTCTGAGTCAGGCATGAAGCACGCGCGCGTTGTGTGCGGTGGAGCGCGCGCAAAGCGGACTGTAGCGTGTATGCATGCCCCAAAGCGCCGGCTGTGTGGCCGGCAAGGCGCCGCGCGCCGCGTCCGGATGGTGCAGGGTGGGGCGCGAATGCTCAACGTCCGGCGCGCCGTCCTGCAGATGCGCGCCTCGCTACGGGCGGACTCGCGGCGATGTGCTATCGCCTGGCCGCCTGACCGCTACCACCATCATTCCGGCTGCGCCGCGGTGGCAGGTGCCGGCTAGGCGCGCTCGCCGAAATAATGGCGGCACCACTCCACCACCTGTGGCAAGCCGCGCTCGACCGGGGTGGCCGGCTCGAAGCCGAAGGCGGCCTGCGCGCGCTGCGTATCGGCCATGGTGCGGATCATGTCGCCCGGCTGCATCGGCCGGTAGACCTTCTCGGCCGGCCGGCCGGCGGCCTGGGCGATCACGTCGATGAAGTATTCCAGTTCCACCGGGGTGTGGTTGCCCAGGTTGAACACCCGGTGCGGCACCGGCTCGCTGCTGGGCGTGTCCAGCGCGCCCAGCACGCCGGCCACGATGTCGTCGACGAAGGTGAAATCGCGCTGCATCCTGCCGTGGTTGAACACCTCGATCGGCCGCCCCGCCAGCACCGCGCGGCTGAAGATCAACGGCGCCATGTCCGGCCGTCCCCATGGCCCGTACACGGTGAAAAACCGCAGCCCGGTCGCGCGCAGGCCGTACAGCTGCGCATAGGTATAGCCCATCAGCTCGTTGGCGGCCTTGGTCGCCGCATACAGCGAGCGCGGCTGGTCCACGCGCTGGTCCTCGGAAAACGGCGGGGTGGCCGAATCGCCGTAGACCGAACTGCTCGACGCATACACCAGGTGCTGCACGCCGCGGTGCCGGCACAGCTCGAGCATGTTGACGAAGCCGACCAAGTTGCTGTCGACGTAGGCGGACGGGTTTTCCAGCGAGTAACGCACCCCGGCCTGCGCGGCCAGATGCACCACGCGCGTGGGCCGGACCTGCTCGAACAACGCGGCCAGGCCGTCGCGGTCGGTCAGGTCCAGCGTGCGGATGTCCATGCCCGGGCACAACGCCGCCACCCGGTCGCGCTTGAGCTGCGGGTCGTAATAGCTGTTGTAGTTGTCCAGGCCCACCACCGACTCACCGCGCGCAGCCAGCGCGCGGCAGGTGTAGGCCCCGATGAAACCGGCGGCGCCGGTGACGAGAATGGTCATTGCAATGGTCCTGAAGATGTCGAAGGCAGGCGAGCGGCAAGCGGGCTCAGAACAGCCCGAAGCGCTTTTTGGCGACGTTGACGCGATCAAGCGCAATGATGTCCCTAATCCCCCTGGCATCGAAGCGATCCAGCAACGCGTCGCTGCCGTCCTTCAGTTTCAGCGCCATCTCCTCCGGGTACAGCGGCACCACCGTCATGAACACGATGGTCTTGTCGGCATCGATGACCAGGCGCGCAAATTCCTCGGGCGTGCTCACCGGCGGCAGCACGATGGCGCCATCGAAGCGCACGCCGGGTGCGTAGGGTTCGGCCGGATGGCCATTGGGGATGGTATGGCCGAAGCCCAGCCAGGTCTCGAACGTGTGCGGCAGCCGGGCCAGGGTCTTGAGCAGGCGGATCGGCCAGTAGTGGCGCGGGTCTTCGAAGTCGCGCTGGTCCAGCGGCCAATCGGCGGGCAGGCTCAGCATCAGCTCCATGTACTGCGGCGCTTCCACCTCTTCGGGCAGGGTCATCGGCAGGTCGCTCATGCCCGAGGTCACCAGCCGCAGGTAGGGGACGTCCTCGGTGGCGGGCACCACATGCACGTCCAGATGCACGGCATCGGAGATGATCTCGTGCAGAACGCCCGAGATCGGTCCCAGATGCCGCTCGATATGTGCGCTGATCCGCTCGATGCAGTCACCGCCGTGTGCGGGAGCGAACTGCTTTTCCTGCGCGTGCAGCATCATCGTGCTGCCGCCCGGGCTGATCTGGTCGTGTTCAGTGCTCATGGGATTGCTCCTGTTGATGGCAGCGCCTGACCGCGTGCGCGCACTCACCCCAGCCGGAGCGGTGCCTGGCTGGCCAGCGTTGCCTTGCGTTCGGCGCTGAACGCCCACCACGGCAGCGGCGCCTCGCCCTGCATGAAGCGCGTGATCGACAGGAACACGTCGATCACGCAGGGGTCGTGCAGCACGCCGGTACACAGGCACAGCTGCGCATACATGTCGTAGGCATCGCGACCGCGCAATTGCGCGGCAACGCGGATGCCGATCCGCTGCAGATCCTTTTCGCAGGCCGGCCCCACGTTCGGCAGGTCGGTCAGATGCAACAGGTGCTTGCGATCGACCTTGACGGGATTCATTGCCGGGACTGCTCCTGGTGGGTCCGCAGAGAACTCAGCTGCGCTGCACGCGCAGGCGTTCGAGCACGCCGTCCAGCGTGTCCAGGTCGGTGTAGTGGATCACCAGCTTGCCCTTGCCGCCGCGGCCGTGGTTGAACACCACCTTGGTGCCCAGCGATTCGGACAGTTCGGTCTCCAGCGAGGCGATATCGGCCTGCGGCGCGGCAGCGGCCGGCTTGCCCTTGCGCAACGCGCCGGGCACCTTGCCGGCGGCGAACTGCTGCGCACGGTGTTCGACCTCACGCACCGACCAGCCCTGGTCGGCCGCTTCCTGCGCCAGCTTGCTGGCCAGCTCCGGCGCCAGGGTGAGCAGCGCACGCGCATGGCCCATTTCCAGACGGCGGGTTTCCAGCAGCACGCGGATGGCCACCGGCAATTCCAGCAGCCGCAGCAGGTTGGACACCGACGCACGCGAGCGGCCCACCGCGCCGGCGGCCTCGGCGTGGGTCAGCGAAAATTCGTCGATCAAGCGCTGCAGCGCCTGCGCTTCTTCCAGCGGGTTGAGGTCTTCGCGCTGGATGTTCTCGATCAGCGCCATCGCGATGACGGTGCGGTCGTCCAGCTCGCGCACCACCACCGGCACCTCGCTCAGCCCGGCCAGCTGCGAGGCGCGCCAGCGGCGTTCGCCGGCCACGATCTCGAACTGCCCCGGCGCCAGCTCGCGCGCCACGATCGGCTGGATCACCCCCTGCGCCTTGATCGACTCCGCCAGCTCGGCCAGCTTGACCTCGTCCATCTCCTTGCGCGGCTGGTACTTGCCCGGCTGCAGCTGGCTGACCGGCAACTGGCGCAGGCTGTCGCCCGGCTGCAGCGCTTCCTCGCTGGCCGCGCTCGGCGCCGCCGCGGCGGCCGCGCCCTTCGGTCCCAACAGCGCTTCCAGGCCACGGCCCAGGCCACGCTTCTTTGCGGGGATCGGCTTGTTCATCAGACGGTCTCCACGGGCCGGTAGGCCTTGTTGCGGTCGTTCTGGCGGCGCAGGATTTCGCTGGCCAGCCCCAGGTAGGCCACGCCACCGCGCGAGGTGCGGTCGTAACCGACGATGCTCTGGCCATGGCTGGGCGCCTCGGCCAGGCGCACGTTGCGCGGCACGATGGTGCGGAACACCTTGTCGCCGAAATGCTCGGTCAGCTCGGCCGACACCGCGTTGGCCAGGTTGTTGCGGATGTCGAACATCGTGCGCAGCACACCTTCGATTTCCAGCGCCGGATTGAGGTTGGCGCGCAAGGCCTCGATGGTTTCCAGCAGCGCGGTCAGTCCTTCCAGTGCGTAGTACTCGCACTGCATCGGCACGATGATCGAGTCGGCCGCGGTCAAGGCATTGAGCGTCAGCAGCGACAACGCCGGCGGGCAGTCGATCAGGATGAAGTCGTACTCGTCGCGGATCGGTGCCAGTGCGCGCTTGAGCCGCTGTTCGCGCTCGCCCTGATCCATCAGCTGGATCTCGGCAGCGGTCAGGTCGATGTTGCCCGGCAGCAGGTCGAAGCCTTCCGGCGCGGTGACCCGGATCTCGGCGGCGGTGTTTTCGCCCAGCAACAGGTCGCACGTCGAGGCGGCCACATCGCGCTTGTCGATGCCGCTGCCCATGGTGGCGTTGCCCTGCGAGTCCAGATCCACCAGCAACACACGCTTGGGCGCGCGCGCCAGGCCGGCCGCCAGATTGACCGCGGTCGTGGTCTTGCCGACGCCGCCTTTCTGGTTGGCAATGGCGATGATCCGGGCCATGCGGGAGAGCCTCGTGGGCAGGGAGTAAGACCGGCCATTATGCGGGCAGGGCGTCGGATCGGGAAATGCCGCCTGCCGCAGTGCGCCGCACGGGTGGCAATGACGGCGGGCCGGTCAGCCGGCAGGCGCAGTGGCGGCCGGCGGTTCCTTCATCGCCCGGTAGCGCTGCAGGATGTCGGCGATCTCGCCGTCCAGCGCCACCCGTTGCTGCTCGAAGCTGGTCTGCAGACGCAGCTGCGCCAGCAGCTCGCGATGGCGTTGCTGGATGTCGGCGGCCAGCTTGTCGGCCACCGCCTGGCCGGCCAGTTCGCGGTCGCCGGCGCTGCGCAGCATGCTGGCCAGCCCTTCGCGCAGGCTGGTCACATTGAAGCGCGCGGTGTGGATGTTGTTGTCGACGATGGCGATGCGCTCGTTGAACACCCGGCGCAGGTCGTCCTCGCTCTGGTAGGACATCAGCATCGCCTGGTCGGTGCGCTGGCGCATCTGCTCGGCGGCCAGATCGGCCTGGCGTTGCTGCTCGCTGGCAGCGGCGGCGGCCCGCTCGTCGCTGCTCATGGCGCGCTGCACCTCGGCGCTGCGCAGGCCGCTCCTGGCGTTGAACTCGTCGCGCGCCTGGTTCACCGCTTCCGGCGGCAGCGTATCGCTGCACACCCGGGCGCCGTTCTGGTTCCAGCAATACAACGTCTTCGCGGCCGGCTTGTCCTGCGCGATGGCAGGTGCGGCGGCCACGGCCACCGCAACGGCGGCGAATAACGCCAAACGGGTGTGTCTTGGCATCATCGCAGCCCCCTGTCGCCTGCCGTCAGCCTGTGGTGTCGGTGCCGTAACGGCCACGATAGGCCAGCAGCGGTTCCCGGAAGCCCACAAGGTCGGCGTTTCCTGCCGCAAAAGCAAGCAGGTCGCCCAGGTTGGCCACCGCGATCACCGGGATGCCGGCCTCGGCCGCCACCGCCTGCGCGGCCGAGCGGCGATCCTGCTCGGAGGCGATCTCCTGCCGGTCCAGCGCCACCACGATCCCGGACGGAACGCCGCCAGCGCCACGGATGATGCCCAGCGCCTCGCGGATCGCGGTGCCGGCGGTGATCACGTCGTCGACGATCAGTACCTTGCGCCCCTGAAGCGGCGCACCGATCAGGCTGCCGCCCTCGCCATGGTCCTTGGCTTCCTTGCGGTTGAACGCCAGCGGCAGGTCGCGCCCGCGCCCGGCGTAGGCGCAGGCCAGCGCGGTCGCCAGCGGGATGCCCTTGTAGGCCGGGCCGAACAGCAGGTCGAAGTCCACCCCGGCCGCATCGATCGCATCGGCATAGCACTGCGCCAGCTGCGCAGTCTTGGCGCCCGAATCGAAGCGCCCGGCATTGAAGAAATACGGGCTGAGCCGCCCGGACTTGAGCGTGAACTCGCCAAAGCGCAGGGCATCGGCGCCCAGGGCCAGCTGCAGGAAACGGGTGCGGTGGTCGGTCATTGGACGGGAATGGGGAATAGGGAATCGAGAATGGTAAACGCATCGTGCGCCGGCAGCCTTCCGCATGCGCCTGGGGTAGGCTTTACGATTCCCCATTCCCAACTCCCCATTCCCGGCCCTTATGCGCATCATCAGTTTCAACGCCAACGGCCTGCGCTCGGCCGTCACCAAGGGTTTCTTCGAGTGGTTCGCCGAGCAGGACGCCGACGTGCTGTGCGTGCAGGAGACCAAGGCCCAGGAGCATCAGCTGGCCGGTGCCAAATTCCTGCCCACCGGCTACAAGGCCTGGTTCCGCGACGCCAGCACCAAGAAGGGCTACAGCGGCGTGGCCATCTACAGCAGGCACGAACCCGATGAAGTGCGCACCGCGCTGGGCTGGCCCGAGTTCGACGAAGAGGGCCGCTACATCGAGGCGCGCTTTGGCAACCTCAGCGTGGTGTCCTTCTATATCCCCTCCGGCTCCTCCGGCGAGTTGCGCCAGGGCTATAAGTTCCAGGTGATGGAATGGCTGCGGCCGATCCTGGATGAATGGCTGGCCAGCGGCCGGCAGTACGTGCTGTGCGGCGACTGGAACATCGTGCGCTCGGCGCTGGACATCAAGAACTGGAAGTCCAACCAGAAGAATTCCGGCTGCCTGCCGCCCGAGCGCGACTGGCTCAACGGCCTGTGCGCCGATGCGCTGGAAGACGCCAATGCCGCCGGCGGCCGCGGCTGGGTCGATACCTACCGCGTGCTGCATCCCCAGGGCCAGGACTACACCTGGTGGAGCAACCGCGGTGCGGCACGCAGCAACAACGTCGGTTGGCGCATCGACTACCAACTGGTCACTCCCGGCCTGCGCGACAAGGTCAAGGCCTGCTCCATCTACCGCGAGCAGCGCTTTTCCGACCACGCGCCGTATGTCGTGGATTACGCGGAGTGAGGAAGGGTGCGCAGCTGGCAGTGACGCGCACCGGGACGGTTGGCCAAGCCTCACCGTGTTGTGTTTCCGGCCGCGTCGTGGAGATGCATGTCGAGGGCGTGCAGGCCGTGCCTGGCCGCAGCTTGATGGCTGTGGATCCTTCCGGGAGCCAATCATGCGTTTCCGGCAGGTCGCTCCGCGCAACGGCCAGTGATACTGCCTGCCCGGCATCGATCAGCCCCCATTCCCAGCGGCCATACGCATGACCACGCCTGCCCCCAACTACAAAGGACTGCGCGGCATCCGGCAGGCCTTCGCCACCCCATCGGCGGCGACCATGGCCCTGCTGGGTTTCGGCAGTGGCCTGCCGTTCCTGCTGATCGCCTCGCAGACCCTGTCCACCCGGCTGCGCGATGTCGGGCTGGATCTGGGCAGCATCGGCCTGATCAGCCTGGCCAGCTTCTTCTACCTGCTCAAGTTCCTGTGGGCGCCGCTGCTCGACCGCTATGCGTTTCCGCTCACCGCGTGGTTGGGGCGCCGGCGTTCCTGGCTGCTGGTCTCGCAACTCGGCGTCACCGCCGGCCTGTTCGCACTGGCGTTTTCGCGCCCGGACATGAGTGTCACCGGCTTGGTCGCCTGGGTGCTGTTCGCCTCGTTCTGGGGCGCCACGCAGGATTCGGTGGTGGATGCCTATCGCATCGAAATCGCCCCGGACACGGCGCAGGCCGCCCTGGCGGCGACCTACACCCTGGGCTACCGGATCGGCCTGATCCTCGGTGGCGCCGGCGCGCTGTACCTGGCCGAATACCTCAACTGGACCTCGGCGTACCTGGCCATGTCGGCGCTGATGCTGCTGCCGATCATCACCACCCTGGTATGCCGCGAGCCGGACCGGCCGCAGCTCACGGTGGTGCGCCGCATCGACGTGGCCGGCGCATTCTGGCAGCCCATTTCCAGTTTCTTTTCCGGCAACGGGCTGGCGCTGGGTATCGTCCTGCTGGCATTTGTCGGCCTGTTCAAGTTCCCGGACCAGGTGATCGGCGTGATGGCCGGGCCGTTCTATCTGGATTCGGGCTACACCAAGGCCGACATCGCCACGGTGTCCAAGCTGTTCGGTGTGTGGATGGGCATCGTCGGCGCGTTTGCCGGCGGTGCGGCGGTGGCTGCGTTCGGCTTCCGGCGCATGCTGCTGGTCGCCGCCCTGGGCGTGGCGCTGTCCAACCTGGCATTTTTGCTGATGGCGCAGAACCCCGGCAAATTGTGGGCGTTCTATGCCGCACTCAGTGCCGACAATCTGTTCCAGGGGTTCGCCGGTACCGTGCTGGTGGCCTTCATGTCATCGCTGACCAATCGCAACTTCACCGCCACCCAGTACGCCTTGCTGGTGTCGCTGGCCAATTTGCCGGGCAAGTTCGCCGGCGGTGTATCCGGATTCCTGGTCGAGGCCACCTCCTACAGCACCTTCTTCATCCTCAGCGCCCTCACCGTGGTTCCCACGCTGGCCCTGCTGGCCTGGCTGTGGCCGCGGCTGGATGCCCGCGACGGGCGCCCGGATTGAAACGTCCGCCAAGGTTGCCGATGATGCCGACGCGGCACTGCATCGCACGAGGAAGGGCATGACCGATCTGGTACTGCGTGACATCGATCCATTGCTGGTGGACAGGATCCGTCGCATCTCCGTCGCACGCGGCTGGACCCAGCACCAGACGGTGATGCATCTGCTCGAACAGGGCCTGTTCGCCAGCGAGTACGACGTCAGCGGCGGCCTGCAGCATCCGGAAGTCGATGTGCTGGCCGAGGCGATCGCCGCGCTCAAGGCGCTGCCGGCGGGGAATACTCCCTAGCGCTGCAAACGGCCAGGCGAGCACGGTATGCGAATGCGGATGGCTCGGTCAGAAGCCCTTGCATGCTGCCGAGAAGAGCCGAGATTACTGTGCATTCGCCGGCTCAACTGCGCACGTCCCCGCCAGCCTCTGCTCAATTGCGTGCTAGTCGGTTGCAGACGAGGCGGGCATCATCAGCAAGCTAGCTTCAGCGAACATGTCACCGCTACCCCTCATTAATTGAGCGCTGGTCGCGTCGCAGAATTCGGGGCGGGGCACCATCAGGAAGCGCGGTAGTGGCATCCAGCGCGCGCCGATCCAGGCCACTCACGCCGGATGGATCGCCCCCAGCAACCGCGGCCCCGCCGCTCCGGTCACCGACGGCAGATTGGCCGCGCGGCCTGCGAGCAACTCCGCGGCCAACCACGCAAACCCCATTGCCTCCAGATAATCAGGATCCAGCCCATGGCGCGCGCTGGATTCCACCACCACGCCCGGCAGTCGCGCCGCCAGGCGCGCCATCAACACCGGATTGCGCACCCCACCACCGCACACCAGCACCCGGCGGGTATCGGGCTGCAGCCGCAGCAACGCGTCGGCGACGCTGGCGGCGGTGAGTTCGAGCAGGGTCGCCTGTATATCGGCCGCGGACGGCGCCGCGTTGCCCGGCGACCGCATCGCCTGCATCGCCCAGTCCAGGTGGAACTGCTCGCGTCCGGTACTCTTGGGCGGTGCGAGCGCAAACCACGGGTCGGCCAACAGCGCCTGCAGCAGCGCCGTATCGACGCGCCCGCTGGCGGCAAACGCACCGTCGGCATCGAACGGCGTGCCGCGATGCTGCTGGCACCAGCTGTCCAGCAACGCATTGGCCGGGCCGGTATCAAAGCCCAGCACCGCGCCACTGCGCGGGATCAAGGTCAGGTTACCGATGCCGCCCAGGTTCAGCACCGCACGGTCCTCGTCGGCGGCGCCCAGCATGGCCAGATGGAAGGCCGGCATCAGCGGTGCGCCCTGGCCGCCGGCAGCCACATCGCGCCGGCGGAAATCGGCCACCGTGGTGATGCCGGTGTGCTCGGCAATCCGGCTCGCATCGCCGATCTGCCAGGTGAAGGCCGGATCGGCCTTGGGGCGATGTCGAATGGTCTGCCCGTGCGAGCCGATCGCGCGAATGCGCCCACGCGCAATGCCGCTGTCGCGGATCAGCTGATTGGCCGCGGCCGCAAACGCCAGCCCCACCTGCGCATCCAGGTGTCCAAGCGCATCGATGGCGATGACCTCGGCGCCCTGGCCCAACGTCACCAGCGTTTCGCGCAGCTGTGGCTCCCAGGCCACCGTGGTGCCTGCGACCAGTTCGCAGCGGCGATGGCCCTCGTCGGTGAAGCGCACCAGCGCCGCATCGATGCCGTCGGCGCTGGTGCCCGACATCAGGCCCAGATAGAGCGGGGATTCAAGATGTTCCGGAGCAGACATGCCAGGGCCAGTTGCACGGTGGTCGTGCAGCTTGTGCAGCCGGGATGGGAGAGTCAACCGGCCTTGCGCGCATCGCGGTGGAAGCAGGGGCGATGCGCTCGCCAGCCAAGCACTCTAAATGTAGTGCCGACTGTCGCGTCGGCACCATGGGGTCCACTTGGTGCTGGCAGCAACCCGATGCCGGCTGCGGCGTCGCGTGAGCCAGAGCCCCCGAACGGAGGCGCAGTCGTGCGATCGGCGGTTGCCAGCGCGGCGGCCGAGAAACCAGCCGCGCCCACTCAACCGCGCGGCTTGCCCTTGGCGGGCTTGCCGGCGTCGGCGTAGATCAACTTCTCCATGCCTTCGATACGCGCCAGTGCCGGCGCCGTCTGCGCGCGGAAGGCGGCCAGCTCGGCGCCCTGCAACGGCTCCGGCGGCGGCATCGTCACCGACATCGGGTTGCGCTGCTGCCCGGCGACGCGGAATTCGTAATGCAGATGCGGGCCGGTCGCCAGGCCGGTCATGCCGACATAGCCGATCACCGTGCCCTGGTTGATGCGCTGGCCGGCCTTGATCTTGCCGAAGCGCGACATGTGCCCGTACAGCGTGCTGAAGTTCCTGCCGTGGTCCAGGATCACCACATTACCGTAGCCGCGCTGGGTGCCGACGAACACCACCCGTGCATCGCCAGCGGCCATGATCGGCGTGCCCGATGCTGCCGCGTAGTCCACGCCCTTGTGCATGCGCATCGTGCCCAGCACCGGATGCTTGCGCGCGCCAAAGGTCGAGCTGATGCGGCTATAGGCCACCGGCATGCGGATGAAGCTCTTCTTCAATGGCCGGCCGTTGATGTCGAAATACTCGGCCGGCTTGCCGGCACGCTCGAAGCGGAAACCGGTGTAGGTCTTGCCGCCGGTGGTGAAGGTCGCCGCCAGGATGTCGCCGGTGTTGATGCGCTCGCCCTCGCGCCAGGTCTCGTCCATCACCACGCTGAAGCGATCGCCCGGCTGCAGATCCTTGTCGAAGTCGATGTCGTACTTGAAGATCTCGTCGGTCATGATCGCCACCGCCGCCGGCGACAGCCCCGACTTGCCGGCCGAGGCGTACAGCGAGCTGCTGATTTCCCCGCTTGCCACCACCGTGCGCGTGGTCGTGGCGCGCTCGGTGACGTTCTCGCGCACGCTGTCGCCCAGCAGGCGCAGCTCCACGCGGTGGCTGTCGTCGCGGTCGAAGCGCAATGCGCGCAGCTCGCCCGGCGTCGGCATGTCGAAGGCGATCTCGGCGCCCGGACGCAGCTTGGTCAGCGCCTCCTTGGTGCCCGGATGCGCCAGCACCTGGTACATCACCGCCGTCGGGATTCCCAATTCGCCGAACAAGGTGCTCAGCGTCTGCCCCGATTTGACCTGCAGGATTTCCCAATCGGTGCTCGGTGCCAGCTGCTTGCGGGCCGGCACCAACGGCGGCAACGGCAGGGCCAGCGTGGAATGGCTGGACAGCGGCGCATCGATGGCATTGGAAAAGCCCGGCACGATCGTGGCCACCAGCGCACCGATGGTCGCGAACAGGCTGGCGTGGATCCAGTGCCGGCGCGTCCATTGGTCGTTGAATGCCGCCGGAAGATGCGCCTTGAGCTTGCGATGCAGGGCAGTGTCGTGGAGGACGTGGAGGCGTTCGTGAAAGCGCCGCTTGCGTGCACGGCCCTGCTCTGAGTTCTGCATCGTTCAAATTCCTCGCTGGCTCGAAGTGCGGGCCCAATCGCCGGTACCATAGACAGCCTGTAACAGCGCGTCAAACCATTGAGCCTGTTCAACATTTTCATTTGGCGTGGAATTAACCCGCGTTTAACATCGTTCACGTTTTTGACGGCAAACGCCGCTGGAGTCTGTGGTTGGCCACTATCGAAGAATCCCTCGCACTCATCGGCCGGGGCGCCGAAGAGATCCTCAAGCTCGATCAGCTCGAAGCGCGCCTGAAATCCGGCGTGCCGTTGCGGGTCAAGGCCGGGTTCGATCCCACCGCGCCGGATCTGCATCTGGGCCACACCGTGCTGCTCAACAAGATGCGGCAGTTCCAGCAGCTCGGACATCAGGTCATCTTCCTGATCGGCGACTTCACCGGAATGATCGGTGACCCGAGCGGCAAGAACGTCACCCGCAAGCCGCTGAGCCGCGACGATGTGCTGGCCAACGCGCATACCTATGAGGAGCAGGTCTTCAAGATCCTGGACCGCGAACGCACCGAGGTGCGCTTCAACTCCGAGTGGTTCGGCCAGATGAGCGCGGCGGACATGATCAAGCTGTCCGCGCAGCACACCGTGGCGCGCATGCTCGAGCGCGACGATTTCGCCAAGCGCTTCAATGGCCAGCAACCGATCGCCATCCACGAGTTCCTGTATCCGCTGGTCCAGGGCTACGACTCGGTCGCCTTGAAGGCGGACGTCGAACTGGGCGGGACCGACCAGAAGTTCAACCTGCTGATGGGGCGCGGCCTGCAGGAGCACTACGGCCAGGCCCCGCAGGTCGTGCTGACCATGCCGCTGCTGGAAGGCCTGGACGGGGTGGCCAAGATGTCCAAGTCGCTGGGCAACTACATCGGCATCAACGAGCCGGCCATCGACATCGTCACCAAGACCATGAAGATCGGCGACGAACTGACCTGGCGCTGGATCGATCTGCTGTCTTTCGACATCGGTGTTGCCGAGGCCGCGCGCCTGAAAGAACAGGTCGCCTCCGGTGACCTGCACCCGCGCGAGGTCAAGTTGCGTCTGGCGCGCGAACTCACCGCGCGCTTCCACGATGCCGCCACTGCAGAGCAGGCCATCGCCGGCTGGCACGCCGTGGTGACGGGGCAGGGCGACACCAGCCTGTTGCCGCTGCAGGAGGTGGCCGTGCCGGCCGAAGGTCTGCGGATCGCAAGTCTGCTCACCGCCGCCGGCCTGACGCCCAGCAATTCGGAGGCCACGCGTAAGCTCAAGGAACGTGCGGTCAAGATCGATGGTGAAGTGGTCGAAGATCCGGCACGTCAGTTTGGGCCGGGCTTCGAGGGTGTCATCCAGGTGGGGAAGCGTAATTTCGCCCGCGTTGCGCTGGTCAGCGCCTGAGCTGGCGAGGGTTGCTGCATGGCAGCGATGTCGGCGCCGGGATGACATCTATATAAGAGGCATCAGACGGATGACGCAGGATCAGCGGCTTGCTGCAGCAACGACGAAGGACTTACTGCTACAGATGGCAGCGGGATCGTGAAAAATTTTTCACAAACCCCTTCCCAAACGTCCCGGTTGGGCCTATAGTTCGCCTCCCCCGACGCAACGGCCCCGCAAATGCGGAACCAGAGCGGAAGGGTTCGAAAATGCCTTGATTTAAGGTGTTGACGAAACGAAAAAGCCGGCTATGATGGGCGGCTCGCTACACGGAAAGATGCTTCGGCAGATTGAGGTGCAGCGGCGGCAACCTCCTCTTCACGAGGGGTTGACGAAGATGAAAAGCCTGCTAATATGGCCGGCTCGCTTCGCAGAAAACCTTCGGGTCGAAACGAAGCAGCGTCAACCGCCTCGAAATGAGGTGTTGACGGAAAGAAAAAGCCCGCTATAATGGGCGGCTCGCTTCGACGGAAACGACGAAGCTGACGGGAACGGCGCTGAGGCCACTTCCCAATGTTCTTTGACAGTGTGCGCAGGTAATTTGTGCGGACGCCTGCAGGAAGGATGATTGTCCATCTTGCAGACGTTTAATCAAAAAGCAACATATTAATTGCTTTGCAAGCGATAAGTTGTCAGTGGTTGAACTTCTGCAGCTAAAGTATTTGTCTTCGGACATGTAATTTTAAGTGAAGAGTTTGATCCTGGCTCAGAGTGAACGCTGGCGGCAGGCCTAACACATGCAAGTCGAACGGCAGCACAGTAAGAGCTTGCTCTTATGGGTGGCGAGTGGCGGACGGGTGAGGAATACATCGGAATCTACTCTTTCGTGGGGGATAACGTAGGGAAACTTACGCTAATACCGCATACGACCTACGGGTGAAAGCGGAGGACCTTCGGGCTTCGCGCGATTGAATGAGCCGATGTCGGATTAGCTAGTTGGCGGGGTAAAGGCCCACCAAGGCGACGATCCGTAGCTGGTCTGAGAGGATGATCAGCCACACTGGAACTGAGACACGGTCCAGACTCCTACGGGAGGCAGCAGTGGGGAATATTGGACAATGGGCGCAAGCCTGATCCAGCCATGCCGCGTGGGTGAAGAAGGCCTTCGGGTTGTAAAGCCCTTTTGTTGGGAAAGAAAAGCAGTCGGTTAATACCCGATTGTTCTGACGGTACCCAAAGAATAAGCACCGGCTAACTTCGTGCCAGCAGCCGCGGTAATACGAAGGGTGCAAGCGTTACTCGGAATTACTGGGCGTAAAGCGTGCGTAGGTGGTGGTTTAAGTCTGTTGTGAAAGCCCTGGGCTCAACCTGGGAATTGCAGTGGATACTGGGTCACTAGAGTGTGGTAGAGGGTAGCGGAATTCCCGGTGTAGCAGTGAAATGCGTAGAGATCGGGAGGAACATCCGTGGCGAAGGCGGCTACCTGGACCAACACTGACACTGAGGCACGAAAGCGTGGGGAGCAAACAGGATTAGATACCCTGGTAGTCCACGCCCTAAACGATGCGAACTGGATGTTGGGTGCAATTTGGCACGCAGTATCGAAGCTAACGCGTTAAGTTCGCCGCCTGGGGAGTACGGTCGCAAGACTGAAACTCAAAGGAATTGACGGGGGCCCGCACAAGCGGTGGAGTATGTGGTTTAATTCGATGCAACGCGAAGAACCTTACCTGGTCTTGACATCCACGGAACTTTCCAGAGATGGATTGGTGCCTTCGGGAACCGTGAGACAGGTGCTGCATGGCTGTCGTCAGCTCGTGTCGTGAGATGTTGGGTTAAGTCCCGCAACGAGCGCAACCCTTGTCCTTAGTTGCCAGCACGTAATGGTGGGAACTCTAAGGAGACCGCCGGTGACAAACCGGAGGAAGGTGGGGATGACGTCAAGTCATCATGGCCCTTACGACCAGGGCTACACACGTACTACAATGGTAGGGACAGAGGGCTGCAAACCCGCGAGGGTAAGCCAATCCCAGAAACCCTATCTCAGTCCGGATTGGAGTCTGCAACTCGACTCCATGAAGTCGGAATCGCTAGTAATCGCAGATCAGCATTGCTGCGGTGAATACGTTCCCGGGCCTTGTACACACCGCCCGTCACACCATGGGAGTTTGTTGCACCAGAAGCAGGTAGCTTAACCTTCGGGAGGGCGCTTGCCACGGTGTGGCCGATGACTGGGGTGAAGTCGTAACAAGGTAGCCGTATCGGAAGGTGCGGCTGGATCACCTCCTTTTGAGCATGACGTCATTGTTCCTGTCGGGCGTCCTCACAAATTACCTGCATTCAGAGATTCATACCGGCACAGGTCGGTATGCGAAGTCCCTTTTGGGGCCTTAGCTCAGCTGGGAGAGCACCTGCTTTGCAAGCAGGGGGTCGTCGGTTCGATCCCGACAGGCTCCACCATATTGAGTGAAAAGACTTCGGGTCTGTAGCTCAGGTGGTTAGAGCGCACCCCTGATAAGGGTGAGGTCGGTAGTTCGAGTCTACCCAGACCCACCACTCTGAATGTAGTGCACACTTAAGAATTTATATGGATCAGCGTTGAGGCTGATACATGTTCTTTTATAACTTGTGACGTAGCGAGCGTTTGAGATATCTATCTAAACGTGTCGTTGAGGCTAAGGCGGGGACTTCGAGTCCCTAAATAATTGAGTCGTATGTTCGCGTTGGTGGCTTTGTACCCCACACAACACGGCATGTGACCCCGAGGCAACTTGGGGTTATATGGTCAAGCGAATAAGCGCACACGGTGGATGCCTAGGCGGTCAGAGGCGATGAAGGACGTGGTAGCCTGCGAAAAGTGTCGGGGAGCTGGCAACAAGCTTTGATCCGGCAATGTCCGAATGGGGAAACCCACTGCTTCGGCAGTATCCTGCAGTGAATTCATAGCTGCTGGAAGCGAACCCGGTGAACTGAAATATCTAAGTAACCGGAGGAAAAGAAATCAACCGAGATTCCCTAAGTAGTGACGAGCGAACGGGGAGCAGCCCTTAAGCTGGAATGGCTTTAGAAAAACAATCTGGAAAGATTGGCCATAGAAGGTGATAGCCCTGTATTTAAAAGGGCCACTCCAGTGAAGACGAGTAGGGCGGGGCACGTGAAACCCTGTCTGAATATGGGGGGACCATCCTCCAAGGCTAAATACTCCTGACCGACCGATAGTGAACCAGTACCGTGAGGGAAAGGCGAAAAGAACCCCGGAGAGGGGAGTGAAATAGATCCTGAAACCGTGTGCGTACAAGCAGTAGGAGCTCGCAAGAGTGACTGCGTACCTTTTGTATAATGGGTCAGCGACTTACTGTTCGTGGCAAGCTTAACCGTATAGGGGAGGCGAAGGGAAACCGAGTCTGATAAGGGCGCATAGTCGCGGGCAGTAGACCCGAAACCGGGTGATCTAGTCATGGCCAGGGTGAAGGTGCCGTAACAGGTACTGGAGGCCCGAACCCACGTCTGTTGCAAAAGACGGGGATGAGCTGTGATTAGGAGTGAAAAGCTAATCGAACCCGGAGATAGCTGGTTCTCCTCGAAAGCTATTTAGGTAGCGCCTCGGACGAATACTACTGGGGGTAGAGCACTGTTATGGCTAGGGGGTCATCGCGACTTACCAAACCATTGCAAACTCCGAATACCAGTACGTACTATCCGGGAGACACACGGCGGGTGCTAACGTCCGTCGTGAAAAGGGAAACAACCCAGACCCACAGCTAAGGTCCCAAATTCACTGCTAAGTGGAAAACGATGTGGAAAGGCATAGACAGCCAGGAGGTTGGCTTAGAAGCAGCCACCCTTTAAAGAAAGCGTAATAGCTCACTGGTCGAGTCGGTCTGCGCGGAAGATTTAACGGGGCTAAGCAGTGAACCGAAGCTTGGGGTGCATAAAACTTGTTTTATGCGCGGTAGAGGAGCGTTCCGTAAGCCTGCGAAGGTGGATTGAGAAGTCTGCTGGAGGTATCGGAAGTGCGAATGCTGACATGAGTAACGATAATGCGGGTGAAAAGCCCGCACGCCGAAAGCCCAAGGTTTCCTTGCGCAACGTTAATCGACGCAGGGTTAGTCGGTCCCTAAGGCGAGGGCGAAAGCCGTAGTCGATGGGAAGCAGGTTAATATTCCTGCACCTCGCGTGAGTGCGATGGAGGGACGGAGAAGGTTAGGTGTACCGGGCGTTGGTTGTCCCGGGGAAAGGCGGTAGGTTTGGATCTTTGGCAAATCCGGGATCCTTTAAGACCGAGCACCGAGACGAGCCTTTATGGCAAAGTCACTGATACCACGCTTCCAGGAAAAGCTCCTAAGCTTCAGCTCACGAAGACCGTACCGTAAACCGACACAGGTGGGTAGGATGAGAATTCTCAGGCGCTTGAGAGAACTCGGGTGAAGGAACTAGGCAACATGGCACCGTAACTTCGGGAGAAGGTGCACCCTTTTTGGTGGCTCATGCGAGCTATAGCTGAAGAGGGTCGCAGAAACCAGGCCGCTGCGACTGTTTATCAAAAACACAGCACTCTGCAAACACGAAAGTGGACGTATAGGGTGTGACGCCTGCCCGGTGCTGGAAGGTTAATTGATGGGGTCAGCCGCAAGGCGAAGCTCTTGATCGAAGCCCCAGTAAACGGCGGCCGTAACTATAACGGTCCTAAGGTAGCGAAATTCCTTGTCGGGTAAGTTCCGACCTGCACGAATGGCGTAACGACAGCGGCGCTGTCTCCACCCGAGACTCAGTGAAATTGAAATCGCTGTGAAGATGCAGCGTTCCCGTGGCAAGACGGAAAGACCCCGTGAACCTTTACTATAGCTTTACACTGAACGTTGAGTTCGTCTGTGTAGGATAGGTGGGAGGCTATGAAACTGTGGCGCTAGCTGCAGTGGAGCCATCCTTGAAATACCACCCTGTCGTGCTTGACGTTCTAACCTAGATCCGTTATCCGGATCAGGGACCGTGTATGGTGGGTAGTTTGACTGGGGCGGTCTCCTCCTAAAGAGTAACGGAGGAGCACGAAGGTACGCTCAGCGCGGTCGGACATCGCGCACTGTGTGCAAAGGCATAAGCGTGCTTGACTGCAAGATCGACGGATCAAGCAGGTACGAAAGTAGGTCTTAGTGATCCGGTGGTTCTGTATGGAAGGGCCATCGCTCAACGGATAAAAGGTACTCCGGGGATAACAGGCTGATACCGCCCAAGAGTTCATATCGACGGCGGTGTTTGGCACCTCGATGTCGGCTCATCACATCCTGGGGCTGTAGTCGGTCCCAAGGGTATGGCTGTTCGCCATTTAAAGTGGTACGCGAGCTGGGTTCAGAACGTCGTGAGACAGTTCGGTCCCTATCTGCCATGGGCGTTGGAAGTTTGAGAGGGGCTGCTCCTAGTACGAGAGGACCGGAGTGGACGAACCTCTGGTGTTCCGGTTGTCACGCCAGTGGCATTGCCGGGTAGCTATGTTCGGAAGCGATAACCGCTGAAAGCATCTAAGCGGGAAGCGCGCCTCAAGATGAGACTTCCCGGGGCACAAGCCCCCTAAAGGAACCATATAGACTATGTGGTTGATAGGTCAGGTGTGTAAGTACAGCAATGTATTGAGCTAACTGATACTAATGATCCGTGCGGCTTGACCATATAACCTCAAGTTGCCTTGGTCCCAACGAACGTTGGTAGATCACCAAACGCAAGCTACGTCACAAGTTACCTATGCGAGACGAGCGCTGTGAAGCGCTGCTCCAACCGTCTCCCTGGTGAAATTAGCGCTGTGGAACCACCCGATCCCATCCCGAACTCGGAAGTGAAACGCAGCTGCGCCGATGGTAGTGTGGCTCAAGCCATGCGAGAGTAGGTCATCGCCAGGGGCTTTACCCGAAACCCTCAGTCCAACAGGACTGGGGGTTTCTTTTTGTCCAAAATCCGCAATGCAACCGCCAAAAACACTGCGCAAGGACGCACGCTGACCAGCGGATCCGCATCCGCATCCGCATCCGCAGGCTCAATGCTCAGGCTGAGCGCGATACCGATGCCAGAACACGCGCTTGACGCTTGTGCTGAAGCAGGACGCGCTAGCAAGGCCGAAAGGTCTGAATGTCACCGCAGAACCCGGACCGGCAAGGCGCACTCGGAGCAGGGCACCGATACCAGGACACGCGCTCGGCGCTGAGGACCGACTTCCTGGTACTGCAGCGGCACCTACCTTGCCCTGATGATTGCAAAGGCATCTATTTATCGATCGATTAGTAGATGGTCAAAGAACGGACCAGTCAGTGCGTTGCCAGTGAAAGCACCTGAAAGTACCTAAAAGTACCTAAAAGTACCTAAAAGTACCTGTGGTGGTGCTGGCTTCCCGCTTACAGATCGGCTTAAGGAGCACCGGTCGCCGGCCAGCGCCGGCAAATAGGGGGGCTGGTTGCACTCCACAGGCGCCAGACCCCTGCGATCATCAGGAGCCCTGGGGAATATCAGGAGCCCTGGGGAATATCAGGAGCCCTGGGGACTATCAGGGCCATGCAATTCATCAAGATCGAAGTGACTCGGTGACTCGGTGACTCGGTGACTTGGCGACTGGCCTATTCTTGGCCGCTATGCTGCTCACCGAGACTGCATCCGATACGTGTGTGTGCTTGGCCAGATCACTTATCGCCGTCGCATAAGGCATTGGCAGGGCACAAGCCAACAAAAACCCCGCGTGAGCGGGGTTTTTTTGGTCCAATCGACTGCACTATGACGTCTGCATCGAGACGAGGATCAGTCGCCCAAGGTCAGCAGGGAGGCATTGCCGCCTGCGGCGGTCGTGTTGACGGTGACGACCTTCTCGGTAGCGAAGCGCAGCAGGTAATGTGGACCCCCGGCTTTCGGGCCGGTGCCCGACAGGCCCTGGCCGCCGAAGGGTTGTACGCCGACGACCGCGCCGATCTGGTTACGGTTGACGTAGACATTGCCCACCGCAACGCGTGCGGTGATGCGATCGATGGTCTCGTCGATGCGCGAATGCACGCCCAGGGTCAGGCCATAGCCAGTGGCGTTGATCTGGTCGATGACGGCGTCGAGCTGGTCGGCCTTCCAACGAATGACGTGCAGCACAGGTCCGAAAACCTCGCGCTGCAGCTGCGCCAGCGAGGTCAGCTCGTACGCACGTGGGGCGAAAAAGCTGCCGTTAGCGGCGGCCGGATCCAGGGTGGTGGAGCCGATCAGGCGGGCTTCGCGATCCATGCGCGCGGCATGATCGTCGAGGATCTTGAGTGCATCTGCATCGATGACGGGACCAACGTCGGTGGACAGGAGCGCAGGATCGCCGATCTTCAATTCCCCCATGGCGCCGGCCAGCATGGTCATGACCTTGTCGGCGATGTCGTCCTGCACGAACAGCACGCGGGCCGCGGAGCAGCGTTGGCCGGCGGACATGAAGGCGCTGGAGATCGCGTCCTTGACGACGGCTTCCGGCAACGAGGACGAGTCGGCGATGAAGGCGTTCTGGCCACCGGTTTCGGCAATCAGCACACCGATTGCGGCATCGCGCGCAGCCAGGGTGCGGTTGATGACGCGTGCGGTCTCGGTGGAGCCGGTGAAGGCAACGCCCGCCACGCGCGGGTCATTGGTCAGCGCCGCGCCGACGGTGGCGCCGTCGCCCGGCAGGAACTGCACGACCGCCTCGGGGATGCCCGCTTCATGCAGTAGCTTCACTGCGGCGTAGCCGATCAGGTTGGTCTGCTCTGCGGGCTTGGCGATGACGCTGTTGCCGGCGGCCAATGCGGCGGCGACCTGGCCGAGGAAGATGGCGAGCGGGAAGTTCCAGGGACTGATGCAGACGAATACGCCGCGGCCATGCAGCTGCAGTTCGTTGGATTCACCGGTCGGTCCGGGCAGGCGTTCGGGCGCACCGAACTGGGCGCGTGCCTGGCCGGCGTAATAACGCAGGAAGTCGACCGCCTCGCGCACCTCGGCCACGGCGTCGGGCAGGGTCTTGCCGGCCTCCTTGACGCAGATGGCCATGAACTCGGGCATGCGCGCTTCGAGCAGGTCGGCCGCATGCTCCAGGATGGTGGCGCGGCTGGCGGCAGGCGTGCGGTTCCAGGCTGGCTGCGCGGCAGCCGCGGTCGCCAACGCCGTCTGTACGGTGGCCGGATCGGCTGGCTGCCACTGGCCGACCGTGTCGCGGCGGTCTGCCGGGTTGAGCACGGCCTGGCTGGGCGTGCTGATCACCGCGCCAGGCACCAGCGGGCGGGCCTTCCACGGCTTGATGGCGGCATTGAGTTGCTCGGCCAGCTGCCGCAGATCGTTGTCGTTGGCGAGATTGGCGCCCATGGAATTTTTCCTGTGTTGGTTCTGGCTGCGCAGCAGATCGGTCGGCAGCGGAATCTTGGGATGCGGGATGGAGCCGAACGAGGACACTGCTTCGACCGGATCACGGATCAGCTCTTCGATGGCGACGTCCTCGTCGGTGATGCGATTGACGAAGCTGGAATTGGCGCCGTTTTCGAGCAGGCGTCGCACCAGGTACGGCAGCAGATCCTCGTGCGAGCCGACCGGTGCGTACACGCGGCAGGGCAGCCCCAGGCGATGGGCCGGAATCACTTCGGCATACAGGTCATCGCCCATGCCGTGCAGTTTCTGGTGTTCGTACACCTTGCCGCCGGAGATCGCGCGGACCGCCGCGATGGTCTGCGCGTTGTGCGTGGCGAACATCGGGTACAGCGCATCGCTGTGCGCGAACATGCGACGTGCGCAGGCCAGGTACGACACGTCGGTATTCTGCTTGCGGGTAAATACCGGATAGCCGGGGTGACCTTCGATCTGTGCGCGCTTGATCTCCGCGTCCCAGTACGCGCCCTTGACCAGACGCACCGGAATCCGACGGCCGACGCGGCGTGCCAGGTCGGCCAGGAAATCGATCGTGTACGGCGTGCGCTTCTGGTAGGCCTGCACTGCCAGGCCATAGCCCTCCCATCCATCCAGCGACGGGTCGGAGAACGTGGCCTCGATGATGTCCAGCGACAGTTCCAGGCGGTCGGCTTCTTCGGCATCGACGGTGTAGCCGATGCCGTAGGACTTGGCCAGTTGCGCCAGCTCGAGCACACCCGGGACCAGCTCGGCCATCACGCGCGCACGCTTGGCATGTTCGTAGCGCGGATACAGTGCGGACAATTTGATCGAGATGCTGGGCGCTGCGAATACATCGGTGCCGACGAAACTGCCGCTGCGGCCGATCGCGTGGATGGCATCGCGGTATGCCTGCAAGTAGCGCTGCGCATCCTTCATGGTCAATGCGCCTTCGCCGAGCATGTCGAACGAATAGCGGTAATCGGCGTTGTCGCCCTTGCGCGAGCGCGAGAGGGCTTCACCGATGGTGCGGCCCATGACGAACTGGTGGCCCATGATCTTCATCGCCTGGCGCACGGCCAGGCGAATCACCGGCTCGCCGACGCGGCCGATCAGGCGCTTGAACGCGCCCGGCACGTCGGCGCGGGTGAGGTCGTTGAGCTGCACCAGCTTGCCGGTGAGCATCAGGCCCCAGGTCGATGCGTTGACCAGCACCGAGTCGCTGCCGCCGACGTGCTTCTTCCAGTCCGCATCGCCGAGCTTGTCGCGGATCAGCTTGTCTGCGGTGTCCTGGTCGGGAATGCGCAACAGCGCCTCGGCCACGCACATCAGCAATACGCCTTCTTCGCTGCCCAGGTCGTACTGGCGCATGAAGGCCTCGATCGCGCCCTGGTCCTGCGCACGTGCGCGGACGCGGGTGACCAGGTCGGCGGCAAGCGCCTGCACCTTGGCCTGCTCGGCGGCGGGCAGCCGCGCCTGGTCGAGCAGTTCGCGTACGTGCTCGGTTTCGTCCTTGAGCCATGCGGCCGTGATCGCCGCACGCAATGCGCCGGGTGCGGCAGGCAGCTCGGGCGCCAACAGCGGGCGCGCAACTGAGGGAGAGGCAAGCGGGTCGAGCTGAGCGTTCATGCGTAGGGCGCCTGGGAATCCGTGCTCATTCTAGAGAGCCGCGGGCTCCGCACACTTGTGTGGAAGCGGCAGCTTTTCCGCCGTTTTGTGCACGTGGCCAGCGCAGGCCCAAGCGGGCTCGATCGTTGCCGGCCACGGGCACGAGGATCGCTGCCGGCATCGGGAAGTGATTGATTTACGCGTGTTTTTAGCTGCACTGCAGCAATTCGACGATTGCCGGAAACGCTTGCCGCCTGCGTTCGTGCGGGTCTACCATCGGGCCATTCCCGCAGTGCGCTGCGTGTTGCCAATGATCGAAGTACTGCCGTTGATGTCCGAAGGGGTCGGGACGCAGTTGCGGTTGCGGCCTCCGCGGGCATTGTCGGCCAGGCAGTTCGTGCAGTTGTTCGCAGTATTGGCGGGAACGATGTGGGTATTTGCGGGCCTGGGGTGGTGGACCGGCAATGCATTCGCGCCGGTGTTCGCCCTGTTGCACAGTGGTGTGGTGGCGCTGGCGCTGCGGCAGTTGTGGCGAAGTGGCGAGCGCGAAGAAGCGATCCGGGTGGGAGACACCGTCGTCGAGGTGTTCGCGTCCGGGCATGCGCCACCAGCGTTTCAGGCACATCCGCATTGGGTGCGGCTATGCATGGAACGCGACGACAGGGTGGTGCTGGTCAGCAGCGGCAAGCAGATCGAGATCGGAAGTTTTCTCGGGCCGGCCGAACGTGTGGAACTGGCAACTACGCTGAAACGCTTGCTCGCGGCCGCCAATGGCCGTCACCGATGACGTAAGGGTCTAGGCAATGACGCAACGCAGCAGCTGGAAGGCGACGTATTCGAAGATGGCTTTGGCGATGGCGGCGCTGCTGGGCGCACCGGCTGCCTGGGCGCAATCGGCCGACCCGAAGGAATGGCAGCTCAACATGGGCCGCGGGGTCACCCAGACCGCACGCATGGCCTACGAGGCGCACATGGTGGCGCTGTGGGTCTGCGTGGTGATCGGCGCGCTGGTGTTCGGTGCCATGGGCTATGCGATCTTCAAGTTCCGCAAGTCCAAGGGCGCGGTGGCTGCGCAGTTCAGTCACAACACCACGGCCGAGGTGTTGTGGACGGTGATTCCGGTGCTGGTGCTGATTGCGATGGCCTGGCCGGCAACGGCCAAGCTGATCGCGATGTACGACACCCGCGAGTCGGAAATGACCGTCAAGGTCACCGGCTACCAGTGGATGTGGAAATACGAGTATCTGGGCCAGGGCGTGGAGTTCACCAGCCGGCTGGCGCGCGAGTCCGACCGCATCCGCCAGAGTGGCGAGCGTCCGACCGCTGCCTCGCAACCGCATTACCTGCTGGATGTGGACAACCGCCTGGTGCTGCCGGTCGGGACCAAGATCCGTTTCGTGATCACCGCCGACGACGTGATCCATGCGTGGTGGGTGCCGGCCCTGGGCTGGAAGCAGGACGCCATTCCCGGCATCGTCAACGAGGCATGGACCAACATCGAGCAGCCCGGCGTGTATCGGGGCCAGTGCGCCGAGTTGTGCGGCAAGGACCATGGCTTCATGCCGATCGTGGTGGAGGCGCTGCCCAAGGCCGAATTCCAGCGCTGGCTGGCCGCGCGTCGCAGTGCCAATGCATCGCCTGCTGCACCGGGCGCCCCCGCACCTGCGCCGGCGTCCACCCCTGCAGCAACGCCTGCCGGCGAGGCTGCGCCTGCTCCGGCCGCCGCGCCGACTGCCGCTCTTTAATCGCCCGCAACCGCATCGCTTCGTAGAGGTCGTTCCGTCATGGCGCATACCGCAGTCGATCACCACGGACACCACCAGCCCGGTTTCGTCGAGCGCTGGTTTTTCTCGACCAATCACAAGGACATCGGCACGCTGTACCTGCTGTTTTCCTTCGTGATGTTCATCATCGGCGCGGCGATGAGCGTGGTGATCCGCGCCGAACTGATGCAGCCCGGGCTGCAGTTCGTCAAACCCGAATTCTTCAACCAGATGACCACCGTGCATGCACTGGTGATGATCTTCGGCGGCGTGATGCCGGCCTTCGTCGGCCTGGCCAACTGGATGATTCCGCTGCAGATCGGCGCGCCGGACATGGCGTTGCCGCGCATGAACAACTGGTCGTTCTGGTTGCTGCCGGTGGCCTTCACCCTGCTGCTGCTGACGTTGTTCCTGCCCGGCGGTGCGCCGGCCGGTGGCTGGACGCTGTATCCGCCGCTGTCGCTGCAGGGCGGCTACAACGTGGCCTTCAGCGTGTTTGCAATTCACGTGGCCGGCGTCAGTTCGATCATGGGCGCGATCAACATCATCGCCACCGTGCTCAACATGCGCGCGCCCGGCATCGATCTGTTGAAGATGCCGATCTTCTGCTGGGCCTGGCTGATCACCGCCTTCCTGCTCATCGCGGTGATGCCGGTGCTGGCCGGTGCAGTGACCATGCTGCTGACCGACAAGTTCTTCGGCACCAGCTTCTTCAACGCGGCCGGCGGCGGCGACCCGGTGATGTACCAGCACATCTTCTGGTTCTTCGGGCACCCAGAGGTCTACATCATGATCCTGCCGGCGTTCGGCGTTGTCAGCGAGATCATCCCGACCTTCAGCCGCAAGCCGCTGTTCGGGTATCAGGCGATGGTGTATGCGATCGCGGCGATCGCGTTCCTGAGCTTCATCGTGTGGGCGCACCACATGTTCACCGTGGGCATGCCGCTCGGTGGCGAAATCTACTTCATGTTCGCCACGATGCTGATCTCCATCCCGACCGGGGTGAAGGTGTTCAACTGGGTCAGCACGATGTGGAAGGGCTCGTTGACGTTCGAATCGCCGATGCTGTGGGCAGTGGCCTTCGTGATCCTTTTCAGCATCGGTGGATTCTCCGGCCTGATGCTGGCGATCGTGCCGGCGGATTTCCAGTACCACGACACGTATTTTGTGGTCGCGCATTTCCATTACGTGCTGGTCACCGGAGCGGTGTTCGCGTTGATCGCGGCGGTCTACTACTGGTGGCCGAAATGGACCGGGCGGATGTACAACGAAACCTGGGCCAAGTTTCATTTCTGGTGGACGATGGTGTTCGTCAACCTGCTGTTCTTCCCGCAGCATTTCCTTGGCCTGGCCGGCATGCCGCGGCGAATTCCCGACTACAACGTGGTGTTCGCCGACTGGAACCTGATCAGCTCGATCGGCGCGTTCGGCATGTTCGCCACGCCGTTCCTGATGGCCGGCATCCTGTTCGCCTCGCTGCGCAGTGGCGCCAAGGCCGACGCACGGGCCTGGGAAGGCGCCAGGGGACTGGAGTGGACGGTGCCGTCGCCGGCACCGGCGCATACCTTCACCGTACCACCGGTGATCAAGCCTGGAGATCTTGCGCATGAAGACATCGGTCACTGAGTCGGCGCCGGCAGCGGTGGCGCGCCTGCTCTCGGCTGCCGAACGGCAGGCGCAACAGCGTCGCGCGGTGCGCCGCACGGCGATCACCGTCGGCATCATCGCGCTGCTGATCTACGCGGGTTTCATCGCGTCGGGAGTCATCGGGCGGTGAACGCGCGGGCGCCCGCACCTGCACCGACGGCCGGCTTGTTCAAGCTGCTGGGCGTGGTGCTGGGCGTGTTCGTGCTGACCTTTTCGCTGGTGCCGCTGTATCGCATCGCGTGCGAAAAAGTCTTCGGCATCCGCATGGAGCGCGCACCGGGCAGCACGCGTGCCAATGGCGCGGCGATTGCAGGGCCTGGCAAACGCACGGTGCGGGTGGAGTTCGATGCCGGGGTCAATTCCAAGCTGCCGTGGACCTTCCATCCCGAGCAGATGACGATGGATGTGGTGCCGGGCGAACTCAACGAGGCGCTGTATTTTGCGCGCAACGACAGCGCGCGTGCGGTGGTCGGCAGTGCGGTGCCATCGGTCGCGCCGGCGCGCGCGTCCGGATACTTCAACAAGACCGAGTGTTTCTGTTTTACCGCGCAGACCTTGCAGGCCGGCGAAACGCGCGACATGCCGCTGCGTTTCATCGTCGACCCTGCGCTGCCGCCGGAAGTCACCACGATCACCCTGTCCTACACGTTCTATCGCAACGACACCCTGACCTCGGAGCTGCAGGGCGGTGGCGCATCCAGCGCGCCGCGCGCCGCGCCGTAATCCCTCATCCACACGCAGCACCGACACGGAAGCAACGCCATGGCCGACCACAGTCCCAACGCCGATGCGTATTTCGTCCCGAGCCAGAGCAAGTGGCCCTTTGTCGGGTCGATTGCGATGTTCGTGATGATGATCGGCGTGGCCAGCTGGCTCAACGATGCGGCATGGGGACGCTGGACGTTCTTCGTCGGCATGGCGATGCTGCTGGCGACCTTGTTCATGTGGTTTGGCGATGTCATCCGCGAATCCAATGCCGGGCACTACAACCGCCAGGTGGACGGCTCCTTCCGCATGGGGATGGTGTGGTTCATCTTTTCCGAGGTGATGTTCTTCGGCGCCTTCTTCGGTGCGCTGTTCTACACGCGCGTGCTGACGCTGCCCTGGCTGGGCGGCGAAGGCGATGGCGTCATGACCAACGAACTGTTGTGGAACGGCTACTCCGCTGCGTGGCCAACCAATGGCCCCGGCACGATCGGTGGGCAATTCCAGACCATTCCGGCCTGGGGCCTGCCGCTGATCAATACGCTGATCCTGCTCAGCTCCGGCGTGACCCTGACCATTGCCCACCACGCACTCAAGGGCGGTCGTCGCGGCGCGCTATTGCTGTGGCTGGGGTTGACCGTGCTGCTGGGCTGCGTGTTCCTGTTCCTGCAGGCGGAGGAATACATCCACGCCTACACCGAGCTCAATCTGACGCTGGGATCGGGCATCTACGGCTCGACCTTCTTCATGCTCACCGGCTTCCACGGCATGCACGTGCTGCTGGGCACGATCATGCTGGCGGTGATGTGGCTGCGTGTCGCGCGTGGGCACTTCACCCGCGACAACCACTTCGCCTTCGAAGCGGCCGCCTGGTACTGGCACTTCGTCGACGTGGTGTGGCTGGCGCTATTCCTGTTCGTGTATGTACTTTGAGAATCGGGAATGGGGAATCGGGAATCGGGAATCGGGAATGGGGAATCGGGAATCGCAAGAGCGAGCCCCTTTCTTGCTTTTACGATTCCCCATTCCCCATTCCCCATTCCCCATTCCCAGCCGCGTCAGCGGCCGAGCCCATGCGGCTTGATCCAGCCGGTATAGATGCCCAGGATCACCACGGCGATCAGTGCGACTGAGAGGCCGATGCGCCAGGTCAGTGCGTTGACGGTACGCTTGGTTTCGCCACGGTCGGTGAGCAGGTAGTACAGGCCTGCGCCCAGGTTCCACAGGATCACGATCAGGAAGGCGACAATCAGCAACGTCTTGAGCGAATCGTTCACAACAGCCCCGGTGGTCGTCGGCGTGGTAGCGGCATTGCACGCCTTTTTGCGTCGCTTGTCATGATGCGCAAGCACACGGCGGTGCTGGGATGGTGCCTGGCCGTGCTGGTCAGCGCGGGTTTTGTGGCGCTTGGACAGTGGCAGCTGCAGCGCATGCACGACAAACAGGCGTTGCTGGAACGCGCGGCGCAGGTGCGGCAGACGCCGTTGACCCTGGTGCAGGCCCTGGCCACGCCGCATGCGCTGGCCTGGGTGAGCGGGCAGGTGCGGTTTCTGCCGCAGCAGGTGCTGCTGGACAATCAGCTGCATGCCGGGCGCGCCGGCGTGCGGATCTATCAGCTTGCCGCGCCGCAGGGCAGCCCCGTCACGCTGCTGGTCGATCTGGGCTGGCTGCCGTTGCCGGCCAATCGGCAATTGCCGAGGACCACGCCGCTGCAAGGGACCCATACGCTGCAGGGGTTGCTGGGTGCGCCGCCCTCGGCCGGGCTTGCGATGGGGCCGGCGTTGTCGGCTGCCGATGCGCCGCAGACCTGGCTGGCTACGCGTCTGGAGACCACCGCCCTGCGCAGCGCGCTTGGCAGGCGCGACATTTCGTCGCAGGTCCTACGCCTGGATCCGGCCCTGCCGGTCGGTTACGCACGCGACCTGGAGATGCTGCCGAATACGCTTCCGCCCGCGCGGCACTTGGGTTATGCGGTGCAATGGTTCGGTCTGGCCGCAGCCGTGCTGGTCACCGCGACGCTGCTGACGTGGCGTGCGCGTCGCCGCCGTCGACGCGGGCACTGACGCCTGCGGCATGAGAAAATCGCCGGCATGACCTCCTCCACATCGGCCACGCCGCATTCGGTCAAACGCGGCCGCAGGATGCTGATTGCCCTGGCGGTGCTGTTCTTCGGCTCGATGTTGCTGGCCGGCGTGCTGCGCTTCTCCGGATGGCAGCCGGCATCGATGCGCAATCACGGCGAATTGCTCAAGCCGCCCGCCGACCTGCGCGGGTTGGTGCCGGTGCGCGCGGACGGGCAGTTGTATGCCTGGACGCCTGCCGAACGCGTGTGGCGGATTGCGCTCGCACCGCCGGCCAGTTGCACGCAGCAATGCGTGACGCTGGCGGCCGAACTGGACAAGGTGTGGCAACTGCTCGGGCATCGCGCCGACAAGGTGGAGGTGTTGTGGATCGGCACTCCGCCGGCCGGGTTGCCGCCGATGCCGGCCCTGCGTGTGCTGCGCGACGACGCGCGGCTGCGGCAGGGCCTGCCGCGTGCCGACGATGCCGCCGGCGTGCCGGTGTATGTGATCGACCCCAACGGCTTCGTGATCCTGCGCTATGCCCCGGGGTTCGACCCGGCCGGCCTGCGTGCCGATCTGGTCAAGCTGCTGAAACTGATGTGAGCCCGTTTCGATGAATCTGTTTGCGCCACCGGCATTGTTCCGCCACTTCCATCGCATGGCCTGGCTGGCTGCGCTGTTCACTGCGAGCACGATCCTGTTCGGGTCGTTCGTGCGGCTGTCCGATGCCGGCATGAGCTGCCCGGACTGGCCCACCTGCTACGGCCGCGTCACCTGGCCACAGACCAGCGACGAAGCCAACACGCATGTGGCCAGCAAGATCCGGCCGCTGGAATCGCACAAGGCCTGGCGCGAGCAGGTGCACCGCTTCCTGGCCGGCGCGCTCGGGGTGGAGGTGCTGGTGCTGTCGTTGCTGGCGGTGCGCCGCCGCCGCATGGGCATCGCCCAGGTGGTCGCTGCCGCGGTGCTGGTGGCGTTGTCCATTCCGCTGTACATGTCCAGCTGGCACACGCTGGCGTTCGGCGTGGCGATCGCGGGCGAGGCCATCCTGCTGCTGGCGGCGCTGCGCTGGAGCAATATCGATCTGGCGCGTGCGGCGGTACTGACCCTGGCAGTGGTGATCTTCCAGGCGCTGCTGGGCATGTGGACGGTGACGTTGCTGCTCAAGCCCATCGTGGTGATGGGCCATCTGCTCGGCGGCATGCTGATGTTCTCGCTGCTGGTATGGATGGCCTGGCGCGCGACCCACTTGCCGATCACGCTGGCCGATGCCTCGCGGCTCACCTGGCTGTTGCGCGCGGGCGTGGCGGTGCTGGGCCTGCAGATCGCGCTTGGCGGCTGGGTCAGTGCCAATTACGCGGCGCTGGCCTGTGGCGGTGGCAGCTGGTCGGCCGACAATTTCCCGCGCTGCGTCAGCCAGTGGTGGCCGCCGCACGACTTCCGCGAAGGCTTCACGCTCTGGCGCGGGATCGGGGTGGATTACGAAGGCGGTGTGCTCGATGGCGCAGCGCGTATCGCCATCCAGATGGCGCACCGGCTGTGGGCCATTGCGACGGCGCTGTATCTGTGGTGGCTGGCCTGGCGTCTGTCGCGCTCGCCGGGCATGCGCGTGTGGGCCGGTGCGCTGGCGGTGCTGGTGGCGGTGCAGGTGACGCTGGGCATGCTCAACGTCAAGTTGGCCCTGCCGCTGGAAGTGTCGGTGCTGCATAACGGCGGCGCAGTTGCGCTCCTGTTCGTGCTGGTCTCGCTGCTGGCGCGGCTGCGCGCGCCGGAGTGAGCATGGCCGTCAGCGCACGCGACTACTGGGATCTGACCAAACCCAAGGTGGTGGCACTGATCGTGTTCACCGCGCTGGTGGGCATGTTCCTGGCCATCCCGGATGTCCCGACGTGGCTGCAGGTGCGCACCGGTGCATTGGGCTTTCTGGGCATCTGGCTGGCGGCATCGGCTGCGGCGGCGATCAACCAGTTGCTGGATGCCAAGATCGACGCGCAGATGGCACGCACCTCATGGCGGCCGCTGGTGGTGGGCAAGGTGCGGCCGTGGCAGGTGCTGCTGTTTGCCAGCGTGCTGATCGTGATCTCCATGACCATCCTGGTGGTCTGGGTGAATGTGATCACCGCGGTGCTGACGTTTGCGTCGCTGATCGGTTACGCGGTGATCTACACCGTGTACCTGAAGCGGGCGACCTCGCAGAACATCGTGATCGGGGGCCTGGCAGGCGCCACGCCGCCGATGCTGGGCTGGGCCGCAGTGACCGGCTTGCCGACCAGCGCCGACTGGATCAATGCCTCGCTGCTGGTGCTGATCATCTTCATCTGGACGCCGCCGCATTTCTGGGCGCTGGCGATCTTCCGGCGTGCCGATTACGCCAAGGCGGCGATCCCGATGCTGCCGGTCACCCACGGTGTGCCGCATACGCGCAAGCAGATCCTGGTGTACACGGTGCTGCTGGCGATCGTAACCCTGTTGCCGGTGGCGGTGGGCATGAGCGGGCTGTTCTACCTGGGCGGCGCGGTGGTGCTCAACGTGGTGTTCCTCTGGTACGCCTGGCGCATGCTCGACCCGCCGGACGAGCTGTTCTCGATGAAGATGTTCGGCTACTCCATCGTGTATCTGATGGCGCTGTTCGCGTTCCTGATGGCGGATCACCTGCTGTTGCCGTGGGTGCGCTAGCGGCAGCGCAGTGAAGCCCGCCACCGCCAACAGCCATCGGTAGACCTGCCAGGCTGTTGGCGGAGTGAGCTGGCCGGCGGCTGCAACCGGCCCATCTCGCTCATAGCCGCCGGGTGCGCGCGTGGTCGGGCATCCGGCGGCCAACGCCAAACCGCCGCTGCGATGGTGTCAGCGTGGCCACACTCGCGGTGCGGATGGCTGCGCCGCCATGCCGGCTCAGCCCAACCAGCTGGCACATTCGCCGGTGTTCTTGCTGCCGCAGCTGCTCTGCATCTTCTGCTGCAGGCGCGCCAGCACCGCATTGCCGTCCTGGTGATGCTGCTTGCTCCAGGTCTTCAAGGCAGCGCCCAGCGTGGCAAAGCGCTGCCGGGTACGTTGGCGGTAGCCATCGGGTTGCCCGGCCAGTTCGCCGATCACCTGCGTGGCAGCGGCTTCGATGCCGGCGGTGTCGTCCGGGCTGAGCCGGATCAGCCCATCCACGTACATCACGCCCCACTGCACGCGGGTGGCCGGCCCTTGCGCGCTTTCGTACGCCTTCCTGAGCCAGGACAGCGCGGTCTTCTTATCGCCGCGTTGTTCGGCCAGGTCGGCCAGTTCGGGCATGTAGTAGTAAGGCGTCTTGCTGCGCGTCAACTCGGCCAGCAGCAACTGTTCGGCGCCGCTGCGGTCGCCCACCTCGCCGAGCAACGCTGCGGCGGTGCTGACGGTGGACTGGCGTTCCTCATCGGTCCTGGCGGTGTCGGTGGCCCATTGCACGCGTTGCTGCACGGTGTCGACCACGGTCTTGGGCAGCGGCGGTTGCGCGCCCTTGGCCTCGGTCTCGGTGGGCTGACCTTGCGCCAGGCGGGCCAGCTGGATCCGTGCGTACGCGGTGCCGAGCCGGTCGGCGATCGGCAATGCGGGGTCGGCATAGATCTTGTCCAGCGCCAGATTCAGCGCGTTGGACAAGGTGGTGCGCTCGCCGGCATCGCTGCTGGCAGCGGCGACCAGCCGTGCGGGCATGTAGCTCAGCGTGCCGAGATTGGCACGCACCTCTGCCGGGTCGGCCAGCACCGCTTCCAGCAAGCTGCGCGACGCCGCGCTGGCGGCCGGTGGGTGCTTGGCTGCAGTAATCGCTGCCAGGGCGAAGCTGCGTTGCAGGGCCGGTTGCGGCGCCGACCTGGACAGGCGCGTGAGCACATCGACGGCCTGCTCCGGCTTGACCAGCCGGTCGTCGGTGCCCCAGGCGTAGTTGCCGAGCACGGCCCAGTCGTCCGCGCTGAGTTGCTGCGGGCGCTGCAATGCGGTGTCGAGCACTTGCCTGACGGTGCTGGTGCTCTTGGCGGCCACGCGCAAGACATCGGCCAGACGCGCGTTGTCGGCATTGCCGGCCAGGCGGGTGATCTCGCTGCGATCCGGACGCAGCACGATGATGGTCGGATAGCCCTTGATGCCGAAGCGCTCGCCCCAGGCCTGCGCGCCCTCCGAATCGCCATCCAGATGCACCGCCACGAATTGCTGGGTGCGGGCGATGAAGGTAGGGTCCTTGAACAAGGTGGCTTTCAGGCGATTGCAGGGCGGGCACCAGGCCGCACCCCAGTACAACAGGATCGGCTTGCCGCTTTCCCTGGCCTCGGCGAAGGCATCGTCGACATCGCCCTCGCGCCAGGCAATGCTGGACGCGGGCGCCGGTGTGGTCGCTGCCCCGGTCTGCGCGGGGGCGGCCGGCGTGGCGGGCTTGTTGCAGGCGGTGAGCGTGGCCAGTACCGCCAGCAGCGCAATCAGGGGCGGGGCAGGGCGTCGGAACGGCAGCGTCATGGCAATCACCGATGGGCGTGGCAGGCAGGTGGATCGAACACTCTAGCGAGCGGCACCGTGCCAGCGGCGGAGTGCGTCATGACCGTTGTATATCTGCTTACAACCCGCAACGACACGCAGCGCGAACCGGTGTCGCGCCGGGCGTAGCGGCCTGGCGAACCCGGCGCAGGCAACCCGCCGGTGGCAAACAGCCCTTTGGGGCAGGACACGCAGCGCGGGAGGCGCCGGGTGTCACCGATCAGGCCACCGTCGTGCCGTGGCCGTCAGGTTCAATGCCCGCCGGCATCGGCCGGCGTCTCGCCCGGTGCGGTGCGTGCATAACGCGCGGCCACGAAGGCGCAGACAATCAGCTGCAGCTGGTGATACAGCATGATCGGCAACACGATCGCGCCCAGGCCACCGCCGGCAAACATCACCTTGGCCATCGGCACGCCGGTGGCCAGGCTCTTCTTCGAACCGCAGAAGACGATCGCGATCTCGTCGGCGCGGTTGAAGCGCAGGCGCCGCGCGATGAAGGTGATCGAGAGCATCGCCACCGCCAGCAACAGCGCGGCCGCACCGAGCACCGCGAGCAAGGCCGGCAACGGCGTCTTCTGCCACAGGCCTTCGTTCACCGATGCGCTGAAGGCGGTGTAGACCACCAGCAGGATGGTGCTCTGGTCGGTATAACGCAGCACCGCGCGATGCCGTTCGACCCAGCCGCCGATCCACGGGCGCATGAAATGGCCAGCCAGAAACGGCACCAGCAACTGCAGCAGGATCTTGCCGATCGCCTCAGCCGGGTGCGCCATCGCGCCCTGACTGCCGACCAGGGCGCCCATCAGCAACGGTGTGAAGAACACCCCCAGCAGGCTGGAAAGCGAGGCGGCGCAGACAGCTGCCGGCACGTTGCCGCGCGCCATCGAGGTGAAGGCGATCGACGATTGCACCGTGGACGGCAGCGCGCACAGGAACAGCACGCCGATATACAGCTCCGGTGTCAGTGCAAGATGCGCGAGCGGTTTGAACAACAGCCCGAGCAGTGGGAACAGCACGAAGGTGCAGGCCAGGATCAGCAGATGCAGGCGCCAATGCAGCGCGCCGGCCTTGACCGCCTCGCGCGACAGGCGCGCGCCGTGCAGGAAGAACAGCGCAGCAATCGCCACGTCGGTGACATCGTCCATGATCGCGGCGGCGGTGCCCGAGACCGGCAGGAACGAGGCGAGCGTGACCGTGCACAGCAGCGCGAGGGTGAATGGATCGATGCGCAGCCGCGCCAGCCAGTGTTTGATCATCGTGCGTATTGAGGGGGGAGCTGTCTGCAGAGTGCCATTGTAGAGGCCCGTGTGCCGCCTGCGAGTCGGTCGCGCCGGCATCGGCCGACACCCGGGACAGGAGTGAAGCAGTCAGCGCGGCGCTCGGCCCGATGGCCAGGATCTTGTTCAGGCGGCCATGAGCGCGTGCCTGCATGGCTGACCGGCTACGTCGGCAACAGGTGGTCTGCTCCGATTGCCCCCACGCGCTACAACGCGGCGAGCGCCTTGAACAATTCGCGCAGCTCGTACTTGTCGGTGTCGTCCAGGCCCTGCGCGCGCTGCTTGTCCTGCAGTTCGTCCAGGCGCTGCCGCAGCAATTGCTTGTCCAGTTGCGCGACCACGTCATGCAGCTCCATCGCCCAGCTGTGTTCGTCGCCGGGCAGTGCCTGGGCGGCCAGTTTCTGCAGGGCCACCAGTTCTTCGCGTTCGGCGAAGTGCTCCAGCAGCGCGCCGGTGCTGATTTCCGGGCGTTGCCGCACCAGCGCCAGCAGTTCCATCAACAGGTCGATGCCGGGCAGGCGCAGGCCGGAAAAATCGTGGTCGCCCTCCAGGCTCATCGCCAGCGACGGCCGCTGCAGCAGGATCGCGATCGAGGCGCGTACCAGGCTGCGTTTTTGCGTGGGCGCGCCCATGCGTGCAGGTGGCCGTCCTTGCGGTGCGGACGCCTGTGTCGCGCTGGTGGCGCCCACGCCGGTCAGGCGCGACAGCTCCTGCTTCATCAGATCGCCGAACGCACCTTCGGGAATCTGTGCCAGCATCGGCTTGGCGCGCTCGGCCAGACGCGCCTTGCCATCGAGCGTGTGCAGATTGATCTCGCGCGACATCTCGTCGAAGAAGAATTGCGACAGCGGCGTGGCCTGTTTCAATCGCTGGTCGAAGGCCTGCGCGCCTTCCTTGCGCACGATGGTGTCCGGGTCCTCGCCGTCGGGCAGGAACAGGAAGAACGCCTGGCGGCCGTCCTTCATGCGCGGCAGCACCGATTCCAGTGCACGCCAGCCCGCCTTGCGGCCGGCGTTGTCGCCGTCGAAGCAGAAATACACATCCGGCGCGTTGCGGAACAACAACTCGGCATGTTCTGGCGTGGTCGCGGTGCCCAGCGTGGCCACCGCCTGGGTGACGCCGAACTGGAACAGCGAGACCACGTCCATATAGCCTTCCACCACGATCAGCCGCTCGATCTTCTGATTGGCCTGGCGCACCTGCCACAGGCCGTACAACTCGCGGCCCTTGTGGAACAGCGCGGTTTCCGGCGAATTGAGGTACTTCGGCCCCGGGTCGCGGCCATCTGCCGGCGCGCCCATGATGCGGCCGCCGAAGGCGATCACGCGGCCGCGGCGGTCGAAGATCGGGAACATCACCCGGTCGCGGAACTTGTCGTAGACATGGCCGCGATCGTTCTTGGAAAACAGCCCGGCGCGTTCGAGCACGCTCATGCGGCGCGCATCGGTGCCCAGCGTGTCCTTCAACGCGCTGTAGCCATCGGGGGCGTAACCGATCTGGAAGCGCGCGCGGTTGTCGGCATCCACGCCGCGGCCGTCCAGATAGTCGCGCGCGCGTTCGCTGCCCTCGAGCTGGCGCTGGAAGAACTTGGTCGCCGCTTCCAGTGCCGAATACAGCTCGCGGCTGTCGTCCTGCTGCTGCGGGCTGCGTTGCTGGGTCTCGCGCGGGATGTCCATGCCGGCGCGCTTGGCCAGCTCGTCGACCGCGTCGAGGAATTCGAGGCGGTCGTAATTCATCAGAAAGCTGATCGCGGTGCCGTGCGCGCCGCAGCCGAAGCAGTGATAGAACTGCTTGGTCGGCGAGACCGTGAACGAGGCCGAGCGCTCGTCGTGGAACGGGCAGCGCGCCGAATATTCCTTGCCCTGACGCTTGAGCGGCACCCGGCCGCCCACCACCTCGACGATGTCGGTGCGGGCAAGCAGTTCGTCGATGAACGCGTCGGGGATGCGGGCCATCCCGCTAGGATATCCCAGCCGCCGGCGCCCGCCGGTGTCAGTGAGCGACGGACCTCAGCGAAGCGAAGCCCGCTGCCTGCGTATACGCGGCAGCAGGCTTTGCAGGCGCCATCAACCGCGCGTCGGGGCAGCCGGCGGCTGCGGCGTGGCGCCTGGGTCGGCAGCGACCGGCGGCAGGTTGTCCGTATCCACGCCGGCCTCGCGCAGCTTGCGATGCGAGCGCACGCGCTCGTCGATCACCGCGGTCAGCAGGGCGCCGACAAAGAACACCACCGAGGCGTAGTACATCCACACCAGCAGGATCACCAGGGTGCCCATCGATCCGTATGCGCTGCCAGGGGCGGCCCTGGCGATGTACAGGCCGATGCCGTAGCGACCCAGCGCGAACAGCAGCGCAGTGATCACGCCGCCGACAAAGGCCTGCCGCCAGTTGACGGTGCGGTCGGGCAGATAGCGGTACAGGAAGGCGAAGGCGAGCGAATACAGCGCCAGGGTGGTGATGTAGCCGATCGCCGGCAGCACCGACGGCAAGCGTGCGAACACGACCTGCAACGCGGTGGTGGCAATCATCGACACGATCAACAAAAAGCCCAGTGCCAGGATCACGCCGAAGGAGAACACGCGCTTCTTCAGCCACGCCATCAGCCCTTCCAGGCGCTGCTTGTCGGTGCGGAAGATCAGGTTCAGGGCGTTCTGCAACTGCGCGAACACCGCCGTGGCACCGATGAACAGCAGCAGCGTGCTCCACAGTCCGGCCAGCGAACCCACGCCGGGTTGATCGGTGGCGTTACGGATCACCGTATCGGCCACTTCCGCCGCGCTGCCGCCAGCCAGTTGCGCGATCTGCTGCACCAGCGCTTCCTGTGCAGGCGGATACAGCGAGGCGGTCAGCCACAGCAGCAGCACCAGCAACGGTGCCAGCGACAGCAAGGCGTAGAACGACAGCGACGCGGCCTGCGTCATCACGTCGATCTCGAGAAAGCGATTGAGCAGTGCCATCGGCAGGCTGCGCTGCAGGCGGCTCAGGTGCTTTTGCAGGTGTTCGGTTGAGAGCTTCGTCACCGGCGTGGGAATCCTTGGGCATACCGTTGTGTGCGCAGGCGTCGTGAGGCGAAGCCGGCATGCGGAATGCTTCACCCGGGCCTGTGCTGGCGAAGGTGTTCTAACAGGGCGTGTTCAAAGATCGGGTGAAAGCGGGCGCTGGATGTTGCGCGTGTGCCGCCGTTGAAACGGCGCTGCAACTAGCCGCACGCAGACGGCTGGTTGCAGCGCCCTGGCCATCGGGCACAGGGCGCTGCGCAGGCGAAGACTCAGCCTGCCAGATGCTGCTTGACCAGCGTGGAGACCAGGCCCATGTCGGCCTGACCGGCCAGCTTGGGCTTGAGCGCGCCCATCAGCTTGCCGATATCGGCCGGGCTGCTGGCACCGGTCTGCGCGATGGCTGCCTGGATGGCAGCGACGATCTCGGCTTCGCCCATCTTGGCCGGCAGGTAGCGCTCGATCACCACGATCTCCTCGCGCTCGATCTGCGCTAGGTCGTCGCGTGCGGCGGCTTCGTACTGGGTGACCGAGTCCTTGCGCTGCTTGACCATCTTGTCGAGCACCGCGATCACGGCGGCATCGTCCATCTCGATGCGCTCATCCACTTCCTTCTGCTTGATCGCGGCATTGATCAGCCGGATCACGCCCAGGCTGTGCTTGTCGCCGGATTTCATGGCGGCTTTCATGTCATCGGTGAGTTGCTGCTTGAGGGGCATGGTGTAACTCCTGGGAGTGCGTGTGACAGATGTGCCGATGCGCCATGACGGGCGCAGTGCATCGGCAGGAAGTGGGGCCTGAGCGGCGCGGACGACCGCGGGCACTGCCGGTCGCCTTGACAGTTGCGAAGCGCTCGCCTGGCATCGGACCAATACAAAAAGCCGGCGACGCTTGCGCGTGCCGGCTCTTGGGTTCCACCCGGTGGGCCGCGCCTTCAGCGCATGCCCCTCGGCAGGGAACCGCGTTCGATCAGTACAAGCGCTGGCGCTTGGTGACGTCGCGCGAGGAACGACGCAACTGACGCTTCACAGCAGCGGCAGCCTTGCGCTTGCGCTCCTGGGTCGGCTTTTCGTAGAACTCGCGCTTGCGGGTTTCGGCCAGCACGCCGGCCTTTTCGCAGGTGCGCTTGAAACGGCGGAGCGCAAATTCGAAGGGCTCGTTCTCGCGGACTTTAACGCTGGGCATGGGTTCTCCAGATAATGGGATTTCCGTCCGGGAGCCCCGGGCGGGTGCGAGCGGACTCGCGTGACGGAATTTCCGGGTTGCCCCGGCGAGCCGCGCATTATAACGACTTGCAGGCGGCCTGCAAGCCCCCGGCAGCATGTGCGCGTGCAGGCCTGCTAAACCCTGCGCTGGCGCGGGATCGGTGGCGATCGCCCGGCTGCGCAGCAGATCGCCCCTGGCCGATCTGCGCAGGGCAAAAGCTGCGAAAATAGGCCGCATGTGCCTGCCTGCCGAGTTGCCGTGAAAGTTCTTGGGATCGAATCATCATGCGATGAGACCGGTGTGGCGGTCTACGACACCGCGCTGTCCGGGGTGCCGGCGCTGCGCGCCCATGCGGTCTACAGCCAGATCGCGCTGCATGCCGAATACGGCGGGGTGGTGCCGGAGCTGGCCAGTCGCGACCATGTGCGCAAGCTGCTGCCGCTGATCCGCCAGACCCTGGACGAGGCCGGACTGGGGATCGATGAACTCGATGGGGTGGCCTATACCGCCGGCCCGGGCCTGGTCGGCGCACTCCTTGTCGGTGCCGGCGTGGCGCGATCGCTGGCCTGGGCGCTGGACGTGCCGGCGATCGGCGTGCATCACATGGAAGGCCATCTGCTGGCGCCGCTGATGGAAGACGACCCGCCGCAGCCGCCGTTCGTGGCGCTGCTGGTCTCCGGCGGGCACACCCAGTTGGTGTCGGTGAAGGCGCTGGGCGAGTACGCCGTGCTTGGCGAGACGCTGGACGATGCGGCCGGCGAGGCCTTCGACAAGACTGCCAAGATGATGGGCCTGCCGTATCCGGGTGGCCCGCAGCTGGCCGCCCTGGCCGAAACCGGCACCCCGGGGCGCTACAAATTCGCCCGGCCGATGACCGACCGGCCCGGGCTGGATTTCAGTTTCAGCGGGCTCAAGACCCAGGTGCTGCTGGCCTGGCGCGGCAGCGACCAGTCCGACACCACGCGGGCGGATATCGCACGCGGGTTCGAGGATGCGGTGGTGGAGACGCTGGCAATCAAATGCCTGCGCGCGCTGGATGCGGCCGATTGCAACACCCTGGTGGTGGCCGGTGGCGTCGGCGCCAACAAGCGCCTGCGTGCACGCCTGCAGGAGGCGGCGCAGCGGCGCGGTGGCCGGGTGTGCTTCCCGCGGCCGGCCCTGTGCACCGATAACGGCGCGATGATCGCCTTCGCCGGCGCGCTGCGGCTGGAGGCCGGCGAGCGCGCCGACGCGGCGGTGCATGTGACGCCGCGTTGGGATATGGCTGGCTTGCCGCCGCTGGCGGCGGGGGAATCGGGAATCGGGAATCGGGAATAGTAAGAGCGCTATTTCGATTCCGTTCGCGCTGCCTTGTTGTTGCTTGTGCTTCTCACCATTCCCTAATCCCCATTCCCGATTCCCCACCTATGGACAAAGTTTTTATCGAAGGCCTGGAAATCGATGCGCTGATCGGCATCTACGACTGGGAGCGGCGCATCCGCCAGACGCTGCGGTTCGATCTGGAAATGGGCTTCGACAACCGCATTCCGGCCGCCAGCGACGATATCGCCGATACCTTGAACTACAAGGCGGTAAGCAAGCGGCTGATCGAATTCGTGCAGGCATCGGACTTCGGGCTGGTCGAAACCCTGGCCGAGCGCTGCGCGGCGATCGTGCTGGACGAATTCGGCGTGCACTGGCTGCGGTTGAAGCTGAGCAAGCCCGGTGCGGTGCGCGGCGCGCAGGCGGTGGGGGTGATCATCGAGCGCAAGCGGGCCCGCTGACGGCCACCGAGTGCTGCATCGGGCGGCGCCTTCGAGTCATTGCCGAGCCCCGGCGATCCACTCGGCACCGGACCAGCGGTCCACCACCACGCGACCGATCCACCGCGCCAACGCGTGGTTCAACCGGCCCCTGCAAATCCCGGATCCCGCATTCCAAATCCTGACACTTGCCCCCTCGCGGTCGCGTCAGGCTAGAATTGACGGCCATGTAAACGTTTTCTCAAGGATCTCATGGCTGCTGATCGTATCGAAACCCTGATTGCCCAGATGACCGTCGAAGAGAAGGTCGGACAGTTGGGTGTGTTCGCCGACATGGTGCGGCCGTTCGCACCGGACGTGAATCCCGAAGCCAACGTGCTCAACGCCGACGAGGTGCTGCAGCAGGTGCGCGCGGGTCGGGTCGGCTCGCTGTTCAACGGCGTCGGCGCTGCGCTGGGCGCACAGATCCAGAAGGTGGCGGTGGAAGAAAGCCGCCTGGGCATCCCGGTGATCCTGGCGGCGGATGTGATCCACGGCATGCGCACGGTGTTCCCGATTCCGCTGGGCGAAGCGGCCAGCTTCGAACCCGAACTGGCCAAGCGCACCGCGCGCGCCACCGCGATCGAAGCGACCGCCGCCGGCCTGCACTGGACCTACGCACCGGCCGTGGACATCGCGCGCGACCAGCGCTGGGGCCGTGGCGCGGAAGGCGCCGGCGAAGACGTGGTGCTGGGCGCGGCGTTTGCCGCCGCCCGCGTGCGCGGCTTCCAGGGCAGCGATCTGAAGGCTGACGACTGCCTGCTGGCCACGCCCAAGCACTTCGCCGCCTACGGTGCGGTGGCGGCGGGCATGGAATACAACACCGTGGACATCGCACCGCAGACCCTGCGCGATGTGCACCTGCCGCCGTTCAAGGCCGCCTTCGATGCCGGCGCATTGACCGTGATGTCCTCGTTCAACGACATCAACGGCGTGCCGGCCAGCGCCAACCACGAATTGCTGACCGAGATCCTGCGCGGTGAATGGCAGTTCCCCGGCGTGGTGATTTCCGATTACACCGCCGACATGGAACTGATTGCGCACGGCTATGCGGCCGATGAGCGCGATGCGACCAAGAAGGCGTTCCTGGCCGGCCTGGATCTGAGCATGCAGAGCGGTTTCTATGCCGCGCACCTGCCGTCGCTGGTGGAAAGTGGCGAGGTGCCGATGGCCACGCTGGATGCCAGCGTCCGCCGCATGCTGCAGCTGAAGGAAGCGATCGGGCTGTTCGACAACCCGTACCGTTCGCTGGATCCGGCACGCGAAGCCGATACCACGCATCTGCCCGCACACGATGCGCTGTCGCGCGATGCGGCGCGGCGTTCGATCGTGTTGCTGAAGAACGACGGCGACCTGTTGCCGCTGAAGAAAAGCGGCCAGCGCATCGCGCTGATCGGGCCGTTCGTGCAGGACCGCGAGAATATCGAGGGTTGCTGGACGCTGTTCGGCGACAAGGACCGCTATGTGACCCTGGAGCAGGGCGTGCGTGCGGTGGTCGGCAGCGAGCATTTGACGGTGGTGCCGGGCTGCGGCCTGGAAGAGGCGCTGCCGGGCGGTATTTCCGCCGCCATCGATGCGGCGCAGGCCGCCGACGTGGTGGTGCTGGCGCTGGGCGAGCCGCAGCGGTTCAGTGGCGAGGCGCAGTCGCGCACCGAGATCGTGTTGCCGCCGGCGCAGCAGGCATTGGCCGAAGCCATCGCCGCCACCGGCACGCCGATGGTGGTGTTGCTGCGCAATGGCCGCGCGCTGGCCCTGAGCGGTGCAGTGCGCGATGCCGATGCGATTGCAGTGACCTGGTACCTGGGCACGCAGACCGGTACCGGCGTGGCCGATGTGTTGTTCGGCGACTACAACCCGTCCGCGCGTCTGCCGATCAGCTTTCCGCAGGTGACCGGGCAACAGCCGTATTTCTACAACCATCTGCGCACCGGTCGCCCGGAACTGCCGACGCTGTCCGAGTACAAGGCGCGCTGGCGCGAGATGCCCAACGAGCCGCTGTATCCGTTTGGCCATGGCCTGAGCTACACCACCTTTGCCTATGCGCAGCCGCAATTGAGCAGCGCGCAGCTTGGCTGGGACCAGACGCTGACCATCACCACGCGCGTCACCAACACCGGCCGCGTGGCCGGCGAGGAAGTGGTGCAGCTGTATGTGCACGATCGGGTGGCCAGCCGGGTGCGCCCGGTGCGGGAACTCAAGGGCTTCCGCAAGGTGTTGTTGCAGCCCGGCGAAAGCGCGGACGTGACCTTCACCCTGGCGCGCGATGCGCTGGCCTTCACCAATCACAGGAACGTGTTTGGTGCCGAGCCGGGGGTGTTCGATGTATGGGTGTGCGCATCGGCCAAGAGTGGCGAGGCAGTGACGTTCGAGTTGCTGGACGCCTGAGCACACCCGGGCGTGGTGCGCGCGCTTGCGTAGTAAGCAGCGCGTGCGGCTATTGCACCAGATAAACGATGACGGACGTGGCCTAAGGGCGCGCCGTCATCGGGTCACGGGTGACGCAGGCGCGTGACCGATCGGTGTTGCCACGGGTGCGTGGATTCTGCGTGCGCCGCGACATGCACCGTACCGGCTCGAACGTGGCCGGCCGCGAAAATCGTGGCCACCGCCAGCACGCGGTTGACGTGTGGCGGTGGCACGATCCCCTGGACGCATTTCCGCGCAATTACGCGTCGTTCTCGACCGCCGCCTTGCTCTTGGGCGTCAGCTTGAGCAGGCGCCCGGTGCTGCCGCTGGCTTCGTCTTCCAGCAACCACAGCGCGCCGTCCGGACCCTGTTCCACTTCACGAATGCGCGCGCCCATGTCGTAGCGGGCCAGCTCACGCGGCTGATCGCCAAGGGACACCTGCACCAGCGCCATCGACGACAAGCCGCCGATGAAGCCGTTGCCGCGCCATGCAGGAAACTGCCTGCCGCTGTAGATCACAAAGCCGGCCGGCGAGATCACCGGAGTCCAGCTGATCTTGGGCGCGGCAAATTCCGGGCGGGTATTGTGGTCCGGGATCGGGGTGCCGTCGTAGTTGTCGCCGTTGGAGACGACCGGGTAACCGTAGTTGGCGCCGCGCTGGATCAGGTTCAGCTCATCGCCGCCAAGCGGACCCATTTCGTGTTCCCACAGGCGCCCCTTGCCGTCGAAGGCCAGGCCGAGAATATTGCGGTGACCCAGCGACCACACCTGCGCGGCAACGCCGCCCTGTGCAGTGAACGGGTTGTCGGCCGGCACGCTGCCGTCATCATTGAGACGGATCAGCTTGCCGAGATTGGCCTGCATGTCCTGGGCCGGGGTGAACTTCTGGCGCTCGCTGGAGCTGATCCACAGCTTGCCATCCGGGCCGAAGGCCAGCCGATGCCCGAAGTGACCGTTGCCGGTGACCTTGGGATCCTGGCGCCAGATCACCTTCAAATCCGACAGCGTGCCGCCGCCGGTGCCATCCAGCGTGAGCTTGGCCCTTGCCACCGCAGCGCCGCGCGTATCGCCCTGCCCGGGTTCGGCGTAGCTGACATAGACCAGGCCATTCTTGGCAAAGCGCGGATGCGCCAGTACATCGCCGAAGCCGCCCTGGCCGCCGTAGGCCACCGCCGGAATGCCGGTAATGGCGCTCTTGCGTTTGGTCTTGAGGTCCAGCCGCATCAGCGCACCGCGTTTTTCGCTGACCAGCAGGCTGCCGTCCGGCAGGAAGGTCATCGCCCAGGGCTCGTCAAAATCGGCAACGGTGGTGGCCTGGAACGGCCACTGCGCCTTGGGAATGGCGGCAGCCGGCGCGACGGCAGGCGCAGCACATGCGGCGGTGGTGGTGAACAAGCTGGCCAAGCAGGCCAGGGCAAGCAGACGTCGGACAGACATGAGGTCCTCCAGGGGATGGGCGCAGTGACGTTGCAGCCCTCCCGCAACGTGTCCTGCGTTGGGTTTTCAACACCTTACACGACGCCGTCGGGGCCGCCCTTGTCGTAGATCACTCTCTGCGGAACGCGCTTATCCCGAATCGTTGTTTCACCATGAAGCGAGTTTCGGTGGCTGCATCGCACTAGGGCAGCCCGTCCGGTGCGATCGCGTGCGAAAGGATACGCCCGATGTGGTGAGGCCGACGATGCGTGATGCATCGTGTTGCCAACAGTGAATACACATCCGTCGCCACTGCTGCGCGAGCTGGTGATACAACAACGCCACCTCGACGGTGGCGTTGTTGTGTTCAGGGCCTGGACTTGTTGTCGCCGGCGACGAAGTCTGCCGCATTTTCCCAGGCGCGCTTGACTGCGTGACGCGCCTTGCTCCAACTCAGGCCATTGGTGCCGCGGTTGGCTTCCCAATCGCGGTGCAACTCCGCTTCCACCTGGTCGTAGGCGCGCGCGTTTTCGCGGATACGCGCCTCGTGTCCGGCAAGGTAGGCGCTCTCGTAATCCTCGTAGCGGTCCCCTTCGGTGTAATACGATTCTTCGGTGAAGCGCTCGCGCCAGTAGTTGGATACGTTCTGGCTGCGGTCTTCGTCCGGCGCACGGCCTGGAATCTGATACGGCACGTTCATGCTCGTCTCCGTGGTGAATGTACGCCCTAACCTAGGCGGGCGGGTGTTAAATCCGTTGCCATGGCGGGTGAGGAGGGCATCAAGACATGTCGGCGTTTGGCAACCGCTTGCCGGCCGCGCTGTGTGGCGCGCCGCGTCGTCGATGCCGGACGCGACGCATGCGAGGCTGCCAGTGCATGCGCACGCATCACGTCGCAGCCGATGCGGCCTCATATGGCAGCGGCGTGGCGCCGGCGGCATTCAGGCTGGCCTCTGCGTGCTGCAGCGATGGCTCGTCGGCATCGATGATCACCAGCACGCGCCCTGCCTGGATTTCGTCCTCGAATTGGCGGCGTACCGGGTCGGGCACGGTGGCGCCGATCAACGCAGATGACCAGGTGCCGACCAGAGCCCCTGCCAGCGCCATGACACCTGCCCCGGCAATGGTGAGCCCGATCGGAGGCACGGCGATCGCGACCAGCCCGGCCACCAGGCCCGCAGCGCCACCGGTCGCGGCGCCGCGCGCTGCGGCGGGGAGAAAATCCGTCTTGGCATCCTTGCGCTCGTCGGGAATGCCTTCGAGTTCGATATCCGAACGGGCAATCAACGACAGCCCATCGTTGTCGATGCCGGCGCTGCGTGCGGCCTGCATGACGCGTTGCGCACTCTCGATATCGGGCGTGCTGTAGACACGGCGCAGTTTCATCGCAAGCTCCCATGCAGGTCAGGGCTGCAGCGTTGGACGTGCGCGGTTAGTCGTACGTGAGCGTTGCGCGAGCGTCCTGCGAAAGTGGTTATGCAGGCTTGCGCGGGAACAGGTAGATCACCCAGCCCACCAGCAGCGCCACACCGGCGGCCGCCAGGTTCTGCCAGCTGGCGCTGGCGAGCAGGCCCAGCGACAGCAGCAGCGCGGCGATGGGAATGGCCGGCCCGCCGGGCAGGCGCAAGGTGTCGGTGCGTTGCCGGTAGCGACGCGCCAGCACGATCACTGCCGCGGCCGTGCCGATATAGGCAAACAGCCGGGTGACCATCGACAGCAATGCCAGCTGCGTGAACGAGCCCGACACCGCCAGCGCCAGCGACAGCACGCCCTGGGTCAGCACCGCCGCTGCCGGGGTGTGGAAGCGTGGATGCACACGTGCCAGAAATGCCGGGCCGTAGCCGTCTTGCGCCAGCGCAAACAGAAAACGCGGCCCGAGCATGACCGTGTTGCTGGTGGTGCCGAGGATGGAAATGGTGGCGCCGACGGTGAGGATCAGTGCCAGCGCTTCGCCGCCGAAACGGCTTGCGGCATCGGCCAAGGGCGTGGGCGAGGCGGCGAGATTGGGCAGCGTGCCCTGTGCCACGACCTGGACCGCCGCATAGATCAAGGTGACGGTGACGATCATGGTGATCAGCGCAAATGGCACATCGCGACGCGGGTTGCGGTACTCGCCAGCGGCCGCAGGGATGTTTTCGAACCCGGCATAGGCGAACAGCAGCAGCAAGGCGGCTTCGCCGAGATTGCCCAGGTCGCGCAGGTCCGGTGTGGTCCCGGCAAAGGCCCACGACCAGTCCACGTAGAACACGCCGATTGCCACGAACAGCAGCAACGGCACCAGCTTGCCGATCACCAGCGCAATGCCGGTACGCGCAGCCGATTTCACCCCGATCACGTTGATGGCGGTGAGCATACCCAAAGAACCGACGACCACCAGCAGGCGTGCCCAGTGATCGGTTGCCACGGTCGGCCAGAACCGCGCGACCGCGTCGGCCAGGCCATTGCTCAATGCCGCTGCCGAACTGATGCGGGTGAGCCAGATCATCCAGCCGATCTGAAAGCCGACAAACGGGCCGAACGCCTCGCGCGTGTACAGATAACTGCCGCCCGGGGTGTCGAAATAGCTCGCCGCCTGCGCGTAGCACAACACCAGCAGTGCCACTGCCAGACCGGCCAGCATCACTGCCCACAGGCTCATCGGCCCGAGCAGCGCAGCGGTGGCCGCCGGCAGCAGATAGATGCCGCTGCCGATGACATCGTTGATGGACAAGCCGACGATCTGCCAGCGGCTGACCACGCGGACCAGGCCAGTGGGGTCGGGTGCGGGAGCCGCGCTGCTCATCGGCCCACCTCCCTCAACTCGGGCAACTGCCACTGGGCCTGCAGGCGTGCGTATTCGGCACGCGGCAACAGCACGAACAGCGGTGTGTCGTCGGGCTTCAACCAGGCCAGCAGGCGTTGCATATCGGCCGGCGCCATCGCAGTGCAGCCGGCGGTGAACTGGCCCGGCGTGCGCCACAGATGCGCGAAGATGCAGCTGCCGTGCCCGGGCACCGCATCGGGATTGTGCGCGATCACAAAGCCCTCGCTGTAGCGCGCATCGCCGGGATGTTGCAGGTCCAGGCGCATGGGTTCGCTCGACCCGGCCACTGCGGCCTCCCCGACCTGCGCGGCGTCGACGATACGGTTGTACAGCGGCGAGCTCGGCACATCCATGCAGTAGTGGGTGGCGCGCATCGCCTGGTACGGCATGGCGCTGTCGATCTGTTGGGCGTAACCGAAGGCCGGGCCGATCGCGAACACACCGGCCGGGCTGCGGCCGTCGCCTTCGCGCTTCTGCGGGCCTTGCGTCTGCTTTGGATGCAGGCCATCGCCCCAGGCGCTGCCGTGGCGCCCGAGCGCGACCGTAAAGCCCGGTGCGGCCGGTTGCCAGTGACCGTCCACACGGGCGAATGTCTGCAGGCGTGCCTGGGTGCTGTCCCAATCCGGCGTGGTCACCACGACCAGTGCGCGCGCCTGATTCAAGGCGTCGATTGGGCCGGCAGCGACGGCAAGGCTGCTGCAGCTTGCCAGCGCCAGCAGCGCAACGGATCGAAACACGGTGGCAAGGCGCATGCAGGCTCCGGGGGAATGGGTCTGGCAGGGTGAGCTGCGTTGAGTCGATCGGCTGTTGGCGGCGACAGTGCGGTGCCTCGACACTGCATTGCTGACCAACACCTTATCGCTACTGTACCCAGCAACGCAGCTGTGTAGTGCATGCGTGCGCGATGTTCGTGTGCGTGCTTGGCGGGCCTTGGAGCGGCTGAGACCATTGAAGAGTGCGGGTATGCATGGTTTCAGTAGGGCAACCGACGAACTCTCTGGTGCGGTGCCCTCGCCGTTTGCGGGACCGTGTGGCGACATGGATGACGCCACCGAGCCTCCACGGACGGATTCACGGCGTGTCGAGCGGGCGGCGAAGGCGCCGCGCGCTCGACAGACCGACCGACGCGGCTTGGAAATTTCCAATGGCGCGTTAGCCCGGCAATAGCTCCAGCCCGCGGATGCGGCGGATGCCCAGGCCTGGCGAGTCGTCGATATGGATCCGGGCATCGTCGAAATGCACGCCGCCCTCGGTGGGATCGAACTGCCCGAGTGCAGGCGCATCCAGATCCGCCAGGGTGATGCTGTCGGCCTTGGCCACGGCCAGATGCACTGCCGCGGCCACGCTGATGCTGGATTCGATCATGCAGCCGATCATGCACGGCACGCCGTATACGGCCGCGATATCGGCAATGCGGATCGCATTGGATAGCCCGCCGGTCTTCATCAGCTTGATGTTGACGATATCGGCGGCGCGGCGCTGGATGAGGTCGATCACCTGGACCGGCGAGAACACGCTTTCGTCGGCCATCACCGGCGTGTCGATCCGTGCGCTGACAAACGCCAGCCCGTCGATGTCCGCGGCCCTGACCGGCTGTTCCACCAGTTCCATCACGACGCCGGCGTGTTCCAGCGTGCGCATGGTGCGCACCGCCTGTTTGGGCGTCCAGCCCTGGTTGGCATCCAGGCGCAGCGATGCGCGACCAGCGACAGCGGCATGCATCGCCATGATCCGTTCGACGTCCGAGTCGCTGTCCTTGCCGACCTTGATCTTCAGCGACCGATAGCCGCGTGCGAGCGCCGAGTGCGCCTGCGCCACCATCACCTCGATGGTATCGACGCTGATGGTGATGTCGGTGGTGATGCGCGGCGTGCCGCCGCCAAGCGCCTGGTAGAGCGGGGTGCCGAAGCCCTGCGCCCACAGGTCGTAGAGCGCGATCTCCACCGCCGCCTTGGCGCTGGTGTTGCGCTCCAGCGCGTGTTGCACCAGCACGCATAGCCGGTTGAGATCGGCCACGTCCTGGCCGATCAACGCCGGGCCGATGCAATGGCTGATGGCGGCGATGATGGCGCCGTGCGTATCGCCGGTGATCGGCGCGGTGGCCGGCGCGGCGCCATAGCCGATATGGCCGCTATCGGTCTGCAGCAGCACCACCACGTCCTCGATCGCCTGCACGGTGCGGACCGCTGTCTTGAACGGGGTCTTCAATGGCACGCGCAGCATGCCGAGGCGAAAGCCGGTGATCTTCATGGGGAGCCAATCGGTGCGATGCGTTGGATGCGGGTGATGTGATCGACGAACGGCGTGCCGTCGCTGGCGAGCAGGGGCAGCAGCGGGGTCACCGACACACCGTTCAAGCGCGCGCGCTGCACGCTGCCGGCCGCGTCGCGGTAATGGGCACCGGCCACGTCATGGATCACCCATGGTGCACCGTGCTCGTGTCCGATCACCAGCATCACATGACCGGGGATATAGATCAGATCGCCGACCTGCAGCCGTGCAAGTTGCTGCAGGCGCTGCGGCAGTGGCGCCTGCGTCTGGAACGGAACGCCGAGCAGTGCCGGACTGCGTGCCTGGTCGCCGGTATTGCGTGGCAATGCGATGCCCAGGCTGCGATACACATCCAGCACGAACCCACTGCAGTCGCGCGCATCGTAATCGTTGCCCCAGCCATAGCGTTCGCCGAGGAACTTGAACGCCTGCTGCAGCAATGCCGCAGGCGTGGCCGGCAGCGGGCCAAGGCGCACGTCGGCGCCGCGCGGAATCAGCGCCGGCACCAGCTGCAGGCGACCATCACCATTGCGCAGCGGCAACTGCACGACGTAGGCAGCCTGCGGAAGCTGCCCGTTGACCGGCTGTTGCGGCGGCCAGTCGCCGAGCAGCGGCACGCTGGTGCCCATGTCCAGCGTCAGTGCGGAAACGGCCGGCACGTCCGGGGTGTAGGCGCTCTGCACGCGTGCGCCGGTGACCAGCAGCTGCGGGCGGCGGCGTGCGTAGTCCAGCACCTCGCGACGCGTGCCCAGGGCAATCCGGTCGGCAGCAATCCAGGCCGCATAGTTGGCCGCCAGCACGAAGTGCCATGCACCGTCGGCGCTGGTATGCAGCACCGCCACCGGCGTGCCGGGGTAGAGCGCCGATTCCTGGAAGCGGTCGATATCGTGGTCGTCGGTGGTGCTGAACACGCGCTGCGCGGTGGGGAAGGTGCGCAGTGCCGCGCGCTGCACCACCAGGGCAAACCGTGGCACGACCTGTGCGGGCAATGCATCCAGTGCCAGGGCCTGGCGTAGCGTCGCAAGGCGCAAGGCATCGATGCTGCGCCCATCGCTGTCGTAGAGCGCACGCGTCGGTGTGGCCGACCGTGCTTCGATGCGCGCGCGCACCTCGGCCGCCGGCAGCACCTCGGCCAGCTGCGACAGGTCGTGCATGGAGCCATCGTCGCGCAGCAAGCGCGCATTGAGGCCGGCAATCTGCGCGGCCGTCATGCGCAGCGTTTGCGCGTTGCGACTGCGCTGGATCCAGTAGTCGGCCGCCAACTGCGCATCGCTGGCCGCAAATGGCGCGGTGTGCGGCGTTGGGGGGGCAGGGTTTGCCGCAGCGGCACCGCAGGGCAGGCCGATGACCAGCAGCAACAACGTCAGCAGGCAGCGCGACAATGGCATGAAGAAGACTCTTGAGGGGTGCAGCGACTGGCAAGGATTTTTACAGGGAATCACGACCGCAGGCGCGCGGACCTGCGCCGACCACGCCGGCTTGTAGTGTACGCATGCGCAAGTATCCCCGGTGCGTGTCGCATGGCGCAGCGGTGCCGTAACGTCTGTCGGTCTCTGCGCACGTGCAGTCTGCCTGCCACCGGCCGCAGCCGCGTCCTGCACGCCATCGCCCCGCACAGCAGATAATGGGTGCATCGCATGCGCGGCCCATCAGGGTGCTGGTGCAGCGCAAGCCCTTGCCGTTTCGCCAGGAGAATCCGATGTCATCTGCTCCCACGCTGTCGCCATCGCCCTGGCTACGCGCCGCGCTATGTCTGGTGGTGCTGTCATTGGGCGCATGTGCGCACACGCCGCAGCGCAACCCGCTGGCCCGGTGGGTGCCTTCGCCCAATTACGACGCACGGCGGCCGATCCTGATCGTGCTGCACTTCACCGACCAGCAGTCGGTGCCGCAGAGCCTGGGCACGCTGCGCGGGCGCAATAGCGGCGGTCGGGTCAGTGCGCACTATCTGATTGGCGAAGATGGCACACGCTATCAACTGGTCAGCGACGACCAGCGCGCCTGGCACGGCGGTGCCGGGCGCTGGGGCACCATCACCGACATCAACTCCGCCTCGATCGGCATCGAGCTGGACAACGACGGCAGCGAGCCGTTCGCGCCCGCCCAGATCGACAGCCTGCTGGTGCTGCTGGACGACCTGTGCACCCGCCTGCGCATCCCGCGCACCCAGATCGTCGGCCACGAAGACGTGGCCCCGACCCGCAAGAACGACCCCGGCCCGTTGTTTCCGTGGAAACGCCTGGCCGACGCCGGCTTCGGCCGCTGGCCTGCCGCCGATGCCCCTGCCGCGCCGGCAGGTTTCGATCCCTGGCAGGCGCTCGCCTTGCTCGGCTACAGCCTCGACGATCCCGCCGCCACCCTGCAGGCGTTTCATCATCACTACCGCAGCAGCGATGCCCGCATGCTGGATGCCGAGGATGCGCGCATCCTGCATGCGTTGACCGGGCCAGCGCTGCGGCAATTGCAACCTACGTCGGTGCCCATCGAACCGGATGCGCCGTAGCCATCACGAGTCATCGTGTTGCGTCACCCGCACGAGCGCTGCGTGCACTGGATTCCGGCCGTATTCTTGGTAGCATCCGCTCGCCCGAACTCCTGAAGGACGTCGTGCGATGAGGCTAGGAAAGACCGCCCTGTGGGCAGCCACGATCCTGATGGTCGGCGGTTGCACCAAGACACCCGACGCAGCGCCCGGAGACGTGCAGGCACCGCCCTCGCAGAGTGCTCCTGCTGCCGCGCCACCGGCGGCGGCGAGTCCTGCAACGGTTGATGCCGAGGTGCCGGCGCCCGGGCATGTGCTCGCCGATATCTATGGCATGAAGGGCGATGGATCGGAGTCCTACACCATCGACAACGGCGCCTTGGCCAGCTTCTGGTACGGCTACCGCTTCGACCTTGGCGGCAAGCAGTACTACACCGGCTTCGCCAACGCGGGTCCGGGCAAGTACGGCAAATCCGAGGAAGAGAACTATCCGGACCCTGCCGTCGGCGTCAGTATCAGCCAGGCGACCTATGTGCTCGACGATGCGGGTGGCAAACTCGCATGGGTGCTGTTCCACGCGCAGCAGTGGGCTGGCGATTTCGGCGGCAATGAAAAGGCCGACACGCTGGACCAGAAGCGCAAGCCGCAGCGCACCGAGACCAAGGATGGCCACTTGCTGCTGGCGCTGCCGACCACGCGCTTCGCCGACGGCATCAGTAGCTCCGGTTTCGCCATGTTTTCCTTCGATCCGAACAAGAACGACATGGGTGACTACAAGGGCTGGGTGTACCTGGGCACCGTGGCCACCGGCGAAGACAACAGCGCGGCCTGCGACGATGAGGGCAACATGAAGTGCGCGTCCAGCACCGGCACGCTGAACTTCGAACCCGGCGGTGGATCGATGCCAAGCCTGCGTGTGGCCATGAGTGGCACTGCCATCGCCGGCCCAGGCGAGGCCCGCAGCCTCGGCCCCGCCGACGTGGTCACCTATACCTACGACGCCGCCAAGCATCAGTACTCGCCGCCGCTGGATCGCTGAGCCTTCCCGCGTGCCGGTCTGTTGCGGGGCCGGCACGGGACGCGGACTGGCCGGCAGAGCCGGCTGGTTTCGGGCGCGGGCCCGCTCCCGCCGCTGTCGAAGCGCAACGTCCAGTAGATCCTTTGGTCAGCAGGCCATCGACCATCTTCAGAAGCACGGGCCGAACGGCGGCTTCAATAGTCGTGACGAAATGCAGCGTGCCGCTGGCCAAATCGCATTCGAAGCCAAGGTCAGTGGGATGTCGCGTATCGAGGAGTTGGTGCCTAGCACCAATGGCAAGGGATTGATCGCGGTGGAGCGCAATCCCAACAACCCGCTCGATGTGAATCGTGCCTATGTGGACAAGCAGCAGGCCGCATTGGTGCCGCTGGAGCAGAGCCAGCAACAGCTCACAGCGGAGACGCAGCGGCAGAGTCAGGAGGATCAGCAGCGCGCGCAGACCACCCAGACACAGTCGGGTCCTGCGCGCTAGGTACTAGTCAGGTTGCGAGCCCGTGAGATAGCGATCGCCAGCCCGGCATTCGACCGGACTGGCGATCACGCAGGAGGTTGAATCTCGTGTGGACGTGCTGATGGCTGGTGCAGCAATCCTGTATGTCGGTCCCGAGCCGTTGTTCGTAAAGCGACCCATACGCTTTGCTTGTTCGAGCGCTTCCGTGCAGGCACCTTGCCTGTCGTGGCTTATGCTTGGCGCATGACGCAAGCACGATCCCCCGTACACCTCATATCGCACCACCTCGCATGCACCCTGCAACGCATCAGATGGCAGGTGCCCGCGCTGCTTCTTCTCTGCGCAGTCCCCAACGTGCAAGCGGCTCCCATCCTCTCGCCGGCAACGACCGCCGCACAAGCCGGTCTGGTCAATGTGCAGGACCTCGCGCCGGAAATCGTGGTGGACATGCGTTATGCGGGCAGCAACAACTTCACCGGGCGCGTGGTGCCGGGGTATCTGGCGCCCACCTGCTATTTGCTGCGTCCGGCCGCGGAGGCCCTGGCGCGGGTGGCGCGGTCGCTCAAGCCCCAGGGCTATCGACTGCAGGTGTTCGATTGCTACCGGCCGGTGCGGGCGGTGCAGGCATTCGTGGCCTGGGCGGCGGATTTGCAGGACCAGTCGACCAAGGCGCAGCACTACCCGCGCGTGGACAAACGCGCGCTGCTGGGGGACTACATCGCCGAGACCTCCGGGCATAGCCGCGGCGCAACGCTGGACCTGGGGCTGCTGGACTGCCGGCACGGCCCATGCCAGCCGGTGGAGATGGGCACCGAGTTCGATTTCTTCGATGCGCGTGCGCATACCGATGCGCGCGACATCAGCCCGGCACAGCGTGCCCACCGCCAGCAGCTGTTGCATGCAATGGCGGCGGAGGGATTTGCCAATTATCCGATGGAGTGGTGGCACTTCACGTTCCGCCCCGAGCCGATGCCGGAGACCGCGTTCGATGTGCCGGTCAACTGAATGACGCGCCGCAGGCGGTGACGCGGCACCGCACTATCCCTGTTGTCCATCACTCCAAGCCGCTGCAAGGAATTGCCATGTCCGACCCGGAACGCTTTGTCGATATCGCCTGCCCGTATTGCGGGGAGTGGATCACCCTGACGCTGGATCTGACCGGCGGCGACCAGCATTACATCGAAGATTGCCAGGTGTGCTGCAAGCCGATCTCGGTCAGCGTGCAATGGGACGAAGAAGGCGAAGCGCAGGTGCGTGCGCGCGGGCAGGACGATGCGTGAGCACGGCGTGTCGCGGGATCGGGCAGCTGGATCACCCGGCCCAGCCTCGTTCGCATCACCGCTCGCGCCTGCGGCTCTGGCCGGGATCCATCCCCCGCAACCGCTAGACTGATGCGCCTGCTGCCTGGATCGTCACGATGAATCTGCCCCTGCACTTCGGTCTGCTCGGTTCACTGGAGGCTGGCCTGATCGCGTTGGTGCTGGGCGTGCTGGTCTTCGCAGCGGTCGAGCACCTTGGCCGGCGTCTGCACTTCAGCCACGGGCACACGCTGGGCATCGCCTGTCTGCTCGCGGTCGCCATCGGCGGCGGTTATGACATCTGGAATCTTGTCTATACCAGCATCGTGCGGCTGGAGTCGCCGCTCTACGCGCGTCTGGCACTGGCCAGGATCCACGATCCGAATGAATTGGGATCGCGCGTGGTGCTGGAAGTGGCCGGGGCGATCGCGGGCGTCGTGGTGGGTTGGAAACTGTTCAGCTCCGGCAGCTGGGACGACGAGGCGCCGACCGCGTAAAACCACGCACTGAAATGCGGCGTGGTTCGCATATTTCCATGCATTGAATGCGGTGCTTCTGTTTGGCTCACCGATGTCTAACAGACGGCTAGACGCAAACATTCGGCGGGTGGTTAAGAGGATGTTTTGCAGAAAATTGCGGCGGGTTTTACGTTCATTCGGGCTGGGTAAGGTGGGGCCATGTGCGGCGACACCGCGCATTCCCAAGCCAAGGAGACCACCCAATGAAGAATCGCAACCGCACCTCGCTGCTCGCCGCCACCGCCGCTCTTGCCGCCGCCCTGGCGCTGCCGGCCATGGCGCAGAGTACGCAGCAGGATGCCGCCGCGACGTCGGCCCAATCGGGAAGTTCTGCCACCACTGCAGCGCAGCCTGCGCAATCCGGCGGCGGCCAGACCTGGGCGAGTGTCGACACCGACAGCGACGGCGCCATCAGCACGCAAGAGGCCCAGGTCAACGCCGGGCTCGCGCAGATCTTCAATGACGCCGATTCGGACAAGAACGGCAAACTGACCCCGGATGAATACAAGGCGTTTGTCGTCAAGCAGCAGGGCGGCGCCGCGGCAAGCGGGTCGCAAGGCAATTGAGGGCAACTGAGGGAGGAGTACGCAACGCAGTGAGTTCGTTTGCTGACGGTTCTTTCGATATCAGGAGGCAGCTTCCGCAGTCGCAGTTGTTTGATCAATGGTTCGATCCGCAGCATTGCTGTCAGATGCCCGGCTCGAGCATGTACTTGAGCAAATAACAGCATGACCAGGTAACAGGATGGACACGCGGGAGCGATCTGCCAGGGTCGCTCCCGTTTTCTTTACGTGCGCCGCGCTACATTCGCCGGCCCGTCTCCTTGGCACATGCCCATGCTGCCGCGCATTGCCGTGTTAATCGGCCTGTCGAACCCATTGTGGGCCCTGGCGGCGCCGCCAGAGTTGCTGCCCGCCAGCCCGCCGCGTGCGGGGTCTTCCAGCGCAGGACCGGCAGCACCGGTAATGGCGCCGTTGCCGATCGACCCACCGTCGCCTGCCACCACGCCCTTGCTACCGGCCGACGCTGCGGCGCCATCGGCTGCCAAGGGTGGGGCAGAGGCCGCGCTGGTGCCACAAGCCGGCACGCTGGCGCCACGCACCTTCCGCAGCCTGGACAGCGATGCCGATGGTGCATTGACCCCGGCCGAAGCCGGCGCCGACCCCGTCCTGCGCGAGAATTTTGCAGGCTTCGACAGCAATGGCGATGGGCGCCTGTCGCGCGACGAATTTGCCAGCTACCAGCCCGGCCCGGGTGATGCCGCAGGGGATTGATCGCAGCAGCGCTCCAGTGCGCTGCTAAACTGTCGCGATGAGCTCTCTTGCACAGCGCGACGGCCAGGCGATCCAACTGGTCGGCTTCGACGGCGACGATACCCTCTGGAAAAGCGAGGACTATTACCGCACTGCCGAGGCGGATTTCGAAGCGATCCTGGCCGCGTATCTGGATCTGGGCGACAGCCGCATGCAGCAGCATCTGCTGGCGGTGGAACGGCGCAATCTCAAGGTGTTCGGCTACGGCGCCAAGGGCATGACGCTGTCGATGATCGAGACAGCGATCGAACTGACACAGGCGCGCATTGATGCACGCGACATCCAGCGCATCGTCGAAATCGGCCGGGCCACGCTGCAGCACCCGGTGGAGGTGATTGCCGGCGTGCGCGAGGCGGTGAGCGCGATTGCCGCCGACTATGCGGTGGTGCTGATCACCAAGGGCGACCTGTTCCATCAGGAGCAGAAGATCGAGCAGTCCGGTCTGGCCGATCTGTTTCCGCGCGTGGAGGTGGTGTCCGAAAAGGATCCCCACACCTATGCGCGCGTGCTGGGCGAGTTCGACCTGCCGGCGCAGCGCTTTGTGATGATCGGCAATTCCCTGCGCTCGGACGTGGAGCCGGTGCTGGCCATCGGCGGCTGGGGGATCTACACCCCGTACGCGGTGACCTGGGCGCACGAGCAGGAGCACGGGGTGGCCGCCGACGAACCGCGCATGCGCGAAGTGCCCGACGCCGCCGGCTGGCCGGCGGCGGTGCACGGCCTGGATGCACTGGCCAGGCAGCACGCGCTAAGCTGAGCACCGCGGCACGCGTCTGCGGGTATGGGGAGCGGCCGCGGCCGCTTGGGATGCCTGCTCCGTATCGACTCGCCTTAGGTCATCGCACCGCCGTGATAATGGCTGGATTTTCTACGTCGGCTGCAGGAGACAGGGGCGGGCGTGACCGAGGCGCCGGTTTGCAGATGCTATGAATCAACATGCGGGCGTATCGCAGTGCCCGCCAACAGGACGTTCCGGCCACCAGGCGTGCGTGGCCGACCTTGGAGGGATTGCCCATGAACATGTTGTCCGTCATCCATCATGCAGTGCTGGCCGTTGCGCTGGGGCTACTTGTGGGCGCCACGCCGCTTGCGGCGGCCGAGCTGGAAGAAGAAATCATCAACCCGAGCGAGGTGATCTTTCGCGACGGGCAGCCGTACTACGACGATGCGGGCGACTATGTGCGTCTTCGCACGCGCAAGGTGGGTGGGGAGACCGTGTATTTCCGCACCGTCCGCTTCGACCGAGAGCAAGGCTATGTGGATGCGCACGGCCAGAGCATCGCGACATTGCAGTCCCGCCCGACTGCGGGCGATCGCGCTTCTGCGTTTTCGGCCGATCGATATTCCGACGCCCGATACGGCGGTGCCTATAGCGGTTATGGCTATGGCCGTGAGCTACGGTTTGGTGCATCGCGCAACCGTCCGTATGGGCAGATCTACTACGGCAACGGCCTGTACGGGCCGGACCCGTACAGCAGCCCGCACAACCGCGATGCGCGCCAGCGTTACATCGGTCCCGGTTACGTGGGCTCCTGCGACCTGAGCGGCTGCCGCGAGGTGCATTCCATCGGCTTTTACGATCTGCGCTGACACGCGTGTGGCCTGACACCGGCGCGTGCATGCGGCATCATCGGGGCATGCCTGTCTTACGCTCACCTCGGTTGCGATCGCTGCCACTGCTGGCTGCCCTTCTGGCTCCGGCGCTGGCAATGGCACAGGGCGTGCCGGCGCCGGCTGCCGGCATCCCGGCGCAGGAGGCCGCGCCGGCGGTAACGCCCGGCACCGGCGATGCGTGGGTGGACCAGCATCTTGCCGATATGGGCAGCTATGCGCAGCGCTATCCCGACAGTTTCATCGATGAGGTTGCCCGCTATACCGAGACCCCGCGCGGCTATGTGCAGGCGCTGTTGCAGGTGCATGGCTGGCATGCCGGCGACATCTACTTCGCCTGCGCGTGGGCGCACACGGTGCAGCTGTCGTGCCGCGAAAGCGTGCGCGCCTACACGCGCGACCATCATGACGGCTGGGAGGGTGTGATCACGCGGCTGTCGGTGGCACCGGATAACGCGCATCTGCGCGCGCTGCGGCATGCCATCGTCGCCAGCTACGACCGCTGGGAACGGCCGATCACCCTCGACGCAATCCTACGTCGCCAGCTCGGCGATCATGCGCAGCGGCTGGAGGCTGCGCGCGAGGCCAGCGAGGCGGCCGACGCCGCAGCGCAGGCGGGGTTGTAACGCGGCGCAAGGCGCCTCGCCGGAGTCGGGCATGCTACGGCTGGCTGTCTGCGCGGCAACGCGCGGGCGTGATGCTGCCGTGCAGCTGGTCGCCGCGGGGTGCGGTCGGCGAGAATGCGGCAACGCCGGCGTTGGCCGGCACTGCCAAGACCAGCCCATGCGCGATACCGTGTTTGTCTCCCCCGATCACATCCGCAGCCTGTTCGCGCAGGCGATGTCGGACATGTATCGCGCCGAGGTGCCGTTGTACGGCGACCTGATGGCGCTGGTGGCGCAGGTCAACGCCGACACCCTGAGCGCCGATCCGGCCTTGGCCGCGCGCCTGCAGCGCAATGACGAGCGTGCACGCCTGGATCTGGAACGGCATGGCGCCATCCGGGTCGGCACGGCGCAGGAACTGGCCACGCTGCGGCGGCTGTTTGCGGTGATGGGCATGCATCCGGTGGGGTATTACGACTTGTCGGTAGCGGGCGTGCCGGTGCATTCCACCGCGTTCCGCCCGATCGCCGAGGCGGCGCTGTCGGCCAATCCATTCCGCGTGTTCACCTCGTTGCTGCGGCTGGAATTGATCGAAGACGCGGCACTGCGTGCGCAGGCGGCGCAAATCCTGGAGCAGCGGCAGATCTTCACTGCCGCTACGCTGGAGCTGATCGAACAGCATGAGCGTCATGGTGGACTGGAAGCGGCGCAGGCGCAGCAGTTCGTGGCCGAAGCGCTGGAAACCTTCCGCTGGCATGGCGATGCCACGGTCTCGCTGCCGACCTACCGCGCGTTGAGCCAGGCGCACAAGCTGATCGCCGACGTGGTGAGTTTCCACGGCCCGCATATCAATCACCTGACGCCGCGCACGCTGGATATCGATGCGGCGCAGGCGCAGATGCAGCGCGCCGGTATCGATGCCAAGGCGGTGATCGAGGGGCCGCCGCGTCGGCGTGTGCCGATCCTGCTGCGCCAGACCAGCTTCAAGGCACTGGAGGAGCCGGTGCGCTTTGTCGGCGACAGTGGGCAGGCCGAGCACGGCACGCATACCGCACGCTTCGGCGAGATCGAACAGCGCGGACTCGCACTGACCCCCAAGGGCCGCGCGCTGTACGACGCGCTCTTGGCGCAGGCCCGCGACAGCGATGGCGCGGGCAGCACCGGCACCGATTACGCCACGCGCCTGCAGACCGCGTTCGTGGCGTTTCCCGACGACGAAGCCGTGCTGCGTCAGGAAGGCCTGGGCTATTTCCGCTACGCGCTGACCGAGGCCGGACGTGCCGACCCTGCGCAAGTGGCGGCACTGCCGGCAGAAACCGCGATTGCGCTCGGTCTGCTCAGCGCCGATCCGATCATCTATGAAGACTTCCTGCCGGTGAGTGCGGCCGGCATCTTCCAGTCCAATCTCGGCGGCGCCGAGCAACGCGCCTACGCCGCCCATTCGAGCAAGCGCAGCTTCGAACAGGCGCTGGGCGCGCAGGTACACGATGAGTGCGCGTTGTACGCACAGCTGGAACGGGCGTCGCTGCAGGCGTTGCTGGTGTAGCGGTCCCGCCGCGGCGCGTGCGTGTGCAGGCCTGCGATCTGCCGGCCCTGTTGCGCGTGGCGTGATCGCGCGGTGCATTGGTCAAAAGCTCGGTGAGTCGAGGGCACCGCACAAGGAAGTCGGTCGGTTGTCGGGTCAAAAAAAGCCATCGCCACGCCTGCTCTGGGAACGCTGAGACGGTTGCCGTTGACGTGTTGAAACCTCGCGTCTGCTCTGCCCGTCTTGGGAGGCTGAGTGGGCGCGCCGTTACCGAACAATGCGCGTCATGCATTGCTTGCACCATGCGCACCGACCATCTCAATGGGTCCTTGCCCGCCCACCGTCGCGGGACCTTACGCGGCATGGATGCCGCGTAAGAGCCTACAGGGATGTACTTGCGGCGTGTCCTGCGATGGTGGGCGGGCAAGGGCCCCGCAGCCAATCCACAGATCAGCCACTCTAGGACTGATCCATCAGTACTGCCCAATCACACCAAGACATCCAAAAATTCGGCTCTTAGCATCGTTTGAGTTCAGTCAACGCCGAGCACGTCGAGGGCGAGGTGTCCTCAGCACTTGCGGGACACGCCGCAAGTACGTCCATGTAGGCGCGGTGGCGGCATCCATGCCGCCACACGGTCCCGCAAGCGGCGAGGGCATCGCACCTGCCAACGTGGTCGTGTACCGATGGGAACCAGAAAGCCTGCGCCATCCATATGGCGGTGAGCTTAGTAAAAAAACAGCCCGATCTGTTACCCAAACAAAGACCGCACGCGTCTGGCGGGGTGCGGTCTTTTGAGCAGGCTCAGTGCGCCGAGGTTGCCGGGCGCCGTGGTGCCGCGCGCTCGGCCCGACGTGCACGCGCGCGTGCGCGACGCGCCTTCCAGCGTTCGCTCAGGCAGGAGAAGATCACGTACAGCGCCGGGGTGCTGAGCAGGGTCAGGCCCTGCGAGAAGATCAGCCCGCCGATCATCGCGATGCCCAGCGGGCGGCGCAGCTCCGAGCCTTCGCCCAGGCCCACCGCCAGCGGGACTGCGGCCAGGATCGCCACCATCGTGGTCATCATGATCGGGCGGAAGCGCACGATCGAGGCTTCGCGCGCAGCCGCGCGCGCATCCATGCCGTGCACGCGCTGCGCCACCAGCGCGAAGTCGATCATCATGATCGCGTTCTTCTTGACGATGCCGATCAGCAGCACCAACGCGATCATCGAGATCACCGACAACTCCGTGTTGGTGAGGAACAACGCCAGCAGCGCGCCGACGCCGGCGGCCGGCAGCGTGGACAGGATGGTCACCGGGTGGATCAGGCTCTCGTACAGCATGCCCAGCACGATGTAGACGGTGAGCACCGCGGCCAGCAGCAACACGCCCATCGAGTTGGGGCTGAGCTGCACGTTGAAGCTGTCGTCGCCGCTGAGGCGGATGCCGTCGGGCATGCGCAAGCCCTCCACGGTGGACTTGATGATCAGGTCCGCCTCGCCGGTGCTCACGCCCGGTGCGAGGTTGTAGCTCAGATCCATCGTGGTGTACTGGTTTTCGTGGACGATCTGCGGCGGCGCCAGCCCGGGCACCTGGGTGGCGACGGAGGTGATCGGCACCATCAGGCCGGCGCGGTTGGGCACGAACACCTGATCCAGCGCCTTGGGCGTTGCCGTCTGCGAGGGCAGTGCGTTGACCACCACGCTGTACTGGTTGAGATCCGAATAGATGGTGGAAATGGAGCGCTGACCGAACGCGCCATACAGCGCGCCATCGATGGCACCGACCGAAATGCCCAGGCGCGCGGCCTTGGCCCGGTCGATCACGATGTTCTGGCGCAGGCCCGAGGTATCCACGTCGGTGCCGACATCGCGCAGGCGCGGATTCTTCTTTAACGCGGCCTGCAGTTTGGGCAACCATTCCTGCAGCTGGGCCAGGTCGTTGCCCTGCAGCGAGACACGGTACTGCGCGCCCTGGCTGGTGCCGCCACCGCCGTCGCTGGGCAGGTCCTGGATCGCGCGCAGACGCAGATCCAGATCCGGGTAACGGTCGGCCTTGGCGCTCAGGCGCGCGACCACTTGCGCGGTGGTCTCGCGGCGGCCTTCGTCGCGTTTCTTCAATTCGATGTTGAAAGACGCACTGGAACCCTGGCGACCGGAACCCAGCCGTGCACCGACGGTCTTCACCGCCGGGTCGGCCATCAACATGTCGGTGATGCGGCGCTGGCGGCTGACCATGTCGGCAAACGACACCGTCGCGCTGGAATTGGCGCGGCCCCAGATCAGGCCGGTGTCCTGCGCCGGGAACGAGCCCTTCTTGACCGCACCGCCGAGGAAGACGGTGGCGGCGATCAGCAGCAGCGGCGTCAGCGACAGCAGCAAGGCGTGCCGCAGCGAGAAATCCAGCGCCACCGTGTACACCGCGAGCATGCGCTCGTGCATGCGGTCCAGCCAGGCGCCGAAACGGCTAGGTTTTTCCGGTTCGGTGTGCGCGGACAGAAAGCGGCTGCACAACGCCGGCGTCAAGGTCAGCGACACCAGCATCGACACCACGATCGCCGCCACCAGGGTCACGGTGAACTCGCGGAAGAACGCGCCGATCATGCCACTGGCAAACAGCATCGGAATGAACACCGCCACCAGCGAGGCAGTGATCGACACGATGGTGAAGCCGATCTCGCGCGCACCGGCCAGTGCGGCATCCAGACGCGGCATGCCTTCGTCCAGATGCCGCATGATGTTTTCGATCACCACGATCGCATCGTCGACCACAAAGCCAATGGCGATCACCAGCGCCAGCAGGCTGAGGTTGTTCAAGGTGAAGCCCAGTACGTACATCACCAGTGCCGAGCCGGCCAGCGACAGCGGCACGGTGACCGCCGCGATCAGCGTCGGGGCCAGGCGGCGCAGGAACAGTGCCATGGTCAGGATCACCATCACCAGGCTGATCATCAGCGTGGCCTGCACCTCGTGCAGCGAGGCGCGGATGGTCGGGGTTCGGTCGAAGTAGGGCGTCAGCGTGGTGCCGGGCTGCAGGTAGGCGCGCAGCTCGGGAATCTGCGCCTTTACCTGGTCCACGGTTTCGACGATGTTGGCGCCGGCGCGGGTGAAGGCATACATCACCACCGCCGGCTTGCCGTCGAACCAGGCCGCCTGGTAGGCATCCTGCTGGCCGTCGTAGACGGTGGCCACGTCGCCCAGCCGCACGATGCGCCCATTGGACTGTGTGGAGATTGCCAGCTGCGCGAAGTCGGCGGCCTTGGACACCGAATCGTTGGCCACGATCGCCATGGTGGTGTTGCCGTCGGACAAAAACCCGGTCGGCGAAGTGACGTTGGCCGCGCGCACCGCGTTGCGCAGGTCGTCCGGGGTCAGGCCCAGCGCGTTGAGCGCACGCAGGTCCACGTCCACGCGGACCGCCGGCGTGGAGGCGCCTGCGATGTCGACCGAACTGATGCCGGTGATCTGGCGCAGCCGTTGCGCCAGCAGCGAGTCGGCAACGTTGTAGAGCTCATCGGCCGATTGCGTGTCCGAGGTCAGCGCGATGGCGATGACCGGGTCGTCGTTCGGATTGGCTTTCGAATAGATCGGCGTGCCGAGCCCGGACGGCAGGTCCGACTGCGAGGAGTTGATCGCGGTCTGCACGTCCTGCGCGGCCGAATCGATGTTGCGATTGCTCTGGAACACCAGCACCACCAGGCTGCTGCTCTCCGAACTGGAGGAGCGCATGCGGTCGATGCCGGGCAGCTGGCCCAGGTGGCGTTCCAGTGGCGCGGTGACGGTGGAGGCCATGGTGCTGGCATCGGCGCCGGACTGCGTGGCGTGCACGAAGATCACCGGGATCTGGATGTTCGGCAACGCCGCCACGCCCAGCCGCAGGTAGCACATCAATCCGATCACGAACAGACCGATCGCCAGCAGCGCGGTGCCGATCGGGCGCTTGATGAAGGGCGCGGAGATGTTCATGGCTGTGGTGCCGGGAGTCGGGATTCGGGAATCGGGAATTGGGAAAGGCCAGAACCAAGGCCGAAACCAAAGCGACTGTCACGCGGGCGATGCCGCGGGCCAGCGGATCGGTCAGCGATACCGCTACCGGTCCTCATGCCGGGCGCTCCGGGCTTGGAGCCGCAGTTGCATCGCCATGACGTGCGGCACGGCGCGCGCGCCAGTCGCGCAGCCGCTCGCCGGCACGTTCCATGTACAGATAGATCACCGGCGTGGTGTACAGCGTCACCAGCTGCGACAGCAGCAGGCCACCGACGATGGCGATGCCGAGCGGACGGCGCAGTTCCGAGCCGATGCCGGTGCCCAGGGCCAGCGGCAGCGCGCCCAGCATCGCCGCGGCGGTGGTCATCATGATCGGGCGGAAGCGCAGCAGGCAGGCGCGGCGGATCGCCTCGTGCGCGTTGGCGCCTTCGCGGCGGGCGTCGATGGCGAAGTCGATCATCATGATCGCGTTCTTCTTGACGATGCCGATCAGCAGCACGATGCCGACGATGCCGTCCACCGACAGGCTCAACCCGCACAGCATCAGTGCCAGCAGCGCGCCGACGCCGGCCGGCGGCAGCGTGGAGATGATCGTCAGCGGATGGATGTAGCTCTCGTACAGCACGCCCAGCACGATGTAGATCACCACGATCGAGGCCAGCAGCAGCCAGACGATATCGGTCTGGCTGCCGGTGAATTCGGCCGCCTTGCCGACGAACTGCGCGTGCACCTGGGTCGGGATCTTCAGGTCCTGGCGCGCCTGCTCGATCGCCGCCACTGCCTGCGACAACGAATGCCCCGGTGCCAGATTGAACGAGATGGTGACCGCCGGCAGCTGCTGCTGGTGGCTGACCACCAGCGGCGTGTTGGTGACCTTGGCCTCGGCCAGTGCGGCCAGCGGAATGATGCTGCCGGCACCGACCACGATGCCGGTGTTCTGCGCGCCCACGCCGGTGGCGGTGGACGAATTGGACGAGGTCAGCTGGCCGAAGCTGGTCGCATTGGTGCCGGTCAGCGCGCCGCTGCCGTTGCTGGCCACCGCCAGCTGGTTCATCAATGCGGTGCTGCTGCGGAATTCCGGCGCCACTTCCAGCACCACCCGGTACTGATTGAGCTCGGTGAAGATTGTGGAGATCTGGCGTTGGCCGAAGGCGTCGTACAGCGTGTCGTCGATGGTCTGCATCGGCACGCCGAGCATGCTGGCCTTGTCGCGGTCGATGCTCAGTTCCAGCGCACGGCCCTGATTGGCCAGGTTGTTGTCCACGTCGGCCAGCTCGGGCAGCTTGCGCATCGCCTCGGTCATGCGCCCGGCCCAGGTGGCCAGCTCGCTGCTGTCCACGTCCGATATCGAATACTGGTATTCGGTGGCGGCCACGCGGGTGTCCAGGGTGACGTCCTGCACCGGCTTGAGGAACAGCGCCACGCCCGGAATGCCGGCCACCGCCTTCTGCAGGCGCGGCAGCACCTCGTCCAGGCCCTCGCGGTCGCCGCGCGTCTTCAGCACGATCGCCAGCTGTCCCTGGTTGATGGTGGGGTTCATGGTGCCGGCACCGATGAAGGCGGCCACGCCGGTCACCGCCGGGTCCTTCTGCAGCGCCGCGGCCACCGCCTGGGTGCGCTGCTCCATCTGCGGGAACGCCACGTTCTGGTCGGCCTGCACCACGCCGGTGATCAGGCCGGTGTCCTGCTCGGGCAGCAGGCCCTTGGGGATCGCCACGTACAGCACCACGGTCAGCGCCACTGCGCCGATCGCCACCGCCAGGGTCAGCGGCTGGTGCGCCAGCACCCAGTCCAGGCTGCGTTCGTAGGCGCCCACGGTGCGCGTCCACAGGTTGGTCTTGCCGGCGGCGGCGGCGCGTTCGTGCGCGTCCTCGCCTTCGGGCAGGGCGTCGGGCTTGAGCAGGTAGGCGCACATCATCGGCGTCAGCGTCAGCGACACCAGCATCGAGATCACCACCGCAATCGACAGCACCCACGCAAACTCATGGAACAGGCGCCCGGTCACGCCCGGCATCAGCAGCAGCGGCAGGAACACCGCCACCAGCGACACGGTCAGCGACAGCACGGTGAAGCCGATCTGCCTGGCGCCTTCTTCGGCCGCTTCCCGCCCGCTCTTGCCCTGTTCGATGTAGCGCACGATGTTCTCGATCATCACGATCGCATCGTCGACCACGAAACCGGTTGCCACCACCAGCGCCATCAGCGACAGGTTGTCCAGCGACATGCCGGCAAACGCCATCACCCCGAAGGTGCCGGCCAGCGACAGCGGCACCGCCACCGAGGGAATGATGGTGGCCCACAGCCGGCGCAGGAACACGAAGATCACCCCCACCACCAGCGCGATGGTCAGCACCAGGGTGAACTTCACCTCGTGCACCGAGGCGCGGATGGTTTCGGTGCGGTCGGAGAACACCTCCAGGTGGACGTCGGCCGGCAGCACCGACTGCAGCTGCGGCAGGATGCCGCGGATCTGCTCCACCGTCTGCACGATGTTGGCGCCGGGCTGGCGCCGGATTTCCAGCAGCACCGCCGGCTTGCCGTCGGCCCAGGCGGCGAGCTGGTCGTTCTCCACGCCGTCGACCACGTTGGCCACATCGGCCAGCCGCACCGGGCGGCCGTTGCTGTAGCTGATGATGGTTTCGCGGTATTGCGCCGCGTCGGTGAGCTGGTCGTTGGTGCCGATGCTGTAGGACTGGGTCTTGCCGTTGAGCGACCCCTTCGGCGCGCTGACATTGGTCTGGGTCAGCGCGCTGCGCAGCGACTCCATGGTCAGGCCCATGTTCGACAGCTGCGCCGGATTGACCTGGATGCGCACCGCCGGGCGCACGTTGCCGGCGATCGACACCAGCCCCACGCCCGGCACCTGCGACAGGCGCTGGGCCAGGATCGCATCGGCATAGCGGTTGACCTCGCGCAGCGGCAGCGAGTCGGAGGTGAGCTTGAGGGTCAGGATCGCCGCGTCGGCCGGATTGACCCGGTTGTAGACCGGTTGATACGGCAATGACGAGGGCAGGGTGGCCTGACGGATCGCCGCCTGCACATCCTGCGCGGCGATGTCGATGTCGCGGTCCATCGAGAACTGCAGGATGATCGTGGACAGGCCTGCCGACGAATCGGAGGTCATCATCTGCAGCCCGGAGATCTGCCCGAACTGGCGCTCCAGCGGCGTGGTCACCAGCGAGGCCATGGTGGTCGCGTTGGCGCCGGGATACTGGGTGGTGACCACCAGGCTGGGTGCATCGATTTCCGGCAGCGCCGAGACCGGCAATTGCCGGTAGCCCAGGATGCCCAGCAGCAGGATGCCCGCCATCAACAACGAGGTGGCGATGGGACGGCGGATGAAGATGGTCGAAAAGCCCACGGGGGGTGTCCTTGCTGAAGACGTCAATCGATGCCGGCGCGCATGGCGCCGATGCGCACCGGTGACGGAAGTCCCGTCGCCGGTGCGCGCGAGTTAGCGCGGACCGCCGCCGCCGCGTCGGCCACCGGCGCCGCCACGGCTCTTGTCCTGCGCGGCCTTGAGTTCGGCCTCGGTCGGCTCCGGCGGGGTTTCGCCAGGCTTGAGCGCGCTGACCTTGCTGCCCGGCTTGAGCCGGAACTGGCCTTCGGTGACTACCCGCTCGCCCGGCTTGAGCCCCCTGGTGACCTGCACATGGCTGTCGTCCACTTCCACGCCCTGCACCACGGTGCGCATCTGCGCGGTGTTGTCGCTGCCGACCACGTAGACGTAATCGCCGTCCGGGCCGCGCTGCACGGCCTGGGTCGGCACCACGGTGCCGCCGGAGATGGTGCGCAGCTGCAGGCGCACGTTGACGAACTGGCCCGGCCACAACGCGTTGTCGGTGTTGGCGAAGATCGCACGCGCACCGAAGGTGCCGCTGTCGGCGGCGATGCGGTTGTCGATCACCTCCAGCTTGCCGTCGCCGCTGATCACGTGCGCATCGCCGCGATCCAGCGCCGCCACGTCCAGCGGGGCAGCCGCCTGGCCGCTGCGCACCGCCTGCAACTCGCGCTCGGGCAGGTTGAAGGACACGTAGATCGGGCGGATCTGGGTCAGGGTGACGATGGTGGAGCTGGCGCTGACGATATTGCCCACGTCCACGCCGCGGATGCCGGCAATCCCGTCGATCGGCGCGGTCACGCGGGTGAACTGCAATTGCACCTGCGCCGAGCGCATCTGCGCATCGTTGGCCGCCACCGCCGCCTCGTACTGCGCCACCTGGTTACGCTGAGTATCCAGGTCTGTGCGCGAGACGTACTGCTTGTAGGCCGGGTCGTTGGAGCGCTGGTAGTTCACCCGCGAGGTCGCCAGCAGCGCCTGGTTCTGGCGCTTGGCCGCCAGTGCCTGGTCGTAGCTGGCCTGCAGGGTGCGCGGGTCGATCTGCGCCAGCAGCTCGCCCTTCTTCACTTCCTGGCCTTCCTTGAAGTTGAGGCTCATCAGCTGGCCGCCGACCTGCGGGCTGACCGTGACCGTATTGAGCGCGGTCACCGTGCCCAGCGCGCTGGCGTAGACCGGCACATCCTGGGTGGTGGCGGCCACGACCGTGACCGGCACCGGGCCGCTGTTCTCGGTGCCATTGCCGTCCGGCGCGTCCGCCCGCTTGCCGTGGTTGCCCCCGCCGAACATCCGCATGGCGACGAACACCACGACGAGCACCGCTACGACCAGCAGTGTGATCTTCCAAAAACGCGACATGCGACAACTCCTGATGGCGGGCCGGGCGCTGGTGCGACCGTGGGGCGGCTGTGCGCAGCATATCGTTGCGGTCAGGCAATTGAGCGTTACTGAAGTAACGGCTCGCCGGGCGAAACGACCGCAGCGTTCACGGATGCAGTGCAGCGGCAACGCGCCAGGGCCGATGCGGTTGACCGCAGGACTGAATCGAGCCCCACTGCCGCCCGCCGGGCACGCGCCTGCACTACATTAAGCAACCATCTTCAGAGGATTGCCGATGCGCCACTCCCGCCTGCTGACCAGCGCCTTGCTGCTGGCCCTGCCCACCCTGGCCGCCGCCCAGGCTGCGCCCCGGCCCGAGGTGCAGGCCGCCGCCGCGCCGTTGCAGACCAAGCTGGTGCAGTGGCGCCGCGACTTCCATCAGCACCCGGAACTGTCCAACCGCGAGGAGCGCACCGCCGCCACCGTGGCCGCGCAGCTGCGCAAGCTCGGCCTCAAGCCGCGCACCGGCATCGCCCATCACGGCGTGGTGGCCATCATCAAGGGCGGCAAGCCGGGTCCGAAGATCGCCTTGCGCGCCGACATGGATGCCTTGCCGGTCAAGGAGCAGACCGGCCTGCCGTTCGCCTCCAAGGCCACCGCCGAGTACCGCGGCGAGCAGGTCGGGGTGATGCACGCCTGCGGCCACGACGCCCACACCGCGATCCTGCTCGGGGTGGCCGAGGCGCTGGTGGGCATGCGCGAGCAGCTGCCGGGCGACGTGATGCTGATCTTCCAGCCCTCCGAGGAAGGCGCGCCGGGCAACGAGGAGGGTGGCGCGTCGCTGATGCTCAAGGAAGGCCTGTTTGCCGACTTCAAGCCACAGGCGGTGTTCGGCCTGCATGTGTTCTCCAGCGTGCAGGCTGGCAAGATCGCCGTGCGCAGTGGCCCGCTGATGGCGGCCTCGGACCGCTTCGCGATCAAGATGATCGGCCGCCAGACGCATGGCTCGGCGCCGTGGAACGGCATCGACCCGATCGTGGCCAGTGCCGACATGATCGGCGCTGCGCAGACCGTGGTCAGCCGCCGCGCCAACCTGTCCAAGCAGCCGGCGGTGCTGAGCTTTGGCGCGATCAAGGGCGGCATCCGCTACAACATCATCCCCGACGACGTGGACATGGTCGGCACCATCCGCACCTTCGACGAAGGCATGCGCCAGCAGATCTTCGCCGATCTCAAGACGGTAGCCGAGCACACCGCCGCCGCCCACGGCGCCACCGTCCAGGCGCAGGTACCGGACCAGCCCGGCAATCCGGCCACCGTCAACGACCCGGCGCTGACTGCGAAGATGCTGCCCAGCCTGCAGGCCGTGGTCGGCGCCGGCAATGTCTACGAGCCGCCGTTGCAGATGGGCGCCGAAGACTTCTCGTTCTACGCCCAGCAGGTGCCGTCGATGTTCTTCTTCGTCGGCTCCACCGCCAAGGGCATCGACCCGGCCACCGCGCCCAGCAACCATTCGCCGCAGTTCCTGCTCGACGAATCGTCGCTGGATGTGGGCTTGCGGGCACTGTTGCAGGTGTCGCTGGATTACCTGCATCAGGGGCAGGCGGGCTGAATCGGGAGTGGGAATCGGGAATCGGGAATCGGGAATCGGGAATCGTGTGCAGTTGCACGGTTCCCGTTGACCGGTGGCGATCCATTGGGCGGCGGGCTGCTCGGAGCGGCCTGCTGCTGTCGCCAGCGCGCTCCCGCGTCTGCCATATACCTCACGGCCAGCCCGCCCGGCCTAAAATGGCACGATGAATACCCCAGAAGATTCCACCCTCGGCCGTGAGGTTGCCTACCCCAGCGGCTACGATCCGTCGCTGCTGTTTCCGATTCCGCGCGCGGCCGGGCGCGAGGCGATCGGCCTGCGCGGGGCCTTGCCCTTCATCGGGCGTGACCGCTGGCATGCCTATGAACTGAGCTGGCTCGATGCGCAGGGCAAGCCGTGCGTGGCCACTGCCACCTTGCACGTGCCCTGCGATTCGCCGTCATTGATCGAATCCAAGTCGCTCAAGCTGTATCTCAATTCGCTCAACGCCACCCGCTTCAATAGCGCCGAAGCGGTGCGCACGCGCATCGCCACCGACCTGTCCACGCGCGCCGGTGCCGACGTGGCGGTGGAATTCGGTCTGCCGCCGATCGATGCGGTCGGCGAGGGCGAATCGATCGACGCGCTGGACGTCAGCATCGACGACTATGGCCCGCCCAATGCCGCGTATCTGTCGGCGCACGCGCAACCGGTCGCCGAAGAAGTGCTGACCTCGGCCCTGCTCAAATCCAATTGCCCGGTCACCGGTCAACCGGATTGGGCCAGCGTCACGCTGCGCTACCGCGGCGCGCCGATCGACCGCGAAGGCCTGCTGCGCTATCTGGTGAGTTTCCGCGACCACGCCGAGTTTCATGAGCAATGCGTGGAGCGGATCTTCCATGACGTGCTGCTCCGCTGCGCGCCCGAGTGGCTGGTGGTCGAAGCGCGTTACACCCGTCGTGGCGGGCTGGACATCAACCCCTTGCGCAGCTCACCCAGCGTGCCGACACCGCTGTCGATCTTCCGCGACCTGCGCCAGTAATCGCCGCCATTGCAGGATCGCGCCAGCTTCACGGTGGCGCGATCCACGCTTAACAGCGCACCGCGCACCCTTCAGGCATCGTGATGCAAAGGGATTGCGGCAATGAATGTCGACAAGAAAGCAGATTTCTCCAACGTGACCTCCTCGGTCGACAGCACCGCGGAGGTTGCGCCTACGGCGGATTTTTCCAACGTCCGCACCAGCGTGCAGAGCACCGCGCAGCTGGTTGGCGAATCGGTCACCGTGCAGGCGGGCGACAGTCTGTCCAGCATTGCCAAGCGCCATTACGGCGACGGCAACCTGTGGCCGCGTATTTTCGAGGCCAACCGCGAAACGCTCAAGGATCCGGACAAGATCTTTCCTGGCCAGGTCCTGCAGTTGCCGCCGAAGGCCTAGGCGCACCGCACACCCACTTCTCGAATCCACTTTTCGAAACCCACTTTTAGCTTGATCTTCCGGAGATTGATCCATGCGTACCAAATCCGTTTCCAGCACCCTCGCCATCGCGCTGGTCGGCGTGCTTGCCTTGTCGGGTTGCAGCAAGAAGGCCGACGACGACAGCGTGTCCAAGGATCCGACTTCCGGCGCCGCCACTGAAGCGATGCCGGGCCCGGCCGCAACACCGCCGGCAAGTGACCAGGCCGGCCAGAGCACGGCGACCGGCGCCGCCAGCACCGACAGCGCCGCCACGGCTGGATCGGCAGTTGCGGTGTCCAGCGTGGTGGTCGGTACCGAGGCCGCTGCCGACAAGAGCGTGACACCGTCGGCCAGCATCGGGGCCAAGAGCACCATCATCGTGTCGATCAAGACCGATGGCAGCGCCAGCAACGTGCCGGTGTCGGCCAAGATGACCTACCAGGACGGCCAGGTTGCCGGCGAACAGACCGCCACGCTCAATACCAGCGGAGCCGAGACCACCAACCTGAGCTTCAGCAAGCCCGATGGCTGGCCGGCCGGCACCTATACCGTGCAGGCGATGGTGGATGGCAAGCCGGCCGGTACGCCGCAGACCATTACGGTGAAGTAAGCGCGCCGACAGGCGGGCATCTGGCACATCGCTGGCAGCCGACGGCCCGCAAGGCAATTCTTGCGGCTGTTTGATGAGGCGGGAGATGGCGCGCAGCATGCTTGACTCGCTACATGACGCAGCAGGGCGCGATCGCAAGGTCGCGCCCTTTTGCATGGATGGCCTGTTCGTTACAGCTGCATCCATTGCATTGGCCGGGTGGCGGGACGGAGCATCCGCCTGTGGTCGCTTTACCCGGGCGCGGCTCAGACGCGACAATGCCATGCTAATCCATTGCCGCGTTCCACGCGCAGGCCGATCGGCGTGCCATCAGCGACCTGCGTCGCGCACGCCAATGCCGGTGCCGTGAACATGGCGCTCCTTCCGACCACACGAGCCCTCGCACCTTATGTCGAAGACACCGAAGATCATCTACACGCTCACCGACGAAGCACCGTATCTGGCCACGCAGTCGCTGCTGCCGATCATCGATGCCTACACCGATACCGCCGGCATCGTGGTCGAAACCCGCGATATCTCGCTGGCTGGCCGCATCCTGTCGCTGTTTCCCGAACACCTGACCGACGCGCAGAAGATCGCCGACGACCTCGGTGAGCTTGGCGCGCTGGCCACCACGCCGGAAGCCAACATCATCAAGCTGCCCAACATCAGCGCCTCGGTGCCGCAGCTCAAGGCCGCCATCGCCGAACTGCAGGGCCAGGGCTATGCGCTGCCGGCGTATCCGGACACGCCCAAGGACGATGCCGAAAAGGACATCAAGGCGCGCTACGACAAGGTCAAGGGCAGCGCGGTCAATCCAGTGCTGCGCGAGGGCAACTCCGATCGCCGCGCGCCGCTGTCGGTGAAGAACTACGCACGCAAGCATCCGCACCGCATGGGCAAGTGGAGCAGCGATTCGAAGTCGCACGTGGCGCACATGGACGAGGGCGACTTCTTCGGCAGCGAGCAATCCACCACCGTGGCCGCTGCCGGCGCGTTGAAGATCGCGTTCGTCGGTAAGGACGGCAGCAGCAGCGTGTTGAAGGAAAAAGTCGCGGTCAAGGCCGGTGAAATCGTCGATGCCGCCGTCTTGAGCAAGCGCGCGCTGGCCAGCTTCATCGACGCGCAGATTGCCGATGCCAAGGCCAAGGATGTGCTGTTCTCGGTGCATCTGAAAGCGACCATGATGAAGGTCTCCGACCCGGTGCTGTTCGGCGTGGTGGTCGGCGAGTTCTACAAGGACACGCTGAGCAAGCATGCCGATGCGCTTGCGTCGGTCGGCTTCGATCCCAATAACGGCATCGGCGACCTGTATGCCCGTATCGCCACGCTGCCGGAAGCGCAGCAGGCGCAGATCAAGGCCGATATCCAGGCCGAATACGCGCAGCGTCCGGCCCTGGCGATGGTCAACTCCGACAAGGGCATCACCAACCTGCATGTGCCCAGCGACGTGATCGTCGATGCATCCATGCCGGCAATGATTCGCGACTCCGGTCAGATGTGGAATGCCGAAGGCAAGCTGCAGGACACCAAGGCGGTGATCCCGGATCGCTGCTACGCCGATGTCTACCAGGCGGTGATCGATGACTGCAGGGCGCATGGCGCATTCGATCCGTCCACCATGGGCTCGGTGCCCAACGTCGGCCTGATGGCGCAGAAGGCCGAGGAATACGGCTCGCACGACAAGACCTTCCAGCTTGCCGCCGCCGGCACCGTCAAGGTCACCGACGACACCGGCGCTACTGTCTTCGAACATGCGGTGGAAGCCGGCGACCTGTGGCGCATGTGCCAGGTCAAGGACGCGCCGATCCAGGACTGGGTCAAGCTGGCCGTCGAACGTGCGCGCCTGAGCGAGACGCCTGCGGTGTTCTGGCTGGACAAGGCCCGCGCGCACGATGCGCAGGTCATCGCCAAGGTTGAAACCTATCTGAAGGATCACGACACCAACGGCCTGGATATCCGCATCCTGCCGCCGGTGGAAGCGACCACCTTCTCGCTGGAGCGCATCCGCAAGGGCCAGGACACCATCTCGGTCACCGGCAACGTGCTGCGCGATTACCTCACCGACCTGTTCCCGATCCTGGAGCTGGGCACCAGCGCCAAGATGCTGTCGATCGTGCCGCTGATGGCCGGTGGCGGCCTGTTCGAGACCGGTGCCGGTGGCTCGGCGCCCAAGCACGTGCAGCAGTTCGTCGAACAGAACAGCCTGCGCTGGGATTCGCTGGGCGAATTCCTGGCCCTGGCCGCCTCGCTGGAGCATCTGGGCAACCGTTACGACAACCCGTCGGCCACGGTGCTGGCCAAGGCGCTGGACGTGGCCAACGGCCAGTTCCTGGACAACAACAAGTCGCCGGCGCGCAAGGTCGGTGAACTGGACAACCGCGGCAGCCACTTCTATCTGGCGATGTACTGGGCGCAGGCCCTGGCTGCGCAGACCGAGGACACCGCCCTGCAGGCCAAGTTCGCACCGCTGGCCAAGGCGCTGACCGAGAACGAAGCCACCATCGTGGCCGAGCTCAACGGCGCCCAGGGCAAGCCGGTCGAGATCGGCGGCTACTACCACCCGGACCTGGCCAAGGTCAGCGAGGCGATGCGCCCGAGCAAGACCTTCAACGACGTGTTGGCCACGCTGAAGGCCTGATCCGGCGCACCGCCTGTCGGCGGTGTGTGCAGCGATGCGACAGGCAGGGCCCGCCTCGATGAGAGGCGGGCCTTGTCGTTTCCGGCGTGTGCGTGCAACCGCGAGAACGCGGTCGTTGCGTGCCAGGTCTCACGACCTGGCAATGCCTTGCCTGCGAGGGGGCCTGCGCCTCGTTGCGAGCGGCCTGGGCATTTGGCCGACTGTGCGCCTGTTCGATTGATCCTTGCTCTCGGCTGCACGCCGCAACATGCGCTGGGTACACTGCGGTCATGAGCCAGCTCCCGTTACCGCCGCAGTCCGAGCGCCGTGCGCTGGCGATCGCCCATGCCGTGTACGACGCCTTCGAGGACTACCACGCCCGGTTTGCCGAGATCACCGCACGCGCCAAACAGCGCTTCGAAACGCGCGACTGGAGCGGCGCGCGCGATGACGCGGTGGCGCGGATCGCGCTGTACGACCAGTACATCAGCGAATGCATGCTGCGCCTGCGCGCGGTACTGCTGGGGCAGGCGCATGATCGCGCGCTGTGGATGCGCGCGCGCGTGCATTACGCCGCGCTGCTGCGCGGGCTGATCGATCAGGAGTTGTACAAGACCTTCTACAACACCCTGACCCGGCGTTACTTCGGCACCCACGGCGTGGATGCCGAGATCGAATTCATCGCGCTAGATATCGAGCCGACCGATGCGATCACCGTGCCGGTGGCGCGGCATACCTACGCGGTCTCGCCCGGCCGGCTGACCGACATGCTGGTGCGCGTGCTTGGCGATTATTCCTTCGACGTGCCGTATGCGCATCGCACCCGCTGCGCGGCGGCGATCGCGGTGCGCCTGCTCGACGATCTCGCGCACTGGGGCGAGCACCCGGTGCGCAGCGTGGAACTGCTGGAGACGGTGTTCTATCGCGAGCGCCGCGCCTACCTGGTGGGCCGGGTGTTCGGCGAACATCGCTTCTCGCCCTGCGTCATCGCCCTGGTCAACGACGACGCCGGCTTGCGCGCCGAAGCGGTGCTGACCCGACGCAGCGATGTCGCGCAACTGTTCAGCAACTCGCGCAGTTACTTCCAGGCCAATCTGTCCACCGTCGGCGATGCGGTGGTGTTCTTGCGCAGCCTGCTCACCCACAAGCCGGTCGACGAGCTGTACACGATGCTCGGGCGCGCCAAGCAGGGCAAGACCGAACGCTATCGCACGTTTTTCAGCCATTTCCAGGCACATCCGTCCGAGCAGCTGGTGCATGCTGATGGCACGCCCGGCATGGTCATGGTGGTGTTTACGCTGCCCAGCTATCCGCTGGTGTTCAAGCTGATTCGCGACCGCTTCGCCTATCCCAAGACCATGAGTCGCGCGCAGGTGGAGGGCAAGTACGAGCTGGTGTTCCAGCTCGATCGCATCGGTCGCTTGCTGGACGCGCAGCCGTATCGTTTCCTGCGGTTTCCCAAATCACGTTTCTCGCCGGCGTTGCTGGACGAGCTGCAGACCAGCTGCGCGACGAGTCTGAGCGAAGATGGCCAGGACGTGCTGATCGCGCTGTGCTACGTGCAGCGCCGCCTGCGCCCGCTCAATCTCTACCTGCGCGAACAGCTGCCCGAGGCCGCGCATGCGGCCGCGCTGGACTACGGCCAGGCGATCAAGGACATGGCGCGCAACAATATATTTCCCGGCGACATGCTGCTGAAGAACTTCGGCATCACCCGCCATCAGCGCGCGGTGTTCTACGACTACGACGAGCTGTGCCTGATCACCGAATGCACCTTCCGCGACTGGCCCACGCCCACCACCTACGAAGAACAGATGGCCGCCGAGCCCTGGTTCCATGTCGGCCCGCGCGACGTGTTCCCCGAGCGCTTCGCGCTGTTCATGGGCCTGCCACCCTCGCAGCTGGAAGCGGTCAAGCACCTGCATCCGGAGCTGTTCGACCCGCAGTGGTGGCGGGACCTGCAAACCCGGCTGCGCGAGGATGATTATCCGGACACGCCGCCTTACGCGGACTCGCGTCGTCTGGCGTAGCCGCCCGATGTCGACCTGCATGGCATGGGCCATGCGAAGTGACCGCCCGTACAAACCCCGCGCCCACAAAAAAGCCCCGCAATGCGGGGCTTTTTTGTATCAAGAATGCCGACCGGATCAGCGCTTCATCGAACTGAAGAACTCGTCGTTGGACTTGGTGGTCTTCATCTTGTCCAGCAGGAATTCCATTGCCGCGATTTCGTCCATCGGGTGCAGCAGCTTGCGCAGGATCCAGATCTTCTGCAGCAGCTCCGGCTCGATCAGCAGATCTTCGCGACGCGTGCCCGAGCGGTTGATGTCGATCGCCGGGTACACGCGCTTTTCGGTGATGCGACGGTTCAGGTGCACTTCGCTGTTGCCGGTGCCCTTGAACTCTTCGTAGATCACCTCGTCCATCTTGCTGCCGGTTTCCACCAGCGCCGTGGCGATGATGGTCAGCGAGCCGCCTTCTTCGACGTTACGGGCCGCACCAAAGAAGCGCTTGGGACGGTGCAGCGCATTGGCGTCCACACCACCGGTGAGCACCTTGCCGGAGCTGGGCACCACGTTGTTGTAGGCGCGTGCCAGGCGGGTGATCGAGTCGAGCAGGATCACCACATCCTTCTTGTGCTCGACCAGGCGCTTGGCGCGCTCGATCACCATCTCGGCGACCTGCACGTGGCGCGCGGCCGGTTCGTCGAAGGTGGAGGAGATGACCTCGCCGCGCACGGTGCGCTGCATTTCGGTCACTTCTTCCGGGCGCTCGTCGATCAGCAGCACGATCATGTGCACTTCGGGATGATTGCTGGTGATGGCCGTGGCCACCTGCTGCATCATCATCGTCTTGCCGGCCTTGGGCGGGGAGACGATCAGCGCGCGCTGGCCCTTGCCCTGCGGCGCCATCAGATCCAGGATGCGGCCGGTGATGTCCTCGGTGGACCCATCGCCACGCTCCAGCCGGAAGCGCCGGCGTGGAAACAGCGGGGTCAGGTTCTCGAACAGCACCTTGTTCTTGCTGGCTTCCAGCGGCTCGCCATTGATGGTGTCGACGATCGACAGCGCGAAATAGCGTTCGCCGTCCTTCGGGAAGCGGATGCGGCCGGACAGGTGATCGCCGGTCCGCAGGTTGAAGCGGCGGATCTGGCTGGGCGAGATATAGGTGTCGTCCGGGCCGGCCAGGTAGCTGGCTTCTGCGGCACGCAGGAAGCCGAAGCCGTCGGGCAGGATTTCCAGCACGCCATCGGCGGCAACGCCTTCGCCGTGGCGGGTCAGCACCTTCAGCAGGGCGAAGATCACGTCCTGCTTGCGCGCGCGCGCCACGCCTTCCTGGATGTTGAGCTGATCGGCGATATCCAGCAGCTTCTGCGCCGGCATCCGCTTGAGATCGCTCAGCGAATAGACCGGGAACCCTTCCGGCACGGCCGGGTGCGGGCGCGCGACGAACGGCTCGTTGCTGCCATCCGACGACGGCATGCCGCCGCCACCTTCGTTGCCGAAGCGGTCGCGCCCACGGTCACGGCGGTTGCGGAAGCGGTCACGGCGGTTGCCCTGCTGGTTCTGGCCCTGGCCCTGGCCTTGCGGGTTCTGGCCGCCATTCTGACCCTGGTCCTGGCCCTGACTTTGCGCCTGGGGCTGACCCTGGTTCTGGCCCTGGCCCCGGTGTTGCGCCTGATTCTGGTTCTGCTGCTGCTGCGCCTGATTGAAGCGCTGCTGCTGCGTCTGGCCACCCTCGCGGGAGTCGCCATGGGTGTTGTCGTTGCCCTGGTTGCCCTGGTTGCCCTGGTTGCCCTGGCTGGCGCTGGGGGGGTTACCGGCGTAGGAGGCGCCATCGCTGGACGTCTGCGCCGGTGCCGGGTCGGCAGCGTGCGACGGTGCCTGCGGGGCACGTGGGGTCTCGGGTGCGGGGCTGGCGGGCAAGGGCAGGTTGGGCTGCTGCGCGCCACCATCGTCGGTGGCAGCGGCGGTCTTGCTCACGCGCGGCTTGCGCACGCGCTTCTCGACAGGAGCGTCGACGCTGCTCCCGGTATCGGAGGAAGGATGATCGGACAAGTGCGTGATTCCTCGCTAAGAGTGCGAGCGCCCGGCTGGGGGGCGAACTTTAGGTGATGGGAGTCTAGAAGAGGTTTCTAGAGGGGTACGTCGGCGCACGAACGTGCTCCGGATCAACTGACACTATCACCGCTGCGCGCAACCGCGCAAGCGCCTGCCTCAGCAGGATTTAACTGCTGGCGCATCACGGGGCGCCCATCGCTGGACGCCCACTCGCTCAGGCGGCCGCGCCGCCCAGGGTCTTGTCGATCATCTGGGTCAGCTGGCCCTTGCCAACCGCACCGATCTGGGTGGCCTGCACCTGCCCGTCCTTGAACAGCAACAGCATCGGGATCGAGCGCACGTGGTACTTGATGGCCAGGGCGCGGTTCTGATCCACATTGACCTTGGCAACCTTCAGTCTGCCCTGGTATGTATCGGCCAGATCGTCCAGCACCGGGGCGATCATCTTGCAGGGTCCGCACCACTCGGCCCAGAAATCCACCAGTACCGGTTCGCCGGATTGCAGTACAGCTGTATCGAAGTCGGCATCGCCGACATGTTGAACCTTGTCGCTCACGTTGGGTCTCCTGGAAACCAAAACGGCCCGCCCGAACGGGCAGGCCGCTACATTGCGTTAAACTGGGGCATTGCGCGACTGAATCAAGTGTCAGTCCTGAAGCCGCGCTGTCCGCCACAACAGCCGCAGTTTGCGACGCTGTCGGCATCGATGCAAGCCGCGCCCGGGCTGCCCAGGGCGCCTCACGAAGACGGAATAATGAGCGACAAACCGCTGACCGATTTGACTTTTTCCACGTTCGACCTGCATCCGGCGCTGATCACCGGGCTGGAGAGCGCCGGGTTCACCCGCTGTACCCCGATCCAGGCGCTGACCCTGCCGGTCGCGCTGCCGGGCGGCGATGTCGCCGGCCAGGCCCAGACCGGCACCGGCAAGACCCTGGCGTTCCTGGTGGCAGTGATGAACCGCCTGCTGATCCGCCCGGCGCTGGCCGACCGCAAGCCGGAAGACCCGCGCGCGCTGATCCTGGCGCCCACCCGCGAGCTGGCGATCCAGATCCACAAGGATGCGGTCAAGTTCGGCGCCGACCTGGGCCTGCGCTTTGCACTGGTCTACGGCGGGGTGGACTACGACAAGCAGCGCGAGCTGCTGCAGCAGGGTGTGGACGTGATCATCGCCACCCCGGGCCGGCTGATCGACTACGTCAAGCAGCACAAGGTGGTCTCGCTGCACGCCTGCGAGATCTGCGTGCTGGACGAAGCCGACCGCATGTTCGACCTGGGCTTCATCAAGGACATCCGCTTCCTGCTGCGGCGCATGCCCGAGCGCGGCAGCCGGCAGACCCTGCTGTTCTCGGCCACGCTCAGCCATCGCGTGCTCGAGCTCGCCTACGAGCACATGAACGAGCCGGAAAAGCTGGTGGTCGAAACCGAGACCATCACCGCCGCACGGGTGCGCCAGCGCATCTATTTCCCGTCCGACGAAGAAAAGCAGACCTTGCTGCTGGGCTTGCTGTCGCGTAGCGAAGGCGCGCGCACCATGGTGTTCGTCAATACCAAGGCGTTCGTCGAGCGCGTGGCGCGCACGCTGGAGCGGCATGGCTACCGGGTCGGCGTGCTGTCGGGCGATGTGCCGCAGAAGAAGCGCGAGTCGCTGCTCAACCGCTTCCAGAAGGGCCAGCTCGAGATCCTGGTCGCCACCGACGTGGCCGCGCGCGGCCTGCACATCGACGGCGTCAAGTACGTCTACAACTACGATCTGCCGTTCGATGCGGAAGATTACGTGCACCGCATCGGCCGCACCGCGCGGCTGGGCGAAGAAGGCGATGCGATCAGCTTCGCCTGCGAGCGCTATGCGATGAGCCTGCCGGACATCGAGGCCTATATCGAGCAGAAGATCCCGGTCGAGCCGGTGACCGCCGAGCTGCTGACGCCGCTGCCGCGCACCCCGCGCGCGCCGGTGGAAGGCGAGGAGGCCGATGACGACGCTGGCGACAGCGTGGGTACGATCTTCCGCGAGGCGCGCGAGCAGCGGGCCGCCGAAGAGCAGCGTCGCGGCGGTGGTCGCAGCGGCCCGGGCGGCGCATCGCGCAGCGGCAGTGGCGGCGGTCGTCGCGACGGCGGCAGTGCCGATGGCAAGCCGCGTCCGCGTCGCAAGCCGCGGGTGGAGGGCGAAGCCCCGGCAGCGGCCGCGCCGGGCGAAACGCCGGTGGTTGCCGCCGCGTCGGTCGAGGCACCGTCCACCATCGTGGCCGATGCCGAGCGCGCACCGCGCAAGCGTCGCCGCCGCCGCAATGGCCGCCCGGTCGAAGGGGTCGAGCCGGCAGTGGCCTCCACACCGGTTGCCGCACCCGCCGCACCGCGCAAGCCCACCCAGGTGGTCGCCAAGCCGGTGCGCAGCGCGGCCAAGCCGTCCGGCAGCCCGTCGCTGCTGAGCCGTATCGGTCGTCGCCTGCGTTCGCTGGTGTCGGGCAGCTGATCGCACGCAGTGCCAATCGCATCGCCGGGCTCCGGCGATGCGACGCAAGCGCTGGCGCTCCGGCATAATCGCTGGATGACCGTTCTGCGTTTCGACAACGTCAGCAAGCACTACGCCGGTGGCCACCAGGCGCTGACCGATGTCAGCTTCGAAGTGGCCGATGGCGAGATGCTGTTCGTGACCGGCCACTCCGGCGCCGGCAAAAGTACCCTGCTCAAATTGATCCATCTCAGCGAGCGGCCCAGCCAGGGCACGGTGCTGCTGGGCGAGCGCAACCTGCTCAAGGTGCGCGGCCGGCAGATTCCGCTGCATCGTCGTCAGGTGGGTGCGGTCTACCAGGACCATCGCCTGCTCAACGACCGCAGCATCGCCGAGAACGTGGCCTTGCCGTTGATCCTGCGCGGCACCCGCCGTGCCGAGATCGGCAAGCGCGTGCGTTCGGCATTGGAGCGGATCGGGCTGGCCCATCGCGAGAAGGCGCTGCCGTCGCAGTTGTCGGCCGGCGAGCAGCAACGCGTGGGCATTGCCCGCGCCATCGTCGGCGAGCCGCGCCTGTTGGTGGCCGATGAGCCCACCGGCAATCTCGACCCGGCACTGGCTGCCGAAATCATGCAGTTGTTCGCCGAGCTGCCGGCACGCGGTACCAGCGTGCTGGTGGTCAGTCACGACCTGGCCCTGCTCAAGCAGATGCGCAAGCGCGTGCTGATCCTGGACCACGGCCGGCTGGTCGACGACATCTCGCCGCAGGATCTGGCCGAATGAGCAAGCCCGCCAATACCGAAGCCGTCGCCCCCTCGCGGTTCGGCGTGTGGATCGACCACCATCTGCACAGCATCGCCTTCAGCCTGGGGCGGGCCATGCGCAAGCCCTGGGCCACCTTGCTGACCATCGTGGTGATGGCGCTGGCGCTGGCCTTGCCGCTGGGGTTGTCGATCGCGCTGGACAACGTCAAGTTGCTGGCCGGCAGCGTGCAGCAGTCGCGCGAGATCAATCTGTTCCTGAAGGTCGAGATCGGTGCCGAGGCCGCGCAGGCGCTGGCCGGTGAACTGCGTGGCCGCCCGGACGTTGCCCAGGTCACGTTGCGCACGCCGGCGCAGGGGCTGGCCGAGCTGCGCGAGAGCGCCAAGCTCGACGAGGCGATCGACGCACTCGGCGACAACCCGCTGCCCACGCTGTTGATCGTCACGCCCACCGAGACGGCCGACGATGCGCAACTGGCCGGCGCACTGCAGGCCTTGCCGCAGGCCGACCAGGTGCAGCACGACGCGCTGTGGCGCAAGCGCCTGGATGGCTGGCTGCATTTCGGCGAGCGGCTGGTGCAGGTGCTGTCGGCACTGCTGGGGATTGGGGCGGTGCTGGTGGTCGGCAACACGGTGCGGCTGGATATCCAGTCGCGGCGCGAGGAAATCGGCGTGCTGCAATTGTTGGGCGCCAGCGATGGCTTCATCCGGCGCCCGTTCCTGTATCTGGGTGCCTGGTACGGGCTCGGTGCCGGCGCCGTGGCGCTGGCACTGATCGCCGCCTCCGGGCTGGCGCTGCGCGCGCCGTTGGCGAGCCTGGCCGACAGTTACGGCAGCTCCTTTACCCTGCACGGGCTGGATCTGCTGCATTCTGCGATGGTGCTGGTCGGCACCCTGGTCCTGGGCTGGCTGGGCGCCTGGCTGGTGACCGGCCACTTCCTTCGCCAGACCCGTCCCACCGAGACCTGAGGCCTGCCATGCATCCACCAGATCTCAAGCATCTGATCAGCGACGCGCCGCGCGTGATGGTGGTGGATGGCTCCAAGCTGGTGCGCAAGCTGATCGCCGATGTGCTGCAGCGCGACCTGCCCAACGTGCAGGTGATCGGCTGCTCCAGCATCGCCGAAGCGCGCCAGGCGCTGGAAGCCGGTGCGGTGGATCTGGTCACCACCTCGCTGTCGCTGCCCGACGGTGACGGCCTGACGCTGGCGCGCAGCGTGCGCGAGGCGGCCGGGCAGGCCTATGTGCCGGTGATCGTGGTCTCCGGCGACGCGCAGCAGCATCTGGTGGAGCGTCGCTTCACCGAGTACGTCACCGACTACTTCGACAAGGCGCTGGGCCACGAAGCCCTGGCGACCTTCATCCGCGGCTATGTGCAGCCCGAGCCGGTGGTCGGCGCGACCGTGCTGTACATCGAGGACAGCCGTGTGGTGGCCGAGGCAACCAAGCGCATGCTCGAGCGGCAGAGCCTGAAGGTCATCCACGTACTCACCGCCGAGGACGCCTTTGCGCTGCTGACCGCCGAATCGCTGGGCCGCACCGAGCGCCGCATCGACGTGGTGCTGACCGACGTCACCCTGAAGGGCGAGCTCAACGGCCGTGACGTGGTCGAGCGCATCCGCATCGATTTCGCCTACGGCAAGCGCCGCCTGCCGGTGCTGGTGATGACCGGCGACACCAATCCGCGCAACCAGTCCGAACTGCTGCGCGCCGGCGCCAACGATCTGGTGCAAAAACCCATCGAAGAACGTCTGCTGGTGACCAAGGTGCTGTTCCAGCTGCGCCTGGCACGGCTCGAGGACCAGGCCGTCACGCTATGACCGACGTGGCTGAAGTGGAAGCGCGTATCCAGCTGGAACCGTCATGGAAGGCGCGGGTGGGCGATTGGCTGCTGCGCCCGGAGATGCAGGCGCTGTCTGCATTCCTGCGCCAGCGCAAGGCGGCCGGGGCGCGGGTGTTCCCGCCGGGTCCGCAGATCTTTGCCGCCTTCGACGCCACCCCGTTCGAGCAGGTCAAGGTGGTGATCCTGGGCCAGGACCCGTATCACGGCGAAGGCCAGGCGCATGGGCTGTGTTTTTCGGTGCTGCCCGGCGTGCCGGTGCCGCCGTCGCTGCTCAACATCTACAAGGAGATCCAGGACGACCTGGGGATTGCGCGGCCGGACCATGGCTATCTGATGCCGTGGGCGCGCCAGGGCGTGCTGCTGCTCAATGCGGTGCTGACGGTGGAGCAGGGCCGGGCCGGCGCGCACCAGAACAAGGGCTGGGAAGGCTTTACCGACCATGTCGTGGAGACCCTCAACCGCGAGCGCGAAGGCCTGGTGTTCCTGCTCTGGGGCAGCTACGCGCAGTCCAAGGGCAAGGTCATCGACCAGGCGCGCCATCGCGTGTTCAAGGCCCCGCATCCGTCACCGTTGTCGGCGCATCGCGGCTTTCTGGGCTGCCAGCACTTTTCCAAGACCAACGAACACCTGCAGCGCCGCGGTCTGGGCCCGATCGACTGGTCGCTGCCGCCGCGCAACACGCTGGACACCACTTCGGCCAGCGGCTGAACGGCGCTGGCGCCGTTGCATTTCGCGACGTGGTTGTCACGGTCTGCGCAGGGCGGCGGTGGTAGCGTAGGAGCCAGAATTCGGAAACTGCGCCGTAGAACGACGGCGATGCCAAAAGCCCGAACGTCCTATAAATGGAACGCTGGGAACTCTTCCTGTACCCGGCAGTCCAATAGTTCGACTGCTAAGATGGTGCCCTATGAACCAGATTACCTCGACTGCCCTTGTGGCAAACAATCTCCCGATTCCCAGTGCGCTCGGTTCGCTGGACGCCTACATCGGTGCCGTGCACCAGATCCCGGTGCTGTCGGTCGATGAGGAACAGAATCTCGCCCGTCGCTTCCGTGACGAGCTGGATCTGGATGCCGCGCGCGAACTGGTCCATTCCCACCTGCGCTTCGTGGTGCACGTCGCCCGCGGCTACAACGGCTACGGCCTGCCGCTGGGCGACCTGATCCAGGAAGGCAATATCGGCCTGATGAAGGCGGTCAAGCGCTTCGACCCGGAAATGGGCGTGCGCCTGGTCAGCTTCGCGGTGCATTGGATCCGTGCCGAGATGCACGAGTTCATCCTGAAGAATTGGCGCATCGTCAAGGTCGCCACGACCAAGGCGCAGCGCAAGCTGTTCTTTAACCTGCGTAAGTCCAAGACCCGCCTGGGCTGGCTCAATGCCTCGGAAGTGACGGCCGTTGCCAAGGACCTGAACGTCTCCGAGCGCGAAGTGATGGAGATGGAGTCGCGTCTGTCCGGTCGCGATATCGGCTTCGATGCCTCGTCTGACGAAGACGACGATCACGGCCCGCCGTCGCCGGTGAGCTACCTGGTGGCCAACGACGAAGATCCGTCGCAGGCCTATGAGCGTCACGACAGCGAAGACAATCAGCTGCAGTTGCTGCGCGAAGGCATGGCCGGTCTGGACACGCGCTCGCGCGACATCGTCAAGCGTCGCTGGCTGGATTCCGACTCCAAGGTGACGCTGCAGGAGCTGGCCGACGAGTACGGCGTGTCGGCCGAGCGTATCCGCCAGATCGAGGCGAACGCGCTGAAGAAGATGAAGGCACTGTTCGTGGCCTGATCCTTCGATCATGCCCCAGGTGTTGCACAAACGGCCCGGTCTTCCGGGCCGTTTGCATGTGTGGTGCTGGCGATACGTCGCGTGCGAAGACGCTGGGCTATCCACTGCTGATCGACCACGCACTGCGGCCGCCCGCGCTATTCCGGCAGGCGCGCCACCGGCAGGTGCCAGCCGTAGCGGATGGCCATGAAACGCAGCCCGAAACAGACCAGCGCGCCGGTCGCCAGCGACCAGGCCTGTGGCACCGCGAGCACGTGCCCGATCGCGACCAGGCCGCCGCCGGCCAGCGCGGCGACGGCGTACAGCTCGGCTTGCAGCACCACCGGCGTACGCGCCACCAGCAGATCGCGGGCGATGCCGCCGCCGATGCCGCTGAGCATGCCCAGCAAGGTCGCGCTGAGCGGGCTGAGCTGGTAGTCGAGCGCCTTGCTGGTGCCGTAGACCGCAAACAGCGCCAGCCCGGCCGCGTCGAACAGCTGCACCGGGTTGCGCAGCCGCTCCACCGCCGCATGCCAGTAGAAACCAGCCACGCCGGCCAGGCAGGCGACCAGCAGGTACTGCGGATGCACCAGCGCCGCTGGCGGGGTGGCGCCGATCAGCACATCGCGCACGATGCCGCCGGACACCGCCGCCGCGCACGACAGCACCAGCACGCCGAACAGATCCAGGCGATTGCGCACCGCCACGGTGGCGCCGCTGAGGGCGAACACGAAGGTACCGAGCAGATCCAGCAGGAACAGGAGAGTGGCCACGATCAGACCGTCGCATCAGGCCGCACAGCATCGCGTACGGCCCGTGGCGCTGTCATCCGTCCTTGCTGCTGGGCGGCGGGTCGTCGGTGGCGCCGCCGAAAATGATGCGCGCGGCACGCTGGTAGCTCCAGTACGCCATCGCCCAGTTCACCAGCACCACGAAGCGGTTGCGGAAGCCGATCAGGAAGTACACGTGCGCGGCCAGCCAGAACCACCAGGCCACGATGCCGGAGAGCTTGAGCTTGCCGACATGCACGATGGCGGCCATGCGGCCGATCGTGGCCAGGTTGCCGTAGTCCTGATAGCGGAAGGCCGGTGCAGGCTGGCCGCGATGGCGGGCGCGGATCGCCTTGGCGATGTGCTTGCCCATCTGCTTTGCCGCCGGTGCCACGCCCGGCACCGGGCGGCCGTCCTGCTGGACCGCGGCCAGGTCGCCGCCGACAAAGATCTCCGGGTGGCCGGGCACGCTCAGGTCCGGCTGCACCAGCACGCGGCCGGCGCGGTCCAGCGGCACGCCGAGCGTGCGCGCCAGCGGCGATGCGGCCACGCCGGCGGCCCACACCACCGTGCGTGCAGGCACGAAGGTGTCGCCCAACTGGTAGCCCAGCGCATCGATATGCGTGACCGGCGTCCCGGTGTGCACTTCCACCCCCAGGCGCTCGAGCTGCTTGCGCGCCTTGGCGGTGAGATCGTCCGGGAACGAGGGCAGCACGCGTGGGCCGGCTTCGACCAGGCGCACGCGCGCCTGCTGCGGGTCGATATGGCGGAACTCGTTCTTGAGCGTGTGGCGGGCGATTTCGGCCAGCGTGCCGGCCAGCTCGACACCGGTCGGGCCGCCGCCGACCACGGCAAAACTCAGCCAGGCCGCGCGTGCGGCCGGGTCGGATTCGGCTTCGGCACGCTCGAAGGCGAGCAGCAACTTGCGCCGCAACACCAGCGCGTCGTACAGCGTCTTCAGGCCGGGCGCGTGCTCGGCCCATTGATCGTTGCCGAAGTAGGCATGGGTGGCGCCGGTGGCCAGCAGCAGCATGTCGTAGCCGAGCGCGTTGCCATCGGCGAGCACCACTTCGCGGCGGGCCGGTGCGATTTCGGCAACGTCGCCGAGCAGCACCTCGACGTTGCGCTGTTCGCGCAGGATGTGGCGCAGCGGCGCGGCAATATCCGGTGCCGACAGGCCGGCGGTGGCGACCTGATACAACAGCGGCTGGAACAAATGGTGGTTCTGGCGGTCGATCAGCGTAATGCGGATGCCGGGATCGTCGAGCGCGCGGGTGGCCCATAAGCCGGCAAAACCGCCACCGACCACCACCAGGTGCAGCGGAGCTTGGGAGGGGGAAGTAGTCATCGTCAGGTCTGATGGAATGCGACGCGGGCGCATCAGCATGCCGCATCGGCAATGAACATGACGCCTGAAGGCGTCTCGCCTGCGGCATCATGTCGCATCTCATCGACCTGGTGACCGCATGCCGGCATTACCCCCACCGTTGCCACCACCACCTTCTTCGCCCGCGATGGCAGCGGCTGCCGCGCGGACGCCCGGAAAGCAGGTCAGTGGCGTCACGATCGGGCTGATCGGGCTGGGGGCCTGCGTGGTGCTGTTCGGCATGGTGGTGCTGGGCGCGCTGGGCTGGCTGATCGTCTTCGGCTGGTCGCTGTTCGCCGATCAGGCACGCGCCGCACTGCAGGACGATGCGGTGGTGCAGGAACAGATCGGCCGGATCCACACGATGCGGGTGGATCTGGTGCGCACCGGTCTGGCGCCGGGCGCCGACGATTTCGTGTTCACCGTGGAAGGCGATCGCGGCCGCGGCCGCGTGCATGCCACCTGGGTCAGCGGCGGGGCCGAGCGCGAGATCCTGAGCGATGGCGTGCTGACCATGCACGATGGCAGCCAATACACGCTGCCATCGGCCGATGCCGACGCCACCGAAACGGACGACGCAAGCGACACCGCCAGCGACACCGACTCTGCCGACACCTTCGAGGAATGACCATGATCGACAATCCCGACAAACGCATCGCCCTGCTGATCGATGCCGACAACGCGCCGGCCGGCAAGATCGACGTGGTGCTGGCCGAAGTGGCGCGCTATGGCGTGGCCAACGTGCGCCGCGCCTACGGCAACTGGAAGAGCCCGCACCTGAAGAACTGGGAAGCGGCGCTGCACGAATATGCGATCCGGCCGATCCAGCAATTTGCCTACAGCTCGGGCAAGAACGCCTCGGACATGGCGATGGTGATCGATGCGATGGACCTGTTGTCTGCGCGCAACCTGGATGGTTTTGCGATCGTCTCCAGCGATGCGGACTTCACTCCGCTGGTGATGCGGCTGCTCACCGATGGCATGAAGGTGTATGGCTTCGGCGAAAAGAAAACCCCGGCGCCGTTCGTCAATGCCTGTTCCAAGTTCACCTATGTCGAAGCGCTGGGCGAGCAGGCGGCAGCGGCCAGCGACACCGCCGCCGGCCGCAAGGACGCCACCGCGCTGCGCGGCGACACCCGGCTGGTGCAGATGCTGCGCAATGCGATCGACAGTGCCTGCGAAGACGATGGCTGGGCGCATCTGGGTGCGGTGGGCAAGCAGGTGGCCAACCAGGCCTCGTTCGACCCACGCAACTACGGCTATCGCAAACTCAGCGACCTGGTGCGCGCGATCGGCCTGTTCGACATCAAGCAGGACGAGCAGGCCCTGTGGGTGCGCGATGCGCCCAAGGGCGGGCGGGCGAAAACAGCGCAGCCAGCGGCCGCTCTCGCCACGCAGGCGACTTCCACAAAGCGCCCGGCGCGCACCACGCCCAAGCCGGCAGCGGGGAAATGACCATGGCTGAGGCTGCAACGCCATCGGCTGCAGGGAACGGCCCGATCACGCTATGGGGGCGGCGTAATTCCAGCAATGTGCGCAAGGTGCTGTGGTGCGCCGAAGAAGCCGGGCTGTCGTATACCTCGATCGAAGTCGGCGGTGCGTTTGGTCATAACGACACGCCCGCCTATCGCGCGTTGAATCCCAACGGCCTGGTGCCGACGCTGCAGGATGGCGAATTGGTGCTGTGGGAGTCCAACGCGATCGTGCGTTACCTGGCCGCGCAATATGCGCCGGCCCTGTATCCGCAGGCGCCGGCCGAACGCGCGCTGGGCGATCGCTGGATGGACTGGACCACCTCGACGTTTGCCGGCGTGTTTCGCGACTTGTTCTGGGGCGTGCTGCGCACACCGGAGGCCGAGCGTGATCCTGCGCGCATCGCCGCGGCGCTGACGCGCTCGGGCGAACTGCTGGCACGCGCCGATGCAGCCCTGGCGCAGCAGCCGTATCTGTCCGGCGCGCAATTTGCGATGGGCGATATCCCGCTCGGCAGCTTCATCTACGCCTGGTTCGAAATGCCGATCGAGCGCCCCGCGCTGCCGCATCTGCAGGCGTGGTATCAGCGCTTGCGCGCGCGGCCTGCCTACCAGCGTGGCGTGATGACCGCGCTGACCTGAGTGTCGGGCCTGCGCGCAAGCCAGCGCGGTGCATGGCAGGCAGCACGCGTGCCGCCGACCTCACACGCTGCTGCAAGGCAGTCGGCCTCGTGCACTGCGCGTTCCGGCAGCTCACGTTGCCTGTAGGAGCGCACCCGGGCGCGACGGCATTGCCGGTAACGCCGCGTCGCGCCCGGGTGCGCTCCTACAACGCACGATCCCACCGCGCGGCTTGCTGGCCTCGCGTTGTGTGTAGGAGCGCACCTGGGCGCGACGGCATTGCCGGTAACGCCACATCGCACCCGGGTGCGCTCCTACGGAGCGTGGGCGCATTGGCTAGAACGTGAGTCTGGTGGCAGCGCGGTGCGCGATACGCCGGCACTAGTACAGATCGATCGGATCCACATCCAGCGACCAGCGCACGCGCCGCGCCTGCGGTAGCGCATGGATCGCCGGCAGCTGCGCGTCCAGCAGACGATGCAGCGCCGAACGCTGTTGCGCGGACAATAGCAACTGGGTGCGCTGGAAACCGGCGCGGCGCGGCATCGGTGCCGGCATCGGGCCGTAGCATTCCACTGCGGCAAACGCGGGCGACTGCGTGGTGGTATCCGCCGTGGTCAGGCCACGCACCGCCAGCAGGAACTGGTTGGCCGCTGCCACATCCTTGGCTTCGGCGCGGAACAGCGCCAGATGCGCGAATGGCGGAAATCCCGCAGCCTGGCGCTGCTGCAGTTCGGCATCGGCAAAGGCGTGGTAGCCGCCGTTGACCAGGGTCTGCAGCAAGGGATGTTCGGGGTGGTGGGTTTGCAGCCAGACCTCGCCGGGACGGTCGGCGCGTCCGGCGCGTCCGGCCACCTGGATCAGCTGCTGGGAGAGTTTCTCGGCGGCACGGAAGTCGGCCGAGAACAGGCCTTCGTCGATGCCGACCACCACCACCATGGTCAGCCGTGGCAGGTCGTGGCCCTTGGCCAGGATCTGGGTGCCGACCAGGATGCCGGCGGCGCTGCCCAGGCGCGCCAGCTGGGTTTCCAGCGCGTCGCGGCGCTGGGTGGTGCTGCGGTCGATGCGCACCACCGGAAAGTCCGGGAACGCCTCGGTCAGGCGTTCTTCCAGCCGCTCGGTGCCGATGCCTTGCGGCTGCAGCGCCAGACTGCCGCAGGCCGGGCAGGCCAGCGGTGCGGGCTGGCGCGCGCCGCAGTGGTGGCATTGCAGGCGCCGACCGCCGGCGTGCACGGTCATCGGGGTCTGGTGCAGCGGCGTGCTGCAGCGTTGGCAGGCGGCGGTCCAGCCGCAGTCGTGGCATAGCAGCACCGGCGCATAGCCGCGGCGGTTCTTGAACACCAGCACCTGCTCGCCGCGCGCCAGGGTGGCGCCAATGCCGGCCAGCACTTCCGGCGACAGGCCGTCCTTGAGCGGGCGCTTGCGCACGTCGAGCACGCGCACGCGTGGCGGACGCGCCTCGCCGGCCCGGCGCGACAGGCGCAGATGCTGGTAGCGGCCGGAATAGGCGTTGTGCAGGCTTTCCAGCGACGGCGTGGCGCTGCCCAGGACCACCGGCACATCCAGCGCCTTGCCGCGCACCAGCGCGAAGTCGCGGGCGTGATAGCGGATGCCGTCCTGCTGCTTGTAGCTGCCGTCGTGTTCTTCGTCGATCACGATCAGCCCGGCATTGGGCAGCGGGGTGAACACCGCCGAGCGCGTGCCGACGATCAGCTTGGCTTCGCCGCGCCAGGCTGCCGCCCACACCCGCGCGCGCTCGCCATCGGACAGCCCCGAATGCAGCGCGTGCACCGGCACGCCCAGGCGGGCGCGGAAGCGGCCCAGCGTCTGCGGGGTCAGGCCAATCTCCGGCACCAGCACCAGCGCCTGGCGACCGGCCGCCAGGCAGTCGGCGATTGCCTGCAGGTAGACCTCGGTCTTGCCGCTGCCGGTGACGCCGTCGAGCAAATAGGTGGCAAATCCGCGCTGCGCACGGATGGCGTCGGCGGCGGCCTGTTGTTCGTCGTTGAGCTGCGGGCCGCTGCCGGGGCGGGGCGGGATGCTGTCGGCCGGCACCGCCACGCGCGCGGCATAGTCGCGTTTGGCCAGGCTGCGTGCGGCCTCGCGCCATTGCGGCAGCAACGGGTCCAGCTGTTCTTCGCCCAGCGCACCGGGCAGCAGCAGGGCGGCCAGCAAGGCGGGGCGGCTGCCGGCGCGCAGGCTGGCGGCGCCGGTGCGTCCGGCCTCGGTCAGTTGCCAGGCCCAGGCATGGGTCTCGGCCAGCGGCTCGCCGCGGCGCAGCGGGCCGGGCAGGGCGCTGGCCTGGGCCTCGCCCAGCGGTGCATGGGTATAGCGCGCCAGCCATTGCAGTGAACGGGCCAGCTCGTCGACCAGCAGCGGGGCGTCGTCGCACCATGCCAGCGCCGCGCGCAGCCCCTCGGCGGAGGCCAACTGCCCGATCTCCACCACCACCCCGACCAGCTCGCGTGGCCCGAACGGCACCCGCACCCGGCAGCCGACCCGCGCCGGGTCGGTCAGTGGGGCCTCGGCCGGGGGCAGATAGTCGAACAGTTGGGGCAGCGGCACCGGCAGGGCGACGCGCAGGGTGGCGACGGTCGAGGACATCCGGCCAGTCTACCGACCCTGTCCAGTACTCGGCACGGGCCTGCCGATGCCGCCGGATCGGTGCGCGGGCTTACGACGTGTTTGTGTGACCGAAGTGATAAATCCGACGTAAACCTATGTGAGGGTTAAGGAAACGGGTTTATCCACACTGCCTGTGGATAAGCCTGTGAATTAGTCTCGTGCTCCACGCTGTGAAGGCGGATTCACTAGCCTCTGCAACCTGTTGGACATTTTTTAGCCAATCGGCTTAAAGCTATCAGGATCAATCACTTAGGCGTGAAACACGAATGCAACAAAGAAAAATCAACAGTTGACAGACGCCTGCGTATCGGCATGTCTGCCGCTGTGCACAACCCGCGTCGATGACGGCGGTCGGCGGCACCGGAGCGCAGCGTAGCCGGGTCGATCTGTCAAGCCATCGGCGGGGGCCGATTGCGTCGGTATCATGCCGGCCGATGCTGGAGTTCTCATGACCGTAGTCCCCGACGCCCCTGTCACCCCTGCCGCGTTGTCAGCGTTTTTGCGCGGTGTCGAACGCCGGGGTCTGGTGCTCGCACAACTGCAATGTGGCGATGGCGCGGCGGCCGAGCGGGCCTTGGCGGCTGCGTTGCGGGCGTTCAGCAGCCAGGCGGCGGGTCGCCCGATGGCCGGCTGGCCGATGCGCTTCTGGAGCCTGCTGGCAACCGCCCCGCCGCTGCGACGCGAGCCCATGCCGGGGACCTGGTTGCCTCCGTTCACCGCACTGGGGCGGATGCAGACCACCGACCGCCTGGCGCTCCTGCTGCGTATCGTGGCCGGGCTGGAAGAAGAACCCGCCAGCGAGGTGCAAGGCATCGAGGTGGGGGCCTATCGGCAGTCCCTGGCCCGCGCCTGCCCGCGCGATGCGGCCGGCAACCCGGACGCGCAGGCCTGGCGGGTGCTGGCCGAGGCGGCGCAGCAGGAGTTGCGCGACCTCGGCCCGGCCCAGGTGAGCCGGCTGGCACAGCTGCGCGAGTCGGCCCTGGCCGGCATGCCGTTGCAGCCTGCCGCGGCCGCGCCCGTGGCTGCCGCTGCCGAGGCGCGGCGCCCGGCCGCTCCGCGCGCCCGGCCTGCCCGCCAGTGGCATTGGCCACGGATCGACCGCCGCCACGCCGGCATCGTGCTGGCTGTGCTGGCATTGGCGCTGCTGCTCGCGGCGCTGGGCTGGTGGTGGACGCATCGCCGGCCGGCGCTGCCGCCCGAGCCGGTCTCGCAGGCCCCGGCCGGCGTGCTGCACGTCACCGATGCCGCGCCGGTGCTGGTGGAAGACCTTCCCGGCGCCGACCTGCCGGACGCGGTGGCAAACCCCGGCCTGGATCCGCGCGACCAGGCGATGCTGGCCGACCCGGACCTGGAACTGGCGCGTTCGGCCGATTTCTACGCCTGGTACGCGGCCGGGCATCCGGTGCCGGCCGACGAATCCGGCGCGCATGCCACTGCCGCCACCGCCCAGCCTGCCGCCGCCGCCCTGGAGACCGTCGATGCCGACAATTAAGTGGTGCGGCCTGCTGGCGTTGGCCGCGGTCGGCATGGCCGTGGCGCAAACCCTGCCGGCGCCGTTGGAAGAAGGCAGCGCGCGCGCGCCGGCGCCCGCGGCCTCCACGCCCGCAACCCCGAGCGCCGCGCAGCAACGCGCGCGCTGGGACGCATTGACGCCTGCGCAGCGGTCCGAGTTGCGCGCCCGCTATGCGGCCTGGAAGGGACTCACCGCCACCGACCGGGTAGTAGTGCGGCAGGCACGCGAGCGTCTGCATGGCTTGCCCGACGACCAGCAGCGCGCGCTGCGCACGCAGTTCACCGCGATGGATCGCCTGCATCGCGATGGCTGGCGCCTGGGTTCGCAGCTGGGCGCGTTCTATCCGCAATTGCAGCCCTTGATCGGCTATGTGCCGCCAGCGCAGCGCGACACGTTGCTGGCGGCGCTGCGCAGCCTGGATGCCGGGCAGCTGGAGCAGTTGGCGGTGCTGGCACAACGCACGCCGCCGCAGGAGCGCGATGCCCTGCGCGACGCCCTGCTTGCGCAGGCACCGGCAACGCGCAGCGCCTGGTTGAAGCGCCAGCTGGCGCGCTAAGCGGCAGCGGCGGGACGGCGCCGGTGCACCAGCCCCGCGCTGGCATCGTCTCCACGCGTGCCCGGTGTCCATCCTCGATGCCGCGCACCGAGGCGGACACGGCGTGGAGGGCATGCAGGGCTGCCGTCTTCGGCAGTGCAGTGGCCCAGGGGGCGATCGTCACGCCGCAGGACATCGACTCCGCTCGTTCCCTGGGCATCCGGGCCCGGGGACCAGCCATCACGGCCGCCTGACGCGGCGCATCTGCCGCCCCGCGTGTTCCCGGCCTGGCGTGGTCATTCCGGCGACCCAACTGCCCATCCCGGAAGTCCGGGTAAGATAGCGGCCCCACGCGACCCGGTGCCAGCGCCTCCCGGCACGGCCGTAGTCCGCGCAGCGATCGGTTTTCATGTCTGTCTCTTCTGCACCCACTTCCGCGGCGCCGCGCTTCGCCGCGGAAGTGCGCACCACCGGCCTGCTCGCATTGCCGCTGGTGCTCGGCCACGTCTCCACCGGCCTGATCGGGTTTGTCGACAACGTCATCGCCGGCCACCACGGCACCGCCACGCTGGCGGCGGTCACCATCGGCACCTCGCTGCTGTGGCTGCCGATGCTGGTGCCGATCGGCACGCTGATCTCGTTGACCGCCTCGGTCTCGCAGCTGCGCGGTGCCGGCCGCGAGCACGAGATCGGCCCGCTGTTCCGCCAGGCCCTGTGGCTGTCGCTGGGACTGGGTGCGGTGATGTTCGCGTTCCTGAGCGCGGTGCCGCCGCTGCTGCCCACCTTCGGGATTGCGCCGGACATCGTGCCGGGCGCAACCGACTTCCTGCACGCGGTGCGCTGGGGCGGGCCGGCGCTGACGTTCTACTTCTGCATGCGCTACCTCAGCGAGGGCATGCACTGGACCCTGCCGACCATGCTGCTGGGCTTTGGCGGCCTGCTGGTGCTGGCGCCGCTGGGCTATGCATTGACCTATGGCAGATTCGGCTTCGCCGAGCATGGTGCGCAAGGCCTGGGCATGGCCTCGGCGATCACCATGTGGGTGCAGGCCAGCGTGTTTGCGCTGTATCTGTGGCGCTCGCGTCGCTTTGCGCATCTGCAGTTGTTCGCCCATCTCGAGGGGCCGCGCTGGCGCGCGATTGGCGACCTGTTGCGCACCGGTCTGCCGATCGGCATCACCGTGCTGATGGAGGGCGGCCTGTTCATCGTCACCGCCCTGTTGATCGGCCGGCTCGGCTCCACCGAAGCGGCCGCGCACCAGATTGCGATCAACGTCGCGCAGCTGTGTTTCATGATTCCGATGGGCGTGGCCGAGGCCACCACCGTGCGGGTCGGGCATGCGGTCGGGCGCGGCGATCCGCTCGGCATGCGGCGCGCGGCCTGGGCCGGCTACGCCATCGTGCTGGGCACCCAGGCCTTGTCGGCCAGCGTGCTGTTGCTGGGCCACGATGCCATCGTGAGCGTCTATACCGATGACGTGGCGGTGGCGGCGCTGGCCTCGGTGCTGCTGCTGTTTGCCGCCACGTTCCAGTTTCCCGATGGCATCCAGGTGCTGTCCAGCGGCGCGCTGCGCGGGCTCAAGGACACCCGCGTGCCGATGTTCCTGGCGATGTTCTCGTACTGGGGTGTCGGCATGCCGATCGGCGCCGGGCTCGGCCTGGGGCTGGGCTGGGGCCCGCAAGGCATGTGGATCGGCCTGATCCTGGGCCTGACCGTGGCGTCGGTCCTGATGGGCTTGCGCTTCCGGCACACCAGCCGGCGACTGACTGCCGGCACGACCCCCTGACTTCCAGCGCATGCCGCGCGCGCCACGCAGCCGGTATGCTGGACACCATTGAATTGCATGCAGCGTCTTTCGACGGAGTTTTCCATGAACCACCCCGTGCGTCGCAGTCCCATCGCCAGTTTCTTCGTCGGCCTTTGGGATGTGATGAATTTCACCCGGCGCCTGATCTTCAACCTGGTGTTCTTCGGTTTTCTGTTCCTGATGCTGCTGCTGTTCGTGGTGGCGATCGCGCGGGGCGACGGCACCAAGCCGCTGGCCGAGCGCACCACCCTGGTGATCAACCCCGAGGGCACGCTGGTCGAGCAGTTCAGTGCCGATCCGGTGAGCCGCTCGCTGGCCAAGGCGGTCGGCGACAAGAGCGCCGAGGAAGTGCAGCTGCGCGATCTGGTGCGGGTGATCGAGGCGGCCGGCAAGGACCGCAAGATCGAGCGGGTGGTGTTGAACCTGGACAAGTTCCAGCCGGCCGGTTTCGCCTCACAGCGCGAAGTGGCCGCGGCGCTGCAGAAGCTGCGCACCTCCGGCAAGCAGATCGTCGCCTTCAGCGAGAGCATGAGCCAGGGCCAGTACCTGCTGGCCGCGCAGGCCAACGAGGTCTATCTCGACCCGATGGGCAGCGTGCTGCTGGAAGGACTTGGCCGCTACCGGCAGTACTTCCGCGAAGGCCTGCAGGACAAGCTCGGCGTGGACGTGCATCTGTTCCGTGTGGGCGAGTACAAGTCCGCCGCCGAGCCGTACATCCTCGATGCCGCGTCGGCCGACGCCAAGGAAGCGGACCTGTTCTGGATGAACGACGTCTGGCAGCGCTACCTGGCCGATGTCGGCACCGCACGCAAGCTCAGCCCGGCGCAGCTGAGCGCCGGCATCGACACCCTGCCCGAGGGCGTGACCGCCGCCGGTGGCGACCTGGCCAAGTTCGCGCTGCAGCAGAAGCTGGTCGACGGGCTCAAGACCCGCGAGGAAGTCGATGCGCTGCTGACCAAGCGCGGCGTGGCCGACAGCGATGCCGACAGCGGCTTCCGCAACATCGGCTTCAACGACTATCTGAGCCAGCTGCAGGCGCAGCGTTCGGCGATGGACAGCCGCCCGCAGGTGGCCGTGGTGGTGGCCGCCGGCGAGATCAGCGGCGGCGAGCAGCCGGCCGGCCGCATCGGTGGCGAGTCCACCGCCGCGTTGCTGCGCCAGGCGCGCGACGACGACGAGGTCAAGGCGGTGGTGCTACGCGTGGATTCGCCCGGCGGCGAGGTGTTTGCCTCCGAGCAGATTCGCCGCGAGGTGGTCGCGCTCAAGCAGTCCGGCAAGCCGGTGGTGGTGTCGATGGGCGATCTGGCCGCCTCGGGCGGCTACTGGATCAGCATGAATGCCGATCGCATCTATGCCGACCCGTCGACCATCAGCGGCTCGATCGGCATCTTCGGCATGGTGCCCAACCTGACCCGCGCGCTGGACAAGATCGGCGTGCACACCGATGGCGTGGGCACCACGCGGTTTGCCGGCGCCTTCGACATCACCCGTCCGCTGGACCCGGCTGCCGGCCAGGTGATCCAGGCGGTGATCAACAAGGGCTACGCCGACTTCACCGGCAAGGTGGCGCAGGCGCGCCACCAGTCGGTGGACGCCATCGACAAGGTCGCACGCGGCCGTGTGTGGAGCGGTGCGCAGGCCAGGCAGCATGGTCTGGTGGACGCGTTCGGCGGCATGTCCGAAGCGGTGGCCGATGCGGCCAACCGCGCCAAGCTGAGCCGCGGCAAGTTCCGCGTGCGCTACGTGGAAAAGCCGGCCACGCCGTTCTCGCAGTTCATGAGCGGATTTGCCGGCAGCCGCATGGGTGCCTGGATGCTGGGCGATTCGGGCATGGCACGTGCATTGCTGGCGCGCTCGCTGCCGGAAGTGGACACGCAGCTGCGCTTCGTCGAAGACGCCGTGCACGACAGCAAGGCGGGCGGCACCCCGGTCAAGTCGCTGGCGTACTGCTTCTGCGGGTTCTGACGCGGCACGATGCCAGCGTGAGGGATCGACAACGCCGGCCACGTGCCGGCGTTGTCGTGTCAGCGCTCAGGCGACGCCGCGATGCGGGCGCGCCAACGACGCAAAAGACAGATGGCAGAACGCATGGCGCCACGGTCGAGCGAACTTATGCGTGTTGGCCGTGCGCACAGGTGCACTGCTCGCCTGGCGCGCAATCGCCTGCGCGCACGTGCATTGCTGCCTGGACACAAACGCGCGCATGTCAGGCAGCAGGCTTCGGTTACTGCGTGGCCGCGTCGATCGCCTTGCGTTGATCGTCTGCGGCCTGGTCGCTTGCTGCCTGCACCGCATGTGCCTTGTTCAACGGCTGCTGGATGTGGTCGCGCAGGGCAGTGGCCTGTGGCTCGGGCTTCTGCTCGGTGGGCGCAGGTTGCGGTCGCTGACACGCGCCCAGCAGCAGCATCAGGCTGGTGGCAAGAATCCAATGCCGTTTCATCGTCGTGACCTCGCTCGGGGTGGCGGTATCCTAACGCCGGGGCCATCGTTGCGCGTCAACTGCGCTGCGGCGGCCGTTTCCTGCGTCTTGAAAGAGGATCACCCACGTGACAACCCATCGTTGGCGGCTGGATGGACAGACCGCGCTCATCACCGGTGCCAGCGCCGGCATTGGCTTTGCCATCGCGCGCGAATTGCTGGGCTTCGGCGCGGATCTGCTGATGGTGGCGCGCGATGCCGATGCCCTGGCGCAGGCACGCGACGAATTGGCCGAGGAATTTCCCGAGCGCGAGCTGCACGGGCTGGCCGCCGATGTGGCCGACGATGAAGAGCGTCGCGCGATTCTGGACTGGGTGGAAGACCACGCCGATGGCCTGCATCTGCTGATCAACAATGCCGGCGGCAACATCACCCGCGCGGCGATCGATTACACCGAGGACCAATGGCGCGGCATCTTCGAAACCAACGTGTTCGCCGCGTTCGAGTTGTCGCGTTATGCGCACCCGTTGCTGACCCGCCACGCAGCATCGGCGATCGTCAATGTCGGCAGCGTCTCCGGCATCACCCATGTGCGCAGCGGCGCGCCGTACGGCATGACCAAGGCCGCGTTGCAGCAGATGACCCGCAACCTGGCGGTGGAATGGGCCGAGGACGGCATCCGCGTCAACGCGGTGGCACCGTGGTACATCCGCACCCGTCGCACCTCCGGGCCGTTGTCGGACCCGGATTACTACGAGCAGGTCATCGAACGCACCCCGATGCGCCGCATCGGCGAACCGGAAGAAGTGGCCGCCGCCGTCGGCTTCCTCTGCCTGCCGGCAGCCAGCTACATCACCGGCGAATGCATCGCAGTGGATGGCGGCTTCCTGCGCTACGGGTTCTGACACGTCTGCATGCATGGTCACGCGGACAGTGCCCATGCATGGCATCGGAAGATGCGCAGACATGCGCCGGCCCGTCGGCGCGCCACTCCTCTAGGTTTTTGCCAGCCGCGCCTGCACGCTAGGCAGGCGACAGCGAGGCCCGGTTGTGCCGCGGCGCAATGCACCGCGCCTGCCAACTGGTGATGGTGACGGTTGTCGGTGGCTTGAAGAATCAGCCCGGTCAGCGCGGTGCCGGTACACCGACTGACCTGCGCCGGAGCGCCGCTGCCGGCATCACGGCGTGGCGGATGGATGCGCGCAGCGGCTTTCGTCCAGCACCCGGCGCATCTGCACGTAGCGCTGCTTGCGCTCGGCCGATTGTGCCTCGTCGGAGAAACGCCAGGTGGATTCGGCCTGCTCGGCACGCTGGCGCCAGGCCTCGCACAGGCGCTGGTCCGGCACCGGTGCGCAGCGATCGGTGACCACCTCGCAGGCGCTGCCGCCGCCGGTCGCCGGCCCGCCGGCCAGGTTGGTGGTCTGCATCGGCAGGCAGCGCGTGGCCGGCTCGCGGTCTTCGGTGAAATAGCGCCCGTTGTCGTGCGCGGTGCATTCGAACAGGGGCGGCGGTGGCAGCGTGGATGTCGAGGGCGCGGCAGGTGGCGTCGCTGCCACCGGTGCTGGCGTCGCAGCCGGGGCGGAGGCAGGGGCCTCGGTCTTGGGGGTGGCCTGCGGCTGCGCAGCGGGCGCTGTACGCGCCGGCGCTGCTGCGCCCGATCCACCCTGCGTGAACGGCACTGCGGCCGGTACCGTCATCAGCTTCTTCTGCTGCTGCATGCCTTTCGGGCATGGCATGTTCTGCACGGTGAGCGCGCCGGCCGGATCGGTGCAACGGTAGATCGCCACTTCCTGTGCGTTGGCCAACTCGGCGCTCGCCAGCAGTGCCACCCACAGCCAGCGCCTCATGCGCCGCCGCAGTCGCGCTGCAGGCGCGCGTCGATGCCGCGCTGCTCGCGGCTCAGATCCTGGCGTTCGCTCTGCAGGGCGTTGTTGTAGCGGCGGATCAGTTCCCAGCGACGGTCGGCCAGGCGCGCGCAGACTTCCTGTTCGGGCAGGGCATGGCATTCGTCGCGGATCTGCACGTTGCCGTAGGGCACGATCACCGTGCCGCCGTGGCCGCCGCCGTTGTAACCGCCGTGGTAGCCGCCTCCGAAGCTTGCGCTGCCGCGCAGGCTTCCCCCCCGTCCGGAGCTTCCCTGCACCGCGCCCGCCGGGCGTGGGCTGACCGAGATCGGCGGACGCTGGATGCCGCCGCCGCTGACCGGCGGGCCAATGCCATTGCCCACATAGGCCGGGCCCCAGGTCGGCACCCAGCGCGGATTGCCTTCCGGGCTGTCGCTGGTATAGCGCTCGCCCTCTTCGGTGGTGCACTCGTACATCGGCTGCGGCGGCTGCACGGTGATGATGCGCACCTCGCGCGGCGGCTGCGTGGCGACGGCGGCCGGGGCGGCGTCGGCGCGCTGCGGTCGCGGCGGTGGATCCTGCGGGCGCTGCAGGTCCATTACCTGCTGGCGCCCGCTGCTGCACGGCGCATCCTGCAGGGCGACGGTGCCGGTGCTGCTGACGCAGCGGTAGATCCGCACATTCGGATCCGGTTTGCTGGCGGTGCTGGCCGCCGACGCAGGCAGCGTGGTGGCCAGCAACAGAAGGGTCAGGACGGTACGCATGGCCGCAGTGTGCGCGTCTGCCGGGCTATGGGCAAAGGGGGGGGCGGTGTGCAGGCAGGCGCGCCGACAGGCGGCGCGTGGTCACTGCTCAGTCGCGCAGGATATGTCCGCTGCGGGCATCGCGGATCCGGGTCGGTTGCGCCAACGCGCCCACCTCGCCATCCATCACCCCGTCGATGCTGGCCAGCAGGGCCGGGTCCAGCGCCTGGCGGCTGCGCGCGGGTGGTTCGCCGGCCAGGTTGGCGCTGGTGGAGACCAACGGGCCGCCCCAGGCCGCACAGAGCGCGGCGACCACCGGATGCGCGCTGATGCGCACCGCCAGCCCGTCGTGCGTGCCGGTCACCCAGCGTGGCGCCTGGGCGGTGATCGGCAGGATCCAGGTATGCGGCCCCGGCCAGCTGGCCAGCACCTCCTGCCTGCGGGCCGGCGCCAGCGCGTCCATATCCACCCACGGGTGCAGCACATCCACGCTGGCAGCGACCACGATCACGCCCTTGTCGACCGGACGACGCTTGATCTCCAGCAGCCGCAGCACCGCAGCCTGCTGGCGCGGGTCGCAGCCCAGTCCCCACACCGCTTCGGTGGGATAGGCGATCACGCCGCCCTGGGTCAGGGTGGCGACGGCGCTGTCCAGGCTGAGCATGTGCTGCATGCGGCGCCCTTAGCCTGCGGCCTTGCTCACGGTCTTCTTGACCACGCGCTTGGTGGCCTTCTTGGCAGCGGCCTTCTTGGCCGGCGCCTTCTTCGCCGCCGTCTTGGTGGCGGTTTTCTTGACCGCGGTCTTCTTGGCGGCGTCCTTGGCCTCCTTGGCCGAATCCTTCACCGCGTTCTTCTTGAGCGTGGCCTTCTTGGCGCCGAAGCCCTTGCGCACCGGCTTGCCGGTATCGGCCAGCAACTGCTGCACTTCTTCGAACGTCAGCGTGGCCGGCTCGCGATCCTTGGGGATCTTGCCATTGAGCTTGCCATCGCTGATGTACGGGCCGAAGCGGCCATTGAGCACCTGGATGTCGCTGCCTTCGAAGTCCTTGATCACGCGGTTGCGCGCGATCTCTTCCTTCTCCTCGATCAGGAACACCGCGCGCGCCAGGTCGATGGTGTACGGGTCGTCTTCCTTCTTCAGCGAGGCATAGACGCTGCCGCGGCGTGCGAACGGACCGAAGCGGCCGATGCCGACGCTGACGTCCTGGTCCTTGTCCTGGCCCAGCGCGCGCGGCATCTTGAACAGTTCCAGCGCGTCCTCGATGGAAATCGAATAGATGCTCTGGCCCGGCCGCAGCGAGGCGAAGGTGGGCTTCTCCTCGTCTTCGACGGTGCCGATCTGCACCATCGGGCCGAACCGGCCGATGCGTGCGCTGACTTCCTTGCCGCTGACCGGGTCGGTGCCCAGCACGCGCACGCTGCCGGCGTCGGTCTTGTCCAGCGAATCCTTCTTGTCCTCGACCAGTTCCTTGAACGGGCCCCAGAACTTCTCCATCAACGGGATCCACTCTTCCTCGCCGCGCGAGACCGCATCCAGGTCGTCTTCGAGCTTGGCGGTGAAGTCGTAATCCACGTAGCGGGTGAAATGCCCGGACAGGAACTTGGAGACGGCGCGGCCCACGTCGGTGGGACGGAAGCTGCGGCCTTCCATTTCCACGTACTTGCGGAACTGCAGGGTCTGGATGATTGAGGCGTAGGTCGACGGCCGGCCGATGCCGTATTCCTCCAGCGCCTTGACCAGCGCCGCTTCGGTGAAGCGCGGCGGCGGCTGGGTGAAGTGCTGGTCGGTGACGATGCGGTCCAGCGGGATGTTGTCGCCGGCCTTCATCAGCGGCAGCTTGCGGCCTTCGTCCTCGTCCTCGCTGCTCTTGGTGTCCTTGCCTTCTTCGTAGACCGCCAGGAAGCCCGCCACCACCACGGTGGTGCCGCTGGCGCGGAACACGTGCTCGCTGCCGGCCGACAGATCGACGCTGACGGTGTTGAGCGTGGCCGGGATCATCTGGCAGGCCACTGCGCGGCGCCAGATCAACTCGTACAGGCGACGCTCGTCGTCGGACAGGAAGCGCGCCACCTGCGCCGGGGTGCGCAGCGCCGAGGTCGGACGCACCGCCTCATGCGCTTCCTGCGCGTTCTTGGATTTGGTGGTGTAGGCGTTGGGCTGGTCCGGCAACGAGGCGGTGCCGAAATCGCGCGCGATCACATCGCGGATTTCCGCCAGCGCGTCCTGCGACAGGTTCACCGAGTCGGTACGCATATAGCTGATCAGACCGACCGAGCCTTCGTCGCCCAGCGCCACGCCTTCATACAGTTTCTGCGCCACCTGCATGGTCTTGCGGGTGGTGAAGCCGAGCTTGCGCGAGGCTTCCTGTTGCAGCGTGGAGGTGGTGAATGGCGGGGCAGGGCGGCGCTTGCGCTCCTTGCTGGCCACATCGGTGACATGCAGCACGCCTTGGGCGGCCTGCTGGATGCGCAGCCGCGCCGCTTCGGCGGTATCGCCGTCGGTGACGGTGAACTGCTCGAACTTCTGCCCGTCCAGCTTGATCAGGCGCGCATTGAACGGCTGCGACGGATGCCGGCAATGCGCATCGATGGACCAGTATTCGCGTGCGATGAAGGCTTCGATCTCTTCCTCGCGCTCCACGATCATGCGCAGCGCCGGCGACTGCACGCGGCCGGCCGACAGCCCGCGCTGCACCTTGCGCCACAGCACCGGCGACAGGTTGAAGCCGACCAGATAGTCGAGCGCGCGGCGGGCCTGCTGCGCATCGACCAGATCGGCCGCGATCGCGCGCGGCTTGAGCATGGCTTCCTTGATCGCGCGCGGGGTGATTTCGGTGAACACCACCCGCTGCATCGTCTTGTCCTTGAGCAGCCCGCGCTCTTTCAGGATCTCGGCGATGTGCCAGCTGATCGCCTCGCCCTCGCGGTCCGGGTCGGTGGCCAGATAGATGTCGTCGGCGCTCTTGGCGGCGCGCGCAATGGCTTCGACATGCTTCTCGTTCTTCTCGATCAGGTCGTAGCGCATCGCAAAGCCATTGTCCGGATCGACCGCGCCCTCCTTGGGGACGAGATCGCGCACGTGCCCATACGAGGCCAGGACGGTGAAGTCCTTGCCGAGGTATTTATTGATCGTCTTGGCCTTGGCAGGCGATTCGACGATGAGCAGGTGCTTGGGCATGGTGGCGAATTCTTTGGGCAGGGCCCGGGGGGCGGGTAGCGTGGCCTAATTGGCCGGTGGAGGGAAGCAGATCGCCTGTTTCCCACACGTCAACGCCCGGGAAACGAGCCCGGGCGTTCAGTTCTCTTATTAGAAAGATCACGGCGGACGCCGCCGTGTCAAGCGGCCAGTGCCGCGAACTGCTAGTTCTGGCTCATTCCGATGGCGGTCAGCAGGAAGGCCAGCGCCACGACCGAGAACACCAGCAGCACCGCATAAATGGCCAGGACCACGATGGTGACCGTATCCAGACCCCTAGATTGCCGCTCCGGGTGATCGGTGAAGGCCCAGCGGTCCACCACCAGGGTGTCGCAGACCTTGTCGTGCGGGGCCTGCTTGCGCGCGGTCATGCCGGCCATGAACGCCGCCACGATCGCGCCGATGCCCAGGGTGAGCACGCTGATCAGCATGTAGGCCAGATAGCGCAGCACGTTGCGCCAAAAACCGACCCGGCCGCCGTTGCTGTCGGCACGCACCAGCTTGATGCCGCAGGCGAGCTTGCCCAGGCTGGCCTGATGCCGGCTGGACTGCATCCAGGCGAAATACAGCGTCGGGATCGCCAGGCCGATGCCATAGGACAGCACCAGGATGGCGGTGCCGAGTGCGCTGCCGTCGTCCAGCGCCGAGCCGGAATCGCCCCGGGTGGTCGCCAGCGCCACGACGAACACCAACGGAATCACGATCAGGTACACCGCAAAGCTGGTGATCAGGCTGTCCAGGATGCTGGCGGCCACGCGCCGCCACAGTCCGGCGTAGACAACCGGGGCCTCATGCAAGGCAACGGTGGCTGCAGGCGCGGCGGCAGAGCCCCAGGCATCCGGAACCGGTACGCCGGCGGATGGATGCGACGAGGCAGAGGCCGGCGTAGGCGCGTTAGCGGTGGTGGTCAGGATCGGGTCCGGGGCCGCTGGAGTTGTGGCCGCGTCTGCCGGCGTGGTGGCCCACGCCACTGGATCGACCGGTGCAGCATCTGCCGGTGCAGCGTGCTCGCGCGCCGGAAGCTGCTGGTGATCGGCCACCGCATGCTGATCGGCAAGGCCGGGTTCGGCCTGCCCAGGCGCAGCGCCTGCAGTGCGGGCGGCAAATGACGCGGCTGCAGTAGGCGTACCGCCCGCCGCGCCGCTGGCCGGGTCAACCGTCGCCTGCGGCACGCTGCGCGGAACGTCCAGGTCCGCATCGGCGGTCGGCGCGGGAGGCATCGGCACCGCGGTGGCGACGTCCAGCTCGGCCGCGACCTCGCCAAGTGTCACCCACTGCGGCAAGCCTTCGCGCCAGACCAGGCTGGATGCATCGATCAGGCCGTCGGACAGGCGCGCGCGAAGCGTATCCGTGTCCACCGGCCCCTGGCGCTCGCATTGTGCGTCGGCGTAGTACCACTGCGTCATTGAAGTCCCCTTGGGTAAAGCGATTGACTAGCCGCGGCAGCCCGGCGGCAGTTGGTCGTCGTCGATCTCGGAGCTGCACTGCCAGGTGCCGGCATCCGCGTCGAAATCCAGCCACAGCGCCTTGCCGTCGATCCTGGTCATTGTCGGCGCATGCAGCAGCGCCTCGACGCCGCATTCGGTGGTGTCGAAACGGCCGATCTGCACGCTGGTCAGCACCTCGTTTGCATATCGCTCTGGCGCGAGGAAGCCGGCATCGCCATTGACCGGGCAACGGCCTTGCTGGGCGAGAAACCCGGCGATCTGCGGCTTCAAGGGCGCCAGCGCCGTGATCGCCCGGGCGACCTTGCTACGCGCGGTGTAGTCCTGATACGCCGGCAGCGCGATCGCAGCCAGGATGCCGATCACCGCCACCAGCACGAACAGGCCCACCACCGCGCTCAGCACCAGCGCCAGCGGCCAACCGGGCCCGTTGCCGGGCAGGCGTTGCGCTGACGACGGGGGCGAACTGGCGGCTGCGGCGTGAACAGCTGCAGGCGGAACCGGCGGCAGCGGCGGCGGCAGCACTGCGGTGCGCATGGCAGTGGAAATCGGGGGCCCGAGCTCGTCGGCGCACGCTGACAGCGGCACCCATCGGGCAAATCCTGCGCGCCAGACCAGGGTGTCCAGTGCGATCGCGTGATCGCGATACAGCGCCAGCAAGGCCTCGCCGGCCACCGGGCCACGCCGATGGCGGTTGCCCTCGGCGTAATACCAACTGCTCATTGCCGTCCCCTCGCACGCTTCCGTTGCGGCATCCGCTTCAGTGTACGGGTTCAGGCTCGTCCAGGAACATCTGCGTTTCCATCCAGGCATAGGCCGCCTCGGCGCCCGGCTGGTTGAACAGCACCATCAAGACCACCCATTTGAGGTCGTCCAGGTCAAGTTCGTCCTGATCCAGCGCCATGGCGCGGTCCAGCACCAGCTCGCGCTGGTCGGCATCCAGGATGCGGTGTTGTTCCAGGAACAGCAGAAATCCACGGCAGTCCACATCGAGCTTGTCCAGCTCCGGGCCGTGATAGATGCGTACAGGTCCATCGACATGCGGGCGCGCGACACTGGGCCGCTGCTCGGAGAGCGCGTCCAGCCAGTCGAAGGCTTTGCTGATTTCTGCGGGACTGAAACCGGCCTGGATCAGGCCATTCTGAAGCGAGTCACGGTCGCGGACCAGGTCCGCATCTTCGCTGAAATAATGTTCGAACAGGTACAGCAGTACATCAAGAATGCTCTCTTTCATTGCCCCTCGGCCTGCGTCGCGCGACGCTGTGGAGGTGAAGAAACTAGGGATTGCGGGTATAGCGACCGTGCTCGGCGACCACGTCTCCCTCCAGTTCCATGATGAGCAGCATGGAGGACAGCGCGGCGGCCGTCAATCCGGTGCGTTCGACCAGGGAATCCATAGGGGTTGGGTCGTGGCCCAGCGCCTGCCACAAGCGCTGGTAGTCCGGATCCGAGCGCGCCGTGCCGGCCTGCGGTGGTGTCCTGGCCTGATCAGTGGGGGCGGCCAGGCGCTGGCGCAAGGCGTCTGCCAGCTCGCCCGACAGCAGGCGCAGGCCGTCGATGATCTGGGCCGGCTCCTGCGCCAGGGTGGCGCCCTGCCGGATCAGGTGATGGCAGCCGCGCGCGAGCGGATTGTGCAGCGAGCCGGGCAGGGCGAACACCTCGCGCCCGGCCTCCGCCGCCAGTCGCGCGGTGATCAGCGCACCCGAGCGCATGGCTGCTTCCACCACCAGGGTGCCCAGGGCCAGCCCGGCGATGATCCGGTTGCGGGCCGGGAAGTGTCCCGCGACCGCCCCGGTGCCGGGCAGGTACTCGCTGACCACCGCACCACGCGCGGCGATGCGATCGCGCAGGCACTGGTGATACGCGGGATAGGCCACATCCGTGCCGGTGCCCACCACCGCCACGGTGATGGCGTCGCTGCGGGCAAGCGCGGCCTCGTGCGCGATTGCATCCACGCCGGCGGCCATGCCGCTGACGATGGCCAGGCCGGCGCCGGCCAGGCTGGAGGCGAATGCGCGGGTGTGGTCGCGGCCGCCGGCGGTGGCGGAGCGGCTGCCGACCACGGCCACGCCCGGGTGCCAGAGCGCGTTCGGATCGCCGTCCACGAACAGGGCCAGTGGCGGGTTGACGATGTGGCGCAGCAGGGCGGGGTAGTCGGGGTCGTTCAGGCCGATCAGGTGATGGCCGGGCTGCTCGCACCAGTGCAGGGCTGCGTCCAGGACGCGCGCATCGGGCGCCTGCAGGCGAGCCGCCTGCAGATCGTCGCAGCCGGCGGCACGCCAGGCCTCGTGCCCGGCGACCAGTATCTCTGCCGGGCTGCCAAAACAGCGCAGCAGTGCGCTGCGCGGCGGGCTGCGGCCACCCGCCATGAGCAGGGTCAGGAATGCGCGCAGGTCGGGAGTGGTGAGAGCCATGCCTCAAGCCTGGACCGCAAACGACGACGGCGCCCTCGGGCGCCGTCGCATTACCGCATCGGAATTGTCGCTTACTGCGCGTCGGGATGCTTTACGAAGTAGCCCAGGCCGGTTGGCTTGACGCTTTCCATCACCAGCGCATAGCTGACCTTGTCGAAGGTGCGGAACACCATCGCGTGCGAGGCGTATTCGTCGGGCAGGCCGACGGTGGAGCCGGCCGGGCCGCTGAAGTCGTCGTCGGTCCGCGAGAAGCGCGAATGCTTGACGCGGTCGCTGACCGTGCGGCCCTTGCGCCAGATCGAGAACACCGTGCCGTTGTTGATGCCTTCGCGGGCGCCGCCGGAGATGGCGATCACATCGCGGGTACCGCCGACGATGAAGGCATCGGAGATGGCCAGCACCCGCAATTCGGTCTGCAGCGCCTGTTCCGACGGCGGATGCGGGATGAACTGCAGGTCGTACGGCTGCGCTTCGACGGCAACGATGCGATCGCCGGCGCGCACTTCGCGGCCGCTGTCCTGCAGCAGCAGGGTGGCCGCCTTGGAATTGCCGCCCGCCGCGCTGCGCGTGATGGTGCCGACGTTGACCTGTGCCAGTTCGTAGCCCAGGAATTCGCGGCGCGTGCTCGGCGCGATGTAGTTCTTCCAGATGTTGCCGGCGCCCGCGGTGATGTTGCCGGCCGCATCGAGGTCTTCGTTGTGCTTGGGCAGGCTGAACTTCACGGTCGGGCGCACCACCGCAAAGCGCTGGCCCGGCTGTGCATCGTCCAGGCCGACCACATAGGCCACCTGGCCGGTGGTGGCGCGCGCGCGGCCGCCTTCCAGGCCCACCACGTACGGCAGCTGGTCGAAGTCGTCGGTGACGCGCAGGTTCTTCAGGAACGGCTCGACCTCCGCCAGCGGAATCGCGTTGATCGGCGCTTCCTGGCGCGGGCCGGGCTGGACGGTGCCCTTGGCGACGCGATCCAGGTAGGCCAGGCTGATCACGTCGCCGGGGTAGATCAGGTGCGGATTCTGGATCTGCGGGTTGGCCTGCCAGATTTCCGGCCACAACCACGGCTTCTGCAGGAAACGTCCAGCAATGTCCCACAGGGTATCGCCCTTGCGGACCACGTAGGTGTCTGGATGTTCGCCCACCGCTTGCGCGGCAGCGTAGGTCGCGACGGTCAGCATCGCCGCAGCGACGACCGTACGAAGTCGGTTCAACATGAGTGCCTTCTTGCCTGATTCCCCAACAGGTCCGCGCACTATAGTCCAGAAACCGGGGCGTCACGCAAGCATTGCGCTAGAATGACAGCGTCTTGCCGGCGCAGCGCCGGTGTTCCCAGACGGGTAATCCCATGGCTTTGCTCCCTATCCTCGAATTCCCCGACCCGCGGCTGCGCACCAAGGCCGTGCCGGTCGATGCTGCCGAGCTCACCAGCCCGGCATTCCAGGCCCTGCTCGACGACATGTTCCAGACCATGTACGAGGCGCCCGGCATCGGCCTGGCCGCCAGTCAGGTGGACGTGCACAAGCGTTTCATGGTGATCGACGTCAGCGAGGAGAAGAATCTCCCGCAGGTGTTCGTCAACCCGGAAATCGTGAGCAGGCAGGGCGAGCAGGTGTATCAGGAAGGCTGCCTGTCGGTACCGGGCATCTATGCCGATGTCGCCCGCGCCGATGCGATCACCGTGCGCTATCTCGACCGCCAGGGCAAGGCGCAGGAACTGAGCACCGATGGCCTGCTGGCGGTGTGCATCCAGCACGAGATGGACCATCTGGACGGCAAGCTGTTCGTCGATTACCTGTCGCCGCTCAAGCGCGAGATGGTGCGCAAGAAGCTGGCCAAGCAGCGTAAACACGTGGCCTGACGGCCGGGATTTGGGACTTGGGAGTCGGGATTCGCAAAGCCGGTTCTCTCACCGATTGCCGAATCCGCCGTTGCGACTCCCCAATCCCCACTCCCGAACCCCCGCCCTATGAGAATCGTATTTGCCGGTACGCCGGATTTTGCCGTCGCCTCGTTGCGCGCCGCCGCGCAGCGGCATGAAGTGGTGGCGGTCTATACCCAGCCGGATCGGCCTGCCGGCCGTGGCCGTGGGTTGACGCCCTCGCCGGTCAAGCTGGAGGCGATCGCGCGCGGCATTCCGGTGTTGCAGCCGCAGACATTACGTTCGCCCGAGGCACTGGCCACGCTGCGCGCGCTCAATGCCGACCTGATGGTGGTGGTGGCCTACGGCCTGATCCTGCCCAAGGCGGTGCTGGCCGCGCCGACCCACGGCTGCTGGAACGTACATGCCTCGTTGCTGCCGCGCTGGCGTGGCGCCGCGCCGATCCAGCGCGCGATCGAGGCCGGCGATACCGAAACCGGCGTCTGCCTGATGCAGATGGAAGCCGGGCTGGATACCGGCCCGGTGCTGCTGTCGCAGCGCATCGCAATCGGCGAGCAGGAAACCGGCGGGCAGCTGCACGACCGCCTGGCCGCGCTGGGCGCGCAGGTGCTGTCCGATGGCCTGGGCCTGCTGCGTGCCGGCATCCGTCCGGTGGCGCAACCGCAGCCGGCCGAGGGCGTGACCTACGCGCACAAGCTGGACAAGGCGCAGGCGCGGCTGGACTGGGCGCAGCCGGCGCAGGAACTGGCGCGGCGCGTGCGCGCGTTCAATCCATGGCCGGTGGCCGAGGCGTTGCTGGCCGGCGAGCGCGTGCGCCTGCATGGCGCGGTGGCGCTGGAGCTGGCGCATCAGCAGGCGCCGGGCACCCTGCTCGCCGCCAGCAAGCAAGGCATCGACATCGCCTGCGGGCAGGGCGCGCTGCGGGTGCGCGTGCTGCAGCGCGAGGGCGGCAAGGCGATCACCGCTGCCGACTACCTCAACGCACGCCGCGACCTGCCGGCGCTGCGCTGATGCCGGCAGAGACCGCAATGGCGGGCGTGGGCTCGCGTCTGGCCGCGGCACGGGTGCTGACGGCCGTGTTCGACCAGGGCCGCTCGCTCAAGGCCGAACTGGCCGCGACCCTGCCCGGTCTTGATGATCCACGCGACCGCGCGCTGGTGGAGGCGATCTGCTTTGCGGTGCTGCGCCGCCGCCCGGCCTATGACGTGGCATTGCGGCAGTGGCTGGAACGCCCGTTGCCGCCGCGCGATGCCGAACTGAAGGCGCTGCTGATGGCCGGCTTCGCCCAGCTCGACGTGCTGCAGCTGCCCGCGCATGCGGCCTTGTCGGCCACCGTGGACGCGTGCCGCGCGTTGGGCCGGCCGCGTCAGGCCGGCATGGTCAACGCGATCCTGCGGCGCGCCCAGCGCGAGGGGTTTCCGGCGGTGTCCGCCGATGCGGGCTGGCCGTCCTGGCTGCGCAAGCAACTGCGCGCCGATTGGGGCGACCAGGCCGAGACCATTTTCGAGGCAAGCGCGCAGATGGCGCCGATGTGGCTGCGCGTGCAGCGCTCGCGGATCGACCCGGCCGGCTATGTCGCAGGCCTGGCCGCGCTGGGCATCGCCGCCGAAACGGACGCGGTGTTGCCGGATGCGGTGCGTCTGCACGGCGCGGTGCCGGTGAGCCAGTTGCCGGGCTTTGCCGAGGGCGATGTCTCGGTGCAGGACGGCTCCGCGCAGCAGGTGGCCGATGCGCTGGTGCTGGCGCCGTCTGCGCGTGTGCTCGATGCCTGCGCCGCGCCCGGTGGCAAGGCCGCGCATCTGCTGGAGCGCCATCGCGGCCTGCAGCTCACCGCGCTGGATGTGGATGCGCGCCGGCTGGAGCGGGTGCAGCAGACCCTGCAGCGCACCGTGCCGGGCGCGCAGGTGACCCTGCACGCGGCCGATGCGGCCGAGACCGACGCATGGTGGGACGGCCAGCCGTTCGATGCGGTGCTGCTGGATGCGCCGTGTTCGGCCACCGGCGTGGTGCGCCGTCAGCCGGACGTGCTGCTGCATCGCCGTGCCGACGATATCGACGCCTTGTGCGCATTGCAGGCGCGTCTGCTCGATGCCAGCTGGCGCACGCTGCGACCGGGTGGGCAGCTGCTCTACACCACCTGTTCCCTGCTTGCGCGCGAGAACCAGGCGCAGGTGGATGCCTTCCTGCAACGCACTGCCGACGCACGGGCGCAGCCGCTGGGTGCGCAATTCGGGCATGCGGCCGGTGCCGGACGGCAGCGTTTCCCCGGCGAGCGGCACTGCGACGGTTTTTTCTACGCGCTTTTGCTAAAAGCGTCCTGACCGCGCGCCGAACCCGGCGCTCCACCTCCGCACCCACGCCATCCGTCATGCTCAAGACTCGTGCTTCCAAGGATTTCTGGCTGCTGGCCATCACGGCTGTGCTGGTGATCGGCGCCGGCCTGGGACTGCGCGACCCCTGGCCGTCGGACGAGCCGCGGTTTGCGCTGGTCGCCAAGCAGATGGTGATGAGCGGCGACTGGCTGTTCCCGCATCGCGGCAACGAGCTGTACTCGGACAAGCCGCCGATGCTGATGTGGCTGCAGGCGCTGTTCTGCATGCTGCTGGGCAACTGGCGGGTGGCGTTCCTGTTGCCGTCGCTGCTGGCGGCGCTGGGCACGCTGGCCTGCGTGTACGACCTCGGGCGGCGGCTATGGACGCGGCGCGTGGGGGCCTATGCGGCCTGGATGCTGCTGTTCACGCTGCACTTCACCTTCCAGGCCAAGAAGGCGCAGATCGATCCGCTGGTGGTGTTCTGGATCACCCTGGCCAATTACGGACTGCTGCGCCATCTGCTGCTGGGGCCGGCCTGGCGCTGGTGGACGCTGGGCTGGTTCGCCGCCGGGCTAGGTGTGATCACCAAGGGGGTCGGCATCATCGCCCTGCTGATGCTGATCCCGGCCGGCATTGCGGCGGCGCGCGGCTGGCCGGGCGTGCGCGTGCATGTGCGCGATCGGCGTTTCTGGCTGGGGCCGCTGTTCTTCTTCATCGCGATCCTGTTGTGGTTCGTGCCGATGATGGTGACCGCGCTGACTGCCGGCCAGCCCGAGTACCGCGTCTATCTCAACGACATCCTGCTGCGCCAGACCGCCAAGCGTTATGCCAATTCCTGGGATCACGCGCAGCCGGTCTGGTACCACTTCAAGGGCATGGCCACGATGTGGCTGCCGACCATCCTGTTGCTGCCCTGGGCGATCCCGGCCTGGTGGCGCCGGCTCAAGCGACGCGATGCGCGCTATCTGTTGCCGCTGGCCTGGTGGCTGCTGGTGCTGGTGTTCTTCACCATTCCCAGCGGCAAGCGCGATGTGTACATCCTGCCGGCGCTGCCGATGTTCTGCCTGGCCCTGGCGCCGCTGGCGGCAGGCCTGCTGCGCCGTGCCGGGGTGCAGCGGCTGCTGTTCGGATTCGTGGTGCTGCTGACGGTGGCCTTCGTTGCCGGCGGTGCGGCGATGCTGATCGGGCACCCGGGGTTCGAGCAGAAGATCATGGACAGCCGCGGAGTCGGCAGCGAGGCCACCGACCCGCTCGGCTGGCTGCTGCTGGCGGTGGGCCTGTGGGGCATGGCCAGCCTGTTGCTGCTGCGGGTGCGCCGTTCCGCGCTTGCCGCCGCATCGCTGCTGGGCGCGTGGTGGGTGGCGTTCGGGTTGGTCTGCTATCCGATCTTCAACGATTCCAGTTCGGCGGGCGCGGTGATGCGCGAGGCCGGGCGCCGGATCGGCCCGGATGCGCAGCTCGGGCTGGTGGCCTGGAAGGAGCAGAACCTGCTGATGGCCGACCGCCCCGCGCAGACCTTCGGCTTCAAGGTGCCGTGGGAGCAGCAACTGCAGCGTGCGGTGGCCTGGCAGGCACAAGACCCGGAGCAACGCTGGCTGATGGCGCAGGAGACCGCGCTGCTGGCCTGCGTGGACCGCAGCCGCAGCCAGATGGTGGGCGTGGCCAACCGCCGTCGCTGGTGGCTGGTACCGGCCGATGCCGTGCACGGCAGCTGCGTGGCAAGTGCCGAGCAGCGGGCAGTGGAAGCGCAGGAGCAGGGCAACCTGGACACCGAATGAGCCGGCGCAGCACAGGTTCCGGCCACGATCGGCGGCGCGTCAACGCCGCCGCCGGCCGTCGTCTAGCATGGATTCATGCGGGACATCGTTAGCTTGGCCGGCGTTGCTGACGCGTGCCGCCCGATTCACCCCCATTCGCCACCGATGTCTGAATGAATTCCTTGCCCACCCAGCCCGCTGCACTTTCCTCCTCGGCCCCCATTGCATCACCGGCAGGTGTGGGCATTGCCGAACTGGGTGTCTTTGCGTTGACCGCGCTGGTGGTCAACATGCCGAGTGGCTTGCTGCCCTTCGGGCTGTGCCTGCTGCTTGGCTCGCTGGTGGGCTGGCGCAGCCTGCGCGCGGGCATCGTCGCGCGCAGCTGGTCGGTGCGCGCGCTGGGCTGGCTGACGGCGGCGGTGATCGCGATGTCGCTGCTGTCGATCGTGCTGTTCGAACACGGGCTGCGCGATGTCGACAACCGCTCGCGCTTTCTGGTGCTGCCCTGGGCGGCGGTGTGGGCGTACGCACTGCAGCCGCGCCAGATCTGGCTCTGGCGCGGCGCGTTGGCCGGCGTGTTCGCGGCAATGGTGATCGCCATGCTGCAGGTGATGAACGGGGCCCCCCGCGCCGAAGGCTGGACCAATGCGATCGTGTTTGCCGATATCGCGCTGATGCTGCTGGTGGTGGCAGTGTTCTGCCGTCCGGTCGGCCATGTGCGCTGGCTGGTGGGCGCGGCCATCGCCACGGTGGTGGTGATCGTGCTCAGCGGCAGTCGCGGGGTGTGGTTGTCGTTGCTGGTGACCCTGGGCGTGCTGATCTGGGGCGCGCCCTGGCAGAGCGCACGCCTGCGCTTGCTGACCTTCGTCGGCGGTGCGGTGCTGGCGGTGGGCGTGGTGCTCAGCGTGCCGGCCTTGACCGAGCAGATGCGCCTGGGCGAGTTGCAGAGCGACCTGCGGCGCTACGAGGTCGGCGACAGCGACTCGTCTGCCGGTGCCCGTATCGAGCGGCTGCACGTGGCCTGGGATACCTTGCGCGCGCATCCGCTGACCGGCATCGGCGTCGGGCGCTTCGACGATGCGATGCGCGAGCTGCCGGTGTGCGCCGGCGACACCTGGCTGCTGCGCTGTCATCTGGGCCATGCGCACAACGATCTGGCCGAGTGGGGCGCCACCCAGGGAGTACCGGGCCTGTTGTTGTTGTTTGCGGTCTACGGCGTGCCGTTGTGGATCTTCGTGCGGCTGCATCGACGCAGCGGCCAGCGCCAGTTCCGCGGGCCGGCAGCGGCCGGTGTGATGATCGTGGTGAGCTATGCCCTGTGCGGACTGACCCAGTCGATGTTTGCGCACCAGGTGTCGGCCAGCTTCTACACGGCGATGGTCGGTGTGCTGGTCGGCCTGGCGGCGCGCCAGGCGCAGGCATACTCGGTGCGAGCGGCCGACAAGGCCTAGCGAGCGGCCTTGCGGTGGGTGGTGGGCTCGGCCCCATCATCGGATAGGTGACTGTTGGCTCGGAGCGCCGACCTGGCGGCGGGCGCAGCCGTCGCGGCGGTCGCATGCGGGTCGCTGCGTTCAGCCGTCGCGGCGATCGTCCACGCGCGGCGGATCCTGCACCGGTTGGTTGTGCTGCAGCAGCCATAACATGATGGTCTTCTGGCGCACGTAGTTGGCGCGGACATAGGCGTAGATCAAGCCGTGCCAGCCATCGCGAAACCCGCCACGCAGCAGGTAGCCGCGCCAGAAGCGCCAGGCCGGTGCCAGCACCAGCTTGCTCCAGGTCGCACGCTTGCCGCTCGCGTAGTCGTGCTCGGCCATCATCTGCGCGTAGCGCTGGGTCTTGGCCAGTTGCTGCGCCAGCGAGCGGTAGGGGTAGTGGATCAGGTCGCCCGCCAGGGTCATGACCGCCCCGTCGACACTGGCCGCTTCGTGGATCTCGCGCTTGCCGCGCCAGCCGCCGCGGCGTCGATCGAACAGGCGCAGCACCCGATCCGGATACGCATTGCCATGGCGCAGGAACCGGCCGAAATAATCCGACAGCCGTGCGAAGCGATAGCCGGCCGCACCGGCAAAACCGCCATCGCGCGCGGCAATGATCGATGCCCGCAAGCCATCGCTGACGCGTTCGTCGGCATCCAGGCACAACACCCAGTCATGGCTGGCCTGCGCCACGCAGAACGCCTTCTGGCTGCGATAGCCATCGAAGGTACGTTGCAGGACGCGTGCGCCATGTGCGGTGGCCAGCGTCACGGTGGCATCGGTGGAGCCGGAGTCCACCACCACGATCTCGTCGCAGAACGCCAGCGAGCGCAGGCAGTCGCGTAGGCGATCGGCCTCGTTGAACGCGATAATGCAGGCGCTGATGCGCGGCCGTTCGTCGGGTGCGGTCGAAGAGGACATGTGATGGCTCAATACCTGCTGTTCGCAACGGAGCGTTACGCGTTGCCTATTCTGGCGCCATTGGCGCAGGCATTACAGGCCCGCGGGCACGCCGTGTCTGCCTGGTTCGAGGGTGGTGCGCGCGGGCTGGTGTTGCCGGATGTGCGCCAGGTCGGCCTGCGCGAGGCGCTGGAATTGCGCCCGCAGGCGGTGTTCAGCGCGGCCAACTGGGTGCCGCCGTTCATTGCCGGTGCCAAGGTGCAGCTGTTCCATGGTTTCAACGTGCAGAAACGCGAAGACAACCGTGGGCACTTCCGCGTGCGTGGACTGTTCGATCTGTATTGCACGCAGGGCCCGGCCACCACGGCGCCGTTTCGCGCACTCGCCGCGCGCGAAGGGCATTTCGCGGTGGTCGAAACCGGCTGGCCCAAGCTCGACCCGGTGTTTCGCGACGATGGCGGACGCAGCGCGGCACTGCGCGCGCCCGCCAACGGGCGGCCGGTGATCCTGTTCGGCTCCACGTTTACCGAGCGCCTGAGCGCCGCGCCCGCGCTCTACGAGCAGATCGCCGCCGATATCGCGCGCGGTGCGCATTACTGGCTGCTGACCCTGCACCCGAAGTGCGCGCCGGAGCTGTTCGATCGCTATCGCGCGCTGGCCGGGCCGCATGCATGCTTTGTCGAACCCGAACAGGTCATGGCCGCGCAGCGTGCGGCCGATGTGCTGGTGTCGGATACCTCATCGATCGTGTCCGAGTTCGTGGTGCAGCACAAACCGGTGGTGACCTTCCGCAACCGCGTGCCGCAGCCGCATATGCTGGACTTCCAGCAGCCCGGGCAATTACCGCAGCAGCTGGCGCGCGCGTTGGCGCCGGATGCGGCGCTGCGCAGTGCGCTGGCCAGGTATGCCGATGCGATCCATCCGTACCGCGACGGGCAATCGTCGGAGCGGGTGATTGCAGCGACCGAGGACTTCATCGCGGGCAAGCTCGGTCCACTGCGGCGCAAGCCGCTGGGCGCAGTGTGGCGCGGCCTGCAGATCCGCCGCGAACTCGGATACTGGGGCCCGTCCCGGCGCTGAAACCGGGGTTTGATCAGTGGCTCCAAGTGGCTGCCTATCAGCAGTCTTCAACCAATCCCCAACCCCCAATCCCGAATCCCGATTCCCGAATCCCGATTCCCGAATCCCGAATCCCGAATCCCGAATCCCGAATCCCGATTCCCAACTCACCAACGCAACTTGCGCCGCGTCAACGCGGCACCCAACCGGGCCTGCAGCGCCTGCGCCTGCGCCAACGGCACAAAGCGCAGGCGTAACCCCGGGCCGGTCGGGCTGGCGCCGGCGGTGTCCAGCCACAGCGTTGCGGTGCCGGACAGGCGATCCAGCGGCGAGCGTTGCAGTTGCAGCGCCTGCAGCTTGTCCAGCTCGGCCAGCCGCCACCAGCGTTTCCACCAGCCGCCGCGCACGGCGACAAACCGCGCATCCACCGCATAGCCCATGCGGTGCACCTGGCGATGCGCCTTGAACGCACTCCACGGCAACCACAGCAGCAACCACGCCGCCTGGTTGCCGAATTGCCAGGCCAGGCCGCCCACCAGCGGCAGCAGCACCAACAGCGTGGGCAGGCTCAATCGCCACCAGCAATGCGTGGCGATCGCCTGCCACTGCGCAGGCGGCCAGGCAATCCCCGGCAGCAGGCGCTGCAACAAGGCATCGCAGCGTTGCGGGTCGGCAATCGGCGCCAGCTCCTTCAACGCGCTGCCTTCGCGGTCGGCGCTGCCGGCCACTGCGGTCTCCACCCGCAACTGGCGACGGCCGAACAGGCGATGCAGGCGGCTTTCGTACAACGTCCACGACTGGATGCGCCGCAGCGCCACACTGCTGCGGATGCGCGTCAGCAGGCCGCGCTCCACGGTCAGGCGGCGCTCGGATTGGCTGAGGTGGAAACCGTGGTACTGCGCCACCGCCAGGGCCACCGACAACGCGCGCATCGCGATCAGCACGGCCAGGGTGCCGAGCACCACCAGGGTCGCGGCGACGGCCGTCCCCGGATGGACCTGGCTGACATAGCGGTACGCCAGCTCGCCGTTGTGCTCGACGAAGTTGGACACCGTGCGGCGCGGGATCATCTGGTAGATCACGCCGAAGCTGGCAGCCACCACCACCATGCCGCGGTTGGAGATCAGCCCCAGCCGGATCACTTCGCCCAACGGCAGGCGCAGCAAGCTGTTGCTGTCGGCCGCGGGCTGCGGCGTCGTGGCGTCGGCATCATGTGTGCGGCGACGGATCAGGTCTTCCAGCGCCAGCGCCTGGTCCAGCCGCAGCACGCGCATTTCCGCTTCGGGCTTGTGGCCACCGGCCGATTCCAGCCGCACTTCGGCCACCCCGGCCAGCCGGTGCAGCAGCGATTGATGCACCACCACGTTGTGGATGCGCGCGAACGGGATATCGCGCCGGCTGCGTTCCAGCAGCCCGCTGCGGATCGCCACGCCATCGGTGCCGATGCGGTAGCGGTAGGTGAAATAGCGCAGCACCGAGATCGCCACCAGCACCGCCATCACCACGCCGGTGGCGATGTGGTCGGCCGAGTCGCGGCTGCCATCGCGGCTGCCGAACAGGATCAACGCCGCCAGCGGAATCAGGAACTGGCGGATCTGCTGCAACAGCACGAACACCCACGACAACGGATGCAGGCGCTGCTCGTCCTGGCCGGGATGTTCGATGGCACTCACAGCGCGTCGTCGTCGTGATCGAGCTGGCGGGCGAGGCGGTCGCGCAGGCGTTCGGCATCGCCCTGATCCAGGCCGGACAACGCCACCGCGTTGAGCCGGCTGCCGGCGGTATGCACCACCAGCGTGGTCAGCCCGGTGGCGCGTTCGATCGGGCCGCGGCGCAGGTCCACGTGCTGCACGCGCGAAATCGGAATGCGCGTGTCGCTCTGCCAGAGATGACCACGTTGCAGCGCCAGCCCGTGGTGGTCGAGTTTCCAGTGGGTGAGCCGATGCCGCTTGACCGCGAACCACGCGCCCAGCAGCGCGGCAACCGCGGTCAGGCCCAGCACCAGCGGCCAGTGATGCCAGGCGTGCAACCCCGTGGCGGTCACGCCGGCCGCGATCAGCCCGGCACATCCGCCGCCCAGTGCGCCGTTGACGCCGGCCACATAGGCCCCGCGCTGCGGTAGCGGTTGCCACTGCGTGTGGTCCACGGCCGGACCCTCTGCCGGCGCGGCGGTGACGATGACCTCGGGGTGCGGCGGTGGAGCGTCGTGCACAAGGCTGGCCTGCAGAAGCGGTGCGCAAGCATAGCCGGGCGCCGAGGGCGGGCGCATCCGGTGCAGGCGGCGCTTACTGCGCGGCCAGGATCAGCGCGTCCACATCCAGCGCATGCCCGGCGCGCGCGGCCTTGGTGCGCAGGTACTGTTCGTTTTCCGCAGTGATGTCGCCGGTCACCGGGATGCGGTCTTCGACCGCGATACCGGCCGCGCGCAGGCGCTCGGCCTTGGCGGGATTGTTGGTCAGCAGCCGGATCCGGCCGATGCCCAGGCCGCGCAGCATCGCCACCGCACTGCCGTAGCGGCGCTCGTCCGGGCCGAAGCCCAGTTGCGCGTCGGCGTCGATGGTGTCCAGGCCGGCATGCTGGTAGCCGTACGCGCGCATCTTGGCGGCAATGCCGGTGCCGCGGCCTTCCTGGTCCAAATACAGTAGCACGCCGCCGCCGAGGTCCTTCAGCTTGGCCAGGCCGTGCCGCAGCTGGTCGCCGCAATCGCATTTGAGCGAGCCGAACAGATCGCCGGTCAGGCAGGAAGAATGCACGCGCACCGGCACTGCGGCCGACAGGTCGGGCTGGCCGACCACGATCGCCACCTGGTCGCGCTGCGCCACCCCACCGCGGAACACCACGAACTCGCTCATCCCCAGCCCGCGCAACGGCACCGGCGTGCGGGTGACCAACTCGTAGCCGGCAGCGGCGGATGTGGCGCAACCGCTGGCCAGATCGTCCAGTGCCAGCGACTGGCAGCCGGCGAAGGCGGCCTGGTCATCCGCGTCGTGCAGCTCCACCGCCAGCATCGCCGGCAGCAGCAGTCCCAGCCGCGCGATCTCCACCGCGCCTGCGTCCAGCGTATCGCCCGCGGTCCACTGCGTCGGGACCGGGGTGTCGCGCAGGTAGGCCAGGGCCGCGAGCTGGTCGTAGTCGTGCTCGGCCAGCGCCACGCGTGCGCCCTGCGGGGCGTTCAGGCCCAGCACCTGGGCACGGGTCGGGGTGACGAACAGATAGTGCCGCCGCTGCGCCGCACGTGCGAAGGCCGCATACGACTGCGCGGTGCTGCTGTCCAATGCCAGTACCGCGCGTGCCTGCCCGTTGGCCGCGGTCAGCAGCACCGGGCGGCCGGCGCGCAGCTCGGAGGCGGCGCGCTCGCAGCGGATCGCCGCCGGATCACCGAAGGCCTGTGCGCTGGAGGAGGGGACGGGGCTGCTCATGCACGACTCCAGATGGGGATTGCCACGCCCGCTTCAAGGCGGACGCTGCGGCGGCCACTGCCTGCCGCATGCAGCCATTGTCGCGTGGTTCGCAATCGCCAGTCGCCACGGCCGGGTGGAACGCTGCATCCAGCGCCCGCCGTTTGAGTTGCACGGCAGGCGTGGATTGGTTGCATGCCGGCCGCGTTGTTCATCGCCGGGCAATGCCTTTTAATCCCAAGACCCCCTGCCCGTATCGGATCCCATGTCTCTTATCGACTGCAGCGAAGACCGCCACGCCAGCGCCATCCTGGACATCTTCAACGACGCCATCGCCACCTCCACCGCGTTGTACGACTACAGGCCGCGGCCGCCGGAAAGCATGGTCGGCTGGTTTGCCACCAAGCGTGCAGGCGGCTTTCCGGTGATCGGGGTGGAAGCGGCCGACGGCAGCCTGATGGGCTTTGCCAGCTACGGCACCTTCCGCGCCTGGCCGGCGTTCAAGTACAGCGTCGAGCATTCGGTCTATGTGCACCGCGACCATCGCGGCAAGGGCCTGGGACGCCTGCTGTTGCAGGGTGTGATCGCGGCGGCAGAACAGCGCGGCGTGCATGTGCTGGTCGGCGGTATCGATGCCAGCAATCAGGCCAGCATCGCCTTGCACGAACAATTCGGCTTCACCCACGCCGGCACCGTGCGCGAGGCCGGTTTCAAGTTCGGCCGTTGGCTGGACCTGGCGTTCTATCAGCGCATCCTGGCCACCCCGGCCGATCCGCACGACGATTGAGCCTGTGGCGGTGGTTGCCAACGCCGCAACGGCGGCGGCACTTTGCGCAAGCGGATCTGTCTGCAGTCCGCCGCGGTCAGTGCGGATGCCGCTCGGTCGCATATGGATTGGCCTCGCCGCTGCCCGGCGGGCGTAGCGTGTAGCGCTTGTAGGTCCATTGGTACTGCGCCGGGTCGCGCCGGGCGATCTGTTCGATGCCTGCGTTGAGCGCGCTGGCGGCGCGCACCGGGTCGGCGTCGGCCACTGCCGGGTCGGCCGGCTGCACATGCAGCGCGAACTGCAGGTCACCGCCGGCGCGTTCGCACCAGCCATACAGCACGATCGCGCCGGTGCGCTCGGCAAGCCGGTTGACCAGGGTCATGGTCAGGGCGGGGATGCCGAAGAACGGCGCAAACACGCCATCGCCCATTTTCGGCTGCTGGTCGGGAAGGATGCCGACCGCACCGCCGTCCTTGAGCACCTTGAACAACTGCCGCACTGCCGGGCCTTCGGCACGCACCTGGCGCACGTTGTCGCCGCCACGGGCCAGTTGCAGGAAGCCGTCCACCGTGTCCGATTCCGGCGGGCGGTAGACGATGGCGATCGGCCCGCGTTCGGACAGCCACTGGTTGAGCAGCTCCCAGTTGCCGAAGTGCGGCGCGGCCACGATGACGCCGCGCCCGGAGGCCAGCGCCGCGTCGTAGAGTTCCTGGCCATTGCGCTGCAGCCGCGCCAGGTTCTCGGCCGGCGGGCGGGTCCAGGTACGCAGCACTTCCAGCGTCTGCCGCGCGGTCGACCGCAGCACCTGCGCATGCAGCTGCGCGCGCTGGCCGGCATCCAGTTCCGGGTACGCCAGCTCCAGGTTGCGGCGTGTCACGCGGGCCTCGCGCGCATTGAGCTTGCGCCAGCTCCAGGCCAGCGCGTCGGCCACACGTTTGAGCAGCGGCCACGGCAGGCGGCCCACGGTGGAGGCGGTGGCGTAGAGCAGGCGGGCACGGACATCGGGTTTCATCTGCGCAATTCTAAACAGCGCGGCCGGCCAAGGCCCGCGCGTGACAGCACGGGCGGCGCTGGGCATGCTGCGCGGCACGGTTTGCTGCCTGAGAGTGCCCATGCTTGCGCTGATCCAACGTGTCACCCGCGCCGCAGTCACGGTCGATACGCAGACCGTCGGGCAGATCGGTCCCGGGCTGCTGGCGCTGGTCGGGGTCGAGCCCGGCGACAGCGACGCGCAGATCCGGCGCCTGGCCGAGCGCCTGCTCGGCTACCGCGTGTTCGCCGACGACACCGGCAAGATGAACCACTCACTCGCCGACACCGGCGGCGGCCTGCTGCTGGTCAGCCAGTTCACCCTGGCCGCGGACACCCGTTCCGGCAATCGCCCCGGCTTCAGCACGGCGGCGCCGCCTGTGGAGGCTGAACGGGCGTTCAATCAATTGGTGGCGATCTGCCGGCAAAAACATCGCGGCGGGGTGGAAACCGGGCGCTTCGGTGCCCATATGGTTGTCGACCTGGTCAACGATGGCCCGGTGACTTTCCTTCTCAGACCCTAGAAACCCACGTCCACCAGCGGTCCTGTCTTGAATCCGGCAGACCGGGCTTCACGCTGGTATAATGCTAGGTTCTCTTTCCAATCTCAAAGCCGGTGGCGCGAGCACTCATGGCCAACGAACGTCCTGCCCAGCAATCCGACATCAAGCTACTGATCAGCAAGGGCCTGGAACAGGGCTATCTGACCTACGCCGAAGTCAATGACCACCTGCCCGACGACCTGGTCGACCCGGAGCAGATCGAAGACATCATCAGCATGATCAACGGCATGGGCATCGATGTCCATGAAGTTGCACCCGATGCTGAAACCCTGTTGCTCAACGATGGCAACACCGGCAACCGCGAGGTTGACGACACCGCAGCCGAAGAAGCTGCCGCCGCGCTGACCGCGCTCGACACCGAAGGTGGCCGCACCACCGACCCGGTGCGCATGTACATGCGCGAAATGGGCACGGTCGAGCTGCTGACCCGCGAAGGCGAAATTGCCATTGCCAAGCGTATCGAAGAAGGCCTGAGCCAGGTCCAGGCAGCACTGGGCGTGTTCCCGCTGTCGACCGAAATGCTGCTGGCCGATTACGAAGCGCACAAGGAAGGCAAGAAGCGTCTGGCCGAGATCGTGGTCGGCTTCAACGACCTGATCGAAGAAGCCGACGCCGCCGCTGCCGCGCTGGCCGCCGCCGGCCCCGTCGCCGTGGACGAAGACGCGGTCGATGAAGACGACGACGAAGACGGCGATGACGACGCTGCCGAGGAAGAGGCCGGCCCGACCGGTCCGGACCCGGTGGAAGTGGCCACGCGCATGGAGAACCTGGCCAACGAATACGCCAAGTTCAAGAAGATCTATGCCAAGAACGGCGCCGAGCACAAGCTGGTGGTCAAGGCGCGCGAGGACATGGCCGCCATCTTCACCACGCTCAAGCTGCCGCTGCCGCTGACCGATGCGCTGGTCACCCAGCTGCGTGGCGTGGTCAACGGCATCAAGGACCACGAGCGCAAGGTGCTGCACCTGGCCACCACCGTGGCACGCATGCCGCGCAAGGATTTCATTCGTTCCTGGGAAGGCAACCAGACCAACCTGGAATGGGTGGAAGACGCACTCAAGCGCAAGCAGAAGTGGTCGTCGGCGCTGCGCGACGTCAAGGACCAGATCGTCTCCGAGCAGCAGGGCTCGATCGAGATGGAGAAGGCCAACTACCTGACCCTGGGCGAGATCAAGGAGATCAGCCGTGCAATGGCCTATGGCGAAGCCAAGGCACGCAAGGCCAAGAAGGAAATGGTCGAGGCCAACCTGCGTCTGGTCATCTCCATTGCCAAGAAGTACACCAACCGCGGCCTGCAGTTCCTCGACCTGATCCAGGAAGGCAACATCGGCCTGATGAAGGCCGTGGACAAGTTCGAATACCGTCGCGGTTACAAGTTCTCGACGTATGCAACGTGGTGGATCCGTCAGGCCATCACCCGTTCGATCGCCGATCAGGCGCGCACCATCCGTATTCCGGTGCACATGATCGAAACGATCAACAAGTTGAACCGCATTTCCCGCCAGATGCTCCAGCAGTTCGGCCGCGAGGCCACGCCGGAGGAGCTGGCCAAGGAAATGGACATGCCCGAGGACAAGATCCGCAAGGTGATGAAGATCGCCAAGGAGCCGATCTCGATGGAAACCCCGATCGGCGACGACGAGGATTCGCATCTGGGCGACTTCATCGAGGACACCAACGTGGAGTCCCCGATCGACAACACCACCAACATCAATCTCTCCGAGACGGTGCGGGACGTGCTGGCAGGCCTGACCCCGCGCGAGGCCAAGGTGCTGCGGATGCGCTTCGGTATCGACATGAATACCGATCACACGTTGGAAGAAGTCGGCAAGCAGTTCGACGTCACCCGCGAGCGGATTCGTCAGATAGAGGCCAAGGCGTTGCGCAAGCTGCGTCACCCGAGCCGTTCGGAGCAGCTGCGCTCGTTCCTGGACATCGACTGATCCAGTCGTCGTACCGGTGCAGTGATCACACAACAGCCCCGCATTTGCGGGGCTGTTGCGTTGTGGGGCGTATCGCAGGCTATGCTTGTTGGGTGGACGTTTGCCGAACCAAGATGCGTCGGGGATGGCGCAGCTGACGTTCACGCCTCGGCGACGAAGCCAGACAGCGGCGCAACATGAAGCCGATGTTTGTTCCAGGCTCACGTGACGTTCTAGCCGTGGCTTCTAAGTTGATGGACGAATGGAACGAGGCCGTCGTATGAGCAGGCAAAGCCGGTTTGAAACCACCACATACCGCGAGCACGAGATTCGCGTACGCGCCGAGCAGGCGTCCCCTGGCGCCAGGTGGACGCTGTGGGTCGACGTGTATGCATTGGGCGGCAAACGCCAGCCACGCATCAGTGGCCGGGAAGCGGGCTGGGAGACCTACCAGGAAGCCATCGCGCAGGGATTCCGTGCGGGCCGGCAGTTGGTCGATGCGCAGCTTGAGGTGGCTTAGAGGCTGAGATTGGGGAGTGGGGATTCGGAAGTGCTGAGGTGCTGATTGCTGGGTGCCTGTAGCTACCGGATCTTGCACCGCCAATGGTGCGCAGCGCACCCTGACCGCGTCCAGATTCAAGAGCCCGGCTTGCGCCGGGCTTTTTTGTGCGGGCAAGCGCAGGTGGGTGCCGGCGCTTGTCCTCATCGACGCCGGATGTCAGCAGACAGCGACGCGCGCGGACAGGTAAACTTTCGCCTCAGCTGGACGGTCCGACATGCCCCGCATCTCGCCACCCACCCTGCCGGGCCTATAGCTCAACGGTTAGAGCAGAGGACTCATAATCCTTTGGTTCCAGGTTCGAATCCTGGTGGGCCCACCAAAAAGCAGTCCAGTGACGTCCGAGTTAGTCCAAGGCTCGCGGGAAACTACTCGAAAATAGCTGTCTTGGGTCTTTTGACGTCCAGTGGTATCCAGTTGCATCCGGCGACATAGTGAGTCGGGCTGTGAGTCGTGGAGCGGCAACCGGTTACTCCGACTCACAAATATCTGACTCCCCTGCTCACGGATGCCAAGCTTCGCGCGCTCAAACCTAAAGTGGCCGCCTTTCGGGTGGCGGGCTCGAACGGCCTCTGCATAGAGGTTCGTCCCACGGCCTCGGAGGCTTGGCGCTACCGCTATCGGTATGCCGGCAAGCCAAGCATTGTGGCCATCGGCGAATACCCAGCCATGTCATTGATGCCGGCGCGCGCGGAGCGCGTGCTGACCTCCAGGCCGAAAAGATAGTTCAGGCCGGCGTTGATCTGCATGACCCCCAGGCCGAGCGAGGTGGCCAGGCCGAAGATAGTCCCTAGCGCGGCGGACGTATCCACTGCGTGTCTGAGCGGGCCGTGGATGCGATCTCCAATCAGCGGGTAGAGCGCAGATCGCAGGCGCAGCGGCAGGTTGTGCCGATACGCGAAGTAGGCCAGGGAAAGTGCGACGACAGCATAGATCGCCCAGGCATGGATGCCCCACTGGAAGAAAGTGAAGCGCATCGCCTGGCGCGCCGCCGCCGCCGATTCCGGCACGCCGACCGGCGGAGTGCGTAATGCGTGATGGATTCGGCGACGCCGAAGAACATCAGCCCGATGCCCATGCCTGCAGCGAACAGCATTGCAAACCAAAAGCCATAGTTGCAATCCGGTGGACGGTGGTCCGGCCCCAGCTTGATGCGGCCATAACCGCTCACCGCAACCCCGATCACGACTACCAGGAATGCGGCGACAGCCAGGATGGTGAACCAGCCGGCATCGTTGGCGGCCCAGGTCTTGGCCGCAGTGAACCAGCGGGTAGCGACTGCTGGCGCAAAGGCAGCTAGTGCAAGCAGGGCGATCACGATCGTCGCGGTCGGGATGAACACCTGCGGCAGGATGCGCTGGCGGACGGCGGTGACCGACCTCGGCTCTCGACCCTCGACTGACAGAATCCGAACAAATGCGCCCCTACGATTGCAAGCCCGCCATTAGATTGCGGTCAGGGCTACCCTGCCGTGATGCGAATGACCGAAAGCCTCCCCTCAACGCAAAAAGGAAAACACTGTGGCCCTCACGATAGTTACCGGAGCCGGAAGTGGCATGGGCCGAGACATCACGCTGTCGCTGGTTGCAGCTGGCCGGCCCGTCCTGGCGATTGGGAGACGTGAGCATTCCCTGAGGGAGACTGCCTCGCTCAGTGCAGATCCCGCATTGGTGTCGATCGCAACTGGCGACTTGTCGGTCGTCAGCGATGTCGAGTCAGTGGTTGAAACGATTGGCGATCAGGCATTGCATGCGATCGTCGCTACGGCAGGCGGTCAGGGAGAATTCAAGCAGCCAGGCGGTTCGGTCGGGGCCATCGAAGGGGCGTGGTCCGATGCCTTAGGTAAAAACCTGTTCAGTGCCGTGCTGCTGATCGAGGCGGTGCTTCCACGGATGGAAGCGGATGGCCGCATCGTTCTCATCGGCTCAATGGCGGGCCTGGACGGGCAGGGCGGACCTTATGCAACCGCTAAGGCTGCGCTGCACGGCTACACCCGCGACCTTGCACGGCGTGTGGGCAAGCAACGCATCACGGCCAATGCTATCGCTCCAGGCTTTGTCGGTGATACCGAGTTCTTCGAAGCTGGCGGCTTTGGCGACAGCGCCAAAATGGTGGAAGGGATAGCGAAGCAGACATTGGTGGGCCGTGTCGGCAAGCCCGATGACATCACCGCGTGTGTCGAATGGCTGCTCTCGCCGCGTGCCGGATGGATCACTGGGCAAACCATTTCAGTCAACGGTGGCAGTTTGCTTGCGTAAAGGGAAACCTTAGCTCCTACATCGGCGTGAACCACCGTCATAGCCGCTGACTGGAGCTTCAGGCAGCGGTATCTGGAATCAATTTCAATATCTTTTATAAACTACATAATCGGCTATAGAAGAGAGGGTTGTGCCTGGGTGGTTGACTGATTTACCTGTCCTCGATGGACTTCAGAAAATATGCCATTTGGCGGGCAGGGCGATGCCAACCACGCTACTTCCAGCCGGGCCACCTGCGCGATAACGGTCGGGCAACGGGCTGCAGGATCTGTTCGGCGCCATGCCGGGAGTTGTTGTTACGGCTGATGCGGTAAGCCCTGCGGGTACACACTGACGCTTCGCAGATTGGATAACTTTTCACTGTGCGCCACTTCAGCGTCGTCAATGTCGGGCGGGGGCGGGCCGCTCCCGTTACTCCCCCCTCAGCGTGCTGTGTCGGAGTCAGTTCACGCCGACTCGTGCGATCAGCTTGCCACTCACCCCACCCCCGAGGTGCTCCAGGGCCTGAGGCACATCAGCGAAGGCCACGACTTGGTCGATGGGCATCGAGATTTTTCCCTCCGAGAAAAACTTACCGAGGACAGTGACGGCATCTTCTTGTTCTTCGGGGGTACGCACGCTGTGCAGTGCACCGGTGACGGAGATGCCTAGCGTTAGGATCTTGAGCGGCTCGATCCTCGGGAAATCTGCCCCGCCTGCAAAACCAACCAGGACGTATCGCCCACCGATGGCTATTGCCTCGAGCGCCGGTTCCGCCAGTGGATTGCCAACCGTGTCGTACACGATGTCGGCGCCTTTGCCGTTGGTGATCTTGCGTACTTGTTCGCTCAGTGACTCCGTACCGGTCACGATCACGTGGTCAGCTCCTTGTCGGGTGCAGAATGCGGCTTTATCAGCGCTTCTGACGGTCGCAATCACCCTGAGGCCCAGCGCTTTGCCAAGCTGGATTGCTGTCGAACCTGTGCCACCACTTCCGCCCAGCACCAACAGAGTCTCGCCGACGCCTGCGCGAGCGCGATTGACTAGTCCTACATAGGCTACGTGAAACGTGCCGAGAAACGCCGCGGCCTGCTCGTCCGGCATGTCATCGGCTGCAGGTACCGCTCCATCACTCGGCGAGATGCAGTACTCGGCCAATCCACCCGAACCACTCATGAAATTGGCGCCGCCGATCACACGCGTGCCGACGGGGAAGGGGTATCCAGGCCCGGCCACCTCCACGATCCCCACCACTTCCTGGCCTGGCGTCACCGGTGGCTGCGGAGTCAAGAAGTAACGCCCTTCCAGCATCATGCGGTCTGGCAGACCGATGTTCGTCGCCAGTACCTTGAGCAGGGCCTCTCCGGGCCCAGGGCTGGCTATGTCAACGTCAACCAGCTCCAGCACATCGCTGGGTTTTCCGAAGGAGCTCGCCTGCCACGCCTTCATATGCATCTCCAAATTATTAAACGAACAGTGCACGCGCGATTTTGACCACCGTTTCTGCGTCGGGGGATGCGCGCTCGCCCACGCGCTCGGCAAACACCTGCGCCGACAGGTCACGGCGCTTGGGCAGGCGGTCCCGCTCTGCAGACGCTAGTGCAGGCCCCATCTCATCGAAAGTCAGGTCGGTGATGTACACCGGCGAGCCGGGTTGCTGGCGCCAAGAATCGGCGAGACATCCAGCGTAGAAGCCATCAAATCCGGTGTCTTCCACCAAGCGCAAGGCAATTTCCTGATCCTGTGGCCGGTCTGCCGAGACGGGAAGGGCAATGCGCCCCTGCTCACCCTTGCCGCGCCCGTTGATTTCGAAAGACAGCATTCCAATGGAGTTCCACGCCTTGGCGATGGGCCTGCCGAAGTAGTCACGTACCCATTCGCTTTCTGCCTTGTCACCATCAAGTTCAGGATTGACGGGGTCCCGTCCGGGGAAGTAGTTGGAAATATCAATGACCGTTGTCTGCTCGGGCAGGCCCGCTACCAAGTGCCTGATCTTCTCGAAGCCGGGATGGGGCATGGCCAGGATGACCACGTCCACATCCTGGAGCGCTTCTTCTGCTGTTGCGGCATGTGCGCCCGTCTCAAGAATTTCTTCAGCGATGCTGCCAGGGCCGCGGGAATTTGCGACCTTGACGTCATGCCCCGCTGCGGCGAGTTTCCGGGCTAGGACTCGACCCATGAACCCGGTTCCAAGTATTCCTATCTTCATGGCAATAGAACCTCTTGTTGGCGTTACATCTGTAGTGCGCGACTGATCCTGGTGATCGTGCAGGCGTCTGGATTGACCCCGTGACCGAACCGCTCTGCAAATATCGCGACCGACAAGTCGCGACGTTTGGGAAGCCGGTCGCGCTCGGCCGCAGCGAGTGCAGCACCGATTTCTGGGTAGGTGAGATGGGTGCAATACGCTGGCGAGCCGGGCTGCTGTCGCCAGGAGTGCTCAAGCACGCCTGCGTCGAAGCCATCGAAGCCGGTATCGTTTACCAGTGCCATCGCCACTTGCCGGTCACGGGCACGGTCGGCGGCGACAGGGATGGCGATGCGTCCGGGATGTCCCTGTGGTCGGCCGCACTCGGCAAAAGGCGCCGCAGCGACGGCGTTCCATGCTTTGACAATGGGCCGGCCGAAGAAGTCCTGGACCCACTGGCTCTCGACGGCGCCAGACTCAATCGCAGGATTGACCCGATCCCGTTGGGGGAAGTAGTTCGATGTATCGATCACCGACGTCTGCGCGGGGAGCGGTGTAACGAGGAGTTTTGCCTCGGCAAAGCCGGCGTGTGGCATCGACAGGATCAGAACTTCGACACCGTTCGCAGCTGCCTCGGCGGTGGCCGCCTGCGCTCCAGTTGCCAATGCATGCAGATCAACTGTCTCAGGGCCACGCGAATTGGCAACTTTCACGAAGTGTCCAGCCGCGGCCAGCTTCCGCGCGAGCGTCGTACCGATACTGCCCGCGCCCAGAATTCCTATTTTCATATGGTTTTTCTTATCCTCATTGGCGGCATCCTTAGATGCCGATCATTCCGGCGCTGGGTGGGCCAGCCCTTCGAGGGTTTTGCACAGCGACTGGATCTGCGCCTCCGTCAACTGACAGGCTGCTTTAATCTGGCCGTTAACCGCACGGATCTCACGTTCGATCGCTCGGCTGGCGTCAGTAAGGTCGACCAGCACCCGACGTTCGTCGTCCAGGTCACGTGTGCGGGTCACCATGCCAGCGACCTGCAGGCGCTTCAGCAGCGGGGTGAGCGTGCCTGGATCCATTCCAAGGCGGGACCCCAATTCGCCTACGGTCTGTGGGGCACCGTCTAGCAGGTTCAGGATGACCAGGTACTGGGGGAAGGTCAGGCCCAGTGGTTCCAATAGGGGCTTATGCAGCCGCGTCACTCGGCCAGCCGCGCCATAGAGCGCGAACGAGAGCTGCTCACCTACGCCCTGCTGTTTCCGTGCCATAGTTGTCCTGCATTTATTTGGTGCACCATATAACGGTACACGATTTAATTGCAACTTGGCTATTGAGCTCGACGCTCAAAATTGACGTGCCAACCAACCTCATCAACAACCTCAAGAGGTACAGCCCGGAAATTAGCGTAGCCAAGTGACTGTCAAATAAGCTCACTTGTGCTGCCTCATAATCCTTTGGTTCCAGGTTCGAATCCTGGTGGACCACCACTAGAAAGCAGGCACTTGGACGCGCGCCCAAGTGCCTTTTTTGTGGCTCGGAAACTATCGGGGAACGTCGTGTTCTTCTTCGCTGATCGCGGAGTCGGCGTCTTCTGGATAAGCAATCGCGTGCGCGGTATTCATCGTGCCGCTCCGTTGCGGTGCGCTTGCCTGCGCAGCCACGTGAGGACATCAACTGCCGGGTCTTCATGCATGCAGACATGCAACCGGCCCAGCACCACGCTCTGCGCATCGCCGCCTGGCAACACGTCATCAAAGCCGGTGGCTTCGCAGGCGATCAGGACCGGCGGCAGACCGGGTTGCGCGTGGGCATGCAGCATGGCCAGCACATAGCCCTGCATCATTTCGAAGCTGAGGGTGACGCCTGTGCAGACGCGGAACTGTTTGCGCGTGCTCATCGCCGCACCTGCGCATGCAAGGCGTCGACTGCAGCGAGCGCTGCTTCGCAGTCTGCAAACGTGAGGGCGTGGACGGCCTTGCCTGTATCTGCGGGGCGTGCCAACCGGCTCAGCCACGCGGTATGGCTGCATTCGAAGGTATTGGCGATCAGGCCGACATGCTGGGCAATCTGACGCGCCACAGACGCGGGTGTTTCTTGGGTGTCGTAGGACATGTGGATTTCCTCAGGTTTTGGAAATCCGTCACCCCGACGCCAATCCGGGTGACGGACGGTACGCGGTTGGCGTGCCGGCCTGAGGACCGGTGGGCCTTGCGACCCCCGCGCACCGCCCGCCATAAAGCTGGCCGGCATGCGCCCGCGACGATGCGAGCGATAAAAAAAGCGCCAAGCATCGATCGATGGGCGCTGGTGCGCCTCAGGTTCCGGGACGCCAATCCCGGTCGCCGAATATGCGGCGACGCAAGCATCCTCGCTCCAGCTCATGGCGCGTGTCAACGAGAAAGCATTGGAGTTGGCAGAGCTCATTTCGAGAAACTCCGGCACTACGTAGGCGTGCCTGACGCTCTTTCGGGCTGGGCGCTGTAGCCGGTGAGCGAGCACACGCGTTGCAGGTCAAGGCAGGCAACCATGTCGTCCAACCTCTGATGCCAGGCACTGGCCAAAGCGCCCGTCTGCTCGCTAGCGGTTGTCACGCGCACCGCCTGTCTGCTGTCTTGTCCAAGCCACCAAGGTCGTTGAAGGTCCACCACGACGCCCGCCTGGGGCGGGGCTGGTCATTTGACACGGGCGGCCTGTACGGTAATATGCCGTACAAATAGGAGCTTGCAATGACCAACGCCGCTGCCCGTCTCGACCTGCGATTGAACCCGGCCGACAAGGCGAGGATTTCCCGTGCCGCCGATCTGCGTGGCGTGCCACTTTCGGCTTTTGTGCGTGATGCGGTCATGCGCGAGGCGGAGAGCGTCATGGCCGCCGAGTTGACAGTGACGTTGTCGGCGGAGGAATCCAAGCGATTCCTGAAAGCCTTGGACGCACCCTTCCAGCCCAATGCCAAGTTGAGGAAGGCGCTCGCCCGCGTCGCGCAGGGCTAAGTGCGTGCCAATCGTTGAGCAACTCCAGCCAAAGCGGCACGACCGCAACGGTTTCAGCTGCGGGGAGTCGACACTGGATGCGTATCTGCGGCGGCAGGCGGTGCAGCATCACCGCGATGGCATCAGCACGACCCATGTCCTGGTGGATGATGAGGTTGCTGGCAACATTCTGGGCTACTACACCTTGTCAGCGGCCCAGCTCTTGCTGACAGCGTTACAGGAGCAGGATCGCAAGCGCCTGCCCAACTACCCGGTGCCCGCGATCCGGATGGGACGCTTGGCGGTTTCATCAGCAGAGCAGGGTAAAGGGCATGGGGATTACCTGCTGGCACATGCGATCGCTCGTTGCTTGAGTCTGCGGGAGCAGTTGGGCGTGCGAGTGCTGCTGGTGGATGCCTTGCATACGAAGGCAGCCGGGTTCTACAAGAGCTACGGATTCCGTGAGGCTGCAGAGAGTGCGCTGACACTGTATCTGCCGTTGGGGACGTCGTAGTCGGGCCCAACGTCGTTGTTGATACCCTCGGCCGCTGCAATGCGTGGACGCCGCGATGTGGCAGATCGAAGGTGATGTGCTCGACATTCGTCGGTCTGTCTCAAACCAGCATCGATTGCTGGGCGGCGATACCCGCCGTGGCGCCCTGCCATGATGCGGTGGTGACCGAGGCCATTCCGGGATTGGCGAGGTCGCCTGCGGCGTAGATGCCGGGCATGCTGGTTTCGCGGCGCTCGTCGACCTTGAGCGCGATGCCGGTTGGCGTGTTGACCGTGGCCAGGCCCAGCGATTCGTGCAGGCTTGCCGATGGCGTGGTGCGCGGATGCGCAAACAGGATATCGACCGCAACGTCGGAGCCGTCATCGATGCTGATGGTGGCGCCGTGGTCCCCGAGACGGGCAATCCCGGTCATCCGGCCATCGGCCACAGGCACGTTGCGGCTTGCCAGATCGGCCCGTAGCTCGGGTGCGATGGCGTGGCCATCGGCAAAGACCGTCAGCCTGTCAGTCCAATCGTGGAACAGCCGGACCTGGTGCATCGACTGCGGGCCGGACCAGACCAGGCCCCAATGTTGCGAGGCGACTTCGAAGCCATCGCAGTAAGGGCAGGGCACGATGGATGTCCCCCAGCTTTCGGCATAGCCCGGCACCGCAGGCATCTGGTCGACAACGCCATAGCTCAGGATCAGGCGACGCGCCTTCAGGCTTTCGTGATCGTCGGTGAGCACGCAGAAATCGTCGATAACGCCTGACACCCGCTCGGCCCGCGCATCGATCAGCCTGATCGTTGGGTAGCGCGTCAGTTGCTGCCGGGCCTCGATCAGGATGTCCAGCGGTGGCTTGTGATCGTGGCCGAGCACGCCGTGCGAGTGTCCGGCAAAGCGGTTACGCGGCCGGCCGGTGTCCAGGACAGTGACCTTACGGCGGGCACGGCCAAGCTGCAGGGCGGCGGCGAGACCTGCAAAGCTGCCGCCGATGATGATGACGTCATCCATAGGAATAGGTTCCGAGCTGTCAATGAAAGAGGCCGCCGGCCTGGCGAAACGCCTGGAGCTGGAAACGCGCCCGCCTGCGGGTTGCCATTTTTGATACTGGTTAGTATCCTAAATAAAGAATTAGGATACTGTCAAGGACTCAAATTCGAGTGGCCCAGAACAGCCAAAGCCGGCGCGGCCGGCCAACCAATGCGGCGCTTGGTCAAACGATCATCGACGCTGCCTATGCGCTTTTTGTGGAACTGGGCTTCCAGGCGACCACATTGGACAAGGTCGCCCAGCGGGCGAAGATCTCCAAGCTCAGCATCTACCGGCACTTCGAGAGCAAGGAGGCGTTGTTCAGCGCGGCCATCGCAGACCGGTGCCACCAATTTGCGCCGCAGATGTTTTCTGAAAGCGTCGACGGCTCGGCTGAAGATCAACTGATGGCCGTTGGATCATCGCTGCTTCGCACCCTGTTGAGCCCGGATGTCCGCAGCGTTGAAGCCATGGTCATGGCCGACAAGACGAACCAGAATTCCTTGAGCAGGCTCCACTACGAGGGCGGCCCCGCGTATGTCATTGCCCAAATCGAGGCGTTGTTACGTCAGTTGCATGAGCGGGCACTGCTGGACGTGCCCGATCCTCTCGGGTCCGCACGCTTGTTTGCGGCGCTTTTCAAGGGAGCCGACTTGCTGATCATCGCGCGCTTCGATGCGCGGAAAGCAGAAGACAGCCATGAAATCGAGTCCTACTGCCGGTCGGCTGTCGAAATGTTCGTCGCCGCCCATGGTGGCAGGCGCCACGCGCCTGGATAGCGTGGTGCTCTGCAGCCGGCTCAGCGATCTGCAGGCGTTTGATTTGAGCTTGGCCGGGAAATCGCCGCGCAATTAGCTGCGCCTGGGCGGTCTTGCCGTCTGCAGCGCATGGTCTTGGTGGTCGTCGTTGCCAGTGTCGCGCGCCACCTGGCATTCGGCGCCCGTTGCCCAGCGTTTGTGCGCGCGCTATTGCAGGTCGATGGCGCGCCGCCGGCAATCACGCATGCCGCCAGCGCAAGGGACGATGCGTCACTCGCGTCCACCTCCATGCGCGCTGCAGCCCCGCGCAGGAGCATGCCGCTGCGCGCTGCGATGTCCCATGGAGGCGAATTCGCAGGGCGCAGCGGCAGCTGCCGGCGGTGCATCGACGCGGTGGATGCGTCTTGTCAGGTTGCGATCAGGTTGCGGCCGGATAGTCGATGTAACCCTCTGCACCGCCGCCGTAGTAGGTGTCGCGATCCGGAGTGGCGAGCGGGACACCTGTCTGCAGGCGGGCGACGAGGTCCGGGTTTGCAATGAAGGGCTGGCCGAACGCGGCCAGGTCGATCACCCCCTGGTCGATCAACCGAGTGGCCCATTCCAGGGTCAATTTGCCCGCAAGGATCACGGTGCCGCCGTAGCTGCGCTTGAACGCTGCGAGGAACGTTTCGCTCATGTCGGGAGAACCGTTTGCGTGGTTGTCGTTCAGATGCACATACGCAAGCCCACGCCTGGCCAGTTCTTCGGCCAGGTACAGGTAGCTGGCCTCGCTCTCCGCGTATGCGGGCATGTCGAATTGGCGATTGTTCGGTGCAAGGCGGATTCCCACCTTGCGCGAGCCGATGCGCGCTGCCACCGCATCCACGGTCTCGAGAATGAGCCGCGCCCTGTTCTGCAGCGAGCCACCGTAGGCGTCGACACGGTCATTGGTGATCGGGTTGAGGAACTGCTCGAAGAGGTAGCCATTGGCCGCGTGGATCTCGATGCCGTCAAAGCCTGCATCGATCGCACGTTGGGCCGCCTGTTCGAAATCCCTGACGATGCCCGGCACTTCTTCGGTCTCGAGCGCACGCGCCGGGCTGGGCTCAGCCGTCCCGCGCGTTCCGTCCTCGCGGTAGATGAATGCAAAGCTCTTGGAGCTGGATGCAACCGGGCGCGTGCTCGCGCTCACCGGATCGGCGCCATTGGGCTGTAGCGAGGTATGCGACATGCGGCCCACATGCCACAGCTGGGCGAAGATCTTGCCCTGCCGTGCATGCACTGCATCGGTCACCACCTTCCAGCCGGCAACCTGCTCCTGCGACCAGATGCCGGGCACGTCGATATAGCCCTGGCCTTGCTGCGAGACAGGCGTGCCCTCGCTGACAATCAGGCCTGCGCTCGCGCGTTGGCCGTAATACGTCGCCGTCAATGCGTTCGCAACGTATTCCGGATTGCGGGCGCGGGTCATCGGTGCCATCACGATGCGGTTGCTCAGCCGGGTGTCGCCGAGATCGAAGGGTTGGAAAATCGTTGATGTCATGCGGGGAGGTATTTGGTGGGGAGGGCTAAAGAAGGTAAGGTTGACTTCGATGCACATAAAGGTGCCAGGAGTCCCGCAATTGGGGACATCGATTCCCCAACGGAGGTCGGATGATTCCTGTCGAGACACTCAATGGGCTGGTCACCTTCGTCACCGCGGCCCGTTCCAGCACGTTCACCGAGGCGGCCGCGTCGCTGGGGATCTCGCGCTCGGCGGTGGGCAAGGCGATCGCCCGCCTGGAGGCGCGGCTGCGCGTGCGCCTGTTCCATCGCACCACGCGCCGCATCGCGCTCACCGCCGACGGCGAATCCTATTTCGCCGCATGCGCTGCTGCGTTGGAAGAGATCGCCAGTGCAGAAGCCGGCCTGGCCTCGCAGTCGTCATTGCCCACCGGCCGGCTGCGGGTGGACATGCCGTCGTCTTTCGGCCGCCACGTCATGTTGCCGATCCTGCTCCGCATCGGCGCAGCGCATCCCGACCTCCATTACACGCTCTCCTTCAACGACCATCTGATCGACCCGGCCCAGGAAGGCATCGACCTGACGATCCGGTTTGGCGGACTCGAAAGTTCCGGTGGCCTGGTGGCACGCAAGCTGGGACGCCAGCGCCTGGTGTTATGCGCATCGCCCGCGTATCTCGCCGCGCACGGCACTCCTCGCACGATCAAGGACCTGCAGGCGCATCGCAGCGTCGTGGGCTTCCGCAATGGCCAGCCCGTCGGCTGGCGGTTTGGCGGCAAGGTGGCCGACCGCGATTTCGTGCCTGAAGGAACGCACCAGTTGAATGACGGGGACGCTGTCATCGACGCTGCGATCGGAGGTCTGGGCATCTGCCAGATGCCGATCTCGCTGGTACGCCCGCACATCCAGTCGGGCAGCTTGCGTCTCGTCCTGGAAGAGTGCACGGGCTATTGCATCGAAATCTACGCGCTCTGGCCGCGCACGCGCCACTTGCGCCCGAAGGTGCGCTACGTGGTGGACGAGTTGGTGCGGCTTGCTGCGATCGGCACCTTCGACTGAGAAAGTCAGCGCAATGCGCGCTGCCGTTCCTGGCCGCTGCGGCGCACGGGTTGAAGCGCGGCCTGCCTAGCCGGCCTGGGCGTCCCAGAACCCCATGAGCTGGGTGATGGCGGCATCCATCGCCTTGAAGCTCATGCCATCCCGGGCGAGCGTGGAGAGCCCGAGCAGGAAGCTGTCGAACACGCAGGTCAGTGCGGCGGCGTCGGCGGCCGGCCCGAGGTCTCCGCTGGCGATGGCGCGGTCCACGCAGGCGCGGATGCCGGCGCGGGTGCGGGCGCGCGAGCGCGTCAGCGGTGCGCACAGTGCCGAGAACTCCGGCGACGGCGCGCTCATCACTCCCAGCGTGACCATGCAGCCTTTCGGGTGGCCGCGCTCGCACTGCATCTTGGCCGAGCGGCGCAGCGCGAGTTCCACCGCCTGTTTCGGGCCGAGCGTGGTGTCCCACAAGCAGTGGGTCACCTTTGCGTAGGTCGCCAGGTAGCGGTCCATGCATTCCCTGAAGAGCGCTTCCTTCGAGCCGAATGCGGCATAGAAGCTGGGCGCGGTGATGCCGCCGCCAATCGCGGCCTTGAGCTGGCTCAGCGAGGTGGATTCGTAGCCCTGTTCCCAGAACAGGTGAAGCGCCTGCTCGACCGCGGCGTCGCGGTCAAAGCTGCGCGGCCTTCCCATTTGCGCCATGACGCCCTCTGATCTCTACATCAAGACTAGTCGATACAGATATCGTTGACAACGCGGTCGCCGCGCGGATATATATATCGAACGATACAGATTATGGCGTGGTGTTGCCGGCCGGCAGGTCCCAAGACGACGACCTGTTTTTTTTGGTCTAGATGTGTATCGATCGCTATAGATATAGCGAGCCTCGCAGAAATCTCCCTCCCCAACGAAGGACAGCGTGTGACCTCTCCAACTGCATCCACCGCCGGTGCGATCCCGCCGCCATTACCAATCGCCGCCCTGTTGGCGCTGGCCATGACCGGTTTCATCTGCATCGTGACCGAAACCCTGCCGGCAGGGTTGTTGCCGCAACTGTCCGCGGGCCTTGGCATCAGCCCGGCACTGGCCGGGCAGACGGTGACCGCGTACGCGCTGGGTTCGGTGATGGCTGCCATCCCGCTGACCATCGCGACCCAGCAGTGGCGGCGGCGTAACGTGCTGCTGCTCACCATCGTCGGCTTCCTGTTGTTCAACTCGGTCACCGCACTGTCGAGCAACTACAGCCTGACCCTGGCGGCGCGCTTCTTTGCCGGCGCAGCGGCAGGCCTGGCGTGGAGCCTGCTTGCCGGTTATGCGCGGCGCATGGTGCAGCCGGACCAGCAGGGCAGGGCCATGGCGATTGCGATGGTGGGCACGCCGGTTGCGCTCTCCCTCGGCGTGCCGCTGGGCACCTGGATGGGAGGCCTGCTGGGCTGGCGGAGTGCGTTTGCGGCGATGTCCGGATTGACGCTGATCCTGATCGTGTGGGTGCTGCTGAAGGTGCCCGATTACCCGGGCCAGTCGGCAGCGCAGCGGGTGCCGCTGCGCAAGGTGCTTGGCACGCCGGGCGTGCGTCCCGTGCTCGCCACGGTGATGGCGTGGATGCTGGCCCACAACATCCTGTACACCTATGTGGCGCCGTTCGCCGCACACGCCGGGCTGGGACATCGCGTGGACGTGTTGCTGCTGATCTTCGGCGTTGCGGCACTGGCTGGCATCGGCGTGGCGGCAAGGCTGGTGGAGCAGCACCTGCGTGGCACGGTGTTGGTGTCGTTGGCAACGTTCCTCGCGATCTCGGTGGTGCTGGCATTCCTGCAGGACGTGCAGCCTGTGGTCTACGTATGTGTGGCGATATGGGGGCTGACCTTCGGCGGCGCGGCGACCCTGCTGCAGACGGCACTTGCCGACAGCGCAGGCGAAGGCGCCGATGTGGCGCTGTCGCTCAATGTGGTGGCCTGGAACAGCGTCATCGCCGGCGGTGGCGTGGTGGGCGGCGTGCTGCTGGACCAATGGGGCGCGCAGACCTTTCCGGTTGCCATGGCCTTGCTGCTGGCAATCGGGCTGCTGATTGCATGGCGTGCCCGACAGCACGGCTTTGCGGTGGGCGCACGCTCGCCTGTTGCCGGTCACTAGCGTTGCCCTGCCTGATGTCTTCCCGGCTGCGTTCGCCTGGCACCCAGCGAGCGCAGCCGCAGGCAACTGCCGGCATTGCAGGTGTTTATACGTTTCATATACAATCCGTATATTGATGACATAGGAGCTTGCATGGGCATCGTCAATATCGATGACGAACTGCACGATCAGCTGCGCCGCGCGTGCACGGTGACCAGCCGGTCGATCAACGCGCAGGCCACTTTCTGGATCAAGGTCGGGATGCTGTGCGAGATGCATCCGGAATCCTCGTTCCAGGACATCGTGGCGCAGGAACTGCGCGCGGCGGGCGTGCGTCCGCAATCCCTGAAACCGGCGCGGACATGATCAAGCAGCCGGCGGAGATTGCGTTGATGGCCAACGCCGGTGCGTTGCTGGCGCAGGTGTTCCATGCGCTGGATCAGCTGCCGCTGGCAGGCCGCAGCACGCTGGAACTCAACGACTTCGTCGAGCGGATGATTGTCGACGAGCTGGGCGCGCGGCCGGCCAGCAAAGGGCAGTACGACTTTCCCTTCGTGCTCAACGCCTCCATCGATGATGTGGTGTGCCACGGCGTGCCATCGGCTGCGGACGTGCTGCGCAACGGGCAGATCGTCAATCTGGATATCACGCTGGAAAAGGACGGCTATATCGCCGACTCCAGCACGACGTATCTGGTGGGCGAGGTGGCGTATCCGGCGCGGCGGCTGGTGCAGGCCACCTATCAGGCGACGTGGAAGGGGATTGCCGCGGTGCGTCCGGGCGCGCGGCTGGGCGACATCGGTCATGCGATTGCGCGGCATGCGCGCGAGCAGGGCTATAGCGTGGTGAAGGAATATTGCGGGCATGGCATCGGCCGGCAGATGCATGAAGAGCCGCAGATCCTGCACTACGGGCATGCCGGCACGGGGATGCAGCTGCAGGAAGGCATGGTGTTCACCATTGAGCCGATGATCAATCAGGGCAGGGCGGCGATCCGCGCCGAGCCGGATCAATGGCCGGTGCATACGCGCGACGGCAAGTTGTCGGCGCAGTTCGAGCACACCGTGGCGGTGACGCGTACCGGTGTGCGTGTGCTGACCTTGCGCCCCGGGGAAAAGCCGCTGTGTGCGCTGGGGTGAGCGCGCCGTCCCCCGGCGTGTGGCCGGCGCCCGCTGCCGCCGCTGTGTTCGTTGCTTGCACTGCCGCGGCCAGACTGCGGCAGGTCAGCCAGGTTGCTGCACACTAGGCCGCATCGCTGACGTCTCCCGTGCGCCGGCACCCTGATCCGGCGGAGCGCTGGTCTTCCATGCAGCCACTTCCTCATAACCCCACGCACGCCGTGCACCCGGCGGCAGCATCCTGGCGACGGCCGCTGGAGTGGTTGCGCCGGCAGTTGCGCGCCAACGATCTGTGGTTCATTGGGCTGGCAGCCGTGGTGGGGCTGATCGCGGCGGCACTGATGGTGGTGCAGGCTGGCATGGCGCATGCGCTGCAGGCCTGGCTGTACGCGCTTGCACCGGGCGAGCGGCTCAGTACCGCCGAATCGATCACCGCCACCCAGTTGCTGGTGTTGCCGTTGGGCGGCCTGCTGGTGGGCCTGGTGGCCTTGCTGGCGCGGCGGCGCAAGCGGCCGCTGGTGGATGCGGTGGAAGCCAATGCCCTGCACGGCGGGCGCATGTCGATGCGCGACAACCTGATCGTTGCGGTGCAGACGCTGCTGTCCAACGGTTTCGGCGCATCGGTGGGGCTGGAGGCGACCTACACGCAGATGGGCGCAGGCGCCGGTTCGCAGCTGGGCCGTGTCCTGCGGGTACGCCGGGCCGACATGCGCACGCTGGTCGGTGCCGGCGCGGCAGGCGCGATCGCCGGTGCGTTCGGGGCGCCGCTGGCCGGTGCGTTCTACGCATTCGAGATCGTGATCGGCGCCTACACGCCCTCGGCGCTTGCGCCGGTGGCCGCAGCGGCCTTGGCCGGCGCGTTCATGGCCAACGCGCTCGGTGCCGCGCCGTATTCGTTGCCGGCGGCGGTCGCCTATCAATTGCAGCCGCGCGATTATGCGATCTACATCGCGCTGGGGCTGACCTGCGCGTTGATCGGCATCGCGGTGATGCGGCTGGTGGCCGGTATCGAACGCGCCGTGGGGCGGATCGCGCTGCCGATCTGGGGCCGCCCGGTGGTGGGCGGGTTGCTGCTGATTCCGCTGGCGATGTATTCGCCGCAGGTGCTGTCGTCGGGACATGGCGCCCTGCACCTGGACCTGACCAGCAGCAGCACCCTGCAGGTACTGGCCGGTGTGCTGGTGCTCAAATGCATCGCGTCGGGCATCTCGCTGGGTTTCGGCTTCCGTGGCGGCCTGTTCTTCGCTTCGCTGTTCATGGGCTCGCTGGTGGGCAGCCTGTTTGCGGTGTTCCTGAACCTGCTGGTCGGCGCCGCGGCGGTGGATATCACCAGCGCCTCGTTGGTGGGCATGGCCGCGTTGGCGGCAGCCATTGTCGGTGCGCCGATGACGATGGCCATGCTGATCCTGGAAGGCACGCACGACTTTGTGCTGGCGAGCGCGGTGATGGTTGCGGTGCTGGTGGCCAATACGGTGGTGCGCCAGGTGTTTGGCTATTCGTTCTCCACCTGGCGCCTGCATCTGCGTGGCGAAAACATCCGCAGTGCACGCGACGTGGGCTGGGTGCGCAATCTGTCGGCCGGCAAGATGATGCGCAAGGACGCCAACCACACCGCGCACGACACCACGGTCAGCGAGTTTCGCCGGCGGTTTCCGTTGGGGTCCACGCAGCGCGTGGTGCTGGAAGACGCCGCCGGCCATTACGCCGGGGTGGTGCCGCTGGCGGTGCTGTATGCGGACAATGTGCAGGCCGATGCGCCGGTGAGCGACTACGCCAGCCACCGCGATGCGGCATTGCTGGCAGACACCGACATCGTGGCGGTGATGAAGGTCTTCGACGCCACGCAGGCCGATGAGCTGGCGGTGATCGATGCCCAACGCAAGGTGCTGGGCGTGTTGTCGGAAAGCTTCGTGCGCAAGCGCTATGCCGAGGAACTGGAAAAGCGCGAGCGCGAACTGATGGGCGAGCGTGTGCTCGGCGATGACTGAGCCACGTGCTGCCGGCAGCGGCTGAAGCGACAGGGCGCGTGCTGGTCCGGCACATCCACCGAATGTAGCCGGCGTCTCCGGCAATACCCTGCGCCCGCGACGCATGCAGCTTGCCCCGCGCCAGCGGCACCATGCGATACCAGCACGCATCTTCCAGCGGCCTGTGCGTTGGTGGTGCTCCGGCATCGGCAGCGTTGCCCGGCTTCGACTGCTCGATGTGCATGTGCAGCAGCGCGCCATCGGTTGTGCTCACCGACATCAGCGCGTTAGCATGAAGCTTCGTCCAGCGCGATTTCCTCCGACACATGACACCACCCTGACCTAAGGCATCACGCGCTCGCAGTTGCTGCGAAGGTCCAGGTGTTTGACGTTCATGTAGGCGCGCCGTGTGTTTGCCGGTGCGCGGAGGCGTTTCAATGTCCAGAGTTTTCTCGTTGCGCCAGCAATGGCTCGGCAACGTGCGTGGCGATGTGCTCGCCGGCATCGTGGTCGCGCTTGCGCTGATTCCCGAAGCCATCGCGTTTTCGATCATTGCCGGTGTCGACCCCAAGGTCGGGCTCTACGCGGCGTTCTGCATTGCAGTGGTGACTTCCATCGCCGGGGGCCGGCCCGGGATGATTTCTGCCGCCACCGGCGCAATGGCGTTGTTGATGGTGGACCTGGTCAGGGAACACGGGCTGCAGTATCTGCTGGCGGCCACCGTGCTGGCCGGCGTGCTGCAGCTGATCGCGGCGGCATTGCGCCTGGGTGCATTGATGCGCTTTGTCTCGCGCTCGGTGATCACCGGCTTCGTCAATGCGTTGGCGATCCTGATCTTCCTGGCGCAGCTGCCGGAGCTGGTCGGCATGCCATGGCCGGTGCATGCGGTGTGTGCGGCGGGCCTGGCCATCATCTATCTGCTGCCGCGCTTCACCACGGCGATTCCCTCGCCGCTGGTCGCCATCGTGGTGCTGACGGCGGTGTGCGCGTATTGGCACATCGACATCCGCAACGTGGGCGACATGGGCCGTCTGCCCGACAGCCTGCCGGTGTTCCTGCTGCCGGACGTGCCGCTGACCTGGGACAGCGTGCGCATCCTGCTGCCGGTGTCGACGACGCTGGCCGTGGTGGGCCTGCTGGAGTCGTTGATGACCGCGCAGATTGTCGAAGACCTCACCGATACCCCGTCGCAGCGCAACCGCGAATGCGCAGGGCAGGGGCTGGCGAACCTGCTGGCCGGGTGCTCCGGTGGCATGGCCGGCTGCGCGATGATCGGGCAATCGGTGATCAATGTGCGCTCGGGCGGACGTGGGCGCCTGTCGTGCCTGGTGGCCGGTGTCGTCTTGCTGCTGATGGTGGTGTATGGCGCGCCCTGGGTGCGCCAGATCCCGATGGCGGCATTGGTGGCGGTGATGATCATGGTCAGCATCGGCACCTTCAGCTGGGGTTCGCTACGCGATCTGCGCACGCACCCGGGGAGTTCGTCGGTGGTGATGCTGGGCACCGTCGTGGTCACGGTATGGACGCACGATCTGGCCCGCGGCGTGCTGGCCGGGGTGCTGCTGTCGGCGCTGTTCTTTGCGCGCAAGGTCGGGCGCATGTTGCAGGTGCAGGCCAGCGAGCGTGACGACGGAGTGCGCGTGTATGCGGTGCGCGGCCAGGTGTTCTTTGCATCGGCCGGGCAGTTCGTGGCCAGCTTCGATTTCCCGGGCACGCCGCCCAAGGTGCTGATCGATCTGAGCCACGCGCACTTCTGGGACATCAGCGCGGTGGCGGCGCTGGATCGGGTGGTGCTCAAGCTGCGCGCGCACGGTGCCGAGGTCGAGGTGATCGGCGTCAATCAGGCCAGCGACACGCTGATCGACACCCTAGGAACCCATCGGCGCGATGGCGCGCGCCTGCAGCTGGGGCACTGAGTTCTGCTGCTCGTGCGCGGCCCGCTCGACCACTGGCCCGGCCGTATGGCGCGCATGTTCGTCCAGCAACGCGGACAGGCGACGGTGGCAGTCGCGGAAGGCCAGCGCGGAGGCCGGCATGTCGCAGGCATCGAAGGTGCTGGCCTCGGCTTTCCAGGCGGCGAGCAGGTTTTCCAGGTTGCGGATCAAGCTCGGCATGCGGGTGACTCCGTGGGCGTTTTCATCAGTACGGCCACAGGCACCGGCCGGATGCGGTGGCGCCCGCTCGGCTCAGGCGTGGCCGGCATGGGCTGCACTGCGATCGTGCAGGACACACGTGCACGTCACATCGGCGGGAGGAGGGTGGCCGTGCGGTCTTTCACCGCTGGAGCTGACCATGAGCAACGACGAAAACGGCAATCGCGGCGTGGACGATCCGACCCCGCCCAATGGCGTCAAGGCGCCGGGCAGGGACACTGCGCCAATCCAGGAAGGGCCTGCGCAGGACAGCGAGATCGATGACGACGATGGCATCGAGGACCCGGTGGAGGACGATAGCGACCTGGGCGACGAAGACGAAGAGGACGAAGAGGACGACGACCAGTAAGCACATCGCGGCGTTGTCCGCGCCGTGCATCGGTGACACCCGCATGCCGCCGGTTGCGCGGCATGTGCTGGCTGTCGCGGGCCGGGCTGCCTAGACTTGGGGGCTGCCCACCCTGTGACATCCATGGACACCTCTCTGTCGCCATTACCCAGCATCGCGTTGGGCCAGTACCGCCACTTCAAGGGCGGCCGTTATGACGTGCTCGGCGTCGTGCGCTGCAGCGAGACGCTGGCCCCGCTGGTGCTCTACCGCCCGTTGGACAGCGACGTCGGTCTGTGGGTGCGGCCGTATGCGATGTTCGTCGCGCAGGTCGAGGTGGACGGCGTTGCGCGTCCCCGCTTTGCGCGGGTCGAGTAGGCGCGGCTTGGCCTGCCCGACGCTACAGGGTTGTTTGCGAGTGCGTTGGCAATGACGGCCGCCGCTGCGCCCGTCACCACGCCCGATGGCCGGTATCTGATCGTACGTGGCCGGCTCTGGCGTACCGCCAACCCGCACCTGCGCGAAGACGTGCGTGCCGGGTTGGTCGGCGCGTTGATGGATGCGCGGCGCGCGGTCAAGGCGGCCAGGCGCGATGACGATGCCGGGCGGCTGGCTGCAGCGCGTGCGGCCGTGGACCGTGCCAAGACGGCGCTGGGAGAGCGCGGCCCGGTGTGGTGGAGCGATGGCGCAAAGGACTTCAATCGGCATCTGGTCAAGAACACGCCCTACGCGGACTGGTTTGCCGCGCTTGTCGCGCCCGAAGCCTGAGTGCGCGTTGCGGCGGGCCATGCGTGGCGCTGCCTGCAACGACAAGGCCCGGGAATCCCGGGCCTTGTCTGCTGGATCACACGCCCCCTATGGAGCGCGGCTGGCCAGGCTGCTGCGCTCAGCGCCAGGCGGGCACGGCCGGTGCCCGGCATCGGCAAGGGCCATGCGGACACTCCGGTTCCGGGCGCCGTCCGCACCCACCTGACGACTGCTCGCAACATGGCGTCAGCCGCTGTTGATCGACGCGGCGAGAGACGCGCGCAGCCCGCGCTCAGCCCAGGTCGCAATTGCTCGGCTGCGGCCAGGTGGTGGCGGGCAGCATGGCCTTGACGTCGGCCGGTGCGGTGATGCCGATGGTGCTGGCGCCGTAGAGGTCTTCCAGTTCGTCGATGCTGACGATGTAGCTGTCCAGCGAACCGAGGTTGGCGCTGTTGGGAATCAGCCAGCTGATCGCGCGGGTGCCGCCACCGGGGTTGGCGGTAATGATCGTCTTCCAGAAGAAATCCGGGGTGCGGATGCCGTGGCTGCTCAGGAAGTAATCGTTGGTGGTGTCGCTGTAGATCACTCCGCCGTAGACCTGCACGCTGGCGATGTCGCGGTAACACTCGGCCACGTTTTCCGCGCGCACCCAGATGCCCTGATTGAAGCTGGCCACCTGCGGCACGATGTTGGACATGAGGTTGGCGCGACGGATGTAGGTCGCGTTGTAGTCCATGTGGTTGGAGGTCACCAGGTGGCCGCGATCGTAGCCGGTGCGCACGCTGGCGTAGGAGGCCGTGGAGGTCTGGCCGGCGCAGCCGCTGGGCAGTTCGGTATCCAGATTGAAGCTGGACGGACGCGCCGCCGAACCCGTATCGGCCTGCAGGACATACTCATAGCGCAACGCGGTGTGGTTGGTGCAGTCGTAGCGCAAGGTATAGCCCCCCTTGTTGAGGGTGACGACCTGGGCGTTTGCGCTGGCACTGGCAGCGGTGAAGAGCAGGACGGCGAAGAAAGTCCGGAAGCGCATGGGTGTGAATCTCCTGGAAATCGATCGGACGCACGAGGCCACCGCCGGCTGCCGGGGGGCAGATCGACGCTCAGCGGAACGCGCGCTGGATGGGGGACAGTTGGCTCGGTGTTCAGCGAGCGCGACAGCTATCGCATGCAAATGTTGCTTGGTGGTGACGTAGCCGTGAGGACTGTGCGGTCGCGCCACTTTTTTCCGCAGAACTGTGATCTGTTTTGCGCATTGTTCGGCATATGGCCCGGCAGGCGATCAGCACCGGGGCATGCGTGGAGTGCGCAGACGCGCCTTCCGGACCGGACTTTTGCGATGGCGCGCCGTTGGGCCATCGGCAAAGCGCGGTCGCAGGTGTCGGACAACCCCGCATGTCCAGGTCGGGGTAAGCCAGCGCTGGCTGGCAGGGGGAGCACGCCGGGAGCGACGTCGGGACACCGCATCGATCGTCCTCGGCGCGCCATGCGCGTGGCGCTACGTGAAACGACGCCGGATCACCGCCGTGTCTGCCGCCTGGGATTACAGGAACCCCCCTTCTGCAGTCCGTGCAGAAGAGGGGCGTCGGGGACATCGCGGGAGGATCCGGTCGATCGCCTATGCGGCGTCTCGTTCCAGCTGCTGCGCGCTGGCAGGCTCCAGCTGGAACAGCGAGACCAGCTGGGTCAGGGTGCTGGACTGCTTTTCCATCGCCCGTGCCGCGGCCATGGCTTCTTCCACCAGTGCTGCATTCTGCTGGGTGGTTTCGTCCATCTGGATCACCGTCTGGTTGACCTGTTCGATGCCGGCCGACTGTTCGCTGGATGCGGCGGTGATCTGGCCCATGATGTCGGTGACCCGATTCACGCTGGCGACGATCTCGGTCATGGTGGTACCGGCCTTGTGCACCAGCACCGAGCCTTCGGCCACCTTGCCCACCGAGGCGTCGATCAGCTCCTTGATCTCCTTGGCCGCAGCGGACGAACGCTGCGCGAGCGTGCGCACCTCCGAGGCCACCACTGCAAAGCCGCGGCCCTGTTCGCCGGCACGTGCGGCTTCCACCGCCGCGTTCAGGGCCAGGATATTGGTCTGGAACGCGATGCCATCGATGACGGAGATGATCTCGGCGATCTTCTTCGATGAGGTTTCGATGCCCGACATGGTGCCGACCACCTGGCTGACCACCTCGCCGCCCTTCGAAGCCACACTGGCCGCACTGCGTGCCAGTTCGTTGGCCTGCAGCGCATGTTCGGCGTTCTGCCTGACGGTGGAGGTGAGTTCCTCCATCGAGGCGGCGGTCTCTTCCAGACTGGCTGCCTGCTGTTCGGTACGCCGCGACAGGTCCTGATTGCCGGCGGCGATTTCGCCGGCAGCGGTATCGATCTCGGACGAGGAGTGCTGGATACGCCCGACGATGTCGGTCAGGCGGTCCACCGTGGTGTTGGCATCGTCGCGCATGCGCGCAAACACGCCGGCAAAGTCGCCGTGCATGCGCGTGGTCAGGTCGCCGCTCGCAATCGCCTGCAACACCTGCGACACCGCACCCAGGCTCTTGTCCGAGCTGCCCATCAGGTGATTGAGGTCCACCACGATCTGGCGGAAGTCATGCTCGAACGCGGTCTCGTCGCCACGTGCGCTGAAGTCGCCCGCCGCCGCCGCCGATGCCAGCCGCTTGATCTCGCCGTTGATCGACAGCAGGCTGGCCCGCACATCGTTGATCGATTGACTGATCACCGCCTTCTCGCCCGGCAACGGCTCCAGCTGCTGCGACAGGTCGCCGGCGGCATAGCGTTCGGTCAATGCAACGATCTGCATCGTCACCGCGATATGGCTGGACACCAGCGCATTGCTGGCACGCACCATGCTGCCGAATTCGCCGGGGAATTCGTGCTCGGCGATGCGGTGACTGACCATGCCGGCCTCGTGCCTGTCGCCCATCTCGGTCTGCGCCTGGATCACCCGACGCAACTGGCGCTGCATGCTGTCCATCGCCTGCAGCAGCTGGCCGACCTCGTCGTTGCGGTCGATCGAGATGCTGTTGTCCAGCTTGCCCGAGGACACCGCATGCGCAATGCCCACCGCACGGTTCAGTGGTTGGGTGATGGCACGTGCCACGATCCAGCCGAAGGCGATGCACAGCACCGCACCGACCACACCCAGCACCAGCCCGCCGATGCTTGCCGCCACCGAGCTGTCCACCGCTTCCTGCACGGTGCCGCGGAAGCGTGCATCGGCGCGCTTCTGCATGGCGGTCAGGGTGGTGCGATAGGTCTCCAGTGCCGGCGCCATGGCGCTCATCTGCGCCGCGTCGGGTTCGCGCTGCTCCACGAACGCGGCGGCCACGCCCTGGGCCAGGCCGTAGTAGTCGTCGAACTGCTTGCCCAGCCGGGCAAGCTCCCTGGCATTGGCCGGATCGGCCTTCTGCAGTTTCACGTAGGAAGCGTGGATCTCTTCGGCCACCGGCTTGGTGGCCGCCAACATGTCGGCATCGCCGGCGGCAGCGGCGCCGTTGAGCCCGTTGATGAGCTTGTCCAGCGCAGCCACGTTGCGTGTCATGGCGTCGAGCAACGGAAAATGCACGTCGCGTACCGCTTCCAGGCGATCGTTGTTGCGGTGGAACACCAGCGTACTGAAGGCCACATAGCTCGATAGGCAAAGGATCGCCACCGCGGCCGGCATCAGGATTTTCCAGAACAACGGTAGCGACAGGATGCGTCTCATGACGTGAGTCTCGAGCAGGGGGCGGGTCACGGCTTCAGGACGACCTTGACGCTGGGGTCGACTGCGCTTGCACTGATGTAGCCGATGGCGCCCGGCGTGGCGGCGACGGCCTTCTTGACCGCGTCGTCGCCGCTGACACGCTTGGGACGCTGCGCCTTGCCGGTGAACATCAGCTGCGACCAGTACGACTTCAGCTGCGCCGAATCGCGCGAAGCGACTTTCTTGTAGAACTCATCGCGGGTGGCCACGCCTTCTTCCTGGTCGATCGGCACCGCTGCGCCACCACCGGGCAGGCTGCTGGATTTGGCCAGGAAGATCTGCGACACCTGCGCGGCGCTGAGGCTGTCCGGGCCGCCCTTGGCCGCCATCACCACCACGACATCGGCATTGGCGCAGAACGCGGTCAGCGACAACGCGGCAAGCAGCGAGACTGCAAAACACTTGGAAATGGTCATGGGGGATCTCTTAGAACACGAAGTCGACGGAGGCCGACAGCAGGTTGTAGCTGCCGCCCGGACGGAAGCCCGGCTGGATGTTGTTCAACGATCCGAACGAACCCGCGTTGTTGTTGATGTGGCTGGCCTGCAGCTTGAACGCAACGCTCTCACGCGCATCCCAACGCAGCGCGGCGGTGAAGCTGTGACGGCCGCTCTCGGCCTGCGCCAGTGCGCGCGTCATCACGCCGACCGGATCCTGGCCGGGCGCGATGCTCGGGCCCTTGCGATCGACGTTGGCATAGGTGATCGATGGCGTCAGCGTGCCGAAACGCCCGCCGACACTGAGATAGCCGGAGGTGGTCTTGCCGTTGAGCGAAGGCGAGTAATCGGCGCGGATCACTTCGCTGCGCAGGAACCAGTTGCCCGGATCGTAGGCGTAACCCACGCTGGCAAAGCTGCCGTCCACGCCATAGGTGGTCAGGCGATCGGCCAGCGCGGGATTGATGCGCTGATAGGCCGAGAACAGGCGATCCAGCGACGGTGTGTCGAAGGTACTGGTGCCGACGATGTAGCCGGCACGGAAGGTGGATGCGCCCGATTCCAGGCCGATGGCCAGACCGCGCAGCGCGTCCACGTCGGCCTTCTTGGAGTCGATGCGGCCATAGAAGCCCTGCACGCTGACCACGCTCTGCCCGGCGTTGATGGTGTAGACGCCTTCCACGCCGTCCATCGGCAGCAGATAGTTGTAGACCTCGTACGGCGGACGCACCCACGGCGTGGCGTAGCCGACGCGCTGGTATTCGGACAGCATGTACAGCGGCGCGGTGATGCGCCCCAGGCGCGCGGCGAACTGCGGGCCGAACTGATACTTCACGTGGGCCAGGGTGACCTTCGGCGTGTAATCGGCACGCTCGGCGTATTCGCTGGTCACCTGCAGCACGCCGGTGAACTTCTCGGTGAAGTTGGCGTTGACCTGGCCGGCAATGCGCGAGTCCGGGCGTGCCGAGGTGGAGTGACTGGCACCGGCACCTTCCACGGTCTGGATGTCGGGCGTGAAGTCTGCCTGGTCCTCGGTCGAATGCACCACACCCAGCGTGCCGAAGCCGCTGAAGGAAAACATCGCGTCCTGCTGCGCGTAGGCGCAGGTCGACGATGCCAGGGCGATGGCGCCACTGAGAAGCTTGACGGTCAATTTCATTGAAATCTCGGCTGGGTGGGTGATGGACGCAGCACCATCGATGGCGCGCGGGCAAAAACGGAGATGGGCGCCGTGACGCCCTGGAATGCGGTAGCGGCCGTCTGCAGCGTTGCTTTAGCAGGATTTTTACAATCGGGATTGGCCGGTTAAGAATCCAACGCGCGCAAAAAAGCGGGCGATAGTTTTGCTCTATCGAGGCAATTGATTGGCGCGTTTAAAACAGCAGACGTGACTATCTACGGACATAATCGTCCGCGTCGGTGGAACCCAGTGAGTGACACCAGCCACAGTGCGTTTTAGGCGGAAGAAACCGGCATTTGCCACCTTCGGAGCGCGTGCGTGTGCAAAAAACAAACGCCACGCACTGGCAGGCCAGGCGTGGCGTTGTTGAGTTACTTCGGGCAAACGCGCTAGTTACCTGGCGCGGGTGCGTTGCCGCTTTCGAAAGTCTGTTCGGCTACATGCACGCGTCGCCAGATAACGGCTGACGCGCGACTGGAAACGGTTACTGCCGCCCCGTCTGCAACCGGCATGCGACATTTTCATTCCACCAGCTGACGCCGCACCGGATAACGCCACCCGGTGATCGCCGCGTACGGCGAGCGCGCATAGATCCATTGCAGCCGCGCATCGCCATCGGCGCGGAAGGCGGCATCGTCTGCGAGCTTGCGTTCGAACGCGGCGCGCAGGGCGGCGTCGTTGTGCAGCACGCGCTCGGTGAAATCCACCAGCTCGGTGCCGTACAGGCCGCTATCGGGGCTGCCGGCATTGCGAAAGCGTCCGCTGGCCAGCAGCGAGTCGCTGCTGGCCGGTTCCAGCAACGCGGCCGCCAGCATGCGCATCGGTTGATCGGCGGGCACGCGGACGCTGCCGGCGGCGAAGGTTTCGTCGGCTTCGTCTGGCTGCGGTATCTGGGCGTGGCCCTGTTTCACCACGCGGATCTGCTGCACCCTGAGCTGGCGCGGCTGTTGCAGGCGTTCGTAGGCGATGCCATGCGCCTGCAGCAGTGCGACCACATCGTCGTTGCCGGGCGGGATCCACCAGGCCAGCGGATAGCCTACGGCCTGGGTCTGGCGATAGCCGATCACCGGCATGGTCCAGGTTTCGTCGCGGCCTTCCCAGCGCAGTTCCTGCCGGCCGGACACCGGCGAGAACGCGCGGGTGTAGGTCACGCCCTGGAACGGCACCTGGGCGATCGGCTGTGGCAGGCGTTCCCAGGCGACCATCAGCTCCTGCGGGCGGGCGGCGCGATCGGCACGCTTGGCCGCATCGATCTTTCTTGCATCGCGGCCAACCACGCGCAGTGCTGCCTCCAGCAGCACATAGTCGCCCAGCACGCGCTGCCGGTACGACTTCAGGCGGTGGTTCTCCACCAGCACGGTGGGGATGCCGGCGAAGTCGCCATACCCGGTGGAATAGCGCGGCCCTTCCGGCGAGTAACGCAGGCCCGAGCGCGGCGCGTCTTCGTCGATGAGGCTGGGATAGATCGCAGGTGCATGGCCCTGGCTGCGCAGCGCGGTGTTCACCGCCGGCGTAAAGCGTTGTTGCAGCCAGTCGGCGGTGGCACGCGAGCGTGCGTAGGTGCCCCAGCCGGCAAAGGTGAAGGTGATGTCGTACTGATGATCCAGCCCGCCGCTGACATGCAGGTCGATGTACAGCGCCGGGTCGAGGGTGTGCAGCAGCGCGACCATCGCGCGTGTTTCCGGCGCTTCCAGGTTGAGGTAGTCGCGGTTGAGATTGATGCCGCGCGTGGTGGTGTTCCAGCCCATCTGTTGCGGGCCGCGCAAGGCCGCGCCGATCAGCGGGCCGCGTTGCTCGTGGCCATCGGGATTGAGGATGGGCACGAACACCAGATCCACCTGGTCGAGCAAGGTGTCCTTGCCGCGTTGGGCGATATCGCGCAGCAACATCAGGCCGGCATCCTTGCCATCGATCTCGCCGGCGTGGATGCCGGCCTGCGCCAGCACCACCGGCTTGCCGGGGGCGCCCTTGTGCGCGCGTACCAGCAGCAGGTCGCGGCCCTCGCTGCTCTTGCCGAGGACCTCCAACGACAGCAGCGGCGAGGCGGCGACCAGGCGTTCCAGCCAGGCGCGCGTTTCGTCGTAACTGGGCGTGCTGGCGAAATCGCTGCGCTCCGCCGGCGTGCTCCACGGATCGTCCGGCGTGGCGATCAACGCCTCGCTGGCCCCATGCCAGGCGCGCACCGGCGGGAGTGGCGCGCTGGTGTCGATGGACTGCGCACCCACCTGCGCGGCGGTGAACAGGGTTGCGGCGAGCAGGCCGGCAGCGGCACGCGTGGCGCCGCCGGCCGTGGTCGTGGTCTCGGCCATGGTGTTGTCGCGGGCGCGTGCGGGAAGGGACCAAGCGTGCGGAGCAAAGGGGCGCGTATCGGAAGTCATGTGGGACGTACGGGATCTCGATTGAGGGGGAAGACGTGGCAAGGCGTGCTGATCCTGATGGCTGCGCCGGCACGGCGGCGGCGCTTGAAGAACGCCGTGCCGCATCGCGGTTCCAGCCGCCTGCGTGCGCCTGGGTGGTGGGTCTCTCCAGGTGCAGCCGCGCATCGCAGGGACTGCCGAACACCAGCAGGCACCGGGGGGTTGTTACGTAATACAGTAACATTTGACCGGCGACGCTTGCTTTGACGGTCGCGGCGGCATCGGGCAGCTGTCGTCTCGCGATGACGGCGCATTCCAGGCCTTAATCGCAATGTGATAACGTATCATTTCGTTGAACTGCTGCCTTGCCATGCTTTCCAGTCCCCACGCCGCTCCCGCGATCTCGATCAGCAATCTCCATGTGGCCTATCGTGGCCGCGCCGTGCTGCAGGGGCTGGATCTGCAGGTCGCCTCCGGCAGCGTCTACGCCTTGCTGGGCGGCAATGGCGCCGGCAAGTCCTCCACGCTTTCCAGCCTGCTCGGTTTCGTCAAACCCAGCGCCGGCAGCCTGCGCATCGATGGCATCGACCCGGTCGCCGACCCCGGCGCCGCGCGTGCGCGGCTGGCCTATCTGCCGGAAAACGTTGCGCTCTACGAGCACCTGAGCGCGCTGGAAAATGCCGACTACCTGCTGGCGCTGGCCGGCCAGCGCCGCAGCCAGGCCGAGATCGGCCAGGCGCTGGCCGCTGCCGGTCTGCAGGACGAGGCCTGGCGCCAGCGGCTGGCGGGGTTTTCCAAGGGCATGCGCCAGAAGGTGGCGATCGCGGTGGCCACGCTGCGCCGGGTGCCGGTGCTGCTGCTGGACGAACCCACCTCCGGCCTGGACCCGCGCGCCATCGCCGACTTCAACCGGCTGGTCGGCAGCGTGCGCGAGCGTGGCGGCGCGGTGCTGATGGTCACCCACGACCTGCTCGGCGCAGTGGAGGTGGCCGACCGGATCGGATTCCTGGAACACGGGCGCATCGCCGGGGACATCGGTGCCGGCGACAGCGGCTTCGACGTGCGCACCTTGCATGCGCGCTTTACGCGCAAGCAGGATCAGGCTGCATGAGTGCGGTGCTGTTGGTCGCGCGCGAAGAACTGCGTTACATGGCGCGCAACCGTTCCGCCGCCATCGGTGTGGTGCTGCTGATGCTGCTCACGCTGGTGGCGGCATTGACCGCTGCGCATCATCAGCGCGAGGTGGCCGCGTTCCGCGCGCGCCAGCAACTGGCCGCGCAGCAGGCCTTCGAGGCGCAGCCGGACCGCCACCCGCATCGGGTGGTGCATTACGGCCATTTCATCTATCGCCCGCTGCCTGCATTGGCTGCGTTCGATGCCGGCGTGGACGCGTTCACCGGCAACAGCATGTTCCTGGAAGGCCATCGCCAGAACACCGCCAACTTCGGCGATGTGCGCCAGAGTTCGTTGCTGGTGCGCTTCGGACAACTGACGCCTGCGTTCGTGCTGCAGGTGCTGGCGCCGCTGCTGCTGGTGTTCCTGGGCTATGGCGCGGTGGCGCGCGAGCAGGAGACCGGCGCCTTGCGTGCGCTGTTGTTGCAGGGTGCCACGCGCCGGCAATTGTTCGGCGGCAAATATCTGGCGCTTGCCGCGGTGGCGGCGGCCTGTTTATTGCCGGCCCTGGTCGGGCTGGTGCCGGTTGCGTCGTTGCCGGGCCAGGCGCTGCGGGTCGCACTGCTGGTACTGGCGTATGCGGTGTATCTGCTGGTGTGGTGCGCGCTGGTGCTCTCGGTGTCGATGCTGTGCCGGCGCGGCCGTGATGCGCTGCTGGTGTCGCTGGCGGTGTGGGTGTGGCTGGCCCTGCTGGTGCCGCGCCTGGCACCGGATGTGGCCAGTGCGGCATATCGCCTGCCGACGCGGCTGGAAACCGATGTGGCGATCCAGCGCGACCTGCGCACCCTCGGCGACAGCCACAACCCGGATGATCCGCACTTTGCGCAGTTCAAGCAGCAGACGCTGGCGCGCTATGGCGTGCAGCGGGTGGAAGAGCTGCCGGTGAACTACAAGGGCCTGCTGGCGCTGGAAGGCGAGCGGCTCACCGCGAGCCTGTTCGAGCGCTATGCCGCGCGTGATTCGGCCATCCAGCAGCAACAGAATCTGCTGGTGCGCACGTTCGCCTTGCTGAGCCCCACGGTTGCGGTGCGCGCGTTGTCGATGACGCTGGCGGAAACCGACCTGCATGCGCACGAGCGGTTTCTCGCCCAGGCCGAGCGTTACCGCTACACGCTGGTGCAGCAGCTCAACCAGCTGCAGGCCGATGCGGTGAGCATGGCCGACGACACCGCGCAGGATGCCGGCGCCGACCAACGCAAGCGCATCTCCTCCGCGCATTGGCAGCAGATTCCGGTGTTCGCATTCCAGCCGCCGGCCACGACAGAGGTGCTGCGGGCCGCCGGCGCCGCGCTCGGCCTGGTCGCTGCCTGGCTGCTGGCTGCGCTGTGCCTGCTGGTCGCCGCGGGCCGGCGTGTGGGAGTGGCGCGCTGATGCTGCTGTGGAAATACGAACTGCTGCTGTTGCTGCGCGCACGCGCCGTGCTGGCCGGCTTGCTGTTGCTGGCGGTGCTGACCGTGTGCAGCCTGCTCTCCGGCCAGCATGTCATCGCCGCGCAGCGCGCCAATATTGCGCGCATCGCGGCGCTGCAACAGGAAGATATCGCGGCGGTGCAGGATTATGTGGCGCGCTCCAACGACGCGGGCAGCGCGGCCTACTACAGCTTCCACCCGACCTGGGACCTGCCCACGCCACTGGCATTTGCCGCGGTGGGCATGCGCGATGTCTCGCCGTACATCCTGCGTGTGCGCGCGCTGGGCCTGGAAGCGCAGATCCACGATGGCGACAGCTACAACCCGGAGCTGGCACTGGCCGGGCGCTTCGACTACGCCTTCGTGCTGGTGTTCCTGTTGCCGTTGTTCGTGATCGCGCTGCTGTTCGATCTGCGTTCGGGCGAACGCGAGGCCGGGCGTTCGCACATGCTCGCCGCATTGCCGGGTGCGGGCACGGCGTTACTGGTGCGGCGCGTTGCGGTGCGTGCCGCTGCGGTGCTGGTGTGTCTGAGCGTGCCGTTTGTGATCGCGGCAAGTGTCAATGCGGTGCCGCTGCTGCAACAACTCGCGGTGCTGGCACTGACCTGCGCCTATCTGCTGTTCTGGGTGCTGCTGTCGGTGCTGGTGGGTCGCATCCATTGGCGCCCGGCCGCGCATGCCACCGCGCTGGCGACCTGCTGGGTGGTGCTGGCGCTGGTGGCGCCGGCGTTGGCGCATGTGGCGATCAACCAGGCGGTGCCGGTCAATCAAGGCAGCGAGATCGCGCGGCTGCAGCGCGAGGCGGTCAACCATGCCTGGGATATTCCACGCCAGGACACCATGCGGGCCTTCTACGCGCAGAACCCGCAGTGGGCCGATTCGGCGCCGCTGACCGGGGCGTTCCACTACAAGTGGTATTTCGCCTTCCACGAAAACGGCGATCAGCAGGTGGCGCCGCAGGTTGCGGCGTATCGCCAGGGCCTGCAGCGCCGCGAAGCGCTGGCGCAGCGCGTGGCCAGTGTGTTGCCACCGGTGGCGTTGCAGGCTGCATTGACGCGCCTGGCAGCCACCGACCTGCGTGCGCAACTGGCGTATCAGGATCGCATCCGCACCTATCACCGTGCGCTGCGGACGTTCTATTACGGCTATCTGTTTCGCGACCGGCCCTTTACGCGCGAGGACTTCGGGCGCGCGCCAGGTTTCGATGCAAGTGCCGATCCCGCGTCATAGCGGCTGCATTTCACCCCTCAACCTTCGTTGTCTCACGTGCGACCCGGGCCCAGCGTGCCCGGGTGCTTCAGGAGTCCTGCCCGATGTCCACGCCGCGCCGCCGTCTGTCCAACACGCTGCCCTTGCTCGGTGCACTGAGCTGCGCAGGCGTCAGCCCCCTAGCCGCGGCCGCCGAGCCGCAGGCGCGCGATCTGGATACGGTGCAGGTGCGCAGCCAGTACACGCCGTACCGCGCCTTGAGCGTGACCGGCGCCACCAAGACCGATGCGCCGCTGCGCGATCTGCCGATCAGTGCGCGCGTGCTGGACCAGACCCTGCTCGAGGACGCCGGGGTCACCGATCTGGCCGGCGCGCTGGAGCTGGCCAGCGGCATCACCAAGGCCAACAACCTGGGCGGGTTGTGGGACAGCTACTCGATGCGCGGCTTCACCGGCGACCCCAATTTCAGCTCGGACTACATGGTCAACGGCTTCAACGCCAGCCGCGGCTACAACGGCCTGCGCGATGGCGCCAACACGCAAAGCATCGAGGTGATCAAGGGCCCGGCCTCGGCGTTGTACGGGCGCGGCGAGCCGGGCGGGGCGGTCAACATCGTCACCAAGAAGCCCCTGTTCCAGCCGCAGCACAGCGTGGACCTGTCGGCGGGGCGCTTTGACAGCTATCGCACTGCGCTCGACAGCACCGGCCCGCTGGGCGAGAACCTGGCCTATCGGCTGAATGTCATGCACAAGGATCAGCACAGCTTCCGCGACACCGTCGACAGCGACAACACGCTGCTGGCGCCCTCGCTGCTGTGGATGCCGACGCCCGATACCACGGTGTCCTACGAGCTGGAATTCGTGCGCATCCATGCGCCGTTCGATCGCGGGGTCACCGCCATCGATGGCGATGCCAATCGGCTGCCGGCCGGGCGTTTCCTGGGTGAGCCGCGCGATGGCGATATCGACCTGCATTCCACCGGGCATCAGGTGTTCGTGGTGCATGGCGTGAACCAGACCTGGTCGCTGCAGGGCGGGGCGACCTATCGCGACAGCGGCATGCGCGGGTTTTCCACCGAACCGTGGACGCTGCAGGCCGACGAGCGCACGCTGCGCCGCGAGCGCCGCTACCGCGATTACCAGGGCCGCGACATCGCCGCGCGTGCCGAACTGCTTGGCAGCTTGCAGATGGGTGGCGTCACCCACAATGTGTTGTTCGGCGTGGATGGCAATCGCTTCGACGACAGCCGCTTCCAGCAGCGCGCACGCTCCGCGGCCACGCCGTACAGCATCGACGTGCTTGCGCCGCAGTACGGCGTTGCGCAGCCGGGGCGGCTGGCCACGATCACCGACACCGAAGAACGCCAGCAGGTGTGGGGCGTGTATGCGCAGGACCAGCTCGATCTGGGCGCGCGCTGGAAGGCCTTGCTCGGCCTGCGCTACGACCACTACCAGCAGGATCTCGACAACCACTTGCGCGGCGCCACGCAGCGCGCCTCCGACGGTGTGGTCAGCCCGCGTGCCGGCGTGATCTTCCACGTCGACGCGGCGCTGTCGCTGTATGCGAGCGCCGCGGCAGGCTTTCGTCCCAACAGCGGCGTGGGGGCGGACGGGCAGAGTTTTGCGCCGGAGAAAAGCCGCTCGCTGGAAACCGGCCTGAAATACGTGCAGCCCGGCGATGGCCTGGAAGCGACGCTGGCCGCGTTCCGCATCGACAAGAAGAACGTGCTGAGCCTGGATCCGGCCGACACCAGTTTTTCGCTGCCGGTGGGCGAGATGCGCAGCCAGGGCGTGGAGCTGGATCTACTCGGGCGGCTGACCCCGCGTCTGGCCGCCTCGGTCGGCCTGGCCTATACCGACTCGCAGGTCACGCGCAGCAGCGCAGCCGCCGCCGGCACCGGCCTGGCCGAGGGGCGCCGCTTTCCGAACGTGCCGCGCTTCAGCGGCAATGCCTTCCTCAACTATGAGCAGCCGTTGACCGGCAAGCGCAGTGCGGCGGTGGGCGTGGGCGTATCGCATACCGGTGAGCGGCTGGGCTCGGTGGATAGCAATACCGACTTCGTGCTGCCTGCATACACCGTGTGGCGCCTGGTCGGCCATTACGACCTGAGCGAGCGCCTGCGCCTGTATGCCAAGGTCGAGAACCTCACCGACCGCCGCTACGCCGCGTTCTCCTACAGCGAGCAGTGGGTGTATCCCGGCGCGCCGCGCAGCTGGACGGTGGGTGTGCGGCTGCGGTTCTGAGCAGCGGTGCGATGCCACGCTGAGCGATGATCGACGCTCCTGCGTGGTCGATGGACCACGCAGGAGCCAGGTGGGCGCGAACGACGGCAGGCCGTCGGACTGGCTGCCACCGCACCGTGCGTGCGCGCCAGGCTGGCGTCCGCCAGCGGCGTGCGCGTGCAGCGCAGCGTGCGTGATTGCTCGCCCTAGCTGCGCCGGGTGGACGGACGCTTGCTGCGCTTCTTGCCGGGCGCCACGGCTGCGGTGTCCTCGCTGGCCAACGCGCCACCGTTGTGCAGCTGTTCCAGCCACGACAGCGCATCGACATAGCCGAGGAAGTGCTGCAGATAGCCCGGTGAGCACTCGCGCATCAGGCTGATGCAGCGGTGCACCAGCACGCTGGAATTGAGCGGGCCGGCGTCCTTGGGGGCGTCCTGCAGCGACTGCCGCACCTGGCTGGCGGTGCGCACCGTGGTCCAGGTGCGACGGAAATCCTCCAGCGCCGGCAGCTCGGGAAACGGTGTGGCGTCGGCCGTGGCGGTCTTTCTGCTGTCCACTTCCATCAACGCGGCATGGCCTGCCATCTGCTTGGCCAGTGCGCCCAGCGCGCTGCGTTGCAGTGGCTGCGCGGGATCGCCGGCCACAGGACGACGCGCCGCCTGCTTCACCGTTGCCGCATACGCATCGACCAGCCTGCCCAGCTTTTCTTCCAGCACCTGGCGCACTGCCTCGGTCTGGGTGCCGGCCCGCGCGGCCAGCGTCTCCATCAGGTGGAACCGCACCGGATCCAGCTGGTCGGCACCCTGGCTGCGCCAGCGCTGCAGGCGCGCGTGCGCGGATGTCGCCTGCGTGCTCATCGCGTGCCTGCGGCCGCTGTGGGTTTGGCGGCAGAAGAGGCACGCGACGTGGAAGGGCGCGCGATTGGCGCGATCTCCACGCGGCGGTTCCTGGCGCGGCGTGTCTCGTCGGCATTGGAATCCACCGGCTGCTGCGAGCCGAAGGCCGCGGCGAACACCGACGCGGCCGGCACGCCTTCGGCGATCAATGCACGCGTCACGGTGAGCGCGCGTTGCGCGGAGAGTTCCCAGTTGTCGGCGTAGCGACGGTTGCCGCCCAGCACCGGGCGGTCGTCGGTGAAGCCGCTGACCATCAGGATCTCCTCGCGCGCCGCCAGATACTCGGTCAACGGCGCGGCCAGTGTCTTCAGCACCTCGCGGCCTTCCGGCTGCAACTGATCGGAATTGAAGGCGAACAGCACATTGCCGCGGATGCCGATGCGTCCGTCGACCAGGGTCACGCGGCCGGCGGCCAGTGGCGCCGCCAGTGCCTGCTCCAGCGTCTTGCGGCGCTGCGCTTCGGCCTGGCGCTGCCTGACCTCTTCGTCCAGGCGGCTGGACAGCTGCAGCTGCACGCCGATCACCCCGACCAGGATCAGCACGAACGCCCCCAGCAGCACCGACATCAGGTCGCCGAAGGCGGCCCAGATCGGTGTGCCCGATTCGCCGTCGATGTCGATCTCGTCGCTCATGCCGCGCTGGCCTCGTCGCCAGCGGCCTCGCCGGCGTCGCCGCGACCGCGGTCGAGCTGGCGCAGTTCTTCGATGATCTGCTTCTGCGACAGCATGCTGAGGTCTACCACTTCGCGCGCCTGCGCCACGTAGTACGCCAGTTGGTCGTCGCTGCGGGCGAGCGAGGCGTCCAGGGCGCTGGCGACGTGCTGCAGGCGCGCGTTGAGCTCGCTGGTGGAACCGCTGAACAGCTGCACCGCCACGCCGAAGGCTTCGCCCAGGCTGGCCACTTCCACCGCGCTACCGCTGACATGCGCGGCCACCGCGCCGAGCTTGCCGGTTTCGCTGCCGATCTGTTCGGTGAGCTGTGTGCCCACGCGCTGCAACAGGTCCGCCGAGGTGGTGACCAGCGCATCCACCGCTGCGCGTTGTTCGGTGGAGGCGTGATTGACCGCGTTGAGCAAGGTGTCCAGGGTGGCGAGCAGCTTGCTGCGTTCTTCCAGCATGGCGGTGTCGCGCACCATGCTTTCGGACAGGTTCTGGCGCAGTTCGGCCACCACATCGGCGGCGGCCTTGGGCGCTTCGGAAGCGATCTGCATCAGGCGCGCCACCTCGCTGATGGTGGCGCTGGCCTGTGCCTGCGCCTGCGTGGACAACTCGCTGGCAGTGCTGGCCAGGGTGTCGCAGATCGCCTGCTGTTGCTGGGTGACGCGTTCGCCGGTGCGTTCCCACTGCGTGGTCAGCTCCGCGCTCATCGCGGTGAAGCGCTCGCTCCACAGCGCCAGGCGCTGGGAATCGCGCGCTTCCAGCGCGGCCTGCAGGTCGGTATGCGATTGCTGCAGCGTGCCGACCAGGGCGGCGGCATGCGTGTCGAAGCTGGCGGTGGCGGCCGCCAGCGCGCCCTGGTGCTGGCTCGCCAGGGCGGCGCTGGCGTCGCGTTGCTGCGCCAGCGCATCGTTCCAGGCACTGGCCGTCTCGCTGCTGGACTGATCCATGCGCCTGGACACCGCATCGACCAGGGCGCTGGAGCGTGCGTCGAAGGTGCTGGCGAACTGGCTCAGCGTGCCCTGCAATTCCTGCGTCAGCACCTGATTTGCGCGCTGCTGCTCGGCCACTGCCGCAGTCCAGGTGGCGGCAGCAGCCGCGGTGCTGTTTTCGAAGCCATTGCTCAGGCCATCGAGTTGTTGCTGCACGGCCTGGTGCACGCCGTCCTGCAGCGCGGTGGTCTGCTGCGCGAGCTGGTCGAGCGTGGCGTGCAACTGCGCGCTCAACGCGGCACCTGCGCGCTGCTGCTCGGCGAGCACCGCTGCCCAGTGGTCGGCAGCGGCGGCGGTGCTGCGGTCAAAGCCGTCATTGAGGGCGTGCAACTGCTGCTGCACCGCGTGGCTCACGCCGTCCTGCACCGCGATGCTGCGCTGATCGATCTGCGCCAACGTGGCCTGCAGCTGCTCGGTCAGTGCGTGTTGGGCACGTTCCTGCGCGGCCAATGCGGCCTGCCAGTGGTCGGCGGCCGTCTGCGCACTGTGCTGGAAGCCGTCGTTGAGTGCGTGCAGTTGCTGCTGCACGGCGCTGCCGACGCCGTCCTGCACCGCAGTGGCCTGTTGTGCGAGCTGCTCCAGCGTGGTCTGCAGCTGCGTGTCGAGCGCTTGCTGCGCGCGTTCCTGCGTGGCAAGCGCGGTGGTCCAGTGCGCGGCCGCGGCACTGGCGCTGTGCTGGAAGCCGCTGGTGATGCCGTCCAGTTGCTGCTGCACGGCGTGGGTGAGGCGCTCATGCAACGCGGCGGTGTCGCGCGCGATGCTGGTCATGGTCGCTTCCATCGCCGGCTGCAGGGCCGCGCCCACCGCGCGTGCGCTTTCTGCCACGCCGGCCTGCAACGCGTGCTCCATCGCCGTGGCCAGGCGCGCATAGGTCGCCTCGCTCCTGGCGTGGAATTCGGCCTGCTGCGCGGCCAGGCGCTCATCGGCGGCGATGCTCTGCTGCTCGATGCTGCCCATCAGCGTCTGCAGGCGATCGATCAGCGCCGGCATCAGCGCGCTTTGCTGCTGCTGCAACTTGAACACTTCGCCACGCTGGTGCGCGTCCGAGTGCGGATGCAGCTCGGAGGCGATCTTCAGATCCAGCCGCTGCACCGCCTGCAGCCGTTCGCGCCGGCACAGCGCCGACAACAGCCCCAGCATTGCGGAGGTCGCCACGCCGGCGATCGAGGTGCCGAACGCAAACGCCAGGCCTTCCACCGGTGCGGCCAGCGAGCCGCGGATGGCCTGCAGGTCGGTGGCGCTCTGCAATGCAAAACCGGTGCCCTTGAGCGTGGCCATCATGCCGAGCAGGGTGCCGAGCATGCCCAGCAACACCAGCAGGCCGACCAGGTACGGTGTCAGCACCGGTGCCGGCAACGCCACGCGCTCGCCCTTGATGCGCAGGCGCACCGCATTGCGCAGGCTCGGATGCAGGCGCTCCAGCCACTCGCTCAATGCCGTTGGTGCGGTGGTCAACGCGGCAACGGCATCGTCCAGCGTGGCGCTGGCCTGGCGATAGCGATACAGCTCCAGCGCGCCGGCCACATAGCAGGCGCCGATCACCGCTGCGACACAGGCGCCCAGCGGGTTGGAGCCCAGATAACCGATGCCGACCCAGCAAACCGCCAACAGGCCGACGACAAACACACACAGGTGAACGAGAGTTCTGAACATGAGGTCCCAGTTAGCGGGTACGAAGCGCTGCAAGCAGGCCTTCGATCGGGTGAAAACGGACATCCAGTTCGGCGAGCAACACGCTCTGCATGTCTTTGCGAAACACATCCAGCCAGCCGTCGGAGACCGCGCGTGGCGCGGCGTCGCCGTCGGCTGCCGGGGTTGGCGCCTGCGCGGCATCGCGCAGACGCTCGAAATGCGCACCGAGCAGGGTCGGCACATGGTTCAACAGGGTCTGCTCGCGCGGGCTCAAGGTCAGCTCCATCACCGCATCCACCTCGGCCAGCCGCGCCATCTGCCCGGACTCAAGGGCCAGCATGTCGCGCAGGCGGCCACGCAGGTCGCCGGTGGCGGTGCGCATTGCGCGTTGCATGGCCAGGTAGTGCTGGCGGAACGGGGCATAGTCGGGCGCAGGCAAGGCTGCCGCTGTGTCGCTGCCGGCAGCGGCGGCGCTGCGCGCATCGCGGCGTACGCGCGCGACCACGGCATCCAGGTCGACCACGCTGCTGGTCGCCAGCCCGGTGCGCACGCGTGCGCAAGCCTCGACGTCGAGCCGGCGCGTCTCGGGCAGCGCTTCGATCTCGGGCAGCTTGCCATCCAGCGCCTTGGACACGGCGACCGCGCGCGTCCAGTCGATCCATTGGCTGAGCCGGTCGGCGAGCGCATGGTTGGACTGGGCAACGTGGGCATCGGTGAGGCGAGCGAGCAGGCGAATGAACGCCGGGCCCGACAAGGGCGCCCGTGGAGCAGCTTTCGCCATTGGTCCGGTCAAAGACCGCGCATTTTACACGGGAATGTGCGTGGTTCGGCGCCCGCGCCAGGGCCGGGGCGCCTGTGGCTGCGGGCAGGGCTGGCGGCATTCAGCCGTGCTGGTGCTGGCTGAGCCGGCTCCTCTCCGCGGCAGGTGCCGGCGGCTGCCTGGCGCCGTGGGGCGCCACGGTGCCAGGCGCAACCAGCGCGGCAGCGGCGGAAATTGCGCAATGATGTCACCCCGGTCACCCTCTCTAACCAATTCAGGTTTCAATCCCCGGCGGTCTGATCGCGCCGGTTTTGCCAGGTGAACGGGTATAAGCTGCGGGCCGGGAAACCCCCAACGAGGGAACGCAATGGACCACTCCGACATGCAAGTGTCCGATCTGCTGGTCCTGGAGCTGCAAGGGTTCCACGATGCCTATGGCCGTGGACCGGACTTCTGGGATGCCTATCAGCGCATCATGGCCATCGCAGCACAGGCCGGCGGCAACATGATCAACCTGGCCAATGAAATGGCCTCGCTGGCGCAAGGGCTTGGCGCGATCGATCGCGCGCAGCTGCTATAGAACCCAAGGCTGCGGGGTGCGGCGGGCCGGCTGTACCGGCAGGCGCCGCGCACGCTTACTTGGCGTCGGCAGCTGCCGGTTTGACCGCGACCGCAGGCGTGGCCTCGGGCTCGCCACGCTTCTTGTCGCGACGCAGCGGGGTATCGCCCAGCCGCTCGATCGCGCCGCCGGATTGCTGGAACGCCTCCAGATCGGCGGCCAGACGCTGCTCGGACAACCGTGGCTTGCCTGGCTGATTGCTCACGGTCATCGACTGACGGCGGGAGTTGTTCATGGCGAAATCCTCATGCGTTGTAGAGCGTCAAGGGAATGCCCCGCCGGCGTTGGTCGTCGTAGGTGGCACGCACGTCGCGGCAATACGGCCCGGACATGACGAAACGCCGGCAGATCGCCGGCCGCGTCTCGTAGATCGAACAACACATGCGCGCCGCGTCGATGGCCACGCACCAGCCTTCCTCGTCACGCGCCATCACGTGCCAGCCTTGCGGCGTCACGCTGGTCAGGTGGTTGGGGATGCGGTCGGATGGATCGACCATGACGGTGAGCCGGCAACAGACGGCATCGCAGCGTTCGCAGAGATTCTTGATGGAAAAGGCCAGATAGAGTGAAGGCGACACCGGAGTCCGGCCGCCCTTGCACCATACACCCTGGGCGTGCCGGGATGTGAACCGGCCCCTGCCTTGGATGCGGCAGACGGGCATCGCTGCCGCAGTGCCCTGGATGGCCGCGTCGTCGGCACTGCGATGCGTGCATTGCGTGTGGGCCTGCGGTGCGGGTGCCGCGCGCGGAGGCATCGGTCGAGGCACTCAATGGTGCGGTCGTATGCGTGCGTCATCGACGCTGCGACGTTGGCATCGACAGAAGGCAGGCAGGTAAGGAGATAAACGCGCGCCATGCCGATCATGATGGCGATGTCGAACGGTGCAATGCGCAGACAGACATGACGCACAGGGCGCATCCATCCACGCATGCCTTGTTGCTCCGCTGCATCACGGCCTGGATTGCCGGATCCACAGCGATCATCGGCTGCCAGCGTCCAACAGCGCCCGCAGCGCGCCGCGTGGCCGGATGCATCCCTAAACGGTTGCCTTTGTCGTGCCGATGCGAAGACGTTTTTCACCTGTGCCGTCGCCGGACCACCGTAGCGTTGGATGGTCCGCATCCACGCGACAGGAGAACCCATGACCACCGACCACAACCACGCAGCTGCGCCCGATTCGGCTGGCGATCACGACGACCAACGCAGCGAGAAGGAAAAACAGGACGCCTTGCAGGACGATGCGCTGGAAGAAACCTTTCCGGCCAGCGACCCGGTATCGCCGTTCGTGCCGGCCAAGCCGCTGGACTGACCAGGCCGCACATCGACGAGCAATGCAAACGGCGCGGTCATCGACCGCGCCGTTTGCATTGCAGCGTTTGCAGCGCTGTTGACGGTTACGGCGTCAACACCACCTTGCGGCAATCGTCCTGCTTCTTGTCGAACAGCTCGTAGCCTCGCGCGGCGTCGGCCAGCGGCATGCGGTGCGAGATGATCGCGCTGGGCTTGAGGTCGCCATTGCCGATGCATTCCAGCAGGTACGGCATATGCTTCTGCACATGGGTCTGGCCCATCTTGAAGCTCAGGCCCTTGTCGAAGGCATCGCCGAACATGAAGGCATGGATGAAGCCGGCATACACGCCCGGCACGCTGACCACACCGCAGCGGCGCGTTGCGGCAATGCACTGACGAATCGCCACGCCGCTGCTGCCTTCCAGCTTCAGGTTGGTCAGCGCGGTTTCGATCGCGCTGCCTTCGGCCTCGAATCCCACTGCCTCGATGCTGGCGTCCACGCCGCGGCCATCGGTCTGCGACACGATTACATCGGCCGGGTCATCGACCTCGTCGAAGTTGATCGGGATGATGCCGTAGGCCTTGGACGCGAAGTCCAGCCGGTACGCATGCCGGTCCACCATGAAGATGCGCTCGGCGCCCAGCATGCGGCAGCATGCCGCGGCCATCAGGCCCACCGGGCCGGCGCCGAAGATCGCCACCGTCGAGCCCTGCTTGACCCCGGCATCGATGACGGCCTGGTAGCCGGTCGGCAGGATGTCGGACAGGAACAGCACCTGTTCGTCGTGCAATGCATCGGGCACCACCAACGGCCCGACATTGGCCTTGGGCACGCGCACGTACTCGGCCTGCCCACCGGACAGGCCGCCATACAGATGGCTGAAGCCGAACAGCGCCGCCGGTGGGCGCATGTCCTTGTGGTTGAGTGCAGCGCCCTTGCCGGTATTGGTGGTTTCGCAGGCGGAGAATTCCTGCAGCATGCAGTGGAAGCAGCGTCCGCAGGCCACCACGAATGGAATCACCACACGGTCGCCCGGTTTGACCGCGGTGACATCGGGGCCGACGTCTTCGACGATGCCCATGAACTCATGGCCGAGAATATCGCCGTGCCGCAGATCCGGAATCTTGCCGCGGTACAGATGCAGGTCCGAACCGCAGATGGCGGTAGCGGTGACGCGCAGGATGAGATCGTCGCGTTCGACAAGGGTCGGATCCGGCACGGTTTCGACCCGCACATCGCGTGAGCCGTGGTAGTTGAGGGCAAGCATGGAGATCTCCCGTAAGGCCGTCGGTATGCGGCAACGCCGTGCAGTGTTGGCGGCGCGCCGTTAAGTCCATCAGCACGGCACGTGCGCACGGTGTGGACGCGCCCGATTGGCGACGCGGCGTTGATGCGCGTGTCACGTCTGGATAACCCGCGCACTCGCACTCTCGACTGCCACGCTGGATCGCCGGCAGCTCATGCCTGCAGCGACCATGCGACCCCGACAATCAACGACCGCGCCTGGCGCGATCAATCAAGGAGACAACGATGGGAATTTTCAAGATGCTGACCGCCGGCGCGGTGGGCTACGTGGCGTACAAGGCATGGCAGCGTCGCCAGGGCGACACCGGTGAAACGGCCAGCCCGACGAACAACGACCGCGACGTTCAGCAGCAGTCGCTCAGTGCGCCGGCCAAGGCCGGCAGCACACCGCCGCATGGTGACCCGCTGCGTGCAGCCACCACGCTGTCCAGCGATCGCAAGCAGGCACTGGGTGCGTTGGTGGTGTTCAACGAGCAGGAGCGCACGCTTGCGCAGCTGGCGGTCGTCAAGGGCCTTGAAGGCGAGACGCTGCAGTTCGCCCGCAAGATGGACGAGGCACACAGCGCAGCGTTGACCGACCTCAGCCGTTTTGCGCCCGATCGCAGCGGCACGCTGGCGCAGGCGGCGTCCAGCCGCGCCGATGGTACCCGCAAGCGCCTGGAAGGCCTGGACGGCAAGGAGTTCGAAACGCAGTACCTGCAGGCCAGCGTGACCAGCCACGAGCAGGCGTTGACGTTGCTGGACGCACAGCTGGCCAGCGAGCCGGGATCGAGTGATCTGGGCAAGGAATTGCAGCGTGCACGCGAGACCATCGCCCAGCATCTGGAACATGCCAAGTCGCTGCGGGCCAAGGCGAACCAGGCGCATTGATCCACCGCGATCGCTGATCGCGCACCGCAGCGTATGCGGTGAACACGGACAACAGGCAGCTTCGGCTGCCTGTTGCCGTTGTGGGCAAGCGCGGCGCGCATCGCGCATGTACGCCGCAGGCCGCAGGTTCAGCCGTTGCCGGGCGACCTTGTCGCAACACCATCGGCATTACGCGTCAGGAGCCGCCTGCTCGAATCCCGCGGCCTGGCGTTGCCACAGGCCATCGAACACGCCACCGTGTTCACGCAGCTGCGGGGGACTGCCATCTCGACTAGGCGACCGTCCTGCGACAACGAACGTCCGGGCGCAATCCATCAGGCGCTGCAATGGTCGAGCATGCGCTCGGAGGAGTCGCTCACGTCATCGACAGTGCACACTTGCTGGCCACACCGTACCAAGTCGACACCGATATGGCCGGTGCTGCGAGTGAACAGACTTTTATTGATCGAACAAAGAGCCCGCCTGGGCAAGGAAGCGAGGCGGGCTTGACTATGCGGTGCAACGTGGGGCGGGTTACAGCGTGACGGCGCCGCCGGCAATGGTGAGCAAGGTGCCCGAGGTGTAGCTGGCGGTATCGGCTGCCAGCATCACGTACGCCGATGCCAGCTCGACCGGCTGCCCGGGGCGGCCCATCGGTGTCTGGCCGCCGAAGTTTTCCACCGACTCCTCATCCATGCCTGCGGGAATGAACGGCGTCCAGATCGGACCCGGCAATACCGCATTGACGCGGATGTGCTTGTCGGCCAGTACGCCGGCCAGGCCAATGGTCAGGTTGGCCAATGCCCCCTTGGTGGCGGCATACGGCAGGATGTTCGGCGTCGGTTTCTTGGATTGCACCGAGGCGGTGTTGATGATGGAGCCACCGTCGGTCATCAGCGGCACCGACAACTGCACCAGATGGAACACGGCATGCACGTTGGTGTCGAAGGTCTTGCGCCACTCCTCCAGCGTGATGTCCTCAAACGTTTCGAAATACTGCTGGTAGCCGGCGTTGTTGACCAGGATGTCCAGGCCGCCGAAGGTGCTGTTGACCTTGTCGATCAACGCAGCGGCCTGGGCGGGGTCGCTGATATCGCAGCCCACCAGCAACGCCTTGACGCCGGCCTTCTCGATCAATGCGCCGATTTTGGCGGCGTCTTCCTGCTCATCGGGAAGATAGGCGATTGCCACGTCGGCCCCCTCGCGTGCATACGCGATCGCCACGGCCGCGCCGATGCCGCTGTCTCCGCCGGTGATCAACGCACGTTTGCCGGTGAGCTGCCCGTGGCCGACATAACTGTCTTCGCCATGGTCCGGGCGCGGGTCCATCTTTTCGGTACGCCCGGGGAAACCCTGTTGCTGCGGTTTGAACGGCGGGCGGGGGTAGTTGGGTACGGGCATTGATGTCTCCTGGCGAGATGACGCATCACTGTGATGCAGCAGTGTGCGCACGCAAACGTAAACGCACGGGCTAGGCGATGTCGGCGGCGTGTGTGGTGCCGCCGCCGCTTGGGCGCGCACCGCTTGCTTCACGCCACCGCGCAGCTTTGTTCACTGCTCTGCAATGCGCACCGGCCTAGCGTGGGCTCATGACCACAACGCAGGAGAACGACGATGGGCAGTGAACCGAAGAAGCCGTGGGGTCCGGACGATGATCAGAAAAAGCCGTTTACGCCGCAGGAACAGCGCAACGAGGATGTGGAGTGGAAGGTCCACGACATGCCCGATGAAGACCGCGATGTGAACAAGGCCGACCCTGAACACGATTACGAACGCCCGGACGGCTCAGAAAAGCGCTGAGTCACGCGCAATGCTGCAATTGCGGCGTCCGTCATGCCGGCGCACGCAAACGCGCGCCGCGTCATGGCGCTGGCGTGGCGGATCCATGCACACCGTCTCTACGCCTGCCGCGTAGGCTAGCGGTCACACCTCGCGATCACGGCTTGCATCCATTGGCCCTGAAGCCACGGTTGCGCGACGCTGCAACCAGCGTCTTGGCTCGCCTCATCGCCCCTCAACCGCTTCGCCGCCACATCACGGCGCAAGCGAGCTGATCCAGCAGCTCGGTCCAACCGCGTCCGTGCGCAGGCCGCGCTCCCATCCCCATCAAAGCTTGCGCTATTTGGCGTTTCGACGCATTCGACGCGTCGACCGACCCCAACCGTGACGCTTGGCACTGGCGTAATCCCGCGCTGCCCTGCGTACTTCGGGCAAACTTCTACGGCGAGCTCGACTCTGGGGAAGCGAGCGCCAGGTGGCCGGACGGCCGTGACAGCGATGTGCGATTTTCGTGGTGGCGTGCAGGCGCGTTTTTCGCGCCGCCGTCACAATTCTCAACTGAACATGTATTAGTCATTGCGGACAGAAGCGCTCATGGACCGTCTTTCCTGCGCCATCATCGACGACGACGTGGAGTTCTGCGATCAGGTGGTTGAGCTAGCCACCGATAGCGGCTTCCGTGCCAAGGGCATCCACACCCTTGGCGAAGCCAGCCGTTGGCTGGACAGCAACTTTCCCGACCTGTTGGTGGTGGATGTTGGCCTGCCCGACGGCAGCGGTTTCGATCTCATCGAACGGCTCGACCCGGATCACACGCCGCAGATCGTGGTGGTCTCGGGCGATTACGCCTACGAAACCCAGGGCCGCGCGCAGCAGTTCGGCGTCAGCGAGTTCCTCACCAAACCGTTCGCGCCCGAACGGCTGGAACGCGTGCTCGGCGGCCTGCGTGAGGCGCAGCAGGGCAACCTGGGCATCATCGGCAACAGCGACAGCATCGTGCTGTTGCGCAAGGACATCGTGCGCGTGGCGCCGACCGATCTGAATGTGCTGGTGACCGGCGAAACCGGCACCGGCAAGGACCTGGTCGCACGCGCCATCCATCGGGTCTCCGGCCGGCGTGGTCGCTTCGTGCCGGTCAACTGCGGCGCCATTCCCGAGGAACTGCTGGCCAGCCAGCTGTTCGGCCACGAGCGTGGCAGCTTCACCGGTGCCGATCGTCGGCATGCCGGGTTCCTGGAGCAGGCCGCCGATGGCACGCTGTTCCTGGATGAGATCGGCGAGATGCCGACCCGGCTGCAGGTCTACCTGCTGCGCGCGATCGAGTCGCGCAGCTTCATGCGTGTGGGCGGCAGCGAGGAAATTCCGCTGGACGCGCGGGTCGTCGCGGCGACGCACCAGCATGTGCAACGCGAGCACGGCGTGCTGCGCGAGGATCTGTTCTACCGGCTCAACGAATACCCGATCCAGGTGCCGCCGCTGCGCGAGCGTCGCGGCGATGCGCGTCTGCTGGGCCTGCGCGTGATAGACGAGCTCAACGTCAAGTACGGCACCCGCAAGCTGCCGACCAAATCGTTGCTGCGTTATCTGGCCTACCACACCTGGCCGGGGAACGTGCGCGAGTTGCGCTCGTTCATCCGCTACCTGTACCTGCGCTCGGACGGCGACCTGTTGAGCGCGCCGGATGTGGTGCAGACCGTGCCGCAGGCCGACGAAGACGGCTTGCTGATTCCGGCGGGGTGGACCATGCGCCAGGCCGAGGACGCCATGATCGAGGCGGCACTGGCGCGCACGCGCTTCAACAAGAAGGCGGCGGCGCGCGAATTGGGGATCAGCGTGCGCACGCTGCACAACCGGCTCAGCGACAAGGACGCGTAAGTGAGCGACGCATCGCATGGACGGCGGCGCGAGCTGCTGCATCAGCTGCGCAACCGCCTCAACGTGATGGGCTTTGCGTTGTATGCATTACGCAGCGAGACCTCCAAGCCCATGGAGACCTTGCGTGCCACCCATCAGTCGGCGGTGGAGTTGCTCAACCAGCTCGGCGAGGAAGAGCGCGCCCTGCGCCAGGACGGTGTGGTGCCTACCGACGGCACCGATCAGTAATGCTCGGCCGGTTGGGTCTGGCTGCTGAGCAGCGCGGTGATCGTTCGCGGGTTGTAGGGCTTCATGCAGTACGACAGGTGCGCAAACCGCGGCGGTAGCGTGTAGCGGTCGTAGCCGGAGCAGAACGAAAACGGTACCCCGCGCTGCAGCAGCGCATCGGCCACCGGAAACACCGGTTGGCCACGCACATTGACGTCGAGCAATGCGCCGTCGATGGTCTGCCCGGAGGTCACCAGCGACAGCGCCTCGGGCACATTGCCCACCGGTCCGAGCACGCAGACGCCGGCCTCCACCAACAGGTCGTTGAGTGATTCGGCCAGCAGGTAATCATCCTCGACCACGAGGATGCGAAGTCCGTTGAGTGGATTGTCCAGCATGGGAATTCCTCGCGCGGTGGCGCGGTCCGGCGACGCGCACGCCATAGTGCGCGCCGTGTCGGTTAAGGCCGCGCGTAAGCAGGCGCTTCCAGACCCATTGCGTGCAGTGCCTGTACCGCTCAGATGCCGCGTAGCGGTAGAGGCAGGTTTACGCCATCATTGACGATTGCGCCTGACACCCGGCGCCGTTGATGCGATGGCTGCAATGACAGACGACGACACCTCCTGCGACGACACCGCAGCGGCCACTGCGCCCGATGCCGTGACGCCACCGCCGTTGTTCATTCTCGGTGTCGGTGCCGATGGCCTGGACGCCACGCGCCTGGCCGAACTGCTCGACGCAGTGGCCGGCGCGCCCAATCTGGTCATCATGCTGTTGCTGCGCGATCGCCACCTGCTCGACGAGTCGCGCCTGCGCGAGTTGCTCGGCCCGCAATCCAGTCTGCTGCTGGCACCTGAAGATGGCGATGCGCTGCATCCCGGACGCATCTACCTGCCGCCCAGCCAGACGCTGGTGACCCTGGAAGAAGGCCGGCTGCGGCTGCGCCCGCTGGAGGACGCCAGCGATCACGGCCTGATCGACAGCTTCTTCGTCTCGATGGCGCATGACCAGGACGGCAACGTGATCGGCGTGATCATGGGGCGCTTCGATGGCGACGGCACCCTCGGCACCGCGGCCATCAAGGAGTGTGGCGGCCTGGCGCTGGCGGTGGACGACCCGTCCTTGCACGGCATGGATCTGCGCAATGCCGGCAACCCGGCCGCCATCAGCGACGACATCCTGCCGCTGCCGCGGGTGGCCGCACGCATCGCCGCACACATGCAGCGCCACCATCGCTTCGGTCATCCGGCACCGGTGGGCGTGCGCAACGGCAGCGAGAACGATCAGCTCAGCCAGGTCGCCAGCATCCTGCGCAATGCCACCGGCCACGATTTCCATGGGTACAAGCGCGCCACGTTCCTGCGCCGCGTGCAGCGCCGCATGCAGGTGGTGCAGGCGGACACGCTGGAGCAGTATCTGGAGCAGCTGCGCAGCCGCTTCGACGAACCGCTGTTGTTGTTCAACGATCTGCTGATCGGCGTGACCCAGTTCTTCCGCGACCGCCGCGAGTTCGAGTTCCTGGAGCAGCAAGTGATTCCGCGCCTGTTCCAGGGCAAGCAGCCGGGCGACCACCTGCGTGTGTGGGTGCTGGGCTGTTCCACCGGCGAAGAGGCGTATTCGCTGGCGATGCTGTTGCGCGAGCATGCGCAGACGCTGGACGTGGCGCCACGCATCCAGATCTTCGCCAGCGACATCGACGGGCGGGCATTGGCCATTGCGCGGGTGGGGCGTTATTCGTCCAGCATCGTCGCCGATGTGGGGCCGGAGCGCCTGCAACGCTGGTTCGTCAAGGAAGGCGACACCTACGTGGTGAGCAAGCAGCTGCGCGAGTTGTGCGTGTTCTCGCAGCACAGCATCGTCAAGGACCCGCCGTTCTCGCGGCTGGATCTGGTGTCGTGCCGCAACCTGCTGATCTACCTGGATGCCGAGCTGCAGAACCGGGTGATCCCGGTGTTTCACTTTGCGCTCAAGCCGGGCGGCTACCTGTTCCTGGGCAATGCCGAAAACGTCTCGCGGCATGCCAAGTTGTTCGCACCGGTGGAGCGCAGCTTCCGCGTGTTCCAGAAGATCGATGCCGACAGCCGCATGCATGCCCCCTTCCCGTCGTCTGCCCCCGGACTGGACGGCCACGCGCCGGCAGCAAGCCGCCAGCAGCGCAGCGTCAGCAATGCACTGGTGCTTGCCGGCGAGCGCATCGCCGACCGCTACGCGCCGGCCTATGCGGTGCTGGACGAGCATTTCGATGTGCTGCATTTCTCCTCGCAGGCCGGACGCTTCATCCGTCCCGGCGGCGGCGCGCCCAGCCTCAACCTGCTCAACCTCGTTCACCGCGACCTGCGGCTGGAGTTGCGCAGCGCGCTCAGCCGTGCCGAAGCGGACATGACGCCGGTGCAGGCCAAGGGCATCCAGATGCACGAGGATGCGGCGACCCTGGCGGTGGACCTGTTCGTGGAGCCGACCTCGGATTCGGAGGTGCCGCGCGGCTACGTGGTGCTGTTCCAGGAAGTGGAAGCGCGTGAGCTGGCCGAGCTGGCGCCGCCGAAAGACACCGTGTCCGACAACGCACATGTGCAGGCGCTGGAGAACGAGCTGCGCATGACCCGCGAGCGGCTGCAGTCGATGATCGAGGAGCTGGAGAGCACCAACGAAGAGCTCAAGTCCTCCAACGAGGAGTACCAGTCGCTCAACGAAGAACTGCAGAGCGCCAACGAAGAACTGGAAACCTCCAAGGAAGAGCTGCAGTCGGTCAACGAGGAAGTCACCACGGTCAACGGCGAGCTGGCCCACCGCGTGCAGGAACTGGCGCATGCCAACAGCGACCTGAAGAACCTGCTGGAAAGCACCCAGATCGCGACCGTGTTCCTGGACAACGAGCTGCGCGTCACCAACTTCACCCCCGCGGTGACCGACATCCTGCCGTTGGTGGAAAGCGATATCCACCGGCCGATCAGCAACATCAAGCTGCACGTGGCCTACGACGAACTGCAGGACGATGTGCGTCGGGTGATCCGCACGCTGGCGGTGCTGGATCGCGAAGTGGAAAACCCCGCCACGCGTGCCCGCTACATGGTGCGGGTGCTGCCATACCGCACGGTCAACAACTTCATCGGCGGCGCGGTGTTGACCTTCATGGATGTCACCCCGCTGACGCGCGCCGAGCGCGCGTTGCGCAGCAGCGAGCAGCGCCTGCGTACCTTGATGGAGGGGATTCCACAACTGGTGTGGCGTTCGCGCGATGGCGGCCGCTGGACCTGGTCCAGCCCGCAATGGTCCAGCTATACCGGGCAACACGATGGGCAGAGCCTGGAGCTGGGCTGGTTGCAGGCAGTGCATCCGGACGAGCGCGAGCTGACCTTGAATGCCTGGCACGACAGTGCGCGCACCGGCGGGCTGGACGTGGAGCACCGCCTGTTCAATGCAGCCGAGCACCGCTACCGCTGGTTCCATACGCGCAGCGCGCCAGTGCTGGACGAACGTGGCCAGGTGCTGGAGTGGCTGGGAACCTCGACCGAATCGGACAACCTGCGCCGCCTGCAGGATGAGCAGCGCGTGCTGGTCAGCGAATTGCAGCATCGCACCCGCAACCTGATCACCGTGGTGCAGTCGGTCGCCAAGCAGACCGTACAGACCAGCCACAGCATGCCGGAATTCGCCGGCAGGTTCGACGACCGGCTCTCGGCGTTGTCGCGCGTGCAAGGGCTGTTGTCGCAGTCGGACAACGCGCCCACCACCATTGGCGCATTGCTGCGCATGGAGCTGGATGCGCTCGGTGCCGAGCCCGACCAACGGCGCATCGTGGTGGACGGCCCGGAGGTGGCATTGCGCAAGTCCACCGTGCAGACGCTGGCGCTGGCACTGCACGAGCTCGCGACCAATGCACTCAAGCATGGCGCATTGGCGGTAGCGACCGGCACCTTGTCGGTGCGCTGGGAAGTGGTGACCAACGACGACGCCTCGACGCGCCTGGTGTTGTTGTGGACCGAAGAAGGCGCCAGCCAGCAACGACGCAACGATCGCGACCAGGCAAGCGGATTCGGCCGCCGCCTGATCGAAAAAGCCCTGCCGTACAGCCATGGCGCGCAGACGCGTTACGAGCTCAGCGATACACGCCTGGAATGCGAGATCCAGTTGCCGCTGACCTCGCTGCACGATCCATAGCCGAGCGCACGCGTGCGTGCAGTCTCTGCGCACGCTGGCAGGCGCTACGGTGCCGATGTGCGAATGCAGTGCACATCCACGCGCCCGCACGGAAAATCCTGCGCGTGCGTGCAGATGTTTGCGACCAATTCGCACCTCGCAGCGCCGCCGCTGCCGCTGCCGTCATCCAAGACCGTTGCAGGACGCCTGTGTGCGGGATCGAAAAACTTGGCGCGTATTGTGCGTAGCTGCTGCTGTCATCAAGCTGCACAGTGGAGTCAACATGATTACGCGCATCTTTCAGTTGTCAGGCCGCGTTGCGAGCAATGCCTGGGTCGAGATCGGTGTCGGTGCCGATGCCGACATTCTGGTTGCCGACCGTGGCGGCAGACGCGAGGAGCGTGCAACCTTCGGTCGACGTGCGCCGGGACAGCAGCGCTCGATCAATACGCAGGAGCCGGAGTGGCTGGGGCGGGTCGACCTCGCCATCTGGGAAACCCAGCGCTGCCTGATCCCGCTGTGCGGATTCGTCTGCACCGCATCGGCAGATGGCGCCACCTCGGCAACCTGGTTGAGCCAGGACGGGGGGGCGCTGTACGCCGCAGGCCTGCGCAATGTCATGGATATCGGCGGCCGCCTGCAGATGGGGTTCTCACTGCTGGTCGCGTCCTCGGCCAGCCTGCCGACACAGCGTCCCTTATGCGTCGACGGCGATGCCACGCAGTGGCTGCAGCGCAGTGGCGAGGAGGCGATGCGTCACCTCCTGCCCTGGCGGCTGGAGCGTTGCACCACCGCGGCGGACGTGCGGCCCGAGTGGGCCACCGATGCGCAGGCCCGACAGGCCGCGCCGGTGTGAGGCGTGGGGGCAGGCAGTGACAACGAGAGGCCCGGTGGGCCTCTTTTTTTGTCGTTCGGTAATGCGTTGCACACGGGTCGGCGTCGCTTAGCGCGCCAGCTGCAGTGCGTGGTCGTGGCAGATGATGTGCCCAGGTACGGCAACAGCCACCTGCAGGACCGTCAACGGAAAGTACGTCGCGCATTAAAAAGCCCGGGTCGCGAACGACCCGGGCTAATCTCAGCAATCGCTGTCGAGGACGATCAGCGCTGGATGTCGCCAGTGGTGGAGCCGGCCCCCGGGCCTGCGCCCAGGTCTGCACCGGTCACCCGATCCAGTTCCGGGTTGGACAGCAGGCGCAGCGACATCGCATCCAGTGCTTCGGTCTGCGTTGCATCCAGCGTGACCGTGGCCGAGCCATCGCCGCCGTCCACCGCGGACTGCAGCTCACGGTCTTCCACCACGTCCCACTGCTCGCCGGCATTCCAGGGGCCGACCGTATCGCCTTCGCCCTGCGACATGTTGTAGTAGACGTCGGTGAAGCGCGGGTCGCCCGGCAGCTTGCCCGGCGGGAAGTTCGGTTCGATCGCGTACAGCGCCTTCTCGAAGGATTTCTGATGCGCCACTTCGCGCGTCATCAAAAAGCGCAGCGCATCGACGATACCCGGATCATCGGTGACGGTGATCAGGCGCTCGTAGACCAGCTTGGCGCGGGCTTCGGCAGCGATGTTGGAGCGCATGTCCGAGGTCGGGCAGCCGATCGAATCGACATAAGCCGAGGTCCACGGCACGCCGCTGGAATTGACCAGCGCCGGGCCGCCGCCGTACAGGATCTGCTGGGTGTGGCTGGTGCTGTTCTGGGTCATGGAGCGCATCTCCATGGCCTCTTCCATGCCCTCGGACAACACGGCCTTCGGGCCCTTGTTGAGCATGGCGATGATCGAACCGATGATTTCCAGGTGGCTCAGTTCTTCGGTGGCGATATCGAACAACAGGTCCTTGCGGCCCGGATCGTTTTCGCCCAGTGCCTGGGTGAAGTACCGCATCGCCGCGGCAAGCTCGCCCTGTGGTCCGCCGAACTGCTCAAGCATCAACGTGGCCAGATCCGGATTGGGTTCGGCGACGCGAACGGTGTACATCAAACGCTTGTTATGCATGAACATGGGTCGTGTTTCCTGGCTGGCGCCCGGCGACAACTGCAACGCGGCATGCGCGCAGAAACCTGAGGCTGGCTACGGGTGGGGGTTGCCTGCGGGATGCAGGCAAACGCAGGCGGCAGCGCCGCCTGCGCAGTGCATCAGGCCGCCTTGCTGGGCTTGGATGCCTTCTGATTGCCGCCTTGCTCGGCAAGCAGGGTCAGCTTTTCATCGGTGGCTTTTTCTTCTTCCAGCGTGGACAGCAGCAAGGTGACCGCATCGGTGTAGCCCAGCTGCTTTGCGATCGCTGCAATGGTGCCGTACGAGGCGATCTCGTAATGCTCCACCTTCTGCGCGCCGCCAATCAGTGCCGCATCGCGTACCGGACCTTCCTCGATCTCATCGATCACCTCACGGCTTTCCTCGACCAGACCTTCCATCGCGGCACACTTGATGCGCTTGAGCTTGATGCCGAGCAGTTCGACGATCTGGTCGATGCGTTCGATCTGGCCCTGGGTTTCTTCCAGATGCAGCTTGAACGCTTCCACCAGCTTGGGTTCGGTTGCCGCTCGTGCCAGACGCGGCAGTGATTTGGTCAACTGCTTTTCTGCGCTGTAGATGTCCGACAGCTCGTGGACGAAAAGCTCTTCAATTGTCTTGATCGCCATGGGCGGCTCCTAGGGGATGAATGGATGGATGAACAATGCGGTGCACCGGGTGTGGGTCTTGCCCTTCGATGCGCGCGAGCCAGCAGTTGCATCGCCTCGACGGCACGCTGCCTGCCATGACGCGTGGCATGCAGCGTTGGGTCGTGCACATGCACGCTGTCTCGCATGGTCGCTACGCTAGCTGTCGGCGTGTTAGCGCAATTGGTGGATGCGGTGATCCCGATGCGATGGCGACCTGTGCCGTACGCTGCGTCGGCCACACGCGGTCGCCGATGCGATGGCGCCGCGTGGTGGGGCCGCGTGGTGGGGCCGCGCTGCAAATGACAGGGGCACTTTCTCAAGCTGCGCCCGTGCACCGCGCATGGTGAATGCGCTACCTGCCGCATCACGCACGCACCTTGCGCAGAGGGCAGGCCGGCGATTCGCGCCAGTATCGGCACCGTGCAGCATGGACGGCGGAGGATGCACGCCGTTGCGGACCGATGCGCTACAACCGATGGCTCGTCCTTGCCCCGGAGGCTGCCATGACGCCGTTGGACAAACCGCTACGCCGCGAGCTGCAGATCGGCGAGCAGGCCTACACCTTGATCATCGACCCGCAGGGCTTGAAGCTGGTCGAAAAAGGCCGCCGCAACGGCGTGACCTTGCGCTGGGACGAGCTGGTCAGCGGCGATGCCGCACTGGCCCACGCGCTGCAGGCCTCGCTCGGCGAGTCCTGACTGCAGCGCGCAGGCAAGGCGACTCAGGCCTGAGGAAACAGCCGCGCCAGCTCGCGGACCGCCGCTGCGGATGCGGCGTGATCCGGCGTGGGGTCGGGGTTGTTGAAATCGTTGGCACCCTGCGCCTGCACCAGCACGCCATCGCGGCGTGGCACCACGTTGAGATTGTGGCCGCGCCACACCAGCCCGTAGGTCACTTCCGGTTGCGGAATCAGGCGCGCGGTCTGCCCGCGCACCGGGATGACGCTGTCGTCGCCAAGCAAGGCACGCGCCCCGTAGCCGGTGGCATTGACCAGGATCTTCTCGCGCAACTGGCCGAACTGGCGCGGGTGGTCGAAGCTGCGCGTCTGCAGCTCGCCGCCGGCCTGCAGAAAGTCGTCCATCAGCAGCCGCGCATAGGCGCTGAGGTTGAAGGTCAACTGGCTGTAGCGACGCACGAACGGCACCGGAAACGGATGCCTGCCGGGGGCGACCGGCTGCGAGCGCGGGCCGAGATCGTCGAGTAGTTCGCGCTCCAGCGGCGGGTAGTCCGGTTCGTGCGCTTCGGCCGATGCGCTCGGCTGGTCGAACGGCACATCCGACAGCGCGTAACCATCGCGCCATTCGATCGGCTCGCCCGGCAGGCCCAGCAGGGTCTGGTAGCGGCGGAACGAGATGCGCGCCATCTCTTCCCAGCGGGTCCTGAAATCGGCGCTGGCATATTCGCTGGTGCACACCCGCGAGTCCGGCGACCACACGCCGGTGGCGTAGAACGAGCGCACGTCCGGCAGGCGCTCGCGCGCATAGATGCGCACGCGCAGGCCCGCGCGTTGCGCCACCAGCGCGGTGGTCAGCCCGATCGCACCGCAGCCGATCACCGCCAGCTCGCGCACATCCGCATCGGCCGCGCGCACCAGCCGCAGCGCGTGCTCGGCCGCGCCCCACGACAGCGACCACCCGCTGCCGCCATGTCCATAGTTGTGCACCACCGTCTTGCGGCCGATGCGCTCGGCCTCGATCCGCGGCCCCTGCGCACGGAACGGGCGGGTGCAGCCGTTGATCGCAATGATGCGATCGACGGACGCACGGATCGGTGCCAGCGGCAGCGCTGCGGCGAACTGCTCGGGCAGGGCGCCCGGTGGCATGGCGGGCAATGGCGAAGACGGCGCAGCGGCCGCCTTGCCGGTCGCGGCCCAGCTTCCGGTGGAAGCGGCCGCAAGCGCAAGACCGGCGCTGTGCAGGAAATGACGACGGTGCATGCGACTCCTGAGCGGTATGGAGGAGATGATCGGGACCACGGCGCCTGCGCGACCGGCCACGCGCCGCGCGCACCACGCAGCATCGGTAGAAGCCGGGAGCTGCGTCGCCGCGCGCGACGCCCGGTGGCCGCCGCTTGCGGACCTGGAGCATACCGCGCGCGTCAGCGCCTGCCATCGCCGGCCGGGCCGGGTTTCGCACCGCGATCCGGGCAATTGGGGCCGCGCTGACGGCCATTCGTCGCCCGGGGCTTTCGTCCGATCGCTTGCCGGCTATGCTCGCCGCGTCCCAACCCGACGAGTCGCCACCCGTGTCTGCCAGCGTCTTCCTGATCGTACGTATCGTGTTCGCCTGGGCGGCGGCGTTGGTGGTGGCCGGGATCATGTGGGCGCAGCTGTTCGGCTCCACCGGCGCGTTCTTCGGGCTGATCTGCGTGGTGCTGCTGACCCTGGCCCTGATGAGTGCGATCACCCATGTGCGGCGGGTGCGCCTGATCGCCGGGCGGCTGGATCACGACACCTTGTCGACCCGCCAGCGGCGCCAGATCGAAGTGCCGCTGGACGTGCAGGCCAGCTTCGCCGTGGTCGAAGAGGCGGTGCGCGTGCTGCCACGCGTGCAGGACATCGAGTGCGCGCCCGGCAGCCTGCTGATCCGCGCCAAGGTGCGCCGCATCGACCCCTACGAAGGACGCCAGCCCTCGCGCTGGAACCTGTTCGCGCGTTTTGCGATCAAGCGCAACCAGGTGCTGGTGACGATCACGCCAGGGCAGGGCACCAGCAGCGTCACCGTGCTGTGCGAGCCGGACGCCGGCGCCTGGGTGGACCTGTTTGCGGTGGACGAAGGCAGCAATTACGAGAACGCCGAGGCGATCAACCGCGCGGTGGTGCGGCGGGTCGGCGAGCAGCGCCGCGACGAACAGGCCGCGGCCGAGCAGTCGGTGATGGAAAAGGAGCTGGCCGTGGCACGCCTGAATCTGCTGCATGCCCAGGTGGAGCCGCACTTTCTCTACAACACGCTGGCCAGTGCGCAGGTACTGGCGCGCACCGACCCGCCGCGCGCCGACATCATGATCGGCCATCTGATCCAGTACCTGCGCAGCTCGCTGCCCAGCGCCGACGGGGCCATCTCCACCCTGGGCGAGGAACTGGAGCGCACCCAGGCCTACCTGGAGATCCTGCGCATCCGCATGGGCACGCGGCTGGCGCTGCAGGTGGAGGTGCCGTACGAACTGCGCGCGCTGCAACTGCCCTCGATGATGCTGCAGACCCTGGTGGAGAATGCGATCAAGCATGGGCTGGAACCCAAGCCCGGCGGCGGCACGGTGTGGATCCTGGCGCGTCGCATCGACGACCATGCCACGCTGACCGTGGCCGACGATGGCCAGGGCTTCAGCACGCACACGCAAGGTACCGGCATCGGCCTGAAGAACCTGCGCGAACGTCTGCAGCTGATCTACGCCGGCAGGGCCAGCTTTGCCATCGTGTCCAACTTCCCCAGCGGTGTGGCCGCCACCATCACCTTGCCGCTGCCCGCGTCCATCATGCCGCCGCCGGTGCCCGCTGCGCAGATTCATGCCACACAGGTGCAGGCATGAGCGCGCTGCGTGCGGTGATCGCCGAAGACGAGGCGCTGCTGCGGCAATCGTTGCTGACCCTGCTGGCGCAGGTGTGCCCGCAACCGCAGATCGTGGGCGAATGCGAGGACGGCGCCAGCGCGCTGGAAACCATCGCCACGCAGCAGCCCGATGTGGTGTTCCTGGATATCCGCATGCCCGGGCTCACCGGCATCGAGGTGGCGCGTGCACTGCGCGAAGTCAGCCCGCGCACCCAGGTGGTGTTCGTCACCGCCTACGATCAGTACGCCATCGATGCGTTCGAACACGGCGCGGTGGACTACCTGCTCAAGCCGATCAGCCGCGAGCGCCTGCAGGCCACCTGGCAGCGCGTGCAACAGCGCGCCGCCGCCGGCCAGCCGGACGGCCAGCTGCTGGAGGCCTTGTTGCAGCGCCTGTCCGCGCGCCCTGCCGCCGCCAGCGCCGCGCCACCGCTGGCCTGGCTCACCGCCAGCAGCGGCCGCGAAACGCGCCTGATCGCGCTGGACGAGGTGGCGTATTTCCAGGCCGATCAGAAATACACCACGGTGATGACTGCCGCCGGCGAGGCGATCCTGCGCACGCCGCTGCGCGAGTTGCTCGACGTGCTGGACCCGCAGGTGTTCAAGCAGATCCACCGCTCCACCATCGTCAACATGAAGGCGGTCGCCTCGGTGGTGCGCGAGGACACCGGCAAGGGCCGGCTGGCGCTGCGCGGGCGCAGCGAAACGCTCACCGTCAGCCAACCCTTCATGAGCCTGTTCCGCGGCATGTAATTCCCCCGATCGCATCGACTGAAAGGATTGCTGATATGCGCCTGATCGCCTCCCTCGTGTATTGCCTGCTGGCATTGGCCGGTTGCCACGACCGCAACGGCACCACCTCCATCACCCGCGCCACCAGCAATGGCCAGGACGTGCTGTTCAGCAAGACCCTGGCCACTGCCACCGATCTCAATGTGCACTGCCTGGCCAGCAGCAGCGGTCGCTGCCATTACCTGGTCTACGAGGACCACTGCGCTGCGTCTGCCGCCGGGCAGGCCGCGGGCACGCCGGCCTGCGCACGCAGGACCCTGGACAGCTTTGCGCTGACACCCGGGCAGGTGCGCGAACTGCACGGCATCCCGCGTCAGGCGCGCACCTGCGTGGATACCAGCGCGCCCGGCGCCGATTGCCATGGCTGAGCCGGGCGTCTGACGCCGGAACCGGCGCAACGACGCTTCATCCCTGTCGTGAGGCAGGCCGCGACCGGACCCAAGCCTGAATACGCACTGACGATCAGCGGCCGCTTCTGCGATCATTGCCGGCTTGTTGCCGGTTCACGGCGTCCTCACAGTCAGGCTCTCATGTCCGAACAATCGCTACGCCGCGACGTTGGCCCCTTCGCCCTCATGCTTACCGGCCTGGGCTCGATCATCGGTTCCGGCTGGCTGTTCGGCGCCTGGCGCGCCGCCGGCCTGGCCGGCCCCGGTGCGATCTGGGCCTGGATCCTGGGCGCGGCGATCATCACCACCATCGCGCTGTCCTACGCGGAACTGGGCGCGATGTTCCCCGAGTCCGGCGGCATGGTGCGCTACAGCCATTACTCGCACGGCTCGCTGGTGGGCTTCATCGCCGGCTGGGCCAACTGGATCGCGATCGTCTCGGTGATCCCGGTCGAGGCCGAGGCCTCGGTGCAGTACATGGCGTCCTGGCCGTGGGCCTGGGCGCAGGGCCTGTATGTGCAGGCACCCGGCGGGGCGGGGGAGTTGTCGGTACCCGGCCTGCTGATCTCGGCGGTGCTGGTGCTGGTGTATTTCTTCCTCAATTTCTGGAGCGTCAAGCTGTTCGCGCGTTCCAATACCCTGATCACCGTGTTCAAGCTGGTGGTGCCGGCGGCGACCGGCGTGGCCCTGATCGCCAGCGGCTTCCACAGCGAAAACTTCAGCGTCGGCATCCACGGCGATGCGCATGTGATCGACCTGGCCGCGGTGCTTACCGCGGTGGCCACTGCCGGCATCGTCTTCAGCTTCAACGGCTTCCAGAGCCCGGTGAACCTGGCCGGTGAAGCGCGCAACCCGGGCCGCAGCATCCCCTTCGCGGTGCTGGGCTCGATCGCGCTGGCCACGGTGGTCTACGTGATCCTGCAGGTGGCCTACATCGGCGCGGTGCCGCCGGACCTGCTGGCCAAGGCCGGCTGGCACGGCATCGACTTCCGCTCGCCGTTTGCCGAGCTGGCCATCATCGTCAACCTGCATTGGCTGGCAATGCTGCTGTACATCGATGCGTTCGTCAGCCCCAGCGGCACCGGCATCACCTATACCGCCACCACCGCGCGCATGGTCTACGGCATGGAAAAGAACGGCACCATGCCGTCGGTGCTGGGCAAACTGCACCCGGTCTGGGGCGTGCCGCGCATGGCGATGTTCTTCAACCTGGCGGTGTCGTTCGTGTTCCTGTTCTTCTTCCGTGGCTGGGGCACGCTGGCGGCGGTGATCTCGGTGGCGACGATCATCTCCTATCTCACCGGCCCGATCAGCGCGATGGCGCTGCGTCGTCATGCGCCCGAACTGCACCGCCCGCTGCGCATCGCCGCGCTGCCGGTGCTGGCCGGCGTGGCCTTCGTGATGGCCACCGAGCTGCTGTACTGGGCGCGCTGGCCGCTGACCGGCGAGATCATCCTGCTGATGGTCGTGGCGCTGCCGGTGTACTGCTACTACCAGGCCAAGCAGGGCTGGCCGGATCTTGGACGCAACCTCAAGGGCGCGGCCTGGATGATCTGCTACCTGCCGACGATCGCGTTGCTGTCCTGGGCCGGCAGCAGCGACTTCGGCGGGCATGGCTACCTCAGCTACGGTACCGATCTGGCCGTGGTCGCGGTGGTCGGCGCGGTGTTCTACCTCTGGGGTGTGCGCAGCGGCTGGCGCACGCCGTCGGTGGAGAAGGCCGTCGCGCAGGCGTAAGCGCCTGCTTGCTGACAACGGATCGACCGGGCGCCGTCTCCAGGCGCCGCAAACAACGACGGCCGGTGCACTGCACCGGCCGTTCTTGTTGGTCGCCACGCACGCCGAGAGTGCAGCGACTGGCACTGCCTTGGCAGCGCACGCCCTGGAGCGATCAGATATCGGGCCGATCAATCCGCCTGTTTTCGCCCGGCGCGCCGCATTGCCGATGCCCTGCGCCAACCACTGCATCCATCGCTTGACCGCTACGCCAGTGTCGCCGCTGCGCTATGGGTATTGGTATTGGTCACCAGCCGTGGCGCACCATCGAAGCGGTCCAGATCACGTAGCAATTCGGTGTAGCGACGCAGCCGCCCCATCTCGCGCATGTTGACGATGTCCTCGTGGCGCAATTCGCGCCTGGAACTGACCTCCTGCTTGTAGCGCAGCACTTCCGGGTAGCGGCGGGTCATGTCCAGCGCATCGGCCACGCACTCGACCGAGTCGGCATCCGGGGTGAGCCGCGCGCGGCTGTTGAAGGCGCGCAGCCAGCGTTCGAAACCGGCGCTGTGATCGAACAGATCGGCGATGTACCACATGACGAACAGGATCGAGGCCCACGAGGTAAAGATGATCACCACGCGGCTGAAGGTGAGGTGGTAGTCGTTCTGCCACAGCTGATGGGTGATCACGCCCAGCAACACCAGCGAGATCGCCTGCCAGCCGATGATCGAGGCGATCACCCATTGTTTCTTGGCCACCTTGAGCAGATTGAGCTCCTGGTCGAGCTGGTCGTCGGCTTTCTCGCGCCAGTGCGCGACCTGCTCGTCGAAGGGGAGTCGATGGAGTGCGTTGTCCTGCAACAGCAGGCCCAAACCCTGGAACAAAGCGATCATGACAAGCTCCTGACGGATGGCTGGTACGAACGACTTGCTGCACCCGGCAAAGCGCCGGTGCCCTGGAGCGGCCGGGCAATGGCTGGCAGTGATGCAGGCCGGCGCTCGGACGGCCCTAGTTCTAGCACTTTCGCTGTGCATGGCAATGCCTGCTGCGATCCGATGAGCGGCCAATCCTGCGCACCTGCGCACAAATCGCGGTATTCAGGCGCTTCGCAGCGTTTGCCGGACGACTGCAGCGCCAGTGCGTGGCCATTCTTGCTGCACTGCACACTCGCGCTTGCGTGCGTGCATCCGTGATCGAGGCGCGTGCGACCGGCGCGCAATCGATTCCGGCGTGCAGGTCGCGTGAGCGCCGCGCACGCATCCATGCCGCGCAAGGTCCGGCGACAGGCGGGCAAGCGCCCGTCGAGACGGTCGATGCGCATGGGGACGAGCAGCGAACACAGAGCCGCCTTTCACCAATCCCGAATCCCGAATCCCCAATCCCAGCCCCTCACGGCCACGACGCGGTCTTGCAGCGGGCTGGGTATGCTCGCATGCATGTCAGCCGTCCTGCGTACCCTCACTGCCCCTGCCGCCCGACAGATCCATCGCTGGGTGCTGGGCGCGTTTCCGCGTGGCCAGAGCTCCATCGACTACGACCAGCCCCTCGGCGATCCCGGCATCTTCGGGCCCGACAGCGTCACCTGGCGGGTGCATTCGGAATTTCCCGGCATGTTGTCCGGCGGATTGTGCGCCTTGATGCTGCAACTGCTGCATCCACGCGCGCTGGCCGGGGTCTACGACCATTCCAACTTCCGCGCCGACCTGATCGGGCGGCTGCGGCGCACCACCAACTTCGTTGCCGGCACCACCTATGCCCCGCGCGCCGAGGCCGAGCAGTTGATCGCCCGCGTGCGCAGCATCCATGCGCATATCCACGGCCACACCGCCGACGGCGTGCCCTACGACGCCAACGACCCGCAGTTGCTGACCTGGGTGCACGTCACCGAGGCCTACGGTTTTCTGCAGGGTTGCCGACGCTATTGCCGCGACGTGCCGGCAAGCATCGCCGATCGCTACTACGACGAAGCGCGACGTGTCGCCGAAGCGCTGGGCGCGGCCGATGTACCCGCCAGCGAGGCGCAGGTCGATGCCTATTTCGCCACCGTGCGCGGGCAGTTGCGCATGGACACGCGCTCGCGCGAGGTGCTCGACATCCTCACCAGCATCCAGTTGCCGGTGCCGGCGGCCGGGCTGTCGCGCGGCGTGTTCCTCGGTGCCGGTACCGCCCTGTTGCCAGGCTGGGCCAGCGACATGCTCGGCCGCACCACCACCCAGCGCGCACAGGCGCATGCGTCGGCGCGGTTGCTGCGCAGCCTGTCGCCGCTGTTCCGTACTGCGCTACGCGATGGGCTGTCTGCACGCGCGTGCCGTCGCATGCAGCTGCCGCAGGCGATGTTGCTGGAGTGGCCCGGGCAGCGGTGAGTGCGGGTGCCTGCCTGGAGTGCAAGGCAATGGCGTCATGCGGAGGATGGTGCGCCGTGTAGCCGTACCCTCGCCCCAACCCCTCCCGAGGGGTGAGGAGCGAGTCTGCTACCAGATCCGCACCCGCTGCTCGGGCGGCAGATACAACTGCTGGCCCGGCTGCACATCGAATGCCGGATACCAGGCATCGAGGTTGCGCACGGTCTGCGCGCGGAAGCGTCCGGGTGCGTGCACGTCGGTGAGCACGGCGTTGCGTAGCGCCGCGTCGCGGTACTTGCCGCGCCAGGCCTGCGCGAAGCCCAGGAAGAAGCGCTGGTCCGGGCTGAACCCGTCGATGGTCTGCGGCTGCTTGCCCTGCAGCGACAGCTGATAGGCGTCGTAGGCGGTCGCCAGGCCGGCCACATCGGCGATGTTCTCGCCCAGCGTCAGCTTGCCGTTGACGTTCAGATCGTCGAACGGCTTGTAGGCGCTGAACTGCGCTGCGAGCGCATCGCCGGCGGCTGCGAATTTTTTCAGGTCCTGCGGCGTCCACCAGTTGTGCAGCTCGCCATGTTCGTCGAACTGCGCGCCCATGTTGTCGAAGCTGTGGCTGATCTCGTGGCCGATCACCGCGCCGATGGCGCCGTAGTTCACCGCATCGTCGGCCGCCGGGTCGAAGAACGGCGGCTGCAGGATCGCCGCCGGAAACAGCAGGCGGTTTTCCAGCGGCACGTTCAGTGCGTTGACTTCCTGCGGAAGCAGATACCACTCGCGGTGATCCACGGCCTTGCCCAGCTTGGCCAGATTGCGCCGGTACTCGAACAGCTCCGAGCGCTGCACATTGCCCAGCGCATCGTCGCGGCGCACGTCCAGCCCGCTGTAGTCGCGCCAGGTCTCCGGATAACCCACCGCCACGGTCAGCCCGGCAATCTTGGCCTTGGCATGCTGCTTGGTTTCCGGACTCATCCACGCCAGCGCGTCGATGCGCTTGCCGAAGGCGGTGACGATGTTCTTGACCATCTCCTCGGCACGGGTCTTGGTCTGGGCACTGACGTACTTCTGTACGTAGCGCTGGCCCACCGCTTCGCCCAAGGCTGCGTTGGTGGCGTCGATGCCGCGCTTCCAGCGCTGGCGTTGTTGCGGCGTGCCTTCCAGCGTGGTGCCGTAGAACGCAAAGCGTTCGTCGGCGAAGGCCTTGGACAGGTACGGCGAGGCGCGGTCCAGGGCGCGAAAGCTCAGGTAATCCTTCCAGGTCTGCAGGGGCTCGGAGCGCACCAGCGCCGACAGGCCGGTCACCGCACCGGGCTGCCAGACGATGAAATCCTGCTGCGCCTTCAGGCCGGCCGCTTCGAAGAACGGCGCCCAATCCAGGCCGGGCGCATTACGCGCGAAATCGGCCTGTTTCCAGGCATTGGCGCCGGCCTGCACGTTGTTGGTCTGTTCGGCGGTGGCGTGCACGCGCGCCATCGCGGTTTCCAGTGCGAGGATGCGCTCGGCCCTGGCTGGCGCGTCGGCGATGCCGGCCAGCTCCAGCAGCTTGACGATGTGCGCGCGGTAGGCCTCGCGCATCTGCGTCATGCGCCCGTCGTCCAGATAGAAGCTGCGGTCCGGCATGCCCAGGCCGCCCTGCACCAGATACGGCACGTAGCGGCCGGGGTGATGCAGATCCTGCGAGATCCACAGGCCGAACAGCCGGTCGGTATAAAAGTTGGTGGAGTTGAGCAGATCCACATCGGCGCGCAGCTGGCCGCCCAGGGTGCGCGCCAGCGCCTGTTTGTCGTCCAGCTGCGCGATGGCGTCCAGTTCCGGTTGCACCGGGCGCACGCCCTTGGTCTCGATCCCTGCTTCATCCATGTAGGCGGCGTAGTAATCGCCGATCTGCTTGTCTTCGCCGGTGACGCGGTCGTTGGCGGCGGCGCCTTCGATGATGTCGCGGCTGTGCTGCTCGGTTTCGATCGCGATGCCGACGAAGCTGTTGAAGCTGGAGCGGTCGTCCGGGATCTGGGTGGTCCTGACCCAGTTGCCGCTGGCGTAGCTGAAGAAGTCGTCGCCCGCCGCCACGCTGCGGTCCATGCCCGCCGCATCGAAACCGAAATCGCCCAGCTTGGGCGTGGTGGGCGTGGCCTTGGCGTGCGTCGTCGTTGCCGGTGAGGCGCCATCGCGGTTGCACGCGGCGGTGCTCAGCAGGGCAGCCGACAGGGCAGCGATCAGGACAGGACGGTGCAGAAGAGCCATGCGGTGCAACTCGGAAACGAAAAACAGACATACCAGTGTAAATTGCCACCGTCGCCACGTCCCCACGCAAGGCAGCGCGCCGCCGCCGTGGCCGCCCTGCGGACACGCGCGGTTCAGCGCCGGCGCTGGTACCAGAAGCCCAGGGCATCGCGGGTCTGCAGCATGCCTCGCCCACGCCACAGGAAGCGCAACAGCAGGCCCAGGTGCTCGCGCTTGGAAAAGCTGCGCAGCTTGCGGTCGGAGGTGTGCACGGTCTGGCGCAGGATCACGAACCGCCCGCAGCGCGCCAGCGCGCGGCTCAATGCCACGTCTTCGCCGGCGTAGTAACGCGTATCGAAGCCGCCGGCGCTGACGAATGCGGCGCGCGTGCAGAACAGGAAGCAGCCCGGTGCGATGCCGCCGAGACGGAACAACCCGCCGAAGATCGCCTGCGCCATGCGCTCGAACCACACGCGCCTGCCCTGCAGATGCACCTGCGCGCCACCGCCGACGGCGCCGGCATCCAGCGCCGCCAGCGCGGCGCCGACCACCTGCGGGTTCAGCAGCGTGTCGGCATCCAGAAACAGCAGGCGATCGCCTTGCGCCTGCTGCGCGCCGGCATTGCGGGTGGCGGCGATATGGCGCAATTGCACCTCCAGCACCTGCGCACCGGCCGCACGCGCGATGGCGGCGGTGGCGTCCTCGCAGGCATCGGCCACCACGATCACCTCGTAGTCCAGCTGCAGGGTCTGCGCACAGGCGTGCAGGCACTGCAGCGTCTGGCCGATCAGCGCGGCCTCGTCATGGGCGGGGATCACGAAAGACAGCATGGCAGGACGCGTCACTCCGATGGCGGTGAGGCCCAGTGTGCGAGCCATGCCGGTGCGATGGCGTGAGCGCACGCCATCGCCGGGCCACTGTGGCGGCGTGCGCTTCCACGCGTACCGCTCAGCGGCTGAGCGCGGCCATCATCGCTTCCGGATAACGCGTCCCGGACGCGGCCTGCAGCGGGAAGATCGCATCGATGCGTGCGAGCTCGTCCGGCATCAGCGCCACGTCGAGCGCGCCGAGGTTTTCTTCCAGGTAGGCCAGCCGCTTGGTGCCCGGGATCGGCACCAGGTCCTGGCCCTGCGCCAACACCCAGGCCAGCGCCAGCTGCCCCGGCGTGATGCCCTTGTCGGCGGCGATCGCCTTGACCTGCTCCACCAGCTGCAGGTTGCGGGTGAAGTTCTCGCCCTGGAAACGCGGCGAATGGCGACGGTAATCGTCGGCGTCGAAGTCATCGGGAGAGGCGAATGCGCCAGTCAGGAAACCGCGACCCAGCGGCGAATACGGAACGAATCCGATCCCCAGCTCGCGCACGGTTTCGAAGACGCCATTGTCCTCGGGCTCGCGCGACCACAGCGAATATTCGGTCTGCACCGCAGTGATGGGATGCACCGCATGCGCGCGCCGGATGGTGGCTGCGGCGGCTTCCGACAGCCCGAGGAAACGCACCTTGCCTTGTTCGACCAGGCGCGACATCGCACCCACCGTGTCTTCGATCGGCACGTTGGGGTCCACGCGGTGCTGGTAGTACAGGTCGATATGCTCCACGCCCAGGCGGCGCAGGCTGGCTTCGCAGGCCGTTTGCACATAGTCCGGGCTGCCATCGATGCCGCGCACCGACGGGTCGTTGGGATCGAGCTTGATGCCGAATTTGGTGGCCAGGAACACCTCGTGCCGGCGCGCGGCGATGGCCTTGCCGACCAGGATTTCGTTGGTGTGCGGGCCGTACATGTCGGCGGTGTCGAGCAGGCTGACGCCGTGATCGAGGGCGCGGTGGATCACCGCGATCGAGGCGGCCTCGTCGCTGCGATTGCCGTAGAACGCGCTCATGCCCATGCAACCGAGGCCGAGCGCAGAAACGGTGGGGCCGGAACGGCCAAGCGTGCGGGTTTGCATGGTGGAGAAAACTCCGTGCGGCAAGGAAGGCAGGAAGAAGGATGCAGCGGCGTGCGTTAGCGCGATGTGGCCCGGGCGACGATGCGCGAGCAGGCCGGCATTGGGCCCGACATCACGCACCGAACGCGCGCTGCGACCGAACAACCCGCACATGTCAGCAGACCAGGGCCCACTGCCATGCACGGGTGTCGTGACGCGGACGCTACCAGCTGCCGCGTCAGCCCTTGAGCTTGCCGGCGAACTCGGCCACGCGCTTGCCGAGCAACTTGGCGGTTTCCAGATCGCCGCTGCGTGGCGCTTCTTCCGGCGAGGCATCGGAGGGCGAGATCGCCAGCGCGCCTGCCGAGCCGGCGGTCCAGTTGATGTCCTGCGGACCGTGCGCCTTGGTGTTGGCCGGCAGCAGACCGGTACCGACCCAGACCTGGCCGTGCTGCTGCGACAGCGTCCAGAAATACTGGATGGTGGCGTACTTGTCGCCGTTCACCGAGGCCGAGTTGGTGAAGCCGGCTGCGATCTTGTCCTTCCAGGCCTGCGCAAACCACGGCTTGGAGCTGGCGTCGGCAAACTTCTTGAACTGCCACGCCGGCCCGCCCATGTAGGTGGGGCTGCCGTAGATGATGGCGTCGGCGGCGCCAATCGCCTCCCAGGCGTCGTCGGGCAGGTTGCCGTCCTGGTCGATGCGGTACAGCGTGGCCTCGCCGACACTGGCGGCGCCGGCATGCACGGCTTCGGCCAGCTTGGTGGTGTGGCCGTAGCCGCTGAAATAGATGATGGCGATCTTGCTCATGCGCAGTCCTGTGGTCGGGGGGGGGAGCCGATTGTGACCACACATGCCGTGTCAGGTTAATGATCATCGACGGGACGTACTGTTGCCGGGCTCATCGGCGCCCGGGATCGCCCATGCGCTCGACCAGGTAATCGATGAAGCTGCGCACCTTCGGGGCCAGGTGGCTGCGGCTGGTGTAGACGGCAAAGATGCCGATCTCCCCCAGCGCGTACTGCGGAAGGATGCGCACCAGCCGGCCGGCGGCCAGGTGCTCGTCGGCCAGGAAGTCCGGCTGCATCGCGATGCCCAGGCCGGCCACCGCCGCCGCGCTCAGCACATGCCCGTTGTTGGCACGCAGGTTGCCGTGGAGGCGCACCTCGCTATCGCCCTCGGGCCCATGGAAGCGCACCTCGTCGCCGTTGGGCGAGTAGTGGTACAGCAGGCAGTCGTGGCCGGCCAGGTCGGACGGATGCATCGGGGTGCCGGCACGGGCCAGGTAGGCCGGCGCCGCGCAGGGCACCAGGCGGACCGTGCCCAGGCGCCGGGCGATCAAGGTCGGCGCCGGCTGGCGGGTGATGCGGATGGCCACATCGAAGCCTTCCTCGACCATGTCGACCAGCCGGTCCGACAGCGACAGGTCCAGTTCCACCTGCGGGTAGCGCGCGCAGAAGTCCGGCAGCAGCGCGGCCAGGCGCTCGATGCCGTAACTCACCGGCGCGTTGACGCGCAGCACGCCGGCCGGCTCCAGCGCCTGCGCGCCGACCGTGGCCTCCAGATCGTCCAGGTCGGCCAGCAGTTGCAGACAGCGCTGGTAGTACGCGGTGCCGGCGCTGGTCAGGCTGACCCGCCGGGTGGTGCGATTGAGCAGGCGCGTGCCCAGCCGTTGCTCGAGCGCGGCGACCTGCCGGGTCACGCTGGCGGTGGAACGGTCCAGCGCATCGGCGGCGGCGCTGAAGCCGCTGCGTTCGGCCACCGCTGCAAACACGCGCATTGCATCGAGGGTATCCATCGGTATCCGATTGTTGCTTTGAGTGCAATAAATTATCCGAAGTGAAGCTATTTATCAGAAATTTGTAGGTAATAGGCTGTGCAGGTCCTCACTGGAGTCCATCCAATGTCCACCTCCCTCGCTTCCCCGCGTACCGCTGCCTATGGCGCGGCCTTGCTGCGCATCAGTCTGGGCGCGCTGTTTCTGGTGCATGGCCTGATCAAGTTACTGGTGTTCACCCCGGCCGGCACCGTGGCCTATTTCCAGTCGCTCGGCCTGCCGGGCGCGCTGGCCTACCTCACCATCGCGCTGGAGCTCGGCCTGGGCCTGTCCCTGCTGCTGGGCATCTACGCACGCTGGGTGGGGCTGCTGGGGGTGCCGTTGCTGCTGGGCACCATCATCAGCGTGCATGGCGGCAACGGCTTTGGCTTCTCCAATCCGGGCGGCGGCTGGGAATACCCGGCGCTGTGGGCAGTGTTGCTGGTCGTGCAATCGCTGCTTGGCGAGGGCGCGTGGGCGCTGAAGCCGGCGCGTCGAGGCTGATGATCGTTCTTCCGAGGAGTGCGCCATGACCCGTTTGCCTTCCCTGTACATCTCGCACGGATCGCCGATGACCGCCTTGCAGCCCGGGCAGGTCGGCGAGCGCCTGGCCGAGCTTGCGCAGACCTTGCCGCAGCCGCGCGCGATCGTCGTGGCGTCCGCGCATTGGCTGGGCCGCCGCCCGCTGGTCAGTGGCGCGCTGCAGCCGCCGACCATCCATGACTTCGGCGGTTTTCCGGCACCGCTGTACGAACTGGAGTATCCCGCACCCGGCGAGCCGGCGCTGGCGCAGCAGATCGTGCGCCGGCTGGAGCAGGCCGGCCTGCATCCGCACCTGGACCCGCAGCGCGGCTTCGATCATGGCGTGTGGGTGCCGCTGCGCCTGCTGTATCCGGCTGCCGGGATTCCGGTGGTGTCGGTGTCGATCCAGCCCGAGCTGGGGCCGGCGCACCAGTTTGCGGTCGGCCGCGCGCTGGCACCGCTGCGCGAGGACGGCGTGCTGGTGGTCGGCTCCGGCAGCATCACCCATAACCTGCACGACTTCCGCCACGGTTACAGCGCCGAGCGCGAGGCGCCGTATGTGCGGCCCTTCATCGAATGGACCGAGCGCAAGCTGGTCCAGGACGACATCGCCGCGCTGCTGGACTATCGCCGGCAGGCGCCGTACGCCGCGCGCGCGCATCCCACCGACGAGCACCTGTTGCCGCTGTACGTGGCGATGGGCGCGGCCGGCGGGGACCGGCTCGGCGCACAGCGCATCGATGCCGGCATCGATGCGGGGTTTCTGGCGATGGATATCTACCGGTTCGATGGCGATCCATGCTGATCGCGCGTGCGGGCCCGGTCGTCGCCTGAGCCGTGGCGAGCGCGGCACGCCTGCACCGTGGCCATTATCTACGGTGCAGGCAGCGCGCCGGACCGGCGGCCACGGGGCACCGCCCAACCGCCGGCACGCGATGGCATGCGGCCTGTTGCTGCCGCTGCAAGCCGGCCCGGTGCGGTGGCGCCAACGAGCAAAGGCCCGCAGCGATAAGGCTTGGGCTTACGGCGAACCGGCCCGCAGCCATAGGCAGGGTGCCGGCAAGCGCGGCCCCCGGCGTGAGGCATGGCGCCGACAAGCGCCGGCACTGCAGCCACCAGGTATGGCGCCGATAAGCATCGGCAGCGCAGCGCTCTGAAGCATTCACGATCAAGCGTGCTGCAGTCTCACAGGCTGAGACTGCAGCGCGACATGCTGCTCGCGTGAAAATCCTCGACAAACTCGCAGTGCTGGCCGATGCGGCCAAATACGACGCGTCCTGCGCCTCCAGTGGCGCGAACAAGCGCAATTCGCTCGGGACCGGCGGGGTCGGCAGCACCGAGGGCATGGGAATCTGCCACTCGTACACACCCGACGGCCGCTGCGTGTCGCTGTTGAAGATCCTGCTCACCAACTTCTGCGTGTTCGATTGCGCATATTGCGTCAACCGTGTCTCCAGCAACGTGCGCCGCGCGCGTTTTACGCCGGAAGAAGTGGTCACGCTGACGCTGGACTTCTACAAGCGCAATTACATCGAAGGCCTGTTCCTGTCCAGCGGCATCATCCGCAACTCCGACTACACGATGGAGCAGCTGGTGGAAGTGGCGCGGCAGCTGCGCGAGGTGCATCACTTCGCCGGCTACATCCACCTCAAGACCATTCCCGATGCCGCGCCCGACCTGCTGGCTGCCGCCGGCCGCTATGCCGACCGCCTGAGCATCAACGTGGAACTGCCGACCGAGCAGGGATTGACGCTGCTGGCGCCGGAAAAAAGCGTCGGCGGCATCCGTTCGGCCATGGGCGAGTTGCGTTGGCGCATCGAAGAAAACCAGCTGGAGCGCAAGGCCGAAAAGGTGCGCCGTGCCAAGCCGCCGCGCTTTGCGCCGGCCGGGCAGAGCACGCAGATGATCGTCGGTGCCGACGATGCCAACGACCGCAGCATCCTGGACACCAGCCACAATCTCTACGGCAATTACCGGATGCGTCGGGTGTATTACTCGGCCTTCAGCCCGATCCCGGATGCCTCGTCCAAACTGCCGTTGCAGGCGCCGCCGCTGCAGCGCGAGCACCGGCTGTATCAGGCCGACTGGCTGCTGCGCTTCTACGAATTCAGCGTGGAGGAAATCGCGCCAACCCAGTCCAGCGGCATGCTCGATCTGGACGTGGATCCGAAGCTGGCCTGGGCGCTGCGCAATCCGGAGCGCTTTCCGGTGGACCTGAACGTGGCGCCGCGCGAGATGCTGCTGCGGGTGCCAGGCCTGGGCACCCGCAACGTGGACCGGCTGCTGTTGTCGCGCCGGCATGCGCGCCTGCGGGTGGGCGATCTGGCGCGGTTGCGGGTGCCGATGAAGAAGCTGCTGCCGTTCGTGAGTGTGCTGGACCATCATCCGCGCCAGCGCCTGGACGATCCGGTGCGCTTGCGCGCGCAACTGGCGCCAGCGCCCAGGCAGGCGAGTCTGTTCGATTGAGATCGCAGCTCTCCGCCAGCATCCGGCGCACCGCCGCTTCCGCTGGCTTCTCCCCTGTTGCCGGCCGAGGCGCCCGAAGGGCGGATAAGGATGGCATCAAGCGCAAAGGCGCCAACGAGCGCCAGTGCCTACCCAGGAACACGACGCTGTTGCCAATCCCCAATCCCTCAATCCCCAATCCCGACCACCGTGATGTTCAACGCTGACGTTGCGCCGGGCTGGAGCCTTGACGCATGGCGTGCATTGGCGCGGGCGGGGTGGTGCGCGCAGGTGGAGCCGGACTCCATCGCGTGGAATGGCGGAGCGCAGGGCGGCCTGTTGATGGGGCAGGGGCTGCTGGATCTGCCGGCCGTGGTTGCGCCGCCGCGGGTGTCGGCCGCGTTCCTGCAGATGGCGGGGGCAGTGCTGTGTCATCGCGACCCGCAGCGCCATGCGGTGCTGTACCGCTTGTTGTGGCGGGTGGCGAGCGGAGAGCGCGCGCTGCTGGAGCGGGCCACCGATGTCGATGTGCATCGGGTGACGCAGTGGCAAAAGGCGGTGCAGCGCGACACCCACAAGATGAAGGCGTTCGTCCGCTTTCGGCGGTTGCCGGTGGAAGAGGAAGACTTCGTGGCGTGGTTCGAGCCCGAGCACTGGATCGTGGACCGGGTGGGGCCGTTTTTCGCGCGCCGCTTCGCCGGCATGCGCTGGGCGATCCTCACCCCGTATCGCAGCGTGCGCTGGGATGGCGAGGCATTGACGTTCGGCGAGGGTGCCGTGCGCACCCAGGTGCCGGCCGACGATGCGCAGGAGACGCTCTGGCGCACCTATTACGCGCATATCTTCAATCCGGCGCGGCTCAACCCGACCATGATGCGGCAGGAAATGCCGCAGAAATACTGGAAGAACCTGCCCGAGGCGCGCTTGCTGCCGGAGCTGATCCGCGAGGCCGGCGTGCGCGTGCGCGAGATGGCCGAGCGTGCGCCCGAGCCGGTGCGGCGGCGCGTGCCGGTAGCGCCAACGCCGATCCCGGAAGTGGCCACGCAAAGCCTGGCGCAGTTGCGCGTGGCCGCGCGCGATTGCCGGCGCTGCGCATTATGGCAACCGGCAACGCAGACGGTGTTCGGCGAGGGGCCGAGCGACGCGTCGGTGATGGTGATCGGCGAGCAGCCCGGCGACGAAGAGGATCTGAGCGGGCGTCCGTTCGTCGGGCCGGCCGGGCGTTTGTTCAATAGGGCACTGGACGAGATCGGTCTCGATCGCACCACGGTCTACGTGACCAATGCGGTCAAGCATTTCCGTTTCGAGCAACGTGGCAAGCGGCGTCTGCATCGCAACCCGGAACGCTCGCATGTGCAGGCCTGCAGTGGCTGGTTGCAGGCCGAGCGCGCGCAGCTGCGTCCGGCACAGATCGTGTGCCTGGGCGCGACTGCCGCACAGGCGGTGCTGGGAAACAGCTTCCGCCTGATGCAGCAGCGTGGCCAGTGGCTGCGGCTGGACGACGGCACGCCGGTGCTGACCACCGTGCATCCCTCATGGGTACTGCGGCAGGGCTCGGAGGCCGCACGCGAGGACGGCTACCGCGGATTTGTCGCCGACCTGCGCCAGTTGCTGGATGCACCGAGCGCGGCGCGGACATAAAAAATGCGCGTGCAAGTGCACGCGCACGGTGTCGGAGAATGATGACACCAAGTGGGCCACTGGCGAGCCAGTGGTCCTCACCGCCGCTTCGCGGTGTGGTGGCGCTGCCTGGACCCTGTTTCCAGGCACGCGCGGATTCGCAATTGAACACTGTCTGCACGTTGTAACGTGCAGCTGATGCGCTGGCGTTGTAGTGCAACGCCAGCGTAGCCAAACACGTCAAGCAAGAGCGGCCCGTAAGGACTGCTACATGGCCGTCAGGCAGGTGCGGCCAGTGTTCGAAATCGGCATGTACCGCCGGACCGCCCGGCGTCGAGCGCACCGTCCGCGCTTACCGGAGTGCGTGTCATGCCTCATCTCCACGCTTAAAGCGCCGGCTTGCGCAAATCGTTGTCGATCCACCGGCGGAACGTGGCTCGGTTCCGCCGATGGAGGCATGTGCATGCAACCGCCTGCTTCACAGCAAGACCCAGTTACGGCATCAACACCTTGTCGACCACATGGATCACGCCATTGCTCTGCATGACATCGGCAATGGTGACGTTGGCGGTGTTGCCCTTGGCATCGGTGATGGTGACCTTCTTGCCGTTGAGCTTGGCGGTCAGTGCCTCGCCCTGCACGGTGGTCAGCGTCGCGCTCCCACCACCGGCCTTGATCTTGGCGATCAATGAGGCAGCGTCGACCTTGCCCGGTACCACGTGGTAGGTCAGCACCTTGGTCAGCGTGGGCTTGGATTCGGGCTTGAGCAGGGTGTCCACCGTGCCGGCCGGCAGTGCGGCGAATGCGGCATTGGTCGGGGCAAAGACGGTGAACGGGCCCGGGCCTTTCAGCGTGTCGACCAGGCCGGCGGCCTTGACCGCGGCGACCAGGGTGGTGTGGTCCTTGGAGTTGACGGCGTTGTCGACAATGTCCTTGGTCACCAGCATCGGCGCGCCGCCCACGGTCGGGTTCGATGCGGCGTAGGCGGGTGCCATTGCGCTGGTCAGGGCGATGGCAGTGGCGACGGCAAGCGACTGGAATGAGGTCTTCATGAGGCATCGATCCTTTGGGTAGGCGACTGCCCGGTTGGCAATCGTGTGCTCAGATACGCGGGTGGATGCAGCGCGGATGCATCACGCCGTCTTTACACTGGGGTGCGCGATACAACGTTCAGGGCACGCTCCTGCGCGCGACGTCGCACTTGCGCCATGTAGCCTCGCGCCAACGGCGGCCATCCTTGTCGGTGGCGGATGCAGATCATGCTGTTGAAAGTCGCTGTCCGGCATCCGCATTCGCGGGCGACATGGCGCACCGAATCACGCACAAGGTCTTAGATGCATGAAGCGGAAAATTCGACTCACGCACAAAGCTCGTGGATGCATGACGCGGAAAATCGACGGCACGCGTTTTCGCGGGCCCACATCGAGGTGGTCGATGCCGACGATGCCGACAATGGCGGCGCAGGCAATCACCCGGTGCACTTCACGCTCGTGGAAGATGCCAGCGGCAGGACGGTGGGCCAGCAGATGGTCGGCGCGCAGTGGCCGTATGCCTTCAGGCAGAAGCCCAGGGTGGTCGAGGTGATGGGGAGTCACCTCGCTTCCAGGCTGATACTGCAGGAAGCAACCTCCATCGTCGCGGTCGAGACCACGCGGCAATCGACGCTGCATGCGAAGGAGCACGTTCGCCACGCCTGATCGCGTTGTCGCCGGTGAGCTGCCTGCAAGGCGGCTAACGCAGCAACTGCGCTTTTCGCAGGCGGTGTGCGTGGCCGGCAGTGTTGCCGTTGCTGGCGTTGCAGCGGCCGACCATCGGGTCAGGCCGTGGGCCTGGGCAGGGCACTGCCGCACCATCGGGCCGGCGTCCATCCGCTGGCGTATCCAACGGCGCCAGCGCCATACGGATGGGCAACCGCGTGGCATCGACACGGGCGCATGGCAGCTCTGCCGCAGCCTGTGGCGCGCCAGTCAGGGGGCACAGAGGTTTCATCGCCGGGTGCAAACCGGTATGTTTCCGTTGGCACGTGGTGGTGCGTTGCACTCTGCGATGCCGCACGCGCACTGTTTTTTCTTCCGGGTTTTCCATGCATTCGATCGATGTCGTCCTCGCCATGTTGCTGGCGGTCGCGGCCAGCGGTTATCTGATCCGCATCCTGCCGTTCTCCTTGCCCCTGCCGTTGGTCCAGATTGCGCTTGGCGCGGTGGTCTCGGGTGTGTTCGATGCCGGGCATGAGCTGGAACCGGAGCTGTTCTTCCTGCTGTTCCTGCCGCCGCTGCTGTTTCTGGATGGCTGGCGCATTCCCAAACAAGGCCTGTTCCGCGACAAGGCCGCCATCCTCGAGCTGGCGTTGGGGCTGGTGGTGTTCACCGTGGTCGGCGCGGGCCTGCTGATCCATTGGCTGATCCCGGCGATGCCGCTGGCGGTGGCCTTCGCGCTGGCGGCGATCATCTCGCCGACCGATCCGGTGGCGGTGTCCTCGATCGCCTCCAAGGTGCCGATCCCCAAGCGGCTGATGCACATCCTGGAAGGCGAGTCGCTGCTCAACGATGCCTCCGGGCTGGTGTGCTTCCAGTTTGCCGTGGCCGCGGTGCTGACCGGCAGCTTCTCGATCGCCACCGCCTCGCTGACCTTCCTGTGGGTGGCCTTGGCCGGGCTGGCGCTGGGCGTGGCCACCACCTTCGGCCTGAGCCGCATCCAGGCCTGGATCTGGCGCCACTTCGGCGAGGAGCCGGGTTCGGCGATCCTGGTCAATCTGCTGACCCCGTTCGCGGCCTATCTGCTGGCCGAGGCCTTCCATGCCTCCGGCATCCTGGCCGCAGTGGCGGCCGGGGTCACCATGAGCTACGTGGAAATGGCCGGCAACGCGCCGGGCAACATGCGGCTGCAGCGCTCGGCGGTGTGGGACACGGTGCAGTTCACCTTCAACGGCATCATCTTCGTGCTGCTGGGCGAGCAGTTGCCGGGCATCCTGGACGGGGCGGTGCGCAGCGTGCAGGAAGCCGGGCACCTCAATCCGTGGTGGCTGGCGGTGTACGTGGCCACCATCAGCGCCAGCCTGATGGCGCTGCGCTTCGTATGGGTATTCCTGTCGCTGCGCTGGAACATCTTCAAGGCGCAGTGGCGCGGCGAGCAGCATGTCAGCCCGCCGTGGCGCATCGTGGTGGCGGTCTCGCTGGCCGGCGTGCGCGGTGCGATCACCCTGGCCGGCGTGCTCACGCTGCCATTGATGCTGGAAGATGGCTCGCCGTTTCCTGCGCGCCAGCTGGCGATCTTCCTGGCCGCCTCGGTGATCCTGGTGTCGTTGCTGGTGGCCAGCGTGGCCTTGCCGCGGCTGCTGCGCGGGCTGGAGCTGCCCGAAGAGGAAGACGAACAGCTCAAGGAAGACCTGGCGGTGAAGGCCGCCTCGCAGGCCGCGCTGGAAGCGGTGGAAAAACTGCGCCAGCGCCTGGTGGAGGACAGCCGGCATGCCGAGCGCTACAACGCCGCCGCCAACCAGGTCAGCCAGCGCTATCAACGCAAGCTCGGCGCGGTGGACATGGCCGAGACCGATCCGGAAGAGGCCGGTGCCTACGAACAGGCGCTGCGCCAGTTCCGCCATGCCGCGCTGGTGGCCGAGCGCAACGAGTTGTTCAAGCTGGCCAGGCGCCGCGAGATTTCCGATGACTTGTCGCGCCGGCTGGTGCGCAACCTGGATCTGATCGAGTCGCGCAAGCGCGCTTGAGCGCGCGGGAATCGGGATTCGGGAATCGGGAATCGCAAAAGCCAGGGCAATGGCCACGGCCATCGTAGGAGCGCACCAGGGCGCGACCGGGCTGTCCCGACACACGTCCAGGCGTGCCGGCTCGGGAATCGGAAATCGCAGCGGCCAGGACGATGACTACGGCTGCGCTAGGAGCGCACCCGGGCGCGAGAGGCGTTCTCTGGACAGCCCCGTCGCGCCCAGGTGCGCTCCTACGACACCGCGCGCGCCACAAGGATGCAAGCATCGCAGCCCTTGAGCCGACGCAATGCGCACCCTGCCGGTCTTATCCGTGTGCAGCGGGCACCAGGCACCAGGCAAACCACGGGTCGGGAGACACCATCCCACCAGACCCCCTCCCATCGTCACGGCACGCGGCCTAACCTGTGGCGCTTATCGTTGCCATGCACAGCCCATGACTCCCATCGTTTCCATCCAGGGATTGAGCAAGACCTACGCCGGCGGTTTCCAGGCGCTCAAGCAGGTGGATCTGGACATCCAGCGCGGCGAGATCTTCGCGCTGCTCGGCCCCAACGGCGCCGGCAAGACCACGCTGATCAGCATCATCTGCGGGCTGATCAACCCCAGCACCGGCACCGTGCTGGCCGACGGCCACGACATCGTGCGCGACTACCGCGCCGCGCGTGCCAGCATCGGCCTGGTGCCGCAGGAGCTGGCCACCGACGCGTTCGAAACCGTGTGGGCCACCGTGCGCTTCAGCCGCGGCCTGTTCGGCAAGCCGGCCAATGCGGCGTATCTGGAAACGGTGCTGCGCGAACTTTCGCTGTGGGACAAGCGCCACAACAAGATCTCCACGCTGTCCGGCGGCATGAAGCGGCGCGTCTTGATTGCCAAGGCGCTGGCGCACGAGCCGCGCATCCTGTTCCTGGACGAGCCTACCGCCGGCGTGGACGTGGAGTTGCGTCACGACATGTGGCAGATGGTGCGGCGGCTGCGCGAGCAGGGCACCACGGTGATCCTGACCACCCATTACATCGAGGAAGCCGAAGACATGGCCGACCGGGTCGGGGTGATCAACCGCGGCGAGCTGGTGCTGGTGGAAGACAAGCACACGCTGATGCGCAAGCTCGGCAAGAAGCAGCTCACGCTGAGCCTGCAGGCGCCGCTGCAGGCCATCCCGGCCGCGCTGAGCGATCTGCCGCTGGAACTGGCGGCCGACGGCAACAGCTTGGTTTACACCTTCGACACCCAGGCCGAGCAGACCGGCATCGGAGCATTGCTGCGCCGGCTCAACGAGCAGGGCATCGACTTCAAGGATCTGCATTCCAGCGAGAGCTCGCTGGAGGAGATCTTCGTCAACCTGGTGCATGGCGCCCGCAACGTGGAGGTGCACGCATGAACTGGCATGCGATCGCGGCGATCTACCGCTTCGAAATGGCGCGCGCCTTCCGCACGCTGACCCAGTCGATCGCCTCGCCGGTGTTGTCGACCTCGCTGTATTTCGTGGTGTTCGGCGCGGCGATCGGCTCGCGCATGGGCGACATCGACGGCATCAGCTACGGCGCCTTCATCATCCCCGGGCTGGTGATGCTGTCGCTGCTCAACGAGAGCATCTCCAATGCCTCGTTCGGCATCTACATGCCGCGCTGGGCCGGCACCATCTACGAGGTGCTGTCAGCGCCGGTGGCCTGGTGGGAGATCGTGATCGGCTATGTGGGCGCGGCGGCGACCAAGTCGGTGTTGCTCGGCTTGCTGATCCTGCTCACCGCGCGGCTGTTCGTGCCGTACGAGATCGCGCACCCGGTGTGGATGCTGGGCTTTCTGGTGCTCACCGCACTGACCTTCAGCCTGTTCGGTTTCATCATCGGCATCTGGGCCGACGGCTTCGAGAAACTGCAGGTGATCCCGCTGATGGTGGTGACGCCGCTGACCTTTCTGGGCGGCAGTTTCTACTCGATCAACATGCTGCCGCCGCTGTGGCAGAAGGTCACCTTGTTCAATCCGGTGGTGTACCTGATCAGCGGGTTCCGCTGGAGTTTCTACGGCAAGGCCGACGTGCACATCGCAGTGAGCACCGGCATGACCTTCCTGTTCCTGCTGGTGTGCCTGGGCGTGGTGGCGGCAATCTTCCGCAGCGGTTACCGGCTCAAGGCCTGAGGGGTGGATGCAGTGGGTTGTCGGCCGCATCCTGGTGGATGCCGTCGGACGTCCAGGTCAAACGCGTCGGAAGTCCAGATCAAACGCGGAGGGTCGAGTGCGCGGTGCCCTCGCCGCTCGCGGGATACGCCGTAAACCCATCCATGTAGGCTCGGTGGCGGCATCCATGCCGCCACACGGTCCCGCAACCGGTGAGGACACCGCACCAGAAAGTCTGCTGGTTGTTTGAAAGCCATGAACACCGACCATCGCGACTGGTCCTTGCCCGCCCACCGTTGCGGGCTCTTACGCGGCATGGATGCCGCGTAAGAGCCTGCATGGACGTACTTGCGACATATACCGCGATGGCGGGCGGGCAAGGACCCTGCAGCCAAGTCGCAGATCAGCTGCGAATGCGCCAGTCATCGCTGCTACACGAACGTCCTTGCAGCGTGTCCTGCGAGGGTGGGCGGGCAAGGGCCCCGCAGCAAACTTGCCGCCCGGCAGCTCTGCAATGGAACAGCGTGAAGTAGTCTGGTCAGCCGCGCTTACTCGGCAGCAGCCTTGGCGTCGCCCTTGGTGTCCAGGAAGTAGGCCACCACCTCGCCCTTGATCTTCATCGTCATCGGGTTGCCGCGACGGTCGCGGGCCTTGCCGACCTGCACCTTGATCCAGCCTTCGCTGATCGAATACTCCTCCACGTTGTCGCGTTCGACACCGTTGAAGCGCACGCCGATGCCACGGTTGAGGGCGTCGGCATCGTGGAACGGGCTGCGTGCATCGATGGCCAGATGATCGGGAGGGGTATCGCTCATGGGAAAGGCGTCATGGCGGCCGGGATGGCCGTCTTCGGCCGCACAGGATACGGGCCCGCGCTGCGAAGATCAGCCCCGGCACTGCGTGCGCATGCGCCGGGCGGTTTGCGTGCGCGTCGCCAGGCCTCCACACTTCACGCCTGCTCTCCTGAGAACCCAGACCGCCATGCCCGATAACAGCGCCGACTACGAAGACGACGAAGGCCTGCAGCCCGAGGGCGACGAAGACGATGTCGACGACCACCCGGCGCGGGTGTGGAATCTGCTGGTGCTGATCAATCCCGGCGACGAAGACACCGCATTGGGTCAGTTCGATACCTGGCGCGAGGCGCAGGCCGACCTGGACGACGACGAGGGCGACGATGCCTGGTTGTGGGCCTTGAAGGATGCGATCGACTGGCGCTCGGGTTTCTTCGTGGACTGGAAGGACACCGACGCGTTCATTGCCGCCATCGACGAACTCAGCGCGCGCTGGAACCTGCGCATCGACTGGGGCGGCGACCTGGATGACGAGGAGTTTGCCAGCGATCTGAGTGTGCCGGACCTGATGGCGGTGGCCTACGATCGTCTGCGCGAGCACGGCTACTCGCTGTGGAACTGGAACACCGGTGGCGACGCCTATGCCGGCTGGATCGCCCTCAGCCGCGACGACGACGCCATGCTGGCGCTGACCTCGCTGCTGGGGGTCGAGGTGCGGCTGGGGAACGAGGCGTTCTGAGGGCCGGGAGTGGGGAGTCGGGATTGGGGAGTCGCGAGAGCGGTCTCCGGGTGCGTGGGTCTGGCAGGCATTGTCCGCGGCCAGGTGATTGCCACGTAGGAGCGTGCCTGCGCGCGACAGGCGTTACCGGGACCGCCCCTCGCGCTCGGGCGCGCTCCTACAACGGCGTGGCGTCATGGTGCAGAGGGGGATGCCGCCGTCGTGACGTTGCAGGCCTCCTTACCAGGAGGCTTACACGGCCCAGCGATGGCCACGTAGGAGCGTGCCTGCGCGCGACAGGCGTTACCGGGACAGCCCCTCGCGCTCAGGCGCGCTCCTACAACGGCGTGGCGTTATGGTGCAGAGGGGGATACCGCCGTCGTGACGTTGCAGGCCTCCTTACCAGGAGGCTTACACGGCCCAGCGATTGCCACGTAGGAGCGTGCCTGCGCGCGACAGGCGTTACCGGGACAGCCCCTCGCGCTTAGGCGCGCTCCTACAACGGCGTGGCGTCATGGTGCAGAGGGGGATGCCGCCGTCGTGACGTTGCAGGCCTCTTTACCAGGAGGCTTACACGGCCCAGCGATTGCCCCGTAGGAGCGTGCCTGCGCGCGACCGCCGTTGCGAATCCCCAATCCCCAGCCCCGAATCCCCCCAGCCCCGAATCCCCCAATCCCAATCCCCAATCCCCAATCCCCGCCTCAAGGCGCCTCGCCCCGTGCCTGCGCACGTGCATTGGCGATCAAGGCCTTGAGCAAGACGCGATCGGTGTGACGGGAGATGGCGATGGCACCGAGCGCGATGGCTTCGGTGCGTAGCGGTGCGGGCACGTCGTAGTGCGCGCCGCTGAGTTTGTTCTGGAAGGCGCGGCGGGGAATGCCCAGCCGCGCCGCCATTGCATGCAGCTCGTCCAGCGTATCGCCGAGCAGGTGCGCCCAGCGCTGCTCGCGCCACAGATGCACCGCATCGTCGACGTAGACGGCCACCGGCAGGCCCTCAGGCCTTCTTGGTCTTCTTTTTCTTGCTGCCGTCGCTTGCGTCGTCGGCATCGTCCTGCGGCGCGTCGCCTGCGGTTTCGGCAGCGGCGTCTGCGTCGCTGGCGTCGGCGTCAGCATCTGCCTGGGCATCGCTTGCCTCGGCATCTGCGTCTTCGGCTTCGCCGTCGTCGCCCTCGGCGTCGCTGTTCTCGAACTCGGACACCAGCGTGGTCAGGTATTCCTCGGCGGTCTTGCCGTCTTCGGCGGCCAGGTCGTCGATCATCTGCTGCAGCTGGGTTGAATATTCCAGCGAGATGGTCTTGCCTTCCTTCTCCTGCAGATTGGCCAGGTGCTTGAGCATGGCCAGCATCGGCACCGGATTGTCGGCGCTGCCCATGGTCTGGCCGCCGATCGACAGCAGCCATTCGCTGTCGTTCTGCAAGCCGATCGCCGCGACCACGCGGCCGTCGGCATCCTGCAGCACGGCATGGTTGGCGATCTGCGGCGCCTGGCCCAGACGGACGATCGGGCGCTTGGGTTGGGACTTCTTGCGCTTGTCGCGCTTGGCCTTGGAATTGCGGGACACGGTGTTCTCGACGCTGGGAATGGCCGACCATTCTAGGCGCTTGTGCGCAGCCCGGTTCGGGTACCGCCATCGGGCCGGTGAACGCCCGCCGCGCCAGTCCACGCTCCTATGGCCCTCCAGCGTGTCGAAGGCGCCGACGCCGGTATTTCGGGCAGGCTGCAGCGGCCGGCACCACGCCTGTGCCCGAGCACGAGCGCGCCGCTGCTGGTCGGGACCGGAATGCAGCCGGAGCGGCCGGCCGCAGGATGCTGGAATTCGGCATGCACCTCAGTCAGGTCTGCACGACAACCTGCCGCCTCCAGCCGTACAGCCGCCAGCAACCGCTAGCCGCCGCCAGGCAATCGCCAGGCAATCCCAGGCCAGATGCCCTCAGCCGCCGTCAGCGCCGCTGGGGCGCTTCGCCGACGGCAGTGCGCGGCGCCGCCACGGCAGCTTCGGCAGCCTTGGCCAGGGCCGTGGCCGAGGCCAGCTGGGTGCGCGTGGAGACGCGCGGCGCGGCCGTTGCGGTGCTGCCGACCGTGGTGGTTGCCGCGGGCGGTTTGGCGCTCTCAGCAGCTGCAGGTCCGCCCGCCGCCGCGGTGGGCCCTGCCGCAGGCAGCGCGGCCGGTGTCCCCACCGCCGTGGTGGCCGCAGTCGCCGCGGCACTCAGGTCCGGCACATGGGTGTCGGCATCGTGGGTGGGCTTGCCCAGCGCAATGCCCTGGCCGGCGCCGGCCAGCGCGGCCTGTTCGGCATCCTGGGTCATCACCACGATGCTGATGCGGCGGTTGATCGGGTTCTGCGGGTTGGTCTTGTCGAACAGCACCGACGAGGACAGCCCCACCACGCGCGTCACCTTGGCATCGTCCATGCCGCCGCCCACCAGCGCGCGGCGCGCGGCGTTGGCGCGGTCGGCGCTGAGTTCCCAGTTGGTGTAGCCGGCATCGCTGCTGTAGGCGGTGGTGTCGGTGTGGCCGGTGATGCTGATGTGGTTGGGCACCTGGTTGATGAAGCTGGACAGCTCGCGCAGGATCGCCACGGTGTATGGCTTGAGCTGGTCGCGGCCCATGTCGAACATCGGCCGGTTCTGCTTGTCCACGATCTGGATGCGCAGGCCGTCCGGGGTGAGGTCGAGCAGCAGCTGGTCCTTGAACGGCTCCAGCGCCTGGCTCTTGTCGATGGCTTCCTTCAGGTCCTGCATCAGCGCTTCCAGGCGCTTCTTGTCCTTGGCGCGGCTGTCCTGGTTGGTGTCGGCGGCGTTGTCGCGCTTGCGGCCCATTTCGTCCTTCTGCCCCTTGGCCATGTCGGCGGTGCCGCCGAGCTTGATCATCGAGGTGCTGGCGCCGCCGGGGCCGTTCATGCCCGGCGAGGGCGCCGGCGACTTGCCCGACAGCGGGCTGGGATTGCGGAAGTATTCCGAGATCGCCGCGCGCTGTTCCTTGGTGGTGGCGGCCATCAGCCACAGCACCAGGAAGAACGCCATCATCGCGGTCACGAAGTCGGCAAACGCCACTTTCCAGGCGCCGCCGTGATGGCCGCCGCCCTGCACCTTCTTGACCCGTCGGATGACGACGGTGGATTTGCCCTCGGCCATGACCGCGGCCCTACTTGATCGTCTTCAGGTGCGTTTCGAAATCCGCAAAGCTCGGACGCACGTTGGAGGGCAGTGTCTTGCGCGCGAATTCCAGCGCAATCTTCGGGTTGTAGCCGCGCAGGCAGGCCAGCAGCGCGGTCTTGACCGCCTCGTACATGCGCCCGTCCTGCTCGGCGCGCGCTTCCATCGCCGCGGCCAGCGGCGCGACGAAGCCATAGGCCAGCAGGATGCCCAGGAAGGTGCCGACCAGGGCGGCGCCGACGTGGTGGCCGATCTCCTCGATCGGCCCGCCGATCGAGCCCATGGTGATCACGATGCCGAGCACGGCCGCCACGATGCCGAAGCCGGGCAGGCCGTCGGACACCTTGCTCAACGCATGCGAGGGCGCCAGCGCCTCGTGGTGATGTTTTTCCAGCTCCAGCTCGAGTAGCGGCTCCAGCTCGTGCGGCTCGATGTTGCTGCCGATCATCAGGCGCAGGCAGTCGGTGATGAAGTCCAGCAGGTGATGGTCGGCAACCACCTTGGGGTAGTTGCCGAAGATGGTGCTGTCCTGCGGTTTTTCGACGTGGTCTTCCAGCGCCATGAAGCCGTCGCGGCGCGCCTTGTTGAGCAGTTCGTAGATCAGGCTCAGCGTGTCCTTGTAGTCGTCGGACTTGTACTGCGGGCCCTTGAACACGCCCATGATGCTGCTGAAGGTTTCCTTGACGATCTTGCCGGGCGTGCTGACCAGAAACGCGCCGAACGCCGCGCCACCGATGATCATCAGCTCGTACGGCTGCCAGAGCGCGCCCAGCTTGCCATGCGACAGCACATAGCCGCCCAGGACACTGACGATGACGACGATGAAGCCGATGATGATGAGCATGGCGCAGCCAGAAGCAAACAGGGTTGCTGTTGTTTCGGCTTGCGCGGCGGATTCTTGAAGCGCACGGCGTGAAGGTGTGCGGTGTAGCTGAACGATCAACTGGCGCGGCGGATCGTCACGCAGCAGATTGGCGGCAACAGCGCTGCACGCGCCAGGTAGCCTGCGGGCCGCTTCAGCCTGGGATCACGGGGTTTCGCGGTGCAACCGCCCATGCCAAGCACTCTCTGCAACACGTGTCCTGACGCAACCCGGCTCAAGTGAGTCGCACCGGGTGGCCGGAATGGATCAACGCCTCGTCGCGTACCGCATGCGTTGGCGATGCGGCAGCGCCTGCCGGTGTGTGCATGCGGGGCGCAGGTGTGCGCCACGGCGTCCGGCACGGAATCCCTGCGTGCCGGACGACACGCGTCGGCTCAGGCCGGTTGCGCCTCGGCACCTTCGCGCTGCAAGGGGTTGGGCAGGGCCTGGCCGTTTTCGGTAAACCCCAGCGAGACCGAGTTCAGGCAGTGGCGTTCGCCGGTCGGCGGCGGGCCGTCGGGGAAGACGTGGCCCAGGTGGCTGTCGCAGCGCGCGCAGACGATCTCGGTGCGGATCATGCCGTAGCTGATGTCGCGGATCTCGCGCACATGGGCGGCGTCGTAGGGCGCGAAGAAACTCGGCCAGCCGGTGCCGGATTCGAACTTGGCGCTGGAGCGGAACAACGGCAAGCCGCACAGGCGGCAGGTGTAGACGCCGTCGAGCTTGTTATCCAGGAACACCCCGCAGAACGGCGCTTCGGTGCCATGGTGCAGCAGCACGCGCTGTTCCTCGTCGCTGAGCCCGGCGATCAGGGCGTCGCGCTGGGCGGGGGAGGGAGGGGTCAGATCGAACTGGCTCATGGGGCTCTCGCATGCGCGCGCTGGCAGGGGTGCCGCGCCTGCACCCGTGATGTGGGCGTTGTCGGCATGGTTCAAGCGTGCGGGTGACCAAGCCCCTCTCCCGCCGGGGCGCCACGGCGCAGCTTGCGCGCCACTGGCGCGCGTGCCTTGGTGCGCCTGCGCCGCTGGCGCAGGCCGGGGCGCGGAGCGGGGGTTGGGCTGAGGGTGCGGCGGCGAGGCCATGGCCCAGTACTGATTGCCAGGCGTTGCACGCACCCTCATCCGGCGCTGCGCGCCACCTTCTCCCGCTGAGAGAAGGATGTTTTCGCGCCGCGATCACCTCACGAACGCGTTCATCCCGCAGCCAATCTCCCGCATTGCCGCAGTACATCGGCGCCCCCATCCAGACGGTACTCCTCGATCAAGCACGGTGTCCGTCATGGCGATTCCTTCTTCGATGCGCGGCCTGCTGCTGTGTGGTCTGTTGCTTGCCGCAGGCGCGGCAACGGCGCAATCGGCCACCAGCACACGCGCGTCCAATACCCTGCAGCCGATCACCAGCCCCACGCCCGCCCAGCCCACGCTGACCGCACCGCGCGCCGTGCAGCCTGCGCCGGGCACGGCTCCGGTGCCCTCGCAGCTCGGCCAGCGCCCGTCCGCGCCCACCATTCCGACCCGTGGCCCGGCACAGACGCCGGTGGCACCGGCCGGCAGCCAGGTTGCGCCGGCCAGCGCGCCGATGGTCTACGACCGCAATGGCCGCTTGCTGCAGGGCATGCAGCCGGCTGGCGCCAACCGGGTGCTGGATACCAAGACCGGGCGCTACTACGACGCGGTTCCGGCCGGCGACGGCATGCGCGTGGTGCGCTGACCCACGCTGTCGCGAATCCCGAATCCCGAATCCCAGCCATCAGCCCTCGATCGGCAACGCCAGGGTCTCCTTGACCTCCTCCATCACGATGTAGCTCTTGGATTCGCGCACATGCGGCATGGTCAGCAAGGTACTGCCGAGCAGCTTGCGATACGACGCCATCTCGCTGATGCGCGCCTTGAGCAGGTAGTCGAAATCGCCCGACACCAGATGGCATTCCAGCACGTTGGGCAGCTTGAGCGCGGCGCGGCGGAACTCCTCGAAGATGTCGCCGGACTTGTAGGCCAGGCTGATCTCGACGAACACCAGCAGGCTGGCCTTGAGATAGTGCGGGTCCAGCCGCGCGTAGTAACCGGTGATGGCGCCATCGCGCTCCAGCCGGCGTACGCGCTCGGTGCAGGGGGTGGTCGACAGACCCACCCGCTCGCCCAGTTCGGTAAAGGAAATCCGCCCCTCCTGCTGCAGGATGCGCAGGATCTTGCGGTCGATCTTGTCCAGCTCGCGGGTGCGGGTCGTCATCGGGTCTGCTTCCACAAGTTTTGACAGGAGGATTCACTGCCAAGGTGCGCTGATTCCAGAAATGGCACTGCCTTGCTCGCAATATACTGCGTCTAACTATCCCCCTCGGCGCCTGGTTGTGGGGGAATACCCTTTCCAGGAGAACGACATGCGGGTGCTCATTCTCGGTAGCGGCGTCATCGGCACCACCACGGCCTGGTATCTGGCGCAGGCCGGTTGCCAGGTCACCGTGGTCGACCGCCAGCCGGCGGCGGCGTTGGAGACCAGCTATGCCAACGCCGGCCAGCTGTCGTTCGGCTACACCTCGCCATGGGCTGCGCCCGGCGTGCCCGGCAAGGCGATGAAGTGGCTGTTCGAGCAGCATGCACCGTTGTCGATCCGGCCCACCCGCGACCTGCGACAACTTGCCTGGCTCAGCCAGATGCTGCGCAACTGCACCGCCGAGCGCTATGCGGTGAACAAGGCGCGCATGGTGCGCATGTCCGACTACAGCCGTGATTGCCTGAACGCATTGCGTGGCAGCACCGGCATCGAGTTCGAGGGTCGCCAGCTCGGCACCACCCAGCTGTTCCGCACCCAGCAGCAACTGGATGCCGCTGCGCAGGACATCGAGGTGCTGGCCCAGTACGGCGTGCCCTACGAGCTGCTGACCCCGGCGCAGATCGCGCAGTTCGAACCGGGCCTGGCCGGCGGTGGCGCGCAGATGGCCGGTGCCTTGCGCCTGCCCGAAGACCAGACCGGCGACTGCCGGCTGTTCACCCAGCGCCTGGCCGAACTGGCCACGCAGGCCGGGGTGGAGTTCCGCTACGGGCAGCAGATCGAGCATCTGCAGCACGCAGGCGGGCGCGTCACCGGCGTGCAGATCGATGGCCGCATCGAAACCGCCGACCGCTACGTGCTGGCGTTGGGCAGCTATTCGGCCGACCTGCTGCTCTCGCTCGGCCTGCATCTGCCGGTGTATCCGCTCAAGGGCTACTCGCTGACCATTCCGATCGTGGACGCACAGCGCGCGCCGACCTCCACGGTGCTGGACGAGAGCTACAAGATCGCGCTGACCCGTTTCGACGACCGTATCCGCGTCGGCGGCATGGCCGAGGTGGCCGGCTTCGACCTGTCGCTGAATCCGCGCCGCCGCGCCACGCTGGAGATGGTGGTCAACGACCTGTTTCCCGGCGCCGGCGATCTGGCCCAGGCCGAGTTCTGGACCGGCCTGCGCCCGGCCACGCCGGACGGCACGCCGGTGGTCGGCGCCACGCCATATGCCAACCTGTTCCTCAATACCGGCCACGGCACCCTGGGCTGGACCATGGCCTGTGGATCTGGCCGCTATCTGGCCGACCTGATGCAGGGCCGCACGCCCGACATCGATAGCGAAGGCCTGGACATCTTCCGTTACCTGTCGCCACGCAGCGCACGCGCGCAGCAGGAGGCCGCGTAGTGCGTCCTGCGCAAGCGTTGATCGACCTGGACGCATTGCGTCACAACTACCGCCTGGCCAGGCGCCTGGGCAACAGCAAGGCCCTGGCGGTGCTCAAGGCCGATGCCTACGGCCACGGCGCAGTGCGCTGCGCGCAGGCGCTGGACGGCGAGGCCGACGGCTTTGCGGTGGCCTGCATCGAAGAAGCGCTGGAGCTGCGCCAGGCCGGCATCCGCGCGCCGATCCTGTTGCTGGAAGGGTTCTTCGAACACGACGAACTGCGCCTGATTGCCGAGCACGATCTGTGGACGGTGGTGGCCACGCCGCAGCAGGTGCGCGCGCTGGCCGAGTTCCAGAGCCCGCGTCCGTTGCGGGTGTGGCTGAAGCTGGACAGCGGCATGCACCGGCTGGGCCTGTCGCCGGAAGATTTCCGTGCGGCGTGGCTGCGTCTGCGCGGGCTGCCGCAGATCGCCTCGCTGGTGCTGATGACCCATCTGGCGCGCGCCGACGAGCTGGAGTGCAGCCGCACCGACGAACAGGCGGTGGTGTTCGCGCTGACCGCCGGCGGCATGCCTGCGGAAACCAGCCTGCGCAATTCGCCCGGCCTGCTTGGCTGGCCGGCGCTGCGCAACGACTGGTCGCGTCCGGGGCTGATGCTGTACGGCGCAAACCCGTTCCCGCAGGACACCGACATCACCGCGCAGCTGCGTCCGGTGATGACGCTGCGCTCGCGCATCATCTCGGTGCGCGAGCTGCCGGCCGGCGAGCCGGTGGGCTACGGCGCCCGTTTCGTCGCCGAAAGGCCGACCCGCGTCGGCGTGGTGGCGATGGGCTATGCCGACGGCTATCCGCAGTTTGCCCCCAACGGCACGCCGGTGCTGGTGGATGGACAGGTCTGCCCGCTGATCGGCCGCGTGTCGATGGACATGCTGACCGTGGATCTCACCGAGCATCCGCAGGCCGACATCGGTGCCAGCGTGCAGCTCTGGGGAGACGCGCCGCGCGTCAGTCCGCTGGCAACGCAGTGCAATGTCAGCGCGTATCAGCTGCTGTGCGGACTCAAGCGCGTGCCGCGGGTGTATGTGGGCGAGGCTGCAGTGGGCGAGGGCATCACGCGGTGAGGTGTGTCCCTTCTCCCATCGGGAGAAGCTGCCCCGAAGGGAAGGATGAGGAGACGTGCGAAGCCACAGGCACTTGGAACGAAACGTGGGCTTCGCCCCATACCCTCACCCCAACCCTTTTTCAGTCGGGAGAGGGGCTTTAGCGTGGCTCACAGCCCGGCGGTGCTTCGATCGCCGCGGAACTGCTTGCGCACCCAGTCGTCGATCATCGCCTTCTCGAAGCGCAGCGGGTCGCTGTCGGTCAGGCGCGGCCCGCTCATCAGAAACGCCGAATCCACCAGCTTGCGTTCGCCCTGGTCGATCACCTGGCCATCGGCGCCGGTCAGCGTGTAGTTGAAGCTCAGGCGCGGCGGGTAGATGTCCTTGACGATGCGCACGTCCTGCATGCGCGGCCCGCGCCAGGGTTCGTACTGGCCGGCGCGGCGGATGTCGGTGATGGTCACGCTCAGACGCTGGCCGTCGGGGAGTTTGCGCGCGGCGCTCTGCTGGAAATAGCTCGCCAGCTGGGTGACCCAGTCGCCACGCTGTGCTTCCCAGCGGTTGCCGCTGAAGCGCACTTCGGAAAACTGTGCCGGATCGGTCCAGCGGACATCGACCTTGCCGTCGCCGCTCACCGCGCGCGGCGCCTGTGGATCGGTGACGTTACGTACACGTGCCTGCGCGCCGGTTGCCGCGAGCAGTCCTGCCAGCAACAGGCTGGCGCCGCAAAGGCTGGAACGTTTCATGGAAAGTCTCCAAGCGGAAGGTACGTGGAAGTACCGGGCGTTTCTGCAGTGTGGGGGCGCGTCTGCTTGCCGGCAACGCTTGCCGCGCAAGGCCTGGCAGGCCATTGCCACGCGGTTAATCCGCGGCGTCGGCACCATGACGGCGGGTTCACTGCGCCTGCGCCTGCGCTTCACGGCGCAGCCGGGAAGATCGCCAGCATGGACACCCACTCTTTCCGCACAAAATCAGCCTCTTCGGCGCCGGCACACATGCCGTCGGACGTGCGCCTGCAGTTCATCGACTGGGCGAAGCAGCACGGCCACAACCCCGCCACTGGGGCGGCCGCCTTCGTCGCCCTGCAAAGCGAGGTGGACCTGGATCTGGCAACGCGCACGCTGCGCCTGGCACCGGGGGCCTCGCCGCGCGAGGCCTTGCGCGAGCACCTGGCCGCATTGGCGCGCCAGGGCGATGTGGCGGTGCAGTTTCCGCCGGTCTACGCCTACACCGCCGCCAACGGGCTGGAGTATCGCTACTCGCTGATGCTGGTGATTGCCGAGGATTGCGTGGAGTGGACCGGGCGGGTGTGGCAGGACCTGGATTACCAGGGAATGCTCACCGGCCGGGGCCAGGGTCCGCGTGCCAACTACACCCAACTGGCGCGGATGGCGCTGGAACACGAGCTTGATCAGGAGCGTCCCCGTTATGTCCAGGCATGAACTCGAACTGCAGCTGCCGCTGGGCGCACAGGTCGCCACCGGCGAAGATGGTTTCAGCGAGCGCTGCCGCAGCGAATGCGCCAAGCTCGGCCTGTCGCGGGTGAGGCTGCTGTTGCTCGACGCAGAGTACGCGCGCTCCACCGCCTGGCGCGAAGAAGCGCAGCGCTGGATGGACGAGCAATTGCGCCGCGAAGGTGAGTGGGTGTTCCGCGGCATGATCGCCGGGATCGTGGTGCTGGCGGCATGCATCGCGCTGTGCGCGGCGCTGTTGTGGTGATCGCCGGGGAACCGGCTGGATGCGTGTGAACCGGGTCGGCTGGCTGTGCACCCGCTGACGACACCGTGCGTGCTTTCATCTGCCCGTCATCCGCCCTGGCATCACCCCTGGATCCCGATTTGAGCACCTCGACCACCCGCCCCGATCTGGCCACCGGCCTCCCGGCAGCATCCGCCGAGCCCTTCCTCGACCCGGGGATGTACCACGAGATCTTCCATAACCTGGATGCGGGGTTTTGCGTCATCGACATGGTGTTCGATGGCGACCAGGCCGTCGATTACGTGTTCCGCATGACCAATGACGCGTTCGAGCGTTACACCGGTCTGTCTGACGTAGTGAACGTGTCCATTCGCGGCATGCTGGCCGATCACGAACAGGAGTGGTTCGACCGCTACGGTCATGTCGCCCGCACCGGCAACCGCATCCACTTCGAAATGCAGGCCAAGGCGCTGCGCCGCTGGTACTCGGTGGATGCGTTCCGGGTCGGTCAGCCGGAGCAGGCGCGGGTGGCGGTGTTGTTCATGGACATCACCGAGCGCAAGCGGGTGGAGCGCGAGCTGGCCGAGAGCGAGGCCCGCTTCAGCGCGCTGGCCGACGGCCTGCCGATGCCGGTCTGGGTGCTGGACGCGCAGGGCGTGGTGCGCTTCGTCAACAGCGCGTATGGCGAATTCTTCGGCATCGACATTTCCAGCGGCACGGTCTCGGCCTGGAGCGAGTTGCTGCATCCGGACGACCTGTCGATCTTCCAGTTCGAACTCGCCGCCGCGCTGGACGAACAGCGCGGCCTGCACGCGCTGGTGCGTGCGCGTCGCCACGACGGGCAGTGGCGCTGGATCGAGATGACCGCCACGCCGCGCTACTCGGCCGACGGGCGCTTCATCGGCCTGGCCGGCAGCAGCCCGGACGTGACCGAACAGCGCGAGATCGAACTGGCGCGCGAGCAACTGCTCGAATCCGAGCGCAGTGCGCGCAACGAAGCTGAGAGCATGGCGCGGCTGAAGGACGAATTCCTGGCCACCTTGTCGCACGAGCTGCGCACGCCGCTGACCACCATCCTGGGGTGGAGCGAGCTGTTGCTGCAGCGGGTCGAGGAAGGCCATCCCAACTACAAGGGCCTGTCGGTGATCGCCAGCAGCGCCCGCGCGCAGAAACGCCTGATCTCGGACATGCTCGATCTCAGCAGCATGTTGCTGGGCAAGGTGCAGCTGGAGGTCGAGTCGCTGGACCTGGCCGAGCAGGTGCGCGAAGCCTTGAACACCCAAGAGCTGGCGGCCGAGGGCAAGGACCAGGTGCTGGAGGTGCATGCCCCGTCCACGCCGTGCCTGGTGCTGGGCGATGCCACGCGGCTGCAGCAGGTGTTGTGGAATCTGCTGTCCAATGCGATCAAGTTCACTCCGGCGCATGGCCGCATCGACGTCACCATCGAGCGCGACGATGGCCACGTGCTGGTGTCGGTGCGCGATTCGGGCGACGGGATCGCAGCCGAATTCCTGCCGCATCTGTTCGGCCGGTTCCGCCAGGCCGACGGCACCACCACGCGCCAGCACGGCGGCCTGGGCCTGGGCCTGGCGATCGTGCAGCAGCTGGTGGAAATGCATGGCGGCCAGGTCAGCGCCACCAGCGGCGGGCGCGGCAAGGGCGCCACGTTCACGGTGCGCCTGCCCGAGCATGTTCCCGACCAGGCCAGGCGTCCGCGGCGCGAGCTGCGCCGGCGGCTGATGTCCGAGCAGATCATCGAAGCGCGTGCGCTCAATGGCCTGCGCCTGCTGGCGGTGGAAGATCAGCCGGACATGCTCGACTACCTGCGCCGCCTGCTGGAAGAGCAGGGCGCCGAAGTGGTCACCGCCGGCAGCGCCACCGATGCGCTGGCGTTGATCGATCATCGCGGCCACGCACGCTTCGATCTGATGCTGACCGACATCGGCATGCCGGGCATGGACGGCTACGGGCTGATCCGCACCGTGCGCGACAACCTGGGGCTGGACGCGGCAGCACTGCCGGCGGTGGCCGTGACCGCACTGGCACGCGACGACGATCGCAAGCGCGCGCTGGACTCCGGTTTCCAGGAGCATCTGGCCAAGCCCTACAGCGTCGCCCAGCTGGTCACCGCGGTGCGCGCCGCGCGCGAATCGGTGGAGTGAGGCCGAAGGCGGGTCTGATGTCGCGCCGTCGCGGCGACAGATCCGCAACCGGCCGAAGGGGGCTGTTTGCTGCCTCTTTCACAGCATGTGGCCTAGCGTGATGCACTCCCTCGATGGAGATGACGCCATGTCCAGATACGCCCCGCACGTCTATTCGGAACAAGTGCAGATCGCCACGCTCGAACATTGGGTCTCGCTGCTCGGTGGCCAGGAGCGCGTCCGCGTCGAACTCGACGACGGCAGCATGATCAGCGGCACCGTCGCGGTGCGCCCGAGCATCCAGACCTACCTGGACGACCAGCAGCGCGAAGGGCTCAACGGCCAGCTGCGCATCGACCAGCTGGACGCGGCGCAGGAGCCGCACTGGATCTGGATGGACCGCATCGTGGCCGTGCATCCGTTGCCCTTGGGCAGTGATCCGCAAGCCGCGCCCTGAACGATGCATTGACGATGTGTTTACTTCTCGTCGTGGCGGTGACGGCATGATGGCCGATTGTCGCAACTGTTCAGGATTGCCCGCGCAATGAATGCTCCCGCGTTGAAGCTCGCCCGCTGGCCGCTGTCGCTACTGACCGTCGCCGTCCTCGCCGCCTGCGGCGACACCGCCACGCTTGCCATCGAACAGGGGACCGGGCCGAACCCGCAATTGCCCGAGCCGGTCAAACGCCTGATCCCCACCGTCAAGGTGGCGCCGGTCAAGCGCTGGACCGAGAACGCCAAGCCGATCGCCGCCGACGACCTGCAGGTTGCCGCGTTCGCGCGTGATCTGGACCACCCGCGTTGGATCTATGTGCTGCCGAACGGCGACGTGCTGGTGGCCGAAACCGCCGAGCCGCCCAAACCGGACAGCGCCGAAGGCGGTGGCATTCGCAAGAAGGTGCAGGGCGCGATGATGAGCAAGGCCGGTGCCGTGGTGCCCAGCGCCAACCGCATCACCTTGCTGCGCGATGCCGACGGCGACGGCGTGGCCGAAGTGCGTACCCAGTTCATCAGCGGCCTGTTTTCGCCATTCGGCATGGCCCTGGTCGGCGATCGTTTCTATGTGGCCAATGCCGATGCGCTGGTGAGCTTCCCGTACAAGCCCGGCGAGACGCATATCACCGCCAAGCCGACCTTCGTGGCCAATCTGCCTGGTGGGCTGAATCACCACTGGACCAAGTCGCTGCTGGCCAGTGCCGACGGCAGCAAGCTGTACGTCGGCGTCGGCTCCAACAGCAATGTGGCCGAAAACGGCATGGAGGCCGAACTCAACCGTGCGGCGATCCTGGAGATCGACCCGGCCACCGGCAGCAGCCGCGTGTTTGCCAGCGGCCTGCGCAATCCAGTCGGCACCGCCTGGGAGCCGCAGAGCAAGTCGCTGTGGGTCGTGGTCAACGAGCGCGACGAGATCGGCAGCGATCTGGTGCCCGACTACCTTACGTCGGTGCGCGACGGCGGCTTTTATGGCTGGCCGTACAGCTACTACGGCCAGCACGTGGACGAGCGGGTCAAGCCGCAAAACCCCGAGCTGGTGGCCAAGGCGCTCAAGCCCGATTACGCGTTGGGCCCGCATACCGCTTCGCTCGGTCTGAGCTTTGCCAGCGGAAGCCTGCTGCCGGAGCGCTTCCGGCAGGGCGCCTTCATCGGCCAGCACGGCTCGTGGAACCGCGATCCGCCCAGCGGCTACAAGGTGTTGTTCGTGCCGTTTGCCGACGGCAAGCCCAGTGGCACGCCGATCACCGTGCTGGACGGCTTCCTGGACGCCGAGGGCAATGCGCAGGGGCGCCCGGTGGGCGTGAGCCCGGACAATACCGGCGCGCTGCTGGTGGCCGACGATGTCGGGAACGTGATCTGGCGGGTGACACCGAAGACGCGCTGATCCAGGCCGTCAAACTGGAAAAACCGGGCCCAGGCCCGGTTTTTTCATGCGCGTTCCGCTATCGCGCGCGCTGTTGCACCGCTGCGCTCAGCGCGGCGATTCGGGCGACGCGCTGAAACGTCGTGCATAGCCGCGCTCCTCGGTGATCCGGCTGATGTCTTCATCGGCCATCTCCGGTGCGCCATAGACCGCATACGCCACGCTGCCATCGTCGCGCTCACCGACCTGATGCAGGCGATAACGCGGCCGGCCCGCGCCGGTGTTTTCGGGGTAATGCATCGGTGGCGGGGTGTCATCCAGATCCATTTCACTGTTGTCGACCACTCCACCTACGAACAGGGCTCGCATCGCGTCTCTCCGGTATTGGTGTGATTCCAGCCTAGGTGGGCGGATGTTGCGTGCGCATCAATAGTCCGTATAGACATTGGAAGGGCCGCGGTCTGCAGGTCACGCAATCGAACGCCCGTTCAAGCCAGCACCAGGGCGGGGGGACAGGCAGTGCTCCCTTACAATGGCAGCCTGTTCCCGACCCGATGATCCGATGGCTGGCCCGCTCGATGCCCCGCTTCAAGCCCTGTTTTTGCCCTTTGCCCAGGGCGTGCTGCCGTGGCCCAGCGGCCCGGTACTGTTCCTGCGCGCGCGTGACGGCTTTCCGCTGCGCGCGCATGCGGCGGCCGATGCACTGACCTGCGAGCAGAGCTTTCGCCCGTTCGCCGAGGCGCTGGAGCGCAATGGCTGGAGCGTGCGCGAAGAGAGCCAGATCGAGGCCGACAGCACCCGTTACGCCCTGGTGCTGGTACTGCCGCCGCGGCAACGCGAGGAAGCGCGTGCCTTGTTTGCGCGCGCAGTAGCGCTGGTTGCGCCGGGCGGCCGCGTGGTGGCCTGCCAGTCCAACAACGAGGGCGCGCGCTCGGGCGAGGCCGATCTGCGTCAGCTCACCGGCCTGGCCGGCAGCCTGACCAAGCACCATTGCCGCACCTACTGGAGCCCGCCGCTGCCCGCCGACACCGATGCGGCGCTGCAGGCGCGCTGGGCCGCGCTGGATGCGCCGCGCCCGATCCTGGACGGGCGCTTCGTCAGCCGCCCCGGTGTGTTCGCCTGGGACCGCATCGATCCTGCCTCGGCGCTGCTGGTCGAGCATCTGCCGGGCACGCTGGCCGGGCATGGCGCCGACCTGGGCGCGGGCTTCGGTTATCTGTCGGCCGAGGTGCTGGCGCGTTGCCCCAAGGTCACCGGACTGGATCTGTACGAGGCCGAGGCGCGTGCACTCACCCTGGCGCAGCGCAATCTGCAGGCCATCGCGCATCCGGCGCAGCTGCAGTACCACTGGCGCGACGTCACCGCCGGCCTGGCGGCGCAGTACGATTTCATCGTCAGCAACCCGCCGTTCCACACGCCTTCGCGCGCCGACCGCCCGGATATCGGTCAGCGCTTCATCGCCGTGGCCGCGCAGGCGCTGCGCCCGGGTGGGCAGCTGCTGCTGGTCGCCAACCGGCATCTGCCCTACGAATACGTGCTCAACGAAAGCTTCGGGCAGGTGCGCGTGGCCGCCGAACGCGATGGGTTCAAGCTGATTTCCGCCATCCGCGGCCGCGGAGCGCGCGCATGAAGCTGGTCAAGCACATCGCCAATCTCGGCTACGGCAGCCGCAAGCAGGTGACCCAGCTGTTTCGCCAGGGCGCGGTCACCGATGCCGCTGGCGAGGTGCTGTATGCCGACGACCAGGTGGAGCACGATGCGATCCGCATCGATGGCGAGCCGCTGGATCCGCCACCGGGTCTGAGCCTGTTGCTGCACAAGCCCGGCGGCTACACCTGCTCGACCAAGGACACCGGCCGGCTGATCTACGAACTGCTGCCGCCGCGCTTCCGCTCGCGCGCACCGGTGCTGGCGCCGGTGGGGCGGCTGGACCGCGAGACCAGCGGCCTGTTGCTGATGACCGACGACGGCGCGCTGCTGCACCGGATCATTTCGCCCAAGTCGGCGCTGGACAAGGTCTACGACGTCACCCTGGCCGAGGACCTGCGCGGCGACGAAGCGGCGCTGTTTGCCAGCGGCACGCTCCTGCTGGAAGGCGAAACCAAGCCGCTGCTGCCGGCCGAACTGGACGTGCTCGGCCCACGCCAGGCACGCCTGACCTTGCACGAAGGCCGCTATCACCAGGTGCGGCGCATGTTCGCCGCCGCCGGCAATCACGTGGTGGCCTTGCACCGCAGCCGCATCGGTGGCTTGTCGCTGGATGGCCTGCCGTCCGGGCAATGGCGCGCGTTGGCGGCGGAGGATCTTGCGGTGTTGTTCGGCCGCGGCGCGCAGGCCTGAGCCGCGTTGCCGTTGAGTGCGCATGCGCCGATCCCGGCATGCGCGGCACTCCCTAGACGTACTGCATCTTGCGCGACATGCCGCCATCGACGATGAAGTCCTGCCCGGTCACAAAGCCCGACAGCTGCGGCGACAGCAGGTAGACCGCCAGCTGCGCGATGTCGTCCGGCGTGCCGACGCGTCCGGCCGGATGCTGGGCATGGTCGCGCCGCGATAACTTGGGTGTGCGCCGGCGCTGCGGCGCGCGCCAGGCGTCGGTGCTGATCCACCCCGGGCTGATGCTGTTGACGCGCACCTGCGGGCCTTCGCTCAGCGCCAAGGCGTGGGTGAAGGCCACCAGCCCGCCCTTGGCGGCGGCATAGGCTTCGCTATGCGGCTCCGATTGCCAGGCGCGGGTGGAGGCGATATTGACGATCGCACCGCCGCCCGGGGCCTGCGCCAAGGCGGGCAAGGCCTGCTTGCTGCACAGGAATGCGCCATGCAGGCTGGCCAGCCTGCGATTCCACTCGTCCCAGTCCAGTTGCGGCAAGGGCGCCACATGCGGATCGGCCACGCCTGCGTTGTTGACCAGGCCATCGAGTCGCCCGAAGCGCCTGAGCGCGGTGGCGACCAGGCGCGCTGCCTGCGGTTCGCGCGCGGCATCGCAGCGCACGAAGGCACTGCGCCGCGGCAACGCCCACTCCTGCAGGCAGGCCTTGCCGGCATCGGCATCCAGGTCGCCGATCACCACGCTGCCGCCGGCGCCCAGCACCGCCTGCGCGATGCCACGGCCGATGCCTTGGGCACCACCGGTGATCACCACCACGCGGTCCTGCAACGGGGAGGGATTCCATGCGGAGACGGCGGGAGTCAGCGGCATCGGGCGCACCATGGCAGTGAGGTCGCGCGCACTGTAACGCGGGCGCCGTGGTGGCCATAGCAACGGATTCCCGCGTGCGGCCCGGGCATGCTGGTGCCTTCTGGTGCCTTACCGCGCCGTCATCGGTGGGCCGAGCTAGGGCGCGCCGGCACGGCGCTACGTGTCTCCGACGCGGCCGTCCGGCACCGCTGGTGCCGCCGCATGCGCTGCGGCGGTCAGTGCTGCGATGCGCTCAACAACCGTTCCCAGCCGTCCTGGCCCAGGCGTTCCAGCGTCTGGATATTGCGTTCGACGATCACGTCCGGGTCCGGGAACGCGGCCACCGCGCGCTCCACGCTGTCTTCGCGCAGCAGGTGCAAGGTGGGGAAGGGCGAGCGGTTAGTGAAGTTGGCCACGTCATCCACCGCCGCGCCTGCGAACTGATAGTCCGGATGGAAGCTGGCCACCTGCAGCACGCCGTCCAGATCCAGCGCGTCCACCGCCGCATCGGCGTTGTCGAGGAAGTCGTTGTAGTCCAGGAAATCGGTGAGCACGTCCGGATGCACGATCAAGGTGGTGTCGATCTGCTCGGCCGGCGTGTCGCGCAGCAGCACCAGCTCCTCGGCCAGTTGTTCGAGCAGCGCCTCGGGCGTGCTGGCATCGCTGAGCACCAGCCGCACCTGCTCCTTGACGTAGACCGCCTTGGCGAATGGACACAGGTTCAAGCCGATCACCGCGCGCTCGATCCACTGGCGGGTGGCGGTCAACGGATCAAGCGTGGCAGGCGTGGGCGTCATCGTGGCGGCGGCGTGATGGTGGGCCAGTGTATGCGATCGCTGCCGGCGCGGCCGCCCGTGCCGCCGCGGCGCCGCGCCGAGCGGGCGTGGCCGACACGGCGAGCCGAGTGCGGGGAAAACCCGCGGCAGTTGCAGCGCTCACACGGACCCGGCGTCAGCGACGTGCGCCATTGAGGCCGACATGCGCGCGCAAGAATGCAATCGAGGCCTGCGCAACCGTATCGGCGTGCGGGGTCTTGTGCGGTGAGCCAATCGCATGCGCGCCGGTATCGAAGGCCATCGCGCAGGTGTGTGCCGGCGCGCTGCCGAGCGCGGCGAACATGGCCAGCATCGCCGGCACCGAGGCGGTTGGATCCTCGTCGCCGTTGGCAGCGCGGTAATAGCCCAGAAACACCGGGCAGCGCACGCGTGGCCAGGGTGGATCGGCGGCAACCGCGTCGAACAGGCTGCGCAGCGCGCGGAAGCCGTCCGGGTGAATGGTGCTCGACCAGAACGCCAGGGACGCGGCGGTGCGCGGGCGTGGGTCGGTCAAGGGCGTTTGCGCGGCGCAGACCTGATCCAGCAGCGCCGGGTCGGCCGGCCGGATACCCGGTGACCAGGCAATCACTGCGGCCACCGCATCGGGACGTTGCGCCGCCAGCCACAAGCCCAGCGTGGCGCCCATGGACGAGCCGACGATCGCCACGCGCGCGCCCATGCGCTGCGCCTGCGCCAGCGCATCCAGTGCCGAGGCCTGCAACACCGCCGGCGTCAGCCCCTGCATCGCATCGGCCGCGCTGCGGCCATGCCCTGGCCACCGGTGCACGTACAGGTTGGCAGCCAGCGCATCGGCGATCTGCTCGGGCAGGTCGCCGGCTTCTCCCGGGCTGGCGGTGAACCCGTGCAGGTACAGCAGCGCCAGCGGTGTGCGCGTCTGCGCGCCGGCATGCCAGTGCTGGCGCGCCCCGTTGCCCGGTTTCAGGTCAGCCGGTTGCATGGGGGGCCTGCGCGCCCAGGATGGCCAGCAACTCGTGCGCGTTGATCGGCTTGGACAGATAGCCGGCAACGCCGGCGGCGGTGGCCTCGCGCATCGAATCGGTGCGGGTGTCGGCGGTCAGCACGATGATCGGCGGCAGGGCGGCGATCGCCTCGCGGGCCTCGCGCAGCGCGTCCCAGCCCGAGGTGCCGGGCATGTGCAGGTCGAGGAACACCAGGTCCGGCGCCGCTTCGCGGATGCGCTGCACCGCGTTGCTGCCATCGCTGTGAAAGCTCACCCGATGCCCGGCGCGGGTGAGCAGGTTGCCGATCACCAGCCGATTGGTGTCCAAGTCCTCGAACACCAGGCAATGCAGCGGCGGCACCGTCGCGGCATGCTGCTGCAGGGCCTCGCGCAGCGCCGGCGGTCGGCTGCGGTGCGCCGCGGCGGCAGCCAGCGCGAAGGTCCAGCGAAACACGCTGCCGCCGCCGGGATTGTCGCGCACGCTCAGGCTGCCGCCCATCGCGTCGGACACCGACAGCGCAATGTACAAACCCAGGCCGACCCCGCCCTCGGTGCGGTTGAAGCCGGTGCTGAGCTGGGTGAAGGGGGTGAAGATGTAGGCCTTCTGATCGTCGGCAATGCCGATGCCGGTGTCGGTCACGGTCACCGAAATCGCCCAGCGCTGCTGCACCTGCGTGGCGGCGAGCAGCACGTCCACCGACCCACCAGCCGGGGTGAACTTGATCGCATTGATGACCAGGTTGGTGATGACCTGTTCGATACGCCCCTCGTCGCCGATGAGGTCAGGCGTCTGTGCCGCATCGCTGCGCAGTTCCAGCGCCACGCCCTTGGTGGACGCGGCACTCGCACACACCGCTTTGACCGTGGTCAGCACATCGCGCAGGCTCAGCGGCTTGCTGTGCAGCTGCAGCCGGCCACCGTCGATGCTGGCGACGTCGATCACTTCGTTCACGCGGTGGCGCAGCGCGATCGCATTGACCGTCATCGCCTGCATCAGTTCGCGTTGTTGTGCCGACAAGGTGTCGCCATCGATCAGCTGCGCGCAGTTGATGACCGCGTTCAACGGTGTGCGCAGTTCGTGATTCATGGTGCTGATGAAGCGGCTCTGCGCATCGCGCGAGGCCAGCGCCTGCAGGGCGATCTCCTGCATCGCGCTGACGATGCGCGCCACCAGCAGCGGCAATACCACGCTCAGCGCCACTGCATACACGAAGTACGCAGGGCGCGAGAGCCAGTAGCCGGCCGGCGCGGTCAACAGCATCAGCACGAAGGTGCTGAGCAGCACCGGCAGCGTCGCCTTCTGCCCGTAGCGCGCCACCGCGGCGATGGTGATGAAGGGCAGGAAGGCATTCAGCGACATCAGCAGGATGAAGGCCAGATAGGTCTGGATGCCGATGAACAGCAGGTTCATCGCAAACCCGACCGCATCCAGCCACTCGCCCGGCGGGATGAGCCTGCGTCGCACCAGCACCATCCAGACCACCGCCAGCCCCCACAGCATCGCCGCGGTGGGGAAGACTGCCTGCGCATCCCTGACCAGCACCGGCTGCGGCCCGTACAGCCAGCCGAAGCACCATAGGGCCACGATGGTCTGCACGATCACCCGGCCGACGCAGGCGCGATATTCCAGGAACGATTCGAACAGCCGCACGAGCCGGTCGTTGCGCAGCTGCCGGGCGGCCAGAATCAGGCCGGGCGCTGCACGGTTGGATCCACTACGCATCGGGGCCGGTGTCGTCGTTGGGGAGGGTGCGTCGGTAATTCTTGACCAACAGGCCGGCCGCGGTCGCAATGGCGGTGTAGCGCTGCGCAAGCGCGCACCCGAGTTCGCCGCCGTCGACATCGCCGCGCAACTGGTCGCAGGCGCTCATCAGTTCGGCAGAGCCGGTCAGCGAGAGCGTGTTCTTGAGCGAATGGATCTGCTCCAGCGCCTGCGCCCGGCTGGTGCCGGCCTGGCCGAGCGTGCAGCTGGCGATGGCGCGCTGCACTTCCGCCGCAAACGCATCGGCAAAGGTCGCAGCCGCCACCGGGTCCAGCCCGGCCAGCGTATGCAGCGTCGAGCCGGTTTCGATGCGCGGCTGTGCGTGCGTCATGGCGCACGCCGTCCCGGCAGCGGGCGGCGCCTGCGGCACCGTGGCCAGGTGCGCGCGTTGCAACAGGCTGGAGAGCAGGCCACGCATGCTTGCATCAGCTCCGTAACGCGCCGGCGCGCGCGTGGCCGATGCCCGGGTAACGGGCGGCCGACACACCGCGCCGCGCGGCCCGCCTGCACAGCGCGGCACAACAAGGCGCCGTGTCAGCCACAACGCGTGCTCAGTCGCGGAAGTTGTCGAACTGCAACGGCAGCTCGAAATCGGCCTTCTTCAGTAGCGCCATCGCATCCTGCAGGTCGTCGCGCTTCTTGCCGCTCACGCGCAGCTTGTCGCCATTGATCTGCGCCTCGACCTTGAGCTTGGCCTCCTTGAGCTTGGCGACCAGCTGCTTGGCCTGTTTCTGCTCGATGCCCTGCTTGACGGTGACCTTCTGGCGCGCACCGGCCAGGTTGGTCTCCATGTCGCCGAACTCCAGACAGCGCACGTCGATGCCGCGTGCCAGCAGGCGCGCGCGCAGGATGTCGGTCATCTGCTTGACCTGGAAGTCGCTGGGCGCGGACTGGTTGATCGCCTTGCCGTCCTCCAGCTCGAACCTGGCTTCCACGCCCTTGAAATCGAAGCGTGTATCCAGCTCGCGATTGGCCTGGTCCACCGCATTGGTCAGTTCGTGCTTGTCGACTTCGGACACCACGTCGAAGGAAGGCATGCAAAGCTCCTGCTCTCTATAAACAGCCGCCATTCTAGGGCATCGCGTCGTCGCCCCGGTCCACACGCGGTTGGCAGTCTGCGCGCAAGCGCAGCGATAATGGCCCATGCCCACCACCCGCTCTCCGCTTCCCGCCATCACCTGGATGGTGGCCGCCGTGGCCTGCTTCTCGCTGATGGACGCGGGAATGAAGCTGCTGTCGGCGCATTACCCGCCGCTGCAGGTCACCTTGCTGCGTGGCGCCGCCTCGCTGCCGTTCGTGCTGGTGTGGGTATTTGCCACCGCCGGCCCGCGCTCGATCGTGCCGGTGCGCTGGGGCCTGCACCTGCTGCGCGGGGTACTGGGCATGGTGATGATCGGCTGCTTCGTCTACGGCCTGAAGCGCATGCCGCTGTCCACCGCCTACACGCTGTATTTCGTCGCCCCGTTGCTGGTGGCGGCGCTGTCGGTGCCGTTGCTGGGCGAGCGGGTCGGGCCACGGCGCTGGACGGCGATCGGGATTGGCCTGGTCGGGGTGATCGTGGTGTTGCGCCCGGGCGTGGACGGGCTGATCTCGCTGCCCGGGCTGATGGTGCTGCTGGCGGCCACCGCCTATGCCATCGCCGCCATCAGCGTGAGTCTGCTGACCCGCACCGACACCCCGCAGGCGATGGTGGTGTCGTTCCTGCTGTTCATGGCGGTCGGCGCCGGCCTGCTGGCCATTCCCGACTGGGTGCCGTTGCGGGGCGAGCACGCCTGGCTGATCGCCGGCATGGGCCTGGCTGGCGCACTGGGGCAGATTGCGCTGACCCAGGCCTTCCTGCGCGGCGAAGCCTCGATGATCGCGCCGCTGGAATACACCGGCCTGGTCTGGGTGATCGGCTGGGACTGGCTGCTGTGGCAGACCCTGCCCGATGGCTGGACCTGGACCGGCGCCGGCATCATCGTCGCCAGCGGGCTGTATTTGCTGCGGCGGGAGCGGATACGGCAGGCGGATCGCCCGGCGGCGTTGGATAGGCCGTGATTCGGGAGTCGGGATTGGGGATTGGGGATTCGGGATTCGCAAAAGTCAGGGCGCCTTGCCGTTGCTCTAACGAATCCCCAATCCCGACTCCCGAATCCCCACGGTTAGAACCTAATGGAATATCGTCCGCAAACATTGACTGGTAGGCTTCACGGCCCCCCAATCGGCCACGCGCGGTGATCCAGTTTCAGCGCCTGCACAAGTCTTATTCCGTTGACGGTCGCCAGGTCGTGGCGCTGCATCCCCTCGACCTGCGGATCGGCCCCGGCGAGGTGTTCGGCATCATCGGCCACTCCGGTGCCGGCAAATCGACGCTGATCCGGCTGATCAACCGGCTGGAAGAACCCAGCGGCGGGCGGCTGCTGATCGGCGAGGAGGACGTCACCGCGCTGGACAGCCAGGGCCTGCGCGCGCTGCGCCGGCGTGTCGGGATGATCTTCCAGCACTTCAACCTGCTGTCCTCGCGCACCGTGGCCGGCAATGTGGCGTTTCCGCTGGAACTGGCCGGTACCCCGCGCGCCGAGGTCGATGCGCGCGTGGCCGAGCTGCTGGCGCGGGTCGGGCTGGAGCAGCACGCCGGCAAGTACCCGGCGCAGCTGTCCGGCGGGCAGAAGCAGCGCGTGGGCATTGCGCGCGCGCTGGCCACCCGGCCGCAGATCCTGCTGTGCGACGAGGCCACCAGCGCGCTGGACCCGCAGACCACCGCCTCGGTGCTGCAGCTGCTGGCCCAGATCAACCGCGAGCTGGGCCTGACCATCGTGCTGATCACCCACGAGATGGACGTGATCCGCCGGGTCTGCGACCGCGTCGCGGTGCTCGATGCCGGCAAGCTGGTGGAAACCGGCCCGGTGACCGAGGTGTTCCTGCATCCGCAGCACCCCACCACCCGGCGCTTCGTGTCCGAGGCCGAACACGTGGACGAGGCCGAGCTGCATCGCGACTTCGCTGCGGTGGGCGGGAGCATCGTGCGGCTGACCTTCCTGGGCAACGGCACCTATGAACCGGTGCTCGGCCGCATCGCCCGTGAGACCGGGGTGGACTACAACATCCTGTCCGGGCGCGTGGACCGCATCAAGGACACCCCGTATGGGCAGCTTATCGTCGCCCTGACCGGTGGCGACCATAACGCGGCACGCGCCGGCTTCGTCGCCGCCGGCGTGCATGTGGAGGATTTGCGCGCATGACCCTGTCGATCGCGACCACCAGCGGGTTTTTCCGCAATCTCGACGCCGGCAAGTGGGGCGACATCGGCCAGGCCACCCTGGACACCCTGCTGATGCTCGCCGGCGCACTGCCGCTGACGCTGCTGATCGGCCTGCCGCTGGGGGTGGCGCTGTTCCTGTGCGGCGCCCCGCAGCTGCGCCGCCGCCCGGTGCTGTACGGCGCGCTCGCGGCAGTGATCAACCTGCTGCGCTCGGTGCCCTTCATCATCCTGATGATTGCGATGATTCCGCTCACGCTGACGCTGATGGGCACCTCGCTGGGCGTGCGCGGCGCGATCCTGCCGCTGGTGGTCGGTGCCGCGCCGTTCTATGCGCGGCTGGTGGAAACCGCCTTGCGCGAAGTGGACCGCGGGATCATCGAGGCCAGCCAGGCGATGGGCGCCACCACCCGCCAGCTGGTGCTGCGCGTGCTGCTGCCCGAAGCCCGCCCGGGCCTGATCGCCGGTGCCACCGTGACCACCATCGCGCTGATCGGCTTCACCGCGATGGGCGGTGCGATCGGCTCCGGCGGGCTGGGCGATGTCGCGTACCGCGAGGGCTATCTGCGCTCGCATTCGGATGTCGCGCTGATCACCGTGATCGCCCTGCTGGTGCTGGTGCAGCTGCTGCAGATGCTGGGCGACTGGCTGGTGGCACGCTACAGCCGGCGCTGAGGTCTGCCGCGACCGGGTGCCGCGTGGCGCGGAGGGCCGCGCAGGCCACACGCGCTTGCGAATCGCCGCTGCACCCGCGGTCTGCTAGGTTTACCTCTTGCGGCAGTGCCGCATTCCTCCTCCCACGGACCCCTACATGAGCACATTCGCGTTTCGTTCCCTCCTGGCTGCGGCCACGCTGGCCCTGGCTTCCTGTGGCGGTAGCGGCGGCAGTAGCGGCGGCGACACGCTGACGGTGGCCGCCACCGCGGTGCCACACGCCGAGATCCTGGAGGTGGTCGAACCGCTGCTGGCCAAGCAGGGCGTCAAGCTGGACGTGCGCGTGTTCAACGACTACGTGCAGCCCAACGACCAGGTCGTGCAGAAGCAGATCGACGTCAATTACTTCCAGACCGAGCCATATCTGGATGCCTACAACCGCGACCGCAAGAGCCAGCTGGTGACCGTGGTCGGCGTGCATATCGAACCGTTCGGCGCGTATTCGCGCCGGTTCAAGGCATTGGCCGAACTGCCCAACGGCGCCGACGTGGTGATTCCCAACGACCCCAGCAACAACAGCCGCGCGCTGATCCTGCTGGACAAGGCGGGCGTGATCAAACTCAAGGATCCGAGCAACGCCCTGTCCAGCCAGCGCGACATCGTCGAGAACCCCAAGCAGCTGAAGTTCCGCGAACTCGACTCGGCGATGCTGCCGCGCGTGCTCGACCAGGTCGACCTGGCGCTGATCAATACCAACTACGCGCTCGACGCCGGCCTCAACCCGACCCGCGACGCGCTGGCGATCGAGAGCAAGGATTCGCCGTACGTAAACTTCCTGGTCTCGCGCCCGGACAACAAGGACGATCCGCGCGTGCAGAAGCTGGCCAAGGCCTTGACCAGCCCGGAAGTAAAGGCGTTCATCGAGCAGAAGTACAAAGGCGCGGTGTTGCCGGCGTTCTGAGAGCGGCTAACGAACCGACCGCGCTGACCGCCAGGCGGGCGCGGTCGCTGCTCGGCGTCGGCATGCACCACGCGGACACGTCGGTTCCGAGCGCGCCGTCCACGTCCACCTGACGGCCGCGCGCTACGTCGTGCTGGTCACTCCTTGCCGCCACCGAGCATCCGATGCCACTTCTCCTCGCCATTCCGCTGGCCGTGATCATCGCCCTGGCGGTACTTGCGGTGCTGTTGCCGTTGTCGCTGGTGCAGCGCTTTCGTGTCGGTACCGCGCGGCGGCAGGCGCGTGGCTGGCTGTTGATGATCAATCTGGTCTCGGCCGGCCTGTCCACCGTGTTGTTCGTGATCTTCGTACTGATCGCCGCCGCGTTCTGGCCGGGCGCGATCAGCCACGCCGCCTTCGGCTGGGCCTGCGGGCTGGCGCTGGGCTTGCTGGCGTTGCGCCTGACCCGCTTCGAGCGCACCCAGCAGGGCCTGTTCTACCGGCCCAACCTGTGGCTGGTGCTGGCCCTGACCGCGCTGGTGGTGGTGCGCGTGATCGCGGGCATGGTGCAGGGGTGGCGCAGCACCTGGCAGGGAGCGGCCTGGCCCACGGAAGGGTGGCTCAGCCACGCCAGCCTGTTGGGCGCGGCCGGCGTCTTGCTCGGCTACGCGCTGGCCTATGCCACCTTGCTGTGGTGGCGCTGGCGCAGTGCGCGCCTGCGCGGCAGCGTCTACTGGCGGTGAGCTGGCGCGCGTACGTAGCGAATGGCGGTGCTTCACTGGCACTGGCACCACCGGTATTACCCGCACCGGCAATCGCAATCGCACTGGTATGGAAGGGCACGGACGCGGGCGGGCTATCCCTCGCACGCAGCGTTCCCACGCAGATCGCGTGCGAGATTCAGCGCTTCGCAATCGATGCAGCACCGCGCTTTCCACACGCATAAAAAAACGGGCCTTGCGGCCCGTTTTTGTTCGACTGAAACGTCGCTTGCCTGCGCGTGCTTAGAAGCGCGCGCCGACGCCGAAGCCGACGGTCCACGGATCCAGTTCCAGCTCGCTGCCGGTGCCCTGGCCGCCCACGCGCAGTTCCGGACGCGAACGCATGTAGCGGGCGTCGGCACGTGCGAACCAGGTGGAGTTGATGTTCATGTCCACGCCGACGGTGCCGATGACACCCTTGGCGGTGTCCAGGCCCACGTGCTGGCCGGTGGCCGACGCCGCGTCGATCTTCTCGTTGCTGAAGTTCGACTCGTAGTAGCCCACGCCCACGAACGGACGGAACACGTTATCGGCCTGGCCGAAGTGGTACTGGCCGCTGATGGCGATCGGCTGCTGCTCGACGGTGCCGATCTTGCCCACGCCATCGGCGTTGACACGGTGGTTGAACTTGTCGGCGGCGCCCCACAGTTCAACGGCCCAGTTGTCGTTGATGTAGTAGCTGGCGCTCAGCGTCGGCGCCGGGCCGCCATCGACGTCGAGGCCCGGGGCCGGATCGTTCTTCGGCTTGATCAGCGCAACACCGCCGACCACTGCCCAATGCTTTCCGGAGGCGCTGTCGGCGCTGGTGGAAGCCGAGGAGGTATCGCCGGTGTAGGTGGTGTCTTGTGCAAATGCAGACGGGGCAAACGCAAGTGCGGATACGGCAGCCAGGCTCAGGATGGAAATGGCACGCATTGGGGGTCTCCTCAGTATTCTTGTTGGGCCCGTGGAGTGGGCCGCGCCAAAGCTATTCCTGAAAATCTGAATCCACGCCCACCCGTGGCTCGCTAAAATTTCGTTTGTTCAGCAAGTTTCCGGAGAAGGCCGTGGCTGCAATGGGCAAGCTGAAAAAGGCATTCACGCAGATGCGACCGTTGTGATGAAAACCGACATCCTGCAGGGCCTTCCAGCGCACATTCCTAACGATTGCCGTGTCCTGGTGCTCGGCTCGATGCCCGGCAACGCCTCGTTGCAGGCATCGATGTACTACGCCCATCCGCGCAACCGTTTCTGGCCGCTGATGCAGGCATTGCTGGGCATCGATGCCGGGTTGGCGTATCCGGCCCGGCTGCAGGCGCTGGCCGGCTGCGGGATCGGCCTGTGGGATGTGATCGGCCAATGCGCGCGGCGCGGCAGCCTGGACACGGCCATCGTTGCCAGCAGCATCGTGGTCAACCCGCTGGCGGCGCGGCTGGCCACGCTGCCGCAGCTGCGCGCAGTGGCCTGCAACGGCGCGGCCGCCGCGCAGGCATGGCGCCGGCATGTGCGGCCGCTGCTGCCGGGTGCGTTGCATGCCGTGCCGGTGTGGGCGTTGCCATCCACCAGCCCGGCCAATGCGGCATGGTCGCTGCCACGGCTGTGCGACGCCTGGCAGCCGCTGCGCGACGCGCTGGATTAACAGAGGTTGGGTCGCCACCCAGCCACTCCACGATCGAGGCATCCGTGGGGCGAAGGGCGCCGTTGGCGCCAGCTGCCTGCATGCGGCCGGTCCAGCCAGCACGTGTGAGCACCGCAGTGCCGGCCGTGCTGGCGACGGCGCAGCCACCGGCCGGAAGTCATGCCAGCCTCCGGCACGGGCAAGTGCGTCTCCTGCGCAGGCATGCTGCCCTCAACGCACAACGGAAACGACCAGATGGCGATCAAGCACGCACGACCGAGGGCAGCGGGCCTGCTGCTGGGCCTGCTGGTCGCCGGACAGGCCGCCAGCGCCGACGATCTGCACTGCAACGTCAGCAGCGACTACGACCTCACGCTCAATCCGCGCAGCGTGATTCTGGTCCGCACCCCGGGTACGTCGGACACGTCGGACACGTCGGGCGCGCCGCAGCGGCTGGTGCTGCGTCAGGGCGCGTTGTTCGTCGACGACCGCTGGGTCGCATTGAGCGCGGACGATCGCGCCCGGTTGATCCAGTTCGAGCGGCAGACCCGCGAGGTAGTGCCGTTGGCGCAGGAGGTCGGGCGCGAAGCGGCCGATATCGCCGTCACCGCGCTGGGCGAGGTGGCGGCCGGCTTCAGCCGCAGCCCCGAGGCCACGCGCGTGCAACTGGCGGCCGTGCGCGAAAAGATCGACATGCGCCTGAAGCAGAGCTTCGGGAAAAGCCAGCTGACCTCGATCGATATCGATGACGACATCGGCGCGATGGTGGCCGAGCTGCTGCCGCAGCTGATCGGCGATGTCGTCGCCGGCGCGGTGCAGTCGGCACTGACCGGAAACGATCTGCAGCTGCGGTCGCTGGAGGGGGTGGAAACGCGCATCGAGCGCCTGATCGAGCCGCAGGCGCGTGCACTGCGACCACGCGCGCAACAACTGTGCGCACGGGTCGAAGCGCTCGACGGCCTGGACAATGCGCTGGCGTATCGTTTGCCCTCGGGCGAGCCATTGCAACTGTTGCGGGTCGATCGCCACGCGTCGAAATGATCCGGCGCCTGCGCCTGCGAACGCTGCGTCCCGCCCGATGCGCGACTTTTCTCACGGCAATGGTTGGCGCTGCGGGCCGCAGCCGGCCACAATAGGGGTTTCCCCATTCTGTTGCCGGAGTTCCCCGTATGGCCGAAATCAAGGAAGCACTTGTCCCCGATATCGGTGACTACAGCGATGTCCCGGTAATCGAGGTGCTGGTGTCGGTCGGCGATACGGTCAGCAAGGACCAGAGCCTGGTCACGCTGGAATCGGACAAGGCCACGATGGAAGTGCCTTCGTCAGTGGCCGGCGTGGTCAAGGAGATCAAGGTCAAGGTCGGCGATTCGCTGTCGCAGGGCGCGCTGGTCGCGCTGATCGAAGTGGCCGACGCCGGCACCGAGACCGCCGCGGCACCTGCACCGGCCGCCGCTCCCGCCGCCCCGGCCAAGGCCGCTGCCGCGCCGGCGCCTGCCGCCAAGGCCGAGCCGGCCGCGCCCGCCGCGTCTTCGGAAGGCGGCCTGGTCGAGGCCCGCGTGCCTGATATCGGCGACTACACCGACATCCCGGTGATCGAGGTGCTGGTCGCCGTCGGCGATACCGTCGCCAAGGACCAGAGCCTGGTCACGCTGGAATCGGACAAGGCCACGATGGAAGTGCCGTCCTCGGCCGCCGGCGTGGTCAAGGAACTCAAGGTCAAGGTCGGCGACACGCTCTCGCAGGGCAACGTGGTGGCGATCATCGCTGCCAGCGATGGCGGCGCCGGTGCGGCGCAGTCCCCGGCCAAGCCCAGCACCGACACCGCCGAAACCGCCGGCAAGGTCGAGCCGGTCGCGGTGTCCGCGGTGCCGGACAAGCTGGCCCAGCGCGAGATCGCACAGGTGCAGGGCGCCCGCTCCAGCGAGGCCGCGCAGCCTGCGCAGGGCGGCCAGCCGTCCGCCGGCAGCCCGTCCAGCCCGCCGGTGACCTTCGACGCCGACAGCGTGCTGCCGTCCAAGGTGGCCTACGCCAGCCCGGTGGTGCGCGTGTTCGCACGCGAGCTCGGCGTGGACCTGAACCAGCTCAAGGGCAGCGAAAAGGGCGGCCGTATCACCCGTGAGGATGTGCAGCGCTTCGTCAAGGCCGCTCTCAGCGGCGGCACGCCTGCCGCAGCCGGTGCTACGCCGGCCGGTGGCGGCACGGGGCTGAACCTGCTGGCCTGGCCGAAGGTGGACTTCAGCAAGTTCGGCGAGACCGAGACCCAGCCGCTGTCGCGCATCAAGAAGATTTCCGGTGCCAACCTGGCGCGTAACTGGGCGATGATTCCGCACGTCACCCAGTTCGAATCGGCCGACATCACCGACCTGGAAGCGCTGCGCGTGGCGCTGAACAAGGAGAACGAGAAGGCCGGCATCAAGCTGACCATGCTCGCCTTCCTGGTCAAGGCCAGTGCCGCGGCGTTGAAGAAGTTCCCCGAGTTCAATGCCTCGCTGGATGCGGCCGGCGAAAACCTGACGTTGAAGAAGTACATCAACATCGGCTTCGCCGCCGATACGCCGAACGGCCTGGTCGTGCCGGTGATCCGCGACGTCGACAAGAAGGGCGTGCTGCAGATCGCGCAGGAAAGCGGCGAATTGGCCAAGAAGGCGCGCGACGGCAAGCTCGGCCCGGCCGACATGAGCGGCGGCTGCTTCTCGATCAGCTCGCTCGGCGGCATCGGTGGTACCGCATTCACGCCGATCATCAATGCGCCGGAAGTGGCGATCCTGGGCGTGTCCAAGTCGGCGATGCAGCCGGTGTGGAACGGCAAGGAGTTCGCGCCCAAGCTGATGCTGCCGTTGTCGTTGAGCTACGACCACCGCGTCATCGACGGCGCGCTGGCCGCACGCTTCACCACCTACCTCAGCCAGGTGCTGGCCGACATGCGCCGCGTCCTGCTGTGAGAGCAGCGCTGCTGACGCTTGCCCTGCTGGGCGTGCTGCCGTGGACATCGGCGGCGGCACGCCAGTGCGAGAGCACGCTCGGGCGCGGCTGGCCGCCGGCGGTGGGCAACTACGGCACCGCGGTGACCACGCTGCTCGACGCCGGTACCAGGCCGAGCCTGGCGTTGCTGACGCTGCCTACCCGCGGCCTGGAAAGCGGGGTGTCGCTGGTGCCGGGCAAGGATGGTGCCGACTGGACCCTGCGGCATAGCCGCGCCGATGAGCGCGTCTACAGCTGGGTCAGCCAGAGCGACCGCGGCAGCGTGCAGTTCCGCACCGAGCAGACCCCGGAAACGGTGGAGATCCCGATCCCGGCGGCATTGGCAGAACGCCTGGTCAGCCACTGGAGCGGCGCACTGACGCAACTGGCGCCAGTCGGCCGCAGCGCGCCGGTAAGCGAGGGCGAGGTGCTGTCGTTCCAGGTCGATGGCGTGCGTTACAGCGGCACCCGCCCCAGCTGCGGCGCCGGCGAGCTGCTGCTGCAGCAGGCCGCGTTGCTGATCGAAGCCAGCGAAAGCAAACAAAACAAGCGCGACAAGCGCTGGACCCAAATCGAATCGTCGCTGGATGAACTCCAGCAGACGCTTGCCGGCACGGCCGGTTGAGCCACAGGAGAAGCAAATGGCGGTCATTGAAATCAAGGTTCCCGACATCGGCGATTACAGCGATGTCCCCGTCATCGAAGTGCTGGTCGCCGTCGGCGACAGCGTGGTCAAGGACCAGGGCCTGGTGACGCTGGAGTCGGACAAGGCCACGCTGGAAGTGCCGTCCTCGGCCGCCGGCGTGGTCAAGGAGCTCAAGGTCAAGATTGGCGACACCCTGTCCGAAGGCGCAGTGGTCTTGCTGCTGGAAACCGAAGGTGAGGCCGCTGCCGCACCCGCCGCGCCGAAGGCCGAGACCAAGGCCGCTGCGCCTGCTGCGGCCCCCGCAGCTGCCGCGCCCGGCAGCAAGCCGCCGGTGACGCCGTCGCATCGCGCCCCGGCCGAACCGGCGCCGTCCAAGCCGGCACTGGCCAGCGGCAAGCCGGCCGATATCGAATGCAAGATGGTGGTGCTCGGCGCCGGCCCCGGCGGCTACACCGCCGCGTTCCGCGCCGCCGACCTGGGCCTGGACACGGTGCTGATCGAGCGCTACGCCAGCCTGGGCGGGGTCTGCCTCAACGTCGGCTGCATCCCGTCCAAGGCGCTGCTGCATGCCGCCGCGGTGATCGACGAAGTGGCGCATGCCGGCGACTTTGGCGTGGACTTCGGCCAGCCCCAGATCACCCTGGACAAGCTGCGTGAGTACAAGGAAAAGGTGGTCGGCAAGCTCACCGGCGGCCTGGCCAGCATGGCCAAGCAGCGCAAGGTGCGTACCGTCACCGGCGTGGCGTCGTTCGTGTCGCCCAACGAGCTGGAGATCGTCGGCGACGACGGCAAGACCCAGCTGCTGCGCTTCGAGCACTGCATCATCGCCGCCGGCTCGCAGGCGGTGAAGCTGCCCAACTTCCCGTGGGACGACAAGCGCGTGATGGATTCCACCGACGCGCTGGAACTGCACGACATCCCCAAGACCCTGCTGGTGGTCGGCGGCGGCATTATCGGCCTGGAAATGGCCACGGTGTACAGCGCGCTCGGCAGCAAGGTCACTGTGGTCGAGTTCATGGACCAGCTGATGCCAGGTGCCGACAAGGACCTGGTCAAGCCGCTGGCCGATCGGCTGAAGAAGCAGGGCGTTGAGGTCCATCTCAAGACCAAGGCCACCGACGTCACCGCCGACGGCGCCGGCATCACGGTGTCGTTCGAAGCGGCCGTGGAGGGCGAGAAACCCGGCCTGCAGGCCACTGCGTTCGACCGCGTGCTGGTGGCCGTGGGCCGCTCGCCCAATGGCAAGAAGATCGGCGCGGAAAAGGCCGGCGTTACCGTCACCGATCGCGGATTCATTCCGGTCGATCGGCAGATGCGCACCAACGTGCCGCATATCTTTGCCATCGGCGACATCGTCGGTAACCCGATGCTGGCGCACAAGGCCACCCACGAAGGCAAGCTGGCCGCCGAAGTGGCTGCCGGCGAGAAGAAGGAGTGGGTGGCGCGGGTGATCCCGTCGGTGGCCTACACCAACCCGGAAATCGCCTGGGTCGGCGTCACCGAGACCGAGGCCAAGGCCAAGGGCCTGAAGGTCGGCGTGGCCAAGTTCCCATGGGCGGCCAGCGGCCGTGCGATCGGCATCGGCCGCACCGAGGGCTTCACCAAGCTGATCTTCGACGAAGACACCCATCGCATCATCGGTGGTGCCATCGTCGGCGTGCACGCCGGCGACCTGCTGGCCGAGATCGGGTTGGCGATCGAGATGGGCGCCGAAGCCGAAGACATCGGCCACACCATCCATGCGCATCCGACCCTGAGCGAGTCGGTCGGCATGGCCGCCGAGGTCTACGACGGCACCATCACCGACCTGTACATCCCGAAGAAGAAGTAAGCACGGCCTTGCCGCTGCGTGTGGTGCGGTCGCCGCGGTGGTGAGTCGACGCATGGAGGTCGTGATGGGGCAGGGCGATCTGTGTCCTGAACTGCAGGCGCTGCTGCAGCACGAACTGGCCAGCGGCAACCGGATCGCCGAGCCGCCGCGGCGGACCGACTGGCCACATCCGGGCTCGGTGTTCGTCTCGCTGAAGCGCGACTTGCGCAGCGACGTGGCGTCGCTGCCGGCAACGGTGCAGCATGCAATCTGCACCGATCCGCACTACGGTTGGCACGACGAGTGCTACTGCACCACGCACCAGCATCTGCTGGTAGCGGGTGCGACCAAGCCGCCCTGAGCGTGTGTCCGCTGCTGCCCTGGGTTGCAGCCGCGTCGGTTACTTGCCACGCATCCGTTAAACGACAGAACCCCGCATCGCTGCGGGGTTCTGCATGAAGCTGCTTTTTCGGGGTCCGGGTCCCGGGCCCGGAAGAATCAGAACGCGAACGTCACGCCGGCCACCGGGCCCTTGAACTCCTGCTTCAGGCCGATCAGGCCGTCGCTACCGCGCTGGTCGACGTCGAGCTTGAACCAGTCGTAGCCGGCGAAGATGCCGAAGTTCTTGGTGAAGCGGTATTCGGCCATCGCGTTGGCACGGCTCAGGTCGCCCGAATAGTCGCCGAAGTCGCCCCAGCTGGTGTTGAGGTACTGGCCCTGCACGTTGAACAGCCAATGCTCGCTCGGCCGTGCGGTGAAGCGGATACCGACCACCGGCGCCACGCCGTCTTCGCTTTCGTCCAGCACGTCGCCGGTGAACACGTCGCCCAGGTCGGCGTATGCGTTCGCCTCGACCTTGGCGTATTCGGCACCGATCTGCAGGCCCAGGCTGAATTCCGGGGTGTCGACCACGGAGTAGTCGTACACCAGGCTCGCCACCTGGTACTTGAGCTCGCCCTTGATGAAGCTGCCGCTCGGCACGGTGAAGCCGCCGGCGCTGACGTCTTCACCCAGGGTCTCGCGGCGATCCTTGTCGTACTTGAAGTAGTCGAAGATCAAGCGCTGACGGGTGCTCATGCGGAACACACCATCAATGCGCGGCTCCCACTCCTTGCCACCGAAATCGAAATCCTGGTCCAGCGCGATTTCGTTGCCGGCCACCACGGTGTTGCCACGCAAGGTGTTGTCGTTGTCGATGTTCATCGCGCCCAGACGGATCTGGAAGCGGTCATCGGTATCTTCGGCGTGCGCCGGCGCGGCATAGGCGGCAGCCAATACGCACGGGATGGCCAGTGCGAGGAGGTGTTTCATGGGGAGCTCCGATTCTTGGAATGATCAGGCGGTTGGGCCTGTGCCGCGCATCTTCGATAAGACGGCGTCTTCCATAAGTGAAGGAGCTGTCGCATACGCGTGAAGGGCAAGATAGCAATCGGACAAAACGGTCCGCTGCCGCAGGCGCTCCGACATTAGTCGTGCGCTGCGCAGTGGGGCGCCAACGGTGACGCGATACCACCGGCGTCGCGCGGCGACTGCGCTGATTGGACCGCCGATGGGAAGGTTGCAGGGTGCGACAAAATGCGTAAAAAAGCAGGAGCCCCGGTGGCCCGGGGCTCCCATACGCGACCTGCGGCGGAACCTTTCGACGAGGATGTGCAGGCCTCGGCGGTTATGACCGCCAGTTTGTGGCAAAGTTCCCACCCGCTGCGGCGCCCCCTGTCTGGTGCGCCGCAGCAACGGATGACCTCTGCCGGTTGTCTCGCAATTTGTCCCATTGCTATACTTTCGCGGCTCGACGAGGCGCATCTGCGCTTCCCACTCATTCACACGTAAGGTAACCGTAGTGCTGAACTCCGTTGACGCGGGTCGGCGGTTGATGCTGCGCGCTGCGGTATATCCGCTTGCCGCCGTAGCTATAACCAGTCTGGGGTTGCTGTTGGTCGGTCCCCGTTACTCTGCCGGTCTGGCACTGACCGGGTTTGCGACGGTGCTGGGCGGTTGGGTGGCAGCACGTACCGCGCTAGGTGGCGGTATTCAGGCAGCCGGCATTGCCATGGTCCGGCTGATTCTGGCGATGGTGTTGAAGTGGGTGTTGGTTTTCGTGGCGCTGGCGCTCGGCTTCGGCCTGTGGCGGCTGCCTCCTCTGGCCTTGTTGGCGGGTATCGCCATCGGGCTGATTTTTCAGGTTCTGGCTCTGGCCAGGCGTTGATTCGAACTTAAAGGGCTCCGGACACATGGCGGGCGAGGCAGCAACACCTACCTCCTATATCCAGCATCACTTGCAGAACCTGATCTATCCGGTTCGCGAGGGTGGCGGCACGTTTTGGACCATCCACGTCGACACCCTGGTCATGGCGGTGTTGATGGGCCTGGTCATGGTCCTGGCGTTCTGGACGGCGACCCGCAATGCCACCGCCGGCGTGCCTGGCAAGTGGCAGGCGTTTGTCGAGATCTGCCTGGAGTTCGTCGACCGCCAGGCCAAGGACACCTATCACGGCAGCAGCAAGCTGGTGACGCCGATCGCGATCACCATCTTCTTCTGGATCCTGTTGATGAACCTCATCAAGATGATCCCGGCCGATTTCATCGCCATCCCGCTGGGCTGGGCCGGTATCCACGCCTGGAAGCCGGTGCCGACCGCCGACGTCAATGCCACCCTGGGCATGTCGATCAGCGTGTTCTTCCTGATGATCGTGTTCTCGCTGCGCTCCAAGGGCGTGGGCGGCATGACCAAGGAATTCCTCACGGCGCCGTTCGGCAAGTGGATGATGCCGTTCAACCTGCTCTTGAACATCGTCGAGTGGCTGAGCAAGCCGATTTCGCTGGCGATGCGACTGTTCGGCAACATGTTCGGCGGCGAGATCGTCTTCCTGCTGATCTGGGTGCTGGGCGGTGCGGGCATCGCCGGCATGGTCGCTGGCGGCGTATTCGGCCTCGGCTGGATGCTGTTCCACCTGTTGGTGATTCCGCTGCAGGCCTTCATTTTCATGATGCTGTCGATCGTGTATCTGAGCCTTGCCGAAGACAGTCACTGAGTTTGCTGCACCCTTCATCTGCTTCATCCCGATTCATCCATCACCCTTAGAAACTTTCGTTCGGAGATCACCATGTACCTCGCCGTCCTGACCAACCTCGCTCAAGTCCAGAGCTCCACCGTCCTCGCCGTCGGCATCATGATCGGCCTGGCCGCGCTGGGTGCCGGCCTCGGTCTGGCCATCATGGCTGGCAAGTTCCTGGAATCTGCCGCGCGCCAGCCGGAACTGATCCCGGTGCTGCAGGTCCGCATGTTCATCACCGCCGGCCTGATCGACGCCGCGTTCATCATCAGCGTCGCTGTCGGCCTGCTGTTCGCCTTCGCCAACCCGCTGGCCCAGGTGTTCATCGAGCGTCTGTCGCAGGCTGCCGGCTGATCCAGCGGTAGCAGGATGTGGAGGCAACCGCGTGCGGTTGCCCCCGCGGATGAAGGTCGGAAAGCGTCGCCCCGCGGTGGCGCTTTCACCCCTAAACAGCGATTGAGCGACCCATGGATATCACCCTTACCATCTTTGCCCAGGCGCTGGCCTTCGCCGGTCTGATCTGGATCGTCGCGACCAAGATCTGGCCGCCGCTGCTGCAGGCGATCGAAGAGCGTCAGCAAAAGATCGCTGAAGGTCTGGCTGCGGCCGATCGCAGTCAGAAGGATCTGGCGCAGGCGCAGGAAAAGGTCAACGAAGCACTGAAGGACGCACGCACCAAGGCCAACGAGATCATCGATCAGGCCCATGCGCGCGCCAACCAGATCATCGAAGCGGCCAAGCACGAGGCAATTGCCGAAGCCAACCGCCAGAAGGATCTGGCACAGACCGAGATCGACGCGTCCGCCACGCGTGCCCGCGAGGAACTGCGCAAGCAGGTGTCCGTGCTGGCCGTCAGCGGTGCCGAGAAGCTGCTCAAGCGCGAAATCGATGCCAACGCCCACAAGGCGCTGCTCGACGAGCTGGCGGCGGAGATTTAATCGATGAGTCAGGCCCTCACACTTGCCCGTCCGTACGGCCGCGCCGCGTTTGCGATCGCGCGTGAGGGCGGCAACTTCGCGCCCTGGTCCGATGCGCTGGCGTTTTCGGCGCAGGTGGCCGGCGACCCGCGCGTGGCCGCGCTGCTGCTCAACCCGGCGCTGCGCCAGGATCAGGCAGTGACGTTGCTGGCACCGCCGCAGGCGAGCGAAGACTATCTGCGTTTCCTCGGCCTGCTGGCCGACGCGCAGCGGCTGTCGCTGCTGCCGGAAGTGGCAGGACTGTACGAACAGCTGCGGGCCGACGCCGAACACGTCGTCAAGGCGACGGTGACCTCGGCGGCTGCAATGAGCCAGGCGGAACTGGACACGATCGCTGCTGCGCTGAAGAAGCGTTTCGGCCGCGAGGTGGACATCACCACCGCGGTGGACGCCTCGTTGATCGGCGGCGCGGTGATCGACACCGGCGACGTGGTCATCGACGGCTCGCTGAAGGGCAAGCTTGCGCGTCTGCAAAGCTCGCTCGCCCACTGAATTCACATAAACGCATGGCCCTCGCGGCCGGCACCTAGGACTGAACGATGGCAACCACGCTCAACCCCTCCGAAATCAGCGACCTGATCAAGACCCGCATCGAGGCGGTCAAGCTGTCCGCAGAGTCGCGCAACGAAGGCTCCGTGACCAGCGTGTCCGACGGCATCGTGCGCATCTTCGGCCTGGCCGACGTGATGCAGGGCGAAATGATCGAACTGCCGAACAACACCTTCGCGCTCGCATTGAACCTGGAGCGCGATTCGGTCGGCGCCGTGGTGCTGGGCGATTACGAAAACCTGCGCGAAGGCGACGTGGCCAAGACCACCGGCCGCATCCTGGAAGTGCCGGTCGGTCCGGAGCTGCTCGGTCGCGTGGTCAACGCGCTGGGCGAGCCGATCGACGGCAAGGGCCCGCTGGGCGCCACCCAGACCGCACCGGTGGAGCGCGTGGCGCCCGGCGTGATCTGGCGCAAGTCGGTCGACCAGCCGGTGCAGACCGGCTACAAGTCGGTCGATGCGATGATCCCGATCGGCCGCGGCCAGCGCGAGCTGGTCATCGGCGACCGTCAGACCGGCAAGACCGCGCTGGCGATCGATGCGGTGATCAACCAGAAGGGCACCGGCATCAAGTGCGTGTACGTGGCGATCGGCCAGAAGGCCTCGACCGTTGCCAACATCGTGCGCAAGCTCGAAGAGAACGGCGCGCTGGCGCACACCGTGGTGGTGGCTGCGACCGCGTCCGAGTCGGCCGCGATGCAGTACATCAGCCCGTATGCCGGCTGCACCATGGGCGAGTACTTCATGGACCGCGGTGAAGACGCGCTGATCGTGTACGACGACCTGTCCAAGCAGGCCGTGGCCTACCGCCAGATCTCGCTGCTGCTCAAGCGCCCGCCGGGTCGCGAAGCCTATCCGGGCGACGTGTTCTACCTGCACTCCCGCCTGCTCGAGCGCGCTGCGCGCGTGTCCGAGGAATACGTGGAGAAGTTCACCAACGGTGCGGTGACCGGCAAGACCGGTTCGCTGACCGCGCTGCCGATCATCGAAACGCAGGCCGGCGACGTGTCCGCATTCGTGCCGACCAACGTGATCTCGATCACCGACGGCCAGATCTTCCTGGAAACCGACCTGTTCAACGCCGGTATCCGTCCGGCCGTGAACGCCGGTATCTCGGTGTCGCGCGTCGGTGGTGCGGCCCAGACCAAGATCATCAAGAAGCTGTCCGGCGGCATCCGTATCTCGCTGGCGCAGTACCGCGAGCTGGCGGCGTTCGCGCAGTTCGCCTCGGACCTGGACGAAGCCACCCGCAAGCAGCTCGAGCGCGGTCAGCGCGTCACCGAGCTGATGAAGCAGAAGCAGTACGCGCCGATGTCCATCGCCAACCAGGCGCTGTCGATCTACGCCGTCAACGAGGGTTACCTCGATGAAGTGCCGGTCAACAAGCTGCTGGCGTTCGAAGAAGGCCTGCACGCGCACTTCGCCAACACCCAGGGCGAGCTGATCTCCAAGATCAACGCCACCGGCGGCTGGGACAACGACATCGAAGCTGCCTTCAAGAAGGGCATCGAAGAGTTCAAGACTACGGGCAGCTGGTAAATCCAGCTGCGGGAATCGGGAATCGAGAATAGGGAATCGTCAAAGCGGGTTGGCTGTGCCAATTCCCGATTCACGATTCCCCATTCCCACTAAGCGAGCGAAGCGAGCGAGTATGGCAGGCGGACGCGAAATCAAAACCAAGATCAAGAGCGTGCAGAACACCCGCAAGGTGACGCGCGCGCTCGAAATGGTCTCGGCCTCCAAGATCCGCAAGGCGCAGGACCGCATGAAGACCTCGCGTCCGTACGCGCAGGCGATGAAGCAGGTGATCGGGCATCTGGCGCAGGCCAGCACCGACTACCAGCATCCGTTCCTGGTCGAGCGTGAGCAGGTCAAGCGGGTCGGCTACATCGTGATCTCTTCGGACCGCGGGCTGGCCGGCGGCCTGAACAACAACCTGTTCCGCAAGATGCTGGGCGAAGTGCGCCCGTGGCAGGACAAAGGTGCCGAGATCGACGTGGTGACCATCGGGCAGAAGGCCTCGGCGTTCTTCCGTCGCATCAAGGTCAACATGGTCGGCAGTGTCACCCATCTGGGTGACAGCCCGCAGATCGAGCAGTTGATCGGCGTGATCAAGGTGATGCTGGATGCCTTCGTCGAGGGCAAGGTGGACCGCGTGTATCTGGTCTACAACCGCTTCGTGAACACGATGACGCAGAAGGCCAGCTTCGATCAGCTGCTGCCGCTGCCGGCCGCCGAGCACAAGGTGGCCCACCACGATTGGGATTACCTGTACGAACCCGATGCCGCGACCGTGCTGGAGCACGTGATGACGCGTTACATCGAGTCGCTGGTGTACCAGGCCGTGCTGGAAAACGTGGCCTCCGAACATGCCGCGCGCATGGTGGCGATGAAGGCCGCCAGCGACAACGCCAACAAGATGATCGGCACCTTGCAACTGGTCTACAACAAGGCGCGCCAGGCGGCGATCACCCAGGAAATTTCGGAAATCGTCAGCGGCGCGGCCGCTGTCTAGCCGGGAATGGAGAATCGGAAAACGGGAATAGGCAAGGCCGTCGGTGCTCTTGATCTTCCCATTCCCCATTCTCGATTCCCCATTCCCGACACCAGAATCGAACAGACATTAGTGGAGTTATCCAAATGAGTCAGGGCAAGATCGTTCAGATCATCGGCGCGGTCGTCGACGTCGAATTCCAGCGCAATGAAGTGCCGAAGGTCTATCACGCGTTGAAGGTCGATGGCACCGAAATCACCCTGGAAGTGCAGCAGCAGCTCGGCGATGGCGTCGTGCGCACCATTGCGCTCGGCTCCACCGACGGCCTGAAGCGCAACCTGCTGGCCACCAACACCGAGCGTGCGATTTCGGTGCCGGTCGGTGCCGGGACGCTGGGCCGCATCATGGACGTGCTGGGTCGCCCGATCGACGAAGCCGGCGACGTGCAGGCATCGGACCATTGGGAAATCCATCGCGCTGCGCCGTCGTATGAAGACCAGTCCTCCAGCACCGAGCTGCTGGAAACCGGCATCAAGGTCATCGACCTGATGTGCCCGTTCGCCAAGGGCGGCAAGGTCGGCCTGTTCGGCGGCGCCGGCGTCGGCAAGACCGTCAACATGATGGAACTGATCAACAACATCGCCAAGGCGCACTCGGGTCTGTCCGTGTTCGCCGGCGTGGGCGAGCGTACCCGCGAGGGCAACGACTTCTACCACGAGATGAAAGACTCCAACGTGCTGGACAAGGTTGCGATGGTGTACGGCCAGATGAACGAGCCGCCGGGCAACCGTCTGCGCGTTGCGCTGACCGGCCTGACCATGGCCGAGTACTTCCGCGACGAGAAGGACGCCAGCGGCAAGGGCAAGGACGTGCTGCTGTTCGTCGACAACATCTACCGCTACACGCTGGCCGGTACCGAAGTGTCCGCGCTGCTCGGCCGCATGCCGTCGGCAGTGGGTTACCAGCCGACCCTGGCCGAGGAAATGGGCGTGTTGCAGGAGCGCATCACCTCGACCAAGAGCGGTTCGATCACCTCGATCCAGGCCGTGTACGTGCCCGCGGACGACCTGACCGACCCGTCGCCGGCGACCACCTTCGCCCACCTGGATTCCACCGTCACGCTGAGCCGTAACATCGCCTCGCTGGGTATCTACCCGGCGGTGGATCCGCTGGATTCCACCAGCCGCCAGATGGACCCGCTGGTGATCGGCCACGAGCATTACGACACCGCCCAGCGCGTCCAGCAGACCTTGCAGAAGTACAAGGAACTGAAGGACATCATCGCGATCCTGGGCATGGACGAGCTGAGCGAAGAAGACAAGCAGTCGGTCTCGCGCGCACGCAAGATCGAGCGCTTCTTCAGCCAGCCCTTCCACGTGGCCGAAGTGTTCACCGGCTCGCCGGGCAAGTACGTCTCGCTGAAGGACACCATCCGCGGCTTCAAGGCGATCTGCGACGGCGAGTACGACCACCTGCCGGAGCAGGCGTTCTACATGGTCGGCAGCATCGAAGAAGCCGTCGAGAAAGCCAACAAGATGAGCGCCAAGGCCTGATGGATCCCAGCCGCTATGCGGCTGGAATCGGGAATCGGGAATCGGGAATCGTAAAGGCGGGTCATCGGTAGGTCGGAATCGACAGGAAGAGGGAAAGCGTGCAGCCAGCCGCTCTTCCCAATCCCGATTCCCGATTCCCGATTCCCGCCTCACTACAGTGAGGCACCATGAGCACTATCCGTTGCGACATCGTCAGCGCCGAGAAGGAAATCTTCCACGGTGAGGCGACGCTGGTCGTGGCCACCGGCGAGCTGGGTGAGCTGGGCATCGCGCCCAAGCACGCGCCGCTGATCACGCGCCTGAAGCCGGGCAAGGTGGTGGTCACCACCGCCAATGGCGAACACCTGGACTTCGCCATTTCCGGCGGCATCCTGGAAGTGCAGCCGCAGGTGGTGACCGTGCTGGTCGACACCGCGGTGCGTGCCCAGGACATCGACGAAGCCGCCGTGCGCAAGGTCAAGGAAGAGGCCGAGCGTCTGCTGGCCAACCGTGGCGACACCGTGGACGTAGCCGATGCGCAGCGTCGGCTGGCCGAAGCGACCGTGCAGCTGCAGGCACTGGAACGGCTGCGTCGCACCCTCAAGCACTAAGCACGCGGGCTCGAGCCCGTTTGCGCGTTCCGCGATACCTGCTGCACCGCCACACCCAGGTGTGGAGTGAAAACGCCGACCCTCGTGTCGGCGTTTTCGTTTCTGGCGCTGCGCATGCGTGGGGTGGCTTGCAGGCTCGGGGACTGCAGGCACACTGCGTGGCTTGTGCTGTGCTGCCGGCGGCGCGGCATCTCACCTGCATATCGAGGAACACCCGATGACCCGGACGATCGATGACTTTCGTGGCTACGCGCTGAGCGGCCTGCTGGCCGTGGCGTTGCTGGGGTGTGCGCTGCCGGCACGCAGCCAGCCGCCCCTGGATCCATTGCTGGACCGCATCGTGCAACGCAACGCCATCGGCGATGCGGTGGCGCTGAGCAAGTGGGACAGCGGCAAGCCGGTGCTGGACCAGACCCGCGAGGCGGCGGTGCTGCAGAGCGTGCGCGAGCAGGCGCCTGCGCACGGGCTGGATGCCGACGATGCGGCGCGCTTCTTCGCTGCGCAGATCGAGGCCAACAAGTCGGTGCAGTACGCACTGCTGAACCACTGGCGCGAACGTGGGCGCGCGCCGGACACGGCGCGTCCGGATCTGGCGGGCCTGCGCACGCGTCTGGATCAGCTGCAAGGCGAACTGCTCGACGCACTGGCCGATGTCGCGCCGGCGCGTGCAGCGCCGCAATGCCCGGCCAATACGGCGCATGCCGCCGCCCGGTATGCGGCGCAATGGCAGCTGGACGCGCTGCATCGCGCGGCGCTGGTCCGCAGCCTGGGCGATTTCTGCCACTGATACGCGTGGTGTCCAGGGCGCGCCATGCACGGCGCAGACCTCGGCGGTGCGGGTGACGGCAACGCCGATCGTGTTTTCTGTCAGTCCAACCCGGCACCGTTGTCGACGACTGCGCTGACGTCAGCGCGCTCGCTAGCGATACACCACGTGCCGGCCCAGGAAAAACGACACGATCGCCAGGCCACCTTCCACCAGCGGTTTGGCCAGCCAGGCCTGACGCAGGCCGACCAGGTCCACTGTCGCCGACAACAGCCAGGTGCTGATGAGGGTCAGTGCCAGCCACATCAGCGCAAAGCGACGGAAACGCGGCCAGCCCAGGCGTGCACCGCCGTCCTGGGCGAAGGTGTAGCGGCCATTCAGCCAGAAGCCCAGCACCGCGCCGGTGATCCGCCCGAGCAGATTGGCCGGCACGGCAGGCATGCCGGCCGCGGTGGCAACGATGAAGATGCCGCAGTCCACCGCCAGCTGCAGGGCACCAATGATCATGAATTGGCTGCCTTGGCGGAACAGACTCATACGGGCCGGGTCATCGTGGAAGGGTGACCATGCTAACCGCAGCGGCGCTTGAAAAGTGTCATCGTCGCGCGTGCTGCGGGCAGGACACGACGCACTGCCGGGACAGCGACTAGAATTTGGTTCTCCCATGTTCTGGAACGCTTCGATGACTCTGCCCTTGTACGTCGTGATCCTGGCTGCGGGCGAGGGCAAGCGCATGCGCTCGTCCCTGCCCAAGGTGCTGCAGCCGCTGGCGGGCCAGCCGATGCTGGCACATGTGATCGCCACCGCGCGGCAGCTGCAGCCGGTAGCGATCCACGTGGTGCACGGGCACGGCGGCGAGCAGGTGCAGGCGGCGTTCGCCGCGCAAGACGACCTGCACTGGGCCGAGCAACGTCAGCAACTGGGCACCGGGCATGCGGTGCAACAGGCGATGGATGCGATTCCGGATGCGGCGACGGTGCTGGTGCTGTACGGCGATGTGCCGCTGATCCAGTGCCAGGACCTGCTGCAGTTACTGCATGCACCCGGGCGCATGGCGGTGCTGGTGGCCGATGTGCCCAATCCCACCGGGTACGGCCGCATCCTGCGCGATGCCGAAGGCAAGGTCGCCGCGATCGTCGAGCAGAAGGACGCCAATGACGAGCAGCGCCGCATCCGCACCATCAACACCGGCATCCTCACTGCCGAGTCCACGGCGCTGCGCCGCTGGCTGGGTGGTCTGTCCAACGAGAACGCACAGGGCGAGTTCTATCTCACCGACGTGTTCGCCAGCGCCGCTGCCGATTTCACTCCGGCCGACATGGTGCACGTGGCCGATGCGCAGGACGTGGAAGGCGCCAACGACCCCTGGCAGCTGGCGCAGCTGGAGCGCGCCTGGCAGCTGCGTGCGGCGCGTGCGCTCTGCCTGCAGGGCGTGCGCATGGCCGACCCGGCGCGCGTGGAGCAGCGCGGCTCGGTGACGGTAGGTAGCGACGTGCAGCTGGACATCGATGTGGTCCTGGAAGGCGATGTGACACTGGGCGATGGCGTGGTGATCGGCCCCTTCGTGCGCTTGCGCGATGTGACGCTGGGCGCCGGCACGCAGGTCCGCGCGCACTGCGACCTGCAAGGCGTGGTGACCGAAGGAGCGGTGCAGATCGGCCCGTTCGCGCGGCTGCGTCCTGGCACCGTGCTGGCCGATGGCGTGCATATCGGCAACTTCGTCGAGACCAAGAAGGTCACGATGGGCGTGGGCAGCAAGGCCAACCATCTGACCTACCTGGGAGATGCGGTGATCGGCAGCAAGGTCAACATCGGCGCCGGCACCATCACCTGCAACTACGATGGGGTGAACAAGTCGCAGACCACCATCGGCGATGGCGCCTTCGTCGGCTCCAACAGCGCGTTGGTGGCACCGATCGAGATCGGCGCCATGGCTACGATTGGCGCCGGCTCGGTGATCACGCGCGATGCGCCGGCCGGCCAGCTCAGCGTGGCGCGCCCGCGGCAGACGGTGATCGAAGGTTGGGAACGCCCGACCAAGAAATAGCGTGTTTTCCAGGCGTGTGGCGTGGCTGCACGTCGCTGCAAGGGGCGGGCCGCCGCTGTGCAGCGGTGCCGTGCACAGGCCACGCCCGCCACGACCGATCACGAGGTGCACGATGCAAACGTCACGTTGCGCGTTGCGGGTGACATTACTGCTGACATTGGCGGCACTGCTGCCCATGTCAGCCCATGCGCAGACCTACCGGCTGTATCTGGCGCCGGACGGCAACGATGCGGCGGCGGGCACCAGCGCAGCGACCGCGTTGCGGAGCCTGGCGGCTGCCCAGCAACGGCTGCTGGAACAGCGGCCGGGCGGTGCGGTGGACGTGGTGATTGCCGCAGGCACGTATCTGCGGCAGTCGGTGCAATGGACCTTCACCAACGGGGCGCCCATTCGCTTCATCGCTGCGCCGGATGCGGCCGCGCCACCGTGGTTCGACGGACGCGGCGGTGCGACCTGGTTCACGCTGAAGGGCGGTGGTGATGCCGCCACCCGGCTGACCTTCGCCGGGTTGAAGGTCAGCAATTACTGGATGGCGATGGACCTGGGCAGCAGCAAGCGCAGCGCCGACGGCAACAGCGGCAACGTCATCCGCAACATGACCTTCGAGCGGATCGGTGGCATCCATGGCAGCAGCAGCGAGGCCGCCTATTCGTTCGCGGCGATCCGCCTGCAGAACTCGCGCGACAACCGCATCGAACGCAATCGTTTCGTGTCCATCGAAAACGACACCCGGACCTCGGGTTTCGTGCACGCCATCTACCTGGCGCGCCACTCCTCCGGCAACCGCATCGAAGGCAATACCTTCACCGAGGTCAACGGCGATGCCGTGCGTACCCGCGATGCCTCCGACAACACCTACGTGGCGACCAACCGTTTTGTCCGGGCCGGCAAGTACGCGGCGTTTTCGGACTGGATCAAGCCCGATGGCGAATGTCCGTCGCAAGGCGGGCAGTTCGTCGACAATACCGTGGGGGCTGGCTATTACGGCGCCATCGCCGCCACCCGCACCAGCGGTGCCGACGATGCCTGCGGTGCGTTGAAACAGCCACGGATCCAGGAGCGCGGGACGCTGCGCGGCGATTGAACGCTGCGATCGCTTGCAACGCGCTAGCCGGCCGCCGCCGCCGGCAGCAGCAAGGTGACGCACAAGCCGCCGTGTTCGCGGTTGTGCAGCGAGATGCGCCCGCCGTGCGCTTCGGCAATCTCGCGGGTGAGCGCAAGCCCGAGCCCGGTGCCATTGCGCTTGGTCGAATAGAACGGCATCAGTGCGTTATGCAGCACGGCCTCGTTCATGCCGTTGCCGCGGTCGAGCACTTCGATCCGCAGCCATTGCGGCACGCGCGTGACGCGGACGGCGACATCGCTGTTGGGCGGCTGCGCTTCGCTGCAGGCCTCGTGCGCGTTCTTGAGCAGGTTGAGCAGCGCCTGCTCGATCTGCGCGGCATCGATGCGGCTGGAGACATCGCTCAGTGCGCCTTGCAGCTGGAACGGAATCTGCTGCCGCAAACGCTCCAGGAACGGCGCCCATTCGATGGTCTGCAATTGCGGCTGCGGCAGCTTGGCAAACCGCGCGTAGCCGCGGATGAAACCTTCCAGATGACGGGCGCGTTCTTCGATGGTTTCGAACACCGTGCCGAGCCGGTCGGTGCGTTCGCGGCGCAGCAACTCGGCGCCGGAATGCGCCAGCGAGGCGATCGGTGCGAGCGAGTTGTTCAATTCATGGCTGATCACGCGGATGACCTTTTTCCAGGTCTGCACTTCCTGGCGCCGCAATTCGGTGGTCAAGGTGCGGATCAGCAACAGCTCGTGGCCGCGTCCATTGAGATGGAAACTGCGGCGTGACAGGTGATAGATCTGCTCGTCGTCTTCGTCATCGCCGTCCTCGCGCACCGCGAACAGGCAATCGCCGCCGCGTGCCAGCGCATCGCGCAGTTCGCCGGGCATGCGCGCGAGCACGTCGTCCAGGTGCTGGCCTTCGAGCTTGCGGCCGTCGTGCAACAGCTTGCGTGCGGCATTGTTGGAGAAACCGATGCGGCGCACGCCATCGCCCCCGGCCACCACCAGCAGCATCGCCACCGGGGTGTTCTGCAACATGGTGTCGAGCATCAGTTCGCGTTGCACCAGGTTGCGCCGCTGCGCGCGCAGCACCTCGCCCAGTTCCGCATGCGCCTGCACCAGTTGCGCCAGTTCGTCGCTGCCGCGCCAGTAGACGCCGAAGTTGTATTCGCCATCGCGGTAGCTGCTGGTGGTGCCGGCCAGGGCGCGGAACAGCGAGCGCATCGGTGCAGTGGCGCGTTGTAGGCTCCACCACATCGTCGCCAGCAGCACGATGGCGGAGATCACCGCCACTTCCCAGCCGCGATCCAGCCAGTACGCGGTGAACCAGGGCAGGGCGGCGGCCAGCACCAGCACCGGCAGCAGGCGCAGGAACAGCGAGAAGGTGAAGGAACGTGGCTGCCACATGCTCAGGCTTACTCCTGGCTGATGCCGTAGCGGTCCATGCGCCGGTACAGCGCCTGCCGGCTCAGCCCCAGCTCGGCGGCGGCCTGGGCGATGACGCCCTGCGCGCGCGCCAGCGCCTGCTCGATCCGGGCGCGATCCGGCTCGCCGGCGGTCGGCGCGGCCGGGCGCGCTGCGGCCGCGCGCGGCAGGTTCAGATCGCCGGCTTCGATGCGCGCACCTTGCGCGAGCAGGGACGCACGTTGCAGCACGTTGCGCAGCTCGCGCACGTTGCCGGGCCAGGCGTGCCGTTGCAAGGCATCGCGTGCCTGCGTGGACAAGGGTTTTTCGCCGGCCAGGAAGTGCTCGGCCAACGGGCCGATATCGCCGGGGCGTTCGGCCAGGGCGGGCAGCGCGATTTCCACCGTGTTGAGGCGGTAGTACAGGTCTTCGCGGAAGCTGCCATCGCGGATCATGGCCTGCAGGTCGGCATTGGTGGCGCTGATCACCCGCACCTTGGCGTGGCGTTCGCGGTTGGAGCCCAGGCGCTCGTAGCGGCCGGTTTCCAGCACGCGCAGCAGCTTCATCTGCCCGGCCAGCGGCAGGTTGCCGATTTCGTCCAGAAACAGCGTGCCGCCATCGGCGGCTTCGAACTTGCCTTCGCGCGCCTTGTTGGCGCCGGTATACGCGCCGGCTTCGGCGCCGAACAGCTCGGCTTCGATCAATTCGCCCGGCAATGCGCCGCAATTGAGCGCAATGAAGGGGCCGTGTTTGGCCGGCGAGTTGGCCTGGATGATCTCGGCGATCTTCTCCTTGCCGCTGCCGTTGGGGCCGGTGATCAGCACCGGCAGATCCGAGCGTGCGACTTGGCAGGCGAGCGCGATCGCGCGTTCGCTGGCGGGGTCGGCGAACACCGCGCCACGCAGGTCGTAACGTTGGGTCAGCTGCTCGCGACCGCGCCGCTCGCGCTCGCGCCGACGTTCCAGCTCGCGGCGCGCTTCGGATAGCTCCAGCAGGTTGTTGACCGTGGTCAGCAGCTTGGTGTCGTCCCAGGGCTTGGCGATGTAGTCGGCCGCACCGGCCTTGACCAGGCCCACCGCGCTGCCCAGGTGGGTCCAGGCGGTGAGCAGGATCACCGGCAAATCTGGGTGGCGCTGACGGATCTGGGTGAACAGCGCTTCGCCTTCCTCGCCGGAGGTGGTGTCGGCGGTGAAGTTCATGTCCTGGATCACCAGATCAAATCCCTGCTCGTCCAGCAGTGCCAACCCGGCCTGCGGCGAGTGCGCATGCCGCGCTTCGATATCGTGCAGCGAGAACAGCACCTCCAGCGCAGTGGCCACGGCGGTGTTGTCGTCGATGATCAGGATCTGCGGCATCGGGAACCTTGTTGGAGTGCGAGGGCGAACGGACGGACGAGGTAGACAGATCGCATCATCGCAGCAGCAGGCAGGATTGTCGTGCCGGCATCCGGCAGGCCGGGCGCCTCATGCACTGCGTGTCGCAATCGCCGGGGCCACTGCCGCAGCGCGTCGTGCAGGCCACAGCACCGCAAGCTGGCCGAGCAGCAGCACGGTCACCGCACCGGCGGGTAAGTAAAGTGGCGGCAGGGGCACCGCGTCGTAACGGAGCATCAGCCATTGGTTGAGCAGCACGGCCAACAGCATGCCCAGGGCGCTGCCGCTGCCGACGATCAGCAGGTTTTCCGCCTGGAAGTAACGCAGGATATCGCCACGGGTTGCACCAATGGCGCGACGGATGCCGATCTGTCGCGTCCGCTGCTCGACCCAGAAACTGGCCAGTCCTCCGATGCCCAGGGCGGTGACAAACAGCAGGCCCGTGGTCGCCGCGAGCAACAGGCCGATCATCGTCGTATCGCGTTGGAAATAGCGTGCGCGTATCTGCGCAAAACTGCGTTGCTTGTCGCCCGGGACCATCCGCAACGGGCCTGATCCGGCCAGCACGCCGGCCACCTGCGCCAGCACGCGACCGCGGTCCTCCGGCGCGCTGCGCAATAGATAGTGCGTCTGATTGCCGCTGGGGAGTTGCGGCGACAAGGCCACCAGATGATCAAGCTCGGGCTTGCGCAGCCTTGGCCGCAGCAGGTCCTCCACCACGCCGACGACGGTGCTTTGGCTGTCCCATCCGTACAGCGTTTTGCCAACGGCCAGCTGATCTGGCCAGAGTTGCTGCGCCAGCGAGCGGGTGACGATGATCGCGCCCGGCGTGGCGCCGGAATACTCATCCGGTCGAAAATCGCGGCCGGCGATCAGGCGTGCGCCCATGGCCTGCACGAAGCCGGGCGAGCCGGTGTAGTAGCTGGCGTCGACGCAGCCGGCAGCGCCGCTGGATCGCAGTGCGATTGCGCGCTCCAGTGCGCGTTGATCGGCACAGATGCCGCTGTCGTCGGCGCCACCCGACAACGGCAGCGTCGCTCCGATTGCGGTGGCTGCCGTGACCCCGGGAATGCCGCGCAGCGCGATCAGGTCCGCCTGCCATTGCGCTGGCGCATCGGCCTTGGCGTGCAGGCCGCGAACGGTGACCAGCGATACTTCGTCTTCGGGCAAGCCGGTCGCCGTGCGTAGTCTGTCGATCCGGTCGCCGATCAGGAATACCGCATTGGTGACGAATGCACAGGTCAGCGCCACCTGCAGGGCCAACAGCCCGGCGGTGAGGCGGTGGTGTCCCAAGCTGGAAAGAATCGGGCGAAGTGGCAGGCGCATCTCAGAGGTCCTTGACCTGCAGGGCCGGGTTGATGCGGCTGGCCCGCCAGGCCGGCAGCAGTCCTGCAAGCAGTGCGGCGACGATGGCAAGCGCCACGGTGGTCAGCAGCATGGGTGCATCCAGGTGCGCCAGCGCGGCATAGTCGTCGGGCCGCTGGCGCACGCTCCAGAGCCCCACTTCGGCGATCGCGGTCCCCAGCAGGCCGCCCACGACGCCGATCAGTGCTGCTTCGGTGCCGAACTGCAACATCACGTGGCCGCGGCGCGCGCCAAGTGCGCGGCGCACGCCAATCTCGCCACGGCGGCGCAGGAATTTCGCCAGCAACAACGCAATCACGTTGATCAGGCAGATCCACAGAAACCCCAAGGCCAGCAGCGTCTGCAGGCGCAGGTCGTTGGGCACCATCTGCAGGTGTTTCAGCCAGTCCATCAGCGAATACAGTCGTGCCGTCTGCGGTGGCCGCTGAAAGCGCCCGCTGGCGTGTTGGGTCGCAGCATAGTCGTAGAGAAAACGCTCGTATGCGGCCACCTGTTGCGGGGTATCCAGTTGCACCCAGAACTGCAGCCAGCTGGTGGATGGGTTGTGGAGTTGCCTGACGCCGCTGTCGCTGCGCGTCTCCCAACTGCTGATGCTGGTGCCGGCGTCCAGTTCAAGCTCCATCGCGGTCGAGAGCGGCAGAAAGAAATCGTCCTGGTCGCCAAACGCGCCCTTGCGGCTTGGGTCGGCATAGAAGAGCGGTTGCGGATTCCATTTGCCAAGGACGCCAATAACGCGAAGACCGATGCGCTGCTCGCCGACGGCGACGGTCTGGCCGATTGGATCGCGTGAACCGAACAAGGTGTTTGCAAGCTGCTGGCTCAACACGATCACGCGCGCGTGGTTCTGGTCGTCCTGCCCGCTCCAGCCGCTCCCACGTTGCAGCGGGATGCCGAACAGCGCAAAGAACCCTGCAGTGGCGTAGCGGCCGTTGAGGTCGAGTGGGGCTGTGGCGGCCTGTGCGGGCCAGATCAGCGCTTGCCCGCTCGCCATTGCCGCTTGATGGACGGCCGGCCCTGCACGTAGCAGGGCCATCGCATCTGGCCAGGTCAGATTGTCCGACGGGTCGCCCCATTCCCGCGTGCGTGGAAGGTCCAGGGGCAGCGGATCCAGATGCGGGGTGTAGAGCAGCTGGCTTCTGCCTGGCAACGGGTCGCGCGACATGACATGCAGGACCGTCAGCATGGTCATGCTCGCACCGACGCCCAGACCGATTGCCAATACCACCAGGGTGCTGGCAATCGGGGTGCGCAACAGGCTGCGCCAGGCCAGTTGCAGGCAGTAACGCAACATCAGCGGACGTCTTTGCGGGGTTCGATCGGCATCTGTGTCACCTCACGCGCTGCGCGTTGCCACTGCCGGCGGCACCAGCGCGGCGCGCCGGGCGGGCCAGAACACGGCGATCTGGCCCAGCGCCCAGAGCAATAGCGCGCCGATCGGCAGATACAGCACCGGCAGGCGTGGCAACTCGTAGCGGTCCATCAGCCAGATGTTGATGGAGTACGCCAGCAACATGCCGAGCACGATGCCGACCGAGGCCAGCAGGAAGTTCTCGATCTGGAAGTAGCGCAGGATCTGCCCGCGTGTAGCGCCCAGTGCGCGACGGATGCCGATCTGCTTGGTGCGTTGCTGCACCCAGAAGCTGGCCAGGCCGACGATGCCCAGTGCGGTGACGATCAGCAGTGCGATACAGACCGCGCCAAGTAGCCACACCATTGCGCGATCATTCTCGAAATATTCCGTCCGAATGTCGCTGTACGTCTCTTGTTTCAGGACCAGCCGGCTATTGTCTAATTTCATCAGCGCAGCGACGGCAGATTGCAGCACTTCTGCCCGCCGCGTTGGGTCGGTGACACGAATAATGTACTGGCCTGCGGTGTAGTCGATGCGCAGTGGCAGCAACATCGAGTAATTGCTTTGATCAACACCGCCGGCGCTGTTGTTGGTGGGGCGTGCCAGTGTCTGCACGATGCCGATGATGTGGAGTGCGGTATCGCCTGCATAGACTGTCTTTCCCAATGCATTTTGCGAGGGGAATAGCTTGTCGGCCATGCGCTGGGTGATGATCACTGACAGGCCTTTTTGGTCGATGGACCTGTCGTTATTGGCCTGTGCCATATCGATGAATTCGCTTGCGGTGAAATCACGCCCCGCCACCAGTTGCAGGCCAAGCGTGCCGAGGGTGCCTTCGCTGGCCATGTATTGCGCAGCGCTAAGTGTCTGGCGCTCTTGTTCACGCGTCAGAGAGATGCTGCTGTTCCATGAGTAATGCACAAAGGGAATCTGGTTGATGACGACCGCGCTGCGGACACCTGGCAGGCTGCGCAGTGCAGCCAGGTCTTCGCGTGTGCGCGCTTCTGCATTGACCTGGGTGCCGATGCCTCCCAATTGGATGCTGACCAGTTCCGATTCGGCGATGCCGCTGGGTTGCTGCAGCGTCTCGATGCGGTTGCCGATCAAGAACATGGCATTGCAGATGATGGCGCAGGCGAGTGCGATCTCGAGCACGATCAATGCTGCTGCGGTCTTGTGACGGCGCAGGGTGGAAATGATGGGGCGGATGTCCATGGGCGGTACCTTCGGATAAGAGGCCGTGCCCGCCGCCGGGCGGCGGGCCTGGTGGTCAGGACGCTTTGAGCTGTAGCGCGGGCGCAACCTGGATGGCACGCCAGGAGGGCAGCAAGCCGGCCAACAGGCTGGCAACGAGCGCCAATGCGAAGGTGAGCAACAACATCTTCGGATCCAGGTGCGCAAGCTTGGCGTAGTCGACTGGTTGTTGGCGCACGACCCATAACCCCAACCATGCCAGCCCAAGCCCTGCCATGCCGCCTGCAAGTCCGATGGTTCCGGCTTCGACCAGGCATTGCGCAAAGATGGCGCCGCGTGAGGCACCCAGGGCGCGACGCACGCCGATCTCTCCACTGCGGCGCAGGAACTTGGCGAGTAACAACCCTACGGTATTGAGCAGGCACACCAGCAGGAAGCCCATCGCCAGCCACAGCTGCAGTCGGACGTCGCTCGGGACCACTTCCTTGTAGTCCAGCCACTCCATCACGTTGCGCAGGCGGGTATTGTTCGGACGTTCAAAGCGCCCTGCAGCGCGCTGCTGATCGGAGTAGTTATCCAGGTAGGCTTTGTAGTCGCCGGCCTGCGCTGGGTTGTCAAGCTCCACCCAGTACTGCATCCATGTGCAGGATGCGTTGAGCGCTGTCTGATCGCTGTTGTCGTTTTTACCGTAGCAATTCATACCGCCGTAATGGTCCATCTTCAGATCCATTGCGACGGAGAATGGCAGATACACTTGCTCGCTCGAGCCGTAGCTGTTGGTGACATCATAGAAACGTGGGTTGACTTTCCAGTCATTGAGAACACCAACGATACGAAAGGTGTTCTTGTCCATGCGCAGGTCGCGACCGACACTGTTGCTGCCGTCGAATAGTTTGTCGTTGAGTTCCTTGGTGATCACCGCAACGCGTTCGTGGCCCGCGTCGCTACCGGCCGACCAGCCTTGGCCATACAGGAAAGGCGTTTCGAACATCGGGAAGAAATCTGCCGACGTAAAGCGCACTTCCGATTTGAAGGCAGTCATACCGTTCTTGTCGGGCTCGATCGCCACTCTTCCACCGGTCATCAGCGCTTGCCGTTTTGCACGTTTTTCGCGCAGCAGCGTTTCGGCATCGAAGCGAGTGACCTGGTCGCCAGGCTCTTCTCCCGGCTGGTAGCCTGCCTTGGGGTATGGGTCCACCAAGGCGCTGAACAACCGATCGCTCTTTTGCGGAATCGGATCGCCCGACAGCACATAGAACACCGTCAAGGTGGTCATGCTGGCGCCGATGCCCAGCGCGATCGCAAGCACCATCAGTGCGGTCAGTATCTTGTTGCGGCGGAAGCTGCGTAACGCCAGATTGAAGTAGTAGCCGAACATGGGATGTGCCTCTTATTCGGCCAGGGTGGGGGCGCTGTGGCGCGCGCGCATCAGGGCGGGGTTGCGTTCCAGATCGGTGGCCTGGCCGTCGACGATGTGCACGTTGCGCTGCGCGCGTGCGGCCAGTTCCGGGTCGTGGGTGACCATCACGATGGTGGTGCCCTGGCTGTTGATCTCTTCCAGCAGTTCCATCACCCCGCGTGCCATCTGCGAGTCGAGGTTGCCGGTAGGTTCGTCGGCTAGCAGCAGGCGCGGGCTGCCGGCCAGTGCGCGGGCGATGGCAGCACGTTGCTGCTGGCCGCCCGACAGTTCGGTGGGGTAGTGCTTCAGGCGCGAGCCCAGGCCGACCTTGGTCAAGGCCTCTTCGATGCGCTGCTTGCGCTCGGCCGCAGCCATGCCGCGATAACGCAGCGGCACATCGACGTTGTCGAACAGGTTGAGGTCGGGAATCAGGTTGAAGCCCTGGAAGATGAAACCGATCTTGCGGTTGCGCAGGCGCGAACGCGCATCGTCGGACAGATGGCTGACGTCCTCGCCGTCGAGCAGGTACTGCCCGCTGGTGAAGGTCTCCAGCAGCCCGGCCAGGTTGAGGAAGGTGGTCTTGCCCGAGCCGGAGGGGCCGGTGACGGCGACGAATTCGCCTTCGCGCACATGCAGGTCCAGCGAACGCAGTGCATGCGTTTCCACCTGTTCGGTGCGGAAGACCTTGGAGACCGATTGCATCTTGAGCATTGCCGAGTCCTTTGCAAGAGAGGTAGGTGCGGAAGAGATTTAGAGTGGCGACCGCAACGTGGCGCGCGGTCGTCAGGCGTGTGTAAGACTGCGTAGTGGCCGCTTTCTAGTGGACGGTGACGCGTGGCGCATCGCCAAAGTTGTCTGCACCGGAGACCACCACGCGGTCGCCGACCTGCAGCCCGGACAGCACCTGCACCTCGCCCAGGCTGCTGACACCCATGCGCACCGGTCGGCGCACCGCGGTGTTGCCATCCATCACATAGGCGTAGCTGCCGCCGGATTGTTCGACGAACGGGCCGCGCTCGACCTTGAGCACGTTGCGGCGCGTGTCCATCACCACCCGTGCGCTCATGCGCTGGCTCTGGCGCAGGCCCGGCGGCTGCTTGTCGGCAAAGCGGATGCGTGCGGTGACTTCGCCGTTGACCACTTCCGGCGACACCGCCGAGATGGCGCCGGGGAACGGTTCGCCGCTGCCGCTGGTGAGCTGCGCCGGCATGCCGATGGCCAGGTCGCGCGCAAAACTTTCCGGCACCTTGATCTCGACTTCGAACTTGGACAGATCCACCACGCCCAGGATCGGCGCGTTTGCCGCGACCTGGGTGTGCTGCACCGCCTGCACCTGGCCAACCTGGCCATCGAACGGCGACAGCAGCGTGAGCGCATCGACCTGGCGCTGCACTTCGGCCACCACCGCGCGCTGGCGGTCGGCGAGCAGGCGCTTGTTGCGCGAATCCAGGTCTGCCCCCTGGCTCTTCAGCGATGCGTCGCGCTCGGCGTGCTGCAGGTCGATGTCGGTCTTCTTCAAGGTGTCTTGCGCCTTGGCCAGTTCCACCTGCGGCACCGCGCCGCCATCGTAGCCGCGTTGATAGCGCTCCAGGTCGCGCGCGGCAGCCTGCTTGTCGATCTTGGCCTGGTCGGTGAGCTTGCTGGCGTTGGCGCGGGCCAGCGTGGCGTCCAGCCCGGCGCGGCTGGATTCGGCTTCCAGGCCTGCCAGCGTGGCCTGCTCCTGGGCCAGCTTGCTGCGCAGTTCCGGGCTGTCGATGCGCGCCAGCTCCTGGCCCTGCTTGACCACGTCGCCGGCCACCACGCTCAGCGTCACCGTGCCGGCCGAGATGGCGTACAGCACGGGGCTGTTGGCGGCGATGACGCGGCCATCGGCGGCGATGTCGCGCACCAGGTCACCCTGGCTGACGGTGGCGATCCGCACCCGGCTGGCATCGAACGAACGGCTGCCGGCGCTCCACGCGGTGACCGCCCAGCCAATGCCGGCCAGTACCGCGACCACGGCGATGCCGGGCCATAGCCAACGGCGCCAGGGCGCGTGCCCGGCGGGTGTACGGAGAACCTGGTCCTGGGCGGAGGTATCGCGAATCATGGTCGGCTGGCTCGGTGGCGTCACTGCGATAACGCAGGACGTGTGCCAATCTTCAAGTGATTGAAAGCAATCATCTTTATGGGCTGGCGGGCGGTGTCCGCAGTGTCCGCGGACACCGCTGCGGACAGGTTGTCCGGGCATGGTCATGCAGCGGACAAGAGCGGACACGCTAAAATGCCTGGCTTATTCCTCAAGTACCTCAAGGGTTGTCCTATGTGCGGCATTGTCGGAGCGATCGCCGGGCGCGATGTGGTCCCGGTCCTGATCGAGGGACTCAAGCGTCTGGAATACCGTGGCTACGATTCCTCCGGCATCGCCGTGCTCGATGGAGCGCAGATACGTCGCGTGCGCCGCACCGGGCGCGTGGCGGAGATGGCGCAGGCGGCGCAGGCCGAGCAGTTCGGCGCGACGCTGGGCATCGGCCACACCCGCTGGGCCACCCATGGCGGCGTCACCGAGGCCAATGCGCACCCGCACATCAGTGCGGGCGTGGCACTGGTGCACAACGGCATCATCGAAAACCACGAGCAGCAGCGCGAGAAGCTGCGCGCACTCGGCTACACCTTCGAGTCGCAGACCGATACCGAGGTCATCGCGCATCTGATCCATCACCATCTGGGCAGTGCAGGCGACCTGTTGACCGCGCTGCAACGCACCGTCAAGGAACTCACCGGTGCCTATGCGCTGGCGGTGATGAGCCAGGCCGAGCCGGAGCGCTTTGTCTGCGCGCGCATGGGTTGCCCGTTGCTGATCGGTGTGGGCGAGGGCGAGAACTTTGTCGCCTCCGATGTCTCGGCCATCGTGCAGGCCACCCGCCAGGTGATCTTCCTGGAAGAGGGCGACACCGCCGAGTTGCGCCGCGATGGCGTGCGCATCTTCGATGGCAACGACGCGCCGGTCGAGCGCCCGCTGCATCTGTCGGATGTGTCGCTGGCATCGCTGGAACTGGGCCCGTTCCGCCATTTCATGCAGAAGGAAATCCACGAGCAGCCGCGTGCGCTGGCCGATACCATCGAAGCGGCGATCGATGCCAAGGGCTTCCCTGCGTCCCTGTTCGGCCCGAATGCCGAAGCGGTGTTGCGCGACATCGAAGGCGTGCAGATCCTGGCCTGCGGCACCAGCTATTACGCCGGCATGACCGCGCGCTACTGGATCGAGGCGATCGCCGGGCTGCCGTGCAGCGTGGAGATCGCCAGCGAGTACCGCTATCGCGCCGCCTACGCCAACCCGAAACATCTGATCGTCACCATCTCCCAATCCGGTGAAACGCTGGACACGATGGAGGCGCTGAAATACGCCAAATCGCTGGGGCATCTGCACACGCTGTCGATCTGCAACGTGCCCGAAAGCGCCATCCCGCGCGCCAGCGAACTGGTCTGCTACACGCGTGCCGGTGCCGAGATCGGCGTGGCCTCGACCAAGGCGTTCACCACCCAGCTGGCGGTGCTGTTCCAGCTGACCATGGTGCTGGGCAAGTTGCACGGACGCATCGGCGAAGCCGAAGAGGCGGACTATTTGGAGCAACTGCGCTTTCTGCCCGGCAGCGTGCAGCACGCGCTGAATCTGGAGCCGCAGATCATGGCCTGGGCCGAGCGTTTCTCGGTCAAGGAAAACGCACTGTTTCTCGGCCGCGGCCTGCATTACCCGATCGCGCTGGAAGGCGCGCTCAAGCTCAAGGAAATCTCCTATATCCACGCCGAAGCGTATCCGGCCGGCGAGTTGAAGCACGGCCCGCTGGCGCTGGTGGACGCGGCGATGCCGGTGGTGGTGATCGCACCCAATGACCGCCTGCTGGAGAAGGTCAAGTCCAACATGCAGGAGGTGCGTGCACGCGGCGGCGAGCTGTTCGTGTTCGCCGACCAGGACAGCCACTTCAGCGAGTCCGAAGGCGTGCACGTGATCCGTACCCCGCGCCACGCCGGCGTGCTGTCGCCGGTGATCCACACCATTCCGGTGCAGCTGCTGGCGTATCACACCGCACTGGCGCGCGGCACCGATGTGGACAAGCCGCGTAACCTGGCCAAGTCGGTGACGGTGGAGTAGGTAGGCACAGCTGATCGAAGGGCTGCGCTCGGTGCAACGCGAGCGCAGTCGCTGCCAGCTACGGCATCCACCCACGTGCATGGTGGTTCTCCACCGCACCTGCAGACGACTGCCCGCCGCATCTGGCCAGCCTCCCCTTGGTTGCGCCCTGGCATCGGGTGACGGGTGCGGCGGCTTGCGTCGCCATGACCCACAGGTGGAGGGGTCACCGGGTCGTGCCACCGGGTTCAGGGCGCGATCGATGCGGAAGTGATGAAGATTGGCAGACGACCGGTCCGGCTGCCAACGCGATGGCCCAGGTTATGCATACGCTTGCTGCGAGGGTCCCATCACGCAGGAGGACGTATGCACGAGTCTTTCAAACAGGGCGCGCCGGCCGAGTTGTGGCAGGCGTTGGTACGTGAGGCCGGGCAGCGGATCGCACATCCGCTGGACGAATCGCGCGAGCACTATCTGGTGTTCGTGCTGCTGCGCCTGCAGCGCGATGCGCAGCTGGTCTCGCGCACCCAGGCGCTGGCCTGGCTGCACGCGCAGGACCAGACCGGCAGTCTGCGGGCGGATGCATTGCGCGACATCGGAGATCAATGCCTGCTGATTGCAGGCCTGTTTCCCGGGATCGCGCAGCGCCGCCGGCTCAGCGTCGACTACTTCATCGAACTGGGCCGCGGCGCATATTTCGAAGTGGCCGACACGCGCTACAGCGATGCAGGCCTGTTTGCACAGTTGGCCGGAACCTACCGCGAACTGGTCCGCACACTTGCCGCATTGCGCCCGCCGCGCCAGTGGCAGCGCAGTCACGGCGGACTGCTGCATGCGTAGCTAAGCGTCACTTCCGGGGCGGTCCCGACAGATGTGGGGACCGCCCCGACTGCCAAGTGCGCACGATGCGCTCACACTCAGCCCGCAACTGAGCGTTCTAGCCGACTGCGGACCGTTGTCTGATGGACCAAAGCACTGTGCGGTTGATCGCTGTCCGCGCGATCTGACAGTGCCATGTCGCATTGCGTGGGGGACACGCAATGCGACGCTGTTTCCAGGGGAAGGAATCCATGAAAGCGTTTATTGCGGTGGCGGCCTCGGTGCTGAGCGCCGCCGCGATGGCTGGCAAGCTCCCGACAGGCGTCGTGGCGCACGATGGCACCCGCATCTGGGTGCATGGCGCGCGGACACAATGCGTGGGCGGTGGTCTCCGCTGGCGCAGCCTGTTCGCGCGCGGCGTTTGGTGGCAAGTGCCGGTAGCGTAATGCTTGAAATAGTCGGTGCCCGGGAACTCCGGGCACCTTGCCATGCGGTGTTATGCGTTACGCCAGCGGCGTGTTGGAAATGATCTCCACCCAGTAGCCGTCCGGGTCCTTGATGAAGGCCAGGTGCTTCATGCGGCCGTCTTCCAGGCGTTTCTGGTACGGCACGTTGAGGCTGTCGAAACGCGCGCAGGCGGCGTGGATGTCCGGTACCGAGATGCAGATATGGCCGAAGCCGCGTGGGTCGCTGTTGCCGTCGTGGTAGACCGGGCCGTCCTGGGTTTCGGTGCCGTGGTTGTGGGTGAGTTCGAGCACGCCGGGGATGCCGGCCATCCACAGCCGACGCGCGGCATCGTCGTCGGGGATCGCGGTGCCGTCGGGCAGCAGGGCCAGGAAGTACAGGCTGAACTGCGCATCGGCAAAATGGCGCGCATCCAGCAGGCGGAAGCCCAGTACGCGCGTGTAGAAATCCAGCGAACGCTGCGCATCCTTGATGCGCAGCATGGTGTGGTTGAACACGAAGCCGGCGGTGTCGGCAGGTGCGGCGCTGGCGCCGGGGACGTGTTGCAGGTCGGTCAAGGGCATTGTGGTCTCCTCGGTGGAATGTGGTGGCAGGTCGGGCTGCGCTGGGTACCGATGGTAGCGGGGCAGGGGTTGTCGGTATGTCTGCAGGGTGCGCATCGGTGATCTGGCGTCGCGCTCCGATCGATCGCGCGCAACAGCACGACTTGCGCTGGTCAAGCGCGTGGCATGGGCCTGCATTGGAATCCCAATGGCCAGGCCCATGCGCACACCGGCTGTCTCAGAACCAGATGCGCACGCCAGCGACGAACCGGCTGTCGCGTGCAGGCTCATCGTCGATCGCAGCGCGGCGGGCGGTGTCACCGAAACTGCGGCTGTGCACCCAGCCGATATAGGGCGCGAAGCGGCGGGTGATTTCGTAGCGCAGCCGCAGGCCGACCTCGACCTGCTCCAGGCCGCTGTCGACGCCGCGCCGGTCATCATCGGTGAGGGCGATGCTGGCTTCCACGCGCGGTTGCAGGATCAGCCGGTTGGTGAGCAGCACCTCGTACTCGCCCTCCAGCCGCAAGGCTGCGCGGCTGCCACTGCCGACGTAGAGCGTGGCTTCGGTCTCGAACTTGTAGGGTGCCAGTCCCTGCACGCCGAAGGCGGCCCAGCTGCGATGCTCGCCCGCCCCGAGGTCCTGGCGTGCACCGACCAGCAGATCCCACCATGGCGAGATGGCGTGGCCATAGAACGCCTCCACCGATGCGGCCTGCGTGCGCCCGTCCTGCCGCTCGCCTTCGCTGCGCAACCAGAGCCGGTCGATATCGCCACCGATCCAGGCGCGTGCTTCCCAGTCCTGGCCACTGCCACGCGTGGTGTCGAAGGCTTCCAGCCGATCGAGCAGGACGTAGTGATTGATGCCTGGCGCGTGCATCGCATGGTGCTGCAGGGGTGCGAATGCCGCAGCGGTTTCCTCGGCCGTGGGCTCGGGGATCGGCATGCGTGGCACTGCGCTGGCGGTGGGTGATGCCGGTGTTTGCGTGGTTGCTTGGGGATGCGGCGCGTGTTCCATCGCGGCGTGATCCATCGCCCCGTGCTGCGGCTGTCCATGTTGCATCGACGCATGCTCCATGGACGCGTGATTCATCGCGTCGTGGTCGCTGTCTACCTGTGATTGCAGGGTGAGGTCCAGATGTGGATCGGCAGAGGTCTGGTGTGCGGCATGCTGGACATCGGCGTGCTGCATGCCGGCGTGGTGCGTCGATGTCGGCACTGCCGAAACGTCGGCGTGTACCGCGCGTTGCGCAGGCGTGCCGTCAGCAGCGTTTGTCGATGCCGATGCCGATGTGGTGCTGGAGTGCTGCGCGTGGTGCAGATGCGCATGATCCATCTGCATTGCATCTGCGCTCACCTGCGCGGATGACGGCGATGTCTCTGTCGCGATGGACGTCTGCGGCTGGGAAGCCGTCGCCTGCTCAGCCATCTGCAATGCATGCGCGTCATCGGCATGCGCGGATGACGCCATCGCTGCATGCTGATGCTCCTGTGCAGCAGCCGATGCGCTCAGCAGTAGTGCGAGCAGCGCCACGTGTTGCGTATGCAGTGCGCTCATGCCTCCACCCGCACTTCGCGCATCATGCCCGCTTCCATGTGGTACAGCAGATGGCAATGGTAGGCCCAGCGGCCCAGCGCATCGGCGCGGACGCGATAGCTGCGGCGCGTGCCGGGCGGCATGTCGATGGTGTGCTTGCGCACCTGGAAGTTGCCGTCGGCGTCTTCCAGATCGCTCCACATGCCGTGCAGGTGGATGGGGTGCTGCATCATGGTGTCGTTGACCAGCACGATGCGCAGCCGCTCGCCGTACTGCAGCCGCAAGGGCTCTGCCGAGGCGAAAGCGATGCCGTCGAACGACCAGGCGAATTTCTCCATATGCCCGGTCAGATGCAGTTCGATCTCGCGCCCGGGCTCACGGCCGTCCGGATCCTCGAACAGGCTGTGCAGGTCGGCGTAGCACAGCACCCGGCGGCCGTTGTCGCGCAGGCCAACGCCGGGGTCGTCCAGGCGCGGCGCGGTGGCATTGCTGTGCATGTCGATCAAGGGATTGCCATCTTCGCTGGCAGGGTGGCGTGGCGTCTTGTCGTGCGCATCCGCCGGGGCAGCGTCATGCGTGTGCATGGAATGCCCCGCATGCGCGGCCTGCATCCCGGCGGCGCCGTGCATCGGCGGTACCGCATGGTGCATGCCATCGCCGTGCCCCATGTCCTGCATGGTCAAGATCGCGCGCGGGTCCAGCGCAGGAATCGGCGCCTGCAACCCATGCCGCACCGCCAGCGTGCCGCAGGCGAAACCGGTGCGGCCCATGTCCTGCGCGAACAACGTAAACGCATCCTGGCCGATCGGTTCGACCAGCACGTCGAAGGTTTCGGCCGCCGCGATGCGCAGCTCGTCCACGCTGACCGGATGCACGTACTGGCCGTCGGCGGCCACCACGGTCATGCGCAGGCCGGGGATGCGGATGTCGAAATAGGTCATCGACGAGCCGTTGATGAAACGCAGCAGCACCTTCTCGCCGGGTCTGAACACCCCGGTCCAGTTGCCGGCCGGGGAGACGCCATTGAGCAGGTAGGTATAGGTGTTGGCGTTGACGTCGGAAAGGTCGGTCGGGGTCATGCGCATGCGCCCCCACATGCCGTGATCGGCCAGTGTCGCGCGCAAGCCGTCGTCGCGCGCATCGCGCAGGAAATCGCCCACCGTGCGCTGCGCGTAGTTGTCGTGGCTGGGCATCTGCTTGAGCCGCCGGAACAGCGCGGCCGGGTCCAGGTCGGTCCAGTCCGAGAGCAGCACCACATGCTCGCGGTCGTGCCGATACGGCGGCGGCGTTAGCGGGTCGATGACGATCGCGCCATACAAGCCAGCCTGCTCCTGAAACATCGAATGGCTGTGATACCAGTAAGTGCCGGACTGGCGCAGCGCGAAGCGGTAGTCGTATTCCTGGCCCGGCGCGATGCCGTCGAAACTCATTCCCGGCACGCCATCCATGTTGGCCGGCAGCAACAGGCCGTGCCAGTGCACCGAGGTGGGTTGGTCGGCCAGCGCATTGCGCACGCGCACGCTGACCGTGTCGCCCTCGCGCCAGCGCAGCGTGGGCGCCGGCAGGCTCTGGTTGACGGTGATGGCGCTGCGCGTGCGCCCGGTGAGGTTGACCGGCATGCGGCCGATCTGCAGCGATTGGCTACTGCCACGCAACTCGGGCGTCGCCGGGGGGGCGGCACGTGCAGCGCCGCGCCACAGCCCGCCAGTGGCGGCAATGCCGCCCAGGGCAAGGCCTTGCACGAAGCGGCGTCGGCTCAGGCCCCCATTGGAGGGTGGATCGAAAGAAGTTGGATCGAAAGACATGACATCTCCACTGCGGCCCACCACTGAAGGCGGGCGCATGCATCGCTGGGAAACCCACGCAACACGCGCGCGGGACCGAGGACGGCCAAGGCCGTCAGCGCTCAGGCGATGGGAGGTCGAACCGGTTGCTCGGGCACCGGGCTGCCGCGTCCCTCGGCCAGGGTGGCAGGCAGCGTGGGGCGGCCAGGCAGGCCGGCGGGCACCGCAGGCAGGGTCAGCAGGGCGAGGCTGCAGTGCTGCAAGCAATCGCAGCTGCCCAGCTTGCAGCAGTCGGCCGCGTGCGCGTGCCTGGCCTGGTCCGGGGTATGCGCCGCAGCGAGTGGCTGCGTGTCCTCATGGCACGGCAGCGCGGTTGGCATCGACGCGTGCGCCATCGCGGGGGACGACCCCGCCCCAGCCGAGGCCATGGCCGGCAGCGCCATGCCCACCGACGCCCAGGCGCCGGTGGCCGTATTGGCAACCAGGCACAGGCACAGCAGCAGGCGGAGCAGGCAACGCAGCACGGGCAGTCAGGGCGGCGGACAGGTGCGGCCAGCATAGCACCGGCGCCCAGCTGTCCGCCCGATGACCCGCCCGCCGTGGCCGCGCGCCATGCAGCGGTAGAATTGGCGCTTCCTTCGCCGCACAGTCCTGCCATGTCGCAGCGCCAGTGGGTGGCCGCCGCCATCCAGAAGATCGAGGCCGATTTCAACCGTTCGGCCGACACCCATCTGATTCCGATGGACCTGCCGGGCTTTCCGGGCATCGACCTGTATTTCAAGGACGAGTCCAGCCACCCGACCGGCAGCCTCAAGCACCGGCTGGCGCGCTCGCTGTTTTTGTATGCGCTGACCAACGGCTGGCTGCGTGCGGGGCGGCCGGTGATCGAGGCGTCCAGTGGCTCGACCGCCATCTCCGAGGCCTATTTCGCGCGGCTGCTGGGTGTGCCCTTCATCGCGGTGATGCCGGCGTCGACCTCGCCGGAAAAGATCGCCGCGATCCAGTTCCAGGGCGGCCGCTGCCACCTGGTCGAGCGTGCCTACGATCTGGACAGTGCCTCGCACCAGCTCGCACGCGAGACCGGCGGCCATTTCATGGACCAGTTCACCTACGCCGAGCGCGCCACCGACTGGCGCGCCAACAACAACATCGCCGAATCGATCTTCAAGCAACTGGCCGAGGAGCCGCATCCGATTCCCGACTGGATCGTCTGCAGCCCCGGCACCGGCGGTACCAGCGCCACGCTGGGCCGCTATGTGCGCTATCGGCGCCATGCCACCCGCATCCTGTGCGCCGACCCGGAAGTGTCGGTGTTCTTCGACGGTTATTGCCGCGCGGTGGACGGGCAGTGCCCCAAGGAGCTGGCCATCACCGGCGGCTCGCGCATCGAAGGCATCGGCCGCCCGCGGGTGGAGTCCAGCTTCATCGCCAGCTGCGTGGACATGATGATCAAGGTGCCCGACGCCCTGAGCCTGGCGGCGATGCGCCATGTCAGCGCCACGCTCGGCCGCCGCGTCGGTGGTTCCACCGGCACCAACTTCGTCGGCGTGCTGCAGGCCGCCCAGCGCATGCGCCAGGCCGGCCGCAGCGGCTCCATCGTCACCATCCTGTGCGATGCCGGCGAGCGCTACGCGCACAGCTACTACGACCCGGCCTGGTACGCGGCGCGCGAGATCGACGTCACCGACAGCGATGCGGCCATTGCCATCGCCGTCAACGGCGGCGACTTGCCGGCGCTGCCTTGTGCAGCGCTGGAATGACCGCCATATCCTGCACGCCGCCGGCAAAACCGTTGCGTATCGCAACCTCTGCCAGCACCTCATCCTGATTCCTGATCCAGTCCACTGCCGGAGCGCCCCATGACCAACCCGCTGCTCGACCTGTCCGGACTGCCGTCCTTCGATGCGATCCGCCCCGAGCACGTGGGCCCGGCGATCGATCAACTGCTGGCCGACGCCGAGGCCGCAGTGAAAGCGGCCGAGCAGGTCAGCCCGGTCAGCTGGGACAGCTTCGTGGTGCCGCTGGACGATGCCACCGAGCGGCTGTGGCGCGCCTGGGGCCAGGTCGGCCATCTGCAGGCGGTGGTCAACACGCCGGAGCTGCGCGAGGCCTACAACAGCAACCTGCCCAAGCTCAGCCGCTTCGGCAGTGCGCTGGCGCAGAACCTGGCGCTGTACGCGCAGTACAAGGCGCTGGCCGACGCGCCGGAAGCGGCGCACTACGACGCCGCGCGGCGCAAGGTGCTGGAAAACGCGCTGCGCGATTTCCGCCTCGGCGGTGCCGAGCTGGATGACGCGTCCAAGGCCCGGTTTGCGCAGGTCCAGGAAGAACTGTCCGCGCTGGCCGCCAAGTTTTCGCAGAACGTGCTCGATGCCACCGATGCATGGTCGTACGTGAGCGAAGACGAAAGCGAGCTGTCCGGCCTGCCCGCCGAAGTGGTCGCCGCGGCACGCGCGGCTGCCGAAAAGGACGGCGTGCCGGGCTGGAAGCTCACCTTGCAGATGCCGTGCTACCTGCCGGTGCAGACCGATGCGGACAATCGCGAACTGCGCGCGCGGCTGTATCGCGCCAACGCCGAGCGCGCCTCCGAGTTCGGCGATGCGGCGCTGGACAACAGCGCCAATATCGATCGTATTCTGGCCCTGCGCGCCGAGCTGGCGCAGCTGCTCGGGTTTGCCAGTTACGCGGAGTATTCGGTCGCCACCAAGATGGCGCAAAGCCCGGACGAAGTGATGGGCTTCCTGCGCGATCTGGCGGTGCGCGCCAAGCCGTATGCGCAACGCGATCGCGCCGAACTCGAAGCCTTCGCACGCGATGCGCTGGGCCTGGACGAACTGCAGGCCTGGGATCTGGCCTACGCCAGCGAAAAACTCAAGCAGGCGCGCTACAGCTTCTCCGAGCAGGAGGTGAAGCAGTACTTCACCGAGCCGAAGGTGCTGGCCGGCCTGTTCGATGTGATCCACAGCCTGTATGGCCTGACCGTCAAGCTCGATCGTGCGCCGGTCTGGCATGAGGACGTGCGCTTCTATCGCCTGGAAGATGCGCAGGGCGCGCTGGTCGGCCAGTTCTATCTGGACCTGTACGCGCGCGAAGGCAAGCGGGGCGGCGCATGGATGGACGATTGCCGCAACCGCCGCGACACCGCCAATGGCGTGCAGACGCCGCTGGTGTATCTGGTGTGCAACTTCGGCCGCGGCAGTGGCGATGCCCCGGCCACGTTCCGGCATGGCGAAGTCACCACGCTGTTCCATGAAATGGGCCACGGCTTGCATCAGTTGCTCACGCGCATCGGCGAATTGGGCGTGGCCGGCATCAACGGCGTGGAATGGGACGCGGTTGAGCTGCCCAGCCAGTTCATGGAGAACTTCTGCTGGGAATGGGAGCGCGTGCAGGCGATGACCGCGCACGTGCAGACCGGCGAGCCGCTGCCGCGCAACCTGTTCGATCGGCTGCTGGCCGCGCGTAATTTCCAGAGCGGCATGTTCACCGTGCGCCAGCTGGAATTTGCGTTGTTCGACATGCAGCTGCACAGCAGCTTCGACCCGACCCAGGACAACGTGCTGCAGCTGATCGAGCGCGTGCGCGACGAGGTGGCGGTCAACCGCCCGCCGGCATGGAATCGCTTCCCGCACCAGTTCAGCCACATCTTCGCTGGCGGATACGCGGCCGGTTACTACAGCTACAAGTGGGCCGAAGTGCTCAGCGCCGATGCCTACGCTGCCTTCGAGGAAGCGCCCGAGCAGGTGGCCGACACCGGCGCGCGTTTTCGCCATGAAGTGTTGTCGCGTGGCGGCAGCCGCAGCGCGGCCGACAACTTCCGCGCCTTCCGTGGGCGCGCGCCGAGCATCGATGCGCTGTTGCGGCATAACGGCATGGCCGGCTGAGCCGGGATTGGGGGATCGGGAGCGGGGAGTGCCAAGCGCGCGCTCTCGGCACACCGCCCCCCAAATCCCGGTTCCGCGCGGCGCCTTGCGCCGTGCCACTACACCCGGCCGAACACCAGCGCCGCGTTGGTGCCGCCGAAGCCGAAGCTGTTGGACATCACCGTATTCAACGTGGCGTCACGGGTCTGCCGCAGGATCGGGAAGCCTTCGGCGCGCGGGTCGAGTTCGTCGATATGCGCCGAGCCGGCCATGAAGCCGTCACGCAGCATCAGCAGGCTGTAGATCGCCTCGTGCACGCTGGCGGCGCCCAGCGAATGGCCGGACAGCGCCTTGGTCGAGGACAGGGGCGGCACGTTGTCGCCGAACACCTCGCGCACCGCGCCCAGTTCGGTGACATCGCCCAGTGGCGTGGAGGTGCCATGGGTGTTGAGGTAGTCGATCGGCTGCGTCAGGCCGTGCATGGCCATGTGCATGCAGCGCACCGCACCTTCGCCGCTGGGCGCGACCATGTCGGCGCCATCGGAGGTCACGCCATAACCGAGCAATTCGGCATGGATGTGCGCGCCGCGCGCGATGGCGTGGTCGTAGTCCTCCAGCACCAGCATGCCACCGCCGCTGCCGATGACGAAGCCATCGCGCTGCGCATCGTAGGGGCGCGAGGCCACCGCCGGGCGGTCGTTGAAGCCGGTGGACAACGCGCCCATCGCATCGAACATCACGCTCATGGTCCAGTGCAGTTCTTCGCCGCCGCCGGCGAACATCACATCCTGCGCGCCATGCCGGATCAGATCGGCCGCCGCACCAATGCAATGCGCCGAGGTCGCGCAGGCGGCCGACAGCGAATAGCTCAGGCCGCGGATCTTGAACGCGGTTGCCAACGAGGCCGAGACCGACGAGCACATCGTGCGCGGCACCATGTACGGGCCGACCTTGCGCACGCCGCGGTTGCGCAGCAGATCGGCGGTTTCCACCTGCCACTGGCTGGACCCGCCACCGGAGCCGGCAATCAGGCCGGTGCGCAGGTCGCTGACCTGCTCGGCATCCAGTCCGGCATCGGCGATCGCATCGCGCATGGCCAGATAGGCGTAGGCCGAGGCATCGCCCATGAAGCGTTTGAGCTTGCGGTCGATCAGGCTGTCCAGATCCAGCGCCACCGCGCCGCCCACCTGGCTGCGCAGGCCGGCCTCGGCATGATCGGGCAATGCGGTGATGCCCGAGCGGCTCTCGCGCAAGGCGCTGGAAACGGTGTCCAGATCATTGCCCAGACAGGACGTGATGCCCATTCCGGTGACGACGACACGACGCATCAGAAATTCTCCGTTGAGGTGAACATGCCCACGCGCAGGTCGTTGGCCGTGTAGATTTCGCGCCCGTCCACCAACATGCGTGCATCGCTCTGCGCCATCACCAGCTTGCGGTTGATCACGCGGCTGACATCGATTTCGTAACTGACCAGTTTGGCGCTGGGCAACACCTGGCCGGTGAACTTGACCTCGCCGCAGCCCAGCGCGCGGCCGCGGCCTGCGGCGCCGATCCAGGTGAGGAAGAAGCCGGTCAGCTGCCACATCGCGTCCAGGCCCAGGCAGCCGGGCATCACCGGGTCGTCGATGAAATGGCAGCCGAAGAACCACAGGTCCGGGCGCACGTCGAGTTCGGCGCGGATCACGCCCTTGCCGTGCGCGCCGCCGCTGTCGCTGATCTCGGTGATGCGGTCGAACATCAGCATCGGATCGTTGGGCAGGCGGGCACTGTCGGGCCCGAACAATTCCCCGCGCGCGCTGGCCAGCAGCTGGTCGCGCGAGTACGCACTTTGACGAGTCATGACGAACGTTTCCTGCAAGAAGCGAAAGGCGAGGCGGGCAAGGGTGCATGAGGGCGCGCGGTTCAATCAAACGTTTTATCCGTACGCATGCGTGCTGTTTTCAGCCGCGCGCGCAGTGCGGCAAGCGCGTTGTGCCGACACTAGCGAGCGCAGGCGACGGCCTCCGGCCAAGCGCGGTCAGGCGTGCGTACTCGGGGCGGGACGCTGGGAAAAAGACGCAGCTGCGCGTCCTGCCGACGCTTGCGTCCGTTCGTGCCCGGGCTGCCGCCCTGACCCGGCGCAAGGCGTGAGACGCGGCTGATTTATCATTGCCGGTACGCTTTCGGAGAGATGCCAGCTTGATGCGCAAGATCGTGCACGTGGACATGGATGCGTTCTACGCGTCCGTGGAGCAACGTGACGACCCATCGCTGCGCGGCAAGCCGGTGGTGGTGGCCTGGCGCGGTGCGCGCTCGGTGGTGTGCGCGGCCTCGTACGAAGCGCGCACCTATGGCATTCGTTCGGCCATGCCGGCGCTGCGTGCCGAGCGCCTGTGTCCAGATGCGGTGTTCGTGCCGCCGGATTTCGCGCGCTACAAGGCGGTGTCGCGGCAGGTGCGCGAGATCTTTCATCGCCACACCGACCTGGTCGAGCCGCTGTCCCTGGACGAAGCCTATCTGGACGTCACGCAGGCCAAGACCGGCATGCAGCTGGCCACCGAAATCGCGCAGCTGATCCGCACCCAGATCCGCGAGGAAACCCGGCTCACCGCATCGGCCGGCATCGCACCGAACAAGTTCCTGGCCAAGATCGCCTCGGACTGGCGCAAGCCCGATGGGCAGTTCGTCATCGCGCCCAGTCGCGTGGATGCGTTCCTGCTGCCGCTGCCGGTCAACCGCATTCCCGGCGTGGGCAAGGTGATGGATGGCAAGCTGGCGGCGTTGGGCATCGTCACCGTGGCCGATCTGCGGCTGCGCCCCCTGGAAGAACTGCAGGCCCATTTCGGCAGCTTCGGGCAGAGCCTGTACCGGCGCGCGCGCGGCATCGACGAACGCCCGGTCGAGCCGGATCAGGAGGTGCAGTCGGTGTCCTCGGAAGATACCTTCAGCGAGGACATCGCATTGGAGGCACTGGATCCGCACATCCTGCGCCTGGCCGAGAAGACCTGGCTGGCCACGCGCCGCACCGAGCGTATCGGGCGCACCGTGGTGCTCAAGTTGAAGACCTCCAACTTTCGCATCCTGACCCGTTCCTACACGCCGGATCAGCCACCGGCCTCGCTGGAGGCATTGGCGGAGATCGCGCTGGCGCTGACCCGGCGCGTGGAGTTGCCCGACGACACACGCTATCGCCTGGTCGGTGTGGGCTTGAGTGGTTTCAGCGACGCAGAAGCGGGCGCGGTACAAGGCGAGTTGTTCGGCGAGATGCCGCAGGCACAGTGAGTGCGCGTGCCGTACCCGCGTTGCTGCGGGCGTGGCGTGCAGCGTGCAGCGATGACGGCAGCCACGCGCGCCTGCGCACCTGCATCGGCGCCTGCATCGAACATCTGAGGCGCGCCACGGTGACGCGCCCTGAATCCCGTCGCTCGTACACTGCAGGCCGCTCCCCCAACGAGACTGTGCGCATGTTTCCGTATCCGCTGGTGATCTTCGACCTGGATGGCACGCTGGTGGACAGCGCACCCAATATCGCCGAAGCGCTCAATGCCACCTTGCAGGAACTCGGGCTGCAGCAGTTCAGCGAGGCGACGATCCGCAGCTGGATCGGTGAAGGAGTGCACGTGCTGCTCGCCACCGCCTTGCGCGAAGCCGGCGGCACGCACGATGCCGATACCGAGATGCCGGTGATGATGCGTCACTACCAGGCCAGCCTGCTGCACGACCCGCAGCTCTATCCCGGTGTTGCCGAGGCATTGGTTGGCCTGCGCCAGGCCGGTGCCACGCTGGCGTTGTGCACCAACAAGCCCGCGCGCTTCATCGCGCCGCTGCTGGAGCATCTTGGCATCGTTGCGCATTTCAGCAGCGTGCTCGGTGGCGATTCGCTGCCGCAGCGCAAACCCGATGCGGCGCCGCTGCTGCACCTGGCCAGCCAGTTCCGGCTCACCCCGCAGCAGTGCCTGATGGTCGGCGATTCGGCCACCGATGCGGCGGCGGCAAACGCTGCGGGGATGCCGCTGGCGATGGTGCGTTACGGCTATCTGCGCGGCTTCGATGTGCAGGGCGCCGGGGCGGTGGCGATCATGGATGACATGCGCGAGCTGCTTGCCTTGAAGCAGAACGCGCAAGGGGATCGGCACCGGGTGTAGGCAGCGTCCAGCATGGCTTGCAGCAGCAATGCCGCACTCGGCTCGCCGCCCTGGATCAACGTCGCAGGCATGAAACCGGCAGCGTAAGTCAGCCGGCATGCGCACCTGTCTGCAGTGGTGCGCAGCGCCTTGCGACAAAGCGCTGCTCTGGTTCCGCCAGTGCCGCATGCCGCTCCGCTAGCGCGTTCGTTCCATTTGAGAATGAATCGCATCCGTGTAGAATGTGCGGACAATTTTGACTGCGTCAGCGCCTGGCAAGCACATCATGCGCCTGCTGCACGCAGCTTCCCCACGTATCACCTCAAGCCGTCGCCAGAGGTCCATCGCCTGTCGAGAGGTTTGAGAATGTCCGCATCACGCCGGTCATGGATGTCTGCGTCTGCACGTCGTCCCGTGTTGTCCCGCCGTCAGCTGGTGCTGGCCATTGCGCTCGGCTGTGGCAGCGGCATTTGCAGCGCATCGGCCGAAGACGCCGCGGCCGAGCCGCAGTCGCTGGATACCGTGCACGTCACCGCCGCGCAGATCGCCCGCCAGGCCCTGGGGTCATCGGTCATCACCGCCGAGGACATCGAACGGCGTCCGCCGGTCAACGATCTGTCGCAGTTGCTGCGCACCATGCCGGGCGTCAACCTCACCGGCAACAGTGCCTCCGGCCAGTACGGCAACAATCGCCAGATCGACCTGCGCGGCATGGGCCCGGAAAACACGCTGATTCTGGTCGATGGCAAACCGGTGGGATCGCGCGATGCGGTGCGCATGGGCCGCAGCGGCGAGCGCAATACGCGCGGCGACACCAACTGGGTACCGGCCGAAGCGGTGGAGCGCATCGAAGTGCTGCGCGGCCCGGCGGCGGCACGTTATGGCTCCGGTGCCTCCGGCGGCGTGGTCAACATCATCACCAAGAAGCCGACCGGCGATCTGACCGGCTCGATGAGCCTATTCGGCCTGGTGCCGCAGCACAGTGCCGAAGGCGGCGGCCAGCGTGCCGGCTTCCAGCTCAGCGGACCGCTGAGCGATACGTTCTCCTTCCGCCTGTATGGAAACCTCAACAAGACCGATCCGGATTCGCTGGAGCTCAATCGCCGCTTTGCCAGCAGTGCCGCCGCGGTGCCGCCGGCCGGGCGCGAGGGCGTGCGCAACAAGGACATCAACGGCCTGCTGCGCTGGGATCCGGTCGAAGGCCAGGTGATCGAACTCGATGCCGGCGTCAGTCGCCAGGGCAATCTGTATGCCGGCGATCGTGCGGTCAGCGCCGATGGCCTGGCCGGTGCCGACCTGGGCGCCTTGTTCGGCAGCGAAACCAATACCATGATCCGCCGCACCGCCTCGCTGACCCATCGCGGCACCTGGGCGCTCGGCACCTCGCGCCTCACCGCCGCCTACGAAGGCACCGACAACACCCGCCTCAACGAAGGCCTGGCCGGCGGGCCGGAAGGCTCCATTGCCGCCAGCCTGCTCGATTCCACCGCCACCCTCGACAATCTCAACATCGACGGCGAGTTCAACATGCCGCTGCAGGCCTGGGCCGAGCAGGTGCTGACGCTGGGCTTCGAGCGCCGCCAGAGCCGCCTCAGCGATGCGTATTCGATGTCGCAGACCGTGAGTGCCGGTGGTGGTTTCCCCGGCCTTCCCAACGGGACGCGCAGCCCGCGCAGCGAGGCCACGCTCAGCGCGGTGTATCTGGAAGACAACATCTACGCCAGCGAGCGGCTGACGCTGACGCCGGGTGTGCGGCTGGACCACCACAGCCAGTTCGGCAACAACCTCAGCCCCAGCCTCAACGTGCAGTACAAGCTCAGCGAAGACTGGTTGCTCAAGGGCGGCATCGCGCGCGCCTTCAAGGCACCCAACCTGTACCAGTCCAACGCCAATTATCTGTATTACACGCGCGGCAATGGCTGCCCGGTGCTGTTCCCCAATCTCGGCTCGGGCTGCTATATCCAGGGCAACGACGATCTCGATCCGGAGACCAGCATCAACAAGGAAATCGGCGTCGAGTGGGCGCCGCAGACCGGTCACCATGCCTCGCTGACGTACTTCCACAATGCCTACGACGACAAGATCGTCGCCGGGATGGTGCCTGTCGGGGTCACGGTCGACCGGCGCGGGCAGGTGTTCCAGTGGACCAACGCATCGGAAGCGATCGTGCAGGGGGTGGAAGGCAATCTCACGTTGCCGCTGCTGGGTGAGCAGGGCCGCGAGCTGAAGTGGAACACCAATGTCACCTACATGATCGAGAACAAGAACACCGCCACCGATCAGCCGCTGTCGGTGATCCCGGAATACACGGTCAACACCACGCTGGATTGGCAACCGACCCAGGCCTTGTCGTTGCTGCTCACCGGCACCTTCTACGGCAAACAGGAATCGGCCACGCAATCGAGCACCAGCGGCGGCGCCATCGCCCCCGACTCGCGCGACCCCTACGATCTGTGGGGCGTCAGTGCGCGTTACCGCATCACCCGCAAGGTCAGCGTGGGCGTCGGTGTGGACAACCTGTTCGACACCCGTCTGTTCCGCGAAGGCACCAACAACACCGGCGGTGCAGCGGGTGCAGCCACCTACAACGAGCCCGGTCGCGCGTATTGGGCGAGCCTGAGTTTCGGTTTCTGACAGCAATGCGGCAGCGCGCGCGAACGTGGGCGCACGACGAGGAGAACATGCAGTGACGCGACATGATTCCTGGTGGCTTGCCTGTGCCGGCGTGCTGATGTGGATCGTCGGCACGGTGCCGGCTTTCGCACAGCCGGACCTGAGCCGCACGATCGGCAGCACTGTCGCCGATCGCCCCAGTGCCTCGTATGTCTTCAGCGCAGTGCGCCTGGATTCGGCCGATGGCCAACGCCATTACCGCGTGCGCATTGCCACCCCCAAAGCGGCGCCGCCGGCGGCGGGATATCCGGTGGTGTATCTGCTGGATGGCAATGCGGCATTGATGGAACTGGATGAGCGCCTGCTCGACAGCCTGTCCACCCACGGCGATGCGCCGGTGCTGGTGTTCATCGCCGACGACAGCGCATTGCGCATCGATGCGGTGGGGCGCAGCCTGGACTACACGCCCGCGCGCTACGACGACGGGCGGGTGGAAACCGATCCGCTGAATCCGCAGCGCAGGACCGGCGGTGCGGCGGCATTCACGCAGCTGATCGCCACACGTATTCGCCCGCAGGTGGAAGCGCGTGTGGCGGTGGATCGTCAGCGGCAGACGCTCTGGGGCCATTCGTATGGCGGTCTGTTCGTGCTGCAGGTAGTGCTGACGCAGCCGCAGCTGTTCCAGCACTACGTCGCGGTCGATCCGTCGCTGTGGTGGGGCGATGGGTTTGTCGTGCAGCAGGCGCAGCGAGTGGTCGAGCAAGCCCGGGACGCCTCGGCAGACACACAGCAAGCCACGCGTCGTCTGACGCTGCTGGCAGGCGAAGGCGGAGCACCGGCGAACCCTGCAAGACCGGATCGTCCGGGGCGGCCGCGTGCAGATCCACAGGCCGCACAGCATCTCGTAGCGCTGCTGTCGGCGTTACCGGGCCTCACCGCCGAGTACCGACCGCTGCCCGGCCTCAGCCATGGCCAGACGCTGGGCGCATCTCTGGCACCGACGTTGCGCGAGGCAGCGGCGCGTTGACGACACTCCATCAAGCAGGCGATCAAAGCGACGCCGTGCTGGGCATCAACAGGTGCGCTCTCGCCGATCGCAGCGCTGGCGCCGCACGCATGCGGCGGCCACCCGGCACAGGCGCTCAGTCCTCGTGCGTCTGGCCCAGGTCCGCAGTGTCGTCGTCTGCTTCGCCCATCTCACCGTGTGTGTCGTCGTTGTCGGCACGTGCGTAGTGCACGGTTTCCACCGGCCCGGCGACCGCGCGGCCGCGCACCGGCAACAGCGCGCTCGCCGCTTCGTATTCGGCAAGCAAGGCATGCCGGCGCGCTTCCGGCACGTCCTGCCAATGGCAGTCGGTCAACGCGCCTTCCAGCGAATACAGCAGGTTGAGGCTGGGCTTGAAGCCGGCGCGGCGTACCTTGACGAATGCGCCCACCGCGCCTACCGCCTGCAGATCCTGCTGCGTGCGCAGGCCGACCTGGCGCAGCCACGCTGCACTTTTCGGGCCGATGTTGCGCAGCCGTTCGGTGGTCACGTCAGCGCGCCGACAAAGACCTGCGCAATGGCTTCCAGGCCGCGCTGATCGTCGGCGTCGAAGCGATCCAGCTCCGGGCTGTCCAGATCCAGCACGCCGATCAGCGCATCGCCCTTGACCAGCGGGATCACCAGCTCCGAGCGCGAGGCCGAATCGCAGGCGATATGCCCGGGGAAGGCATCCACGTCGGCAATACGTTGACTCTGCCGGGTGCTGGCGGCCGCGCCGCACACGCCCTTGTCCAGCGGAATGCGCACGCAGGCCGGCAAGCCCTGGAACGGCCCCACCACCAGCTCGCGGCCGTCGTAGAGATAGAAGCCGGCCCAGTTGAGCGACGGCAGCGAATTGAAGATCAGCGCAGCCAGGTTGGCGGCATTGGCGATCCGATCCGGCTCGCCGTGCACCAGTGCCTGGGCCTGGGCGGTGAGCTGGGCGTATTGTTCCGGCTTGCTGCCGGTCAGCGAAGAGGTGGCGAACATGGCCGAAGTTTAGCAGCGGCCGTCCGCAGCGGCATTGCGACTCAGCCGCGCGTTCGGATCCGCACGCTATGCTGCGCGCCCCCAGGGCAACCGCGGCGCGGCCGCAGGAACACACGCATGCAGCTTCCGGCGTTGTATGTCACCGGCACCGACACCGGCATCGGCAAGACCATGGCCAGCACCGCGCTGCTGCACGCACTGCGCGCGCAGGGCCGCACGGCGGTGGGCATGAAGCCGGTGGCCAGCGGTTGCGAGAACACGCCGCAGGGCTGGCGCAACGAGGATGCGCTGGCGCTGCAGGCCGCCAGTGCCCCGCAACCCGACTACGCCACCCTCAATCCCTATGCCTTGCCGGCACCGCTGGCACCGGAACTGGCTGCCGCCGATGTCGGTGTGACCCTGGCGCTGGAGCCGATCGCCCAGGCCTTCGCGCAACTGCGCGCGCAGGCCGAGGTGGTGGTGGTGGAAGGTGTCGGCGGCTGGGCCGCGCCCTTGAGTGCCGACCTGGACCAGGCCGACCTGGTGCGCGCGCTCACGCTGCCCGTGGTGCTGGTGGTCGGCATCCGGCTGGGCTGCATCAATCACGCGCGCCTGACCGCTGCGGCGATCGCCGCCGACGGGCTGGACTGCATCGGCTGGATCGCCAACGAGATCGACCCGCAGATGGAGCGCATCGAGGAGAACATCGGCATGCTGCACCAGCGCCTGGCGATGCCGTGCTGGGGCCGGATCCGCTGGGCACCCGGTGCCGACGCCGCCCGCCAGGCGCAAGGGCTGCAGCTGCCAGCCTAGTTAGAGGCGGTCATTGCATGTTCTGCTGTTGCGGACAGGTTCTTCATCGGCCCGCGCACGCGCCGTCGCAGAGATCACGGCCGTGCTTCACCTCGCCGCGCCTGCACTTCCGGCAAATGGGCGGTGCGCCGTCGTTCCCGTGCACCCGGCTCCGGTACGCTGACTGCGGCGGCCGCATGCCGGCGCTGGATCGAAGACGCCCGCACAGAAAACAATAAAAAGCCCGACAGAGGGAGGGATCTGTCGGGCCGGATTGCATGGGGGGAGGGACCCATGCAAAGACGCTGAATGTTGGCGGCCGTTACCTGCGCCGGTTCTTGCCTGTTGCGCCGGCCTGTTCGCTGCCGGTGTCGAACTGCTGCTTTGCAAACTGTCCAAGCTCGCTGGACATCTTCAACCCCATCCCGACCACTTCCTGATTGGCCGAAGCCAGGCGTTCCAGGTTGTCGCGGGCCAGTTGCAGGCCTTTTGGCCAGAGCGTCTGGTAGGTACCCAGGTCGCGTGCCTGCGCAAACTCACCGAAAAACGTGGTGGTTGCGTTGACGTTCTGCTCCAGCGTGTCCAATGCCAACTGGTTGGCACGTGCTGCGACAGAGGCGAACTGACTGGTGAAGCTGTTTTCGAACTGCGCCGACATTGCGAACCCCTCGGGGAAAGCCGTGACCGTTTGTTGCGTTGCAGCATACGCGGATATTGCTGCGATGCAACACGTTTGCTGAAAATTTCCGAAGTCGCCCGGAAAATGGCGTGGAATCAATCAATTATCCGTGCCCCACAAATGGCAAGGCCGCCCGGGAGGCGGCCTTGGGTCACAGACTGCGCTACGTGATCAGCCGCGATAGCGGCAGCCGGAGGTGCAGGTTTCGTGCACCACGATCTCGCTCAACTGCGGCAGCGCCGGCTTGAGCTGGTTCCAGATCCAGATCGCCAGCCGCTCGCTGGTCGGGTTTTCCAGCCCCTCGATGTCGTTGAGGTAATGGTGGTCCAGGCGGTCGTAGATCGGTTGGAAGGCGGCCTTGATGTCGCCGAAATCCATGATCCAGCCGGTCTCGGCACCGGGTTCGCCGCTGACATGCAGCTCGACCCGGAACGAATGCCCGTGCAGACGGGCGCACTTGTGGCCGGGCGGCACATTGGGAAGCCGATGCGCGGCTTCGAGCGTAAAGACTTTGAAGATATCCATGCGCGCCATTGTAAGTGCGCTGGTGCCTGCCGGCTGCTCCGATCGCGGCGACACACCGGACTGGTGCGCCCGCGTGGCATCCACAACATGGGTTGGCCGCATGCCGCACCGCGCTGGAGCACCACACCCGGTCGGCCGCACAAGTCCGACGCGCGCTCTGCCGCGTCCGGCCAGCGGCGTGTGTCACCGCGCGTCATATCTCTATGCAGATCTGTAATTTTTGTTAATCGATTGCGCGTGGCCCACTGCAACACCCCCATTCATGGAGGCCGTGCGTGAAGCGCCCGATGCCTTATCTGCTGTCCGCTGCCGTTCTGTCCGCGCTGATTCCCCTCGCCCATGCCGATGACGCGACACCTGGCGCGGGCAAGACCCTGGCCACCGTCAGCGTCACCGGCTCCAATATCAAGCGCACCGATAGCGAAGGCCCGAACCCGGTGCAGGTGATCGACCGCCAGCAGCTGGAGCAGTCCGGCAAGGTCACCGTCGCCGACGCGCTGCGCTCAATCTCGGCCAACACCGGCAACGCCACCAACGAAACCACCAACAACGGGTGGGCCTCCGGCTCGGCGGGCATCGGCCTGCGCGGGCTGTCGCAGAAGAACACGCTGGTGCTGCTCAACGGACGCCGCCTGGCCAACTACGGCTTTCCTGCCAATGGCCTGGGCGACACCTTCGTCAACCTCAATGCGCTGCCGCTGGTGGCGGTGGAACGCATCGAGGTGCTCAAGGACGGCGCCTCCGCCGTATACGGCTCCGATGCGGTGGCCGGCGTGGTCAACATCATCACCCGGCAGGATTTCCAGGGTGCCGAGCTGGGCCTGAGCGGCGGCAGCTCCGATCAGGGCGGCATGGACACCCAGCGTGCCAAGTTCATCGGCGGCATCGGCGACCTGGATAGCGACGGCTACAACATCCTTTTCAGTTTCGACGCCTACAACCGCGACCGGCTGGATCAGGACCAGCGCGCGCTGACCCGCTCGGGCATCTACACCGACCTGCCCGGCGGGCGCTGGAACGGCTGGTCGGCCAAGGGCGCGCGTTACCTGGTCGGTGGCCGCTCGGTGCCGATGCTGGATGCGCAAGGCAACTGCCCCGCCGGGACGGTGCTCACCGCCAGCGCACCGATCGACGGCCTGGCCGGCGATACCTGCGGCTTCAACCAGGCCCCGTTCACCACGCTGATCCCCTCGACTAAGCGCTATCAGGCCTACACCAACGCCACCTTCCGCCTCAGCGACACCGTCGAAGCCTTCGGCGAGGCGCTCTACAGCGAGGTCAAGGGCGTTTCGATCTTCGGCTCCAGCCCGTACTTCACCCTGGAAGGCGGCCGCTTTGCGTTGAATGCCAGCAGCGGGCTGGCCGAGCCGGTCTCTAATCTGCTGCCGGCCTCCAGCCCGTACAACCCGTACGGCACCGCAGTGCCGATCGAATACACCTTCTTCGACCTGGGCCAGACGGTCAAAACCAATCGCTCGCAGTCCTACCGCTTTCTCGGCGGCGTGCGCGGCAAGACCGAGCGCTGGGATTGGGAAGCGGCGGCGTTCGCCGCGCGCAGCACCGAGCATGAGACCGTCTCCGGCGGTTTCGCCAATCGCTTCACCCTGGCGCAGGCGCTGGCCGACGGCAGCTACAACCTGCTCGACCCGTCCGCCACGCCGCAGTCGGTGATCGACGGCATCAACCTCAGCACGCTGCGCCCTGCGCAATCGACGCTGCGCGGCGTCGATGCCAAGGTGTCCGGCAACCTGTTCGAGCTGCCGGCCGGCAGCGTCGGATTCGCCGCCGGCGCCGAGTGGCGGCAGGAGGAGCTGGTCTCGCGCAATCCCTGGCAGATCGACCAGGGCCTGCAGATCCGCCCCGCAATCGCCGCGGTGGATGGCGAGCGCAGGGTGTCGGCGCTGTATGCCGAAGTCAACCTGCCGCTGCTGCAGTCGCTGGAACTGCAACTGGCCGGGCGCGGCGATCATTACAGCGATTTCGGCGAGGCGTTTTCGCCCAAGGCCAGCCTGCGCTGGCAACCGCTGGACGCCGTGCTGGTGCGCGCGGCCGCCTCGCGCGGATTTCGCGCACCTTCGCTGTCGGAGAATGCGGCCAGCACGAATATCTCCTACGGCTCGGTGGTCGACCCGTTCGATCCGGACATGCCGGGCTCGCGCCAGAACCCGACCTTCTTCACCGTCGGCAACACCGCGCTCGAACCCGAGCGCACGCGCAGCTACAACCTCGGCGTGGTGCTGTCGCCGTGGGCGGACACCAGCCTGAGCGTGGACTGGTACAAGATCGAGCTGGAGAATCTGGTCGGCACCGGCAACAACGCCACCATCGTGCAGAACAATGACCCGGCCGACGTCATCCGCGACGCGCGCGGCACGCTGGTGGCGGTGTACAACCGCTACCAGAACCTCAGCGAGCTGACGACCTCGGGGATCGATGTCGAACTGCGCCAGCGCTGGCGCACCGAAGCAGCTGGCAACTTTGGCCTCAACACCGCCTATACCCACGTGCGCGATTACCGCCGCCCCACCGTGGTCGGTGGCCCGTTGCAGGATTACGCCGGCAGCAATCTCGGCCCGTCGCTGCCACGCAACAAGGCCACCACCACGCTGGACTGGAACCTGGGCACCGTCAGCGCCGCACTGACCTGGTACTACACCGGCGGCTACGACCAGAAGGCCAGCGCCGCGGCCACTGCCGTGCAGTCGCGCGTGGGCGACTACAACCAGTTCGATCTGTATCTGGGGTACACCGGCATCGACAAGCTGACCCTGTACGCCAAGATCGAGAACCTGGCCGACAAGCAGCCGCCGGTCGATGCCTCGTTCCCGGGCATTCGCGCCCCTTACGACTTCACCCAGTACGACCTGCGTGGGCGCTACTTCACCGTGGGCCTGGACTATCGATTCTGATCGGCACACGCACGGCCCATGCACGCCCGTGCGATGGTGCGTGCTCCAGCGTGCTGTCTCAACCCAATCGCCGTTCGCCCCCGGACACTCTTCAAGGAACTCCGATGACGTCTTCGCAGCATGCCTGGCTGCTCGCCCTGGCCTTTGTCGCACCTTCCCTCGCCGCCCAACCTGCGGCCCAACCCGCTGCGCTGCCGGGTTACGACACCGCCGCCGCACAGGCGCAGCGCGCGCTGGAAGCGCGTTTCGATAGCGGCCTGAAGGACGCCGATTATCGTGGCTGGTTGAAGCAATGGGCGTCGGCGCCCAATCACGTTGGCGCGCCGCACAACCTGGAGAACGCCCGCGATCTGCAAGCCCGTCTGCGCGGCTACGGGTGGGATGCGCGCATCGAAACCTTCCAGGTGCTGTGGCCCTCGCCCAGGAGCTCGCAGCTGGAATTGCTCGGCCCCAAGCCGTATGTCGCGCGTCTGAAGGAGCCGCCGCTGCCGGGCGACAGCACCTCCACCCAGACCGAGAACGTGCTGCCGCCGTATGTGATCTACGGCGGCAACGGCGATGTCACCGGCGACCTGGTCTACGTCAATTACGGCATCGCCGAAGACTACGAGGCGCTGGCGCGCAACGGCGTGGACGTGCGCGGCAAGATCGTCATCGCCCGCTACGGCAAGGGCTGGCGCGGGCTCAAGCCGCGGCTGGCGCAGGAGCATGGCGCGATCGGCGCGATCATCTATTCCGATCCGCGCGACGACGGGTATTTCCAGGATCGGGCCTATCCGGATGGCCCGGCGCGCAATCAGTGGAGCGTGCAACGCGGCTCGGTCGCCAATTTCGCCATCTATCCCGGCGATCCGCTCACTCCGGGCGTCGGCGCCAGCAAGGGCGCCAAACGCCTGAGGGTCGACCAGGCCGGCAGCGTGTTGAAGATCCCGGCCCTGCCGATCAGCTGGGGCGACGCGCAGCCCTTGCTGGCCGCGCTGGGCGGGCCGGTGGCGCCGGAGGACTGGCGCGGCGCGCTGCCGATCACCTACCGCATCGGCGGCGACGACACCGCGCGCGTGCATCTCAAGGTGGATGCGGACTGGGGCAGCAAGACCATCTACAACGTCATCGCCACCCTGCGTGGCAGCGAGTATCCGGACCAGTGGGTGGTGCGCGGCAATCACCGCGACGGCTGGGTGTTCGGTGCGGCCGATCCGCTCTCGGGCACCACCGCCTTGCTGGCCGAAGCCAAGGCGATCGGCGAGCTGGCCAGGCAGGGGCAGCGCCCCAAGCGCACGCTCGTCTATGCCAGTTGGGATGGCGAGGAGGCCGGCCTGCTCGGCTCCACCGAATGGGCCGAGCAGCACGCCGACGAACTGCGCCGCAAGGCGGTGCTGTACGTCAACACCGACGGCAACGGGCGCGGCTTTCTCAATGCCGGTGGCAGCCATGCGCTGCAGCGCCTGGTCAACGGCGTGGCGGCGGACCTGCGCGATCCCGACAGCGGCGTGAGCGTGCTCGAACGGCAACGCGCCCGCGCCCGTATCGATGCGCTGGCGGCCACCGCCAAGCCGGCGCAGAAGGACATCGCCAGGCAGGTCGCGGCCGGCGGCGACGTGCCGCTCAAGGCGCTGGGCTCGGGCAGCGACTACAGCCCGTTCCTGCAGCATCTGGGGCTGACCACGCTGGATCTGGGCTATGGCGGGCAGGGTGGCGGCAGCGGTGTCTATCACTCGCTGTACGACTCCTACGATTACTTCGCACGCTACATCGATCCGGATTTCAGCTATCTGCCGCTGTTGTCGCAGACGGTCGGCCGCACGGTGCTGCGCGTGGCCAACGCGCCGGTGTTGCCGCAGCGCTTCGGCGACTTCGCCGATGCGGTGGCCGGCTATGCGCAGGAACTCAAGCAGCAGGCCGACAGCGACCGCACTGCCGCACGCACCCAGGCCGAGTTGTTGCAGGCCGGCGCCTATGCGGCTGTCGACAACCCGAACCGGCCGCAACGCGCACCGGAGCCGAAAGCCACGGTGCCGCAGATCGATTTCGCTGCACTGGATCAGGCGATTGCCCGCCTGCAGGCCAGCGCCAAGCGCTATGACGATGCACTGGCATCGGGCGGCGGCGCTTTGGATGCACGCGCGCGCGGCAAGCTCAATGCATCGCTGCAGCGCATCGACCAGACCCTGCTGGCCGAAGGTGGTCTGCCGGGCCGGCCGTGGTACCGCAACCTGATCTACGCCCCTGGCCTGGCCACCGGTTACGAGGTCAAGACCCTGCCCGGCATCCGCGAAGCGCTGGAAGACCGGCGCTGGGAGGATCTGAGCGCCTACATCGTGCAGACCGCCGCGGTGCTGGATCGGTATCGCGAGGCGATCGATCGCAATACGGCGTTGATCGAGGGTTAGGGACGTGACGGACTGCGTCGGGTGTCTACGCGCAGTCCTGTTCGCACCGCATCGCCTGCGCCGTGCCCACAAAAAAAGCCGCCCCGAGGGGCGGCTTTTTCAGTGCAACGCAGACCTGGGCGCCGGTCGTGCCGGCGCACGGGATTTTCAGCGCGTGCCGCCCGGACGCTGACCGCCACGGCCGCCATCGCGACGGCCTGCGCCGGCACCGGCAGCAACACCGGCCTGACGCGGACCGCTGCTGCGCTGGCCACCGGGCTTCTTCGGGCCGGCATGCGCATGCGCCTGACGCGGTGCATCGCCATGCGGACGACGCGCGTGGCTCTTGCGCGGCGCGCGATCGCCACCCGGCTGCTCGGCACGACCCGGCGCGCTATTGCCCCAACGGATCGGGGTCTGCGGCTCGTAGCCCGGCACGTCGCGGATTTCCACATCGCGGCCCAGCATGCGCACGATCTGGCGCAGCAGCTTGGCTTCGTCCTGCGCCACCAGCGAGATCGCCTCGCCGGTGGAGCCGTTACGGCCAGTGCGGCCGATGCGGTGCACATAATCCTCGGCCACCATCGGCAGGTCGTAGTTGATGACCTTGGGCAGCTGGTCGATGTCGATGCCGCGCGCGGCGATATCGGTGGCCACCAGCACGGTCACGCGGCCGGCCTTGAAGTCGCTCAGCGCACGCATGCGCTGGCCCTGGCTCTTGTTGCCGTGGATCGCCGCGGTCTTGATGCCGGACTTCTCCAGGAACAGCGCCAGCTTGTCGCTGCCATGCTTGGTGCGGGCGAACACCAGGGTCTGCTCGCGGCTGTCCTGCGCCAGCAGGTGCAGCAGCAGGTCGCGCTTGCGCGCGCCGTCGACCGGGTGCACGCGGTGGGTGATGCTCTCGGCCACGGTATTGCTCGGGGTGACCTGGATCTGCATCGGGTTGCGCATGAACTCCAGCGCCAGCTGCTTGATGTTCTCTTCGAAGGTGGCCGAGAACAGCAGGGTCTGGCGGTCCTGGCGCGGCAGCTTGGTCAGGATGCGCTTGATCGAGGGCAAAAAGCCCATGTCGAGCATGCGATCGGCTTCGTCCAGAATCAGCACTTCGATGCCGGACAGGTCCACACTGCGACGCTCGATATGGTCGATCAGCCGGCCCGGGCAGGCGATCAGCAGGTCCACGCCACGACGCAGCGTGTCCAGCTGGTTGCCCATGCCCACGCCGCCGTAGATCACCGCGCTCGGGATGCGCAGGTACTTGCTGTAGCCGCGCAGGCTGTCGTGCACCTGGGTGGCCAGCTCGCGGGTGGGGGTCAGGATCAGCGCGCGCGGCTTGCGCGGGCCGTTGACCGGCTGCGGGCTGGTGCCCAGGTGCTGCAGCAGCGGCAGGCCGAACGCGGCGGTCTTGCCGGTACCGGTCTGTGCGCCGGCCAGCAGGTCATGGCCTGCCAGCACCAGCGGGATCGCCTGCTGCTGGATCGCAGTGGGGGTTTCGTAGCCCTGCTCGGCCAACGCGCGCAGCAGGAAGGGCGCCAGGCCCAGGGATTCAAAAGACATCAGGAAGCTCCAAGTAAAGCGTCGCCACCAGGACAGGCCCGGAGCGCAAACGCATTGCAGATGCAAAAAAGGTCAGGCTCGGAGCGTTCCCGTGAACCGCGCTGCGAGATGGTGGAACAACCCAATCAAGAAACGATGGGTTTGTCGGCACCACGAAAGGCGTCGGGTGGGGCGGGCGAGCGGATCGATCGATCCTGGCCTCGCCGGCTGTCCCTAAGGGAAACGGACGGCCGCATGCAGACCGGGCCAGTGTACGCGCGTTTGGCGCGCTGCACAAAAGGCCAGTTCCCCGGTTGGGCTACGGGTCAGTTGTTTCAGGTGCAACCACCCTTGTGGCAGGCCGTACAATCGACCGATCAGCCACAGCATTGGACGGTCATGAAGCTAGGTTCCCTGAAGGAAGGCGGCCGCGATGGCAGCCTGATCGTGGTCGCGCGCGACCTGCGCACCGCGGTCCGCGCCACCGGCATCGCGCCCACGCTGCAACGCGCGCTGGAAGACTGGAGCAATGTCGCGCCGCGCCTGAATGCCTTGTCGGCCTCGCTCAACGAGGGCAGCGCCGATGGCGTGTTCGATCTGGACCTGCAGGCGCTGGCCGCACCGTTGCCGCGCGCCTACGAATTCGTCGATGGCAGCGCCTACCTGCCGCACGTGGAGCGCGTGCGCCGCGCGCGCAATGCCGAGGTGCCGGAGAGCTTCTACACCGACCCGCTGATGTACCAGGCCACCAGCGCCGGGTTCTACGGCCCGCGCGATGCGATCAAGGTGATCAGCGAAGACCACGGCATCGACCTAGAGGCCGAAATCGTGGTGATCACCGACGATGTGCCAATGGGCGCCTCGCCCGAGCAAGCCGCCGCGCATATCCAGCTGGTCGGCCTGGTCAACGATGTGTCGCTGCGCAACCTGATTCCGGCCGAGCTCGCCAAGGGCTTTGGCTTTCTGCAATCCAAGCCGCGCTCGGCGCTGTCGCCGGTGTTCGTCACCGTCGATGAGCTGGACGAGGCCTGGCGCGACAACAAGGTGCACCTGCCGCTGGTCACCCACGTCAATGGCGCCTGGTTCGGCGCGCCGGAGGCCGGCAACGACATGCAGTTCGACTTCGCCCAGCTGATCGCCCACGCCGCCAGGACCCGGCCGCTGTCGGCCGGCACCGTCGTCGGCTCCGGCACCATCGCCAATCAGGACACCACGCTGGGCGCCTCGTGCTTTGCCGAACAGCGCGTGGTGGAAACCCTGCGCGATGGTGCACCGCGCACGCCGTTCTTGTCCTTCGGCGATGTGGTGCGGATCGAGATGGTCGCCGCCGATGGCGCCAGCATCTTCGGTGCGATCGAACAACGCGTCGAACGTCAGCCGCTGCCATGACATCGGCGCGTGTGCACGCACAACAGCGCATGCGGGGCCGGGCATGAGTGCGCCACTGGAATTGTTCTCGTACTGGCGCTCCAGCGCTGCGTACCGCGTGCGCATCGGCCTGCAGCTGAAGGCGCTGGTCTACCTCGCGCATCCGGTGCATCTGGTGCGCGATGGTGGCGAGCAACACGCGCCGGCCTATGCGCAGCTCAACCCGCAGGAACTGGTGCCGACGCTGCGCCACGGCGGCGTGGTGATCGCGCAGTCGCTGGCGATCCTGGAATATCTGGAAGAGGCGTTCGCGGACACCACGGCCCTGCTGCCGGCTGCGCCGGCCGAGCGCGCCCGCGTGCGCGCCCTGGCGCAGCTCATCGCCTGCGATGTGCATCCGCTCAACAATCTGCGTGTCACCCAGCTGCTGGAGCGCGCGTTCGCGCTGGACGTCGCGCAACGTCAGCACTGGACCCGGCACTGGATGCAGCGCGGGTTCGCCGCGCTGGAAACGCAACTGGCGCGCGATGCGCACACCGGGCGCTTCTGCCATGGCGATACGCCAGGCCTGGCCGATTGCGTGTTGATTCCGCAGCTGTACAACGCGCATCGCTTCGAGGTCGATCTGGCGCCGTATCCGACCTTGCAACGCATCGAGCAGGCCTGCCTGGCGCTGCCGGCCTTCGATGCGGCACGGCCGGAAATGCAGGTGGATGCGGTGGCGTGAGGGCAGGGTATCAAGCCCTCATCCGCCCTGCGGGCACCTTCTCCCGCCGCGCGGGAGAAGGGCATGTCGGGAAACCGACGCGCTAGTTTCCGGCCAGCTACTCCCGGGAACTGGCTCGCCGCTGGCGCATCAGGGCCCTCATCCGCCCTGCGGGCACCTTCTCCCGCCGTGCGGGAGAAGGGTATGCAGGGGAGCCGACGCGTCAGCTTCCGGCCAGGCATTCCGGGCGAATGGCTCGCCGCTTTGCACGACCGCTGATCCTGGTGTCGCCATTAATGAGAGGAGAGGCTCGCAACGCCGGTCGAGGTGCTTCGGAGAGTGCGGAGTGGGGGGCCTTGGAGAAACGCAGGATGCGCTCTGCAGAAGCGGATGACGTGCTTTGGAACAGGTGACGCTCCAGAGAAGGCAGGTGATGTGCTTTCGAGCGGGTGATGTGCCTGGAGAAGGCAGCAGCGCTGGAAAAGGTGCCGCCGACCGCGATGGCGCTCGCCCTGAGCCCTTGGGTGACGTTCCGGTGTTACCGACGTCTTTCTCCTTCTCCCGCGGGCGGGAGAAGGTGGCGCGCAGCGCCGGATGAGGGTGCCTGCGGCAGCGCCAGCACGCCGGAAAACCCAGCGTCGGCAGCCGTGATCCATCAGTGCTGCCGCATGCCGCGTTTCGCTACCGAATCCATCAGATAAAGCCGTGGCTGATCTTCGGTGCCGCTGCCGTTTCGTAGTCCGCATACGGGTCGTGCTCGCCGGAGCCGCCCTCGGACAGGCGGAACTTCAGCGCCAGCCCGTCGCGCGAGTCGGCCGCGCGCAGCGCTTCCTCCTGCTCGATTTCGCCGGACTTGACCATGCGGAACAGGCACTGGTCGAAGGTCTGCATGCCTTCTTCCAGCGATTCTTCCATCGCCTGCTTGACCTCGTGCACCTGGCCGCGGCGCAGCAGGTCGCGGATCATCGGCGTGTTGAGCAGTACCTCGGTCGCCGGCCGGCGGCGTCCGTCCACGCCCTTGACCAGGCGCAGCGATACCACGGCGCGCAGATTCAGCGCCAGGTTCATCAGCACGTTCTTGTGCGCGCTCTCGGGAAAGAAATTGAGGATGCGCTCGATGGTCTGGTCGGCATTGTTGGAGTGCAGCGTCGCCAGGCACAGGTGGCCAGTCTCGGCGAAGGCGATCGCCGCCTCCATGGTCTCGGCGTCCAGGATCTCGCCGATCAGGATCACGTCCGGCGCCTCGCGCATCGCGTTCTTCAACGCGCTCTGGAAGGCATGCGTGTCCAGGCCCACCTCGCGCTGGTTCACGATCGACATCTTGTGCTTGTGCAGATACTCGATCGGGTCCTCGATGGTGAGGATGTGCCCGGTGGTGGTGCTGTTGCGGTGGTCGATCATCGAGGCCAGCGAGGTCGACTTGCCCGAGCCGGTCGAGCCGACCACCAGCACCAGCCCGCGCGGGGTCATGATGACGTCCTTGAGCACCTGCGGCAGGTTCAGCTCTTCGATGCTGGGAATCCGGCTGCGGATGGCGCGGATCACCATGCCCACCTCGCCACGCTGCTTGAACACGTTCACGCGGAAGCGGCCGGCGTCTTGCAGGGCGATGGCCATGTTGAGTTCCAGCTCGCGCTCGAACTGCGGCACCTGGCCTTCGTCCATCAGCGAGTAGGCGATTTTCTTGACCATTCCCGGCGGCAACCCCGTATTGCCGAGCGGGTAGAGCTTGCCTTCGATCTTGATGTACACCGGCGCGCCGGTGGTCAAGAACATGTCCGAGGCATTCTTCTCGGTCATCAGCTTCAGGAAGTAGCCGATATCCATGCGCAATGGTTCCCCAACAAACAGCAGCGTCTCGTTGCAAGTACGCCGCAGGCTTCCGACAATGGCCGTGCTCGAGACTTCTCGCTACGGCTCCCCTAATGACGGCTAGCTTCGCATACTTGCGGCGATCCCTGTATGGCATCGCCTGTTTCATGGTTCTTTCCTCTCCCGCTGCTGCCCAGGTGGCACCGGAGCTCACCGCCGCCGAACAGGCCGTGCAACGCGCCACCCAGGCCGATGCCGACCAATACGCCCCCGACCTGGTCAACCTGGCCCGCCAGGAACTGATGCAGGCCCAGCAGGCGCAACTGGACAAACGCCAGCGCAAGCAGGTGCCGCAGATCGCCTTGCGCGCAGCGGCCGACGCCGACCTGGCCAAGGCGCGCAGCGAAGAGGCGGTGGTCACCGCCCAGCTGGAACAGCGCCGCAAGGAAGTGGCGCAGCTGCAGAACAGCCTCAACACCGGGGAGGCCGGCCGATGAAACTGCGTCCGCTTCTCTATCTTGGTGTGCTGAGCCTGGCCACGCTGCCGCCGCTGGCGATAGCCGCCAAGGACGACCCGCAGGCCGATGCGCTCAACCGGCGCCTGGCCGCGCTGCAGAACGACCCGCAGACCAACGACCTGGCCCGCTACGAGCGGCTGCAGGCGCAGCAAAGCGTGGCGGCGCTGGCCGAGGCCAAGCGCCGCGACCGCGACGAACTGGTGTTCCTGGCCGACCGCCGGGTCGAAATCGCCGAACTCACCGCCCGCACCGCGCTGGCCCGGCGCGAACTGGATCGGCTGGAGGGCACCCGCAACGACCTGCTGATCGAAGCCAGCCGCCGTGACGCCTCGCGTGCGCGCCAGGAGGCCGAGCGTCTGCGCGTGCAGGCGCAGATCCAGGCCGAGGAGGCCGAGCGCATGCGGCAGGCGGCCGAGCAGGAGACCCTGGCCCGCCAGGACGCCGAGCTGGCGCTGACCAGCGTGGCCGGCAAGCAGACCGCCAAGCTCAATGCGGCCCAGCAAAAGGCCGTGCAACTGGCGCACGAAGAAGCCGAGCTGGTGGCCGGGGCCAAGTTGCCATCCGCCAGGTTCGACAGCCGCGGCGAAGTGTTTTCGCTGGGCAGTGGCGCGTTTGGTGGCAAGGCGGCGCTGTCCGGCGATGCCGCAGGGCAGGCCAAGGCGCTGGCCGAATACCTGAACATCGGCAAGAAGGGCCGGGTCAGCATCGTCGGCTACGACAGCGATGCGGCCACGGCCAAGAAGCGGGCCGAAGCGGTGCGCGACGCGTTGGTGGCTGCCGGCGTGGCCAGCGCGCGTCTGCAGGTCAATGGCACCAAGGCCGCCGCCAGCAAGACGCGCGCTGCCGAGGTCGTTGTCTCGCCGTGATGCAAGTGGTTGGAAGTTAAGGTCTTTTAACCCGGGCATGACGCCTGGTTGAACCGCGGTCACTGATTGGCACAGGGAACGGCAAAAGCGGCCGTTCCGGCCTTGAACCCCCTCCGCGACCGGCGTAGGGTCGTACTCCCGGGCAGCACTCCGCTGCCTGGACGTACGGAGGGCCGGGCCAGTGACGCAAGGGCACGCATCAACGCAATTCGGCGGGCAGCGTGTGGGTTCCGCCAGTGCGCCTGCCATTGTGATCCGTGAGTCTTCCATCCCCAAGCAGCGCCCCGTGCCGCCCGCGGCCGGGGCGTTCTTGTTTTAAGTGTTTCAAGTGAAGGAGGTAACGCCATGTTCGAAGGGCAACCGCAGACCGAAATCGACGCATTGGTCAAGTCCGATCCCGAGTTCAAGCAGCTGTACCAACGCCACAAGCTCTTGAACAAGAAATGCATGGATGCCGAACTCGGGGTGCTCCCCATCGACGACGTGACCTTGGGCCAGATGAAGCGCGAGAAGTTGCAGGCGAAAGAGAAGCTCACCCGGATGTACGACCAGCTCACCCACTGATCCTTCCCCACCGTTAGAACAAGTTCACCGTCGCGGGCGGTGGCGGCCTCCTCGTCGGCTTGCCACCGTCCGCGTCTTTCTATGCGCAATCCGTGGGTCACGCGGCGGGCAAGATGGCGCCAACGCCCGCCCCGCGGCCGGACAGTCAGGTCATGGCAGCGCGCGTTGGGCCCGCCCGTTCACCGGCCGGCGCGATCGGTTCCAGTCTGAATGAGCATTCCCCAGCGGTTCGTCGGATAATGGGCGGCCAAGCCCCGCGCGACGCAGTGACGATATTCCGATGGCGATCCATTCCTCCGTACTCGAACTGATCGGCAACACGCCGATCGTCAAGGCACAGCACCTGGACACCGGCGTCTGCGAGCTGTTCCTCAAGCTGGAGGCGGCCAACCCCGGCGGATCGATCAAGGACCGCATCGGCCTGTCGATGATCGAAGCGGCCGAACAGCGCGGCGACCTCAGCCCTGGTGCGACCCTGGTCGAAGGCACTGCCGGCAACACCGGCCTGGGTCTGGCACTGGTCGCCCAGCAGAAGGGCTACACGCTGATTCTGGTGGTGCCGGACAAGATGAGCCGCGAGAAGATCTTCAACCTCAAGGCCATGGGCGCCCAGGTGGTGCTGACCCGGTCGGACGTGGCCAAGGGCCACCCGGAGTACTACCAGGACCTGGCCGCCAAGATCGCCGCCGAGACCCCGGGCGCCTACTTCATCAACCAGTTCGGCAACCCGGACAACCCGGCCGCGCACGAATTCGGCACCGGCCCGGAAATCCTGGCGCAGATGGACGGCAAGCTGGACGCGATCGTGTTCGGCTGCGGCAGTTCCGGCACCATGACCGGCCTGTCGCGCGCGTTCGCCACCGCATCGCCGCAGACCGAGCTGGTACTGGCCGACCCGGTCGGCTCCATCCTGACCCAGTACATCGAAGAGGGCACGGTCAGCGAGAAATCCGGCAGCTGGCTGGTCGAAGGCATCGGCGAGGACTTCCTGCCGGATATCTCCGACTTCTCGCGGGTCAAGAAGGCCTATTCGATCACCGACGCGGAAAGCTTCCACACCGCGCGCGAGCTGCTGGCCAAGGAGGGCATCCTGGGCGGCTCGTCCACCGGCACCCTGCTGGCCGCCGCGCTGAAGTACTGCCGCGAGCAGACCACGCCCAAGCGCGTGCTGGTGTTCGTCTGCGATACCGGCAACAAGTACCTGTCCAAGATGTACAACGACTACTGGATGCTGGACAACGGCTTCCTGGAGCGTCCGCAGCACGGCGACCTGCGCGACCTGATCCTGCGCCCGTACAACAAGCGCGACACCGTGGTGGTCGGGCCGAAGGACCTGTTGACCACCGCCTACCAGCGCATGAAGCTGTACGACGTCTCGCAGCTGCCGGTCATCGATGACGGTGAGCTGGTCGGCATCGTCGACGAGAGCGACGTGCTGCTGCATGTGTACGGTGACGAGGCGCGCTTCCGCGACCCGATCTCCACCGCCATGGTCAGCAAGCTCGATCGCCTGGATGTCGCCTCGCCGATCGAAGCGCTGCTGCCGGTGTTCGACCGCGGCCAGGTGGCCATCGTCATGGACGGCAACCAATTCCTCGGCCTGATCACCCGTATCGACCTGCTGAACTACCTGCGCCGCCGCGTGCAGTGATTTTGCATCTGGAATCAGCAGGCCGCCCAAGGCAGGATGGCTCGCTGACTGTGCGGTCGCCAAGTCAAAAATGGCGCCTAATCCTATCTCATCTATTCTGCTGTCTGTAAAGGTCATACATGTCCGCCACCGTTGCCGCCGTCATTCCAAGTTACAAAGTCACCCAGCATGTTCTCGGCGTGATTGCGCAGATGGGACCGGAAGTAAGTCGCATTTATGTGGTAGATGACTGCTGTCCTGATCGCAGTGGCGACTTCGTTGAAAGTAATTGCACGGATAAACGGGTGGTGGTAATTCGGCACGAGCAGAATCAAGGTGTAGGGGGAGCGGTAATGACCGGCTATCGAGCCGCCATTGCCGACGGAGTCGAGATCATCGTCAAGGTGGATGGCGATGGGCAGATGGATCCTGGCCTGATTCCGAGTTTTATCGCCCCTATCCTGGCCGGCGAGGCGGACTACACCAAGGGAAATCGCTTCTTCGACCTCGAACGGATTGCACAGATGCCGAAGCTGCGTTTGTTTGGCAATGCGGGGCTTTCTTTCCTAACTAAACTGTCATCGGGATATTGGGATCTTTTCGACCCGACAAACGGTTACACGGCTATCCATCGGGATGTGGCCTACCATCTCCCGCTTGACCGGATCAGCCGCCGCTATTTCTTTGAAACCGACATTCTCTTCCGGCTCAACACACTGCGCGCCGTGGTGCTTGACGTACCGATGCATGCCAAGTACGCCGATGAGGTGAGCAACTTGAAGATATCGAAGGTGCTTACAGAGTTTTTGTTCAAGAACCTGCGCAACTTCGGTAAGAGGATTCTGTACAACTATTACCTTCGCAATATGTCGCTGGCTTCGCTGGAGCTGCCTGCGGGGATCGTGATGTTTTCGTTCGGGGTCGTCTACGGGCTGCAGCACTGGTTGACCAGCCTTGGAACGGGCGAAGCGGCCACCAGCGGTACGGTCATGTTGGCGGCGATGCCGGTACTGGTCGGAGTGCAATTATTGCTTGCCTTCTTCGGCCAGGATATTGCCTCGGTACCGCGGACTGCGGTGCATCCTCGCCTTCGCTGGTCTGCCCTCCAGGAGCGTCACGCATGACGCGGGTTGTCGCTCAGTCTGAAGCACGTGCACCGCAGGTATGGCCGCTGTTTCTGGTGGCCGCATTGCTGGTTAGCTTGCTGTTTTCTGCGATAACGCCGCCTTTCCAGGCGCCGGACGAGTTCGATCATGTCAAACGTGCATATATGCTTGGCCAAGGCCAGATACTACTGAAGTCGATGGAGGGATCGCCGTCTGGCGGGTATCTGGACAGCGGCCTGGTCGCGTACATGGAAAGATTCACTCCGCTCAAAGGTGTGGCGGCTCGCAAGATCTCCAGCGATGAACTCCTTGCTGCCGGAGACCTGCAATGGACAGGCAAGCCCCAGTTTCAGACTGCCGTCGGTACGGCGTACTACTTTCCGTTGATGTACGCGCCGCAGGCTCTGGGCCTTGGTATGGGAAAAGCGCTGGACCTCAGTGTTGGCAAGTCTTATCGGTTGGCGCGCCTGCTGGAATTGCTGACGTGCGGCATTCTCTTGATGCTCGCTTTCCGGCTACACCGTCCCTCAGCAGCGATCCTAGTGCTGCTTGCGCTTCCCATGAACCTGTTCCTGTTTGGAACGGCGGTGCTGGATCCCATGGCGACGTCGGTCGCTCTTCTAAGCATATGTGCTTTCATGCAAGTGTCGGTGGATCGCCAGGAAGCATCCAACTGGACCATGGCCGCGCTTTCTATCGGCGTGCTGTTGCTGTGCGCTTGTAGGGCAAACATGTTGCCGATGTTGCTGCTGCCGTTCATGGCATGGTGGATGGTCAGGGAGCGTCGCCAGTTGTATATCGCAATTGCCATTGCTGTGTTTGTCGTCGCCTGGACGCTGTTCACTGTAAAGACAACGGTGTACCCGGCGGGAGGGCGGCAACTGGATCACGCCGGACGCCTCTTGCATTTCGTGTCCCACCCGGGGGAGCTTTTCTCTATCCTCTATGCTACTTGGACCGATATGGGGCGCATGTCGTTCTACTCGGTTTCATTCATCGGTGTGCTGGGTTGGCTTGATACTCCTTTTTCTCCGGGGTTCTACAAATTTGCTGCAATCGCGCTGTTTGCCGTTATTGCGCTTTCTCTCAACCTCGATGGATGGCGTGGTCAGGCACTGCCTCGTTCGGCCCTTGTCGTTATTTGCGCGGGCTCAATTCTCATGACGTTTCTGGCGCTGCTTGTTCAGTGGACGGATCCTGCCTCTCCGACCGTGGATGGCGTGCAGGGCCGCTATTTATTGATTCCACTGATGTGTTTGGTAATGGCATTGACCGCCGACCATCGCCCGCGCAACAGCATTCAATTCCAGGCTAGTCATATGTTGGCTGGATTGATGTTATGTGTGACGGCCTATTCGTCGGCCGCCTTGCTTGTGCAGCGCTATTACACTGTTCCCGTTCAAATGGCGCAGGACGCGTTCGAGCTAAAGCCTTCTCCGCCATTGACCGGCGACCAGACCGTACAACTTCACTTTTCCCCGGCGCAACAAGACAGCCCGGCGCCATTGGATCGGATCGGCATACGATTTGGTACTTACATGACGCGACACAAGGGGCAGGCGGAACTGCGGGTCTGGACCCACGATGGGACGACAACGGTGGTCCCATTCGAGCTGGCGCCTTTGGTGGATAACGGCTATGCGGAATTCGTGCTAGAAGGTAAGCCGTACGTGGGTGGCGAAGTCGTTGCTCGTGATGGCATGGGAGTGAGCATCTGGGAAAGCCATGGCAAGGACAGCATCCGGAGCTGCGTGCTAATGCATACACAGAAACATGTGGCGCTGTTGGCACAAGGTTGTCCGGAGCCATAACCGAGGGGGGCGTAGCCGCGGAGTTGCAGCCCAGCCTGCTATTTAGCTTGGCCTCGATATCGATTGCGTTGGTAAACTGCTGGCAATCTGGGGGCACAACAATGAACTATCAGCCGAAGAACGCTGACAAGCTTGATGTAATTCAAGCTTTGCGCGGCGTTGCTGCGCTGCTGGTGGTGTTTTATCACGGAGTTGGTTATCAGCCCCGGTCGAAGGAATCAGGCGTCGAGCACGTGTTCTCGATGGTGGGTGCGTCCGGCGTTGATCTGTTCTTCATGATTTCCGGGTTCATCATGGTTTACGCGACCCGCAATGCTATTGTGGGCTTTAGCGACACCTGTACGTTTCTGATCAAGCGAATTGCCCGAGTATTTCCGGTATATTTCGTCGCCACACTGTTGTATGTGCCCATGATGTTGCTCTTGGGAAGCTACGTTGGACACATCGACATAATGACTGACGTCAATCAGATCATTCGATCGGCGCTGATGATTCCCACCAACTTCGGTTCTCGTGCTCCTTACTTTGGTGGGTCAGTGCTGCATGTTGGCTGGACAATCAACTACGAGGTCTACTTCTACGCGTTGTTCAGCCTCTCCCTGATGTTTGGCCGGTTACGTTGGGTTGCGCTCAGTACAATTGCCGTGGTGCTTCTGATTGCGTTGCCCATGACCGTGGCCAGGCCGTCACTCGATGCATACGTCGACTACGGGTTCAACGGCCCGATCAACTTTGCCACAAACCCCATGCTCTGGGAGTTTTTTGTCGGCGTGGTCATTGGGCGCATCTATCTGTCCCGGTTCAAGCTGTCTACGGTGGCCGCAGGCCTGTTTTCGGTGACGTCGCTGACCGCACTGATCTGGTTTCTCTTGAACGATATCTCGTCGAAGTTCGGCTTTACCGGTTGGGCGCTGCCTTACGCACTGCTGCTTTTCGCGCTTACGATAGGCAGCAAGACGACGGATATCCATTGGCCGCGCAGCCTGGTCTGGGCCGGCAACGTTTCTTTCTCGCTATATCTGGTCCATCCATTCGTCATTCATCCGGCATACCAGATTTTTTGGGGGGAGAAGACGGCGCCATGGATGAACAATGTTTGGTTCATGCTGATCCTATGCGCCCTCTCTCTGTGCCTATCTGCGGTTTCCTACCGCTATCTCGAAGTGGGCCTGAGCGAGCGAATCCGTAGTGCATCGCTTGCGGCATTTCGGAAGTGGCAGCGCTCACCCGGTCCTGCTTCGCCCCCCGAACGGTCGGGCACTAGCGTCTGACTCAAAGAGGACGGTCGCATAAGTTGTCATGGACGAGCATAAGGGCGCCGAACTTCGATTCGCCGCCTTTCCCTCATGCGATCTCGGTTGGCAAACGCCAGTTGACGGGTTGGCGCTCGACTACTTCCAACAAGTAGTCGGTCAATTCATCAGCCTGCTCGTCGAATAGGCGGACCACGTCAGCGTGCGGATTGCGGTATCCGTCGAGCTTGTCCGGCGCCTCAAGTAGATTGCGGATCACGGCCTGAAGTGCGGTGCCGTCATCGTCGAGAGGGATGATATTACCGTTCTGACCGTCCACGATGTCTTCAATCACGCCGCCCGCGTCCGTTGCAATGACCCATACATCGCGGATCAGGGCCTCCCTGACGGACAGACCAAAGCTTTCTTTCCACTGTGTTGGGAACAGGAGGACATCGATGCTGCCAAAGAAATCATCGATAGTCTGCTGAGTATAGGCTGGGACAGCCTTGAATACCCCTGGTACCTTCCAGTTGGATTCGAAGATGGAGCGCCGGCCCAGGTTCAGCTCATTATCCACTACGTGAAGCTCGTAGTTGGTGTGGCTGAGCCCCTGAAGTGCCTTCTTGATCAACGGGCTTCCCTTGATTGGGCCCTCCCCGCCAACAAATCCGAACCTGATCTTCCGGGTACTCGGCGCGGAACGATTAGGCATCACCTTCGGCTTGGCGATGCCATTCTTGTTGACGCGCAGTCGAGACGGATCGAAGCCATTGTCGGCATAGATCCCTGCGAAGAACTGACTGGGCGACAGCAGCAACGCCGCTCCAGTAAGCACTTCATGCAACCGGTGCTGGCGGTACGGGTTCATCGCAGGATGCGGAACGCAGGTCTTACAGACGTCCAAGTCGACCTTGCGCTGGTAGCAGTACTGACCCTCGTCATTGACCATGAACTGCCGTGCGCAGATCCACCACGCATCATGCAGCGTGACAACGAATGGCACGCCTTCGGCCTGGCAGACCTCAGCGATCTGGATACCGATGCCCTGGATAGAGTGGATGTGCACTACATCTGGGCGCCAGGCGCGTAGAACTTCGCGGAAGCAACCCGTGGGATAGGGGTTGTCGAACTGCAGCGCAGGATCATTCTCGTGAGGTAGGCCCATGGCAAACACTTCGCCGGCACTGGACTGGTATCGCACTACTTTGTACGCATGCACATCGGTGGTGGGAAGCGTTGTGAATGTTGCATACTCAGCCCGCCCATCGGCATTGATGATGCGTTCCATTTGCTCAGCGACGATCGTCGCCCCACCGAAACTCCGCGGCTCGAAAAAGATGTTCACGCCCAGAATACGCGGGCGCGGGCGCGGGCGCGGTGCGACTGCGAGGGACTGAAGCCAGGGTTCCAGGCGGTGCACGGCGACGGCTTGCGGAATGTAGTCTTCTTCCACGTGCAGACGCGCGGCTTCGCCGATCTGGCGTCGCAGGCCCGGACTTTCGACAAGCGCCATCAGGCACATTTCCCACTCGGCTTCGGACCCGGCCAGCATGCCTGTCACGCCATGCTCGATGGTCTCCTGATACTCCACCGTCGGCGTGCACACGCTGGGGATGGACAAGATTCCAGCTTCCAGATATTTGATGTTCGACTTCGTGTCATTGAACGTCGTGCGTTCAAGTGGCGCAATGTTGATCTGGCACTTGGCGAGACGGCGCATGTACGTCGAGTAATCAGATGGCGGCAGCCTCTCGATCTGGGCATCAAGCTCCTTGAACTCAGGAGGTAGGTTCAGATGACCGATGATTGTCAGGCGAACGTCGTAGCGCTTGCGCAAGATTCGAAGGATGGCGGGGGCCGCGACGCGGAAATCCGAGTCGTGTGCTTTCGAGCCAGAGCCGTATACGATGCGCAGGAGTCCATCCCCCCTCGGCGGCGCAGAGGCGATCTCTTCTGCGGCACGCAAGGTCTCGATGTCCAGCGCATTCTCAACGACCCAAGTGTCTTCCGCGCCAGCAGTACGCATTGCGTCTGCCATTGCGGTCGTGGATGCGATGCAGCCATCGCAGGCAAGCATCGCCTTCCTGTATAGAGGTACGCCTTCCAGAATTCCCTTGCGTACCGCAGGTGGTAAATCATTGATATTGCTGTTGTTGAGATAATGTTCTAGATCGAAGATGAGGTCATCGACTTCCCAGAAGGTGCGCACCCCCATCGAACGTGCCAGCGCAATGGTTTCCATCTGATCTGGATAACCGGGAACACGATAGAACACCGCCACGTTGTGCGTGGCAAGCAGGTCGCGGGTGCATACATTGTCGACCCAATTGACGATGGTGCAGTCGTATCCCAGCCCCTCGATCATCTGCTGCTTTTGCAACACACGATACTTGAGACATTGCGCGATGCCCATTTCGGCAACGAGAAGTACGCGCGTTCGTTGTGAAGTGCTGCCTGGGATTGCGGCGGGCAAAGGGTACTCGGGATTCAACTTCCAACTTCCGCCGCCACCGGCACGGAGCAGCGTCGATGGCTGCCTCAGCTGGTTGCTTATCCGGCGCCCGGCCTCGCGTAGTCCATTCTGCTTCGAGACGCGCAGGGTGGCCTTGGCCAAAATGAAGAGGTTTCTCAATATCCCCCACACTTTTCTCAATACGAGGTGGACGCCGCGCAGTGGCGCGGTCAATCGCCAGGATCGGGAATGTAGCATCGAGCCAATCTGCCCGTGTGCTGCGCGCAGATTGTCGAAAGTAGATTGGGTGGCAAGACCAGATGCTTCCAGCGCGCGGCGAAGTGATGCCACTTTACGCTCAGCCTTGGCCAGCGCTTGCGTTGCGTTGTCGAGTTCGCTGTGCTGGGCACCTAGCGAAGCTTGCAGTTCTGCCAGCTTGTGTCGCTGCTCGGTGAGCAGCAACTGCGCGTCTTCCAACTTCAAGATGGCGGTCTCGTCCTGGACTGACCCCGGAGTAAAGCCTGCACCCACAAGAAGGTCGGCACCTGAAGTGAAAAGCCAGTGCAGGCCATCATCCAGGGCTTGACCGGCCACCACGCTATCGCGAGGAGGAGGTCCTTCCAGGACCACTGCACCCCGTGGGGCCAAGCGCCTGATCCAGTCCATGAGCTGCCAACCGTCACTGATGCGATCCGGTGACAGCAGGATCAGCGCGTTGGCAGGCTGATTGCCTAGCTCATCAGGGTTCTCTACCCTGACGAGAGGCAGGGCAGAGACGGCAGTCTCGCTACGGAGCGCAGTGAACAATGCCGAGCGGGCGTCGCCCGCATCCACCATGTGATCCGGCCGCAAGGACTTCAGCAGCCAGGCCGCGATGTGCTCCGGGGAGGCTGGCTGCTGGAGCGCCGAAGGCACGGCTGGATCAACACGATGCTTCATTAACGATTCCGAATAAAGTGAGGTTAAGACTTTGCTGTCAGGCGGTCAGTGGGAATTGACAAATTGCTCGTAAGCGGAAACGACCGATTCAGTGTCGCCGAACATTCTGATCGATCCATTGTCCATCCAGATTACCTTATTGCAAACCCGGCGAATTTCTTCGTTGGAATGCATCGCCAACACGACGATGTCTGATCGGCCGTGCAGGTCTTGGAGACGCTGTTTTGCCTTTTGCATGAAACCAGCATCGCCCACGCCCATCACTTCGTCCAGCAGTAGAATCTGCGCATCTACTGCAGTGGAAATGGCGAAGGCCAAGCGGACACGCATGCCACTCGAATACGTGCGGGTGGGCAAGTCGAGGTAATCGCCAAGCTCGCTGAACTCGGCGATGCTGTTCTGCTTCTCGATGATTTCCTGCTTGGTCATGCCCAGCAGCAGCCCGCGAAGGCGGATGTTCTGCCAGCCCGTAGAGTTATCATCCATGCCAAGACTGATGTCGAGCAGGGGTACCACCTTACCGTCCAGCCTGACGGTGCCACCCGTCGGCGCATAGATGCCGCCCAGGACCCTCAATAGCGTGGATTTGCCTGCGCCGTTGTGGCCGATGAGACCGATGCGGTCACCGGTCTCCAAACGAACACTGACGTCCTGCAGCGCACGGACGACGATCACGCCGTCATTGCTATCTGCCACTGCATTGGATCGGCCCAGTCGCATTACCTGGCGTTTGAGCGATCGTCCATGCACCTCATAAATAGGCAGGTCGAGACTTACATGATTGAGTTCAATGAATGCCATGAGAAATCCTTACACCCAGTACGAGATACGCTTGTGGTATCGGTTGATCATTACTAACGCAACCAACCAGCCAGCAATCGCCATGACGATAGCCACTGTCCATGTCCGTGCGGATGGAACTTCCCCCAGCAGCGGCTGTCGAACCGCGTTGAGCAGGTAAGCCATCGGATTCAAATTGACGATGAATGAGTACTTCGTGAGCGCTTCGGGCTTGTACATGATCGGAGTAACGTAGAACGCTACCTGCATGACGGCCGCCACTATCTGCGGAAAATCGCGGAAGCGTGCCGAAAGGATGCCCGACAACGTCGCCATCCACGTCGCATTCAAGACCAGCAGCAGGATGCCGGGAATTACGAGCAGAATGGTATCCCAGCGCTTGACTCCAAAAATCGCCAGTAGCAGTACAACAATGACAATGTTGTGGGCGAGGATCAGAAGGTTACGCCACGGCACCTGAAGGATGTAGATGAACTTGGGTGTCGCCACCTGGCGGATATAGGACGCATTGGCAATGAATGCATTGCTGCCTTCCTGGACAGTGCTGGTGAACATTCCCCACATGACTAGGCTGATCGCAAGGTAGGGAAGATACTCACTGAGCTTCTGTCCAAACAGGGTGCCGTAAACCATGCCGATGGACGCGATGATCACACCCATGCTAATGGTCAGCCAAAATGGGCCAACCCGCGAGCGGGCGTAACGCTGCCGGATTTCAAGCCAACCGAGCAGCGTCCAGAGGCGCCATGACAGAAGGCTGCGCCTCAGATCGGATATTGCTTCATTCATTATTGGTTCTCATGGATTCAAGGTACCCGCGATGCCTCGCGGCAGTACGGGCGATAAGAGGCTCAGCGTCCGAGGGCCGCATCGAGCTCGCGGCGGAGATCTGCTAGGTCTTCGACACCAACCGACAGCCGGATCAGGTTGTCCGTGATCCCAAGACGCTTCCGCTGGGCCGGGGGAATGGAGGCGTGGGTCATGACGGCGGGCAGCTCGATCAGGCTCTCCACCCCGCCCAGCGATTCGGCCAGCGCGAACAGTTCGCACCTTTCTAGCATCCGACGCGCCTTCGCCTTGCCGCCCTTCACCCGCATCGAAATGATGCCGCCAAAGCCGTCCATTTGGCGCTTGGCCAGGGCGTGCTGCGGATGACTCTGGAGACCAGGATAAATAACGGATTCGACTCGATTTTCGCGCTCAAGCCATCGAGCTAGCTCAAGCGCACTTTCGTTGTGCGTTCGCATGCGAAGGTGCAGCGTCTTGAGTCCGCGTAGTGCGAGAAACGAATCAAATGGTCCGGCAACCGATCCGATAGAGTTCTGTAGGAAAGCCATCTGCTCCGCGAGTGCGTCGTTCGCCGCCACCACGATACCCCCGACCATATCGGAGTGACCGTTGAGGTATTTTGTTGCGGAATGCAGGACTAGATCAGCGCCGTATTCCAGCGGCCGCTGGATCATGGGCGAGCAGAATGTATTGTCCACCACCAAGAGCAGGCCGTGCTTTCTAGCGAACTCCCCAAGCTTCTGAAGATCGACGACCTTCAGCAAGGGGTTAGTGGGCGTTTCGGCCCAAATCATTCGTGTATTGGGGCGGAGCGCGGACCGGATTGCGTCAAGATCATTCAGATCCGCATAGGTGAACTGCAGTCCCGCCGAACGTTGGCGAACCCGCTCGAACAGTCGGTAGGTTCCTCCATACAGATCGTCCATTGCGATCACGTGGTCCCCGGTGTCCAGCAATTCAAGCACCGTGGAAGCAGCACCCAGTCCGGAACCGAAAGCGAAGCCGGCCTTGCCCCCTTCCAGACTAGCAACGCACGCCTCGTAGGCGCTTCGTGTCGGATTCTGGGTGCGCGAGTACTCGTAGCCCTTATGCTCGCCCGGACTTGTCTGCACGTAAGTCGAGGTGGCGTAGATAGGGGTCATGATCGCGCCGGTCGAGGGATCGGGCGTCTGACCTGCATGAATGGCTCGGGTACCTAGCCCAAGCGGATGCGGGATTTTTGCCATCGGGATACAACCTAGACCAAGGGATGGGCATTCTAGGGCAAGCTCAGCCCCGCCGCGTCAGCTTGGTTCAGCTTTTCGGCGCGCTAGTGGATAGTATGCAGGGCTTGTTAAGGCGGGGCGGGGGCGCTTACCCGTCCATCTGCTATTCAACGTCTTGTCCTGACCTGAGGAGTGCCCTCGGCGCCCGCCCGCGTGCCCTGATATGCGAAGAGGATAAAGATATGACCCGCCGGAAGGCGCTCTGACCCCTGCCGTAGGAGGGATGATCCTACTCGCAATAGCCGTGCTGGCATGCGGCCAAGTTCTGTTCCAGCAGGCTTCTGGTCAATTGTCGTTTTCCCGGCCTGCCAGCCTGATCTCCTGGACACTTTTTTGTCTCTCGGCCTATGGCATTGCGACGTTGCTGTGGCTGGCTGCGCTGTCTCGCGTTCCTTTATCCGCAGCATTTCCGTTCTACGGTTGACATTTTCTACTTGTGCCGTTATTTGCGTATTGGCTCCTGCATGAGCCAATTCGCCCGCAGGTTTGGATTGGAGGCGGGGTCCTCATGCTAGGTGTATTGATTGCTTCATGGGGGCAGTGACTAAGGGTTGAGAGGGCTGATATAACCATCTTCAACACTTGAGTGATGGCGAAATCATCTGCATGTCGCGTCGTACAGAGGCTCTCGCCGCGCTGTAGAAGCCCATCGAATCTATGGTCTCGCCAGTGAAGCCCCGCCAACGGGAGGACGTCACGTATCGGTGATTAGCACCTTCAATGGCATCTTTTACGCGATCGAGCAGACACCGCTTCTTCGAGTTGCTCAACGTTGTCCGGGCGGTCTTGCCTCGAAGAATGCCCCCACCCCTTATGCCGCTTCATGAGGCGCGCTACGTCATAGCGCGCGACCTTGAACCGCCCGCGTCGGATTTGCACCAAGCTTGCGCACACCGTAGACCTTGAAATTCTCGTCACATCCGCGTTTGCTCTGCGCCATCAACGGTTCCTCGGTCTTCTCTTGCTTACAGGACAACTGGGCATCAGCCGTCCTGGCTGCATGCGCGTTTCCTCACGCTTGGCACTGTCGCGCTCATGCTGCCGCACAAGCCCCTTAGCGTCTCGGCCGTGCCCCACCTCGGCCGAAACCGAACCCGGAGTCACACTGTGAGTGGTACGCTCACTAATGCTCCATGACCATCTTCATCGAACGTTCCCGGGCTTCCGCGGAAAACTTGCTCGCTTGCTTTGATCTGCTCAGGACAGAGCCTAGAGAACTCACGGGGCGGTTCAGACTGTTGGCGCGTATTGTCTGTGATCGCAGTACATGGCCACGCCGGGCAAAGGCATGGCGACGATTATCGTAGAAGCAATTTCAGTCCTGCAAATACCTCCTTCCGATATCAAGGTTTGGATACTGCGACGGTCCACTAGATAGACGGTCCACTAGATAGACGGTCCACTAGATACAGCTGGCGTCCCTGCCAACCTTGAATATATCTGTGAGCGTCCATGTATCTATCAATGAGCCGGGATAGAAGAAGACTGTGCATGGCGATCGTCTGCCATGCGTCGTAACACAGAGCGGCTTTTGGCTTCAAGCAAGCGCCGCCTCCAGCTCCGGCAACAGCGTGAACAAATCCCCCACCAACCCGATATCGGCAATCTCGAAGATCGGCGACTCCGGGTCCTTGTTGATCGCCACGATCGTGCCGGCGTCCTTGATGCCGGTCAGATGCTGGATCGCCCCGCTGATGCCGATCGCCACGTACAGCTCGGGGGCGATGATCTTGCCGGTCTGGCCGACCTGCAGTTCGTTGGGCACGTAGCCGGCGTCCACGGCGGCACGCGAGGCGCCCACGGCGGCGCCGAGCTTGTCGGCCAGGCTGTAGATGTGCTGGAAGTTCTGGGCCGAGCCGACGCCGCGGCCGCCGGAGACCACGCGCTTGGCGCTCTGCAGGTCGGGGCGGTCGGAGCTGCCTGCGGCCAGCCCGATGAAGCGGGTGTGGGTCGGCAGCGCGGCATCCGCAGCGACGGACTCGATCGTTGCGCTGCCACCGGCTGCGGCTTCCGGCCAGGAGGCGCTGCGCACGGTTGCGACCACGACCTGGTCGGCCGGTGCCTTCACCGTGATGATCGCATTGCCGGCGTAGATCGGGCGCTTGAAGGTGTAGGCATCTTCGACCGCCATCAGGTCGGAGACCTGGTTGACGCCCAGCAGCGCGGCCACCACCGGCATCAGGTCCTTGCCGAACGTGGTCGAGGGGCCGAACACGTGGGTGTAGCCCTGGCCGGCGAGCTGGGCGATCTGCGGCCCCAGCACCTGCGCGATGGCATGTTCGTTGGCGGGGTTTGCCACCGTCAGTACGCGGGCAACACCCGCCAGCTGCGCGGCCTGCGCCGCAACCGCGGCTGGGTCGGCCGCCAGCACGACGACGTCGATGGCCCCGGCCGACACGGCCAGCGCGGCGCTCAGGGTCTTGGCGGTGGCCGCGTTGAGCTGGCCGTTGAGATGTTCGGCAACGATGAGAACCTTGGCCATTACAGCAACCCCTTCTGCTTGAGTGCGGCCACCAGTTCGGCGGCATCCTTGACCATCACCCCGCGGCTACGCTTGGACGGCGGCGCATAGTGGGTGGTGCTGAGGCTGTCGTGCGCAGCGATGCCAAGATCGGCAAAGGCCAGCGTTTCCAGCGGCTTGCTCTTGGCTTTCATGATGTCCGGCAGCTTGATGAAGCGCGGCTCGTTCAGGCGCAGATCGGTGGTGACCACTGCCGGCAGGTCCACTTCCAGCGTCTCCAGGCCGGCATCGACTTCGCGGGTCACCGTGGCCTTGCCGTCGGCGACCACCAGCTTGCCGGCGAAGGTCGCCTGCGGGCGGCCCCACAACGTAGCGAGCATCTGACCGGTCTGGTTGGCGTCGTCGTCGATCGCCTGCTTGCCCAGGATGACCAGGTCCGGCTGTTCCTTTTCGACCAGCTTGAGCAGGGCGCGCGCGGCGGTCAGCGGCTGGATCGCCGCGTCGGTGACCACGTGGATGGCGCGGTTGGCGCCCATGGCAAGCCCGTTGCGCAGATGCGCGGCCGCATCGGCCGGCGCCAGGGTGGCGACCACCACCTCGGTGGCGATGCCGGCATCGCGCAGGCGCAGCGCCTCTTCCAGGGCGATTTCGTCGAACGGGTTCGGCGAGAGCTTGACGCCGTCGGTGACCACACCGGAGCCATCGGGCTTGACCTGAATGCGGACGTTGTAGTCCACCACGCGCTTGTAGGCGACGAGGATTTTCATCGTGTACGAGATCCTTCAGCTGTTGCGGGAAGGCCCGGCCGCGGCGGCAGGCTCGGGAGTGGGGCCATTCTAACCGGGCAAGCAGTACCATGCGATGGCGTATGGATGCTGCGGCGCAACAGCTTCGCGCAGTTGTTCGGGCAATGCTTAGGCCCGGTATTGCCCGGACCGTATATCCTGTGTGGTTTGAAAATGCGGCGCCGCGCGCGCGCGACCAGGAGGGGTAGACAGTGGCGACTTGGCTAGTAACCGGCGGGGCCGGCTTTATCGGCGGAAATTTTGTTCTTGAGGCAGTCGCGCGCGGGGTCCGCGTGATCAATCTCGACGCGCTCACCTATGCGGGGAACCTGAACACGCTGGCGTCGCTGGAAGGCAATGCCGACCATGTCTTCGTCAAGGGCGACATCGGCGACGGCGCGCTGGTGACCCGGCTGCTGCAGGAACATCAGCCGGATGCGGTGCTGAATTTCGCTGCCGAAAGCCATGTGGATCGCTCGATCGAAGGCCCCGGCGCGTTCATCCAGACCAACGTGGTCGGCACCCTGGCCTTGCTCGAGGCCGTGCGCGATTACTGGAAAGCGCTGCCGGACGCGCGCCGCGAGGCCTTTCGGTTCCTGCATGTGTCCACCGACGAGGTCTATGGCACGCTGGGCGAGACCGGCAAGTTCACCGAAACCACGCCGTATGCACCCAATTCCCCGTATTCGGCATCCAAGGCGGCCTCCGATCACCTGGTGCGCGCGTTCCACCACACCTACGGGCTGCCGGTGCTGACCACCAACTGCTCGAACAACTACGGCCCCTACCATTTCCCGGAAAAGCTCATTCCGCTGGTGATCGCCAAGGCGCTGGCCGGCGAGCCGTTGCCGGTGTACGGCGATGGCAAGCAGGTGCGTGACTGGTTGTTCGTCAGCGACCACTGCGAGGCGATCCGCACCGTGCTGGTCAAGGGCAGGGTCGGCGAGACCTATAACGTGGGCGGCAACTCCGAGCGCCAGAACATCGAGGTCGTGCAGGCGATCTGTGCGCTGCTGGATCAGCATCGCCCGCGTGCGGACGGCAAGCCACGCGCAAGCCAGATCACCCATGTCACCGATCGCCCCGGGCACGACCGTCGCTACGCGATCGATGCCTCCAAGCTGAAGAACGAGCTGGGTTGGGAGCCGGCGTATACCTTCGAGCAGGGCATCGCGCAGACGGTGGCGTGGTACCTGACCAATCAGGCCTGGGTCCAGGGCGTGCTGGATGGCAGCTACCGGCTGGAACGGATCGGCGCCGCAGCCTGACGCGACCCCCTAGCAAGCGCCCGCGCATGTCTGCGTGTGCGGGCCTCAACAGGACACCCTGATGACACAACGTAAAGGCATCATTCTGGCGGGCGGCTCCGGCACGCGCCTGTACCCGATCACCAAAGGCGTCAGCAAGCAGCTGTTGCCGGTGTACGACAAGCCGATGATCTACTACCCGCTGAGCGTGCTGATGCTCGCGGGCATCCGCGACATCCTGATCATCAACACGCCGCACGAGCAGGCGCTGTTCCAGTCGCTGCTGGGCGACGGTTCCCAGTGGGGCGTCAATATCCAGTACGCCGTGCAGCCCAGCCCTGACGGTCTGGCGCAGGCCTATCTGATCGGTCGTGAGTTCGTCGACGGCAAGCCGAGTTGCCTGGTGCTGGGCGACAATATCTTCCATGGGCATGGCCTGACCGACACCTTGCGCCGTGCCGATGCGCGCGAGCAGGGTGCCACCGTCTTCGGTTACTGGGTCAACGATCCGGAGCGCTACGGCGTTGCCGAATTTGATCAGCAAGGCAAGGTCATCGACATTGCCGAAAAGCCGGCAGAGCCCCGTTCCAACTACGCGGTCACCGGCTTGTATTTCTACGACGGCCAGGCCAGCGACTACGCGGCTGCCTTGAAGCCCTCGCCGCGCGGCGAGCTGGAGATCACCGATCTCAATCGCTGCTATCTCGATGCCGGCGACCTGCACCTGGAGCCGCTGGGGCGCGGGTATGCATGGCTAGATACCGGTACGCATCAGTCATTGCACGAAGCGGCCAACTTCATCGAGACCATCCAGATGCGTCAGGGCCTGCAGGTGTGCTGCCCGGAAGAAATCGCATTTGGTCAGGGCTGGATCAATGCGGAGCAGCTGGAGCGCCTGGCGGCGCCGTTGTTGAAGAATGACTATGGCAGGTATCTGCACGAATTGGCCGTACGAGGAGTAGTGCCTTGAAAGTGATCGAAACGCGTCTACCTGGTTGCGTCGTCATCGAGCCGGCAGTGTTCGGCGATGCGCGCGGCTATTTCTTCGAAACATGGAATGCCGAACGCTTCGGTCAGCACGGCTTGCCGACGCAATTCGTGCAGAGCAACGTGTCCACCTCCGCCAAGGGCGTGCTGCGTGGTCTGCACTACCAATGGCCGCGTCCGCAAGGCAAGTTGGTCAGCGTGCTGGAGGGGGAGGTCTATGACGTCGCCGTCGATGTGCGTCACGGCTCGCCCAACTTCGGTCAATGGGCGGCGGTGGTGCTGAGCGCGGAGAACAAGAAGCAGTTCTGGATTCCGGAAGGCTTCGCGCACGGCTTTGCGGTGTTGTCCGAACGTGCAGTGTTCAGTTACCTGTGCACCGACGTCTATGTCAAGGAAGCCGACGCCGGCGTGCGCTGGGACGACGCTGCGATCGGGATCGATTGGCCGATCAGCGATCCGTTGCTGTCTGCCAAGGATGCCGATGCGCCGTTCCTGGGTGACGTGGCGGTCGATCGCTTGCCGGTGTTTACCCCGTGACCACATTGGTCTTTGGAGCGAACGGGCAGGTCGGCACCGAGCTGCTGCGCGCACTGGCAGCCGATGGTGCAGTACAGGCCACCACGCGCAGCGGGCAGTTGCCTGATGGCAGTGTCTGCGAGGTGGCGGACTTCGACGCACCGCAGACGCTGACGTCCTTGCTGGACCGGATCGGCCCGAGCTGTGTCGTCAATGCCGCCGCCTATACCGCAGTGGATCGCGCCGAGCAGGACCGCGACGGCGCATTGCGCGCCAATGCGACCTCGCCCGGCGTCATCGCGGCATGGTGTGCATCCAACAACGTACCGCTGGTGCACTACTCGACCGACTACGTCTTCGACGGTCAGGGCACCGCACCGTATCCGGAGGATGCGCACACCTCGCCGCTGGGTGTGTATGGCGAGACCAAGCTTGCTGGCGAGGAGGCGATCCGTGCTTCGGGTGCGCAGCATCTGATCCTGCGCACGGCATGGGTGTATGCCTCGCACGGCGCCAATTTCCTGCGCACCATGCTGCGTGTCGGTGCCGAGCGCGATGAGCTGCGGGTGGTGGCCGATCAGGTCGGAACACCGACACCCGCTGCCCTGATTGCCGATGTCACTGCGCAGTTGCTGCGCCAACGCACACCCGACACGTCGGGTACCTGGCACCTCACGGCTGCAGGGCAGACCAGCTGGCATGGTTTTGCCGAGGCGATCTTCCAGCAAGCTGTCAGCGCAGGCCTGTTGTCGCGCGCACCGCGCGTGGTACCGATCACGACCGCCGACTACCCGACGCACGCAAAGCGGCCGGCGTACTCGCGGCTGTCGATCGACAAACTGCAGCGCGATTTCGACATCGTGTTACCGGACTGGCAGCTCGGCCTGCAGCGCGTGATTGCCGAAATCGCCGCTGCCAGACAGTAAATCGGCGACTCCGGGCGGTGGCGATAGTTCCGCCGATCCATGCAGGCCGCAAAAACAAACAGCCGGGAATCCCCGGCTGTTTGCGTATGTGTTGCAGAATCCTGCAAGCGACCGATCAGGTACGCCCGTAGGTGTCTTCGAAACGCACTATGTCGTCTTCGCCCAGATAGCTGCCTGACTGCACTTCGATCAGTTCCAGCGGCAACTTGCCCGGATTGCGTAGGCGATGGGTTACGCCAAGCGGAATATAGGTACTCTGGTTCTCGGTGAGCAGAAGCACCTCTTCGCCACGCGTGACTTCTGCGGTGCCGCTGACGACGATCCAGTGTTCGGCCCGGTGGTGATGCATCTGCAGGCTGAGCACGGCACCGGGCTTGACGGTGATGCGCTTGACCTGGTGACGGTGACCCATGTCGATCGAATCGTAAGCACCCCACGGGCGATAGACCTTGCGATGCCAGGTGGCCTCGGAACGGCCAGCCGTCTTGATCTGGCCCACCACGTCCTTGACCTCCTGGATGCGATCGCGGTGACCGACCAGCACGGCATCCGGCGTCTCGACGACGACCACGTCTTCCAGGCCGACCATGGCAATCAAGCGCGAGCCGTAGGCGTAGGTGTTGCGGCAGTCGACCTGGATCACGTCGCCATGATGCGCGTTGCCGTCGGCGTCCTGCTTGGACACGTCCAGCAGCGACGACCACGAGCCGACATCGTTCCAGCCGGCATTCAGCGGCACCACCACCGCATCGGCGGTCTTTTCCATCACCGCATAGTCGATCGAATCCGACGGGCTGGAGGCGAACGCATCTTTGTCCAGACGGGTGAAGTCGGGGTCGCGCTTGCCGCCTTCCCACGCCTTCTGGCATGCATCTGCGATGGCAGGCTGGAACTTGCGCAGTTCTTCCAGATAGCGCGAGGCACGGAACAGGAACATGCCGCTGTTCCAGTAATACTCGCCGCTGGCCAGATAGCCTTGCGCGGTGGCCAGGTCGGGCTTTTCGACGAAGCGTTCAACGGCGCTGACGCCGGTACCCGCGCTTGCCTTGATATAGCCATAGCCGGTTTCGGGCGCGGTGGGCTTGATGCCGAAGGTGACCAGCTTGCCTTGTTCGGCTGCAGTCGCCGCCAAGGTGACCGCGGCCTGGAATGCCGCTTCGTCCTGAATCACGTGATCGGACGGCAACACCAGCAGCAGCGGGTCGCTGCCGTTGCGAGTCGCTTCCAGTGCAGCAACGGCGATGGCCGGCGCGGTATTACGACCCTTTAGCTCGAGCAGGATGGCCGACGGCTTCACGCCCAGCTGCTGCAGCTGCTCGGCGGCCATGAAGCGGTGTTCTTCATTGGCCACCACGATGGGTGCATGTGCCGCCACCGGGGCGGAACGCAGCCAGGTGGCCTGCAGCATGCTGTGCTCGCCGACCAGCGGCAGGAACTGCTTGGGATAGGATTCGCGCGACAACGGCCAAAGGCGCGTGCCGGAACCGCCGGACAGGATAATGGGAAGGACGTCGCTCATGGGCGGGGGAAACTCCAAAGTGCGTCTAAAGGTGGGGGAGGGGTGAATCAGCCGCGCAGCAGGTTGGAAATTTCCTGCGTACGCGTTTCCAGCAGTGCGGCGTCGCCGCGCGTTTCCACGTTCAGACGCAGCAGCGGCTCGGTATTGGAGCTGCGCAGGTTGAAGCGCCATTGGCCGAAATCGGCACTGATGCCGTCGGTGTAGTCCAGTGCCGGCGACTGGTCGCCGTAGTGCTCCATCACGCGGGCAACCGCCGCCTTGGCATCGTCCACCTTGAAGTTGATCTCGCCGCTGCAGGGGAATTTCTGCATGCGCGCTTCGACCAGATCCGCCAGCGAACGACCCGACTGCGACACCAGCTCGGCGATCAACAGCCACGGAATCATGCCGGAGTCGGCATAGGCGAACTCGCGGAAATAATGGTGCGCGCTCATCTCGCCGCCATAGACGGCATTTTCGCTGCGCATCTTTTCCTTGATGAAGGCATGGCCGCTCTTGCACAGCACCGGAATGCCGCCGGCGTCCTCGACCATCTCGACGGTGTTCCAGGTCAGGCGTGGGTCGTGCACGACCTTGCCACCCGGCTGTTTGGCCAGGATCGCCTGGGCCAGCAGGCCGACCAGGTAATAGCCTTCGATGAAGCGGCCGGTGTGATCGAAGAAGAAGCAGCGATCGAAGTCACCATCCCAGGCGATACCGAAATCGGCGCCGTGTTCCTTGACCGCCCTGGCCGTGGCGTCGCGGTTTTCCGGCAACAACGGGTTGGGAATGCCATTGGGGAAGTTGCCATCGGGTTCGTGGAAGACGCGGACGAACTCGAACGGCAGCTGCGGTGCAAGCAGGTCGACGATCAGACCGGCGCCGCCGTTGCCGGCGTTGACCACCAACTTGAGCGGCTTGAGCGTGCTGCGGTCCACGTAGCTGAGCAGGTGCTCCAGGTAGGCCGTCTTGTCGGTGCGGCTGTGCTCGCTTGCGGTGGGCTCACCGGGGGCGGCGGTGTCAGCAGCGACGGTGTCGCGAATCGCGAACAGGCCGGTGTCGGAACTGATCGGCCGCGCCTGCTCGCGGACCAGCTTCATGCCGTTGTAGTCCATCGGGTTATGGCTGGCGGTGACCATCACGCCGCCGGCCGCCTTGAGGTGATCGGTCTGGAAATAGACCTCCTCGGTGCCGCACAGGCCGATGTCGATCACTTCGCGGCCGCTGGCGCGCAGGCCGGCCGAGAGCGCTTCCTGCAGGCCGGGACTGGCCAGGCGCACGTCGTGACCCAGGACCACCGGCCCTTGCTCCAGCTGCGCCGCCAATGCCACGCCGATGCGGCGCGCCAAGTCCTCGTTGAGTTCATCCGGCACGCGGCCGCGAATGTCGTAGGCCTTGAAGGCGGGTAGCGTCATGGGCAATTCCTGGGGTGGGGGAAATCCCGAGTTTAGCGGCTGCGCCGTGTCTTGGGTGTGGCGGAATTGCGATCGGGGACAGGGAACAGTCAGCGGCTAGAATGGCCGCTTCACATCAGCGAGGCGAGGGCGGTGATGAGCAATGGTGGGCGTGGTGCGGCAAGCGGCAAACGCTATGCCGATGCCGGGGCGGCGCTGGATGGGGTGCTGGCCGATGGCCAGACCCTGGCGGTCGGCGGCTTTGGCCTGTGCGGAATTCCGGAGGCGCTGATTGCAGCGGTGCGCGAGAGCGGGGTCGGCGGGCTGACCGTGATTTCCAACAACGCCGGCGTCGATGGATTCGGGCTGGGCCAATTATTGGCCACCCGGCAGATCCGCAAGATGATTTCGTCCTACGTGGGCGAAAACAAGGAATTCGAGCGGCAGTATCTGGCCGGCGAACTCGAGCTGGAGTTCAACCCGCAAGGCACGCTGGCCGAGCGTCTGCGCGCGGGCGGTGCGGGAATCCCCGCGTTCTACACCGCAACCGGCTACGGCACCATCGTGGCCCAGGGCAAGGAAACCCGCGAATTCGATGGCAAACAGTACGTGATGGAAACCGCGCTGCAGGCCGATGTCGCGCTGGTCAAGGCCTGGCGTGCGGACACGGCCGGCAATCTGGTGTTCCGCAAGACCGCGCGCAACTTCAACCCGGCCTGTGCCATGGCCGGTCGCGTCTGCGTTGCCGAGGTCGAGGAGATCGTCGAGGTGGGCGCGATCGATCCGGACCAGGTGCATCTGCCCGGCATCTATGTCGACCGGCTGGTGCTCAACGCCACGCCGGAAAAACGCATCGAACAGCGCACCGTGCGCGAAGGACAGCACTGATGGCCTGGACCAGGGACCAGATGGCCGCACGTGCGGCGCGCGAACTGACTGATGGCGCCTACGTCAACCTGGGCATCGGCCTGCCGACGCTGGTGGCCAATCACATTCCCGATGGCATGGACGTGTGGCTGCAATCGGAAAACGGCCTGCTCGGCATCGGCCCGTTTCCCACCGAGGACGAGGTGGATGCAGACCTGATCAATGCCGGCAAGCAGACAGTGACCGCGCGTGCCGGTGCCAGTTATTTCGGCAGCCACGACTCATTTGCGATGATTCGCGGCGGGCACATCGATCTGGCGATTCTCGGTGCGATGCAGGTCACCGACCGCGGCGACCTGGCCAACTGGATGGTGCCCGGCAAGATGGTCAAGGGCATGGGCGGCGCGATGGACCTGGTGGCCGGCGTCAAGCGCGTGGTGGTGCTGATGGAACACGTCGCCAAGGACGGCAGCCACAAGATCCTGCCCGAATGCGATCTGCCATTGACCGGCGTCGGCGTGGTCGATCGCATCATCACCGACTTGGCGGTATTCGACGTCACCGATGGCGGGTTGGTGCTGGTGGAGGCGGCCGAGGGAGTGGAGCTGGATGAGTTGCGCGCCAAAACCGGTGTCGCATTCGTTGTGCAAACACGAGACTAGTTGCGTTGCAATCCGCAAGGCGCCGTCACGGCGCCTTGCGTGCATACCGATAAAGTTTGGATGATGCTGTTTTGGAAATGCCCAGTGTTTGTTCGATCGTGGTGACGCGATGCCCGGAACTGGTCACTGCAAGACCGACGAAGCGCTCGATTGCATGGGCAAGGGTGCCGTCGATCTGCCCTTGTTCGCTTTCAAACTCGCTCGGATGAAGATGTGCATCCAGCAATGGGCGTAGCGCCTCCAGCCGTGCCCAGAACATGCTGCCGGAAGCAAACAAGCTGGTTGCGTCCGGTGCATCCGTGCCTGTGCGAACAGCAAGATAATCCAGTGCGTCAGCGTTGCCGCCGATAAAGTCGGTTACCGGTAAGAGATGACCGTAAGGTGCCATGAGACCGACAAGCGGATCGGTAGAGAACGCATCCACGATCGCATCGACCCGCTGCGGCATTAGCAATGCAGCGAGCATCTCGTTTCGCCAGGCATTTCCGTCATCGCGATGGGTCGATTTCTTGGTGTGCAGCTTCAAAACCAGTTGCACGCCCTCATCGAGTAGCCGGTTGGCCACGTGCAGGAAAGGCAGGATGTCGCGGCCACGATTTTCAAAGCCTGCCACCTCGGCCTGGATGCCGCGCTGCTGTATGCATTGATTGACTTCGAGGACCTTGGTGAGGTCGGTCGTGACGATGATGCGCAGTGGAGTTCCGCACTCGACAATTGCATCGAGCATCTCGTTCAGTACATCAAGATACCAGGCGTGCAAGACCACGCATGCGCTTGGCAAACGTGCTTCGGTTGCAACCCCGGGTGCACGCGTCAACGCCTGACGTGTTGCCTCCAGCCACGCATGTCCCAAGCGCGCATCTGGTTCGAGTACCGCACCTTCGGCCCACTCGTTCCATGCATTGATGAACACCATGCGGTGAGCCGGCGGCGCATTGGCGAGGCGATGTCGCAGGGTGCGCGATAGCCAGTCCCGATAGCGACGGGGGGATGCGTGCAGGTAGATGCGTCCTTTTCCCGAGCGTCGTGGTTCGTTGTCCCAGCCCGGATTGACGCCCGGATATAGCGTGTACTCGCGTAGCGGTCGCCGTTCCATGTCGCACGCAAGTTCTCGCCAATCGAGTACCTCGCCGTTGAAATCCGGGTTCAGCAACCGCTGTCTGGCAGTGACCGACGCTGGCGTACTCATGTTGGGAGGGAATTCGACTGCGGCATCGAATCCGATGTCGCGCGGATCGGGGCGCTCGAAACCCTGGACGTAGGCCAGGTGAATTTCGCCGACTCCGTTATCGCGACACCACTTGCGCCAACGCGCTGCGGTCTGTGCGGGATCGGGCAATAAATGTGGCCGATACACCAATAGTAACGGGCGGCCATCCACGCGCAGATATGTCGGATTGCGTAGATATGTCGCGACATGGGCAATAAAGGCAAGGTCGTCGTCGGCGCTGTGCGCCTGGTCGATCAGAATGTCGTCGCCACGGCCATCCCAGCGGCGCGCCCACTTCTCGTTTGCCCAGCAAAGGCAAAAAGGCAACGTGATCGAGGTGTCTTCGTGCCGTTGGGCAATCGGCATTTCCAGCAAGGTCTTACCGGCAAACCAGTAGAAGTAAAAGCAAAACGCACCAAGGCCGTACTCCTGTGCCAAACGTGCCTGCTCGCGCATGACCTGTGGTGTGCGAAGGTCATAGAAGCCCAGATCCGCCGGAAGGCGTGGTTGTTGATGGCCTTCAAACTGTGCAAGCGCCCGGCTGACATTGCGCCATTCGGTAAAGCCTTTGCCCCACCACGCGTCGTTCTCCGGGATGGGATGAAATTGCGGCAGATAGAATGCTACCAGGGTCGCGGGAAGCGTTTCGGGCAATACAGTCGTGCGATAAGGCACATACCCGATCGCCGCTTCGTCGCTGCGTGCTGCCGGGCGTCGAGAGGTGCAATGGGTGGCACGGCCGCGTGCAGGCTCGGGTACCCAGTCGGCATGTCGTTCCAGGAACCAGCTACGCCAACGATCACGCGTTGCATCACTTAACGGAATTGCACGAAACCCTGCGCGTAATAGTCCAAACAGTTGTGCACGCGCACGTGACTGTATCGAGCGTCCCGCTGTGCTCACAAATTTTGGTAGTTCGGGCCCGAACCACCCTCCGGCGTGACCCAGGTGATGATCTCGTACGGGTCCTTGATGTCACAGGTCTTGCAGTGCACGCAGTTGGCGGCGTTGATCTGCAGGCGCTTGCCGGACGGGCTGCCGGCGTCTGCGACCATTTCGTAGACGTTGGCCGGGCAGAAGCGGGTGCAGGGATTGTCGTATTCCTGCACGCAGCGGGTAGCGCACACGTCGGTATCGAGTACCTTCAGATGCACGGGCTGGTCTTCGTCGTGCTCGGTGGCAGCGAAGTACACCGCCTGCAGCCGGTCGCGCGGAGCGAGCTCGCGCGTGCCGTAGTGGCGCGTGGGTTGCTCGTACTCGCCGATCTTGTGCAATGCCGACCAGTCGGGCTTGTTCTTCAGTGTCCATGGTGAGGCGCCCTTGAGCGCAGTTTCCCAGGCGGCGTTGAGCAGGCCGAACCACAGGCCCTTCTTGAAGCCCGGCTTGATGTTGCGCACCTGCTTGAGTTCGGCCATCGCATCGGAGGCGCGCAACTTGGCGTCGAAGCCTTGCGGCGCCAGCTGCGATTGCACCAGATGCTCGGCCGCCAGCATGCCGCTGCGGATCGCCTGGTGGGTGCCCTTGATCTTGGGCACGTTGAGCAGGCCGGCAGTGTCGCCGATCAACAGGGCGCCGGGCATTTCCACCTTCGGCAGCGACTGCCAGCCGCCGGTGACGATGGCACGCGCGCCGGCCGAGAGGATGCTGCCGCCTTCCAGCAACGGCTTGATCAGCGTGTGGTTCTTCCATTGCTGGAAGGCTTCCCATGGCTGGTATTGCGGGTCGCTGTAGTCCAGCCCGCTCACATAACCGAGCGCGATCTGGTTGTTGTCCAGGTGATACAGGAAGCTGCCGCCGTAGGTGCGGTTGTCGGCCGGCCAGCCCAGCGTATGCACGATCTTGCCGGGGCTGACGCGCCCCTCCGGTACCTGCCACAGTTCCTTGATGCCGATCGAGTAGCCCTGCGGGTCGGCGTCGGCGGTGAGGTCGAAGCGCTTGAGCAGGCGCTTGGTGAGGTGCCCGCGTGCGCCTTCGGCCAGCACGGTGACCTTGGCACGGATGTCGATGCCGGCGGTGTAACCGGGCTTGTGCGACCCATCCTTGGCCACGCCCATGTCGCCGATACGTACGCCGATGACCTGGTCGTTGGCGTCGTGCAGCGTTTCGGCAGCGGCAAAGCCCGGATAGATCTCCACGCCCAATGCTTCGGCCTGCGGCGCCAGCCAGGCGCACATTGCGCCCAGGCTGACGATGAAGTTGCCGTGGTTGCGCATGCCCGGCGGCACCACCGGGAACTTGCGCGCGCTGTCCTTGCCGAGGAACCAGAACTCGTCGTCGGTGGCGGCCACGCAGATCGGCGGCGGGTTGTCGCGCCAGCCCGGCAGCAAGGCATCCAGCGGGCCCGGCTCGATCACCGCGCCGGACAGGATATGCGCACCGATGGTGCTGGATTTTTCGATCACGCAGACGCTGATGGCCGGATCCAGCTGCTTGAGCCGGATCGCAAAAGCCAGCCCGGCCGGGCCGGCGCCGACGGTGACGACGTCGTACTCCATCACGTCGCGCTCGACCGTCTCTGGCGCACTTGCGCCGACTCCTGCTTCCGACATTGCTCCGCTCCCGTTGGCTCGATGGCTACCGCGCATTTTCCGGGATTCGATGTGACGGCGGCAAATCGGATCGATTCATCCGTGGCGCCCAGCCTCCACGCAGCCGGAGCGTGCTAGCGTTTGAAACATGAAGATTCGGGTTGCCTTGCCGCATGCGGAGATCGCCTGGTGCCGCGGCTGGTTGCCGCGCGCGCAGGCCGATGCGCTGCTGCAGGTGCTGCTGACGCAGGTGCAGTGGGAGGTGCATCGCATCCGCATGTTCGGGCGGACGGTGGATTCGCCGCGTCTGAGCAGTTGGATCGGCGATGCTGAGGCAAGTTACCGCTACTCGGGCACGCAGTTCGCACCGCAGCCGTGGCTGGAGGCATTGCAGCCTCTACGCGCGCGCCTGCAGGCCGAGACCGGGGCGCCATTCAACAGCGTGCTGGCCAACCGTTACCGCAGCGGCAACGATGCGATGGGCTGGCACAGCGACGACGAGCCGGAGTTGGGCGCGCAGCCGTTGATCGCTTCGCTGAGCCTGGGCGCGACGCGGCGCTTTGCCTTCAGGCATCGCGACGATGCGGCGTTGAAGCAGGCGCTGGAACTGGGGCACGGCGATTTGCTGCTGATGGGAGGCGATACCCAGCGCCACTACAAGCATGCGTTGCCGCGCACCGCAAAACCGGTCGGCGAGCGCATCAATCTGACGTTTCGCCAGATTGATGCGCGGGGCCCCAAGCGCTAGTCCGGCTGTCGCGGTGACAGCGGACGCGGCAAGCGCTGACTATCCTGCTGGCCATTGAGCAGGGTCCAGCCGACCAGTTCGGTGGTGACCTGCGTCATCGCCTGTTCGAATGCCGCTGCCACTGCCGCCGTGTCGGTGCCGCTGGACGGGCGTGCCACCAGGAAGGTGCGCGAGGCCACCACGCGCTGGTCGGCGGCGTGCAGCAGCTTGGCATTGAGTTCGATGGTGGCCGAGGGCAGCGCCTGGCCGGCGTAATCGGACTCGAAGCGGCGCAGGTCGATCGCCAGCTTGTAGTCGGAGCGGATGCCGGTGCCGATGCGGGCGACCGCGGCGATCTTGCCGGAGTCCTCGAATGCGCGCACCACGCTGTCTTCCAGCATATCGGTGGCCGGCTGCGCCCAGCCTGCGCCGTGGTAGACCTGCAATTCGCTCGGGGTCGGGCGCACGTTGATGCGCGGGCTGTCGATGATGCGCGCCGCGCTCGGCTTGGCCACCGCCAGTTGCCAGGTAACCTGCGGCCAGGACGGATTGGGCGTCACCCGCACGGTCGGCGCGTAGATGGTGGCCGGCTTCTGGTCGCCGCCGGTCAGCAGCGAGCAGCCGCCCAGCGCCAGCAGGGAGACGCACAACACGGGACGCAACAGGCGCATGGCAGTCATTTCGGTTCGAACTCCTTGGGTGCGTCGCGGCCGAGCAGGTAGCGCGCAGGGTTGTTGTCCAGTTTGTCGCTGACCCGGCGCAGGTCGCGGATCAGGCCGCGCAGTTCGGTCAGCGTGGGCCCGAGCTGGCCCAGCCCGTCGTTGGCAAAGCTGTTGATGGCCGCGCGGTTCTCGCCAAGGATGTTGTCGGCGTTGCCGGCAGCCGAATCCAGCTTGACCAGGGTGGCATCGAGCTTCTCCAGGATGCCCGGCAGCTGCTGCACCAGGTTCTGGTCCAGCCGCTTGATGGTGCCGTTGGTGGTGGTCAGGGTGGTGTCCAGATTGCGTGCGGCATCGCGCGCGCTGACGATCAGCGCCTGCATGCCTTCGTCGCGATCGGCGATGCCGCCGCTGATCTTTTCCAGGTTCTGCAAGGTGGCAGTGATGCTGGCCACGTTCTTGTCCGAGAGCATCTGGTCCATGCGCTCGACGATGCGGTTGGCGGTATCGGTGATGTTCTGCAGCGCCGACGGCGTGGTCTGGATGATCGGCGCGTCGCTCTTGTCGATGGTGGTCAGCGACGGTGCCTCGGGCGTGCCGCCGGAGAGCTGGATGATCGACGGGCCGGTCAGGCTGGTGATGGCCAGCTTGGCGCGGGTATCGCTCTTGATCGGCGTGGTGGAGTTCACCCGCACGTGCGCGACCACCTGGCGCGGGTCGTTCGGCGCCAGCGTCAGCTCGGTGATCGAGCCGACCGCGATGCCGTTGTACTGCACCGGGCTGCCGACCGACAGGCCGGTCACCGCCTCGCGGAACACCACCCGGTACTGCTGCCAGGTGCGGTCGGAGGAATACTTTGCGGCCCATAGCCCGAACAGCAGCAGGGCCAGGCCCGCCACGATGGTGAAGGCGCCGATCAGGACGTAATTGGCTTTGGTTTCCATGCTCAGGCGGTCTCGGTGGAGTCGGTCTTGGCCGCGCGCGCGGCGCGGGCGCGCGGACCGTGGAAGTATTCCTGGATCCAGGGGTGGTCGACCTGTTCGATCTCGGCCAGCGGCGCGTTGGCAATCACCTTGTGATCGGCCAGCACCGCGATGCGGTCGCAGATGGCGTACAGCGTATCCAGGTCATGGGTAATCAGGAACACGGTCAGGCCCAATGCCTGCTGCAAGGTGCGGATCAGGCGGTCGAAGGCGGCCGCGCCGATCGGGTCCAGCCCGGCAGTGGGCTCGTCCAGGAACAGCAGCGGCGGATCCAGCGCCAGCGCCCGCGCCAGGCCGGCGCGCTTGCGCATGCCGCCGGACAGCTGCGAGGGCAGTTTGTCCAGTGCATCGGCCGGCAGGCCGGCCAGCTTGATCTTCAGCAGCGCCAGTTCGAAATACCAGCGCTCCGGAAACTCGCCGTGATGCTCCTTCAGCGGCACCTGCACGTTTTCGCCGACGGTCATCGACGAGAACAGCGCGCCGTCCTGGAACAGCACGCCGGTATTGCGGGTGATGTGCTGGCGGTCGGCGAAGCGGCCCGAGCGCGCATCCGCCCCCAATACCTGGATGCTGCCGGCATCCGGCTCGCGCAGGCCCAGGATGCTGCGCATCAGCACCGACTTGCCGGTGCCCGAGCCGCCGACCACGCCCAGGATCTCGCCGCGACGCACGTCCAGATCCAGGTCCTCGTGCACGACCTGGCTGCCGAAACGGTTGGTCAGCCCGCGCACGGAAATCGCCAGCTGGTCGTCGTCGGCCTCGGCCTCTGTGCCGGGATTGGGGAGTGGGGATTCGGGATGGGTCACAGCACAGCTCTCCCGGGTGTCAGGGCGCCAGCTGCGCTTCTGCCTTGCACGAATCCCGAATCCCGAATGTCCAATCCCGGCTCCATCACCACCCCATCTTCATGAACCACAGCGCGGCGACCGCGTCGAGGATGATGACCAAGGAAATCGTCTGCACCACCGAGGAGGTGGTGCGCTCGCCCACCGATTGCGCGGTGCCGCTGACCTTCAGGCCTTCCAGGCAGCCGATCAGGCCGATCACCAGCGCAAACAGCGGCGCCTTGGACAGCCCGACCAGGAAATGCCGCAACTGGATGGTGTCGTGCATGCGCGCCAGGTACATCTGCGGCGGAATGTCCAGGTCGAACGCGCCCACGGTGACGCCGCCGGCCAGGCCGGCGATCATCGCGATGAAGGTCAGCAGCGGCAGGGTGAAGATCAGCGCGAGCAGGCGTGGGATCACCAGCAGGTCGATCGGGTCCAGGCCCAGGGTGCGGATCGCGTCCACTTCCTCGCGTGATTTCATCGCACCGATCTGCGCGGTGAAGGCGCTGGCAGTGCGCCCGGCCAGCACGATGGCGGTCAGCAGCACCGCGAACTCGCGCAGGAAGGCGATGGACACCAGTTCCACCACATAAATTTCCGCACCGAAGTCGCGCAGGATGGTCGAGCCCAGGAACGCGATCACCGCGCCAACCAGGTACGACAGCAGCACCACCAGCGGCACCGCATCCAGGCCGACCTGCTCCATGTGGTGCACGGTGGCGGTCAGGCGGAAGCGGCGCGGCTCGTGGATCAGCCGCCCGATCTTGACCAGGTTCTCGCCCAGAAAACTGTTCAGTTCCAGGATGCCCTGGCCGACGCCATGGGTGGTGCGGCCCAGACGGTCCAGCGCGGCGACAAAGCCGTAGTCGCGTTTGGGCTTGGGGCGTTCGTCGTTGAGTTCCTCGATGGTGCACACCAGGGCCTGGTGCTCATCGCGGAAATCGATCGCATCTTCCTTCAGGCCCATGCGGCCGGCAAAGCGCAGCAACTGCAGCACGCCGGCCGAATCCAGTTGGCCGATGCCGCGCGCGTCGATGCGGCGCACCCCGTCGGGCACGGCCTGCAGCTGTTCTGCCTGGGACAGGGCGGTTGCCAGCACCCAACTGCCGGCGAGGCGGAGCTGGGTCTGATCCTGCGAGTCTTGGTCGATGCGGGGAGGTTGCGGTTTGATCATGGGTGGCCTGTCCGTGGCGCCAGCATACCGCGCCCGGCGTGAGCGAATGATGGGGACGCTTCGCACTTGTGGTCCCGGCACAGACGATCGGCACGCCGGCCAGGGGCGCTGCGACATACACTGGCGGCCTCGCCAGACGGCGTTTCTCCGATCCGACCCGCCACGCATGTCCGCTGCCACCGTCGTCCAACCGTCCGCCAGCGCCACCTATGCCCAGCGCGTCGCCTTTGTTTCGGAAATCGCCGGACGCCTGCATTCCTACGGCACCACCGCGCAGCGTCTGGAGGCCGCCGTGGTCGGACTGTCGCAGAAGCTGGGCCTGGACTGCGAGCCCTGGTCCAATCCCACCGGGATCATCTTGAGCTTCAGCGATCCGACCAAGGCCATCGGCTCCAGCGACATCACCCGGGTGATCCGGCTGGCCCCGGGCGAGAATGACCTGTACAAGCTCAGCGTGGCCGATTACGTGGCCGACAGCGTGGCCAACGGGCGCATGAGCATCGCGCAGGGCCACACCGCGCTGCGGCGGCTGGACCGCGAGGTCGATCGGCGCGGCAAGACCATGCAGGTGCTGGCATTCGGGCTGGCCGCCGCCGGCGTGGCAGGGCTGTGGAAACTGCCCTGGCTGGACATCGCCACCGCCGGCGCGATCGGCATGTCGATCGGCCTGCTGACCCAGTACACCGACAGGCGGCCGGCGACCAAGGAGGCCGGCGAGGCGCTGGCCGGGCTGTTGGCCGGGGTCGTGGCCGCGGTGGTGGCGTCGCTGCTCGGGCCGTTGAACCTCAATACGGTGATCATCGCCTCGCTGGTGGTGCTGCTGCCCGGCATGTCGTTGACCAATGCCTTCAACGAGCTGGCCAGCCAGCACTGGGTCTCGGGCACGGCGCGGCTGGCCGGTGCGGTGACCACGGTGCTCAAGCTCACCGTCGGTGCGGTGATCGCGGTGACGCTGACCCAGGTGGTCGGCCTGCATCCGCAGGTGGCCGCATTGCGCCCGCAGGCCAGCTGGGTGGAATGGGCCTCGCTGCTGGTGGCCGCTTATGCATTTGCGGTGTTGTTCAAGGCCAATCGGCGTGATTATTTATGGATCATGGCAGCGGCCATGTCCGGGTATGTCATTGCGCGTTATGCCGGGCACGCCTGGGGTGGTCCGGCCGGTGTCTTTGCATCGGCGATGGCATTGACCGCCGCCGGTAATCTGTTCGGGCGGGTGGTGCAAAAACCCGGTGCATTGATCCGTTTGCCCGGCATCATCATGCTGGTTCCGGGCAGTGTCAGCTTGCGTGGCTTTCTGACCCTGGTACAGCAACAGGATGTCAGTGTCGGGCAGGCCGCACTATTGGCGGTGACCAATATCGTGATGGCCTTGATGGCCGGATTGCTGTTCGGCAATCTGTTGATTCCGGCCCGCAAGAATTTATGACAGATAAAAACGCGCAATAAAAACCCCGGCAATGCCGGGGGTTTTATTGCGGTGAATCAGGCGGCCTTGGACTTCTTGGGCGCGCGCTTGGTGGCGGCCTTGCGCGGGGCGGCCTTCTTGGCCGGAGCCTTCTTGGTGCTGACCTTGCTGATCAGAAAGTCTTCGACTTTCTTGCCGGCGGCGGTCAGTTCGGCCAGCCAGCGCGGCTGCTTGCCGCGGCCGGTCCAGGCTTCCTGGGGATTGGCGGGGTTGCGATACTTGGGCGGAACCTTGCCCAGCTTGCGGCCGGCGCGCGGGCCCGGCTTGGCAGCGGCAGCAGGACGACCCGGGCCGGCGCTGGTGCCAAACAATTCTTCGATGGAATAACCCTGGGCTTTTGCCGCGCGGGTCAGTTGCGTGCGGACCTTGGCAATCGGAGCGCGCTTGGCAACCACGGTCTGCTGCTTCTTCGCGTTTTTGATCAGGGCACCCAACTGCTTGGCCGACAGGCCGCTAAGATCGATCGACATCACTACTCCGGAGGATGAGAGAGAAAAGAATGCCGGTCCGTGGCAGCGCTGGCCATCATAATGTCAGAAAACCCGGGTGACAAATGCGCCGAAATAATTCGGCGCCTTGTGTTCATCCAATCCAAGTAGTTTCGGCTGATTTGATCAACAACCCAGGCGGGAGAATAACCCGGCCTTATCCAGGTTTTCTGCTGCCTCTGCAGTGCGGGCGCGATATTCAAATGTGCCGGCGGCCAATCCGCGTTCGGAGACCACCACCCGATGCGGAATGCCCAGCAGTTCCATATCGGCAAACATGGCGCCCGGGCGCAGGCCGCGATCGTCCAGCACCGCGTCGATCCCCGCAGCGATCAATTCGTCCAGCAATGCCTGGGCGGCGGCAACCACCTGTGCATCCTGCTTGGGGTTGATGATGCAGATCGCCACCTGCCACGGTGCCATCGGTGCGGGCCAGACAATGCCGGCATCGTCATGGTTCTGCTCGATCGCCGCAGCCACGATGCGCGAAATGCCGATGCCGTAGCAGCCCATCTTCATCACCGCGGGCTTGCCGTTCTCGTCGATCACGGTGGCCTGCAGTGCCTGCGCATACTGGTCGCCGAGCTGGAACACATGGCCCACCTCGATTCCGCGCGCCAGACGCAGTTCGCCGCCATCGGCCGCGCGTTCGCCGTCGATGACGTTGCGCACATCGGCAACGGTGTCAGGTTCGGGCAGATCGCGGCCCCAGTTGACCCCTGCCAGGTGTTCGCCGGGCACGTTGGCACCGACCACGAAATCTGCCATCGCCGCGACATCGCGGTCGGCCACCACGCGCACCGGGCGGGCGGTGTTCACCGGGCCCAGGAAGCCCGGCTCGCAGCCGAGGTGGTCGCGGATCTCGGTCTCGTTGGCCAGGCGGTAACCGGCCAGGCCGGCGACCTTGCCGAGCTTGATCTCGTTGACGGCGTGATCGCCGCGCACCAGCACCAGCACGAAGCCGGCCTCGGTCATCACCGCCACCGACTTGACCGTGCGCTGCAGCGTGATGCCCAGCAACCGGGCGACGTCTTCGCAGGTCTTCTGGGTGGGCGTTGCGACCTGGCGCATCGCCTCGCCAGCCTCGGCGCGCGGGGCGGGCAGGGCGGCGCTGGCGGTTTCCACGTTGGCGGCGTAATCGGAGCCGGTGGAGAATGCCAGCGAGTCTTCGCCGGAAGCGGCAATGACGTGGAATTCCTGCGAGGCATCGCCGCCGATCGCGCCGGAGTCGGCCTGCACGGCGCGGAATTCCAGCCCCAGCCGGGTGAAGATGCGGGTGTAGGCTGCGCGCATGTTGTCGTATTCGCGCGCCATGTCGGCATCGGTGAGATGGAAGGAGTAGGCGTCCTTCATGAGGAATTCGCGCGCGCGCATCACGCCGAAGCGTGGACGGATCTCATCGCGGAACTTGGTCTGGATCTGGAAGAAGTTCAGCGGCAACTGCTTGTAGCTGTTGATTTCCTGGCGCGCGAATTCGGCCGCGGCCTCTTCGGCGGTCGGGCTGTAGCAGAACTCCTGCTCCTTGCGATCCTTGATCTTGAGCAACTGCCCGCCGAACTTTTCCCAACGACCGGTGGCATCCCACAGTTCGCGCGGCTGGATGGTGGGGAACAGCACTTCCACCGCCCCGGCGCGGTTCATTTCCTCGCGCACGATGGCCTCGACCTTGCGCAGCACGCGCAGACCCAGTGGCGACCAGGTGTACAGCCCGGAGGCCAGCTTGCGGATCATGCCCGCGCGCAGCATCAGACGGTGGCTGACCAACTCGGCGTCGGCCGGGGTTTCCTTGGTGGTGTGCAGGTGGAACTGGGAAAGACGCATCGGGCTTCGCTTGGGCGGAAAGCCCATAGTTTGCCAGTCTCGCGCCCTGCCGGTCAGTGGCGCCGGCCGATCGGCCGGACGCATGGGCCGGTAGGTGGTCGCTCCCGGGCCGGCTCAGGAGGCTGGAGTGCCGCTCGCTGCCGGCTTGCAATAGGCCTTGGCGGCCGCCTCGGCGAGGTTGCGTTGCGCCGCGCGGGCATCCGGGTCCAGCGGGGTGCCGGGCTTGCCATCGGCGCCGGCGCCCATGGTGACCTCGCCCTTGCCACTGAGCAGCTCCAGGTTGCGGCGTGCGGTCAGGCAGTCGGCCGATTCGGGCGTGGTGGTGTCCGGCGCGGCGATGGCGGCGGTGCCGCTGCGTGCATCGATCCGGCGCGCTTCGTAGCGCTGGCCGGACGGTGGCGGGGTTTCGGTGTAGTGGGTGACGCCCTTGGCGTCCTTCCATTTGTACAGATCGGTCGCGCCGGCGGCGGCGCTGACCAGCATCAACAGGGCGCAAAGCCCGGACGACAGGTGCATGTGGCTTCCCCTGGATGATTCCCGCGGCGATTGCAGCATCCGCGGCCGGCGCTGGCAAGTGAGGCTGCACGACGCCGGCGCGCTACCGCCGGATGGACCTCAGGCCCTACACTTGCCGGATGGATGAGATGAGACCGCCCCCGCGCTCGCGCACGATCTACCTGCTGCCGAACCTGTTCACCACCGCCGGGCTGTTTTCCGGTTTCTACGCCATCATCGCCGCCGCCAACGGGCAATTCGTCCAGGCCGCCATGGCGGTGTTCGTGGCCGCGGTGATGGACGGGCTGGACGGCCGGGTCGCGCGCCTGACCAATACCAGCAGCGAGTTCGGCGTGCAGTACGACTCGCTGGCCGATCTGGTCAGCTTCGGCATGGCCCCGGCGCTGGTGATGTATCACTGGTCGCTGTCGGCGCTGAAGTACGACAGCAACGTGATGGGCCGGGTCGGCTGGTCGGCCGCGTTTCTGTATGCGGCCTGCGCGGCGCTGCGCCTGGCGCGCTTCAACACGCAAGTGGGGGTGGTCGACAAGCGCTGGTTCATCGGCCTGGCCAGCCCGGCGGCCGCCGGCTTGATGATGTCCTTCGTCTGGGCGTTTGCCGACGACAGCCTGGGCTTCGATGGCGAGCAGCTGCGTTACCTGGCGCTGGCGGTCACGGTGGTATCGGCCTTGCTGATGGTCAGCCGGATCCGGTTCTGGAGTTTCAAGGGCGGCGCGCGTGGTCCGCGTGCCGACCGTGTGCCGTTCCTGGCGCTGGCGATCGCCACGGTGGTGATCGCGCTGCTGGTGATCGATCTGGCCCGTTCGCTGCTGGTGATCGGCGTGCTGTATGCACTGTCCGGGCCGGTGATGTGGCTGTGGCGGCGCTGGCGGCGCACGCCCGAGCTGCCATGAGCCAGATGCCATGAGTCAATTGGCCTCCGAGCCGATGTGGTCCGATCTGCAGGTGTCGTATCTGCAGGCGTTGGGACACACCGTGTATCTGGATCGCGACACCGTGGACGCGGCGGCGGTGCCTGAGGAGACGATGGAGCGCGCGCCGGCGGCCGCACCGCCGCGCGTGGAGCGCACGCCACCAATGCCGGCGCCAGCGGTCCGCCGCAGCGCACCGGTGGCGCCGGCCCACGCGCCGGATGCGGCCACGACTGCGCCGGCAGCGCCGCCGCGGCGCAGCCGGGTCGGCATGCCCGATCGCCTGCAGATGGCGTTGCTGCGCGCCTCCGGCTGCAACCCCGGCGATCCGAATACGCAAGCCTTGATGGCGTCCTGGCCGCTGGCCGAGCTGCGCGGCAACCCGGCCGCCAAGCGCGCGCTGTGGCCGCAACTGCGCGCGCTGCGGCGGCGTCGGAACCCGGCATGAGCGCCTTGAACGCGCCGCTGCCCACCTCGCTGCGCGCCATGCGCGAGAGCGATCTGGATGTGGTGATGGACATCGAACATCGGGCCTATCCGTTCCCGTGGACGCGCAGCATCTTTCGCGACTGCCTGCAGGCCGGCTATCCGGGCTGGGTGATGGAGCAGGGCGGGCAGGTCATTGGCTACGGAGTGATCAGCATCGCTGCCGACGAGGCGCACGTGCTCAATGTCTGCATCGCACCGGAGGCGCAATCCCGCGGGCATGGCCGCGTGCTGTTGCGCGCGCTGATCAAGGGTGCCTGCGATCGCGGCGCGCGGCGCGCGTTTCTGGAAGTACGCCCGTCCAATCCGTCGGCGATTGCGCTGTATCACTCCGAGGGCTTCAATGAGATCGGGCGGCGCCCACGCTACTACCCCTCCAATACCGGCCGCGAAGATGCGCTGGTGATGGCAATCGAGTTGTCCTTCGAAGGGTTCTCCTGAGCCTCATCGGCCGAGGCTGATGGAAGCGTTCTCCCGCGTCCGGCGGGTTCTGCCCCGACGCACCTGATACGCGTCGCGCGGTTGCATCGGTGAGGCACGCGTCACGACCCGAGACACCACCCCGGCTCCTGCATAGCCGCCAGGCGACCGTGCTGGCGCCTTGCTGTTTCGCCCCGAAGCGGCGTTGTGGTGACGCACCACGATCAGGTCATCAGGCAACGCACCCGCTGTGCGCCGAGCTGTTGCGCATCGCTGCAATCGATCGCAACAGGGTGAATGTTTTTCCCATTTGCATCGCCCGAGGTGTCGCCTGCGCGGCGCCATCCGGCAGGGCGCACCTGCAACCGCGACGGTGATCATGCCGCCACGTGCCACCCGTGGTTTCCAGCAGCGCCAATCGACTGTGTCCATGTGCCAGGCGCACTGCGATAGCGATGCATCGCAGTGCAATTGCCGTGCGCGCCGAAAAAAAACATGCATGCATGTGATGGCGGCGGCACACCGTGCTGGAGCTGTGTCGGTCTGCGTTGCGATGCAGAGCATGCTGCGCTGCAGTGTCCTCATGCCTGTCTCTGCGTGTCTTGATTACAGCGTTTTGTCTTCTCCTGGATGTCCCGCAACCGTTTGCGTGACTGCGCGTGCACATCGATGCATCGGCTAGATACAAGCCATTGCGATGCTCCTAGTATCGGCGTCGCGGGACTGAACATTACAGAGATGAAAAGTATGTTCCGCGCCTGCTAGACGAGGGGTGTGCCGCCGCGCGGCGCATCGAACCTATCCGAGGGAGAGATCAAGATGAAGCCGAAATTTTCAACGGCGGCCGCCGCGTCGCTGTTTGTCGGGTCGTTGCTGGTTGTTGGCGTTGCCTGCGCCGATCCTGCACTGGAAGTTGCAACCACTGGTTGGGCAACACAGAACGGAGGGACCAAGGGCGGTTCCAAAGCGGCCGCAGCCAATATCTACACGGTCAAGACTGCCGCAGAGCTGAAGAGCGCGCTGAAAGCCAGCGTGGGCAGCAACGGGCGCATCATCAAGATCAGCGGCATCATCGATATCAGCGAAGGCAAGCCGTACACCACGACCTCGGATATGAAGAGCCGCGCGCGGTTGGACATCCCCACCAAGACCACGCTGATCGGCATCACCAGCAATGCGGAGATCCGCGAAGGCTATTTCTACGTCAAGGCCAACGACGTCATCATCCGCAATCTCACCATCGAAAATCCGTGGGATCCGCAGCCGGTCTGGGACCCGGATGACGGCAGCGCCGGCAACTGGAATGCCGAGTACGACGGCCTGACGGTCGAGGGCGCAACCAATGTGTGGGTGGACCATGTCACCTTCACCGACGGTCGTCGTACCGACGATCAGAACGGCACCGCCAACGGCCGTCCCAAGCAGCATCACGATGGCGCGATGGACGTCAAGAAGGGCGCCAACTTCGTCACCATTTCCTACTCGGCGTTCAAGTCGCACGAGAAGAACGACCTGATCGGTTCCAGTGACAGCGCCTCCAGCACCGACAGCGGCAAGCTCAAGGTGACCATCCACAACACCTTGTTCGAGAACATCTCCGCACGCGCACCGCGGGTGCGCTTCGGGCAGGTGCATCTGTACAACAACTACCACGTCGGCAGCACCAGCAATAAGGTCTACCCGTTCTCGCATGCGCATGGCGTGGGCAAGGAGTCGAAGATCTTCTCCGAGCGCAACGTGTTCGACATCAGTGGGGTGAGCAGCTGCGACAAGATTGCGGCCGACTACGGCGGCAGCGTCTATCGCGATCAAGGCTCGCTGCTCAACGGCAAGGCACTGACGTGCTCGTGGAACAGCAACATCGGCTGGACCCCGCCGTACACCTATAGCCTGCTGTCGGCCGACAAGGTCGCTGCGGACGTCAAGGCGAAGGCCGGCGCCGGAAAGCTGTAAGCCTTATCAATGCACCACGCAAATGCAGTGCCCGCAAGACGGGTACTGCAAATGCGTTCGACATCGGTGGTGTGAGCAGCTGCGACAAGATCGCCGGCGACTACAAGGGCAGCGTGTATCGTGACCAGGGTTCGCTGATCAACGGCAAGGCGCTGAATTGCTCATGAAACAGCAACATCGGCTGGAAGCCGCCGTATACCTACAGCCTGCTGGCCGCCACCAAGGTGGCGGCAGACGTCAAGGCAAAGGCCGGGGCGGGCAAGCTGTAAGGCCCCTGCGGTACGCAACGCCACGATGCGTGCAGCGTTGCACGTCTTTCTACAACGCCCGCAGCACTGCGGGCGTTGTGCGTTTGCGTAATGTCCTTATCGATGTCTCATTGTCCGGCGACATACGCTGTTTCGACGCCGTGGCGCGTGCGCGCAGCATCACGCGTCTTCAGTTCTCTGCGCAGCCGGGCGCAGGATCCATGCAGGGCCCTTGCCCGCAGGGACGGGTTCACGGCGTGTCCCGCAAGCGGTGAGGGCACCGCGCACTCGACGCTGCGAGTTTGCTGCAGGGCCCTTGCCGGCCCACCATCGCGGGACACGCCGCAAGTACGTCCATGTAGGCTCCGGCGCGGCATCCATGCCGCTCAGGGTCCCGCGACGGTGGGCCGGCAAGGACCAGTCGAGATGGTCGGTACGTAACGTAGAGCAGTGCTGGGTGCGCCTTGTTCGATCGTGAAGCATCGCCTCCACGTCTGATGCGCACCGCGCGACAGACAGCTTTCAGATGAGCGCCGACCAACTGTCTGGTGAGGGCACAGCGCACTCGACGCTGCGCGTTGGCTGCAGGGCCCTTGCCCGCCCACCATCGCAGGACACGCCGCAAGTACGTCCATGTAGGCTCTGGCGCGGCATCCATGCCGCTCAAGGTCCCGCGACGGTGGGCCGGCGAGGACCAGTCGAGATGGTCGGTACGTAACGTAGAGCAGTGCTGGGTGCGCCTTGTTCGATCGTGAAGCATCGCCTCCACGTCTGATGCGCACCGCGCGACAGACAGCTTTCAGATGAGCGCCGACCAACTGTCTGGTGAGGGCACAGCGCACTCGACGCTGCGCCTTGGCTGCAGGGCCCTTGCCCGCCCACCATCGCAGGACACGCCGCAAGTACGTCCATGTAGGCTCTGGCGCGGCATCCATGCCGCTCAAGGTCCCGCGACGGTGAGCGGGCAAGGACCAAGCGAGATGATCGGTGTGCATGGTAAGAGCGGTGCTGGATGCGCCTTGTTCGATCGTGAAGCATCGCCTCCACGTCTGATGCGCACCGCGCGACAGACAGCTTTCAGATGAGCGCCGACCAACTGTCTGGTGAGGGCACAGCGCACTCGACGCTGCGCGTTGGCTGCAGGGCCCTTGCCCGCCCACCATCGCAGGACACGCCGCAAGTACGTCCATGTAGGCTCTGGCGCGGCATCCATGCCGCTCAAGGTCCCGCGACGGTGAGCGGGCAAGGACCAGTCGAGACGGTCGGTGTGCATGGAAGAGCAGTGCTGGATGCGTCCTGTTCGATCGTGACGTATCGGCCCCGCGTCTAATGCACACCGCACGACAGACAGCTTTTCAGATGAGCGCCGACCAATTGTCTGGTGCGGTGTCCTTGTCCGTTGCGGGACTGTGTGGCGGCATGGATGCCACCACCGAGCCCCCAGGGACGGGTTCACGGCGTGTCCCGCACGCGGTGAGGGCGCCGCGCCCTCGACTAACCAGGCTGTTGACCCCGTCTCGGCCAACAGTGATTGGCGGTCCTAGAGCTTGGCGCGTTGCTCGCGCAGGCCGGTCAGCTGCGTGGTCCAGTCGTTCAGGCGCGCGCGTTCCTGCTCGACCACCACGGCCGGTGCGTTCTGCACAAACGTGGCGTTGCCCAGCTTGCCATTGCACTTGCCGATCTCGGCTTCCACGCGCTTGATTTCCTTGTCCAGGCGCGTGCGTTCGGCATCCATGTCGACCAGGCCTTCCAGCGGCACCAGCAGGGTGAGCTCGCCGACGATGGCCGTGGCCGACGGAGGTGTGTCCTGGCCGGCGTCGAGCCAGTCGATCGCTTCGAGCTTGAGCAGGAACGACAGCTGCGAGGCGAAGCGGCCGACACGGGCGCGATCGTCGGCAGTGCCGGCCTGCAGTAGCAGACGTACCTGCTTGGACGGCGGTACGTTCAACTCGCTGCGCACACGACGCAGTGCCGACACCATCGACTTCAGCCATTCGACATCCGCCTCTGCGCTGGTGTAGCCCGCAGTGTCGACATCGCCGGCCTGCGGGAATGCCTGCAACGAGATCGTGGCGGCGCTGATGCCCAGGCGCGGTGCAACCTGCTGCCACAGTTCCTCGGTGACGAACGGGGTAAGTGGGTGCAGCAGGCGCAGCAGCGCTTCGAGCACGTACAGCAGTGTGTGGCGCGTGCTGGCGGCTGCCTCGCTGTCCTGGCCGTTGAGCGCGGGCTTGGCCAGTTCGACGAACCAGTCGCAGAACGCATTCCAGGCGAACTCGTACAGCGATTGCGTCAGCAGATCGAAGCGGTAGCTGGCGTAGTGTGCGTGGGTTTCTGCAGTCACCTTGTCCAGGCGCGCCAGAATCCACTGCTCGGCTTCGGTGCGCGGCTGCGGCACGCCGGCAAAGCGCGCGCCTTCGGTATTCATCAGCACAAAGCGCGTGGCGTTCCACAGCTTGTTGCAGAAGTTCTTGTAGCCTTCGGCGCGGCCCAGGTCGAATTTGATGTCGCGGCCATGCGTGGCGAGTGCGGCGATGGTGAAGCGCAACGCGTCGGCACCATGGGCGATGATGCCGTCCGGAAACTCCTTGCGCGTGGCTTTTTCGATCTTCTCGGCCATGCGTGGCTGCATCAGCCCGGTGGTGCGCTTGGCAACCAGGTCTTCGATGCTGATGCCGTCGATGATGTCCAGCGGGTCGAGCACGTTGCCCTTGGACTTGGACATCTTCTGGCCCTGCGCATCGCGGATCAGGCCGGTGATATAGACATCGCGGAACGGCACCTGGCCGGTGAAGCTGTCGGTGGCCATGATCATGCGCGCCACCCAGAAGAAGATGATGTCGAAGCCGGTGACCAGCACCGACGACGGCAGATAGCGCGCGAAACCGCGCTCGGCCATCGCGTTCGCGTTCGGCCAGCCCAGCGTGGAGAACGGCCACAGTTGCGAGGAGAACCAGGTTTCCAGCACGTCGCTGTCCTGGTGCAGCGCGACGTCGGCACCCAGGCCGTGTTTCGCGCGCACCTCGGCTTCGTCATGGCCGACATAGCACTTGCCTGCCTCGTCGAACCAGGCCGGAATGCGATGCCCCCACCACAGCTGACGGCTGATGCACCAATCCTGGATGTTCTCCATCCAGTGGCGATAGGTGTTGATCCAGTTCGGCGGGACGAACTTGACCTGGCCGCTTTCGACCAGCTCCAGGCCGCGCTTGGCCAGCGCGTCCATCTTCACGAACCACTGGTCGGTGAGATACGGCTCGATCACCTGGCCGGTACGGTCGCCGCGCGGCACCTGCAGCTTGTGCGGCTTGGTTTCGACCAAGACGCCCAGGTCTTCCAGTTCGGACAGCACCAGCTTGCGTGCGTCGTAACGATCCAGGCCGCGGTACCGCTCCGGCGCATTCTCGTTGATGGTGGCGGTGACGGTGAACAGGTTGATCAGCGGCAACTCATGCCGCACACCCACCTGGTAATCGTTGAAGTCATGCGCAGGCGTGACCTTGACCACGCCGGTGCCGAAGGCGCGGTCGACATAGTCGTCGGTGATCACCGGCACTTGCCGGCCGGTCAGCGGCAGCACGATGCGGGCGCCGTGCAGCGTGGCATAGCGTGGGTCTTCCGGATGCACCATCACCGCGGTATCGCCCAGCATGGTCTCCGGGCGCGTGGTGGCGACCACCAGGTAATCGCGGGTCTCGCGCAGCGTCTCGGCGCCGTCGGCATCGTGCTCGACGTGCTCGTAGGTCACGCCATCGGCCAGCGGATAGCGGATCGACCACAGGAAGCCGTCTTCCTCGACGTTTTCCACCTCCAGGTCGGAGATCGCGGTCTTCAGCACCGGGTCCCAGTTGACCAGGCGCTGGCCGCGATAGATCAGGCCCTGCTCGTACCAGCGCACGAACGCTTCGTTGACCGCGGCCGACGGCTGCGGGTCCATGGTGAAGGTGCTGCGCGACCAGTCGCTGGAGGTGCCCAGGCGGCGCATCTGGCGCTCGATGGTGTCGCCGGATTCGGCCTTCCACTCCCACACCTTGGCGATGAAGCCCTCGCGCCCCAGCGAGTCGCGCGTTTCGCCCTTGCCTTCCAGCGCCAGGTTGCGCGACACCACCATCTCGGTGGCGATGCCGGCATGGTCGGTGCCCACCTGCCACAGCGTGTCGAAGCCGCGCATGCGGTGATAGCGCACCAACGCATCCATCAACGTCTGCTGGAACGCATGGCCCATGTGCAGCGTACCGGTCACATTCGGCGGCGGCAGCAGCACCGTATACGGCTCACCCTGGCCGGACGGCACGAAATACCCGGCAGCCTCCCACTGCGCGTACAGGCGCGATTCGAAGGAAGAGGGGTCGTAGCTGGAGGCGAGGGTGGTCATAGTGGGGCGGGGATTCGTTGTTCGGGATTCGGGATTGGTTGCGTCATGGGGCCGGCGAGAACCGCCGGCATCCAGTCATCAACGTCAGTGGTGGTGCCGTGGAGCGAAGGTCGGCCGTTTGGGATTAGTCGTTGGATGCAGTCCTCGGAGACGCAAAAAATCTGCTTTTACGAATCCCCAATCCCAACTCCCCAATCCCCGCCCCTCTCACATGTCGTACTTGGTCAGTTCCAGGCCCAGGGCCTTGTACTGCTTCCAGCGTTCGCGCAGCGGTTCGCGGGCCGCCGGGTCGGCGGGGACGACTTCCAGCACGCGGTCGCAGGCGCCCAGGTAGGGATCGTCGCGCAGGTTGATCACCAGCGGGCGCGAGGGAGCATCGAACTCCGGGGAGGCGATCAGTACCGGCGCCAGCTCGTCTTCCTCGTCGGTGCCGGCAATCTGGTGCGGGATGTAGGCCTCGTCGTCGAATGCCCACAGCAGGTCGTCCAATGCCTCGGCCTGCGCGGCGTCGCGCGCCAGGATCAGCGTGGGCAGGTTGGCGTCGTTGGCCTTGCGCGCCAGCTCGCAGACCAGCCGCAGCGGTTCGTTGAGGAAGCGCGGTTTGGCGATCAGGTAGAAGTCGGCACGGGGCATCAGGGCAGGGAATCGGGAGAGGGGAATCGGGAATGGTCACGGCATCGCCGCGACCTCGAAGGTCGCGGCGGTGACTGAGAGGAAAGGGATTTCACGATTCCCTATTCCCGATTCTCAATTCCCACCTGCGGCGCGGTCCAGCAACCACTGCGTCAACAGCCCCACCGGGCGTCCGGTGGCCATGCCGCGCTTGCCTTCGTCGCTGGCGACGCCGGCGATGTCCAGATGTGCCCAGCGCTGGTTCTCGGTGAAGCGCGACAGGAAGCAGCCGGCGGTGATCGCGCCGCCCCAGCGGCCGCCGATGTTGTAGACGTCGGCGAAGGTAGAATCCAGCAGGCCCTGGTACTCGTCCCACAGCGGCAGGCGCCAGGCGCGGTCGAACACGTGCTCGCCGGCGGCCAGCAGTTCGTTGGCCAGGTCGTCGTGCTTGCTCATCAGGCCGGCGGTCTGGTGGCCCAGCGCCACCATGCAGGCGCCGGTCAGCGTGGCCACGTCCACCAGGGCTTCGGGGTTGAAACGCTCGGCGTAGGTCAGCGCATCGCACAGGATCAGGCGGCCTTCGGCGTCGGTGTTGCCGACCTCGATGGTCTTGCCGGACATGCTGGTGATCACGTCGGAGGGGCGGTAGGCATTGCCGTCGATGGCGTTCTCCACCGCCGGCACTACCACCACCAGGTTGATCGGCAGCTCGGCCTTGACGGTGGCCACGAAGGTGCCGATGACGTTGGCGCCGCCGCACATGTCGTACTTCATTTCCTCGATGCCGCCCTGCGTCTTGAGGTTGACGCCGCCGGTGTCGAAGGTGATGCCCTTGCCGACCAGCACATAGGGGCGCGCGTCGCCGCCGCCGTTCCACTTCAGCACGATCAGCCGCGGGCGGTTGGCCGAGCCACGCGCCACCGACAGCAGCGAGCCCATGCCCAGCGACTCCATCTGCGTCTCGTCCAGGATCTCGGCCTCGGCGCCGGGGAACTTGCCGGCGAAGGCGGCCGCGGTCTCGGCCAGGTAGGCCGGGGTGCAATAGTTCGGCGGCAGGTTGCCCAGCTCGCGGGCGAATTCCACACCCTCGGCGGTGGCCACGCCCACGGCCAGGGCACGGGCGTCGTCGCCGGCGATCGCCAGCGTGGTCAGGCCGGTCTCGTCGACCTTCTTCTTGCCCAGCGTGGCGGTGTAGCGGTAGGCGGCATGGTCGCTGACGATGATCGCCTGGCGGATGTTCCAGGCGCTGTCGCGCGCCTTGACCGGCAATTCGGTCAGGGTGAGCAGGGCGGTGCCGACCGGGCCGGTCTTCAGCGCGCGGGTCGCATCGCCCACCGCCTTGAGGTACGGCGCCACGCCGAACTTGCCGGCCTCGCCCAGGCCCACCACCAGCACGCGCGGGGCGGCAACGCCCGGCAGGTCGTGCAGCAGGCTGGTGCTGCCGGTCTTGGCAGCCACGTCGCCACGTGCCACCAGGGCCGTCAGACGGCCCTGGCTGGCACTGTCCAGCGCCTGGGCGGCGGGCGACAGGGTCTTGTCGGCGAACACGCCAACCACGATGCAATCGACGGCGGCGCTTGCCGGCGCGTCTTGGTTCAGGGTGAATTGCAGGGCCATTGATCAGATTCCGTAGGCAAATCCGTACAATCGCGGGCTGTTTACGCCAACCGGACTAGGCTGGCGCCGCCGCGAACGAATCCGAGAGTTTAAAACAAGCCCACCCCATGCCGAAGCTCGATCGATACCTGCTTAGCGATTTCACCCAGAGCTTCCTGGCCACCTTGATCGTGCTGCTGGTCGTCAGCGTGGGCGGTGTGCTGGTGGATATCCTCGGCAATATCGCCGATGGCCGCATCCCTGCTCGCTTGCTGCTGTCCCAGGTGGGCCTGCAATTCGTGGCGTACCTGCCGATCATCCTGCCGCTGGCGCTGATGCTGGGGCTGTTACTGGCACTGGCGCGGCTGTACCGCGATTCAGAAATGGCGGTCATCACCGCCATCGGCGTGGGCCCGCGGCGCATGTTGCGGCCGATGTTGATGCTGGTGGTGCCGGTCGTGGTGGTGATCGGGTTGTGCTCGCTGTGGCTGGGCCCCTGGGCCAGCCGCACCGCCGAGACCATGCTGGAGGACGCCAACCGCAGCATCGTGATGGCCGGCCTGGAATCGGGCAAGTTCACGCCGCTGTCCGGCGGCGGGGTGGTCTACCTGACCACGATCTCGGCCGACGGCAAGGGCCTGGGCAAGGTGTTCCTGCAGCGCCAGAAGGACGACCGCATCGACGTGGTCACCGCCGACCGCGGCGCGATGTTCTTCGAAGGCAAGGCCGACCGTTACCTGCGCCTGGAGGACGGCTACCGCATCGAAGGCCCGGCCGCCGGCAACACCCTGGACTACCGTTTGATGAAGTTCGCCAGCAACGACGTGGCCTTGCCCGACCGGGCCCAGGTGCACGATGCCAACGATCCGGAAGTGATGTGGACCACGCAGCTGCTCTCGGACCAGCGCCCGGCGGCGCGCGCGCAGCTGCATGAGCGCCTGGCGCCGCCATTGCTGGCGCTGGCCTTCGCGCTGCTGACCCTGCCGCTGTCGCGCAGCGCGCCGCGGCAACAGCGTTACGGCCGGATCATGCTGGCCTTCCTGGCTTACATGGTGGGCACCAATCTGATGATCGTCGGCACCCAGTGGATCGCCAATGGCAAGACCCCGGCTGCGCTCGGTCTGTGGTGGCTGACCTTGCCGCTGCTGGCGGTGGCGATCTGGGCGTATGCGCGCGATGGCCGCGTGCGTCGGCCGAGGGTGCGCGCATGAGGCTGATGCCGCGGGTGCATGACTGGTACGTCGGGCGTGCGGTGCTGTTCACCGTGTTGCTCACGTGGGCGGTGCTGCTGGGCCTGGACCTGGTCAATGCCTTTGCCAGCGAGGCCAAGAACATCGGCCAGGGTGCCTACACCTTTGGACACGCGATCGCGTATGTGGCCTACACGGTGCCGCGCCGGGCCTACACCTTGTTTCCGACCGCGGCGGTGATCGGCGCCTTGATGGGCCTGGGCCAGCTGGCGGCGACGTCCGAACTCACCGCGCTGCGCGCACTCGGCGTGTCGCGCAAGCGCATGTCGGCTTCGGTGGTGGCGGCCATGGCGCTGCTGACCGCCACCATGGTGATCAGCGGCGAGACCGTGGGGCCGTGGGCACAGAACCAGGCCGATACCCTGAAAACCAGCGCCCGCTACAACAGCGACATGGCAATGGCGCGCTATTCCGGCCTGTGGGCGCGCGAGGGCGACACCTTCCTCAATGCGCTGAGCGGCGAAGAGAAGCTGCTCGACGGCGGCGGCACCGCATTGGATCTGCACGATGTGCGGCTGTATCACCTCGATGCCGGCGGCCGTCTGGCGCAGCTGACCTACGCGGCGTTGGCCGAGAATCGCAACGGGACCTGGACGCTGCGCCAGGTGCGCCGCGATACCTTCCAGGAACGCTCGGTGCAGCGCGAAACCTTCCCCGAGCTGGCGTGGCAGTCGCAGCTCAGCCCGGCAGCGCTGGCGGCCGGGCTGGCCAAGCCGCGCAACCTGTCTGCGCGCGATCTGCAGCAGAGCATCGAATACCGCCGCCGCAACGGCCTGGATGCGCGCGACTACGAAGATCAGTACTGGAGCCGTTGGTTCTACCCGCTCAACGTGCTGGCGCTGTGCATGGCGGCGATCCCGTTCTCGTTCGGTTCGCTGCGCAGCGGCGGGCTGGGCAAGCGCCTGTTCCTGGGCATCCTGTTCGCGCTGGGGTTCTGGCTGCTGCAGCTGTTCTTCGGCCGCATGGCCGGTGCCCTCAAGCTGGATTACCGCATCGCCTATGCGCTGCCACCGATGGTGATGCTGGGCGTGTCGATGTGGTTGTTCCGACGGCGCAGTAGCTGACGCGGCTGCGCCGGTTCAGCGTCTTCGGAACCGTGCGCTGCCTGCGCTAAACGGTGGTACCGGTTTGCGCGTGTGGCTGCCAGGGCTTTGCATGGCGGCCGCATTCCAGCACTGCCTGCCGGGGAGGTCGGCAAGCTGCCGGCCCGGGCGTTTCAGCGCTTGGGCGTGCGCTGCAGCCGGGTGCCGCTGGCACGGTCGTGCCAGGCCAGCCGATCGCGGTCCAGCCAGGCCCACCAGAATCCCGCGCCAGCCAGGGCCAGCGACAGCGTGCCGACGGCATAGCGGATCCACAGTGCGCGCCACGAGGCTTGCGGCCCGACCAGCGACAAGCGCCACGGGCGCATGCCCAGGGTCTGGCCACCACGCCGCCAGCTGACGGTGGCGTAGACCCCGGCCGCGATCCAGCAGCACAGCCACAACAGCCATTGCCAGCCGCTGAAGGGGGCAATGTTCTCGCGGGCCGGATGCCCGGCAAGCGTAAATCCCAACGTGAACGCGGCGGAGATCAGCATCCACAGCGCGAGCACCGGCCAGGCGTCGTAGCACATGGCCAGCAGTCGCCAGACCACCAGGGCAGGTGCGCGCGCGCTGCGCGGTGCGGGGGGCGAAGTCATGCTGCGAGCATAGCCGGCGCAGGCGAGCGAGCAACGTCGCGCTGCGGCAATCCCGTGCCAGGCGGGGCCTGGGTGTTGAGCTGAGAGCCACGTGGCGTGTGGCATGTCGAGGCAGTCGCGTTGCCAAATCCCGCTCCTGGCTGACATGGCGCGCCGCAAAACGCATGCCACGCTCTATGCTGTTGCGATGTCAGCCAGCAGTCCTGCCGAACGCCGCCAACTGGCGCAACACCTGCCGCCGGTGCAGGCCGCCGATGCCGCCGCCATCGAACGCTTTCTGGACCGGTTGTGGGCCGAGCAGGGCGTGGCGCGGCAGACTCTGGACAGTTACCGGCGCGACCTGGAAGGGCTGGCGCGTTGGCGCGACGGTGCCGGCGGCGGCTTGCTGGGTGTCGATCGGGCGGTGTTGTTCGATTATCTGCGCTGGCGCACCGAGGCGCGCTATTCGCCGCGCAGCAATGCCCGGCTGCTGTCGACCCTGCGTGCGTTCTACGGCCTGTGTCTGCGTGATGGCGTGCGCGGCGACGACCCCACCGCATTGCTGGACCCGCCACGCCTGCCGCGCTCGCTGCCCAAGGCGCTGACCGAGACGCAGATCGAGGCGCTGCTGGCTGCGCCCGATATCGCCACGCCGCTGGGCCTGCGCGACCGCGCGATGCTCGAGCTGATGTATGCGGCCGGCCTGCGCGTCAGCGAACTGGTCAACCTGCCGGCGGTGGGGGTCAACCTGCGCCAGGGCGTGCTGCGGGTCACCGGCAAGGGCAGCAAGGAGCGCCTGGTGCCGTTGGGCGAGGAATCCCAGCACTGGCTGGAGCGCTATCTGAGCCAGGCGCGCCCGCTGCTGGCCAGCCACAAGGCGGTGGCAGCGGTGGACGGGCAGGTGCCGTTGTTCATCGATGCGGCGCGGCAGCCGCCCAGCCGCCAGCAGTTCTGGGCGCTGGTCAAACGCTATGCGGCGGTGGCCGGGATCGACCCCGCCACGGTCAGCCCGCACGGGCTGCGGCACAGCTTTGCCACCCATCTGCTCAACCACGGCGCGGACCTGCGCGCGCTGCAGATGCTGCTCGGGCACAGTTCGCTGTCCACCACCCAGATCTATACGCTGGTCGCGCGTCAGCACCTGCAGAAGCTGCATGCCGCCCATCACCCGCGCGGGTGATAGCGGGTGCGCCCCAGGCGAGGCACCGGTCCAGAGAAAGAAGAAAGCGTTTCAGCCGCTGTCTGGCTTCATCTGCGCTGTGCGAGAATCCAGGCACCCCATTCCACTGGATGCGTGAATGTATCGTCTTGCCATCGCCGCGCTGCTGGGCGCACTCAGCCTTACCGCCTGCGCGCAATCCTCGCAGCCTGCGGCAAGCAACGCCGGCGCCAAGCCAGCCGCTGCTGCCGCCCCCGCCGCCGCGGGCAACGTGGACCAGCGTGTGAGCGTTGCGCTCAAGGCGCTGGATCCGGATTTCAAGCCGGATTACATCGGCGCAGCGCCGTTTCCCGGTTTCCGCGAAGTGGTGGTCGGCGGGCAGGTGCTGTACGTCAGCGACGACGGCCGTTACCTGATCCAGGCGCAGCCGTTCGACATCCAGAACAAGCAGTTCGCTGCCAGCCCGGGCCTGCTGGCCTACCGCCGCAAGCAGCTGGAGACCGTGCCCAAGGCCGACCGCATCGTGTTTGCGCCGGCAAACCCCAAATACACCGTGACGGTGTTCACCGACGTGGAATGCGGCTACTGCCGCAAGCTGCACAGCGAGATCGGCGAGCTCAACAAGCAGGGCATCGCGGTGGAATACCTGGCGTTTCCGCGCATGGGCCTGGGCAGCCAGGACCACAAGGAAATGATCGCGGTGTGGTGCGCCGCCGACCGCAAGCAGGCGCTGACCGCGGCCAAGTCCGGGCAGCCGGTCAATGCCAAGGACTGCAAGAACCCGGTGTCGATGGAATACACGCTGGGCCAGCGTCTGGGCGTCAACGGCACCCCGGCGATCTTCGCCCCGGACGGCACCCAGCTGGGTGGCTACCTGCCGCCGGCGCAGTTGCGTGAAGCGCTGGAAAAGCGCGCGGTCACCACCGCCGGTGGCAGCCGCTGACGTCGCCGCCAGCAGCGCCGTGATGCTGCGCTGACGCTGGCCGCCGCGACGGTCGGCGTGATCGATCAACAGGCCGGGATGCGCATGCATTCCGGCCTGTTGCGTTTCAGGACCGGCTGGCAGCGGGGTTTGCGCTGGCAGCACGGTTTGTCGGGTGAGAGCGGCGATGGACCGGCGTGGCGGCCAGCGCTGCGGACGTCGCCCCCGCGCGCAGATCCGGCCCTGGGCAGGTGCGCGCGCGAATCCGGGTCGGCATCGCCATCCGCCGCTGCCGCTGCCGCATCTGGCCGGAACGTGCCGAATCCGCGCCGGGCGGGGCGAGTCACCACCGCACAGATCGCTGGCCGCCACATCCCGGGTCCGGCGCCGACGCATCAGCTCCGTTACAATCTGCAGCCCCGTTTCTGACACGGTTCCCCGGACATGATGGTCCTCGAGGGCGCTTCCGCCCTTTCGCCGTTCCGCCGCGCTCGGCTCGAAACCCGCCTGCAAACCCTCGCTCCCGCGCTGCGCATCACCGGCGCCTGGCACGTCTATTTCATCCGCGCCGAGGCCGGGCAAGCGCCCGACCAGGCCACCTTGCAGCGGATCCTGCAGGCCGAAGCCGCCCCCGCGCCGCGGGCCAAGGAGGCTTCCTCGCGTTACGTGGTGCCGCGCCTGGGCACGCTGTCGCCATGGTCGAGCAAGGCCACCGAACTGGTGCGCGGGGCCGGGCAGCCGATCCAGCGCGTGGAGCGCGGCACCCGCATCGATCTGGCCGGCTGGCCGGCCGACGACGCGATGCAGGCCGCCGTGGCCAAGCTGCTGCACGACCCGATGACGCAGTCGCTGCTTGGCTCGGCCGCGGCCGCCGAGGCGCTGTTCAACGTGCCCGATCGCGGGCAGTTGCAGCGCGTGCCGCTGGCGGCGCTGGAGCAGGCCAACCGCGACCTGGGCCTGGCCCTGGCGCAGGACGAGATCGACTACCTGCGCGAACGCTTCGCCGAGCTGGGCCGCGACCCGGCCGATGTCGAGCTGATGATGTTCGCCCAGGCCAACTCCGAGCACTGCCGGCACAAGATCTTCAACGCCAGCTGGACCATCGACGGCAAGCCGCAGGAACGCTCGCTGTTCCGCATGATCAAGCACACCCACCAGCAGACCCCGCAGCACACCCTGTCGGCCTACAGCGACAACGCCGCGGTGGTGGAAGGCGTGCCGGCCGCGCGCTATCGGCCGGATCCGGCCAGCGGCGAGTACCGCGCCGAGGCGGTGCTGCCGTCGGCGTTTGCGATCAAGGTGGAAACGCATAACCACCCGACCGCGATCGCGCCATTCCCCGGCGCCGCCACCGGTGCCGGCGGCGAGATCCGCGACGAAGGCGCCACCGGCCGCGGCGGCAAGCCCAAGGCCGGCCTGACCGGGTTCACGGTCTCGCACCTGCGCATCCCGACCCTGCCGCAGCCGTGGGAGGCGCCGCGCGCGCTGAACCCGCGCATGGCCCCGGCGCTGGACATCATGCTCGACGGCCCGCTCGGCGGCGCCGCGTTCAACAACGAATTCGGCCGGCCGAACCTGCTGGGCTATTTCCGCAGCTTCGAGCTTGCCGAAGGGCAGGGCCTGACCCGTGCCTACGACAAGCCGATCATGCTGGCCGGTGGCCTGGGCGCAATCGATCGCAACCAGGTCGAGAAGCTGCGCCTGCAGCCCGGCGATGCGGTGATCGTGCTGGGCGGCCCGGCGATGCTGATCGGCCTGGGCGGCGGTGCGGCCAGTTCGGTGGCCGCCGGCGACAGCGCCGAGGCACTGGATTTCGCCAGCGTGCAGCGCGAGAACCCTGAGATGGAGCGCCGCTGCCAGGAGGTCATCGACCGCTGCGTGGCGCTGGGCACCGACAACCCGATCCGCTGGTTCCATGACGTGGGCGCGGGCGGCCTGTCCAACGCCATTCCCGAGTTGCTGCACGATTCGGGCGTAGGCGGCATCATCGACCTGGGCCGCGTGCTCACCGACGACCCCTCGCTGTCGCCGCTGGAACTGTGGTGCAACGAATCGCAGGAGCGCTACGTGCTGGGCGTACCGCAGGCGCGCCTGGACGAATTCGCCGCCATCTGCGCGCGCGAGCGCTGCCCGTTTGCCGCCGTCGGCGTGGCCACGGCCGAGGAGCGGCTGGTGGTCGGCTATGGCGTCCTCGACGCTGGGAATGGGGAGTCGGGAATCGGGAATGGTAACGGCGCACTGCCGGTTGCCGATGCCGCTTCTCACCATTCCCCATTCCCCACTCCCGATTCCTCGCTGCCGATTGATTTGCCGATGGATGTCCTCTTCGGCAAGGCGCCGAAGATGCATCGCGATGCGGTGCATCCGCCGGCGCCGCAATGGCCGGTGCTGCAGACCGCCGCGCTGGATCTGCAGCAGGCCGGCCTGCGCGTGCTGGCGCATCCCACGGTGGCGTCCAAGAGCTTTCTGGTCACCATCGGCGACCGCAGCGTGGGCGGCCTGACCGCGCGCGAGCAGATGATCGGCCCGTGGCAGCTGCCGCTGGCCGATTGTGCGATCACCCTGGCCGGCTTCGATACCTTCGCCGGCGAGGCGATGTCGATCGGCGAGCGCACCCCGCTGGCGTTGTTGAACGCCGCCGCGTCGGCGCGCATGGCGGTGGGCGAGGCGATCACCAACCTGTGCGCCGCCCCGGTGCAGACGCTGGACAGCATCAAGCTCTCGGCCAACTGGATGGCCGCGGCCGGTCATGCCGGCGAAGACGCCTTGCTGTACGACGCGGTGCGCGCGATCGGCATGGAGCTGTGCCCGGCGCTCGAGCTGAGCGTACCGGTGGGCAAGGACTCGCTGTCGATGCAGGCGCAGTGGGTTGTCGGGAATGGGGAATCGGGAATCGGGAATGGCGAAACGCCGCAGCCCGCCGCTTCCACCATTCCCGATTCCCTACTCCCCATTCCCGGCGAAACGCACAAGAGCGTTTCACCCGTCTCGCTGATCATCAGTGCGTTCGCACCCGTTGGCGATGTGCGCACGCAATTGACGCCGCTGTTGCGTAGCGACGAAGAGAGCGAGCTGTGGTTGATCGGGTTGGGCGGCGGCAAGCAGCGTCTGGGTGGCTCGGTGCTGGCGCAGGTGTATGCCGACGATGCCGCGCTGCCGGCATTCGGCGGCGAGGTGCCGGATCTGGACGATGCGCAGCGCCTGCGCAGTTTCTTTGAACTGATCCGCGCCGCGCGTGAGAGCGGCCTGTTGCTGGCGTACCACGACCGCAGCGATGGCGGTGCGTTTGCGGCACTGTGCGAAATGGCGTTCGCCTCGCGCCAGGGCCTGGATATCACACTCGATGCCTGGGGCGACGACGCGTTCCGCAGCCTGTTCAACGAAGAACTGGGCGCGGTGGTGCAGATCGCCAACGAGGATCGCGCCGCGTTCGCCGATCTGGTCGAGCGGCATGCCTTGACCGAATGCGCGCAGCGCATCGCACGTCCCACCGGCGCGCCGCGCATCCGCGTGAGCGGGCAGGGCCGCGTGCTGGCCGAGTGGCGTTGGGAAGCCTTGTTCGATGCCTGGTGGTCGGTGAGCCACGCCATGCAGAAGTTGCGCGACAACCCGGAAACCGCCGACGAAGAGCGCGCGCAGGCGCGCGACTTCCAGGCGCCGGGATTGCGTCCGAAGCTGGTGTTCGATCCGTCCGAAGACGTGGCCGCGCCCTTCGTGGCGACCGGTGCGCGGCCCAAGGTGGCGATCCTGCGCGAGCAGGGCGTCAACGGGCAGATCGAGATGGCCTACAACTTCGAGCGCGCCGGTTTCCGTGCGTTCGACGTGCATATGAGCGACCTGATCGAAGGTCGGGTGGATCTGGCGCAGTTCTCCGGGTTTGCGGCCTGCGGCGGCTTCAGCTACGGCGACGTGCTGGGTGCCGGCCGCGGTTGGGCCACCTCGATCCTGGAACGGTCGGCCTTGCGCGATGCGTTCGCCGCGTTCTTCGCACGCAGCGACACCTTCGCGCTGGGTGTGTGCAACGGCTGCCAGATGCTCAGCCAGCTCAAGGACATCATTCCCGGTGCCGAGCATTGGCCGCGGTTCCTGCGCAATCGCAGCGAGCAGTTCGAAGCGCGCACCGCCTTGCTGGAAGTGGTGGAGTCGCCGTCGATCTTCCTGCGCGGCATGGCCGGCTCGCGGATTCCGGTGGCGGTGGCGCATGGCGAAGGCCGCGCCGAGTTCGACACCGTGGTGGATCAGGCCGCTGCACGTGTGGCCCTGCGCTTCATTGATGGCGATGGCGCGGTGGCCTCGCAGTACCCGCTCAATCCGAACGGCTCGCCGGACGGCATCACCGGGCTGACCAGCACCGACGGTCGCGCCACCATTCTGATGCCGCATCCGGAGCGCACCCCGCGCACGGCAAACCTGAGCTGGCACCCGGCCGACTGGGGTGAGGACTCGCCGTGGCTGCGCATGTTCCGCAATGCGCGGGTCTGGTGCGGTTGATGATGTGGCGCGGTACGGCATGAGCTGAAGCGCCGTACCAACGGTGCCATTGGACGGCCGTGTGCAGCGATGCACACGGCCGTTGTCGTTTCTGGTCCTGCAAGAAAGTAAGTAATCAACGCCGGGACATGGTTTGCTTTACGTCACTATAAAAACTACTAGTTATTTACTCGCGGTATATGGTGATGCTGCTTGTGTGATGTCAATCCCAATTGAATCTTTGGTTTTTCAATAGATTCAGACCACGTTTTGAATCATTGATTCATGGCGTTTCTGCAGCACTTTATGTCGCGATTCGTGGGTTCTTTTGCGCGGGTAATCTCCGGCGCAGACGCAGTGCGAGTGCATTTTATATAAACCTCAGGGGGACCGTGCGATGCAATCGCGCGGTGGTCGGTTTTTACACCAGACCAATGGGGAGTAAGTCGTCGATGAAACCAATGTACTTGGATGCCGGCGGTGGGCAGCATGCCCATTGCCGAACGGGCAGGCTTGCCTGCGATGTGGGGAATCAGCGGTTGAATCGATCGCCGGTGCACGCGCGCGGCAGGCTGGCGGCAGCGATGCTGCTGGCACTTGCCGGCGTGGCCGCAGCTGCCCAGGCCACCACGCATGCCGATGCGCTTGCGCATTGCACGGTGGTCGAGGGCCGGCAACGTTGCGACACCGATGCGGCGACCCGCAACGACGTAGTGCCTGCAACCGCGAGCGCGCAGGTGACCGCAACGCCTGCGGCCGATACCGATGCACCGGGGTTTGCGGATGGGCAGGATGCGTTGGCACTGGGCAATGCAAGCAATGCGCTGGGCGATGGCACCAGTGCGTTCGGTGGCGGAAGCCTGGCGCTGGAGCGCGACGCCACCGCGATCGGGCACAACGTGTCGGCCGCCGGGGAATCGGCAACCGCCATTGGCGGCGTGGCAACGGTCTACGACTACGACGCATTCGGTTTTGTCATCGGGCAACGCGAACAGGCCACGCAAGCGTCCGGGGTGGGGGCGACGGCCATCGGCGGTGGTGCACTGGCCGGCGATCCGTTTTCCAGCGCCCTGGGCAGCGGCGCCAGCGCCATCGGCGTGCAGGGCACGGCGGTGGGGTATCGCGCGCAGACCGGCAACGACGGCGCCACCGCGGTGGGCGGTCTGTCCACGGCCAGTGGTTTTCTGTCCACCGCCGGCGGCTACAGTTCGCGTGCCAGCGGAGATACGTCCACCGCCTTCGGTTACCGGGCGCGCAGCGAAGGCAGTAGCAGTATTGCAGTGGGCGATACCGCACTGGCCAGCGGGGTGCAAAGTGTGGTGGTGGGTGGCATCAGCAACTTCGGCTCGATCACCGCCGCCACCGGAACAGGCGGCATCGCGCTCGGCGCAGGTGCGCAGAGCCAGTCCGACTATGCGATTGCCATTGGCTACGATTCCAACATCTTTCCGAATCGGCCTGGCAATACCGATTCCGTGGCGATCGGCCACAGCGCCGGTTCGTTCGCGCCACGCACGGTATCGCTGGGTGGTTTTGCATTGACCATGGGCGATGGCGGCATCGCGATCGGTCACGACAGCACGGCCTACCTGGAAAACAGTATCGCCTTGGGCGCGCGCGCGGCCACCTCGTGGTTCAACGGCAACAACACCGCGATCGGTGCAGATTCCCAGACCAATGGCATCGATGCGCTGGCGATCGGCTATGGCGCGCGCGTGGGCGATTTTGTCGACGATGCCTGGAACCGTTCGGCATCCAGTGCCGTCGCACTGGGCGCACATTCCTACGCGTACCGCAGCAACACGGTGTCGGTGGGCGATGTGCAGGCGGGTTTGGTGCGGCAGATCACCAGCGTGGCGGCCGGCACCGAAGCCAACGATGCGGTCAATTTGGCCCAACTCGACAGCGTGCGTGCGATCACCAATCGGCTCGACAGCACGCTGGCCATTGGCAAGACCGATACGGACGAAGCCGCTGCCCATGTCGACGGACTCAATGCGCTGGCCTTGGGGAGCGCCAGCAACGCGATCGGCGACGGCGCCAATGCGCTGGGCTCGGGCAGCCTGGCGCTGGGGCGCGATACCGTGGCTGTCGGCCGCAACGCCAGCGCGGCCGATGCCTCGGCCGTTGCAGTGGGCGGCGTGGCGTCCGTGCCGGTGTTCGATGCGGCGGGCTCGATCGTCGGCGCGCAGGAACAGGGTGCCTCGGCCCAGGCGCGCGGCGCGGTGGCGCTGGGCAGCGCGGCCATTGCCCAGCGCAGCTTCGCCACTGCGGTCGGCACGGGGGCCGCGGCCAGTGGCGAGCAATCGATGGCGGCCGGATTCAGCGCCCGTGCGCAGGATGATGTGGCCACTGCGGTGGGCGCCTTTTCGAGCGCCCGCAGTGCGGCGGCGTCGGCCTTCGGCTTCGGTGCGCTGGCCAACGCGAGCATGACCACGGCGGTGGGCTTCAACGCCTCCAGTCTTGGCGAGGGCAGTGTGGCCGTGGGCAGTCTGGCGGTTGCCGCTGGCGAGCGCAGCGTGACGCTTGGCGGAATGTCACTGATCAGCTCCACACTCAGGTCGGCAGGTGCCTTCCGGGTCGGTGGCGTTGCCATCGGCGCCGGCGCGCGAAGCGACGGCGATTACGCCGTTGCGCTGGGCTACAACGCCAATGTGTTCTCCAACGACACCAACGCCGATGCGGTGGCGATCGGCCATAGTGCAGCGTCGTTCGCGCCGCGCACGGTGGCGCTGGGGGCGCTGGCATCTGCCGAGGGCGTTGAGGGGATCAGCATCGGCTACGACGCGCGCGCCACCTCCAGCAGGAGCATTGCGATCGGCAGCGGCGCCAATACGTCGATCCTCCATGGCGACAATATCGCCCTGGGAACCAACGCCAGGGCGGATGCGCCCGACGCGATCGCGATCGGGCGCAATGCCAGCGTCGGCGTGTTCGTCGGTGAGGCGGGCAGCGCGGCGATGGCACTGGGCGTGCAATCCAATGCGCTGGGCAACAACAGTCTGGCGATGGGCTACAACGCCTTTACTCGGCAAGGGGGCAGTAACGCTGTCGCACTCGGTGCCGATGCCGGTGCCAGTGGTGCCGATTCGGTGGCACTGGGCGCGGGCTCGCGCAGCTACGAGGCCAACGTGGTGTCGGTGGGCAACGGCAATGGCCGCGGCGGCCCGGCCACGCGTCGCATCGTCAATGTCGGCAGCGGCGCGATTGCCAGTGCCAGTACCGATGCGATCAACGGCGGCCAGTTGTTCCAGTCGTTGAGCAACGCTGCCAGCTTCCTCGGCGGTGGCGCGGCGATCGGTGCGCAAGGGGTGTTCGTGGCACCGACCTACGTGATCCAGGGCAGCAGTTACCGCAATGTGGGCGAGGCGCTGACTGCGCTGGACAGCAAGGTCAGCGAGCTGGATGCGCGAGGTGGAGCGGCCACCTCCGGCACTGCCGCACGTTCAAGCGCTGCGCGTGTGGCAGCGGCGCCTTCACCAGTTGCGGACGCCTCGACTGTCGCCACCACGGCGGATGCGACAGACGATGGCCTGCAGGCAACAGCGCTGGCCACCGACGGCATGCCAGAAAGTTCGGCGTCGTCGGTTGCTGCAACGGCCAGCGCGCTGGATGCAGGCAACGCGGTGCAGGGCACGCCGACCGCAGCGGTGGTCGGCAGCATCACCCCGGCCGCAACGTCCACCGCCGTCGGCACGGCGGCAGTGGCCAACCACGTGACCGGCACGGCGATCGGCGGCAGCGCGTATGCGCATGGCCCCAACGACACTGCGATTGGCAGCAACGCACGCGTCAATGCCGATGGCAGCACCGCGGTCGGCGCCAATACGCAGATTGCCGCGGTGGCGACCAATGCGGTGGCCATGGGCGAAGGCGCGGAGGTCAGCGCGGCCTCCGGCACGGCGATCGGCCAGGGTGCACGGGCAAGCGCACAAGGTGCGGTGGCCCTGGGTCAGGGGTCGGTGGCCGATCGCGCCAACACGGTGTCGGTGGGCAGCGTCGGCGGCGAGCGTCAGGTGGCCAATGTGGCCGCCGGCACGCGTGCCACCGATGCGGTCAACAAGGGCCAGCTGGACAACGGCGTCGCCGCGGCCAACAGCTATACCGACAGCCGCTACAGCGCGATGGCCGACAGCTTCGAAACCTACCAGGGCGACATCGAGGACCGTCTGCGTCGGCAGAACCGTCGCCTGGATCGGCAGGGTGCGATGAGCTCGGCGATGTTGAACATGGCCACCAGCGTCGGTGGCATCGCCACGCAGAACCGCGTCGGTGCCGGCGTCGGTTTCCAGAACGGCGAATCGGCGTTGTCGGTGGGCTACCAGCGTGCGATCAGCCCGCGCGCCACGCTGACGGTGGGCGGCGCGCTCAGTGGTGACGACAGGTCGATCGGCCTGGGCGCCGGCTTCGGCTGGTAACGCAGGCCTTGCCGTTGCAGCGGCGCGCGTATGGCCGCTGCGTGCTCACTCATTTGCTTTGCATTTCATCTTGAAGAGGACGTCATCGTGATTCAGACCCATCGTTCCCGAACGCTCGCCATCGCCTGCAGTGCCGTACTGTCGCTCGCCAGCGGCATCGCCACTGCGGCCACGCCGGATTTCGGCGTGCGCACTGCGCAACGTCAGCAGGCCATGCGCGACGCCCCGGTCGACAGCATCATCGTCAACTATCGCAGTGGCCGGGTGAGCGCGCGCAGTGTCGGCACTGCGTCGGTGGCCACGATCGCCGCGGCGGCATCGCGCGCGGCAGTGCGCCTGGTGCCGGCCGCGCGCAGCGGCACGCAAACCGCGCCGACGCATGTGCGTACGCTGGCGGTGGGCAGTGAGTTGATCAGGTTGCCCGCACAGCTCAGCCGCAGTGACGCCGACCGCCTGGTGCGCGAACTGCAGGCGGATCCTGCAGTGGAGTACGCGCAGATCGACACGCGCATGTATCCGTTGCAGAACAGCGGTGGCAGCCTGCCCGACGACCCGCTGCTGGCGGACAATCAATGGCATCTCACCGATCCGGTTGGCGGCATCGATGCGCCGGCGGCCTGGGCCACCGCCCAGGGCGAAGGCGTGGTCGTGGCGGTGATCGATACCGGCATCTTGCCGGGGCACCCGGATCTGGCCGGCAACCTGCTGCAGGGCTACGACTTCATCACCAACGCCGACAGGTCGCGACGCGCCACCGACGCGCGTGCGCCGGGCGCGCTGGATTACGGGGATTGGGAAGCAACGGACGGCGAATGCGGCATTTTTTCAGCGGCCCGCGACAGTTCCTGGCACGGCACGCATGTGGCCGGCACGATTGCCGAAGCCACCGGCAACGGCATTGGCGGTGCCGGTGTGGCCTACAAGGCCAAGGTGCTGCCGTTACGCGTGCTGGGTCATTGCGGCGGTTCGTCCTCGGACATCACCGATGCCATCGTGTGGGCGTCGGGCGGCCATGTGGATGGCGTGCCGGACAATCGCAACCCGGCGGAAATCATCAACATGAGCCTGGGCGGCGTTGGCCCCTGCGATTCGGTCACGCAGGCGGCGATCAACGCTGCGGTGTCGCGTGGCACCACCGTGGTGGTGGCGGCCGGCAATGATGGCGCGGACGTGTCCAGTGCCGTGCCGGCCAACTGCGCCAACGTGGTGTCGGTGGCGGCCACCCGCCTGACCGGCGGGTTGGCGTACTACAGCAATTTCGGCAGCTTGATCGATCTGGCTGCGCCCGGCGGCGGCGCGCGCGATCTGGAAACCGACACCTTGTACGACGGCCCGATCGGCAGCTGGATCTGGCAGACCGGTTACACCGGCAAGACCACGCCCACGTCCGGCCAATTCGCCTATCTCGGGCCTGGCTTTGCCGGAACCTCGATGGCCGCGCCGCATGTGGCGGGGACGGCCGCGCTGGTGCAGAGCGCCCTGATCGCCGACGGCAAGCCGCCGCTGACACCCGCGGCACTGGAACGCCTGCTCAAGCGCAGTGCGCGCGCGTTCCCCGTGCAGTTGCCGTTGAGCACGCCGGCCGGTAGCGGCATCGTGGATGCCGGCGCGGCCATCGATCGGGCACTGCGCCGTTGCGCCAGCGGCGACCTGGGCTGCCAGCTGGACGCGCAGACGCTGCGCAACAGCGTGCCCGAGCGCGGTCTGTCCAATGTGGCCGGCGATGCCGGCGTCTTCGCCTTCGAAGCGAATGCGGGTGCGGTGCTGAGCTTCGTCAGCTTCGGCGGCAGCGGGCAGGCGGCGCTGTATGTCGCCATGGGCCGCGCGCCGACCGCAACCGACAACGACGGCATGTCCAGCCGCAGCGGGACCAGCCAGACGGTGCGCTTCACCGCACCGCGTGCCGGAACCTATTTCATCCGGCTCGATGGCAGCAGCTTCGATGGGGTGAGCCTGTTGGCGCGCCAGTGATCCGACACGCGGTGGCGCCAGAGGGCGCTGCCGCCGGTTTCTTGGCGCGATGATGCGGATGAGAGCGGCCGCATTGCGAGGCGTCGTGGCCTGAAGCGTCGGCGCGGGACGCGCTGGCGCGGTTCCTGACCTGTTTCGCGCGCGGTTTTGCGCAACCAAGCCTGCTGGCGTCCTGCCAGCGGGCTTTTTTGTCTGCTGCAGACATCCGTATTCAGCTTTCAAATGTCTCGCGGGACATGATCTAGATCGCTGTTTTCCAAAGAATTATCAAAAAACTAATAAACGCAAGCCGAAGTGTGATGAAAAGCACGCTCAGCTTCGCTTTCTGTCAAAAACTTGACGCCCGATTTGACCGCTGTTAACACTTCGCCCAGTTCTATGGTTGGGTAGCGTTCACTTTTTGACTATCCAGGGTGCCGCTTTCCGCGCACCGCCAGTTGGCCCATGGCGCCAATCACCACGGGGATCGCAGTGGCTGACGGCCTCGCGACGGTGGGTGTTTGTCAAAAAAACCAGTCCCAACATTCAGGAGCAGGGCGTCGATGAATCGGATTTATCGCAAGGTCTGGAACAAATCGTTAGGCGTGTGGGCCGTGGCATCGGAGTTGGCCAGCGGCGACAGCCCGGGCGCAGTGAGCACCGCCGCATTCATCGACCGCCGCCAGAGCCGTTGCCTGGTTGCCGCGATCGCCCTGGCGCTGGGTAGCGCCGGCATCGCCATCCCCCTTTCCGCAGTGGCGCAATCGGTCGAAGTCGGTCGCGGTGCGTCGGCACCTGCCGCCAACGCCACCGCCATCGGCGCCGGGAGTCGCGCCAGCGCGACCGGCGCGCTCGCCACCGGTGCCGACAGCAGCGCCAGCGGCGTCAACAGCAGCGCGATCGGCCGCCAGACCAATGCGATCGGCGAGAACGCAGTGGCCATTGGCTACAACAGCTTCGTGCGCCAGAGCGGCGAAAACGGCGTGGCGCTGGGCGCCAACGCCGGCGTGACCGGTGCCAACTCGGTGGCGCTGGGCGCAGGCTCGCGCACCCACGAGGACGATGTGGTGTCGGTCGGCAGCGGCAATGGCCGCGGTGGCCCGGCCACGCGCCGCATCACCAACGTCAGCGCCGGCGTCAACGCCACCGACGCGGTCAACGTGGCGCAGTTGCGCGACGTGGCCGACGTGGCCGAAGACACCGCCACGTTCTTCAAGGCGACCCCGGGCGAAGACAGCGTCGGCGCCTATGTCGATGGCGACAGCGCGCTGGCTGCCGGCGATGCCGCCAATGCCACGGGCACGGCGACCACTGCGCTGGGAACCGGTGCCAATGCGGTGGCCGACAATGCCACCGCGGTCGGTGCCAATGCGCTCGCCTCCGGGCAGAACAGCGCGGCATTCGGCCATAACGCGCAGGCCAACGGCCCCGGCAGCGTGGCCGTCGGCGGCGCTGCGGTCGACGAAGATGGCGAGCCGTTGGTCACCAACGGCGGCGTGCCGGTCACCACCGGTGCCACCAGTGCCGGCGTCGGCGGAACCGCGGTCGGCGCCAGCGCCAATGCCGATGGCTTCGCGGCCTCGTCGTTCGGCGTCGGCGCGTATGCGGCCGGTGCGCAGTCGTCCGCGTTCGGTGCGGTTGCCAATGCGGCAGGCGATTACGCCACCGCCGTGGGCACGCAGACCAGCGCCAGCGGCACCAGCAGCACCGCAGTCGGTGGTCCGGTCGATTACGTTCCGGGTCTGGGTTTCTTCGTACAGACCCAGGCCAGCGGCGAAGCGTCCACCGCGCTCGGCGCCGGGGCGATCGCATCGGGTACCTACACCACCGCCGTCGGCGTGCTCAGTGAAGCCTCCGGCACCGAAGCCACCGCGGTGGGTTACTTCGCCTATGCGCCCGGCGAAGGCGCCACGGCAGTCGGCCCGGAATCCTGGGCCAGCGGCGAGCTGAGCACGGCGCTGGGTTACTACAGCACCGCACGTGGCGCCAACTCGGTTGCGTTGGGCGCCAATTCGATTGCCACGCGCGCCAACACCGTGTCCGTTGGCGCGGCCGGCGATGAGCGTCAGATCACCAATGTCGCCGCCGGTACCGAAGGCAGCGATGCGGTCAATCTCGACCAGCTCACCGCCGTGTCCGACGTTGCTTCCACCACCGCGCGCACGTTCGTGGCCACCGGCGATGGCACCGCGATTGCTGAAGGCATCGACAGCGTTGCGGCCGGTTCCAACGCATCGGCAACGGGTGACTACAGCGCTGCATTCGGTTCGACCAGCCAGGCATCCGCGCAGGGCAGCACCGCGCTCGGCAGCGGCGCCATCGCGACCGGCGAGAATGCAAGCGCGCTCGGTTTCAACAGCAATGCAGTCGCCGACAACGCCACTGCGCTTGGCGCCACCAGCAGCGCGTCGGGCGAGTCCAGCACCGCAGTGGGCGGCGCAAGCCAGGCCACCGCCAGCGGCGCGACCGCACTGGGTTACGAGAGCATCGCCAACGCCGCCGACTCCACTGCGCTGGGGGCGGGCAGTGTGGCCTTCGGCGACACCAGTACGGCCGTGGGCGGTGCAAGCGTCGCGTTCGGCGATGACAGCGCCGCTTTCGGCGCCAATGCCGCCGCCGGCGGTAGCGCATCCACTGCGATCGGCGCAAACAGCAGTGCCTTCGGCGAGCGCACCGTTGCGCTGGGTGGCGCCAGTAACGCGTCGGGCGACGACAGCATTGCGCTCGGTGCGAGCAGCCAGGCCTCCGCGCTGGGCACGACGGCGGTCGGCAGCAATGCCAACGCCAGCATCGCCAATGCCACGGCGGTGGGCTTCAACAGCAGCGCCGGTGACGACTACGCCACCGCGCTCGGCGGCGACAGCAATGCATCGGGATATTTCAGCACCGCCGTCGGCGGCAACAGCATCTCCAACGGACGCTACTCGACAGCGATCGGCTATGAAAGCATCGCCAACGGCGGCTCGGCCACTGCGCTGGGCCGGGCCAGCGTCGCCTGGGGCGATGGCAGCACCGCGATCGGCATCGAAAGTTCGGCCTATGGCTACGACAGCACCGCAGTGGGCCCCAATGCCTTCGCCGCCGACACCGCCTCGGTGGCGATGGGTGCATTCGCCAACGGGTGGGGCGCGCGTGCCATTGCACTTGGCAGCGAATCTGCCGCGGTAGGCGATGAAAGCGCTGCGCTGGGCTGGGAAGCGCAGGCCGATGGCGCGCAGAGCGTGGCCATCGGTAGCAACGCGCTTGCGTCCGCGCAAAACAGCGTAGCGCTGGGCGCCGGCGCAGTTGCCGATCGCGCCAACACGGTGTCGGTGGGCAGCGTCGGTGGCGAGCGCCAGGTCACCAATGTCGCCGCCGGTACCGAAGGCACCGACGCGGTGAACCTGGACCAGCTCAACGCGGTCGGCGAGACCGCCGAAGCCACTGCGCGCCTGTTTACCGGTACCGGCACCGGCACCGCCGATGCGCAGGGCGAGGACGCCATCGCGGCCGGGTCCAACGCCACCGCCGATGGCGATTACAGCAGCGCGTTCGGCTCCAGCAGCCAGGCCACCGCGATCGGCGCGGTCGCCATCGGCAGCGGTGCCAGCGCCACCGCGCAGTACGCCAATGCGGCCGGCTACAACGCCGCCGCCAGCGGCTACGGCAGTGTGGCCAGCGGCGCCTTCAGCCAGGCCAGCGGTGATTACGCCGTGGCCGTGGGGGGCGAAAGCGAAGCCGCCGGCGCGCAGAGCACCGCGCTGGGTGCGGCGGCAGGCGCCTATGGCGATGGGTCGCTGGCCGCCGGCACGCTGAGCGTGGCCGATGGCAGCGAAACCACCGCAGTGGGCTATTTCGCCAGCGCCAGTGGCGATTCGGCCACCGCGGTCGGCGCAGAAAGCGTGGCCGATGGCACCAGCGCGGCGGCGTTCGGCTTCGGCGCCGAGGCCACCTCCAACTACTCCACCGCCCTGGGCGGCTATTCCAGCGCGACCGGGTTCAACAGCACCGCGCTGGGCAATTTCAGCACCGCCAGCGGCTCCAGTACCGTGGCCGTGGGTGGCGATGCCACCGCAACCGGCGACTACAGCGTTGCGGCCGGCCAGGGCAGCGTGGCCAGCGGCTACAACAGCGTGTCGGTCGGTGGCGCCTTGCTCGGCCTGCTGCCGACCGAAGCCTCCGGCGACTTCTCCACCGCGCTCGGCGGCGCTGCATGGGCGCCTGGCCTCAACAGCACCGCACTTGGCAATTTCGCCGAATCCACCGGCGAAAGCAGCGTGGCGCTGGGCGCCGATTCGGTGGCCGATCGCGATTTTGCGGTCTCGGTGGGCAGCGCCGGTAACGAGCGTCAGATCACCAACGTGGCCGCCGGTACGCAGGGCACCGATGCGGTGAATCTGGACCAGCTCAACGCCGTGGCCGAAACCGCGCAATCCACCAGCAAGTACTTCCAGGCCAGCGGCAGCGCCGACAGCGATGCCGGCGCCTATGTGGATGGCGACAACGCGCTGGCTGCAGGCGAGGGCGCCAATGCCACCGGCACCGGCACCACGGCGTTGGGCGCAGGCGCGCAGGCGGTGGTCGATAACGCAACGGCGGTCGGCGTGAGCGCACTGGCCAGCGGCATCGGCGCGGCGGCGGTGGGCAACAATGCCCAGGCCACCGGCGAAAACAGCAGCGCGGTCGGCAGCAATGCCCTGGCCAGCGATGTCGGCGCCACCGCAAACGGTGCCGGCGCGCAGGCGGTTTCGACCTATACCACCGCGCTCGGCAGCGAGGCAGTGGCATCGGACAACCAGGCCACGGCGGCCGGTTTCCGCAGCACCGCCTCCAATGTCGGCAGCGCCGCCTTCGGTGGCTACAGCGAATCCAGCGGCCGGCTGTCGTCGGCGCTGGGTTACGGCGCGGTGGCCTCGAGCGATTACAGCACCGCGGTCGGTGCCGCATCGCTGGCCTCCGGTGCAAGCGCGGTCGCCGTGGGCGAGTTCAGCGAAGCCACCGGCGACGAAAGCGTGGCGGTGGGCGGCAGCACGTTCTTCGGCTTCATCCCGGCGCGTGCCACCGGAACCGGCGCTGCCGCATTCGGTGCAGGTGCCTGGGCCACGGCCGACTACACCACCGCGATCGGCTGGAATTCCTATGCCGACGGCGTCAATGCCACCGCGCTGGGTCAGAGCGCGGCGGCACTTGCCGACAACACGCTGGCCCTGGGTGGCGGCAGCCGCGCCGATGCGGTCGGTGCCAGCGTGGTCGGCGTGGATGCATCGGCGACCGGCATCAACAGCACCGGCGTCGGCCGACAGGTCAACGTGATCGGCGAGAACGCGGTGTCGGTGGGCTACAACTCGTTTGTGCGCCAGAGCGCGGTCAACGGTGTGGCCCTGGGTGCCAATGCCGGTGCAACCGGTGCCGATTCGGTGGCACTGGGCTCGGGCTCGCGCAGCGACGAAGCCGACACGGTGTCGATCGGCAGCGGCAATGGCCGCGGCGGCCCGGCCACCCGTCGTATCGTCAATGTCAGCGACGGCCAGGCGGCGACCGATGCGGTCAACAAGGGCCAGCTGGATGCGCTGGCGGCCGATGTGCAGACCACCACCGGCATGGTGCAGACCACCGGCGAAGGGGTGGCCACCGCGACCGGTGATCGCGCCACCGCCGCAGGTGCCGGCGCAACCGCCAGCGGCGCACGCAGCGTGGCGATCGCCTCCGGCAGCCGCGCCTCTGCCACCGGCGCCAGCGCCATGGGCGTGGACAGCAGCGCCAGTGGCGTGAACAGCACTGCGATGGGCCGGCAGACCAATTCCATCGGCGAAAACGGCGTGGCACTGGGCTACAACTCCTTCGTGCGCCAGAGCGGTGCCAATGCGGTGGCGCTGGGTGCCAATGCCGGTGCCAGCGGTGCGGACTCGGTGGCGTTGGGCTCGGGCTCGCGTACCTATGACGCCAACGTGGTGTCGGTCGGTAGCGGCGATGGCCGCGGCGGCCCGGCCACCCGTCGCATCGTCAATGTCGGCAGCGGCGCGATTGCCAGTGCCAGCACCGATGCGGTCAACGGCGGCCAGTTGTTCCAGTCGTTGAGCAACGCTGCCAGCTTCCTCGGCGGTGGCGCGGCGATCGGTGCGCAAGGCGTGTTCGTCGCGCCGACCTACGTGATTCAGGGTGCCAGCTACAACAACGTCGGTGCGGCATTGACCGCGCTGGACAGCAAGGTCACCGAGCTGGACGCACGTGGCGGTACTGCAACGGCCAGCACTGCGGCACGCACGCTGTCGCTGCGCACCGCAGCGGTGCCGGCTGTTGCCACCAGTGCAGTGACTGCATCGAGCAACGCTGTCGCCGATACCGGCGCCAGCGTGCAGGGCACGCCGACCGCAGCGGTAGTCGGCAGCATCACCCCGGCCGCAACGTCCACCGCCGTCGGCACGGCAGCAGTGGCCAACCACGTGACCGGCACGGCGATCGGCGGCAGCGCGTATGCGCATGGCCCCAACGACACCGCGATCGGCAGCAATGCACGCGTCAATGCCGACGGCAGCACCGCGGTCGGCGCCAATACGCAGATCGCTGCGGTGGCGACCAATGCGGTGGCCATGGGCGAAGGCGCGCAGGTCAGCGCGGCCTCCGGTACGGCGATCGGCCAGGGTGCACGGGCAAGCGCACAAGGTGCGGTCGCGCTGGGTCAGGGGTCGGTTGCCGATCGTGCCAACACGGTGTCGGTGGGCAGCGTCGGCGGCGAGCGTCAGGTGGCCAATGTGGCCGCCGGCACGCGTGCCACCGATGCGGTCAACAAGGGCCAGCTGGACAACGGCGTCGCCGCGGCCAACAGCTATACCGACAGCCGCTACAGCGCGATGGCCGACAGCTTCGAAACCTACCAGGGCGACATCGAGGACCGTCTGCGTCGGCAGAACCGTCGCCTGGATCGGCAGGGTGCGATGAGCTCGGCGATGTTGAACATGGCCACCAGCGTCGGTGGCATCGCCACGCAGAACCGCGTCGGTGCCGGCGTCGGTTTCCAGAACGGCGAATCGGCGTTGTCGGTGGGCTACCAGCGTGCGATCAGCCCGCGCGCCACGCTGACGGTGGGCGGCGCGCTCAGTGGTGACGACAGTTCCATCGGTGTGGGTGCCGGCTTCGGCTGGTAACCCGCTGGGTGCATGACACGCGGCGGCGCCGGTGTGCGCCGCCGCGCCAGAGCAAGGCCCGAGGGGGCGGGCAAGGACCGTGGCTGGGCCGGCCAACGGATTCGATGGAGTGATGGCCTTACCAGGAGTGGCTGATCAAACGCAGCGAGCTGCACCGCAGTTGCGCAGCAGTTTCGAAAGCCGCTCCCAGCTGATCGACGAAAAACACGAAGAGGACTTCACCGTGATCGACAAGAATTTCCGTCTCTCCCCGCTGACCGGCGCCATCTTGATGATGGCGCTCGGTGCATCGGGCACGCTCGCTGCTGCCCCGCAACTGCTGGTCAAGGAACCGACCCAGGCAGCATCGGCCGGCGCTGCGTTCAGTAGCCGCCTGATCGTGCGCTACAAGGACAACACCGCCGCCGCGACCGATCGCGCCAGCAAGCTGAGCGCGGTGCAGGCCGCCGTCGGCCGTGTCGGTGCGAGCACTGGCGCACGCAGCAGCGCAGCCGCCGCCAAGGCGACGTATGTGCGCAAGCTCGGCATCGGCTCGGACCTGATCAAGCTGTCCAGCACGCTGACCACCGCACAGGTGGACAAGGTCGTGGTCGAGCTCAAGAACGACCCGTCCGTGGCCGACGTGCAGATCGATCGCATGCTGCGCCCGGTCGAGATCAAGAAGAGCGTCGCCGCCACCGACGTGGCCCCGCAGCTGGTTCCCAATGACCCGCTGTACGCGCAGTACCAGTGGCATCTGAGCAACCCCAACGGCGGCATCAATGCGCCGGCCGCATGGGATCTGTCGCAGGGCGCCGGCGTGGTGGTGGCGGTGCTGGATACCGGCATCCTGCCGGGCCATCCGGACTTTGCCGGCAACCTGCTGCAGGGTTACGACTTCATTACCGATGCCGAAGTCTCGCGTCGTCCCACCGACGCCCGCGTACCGGGCGCGCTGGATTACGGCGACTGGGAAGAGGCCGACAACGTCTGCTATGACGGCTCGGTGGCACAGGAAAGCTCCTGGCACGGCACCCATGTCTCGGGCACCGTGGCCGAAGCGACCAATAACGGCCTCGGCATGGCCGGCGTGGCGCCGAAGGCGACCATCCTGCCGGTGCGCGTGCTCGGCCGTTGCGGTGGCTACACCTCCGACATCGCCGATGCGATCGTCTGGGCCTCCGGCGGTACGGTTGCTGGCGTGCCCGCCAACACCAACCCGGCCGAGGTCATCAACATGAGCCTGGGCGGCGGCGAGCCGTGCGATTCGGCCACCCAGCTGGCAATCAACGGCGCCGTCTCGCGCGGCACCACCGTGGTGGTGGCGGCCGGCAACAGCGGCGAAGACGCGGCCAACCATTCGCCGGCCAGCTGCAACAACACCATCACCGTGGGTGCCACGCGCATTACCGGCGGCATCACCTACTACTCCAACTACGGCAGCAAGGTGGACCTGTCCGGTCCGGGCGGCGGTGGCAGCGTGGACGGCAATCCGGGCGGCTACATCTGGCAGGCCGGCTATACCGGTGCGACCACGCCGACCTCGGGCACCTATACCTATATGGGACTAGGTGGCACCTCGATGGCATCGCCGCACGTGGCCGGTGTCGTCGCCCTGGTGCAGAGCGCGGCGATCGGTCTGGGCGATGGCCCGCTGACTCCGGCCGCAGTGGAAGCCCTGCTCAAGCAGACCAGCCGCCGCTTCCCGGTGACGCCGCCGGCCAGCACCCCGATCGGCAGCGGCATCGTCGATGCCAAGGCCGCGCTGGAAGCGGTGCTGGTGGAGCCCTGCGATCCGGCTACCGAAAGCTGCGCGCCGACCGCCATTGCCTTGACCAACAAGGCCCCGCTGACCGGTCTGAGTGGTACCGCGGGCAGCGCCACGCTGTACAGCTTCGAAGCCAAGGCCGGGGCCGTGCTCAGTTTCATGACCTACGGCGGCACCGGCGATGTGTCGGTGTACGTCAGCCATGAAGCCGAACCCAGCGCGACCAGTTACGACGCCAAGTCGACCCGCCCGGGCAACAGCGAAACCGTGCGTTTCACTGCCCCCAAGGCAGGTACCTACTACATCAAGCTGGTGGGCGCTGGCGACTACGCGAAGCTGACGCTCGTTGCACGACAGTAAGTAGGCAGATAGTGTGACCGATGCCCCCGGCCAATCACCGGGGGCATCGTTTTTCAGGACGATTCAGATGCGTGCGGTTGAACATCGCGGCAAACTGCTACAGTCGGCGCCGGACCAGTGGAGACGAGTGTGAACGCGGTTGCCGTCGATCCAATTGAGCATCGCAGTGCGGAGACGCGCATCGTCGAGGCGCTGCTTGAGCGCCGTCGCCTGAAAGACACCGATCTGCTGCGCGCGCGCCAGTTGCAGACCGAATCCGGCATGGGCCTGCTGGCCTTGCTCGGCCGTCTGGGCCTGGTATCCGAACGCGATCATGCCGAGACCTGCGCCGATGTGCTGGGTCTGCCGCTGGTGGACGCCCGCCAGCTCGGCGATACCCCGCCGGAGATGCTGCCGGAAGTGCAGGGGCTGTCGCTGCGCTTCCTCAAGCAATTCCATCTGTGCCCGGTCGGCGAACGCGATGGCCGGCTGGAGCTGTGGATCGCCGATCCCTACGACGATTACGCGATCGACGCGGTGCGGCTTGCCACCGGCTGTGCGCTGTTCCTGCAGGTTGGCCTGCGCTCGGAAATCGACGATCTGATCGAGCGCTGGTACGGCCAGGGCCGCAGCGCGATGGGCACCATCGTGGAAACCGCCGATGGCGATGCCAACAGCAGCGACGATATCGAAGCGCTGCGCGACCTGGCGTCCGAGGCGCCGGTGATTCGCCTGGTGAACCTGGTGATCCAGCATGCGGTGGAACTGCGCGCCTCGGACATCCATATCGAACCGTTCGAAAGCCGGCTCAAGGTGCGTTACCGCGTGGACGGCGTGCTGGTGGAAGGCGAAAGCCCGCCGGCCAAGCTCACCGCCGCGGTCATCAGCCGCATCAAGATCATGGCCAAGCTCAACATCGCCGAACGCCGGCTGCCACAGGACGGCCGCATCATGTTGCGCGTGCAGGGCAAGGAGCTGGACCTGCGTGTCAGCACCGTGCCCACCGCGCACGGCGAGAGCGTGGTGATGCGTCTGCTCGATCGCGAGACGGTGGTGTTCGATTTCTACAAGCTCGGCTTCACCGAAGAGTTTCTGCCGCAGTTCCGCAAGGTGCTGGAGCAACCGCACGGCATCATGCTGGTGACCGGCCCGACCGGCTCGGGCAAGACCACCACGCTGTACACCGCATTGAGCCAGCTCAATACCTCCGACGTGAAGATCATCACCGTCGAAGACCCGGTGGAATACCAGATCGAAGGCATCAACCAGATCCAGGCCAAACCGCAGATCGGGCTGGATTTCGCCAACGCGCTGCGCAGCATCGTGCGCCAGGATCCGGACATCATCATGATCGGTGAAATGCGCGATCTGGAAACCGCACGCATCGCGATCCAGTCCGCGCTCACCGGCCATCTGGTGCTATCCACGCTGCACACCAACAATGCGGCCGGCGGCATCACCCGCCTGCTCGACATGGGCGTGGAGGATTATCTGCTCACCTCCACCATCAACGGCATCCTGGCGCAGCGGCTGGTGCGCAAACTCGACCTGGCCAACGCCGAGCGCTATCCGGCATCGCCGGAAGAAATCGAACGCTTCAACCTGCGCCGACTGCAGCCGGACGGGGAGATCTACCTGTATCGCCCGCGCGCCTCTGCCGCCGCGCCGACCGGTTACCTCGGCCGCACCACCATCGTCGAATTCCTGGTCATGAACGACGAGTTGCGGCGTGCGGTGATGCGTCGCGCCGGCATGGGCGAGATCGAGCAACTGGCCCGCAAGGCCGGCATGCGCACCATGTACGAAGACGGCCTGTCCAAGGCCTTGCGCGGCGAAACCACCATCGAAGAAGTGCTGCGCGTGACGGAGGATGCGTGAGAGTCAACGGAGCCACAACGAGCATCGGATGCTCAGGATCGGAAGATAACCAAAGCAGCGTCCTGGCACTGCGGTGCGCGCACGCGCAGATGCGCGCAGTCGCGCCAGCACAGCGCAGCACCGTGCTTTGCCCGATTCCCGATTCCCGATTCCCCACTCCCGGCCTTCCAGCCTGATGCCCCTGTACCGCTACAAAGCGCTCGACGCCCACGGCGAAATGCTCGATGGCCAGATGGAAGCGGCCAGCGACGCCGACGTGGCCCTGCGCCTGCAGGAGCAGGGCCACCTGCCGGTGGAAACACGCCTGGCCACCGGCGAAAACGATTCGCCGTCGCTGCGCATGCTGTTGCGCAAGAAGCCGTTCGACAACGCCGCGCTGGTGCAGTTCACCCAGCAGTTGTCCACGCTGATCGGTGCCGGCCAGCCGTTGGATCGCGCGTTGTCGATCCTGATGGATCTGCCCGAAGACGACAAAAGCCGGCGCGTGATCGGCGATGTGCGCGACACCGTGCGTGGCGGCGCGCCGCTGTCCTCGGCGCTGGAACGCCAGCACGGGCTGTTTTCCAAGCTCTACATCAACATGGTGCGCGCCGGCGAAGCCGGCGGCAGCATGCAGGACACGCTGCAACGCCTGGCCGACTACCTGGAGCGCAGCCGCGCGCTGCGCGGCAAGGTGATCAACGCGTTGATCTATCCGGCGATCCTGCTGGCGGTGGTCGGCTGCGCGCTGCTGTTCCTGCTCGGCTATGTGGTGCCGCAGTTCGCGCAGATGTACGAAAGCCTGGATGTGGCCTTGCCGTGGTTCACCCAGGCGGTGTTGAGCGTGGGCCTGTTGGTGCGCGACTGGTGGGTGGTGTTGATCGTGGTGCCGGGCGTGCTTGGGCTGTGGCTGGATCGCAAACGCCGCAATGCCGCCTTCCGTGCCGCGCTGGACGAATGGTTGCTGCGGCAGAAAGTGGTCGGCAGCCTGATCGCGCGCCTGGAAACCGCACGGCTGACGCGTACCCTGGGCACCTTGTTGCGCAACGGCGTGCCGCTGCTGGCGGCGATCGGCATTGCGCGCAACGTGATGTCCAACCTGGCATTGGTCGAGGATGTCGATGCCGCCGCCGACGACGTCAAGAACGGCCATGGCCTGGCGATGGCGCTGGCACGCGGCAAGCGTTTCCCGCGGCTGGCCCTGCAGATGATCCAGGTCGGCGAAGAATCGGGCGCGCTGGACACGATGCTGCTCAAGACCGCCGACACCTTCGAGCTGGAAACCGCGCAGGCCATCGACCGCGCGCTGGCCGCGCTGGTGCCGCTGATCACGCTGGTGCTGGCCTCGGTGGTGGGGCTTGTCATCATCTCGGTGCTGGTACCGCTGTATGACCTGACCAATGCCATCGGATAACGTGGCGGTGGATTCACAACAACGTTCCGGCGACCGCGCGACACCCATGCGGGAACCATTGCAATGGCCGCTGTGTCATCTTCTGGCGGCAGCATCTTTCATCGACGTGCAAGGAAATCGTTCATGATCAAGCGCTCCATCACCCGTAGCCCATCGCGTGCAGGCCAGGCCGGCATGAGCCTGCTGGAAATCATCATCGTCATCGTCCTGATCGGCGCGGTGCTGACCCTGGTCGGCAGCCGTGTGCTCGGTGGTGCCGATCGCGGCAAGGCCAATCTGGCCAAGTCGCAGATCCAGACCCTGGCCGGCAAGATCGAGAATTTCCAGCTCGACACCGGCAAGTTGCCGAGCAAGCTCGATGACCTGGTGACCCAGCCCGGCGGCAGCAGCGGCTGGCTGGGCCCGTACGCCAAGCCGGCCGAACTCAACGACCCGTGGGGCCACACCATCGAATACCGCGCGCCCGGCGATGGCCAGCCGTTCGATCTGATCAGCCTGGGCAAGGACGGCCGCCCCGGTGGCAGCAGTTACGACGCGGACATCAAGTACCAATAAGCCGCTCGCCATGCGCGTTGCGTGTCAGCCGTTGCGTCATCCGCATGGAGTGGTCGGCCCTGGTCGCACACGCACGCGTGGCAGTTCGTTGCTGGAGATGCTGCTGGTCATCGCCCTGATCGCGATGGCCGGTGTGCTGGCTGCCGCAGCGCTCAACGGCGGGATCGACGGCATGCGCCTGCGCACCGCCGGCAAGGCGATCGCCTCGCAGCTGCGCTATACGCGCACGCAGGCGATCGCCACCGGCACGCCGCAGCGCTTTCTGATCGACCCGCAGCAGCGCCGCTGGGAAGCACCCGGCGGCCATCACGGCGATCTGCCGGCGTCGCTGGAGGTGCGTTTCACCGGCGCGCGGCAGGTGCAGTCGCGGCAGGATCAGGGCGCCATCCAGTTCTTCCCCGATGGCGCCTCCACCGGCGGGCGCATCGATCTGCGCGTCAAGGATGCGACCTGGCGCGTGGACGTGGGCTGGATCACCGGCGAAGTGCGTTCCGGGCAGTTGCGGACGCCGGCGCCATGAAGCGCCAGCGCGGTTACACCCTGATCGAGGTGATCGTCGCCTTTGCGTTGCTGGCGCTGGCGTTGAGCCTGTTGCTGGGATCGCTGTCCGGTGCCGCGCGTCAGGTGCGCGCGGCCGACGACAGCACGCGCGCCACCTTGCATGCGCAATCGTTGCTGGCGGCCCAGGGCATGGACAAACCGCTGGTGCCCGAGCAGCAGCAAGGCACGTTCGAGGACGGGCATTTCCGCTGGTCGATGGATGTGCGCCCGTACGACGAGCCGCGGCGCAATCCGCAGGCGCCGGTGTCCCCCGGCGCACACACGCTGCTGCAGCTGACCCTGGTGGTGCGCTGGGGCGAGCAACCCAACCAGGTGTTGCAGTGGCGCACCTTGCGGCTGGTCGCGGCGGCGCAACCGGGCAGCGCGCCATGAGTCGGCCGCGTAGTGCCGGCTTCACCTTGATCGAAGTGTTGCTGGCGACGATGTTGCTGGTGGGCGGGCTGGCATTGGCGTTTGCCACCTTGCGCTCGGCCAGCGCGGTGAGCCAGCGCGGCGAGGCGATCGCCCAGCGCAGCGAGCGCGTGCGTGCGGTAGAGGAATTCCTGCGCCGGCGACTGGCCGCCGCCTTGCCGATCGCGATGGGCATCGACCCGCAAAGCCAGCAGCCAATGCTGTTCATCGGCGAGGCGCAGCGCATGCGGTTTGCCGCCGATGTGCCGGATTACCTGGGCCGCGGCGGGCCGTACCTGCATGATCTGTCGGTGGCCGGCGATGGCGAGCAGCGCACGCTGCGGATCGCGTTGACCATGCTGCAATCGGGCAAGCCGATCGAGGAGGGCACCACGCTGCCGCCGGAAACACTTGCCGACGACGTGCAGCAGGTGAGCTTCCGGTATCGCGGCATGGATCCGCAGAGCGGCCGCCTCAGCGCGTGGTTGCCGCAGTGGGAATGGCACGACCGTCTGCCGTTGCTGGTGCGCATCGAGATCCGTAGCGGCGGTGCCGCCTGGCCGCCGCTGGTGGTGGCCCTGCCGCAATCCAGCAACCCGGGAGCGGGGCAATGAGCGCGATGCGCGGTGCCGCGCTGGTGTTGGTGCTATGGCTGATTGCGCTGCTCACCGCGATGATCGGCGCATTCGCGCTGACCGCGCGGGTGGAAGCGCTGCAGGGCAGCATGCTGCGCAACGGCGCGCAGGCGCAGGAATACGCGCGCTCCGGACTGGAATACGCATTGTCCCGCCTGCAGAGCACCGACACCCAGGCACGCTGGCTTGCAGACGGCCGGCGCTATCGTTGGCAGATGGACGACGCCACGGTGGAGATCCGCATCACCGACGAAAGCGGCAAGGTGGACTTGAACATGGCCGAGCCCGCGCTGCTGGCCGGCCTGGTGCGCGCGGTCGGTGCCGAACAGGGCCGCGATACGCGCATTGCCGGCGCCATCGTCGACTGGCGCGACGGCGACTCGCTGAGCCAGCCCGGCGGTGGCGCGGAAGATCGCGATTACGCCGATGCCGGGTTGCCGTACGGTGCCAAGGATGGCCCGTTCGAAACGCTGGGCGAGTTGCGCCTGGTGCTGGGCATGGATGGCGAGCTGTATCGCAAGCTGTTGCCCAACCTCACTCTGTACAGCGGTCGCTCGCATCCCGAGGCGCGCTTTGCGCCCGGCCCGGTGCTGACCGCGATGGGCCTGGATGCGCGGCAGCTGCTGGCCCAGCGTGACGCGCCGCCGGGTTTGCCGGGCAGCGAGGCGACGGTCGGTGGGTCGGACACTTATAGTATCGAGAGCCGGGCGCGACTGAGTCAGGGACGCGAGGCCGTGTTGCGGGCAGTCGTCTCCACCAGTGCGTCCGCATTACCTGGGTCGGCGTATACCGTGTTGCGTTGGGAAGAGGGAGCAGCAGTGCAATGACCGCATGGCGGGATACCTTGGGTCGTATCGGCGTACGCGCCATGCCGGGCGCCGGAGGCTTCTGGCGTTGGTGGCAGCAATCGCTGCTGGCCTGGCTGCCGCAGCGCTGGCAATGGCAGTTGGGCCTGTCGCCGTCGCGGCTGTTGTTGCAGCCCGATGGGCAGGCGTTGCAGTTGCTGCGTCAGCGCGACCACAGCAGCGAGGCCATCGCCAGCCTGCCATGGCCGGTGCAGCCGCAGGAGGTCAATGCCTTGCTGCCTACCGCGCTGGAGGGCCTGCCTCGGCATTGGCTGCTGCCGGCTGCGCATGCCTTGCGTCGCCCGTTGCGCCTGCCTGCTGCGGCAGCCGCGCGCCTGCAGGACGTGGCGCGCTTCGAGATCGACCGGCAAACCCCGTTCACCGCCGACCAGGTGTACTTCGATGCGCGCGTGCTGGACGTACGCGAAGACGGCCAGCTCGATGCCGAACTGGTGGTGGTGCCGCGACGCATGATCGATGGCCCCGACGGCGTGCCCGACGCATGGACCAGCGCCTTGTCCGGCATCGATGTCGCCGATGCGCAGGGCCTGCCATTGGGTGTGAACCTGCTGCCACCGGCGCGCCGGCTGCGGCGCAGCGACCCGATGCAGCGCTGGAACCTGTTGCTCGCGGCCGCCGCACTGGTGTTGCTGGCCGTGGCCGGCTGGCTGCTGCTGGACAACCGCCGCCAGGCCGCCGACGACCTGCGTGCCAAGGTGCAGGCCAACGCCGCGCGTGCGCGCCAGGTCGCCGCCGAACGCCAGCAATTGCTGGATCTGGTCGAAGGTGCAAACTTCTTCCAGCAGCAGCGCGCCACCCGCCCGACCTCGGTGGAAATCTGGGACGAGCTGAGCCGGCGCCTGCCCGGTGGGACCTATCTGGAAAAATTCTCGGTGGAAGGCGGGCAATTGCAGTTGATCGGTCTGAGCAACGAAGCCTCTTCGCTGGTGCGGCGTCTGGAAGGCTCGCCGCTGTGGCGCACGCCCTCGCTGACCGGCGTGCTGCAGAGCGATGCCGGTCGCAACGTCGACCGCTTCACCATCACCGCCGAACTGGCCGGCCCCGATGCCAAGGAGGCGGCCGATGCCACGCAACGTTAAGCGCGATCGCTGGATCGCTTTGGGCCTGCTGCTGCTGGTGATCGGCGTGGCCTATCTGGTGCTGGTGCACCCCTGGTTCACCCAGCCGATGATCGCCGTGCAGGACGAGCTGCAGGCGCTGCGCGAACGCGAGCTGCGCGTGCGCGTGCAGCTGCAGCAGGCGCCGGAAGTCAGCAAGCGGCTGCGCCAGGCGCGCCAGACCCTGGAAAGCCGCCCGGGCTTTTTGCCGGAGACTTCGGCCGAACTGGCCTCGGCCGGCCTGGTGCAGCGGCTGGAGCGCGCCGTGGTGGAAGCCAGCCCCGGCAACCGCAGCTGCGCGATCAGCAACCGCTCGCCGCTGCAGCCGGAAAGCAAGGACCGCTTCACCCGCGTTGCGGTGCAGGTGCGCCTGCGCTGTGGCACGCCGGAGCTGGCCTCGGTGCTGTACAGCCTGGAAAACGGCACCCCGCGCCTGTTCGTGGACAATCTCAACGTGATGGCGCAGCGCTATCAACTCTCGCCCAACGAAAGCGGCAACGGCCTGGATATCGCCTTCGAACTGGCCGGCTATCTGCGCCCGGGCGCCAGCGCCGCGCCGTTGAACACCGACGCGGCGCCCGCCGCCTCCGACGCTGCGGAGGCCGGCAATGCGCCTTGACATGATCGGCCTGCGCACCTGGCTGCTGGCCACCGTGGTCGGCTGGGCGCTGCTGGTATGCATACTGGCCGTGGCCGGGCTGGGCAAGCGCGTGGAGTTGCTGCCGGACGACCCGGCCCTGGTGCAGCGCCTGCCCACCCTGCCGGCCCCAGCGCCGGAACGGCTGGGCGCGTTCGAAAAATATTCGGAGATCGCCGCGCATCCGGCCTTCGCCGAAGACCGCCTGCCGCATCCGTTCTTCCTGTCCGGCAACGACGGCAGCGGTGCTGCCTCGACAGTGCGCCTGACCGGCGTGCTGCTGACCGACAACTTCAAGATGGCCACGCTGACGCTGGACCCGCAGGATTCGGTGCGTGTGCAACTGGGCGGCGAGGCGGTCAAGGGCTGGCGCCTGCTCGCCCTGCAGCCGCGCAGCGCAACCATCGAGGGCCCCGGCGGCACCCAGACACTGGAGTTGCATGTGTTCAACGGCCTGGGCGGGCAGCCACCCACCGCCAATGCGGGCGCGCGCGCCGCTGCCGGTGCCATCCCGCCGTTACCCTCGCCCGATGCCGCCGCCGTTGCGCCGACGCAACCGCCGCAGACCCAGCCCGCCGCGCAGCCACAGCAGCCCGGCGGGCAGACACCGCCGACGGTGCCGCCGCAGCGCAGCGATGGCGCTCAGGAAGCCCCACGCCCCTCCGACGATCAGATGCGCGCCATCCGCGAACGTATCGAAGCCCGACGCCGCCAGCTGCAACAGCAGCGCCAGAGCGGCTCTACCCCCGGTCAGACCCAATGAGTGAACGCATGACGCAGCGCCTGTTTCCCGTGTCCCTGCTGATCGGCCTGCTGGCCGGTTGCGCCTCCACGCCGCCGCCGGAGGTGCGCCGCGACGCGCGCCTGGACCCGCAAGTCGGCGCTGCCGGCGCCACCCAGACCAGCGCCGAGCAACGCGCCGAGGGCAATGCCAGCGCCAAGCCCACCCCGGTGATCCGGCGGGGCAGCGGCACCATGATCAACCAGAGCGCGGCGAGCGCGCCGGCACCGACGCTGGGCATGGCCAGCAGCGGCAGCGCCACCTTCAACTTCGAAGGCGAATCGGTGCAGGCGGTGGTCAAGGCGATCCTGGGCGACATGCTCGGGCAGAACTACGTCATCGCCCCCGGCGTGCAGGGCACCGTGACCCTGGCCACGCCCAATCCGGTCTCGCCGGCGCAGGCCTTGAACCTGCTGGAAATGGTGCTGGGCTGGAATAACGCGCGCATGGTGTTCAGCGGGGGCCGTTACAACATCGTGCCGGCCGACCAGGCGCTGGCCGGCACCGTCGCGCCCAGCACCGCATCGCCGTCTGCCGCGCGCGGCTTCGAGGTGCGCGTGGTGCCGTTGAAGTTCATCTCCGCCAGCGAAATGAAGAAGGTGCTGGAGCCGTACGCGCGCCCCAACGCCATCGTCGGTACCGACCCCTCGCGCAACGTGATCACGCTGGGCGGCACCCGCGCCGAGCTGGAAAACTACCTGCGCACCGTGCAGATCTTCGACGTGGACTGGCTGTCGGGCATGTCGGTGGGTGTGTTCCCGATCCAGTCCGGCAAGGCCGAAAAGGTTTCTGCAGATCTGGAAAAGGTCTTCGGCGAACAGAGCAAGACGCCCAGCGCCGGCATGTTCCGCTTCATGCCGCTGGAGAACGCCAACGCGGTGCTGGTGATCACCCCGCAACCGCGCTACCTGGACCAGATCCAGCAATGGCTGGACCGCATCGACAGCGCCGGTGGCGGCGTGCGGCTGTTCTCGTATGAGTTGAAGTACATCAAGGCCAAGGACCTGGCCGACCGCCTGTCGGAAGTGTTCGGCGGCCGCGGCAACAACGGCGATTCCAATGCTTCGCTGGCGCCGGGCGCGGAAACCAGCGTGCTGGGTGGGCAGCTGGGCAATCGCGACAGCAGCATGGGCGGCAGCTCCGGCATGACCGGCGGCAGCGTCGGCGAGAGCAGCGATGGCAGCTCCTCCGGCAGCAGCTTCGGTGGCAGCAGCGGCAGTGGCAGCAGTAGCGGTGGACTGGGCAACGGCAGCCTGCAGCTGTCGCCGCGCAGCAACGGCAATGGCGCGGTGACGCTGGAGGTGGAAGGCGACAAGGTCGGCGTGTCGGCGGTGGCCGAAACCAATACCTTGCTGGTGCGTTCCACCCCGCAGGCATGGACCTCCATCCGCGACGTCATCGAAAAGCTCGACGTGATGCCGATGCAGGTGCATATCGAGGCGCAGGTGGCTGAGGTGAATTTGACGGGCGACCTCAGCTACGGCGTCAATTGGTACTTCGAAAACGCGGTGAATGCTTCGAGAGATCCAGCGACTGCATTAACGAACGCCACTGGTATTGGTGTTGGCGCTGGCCTTACCAACGCTGCGGGTCGGAACATCTGGGGGGATATTGCCGGAAGCGTGACTAGTAACGGTTTGGGATGGACATTTCTTGGAAAGAATGCGGCTGCCATCATCACTGCGTTAGATCGGGTGACAAATGTCCGATTGCTCCAAACGCCTTCGGTGTTTGTGCGAAATAATGCAGAAGCGACGCTCAACGTCGGTTCGCGAATTGCGATCAACTCAACTTCGATCAATACGGGTCTTGGTAGCGACAGTAGTTTCTCTTCTGTGCAATACATTGATACGGGCGTGATTTTGAAGGTGCGTCCGCGTGTGACCAAGGACGGGATGGTGTTTCTGGATATCGTCCAAGAAGTAAGTAGCCCCGGTGATCGGCCTGCCGCGTGTACTTCGGCGACCGCAACGGTAAACGCAGCAGCCTGTAACGTCGACATCAACACCCGCCGTGTCAAAACAGAAGCTGCTGTGCAAAGCGGCGACACGATCATGCTGGCCGGTCTGATTGATGACACAACCACGGATACGAGCGATGGCGTGCCCTTCCTGAGCAAGCTTCCTGTAGTCGGTGCGTTGTTCGGAACCAAGGGAAAGAGCAATACCCGCCGCGAAGTCATCGTGCTGATCACCCCGTCGATCGTGCGCAACCCGCAGGAAGCGCGCAATCTCACCGACGAGTACGGCCAGAAGTTCAAGGCCATGGAGCCGCTGAAGCCCAGCCAGAAGCCGCAATGAGTGCGGCACTGCCCGTCGTGCTGGTGCCGGTCGGCACCGACGACGAGGCCCTGGATGCGTGCCTGGGCGCACTGGATGCCGCCACGCCCGCTGGCACGCGGGTGTGGCTGGCCGACGACGCGCAGGCCGGCCCGCGTGGCCGCGCGGTGATCGCGCACTGGCTGGCGCGCACGCATCTGCAGGCGCATCACACACGGCGCCAGCGCATGCTCGGCGAGGTCGCGCATCTGGACGAAATGCTCAGCGCCTGCGGCGATGCCGACGTGGTGGTGCTGGGCGTGGACGCCTGCCCGCTGCCGGGTTGGTTGAATCAGCTCGACACCTGTTTTGCGCGCGATGCGGCGATTGCCACCGCCACCCCGTGGAGCAATGTGGGCGAAGCCTGTGCCTGGCCACGCCTGGGCGAACTCAACCCGATGCCCGAGGCGCGGGAGCGGCTCGCCGCTGCGTGTGCGGCGATGTCGCCGCTGCATCCGGAACTGCCATCGGCGATCGGCCACGCGGTGCTGCTGCGCGGCAGCGCACGGCGCAAGGCCGGCGGCCTGGATGCCAGCAGCTACGGTTCCTGGTATGCGGCACTGGTGGACCTGAGTCTGCGCATGGCGGGGCTGGGATGGCGCAACGTGCTGTGCGATACCGCCTTTGTCGCTTCGCCACACGAAGGCCGCCCGGCCGATGGCGACATGGATGCACTGGCCACGCGCTGGCCGGCCTGGCACGCCCGCCTGGCCAACTTCCTGATGCACGACCCGCTACGTGCGCAGCGCGATCAACTCGCGCAGCTGCTCGCCGACCTGCCGCCGCCGGATCCACAACGCAGGCTATTTGACGCGTAGAACAGCTGCCAAAGCGGCATGCTCACCGTCAGGCGGGCGCAGCCGGTGTTCGGTGGACTTGTGCAGTGCAGTTCTTGAGCGCTGTCCTATGCAACCTGACGACTGCTTGCCGTGCGGTGAGTGCAGTGGCTTGTCGGCCGTATGCTGGTAGATGCTATCGGGAGTCCAGGTCAAACGCCGAGGGGGTCGAGGGCGCGGTGCCCTCACCGCTCGCGGGACACGCCGTGAACCCGTCCCTGGGGGCTCGGTGGCGGCATCCATGCCGCCACACGGTCCCGCAATCGGCGAGGACACCGCACCGGAGAGTGAGTCGGTTGCTTTGTTGAAAACATGCACACCGACCATCTCGACTGGTCCTTGCCCGCCCACCGTCGCGGGACCTTACGCGGCATGGATGCCGCGTAAGAGCCTCCATGGACGGATTCACGGCGTGTCCCGCGATGGTGGGCGGGCAAGGGCCCTGCAGCCAGGCCGCAGTGCAATGACTGACGTGACGTCGTCTTGTTAGCCGCTCAAGAAGCCGACCGCATCGGCGCCTCGGTCCGCACCACCACTTCCAGCGCGTCGTGGCGCCAGGATTCGATATCCAGTTCCACCGCGCGGCCGTCTTCGGCGAAGCTGATCCGCTGCAGCCGGAAGCACGGTGTGCCGGTGGTGGACTGCAGCAACAGGGCTTGCGCGGCGTCCAGCCCGGCCGGATGCATCGATAATTGCGCGCGGCTCAGGAACAGACCGAGTTTCCGGTTGAACACGCTCGACAGCGAACCGGCCAGGTCGTGTTCCAGCAGGCCGGGTGCCCAGGCAGCCAGCACCACGTTGGTTTCCAGCAGCACCGCGCGGCGGTCGATCCAGCGCCGGCGCTGCAGCACGAAGACCTCTTCGTAGGGCGTCTGCAGCCGTAGCGCCGCCGCGTAGGCAGCGCCCGCCGCCTGGCGGGTGGCACTCAACAGTTCGGTGCGCGGTTTACGCCCCTGCGCCGCCACGTACTGCATGAAGCCGGCGATGCTGGTGGGGTCGTAGCGCACGCGCGGTGCGCTGACGAACCAGCCGCGCCGGTTCTCGCGGTAGATGCGTCCCTGCGCTTCCAGTTGCTGCAAGGCCTCACGCAAGGTGATGCGGGTGCAGCCAAAGCGTTCGGCAAGCGCGCGCTCGACCGGCAGGCGCTGGTCCGGACCCCATTCGCCGGCGGCGATCTGCGCGGAGACGATTTCGGTGATGGCGTGCTGGCGCGGTGCGCTCATGCGGCGATCTGCCGGTGGTGGCTGCAGCGCCTGTGCAAGACAGTTGGGTGAGAGAGGTACATGCGGCGATGGTAAAGAAGAACGCGCCCGCAAACCGCAGGTGGCTCAGGCAACGCCTGCCGGGTTCTGCTGCTGTTGGGCTTTCCAGCTACGCCATCCATACACCGCAAGCCCCACGAAACCGGCGTAGAGCAGGGCGGTGGGGTATAGCCCTTTGCTCAGGAACACGCCTACGTAAATGCAATCGAGCACGATCCAGAGCACCCAGTTGGCGATGCGTTTGCGCGCGGCCCACACGCTGGCGACCAGGCTGAAACTGGCCAGCGCCGCATCCAGCCACGGCAGCGTGGCATCGGTGCGGTGATGCATGTAGGCACCGAGCGCAGCAGCGAACGCCGCGCCGATGCATAGCGATAGCCACAGTTCCGCAGCCGGCATCGGCAGCGGGCGAATCCGCGTTTCTGCAGCGGCACCGCGTTGCCAGTGCCACCATCCGTACAGCTGGGTCAGCACGTAGACGCCCTGCAGCAGCATGTCCGAATACAGTTTCCACTGATAGAACAGCCAGGCATACAGCGCCACCGCCACGATGCCGACCGGCCAGCACCAGCGAATGCGCCGCGCGGTCAGCCACACGCCCAGCAAGTTGATCACGACGGCGGTGGATTCGAGCAATGACATGCAATGCCTGATGGAAAGTGGACAGCGGTGGGAGAGGTGCAAGCCGTGCAAAACAGCGGTGCGGTCGGACGTGGATGCTGCGCGGTGCCCCGAATCTGCTTGCGATGGAAACGCGATAGCGCTCTCACCGCTGAGTCCCTGCCTTCAACTGGTGCCTGCTGTTTTCAGCCATTGCCTCAAACACGCACAAACACGGCTGACTCGCTTCGACGTCCTTCTCCCGCCTGCGGGGGAAGCTGCCCGAAGGGCGGATGGGGGCAGCAGACCTCAAAAATCCACCTGCACCGTCAGCCGCGCCGTACGCGGCGCACCCGGGAACAGATACGCATCGCCCTGGTATTCGCCCGTATCGCGCCAGTAGCGCTTGTCGAACACGTTGTCCACGTTCAGGCGCCAGGTGGTGGCGACCCCGCCCAGTGCAGTGGCATAGCGCGCGCCCAGGTTGGCCACGGTGTAGGCCGGCACGCTGGCGTTGCCGAGCCGGTCGGCGAACTTGCGCCCGCTGTATTGCACGCCTGCCAGCAGCGCCAGGCCATCGATGCCGGGCACGCTGTAGTCGGCCTGCAGGCTGGCGCGCAGCTTGGGCACGTTGATGGCCTGATGGCCTTCGTAGTCGGCAATGTCGGTGTCTTCGGCGCGCGCGCGGATGGCGGCGACGCTGGCGAACAGGCGCAGCTGTTCGGTTGCCGCCCCGTCGGCCGATAGTTCCAGCCCACGGTTGTGCAGGCGGCCCTGTTGCACATAGCGCAAGCCTCCATCGGCCTGCGGCTGGGTGAACTGGTAGGCCTGGCGGATGTCGAACAGCGCCGCGCCCAGGCGCAGGCCGTCGAAATCGAATTTTGCACCGGTTTCCAGCTGGTAGGCATTGGTCGGCGGCAGGATCTCATCGGCGTTGTCGGCAAACCACGGCGCGGTGCCGCCGGCGGTCAGGCTCTTGGCGTAGCTGGCATACAGCGACACGTTCTGTTGCGGCTTGAACAGCAGTGCGGCCTGCGGCAGCAGCGTGTCCTTGCGCGTGCGGCGCTCCAGGACGCCATCGCGATCGAAGCTGCGCTCGTCCAGGCGCACATAGCGCGCGCCCAGCGACAGCTCCCATTGCGACCCAAGTCCGATCCGGTCGGCGACCACCAGGGCGCGTTGACGGCTGTCCAGGCGGCGCTGTTTCGGGTCCAGGGCGACGTCGGTTTGTGCAAACACCTCCGGGTCGCGGTCGATGCTGCCGCTGCCGACGAATTCGTTGACCGAACCGAAACGATCGATGGTGCGGCGCAGCCAGTCGCCGCCGATGCTCAGGTGATGATCCAGTGCGCCGGTGAGCACGCGGCCTTCCAGCGTGGCGCGCAGTTGATCGTGCACGCGGGTGTCGTCGGGGTTGCGGTAGTCGTAGACGTCGTACTCGCCTTGCGCGCTGAAAAAGTTCGGTGTGGCGATATCGGCGCAACTGGCCGCGCCGTAACAGCCCCAGGCGAACGCGGAGAAATCGTTGATCACCGAGCGGCTGCGCGCCGCTTCGGCAGTGGCGCGCCAGTCGTCGTTGAACTGGTAGGCGTAACGCAGCTGCGCGTTGAGCGCATCCATCTCCACCGGCCGCGACCACGGCTGGTAGCCGAGCAGGCGATGCACATCGATGGCGCGCGGCACCTGGGTGCCGCCCAGCAGTTGATAACCCGGCACCGAGCGTTGCTGGCGATGCTGGTATTCCACGTCCAGCTGCAGCAGCGATTGCGGGGTGATCTTCCAGTCGCCGGCCAGCGAGAGGAAATTGCGGTAGCCGTCGGCGTGGTCGACATAGCTGTCGATGTCATCGCGTGCGGCATTGACGCGCAGGCCCAGGCTGCGTTCGGCGCCGAACCAGTCGCCCAGGTCGGCGGCGACATAGCGCGAACCTTGTTCGTCGGTCCCCAGGGTCACGCTACGCACGTGCTCGGGCCGCTTTGTGCGGTAGTCGATCAACCCGGCCGGTTCGTTGACACCCGATTGCAGCCCGGCCAGACCCTTGAGGAGCTGCACCTGCTGCTTGTTTTCCAGCGCGATGGATTGCTCGCCCACCGCGCTCAGGCCGTTGATGCGATAGCTGTTGGCGGCGTTGAGCGAATAGCCGCGCACGACGAAATTTTCGTAGTAGCCGATCGGTGCATAGGCCTCGCCCGTGGAGGCATCGGCACGCAATACTTCGCTGAGCACGCGTGCCTGGCGGTCGAGCACTTGCTGGCGATCGATCACCGCGATCGAGGCCGGGGCATCCAGCAGCCGCGTGGCGCCGAAGCCGGTCAACGCGGTGCTGGCCTCGGCGCGTTCGCCACGCACGTTGACCGCATCCAGTTCCACCGCCTCGGCGCCGGGGTCTTGCTGCGCGAGTGCAGGGATGGCCACGCACAGCGCGAGTGCAAGCGCGAGCGGGCGGCGGTGGGGCAGGGAGACGGGCAGGTGCATGCGCAGGACTCGAAAAGGAGAAGAAGGAGCGCTCATGGCAACCGGCGCGCGCGCGCGTGCAGGTGGTCGAGCAGACGCTGGCCATCGGCACTGGCAAACCAGTCCGCATGACCGAGCAGGTAGCGGTGATAGGCGATGTCGGCGTTGTCGGCCGAGCGGGTGATGCCGGCGAAGTAGTCGATCTCGCTCAGGGCGAAGTCGGCATGCACGATCGGCAGCAAGGCGACCAGCTGCCGCAGCTGCACCGCGCCCAGCGTGCAGTGCCGGCTGTAGCCGTCCAGCAAGGCGTCGAGTTGCTCCAGCTGCGGCTGCGCACGTTGCCCTGCGTCCAGGTTCAACCATGGGATCAGGTTGCGTTCGATCGCCGTGGCCAGGTCGAACATCGCAAAGTTGCGGTCGCACAGGCCGAAGTCGAACACCGCGCCGACCTCGGTGTCGCCATCGTCGTGCGTGCGCCACAGCAGGTTGGAGGCATGCCAGTCGCCGTGCGTCCACAGCGGCGGCAATGCGCCGGGCACCGACAATACCGGCCATGCCCGGGCGTGCCAGGGCAGCAAATGGTCAGCCAGGTCGCGGCGCCAGGGCCGGCCCTGGAAATCGGCGGCCAGGCCGGGGCGCGACAGCAATGCCTGTTCCACCGCCCGCAGCGGGTCAGCCTGCGCGAACAGCGCCAGGTTGGCGACCAGGACGCTGCTTCGACGCGGCGGCGCATCGAATCCCTGCGCTGCCAGATGCAGGCGTGCCAGCGCGGCGCCTGCGGCCAACGCATGCGCGGTGCTGGTAAAGGGCGTCCACGACAAGGCGTCCCGATACAGGTCCTGGCCGAGGCCTGCGCGCTGTACTTCATAGACCCAGTGCGCATCGGCCAGGGCGGTGTGGCCGGCGGCATCGTGCAGCACCTCGACCACCGGCGCGCCGGCCCAGCGCAGGTGCGCCATGAAGCCATGTTCTTGGCGCAAGTCGGCGATGCTGCGCACGCTGCGGTGATGCCGCTTGACGATGAGCGTGCCGGTGGCGGTGTCCACGCAGGCGGCAGCGGAAAACGGGCGTGCGCTATGCCAGCGAATCCGTGCGCCATCGCCGGCAGCGCAAACGTGCTGCAGCACGCGATGGATTTCATCGGCGGTCAACACCGGCCAGTCCGGCAGTGCCAATTCCAGGCTCATGCCGTGCACCTGATGCGAGGTGCTCATGCACGCAGCTCCGGTGCGGCGCACGCCAGTGGTATAGACCAGCCAATCGATGCCGTTGTAGCGGACCCGGCGCGCGCACCGGCGATAACACGGACGGCGCTGCCGGGCCGTCGTTGCAGCGCGCGCGCCATCAGGCGGTTGCACTGCAGGGAATGAAAAGGCAGCGCAACACCGAAAGGTCGCTGGCCGTCATCTCGACACTGAAGAATGTGGGGTGCGCCGTGGGCGGCGCCTGCGGAAGACCGCCGGGCGGCTCCGGGCGCGCAGTATGCCTGCTGGCGCTGCCAGCCGTCATGTGCGGGCCGGCATCGGCGTGATGGCGTTGCGCGGCCTCGGCACCGGATAATGGACCGATGACTCCTGTCCAGATCGCCGCCGTCGTCGTCACCTACCAGAGCAGCAGCACCATCGATGCGTGCCTGTCGCGGCTGCGCGTGGCCGAGGGCATCAGCGAGATCCGGGTGGTCGACAACGCCTCCAGCGACGACACCCTGGAAGTCGTGCAGCGGCATGCCCTGGCCGATGCGCGCCTGCACTTCATCGCCAACCCGGACAACCCCGGCTTTGCGACGGCCTGCAACCAGGGCGCGCGCGACTCGCAGGCGCCCTGGCTGGTGTTCATCAATCCGGACCTGATGGTCGAGCGCGACACATTGGCGCAGCTGTGCGCACGCGCGGCAGGGCATGCGGCAGTGTTGTTGGGCGTGGAGCAGGTGGACGAGCAGGGGCAGCCGGATGCGGCAGTGCGCCGCCGCGATCCGGATTTTGCCGCGATGCTGCGTGCACCGCGCGCTGCCGCGCAGCTGGCGGTGCCGGCCGATCCGTCTGCGACGTTGCAGGTGGTGGACGCCATCTCCGGCGCCTTGATGCTGATGCAGCGCAGCCTGTTCGACCGGCTCGACGGCTGGGACGGTGCCTACCGCCTGCATGCCGAAGACCTGGACCTGTGCCGGCGGGCGCGTCAGGCCGGCGCGCTGGTGGCGGTGGCCAACGATCTGCAGGTCGTGCACGTGCGTGGCGTGTCCAGCCGGTCGCGGCCGTTCTTCGTGGAGTGGCACAAACACCGCGGGCTGTGGCGCTATTTCCGCAAGTTCGAAGCGGGCCGGCGCGGGCCGGTCACCCGGCTTGGCGTATGGCTGGCGATCTGGACCCATGCCGCTGCCCAGGTGCCGAAATTGTTGCGAAAGAGATGAGTTCGCTAGCGTTAAATTTGTGATAAATCAGTGATGGGTGACGGGGCGTAACTGTGATACGTTTCGCTTCGAAGTGTGATCAATCACTAGCTTCCTGTCCCTTCCGGGTCCCCCATCAGGAATCGTGCAAATGTCCTTACAGAACGACCCGCAATTGCGGGTACGTCAGCCGTGCGCCGCTGCGCTGCAGTCCCGTCCGGTTGTCTCGCCTCCTTCTCTTGCGTCCAGCACCCGCCGCGTGCCGGCGGCCGCGTTATCGGCGCTTGCGCTGAGCTGTGTGATGGCCGCCGTGCCGGGCACCGCCGTGGCCGGTGCCTGGACCCAGCCGCAGGGCGACACCCTGGTGATCGTCAAGGCGCTGCATAGCGATGGCCGCGGCTGGTTCGACGACAGCCATCACCGCACGACGTTTGGCGACGGCCAACAATTCGACGGAAACGGGCGTAGCCGCCAGGACCAGTTGAATGTCTACGTCGAGCATGGCCTGACCGACAAGCTGAGCTTCATCGGCAATTTCTATTTCACCGAAGTGGGTTTCAGCAATTACGGCGGTGATGGCCGGACCCGCACCAGTACGACCGGTCTTGCCGATCAGGAAGTTGGCTTGCGCTATGCGCTGCCAAGCGCGCCAGAGGACGTCTGGCGCAGCTCGGTGCAGGCATTGGTCAGCATTCCGGCTTATGGCCGCAGCAAGACCTACCATCCGAACAATCCCAGTGCGAATACCGATCCTGCGCTGGGCCTGGGCGACTATGGCCTAGAGCTGCGTTACAGCCGTGGGCGTGGTTACACGCTGGGCGGGCGCAACGGCTACGTTGATCTGGGGGGTGCAGTACGCCTGCGCGGCAGTGCGGCCTCCGACGAACTGCGCGTGGACGCGTCTACCGGTCTGAGCCTGACCCCGAGCTGGTTGCTGCTTGGCGAAGTCAACGTGATCCAGGGTCTGGGCAACGGGCGCAACAATTTTGACGTCCCAGGCTCTGCTGGGGGCGTCGGCTTCGTTGCCACCGGCACCAACTACGACCTCACGAAGCTGCAGCTGTCCACGCTGTACACCGCGTCGGGCGGCAGCCAGTGGCAGGTGGGGTATCAGCAGCCAGTGATGGGCCGCAACACCGCTGCTGCAGGTGGGCCATTCGTGGCTGCCTGGTGGCGGTTCTAAGGACGCCACGACAATGACGGTCACCTGCGAAATGGACGCGCTGGGACGGGCACCGGACATCGGCCGCGAACGCGGTCTGTTGGGCCGCGCGCTGGTCACGGCAGGCGTCATCACCGACGAACAACTGCGCTCGGCGCTGGCATTGCAGCAACGCTGGAACTCGCGCCTGGGCGATGTGATCCTGGCCCAGCGCGGCGTGCCGGCGCAGCGGTTCTACGCCATCGTCGCCGCGCACTTCGGCCTGGAGTTCGTCGACCTGGTGCAGCAGCCGCCGGATCCGGAACTGCTCACCCCCGGCGATCTGGAAAGTTATGCGCAGCGTCTGCTGCTGCCGTGGCGCCGCGAAGACGGCGTGCTGGTGCTGGCCGTGGCCGACCCCGACCCGGCGGTGTTCGCCTGGGCGCGTGCGCACTATGGCGAAGACGTGCGGTTTGTCGGCACCGCCAAGTTCGACATCATCTGGAGCCTGCAGCGCTACGCCGACGAACAGCTCACCGACAACGCGCTGAACCTGCTCGCATCGCATGCGCCGACCTACTCGGCGCGCCAGGTGGTGACACGGGGGCAGAAGCTCACGCTGTGGGCAATTGCCGCGGTGCTGGTGATCGCGATGGTGCTGTTCCCGGTGCCGGCCCTGATCACCGTCAACGTGCTGGTGGCGCTGGGCTTTCTGGCGACCTTCGGACTGAAGCTGTTGCTGGTGTGGTTCGGCTCGCGCCACCGCATCGACATCAAGGTCACCGAGGACGAAGTGGCCGCACTGCGCGATGACGACCTGCCGGTCTATACCGTGCTGGTGCCGATGTACAAGGAGCCGGAAGTCCTGCCGATCCTGGCCAATGCGCTGCGCAAGCTGGATTACCCGATCAGCAAGCTCGACGTGAAGCTGGTACTGGAAGCGGACGATTTCGACACCATCGAGGCCGCCAAGAAACTCGGCCTGGAAGCGTTCTTCGAAATCATCCGGGTGCCGCCGTCGCAGCCCAAGACCAAGCCCAAGGCCTGCAACTACGCGCTGCATTTTGCGCGCGGCGAACTGCTCACCATCTACGACGCCGAAGACAAGCCCGAGCCGGATCAGCTCAAGCGCGTGGTGGCGGCATTCCGCAAGGCCGACAAGGATGTGGTGTGCATCCAGGCGCGCCTGAACTACTACAACGCCGACGAAAACTGGCTGACGCGGATGTTCACGCTGGAGTACACGCTCTGGTTCGACTTCTACCTGCCGGCGCTGGAATACCTGCGCATCCCGATTCCGTTGGGCGGCACCTCCAACCATTTCCGTCTGGATGTGCTGCGCCAGGTGCGCGCGTGGGACCCGTACAACGTCACCGAAGACGCCGATCTGGGCGTGCGGCTGATCCAGAACGGCTACCGCGTCAACGTGGTCAACTCCACCACGTTCGAAGAAGCCAACGTCAGCATTCCCAACTGGATCCGGCAGCGTTCGCGCTGGCTCAAGGGCTATATGCAGACCTGGCTGGTGCACATGCGCGACCCGGTGCATCTGTATCGCAGCACCGGGTTCAAGGGCTTTTGGGGCTTTCAGTTCTTCATCGGTGGCGGCTTCTTCACCGCGTTGGGCGTGCCGGTGCTGTGGGCGCTGTACGTGGTCTGGGCAGTCACCGGGACAAGCGCGTTCGAACGGTTCTTCCCGCCGTGGCTGGCCACCATTTCGCTGGTCAATCTGTTGTTGGCCAATGCGTTCTTCATCTACATCACGCTGGTGGCCGCGTTCAAACGCGACTACTTCAAGCTGGCGCCCTACGCGCTGACCGTGCCGTTGTACTGGGCGCTGCAGTCGATCGCCGCCTACAAGGGCCTCTGGCAGCTGATCCACAATCCGTTCTATTGGGAGAAGACCACTCATGGCATCAGCAAGCATTCGGAAAACGAGCGCCGCGCCGCACTCGAAGAGTGAGTCGGCAGTTCCACGCCGGCACAGCGGGCTGCCGGCGTTTCTGGTCGCCGTGGTGGCGCTGTCGCTGCTGAGCCAGCCGTTGCTGCTGCTGTCGGCCGGCTCCGCCGCACCGGCCATCGCACCAGCAGCCGGCTTGCCGGCAACCGGCGTGTTGGCGTGGGCGATCAATCTGGGGCTGGACAGCTGGAATCTGCCGTTCCAGGTCTGGCCGTTCCTGGCGGTCGCCGCCAACGCGCTGTTCCTGTCGCTGCTGTGGCGCGATCTGGCCGGCGTGTTCGGACGTGGCTGGGCCAGCGGGCTGACGGTGCTGGTGGGCTGCAATCCGCTGTTCCTGCTGCCAATCGCCGCAGGCGGAAGCCAGGCGCTGGGCCTGCTGGCGTTCTACGGCCTGTGCCGCACCTTGCGCCGCCTGCAGACACCGGTGGAGGCCTTCACCTATCTGCGTATCGCCGGCTGGTTGTGCATCCTGCTGTGCCTGGATCTGCAGACCCTGGCGCTGTCGACGATGGTGGCGCCGTGGCTGCTGCTGGTGATGCCGCCGCAGATGCTGCGCAAGGCGCCGGGCTCCTTCTACCTGGTGTGCTACCTGCCGTTCGGGTTTCTGGTCGGCATGTGGGCTTACGTCAACCTGACCGTGTTCAACGCACCATGGCCGACGCTGTCCAGCATCGGGCAGGGCGCGCATCCGCTGCCGCTGCCGTTGGCCGAGCATGCGCAAGACTGGTCGTCGGCGGTGCGCTGGGGCGTGGCGGCGGTAGTCTGCTTCCCGGTCCTGGCCTTGTTGGCCCGCAGCCGCAGCAGCGCGCTCACGCGCGGTGTGGTGGCCAGTGCCGGCACCGTCCTCTGTGCGGCGGCGTTGTCATTCGCCTTCGGCTGGGCCGGGTTCGACGCCTTGCTGCTGCTGTGGGTGCCGGCCGCGTTGCTGCTGCGCGCACTGCATGCCGATCAGCGCACCCAGGCCGCCGGCCTGCTGTTGCTGGGCCTGATCGGGGCGGCCTGGGTACAGCCGCAGGGCTGGGGCAGCTGGATGCGTGCGGCGCCTGCCGATGCGCAATCCCTGCTGCAGGGCGAGGCGGTGGTGATGACCGCGCCGGTGTCGTTGCCGACCAGTGGCCCGGCGACGCCGGCAGCGGACGCGGCGCAGTTGCCGCCCACCGCGGTGACCGCCGTGGGCGATGCCGTGACCATGCAGGGCGCTGCCGGCGCCAGTGCGCCCGCTGCGGCTGCCACTGCGGCGATGGTGCAGCCGGGCAAGAACACCGCGGCCATTGGTGCAATGGACTGCACGCGGAGCACCGCAGCGTCCACCACCGAGGCATCTGCCACATGTTCAAACGCGTTCTGAGCACCGCGTTGCTGGTCGGGGCGTGCATGCTGGCCAACGGCTGCAATGCGGATGCATCGACGTGGATGGGCGCCAACGTCAAGGTCTCGGCCAATGCGCCGTGGCAAAGCGAGGCGGCGGGGCAGTCGCTGGATGCGCTGGCCAAGACCGGCGCCAGCAAGGCGCTGCTGGTGGCGTTCGTGTGGCAGGCCAGCCCGCAGTCGAACGACCCGGTATTGGGCAGCGACAGCAGCGTGGAGGACATGCGCGCCGCGTTGCGGCAGAGCCACCACGCCGGCCTGCAGGCCACGCTCAAGGTGCACGTGTGGATTCCCGGGCATTGGGCCGGTGACACCGCGCCCACCGACCAGGCAGCCTGGTTTGCCGCGTATCAGAACGCGGTGTTGCCGTTGGCCAGGCTGGCCGAAGACGAGCACGCCGAAGCACTGGTGATCGGCACCGAACTACGCAAGCTGCAGGACGCGCCGCAGTGGCCCGGCCTGGTGGCGGAGGTGCGCAAGGTCTACCGCGGCAAGCTGCTGTACGTGGCCGACGGCATGGAGCATGCCGAAAGCTTCCGCTACTGGTCGTTGTTCGATGCGGTGGGCACCAGCCTGTATCCGCGCCTGTCCGAAGCGGCTGCCGCCCGCACGGCCGAGATGAACGCCGCCGCGCAGCGCCTGCAGCAACTGGGCCAGCGTGTGGGCAAGCCGGTGTGGGTGGCGGAGCTGGGCCTGCGGTCTGCACGTGGCAGCCTGGCCGCACCCTGGGAAAGCCCGGAACAACGCGCTGCCGCCGTCGATACCCGCCTGCAGCTGCAGGTGTTGCAGCAGTGGCGCAAGGTGTTGCAGGCGCACGGCGTGGAAGGCATCGCGCTGTGGTGCTGGTACACCGATCCCAAGGCCGGCGGGCCGGGCGACAGCGACTTCACCGTGCAGGGCAAACCGGCGCAGCAGGTGCTGGCGCGCTGAGCGATGGCGCTGGGCATCGTCCAGCGCCAGCGCCCAGCGCCATTGCCGGGGTATCGCCAAGGTAATGGCCCCGCGCACTGCCGCCAGCTTGCGCGCCGCCGCCCCGCGTATCGACCGGCTTGCACGCAGCACGCCCGCCGCTGCGGGCATAATCCGGCGGCATGATCATCCATTCGCTGCTCGACACCGACCTGTACAAATTCACCATGATGCAGGCGGTGCTGCATCAGCATCCGGCCGCGCAGGTCGAGTACCGCTTCAAATGCCGCACGCCTGGCGTGGATCTGGCGCAGTTCATCGACGAGATCTCGGGTGAGATCGACGCGCTGTGCCGGCTGCGGCTGCACGAGGACGAGGTGGCCTATCTGCGCGGCCTGCGCTTCATCAAGCCGGATTTCGCCGACTTCCTGGCGCTGTTCCATCTGGACCGCAAATACCTGCAGCTGTCGGCATCGACCACCCATCCGGGCGAGATCGAGCTGACCCTCCGCGGCCCGTGGTTGCACACCATCCTGTTCGAAGTGCCGTTGCTGGCGATCATCAACGAAGTGTGGTTCCGCAATACCTCCGAGCCGGATTTCGAGGAAGGTCGCAGCCGCCTGCGCGAGAAGGTGAGCAGCCTGCGCAGCATGCCGGCCGGCTGCAAGATTGCCGATTACGGCACCCGGCGGCGCTATTCGCGGCATTGGCACGGCGAGTTGCTGCCGTTGCTGCGCGACGGCCTGGGCGCGCAGTTCGTCGGCACCAGCAATGTGTATTTCGCCAAGCATTACGGCCTGACCCCGCTGGGCACGATGGCGCACGAATACCTGCAGGCATTCCAGGCACTGGGGCCGCGGTTGCGCGACTCGCAGGTGGCCGCGCTGGAATCGTGGGCGCGCGAGTACCGCGGCGACCTGGGCATCGCCCTGTCCGATGTGGTGGGGCTGGACGCGTTCCTGCGCGACTTCGATCTGTATTTCTGCAAGCTGTTCGACGGCATGCGCCATGATTCGGGCGACCCGTTCGAATGGGGCGAGCGTGTCATCGCACACCTGCAGGCACACCGCATCGACCCCGCGACCAAGGTGCTGGTGTTCAGTGATGGCCTCAACATCGACAAGGTGATGCGGCTGTACGCGCACTTCCACACGCGCTGCCGGCTGGCGTTCGGCGTAGGCACCAGCCTGACCAACGACCTGGGGCCGACGCCGCTGCAGATCGTGATCAAGATGGTCCGCTGCAACGGGCAGCCGGTGGCCAAGCTCAGCGACTCGCCGGGCAAGAGCATGTGCGAGGACGCCGGTTACCTGCGCTATCTGCGCGATGTGTTCGGCCTGCCGCCGGTACCGGACGCCGGTGACCACGCGCGGCAGTGATAGACGTGGAGCGGCGCATCGAGAAATCGTTGCCGCTCATAGCAGGCAGCAGCAACCTTGCGGCGCATCGCTCGATCGCAGCGGGGAGCGAGCTCTGTGCGGGAATGGCAGACGCTGAAGCGAAATCGCGACGCCTGCGTTGGCAGGCAGCCGGTCTGCTTGCGTTGAATAGGGTGATTGCAGATAAACGAACGGCGCCTGACGGCGCCGTTCGCATTACACGCAGTGAATCTTGCGGATTACGGGCGCACCTTGGTGGCACAGACAAACACCGCTGCCTGTTGAATGCGGCTGATTGCCCCCTGGTTCTGCAACTCGCGCGCGTGCTCGTCCATGCAGGTCAGGTAACCCAGGCGGTTGCCGGCGTTCTGCGCCTTGCACAGGCTGTTTTCGGCCGAGATGTTCGCGCCGGGAATCAGCCCGCCGGTCTCCAGCGTCGGCACCAGCGTATTGCAGCTGCCCAGCTTGGCCAGCCCGCGATTGAGCGTCCAGCCGATATCGGCGAACAGCGCCGGGGTCAGGTCGATGTTCAGATGCGCCTGTACTTCCGGCGTATCGAACGGTTCCATCAACGCGTTGGGCTGCAGGTCGGTATCGAAGTGCGAGAACGTCGACCCACCGGCCACCACGCTGGGCGCGTACAGCCGCGTGCGGCCTGCGCTGTCGGTGCCCTGCAGCAGCTCGGGGTCTTCGTACAACGCCGCCACCACTCCGGCGCTGCCCTTCAGCCGCGCGCCATCGGCCTGCGAGACCATGATGGCGGGGATGGTGATGTCGGTGATCGGCGGGGCGGCATTGCCCATCGTCTGCACGCCGGACGCGTTATTGGCCACGATCACGCCCACCGCACCGTTGAGCTGTGCGTTCTTGACCTTGATCGCGAACGCGCAGGTGCCGCGGTCGATCAACGCCACCTTGCCGGCCACCTCGGCCGCATTGACGAACGGCGTTTCGCAGCCATCGCTGGCCGACGCGGCAGCCACGCCGTCATTGACCGTCACCACTGCGCGTGCCGGGAAATTGGCCGCCGTGGCCAGCGGCCCGAAGCTGGCAAAGCCCACCTCGAACTTGCCGGCCGCGCTGGCCGGTGCGCTCACCTGCAACAGGGTGCGCGGATCCAGGATCAGCGCCGCCTCGCGGTTGACGCGCGTGCCGGCCCAGACCGTACGGCCGGGCGTGCGCATCGCTTCGGCACGCAGCGCGTTGGTCATGGCCGGATCGTCGAAGCGCTTGTTCTGCACGTTGTCGAAGGCCTGCGCGGTGTAGACGTCGGTCAGGCCGCTGCCCGAGCCGAGCACGCCGGTGGTCTTGTTGAGGAAGCCGGCCGCACCCAGGCCGTGGCCGATCTCATGCATCACCACGTTGAGGAAGTTGATCTGGCCTTCGGGCGTCTTGCCGTCCAGGCCCAGGTACCAGCCCGAGCCAGCCAGGCAGTCGTCCTTGCCCAGGTCGCCGTTGAATTGCGAAAACACGTCGGCCGGATCGCTGGGATCGGGGACCAGGTCCTGCCCGGCGATCGCATCGCCCAGCGCGGACGGATACAGCGTATTGGGCTTGGAACCGGGGAAGTCGTTGACGATCCAGTTCGGGCCGGCCTGGCCCAGCGTGCCGCCAGTGGCGGTGCAGGTCAGCCGTGCGAACGAGGCATACACCTTGATCTCGACATTGCTCTGCAGCACCGCGCCCCACAGGTCCATCGCGTACTGGTAGGCGATGCGACGCTGCTCGCCAACCGAGCGCCCCGGGTTGCCGCCCAGGGGCGCAGCGCTGGTGGGGTCGTTCAAGCCGACGCTGGTGCCGGCGTCGCCATTGATCAGCGTGACGTTGGCGGCGCTGGCGTGCAGCGGCGCGATGGCGGCAGCCACGGCCAGGGACAGCAGCAACAAGGGCTTATTCATGCGGCAGCGCTCCGTGCTCGGCGTGGGCGGGTTGGGTGGCGGCATCGTCGCCGTGCTCGATGACGATGCGGCCATCGGCTTGACGGGTCGCCATCAATGAGCTCATCTGCGTGGCCGGCAACTTGCGCGCCACGGTGCCGTTGGGCAGGCGTCGCTCGGTCGCGCGTGCGGCAGATTCGGTCTGCGGCACCGCGGTGCGGGCAGCGCTGCTGCGGGCGGCCGAGGCGGCCTGCTGGTCCAGCGCCGCGCTCTCGGCGTCGGTCAGCGGGCGCAGCTTGCCGGTGGCGGGGTCGATGCCGACCTTGGAACTGTTAGTTGCTGCCTCCTGCGCGACGGCCATGGCCGGCAGACAAACGACGCACAACATACCGGACAGCATCCATCCGGGCTTACGAAAGCTCATCATCGTTGGGGTTTCCTTGGGTCCAGCAGGGAAAAGGGACGCCGTGCAGACACCAGCGTCGGGGGAATCCTTCCGTTTCAGTCTGTTCATGACTGAATCATGAATCCGTGATGTGTGTCAATCTTTTGACATGTAGGGTGCTGAATGCGAAACGAGCGCCTGAAACAGTCACCTGCGCACTTGCGTCGAGGGAAATTTCCGGGAAGTGCAACGGCGATTGGCGAGCGGGCTGGTCAGGGTTTTGACGCAAACCGGGGGGCCAGAGGCCGTCCTTGTCCGCCAGTAGCCGGATCACGTCTCCCTTCTCCTCCTTGGGAGAAGGTGCCCCGAAGGGGCGGATGAGGGCAGGCGCGAAGCCCGGCGGAGCTTGAGTACAGCGTTGGGTCTATCTGCGCTTCGGCCTGTACCCTCACCCCAACCCCTCTCCCGAGGGGAGAGGGGTCGTAGTCCGCCCAGGCCGGCGGCAGGGCCTGTGCAGGCAGCGCGGATGCACCAACGTGCGCAAGCCGTGCACTGGCGCCTGCTGGCGAGATGCTGATGCCGGATGCTGATGCCGGCATCGGCATCGGCGCGCTGCGCTGGTTGCGCATGCCATTCCATCGCAGCGATTTATAGTGTCAGCAACCCCGCGCACCAGGCTTCCATGCACGCCGTCATCTATCACAACCCCGACTGCGGAACCTCCCGCAACACCCTTGCCCTGATCCGTCATACCGGCATCGAGCCGCAGATAGTCGACTACCTGCAACACCCGCCCACACGCGAAACACTGCAGTCCCTGATCGCTGCCGCCGGCATCCCGGTCCGGGAGGCCATGCGTCAGAAAGGCACCCCGTATCTGGAACTCGGGCTCGACGATCCCGCGCTGGACGACGCAGCGCTGCTGAGTGCCATGCTCATGCATCCGATCCTGATCAACCGACCCTTCGTGCAAACCGCGCTGGGGACGCGCTTGTGCCGCCCTTCCGAACGGGTGCTGGACCTGCTGCCGCCGGCGACGCACGGCTTCGTCAAGGAAGACGGCGAACGCGTGCTGGACGATGCCGGGCAACGCGTAACGGGCTGATAGACAGATACCCGGAACACGCAGTCATCCCACATCAAGCGCAGTCGCCCTAATTCCCATTCCCGACTCCCGACTCCCGATCCCCGATCCCCGATCCCCGATCCCCGATCCCCAATCCCCAATCCCCAATCCCCGATCCCCAATCCCCAATCCCCAATCCCCAATCCCCAATCCCCAATCCCCATTCCCCATTCCCCATTCCCCATTCCCCAACCTCACCTGCCCCTACCGCACAGGTCCTAGAATCGCCACAACGTTTCCCCGGAGCAGCCAGATGATTCGCGAGATTATCCGCATGGGCGACAAACGCCTGCTGCGCGTGGCGCCACCGGTGACCAACCTGGGCAGCGCCGAGCTGCGCACGCTGGTGGCCGACATGTTCGAGACCATGGACGATGCGCGCGGCGTCGGCCTGGCCGCACCGCAGATCGCCGTGGATCTGCAGTTGATGGTGTTCGGCTTCGAAGCCAGCGATCGCTATCCCGAGGCGCCGGCAGTGCCGCGCACCGCATTGGCCAATGCACAGATCGAACCGCTGTCGGAGGAGATGGAAAACGGCTGGGAGGGATGCCTGTCCATTCCCGGCCTGCGTGCCGTCATTCCGCGCTATCGCGTCATTCGCTACCGCGGCTTCGCGCCGGACGGCAGCCCGATCGAACGCGAGGCCGAAGGCTTCCACGCCCGCGTTGTGCAGCACGAATACGACCATCTGGTCGGCCGCCTGTACCCCTCGCGGATCGAGAACTTCGCCACCTTCGGTTTCGAGGACGTGCTGTCCTACGACCTGTGATCGCACCGCGGCATCGCATGTGACAAGGGCGCCTTGCGGCGCCCTTGTCGTGCTTACTTGAGCGCCTTGAAGCGCAGACGCTTGGGACCGGCGTCATCGCCCATGCGGCGGCGCTTGTCTTCTTCGTACTCGCGGTAGTTGCCCTGGAAGAACTCCACGTGCGACTCGCCTTCGAACGACAGGATGTGCGTGGCGATGCGATCCAGGAACCAGCGATCATGCGAGATCACGAAGGTATTGCCCGGGAACTCCAGCAATGCATCTTCCAGCGCACGCAGCGTTTCGATGTCCAGGTCGTTGGACGGTTCGTCGAGCAGCAGCACGTTGCCGCCCTGCAGCAGCGTCTTGGCCATGTGCAGACGACCGCGCTCACCACCGGAGAGCGAGCCGACCATCTTCTGCTGGTCCTGGCCCTTGAAGTTGAAGCGGCCGATGTAGGCGCGCGACTGGATCTCCACGCCGTTGATGTTGAGGATGTCCAGGCCGCCTGCGATTTCCTGGAACACGTTGTGGTTGCCCTCCAGCGCATCGCGGCTCTGGTCCACGTACGACAGCTGCACGGTCGGGCCCATCACGATCTCGCCCGAATCGGGTTTTTCCTGGCCGGTGATCATCTTGAACAGGGTCGACTTACCGGCACCGTTGGGGCCGATGATGCCGACGATGGCGCCGGGCGGCACGATCATCGACAGGTTGTCGATCAGCAGGCGGTCGCCGAACTTCTTGGACACGTTCTTGAACTCCATCACCGAGTTGCCCAGGCGCTCGCCCGGCGGGATGAAGATTTCATTGGTTTCGTTGCGGCGCTGGTAATCCACCGACTGCAGCTCTTCCAGGCGGGCCAGACGCGCCTTGCCCTTGGTGCGCCCGCCCTTGGCATTCTGGCGCGACCATTCCAGTTCCTTCTGGATCGCCTTCTGGCGTGACTTTTCCTGGTTGTCTTCCTGCTTGAGGCGCTCGTCCTTCTGGGTCAGCCAGTCGGTGTAATTGCCCTTCCACGGAATGCCGCGGCCGCGGTCCAGCTCCAGGATCCACTCGGCGGCGTTGTCGAGGAAGTAGCGATCATGCGTGACCGCCACCACGGTGCCGGTGTAGCGCGCCAGGAACTGTTCCAGCCACTCCACCGACTCGGCGTCCAGGTGGTTGGTCGGTTCGTCCAGCAGCAGCATGTCCGGCTTCTGCAGCAGCAGGCGGCACAGCGCCACGCGGCGCTTTTCACCACCGGACAGCTTGCCGACGATGGCGTCCCACGGCGGCAGGCGCAGCGCATCGGCGGCCACGTCCAGCTGGTTCTCCAGGGTGTGCGCGTCACCGGCGGCCAGGATCGCCTCCAGGCGTTCCTGTTCCTTGGCCAGCGCGTCGAAATCGGCGCCTTCTTCGGCATAGGCCAGGTACACCGCATCCAGCGCGGCCTGTGCCTGCAGCACGTCGCCCACGCCTTCCTCGACCGCTTCGCGCACGGTGTGCTCGGGGTTGAGCTGCGGCTCCTGCGCCAGGTAGCCGACCTTGATGCCGGCCTGCGGACGGGCTTCGCCCTCGAAATCGGTATCCACGCCGGCCATGATCTTCAGCACCGTGGACTTGCCGGCGCCGTTCAGGCCCAGCAGGCCGATCTTGGCGCCCGGGAAAAAGCTCAGCGAGATGTCCTTGATGATCTGCCGCTTGGGCGGGACCACCTTGCTGACGCGGTTCATGGTGTAGATGTATTGCGACATGGGTGCTCCGTGGACGCAGGCAGCCCACCGGCCGGGGCCGGAGGCAGCGGAAAAGGGATTGCGCCGATTATACGGGCAAGCGGCCTGGCTCGCGGCGGCGATGCGGCAGCTAAACGGCAGCTTACCTGTCACCTGAATGGGCGTTTTCGTAATCGATTCCAGCAAGAATGCGTTAAGGCGGTTGGCGCCTTAATGAAATTGCGACATCGCAGACAGGAGCAATCCCATGAACCGCAAACGCATCGTGACTGTTGTGCTTTCCTCCATCTTGGCGCTGGGCTTCGCCGCACCGGCCGCATTTGCCGGGGATTGGGACCGCGACGACCGCCGTGGGCATGACCACGGCCACCGCGATCATCGCGGCGACTGGCGCAATGACCGCCGGGATGACCGCCGCGAATGGCGTGATGACCGTCGCGCAGACCGCCGCGAGTGGCGCCAGGACCGCCGTTACTACAGCAACGGCTACCGCGAGGGCTATCGCGACGCGCGCTATCAGGACCGTCGCTACGACCGCAATCGGGTCTATGTCTACGATCGCCCCAACTACTACCGCGCCGGTCCGCCGCCGCGCCCGTACTGGGCCCGCGGTCAGCGCTACCACGGCCCGGTCTACGTGATCAACGACTACGACCGCTATAACCTGCGCCGCCCGCCGTATGGCTACCGTTGGCAGCGCGACAACACCGGCAATCTGCTGCTTGTGGCCATTGCAACCGGTGTGATTGCCGACCTGGTGCTCAACAACTAAGTTCAGCAGTGGCCTGGCCGGCCTGACCTGGCAAGCGGGCAGGGCCTTACACGAGGGCGCACTCCGGTGCGCCCTCGTCGTTCAAGGGCCGGGCGCGCCAAGGCCCGCGTGGCCCGCGCCGGCGCCGCAATTGGTCACCTGTCCACGCGGGGGCTTACAATCGGCGCCCCTACTGGCAACAGCTGCCCCGGAGCTCTGCATGTTCTCGCGCGACGTCCGACTGGAAACCTACGACCCCGAACTGGCCCAGGCCATCGCTGCCGAAGCCGGCCGCCAGGAGGATCACGTCGAGCTGATCGCCAGCGAAAACTACTGCAGCCCGCTGGTGATGGAAGCCCAGGGCAGCCAGTTGACCAACAAGTACGCCGAAGGCTATCCGGGCAAGCGCTACTACGGCGGTTGCGAGTTCGTCGACATTGCCGAGCAGCTGGCGATCGAGCGCATCAAGCAGGTGTTCGGCGCCGACTATGCGAACGTGCAGCCGCACAGCGGCTCGCAGGCCAACCAGGCGGTGTATCTGGCGTTGCTGCAGCCGGGCGACACCATCCTGGGCATGAGCCTGGCCCACGGCGGTCACCTGACCCACGGCGCCAAGGTCAACGTCTCCGGCAAGCTGTTCAACGCGGTGCAGTACGGTGTCAACGAGCAGGGCCTGATCGATTACGACGAGGTCCAGCGCCTGGCCACCGAGCACACGCCGAAGATGGTCGTGGCCGGCTTCTCGGCGTATTCGCAGAAGATCGACTGGGCGCGCTTCCGCGCCATCGCCGACAGCGTCGGTGCGTATCTGTTCGTGGACATGGCGCACGTGGCCGGCCTGGTCGCCGCCGGTGTGTATCCGAGCCCGCTGGAGCATGCGCACGTGGTCACCTCGACCACCCACAAGACCCTGCGCGGCCCGCGTGGCGGCATCATCGTGGCCAAGGGCGCGAGTGAAGAGCTGCAGAAGAAGCTGCAGTCGATCGTGTTCCCCGGCATCCAGGGTGGCCCGCTGATGCACGTGATCGCGGCCAAGGCGGTGGCGTTCAAGGAGGCGCTGGAGCCGGACTTCAAGACCTACCAGCAGCAGGTGGTCAAGAACGCGCAGGCGATGGCCAACACGTTGATCGCGCGCGGCTACAAGATCGTGTCCGGCGGCACCGAGAATCACCTGATGCTGGTGGACATGATCGGCCGCGATGTTTCCGGCAAGGATGCAGAGGCCGCGCTCGGCAAGGCGCACATCACCGTCAACAAGAACTCGGTGCCCAACGACCCGCGCTCGCCGTTCGTCACCTCCGGCCTGCGCCTGGGCACCCCGGCGATCACCACCCGCGGCTACAAGGAGCAGGACAGCATCGACCTGGCCAACTGGATCGCCGACGTGCTCGACGCCCCCAGCGACGAAGCGGTGCTGGCCAAGGTCCGCGACGCGGTGACGGCGCAGTGCAAGAAGTATCCGGTGTATGGCTGAGATGGGAATGGGGAATAGGGAGACGAGAATGGTAAAAGCAACGCTGCGATAGCTGTGCCGTTCCGATTCCCTATTCCCCTCTCCCTATTCCCGGACGCCTGATGCACTGCCCCTTTTGCCAGCACAACGACACCCGCGTGATCGATTCGCGCGTGTCCGAAGACGGCACGACGATTCGTCGGCGCCGTGAGTGCGAGGCGTGCGGCGAGCGTTTCAGCACCCTGGAAACGATCGAACTCAAGCTGCCGACGGTGGTCAAGAGTGATGGCGGGCGCGAGGCCTTCGATGCGCGCAAGCTGCGCACCAGTTTCGACCGCGCGCTGCAAAAGCGCCCGGTGTCCGAAGAACAGATCGAAGCGGCGGTGCGCGCGGTGGTGCATCAGTTGCGCATGTCCGGCGAGCGCGAGGTCGGCTCGCTGCGGGTGGGCGAGTACGTGATGGTCGAGCTGCGCAAGCTCGATCATGTGGGCTATGTACGCTTTGCCTCGGTGTACCGCAGCTTTCAGGACGTGGCCGATTTCCGCGAGGAAATCGAAAAGCTCGAGCGCGAGCTGCCGGTCGGCATCGAGCAACTGCCGCTGCTGGAAGCGGCGCTGGAACGCGCCGGCAAGCCCGGCAAGCGGTGAGCGCAATGCGCATCGCCTGCGTGGCCGACACGCCGGAGCTGTTGCCCGCCCTCGCGCAGGCGCATCTGCAGGCCTTCGGCAGCCTGTTGCCGGACTGGAATTTCGATGAGGCCTTGCGCGAGTTGCGCAGCCACAGCCGCGACGGCGTGATCCCGACCACCTGGGTTGCGCTCGATCAGGCACAGTGGCTCGGGTCGGTCAGCCTGCTGGAAAACGACGATGCGCGTATCCGCCAGTGGTCGCCCTGGCTGGCGTCGCTGTACGTGCAGCCGCAGGCGCGCGGGCAGGGCATCGGCGAGGCGCTGGTGACGCACTGCGTGCAGGCCGCCGCGCGCATGGGCGTGCCGGCCTTGTATCTGTATTGCCAGCCAGCACTGGCGCCGTACTACCAGCGGCTGGGTTGGCATACGCATGCAGAATTGCTGCTGGGGCCGATGCAGATCGTGGTGATGCAGATCGCGCCGGTGCTGCAGTGCGCGTGACAGCCGACGATCACCGCTGGATGGCCCAGGCATTGCGTCTGGCCGAGCGCGGTGCCTACACCACGCGCCCCAATCCGATGGTTGGCTGCGTGATCGTGCGCGATGGCGTGTGCGTGGGCGAAGGTTTTCATCAACGTGCCGGCGGCCCGCATGCGGAAGTGTTCGCGCTGCGCGCGGCCGGCGCGCTGGCGCAGGGCGCCACCGCCTACGTCACGCTGGAACCGTGTGCGCACTACGGACGCACGCCGCCCTGTGCCCTGGCCTTGATCGATGCCGGAGTGGCGCGTGTGGTCGCGGCGATGGCCGACCCGTTTCCGCAGGTCAACGGTGGTGGGTTCGCGTTGCTGCGCGAGGCCGGGATCGAGGTGCTCAGCGGGGTCCTGCAGGCACAGGCGCGCGCGCTCAACCGGGGCTTCCTGTCACGGGTGGAGCGCGGGCGGCCGTGGCTGCGGGTCAAGCTCGGCGCCAGCCTGGATGGACGGACTGCGCTGGCCAGCGGTGAATCCAAGTGGATCACCGGCGCCGATGCGCGCGCGGATGTGCAGCGCTGGCGTGCGCGTGCCGGCGCGATCCTCACTGGCGCCGGTACGGTGCTGGCCGACGACCCATCGATGACGGTGCGGCTGGGCGATGACACGCCGTTCGTGCCGCCGCTGCGCGTGGTGCTCGACGCCGGGTTGCGGACGTTGGCATGCAACACCATTCGCCAGGGCGAGGCGCCCACGTTGTATCTGCATGGCGAGGATGTGGCCGCGCCGTCGCTGGACGATGCGCAGTTCATTGCGATGCCGTTGCATGCCGGCCGTTTCGAGCTGGGTGCCGTGTTGGCCCTGCTTGCCGAGCGCGGCATCAACGAGGTGCATGTGGAAGCCGGCGCAACAGTGAGCGGTGCGCTGCTGCAAGCCGGGCTGGTCGACGAATTGCTGGTCTACGTGGCGCCGGTACTGCTGGGCGATACCGCCAGGCCGCTGCTGGCCGGGCTAGGCATCGAGACGATGGCACAGCGGTCTGCGTTGCAGCTGCTGGATGTGCGCCAGCTGGGGCAGGATCTGCGTCTGCGTTATGCGCCGGTTGTTGCCGGATGAGCACTGCACCGCTTTCCCGATGCCGCGCGGGCGTGTGGTTGCGCGCATGAAAAAGGCCCCGCATGCGGGGCCTTCGTGCATCTGCGACGCGCCGATCAGAAGCTTGCGCGCACGCCCACCTTGTACTGGTTGGCGTTGTCGACGAACTGCGCTTCGGCAACCAGGCCCCAGGTGCGGGTGAAGTTGACCTGGCCACCCAGGGTGCCGACGAACTCGCCTTCGTCCACGTCGCTGCCGTCGATGTAGCCGGCCTTGATCCAGGCTTCGGTGCGCGGCGAGGGCTTGCCGCGCAGGCCCAGGTTGGCAAAGCCCAGGTTGGTCGAGTCGGACGCGTTGTCGATCGAGCGACCGCGCAGGCGCAGGTCGGATTCGACCTTGGTGCGCAGCACGCTGATGTCGGCGGTGAACTCGACGCGCTCGGTCATTTCCTGGCGGTAGCCGATCCCCAGCGTGGCCTGCTGCAGGGTACCGTCGATCACGAAGCCGCTGCCGAGGTTGTAATCCTTGGTGGCACGTTCGTAGCTGGCCAGCAGGTAGGCCGGCTGGGCAATCTGCCAGGAACCGCGGATGTAGCCACCGTCGATATCGTCGGACGCGTCGTTGACGTTGATTTCGGTCCGGTTCCAGCCGCCTTCGACGTAGGAATAGCTCAGGCCTTCGGCCGATGCGGCAAACGGTGCGGCGGCCAGCACGGCAGCCAGGATCAGGGTGTTACGCATTGGATGTCTCTCTCCGAATTGATGTCCGTGTCTCCGTCCCGTTGCGGGAGGGAAAAAGCGACGTCTCCCGTCGCGGCGGGTAAATTAACAGATCCTTCACAATCCTGGCTATGGGGGATTTCCTCACATGACGCAGTGTCCTGCCAGCCGTCGCTGACGCTCAGCCATCGCGCCGATAGGCCCTGTTAGACTTTGCGCACCGGTTCGCCGGTACTCACGAACGTCTTCAGGGCGGGGTGCGATTCCCCACCGGCGGTAGGCATGCGCAAGCATGCGAGCCCGCGAGCGCTTGCGCATCGGAGTTGAGCGGATCCACGCGAAACCCCGCTGCGCAAGGTCAGCAGATCCGGTGCGATGCCGGGGCCGACGGTATAGTCCGGATGAAAGAAGACGGCCAACGCGCAGCCTCGCGGCTGTGCGCGCGCCTGTTTGCCTTGTGGCGTTTTTCGCTCAACTCCTGCGAGAAACGACTATGTCCCTGCCTCACCCGTCGCGCTGCGTCGCGATCTTCCACCGCACTGCGTGCGCTCCGTTGTCGTCAACGACGGGGGCATGCTGATGTTTACCGGAATCATTGAAGGCGTCGGCCATCTGGCAGCGCGCCAGCCGCAAGGCGGCGATGTGCGTTTCACCTTCGCCACCGGCAACCTGCCATTCGACGCGGTGCAACTGGGCGAGAGCATCGCGGTCAACGGCGTGTGCCTGACCGTGATTGCGTTCGATGCCGGCAGCTTCCAGGCCGACGCCTCTACCGAAACCCTGTCGCTGACCACGTTGGGCAGCTTGCCGGAAGGCGCGCTGCTGAATCTGGAGCGTGCGATGCGCCCCACCGACCGCCTCGGCGGGCATCTGGTCAGCGGCCATGTCGATGGCCTGGGCCAGGTGCAGTCGGTGCATGGCGATGCACGGGCGCAGCGCTGGCGGTTTGCCGCCCCGTCGTCGGTATTGCGCTATGTCGCCAAGAAGGGCTCGATCTGCGTGGACGGAGTCAGCCTGACCGTCAACGAGGTGGACGAGGACGGCTTCGAGGTCGCGTTGATTCCGCACACGGTGGCCAACACCGCGTTTGCGCGGACGGCGGTTGGCGCGGCAGTGAATCTGGAGATCGATCTGGTGGCGCGCTATGTCGAACGCCTGCTCGGCACGCGGGGTGCGGCATGAATTTCGCACCCGTTCCGGAACTGATCGAGGAACTGCGCGCAGGCCGCATGGTGGTGATCGTCGATGACGAAGACCGCGAGAACGAAGGCGACCTGATCATGGCCGCCGAGCTGGTCAAGCCGTCGGACATCAACTTCATGGTGACCCACGCGCGCGGGCTGGTGTGCCTGTCGCTGACCCGCGAGCGCTGCGCGCAGCTGGGCCTGGCGCCGATGGTGCGCAACAACACCGCGCAGTTCCAGACCAACTTCACCGTCAGCATCGAGGCGGCCGAGGGCGTGACCACCGGCATCTCCGCCTACGACCGTGCGCACACGGTACGCACCGCGGTGCGGCCGGATGCCAGGCCGCAGGACCTGAGCCAGCCGGGGCATATCTTCCCGCTGATCTCCCAGCCTGGTGGCGTGCTGACCCGCGCCGGCCACACCGAAGCGGCCAGCGACCTGCCGATGCTGGCCGGGCTGGAACCGGCTGGCGTGCTGGTGGAAGTGCTCAACCCGGACGGCAGCATGGCGCGGCGCCCGCAGCTGGAAGTGTTCGCGCGCGAGCACGGGCTGAAGATGGGTTCGATCGCCGACCTGATCGCCTACCGCCTGGCCAACGAGCACACCGTCGAGCGCGTGGACGCGCGCGAGATCAGCACCGAATTCGGCCCGTTCACGCTGGTGACCTACCGCGACCGCATCGCGCACGACCTGCATTTTGCGCTGGTGCGCGGCACGCCCGATCCGGCCACCCCGACGCTGGTGCGCGTGCAGGTGGAAAACCCGCTGGCCGATCTGCTGCACTGGCAGCGCGATGACTTCGGCGTGGCGGCCACCGATGCGCTGCGTGCGATCGCCGCCGAAGGGCAGGGCGTGATGGTGGTGCTGTCGGCGCCGCGCGACAGCGAATCCCTGCTGGCGAGGCTGCGCCAGCAACCGGAAGCGGCCACCAACGCCAAGGACGTCAGCCAGTGGCGGCGTAATGGCGCCGGCGCGCAGATCCTGGCCGAGCTGGGCCTGGGCAAGCTGCGCGTGCTGGGCACGCCGCGCCGTCAGGTGGGCCTGGCCGGGTTCGGGCTGGAGGTGGTGGAGTACCTGGAATGCCATCCCGGCGAAGGCGTGCGTGCGGTGCCGGTTGCCGCGCTGCCCTGACGCAGGGCCGGCGGCCTGGAGTCGGCGTTCCGGTCGTTGCCACACGCGCCGCTGGAACCGTGTCGGTCGAGCGGTTCCTGCGGTGGTTGCGCAACGACCACGCCGGCCTGCGGCTGCGCCAGCCGGTGCTGCGTGCCCGCACGCCGCCTGCTGCAGACATGGCCGGGCCTGCTTCGGCGCCCCGGCCGGCACCCATCGGCCGGGCCAGGCCCCGGCAGCTGTTAAACTTGCCGCCCCCTCGAGTTGCCTACCCGCATGACCCACTACGAAGGCGATCTTCGCCCCACCACCGCGCGCTTTGCGATCATCGCCAGCCGCTGGAATGCCCGCATCACCGACGCGCTGGTCACCGGTGCGCGCCAGAGCCTGGCCGGCAACGGCATCGGCGAGGACGCCATCGACGTGGTCCGCGTGCCGGGCGCCTGGGAAATTCCGATCGCGGCCAACCGCCTGGGACAATCCGGCCAGCATGCGGCGATCATCGCGCTGGGCTGCGTGATCCGCGGCGACACCCGCCATTACGAACACGTCGCCGACCTGTGCGCCGAAGGCCTGATGAGCGTGCAGTTGCAGACCGGCGTGCCGGTGCTCAACGGCGTGCTGGCGGTCGAGCGGGTGGAAGATGCCGAGGCGCGTGCCGGCGGCAGCCATGGCAACAAGGGCGAGGAATGCGCGCTTGCGGCATTGGAACTGGTCAATTTGATGGAGTTGTTGCCATGAGCAAGTCCGGTGGACATGCCCGCCACGTCCGTCGCGACGGCATCGACCCGGTGCTGCGTTCGCGCGCGCGCCGGCGCGCCTTGCAGGCGGTGTATGCCTGGCAGATTTCCGGCGGGTTCGCCAAGCAGGTGATCTCCCAGTTTGCGCACGAGCAGGCGCACGAAGTGGCCGATCTGGCCTATTTCGAAAACCTGGTCGAAGGCGTGCTGAGCAACCGCGCCGAGCTGGATACCGCGCTGACCCCGTATCTGGATCGCGGCGTGGAAGAGGTCGACGCGATCGAACGTGCGGTGCTGCGCCTGGCGGCCTATGAACTGCTGTATCGCCAGGACGTGCCGTACCGCGTGGTCATCAACGAAGCGATCGAAACCGCCAAGCGCTTCGGCTCCGAGCACGGCCATACCTACGTCAACGGCGTGCTGGATCGCGCCTCGGTGGAGTGGCGCAAGGTGGAGTCGGGCACCGGCGGCGCCAGCAGCGCCTGAGGCGCCGCGGGAATGGGGAGTCGGGAATGGGGAATCGTAAGAGCACCGTTTCCGATATCTCCTGACGCGCTTTTGCGATTCCCGATTCCCTTCTCCCGATTTCCCGTCCCCATGCCCGAATTCGATCTAATTGCCCGCTTGCGCGCGCGCATTGCGGCGCGTGCGGATGTGCCGTTGGGCATTGGCGACGATGCGGCGCTGCTGCAGCCGCCGCCGGGCGAGCAGCTGGCGATCACCGCCGATACGCTCAATGCGGGCGTGCATTTTCCGCACGAGACGCGCGCCGACGATCTGGGCTGGAAGACGCTGGCGGTCAATCTGTCCGATCTGGCCGCGATGGGTGCGCAGCCGCGCTGGTGCACCTTGTCGCTGTCGTTGCCGCACGACGATGCCGACTGGGTCGATGCGTTCGCCGATGGCTTCCTTGCACTGGCCGACGCGCACGACATCGCACTGGTCGGTGGCGACACCACACGCGGGCCGTTGTCGTGTGCGGTGACCGCGATCGGCAGCCTGCCGCCGGGTGCGGCGTTGCGTCGCGATGGGGCGCGTGTGGGCGACGATGTGTGGGTGACCGGCGCGCCGGGCGAGGCGGCCGCGGCCTTGTCGCTGTGGCAGGCCGGCCAGCTGGACGTGACCTGCGCGGCGGCCGATCCGGTGCACGAGCAGTGGCGCGGCCGCCTGCTGCGCCCGCAGCCGCGCGTGCAGGCCGGGCTGCGCCTGCGTGGGCTTGCGCATGCCTGTGTGGATGTCTCCGATGGGTTGCTGGCCGATCTGGGGCATCTATGCGAACGCAGCGGCGTGGGCGCGCAGCTGGCGCTGACGGCGTTGCCGGCGATGCCGCGCAGCGCCGGGATCAGCGCGCTGCAATGCATCGGCTGGCAACTCGGCGGCGGCGACGACTACGAGCTGTGCTTCACCGCCGCCGTGCAACACCGCGAGGCGGTGGTACAGGCGATGGACTTCGCCGCAGTCGCGGTGACACGCATCGGCCGGATCGTCGCCACGCCGGGCGTGGTGGTCCACGACGCCGACGGCAAGCCGTGGCAGCCGCCGCAGCGCGGGTATCAGCACTTCGTGGGCTGAGCGGTTCGCGCGGGAGGCGTTGCACGGGCTTGCTGCATTGCAGCCAACGTCTGCGGGTCGGGATCGGCCATACGATGGCGCCGGCCGGCTTGCACTTCAGCACGTGTCACGATTGCGGCGCCTACCCTCCCGCCTCCCGCCTCCCGCCTCCCGATTCCCGATTCCCGATTCCCGATTCCCGATTCCCGATTCCCGATTCCCGATTCCCGATTCCCGATTCCCGACCCTTGAGCCATACCGTACCGTCTGGTACGTTCGCGACGTTCTCCCCCGAACCACGGATGCATGGCAGCTGCCGCTGGGCCATCCCGGCCCGGCCTTGCGTGGGAGAGAACCATGAACAAGCCTTGGATCGGAGGCATCGCCGCACTGGCGTTGCTGGTGGCATCGGCGTCGGCAATGGCGGGCGCCTTCAGCAAGACCTATGAACGCATTCCCGGCTGGGATGGCGCGCCGATGGGCGCGCTGGTCCTGGTGCCGCAGGGGCAGGGCAGCGGGCCGTTTCCGCTGGTCGTGATGCCGGCCAGCTGGTCGTTGCCGAACCTGGAATACCTCGGCCGTGCGACCCAATTGGCCAGCGATGGCTACGTGGTCGTCAGCTATACCTCGCGCGGGTTCTGGGATTCGGCCGGGCAGATCGACATCGCCGGCGCCGACACGGTGGAAGACGTCAGCGCGGTGATCGACTGGGCGCTGGCGCATACGCCAGCCAACCCGAACGCGATCGGTGCATCGGGCATCTCGTACGGGGCGGGCATCAGCCTGTTGGCGGCCGGGCGCGATCCGCGCATCAAGGCCGTGGCTGCGCTCAGCGGCTGGGCGGATCTGGAAGCGTCGCTGTATTCCAATCGCACCGTCAGCCAGCAAGGCGTTGGACTCCTGGTCGGTGCCGGCGCGCTGACCGGACGGCCCGGTCCGGATCTGGCGCAGATCAGCACACGGGTTGCCGTTGGCGATTACGACGGCGCAGTGCAGGGGTTCCTGCCGCAGGCCGCGTCGCGCAGCCCGGCGAGCGAGGTGGCTGCGCTCAATGCGCGGGGCACCGCCGTGCTGCTGGGCAATGCCTTCAACGATGGCCTGTTTCCGCCGAATCAGACCATCGCGTTCTTCAACCAGCTGCGCGGGCCCAAGCAATTGCTGCTCAGCCAGGGCGATCACGCCACGGCGGAACTGCCGGGCGCGCTGGGCCTGCCCAACGAGGTCTACACGGCGACCACGCGCTGGTTCGATCGCCATCTCAAGCAGGTGCATAACGGGGTGGATGCAGAAGCGCCGGTGCGGCTGTCGCCGCGCGCAGGACAGTGGCTGGAGTACCCGGACTGGGCATCGGTGCAGCAGGGCACCACGCGCCTGGGGCTATCCGCACCGGCCGGGTTGCTCAGCCCCACCGGCGGCTTGATCGGCGGTACCGCCAGCGGATGGCAATCGCGCATCGCCACCGATGTGCCGACCTTGGCCGACTCGGGCGTGGTGCTGGTCAGCGGTCTGTTGCAAGGCATCGGCGTGCCGGTCACCACGTCGATTCCGTTGGTCAATCGCATCGGCGCGGCAGTGTGGGTGGGCGCGCCGTCAAGCACGGTACGCCGCCTGGCCGGCAGTCCATCGCTGCGCGTGACCGTGGTGCCCAGTCAGTCGAAAGTGAGCCTGTTCGCGTATCTGTACCGCATGGATGCAGTGGGCGTGGCGCAATTGGTCACGCATGCGCCGTATTCGCTACGCGGGGCCACGCCGGGCCGCGCAGTGACGCTGGATTGGCCGCTGCAAGCGGCTGCTGCGGAGATTCCGGCAGGGCAGCGCCTGGTGCTGGTGATCGACACGCACGACGCGCGTTATACCGATGCCAGCGATGGCGGCGGCACAGTGACGTTTACCTCGCCGGTGGCAACGCCTTCGGTATTGAATGTGCCGCTGCGGTAACGCTGCGCCGAGCTAATGGCGCGGTGAGTTGTCGGCCGCATACACCCGATCAGGTGTACGCGTGGATCAATCGCCCTTTATTGAATGCGTAACGGCAATCCACCCGGACACGACCGACCTGATCGGCGGGGTGTCCTTTCCGGCGCCGGCAGTGTTGCAGAGCGTCAGTGCGGTTGCCTGGCTGCAGGGATCAGCGGTAGAGCAGTCGATCTGGCGCTTGGCTGCAGTGCCCTTGCCCGCCCACCATCGCAGGACACGCCGCAAGTACGTCCATGTAGGCTCTTACGCGGCATCCATGCCGCGTAAGGTCCCGCGACGGTGAGCGGGCAAGGACCAGGCGGGATGGTCGGTACGCAAAGTTAAGAGCAGTACTGGATGCGCCTTGTTCGATCGTGATGCATCTGCACACCGCCGCATTACAGGCAGCTTTCAGATGAGCGCCGACCCACTGTCTGGTGCGGTGTCCTTGCCGGTTGCGGGACCGTGTGGCGGCATGGATGCCGCCACCGAGCCCCCATAGACGGGTTTACGGCGTGTCCCGCAAGCGGTGAGGGCGCCGCGCCTTCGACGCTGCGAGTTTGCTGCAGGGTCCTTGCCCGCCCACCATCGCAGGACACGCCGCAAGTACGTCCATGTAGGCTCCGGCGCGGCATCCATGCCGCTCAGGGTCCCGCGACGGTGAGCGGGCAAGGACCAGCGAGATGGTCGATACGCAAAGTAAGAGCAGTGCTGGGCGCGCCTTGTTCAATCGTGAAGCATCGGCTCCACGTCTGATGCACACCGCACGAGAGACAGCTTTCAGATGAGCGCCGACCCACTGTCTGGTGCGGTGTCCTCGCCGGTTGCGGGACCGTGTGGCGGCATGGATGCCGCCACCGAGCCCCCATGGACGGGTTTACGGCGTGTCCCGCAAGCGGTGAGGGCACCGCGCACTCGACGAACTTGGCTTTTGATTGCATCTAACAAGTGATGCCGCGACTCAGGCTGTCGGTTGCGTTTGTGTCGGTCCATGGCCTATCCCGCGAGCAGTGAGGGCGCCACCGTCGACCATGTTTTTCATGGCCAAGAATGCATGCGGTCAAGCCGAGAATGTATGCGCTTCGGCCGCAAATGCCACTGCCAGTGCGCCCTTGCCGACGTTGACCATGCCGGTCAGGCTCATCACGCTTTCGAATAGTTCCACGTTGTGTGTCTGGCAGGCGTTCTGCAAGGCGGCGTAACCGGGAAGCGCGTGCAACTCGGCCAGTTCGCCGCCGTAGCCCACGCACACGGTCGGCGTCATCAAGCCCGCGCGGATCCTGCGCACGGCAAAGCCGAACAGCTTCTCTGCCGACGGCTCGAAGCCCTTCAGCTTGGCCACCGGCTCGGTGATGCCGCGGTAGGCGCGCAGCACCGGCTTGATATCCAGCGCGCTGCCGAGCGCGGCACCGATCAGGCCAACGCTGCGGTCGCCCTTGCTGCGCGCACGCGCACGCAGGTAGTAGAGATCGCGCGGAATCATGTAGCCATAGGTGTGCTCGGCCAGTTGTTCGAGCCGGCTGCGGATTGCCGCCACGCCCTGACCCCGTTCGCGCAGGCGCACCGCTTCCACTGCCGTGATGCCCTGGCCGGCGAACAGGTTGAGGGTATCGATCACGCGCAGCGCGAATGGCGAGGTGTGGCCGGCGGCCTGCCGGATCGGCTTGTAATCGTTGAGGATCGCGAAGCTTGCCTGCATCGCGTTGTCGAAGATCTGGCTGCGCAGCTTGGAGATGGTCAGGCAGAACACATGGTCGTAGTCGATGACCAGCCGTTGCAGGAACAGGTCGCGAATCTGATTGACCGAAAATGGGGTGGTTTCCGCCTCGTGTCCGCGCTCGGCCACATGCGCCTGCAGAAAGCTCAGCGTCGCTTCCTCATCGCGGTGGTCGGCCAGCACCGCTTCGCCGATGCGTACGCTGATCGGCAACACGATGACGCTGTTGCGTTGAATAAAGTCTTGCGGCAAATCGCAGGCACTGTCCACCACGATTCCGATGCGCATCGTCGCCCCCTCCGGCTGTTGCGTTATCTGTGCTTGCGAACGCTATCGCAAAACAGGAGAGGCGAGTAGGGCTGACAGCTCGGTGCTTGTACGCCAAGGGCCGCGTGGTGGAAGCCTGACTGCCGACAGGCAAGCTCGACGCGTACGACAGGCCTGGAGCAAGCAGCCGCGGGGCGGCCAGAAGACGGACCACGCCTCATGTGGCTCTGCACCATTCGCGTGCACTGCGCCGTCATGCAGATGACCGATACATGCAGTGACGCTGCCATTTGCACTGCGAACTGCGGATCGGCGCACGCTTCGGCTGTCAGCTAGCGCCCGCTATCGCAGATGACGAGCAAGGCCTGCCGCAATTGCTATAGCTCCCGTCACAACCCCGCTGCTAGGGTCCAACGCGACCGCTGCAAGGCGGCTTCTCGACGCTGCCGCACCGGCATCGCCGCGCTGAACCCACACGGAGAGAGTCGACATGCAAAACAGCCAATCCAGCATCCTTACGCAGACCATCACACAGGCACCGACCACACGGCGGCGCGCATCGCGCTGGTGGAAGGCTGCGCTCGCCGTAGGTCTGGTGGCCCTGGCGCCAGCGGCGCTGGCCGGTCCCTACAAGATCTTTGGCAACCACTACGCGTGGGTCAACAACTTCAATGATCCCAACAACATCATCCAGGGCACGTTCGGCACCGGCAGTACGCCGGAGCTGACCGTCACCTTCAACTTCGCCGACTACAACCTCTACGGCTACCCGGCGATCGTGCGTGGTTGGCACTACGACTGGAACCCGACCACCGACACGCTGTTTCCGCGGCAGATTTCCTCATTGAGCAAGATCCCGCTCAAGTTCACCTACAGCGCGGGCGGCACCAATCTCGCGGGCGACTTTGCCTACGACATCTTCTTCCGCTGGGATACCGCCAAGGGCAACCCGCAGCTGGAAGTGATGATCTGGGGCGACCACAACTCCTGGCCGATCGGCACCCTGACTGCCAGCAATGTGATCACCGCAGGCGGGCGCACGTTCGACCTGTGGGAGGGCTTCAACTCCGGTGCCGGCTATTACGTCTACACCTTCATCCCGACCGGCACCGCCGGGCAGGCCACGCTCAAGACCAGCGGCAGTCTCAACGTGGACGCCAAGCCCTTCCTCAACTGGTTGCAGACCAACCGGTCCAAGGATGGGCGCTACAACAACAGCATGTACCTGCACGCAGTCGAAGCCGGTTTCGAAGTGGTGCGCGGCAACGGCTGGGCCAAGGTCAGCGCGACGCTGGATGCACAGTAAGCACGGCGCCCGTCGGCCGCATGGCTGAGGGTGCAGCTGGTTTGATCACGGCGTGCAGCACACCACGCGCCGGTTCCCGCATCGCGTACGCCGGCCTGGCCTTCATCGAAGAGGCCGGCCGCGTGAGAACCAACCAGCTGGCAAGGTGCGCGGCGCATGCAGTGCATGCGTCGCGCTCCGGGTGAGGCAATGGTGACCGGGCCGCATGATTTCGCCTGCGCTCTGTTTTTCTGCAACGACATTGGCAAGGGCAATCCGCAGCTGCAAGCGATGCGCCGGGGCCGGCAATGCGTCTGCGCCTGGCGCTCAATGGCCGCCACGGCACTGCGCTGTATCTGCGGCTGGCCAATGCCACGCCGTCTGATATCTACCGCGTACAACATGTGTCGCTGCAACGCTGTGCCGGTCACCTTCGTCTGCGATGCGGATGCACGCGGGAACACGCCGGGGCATTGCGATGCGGCAGCCGGGCACTGCACTCCTGTGGTTCAGCGCACTGCCGTTGTCGGCGCAGCGTCAGCGCAGGGCGTCGCGCGCCGAGGCGATGGCCGCCATCCACTGCTCGCGTTTGCCGAGCACGAAACGGTGCTCGCCACCCTCATGCAACTGCAGTGCCAGCGATGTCGGTGCCACCGGCAGCAGGCCGAACAGGCGCGTCCAGCGTGGTTGCATAGTTGCGATCTGGGTCAGGTGCACGGTCAGCGACCGGGTCTGTATGTTGTAGGGGTGCGGCTGGAAATGCAGCGCATCGGCGGTCAGGATCAGCCGCCCGCCGACCGCTTCCAGGCCGCGTTGCAGATTGGCCGGCGCCTGGCGCAACACGACGCGGTCGATCGAGCGCAAGCCGCCGCCTTGAAACAGCGAGCTCACTGTGACGCAGCGGCGGCGCAGCGACGCCGTTGCTGCCGCTGTACAGACAGGACGCCGGTGCTGTCGATCAGTGCCGATGAGGAGAAGACAAACATGCGCTAGGCCCGAAGGAGTGCATCAATGCGGCATTTGCCGCCGGGAAGACGCGGCGACACGGCATGACGCCACATCGCCGATGTATGCCACGCCGCCGCCGACCAGATACATCAGCAGATCGTGCACGGTGGCGGTGTTGCCGAGCGCGATGTAGGCCGCGCTGCCCGGGCGCAGTCCGAGCCGGTCGGCCAGGTGCATCGCCTGCAGCCCTTCGATCAGGCACCCGATCGCGACCGCCAGCACGCTCGCCCAGCGGGGCGATAACGCAAGCACGCCGCGCAACCCGCAATACACCAGGATCACCGCCAGCACATCGCCCAGGCTGCCGCGCACCCAGGGCCCGCCAAGTGTGCCCGCACCGATCGCCACTTCGATGACAAACACGGCGAGTGCGATCAGCAGGTAGACCCAGCGCACGCCCGGTGCCATGCGTGTCATTGTGCGAACAGCGCATTGCCGGGGCCGACATGATCGACCGCCGTGATCTGCGCCACGCGGTCGCCGGGCGGATTGCGGTGTTGCTCCCGGTCCGCATCGGAGGTCACCGCGAGGCTGGCGCCCACGTCCTGCACGGTGCTGCGGCTGGGCGAGGCGGGAACCGACGGGTCCTGCCGGTCGACCCGGCCCGACTGGGCGAGGGCAGCGAATGGCAGCAGCGTCAGCGATGACATCAGGATGCAGCACACACGCATGGGCAATCCTTATGCGGACGATGCCGCCGGCACGCTGCCGGCGGAGAGGGCATGCAGTGTGCCAGCCCGCGCGGCAACGGCGGCTGTCGCAATGTGGCGGTATCGCCCCGGCGGCGCGCGCAAACGCGCGCCGCCTGCGCTCACTTCAGATAGGCGCGCGGCAACGCGCCGGCCGGTTGCATGTAACGGTCGCGCAGCTCGGTCTGGCGTGAACGCATCGGCATGTCGCGACCGCCCAGCCAGACCTGCTCGGCATAGTGGGCGACATCCAGCGGGTCGCCTTCCCACAGCACCAGGTCGGCCTGCTTGCCGACCGCGATGCTGCCGATGCGATCGGCCACGCCGAAGATCTCTGCCGGCACCCGGGTCAGGCCGGCCAGGCCCGCTTCCCACGGCAAGCCGTTGGCCACCGCATTGCCGGCCAGCTGGCGCTGTTTGCGTGCGTTGTGCGAGGCATCGCCGCTCTGGGCAAAGCTGACCTCCACGCCGGCCGCGCGCAGACGTGCGGCGTTTTCCAGCGTCGCGCCGATCTGGTCGAAGGTGGACGGCAGGTCCGCCAGCGCGTCCACCAGCACCGGGACGTTGGCCTGCGCCAGTTGCGGTGCGAGCTTCCAGGCCTCGGTGCCGCCGGCAATGGCGATGCGTACCTTTTCGCGCTGCGCCCAACGCAGCAGCTGGCGGATGTCGGCGGCGCGCTCCACCTGCACCACGATGCGGCCTTGCCCGGCCAGGTATTTGGCCAGCACGCTGCGGCCGACCGGGGTCAGCAGCGCGTGCGGCGAATCGGCCGGCACGCGTCCGCGCGCTTCGGCCACCAGTTGGTCAAGCAGCATCCATTGCGCGGCACGCGAGCTGCCGGTCAGATCGGATGCCGCCGCACCGATGCGGATGAACAAGGCATGCGGGCCGACCGGGTCCGGGCTGCCGTCCAGCCGCACCACGCCGCCTTGCCCGGCGATGAAGGCACCGCTGGTGGTCGCGCCCAATGCAGTGAAGCCGATGCCTTCCACGCGCGCCACCGGCACCAGTACCGAGTCGGGGTTGTAGGCCAGGGTGACGTCGAATTCCGGGCGCATCGGCTGGTCGCTGAGTTTGACGCCGCTGTCCACGGTGCTGTCTTCGCCGGAGACTTCCTCGACGCCGATCTCGGTGATGCCGCCGAACAAGGCCGGCGTCAGCGGGCGGCCCCTGGCCTCGACCACGCGGCCATCGGTGGGCACGGCCAGGTTGCGGCCGATCGCGCGGATCACCCCGCCCTGCACCAGCACATCGGTATCGCGCAGCGTGCCTTGTGCGGTGGCGGTATGCACGGTGGCGCCACGGATCAGCACCTGCTGGCCGAATGCGGGCAATGCCAGCACTGCCAGGACCATTGCGGAGATCGCGCGCAGACGCGGGCGAACCAGGCTGGCGCGGCTCATCGTGCCACCTCCTGGCCGAGCATGAAGTCCGAGACCGGCTGCAGTGCGCGGTTACGGCGGTCGTAGACCTGCGCGCCGTCGATGTAGACCTGTTCGGCCAGCGCGTAGGAGCTGAAGGGATTGCCGTTCCACACCACCACATCGCCCATCTTGCCCGGCTCCAGTGCGCCGGTCTGCTGCTCGATGCCCAGCGCCTTGGCGGCGTTGCTGGTGAGCCAGCGGATCGCACGTTCGGGCGGGATCTCCATGCCGCTGCGGCGCGCGTTGGCGAGCACCTTGGCCGCTTCCTGGTTCAGGCGCTGGATGCCTTCTTCCGAATCCGAATGCACGATGGCGCAGCTGTTGGCCGGGCGGTCGACCAGCGCGATGTTTTCCTGGATGCCGTCGAAGGCTTCCATCTTGAAGCCCCACCAGTCGGCCCACAGCGCGCCGCAGACGTTGTCCTGCGCCAGCCGGTCGGCCAGCTTGTAGGCTTCCACGCCGTGGTGGAAGGCGGCGATGTGGAAGCCGAATTCCTTGGACAGGTCCAGCATGGTCGCCATCTCGTCGGCGCGGTAGCAGTGGATATGCACGCGGATGTCGCCGTTGATCGCGCCGGCCAGCGTATCGAGCTTGAGATCGCGCTTGCCGCCGGCATCGCCGCTGCTGTCGTTGTCGCCGCCGCGGCTCCACCAGTGGCGCTTCTTTTCGGCCTTCTTCTTCGGTGCGTTCTTCTGCAGGTACTCGGCCGCATCGATGAAGGCGGCGCGGTAGCCGGCCACGTTGCCCATGCGGGTGGCGGGGCCGCCCTTCTCGCCGTACACGCGCTTGGGGTTCTCGCCGCAGGCCATCTTCAGGCCCCAGGGCGCACCGGGAAACTTCATGCCCTGGTAGGTCGTGGAGGCCACGTTCTTGAGGGTGACGCCGCGCCCGCCGATCAGGTTGGCCGAGCCCGGCAGGACCTGCAGCGAGGTGACGCCGCCGGCCAGGGCGGTGCCGAAGCCGGGATCCTGCGGCCAGATCGAATGCTCGGCCCACACGTTCGGGGTGACCGGTGCGGTCATCTCGTTGCCATCGCTATGCGCGCTGACGCCGGGGCTGGGATACACGCCCAGATGCGAGTGCACGTCGATGATGCCGGGGGTGACCCACTTGCCGGTGCCGTCGATGCGGCGCACATCGGCCGGCGCCTCCAGCCCGCGCCCGACCGCGGCCACCTTGCCGTCGCGCAGCAGTACGTCGGCGTCGTCCAGCCGCTGGCCGGTGCCGGTGAGCACCGTGGCGTGCTGGATCAGCACCGGACCGGACGCGAGCGCGTGGTAGGTGCTGGGATAGGGGTCTTGCACGAAACGCGATGCCGCAGACGCAGGCCCGCACAGCAGCGCCGCGCCAAGGGCGGCGAACAGGATGGAACGCATGGATTTCCCCGGTGTAACGAAAACGTCAGCCGCAAACCTAGCGGCCGGCGGCGTGCTTGCCAAGTGCTGCATTGCCGGTGGCGGCGGCCTCATCACATGCGCATGGGCATGCTATGCCGTATTCGTCAGGGGAAACGTCGATGATCGTCAAATCAGAACGCAACAAACAGGCCGATGTGGTGCTGGCTTTCTGGGAGCTGGCCGGCTCGGCCCGCTGGTTCACCCACAACGATGCGTTCGATGCCAACTTCCGCCAGCATTTCAGCGAACAGCACTTTGCGGCGGCGCGTGGCGAGTATGCGCACTGGATGGAACGCGCGGAGGATGCATTGGCCTTGCTGATCCTGCTCGACCAATTCCCGCGCAACGCGTTCCGCGGCAGCGCGCATGCCTACGCCACCGACGGCCTGGCGCTGTCCTGCGCGCGGCAGGCGCTCGCCAGCGGCTTCGATCAGCAGGTCTCGGCGCAGTTGCGGCTGTTTTTCTATCTGCCGTTCGAGCATGCCGAAGACCTGCAGGCGCAGGCGCGTTCGGTGCAGCTGATCACCGCGCTGGACGATGCAGAAACCACGCGCTGGGCGGTGGAGCACCAGCAGATCATCCAGCGCTTCGGACGCTTCCCGCATCGCAATGTGGTGCTGGGACGTGAAACCACCGCCGACGAGCAGCGGTTTCTCGACGACGGTGGATTTGCCGGCTGAGGGACGGCGGTTGTGGCCTGCGCGCTTGCACGCCGCTGCGGCTTTCCCGCACTGCGCACGTGCGTCTGGGAAGGCGGATCGGGTGCGGTGATCGATGCGGATCGATCAATGACTCACCTGCGCACGATGTCGACCGCCGATCGACATCGTGCAGTCACGCCGTGACATCAATGGCTTGGCGCCGCCGATGCGCGGATGACTTGCACGAGGACGAGCAGCGTTTTCTCTGGATCCCGCCGGTCATGCAGCGCGATGGCAGATACCGATCCGGCATCGGCCATCGCGCTGCGGCTGATCAACAGCCGCCCATCAAGCCTTCCGAACGCCAGTTGGTGCCTTCGCCCAGCAGCAGATAGAAGCCATAGCTCTCGTAGCCGCTTTCCGACAGCACGAAGTCGAGCGTGCCGTTGCCGTCGATATCGCCGAACTGCAGCAGATGCGTGCGCAGTGGCAGGTCTTCGCAATCGTCGCAGCCGCTGGCCGCGCTGCCCTTGCGGAACTGCCAGCGGCTGCCGTCGTGTTCGAAGATTGCGAGCACCACGAGGACGCCGGTCGGGTTGTCCGGGTTGCCGGTTTTGGTCGGGTGATTGGAGGTCAGCACGGCCACACGTCGCTGTGGCTGCCCGGCGTCGGTAAAGACCCGCAGCGCCGCCAGATCCTGTGCACGATCGGCAGTGAATGCCGTCAACGCCTGGGCCAGCGCCGCAGGCGTGACGCTCTTGCGCAGCTGCGCGGTCTCCCCGACCTGGCGCAACAGCTCGGTCTGTTCGGCAGCGGTGGCGTTGCGGGTCGCAAAGCGCTTGCCGGGATTGAGATCCACCGACGACAACAACGGCGAATTGGACAGCGTTGCGGTGCCCTTCAAACGCAGTTTTGCGGTGCCGCCGCACATGCTGTTGTCATCGATGGTCAGCGACGCAAGCTGCACGCTGCCGGTGGACACGCCCGCATCGAAGACCTGCAGCGGCTGGCTCAGCAGCGACCTGGGCATGCTGGACTCCTTCGCGACGCCGCGACCCAGCCACACCGGAACGTATTCCAGCGGGTCTTCGGTCGGCTGGCTGTCGTAGGTCTGTACCAGCATGACCGCGCGCGCCGGTTCGGCGGCCTGTGCGGCCAGCGGCAACAGCGCGGCCATTACGAGAGCGGGCAGGCGGGTGTGCATTGCAGCAAGTCCTTGTGGGTGGCGATCCATGAAAAAACGGACGCTCCGTGGAGCGCCCGTTTCGGGGTATGCAACGTAGCAAACGCGGTTTAAGAAACTGGCAGGCGATTTTCAGCCGGGTGTCGTCGGGCGTGGATGCCGCGCGGTGACCATCGTGCCTGCGGACTGCATGCAGCTGAAGGGCACCGGCCGTGCCCTCCTGGCGATCCGCCGTCTGGCCTCAGTACTTGGCCACGCCGTTGTCCACTTCGTCCGACCATGCGTCGATGCCGCCGGTGACGTTGTAGACGTTGCTGAAGCCCAGGCCACGGAAGTGCTCGGCCGCCTGCAGGCTGCGCCCGCCGCGGTGGCACAGGAACGCCAGCGGGGTGTCCTTGGGCAACTGCTCGATGGCGGCGCGCTCGTGCGCATCCAGCGTGCGGAACGGCGCGGCAACCGTGGCCAGGGCGCGTTCGTCGGCCGGGCGCACGTCCACCAGGGTCAGCGTACCGGCCTTCAGGCGGTCGTCGGCATCGCGCACCGACAGCTCCTGCACCGGCTTGGGTGCATTGGGATTGTCGATGGCCAGGCCACGACCACGGATGTCGTCCACCCAGTCGATGGTGATGCCGTCGGCGCGGCGGGCGCTGGCCAGGTCGAACTGCACGCGCAGGCCGTTGGACTCGGCAGCGATGGCGTTCGGGTTGGTCGGCGCCAGCTGGAAGTTGGGCTGGAAGTTGGCATCGATGGCCAGCGTCAGCGAGGCATCCGGCGCATCGGCCAGCGCGCCCTTGAGCATCTCGACCGCGGCCGGGGTGATGGTGATCCTGGGCGGAGTCCGGTCTGGCGCCTGCAGGCCGAGCATGCTGCTCAACTCGCCGCTGTCGGCCATCTGCAGGATGATGTCGCTGCCGCCGATCAACTCGCCGTCCACATACAGCTGCGGAATGGTCGGCCAGTCGCCGTAGGCCTTGATGCCTTCGCGGATCTCCTGGTCGGCCAGCACGTTGACGTGGGCATAGTCGATGCCCAGGCCGTCCAGCACGCCGACCGCCTTGGCCGAAAAACCGCACTGCGGCATGCCGGGCTGGCCTTTCATGAAGAGCACCACGCGGCTGGATTGCAGCAGCGTATCGATGCGGGAACGCAGGGCGGGATCGAGGGACATGGCAGCACTTCGGTCAGATCGTGGAGTCCGGGCATTCTACGCCGCATGGCATCATGCGGCATGACCACGCTTCAAACGCTGTATCGCATCCCCTCGCACCCTTACCGCTGGGTCGGCCTGCTGGCCCTCTCGCAGGCAGCGGTGGCGCTGCTGTGGTGGCATCTGGGCTGGGTCTGGGGCGTGCCGGCGTTGCTGCTGTCGCATGCGGCGTTCGTGGTGCCGGTGTTCCTGCCGCGCGCGCGTCTGTACGCGCCGGTGCTGGCGCGCCTGCCGGGCCGCGCCCCGCAGGTATGGCTGACCATCGACGACGGCCCCTCCGACGACACCCCGGCGATGCTGGAGCTGCTGGACGCCTTCGATGCCAAGGCCACCTTCTTCGTGGTCGGCGCCCGCGCCGAGCAGCGGCCTGAACTGGTGCGCGAGATCGTGCGTCGCGGGCACGGCATCGGCAACCACAGCCATACCCATCCGCAGGCCTGGTTCTGGGCGCTGGGACCGCATCGCATGGCGCAGGAAATCGGCCAGGCGCAGCGCGTGCTGGCCACCATCACCGGGCAGGCGCCACGGCTGTACCGCTCGGTGGTGGGCATGACCAATCCCTTCGTCGCCTCGCCGCTGCGGGCGCATGGGCTGACCCGCGTGGCCTGGAGCGCACGCGGTTTCGACGGGGTGCGTTGCGAGCCGGATGCCACCGTGGCCCGCATCGTGCGCGACCTGCGCCCCGGCGCCATCGTGCTGCTGCACGAGGGCGCCGCGCACGGACACAACCTGACCATCCTGCGCGGCGTACTGGAGGCGATGCACGCGCGCGGCCTGGCCGGGCGGCGTCCGGACTGAGATCCTGCGGACCGCGTCGCGATGAGATGACGCGGGCCCACGCAGGGATGATCCATCTTCCGTGTCTGCCGGACCTGCTCCGGTATGGCGCATCGTCTGTAGTGGCGGAGCCGCCCGGAGCCAGCGGCGTCGAAGCTCGGCGCTGATCCACGCACGTATTGACAGCGATTTAACGTGGATCGACCATGCGCCCCCCAGCCAGCAAACGGTGCGCGCCTTTCGAGGGTGCTGCCGACGCCAGCCTCAAGCCGTCATCGACGGCCATATCCGCTCTTGAGGCTGACCCATGTCCCATCGCATCGTCTCTGCGCGCGCGCCCATGCGTGCGGATCTCCGTTCGCCGCAGCTCCAGCTGGCGTCCTCCCTGCTGGCGCTGGCGCTGGCCTGCGCATGGCCATTGGCGGCTGCGGCGCAATCGAGCACGCGCGACCCGGTCGATCTGGACCGCCTGCAGATCCAGGCCCATCGCGGTGCCGCGACCGAAGGCACCGATTCCTACACTGCCGAAGTCGCGCGCAGTTCGACAAGGCTGGAGCTGTCGCTGCGCGAGACGCCGCAGTCGGTGGTGGTGGTGACCCGCCAGCAGATCGTCGACCGCAACCTGCAATCGCTGCAGGACGTCACCGACACCGTCGCCGGCTTCAACTCGCCGACCTGGGACACCGAGCGCACCTACATCAACGCGCGCGGTTTCGAAGTGGACTATTACCGCATCGACGGCATTCCCACCGACTACACCGGCGATGTGCAGCAGAACATGGCGATCTACGACCGGGTGGAAATCGTCCGCGGCGCCAACGGCCTGACCTCCGGTGCGGGCAACCCGGCGGCATCGATCGACCTGGTGCGCAAGCATGCCGACAGCGACGTGCTCACCGGCCGCGTCGATCTGTCGGCAGGGCGCTGGGACCGCTATCGCGGCACGCTCGACCTGCAATCGCCCTTGAACGCCGCCGGCAACGTGCGTGGGCGGGTGGTGGCCAGCTATGAAGACAAGCAGTCGTTCCGCGATTACTACAGCAAGCAATCGTCGCTGTTCTACGGCATCGTCGATGCCGATTTCAGCGACGCCACCCGCGGCTATGCCGGCGTCAACAAGCAGCGCAACGACGGCCGCGGGACCACCTGGGGCGGCGTGCCGGCGTACTTCAGCGACGGCAGCCGCACCGACTTTGCACGCTCGGATTCGTTCACGCCGCGCTGGGCGCGCGGCGTGGCCGACACCACCAATGCCTTCGCCGGCCTGAGCCATCGCTTCGACAACGGTGCGCAGCTGCACGTGGAGTACTCGCATCAGCGTTTCGAAGCCGATTGGAAGTCGGTGCTGTTCGGCTACTTCGATTACCCGGACCGCGCTACCGGCCTGGGCCTTGCCACCAACTTTGGCGGGCGCTATCCCGCACTCACTGCGCAGAACAGCCTGGATGCCTACCTCAGCGTGCCGCTGACCTGGTGGGGCCGCAACCACGAGCTGATCGCCGGTGCCACCTGGATGAACCGCAACGTGCGCAGCTGGTCCAACGAGCCCGAGCCGTCGCAGTCACTGACGGCCGAAAGTGTCTACGCCTGGACCGGCAGCATGGCGCAGCCGCAATGGACGCCGCTGGTGAAGGGCGAAGAACGCGATGTGCGCCAGGTGGCCGCCTACGCCGCCGGCCGTTTCAGCCTGACCGACGCGCTTACCGCCATCGTCGGCGCGCGCGTCACCGACTGGAAGAACACCGATCAACTGGTGCCGGCCAACACCTACGAGCGCCGTGGCCGCACCACGCCGTACGCCGGCCTGATCCTGGATGTGGACGACCACCATTCGCTCTATGCCAGCTATACCGGCATCTTCAAGCCGCAAAACAATCGCGATCGCGGCGGGCGCTATCTCGCCCCGCTGGAAGGCAACAGCTACGAGGTTGGTGCCAAGGGCGAATACCTCGGCGGCCAGCTCAATGCGGCACTGGCGTTGTTCCGGATCGAGCAGGACAACCTGGCGGTGAACGATCCCGGGCAACTGGTGCCGGGCACCACCACTCAGGCCTTCCTCGCGGCGAAGGGCACGGTCAGCCAGGGCGTGGAGTTCCAGCTCGATGGGCAGCTGTCCGCGCAATGGCGGATTGCATTCGGCTTTGCCCAGTTCGATGCCAATGATGCCAGCGGCGTCGATGTCAATCCGACCAGCCCGCGTCGCGAGGCCACCCTGTTCACCAGCTGGCAGACCGGCCCGTGGCGCGTGGGCGGTGGCCTGAGCTGGCAGTCGGCCATCCACGACTTGATGTCCGCGCCACAGGGCAGCACGCAGCGGCTGAGTCAGGGCAGCGTGGTGCTGGCCAACGCAATGGCGCGCTACGACATCAACCAGGCATGGTCGGCGCAGCTCAACGTGCGCAACCTGTTCGACCGCACCTACTACGCCAACATCGTCTACCAGAGCCAGTTGATCTACGGCGACCCGCGCGATGTTGAGCTGACGCTGTCCTGGAAGTTCTGACCTTGGTTCTGAATGACAGGCTTTGACGGTATCCATGCCGCTACCGAGCCTCCACGGACGGGTTCACGGCGTGTCCCGTGAGCGATGAGGGCACCGCGCACTCGGCGAACCAGGCATTTGCCTGCATCCAAACGGCGCGGCAACTCGGTGACCTGGTTGTCCCGAAGTGATTGGTCGGCGCGGATGGATCAGGTGTGGAGCGGCTGCTCTGCGGCTTGGCTGCAGGGCCCTTGCCCGCCCACCCTCGCGGGACACGCCGCAAGTACGTCCTTGTAGGCTCTTACGCGGCATCCATGCCGCGTAAGGTCCCGCGACGGTGGGCGGGCAAGGGCCTGTCGGGATGGTCGGTGTGCATGGCTTTCAACAAGGAACCAGCGGATTCTCTGGGGCGGTGGTGCACCGCCCTCGAACAACGTGGCCCAGGATCATCCGCATGACGTCAACAGCGGCTGTCAACACGGCTGCGCGGCCGGTGCCCTGCTGCGCGTACACCCCGGTTTCTGCGTGCCGTCCACATCCGTCCGGCGAACGCGCGTTACGTTTCATCAGCCGTTCTGAATCGAGCCAGGCACGTTGTGCACGGCCTCAGCGCGGCTCGGCCACGATCAGCCAGTTGTTGAACGGGGTGTTGCCGTACAACGGCGCAAAGGTGGCACGTAGACCGGCGGCATCCAGTTGCGCCTGCAGGCTGTCGCGGGTGGGATAGCTGCGCGGCATGCGCTGCATCCAGCCGCTCAGATGCGCCAGCACGTCGGTCACGCGGCTGGTGCGGCCACGGCTGCTGGCATCGCCCAATGCGCTGCGGATCACCAGCTTCGCGCCCGGCGTCAGCATCTGCGCCACGCTGCGCAGCAGGCTGGCCTGCATGTCGGCCTGCAGATACTGCAGCACATCCAGAATGGTCACGCTGCCGCGGTGCTGCGGCCAGGCCACGCTCAGGTCGACCACGGCGAACTGCGTAGTGCCCAGTGCCGAGCGCTGCGCGATGTGTTGTGCGCGGCGGATCTTGGACGCGTCCACATCCACCCCGTGATACGCCAGTACCTGGCCGTCGGCGCGCAACGCGTGCGCGAGCAGGCCCAGCCCGCAGCCCAGATCCAGCACCGGCGCAGTGGTGCTGCGCAATTCGGCCAGCACGCCCGGATACAGCGGATCGGTGCGCAGCTTGGCCTGCGTGTAGTAGTAGTCGTAGCGATTGCCCAGCGGATGCGGCGGCAGAAATGCGCGCGCGATCGCCAGCGCCTGCGTGCGGCTCATGGGTTGGGTGGCGGTGCTGTGCAATGGCGTTCCTTGGCAGTGAGGCGTGTTGCGCGGCTAGCTTAGGGCATCGCGCGCTGCAGGCAGTGCCAATACGGTCCAGCGCGCATACATGGCGCCGGAGGGATGCAGACCATCGTCGACCAGCATGTCGGCAGCAGCGCCGTCATCGCGGCTGGTGGCGGTGATGTCGACAAAGCGTACCGAGCGTGCGGCGCAACGTTCTGCGGCCACGCTGTTGAAGGCATCGATCTGGGCACCGATCAGCGCCGCGTCGCCGCCGTGCGCATGCGCAAACGGGGTCAGCCCCCAGTCCGGAATCGACAGCACGAACACGCGCGGCGCAATACCGCCGGCCAAGTCGATTGCACGCAGCAACAACGCATCGAACTGGCTGCGGTACTCGTCCAGCGAACGCCCGCGGTACTGATTGTTGACGCCGATCAGCAGGCTCACCAGATCGAACGGCCCCTGCGGCGCAGCGGCATCCAGACCGGCCTGCAATTCGTCGGTGGTCCAGCCGGTGGTGGCGATGATCTGCGGCGGCGCCACGTTCCAGCCGTAGGCACGCAAACCGTCCACCAGTTGCAGCGGCCAGCGCTGCCCGGGGGCGACCCCTTCGCCGATGGTGTAGGAATCGCCGAGCGCCAGATAGCGCAACGGCGTGCCGGCCACCACCGTCACGCCACGCTGCGCGACTTGAGCGGCACCACCTTGGTCACCGCCTCGGCGCGGCGCGCCAGCGCACGGTCGATGCGTGCGAACACATCGCGCATCACCGCCGCCTCCGGCATCAATGTGACGCGGAAGTGGTGGCGGTAGGGCACGTTGAAGCTGGAACCCGGCACCACCAGCACGCCTTCCTCGTTCATCAGGTCGAGCGCGAACTCGTGGTCGTCGAAGTTGCGCGCGGCCGGCCCGACCACTGCCGGGAATGCGTACAGCGCCCCGGCCGGCGCCACCAACTGCAGATGCTCGCTGGCCGCGCAGGCCTCGATCACCGCACGGCGGGTTTCGTACAGACGGCCGCCCGGCGCGCACAGCGCCGAGATGGTGTCCGGCCCGTTGACGGCCGCGTCGATGGCGTACTGGCCCGGCACGTTGGCGCACAGGCGCAGCGCGCCGAGCAGGTCCATCGCGTTGCGCAGGTCGTTGATGCGCGACTGCTCGCCCGACAGCAGCGCCCAGCCCACGCGCCAGCCGCAGGCGCGGTGCACCTTGCTCAGGCCGCTGAAGGTGATGCACGGGTGCGCACCGGCCAGCGGCGCCACCGGCACGAAGGCCGCGCCGTCGTAGAGCACCTGGTCGTAGATCTCATCGACCATCAGCAACAGGTTGTGCTTGCTGGCGATGGCCACGATGCGCTCCAGCAGCTCACGCGAATAACTGGCGCCGCTGGGATTGTTCGGGTTGATCAGCACGATGGCGCGGGTACGCGAGGACACCAGCGTCTCGATTTCCACCGGATCCGGCTGGAAGCCGTTTTCCGGTGCGCAGCGGTAATACACCGGCCGGCCATCGTTGAGGATGGTGGCGGCCGACCACAGCGGATAGTCGGGCGAGGGCACCAGCACTTCGTCACCGGGATTGAGCAGCGCACGCAGCGACAGGTCGATCAGCTCGCTGACGCCATTGCCGACGAAGATGCGGTCCGGATGCGCATCCGGGTGCTGGCGCCGCGCATACGCGGTGGCAATCGCCTCGCGCGCCTCCGGCAGGCCTTGCTGATGGGTGTACGGATCGGTGCGGCCCATGTCGTCGGCGATCGCGCGCTGCAGATGCTCCGGCGCACGGAACCCGAAGGCACCCGGGTTACCGATATTGAGCTTGATCAGCTTGCGGCCCTGCGCCTCCAGTTCCCGCGCTCGTCGCGCCAGCTCGCCCCGGATTTCGTAGCGGACTTCGGACAGACGCTCGCGGATGGCGAGCGGCTTTTGCGGGGCAGTGGACATGCGACGGGCCGGTTGTAGGCGTGAGGCTTGGCATGGTAGCGGAAATAGGACAGGCGGACATGCTTGCATCGGCAACGATGTCAAGGGGCGCTTCAGGGCCGGCGCAGGGCCGATTGCACAAGCCGCTGCGGCCAGCCAGCTAGAATCGCCCCATGAGCAACGCACCTCCCGATTACCCCACCCTCCAATCCATCGGCTGGCCCTGGCCTGGCCCTGCCGAAGACCCGACTTGGCAGGCACTGTTCGCCGCGCATCCGCAGGCGCTGCCGGCGCGGGTGGTGGAGCAGCACCGCACCGGCTATGTGGTGGCCGATACGCCGGAGGCCAGCCTCAAGGCCGAGTCGTTGCCGGAGTGGCAGCGGCCGCGGTTTCCCAGCCATGAGCGGGCGTCGGTGGGCGATTGGGTGCTGATGGAGGGCAAGCGCATCGTGGCCTTGCTGCCGCGGCGCACCTCGATCAAGCGTGGCGCGGCCGGCGAGCATTACCACCAGCAGGTGATCGCGGCCAACATCGATACGGTGTTCATCGTGTGCGGGCTGGATGCGGACTTCAATCCGCGCCGCATCGAACGCTATCTGCTGCTGGTCGGCGGCGGCGGTGCCGAGCCGGTGGTGGTGCTGACCAAGGCCGACCAGACCGAGTACGCCGAGGATGCGCTGTCGGTGCTGGAAGAGCTGGAGGCGCAGAACATCCCGTTGCGCGCGGTCAATGCCAAGGATCCCGAGAGCGTGGCGGCACTGCGGCCGTGGCTGGGCGATGGCCGCACCGCGGTGCTGGTGGGCTCGTCGGGCGCGGGCAAGTCGACGCTGACCAACACCTTGCTCGGCGCGCAGAAGATGAAGACCAACGCGGTGCGCGAGAACGATTCGCGTGGCCGGCATACCACCACCCATCGCGCCTTGATTCCGTTGCCGTCCGGTGCCTGCCTGATCGACACGCCCGGCATGCGCGAGCTCAAGCCCACCGGCGAAGAGGATCTGGCCGAGGGCGGCTTCTCCGATGTGGAAGCGCTGGCGGCGCAGTGCCGTTTCAATGATTGCGCGCATATCGCCGAGCCCGGTTGTGCGGTGCGTGCGGCGATCGAGGCCGATACGCTGGATCCGGAGCGGGTGGCCAACTACATGAAGCTGCGCGTGGAAGTGGCCGCGGCGGCCGAAAAGCTCGCCACACGCCTGGCGCAGAACAACCGGGGCAAGGGATCGGGCCGGCGGCCCGCCAGCGTCGATCGTACCGGGCGACGCTGAGCATGCCATCGCGCAAGGGCCCGCCGGACATCGTCCACCACGCGGCGCTGGATGCGCGCCTGGTCAAGGCCGTGCGTGGCGTGCGCCTGCTGGCGCTGGCGAGCTGGCCGCGCTCGCTGCAGGAGCCGTTCCTGCAGAGCGTGGCGCGCGGGCAACCGGAGCTGCCGCAGGTGGAGTACCCGGCGCTGGACTTTGGCGACACCCGGCGCGAACTGTCCGCGATCGCCAGGGCGGCCGACCCGCACCATCCGATCGGCGCCTACCTGATCGATTCGACCCACAGCTGGGATCTGGCCGCCGGCCTGCTGGAGTCGCTGGGCACTTCCGCAGTCAGCGATTACTCGGCGCAGCTGTTCGGCGTGCCCGACGACCCGATGCCGGGCAACGGCCCGAGCACGCGCGAGGCTGCGCGGCATTTCATCCAGATCGCGCAGGAGCTGGACCGCGAGCTGCTGGCGCCCGAAGAGCAGGTGCCGGTGTCGGCCACCGCCTTGCGCATGCAGCTGCAGAACGATCTGGACGCGTTCTTCGAAGGGCGCGTCATCACTGTCACGCTGGATCCGGATCTGCTGGCCAAGGCGGCCGCAGGTGCACACCGCATCCGCCTGCGCACGGGCGCCACTTTCAGCGATTACGACCGTGCGCAGCTGTTCCATCACGAGGCGCTGGTGCATTCGCTCACCGCGCTCAACGGGCGCGCGCAGCTGCACCTGCCCAGCCTGGGCATTTCCTCGCCGCGCACCACCGCCACGCAGGAAGGCCTGGCCACCTTTGCCGAGCAGATCACCGGCAGCATCGACATCGAACGCATGAAGCGCATCAGCCTGCGCATCGAGGCGATTGCGATGGCGCGCTCGGGCGCGGATTTCATCGAGGTGTTCCGTTACTTCACTGCCGGCGGGCAGAGCGCGGCGGAGAGCTTTTCCTCGGCGCAGCGGGTATTCCGCGGCGTGCCGACCTCCGGCGGCGGCGCCTTCACCAAGGACACGGTGTACCTGCGCGGGCTGGTCGCGGTGCATACGTTCTTCCGGCATGCCTTGCAGCGCGACCAGCTGCAGCTATGCCGCTACCTGTTCGCCGGCAAGATGGCGCTGGGCGATGTGGCGCGCCTTGCGCCCTTGTTCGACAGCGGAGTGCTGGTCGCACCGCGCTGGTTGCCGCCGTGGGTGAGCCGGGTCAGCGGGCTGGCCGGCATGCTGGCGTTTTCGTTGTTCGCCAACCGCATCCGCATGGATCAGCTGCAGCCGCCGGCGATGAATGTCTGAGCGTCGTTACGCCAGCTCGCGGAAAGGCGCCGGGCAGGTGCAGGCGCGCATCGCGCTGCCGCTAGTCGCACCTCACTCGTGGATGCTGGGCGGCGCAGCCGCCCGCCTTGATTGCATCGCCGCCCCACGTGGCGCTGAACCGCATGCGTCGCGCAGACGCGTTCTACACGACGTTGCAACGGGCTGATCCGGACACTGATTGCCTCGCCCGACACGGGCCCTGATACGAGGCAATGCGATGAAGATCCTGATGGTGCTCACGTCCCACGACCAACTCGGCGATACCGGCAAGAAGACCGGCTTCTGGCTGGAAGAGTTCGCCGCGCCGTACTACGTGTTCAAGGATGCCGGCGCCGACATCACACTGGTCTCGCCCAAGGGCGGCCAACCGCCGCTGGATCCCAAGAGCGACGAGCCCGACGCGCAGACCGAAGCGACCAAGCGCTTCAAGCAGGACGCCGACGCGCAAAAGGCCCTGGCAAGTACGCATCGCCTGGCAGACGTGAAGGCCGAGGACTTCGATGCGGTGTTCTACCCGGGCGGCCATGGTCCGTTGTGGGATCTGGCCGAAGACGCGGATTCGATCGCGCTGATCGAAGCGTTCGCCGTGGCCAACAAGCCGCATGGCCTGGTGTGCCACGCACCGGGCGCGCTGCGCCGCGTCAAGGGCAGCGATGGCAAGCCGCTGGTCAACGGCCGCCGCGTCACCGGCTTCACCAATGGCGAGGAAGAGGGCGTGGGCCTGACCAAGATCGTGCCGTTCCTGGTCGAAGACGTGCTGACCGAGCTCGGCGGCCGCTACGAGAAGGGCGCCGACTGGGGCGTGTACGTGGTCACCGACGGCATGCTGGTCACCGGCCAGAACCCCGCGTCTTCGGAAAAGGCGGCCGAAGCGTTGCTCGAGTTGTCGAAGCGCTGATTCTTCGGTTGGCCCATGGTGGCGCAAGGACGGCCACCGGAAAGACAGTGCGGCGTTTGATCTGGAGCGGCGAACAGAGCGTAGCGATCATTCGTCGGTGGGGTGCGGAAGGTGCGGAGCAACCGGCGTGTACGCGTGGGATACACCGGTGCCGAGCGGCGGCCGCATCCTTCCAACGCTGAGCGCAGGAGTTTTTAGCGATTTTATCGTGCGCCTTCAAAATGCAGCGGCATCCGAATGCAGCGGCATCCGATAGCCCGACGCAATCCGGTGTTTGTAATCAAGCACACCGACCATCCAGATTGGCTCTTGCCCGCGGACCGTCGCGGGACCTTACGCGGCATGGATGCCGCGTAAGAGCCTACACGGACGTACTTGCGGCGTGTCCCGCGATGGTGGGCGGGCAAGGGCCGGGCAGCTAGGTCACAGATCGTCCGCTCTGGCCGCAGATCGTCCGCCCTGCAGGAGCGCTACGAACCTGCACCATATCGTTCAAGCAATACGCTCCAGCCAGCGCACTGCATAAGCCGGCAGCACCAGCCGCATGGCATCGCCCAGCGATTCGGTAGCCGCCTCGCTGCCATCCGCCAACATCGTCCACCGGTCGCCCCCAAGTGCGGCAAGCTCCACCGTCAGCGGCTGCTCGCCGAAGTTGTGCACGGCCACAAAGTCATCGCCACGGGTCAACGCAAACAGACGCGCATCGCCCAGCGCAATGCTGCCCAGCGGCTGAGTGGCAGCCAGTGCGGGAAGCGCGGCACGTTGCCGGATCAATCCACGCAACCGGCGATACACCGTGCCGCTCACGCTGGCTGCAACATCGCGCTGTGCTGCACGCTGCCAATCCATTGCCGGGCGATGCAGCCAGCGGCCTTCGTGCCGACGCTGCGGATCGTCGCGGTAGCCGATATCGTTGGGCAAGGCGAGTTCGTCGCCCATATAGATCAACGGCACGCCCGGCATCGCCAGCGCGATGGCATAGAGCAACACCAGCCGATCCACCGCCATGCGCAACGCCGCCGCGTCACCGGATTCCTGCGCGGCCTGGATGCCGGCCAGTGCCGCGGCCATGCCATTGGTGCCGTGCACGCCATCGCCACTGCTCTGGAAGCTCTCACCACGCGCATAGCTGCCCGGCATCTGGTTGGCATAGAAGCGCGCGACATCGCGCAGCGCGAATGGCGGCTGCGCGGCGTTGCCGGCGGCTTCGTGTTGCAGCACGTTCCAGCCGATGTCGTCGTGGCAGCGCACATAGCTCAGCCACGCGCAGTTGGCCGGCAAGGGCGGGCTATGCGCGATGACGTTGTGCAGGATGTCGCCACGTTGCAGCGCCAGCGCCGACCAGCCGGCCGCCATCAGCGTGCTGTGATAGGCCAGGTGGCATTCGTGGCCCTGGTCCGCACCGCTGCCGAAGTAGGGCGGCAATTGCGTCATCGGCACGATGGCTTCGGCCTTCATCACCACCGACGGCGCAACGATGTCGGTGACCGAGCGTAGCGCCACCAGCAGGGTATGCGCCTCGGGTTGATTCATGCAGTCGGTGCCGGGGCGCTTCCACAGGTAGGCGGTGGAATCCAGACGGAAGGCTTCCACACCCAGATTGGCCAGCTGCAGCATCGCCAGCGCCATCTCGCCGAACACCGCCGGGTTGCTCCAGTTCAGATCCCATTGATACGGATAGAACGTGGTCCACATCCACCGGCCGGTGGCGTCCACCCAGGTGAAGTTGCCGGGTGCGGTGTGCGGGAAGACCTGTCCCAGCGTGGTTTCGTACTGGTCGGGCAGGCTGCGGTCGGCAAAGTGATGGTAGTAATCGAGATAGCGCGCATCGCCGGCACGCGCCGCCTGCGCCCATGCGTGGTCGTCGGCGGTGTGGTTGAGCACGAAATCCGCGCACAGGCTGATGCCGGCCTCGCGCAGGCGCGTGGTCAGCGCGACCAGGTCGTCGTTGCTGCCCAGGCTCGGTTCGACCTGGCCGTAATCGCTGACCGCAAAGCCGCCGTCGTTATCGCCGGCGCGTGCGCGCAGGAACGGCAGCAGGTGCAGATAGCGCACGCCCAGCTCCTGCAGGTACGGCACGCGTTCGGCCACCCCTTGCAGCGTGCCGGCGAAGCGGTCCACGTAGGCGCTGTAGCCCAGCATGTGCTGCTCGCCGAACCAGCCGGGCTGGCGCGCGGTGTCGAGCTGTTGCAGCGGTTGCGGGCGCTGCTGTGCGAGGCTGCCCAACGCAGCCATCCACTGCGTCAGCCAGGCCGCTGTGTCGGGGCGTGCGCCGTACAGGGTGTGCAGGGCATCCAGCAGGCGCGGCGCGTGCCGGTCGAAGCGTGGCAACAGCGTGCTCGCACGCTGCGGGTCCAGCGGCGCGGCAAAGGCCGCGCGCACTGCAGTGAGATCGGTGGGGGAGGTGCTCATTGGCAGGCGCCGGGACGAACCCGGCGAGGGGTCCTTAGAAGTCGTAGCGTAGGCTGATGCTGGTGGTGCGGCCGGCAATCGAACGCGCGCGGATGATGCCGTTGGCCGGGATGCTGGCTTCCTCGGCCTCGGTCAGGCCGAAGGTGTTGAACAGGTTGTTGACGTTGAGCGCGACGGTGAGTGCGTCGGTCACGCGGTAGTCCCCGAACAGGTTCACCTGCGTATAGCCGGGCATCTTCAGCTGATTGGAATCCTGGGTGTAGGCATCGGTGGTGCCGATCAGGTTGATGCCGAACTGGTAGCCGTCGCCGCGGTAGCTGGGGGTGAGCTGCCACACCACATCGGCCTGGCGACGCGGCACGTTGCCGGTGTTTTCCGGGGTGATCTGGTCCCTGGAAATCTCCGCATCGGTCCAGGTCAGGCCGCCGTTGACGGTGAAGCCCTCGTAGCGGTAGCTGGCTTCCAGCTCCACGCCGTGCGCCTCGTAGCTGCGGTTGAAGAAGCGCTGGCTGGTGACTTCGAAGTTCTGCTCCTCGGTGCGCGCCGAGAACGCGGTGGCGAACAGGCTCAGCCCGTCGCGGCGCCACTTCAGGCCGGCTTCGGCCTGGCGGACCACGTTGACGCCTTCGTCGGAGGAGACCGAGCCATCGTCGCGGATCACCCCGAACAGCAGGCGGTCGGCATTGGCGCGGGCGCCGCGGCTGATGCGCGCGAACGCGCCCAGGTCGTCGTTGATCAGGTAATTGCTGCCCAGCGAATACGACAGGTAATTCCAGTCGTAATCCACCGGCCGCGCGTTGGCGGTATCGACCGTGGCTACGCGCTGTTCCACCGGCTGGATCACGCCGTCGCCGTTGACGTCCAGGTTCTGTGCGATCGCGGTGCCGGCATAGTTGCCGCGTGCATCGCCCATGTCGTAACGCAGGCTGCCGTCGATGCTGAACTTGCCGCTGTCGAAGGTGAGCGCGAGATAGGGTGCGTTGACGTCGTAGCGCACGTCGTAGCTGCGCGTGTTGCAGCAATCGCCCCAGAACGGAGTGCCGTACGCGTACAAACCGTTTTGCGAGCGCGACACGCCACCGGCATCGACCACGTTGAGCAGGCGCGAATCGCGGCCCAGGCTCTGCACGTAGGAGTTCCAGGTCCAGTCCATGTCGATGGTCTGGCGCGAGCTGTAATAGCCCATGCGCAGGTTGAGCGTGCGGCCGTCGCCGCCGAACTCGCGCGAGACGCTGAGGTCGTTGGTGACGTTGCCCAGGTCGTTGATCGCCACGTTGAACAGATGCGTGCGGATCGCGTTGCCGGTGTAGGCCTGGCCGGCGTCCGGGCCGCTGGCCTGCACCAGTTGCGCGCCGGCGCCGCCGATGGAGGCGGCGAGCGTGGCGGCATTGGTAACCTCGGCCGGGAACGGGCTGACGAAGCGGCCGCTGTTGTCGGCGATGCGGAACTTCTCGCTCAGGTTCCAGCCGTTGCCCAGGTCGAACCAGGCCTCGGCGCCGATGGTGCGCGAGATCGGATGCATGCCGTCGCCCAGGTCGGTGCGGCGCGGCCGGTTGTTGCCGTCCAGGCCGACGTCGCTGCGGAAATTGCGGCTGTACAAGGTGTCGTTGCCCGGATCGAAACCGGCGAAACCGCCCAGGTCCGGCGAACCGTCGCGGCCACGCACGGAGGTCGGCACCGGCAGATAACCGGCGGCGCGATCGTTGAGGTATTTGCCGTAGACACGCACGTAGCCGTTCTCGAACAGCCGGGTCAGGTTGGCCTTGAGCTGGCCGCCCTTGTCGGTGGTGTAGCCGGCATCGCGCACGCCATCGCCCTGGCGGAAGAAGCCGCCGATGTTGAACTGCCAGTTTTCCGCGAACGGCGCACCGTAGTCGAAGTCAACGCGGGTGTTGTCGTAGTCCAGGCCGCGGCTCACGCCGACGCTGCCACCTGCGGTGTCGCCGGTCTTGCTGATGAAGTTGATGATGCCGCCGGGCGCATTGCTGGTGAACGTCGATGCCGAGCCGCCGCGGATGGCTTCGATGCGGTCCAGGGTGAAATCCGAGCGCAGGAAGATGTCCGCGTTGCCGAAGGCGATATCGCCGAATTCCATCACCGGCAGGCCGTCTTCCTGCAGCTGCAGGAACTTGGCGCCGCCGGAGGCAACCGGCAGGCCACGCACGGCGATGTTGGCGTTGCCCTCACCACCGCTGGATTCGGAGCGGATGCCGGGAATGTTGCGGAAGATTTCGGCGGTGCTGCGTGGCGCCGATTGTTCGATCGCCTCGGCGCCGACGGTGCTGACCGACACGCTGGACTTCAGCTTGGTGGTGGCGGTGGAGGTGCCGGTGACGAACACCGAATCCAGGTTGACCGCGGCGCTGTCGGCGGCCGGCGGCGTGACGGGTGTGGCGGTGGCCGCGTCCTGCGCCAGCGCGGCGGGCGCGCACAGGCAGGAAACGACCGCGCAGGCCAGGGCATGCAGGCGCAGGGTGTGCAAGGTGGGCATTGCGGTTCTCTCTTTCACGGATGGTGGTAGGCCGACGCCTGCATCGTCCCCTCCCAGGGAGTGGCCGTGTGGCCTGCAGTGCGAGCGCAGTAATACGCTGCAATACAATCGATTGCAATCTTGCGCTGCAGCATCGTTTCGGTGCCTGCGAGCTTGTGTGTTTGAAAGCGAAAGCGTGTTGCGGCGCAGCGTTACAATCGATTGCAGAAGCGGCAGGGTACAGTGCGCTGCGGCCACTGGGAGCCGCACCGATGCCCAGGGCCTTGCATGTCGTCGACCGCCACTCCGTTCTCCTTCGCGCGCATCCTGGCGCTCAACGCCGGCTTCTTCGGCGTGCAATACAGCTTCGGCCTGCAGCAGAGCAACATGAGCCCGATCTACAACTATCTGGGCGCCGATCACGCCAGCCTGCCGTACCTGTGGCTGGCCGGGCCGATCACCGGGCTGGTGCTGCAACCGTTCGTCGGTGCGTGGAGCGACCGCTCGGTGACCCGCTGGGGCCGGCGCATGCCGTACATGGTGCTGGGCGCGCTGGTGTGCAGCCTGTGCCTGCTGGCGATGCCGTTCAGCACCGCGTTGTGGATGGCGGTATGCCTGCTGTGGATCCTGGATGCGGCCAACAACGTGGCGATGGAGCCATACCGCGCCTTGGTCAGCGATGTGCTGGCGCCACCGCAGCGGCCGCTGGGGTATCTGACCCAAAGCGCGTTCACCGGGCTTGCGCAGACGCTGGCGTATCTGACCCCGCCGTTGCTGGTGTGGATGGGCATGAACCAGGACGCCGCCAATGCGCACCATATTCCCTACGTCACCATCGCCGCGTTCGTGATCGGTGCGGGGTTCTCTGCGGCCTCGATCCTGCTCACCGCGCGCAGCGTGCGCGAGCCGGCGATCGCGCCGGCAGAGATCGCGCGGATGCGCCAAACCGGTGCCGGGCTGGGCGCCACCGTGCGCGAAATCTACGGCGCCCTGCGCGCGATGCCGCCCACCATGCGCCAGCTCGCGCCGGTGATGCTGTTCCAGTGGTATGCGATCTTCTGCTACTGGCAGTACATCGTGCTGTCGCTGTCGACCAGTTTGTTCGGCACCACCGACGCCAACTCGCATGGCTTCCGCGAGGCCGGCCTGGTCAATGGGCAGATCGGCGGGTTCTACAACTTCATCGCGTTTCTGGCCGCGTTTGCGATGGTGCCGGTGGTGCGCCGCATGGGCCCCAAGTACACCCATGCGGCCTGCCTGGTCGCGGCCGGGGTCGGCATGTGGGTGTTGCCCGGCATCCAGGACCGCTGGCTGATGTTGCTGCCGATGATCGGCATCGGCCTGGCCTGGGCCAGCATGATGGGCAACCCCTACCTGATGCTGGCCGACAGCATTCCGCCCGAGCGCACCGGTGTGTACATGGGGCTGTTCAACCTGTTCATCGTGCTGCCGATGCTGATCCAGATCGTCACCCTGCCGCTGTACTACGCGTGGCTGTTGCATGGCGACCCGCGCAACGTGATCCGCCTGGCCGGCGCGCTGATGCTGGCCGCCGCAGTGGCGATGCTGTGCGTACGCGTCCGCAAGCCCAGGGCCGTGGCGGCCTAGCCGCCGCGGCAGTGCCGTACTGCGGCACTAAGAAAAGCAGCGTGGCAGCAGCAACCGACTGCGTGCACCCCGCCGCCGGCACACGCTCCTACGATTCCCGATTCCCGATTCCCGATTCCCGATTCCCAATCCCCAATCCCCAATCCCCAATCCCAGCCTCAAGCCGACTCACGCACCACCAGCTTCACCGGCATCTCCACCGACTCCACCGCTTCGCCGCCGATCAGCGCCAGCAGCCGGTCCACCAGCAGGCGCGCGGCCAGCCCCAGGTCCTGCCGCACCGTGGTCAACGGTGGCTGGCTGTAGGCGGCCAGCGGAATATCGTCGAAGCCCACCAGCGAGATGTCCTGCGGCACCCGGTGCCCGGCTTCGACCAGGGCACGGATCGCACCGACCGCGATCACGTCGGAGGCGGCGAACAGGCCATCCGGCGGATCGGTCTTCTTGAGCATGGCGCGGGTGAGGCGGTAGGCGTCTTCGCTGAGGAAGTGGCTACGCGCGTGCAGCCGCGTATCGAACTCCAGCCCGTGCCGCTGCAGCGCATGGCGATAGCCGGCAAAGCGCGGCGCAACCTCGGGCAACTGGTCATCGCCCAGGAAGGCAATGCGGCGACGGCCGCTGGCGATCAGATGGTCGGTGGCCAGCGCGCCGCCCTGGAAATTGTCGCTGCCCACGCTGATGTACGACTGCCCATCGATGCGGCTGCCCCACACGGCCATCGGCAGGCCATCGCGCGCGGCTTCGTCCAGCGCGGCATGCTCGGAGCTTTGCCCCAGCACGATCACGCCATCGGAGCGGCTGCCGCGTGCGAGTTGTTCCACCCATCCGTCCTGATGCCGGTCCAGCTTGGACAGCAGCATGCTGTAGCCGCGCCCGGTCAGTTCCTCGGCCAGCAGTGCCAGCATCGTCATCATGAAGGGATCCGACAGCGGCTGGTCCAGCGCATGCATCATCGGCACGGCCACGCTCACCGTGTTGGAGCGTTTGGCACGCAGGCTGCGCGCGATCGGATCGACCTGGTAGCCGGCATCGGCGGCAATCTGCTTGATGTAGGCACGCGTCCGCTCGGCCACCACCGGGCTGCCGGCCAGGGCGCGCGACACGGTGGATTCGGACACCCCCGCCATGCGGGCGATGTCGGCCATCTGCGGGCGGGGCCCCGGCGTGGCGCGTTCTGAAGGTTTGGCCATGTCAGCGCAGTGCGGAAAAACCCGAGTGTAATCAGTTCGCACTGGAGGCGGGTTGATCGACGCAGTGGCGGTCGCTTGCGCGTGCGGGTCAGGCGCCATCACGCACCTGCATGCAAGCGCAGGGCAGGCGCGGCGTGCATCACAGCGGCCACCACGAGCGTGAGGCTGCTGGGTGGTGAGGCTGCAGATCAGTGATGTTAGAGCGGCGATGCTGGGAGCGGTGCAGCTTCAGCGCGCCCATGACAATGACGGTGCGCCCCGCCTGGTGGCGGTCGGGGTTCGGAACCGGCATGTACCACTCACCGGCCGGCGCGTGCGCGCTGTCAGCACGCACCTGAAGACCGCTTGCCGTCTTCGTGGCGTCTCTCAGCCCATGTACAGGCCACCGTTGACCGCGTAATCGGCGCCGGTCACGTAAGCGGCTTCATCGGAGGCGAGCCAGGCGCACAGCCCGGCGACTTCGGCAGGCTTGCCGAGCCGGCGGATCGGCACCGAGGTGGCCAGGCGGTCGAGCACGTCGGGCGGGAAACTGCTGATCGAGGCGCTGGCGATATAGCCCGGCGAGATGGTGTTGACGGTGACCCCGCGCGAGGCGACTTCCTGCGCCAGGGCGCGGCTGAAACCATGCATCGCCGCCTTGGCGGTGGCGAAATTGATCTGCCCGATCTGGCCCTTGTGCGCACTGACCGAGCCGATGTTGACGATGCGTCCCCAACCGCGCGCGGTCATGCCGTCGACCACCTGCTTGGTGATGTTGAACAGCGAATGCAGGTTGCTGGCGATCACCACGTTCCAGTCGTCGCGGCTCATCTGCCGGAACAAGGTGTCGCGGCTACCGCCGGCGTTGTTGACCAGCACATCGATTTCGCCGACCTCGGCCTTGACCTTGGCGAAGGCGGCCACGGTGGAATCCCAATCGGCGGCATTGCCCTCGGAGGCGACGAACTCGAAGCCCTGCTCGCGTTGCTCGCGCAACCAGGAGGTCTTGCGCGGCGAATTGGGCCCGCAACCGGCGACCACGGTATGCCCGCTGCGCGCCAGCTTCTGGCAGATCGCGGTACCCACGCTGCCCATGCCGCTGGTGACGTATGCGATGCGAAGTGTCATTGCTTGAACTCCTTCGGAGTTTGGGAATGGGGAATCGGGAGTGGGGAATCGGTAGCGCAGGAGCCGCCTTTGCGGTCTCTGGTTTTCCATGTGGACGTCAGTAATCGACACGACAGCACAGCGCCGCCCTTACGATTCCCCACTCCCGATTCCCCATTCCCGGCGGGCGTCAGCGCGCCAAAGGAAACAGGCCAAACACCAGCCCGCCCGCCAGCATCAGCAGGGAAATCAGCACTGCCCACTTCAGCGTGAAGCGCTGATGGTCGGCGAAGTCGACCTTGGCCAGGCCGACCAGCAGATAGGTCGATGGCACCAGCGGGCTGAGCAGATGCACCGGTTGCCCGGCCAGCGAGGCGCGGGCCATTTCCACCGGGGTGATGCCGTAGTGGCCGGCGGCCTCGGACAGGATCGGCAGCACGCCGAAGTAGAACGCGTCGTTGGACATGAAGAACGTGAACGGCATGCTGACGATCGCGGTGATCACCGCCAGATACGGGCCCCAGCTGTCCGGGATCACTGCCAGGAAGCTGCGCGACATCGCTTCGACCATGCCGGTGTTGGACAGGATGCCGGTGAAGATGCCGGCGGCGAAGATCAGCGACACCACCGACAGCACATTGCCGGCGTGATTGACCAGGCGGCGGCGCTGCTCGGCCAGGTTGGGGTAGTTGATCATCAGCGCCAGCGCAAAGCCGATCATGAACAGCACCGGCATCGGCAGCACGCCCACCACCAGCGCGGCCATCAGCGCCAGGGTCAGCAGCAGGTTCACCCACAGCAGCTTGGGCCGCTTCATGTCCTCGGTGTCTTCCACCCGCGGCAGCGCATCGCTTTCTTCCGGGATGCTGGTGTCCAGCCAGTTGCCGTCGGCCGGCAGGCGCACCACGCCCAAGCGGCGCCGTTCGCGCATGCCCAGATACCAGGCCAGCGTGAGGATGCCCGCGATCGCCATCGCCATCGCCGGCACCAGCGGCACGAACACGTCGGCCGGATCCACATGCAGGGCGGTGGCGGCGCGCGCGGTGGGGCCGCCCCACGGGGTCAGGTTCATCACGCCGCTGGCCAGGATGGTCACGCAGGTGAGGTTGAGCGCGTTCATGCCCAGGCGCTGGTACAGCGGCAGCATCGCCGACACGGTGATCATGTAGGTGGTGGAGCCATCGCCGTCGAGCGAGATCAGCATCGCCAGGATCGCGGTACCCATCACGATCTTCAGCGGATCGCCCTTGACCAGGCGCAGGATGCGGCCAACCAGCGGATCGAACAGGCCGGCGTCGATCATCACCCCGAAGTAGAGGATGGCGAACATCAGCATCACGCCGGTGGGCGCGATCTTCTTGATGCCGTCGAGCATCATCTCGTTGATGCCGGTGCCGAAGCCGCCCAGCAGCGCGAACACGATCGGCACCGTGATCAGAGCCACCAGCGGCGACAGCCGCTTGCTCATGATCAGGTACATGAAGGTGATCACCATTCCGAAACCGAGCGCGGTCAGCATGCGGGCACATCCTTTGAGGCATACAACAGGGGGAGAGTGGAGCGCGCCGCTGCGCAGCGCATGCAGCGGCGATGCCGTGGATGCGGAGCATTAGCGCCGGCTGAGCGCATCGTCGTGTGTCGCACCGGCCACGGCTTTCGATGCGCCGGAGCAGCAGTGACGGCAACGGTGTGCTTGCGCGGCGCAACGCGCCCGGTGCTGCCAATCGCCGTGAATGCCGGTACGCGCATGCACATCATCAGAAGTCGTACTGGAACCGGCCGGTCACCGCCAGCGTGTGATCGACCACCGCATCGACCCTGCGGTCGCGGTTGCGGCTGTCGATCACATTGAGCATCACGCGCAGGTTCGGCTTGAAGTACCAGTTGCCGCCCAGCGTCCACGACTGCGTGCTGGCGTTGATGAAATCGGGCTGGCCATCCAGGTGCTGGTCGCCGCGCATGTAGTCGTAACGCAGGGCCAGCTCGAACGCGCCGGAGGGACGGTTGGGCGTGTTGATGCGGCTGAAACGGCCGGTCTTGCGGTCGTAGCCGCGCGACTCGCCGGTGACGAACCAGCTGACCAGGCCGTAGCTGGCCAACACCTTGGCATGCTGGGAGCCGTCGTCGAGCAGGCCACCGCTGAATTCGCTCTGCCACGACCATGGGCCCAGCACTTCGGCGTATTCCAGCGACCATTTGTCGAAATCGGTATCGCGGCCATCGGCAAAGCGCGCCAGGGTGATGCGGCTGTTGTTGGCCAGATCGTTTTCCGGGCGTGGGCGGATCAGCAGGGGCGCCGCACCGCCGCTGCCCGGATGCGAATAGCGCTCGTGCGCCAGCGACACGCCCAGGTGGCGCAGCCGCGCCTCGCCCATCTCCGGTGCGAAGGTCAGCCGGGTGCCGAGCGCGCCGCCCTTGGTGGAGGAGTTGTCGATACTTTCCAGGCTGTAGGCCGCCGTGGACCAGGTTGCATCGGGACGATTGGCCTGCCAGGAGATCGCCTTGCGGTAGATCGGCGCCAGCGTGGTGGCCGCATATCCGCGTTCCAGGAACGGGCCGTAGTTGGAGCCGGTGCGGTCGTCCAGCGAGAAGTACTGCTTGAACTGGCCCACGGTCAGCGTACCGGCGGAAAATTTCTTGGCGACATACACATCGCGCGCCAGGATGCCGCGGCTGCCGGACTCGTATTGCAGGCCGGCAAATTCTGCTTCGGCCTTGTAGGTGAAGCCGTAGAACTTGCCCGCCACATCCAGCCACGCGCGGCGGAACTGGGTGTCGTTGCGCTCGGGGGTGCCGCGTTCGTCGTTGTCGAACATGGTGAAGTCCCAGTGCACGCGCCCACCCACCTCGGCGGTGACCGGACCGTCGCCCTCGGCCGCCTGCGCCGCCGGTGCCAGGCATAGCGCAGCACAGGCGGTGAAGACGCGCAGACGCAAGGTGTCGTTGCTCACAGACCCTCCCAGGTACATGTGTGAATCACGTTCAGCGATGCACCGCACAGGCACGCTGCGGCGCGTTGGCAGCAGCCTAGTCCGGCGAAGCTGTCATGGACCTGTCGTTGGGGGGCGGGGGAATCGGGAATCGAGAATGGGGAATTGCAAAAGCCCAAGAGCTTTTGTTTGCGAGGCCTGCTACCTTCCGGCCGCGGACAACTGCTGTTCCGATTCCCGATTCCCCATTCCCGATTCCCACCCCATGCGCCTGCTGCTAGTCGAAGACAACGCCGATCTCGCCGATGCCATCGTGCGGCGCATGCGCCGTAGCGGGCATGCGGTGGATTGGCAGTCCGATGGCCTGGCGGCGGCGAGCGTGCTGCGCTATCAGAGCTTCGATCTGGTGGTGCTGGATATCGGCCTGCCCAAGCTGGATGGATTGCGCGTGCTGGCCGGGATGCGCGAGCGTGGGGATACCACGCCGGTGCTGATGCTGACTGCGCGCGACGGCATCGAGGACCGCGTGCAGGCGCTGGATGTCGGGGCCGACGATTACCTGGGCAAGCCGTTCGATTTCCGCGAGTTCGAGGCGCGTTGCCGGGTGCTGCTGCGGCGCAATCGCGGGCAGGCCAGCGAAGTAGTGCAGATCGGCGGGTTCGTGTTCGACAACGCCGCGCACACGCTAGCGCTGGACGGGGCGCCGATCGAGTTGCCCAACCGCGAGTACCGCCTGTTCGAGATCCTGATCGGACGCCTGGGCCAGGTGGTGGGCAAGGACGAGATCGGCAACGGCTTGTTCGGCTTCGACGACGATGCCGGGCCCAATGCGATCGAGCTGTATGTCGGCCGCCTGCGTCGCAAGCTGGCGGGCGCGCCGTTGCGCATCGTCACCGTGCGCGGGGCCGGCTACAAACTCGAGGAAGCCGATCCGCATGCGCCGGTGGAGCCCGGCCTCGATGGCTGAGCCGCAGATGGTGGCACCGTCGATCCGGCGCACCCTGCTGCTGTACCTGGGCAGCCTGTCGTTGCTGGGCGCGGTGGTGCTGTTCTTTGCCGCCCGCGATTACGGTGAGCGCGCCGCCAACCGCTCTTACGATCATCTGCTGGTGTCTTCGGCGCTGTCGATCATCGACAGCGTGGCGCTGGTCGGCGGCGACTGGCAGGTGGATCTGCCGTACGCCTCGCTGGACCTGCTCGGCATGGCGCCGGAAGACCGCGTGTTCTACCGCGTATTCGATGCGCAAGGCCGCACCATCACCGGCGAGGACAGGCTGCCGTTGCCGGCGCGCGCGCCCGGCGACGAGCGCCCGGTGCTGTTCGATGCCGACTACAGCGGCGAGCCGGTGCGTTTTGCGGTGGTGATGCATCGGGTGGCATCGGCCTCCGGGCAGGGCGAGGTGCGCGTGCAGGTCGGTCAGACCCGGCGCGCGCGCGATGCGGTGGCACGCGATGTGGTGCTCAATGCGCTGGTGGCGATCGGCGTGCTGTCGCTGCTCGCCCTGGGCCTGGTGTGGCTGGGCGTGTATCGCGCCCTGCGCCCGTTGCAGCGCATCGAGCGCGATCTGTCGCGGCGCGAGCCCTCCGACCTGAAGCCGCTGAGCGCGCCGGCACCGCAGGAGATGCAGTTGATGGTGACCGCGCTCAATCGCTTCATGGCGCGGCTGTCGTCCAGCAACGAAACCCTGCGCGCCTTCATGGCCGAAGCCGCGCACCAGATGCGCACGCCGCTGGCTGCCTTGCGCGCGCAGGCGCAACTGGCGATGGACGACGACGACCCGCGCGAGATGCAACGCAGCCTGGTGGCGATCGAGCGCAATGCCAGCCACATGAGCCGGCTGCTCAATCAATTGCTCAGCGACGCCAGCGTGATCCATCGCGCCAACCTGCAGCGCTTTGCCACCGTGGATCTGGCCGAGGTGCTGCACCAGGCCTTGCACGAGGCCTTGCCGCGTGGCGACGGCGCCCCGCGCGTGCACCTGGCGATCGACCCGCAGCCGGCGCTGCTGCGTGGCGATGCCTTGCTGCTGCGCGAGGCGCTGAAGAACCTGATCGACAACGCCTGCAAGTACGGCGCCGGGGCACCATTGCAGGTGGCGCTCACCAGCGACGGCAGCCATCACGTGCTGACCATCGCCGATCACGGCCCCGGCATTCCCGCCGCCGAGGCCGAGCGCGTGTTCGAGCGTTTCGTCCGCGGGCCGGAGGCACCGGCCGGCGGCGCGGGGCTGGGGCTGGCCATCGTCAAGCGCGTGGTCGAAGCGCACGGCGGGCGCATCGATCTGAGCAACCGCGTCGGCGGCGGGCTGATCGCCTCGTTGCATTTTCCTGGAGGGACGCGGTGATGCGCGTGCTGTTGCTGATGGTGGCGTTGCTGGCGCCGGTTATGGCGCGCGCCGCGCCCGGCGATGTACGGGTGTTTCCCGCGCATGGCCCGGTGCAGGCGCAATTGCGCGTGCAGGGCTCCACCGATCTGGAAGTGTTCGGCGCGGTCATCCAGGACTACCAGCGCCTGCATCCGGGCACCCAGGTGATCTACGAGGACGTGATCGCCTGGGACATCTACGAGCGCTATCTGCATCCCGGCAAGGCCACGGCTGCCGCCGACATGCTGATCAGCGCCAGCATGGATCTGCAGACCAAGCTGGTCAACGATGGGCATGCATTGGCGCATCGCTCCGCGCAGACCGAGGCGTTGCCGGCGTGGGCGCAGTGGCGGCACGAGGTATTCGGCATCAGCTACGAGCCGGTGGCGATCGTCTACAACACGCGCAAGCTGGCGGCCTCACGCGTGCCGCGCACACGCCGGCAGCTGCTGGCCCTGTTGCGCGCACCCGACGCGCCGCTGCGCGGCCGGGTCGGCACCTATGATGTCGAGCGCAGCGGGGTGGGCTATCTGTTCGCCACCCAGGACGGGCAGGTCGGCAGCATCGCCGGTGCGCTGCTGGCCGCGTTGGGGGCCAACCAGGTCAGGCTCGAAGAACGCACCGGCACCTTGCTCGACCGCGTCAGCCGGGGCGAGCTGCTGCTGGCCTACAACGTGCTGGGCTCCTATGCGCAGACGCGGATCGACGCCGGCGCGCCGCTGGGCATCGTGCAGCCGCAGGACTACACGCTGGTGGCCTTGCGTACGGCGGTGATCCCCAGGACCGCGCCGCATGCGCCGGAGGCGCGCCGGTTCCTGGACTACCTGCTGTCGCCGCGCGGCCAGCAGGTGCTCTCGCGCGAGGCGCGGCTGATGCCGATCCTGCCGGCCGCCGGCGGGCGTGGCGGCTCGGCGCAGCCGCCGTTCCGCCCGATCCCGCTGGGCCCGGGCCTGCTGGTGTATCTGGACAAGCTCAAGCGCCGGCAGTTTCTGGACGCCTGGCGCGCCAGCACGCAGCCGCCGCGCCAGGGCGGGCGCTGACGACCCGCGAGCACGGCTGCGCGCCAGCGCGGCGCGCGCTACGTGCCTTGCGTCTGCGGGACGCGGCAGCGGCGCTCACAACGCACACGCTGGCTGCCCGGCAGGCCTGACGCCTGCGCAACGGGGTGGCGGTGGACGTCCGGGCGCGGGAAACCGACACGGCCATGTGCCAGACTTGGCGGATGGCCGATCTCACCATCCTCGTCGCCGACGACCACCCGCTGTTCCGTGCCGCCGTGATCCATGTGCTGCAGCAGACCCTGCCGCAGGCCGATGTGGTGGAGGCTTCCAGCGCCGCCACGCTGAGCGCGATGCTGCGCTCGCACCCACAGGCCGAGCTGGTGCTGCTGGACCTGGCGATGCCGGGCGCGCGCGGCTTCTCGGCGCTGTTGCATGTGCGGGGCGAGCATCCGGATATCCCGGTGGTGGTGATCTCCTCCAACGATCACCCACGCGTGATCCGGCGCGCGCAGCAGTTCGGCGCGGCCGGCTTCATTCCCAAATCCACTCCGGCCGAATCGATCGGCACTGCGGTGGCCAGCGTGCTGGAGGGCGGCACCTGGTTCCCGCCGATGACCGCCGAGCGCTCGGAGGCCGATGCGCAGCTGGCCTCCAAGCTGGCCCAGCTCACCCCGCAACAGTTCCGCGTGCTGTTGAGCCTGGCCGATGGCCTGCTCAACAAGCAGATCGCGCACGAACTGGGGCTGGCCGAGAACACCGTCAAGGTGCACGTCACCGCCATCCTGAAGAAGCTGGACTGCTACAGCCGCACGCAGGCGGCGGTGCTGGTCAAGGCGCTGGAGCCCGAAGGCGAGGGCTGATCGCTGCCGGCCAGCGGCGCTGCGGATCGCGGTCGACGCGGTTTGCAGCGACCAGGCGCATTGCAGCGACGACGGTGGTGACTGTGCGCCTGCGCCTGCCGTTTGCTCAGTTGCGCAGCTGTAGCGTGTGCCTGCCATAGATGAGCTGCTGCGCCATCGGCCGGCCGATGAAGCGCTCCGGGAAGATCGGCGACAGGCCGCTGACCTGATCCAGCCGCGCCAGCTGGTCGTCGCTGAACACGATCTCCAGCGCGCCGAAGTTGTCCTCGGCCTGCTGCAGCGTACGCGCGCCCATCACCGGCGAGACCACCGCCGGGTTGCGCAAGGTCCAGGCCAGCGCAACCTGCGCGCGCGAGGCGCCCAGTTCCTCGGCGATCGCACCGACCACATCGGCGATCTCCAGCGAGCGTGCGTTGAGATGCCCGGTCGAGGCGATCACGCCCTTGCGGCTGGTCGAGACCTCTGCCGCGTTGTCGTCGGAGAGATCGGCGCGGCTGTATTTGCCGGTCAGGATGCCGCCGCCCAGCGGCGACCAGGGCAATACACCCAGGCCCAGTTCGCGTGCCATCGGCAGCAATTCGTGTTCGACGCTGCGTTCGACCAGGCTGTATTCGATCTGCAGCGCCACCAGCGGCGACCAGCCACGCAGATCGGCCAATGTCTGCAACTGCGCCACGCGCCAGGCCGGGGTATTGCAGATGCCGAGGTAGAGCACCTTGCCCGACTGCACCAGATGCTCCAGCCCGCGCATCACTTCCTCCGGCGAGGTGGTGAAATCCCAGGCGTGCAGATACAGCAGGTCGATGCGGTCGGTGTCGAGCTGGCGCAGGCTGGTCTCGACCGAGCGGATCAGGTTGAGGCGATGATTGCCGCCGGAATTGATGTTGTCCGCATCGCGCGCCATGGTGAACTTGGTCGCCAGCACGAAGCGCTCGCGGCGGTCCTTGATCAGCGTGCCGAGGATGCGCTCGGCGCCGCCGTTGGTGTAGTTGACCGCGGTGTCGATGAAATTGCCGCCGCGGTCTGCATAGGCATCGAAGATGCGCCTGGCTTCGCCCGCATCCGCGCCCCAGCCCCAGGCTTCGCCGAAGGTCATGGTGCCCAGCGACAGCGGCGAGACGCGCAGCCCGGAGCGGCCAAGCAGGCGATAGTGGTCCAGCGACAGTGTCTGACTCATGCGGTGTGTCTCCCGATAGTGGCGTTGTGCGTCGTGCAATGCACTGTGCCGCGGGCCGCCGGGTCGGCGTGAGCCTGGTGATCCGGCATCCTTGCCCGATCCTCCGGATCGTCAACGCAGCATCGTCGCGTAGCCGCAGCCGCAGCCGCATGCATGCATTACAGCGTTCGATTCGATGTGCGTGGGGCGCTGCCGCGTCGATTGCAGGGCGCCAACGAACACCCACGTAGCGGGCGCAGATGCGCCTTTCTGGGGGGCGATTGAGCGACCAAGATGCTGATATCCGCGACTGCGCTGCAGGGTCCTTGCCCGCCCACCCTCGCGGGACACGCCGCAAGTACGTCCGTGTAGGCTCTGGCGCGGCATCCATGCCGCTCAAGGTCCCGCGACGGTGAGCGGGCAAGGACCAGTCGAGATGGTCGGTGTGCATGGTTTTTTAAGCAAAGCAACCGACTAACTTTCTGTCGCGATGTCCTCGCCGATTGCGGGACCGTGTGGCGGCATGGATGACGCCACCGAGCCCCAGGGACGGGTTCACGGCGTGTCCCGCAAGCGGTGAGGGCACCGCGCCCTCGACGCTGCGAGTTTGCTGCAGGGCCCTTGCCCGCCCACCATCGCAGGACACGCCGCAAGTACGTCCCTGTAGGCTCTGGCGCGGCATCCATGCCGCTCAGGGTCCCGCGAGGGTGAGCGGGCAAGGACCAGTCGAGATGGTCGGTGCGTCTGCTTTTCAATAAAGCAGCCAGCAACCTATCTGGTGCGGCGTCCTCGCCGGTCGCGGGACCGTGTGGCGGCATGGATGCCGCCACCGAGCCTCCACGGATGGATTCACGGCGTGTCCCGCAACCGTTGAGGGCACCGCGCATTCGACTAACGTGGCTGTTGACTGCATCTAAGCGGCGCTACGGCTCGACATCCAGGCGCAGCAGCACGCTTGCGCGGGCGTATCGGTCGCGCGCTGCCGGCAATCACGCCACGCCATCAGAAATCCAGTGAATACCCCAGCGTGATGGTGCGGCCACGCCCGGCGAAGTAGCGCAGCGGTTCGACCAAGGCCGCTCGCGAGTAGTAGGTGATGTACTGCTTGTCGAACAGGTTGGACACGCCCATGCGCACTGCGCCACGCGGCAACGCGTAATTGAACGTCGCATCCACCAGCGTGTAGCCGCTGAAGCGCTTGTCGGCCTCGTCGAAGGACTGGCTGAAGGCATGCTGCGCCTGCACGAACGAGGAGAGCTTCGGCGTCCACTGCGCCGACCACGAGGCAATCACGCGGTTGGGCGCCACGTTGAGCCCGTCCAGGCGTGCGTCCAGCTGCCCGTCGTTGTCGCTGTCGTAGCGGCCACGGGTGTAGGCGTAGGACAGGCGCAGGCGATGCGCCGCATCCAGGCGATAGCCCAGGCTGGCGTCCACGCCCTGCACGCGGGTCTTTTCGCGGCTCATCATGAAGGCGCCGTTGATCGGCACCACGCGCGTGCCCAGGTCCGAGTTGGACTGGAAGTAGCTCAGGTCCGCATCGAAGGCGCCACGCGTGAGGCGGGTGCCCGCTTCCACGCTCTTGGTCAGGATCGGCTCCAGCGTGCTCAGGCTGGCCACGCGCGTGCCCGGCGTGTTGATCGCGCGCAGCACGCGGCCCACGTCCGGCATGCCGAAACCTTCGGAATAGCTGGTGAAAAAGCTCACACCCTCGACCGGCGTGTAGACCAGGCCGGCGTTGTAGAGGGTCTGGTTGAAGTCGAGCGTGCCGCCTTCGACAGCGACGCGGTTGTAGCGCCACAGCGTCTGGTAGCTGTCGATCTTCAACTCGGCTTCTTCGCGGCGCACGCCGGCATGCAGGGTCAGCTCGGGCAGCAGCTTGTATTCGCCCTGCACGAACAGCGACAGGTTGCGGTAGTCCGATTCGGGCACATAGGTACGCCCGGTGCCGTAGAGATCCTGCTTGCCGGTGTCGGCCAGCAGGTCGACGCCGCCGGTGAGCTTGAGCCGGTTGTCGAGCAGGTCGTCCCTGGTCAGGCTGATCTTGCTGCCCCACTTGGAAGCGACCGAACGCGATTGGTCGTACAAGCTGCCGACCGGTGCGATGCGCGGATCCTGGAACGTGGACGAGTTGTCGGCGCCGAACAGCCCTTCGAACTCCTGGTTGAACACCATCGCGCTCAGCTGCATGCCGGCCAGATCGTCGTGGGTGTACGACAGGCTGGACGTCAGCACATCGTTCCAGGGCGCGGTGCCTTGCGGGGTGCCGCGCACCGAGGTGGTGGGCAGGCCCTGCGCACGGTTGCCGGGGATGCCGATGTAGTCGTTGTCGTTCTTGATGCGGTAGCGGTTGACGCTGACGCTCAGGCGCTGCGTGTCGGTGAGCGCGTAGCCGAGCTTGGCCAGCACGTCGTAACTCTTGGACGTCATCAGGTCGCCCTGGGTGTTGTCGGCGCCGATCGGCCGGCCCTGTCCATCCACATACAGGCCCTGGTCGCTGTAGCTGGCCGAGAACAGGTAATCGAGCTTGTCCGAGCGACCATCCACACGGTAACGCGTCTCGCCGCTGGTGGTTTCCGCACGCGTCTCGGACGTGGGCGCGGTGGCCTGCACGTCGATGTGCTGATTCAGCGATCCGTCCTGCGGGCGCCGGGTGATGATGTTGATGGTGCCGCCGGTGGCGCCCAGCCCGTTGATGGCATTGGCGCCCTGGATGACTTCGATGCGCTCGACCATTGCATAGTCGATGGTGTGCGCTTCGCGCCCGGTGGGGCGGATCGGGTTGGATTGCGGCACGCCGTCGATCAGGATCAACGGCGTGCGCCCGCGCAGGGTTTCGCCGCTGCCGTTCATCTTGCCGCGGCTGGGCGTGTACGAGGGAATCAGGTTGGCGAGCACATCGGACGAATTGCTGGAGATCGTCAACTGCTGCTGGATCTGCGCCTTGTCGATGATCAGCACCGTCTGCGGCGACTCGGCCACGGTCATGTTGGAGCGCGAAGCGGCCACCACCACGGTGTCCAGCGTGTCGGTGACGTCCGATTGGGCCGAAGCGGTGGCGGAGGCGAACAGGCAGAGGGTGGCAACGAACGGCATGCCGGCCGATCCATGGGCGGAAAGCTTCATCGAGTAAGAACTCCAGGGCGCTGACGGAGCACGCGGCATGCTCCGCTAGGCAAAGTCAAATGGGAATCGTTCTCGATAGTGTAGCAGGTGCAGTGGCCCGGGTGCCGGGCACGCTACCGGCGGGTGCGCGAGTGCCGCGTGGCGCCGACCTCCACGCGATCGCTCAGCGGCGATCGTGCAGATCCGCACGCTGCGTTGGCATCGCACGTTCACCCAGTGCGCGCTGCGGTGGGAGATGGGCGCCCACGCCCACCGACATGGTGTGGCTCCGGCAATGCACCGGCGGAGCGGATCGAGACGATGCCTGCCGCCGGACTGGCGGTTGCCCGCATCGCGACCGGGATCAGGGCCTGGCCCTGTAGACGACGATGCCCTGCGTGCGGGCGACGTACTCCATGAACGGCGAGTCCACGACCTTTCCGTTTTCCGGGCGCGATGAGGCATTGCGCAACACCGGGCCCCGGTCGGTCATGACGAAGATGCCGACATGGCTGACATCCAGCCCGGGCGCCGGTGAGTACCTGCCCACATAGTCGCCGGTGCGCAGCTGCCGGACCACCGTGCTGTCCACATCGGCGGCGGGGATGTAGGTGATGGACCGCTGCACCAGCGGCAATCCGGGCAGATAGTTGCTGCCGTCGGCCTTGAGGTTGAGTGTCTTGTCCACACTCACGGCCCTGGGGCTGAGCGTTGCGGTGATGTCGTCGGCAAGCGGGTAGGAACGTGCGACCCAGTCCGAAAAGAAGTGCTTGCGCGAGGTGAAGCCGATGACGCCATCGACGTAGCGGGTGAGGACCACGCGATCGACGAAATCCTGCTGCGAATGGGCGTGGCGCGCCGCTTCGACATAGTCCAGATAGGTGAAGCAATCCAGGCCCCTGAAGTCGATGATTAGCCGCTCCGGCACGGTGGCCGAGCCCTGCAGCATGTTGGCCTGATACGGCGTGCCGAGAAATTCCGCCGAGAGCAGCTTGATCAGATGCCCCGGACTCAGGCCGCGATGCGTGGATGCCTGGTGCAGCACGCGGTCCAGGGTCTGCAAGGTGTACGGGTCCATGTCAGCGCGCACCGGGCCGGAGGGCGGCACGGTCGCCGATGGCGTGGACGCCTGCACGGGCATCTCCGCCGCGCAACCTGCGGCGAGCAACGCGGTCAACATCACGGAGGCAGGCCTGAACATGAGGGCTCCACAAGTTTCCGGGGGAGAAACATCGGCAGGTGAGCTGTGCACGATGCAGACGTGGGCAGCAATGGACACACGCACTGTAGCGCCATCGCCAACGCGCGCTTGAGGCAGCACGCACTTCGGTACGCTGAAACGATCCGGCGAAACTCGCCAGACCCTGCAGGGCCAGGAAATCGCCGCATGGGACGCGTGCAGCACGGCGCGCCATCATGCGGCCTTTCGCGGCAAGCAGGCCGGAAGCGTCGCGACACACCCAACGCAGCCCGTTGTTGCCTGTCGATGCTGCGCGACGGCACAGCTCACCCGCGCCGCAACAGCATCTGCGTCATCAGGGCACGCAGCGCCGGCGGCCGCACCGGCTTGGCCAGGAACCCCCAGCCCAGGTCGAGCGCATGTTCACGCAGCGCCGGGTCGGGTTCGGCGGTGACCAGGATGACGCGCGGTTCGCGTTGCCAGCGCGCCACCAATTGCGGCAGCAATATCGGGCCGTAGTGCTCGCCCATGCGCACGTCCAGCAACAGCAGCTCCGGCACCTCGTCGGCGTTGGCGGCGGCCAATGCCTCGTCGGGGCCGCCGGCAAAGTCCACGCGGCATTCCCAGCGTTGCAGCAGCGCGCGGCTGGCCTCGCACACGCGCGGGTCATCGTCCACGCACCACACGCGGCAGCCGTGCAGGATCGGGTCATTGGCGGTTTCAGCGCTGGCGATGGGCGGTGGCAACTGCCTGGCGATGGAGGCGCGCTCGCCCAGCGGCACGGTCACCGAAAACACACTGCCGCTGCCCAGGGTGGAACGCAGGCTGATGCGGTGGCCGAGCAGGCGGCCGATGCGCTCGACGATCGCCAGGCCCAGACCGGCGCCGCGGTCGTTGGCCACGCCGTCGTCCAGGCGCCGGAATTCTTCGAAGATCTCGTCCTGCAAGGCCTCGGGAATTCCGGGCCCCTGGTCATGCACTTCGATGCGCAGCCAGCCGCCGCGACGACGGCAGCCGATCAGCACGCGCCCACGCGGCGTGTAGCGGATGGCGTTGGACAGGAAGTTCTGCAGGATGCGCCGCAGCAGGTTCTCGTCGCTCAACACCACCGCCGAGGTGGGCACCCAGTCCAGCACCAGGCCGCGGTCTTCGGCAAGGATGCCGAACTCGCGGGCCAGGGTTTCCAGCAGCGGGGCGATGGCGAAGTCGCGCACCCGGGTCTTCAGGCTGCCGGCCTCCAGCCGCGAGATGTCCAGCAGGCTGTTGAGGATGGCGTCCTGCGCGGCGAGCGCGCCCTCGATGTTGTCGACCACGCGCGCGCTGCCTGCCTCGCGCACCTGCCCACGCAGCACCGAGACGAACATGCGTGCGGCGTTGAGCGGTTGCAGCAGGTCGTGCACGGCCGAGGCGACGAAGCGGGTCTTGTAGCGGTTGGCGCTCTCGGCCTCGCGCTTGGCCGCGGCCAGGTCGCGGGTCCGTTCGGCCACGCGGTGTTCCAGCGCATCGGCCAGCGAGCGCAGTTCGCGCGCGGCGTTCTTGTAGCTGGTGATGTCGGCATAGCTGGTGACGAATCCGCCATCGGGCAGCGGATTGCCGCGGATTTCCAGCACCGTGCCGTCTTCCTTCTCGCTCTCGCGCATATGCGGCTTGCCGCTGCGCAAATGGTTCAGGCGGCGCTCGATCGCCGCTTCGATCGGCCCCGGTCCGAGCAGGCCGCGGCGTGCGTTGAAGCGGAACAGGTCTTCAATCGGGCGGCCGATCTTGAGCAGTTCCGGCGGGAAGCGGAACAGTTCCACATAGCGCGAATTCCACGCCACCAGCTTGAGCGCCTCGTCGATCACCACCACGCCCTGCGGCAGGTGTTCCAGGCTGCGGCTCAGGCCGGCATTGGCCTGTTGCGCGGCGGTGACCACGCCATCCTGCGCGGTGCGCAGCTCTTCGGCATGTTGTTGCAGCAGCGTTTCCAGCTCGTGCCGGCTGCGCTGGCGCAGGGCGGACAGGCGCCGCCGCTGCTGCACGAACAACCACAGCAAGGCCAGCGCCAACCATGCACCGGCAGCGGCGATCGCAGCGGCGCGGCCGGCCGCCGCGCTGGCGCGGGTGTCGTGCAGCAGATGCAGGCGCCAGCCGCTTTCGGGCACCTCCAGGGTCTGCCACAGCACCGGGCCGGCGAGCGGTGGGTCGCTGACCTCGGCCAGCACGCCACCGTTGCCGGTCTGCTCGATCAGCCGGCGCCGCAGCGGCAGCAGGCCCTGGTCGGCGTATTGGCGGGTGCTGCGCAATTCGCTGCGGTCGCGCAGGCTCAGCGGCGCCAGCATGCGGTAGCGCCACTGCGGGCGGCTGGCCAGGAACACCACCTGGTGCGCGTCGGAGGCCAGCACGATGTCCGGGGTCTGCAGCCACTCGCGTTCCAGCGCGGCCAGCGCGATCTTGATCACCACCACGCCCTGCACCTGGCCGCCGGCGTCGACGATGGCCTGCGACAGGAAGTAACCCGGCTCGCTGGTGGTCATGCCGATGCCGTAGAAACTGCCGCTGCCGTTGGACAATGCCTGCTGGTAATACGGGCGGAAGGCGTAGTCCACGCCCACGTTGCTGCGCGCCCCGCGCCAGTTGCTGGCAGCCAATGCCAGGCCGTCGCGGTTGATGAGCGTCAGCGTGGAGGACTGGGTGACGTTGTTGGCGCGCTCGAGTTTGCGATTGAGCCGTTCCACCTGCGCGGCCGATAACGGCCCGGAGACGGCCGCGCGCAGTTCCGGGTCCAGCGCCAGGATCTGCGGCAGGGTGCGATAGCGATCGACGCGTTGCTGCAGGGCCTGCGCGTACAGGCGCAGCTGACGCCGCACGGTGGCGCTTTCCTCGTGCAGGGCGTTCTGTTCGACAAAGTGCCCGGCCGCCAGCATGGCCACCAGCATGCCGCCCAGCACGATGGTCAGGGTGAGCAGCAGACGGCGGCGTTGCGAGGCGTACATGCCGACAAGTATGGCGGTGCGCCGCTGCATCGTGCAGCTAACGGCACCGGACCTGCGCCAGGCGCCGACACCGCCGCAGCCACAAACGCCTGCGGCCGCATCCCCGAAAGGAGGCGGCCGCAGGGGCGCGTGCGCTGGTGTGGGTTGCCGCCTTGGCGCGTTGAAGCGAAGGCAGCGCGCGGCCGACCAGGCCCGGGTTAGCTGTGCGCCATCACGCTTAGAACTGCACCTGCGCGCGCAGCTCCATCACGTGCGGGGTTTCATGCACGCCGTTGCGCGTGGCATCCACCCAGCTGTAGTTGGCCTGGAACTTGAAGTGGCTGGTGAGGTACCAGTTGGCGCCGATGGTGGTGTCGTGCTGGCGGCCGCCGCTGACGCGGTTGTCTTCCAGGTCCAGGCGGCTGTAGCGGGCGGTCAGCTCGACCGCGCCGTAGTCGTGCGCCGGCTTGATGTTGCCCGGTACGCCGCCGGCATAGCTGCGCGACTCGCCGGTCAGCGTCCAGGTGCCATAGAGGTACTGGCCCTGCGCGATGTAATGCGGCTGGTTGTCGTTACGTGCCACCTCGGCGCGCAGCGCTTCGCTCTGCAGCGAGAACGGGCCGTGGATCCACACCGCTTCCACGCCGGCGCGGATCACGTGGTCCACGTCGAGAATGGTGCCGGTGTCGATCAGGCGCACGTCGGTCAGGCCGGCCTCCGGGCGGGCACGCAGGCGCACGCGCGGGCTGAACGACACGCCGCGGCCGTCGCTGAAGCCACGCGGGTTCTCCACCGAGCCGGCCAGGCCCAGGTGCAGCACATTGCCTTCGGCCTTGAACGGGGTCCAGGCGGCATGCACGGCCTGGGTGGTGCCCGGGTTGTCGCCCTGCAGATCCTTGCCGCCGTACGCGCCGGCCTGCAGCAGATACTGCTGGCGCTCCAGCGTCCATTCCACGCCGGTGCGACGGCCCTGGAACACCGCCTGGACCGGCAGGCCCAGTTCCATGAAGCTGCCCGCACGCGAGCTCTGCACCGCTTCCAGGCCCACCGGCACCTTCATGTAGCCCAGCCGCACGCGACCGTAATCCTGGCCGAACACGGCCTTGGTCTCGACGCGGAAGAACACGTCCAGCCACAGCTTGGCTTCGAAGTCGAAATACACCATGGCGTCGTAGACGCCCTTCTTCTTGAGGGTGGCACCGAGCTCCTTGCGGCGGAAGTCGGTGCGGTCTTCCAGGCGGTCGTCGCCGGAGAAGTTGTTGTCGTCGTAGGCGTAGTTGCCGGTCAGGCCGAGCTCGGTGCCATCACCGAAGGTGTACTTGGTGGGCCAGTTTTCCAGCGAGGTGGCCGCATTGGCGGCTGCGGGCGCGGCGGCAATGGCCAACGCGAGAACGAGCGGATTGAGGCGCATAGGTGTGGTCTTCGGCAAGGAGAAAGGGCCGGGCGTCCTGCCATGGCGGTCGCACTGAACAGCTTCAGCAAGCGCGCAGGTTCCGGACGGCCAACGACACAACAATCGGTGTCTGCGTTAAATGGAATTAACGGCCGGTGGCGACGCCGCTGAAGTGTAAGGCGACGTTCAGCCCGGCGACAGTGCGTAGTACCAATGGGCTATCGGCCCGGGCTGCGACGTACGGCCAGAATGCCCGCACCGGGTGCCTGCTCAGGCCCCCTCTATGTTCCCTCGGAGTGGCGTCATGCACATCAGCAAGCCTGCCGGCCCCTTGCCGGCGCCCGTCCCCTTTTACCGTCAGCTGTATTTCCAGGTGGTGGTGGCGATCGTCCTGGGTGCCCTGCTGGGCCACTTCGAGCCGGCCTTCGCCGAAAGCCTCAAGCCGCTGGGCGATGCCTTCATCAAGCTGGTGAAGATGATCATCGCCCCGGTGATCTTCCTGACCATCGTCACCGGCATCGCCGGTATGACCCACCTCAAGACGGTGGGCCGGGTCTTCGCCAAGTCGATGACCTACTTCCTGTTCTTCTCCACGCTGGCGTTGATCGTGGGCATGATCGTGGCGCACGTGGTGCAGCCCGGCGCCGGCATGAACATCAACCCGGCCGAGCTGGACCAGAGCGCGGTCAACACCTACGTGCAGAAGTCCCACGAGCTGAGCCTGGTCGGCTTCCTGATGGACATCATCCCGGCCACGCTGGTCAGCGCGTTCGTCGATGGCAACATCCTGCAGGTGCTGTTCGTGGCGGTGCTGTTCGGGATCGCGCTGGCCCTGGTCGGCGAGCGTGGCCAGCCGGTGCTGAGCTTCCTGGAAGCGCTGACCGCGCCGGTGTTCCGCCTGGTGCACATGCTGATGAAGGCCGCGCCGATCGGTGCATTCGGTGCGATCGCCTTCACCATCGGCAAGTACGGGGTGGAATCGCTGGTCAACCTGGCCTGGCTGGTGGGCTCGTTTTACCTGACCTCGCTGTTCTTCGTGCTGGTGATCCTGGGCATCGTCTGCCGTCTGTGCGGCTTCTCGGTGCTCAAGCTGATCCGCTATCTCAAGGCCGAGTTGCTGCTGGTGCTGGGCACCTCCTCATCGGAGTCGGCGCTGCCCTCGCTGATGGAGAAGATGGAAAAGGCCGGCTGCGAGAAATCGGTGGTGGGCCTGGTGGTGCCGACCGGCTACTCGTTCAACCTGGATGGCACCAACATCTACATGACCCTGGCCGCCTTGTTCATCGCCCAGGCCACCAACGTGGACCTGACCCTGGGCCAGCAGATCACCCTGCTGGCGGTGGCGATGCTCAGCTCCAAGGGCGCGGCCGGCGTGACCGGCGCCGGCTTCATCACCCTGGCCGCCACGCTGTCGGTGGTGCCGGACGTGCCGGTGGCCGGCATGGCGCTGATCCTGGGCGTGGACCGCTTCATGAGCGAGTGCCGCTCGCTGACCAACTTCATCGGCAACGCGGTCGCCACGGTGGTGGTGTCGCGCTGGGAAAATGCGCTGGACCGCGATCAGCTCAAGCTGGTGCTGGATGGCGGCTCGCCGCCGCTGCAGGCACCGGTGGCCTCGACCGACGTCGTCGCCCCGATCAGCGCGCGCTGATGCTTCCTACGGCCCTGCATTCCGTCGGCGCTGCCGGCGGGATGCAGGGCCGTTTCCACATCCAGCCAGCACTGGCCGCAATGCATGCCGCGTTGTGGCATGCGATCTTCCTGCCGCCGCGACAGCTGCGCGACAGGCCCATGTTCAGGCAGGAGGGTAGAATTCAGCCCTCCTGCGCCTTCGAGACCCACAACGCCGATGTCCAACGACGACTTCAAACAGGCCGCCCTCGACTACCACCGCCAGCAGCCGGCCGGCAAGATCAAGGTCACCGCGACCAAGCCGATGCTGACCCAGCGCGACCTGTCGCTGGCGTATTCGCCGGGCGTGGCCTTCGCCTGCGAGGCGATCGTCGAAGAACCCACCCAGGCCAGCGAGCTGACCGCGCGCGGCAATCTGGTGGCGGTGATCAGCAACGGCACTGCCGTGCTGGGCCTGGGCAACATCGGCCCGCTGGCGTCCAAGCCGGTGATGGAAGGCAAGGGCGTGCTGTTCCAGAAGTTCGCCGGCATCGACGTGTTCGACATCGAGATCAACGAGAACGACCCGGACAAGCTGGTCGACATCATCGCCAGTCTGGAGCCGACCTTCGGCGGCATCAACCTGGAAGACATCAAGGCGCCGGAGTGCTTCATCGTCGAGCGCAAGCTGCGCGAGCGCATGAACATCCCGGTGTTCCATGACGACCAGCACGGCACCGCGATCATCGTCGGCGCCGCCGTGCTCAACGCACTGGTGGTCACCGGCAAGAAGATCGAAGAGGTCAAGCTGGCCACCACCGGCATGGGCGCGGCCGGCATCTCCTGCGTCAACATGCTGGTCTCGCTGGGCCTGAAGCCGGAGAACATCCTGGCGCTGGACCGCGATGGCGTGATCCACACCGGCCGCACCGACCTGGACCCGGACAAGCAGCGCTACGCGCGCGACACCGACAAGCGCACCCTGGCCGAAATCGTCGAGGGCGCGGACATCTTCCTGGGCCTGTCGGCGGCCGGCATCCTCAAGCCGGAAATGGTCGCCACGATGGCGCGCCAGCCGGTGATCTTCGCGCTGGCCAATCCCAACCCGGAAATCACCCCGGAAGCGGCCAAGGCGGTGCGCCCGGACTGCATCATCGGCACTGGCCGTTCGGACTACCCGAACCAGATCAACAACGTGCTGTGCTTCCCGTACCTGTTCCGCGGTGCGCTGGACGTGGGCGCCACCGGCATCAACGAAGAAATGAAGATCGCCTGCGTCAAGGCGATCGCGGCGATGGCACGGCGCGAGGCCTCCGACCTGGGCGCGGCCTATGGCGGCGAGACCCCGAGTTTCGGCCCGGAATATCTGATTCCGCGTCCGCTGGACCCGCGCCTGCTGGTGGAGCTGTCGTCCGCCGTTGCGCAGGCGGCGATGGATTCGGGCGTGGCCACGCGGCCGATCGCCGACATGGAGGCCTACCGCGACAAGCTCGGCCAGTTCGTCTACCGCACCAGCCTGATGATGAAGCCGGTCTACGACCGTGCGCGCGCCGACAAGCAGCGCGTGGTGTATGCCGAAGGCGAAGAGGAAGTGGTGCTGCGCGCGGTGCAGAACGTGGTCGACGAAGGCCTGGCCTTCCCGATCCTGATCGGCCGCCCCGACGTGATCGAGGCGCGCATCGAGCGCATGGGCCTGCGCCTGACCGCCGGGGTGGATTTCGAGATCACCAACATCCTCGACGATCCCCGCTTCAACGAGTACTGGCAGTACTACCACGCGCTCACCGAGCGTCGCGGCGTGACCGTCACTGCCGCCAAGGAACTGATGCGCTCGCGACCGACCCTGATCGCCGCGGTGATGGTGGCGCGTGGTGAAGCCGATGCAATGCTGTCCGGCGTGGTCGGCCGCTTCCACAAGAAGCTGGGCTACGCACGCAGCGTGATTCCGCTGGAACCGCGGGTGAGCTCCACCTCGGCGATGACCGGCGTGATCAACCAGCTGGGCGTGTTCTTCTTCCTGGACACGCATGTGCAGGAAGACCCGACCGTGGAGCAGGTGGTCGAAGCGACGCTGCAGGCCGCGTACCGCCTCAAGCTGTTCGGTATCGAACCCAACATCGCGCTGCTGTCGCACTCCAACTTCGGCAGCCACGACTCGCGCGATGCGCTGAAGATGCGCCAGGTGCGCGAGGCCCTGCTCAAGCGCAAGCCCGAGCTCAACATCGATGGCGAAATGCAGGGCGACACCGCCTGGGACGAAGCGCTGCGCAAGCAGATCATGCCCAACAGCACCTTGAAGGGTCGCGCCAACCTGTTCGTGCTGCCGAATCTGGAAGCGGCCAACATCGCCTACAACCTGGTGCGCGTGTTCACCGACGGCGTGGCGATCGGCCCGATCCTGATGGGCATCTCCAAGCCCGTGCACATCCTCACCACCAGCGCCACCTCGCGCCGGGTGATGAACATGACCGCGATCGCGGCGGTGGATGCGCAGATCCGCCGGCAGCGCGATGCCGAGAAGAGTGCCAGCGAAAAAAATAGCGGTTGAGATCCCCCCACCGGGAAGACATCAAAGACCGATCCGCGAGCGGCACCAGACGCACCGCGCCCAACCCCTCTCCCCTGGGGCGACAAGGCACTGCTTGCGCGCCACTGGCACGCGTGCCTTGAAGCGCCCGCGCCGCAAGCGCGGGCCGGGGCGCGGAGCGGGGGTTGGGGCGAGGGTACGGCTCACCAGCGCTGCTGACATCGCGGTGGGACCTCGCTCCGGCAGCACCCGTGTGAATCCGTCGATTGCGTGAGCGGGTGCCTGCAGCCTGCAGTCGCCTGCCTGCAGAAAGCAGCACAATCAGCGCTGCGAGACCGGCGCCTCAACGCACCGCAGGTTCCGCCCCCAGCAACTCGATCTCCGCCAGCTGCACTTTCGCAGGCGCACTGAATCGCAGCCGATACTCGGTATACGCACCAGGTGTGGCAATACGAAACGGCCGCGTCTGCAACGGCCAGTCGAACGCTTCCTCACGGCGCTGATCGACCACCGTCCACGCGCCATCGGCCGCACGCGCTTCCAGCGTCCAGCCACTGGCCGCAATGGCCGCATTGCCATTGGTCAGTGTGTAGAGCGTGGGCGTGCCGCGCGCCATGCCACTGAGCGTCAGCGTCGATGTCGATGCAACTGCAGCGACGGTTCCCGCATCGTCGTCATGCAGGGCAGCGACCTCGCCACCATCGGCCAGCGTGATGCGCGCCGTGTCTCCGAGCACATCACGTAACGGGGCAGGGTGCTTGCCCGCAGGGGTCAGCGACGGTGGCGCATCGTTCGGCCCGGTGCCCCAGCGCGAGGGCGCAGGCCCCATCACGAAGTCCAGCGTCGCCCCCCTGGCGATGTCCACATGCGGCAACCAGGTCTTGCGCCAGGGCTTTCCGTTGACCTTGAGCGATTGCACGTACACGTTCTGCGGCGAATTCTGCGGCGCGTTGACCGTCAGCGTCCCGCCATCGGGCAACCGCACGCTGGCATGCTTGAACAGCGGTGAGCCGATCACGTATTCCGGCGCGCCCATGCGCAACGGATACAGGCCCAGTGCCGCGAACAGATACCACGCCGACATTTCGCCGTTGTCCTCATCACCGGGATAGCCCTGGCCGATCTCGCTGCCCAGGTACAGGCGTGCCAGGATCTCGCGGGTGATGCGTTGCGTCTTCCACGGCTGCCCGGCGTACAGATACATCCACGGGATATGGTGCGCGGTCTGGTTGCTGTGCGCATACATGCCCATCCGCACATCGCGCGCTTCGGTCATCTCGTGAATGGTGTTGCCGTAGGAGCCGGCGAACCTGGCCTCGGCGGTCTCGGGGGTGGCAAAGAACGTATCCAGTTTCGCTGCCAGGCCCACGCGTCCTCCATACAACGCCGCCAGGCCTTCACCGTCGTGCGGTGCGGTGAACGCAAACGTCCAGCCGCTGGACTCGGTGTAATCGTGGCCCCACACGCGCGGGTCGTACCGTGCCGCATCCACACGCCAGTGGCCGTCCGGTGTGCGGCCCTGGAAAAAACCGATCGCCGGATCGAACAACGCCGAATAGCCCGCCGCGCGCTGACGAAAATAAAGTGCCTCGGTCGTGTAACGCTCCCGCGCCGTGGCCGTCTTTGCCTGCCCGGCCAGCGCCTCGGCCATGTTGGCGATACCGAAATCGTTGAGCGCGCCCTCCATCGACCACGACATGCCTTCGTGCGTGTCGGTATCGGCATAACCGCGAAAGGTCGAACGCGCCATGCCCTTGCGGCCGACGTGCCTGTCGGGCGCCACCACGGTGGCGTTCTTGCGCGCGGCAACGTATGCCTCGGCCGGATCGAAGCCCTGCACGCCCTTGCGCCAGGCATCGGCAAACGCCACGTCGGAACTGGTGCCGACCATCAGATCGGCATAGCCGGGCGACGACCAGCGCGCCACCCAGCCGCCCGCGCGCGACTGCTCCAGAAAGCCTTGCACCAGCGCGCCGGCAGCGTCGGGGGCGAACAAGGCATACGCCGGCCACGCAGTGCGGAAGGTGTCCCACAAGCCGTTGTTGACGTAGACCCGGCCATCGCGGATCGGCGCGAAACTGCGCACCGCGCTGCCGTCGATGTTGTCGTCCGACCAGCTGCTCTGGCTGGCATAACGCCAGTCCGGGGCACTGGCGCTGCCGACATTCTCATGGCCGGAGTTGGGATACAGGTGCAGCCGGTACAGGTTGGAGTACAGCGTGGTCTTCTGCTCGGCGGTGGCGTCGGGCGCTTCCAGGCGCCCCAGCAACGCATCCCAGGCGTCCTGCGCCCGCGCGGCGACCTGCTCGAATGTTGTCTGCGGTGCGATTTCCAGTGCCAGGTTGTGCCTGGCCTGCTCGAGCGAGATCAGCGAGGTGGCAATGCGCATCTGCACCTGCCGTGTGCTGCCGGCAGCGAACTTGATCCAGCCGGTGGGCCGGCCGGTGTCGCTCAGGCCGCTGGTTTCCCACGGCGTATCGAAGCTGGCATGGACATACATGCGCGTGGCGCCGGTCGACAGCCCGCTACGCACATCGGTATGGCCGGAGAGTGTCTGTGTCGCCGCATCCAGCCGCAGCCCGCCACGCGCGTCCACATTGTCGAACACCAGATTGGCATCGCCCTGCGCCGGGAAGCGAAAGCGGAACAACGCGGCATGGTCGGTCGGCGCGATCTCGGCCTGGATCCCGTTGTCCAGCTGCACCGCGTAGCGATAGGGGCGGGCGGTTTCATTGGCATGCGAAAACGCCAGCGCACGCTGTCGGCGATCGGCTGGCGGCACGCCGGCCGCCAGCGACGGCATCACCTGAAAGGTCTGGCGGTCGCCCATCCACGGGCTGGGCTGATGGCTGAGCGACAACGCCTGCAGGCGCGGGCGATTGTCCGCATCGTTGTGTTCGTTCCAGCGATACAGCCAGGTCAGCGTGCCCGCATCGGTCACCGGCGTCCAGAAGTTGAAGCCATGCGGCACCGCGGTTGCCGGGAAATTGTTGCCGCGCGAGAACGTGCCATTGGACTGCGTGCCGCGCGTGGTCAGCACCCAATCCGACGGACGCGTTGCCGGTGTGAGCGGTACCTCGGCAATGGCGATATCGTCGATCCAGCCGGCACCGGGCGCGCCTGCCGGCGGTGCAACTTCCAGCTCGATCGCACGCACATGGCGCCCACGCAGACCGGCCACGTCACCCAGCCGCACCGCCTTGCGCGCCCATTGCTGCGGATACAGCGTCTTCGACTCGCCTTGCGCCCGGGCACCGAGCGCGACGCCATGTTGATCCCGCGCAGCACTGGCCGACACGCGTGTGCCGTCGTCCAGCAGCAGGTCCAGCGACACATAGGTCGATGCCACATGCTCGCCACCCACGCTCTCGGGCAATACCAGCCAGGACAGCGTGGTATCGGCACCGATCGGGATCTCGCCGGTCAACAAGGTGCGCCGCCCACCTGCGCCACGACTGTCGTACCGCAGGGCATGCGCACCGCTGTAGCCGGCGTTCGGCTTGGCCGCATACGGCGCGGCCGGACCGGTGCCGATGGCAATCTGCACATCGCCCGCCGCCGCGCTCACCGGCAACGGCTGGCCGGCTTCGAACGAGGTCGACTGCCCGGTCGCCGCACTCACCGACAACGGCGCAGCGACACCCAGGGCAACGACCAGCCGGAACCACAGGTCACGCGGATGCAGCAACACAACAGACGAGGTCACGTGGCGATGTCTCCTTGGGTGCGATGCTGCAGGGCAGGTCCGGCCTGCCGAGGCAGGCGAGCCGGGCACGCGCACGCCGGGGCGGTGCGCCATTGTCCGGCGATGATAAGCGCGATGTCCGGGTGTGGCTGCCTGGCGCTGCCGGGCCAGCAAGGCCAGGCCAGCCGGGGCTGCCGCATCGCTCCCCGACGCTGGCGGCGCCCGGGCGGCTGTTGAGAGCATCGCCACCCGAACCGGTATGGCCGGTCAATGGGCCGATCACCACGCAGGCTGCTAGAATCCGCGCTCTGCCTTGTCTCTACGATCGTGCCGCCATGAGCCAGACCGCCACCGCGCCCGCCAATGCCGAATCGCGCTACACCGTGCATCGCGGCGATCTGCCGCTGAGCTGCCCGACGCCGCAGATGGCGTTGTGGAACTCGCATCCGCGCGTGTATCTGCCGATCGAAGACGAGCCCAACTGCGAAGCCAAGTGCCCGTATTGCGGCGCGCTGTTCGTGCTCGCCGACTGATCCTGGCCGGATGCACCGCCTGACCGTGGTGCAACTGCTGCCGGCGCTGCAGTCCGGCGGCGTCGAGCGCTCCACCCTGGAAATCGCCGCTGCGCTGATGCGCGCCGGCCACCGCGCGGTGGTGGTCTCGGCCGGCGGCCGCCTGGTCCAGCCGCTGCTGGAGGCGGGCGGCGAACATCTCACGCTGGACATCGGGCGCAAGTCGCTGCTGACCTTGCGTCACGTGGTCGGCCTGCGCCGGCTGTTCGCCGAACTGGGGGCCGACATCGTGCATGCACGTTCGCGCCTGCCGGCCTGGCTGGGCTGGTACGCGTTGCGCGGCATGCCGCAGGCCACCCGGCCGCGCTTCGTCACCACCGTGCACGGGCTCAACTCGCCCAGCCGCTACAGCGCGGTGATGACCTATGGCGAGCGGGTGATCTGCGTCTCGCAGACAGTGCGCGAGTACGTCTGCACGCACTATCCGCAGACCGACACCGCGCGCCTGCGCACGATCCCGCGCGGTGTCGATATCGCCCAGTTTCCGCGTCGCCCGCAGCCGGACCGCCGCGCGCGCAGCTGGGCACAGACCGTGCTGCCCGACTTGCCGGCCGATGCACCACTGCTGCTGCTGCCCGGGCGCGGCACGCGCCTGAAAGGGCACGTCGACGGCCTGCAATTGCTCGCCGACGTGCGCGCTGCCGGCGTGCCGGCCTGGTTGTGGCTGCCAGGCGCGCGCGAGCCTGGCCGTGATGCCTATCTGCGCGAGCTGGAAGCCGAGGCCGCCAGACTGGGCGTGGCCGAGGCGGTCGCCTTCACCGAACCCACCGCACGCATCGCCGAGGCCTATGCCGCCAGCGATCTGGTGCTGCAGCTGTCGCGCAAGCCCGAGGCCTTCGGCCGCACCGTGGTGGAGGCCCTGTCGGTGGGCCGGCCAGTGCTGGGTTGGGCGCACGGCGGCGTCGGCGAGCTGCTGGCCGAGTTGCAACCCGGCGGCGCTGTGCCGGCCTTCGATGCCCATGCCTTGCGCACCCAGGCGCTGCAGTTGCTGCGGCAGGCGCCGACACCGCCCGCCGTGCTCCCCTATACGTTGCAGGCCATGCAAGCGGCCACCCTGAAGGTCTATGACGAACTCCGCCGCTGAGGCCATCCCACCTGCGTCCGCGCTGACCCCCGATGCCGGTCGCTGGGCGCCGCTGTGGGTGCTCCTGTTCGTGGCGCTATGGCCCACACCCGGGCTGGCCGAGACGGTGTTGTCGCTGGGTGCGCTGTTTGCGGCCTACCGCCTGCTGCATGCGCGCTTCCGTGGCGGCACCCGGCTGCTCAGTGGTGCGGCCTGGGCGCTGACCAGCGTGCTGTTCTTCGCGTACTGGTTGCCGCAGATGCTGTCGGCGTTCGATGCGGTGGACGTGGGGCGCGCGCTGCGCAAGTCGGCCACCGATCTGCGCTATCTGCCGTTCATGTGGTTGTGCGCGATCGCGGTGGCCAATGCGCAGCGGCGTCGGCGCACCTTCACCGGCCTGGCGGTGATCGGCGGGGTGTGGACACTGGATGCGCTGCTGCAGGCCGTGTTCGGCAGCAGCCCGTTGTTCTTCGGCCTGGATCAGATCAAGCAGCTGATCAGCGGGCATGGCCTGTGCACGCCGCAGGAGCTGGCCCTGGTCGACCGCCTCAGCGGCGTGCTGGGGCCATGCAACCTCAAGTTCGGTCAGACGCTTGCGAGCCTGTCGCCCTTCCTGCTGCTGGCACTGGGGCGGCGCAATGCCTGGGCCTGGGCGGGCGCTGCGGCGGCGGTCGGCGTGGTGCTGGTGCTGGCGGGGTCGCGGGCCTCGTGGATCACCTACGGCGTGATCGTGCTGCTGTCCGGCTGGCAGTTGCTGGGTGGCCGCCGCCTGCTTGCGGTGGCGGTGGTCGGCGCGCTGCTGGCGGCCGGGGTGGTGGCGGTGGCGCCGCAGGCGCGCGAGCGGATCCAGCGCACCGCGCTGGCCTTCAGCGATGACCAGCAGGGCGTCGACCAGGCCTTGTCCGGGCGTGCGCAGATCTGGGGCGCAGCGCTGTGCATGATCCACGCGCATCCACTCAATGGGGTGGGCGCCCGCGGCTTCCGGCAGGCGTATCCGGCCTGCAATCCGGCACCCGCGCAGGCGCCGGCCTGGGGCGATGGGCCGGCCTTCCATGCGCACCAGATCGTGCTGGAAATCCTGGCCGAAACCGGGGTGATCGGGTTGCTGCTGTGGCTGGCCGGTGCGGCGCAGGCCTGGCGCGCGTGGCGCTATTCCAGCCTGGCCGCGCGCGAGCAGGCACGCCCGGCGATGATCGCGCTGGTGGCCACGGTGTTCCCGCTCAACACGCATCTGGCGTTCTATTCCAGCTTCTGGGGCGGGCTGAGCCTGATGCTGGCCGGCCTGTATGCCGGTGCCTTGCTCAACGACGACGCAGATCAGCCGCCGCCGCGCTGAGGATCCTTTGCGGTGCTGCGGCTGTACGCGCCGCCTGCATCGAGATACGCGATATCAACGATAAAAATCGCTGCGCCCACCCGGCTGGCGTTTGAAGCGCCGATGGATCCACAGGTACTGGTCCGGCGCCTCGCGCACCATGTCCTCGATCGCCGCATTGACCTGCGTGGTATCGGCGATCACATCGTCGGAAGGGATGTCTGCCAGCGGCGGTGCGATCTTGAGAATGTAGCGTCCCCCTTCGCGCCGGTGGAAGTACGGCACCACCGCGCAACCGGTCAGCCGCGCCAGCTGATGGGTGGCGGTGATGGTGGAGGCCGGATGCCCGAAGAACGGCACGAACACGGTGTCCTTGCCGCGCATGTCCTGATCCGGCGCGTACCACAGGAAACCGCCGCGCTTGAGGTGCTTGATGGTGGCGCGCAGATCCTCGTTGGCGAACATGTGCGTGGCATAGCGCAACCGCCCGCGCTTGACCGCCCACTCGAACACCGGGTTGCGATGCCTGCGGTACATGCCGGCCAGCGGTACGTAATCGCATAGCAGCCGCCCGCACATCTCCAGCGTCATGAAGTGGCCGGACACCAGCAACACGCCGCGTTTTTGTTCCTGCAGGCGCTGCAGGTGTTCCAGCCCTTCGACCTGCACGCCCGGGCGGATCGCATCGATGCTGCCCCACCAGGCGCGCGCGAATTCGAACAGGCCCACGCCCAGCGCATCGAAACTGTCGCGCAACAGCCGCGCCCGCCAGGCGTCGTCCTGTTCGGGAAAACACAGCTTGAGGTTGACCTCGGCAGCGCGCCGACGCGTGCCGGCCAGGCGCATCGCGATCCAGCCCACGCCACGCCCCAGCGCACGCTGCAGCATCCAGGGCAGGCGTCCGGCGATCACCATGACGACAAGGGCCAGGTACATCGGCCAGTGCCTGGGGTTGCGCAGGGAAGGGCGGACAGCGACGTTGGCGGGCTCGGACATGGGGCAATTCTAAGGGATCATGCGCGCGCGGCAGCGTGCACATGCGCACGCCGCAACGCTCCCGTATCCTGCACCGATGCGGAAAGACCCGATCGAATGGCTGTTGCGCGGACTGTACTCGGCGCTGTTGTACCTGTTGCTGCCGGTGACGGTGTACCACCTGGTGTGGCGCGGTTTTCGCGTCCGCGAATACTTCAACCGCTGGAACGAGCGCTATGCCTCCTACACGCATGCCTGCGGTCGCCCGCGCGTGTGGGTGCATGCGGTGTCGGTGGGCGAAGTCAATGCCGCCGCGCCGCTGGTCAACGCCCTGCGTGCGCAGCGCCCGGATATCCGTTGGGTCATCACCACCATCACGCCCACCGGCTCCGAGCGCGTGCGCGCGGTCTGGGGCGATGCGGTGGACCACGTGTATCTGCCCTACGACGTGCCCGGCAGCGTCGGTCGCTTCCTGGAGCATTTCCGCCCGCGCCTGGCGTTGATCCTGGAAACCGAGCTGTGGCCGAACATGTTGTTCGGCTGCCGCGACCGCGGGATTCCGGTGTACATCCTCAACGCGCGGCTGTCGGCGCGCTCGCTGCGTGGCTATCGCCTGCTGGCACCGTTGATCAGCCGCGCGCTGCGCACCGTCACCTGCGTGGCGGCGCAGTCGCACGACGATGCCGAACGCTTCGTCACGCTGGGTGCGCGGCCCGACCAGGTGATCGCGCTGGGCAATCTCAAATTCGATATCGCCGCGCCTGCGCAGCTGCAGGCCCTGGTCACGCAGTTCCACACGCACGTGCCGGCCTCGCGGCCGGTGTGGATTGCCGCCAGCACGCACGAAGGCGAGGAAGCGGCCGTGGCCGACATCCATGCGCGCCTGCTGCTGCAGTTTCCGGATCTGCTGATGTTATGGGCGCCGCGCCACCCCGAGCGCTTTCCCAAGGTCGAGGCCGTGGCGCGCGAGCGTGGCTGGGCCGTGTCCACGCGTAAAAGCCAGCAATGGCCGCAGGCGCGCGACAAGGTGTTTGTCATCGATACCCTGGGCGAGCTGATGAGTTTCTACGCCTGTGCACAGGTCGCCTTCGTCGGCGGCAGTCTGCAGCCGATCGGCGGGCACAACCTGCTCGAGCCCGCGGCAGTTGGCACGCCGGCCGTCACCGGCCCGCATCTGCACAATTTCTCGGAGATTTCGCGGCGCATGCGCGAGGCCGAGGCGGTGACCATCTGCGAAGATGCCGACAGCGTGTACCACGATCTGGCGCGCCTGCTCGGCGACCCTGTCCAGCGTGAGGCGATGGCCGCGGCAGGGCTGGCACTGGTCGCCAACGGCAAGGGCACGGTGGCGAGGACGCTGGTGCAGATCGCGCCGCACCTGCCGCCGGTGGTGAGCGAGGGTGCCGCGTCCTGAGGATGTCACTGCGGCTGCGTCGCAGTGTGCAGGGCCCCTGGAGCAGGCACGCCGACCCTCCTTGATGATCCTTGTCAGCCAGCGTCGCAAGGCCTTGTGCGGCATGGATGCCGCCACGGACTCCCGGCCTGTTCCGTGATGATGGGCGGGCAAGGCGGCTCCGCAGCCAAGCCGCGGATGATCGGCCGACATGCGATCGCTTCACATCGCATCACGCACAAAAAAGGCGGGCCTGTGCCCGCCTCTTCAATCATGCTGAGATCTTCTTATTGCAGCGAGCCACTGCCCTGCAGCTTGGACTCGGCATCCTGCGACAGCAGCCGGTTCACATCCTGCAGGTCGGTGATGTTGAGCTTGCCGATCGCCTGGCCCAGCAGCAGGCGGTTCTGCAGGAAGGTGTAGCGCGACTGTGCATAGTTCAGCTGCGCCTGGAACAGGGTGCGCTGGTTCTGTACCACGTCCAGCACGGTGCGCGTGCCGACTTCCAGGCCGACCTGCGAGGCGTCGTATGCGGCCTGCGCGGAGACCACGGCCAGGCGACGGGCTTCCACTTCGCTGATGCCGGCGACCACGGTCTGGTAGGCATTGCGCGTGTTGCGATCCAGCGCGCGCTTCTGCTGCTCGTAGGTGTCCTGCTGGATATCGCGGCGTGACAACGCCTGGCGCACGGCCGACTGGGTGGCACCGCCGGCAAAGATCGGAATCGACAGCGTAAGGCCGATCGAATCGGTGTCGATATCGCGACCCTGCGTGGTGAAGTTGCCCGCGGCCTGGTCAGCCGCCGCCTGGCCGCCCCAGCTATTGCTGCGGCCGACATTGGCGCCGAGGTTCAAGGTCGGGTAATGGCCCGCACGTGCGGCATTGACCTGCGCCTCGGCCGCGCTGACCTGCAACTGCTGCGACTTCAGCGCCGGGTTGTCGGCGATGGCAGTGGCCACCAACTGATCGACATTGCTGTACGCCGCCGGGACTTCGGGGCGGAAGTCTTCGGGAAGTGCGCGCAAGGACGTGACCGGCTGGCCGGTGAGTTCGGTCAAGGCCTGGTAGTAATCCTTCAAGGTGTTGCGCGCATTGATCGTGTCGGCACGCGCCTGGTCGTACTGGGCGCGCGCTTCATGCACGTCGGTGATCGGGGCCAAGCCCACTTCCAGACGCTTGTCGGCGTAATCGAACTGCTTCTTGGCGGCCGCTTCGTTGGTCTCTGCCGCCGCCAGCGATTCGATGCCGACCAGGACCTGGAAATATGCCGCCGAGGTGCGGGTGATCAGGTCGTTGTTGGCCGATTCCAATGTGAAGTCGGCTGCCTTTGCCACTTCGCGCTGCGCACGCAGGTTGGCGAACTGCGCCCAGTTGAAGATGGTCTGGCTGCCCTGGATCGAATACTGGCGCTGCTTGGTGGTCGAGCGCCCCTCGTCGAGGTTGTCGATGGTATCCAGCTTGCGATGTGCCTGGGTGTACCCGGCGGTGCCGTCCAACTGCGGCAACAACGCCGCACGCGCCTGCACTTCGCCCTCCCGATTGACTAGCCGGGTGGACTCGGCCACTGCCAGCTGCGGATCGCCGTTGCGGGCCATTTCGTAGACCTGCAGCAGATCGGTGGCGTTGGCGGCCATCGGAGACAGGGCGGCGGCCAGCGCCAGGACGAGGGATCGGCGGATCATCGGGGAAGCTTCCTTGGGAATCAGAATCAGAATTGGAATCGGGGCGTCGGTGCGGCGCCCTGGAGATAGGCGAGGTCGGTTTCGAACAACGATTCGATGCGCGGAGCGTTGACGTCGCCACGGACCAGGACCGCTTCCATCACCGGTTCGTGACCGCGGACCACGAACAGGCGCCCGTTCGGCCGCAGCCATTGCAGCCATTGCGTCGGCAGCGTATCGACCGCGCCGGTCACGCAGATGGCATCGAAGCGGCGCTCGCTCTGCCAGCCGAACACGTCGGCGGTTTCGATCCGCACGTTGCTGCCCAGGCCGCTGCTGTCCAGATTGGCGCGGGCAGCGGCGGCCAGGGCCGGATCGATCTCCAGGCTCAGCACTTCGCGGGCCAGCGCGGCCAGGCAGGCGGTGGAAAACCCACTGCCGGTGCCGATTTCCAGCACGTCTTCGCCCGGCTGCAGGTCCAGTGCCTGCAACATGCGGCCTTCCACCACCGGCTTCATCATCTTGTGGCCGGCCGACAGCGGAATTTCCACATCGACATAGGCCAGGGTCTTGTAGGCCTCGGGCACGAAGGCCTCGCGCGGCAGGCGCGCCAGCACGTCGAGCACACGCAGGTCCAGCACGTCCCACGGCCGGATCTGCTGTTCGACCATCTTTTCGCGGGCCTGGGAGAAATCGATCGTCATGGTGCGGTTATCCAACGCGGTGGGGCAGGCATTTTACCGGTGCACGGGGCAACTGGCGCATCTAGCATCGCTGCGCGCCGGCAAACGACGCAGTGCCGGAAGTCATCGCCACCAAAGGCCGGGGGCGGTCAGCGCGGCGCATACGCCCTCAAGAAGAAATCAACGCTGGCCTGCAAGTGCTCGTCCACCTGCGCGCGGGTGGGCTGGCCGTGCAGGCCGCACATCATCAGCGCATACAGCTCGCCCTTGAGCAGGCAGAAGAACTGGGACGCGGCGCGTGCCACATCGTCGATCTTCAGCTGCCCATCGGCCACGCGTGCGGATAGGAAATCGGCCAGCGCCCGTTGGGTTCGCTTGGGGCCGGCATCCCAGAACATCTCGCGCACATGCACGTCGCCGGTACCGGGCGCCATCATCATGCGGTGGGTGGCAATGGCCGACTCGGTGCTGACCATGGCGAAGAAGGCATCGGCGATTTCGATCAGCTGATCGCGCAGCGCGCCCTCGGGGGCGTGGTCGAACAGGTCGTCCGGCATCATGTGCTGGCATTGCGCACGGATCGCCTCGGAAAACAGGCTCTCCTTGTCGCCAAAATGGCTATAGACGGTGAGCTTGGACACGCCCGCCTGGGCGGCGATGCCATCCATGCTGACCCCGGCATACCCCTGCTCCATGAACATGGTGCGGGCAGCGCCAAGAATGGCGGCGCGTTTCCCAAGATCCTTGGGCCGTCCGGGGCCGTTGCTCCTGGCCTTGGACTTGAGGGGGGGCGAGCTGGACATGCTGCCAATACTAGACCATCGGGTTCTATATTTATACTCGCCGCCGGTGGAATGCAGGCGAGCGCTCAGGAATGGCCGCGCCCAGGCGTTAGCTGCGCACCAGCTTGGTTATGGCCGGTAATTGTTTCGGCTGAATGCCTCCCGGTGTCATTGTGCATCCCATCGGTGTGGGGAATCCACCTAGCGCGTTGAAAAACCCCCGGTGATAGATTGGCTAACGGTCTGTCGGCGCACGTCGGCAGCCCCTTTGGCCAGCACAACGAGGGGATGGGGAGCGTGGACAGGGTCGGGGCGCATGCGCAGACGGGCTGCGTCCGCAGCACATGCGTGCGGCGGACCGGGCTGCTGTGGCGATGGGCATTGCTGGCCTGCGTGCTGTTCGGCGTCTGGCCGGCCGGCGCCCAGCCGCCGACCCATACCGCGTACCACACCGTCACGCGCTGGAGCATGGACGACGGCCTGCCGCACAATCTGGTGCATGCGGTGGCACAGGGCGCCGATGGCCTGATCTGGCTGGGCACCTGGGAAGGTGTGGCGCGCTTCAATGGCCGTGACTTCACCGTGTATGACCGTCAGAACACACCGGGCGTCGAGCTGGGGGGCGTGTTCGTGGTGACACGCGACAGCGCCGGCGGGATGTTGTTCGGCACCGCCTTCGATGGGGTCTACCACTACCAGGATGGCCATTGGCAGCAGCTGGGCGATGCTTCGGCGCGGCACCTGGCAGTCAGTGCACTGCTGCGCTGCGCCGATGGCGCATTGTGGGTGGGCACGCCGCAGACGCTGTACCGCATCGAGCCGGACGGGCGGGTGGTGGACGTCGGGCGCCAGGCCGGCCTGCCGCGCGCGCGCATCACCGCGCTGGCGGCCGATGCCGATGGCGATTTATGGGTGGGCACCGAAGTCGGGCTCTATCGTCTGCCCCGCGATGGCATTGTGGCCGAGGCCTGGGGCAAGGCACATGGCATGCGCGCCGCACCGGTGCGACGGCTGGCCAGCGATCGTCAGGGCGGCCTGCTGGTCGCTGGCGACGACGGCGTGTGGTGGTGGAGCCGCGGTGGCGGACTGCAGCGTTTCCGGCAAGGCCAGCGGGTGGATGCATTGCTGCTGGATCGGCGCGGACATCTGTGGATGAGCCTGCCGTCGGGCACGCTGGTGGTGCATGGCGGCGCGGGTACGCCGGATGAACAGATCGCCATTTCGGGCGTCGCCAGCCCGGCGTTGCTGGAAGACGCCGAGGGCCTGATCTGGGTCGGCAGCACGCACGGCCTGTTCCGCATTGCCGAAGGCGCCGCGCATGGCGTCACCCACGAAGACGGCCTGGCCTCGGACTACGTGCGCACGGTGCTGCAGACCGGCAACGGCACCGTGTGGGTGGGCAGCGCGGTGGGCCTGGACCGCTGGCACAACGACCGGATCAGCCGCGTGTCGGTGGTGCCGAACGAGGGCGGCCGCGTGCTGGAGCAATCGGTGCTGGCCCTGGCCGATGCCGGCGATGGCGGCGTCTGGGCCGGCACGTACAGCCAGGGTGTGGTGCGCCTGGATGCGCAAGGGCGCGTGCTGGCACGCATTGGTGCGGCCGACGGCCTGCCGTCGCTGTCGGTACGCGCGGTGTTGCCCGATGGCCAGACGCTGTGGATCGGCACCACCGCCGGGCTGGTGCGCTGGCGCGATGGCAAGGCACGCCGCTTCACCGCCGCCGACGGCGTACCCGATGGCTCGGTGCAGGTGCTGTATCGCGATACGCAGGGCAATGTGTGGATCGGCACCGATCGTGGCATGACTGCGCTGTCGGCAAATGGCAGTACACGCGCATGGCTGGGCGAGCAGGATTTCCCCGGGCAGAACGCGTTCGACTTCCTGCGCGATACCAATGGCGACCTGTGGATCGCCAGCGATCGCGGCCTGCTGCGCCTGAGTGGAGAGACCTTCCGCGTCTACGACCACCGGGTCGGGCTGCCGCGCGACAAGGTGTTCCGGGTGATCGACGACGGCCGGGGTTATTTCTGGTTGTCGAGCAACCACGGTGTGTTCCGCATCGCGCGCAGCGACTTCGACCAGCTCGATGCCGGCACGCGCGAGCAGTTGAGTGTGGAGGTGGTGGATCGCAGCGACGGCATGCCCGGCAATCAGGGCAATGGCAGCAGCGCGCCGGCCGGCTGGATGACCCAGTCCGGGCAGTTGCTGTTTCCTACCGCTGCGGGCCTGGGCGTGATCGATCCGGCGCGCGTGGGCACCCTGCAAGGCCATCGCGTGCCGATCGTGTTCGAGCGGCTGCTGGTCGACGGCACGGTGCAGCCGCTCAATGGCTTGCATCGCTTCGGCGCGGAGACCCGGCGCATCGCCATTGTCTATGCAGGGCTGAATTATCGTGGCCCGGACAAGGTGCGCTACCGCTACCGGCTGGAAGGCTTCGACCCGGACTGGGTGGACGCCGACAGCGCCAGCGAAGCGGTCTACACCAATCTGCCGCCGGGCCGTTTCCGTTTCCGCGTCCAGGCGATGTCGCTGCCGGTGGACTGGCGGCAGACCGCGCTGGTGGGCGAATCCAGCCTGGTGATCGCACTGGCGCCGCCGTGGTGGCGGCGTGGCGAAGTGATCGCCCTGGGCATCCTCGGGCTGGGCAGCCTGATCTACGGGCTCTATCTGTGGCGCACCGCCAGCTACCGCCGTCGTCAGCGCCAACTCAATACGGTGATCGACGCACGCACCCGTGAGTTGAGCGACAAGAACCTCGCGCTGCAGCAGGCCAGCCAGGAGCGCGAAGCCCTGATGCGCCAGCTCGAATACCGCGCCAGCCACGACGTGCTGACCGCCTTGCCGAATCGGCGCGAGGCCGAGCGCGTCCTGCAGCAATGGTTCGATGATGCGCGCGCCGGTGGCCCTTCATTGGCTTTGGTGCTGATGGATATCGACCATTTCAAGCGCATCAACGACGAGTACGGCCATGAGGTCGGCGATGCGGTGCTGCGCGCGATCGGTGAAGCATTCAACGAGCAGGATCAGGCGCAGTGCTTCGCCGCGCGCCACGGTGGCGAAGAGTTTCTGCTCGCGGCAGTGGGGGTGGACGTTGCACAGGCACGCGCGCTGTTCGAGCGCATGCGCCAGCGGCTGGCGGCGATCGGCATCGAGACGCAGGGCACGACGGTGCGCTGCACCGCCAGCATGGGCATGGCGATGAGCGATGAAGCACCGAGCCGCCGCGAACTGCTGGCACTGGCAGACCGCCGCCTGTACCAGGCCAAGCGGCTGGGGCGCGACCGCTTGGTGGATCAGTAAGCCTGTCGCGTTGCCAGGGGCATGGCGCTGCCGCGCTTACTCCTGCAACTGGTCCGCCTGCGCGTTCAACAAGGCGACAAACGCCTGCGCGGCGCGCGACAAGGTGCGCCCGCCATGGGTCACGCAGCCCAGCTCGCGCGACAGCGTCACATCGGCCAGCGGCAGCGCCACGATCTGGTGATCGATCATGCGTTCCGGCAATACGCTCCACGCAAGGCCGACCGACACCAGCATCTTGATCGTCTCCAGATAGTTGGTGGTCATGCGCAGGCTCGGCACCAGCCCATGCCCGGCGAACAGACCGGCGACGATGCGATGGGTGAACGTGCCCGGATCCGGCAGCACCGCCGGATGCGCCACCACATCCTCCAGCGACACCGCGCGCAATGCGGCAAGCGGGTGATCGGGCGCCACCACGAACTGCAGGCGGTCATGCCAGATCGGTTGCGCGCGCAGCGGCGCACTCGTGTCCGGTGCCAGCGTGGTGACCGCCAGCTCCACCTCGCCGCGCAGCACCGCGGCATAGGCCAGCTCCGAATCCAGGAACTGGATGTCCAGCGCTGCGTGAGGATGCTCCGCGGCGAAACGGCGCAGCAGGGCGGGCAGGCGATGCAGGCCGACATGATGGCTGGTGGCCAGGCTCAGCCGCCCGCCGACCGCCGCGCCAAGATGCTCCAGCACGCGGCGGGTGTCCTGCAGCTCGGCCAGGATGCGTTGCGCGCGCGGCAGCAAGGCCTGGCCGGCCTCGGTCAGCACCACCTGGCGGCCCAGGCGGTCGAACAATCGCGCCGACAACTGCCCTTCCAGCAAGGCGATGCGTTTGCTCACCGCCGGCTGGGTAAGGTGCAGGGCCTCGCCGGCGGCCGAAAAGCTGCCGCTTTCGGCAATCGCCACGAAGGCGCTGAGGCTTGCCAGGTCCATTGCCATTCCCAAATTTCATTTGTTGAATAAACAATATGAATTTGCGTTATCCAAGGCAAGCTCCTAGCATCGAACGCAGCCAGGTGGGCACTCCCACCATCCGCCAACCGGATCGCCGCAATGACTGCCAAGACGCTGTACGACAAGCTGTGGGACCTGCACGAGGTCACGCGCCGCGACGATGGTTCGTCGCTGATCTACATCGATCGCCACATCCTGCATGAAGTGACCTCGCCGCAGGCGTTCGAAGGCCTGCGCCTGGCCGGGCGCAAGCCGTGGCGCATCGATGCCAACATCGCCACGCCCGATCACAACGTGCCGACCACGCGGGCCGAGCGCCAGGGCGGGCTGGAGTCGATCTCCGATGAAGTCTCGCGCCTGCAGGTGCAGACGCTGGACGAGAACTGCGACGATTTCGGCATCCTCGAGTTCAAGATGAACGATGCGCGCCAGGGCATCGTGCATGTGGTCGGCCCCGAGCAGGGCGCCACCCTGCCTGGCATGACCGTGGTCTGCGGCGATTCGCACACCTCCACGCATGGCGCGTTCGGCGCGCTGGCGCACGGCATCGGCACTTCCGAGGTCGAGCATGTGCTGGCCACGCAATGCCTGATCGCCAAGAAGATGAAGAACATGCAGGTGCGGGTGGAGGGCACGCTGCCGTTCGGGGTGACTGCCAAGGACATCGTGCTGGCGGTGATCGGCAGGATCGGCACCGCCGGCGGCAATGGCCATGCGCTGGAATTTGCCGGCAGCGCGATCCGCGCCCTGTCGATGGAAGGGCGCATGACCATCTGCAACATGTCCATCGAAGCCGGTGCGCGCGTGGGCATGGTCGCGGTGGACGAAAAGACCATTGCCTACGTGCAGGGCCGCCCGTTCGCGCCAAGGGGCGCCGACTGGGAGGCGGCGGTCGCGCTGTGGCGCACGCTGGTCTCCGATGCCGACGCGCACTTCGACACGGTGGTGGAGCTGCGTGCCGAAGACATCAAGCCGCAGGTCAGCTGGGGCACCTCGCCGGAAATGGTGCTGGCGGTCGACCAGCAGGTGCCGGACCCGGCAACCGAACAGGATCCGACCCGGCGCGACTCGATCGAGCGCGCGCTGAAATACATGGGTTTGCGGGCAAACCAGCCGATCACCGAGATCCGCCTGGATCGCGTGTTCATCGGCTCGTGCACCAACTCGCGCATCGAGGATCTGCGCGCGGCCGCTGCGGTGGCCCGGGGGCGCAAGGTCGCTGCCACCATCAAGCAGGCGCTGGTGGTCCCGGGCTCGGGCCTGGTCAAGGCACAGGCCGAAGCCGAAGGCCTGGACAAGGTGTTCCTGGACGCCGGGTTCGAATGGCGCGAGCCGGGGTGCTCGATGTGCCTGGCCATGAACCCGGACAAGTTGGGCAGCGGCGAACATTGCGCCTCCACCTCCAACCGCAACTTCGAAGGCCGCCAGGGCGCCGGTGGCCGCACCCACCTGGTCAGCCCGGCCATGGCCGCAGCAGCGGCGGTCAGCGGGCATTTTGTTGATGTGCGTGCGTTGCAGGGAATCGAGAATCGGGAATAGAGAATCGCAACGTCCGTCCCGTCTCCGCTCTGCCAATTCCCCATTCTCTACTCCCAATTCCCGGCCTTTCAATGACCCCTTTCACCCAACACACCGGACTGGTGGCGCCGCTGGATCGCGCCAATGTCGATACCGACCAGATCATTCCCAAGCAATTCCTCAAGTCGATCAAGCGCACCGGCTTCGGGCCGAACCTGTTCGACGAATGGCGCTACCTGGACGTCGGCGAGCCTGGCCGCGACAACAGCCAGCGCCCGCTCAACCCGGAGTTCGTACTCAATTTCCCGCGCTACCAGGGCGCCAGCGTCCTGCTGGCACGCGAGAACTTCGGCTGCGGTTCCTCGCGCGAACACGCGCCGTGGGCGCTGGACGAATACGGCTTCCGCGCGGTGATCGCGCCCAGCTTTGCCGACATCTTCTTCAACAACAGTTTCAAGAACGGCCTGCTGCCGATCGTGCTGGCCGAAGCAGAAGTGGACGCCCTGTTCGCGCAATGCCTGGCCACCGAGGGCTACCGACTCACCGTGGATCTGGCTGCACAGCGCGTGCGCCGCCCCGATGGCGTGGAATACGGCTTCGAGATCGATGCGTTCCGCAAGCACTGCCTGCTCAACGGGCTGGACGACATCGGTCTGACCCTGCAGGACGCCGATGCGATCGGCCGCTTCGAGCAAGGGCATCGCGCGCGTCAACCGTGGCTGTTCGGCGCGCTGCAGTAATTCCGCCGGCACGTACCAACGACCCGGTTGCGTCAGTACGTGCTGCGCTGTGTTGATTTCACTGACGAGGATTGCATGAGCAAGCAGATTCTGATTCTCCCCGGCGATGGCATTGGCCCGGAGATCATGGCCGAAGCGGTCAAGGTGCTGACGCGCATCGATGCGCAGCATGGGCTGGGTGTCAGCCTGGTATATGACGAACTGGGCGGTGCGGCCTACGACAAGTACGGCAGCCCGCTGGGCGACGAAACGCTGGAGCGCGCACGCGCCGCCGACGCGGTGCTGCTGGGTGCGGTGGGTGGCCCGCAATGGGACACCATCGATCCATCGCTGCGCCCGGAGCGCGGCCTGCTCAAGATCCGCTCGCAGCTCGGGTTGTTCGCCAACCTGCGTCCGGCGCTGCTGTATCCGCAGCTGGCCGATGCCTCCACGCTCAAGCCTGAGGTAGTGTCGGGGCTGGATCTGTTGATCCTGCGCGAGCTCACCGGCGGCATCTATTTCGGTCAGCCGCGTGGCACGCGCACGCTGGAAAATGGCGAGCGTCAGGCCTACGACACGCTGCCCTACAGCGAAAGCGAGATCCGCCGCATCGCCAAGGCCGGCTTCGAGATGGCACGCCTGCGCGGCAAGAAGCTGTGCTCGGTCGACAAGGCCAACGTCCTGGCATCGAGCCAGCTGTGGCGCGCGGTCGTCGAAGAGGTGGCCAAGGACTATCCGGACATTGCGCTGTCGCACATGTACGTGGACAACGCGGCGATGCAGTTGGTGCGTGCGCCCAAGCAGTTCGATGTGATCGTGACCGACAACATGTTCGGCGACATCCTGTCCGACCAGGCGTCGATGCTCACCGGCTCGATCGGCATGCTGCCTTCGGCCTCGCTGGATGCCAACAACAAGGGCATGTACGAGCCATGTCATGGCTCCGCGCCGGACATCGCAGGAAAGGGGATTGCCAATCCGTTGGCCACCATCCTGTCGGTGGCAATGATGTTGCGCTACACCTTCGCGCAATCGGCTGCAGCGGACACCATCGAGCAGGCTGTCGGCAAGGTGCTCGACCAGGGCCTGCGCACCGCCGACATCTGGTCGGAAGGCACGACCAAGGTCGGCACCGTGGCAATGGGCGATGCAGTGGTGGCCGCGCTGTAACAGCGCCCGCATTCCTGAAGTGTTGTGGTGCGCAGGAGTGGCCGGCATGCGGGTGTTGGTCGGTAGCGCGATGCCGCATCCCTGTCCTCAGCTGGCGACAGCAACTGGTGGTGCTTGCGCGCGTGCTGGCGTGGGACCTTGAGCGGCATGGACGCCGCGCCAGCGCCTACATGGACGTACTTGCGGCGTGTCCCACGCCGGCACGCGTGCAAGCGCCCGCAGCAAACCGGAGCATTCGCATGGAACGCCAGATGTCGTACACAAGGCCGGTCGGTGTGCGGAGTTGGTCGGCGGCGCGGCGCCGCATCCGGTGTCGGGACACGCCGTGAATCCGTCCCTGGAGGCTCGGTGGCGGCATCCATGCCGCCACACGGTCCCGCCCCCGGACGCGACACCACGCTCCCAATATTGCCGCCTCTGATCGGCAAGCAATGCTTTTAAGTTCGCGTGGAACGCCAGATGTCGTGCGCAAGATTGATCGGTAAGCGGAGCTGGTCGGCAGCGCGGTGCCGCATCCGGTGTCGGGACACGCCGTGAATCCGTCCCTGGAGGCTCGGTGGCGGCATCCATGCCGCCACACGGTCCCGCCCCCGGACGCAACACCACGCTCCCAATATTGCCGCCGCTGATCGGCAAGCAATGCTTCAAGCACGTGTTGATGCCTGTGGACTTCGTGGCCGATGTAATCGGCACGCCATCTATCTGCTCTCATGGCGCCAGGATGGATGCTCCAAAGGATCTCCAGCCCAGTCCGAAGGAACTCCAGCCCAGCATGCCCTCTGCATTTCATTCCGGAACCGATAGCAACCGGTGGTGCTTGCGCGGGTGCCGGTGTGGGACCTTGAGCGGCATGGATGCCGCGCCAGAGCCTACATGGACGTACTTGCGGCGTGTCCCACACCGGTACACGTGCAAGCGCCCGCAGCAGACCGAAGCATTCGCACAAAACCGGCAGATCTCGTGTGCGAGGTTGTTCTGTGTCGGTACGAGTGCACGCGCCCGCAGCAGCCCGACGCACTTGCAAGAAAGTTGGAACACCAAACACCAAAACGGCCAGCAGATCACACTGCCGGCCGTCAGGTTTGCATCGTCCAGCGAATGAGCGGTGTTACGCCACCGCAGCCGTCTTGCCGGCAACCACGCCGCGCTCGCGCTGACGCAACAGGCGGTTGGCCACATCCAGCCAGGCCAGTGCGCTGGCTTCGATGATGTCCTTGCTGGTGCCGGTGCCTTCGTATTCCACGCCGTCGTGGCGCACGCTCAGGCTGGCTTCGCCACGTGCGTCCGCGCCGATGCCCACGCTGTGCACCTGGTAGCTGTCCAGCTCCAGCTTCACACCGGTGGCCGAGGCCAACGCGCCGAATAGCGCGTCCACCGGACCATTGCCCTGCGCGGTTTCGGCCACGCGATTGCCTTCCGGATCGGACAATTCCACCAGCGCATTGGCACGGCTGCCGACATCGCTGATGGTCATCGACGCCAGGCGGTAGCCTTCCTGCACGGTGGCGTCCTGCATCAATGCCTGCAGGTCCGCGTCGGTGACCACGCGCTGCTTTTCGCACAATGCCTTGAACTGTTCGAAGACCAGTTTGACCTCTTCTTCCTCCAGCAGATATCCCAAGGCACGCAGGCGCTGCTCCACTGCCGCGCGGCCGCTGTGGCGGCCCAGCACCATCTGCGAGGACTCCCAGCCCACGTCTTCCGGACGCATGATTTCGTAGGTGCCGCGATGGCGCAGCATGCCGTGCTGGTGGATGCCCGACTCGTGCGCGAACGCATTGCCGCCCACCACCGCCTTGTTGCGCTGCACCGGCATGCCGACCAGGCGCTGCAGCAACTGCGAGGTGGATACGATGCGTGGGGTATTGATGTCGGTATCGATGTTGTAGAACGCACCGCGCACCTTCAGTGCCATGGTGATTTCTTCCAGCGCACAATTGCCGGCGCGCTCGCCGATGCCGTTGATGGTGCATTCGACCTGGCGTGCACCGCCTTCGATCGCCGCCAGCGAATTGGCCACCGCCAGGCCCAGATCGTTGTGGCAGTGCGCACTGAAGATGACGCTGTCGGCACCTTCCACGCTGGCGATCAGGCGCGAGAACATGCCGCGGATTTCTTCCGGCGTGGTGAAGCCCACCGTGTCCGGCAGATTGATCGTGGTGGCACCGGCGGCGATCGCCACGCGCGCGACCTCGGCCAGGAAATCCTCTTCGGTGCGGGTGGCGTCCTCGGCGGAGAACTCGACATCGTCGATATAGCCTCGCGCCAGCGTCACATGCCTGTGCACCGATTCCAGCACCTGCTCGCGACTCATGCGCAGCTTGTGCTCGCGATGCAGCGGGCTGGTGGACAGGAAGACATGCAGGCGCGGATTGGCAGCCGCTTCCAGTGCACGTGCGGAAGTTTCGATATCGGCCTGCAGGCAGCGCGACAGCACCGCCAGCGTGGGGCGACGCAACTCGCGGCCGATCATCGCCACCGCCTCGCGGTCGGAATGCGAACTGGCCGGGAAACCGGTTTCGATGATGTCCACGCCGAGCTCGTCCAGCGCGCGCGCCATCACCAGCTTTTGCTGGGGCGTCATGCTGCAACCGGGGGATTGCTCGCCGTCGCGCAGGGTGGTGTCGAAAATTCGGATACGCGGGGTCTGGTTGGATACGGTCGTGTTCACCAGGATGACTCCTCTACGGCGATGGCGGTGACAGGCGTTGAAGCGACTGCGGATGGGCGGGAAAGGACGGGTGTTTCGGGAAGTGACTTGGCGCTGCGTTCGTTGCGCAGCCGCTCGGTATTGCGACGACGCGGCTTGCGTGGCGGCCGCGGCCGCACCTCGGACAAGAGTGTGGCCAGAACAGTTGCGTCGATATTACCGCCAGAGACCACCGCGCACTTGCGTTTGCCTGAAACGCGACGACCGGCAGCCAGTGCCAGCGCGCCAGCGCCCTCGGCGATGACGTGTTCCTCCAGCGCCAGGCGCACCAGGGTCTCGCGCAATTCGGCCTCGCGCACGATCACCACATCGTCAAGCAGGCTCGAGCACAGGCGGCGGGTCAGAAAGCCGGGAATCTTGACCTTCACGCCATCGGCCAGCGTGGGGACCGGAGTGATTTCGCGGAAGTCGCCGCGCACGGCACGGGCCATCGAATCGACGCCCTCCACCTGCGCGCCGACGATGCGCACGCCTTGTGATTTGAGCGCCAGCGCCACCCCGGAGGCCAGCCCGCCGCCGCCAATCGGCACGATCACCACGTCAGGGGCATGCGCAGCCAGTTCGATGCCGACCGTGCCTTGCCCGGCGATCACGTCCGGGTCGTCGAAGGCGGACAGAAAGCGATAGCCGTTCTGCTCGGCCAGCTCACGCGCGAACGCAAACGCTTCGTCGTAGCTGTTGCCATGCTGGCGGACGGTGGCACCCCAGTGCGCGACGCCGGCGATCTTGGTCTGCGGCGCGCCGTAGGGCATCACCGTGATGGCCTGCACGCCCAACCGATATGCCGACCACGCCACACCCTGCGCATGGTTGCCGGCCGAGGCGCAGATCACCGGGCGCTCGTCGCCGCGTTCCAGGCCCGCCAGCAACGCGTTCAATGCGCCGCGCACCTTGTAGGAGCCGGTGCGCTGCAGGTTTTCCAGCTTCAACCACACACCGAAGCGCTCGGCGTAATGCAGCGGCGTGGGCGACAGGTACTTGCGCAGACGTGCCTGTGCGGCCAACACGTCGGCCACGCTGACGGCCACGTCGCCTACGTCTGGCTCCTGCGGGGAGGGGCGGCCGGAATCAGGCATTGCGGCACGCGCACGGCCGATCCGGAAGAAGATACCTCCGGATGGCGATTTGCTGGTCGCGCGAGGTCTGGGCGTTCATGCCGCAACCTCGACCGAGTCCAGCGCGGTGATCACCACCGACTCGCAGTCGTACACTTTTTCCAGCTGCAGGCGCAGCGTCTCCGGCGGGCGCGTGCTGTCCACGTCCAGTTGCAGATGCCAGCGGCCGGCATCGTCCGGTGCGCAGGCGCCCTGGATGGCGCAGGGGCGAAAGCCGCGTCGCTCGGTCATGCCGAGCACGCGCACCAGTGCGCCTTCGGCCGGCGTCAGCACCAGATCAAGCCGGTAACGCATGCGATGTCTCCTTGGCCGCGTGTGCGGGATTGCTGTCCAGCATGGTGCTGTTGGCGTTGTTGGGCGGCACCAGTGGCCACACGTTGGCGCGGGCGTCGATGGCCACGTGCAGCAGGCCGGGGCCGGGTTGTGCCAGCAGCTCGGCCAGCGCCGCGTCCACGTCGCCGCGCGCGATGATGCGCTTGGCGGGGATGCCGAAGACCTGCGCCAACGCCGCAAAATCCGGGTTGTCGGACAGGTCGATTTCGCTGTAACGCTCGGCAAAGAACAGTTCCTGCCACTGCCGCACCATCCCCAGCGAACTGTTGTCCAGCAGCACGATCTTCACCGGCAGCTTGCAGCGTGCAATCGTCACCAGCTCCTGCACGTTCATCATGAAGCTGCCGTCGCCGGACACCAGCACCACGGTGCGGTCGGGGCAGGCGAACTGCGCGCCCATCGCCGCCGGCAGGCCGAAGCCCATCGTGCCGAGCGCGCCGCTGGTGAGGTGGTTGCGCGGATCGTTGAAGCGGCAATGCTGGGCCACCCACATCTGATGCTGGCCCACGTCGCAGGCGATGATGGTGTCGGCCGGGGCCACTTCGCTCAGGCGCTTGAGCAACGCCGGCGCGTAGATATCGGTACCGGGCGCGTCGTAGCGCGCGCCGAATTTCTCGCGGTTGGCAAAGCAGCGCGTGCGCCACGCCTGGCAATTGCCGCGTGCCGCGCTCAGCGCTTTCAGGCTGGCCGCCACATCGCCGGGCACGGCGATGTCGGCCGTGCGCAGCTTGGAAATTTCATAGGCGTCGGCATCCAGGTGGATGACGCGTGCGAAGGGTGCGAATTCGCTCAGCTTGCCGGTGGCACGGTCGTCGAAGCGCGCGCCGACGACGACCAGCAGATCGCATTCCTGGATCGCCATGTTGGCCGCACGCGTGCCATGCATGCCCAGCATGCCCAGATAGTCCGGATGCGCATGCGGCAACGCGCCCAGGCCGCGCAAGGTCAGCGCGGTGGGGATGCCGGTGGCTTCGACAAAGCGCCGGAATGCCTCCACCGCACCGGCCAGCGCGATCCCGCCACCGCCGTACACCACCGGGCGTTCGGCACTGGCGATGGCCGCCAGCGCTTCGGCCAATTTCGCATCTTCCGGGGCCGGAGGCGGCAGCACTGCCGCCGGCACATGATCGGGCAGATGCGATGCATCGGCGATCTGCACGTCCTTGGGCAGGTCGATCAGCACCGGCCCGGGACGCCCCTCGCGCGCGATGCGGAACGCTTCGCGCACCATGCCCGGAAGATCCTCCACGCGCCGCACCAGGAAGCTGTGCTTGACGATCGGCATGGTCATGCCGAACACATCCAGTTCCTGGAACGCATCGGTGCCCAGCAGCGGCGTGGCGACCTGGCCGGTCAGGCACACCATCGGGACCGAATCGAGCATCGCATCGGCGATGCCGGTGACCAGATTGGACGCGCCCGGGCCGGAGGTGGCCACGCACACGCCAACCCGGCCGCTGGCACGGGCGTAGCCGTTGGCGGCCAGGGCGGCGCCCTGTTCGTGACGGACCAGGATGTGCTTGAGCCTGGAATCCACCAGGGCGTCGTAGAACGGCATGATGGTGCCGCCCGGATAACCGAACAGCGTTTCCACGCCTTCAGCTTCCAGGGCCTGCGTCAGCCAGCGCGCGCCGTTGCGGGGCGTGCTGTGTGCGGAGGTGTTCATGCGTTGCGGACCTTCGGTGTTAGCGGTGGGGGTGCGGCGGCATTACGCCGCTTGTTGATTCGCGGGTGCGGCGGCGGCTTGTTGCTGCCCGTTGAGCCACACCATCTTGGCGCGGAGCTTCTTGCCCACTTCCTCGATCGGGTGCTCCAGATCGGCCTGCTTGAACTTGGTGTAGTTCGGCAGGCCCGCTTCGTATTCGGCCACCCAGTTCTTGGTGAAGGTGCCGTTCTGGATGTCGGTCAGCACGTCCTTCATGCGCGCCTTGGTGCTGGCGTCGATCACGCGCGGGCCGCTGACATAGTCGCCGTATTGCGCGGTTTCGGACACGAATTCCAGCATGCGGGTGATGCCGCCTTCGTAAAACAGGTCCACGATCAACTTCAGTTCGTGCAGCACTTCGTAATACGCGATCTCCGGCTGGTAACCGGCTTCCACCAATACTTCGAAACCGGCCTGCACCAGCGAGGAGGCGCCGCCGCACAGCACCGCCTGCTCGCCGAACAGATCGGTCTCGGTCTCTTCCTTGAAGGTGGTCTTGATGATGTTGGCACGCGCCCCGCCTAGGCCGCCGGCATAGGTCAGCGCGAACTGCTCGGCCTTGCCGCTGGTGTCCTGGTAAACCGCGTAGATGCACGGCACGCCGCGACCGATTTCATACTCGCGACGTACCAGCGCGCCCGGGCCCTTCGGTGCGACCAGCACCACGTCCAGGTCGGCGCGCGGGGTGATCATGTCGAAGTGCACGTTCAGGCCATGCGCGAACAGCAGGCAGGCGCCCTGTTTCATGTTCGGGGCGATGACCTCTTCGTAGAGCTTCTTCTGCACCATGTCCGGGGTCAGGATCGCGACCAGGTCGGCACTCTTCACCGCCTCGGCCGGCGCCACCACGGTGAAGCCGTCGGCCTGGGCCTTGGATTCGGTCGGCCCACCGGCACGCAGGCCGACAGTGACGTCGAAGCCGGAATCGCGCAGGTTCAGCGCATGCGCGCGGCCCTGGCTGCCGTAGCCGATGATCGCGATTTTCGGTTGGGTGTCGTTGCTCATGGAGTAGTCCTTGCGGGGTTTGGCAGTGGGAAAGAAGTCAGCCGGCAGTGCAGACACTGGCCGGCCAGGCAAAGCGGGGATGGACGATGGCACTGCGCATGCACGCGCAATCACCAGCGCGCCGGTGGGCACGCGTGATGGGCATTGCGGCGATGTCAGTGATGTCGTTCATGTCATTCGAAACTTTTGGAGGTCCCTGAAACGCGAAACCCCGCGCCGTTGCCGGTGCGGGGTCTGATCGAAGCCTTGTGTGTCTGTTGCCTACACGAAGTCCCGTCCCGCACCGGTTGGCGAGGTAATAAGTACGAGCACGAGAAGCGACGCTGCCGACGCGCCGATGGGCGCGGACACTGGGGCGTTCGAGGTGGTGTGGCGGTGCGGCATGAGACCGAGATAACCATCGCTGCTGGTGGGGTGTCAACCCTTGCGCGTGAAACGGCCGCGTCAATGGGCGCTGTGTCGCGCAAAACCGCGTGGCAGCAGCATGGTTGCTGTTGAAACCGGATCGGTACGGGCCAGCGGCAGGCGCTACGCGTCACTAAATGCGCGGCATTTGTGCTGACAGGCAGTGCGTGCCGAACGATGTGGCCCGACCCGCTGGTATGGTTGACCACTCACATGTGGTGTTTCGGGGATCGTCTGTCATGCGTCGCGTACCTGTGTTGTTGGTGTCTGCCTTGGCGCTGCTTGCGCCACCTCTGAGTGCTGCCGACCGGATCACCGGGCAGCCGTTTGCCACCCGCTCGGAAGTCATCGCCCCACACGCAATGGCGGCGACCTCGCAGCCGTTGGCCACCCAGATCGCGCTGGATGTGATGAAGGGCGGCGGCTCGGCGGTGGATGCGGCGATCGCCGCCAATGCCGCGCTGGGGCTGATGGAGCCGACCGGCAACGGCGTGGGCGGGGATCTGTTCGCCATCGTCTGGGACCCCCGGACCAGCAAGCTCTACGGCTACAACGGCTCGGGCCGCTCGCCGAAGTCGCTGACCCTGGCCGAGTTCCAACGCCGTGGGTTGAAGGACATTCCGCCGACCGGCCCGTTGCCGGTGTCGGTGCCGGGCGCGGTGGATGGCTGGTTCGCGTTGCATGAGCGCTTCGGGCGCAAGCCGATCGCGCAGAACCTGGCCCCGGCCATCCGTTATGCCCGCGAAGGCCATCCGGTGGCCGAAACCATCGCCTATTACTGGGACCGCTCGGTGCCGCGCCTGTCGCAATACCCCGGCTTCAAGGAGCAGTTCACCATTGACGGCCATGCCCCGCGCAAGGGCGAGCTGTGGAAGAACCCCAACCTGGCCAACACCTTGCAGCAGATCGCCGACGGCGGCCGCGACGCGTTCTACAAAGGCGATATCGCCCGCACCATCGGCGCCTATTTCAAGGCCAATGGCGGCTACCTGAGCTACGAGGATCTGGCCAGCCACACCGGCGAGTGGGTGGAGCCGGTGTCCACCAACTACCGTGGCGTTGATGTCTGGGAGTTGCCGCCCAACAGCCAGGGCATTGCCGCGCTGCAGATGCTCAACATCCTGGAGGGCTACGACTTCTCCAAGATCCCGTACGGCTCGGCCGAGCACGTGCACCTGTTCACCGAAGCCAAGAAGCTGGCCTTCGCCGACCGCGCGCGTTTCTATGCCGACCCGGCGTTCCAGCCGGCACCGCTGGCCAGGCTGATTTCCAAGGACTACGCCGCGCAGCGTCGCGCGCTGATCTCCATGGACAAGGCGCTCAAGGAGGTGCAGCCGGGCACGCCCAAGCAGCTGGAAGAGGGCGACACGATCTACATGACCGTGGCCGATGCCGACGGCATGATGGTGTCGTTGATCCAGTCCAATTACCGCGGCATGGGCAGCGGCATGGCCCCGCCGGGGCTGGGCTTCATCCTGCAGGACCGTGGCGAGATGTTCGTGCTGAAGAAGGATCACCCCAACGGCTACGCGCCGGGCAAGCGGCCGTTCCAGACCATCATTCCCGCCTTCGTCACCAGGGACGGCAAGCCGTGGCTGAGCTTCGGGGTGATGGGCGGGGCGATGCAGCCGCAGGGCCACGTGCAGATCGTGATGAACCTGGTGGACTTCCACATGAATCTGCAGGAAGCCGGTGACGCGCCGCGCATCCAGCACGAAGGCTCCACCGAGCCGACCGGCCAGGCCACCGCGATGAGCGATGGCGGCGAGGTCAATCTGGAAACCGGCTTCTCCTACGACACCATTCGCGCGCTGATGCGCAAGGGCCACCGGGTGATCTTTGCCGATGGCCCGTATGGCGGATATCAGGCGATCGCGCGTGACCCGGCCAGCGGGGTGTATTACGGCGCCTCGGAAAGCCGCAAGGACGGGCAGGCCGCCGGTTACTGAGCAGGCGCCTGCGGATGCATGGCGCTGCTCAATTGCAGCTGCGACGCGCCGCTAATGATGGTGATGGATTAGGAACGCCCATGAGCTCGATGCACCAGCCCGGTCCGCCGTCGCAAACGCAGGCGGCGCTGCTCCCTGATGCACCGGTCGCGCTGCTGCGGCTATCGGCCGAGGCCTGCGTGGTGGCCTGCAACCGCGCAGGCCTGGACGTCCTGGGCAAGACCGCCAGCGAGCTGCAGGGCGCGCCGGTGTCGGTGGTGTGGGGATTGAGTGCAGCCGATCTGGCCGGCGAAGACGGCGTATGGGCCGCCCCCGGCGACGACCCGGCCCGGCGCGTGCGCTATGTGCGCGACCGCGAGCACGGTGGCTGGATGCTGTCGCTGCCGCATGTGGAAACCGCGATCCTGCTGCGCGAAGCCACCCGCCTGGCCGAAGACAGCCGGCCGGTGCCGATCTCGCCGCTGCTGCAGCCATTGGTGGCGCGCCTGCAGGCCGAGCATGAAGACCGCACCGTACTCGAACGCACCGCCCAGGCACTGGCCGGCTGCGAGCTGGAGCTGTTGTTGCCGCCCGGTCTGTCTGAGACCGACATGGGGCGCCGGCTGCAGGCCGGCTTCGGCAATCTGGCCGAAGCGATCCGCCAGGCAGTGGCGTTGTCGGTGCAGATCGCTGCCGAAGTGCCGCCGCTGGTGGCCGAAAACGACGAGATGGTGCGTCAGTCGCAGGCACAGACCGACGCGCTGGATGGCGCGCGCACCGCGGTGGAGCGCCTTGCTGCGAGCCTGCAGGACGTCAACGCCGATCTGGCGCAGGTGATTGCGCTGGCCGCCAGCGCCGACGAAAGCGCACGTCAGGGCGTCGCTGCCGCACATGCGCTGGGCCAGGCCATGCACGAGGTGGAACGTCGCGCGGCGCGTGCAGGCGAGGTCATCGAAGTCATCGACTCGGTGGCGTTCCAGACCAATATCCTGTCGATCAACGCCAGCATCGAAGCGGCGCATGCCGGCGATGCCGGGCGCGGCTTTGCGGTGGTCGCCACCGAGATCCGCCGCCTGGCCGAACGGGCCGCAGCGGCAGCGCGCGACGTGCGCGCGATCCTGGCCGAAACCAGCGCCGCGGTGGGCGAGGGCGCGGCCTCGGCGCGCGGCACCGAAGCGGTGCTCGATGGCATCACCCGCGTGCTCGGCCAGGCCAGCAGCGCGATGACCACGGTGGCCGGGCGGATCCAGGCGCAGGACGGCGAGATTCGCGGCATCGAACGTGCCGTCGATGGCGTGGTGGCGCTGGGGCGCAGCAACCTGCAGCATGCCGCGCATGTGGCCGAACGCAGCGAGGCGCTGGAGCGCGGTACCGAGACGCTGCGCGACTGCGTGGGCCTGTTCCGTCTGCCGGCCGATCCGCTGGCAGTTCCCCGCCACGCGCGCGTCAAGGAACTCGCCGTGGCCGCCGCCGCTCGCATCGGCACCGCCCTGGCGCAGGCCATCGCACGCGGCCAGATCGACGAAGCGGCGCTGTTCGCACGCACCTACACGCCGATTGCCGGCGTGGAGCCCGCCAAGTTCAGCACCGACTTCGATGCGCTTTGCGACGAGGTGTTACCCGCCTTGCAGGAGCCGCTGCTGGATACGCATCCCTGGATCGTGTTCGCGATCTGCGCCAATCCCGACGGCTATGTGCCCACGCACAACCTGCGCTTCACCCAGCCGCTGACCGGCGATCCCAAGCGCGATCTGGTCGGCAACCGCACCAAACGCAAGTTCACCGACCGTGTCGGCCGCAGCGTGGGCGCGCACACCGACCCGTACCGCCTGCAGGTCTACCGCCGCGACACCGGCCAGATCATGTTCGACCTGTCGGTGCCGATCTACGTCGGCCGCAGGCACTGGGGCGGTTTGCGGGTGGGCTATACGCTGGACTAGCGCGCCGCGTCATTGCGGCACGGCGGATACCGCACTGGACGTCGCCGTCGCAGTGTTGCCACCCAACTGCTCGGCAAGAAAACGTTCCAGGGTGCGATAGAACGTGATCTGGTTGGCCTCCTTGTAGAAACCGTGTCCCTCCTTGGGAACGGACATCCATTGCGGCGCGTTGCCGCTGCGCGTCAATGCCGCGCGCAGGCTCTTGGCCTGTGCGAAGGGAGCTCGCTCGTCCTCTTCGCCGTGCACGAGCAGCACCGGCACCTTGATGCGATCAGCCAGCATCACCGGGGAGTGCGCCGCCAGTTCGGCCGTATCACGGCCAATGGCGCGCTCCAGATAATTCAGCCCGTAGTCGCTGCGATTGATGTCGCCCTTGCTGTACATCATCTGCAGGTCGTAGATGCCGGCCACGCCCACCGCGCAGCGGAACAACTCCGGCGCCTTGACCTGCACCATCATGGCGGCATACGCGCCGAAGCTGGCGCCATAGCTGCAGATGCGCGTCTGATCCGCGAGTCCCTGGCCCACTGCCCAGCGAACGCCGTCGACCAGATCGTCCTGGATACGCTCGCCCCATTGGCGATACCCGGCGCGCTCGAACCGGTTGCCACGCCCCAGGCCGCCGCGGTAATTGACCTGCAGCACCAGATAGCCGCGGCTGGCCAGGAACTGGGCATCGGTATCGAAGGCCCAGCCATCGCCATCTGCATGCGGGCCACCGTGCGGCAGCAGGATCATCGGCAGCCGTTCACCGCGTGCGGCGGTGCCGGGGACGGTGAGCACGCCGTCCAGGATCAACCCGTCGCTGGCCTGAAACGTCACCATGCGCCGCTCGTTCATCTGCGCCGCCGGCAATGCACTGCGTGCCTTGATGACAAGTTTCAGCGTGTTGCTCGGCCGGTCGAAGATGTACCAGGCCCCTGCATCGCGGTCGCTATAGGCCCGTAGCAGCAGGCCGCTGCCGTCCTCGGTGAAATTGACGAAGTCCACGTACTGGCCGGCCAGGGTCTGGCTCAGGCTCCGGTGCAGTTGCGCTTCGGCAGTGTCCTGCTCGAAATAGCGCAGCGTCGGCCGCCCTGGTCCAAGTCGTGCAGCAAATGGCGTCTGCGGTGCCGGACCCCACTGCAGATCGTCCACGCTGTAGAACGGGTCCGACCCGAGCACGCTGCGCTGCTGGCCGTCGGGATCGCTGGCCACCAGGACTGTAGGGCCACCGGCCTCGTTATACCAGCCGTAGACGCGGCCCGGCTGTCGTGCAAATGCGATCGGTCGCCAGTTGGCCTGGACCTGGGACATCGGCGACCAGCCATTGCCCGATCGGCGGAACAGCAACGGGTTATCGTTGTCGTCGGTGCCGTACGCGTATTGCGCCACACCATCGTGGTCGAGCACGAAGCGCAGATCGGGGACGTCGACGTCTGCCATCAGGCGATGGGTAGTGGTGCTGGCGTCGACGTCATAGAGCATCGAGTGGCGCGAGTCCAGCGACAGGCGTCGCATGTAGAAGTGCCCGTTGCGGCGACTCGGCAGGCTCTCGATATAGCCGAATCCGCGCTCCAGCCCCGCGTTGCGGGTGCTTTGCAGGTAGCCGTACACATAGCGCTGATTGCTGCCATCCAGATCGGTGGCGATGATCTCGCCCATCGGCATGGGCTCTTCCAGCGAGCCGAGTTTGCGCCCCTTGCCGATCACCAGCCGGCGGTCGCTGACCCAGGCAATGCGCACCGGCAATTCATAGCGCGGCAGGCGCAGCATCGTGGTGGAATGCATGCCGGCAATGCGGTAGACCACCAGCGCGTAGTTGCCATCGCCCAGGTCCGCGCTGACCGCCAGATGCTTCCCATCGGGCGACATCGCCGGCGAGGAGATCGGGCCGGATTCGACGAAGGCCTCTACAGGCGGCGGGGACGCGGCCTGCGCAGTCCCTGAAAAAAACCCCATCAGCAGCATCGCTGCCCAGCCAAACCGGTGCATCCCTTGCATCTGCGTCATCCATTCCCCTGTTTCACAGAAAGATAACGAACCGGCGATAGCTGTGGCAAGTGGATCAAAAAAAGCCGCCGAAGATCGGCGGCAGGGAGAGAGAGCAGTTTCTTGTTGTGGTGACTGCAGGCTAGCGGTGTGATGTGCCGTGGAAATGTCCGTGCATGGCACCACCGCGCTGCTGCGTGCCAGGCGGCCGGTGACGTGGCAGTCCTGGCACGTGGACAACGACTTCCCCAAAGTGGTCGTTGTGACAACCGGCGTGTCCAGGCAGCGGACCGGCGGCTCATGGGTGCGATCAGAAGCGCTGGGCGTCTACGTGTGGCTGCAGCGTCCCGGGATGGCCCAGGCCCAATCGAACGCGTTGGCAGACGCGCTGTTCGCGAATGCGCGTCCTGTTGCAGTGCGAGGGCGCTCCTGTAGTGCCGCAGCGACGCTGCGCGTGTGCTGCCGACCTGCGCTGCCATACACGGACAACGGTCGCTGCCGAAGGTGACAACGCAGCGTTGGTCATCGCCAGGCGAGCGCGGCCGCTGCACGCAGCGGCATGCACCAAACGTGCATCTCATCGTCGAGCGCGGTGCCGACAGCTGGCGACATTTTTTAGCCGCGCAGGGTGCGATGTGGTTTAATCGCCGCCGAAGTGGGGGTACCGCAGTGCGCTGCGGTTGAGATAGTCCCTTCGAACCTGATCCGGCTGATACCGGCGTAGGGAAGCTTCGTTAGATGCGATGGTCCGTGCCGTGCACGGGCGCATCGCCATTGAGCGCCGCCGCTTCGTCCGCCTGCGACTCCTTCGCAGAGCCAGCGCCGTGGGTGCTGGTTTTCCAGCACACAGGACGAACGCCATGAATGCCGCGCCTACCGTTTTGCAGCAACAAGCCCAGTCGCTGTCCGAGGCTGTGACCCAGCCGATTCCAGGGTCCCGCAAGATCTTCGTGCAGGGCTCGCGCGCCGACCTGCAGGTGCCGATGCGCGAGATCGCATTGACCCGCACCCCCACCTTGTTCGGCGGTGAGGACAATGCACCGCTCAGTGTCTATGACACCTCCGGGCCATATACCGACCCGCGCGCGGCGATCGATCTTGCCGCCGGTCTGGCGCCGCTGCGCGCGCGCTGGATTGCCGAGCGCGACGACACCGTGGCGCTGGACGGCCTGAGTTCCAGCTTCGGCCGCGGCCGCGAGCACGATGCGCGCCTGGATGCCGTGCGTTTTCCTGCGCGGCGCCTGCCGCGCGTGGCACGCGACGGTGCCAATGTCACCCAGATGCATTACGCGCGGCGCGGCATCATCACCCCGGAAATGGAGTTCGTGGCGATCCGCGAAAACCAGCGCCTGGAGGCGGTGACCGACGCGATCCTGTGCAAGCAGCATCCGGGCGAGGCCTTCGGCGCTGCGATCCAGCACCGCATCACGCCGGAATTCGTCCGCGAGGAAATCGCCCGCGGCCGCGCGATCCTGCCCAATAACATCAATCACCCGGAAAGCGAGCCGATGATCATCGGTCGCAATTTCCTGACCAAGATCAACGCCAACATCGGCAACAGCGCGGTGTCGTCCGGTATTGCAGAAGAGGTCGAAAAGCTGGTGTGGTCGATCCGCTGGGGCGGCGACACGGTGATGGACCTGTCCACCGGCAAGCACATCCACGAGACCCGCGAATGGATCATCCGCAACTCGCCGGTGCCGATCGGCACGGTGCCGATCTATCAGGCGCTGGAAAAGGTCGACGGGCGCGCAGAAGAGCTGACCTGGGAGATCTTCCGCGACACCTTGATCGAGCAGGCCGAGCAGGGCGTGGACTACTTCACCATTCATGCCGGTGTGCTGCTGCGCTATGTGCCGCTGACTGCCAAACGGGTTACCGGCATCGTCTCGCGCGGCGGGTCGATCCTGGCCAAGTGGTGCCTGGCCCACCACAAGGAAAACTTTCTCTACACGCACTTCGAAGACATCTGCCAGATCATGAAGGCCTATGACGTGGCGTTTTCGCTGGGCGATGGCTTACGCCCGGGCTGCATTGCCGATGCCAACGACGCAGCGCAGTTCGGCGAGCTGGAAACGCTGGGCGAGCTGACCAGGATCGCCTGGAAGCACGATGTGCAGACCATGATCGAAGGCCCGGGGCATGTGCCGATGCAGTTGATCAAGGAAAACATGGACAAGCAGCTGCGCGAATGCGGCGAGGCGCCGTTCTACACGCTGGGGCCGCTGACCACCGATATCGCGCCCGGCTACGACCACATCACCAGCGCGATCGGCGCGGCGATGATCGGCTGGTTCGGCACCGCGATGCTTTGCTATGTCACGCCCAAGGAGCACCTGGGCCTGCCCAACCGGCAGGACGTACGCGACGGCATCATGGCCTACAAGATCGCCGCGCATGCCGCGGACCTGGCCAAGGGTCATCCCGGTGCGCAGGTGCGCGACAACGCCTTGAGCAAGGCGCGTTTCGAATTCCGTTGGGATGACCAGTTCCATCTCGGGCTGGATCCGGAAAAGGCCAAGGAGTTCCACGACGAAACCCTGCCCAAGGACGCGCACAAGCTGGCGCACTTCTGCTCGATGTGCGGGCCGCATTTCTGCTCGATGAAGATCACCCAGGACGTGCGCGATTACGCAGCCGAGCACGGTATGGGCGAAGCGCATGCCTTGTCGGCGGGAATGGAGGAAAAGTCGGCGCAGTTCCTGGCGCAGGGTGCGCAGGTGTATCGCGCCACCTGACACGTGCCGGCGATGTTGCGTTGCAGCGGGCCGATAGTTCGCTTAAGAAAAATTCAGCTTCGGCTTAGGCAGATCGCAGCGTGGTGCGCAAGTGCCGCGCTGCGACTGCGCTGCAAGCGGTTACAGCTGGCAAGCATTTCAGCGCATTTTTCTGAATCGCAGATAAAAAAATCGCGCCAGAGGCGCGAAGGGGACATCGTAATTATTTGAATTCGTCGGCGAGAGAGAGAGAGCCTGACGTCGCCACCTGTCGTAGGAAGCAACGGGGCATAGAGTAAAATTTGCACCAAATGGATGCATGACACAGTTGGTTGTGGTCCTTTGCTGAATTTGGCGCTTCGCGCGAAGTGCGCGATGCGTTCTTGTAGTCCTTGCATGCCGGTGCGTGTTCTTGCCGATGAGTGTTCCTCCCGCTAATGCGATGCCATCGGGCCGGTTGCGTGTCGGCCAGTGCGTGGTCGATGTTGCCTCGCGCGAAGTGCATGCGCCCGGCGCCCGGCGCGCCGCGCGTCTGGCACCGAAATCCCTGGCGGTGTTGCTGACGCTGGCGCGGCAGCCGGGCCAGGTGGTGAGCCGCGAGCAGCTGCTGGCCGAGGTCTGGCCCGACACCTTGCCGACCAACGACGTGGTGACCCAGGCGGTCACGCAACTGCGCAAGGCGTTGGCCAGCAATGGCAGCCAGCGCTTCGAGCATATCGAGACCATCGCCAAGACCGGCTATCGCCTGCTGGCGCCGGTGGCGTGGGAGCAGCGCTCGGACAGCTCCGCCGATGCCGTCGCGGGCCCATCGGTGGCAACGGTATCGAGCACGGCACTTGAGGATCGCGATCCCACGGCGGGCATCGCGGCCGCTGCCGCCCTGGAGCGTGACGCGGCAGCCCGGCAGCCGCTGCCGTTGGTTCGGTCCGCACCGGCGGCCGCGCAGCGGCGCCGCTGGATGGCACTGGCGGTGGCCGGCGTGACCTTGCTGGTGGTGCTGGGGCTGGCGGCACGGACGCTGTGGATGCGTGCGCCAGCCAGCGATACCGCTGCGGCCTCGGCAGTGCTGGGCAGCCCCAAGCGCCCGTATCAGATCATCACTGCAGGCGGCGGTTTCGATCTCACGCCCAGCCTGTCGCCGGATGGGGCGATGGTGGCCTACGCCTCGCTGACCAGCGATCGCGCAGGCACCTCGATCCTGGTCAAGACCACCAACAACGCCTATCCGCGCGTGCTCGATACGCCGGCGGCCGGCATCTCCGATCGGCTGCCGGCCTGGTCGCCGGACGGGCGCGAGATCGCCTTCTCACGGCAGGCGCCCGATGGCGGCTGCCGCGTCATGATTGCCGCCGCCAGCGGCCCGGCTGCCGCACGCGAGGTGGCGCGCTGCGACGGCGCGGACATGCTGAGTTTCAGTTGGTCGCCAGACGGCCGTGCGTTGCTGTTCGGCAGCATGACCGGCGCGCACGGGGCGCCGCACATGCGGCGGCTGGATCTGGAAACCGGTCAATGGCAGCCGCTGAGCTACAGCGCGCAGCCGAGCGACTTCGACTACACGCCGCGCTATTCGCCGGACGGCCACTGGATCGTGTTTCTGCGCAATCCGCAGCTTGGCGACCTGTGGCGCATTCCGGCAAGCGGCGGAACCGCCGAACGGCTGACCCATGACAACGCGGATGTCCGCGGCTGGAGCTGGTTGCCCGACGGCAGCGGCCTGATCTTCGGGCGTCGTGTGGACAGCGAGGCGCGGCTCTACCGGCTCGATCTGGTCGACCGCAGCCTGCATGACCTTGGTGTGGACGATGCGCAGGCGCCGGATGTGGCGCAGGGCCATCTGGTGTTCGTGCAGCGTAAACCGCAATTTGGCGTGTATCAGGTGATTCACGACCCCATGAATGGCGGCTACATCCGCCGCCGGCTGTTTCCCTCCAGCGGGCGCGACGACCAGCCGATGATCGCGCCGGACGGGCACCAGCTGATCTTTGCCTCCAACCGCTCCGGTGCGTACGGCCTGTGGTGGGGCGATGTCGGCAAACCTGGCTCGGTGCGCCTGATCGAAGGCCTGCGGCCGGATGCGCGCCAAGCCGCCGACTGGTCGGCTGATTCGCAACGCGTACTGGTCAGCGGCAGCGATGCGCAAGGGCATGCGGCCTTGTTCGAAGTGACCCCAGGCACGGGCAGGGTGCTGCGGCTGCCGGTGCCGCAGGCGCGACCGTTGCAGGCGATCCATCTTCCCGATCCCGACCGGTTGCTGGTCCTGGCCGCAGCGGATGACGGGCGCACCTTTGCCACGCTCTACGACAGACGCAGCTCTCCCTGGCGCGCGCTGGCGTCGCTGCAGGACGTCTCGCAGCTGCGGCTGGATCGCATCAGTGGCCAGGTATTGCTGACGCGCCTGACCGGCGGCGGGTTATGGCAGGTCGCCCCGTCGCTGGCGGCCGACACCTTGCAGCAAGTCGATCCGCAGCAGCCATCGCGCTGGCGTTATCGCAGCTGGGCGCCCGGTGCGCGAGGCCAGTTGCATTACCTGTCGTCCACCGACACCTGTGCCACCCACGACAGCGACCTGCGCGCCGGTGCCGGGCGGTGCCTGGATGCGGCCAAGTACACCACCATCAACGGCTTCAGCGTGGATCAGCGCAGCGGCGCGCTGTATGTGGCATTGGCGGAAGAAGATGGCAGTTCGATCGCCTTCATGCCGTTGCCGGAACGCCTGGCGACGCCCCTGGGTGTGGTATCCAACCTGTTGATCGTGCTGAGAAAAATCGCCTCGTAAGTTCTTCGGAAAGACTTCGTCGCAATTTCGGCAGACCTTCGTCGGAACTTCCTGACTCACACCAGATTCGGCAAAACACTACGCCCTCTTTTGTACAGGGGGCTGCCACCATGCAACAGGTCATCACCGCAGATCGCGGGCTCGCACTCTCACTGGACGGCACCAGCGAGCCGACGTCGACGACCTGTCTGGCCGTCTCGCGCCTGGGCAGTATCCGTACTGCCGCCGCCACCTTCACGCTGTGGGTGCAGTTGCGCGGCCGCGCCTGGGTGGAGTCCAAGGAAGGGCGTTTCCGTCTGCGCGCCGGCGACTGGATCGCCTTCGACAAGGAATCGCATCCCACCGTGCAGGCCGACCGCAGTGCGCTCTGTGTCGGCGTCAGCCTCGATGGCGAGAGCCTGCAATCCCTGGCCGAACTGACCGACGCCACGTTGTATCCGGGGCGCAGCCAGCTGTCGCGTGGCGATCTGCGGATTGCACTGCGCTTGTGGCGCAACGCGGCCGCACAGAGCGGCAGTGCGTCGGCACGCCCCCTGTTGCTGCATCTGGCCGCGATGCAGCGCGACTTCATCGCGCAGGAGCAGCGCTGCCCGGGCCGTTCGCGCAGCCGTCGCCGTCAGGTGTTCGGTCGCATGCAACGCGCCCGGCTGTATCTGGAAGGCAACAGTGACCGCGTGGTGCGCATCGCCGAGCTGGCGCAGCTGACCAACTTCTCCAGCTGGTATGTGTCCAAGACGTTCCAGAGCCTGTACGAGGAAAGCCCGCAGGCCCTGTCGGCACGTCTGCGCCTGGAGCGCGCCTCCAATCTGCTGCGCGATACCTCGATGATGATTGGTGAGGTTGCGGCCGCAAGCGGCTTCGACAATTGCTGCAGCTTCGCGCGTGCGTTTCGTGCGCGTTTCGGAGTCTCCGCATCGCATTACCGGGACCAAACGACAAATCCGCCAGATTCGGCAAAGCCACGGAACGTGACGCGCAAAGCGACGATGTTCACGCAATCGTAATTTGCACAGGGGCGCTTAACGCGCCACTAACGAACCCTGGAGAGATTGATGAACCTTCGCACCTCCGCAGTGCGGCTGGGCCTGTTGCCCGCCGGTATTGCGATCGCGTTGACGCCGGCTTTTGCCGTCGCGCAAGACCAGCCTGCCAATCAGCAGTCGGGCACCACAACGCTTGACCGTATCGAAATCACTGGCTCGCGTATTCGTCAGGCCAGCATGGAGACCGCGCAGCCGGTCATCGCTTTGCAGCGCGCTGACATCGAGCGCCAGGGATTCACCAATGTTGCGGACATTGTTCAAAACCTGTCCGCAACTGGCTCGCCGGCCATCAGTCGCGCCGACGCGCTGTCTTCAGGGGAGGAAGTTGGGGGCCAATATGTGGACCTACGTAACCTTGGGCCGCAGCGCACACTCGTGTTGCTGGACGGCAAGCGGATGGGTGTCAGCTCTGGCGGTTACACTGATTTGGCGTCGATTCCGACCTCCATCGTTGAGCGCGTCGAAGTTCTGACAGACGGCGCATCGGCCATTTATGGCTCGGACGCGATTGCCGGTGTGATCAACATCATCACCCGCAAGAACTTCGATGGCCTGGAAGCTACTGCCTACGTTGGCCAGTACGGTCAGGGTGATGGTGAGAAGGAGCAGTACAACTTCGTCTATGGCACTACTACCGACCGTGGTTCGCTGACGTTGGGCGCCGAGTACAGTAAGGAAGATCCGGTGTACGCGCGCGATCGTCGCTATAGTGCTTCGCCCAACGGTCAGTGGCATCCCGCGCCGACCGACACGCTGACCAACGGCTGGAGTGCCATCTCCGATCGCGGTACCCTCCTCGATGCCGACGGCAACATGTTTACCCTGAATCCGGGCGGCAATACAGCCAACTTTTCTGACTATCACCCGTCGACCAACGCCGATCTGGCCAATCCGAGTCAGCAGATGTTCCTGCAGACCGGTTTGGAGCGCCGCTCGATCTTCGCCAATGGAGTATTTGACTTCACTGAGAACATTCGCGGTACGGCCAACGTGTTGTACACCGAGCGCGAAGCGCTTCAGCAGATCGCGGGCTATCCGTACCGTTCGGTCGCATTCGACACCCCGTTGTCGGCTGACAGCGCGTTCAATCCGCTGGGCAGTGATGCAGATTTCATGCGTCGTACCTGGGAAGTGCCGCGTCAGACCCGGTCTGAGCTGAACACTTTCCGCTTCGGCGCGGGCTTGGAAGGCTCGTTCCAATTTGGCGAAAACTATTGGGATTGGGACGTCAGCTACGTCTACAACCGTAACAAGGGCACCAAGACTGGCACCGGCAATCTGTTTCTGCCGAACGTGCGTAACGCAGTTGGGCCGTCGTTTGTCGACGCTGGCGGCGTCGCACGTTGCGGCACTGCGGTTGCACCGATTTCTGGCTGCACTCCGTGGAACCCACTGCTGCCGTACGGCCAAGCTGGCACAGGTTCGTTGGCCGATCCAGCGGTCCAGGCTTACCTGTTCCTGCCGACCCACGATACCTCCTTGACCACAACCAAGGTCTACAGCGCCAATATCGGTGGCTCGCTGTTCACGCTGCCTGCTGGCGACCTAGCGATGGCGGTGGGCGTCGAGCACCGCGAAGAAGATGCTGAGTACAACCCCGATGCCCTGCTGCAGTCCGGTCTAAGCACCGATCTAGCGGGTGCTTCCACCAAGGGCGGCTACAAGCTCGACGAGGTCTACCTCGAATTGAACGTGCCGATTCTGTCGGAAGTTCCGTTTGCCAAGGAACTGTCGCTCGATATGGCCGGTCGCTACTCGGACTACAACACCTTCGGTGATACGACTAACAGTAAGTTCGGCCTGAAGTGGAAGCCGATTGACGACCTGTTGGTGCGTGGCACTTATGCTACGGGCTTCCGTGCGCCGACAGTTGCTGATCTGTATGGCGGCACAAGCCAGACCTTCGACAGCTACACAGATCCATGCGACACCTCGTTCGGTACAGCCTCACGCAACGCAGGTGTGTCAGCACGCTGTGGTGCGGTGGTGCCCGCAAACTTCCGCCAAGAAGCGTCTGGCGGCGTCGACGCCACTGGTCCCGGGTCGCAGTCCAACTATGCATACCTGAGCGGTTCCAACCCGGCGCTGCTGCCGGAGACCTCCAAGACACACACGATCGGCCTGGTCTACAGTCCAAGCTACGTGCAGGGTCTGGACCTCAGCCTGGACTGGTGGAAGATCCGTATTGATGACGTCATCGCCGCCGAATCAGTTACCTCGATCCTCAATCAGTGCTACGTGCAGAACATAACAGGTGCTTGCGATCGCTTCGTGCGTGATGCCGATAGCGGCCAGGTGGTCGACGTGACGCGGACGCTGATCAATGGTGGTTACCAGGAGACTGCTGGCTACGACTTCGCAGTTCGCTATCGTCTGCCGGAAATGGCCTTTGGCCAATTAGTGGTCGATTGGAAGACAACCTATGTCGACTACCAGGACTACAAGCGTGACAACGAAGCAGAGACCCCGGTCGAGCGCCGCAACGGCTGGGCGAGCGCGGATTGGGGCTCTAACTTCCGCGTACGTTCCAACTTGAATCTGGGCTGGACATACGGCAGCTTCGGCGTCAACTGGATGGTGCGTTACTACTCTGGTGTCAAAGAAGCATGTGCGTACGATCTAAATGGTGGCCCCGAGTGCGATATGCCTGGTTTCACGTCCGCGTACACGCAAGAGCAGCCCACCCGCAACGTCGGCTCGAACACCTTCCACGATCTGCAGGTGCGTTATGACGCTCCGTGGGACGCCACGATCGCTGTCGGTGCCAACAACGTGTTCGATCATGAGGGGCCGGTAATGTACAGCCAACCAAACTCAAGCTTCTCGTACAACGGTAGCTTCGATATCGGTCGGTTCCTGTACATGCGTTACACCCAGCGCTTCTGATAGCGAAGCCTGCGTTCGACAAAATTAAAGAAGGCGGACCGCAAGGTTCGCCTTCTTTGGTTAAGCTACTAGGCTATCGCCTGCGAGACAGGCAGCCTGCTCATTGAGTTGAAGCGGAAACGCTAAGTTGTCGTTGACCTACATCTCGCCGGATAAACCACCTGACGCGCCGCTATCCTTAGCACCCATTTGAGGGGCAAGCGCTGCTATGCAGTATTTGCCCCCATTGCTCGTCGCAAGCGAGGACTGCGTGGGTCTTGATGTCTGGTGCTTCAATAGATGAAATGGCAGCAGGCATCTTGTTGAGAACAGTATCGATTACGCGCTAGACCGTCTAGCGATCGTTACATGAAGCCGAGCCGCTTGCCGAGCGGATGCACTTACGAGGCCTCGCCGGACGCGAGTTTCCTGTTAGGTATGTAGCCTCCGGAGAGAGCATGTATATGCGCTGATGCAGTAGTGGCAGGAGTACTGGTCGCGTGAATGCCCCTCCGATTCATTGACTATCTACTTTCACACCCTGAATGAGAGTAGGGACATTAGGCGACCTGCTGACTCACGCCTCGGCAAGCCCCAGCAAGGTATCGGCCTGTTCGCGCCAGGCCGGCAGGCGGGTGAGCACGCCGACCTTGGACAGGTACTCTTCGTCCACGGTTTCGCCGCTGGCCAATGCGGTCGCCACATGCACCGCGCCGGTCACCCAGAAACTGCGCAGGCTGGAGCGCTGCGGGTGGCGATGGAAGGCCACCGCTTCGATGATCGGCATCGGCAGGCCCCACAGGCCGAGCAGGTACGCGCCGGCCTCGGTGTGGCCCAGGCGATCGTCACCGCCTTCCAGCGCCGGTTCGCGCTCGTCGCGCACACCGGGCAGCAGCAGCCCGATGTCGGCCAGCAGCGCGGCGGTGGAGCCGAGTTCTGCGCTGGTCGGCGGCAATACCTTCGCCGCCAGGCGCGAAGAGAGCAGGGCGCGGCGCTGCATCGCATTGCGTTCGGCCGGGGTCAGGGTCTGTACCGAGAACACTTCGCTGGCCAGGACCAGGTCGCGCAGCGTGGCCACGCCCAGGCGGGTCACTGCCGTGCGCAGATCGGTGATGCTGCGGCCGCCGGAGAAGAACGCCGAATTGCACAGCTGCAGTACCTTGGCCGCAATCGCCGGATCGCCAGCGATCAGCTTGGCGATATCGGCCGCATCGGTGCCTTCGTCCTCTTCCAGGGCATGCATCAGGCTCAGATACAGGTGCGGTGGCGACGGCAGTTTTTCGATCCGGCCGATCGCAGCGCGCAGACGCGGATTGCTGAGCAGATCGCGCAGTTCTTCCAGGCTGGTGATGGCTTCGAGCAGGACTTCCGGGGCCAGCGGCATCGGCAGGAAGCGGTGCGCCACGCCAATGATGCGCGCCGGCGGCGTGCGTTGGCCATCCCGGGCATCGATCAAGGCGATGCGGATGGTGTCCGGGCGCAGTGTACGGATCTGCCCCAGCAGCGTGGCGGAAGTAAGATCGGGCAAGACGGGGGCGACGATGACCGCATCGAACGGCGACAACGCAGCCGCTTCAATGGCCGAATTACCATCGGCCACCTGCTGCACCTGCCATTGATCACCCAGATCAGCGACGTAGTCGCTCAGTTCGGACGGAAGACTGGCTTCGTCCCCAACAAACAGAATACGCAAGACACTTCCCCAAGAGTCACCGGTGGCAGACACCGGCCAAACGCTGTCGGCAATGTACCCAATCTGCCGCTGGCGGTCACCGGGATCACGCCAAAAGCGTGATCCCGATCGCCCCGCGGCTGCGGGGCTGCATCACGGTCGTTGAATCAGGGTGCGTCGGAATTATAGCGTTCCACCGACTCCACCAGGATGCGCTTGGCCTCGGCCGCGCCGCCCCAACCATCCAGCTTGACCCACTTGCCCTTCTCCAAGTCCTTGTAATGCTCGAAGAAATGACCGATGCGCTCCATCCAGTGGCTGGACACCTGGTCGATATCCTCGATATGCGCGTAGCCGGAGAAGATCTTCTCGATCGGCACCGCCAGGATCTTCTCGTCGCTACCGGCCTCATCGCTCATGCGCAGCACGCCGACCGGACGGCAACGCACCACCGAGCCGGGCACCAACGGCAGCGGCAGCACCACCAGCACGTCGGCCGGGTCGCCGTCGCCACATAGGGTGTTGGGCACATAGCCGTAGTTGCAGGGGTAACGCATCGGAGTGGACAGGATGCGGTCGACGAAGATCGCGCCGCTGGCCTTGTCCACTTCGTACTTGACCGGCTCCGAATCCTTTGGAATTTCGATGACGACGTTGATTTCTTCCGGCAGATTCTTGCCGGAGGTGACCAGTTCAAGACCCATGCGCGTAACTCCCGAGACGTCATCTAGTGTGTGGAGCGCGATTCTACGCGTTCGGCTGTTGCGGTGCAGCGACACTGAATGGGCAATGTTCTGACTGCCATATGCGGCATAGCCCGCATTCATCCCGGGGAGCTCTCCGATCCACGCGGCACGCAGCGCGGCGCACGCTGCAGGCTCCTCCACTGCTCGGGAACTGCCATGTTCAAGCCTGTGCGTTTGCTTGTTGTGCTGCTGCTCTGCGGTGCCGCCCAGCTCGCTGGTGCGGCGACGCCTGCGTCACCGCCGGTCTTCGTCGACGCGGTGGACTGGCCCGCCAACGGCGAGGGCTGGGAGGCCTTTGTCGATCTGGAACAGCGCCTGGAGCACGACTTCGACCAGATCTGCGGCGATACCTTTTGCGGCGGCGAATTCAGCGACTACCAGCCGCTGCGCTTCCGCTGCTCGGTGCATCGGGTGAGCGGGGTGGTGCGCAGCTGCATCTGGACCTTCGGCGCCAGCGAGGTCAGCGTCGACCCCCAAAGCGGGTACCTGCGCTCGGACAGCCGGGTCTGGCGCTGCACGGCGCCACTGAAGGCCGGGACGCGCCTGGACGAGATGTATCGCACCCTGTCGGTGAACAATCCGCTGTTCGAGCCACTGCCCGGTGGCGCGCCGCCGATCTATGACGGCCTGATCGGTTGCCTTTGAGTACATGCCGCACCGCAGGTTGCTGCGCTGCGGGCTGCCTGGTGCAGTGACTGCATCCGGGCAGCAGCGGGGCAGGCGCGGCTTGGGCGATCGAGCTATGCAGCACGCCAGCATCGCACGCGGCAGGCCAATGGGCTTATCCGCGGTGGTCAGGTAAGCACCGCAGGCAGTCGTCGGGCCTGGCGTGGCGTAGGGACCCGGGGCGTGCGTTGGCACGTTCCGGGTCACGCCTCGTCACCTTCGGTCAGCCCGCGGCCTGCGGCACGTCGCCCTCAAAGCAGCGGTACCAGCAGTAGGGCCACGATGTTGATGATCTTGATCAGCGGATTGATCGCCGGCCCGGCGGTGTCCTTGTACGGGTCGCCTACCGTGTCGCCGGTGATGGCGGCCTTGTGCGCTTCGCTGCCCTTGCCGCCGAAGTGGCCGTCTTCGATGTACTTTTTGGCGTTGTCCCAGGCCCCGCCACCGGTGGTCATCGAAATCGCCAGGAACAGGCCGGTCACGATCGTGCCGATCAACAATCCGCCCAGTGCCCGCGGCCCCAGCAGCAGCCCGACCACCACCGGCACCACCACCGGCAGTAGCGAGGGCAGGATCATTTCGCGGATCGCCGAGCGGGTCAGCATGTCGACCGCGCGGTCGTACTGGGGCCTGGCGGTGCCGGCCATGATCCCGGGGATCTCGCGGAACTGGCGACGCACTTCTTCCACCACCGCGCCTGCCGCGCGTCCCACCGCTTCCATCGCCATCGCACCGAACAGATACGGGATCAAGCCGCCGATCAACAAACCGATGATCACGGTGTGGTCGGACAGGTCGAAGGCGAATACCTGGCCGGGATTGGCCGCCTGCAGGTTATGCGTGTAGTCGGCAAACAGCACCAGCGCAGCCAGCGCGGCCGAGCCGATCGCATAGCCCTTGGTGACCGCCTTGGTGGTGTTTCCCACCGCATCCAGCGGATCGGTGATGTTGCGTACTTCCGGCGGCAACTCGGCCATTTCGGCGATGCCGCCGGCGTTGTCGGTAATCGGCCCGTACGCATCCAGCGCCACGATCATGCCGGCCATCGACAGCATTGCAGTCGCTGCGGTCGCGATGCCGTACAAGCCGCCAAAATGAAACGCGCCCCAGATTGCCGCGCACACCGCAATGACCGGCAGCGCAGTGGATTTCATCGAGACGCCAAGCCCGGCAATGATGTTGGTGCCGTGGCCGGTGGTGCTTGCGGCGGCAACGTGCTGCACCGGCTTGTACTGGGTGCCGGTGTAGTACTCGGTGATCCAGACGATCAGGCCGGTGAGCACCAGGCCGATCAAGGCGCACGCATACAACGCGGTGGCGCCATGCGTGTTGTCGCGCATCAGCGACTGGGTGATCGGCCAGTAGGCCAGTGCGGCCAGCACGCCGGAGACGATCACGCCCTTGTAGAGCGCGCCCATGATCGAGCCGCCTGCTTTGACCTTGACGAACGAGGCGCCCACGATTGAAGCGATGATGGAGACACCACCCAGCACCAGCGGGTACAGCACCGCCTGCGGCCCGGTTTCGGCCAGCGTCAGGCTGCCCAGCAGCATGGTGGCGATCACGGTGACTGCATAGGTTTCAAACAGATCCGCCGCCATGCCGGCGCAGTCGCCGACATTGTCGCCCACGTTGTCGGCGATCACCGCCGGGTTGCGTGGATCGTCCTCGGGGATACCGGCTTCCACCTTGCCGACCAGGTCCGCGCCCACGTCCGCACCCTTGGTGAAAATACCGCCACCCAGGCGCGCGAAGATCGAAATCAGCGACGAGCCGAATGCCAGCCCCACCAGTGCATGCAGGTTGCGCTCCAGCGGCAGTCCCACCGCTTGCAACAGCGCGTAGTAACCGGCGACACCGAGCAGTCCCAGGCCGACCACCAGCATGCCGGTGATGGCACCGCCACGGAACGCCACATCCATCGCAGGGCCGATGCCATGCCGCGCGGCCTCGGCCGTACGGACGTTGGCACGGACCGACACGTTCATGCCGATATAGCCGGCCAACCCCGACAGCACCGCGCCGATCGCAAACCCGACGGCGGTGTACCAACTCAGGAACAACCCGACCAGGACGAACAGCACGCCGCCGGCAATCGAAATGGTGAGGTATTGCCGGTTGAGATACGCGCGTGCGCCTTCCTGGATTGCGGCGGCGATTTCCTGCATGCGTGCATTGCCGCTCGGCTGCGCGATCACCCAGCGTGCCGACACACCGCCATAGACGATTGCCAGGACTGCACAGCCCAGCGCAAGTAGTAACCCGTAGTGTTCCAGCATGACCCCTCCCAGAGAATGGATGTCGTCCGGTCGGACGAACCAAGGGCGATGCACGCAGCGAGTGGAGTGGCGAATACGGACTCGACGGCCATGGGGACCGTAATGCGCGTCGCGATGTTCAGGTGGCCGGATTGCGGGCGAGTATGCGCCGCGGCTTGCGCCGCTGCCACCACTGCGGCTTTGGCGCGTCGTTCAGTTGCGGCATGACAGCCTGCGGCCAACGTGATCGAGCCGATCCAAGGAGTGACGATGTCGAACCATGCCGCAAAATATGCCGTGACGATCGCTGCAGTCTTGCTCAGCGCCCAAGCGCTCGCTGCCGAACCGACGCCGGAATTGAAGCAGCGTCCAGCCGGCACCGCGCAAGCGGTCGGCGCCGTGCACACCCTGCGCCAGATTCCCGAGGCCTGCGCGCGCCTGGAAGGCGTGTTCACTGGCAATGCCGCGCAGCCGTATACGTTGTCGGTGGTGCGCAGCAGTCCCACCTGCCAGCCGCGTGCACGCTTCGTGGATTTCGCCAAGGCCGCGCCCAGCGTCGCGTCTGGCTGGATCTTCAACGATGTGATCCGCGTCCCCAGCGCAGCCTGCCACGCGCAGCAGGCGGTGGTGCGCGTCTGGCGCAAGCCGGTGGAGGCCAAGCCGCAGCTCGATGGCCAAGGCCAGTCGCGCATCTACTTGGAAGATGCGAAGCAACAGGCTGCCGCCGGCAAGATTGCGCAGGTGCCAATGTTCGCGGCGCAGCAGACCATGGAAGGCAAGGCCTGTCAGTGACAGGTGCGGCATGATGCGGGTGCGTTGCTGCTGTTTGAGGTGCAGAGGTCCGCGTGGCATGACGCTCCGTAGCGGCATGCCATGCGGGTGACGCGCATCGACAATAGAGCGATGCCGGTGTTGCTATCGATGCCGCGGGCTTGTGTGGCATCCACATCGAAGCAGTGATCCAACCATTGCTCAAGCTTTAAGAAACACAGTCGCGCCAGCTTGCATGTTGCGCACGGTTACCGCCCCGTGCATTGGGAGCGACCACCGTCACTGCGAAGCAACTGCGTGCCGCAGGTTCGCGGCGCCGGTGGTCGGCATCGGCTTGTGCCACGCATATACTCCGGACCCGGCACGCCAATTGCCCGCATCCGATACGCGCTGGCAACGATTTGTCGCTGCGCTCGGCGCGATACCGAGTCGCGCAGCAACTCCGCTGATGTCTTGAGAACGTCTATGAAGGTATTGCGATACTCCCCAAGCCTGCTTGCCTTCTTCGCATTGTGGCATCCAGTACCCGTGCGCGCGGCGGCGAGCATGGTGGTCGACGATGCCGGGGTGACACCGCGTGGCCAATGCCAGCTGGAAGCCTGGTGGCGTGCAACGCCAGGTGGTGCATCGGCCACGGCGGTACCTGCCTGCAATGTCCTGGGTACGGAATTTTCCTTAGGAGTGACCGATGTCCGGCATGGATCTACCGCGTTCGATATAGGGGCCAAACACACGCTGCGCGATCCAGAGCAGCATGCCTGGGGGCTGGCAGTAGCGGTCGGGCTGCAGCGTACTTGGCAAGAACCGCAGCAACGCGCGCGCTATCTCACCGTTCCGCTGACGTGGTCGCTTGGAGCAGATGCGGCCACGCGGATTCACGTCAACCTTGGTTTCGTCGCGCTGCATGCCGGGTCCGATGCCACCACTGCGGGAGTGGGGCTGGAGCGGGCACTCACGCCCAAATGGACACTCTTGGCCGAAGCCTCCGGAGACGATCACAACGGGCAGGGCGCACAAGTTGGCATGCGCCGGCTGATGGGAAAGGCGTCCAGCGTCGACCTAGTTGTCGGGCGCGACCACGCGGTAGCGCCACGTGGATGGATCACGCTGGGGGTCAATCTGGCAATGTCGCCGTGATCTTTCTTATCTCAGCGCAAGGCAGTAGCGCCTGGCGTCCATCCGCACGTGCTGTGCCGGCTCGTTAAAGAGTGCATTCGGAGATTCCGCAGATAGCCCAGCGCCGGTTAGCGTGGGTGTCCTGGCATAGACGCGCCAGCGAGGGCGCCTGCACTTGGGTGGCTCACCCCTCCCACGCAGGCAATTTCTTCGCCACCGCCACATTCTTCAGCGTCACATACTTCGGCAGGCCGTCGCTGCCGTAGGCCAGCGGCGCCTCGCCCTTGATCAGCGGGGCGAAATAGCGGCGGGCGCGCTCGGTGATGCCGAAGCCGTCCTTGCGCAGGAAGCTGGGTGGCATCTTCTTTTCGTGGTTGGCCACCTTGTGCAGCGGGGCCGGCACGATCTTCCAGCGGTACGGTGCGTCGCTGACGCGTTCGATCACCGGGATCACCGCGTTCATGCCCTTGAGGGCGTATTGCACCGCCGCCTTGCCCACGGCCTGGGCCTGTTCCCAGTCGGTCTTTGACGCCAGGTGGCGTGCGGAACGCTGCAGGTAATCGGGCAGCGTCCAGTGCACCTTGTAGCCGAGTTCCTGCTTGACCTGCGCTGCCAGGAACGAGGCCACGCCGCCGAGTTGCGCATGGCCGAACGAGTCGGTCGCGCCGCCGGCATCGGCGACGAAACGGCCCTGCGCGTCCTGGATGCCTTCGCTGGCCACGACCACGCACCAGCCGACTTTTTCCACTACCTGCTTGACCTTGGCCAGAAACACCGCCTGGTCGTAGGCGCGCTCGGGCAGCAGGATGACCTGCGGTGCATCGTCCGGGCCCTGGCCGGCCAGGCCTGCGGCGGCGGCGAGCCAGCCGGCGTGGCGGCCCATCGCCTCATAGATGAAGACCTTGGTGGAGGTGTCGGCCATGGCGGCGACATCCAGTGCGGCCTCGCGGACCGACACCGCGGTGTACTTGGCCGCCGAGCCGAAGCCGGGGCAGGTGTCGGTCACCGCCAGATCGTTGTCGATGGTCTTGGGCACGCCGATGCAGTGCAGCGGGTAACCATAGGCCTTGGCCAGCTGCGAGACCTTCCAAGCGGTGTCGGCCGAGTCGTTGCCGCCGTTGTAGAGGAACCAGCGCACGTCGTGCGCGCGCAGCACCTCGAGCAGGCGCTCGTATTTGGCACTGTCTTCTTCCAGCGACTTGAGCTTGTAGCGGCAGGAGCCGAACGCGCCGCCCGGAGTCTGCGCCAGTGCGGCGATCGTGGCGGCGGACTCCTTCGAGGTGTCGATCAGCTCCTCGCGCAAGGCGCCCAGGATGCCGTTGCGTGCGGCCAGTACCTTGACCTTGCGTGCGCGCGCCTCGGTGATCACACCGGCGGCGGTGGCGTTGATGACGGCAGTGACGCCGCCGGATTGGGCGTACAGCAAGTTGCCAGTGGACATAGGGGACGGGCTCCTTACATGGGCGATGGCGCAGGGGACAGTGCCGGGACATTCCCCGGATGCGGTAAGCTGCACGACCATACGGTCAGCGCTGGCGAAGACCTGAGTCTAACGCCGCCAACCGCAACGCGTTTTTATTCGAAAGTGGAGTCCACTGATGCGATTGGTTCTGTTGGGACCGCCCGGTTCGGGCAAGGGCACCCAGGCGACACGTCTCAAAGACAAGTTTGGGATCCCGCATATTTCCACCGGCGATCTGCTGCGTGCCGAAGTGGCCGCCGGCTCACCGCTGGGCCTGAAGGCCAAGGAAGTGATGGCACGCGGCGATCTGGTTTCCGACGAGATCCTGCTCGGCATGCTGGAGGCGCGGCTTGGTCAGGCCGATGTCGCCAAGGGCTTCATTCTCGACGGCTATCCGCGCAACGTGGCGCAGGCCAATGCGCTGGACGACCTGCTCGGCAAGATCGGTCAGCCGCTGGATGCGGTGGTGCAGCTGGATGTGGCCAGCGAATTGCTGGTCGAGCGCATTGCCGGCCGCGCCAAGGCCGAGGGCCGCGAGGACGACAATCCCGAGTCGGTGCGCAAGCGCCTGCAGGTCTATACCGACTCCACGGCGCCGGTGATCGGTTTCTACGAACAGCGCGGCAAGCTGGCACGCGTGGACGGGGTGGGCACGCTGGATGAAGTGCTGGAGCGTATCGGCACCGCGCTCGGTCGCTGAGCCGGGGTGGGGTGGGCCGGGCAGTACGCCTGGCCCGCACAGATGCGCGCCGGCGGCCGGCGTGGCGTCACAACCCATTGATTGCGCAAAAGAAAAACCCCGGGCGTACAAGACGACCGGGGCAGAATAACGCCAGTAATGAGCTTGCTCAGAGCCCCACAGCATGAGCTCCCTGGGGATTTGGCCTCTTGGGGAGTAGGACCAAAGGGGTGCTGCGACTGGCGTTCAGCATAGTGATGGATGTGACGCAGTTCTCATATCGGGAAATTCCTGACAATGCGGTAGGGGTTTCCTGACAACACGGTCGGCGGTTGCGTGGAATGGCCCGCAACTCCGGCGATCGGCGACAATGCGGCCCATGACCAAACTCCACATCCTCGGCATTGCCGGGACCTTCATGGGCGGTGTCGCCGCCCTTGCGCGCGAACTTGGCTGGCAGGTAGAGGGCAGTGACCAGGCCATCTATCCGCCGATGTCCACCCAGCTGGAAACCCTTGGCATCGCGCTGGCACAAGGCTACGCGCCGTCCAATATCTCGGCAGATACCAGCGATGTCGTCATCGGCAATGCCTTGTCGCGCGGCAACCCGGCAGTGGAAGCGGTGCTCGACGCGGGCCGTCGCTATAGCTCCGGTGCGCAGTGGCTGGCCGAGCAGGTGTTGCCGGGTCGCGACACGTTGGCGGTGGCCGGCACCCACGGCAAGACCACCACCACCACCATCCTGAGCTATCTGCTGGACGCCGCCGGGCGCGCACCGGGTTTTCTGATCGGTGGCGTGGCCGAAGACTTCGGCGTGTCGGCCCGGCTGGGCCAGGGGCGCGAGTTCGTGGTGGAAGCCGACGAATACGACACCGCCTTCTTCGACAAGCGCAGCAAGTTCGTGCACTACCGGCCGCTGGTGGCGATCCTCAACAACCTCGAGTACGACCACGCCGATATCTTTCCGGACGTGGCCGCGATCCAGCGCCAGTTCCACCATCTGGTGCGCACGGTGCCGGCGCGCGGGCGGCTGATCGTCAACGGCGAGGATGCGCGCCTGGCCGAGGTGCTGGCGATGGGCTGCTGGACGCCGGTGGAGCGCTTCGGTTTCGATGCGGCGCTCGACTGGAGCGCACGCTTGATCGCCGCAGACGGCAGCGCGTTCGCGGTGCTGCAGCGTGGGGTGGAGATCGGCCAGGTGCAGTGGCCGCTGGTCGGGCGGCATAACGTGCTCAATGGGTTGGCGGCACTGGCGGCCGTGCATGCGGTGGGCGTGGATCCGGCGACGGTGATGCCGGCGCTGGCGCGCTTTCAGAGCGTCAAGCGGCGGTTGGAGCTGCTGGGGCAGGCAGGCGACATCACCGTATACGACGACTTCGCCCATCACCCCACCGCGATCGCGACCACCTTGCAGGGCCTGCGTGCGAAGGTCGGCGCGGCGCGCGTGCTGGTGGCGATGGAGCCGCGCAGCAATTCGATGCGGGCGGGCGCGCATGCGCAGGCGTTGGCGCCATCGTTGCGCGATGCCGATGCGGTGGTGTTCCTGCATCGGCCCGAACTGGCCTGGGATGCCGCACCGATCATCGCGCAGGTGCGCGGTGATGCGCATGTGGCGCATGACGTGGAAGCACTGCTGCAGACCCTGGGCGAGATTGCGCAGCCGGGCGACCATGTGGTGTTCATGTCCAATGGCGGTTTCGATGGCGCGCCGCGTCGCTTTCTGGCGCAATTGTCCCGATGACCGACCATACGATCACCGCCGACACCAGCGCCCTGCCGCTGTTTCCGTTGCACAGCGTGCTGTTGCCGGGTGCGGCGATGGGCTTGCGCGTGTTCGAGCGCCGCTACCTGGATCTGGTGCGCGAGAGCGGCCGCACGGGCAGCAGCTTCGGTGTGTGCCTGATCCTGGATGGCACCGAGGTCGGCGTGCCGGCAACGCCGGCTGCATTCGGCACCGAAGTGCGTATCGAGGATTTCGATGTCGGCGCCGACGGCGTGCTGGTGTTGCGCCTGCGCGGCACGCGTCGCTTTCATGTACGGCGTTCGCGCATTCGTGACAACGGGCTGGTGGTCGGCGAGGTGAGCTGGTGCGAACCCGACAGCGACGACGAATTGCGCCCCGAGCATGGCCTGCTGGCAACCGTGCTCGAGCGCCTGCTCGAACAGGTCGGTGGCGAATTTGCCTCCGCCGGGCCTGAGCTGCTGGACCAGGCGGCATGGGTCGGCTGGCGGCTGGCCGAACTGCTGCCATTGACCGAGCAGCAGCGTCTGTCGCTGTTGCAGCAGGACGATCCGCACCGGCGCCTGGACCAGTTGCTCGCCTGGATGCCGTGACACTAAGACAACGGCGCGCGTGACCCATCACCGCGCTTGCACCCTTGCAACGGCACACTCGCCACGCTTGAGTGCGCTCCCGATGGCATCCCTGCAGTGGATGCGCGCATTGGCGTCACTCGTTATCGATCCACGGAGTGTGCCTTGATCATCGATGTCAAACCGCGTGTGGCGGATGTGTTCAGTCAGGTCTGGCGGACCCTGGCGGTGTTGTTCGTATGGGACGTGTTGATCACGATCATCTACTACGTGCTGCCGTTCCGCGCGCCTGCATTGCCGTTGACCATCTTCGGTTCGGCCCTGGCGTTGTTCCTGGGCTTTCGTGCCAACTCGACCTACCAGCGCTGGTGGGAAGGGCGGGTGCTGTGGGGCCAGATGATCAATGCATCGCGCAATCTGGTGCGTTTGAGCATCAGCATCCTGTCCGCGCCGGAAGCGGCCACGCTGGGCCGCAGCATTGCGTTGCGCCAGATCGCCTACGTCAATGCGTTGCGGTGCCAGCTACGGCGGCTCCCGGTGGCGATGGCGCTGGAGCCGCGCCTGCACGCCGACGAAGTGGCCGCGGTGATCACGCGCACCAATGTCGCCAACGGCCTGCTCGACGCCACCGGACGCAACGTCGAGCAGGCACGTCGCGATGGCTGGATCGACAGCATTCAACAAGCCAGTGTCGAGCGCATCCTGGTGGATATCGCCAACGCGCAGGGCGGCATGGAGCGGCTGAAGAATACGCCGTTACCGTATCAGTACCGGTTCTATCCGAACCTGTTTACGCGGCTGTTCTGCGTCCTGCTGCCGATCGGCCTGGTGGAGACGCTGCAATACGCAACGCCGGTGGGGTCGACCGTGGCTGGCCTGATGTTCCTGGCGGTGCTCAAGATCGGCGACGAACTGGTCGACCCGTTCGCCAATACCATCCACGATCTGCCGCTGGACAGCATGTGCCGCACGGTGGAAATCGACGCGTTGCAGGCAATCGGCGAACAGGCGCCGGAACCGATGCAGCCGGTGGATGGCGTGTTGTGGTGAGTGCATCGCGCCTCGACCAATGCGGCTTGTGCGCATCCAAACGGCGCTGAAGCGCACGCTTTCAGGTAATCGAACGGTGCAGATGCGTCGGTTGTAGAGCGGCTGACCTGCGGCTTGGCTGCAGGGCCCCTCTGCCCGCCTACCAGCGCGGGACACCCTGCAAGTAGCTCTTATCTCCAGTACTGCGCGCGCGGTCGCTGGCCGATCGCCGCTGTAGCCCGATCGATCAACGGCGCTGGTGTGACGACGCCGATGCCGCCGGGTGGGATGCGGTGGTTTCCGCCTGCGGTGCAGCGTTGTCCTTGTCCTCCGGCCGCAACGCATTTCCCGACCTGCTGTCGATCAGGATCACGGGCACCTGCGAGCGTCGACGCTGTTCCAGGCGATGCGGCAGGGGGTCCAGTGCCTGGCGCAACGCGCTCAGTGCCGGGTCGACCCCGCGCAGCGGGTACCACAGGCCGATCAGGCTGAAGTGCCGGCTGTAGCGCAGGGTCTGGGTGCTGCCCACCCATAGCGGTTGGGCGCCGGGCTGCAGGCGCGCGGCCGCCGGCCACAGGCGCAACACATGCACATGGCCGGGCGCCGCGTGACGCACCATCAGCAGGGCTTCGACCTGCGTGTCCAGCGTGGCCGGCAGAATCGGCACCTCGTCCGGGCGGCCGCTGACATCCAGCAGGTGCAGGGCCTGTTCCCAGCCGGCCTGCGGTTGCACCCGCCAGCCGCGTGCTTCCAGCTGGCGCTGCAGCGGTGCCAGCGGGCCGGCTAGCTGCACGTCCAGCGGCCAGCGCTGGTCGTCGTCGAATTCATTGCGGCGTGCGGGCAGCAGGCGCCACTGGCCGTTCCACCAGTCATCGGCGGGCAATTCCATCAGCAACGGCGGCGGCGGTTCGAACTTGGCCAGTTTGGTGTCCAGATTGCGCGGCGCGAATACGATCGCGCAGGTCAGGAACACACCGTAGAAGATCCACGAGACCGGCTTGACCCAGAACGCGCGGGTGGCCCGACGGCGATAGGCGATGCCCAGCACCAGCAGCCAGAAGATGCCGAACAGCATGCCGCCGACCACGTCGCTGAGCCAGTGTGCGCCCAGGTACAGGCGCGCAAAGCCGATCAGCGACACCATCGCGCCACTGACCAGATACGGCCACACCCGGCGCCGGCCCGGCAGCTCGCGCGCGATCAGCAGCGCGAAGAAACCAAAGCCGATCGTGGCCATGGTGACCGCCACCGACGGAAACCCGAAACCGCTGCTGGCCGCCGGCGGGCGCACCACCTGCACGGTGGCGCCCAGCAACTGGGTCAACGCCAGGCCGAAGGCCAGCGCGATCACCCAGTGCGTCACCGCCATCCAGCGGCGCCGCCAGGCCAGGTAGCCCATGGCCGCCGCGATCGCCGGCAGCAGCACCTGCCAGTCGCCCAGCGAGGCCAGCGCCACCATCGGGTAGTCGGCCAGCGGGTTGCGCAGTGCCAGCATCAGGTCGTGCACGGCCAGGTCCACGCGCAGCGGCTCGCCATGCGCCAGCACCACCATCAGCAACACGAACCAGCCCCAGCCCAGCAGCAACAGCATCAACGCCATCATCGCCAGTGGCACCGACTCGCGGCGGCGCGGGTCGAACACGCTCACCGACCAGTTGCCCAGGACCGGATGCCGATGCGACCACTCCAGCAGCCGCGCCAGCAGGGCATCCAGATGGCCGGCCGACCAGCGGTAGGAGTACAGCACCATCGCCCAGGCCAGGCCGATCACTGCAGCCAGCAAGGTGACCACCACGAACAGGCGGCCGGCCACCGCGGCCACCGCGTCGTAGGCGGTGCCCAGCACCCAGCCGGGCACCAGGAACAGCAGCGCCCACGAGATGCAGGCCAGGCCGCTGGCGACCAGATAGCGCTTGAACGGCATGTGCGACATGCCGGCGATGGCCGGCACGAACGGCCGCACCGCGCCCACGTAACGGGCGATCAGGATGCTCTTGAAGGCATTGCGTCGAAACAGCAGCTCGCCACGCTCCAGCAACTGCGGGTAACGGCGGAACGGCCAGTAGGTGTGCAACTGGTGACCCCACCGGTGGCCGACCCAGAAGCTCAGCGTATCGCCGGCGAAGGCGCCCAGGGCGGCGCAGGCCACCGCATACGGCCCGTTGATCTGGCCCAGCCCGATCAGCACGCCGATGGCGAACAGCAACGGCAGCGCCGGTACGATGGCGCCGAGCACGATCACCGCATCGGAAAATGCGATGGCAAAGATCGCCACGCCAGCCAGGGTGGGGTGGTGTCCGATCCACTCCAGCGTGGCGTCGATCCATGAATTCATCCCACGATTATAGGTGGGCATGGCGACGAGGTGACTTCGCCGTCATCACATCGGCCCGGCCGCTTCACCTCAGGTTGCGAGCGGGCAAGACCGCAGGGGCAACGCGCGCTGTGGCGATGCGGGCGCCCCGCCTACAATGGGGGATGAGTGACGATCCCGCCGCCAATCTGCCGCTGAAGTCCGATACCTTCGGGCGCATCCTGTTGATCCGCGAGGCCGACCGCCTGTTCGTGCGGCGCGACCTGAGCGTGGCGCCGTGGCTGTTGCGCGGAGTGGCCTGGTGGCTGGCGCGGCGCGAAGTGTTGGCCCTGCGCCAGCTGGATGGCTTGCCACGCACGCCGCGGCTGTTGCGCTGGGACGGGTGCCATCTGGATCGCAGCTATCTGGCCGGCGATGCGATGTACCGGCGCCCGCCGCGTGGCGATCTTGCCTACTTCCGCTGCGCGCGCAGGTTGTTGCAGCAGTTGCATCGGCGCGGCGTGGCGCATAACGATCTGGCCAAGGAGGCCAACTGGCTGGTGCAGGACGACGGCAGCCCGGCGGTGATCGATTTCCAGCTGGCGGTACGCGGCAATCCCCGTGCGCGCTGGATGCGCCTGCTTGCCCGCGAAGACCTGCGCCACCTGCTCAAGCACAAGCGCATGTATTGCCCGGCCGCGATCACCCCGGTGGAACGCCGCGTGCTCAAGCGCACCTCCTGGGTACGCAAGCTGTGGTTCGCCACCGGCAAACCGGTCTACCGCTTCGTGACCCGCCGCGTGCTGCACTGGGAAGACAACGAGGGGCAGGGGCCGAAGCCCTGAAGTGCCGGGACTCGGGAATCGGGAGTAGGGAATCGGTAGGGCGCATCGCGGCAGCTGATCGTGCGTCGGCTGCTGGACGTACAAGGCGCTAAGCTTTTGCGATTCCCCATTCTCGACTCCCGATTCCCATGACCTTAAACGGCAAAACCCTCTTCATCACCGGTGCCTCGCGCGGGATTGGCTTGGCGATTGCGTTGCGGGCGGCGCGGGATGGGGCCAATGTGGCGATTGCGGCCAAATCGGCGGTGGCCAATCCCAAGTTGCCCGGCACCATCCATAGCGCGGCCGCGGCGGTGACGGCGGCCGGTGGGCAGGCGCTGGCACTCAAATGCGATATCCGCGACGACGACCAGGTGCGTGCGGCCGTGGCCGCCACGGTCGATGCCTTCGGCGGTATCGATATCCTGGTCAACAATGCCAGTGCGATCTGGTTGCGTGGTGCGTTGGACACGCCGATGAAGCGCTTCGATCTGATGCAGCAGGTCAACGCACGCGGCAGTTTTCTGTGCGCACAGGCGTGCCTGCCGCATCTGTTGCAGGCGCCCAATCCGCACATCCTCACGCTGGCGCCGCCACCGTCCTTGAACCCGGCGTGGTGGGGCGCGCATACCGGCTACACCCTGGCAAAGATGGGCATGAGCCTGGTGACCCTGGGGCTGGCAGCCGAGTTCGGCCCGCAAGGCGTGGCGATCAATGCGCTGTGGCCGCGCACCGTGATCGCCACCGATGCGATCAACATGATCGACGGCGTGGACGCGGCCGCGTGTCGCCGGCCGGAGATCATGGCCGACGCGGCGCATGCAGTGCTGACGCGCAAGGCGGCTGGATTCCATGGCCAGTTCCTGATCGACGACGCCGTCCTGGCCCAGGCCGGCATCACCGACCTGAGTGGTTATGCGGTCGACCCGTCGCGTGCGCTGTTGCCGGATCTGTTTCTCGACTAAGCGCGGCCAACATCGCGGCCCGCGCTCGTGGGCGGGAGACGGAGCGCGACCGAGCCTCGGCGCGCGCAGCTGCCGTGCTTCAAGGCGTAGGTGCGCCCCGCCAGCAGTCGCGCCGTTGAGGCCCGGCTGCGGCCGGACCTGGGGCGAGCACACCCAGTTCACAGTCGGGTTTGCTATCGTGTGTAGCTGAAAACGTTTCCAACAAGGATGTACCGCGCGTGTCTCCGAAGTTTCGTGTGCTTGTTCTGGCGGTCTGCGTGTCCGCCCTGGTGGCCGCCTGTGGCGGCAAGTCGCAGCAGCCTGCAACCGGTGCCGACGGTGCCGATACCAAAACGACCGGAGGACAGCTGGATTCCCTGCAAGGCGTGACCGCCAAGCTCGGCGCCTATATCGACTGCTTCAACCGCGTCAACGCGAAGGTGCACGCCGGCGCCAAGTACTACACCGGCTGGATGCAGGACCCGTTCGCCGGCCCGACCGGTGACGAGTCCGGCATGACCGGCCCGTACGATATCGACGATGGCGACATGCAGCAGTGCGACGCACCGGTCAGCGCGGCCGCTGCGGCGAAGCCAGCGCTGCCGGCGCTGGACAAGGCAGCAGGCGACTATCGCGCGGCATTGAAGGCACTGCAGCCGATCAGTCACGCAGTGGCCGATTACTACACCCGCCAGGATTACGAGGACGACCAGTTTGCCAAGGGCAAGCAGCTGCACCCGCAGCTGATGGAGGCACTGTCCACCTACGCCGATGCCAGCACCGCCTTCAGCGCCGAACTGGACCTGCAAAACGACGCGGCGCAACGCGAAAAGCTCAAGACGCTGGAGCAGGGCGAAGGCCGCACGCGCGAGTACTACCGGCTGGCGATGATGCTCGACGCCAAGCAGATCGCCGATACGCTGGAAGAGGAGCAGTTCGACGTGCCGCGTGCCAACGCGCTGCTGGACGGCTTCAACCGTCTCTCCGATGAAGCGCACGCCAAGGTGGCCGACCAGGAGCCGGGCAAGCTGGACTGGAACAGTTTCGAGACCGCTGCAGAAACCTTCCGCAGACAAGCCAAGGCGCGGGTGAAGCGCGTGGTCGAAAAAACGCCCTACAGCAAGATGGAGCAGGGCTGGCTGGATAGCCCCTCGCTGGCGCCCGAAGGCTCGCCGCGCAAGTTACTCAACACCTACAACGCGCTGGTGTTCCAAAGCAATCGTCAGTAATCACTGCTGTTTCCAGCCATCGCGCGCGTGCCGGGCGACCGACTGCGCCGGATGCCTTTCGGCCGCACGCTGCGGCGCCACCTTCTTCAACCTATCAATGGAACGCAAGATGACCCATCAACTTCGTTATGCGCCGCTCGCCGCGGCGATCGCGTTCGCCGCACTGCTTGCCGGCTGCCAGAAAGACGCGCCCGCCGCCGCAGTGGAAGGCGCCGACAAGATCAATGCCTACATCACGTGCTTCAACGGTGTCGAGCAGCCGATCCATGAGAGCTACCAGCAATACATCGGCTGGATGCAGGACCCCGAGGCCGGCCCGACCGGCAAGGAGAGCGGTATCCATGCACCGGGCACGGTGCTGTCGCATCACGTGGACGAATGCGGGGCGCCGATGACCGCGGCACTGGCGCAAACGCCCGCCAACCCCCAGCTCGATCCGGTGGCCAAGACCTATCAGGAACGCTTCACCACGCTCAACGAGCGTATCGGCGAAGCGGTGCGCTACTACGACCGCGAGGATTATCTGCGCGATGACGGCAAGGGCATGAAGGCGCTGCACGCGCCGTTGATGCAGGCCTATCACGCGTTCTTCGAGGCCGGCGAAGCCATGAATGCCGCACTCGAACGCAACGAAGACATGCGTCGCCAGGCGCAGATCGATGCGATCGAAAAGGAAGAGGGCCGCAGTGCCTCCTGGTATCACCTGAAGATCATCGGCGAAGGCAAGCAGCTGGTGCAGGTGCTCGACAGCGACACGCCGGATCTTGCTGCAGCGCAATCCCAGCTCGCACGCTACCAGGGCATTCTGGAAGAGGCACAGAAGGCCAAGGTCGGCCAGGGCGATGCGATGTGGGGCCACATGGAACGTTCTGCCGACAAGCTGGCGCGCGAGTCGGGACGGCTGGTCGAGCGTATCCGCACCAAGACACCATTGAACAAGAGCGAGCAGATGCTGCTGGAAAGTGGCTCACTCCCCCCGGGCGGCACGCGCCAGGCCGTGCTGGCCAGCTACAACGATCTGATCGACATGAGCAATCGCATGTCGCATTGATGCTGCGCACGCATCTGTGTCGCATTGCGTAAGCGCATCGAACAGATGATTGTGCAAGCCTCAAAGATGCTGAAATCCTGACCTTCAGCGTTGTTAGATGGTCTCAAGCAAAAATGGTCGAGGGCGCGGTGCCCTCACCGCCTGCGGGACACGCCGTGAACCCGTCCCTGGGGCTCGGTGGCGGCATCCATGCCGCCACACGGTCCCGCAACCGGCGAGGACACTGCACCTGGAAGTTTCAAGGTTGCTTCATTGAAAGCCTGCTCATTGCTCGGCTTGTCTTGGATTACTAATTAGGCGTGCTCTTATGGAAGCGCGCACGTCATGCTCTGCTTGCACCCGCACACCGATCGTCTCGACCGGTCCTTGCCCGCTCACCGTCGCGGGACCCTGAGCGGCAGGGATGCCGCGCCAAAGCCTACATGGACGTACTTGCGGCGTGTCCCGCGATGGTGGGCGGGCAAGGACCTGCAGCAAAGTCGCAGATCATCGGCGCTACAGCTGATCTACAAGGCTGTCTATCAGCTGCTCTATCTGCGGCCACTGCTCGGTGGCCGCAGGGGTCGCGTCAAGTCCGCAGCACCGCGTCAGCCGTTGGAACTCTCCGGCAGCGGCTCGGCACATTGCCGGCAATAACGCGCATCCGGCGCGTGGCCTTCCAGCCCGCACCGCGGGCAGTTGCGGGTATCGCGCTTGCCGGCGTGGCCGCCTTCGCGCAGTGTGCTGGCCAGTTCGGCGGTGTAGATGCCGGTGGGCACGGCGATGATGCTGTAGCCGATCAGGATCAGGGCCGAGGTGACGAAGCGGCCCAGCGTGGTCTGCGGCACCAGGTCGCCGAAGCCCACCGTGGCCATGGTCACGATGGCCCAGTACATGCTGGTCGGGATGCTGGTGAACCCGTGTTGCGGGCCTTCGATCACATACATCGTGGCGCCGGCAATCACGGTGATGGTGAGCACGCTGAACAGGAACACCAGCACCTTGCGCCGGCTGCGCCAGAGCGCGTCCACCAGTTGCCCGCTTTCCTCGATGTAGCGGGTGAGCTTGAGGATGCGGAACAGGCGCAGGATGCGCAGCACGCGTACCACCAGCAGCGTCTGGGCACCTGGCACGAAGAACGACAGATAGCTGGGCAGGATCGACAGCAGATCGATCACGCCCCACACGCTGAGGGCGTAATGCAGCGGGCGCCGCACCACCGCCAGGCGCAACCCGTATTCGACCGTGAACAGGACCGTGAACGCCCATTCCAGCGGCACCAGCCAGTGCGCCGAATGCGAGTGGATGCGCGGCACGCTGTCGATCATGATCACCATCACGCTGGTGAGGATCGCCACCACCAGCATCAGGTCGAAATTGCGCGACGGACGGGTGTCGTGCCGGTAGATGATGTCGAACCATTGCCGGCGCCAGCCGTGGTCGGTGGCGGGAGTGAGCTGGGGATCGGAGAAAGGGCGCATCCGCGCATTGTGCCGCAGGCCGGCGAATGCGCGAGAATGCGCGTTCTCCCTCCGCTTCTGCGACCCACCATCATGAGCACCGCTGCCGATTCGCCCCTGTCCCTCGCGCATTACTACCTGCCGGTGTACCGCCCGCGCCGGGTGGTGCTGGAGCGTGGCCAGGGCAGTCGCGTGTGGGACGACCAGGGCCGCGAGTATGTGGATCTGTCCGCCGGCATCGCGGTCAACGGGCTGGGGCACAACGATCCGGATCTGATGGCCGCGCTGACCGAACAGGCCGGCAAGCTGTGGCACACCAGCAACGTGTTCTTCAGCGCACCGCCGCTGCAGCTGGCCGAAGAGCTGGTGACCGCTTCGCGCTTCGCGCACAAGGTGTTCCTGTGCAACTCGGGGACCGAGGCCAACGAGGCGGCGATCAAGCTGGTACGCAAGTGGGCCAGCAGTCACGGCCGCGCGGCCGACAAGCGCGTCATCGTGACCTTCCGCGGCAGCTTCCACGGGCGCACCCTGGCTGCGGTCACCGCGACCGCGCAGCCCAAGTACCAGGAAGGCTACGAGCCGCTGCCCGGCGGGTTTCGCTATGTGGACTTCAACGACGTGGCGGCGCTGGAGGCGGCCATGGCCTCGGGCGACGTGGCCGCGGTGATGGTCGAGCCGATCCAGGGCGAGGGTGGGGTGATGCCAGCCGCGCCGGGTTTCCTGAGCCGCGTGCGCGCGCTGTGCGACCAGCACGATGCGCTGCTGGTGCTGGACGAGATCCAGTGCGGCATGGGCCGTACCGGCACGCTGTTCGCGCATTGGCAGGAGCAGGTGACGCCGGACATCGTGACGCTGGCCAAGGCGCTGGGTGGCGGCTTCCCGATCGGCGCAATGCTGGCCGGCCCCAAGGTGGCCGAAACCATGCAGTTCGGCGCGCATGGCACCACCTTCGGCGGTAATCCGCTGGCCGCGGCGGTGGCGCGGGTGGCGCTGCGCAAGCTGGCTTCGCCGCAGATCGCCGAGAATGTGGAGCGTCAGTCGGCGGCGCTGCGTGCCGGCCTGGAGGCGCTCAACGCCGAGTTCGGCCTGTTCGCACAGATCCGCGGACGCGGCCTGATGCTGGGCGCGGTACTGGCGCCGGCGCATGCCGGGCAGGCCGGCGCGATCCTGGATTTCGCCGCCAACCATGGCGTGTTGCTGTTGCAGGCGGGGCCGGATGTGCTGCGCTTCGTGCCGGCACTGAATCTGACCGATGCCGAGTTGGCCGATGGCCTGGCGCGCCTGCGCCTGGCCGTTGCCGAGTACGCCGCGCAGAAGTGATCGACCTCTGCGCTTCCTCGCGCCATCGCGGCCGGCGCTGTGCCGGCGAGCGCGGTTGGGGAGGAGGCGCAGGTCGTTGTGTTTCCCGATTTGCGCCAGGCCCTGTCAGGGCACGTGGCGTTGTTGCCGCAGGTACCTGCGCGGCTGTTGCAGGATCTGCATGAAGACAGCGGTGCGTAGCTGATGCGGATTGCGTATCGCGCGGTGCAGCCCTCTTGCGGCAGCGATTGGATAACGGCGGGGGGCATGGAGGTTTGAGTTTTATCGCTCTACCGTACCCTCACCCCAACCCCTCTCCCGACGGGCTCGCTTCTGCGTTCGCCGTTAACCCAACACCGACTCAAGGCGCCAACGCTGTCCCTGATCGTGGACGCCGACGCGTTCAATGCTGCGAGCAGCGTCTTGCGTAATCCGTGAGGGTGATCGGTGTTCCGCGATGCTCAACGATTCCCGATTCCCGATTCCCGATTCCCCAATCCCCAATCCCCAATCCCCAATCCCGGCCCTTCACCCCAGCCCATACCGCTTCAACACCCGCCGCAAGCCGCGCGCATCGCGCACCGTGTCCGCATGCAGGCCGGCGGCACGTGCGCCGCGCACGTTGACGAACAGGTCGTCGATAAACAACGTGCGTGACGCGGCCGCATCGAGCCGGGCGAGCGCGCGCTGGTATACCGGCAGCTCCGGCTTGCGGCCGCCGAGGGCGCCGCTGCACAGCACGCGGCCCTGCAATAGCGGAAACAGCGCTGGCACGATCCGCTCGATCGCTTCCGCCATCAACGGCCCGTTGTTGGTGAGCACCGCCACCGCGGTCGTTGTCGACACCGCCAGTACCTGCGCCACTACGGCCGGCTCGGCGCGGCATGCCGCCACGCGCGCATCGATCCAGGTGGCGCGATCGATCACGCAGCCAAGCCCCTCGCCGAGCTGCGCCAGATAGGCCGACGTGTCGATCACGCCGGCATCGTAGGCGCGCTCCAGGCCCTGCTCGAACAAGACCTGTTGCACACGTTGCGGCGTGCATCCCGCCGCACTGGCAAGCGCAGCCAGACGACGCGGCCGCGAATAGCTGGCCAGCACGCCGTCGAAATCGAGCAGTAACAGGGACGGTGCGGCAGGCGGCATGGGTGGACTCGGGATGCGGCTGCGCAGCGTTGTCGATTCGGCGCGGCATGGCAAGTGCGCAAGACCTGGTATGTCCGGATGCCGGCAGGTGGGTGGGGACAGTCCCTATTCAGATCGTTGAATCCGGTCGCTACCTACCCACCCGCGCCGCCCCTACCCTCCGCGCGGCGCGTGCAGCGGAACTGTGCTGGGTATGGTCGATGCATGCCGCATCCGCGGTGTCAGCCGGTCTTGGGGAGCGGGCCCGGTCACTCAGCACGTCACACCATCCAGGGGGTCGATTGCATGCGCAAGCGCTTGAACACCGATCAACTGGCGGCGTCGGTTGCCGCCATTCTCACCACCGCCACGCGTGGTCGCACGCTGGCTTCGATGACCTTGGTGCTGGCTGGCGCCCACAGCCTGCCGGTCCTGGCACAGGAAGCACGCACGCTGGACGCGGTCAGCGTGGTCGGCACCGGCTCCACGCGCACCACCGCCTCCATCTCCGTCGACGACATCCAGGCACAGGTGCCCGGCGTGGCACCGCAGCAGCTGCTGGCGAGCCTGCCGGGCGTGAATGTCCAGACCACCGATCCGTTCGGGCTGTACGAGTTCGGCGACTCGATGACCATCCGCGGCTTTTCCGCCAACCAGATCGGCGTGACCCTGGACGGCATCCCGATCGAAACCTTCGACACCCGCGAAGGCGGCCCGATCACCCGTTACGTGTCCAGCGAGAACCTGCTCGACGTCACCGTGTCGGCCGGCTCCGGCGATGTCACCCAGCCTTCGTACCACGCACTGGGCGGCGCGATCCGTTACACCAGCCTGCCACCGAAGGGCGGCGACAGCTGGAGCGGCAACCTCACCCAGACCATCGGCTCGGACGATCTGGTGCGCAGCTTCATGCGCCTGGATACGCCGGACTGGTGGGACGGCGGCCCCAGCGCGTATCTGTCTGCCTCGCGCACGCAGGGCGGGGTGTGGGACATGGAGCCGGCCACGCAGAAAAGCGATCACTTCGAAGCCAAGATCCGCCAGGCCTGGGACGTGGGCAGCCTGACCCTGGGCTGGATCTACAACAACCGCAAGGACTACGACGTGCAGTCGTACAACTCCGACGGGTCGGTGTCGTGGGATCTGCATGAACGCATCACCGGCAATCCGGAAGTGGATGCCGAGCATTACAGTGAATGGCAGAACGGCCGCCGCGATTCGCTGCTCAGCCTGCACGGCGATTTCCTGTTCAACGATGCGATCGGTGTCACCTTCACCGGCTACTACGAAAACAAGCATGGTTATGGCGTCGGCGGCACGCCACCGAGCACCGCCACCGGCCTGTACAACGACGCCATCGCCGGCACGCCGGGTCGCACCGATATCGCCATCAACGACCCGCAGATCGTCGATGCCAACGGCAATGTCATCCGCGTCGGTGCGATGACCCGGCGCGAGGAAATCATGGGCGGCGATCGCTACGGCGTAACCAGTGCAGTGTCATGGGAGACCGAGCACAACAAGCTCGAAGTCGGCGCGTGGTACGAAAACTACGACTTCGATCAGGTGCGCCCGCTGTACAACCTGGACCCGGCCACCGGCGCGCTGCTGAAGGGCTCGCTGCCGATCGTGGTCTATTACGACAATCACTTCTCCACCGAGGTGAAGCAGCTTTACATCAAGGACACGCTGCGCCTGCTCGATGACCGGCTCACCATGGAATTCGGCGCCAAGGGGCTGGATGTCAAACGCGATTACAACGGCATCGCCAATCTCGATGATTTCAATGTCGGCGTGCGCCGCGACGTCACCATCAAGAACAGCGACTGGTTCCAGCCCCAGGTCGGCGCCAGCTTCCAGCTTGCCGAGGGCGTGCAGGTGTTCGCCAACTACGCGGAAAACTTCAGCTCGGCACCACGGCTGGCGCTGACCTCGGGGGCATTCAATCCGGATATCGCGCCGGAGGAATCCACCAATATCGATATCGGCATCCGCGCCGAATCCAGCCAGTGGAGCGGCTACATCGCTGCCTACAAGATCGATTACGAGAACCGCATCATCGCGCTGACCGACCCGGACCCGCTGGTGGTTGCGCCCACCGTCTACGCCAACGTCGGCGACGTGCAGACCTACGGGGCGGAAGTGTCCGGCATGTGGAAGCCGGCACCGGGCTGGCGGCTGGGGGCATCGCTGACCTGGAACAAGTCCGAGTTCCAGGATAACTATTTCGGCCCGGTCAGCGGCAGCCTGGTGCAGGTGGAAGGCAACGACGTGCCGGACTCGCCCAAGGTGATGTTCAGCCTCAACGGCGGTTGGGACGGCGAGCATTTCTTCGCCAACCTCGACACCAAATACACCGGCAAGCGCTACGGCGACACGCTCAATACCGACCAGGTCGATGCCACCTTCATCGTCAACGGCAGTGTCGGCTATCAGGGCGAGGATGCCGGGTTTCTGGCCGGTGGGCGGCTGCAGTTGTCGGTCTACAACCTGTTCGACAAGGACGATGCGATCGGCGCGGTGTTCCCGAACGAAAGTTCCGGTTCGTACCAGTTGATCGCACCGCGCCAGCTGTTCGCCAGCCTGGCCTACAAGTTCTGAGGCAGTGATGTGGCCGGCAGCGTTGCCGGCCGCGCCATCGGTGGTGTCCGTCGGACTCGATCCATGACATGCAAGGACTAAGCGTTGATGCAAGGCAATCACTCTGGGGCGATGACACGGCGGCAACTGCTGGCGCGCATCGGCATGACCGCTGGCGGCGCGATGATGTATCAGGCGATGAGCAGCCTGGGCATGGCGGCCGAATCCGATTTCAAGGGACCGTTGCAGCTGGATGGCGACCCGAAGGGCGCCTCGGTGCTGATCCTGGGGGCGGGGCTGGCCGGCATGGCGGCGGCCTTCGAACTGCGCAAGGCGGGGTACCGCGTGCAGTTGCTGGAATACAACGACCGCCCCGGCGGGCGTAACTGGACGCTGCGCGGCGGCGACCGCTACACCGAACTCGGCGGGGCGATGCAACATTGCCAGTTCGACGACGGGCTGTACCTCAATCCGGGGCCGTGGCGCATTCCGCATCACCACAAGGCGGTGCTGGGTTACTGCAAGCAATTCGGTGTGGCCCTGGAGGCATTCAACCAGGTCAACTACAACGCGCTGTTGCACAGCCAGCATGGCTTCGGCGGCAAACCGCAGCGCTTTCGCGCTATCGATGCCGATTACAAGGGGCACGTGTCCGAGTTGCTGGCCAAGTGCACCCAGCAGCAGGCGCTGGACACCACCGTGAGCCGCGAAGACCAGGAAGTGCTGCTGGAATCCCTGCGTACCTGGGGCGCGCTCGACCACAAGTTCGGCTACGTCAAGGGCAAGGACAGCAGCGAGCGGCGCGGTTTCGCGCGGTATCCCGGCGGCGGCCTGTCGGGCAAGCCGGAGTTCTCCGATCCCTTCAGCGTGCAGGACGTGCTGCACTCGCGTCTGTGGACCACGCTGGCGGCCGGCAACAACTACGAAATGCAGACCACCATGTTCCAGCCGGTGGGCGGCATGGACCAGATCGGCAAGGCATTTGCGTCCCGGCTCGGCGATGCCATCACCTACAACGCCAAGGTCACCAGGATCGATCAGGATGGCAACGGTGTGCGCGTGTCCTGGCAGGACGCCGCGCACGGCGGCGAAGAACGCATCGCCAGCGCCGATTGGTGTATCTGCACGATTCCGTTGTCGGTGCTCAGCCGCATTCCGGTCACCGCCAGTGACGCGATGACCACCGCGATCGGCCAGGTGCCGTATGCGGCATCGGTGAAAGTGGGCCTGCAATTCAAGCGCCGCTTCTGGGAAGAGGACGAAGCCATCTACGGCGGCATCAGCTACACCGATCTGCCGATCACCTTGATCAGCTATCCCAGCACCAACTATCACAGCCCCGGCAAGGGCGTGCTGCTCGGTGCGTATGTGTGGGGACTGGATGCCTACCAGTTCACCTCGATGTCCCCGGAGCAGCGCGTGCGCAAGACGGTCGAATACGGCACGCAGCTGCATCCGCAGTATCCGCGCGAGTTCGAGAACGGCATTTCGGTCGGCTGGCACCGCGTGCCGTTCACGCACGGCTGCTTCGGCATGTGGAGCGAGCAGGCGCGTGCCGAACACTACACGCCGCTGTGCCAGATCGACGGGCGCCTGGCGCTGGCCGGTGAACACGTCTCCTATATCCCGGCCTGGCAGGAAGGCGCGATCTTGTCCGCGCACGACGTCGTGGGCCGTCTGCATCGCAAAGTGCTGGCCGGAGGAGGTCGCGCATGAGCCTGTTATCACGGTTGGCCGCGGCCAGCTTTGTCGTTGCGATGGCTGCGTTGCTGGTGCCGCCAGGCACATACGACGCGCGGGCGCAGAGCTCCGATGCCACCCAGCTGTTTCCGCAGCAGGGCTTTGCCAAGGCATCCGGCCAGGAGGTCTACCAGGCGATCTGCCAGGGCTGCCACATGCCGGGCGGGCGCGGTGCGCAGGGCGCGGGCGAATATCCCGCACTTGCCGGCAACCCGAAGCTGGCCGCCGGCCCCTACGTCACCATGATGGTGCTCGACGGCCATGCGGGCATGCCCGGCTTCGGCGCCATGCTCAACGACCGCCAGGTGGCCGAGGTGGTGAGTTATGTGCGCACGCACTTCGGCAACGATCACGCCGAGCGCGTCACCGTCGACGACGTCAAATTGCTGCGCCACTGATTCTCCCTTTCTCTCTCATGCAAGGAGTTGCCATGTTCCGTCCAGTGACCACCGTTCTCACTGCTGCCCTGCTGTGGTCTGCAGGCCTTGCCGCTGCGCATGCGGCCGACGTGGTCCGCCACAAGATACCCAACAGCGATTTCCCCATTGCTGCTGCCGTGGAGATTCCCGCCGGCAAGGCCACCGTCTACGTCAGTGGCAAGGTGCCGGCGGTGGTGGATGCCAGTGCGCCCAAGGACTCGATCGCCGCCTATGGCGACACCAAGGCGCAGACGGTAAGCGTGTTGAACCAGATCAAGCAGCAACTCGCGGCGCTCGGCCTGGGCATGGGCGATGTGGTGAAGATGCAGGTGTTTCTGGTCGGTGATCCGGCCATGGGCGGCAAGATGGATTTCAACGGTTTCATGGACGGTTACCGCCAGTTCTTCGGCACCAAGGAGCAGCCCAATCTGCCGGCGCGCTCGGCCTTCCAGATCGCCGCGCTCGGCAATCCGTTGTATCGGGTGGAAATCGAAGTGGTCGCCGTTCGTCCTTGAATCCGTGCTGTCGTCCTGCTGGAGGTTGTCATGAAAACTGCTCTTTCGCGTCGCATGTTTCTCCGCGACTCCGCGCTGTTTGCCGGCGCCGCCGGTGCGAGTGCGCTGCCGCTGCTGGCCGGTGCCGCCGAACGCTCCGCCGCGATCGCGCCGACAGCGGCCGGTGCGTTGTCGCCGGTGATGATCGGCTCCAACGAGTTTCCCGATGGCCCGTCGGCTGCTGCGGTCAAGGCCATCGCGCAGATCGCGCCGCAAGGTGGACGCTACCTGCGCGATGTGCAGATGGAATTGATGGATACCCTGGCCGCCGAGCTCAAGCTGCCGGTCAACCACCTGATGGCCTACGCCGGTTCCACCGAACCGCTGGACTACACGATGCTGGCGTTCACCTCGCCCAGCGCCGCGCTCGTCACCGCCGATCCCACCTACGAATCCGGTTGGCGTGCCGCTACCCGCAACGGCGCAAGACTGATCAAGGTGCCGTTGCGCAAGGACTTCTCGCACGATGTGCAGGCGATGTGCGCCGCCGACGCCAGCCCCGGCGTGATCTACATCTGCAATCCCAACAACCCCACCGGCTCGGTCACCGCGCGCAAGGACCTGGACTATGCACTGGCGCACAAGCCCAAGGGCAGCGTGCTGGTGGTCGACGAGGCCTATATCCACTTTGCGCAGAGCACCAGCAGCGTGGTCGACATGGTTGCCGCGGGCGAGGACGTGGTGGTGCTGCGCACCTTCTCCAAACTCTACGGCATGGCCGGCATCCGCCTGGGCTACGCGGCCGCACGCCCGGACCTGCTGGCCAAGCTGATGTTCTACAGCGTCAACAGCCTGCCGGTGACCGCGGCTGCCGCAGGCCTGGCCAGCCTGCGCGATCCCGCACTGGTGCCGCAGCGGCGCGCACGCACCGCGGCCACACGCAAGGACGTGATGGCGTTTCTCGCCAAGCAGGGCTATGCCTGCACCACCTCCGAGAGCAACTGCTTCATGGTCGACGTGAAGCGGCCGGCCGCCGGCTTCAAGGACGACATGGCCACCCATGGCGTGTTCATCGGACGCAGCTGGCCGGTGTGGCCGACCTGGTCGCGGATCACCGTCGGCACCGATGCGGAGATGGCGCGCTTCAAGCAGGCCTTCGTGCAGGTGATTGCCGGCAAGCGCGGCCCACTGCCGCTGCCGGAGGCCACGGCCGATGTGCATGATCCGATGGATGCTTTTTTCCGCTACGCATGAGGCGTTACTCTGGCAACATCGGCGCATGCAGATGCGCTGGTGTGACCAGGCGCGCTGGGCGTCGCGCATCCCTTATTGCAGGAGTGTTCCTTTGAAAGTGTTTTCGACAGTTGCCGTGATTGGATTGGTGCTGCTGGCGCCGTCGGCATGGGCGCGCACCTGCGCGGTGACCATCACCGGCAACGACCAGATGAAGTTCGACCAGAGCGCGATCAGGCTGGCACCCGACTGCACGCAGGTGGACCTGACGCTCAAGCACTCCGGCAAGATGGCCGCCACGGTGATGGGCCACAACTGGGTGCTGACCAAATCCGCCGACTTCCAGGCAGTGGCCAATGCCGGCGTACGCTCCACCATCGCCGACAGTTATCTGCCCAAGTCCGACGCGCGCGTGATCGCACACACCAAGGTCATCGGCGGCGGCGAGAGCACCACGGTGAGCTTTCCCACCAGCAAGTTGAGCAAGGGCGGCGATTACACCTTCTTCTGTTCGTTCCCCGGCCACTGGGCGATGATGAAGGGCACGCTGAGTTTTGGATGAGGTATCAGCTGCCGCAGGCGCGTGGCCGCGGCAGGAGCGATAGGCGAGGGAGCTGGCACGCGGTCACGCCGCGTGCTCCAAGCAATCGTGAGCGGAGCGGACGGCAGCGCCAGCGACCGTCGTAGACGGTGCGCGGAGAACTGCGCTTAAAGGAAGGCGCGCTGTTGTGGCAGGCTCCATGTGTTGTCGTGACCGGGCCGCTTCTGGATGCCGAGATAGACCAGCTTGCCGCCGCGTGCAGGTGTCATCACCGCCTCCGGCCGCCCGAAGTGGCGTCTTGCCGCGCGTTAGCGCCGTAGCTGGAGGTCAGCCCGGCACCGTTTCCGAATTGCCTGGTGGATCGGCTGCGCGCAACAACCCGCGTTGCAAGGCCTGCGCCAACGCGCTTTCGCGGCTGCGTGCATCCAGCTTGCGATAGAGATTCTTCAAATGGAACTTGACCGTGTTTTCCGACAGATGCAAACAGCGTGCGATCTGCTTGTTGGAATACCCACGTGCCAGTTGCGCGAGCACTTCCAGCTCGCGTTCGCTGAAGATGTCGCCGGCCGGGTCTTCGTCGCCGCTGAGGCGTTCGAGCAGGGCCTGGATGGTGAGTGCGCGGGTGGTGCCGCCGACGGTATGCGGGTCGTGCTGACGCAGCGAGCGCAGCATCGCCTTGGCCGGCAGCCCGAGTTCGACGATCGCCTGCCAGCTTTGCGTCAATGCCACATGGTCGAGCGCGCTATACAGGTGCGGTAGCGCCGCGACCAGTTCGCCGCGTTGCTGCAGCACCAGGGCGATGCGCGCGCGGGTGCGCGCAAGGTGGCACAGGTTGTCGTTGGCCAGGCAGGCCTGTTCGATCTGGCCCAGGATGGTCAGCGCGGCGCTGCTGCGTCCGGCCAGCCGATGCCAGCGTGCCAGCGCAAAGCCCATCGCCGCGCGATCGCGCCAGCGGTGGGGCGAGCGCAGCGTATGCGCCAATCCGGATTCGCCGCCGGTGCGTGCGATCAGCACATCGATGGCGGCATTGCCCGGATGCTCCAGCAACAGCATCAAACGCCATGCTGCAGCCAGTTCCGACAGGCGCGTCAGCTTGCGCCCGTGCGCGATCTGCTCGACGTGTTCGAGCAGCGCCAAGGCACTACGCCCGCTGTGGTCGCGCACACGCTCCAATCCCAGCGCGGTGTCGTAGGCGGCGGCCAGCACGTCCATGCCGCCATCGTGCTGTTCCAGCAATTCCAGTGCCGGATGCAGCAGGTCGGCCGCGTCGTCGTGGTGGCCGCGTTCGTAGTGCAGTTGTGCGAGCAGGCACTGGCCGGCGGCCTCCAGCACGCGATCCAGCTGCGGGGAGCGGGCGCACCAGTGCAGGGCCTGCCGGTAACAGGCTTCGGCGTCACCGAGCTGTCCGCGATAGAAAAAACTCTGGCCCAGCGCCAGCAGCGCCTGGCCCGCGCCTGGTTCGCTGCCGCCGCGCTGCATCGCATCGCGTGCGTTCAGTGCGTAGCGTTCGGCAGTTGCAAAGGCACCCTGCGCAATGGCGGTGGTGGCACAGATGCACAGCAGCATGCCGCGGCCCAGGTGGTCGTCCTCGTCCAGCGCGGAGGCTTGCGCGGCGATCTGGGTCAGGCCATGCGGATTGCCGCAGATCTCGTCGAGGCGATCGCGCAACAGCGCCACCACCACCGTGTAGTCGCGTTGCAAGGGCTCGCGCAGCGCAGCCGGAAAGTCGCGGAAGCGTTCCAGCAGCAGGCGCGCATGGCTGAATTCGCCGAGCTTCGCGTGCAGATGTGCCTGGGTGAGATTCAGCGCCGGGGTGTCGCGGATGGTGCGGTGTTCGAAATGCCGCAGCAGTGCGCGTACCGCGTGCGTGCCGTGGGTCAGCACTAGTTGCCAGGTACCGGCGCGCGCGATGTAGCTGGCGGCCAGGTCGCCGCAATCGGCACGCGATGCGTGCCGCACCGCGTCGGCCAGGTACCGATGATCGCCAAACCAGCGTGCGGCCCGTTGATGCAGTTGCGTGGCCTGGCCGGGATGTTCGCGATCGAGCAGTTGCTGCAGGAAGTCGGCAAACAAGGGGTGATAGCGGAACCACTCGCGCTCGCCATCCATGGGCACCAGCAGGCCGTGGAAATGTTCCAGCCGCGCCAGCAGCCGGCCGCTGTCGTCGCACTGACGCACCGCATCGGCCAGCGCTGCGTTGACGCGCTCCAGGGGGCTGGTCCGCAACAGCAGGTCGCGCGTGTCGGCATCCAGGTCGTTGACCACCTGCTCGGCCAGATACGCGGCAATCTGCGCGCTGCGGCCGGAGAAGCGCGCGGCCACCTCCTGTTGACGCTGCGCGCCGCCTTCCAGCCACAAGCGCGCCAGATGCAGCGCCACCGGCCAGCCTTCGGTGTAGCGCAGCAATTCGTCCACGACCGGCGCCGGCACCTGGGGGCCCAGCAACGCCTGCGCTTCGGGTTCATCCAGTGCCAGCTGCGCGCTGCCGAGACGGCTGAGCTGCGCCTGCAGGTCCAGCCGCGCCAGCGGCAGTGCCGGTACGCGCCGGGTCGCCAGCAACAGGTGCAGACGTCCGCCGCCGTGTTCGACCAGGCGCAGCACCAGCTCGTCGACGATGCCGCTGCCGAGCCGGTCGTAATCGTCGAGGATCATGCTGATGCGCCGGGGCGCCGTGCGTAGCGCGCGGAGCAGCACCGTCACCGCCTCGCGCGGATCCTGGTCGCGGTTGTGCAGCACCGCCGCACACAGTGCCGGATCGGCGCCTGCGTGCTGGAGCGCCAACGCCAGGTGGCCAAGGAAGCGCGCGGCATCGGTGTCCTCTTCGTCCAGCGACAGCCAGGCCACGGCGTGGTCGCGCGCGCGCAGCTGCGCATGCCACTGCGCCAGCAGTGTGGTCTTGCCGAATCCGGGCGGTGCCAGCAGCAGGGTGAGCGGCCGGGCTTGCGCCTGATCCAGCGCCGCCAGCAAGGTGCTGCGCACCACCGCTCCGGGACGCGGCAGCGGCGGCTCCAGCTTGCTGGCGAGCAGCCAATCGGGAACAGCGGAATCGCGCGGCGGTGAGGGGCGCGGCGTGAGCAACGCAACAGGCTTGAGCATGAGGCGAGGGCGGCCCTGGCAAGCGTCGGCAGCGCGCCGGCTCGACACGCTGCAGATCGTGATGAAACAGCGGCGATGCACAGGCGTCACCGTGACCGGCGACAACGTCCATCGGCTGCTTCGAGGGTCCCCACCCATGCCCGTCCATGGACACCTTTCAGAAAGGTATGACAGCCACAAGACAAAAGCAAAGCCTGTCGCTACGCCGCCGCCTGAATGGAGCCTGCGGTGGCGCAGGGTACGCGGCACCGCTAGGAACGGCCGGGCCCGTCTGGACGTCATGGAACCGGCTGCAGCGCCGGCGCCGCGCCTGTTCAGCGTCGGCGCGGGCCTAAACAGGCGTCTCAGGCCCGCACCGATGCCGGGCGTCTTGCGCGGCCAGCGTCACCAGCGGCCACCGCGACGCAGGCGATGACACCTCACTTTCAACGCACCACAAAGGTCAGCGTTGCCGGGCCCGTCGCCGGCAACGCAACGCCTGGATGCCTCAGTGCGCCACTTCCGCAAACGCCTCGCGCGCGGCGGCCAGCGTGGCATCGATCACCGCCGCATCGTGCGCGCTGGACATGAAGCCGGCCTCGTACGCCGACGGCGCCAGATACACGCCCCGCTGCAGCATCGCGTGGAAGAAACGGTTGAAGGTGGTGATGTCGCAGGCGGTGGCTTGCGCGTAGCTCTCCACGATGTCGTCGGTGAAGAACAAGCCGAACATGCCGCCGACCTGGTTGGTGGTGACGGCAACGCCGGCGGCGCGCGCGGCATCTTCCAGTCCCTCGCACAACACGCTGGTGGCCTCGCTCAGGCGGGCGTGGAAGCCCGGCTCCTGCACCAGCTCCAGCATTGCCAGGCCGGCCGCCATCGCCACCGGGTTACCCGACAAGGTGCCGGCCTGGTAGATCGGGCCGGCCGGCGCGATCTGCTCCATCAAGTCGCGCCGGCCACCGTAGGCGCCCACCGGCATGCCGCCGCCGATGATCTTGCCGAAGGTGCTCAGGTCCGGGGTCACTCCGTAGTGCGCCTGCGCACCGCCCAGCGCGACGCGGAAACCGGTCATCACCTCGTCGAAGATCAGCAGCGCGCCGTGCCGCGTGCACAGCGTGCGCAGGTGCTGCAGGTAACCGGCCTGCGGCGGAATGCAGTTGGCGTTGCCGACCACCGGCTCGATGATCACCGCGGCCACGTCGGCGCCGATCTCGTCGAACATGGCGGTGGCGCCTTCGAAGTCGTTGAAGGAGAGGGTGGCGGTCAGCTCGCTCAGGCCGGGTGGCACGCCCGGCGAGGTCGGTACGCCCAGGGTCAGCATGCCGCTGCCGGCCTTGACCAGGAACGAGTCGCCATGGCCGTGATAACAGCCCTCGAACTTGATGATGCGGCTGCGCCCGGTGGCGCCGCGGGCCAGGCGCACCGCCGACAGCGTGGCTTCGGTACCGGAATTGACCATGCGCACCATCTCGCAGGACGGCACCAGCCGATGGATCGTCTCGGCCATGGTGACCTCGGCCGCACATGGCGCGCCGAACGACAGGCCATCGCGGATCGCGCGCTCCACCGCTTCGCGTACCGCGGGGTGATTGTGGCCGGCAATCATCGGCCCCCACGAGCCCACGTAATCGATGTAGCGGTTGTCGTCCACGTCATACAGATACGGGCCATCGGCGCGTGCCACGAAGAACGGCTCGCCGCCGACCGACTTGAATGCACGCACCGGTGAGTTGACGCCGCCGGGCAGCAGCGTCTGCGCCTGGGCGAACAGGGCGTGGGAGCGGGTGTGGTTCATGCGCGCAGATCCTTGAGTGGTACCGATTGGGGGCGGCGCTGCCCGACTGCGGGCGGCGCACCCGCCATTGTCAGGCTTGCGGCCCCCGTCCGCCTACCCACCAGATGCCTGCCTACCCGTCGGAGCGCACGGGTAGGGCGATCCGGCTGCCTATGATCGAACGTAAGGGTATCGACGGTTTGGCATGAGCAAATGACCGGTGGTCATTGGTCTGCTGCGGCAGATGTTCAGAGAGTGTGATTCCGGTAGCCATTGGCGCCGTTCATTTTTGTCGCGTTGCCGACAGTTCCAGACTTGGGGAGAAAACATGAACCGTAGTATCCAGAAGCGTGCCTTGGCGTTGGCACTGGTCGTGGCCATGGGGAGCGTCCACGCGCAGTCCACCAGCGGCAGCATCGTCGGCAGCGTGGGACAGAGCAGCGGCACCAGCGTGCTGGTGGAAAACAACAGCGGTTTCAGCCGCGAAGTGCCGGTGGATGCACGCGGCCGGTACACCGCCGGCAATCTGCCGCTGGGCACCTACAAGGTCACGGTCAAGCGCGATGGCGCGGTGGTGGAAACCCGCGAAAACGTCGCGATCACCGTCGGCGCCAACACCGACGTCTCGTTCGCTGCCGCTTCGGGGAGCGGCATGCAGACCCTGGACAGCGTCACCGTCACCGCCGCGGGCCTGACCACCATCGACGTCAGCAGCGTGGACACCCGCACCGTGGTCACCGCCGAGCAGCTGCAGCAGCTGCCGCTGGGCCGCACTGCCGAGGCAATCGCGCTGCTGGCACCGGGCGTGGTGGTCAACAGCGGCGGCTTCGACAATGGCCCGCTCGGTGGCTCGCTGCCCAGCTTCGGCGGCTCGGCCGCCAGCGAAAACGCCTATTACCTCAATGGGTTCAATACCACCACCATCAGCAACAACCTGGGTGGTCTGACCCTGCCGTACGGCGCCATCGACCAGCAGGAAATCTTCACCGGCGGCTATGGCGCGCAGTACGGCCGCGCCAATGGCGGCGTGATCAACCAGATCGGCAAGCGCGGCACCAACGAGTGGAAGTTCGGCGCCGCCGTCATCTGGGAACCCAATGGCCTGCGTGCCAATCAGCGCGATATCTACTGGCGCCCGGACAGCCAGGGCAGCGCGATCAACAACGCCGCCTACCGCTATGCGCGCGCGGCCAATGGCCTGTACCAGCCGGCCAGCGAGGCCGAAGCCAATCAGACCACCTACAGCGCCTATGTCGGCGGGCCGATCATCCAGGACAAGCTGTTCTTCTTCCTGGCTGCCGAGCAGGTGGATTCGGACGGCGTACGCGTCGGCACCAATCGCGACACCGACAACGGACGCACCGGCGGCCTCACCGATTACGACTACAAGCAGAAACGCTGGTACGCCAAGGTGGATTGGAACATCACCGACAACCACCTGATCGAGGTGACCGGCGCCAGCGACGAGGCGGAGACCAACGGGTCGATCTACCGCTACGACTACCTGGCGCGTGAGCGTGGCAGCTATATCACCAACGATGCGACCTGGAAGACCGGCCCGACGCTGTTCACCGGCAAGTACACCGGCTACCTCAGCGACAACCTCACCGTGACCGCACTGTACGGCAAGATGAAAACACCTGATGAGCTGACTCAGTACAACTACAACGCTGAGGATGGCCCGTTCATCGACAGCACCGCATTGCAAAATCCTGCCTACACGGGCGGTACGCCGATAGAAGGACGGCAGCCGGTAAATACCGCGATCACTTCGCCTGACCGTGCCTACAAGAAGGACAATCAGCGTCTGAACCTTGAGTGGCGGATTGGCCACCACACGCTCAACTTCGGTATCGACAACCAGAAATCCGAAGGCATCGACGTTGGCTCGCAATTACGCGGTCCCGGGTATTCGTGGACATATGGTCAGACGAACGATCCCTATGGCCTAGAGAATGGTGGATTGATTAGCCAGTCGGCCAACGAAGCCGGCGGCATCGGCGCGCCGAGCCCGGGCCTGGTCGATCCGGTCAATGGGTCCAGCGGCTACTACGTGGTGCGCAACATCAACACCAGCCTGTACTCCTACGAGGCCAAGCAGCGTGCCTACTACATCGAAGACAAGTGGCAGGTCACCGACAACCTGTTGTTGAGCATCGGCCTGCGCAAGGACGAATTCACCAACTACACCCCGTTCGGCGACCCGTACATCGAAGTGGATAACGCCTGGGCGCCGCGCCTGGGCTTCAGCTGGGACGTCAACGGCGATTCCAGCCTGAAGGTGTTTGGCAACGTCGGTCGCTACTACCTTGGCCTGCCGCTGTCGGCAGTGAGCCTGTTCACCCCGGCCACCACGACCGATACCTACTTCACCTATAGCGGCATCAATGCCGATGGCACGCCGGTTCTGGCGCAGCAGCTGGGGTCGGCGGTGTCGGCCAACTCGCGCTTCGGCCGCATCGCCGATGTGCGCACTGCAGTGGTCAAGGACATCGAGGGCGAGAACCAGGACGAAGTCATCCTCGGTTTCACCAAGCAGCTGGAGACCGGCTGGGTGCTGGGCGTGCGCGGCACGCATCGGCGCCTCAATGCGGGTATCGACGATCAGAACTACGACGTCTCCAATACCGCATTGATCGCCGCTGCGGCCGCGCAGGGCGTGACCATCGATTTCTCGCAGGTTGCCGGTGCATCGCTGATCAATCCCGGCCAGACCAATACCTGGGGCGTGATCGGCACCGATGGCCAGTTCCATGAAGTATCGGTGAGCCGCGAAGCGGCGGGTTTCCCAAAGTTCAAGCGCAACTACTCGGCAGTCGAGTTCAACCTGGAACGTCCGTTCGACGGCAAGTGGTACGCCAAGGTCAACTACGTCTGGTCGCATAGCTACGGCACCACCGAGGGCCAGGTGCGTTCGGACCTGTGGCGCACCGGTGGCGCCTTGGGCAGCTATCAGGGCCAGGCCTCGGTCTCCACCACGCAGAGCTGGGACCACGCGGCGCTGATGGAACACTTCAACGGCGATCAATCCAACGATCACCGCCATCAGCTCAAGTTGTTCGGCTTCTACCAGTTCACTCCGCAATGGGGGGCGTCGGCCAACTTCAGCCTGATCTCGGGCGCGCCGCACAATTGCCTGGGCAACTACTACGGCGACAACTACACCGGCACCGATCCGGCCGGCTACGGCGGCAGCGCGATCACCGGCGGTCCTTACCACTACTGCTACAACCCGGAAACCGGCACCGGCGTGGCATCGCCTCCCGGCTCGCAGGGGCGGCTGGGCTGGATCGCGCAACTCGACATGGGCGTGACCTACAAGCCGGCATTCGCCGCCGGCAAGCTGGCACTGCGTTTCGACGTGTTCAACATCACCAACGAGCAGACTGCAACCAACATCTATCCGTTCTCGCAGCTGCCCGACAACACCACCAATCCGCTCTGGGACCAGGTCGTGGCCTATCAGGCGCCGCGCTCGGGCCGGGTGACATTGAGCTACGACTTCTGATCGAGGCAGGTAATAAGGTTAGCGCCGGCAGCGACGCGTGATGGCACGCGTCGCTGCCTTGTTTTTGGCGTTTGGGTGCTGGCGCTCAAGCCGCTCAGTCATCTGACGTACGACGCGCGGCAGGTGTAGAGCGGTTGATCTGCGGCTTGGCTGCAGGGCCCTTGCCCGCCCACCGTCGCGGGACACGCCGCAAGTACGTCCGTGTAGGCTCTTACGCGGCATCCATGCCGCGTAAGGTCCCGCGACGGTGGGCGGGCAAGGACCTGTCGAGATGGTCGGTGTGCGTGGTCAAGAGCGGAGCATGACGTGCGCTGGTCGTATCACGTTGCCTCAGGAAATCCCGCATCGCAGTTCCAGCGGCATGCAGGCTTTCCACAAGCGCACTCCGAGTTTCTCACTCAACGCAGGTCTCGCAACACCCAGGGTTTGCCTGACCACCGACCAATTGCCTGGTGCGGTGTCCTCGCCGATTGCGGGACTCCTGGCGGCCTGGATGCCGCCACGCAGCCTCCAGGGACGGATGCACGGCGCGTCCCGCGAGCGGTGAGGGCACCGCGAACACGACGCTGCGAGTTGGCTGCACGGCCCTTGCCCGCCCACCATCGCGGGACGCGCCGCAAGTACGTCCATGTAGGCTCCGGCGCGGCATCCATGCCGCTCAGGGTCCCGCGACGGTGAGCGGGCAAGGACCAATCGAGATGGTCGGTGTGCACGGTAAGAGCGGTGCTGGATGCGCCTCGTTGGATCGTGGAGCAACGGCTTCACGTCTTAATGCATACCGCACGAGAGACAGCTTTTCACAAGAGCGCCGACCAACTGTCTGGTGCGGTGTCCTCACCGATTGCGGGACTCTTGGCGGCATGGATGCCGCCATGGAGCCTCCAGGGACGGATGCACGGCGTGTCCCGCGAGCGGTGAGGGCGCCGCGCACTCGACGCACTCGGCTTGTGACTGCATCTGATAAACGACGCTTCGACTCGAATCCCGGTTTCTTGTGTCTTCGCATGCGCGTGTCGCCGGTAACTTCTGTTATCTGTTGTCTGTTACCTGCAAGCCACGCTACCGTGCAAACCCGGCCCGATAGGCCTGTACTGCCGCGAGCGGATCCGGCGCGGCATAGACGCCGCTGACCACCGCAATCAACTCGGCGCCCGCAGCCACCAACGCGGGCACCTGCGCAGCCGCGATGCCGCCAATCGCCACCCGTGGTACTCCCAGCGCTCCAGCTTGCTGTAGCAACGCAGGCGTTGCGCGACGTGTCGTCACCTTGGTGGTGGTGGGGAAGAACGCACCGAAGGCCACGTAGCTGGCACCGGCCGCGACCGCAGCGTCCGCACGCGCGATCTCGTCATAGCACGACACTCCGATGATGGCCTGTTCGCCCAACAGCGCACGCGCGGCCGCCACCTCGCCATCGTCTTCGCCCAGGTGCACGCCCTGCGCGCCCACCTGCAGTGCCAGCTGCGCATCGTCGTTGATGATCAACGGCACGGCGTGCGCGGCGCAGGCCTCGTGCAGCGCACTGGCCTGCTCCAGTCGCAGCGTCGCGCTGGCCTGCTTGTTGCGGTACTGCAGCCAGGCGACAGCGGGCAGCAGCGGCAAGGTGCGCGCGAGCAGGCGCGCAGTGTCGGGTTCGTCGGGTGTGATGAGGTAGACGCCGCGGGCGTTGTGCAGGTCGGGCATGGCAGCGCTTCCGGAAGCGGTGGGTGGGATGGGACAATGCAGTCCCACCGTTGCGTGACCGCGATTATCCGATGAGCGAGACATCCACGACCACCTACCGCACCTGGATGTGCGTCGTCTGCGGGTTTCTCTACCACGAGGCCGACGGCATCCCCGAAGAAGGCATCGCCCCGGGCACCGCCTGGCAGGACGTTCCCGACACCTGGACCTGCCCCGATTGCGGCGTGACCAAGGACGATTTCGAGATGGTCGAGATCGACTGAGGCGCTGCCCGTTCAGCTGGATTGGTGCGTTTTGCGCGCCACAACATCGCCTGCCTCCATTCGGGCGGGCGCTGATGACGACGCGGCAAGCTGTGGTTTCAGTGCGCGCGCGCGCGCTGACTGCTCAGCTCGACCAGGTGCTCATGCAGATTGGTCGCATCCTGCGCGCCGGGATTGAGCTGCAGGTAGCGCGACAGATCGTGGCGTGCGCCGTTGCGGTGGCCCAGATGCAGATAGGCCATGCCGCGATCGCGTAACGCCTCGGGCTGGTCCGGCACCAGCTTCAGGATGCGGTCGGCGCTGCGCGCGGCGCGGTCCCAGTGCTCGGCATCGGCGTAGACGCCGTGCAGATTGCGCAGGATACGGATCAGGATCGCGCGGTGCGGCGCGGGGTCGAGGATCTGCGCCAGGGCGCGGTCGTCGGGAATCTCGCCCCCCAGATGTGGGCGCGCACGCTCGCGCAGCTCGTCCACGCCCAGCGGGCGGCCGCCGTTGAACGGGTCCATGACCAGCACGCCGTCGTCCACCGGCAAACGCACCAGGAAATGCCCGGGAAACGACACGCCCGCCAGCGGAATGCCCAGCCGGCGCGCGACTTCGATCTGCACCATCGCCAGCGAGATCGGGTTGCCCAGGCGGCGCTCGAAGACCTGGTTGAGGTAGCTGTTGCGCGGGTCGTAGTACTCGTCGTGATTGCCCGAATAGCCCAGCTCGTCGAACAGATAACGATTGACCGCGGCCATCTTCAGCGGCCACAGGTCGATCGCCTCCACCTCGCGGCGCAGATGCTCGACGTGGCTTTGCACCAGCGTGTCGTACAGCTCGGCGTCCAGCTGCGGATACTCGTCGCGCGCGATCAGCAGCGCGGTGGACATCAACGGCACGGCGTCGTCGTCCAGGCTGGCGAGTGCGGTCCAATGGGGAAGTGGGAGCATGTCGACCATGCTGCCAAGAGTGTCGGCAACTGGCGCGTGGTTCAAGTCCGGTACTTCCTGACAGCAAGGGCCTGCGGTGTGAGATTTACTTGAGCTTTGGGATGTCCGGGCTCAGGGTCAATGTGGCGCCGTCCTGCAGGTTGATCCTGGCGGCCTGGCCGGCGTTGAGTTCCAGCACGTAACGTGCCGGGCGCTTGCTGGGGTAGGGCGGGCAGGCATCGCCGGCCGAGCAGGGGGGCACGTCGCGCTGCTGCGAGACCAGCCGGCGCTCATTGTCGAAATACAGGATGTCCAGCGCGATCTTGGTGTTCTTCATCCAGTACGCCAGCGGTTCCTGGCGGTCGTGGACGAACAGCATGCCGTGATCGTCCGCCATCGCATCGCGAAACATCAGGCCCTTGGCGCGATCGGCATCGTTCTGCGCCAGCTCCACCTGGTAGCGGGTACCGGCCAATTCCACCCAGCTGCCGCCGCTGCTGGCGCAGCCGCCGAGCAGGATCAAGGACGCAAGGGCGAGGAGGCGAAGACGGCGCATACGGCATACCAGCGGGCGGGGATGCCGCACCATCTGCCAAGCGGCCGCGTGCGTCAAGCGGCTGTGGCGTGTTGAGCGGATCATTGCGTGCAATCAGGGCCCGCTCGCCATTACTTCGCAATGCGGGCCGGAAATGCGTGTGCGCGTGCCCGTGTGCGATCGCTCAGATCACCCGCGGCGGCTCGCCGCCGACGATCACCACATCGGCCGGGCGCCGCGCGAACAGGCCCACGCAGACCACGCCGGGGATCTGGTTCACGCTGCGCTCCAGCGCCACCGGGTCGGTGATCTGCAGGTTGTGCACGTCCAGCACCACGTTGCCGTTATCGGTGACCACGCCATCGCGCCATACCGGCTGGCCGCCGGTGAGCGCCAGGATCTGCCGGGCCACCAGGCTGCGTGCCATCGGAATCACTTCCACCGGCAGCGGGAACTTGCCCAGCACCGGCACCTGCTTGCTCGGGTCGACGATGCAGATGAAGCGTTCGCTGGCCTCGGCGATGATCTTCTCGCGCGTCAACGCAGCGCCGCCGCCCTTGATCAGGCAGCGGTTCGGGTCGCACTCGTCGGCGCCATCCACATACAGCGACAGATTGCCGGTGTGGTTGAGGTCCAGCACCTCGATGCCATGGCGCCGGAGTTGCGCGCTGCTCTGCTCGGAGCTGGACACCGCGCCCTTGATGCGATGGCTGATGCGGCCCAGGGCATCGATGAAGTAGGCCACCGTCGAGCCGGTACCGACGCCGACGATCATGCCGTCTTCCACGTAATCGATCGCTTTTTCGGCGGCCAGGCGTTTTGCTTCGGACATGGGTAAGAGCTCGGGATTAGTGATTGGGGATTCGGGATTCGTCAAAGCGGTGCAACGCGGGCGGGCAATGGGCCAATCCCCAATCCCCAATCCCGGCTATTCCATCGCCAGCAGCAATTTCCACTGCGCGGCGGTCACCGGCAGGATCGACAGGCGGTTGCCGCGGGCGATCAGCGGGAAGCCTTCACCCAGCGCATCGGCCTGCTGCTTGATCTCGTCCAGTGCGATCGTGCGCTTGAGTTTGCGTTCGAAGGCCACGTCCACCAGCATCCAGCGCGGATCTTCGCGCGTGGCCTTGGGGTCGTGGTAGTCGGACTTGGGATCGAACTGGGTGTTGTCCGGATACGCGTCGCTGGCGACCTTGGCGATGCCCACGATGCCCGGCACCTTGCAGTTGGAGTGGTAGAAGAACACTCCGTCGCCGACATGCATGCCGTCGCGCATGAAGTTGCGTGCCTGGTAATTGCGCACGCCGTTCCACGGCTCGGTGCCGACACGCTCCAGATCATCGATGGAAAACGTGTCCGGCTCGGACTTCATCAACCAGTAGCGCTTGCGGGCAGTCATACGGAAACGGCGTCGTCCTTCAGGAAGGTGGCGTGTTCGGTGCAGATCGCATCCACTGCCACGTCCCAGGATTCGGTGGGCAAGGTGGGCAACTGCTGCGCGGCGAAGCCGGCGCCGACCAGCCAGGGCGGCGGCGTCTGGCGATGCCGGAACGCGAAGCTGCGATCATACCAGCCGCCCCCCATGCCCAGCCGCCGGCACTGCGCATCGAAACCGGTCAGCGGCGTGACCACCAGCGCCATCTCCTCGGCTGCCAGCAGGTCGGCGCGTTCCACGTCCGGCTCGGGGATGCCGTAGCGATTGCTGACCAGGCCCTGGCCCGGCCGCCACGGCGCAAAGCGCAACACGCGCCCGTCCAGCACAGGCAGGCAGTAACGCACGCCGGCCGGCAGACTCAGTTGCCAACGGTGCAGCGCGATTTCGCCATCCATCGCCCAGTACCCGGCCACCGCACCGGTCTGCGGCGCAAACGGCAGCGCCAGCAGGCGCTCGGCCAGCGCATCGGCGGCTGCCAGTCGCTGCGTCGCCGGCAGGCTGCGGCGCAGCGCGCGCAACTGCTGGCGCAAGGCGTCTCGGTCGTCGGTCATGGTGTCTCGCAGCGATAGGCGGGCCGGTATTGTCGATGGCGTGGATGCGCCTGCCTAGTGCGTGTGTGTCGACGGATTTCCAGCTCCTGCACGGCTCTGGCCTGTCGCTGAGCGCATGCGCGTGAAGCGGTGGCTGGGTTGCGCGTCGCGCATGCGCGCATCATGTCCGGGCGCAGTGATCGCCGCAGTGGCGTGGCCACGCTGCGTGCACATGCCGGATGTTTCAGGCACACAAAAAGAAACGGCGCCCGAAGGCGCCGTTTCAGATTTGCATTCTCCGCCGTGAACGATGCGGGCGAAACGACCTTGAACCCGGGGTTCAAGTGGGGACGTTGTGAGGCCATCGGGCTTCCCGCTACAAGGCGGACTTGCACTCCCGGCTTCGTCGCGCCCCCGTGGTCGTAATTAAGGGACAAGGCGAATGTTTTGCACGCTGTCGTTTACAGCAGAGAACGCAGGTGAAGTATAGACCTCTGCTGCGCGATGGCTAGCCCATTCGTCGGCCGGCGCAATTGAAAGTTCATATTTGCGACGACAGTGCGAACCGCACCTCAACGCGGTGTGTCGGAGACGCTGTCCAGGCGACGATTCAAGCTGTCCAGCGTATTGGCCAATTCACGGTCGTAGAGCGCTTGCTGCTCGCGCAGCTGTTGCAATTCGTGCGCCAGATTGAGTGCGGCCAACACCGCCACGCGATCTACCGCCGCCATGCGATTGCTGCCGCGAATCTCGCGCATGCGCAGATCCAGCAGGCGCGCCGCGGCGGTGAGGCTCTCGCGTTCCTCGGCAGTGACGCCAACCGTGTATTCACGATCCAGGATGCGCACGCTGACCGGCTCGTTGGTGCTCACGTGTGCTGCTCCAGGGATTTCAGGCGGACGATCATCGCTTCCACGCGCGAGCGCGCCTGCTCGTTCTTGGTCAGCAGCTGCGCGCGCTCGCCGATCAGCTGTTCCTGCTGATGGCGCAGGCTGCGGTTCTCGTCAGTCAACCGCTGGCTACGCTCGACCAGGGCCTCCACACGGGCGGCAAGTGCGCGGATCTGGGCGAGGGCAGCGGCGTTGTCCATCTGCTCACGATAGGGGCGCGCGCGCGCGCCGGTCAAGCGCCCGGTTGCCGCCCGCTCACCTGCCGTCGGGCCAATCCCGACAAGGGCTGCCACGGGCCTCGCCCCAGCCGGCGTCATGTGCGTGGAACGCTGCATGGAACGTACCGCTGGCGGCCGATGCAGGGTGCCTTGATACACTGTGGAGTCACATCGCCGGCGCCCGTGCCGGTACCTTCCGTTCTCAGCCTGGATGACCCGATGGATCTGCCCGATGTAACCGCCGTGCAAAACGAAAGTCGCCAGCTGGAGCTGGCTTCCTCCGCAGCGGAGTTGCATGGTGGATTGTGCGGGTGGCTTTCCGGCGGGGGTGCCGACAGCGGCGACTGGCTGGCGCGCATCCTGGCCGACACCGCGCAGGTGGCGCCCAGGCAGGGAGGGGCGCTGGACCAGATGCGTCAGGCCACGGTGGCGCAGCTGGAAGACCGCGATTTCGCCTTCGAGCTGCTGTTGATCGACGACGGTGCACCGCTGGCGGCGCGCACCGATGCCTTGTTCGACTGGTGTCGCGCCTTTCTGGGCGGCTTCGGCCTGGCGGCGCAGCAGCGCCCGGCACTGACCGAAGAGGGCGAGGAGGCGCTGCAGGACCTGGCGCGGCTGGCGCAGGCGTCCAGCGACGATTTCGATGCCGCCGATGAGGACGACACCGCCCTGGCCGAGATCGAAGAGTTCGTGCGCGTGGCGGTGCTGCTGCTGCATGGCGACTGCGTGATGGGGCCGCGCTTCCGCCAACGGTTGAACTGACCGCGTCTGCGCCATGAAGAAGCTCACCGGGATCGGCGCGGCCGAGTACGCGCGTCGGCGCAAGCAACTGATGCAGATGGCCGGCGATCAGGCCATCCTGATCCTGCCGGCCGCACCCGAGCGGGTGCGCAGCCACGACACCCACTACCCGTACCGGCAGGATTCGGATTTCTGGTACCTGAGCGGCTTTCCCGAGCCGGAGGCGGTGCTGGTGCTGGTGCCGGGCCGCAAGCATGGCGAGGCGATCCTGTTCTGCCGCGAGCGTGATGCCGAGCGCGAAGCCTGGGATGGCCCGCGCGAGGGCCAGGAAGGCGCGGTGGAGCGCTACGGCATGGACGATGCGTATCCCATCGACGATGTCGACGAGATCCTGCCGGGCCTGCTGGAGGGGCGCAGCCGCGTCTATTACCACTTCGGGCGCGACGTGGATTTCGATCTCAAGCTGATCGGCTGGCTCAAGCGCGTGCGCGAGCAGGTGCGCCACGGCGCGCAGCCGCCGCACGAATTCCTCGAGCTCGGGCATCTGCTGCACGAGCAGCGGCTGTTCAAATCGCGCGACGAGATCGCGTTGATGCAACACGCTGCCGACATCAGCGTGCGCGCCCATCGCGCCGCCATGCGGATGGCGCGGCCGGGCATGCATGAGTACGAACTGCAGGCCGAGGTGGAGCGCGCGTTTCGCGCCGCCGATGCATGGCCGGCGTATGGCAGCATCGTCGGCACCGGCAGCAATGCCTGCGTGCTGCATTACCGCGCCAACAATGCGCGCAGCCGCGATGGCGAGCTGGTGCTGATCGATGCCGGTGCCGAATACCGCGGCTACGCGGCCGATATCACCCGCACCTTCCCGGTCAACGGCCGTTTCACCCCCGCGCAACGCGCGCTGCATGATCTGGTCGGCGCGGCGCAGGCTGCCGCACTTGCACAGGCGCGCCCCGGCGTGGCCTACGAAGCCGGGCATCTGGCCGCGGTGCAGACCCTGACCGAAGGGCTGCTGCAGCTGGGCCTGCTCAAGGGCAAGCTGGAGCGCAACATCGCCGATGGCCATTACAAACGCTTCTATCGCCACAAGACCGGCCACTGGCTGGGGCTGGATGTGCACGATGTGGGTGACTACCGGCTGGCTGGCGACTCGCGTCTGCTCGAGCCCGGCATGGTGTTCACCATCGAGCCGGGGCTCTATATCTCCGCCGACGACACCACGGTGGAGGCCAGGTGGCGCGGCATCGGCATCCGCACCGAAGACAATGTGCTGATCACCGCCGACGGCCATCGGGTGCTGACCGATGCCTTGGCGCGCAGCGCCGAGGAGATCGAAGCGGAGATAGCAGATCGCGACGCGTTGGGTGCAGAGCGCGGCAACGCCGACGGTGAGCGGACCTGACGCGGATCGTTGCATTGCGCTGCAATGCAACGCGCGCGCTGCAGATGGTGTTCCGATTGCCCGGCGCGTGCGATTGCGCCGGCGTTGTTACTCAAGACACGCTCTGCCCGGCGCCGCACAGGCATGCCGCGCCGGGCCGTCTGTTGCGAGGCCGTGCTATTGACTGAGCTGCGGTGTCTGGGTGCGCTCGGGCTGCTGGACCTGCTCGCTCGATGCGGAAAGCTGCTGCGCGCGCGCGAACGACTGCTCTTCCGGCGTGCGCAATGCCTGCTCGGTCTTCATATGCGCGCGCAGATGCGCCGGGTTGGCCGGATCGCCCTGCACCACGAAGACGTTTTCGCCGCCGTGCACGCCGCGATGGTTGGCCTCGCTCATCAGCACGTGGTCCACGCGCGACAGGCCGCCTTCCTTGGCCAGTGGCAGCAGCGCTGCGCTGAGCCGGTCACTGGTCTGGTCGGGTGCGCGTCCATGTGCCGCATCGATTGCATGCACGCCGCGCTGGATCTGCTGGTACATCGGGTGGTCGGGATGCGAGGGTTGACGTGGATCGTGCATGGCAATGCTCCGTGCTGTGCAAAATGACTCAGGGGGCGGCAAACACCGGGCGGGTCAGGTTTTCAGCGGCGCCATCGGTGCATACCACCTCGTCTTCGATGCGGATGCCGCCGTAGGGTGTGAACTGCGCAACGCGCGCCCAGTCGATGCTGGCGGCGTGGCCGTTTTTCTTCACTTCGTCCAGCAACATGTCGATGAAGTACACGCCCGGTTCGATGGTGACCACCATGCCCGGTTCCAGCACGCGGGTCAGGCGCAGATACGGGTGGCCGTCCGGGCGTTCGATGCGCCCGCCGCGGTCACTGGCCGCAAAACCAGCCACGTCGTGCACCTGCAGGCCGATCAGATGGCCCAGGCCGTGCGGGAAGAACGCGGCGCTGACGCCGGTGGCGAGCGCAGCTTCCGGCGACACGGTGAGGATGCCGAAGTCCTTGAGGATGCCCATCAAAGCCAGGTGCGCATCCACATGCAGTTGCTTGTAATCCACCCCGGCGCGCACGTTCTGGCCCATACGGATCTGCGCGGCATCGACCGCATCGATCAGCGCCTGGAATTCGCTGCCGGGGTCGGCGGCATAGGTGCGGGTGATGTCGCTGGCATAGCCGTAGGCCGACGCGCCGGCATCGATCAGGAAGCTGCGCAGCGGCTGCGGCGGCTGCTGGCCGAGCTCGGTGTAGTGCAGCACTGCACCGTGTTCGTTGAGCGCGATGATGTTGCCGTACGGCAGCTCGGTGGCGTCCTGGCCGACGGCGGCACAATAGGCCATGTGGATGCCGAATTCGCTTTGGCCGGCGCGGAAGGCCGCTTCGGCCGCACGATGGCCGCGTACCGCCAGTTGCTGGGCGATGCGCAGCAACGCCAGTTCGTAGGGCGTCTTGAAGGCGCGCTGATACTCCAGGTAATCGAGTACCGGCTGCGGATTGTTCGGCACATAGGCACCGAGCGCGCTCTGCGCCTCGCCCAGGATGGCGCAACGTTCGATCTGCCTGGGCAGCAGCGCCACTGCCTGGTCCGGGGTGCGGATGATGTGGATGTCGCAGTGTTCGACCCACCAGCCACTGGGGGCGTCGGGCACCACATGCCAATAGTCCAATGGCTGGCAAAAGATCAGCGTCGGGCGCTTGCCCGGGGTGTAGATCAGCCAGCTGTCGGGCACCCGCGTCAGCGGCACCCAGGCCTTGAACTGCGGATTGACCGCGTACGGGTAATCGCGGTCGTCGAACACCTGGTAATGCAGGCTGCCGCTGGGCACGACCAGGTGGTCGAAGCCGCCGCGTTGCAGCGCCTCGTCGGCGCGCGCGGTCAGCGTGCGCAGGTGGTCGGAATACAGGTGGCTCAAGGACGGCTGGGGCATGCGGGACTCGATCGGCAATGCAAAGACAGGGCGCGATTTTGCCGTAATCGTGGTGATGCTGTCCTTCAGCCCAGCATGTGTTCTTCGGCGATCCAGGCGCGCAGGCGTTGGCGATGCGGCTCGGACATGGTCAGGAAGCGGAAGCCGGCCCAGGCCTGTCCGGGTGCGTGCGCGGCTTCGGTCCACAACAGATGCACGCCGACGTCGATCTCGGTGGCGCGGCCGATGCGCTCGGGCAGGCTGAAGCGCAACTGATACAGGGCATCGTCCTGCAGCGGAACCGAGGCCAGCAGCAGCATGCCGGTTTCCGAGACATTGCCCACCCGGCCGATCTGCGCCTCGCTGAGCATGTCGGTCACCGGTACCAGGTCCGACGGCTGGCGGCGCGGTGCGCGGCGGGTGTCCTGGATCATCGGGTGGCCTCGGCAGCGGGCGACTGGCCGGCCAGGCTGCGCAGCGTGCGCACGGTGGCATGCCAGGCGCGGTCGATCAGGCGCGATTTCTCTTCGACCAGCAGGCGTGCCTGGCCACCAGCCATCAGCCGCGACAGGCCATCAAGCGAGTGCTCGCCGACCTTCTGTCCGCGCTGATTGACGAACAACGCGTTGTCGGTCATCGGGCTATACCAGGACAGCCGTTGCCGGCGCAGGTCGCCCTGCTGGTTGATGACGAATTCGAACCAGCTGCCGAACGGCAGGCTGCGCAGCTGCACGTAGCACGCCTCCTCGGCTGGCGAACGCGCGGTGGCGATATCCCTGCGCGGCGCGCTGTCGCCCTGGTCACCCAGCCGCGTGCGCGTCTTGAGCCTGGCGGTGAGTTCGGTGCGCGAGGTCATCTCGTCCTCGCCACCGGGCGTGGACAGGCGCCGCGCGATCGCCGCCGCTTCATCGTGGTGGTAGCCAACCTGCAGCAGCGCGGTGTCGATCTCGGTGCCGAGCGCGATGTCGGCGGGTTGCCCCTTGCTGCGGCAGGTGACTTCGGCAATGCGCGTGGTCAGCGCCTGACGCTCGTCCCATTCGGGCGACTGCTCGCCCTGGCGCAGCAGCGTCAGCGTCAGCACGTCCGACCAGGCCTGACGCAGCAGCGCCTGCACGAAGCGCGGCGGGGCGCTCTGCTCGCACAGTTGCTCGATGCGCGCCTCGGCCTGCTGCTTGGCCGACTCCAGCCGCTCCTTGCCGCGCGCCGCATCCACATGGCGCCGCTCGGCGACCTCGGCCTTGCGGGCCAGCGTGCGCAGATGCGTCTGGATCTCGTCGTTGGCCGCGGCGAACACGGCCTCGTCGCCCTGATAGTCGGTGACGATCCTGTCCACCGCACTGTCCAGCTTGTGCAGCAGCTGCGGGTCGACATCGTCCTCGCCCAGCCAGACCGCGCCGGACTCGGCCACGGTGTTGAGCAATTCGCGCACCGGGTGCTGGTCGCGCACGAAGAAATGCGTATCGGCCAACGCCGCGCGCACCACCGGGACCTGCAATTTGGCGAGCAGGGCCTGCGCCGGGGTCTGCGGGCGGACCTCGCGTTGCATCTGCGCGTAGAGCAGGCCGAGCAGATCGAAGGTGTCGGTGTCCTGCGGCGACAGCGCAGCCTCGGGGCCGTGTTGGGCCCGCAGCAACGCCAGCACCTGGCGCTGCACCGCATCGATGCCGGCAGGCTGCGGCGATGCCGCCGCCTGCGCCGCCAGCGCGCCCTGCAGGCTGGCCAGTGCGTCGCTGAGGGCGGCTTTGGGCACGGCCGTGGAGGCACGCTGGGACGATGCTTTCTCAGGTGTTGCCTGCGCGCCTGTCGCAGGCGCTGTGCCGTGCTGTGCAGCGTCTTGAGTCGCCGCTGCGCCGACCTCGCCGGCCGCCTGCGACTGCCGCGCCGACGCCATCAGGCCGCCCAGCGCCAGCACTGCATCGCCCAGTGCAGGTGTCGCCTGCTCACCGTAGGTGGCCGTTGCCAGTGTCATCGGAACAGCGGGCGGATCCAGCAAGGCGCTCTGCCATGGTGTCGGTGCGGATTGCCCGCTCCAGCCGGTTGCAGGTCGCCCGCTGCGCGGCAGCATCGCGCGCCCACTGGTGGCCGCAGCATCCATCGCTGCGGTGGCTGATGCAGGCGTGGCGCGCCGGGTCTGCACCTGGGTGGGTTTGACCAGATACGGGTGATAGATCAGTCCCGGCAGGATGCCTTCCTGCGCGAGTGCGCCGTTGGCACGCTCGTACAGATCGTTCAAACGCTCGATCACCTGACGCTCGAACACGCGGTAGAGCGTCAGCTGCCCATCCAGGCTCAGTCCCAGCGTTTGGCCGCACTGGCGCAGCACGCGGCATACGGCATACGGGCCCAGCGGCACGGCTTCCAGTTCGAATTCGGGCACCGCGCCGATCACCGCCAATCGCTGCGCCAGCAATTGCAGCGCATCGGCGCGACGGGAGGTCTCGCGGCGGGCAATCTCGCTGAGCACGATATCGCGGTCGATATCGGTGTCTTCCACCAGGGTGAGCATCTGCGGATGCGCTTGCGCTGATGCGTCGGCTGCCGGCGTCAGCGACGGGCGATCGCGCAGCGTGGCCAGGTCCTGCGCCAGCTGCTGCAGGAACGCCTGCGGAAACAGATCGATGTGATCGCGTAGGCCGCGCATCTGTGCATAGGCTTCGGCCTGGATCTGGCTGCTGCGTGCATGCTCGGCCTGATGCAGCAGCTCACGTTCCAGCTCCACGACGGTCAGCCGCAGCGGCCCGCTGAGCGCCTGCACGCAATGGGCGTGCAGCGCGGCAAGCAGGTGCCGCCCGCGCACGGAAACCGGCGCATCGGCGATCGGACCGCTGGGCGTGTGCTGCAGGGAAAAGGCGGGAGTGGACATCCGTGAAGGCGGGCTCGGTGCGAGGCGTGCGTTATGTAGCATGTTTTCCCATCGGTCAGCGACCGCGCGGCTGCGAGACGTGCCTGGCAAGATCCGGTCGCCACTCTGACGCGGACGGCGCGCATGGCACGACTCGCTGGATCTGCGCGCCAGTGCTGCCGCGTGCGCTACCGATCATGGCGCGGCGTGCTGGCTGCTGTGCCGCGCCGCGATCGCCGCGATTAGGCCAGGAACAGCTCGACCACGTCATTGGTGAAGCGGCGGCCCAGTTCGGTCGGCACCACGCGTCCGTCCTGCGCGGTCATCCAGCCTTGCGCAATCGCGCGCGCCACCGGCAGCTCGATGACCGACGCGGCAAGGCCGGTGGAGACTTCGAAGTCGCGCAGCGCGAAGCCCTCGTGCAGGCGCAGCAGGTTGAGCATGTATTCGAACGGCAGCCGCTCGCGCGGCACGATCTCGTCGCCGCCAATCGATGCCGTGCTGCCGGCGCTGGCCAGGTAACTCTGCGGGTGCTTGTGCTTCCAGCGTCGCAACACATGCTGTTCGGCACCGGAGCTGATCTTGCCGTGCGCGCCGGCGCCGATGCCCAGATAATCGCCGAAGCGCCAGTAATTGAGGTTGTGCGCGCACTGCCGCCCGGGCCTGGCGTAGGCGCTCACCTCATACTGCGCATAGCCGGCCTCGGCCAGCAGGCGCTGGCAATGTTCCTGGATATCCCAGGCCGCATCGTCGTCGGGAATGCCCTTGGGCGGCCGCGCGAAGAACACCGTGTTCGGCTCCAGCGTGAGCTGGTAATGCGACAGATGGGTGGGCTGCAACGCGAACGCGCGCTCGAGATCGTGCTCGGCCTGCGCCAGGGTCTGCTCGGGCAGCGCGTACATCAGGTCGATATTGAAATTGTCGTAGCCGGCATCCTGCGCCAGCGTGATTGCACGCTCGGCCTGGGCACTGTCGTGGATGCGACCGAGCCGCTGCAGCGCCACATCGTCGAAGGTCTGCACACCGAAGCTCAGCCGGTTCACCCCGGCGGCGCGATAGCCATCGAAGCGGCCATGCTCGGCGGTGCCTGGATTGGTTTCCAGGGTGATTTCCAGATTCGGCGCAAAGCGCAGCCGCGCGGCGGCGGCCTGCAGGAAGCGGTCGATCGCCTCGGGCGGGAACAGGCTCGGGGTGCCGCCGCCGAAGAACACCGAATGCACCACGCGACCCCACACCAGCGGCAGGTCCGCATCCAGGTCGCGGATCAACGCATCCACATAGTCTTCGAATGGCAGCACGCCCTTGGCCGCATGCGAATTGAAGTCGCAGTACGGGCACTTGCGCACGCACCAGGGCAGGTGCACGTACAGCGACAGCGGCGGTGGAATCAGGTCGGGCACTGCATCAGGCCATGGTTCACAGCGACAGGGCGTGCAGCTTGTGCTGCAACGTGGCCAATGCCACCGCACGGTGACTCAGCCGGTTCTTCAACGCGGCATCCATTTCCGCAGCGGTCAGGCCATGCACCGGGTCCAGAAACACCGGGTTGTAGCCGAAGCCGCCCGTGCCGCGCGGTTCGGTAGTGATTACCCCTTCCCAGCTGCCTTCGGCGATCAGCGGTTGCGGATCTTCCGGGTGACGCAGCAGCACGATCACCGCGTAGAACCGCGCGCTGCGGCGCTCGGCCGGCACCTCACGCAGGGCATCGAGCAACTTGGCGTTGTTGGCCTGTGCATCGGTCGGGCTGCCGGCGTAGCGCGCGCTGTACAGGCCGGGTGCGCCGCCGAGGGCATCGACGATCAGGCCGGAGTCGTCGGCCAGGGCGGGCAGGCCGGTGACCGCGCTGGCATGGCGCGCCTTGATCAAGGCGTTCTCGACGAAGGTCAGGCCGGTTTCCGGCACGTCCTCCACACCGAGCTCGCCTTGCGCCACGATGCGCAGCGGCAGGTCGGCGAGCATGGCGCGCAGTTCTTCCAGCTTGCCGGCGTTGCCGCTGGCCAGGACCAGGTGTTTCATTGCTTGGGCTCCAGCAGGTCCCACTTGGTACCGTACAGGTCGCGGAACACCACGACCGTGCCGTACGGTTCCTCGCGCGGGGTTTCCAGGAATTGCACGCCGAACGCCTGCATTGCCGCGTGGTCGCGCCAGAAGTCGTCGGTGTAGAGAAAATGATCCACCCGCCCACCGGTCTGGTCGCCGATACGCGCGCGCTGGGCGTCGTCGCCCGGCTGCGCGAGCAGCAGCGCGGCCTCCTGTGCGCCGCCCGGGCCGATCACCACCCAGCGCTTGCCATCGTCCAGCGGGCGGTCCTGCAGCACCTGGAACCCCAGCGCGCCGGTGTACCAGGCGATCGCCGCATCGTAGTCGGCGACCAGCAAGGTGGTCAGGGCAATGCGTCGGCTCATCCGGCCAGCGCAGCGCGTTGCAGGGCGAACAATTCGCTCATGCCTTGTTCGGCGAGGGCGAGCAGCGCGTTGAGTTCGTCGCGGCGGAAGGCGTGGCCTTCGGCGGTGCCCTGCAGCTCGATGAAGCCGCCGCCGTCGTTCATCACCACATTCATGTCGGTGTCGCAGTCGCTGTCTTCGGGGTAGTCCAGATCCAGCACCGGCTCGCCGCGATAGATGCCCACCGACACCGCGGCCACGGCGCCGATCAGCGGATGCTTCTTGATGTCGCCGCGCTTGAGCAGCAGGTTCACCGCATCGGCCAGCGCCACGTAGGCGCCGGTGATCGCGGCGGTGCGGGTGCCGCCATCGGCCTGCAGCACGTCGCAGTCCAGGGTGATGGTGCGTTCGCCCAGGGCATTGCGATCCACGCAGGCGCGCAGTGCGCGGCCGATCAGGCGCTGGATTTCCAGCGTGCGCCCGCCCTGCTTGCCGCGCGCGGCTTCGCGATCGGACCGGGTATGGGTGGAGCGCGGCAGCATGCCGTATTCGGCGGTCACCCAGCCTTCGCCCTTGCCGCGCAGGAACCCGGGCACGCGGTTTTCCACGCTGGCGGTGCACAGCACGCGGGTGTCGCCGAAGCTGACCAGCACCGAGCCTTCGGCGTGACGGGTGAAGGCGCGTTCGATGCGCACCGGGCGCAGCTGGTCGGCCGTGCGGCCGCTGGGACGGGAAAAGGTCATGCGATGAGTCCGGAAGTCGGGAGGTGGGTCTGGGGCGGCGCGTGGCGGGGCGGTCAGCCAGCGCGGGCCGCTAGGGTACCATTCGCGCTTTGAAGGTACGGGACTGACGATGATTCGAAGCATGACCGCGTTTGCGGGTGGCGAACGCATCACGCCCTGGGGCACGCTCGGTTGCGAGCTGCGCTCGGTCAACCATCGGTTTCTGGAAGTGGGCGTGCGCCTGCCCGAAGAACTGCGTGCGCTGGAGCCGCTGCTGCGCGAGCGCGTGGCGGCGAAGAACAGCCGCGGCAAGCTGGATCTGGCGCTGCGCCTGCGCGCGCCGGACAACGCGCAGACCCTGGCCGTCAACGAATCGCTGCTGCAGGAACTGGGCGCCCTGGCCACCCGCCTTGACGGGATGTTCCCCAAGCTGCAGGTGGGCTTCACCGATCTGCTGCAGCTGCCCGGGGTGCTGCAGGTGCAGGACGTGGACGCACCGGCGTTGCAGGCCCAGGCCCTGGCATTGCTGGACGAGGTGGTGGACAGTTTCGTGGCCGCGCGCGAGCGCGAAGGCGGCAAGCTGGCCGACGCGATCAGCGAGCGGGTCGATGCGATCGAACGCATCGCCGCCGAGGTGCGTACGCTGATTCCCGTCATCCGCGAAGGTCAGCGCGCCAAGCTGGCCGCACGCCTGGCCGATCTGCCGCATCCGGTGGACCCGGGCCGCGCCGAACAGGAACTGGTGCTGTGGCTGCAGAAGCTGGACGTGGACGAAGAGCTCGACCGCCTGTCCAGCCACATCGCCGAGATCCGCCGCGTGCTCCGGCAGCGCGAGCCGGTCGGCCGCCGCCTGGATTTCCTGCTGCAGGAATTCAACCGCGAAGCCAATACGCTCGGCTCCAAGTCGGTGGACAGCCGCACCTCCAACGCCGCCGTGGATCTGAAGGTGCTGATCGACCAGATCCGCGAGCAGGTGCAGAACATCGAATAGCCGGGAGTGGTGATTGGGGATTCGGGATTGGTCGAGGGCCATCCCGGGTTTCAGCGGGGCGCGGCCAATACCGGTAGCATATCGACCCCGGTGGTACCGGTCCGCAGCCCGTTTGCGAATCCCGACTCCCCAAGCCCGAATCCCTGACCCTATGCGCGGCACTCTCTATATCGTTGCGGCCCCTTCCGGCGCCGGCAAGAGCAGCATCGTCAACGCCACCCTGGCGCGTGATCCCAAGATCGCCTTGTCGATCTCGTTCACCTCGCGCGCGCCGCGGCCGGGCGAGCGGCATGCCGAGCACTACCATTTCGTCTCCGCCGACGAGTTCCAGGGCATGATCGAGGCGGGCGACTTCTTCGAGTATGCGCTGGTGCACGGCGACTGGAAGGGCACCGCGCGCCAATCGGTGGAGCCCCAGCTGGCCGCCGGGCACGACGTGCTGCTGGAGATCGACTGGCAGGGCGCGCGCCAGGTGCGCCAGAAGGTGCCCGACGCGGTCAGCGTGTTCATCCTGCCGCCGTCGCGCCAGGCGCTGGACGAGCGCATGCGCAAGCGCGGCCAGGACAGCGAGGACGTGATGGCGCAGCGCCTGGCTGCCGCCCGCGAAGAGATGCTGCACTTCGAGGAATTCGATTACGTCATCATCAACGAGACGTTCGAGACGGCTGTCTCGGAGATGTGTGCGATCTTCACCGCCAGCCGGCTGCGCCGGCAGGCGCAACAGCAGCGGCATGCGGAGCTGATCCGGGCCCTGCTGGACTGAGCGGCTCAAACCCCTGATTCCAAAGGAAACTGAATAGGCCCAGGTTGCCGTGACGGCGGCCGGGGCGTACACTCCTCCCCCTTTCCCTCATTCGATGCGCGGCCGTTGCTGGTCGCCGGGAGCCCGCATGGCCCGCATTACCGTAGAAGATTGCCTGGAAGTCGTGAACAACCGTTTCGAGCTGGTCATGATGGCGTCCAAGCGCGCCCGTCAGCTCGCCAACGGCGTGCAGCCGTTGATTGAAAATGCCGACGCCAGCGACAAGCCCACCGTGATGGCACTGCGCGAAATCGCCGCACGCCGGATCGACAACGCACTGATCGACGAGGTCGAGAAGGCCGAGCGCGAGCGTGCCGAGCGCGAAGCGCTGGAGTGGGCCGCTGCCGAAGTCGTCGCCGACGAAGACATGTCCAAGAACGACGATTGATCGTCCGCATCGCTGTGATCGATCTGAACAGCCCGCCACGTGCGGGCTGTTTCCGTTTCAGGCCCGCGTTGCTGTGTACAGCGTGCAAACGTTTGCCGTGACTGCGTTGCTGGCATAGTCTTCCGGCATGAACCCAGGCCCCACTGCCCAGGCGACCGTCGTGACGTCTCCGTCTTCCGACCAGGCCATCCCCGACTACGTCCTGCACCTCGAACGCGCGGCCAGCTACCTTCCCAAGGAGCAGCTGCCGATCCTGCGCCGTGCCTGGGAAGTGGGCGCCAGCGCGCATGCCGGCCAGACCCGCAAGTCGGGCGAGCCCTACATCACCCATCCGGTTGCGGTGGCAGGCGTGCTCGCCGAGCTCGGCCTGGACATGGAATCGCTGATCGCCGCGATCCTGCACGACACCATCGAAGACACCCCGCTGACCCGCGAAGAGCTGGCCTCGGAATTCGGCGAGGCGGTGGCCGAGCTGGTCGATGGCGTCACCAAGCTGGACAAGCTCAAGTTCCGCGACCGCCAGGAAGCGGCGGCGGAAAGCTTCCGCAAGATGCTGCTGGCGATGTCGCGCGACCTGCGCGTGATCATGATCAAGCTGGCCGACCGCCTGCACAACATGCGCACCCTGGGCGCGCAGAGCAGCGAAGCGCGCGGCCGCATCGCGCGCGAAACGCTGGAGATCTACGCGCCGATCGCCCAGCGCCTGGGCATGAGCCTGATCAAGTCCGAGCTGCAGAACCTGGGCTTCCGCGCGCTGTATCCGTGGCGTCACGCCATCATCGAAAAACATATCCGCAGCCAGCCGGTGGTGCGGCGCGAATCGATGGCGCAGGTGGAGGTGCAGCTGTCGCAGCGGCTGGCCAAGGAAGGGCTGGAACATCGCCTGGTCAGCCGCATCAAGACGCCCTGGAGCATCTATTCCAAGATGCACGAAGAGAACAAGTCCTTCGACCAGGTGATGGATGTGTTCGGCTTCCGCCTGGTGGTGCGCTCGGTGGCCGACTGCTATCACGCGCTGGGCGCGGTGCATGCCACCTTCAAGCCGCTGGACGGGCGCTTCCGCGATTTCATCGCCATTCCCAAGGCCAATGGCTATCAGTCGCTGCACACCGTGTTGTTCGGCCCGTACGGCTCGCCGATCGAGGTGCAGATCCGCACCGAGGAGATGGACCTGATCGCCGAACGCGGCGTGGCCGCGCACTGGACCTACAAGGTCGGCTCGGCCTCGCCCAACAGCGCGCAGAGCCGTGCGCACGACTGGATCGTGGAGCTGATCGATTCGCAGCGCGCCGCAGGCTCGTCGCTGGAGTTCCTGGACAACGTCAAGGTCGACCTGTTCCCGGACGAGGTCTACCTGTTCACGCCCAAGGGCAAGATCCTGGCGTTGCCGCGCAACTCCACCGCGCTGGATTTCGCCTATGCGGTGCACACCGACGTGGGCAACCGCGCGGTCGCCTCGCGGGTGGACAAGAAACTGGTGCCGCTGCGCACCAAGTTGGTCAGCGGCCAGGCGGTGGAGATCATCACCGCGCGCTCGGCCACGCCCAAGCCGCAGTGGCTGGAGTTCGTGGTCAGCAGCAAGGCGCGTACCGCGATCCGCCACCAGCTCAAGCAACTCGAACACGAAGATGCCGTGCAGCTCGGCCACCGCATGCTCGATCGCGCGCTGGAAGCGATGGACAGCTCGCTGGAACGCTTGCCCAAGGGGCGCCTGGATGCCTTCCTCACCGAGCATCGCTATCCACGCCTGGAAGCGCTGCTGGCCGATGTGGCGCTGGGCAACTGGATGCCGACCCAGGCCGCGCAGGCGCTGATGGCCTACGCCGAATTGCGCGGTGGCGGCCACTCCAAGCATTCGCACGAAAAGATCCTGATCGACGGCAGCGAGCGTGGCGTGATCAGCTTCGCCAACTGTTGCCAGCCGATTCCCGGCGACGAAATCATGGGCTACCACACCGCCGGCAAGGGCATCGTGGTGCACCGCCTGGATTGCCCGAACCTGGCCGAGCTGCGCAAGTCGCCCGAGCGCTGGGTGCCGATCGACTGGGATTCCAGCGTCAGTGGCGACTACGACACCGCCCTGATCGTCGAGGTGGAAAACCGCACCGGCGTGCTGGCCCAGCTGGCCGCGGCGATCGCGCAAAGCCAGTCCAATATCGAGCGGGTGGATTACCTGGACCGCGACTTCAACGCCGCGGTGCTGCGCTTCAACATCCAGGTGCGCGACCGCCGCCATCTGGCCGAGGTGATGCGCCGGCTGCGGCGGCTGCATGTGGTGCAGAGCGTGGGGCGGCAGTAGGCGTCCAGGGGCGTGCCCGGGGGCCGGCCTCCCGGATCGGTTCGCGGCGAAGGCGCTGCGCTTTTCTCTCTGCGGCGTAGCGCCCTGCAGGGCGGGTGAAACGGTTGATGCGGCGCAGTGCTGGCATCGTGAGTTGTACTGCAGGCGCCGCGGCGGAAGCGCTGCTTGCCCGCCACGGCGGGGACTGTGTGTGCCTGGCGGTTGTTCGATGCGATGTCTGCGCTCGGCATGTCATGCCCGCTGTTACGGCGCTGCGCGGTGTTCGTTAGACGTGGATGGCATGCACCGCACCCGCCCTCAGGACACTCCGGCGTGCGCGTGTCGGCCAACCTCGACGCCGAAGCTCTTGGAGCAGGTGTCGCTGTGTGACTGCGGCGAGCAGTCCTGCTTGAATCGCGCAGGCGCAGGTTCGCCGTGCTCAGACAATCAATCGGCGCAGCGCCGGATTGTCGTTGTCCTGCTTCCATACCAGATGCAATTCCACCGGCGTGGCAGGCGCCTCATCGCGCAGCGGCAGGTACACGATGCCGGCATAGCGCAGGCCGCTGGCCCCCTCGGGTACCAGCGCCATGCCCATGCCGCCGCGCACCAGCGCCAGCACCGAGTGGATCTGGCTGACGTATTGCACCGAGCGTGGCGCGATGCCGCGGCTGCCGAACAGCTGCGCCAGCAGGTCGTAGAAGTAGCGCGCCTCGTCCGGGGCGTAGTTGACCAGCGGCTGCCCATCGAAGTCCTGCAGGCACAAGCTGCTCCGCTGTGCCAGCGGCGAGTCCTCGGGCAGCGCGGCGATCAACGGCTCGCGCGCCACGCAACGACTGTGCAGGCTGGGGCGCTGGATCGGCGGGCGTAGCAGGCCGATGTCCAGCCGCCCCGCGTCCAGCGCATCCAGCTGCGCCAGGCTGACCATTTCCTTGAGCTGCAGGTCCACATCCGGTGCCTGCCTGCGCCAGCGCGCGATGGCTTCGGGCAGGAAGCGGTAGCTGGCGCCGGCGGTGAAGCCCACCGATACGCTGCCGGCATCGCCGGTACCGATCCGGCGCGCGCGCAGGCCGGCGTTCTCGGCCATGCGCAGGATCGCGCGCGCTTCTGCCAGCAGGCTGCGCCCTGCCTGGGTGAGCCGCACATGCCGGCTGTTGCGCTCCAACAATGCGGTACCCACGCTGTGCTCCAGCAGCTGGATCTGGCGGCTCAATGGCGGCTGGGTCATGTTCAGGCGCTCGGCCGCGCGACGGAAGTGCAGTTCGTCGGCCACCGCGACGAAGCAGCGCAACTGGGGCAGGTCGAACATGGTGGCAGTCCCTTTGGGTGGGGAGTGGGGGCGAATTCGATGCTGCACGTGCAACATCGCGACGCGCGGGGCCGGGATGAATACGGCACAGGCGCCGCAGGCGGCTGCAACGAACGCGAGCATCCGCCGCGATGACGGCTACGAAAAATCGTTGCAAAGCAGCGATTTGCAGCACTTTCGCACCATCCATGCCGTGATTGATTCAATTTCCATATCAAACAATACGTAATTTGGTTTGGACCAGCAATGATCTGCGTTCCTAGGATCAGCCCATCCCCCGCCTAGGAGCGTTTGTCCGATGAGCAGCAGATATACCCCGTCCGAAATGGCCCAGGCGCTTGGCGCCGGGTTGCTGTCGTTTCCGGTCACCCATTTCGATGCCGATCTGGCGTTTGACGAGCCGGCCTATCGCGCCAACCTGGACTGGCTGTCCTCCCACCCGGCGGCCGGGCTGTTCGCCGCAGGCGGGACCGGCGAGCTGTTTTCGCTGACCCTGGACGAGGTCAACCGCGCCGTGCGTGCCGCGGTGACCCAGACCGCCGGGCGCATGCCGGTGATCGCGCCGGCCGGCTACGGCACCGCGATCGCGACCGAAATGGCGCAGGCGGCCGAACGCAGCGACGCCGACGGCATCCTGCTGTTTCCGCCATACCTGACCGAGTGCGATGCCGACGGCGTGGCCGAGCATGTCGAACGCGTCTGCAAGGCGACCTCACTGGGCGTGATCGTCTATGGCCGCGCCAACGCCAGGCTCGACGATGTGACCCTGGCGCGCGTGGCCGAACGCTGCCCCAACCTGGTGGGCTACAAGGACGGCATCGGCGACGTGGATCGCATGACCCGCATCTACGCACGGCTGGGCGACCGGCTGCTGTACGTGGGCGGCCTGCCCACCGCCGAAACCTTTGCGCTGCCATATCTGGAAATGGGCGTCACCACCTATTCGTCGGCCATCTTCAACTTCCTCCCCGAATGGGCGCTGGCGTTCTATGCCGCAGTGCGCGCCCGCGACCACGCCACCATCTACCGCGAGCTCAACGACTTCGTACTGCCGTACACGGTGTTGCGCAACCGGCGCGCCGGCTATGCGGTGTCCATCGTCAAGGCCGGCATGCGTGCGGTGGGCCGCCCGGCCGGGCCGGTGCGCTCGCCCTTGGCCGACCTGACCGAGGCCGAATTTGCGCACCTCAAGCAACTGATCGGAGGGCGCCGCTAATGCATGCCATCCAGGGTGAATCGCTGATCGGGCAGCGCTGTGTGCAAGGCACCGGTGCGCCATTCCAGGGCGTGGATGCGGCCAGCGGCGCGTCGTTGCAGCCAGCGTTCGGCTCGGTAAGCGTGCAGGATCTGGAACAGGCCTGTGCGCTGGCGCACGCGGCCTTCGATATCTATCGCGACACACCGCTGGAAGCGCGCGCCGGCTTTCTGGAGACCATCGCCGAGCAGATCCTGGCGCTGGGCGATACGCTGATTGAACGCGCGATGCGCGAAAGCGGCTTGCCACGGGCACGCCTGGAAGGTGAACGCGGACGCACCGTGGGGCAGTTGCGGTTATTTGCCAACGTGGTGCGCGAAGGCAGCTGGCTGCAGGCCCGCATCGACCCCGCCATGCCGCAGCGCACGCCGTTGCCGCGCGCGGACCTGCGCCAGCGCCATATCGCGCTGGGGCCGGTGGCGGTGTTCGGCGCCAGCAACTTTCCGCTGGCGTTCTCGGTGGCCGGCGGCGATACCGCTTCGGCCCTGGCGGCCGGCTGCCCGGTGGTGGTCAAGGCGCATGGCGCGCATCCAGGCACTTCCGAACTGGTCGGCCGCGCGATCCAGGCCGCGGTGGCGCAGTGCGGCCTGCCGGAAGGGGTGTTCTCGCTGCTGTTCGATGCGGGAATCGAGATTGGCGCGCAGCTGGTGGCCGATGCGCGCATCAAGGCGGTGGGCTTCACCGGCTCGCGTGCCGGCGGCATGGCGCTGGTCAAGATTGCCGCGGCACGCCGCGAACCGATTCCGGTGTATGCGGAGATGAGCGCGATCAATCCGGTGTATCTGTTGCCGCAGGCGCTGCAGGCACGCGCGTCCGACCTGGGTAAGGCCTTCGTCGGCTCGCTCACCCTGGGTGCGGGACAGTTCTGCACCAACCCCGGCCTGCTGCTGGCGATCGATTCGCCGGCGCTGGACGCCTTCATCGCCTCCGCAACGCAAACGCTGCAGGAAGTCTCACCGGCGCCGATGCTCACCGCAGGCATCGGCCAGGCGTACGCGCAAGGCGTGCAACGGTTGGGTGCGCATCCGCGAGTGGCCACGCTGGCGCGTGGCGCGGCGGCGAACACGGGGCGTTGCCCGGCGGCGTTGTTCGGTACCGATGCCGATGCCTTCCTGGCCGACGAAGCGCTGCAAGCCGAGGTGTTCGGCGCCTCGTCGCTGCTGGTGCGCTGCAAGGACATCACCCAGTTGCGCGCATTGAGCGAACAGCTGGAGGGCCAGCTCACCGCCACCTTGCACATGGACGACGGCGATACCGAGCTGGCGGCCGCGCTGCTGCCGGTGCTGGAGCGCAAGGCCGGCCGCATCCTGGTCAACGACTGGCCCACCGGCGTGGAGGTCTGCCACGCGATGGTGCATGGCGGCCCGTTCCCGGCCACGTCCGACAGCCGCAGCACCTCGGTGGGCACGCTGGCGATCGACCGCTTCCTGCGACCGGTCTGCTACCAGGATTTGCCGGCGGCGCTGTTGCCGGCGGCCGTGGCGCACGGCAATCCGCTGGGCCTATGGCGGCGCGTGGACGGCGCACTGGGCCACGACTGACCGCCCCGCTCGCAACGTTGCCTGAGGCGTGCCGGAGGAGGGTCCGGCACGCCAATCGCAGGCCCACTCGAAGTACCGAAGCGCAGTGCGCTTCCATCGTCATAGGTGAGGAACGATGATGGCTATCGATTCAAAAACGGTCGGTTCAACGGCAATCGGCGCAGCGGCGGTTCCGCGCAGGCGTTACCTGATCCTGCTGATGTTGTTCGTGGTGACCACGATCAACTACGCCGATCGCGCCACCCTGTCCATTGCCAGTTCCGCGGTCCAGGATGCACTGGGCATCGACGCGCTGCAGATGGGTTTCATCTTTTCCGCGTTCGGCTGGGCGTATGTGGCCGGGCAGATTCCCGGCGGCTGGTTGCTCGATCGCTTCGGCTCGCGCCACGTGTACGGGCTGTCGCTGCTGGTCTGGTCATTGTTCACCGCGCTGCAGGGCTTCATCGGCTGGGTGCCGATGGCCTGGGCGGTGACCACGCTATTCGTGCTGCGCTTTCTGGTGGGCATTGCCGAAGCCCCCTCGTTTCCCGGCAACAGCCGCATCGTCGCGGCCTGGTTTCCCACCGCCGAGCGTGGCCTGGCCGCGTCCATCTTCAACTCCGCGCAGTACTTCGCCACGGTGGCGTTTGCGCCGCTGATGGGCTGGCTGGTGCATGCCTGGGGGTGGGAGCATGTCTTCCTGGTGATGGGCGGCGTGGGTGTGCTGCTGGCGTTGCTGTGGCGCAAGACCATCTATGCGCCACGCGAACACCCGCGCCTGTCTGCGCAGGAGCTGGACTACATCCAGCGCAATGGCGCGCTGGTGGACATGGAGCAGGGCAACAGGCCAGGCAGCCAGCCCAGGGGCGCGCAATGGCATTACGCCAAGCAACTGCTGCGCAACCGCATGCTGCTGGGGGTGTATATCGGCCAGTACTGCATCACCACGCTGACCTATTTCTTCCTGACCTGGTTCCCGGTGTACCTGGTGAAGGAACGCGGCATGTCGATCCTGGAAGCCGGCTTCGTGGCCTCGTTGCCGGCAGTGTGCGGCTTCGCCGGCGGCGTGCTCGGCGGTTATGTCTCCGACCGCATGGTGCGGCGTGGGTATTCGCTCACCGTCTCGCGCAAGACGCCGATCGTGGTCGGCATGCTGATGTCGGTGACGATGATCGGCTGCAACTATGTGCAGGCCGAATGGATGGTGGTGGGGTTGATGGCGCTGGCCTTCTTCGGCAAGGGCATCGGCGCTTTGGGCTGGGCGGTGGTCGCCGATACCTCGCCCAAGGAAATCGCCGGCCTGTCCGGCGGCCTGTTCAACACCTTCGGCAACATCGCCGGCATCACCACGCCGATCGTCATCGGCTACATCGTCTCCACCACCGGCAGCTTCGAGTGGGCGCTGGTCTTCGTCGGGCTCAATGCCCTGCTGGCGGTGGTGTCCTATCTGGCCGTGGTTGGCGACATCAAGCGCGTCGAACTGAAGGCGCCTCCGGGTGGCCCGGCCGCGCCTGTCACCGCACCGCGTTGATCGTCTTCGGAGACTCCTGATGACCATTCATACCTCAGCTGCAAACATCGGCACCACGCCGCGCATCACCGACATCCGCGTGGTGCCGGTCGCCGGCCAGGACAGCATGCTGCTCAATCTCAGTGGCGCGCATGCGCCGTACTTCACCCGCAACGTGCTGGTGTTGCGCGATTCGTCCGGACGCACCGGCGTGGGCGAGGTGCCTGGCGGCGCTGCCATCGCCGGTTTGTTGAACGAGGCGGCTGCGCTGATCCGCAACCGCTCCATCGCCGACTACCAACGCATCCTCAACCAGGTGCGCACCGCCTTTGCCGACCGCGACAGCGCCGGGCGTGGCCTGCAGACCTTCGATCTGCGCATCACCATCCATGCGGTGACCGCCATCGAGGCGGCGCTGCTGGATCTGCTGGGGCAGTTCCTGGACCAGCCGGTCGCCGCGCTGCTCGGCGAAGGCCAGCAGCGCGATGCGGTGGACGTGCTGGGCTATCTGTTCTTCATCGGCGACCGCCGCAAGACCGGCCTGAGTTACCGCGACGGCAGCGTTGCACGCAACGAGTGGGAAGCATTGCGCGACGAAGAAGCGTTGACGCCTGCGGCGGTGGTGCAGCTGGCCGAAGCGGCCTATGCGAAGTACGGCTTCCGCGATTTCAAGCTCAAGGGCGGCGTGCTGCGCGGCGAGGACGAGATCGAGGCGATCCACGCGTTGCACGCGCGCTTTCCGCAGGCGCGCATCACCCTCGATCCCAATGGGGCGTGGTCGCTGCAGCAGGCCATCGCGCTGTGCCGCGACATGCATGGCGTGCTGGCCTATGCCGAGGACCCTTGCGGTGCCGAGCAGGGCTATTCCGGCCGCGAGGTCATGGCCGAGTTCCGTCGTGCCACCGGCCTGCCCACCGCCACCAACATGATCGCCACCGACTGGCGCCAGATGGGCCATGCCATCCAGTTGCAGTCGGTGGACATCCCGCTGGCCGATCCGCATTTCTGGACCTTGCAGGGCTCGGTGCGGGTGGCGCAACTGTGCCGCGACTGGGGCCTGACCTGGGGCTCGCATTCCAACAACCACTTCGACATTTCACTGGCCATGTTCACCCATGTGGCCGCCGCCGCGCCCGGGCACATCACCGCCATCGATACGCACTGGATCTGGCAGGACGGCCAGCGCCTCACCCGCGCTCCGTTGCAGATTGCCGACGGCCAGATCCAGGTGCCGGCCAGGCCAGGGCTGGGCGTGGAGCTGGACATGGACGCGCTGGAGGCCGCGCATCGCACCTACCAGAGCCTGGGCCTGGGCGTGCGCGACGATGCGGCCGCCATGCAGGCGCTGATCCCCAACTGGACCTTCGACAACAAGCGGCCGTGCCTGGTGCGCTGAGGCGTCCCGATGCCTGCTGCCGGAGTGCCGGCCGCAGCGCATGGCGGCGCGTTCACCGCAGGTGGAGAACCGAGCAATGAAACGCATGATGGCAATCAGCGGCGCCGCGCTGCTGGCGGTCGGCGCGGCCGGGCGCGCGCGCGCGCAACACCCCGACGAGGGGTTCTGGCAGGGCGCCACCGCCGAGGTCACCGCGCTGAACTTCTACTACAACCGCGACTTCCGCAGTGGCGAAGGGCAGGGCAAGCGGGCCGAATGGGCGCAGGGCTTCGTGGTCGATGCCAGAAGCGGCTACACCCGCGGCCCGATCGGCGCGGGCCTGGACCTGCTGGGCATCGGCGATTTCAAGCTCGATGGCGTACGCGCCGAAGGCGGCACCGGCCTGCTGCCCAACGACGACGACGGCACCGCCCAGCATGCGCTGGTCCGGGTGGCGCCCACGCTCAAGCTGCGCGCCTCGCAGACCGAATTGAAATGGGGCAGCTTCATTCCCAACGAGCCGCTGGTGCGTGCCAGCATCACCCGCATCATGCCCGAGACGTTTCAGGGCGTGACGCTGGAATCCAAGGACATCCCGAAGCTCGACCTGCTGCTGGCCCGCTTCACCAGCGCCTGGTACCGCGACGGCGATTCGCGCGTGCCGATCACCCTGACCAACAAGAACCGCCGCTTCCTCGGTACCCCGGATTCGGATGCGTTCAATCTGGTGTCGGCCACCTACACGCTGGCCCCCGCTACCCAGCTGCGTTATCAAGGCGGGTTGATGGAGGACATCTACCGCCAGCAGCTCTACAACCTGATCCAGACCCACATGTTCGGCAAGGACCGCCTGCGCGTGGATCTGCGCTATTTCCGCACCGACGCCGTCGGCCAGTCGCGCGCCGGCCCGATCGACAACCGCATGTTCAGCAGCATGCTGTCCTGGCGCAGCGGCGGCCATGAATTCGGCGCCGGCTATCAGAGGCTGTCCGGGCCCAGCGCGATGCCCTGGCCGGGAGGTACCGATGGCAACGTCTTCAACTGGACCTTCATCAACGACTTTCTCGAACGCGGCGAGCGCAGCTGGCAGCTGCGCTACAGCATCGATGGCGACAGCATCGGCATCCCCGGCCTCAGCGTCATGGCGCGCTACATCAGCGGCGACGATGCACGGCCGGCCACCTATGCCGGCGAAGGCCGCGAGTGGGCGCGCGACGTGCTGACCACCTATCAATTCCAGGGCGAGCGCTTCAAGCACCTCAGCATCATCTGGTTCAACGGCACCTTTCGCTCCAACTACCAGCGCAATGTCGATGAAAATCGGTTGATCCTGCAGTACCGGCGCCAGTTCGACAGCCCCGACCGCTAATGCACTCCACCCCCAATGCCCTGCAAGGTAGCCCCCTGATGTCCGCAACCCAGCACGCCATGCCCTGGCTCAGCATCCGCGCCCATGCGCGCGACAATGTCGCCATTGTCGTCAACGATGGCGGCGCGCCCGCCGGCGCCACCTTCGCCGACGGTCTCACCGCCATCGAGCATATTCCGCAGGGCCACAAGATCGCCCTGGTGGACCTGCGCAAAGGCGCGGCGGTGATCCGCCTGGGCGCGGTCATCGGTACTGCCAACGCCGACATCCTGCGCGGCGCATGGGTGAGAGAGCAGCTGCTGGACATGCCGCAGGCCCCCGAGCTGACCACGCTGGATCTGTCGCTGCATCCGGCGCCGGAGCCCGAGCCGCTGGAGGGCTACACCTTCCAGGGCTACCGTAATCGCGATGGCAGCGTGGGCACGCGCAACATCCTGGGCATCATGACCAGCGTGCAGTGCGTGGTCGGCGTGCTTGAGCATGCGGTCGAGCGCATCCGCGCCGAGGTGCTGCCCAGGTATCCCCATGTCGACGATGTCGTGGCGGTCAATCACGTCTACGGCTGTGGCGTGGCAATCACCGCGCCGGAGGCCATCATTCCCATCCGCACGCTGCGCAATATCGCGCGCAGCCCCAACTTCGGCGGGCAGGCGCTGATCGTGGGCCTAGGTTGCGAGAAGCTCGCACCCGAGCGTCTGCTGCCCGACGACGCCACCGAGGACGACAGTGGCGTGTATCGCCTGCAGGAAGCCAGCCTGGGCTTTGCCGACATGGTGAGTTCGATCATGGCCATGGCCGAGGAACGGCTGCGCCATCTGGACCTGCGCCGCCGCGAAGCCGTGCCGGCCAGCGAACTGGTGGTGGGCATGCAATGCGGCGGCAGCGACGCGTTTTCCGGCGTCACCGCCAACCCAGGCCTGGGCGTGGCCGCCGACCTGCTGGTGCGTGCCGGCGCCACGGTGATGTTCTCGGAAAACACCGAAGTGCGCGATGGCATCCATCTACTGGTACCGCGCGCCGCCAATGCCGAGGTGGCCAAGGCGCTGGTGCGCGAAATGGCCTGGTACGACGGCTATCTGGCACGCGGCCAGGCCGACCGCAGCGCCAATACCACGCCGGGCAACAAGAAGGGCGGGCTGGCCAACATCGTGGAGAAGGCGATGGGCTCGATCGCCAAGTCCGGCTCGTCGGCGATCAACGGCGTGGTGCCGCCCGGTGAGCGGGTCAAGGGGCGTGGATTGCAGTACTGCGCCACGCCCGCCAGCGATTTTGTCTGCGGCACGCTGCAGGTGGCCGCCGGCATGAACCTGCATGTGTTCACGACCGGGCGCGGCACCCCGTACGGCCTGGGCATGGTACCGGTGATCAAGGTCGCCACCCGCAGCGAGCTGGCGCAGCGCTGGTCCGACCTGATGGATATCGACGCTGGCGGCGTGGCCACCGGGGCCAAGACGCTGGAGCAGCTGGGCTGGGAGCTGTTTCAGCGCTATCTGGACGTGGCCAGCGGCCAACGCACCTGGACCGAGCAGCATCGCCTGCACAATGACCTGGCCCTGTTCAACCCGGCGCCGATCACCTAGGGCGATTCCGTACCCTCACCCCAGCCCTCATGCCACGCCACGGCCCGGCCCGCGATGCGGGTGCTCGCGGGCGGGCGCGCCGGTGGCGTGCAATCCGTGCCTTCTCGCCCCGCGGCTTGGGGGCTTTCAACCCACCGGCTCGCGTCAGGCGCCGGCACCTGAGTCACCAAGCCGGTCCTGCGCCTTCACCAGTCGCTCCCCTGCCGCATGCGCCGATACAATGCGCGCTTGTTTTCAGTGTTGACGGAGTTCCCATGTCCCAGATCATCCATACCGATCAGGCGCCTGCCGCCATCGGTCCGTATTCCCAGGCCGTGCGCGCCGGCAACACCGTGTATTTCTCCGGGCAGATCCCGCTGGACCCGGCCACCGGCGAGATCGTGCCCGGCGACATCGGCGCGCAGGCACGCCGCGCGTTCGACAACCTCAAGGCAGTTGCGGAGGCGGCCGGCGGCTCGCTCGACAGGATCGTGCGGCTGGGCCTGTACCTCACCGATCTGGGCCAGTTCGCCGCCGTCAATGTGGTGATGCAGGAGTATTTCCAGGCGCCGTTCCCCGCGCGTTCGACCATCGAGGTCTCCGGCCTGCCCAAGGGCGCCGGCTTCGAGGTCGATGCGGTGATGGTGCTCGACTGATCCAGCTCGGCTGACCCGAGCGCCCTGCCGTGCCGCGCGCAGCGACCCTCACCCCGCGCCTGGCCGTCGCAGGCCAGGCCTCGCTTGCCAGCCTGCCCGGCGTCGGCCCGAAAGTGGCCGAGAAATTTGCTGCGCGCGGCATTTTGACGCTGCAGGATCTGTGGCTGCATCTGCCCTTGCGCTACGAGGACCGCACGCGGCTGACCACGATCGCGCAGTTGCAGAGCGGTGTGCCGGCGCAGATCGAGGGGCGCGTGGACGCGGTGGAGCGCGGCTTCCGCTTTCGCCCGGTGTTGCGCGTGGCGGTCTCGGACGAGTCGCACGGCAGCGTGGTGCTGCGCTTCTTCCATTTCCGCGCCGCGCAGGTGGCGCAGTTCGCACCGGGCACGCGGTTGCGGGTGTTCGGAACGCCCAAGCCGGGACAGAACGGCTGGGAAATCGTGCATCCCAGCTACCGTGTGCTGGCACCTGGCGAGGATGCCGTGCTGGGTGACAGCCTGGATCCGGTCTATCCGGTCCTGGAAGGCGTGGGCCCGGCCACGCTGCGCAAGCTCATCGGCCAGGCGCTGGAGCGGTTGCCGGAAGAGGCCGCGCTGGAACTGCTGCCGCCGCACTGGTTGCAGGACCAACAACTGCCCTCGCTGCGCGCCGCGCTGCTGACCATGCATCGCCCGCCGGTGAGCACCGACCCGCAGCAGTTGCTCGCCGGTGGGCATCCGGCCCAGCAGCGTCTGGCGATCGAAGAACTGCTGGCGCATCAGCTCAGCCTGCGCCGCCAGCGCATCGCCCTGCAGCGCTTCCGCGCGCCGCTGCTGCCGGGCAACGGCACCCTGGTGCAGCAACTGCGTGCGGCATTGCCGTTCCAGCTCACCGGCGCGCAGCGGCGCGTGTTCGCACAGATTGCCCGCGACCTGGCCAAGCCATCGCCGATGCTGCGGCTGGTGCAAGGCGATGTCGGCAGCGGCAAGACCGTGGTTGCCGCATTGGCGGCGATGCTGGCGGTGGAGCAGGGCAAGCAGGTCGCACTGGCCGCGCCGACCGAGCTGCTGGCCGAGCAGCACCTCACCAATCTGCGTGGCTGGCTGGAACCGCTGGGCGTGCACATCGTCTGGCTGGCCGGCAAGGTCACCGGCAAGGCGCGCGCCGCGGCGATGGCCGAGGTGGCCTCCGGCCAGGCGCAGGTGGTGGTCGGCACGCATGCGCTGATGCAGGAGGCGGTGGTCTTCCACGATCTGGCGCTGGCCATCATCGACGAGCAGCACCGCTTCGGCGTGCATCAGCGCCTGGCCTTGCGCGACAAGGGCGCAGCTGCCGGCAGCGTGCCGCATCAGTTGGTGATGACCGCCACGCCGATTCCGCGCACCCTGGCAATGTCCACCTATGCAGACCTGGATGTTTCGGCGATCGACGAACTCCCGCCCGGGCGCACGCCGGTGCAGACCATCGTGCTCAGTGCCGAGCGTCGGCCGGAGCTGGTCGAGCGCATCCGCGCCGCCTGCGCCGAAGGGCGTCAGGCCTACTGGGTCTGCACCCTGATCGAAGAAAGCGAGGAGCCTGGCAAGGACGCGCCCAGCGGCCCGCCAAGGATCGAAGCGCAGGCGGCGGAGGTCACCTTCCAAGCCCTGTCCGCGCAATTGCCCGGGGTGCGTGTGGCGCTGGTGCACGGGCGCATGAAAGCGGCCGAAAAACAGAAAGCCATGCTGGATTTCAAGCAGGGCCGCACCGATCTGCTGGTCGCCACCACGGTGATCGAGGTCGGCGTGGACGTGCCCAACGCCTCGCTGATGATCATCGAAAACGCCGAGCGCCTGGGCCTGGCGCAGTTGCACCAGTTGCGCGGCCGGGTCGGGCGCGGCGCGGCCGCGTCCAGTTGCGTGCTGCTGTATCAGGCGCCGCTATCGATGATGGCGCGGCAACGCCTGGAAACCATGCGCCAGACCAACGACGGCTTCGTGATCGCCGAAAAGGATCTGGAGCTGCGCGGCCCCGGCGAATTGCTGGGCACCCGCCAGACCGGCCTGGCCAGCTTCCGCATCGCCGATCTCACCCGCGATGCCGGGTTGCTGCCGCGCGTGCAGGTGCTTGCCGAGCGGCTGCTGGCCGACGCGCCGGAGATTGCCGACCGTGTGGTCGCGCGCTGGATCGGCAGCGCGGTGCGTTACGCCGCGGCTTGAGTGGCGGGGATTGGGGAATCGGGAATCGGGATTGGGGAATCGGGAATCGGGAATCGTAAAGGCAAGGCTGCTGCCGCCTTGGCGTCCCGGTGATTCGCGCGCCTCGCTGATCCTTGCGAAGATGCGGCAACGAATCCCGAATCCCGAATCCCGAATCTCCAATCCCATGACCAAAAAGATACCGCTGCTGATCGACACCGACCCGGGCGTGGACGACGCGCTGGCCTTGCTGATGGCCTTCAACGACCCCCGGCATGAGGTCGTTGGCCTGACCATCGCCGCCGGCAACGTCGGCTTGGAGCACACCGTGCGCAATGCCTTGAAGGTCTGCGAGATTGCCGGGCGTGAGGATGTGCCGGTCTACGCGGGCTGCCCGCAGCCGCTGCTGCACCCGTCGGTGGACGCGGCGCATGTGCATGGCATCGACGGTTTCGGCGATGTCGGCCTGGCGCCGGCCAGGCGTACTGCCGAGACCGAGCATGCTGCACTGGCCATCCTGCGCCTGTCGCACGAATACGCCGGCGAGCTGCTGCTGGTGGCGCTCGGTCCGCTGACCAATCTGGCGCTGGCGCTGACGCTGGATCCGACCCTGCCGCAGCGGGTGGCGCGGCTGGTGGTGATGGGCGGGGCGTTGACCGGGCACGGCAACATCACCGCGGCGGCCGAATTCAACATCGGCTTCGACCCGGAAGCGGCGCATATCGTGTTCCGCGGCTTTCCACAGTTCGACGTGGCCGACTGGGAAGCCACCATCGCCCACGGCCTGCTGCATCGCGATGTCGAGCAATGGCTGGCGGCCGACTCGGCGCAGGCGCGGTTCTACGAGGAAATCTCGCGCAAGACCCGCCTGTGGTCCGAAGACAGCCGCGGCGAGTACTGGTACGCCGCCGATGCACTGGCGATGGCGTTCGCGCTGCACCCGGAAGGTGCCCAGCGGCTGGAGCAGCGTCCGGTCCATGTCGAGTTGACCGGTACGCATACCCGCGGGATGACCCTGGTGGACTGGAACCGGCAGGGTGGCGCGCCCGACAATGCCAACCTGTTGCTGGAGTACGACCGCCGGCAGTTCTACGGTCTGGTCGGGGCGGCGCTGGCGGCGGGTTAGGGTGATCTTGCGCCGGGCGTCTGGAGGCCGCTATAATGCCCGGCTTATCCAGGCAGCCCGGCGCCAAGTCCATGAAAGATAACGTTCATCCCAGCTACAACGACGTCGTCTTCCACGACGTGACGTCCGATTTCAAGATTCTGACCCGTTCCACCATGAGCTCGAAAGAGACCGTGAAGTGGGAAGACGGCCAGGAATACCCGCTGATCAAGGTGGATATCTCCTCGGCATCGCACCCGTTCTATACCGGCAAGCACAAGGTGATCGACACCGGCGGCCGGATCGACAAGTTCCAGAAGCGCTACGCGCGCTGAGCTTGCAGGACGGGCTGTACCGGCAGCGGCCGCGCATTGCGCGGCCGTTGTTTTTTGGGGCCTTGGCAACTTCGTTTTCACGCCTTCGATAGGGGCGTCTACGACTTCTGTCCAAGCGACGGCCAAAATGCTGCTGTGCGATAATGACGTGATCCGGGGCGATGCCCTGGACTTCCATCACGTGCCTGCCCATCCGGTGACAGGCGCCTTCCACTGAAGGAGCGTACACAGTGTCCGATCTTGATCAGGTCACGCTCAACGCCGGCGACAAGTCGGTCGTTCTGCCGGTTCTCAAGCCCACGCTTGGCAATGATTGCGTCGATATCTCAAAGCTGACCAAAGAAACCGGTCTGTTCACCTACGACTCGGGCTTCACCGCCACCGCCAGCTGCAAGTCGGCCATCACCTACATCGATGGCGACAACGGCGTGTTGCTGTATCGCGGCTACCCGATCGAACAGTTGGCCGAGAAGTCCAGCTTCCTCGAAGTCTCGTATCTGCTGATGAATGGCGAGCTGCCGACCGCGGACGAGTTCAAGAAGTTCGACCACGAAGTGACGCATCACACGATGATGCACGAGTCGCTGAAGAACTTCCTCGGTGGTTTCCGCCATGACGCCCATCCGATGGCCATGCTGGCCGGTTCGGTCGCCTCGCTGTCGGCGTTCTATCACGACACCCTGGACCTCAACGATCCGGAGCAGCGCCGTCAGGCCGCCATCCGTCTGATCGCCAAGGTGCCGACCCTGGCTGCTGCCGCGTATCGCTATTCGATCGGCTGGCCGATCCGCTACCCGCGCAACAACCTCAACTACGTCGACCGCTTCCTGCACATGATGTTCGAAGTGCCGAGCGAGCCGCTGGAGATCAATCCGGTGGTGGCCAAGGCGCTGGATCTGCTGTTCATCCTGCATGCCGACCACGAGCAGAACGCCTCGACCTCGACCGTGCGTCTGGTCGGTTCGACCGGTGCCAATCCGTACGCCTCGGTCGCAGCGGGCATCACCGCGCTGTGGGGCCCGGCACACGGCGGCGCCAACGAAGCCGTGCTGAAGATGCTGGAAGAGATCGGCACCGCCGACAACGTCGAGTCCGCCGTGGCCAAGGCCAAGGACAAGAATTCCTCGTTCCGTCTGATGGGCTTCGGTCACCGCGTCTACAAGAACTTCGACCCGCGCGCCAAGATCATCCGCGAGATGACCCACAAGGTGCTGGGCGAGCTGGGCGTCAACGATCCGCTGCTGGAAGTGGCGTTGAAGCTGGAAGAAGCCGCGCTGAAGGACGACTATTTCGTGCAGCGCAAGCTGTACCCGAACGTCGACTTCTATTCCGGCCTGATCTACAAGGCGCTGAATATTCCGGTGGAGATGTTCACCGTGATGTTCGCCATTGCACGCACCGCCGGCTGGGTGTCGCATTGGCTGGAGCAGCAGGTCGACCCGGAAATGAAGATCGGCCGTCCGCGCCAGATCTACACCGGCTACGACAAGCGCGACTACACCGACAGCGCCAAGCGCTAAACGCTTGCGGTTTTCTGCTTGAACGAACGCCCCGCATTGCGGGGCGTTTGCTTTTACGGGGCGGGCGTCATGCCCACGGTCGCGCGTAATGGCGTATGGCGATCAGCGCGCGTGTCGCGGGGCGTCGCCACCGTCCTCTTCTGCCAACAACTGACGCAGCTGGGCGGCAGAGGCGCGCTGCATCGGCTTTTCGTCCAGCTGCGACAACGGTGCCTGGCGCAGGGCGTCGTACGGCAGCACGGTCAGGTCGAAGGTCAGTTCCTCGGCACTGAACAACCAGACCGGAAACTCGGCAGTCCGCTCGCGGTCCAGGCGCAGCCGGCGCGTCCGCAATTCGGCAGGAATGCGGTGTTCTTCCAGAAACCGCTGCACGGCATCGGCATCGTCGCTGTGCAGCTGCAACTGCACCGGCGCATTGGCGTCGGCCGTGCCATCGAGCACCGGGCCGGCCAGGCGCGGCTGGAACGGGCCGAGAAACTCCAACGCGCGCAACGCCGCTTCGCGGCGCTGGCGCAAGCGCAGCCCGTGCGCCGGTCCGGCGAACAGGCGCTGGTGCTCGCGCAGGGCGTCTTCGATCTCGCGATTGCGCGGCAGCGATGCGTCGTCGTGGATGCCCAGCCGGCTGGCCGCCTTGAGCTTGGCCTGATGAAAATCGCGGATGCCGCCTTCGGCCATCAACCGGGCCGCTTCGTGCGCCAGGCGGTGGCGCCGTTCTCGGGTTCGCGTATCGGCGTGTTCGCGCGCGTGATGCATGACCGGGCTCCCCCTCATGAACCTGGTTCGACTCTACAACAGCGGCATGACGGTGTGGCGAAGGTCACAGGGCGCAGGCCCGATGGACCGTGCTCGATGACCGCAAGCACGCGCTGGCATGCGTTGCACCATCGCTGCCGCTGCGTGCCGAGCCCGGGGAATCGGCCGGCCTGCGCCGTTCCGATTCCCCATTCTCGATTCCCGATTTCGGAATCCCGGCACTCAGAAAATATCGAACGCCTTCTCGTCCTGCTGCTCCTGCAGGCCGTAGTCGTAATCCTGCAGGCGATCCAGGTCCTCGTTCTTCACCCATTCCACCGCGCCATTGATGGTGGCCTGGGTCATGCCGTCGGGCGGGTCGTTGGCGGCGATCGGCTTGTCCTTCAGGGCCACGCGCATGTACTCGATCCAGATCGGCAATGCGGCCTTGCCGCCGTATTCGCGATAGCCGAGCGAGCGGAAGTCGTCGCGGCCCACCCAGACCGTGGTGGCATAGGGACCGCCGAAGCCGGAGAACCAGGCGTCACGGTGATCGTTGGTCGAGCCTGTCTTGCCGCCGACGTCCTCACGCCCCAGCACCTTGGCCGCGGTACCGGTGCCGCGCTGGACCACGTCGCGCATCATCGACACCAGCTGGTAGGCAGTGCGCTCGTCGATGGCGCGCGGCGCGATCTTGGTTTCGGCAGTGGCTGCCGGGGCGGTCTCCGCCGGCGTGGCCGTGGTCGGCTCGATCGACTTGGGCAGCGCAGGGGCGCCGAAGTTGAAACCGTCCACCACCTGGCTTACCGGTGCGACATTGCCGCCCTGCAACGCGCAGGTACGGCAGGCCACTGCCGGCACTTCCTTGAAGACGACATTGCCGTCGCGGTCCTTGACCTCGTCCACGATCCAGGTGTCCACGCGCGAGCCGCCGTTGGCGAACACTGCATAGCCACGCGCGACCGACAATGGCGTCAGCGACGCGGTACCCAGTGACATCGACAGGTTGGGCGGCAGCTCGGCCTCCTGGAAGCCGAACTGGCTGATGTATTTACGTGCGAAATCGACGCTGATCGCGTCCAGCAAGCGGACCGACACCAGGTTGCGCGATTGCACCAACGCCTCGCGCAGCCGCATCGGGCCGCGGAAGCCGCCGCCGTCGTTCTGCGGCGACCAGGTCTTGCCGCGGCGGTCGCGGAACACCACCGGGGCATCGAGCACGATCGAGGCGGGGTTGAAGCCCTTTTCGAACGCAGCCGCATATACGAACGGCTTGAAGCTGGAACCCGGCTGGCGGCGTGCCTGGGTGGCACGGTTGAACTTGTTGCCGGCGAAGCTGAAACCGCCGACCAGCGCGCGCAGCGCGCCGCTGTTGGCATCCAGCGACACCAGCGCGGCCTGGCCGCGCGGCAATTGGTCGATGATCCATTCGCCGTCTTTTTCGCCGGCGCGGATGCGGGTCAGGTCGCCGCGCGTCAGCAACTTGGCCGGGGTCTTGTTGGTCCAGCGGCTGGCGCTGGCCGGCAGGGTCAGCTCGGTCTTGTCACTCTGCACGACGGTCACGCCGCCGTCGGCATTGGTGCGCGCCACGATCACCGCGCGCAGGCCGCCCTGGGTGAACACGCCGGACAGATGCTTGGCCAGTGTCGCTGCATCCGCGTCGGCGGGGACATCGAAATGCTGTTCGACGCCATGCCAGCCATGCCGGTGGTCGTACAGGCGCAGGCCGTCGGCAACCGCTGCATCGGCGCCGGTCTGCAGCGTGGCATCGATGGTGGTGGTGACGTGGTAACCCTTGTTGAGCACATCGCCGCCGTACTTGGCGATCATTTCCTGGCGCACCAGCTCGGCCACGTACGGGGCGTAGACCTCGACCGGCGGCTCATGCGGCTTGGCGTGCATCGGCACCGCCTTGGCCGCATCGGCTTCGGCCTGGCTGACAAAGCCCAGGTCGGCCATGCGTTGCAGCACGTAGTAATCGCGACGTTCCTGGGCACGCTCCGGATTGCTGATCGGGTTGCCGCTGGACGGGAACTTGGGGATGCCGGCCAGCGAGGCCATCTCGTCCAGGCTCAGTTCGCTCATCTTCTTGCCGTAGTAGTACTCGGCCGCAGCGCCCACGCCGTAGGCGCGGTTGCCGAAGAAGCTCTTGTTGAGATACAGCTCGAAGATCTCGTCCTTGCTCAGCTCACTTTCGATCTTGCGCGCCAGCAGGATCTCGGCCAGCTTGCGGGTGTAGCTGTACTCGGAACTGAGGAAGAATTGCCGTGCCACCTGCTGGGTAATGGTCGAACCACCCGGCACCCGCTTGGCGTCGGTGCTGGCCAGCAGCCACACCGCGCGGGCGATGCCCTTGTAATCCACACCGCCGTGCTCGTAGAAGCGCGCATCCTCGGTGGCCAGGAAGGCCTGCTTCAGGCGCAGCGGCACGTCCTTCATCTGGATGGGATAGCGCCGGGTCTCGCCATAGACGGCCATCAGGCGGCCATCGCTGGAGTAGACATACATCGGCTCCTGCAGTTCGACCTGCTTGAGCGACTGCACGTCCGGCAGCTTGGAGGAAACGGCGTAATACAGGCCGCCGGCAGCAATAGCGCCAAGCAGGGCGAGCACCACGAACGCGGCCAGGATCCAGCCCAGCCAACGACGAATACGGGGCATGTTGAGAGAGATTCCGATTGCAGATTTCTTGGTCACAGAGTATAGATGACGCCGGGTTTGGCTGGGGCCGAACTCTGGGGATCGCAGCAGACAGCACTGGGGTCACGGTCGCGGGGCCATTGCCTCGCGCGTGAAGGGCTTGTCTACTGTTAAAATTTGATTATTAATACGAGGGCGCAGACTGCGTCCAAGTGCCCATCGGCAGGGGAGTTTCCGTGGGGCTTCTACCCAAGAGTCAGTCGCCACTTATTGGTGTCGATATCAGTTCCACTGCGGTCAAGCTCCTGCAGCTGTCGCGCAGCGGGAATCGTTTCCGCGTGGAACATTACGCCGTAGAGCCGTTGCCGCCGAATGCGGTCGTGGAAAAGAACATCGTCGAAGTCGAGGCGGTGGGCGAGGCCATCCGCCGCGCCATCAACCGTTCCGGCAGCAAGGCCAAGAATGCCGCAGCCGCGGTGGCCGGGTCGGCGGTGATCACCAAGCTGATCCCGATGCCGGCCGATCTGGACGACAGCGATCTGGAAGCGCAGGTCGAACTGGAAGCCACCAATTACATCCCGTACCCGATCGAGGAAGTGAATCTCGACTTCGAGGTGCTCGGCCCGATGCCCAACAGCCCGGACATGGTCCAGGTGCTGCTGGCGGCCTCGCGTTCGGAGAATGTGGAACTGCGCCAGTCCGCGCTGGAACTGGGTGGCCTGGTCGCCAAGGTCATGGACGTGGAGGCCTTCGCGGTCGAGAACGCCTTCGCCCTGGTCGCCAGCGAGCTGCCGGTGGCTGCCGATGCAGTGGTGGCGCTGGTGGACATCGGCGCCACCATGACCACGTTGAGCGTGCTGCGCGCCGGACGCAGCCTGTATAGCCGCGAGCAGGTCTTCGGCGGCAAGCAGCTCACCGACGAGGTGATGCGCCGGTACGGGCTGACCTACGAAGAAGCCGGCCTGGCCAAGCGTCAGGGCGGTTTGCCGGAAAGCTACGAGGTCGAAGTGCTGGAGCCGTTCAAGGAGGCGACGGTGCAGCAGATCAGCCGTTTGCTGCAGTTCTTCTACGCAGGCAGCGAATTCAATCGCGTCGACTGCATCGTGCTGGCCGGTGGTTGCGCGGCGCTGTCGCGCCTGCCGGAAATGGTGGAAGAGCAGCTCGGCGTGACCACCGTGGTCGCCAACCCGCTTGCGCAGATGACGCTGGGCCCGAAGGTCCAGGCCCATGCGCTGGCGCTGGATGCACCTGCATTGATGATTGCCACCGGCCTGGCCCTGAGGAGCTTTGACTGATGGCAAGAATCAATCTATTGCCCTGGCGCGCCGAGCGCCGGAAGGCGCGCGAGCGCGAGTTCTATTCGATGCTGGGCTTCGCCGCGCTGGGCGGAGTGCTGCTGTCTGCACTGATCTGGTTCTACTACGACGCGCAGATCAGCGGCCAGACCGAGCGCAATGCGTTCCTGACCACCGAAATCGACAAGGTTAAGGCGCAGAACGAAGAGATCAAGGAGCTCGACAAGAAGAAGGACCGTCTGCTCGCCCGCAAGAAGGTGATCGAGGAACTGCAGGCCAATCGCTCGCAGATGGTGCACCTGTTCGACTCGCTGGTGCGCACCATTCCCGATGGCGTGGCCTTGACCAACATCAAGCAGGACGGCGACATCCTCACCCTGGAAGGTCGCTCGCAGTCCAATGCGCGCGTCAGTGCCTACATGCGCAACCTGGAAGGCTCGGGCTGGATGACCAATCCGGACCTGTCGATCATCGAGGCCAAGAGCCAGGACAAGACCGGGCAGCCTGCCGCATCTGCGACGGACACCACGGCGCTGCCGTACGTATTCACGCTCAAGGTCAAGCTGGCCAATCCGAACGAGGCTGACAAGAACGGCACCGCACCGGTCGATGCGCAAGCGCCGGGCGCAACGCCGGCCGGGACCGCACCCGCGGGCGCGCCAGCGGCGACACCTGCAGCGCCTGCACCTGCCACGCCGCCGGCCGCTGCGCCTGTGCAGCCAGCGCCGGTGCCAGCCAATCGGCCGCAGGAGGGGGCGGCGTCATGAGTAAGAAAGCATTCAAGCTCAGCGATCTGGATTTCAACAACATCGGCGGCTGGCCGCAGCAGGCACGCATCGTGTTCTGCGTGGTGGTCGGCCTGTTCATCATGGTGCTGGCCTGGTTCCTGCTGATCAGCGGCAAGCGCGATGAACTCGAAAGCCTGGAAGGCACCGAAACGCAGCTGCGCACCGAGTTCGAGACCCAGCAGGGCCGTGCGGTGAATCTGGAGCCGCTCAAGCAGCAGCTCGCGCAGATGGAGCAGGTGCTGCAGCAGATGCTGCGCCAGCTGCCCAGCAAGACCGAAATGCCGGATCTGATCATCGACATCTCGCAGACCGCGTTGTCCAGCGGCCTGTCCAACGAGTTGTTCCAGCCGGGCCCGGAGTCGCCGAAGGAGTTCTACGCCGAAAAGCCGATCGCCTTGCGCATGGTGGGCAGTTACCACCAGTTCGGTGCCTTCGTCAGCGGCGTGGCGTCGCTGCCGCGCGTGGTGATCCTGACCATGCACGACATCAACCTCAAGCCGAAGGATCCCAAGGCCGGCATCACGCCGCGCGGGGCGCTGGAACTGTCCGGCACGGTCAAGACCTATCGTTATCTGGACGATGAGGAAATGGCCGAGCAGGAGAAGGCGGCGGCCGACGCTGCGAAGAAGGGCGGCCAATGACCATGAGACTGCTCAAGATCCTGTCCTGCGTGGCGCTAATGGCTGTATTGCCGGCGTGTACGCGCGGTGTGACCAGCACCCCGGGCGATGCGCCGAATCTGGAAGCCTGGGTTGCCGAGGTGCGCGCACGTCCGGCGCCGCCGTTGGAGCCATTGCCGGTGATGCAGCAGTTCGAGACGTTCGAATATGCGGCGCAGTCGATGCGCGACCCGTTCAGCGATGCCTGGGTCAGTGCCGAAGGCGGCAATGGCACGCGTCCGGATCCGAACCGGCGCAAGGAGCCGCTGGAAGCCTATCCGCTCGACGCCCTCGACATGGTGGGGACCATTGGTGGCGGCGCAGGCCTGGTTGCCCTGGTCATGGCACCGGACAAGGTGACCTACCGGGTACGGCCGGGTGTGTATCTGGGACAGAGCGATGGCCGGGTCACCGGGGTCTACGAAGACCGCATCGAGCTGATTGAACTTGTGCCGGACGGTGCGGGTGGATGGCTTGAACGGCCGGCCGCGCTCGCGCTGGATGATCAATAAAGTGATAGGGGATAGCACGATGACGTTTTCCAATGCCCAGCGGCTGCGTCCGGTTCGACGCCACGTGGCACTTCGGGCCTGCGCGTTGGGGTTCGCGCTGGCGCTGGCGAGTGGTGGCGCGGTCGCGGCGGCGGCACTGAAGCAGCCCGCGCAGGATCCGGCCAAGACCGCTCCGGCGAGCCTGGCGGTGTCCAAGATCGATTTCAAACGGGGCGAGGATGGCACGGGTCGTCTGATCCTGCAGTTCGACGGCCAGGGCGCCAGCCCGGACCTGCGTACGCAGGGCGACAACGTGCTGGTCGACATCAGCAACGCGCGGTTGCCCGCCGAACTGCAGCGCCCGCTCAACGTCACCGACTTCGCAACGCCGGTGCAACGTGTCGAGGTCAAGCCGTCCGGCTCGGGGTCGCAGCTGGTGCTGTCGACCAAGGGCGCGTTCGATTCGCTGGCCTACCAGACCGGCAACGAATACGTGGTCGAAATCACTCCGCGCAAGGGCCAGCCCGCGGTCGGTGGCGTCAGCGCCGCAGCCGTCACCCAGGCCGCGGCGCAGATCGCTGCGCGCGGTTACAGCGGCCGCCCGGTGACGTTCAACTTCCAGGACGTGCCGGTACGCACCGTGCTGCAGCTGATCGCCGAAGAATCCAACCTCAATATCGTCGCCTCCGACACCGTGCAGGGCAATGTCACGCTGCGGCTGATGAACGTGCCGTGGGACCAGGCGCTGGACATCGTGCTGCGCGCCAAGGGCCTGGACAAGCGCCGCGACGGCGGCGTGGTGTGGGTCGCCCCGCAGCCGGAGCTGGCCAAGTTCGAGCAGGACAAGGAAGACGCCCGCATCGCGATCGAGAATCGCGAGGATCTGATCACCGACTACGTGCAGATCAATTATCACAACGCGGCGGTGATCTTCAAGGCGCTGACGGAGGCCAAGGGGATTGGTGGCGGTGGTGGCGGTCAGGGCGGTGGTCAAGGTGGGCAAGGCGGGCAGCAGGACAACGGATTCCTGTCGCCTCGCGGCCGCCTGGTTGCCGATGAGCGCACCAACACGTTGATGATCAGCGATATTCCGAAGAAGGTCGCGCAGATGCGCGAGCTGATTTCGCATATCGATCGCCCCGTGGATCAGGTGTTGATCGAAAGCCGTATCGTGATCGCGACAGATACATTCGCGCGCGATCTGGGTGCGCGGTTCGGGGTATCAGGTGCAACTGGGCGCGGAATATTGAGTGGCTCGCTCGAAAGCACAAATAATTACCGTAACACGCTCGCACAACGTAATAATGAGATTAACAACACACGCACCGGTACAACCCCAGGTACTAGTAGTACATTGCCAGCTTTTCTTTTTCCCTCTGGTTTGAATATTGATTTGGGGGCGGGCGGGTTTACAAACAGTAATGCGGCAGGCTTGGCTTATACCTTGCTGGGTTCCAACTTCAATCTGGATATCGAATTGTCGGCAATGCAAGAGGAAGGACGTGGTGAGGTCGTCTCCAACCCGCGTATCGTGACGGCTAACCAACGCGAAGGTGTAATCAAGCAGGGGCGTGAAATTGGTTACGTAACCATCAGTGGCGCTGGTGTCGCAGGCGGCGGTTCGCAAGCAAATGTACAGTTCAAGGAAGTGCTGCTTGAGCTTAAGGTAACGCCGACCATCACCAACGATAATCGTGTCTTCCTTAATATGAATGTGAAGAAAGACGAGGTCGCTCGATTCATTGACCTGCCGCAGTACGGCACCGTGCCGGAAATCAATCGTCGTGAAGTCAATACGGCGGTTCTGGTGGCAGATGGTGAAACGGTGGTGATCGGTGGCGTGTACGAATTTACTGATCGGGAAAGCGTTTCGAAGGTGCCGTTCCTGGGAGACATCCCGTTCCTGGGCAATCTGTTCAAGAAGCGCGGGCGTAGCAAGGAGAAAGCCGAGCTACTGGTCTTCGTAACTCCCAAGGTATTGCGGGTTGCAAACGCAGCGCGGTAAACGCGCTCGATAGGATGGAGACAAGGGAGGCCGCGAAAGCGGCCTTCTTCCTTTGCGTGCTCCGGATCAAAGGGGTGGAGAAACCACGTCCTTCCCCAAATGGAAGGCTTGCGGAGTGCCGCAGGAGCCGGCCATCCGCGGTGTGCCCGGCAGCATGACCCTGGTCACTCACTGAACATCTTCCTGGCCTGCAGTGAACCAATCGCGCTCGAATCGGTCACACTGGGCCTATGAACGCACCGCCGCTCTTGCCCCCCGAAGCCGCTGCCGCGCCCGCCGAGGACCGGTTGCATCGTCAATTCACCTTGCTGCGCGAGTCGCTGACGCAGCGCATCGTGGGCCAGTCTGCGCTGGTCGAACGGTTGCTGATCGCCTTGCTGGCCGATGGCCATTTGCTGGTCGAGGGCGCACCGGGTCTGGCCAAGACCACCGCGATCCGTGCGCTGGCCTCGCGGCTGGAAGCCGATTTTGCGCGGGTGCAGTTCACCCCGGATCTGCTGCCTTCCGATCTGACTGGCACCGAGATCTGGCGGCCGCAGGACAGCCGGTTCGAGTTCATGCCCGGGCCGATCTTCCATCCGATCCTGCTGGCCGACGAGATCAATCGAGCACCGGCCAAGGTGCAGTCGGCGCTGCTGGAAGCGATGGGCGAGCGCCAGGTTACCGTCGGGCGGCACACCTATGCGCTGCCGCAGCTGTTCCTGGTGATGGCAACGCAGAACCCGATCGAGCAGGAGGGCACCTTCCCGTTGCCCGAGGCGCAGCTGGATCGCTTCCTGATGCATGTCCGTATCGGCTATCCACAGGCCGATGCCGAGGCCGAGATCCTGCGTCTGGCACGTGAAGCCGCGCGCGATACCCTGGAAAAGCATGAAACGGTGCCCGACAAGATCCCGCTGGAAGATGTCTTTGCCGCGCGGCGTGTCGTGCTGGACGTGCATCTGGCTCCGCAGCTGGAGCGCTACCTGATCGAGATCGTCCTCGCGTCGCGCGATGCCCAGCGCTACGACCCGGCATTGGCGCGGCGGATCGCCTGGGGCGCGAGCCCGCGTGGGTCGATCGCGCTGGAGCGCTGCGCACGTGCGCGTGCATGGCTGGCCGGGCGCGACTACGTGACCCCGGACGATATCCGCGCAATCGCCCCGGACGTGCTGCGTCATCGCGTGCTGCCCAGCTACGAGGCCACTGCCGAAGGCTGGGATGGTGAACGCCTGGTCGCCGCCCTGCTGGAAAAGATTCCGCTGCCCTGATCGGGTAGCGTGTCGCTGAGGTATGCCGTCCTCTGACCAGAATCCGATGTCTTCGATGCCGTCTTCTTCCCCTGTCACCGCGCCGTCGTCGATCGCCGGCGATGGACTGCGGCCGACGCTGGCGGAGTTGATCGCGCTGCGCGGCACCACGATCCATCGCGGGCAGCCGGGGCGTGGCCGCCATGGACTGGTCGGGCCGGTGCCCGCGGCAACGCGCGGGCGCGGGATGGAATACGCCGAGTCGCGCGAGTACGTGGCGGGTGACGATGCGCGGCATATCGACTGGCGCGTCACTGCGCGTACCGGGCGTGCGCATACGAAATTGTTTCAGGCCGAGCGCGAACGCTTGAGTCTGATTGTGGCCGATACCTCGCCGGCACTCTTCTTCGGCACGCGGGTGCGCTACAAATCGGTGCAGGCCGCACGTGCCGGTGCGGTTGCGGCGTGGCTGGCGCAGCGGCAGGGCGACCGCATTGCCGCCCTGCGCGGCACTGCCAGCGAGGCGCCGATTGCGCCGCGCTCGGGGCAACGCGGCGTATTGCCGGTACTGGATGCCTTGGCGCGCTGGTATGCGCAGCCGCCGTCCGGCGACGCGGGCCTGGAGGTGGCACTGGACCATGCCGCGCGGCTACTGCGCCCGGGCGCGCGGCTGACCGTGCTGGCCGATGCGCGCAGCGCCAGCAGGATTTCTGCCACGCGCTGGTCCGGGCTGGCCCTGCATCACGAGGTGGTGGTGATCGTGCTGGTCGACCCCCTGGAGCTGGCGCCACCGGCCCGCGCACTGAGCTTCGATGTGCGCGGCGAGCGTATTGCGATCGATCTGTCCACGCAGGCCGGACGGGCGCGTTGGCAGGCCGAATTCGTGGCGCCGCTGGAGCAGTTGACCTCGGTCTTGCAGGCACGCGGCGTGCGCCTGCATCGCCTGTCCACCGACGATGCCAGCGATGCCTGGCTGGGCGGCGGCGCTGCCGCGCGGAGCCTGTGACGATGGCACCGCAATCGCTGCCGCTGCGCGATGTCCATCTGCCGCCGTCACCGTCGTGGTGGCCGCTGGCGCCGGGCTGGTGGCTGGTGATTACGGCGGTGGTGCTGGTGCTTGGCACGGTCGGCTGGTGGTGGTGGCGCCGCCGTCAGCGGCAGCGTCTGTGGCTGGCGGCATTCGATGCCGAACTGCAGCGCGCAACGACTCCCGCACAGCGCCTGGCAGCGTTGTCGATATTGCTGCGGCGCGCAGCGCGCAGCGTCGATGCGCAGGCAGACCGCCTGCAGGGCGAGGCATGGCTGCAGTTTCTGGATGGGCGCAAAAGTAAGACGCGGGCCTTTTCGCAGGGACCGGGTCGCGCGCTGCTGGACGGTGGTTTTCAACGTACGCCGACGGTGATCGATCTGGATACGGTGCAGGCACTGGCACGGCAGCGCTTTCTGGGTTTGATGCGAGGCCGGCGATGAACTGGCTGCAGTGGTCGCAATGGCAGGATGCGCTGGCGCACTGCGCATGGCCGTGGGCATGGTGGTTGATGCCGCTGCCGTTGCTGATGTGGTTCTGGCCGCAGCGCCGCGCCGATACGGCGGCACTGCGCGTGCCTTACGCCGACCAATTGCAGGCGGTCGCGCAGGCTAAGAGTGCACCGGTGCTGCGGGTGCCGCGCTGGCTGGCGTGGCTGGGCTGGTTCTTCCTGTGCGCTGCGCTGGCGCGCCCGCAACAATTGGGCGATGTGATCCAGCCGCCGCGCGAGGCACGCCAGATGATGCTGGCGGTGGATCTGTCCGGCAGCATGAGCGAGCCGGACATGGTTCTCGGCGGCAAGGTAGTGGACCGCCTGACGGCCGCAAAAGCGGTGTTGTCGGACTTTCTGGATCGTCGCGACGGCGACCGGGTCGGTCTGCTGGTATTTGGTCAGCGGGCGTACGCGTTGACGCCGTTGACCGCCGACCTGACCTCCGTGCGCGACCAGCTGGCCGACAGCGTGGTGGGATTGGCCGGGCGCGAAACGGCGATCGGCGATGCGATCGCGTTGTCGGTCAAACGGCTGCGCGAGCAGAGGCAGGGCCAGCGCGTGGTGGTGTTGCTCACCGATGGTGTCAACACCGCAGGCGTGCTCAATCCGCTCAAGGCCGCCGAACTCGCCAAGGCCCAGGGCGTGCGGGTGCATACGATTGCCTTTGGCGGCAATGGCGGCTATTCGTTGTTCGGTGTGCCGATTCCGGCCACGGGCAACGACGATATCGACGAAGACGGCTTGCGCAAGATCGCCGCGCAAACCGGTGGGCGCTTCTTCCGTGCGCGCGATACCGAAGAGCTGGCCGGCATCTATGCCGAGCTGGATCGGCTGGAACCGGTCAAGGCGCTCGGCCCGTCGGTGCAGCCGCGCGTGGAACGTTACTACTGGCCGTTGGGCGCTGCGATCGTGATCGCGCTGCTGGCCTACGTGTTGCCGCGGAGATGGCGATGAACGCGCTGACCGAACTGGCTGGCTGGCTGCAGTCGCTGCATCTGTTGCGCCCGCGTCTGCTCTGGGCGCTGCTGGCGATCGTGCCGGCGGCGGTGCTGTGGCAGCTGCGTCGACGCGATGCCGATGTCTGGCGGCAAAGTGTGGATGCACACCTGCTGCCGACCCTGCTGGTGTCCGGCAGCCGGCGTGGATGGCTGGGATTCGTGCTGGCTGCGCTGACCTACACGCTGGCGGTGCTGGCGATGACCGGGCCGAGCTGGCGGCAGACCGAGCGGCCGGTGTATCACTCCAGCATGCCGTTGGTGGTGGCGCTGGACCTGTCGTCCAGCATCACTGCCAACGATCTGCCGCCCTCGCGCCTGCTGCAGGCGCGTGCCAAGTTGGCCACGTTGTTGCGCAAGCGGGCCGGTGGCGAAGTCGCACTGCTGGTCTATGCGGGCGAGAGCTTCACCGTTGCACCGTTGACCGATGACACGGCCAACGTGGCGTTGTTCCTGGATGCGCTGTCGCCATCGGTGATGCCGGTGGACGGCAAGCGCGCCGATGCGGCAATCGATGCGGCCACGCAGTTGCTGCTGCAGGCCGGCTTCAAGCAAGGCGAGATCCTGCTGGTCAGCGACAGTGCCGACCGTGCGGCCTCGAGTTCTGCGCGGCTGGCGCGCTCGCGTGGATTCAGTGTGTCTGCGCTCGGCGTGGGGAGCGAGCGCGGCGCCGCCTATCGCACCATCACGGGTGAGATTGCGCAGACACGGCTGGATGAGGGCAGCCTGCGCGACCTTGCCGGGCAGGGCGGTGGTCGCTATGCGCGTATCACTGCCGACGATGCGGACCTGCGTGCGCTGGGCGTGCTCGATCCGGCGCAACAGCCACTGGCCGATGAAACCGCCGAATCCACTGGCGGCAAGACCTGGCTGGACGAAGGTTACTGGCTGCTGTTGCCGGTGATGCTGCTGACACTGCTGGCGTTCCGGCGGCGTGCGGTTGTGGCGGTCCTGGCCCTGGTGTGCGTGTTGCCGTTGGCCCAGCCCGCACATGCCGCCGAGGGTACCTTGTGGCAACGCGCCGACCAGGTGCAGCAGCAACGCCTGGATGCCGGCGTGCAGGCCTATCGCAAGGGCGATTTTGCCGCAGCACAAAAAGCCTTCGAAAATGTGCCCACCGATGAGGGGCTGTACAACCTCGGCAATGCGCTGGCCAGGCAGGGCCAGTACGACGAAGCGATTGCGGCTTACGATCGCGCGCTCAAGCAACACCCGGATCAGCCCGACGCCATCGCCAATCGTGCGGCGGTGGATGCGGCGCGCAAGCGTCAGCAGCAGAACAACAAGGATGGGAAAGACCAGGACGGCAAGGGCCAGTCCAAGGACCAGAAGCAGGCCGACAAGAACAGCGCCAGCCAGAATCAGTCCGGGAAGAACGCGCAGGACGACCCGACGCCTGGCCAGGACGGGCAAGGCAAGCAGGATTCGCAAGGCAAGCAGGATGGCAAGGACCAGCCGTCTGCGCAGACGCCGCAGGACGCAGCCTCGCAGAACCAGCAGTCCAAAAACGGCCAGGGCGAGCAGAGCAAGCAGGACGCAGCGCCACAATCGGCCGATGCCAAGGCGCAGCAGCAGGCCGACGCGGCGCAGCGGCAAAAGATGCAGCAGGCGATGGCGCAGGCCGGTGACAAGAGCGCCGATGCGGACGGCAAGCAGGCCGCCGCAGCGGCGGCGGACGAGACGCCGGAGCAACGCGAACAGCGGCAGGCGGTGGATGCCTGGCTGCGGCGGGTGCCGGATGATCCGGGCAGTTTGTTACGCACCAAATTCAGGCTGGAACACGAACGCAGGCAACGGGACGGACGATGATCGGCACACACCATTTGCGCCGCGCGGCGATCGGCATGTTGACCGGCGTGATGCTGCTCACCTGTGCACCGGTGGGCGCCGTCACGCGCGCGTGGCTGGACCGCGACAGCGCCAATGCCGGCGACGTGGTGATGTTGAACATCGAAACCGATCAACGCGGTGTCGATCCGGATTACACGCCCTTGCGCAACGACTTCACCCTGGGGGTCAAGAGCGCCAACCAGCAGATGCAGGTGACCAATGGGTCGGTGACGGTGCGCGCACTGTTCGGTGTGGTGCTGACGCCGCGCAAGAGCGGCGAGCTGATCGTGCCGGCGATCCGCGTCGGCAACGAGCGCACCGAACCGTTGCGGTTGCAGGTGGGCGCTTCGGCAAGCGATGCCGGCAGCAGCGCGCCCGGCGCAGCAGCTGCGGCGCAAGGCAATGAGGATGCGTTTGTCCAGACGCAGGTGGACGATCCGCAGCCCTATGTGCAGCAAAGTGTGGGCGTGGTGGTGCGGCTGTATTTCGCCACGCAGCTGGCGTCCGGTGAGCTGGATCTGGAAGCGCCCGATGGTGCATCGCTGCAGCGCATCGGCGATGACGTCAGTTCGGTCAAGGTGCTCAACAACCGTCAATACAACGTGGTCGAACGACGTTACCTGCTGGTGCCCGAGCGCAGCGGTCGCCTGGTGTTGCCGTCGGCGCGCTTCAACGGTCGGTCGGTCGGGGGCTTCTTCGACGACTACTTCGGTCGCGGCAATGGCGAGCTGAGCGCGCGTAGCGCCAGCATCCCGCTGCAGGTCCGTGCACAACCGGCCAATGCGCCGCAGCCGTGGTTGCCGTTGCGCAGCCTGCAGCTGCGGTATACGACCACGCCGCAGCGCGCCACCGCCGGCGAAGCGGCGCAGATCGTGGTGGAGGCCAGCGCGCGCGGCGCCACCCAGGCGCAGTTCCCAGAATTGCCGACCCCGAGCGTGCCCGACGCGCAGGTGTTCGCCGAGCCGGCGCAGTACGAAGAACGCTTCGTGGATGGCTCGCCGCAGCTGCGGCTGACCCGCCGCTATTCGATCGTGCCCAACCGCGCCGGTCCGCTGGTGGTGCCCGGCTTGCAGGTGGCATGGTGGGATGTGGGCGCGGCGGCGGCCAAGACGGCCTCGCTGCCGGATCTGACGCTGGATGTGGCGGCCGGTACCGGTGCGTTTGCGGCACCGGCGCCCGCGCCAGCAGCCAGTCCGTCACCGGGTAACCCGGCGAGCACGCTGAGCCTGCAGCAACCGGCGGCCACGCAACGGCCGTGGGGCTGGATCGCTGCGGCGATGGGCTTTGCGCTGCTGTGGATTGCCACCCTGGTGTGGGCCTTGTCACGGCGTCGCGGCGGTGCGCACGGCGCGCCGGTGCTCAATGCCGGCGATGCAGCTGTGCCCGGCCGGCGTGTGACCCACGGTGTGGCCGAATTGCGACGCGCGCTCGACACCGGCGGCATGGACGATGTGGCTGCGGTGCTATGTGGCATGGCCGGCGTTGCCGACATCGACAGCGTGCTGGCCGCGTTGAGCGACCCGGCCCAGCGCGCGGCGGTGGCGCAGATGCAGCGCGCCCGCTGGGGCGGCGATGGTGACGTGGGCAGTGCACGTTCGGCATTGCGTGAGGCCTTCGCCAAGGGGCCGCGTTGGCGGCACGCCACCGCTGCGGAGCCGGAGGTATTGGCGCCGCTGTATCCGCCGGCGCCTTGATCGGTGTCGCTGCATCGGCAGCGGTGGACAGATCTTGGTTAGCCGGCGTGCTGCGCCTCGTTTTGACGCGCTGACTGCGGTTCTTTGACTGTGCTGCTTAAAGCAAAGCGTTTTTCAAGGCAAGGCGTTTGGTCTGCGGCGTGGCTGCAGGGCCCTTGCCCGCCCACCATCGCGGGACACGCTGCAAGTACGTCCTTGTAAGCTCTTACGCGGCATCCATGCCGTGTAAGGTCCCGCGACGGTAGGCGGGCAATGACCAGTTCAGATGGTCGGTGTGCGCAGTTACAAGCAGGGCATGGCGTGCGTTGTTCGAATCACGTTGCGTCCGATCAGTTCCCCGGGCAAGCCGAGCGAAACGCTTTCAATAAAGCAGCCGACTAACTTCCTGGTGCGATGAGGGCACCGCGCCCTCGACTCACCGGGCTTTTGATTCACGCATCCTGGCGCGACTAGATGACGCCCTGGGTCTATGGATTCGGTGCTTTACGCGTCGCATCCCGATGAGGCCTGGGCACTGCGGATGGAGCACTTGCAGCGCGGCTGATCCGCGGGCTGGTCGCAGGGGTCCTCGCCCGCTAACAGCTGCATCACCGGATGTCGTGAGGAATACCTACCCTCGGGCGGGCGCGTGGCGGCCGGCCGGGTAGGTGGCCGCGTCGATGGCGTTTGTTAAGCTCCGGGGCTTGTGTCCAGATCAAGGCCTGACCAGATGACTGCATCCCCCGCCGCGCGCCGCCCGGGCCTGCCCCTGCATTGGAAGATGGGCATTGGCTTCGCCGTCGGTCTGCTGCTGGGTCTGGCGGTCTACTACCTGGCCGGCAGCGATGCCGATTGGGTGCGTATGGTGACCAGGTACGTCACCACTCCGTTCTCGCAGATCTTCCTCAATCTGATCTTCATGCTGATCGTGCCGTTGCTGTTTTCGGCATTGGTGATGGGCATTTCCGAAATGGGCGACATCCGCGCGCTCGGGCGGGTGGGGTGGCGCACCCTGGGTTACACCATCGTGCTGTCCGGCGTGGCGGTGTTGCTGGGGCTGGTGTTGGTCAATGTGCTCAAGCCTGGTGCGGGCGTGGATCCGCAACTGGCCAACCAGTTGATCCAGCAGAACGCCGAGCGCACCCGCGAAATCATCTCCAGCTCCGGCACCCAGCCGCAGGGCATGGACATGCTGCTGTCGATCGTGCCCAGCAACGTGATCGCTGCGGCGTCCAGCAACGGTGCGATCCTGTCGCTGATGTTCTTTGCGGTGATGTTCGGCGTGGGCATGGTGCTGACCGCCGATGAAAAAGTGGCCACGCTCAAGCGCGGCATCGAAGGCATCTTCGAAATCTCGATGACCCTGATCGGCCTGGTGATCCGCCTGGCGCCGTATGCGGTGGCCTGTTTCATGTTCAACCTGGCCGCGCTGTTCGGCTTCGATCTGTTGATCCGTCTGGGCGCTTACGTGGGCGTGGTGGTGCTGGCGCTGGGCCTGCACATGGTGGTCAGCTACGGGCTGGCGGTGAAGTTCGCCGGGCGCTCGCCGATCGGCTTCTTCCGGCAGACCCAGGAGGCCACGATGATGGCCTTCTCCACCGCCTCCAGCAACGCCACCCTGCCGACCGCCCTGCGCGTGGCCGACGAGATGGGCCTGCCGCCGCGGGTGTCGCGCTTCGTGCTGACCGTGGGCGCGACCGCCAACCAGAACGGCACCGCCTTGTTCGAAGGGGTGACGGTGATCTTCCTGGCGCAGTTCTTCAACGTGGACTTGAGCCTGGGCCAGCAGTTCATGGTGATGCTGGTGTGCATCCTGGGCGGCATCGGCACCGCCGGCGTGCCCTCCGGCTCGCTGCCGGTGGTGGCGTTGATCTGCGCGATGGTCGGGGTCAACCCGGTCGGCATCGGCATGATCCTGGGCGTCAATCACTTCCTGGACATGTGCCGGACGGCGCTGAACGTGACCGGCGATCTGGCGCTGACGACCCTGGTTGCCAAGGGCGAGGAATAGGGAATTGGGAATCGGGAATGGGTAAAGCGGGCTGTTGCGATCGGTACGTGTAATGGGAGGTCATGCCACACCGGGGGCAAGAGTTGCGGTGCGAGCAGCGATAGCGGCCAACCCGCAACACTGCATCCGATTCCCCATTCCCAATTCTCCACTCCCGACTCCCCATCCCCCTAACGCGCTCTGTGGGAGAATAAGCGTCTCCGCTTCCAGCGGTGTTCCCCTCCGCTTCCATAGACGCCCATGACCCAGCCCACCCGCCGCCAGCTGGCCAACGCCATCCGTTTTCTCGCCGCCGATGCGGTCGAAGCCGCCAAATCCGGCCATCCCGGCATGCCGATGGGCATGGCCGATATTGCCGAAATGCTGTGGAACGATTTCTTCCGGCACAACCCGAACAACCCGCAGTGGTTCAACCGCGACCGTTTCGTGCTGTCCAACGGCCACGGCTCGATGCTGCAGTACGCGCTGCTGCACCTGTCCGGCTACGACCTGCCGATCGAGCAGCTCAAGCAGTTCCGCCAGCTGCATAGCAAGACCGCCGGCCATCCCGAGCGCAGCGAAACCCCCGGGGTGGAGACCACCACCGGTCCGCTCGGGCAGGGCTTTGCCAATGCGGTCGGGTTCGCGCTGGCCGAAAAGTTGCTGGCGCAGCGCTACAACCGCCCGGAGCTGGAAATCGTCGACCACCGCACCTGGGTGTTCATGGGCGATGGTTGCATGATGGAAGGCATTTCCCACGAAGCCGCCTCGCTGGCCGGCACCTGGGGCCTGGGCAAGCTGGTCGCGTTCTGGGACAACAACCAGATCTCCATCGACGGCAACACCGCCGGCTGGTTCAGCGACAACACCCCGGAGCGTTTCGAGGCCTATGGCTGGCATGTGATCCGCGATGTGGACGGACATGACGCCGAGAAGATCAAGGCCGCCATCGAGACTGCGCTGGACAATACCGACAAGCCCACGCTGATCTGCTGCCGCACCAAGATCGGCTTCGGTGCGCCGAGCAAGGCCGGCAAGGAATCCTCGCATGGCGCACCGCTGGGCCAGGAAGAACTCGAGGGTGCACGCAAGGCGCTGGAATGGCCGTACGGCCCGTTCGAGATTCCCGAGGAGATCTATGCTGGCTGGCGCGCCAACGGCACCGGCACGCTGCGTCAGGCCGAGTGGGAGCAGCTGTTCGACAAGTACGGCAAGCAGTATGCGGCCGAAGCTGCCGAGCTGACCCGCCGCTCGCATGCCGAGCTGCCGGCCGACTTCATCGCCCAGGCCGATGCCTATATCGCCAAGGCACAGCGGGACGGCCAGACCATCGCCTCGCGCAAGGCCTCGCAGCTGGCGATCGAAGCGTTCGCGCCGTTGCTGCCGGAACTGATCGGCGGCTCGGCCGATCTGGCGCATTCCAACCTGACCTTGTGGAAGGCCAGCAAGTCGGTGGCCACCGATGACCCGAATGCCAACTACGTCTACTACGGCGTGCGCGAGTTCGGCATGACCGCCATCGCCAACGGCCTGGCGCTGCATGGCGGCTTCATTCCGTTCGACGCCACCTTCCTGGTGTTCAGCGATTACGCGCGTAACGGCGTGCGCATGAGTGCGCTGAATCCGGCCCACGCCATCCATGTGTACACGCACGACTCGATCGGCCTGGGCGAAGACGGCCCGACCCATCAGCCGGTGGAACACCTGGCCTCGCTGCGCTACATCCCCAACAACGATGTGTGGCGCCCGGGCGATGCGGTGGAATCGGCGGTGAGCTGGAAGGCCGCCATCACCCGCAAGGACGGCCCGAGCTGCCTGGTGTTCAGCCGCCAGAACCTGCAGCACCAGCCGCGCAGCGACGAGCAGCTCAAGCTGATCGAGCGCGGCGGTTATGTGTTGGCCGATGCCGAAGGCGGTACGCCCGACGTGATCCTGATCGCCACCGGGTCGGAAGTCGGGCTGGCGGTGGAAGCCAAGCAAACCCTGGACGCGGCCGGCCTGAAGACGCGCGTGGTGTCGATGCCGTCGACCGATGTATTCGATCGCCAGGATGCGGCCTATCGCGAGTCGGTGCTGCCGAATGCGGTGCGCAAGCGCGTGGCGGTGGAAGCGGGCGTGACCGGCTTCTGGCGCAAGTACGTGGGCCTGGATGGCGATGTGGTCGGCATCGATACCTTCGGTGCCTCGGCGCCGGCGGATCAGCTGTACGCGTACTTCAAGATCACCGCCGAGCATGTGGTTGCGGCGGCCAAGGCGCTGTAAGGCCTTGCGTATTGCCTGAAGAAAGCCGGCGAAAGCCGGCTTTTTTGTGAGGCTCGTGCGCAAAGGGGGGGGCATCGTGCAGCGGACCATTGCGCGCGTCAGTGCGCGTCGTCGGCCAGCGCCGATGCGCGGATCCTTGTCAGCGCCTGTAACTGCGCATCCCGCATCGGCGTATTGGGATCGTGCCCGATGCGTGGCAGCACGGGGTTGCCTGGTCTGGACAGACAGTCCATCGAAACGGGCCGTGCTGCTCTCCTTGGGACGGCCGGATCGGGTCCGCGCTGGTGGATCGCTATGGCGATGGCGGACCGTGGGGATGCAGATCGATCTGCGGGCCCCACAGCCAGGTAGCGCTCGCTTGTGTCAAGCGGATGCTAAAAAAATGTCAATCCGGCTGTTTAAAATGTGAATCATTCCCATTAAAATGGCGCGCTGCCGGTGGTCCGGCACAGCGTTCCTCCCCCCTGTTGCCGGCGCGGCGTCTTCGCAGCGCGTGGTCCGACCCGTCTGCGTTGGAGTCCCCGATGATCCGTAGTACCGAATTGCGTCTTGCTTCCGTGGGCGCGCGTCGCCATGTCCTGCCGCGCGCGCTGCTGGCCGCGCTGTGCACGATGGCCGCCGGCCAGGTGCTGGCCGAGACGCCTGCTGCCGCCCCCGATGCCGAGGTCACCACGCTGGACCGGCTGATCGTGCAGGGGGAACAGGCCAAGGGCTACACGGTGGAGAAGACCACCGCCGGCACGCGCATGGACCTGTCGTTGCGGGAGATTCCGCAGTCGGTGACCGTGATCACCCGCGACCGCATGGACGACCAGAACCTGCAGAGCATCACCGACGTGCTCAACAACGTCACCGGCATCTCGGTGGCGCAGAGCGACAGCGAGCGGCTGGAGTTCTACGCACGCGGCTTCTACATCGACAACTACCAGTTCGACGGCATCCCGGCCTACATGGAGCAGGCCTGGAGCTACGGTGACTCGGCGCTGGACGTGGCGCTGTACGACCGCGTCGAAGTGGTGCGTGGCGCCACCGGCCTGCTCACCGGTTCGGGCAATCCGTCGGCCTCGATCAACCTGGTGCGCAAGCATGCGCTCAGCCGCGACTTCACCGGCACCGTGTCGGTGGGTGGCGGCGATTTCAACAAGACCCGCAGCGTGGCCGATGTCACCGTGCCGCTCAGCCCCAGCGGCAACGTGCGCGCACGGGTGATCGGCGTGTACCAGGACGGCGAGTCGGACATGGACCGCTACAACCTGCGCAAGAAGATCGGCTCGGCCATCATCGACGCCGACCTCACCGACAGCACCTTGCTGAGCGTGGGCTACGAGTACCAGAAGAAGGAATCGGACGATGTCACCTGGGGCGGCTTCCCGCTGTTCTACAGCGATGGCACCCGCACGAGCTACGATCGTTCGTTCAACCCGGCGACCGACTGGACGTTCTGGGACACGCGCCTGCAGCGCACCTTCGCCAGCCTGCAGCAGAGCTTCGACAACGGTTGGACCCTCAAGGCCAATCTGAGCCACGAGAAGACCGAAGCGGCCAATCACCTGTTCTATCCGTTCTATACGATCTTCGGGTTCGACCGTGCCACCGGCGGCGGCGTGGTGCCGTACTCGGGCAACTACCTGACCGAGCGCAAGGCCGATGGTGCCGATGTCTATGCCGAAGGCCCGTTCCAGCTGTTCGGCCGCGAGCATCAGCTGGTCGCCGGCGCCAGCTACAACCGCCGGGAGTATGTCAATAACGGCACCTTCGATTTCCCGGCGGCACTTGACAGCTACTTCGGCTGGACCGGCGCGTACCCGGAACCCAACTGGAGCCCACGCACGGTGCAGAGCGACGGTACCATCAAGCAGAAGGCCGCCTATGTGGCTGCACGCTTCTCGCTGGCAGATCCGCTGACGCTGCTGGTGGGTGCGCGCTATACCGATTGGCAGATCGATGGCCGCAACTTCGATTCGACCACGCAAGGCCTGGTGCCGTTCTCCGACACCCAGACTGAAGTCACCCCGTACGCCGGCCTGGTCTACGATATCAACGACGTGTGGTCGACCTACGTCAGCTACACCGAAATCTTCAATCCGCAGACCCTGCGCGATGCCAATGGCGGCTACCTGGATCCGTTGAGCGGCAAGGGCTACGAGGCCGGCGTCAAGGCCGCGTGGTTCGACGACAGGCTCAATGCCTCGCTGGCGGTGTTCCGCATCGAGCAGGACAACCTGGGCGTGGCCACCGGCGGCTTCGTGCCCGGTAGCAGTGAATCGGCGTACCAGGCCGCCAACGGCGTGGTCAGCGAAGGCTTCGATTTCGAGGTGTCCGGGCGGGTGACCGAGGGCTGGAACACCACCTTCGGCGCCTCGCACTACACCGCACGCGATGACAACGGCACCTCGATCAACACGCATCTGCCGCGCACCACCCTCAAGCTGTTCAACAGCTACACCCCGCAGGGTGCGTGGAGCGATCTGACCGTGGGCGGCGGCGTCAACTGGCAGAACCGCTCGTACTACGTGGATCCGGCCTACGGCACCTTCCAGCAAGGCGCCTACGCACTGGTCAGCGCCTTCGCGCGCTACCGGCTGTCGCCGCAGTTCTCGGTGCAGCTCAACGTCGACAACCTGCTCGACAAGCGTTACTACGCGCAGTTCAACGGTGGCTATGGCGCATGGGGCGCATCGCGCAACGGCATGCTGACCTTCAACTACACGTTCTGATCGCTGACCAGGCCGGGCGCGCTTTCAGCGCCTGGCCTGCCACTGCAACGATGCAGGCACCTCGCAACAGGTGCCTGTTTTCTTGTCTGTAGCCTGCGGGCCGATCCTAGGTCTGTTGCACGTATTGCACTGCCTGCGCTGCATGCAGGGATCGGTGTGCCTCAGTGGAATCGATCTGGTGCACAAGGCGCTGATGGCCGGTCCCGCCAGCGTCGGCGTGCTGCAGACCCGCTTCCACACGCGCATGCGCGCCGACGTGCCGGCAATCGCATCCACGGCGGGCTAGGGCTGCAACGGCTCCAGATGCGGCGCCATCACCTCTGCAACCCAGTCCATGAACGCGCGTACGCGTTGCGGCAGGTGGCGACGCTGCGCGTAGAGCAGCGTGACCGGCATCGGTTCCGGTGCAAGGTCGGCAAGCACTTCGATCAGTGCGCCGCTGTCCAGATACGGACGCAGCGGGCTGGCCGGCGCCTGGATGATGCCCAGGTCCGCCAATGCCGCAGCGAGATAGGCATCGCCGTTGTTGACCGTGACCGGCCCGCGCATCGGCAGCAGCTGGTAGGCGTGTCCGTCGTGGTACTCGAAGCCGGACGAGCGCTGGCCCAGCGTCGGCACGTAATGCACCAGGTCGTGGTGTGCCAGATCGTCCAGGCGCTGCGGCATGCCCCGTCGTGCGAGGTAGCCGGCACTGGCGCAGCTAATGATGCGAAACGCACCGAGCGGCCGTGCGACCAGGTTGGTGTCTTCGAGCGTGCCTACGCGCACCACGCAATCGAAGCCTTCGCGCACCACATCCACGCGCCGGTCGGTGCCGCTGATTTCCACTTCCAGCTGCGGGTGCTGCGCCAGGAATCCGGGCAATGCGGGAATCACGAATGTGCGCGCGATGCCGGAGGACATGTCCACCCGCAGGCGCCCACGCAGCTGGCTGCGTTCGCGCTGAAACATGCTCTGCAACTCGTCCATGTCGTCGAGCAGGTCGCGGCTGCGCTGGTAGAACGCGGTGCCGTCGCCGGTGAGTTGCACGCGGCGCGTCGTGCGATGCAGGAGTTGCGTGCCGAGCGAGGCTTCGAGGCGCTGTACGGCGGTGGAGACGCTGGCTTTGGGTAGCCCCAGCGTGTCGGCGGCACGCGTAAAGCTGCCGAGCTCAGCCACGCGCAGGAAGGCGCGCAGCGACTCCAGGGTGTCCATCGATTGGTCGAGGTTCTTGAACGGTGCAATCAGGTTGGACTGATTTATGCGGTGCGGCAAGCGCAATAGTCTTGGCACGGTCAGGCACTGTCACGCCCGTCTCGCGGTCACGGCTGGTTTGTTGATCGCTCCACATCGCATGCAACACGCACCGGAGTCCATCCATGTCGACCACCACACCGATCACCCTGATGACCGGCGGCAGCCGCGGCCTGGGCCGCAATGCCGCGCTTGCGCTCGCTGCAGACGGCAGCGATATCGTGCTGACCTACCGCAGCCAGGCAGATGAGGCGGCTGCGGTGGTCGCGCAGATCCGCCAGCTCGGCCGCCGCGCGCAGGCATTGCCGCTGGATGTTGCCGACACCGCGTCGTTTGCGGCATTCGCCGCGCAGTTGAAGCAGGTGCTGGCCGGTTGGGACCGCACGCAGTTCGATGCGCTGGTCAACAACGCGGGCGCCGGGTTGCATGCGGCCATCGCCGACACCACGCAGGCGCAGTTCGACGCACTGGTCAACCTCCATCTCAAGGGGCCGTATTTCCTGACCCAGGCGCTGTTGCCGCTGATCGCCGATGGCGGACGCATCCTCAATGTGTCCAGTGGCCTGGCACGCTTCGCGCTGCCCGGTGCATCGGCTTACGCGATGATGAAAGGCGGCGTGGAAGTGTTCACCCGTTATCTGGCCAAGGAACTGGGGGCGCGTGGCATTCGTGCCAATACGCTGGCGCCGGGCGCGATCGAAACGGACTTCAACGGCGGGACCGTGCGCGATAACGCCCAGGTCAACGCGATGGTGTCGTCGGTCACGGCGCTGGGACGGCCAGGACTGCCGGACGATATCGGGCCGGTGGTTGCTGCGTTACTTGCGCCGGGGACGGGGTGGATCAATGCGCAGCGCATCGAGGTATCGGGCGGGATGTTGATCTAAATGCGAAGGCCTGCGCATCACGCGCAGGCCTGTGTCTGCATCGCCACGTCGTGCGTCACTGCAGGGGTTGATCGCCATGCAACACGGGATAGGGATTCAAGACCTCTCCCTTCCACCATTGTTTTTCCGGTCCCAGGCGATGGATCTCGAAGTGCAGATGCGGCGCGGCGGGATCGGCATTGCCGGTGCTGCCGACGTAGCCGATGATCTGGCCGCGCTTGATCGACTGCTTTTCTGCCAGGCCGTCGGCATAGCGCTCCAGGTGCGCATAGTAGTAGCAGTACGTCCCGGCCGGGTCGAATTGATAAATGGTCAGGCCGCCGCGTTCGCTGTTGAACAGTTTCTCGACCGTACCGTCTGCCACCGCAATCACCGGCGTGCCGGTCGGCGCAAGAATGTCGATGGCATCGTGCACGCGGCCTTCGCTGCGTGCATCGGTAAACGTATTCTGCAGCTGGCCGCTGCTGATGCCTTGCACCGGAATCAGCAGGCCGCTACCTGCACTTGCAGCGTCAGGCGAGGGCGCGGATGCCGCCACGGTTGGCGCGTCTGCAGCACCTGCCGTTCCGGTGGAGGGCGACGCGGCAACGGCGGGAGCAGCGGCAGCCGGAGCAGCAGCGGAGGATGCCGCCGGCCCGGCGCCTGCCGTTTGGGCCTGCGCTGCCACCGCAGACGCAGTGGCAGAAGTGGGTGCCACCGCCGCCTGCGGGGCCTCGCGTTCCAGCCACCAATAACCGGCCGCACCGAGCAAGACGCCCACCACCAGCATCATCAGCAGTTTCATGCTTACTCCTGCATCACCACCGGCATGGACGGGCCAACCACGCTGGCCAGGTTGACCACGTCCCAGTTGGTCAGGCGCACGCAGCCATGCGATTCGGTCTTGCCGACATGGCCCGGTTCCGGCGTGCCATGCAGGCCGTAATGCGGTTTGGACAGATCGATCCACACGCGGCCAACCGGATTGTTCGGGCCGGAGGGCAGGGTGGCCTTCTGGTCCCCCTTCTTCGCGTCCCAGAACAGCTTGGGGTTGTACTTGAACACCGGATCGCGCGCGACGCCCAGCACCTTCCAGCGGCCGATCGGCAGCGGATCGTGCTTGCTGCCGGAAGACACCGGGAACTGCGCGTATACCTTGCCGTCGGCATCGAACAGGCGCAGCGTCGATTCGGACTTGTCGACCACCAGCTTGGCCGGCTTGGCCAACGGCGGGACACCGTCGATGTTCGGCACCTGGATCACGCCGCCGGCCTTGTTCAAGTCCACGCCGGGGTTGAGTTGGCGCAGCAGCTCCGGCGCGGCATGGAACCGTTCGCCCAGCGCCTCGTCCACCGAGGTGTAGCCCAGTGACGTCAGCTTGGCCTGTTCGGCCGGTCCCTTCGGAATCGGCTGGAACGGTCCGGCCACATCGGCATCGGTGAGCGTGTATTGCACCAGCGCCGGCGTGCTGTCGGCCTGCAATGCCTGCCAGGTGGCGTCATCCAGCTCGCCGGTCACCTTGATCTTGTGCGCGGCCTGAAATCCCGACACGGCGCGCTGTTGATTGGAGCCACGCTCGCCATCGATCTGTCCCGGCGAGAAATGCGCACGATCCAGCAACACCTGCGCATGCAGGTCCGAGCGCGGACCAGTCGGCACGACGGTCGCAGCGGGCGTTGCTGCCGCAGCAGGTGCGGCGGCGGGCTGCGGCGCTTGCGCCAGTGCGGACAGGGAAGTGCCCAGAGCAAGGGCGAGCAAGCAGGCGCGAGCGTGGGTGCGTGGTGGCATGAGCAGGTCCGAAAGAGGCATGCGCGCACCTTGCCCGAGCCGCCTGCGTGGTCTGTGTGAAATGGCTGCACCGGGACTGACTGACGACGCGGTCTCGATGCGAATCGTGCGTGGATATCTGTGATTTCTCTTCCGCGCAGCTGTCGATGCGATGCGTCCGCCTGGCTAGGTTTCTCCCCGGCGATGGCGTGCGTCGTGCACGATGCAGCAATCGATCGCCCGGGTGTCAGTCAGGCGATCGATTCGAGAGCAAGTGCAAACCCGGTCCCTGCAGCGGCAGACATCGCCCCGCAGCTGTCTGCCGATCCGCCGTCAGTAGGTGTAGCCCAAGGTCAGCAAGTACACCCGCCCGGTTTGCACATAGGCGCCGTCGGCACCGGAGTCGTAGGCCATGTAGCGCTTGGACCTACCCTGGGTTTCGTAGAACGTGGCGGCATTGAGCAGATTCTTGGCCAACACCCCCACATCGACGTGGTGCGGGAGATGATAGGTCGCAGTGAAGTCCAGCGATTTGACCGGTTGCAGGTAATAGTTGAGCCGGTCGCTGGTCAGCCCAAGCAATTGCAGGCCGGTGTAGTTGTAGCTCAGGTCAGTGCGCAGATGCGTATCGTCGTAGAACAGATCCAGGTTGTAGATGCGCTCGGGTGCACGCGGCAGCCAGGTCTTTTCCGGTTGATCGCTGCGTTTGCTGTCCGCCTGGCTGTGCTGCAGCGTGAGGTTGGCGCTGACACCAACGTTGCTCCACAGTCCCGGCAGTCCCTGCAGGCGCTTGTTCGCTGCCAGCTCCAGTCCATACAGCGTTGCGGTGCCGCCGTTCTGCGGCATGGTCACCGGCACGCCGTTTTCGAAGCTGGTGCCGGTCGGTACCAGCCCGCCCAGCGTGTTGTCGTTGCTGGTGGCCGATTGCGAGGTGTAGATGAAGCCGGTGATGCGCTTGTAATAGGTCGATGCGCTGAGCACACCGCCGCTGTGGTCGTAGAATTCGGCAGAGAGATCGGCGTTGTCGGCCTTGCTCGGATGCAGGTCGGGATTGGGCTTGGAGATGCCCACCACCTGCTGGGTGTCGTCGATGGTGTACACCGTTTCGCCGGAAATCAGGCCGAATGCCGGGCGGCTGAAACTGCGGCGCAACGAGGCGCGGTAGACGGTGAGATCATCCGGGCGATAGTTGACGCTGATGCCCGGCAACACCTGTCCGTAGGTGCTGCCGGTGCCGACGAAGCTGCCGGTGCTGCCGTCGCCGCTGGACTGCCACGATTGTGCCGAATAGCGTGTCAGCTCGTAGCGCACGCCGGGCAGCACGCTCACCGAGCCGACATGCAGTGCGGCCATCGCATAACCGGAATAGATTGCCTCGGTGCTGGAGGTGGTGTTGGCGTTGTAGTCGTTGGCGGTATAGACACCGGCGCCGTTGGGATCGTTGACGTACTTGTAGGGCAGCGCCTGCGCAAGCATCCAGTTGCGGTCCAGCAGCTTGAACGGGCCGGCGTAGCGGCCATCGAAGGCGTTATAGGTGACGCGGCCCGGGATCGCGCTCAGTGGCGGCCCGCCTGCAGTGGGGAAGGCGTAATTGGGCCCGCCAAAATACGGCCCGTTGGTGACGAAGTTGCTGTCCTTGTGGAAGAACGGGTGATCGTAGGCGCCGCGATCGGAGTGGTCGGCAGACAGGCCGAGCTTGACGCTGTCCAGCACATCGCCATCGACCTGGTAGGTGATATCGGTGTGCGCGTTGATGCGGTTGTCGTGGCTGCCGGCGTCATGCCCCTGCACCTTCCACAACAACGAGGAATCCAGGTTGTAGAAGAAGTCCTGCAGGGCAGGCGTGCTCGGCGCGATGCTGGGATAGCGCGGGTTACTGAGATCGAAGGCGAAGCTGCCGGGCGTAAAGCCATACAGGCTGGCCGACACGTAGTCCGGACGGCTGCGGGTGCCGCGACCGACCGAGCTGCCGTAGTCGAAGCGCAAGCGCTCCAGCGTGGTCTGGCCTCCCAGCTGCAGCGTCGCCAGCTTTTCGTCGATATCGTGCGTGTTGAAATAGCCGCCGCGCACCGCGGTGGGCTGGTTGCGATAGGTTTCCAGGCGCGCGCTGGACTGGTCCTGTTGTCCGGTGACGCCGTAGCTGCCGTAGATGGCACGCGCATACAGCGCGCTGTTGTCGCCTTGCCAATCCAGCGAGAGGTTGCCGCCGTAGCGTTCGATCTGGCTGGTGTAGAGGCTGTACTTGTAGCGGGTGCTGATCAACGGCCCGACATCGCGCAGGTCGGTTGCAGCGGCCAATGCGGGATCGGCCGGCAGGTACTTGCTGTTGGGCGCCGGCGCCTGCGCCATGTTGTTGTTCTTGCCGTAATACGCCGATGCGTAGAGGCCGAAGGCATGGCCATCGCCGAATTTCCAGGCCAGCTCCTGCTGGAATGTGCCGCCGGTGTGCTTGCCGCCCAGCTTCGAAGCCAGCGCGTTGAACTGGCCCTGCGCGGTGCTCTTGGCGTAGAGATCCTGGCCGAAGTCGAAGGCATTGGGCGTGCGCATGTCGATCGCGCCGCCGATCGAATCGCCGGGCATGTCGGGCGTGGGGGATTTGGACACCTGCACCGACTGGATGCCGAACGGCGCCAGCATGTTCAAGGAGATCGCACGGGTCGACGAATCGGTTTCCGGCATGCCGAAGCCGTTGAGCGTGTAGGCGTTGTAGCTGGCGTCCATGCCGCGAATGCTGACGTAGGCGTTTTCGCCGGTGGTGGCCTGGCCCAGATGCATGTCGCTGTATGCCGACAGGCCCGGCATATGCGAGACCACATCGGCGATGCCGCCCGAGGGGATCGCATCGATCTGCTGCTTGCTCATCACGCTGTTGACGCTGCTGGACAGGCGCTGTTCGTTGAGCGATCCCGGTGTGGCGGCGTGCTTGGCCTGCACGTTCACCGAATCCAGCGTGGTGGTGGCAGGCTCCGGCGTCTCGGCAAACGCGGGGGCGGACAGCGCCAGCGCGATGGCGCAGGTCAGGCGATGGATGGTGCGGGGGTGCTGCATGCAGTTGTCTCGCGTGGTTGGAGAACGTGGGGTGCCCGGCCCTCGTGACGCGGGTACGGGCGTGCGTCGCCGACGCCTTCCTTTGCGACAGCGCTGTGCTTGGGGCCGGGATTGCGACGACGATCGCGATCGCGACTCAATGCCTGAGGTCGACGCCCGTGCAGTGCGCCTGCGCCAGCTGCGGATTGCAGCGTGCGACGGCATCGCCGTCGAAACGCACCACATAACCGTTGCCGGCCGGCTCGTGTGCGGGGAAGTCGGTGCTGAGCAACTGCGCGCCACTGGCCAGCATGCGGTCGCGGCGGGTGGTGTCGTGTCGCAGCGCTTCCTTCAGGTCTGCGTCGGTCCGCGTGCGTACCAGATAGCCGGCTTTCACCAGCTGGGTGATCGTCTCGGCGGGGCCGTCGTTGAGTTCGGTGAACGCGGCATCGTCTTGGCCAGGCACGGCATTGGTGAAGCACACGCGTCCGCGCAGCGACGGATGCCCGGGCAGGTAGCTGGCACCGGCCGCACGTTGGTCCAGCAGGAACACCACCTTGCCGCGTGCCTGGTCCAACGACGGCCAGCCGTGCGCACGCACCGCGGCGTCGAGCGTGGCTGCGCTGCCACGGACCTGATCGGGGCTGAGGTACTCGCCGGGTCGAAACACCGAGCGCAGTTCGGCATCCAATGCATCCATCGCCGCCGCATCGAACGGCTCCGGCTGCACGGTCGGAAAGGCCAGTTGCATCGGTGCCTGCTTGGTTTCCAGCAGGATGAAGATCGGAACATGTCCGGGATGCTGCATCGACCACGCGCGCACTTCCTGCAGGCAGGCGATCAACGGCTGGCAGGTACTGCGCTGGTCCACATCCTGCACGTGCATGACCTTGAAGCCGGGCTTGTCCATCACCCCGGCGGGTGCGCTTGGCGCTGCGGGTGGCAAGCCGGCCCTGGCAACCTGCGCGACGATGGCCGGGTGTGCGTAGCGGCCGCCGTTGGCATCGGCGAAGACATCCAGTTCCAGTTGCCGGACACCATCGTACAGTTGTTGCCTCAGCGGCGGATGGCGGTAATCCAGCGCCGCGAACAGCTCCGGACTCAGTTGTTGCAGCAGCGTCGCTTCGCTGGGGGCGAAGCCGGCGTGGTAGCTGTTATGGCTGCCGATATATTGCAGGTCGGTAAGGCGGGGAGCGGCGTGCGCGGTCGCGCCGGCCATCAGCAGCAGGCCAAGGCATGCTGCGCTGCGTGTGCTGCTTCGCTTCGCGCGCGATGGCTTCGTTCTGCGGTCATTGCGTGGATTCAACGCCGAAACAGCGGGGAGCAAGCGCATGCAGCCAGGCCGGAAAGAAGGTACCCGCCATCATCGAGGCCAAATCTGACGCAAGGCTTTCCGCCGTGTTGCCGTCGTGCGTCATATTGCGGAAAACGCGCCATGGCATCGCGTCTCGCGACACGGACGGCTCAGTGCACTGCGGTTTTCCGCAAGGCATATGCCAGCAGCCGTGCCTGCACGCGCTCTGCACTGCTGCGTGGTGCATCCAGTGCCATCCGCTGCAGAGCGGCGGCACCGCTTGCATCGGCGGTATCGCGTGACAGCAGTGCGCGGCAGAGGGTCATCAGCTTGGCGCTGTTGCCAACCGTTGCGCGTTTGAGCCAGGTCAGGGCGCGCAGCACGCGCTGCTCGACCTCGCTGAAGTCGCTGCCGAGCGGGTAGTCGGGCAGGCTGCCATCGCAACGGAACGGCGCCAGCGCCTGTTCCAGCGCCTGGGGTGTGTTGCGTCGTGCACGCGCAGGCAATGCAGGGTCGCCACGCAGCTTGCGCGATGCCTTGGCGCTCGCCAGCAATGCGTCCTGGAAGCGTGCATCGCAGATGCCGGCCATCGCCAGCACGCAGTCCTGGTCGGTCTGGTGGCGCAGGTCGGCGATGCCGTACTCGGTGATGTACAGGTCGCGCAGATGGCGCGGGATGGTGGTGTGCCCGTAGTTCCAGCGCACATTGCTCGCTGCGTGCGCACCGGCATCGCGCGTGGCCCGCAGCATCAACGCGCTGCGCGCCTGCGGCAAGGCATGCGCCATCGCCACGAAGTTGTATTGGCCGCCGACACCGGAGACCACACGGCCATCTTCCAGCCCGTCGGACACCGCCGCGCCGAGCGCGGTGGCCATCATGCAGGAGTTGAAGAAGCGCGCATCGCGGCGTTGCAGGCGCTCCAGCGTTTCATTGCCGCCATACAGCTGGTTGATCTGGCTGATGCGGCGCATGCCGATGGCATCGCGCGTGTCCGCGTCCAGATCGCGCAGCCAGCGGTAGAAATCCGGCGAGCCGAGATAGAACGCGCCGTGCAGAAACTCGCCTTCGCGTGCCAGGCGCGCGTGATCGGCCGCGTCGGCGTCACCGTCGGCGATGCGCTGCATCAGCGGCAGATCATCGTGCACCTTGCGGCGGATCACGCCGCAGTCCACCAGCTGCTTGAAACCTTCATTGAGCATTTCGCTGCAGCCATACAGGCCGGTCTCGAACGGCGCCAGGCCACCGCTGGCGCGCACGGCAGGGTGTTGTTCCAGTTCCGGGTCCAGCGCATGCAGCACACGCCGATAGGTGGCGTTGTCGGTGTGTCGCAAGACCAAGGCATGGCTCAGCGCATCGGCCAGGGTGCCGATGCCGATCTGCAAGGTGCCGCCATCGCGGACTAGCGTGCTGGCATACAGACCGATGGCGTAGTCGACGCTGTTCACCGGTTGCCTGGGCAGGCCGAACAGGCGCGGCGACGGACCGGGCAGGTCGATGACCAGGTCGAAGAAGGCCTCTTCCACCGCCGCGGTGCCACCGATCCACGGCAGTTGCGTGTCCACTTCCGCCACCAGCATGGGGCGCGGCAGGCCAAGTGCCTGCACCGCATCCAGCGTGTCCTGGGTGATGTCGTTGTTGCACGACAACGACAGCCGCGTGCCGCCCGGTTCGCGCGCCACTTTCTGCACGATCAGGTTCGGTGCGCGCTGCGCCACTGCGGCAGCAGCGTGGGTGTAGTTGAGACTCGTGTAGTCGGCCTGCGCCTGGGTGGAGTGCAGCAGCCCGCCGGACTGCATGTAGAACTCTTCCACCTGCACATGCGCCGGCAGTGCATCGCGCAGCATGTCATCGACATAGGCAAGGCGGGGGAAATCCTCGCCGAAATGGCGCGCGATGAACGGGGCCGCAAAGCGCGCCTCCAGCCCCGTGCCCGGCTTGGGCGGGTTGAGCGACAACGCGGTATACAGCGCCAGTGGCCGCGTGGGCGTGTGCTTGAGCTGCGCATATAGCGCGTTCAATAGCCGGTGTGGCTTGCCGATGCCCAGCGGCGCGCCGATACGTAGCGGGCCGTTGAGGCGTTGCAGGATGTGCGCAACAGCGCTGGGCAGGTCGGTCAGATGGTCAGTCATCGGTGCAGGGTAGCCGAGGCGATGGCGGGGTGGTTACCCGGACTGCCGACAAGACCGGGTTGATGCACCCGTTGCCGCAAGGCTGTTGGGACGGGCTTGACAGGTCAAAGATTTACATGCGTAATCGATAAAAATTACGGATGTAATCGCATGCCGATCAGCGAAGCCGAAGCAGTGGTGATGCAGGTGCTCTGGGATGCGGCGCCGCGCAGCGCCGACGACGTGGTCGCCGCGCTGGCTGCCCACAGCGACTGGGCCGAGCCGACGGTGAAGACCCTGCTCAACCGCCTGCTTGGCAAGGGCGCCATCCGCGCGGTGAAAGAAGGGCGGCGCTATCTCTACTCGCCGGTGCTGGCGCGCGAGCAGTGGGTGCAGCAACAGAGCGAGGGGTTGCTGCAACGCCTGTTCGGTGGGCGGGTGGCGCCACTGGTGGCGCATTTCAGCGAGCGCGGAAAACTCAGCGCGTCCGATATCGCGGAGCTGAAACAACTGATCAAGGAGCTGGACGATGAACCCTGAGGCCTGGGTCCTGGTGTCGCGCGCAACGCTGTACATCACCGTCGCGCTGCTGGTCTGCCTGTTCCTGCGTCGCCCGCTGCGCAAGCTGTCGGGTGCCACCGCGGCGTATGCGATCTGGTCCTGCGTCCCGCTGGCCCTGGTGGCGGCCGTGTTGCCAGGCCCGTCTCTCGGCGTGGCGGTGCCGAGGTTACCGGCGCTGACTGCCCTGCCGGCGCTGTCCAGCGTGCAGGGCCAAGGCCAGGCGTGGGCAAGCTGGCTGGCAGCAGCGTGGCTGGGCGGCGTGGTGGTGATGGCGTTCGGAGTGTGGACGCGGCAACGGCGCTTCCTGCGCCGCCTGGGGCCGTTGCACCGGCTCGACCACCGGCTCTGGTCGGCCACGCACGATGTCGGCCTTCCCGCATCGCTGGGACTCTGGCGTCCGCGCATCGTGGTACCGGCGGATTTCAGCGTGCGCTACGACGCCGATGAGCGTGCGCTGATCCTGGCGCATGAGCGCATGCATCTGCGGCGCGGCGATCTGCACGCGAATCTGCTGGCAGCGCTGATGCTCTGCATCGGCTGGTTCAACCCGCTGATGCATCTGGCCTGGCGTGCGTTCCGGCTGGATCAGGAGCTGGCCTGCGATGCGGCCGTGCTGGCGCAACATCCGGGCAAGCGGCGCAGTTACGCCACGGCCATGCTCAAGACCCAGCTTGATGCCGGTTGCACGCAACTGGTCTGTCATTGGGCTGCGTCGCCTCCGTTGGCGCAACGGATCGCGGCACTGCGCGGTTTACCCGCAGCTGCCGGGCATGCGCGCTGGCGCGTGGTGATGGTGCTGCTGCTGGCGGCGACGATCAGCACCGCTGCCTGGGCCGTGCAGCCGGCGCGCATTGCGTTGCCGGCACACCCGGCGCTGGCGGCGGGCAACGCGGTGGATTTTTCCACGATGCAACCGCCGAGGTATCCGGCAGCCGCGGTCGACAAGGGCATCGAAGGTTTTGTCGAACTGCAGATCCAGGTCAGCCCGGGCGGCATACCGGAGCATATTGCCGTCGTGCAGAGCAGCCCGGCCGGCGTGTTCGATCAAGCGGTGCTGGAGGCAGCGCGTCAGTGGCGGCTGACACCTGCGTCTGCACATGGCAGGGCGATTGCTTCCACGGTGCGCGTGCCGGTGAAGTTCGAACTGGATGCGCCGGAGCAAACGTCCACGGCTGCCGATGCCGGCGCAGCGCACCCGGATGCGCCAGCGTCCAGCCGTCTTGCCGGTTGTGCCTCGGCAGGCTGCGCAATGCAGGAGAAGCCGTGATGCGATTTACTCCGATATGCACTGCAGCCCTGGCGCTGTCGCTCGGCGCATGTGCAACGCAGGGCGTGCAGGAACAGCAGCGCAGCCAGCGCGAAGATTCGGTGGACCAGCGCATGCTGAGCGCGCAGTCGGGCGGTGAAGGCGGCGGCTCCATCCGGTCTTACACACTGGCGCCGGCACAGCGTTTCCGGATGCCGCGCGCACTGCGCAGCGATGCGCCGGTGCTGCCGGCCGACTCGCCACGGCAGACACTGCCGCCGACCACCGTATGCGCGCATGTGATCCTGGCCGCCGACGGCGCGGTGCAGCGCGTCGACCCCATGTCCGATCGCGACGAATGCGCGGCCGGTCTGCTGCCGGACAACGCCGATTTGCTGCAGGCGGTGCGTACCACGGTGCAGCAGTGGCGGTTCGTGCCGGCCGCCCTGTGCACGTTTGCCGCCGGCGTGGCGCAGCCGGCGGCGCTGGACGACTGCAGCGGCGCGATCAGCGAGGAACCGGTACCGGTGACGCTGTCGTTCGCGTTCACCTTCGAAGTACGGCAGGGCAAGGTCAGCGTGCGGCAGGGCAAGGTGGCGCAATGAGCATGCGCATCGCTGTCATCAGAGCATTTCAGGTGCGAACAGGCGCCGCCGCGAGACTTCTTTGCCGGACAGCATGAAGCGGCCATCGCCGCGGTAATGCACCGTCCTGGGCAGCGCAGGCCGCCTGGCCACCTGCGCGCTCACCACTTCCCAGACGAAGAGGGCGTGGCGGTTGATCTGCCGCCCGTCGTGCAGGCGGCATTCGAAACTGGCGTAGCACTCGGCGATGGCTGGCGCCGCAACCCGCTGGCCGGGGACGGCAGTCAGCCCGAAATGGTCGAACTTGTCCATCTGGGCACCGCTGCTGTTGCCAATGCCGATCACGGTGTCGAGCAGCTCGGCGGTCGGCAGATTGATCACGCATTGTTTGCTGCGCCGGACCAGTTCGAAACTGTGGTTGCCGGGAGCGATGCAGCAGGCGATCAGCGAGGGCGAAAACTCCAGCACCATATGCCAGCCCATGGTCATGATGTCGCGTTGGCCCTTGTGGGCCGAGCTCACCAGCACCACCGGCCCGGGTTCGAGGAAGCGGCGCGCCTGCTCCACCGGGAATGCATGTTTCCGATACTGTTTCATGGGCACACCAGCTGATTGGATGTGGCGATCGACGGTGTCGATGCGCTCATTCCAGCACATGCACGCTATCGGCGATGCGCTGCACTTCATCGGGATTGTGGCTGACGTACAACATCGGCAGGCGGATCTCGTCGCGCACGCGCTGCAGGTAGGGAATCAGTTCTTCGCGGCGCGCCTGATCCAGCGCCGACAAGGGCTCGTCAAACAGCAGGATCGCCGGTTGCGACAGCAAGGCGCGGCCGATCGCCACACGCTGCGCTTCGCCCCCGGAGAGGTTGCGCGGCCGGCGTTGCAGCAAGGGCGCGATACCCAGCAGTGCCACCACATCGTCGAAGCCGAATGGCGCCGCGCCTCGGGCGTGCCGGCCATAACGCAGGTTGCGGCGCACATCCAGATGCGGAAACAGCCGCGCATCCTGAAACACGTAGCCGATCCTGCGCTTGTGCGTGGGCAGGTCAACGCCTTGCCGGGCGTCATACAGGCAGCGCCCGTCGATGCGGATATGCCCGGCCTGCGGCCGCACCAAACCGGCGATTGCGTTGAGCACCGTGCTCTTGCCCGCGCCGGAGGGGCCGACCAGGGCCACCACACGGGCCTGGTCCTGGATGTGGACATGCCGTTGGAAATTGCCGCGCTGCAGGTGCAGGTCGATATCGAGCATCAGCCGTCCTCGCGTGGATGCGGTCTGCGCACCAGCCACTCGGACAGCAGCAGCGCCGCCAGCGAGATCGCCAAGGCAACGCCGGCCAGCCGCCACACGCCCGATTCCATGCCCGGCACCTGCATCAGCCCGTAGATGGCCGACGACAAGGTCTGGGTTTCGCCAGGGATATTGGACACGAAGGTGATGGTCGCGCCGAATTCGCCCAGGGCCTTGGCGAACGCCAGCACCATGCCGGCGACCAGGCCAGGCCAGGCCAACGGCAAGGTGATGCTGAAAAACACCCGCCACGGGCCCGCGCCGAGCGTGGCGGCGGCCGCTTCCAGGCGACGATCGGTCGCTTCGATGGACAAGCGGATCGCGCGCACCATCAACGGGAACCCCATCACCGCGCATGCCAGCGCCGCACCGGTCCAGCGGAATGCGAACTGGATGCCGAGGTGCTCCAGCAGCCAGCTGCCGACCGGCCCCTGCGTGCCCAGCACCACCAGCAGCGCGTAACCGGTCACCACCGGTGGCATCACCAGCGGCAAATGCAGCAGGGCATCCAGCAGCGCCTTGCCCGGGAAGCGCCGCCGCGCCAGCAGCCAGCCACAGGCGATGCCTGGCGGCAGGCTGGCGACGGCCGCAACGGTGGCGACCTTGAGACTCAGGCCGATCGCGGTCAGCTCCTGCGGGGTGAACATCGACAACGGCGCGCCTCAATCCTGCAACGAAAAACCACGGCGCACGAAGATCGCCCCGGCCGGCTTGCTGCCCAGCCACTGCACGAACGCGGCGGTGCCGGCATTGCTGCTGTTCTTCAACGCGGCAACCGGATACACGATGGCCTCGTGGCTATCGTCGGGGAAGGTGGCAACCACGCGGACCTTGGGGTCGGCGCGTGCATCCGAGCCGTACACGATGCCCAGCGGCGCCTCCCCGCGCGAGACCAGCATCAACGCGGCGCGCACGCTTTCCGACTCGGCCAGGCGATTGCTCACGCCGTCCCAGTGGCCGAGCTTGCGCAGCGCTGCGGCGGCATACTTGCCCGCCGGCACGCTGTTGGTCTGGCCCACCGCCAGCCGACCGCGCTCGCCGAGCGCCCTGGCAATCGCGCCGGGCTGGCGCGGATCCACGCGCAGCCCGCTGCTGGCCGGGGCGATCAGCACCAGGGTATTGCCGAGCAGGTTGTGACGCTGCGCCGGCAGCACCAGGCCGCGCTGCTGCAGATAGTCCATCCATTCCAGGTCGGCCGAAAAGAACACGTCTGCCGGTGCGCCTTGCTCGATCTGGCGTGCCAGTGCAGAGCTGGCGGCGTAGGAGACGCGCACGGGCGTGCCGGTCGCCTTCTGGTAGGCGGCCGCGGCCTCGTCCATGGATTCCTTCAGGCTGGCCGCAGCAAACACCGTCACCGGCGCGGTCTGCGCCGTGGCCAGGACGGGCAGGGCAAGCATCAGCACGCAGAACGCGCGCTGCCAAAAACCGATCGTGCGCATGGGGGGCTCCAGCAGGGTCAGGCACCGATCATAGCGGCTGCGCGCGATGCGCCGCGTGGCGGCCACGCTGACGCGTCAGCGAACCACCCCGTCACAGCGGCCCGCCTGCAGATTGGTCTGCAATGCCGGCCGGATCAGCCTGGGCTCGGGCAGCGTGGCATCGCGGGCCTGGCGCTGCGCCACGAACGCATCGACCTCCACACCATCGCGCACATGGATATTGCTGCGCCGCTGTTCGCCGATGCTGGTCTGGTAGGCCACGTCGCGGCCGCCCGGGCCGTAGTCATGGCAGACGAACACGCGCGTGTCCTCCGGCAGCGCGTACATGCGCTGGATCGAGGCAAACAGTTGCCGTGCATCGCCACCGGGGAAATCGCAGCGCGCGGTGCCGGCGTCGGGCATGAACAACGAATCGCCGGGGAACAGCGCATCGCCGATCAGATACGCGATGCTGTCGCTGGTATGCCCGGGCACCGCGATGACACGCACCTGCAGCCTGCCCAGGGCGAAGCGCTCGTCATCGGCGAACAGGTGATCGAACTGCGAGCCATCGGCACGGAAGTCCTCCGGCAGCGCATAGCGTGGCGCGAGCGTCTGCTGCACGTCCCGGATGCCGTCGCCGATGCCGATGCGTGCCTGCGGCCAGTGCTGCTTCAGCCACTGCGCGGCAGACAGGTGATCGGCATGCGCATGGGTTTCCAGCAGCCACTGCACCTGCCAGCCGCGGTGGGCGATGGCATCGACGATCGCCTGCGCGGCGCGCGTGCCGACCGCGCCGCTGTCGGCCGCATAGTCCAGCGCCGGGTCGATCACCGCTGCCGCCCCGGTCGCCGCGTCGGCGACCACATAGGTGAAGGTGTTGCTGTCGGCGTGGAAGAACGCAAGCACCTCGGGCTGCATCGGCGTCTCCATCTCAGGGCGTGGCCAGCGCCGCGTTGAGCACGGCGGCCAGTCGGTCGCCAGCCTCGCGCAATTGGGTCTCGGCAACCGGACGGTAGGTCGCGATGTAGTCGTCCGGCAACACGTGCTTGTCCGGATAGACGCCGGGCGTGACCGCGATCTTGCAGGAGGCCTGCGCCCAGGCCGCGGCCGGCGGTGGCAGCACCGGCGATGTCGCCGCGGTCGCCGGCAACGCCAGCAGGCGTTGCAGATACGCATCGTCATCAAGCTGGCGGTCGTTGAGCATGCCGCTGTCCCACAGCGCATGCAGGTTGCTGCCCTTGCCAGCGACCTGCAGCTGGAATGCATTGCCGCCCTTGTCGTGCGCGTAGCCGGCATGCATCGGCTGGTGGATGTCGCCGACAAAATGCACCACGAACTTCAGGGCCTGCCGACGCACGTCCAGGGGCTGGCTGCGGTCGGCAAGCAGCGCGGTCTGCCGGTCCAGCGCGGCGATCACGCAGTTGCCGTCCGGGCAGTCGCGCGGCGGCTCGTACGTACAGTCGTGCTCGCCGAGATTGACGTAATGCCACGGGCCGGAGCGCTTGCCCAGGTCCGGATCGTGCTCGCGCAATTCGTCGGCCCAGGTGGCGACACCGGCCAGTGTCGGATTGGCGTCGCCTTTCAGCAATTGCGCCACTTGTGCCCGCGCCTGCGGGCTCAGTTCGGTCTCGGCAATGCGCGCCACCAGGCGGTGGCCTTGCGGCCCCCAGGCGAAGGCGCTGATGGGCTGGAGGGCCGCGGCAACGGTTGCGGCAAGAAGGAGGCGAGGGGAGAAGGTCTTCATCCGGCAATTGTACGCATCGATCCGGGACGGTTTGATGGCCGTCCCGGTCCGACCACAGCCACGGCTCAGCGCGGCGTCTGCGGCAGGCTTAGAAATAGACCAGGTACGACACGCCGTAGGTCAGCGGATCGATCCGCGCCTTGCCCAGCCGGCTGCCATTGAAATCGACATTGCTGCGCGAATCGGTCCAGCGCGCATCCACCCGCAGGCCGCTGCGCTCGTTGAAGATGTAGTCCACACCGATATGTGCAGTGGCGCCCACCGAGTCGTCGAAGCGCAGATCGCCGTTGCCGAAGGCGTCATCGACGTCCTCGCCGACAAACGTGGTGTAGTTGATGCCGACCCCCACGAACGGCGACACCGTGCCGTAGCCGTTGATGTGGTACTGCAACAGCACGCTCGGCGGCACCGACCAGTAGCTGCCCACCTTGCCGACGCCCTCAAGCTGCAGATCGTGCTTGCCCGCCACCGCGGCATGCACCTCGATACCGAGATTGTTGCGCAGGAAGTATTCGTAGGTGAACGACAGCGTCGGGGCGCCCTTGATCTCGGCACGCGTGCCGCCGAAGCTGCCGCTGTCGGACTTGGGCGAGACATAGCCGGCGCCGTAGCCCGTGGTCCAGTGGCCGGCCGATTGTGCAAGGGCAGGTGCGGCCGAGGCGGCCAGTGCGATGGCGAGGGCGGTACGGATCAGCATGCTCATGGAATCCCCGGATAGGTCGGACAGGCGGTCGACGTGGCCAACCTGTCCGCAACTCCGGCGGTGGATTCACGTCCCTGGACGCCAAGTGTGCCAGAGATGCATCGCGCACGCTGCCGGGCTCAGAACCGGTGCACGTAGGCCAGGCCGTAGACCAGCGGGTCGATGTTGACCGTGCCGATGCGGCTGCCGTCGAGGCGCGCTTCGGTATCGATGTCGATCCAGCGCAGGTTCACCCGCAGTGCGCCGCGCTCGCTGAGCTTGTAGTCCACGCCTGCGTGCAGGGCCAGGCCCCACGAGTCGTCCAGTTCCAGCTCGCTGCCGGCCAGCGCGCCACGCGTGTCGGTACTGAAGAAACGGGTGTAGTTGATGCCCGCGCCAACGAACGGCGAGAGCTTGCCCTGGCTGTTGAAGTGGTACTGCAGCGAAATCACCGGCGGCAGATGCTTGGTGCTGGCGACACGTCCCAGGCCGCGCAGCGCGATGTCGTGCTCGAACGGCAGCGCAGCCAGTACTTCGATGCCCAGGTTGTCGGCAATGAAGTATTCCGCAGTGAAGGTGGGCTTGATGTCCTTGCCGACGTCCGCTTCGAGCGTACCGCCGACCAGGCGGCCGTTATCGGATTTGGGCGCGACCTGGTGGGCACCGACGGCAACGGTCCAGTCGCCTTTGGATTGAGCCAGTGCGGGGACGCTGGCGAAGGCGGCGGCCAGGCCGGCGAGCAGAAGGGTAGAGCGCATGCGCATGGAAATTCCCGTTGTGTGCAGAGGATGGAAGAAGTCTTGGGGCTTTGCCCGATGGATGCCTTGATCCTGATCAATCGCTGCGCGCGCTGCCGCGACAGGTCATGCGCGGACGTGGGCAGGGACCGGCACCGGCAGCAGCGATCTGCGCCGTGCCGGTGATCGCACCGGCGCATCGCTTCTGCGCTGCGATGCCAGGCGCCTGGCGCCAGCGGCGGCGGCGGCGGCGGCGGGGAAGGAACTCCGACGCCTGCATGCGCGGAGGAGCCGGCAGCGAGCGGATGGCGGCAGGGATCGCGCACTTACCTGGCCTTGGCGAGCTTGGGCGCATCCACTTCCGGCATCGCCGAGCTGTGGTGGTTGATGATCAGCCACTTGTCGTCGCGCTTTTCGTACACGAAGGTGTAACGCGCCTGCACCTTGCTCTTCTTGCCGTCCTTGTCGGTCAGCGTGAAGGTATAGACGCCGGCATCCACTGCGCTGTCGTCATCGAGCACGCGCACGGTGCGGTAGTTGACCACGCCCTGCGGCTTCTTGGTCAGGAACATCGCGAAGTATTTTTCGATCTGCGCGCGCGAGGCGCGCACCTCGTTGGAGACGGTCGGCAGCAGCACGCCGTCCGGCGCATACAGATCGGCCACCTTGTCCGGATTGCCGGTGGCCAGCGCCGCGTTCCAGGTGTCGAACAGGGACGCGACTTCGCGTTCTTCGCCGCCTGCCGGCAACGTGGCCTTGTCGGTGTAGTGCATCACGCCGCCAGCCAGCGCCGGGGTGGCAGCCAGAGCCAGGACCAGGGAGAGAAAGGTGCGACGCATGGGGGAATCTCCGTTGTGATGGATGGGTGCCTCAGCAGGCACGGCCAGTATCGAAATCCACGGAGCGCCGAAATGCTGCTGTTCGGCATATGCATCGATACGCCTTTCAGCGTATCGACGTAGAACTTAAGCAATTGAAATAATTTGGATATATCGAAAATAAGGCGTGTTTTCGATTGCCGCGTTCGTGCCGCACCTCAGATCGTCACGGGCCCTCAAGTCAGGCAGGCGTCAGCCCATACCGCGTCGTGCTTGCAGCGCCGAGCCCATCACCTTGTCGATTGACGCCACCCACACAGCGTGCCCACCTTTCGATTCCCGATTCCCGATTCCCGATTCCCGATTCCCGATTCCCAATCCCACCCCGCATGCACCACGGCACAACGCCCTGGCGCCACATGCCGCAGCGCTGGCTGCAGCACGGCTGCGCGAGTGCGACGCTGCTAGAATGGCGGTCCCTTTCCATCCGCCGCGCCATCGCGGCCGCAGGAGCTAGTGAACATGGCAATCAAGGTTGGCATCAACGGATTCGGTCGCATCGGCCGCAACGTGCTGCGCTCTGCGGTGCAGAACTTCGCCAATGACATCGAGATCGTGGCCATCAATGACCTGCTCGAGCCCGATTACCTCGCCTACATGCTGCAGTACGACTCGGTGCATGGCCGCTTCAAGGCCGATGTGTCGGTCGACGGCAACACGCTGATCGTCAACGGCAACAAGATCCGCCTGACGCAGGAGCGCGACCCGGCCAACCTCAAGTGGGATGCGGTCGGTGCCGACGTGGTGATCGAGTCCACCGGCCTGTTCCTGACCAAGGAAACCGCGCAGAAGCACATCGACGCCGGCGCCAAGAAGGTGATCCTCTCGGCACCGTCCAAGGACGATACGCCGATGTTCGTGTTCGGCGTCAACGACAAGACCTACAACGGCGAAGCGATCGTCTCCAACGCCTCGTGCACCACCAACTGCCTGGCGCCGCTGGCCAAGGTGATCAACGACAAGTGGGGCATCAAGCGCGGCCTGATGACCACCGTGCACGCGGCCACCGCGACGCAGAAGACCGTGGACGGCCCGTCGAACAAGGATTGGCGCGGCGGGCGCGGCATCCTGGAGAACATCATTCCGTCCTCCACCGGTGCCGCCAAGGCCGTGGGCGTGGTGATTCCCGAGCTCAACAAGAAGCTGACCGGCATGAGCTTCCGCGTGCCGACCTCGGACGTGTCGGTGGTCGACCTCACCGTCGAGCTGGAAAAGCCGGCCACCTACGCCGAGATCTGTGCCGAAGTGAAGGCGCAGAGCGAAGGCGCCTTGAAGGGCGTGCTGGGTTACACCGAAGACAAGGTCGTGGCCACCGACTTCCGCGGCGAAACCTGCACCTCGGTGTTCGACGCCGACGCCGGCATCGCGCTGGATTCGACCTTCGTCAAGCTGGTGTCCTGGTACGACAACGAGTGGGGCTATTCCAACAAGTGCCTGGAAATGGTGCGGGTTGTCGCGAAGTAATCCTTGCGCCTAGGCGACGAGTGAAGGCCCCGGCATGCCGGGGCCTTTCGTTTTGTATGTGCCGGAACGTGACGTGTGCTGATGCCGTCACCGCGTCGTCGGCAGTACGGGAAGTGGACTTTGCGAGGCCCACGTGCGCTAATTTGCGGGCACGGCGGTCGTTCCCGTGTCGTGTACGAAGGATCGGGGAACTCCATGGATCGAGAGAACAAAACTCATGAGTAAATTTCTGGCGGGCGTATTGGCGCTCGGTGTGGTGATTGCGGTGTCGGCTCCGTCGACCACTTGGGCCGCGAAAAAGCAGACCGGTACGCCGGCCTGGATGAATGCCGATGGCGAGGTGATCAAGTCGGCCGATGTCGAGGCGGGCTATGGGGAAACGGTCAAGGGCATCAACGATTACGAAGGCGAGATCACCGGCAAGCCGGCGCCTGACAGCAAGTTCACCCAGCTGAAGATCGGCATGCCGATGAAGCAGGTCACCGACCTGATTGGTCAGCCGAACGATCAGGGCTCCTACGTGACCGGCAAGGCGTTCATCCCGTTCTTCTTCGGCGGCGACCGCTACCGGTATGAGATGGCCTACAAGGGCCAGGGGCGCCTGGTGTTCGCTGGCAAGTCGATGGACACCGGCGGCAACCTGATCTGGATCATCCATAACAAGAACGACAGCGGCTACCGCGAATGATGTTCAAACGCCCGGTTCTACCGGGCGTTTTTCTTGGGGGCATGTCGATGCATGTAGCCATTGCGTGCCGGTGCCCATGGCGGCATCGTGTCGCTGCGCTTCAGCCAGGGATTGGCTGCCCAGACGCGTCCTGAGCCTGTATGGTTCGCGCATTCGGCCGGATGCCGACTCAGGGGTTATGCGTTGGAAACGATGATCGTGTCGGTGGTGCTGTTGCTGCTTGCGGTGCCGGTAGGGTTGGTGATCGCCCTGGTGTGGATCGCCGGGCTGCGGCGGCGCGTGGATGCGCTGGAACAGCGGCTTGCGCAATGGCAGGCCAGCGGTGCAGGCGGCGCGGACGCGGCGGCGGTGCACAGCCCAATGCAGTCGCCAGTCGTTACATGGGGGGCGCGGGAGGCGTCCGACCTCGGCCTGTCTGGGTCTGGCGCCCCTGAGCGGCCTGCCGCCGCAGATGTGCACGCTGCGCCGTCGCCGGTCGCGCCGATGCCGAGACCGATGCCGCCATCATTGCCCGCACAGGTGCCCGCATCTGCTACGGCGCGCAGTGCAGTCCAAGCACCGCCCCTGGCCGCTGCGCCTGCGGAATTCGAGCAGCAAGCGCACGACGTCCCGTCCGGACCAGGCCCGCTGGCGCGCGCGGCCAGCGCAGTGAAGCGCTGGTTCACCGAAGGCAACGTGCCGGTCAAGGTCGGCATGCTGGTGTTGCTGGCCGGCGTGGCGTCGCTGTTGAAGTACGCCAGCGACCAGGGCTGGATGCGCATGCCGATCGAGCTGCGGCTGGCCGGCATCAGTGTGCTGGCGCTCGCCGGCCTGGTGCTGGGCTGGAAGCAGCGGCTGCAGCGGCCCGGCTTTGCGCTGGCGTCGCAGGGCGGCGCCATCGGCGGCTTGCTGCTGACGGTGTTTGCCGCGTTCAAGTTGTACGGGCTGCTCGGCGCAGGCCTGGCGATGGGCATCAGCGTGGTGCTGATTGCCGGCATGTGCGTGCTGGCGGTGGTGCAGGATTCGCGCACGCTGGCGGTGCTGGGGGTGCTGGCCGGCTTCCTTGCGCCGATCTGGCTGTCCACCGGCAACGGCAATCATGTCGCGCTGTTTGCGTATTACGCGGTGCTCAACGCCGGCATCGTGGCGATCGCCTGGACGCGTCCGTGGCGGGTGCTGAACCTGCTCGGATTCGCCTTCACCTTCGGCATCGGCACGCTGTGGGGCGCGCTGCAATACACCCCGGCGAAATTTGCCACCACCGAGCCGTTCCTGCTGCTGTTCTTCGCCATGTATGTGGCGATTCCGGTCCTGCATGCGCGACGTGGCGATGGCAGTGCGGGCAAGCTGATCGACGGCAGCCTGTTGTTCGGCACCCCGCTGGTGGCCTTCGCGTTGCAGGCGCGCCTGCTGGATGGTGAACGCTTGCCGTTGGCGCTGTGCGCGTTGGCGGTGGCTGCGCTGTACGCGGGTCTGGCCCGCTGGTTGCTGCGGCGTGCCTCCACGCGTCTGCTGGGCCAGGCGCACGCGATGCTGGCGGTCGGTTTTGCCACCCTGGCCGTACCGCTGGCACTGTCGGCGCGTGCCACCGCCAGCGTCTTTGCGCTGGAGGGTGCCGGTCTGCTGTGGCTGGGGCTGCGGCAACGGCGTCGGATCTCGCAGTTCAGCGGGGTGGCATTGCAGTTGCTGGCGGCGGTGGGTGTCGCCTTCGGTGTGGATGCCTGGCGTTACGACGCGGTGGCGGTGGCCAACGCCACCTGCATGAGCACCCTGCTGCTTGCACTGGCTGGCTGGGCCAGTGCCTGGTTCCTGCGCGATGCAGGGCAGCCGCGCCGCGCGCTGGTGGCGTATCTGTGGGGGCTGGGCTGGTGGACGCTGTGCGGCGTGCACGAGATCCTGCGCTTTGCCGGCGATCTGCGCAGCGAGCCGGATCTGCTGCTGGGTTTTGTCGCGCTCACCGTGTGGCTGGCCGCCGAGGTGCATCGGCGTCGCCCGGCAACGGCGCTGGTGTGGACGGCGATGGCCGGGCTGGCGCTGGCTGCGCCGTTGGCGCTGTGGCAATGCCATGCGCATACGCAACCGTTCGCCCATTGGGGGGCGCTGGCCTGGCTGGCGTTTGCCGTGGCAGGCACGCGCGCGCTGTGGTGCCTGCGCAGGCAGCACGGCGCAGGCGCCGTGGCCGCGCAGTTCATCTGGTGGCTGCTGTGGCCGTTGGTGGTGTCGCTGGGCGTGGCGTGGTTGGCCGATACGTACATGCTGGCAAATGGCTGGCGTTGCGCCTTGCTGGCCGCGCCCTGGTTGGGCGTGGCGGCAGTGGGGCTGTTGCGCTGGCCGTGGCTGGCGTGGCCGCAAGGCGCCGGCTTCGATCGGGCACGCAACCCGTTGCTGGGCTGTGTGTTCGCGGTGCTGGGCAGCGGTTGGCTGATCGTGCTGCTGGACCCGGTGAGCGCCGCGCCATTGCCGTGGCTGCCCTTGCTCAATCCGGCCGAGCTGGCGCAACTGGCGGTGCTGGCCCTGCTGGCGCGGTGGGCGTGGTCTGCGCAGGCGCCGTTGGTCGTGCAACGGTGGCGGGTGACTGCGCTGGGTGTCCTGGGCTGGGCCCTGGTCACCGGCAGCACCCTGCACAGCGTGCATCACTGGGGTGGCGTGGCATGGGACGCCGGCTTGATCGGCGCGACCCTGTCGCAGACCAGCCTGACCATCGTGTGGAGCGTGCTGGGCGTGCTGGGCTGGGTGATCGGCTCGCGGCGCGGTCAGCGTGGGCTGTGGCTGGGCGGTGCGTTGCTGATGGGCCTGGTGCTGGCCAAGCTGGTGCTGGTCGACCGCCAGCATCTGGGCAATCTGCTTGGCATCGGCTCGTTCATGGCCTATGGCCTGTTGTGCACCGTGGTGGGCTACCTGGCACCGGCGCCGCCGCGCCAGCCGGTGGCCGATGCGCAGGCCGTCGGAGACGATGGCGTCGACAAGGAACAGGCATGAAATCGAGGCAATGGGGATGGCTGCTGCTGGTGCCGCTGATGGCGCAGGCGGCCGATGTGCGCCAGGACTATCGGCAACAGTGGCCGCTGCAGGTGGCCGGCTCGGACGCCGGCCTGTATCAGCTGCGCTTGAACGCAGCGATCTATCGCAGCGCACAGGACGCAGGGCTGCGCGATGTCACGGTGATCGATGCGCGTGGCGAGGAGATGCCGGCCGCGCTCTTGCCGGTGGATGCCGCGCCGGCTGCCGCACCGCGTCGGCAACGCCTGCCCGTGTTTGCGCTGCCGGCCGGTGCGGCGCCTGCCAACGGCGACCTGCAACTGATCGCCGAACGCGATGCCAGTGGCGCGGTGCGGCGGCTGGAAGGCCGTTTTGCCACCGGCGCCGCTGCAGGTGCCGGTGGCAGCTGGCTGATCGATGCCAGCGCATTGGGTGATCGTCCGCGTGCGCTGTGGCTGGACTGGGACGGCAACACGCCGGTGCAGGCGCGGCTGCGTGTGGAAGGCAGCGACGATCTGCGCGACTGGCGCGTGCTGGCCGCCGATGCCACCGTGATGGCGCTGGACAACCAGGCGCAGCGTCTGCAGCAACGCCGTATCGCGCTGGACGAGGGCGCGCGCTATCTGCGCATCGTGCCCGTGTCGGGCGCGCTGCCGGCCTTGCGCGCGGTTGATGCGGAACTGGACGGCGTCGCTGCGCCGCTGCAATCGCAGTGGCTGGAGTTGCCGGGCACCGCACAGGACAAGGCGGTGCTGTATGCCTTGCCCGGGCGCTTTCCGGTCACCCAGGTCGATGTCAGCGGCGGTCCGGCCGAGGCGGTCGAATGGATCGCGGAAAGCCGTGATGCCGATGACGCGCCGTGGCTGCGCCGCGCCGGGCCGTGGTTGGCGTATCGACTCGGTGCCGGCAAGGCCGCCGCGTCCCCGCCGCAACAGCTGTCGGCCCCGGTGCGTGATCGCCAATGGCGCTTGCTCGCCGCACAAGGCCGCAGCACCGCGAGGCCGACGCTGCGCGTGGGCTACCAGCCGGAGCGGATGATGTTCCTCGCCCAGGGGCAGCCGCCGTATGCCGTGGTCGCGGGTAGCGCGCGCGTGCAACGCGGTGACGCGCCACTGGCCTCGATGCTGCAGGCGCTGCGCCGCGAACGTGGCGCGCAGTGGCAACCGGCGCCTGCCAGCATCGCCGCGCAGGCGCAGCCGCTGGCCGGCGATGCCGCACTGCAGCCGGCCGCTACGCCGCGCGACTGGAAGCGTTGGTTGCTATGGGGGCTGCTGATCGGCGGCGCCGTGCTGGTCGGTGGTTTCGCCGTGAGTCTGCTGCGCAGCCCGGCGGCCAATCGCAGCCCCTGACGACCCGCGCGCCGCACGGCGGTTTGCCGCTGCGGCGCGAAGGTCCGACAATGGGCATCCCCCGTCGCCAAGGCAGCCGCATTGCCCGTCGTCCTCGACCGACCATCCCCCGCATCGCCAGCCGTATGGGCGGCGATATGCGCGGCAGGCAAGCTGCAATCTCCGCGACCTGCACGCGGGCGCAACGCCAGCGTGCAACGGCTGCCCCACGCCATCCATCCGCGCAGCGCCCAGACATCGGCGCCACGTGTACCGGCTGCTTTTTCGATTCCCGAATCCCGATTTCCGAATCCCCATTCCCCAGACCTAGCGAGCTGACCCCATGTCCATCGTCCGCATGACCGACCTCGATCTCTCCGGCAAGCGCGTGCTGATCCGCCAGGATCTCAACGTGCCGATCGACAACGGCCAGATCACCTCCGAGCAGCGCATCACCGCGTCGGTGCCCACCATCCAGCTGGCGCTGGAAAAGGGCGCCGCGGTGATGGTCACCTCGCACCTGGGCCGCCCCAAGGAAGGCAGCTGGACCGAGGAGGATTCGCTGGCGCCGGTGGCCGCGCGCCTGACCGCGCTGCTGGGCGTGGACGTGCCGCTGGTGCGCGACTGGGTCGATGGCGTGGAGGTGGCGCCGGGCCAGGTGGTGCTGCTGGAAAACTGCCGCATGAACGTCGGCGAGGGCAAGGACGACGAAACCCTGGCGCGCAAGTACGCCGCGCTGTGCGATGTGTTCGTCATGGACGCCTTCGGCACCGCGCATCGCGCACAGGCCTCCACCCATGGCGTGATCCGCTTCGCGCCGGTGGCTGCCGGTGGGCCGCTGTTGATGGCCGAACTCGATGCGCTGGCCAAGGCACTGGACAATCCGGCCAAGCCGCTGCTGGCGATCGTGGCCGGCAGCAAGGTGTCCACCAAGCTGGAGTTGCTGTCCAACCTGGTCAACAAGGTCGACCAGCTGATCGTCGGCGGCGGCATCGCCAACACCTTCATCGCCGCGGCCGGGCATGCGGTGGGCAAGTCCCTGAGCGAGCCGGACCTGATTCCCACCGCCAACCAGATCGTCGCCGATGCCAAGCTGCGCGGCGCGGAGATTCCGTTGCCGACCGACGTGGTCGTCGCCAAGCAGTTCCTGCCCGATGCCGAGGCGACGGTGAAGGCGCTCGATGCGGTGGAGGCCGACGATCTGATCCTGGACATCGGCCCGCAGACCGCCACGCGCTACGCCGAGCTGATCGCCAGTGCCGGCACCGTGGTGTGGAACGGGCCGGTCGGCGTGTTCGAGTTCGAGCCCTTCAGCCACGGCACCGAAACCCTGGCGCGTGCGATCGCCAGCTCCAGGGCGTTCTCGATCGCCGGTGGCGGCGACACCCTGGCCGCGGTGGACAAGTACGACATCGCCAAGGACGTCACCTACATCTCCACCGGCGGCGGCGCGTTCCTGGAATTCCTGGAAGGCAAGACCCTGCCGGCGGTGGCGGCGCTCGAGGCGCGCGGCAAGTGAGTGCAGCCACGCTGTTCTTCGATCTGGACGGCACCCTGGTCGATTCGGAGCCGGGCATCGTCGCCAGCATCGTGCATGCCTTCGACGCGGTGGGCCAGCCGCGACCCTCGCCGCAGACCCTGCGCGCGTGGATCGGCCCGCCGCTGCGCGACAGCTTCACCGACTGTTTTCCCGATGATCCGGCGCTGGTGCAGCGCACACTGGGGGCGTATCGCCAGCGTTACGACGCGGTGGGCTGGACCGAACTGAGCGTGTTCGACGGTATCGGTGCAGTCGTCATGGACCTGCAGCGCGCCGGTCATCGCCTGGCGGTGGTGACCTCGAAAAACGAGCGTTACGCGCGCCGCATCGTCGAGCATCTGCCGTTCGGTGCGTGCTTCGAGAACGTGATCGGGGCCAGCGAAGACGGCGAGCGCCGTTTCAAGCCGGACCTGATTGCCGAAGCCTTGCGACGCCTGGACATTGCCAAGACCGGCTGCGTGATGATCGGCGACCGCCGGATGGATATCGATGGCGCCAACCATCACGGCATCCATAGCATCGGCGTGTTGTGGGGCTTCGGCGACGAAGCCGAGCTGCGGGGCGCAGGTGCGGGTGCGATCGCACACACCCCTGCCGAGTTGCGCGCCCTGATCGATGGACAGGACTGACGGACCACGCAGCCGCGCACATTGCCAGGCGAGCGCGGCCGGCGCTCGCCTGGGCGTGGCCGCATGCGCAGGCGGCGAGGGGCGTGCAGCGTCGGCGCCCCCGCGTCCGCTCGCTGTCGTCTGCTGACTGCTGCGAACCGTGGGACCTTCACCGCTGCCGCGTTAGGGTGGCAGCCCACAGCAACAACCCGCCGCGCGCCCAGCGCGCTGCGGAAAGCGTACGTACTGTCCCGCACTGTCTACAGGACATGCCGGAATGCGAGGGTGGCTATGCCGCAATGCCATCCTCGGTAGGTGACGCGTGTGTTAAGTTTCGCGGCTTTTACAGGGAGGCCATCATGAAAGAACGCCAACGCCGCACCAAGATCCTTGCCACGCTCGGACCGGCGACGGATCCGCCCGGTGTGCTGGAGGCCTTGTTCAAGGCCGGCGTCAACGTGGTGCGCCTCAACTTCAGCCACGGCGACCCGTCCGGCCAGGCCAAGCGCGCTGCCGAAGTGCGCGCCGCGGCCGTCCGCGTCGGTGCCGAAGTCGGCATCCTGGCCGACCTGCCGGGCCCGAAGATCCGCGTCGAACGTTTTGCCGAAGGCAAGATCAAGCTGACCACCGGCGAGCGTTTCGACCTGGTGGCCGACCCCAATGCGCCCGCCGGCGACCAGCACCAGGTTGGCGTCAGCTACCTCGGCCTGCCGCAGGACGTGGCCGCCGGTGACGTGCTGCTGCTGGACGATGGCCTGGTGCAGCTGCAGGTGACCGAGGTGCAGGGTCAGCGCATCGTCACCACCGTGCTCAACGATGGCGTGCTGTCCGATCGCAAGGGCCTGAACAAGCAGGGCGGCGGCCTGTCGCTGGGCGCGCTGACCGAGCGCGACAAGGAACTGATCGGCATCGTCGCCAAGATCGGCGTGGACTTCATCGCGGTGTCGTTCTGCCGCAACGCCGAGGACATGAACGATGCGCGCCGTATCGCGCGTCAGCATGGCTGCGATGCCGCGCTGGTGTCCAAGATCGAGCGCACCGAAGCGATCGAGAACCTGGTCGAGATCGTCGAAGCCTCCGACGTGGTGATGGTGGCGCGTGGCGATCTGGGCGTGGAAATCGGCGATGCCGAATTGCCGGGCCTGCAGAAGAAGATCATCCGCGAATCGCTGGCGCAGAACAAAGTGGTGATCACCGCCACGCAGATGCTGCAGTCGATGGTGGAAAGCCCGATCCCGACCCGCGCCGAAGTGCTGGACGTGGCCAATGCGGTCATCGACGGCACCGACGCGGTGATGCTCTCGGCCGAAACCGCGGCCGGCGCCTACCCGGTGCGTGCGGTGGAAGCGATGGCACGCATCTGTCTGGGTGCCGAGCGCCAGTTCGAGTTCGACACCGACTTCGAAGCGGCGCAACGTAACCTGCAGCGCGCCGACCAGGCGATCGCAATGGCGACCATGTTCCTGTCCGAACACATCGGTCTGGCCGGCGTGGTTGCGTTGACCGAGTCCGGCGGCACGCCGCGTTACCTGTCGCGCTTCCGTTCCAATATGCCGATCTACGCCTTCACCCGTCACGATGGCGCACGCCGCCACATGGCGATGATGCGTGGCGTGTTCCCGATCAGCTTCGACAGCCGCGGCCTGACCCCGCGCGAAGCCGCACGTGCGGCGATCCGCCTGCTGGTGGAGAACGAGCGCATGGGACCGGGCGACCGCGTGGTGTTCACCAGCGGCGAGCACATGGAAACCCATGGCGCCACCAACACGCTCCGCCTGCTGGAAGTGGGCGAGGACGGCCGCGCCAGCGGCCTGGGCGAGCTGTAACGCCTGGCCTGAGCCGCGCGTGCGTCGTAGGTCGATGCGCGCTGGCCCACCATCGTTGCCTGCAAATACAGCGGCGGCCTGCGGGTCGCCGTTGTGCTGTGCGGGACATGGTCTGCGGTGCGGGATGCGCCTGCACGCGCGCTTAGCGCGAGGCACGCGCGTCACGCTGCGAGCAGCGGCACACATCCTGTCATGCAGCACATGTGTAATCGGTTGCAGACATTCCGTGAAGGAATGTGTACGACTTTCGTCGCTATACTTTCCTTCTCCCCCGCAGCTGCCACAGGAACTACATGAGCATCGAACAGCTTGCCGAAACCGCCCAGGCCATGGTCGCCCCGGGCAAGGGCATCATCGCCATCGACGAATCGACCAGCACGATCGCCAAGCGTTTTGCCAGCGTCGGCATCGAGAACATCGAAGAAAACCGTCGCGCCTATCGCGAACTGCTGCTGACCACGCCCAAGCTGAGCGACTACATCTCCGGCGCCATCCTGTTCGACGAGACCATCCGTCAGAAGACCAAGGACGGCGTGCCGTTCGCCGAGTACATGACCGCTCACGGCATCATCCCGGGCATCAAGGTCGACAAGGGTGCGCAGCCGCTGGCCGGCATGCCGGGCGAGCTGGTCACCGAAGGCCTGGACGGCCTGCGCGCGCGCCTGGAGGAGTACTACACGCTGGGCGCACGCTTCGCCAAGTGGCGTGCGGTCATCAACATCGGCGAAGACATCCCGTCCGGCACCTGCATCGAGGCCAACTCGCACGCGCTGGCGCGTTACGCCGCACTGTGTCAGGAGCAGGGCCTGGTGCCGATGGTCGAGCCGGAAGTGATCATGGACGGCAACCACGACATCGAGACCTGCTACGAAGTCACCGAAGCCACGCTGCGTTCGCTGTTCGGCGCACTGTATGAGCAGAACGTCGTGCTCGAAGGCACCATCCTGAAGGCCTCGATGGTCATCTCCGGCAAAGGCTGCGAAGAGCAGGCCAGCGTGGAGGAAGTGGCCGAGTCCACCGTGATGTGCCTGAAGTCGACCGTACCGGCGATCCTGCCGGGCATCGTGTTCCTGTCCGGCGGCCAGACCGACGAGCAGTCCACCGCCCACCTCAACGAGATGCACCAGCTCGGCAACCTGCCGTGGCCGCTGAGCTTCTCGTATGGCCGTGCGATGCAGCAGGCTGCGCTGAAGCTGTGGGCCAAGGACATGACCGGCAACGTCGCCAAGGCGCAGCAGATCATCTATGAGCGCGCCAAGGAAAACGGCCTGGCCGCACTGGGCAAGTGGAAGGGTTGATCGCCGTGTCGGCCGCCTTGCGGCCGGATCGAACGTAGCAAAGAGAACGCCGGCAGCGATGCCGGCGTTCTTGTTTGCGTGGACCGCGCTGCGCCTGCGTACCTGCCAAAATGCAACGAGCGCCTCGCGGCGCTCGTCATCCCTACCTTCTGCATCGCGAGCGTCAGGCGGCAGCGGTTTCCTGCGCGGCCAGGGCTTGCTGGTAGGCCTTGAACGTCGCTTCGTTGTAGGCCACCAGCACGATGTGTTTGGGCACCTTGTGCGAGCGCTGCCAGTCGCGGGTTTCGGTCACGGCGATGCGTGCGGCCTGGTACAGCGGATAGCCGTAGATCCCGCAGCTGATGGCCGGGAACGCGATCGAGTGCAGCATCATCTGCTCGGCCAGTTTCAACGATTGCCAGTAGCAGTTGGCCAGTTGTTCCGGCTCGTTGTGCTTGCCATCGCGCCAGACCGGGCCGACGGTATGAAAGACATGCCGCGCCTTGAGGTCGAACCCGTCGGTGATGCGGATTTCGCCGGTGGGGCAGCGCACGCCCGGACGCACCTGCGGCAATGCTTCGCAGGCCTGCAGCAGGCGCGGGCCGGCTGCGCGATGGATGGCGCCATCCACGCCGCCACCGCCCAGCAGTGATTCGTTGGCGGCGTTGACGATGACGTCAACGTCGAGTTCGGTGATATCGCCTTGCCAGACTTCGATCTTCATAGCGCGATAATTATGGGATTTGCATGAGGAACGTGTGAGGGGGCGCGCGTCGCGGAACGGGCACGCTATCGCCCATTCATCTCACCCGCTGCGATTGCCGGAAACGGCTGGGACGGTTGCGCCAAGGGAGGCTTGAGAACACGCCGATGCGATCGATCGGCTCAATCGCCGACCAGCCGTATCACCGACGGTCGCGCACTACCGCCAGCGCCGAACTGGCGGCCGGATTCATTGCCCAGACACTCTTTTTTAAGCGGAATCGCATACCGCAGAAGGCCAGGAGCGATGCCTGGGTGGACCCACAAGCGCACAGGCCGCGCTATGGGCGCGGCCTGTGCGTGCAAGCCAACGACGTGATCGATCAGGGCAGACCGGCCAGCCAATCGTCGTCGGAACCTTCGTTGATGTCGGCAAACAGCGGCGTGGAGAAATAGCGCTCGCCGGTGTCGGGCAGCATCGCCAGCACCACTGCGCCGGGCGCCGCGCCTTCGGCCACGCGCAATGCGGTGGCGACGGTGGCGCCGCCGGAGATGCCGGTGAAGATGCCTTCTTCGGCGGCCAGGCGGCGCGCCACGGTGATCGCGTCGGTGTCTTCCACGCTCAGCACGTCGTGGGCGACCTCGCGGTTGAGCACTTCCGGCACGAAGTCCGGGGTCCAGCCCTGGATCTTGTGCGGCTTCCAGTCCTGGCCCTGCAACAGCGCAGCGCCAGCCGGCTCGGTGGCGGTGATCCGCACTTCCGGGCGGGCCACGCGCAGCACTTCACCCACGCCGGTGAGCGTGCCACCGGTGCCCCAGCCGGTGACGAAATGGTCCAGCCGGAGCCCGGCGAAGTCGCGCAGGATTTCCGCGGCGGTGGTGTTGCGGTGGTAGGCCGGATTGGCCGGGTTGGCGAACTGGCTGGCCAGGAACCAGCCATGCTGCTCGGCCAGCTCTTTGGCCTTGCGCACCATGCCGCTGCCGCGCTCGGCCGCCGGGGTCAGGATCACCTTGGCGCCATAGGCGCGCATCAGCTTGCGGCGTTCGATGGAGAAGGTTTCCACCATCGTGGCGACGAACTTGTAGCCGCGCGCGGCGGCCACCATCGCCAGCGCCACGCCGGTATTGCCGGAGGTGGCCTCGACGATGGTGTCGCCGGGCTTGAGCAGGCCGCGCTGTTCGGCATCGAGGATGATCGCCAGCGCCAGGCGGTCCTTGACCGAGCCGCCCGGATTGAACGACTCGACCTTGACGTACAAGGTCACGTGTTCCGGAGCGAGGCGATGGAGTTTGACCACCGGGGTACGGCCGATGGTGTCGAGGATGTTGTCGTACAGGGCCATGGGGTCTCCGTCGGAATCAGGCTGCGTGGGCGAGTGTGGGCGCGTCGGGCGTTGCGATGGGTGAGTGCGGGGACGGGGGCGCGCTCAACGGCGCGGCGCCGAACCAGTGCAGGCTGGCGGCCAGCCCGGCGACCTCGCCCAGGATCAGCAGGGCTGGCGCACGCACCGCGTGCTGCTGCGCGGTGGCGGCCAGGCCGGCGAGCGTGCCGGTGATCACGCGTTGCTGCGGGCGCGAGCCGTTTTCCACCAGCGCGAACGGGGTGGTCGGCGCGCGACCTGCCTGCAGCAGGCGCTGCTGGATGCTCTCCAGGCCGGCCACGCCCATGTAGAAGGCCAGGGTCTGGCGTTCCTGGCCAAGCGCCTGCCAGTCCAGTGTGTCCAGCGAATCCTTGCAGTGCGCGGTGATCAGCCGCAGCGATTGGGCATGGTCGCGATGGGTGAGCGGAATGCCGGCGTAGGCAGCGCAGGCGATCGCGGCGGTGATGCCGGGGATGACCTGGAAGCCGATGCCGTGCGCGCGCAGGAATTCCAGCTCTTCGCCGCCGCGACCGAACACGAATGGGTCGCCGCCCTTCAGCCGCACCACGCGGCGCCCGGCGCGCGCGTGCTCGCGCATCAGTGCGTGGATCTGTTCCTGGCGCGTGCTGTGGCCCTGGGCGGCCTTGCCGACTTCCACACGCAGGGCGTCGCGCCGGGCCAGTTGCAGGATCTGCGGGCTGACCAGGCGATCGTAGAGCAGCACATCGGCCTGGCGCAGCGCACGCAGGGCATGCCGGGTGAGCAGGCCGGGGTCGCCGGGGCCGGCACCGACCAGGGTCACGCTGCCGGGGGAAAGCTGGCCGACCCTGGTGCGGGGCGCCGACGACCGCGCAGGTTGGGTGTCCGAAGCGGCGGGCGTGGCGTCGTGGGTGAGCAGGCGCCGCGCGCTGGCCGCGGCGCGCAGCGCGTCGTTGAGGTCGGGCGCAGTGCTGGCGGCGATGGTGAGCCAGACCGGTTGATCGGGCAGGTCCAGCCAGGTCGGCTCGAACCGTCCCGCTAGCCAGCGCAGCCGCCCGGCCTGCGCCCAGGCGCGCAGCTGCGGGTTGAGTTCCGGTGCGCCCACCAGCGGCAGTGCGCCGGCCTGCAGTAGCGCGGCGGTGGCGTGCTCGGCCTCGGCGCCGCCGCCGATCACCAGGACGGCACGGCCACGCAGGTCGGCAAGAAGCGGGAACACAGAGGGCACGGACAGCGCATCGAGAGGGGAGGGCCAGACCGTAACGCCGGCATATAGCCGTCGGAAATGACTTCATACACCCTGAAAATAGCGTTCGGTTATAAGCTGGCCTGCAGAACTCCTCTACAGTCGAGTTCCTCGTGGCGCCTCGCGCTTTTTTGGATATAAGCCCATGACGCTGACCCAACTTCGTTATCTGGTCGCCATCGCCGATGCCGAGCTCAACATCACGCTTGCGGCCGCGCGCGTGCATGCGACCCAGCCCGGTCTGTCCAAGCAGCTCAAGCAGCTGGAGGACGAGCTGGGCTTTCTGCTGTTCGTGCGCAAGGGGCGCAGCCTGGATGCGGTGACACCGGCCGGCGTGGAAGTGATCGAGCGCGCGCGCTCGGTGCTGTCGGAAGCCAACAACATCCGCACCTATGCGGCCAACCAGCGCCGCGAGAGCCAGGGCCAGCTGACCCTGACCACCACCCATACCCAGGCGCGCTTCGTGCTGCCGCCGGCGGTGGCGCAGATCAAGCACGCCTATCCGCAGGTCAGCGTGCATCTGCAGCAGGCCGCCGAAAGCGCGGCGCTGGACCTGCTCAGCCAGGGCGATGCGGATATCGCGGTGGTCAGCACCGCCGGTGGCGAACCGAGCGCCGGCATCGCGGTGCCGCTGTATCGCTGGCGTCGGCTGGTGATCGTGCCGCGCGGCCATCCACTGGACCAGGCACGTGCCGCGCCGGACATGCAGGCCCTGTCTCAGCACCCGTTAATCAGCTACGAATCCTCCACGCGGCCCGGCTCCTCGCTGCAGCGCGCGTTCGCGCAGGTCGGGCTGGAGCCGAGCATCGCGCTGACCGCGCTGGATGCGGACCTGATCAAGACCTATGTGCGCGCCGGCCTCGGCGTTGGCCTGGTGGCGGAGATGGCGGTCAGCGCCAGCGACGAGGACCTGCGCGCCTGGCCGGCACCGGCGCCGATCGCCGAGTGCATCGCCTGGGCGGTGCTGCCGCGCGACCGCGTGCTACGCGACTACGCGTTGGACCTGGTGCATGTGCTGGCGCCGCAGATCGACAAGCGCGACCTGCGCCGCGTGCTGGACGGCAACCAGGCCCCGGCCTGGCCATTGCCGCCGACCTGGGAATCCTTGACCCAGACCATTACCAGCTGAACCGCCTGTCGAAGATTGCAGCGCGCATCGACCACGCTTGCTCACGACGTCTGCGGGGTTTGCGAGAGGGCTTCGTCACTGAGGGGGCTTGCGCGCGTACCGGCATGGGACACGCCGCAAGTACGTCCATGTAGGCTCTTATGCGGCATCCATGCCGCATAAGGTCCCACGCCGGCACGCGCGCAAGCACCACCGATTGGTGTCGATGGCTGCAGGAGAAGCGAAAGCATTGCTTGCCTATCAGCGGACATGAGGAGTGAAGGTGCCGCGCACGGCCATTCCCGCACCCACCTCTGCACGGTCTTGTGCGAATACTTCGGTCACTGAGAGGCGCTTGCGCGCGTACCGGCATGGGACACGCCGCAAGTACGTCCATGTAGGCTCTGGCGCGGCATCCATGCCGCTCAAGGTCCCACACCGGCACGCGCGCAAGCACCACCGGGTGTTGTCGGTGGCTGCAGGTAAAGCAGGGGCATTGCCTGCCAGTCAGCTGCGGTGACGAGTTGAGGCGTGATGCCGCGTCCGGTTGCGCCACCGCGCATCGATCGCCCCCGCAGGCGATGGCTGCCGGTGTCGGCTGCGGGCGCTTGCGCGCGTACCGGCATGGGACATGCCGCAAGTACGTCCATGTAGCAACTGTGCAACTGCATCATGCTGGCTGTCGGTGTTCGGAATCGATGGCGACAGTTCGTACACTGCGGTCTGCGTGCAGGGTGTGCCGACCCGGTTGACTGCACGCGCTCCCCGTTCGCCACTGTGAGGCGCTGAACCCGATGACCGAGCCCCTGCGTCCACCACTGAGCCGGCTGTGGTTACCCGATCAGGATGGCGGCATGGCGTTGCAGCTGTCGGCAAGCATCGAGGGACGCGAGCATGCGGTACTGACGGTATTGGCTGATGCCCGGGACGAGTCGCTCTGGGTGGCAGTGCAGGCCGATGGCGCCCAGGTGCAGATTCCGCTGGCGGTGTTGCGCCAGTTGCTGGAGGTTGCGGCAGACGAGGTGCATTCGGCGGACTGGTTCGCACGCCAGGATGCGGCCGATTCGGAGGATTGAGACGGTCGACGATGATCGGCGAAAGCCATCGCAATGCTGCGCCGCAGCGCCCGCTTTCCGGAAAAACCATCGTGTTATCAATGGCCTGGCCAAACGCCTGCGCTGACTGGAATGCATGCTGTCAGTGATTCTCCCTACAGGTGTCAGGGTGGCCGCGGCGGTGTGGTCTGGCCGTATCAAGTTGGGCGCTGCGCTGTCGTAATTCCTTGTAGCAACCATGACGCGACACTCTCGAACGTCCAGGGGTGGACGGCGCGGGACCGGCGATGCGGTACATCGCATGGCCGGTCTGTTTGTCGGTGTCGTCAAGCGGTTGCCAGCGCTGTCGCAGCACCGTTGCGCGAGGCTGCGCACGGGAGCGACCGGCGCACCCGGGTCCCTGGGGAGAGACCTGGCGTGCTTGGCGGCGGAGTCGGGTCGGGAGCCCGGGTCCGCCTTTTTTTTGCGCTATCGACCGGAGCGTGCCGGTCTGCGCAGCGCTGGCAAGCCAGCGCTATCTGCTGCGCGGTGGCGGCGGTCTGGCGCGGCGCTGCCGAGCGCCGTTGTCAGGCCAGCGGGATGCTTACCGAAAAACAGGTGCCGCCGCTTGGGCGGGGGCGCACATCCACTTCGCAGCCCAGGGTTTCGGCGGTGCGGTGCACGATCCACAGGCCGATGCCCAGCCCGTCGCTGCGCGGGTCGGCCTGGCGGAAGGCCTGGAACACCTGTTCGGGGTGGTCCAGGTTCAGGCCGATGCCGCTGTCGATGATTTCCACCACCGCATGGCCGGGGCGACGCCGGACGCCGACCAACACGCGCCCGCGTTCGGTGTACTTGACCGCATTGCCGATCAGGTTGCCGAGCAAGGTGGTCAGCAGCGTGGGATGGCTGCGCACGCGTAGCGAGGTGGGTACATGGCGCAAGGCCAGGCACTTGTCGATTGCCGGTTGCCGCCACACGCCCAGCACCGCATGCAGTACATCTTCCAGTGCCAGCGGCTGCAGATCCGGCGAGGCGGTCTCGCTGGCGGCGGCCAGGGTGGCCAGCTCGTCGAGGTTGCGTGCCACCAGATTGATCGCATCGCGCGCGGTGACCAGGGTCGGGATGGAATCGACGTTGGCATGCCGGCGCATCTTGTCGATGGCATAGGCGGCGGTACGCAATGGGGTCTTCAGGTCATGCCCGGCGATGGCCATCAGGCGACTGCGGTAGCGGTCGGATTCTTCGGCCACCTGCAGCGCGCGGCGCAGCTCCAGCTGCGCCATGGTCTGGCGCGCCAGTGCGCGCAGCGCATCGACCTGTTCGTCGCTGAGTTGGCGCGGCTGCCGGTCGAGCACGCAGACCGTGCCCAGCGGGAGGCCTTCGCTGGTCTTGAGCACCGCACCGGCATAGAAATGCAGCGGTGCCTCGCCGGTCACCAGCGGATTGCGTGCGAAGCGCACATCCTGGCGAGTGTCCGGCACCACCAGCACGTCGCTGTCCAGCAACGCATGCGCACACATCGACTTGAACAGCGGTGTTTCGCGCTCGCCCATGCCGATTTCGCTCTTGAACCACTGCCGGTCGGCATCCACCAGGCTGATCAGCGCGATCGGGGTCTGGCAGATGATCGAGGCCAGCCTGGTGATGTCTTCGAACGCGGCCTCGCGCGGCGTGTCGAGAATGCCGTAGCTGCGCAGCGCCTGCAGGCGCAATGCCTCGCTCGGCGGCTTGGCAGCGCAGGGAAGGGGCTCGGCCGCTTGATCGGACAGGACGGTGCTCATGCGCGCGCAGGATGACTGGAGTGATGTACAAGCATAGGGCATGCCAGGGCCGGCCACGTAGGCGCTGTCATGTCCACTGCCGGAACTGTGACTACCGGCCTCGACAACCGCCGTGCATGGCCTTCCACGGTTGCCCCTGTGTGTCGGCGCGGTTCGGGGGCGGGCGTGGACTCCGCCATCGGCCCTTGTGGTGGGCAGGGTGAGCGGTGCCGGCGGGTGCGACATGCGGTCGCGCACCGGCCGCCACCATCGCCCCCGCGGCATGTGGCGGCTTACACTCGCGCAATGCCCTCGCTCCGTCGCCACCCCTGCCTGCATCTGCTTGCCTGTCTGGCAGTGCTGCTGATGCTGGTGGCGCCGCTGATCAGCCGCTGGAGCCAGGCGCCGTCGGTCGAGCCGATGTGCATGAGCGGTCCGGTGCTGGACGCGGGCGGTTCGCTGCATGCGGATCATCAGGCCCTGCCGGCACAGGCACCCGCGCATCAGCATCACCTCGCTGCATCGACAGGCAAGCCGCACACCGGCGAACACGCCACCACCCACGGCGAAGCCTGCGATTACTGCGTGCTGGCCGCGCGCCTGCTGCCGTGGCTGGCGCTGTTGGTGTTGTGCCTGCTGCACCGGCTGCCGGCGCCAGCGCCGGTGCACCGGCCCGCACGCGCAGTAGCGATGGTGCGTTGGGCCGCACTCGGGGCACGTGGGCCGCCGCTGCACGCGTGAGTCTGGCCCCATTGCGGGCGTCCGCTGCGGTGGAGCGATTGCGTGCTTGATCGTCTGGCACGCCTGCACGCAGCTGCACGGACGCCCCGTCTTCCTGAAGTGATGCCTGTGCCCGCCGTCATGCCGCGGCGCACGGCGGTGTTGCCGTGCCGGCACGGCAAAGGGGTGGTCATGTGGTTGCGATTATTGAAAACGCTGTGGTGCGCGCCATCGCTGGCGCTGGTGTGTGGGTCTGCCTGCGATGCGCAGGCGCAGGATGCGGCATTGACCCTGGGCAAGGTGCAGGTGAACGCGCAGCCGCAGCGCAGCCCGAGCGTGGCACGCGTGCTGAGTTCGGTGGATGTGATCGGAGGCGAGCTGCTGCATGATCAGCATGTCGACTACAGCTGGGAGCTGCTGATGCGCGCGCCCGGCGTGCAGGTCACCCAGTTCCGCATGGGCACCGACGCGGGGCGGTTCTCGTTCCGCGGCTTCAATGGCGAGGGGCGGATCAATGCGGTGAAGTTGCTGATCGACGGCATCCCCAGCAACGACAACGCCGGCGGCATGCCGTATCTGGATGCCGTATTCCCGCAGGACATCAGCGCGATCGAGATCGTGCGCGGTACCAACGATGCGCGCTACGGTCTGCATGCGATCGCCGGCAGTGTGGATGTGCTGACCCGTACCGGCGGCAACGATGGCCGGCTGAGCCTGACGGCCGGCAGTTTCGGTGCGCGCGAGGTGCAGCTGGGCAAGGGTTTCGAACAGGGCGCGTGGAGCCAGAACTATGTGCTGGCCTGGCGCGACTCCGATGGCTATCGCGAGCATGCCGACGCGCGCAAACGCAGCGTGGCCGGCAAGTGGTTCTATACCGACCCCGATGGCGCATTCCGTGCCGGGCTCACCACGCGGTACTACGACAATCATGCGCTGGAGGCGGGTTATCTGGATGCAGCCACCGCGCGTGCGGCGCCACGCAGTTCGCCGGGCTATGCGCAGGAAGACCGCAGCGAACGCCAGCTGCGGCAGACCGCGTTGCATGCGGACGGCACACTGGGTGCCGCTGCGCAGTGGAACGCCAAGGCCTACCAGAACGACTACCGCAATCGGCGTTGGGTGCGCTTTTCCGCCGCCGGCCTGCAGCAGGAACGCGATACCGACGAAACCCACCGCGGCCTGCTGTTGCGCGGCAACTGGCAGCCGGATTGGGGCGCGCTGGCGGCCAATCTTGAAGCCGGCGTGGACGCGCAATGGCAGGACAATCAGTCGCAGCGTTACCGCACCGTGGCACGGGTGCGGGGTGCGCAACTGCGTGACTGGGAGTACACCCTGCGCACGCGCGGCGCCTATGTGCAGGCGGTGCTGACGCCGATCGAGCGGCTGCAGCTGGTGCCCGGCTATCGCATCGACCGCGTCGCCGGGCAGCTGCACGATGTGCGTGCCGGTATTTACGCACCGACTTACGACTACGGCACCATCAAGCAGCCCAAGTTCAGTGCCAGCTACCGGTTGGCCGGGCAGAGCAGCGCGTACGCCAACTGGGGGCGGACGTTCCAGATCGGCAGCGGCGATGGTGCGTACCGGCGCCAGCCCGGCAATCTGGGCCCGTCGATCAACGACGGTTGGGAAGCAGGCTTCAAGTTCGCGCCATCGGCGGTGATGGACGGCCGCCTGGCGTATTGGGAGCAACGCGCCTCCGGCGAGGTGGCCACCATTCTGGGCGTCAATGGCGTGGCCGGTGCCGGCGATGTGGCCAATGTCGGGCGCACGCTGCGCCGCGGCTGGGATGCGCAACTGAATCTGCAGCCGGCCGAACACTGGCGGGCCTGGATGTCGTATGCGCGGCAAAAGGCCAGCATCGCCACGCCCGACCCGAGTGCGCCGGCCACGCGCGGCAAGGAGATCGAGAACGTGCCGCACTGGCTGGCCACCGCCGGGTTGGAGTGGCAGCTCACTGCGGCCGTGCAGCTGAGCGCCTGGGGCAATGCGCAGGGCGATTATTATCTGGAGCGCAGCAATACGCTGGGCCGCACCGGTGGTTACGCCCTGCTCAATCTGGGCGCGCGCTGGAATGTGGATGCGCGCAATGCGCTCAGCCTGCAGCTGCGCAATGTCACCGATCGCGCCTACGTCTACGCGTGGTACGACACAGGCAGTTCCGGCTATTCGCCGGGTGATGGACGTGCGCTGTCGCTGTCGTGGGACTGGAGCTTCTGATGCGCGCGATCATGGTCGATGACAGCGTCACCGAACCGCGCCGGGATGGCCGCTGGCGCTTCTATCGCGCGGTGTGGCGCTGGCATTTCTATGCCGGCTTGCTGGTGTTGCCCTTCATCGTCTGGCTGGCGCTGACCGGTGCGGCGTTTCTGTACCAGGATGCGATCGACCGCAGCGTGCACCACGGCTTGAAGGTCGTGCCGGTAGGCGAGGTGCGGGCGCCAGCGCAACGCCTGGTCGATGCGGCGCAGCGCAGGTATGGCGGCACCCTGTTTCGTTACACCACGCCCAGCCGCGCCGATGCCAGCGCCGAGATCGGACTGGTCGATACGCACGGTGCGCGGCAGGTGGTGTATGTCGACCCCTACCGCGCACGCGTGCTTGGCACGCTGCCCGAGCATGGCACCCTGGCCTGGACGATTCGCCGGCTGCACAGTCTCGCCCTGGTCGGGCCGTTCGCGCGCGGGTTGATCGAAATGGCAGCCGGCTGGGCGATCGTGCTGGTGCTCACCGGCGTGTATCTGTGGTGGCCGCGCGGGCGCCGCGGTGGGGTGGCCAGCGTACGCGGCAAGCCCGCGCAACGGCTGTTCTGGCGCGATCTGCATGCGGTCACCGGCGCGGGCGTCGGTGCGGTGTTGCTGTTCCTGGCACTGACCGGGATGCCATGGTCGTGGCTGTGGGGCGCGCAGGTCAATCGCTGGGTCAACGGGCAGGACTTCGGCTACCCGGCCGGTCTGCGGGTGCAGCAGCCGATGTCGCAACAGCGCTTGTCCGAGACGACCGATCCGGCGTGGTCGTTGCGCCAGGCGCGCGTGCCGGAATCTGTGGTGCCTGGGCGTGGAGCCGTGGGGGTGGATGAGGGTCTGCATGACGGGCGGGCGGGTGTGATGCTGGCGGATGCGGACCACTCGGACCACTCGGACCACTCGGACCACGCGGACCACGCGGACCACGCGGAACACGCGGAACACGCGGAACACGCGGAACACGCGGAACAGCCAAGCCCGTCAGAACACGCGGTGCAGTCGGAACATGCCGACCACGGTGGCACCGGCCATGTCGCAGCGCCGGGTCGCGGTGCAATCGGGCTGGATGCGGCGATGGCGCGCTTCGACGCACTCGGCATCGTGCCGGGCTACAGCGTCTCGCCGCCGCATGGTGCCACCGGCGTGTACACCGCTTCGGTGTATCCGGCTGACCTGCAGCACCAGCGCGTGATCCATCTGGATCAGTACAGCGGCGCGGTGCTGCTGGACATGCGTTATCGCGATTACGGGCCGGCCGGACGCGCGCTGGAATGGGGCATCAACGTGCATCTGGGCCAGCAATACGGCACGGCCAATCAGCTGATCCTGTTGCTGGCGTGCGCGGCGATCGTGCTGCTGTGCATGAGCGCGGCGGTGATGTGGTGGAAGCGTCGCCCGGTCGGCGGCCTGGGCGTGCCGCCATTGCCGGCAGATCCGCGCACGCTGCGCGGTCTGCTGGTGCTGCTGGCGATCTGCGGGCTGATCTTCCCGCTGGTCGGGGTGTCGTTGGTGCTGATGTGGTTGCTGGATCGCTACTGGATGCAGCGCAACCAGGCGCGCGTTCCCGCGCCATGAGCACGTGCGCGTCACCTCAATGCACCGCGGACTCGCCGAGGCAGGGACGCGCTCGGCGGTGGGTGCATCGGCAAACTCGACGCATGGTGGTGCATGCAAGCTTCGTAACGAGCGCGCGATGCGTCGTGCTCAGATGTCCTCGTGGATGCCGCACTCGCGCTTCAGCCCGAAGAAGCGCGTGTCTTCTTCGCGCATGCCCGGTTCCCAGCGGCGCGTGGTGTGGAAGTCGCCGATGGACACGTAGCCTTGTTCCCACAGCGGGTGATACGGCAGGTCGTGCGCCTGCAGGTACTGCCACACGTCGCGGTCGGTCCAGTCGGCAATCGGGCTGACCTTGTAGCGCTCGCCGCGCTTTTGCACGATCGGCGTCTGTGCACGTCCGCCGGACTGGCTGCGGCGCAGGCCGGTGAACCAGGTGCCCACGTTGAGCTCGTCCAAGGCGCGGCGCATCGGCTCGACCTTGCGCAGGTTGTTGTACTGGTCGATGCCGACCATGCCCTGTTCCCACAGGCGGCCGTGGCGCGCCTCCATCCAGGCACGGCTGACCAGCGGGCGGTAGACCTTGAGATTGAGCTTGAGTCGGTCGGCCAGCGCGTCGGCAAACCGGTAGGTTTCCGGAAACAGGTAGCCGGTATCGACCAGGATCACCGGAATGTCCGGGCGCTGCCGGGTGAGCAGGTGCAAGGTGACCGCCGACTGCGCGCCAAAACTGGACGACAGCGCCGCCTCCTGCGGGCCGTGCTGCAGTGCCCAGGCCACGCGCTCGTCGGCGTGCAGGCCTTCCAGCTGCGCGTTGAGCGCGTCCAGGTCGTCCAGCGCGGATGCAGTGATCGATGCAGCGGGCAGCGCGGTCATGCGAGCAGTTCCAGGTCGAGGTGACGGTGTGTGGGATAGGGCGGCAGCGCGATCAGGCCGCTGCGGTGCAGGAAGTCGCCGAAGCCTTCGTCGCCGGCCTGGTCGCGTTCGGCCGCATAACGCGCCAGCAGCGGCTCGAGCGCGGCGAGGATGTCCGCTTCGGTGATGTTTTCGCGGTACAGCGTGTTCAGGCGCTGGCCGCGGCGATCGCCGCCCAGCATCAGGTTGTAGCGGCCCGGTGCCTTGCCCACCAGCGCGATCTCGGCCAGATACGGGCGCGAGCAGCCATTCGGGCAGCCGGACAAGCGCAGCACGATCGGGGTGTCGGCCAGTCCGTGCTGTTCCAGCACCGGCTGCAACGCCGCGCTGAAGTCGGGCAGGTAGCGTTCGGCCTCGGCCATCGCCAGGCCGCAGGTCGGCAGCGCCACGCAGGCCATTGCGCCGCGTGCCAGCGCGGTGGGCGCGCGATTGCCGGCATCCAGGCCGTACTGGGCGACCAGGGCATCGATGCGTGCGCGCTCGCTGGCCAGCACCCCGGCGATGACCAGGTTCTGGTTGGGCGTCATGCGGAACTGGCCGACGTTCAATTGCGCAATCGCCCGCAGGCCGCTCAGATGTGCGGCGGTGTCGGTATCGGCGATGCGCCCGGCCGGCAAGGCCAGGGTCAGATGCGACAGGCCGTCGTCGCCCTCGACCCAGCCGTAGCGGTCACCGTTGTGCTCGAACGCGAAAGGCCTGGCAGGTTGCAGCGCAACGCCGGCACGGCGTTCGATCTCGGCCACGATGGTGTCCAGGCCATGATCGTCGATGGTGTACTTGAAGCGCGCGCGCTTGCGCACCGCACGGTTGCCGAAGTCGCGCTGGGTGGTGACCACGGCGGTGGCCACCTCCAGCAACTGGTCGCGGGTGACAAACCCGATGACATTGGCCACGCGCGGCCAGGTTTCCGCATCGCCGTGGCTGGCGCCCATGCCGCCGCCGATGCTGACGTTGTAGCCGAGCAACTCGCCCTCGCGCAGGATCGCGATGAAGCCCAGGTCGTTGGCGAACACGTCCACATCGTTGAGCGGCGGCGCGGCGAAACCGATCTTGAACTTGCGCGGCAGATAACGGTCGCCGTAGATCGGCTCTTCTTCGCTGCCGGAGCCGGACACGCGCTCTTCGTCCAGCCAGATCTCGTAATACGCCCGGGTATTGGGCAACAGATGCTCGGACACCCGCGCGGCATCGGCATACAGCGTGGCATGCGCCTGCGACAGCAGTGGATTGGCGGCGACCTGCACGTTGCGATTGACATCGCCGCAGGCGGCCAGCGTGTCGATCAAGGTGGCATTGATCGCCTGCATGGTCGCCTTGAGTTCGCGCTTGATCACGCCATGGAACTGGAACGCCTGGCGCGTGGTGATGCGCAGCGAATGATTGGCGTACCGCGTGGCGATGTCATCCAGCGCCAGCCATTGCGTGGGCGAGATCACCCCACCCGGCGTACGCGTGCGGATCATGAACTGATACGCCGGTTCGAGCTTTTGCCGACGCCGTTCATCGCGGATATCGCGATCGTCCTGCTGGTAGCTGCCGTGGTACTTGATCAGGGTCTGATCGTCCTCGCGCAACGCCCCGGTCACCGCATCGGCCAGGCTCTGTTCCAGCGACCCGCGCAGACGGCGACTTTCGGATTTGATGTCTTCGACGGAATGGGTCATGGGAATCGGGAGTCGGGAATGGGGAATCGTAAGAAGCGGCTTGGTCTGCCGGGAGAATTCAGTTGCGGGCTGTACCGATTCCCGATTCCCCACTCCCGATTCCCGGCCCTAATAGACATCGCGCGCATACCGCCCCTCCACCTGCAGCTGGGTGAGATACGCCGCGGCGGCTTCCGCATCCAGGGCGCCGTGGGTGGCGACGATGTCGAGCAGGGCGGCGTGCACATCCTTGCCCATGCCGATGGCGCCGCAGACGTACAGGTGCGCGCCGCCCTGCAGCCAGGCATAGACCTCGGCGCCGCGCGCGCGCAGGCGATGCTGCACGTAGATCTTTTCCGCCTGGTCGCGCGAGAACGCGACTTCCAGCGCGTGCAGTTCGCCGCGCTGCAAGGCCTGCTGCCATTCGGCCTGATAGAGGAAATCGGTATTGAAATGCTGGGCGCCGAAGAACAGCCAGTTGCGGCCCTTGGCGCCGGTTTCGGCGCGTTCCTGCACGAAGCCACGGAACGGCGCCACGCCGGTGCCCGGGCCGATCATCAGGATGTCGCGATCGGTATCGGCCGGCACCCGGAAGCGCTCGTTCGGCTCGATATAGACCGGCGCGGTGTCGCCTTCGCGCAGTGCGGCAAGAAAGCCGCTGGCCGAGCCCAGGTGCGCATGCCCGTGCGCCTGGTAGGTGAGTTCGTCCACCACCAGGTGCACTTCCTCGCCCACGCGCTTGCGGCTGGAGGCGATCGAGTACAGGCGCGGGGTGAGCGGACGCAGCGCGGCCAGCAGGCCGGCATGGTCCCAATCCGCCGGCCAGCGTCGCAGCACGTCGATCAGCTGGTGATCGGCGAGTAGTGACGCCAGGCCGGCGGTCTGGGTCGGGGTGAGCAGCGCCTGCAGCTCGTCGGCGCGTGCACGCTCGGCATGGGCGGCCAGCAGCGGCCGCGACAGCTTGGTCAGTTCGCGCCGGGTGGCCAGCCACTCGTGCAAGGCCAGCGTCTCCTCGCCGACGGTGACCGCGGCATGACCATCCAGGCGCAGCGTCTGCAGCACCGCCTCCACCAGCGCGGGCGGATTGCGATGGCGGATACCCAGCGCATCGCCGGGCTCGTAGCTCAGCCCGCTGCCTTCCAGCGAGAATTCCAGATGGCGCACGCGCTTGCTCGGCAAGGCGTACACACGGAACTGCGGGCCCTTGAAATCGCGTCCGCTGATGATCTGGTTGGCCAGCAATTCGGCGGGGAAAGGTTGCTGATGCGACCACGCCGGCGCGGCCGCGCTGCTGCGCAATGGCGTGATGGTGGCCGATGGCGGGCCGCTCTTGAGCTGTTCGCGTGCGTGCTTGAGCGCTTGTGCGCGCCAGGGCGCAGCGACGCTGTCGATATCCAGATCGGCTTCGCCGCGTGGCTGCACGCGGCTGCCGCCAAGTTCGGCCAGACGGTCGTCGATGCGGCGGGCGATGCCGCAGAATTCCGCGTAACTGGAATCGCCCAGGCCCAGCACCGCGTATTTGAGCTCGGGCAGCTTGGGCGCGCGGCGGCTGGCCAGGAATTCCACCAGGCCGATCGCATCGTCCGGCGGGTCGCCCTCGCCCTGGGTGCTGATGACCACGTAGAGCAGCCGTTCGCTGGCCAGCTCGCGGGTGGGGTACTGGTCGGCGCGCAGCAGGCGCACGCTCAGGCCGGCGGCTTCGGCCTCGGCTACCAGCTGCTCGGCTTCCCGGCGGGCATTGCCGGTCTGGCTGCCGTACAGCACGGTCAGGCGCTGGCTCTCCTGCGCCGGCGCATGCGGTTGGCCGCCCGGCAGCACCGCCAGCGAGCGCGGCGGCTGGCCCTGCGCCAGGCCGGCGGTATAGCCGGACAGCCACCACAGCGACGCGGCATCCAGGCCGTCGACCAACCGTTCCAGCAGCGCCTTGCGCTCGTCGGGCAAGGGGCTGGGCGGTAGCGCGGAACTGGCGGCGGTCATTCGGATCCAGGGCGGTTGATGAGACCAGCGATGTTAGGGATGCGTTGCCGCGGCCAGAAAGGATGAGCCGTTATCGCGTTATGCCGGCCGCTTATTTGGGTGCGGGCGGCCGGCGCCACACACTGCGGCGCCTTGCCCTACCATCGGCTGGTCTGCCCCGCCGACGCCCACGACACCCCGATGACCCTGTTGCCCCTGTCACACCTGGATCGGCTCGAGGCCGAAAGCATCCATATCCTGCGCGAGGTCGCCGCCGAATTCCGGGCCCCGGTGATGCTGTATTCGGTAGGCAAGGACAGCTCGGTGCTGCTGCACCTGCTGCTCAAGGCCTTTGCGCCGTCGCCGCCACCGATTCCGTTGCTGCATGTGGACACGCGCTGGAAGTTCGGCGAGATGATCGCCTTCCGCGACCGCCGCGCGGCCGAGACCGGCGTGGACCTGCGCGTGCACATCAATCCCGACGGCATCGCCCAGGACGTCGGCCCGATCAGCCACGGTGCGGCGGTACATACCGACATCATGAAGACCCAGGGCCTGAAGCAGGCGCTGGAGCAGGGCGGTTTCGATGCGGCGATCGGCGGGGCGCGCCGCGACGAGGAGAAATCGCGCGCCAAGGAGCGCGTGTTCTCGTTCCGCAACGCGCGGCATCGCTGGGACCCCAAGAATCAGCGCCCCGAGTTGTGGAACCTGTACAACGCGCGCACCAGGCCCGGCGAAAGCGTGCGGGTGTTTCCGCTGTCCAACTGGACCGAGCTGGATATCTGGCTGTACATCTACCGCGAGGCGATCCCGGTGGTGCCGCTGTATTTCGCCGCGCCGCGCCCGGTGGTGGAGCGCGACGGCGCCTGGATCATGGTGGACGACGACCGCCTGCCGTTGCACCCGGGCGAGACGCCGCAACTGCGCTCGGTGCGCTTCCGCACGCTGGGTTGCTATCCGCTGACCGGCGCGATCGAATCGACCGCAGACACGCTGGAAGCGGTGATCGCCGAAATGCTGGTCAGCACCAGCTCCGAACGCCAGGGCCGCATGATCGACCATGCGCCCGGTGCGTCGATGGAGCAGAAGAAGCTTGAGGGGTATTTTTGATGGGCAGGGAATCGGGATTGGGGATTGGGGATTCGCAACAGCAGTTTGCTGCAGACGTTACGACGGAGGAGGACGCCTTTGCGATTCCCGATTCCCGAATCCCGATTCCCGGCGCCATCGGCGCCTACCTGCATCAACACGAATCCAAGCCGCTGCTGCGCTTCATCACCTGCGGCAGCGTGGACGATGGCAAGAGCACGCTGATCGGGCGGTTGCTGTACGACAGCAAGCGCCTGTTCGACGATCAGCTTGCCGCGCTGCAGAGCGATAGCCGCCGGCATGGCACGCAGGGCGAAGGGATCGACTATGCGTTGTTGATGGACGGGCTGGCCGCCGAGCGCGAGCAGGGCATCACCATCGACGTGGCGTATCGCTATTTCGATACCGACCGGCGCAAGTTCATCGTCGCCGACTGCCCCGGGCACGAGCAGTACACGCGCAACATGGCCACCGGTGCCTCCACCGCCGATGTGGCGGTGGTGCTGGTGGATGCGCGCAAGGGGCTGCTGGCGCAGACGCGCCGGCACAGCTACATCGTGTCGTTGCTGGGTATCGGCCACGTGGTGCTGGCGGTCAACAAGATGGACTTGGTGGACTACGACGCACAGGTGTTTTCCGACATCGTCGAGGGCTATCGCGCGCTGGCCGCGCAGTTGGGCATTGCCGATGTGCAATGCATTCCGTTGTCGGCACTGGCTGGCGACAACCTGTCCAGCCCATCGACGCGGATGCCCTGGTACCGCGGCCCGCATCTGCTGCAGCATCTCGACACCGTGCACGTGCAGACGCCGGAAGCCGGCAGCGGCTTCCGGCTGCCGGTGCAGTGGGTCAATCGTCCCCACCAGCACTTTCGTGGCTATGCCGGCACCATCGCGGCCGGGCAGGTGCGGGTGGGCGATGCCGTGGTGGTGGTGCCGTCCGGCCGCCGCACGCAGGTGGCCTCGGTGCTGGATGCCAACGGCGAGGTGGACAGCGCACGCGCCGGCCAGGCGGTCACGTTGACCTTGCGCGAGGAGATCGACATCAGCCGCGGCGACATCATCGCCGCCGTCGACGACCCGCCGGAAGTGGCCGACCAGTTCGCCGCGCATCTGCTGTGGATGGACGATGCCGCCTTGCTGCCGGGCCGCCCGTACTGGCTCAAGATCGGTACGCGTAACGTCACCGCGAGCATCAGCGAGATCAAGCACAAGGTCGACGTGAACACGCAGGAGCGGCTGGCCGCCAAGCGGCTGGAGCTCAATGAGGTGGGCTACTGCAATCTGGCACTGGATGAGCCGATCGCGTTCTCGCCGTATGCGCGCAACCGCGTGCTGGGCGGCTTCATCCTGATCGACCGGCAGAGCAATGCCACCGTGGCGGCCGGCACGCTGGAGTTCGCGCTGCGCCGCGCCGGCAACGTGCACTGGCAGCATCTGGATGTGGATCGCGCCGCGCGTGCGCGCATCAAGGGCCAGGCGCCGCGCGTGCTGTGGTTCACCGGCTTGTCGGGCGCGGGCAAATCCACGGTCGCCAACCTGGTCGACAAGCGCCTACATGCGCTGGGCTATCACACCTTCATCCTGGACGGCGACAACGTGCGACACGGGCTCAACCGCGATCTGGGCTTCACCGACGAAGACCGGGTGGAAAACATCCGCCGCGTGGCCGAGGTGGCGCGGCTGATGGCCGATGCCGGCCTGATCGTGCTGGTGAGCTTCATCTCGCCGTTCCGTGCCGAGCGGCAACTGGCGCGCGAGCGGTTCGACGACGGGGAATTTGTCGAGGTATTCGTGGACGTGCCGCTGGCGGTTGCCGAGGCGCGCGATGTGAAGGGGCTGTACCGCAAGGCACGGGCCGGGCAGATTCCCAACTTCACCGGCATCGATTCGCCCTACGAGGCACCGGAGGCGCCGGAGATCCATCTTCACGCCGATGGTGAGAACGTGGAGGCGCTGGCGCGCCATGTGCTCGAGTTCCTCGACTTGGAACGCTGACCAGCGCATCGCGCCGACGACAGCAAGGGTCTTTGGTCATGGTGCAAAGCACGCCCTTTCTGTCAACTCCATGGCGGCTAGGTCGTTAAACTTTCGACGTACCCCGCCAGGATGTTCTGATGCTTGTTCGACCCAGCGCGCGTTTCGGCGCAGCGCTCTTGTTGGCCGTCACGCTGGCCGGTTGCAGCCGTCAGGCCGCCGCGCCGGCCGCCGCCAAACCCATCCCGGTCTCTGTGCAGGCGGTGACCACCCAGCCCTGGAACTCGACCGTGCAGTCGATCGCCACCGTGCGTGCGCGCGAATCGGTGGCGCTGACCGCGGCAGTGAGCGATGTGGTGGAGCAGGTCAACTTCGACAGTGGCGACGAGGTCAAGGCCGGGCAGCTGCTGCTGCGGCTGCGCGGCAACTCGCAGCAGGCGGCGCTGACCGCGGCCCAGGCCACCTTCGAGGAAACCGACCAGCTATACCGGCGCCAGTTGAGCCTGGTTGGCCAGCAACTGGTGGCCAAGTCCACCGTCGATACGCAACGCGCGCTGCGCGATGCCGCGCAGGCGCGCGTGCAGCAGATGCGCGCGGAGATCACCGACCGCGAGGTGCGTGCGCCGTTCTCCGGCGTGCTCGGCATCCGCCAGATCAGCCCGGGCTCGTTGATCACTTCCAGCACGGTGATCGCCACGCTGGACGATGTGGCGCGCATGTACGTGGACTTCCAGGTGCCGGAATCGCAGTTCGGGCTGGTGCAGCTCGGCAATACCGTCAACGGCACCGCGGCGGCGTACCCGGGCCAGCAGTTCGAGGGCGTGGTGGCGGCGATCGATTCGCGTATCGACGAGACCACCCGTTCGGTTACGGTGCGGGCGGATTTCCCCAACGGCGATCGCCGGCTGCGCCCGGGCATGTTGCTGGATGTGCGGCTGTTCCAGCCGGCGCGGCAGGCGGTGGTGATCCCGGAGATTGCGGTGGTGCAGGTGGGGCGCGAGTCCTACGTGTTCCGGGTCAAGCCCGACAGCAGCGTGGAGCGCGCCGACGTGCGCCTGGGCGAGCGCCGCGACGGCAAGGTGGAAATTCTCGACGGGGTCAAGGCCGGTGAGCGCATCGTGGTGGACGGCACCGGCAAGCTGCGTCCGGGGCTGAAGGTGGTCGACCAGGCCGCGCCCGTGCCCGCATCGACACCGGCAGCGGCGCGCCCGCAGGCAGCCCGATGAAACTTTCCGACCTGTCCATTACCCGCCCGGTGATGGCGGTGGTGATGAGCCTGCTGCTGATCGTGCTGGGGGTGATGTCGTTCACCCGGCTCACCTTGCGCGAATTGCCGGCGATCGACCCGCCGATCGTGTCGGTGGATGTGGAATACACCGGCGCGTCGGCGGCGGTTGTGGAAAGCCGCATCACCCAGGTGCTGGAAGACGCGCTGGCCGGCATCGAAGGCATCGAGACCATCGAGGCGCGCAGCCGCAATGGCTCGTCCGACATCAGTATCGAATTCGTGCAGTCGCGCGATGTGGAAGCGGCCGCCAACGACGTGCGCGATGCGGTCAGCCGCGTCTCCGATCGCATGCCCGACCAGGCGCGCCCGCCGGAGATTTCCAAGGTCGAGGCCGACGCCGATCCCATCCTGTGGCTCAACATGAGCTCCAGCACGATGGACACGCTGCAGCTGTCCGACTACGCCGAGCGCTACGTAGTGGACCGTTTCTCCAGCCTGGACGGCGTGGCGCAGGTGCGTATCGGCGGGCGCCAGCGCTATGCGATGCGCATCTGGCTGGACCGCGATCAACTGGCCGCGCGCGAACTCACCGTGGCCGATGTGGAAGCGGCGCTGCAGAACGAGAACGTGGAGCTGCCGGCCGGCAGCATCGAATCGGCGCAGCGCGATTTCACCTTGCGCGTGGAGCGCAGCTATCTCAAGCCCGAGGACTTTGCCAAGCTGCCGCTCAGCAAGGGCGAGGGCGGCTATGTGGTGCGCCTGGGCGACGTGGCCAGGGTCGAGCTGACCTCGGCCGAGCGCCGCGCCTACTTCCAGAGCAATGGCGTGCCCAATGTGGGCCTGGGCATCGTGCGCAATTCCACCGCCAACGCGCTGGACGTTGCGCGCGAGGCGCGCGCGCAGGCCGACGAGGTACAGAAGTCGCTGCCGCAGGGCACCAACATCTTCGTCGCCTTCGACACCACGACGTTTATCGACGCGGCGGTGGAGCGCGTGTACCACACGCTGATCGAAGCGGTGGTGCTGGTGCTGGTGGTGATCTGGGTGTTCCTGGGCAGTGCACGCGCGGCGCTGATTCCGGCGGTGACGGTGCCGGTGTGTCTGATCGCCGCGTTCATCGCGCTGTACGCGTTCGATTTTTCGATCAACCTGCTGACCTTGCTCGCGCTGGTGCTGTGTATCGGCCTGGTGGTGGACGATGCGATCGTGGTGGTGGAAAACATCCAGCGCCGCATCGACCTGGGCGAGCCGCCGCTGGTGGCTGCCAGGCGCGGTACCGGGCAGGTTGCCTTCGCGGTGATTGCCACCACCGCGGTGCTGGTGGCGGTGTTCCTGCCGGTGGGCTTTCTGGAGGGCAATACCGGGCGCCTGTTCCGCGAGCTGGCGGTGGCATTGGCAGCGGCGGTGGCGATCTCGGCCTTCGTGGCGCTGACGCTGACGCCGATGATGTCGTCCAAGCTGTTGCGCTCGCATGGGCAGGCCAAACCCAATCGCTTCCATCGCTGGTTCGATGGCCGCATGCAGGCGGTGTCCGGCGCGTACGGGCGCTCGCTGGAGCGGCATGTGCATCGCACCTGGATCTTCGCGCTGCTGATGCTGTTGGCGCTGGGCGCCAGCGCGTGGTTGATGGGCCGGATTCCCTCCGAGCTGGCCCCGGCCGAAGACCGCGGCAATTTCCAGATCATGATCGACGGGCCCGAGGGCGCTGGCTTCGATTACACCGTGGGGCAGATGCATCAGGTCGAGGCGATCCTCGGCCCTTACGTGGGCCCGGACAAGCCGATCGTGCGCGCCAACCCGCGCGTGCCCGGCGGCTTCGGCAGCAGCGAGGAAATGCATACCGGCCGGGTCAGCGTGTTCCTGCAGGACTGGGAGCAACGCACGCGCCCGACCACCGAAGTGGCCGACGAACTGCAGCAGAAACTCAATGTGCTCAGCGGCGTGCGTGCACGCACGCAGGTGAGCGGCGGCCTGGTGCGCAGCCGCGGGCAGCCGTTCCAGCTGGTGCTGGGCGGGCCGGATTATGCGGAGATCGCGCAGTGGCGCGATCGCATCCTGCAGCGCATGGAAGCCAATCCTGGCCTGGTCGGCCCGGACTCGGACTACAAGGAAACCCGCCCGCAGATGCGCGTGAACATCGACCGCCTGCGTGCGGCCGACCTGGGCGTGCCGGTCACTGCGATCGGTGGCGCGCTGGAAGCGATGATGGGCTCGCGCCGCGTCACCACGTTCGTGGACAACGGCGAGGAGTACGACGTGATGCTGCAGGCCGGGCGCGAGGGCCGCATGGCGCCGGAAGACCTCACCGCCATCCGCGTGCGCTCCACGCGTGGCGAGCTGATTCCGCTGTCCAACCTGGTCACGCTCAGCGAAGTGGCCGAGGCCGGTACCCTCAATCGCTTCAACCGCCTGCGTGCGATCACCATCAGTGCCGGCCTGGCGCCGGGCTATCCGCTCGGCGAGGCCATTGCCTGGGCGCAGCAGGCCGCGCGCGAGGAACTGCCCGAGTACGCGCAGGTGGACTGGAAGGGCGAATCGCGCGAGTACCAGCAATCCGGCAGTGCGGTGCTGCTGACCTTCGGCATGGCCCTGCTGGTGGTGTACCTGGTGCTGGCCGCGCAGTTCGAGAGCTTCGCCCATCCGCTGGTGATCATGCTCACCGTACCGCTGGCAGTGCTCGGCGCGCTGGTTGGCCTGTGGCTCACCGGCGGCACGCTCAACCTGTTCAGCCAGATCGGCATCGTGATGCTGGTGGGCCTGGCGGCCAAGAACGGCATCCTGATCGTGGAATTCGCCAATCAGTTGCGCGACGAAGGCCGCAGCGTGCACGCGGCGATCGTGGAATCGGCATCGGTGCGCCTGCGTCCGATCCTGATGACCTCGATCGCCACCGTGGTCGGCGCGATTCCGCTGGTGGTGGCCGGTGGGCCCGGCTCGGCCAGCCGCGCCACGATCGGCGTGGTGGTGATCTTCGGCGTGTCGCTGTCCACGTTGCTGTCGCTGTACGTGGTGCCGGCGTTCTACAGCCTGATCGCGCCATTCACCAAGTCGCCCGAAGCGGTGGCGCGCGAGCTGGAAACCCTGGAGGCGCAGACGCCGTCTGTAGGCGGGCACGCCTGAGCACGGCAGGCTGCTGACGGGCCGCAGTGCCATGCCCGTGCCTGCCGTGTGGGTGTCTGCGCAGCCGCCGCGTCGTTGCGCAATGACTAAGGTCACATGACAGTCATGCCCGGCTATGGTCGACTCCTGTGGTTATCCTGATCGGAATCGCCAATGCGTCGTCTTGCCTGCCTGCTTGCTCCCTCTCTCCTTGCGCTGTGCTGCGGCACCGCGCTGGCGCAGTCCTCCGGCGAGGCGGTCCCCAATGGCCGCCTGCCGACCTGGGCGGTGCCCGAGCGCTACAGCCTGGCGTTCAAGATCGACCCGGACCAGGCCGAGTTCAGCGGCCGCAGCAGCATCCGCGTGCAGCTCAAGCAGGCCTCCGACCATCTGTGGCTGCACGGCAAGGAGTTGAAGGTCAGCAAGGCCACGGTCCAGCCGGCCAAGGGCAAGGCACTGACCGTACGCTACGTGCAAGCCGATGCGCAGACCGGCGTGGTGCGCCTGGATTTCGGCCGCACGCTGCAGCCGCAGACGCTTACCGTGGACATCGTCTACAGCGCGCCGCTCAACCAGCAGCTGCAGGGCCTGTACCAGGTGAAGTACCAGGGCCAGGCCTATGCGATGACGCAGATGGAGCCGATCAGCGCGCGCTATGCGTTCCCCGGTTTCGACGAGCCGGCGTTCAAGACCCCGTTCGACCTCAGCCTGACCGTGCCCACCGACGACCAGGCGCTGGCCAACACCATCGCCACCTCGACCAAGCCGGCCGGCAAGGGCTGGAAGACGGTGAGCTTCGCCCCGACCGTGCCGCTGCCGACCTACCTGGTCGCCTACGCCGCCGGCCCGTGGGACGTGGTGGACGTGCCGCCCATGCCGGCCACCCCGCAGCGCCCCAATCCGACCCCGTTGCGCGGCATTGCCGCCAAGGGCCAGGGGCCGCGCATCACCCCGGCGCTGGACCAGACCCCGGCGATCATCGCCGCGCTGGAGGACTATTACGCCTTCGGGTATCCGTTCGACAAGCTCGATCTGGTCGCCGCCCCGGACTTCAGCGCCGGTGCGATGGAAAACCCCGGGTTTGTCACCTTCCGCGACTGGCTGCTGCTGCTGGACAAGGACTCGCCGGCAGAGAACGTGCAGCGCTCCTTCAACACCAATGCCCATGAGCTGGCCCACCAGTGGACCGGCGACGCCGTCACCATGGAATGGTGGGACGACCTGTGGTTGAACGAGGCGTTTGCCACCTGGATGCAGCAGAAGATCACCATGCAGCTGCACCCGGAATACCGCGCCAATCTGGACCGCATCGCCGGTGCCCAGCATGCGATGGACAACGACAGCCTGGTCAGCGCGCGCAAGATCCGCCAGCCGATCACCGGCAACGGCGATATCGAAACCGCCTTCGACGGCATCACCTACCAGAAGGGTGCGGCGGTGCTGGCGATGTTCGAAGCCTTCGTCGGCGAAGATGTGTTCCGCGAGGGCATGCGCGCCTACATCGCCAAGCATAAATTCGGCAACGCCACCGCCGACGATCTGGTCGATGCGATCGCCGCCGCCGCCGGCAAGGGCGAAGAGTTCAAGGCCGCATTCCGCAGCTTCCTCAATCAGCCGGGCGTGCCGTACCTGCAGACCCAGCTCGCCAGTGAAGGCGGCAAGACCGTGGTCAGGCTGCAGCAGCAGCGCTACCTGCCGCTGGGCTCCACCGGCGCGGCCGCGCAGCAATGGGGCGTGCCGGTGTGCGTCAAGTACGGCAAGGGCAAGGACCAGGTCGGCACCGCCTGCCAGATGCTCGACGGCGCCAGCGGCAGCATCGTGCTGGACGGCGCCGGCAAGAACACCTGGGTGTTCCCGAATGCGCGTGGCGCCGGCTATTACCGCTTCAGCCTGCCGAAGAAGCAGCTGGCCGCACTGGGCAAGCAGGTCGGCCAGCTCGACGACAACGAACAGCTGGCCTATGCCGATGCGATCGATGCGGCCTACCGCCATGGCGATGCCGACAGCGACGCGGTGCTGGCAGCGCTCAGGCAATTGGCGCCGTCCGCGTCGGCCGATGTGTCCACCGCGTTGCTGAACCGCTTCGTGTGGATCTGGCGCTACCAGGCCACCAGCGAGGCCCAGCGCGGCGCATTGCGCAAGGTGGCCGAACAGGCCTATCTGCCGCGTCTGCGCCAGCTGGGTTACACGCGGCGTAGCGGCGAATCGATCGACGACACCAGCTTGCGCTCGGCGTTGGCCGGCCTGTTCGCGCTGCGCCTGCAGAACGCGGAGGTGCGCCAGGCACTGCTCGCGCAGGGCGATGCGGTACTGGCTGGCGGCAACGGCGCACTGGACTTCTCCAAGGCCAATCCGGATCTGCTCGGCACTGCGCTGGCAGTGACCACGCAGGAGCGCGGCGCACCGGCGGTGCAGGCCTTGATCGCTGCGCTGCGCACGCACGCCGACCCGGCGCAGCGCAACGCCATGATCGCCGCCCTGGGCGCGGTGCAGGACCCGGCGCTACTCACCCAGGTGCGTGATTTCGCGCTGACCGATGCGATCAAGGTGGGCGAGATGAAGAGCCTTCTGACGCGCGGCCACAGTTACGAGACCTCGCACGATTCGATGTGGCCGTGGTTCACCGCCAACTTCGACCGCATCGTGCAGCGCAGCGGCTCGTTCGATGGCGGCGGGTTGCCGGCGCTGGGCGCGTCCGGTGGCTGCAGCGTGGAAGAAGCCGACCGCCTGGATGCGTTCTTCAAACCGCGCCTGGCCACGCTCAGCGGTGCCGACCGTGGCATGGCCCAGACCGGCGAGACCATCCGCCTGTGCGCCGCGCTCAAGCAGGCGCAGACCGCCAGGCGCTGAGTCGCCGGCTTGCGGCCCGGGTGCGCGGTATCGACGGTGTCGATGCTGCGCGACCTGGAGCGGCAAACGAAACGACTGCGCTCACCGTCAGGCGCGCAGCCGGTGCCTGGAATCGGCATGTGCCACGCGTACACTCCGGTTCCGGGCGCGCCTTGCGTATCCACCTGGCGACTGCCCGTTACGTTTTGTCAGCCACTCCAGGGACGAAGCGATGGACGAATCATTGATGCTGCACGGAGAGGGCTTCGTGCTGCGCCGCTGGCGCCAGGACGACCTGGGCGCCTTGTTGCTGCACGCCAACGACCCATTGGTGCCGCGCGGATTGAGTGATCGGTTTCCGCATCCGTATACGCGCGCCGACGGCGAGGCGTTCCTGGCCGGACGCGTGGTCGATCTGCAACACCCGGTGCTGGCCATCGAGATCGACGGCCAGGCCTGCGGCACGATCGCGGTGCGTCCAGGGCAGGGCGAGCGGCGCTTTTCGGCCGAGCTGGGCTACTGGATCGGCAGCGCATACTGGGGCCGTGGCTGGATGACGCGCATCGTGGCCACTTATGTGGCCTGGGCGATGCAGGCCCTGCCGCTCCATCGCGTCCAGGCCACCGTGCTCGACACCAATCCGGCATCGGCCAGGGTGCTGCTGCGCAACGGCTTCGTCGAGGAAGGCGTCAGCCGCTGCGCGATCATGAAGCCGGATGGATTGCACGATTTGCGCGTGTTCGCGCGGGTGGGGCGGCCGGCCGCGCTGGTGTGAGCCGCGTCTGCGTGCCACGGCGAACGCATCGGCCGAGCGGTTCTGCGCGCTGCTGATTCGCGCAGATCCATCACCGACATCGGTGCCGATCCCGGGCGTGTTCTGCACGGCGTCGAGGTCACCCCGAGTCGCCCCTTACCGGGCCTTGAACGCCATGCTTCCGCTGCCGCGTGTACGGCTGGCTATGCCAGTGGCTTACCATCGTCGCCATGCGTTTGCACCGCCGGCTGCATCGGCGTGCAGATGACCAACACCGCTGGGTGGTGGAAGGGCGATACGGTCCCTGCAGACCCTGCAAGCAACACGAACCTTGGATACGACGATGACACAGCATGATGGACGGGGCGCACGACCGCCGCGCGATGGCGGCAGCTCCGGCGCCGCGCACAATCCCTGGGGCCGCGCCGCGCCGCGCACACCTGCAGGCCGCCCGCCGGCACAGCAGGCAGCAGCGGCCGACACGCCTGCCGTCACTGCGTCGTCCGGTAGCAATGCGCGCGAGCTGCGGCTGTACGGCATCAACGCCGTGCAGGCGGTGTTCAAGGCGCGCCCGGAGGCGGTGCGCAAGCTGTATCTGAGCCAGGCGCGCATTCCGCAGTTCAAGGCCTTGCTGGCCTGGTGCGTGTCCCAGCGCATCGGCTACCGCGTGGTCGAGGAGGCCGATCTCAACAAGCTCGCCGCCAGCACGCACCATGAGGGTGTGGTGGCCGATGTGCTGCGCGTCGCCCCGCAACCGTTGCAGGACTGGCTGGCTGCATTGCCGGCCGGGCCGGTGCTGGCACTGTGGCTGGATGGCGTGGGCAACCCGCACAACTTCGGCGCGATTTTGCGCTCGTCCGCACACTTCGGGGTGGCCGGCCTGCTGCTGCCTGCCGGCGCCACGCTGGGGCTGTCCGGTGCAGCCGCGCGCGTGGCCGAAGGTGGCGCCGAAGCGGTGCCGCTGGTGCAGCTGCCCGAGACGGCAACGGCGATGGCACAGCTGCGTCAGGCCGGTTTTGCGGTGGCCGCCACGCTGGTGGAAGGCGGCCAGGACGTGTTCGCCGCTGCGCTGCCACAGCGGCTGGTGTATGTGATGGGCGCGGAGAGCGAGGGCATGGACCGCCAGTTCGCGCGCGATTGCGACCTGCAGTTGTCGATCCGCGGCAGCGGCAAGGTCGAAAGCCTCAACGTGGCCTCGGCCACCGCGGTGTTCCAGGCCGCCTGGCGTGCCCGTGCGATGGGCGGAACGCCGTGATGCGCCTGTCTGCCTGGCTGCTTGCCACCGCCTGCGCAGCGAGCGCCGGCGCGCATGCTGCCGCCGCGTCCACGCCTGCCACGCCGCCACAGGTGCGTACCGATCACGGTGTGGTGCGCGGGCAATGGCAGGACGACGGCAGTGCGGTGTTTCGCGCAATTCCGTTTGCCGCCCCGCCATTGGGCGCATTGCGCTGGCAGCCGCCGCAACCGGCGGCGGCCTGGTCGGAGGTGCGCGATGCCACCCGGGCCGCCACCCCATGCGTGCAACCGGCGCTGGGCTGGAACAATGCGATGGCCAGGCGCGGCAGCGAAGACTGTCTCTACGTCGAGGTGCAGACGCCAACGCTGCAGCCGGCCAAGCCGCTGCCGGTGTTCGTGTGGATTCATGGCGGCGCCAATGTGGCCGGCGGCGCCGACGGCCACCTGCCGACCAACCTGGTCGCACAGGGCGTGCTGGTGGTGACGCTGCAGTACCGGCTCGGCGCACTCGGCTTCCTGTCGCTGCCGGAACTGCGCGATGGCGACAACCAAGCCGCGGGCAACTACGCCTTGCTCGATCAGATCGCCGCACTGCAGTGGGTGCGCGACAACATCGCGCAATTCGGTGGCGATCCTGCGCGGGTCACCATCGCCGGGCAGTCGGCCGGCGGCCAGGACGTGGGCTTGCTGATGCTCAGCCCGCTGGCACGTGGCCTGTTCTCGGCGGCGATCGAGCAAAGCGGCACTGCCGGGTTCGGATTGCCGGCACGTTCGCTGGAGGACAATCGCGCGCTGGGTGTGGAGATCGCCAGGCGCGCAGGCATCGAGGATGCTGCGACACGCCTGGCGCAGTTGCGCGCGTTGCCGGTGGAGCAGCTGATCAAGGCCGGGCAGGGCGTCGACGTGCCAGCACTGGATGACGATGGCTACATCTGGCTGCAGGCCGTGGTCGACGGACGCGTGCTGCCACGTGCGCCGGCCGCGTTGCTGGCCGACGGTGCACAGGCCAGGGTGCCGCTGTTGATCGGCTACGTGGCGCAGGAGCTGGAATACGGTGGCAAACAGGGCGCGCAGGCGCGGCTGCGGCGCGACTATCCGGCGCAGGCCGATGCGGTGCTGCAGGCGCAGCGCACGCATGCGGCGCAGCGTGCGGCGCGTCAGGGCGATGCGGCGATGCAGCTGTCCACCGACCTGACTTTCCGTTGCCCGGCGGTGACCGTCGCCCAGCATCAGGCCGCACTCGGCGTGCCGGTGTGGCATTACGTGTTCGATACCGCCGCACCGGGCGGGCAGGTCACGCACAGCGCCGAGCTGCCGTTCCTGTTCAAGGACCTGCCGATCGGCCAGCCGCCGGTGAGCCTGCAACGCTATTGGGCCGCGTTCGTGCAGCGCGGCAATCCGAATGCCACGGGCTTGCCGGCCTGGCCTGCGTTCGCACCCGGGCATGCGGCGTTGCGGTTCGACGCCAGTGGCGTGCACCCGCTCAAGGACGCGCGCCCGGACGTGTGCGCAGGCGTGGACCTGCCGTAATCGATCGCGCGCACCGAAAAACGGTGCGCGCGATCGACTCAAGCCAACTCAACTCAGCTCAACGTGCGCTGCCCGGCCCGCAGAAGTAGAAACCGCCGTTGCGCATTTCCGCCGACAGGCCGGTGCGGGTGACGCCGGAGTCAATGCATACGGATACCCGTAACCGGCCATCGCCAACGTATGGCAGCACGGCTGCGCCACGCTCACCGACGACAGCCGCTGCACGGGATGGAGTAACCATGCCTCACCGACGCCGCGACCGGGTGGCATCCGCCTGCCTTGGGGCGATCAGCATGGCTGTTCTTACTTTTTCTGCAGTCGCACCGCAGCCCCGCCGTTTGCAGCCAATGGCAGCTGCAGGCTGTCGGTGGAGGTGAGCTGGCGCGTGTCGATGCGTACGTCCGTCGGGGCCTGGCCATCGGCGTAGATGGTGGCGGTCCAGCGGCCCTTGCCCAGGAACGTCAACGGCACCGTCAGCGTGCGGGCCTGCTCGTTGGTCATCGCGCCTACGTACCAGTCCTTGCCGCTGCGCCGCGCCAGTGCGATGTGCTCGCCGATGGCGCCGTCGAGTGCGCGTGTCTCGTCCCAGCTGGCCGGCACATCGCGCAGGAACTGCGCGGCCGGCACGTTTTCGTACTGCTCCGGGCTGTCGGCGACCACCGCGAACGGGCTTTCGTAGACCACATACATCGCCAGTTGCTGCGCGCGGGTGGTCATCACCTGCGGCGCGATGTGCTGCATCGTGAATTCGGCCGGGCGCACATTGCGAAAGCCGCCCGGGGTGTAGTCCATCGGGCCGAGCAACATGCGCGTGAATGGCAGCGTGAGGTTGTGGGTTGCGGTGATGCGCGTGGTCCACTTGTTGTACTCGGCGCCGAGCACGCCTTCCTGCGTGAGGTAATTGGGGTAAGTGCGGGTCAGGCCGGTTGGGTGATAGGCGCCATGCAGGTCCACCAGCAGTTTGTGCTCGGCAGCCTTGGCTAGCAGGCGATGGTAGAAGTCCACCATCTGCTGGTCGTCGCGGTCCATGAAGTCGACCTTGATGCCCTTGATGCCGAGCTGCTGATACCAGGCGAGTGCCTCGTCCATGTGCGCATCGAGCGCGCGCCAATGCGCCCATAGCCACAGCCCGACATCGCGCTGCCGTGCGTAAGCCACCAGGCCCGGCAGGTCGAGCTGCTCCACCGGCCGGCGGATATCGGCATCGACGTTGTACTGGCCATCGCCGGTGCTGCCGACATACCAGCCGTCGTCGATCAGCATGTACTGCAGCTTCAATTGCTGCGCGTGATCGATATAGCGCTCGATCGTGGCGGTATTCATGCCCGGCTGCGCCACGCCGCCGGCCAGCCCGCCGGACCACCAGTCCCATGCCGATTTGCCCGCGCGCACCCAGCTCGCATCGAAGGCAGGCGGCGGGTTCAGCGCGGAAATCAGGTTGGATTCGATCAGGCTGGCCGGGCTGTCACCCAGCATGATCACCCGCCATGGCGTGGCGAAATCCTGGCCTTTGGCATCGACGCTGACCGCCAGCGTGGGGTCGTCCAGGCGTGGCGATAATTTCGCCGCTACGCCCAGACTGCCGTCCTCGCGGCCGGTGAGATACAGGCCGGCATAGTCGCGCAGGTTTGCCTCGGCAATCGCCAGCGTGGTGCCGCCGGCATCGGTCTGGCAGACCAGCGGCAACTCCAGCAGATTGTGCGGGCGCAATCTGGATGCGGCGATCGCATCGTATTCGCCCTCGTGGCTGGTTCCGAAGCGCCCCAGGTTCAAGGTCCAGCATGCGTAATCGCTGGGGAATGCAAAGCCGGTGAGTTCGTTGCGAATCCGCACCTCACCGGCGTCGGGCAGCACATAACGCAGCGCAACGCCGTCGTCGTAGGCACGCAATTCCACCGTCAGGCGCCGCTGTTTGGGGTCTGACAACTGCACGCGCAATTGACGATAGTGATCGCGCGCCTGACGTGTCTTGCCTACGGGCAATTCGAATCGGCTGTCATGCGTTTCGGTCGTGCTGCCTTGCAGCGTCATCGCCTTGCCGAGGGTGTTGGCCCGGCCCAGGTCCAGCCCGAGCGGCGCGTCGTCGAGCACGACTTTGTTGCGATACAGCACGCGATAGCTCGGCACGCCGCCCTCGCGTAGCGTGAATTCCACCTGCGTACGTGCGTCGGGCGATTGCACCTGCAGGCGCTGCGCGGATGCAGGCAACGCAATCGAATACAGCAACGCGCACGCCGCCGGTACTGCGGACTGGATCAGGTTTCGCATGAGTCCCTCCTCCTGGGAGCGCCAACCCTAACGCAGAACGGTTGTCGTCGATATCCAGCTGGGGTAACGTTACCTCGCACCATGGCCGCTGAAACAGGGGCGGCAGCCACGGGCGGCATCACGGCAGAGGCAATGGCAAAGCGGCTACGCGTCGTTTTGGCAGTTGCGTTGTCGCGATGTGTACCGTTGCTTGGCAGTAGAGCTTGGGAGAGGCCTCTAATGCTGATGGTTCGCAAGGCGTTCCGCCGTGGAGCGCTGTGGGTGGTATGTGGTTGCATGGCTTGGGCTGCAGTGGAGGCTGCGCCCGTCGATGTGCGATCGACCGGTCCCTACGATGTCCGCGTACTGGCGGGCGGGATGGGGTTGGCCAAGAAGCTTGCCGCCGATGCGCCGTTGCTGGCTGCCGACGCAGACTGGAGCGTGTCCGGCTGGGTGCGTCCCTCGCGCGCGAATGCAGGCCCGGCATTGATCGCCGGTCTGGGCGATGCGAAATCGGCCGGGCGTTACTTCGCAATCGACAACGGCAGGCTCGCCTTCGTGCAGGGCGCAGATACGGTGTTGCGCAGCAAGCAGGCGCTGCCTGCGGGGACCTGGACGCAGGTGGCTGCGGTGGCGAAAGCGGGGCGGTTGACGCTGTACGCCAATGGCCGTCAGGTCGCCAGCGGTGCGGTACGCCAGAGCGCGGTCGCGCCCGTGCTGATGTTTGGTCCGCGCGAGCAGCCCGCCGCCTATACGCAGCACTTCGGTGGCGAGATTGCCGGTTTCCTCGCGCACGCCGCTGCACTGGAGGCGCCGGCCATCGCGCAGCTTGCGGCCAAGGCGCCGGATCAGGCCTTGCAGCGTTTCGAAGACGCCTCGCCGGCCTGGCAGGTCCAGGTCAAGCAGATGGCTGGCCAGGTCGCACCGCAGCCGCCGGCAACGCTGCCGCGCAGTGCGGCTGCCTTCTCTGCGCCGGTCGCCAAGCCGGTACAACCGACGCCCGCGTTGCAGCCGCTGGATGCGGCGGCATGGCGGGTCGGTGCGTGGGAACTGGCTGCTGCGCCGGAACTGGGGCAGGCCACGGGCGCCAGCCTGTCGCGCGGTGATGACAGCGGCGGTGCCGCGGCCTGGCACGCGGCCACCGTGCCGGGCACGGTGCTCACCACGCTGGTCGACCGGGGCGTGTATCCGGATCCGGATATCGGTCTCAACAACATGGCCATTCCCGAATCGCTGAGCCGGCAGGACTGGTGGTACCGCAGCCGTTTCGATCTGCCTGCTGCAGCCCAGGGCAAGCGGCTGGAGCTGCTGTTCAACGGCATCAACTATGCGGGCGAGGTCTGGGTCAACGGTACGCAGGTCGGGCGTACGCGCGGTGCGTTCGCACGCGGCCGCTTCGATGTCAGCAAGCAGCTCAAGGCTGGCCGCAACATCATCGCAGTGCGTGTCTCGCCGCCGCCGCATCCTGGCATCGCGCACGAGCAATCGATGACCGCAGGCGTGGGCGAGAATGGCGGTGTGCAGGCGCTGGATGGGCCGACATTCATCGCCAGCGAAGGCTGGGACTGGATTCCGGCGGTACGCGATCGCAATGCCGGGCTGTGGCAGGACGTGCAGTTGCACGCCACCGGGCCGCTGGCGCTTGGCGACACCCGGGTGGTGACGACGCGGCTGGCCCCGGATCATCGGCGTGCCGAGCTTGAAATCAGCGTGCCATTGCGCAACGACAGTACCGCGGCGGTGCAGGGCACCCTGCAACTGGCCGTCGGCGATGTGCGCATCCAGCGGCAGGTCAACGTGCCGGCCGGTGGTACCACGCTCACGCTCAGTGCCGCCGATACGCCGCAGCTGGTCATCGCCAATCCGCGCCTGTGGTGGCCAAACGGCTATGGCGAGCCTGCGTTGTATACCTTGCAGGCCAGCGTCGAGGTGGCCGATACACCGTCGGATACGCAGCAGCTGCGCTTTGGCATTCGCGAAGTCGGTTACGAACTGTCGCTGTTCGACCAGGACGGTGCGCTGCGCCGCGTGCTGGTGGATTTCAACAAGGCACGTCAGCGTGGTGAACGCATTGTCGATGCCCGCCACAGTGCGATCCGCCCCGTGCCCGGAGGCGATGCGCAATCGTTCTATCCCGGCGCGCAGGCATCGCCGGCGGTCACGCCGCTGAGTGACGACGCGCTGGCACCTTACCTGGCCATCCGCATCAATGGCGTACGCATTGCCGTCAAGGGCGGCAACTGGGGCATGGACGACTGGCGCAAGCGCGTCTCGCGCGAGCGGCTGGAGCCGTACTTCCGCCTGCAGCGCGATGCGCATTTCAATGTGGTGCGCAACTGGGTGGGGCAGAACACCGAAGCCAGCTTCTTCGAGCTGGCCGACGAATACGGCATGCTGGTGCTCAACGACTTCTGGCAGTCCACCCAGAACTACAACATGGAGCCGGCCGATGCGGCGCTGTTCCTGGACAATGCCGCCGAGGTGATCAAGCGCTTCCGCAACCATCCGTCCATCGTGTTGTGGTTCGGCCGCAACGAAGGCGTGCCCGCACCCATCCTCAACGAAGGCCTGGATGCGCTGGTGGCCGAGCTCGATGGCACGCGCTGGTACACCGGCAGTTCCAACCAGGTCAATCTGCAGGGCAGCGGCCCGTACAACTACCGCGAGCCGGTGGGGTACTTCAACGCCTTGGCACAGGGCTTTTCGGTGGAAGTGGGCACGCCGTCGTTCTCCACCCTGGAGTCGTTCAAGGCCTCCGTCCCGGCGGCGCAGGACCAGTGGCCGATCAGCGATGCCTGGGCCTATCACGACTGGCACCAGTCCGGTAACGGCGACACCGCCAGCTTCATGCGTTCGCTCACCGACAAGCTTGGTGCGCCCACCAGCCTGGAAGATTTTGAGCGCAAGGCGCAATTGCTCAACTACGACACCCATCGCGCCATCTTCGAAGGCTTCAACGCGCAGCTGTGGACCAAGAACAGCGGGCGCCTGCTGTGGATGAGCCATCCGGCCTGGCCCAGCAACATGTGGCAGATCTACAGCCACGACTACGACACCCATGCGGCCTATTACGGTGTGCGCAATGCGGCAGAGATGCTGCATGTGCAGATGAACCTGCCCGGCCACGACGTGGTGGTGGTCAACAATGCCAGCGACCCGGTGCGCGGCCTGCGCGTGCGTGCAGAGGTCTACAGCAGCGATGGCGCATTGCTGCAGCAGCGCGAACAGGCCGTGGACGCCGCGCCCGTTGCGGTCTCGGCACCGGTGCTGCAACTGGCGCCGTTGCTCAATGACACCAACGGGCTGGGCTTTGTGCGGCTGCAATTGCTCGATCGCGATGCGGTCGTGCGTTCGCGCAATTTCTACTGGGTGGCGCGCGATGCGGCAGCCATGCGTGGCCTGGATGCGCTGGCGGCAGTGCCGGTGCAGCTCAGCACGCAACTGCAGGAGGGTGCCGAGCCGGTGCTGCGCGCCACCGTGCGCAATGCTTCGCAGCAGGTGGCGCTCAACACCAAGCTGACCCTGGTGGACGCGCAGGGCCAACGCATCCTGCCGGCGTACTACAGCGACAACTACCTCAGCCTGGTGCCGGGCGAGCAGCGCGAGGTCGAGATTCGCGGCCCGTCCGCGGCAAGCCTGCGCAACGCCACGCTGCAGGTGCGGGGCTGGAATGTCGAACCATCAACAGGCGTCGCCAGCGGGCTTCCGTAGCGGCGCCGACAGGTTGCCACGCCGTGTCCGCACGGCGGTCGCACTGATGCGCCGATCGCGCGTCAGCCAATACCGCATTGCCGTTGCTGCAATGCCATTCGAAACGGTCGTGGATTGTCGTCATCCCTGGGAGGGGACCATGAACAAGCTGCATGCGAACACCCGCCACACCCCATTGGTCGCCGCACTGGCGGCTGCACTCACCCTGCTGGCCGGCAGCGCAAACGCACAGGACGCCAGCGCTGCCGCCGGGGTCACCGACCTGGACAAGGTCATGGTCAAGGGCGTGCGCGGCGCGCAGGCCGAGGCCATCGAGAACAAGCGCACCGCCGCGCAGATCATCGACTCGATCTCTGCAGAGGACATCGGCAAATTGCCCGATGTCACCATCACCGATTCGCTGCAGCGCGTGCCCGGCGTGCAGATCCGGCGTTCGGCCGGCGAGGGCTCGCAGCTCAATATCCGCGGCATGCCGCAGGTGCAGACCACCATGAACGGAGAGTTGTACCTGAGCGCCGGTGGCGGCGACCAGTACGGCCAGCCGAACATCGGCCGCGCGCAGCCGGATTTCGTCGACATCCCGCCGACGCTGTTCAGCGGCGTGGACGTGATCAAATCGCCGACCGCAGCGGACCTGGATGGCGGCATCAGCGGTACGGTTTCGCTCAAGACACGGCGCCCGTTCGACCTGCCCGAAGGCTGGACCTTCAGCGGCCAGGCCGAAGGCTCCTACGGCGACCGCGTGCAGGAACTCAACGAGCTGTACTCGGGCCTGGCCAGTTTCCGCACCGAGCGTTGGGGCGCGTTGCTGGCGGTGTCGTACTCCGATGCCACGCTGGAGAACAAGCATCCCAGCGTGTATTCCAATGGCGCGCAGAAATCCACCGAGCAGAACGTGGGCTTCGATTTCAACGGCGACGGGCGCATCGGCAGCAATACCGATCCGTCCAACCTGCCGCGCGACTACTTCTACAACTGGGTCGCCACCGAGCTGGACAACCGCAGCACTGATCGCCAGCGCACCGGCATCAACGGCTCGTTCCAGTTCAACATCAACGATTCGTGGACGGTGCTGGCCGATGCGGCCTACACCAAGCTCGAAGACCAGGACACCTCGGTCGCCGCGCAGCTGCACACCGGTTGGGCCACCAACCAGTTGCAGCCCGGGTCGGTGGTCGATTCCAATGGCGTGCTGGAATACGGCCAGTTCCGCTACAACCGCTTCCAGGCCCACTCGATGGCCGGCGTCGCCGACTCGGACGCGCTCAACACCAATCTGGAACTGCGCTTCGACGATGGTGGCCCCTTCCGTGCCTCGTTCCGCTGGGTGCATGGCGATGCGCAGCGCACCTACGACGAAGCGCGTGCCGATGCGGTGGTGACACGCGGCGACCAGATCACCCGCGCCGGCGGCGTGACGCAATGGGCCAACGCCAATGGCCTGCCGACGGTGGATGCCTCGGTGGATTTCCGGGGCACCTATCCGGCGGTCAACCTCGGCACCGATGTGTCCAACCCGGACAACTGGCAGCTGATGTCGACCTGGGCGCAGGGCAACAAGATCGAAGCGACGATGGACGCGTTCCGCGCCGATGGCACCTTCGAGTTCGACGAGGGCGTAGTGCGCGGCTTCCAGTTCGGCATCCGTTACGGTGAGCGCGAGGTCAAGCTGGACACCTATCGCTACCTGTCGCCGGTGTCCACCAGCTGCGCCGACCCCAACCGCTCGCTGTACTACTTCAAGGATCCGCTGATCGTGGACACCTGCAGCGGCGTCTCCGAAGCGCGCCTGCTGCCGTTCAATTCGATCCCCGGTTACTGGGCCTACTTCAACGACTTCGATCCGCTCAGGGTCACCGGCCTGGGCAGCCAGGGCCTGCCGGCGATCAACCCGCAGGTCATGAAGGACCCGGTGGGCTACCTCAACAGCCTGTACCCGGGCAACGTGGCCTACCAGCAGGCCGCCGATTCCTACAAGGTCACCGAAAAGAGCACCGCGGCGTACTTCCTGGCGAACCTGGAAGGCGGCACCGGCAGCGCGGTGCCGTGGACGGCCAACATCGGCGCGCGCATCGTGCAGACCAAGCTGGCGATCGACCAGTACCTGAGCAGCGGCAACGTGTTCATCGGCAACGTCGAATGGAACGGCGTCAGCCCGGCGATCGGCACCAATCGCCTGAACCGTCAGTACACCGACGTGCTGCCCACCGCCAACCTGTCGCTGGATATCACCGACGCGCAGAAGCTGCGCTTTGCCTACAACAAGGCGGTGGCGCGCCAGGACCTGCCCGATCTCGGGCGCGGGCTGGTGAGCTTCTACGCGGTCAATGGCACGCCGCCGCGCAACCCTGCGTTGCCCTCGGATGCGGTGCTGTTCCTCAATGGCCGCTCCGGTAACCCGGATCTCGATCCGTATCGCGCCACCAACTACAACGCCTCGTGGGAATGGTATTTCTCCGATGCGTCGCTGGTCAGCGTGGGTGCGTTCCTGATCGACGTGAAGTCGTTCCCCACCACGGTGACCAACATCGAACTGTTGCCCGACGCCGATGGCGTGGCGCGGCTGGGTGGCCCGGTGGAGCGCATCGTGAATGGCGGCGGCGGCAAGATCAAGGGCTTTGAAGTCGGCTATCAACAGGCCTTCGACTTCCTGCCCGGTTGGCTCAGCGGCTTCGGTACCAACATCAACTACACCTTCTCCGATGCCGACACCGACAACACCGATATCCAAGGCAATACGTTGCCGATCGGCGACAACTCCAAGCACCAGGCCAACGCGGTGCTGTGGTACCAGAAGGACAAGTTGCAGGCACGCGTGGCCTACAACTGGCGCAGCAAGCGCTTCAGCCAGGTCAACAGCGGTGCGTGGGGCGACGAGCTGGCGATCTGGAACGACGACGTCGGCTATCTCGATGCGTCCTTCAGCTACGACGTCAACGACCACCTGACCCTGTACGCCCAGGCAACCAACCTGACCGGCGAAAGCGAGCGGCGCTACGCGCAGTGGACCAACCACTACTACGACCAGAACATCTTCGAGCGTCGTTATTACGCCGGCCTGCGTCTGCGCTTCTGATCCGGCTGTGCGTTGTGCGACATGGCGCACCCCCGCGCCGTGTCGCACATGTTTCGCTGTTGTCACTCTCCAGGCGGTCATTGCGCTTTCTTCCCGTCGCCGTTGATTGCGGCGCTGCAGTACGCCTGACGGCAACGTCAGGCACCCTCCCATTCGGCCGCATCGTCGGGAAGCGATGTGGCCGTTTTTTTGTGTGTGATGGCGCAGGCGTTACACGATGCCGATCGATGCAGCACTTACCGCGCCGGCGGCCCGGCCGTCGAGCCGCGCTTGACCACGGTGTACTTCATCACCTGGTGCACGCCCGCTGCGGGATCGCCCTTGCGTCGCTGGCGGATCGCATCGGCCAGCAAGGACACCGCGGCGCGGCCCATCGCAGTGACCGGTTGGTGCACGGTGGTGAGTTCGGGCCAGATGGTGGTGGCCACCGGGGTGTCGTCGAAGCCGGCGACCGAGACATCCTCGGGTACGCGCAAGCCCAGGCCGTGCGCGACCGCAACGGCCGCAGCCGCCATATCGTCGTTGCTGCAGAAGATGGCGGAGGGCGGTTGCGCCTGCGCGAGCAGGCTGCGCGCGGCGAGCAGGCCGGAGTGATAGGTGAACAGACCCTCTGCCATCAATTCCTCGGCCACGGGCAGGCCAGCGGCCTGCAGGCTGTCGAGATAGCCATTGGCACGCAACGCGCTTGGCGTGTGCTTGGGGTCGCCCTTGATCAATGCGATGCGGCGATGGCCCAGTTCAACCAGGTGGTCGACGATGGCGCGCGCGGCCTGGTAATCGTCGATGCGCACCGAGCTGATCTGCGCCATCGGTGCGCCGCTCGCCACCGCCACGACCGGGATGCCGCGTGCATCGAGTTCGGCGATGGTCTGGCGCGAATCGCATAACGGGGGCGGCAGGATCACGCCGTCCACGCCGGCTGCCAGCAAGCGTTCGGTGGCGGCACGCTGGCTGCGGATGGCACCGCATTTTTCCACCAGCACCTGGCTGCCATTGAGGCTGCTTTGCTCGAGCAGGCCGAGCATGAATTGATTGAGGTAGGCCGCGCTGGGATTGCTGTACAGCACGCCGATGCGCAACAGGCCGCTGGTGCGCAACGAACGGCCTGCCAGATTGGGCCGGTACCCCAATGCCTGCACCGAGGCTTCCACGCGCACGCGCATGTCCTCGCCGACATGCGGGTGACGGTTGATAACGCGCGAGGCCGTCATCGGCGAAACCCCGGCGTGCTTGGCGACATCCAGCAAGGTCGCTGCATTGTTGGCACTGCGTTGGCGCTTGGCCGCCATTGTGTGTGCTCGTCCTGGAGTGTAAGCGAAGGGGCAGCAGGTAGCGCGAGGCCTGCAGCAACCGCGAGTGCCTGGCCGCTGGCACTCGCTGTCGATGGAGGTATCGGCACAGGCAACGCGCAGCATGCGCGTCATCCGTGCCGCTCGCCCTCAACAAAGACACCTGCGACGTCTTCCGTCGCAGTTACTCGCTCGGCGGTTGCACGCTTTTCGCGCGACTGCCGAAATCGCCATCGGCCTCGGCCGCCAGGTATGCAAATACCGTGTAGGCCGCCACGTTCTGCGCCAGCGCCTTGGGGTCGATCTTGTCCAGGGTGTCGTCGGCGGTGTGGTGCAGGTCGAAGTAGTCGGTGCCGTCCTGCGCCAGCCATGCCCATGCGCCGCCCTTGGCGGAAATCGGCCCGACGTCCGGGCCGGGGCCGCCCTTGTCCGGCACATACGCGATGCCCAACGGCGCGAGCACCTCGGCAATCTGTTTGGTCGCGGCGCGCGAGTCTTCCGGTGCCGCCGAGCCGGTGTTGAACGCATAGATGCGCCCGGCACCGAAGTCGCTCTCTGCGCCGATCTGGTGCAGCGCCATGTCCTTGGCATCCTTGCCGTGCGCGGCCGCATACGCCTTGCCGCCGTACAGGCCCTGCTCCTCGTTGGCGAAGGCCACCACGCGAATCGTGCGCTTGGGCGCCTGCTTGAGCTGGCCGATCAGGTGGCCCGCGGCCATGGTGATCGCCACGCCGGCGCCATCGTCGATCGCGCCGGTGCCCAGATCCCAGGAATCCAGGTGCCCGCCGATCACCACCACTTCCTTGGGCTTGCTGCGTCCGGTGATTTCGCCGATCACGTTGTACGAAGTCGCCGTGCCATCCCAGCCGCAATCCAGCGCCAGCCGCACACGCGTGCTGCCCAGCGCGGCCAGGCGCGCGAGCTGGTTGGCATCGGGCACCGACAACGCTGCTGCCGGCACCGGCGTCAGGCCTTCGTCGAAACGGGTGATGCCGGTATGCGGCACGCGGTGCGAGTCGGTGCCGGCCGAGCGCATCACGAAGCCGATCGCGCCCTTGCGGATCGCTTCCGACGGGCCCTTGCTGCGCACCGCGCCGCCATTGCCATAATCCTTGCCGTCGCGCGCCTTGGTCATCTGGTAATCGACGAATGCGATTTTGCCGGCCAGCGATCCGGCCGGTGCGGCCTGCAGTGCGGCCAGGTTGTCGAAGCGCACCACCTCGCCCTCGACGGTGCCACCCGGGCTGCCGCCCAGGGCGGTGATGTGCAGGGGCTGCGCATGCGCACCGATCACTGTGGCCTGTTCGCTGCGCCGCTGCCACTTGGGAAAGCGCACCGGCTCGGTCCACACCTTGTCGAAGCCCAGTGACTGGAACTTGGCCTTGGCCCAGGCCACCGCGCGCGGATCGGCCTCGCCACCGGCAATGCGCGGGCCCACTTCGGTGGTCAACGATTCCACCACCGCAAAGCCGGTGTCGTCGGCCAAGGCCTGCTCGCGCAGCTGCGCGGCGGTGCGCAGTGCGCTATCGGCGATGGTGGTCTGTGCGGCGAGCGCGGGTGCGCAAGCGAGTAGGGCAGAGATGGCAACAGCGAGGCGACGCATGCAGGGCGGCTCCAACGACAAGGGGGACCCCGAGCTTATCAGCGCGAGGTCCCCCGTCTGCGTGCGAAAGGTCATCCTCCTGCGCGACGTTGCGCAATGGATGTGCCCGCTTACGGCACGCCTGGTGTCTTCAGCGTGTCGTTCTTCAACGAATCGCGGATCTCGCGCAGCAACAGCACTTCTTCGCTCGGGCCCTTGGGGGCGTCCGGCTTGCGGTGGGTCAGGCGGTTGATCAGCTTGACCACCATGAAGATCGCGAAGGCGATGATCACGAACTGCACGACGGTGTTGATGAAATCGCCGTAGCCGATGGCCACCGCCGGAATTTCCTTGCCGGTGGCATCGACGCCGGCAGGCTTGAGCACCCAGGCCAGGCGTGAGAAATCCACGTTGCCGATGGCCCAGCCGATCGGCGGCATGATGATCTTTTCCACCAGCGCGGTGACGATCTTGCCGAACGCTGCACCGATAACCACACCGACCGCCAGGTCGATGACATTGCCACGCATCGCGAATTGCTTGAATTCGCTGACCATTCCCATAGCGCACTCCAGATGCGGTCGCGGACCAACTGCCGCGGCGTGATCGTAGCGGGCGGCGTGTCAGCCCGCGATGATGCCGTGGCGCTCGGCGACGTTTTCCAGACGTGCACTGAATTGATCGCCCGGCAGCAGCGGGCCGACACCGGCCGGCGTGCCCATGAAGATCAGATCGCCCGCGCGCAACGCATAGAGTTTGGAGAGCTCATGCAGGATTTCCGGCACGTTCCAGATCATCTGGTCCAGCAACGACTGCTGACGCACCTGGCCGTTGACCTCCAGCGACAGGTTCAATGCCTCCAGCGCACCCACTTCGCCGGCATGCACCAGCTCGCTGATCGGCGCGGAGTGATCGAAGCCCTTGGCGATGTCCCACGGCAGGCCCTTGGCCTTGGCGGCGGCCTGCAGATCGCGTCGGGTCAGGTCCAGGCCCACGCCGTAGCCATAGATCAGCGCCTCTGCCTGATCCACCGGCAACTCGCCGGCCGGCGCATCGCTGCCCAGTGCCACCACCAGCTCCACTTCGTGGTGCAGTTCTTTGGTGCCGGGCGGGTACGGAATGTGGTCGCCGTGGCCGACCACGATCGCATCGGCAGGCTTCATGAAAAAGGTCGGCTGGCCCCGTTCGGCCCTGGAGGCAGGCGCTGCGGCGCCCATCTCGCGCGCGTGATCGGCGAAGTTGCGGCCGACGCAGTAGATGCGGTGCACCGGAAAGTTGCCGCCACCAACCACCGGAATGCGCGGGACGTCGGCGGCGGGAATCACATCGTGGGTCATGCACGCATCCTTGGGGAACGGGGCAGCTGAGTCTAGCCGTTTGGCCGTGCATGACGGAACCGCCGTGCTGCGCGTTGAGTGCATCGCGCCGCCTGGCCGGCAGTGCGTGCGATCACGGTCTGCGTCGGCGCAGGCGAAAGCGCGCATGCCGGTCAGCTCATGCGCACAGTGATATCAGCATTCAATGCCCACCGCGCCGGATGGCGGTGGCGTGGTGCTTCAGTGCGACAACGGCAGTGCGGGCTTGCGCACCACGCGGTACTCGGCTTCGACCACGCGTGTCTGTTGCGGCGCGCGACGGTTCGACTTGCTCAGCAGCTTCCAGGCGATGCCGCCCAGGATCATCGCCGCGCCCACGAACACGCTGAAGAAGATCAGCACGGCAAGGATGACCAGACCGGCCAGGCCGGCGGCAACGCGCACCAGCGGGTGACGCGGCTTGCGCGGGGCAAACAGGTGGTGGAGGTTGCCGAATTGGAAGAGACGTGCAGGCATGGCGGTGGGCTGCCGGGCAGGAAACAGGCCCGCAGTATCGTTGCGGTTTCATGTCATTGAGTGAAAACTTCGTTAAACAATGGCCTGTTTTGTTAAGTCCATCACATCCAGTGGGCTAGAAGTAGGGCGTCCGGTCGCCAGGAACGCGCATTCGTGAGCGCAGTAGATGCATGCGTGGCGGCTATCGCATGGCGTCGGCGCCATGCAGGCGCGTGCCACAATCGCAGTCCGTTCTCCCATAGCAGACCGCATGTCTTCGCCATCGCCCACCACGCTTGCCGACCTGGCGCAGATTCCCGATGCCGGATTTCTGGAAGTCGAAGCGGTGTGGGACGGCGGCGCGGAGTCGCTGGTGCTGTATCGCGATGGTGCACAGGTACGCGCCTGGTTGAACGTCTGTCCGCATGCCGGCAGGCGGCTGGATTGGGCACCCGGCCAGTTCCTCAAGACCAAGGAAGGCCACCTGGTCTGCGCGGCACACGGCGCGGCGTTCGAGCTCAGTGGCGGCGAATGCATCAGCGGGCCGTGCCGCGGTCAATCGCTGCTGGCGGTGCCGGTACGCATCGAGGGGACGCAGGTGGTCCTTGGCTAGGTTGCCGCTCTAAGGCCGCGTCACACGATCCAGCACAACGTCCGCGTGCCGAGGCTGGAGCAAAGCGCGGCTGGCAGGACATCGCCAGCAGTCGTCGGCCAGCTTCAAGCAGCAGGTGGCGCCGTCGCCGCGTCTCGTGTCTGGCGATCGGGCGTGCAATGCGCCTGACGGTGCACCATCGATGATCGATCCATCTGCGCGCATATCTGCAGCGATCGCCGTCGCCGGCCACGACGCCGGTTCAGCGCGCTGCCCACCAGAACATCAGGTTGATCATCGAGACCATGACCACGACGTAGATCAGCGACAGCGGTGCGCCCACGCGCCACAGCTCGCGTGGCTGATAGTTGGCCGGGCCGGCCACCATCGAGATCACCGGGTTGGAGGCGGTCATCAGATTGTTGGACGCCGACAACGCCACGATCAGCGCGAACGCGGTCGGGTTGCCGTTGGCCGCCAGTGCCAGATTGACCGCGATCGGCACCATCACGATGGTGGCGCCGACATGGCTGATCACCAGCGAAAACGCGGTGGTCAGCAGCGCCAGGCTGATTTCCAGCGCCCACACCGGAATGCCCTCGGGCAGGCGGTCGATGGTGTGGCCGGCCACCCAGGCCGCGGTGCCGCTGCTGTCCATTGCCCAGCCCAGTGGAATCAGGCCGGCCATCATGAAGATGGTCTTCCAGTTGATCGAGGCGTAGGCCTCGTCCATGCGCAGCACGCCGCTGACCAGCATGCAGGCCACGCCGGTCATCAAGGTCAGCGCCACCGGCAGCCGCGAGGTCAGCGCGATCAGGATGGTGAAGGCAAAGATCGCCATGGCGATCTTGAACTTGTGCGGGCGCTGCTCGCCCTTGGGGAAGTCGGTCACCGGCACGAAGTCGCGGCTTTCCGCCGCCTGCGCCAGGTCCTGCCAGATGCTGTGGAACACCAGCATGTCGCCGCCGCGCAGCGGCACGTTGCGCACGTCCTCGCGGATCACCTGCTTGTCGCGGTTGATCGCCAGCAGGCTGATGCCGCTCTGCTTGCGCAGGCGCAACTCGGCGGCGGTCTTGCCGATCAGCCGCGAGTTGGGCGGAATCAATGCTTCGGAAATGCCGGCCAGGCTGGGATTGAACAGATCGCCCAGGTTGCGCAGGCGCGAGGACATGCGCAGGAACTGGTTCTGCGCAAAGTCGGTCACTTCCTGGCGCGGCCCCATCGCTCCGAGCACGCTGCCGACCCAGATGCGCATGTCCGCCGGCGGCGCCAGGCGGGTGTCGTTGCCGGTCTTCAAGGCGAGCAGCAAGGGCGCGTCGTGCAGCGCCTCGGCCTCGCCCAGGGTCATGCCGACCAGCGGGCTTTCGGCGCTGACGGTGAGCTCGAACACGTCGCCGTCGATGCCGTAGGTCTTGGCGAAATAGCTCTCGGTGCGCGAGGGCGTGACGCCTTCGTTGATCAGGCGTTCTTCCTCGATCAGCTTGCGGTCGCCGTAGAAACGGAAGTACAGCAATGCAGCGATCAGCAAGGCCACGCCGATCGGCAGCGGCGCGAACATGGTCAACGGCTCGATGCTGGCCATGCCCGAGGGCAGGTTGTTGTTGGCCGACACCAGCAGGTCGTTGAGCAGGATCAGCGGCGAATTGCCCACCATGGTCAGCGCGCCGCCCATCACGATGGCCGCGGCGATCGGCAGCAACATGCGTTGCAGGGTCAGCCCGGTGCGCGCGGCCAGCCGCGAGGCGACCGGCAGGTACAAGGCCATCACCGACGGGTTCTGCATGAAGGACGAGTTCAGGCCGGAGATGGCCAGCGTCATCATCATCAGGCGTTGTTCGCTGCCGTGCGAGCGCCGCAGCAACCAGGTCGCCAGGCGATTCAACGCACCGGTGCGCTCCAGCCCCGCACCGAGGATGGTGGTGGCGATGATGCTCATCACCGCGTTACCGGAAAAACCACCAAACAGTTCTTCCGGCGCCACCAGCCCGGTGACGCCCAGCACCACCAGCACGATCAACGCCACCACATCGGCGCGAATGCGCTCGAACAGGAACATCGCCATCGTGAAACCGACCAGCCCGAGGACGAGCTTCATATCGTTGGTCAGTGTCAGCGCGGTATCCATTAGGGGCCGGGAATGGGGAGTCGGGAATAGGGAATTGGCAGAGCGGGAAAGCGCTGACGCTGTGAGTTATCCGGGGGGCATCGCCGTTTGCTCCTGCGATTCCCGATTCCCGATTTCCGAATCCCGGTCATACAGCAAATCCCACACGCCGTGACCGAGCTTCTGGCCGCGGGTTTCGAAGTGGGTCTGCGGGCGCCAGGCGGGGCGTTCGACGTGGCCGCGCGGGCCGGCGCGATTGACCAGGCCCGGTGTGGCGTCGAGCACGTCCCACATCTGTTCGGCGTAATCGGCCCAGTCGGTGGCCGCGTGCAGGCGGCCACCATGGCGCAGCTTGCGCACCACCAGCGCCGCGAACGCCGGCTGGATCAGGCGGCGCTTGTTGTGGCGCTTCTTGTGCCATGGGTCGGGGAAGTAGATGCGCACCTCGTCCAGCGCGCCATCGGCGATCTCGTGCTCGAGCACTTCCACCGCATCGTGGTGGTACAGGCGCACATGCGTGCTGCCGTCATCGTCCAGCGCATTGAGCAGGCGACCGACGCCAGGCGCATGCACCTCGATGCCGATGTAGTCGCGGCTGGGGTCCTGCTGGGCGGCAAAGCGCAATGCCGCCCCGTTGCCAAACCCGATCTCCAGCACCTTGGGCGCGGGACGGCCGAACGCCGCATCCAGGTCGCGCGGCGTGCCGCTGTAGTCCAGGCCGAAGCGTGGCCACAGCTCGTCGAACGCGCGCTGCTGCGCCGGGGTAAAGCGGCCCTGGCGCAGCACGAAGCTGCGCACCTGCCGGCGGCCCTCTTCGATGGTGAAGGGCTTGGGCGGCATCTTGGCGCCGTCGCTGGTGAAAGGATCAGTCATGAAGTAGGTCACATCAGAAAACAAAGCCCCTCTCCCTTTGGGAAAGGGGTTGGGGTGAGGGTAGGGCGTGAGGGGGCACTCGCAGCAATGCGCGATCTGGCAACGGCCACATCCGGCACCTCACACCGCCAAGCATTGCGCATCGACTGCAATGTCAACGCAGCACACCCACTCATCCAATCACGCCATCCACCGGACTGGACGCCGAGGCATACCGCTTGCGCGGAATTCGCCCGGCCAGGAAGGCCTCGCGTCCGGCCTCGATCGCCTTGCGCATCGCGCTGGCCATCAGGATCGGATCACGCGCACCGGCGATGGCGGTATTCATCAATACACCGTCGCAGCCCAGCTCCATCGCGATCGCCGCATCCGATGCCGTGCCCACGCCGGCGTCGACGATGATCGGCACCTTGGCGTTCTCGATGATTTCCAGCAGGTTGTACTTGTTCTGGATGCCCAGCCCGGAGCCGATCGGCGCGGCCAGCGGCATCACCGCCACGCAGCCGATCTCCTCCAGGCGCTTGGCCAGGATCGGATCGTCGGAGGTATAGACCATGACGTCGAAGCCGTCGGCGACCAGCTGCTCGGCGGCCTTGAGCGTCTGCACCACGTCCGGATACAGCGTGCGCTCGTCGCCGAGCACCTCCAGCTTGGTCAGGTTGTGGCCGTCCAGCAGTTCGCGCGCCAGCCGGCAGGTGCGGACCGCATCTTCAGCGGTGTAGCAGCCGGCGGTGTTGGGCAGCAGCGTGTAGCGATCCGGCGGCAGCACATCGAGCAGGCTGGGCGCGTTCGGGTCCTGGCCGATGTTCACCCGGCGAATCGCCACGGTGACGATCTGCGCGGCGGCCGCTTCGGTGGCCAGGCGGGTTTCGTCCAGATCCTTGAACTTGCCGGTGCCGGTCAGCAGGCGCGAACGGTAGGGCTTGCCGGCGATGATCAGCGCATCAGAGGGGGCGGTATTGGTCATCAGGCAATTATCACCGATCGCGCGCGGCTGCGCCGGCCTGCGCGCCGCATCAGCCGCCGCCCAATGCGTGCACGATCTCCACCACATCGCCGGCACGCAACCGGTGCGTGGCATGCCGCCCGCGCGACACGATTTCGCCATTGACCTCCACCGCCACGCGCCGCTGTGCAAGACCTTCCTGCTCCAGCAGGGTTGCCAGCAGCAAGTCGTCGGGAATGTCGCGCGGGGTGCCGTTGAGTTGAATGTTCATGTCATCATTGTGGCATCGCGTGCCGTCAGGGCGCGCGTTTTTGCGTTATGCGGCAATGCAGCGTGAGCGCGGGCGGCGAGGGTGAAACCATGAGCCATGCGCCGGCGTACGTCAGCAGGTCCGGTCCAGTTCCACACTACCTTGAGCAGGCACTTCCATGGCTTCAACTCTTCGCCCGATCCGTTCCCTGATGGCCGTGGCCATCGCCATTGCGGCCACCCCGGCCATGGCCGCGTCTGCCTTCGACCAGACCGTGTTCTTCGGTGACAGCCTCACCGACAGCGGCTACTACAACCCGTTGCTGCCGGCCGCCTCGCGCGCAGTCACCGGCAAGTTCACCACCAACCCGGGCTGGGTCTGGGCCGAATACGTCGCCGACCATTACGGCACCAATGCAGCACCCAACGGCAACGGCCAGACCGGCGACAACTACGCTGCCGGCGGCGCGCGTATCCAGGCCAATTCGACCAGCGTGCTTGGTGCAGCGCCGTCGGTGACCAGCCAGGTCAACACCTACCTGAGCGCCAACGGCGGCCAGGCCAATCCGAACGCGCTCTACACCGTGTGGGGCGGCGCCAACGATCTGCTCGCCGCTGCAGCTGCGCCGGCCCAGGCGCAGGTCATCATCGGCAATGCGGTCACCGCGCAGGTCGGGGCGGTCGGCGCCTTGCAGGCGGCCGGCGCGCGCTACGTGATGGTGCCGACCATTCCGGACGTGGGCATCACCCCGCGCTTCCGCGCCGGCGGTGCCGCCGCGATGGCGCAGGGCACTGCGGCGGCAACCGCCTACAACACCGCGCTGTTCAATGGCCTGCGCTCGGCCGGCCTGCGCGTGATCCCGGTCGATACCTTCCACATCCTGCAGGAAGTGGTCGCCGATCCGGGCACCTACGGGTTCAGCAACGTCACCAGCACCGCCTGCAACCCGGCCGTGCCGCTGCCGACGTGCAACCCGACCAGCCTGGTCGCCGCCAACGCGCCGAACACCTATGTGTTTGCCGACGGCATCCATCCGACCACCGCCACCCACCAGATCCTGGGCCAGTACGCCATTTCGCTGCTGGAAGCGCCGCGCCTGCAGCAGGTGCTGACGCATTCGGCGCAGGCGATCGGCCGTGCGCGCGCCGATCAGGTGGCCTGGCATCTGGACGGCAAGCCGGACGCCGATGGCCTGCGTTGGTGGGGCAGCGTGCGTGGCGACATGCAGCGCTACGACCACGCCGATCTGTACGACGGCATGGCCCCGGCCGGCCTGTTCGGCGTGGACTGGACTGCCGGCGATCTCGTGTTCGGCGGCTTTGCCGGCTTCGGCAGCATGGATGCCGACTTTGGCAACCGCAACGGCAGCTTCAAGCAGGACGACACCACGCTCGGCGGCTTCTTCGGCTGGTACACCGGCCCGGTCTGGGTCAATGCCCAGGTCAGCTACAGCTGGCTCAGCTACGACGTCGACCGCGAAGTGCAGCTCGGGCCAGCCACGCGTGTGCACAGCGGCTCGCCGGACGGCAGCAACCTCACCGCCGCGGTCAACGCCGGCTATTCGCTGGGCGAAGGCAACGTCAAGTACGGCCCGGTGGTCGGCCTGACCTGGCAGAAGCTCAAGCTCGACGGCTACACCGAGGGCAACGCAAGCTCCACCGCATTGGGCTACGCCGATCAGGACATCGATTCGATGGTTGGCCGCATCGGCTTCCAGGTGCGCCTGGACGGTGCAATGGTCAAGCCGTACCTGCAGGCAACCTACGACCACGAGTTCAAGGACGGCACCGAAGCCAGCGCCTGGCTGCAGTCGATGCCGGAAGTGGGCATGTACACCGTCCCGGGCCAGAACTTCGACCGCAACTATGCGACCGTCGTGCTGGGCGCCCGCACCGGCCTGTGGGGCCTGCAGAGCAATATCGGCCTGAGCACCACCACCGCACAGCGCAGTGCCCGCGATGCGACGTTGTTCGTGAATTTCAGCGGCAACTTCTGATCCGCGCCGCACAGCTGTCCACGCGGTAGATCTGCAAGACACGAGGGCCGGGCAACCGGCCCTCGTCACGTCTGCACATTGCGCCCGACACCCGCACCCGCCTACACTCTCGCAACGCCACGCGGGCGTAGCTCAATGGTAGAGCTGTAGCTTCCCAAGCTACTGACGTGGGTTCGATTCCCATCGCCCGCTCCAGAGCTTCCGCCAAGTCTCTAAGTGTCTGACTTGGCTGGATATTTCGGCCGATTGATGATTCCGAGCGATGTCCCTTGAGGGATCAAGCGAGGTATCAATCTCGCCCACGCCGCTGATGATGTCGCGCTCGGCCGGCCCGCATGCCATCTATCCAGCATCGGTTGCGGTGTGCCACGTGGCATGCAGGCAAGCGTCCTGACGTTTTTCTTGCGGCCTTTCTGTCGCAGGTCGTGCGGGATACGCAGGTGCTGCTCCACGCTGCGCGATGAGTTGGCCGTTGCCAGGTGGCGTGTCAGGCGCTGTGTTCCTGGCTGCTCATGGGGAGATCCAAGATCTACCAGAAGCCAAGGACTTTCCACCAGGCGCTGCCGACGAGAGTGAAGATGAGAAGCTCAAGCAGGCACATGATCAGTCCGATCCTCCACCAGGCGCCCAGGCTGACGTAGCCGCTGCCGAAAATAATGGGTGAGGTCCCCGTGGCATAGTGCGTCAGTGTCATCATGATCGCCGAAGACGCGGTCATCATGAGCATGAAGGGGATGACGTAATCCGGCGGTATGAGCAGTGCACCCACGCCCAGGAACGCAAGCAGCATCGCACTGATGTGGGCGGTGGTGCTCGCGAACAGATAATGGGAAAAGACAAAGGCCAGGACGAGCACGCAGGCGATGGCTTTCCATCCCATTCCACTCGCGATGATGGCGCCCTTCATGGCCTCGGTGAACCAGCCAACCACGCCCAGCTTGTTGAGCTGTTCGGCCATCATCACCAGCGCGCCAAACCACACCAGCGTGTCCCACGCACTTTTTTCGGAAAGCACGTCGTCCCAGTCCAGCGTGCCGGTGATGATCAGCGTAAACAAGCCAACGAATGCCACGACTGTGGGATCCAGGGTCCATGAGGGGCCGAGAATCATGGCGGGCACGTTCGCCCAAAGGACCAACAGCAAACCAAAGGTCCCGATCATCACTTTTTCTTTCGCCGTCAGCGGCCCCATCGTCTTCAATTCGGTCTTGGCGAAATCAACCGCGTTAGGGGTGGCCTTCAACTCCGGAGGAGACAGCAGATAGATGGCCAGAGGCATGATGATCAAACAGGCCAGCCCCGGTAGAAGCATGCAGAGCGCCCAGGTCGTCCAGGACAGGTGCAGCTGTTGATTCGTCGCTTTGGCCACATAATCGACCACCAGCGGATTGGGTGCTGTGGCGGTGAGGAACATTGCCGATGTGATGGGATTGGCGTGGTAGTTCACCAATGCCAGGTAGGTCCCCACCTTGCCTTGCGTGCCTTTGGCCGGATCGGAATCGAACGAGTTGGCAATAGACCTCATGATGGGGTGAACAATGCCCCCGCCACGCGCGGTATTGCTGGGGGTGAAGGGGGCGAGCAGGAGCTCGCAGATCGTCAGGCCGTAGCCGATGCCCAGTGTCCGTTTGCCCAGGAGCGCAATGAACACCATGCCGATACGGTTCCCCAGGCCCGTCTTCTTCAGGCCACGGGAAATCAGGATCGCAACCACGATCAGCCAGATGAGCGGGCTCGAGAAGCTGCTGAGCGCATCAGTGATCGCACCCTTGGAGCTGGTTGACGTGACTTGGGAAAGCGCGACGATGACGATGGCCATCATCGCCATCACCCCGATGGGCATGACCTTGAGGATGATCGCGATGATGGTGGTCAGGAAGATGGCGACCAGCCCCCAGGCCTTGGGCGTCAGGCCTTCAGGACACGGGAGCAAGAGCAATGCGATAAGCACGGCCGTTGTCACCAGAGCCTGAGGCAGTTTGAACGGCACGGCTTGATTGAAATACTTGAATGCTGCTTTGACGCGACCTGACATGCGGGACCCTCTTTTATGACTGTTCAACAAGCGGAGAACGCTTGAGGCGATGTGCCGCGGTTCCAGTCATCAAGGCTTGGCGCGTGGGCTTTCCCCAAAGTGATGCATGAGCTCGGCGTGCGTTTGCGCATAGGCAGCGTCCGTGAGAGACGTTGCCATGGGCGAATTCGCGGCAGTTTTCGCAACTTCGGCCTTCGCCCTGTCCTGGTCTTCGCTTCGCAGCGCCAGGTCAGCCAAAACGGCGACGTGAGTTGGCTGGACCTCGACGAAGCCGCCCGACACATACAGCTGGAAAGGCGGCTCGCCCGTTTCCGGATAAATGAGGATCATGCCTTCGCGCAGCGTGCTCAGCATTGGTGTATGTCGTGCCATCACGCCAAATCGGCCCCGTTCTCCAGGAAGACTGACCTCCCGAGCGCGTCCCTCCCATTGGGCTCCCGTAAGGCTCACGACAGTCAGCCCGAAGGTCTGCTGGGCATTGGCGATGAAGTCGGGTCTGGGATGGGCAGACGTGTGTGCGTGCATGTCGTATCCGCCTGAAGCCTTGCTCGAAGAAGCCTCACTGCGTTGCGCAGCACCGGTAACGACTGCTGATTTTTCACCAGGCCTCATGTCCACACTCCTTGAAAAAATATGACGCTGTTGCCCCCCACAACAGCTTTTCTTTCTCGCCATCACGGCGCGACTTCGACACCGAAAAGCAACGCCAACCGGTGCCACCTCGGGTCTCATGATGCATTGCACCATACACGCCTGCCTTGATTTCGATCAACTCGGATCGAACGGCCTCTGGGGCAAGCTGGGATGCTGGTATGTGCCGGAGCAAACCGAATTGATTCGGGCATCGTCACGCAAAAAATGTCAGTCAAGGATGCGGAGAGCTGATGCTTATTTACCGGTCGTTTCTGATGTTGGGTCCTGGGCATCCAGGTGCATGGCGTGCAGCCTGCTGGAAAGCGCTCGCGCCACGGAAAAATTGATTGAACTCAAAAGGGGCTTTGAGGTGAGGCGTTTGGCTTCACTCCAACGCTTGCCTTCTAAGAAGTCGTTCAGATCGCTCCCCTTCTTTGCGCAGGTGTGACGGTCTACAAGGGGCTCAAATGACCGACACCAAGCCTGGAGACTGGGTGTCATCTCCGGCATCGGCGGACTGGGTCATATGGCCGTGCAATACGCCAAGGCGATGGAACTCACTGTGGCAGCGGTCGATGTGGACGACGCCAAGCTGGATCTCGCCGGGCGACCGGGCGCCACTGTGGCGGTCAATGCGAAGAAGGAGGGCTCAACGGTGTGACCATGCGGGGATCTATCGTCGGCAGCCGTTTGGATCTGCAAGAGTCGCTGAACGTCGCAGGGCAGGGCAAGGTGGCCGCGACGGTCCAGACCGACCGGCTCGAAAACATCAACGAGGTATTTACCCGCATGCACCAAGGCGCCATCGAAGGTCGGTGGTGTTGAGCTTCGCGGATTGAGCAAGCCTGTGGAGGGCGTCGCCCTGGAATGAGGGCACGCACAGCTGGGCCGTGGTAGGGGATGCAACGCGTTGCGTAGCAGCAGCGCGGCTCGTTTCCGTTGCATCCGCCCCTGCGCCAGACCGTGGTGCCCACGACGAGCTGACCGGGCGCTTCGCGGTTTGACCGCTGCCGACGCCGAACCTGCCGCTGAGCCCGCTGTGGTCAGCCGGCGCAGCGACGCAGCGGCATTGCGGTGGTCTGAGCCTTGCACGTCGGGCGGGTGCGTCAGCGCGATGGGTTGTGGGTGTCGTTGCTGCTGCCTGGAGAAATCAATGCACGCGCACGATCCGAAAGAGGGCAGCCACGCTGGTGGAGCAAGTGGATGGCCTCCCTGGTCCGTCGCAGCAGCCCTGTGTTCGCAATGAAGGTGGTCTTCGATCCGTGGAACGCAAGCACGATGTTCTCGGTTCCGTGGGTCTTCCGGTAGTCGACCAAGGCAACATCTGCGTAAGGCCGAGTACGGGTCCGCAAGACGCGGTACTCCACACGCTCTGCATGAAGAATCAACGTGGGGTTGAGGCTGTTGTGTGCCCACGCAATCCAGGGCAGGAATGTGAACCCGGCGAACGCGGCCTCCAATGTGACGACAACAGATGTCTCCACCGAAATCTCCTTGCGCAGGACCTGCCTGTCTGACCCCGATCGTCGTCATTGTGACCTGTACCGACTGTGCTTGCGTCAACCGGCCCGGTGTCTAATTCACTCGGGCCATGGCCATGGGCCGTGAGCAAGGTGAAGCAGGCGTTTCCTTGCTGTTCCCATCACGCATCCCGTGCAAAAAGATCGTGTCGGCTGCCGATCCACCAGGCAGTCCTTGAGAGCACTTTATCCACGCATCGGGAGAGCCATATGCGCCGTATCCTGTCCGCAGCACTGCTCGGATTGTTGGTAGGTCACGCACACGCGCAGCAAGGGGACGGCACCGACGTGCCGGCGCAGGTGCACACATTCAAGCCGGACAAGGTGGACGCCAGTGCTGGTCAGATGGCTGGGCTGAAAGTTCCGGCAGGCTTTCAGATCAAGCCGCTCACAACCGGGCTGAAGAATGCCCGCATCATCGCCGTGGCGCCGGGCGGCAACATCTACGTGTCCCGGCGTGATCAGGGCGACGTCCTGCTGCTGAAGGACGCCAACGACGATGGCAAGCTCGACGCACCTGCCAAGGTGGTGGCCAACCGATCCGGAGCGCATGGCCTGGCGGTTCGCGATGGCCAGCTCTACCTGGTCACGGTCAAGGAGCTGTTCGTCGCCCCGATTCTGAAAGACGGAACCCTGGGACCACTCAGGTTGCTGGTGGGCGATCTACCGGACGGTGGGCAGCACCCGAACCGCACGATGGCATTCGGCCCGGACGGCATGCTGTATCTGAGCATCGGCTCGACCTGCAATGCGTGCAACGAGACCAACCCCGAGCACGCGACGATGCTGCGCGTGTCGCCCGATGGGAAGTCACGCACCATCTTTGCCAGTGGCCTGCGCAACACCATCGGCTTCGATTGGGACCCTGCGACCGGCGAGTTCTGGGGCATGGACCAGGGCATGGATTTCCTGGGCGATGAGGTCCAGCCGGAGGAGCTCAACCACATCGTCAAGGGCAAGCAATATGGCTGGCCCCACATCTGGGGCAAGGACGGGGTCAACCCGCAGAGCACGCCGCAGGGCGAGATGACCAAGCAGCAGTGGGCCGCGATCAGCGAACCGATGGTCCTGGGCTACACGGCTCACGCCGCGGCCATGCAGTTCCATTTCTACCGGGGCGCATCCTTCCCGGCCGATTACAAGGGCGATGCCTTCATCACCTTCCGTGGGTCGTGGAATCGCAAGCCGGCGTCCGGCTACGAAGTGGTGCGGCTGAAGTTCGAAAACGGCAAGCCGGTCGCTTTCGAGCCATTCGTGACCGGCTTCCTGACCGAGGGCGGCACGAAACACTTTGCGCGGCCCGTGGGCCTTGCGGAGACGGCCAACGGCGCGCTCTTGGTCTCGGACGATGCCAATGGCGTCATCTACCGCATCTCCGCCACGGGCGCGCCGGCCCGCGCTGCGGCAGCAGGGCAACCCAGCGCAGCACCAGCGGCGTCGCTCGAGAAACAGGTCAACCAGGGCAATGGGGTGCCGCTCGCCCTGGCTCGTCCCGAGACCAACAGCAAGGGAACGCTCACCGTGACCGCGCTCGCATTTACCAGCGGCGCTGCGATGGACAAGCGCTTCAGCGATTACGCCGATGGCGTCTCGCCGGCGCTGTCATGGAAAGCGGTTGCCAAGGCCACGTCCTACGTCGTGATCATGGAAGACCCCGATGCCAGGCCCATCACGCCGTTCGTCCATTGGGTGGCCTGGAACATTCCCGCCCAGGTCACCCAGCTGCCCGAGGGCTTGCAGGAGCAGATGCGTCTGACTGAGCCCGATGGCGTGCTGCAGGGGGCAACGAGCCGTGGTTCGGTTGGCTACTACGGACCGCACCCGCCGGTGGGCGATCCGCCGCACCACTATCACTTCCAGGTCCTGGCGCTGGACACCATGCTGGACGTCAAGCCGGGTGCGACCCGGGACGAGGTGCTTGCCGCTGCGTCGGGCCATGTTCTGGCGAAAGGCGAAACGTTGGGTACCTACGCCCAGACCGTCGCCCCGCCGAAGTAATCGCGCCGGAAACCGCGAGTTGATCGCATTGCCATCCCTGTCGTAGATGGGGCTTTCCATTCTTCGATTCGCGGACGTGGCGGGCGCTGAAGGCGCCCGCACGGCTGGAGATCGTGATCTTTCAACAGAGATCGGTGTTCACCACCGGCCTTTGCTTTGCAACGACACTCCCCGGGGTGTCGGCATTTGTTGCATCCAATACACCGACCCGGCTGCGGGATCGCCTGACCTCTGTCGCGCCAAGCCATGCCCGCCTACGGGCCAACAGCTGGTGCTGGACGTGGCCCGTTGAGCGCGCAGGCTTCCGCATTCTCCTGGGCGGCTGGACTGGTGGCCAAGCGCTTGGGTCACCCCTGCTCCGTCAGGGAGGGGTAGTGACCTTCGTGGCATGTGCGCCGAAAGCGCCAACATGCGGTGCCAAGACCAGGCTCAAGCGCCGCCGACATTCTCGAAAGGCAAGTGCGGACGCAGGCATGTCGCATGAATCAAAAATTTTTGCTTGCGCATCCCAAGCTGCCAGCAGCACTTCCAGGTCATTTATCAGTGTTTGCATTTATGCCCTTTGATGCACAGACGGTAGCCCCGCACCTCATCTGACCCTGAGGAGCGAGCCTACCTGGCCACTATGTCGGTGCTGTTAAGCCCGCTTAGGGGCAACTTATAGCGGACTCGGAAATGCAGGACAAGCGTTTGCCACCGTCTGCTGCTGTGCAATGCCGGGGCGAATCAGAACCCCGGTGGGCCCAGAAAATCTGGGCCCACCTAGATTGACTCAGAACTCCTGCCAGCCTGCGCCGTCAGTGGAGCTGATGGCTTCCAGTTTGCGCGGTGCACGGTGCGGGACAATTTTTGCGGGTGTCTTCACAGGCGTTGGCGTCCTGTTGCTGTTTGAGCCAGCAATGGCTGACGAGGCAGGAGCCGCGCGGACCGCAACGTTGTCCTTGTCGATCTTGAACACCGCCACGGCGTCGGTCAGCTGCGTGGCCTGTTCTTCCATCGCGCGGGCTGCAGCGGTCGCCTCCTCGACCAGTGTGGCGTTCTGCTGGGTCGCTTCATCCATCTGCGTCACGGTGGTGTTGACCTGCTCGATGCCGGCCGACTGCTCCTGCGAGGCTGCAGAGATTTCGCCCATGATGTCGGTCACGCGCTGCACGCTGGCCACCACTTCGGTCATCGTGGTTCCGGCGCTGCGCACCAGGGCCGAGCCTTCCACAACGCGCTGCACTGAGTCGTCGATCAGGTCCTTGATCTCCTTGGCTGCGCCGGAAGAGCGCTGGGCCAGGGTGCGCACTTCCGAGGCCACCACCGCGAAGCCGCGGCCTTGCTCGCCGGCCCGCGCCGCTTCCACGGCGGCATTCAATGCCAGAATGTTGGTCTGGAATGCGATACCGTCGATGACCGAGATGATGTCGGCGATCTTCTTGGACGACGCCTCGATACCACTCATGGTTGCAACCACCTGGCCGACGACTTCGCCGCCCTGGGATGCCACGCCTGCGGCGCCGATCGCCAGCTGGTTGGCCTGGCGCGCATGTTCGGCGTTCTGGCGCACGGTGGAGGTGAGTTCTTCCATCGAGGCAGCGGTTTCTTCCAGGTTGGCCGCCTGCTGTTCGGTGCGCTGGGACAGGTCCTGGTTGCCTGCCGCAATCTCGCTGGCTGCCGAATTGATGGACACCGCCGACTGCTGGATGCGTCCGACAATCTCTGCAAGCTGTGCAGCAGTGGTATTGGCATCGTCGCGCATCTGGGCGAAGACGCCCTTGAACTCGCCGGTCATGCGGGCCGTGAGGTCGCCTGCGGCGATGGACTGCAGCAGCGAGGACAGGGATTGCAGGTTGCTGTCCGCGGTGGCCATGAGCAGGTTGAGGCTCTCGACCATGACGCGGAAGTCGTACTGGAACCGTTCCGCATCGCCGCGTGCGGTGAAGTCGCCATTGGCAGCAGCTTGTGCCAACTGCTTGATTTCCAGGTTCATGGCAGACAGGTTGGTCTTGACTTCATTCATGGTCTGCGTCAGCACGGCTTTTTCGCCAGGCAACTGCTCCATGTCTTCACTCAGGTCGCCAATGGCATAGCGGCCCATGATGCGTGCGAGGTTGGACTGCACGCTGAGGTGGGAGGCAACCAGGGCGTTGGTGTCCTCGGCCATGCGGCCGTAGTCGCCGGGCAGTGCGCTGGCATCCATCAGAAAACTGATCTGGCCTTCGTCATGGCGCCTGGCCATGTCTGACTGGGCCGCCATCAGGCTGCGGATCTGCGTTTGCATGACCTGCATTGCCTGAAGCAAACGCCCCGGTTCGTCCCGAGCCTTGGTTTGCGCGTTGCTGGTCAGATCCCCTTGCGCAATGGCATTGGCGACCTGTGTTGCACGGGCCAGGGGCGTGGTGAGGCTGCGGGTAATGATCCAGCCCAGCAAAGCGCTTGCGATCAGGACAACGGCGCCACCGGTAATGAGCATGGCCCGTCCGCCTGCAATGGCGGCCAGTGCTTCCGCGTACGCATCCTTGGTGTTGTTGTTCTGGCGTGACACCAACTCCCGCAGTGTTTTCTGCCAGAGCAGGACGGCGGGTCTTCCCTTCTCGCTCAGCAGGGTTTGTGCTCCCATGCGGTCCCCTTCGGCGCACAGGGCCATCACCTGATCAGTGAAGCTGCGAGCGATGGTGCGGCGTTCGTCCAGGGCGACTCTGACGCGGCGCCCGCCTTCAGACAAGGAAAGGCTGTCCAGGGCTCTGAGCTTCTCGCGTAGCCCGTTGTAGCGGGCCCGTTCGTCACTGATGGTCTTGACAGCCTCTTTGTTGAGCGCATCGCTGGTGACCATTGCATAGGTCCCGAGCGCTACCAGGATCGATGAGTTGGCGTCCAGCATTTCGTTGGCGACCTGGATCTTCGCCATCCGGTCTTGAACGATCGAGTCCAACTGGTGTTTGGAAACAGACATCGTCCACAGGCCTGCTGCAACAAGCATGGCAGAAAGAAGAATCAGGACGCCGAATGCGGCGCCCAGGCGCTTACCAACGCCGTGCCTTTGAAGAAATTCCATCTCGTAAACCTTCGGAGCTGTGCAAAAGCGCACACACACTTAGCGGCCTCTACCGCAAGGAATGAAGAAAAGGCATACATGTATATTCAAGATCTATACAAATGGTGTGCTTTTTGCGGCACTTGTCACTTTATGCCGTCGGAACTTGCCTCAATCGTCGTGGGGTCATTTCGGGGCGGATGTGGGTGAGTTACTTACACAGCGTAGGGGGCGCCGAGCATGGGGGCGACAGGCCGGGGTCGGTACCTGCTCCGCCATTTCCTTCCCCATGGTCAGGAAGCTCCTGATTGAGCGGGTGCGCGGCGATGGGCATAGTGCCGGGCACGTCGAGCGAGCACCATGACCACCACGCACCCTCAACTTATCGGCGCACTTCTCAAGGGCATCCGACGCGCCGAATCCGCGCGCGCAGCCTCTATTGCGTATTGCGCCGGATTGGCCGGGCAGATGCGCTTTGACTACGGCACGCCGGACGATGCGGGCAAGGTGCTGGAGATGTTCGCGCTGGATGCCGAGCAGATCCGCGAGCTGGGGCTGGTGGGCGTGGAAGAACTGGGCGAGGCGGTCTGCCATGCCTGGTCCATCAACGCCGGCGAGCTGGATCGGGTGGTTCAGTGGTTTTCGGCGCCCAGGGTCGAGTTCGTCGGCAAGCACTGCCGCGAGCTGATCCGGGCCGGGCGCATCGGGCCGGTGCTGACCATGGCCCGCGAGCACGCCTTGCTGCGCCATCGCTGAGCGCGGCCAGACTCGGGCGCGCCCGGCCGCTTTACGCTAGCCGGCGCAACAGCAATACTCGCTGACCCTTCCAACCTCAGTTTTGCCAATGCGCCAGGTTCCGCCCGCTTCATCCGCCGCCGCCGCCAAAGCCCAATTGCTGGAAGAGCTGCGCAAGCTCGAGCAGGAAGAAGCCCAGCTGAAGTACGCCCAGACGCTGGAAGCCTTCGACCAGGTGGTCGAGGTGCTGACCCAGTTCGGCAGCCGCTTCAATGCCAAGCAGAAGTCCCAGATCGCGTCGCTGGCAATGACTGGCAAGTCCAAGGGGCCGTTGTCGTCCACGGGCGAGGTCGTCGCCAAGTACTGGATTCCGCATTCCGGCGAGACCTGGTCCGGGCGTGGCCGCACACCGCGCGCGTTCAAGGCATGGGAAGGCACCAGCTCCTACAAGGAATGGAAGGCCAACCATCCGGACAAGCGATTCCCGCTGTATCCGGGCTGAGTTCTTGAAGAGTCACGGTCTGGCTGCGCGCACGCCTGTGGCCTGGCGATTACGGCCTTCCTGCACCTTGGTTTTAGCGCTGTAAGTGCCGCGCTGCATTGCGGGCGTTGCCGGATCGTGCAATCAAGGCTGCAGTGATCACGCTTGCCGATGTCGCCGTAATCCAGGCCATAGGTGTCATCGATACCGCCTTAAAAAGCGCTTTCGCCAGCAAAGCAATCGGAGCTTGATCTGCGATCGCGCCGTCGTCAGGCGCGCTGCTGTTTGCCCCGCGCTTGACGCGCAGCTGGGTGTCAGCGGCAGAGTGGTAACCGCACACGAAAACAGCAGCGGTATTTACCGACCGGCAGTGCAGATCCGGTTCAAACCGGAGCATCCATTTCCTCTGTCGAAAAAAAAAACGCGCGGCCTGCCGGAGTTCCGGCAGACCGCGCGTCTGGTTTATCGCATCAGGGTTACTGGTCGTTCTTGCACTCGAATACCGACACGCTGCGCGGCGGGGCCAGGAATTCGCTGGCGCCTGCCGGCATCATGTCCACTTCCAGGGCTTCGTCGGTCGAGAGCACCAGCTTCCAATGCACCGGTTCGTCGGTCGAGGGCAGGGTGAAGGTGACGCCTTCGTGGTAGGCATTGATGACGATCAGCAAGGTGGCGTCGTTGGCCAGCTCCTTGACGCCGGAGGTCTGTGCCTTGCCTTCCAGCAGCAGTCCCACCGAGCGTGCGCCGGCGTCGGTCCAGTGCGCGTCGTCCATCTCGGTTCCACCGGGATTGAGCCAGGTGAGATCGCGCAGGCCCGCTTCTTCGTTGTACTGGCCGTTGAGGAAGCGGCCGCGCGACAGGATCGGATAGCGCTTGCGCAATTGCGTCAGCGCCTTGACGAAGTCGGTCAGGCGGCCATCGGTCGGGTCGTTTTCCCAGTCCAGCCAGGTGATCTCGTTGTCCTGGCAATAGGTATTGTTGTTGCCGCCCTGCGACTGCGCACGCTCGTCGCCGGCGAGCATCATCGGCGTGCCTTGCGAAAGCAGCAGCGTGGCGAGCAGGTTCTTCATCTGCCGCTCGCGGATCTGCAGCACGTCCGCATTCTCGGTGTCGCCTTCCTCGCCGTAGTTGCAGGAGCCATCGTTGGACGAGCCGTCGCGGTTGTCCTCGCCGTTGGCCATGTTGTGCTTTTCGTTGTAGCTCACCAGGTCGCGCAGGGTGAATCCATCGTGCGCGGTGATGAAGTTGACCGACGCCCACGGGCGGCGACCGCGACGATCGAACAGGTCTGCCGAGCCGGTGAAGCGGGTGGCGAACTCGGCCAGCTTGCCGTCCTCGCCCTTCCAGAACTCGCGCGCATTGTCGCGGAACTTGTCGTTCCATTCCGACCAGCCCGGCGGGAAGTGACCGACCTGGTAGCCACCGGGGCCGCAATCCCAGGGCTCGGCGATCAACTTGACCTCCGACAGCAACGGGTCCTGGTTGCATGCATCCAGGAAGCCGCCGCGCTGGTCGAAGCCGCTCGGCTCGCGTCCCAGGATCGTGGCCAGATCGAAGCGGAAGCCGTCTACATGCATCTCGCTGGCCCAGTAGCGCAGCGAATCGTTGACGAACTGGATCACCCGCGAGTTGCTCAGATTGAGCGTATTACCGGTGCCAGTGTCGTTGATGTAGTAACGCTTGTCTTCGGCAAGGCGATAGTAGCTGGCGTTGTCGATGCCCTTGAACGACAGCGTCGGGCCAAGCTCGCTGCCTTCTGCGGTGTGGTTGTAGACCACGTCCAGGATCACTTCCAGGCCCTGCTTGTGCATGGCCTTGACCATGTCGCGGAATTCATCGCGATGCCCGCTGGACAGGTAACGCGACTTCAGCGCGAAGAAGCCGATGGTGTTGTAGCCCCAGTAATTGCGCAGGTCCTTGTCCAGCAGATGCTGGTCGTCCAGATACGCATGCACCGGCAACAGTTCGACCGCGGTGATGCCCAGGTCCTTGATGTATTGCAGGACCTGCGGCTGTGCCAGGCCGGCAAAGGTGCCACGCACGGCTTCCGGTACCTGCGGGTTGCGCATGGTGTAGCCACGCACGTGGGTCTCGTAGATCACCGTCTCGTTCCACGGCGTCAGCAGGCGCGCGTCGTCTTCCCAGTCGTAGGTGTCTTCGACCACCACGCACTTGGGCATGAACGGCGCACTATCGCGCTCGTCGAAGCTCAGGTCGCCGTCCGGGTGGCCCACGGTATAACCGTAGAGTTCGTCCGCCCAGATCAGGTCGCCATCCATCTCGCGTGCGTACGGGTCCATCAACAGCTTGTTGTGGTTGAAGCGGTGGCCTTCGGTCGGTTCATACGGGCCATGCACGCGGTAGCCGTAGCGCTGTCCGGGTTTGACGTCGGGCAGGTAGCCGTGCCAGATCTCGTTGGTGTATTCCGGAAGGTCCACCCGCACTTCGGTGCCCTGTTCGTCGAACAGGCACAATTCCACGCGGGTGGCATGCGCGGAAAACAATGCAAAATTGGTGCCCTTGCCATCGAAGACGGCGCCGCGCGGAAACGGGCGTCCTTGGCGGATGCGGGAGGGGTTGGCGTAAGCCGCGCTTGCTGGACGTCGCATTGAGAGTCTCGGGTGCGCCGGCATGCCGGCATTGAGGGGACTCAAGCATTGCGTGGGCAGCTGTGCAAACTGCGTCACGACGGCAGGGGGGCGGCGTGAGGGCGGTTGTTGCAGGGCGTGGCCGCCCGTTATTTTCTGACCGCAGTGACGGAAAAACAGGGTGCACGGCCGCGGGGATCTGACATGTACGCATCGCGCGGGTCGGCTGCGTTGTCTATGCGGCTGTCGCCAGACAAACCCTCTCTGTGCATCACCGGTGTCATGCGCGCGCGCTTGAGCGCCGCGCAGGCGCCCTGCTAGCATCCAGGCCGTCGGAGTCATGCAACGCATGCAGTGTGACAGCTGCCTTGCTGCGTCGCTTCCGCCTCCCATTCTCGGGGCCGTCGCACACCCGTCGAACGCAGCATGCAGGGCAGGGACGCTGCCCGCCCGTGCAATCGACCGGCAGACCTGCGGACTTGGGTCACTCCGTCATCAGACTCCGACCATGTCCAGGCCGCGCCGTACCCCTGCTGCGATGAAAATCGCCATCCTTTCCCGCAACAGCAAGCTGTACTCGACCCGGCGGCTCATCGAGGCCGGGCGCAAGCGTGGCCACACCGTGCGCATCCTCGACCCGCTGCGCTGCTACATGCGCATCGCCGCCGACGGCTTCAGCCTGCACTACAAGGGCAAGCCGATCACCGGGTTCGACGCAGTGATCCCGCGCATCGGCGCCTCGGTCACCCGCTATGCCACCGCGGTGTTGCGCCAGCTCGAATTCATGGGCACCTATACGCCCAACCCCTCCGATGCCATCCTGCGCTCGCGCGACAAGCTGCGCGCGCATCAGTTGCTGGCCGCGCAAGGCATCGACATGCCGGTGACCGTGTTCGGCGACAACCCCGACGACACCCAGGACCTGCTGTCGATGCTCGGCCCGCCGCCGCATGTGGTGAAGTTGAACGAGGGCGCGCAGGGCGCCGGGGTGATCCTCACCGAGAAAGCCAGCGCCTCGCGCGGCGTGGTCGAGGCGCTGCGCGGGCTCTACGCCAATTTCATCGTGCAGGAGTTCATCGGCGAGGCCGAGGGCGCGGACCTGCGCTGCTTCGTGGTCGGTGACCGGGTCGTTGCCGCCATGCGCCGGCAGGCGGCCGAGGGCGACTTCCGTTCCAACCTGCATCTGGGCGGCAGCGCCGCGGTGGCCCAGGCCACCGAGCAGGAACAGGAGGTCGCGGTGCGCTCGGCGCGCGCGCTGGGCCTGGCCGTGGCGGGCGTGGACCTGATCCGTTCCACGCGCGGGCCGCTGGTGCTCGAGGTCAATTCGACCCCCGGACTGGAGGGCGTGGAAGGGGTCTGCGAGGTGGACGTGGCGGCGGCGATCATCCAGCACCTGGAGCATTCGATCCGCTGATCGGGCCACCCGTGCTGTTATCGAAAATTTAACGAAAATCTAATCCTTTCCTCGCTAGCCTCACCCGACCGTAGCTCCGCTCTCGGCAGTGACGGTGATCGGGATGAACTTTTGGCCCAAGTGCGTTGTCGCACTTGGGCCTTTTTATGTGGCGGCTTGCTGCCCCCAGGCTTCGCGTCTACATTCGCTGATGTTAAATCGCTCAGGCACACAAGGAGGCGTCGGCATGGCAAGGCAACGCGGCATTGGAAGGCTGCTCATCGTGATCGGTCTGCTGACCGGCCCTGCCTGCGCAGTGGCGGCCGATATCGACATGCCGTCCAGGCCGCCGGCGCAGCAGGTGCCTAGCGATCTGCACAAGGGCCAGACGCACTCCGGGATCAGTCAGGATGAGCACGTTAAGGTGACAGCGGCACCCAAGCGCATCGTGGCCGCGTCTGAGGCACAGCCGGGTGTCGCCGCGCTGCTGCCCGAGCAGCGCGCAGGCTCGCATAACGACCAGGAGCTCATCACCCAGATTTTGACCATGGCAGGCGAAGATGGTCGGCCAACCGCCGGCGCGCGCGTGCGCCTGGTTCGCAGATCAGTACCGGGCAGTGTCTAACCGCCGCCGCGTGCGGCCATCAAACGACTATAAGCCAACACGAAATTTCTCGGCGCCAGCGCTAAAAACAGTTTAACGAATGAGGTTCCAGTGCGAATTCTAGTAATCGAAGACAACAGCGATATCGCCGCCAATCTGGGCGACTATCTCGAAGACCGCGGCCACACGGTGGATTTTGCTGCCGATGGCGTGACCGGGCTGCATCTGGCCGTGGTGCATGAGTTCGACGCCATCGTGCTCGATCTCAACCTGCCCGGCATGGATGGCATCGAAGTGTGCCGCAAGCTGCGCAACGAAGCGCGCAAGCAGACCCCGGTGCTGATGCTCACCGCGCGCGATTCGCTGGACAACAAGCTGGCCGGTTTCGACTCCGGTGCGGACGACTATCTGATCAAGCCGTTTGCATTGCAGGAAGTGGAAGTGCGGCTCAATGCGCTGTCGCGTCGCGGCAAGGGTGTGCACACCCGCGTGCTGGAAACCGGCGACCTGGAATACAACCTGGATACGCTGGAAGTGCGTCGCCGCGGCAAGCTGCTGCAGCTCAACCCCACCGCGTTGAAGATCCTGCAGTCGCTGATGGAGGCCTCGCCGGCCGTGGTCACCCGCCAGGAGCTGGAAACCCGCGTCTGGGGCGAGGAGCTGCCGGATTCGGATTCGCTGCGCGTGCATATCCACGGCCTGCGCGCGGTGGTCGACAAGCCGTTCGACGTACCGATGATCCAGACCCGTCACGGCATCGGCTATCGCATCGCCTCGCCCGATGCCTGAAAGCAATAACGGCGCGCGGCCGGCGCGCAAGCGCGGCCGTTACCGGCGGCGTCTGCGCAGCCGCATCATCCTGTCCTTCGTGTTGTTGGGCTTCTGCCTGACCACGCTGTTCGCCTTCGCCACCAACTGGGCACGTTCGCGCGTGGAAAACCAGTTGGTCGAAGACGTGATGAACCGCAATATCGACGCCTTCGCGCAGCGCTTCTACTCCGACCCGCTGCGCAACCCCGATCTGCCGGTGCAGCAGATGCGCGGGCGCGTGGTCAAGAGCGACAAGTTCGACGCGCTGCGGCTGGAACAGCCGGAGTGGTACCAGCTGCCCGACGGCATCCACACCATTTCCGGCGTGGACGACAGTGGCAACGCGTATTCGTACAAGCTGGCAGTGCGCAAGACGCCGAGCGAGTGGTTCTTCCTCGCCTACGACATGACCCAGACCCTCAAGGGCGAGATCCAGCTCAAGCGCACGCTGATGCTCTCGGTGCTGGTGTTCAGCGGCTTTTCGCTGCTGATCGGCTGGTGGTCTGCGTCCAAGGTGATGCGCCCGGTGTCGGACCTGGCCGCGCGCCTGCGTGCCTACCGCGGCGGCACCAGCGAGCCCAAGCCGCTGGCCGCGCACTTCCCGGACGACGAAGTGGGCCAGCTGGCCGAAGCGCTGGACGATTACTCGGCCCGCCTCACCGAAGTGGTACAGCGCGACCGCGAATTCAACGCCGACGTCAGCCACGAACTGCGCACCCCGCTGGCGGTGATTCGCGGCGCCACGGAACTGCTGCTCACCAAGCCCAATCTCGACGAAAAGATGCTGCAGCGCCTGCAACGCATCCAGCGCGCCGAACTGCAGTGCAGCGACCTGATCGGCTCGCTGCTGCTGCTCTCGCGCAACGAGCGCGGGCAGGGCAGCAGCAATGTCGCCAAGGTGGCCGAACAGCTGATCGACGCGCACCGCGCCCAGCTCGGCGGCAAACCGCTGGAGCTGCTGCTGGAAGGCGAGCGTGACCTGGTCATCGATGCGCCCGAATCCGCTCTGTCGGTGGCGCTGGGCAACCTGATCGGCAATGCGGTCAAGTACACCCAGGACGGCCAGGTGCGCGTACGCGTGCTTGCCGATGCAGTGGAAGTGATCGACTCCGGCCCCGGCCTGAGCGAGGAAGACGCCGCCAAGCTGTTCCAGCGCGGCTACCGCGGCACCCACGCCGGCCATTCGCAAGGCGGCGGCATCGGCCTGTCGATCGTCAGCCGGCTGTGCGACCTCTACGGCTGGCGCGTCAGCGTGCGCCCAGGCCAGCAGCACGGCGTCATCGCAACACTCGCCTTCCACCGCTAACCACCGACGCACTTCCGTAGGAGCGCACCCGGGCGCGACAGCCTTACCCATAGCCCCCCCCACTGCAGCAGCGCCTCCAGCCAACAACCTCAGCCCCAAAACCCCTCAGCGCTCCACCACCGTCACCACCAACTCGCCCGCACGCGCAGTGATCTGCAGCTTGCACCCAACCGCAAACCCCAACTGCTCCAGCCACAGCCCGCGTAGGCGTACGCTCGGGATGCGCTGGCTATGTGGCCGGCCCGGCTCCGCATCGTAGAACGCATAGCCTACCGTGCAGCGCGTGGGCATGCGCGCCTTGCGCGGCGGCAGATCGTCCACGCAACGCTTGGGGCGACGGTCGAAGTCGCGGTTGTCTACGTCGAACGTGGGCGAGGGCACCAGCCGCATGGGCTGCGCGTCCTTACCGGCGTGACCGCCCGCTCGGCGGAAATCGAATGTCAATGCAGCAAGTAGATGCGGTCGGTGTTGGTGCGCTGATTCGACGTCGAGCTACGTTACGCTGCCCGGGGAAACATGCCACGCATGCCGGAGGATCTGTGTGCGGAAGGAACGAACGCCATGCAGCGTGTGCCAATGAACTCGCCGTCGATCATGGCAGCCGGCTGACCGTGGGAGCATCGTGGGTGCCCGGCCGTGGACGTCAGCGCCCGATTGCGCTGTAGCTCGCATCCAGGCGTCGCGCTTGTTGCGCCAACTGGTCCGTGTTGCCTTCGTTGCTGACGATGTCATCGGCAATCGCCAAGCGCTGTGCGCGGGATGCCTGCGCGGCAATCATCTGATCGGCAAGTGTTGCGGTAATCCCGTCGCGTTGCATCAGGCGAGCATGCTGAAGCGACACCGGCACATCGACGACAACAATGCGGTCCAGCCAGGCATAGGTTGCTCGTCCACCCGCTTCGGTCAGCAGGGGGATGGCGACGACCGTGTAAGGACCCGCGGCTTCCTGCGCGGCGCGCTGCAGTTCTGCGCGAATGGCCGGGTGGGTGATCGCTTCCAGCGCCTTCCGTTGGGCAGGATTGGCGAAGACGATCTGGCGCAGGGCCGGGCGGTCCAGCGTGCCATCCGGTAGCAGGATGGCCGTGCCAAACCGTTCCACGATCGCATCGAGAATGGGGCCGGGCGCCACCACCTGCCGCGCAACGACATCGGCATCGATCACCGGCACGCCCAGCTTCTCAAATTCGGCGGCCAGGGCACTCTTGCCGGAGGCGATGCCACCGGTGAGGCCGACGATGAAGTCGCTCATCGCCGTGCCCCGGTCAACGCAGGCCTGCGAAGTGCAGGTAGCCGTCCACCAGGTCGTTGCCCCAGAAGAACACCACCCAGCCGGCGATGGCCAGGTAGGGGCCGAACGGGATCGGGGTGGCGCGGTCGCGGCCCTTGGCCACCAGCCAGATCGAACCGAGGATGGCGCCGACCAGCGAGGAGATCAGGATGATCGGCAGGATGCCTTTCAATCCGCACCAGGCGCCGAGCGCGGCCAGCAACTTGAAGTCGCCGTGACCCATGCCTTCCTTGCCGGTGAGCTGCTTGAACAGCCACCACACCGTCCACAGCGAGACATAGCCCACCGCCGCGCCCAGCAGGGCGGGCTTGGCCGGCATGTAGAGGTTGTCCATCGAGCCGACCAGGCCCAGCCACATCAGCGGCAAGGTCAGCTGGTCCGGCAAGAGCTTGTGGCGCAGGTCGATGCCCGACATCGCCACCAGGAAGCAGCTCAGCACGATCGCGCCGAAGCCCTGCCAGCCGAAGCCGAAGCGCCAGACGCTGGCCACGCACAGGATCGAGGTCAGCAACTCCACCAGCGGGTACTGGATGGAGATCGGTTTGCCGCTGTAGCGCGACTTGCCGCGCAGCAACAGCCAGCTGAAGAGCGGGATGTTCTCCCACCACTTGAGCTTGTCGCCGGTGACCGGGTCATGTGACGGCTCCACCACGATCCCTGGCGGCGGTGGCTCGTAGATGTCCGGCAGCTCCAGGATCTCGCGCGCATCGCGCCGCCACTGCCACTCCATGCGCTTGGGCAAGCGCAGGATCACCACGTTCAGGAAGCTGCCGATCAGCAGTCCCAGTCCGGCCGCGGCGGGAAAGCCGAGACCGGGATGCTGGTCGAGAAATGCCATTACGTCTTAACCCACCACTGCGCCAAGTTTGAAGATCGGAAGATACATGCCGATGACCATGCCGCCTACAACAGTCCCCAGAAAAACCATGATCAATGGTTCCATCAGGCTGCTCAAGGCATCTACAGCGTTGTTGACCTCTTGCTCGAAATATTCCGCAACTTTGAACAGCATGACATCTAGGGCGCCTGCCTCTTCGCCAATCGCCGTCATCTGCACCACCATATGAGGGAACAGGTTGACCTGTTTCATGGCCATGTTCACCGGGTAGCCGACAGAGACGTCATCGCGCATTCGCAATACGGCTTCTTCATAGACCTTATTGCCTGTCGCACCTGCCACAATGCCTAGCGCCTCGACTAACGGCACGCCGGCCTTGAATGTCACCGCGGTGGTGCGGGCAAATCTGGCGATCGAGCTGTTATGCATGATCTGGCCAATGATCGGAAATTTCAGGATTAGCCTGTCCATCCCATGTTGCATGCGTGGCGAGCGCTTGTAGGCAAAAATAAAGCCAAAAATTGATGCCCCAGTGATGAGAAGCAGTAGCCACCAATAGGCAACCATGAATCGCGATGCGTTTACGATAATCTGCGTGAATGCTGGCAATTCTGCGCCAAAGCTCTTGAAAACCTCTTCAAACTGGGGGACCACGAAGATTAATAGAATTGCGCTGACGATGATTGCCACGGCAACAACCATTGCTGGATAAAAAAGTGCTTTCTTAATCTTGCCCTTAAGGGCCTCAATATTTTCCTTGTATGTTGCCACCGTATCTAGCACCGTCTCTAGCACGCCCGCGCCTTCGCCCGCGCGAACCAGATTCCTATAAAGCTCGTCAAATTGAACTGGGTGCTTGCCAATGGCTTCCTGAAGCGAAGATCCACCTTCTATGTCGCTGCGAACTTGGCCGACCATCTGTTTCATTCGCGGATTCTTGTGACCCTCGCCAATGATTTCCAAAGAGCTCACGATGGGGATGCCGGACTTCATCATGGTCGCCATCTGGCGGCTGAAGAACGCAATATCCTTGGAGCTGATCCGCTTGCCTGCCGAACCGAACAGTGGCTTCGGCTTGGCCTTTACGACAGTAGGTGTGATGCCTTGCCGACGAAGCTCGGCACGCAGCATGTTGGCGTTGCGTGCGGTCTGCTCCCCTTTCATCTTGACGCCGCGCTTGTCCGTGCCTTCCCACACGAACGGTTGCTGCAGCGATGTGTTCCTGCTCACCGGCTGATTTTTAACGGCATTACGGGCAACTGACATGTGGCATCCCCAGATCCGGCCTTCCCCAGGCCTGCTTGTAGACAATGGTATCTGGTTTTAGCTGAGGTGCGGGACAGCCTGCTGACGAGGCCGGGTTGGCTGGCTGTGATTGTCGTTGTTGCGCAAGAAAGTGACCCAGAGCGTCACTTCGAGTATGCCGTCTCATGCCGTAAAGGTCGGCGCCAGAGTCACTCTGGACAAGCCTGTTGCCAGCGTCAGGCACCTCGGGAGGTCAGGCAAGTGAGTTGGCACGCTATCTGCATGTATGCCGATGCAGGACTTGCAGGCCGCTAGCGCCAGTCCAAAGCACAAATCACAAACCACAACTCTCTAGGGGAGATAGGCATGAAGAAGCAACAGGGCTTTACCTTGATCGAATTGATGATCGTCGTCGCGATCATCGCCATCCTGGCCGCGATCGCGCTGCCGGTGTACCGCGACTACACCTCCAAGGCCAAGATCGCCAACGCGGTTGCCAGCTTGGCTGGAGAGAAGATCAAGGTCGGCGAGAACTTTGGAGCCGGTAAAAGCGGCACACCTTTGTGTGACGGCGCGCTTACCGGCGTGTGCACAGCAACGACTACGGCCGTTACCCTGAAGGGCGACAACCAGACAACTGGCACGGCTGACACAACGGTTACGATCGTCGCAACGCTGCCGACGGATTCCACTGGCCAAATTACTTGGGTCTGTACTGTAACCAAGTCGCCAACCGCGCGCTACAAGGACAGGAACTGCGATAACCTCGGTTAATTGCTGGTGTGCAAAGGCCCGGGTTGTATGACCCGGGCTTTTTTTATTCCTGAAATTGTTAGGAGCGGCCAGGGTAATTGCCTTTCCTGCCGGTCATTTTGTTTCTATGTCATATGCTCGGGTTCGTAGGGTCTCTATAAAAACCACGATGTATTCATTTCGGCATTTGCTCCGATGTAAAAAACTATCCCCCGGAGGGGTTTAAGGGCTGGTGACTGTTCTAACGCACTGAAAGTTGGTGGCCTTGGCTAATTGGAAATCCTCCGATGAGTGTTTTACTTCTACATCCTTCTTGCAGATATCGGGATCCTAGATGAATCAGAATTTGGTTGGCATTACCGGTATCGCGCGGCGTCTAGTTCAAGATGGCGTCATAGATGAGTCTGTTGCTCGCTCGGCAATGGAGCAGGCGTCAACGGCAAAGATTCCTTTGCCACAGTGGTTTTCCGATAAAAAGCTAGTCTCAGCGCCTCAACTTGCTGCTGCCAACGCGGTCGAGTTCGGTATGCCGCTGATGGATGTGTCTGTGTTCGATGCCAGCCAGAACGCAGTCAAGTTGGTCAGTGAAGAGTTGCTCCAAAAGTACCAGGTGCTGCCGCTGTTCAAGCGCGGCAACCGATTGTTCGTGGGGGTGAGCAACCCGACTCAGACCAGGGCGCTGGACGATATCAAGTTCCATACGAACCTGGTGGTCGAGCCGATTCTGGTCGATGAGGACCAGATCCGTCGCACCTTGGAGCAGTGGCAGGCCAGCAATGCGTCGCTTGGCTCATCGCTCGGTGACGACGATGACGACATGGGGGATTTGGACGTGTCGGCCGGGGACGAGGACATGGGCGCCGGCGGGGATGCCGGGGTCGATGCCAAGGGCGACGACACGCCGGTGGTGAAATTCGTCAACAAGGTGCTGGTGGATGCGATCCGGCGGGGAGCCTCCGACATCCATTTCGAGCCCTATGAAGACGACTATCGGGTGCGCTTGCGCATCGACGGCCTGCTGAAGAATGTGGCCAAGGCGCCGGTGAAGCTGAGCCAGCGCATCGCGGCGCGCCTGAAGGTGATGTCGCAGCTGGATATCGCCGAAAAGCGGGTGCCGCAGGACGGGCGCATCAAGCTCAACCTGTCCAAGACCAAGCAGATCGACTTCCGTGTCAGCACCTTGCCGACCTTGTTCGGCGAGAAGGTGGTGCTGCGTATTCTGGACGGCAGCGCGGCCAAGCTGGGCATCGAGAAGCTGGGCTACGAGGCGGACCAGCAGAAGCTGTTCCTGGAGGCGATCCACAAGCCGTACGGCATGGTGCTGGTGACCGGGCCGACCGGTTCGGGCAAGACGGTGTCGCTGTACACGGCGCTGGGCATCCTCAACGACGAGACGCGCAACATCTCCACTGCCGAGGACCCGGTCGAAATCCGCCTGCCTGGCGTCAACCAGGTGCAGCAGAACAACAAGCGCGGCATGACGTTTGCGGCGGCGTTGCGCTCGTTCCTGCGCCAGGACCCTGACATCATCATGGTCGGCGAAATCCGCGACCTGGAAACGGCCGAGATTGCGATCAAGGCCGCGCAGACCGGTCACATGGTGCTGTCCACGCTGCACACCAACGATGCGCCGCAGACCATCGCGCGTTTGATGAACATGGGTATTGCGCCGTACAACATCACCTCGTCGGTGACGTTGGTGATTGCGCAGCGTCTGGCGCGACGGTTGTGCAACAACTGCAAGCGCAGATCGAGCCTGCCCGAGCATGCATTGCTGGCGGAGGGGTTCACTGCAGAGCAGCTCGCTGCTGGTATCGAGCTGTACGAGGCAGTCGGTTGCGACGAGTGCACCGAAGGCTACAAGGGCCGTACCGGTATCTACCAGGTGATGCCGATGACCGACGAGATTGGCGCGATCGTGCTGGAAGGCGGCAACGCGATGCAGATCGCCGAGGCCGCGCAGAAGATCGGCATCCGCGACCTGCGCCAGTCTGCGCTGGTCAAGGCCGCGCACGGGGTGACCAGCCTGGCCGAGATCAATCGCGTAACCAAGGACTGAGGGCCGGGAATCGGGAATCGGAGAAGCTGGTTACAGCGGTAATCCTTTTCCCCCCCAAGCTTTTGCTCGACGGTTTTGAGACTGGGCAAAGTTGCGAAGGCCAAAAAAACGGCGCTTCCTCGTAAGAGGAGCGCCGTTTTTTATTGTGAGAACAGCATCAGGCCATGAATGCCGTCTTCAATGCTCAAGAAGACATAGAGGTCAGAACGGAGCATTCAGGACGAGCGAACGCAGCGAACTCGCTTTTACGATTCCCCAATCCCGATTCTCCAATCCCGGCTTCTCTACTCCATCCCCAACTTCTTCAACTTGTAGCGCAACGCCCGAAACGTGATGCCCAGCTGCGCGGCGGTCTTGGTCTTGTTCCAGCGGTTTTCTTCCAGCGCTTTCTGGATCGCGGCGCGTTCCAGTTGCTCGATGTAGGAGGGCAGGGCGGCCGAGGCGGGGTCGATGTCGACCACGGCTTCGCGCGGTTCTACCGCGGCGCTGCCGGGGGTGGCGGCCAGGCGATGGCCGCCGTGGGCGGGCAGGCGCAGGTCGGTGGCGCTGATCTGGTCGTCTTCGGCCAGGGCCAGGGCGCGTTCGAGGATGTTTTCCAGCTCGCGGACGTTGCCCGGGAAGCCGTACTGGTCCAGCGCATCGAGCGCGGACTGGGTCAGTAGCGGTATCGGGCGGCCATGGCTGTGCGCCAGGCGGGCGATGATCGCCGCGGCCAGCTGCGGCAGGTCGCCGCCGCGTTCGCGCAGCGGCGGCACGCGCAGTTCGATCACGTTGATGCGGTAGTACAGGTCGTGGCGGAAACGGCCGTCGGAGACCAAGTCGCCGAGATTCTTGTGCGTGGCCGATAGGATGCGCACGTCCACCAGCGACTCGCTGGAGGCGCCGACCGGGCGCACCGATTTTTCCTGGATCGCGCGCAGCAGCTTGACCTGCATCTGCAGCGGTAGCTCGGCCACTTCGTCCAGGAACAGCGTGCCGCCATGCGCGGCCTGGAACAGGCCGGGCTTGTCGGCATGCGCGCCGGTGAAGCTGCCCTTCTTGTGGCCGAAGAACTCGCTTTCCATCAGTTCGGCGGGGATGGCGCCGCAGTTGACCGGCACGAACGGGCCGGCCGCACGGGCGCCCTGTTCGTGGATGGTGCGGGCGACCAGCTCCTTGCCCACGCCCGATTCGCCGACGATGTAGACCGGCGCCTGGCTGCGCGCGACCTTGCCGATGGTGGCGCGCAGACTTTCCATCGCGCTGGAATCGCCCAGCAGGCGGCTGGCCTGTTCCGGCGGCGGCGCCGGCGGAGCGGGGCGGTCGCGGTTGTTCAATTCCAGTGCGTGCTTGACCAGGCCGCGCAGCACGCTGATATCCACCGGCTTGCTGACGAAGTCAAAGGCACCGGCCTTCAAGGCCTCCACCGCCAGGTCCATGCTGCCGAACGCGGTAATCATCGCCACCGGGGTCTGCGGATAGTGCTTGGCGATTTCGGTGACCAGCTCGATGCCGTTGCCGTCAGGCAACCGCATGTCGGTCAGGCACAGGTCGTAGGGATTGTTGGCCAGCAGCTCGCGCGCTTCGGCCAGGTTGGCGGCGGTGCTGATGCGCAGGCCCATCCGGCCCAGGGTGAGAACAAGCAGTTCGCGAATGTCACGCTCGTCATCGACAACCAGGGCACTTTTCGGTTCGTTCATGTGGCGCACGATAGCCCAGGGCGATGACAGTCGACAATTGCCGGCCGAGTGCGGGCCTAACGATTCACATGATCAAACAACGGGCGCGGCGGGACGCACGAAGCGTAGCGGCTGGCCGCAGATACACGAATGCAGCGCCATGCGCCATGGGCTTGCTGCAGGCGTGACGCAACGATCCCGCTCATTTCCCGAGCAGGCTGTTGGGCCCCTGCAACAGGATCCTGAAGCAGGCGCCGCCACCCGGCACCGACACATAGTCCAGTTGCGCCTGGTTGGCGCGGCACAGCTCCTGGGCGATGTACAGGCCGAGCCCGGTACCGTGCTCGGAGGTGGTGTAGAACGGGCGGAACAGCTGTGCGGCCACCGTCTCCGGGATGCCCGGGCCGCGGTCGATGACATCGATCACCGCCATGCGCTCCAGGCGTTCGACGCGCAGCTTCACCCGCGCCGGCTCGTCCATCACCCGGCCGTACTTGAGCGCGTTGTGGACCAGCGCGGTCAGGATCTGGTGCAGGTGTTTGGGGTCGACCAGGGCATGCACGGACGCGCCTTGAATGCTCGCTTCCAGGATGTCGGTTTCCATCGACAGGGTCTGCCGGTACTCGATCACGAAGCGGCGCACGAACGCGGCCAGGTCCAGATTGTCGGGGTTGGCGCGTTCGCGGCGGGCCAGCGCAAGCACGCTTTCGACGATGCCGTTGGTGCGCTGGCATTGCTGGTGGATGATCTGCAGCAGGCGGCGGTCGGCGTCGCCGATGTCCGGGGATTCTTCCAGCAATTGCGAGGCGTAGCTGATCGCCGCCAGCGGGTTGCGGATCTCGTGCGCCAGGCTGGCCGAAAAGCGTCCCATCGCCGACAGGGTGAGCGATTCGGCGCGCCGCGACACCACGCTGGCATCGTCCAGGAACACCAGTACCAGGTCGCTGTCGGCGAGCAGGCGCACGAAGCGCGGCTGAACTTCCGGGCGGTCAGCGCCCAGTTGCAGCGGGGCCTCTTCCTGGCGCCAGCCGCTGCGCCAGCGCTGCAGGCGGCGCGCCAGCTCCGGGGTGAGCGCGGCCAGCGACAGGTCGACCGGGGCGTTGCGCTGGTCGCCATCGCCGAGCAGCGCCAGCGCCGCCTCGTTGGCCAGGGTGATGCGGTTGTGCGTATCGACCACCAGCACGCCGGTGCGCATGCGGCGGATGATCAGCTCGTTGATCTCGTAGAGATTGGCGACCTGCGCACCGCGCTCCTCGGCCAGCACCTGATTGCGGCGCGCCCGCGAGGCGATCTGTTCGCAGATGAAGGCCACTGCGACATAGCTGGTGGCGAACATCGCCAGTTCGGCGATCGGGCGGGTGGCGCCGCCGCCTTCCAGCACGGTCCACAGGTACTCCAGCACGGTGGCGGCGCTGGCGAGCACGGCAATGCTCATGCCATAGCGCAGGCGCAGCAGGATCGAGGCGGCGGCGACATTGAACAGCAGCATCATCGCGATGCCGGCGCTGGCGCCGGGCAGCGCATGCGTGGCCAGCGTCGCGGCGAGGATGTCGGCGATCACCGCGCACAGCACGGTGGCGGTCAGGCGGCGCTCGTTGCGGCCGCGGAACAGCAGCGGGATGGCCATCGCCAGGTAGCCGATCGCCACGCCGGCGGCCAGGCGCGGGTAGCGGGGCTCGGGGATCGCGTCGGACAGGGGGCTGAACACCAGTGCGGCGATCAGCCCGGCCACCAGCACCCGGTACAGCGAAAAGAAGTACAGCTCGCGCTGTGGCGCGGACTGGATCCGGTCGATAAGCGATGGGCTGGATGGCAAACCGATTCCCCGCGGGCGCAAGCGGCGAGTATAGGCAGGTGCGCGGCCCACGCAGCGCTTGCGCACAGTGCCGGGCTGGACGCAAGCGCCGCCAGCGGCGGGGCACTCGGGCCGACTTTTGCGCCGCACGGCGTGGTCGGCCACAATAGGCGGCCCGTTCGCGTCTCTTGACGTGCCGCCCTGGCGGTCTGCGTTGCACGCAGCGGTCGTTTCCTTTTCCCACGGTGACGCATGAATTTCCACGAATACCAGTCAAAACAGCTGCTTGCCGAGTACGGCATCCCCGTTCCGGCCGGCAAGGTCGCGGCGACCCCGGACGAAGCGGTTGAAGTCGCCAATTCCCTGGGCAAGGGCCCCTGGATGGTGAAGGCGCAGATCCACGCGGGCGGTCGCGGTAAGGCTGGCGGCGTCAAGTTCTGCAAGACCACCGACGACGTGAAGGCCGCAGCGGCCAAGATGCTCGGCACCAAGATGTCCACCTACCAGACCGCCGGCGTCGAGCTGCCGATCAACCTGGTGCTGGTGACCACCGCCGGCGAGATCGTCAAGGAGCTGTACCTGTCGATCCTGGTCGACCGCGGCACCAAGACCATCACCTACATCGCCTCCAGCGAGGGTGGCGTGGAGATCGAGCAGGTCGCTGCCGAGACGCCGGAGCTGATCCACTCGCTCAATGTCGATTTCGTCGAAGGCGTGCAGGGCTACCACGGCCGCGATTTCGGCTTCAAGCTCGGCCTGACCGCCAAGCAGGCCGGCCAGTTCGCCAGCATCATGGTGAACCTGTATCGCCTGTTCAACGAAAAGGACCTGGCGCTGGTTGAAATCAACCCGCTGGCCATCCTGGACGACGGCAACCTGTACGCGCTGGACGGCAAGTTCGACAGCGACGACAACGCCGCGTTCCGTCAGAAGCAGCTGGTCGCCATGCGCGACAAGACGCAGGAAGACGAGACCGAAGTGACTGCGTCGGAGCTGGACATCAACTACGTCACCATGGACGGCAACATCGGTTGCATGGTCAACGGCGCCGGCCTGGCCATGGCCACCATGGACGTGATCAAGCTCAACGGCGGCGAGCCGGCGAACTTCCTGGACGTGGGCGGCGGCGCCAACAAGCAGCGCGTCATCGAGGCATTCAAGCTGATCCTGTCCTCGGACAAGGTAGAAGGCATCTTCGTCAACATCTTCGGCGGCATTGTCCGCTGCGACATGATTGCCGAGGGCATCATCGCGGCGGTCAAGGAAGTGGGCGTCAAGGTTCCGGTCGTGGTGCGCCTGGAAGGCACCAACGTGGAAGAAGGCAAGCAGCTGCTGCGCGACAGCGGCATGGCCATCATCCCGGCCGACAACATCAACGACGGTGCCAAGAAGGTCGTCGAAGCTGTCAAGAACGCCGCCTGATTCACGACACCGAAGGAACTATCCATGTCCGTTTTGATTAACAAGAACACCAAGGTGATCGTGCAGGGCTTCACCGGCCAGCAGGGCACCTTCCACGCCACTCAGATGATCGAGTACGGCACCCAGGTCGTCGGCGGCGTGACGCCGGGCAAGGGCGGCACCACGCATATCGACCTGCCGGTGTTCAACACCGTGGCCGATGCCGTCAAGGCCACCGGCGCAGACGCGTCGGTGATCTACGTGCCGCCGCCGTACGCGGCCGATGCGATCCTGGAAGCGGCTGCGGCCGGCATCAAGGTCATCGTCTGCATCACCGAAGGCATCCCGGTACTGGACATGCTGCGCGTCAAGAACGTGCTGACCCGCTCGCATCCGGACACCGTGCTGATCGGGCCGAACTGCCCCGGCGTGATCACCCCGGGCGAGTGCAAGATCGGCATCATGCCGGGCCACATCCACAAGCCGGGCAAGATCGGCATCGTGTCGCGTTCGGGCACGCTGACCTATGAAGCGGTCAAGCAGACCACCGAAGTGGGCCTGGGCCAGAGCACCTGCATCGGTATCGGTGGCGATCCGATCAACGGCCTGAACTTCGTCGACTGCCTCAAGCTGTTCAACGAAGACCCGCAGACCGAAGGCATCATCATGGTCGGCGAAATCGGTGGCGACGCCGAGGAAGCTGGCGCCGAGTACATCAAGCAGTTCGTGAAGAAGCCGGTCGTCGGCTTCATCGCCGGTGCCTCGGCGCCGGCCGGCAAGCGCATGGGCCACGCCGGTGCGATCGCATCGGGCGGCAAGGGCACTGCCGAAGGCAAGTTCGCGGCGATGGAAGCCGCTGGCGTCAAGACCGTCCGTTCGCCGGGCGATCTGGGTGCGGCGATTGCTGCGCTGGTGAAGTAAGCACGCCGCGCGCGCAAGCGTGTGAGCGTCAGAGAGGCCGCCTTCGGGCGGCCTTTTTTGTGGGTGTTTGGAAGCATGCCCTCATCCGCCCTTCGGGCACCTTCTCCCGCAGGCGGGAGAAGGGAGCAACAGCAAGAGCAACAGCAAGAGCAACAGCAAGAGCAACAGCAAGAGCAACAGCAAGAGCAGGAGCAACAGCAAGAGCAGGAGCAAGAGCAGGAGCAAGAGCAAGAGCAGGAGCAGGAGCAGGAGCAGGAGCAAAAGCAGGAGCAAAAGCAGGAGCAAAAGCAGGAGCAAAAGCAGGAGCAAAAGCAGGAGCAAAAGCAGGAGCAAAAGCAGGAGCAAAAGCAGGAGCAAAAGCAGGAGCAAGAGCCCGGTCATGTTCTCAAGCACGCCAGGTTTGTCGTTCTCCGGCAAATCGACGGAGCACACCGCGGTCAGGCAACTGCCGCTGCCCAAGCCCCCGCCGGCAGCGACATCCCTCTCCCGCCTGCGGGAGAGGGGTAGGGGTGAGGGCGCTTCCCGCGCGGCGATCTCCGACGCCAAAGCGCCATCGACACCGATGGCGCCACCCGGGCGGCACCAGTCACCGTGGCCATCCTCCTGCCGAGAATGTCGATGCGCCACGCCGCCAAGACCGGATTCGCCAAGCGCCTGCGTCGTGAGATGACCGCCGCCGAGCGCGCACTTTGGTATCGGTTGCGAGATCGGCGTCTGCTCGGCTTCAAATTCCGGCGTCAGGTCCCCATCGGGCCCTACATCGTCGATTTCGTCTGCCTCGCCCGGGCGTTGATCGTCGAAATCGACGGTAGCCAGCACCTGCTGCCGGGTGCAGATGCCACGCGCGATGCTTTCCTGCGCCGCGAGGGCTTCCAGGTGCTGCGCTTCTGGAATAATGCGGTGCTGGCGAGTGGCGACGACGTCTGCGAGATGATCGCGCGAGGTCTGCTTGCGGCTCGTCCTCCCTTTCCGCTTCCGTGCTTCGGAAAACACACGCACAAGGCCGTTGACATGTCCCAGACGCTCCGCATTGCCATGGCGCAGTTCGACTTTCCGGTCGGTGCCGTGGCGCGCAATACCGATCGCATCATCGACTTCATCGCGGCAGCGCGCGATGAGTTCGATGCGGACATCGTGCTGTTTCCCGAGCTGGCGATCAGCGGTTACCCGCCGGAAGATCTGCTGCTGCGGCCCGGTTTTCTGGCCCATTGCGAGGAAGCGCTGGCGCGCATCGCCGCCAGCACGCGCGGGGTCGTGGCGGTGGTCGGCTGGCCGCAGAGTGCCGGCAGCGTGGTCTACAACGCCGCCAGCGTGTTGCGCGACGGGCGCATCGAAGCGACGTACCGCAAGCGCGAGCTGCCCAATTACGCGGTATTCGACGAGCGCCGCTATTTCGACGTGGACCCGGATGGCGATGACTGCGTGGTCACGGTCAAGGGCGTGCAGGTGGGCGTGGTGATCTGCGAGGACCTGTGGTTTGTCGAGCCGTTGGCCAGGACCGTGCAGGCCGGCGCCGAGCTGGTGCTGGTGCCCAACGCCTCGCCCTACGAGCGCGGCAAGCATGCGCAGCGCGATGCCTTGCTGGCCGAGCGCACCCGCGAGAGCGGGGCGGCGATTGCCTATCTCAACGTGGTCGGCGGGCAGGATGCGCTGGTGTTCGACGGCGCGTCGGTGGTGGCCGATGGCGACGGCACCGTGCATCCGGCCGCAGCCGCGTTCGTCGATCAGTGGCTGGTGGTGGACTACGCCGCCGGCGAGCGCAGCTTCACTCCGGTGGTGTGGGTGGACGACGGCGACGAAAGCATGGATGCGCTGGCCTGGCGCGCCGTGGTGCGCGGGCTGCAGGACTACTGCCGCAAGAACGGTTTCAGCAAGGTGTGGCTGGGCCTGTCCGGCGGCATCGATTCGGCGCTGGTGCTGGCGATGGCGGTCGACGCGCTGGGCGGCGACAACGTTACCGCGGTGCGGCTGCCGTCGCGCTACACGGCCAATCTGTCCAACGACCTGGCCGACGAGCAATGCCGCGCGCTGGGCGTCAAGCTGGAAACCATCGCGATCGAGCCGGCGTTCGAAGGCCTGCTCGCCGCGCTGGGGCCGATGTTCGAAGGCACCCAGCCGGACATCACCGAAGAAAACCTGCAGTCGCGCAGCCGCGGCGTGATCCTGATGGCGCTGTCCAACAAGTTCGGCGGGCTGTTGCTGACCACCGGCAACAAGAGCGAGTACGCGGTGGGGTACGCCACCATCTATGGCGACATGTGCGGCGGCTACGCCCCGCTCAAGGACCTGTACAAGACCGAAGTGTTCGGCCTGGCCAAGTGGCGCAATACCGTGGGCGGGGCGCCGGTGATTCCGCCGGCAGTGATTTCGCGCCCGCCCTCGGCCGAGTTGCGCGACAACCAGACCGACCAGGATTCGCTGCCGCCCTACGATGTGCTGGACGGGATCCTGTATCGCTACGTCGACCAGGAACAGTCGCGCGACGACATCGTCGCGGCTGGCTACGCCGCCGATACGGTGGAACACGTGCTGCGGCTGGTGCGGCTCAACGAATGGAAGCGCCACCAGGCCGCGCCCGGGCCGAAGGTGTCGCGGCGCGCGTTCGGTCGCGAGCGGCGTTACCCGATCACCAATGGGTATTCTGGCCAGTAGCCCGATTGGCTATTGCGGTCGGTCGTCCGGCGCATTGGCCACCGCTGCGGCGGCCGGCGCCTGGGCGAAGCGGGTGAGCAGGTCCAGCGTCGGCTTGGGCCGCGTCAGGTCGTACATCAGGCCGAAATGACCTTCGGCGCCCTCGATGCTGGTCTGGTCCAGCAATTCGTAGACGTTCACCTCGGACACCACGTCGGCGTAGTTGTCGCGCACGTTGCGCAGCAGCTGCGCCAGGCTGTCGTAGCAGCCGCGGTCGCCTTCCGCACCGCCGGTGGTATTGCCGGTGTAGATCTCCGCACAGTTCAGCTCGTTGAAGAACACCGGCGTCTTGTAGGTCTGCGCGGCGGTGCGCAGCTGGCCCAGATACAACGTGCTCCAGTAGCCGGCGTCCTGGTGGAAGGCGTAGTAGTGGAAGCTGATGTGGTCGAAGTTGAAGCCGGCCGCCTTGGCCTTGGCCAGGAACCACAGCGAGCCATTGCGGTCACCCGGGCAGCGTGCGTTGGCGGTGTGGTCGTCGCTGTTGCAGGCGGTGATGTTGATGGTGAAGCGCAGGCCGGCGCCCAGTTCGTTGGAGGCCTGGCGCATGCCCAGGTACATCGTGGTCATCGCCGCGATGCGGGCATCGGCCTCTGCGCGCACCAGATCCTGTTCGTTGCCGATCTCCCAGACCTTGATGTCGGCCGCATAACGACGCGCCAGCTGGTAACCGACCTCGCGCGACATCGGGTACACCATCGGGCGCAGCGTGATGCCGTACTTGCGCGCCAGCGGGACCAGCACATCCAGCGTGGCGTAATCGCGCGGGTCCACATCGAAGCGGTAGCTGCGCAGATTGCGCGTGGCCAGCAGCTTGAAGCGGGCCTCGGCCTGGGCGATCGGGTAGGCGGAGCGGCTGTCGTGGGCGTTGACGCCGTAGACGATGGGAGCCGCGCTGGCGGTGGTGGTCATTGCCGCCAGCAGCAGGCCAAGCATGAACGGGACGATGCAGCGGGACATGCGGCCTCCTGGCGGGCGTCAGCGGGAATGATCTTGCCGAGGCCGAGTATAGGCAGCGCGCAGGCGCGGTTCGGTGACCTGGTGCCAGGTCTGGCGAGGTGAACGCAACTGCCGCAGGCAAGCGCGCTCGGCGGCGCGAGGACGCGTGGTGTGCAAGCGTGCACGTCCGTAGTGCGGGACGATCGATCTGTCGCTTGATCGGGCCTGGCTGTCGTCAGGCACGGCAGGCGCCTGCAACACTCAGTCGCGCCGCTGCCACCGGCATTGCGGCAGCGGCATTGCCGCAATAAGAAAAGGGGCCTTGCGGCCCCTTCTCATCACACCGGCGGCTGATCGCTCAGTCGCGGCTCATCTGTGCATTGCGCTGACCGGTGGCGGCGGACTTCTCGCCGGCGAACGGGTTGAGCTTGCGGATGGCCCACGGGTACTTCGGCCAATTGCCGGTCAGCCACGGATGCTGCGGGCTGTTGAGCTCCAGCACGCGGCGGGCATCGGCGGCCAGGGTCTTGTTGCCCAGGTGGGTGTAGGCCTCGGCCAGCACCGCCACCGCGTCGTATTGGTAGGCGCTCTGCGGATAGGTTTCCAGCAGGTAGTTGGCGCGACCGGCGGCCGACACCCAGGCATTGCGGCGCAGGTAATACAGCGCGTTGTCCAGTTCGTGCTGGGCGAACACGTCGCGCAGCTCGATCATGCGCTTGCGCGCATCCGGCGCGTAGCGGCTGTTCGGGTAGCGGTCGGTCACGGTGTTGAAGTCGTTGTAGGCCTGCTGCGGCGAGGACAGGTCGCGGCGGCTCGGATCCAGCGACCACACGCGGCGCAGGAACACCGTGTCGCGGTTGCTGTTGGCCAGCCCGCGCAGGTAGTACAGATACGAGATGTTGCGGTGCGTGGGATAGGTCCGGATGAAGCGGTCGACGCTGGAGACGGTGTCGTCGTGCTTGCCGGCCTTGTACTGGGCGTAGGCGGTTTCGATCATCGCCTGCTCGGTGTACGGGCCATACGGGTACTGGGCGATCAGGCGCTTGTAGCTGGCTTCGGCGCCGGCCCAGTTGCCTTTTTCCATCAGGTCGTGGCCCTTGCCGTAGAGCTGCTCGACCGGCATGCCCTCGTCGGGATTCTTGTCCTTGGCGCCGCGGTGGCAGCCGGTGACGACGAACGCCATGACCAGCATGAGGGCAATCAGGCGCGCAGGCGCGGAAAACGTGGACCGTCGGATCATGGGTCTGGGCAGGACGCATCAGGAAAACGAGAGCGCGATGATAGCCTAGTGGCCTGTCCGGCGACTGACTCCCGCCGCCCGGACCCCCAAATTCCCGCTTTTGCCCGAGTGCCTGTGTCCATGTCCGACCCATCTGCCGACCCCCTCGACCCGTCCATCCGCCAGGCCATCGTGCCCGACAACGCCGCAGGACGCCGTTTCGACGCGGTGCTGGCCGAGCTGTTTCCCGAATTCTCGCGTTCGCGCCTGTCGGAGTGGATCAAGTCCGGCGATGCGCTGCTGAACGGGGAAATGGCGCGCCCGCGCGACACCTTGCGCGGCGGCGAGAGCGTGCAGGTGCAGGTGGTGCTGGAAACCCAGACCCATGCCGCGCCGCAGGACATCCCGCTGAGCGTGCTGTACGAAGACGACCAGGTGCTGGTGATCGACAAGCCGGCCGGGCTGGTGGTCCACCCGGGTGCCGGCAACCCGGACGGCACCCTGGTCAACGCCTTGCTGTTCCGCGACCCGGCGCTGGCGGCGGTGCCGCGCGCCGGCGTGGTGCACCGGCTGGACAAGGACACCAGCGGGGTGATGGTGGTGGCGCGCACCGTGCAAGCGCAGACCGCGTTGGTGGAGCAGCTGTCCGCACGCGATGTGCACCGCCAGTACCTGGCGGTGGTGGTGGGCGCGCTGGTCTCCGGCGGCACCGCCAATGCGCCGATCGACCGCCATCCGCGCGATCGGCTGAAGATGGCGGTACGCGACGACGGCCGCGATGCGGTCACCCATTACCGCCTGCGCGAGCGCTTCCGCGCGCATACCGCGCTGGAATGCCGGCTGGAAACCGGGCGCACCCATCAGATTCGCGTGCACATGGCGCACCTGAAATCGCCGATCGTCGGCGACCCGCTGTACGGCGGCGCGCTGAAGCTGCCCAAGGGCGCCAGCGACGAACTGGTGCATGAGCTGCGTACCTTCAAGCGCCAGGCATTGCATGCCGAAACCCTGGAGTTCCTGCACCCGGTCAGCGGCGAGCCGGTGCGCGCCAGCGCGCCGGTGCCGGCCGACCTGCAGCGGCTGATGACCGCGCTGCGCGAAGACAGCGCACGCGCCGCCGAGCTGGCACGCCGCTGAGATGGCCGCCGCCGCGCCCTTCGTGCTGCCGGCCGACTGGCCGGCGCCGCCGCGCATCCATGCGCTGACCACGCTGCGCTACGGCCTGGGCGGCTCGCTGGCGCCGTTCGACACGCTCAACCTCGGCAACCGCCACAGTGCCGAGGGCGACGTGCCCGAGCAGGTGGAACGCAACCGGGCGCTGCTGGTCGAGGCGTTGGCACTGCCCGGCACCCCGCAGTGGCTGCGTCAGGTGCATGGGGTAGAGGTGCTGCGCGTCGACGCGCCTGCGCCTGGCGAGCGGGTGCGTGCCGCAGGCACTGTCGCCCCAGCTGCGCAGGAACCGGTTGCCGACGCAGCGGTGACTGCGGTGCCCGGCGTGGTGCTGGCGATCCTCACCGCCGACTGCCTGCCGGTCGTGCTCGCGGCCAGGGATGGTAGCGAAGTGGCCGCCGCGCATGCCGGCTGGCGCGGCCTGGCCGACGGCATGCTGGAGCGCAGCGTGGCGGCGATGCGCACGCCGCCACAGCAGGTGAGGGTCTGGCTGGGGCCGGCAGCGGGACCGCAGGTGTATGAAATCGGCGAAGACGTGTTCCACGCCTTCGTCGCGCACGATGCGCAGGCACGCGCCGCGTTCGTTGCGACCCGCCCGGGGCATTGGCGGGTGGATCTGTATGCATTGGCGCGTCAGCGCCTGCAGCGTGCCGGTGTGCCGGCCAGCGCCATCCACGGCGGCGGGCTGTGCACCATTTCCGAGCCGCAACGCTTCTTCTCGCATCGTCGCGACCGCCGTAGCGGACGCATGGCCACGCTGGCCTGGATCGCGCCCTGAGCATGCCGTTGTTCGTGCTGGGGCCGGACGCGTTCGTGCAGCTGCCTGCGCCGGAGCAGCACGCGCGGTTTCTGGACTAGCGCCGCAGCCCGATGTGGGGGCGCACATGGGCGCGATGGGCTTACTGGTAATGCTTCGTCGCGCCCGGGTGCGCTCCTACGTAGCGTGGGCGATTTTTACGATGGCTCGCTGATTTGCAGCGTTGGTCGGTCGCGCGTGCTGGATGGGATGGCAGACAGGTGTAGGAGCGCACCTGGGCGCGATGGGGCGTTACCGGGAAAGCCTCATCGCGCCCAGGTGCGCTCCTACGGTGATTCTGCGCTCTGGGTGACGGCGGCTTACGCTGCGGCGTTTCCGAAATCTGCGCGCACTACCTTCGGGGTGCCGCCGTGCGCAGGCTGCAGGCGGAAGATCGACACCGCATCGGCCAGGTCCACGGCCTGTTCTTCCAGACTGCGCGCGGCGGCGGTGGCTTCTTCCACCAATGCGGCGTTGCGCTGGGTGACTTCGTCCAGTTGCGCGACGGTGCGGTTGACCTGTTCGATGCCGCTGGATTGCTCGGCGCTGGCGGCGGTGATCTCGCTCATGATGTCGGTGACGTGTTTGACCGAGCCGACGATCTCGCGCATGGTCGCCCCGGCGCGGTGCACCAGGCCCGAGCCGAGTTCGACCTTGTCGGTGGAGTCGGCGATCAGCGTCTTGATCTCCTTGGCCGCATCGGCCGAGCGCCGCGCCAGGGCGCGCACCTCCGAGGCGACCACCGCAAAGCCGCGGCCCTGCTCGCCAGCGCGGGCGGCTTCCACTGCGGCATTGAGCGCCAGGATATTGGTCTGGAAGGCGATGCCGTCGATGACGCCGATGATCTCGCCGATCTTGCGCGAGGCGGTGCTGATCTGGCCCATGGTGGACACCACAGCGTCCATCACCTGGCCGCCGTTCTGCGCCACTTCGCCGGTGCCCACCACCAGCCGGTTGGCCTGCAGCGCGCTGTCGGCGTTCTGCTTCACGGTGGAGGTGAGTTCCTCCATGGAGCTGGCGGTTTCTTCCAGATTGGCGGCCTGCTGCTCGGTGCGCTCGGACAGGTCGGTGTTGCCGGCGGCGATTTCCATCGCCGCGCGGCGGATCGTGTCCGATGCGATCTGGATACCGCCGATGATCTCGGTCAGACGGGTCACGGTCTGGTTGGTGTCGTCGCGCAGGCGCGCAAAGATGCCGTGCGCATCGCCGTCCACGCGCTGGGTGAGGTCGCCGTCGGCCAGGGCACCGATCACGCGCGCCAACGCGGCCAGGTGGGTTTCCACCGAGTCGTAGATGCGGTTGATGCCCTGGGCCAGCGACAGCAGTACGCCGTCCATGCCGTCGATCTGCATGCGCCGGCTGAAATCGCCGGCCGCGGCGGCATCGATGATCTGGATCAGCGTCTGCTCGGCGTCGACCTGCGCGGTGACGTCCACCCACTGTGCGATGGTGCCCAGCCTGGCGCCATCGGCGGCGATGATCGGGCTGTAGACGAAGTCGATCTGGCGGCCGAAGAACGGCGCGCGCACCGCCTTGGAGGCGGTCAATGCACGCATGCGGTCGATCGCGGCCTGGCTGTCGGGATAGATGTCGCCGATGCTGCCGCCGACGAACCCTTCGGCATGGAAGCCGGGGCGGAAGCTCTGCACATCCGGCTCGATCAGCTTGAGCATCGCCAGCAGCTTGCGGTTGGCAAACAGCACCTGGCCATCGTCGTCGGCGATGCGGATCATGGTGTCCAGGTCGTCCAGCGCCTTGATCACGAACTGGCCGTGGCGCAGGCCCTGTTCCATCACATCCAGGCGGATGGCCAGCCTGTCCTGGGTTGCCTGCAGCGCATGCAGCAACGGCGCGAGCTCGCCGGCGGCGTTGCGCAGGTCCAGGCGCTGGAAGTGCCCGTCACCGATGGCCGTCACCGTGCCGACGGCCTGTTCCAGTTGCGCGACGTTGCGGCGGCGCGACCACCACCACAACCCCGCACTTGCCGCGCCCAGCACCAGCAGCGCCGGCAGCAGGCGCGCCAACCCGGCCCAGGCGCCGCCGGGCAGCAGCGTTGCGGCGTAGAGCGTGAGCAAGGCCAGCAGCCCGATCTGTGCAGCGGCAGGCAGCCATGTGGCCCTGGTGAGACGCGCGAGGCTCCGGCCGGAAGGCGGGCGGGAGACGGCAGTGGCATCGAATGAGGGCGACATAGGCTGAGTCCAACGGAGTGATTCGGAGTGAGGAGCGCTGTCCTGCACTGCATGGGCTGCTATGGGGTATCGGCGGACGAGCCCGAATCATGACGGCGTGAAATTGCCGTTTGTCGGAATCTGTCGGCCGTACCCCTGAAAACCCCGATGTAGTTGATTTGGAAGCGGTTTCAGTGCCGCCCGGTACACCGCAGAGCCGTGAGGTGTCACTAGACACCTGCCTCCAAATTGTAAATTCAACGTGAAATATTGATGGCTGCCGTCAACACTTCGTAGACCTGGACTCCACGCCATTTGATCGCGTGCCTGTGACCAAGACTGGCCGCAGCGCCACGCCACGAATACACATCAAGGCGCGGGAACCGGGAATGGAGAATCGGGAATCGGGAATCGGGAATCGGGAATCGGGAATAGGGAATCGGGAATAGGGAATCGGGAATAGGGAATCGGGAATCGGGAAATAGGGAGTCGGATGCCCTACAGACCCAGATCAGCGAAACGCCACGAATAGACATCGAAGAGCGGAATGGAGAATCGGGGAATCAGGCGACCCACAGGCCCAGCCCAGCCCAAACAGCGACAGGAAGACGCTTTTCCCGATTCCCGATTCCCGATTCCCCAATCCCCAAAAAAAAACCGGCCATCTCACGATGGCCGGTCTATCGATACCTAACTAGCTGACGCTACACCGGCTTACTTCGCCGGCTTGGCGCCTGCCTCGTCCGGCAGCGCCCAGGCGATCACGCTGTCGCCCGACTTGGTTTCCATGCGGTCGTGTCCGCCCACTGCGGCCACGATGTACTGCTTGCCGTCGATGGTGTAGCTCAGCGGCGCGGCCTGCGGGCCAGCCGGCACGCGGGTCTCCCAGACCTGCTTGCCGGTGCGGGTGTCGAAGCCGCGCATGAAATCATCCAGGGACGCGCCGATGAAGGTCACGCCGCCGGCGGTGGCCAGCGAGCCGCTGTTGTTGGGCGTGCCGATCTCGAACTTGGTCTTGGACGGGATGCCCATCGGGCCCTGGTCGTAACCGGTGCCCAGCGGACGGCGCCAGATCACCTGCTGGGTGCGCAGGTCCACGCCGGAGATGTAGCCCCACGGCGGTGCCACGCACGGCGTGTTGAGCGGCGACATCCACGGCTCCTTGCGGGCGCCGTAGGCCAGACCCTTCTGCGCCATGTAGCCGGGCGTCTTGCTCTTGCCGTCGAACACCGATACCACGCCCAGCTCATTCATCTTCTCGCGGGTGTAGACCTGCAGGGTGTAGGGCAGGCGATTGCTGTTCATCACCATGATGCCGCGCTGCAGATCGACCGAGACGCCGCCCCAGTTGATGCCGCCGTGGTTGCCGGTGAAGGCCAGCGAGCCTTGCAGGGTCGGCGGGGTGAACATGCCTTCGTAGCGCAGCTGCTTGAACTGGATGCGGCAGGCCAGCTGGTCGAACGGGGTCATGCCCCAGGCATCGGATTCGATAATGGTTTCGTAGTCACGGCTCGGCGCGCCCACGGTATTGGGCATGCCCGGCGAGATCGGCTGCGTGGCCGCGGTCCAGTCGCCGTGATCGGTGCCCTGCGGCACGGCGATCTGCTTGACCGGCATGAGCGGTGCACCGGTGGCGCGGTCCAGCACGAACACCTGGCCGGACTTGGTGGCCTGGATCACCGCCGGGCGGGTACCGCCACCGGCCACCGGCCAATCGACCAGGTTCGGCTGCGGGCCGATGTCGTAATCCCACAGGTCGTGGTTGACGGTGCGGAAGTGCCAACGCTCCTTGCCGGTGGCCGCATCCACGGCAACCAGCGAAGCGGTGTATTCCTCATCCTGCGGGGTGCGGCCCTTGCCGAAGAAATCACCCGAGGCATTGCCGGTCGGCAGATAGACCAGGCCCAGCTCGTCGTCGGCGGACATCAGCGACCACACGTTCGGGGTCGAACGGGTGTAGGTCTGCCCGGCCGGCGGCTCGGCGGTAATCGCCGGGTTGCCCAGGTCCCAGGCCCAGCGCAGCTGGCCGGTGAGCGCATCGAAGCCGCGCACCACGCCCGACGGCGCATCGCCTTCCTGGCCGTCGCGGACCTGGCCGGTGGGCTGGATCACCACGCCGCGCATCACCACCGGCGGGGAGGTCGGGCCGACGAAGCCCGGCTTGGTGTTGCCGGTGCCGGCGTTGAGATCGACAAAGCCGTTGGTGCCGAAGCTGGTGCACAGCTTGCCGGTCTGCGCGTCCAGCGCGCCAAGGCGGCCATCGACCATCGGCCAGAAGATCCGCGTCGGGCACTCGGCGGTGCCTTGCGGCGCCTGGTAGTACGACACGCCGCGGCAGGTGGTGGCGGCAACGCCGGCCATCGCCTTCGGATTGGTCTGCGGATCGAAGCGCCAGCGCTCCTTGCCGTTGGCCGCTTCCACCGCGATCACTTTCTGGGTCGGAGTGCAGATGTAGAGCAGGTCGCCGACCTTGAGCGGGGTGTTCTGGAAGGCATAGCCCAGCTTGGAGCCGGCCGGCTTCAGGTCGCCGGTATGGAACTCCCAGGCCACCTTCAGATCCTTGGCGTTTTCCGGGGTGATCTGCGCGCCGGGGGTGTAATGGTTGGACAGGTTGGAGCCGGCATACGCGGTCCAGTTGCTGGCATCGTGATTGGCCGCGACGTTGCCGTCCGGGCTGGGTACGTTGCCGCGGCTGAAGGGCGTCGCGTTCTCGGCCGGCAGCTTGGAGGCATCGGCCAGTTCGACATTGCGCGGTGCCAGCAACGGCCACAGGATCAGCGTCGCACCCAGGATCGGCAGCACGCCGGTCACCAGCACATAGCCCAGCCCCGACAACGGCTGCATGCGGCGACGGGCCACGCCCCAGAACGGCAGCAGCACCAGCCCCAGCACCGATAGCCAGGCCAGACGCGGGACCAGACCCCAGCCATCCAGGCCCACTTCCCACAGCGCCCAGGCGATGGTGGCCGCCAGCGTCGCACCAAACAGCCACAGGCCGGCACGCTTGCCCAGTGCCAGCAACACGCCGGCCAGGAACAGGCCGATGCCCGCCAGCAGGTAATACCAGGAACCACCGACGGCGACCAGGCGGCCGCCCTCGTAGGCAAGCACCGCACCGAGCACGGCGATCACCACGGCATAGACCACCAGCAACCAAGTGCCTAGTCCACGTTTTGAGGATTGATCAGTCATTTTGAGATGTCAGGAAGGACCCAGGCACCGGCAGGCGATGGCGAGTCGTGGAGGGAGAAAGATCACAGGCTGGCGAAGGGCGGCCCGTGTTCTAACTAAAACGTCCTAAACAAGAACGTCCGGATATGAACGCGCAGCCCCTCCCAGGTTCTCAGCGCTACTCATGTGAATATTTTAGACCGCAACGACGCTCGTGTCCGTGACGGAATGGGAACCAGTGTTCAGGCCGTGCATCGCAGCGCGGGAAGTGCTTAAAACCGCAGGGATGGAGAGTGCCGGTGATCTCAGGCGGTCCGGGTGGCATTCGCGCGTGGCGACAAAATGCGTCATCCGGCTGTAACTCTAATTTGTTATTGACGCAAACGATGAGGCGGGATTCGGCATTCGGGAATGGCGAGTCGTGCATGCCGGGATTTTCGATCCAGGCATCTTCCACTTGCACCGGCAGACGTATTCTCGTCGCCCTTCAGGCACTTTCTCCCGATGCAAGAAAAAAGGCGCCGGCAGTGCGCGGCGCCTCTGTATGCTGATTACGGTGTGCGCGGGTCGCGTGTTGCTGGTAACGCGCAAATCCCGAGTCAGATATCGGCCAGCGCCTGCAAATACCGCTGGCGCCAGTGGTTGATATTGTTCTTGCGCAGATGATCCATCATCGCCCGCCAGCGCTCGATGCGCGTTGCCAGCGGCATGCTTGCGGCGGTGGCGATCGCATCGGCCACGCCGTCGAGGTCGTGCGGATTGACCAGCAGCGCTTCCTTCATTTCATCGGCGGCACCGGCCAGCAACGACAGCACCAGCACGCCGGGATCCTGCGGATCCTGCGCTGCGACAAATTCCTTGGCGACCAGATTCATGCCATCGCGCAGCGGCGTGACCAGCCCGACCGAGGCGGCGCGATAGAAACCGGTCAAGGTCGCATGGCTGAAGTTCTGATTGACGTAGCGTAGCGGCGTCCAATCCGGCTCGGCATGCCCGCCGTTGATATGGCCTGCGATCTGCTCCAGTTGCCCGCGCAACCGGCGATATTCGTTGACATCGCCGCGCGACACCGGCGCGATCTGCAGGTATGTCAGGCTGCCGGACTGCTCCGGGTAGCGCTCCAGATAGCGTTCGAACCCCTGGAAGCGTTCCGGCAGGCCTTTGGAATAATCCAGCCGGTCCACGCCGATCGCCAGTTGCCGGCCGCGCAGGCTTTCGCGCAGGTCGCGCACGGCCTGCTTGCCGACCGAGGCCTTGGCCTGGTTGGCGATCAACTCGGTATCGATCCCGATCGGGAAGGCCGCGGCACTGAAGCGACGCCCGCCCGGACCCTCGACGATATCGCCGTCCAGGATGCGGCCGCCGCCGAACAGGCGCACATAGGCCTTGAAGCGCTCGGCGTCGCGCTGGGTCTGGAAGCCGACCAGATCGTAGGCGTAGAACGTGCTGAACAGGCGCGCGTGATCGGGCATCGCCTGCATCAGGTCGGCCGAGGGCATCGGCACGTGCAGGAAGAAGCCCATCTTGCAGCCCACCCCCAGCTCGCGCAGCATCGCGCCCAGCGGGATCATGTGGTAGTCGTGGATCCACAAGGTGTCGCTGTCCTTCAACAACGGCGCCAGCTTTTCGGCGAACAGCCGATTGACCCGCATATAGCCTTCGCGGGTGGCGCGGTCGTAGTCGACCAGGTCCAGGCGGAAGTGCAGCAGCGGCCACAGCGTGCGATTGGCAAATCCGTTGTAGTACGAATCGATGTCACGCTTGTTGAGGTCCATGGTGACGAACTTGATGTCGCCCTCGGTCTGCTCGTGCATGCCGCCGCTGTCGCCGCGCACGGTCTTGCCGCTCCAGCCGAACCACACGCCGCCGCGCTCCTTGAGCGCCGCCAACAAGCCCACCGCCAAGCCGCCGGCCCGGTTTTCGCCGGGCACCGCGACACGGTTGGATACCACCACCAAACGACTCATGACGCCTCCTGCCAGCTGCGCGACAAGCGCATCGCTGCGATGATCAAACCCACATGCGAATAGGTCTGGGGGAAATTCCCCCAGGCTTCGCCGTCTTCGAACGATAGATCCTCGGACAGCAAGCCGAGGTGATTGCGGCGCGAGAGGATGCGCTCGAACAATTCACGCGCCTCCTCCTTGCGACCGATCGCGGCCAGCGCGTCGATGTACCAGAACGTGCAGATGGTGAAGCTGGTTTCCGGCTCACCGAAGTCATCCGGTGCGATGTAGCGGTACAACGCATCGCCATGCTTGAGTACGCGTCCGACGGCTTCGACCGTGCGCACGAAGCGGCTGTCGTCGTTGGCGACGATGCCGATATCGGCCAGCAGCAACAGCGATGCATCCAGGCGGTGACCGCCCAGCGTATCGGTGAAATGACCACGTTCCTCGCTCCATGCCTCGCCCAGCACGCGCGCGCGGATGGTGTCGGCGCGCTCGCGCCAGTAAACGCTGCGCTCGGGCAGCACCAGCCGGTCGGCGATCTTGGACAGCCGGTCGCAGGCAGCCCAGCACATCGCAGCGGTGTAGGTATGCACTTCGGCGCGGCCGCGGAATTCCCACAGGCCGGCGTCGGGCACGTCATGCAGCGCGAATGCGCGCTCACCCAGCGGCTCCAGGCGGCGGAAGGTATCCGCATCGCCCTGATCCTTCAGGCGCAGATCGAAGAACAGCTGCGTGGATGCCAGCACCACGCTGCCATAGACGTCGTGCTGCTGCTGGATCCAGGCCAGGTTGCCGCGCCGTACCGGGCCCATGCCGCGATAGCCGTCCATCGTCTCGACTTCGTGCTCTTCCAGCTGCGATTCAAAACCGACGCCGTACAGCGGCTGCAGGGTGCCGTCGGCGGTGGCGATGTTGAAGATGTAGCCGATGAACTGCTCCATCGTGCGCGTGGCGCCCAAGCGATTGAGCGCGCGCACCACGAACGCAGCATCGCGCAACCAGCAATAGCGGTAATCCCAGTTGCGCGGGGTGTTGGGCGCCTCCGGGATCGAGGTGGTCATCGCCGCGATGATGGCGCCGCTGTCCTCGTACTGGCACAGCTTGAGCGTGATCGCACTGCGGATCACCGCTTCCTGCCAGTCCAGGGGAATCGACAGGTAGCGCACCCATTCGCGCCAGTATTCCTCGGTACGTTCCTGCGCTTCCTGCACGTAACCGGTGAGCGAGCGGGTCAGCGATTCGTCCACGCCCAGCACCAGGTTGACCGGGTGGCTGAGCACGAACGGCAGGCCGTCGCGCACGAAGCGGACCGGCACATCGGTGGTCAGGCGCAGGGTGAACTCGGGCAGCACCCAGCGGATGTGGTTGCTGCCCCAGGTGGTCTCCGGGCTGCGGCCACCCCAGTCGGCCAGCGGGCGCGCACGCACGATGATGCGCGGGTTGCCGGCCAGCGGGCGGATCTGCCGGATGATGCTGACGGGCCGATAGAAGCGCCCGTTGTTGCGCCAGCGCGGCGCGAAGTCGATGACTTCCACTTCGCCGCCGTGGCTGTCGCGCAACACGGTACGCAGCACGGCGGTATTGGGCAGGTAATGCTGCTCGCTGCTGGCGAAGTCTTCCAGCTCCACCGCAAAGTCGCCGCCTTCGCCCTTGGGCGAGAGCAGCGAACAGAATGCCGGGTCGCCGTCGAAGGCCGGCAGGCAACTCCACACCACACGTGCCTGCCGATCGACCAATGCCCCAAAGCTGCAGTTGCCGATGACGCCCAGATCCAGGTTTGGCTCGGTCATGGAGTGCGAACGATCCTTTTGAAGAGAAGAGGGAAGCGCGCCGCGCTCAGGCCTGGCGCGCGTTGCGTTGCAGCCACGCATGCACATCGGCGGTACCGTCGACGCGGAAGCGCGCGCTGGTCTGGGCGCGATCGCCGACCAGCACGCTCCAGCCGCCGAGACGATTGGCCGCTTCGAAGCCGAATTCGTCGGTGAGGTCATCGCCAACGAACACCGGCGTGCGGCCGGCGAATGCGCCGTGCTGCATCAGCTGTTCGACCGCCAGGCCCTTGTTGCTGCCTTCGGGCACGAATTCGACCACGTGGTCGCCCGGTTGCAGGCGATAGCCGGAAAGCTGGGCGATTTCCTGCTGCGCGAAGGCGAGCACCTCGGGGCCGGCGAGCGGTTGCGCGCGCCAGTGCAGCGCGACGCTGACGCCTTTGTCTTCGACCAGCACACCAGGGTGCCGGTGCGTGAGTGCGGCGGCGCGTTGGTGCAGGCCATGCAGCCACTCGGAGGTGTCCTGCGGCATCGCCGCGCGCGCAGCGATGTCGCTACGAAGTTCGTGTCCGTGCAGGCCGGCGGCCGGGAGCAGCAGCGGCGCGAACAAGGCGTCCAGTTGCGACAGCGGTCGTCCGCTGACCAGTGCCACTGCGCCATGCAGGCGCTCGCTCAGCTGGCCGATGGCCGCGCGGACCTCGGGCAGGAGCCGCACAGCTTCGGGGCTGTCGGCAAAGTCGATGAGGGTACCGTCCACGTCCAGAAACAATGCACAGGCATCGTCCAGCAATGGCGGCGACGGAAGGGGGGAGTGCACGTCTGCCATCGCGCTAGTGTGCGCAAAGCGATGTGATATTCAGGTTATGCAACAGCGGGGATTGGGGATTCGGGAGTGGGGATTGGCGCCTAGTCGCCCTTGCCAATCCCCCAATCCGCCAATCCCGGCGTCAGAAGGTGTAGCGCACCCGCCCGTACCAGTACGCGCCATTGCTGCCGATCGGCGAGAGCACGTCGTAGGGCAGGTTGCCGAAGTAGGCGATGTCGTCGATGGAACGGTCCGAATAGTTGTCGAGGATGTTCTGGCCACCGATCGCCAGCGTCCATTGCGTGCCCAGGTGGTACTCGGCTTCCAGGTCCAGCTGCCATTCCGCGCCGTAGGTCTGGCGTGGCACGAAGCCGCCGCCGAAGTCGAACACGCGCGTCGCACTGCCGTAGCGGTTGACGCGGGTCTGCAGGTTCCAGTGCTCGTTGTTCCAGTTGGCGGCCAGCGCGGCGCGTGTGCGCGGCGCCGCATCGGTGAGCGTGTTGCTCTCTTCGATGCCGAACAGCACGTAGTCCGGGTCCAGCGCGAGCAGCTGCGCCGGGGTGCCGATGACGTTCTTCAACTCGGTCTTGGCGTAGCTGTAGGTACCGGTCAGCAGCAGGTCGCCGCCGAAGGCGTACTGGCGCCAGTTGCCGACCAGCTCGGCGCCGCGGGTGCGGGTGTCGGCGGCGTTGAGGAAGTAGCTGGCGCTCTGCACCCCGCTGACGCCGAAGTTCTGCTGCACGAAGTCCGTCAGCGCGGTGCCGGTGATGTCTTCGGACAGCGCGATGCGGTCGTCGATGTCGATCTGGAAGAAGTCCAGCGACAGGTCGAAGTGATCGCCCAGCTGGCTGGTGAAGCCCAGGCTGTAGTTGAGCGATTTTTCCGGCTTCAGGTCGGTGGCGCCGAGCGCGCGGGCGATCGGGTTGTAGACCGACAGCAGGCGGCCCTGGGTCAGGCGACCGGCCGCGTCATAACCGGTGGACGTGGCTTCGTAGCCGATCTGGCTGAGCGAGGGTGCACGCACGTTGTTGGAGACCGCCCCGCGCAGCGCGAATGCCGGGGCGAACGCATAACGCGCGGCCAGCTTGCCGGTCCACTGGCTGCCGAAATCCTGGTAATGCTCGTAGCGGCCGGCCAGGTCGGTGGAGAACTTGTCGCCGAACTGGCTGGACACGTTGGCATAGGCGCTGGCCACGTTGCGCGACAGGTCGGCCTCGTCCTGCGGGCTCAGGCCGCCGCCGGCCTGCGAGCCGGTGGGGCGATCGGTGAACGGGCCGGCCGCATAGCTGGCCGGGTCGCCGGCGTGGGTGCGGTATTGCTCGCGGCGGAACTCGGCGCCGGTGCCGAAGGTATGGGTGGCGCCGGCCGCATCGAACACGCGGGTCAGATCCAGGTTGGCCACGGTCTGCGCAAAGGCGAAGTCGCCGGTCTTGAAGCGCGTGGTGCTGCCGGGGCCGAGCGAGGCGTTGAGCGAATTGCGCAGCCGGTAGGTGAAGTCGTTGCGGCCGTAGTTGACGCTGGCGTCGTAGTCCCAGTCGCCCAGCTGCCCACGGGCGCCGGCGACGATCTGCAGATCGCGATTCTCGCCTTCGGAAATCGGGCGGTAGCCGTTGGGGTAGATCTCGCGCCAGTTGGCGCTGCCATCCGGGTAACGGAAGTAGTTGGCGCCCTCGGTGTCACGCTGGTTGTAGGTGCCGAAGGCGTAGAACTCGCCGTTGGCGCTGAAAGGAATCTTGGTGTTGAGCCAGGCGTTCAGGCCCTTGGTGGCGCCATCGCCGAGCACGTAGTTGCGGCGGCCGGCCAGGGCCAGGTTGGCCGGGGTCTGTTCTTCGAACGATGGAATCTGGTCGAAGCCGGCGCGATTGGTCGCTTCGCGATTCTTCAGCTCCAGGCCGACCTTGAAGAAGCCGCCGTCATCGCCGAGCAGCGTGCCGACCTTGGCGCTGGCGTAGCTGGTCTGGCCATCGGTGACACGGCGGTTGATCGGCTCCACATCGGTGTTGTAGGCACCGAAGCTGGCTTCCAGCTCGCCGCGCTCGGGGTTGTCGTCCAGGATCACGTTGATGACGCCGGCGATCGCGTCCGAGCCGTATTGCGCGCCGGCACCGTCGCGCAGCACTTCGATGCGCTTGATCGCATTGATCGGGATGGAATTGAAATCCACCGGCGTGGTGCCCTTGCCGATCTTGCTGTCGGTATTGACCAGCGCCGAGGTATGCCGGCGCTTGCCGTTGACCAGCACCAGCACCTGGTCGGGCGAGAGGCCGCGCAGCTGCGCGGCGCGGATATGGTCGGCGCCGCCGGAGTTGGACTGGCGCGGGAAGTTGAACGAGGGCAGCAATGCCTGCAGCGCGCTACCGAGCTCGCCATTGACCACGCCGGCCTTGCGGATGTCCTCGGCCGTGAGCACGTCCACCGGGACGGTCGATTCCAGCACGGTGCGGTCGCTGGCGCGGGTGCCGGTGACGATCACGGTGTCCAGCGTGGTGGCGCCGGGGGCGGCCTGCTGGGCCTGTGCATTGGCGCTCAACGCGGCGGCGACGGCCAGGCCGATGGCCGAAAGGGTGGGGCGGGTCATGTCTCTCTCCTGCAACAGCAACTGCGAACGCGCCGCGCGGTCGGCATCCGGCCGGGCAGGGCGCAAAGGGGTTCGGATCGTCCACATTCATCCGGATAGAGAGATATTATCGCGTTGTTCAGGCGCGTGCGAGATGGCACAGTGCGCGCACGCCGGCATCAGCTGATGCCGGCCCTGCATGAGCCTGCCCCCGATCCGTCGTAACCGTACCCGTTGTGGAGAAGTCGATGAAGTTGCTGCCGTCCTGCCTGCTTGCCGCCACGCTGGCGCTGTCCGCCTGCGCCACCACCCCCGGCGGCGCGCCGGGGTCGACCACTGCCAGCCTGCAAGGCGATGCGGCGCGGCCGGCGACGGCGCACGGTTGGGTGCGCAGCGAGCTGTACTTCGGTGTGGGCCAGGAGACCGGCCCGGCCGATCGCCCGCAGACCCGCACCATCGACGACACGCAATGGCGCGCGTTCCTGGACAAGGAAGTGACCCCGCGCTTCCCGGACGGGCTGACCGTGTTCGATGCCTACGGCCAGTGGCTGTTTCGCGGTGCCAAGGAGCCGAACCGGCTGGGCACCAAGGTGCTGGTGATCCTGCACGAGGACACCCCGCAGCGGCGCAACGACATCGAGGCGATCCGCCTGGCCTGGAAGCAGGCCACCGGGCACCAGTCGGTGCTGTGGTCGCGGCAGGCAGTGGAGGTGTCGTTCTGAGTGGTGCCGCTTGGCGCGGCCGCCGTACCTGCGGTGCGACCGCGGCGTGGGCAGCGGCATGGCACCGCCGAGTGCTGCGCGTGCGGTGCAGTGACGCGTTGCACCCGTGTCTTTTCAGCGGGCAGGTTCGTGCTGGGTGAGCTGCCAGACCGGGTGGCCATGCGCCTTGAACATCTGCGCCGGCTGCGTGTGCGCGCGGCCGGCGTGTGGTTGTCGATGGCGCTCTTCGGCCTGTCGTTCGCGGCCGCGGCACGCGATGCCAGCGTGCAGGTGACGATCGACGCGCACACGCATGCCACTGCCACACTGGTCGGCGCACGCCTGCATGTGGTGTTGGGCCCGGGCGGCAAGGAGCAGTGGTTCGACGCGAACCTGGACGAGGGCGAAGGCGGCGCCGGTGTGGACAGCAACGACTACAACTTCGACGGACATGCGGACCTGGCGGTGTCGGCGATGCTCGGCCAGGTCAACGAAGCGGTGCTGGTATTTGTGTTCGATCCGGCGCAACGGCGCTTTCGTGCGCTGACCGCGCCCACGCGCCCGGCAGTGCAGTGCGAGGGCTTCTTCAATCTGACGCCCGACAGGCAGCAGCGCAGCTTGACCAGCTCCTGCCGCAGCGGGCCGATGTGGTACACCGACGTCTATCGCTACGCGGCCGATGGGCGGTTGTATGTGGCCACGACGCAGCAGCCGATCGCTTCGCCGCAGATCCAGACCTTGCTGGATCCGGGCAGCGACGATGGCATGCCGCTGTCGGTATGGCCGCGCTACGACGCGCGTGGGGTGCGGGTGTCCAGCGCGATCGGCACCACGCTGGACGCGCCGATGCCGGTGCAGTTGCACGTGCAGGTGGCGCGTCTGCCGCTGTACGCCACACCTTCGGCGACCAGCGCCAAGCGCTACCTGGTGCAGGGCGATCAGGCCGATGCGCTGGATGTCAGCGCCGACGCCACGCGCGTGCAGGTGCGCTATCGCAGCGCCAACCGTGGCGACATCGTCGGCTGGATCGAGGTTGCTGCGGCGATGAAGTAGGGCCGTTGCTGCCACGCAGCCGCCTGGCATGGAACAGACCGGCGCAATCGCGGCGACACGCTCTGATCCACCGCGCCGCTGTCGCACGTGCGGAGCAGCGGCTACCATCGGCCGATCCCCACGCTTCCTGGCTCCCATGTCGGCCCCTTCCTCGCGTACTGCGGCATCGCCGCGCTGGTTCGTCGCCGGCGACCTCAATGGCTTTTTCGGCCTGGTCGTCGACAATCTCTCCATCCTCGGTTTCATTGCGATGGCACTGGTCGGGATGTTCCAGTTCCCGGCAGAAGTGGTGTTCGGGCGCATGTTTCCCGGCACCGCGTTCGGCGTGCTGGTGGGCAACCTGCTCTACACCTTGATGGCGCGGCGGCTGGCCGCACGCAGCGGGCGCGACGACGTCACCGCGATGCCGCTGGGCCTGGATGCGCCGACCAGCATCGGCATGGCGCTGTTGGTGCTGGGCCCGGCGTTCGTCGGCTTCAAGGCACAGGGGCTGGACCCGCAGGCGGCTGCCATCGCCACCTGGAAACTCGGCATGGCCGCGTTGGTGGTGATGGGCCTGCTCAAGCTGGTGCTGTCGTTCGTTGGCGAGGCGGTCACGCGCGCGCTGCCGCGCGCGGCCTTGCTCGGTTCGATCGCCGGCATCGCGCTGGTGTTGATGGGCCTGCTGCCGCTGCTGGAAACCCTGCGTTCGCCAGTGGCTGGCTTCGTCACGCTGGGTTTGTTGCTGTACGTACTGCTGGCCAAGGGGCGGCTGCCGACCAAGTTGCCCGGCGTGCTGGTGGCGTTCGTGATCGGCACTGCGTTGTATTACGGGCTGGGCCTGGCAGGCCTGGGTGCGCCGGGCTTTGCCGTGCCTGCGTTCACGCCGCCGACGATCGTGTTGCCGCTGCCGAACTTGGGCTTCATCGACGGCCTGCCGGCCACGGTGGCATACCTGCCGTTGCTGCTCCCGTTCGGCTTGTTGATGGTGGTGGGCGGCATCAACGTCAGCGAGAGCGCACGCGCGGCGGGCGATGACTACCGCACCCGCGACATCCTGCTGGTGGAAGCCTTGGCGACGCTGGTCGCCGGCGTCTGCGGCGGGGTGGCGCAGACCACGCCGTACATCGGCCAGCCGGCCTACAAGCACATGGGCGCGCGCTCCGGTTACACGCTGCTGACCGGCCTGTTCGTCGGCATCGGCGGCATGCTCGGCGTGATCTCCGGGTTGGTGCAGTGGCTGCCGCTGGCGGTGCTGGCACCGATCATCGTGTACGTGTCGATCGATATCACCACGCAGGCGTTCCAGGCCACGCCCAGGCAACATGCCGGCGCGATGGTGCTGGGCTTTCTGCCGTCGGTGGCGTACCTGCTGACCATCAAGGCGCCGGGCTGGATCCCGCCGGAGCAGCTGGTCGCACTCACCACCAAGCTCGATGGGCACGGCCTGCCGGAGCTGGCGGTGATCTTCGCGCTGGGTAACGGCTTCATCATCACCGCAATGCTGTGGATCGCCACGGTGGTGGCGATGATCGATGGCCGGCTGCGCCGCGGCGCGGTGTTCCTGCTGGTGGCCGCCGGGCTGACGCTGTTCGGCCTGATCCATTCGGTGGACCCGCGCGGCGGCATCTATCTGCCATGGTCGCTGCAAGGCCTGGCGCGCGCGATCAGCTGGCAGTTCGTCGGTGCCTATGTCGCGCTGGCGGTGACCCTGCTGCTGCTCTCGTTGTTGCCTGCACGCAAGGACACGGTGCAATGATGTCCCGCTCAGGTGTATTGCGCGTGCTCATCGGTGGCGCCCTGTTGCTTGGCACCGGCGGCGCCTGGGCGACGTCGTTCGATTGCAAGCAGGCAGGTACCGCGGTCGAGAAACGGCTGTGCGCAGTGCCGGCGCTGGGCACGCTGGACGATCAGCTGGACGCGTCCTATCGGGCGCTGGTGGACACCACGCCGCGGCACGCGGTCGCTGGCGTGCGGGATCAGCAACGCGCCTGGCTGCGGCAGCGCAATGCCTGCGCGCAGGACGCCAAGCTGGACGGCTGCCTGCAACGCACATTGAAGGCCAGGGCCGATGTGCTGGCCAAGGCGCTCGTTGCGCAGCAACAGGCGCTGGATCGCATCATCGCCTTGATTCCCACTGCGCCTGCCGACGCCGCGCGCCAGTTGCAGGGCTACGACACGCCGCTGGCTTCGGCGTGGCTGGCCTATCTGCATCAGTTCGTTCCTGCTGCGGGCGTGGATGCGGCGCTGGCGGATGCGCGGTTTGAAAGCGCACGCAAGGCGCTGCGCAAGGTCGACGACTTCGCCGCATCCCTGCTCGACGACGTGGAGGGCGTGCCTGCCATGCAGCCGCAGGAACGTATCCTGACGTTGTTGCGGATGTGGATCGAGCGCGACGACCGCGATCAGCGCCCGTACGTGCATTGCTTCATCTTTGCCACAGTGGGGGAGCCAGCATATGAGGCGTTCGGCTCGCTGTATGGCTCCACCCGCGACGGGTTCGCGCCCATCTGCGAGCCGCCGGGCGGACTGTTTGCATTGGCCAGCTGGAAGCAGCTGGATGCCGGCTTCGACGGGTTGATCCAGGCCCTGGGCGAGGATGCAGGCACCATTCGCTACGCCAGTTACGCGGAGTGGAAAATCATCGCGCTACGCGCGTCGGTGTCGCCGTTGCTATACCTGACCCCGGCACTGCGCAAGCGCTACGGCGACGATCCGGACAAGGCGATTGCCGCCTGGACCGGGGAAGACAGCGATTGGCCGGCGGCACAGCGCAAGGCTGTGCGCGCGTTGCTACCGAAGGTGCGCGCCGACACTGCCGCATGGCTGGTGCGCGAGAAGCGCCTGCCCGCGAAACAGGCCGAGCAGGCGGCCGCCGCGATCGTGGCGGCCTGGGTGAATGCGCGGCTGGATTTCGGAGGCTGAGAGCGGTGCGCACGCCTGCTCGCGGATTTCAGGCGGGCGGTGGCGTCGCTTGATGCGGCAACGCCGGTCGTCCTGGTCCGAGACCAGGCGATGTGGATGAGCCAGAGCCAAAGCTAACGCCAAAGCCAAAGCCAAAGCCAAAGCCAAAGCCAAAGCCAAAGCCGAAGCCAAAGCCAAAGCCAAAGCCAAAGCCAAAGCATGCGATCTGCGGCTTTGCTGCGGGCCCTTGCCCGCCCACCATCGCGGGACACGCCGCAAGTACGTCCATGTAGGCTCCGGCGCGGCATCCATGCCGCTCAGGGTCCCGCGACGGTGAGCGGGCAAGGACCAGTCGAGATGGTCGGTACGCAAAGTAAGAGCAGTGCTGGGTGCGCCTTGTTCAATCGTGAAGCATCGGCTCCACGTCTGATGCGCACCGTACGACAGACGGCTTTTCAGATGAGCGCCGACCAACTGTCTGGTGCGGTGTCCTTGCCGGTTGCGGGACCGTGTGGCGGCATGGATGCCGCCACCGAGCCCCCATGGACGGGTTTACGGCGTGTCCCGCAAGCGGTGAGGGCGCCGCGCCTTCGACGCTGTGAGTTTGCTGCCGGGCCCTTGCCCGCCCACCATCGCGGGACACGCCGCAAGTACGTCCCTGTAAGGCTCTGGCGCGGCATCCATGCCGCTCAGGGTCCCGCGACGGTGAGCGGGCAAGGACCTGTTGAGAGGGTTGGTACGTAAAGTAAGAGCAGTGCTGGGTGCGCCTTGTTCGACCATGGAGCATCGGCTCCACGTCTGATGCGCATCGTACGAGAGACGGCTTTTCAGATGAGCGCCGACCAGTTGTCTGGCGCGGGGTGCTCGCAGGTTGCGGGACCGTGTGGCGGCATGGATGCGGCCACCAAGCCCCCACCGCCAGGGACGGATTCACGGCGTGCCCTGCAAGCGGTGACGGCGCCGCGCCCTCGATTCAGTACTTGATCGCAGCATCGCTGCACATCGATGGAACCACCGCGATCTGGCATGGTCACACCCTGGATGGTGTCGATGTAAGGAGTTCCATGATGCAATCCAAGTCTTCGCGTTGGCCGTGGCTGCTGGCGGTGCCGGTGGTGGCCGGCGCTGCCTGGTGGCTGTTCAGCGGGTCACCCACTGCGCCGGGCGCCTTGCCAGCGCCGATCAGCCAGACCGCCAGCGCCGTGGCAGCGGCGGTGACCCCGTCGCCGCCGGCGCCGGCGGGGCCGCGCCATCCGGTGCAGCAGCCCTCGGCCGATGCCGCCGACGCGGCGATCCCTGCGCTGGGTCAGAGCGATGCGGCAGCGTGGGAGGCCTTGCTGGCGTTGGTGCAGGACGACGGTGCATTGTCGCTCGTGTTGCGCAAGCACTTGATCGAACGGGTTGTGGTGATGATCGACAATCTCACCCAGCCCAGCATCAGCCGTCGCGCCTCGGTGCTGCAGCCGGTGGCAGGTGAATTTTTGGTGTCCGATGCCACCGGAAGTGCGGTGATCGACCAGGCCAATGCGGCGCGTTATGCGCCGTACGTGGCGACGTTCACCCAGGTGGATGCGCAGGCGCTGGTGCGCAGTTATGTGCGTTTCTATCCGTTGTTGCAGCAGGCGTATGCCGACCTGGGCGCGCCGGACCGTTACTTCAACGACCGCGTGATCGACGTGATCGATCATTTGCTGCGCACGCCCGACCCGGCACAGCCGGTCAGGGTGCAACGCGACGAGCGTGGCCGTTATCGGTTTGTCGATCCGGCGTTGGAGTCGCTGTCGGTCGGTCAAAAGGCGCTGCTGCGGCTGGGGCCCGCGCAGGCGGCTGCCGTGAAGGCGCAGTTGCAGCGGATCCGCACGGCGTTGCTGCAGGGTCGTTGAAGCGGCGTGTGGTGGCGCGAGGATAAGGCCGCCCGGCTGCGGCCTTGCATGCATGGTTGCAGCTTCGCGCCACATTCCGGCATGAAGCAACGCAGATGGGCGGCACGCGCTACGCCACGTGCCGCCACTGCTTACGCCGCATCCAGTTCCGGATAGTGGCGGAAGATGCCGTTGGTATTGAACGCCACGCGTCGTTCGGATGCGAGATAGGCCGCGATGCGCGGGCGCGCGGCCACGCGTTGCTGCAAGGCCTTCAGGCCGGGAAGATCGGCCGATAGTGTCTTCATGCGCTTGGGGAACATGTACTCCAATCCGCTGACCAACTGGAACAGCGACAGGTCCACGTACGAGTGCGTGCCCAGCACATGGGTGCCGCCGGCCTGTTGCAGCACCTGCTCGAAATAGCCCAGGAACTTGGGCAGGCGGTTGTCGCGCAGGTCCTTGGCGCGCTTGGCCGCCTCGGCTTTCTGATCTTCGTAATACAGGCCGGTGGCGATCGGATGATGGCTGTCGTGCACCTCGGCCACCAGATCGGCGATGGTCAGCTGCAACTGCAATGCCTGGATGCGCTGCGCGTCCGAGTCGGGTACCAGCTGCAGTTGTGGCCCGATGACATGCAGGATGGCCGCGACCTGCGCAACCACCGTATCGCCAGCCTTGAGGAAGGGCGGCGCAAACGGCTGCGCGCCGGCCTGGTGGCCTTCCAGAAAGGCATTCATCACCTCATCGCCTTCCACGCGCGCCACGTCGGTGTAGTCGGCACCGGCATCTTCCAGTGCAAGGCGGACGAATTCGCCGCGGCCTTGCAGGCCGGTCCAGTAGTAGAGCTGGTAGTGCATGTGCTGCTCCGCGATTGACAGCGCTACACCATAGAAACCGCGCGGCTAGGCGGGCGTGATCGAGGCGTCAGCGGGCTGTGACTCGGTACCGCCGTGCGGTTGTGCCAGCAGCCAGGCCAGCTTGCGCGCGCGCGGTTGTTGCTTGAGCTGCCACTCCGCGCGCGAGGCGGCGGCGCGGTCCGCATATGGATGGCTGGCAAGCAGTTCCAGCGGCGGATGTGCACGTGTATAGCGCGCGCCGGTGCCACGCAGGTGTGCCTGAAAGCGCCGTTCCAGATCGTTGGTGATGCCGGCGTAATAGCTGCCGTTGCGGCACAGCAGCAGGTAGAGGTGCCAGGGCTTGGGTGCATCCATGTGCCCATTATCGCTGCTGGCCGGGTGTCGTGCAGCGAGGGTCTTGGCGCGCGCCGGGCATGGATGACCGGCACGCGGCGACGCGTGAGTGAATAACCATCTGAACATTGGTTATTTGACGCTTGAGCCAGCTGCAAACAGCATGCGCTACTGCATTGCAGCGCCGTTTCGGCTTGCGCTGCGCAAGGGTCGCCGTGCCTGCACAACGCTCGCCGACTCGCAGTTCCCCACGCTGCTGCAAGACAGCCGACGCCACGAAAGGACGTACATGCCCGCGCGACACCGGACCCCTGCAAGGATCCTCGCTGCTTCGAGATGGTTGGCCAGGCCGCAGGTGTTGGCGTGGAGTCTGGCGTGGGCGGTTACGCCGGTGCTGGCCGATGAGGTGGGCGAGGCTGCCGCGACGCCGGAGCGCGCCGCGCAGACCCTGGGTGCGGTCACCGTGACCGCCACGCGCCGCGAAACCACCCTGCAGCAGGTGCCGGTGGCGGTATCGGTGGTCCAGGGCGAGACGCTTGAGCGCGAAAACCGCAACAGCGTGGCCGACCTGCCGGCGCTGGTGCCCAGCCTGACCTTCCGCACGGGCGCCTCCAACAAGGACACCTCGTTGTTCCTGCGTGGCGTGGGCACCATTTCCACCTCGCCGGGCGTCGAGCCCAGCGTGGCCACGGTGATCGACGGGGTGGTGCTGGGGCGTCCAGGCCAGGCCACGCTGGACCTGCTCGATGTCGAACGCATCGAAGTCCTGCGCGGGCCACAGGGCACCTTGTTCGGCAAGAACGCCTCGGCCGGCGTGCTCAATATCGTCAGCAAGCCGGCGCCGGAGCTGTTCGGCGGCTATGTCGATTATTCGCACTTCGGTGGCGGCGACGAAGACCGCGTGCGTGCCAGTGTTGGCGGCACGCTGGTGCCGGAGCTGCTCAAGGCCAGCGTGTCGGCGTTGTGGGCCGAGTACGGCGGCAATGTGCGCAACGCGGCCGACGGCCAGACCGTCAACGGCTACCGACGCTCCGGCGCGCGGCTGCGGCTGGACCTGACCCCGACCCCCGGCTTGAACGCGACGCTGCTCGCCGACTACCTGCAATCGCACAGCGATGCGCCCAGCGGGGTGGTGGTGGCCAGCACGCGTGCGGACTTCGCCGCGGCGCTGGCACCGGTTGTCGCCAGCGCCGACAACCGGCAGATCAACAGCGATTACCGCACGCAGCTGGACGACATCAACAAGGGCGCCTCGCTGCAGCTGGACCAGCAGCTCGGCGATGCGCTGCTGACCTCGATCAGCGCGTGGCGGCAGTGGGACAACACCCAGTTCCAGGACGGCGATCGCACCGCGCAACGCAGCGCGGCGTTTCCCTCCTCGCACGACCGTGGCGACCTGGGGTACACGCAGTATTCGCAGGAATTGCGCCTGCAGACCCCGCGCGACGGCGCGGTGGAAGCGGTGGCCGGGCTGTATTACCTGCATGCGCGCAACGACGAAACCTATCGCCGCACGGTGACGACGCCAACCGCCAGTGCCGTGGGTGTGGCCGATTACGCCACCCGCGCGCAAACCTATGCCGCGTTCGGCGAGGCCACCTGGCATTGGCGCCCGGACCTGCGGGCGCTGCTGGGCGCACGCTTTACCCGCGATACGCTCGACTACCGGCACCAGCGCGTGTCCAGCTCTGCAGCCGCGGTTACCGGCATCCAGCCGTCCACGGCGAGCAGTGGCAGCACCGCGGAAAACGGCGTGTCCGGCCGCATCGGCCTGCAATACGACGTCGATGCGCAGACCACCGGTTACCTCACCTATTCGCGCGGCTACAAGGGCCCGGCCTACAACGTGTTCTTCAACATGCAGCCGCGCGATACGCCGGCGCTGAAGCCGGAAACCTCCAACGCGTGGGAACTGGGCCTGAAGGCGCGTGCACTGGACGATCGCCTCAGTGCGAACGTCGCGCTGTTCCATACCGAGTACGCCAACTACCAGGCCAACTTCTTCGACACCGTGGCCGGGCAGGTGGTGACGCGCCTGATCAACGCCGGGCAGGTGCGCACGCAGGGCCTGGAGCTGGACCTGGAGTATCGGCCCACCGAGCGGCTCAGCCTGGCCGGCTCGCTGGCCTACACGCAGGCGCGCATCCAGCGGTTTGCCTGCCCCGCCGCCGCGGCGGCCAACTGCAATGTCGACGGCAGGCCGCTGCCGTTTTCGCCGGACTGGAAGGGCAACCTGCGCGCCGGGTATCGGGTGCCGCTGCGCGGCAGCCTGGCGCTGGAATTCAACGGCGACGTGAGCTGGCAGGACAGCGTGCAGTACGACCTCAGCCAGACCCCGCAAACCGTCCAGGGCCCGTATGCGATCTGGAACGCCAGCATCGCGCTGGCCGACGATGCGCATGGCTGGCGGGTGGCGGTGCTCGGCCGCAATCTCGGCGACCGCACGTACGCGCCATTGTTGGCCAATGCCACCGGCAACGTGTACCGGCTGGTGCCGCGTGACGACCAGCGTTATGTCGGGCTGCAAGTGCACAAGGATTTTTGACGATGTCGGTGATGTGTTTCGAGAGTGATCCGAGCCATGCAGGCGCGACGCGCGGTGGACTGCGATGAGCGCCGCACGACAGCTCTCGCTCGGGGCGTTCCTGATGGCCACCGGCCATCACGTGGCCGCGTGGCGGCACCCGCAGGCCAGTGCCGATCCGCTGGTGTTCGATCATTACCGTGAGATGGTGCGCATCGCCGAGGCCGCCCGGTTCGATGCGGTGTTCGTCGCCGACAGCCTGGCTGCGGCCGGTGGGCCGGTGGCATCGCGGATGGCGCGCTCCAGCCTGTTCGAGCCGCTCACGCTGCTCAGCGCGCTGGCGGTGGTGAGCGAGCGCATCGGCCTGATTGCCACCATGACCACGAGCTACAACGAGCCGTACCACGTGGCGCGCAAGTTCGCCTCGCTGGATCATCTGTCCGGCGGGCGTGCCGGCTGGAACCTGGTCACTTCCGATGCCGCCGACGAAGCATTGAACTTCAACCGCGACGCGCATTACGTGCATGCCGAGCGCTATGCGCGGGCGCGCGAATTCCAGCAGGTGGTCGCTGGGCTGTGGGACAGCTGGGACGACGATGCCTTCATCGCCGATACCGCCGCCGGCGTGCACTACGATCCGGCGCGGTTGCATGTGCTGGACTATCGCGGCGCGCACTTCCAGGTCCGCGGCCCGCTCAACATCGCGCGTGCGCCGCAGGGGCATCCGGTGCTGGTGCAGGCCGGCTCGTCCGAGCCCGGGCGCGCGCTGGCGGCGGAAACGGCCGAGGTGGTGTTCACCGCGCAATCGTCGCTGGCCAAGGCGCAGGCGTTCTATGCCGACATCAAGGGGCGGCTGGAACAGTTCGGGCGTTCGCGCGATGCGTTGAAGGTGATGCCGGGTGTGTTCATCGTGGTCGGGCAGAGCCAGGCCGAGGCGCAGGAAAAGTTCGAGCAGTTCCAGGCGCTGGTGGAGCCGGAGGTCGGCATCGCGCTGCTGTCGCGCATGCTGGGCAATTTCGACCTGTCCGGCTATCCGCCCGATGGCCCGTTGCCGGAGTTGCCGCTCACCGAAACCGGGCAACGCAGTCGCCAGCAGTTGTTCACCGAGCTGGCCGGACAGGAGCAGCTGAGCATTGCCCAGCTGGGCCGGCGCATCGCAGGCGGGCGCGGGCATTACAGCCTGATCGGCACGCCCACGCAGATTGCCGACGAGCTGCAGGCCTGGTTCGAGCAGGGCGCCGCCGACGGCTTCAACGTGCTGGTACCCCATCTGCCCGGCGGCCTGGCCGATGTGGCCACGCACGTGGTGCCCGAGCTGCAGCGGCGTGGACTGTTCCGGCGTGAATATGCCGGGCGCACCTTGCGCGATCATCTGGGGCTGGCACGCCCCGTCAATCGCTTCAGCGCACGCTGACTCACCGGATACCCTGATGACCTATCTCGCACATCCCGATCGTTACGACCGTGTCGCCTACCGCCGTGTCGGCCGCAGCGGCCTCGTCCTGCCGGCGCTGTCGCTGGGCCTGTGGCACAACTTCGGCGACAGCACGCCGATCGACACGCAGCGCGCATTGCTGCGTACCGCCTTCGACCTGGGCATCACCCATTTCGATCTGGCCAACAACTACGGCCCGCCGTATGGCAGCGCGGAAATCAACTTTGGCCGCCTGCTGCGTGAGGACTTCAGGCCGTATCGCGATGAATTGATCCTCTCCACCAAGGCCGGCTGGGACATGTGGCCGGGCCCGTACGGGCAGGGCGGCAGTTCGCGCAAGTACCTGCTGTCCAGCCTGGACCAGAGCCTGCAACGCCTGGGCGTGGACTACGTGGACATCTTCTACTCGCACCGCTTCGATGCGGACACGCCGCTGGAAGAGACCGCCGGTGCATTGGCTAGCGCGGTGCAGCAGGGCAAGGCGCTGTATGTGGGCGTGTCGTCGTACTCGGCGGCGCGCACGCGCGACATCGCCGCGTTGTTGCGGGAGTGGAAGGTGCCGTTGCTGATCCATCAGCCGGCCTACAACCTGTTCAATCGCTGGGCCGAGCACGAATTGTTCGACGCAACCGAGGAGGTCGGCGCCGGCGTCATCGCCTTCACGCCGCTGGCGCAGGGCCTGTTGACCGGCAAGTACCTCAATGGCGTGCCCGGCGATGCGCGGGTGAACCGGCCTGGTGGCGACTCGCTGCGGCCGGAACATCTGTCCGAGGACAACCTGCAACGCGCACGCGGGCTGGAGGCGATCGCGCAGCGGCGTGGACAGAGTCTGGCGCAGCTGGCCTTGGCCTGGGTGCTGCGCGACCGGCGGGTGAGCTCGGCATTGCTGGGCGCCAGCCGCCCGGAGCAGTTGATCGAAAACGTCGCGGCCTTGCAGACGCCCGAGTTCAGTGCGGACGAGCTGGCCGAGATCGATCGCTTTGCGGTCGAGGGGGGCGTGAACCTCTGGGAAAAACCGTCCACCGATTGGCAATGAGGAACACGCCGATGCGCTACCGCTTTTTGATTGCTGCGTTGCTGTTGTCCGGCATCGCGTGGCTGCAACCCGCAACGGCCGCCGAGCCGGCGCAGCTGCGTATCGGCTATCAGAAAGCGGTGTCCAGCCTGGTGCTGGCCAAGCAGCATCGGTTGCTGGAGCAGCGCTTCCCGCGCACCAGGATCAGCTGGGTGGAGTTCCCGGCCGGCCCGCAGCTGCTGGAAGCCTTGAACGTGGGCAGCATCGACCTGGGCGGTGCGGGTGACATTCCGCCGCTGTTCGCGCAGGCCGCCGGTGCCGACCTGCTGTACGTGGGCTGGGTGCCGCCCACGCCCAAGGCCGAGACCATCCTGGTGCCGGCCAGCAGCTCGCTGCGGCGTGTGGCCGACCTCAAGGGCAAGCGGGTTGCCTTCCAGAAAGGCTCCAGTGCGCACAACCTGTTGTTGCGCCTGTTGGCCAAGTCCGGCCTGGGCATGCGCGACATCACGCCGTTGTATCTGTCGCCGGCCAATGCACGTGCGGCGTTCGCCGCCGGGCAGGTGGATGCCTGGGCGATCTGGGACCCGTGGTATTCGGCACTGACGCTGGATGGCAGCGCGCGCCTGCTCGCCAACGGAGAAGGGCTGGGATTGACCGGCGGGTTCTTCCTGTCCTCGCGCCGTTACGCCACCGCCTGGGGCCCGTTCGTGCAGCAGGTGATGGTGCAGCTCAACCAGGCCGATGGCTTGCTGGAGCGCGACCGCGCCGGCAGCATCAAGGTGCTGGCACAGGTCAGCGGGCTGTCGCCCGCGGTGGTCGAGCGCACGCTGACGCACCGCCCGCCGGCCAGCGTGCAGCCGCTCAGCGCCGAGGTCATCAAGGCGCAGCAGGCCACTGCCGATCTGTTCTACGCGCAGCGCTTGTTGCCCAAGCGCGTGCTGGTGGCGCCGGCGGTATGGCGTGCGCCCGCGGCGGCGGCCGCGCAAACGGCGGGCAAGCCGGCGGGGGGCAAGTGATGCGCGCAAGCCGCAGCACACGCGCAGGTGCGGACGTGTGCCGGACATCGGCACCGGACAGATGCGCGCCGTCGCGTCGAGGCCATGCCACCACACCACGGTTGCGCGATGCGTAGCCGCCTGCAGCGTCTGGGCAATGCACTGGTGCCCTGGGTGTTGCCGCTGGCCTTGCTGGTGGCCTGGCAGGTCGCGGCCTCCGGCGGCTGGTTGCCGCAGCGCATCCTGCCTGCGCCGGACGCGGTGCTGCGCGCGGCAGTCACCTTGGTGCGCAGTGGCGAGTTGTGGCAACACCTGGCGATCAGCAGCTGGCGGGCGGCCGTGGGCCTGGCCATCGGTGGCAGCATCGGCTTTGCGCTGGGCCTGCTGACCGGCGTGTCGCGGGTGGCCGAGCGCCTGCTCGACAGCAGCCTGCAGATGCTGCGCAACGTGCCGCATCTGGCGCTGATTCCGCTGGTGATCCTGTGGTTCGGCATCGACGAGGGCGCCAAGCTGTTCCTGGTGGCATTGGGCACGTTCTTCCCGATCTACCTCAATACCTACCACGGCATCCGCAGCGTGGACCCGGCCTTGATCGAGATGGCGCGCAACTACGGCTTGCGCGGGCCGCAGCTGTTTGTCGATGTGTTGTTGCCCGGCGCATTGCCGTCGATCCTTGTCGGCTTGCGCTTTGCGTTGGGGCTGATGTGGCTGACGCTGATCGTGGCCGAAACCATTTCCGCCAGTTCCGGCATCGGCTATCTGGCGACCAACGCGCGCGAGTTTCTGCAGACCGACATCGTGGTGGTTGCCATCGTGTTGTATGCACTGCTCGGCAAGCTGGCCGATCTGGCCGCACGCGGACTGGAAGCCTGGTGGCTGGGCTGGCATCCGGCGCAGCAACAGCGTGCGGAGCTGCGCCGATGAGCGCGACCGACACCGGCCTGCCGCTGCGCTTGCGCGGCATCGGCAAGCGCTACGGCGACAGCGCTGTGTTGCGCGGCATCGACCTGGACGTCGCACCTGGCGCATGTGTGGCGGTGGTCGGGCGCAGCGGCTGCGGCAAGAGCACCTTGCTGCGGGTGATCGCCGGGCTGGAGACGGCCGAGACCGGCACCGTCGACAGCGGCCATGCCGCGCTGGCGGCGCAGCGCGATGCGGTGCGGCTGATGTTCCAGGACGCACGGCTGCTGCCGTGGAAGCGCGTGATCGACAACGTGGCGCTGGGCCTGGGGCGTGCCGGGCGTGCGCAGGCACAGGTGGCGCTGGACGCGGTGGGGCTGGGCTCGCGTGGCGGCGACTGGCCGGCGACGCTGTCCGGCGGCCAGCGCCAGCGCGTGGCCCTGGCGCGTGCGCTGGTGCATCGGCCGCGGCTGTTGTTGCTGGACGAACCGCTGGGCGCGCTGGATGCGTTGACGCGCATCGAGATGCAGCAGCTGATCGTGCAGTTGTGGCGGCAGCATGGCTTCACCCTGGTGCTGGTGACCCACGACGTGGCCGAGGCCAGTGCGCTGGCCGATCGCATCGTGCTGATCGAACACGGCCAGGTCGGCCTGGATCTGCCGGTGCCGGTCCCGCATCCGCGTGCACCCGGCGCGCCGGCCCTGGCGGCAATCCAGGCGCAGGTGCTGGCGCGCCTGCTGCGGACGCCGGACGTGGTGGTGCCAGCGGGCGCGGAGACTCCTGCTGAGGAGCAGGAGGGTGCCATGCCTGCACCTTTGTCTCTCCGGCGGATCATCTGACGGTTTGCCGGTGGGCCTGGGTCGCTCAGGCCACTGTGCGAGCCCATACCGCGCATCTCATGCAACGGATAGGAGCCGGTCCTGGTGCCCGCATCGGCGCCCGCGCAGCCGCCACACCTTGAAACCCCGCACAGCAGCCGCATCTGCACGGTATCGTCGGCGTCGCCGGCCACCAGTTCAGAGGATTCTCCCCATGCGGATGGACAAGCTCACCTCGCGGTTCCAGCAGGCGCTGGCCGACGCGCAGTCGCTGGCCGTGGGCCGCGACCACAACATCATCGAGCCGGTGCACGTGCTGGCCGCGCTGCTCGACCAGAGCGGCGGCAGCACGCGCCCGCTGCTGTCGCAGGCCGGCGTCAACGTGCCGCTGCTGCGCGAGCGGCTGGGCGAGGCGCTGGACACGCTGCCCAAGGTCTCCGGGCAGGAAGGCAACCTGTCGATCGGCAACGATCTCAACCGCCTGCTCAACCAGACCGACAAGCTGTCCCAGCAACATGGCGATGCGTTCATCGCCAGCGAGTGGTTCGTGCTGGCGGCCGCCGACGATGCCAGCCCGCTGGGCGTGGCGCTGCGGGCGGCCGGTGGCGACAAGAAGAAGATCGAAGCGGCCATCGACAAGCTGCGCGGCGGCGAGACCGTGCAGTCGGAAAACGCCGAGGAACAACGCCAGGCGCTGGAAAAATACACCATCGACCTGACTGCGCGCGCGGAGAGCGGCAAGCTCGATCCGGTGATCGGCCGCGACGAAGAAATTCGCCGCACCATCCAGGTGTTGCAGCGGCGCACCAAGAACAACCCGGTGCTGATCGGCGAACCGGGCGTGGGCAAGACCGCCATTGTCGAGGGCCTGGCCCAGCGCATCATCAACGGCGAAGTGCCCGAAGGCCTGCGCGGCAAGCGCGTGCTGTCGCTGGACATGGGCGCGTTGATTGCCGGCGCCAAGTTCCGCGGCGAGTTCGAAGAACGCCTGAAGGCGGTGCTCAGCGATCTGTCCAAGAACGAGGGCCAGATCATCCTGTTCATCGACGAGCTGCACACCATGGTCGGCGCCGGCAAGGCCGATGGCGCGATGGACGCCGGAAACATGCTCAAGCCGGCGCTGGCGCGTGGCGAGCTGCACTGCATCGGCGCCACCACGCTGGACGAATACCGCAAGTACATCGAGAAGGACGCTGCGCTGGAGCGGCGCTTCCAGAAAGTGTTCGTGGGCGAACCGACGGTGGAGGACACCATCGCGATCCTGCGTGGGCTGAAGGAACGCTACGCGGTGCATCACGGCGTGGAGATCACCGACCCGGCGATCGTCGCCGCCGCTACCCTGTCCAACCGCTACATCACCGACCGCCAGCTGCCGGACAAGGCCATCGATTTGATGGACGAGGCAGCCTCGCGCATCCGCATGGAGATCGACTCCAAGCCGGAAGAGCTCGACCGCCTGGAGCGCCGCCTGATCCAGCTCAAGATCCAGCGCGAGATGCTGAAGAAGGAAAAGGACGACGCTTCGCGTCAGCGCCTGGCCGATCTGGAAACCGACATCGACAAGCTCGAGCGCGAGTTCTACGACCTCAACGAGTTGTGGAAGTCGGAAAAGGCCGCGTTGCAGGGCACCACCAAGGTCAAGGAGCAGATCGAGCACGCCAAGCTGGAACTGGAAGCGGCGCAACGGCGCCAGGACTACGCCAAGATGAGCGAGATCCAGTACGGCGTGCTGCCGCAGCTGGAAAAGCAGATGGCGCTGGCCAACGAGGTCGAACACCACGACTTCAAGCTGGTGCAGGACCGCGTCACCGCCGAGGAAATCGCCGAGGTGGTGTCGCGCTGGACCGGCATTCCGGTCAACAAGATGCTCGAAGGCGAGCGCGACAAGCTGCTGCGCATGGAAGAGGAACTGCATCAGCGCGTGGTCGGGCAGAACGAGGCCATCAAGGTCGTCTCCGACGCGGTGCGGCGTTCGCGCGCGGGGCTGTCCGATCCCAACCGCCCGAGCGGCTCGTTCCTGTTCTTAGGTCCCACCGGCGTAGGCAAGACCGAGTTGTGCAAGGCGCTGGCGGACTTCCTGTTCGACAGCACCGAGGCAATGATCCGCATCGACATGAGCGAGTTCATGGAGAAGCATTCGGTGTCGCGCTTGATCGGTGCGCCCCCGGGCTACGTGGGCTACGAGGAAGGCGGCTACCTCACCGAGGCGGTGCGTCGGCGTCCGTATTCGCTGATCCTGCTGGACGAGGTGGAAAAGGCGCATGCCGATGTCTTCAACATCCTGCTGCAGGTGCTCGACGACGGCCGCCTCACCGATGGCCAGGGCCGCACGGTGGACTTCCGCAACACCGTCATCGTGATGACCTCCAACCTGGGCTCGCACCAGATCCAGGAACTGTCCGGCGACGGCAGCGCCGAGGCCTACACGCAGATGAAGGCGGCGGTGATGGGCGTGGTGCAGGCGCATTTCCGCCCGGAGTTCATCAACCGGCTGGACGACATCGTGGTGTTCCATCCGCTGGACAAGGCGCAGATCAAGTCGATCGCGCGCATCCAGTTGCATGGGCTGGAAAAACGCCTGTCCGAGCGCGGCCTCAAGCTGGACCTGGACGATGCGGCGCTGGAATTGCTGGGCAATGTCGGTTTCGACCCGGTGTATGGCGCGCGCCCGCTCAAGCGCGCGATCCAGTCGCAGGTGGAAAACCCGCTGGCGCAGCAGATCCTGTCGGGGCATTACCTCAGCGGCGACACCGTGCAAGTGCGCGCTGAAGGCGGGCGGCTGGCTTTTACCAAGGGCTGAGGCGCAGCACCGGCTATGCGCGCGCATGCGCAGGGCAGGCATCTGGAGTTCGGTAAGGCTTGATTGGAGGGCGAGTCGTCCCGCAGGATGCGGGGGCGGCTCGCCTGCGGCATGCGGGTCGCTTTGGCGCCTAGTGAATAGCCGCGCTCTGCTCCCGTCGAACACCTCATCTGGCAAGGAACTTCAGATGCGTCTTGGGTATGTTTCGATCTATGTCGGCGTCGCCTTGGGATTAACAGGTGCCCTGCACGCAGCGGAAGTGCCGGATATTTTCGCCGCGCTCAAGGCCTACGAGGCGGAGGACTACGCGGGTTGTGCCCAGGTGATGGCCGCACTGCAGCGCTTCTCCGGCGAACTGCCGCAAAATGGCGAACTCCTGCGCGCAGAGTGTCTGGCGGCAGCGAAACAGACCGACGAGGCGATACGCTATCTCGAGGAGGAAATTCCACGGGGGCGAATCTCCATCGAGGATCTGCGCAGCAAGGACCGGCCGGGCCTGAATCGGCTGCGAAAGACGGATGGGTGGCCTGCGCTGCTGGCTAAGGCCGAACGCATCAGTGCGCAGCAGCAGACGGCGTTGAATCCGCAATTGCGGCAGGAACTGCTTGCGCGCGTAGAGAAGGATCAGCATGCGCAAAATGCAGCAATCACCGCTGGAGGCAAGCCAGCCGACTGGGCATCGATCGTGCCGGTGATGCGCGAAAACACCGAATGGCTCAAGCAGGTCGTCGCGACGCAGGGATGGCCAGGACGGCGCCTGGTGGGCGAAGACGGCGCAAATGCAGCATGGACCTTGATACAGCATGCCGACGCCGATCCGGCGTTTCAGGCGCAGGCTCTGGCCCTGATGGAAGCGGCGCTTGCCAGGCACGATGTGGCGCCCGACGATGTTGCGCTGCTCACCGATCGTGTCCTGCGTGCGCAAGGGAAGCCTCAGCGCTACGGCACCCAATTCGTGACCGATCCCGATGGCAGTAATTCGTTGGCGCCTACCGAGGACCTGGCAGGTCTGGATGCGCGGCGTCGCCGCATGGGGTTACCTCCAATGGACCAGTACAAGCGGATGTTGGAAGACGTCTACCATCGGCCGGTGCACTGATTGTTGGTGGTGAGAGCGGCGTCGCCTGCGTGCGCGGCATGCAGGCGGGTTTGCTGAAGGACCTGACCGCTGGCGATGTCGTCATAGCCGGCTGTCATGAGGTGCGGGTCGGCGGCCGGGTATCGTCGGGCTCCTTGTCCAGCAGCGAGCCGCGCCATGACCGATCCGCAGTGGAAGCCCGAAACCATCGCCGTGCACGGCGGCTATCAGCCAGATCCCACCACGCGGGCGGTGGCGGTGCCGATCTACCAGACCGTCGCCTACGCATTCGACGATACCCAGCATGGCGCGGACCTGTTCGACCTCAAGGTGCAGGGCAATATCTACAGCCGCATCATGAATCCGACCAACGCCGTGCTGGAGCAGCGCGTGGCTGCGCTGGAAGGCGGCATCGGCGCGTTGGCGCTGGCGTCGGGGCAGGCCGCGGTGACCTATGCGATCCAGACCATTGCCGAGGCCGGCGACAACATCGTCTCCTCCAGTGCGTTGTATGGCGGCACCTACAATCTGTTCGCGCATACCTTGCCGCAGTTCGGCATCGGCACGCGCTTTGCCGACTATCGCGATCCGCAGGCGTTTGCCGGGCTGATCGACGAACGCACCAAGGCGGTGTTCGTCGAGTCGATCGGCAACCCGCGCGGCAACATCACCGATATCGAGGCGGTGGCGGCAGTGGCGCACGCGCACGGCGTGCCGCTGATCGTGGACAACACCGTGGCCACGCCGTCGCTGCTGCGGCCGATCGAGTTCGGTGCCGACATCGTGGTGCATTCGCTGACCAAGTATCTGGGCGGCCATGGCAACAGCATCGGCGGGGCGATCGTGGACAGCGGGCGCTTTCCGTGGGCGGCGCACAAGCAGCGGTTTCCACGCCTCAACGAGCCGGACGTGAGCTATCACGGCGTGGTGTACACCGAAGCGCTGGGCGATGCCGCCTACATCGGCCGTGCGCGCGTGGTGCCGCTGCGCAATACCGGCGCGGCGTTGTCGCCGTTCAATGCGTTTCTGATCCTGCAAGGCATCGAAACGCTGCCGCTACGGATGGAGCGCATCAACGCCAACACGCTGGCAATAGCAACCTATCTGCAGCAGCACGCGCGGGTTGCCTGGGTCAATTACGCCGCGCTGCCGGATCATCCGGAGCATGCGTTGGCGCAGAAGTATCTGGGCGGGCATGGCTCGGGCGTGCTGACCTTCGGCCTGCCCGGTGGGCGCGCGGCAGGCGCGCGTTTTCTGGATGCGCTGCAATTGTTCACGCGGCTGGTGAACATCGGCGATGCGAAGTCGCTGGCCACGCATCCGGCATCGACCACGCACCGTCAGCTGGGCCCGGCCGAACTGGAACATGCCGGCGTCAGTGAAGACACCGTGCGGCTGTCGATCGGCATCGAGCACATCGACGATCTGCTGGCCGATCTTGAGCAGGCGCTGCAGGGAGCATGAGGTTTGATAGCCGTGAACTGAGCAGGGGTGCGGGAAGGGACGAGCTAGCCCCTCTCCTGCGGAGGACGGGTAGCCCCTCTCCCGTCGGGGCGAGGAGGCACAGCTGGAGCGCCCGCGCCGCAAGCGCGGGCCGGGGCGCGGAGCGGGGGTTGGGGTGGGGGTACGGGTTCTTCAGGCACCGCCAAGTACGCCGTCTGTCTCTGGCTTCGGTCAGGGCGGCAGCGTGGCCGGGAATCGGCTCTTCGGCTCGGTCAGACATCCTGTCTGACTCGCCGCCGCGGCACATCCCTGTGCCGCTCTCCGCCAATCCCCGGCCCCGCTGCCGCCTCGGCACGTTGTTGCCGCGACTTCGAAAAGTGCTGAACGCGGTCATGACGAAGTTGCCCGAAGCCCCTCTCCCGTCGGGGCGAGGAGGCACAGCTGGCGCGCCATGGGCGCGCGTGCCTTGGAGCGCCCGCGCCGCAAGCGCGTGCCGTGGCGCGGAGTGGGGCTTGGGGTGAGGGTACGGGGGCGAAGCACACTCGCATGTGCGAGATGACGCTCGGTGGCAGGCATGCGGCCATGCCGGCAGCCCCAGAATGCTGCTTCCATCCATGGCATGAGGCTTCGCTCCGTACCCTCATCCGGCGCTGCGCGCCACCTTCTCCCGGTGGGAGAAGGGATTGGTCCCCCCGGTGCGTGGCGACGTGTTGCGCTTGGCCGCCTGCCGCAGACCTCGGAGGCGCCTCTGGCCAATCCTGCTACCATGCGCGCCCCTGAGGTGACTGCCGCAGTTGCGGTTGTTTAAACGGGAATCCGGTGCGTAGATCGCCTTGGCGAGCTGCAATGCCGGAGCTGCCCCCGCAACGGTGGGCGAGGTCAGGTGCCGCATTACGCCACTGTGCAGTCGCATGGGAAGGCGCGGCATCGGAGGCGCTGGCCTCCACTCGCGAGCCCGGAGACCGGCCTGAGGGATTGAACCGGCACGCGGTGGGCGTGGCCTTGCTCGTCTGGCGCTGCGCGTTGGACGCCTGGCCCGTTGCTGCCTGCCGCCCCATTGCCCCCGCGCGGGTAGGCGCGGTTCCAGGAGCAGCAGTCGATGTCCCTTTCTTCCGTTTTGCCGCGTCGTGCGGTGCTGGCCGCAGGGCTGTCGCTGTGCATGGCTCACCTGGCCCACGCCGAGGCTGCCATCGATCTCGACCAGGTCGTGGTCACCGCCTCGCGCACTGCGCAGACCCAGGACCAGACGCTGGCGCCGGTCACGGTGATCGACCGCGCGCAGATCGAGCGTCGCCAGGTCAATTCACTGCAGGACCTGCTGCGTGGCGAGGCCGGCGTGGCGCTGGCCAACAACGGCGGCCCGGGCAAGCCGACCTCGCTGTTCCTGCGCGGCACCGAATCCGACCAGGTGGTGGTGTTGATCGATGGCGTGCGCATCGGCTCGGCCACCTCTGGCGGCGCGGCGTTGCAGGACGTGCCGATCGAGCAGATCGAGCGCATTGAAATCGTGCGCGGCCCGTTCTCCAGCCTGTACGGTTCCGAGGCGCTGGGCGGGGTGATCCAGATCTTTACCCGCCGCCCGCAAGGCCGCTTCGTGCCGACCTTCAGCGCGGCGGCCGGCAGCGACAACGCGCGCCGCTACAGCGCGGGCGTGGCCGGGCGCAGTGAAGGCGATCTGAGCGAAAGCGGTGGCTGGTATTCGGCCAACGCGGTGCATGACGAAACCGATGGCATCAACGCGTATCTGGACACCAGCTCCAGCGACTACGATCCGGATCGCGATGGTTACCGCAACGATTCGTTGAGCGTGCAGGGCGGCTGGCGCTTCAATCGCCAGTGGGATGCCGACGTGCACGGCCTGCGCGCGCAGAGCCGCAACGAATACGACGGCTCGGCTTTCGGCGGCAACCTGTCCAAGGGCGTGCAGCAGGCGGTCGGCGGCCGCGTGCGTTATGCGCCCACCGATGCGCTCAAGCTCACCGCCAGCGTCGGCAGCAGTTCCGACTTCAGCGATGCGTATTACGACGGTGCGTATGTGTCCACCTATGACACCCGCCGCAAGCAGGGCGCGTTGCAGGCCGATATCGCTGCCGGCGCGGGCCTGTTCACGGTCGGCTTCGATTGGCAGCGCGACGCCATCGCCAGCAGCGACAATTACGATGCCGACAGCCGCATCGACCGCGCCGCATTCGCGCAGTGGCAGCAAAGTTTCGGTACGCAGTCGGTGCAGGCCAGCCTGCGTCGCAACGACAACAGCCAGTTCGGCGGCAAGACCACCGGCAGCCTGCTGTGGGGCTGGGATGTTGCCGAACATCTGCGCCTGACCGCCAGCTACGGCACCGCGTTCAAGGCACCCACCTTCAACGAGTTGTACTACCCCGATTTCGGTAATCCGCTGCTGGGGCCGGAAACCTCCAGCAGCGCCGAGCTCGGCCTGCGCGGCAGCTACGGCTGGGGCACCTGGACGCTGCGCGCGTTCCAGACCCGCATCGACGACCTGATCGCGTACGACGCTGCGCTGGTGGATGCGGCGCATCCGTTCGGGCAGCCGAACAATATCGACCGGGCGCGCATCCGCGGCGTGGAAGCCGGCTACGACACCGAGCTGGCCGGCTGGACCGTGCGCAGCGCCTTGACCTGGCTGCAGCCGGAAGCCGATGGCGGCATCAATCAAGGCAACTGGCTGCCGCGGCGTGCGCGGCAGAGCGGGCGCATCGATGCGGACCGCAGCTTCGGGGCATTCGGCGTCGGCGCGAGCCTGTTCGGCTCCGGCAAGCGGTTCGACGATCTGGCCAACACCGAGCGCCTGGCCGGTTACGGCTTGCTGGATCTGCGCGTGAGCTATGCAGTGACTGCAGACTGGAAGGTCTCGCTCACTGCCAACAACGTGTTCGACCGCCAGTACGAAACCGCACGCTGGTATGCGCAGCCGGGGCGCAATTATCTGCTGACCCTGCGCTATCAAGCCGCGCAGTAAGCGCGGCTGTTGCACCGGCGATGGCCGCTGAGCGGCCTCACGCGCCGGGCACCGACGCGGGCCCTGGAAGACACGCAGTGGCAGATTCGGGCGCAGGCGCGAGGCCCTGCTTGCCACCCTGCCGCAACTGCCGGGGCGGATCGTGCCGGTCAGCAACCGGGTGGGGCAGGGCAGCGTGCCGCTGGGCGAACTGACGCGTCGATTTGTCGATCAGGCCGGCCGGCTGCACCAGGCATTGTGGCGCTACAGTGCGAGCCTGTGGTGCGGGTGGTGGCAGGTTGCCGATGGTTCTGAAGGGAGAGGTGGTGTGACAAGCGATTGGATCCATGGTGCCTGCGCGGTGCCGGACGCGCGCGTGCGCGCGGCTGCGCTGGCGCGGCAGGAACAACTGACCAAGCCGCCCGGCGCGCTGGGCCGGCTGGAACAGCTGGCGGTGCAACTGGCGGCCTGGCAGCGCAACGAACACCCCACCGTGCAGCGGGTCTGGATCGCGGTATATGCCGCCGACCACGGGGTCGCCGCAGAAGGCGTGTCTGCGTTTCCGCAGGCGGTCACCGGCGAGATGGTGCGTAATTTCGCCCGGGGCGGCGCCGCCATCGCGGTGCTGGCGCGCGAACTCGGTGCACGCCTGGAAGTGGTGAACCTGGGCGTGGTCAACGACCCGGGCGAGTTGCCGCGGGTGCGGCGTGCCTGGATCGCGCCAGCCAGCGCCAACATCTGCGAGCAGCCGGCGATGACCTCCACCCAGTTGCGCGATGCACTGGCCGCAGGCGCCGAAAGCGTTGCGCAGGCAAGAAGTTGCGACACGCAGCTGTTTGTCGGTGGCGAAATGGGCATCGGCAACACCACCTCGGCCGCGGCACTGGGCTGCGCGCTGCTGTCGCAGTTTCCGCAGGCGATGGCCGGTGCCGGTACCGGGCTGGATGCCGAGGGCATCGCCCACAAGGCCACCGTGATCACCCGTGCGCTGGCCCTGCATGCCGATGCCTCCACCGCGCTGGAGCGGCTGCGCCGGTTGGGCGGCTTCGAGATCGCCGCGTTGGTCGGCGCCTACATCGCCGCGGCGCAGGCCGGGATTCCGGTGCTGGTGGATGGCTTCATCAGCACCGCCGCAGCGCTGGTCGCCACCCATCTCAATGGCGGCGTGCGCGAATGGCTGCTGTTCGGGCATCGCTCGCAGGAGCGCGGCCATGCCGCCTTGCTGCGCGCACTCGACGCCGAACCGCTGCTGCAGCTGGATCTACGCCTGGGCGAGGCCAGCGGCGCAGCGGTGGCGATTCCGCTGTTGCGCCATGCCTGCGCCTTGCACAACGGCATGGCGACCTTTGCCGAAGCCGGCGTGTCCGACGCATGAGTGCATAGATCGGCGTGCTGCGCGACGGCCACACCGGTCAGCGCAGCGGCCGTGGCCAGCTCGACGACCTGCTCGCTGCACCGGGCTGGCAGCAACTGCGCGCGGCCACCTCCGACGGCGCATGGGGCGCGGTTGTCGCCTCGACGCTGCAGCGCTGTGTCTTGTTCGTCATCGAGTTGGCAACTGCGCGTGCGCTGCCGCTGCATCAGGATCCGCGGTTGCGCGGATACCCCTCAGCCGTTGGCAGGGCGCGCCGGTGGCCGAGATTGACCGCGCCGACAGCGCCACGCTGGGGCGCTTCCGGGCCCTGGCGCCGTAAGCGAGCTGAGCATACGGGGTGTTCCTGGCAGGGCCGCACCGCCTATCGACGGTGACGTGCACCCGGCGTACGCGCCGCAGCCAGGCCGTTTCAACGTGGACGCCTGCGGCGCGTTGTCTGCGCCCGGGCGCGCCACCGACACTGCGCAAGATCGGGACCGCAGGCGGTGCCGATCTGCGCGATGCTGGGGCCGCCCATCAGGAACCGCCCATGCCAGCAGCCACCTCGGTCGTCTTCAACCGCCAGCGCAGCGTCGAGCGCGTCGTCGCCCATCTGCAGGCCAGCATTCGCGCCGGCGAACCGCTGCCGGACCTGGCCGCATTGGCGGCAGTGGCGCAGCAATCGCCGCATCATTTTCATCGGGTCTATCGCGCACTGGCCGGCGAAACCCTGGGGCAGACCATCGCGCGGCTGCGCCTGAGTCATGCGCTGCATCTGCTGGGCGAGCAGGCGACATCGGTCACCGAGGTGGCGCTGGCGGTGGGCTATCACACCCCGCAGGCGCTGGCACGCGCATTTCGCACCGTGCTGCAGGCCAGCCCGAGCAGCTTGCGCAACGCGCCCGCCGTGCGCGCGCAGAAACTGCAGCAGCTGGCCAGGCCCTCGGTGCCGCCGCAGGTGTCCGGCGCGCCCCTGCAGGTGCTGGTGCAGGTGCTCGATCCGCTGGAAGTGGTGGTGTTGCGCCAGCGTGGCGCCTTCGACGACCTGGACCGTGGCTTCGGCCGCATCGCGGCCTGGGCCGAGCGGGTCGGTGCGATCGCGCAACTGCAGTCCTTGATCGGCCTGCCGCTGAGCGACCACCGCGACATGCCGGCGCATCGGCACCTGTTCGAATGCGGCATGGTCTTCGACGCCGCTCTGGCACCGCCCGCGCCACTGCAACTGCGCCAGCTCGACGGCGGCACGCATGCGGTGTTGCGACACATCGGTGCGTATGCCGGTATCGAAGACGCACTGGACCTTCTGCTCGCGCAATGGTTACCACACAGCGGCTACGTCTTGCGCGCCGCGCCGCTGCATTACCTCTACCTTGACGACCCGGAAGCAGTGGCAGAGGCAGCGTTGCGTGCAGACATCCGCGTGCCGGTCCAGCCTTCGACCGACGCCGTTGCCGCCGCCTGAGCCGCCGCCGGCAGGAACACCATCTGCGGCGGCGGATGCATCAGGAACTGCTGGTGCGAAATATTCCAGGCATATGCGCCGGCCAGCGGGAAGGCCAGGCAGTCGCCCGGTGCCAGCGCGGCAACGTGCTGGTTGCGCGCCAGCACGTCCTTCGGCGTGCACAGCTGCCCGACCAGGGTGACCGGGGTGTCGCGCAGCACCGGCGCGTGCCTGCCACGCAGCACACGGAACGGGTGATCGTGCCCCTGCGCGGCCGGGGTGCGGAAGTGATGGGTGCCGCCGCGGGCGATCGCAAACCACGCGCCGTGGCTGCGCTTGAGGTCCAGCACGTCCATCAGGTACCAGCCGCAGCTGGCGCTGACATAGCGGCCGGGCTCCAGCCGCAGGCGCAGCGCCTGGCCGTGTTCACGCAGCAAGCCAGGCAGGCCGGCGCAGAAGCCGGCCCAGTCGAACGACGATTCCGGCGCCAGATAATCCACCCCGAAGCCGCCGCCTGCATTCACCCGCAACGGGCCGAGCCCATAGCGTTGCCGCCACTGCTGCACGGTGCGCAGGTAGGCGGCGATCAGATGCAGCTGCGCGCCGGCATCGCGCTGGTGCGACATCAGGTGGAAATGGAAGCCCTCCAGCCGCAGCGAGGGGCTGGCCCGCAGGCGCTGGATCGCCGCATCCAGAGCGTCCGGGTCCAGGCCGAACGGCGAGGGCTGCCCGCCCATCATCAGGCGCGTGCTCTGCGCACCGGGCACGGCGATGTTCATGCGCAGGAACACCGGCACGCAGCGGCCGGCCTGCGCCGCGATCGCGGCCAGGCGTTCCAGTTCGCCCAGGCTTTCCACATGCACGGTGCAGTTGGGCAGCGAGGCAGCCTGGGCCAGTTCGGCATCGAGCTTGCCCGGGCCGCCGAACAGCAACGCGGCCGTGGGCTGTTGCCGATGCAGCCAGGCCAGTTCGCCGCCGGAGGCCGCCTCGAAGCCATCCACGTGCGGGGCGAGCGTTTGCAGGATCGGTGGCTCTGCATTGGCCTTGGCCGCGTAGAACAGCTCGCCCGCTTCGGGCAGCTGCGCGCGCATCCATGCCGCATGCGCATCCAGAGCGGCCAGGTCGTAGACGTAGGCGCACAGCGGGCCATCGCTTTGGTTGCGGATGCCCGGCAATGCCTGCATCACTGCGTCACTATCGATGCGCAGGCTCATGCCGCCACCCGCCGTGTCGCCGCGCTGCGTGGAATCGGGTTGGGCAGCGCGGTATAGTCGGATTGGCGGTCGGCGCGTTGCCACAGCCGCGTGCCCAGGTTGTTCTTGCCGGGCAGCGGCGCGCCCTCGAGCAGCCCCTGCAGCGCGGCCTGCGCGCCATGGCGCTGCTGCCAGCGCGCGGCGAGCTCGCCCACGCATTGCCACAGGCGCGCGTCCAGCACGGCATCGCCTTCGCTCAGGTGGAAGATCGCCTCGGCCAGATTGTTGACCAGCGCGCAGTACGCCACGCGATTCCAGCCCTGTTCCGGCGTGTAGTACAGCGATTGCCGCGCGCGTTCGCCCACACCCTGCAAGCGCGTGGCAGGCCAGTGGTGTGCGAGCAGCTTGGTGCCTTCCAGGTCGCGGATCCACACCCGCGTCGGCCAGCCGTCGGCAAACCCGATCACGGTGTTCTGCAGATGCGGTTCCAGCGCAATGCCGTGCTGGAACAGCGCGCTCCATACGCCATCCAGCAGCAGGCCGGCATAGGCGCGGAACCACAGCAGCGTGGCGGTGTGGCGATCCAGCTGCGCGCCACCCAATGCCTGCAGCCTGGACGCACACACGCTGTTGCCCTGCGCATCGCAGGTGAACAAGGCCGCGGCCACCTGCGGCTGCCACCGCGCCCGCTGCGCGGCAGTCAGGGTCTGCCGATACAGGATGCCGAAGCTCTCTGACAGGCCACGCGCCGCCAACGGGTCGGCATCGTGCAGGGCGGGATCGACCTGGGCGATCTCCAGCGAGGTCGCCGCAGGCTCCAGCATCACGTCGAAGCCCGGCACCTGCGCCGCCAACGCACGCCAGCTCGGCGCCAGCAGCTCGGTCAGCGCGACCGCACTTTCCAGCTCGTACCAGGCGTTCTTGCGCACGCAGTTGGTCAAGCGCACATGCACCGAGCACTTGAGGAAATAGTCCAGCTCCGGGTGATACAGCGTGCGCACCGAGGAGGTGGGCCGCAGGGTATCGCCCAGCGCACCGACCGGCGTGATCAGGCCGCGCCCCTGCAGGGTGCGCAGCAGCGGATCGTCGAGCAGGCGCTGCGCTTCCCACGGGTGGCAGGGATACAGGTCGTCGTCGCCGGAGAGCCGGCGCAGGCTCGCACGCACATCGCGGCCCTGCATGCGCAGCAGCCGTGGGTCGATGCGGAACCAGAACAGCTGGAACGCGGCGCGCGCTTCCGGCGCGCAGGCCAGCACCTGCGCCAGGTCGACGCCTTCGCGGCTCTTGGGCGTGGGATGCAGGGCATGCCCCCACAGCATCGATTGTTCGGCGTCGATCATCGCCTCGCCGGTCGGCGCGGTGCGGTGCGCCTGTCTCAATAACGCAGCGGTGACCGCCACGCTGTTGGCGCTTTGCGCGAGCAGTTCCGGATTGACCGCCTGCGTGCTGCCCAGCGCCTGCAGCAGGCAGCGCGCCAGGGCATGCGCGTCCAGGCTCTGCCACGGTTGGCCGGCACCCTTGAGGAACGGCGTGGAGGCAAAGCGGCAGCGGCCCAGGCGATCGGCGTAGGCAATGCGCACGCACAGCACACCGGCATCGCCCAGATCGATCCGCAGCCAGCGCTGCTCGGCCACGCGCGGGCCGGGCCGATCCAGGCCGCGATAATCGAAGTCCACGGCGCGTTGCGGAATCGCGAACTCGCGCAGGTAGCAGTTCAACCAGCAACTGCAGGCCTGCGCGTCGGCCATGCTGTCGTACCAGGGGTCATGCATCGTGTGCGGCGACATCGGTCGATCTCCTCGAAGGGAAGCGCACCAGGACGGTGAGCGCAGCGGCCGCCGCAGCCAGCGCGGCAGCCAGGAAGGGGGTGGCGGGGCCGGCCGCCTGGGTCAGCGCGCCGGCAGCGGCACCGGCAAACACGCCGGCCCATTTGCCGCAGGCGTCGAAGCGGCCGAACAGGCGCCCGGCGCCATGCCCGCTGGCGACCTGCGCCAGGCGGCGGTTGAGCCCGCGCAGGCCGAACAACATGCCCAGGCCGAACAACAGCCGCGCCGCTGCCAATGCGACGGCGTCGTGCAACAGCGCCTGCCACAGGCAGGCCACCGCAAACAGCACCAGGCCGGGCACCAGCCAGGCGTCGCCATCGCCGCGCCGCCACCACGGCAGCACCACCAGGTAGACCAGATGCGGCAGGCTGTAGAGCAGGCCGGCCAGCGCATCGTGGCCGGCACCGCGCGCCAGCGCATACGGGATGAAGTAGGGGAAGGTCACCACCATCGCGAAGCAGAACAGGAACTGCGCGACCAGCAACGCAGGCCACAGGGCGCTGGCCGTCGTGGCGGTCCGTGCTGACGCCGACAGCGACGCGGCAGCGTCTGCGGAGGGTGTTGACCGCGCAGGGGACGTTACCGGCCGCGCCGCAGGCCGGTCGGCCGGCAGGCGCCAGGTCAGCGCGAACGCCAGCAGCGGCAGCAGCGCAAGCGCGCGATACAGCGACTGCGCCGGGCCAAGCGCCACTGCCAGGCCCAGCAACGCCGGCGCGCTGACCATCGCCAGGCGTGCCGAGTACTGCGTCCAGTCGAGCGCGCGCGCCAGCGGGCCGGCCTGCGGCTGGCTGGCCAGGTACGCATTGGCCGCCGCCAGCGAGCCGCCGCAGGTGCCTTGCACGATCAGGCCGATCACCAGCCAGCTCAGCGACGGCGCAAAGCCGGCGATCGCAAAGCCCAGCGCCAGGCCCAGCTGCGCACGCAGCAACGAACGCTTGCGTCCATAGCGGTCGGCCAGGCGCCCCCAGGTACCGGCCGTCAACGCGGTGCACAGCGTCGGCAATACGTACAGCACGCCGCTCCAGCCAACCGCCGCCAAAGGCGCCAGTTCGGCCAGCACCTGCGGCAGAAACAACGGCATGCCCAGTGCGGTGAAGGCGGCCAGGTAGTGCGCCGCCAGCACCGGGCCCAGGATGCGCTTCATCGCGGGGCACCCGCCTGTTGGCGCGGTATCTGCTGTGCGCCGGCGAAGGCGGCGCCGAAGGGATTGGGCGCGCTATCGCCGTAGAACTTGTTGATGTCGCTCGCACCGGTGAGCTGTTTGCTGAGCAGGCTGCCGGCACTGAGCAGGTACTTCACCGGCAGCCGCGGTGCGGCCAGCAGGCGGCGTGCGGGGCCGGTGTCGATGCCGTCGCGGTCCAGCTGCGCCAGCGTCGCTGCAAACTGCGTCTGCAACTGCGCGTACAGCGGCGCGCGCAGCGCGGGCTGCCACTCGGCCAGGCCTTCCAGCACTGCCTGCAGGTCCAGCTGCAGCACGATGGTGCAGAACATCCGCGCCAGGGCATGCGGGTCGTCCACCGCGATGCGCGCATCGTGCAGCGGACCCAACGCGTCCAGATCCGGCAGCTGTGCGCGCAGTTGCGGCAGTGCGATGCGGGCGGCGTCGTTGTCCTTCATCAGCAGCCGCGTCGCCTGGCCATCGGCATACACCAGCACGCTGTTCTGCTGATTGGCTTCCAGCGCGATGCCGTAGCGCAGCCACAGGCGCAGATGCACCGCCAGCATCAGCCCGGTGTACTCGCGCCACCAGCCGAGTACGTCGCCGTGCGCAAAGCGCTCGGCCAGATGGATCGCCATCGGCCGGCCGTCCGGCAGCAGTGCGCACAGTGCGGCCACAGGTACCAGCGTGGCGTCGTCCAGCGGTGGGTAGCGCCGCAGTAGATAGGCCAGGTGGCGCGCCTGTCCCACGTGCCCGCCCTGCGATTCGTCCACGAACACGCAGCGGCCGCGCAGGGCCGGATCCCGCGCATCGATGCGGCGCAGTGCGCGCTCCAGCCAGTGACCGTCGTACAGCGTGGACGGCTTGATCAGGCGCAGGTTGAGCGCGCCCAGCGTGCGCATCGGGATCGGCAGCTTGAGATGCAACTGCGGATGCTGCAGTGGCACCAGCGTGCGCACCGACAGGCTGGGGCGCACCTGCAGCCAGGCCTGCGGCGCGCGCAGGCTGCCCGCCGGCAACGCAAACCCATCCTGCTCCAGCCGCGCCCACACCAGCGGATGCACCGGCCAGGCGACATGCGTGTCGGCCAGTTCGGGCGGCAGGCCCAGCGTGGCGAAGTCCGGCCACAGCTCGGCCGGCGCGGCGCCGGTGCAGCTGACCTGCGCCCGCGGAATCGCCAGCCAGCGCAGCGCGAAGCTGGGCGCGAACTCGGGCGCGTAATCGCGCAGTTCCGAGGCCTCCAGCCCGGCCTTGGCGCGTGCGGTCGGATAGAACGGATGGTCGCGGTAGCTGGCCAGTTGATCGCAGCGATACGCACGCTCGGCTGCATCCGGATGCTGCAATGCGTTGAGCAACGCAGGTGCCTGGGCATCAAAGGCCTGGCGCGCCAGGCCCAGGTGGGCGGCCGCGCACTCGGCTTCCTCGGCATAGGCGCGATGCAGCTGTTGGGTCTCCACGTCCAGTTGCGCGCTGATGCGCTGCAGCCAGGCCTGCGCACCGCGTTCGACATGCGCGCCATCGGCGCTCTGCACGATCCAGCTGTCGCCGCAGGCACCGATGTCCTGCAGATAGCCCTGCCGATGGATCGGCAACCACAGCGTGCCAGCGGGCAGATGCGCGATGCGCCACCAGCCCTCCACCGGGCTGGGGTCGGTCCATGCCGCCAGCACGCCTGCCTCGGGCACTGCGGCGCTGCCGCGGCTGGCAATACCGCGCAGGTCCTCGCGCAGGCAGGCATCGATGATGCGGGTGGCGATGTAGCGCTGGTCGGCGGCGCTGCTCATGCGCGCAGCTCCGCGCCATCGATCCGCCACTGCAGCCCCGCTTCGGCATGCACCACCGCCTGTTGCAGCGCCTGTGCATCGCTGGCCACGGCGCTCAGCACACCCAGGTAATCCTTGTTGGAATGGCTCAGGCGGATACGCTCGCCGGGCGCACGCATGCGCCGGTAGTGCACGTCGCTGTGCGCATCGTGGTGGCGACGGTCTTCGCTGGCGGCCACCAGCTCGCCGTCCTGTTCGGCCACGTAGTAACGCAGCAAGGCATGGGCGCGATCGCAGCGCAGCTGCGGCAGCGGCAGGCCCAGATGCGGTGCCAGCGCGGCGGTGAACCACTGCCTGCCGAACATGTCGTCGAGCAGGAACTCGCGGCGGTCGCCGATGCTGCGGTAGTTGATCTCCACCAGCACCGGGCCGTCATTGGTGAGGATGAATTCGCTATGGCACAACCCGAAGCCGACACCGAAGCTGCGCAGCTGTTGCAGCGCCTGCGCAATCACCGGCGTGTCCACGCGGGCATCCCACTGCGCCTCGCATTCCACGAAATGCGGCGGCGGCGACAGCCGCACCTGGAAGCCGCCCAGCGCCTGCAGGGTGTGGCCGTCGCCCAGCGTTTCCAGCGTGAACAGCGCCCCTTCCAGCATGCCTTCCAGCAGCACGGTGCGCTGCGGATGGCGCTGCCACACATCGTCCAGATAGGCCTGCAACTGTGCGGCGTCTGCGCAGTGGCGCACATCCACACTGGCCACGCCCTCGCGCGGCTTGGCCACCACCGGCCACGGAATGCCGGCCGGCAACGCCGCACCCGGCGCCAGCGTGCAGAACCACGGTGATGGCAGTCCGTGCGCGCGCAGGCGCTGACGCATCGCCGCCTTGTTCTTGGCCGCGTAACAGACCTGCCAGTCCTTGCCGGGCAGGCCAAGACCCGCTGCGACCAGCGCCGTGCTGGTCTGCAGATGATCGCTGTTGCTGAACACTGCGCGCGGTGACACATCGGTGTCGTGCAACGCATCCAGCACGCCGAGCGGATTGAACACATCGCATTCGATCACCCGCTGCGGCGCATGCGCGGGGTGCTCGCGGAAATGGCTCAGGTGATCGAGTCGGTGATCGGTCAGCAGCCATACCGGCAGGCCGAGCGCATGCGCGGCCGGCAGGAAGCCCTCGGTGATGGCCGGATGGCAGACATGGGTGAGGATCACCAACGGTGCAGCGGATGTCGCAGTCATGGCAGCTCTCGTTCAACAGGACGGTGGAAAAACCGGTACTGAAACGGGCTGCCTGGCGCCGCGATGGCGGTGGGTGGCCTGCGATACGGTGATCGCATGCCGCATGCTGCGGCAGGGATGCGTGCCTCATGCACGCCGTGTTGTCTGCGGCGCGCGCCAGCGCGAGCGCCGTTGCCGTCAGCCGACCGACGCCCCTGTACGTCGGTCGCGACGGCATGTGCCGGGTCGAAGGCCTAAAACGTGTACTCCAGCCCGGCGGTGACGGTGCGCGACGGTGCGGCCTGGCGGCCCCACGGGCTGGTATCCACGCCGCGGAACCAGTACTGCCGATCGAACAGGTTGTTGATCGCCAGCGACGCGCTGAATTTTTGTCCATCGCGTTCGAACAGCGTATGGCTCACCTGCGTGTTCCAGACCCAGTACGACGGCAGCTCGCCGACCGAGGCGATGGCGTTCTCCTGCACGGTGTTGGCGGCATCGCTGTAGGCCTTGCTGAAGTAGTAGCTCGACAGTGCGACAGTGGTGTGACCGAGCGTGTAGTTGCCGCCCAGCGTGATCTGGTTGCGCGAGGTGTAGGGCACGCGCAGCCCGCGGAACGCGCCCGATTCCTGGCTGGCATCCAGATACGCATAGCCTGCGTTGAGGGTGAGCGCACGCAGGTTTTGCGGGCTCCATTGCAGTTCCAGCTCGCCGCCCTGATGGCGGGTCTTGCCGAGGTTGCGGAACACGCGCGTGGTGTTGTCCAGCTGGATCTGCTGGTCGAAGTCGATCAGATACGCACCGAGCTGGATGCGGGTGCGGTCGTTGGGCTGGTAGCGCGTGCCGGCTTCGTAGTTCCACGCCAGTTCGGCATCCAGGTTGTTGCCGAAGATGATCTGGGTGACCTGCGGCGCGCGCAGCGAACGTTGCCCGTCCGCATAGAAGAACCACTGTTCGTTGGCCTGTAAACCCAGCGTCAGACCTGGCAGGACATCGCGGGTCTGGTTGCGCGTGCGCAGGCCGGTGGCGCGATTGAAGTAGCGCGAATCCAGCCGCTCATAGCGCAGGCCCGGGGTGATGGTCAGGCGTTCGTCGGGCAGGGTGATCGCGTTGCTGACGTAGGCGGCCAGGGCACGGTCTTCGAACTGCCAGTCACGCACGCTGGTGAACAGGCCATCGCGCAGGCGCAGATTGCCGACCAAAAAATCGATGTCCTCGTGCACCGCACGCACGCCGGCAGTCCATTGCTGGCGCACGCCACCGGCCTCGCCCATGGTCCAGCTCAGGCGCGGCTCGCTGCCGGCCACGCGGAAGTCGCGCGGTGCGGTCTGGCGCAGTTGCGGCGGCAGGTCCGAACGCCAGGTTTCGGTGGCGGCCTGGCGCATGCCGACGATGAAGTTGCGGCTGCTGCGCGCGCTGAAGTTGGTCCAGGACAACCGCACATCCTGCAGCGGCCCCCAGTCTCCAAGCAGCTGCTCATAGCTCAGCGACGCACGCGTGGTACGCCCGTTGAAGCTGTCCAATGGGCGCGTGGACTGGCGCGGATCGCGCCGGTAATCGTCCGGGCTGAGTGCGCCGGCCAGGTCCATGTCCACCAGATAGCGCTGCACGCTGGCCTTGAGCAACTTGGTGTCGTCCAGCCACCACTCCGCACGCACGCGCAGATTGCTGATGTCGGTATCGCTGTGTGCGCGCCAGTACTCGCCGTAGGTGCGATTGGCATCGACCTGCAGGCCGAAATTGTCGCTGAGGTAGCCGCCGCTGCTGAGCGCGCTGTCCTGCAGGAACTGGCCCTGGCCGCCGGCGGTGACCTTGTGCGCCAGCGTGGTGCTCCACTGGCTGGGGATCTCCTTGCTGACCAGGTTGATCACGCCGCCCACGTTGTTCGGCCCGTACTGCACGGCCGCGCCACCGCGCACGATATCGATGCGGTCGATCTGATTCAGCCCCACCGGGAACAACGACAGGCTGGTCTGCCCGTACGGCGCCAGTGCCAGCGGAATGCCGTCTTCCAGCACCTGCACACGCCCGCTGCGGCTCTCGTACAGGCCGCGCAGCATCAGCTGCGGCAACGCGCCGGTGCCGGTCTCGTCGAAGATCTTGATGCCCGGCACGCGCTGCAAGGCATCGTCCAGCGAGCGGTTGCCGCCATTGCGCAGTTGTTCGCGGTCGATCACCTGCCGGCTGCCAGCATAGCGCTGCACGTCGTCGGGCCTGGAGCGCCCGAGCAGGCTGCCTTGCACCTGGATCGTGTCCAGTGCGCGGATCGGCGGTTGCGCATCGGTGGCCGCCGCATCCGGCGACTCGACGGCAACTGCCAGCTGCGGCAGGGGCAACGTGGCCGCAGCGATGGCGATGGTCAGTGCGTGGAAACGGAACGTCGACATCTACGGCGTGCTCCTGCGGGCGGGTGGTGGAGTAGGGGCGGCGAAAGTGGCCAGATGAGCGCGCAGGGCGCGTTGAACCAGCGCGCGGTCTTCGCCGGCAAGCAGCCAGCGCAGGTCCGGTTGTTGCAGCCAGTGCGCGCGCTGCGCATCGGTGCGCGGATTGGGGCAGAACGGCACGTCGGCCGCAACGCAGTGCGCATGCAGTTGCAGCAGCAGCGCCCACACCCGTGGATGGGTCGGCTGCGGGCCCAGGCCCAGATCCAGCGCAAGATCCAGTGCGCCCTCCATCACCACTGCCACACCGGGCACGGCCAGCATCTCCGGTAGCGCCGCAATACCGGCGGCACTTTCGATCATCGGCACGATGCGGATGCCGTCATTGGCCTGCGCGATGTAGGTGGGCAGGTCGACAGCGCCGAAGCCGGTGACGCGCCCGCCGGTGATGCCGCGCCGGCCCAGCGGCGGAAACCGCGCCGCGGCGATGGCATCAGCCAGTTGCGTGGCCGATTCGGCGCGCGGAATCACGATTCCGCGCGCGCCGGCATCCAGCACCCGGCCGATCAGTTTTTCGTCCACTTCCGGCACCCGCACCCAGGCCTCGCAGCCGGACAGCTCGCAGGCGCGGATGGCGTGTTCCAGGTCGTCCGGCGCGCGCAGCACGTGCTCCAGATCGAGCACCACAAAGCCGTAGCCGATGCGGCCCAGCAGCTCGCACAACTGCACGCTCGGCACTGCGTTGAGAACGCCAACCGCAAACGTCATGGATGAGGCCGCCAATGGAACGGGCGCTCATCCTGCTCCGGATGGGAATGATTATCAAGTGGATTTGATGGGCAGTTTTCGGTGCCCTGGTCGCAGTTTGATCAATGCAGAGGTGCGAGCCGTTCCGCACTGAAGTACCTGCGCGCCACAAGAAAAGACCCGCAGGCGCTGCCGGCGGGTCTTCGTTTCCGTGCGGCGCTGCGTCGTCCCGTGCGCGATTACGAGGCCGGCACCCGCAATGCCCGATACGGCGGAGTGGACATCACCATCTCGGCCAGCGAGTAGGCCAGTTCGCGTTCGGCCAGCACCGCGCCGTCGGCGCCATGTTCGAGCAGGTGCTTGACCTCGGTATCGCTGTGCGCGCGTGCCAGCAGCGTCAGCGACGGGTTGATCGCGCGCAGTTTGGCCAGCGCCTCGCCGGCTTCCAGCGGCTGCGGAATCGCCAGAATCGCGATCTTGGCATGCTCCGGGCGGGCTTCGGCCAGCACGCGGTCAGCCGCCGCGCTGCCGCGGATGCCGGGAATGCCGGCCGCATGCGCCTTGGCCACGTGATCGCCGTTGTCGTCGATCACCAGCACCGGCACGCCGCGGCTGCGCAGCAACTGCGCCAGCGCACTGCCCACGCGCCCATAGCCGATCACGATCGCATGGCCGTCCAGCGGCAGCGGCGGGCCGGGCGGCAGCTCCGGCTCCACCTTGGCCGGGGCGTCCTGCGCCTGCCTGGCCTGCCAGCGGTCCAGCCACGAGAACAGGAACGGGTTGGCGATGATCGACAGCAGCGCACCGGCCAGGATCAGGTCGCGCCCGGTTTCCGGCAGGATGGCCAGCTGCACGCCCAGCCCGGCCAGGATGAAGGAGAACTCGCCGATCTGCGCCAGGCTGGTGGAAATGGTCAGCGCCGTACCGGTGGGATGGCCGAACGCACGCACGATCACGAACGCGGCCAGCGACTTGCCCAGGGTCACGGTCAGGAACGTGGCCAGCACCTGCCACGGATGCTCGACCAGGATCATCGGGTCGAACAGCATGCCCACCGAGACGAAGAACAACACCGCGAATGCATCGCGCAACGGTAGCGAATCGCTGGCGGCCTTGTGGCTGAGCTCGGATTCCTTCAGCAACATGCCGGCGAAGAACGCGCCCAGCGCGAACGACACCCCGAACAGCGTGGCCGACAGGAACGCCACGCCCAGCGCGATGCCGAGCACGGCCAGGGTGAACAACTCGCGCGAGCCGGTGGCGGCGACCTTTTCCAGCGACCACGGAATCACCCGGCGGCCGACCACCAGCATCACCGCCACGAACGCCACCATCTTGAACAGCGTCAGGCCGAGCGCGGCCAGCAGCGAGGTGGATTCGCCGTCATGCGCCGCTGCCGGCGCGCCGCCGCCCAGCACCTCGGCCAGGGCCGGCAACATCACCAGCGCGATCACCATCACCAGGTCTTCGACGATCAGCCAGCCCACCGCAATGCGGCCGCGCTGGGTTTCCAGCAGGCGGCGTTCTTCCAGTGCGCGCAGCAGCACCACGGTACTGGCCACCGACAGCGCCAGGCCGAACACCAGGCCATGCATCAACGGCCAGCCCATGCTCCAGGCCAGTGCCCAGCCGAGCAGCGTGGCGACCACGATCTGCGCCAACGCGCCCGGAATCGCGATCCATTTCACTTCCATCAGGTCGTCGAGCGAGAAGTGCAGGCCCACACCGAACATCAGCAGCATCACACCCAGCTCGGACAGTTGATTGGCCATCGTCTGGTCGGCCACGAAGCCGGGCGTGAACGGCCCGACGCAGACACCGGCCAGCAGATAGCCGACCAGCGGCGAGAGTTTCACCTTCTGTGCGAGCGTGCCCAGCACGAAAGCGACCGCGAGGCCGACGGCGATGATGTCGATGAGGCTGGTGTCGTGATGCATTCCAATCCGTTGTGAGAGTGTCCGAGAGAGCGTCGCGGGCGCGACCAGCCAACGGCACTGCGCCGGGCATCGCCTGCGGGCATTGCGTGGTCATGGCTGGAGTCCGGCGCGGGGGAACAGGACCGCGTTGCTGGTCCGGTTGGCCGGACGCCCATAGTACACAGCGCTTGATTAACGTGATGCGACACGCAGCGCATGCACGCACGCAGACGCATGCATCGGACCTCCGCGCGCATGGCGCAGCGCCCTGCGCGCGCTGGCGCAGGCTGCGATGCACGGCGCATGCCCGGCACGCCGATTCAACATAGACGACACCGCTTCGCCCCTGCGCAAGGACGCTGCGCAGGGGCGGCCGACAATCGGAGCCCCCAGTGGAGTGCCTGCGTTGTCCGGCAGGCCCACGCCCTCATCGCCCCTGTCGCGGGCGATGCCCTACGAGCCAGGCCATGCATCTCAGCGATTTCGCAACACCCCACTTCCGGCACGATCCCTATCCGACCTACGCACGGCTGCGTGACGAAGGGCCGCTGGTACAGGTGGCGGACGGGCGGCTGATGTCCGGCCGCTACGCGGTGGTCGATCGGCTGCTCGGCGATCGCCGGCTCGGCCGCGATTACCTGCAAAGCATTCGGTTGCGTTACGGCGAGGCGGCGGTGCACCTGCCGCTGTTTCAGGGCATGAGCCGCATGTTCCTGCTGCTCAACCCGCCGCTGCACACCCAGTTGCGTGGATTGATGACACAGGCCTTCGGTGCGCGGCAGATGGATGCCATGCGCCAGGTGGCCGGCGATACCGCCGCCGGGTTGATCGACGCTTTCCAGGCAAACGGCCACTGCGATCTGCTGACCGAGTTCGCGTTCCCGCTGCCGATCGCCATCATCTGCCGGATGCTGGACATCGATGCGGCCGATGCCACCGCGCTGAGTCATGCGACCAGTGCCCTGGCAAAGGTCTTCGATCCGATGATGACGGCCGAAGAACTGCAGGCGACCAGTGTCGCCTATGACCAGCTGGCTGCGTATTTCCACGACGTGATCGCGCAACGTCGCAGCGATGGCGGCGAGGATCTGATCACGCGCTTCATCCAGGCCGAGGACAACGGCCGCCGCCTGAGCGATGAGGAAATCGTCTCCAACGTGATCCTGCTGTTCTTCGCCGGCCACGAAACCACCTCCAACATGATCTGCAATGCGCTGGTCGCCCTGCATCGGCATCCGCAGCAATTGCGCCTGCTGCAGGACACCCCGAGCCTGCTGCCCAATGCGGTGCTCGAGTGCATGCGTTACGACAGCTCGGTGCAGATCGCCACGCGCACGGCCTTGCAGGAGTTCGAGATCGAGGGCGTGGCGGTTCCGCAGGGCGCCATGCTGTACCTGATGCTGGGCGCGGCCAATCACGACAGCCTGCAGTTCACCGACCCGCAGGTGCTGGATATCCGCCGGCAGCAGGGCCGCGCGCTGTCCTTCGGCGGCGGCATCCACCATTGCCTGGGCAACCGGCTGGCCCTGATCGAGATGGAGGCCGCGCTGTCCTGCCTGCTGGCCCGTCTGCCGGCGCTGCGGCTGGAGCAGCGCGACACGCTGAGCTGGAACGACCGCGCCAACCTGCGCGGTGTCGACGCGCTGCTCGCCTCCTGGTGAGGTCGTCGGGCAATAGCAGCCAACAAACCCTCCCATACGCTGCACGGATGGCGGCAACGCGTTGACCACGCCCGCCGACGCACTGTGGCCATCAATACGGCGTTCAACGGGACACACACCATTGCGGTAGACGGCAAACAGCCGCTGCACGCGTGTTGCGGTGGCTCCAACGACAAACACCGCCAAGCGATCGGCGGTGTTTGCGTGAGAGATGCGCTGATCGAAACGTTCGATCAGCACGTTGCGATCGAGCGTGGCGACCTAGAACCGATAGGTGACCCGGCCGTACCAGTAACGCCCGTTGAAACCGAACGGTGACAGCGACGAATACTGCAGGCCGCCAGCACGGTCGTCGTAGCCGGTGGTCAGCTGCGCCTTGGTCGGGTACTGGTTGGTGAGGTTGTCCGCGCCCACGGTGAAGGTGAATGCGTTCCAGGTCTGGCTGGCGGCCAGGTTCAACAGCCAGCGCGCGTCGTAGGTCTGGTCCTGGCTGCCATCGGCCGGGTCGCTGATGCGCTTGATCGATCCGTAGCGGGTGGCGTTGAAGTTCAGCGCAAAGCCGCCCAGCGTCCAGTCTGCCGCGGCCATGTACTTGGTACGCGGGGTGGCATCGGTGAGCAGGCCCTGGCTGGCCCGCCCGAAGTTGGGGTTGGACAGTTCCAGGATCGTGGTCTTGTTGTAGTTGGCGCTGGCACTGAGGTTGAGCTTGCCGTAGCTGCCCAGGTCGGCGAGATAGCTGTTGATCCAGTCCACGCCACGGGTGCGGCTGGTGGCGCCGTTGACGAAGAACTGCACCGCGGCCACCTGGCCGATCGGCTGCGCCAGCTGCAGCTGGTCCGAGTACAGGATCTGGTCCCAGATGCGGATCTGGTAGACGTCCAGGCTGGAGGTGAAGTTGGCCGTCGGCTGCCACACGCCGCCCAGGCCGTAGTTGGTGGATTTCTCCGGGCTCAGCGGGCCGGCGCCCAGCGCCACCGCGACCGGGTCGGAGGTGCGGTAGGTGCCGACCTGCACCAGCTCGCCGTTCTGGATCAAGGTCACCACCGAGGCATAGTTCTGCTGGGCCAGCGACGGCGCGCGGAAGCCGTTGGAGATGGTGCCGCGCAGCGAGAAGGTATCGCTGAAGGCGTAGCGCGCCGACAGCTTGCCCGAGCGCGTGGAGCCGGCGTCGCTGTAGTTTTCGTAACGCCCGGCGATGCCGCCGGACAGCTTGTCGGTGATGTCCGCTTCCAGGTTGGCGTAGACCGCGTTGCTGTGGCGGCCGAACTTGCCGGCCACCGACGGCTCAAGCCCGGAGAACACCTGGGCGCCACCCGGATATGGGGCACCGTCGTCGGGATTGATGGTGTTGGGATCGAAGAAGTACGACGCCGGCGAGCCGGCGGTGATCTGGTAGCGGTCCTGGCGATGCTCGGCGCCGAAGGCCACATTGACCGGATACGCCAGGCCCCAGTCGAAGGACTTGTTGACGTCCAGGTTGATCGTGCCCTGTTCGGTTTCGAAGCCGCCGGAATTGAAGTTGGTCGGCGAGCTGCCGGTGGTGTAGTACAGGTTGGTATTGATGCTGTTGAGGATGTTGAAGTTCATGTCGTTCTTGCCGTAGGTGGCCGACATGTCCCAATTCCATTCGCTCTCGGTGCTGCCCTTCAGGCCCAGCACCGCCGAGCGGTCATTGGTGGGGTTGTAGATCTGCGGCAGGAAGCCGTTCGGGTAGATCGCCTGCACGTTGCGCGCAGTGTTTTCAGCTGCGCGGTAGTAACCGTTGGAGGTGACTTCGCGCCGGCTCATGCTCAGGTGGCCGTAGAGCTCCAGGTTCGGCGAGAACGCATAGCCGAAGGCGGCCAGCCCCTGGTAGAACGTGGAGGCCGGGTCGCCGTGGCGCTGGTAGGGCACACCGCCCGGGTTGGGCGTGCCCGGCACGGTGGTGGCGCGGTTGGTGTTTTCGCCGCGGTTGGTGCTCATGGTGTTCTGGTAGTTCCACGACAGCCGCACCCAGCCCGGAGCGGTATCGCCGCCGCTGCCGCCGAAGGGCAGGCCGACCGAACCGTCGATGCCGTTCTGCTCGCCATCGCCCTTGTCCATGATGCCGCCATTGATCGACACGCTATTGCTGCCGGCATCGGCGCCATGCTTGAGCACGATATTGACCACGCCGGCGATGGCATCGGAGCCGTACTGGGCCGAGGCGCCGTCGCGCAGCACCTCGATGCGCGCGATGGCCGACATCGGCAGCGAGTTCAGATCGGCCGGTGCCGAACCTCGCCCGACGTACGGGTTGTAGTTGATCAGCGAGGAGGTGTGATAGCGCTTGCCGTCGACCAGCACCAGCACCGCATCCGGCGACAGCCCGCGCAGCGTGGCCGGCCGCGCGGCATCGTTGCCGTCGGAGATTGCCGGACGCGGGAAGTTCAGCGAGGGCAGCAGCTTGCCCAGCGCGGTGGCGATGTCGGTCGCGCCGGTGGCCTGCAGCGACTGCTCGGTGATGATGTCGATCGGCGATTCGGATTCGGCCACGGTGCGGTCGCTGACGCGTGTGCCGGTGACAATCAGCGTATCCAGGGTTTTCTGCGGCTGGGCAGGCTGCGATTGCGCACTGGCGGCAAACGTACAGACGGTGAGCGCGGCCGAGATCGCAAGCGAGAGTGCGTTGGAGGTGTGCATGGGAATGGAGACTCAAGGGGGATGATGGACGCAGCACTGCGCTGCGTGTGGTGCGGGGGAAGAGGACGGCGGACTGCGTGATCCGTGTCGCCTGCACGCAGCGCGTGTGCGCTGGCGGGATGGCGGGCACGGCAAGGACAACGGACTGCGACGCAGCGTCTGCTGCGTGGCGCATCCTTGCGAAATGAGGGGGGAACTTGCCCTGTCGCGACAATCGGACAGGGCGAGCGATGCTGCGGGCGTGCCGCCTGGTCTCAGCGACGTGGGGCGCGGCGATCGAGGTGCCGGTCGTTGCCGACCGGCACGTGGGGATTTACCACTTGTAGCTCACGTTGGCATACACCAGCGCGCCGTTGAAACCGAACGGCGAGGCGCTGCTGTACGGCAGGTAGGTGCGCGTGCCCAGGCCGGCTTCCTGGCGGTCGGGATACTCATTGAGCACGTTGTCGCCGCCGATGGTGAAGTTCCAGTCGTTCAACTTGTAGGACGCCGCCAGGTCCAACGTCCACTTGGCCGCATAGGTCTGGTCGCTGCCGGCGTTGGTGCCGAAGGTGCTGAACTCGCCCCAGCGCGTGGCGGTGCCGGTGAACGACCAGTTGCCCGGCGACCAGGTGCCGCCCAGGAAGAACTTGTCGCGCGGCGTGCCTTCGGTGATGCGGCCCAGTTCGGCGCGGCCGATGCGCACTGCACCCGGATCGATCGCTTCCAGCGCTGCCGGGTTGTCGGCGATCCGTTCCACGTCGGTCTTGTTGTAGTTGTAGCCGGAGGTCAGCTCCGCGCTGCCGCCGTCCAGGTTCCAGCGATAGGTGCCGACCGCATCCACGCCCTGGGTCTTGGTGTCCACCGCGTTGGTGAAGTAGCGCCCGCCACCGATGCCCGGGAAGCCATTGGCCTGCAGGTAGTTGCGCGCCGCATTGGAGGTGAGGTTTTCCGACAGCACGATGCGGTCATCGATCTCGATGCGATACGCATCGACCGTGATGTACAGGTTTTCGATCGGCTGCAGCACCACGCCAAGCCCGTAGTTCTTGGATTCCTCGGCCTTCAACGGCTCGGCGCCCAGTGCAATGGCGGCCGGGTTGTCGGTACGGAAGGTGCCGATCTCGAACGGGATCGCGGTGACCGTGCCGTTGGGCTGGGCCACGTTGAGGAACTGGGTGGCGATCGACTGGAAGTTCTGCTGCTGCAACGACGGTGCGCGGAAGCCGGTGGAGGCGGTGGCACGCACTGCGATCTTGTCGGTGAACGCATAGCGCAGCGACAGCTTGCCGGTGGCGGTATCGCCGAAGTCGCTGTACTTCTCGTAGCGGCCGGCCAGGCCGGCGGACAACTTGTCGGTCAGATCCGCTTCCAGGTCCACATAGGCCGAGTGGCTGTTGCGGTTGTAGTAGCCGGCATCGGAGAGCTTGAAGCCCGGGAACACCTGTGCGCCCGGAATCAGCGTTCCGGCCGCAGATGGAATGCCGCCGTTGGCCGATGATGCCGCATCGCCGGGCGACTGGTTGAACTTCTCGCCGCGCCATTCCGCACCGAAGGCCAGGGTGACCGGATACGCCAGGCCCCAGTCCAGGGTCTTGGTGAAGTCGGCATTGAGCACGTTCTGGGTCACTTCCAGCGTGCCGGCATGGAAGTTGGTCGGGCTGGCCAGCCCCAGGCTGTTGTTCAAGCTGTTGCGTACATCGAAGGTGAGATTGTTCTGGCCGTAGTTGTAGCTCAGATCGATGTTCAGGCCGCCTTCGGTGGAGGTCTTCAAGCCACCGACCCACGACACGTCCTTGCTGACGTTGTAGATCTGCGGCAGGAAGCCGTCCGGATAGATTTCCGGGCGGTTGCGGTTGTCGCCGGCAAAGCGGAAGTAGCCGTTGGACAGCACCTCGCGGCGGCTGACCATGCCGAACGAGTAGAAGGTCAGGTAGTCGGTGGGGCTGTATTCGCCATTGAACGAGATGGCGCCCTGGTCGATGTCCGGGTCGCCGTAACGCTGCTCCACGCGGCCCTGGAAGGGCAGTGCGCGGTTGGTCTGGTCCGAGTGCCCGGCCTGCGCGGCCAGGTGCACCTTGCCGGTGCCGGCGAAGCTGAAACCGGCATCGCCGGACAGCTGATACTGCTCGCCGTCGCCAGCGCTGTACTTGCCGTAGCGGCCATTGACGCTGCCGCCTTCGCCGCTGCCCTTGAGCACGATGTTGATCACGCCGGCGATGGCGTCGGAGCCGTACTGCGCCGACGCGCCGTCGCGCAGCACTTCGATGCGTTCCACCGCGGCGATCGGAATGGTATTGAGGTCGGCCGGCGACGAACCACGGCCCTGGGTGTCGTTGAGGTTGATCAACGCGGTGCTGTGGTAGCGCTTGCCGTTGACCAGCACCAGCACCTGGTCGGGTGACAGGCCGCGCAGCTGCGCCGGGCGCACTGCATCCGAGCCGTCGGAGATGGCCGGGCGGGGGAAATTCAACGAGGGGATCGCGCGTGACAGCGCGGTCGCCAGCTCGGTGGTGCCGGTCGATTCCAGCGCCTGCGGCGAGATGATGTCGATCGGCGATGCCGACTCGGCCACGGTGCGATCGGCCACGCGCGTGCCGGTCACGATCAGGGTATCGAGGGTTTTCTGGGTGGGAGCTTGTGACTGCGCGACTGCGCTTGAAGCGGAAAACGACAGTGCAAGAACAACGGCAACTGCGAGTGGACTGGTCTTGCAATTCATGCGGTGACAACTCCGAGTGGGGAACGGATGCATCGCAGGGGCCCCCTTCCCGGGCCGCGTCCGTTGCGGCAGCTGCGGTGCGTTCCCAACCATTGACCACGCATAACCGCATGTCAAATTTTGGTTATGTTGCGCTTGCAACCGTCATCGCAAATATGCTTATGAAAACGTTGCCAGCTTGCACCAGAGTGATGCGTCGCTTGCACCCGACCTGCTGCTGCACGGGTTTTTTTGCACCATCATGGACATCGATAGCAGTTATGAAACTTCTGCATCAGAACGTGATTTGCACCGCATCGGCGTTGCGTTGCGCAGGACCATGGAACACCGCTTCGATGTTGTTGCCATCTGGATCCAGGGCAAACGCTGCGTAGTAACTCGGGTGATACGGGCGCACGCCCGGTGCGCCGTTGTCGCGGCCGCCGTGGGCGAGGGCGGCCTGATGGAACGCATGCACCATGGCGACATCGTGCGCCTGGAAGGCCAGATGGTGGCGGCCGGTGAGTACGCCTTGCGCCACCGTGTGGCGATCGGACACGAACAGCTCGTCGGCCCAGAAGAATCCTTCGCCTTCGCCACCGATCGGAATGCCCAGCACATCGAGCACGGCCTGGTAGAAACGTCGGCTCGCCGCCAGGTCGTGGACGACCAGATGCAGGTGGTCGATCAGACGGCCGCGTGAGAGTTGCGCTGCGTCCATGGTGGGTGCTCCATCAGGGTGGAAGCGCGTTGATACCACTGCGGCCGCCGGTGGCTCTTCACGGCGCATCGATGCCCGCCTCCGGATGGCCTGCATCAGGAAAACGCCGCAAGCACGCCGGGTAAAACGCACACGCCCCGGCAAGCCGGGGCGTGTGGTCGAGCGTCAGGATGCAATCGTGCAGCGTGCCTGGGCACTAAGTGCCTGGCAGCACCGCAGGCTAGGTCGCCGGGTTACCAGCGATAGTTGATGCGGCCGTACACGTAGGCGCCGTTGAAGCCGAACGGCGACAGATTGCTGTACGGGAACTGCCCGCTGGTGGAGTTGGCGAAATTGTTCTCGTCCGGGTATTCGTCCAGCAGGTTGTCCGCACCCAGGGTCAGCGTCCAGCGATCGATCTTGTAGCTGGCCGAGGCATCCACCACCCACTTGGCGCCGAAGGTCTGGTCGTTGATCGCCGCGGCCGGACGCGTGCTGTACTTGCCATAGCGCGTGGCACCCAGTGCCAGCGTCCAGTGCTCCAGGTTCCAGCTGCCGTTGACCAGGAACTTGTCGCGCGGGAAGCCTTCTTCGATGCGGCCGCGTTCGGTGCGGTCGATGCGCTCCAGGCTCAGCCCGTTGGCCGACAGCGCGGCCGGATTGGCCGCGACACTGCGCACCTCGGTCTCCGAATAGTTGTAGCCGGCGGTCAGGTCCACGCTGCTGGCGGCCAGCTGCCAGCGGTAGCTGCCGACCACGTCCACACCGCGCGTGCGCGTGTCCACCGCGTTGGTGAAGTAGCGCCCGCCGTTGATGCCGAAGATGCCCTGCGCTTCGAGCAGGTTACGCACGCCGGTGCCGGTGAGGTTGGACGACAGCACGATGCGGTCGTCCACGTCGATCTGGTACGCATCCACGGTGAGGTAGAGCGCATCGGTCGGCTGCAGCACCAGACCCAGGCTGTAGGACAGCGAGGTCTCGGCATCCAGCGGCTCGGACCCCAGCGCACGCGCGACGGTGCTGTCGGCCGGGAAGGTGCGGATCTCGAACGGGTTCGGATTGCCGGCCAGGAAGGTGGTGCTGGTGGACTGGAAATACTGCTGCGCCAGCGACGGCGCGCGGAAGCCCGACGCCACCGTGCCGCGCAGCGCGACCCTGTCGGTGAACGCATAGCGGCCGGACAACTTGCCCGAGGCCTGGCTGCCGAAGTCGTTGAAGTCTTCGTAGCGGCCGGCCAGGCCGGCCGAGAACTTGTCGGTGAAATCGGCTTCCAGATCCGCATACAGCGCGTAGCTGTCACGCGAATACTGCCCGGACACGCTCGGCGCAAACCCGCCGAAACCCTGCGCGCCACCGGCCAGCGTGCCGGCCTGGAAATACGAGCCCACTTCGCCCGGCGACTGGTTCCACTTCTCGTTGCGGTATTCGGCGCCGAAGGCCACCGTCACCGGATACGCCAGGCCCCAGTCGAAGCCGCGCTTGACGTCCAGGTTGACGATGTTCTGCGTGGTCTCCAGCGCGCCATCGTAGAAGGAGGTGGGCGAGGTCGGCCCCAGGCTCACGTTGAGCGTGTTGCGGGTGTGGAAATCGATCTTGTTGTAGCCGTAGTTGTAGCTGGCATCCCAGTCCCAGCCGCTGGCCGTGGACCCGCGCACGCCGGCCACCAGCGAGCGGTCCTTGGCGTAGGTCTGGATTTCCGGCAGGAAGCCCTGCGGATAGACCGACAGGATGTTCTGGGTGCTGCCCGGCGCGCGGAAGAACGCGAACGAGGTGATGTCGCGGTTGCTGGCGGTGGCGAAGGCGTAACCGGTGATGCTGTCGCTGAAGGCGAACTCGGTATTGGCCGACACCGCCTGCGCGTTGACGTCCGGGTCGCCGATCTTGAACGCCTTCTGGCCCACCGCCGGCTGCGAGGCGCTGGGGGCGCCGGCATAGCCGCGCGCACGGTCGGTGGGGTCCTGCTGGTTGAGCTGGGCGGCCACATGCAGCCAGCCGCGCTCGTTGCCGTACGCCACGCCGGTGTCGCCGGACAGCTCGTAGTTGCTGCCGTCGCCGGCCGAGTACTGGCCGAAGCCGGCCTGCAGGCTACCGCCCTTCTCCGCGCCCTTGAGCACGATGTTGACCACACCGGCAATGGCATCGGAGCCGTATTGTGCCGAGGCGCCGTCGCGCAGCACTTCCACGCGCGCGATCGCCGCCACCGGAATGGTGTTCAGATCCACCGCCGCGGCGCCACGGCCGATGGTTCCGTTGAGGTTGAGCAGCGAGGAGGTGTGGCGGCGCTTGCCGTTGACCAGCACCAGCACCTGGTCCGGCGATAGGCCGCGCAGCTGTGCCGGACGGATCGCGCTGGTGCCGTCGCTCAGCGCAGGGCGCGGGAAGTTCAGCGACGGCAGCGCGCGGGCCAGTGCGGTGGCCAGCTCCGAGGTGCCGGTGGCCTGCAGCGACTCGGCGCTGATGATGTCGATCGGCGATTGCGATTCGGCCACGGTCCGGTCGGACACACGGGTACCGGTGACGATGACGGTGTCCAGCGTGTTGGCGGGCGCGCTGGCCGGCGTGGCGCTCTGGGCAAAGGCGGGGGAGGCGAGCAGCGCCGCAACCACGGCGGTTGCGAGCGAGGACAGCGGGTAATTCATGACAACTCCGAACGGGGGTCCAGGCAGGACCAGCAAGGCTGGGCGGGGTCTGGTCGCGGCGACGCGAAGGAACGACGGCCAGCCCGAAGGCGCTAATTATTCGTTAACGCTAGAATGGCGTCGCAGGAGTGCTGCTCATCTGCTCATTCCTTTTCGTTCTATCGGACTGTCCATCAATGATTTCCCTGCGCAACTTCTCCATGCGACGCGGCGAGCGTCTGCTGTTGTCCAACGTCGACCTGACCATGCATGCCGGCTACCGCGTCGGTGTGGTGGGCCGTAATGGCACCGGCAAGTCGAGCCTGTTCGCCGCGGTCAAGGGCGAGCTGGAGGCGGACAAGGGCGATGTCGACCTGCCCGGCAAGGTGCGCACCGCCAGCGTCTCGCAGGAAACCCCGTCGCTGCCCGATCCGGCGCTGTCGTTCGTGCTGGGCGGCGACATCGAGGTCTCCGCGATCCTGCAGGAAGAGGCCGCGGCCACCGCGCGCGAGGACTGGGAAGCAGTCGCCAACGCGCACCAGAAGATGGCCGAACTCGGCGCCTACGATGCCGAGGCGCGTGCCGGCAAGTTGCTGCACGGCCTGGGCTTCCCGGCCGACACCCATCACCGCGCGGTGTCCTCGTTCTCCGGCGGCTGGCGGGTGCGCCTGAACCTGGCGCGCGCGCTGATGATGCCCAGCGACCTGCTGCTGCTGGACGAACCGACCAACCACCTGGACATGGACGCGGTGCTGTGGCTGGAGCAATGGCTGCTCAAGTACCCGGGCACCCTGCTGCTGATTTCGCATGACCGCGAGTTCCTCGACAACGTGGCCACGCATACGCTGCATCTGCATGGCGGCACCGCCAAGCTGTACGTCGGCGGCTATACCGATTTCGAGCGCCAGCGCATCGAGCACCTGCGCCAGCAGCAGATCGCCCACGACAAGGAACAGGCCGAGCGCGCGCATCTGCAGAGCTTCATCGACCGCTTCAAGGCGCAGGCCAGCAAGGCCACCCAGGCGCAGAGCCGCATGAAGCGCCTGGCCAAGATGGCTGGCACCGAAGCGGTCCGCGCCGAGCGCGAGTTCCGCATCCAGTTTGCCCAGCCCAATCGGCTGCCGTTTTCGCTGATCCGGTTGAATCATGCGGCTTGCGGGTATGCGGCTGCGCCGCGGGAGCCGGGAATCGGGAATGGGGAATCGCAAAAGCGTGGGTCCAGCGATGCGATTACCGTGTTGCAAGATGTCGGGTTCGGGTTGGAGGCGGGTGACCGGATCGGGTTGCTGGGGCCCAATGGTGCGGGTAAGTCCACGCTGGTGAAGACGCTGGTGGGCGAGCTTGCGCCGCTGTCGGGCGAGCGCAGTGCGCATCCGGACCTGCGGATCGGCTACTTCGCCCAGCACACGGTGGAGTCGCTGCACGAGGGCCAGTCGCCGATGGATCACTTCCGCGAGCTGTCGCCGGATGGCGCCAACCAGGCGTTTCGCGACTTCCTGGGCAAATGGAATTTCGCCGGCGACCGTGCGTTCGAGGTGGTGGATGGTTTTTCCGGCGGCGAGCGCGCGCGTCTGGCGCTGGCGCTGATCGCCTGGCAGCAGCCGAACGTGCTGCTGCTGGACGAACCGACCAACCATCTGGACCTGGAAATGCGCGAGGCCCTGGCCGAAGCGCTGAGCGACTTCGAAGGTGCGATCGTGATGGTCTCGCATGACCGCCATCTGATCGGCCTGGTCTGCGACAGTTTCTGGCGCGTGGCCGATGGCGTGGTCGAGCCGTTCGAAGGCGACCTGGACGAATACGCCGCCTGGCTGCGCAGCCGCCCGGCTGCCCAGGGCACCAAGCAGAAGATGGCCGAAGTGGCGCCGACACCTCCACCGCCGACCAAGCCGCTGCCGCCGAAGAAGGCCGTCAACCCACACAAGCTGGCCAGCGCCGAAAAGCGCGTCGGCGAACTGGAAGCGGCGTTGGCGGCGCTGGACCGCGAGCTCGCCAACCCGGGCAACTATGCCGACAGCGAGAAGATGGCGGTGCTGGGCCGCGACCGCGAGGCCACCGCACAGCAACTGGCGGCTGCGGAAGCGGCGTGGATGGAGCTGATCGAGGGGGTGTAGCAGCGGTCGCGGTGATGGTGCCGGTGATGGTGCCTGTTGATCGCTGGTGCATGGAGGGCGAAGGTGATGGAAGTAGGCTTCGCGCCCGTACCCTCATCCGTCGCTACGCGCCACCTTCTCCCAGCGGGAGAAGGGAGCAAGCCGCAGCTGTGGTGAATTAAGCCCCTCTCCCTGCGGGAGAGGGGTTGGGGTGAGGGTACGACGGAAGACAGGCATCTCGATGGAAGGGCTGGGTGAGGTGCGGCGCAGCCATCTCACAAGAGAGGCAGCGTCGCGTGCACGCAGGCAACCGGCCCGGGAACGCATCCAGCGTCACCCCGGCGTTTGCTCCACCAACAACCACGCAAGAAACCTGCGCCCAGCCTCGCTCTCCGCCCGCGAGCGCAGCCGCGTCAGCCAATAACGTCCAGCGTTGATCTGGATCGGAAACGGGCACACCAGGCGCCCGGCATCCAGGTCCTGGCGAAACATCGGCAGCGGCAATAACGCCACACCGATACCGGCCGCCGCGGCGCTGGCCAGGGTCAACGAGGAATCGAACATCGCTCCGCGTGCGGCGACTTCGGCCACGCCCGCGGCGCGAAACCACTGCGGCCATTCGTCCTGGCGATACGAGCGCAATAACGGCAGTTGCGCCAGATCGGTCGGCGTGCGCAAGCCACGTGCCATGGTCGGCGCACACACCGGCGCAAACGGCGCCTCCATCAACGCCTCGGCAATCTGCCCCTGCCAGTCGCCATCGCCAAACCGGATCGCCAGATCCAGGCCTTCGCCGGCCAGGTCGACGCGGTTGTTGTGAGTCGACAGGCGCAGCTCGATCTCCGGATGCGCCGCATGAAAGGCATCCACGCGCGGCAGCAGCCAGCCGGTGGCGAAGGTACCCACTACGCCGACACTGAGCACCTCGCGATAGCGGCCATCGGCAAAGCGCTCCAGGGTGGCGGCAATGCGATCGAAGGCCTCGGCCAGCACCGGCGCCAGCGCCGCGCCCTCATCGGTGAGTGCCACCCCGCGCGGTAGCCGATGGAACAGGCTGCTGCCCAGCTGCTGCTCCAGCGCCTTGATCTGGTGGCTGAGTGCGGCCTGGCTGACGCACAGCTCGCTCGCCGCACGGGTCAGGTTCTGGTGGCGTGCGGCGGCCTCGAAGGCGCGCAAGGCGTTGAGTGGGAGGCGAGGGCGTGGCATGCGCAGAGATTAGTTCAATTCATGCCAGGGATCGAAACATCGCGATACTCCGGCGGCCGCCCCGGGCCGATACTGCGGGCTCTGATCGGGAGGCTGGTCCATGTTGAAGCGTCGACAATTCCTGTGCGCAACCGGCGCGAGTGTGCTGCTTGCAGCGTCCAGGCCCCTACGGGCCGTCAGTCTGGTGGCGTCTGCAGCGGTTGAGTTGCGAGAGGCATGGGCCGGGATCGAACGCAGGAGCGGCGGCCGCCTGGGCATCTGCCTGCTCGACAGCGCCACCGGCAGGCGCATCGGCCAGCGTGAGGACGAGCGCTTCCCGCTGTGCAGCACCTTCAAATTTGTATTGGCTGCGGCGGTGCTGCAGCGGGTGGACAAGGGCGAGCTGACCCTGGGGAAACGGGTGAAAATCCGTGCCGCCGACATGCTTGAACATGCCCCGATCACCGAGCGCCATGTCGGCGGGTCGCTGAGCGTGGCCGAGCTGTGTCGGGCCACGATGATCCATAGCGACAACCCGGCCGCCAATCTGCTGTTTCCGCTGGTGGGCGAGCCGGCCGGACTGACCGCCTTCCTGCGTGGCATCGGCGATGCGCACACGCGCAGCGACCGCCACGAGCCGGAGATGAACCGGTTCGCCCCGGGCGACCCGCGCGACACCACCACCCCGGCGGCAATGGCCGCCACCTTGCGCACCCTGCTGCTGGGCGACGCGCTGCAGCCGGCCTCGCGCAAGCAGTTGACCGACTGGATGATCGACAACCGCACCGGCGATACCTGCCTGCGCGCCGGCCTGCCGCGCGGCTGGAAGATCGGCGACAAGACCGGCAGCAACGGCAGCGACACCCGCAACGACATCGCCATCCTGTGGCAGCCAGGACGCCAGGCACCGCTGCTGCTGACCGCCTATCTCAATGGCGCAACGGTCCATGCTGCCGCACGCGATGCAGCGCTCAAGGCTGTTGCTGCCGCGGTCGCGATGACGGGCGCGGGGTTCACCGACGACGCGTTCCAGCGCGAGTGGCGCACGCTGACAGAGGTCGCGCCGCGCTGAGTTTTCTCAACCCGGCGCGCCGATCACCAGCGGCTCGTCCTGCTGCAGCCGCGCCGGCCCGCCCATGGCCGGGTCGCTGACGCTGTCTGCGCCGGTTTCGATGCGCCCGGCAAGCCGCTGCGCTGCGCCGTCTTGCGTCACCCACAGGTCGTACCAGCCGCCGGTTGCTGCTGCCTGCCAGCGGCGTCGTTCGGTGGCGCCGGGTGCAATGCGCAGGCGTTCGTGCGGTTGCGCGGCTGTATACGCGCCCGGCTGCAGCTCCACCTGCACCGCAGTGCTGCCGGCATTGCGCAGCGATAGGGACACGGCCGCGCGATCGTTCGCATCCTGGGTGATCTCGGCCACCAGCAATGGTGCGCCCGGATCTCCGCAATAGTGACGATGGAAGCCATTGGGGCCGATCAACCACAGGTCGTAACGGCCATCGCCGGTGGCCCACGTGCCATCCACTGCCGCGCCGTTCCCCACCGTATAACGACGCGGAATTGCAGCAAGATCGAGGCGGTCGTAGACGTGCAGGACCACCGCCGCGCCAGCATTGGACATGCGCAGCCTCACCTCGCCACGCTCAGGCAGATAAGCCAGTTCCACGCTGGGGCGATACGGCAGCGCCCGCGAACGGCGGGTACCGAACGGCTGCTGCGGCGATTGCAACGTGGCCGGCAACGGCGGCAGTGCGTGTTCGCGCAGGGCTGCCGCGCGCGCTGCGGTGGCGCTGACATCGGGCAACGCCGCGACGAAGGGGCGCGCATCGGCATTGCGGAAGTCGAATGCACCGGTGAGGTCACCGCACACCGCGCGCCGCCACGGCGTGATCTCCGGCGCGGGCACGCCGAAGCGGCGTTCCAGCAGGCGCAATACCGAGGTATGGTCGTACACCTGCGAATCCACCCAGCCGCCGCGGCTCCACGGCGAGATCACGTACAGCGGCACGCGCGGGCCCAGGCCATAGGGACGGCCGCGCAGCTCGGGCAGATCCACCTTCTGTTCGCCCGGTGCCGGGTGGCGATGGTAGTCGTCGTCGGTAGCGATGCTCGATGCGCCGGCAAGGCCGCCGGCCGCGCGCGGGTCCGGCGACGGTGGCGCCGGCGGCGGCATGTGATCGAAGAAGCCGTCGTTCTCGTCGAACATCAACAGCAGTGCGGTGCGGCTCCACACCTGCGGATCGGCGGTCAGCGCATCCAGCACACGCGCGGTATAGGCCGCGCCCTGCGCAGGACTGGACGGATCCGGATGCTCGCTGCCGGCCGCATCGGCGATGACGAAACTCACCGATGGCAGGCGCCCGCCCAGCACGTCGGCGCGCAGCTGCTCGACACCGCGTGTGCTGACGCCACGCGCGCGCAACTGCGCATCGTGCCCGGGTGCAGCAGTGAAGGCCTGCCGGAACGGCGCAAAGCCGGCCAGCGGGTTGTCGGTGAAGTTGTCGCGCATGTCCTGATAGATCTGCCAGGACACACCCGCTTTCTGAAGATGTTCAACGTAGGTCGTCCAGCGATACGGCTCGGCGAAACCACCCAGTTCCGGAAAGTTGTCATGCGAGTTGCCGATCACCGGCCCGCCGGCGCGCGCCTGCGGGTCGTTGCCGCCGCTCCACAGGAACACGCGATTGGAATTGGTGCCGGTCTGGATCGAGGCGTGGTACGCATCGCAAATGGTGAAGGCGTCGGCAAGCGCGTACTGGAACGGAATATCCGCGCGCCGGTAATAGCCCAGTGCGTGGTCGTGCTTGGCCGCGGCCCAGTGCCCGAGCCGGCCGTGATCCCAGGCGCGTTGCGCATCCACCCAGCTATGCGGCGTGCCTTGCACGCGCATGAAGCCGAATTGCGCTGCGGTATCCAGCGCAAACGGCGTCAGCCATTGGCGGCCGTCTTCGCTGGGTTGCAGCCACACCGTGCGCGCGGGCGCGCCCGGCAGCGGCGGCGCGGGAATGGGGAAACGATCGCCGAACCCGCGCACGCCGGGCAGGGCGCCGAAGTAATGATCGAAGGCGCGGTTTTCCTGCATCAGGATCACCACATGCTGCAGATCTTCCAGCGTGCCGGTGCGGCGATCCGGCGCGATGGCGGCGGCCCGCGCGATGCTGGGCGGCAGCAGCGCGGCGGCGGCGCCGGCAAGCCCGGTCTGCAGAACGCGGCGGCGGGGAAGGTCGATCATCGTGTCACCTGGTTTGGCGCGCCAAACCTGTCGGCGCTGGAGCGGGCCGAGCGTACCCAATGCGTCAGCGCGTGTGTTCTGTCCCGTGCGTTCACAAGCGCCAATGCCGTCCCTTTGCAGGTGCGCAGGAGACAATGCAGGGAGCGGATCGGTCGTGTGCCTTTTCCCCGATCCGCTCCCCATCACTGGAAATCCTATCGCCTGTCGGGCAGCGGTGCGCCGTCTACGCTAGAGATCCAGCGTCACGGTCAGCCCGACCGTGCGCGGCGCGCCGATGAACGCGCTGTCGCTGCCGTCCACGCCTTCCAGATAGCGCTTGTCGGTGAGGTTGCTGACGTTGAGCGCCAGCTGCAGGCCCTTGAGCTGCGACGACAGTTGCGACAGCTCCACGCCCAGGTTGGCATCGAAGGTGGTCACGCCATCGAGTGCTGCGCGGTTGGAGGCGTCCAGGTAGCGCTTGCCCAGGTAGCGCCCGGACACACCGAAGCGCCACGCCTGGCCGCGCCAGTCCGCCGACACCACCAAGGTGTTGCGCGGTTGGCCGATCACCTGCGCACCGGGGGTGATCTCCAGCGCGGTGTCGCGCGCGGCATCGCCGCTGCCCAGGTAATCGGCCTTGTTGTAGGTATAGGCACCGTTGATGCGCCAGCCGTTGTCCCAGCCATAGCCGAGCGCCGCTTCCACGCCGCGCGCATGCACGCCGCCAAAGTTCTCGTACACGCCATCGGTTTCGCCCAGGTAGTCGATGCCGGTGACGAAGTTGGCCGGCACATAGACGATGCGGTTGTCGAAGCGGATGTCGTACAGCGTCACGCTGCCGGTCAACGGCCAGCGGCTCAGGCGCAGGCCGAGTTCGACGTTGTCGGCGGTTTCCGGTTGCACCCGGCTCAGCGCGACCGGGTCGGTTTCGCCCAGCACGCCGGAGGGAATCGCGGCGAAGTTCTGCGAATACCCGGCAAAGGCTTCCAGGCCCTGCACCGGGGTGGTCCAGGTCAGGCCGGCCGACAGCAGCGGGTCCGAGTGCGAATCCGACTCCACATGCTGCGCATCGCCGATGCGGCGGTCGCGGGTCTGGTCGACGAAGAACTGCTTGACGCCCACACGCCAGGCGAAGGCGCCGTAGCGCATCACGTCCTCGACGTAATACATCTGCTCGTCGGTCTGGTAGTCATCCTTGAACTGCACCCAGTACGGCTGATGGTCGAAGCCGATGTTGGTGCCGACGTTGAGCAGGCGATGCCAGTCGCGGGTGACGCTACGGTCGTAACGTTCCAGCCACGCACCGGCGCGCACGGTGTTGTCGATGGCGCCCAGATCCGCGCGCCATTCCACATCGGCCATCGCGCCGGCGCGGTGGTTGTCGTAGTGGCTGTGGCGATACGACTGCACCGGCACCGAACCGGCCGGATAGCAGGCCGGGTTGGATTCGGCAGGCAGCGCATCGCTGCCGGCGCAACCGGCCAGCATCGTCGCCGCCGCGCCGCCGGGCGTGAGGTAATACAGCTTGCCCAGGTCGCTGCCGGCATACACGGTGTTGCCGCCACGCGCTTCGGATTCCGCTGCGCCGGCGCCGTCGTTGGTGACATCCACCAGATACGGCGGAATCCAGTCGCCACGGCCCTGCATGCGGTGCGCGTAGCCGGTCAGCGTGGTCTTGAAGCCATTGCCGCCATCGAAGGCGCCGCGCAGATAGCCGAAGGTGTTCTTGCGCAGCGCGCGCGAGCCGGAGCGATAGTTCTGGTCCAGGTACGGAATGCCGGTGAGCGTGCCGGTCAGCAGGTCGTGCTCGGGGTCGCGCGCGAACTGTTCGGGCGTCACGCTGGTGTACTCGGATTCGTCGGCATCGTCGTAGGACGCGTAGCCGCTGAGCGTCCACTTGTCCAACACGCTGACGAACTTGCCGGCCAGGTGGTCGCGGCGGGTGTGGCCGCTGCCGTCGATCCAGTCGTCGTTGCGTGCCGACGAGCCGCTGACCCAGGCGCGTGTGTTGCCGCCGAGCAGGCCGGTGTCGTAGCGCGCGTAATACTTGCGCGCCTGGTTGTCGCCGATGCCGCCGATCACGCGCACGCGCTGCTCTTCCAGCGGATCGCCGGTGAGGTAGTTCAAGGTGCCACCCAACGCTTCGTTGGAGCGCGAGGCGATGTCGGCGGTGCCCTGGCTGACTTCCACCGTTTCCAGGTCCGGCATGTCGATGAAGCGGTTGGCCTTGGAGCCGCCGCCATAGGCCGAGCCGCCGTTGGGCACGCCATCGATGGTGGTGCCGATCTGCTGGGTATCGCGATTGCTGACGAAGCCGCGCATGCTGATCTGGGTGCCCCAATCCGACGAGCCGAAGGCATCGGCCTCGGTCACCACCACGCCGGGCAGTTCGTTGAGCGCATCGTTGACGCTGCCCAGCACGAACTGGCGGTCCAGCATTTCCTTGCTGACATTGGTCTTGGAATACGTCATCGCCTGGCCGACCACCTGCACCTGATCCAGCGTGGACACCTGCTCGCCAGCGCTGCCCGGTTCGGCCGCGGACGGGCCAGACGCTGCGCCATCGGGGGCTTGCTGTGCGTAGGCGGGCAGGGTGAGCGGAACCAGCAACAACGCGAGCGTGGCCGGATGGCGCACGCGCGAGGAGGACGTCGAATCCATTGCAATCCAACAAGCGGGGAGGTCCGCAAAGACTGCCGCGCTTGCATTGCGTGATGATGACCGCGCAAAAGGTGTGGTCGGGATCACCAGATGGACTTGGGAAGTCCTAACGTCGGGGCGACGGCGATTCAGCGCTGTTTGGATGTTTCTGGGCCGCGCTGGTTGTAAGACACCTGGAGTTTCGCGCCGCAGCGCTGTCTTCACTCCAAGCGGTTTCGAGTCGTCGCATTGTTGTAGATGCACTCAAGTGCTTAGGTCAAAAGAGCCTGCTGAGTCGAGTGCGCGGTGCCCTCACCACTTGCGGGACACGCCGTGAATCCGTCCGTGGAGGCTCCTTGGCGGCATCCATGCCGCCAAGGGTCCCGCAACCGGTAAGGACACCGCACCAGCAAGTTGGTCGATGCCCGCGCGAAAAGCCGCTTGTCGAAACGTGTGTCGGACATCGAGCCGGCGCATCAGGATCAAACGACGCGCACCACGCACCGCTCTGACTGCTCTTAACCATGCACGCCAGTTACCTCGACTTGGTCCTTGTCCGCTCACCGTCGCGGGACCTTACGCGGCATGGATGCCGCGTAAGAGCCTACAAGGACGTACTTGCGGCGTGTCCCGCGATGGTGGGCGGACAAGGGCCTTGCAGCCAAGCGGCAGATAGACCGCTCCATAGCTGATCCGTCCAAAAAGTCGTCCACCAGTTGCTCCGCCTTGCGGCGCCCCCGCAATGGTGGGCGGGCAAGGGAGCCCCTGCAGCAAAGCCGCAGATCACATGATCAGCAGCGCAGCGACTAACGACAGCGAAATAGGTGTGCTATCCGCCCTTGGCGTGCGGCGGTGCTTCGGCCTGCTGCGTCTCCGGCATCAACTCCAGCGCCGATGGGGTGGTGCGCAGCATCGGGCGGAAAGAGATCGGGTGGATGCGGCGGCGCGTGAAGCGCAGCAGGCGTGCCAGGGTAAATCCGGCCAGTGCCAGCAGCATCACCGCGAAATAGACCGGGAGCGCGGCAGGGCCGAATTTCTGCATCGCGCCACCGGCCAGGGCCGGACCGATCGCCGCGCCCACGCCATGTACCAGCAGCAGGCTGCTGCAGCCGGAGAGCAGATCTTCGCGCGGCAGGTAATCGAGCATGTGTGCCACCGCGAACGGATACAGCGAGAACGCCAACCCGCCGTACACGAAGAACAGCACGAACAACAGTTGCGTCTGTGCCTGCACCATCGGCACTGCGGCGGCGATCGCGATGCCGGCCGCCAGCATGCTGATCGTGACCAGGCCGATGCGCCGGTCATGGCCATCGCTGATGCGCCCGATCGGCCACTGCAGCACTGCACCGCCGATGATGGCGGTGAGCATGAACATCGCCACGCCGTCGGCATCCAGCCCGATGCGGTCGGCGTACACCGGCAACAAGCCCCAGAACGCCCCCATTGCCAGGCCCGACAATCCCGCGCCGATGGTCGCCACCGGGGCCAACGCGTACAGCGTCTTGAGGCGCAGGCGCGACACGTGCGGTACCTCGGGCGGAATCAGGCGCGTGGTCATCACCGGCATCACTGCCGCGCAGATCAGGATCGCCGTCAGCGTGAACATCGCCGGTGCGCCCGCATCGCCTGCGGTGAGCAGGATCTGGCCCAGCGCCAATGCCGACAGATTGATCGCCATGTAGACCGAAAACACCCGGCTGCGCCGGCGCGCGTCCGGCTCGGCGTTGAGCCAGCTCTCGATCACCGTGTACAGGCCGACCAGCGCCGCGCCGGTGACCAGCCGCAGCAATCCCCAACCCCAGGCGTTCAACCAGATCGGATGCAGCAGCACCGCGATCGCCGCCAGCGCCGCGTAGAACGCGAATGCGCGGATATGCCCGATGCGCCGAATCAGCGGCGGTGCGAAGAAGGTTCCGAGAAAGAAGCCGGCGAAATACCCGGACATGATCAGGCCGAGCGCACGCGCATCGAAACCGGCCTGGCCACCGCGCACGGCAAGCAGGGTGCCGAGCAGCCCGCTGCCGGTCAGCAGCAGGGCAACGCCCAGCAGTAAGGCAGTCAGCCGCAACATGGATGCGGTCCTCGTGGGGGAAGAGGCGCGTCGATCACCTGTTCGAGTGTAGCAGCCCGTGTCGCGCGGCTTGACCCAAGCCAGCTGGCTTTCGGCGTTCGATACCAAGTGGTTGGCTGTAGTTCGGCGCGAAGCCTGGATGGTTGACGTTCCGGATGACGGCCCCACCTGCCTGCGCAGTTCGCACGGTCACGCCGCCCCGTCGCGCACTCGGTGCCCAGGCCGGCGACCGTCGGCATGCGCGCGCACGCCTTGCAGTCTGCCGACGGAGCCGCGATGCCGGGCGCCCATCGGGCGCACGGGCGGGCGCGCAGCGATCACCGGTCGATGTCTCTCGCCGGCAACGCGTGCGCGTGGTCAAGCGCAGCTGCACCACTGCACCTGCCTGCCCTCATCCGTCTAGAATCTGCGCCCCTGCATCGTCTTCAGCTGATCCTGCCATGCCCATCTACGGTTTCCAGTGCACCACCTGCGGCCACGCCTTCGACCGCCTGCAGAAGATGGCCGACCCCGATCCGCAGACCTGTCCGGCCTGCGCGGCGGCCACGATCAAGCGCCAGATCACCGCGCCGTCGTTCCGGCTGTCCGGTAGCGGCTGGTACGAGACCGACTTCAAGTCGGCGGGCGAGAAGAAGAAAAACCTCAGCGAGAGCAGCAGCGCCGGTGGCGATGCCAAGCCGGCCGCCGCCGCCGAGAGCAAGCCCGCGGCCAAGCCCGCGGCCGACCCTGCCTGAGCCGGGTCAGCGCGCCGCAGCGACGGGCGGTGCCGGGCAGCGGCTGGCAGTGCTGAAGCCGCATCCCCCTGTCCCGACCCGTAAGCGGCGCGCGTACCTGCTGCCTCAGCGCGCCTCGAAGCGCGCCCGGCAGCCATCGTTGACCCACAGCGTCGCGCGGCGGGCGTCGTACCCCCAGCTGCGGCCTTCCTCGCAACGGGTGTCGGACAGCTGGCGTGTCAGCACCGGGCGGCCATAGCGGCCATCCCAGCCGCAGGTGCGCAGGCGGCGGTCGTCACTGGCGCAGGTGATGGCGTAATCGTTGCGCGGGCGGTCGTCGCGGCCACCGTCGCCGCCGTCACCCCGGTCCCAGCCGCCGCGGGCCTGCGCAAACTCGCCCCGGCAGCCGTCGTCCACCCAGATCCGGCCCCCGTCCTGGCGCCAGTTGCGGCCTTCCACGCAGGGCGTGTTGGACAGTTGACGCACCAGCATGGCGCGGCGCCAGCCGGTGTCACAGATCTTCTGGCGCTGGTCGTTGCTCTCGCAGCGCACCGTACCGGCGACCCCGCCACCGCCGGGGCCAGTGTTGCCGCCCCAGCCGCCGCCGCCGTTGCGACCATCGACAAAGCGCCCACGGCAGCCATTGTCGACCCAGACCCGGCCGCGGTCGCTGCCCCAGTTGCGGCCTTCGATGCAGCGGGTGCCGGAGATGTTTTCGACCAGCACCGCGCGGCCGCGGAACGGCGTATCGCACTCACGGCGACGGTTGTCGTTGCTGGAGCAGGTGATGCTGGGGCCGTTCCAGCCACGGTCCTGCGCGGCGACAGGCGCGCTGGTCAGCAGGCCGGTCAGGGTGATCAGGCCGAAGCCGGAGAGCAGCAGGGCGGTGCGCAGCATCGTGTCGTCCTTGGTGCGGAAGGGTCTGGCGCCTATTCAGCCGGGCGCTGACTTAAGCGGCCATGAGCGCCTGCGCATTTGCTCCTGTCGCCCGCCGGCCCCAGAATATCCGGCTCTCCGGCGCCGTCCTGCGTCGGGTTTTCAGCGGAGCTTTCGATGCGTACCCACTTCTGCGGCCTGGTCGATGAGACCTTGATCGGCCAAACCGTCACTCTCGCCGGCTGGACCGACGTGGCCCGCAACCTGGGCGGGGTGTGCTTCATCGACCTGCGTGACCACGAAGGCATCGTGCAGGTGACGGTGGAGCCGGTGGCCGGCGACGACGCCAGCGCCGAGCTGTTCAAGGTGGCCGCCAGCCTCGGCTACGAGGACGTGCTGCAGGTCGAAGGCGTGGTGCGCGCGCGTCACGCGGTCAACGACAAGCTGCGCACCGGCAAGGTGGAAGTGATCGCCACCCGCATCAGCATCCTCAACAAGGCTGCGCCGCTGCCGTTCCACGCGCATGAAAACCCGGGCGAGGAAACCCGCCTGAAGTACCGTTACCTGGATTTGCGCCGTCCGGAAATGCAGCGCATGCAGCGCACCCGCATCAAGCTGGTGCAGGCGCTGCGCCGGCACCTGGACGCACGCGATTTCCAGGACATCGAAACCCCGATCCTGACCAAGGCCACCCCGGAAGGCGCACGCGACTTCCTGGTGCCGGCGCGCATGCATCCGGGCGAGTTCTACGCCTTGCCGCAGAGCCCGCAGCTGTTCAAGCAGATCCTGATGGTGGCCGGCTTCGACCGCTACTACCAGATCGCACGCTGCTTCCGCGACGAAGCGCTGCGCGCCGACCGCCAGCTGGAATTCACCCAGCTGGACATGGAATTTGCCTTCGTGCGCGAGCGCGACGTGCAGGATTTCGTCGAAGACATGATCCGCGCCATCTTCAAGGAAGTGGTGGACGTCGAACTGGCCGCGCAGTTCCCGCGCATGACCTGGGCCGAGGCGATGCGTCGCTATGGTTCGGACAAGCCGGACCTGCGCATCGGGCTGGAGCTGGTCGACGTGGCCGAGCTGGTCAAGGCCAGCGAATTCCCGGTGTTCACCGCCGCCGCCAATGACGCCGACGGCCGCGTGGCCGCGCTGCGCATCCCCGGTGGCGCCACCCTGAGCCGTAAGCAGATCGACGACTACGCCGCGCACGCCGCTAAGTACGGTGCCAAGGGCCTTGCCTACATCAAGCTGTCGGAGACCGGCGAGGTCAGCTCGCCGATCGCCAAGTTCTTCGGCGAAGAGGCCTTCGCTGCGCTGCTCAAGCACGTCGGTGCGGCCAATGGCGACATCGTGTTCTTCGGCGCCGGCCGCTACAACACCGTGTCCGACTTCATGGGCGCACTGCGCTTGAAGGCCGGCAAGGAGTTCAATCTGGTCGCCGATGGGTGGGCGCCGCTGTGGGTCACCGATTTCCCCATGTTCGAATGGGACGAGGAGGCGCAGCGCTACGTGGCCCTGCATCACCCCTTCACCGCGCCGGCGGTGGACGACATCGCCGACCTGCGCGCCAACGCCCGCACCGCGGTCTCGCGTGGTTACGACATGGTGCTCAACGGCAACGAGATCGGCGGCGGTTCGATCCGTATCCACCGCCCGGACATGCAGAGCGCGGTGTTCGAGCTGCTCGGCATCGGCGCCGAGGAGGCGCGTGCCAAGTTCGGCTTCCTGCTCGATGCGCTGAACTACGGCGCCCCGCCACACGGCGGCATCGCCTTCGGCATCGACCGCATCGCTGCATTGATGGCCGGCACCGAGTCGATCCGCGACGTCATCCCGTTCCCCAAGACCACCGGCGCGCAGGACCTGATGACCGACGCCCCGTCGCCGATCGCCGCCGATCAGCTGGCCGAAGTGCACGTGCAGGTACGCCCCAAGCAGGCCTGACCTGTCACCACACGGCCATGCCAGCGCGTGGCCGTGCAGCCGATACGCCGCGCCGCCCAGCGTGTCGCATGCGTAGATGCGGTGGGCGCGCTGCACATCTGCCGAACTGGCGGTGTCCTCAGCCGAGGCCGCGCCCTGCCGCAACCGCGACGCAGGGCCGCGCTCCTCGCTCGCCCTCGACAATCCACTGTGAGCGGTCCACACCCGCATCGCCTCGGAAACGCGGATCCCGGATGCTTTCCCGCTTCCCGCTTCCCGCTTCCCGCTTCCTGCTTCCTGCTTCCCCATTCCCCATTCCCCATTCCCCATTCCCCGCTTGCGGCAACGAAGCCGCATGCGCGAAGCTGCCACGTCCCCCCGGCATGAGACGCCCGCATGACCCGCATCCGCCGCGCCACACCGGACGATGCCGAAGCCTTGTCGCTGCTGGCTGCGCAGACCTTCACCGAAACCTTCGGGCATCTGTACCCGCCAGAGGATCTGCACGGCTTTCTGCAGGAGACCTACGCGGTCGAGCGCGCACGCATCGTGCTGGCGCATCCGGACTATGCGATCTGGCTGCTGGAGATGGACAACCTGCTGGTCGGCCACGCCGCCGCCGGGCCCTGCGGGCTGCCGCACCAGGACGTGCGTCCCGGCGACGGTGAGCTCAAGCGGCTGTATCTGTTGAAGGACTACCAGAACAGTGGCTGGGGCAGCCGCCTGTTCGAGACCACGCTGGAATGGCTGGAGCGCGACGGCCCGCGCACGCTGTGGATCGGCGTGTGGTCGGAGAATTTCGGCGCACAACGCTTCTACGCCCGCTACGGTTTCGAAAAGGTGGGCGAGTACGATTTCCCGGTCGGCAAGATCCTCGACCGCGAATTCATCCTGCGCCGCAATCCGCGCATTGCGGCCGACTGAGCGGCACGCCGATGCCAGCGGGTGCGCGACGTGCGACCGCAACCGCCGACGTGCTGCTGGTGCACGGCGTCTGGAATACCGCGCATTGGCTGTTGCCGCTCGCGCGTCGGCTGCGTGCCGAGGGCCTGGCGCCGGCGCTGTTCGGCTACGCCAGCGTGCTCGGCGGTCCGGCGCAGGCGGTGCCGCGGCTGATCGAACGCCTGCAGGCGACCGGCGCGCAGTGGCTGGTGTGCCATAGCCTGGGCGGGCTGGTCGCGCTGCAGGCCCTGCGCACCGCGCCCGCATTGCCGGTGCGCCGGGTGGTCTGCCTGGGCTCGCCGTTGTGCGGCAGCGCTGCGGCGCGCGGCCTGGCCCGTCGCGGCGGGCGCTGGGCGCTGGGGCGCAGCGCGGCCTTGCTGCAGCACGGTGTCGCGCACTGGGAGGGCGAGGCGGAGATCGGCCAGGTCGCCGGCACCGTCGCGCGCGGGGTGGGGCGCTGGCTGGCGCCGCTGGACGGCGGCTCGGACGGCACCGTGGCGCTGGCCGAAACCCGCCTGCCGGGGCTGCGCGACCATTGTGTGGTGCAGGCCAGCCACAGCGGTCTGTTGCGCTCGCCCGAGGCCGCGCAGCAGGTGCTGCGCTTCCTGCGCCACGGCCGGTTCGGCCACTGAACGCCGCCGCCCCGGTGCGGGCGAGCAATCAGGTAAAATTCGCGCCCTGTCATTCAAGCCAGTCTGGAACCACCCATGGGTAGAGGCCCCTCCATCGAAGGCCGCAAGAACGCCTCCGACGCCAAACGCGGCAAGATGTTCACCAAGATCATTCGCGAGATCAGCGTCGCCGCGCGCGGCGGCGGTGGCGATCCGTCCAACAATCCGCGCCTGCGCGTGGCGGTGGACAAGGGTCTGTCGGCGAACATGTCCAAGGACGTGATCGAGCGCGCCATCAAGAAAGCCACCGGCGAGCTGGAAGGCGTGGAATACGAGGAAGTGCGCTACGAGGGCTACGCCCCCGGCGGCGTGGCGGTGATCGTGGACTGCCTGACCGACAACCGCGTGCGCGCGGTGGCCGACGTGCGCCATGCCTTCAGCAAGTGCGGCGGCAACATGGGCACCGACGGCTCGGTGGCCTTCATGTTCAAGCGCCTGGGCGTGCTGAGCTTTGCCGCCGGCACCGACGAAGACACCCTCACCGACGCGGCCATCGAAGCCGGCGCCGACGACGTGGTGGTCTACCCGGAAGACGGCGCCATCGACGTACTAACCGCCCCGGAGGCCTTCGCCCAGGTCAAGCAGGCGCTGACCGCCGCCGGCCTGGAGCCGGCCCACGCCGAAATCACCTTCCGCGCCGAAAACGACATCGCCGTCGACGGCGACACCGCCGTGCAGGTCCGCAAGCTGCTCGACATGCTCGAAGACCTGGACGACGTCCAGGACGTGTATTCGAACGTCGACCAGTCGAGTCTCGGCGCTTGAAGCGCCGGGAATCGGGAATGGAGAATCGGGAGTTGAAACAGCTGCATCCTGCATTGCCCGGCAGCGTCGGGCATGCCAGGAGGCTGCTTTACCCATTCCCGATTCCCGACTCCCCATTCCCGGCCGCGCGATGACCCGCATCCTGGGCATCGATCCCGGCTCGCAGCGGACCGGGCTCGGCATCATCGACGTCGATGAGAGCGGTTGCAGCCGGCATGTCTATCATGCGCCGCTGGTGCTGCTGGGCGAGGGCGACTTCGCCCAGCGGCTCAAGCGCCTGCTGCACGGGCTGGGCGAGGTGATCGAGACCTACCGGCCGCAGGAAGTGGCGATCGAGAAGGTGTTCATGGGCAAAAGCGCCGATTCCGCGCTCAAGCTCGGCCACGCGCGCGGGGCGGCGATCTGCGCGGTGGTGCTGCGCGACCTGCCGGTGCACGAGTACGCTGCCACCGAGATCAAGCTGGCGCTGGTCGGCAAGGGCGGGGCGGACAAGGTGCAGGTCCAGCACATGGTCGGCATCATGCTCAACCTGAAAGGCAAGCTGCAGGCCGACGCCGCCGACGCGCTGGCGGTCGCCATCACCCACGCCCACGTGCGCGCCACTGCGCAGCGCCTGGGCGTCAATACCCAACAGGCCTGGAGCCGCAAGAAATGAGAATCGGGAGTCGGGAATCGGGAATCGGGAATTGCAACAGCAGAGTCCAGAGCAGCGCGCGCTCTTACGATTCTCCATTCCCGATTCCCCAATCCCGGCACCGCCAAGGCGGTGCCCAATGATCGGCCGCCTGCGCGGGATCCTGGCCTACAAGCAGCCGCCGTGGCTGGTGATCGACGTGGGCGGGGTGGGCTACGAGCTGGAGGCGCCGATGAGCACCTTCTACGACCTGCCCGATGTCGGGCGCGACGTGATCCTGTTCACGCACTACGCGCAGAAGGAAGACAGCGTGTCGCTGTACGGATTCCTGCGCGAAGGCGAGCGCAGGCTGTTCCGCGACGTGCAGAAGGTCACCGGCATCGGCGCCAAGATCGCGCTGGCGGTGCTGTCCGGGGTCAGCGTGGACGAGTTCGCCCGCCTGATCACCAGCGGCGACATCACCGCGCTGACGCGCATCCCCGGCATCGGCAAGAAGACCGCCGAGCGTATGGTGGTGGAGCTGCGCGACCGCGCCGCCGACTTCAGCAGCGGTGCGCCGATCACCGGCCAGCTCGGCCCGGATGCGGTGTCCGAAGCCACGGTGGCGTTGCAGCAACTGGGTTACAAGCCGGCCGAGGCCGCACGCATGGCACGCGAGGCCGGGGCAGAAGGCGACGAAGTCGCCACGGTCATTCGCAAGGCCCTCCAGGCCGCGCTCCGCTAGGCTGCGCTGTCTTCCTCTCCTTCACGCCACTTGGCGATACCCTGCCCACTTCATGTCCCAGACCCCCACTTCCGCAGCTGGCCACGGCCATGCGCCTGCCAATAGCCATATGGCCTTGGTCATCGGCGCCATCGGCGTCGTCTTCGGCGATATCGGCACCAGTCCGCTGTACACCCTCAAGGAGGCGTTCTCGCCGCACTACGGGCTGACCAGCGATCACGACACCGTGCTGGGCGTGCTGTCACTGGCGTTCTGGGCGCTGATGGTCACGGTGACGCTCAAGTACGTCACCATCATCATGCGCGCCGACAACGAGGGCGAGGGCGGCATCATGGCCTTGATGGCGCTGACCCAGCGCACCATGCGCAACGGCTCGCGCTCGGCGTACGTGGTCGGCATCCTCGGCATCTTCGGCGCCTCGCTGTTCTTCGGCGATGGCGTGATCACCCCGGCCATCTCGGTGATGGGCGCGGTGGAAGGCCTGGAAATCGCCGCGCCCAGCCTGCATCCCTTCATCGTGCCGATCACCGTGGTCGTGCTGCTGGTGGTGTTCATGGTGCAGCGCTTCGGCACCGAAAAGGTCGGCAAGGTGTTCGGGCCGATCACCTGCCTGTGGTTCCTGTCGCTGGGGGCGATCGGCGTCTGGAACATCATCGATGCGCCGGAGGTGCTGAAGGCCTTCAATCCGTGGTGGGCGATCCGCTTCTTCATGGAGCATGGCTGGCACGGGGTGTTCATCCTCGGCGCGGTGGTGCTGGCGGTGACCGGCGGCGAGGCGCTGTACGCGGACATGGGCCACTTCGGCGCCAGGCCGATCCGCCACGGCTGGTATTTCTTCGTGCTGCCGATGCTGCTGCTCAATTACCTGGGGCAGGGCGCGCTGGTGCTCAATCACCCCTCCGCGCTGAAGAACCCGTTCTTCGAAGCGGTGCCGGGCTGGGCGCTGTATCCGATGATCATCCTGGCCACGCTGGCGGCCGTGATCGCGTCGCAGGCGGTCATCACCGGCGCCTATTCGGTGGCCCGCCAGGCGATGCAGCTGGGCTACATCCCGCGCATGCTGATCAAGCACACCTCGCGCACCACCATCGGGCAGATCTACGTGCCTGGCATCAACTGGCTGTTGATGGTGATGGTGATCGCGCTGGTGCTGATCTTCCGCAGTTCCACCAATCTGGCGGTGGCCTACGGCATCTCGGTGTCGATGACCATGCTGATCGACACGCTGCTGCTGGCGCTGGTGGCGCGCTCGTTGTGGCCGCGCTGGCGCAATTGGGTGCTGCCGCTGTGCGTGGTGTTCTTCTTCATCGAGCTGGCCTTCGTCATCGCCAACGGCGCCAAGCTGCTGCAGGGCGCCTGGTTCCCGCTGGCGCTGGGCATCGTGGTGTTCACCCTGATGCGTACCTGGCGCCGCGGCCGCGCGCTGCTGCGCGAGGAAATCCGCAAGGACGGCATCCGCATCGACAGCTTCCTGCCGGGCCTGATGCTGGCTCCGCCGGCGCGCGTGCCGGGCATGGCGGTATTCCTCACCGCCGACCCGATGGTGGTGCCGCATGCGCTGATGCACAACCTCAAGCACAACAAGGTGCTGCACGAGCGCAACATCTTCCTCAACGTCGACACCTTGCCGATCCCGTATGCGCCGGCCGACAAGCGCCTGCAGATCGAATCGATCGGCGACGAGTTCTACCGCGTCTATGTGCGCTTCGGCTTCATGGAGACGCCGGACGTGCCGCTGGCACTGATGCGCTCCTGCGACCAGGGCGGCATCCATTTCGACCCGATGGACACCACCTTCTTCGCCAGCCGCGAGACCATCGTGGCCAGCGCCAACCGCGGCATGCCGATCTGGCGCGACAAGCTGTTCGCGCTGATGCATCGCAACGCCGCCCCGGCCACCGGCTTCTTCCGCATCCCCGGCAACCGCCTGGTCGAGCTGGGCGCCCAGGTCGAGATCTGAGGCCGCGACCGCGTCGCGGCCTTTGGAATCGGGAGACGGGAATGGGGAATAGGAAGGGCAACGGCCTGCGCCGGCCCGAGACACTCGGCGGCGGCTGAAAAGGGCACCAGCGGTGCCGGTAACCGCTACTATTGTCCGCTCAATTCCCCATTCTCGATTCCCCATTCCCGGCTTTTCAATGGACCGCATCATCGCCAGCAGTGCCACCCGCGAAGACGATGCCGCCGATGCGAGCATCCGGCCCAAGCGCCTGGCCGACTATCTCGGCCAGCAGCCGGTGCGCGAGCAGATGGAGATCTACATCGAAGCGGCCAAGGCGCGCGGCGAGGCGATGGACCATGTGCTGATCTTCGGCCCGCCCGGCCTGGGCAAGACCACGCTCAGCCATGTCATCGCCAACGAGCTGGGCGTGAACCTGCGCTCGACCTCCGGCCCGGTAATCGAAAAGGCCGGCGACCTGGCCGCGCTGCTGACCAATCTGCAGCCGCACGACGTGCTGTTCATCGACGAGATCCATCGCCTCTCGCCGGTGGTGGAAGAAGTGCTGTACCCGGCGATGGAAGATTTCCAGATCGACATCATGATCGGCGACGGCCCGGCTGCGCGCTCGATCAAGATCGACCTGCCGCCGTTCACCCTGATCGGCGCCACCACCCGTGCCGGCCTGCTGACCGCGCCGCTGCGCGACCGTTTCGGCATCGTGCAGCGGCTAGAGTTCTATTCGCCGCAGGAACTGACCCGCATCGTGATCCGCTCGGCGGCGATCCTGGGCATCGACTGCACGCCCGAAGGCGCGGCCGAGATCGCCCGCCGCGCGCGCGGCACCCCGCGTATCGCCAACCGGCTGCTGCGGCGGGTGCGCGACTTTGCCCAGGTCAAGGCCGCCGGGCATATCGATCTGCCGGTGGCGCAGGCGGCGATGCAGATGCTCAAGGTCGATCCGGAAGGCTTCGACGAGCTCGACCGGCGCATGCTGCGGGTGATCGTCGAACACTTCGACGGCGGTCCGGTCGGCGTGGAATCGCTGGCCGCCTCGCTGTCGGAGGAGCGCGGCACGCTGGAAGACGTGATCGAGCCCTATCTGATCCAGCAGGGCTTTCTGATCCGCACCGCGCGCGGCCGCATGGTCACCACCAAGGCCTATCTGCACCTGGGCCTGAAGCCGCCGCGCGATCGCGCCCCGGGCATCGGCGAGCCGGGAGAGCTGTTCTGATGGTGCTCCGTTTGTCGCTCGCCCGGCCCGTCTCGACCAACCCTCCGTGCCCATGACCGCCGACGCCCGATTCCCGTCTCCCGATTTCCCGCCAGTATTCAGTTGGCCGACACGCGTGTACTGGGAAGATACCGACGCCGGCGGGGTGGTCTACCATGCGCGCTACGTCGCCTTCATGGAGCGTGCGCGCACCGAATGGATGCGCGCGGCCGGTTACGGGCAGGAGCGCATGCGCCAGCAGCACGATCTGGTGTTCGCGGTCCGCTCGATGCAACTGGATTTCCTCAAGCCGGCCCGGCTCGACGATGCGCTGTCAGTGTCGGCGGTACTGCTGCGATGCAAACGGGCCAGCCTGCTGTTTGCGCAGTCGGTACGTCGCGAGGGCGAAGTGCTGCTGACCGCCGAGGTGCGCATTGCCGCACTCGGCACCGGCGACTTCCGCCCGCGCGGGATGGACGATGCGCTGTATGACGTGTTGAAAGCTCTAGAAACCCCAGAATCCGATTACTGAGGAACAAACGGATGTCGATTGCATTGCTCCTGGCCCTGCAGGACACGGTAGTGGAAGCACTACCGCAGGACGTTGCCGCCGCTGCGGCACAGACCGCCAGCGTGGCGCACAACAGCAGCATCAACTATGTCGATCTGATCCTGCGGGCGAGTATCCCGGTCAAGATCATCGTGCTGCTGCTGCTGATCGGCTCGTTCATCAGCTGGGTGATCATCTTCCGCAAGGCGCGCGCCTTCAAGCAGGCCAACCGCGAGGCGGACGAGTTCGAAAACCGCTTCTGGTCCGGCGCCGATCTGGCCAAGCTCTACGCATCGGCCACCGACCGCAACCGCACCGTCGGCGGCCTGGAGTCGATGTTCGAGAGCGGCTTCCGCGAGTTCTCGCGGCTGCGTGACCGCCGCCGGCTGGACGGGCGGGTGCAGCTGGAGGGCGCGCAGCGTGCCATGCGCACCGCCTTCACCCGCGAAGTCGACCAGCTCGAGCGCAATCTCGAATTGCTGGCCAACATCGGCTCCACCGCGCCGTACGTCGGCCTGGTCGGCACCGTGTTCGGCATCATGGTGACCATGCACGACATGGTCAGCAGCGGCGAGCAGGCCGGTATCGCGGCCGTGGCGCCGGGTATTTCCGAAGCCCTGTTCGCCACCGCCATCGGTCTGTTCGTGGCAATTCCCGCGGTGTGGGCCTACAACCGCTTCACCACCCGTGTGGAACGGCTGTCGGTGCGCTACGAGACCTTCGCCGACGAGTTCAGCTCGATCCTGCAGCGCCAGGCCGGCGCAGACGAGTGATGCGCGCGCCCTGCGACAGCCGGCAGGTAGGCCAATCTCCTGCCATGGCCCGCACACCCCGGTGCGCGGACGTGGCCGGTGTGGCAGCCGCTCATGCCCATTTCCCGCTGCGCAGGGACTGGGCAGGCCAGCCACGCGCGACAGCTCGCACCCGCGTGTGCGAGGGATTGGATGGGCGAGTCCGCCGCAAGAGCCCGCACATCCATGTGCGGGGGATCAATAGGAACGTTCCGCGATGATTTCCGGTATTTCCCGCCGTAAGAAGCGCAAGCTCAAATCCGACATCAACGTCGTGCCGTACATCGACGTGATGCTGGTGCTGCTGATCATCTTCATGGTGACCGCACCGCTGCTGACCCTGAGCACCGACGTGAACTTGCCGAGCTCGCGCGCCAAGGCGCTGGAGAGCAAGCAGGATCCGGTCGTGGTGGTGGTCGCTGCCGACGGCCAGCTTGCTCTGCAGCTGCCCAAGGGCAAGCCGCAGGCCATGGACGTGGCCGCGCTGCAGGCGCAGCTGGCCGCCATCGTGGCGCAGGACAAGGACGCGCGCGTCGTGGTGGCCGGCGATCGCGCCGCGCCGTATCAAAAGATCATGGACGCCATCGACGTGCTCAAGCAGGCCAAGGTCGAGAAGGTCGGCCTGATCTCCGACTCCGGCGGCACTGCAGGCAGCGATGCACGCTGACGCACTCCCCACCCAGACCGCGCGCGAGGATGGCTGGCTGCGACCGGTCATGCTGGCCCTGGTCGTGCACGTACTGGTCGCGCTGGTGTTCATTGCCGGCTGGCTGTGGTCGCCCGAACGCTCGGTCGAGCCGGCGGCGGGCGATCCCAGCATGGAAGCCTCGCTGGACGTGTCCGCGGCCGAAGCACGCGTCGCGCGCCAGGCGCTGAAGGCCACGCCGGTGGAGGCACCGCCACCGCCCGCGCCGCTGCCCGAACCGGCACCGGAAGACACCGTGCCGCCGCCGCAGCCGATTCCCGAGCCGCGTCCGCAGGATGCGCCCACGCCGCAACAGGCGCAGGCACAGGAGCGCGTCGCGCAACCCGACAAGGTCGACCAGGACCGTGTCGATGCGCTGGCACTGTCGGCGGAAAAGGCCAAGCAGGAGCAGGAAGCCAAGCGCCGCCAGGAGCAGATCGACCTGACCGAGCGCAAGCGCCAGGAAGAGGCCGAGCAGAAACTGCGCCTGGCCAAGCAGCAGGAAGAAGCCGACGCCAAGAAGAAGCAGGCCGCCGCGCAACAGGCTGCCGCCGATGCCGAGCGCGAGAAGAAGATCGCCGAGATCCGCCGCCAGCGCGAGCAGGCCACCAAGGAGGCCGCGCTGGCCGAGCAGAAGCTGCGCCAGGTCGCCGCCGCGCGCGCGCAGCAGGCCTCGTCGGCTGCCGCCGCCAGCGCGCAACCGACCGCAGGGCAGGGCGGCACCAGCACCGATCTGTCGGCCAAGTACGCCGCAGCGATCCAGCAGAAGGTGCTGGCGCAGTGGGTGCGCCCGCCGTCGGTGCCGCCGGGCCAGAAGTGCACCATCAACATCCGCCAGTTGCCCGGTGGCAGCGTGATGGAGGCCAAGGTGGCGCCCGGCTGCCCGTACGACGAGGCCGGCCAGCGCTCGATCGAGGCCGCGGTGCTGAGCGCCCAGCCATTGCCGTATCGCGGATTCGAGTCGGTCTTCCAGCGCAACCTGACGTTTGTGTTCACCGCCCAGGACCAGTAAGCACAGGTCACGGGTGGCCGGGGCGCGGCAGCACTGCCTGCGCTGCGCCTCGGCGGGGAGCGGCAGCGATCCACTGCCTGGTGCAGGTCTGCCGGGCAACCGAGCGGGCGCGCCGCCACCGCAAGCCCGCTCGCTCTAGACTGACGCAAGCGCCTGCTGGTGGACCACTCGCTCCGTTTTCACGCTGTCTCGTTCACGATTGCGAGTATGTTCACTCGCTGATTGGTATCCCTTGCACACTTTTCCTGCCCGATCCGAGCCGTCCATGAAAAAACCGCTGCGTTGGCTAGCTGCCTTGACCGCCCTGTTGTTGCCGCTGAGCGCACTTGCGCAACAGCAAGGGCTCACCATCGATATCGTGGGCGGTAGCGCCTCGGCGACACCGATCACCGTCGTGCCCATGCCGTACCAAGGTTCCGGTACTGCGCCACAGACCGATGTGTCTGCCGTCGTCGGCGCCGATCTGGACCGCTCCGGCCAGTTCCGTACGCTGCCGGTTGCGCAGATCGTCGAAAAGCCGACCCGTGGCACCGAGGTGCAGTTCCAGACCTGGCGCACGCTCAAGCAGAACTACATCGTGGTCGGCCGCGTAATGGATGCCGGCGAAGGCGCCTACCGCGTGGAGTACGAACTGTTCGACGTGGCCAAGGGCGAGCGCCTGCTCGGCCTGGCGATGACTGCGCGCGCCAACGCGATGCGCGATGTCTCGCACCAGATGGCCGACGCGATCTACGAAAAGATCACCGGCGTGCGTGGCGCGTTCTGGACCCGGATCGCCTATGTGACCGCCAGTGGCAAGGGCGGTGCCATGCGCTATGCGCTGATGGTGGCCGACTCGGACGGCTACAACCCGCAGACCATCGTGCGCTCGGCCGAGCCACTGCTGTCGCCGAACTGGAGCCCGGACGGCAAGAAGCTGGCCTATGTGAGCTTCGAGCGCGGCAATTCCTCGATCTACCTGCAGGACATCGCCACCGGTGCGCGTGAGCTGGTGTCCAGCTTCCGCGGCATCAACGGTGCGCCGTCGTTCTCGCCGGACGGCCGCCGCCTGGCGCTGGCACTGTCGCGCAGCGGCAACCCGGAAATCTACGTGATGGACCTGGGCAGCAAGCAGCTGACCCAGCTGACCAACCACTTCGGCATCGACACCGAGCCGACCTGGGCGCCGGATGGTGGCAGCATCTACTTCACCTCCGATCGCGGCGGTCGTCCGCAGATCTATCAGGTCTCTGCCAGCGGCGGCAGCGCCAACCGCGTGACCTTCCAGGGCAACTACAACGCCACCGCCAGCGTGTCCTTCGACGGCAAGAAGATCGCCGTGGCGCAGGGCAGCGGCAATAGCTACCGCATCGCCATGATGGATCGCAGCCTGGGTTCGCCGAGCTGGAGCACGCTCTCGCCGGGGTCGCTGGACGAGTCGCCTAGCTTTGCGCCGAACGCCAGCATGGTGCTGTACGCCGCACGTGAGGGTGGCCGTGGCGTGCTCTACGCCGTCTCCGCCGACGCTCGCGTCCGCCAGCGTCTGGTCCTGGCCGATGGCGATGTGAGAGAACCCGCATGGGGGCCTTACCGAACCGCGCATTAATGTTAATATTTCGCTGCGTTAAACCACTCATTGGCCCAGAGCCTCCATAGGTATCCCATGAACAAGTCCACCCGCGTCTTGCTTGTCTCCCTGTTGTCCGTTGCCGTGCTGGCCGGTTGTTCGAAGAAGGTGAAGGAAACTCCGCCTCCTGCGACTGACACCACCGCTGGTTCCTCCGTTCCCACCGGCCCGTCCACCTCTGGCCTGTACGGCCCGGGCGACCTGGATACCGATGCCTGCCTGCGCCAGCGCGTTGTCTACTTCGATCTGGATCAGGACTCCCTGAAGCCGGAATTCCAGGCCATCATGGCGTGCCACGCCAAGTACCTGCGTGACCGTCCGTCCTCGCGCATCACCCTGCAGGGCAATGCCGACGAGCGCGGTTCGCGCGAGTACAACATGGGTCTGGGCGAGCGCCGCGGCAATGCCGTGTCGTCCTCGTTGCAGGCTGCCGGCGGTTCCGCCAGCCAGCTGACCGTGGTCAGCTACGGCGAAGAGCGTCCGGTCTGCACCGAAACCAGCGAAAGCTGCTGGTCGCAGAACCGTCGCGTTGAAATCGTGTACACGGCTCAGTAAGAAGCGATGCGCTTTCGAGTGACATCCCTGTTCGTCGCGGCGGCCCTTGTGGTCGCCGCGCCGGCGCACGCGCAGCGAGCCAGTCTCGCTGATCGTGTTGCCGTGCTTGAGCAGCAGCAGGCCAACAGCCAGGCCAACAACGATCTTCTCAATCAGCTGCAGCAGGCGCGTTCGGACCTGCAGGGCTTGCGAGCGACCGTGGAGCAGCTGCAGCACGACAACGAACAACTCAAGCAGCAGTCCAAGGACCAGTATCTGGATCTGGACGGACGCCTGAACCGGCTGGAAGGGGCAGGTGGCGCAACGCCGCCATTGCCATCGCCCACCGGCAGCGTCACACCGGCCCCGGCTCCTGCCGCGCGGCCTGCAGCGGCGGCAACTTCCGAGAAGCCGCCCAGCGTACATGGCGATCCAGGCACGATGGCCGTCAGCAACGACGAACGCACTGCCTACAACGTCGCCTTCGATGCATTGAAGAACGGCAAGTACGACGATGCCTCGCAGTTGTTTTTGAGCTTCCTCGAGCTCTATCCCAATGGCGTCTACACCCCCAATGCCTTGTACTGGTTGGGCGAAAGCTATTACGCCACCCGAAATTTCCAGCTGGCCGAGGCGCAGTTCCGCGATCTGGTCAGCCGCTATCCCACGCATGACAAGGCCTCTGGCGGCCTGTTGAAGCTTGGCCTGTCGCAGTATGGCGAAGGCAAGAACGACGAAGCCCAGCAGACCTTGCAGCAGGTCGCAACGCAGTATCCCGGCTCCGACGCAGCGCGCGTGGCCCAGGAGCGTCTGCAGTCCATCCGTCTCGGCCAGCAACTGCGCTGAGCCGTGTTGCGTCCGCGCCTTCGGGCGTGGCGCATACTTTGCCCATGAACGCCGCCGCCGTCCCCAGCGAGATCGTCCAGTCGCCGTTGCCGCGATTGAAGATCACCGAAATCTTCCTGTCCCTGCAAGGCGAAGCCGAGGCCGCCGGCTGGCCGACCGTGTTCGTGCGTCTGACCGGTTGCCCGCTACGCTGCCACTACTGCGATACCGCCTACGCCTTCCACGGCGGTGAATGGCACGACATCGACGCGATCGTTGCCGAAGTCGCCGGCCACGGCGTGCGCCATGTCTGTGTGACCGGCGGCGAGCCGCTGGCGCAGAAGCGCTGCCTGGTGCTGCTGCAGAAACTGTGCGATGCCGGCTTCGATGTCTCGCTGGAGACGTCCGGCGCGCTGGACGTGTCGGCGGTCGATCCGCGCGTCTCGCGCGTGGTCGACATCAAGACCCCTGCATCCGGCGAGCAACTGCGCAATCGCTGGGAAAATCTGCCGCTGCTGACCGCACGCGACCAGATCAAGTTCGTGATCTGCAGCCGCGCCGATTACGAATGGGCGCGCGAGATCGTCGCGGCCCATGCGCTGGACCGCCGCTGCACGGTGTGGTTTTCGCCCAGCAAGAGCGAAGTGACGCCGCGGCAGCTGGCCGACTGGATCGTGGCCGACCGCCTGCCGGTACGCTTCCAGATGCAGCTGCACAAGCTGCTGTGGAACGACGAACCGGGGCGCTAGGCGCGAGCGCTAAGCTGAGCGATAGAGTGACTGCGCTCACCCAAAAAAGCGGGCGCGGCCGGGTGCCTGCAATCGGCATGTGCCAGGCATCCACTGCGGCTGCTGGCCTGCCATCCGCACCCGCCTGCCGACCACCCGCGACGCTTCGTCGGCCGCGCCCCGATCCCGGGTGCAAGGCGCGGCCTGCCAGGAGGCAGCCGCTGCGTCTATGCGGCGATCCTGTTCAATTCCGCGACGGCATCGGCCGGCAGTTTCAGTTCCGCTGCGAACAGATTGGCGCGCAGATGCGCCACCGACGAGGTTCCCGGAATCAGCAGGATGTTGGGCGAGCGCTGCAGCAACCAGGCCAGTGCCACCTGCATCGGGGTTGCGGCCAGGCGCCCGGCAACAGCGGCGAGCGTGGACGATTGCAACGGCGAGAAGCCGCCGAGCGGGAAGAACGGCACGTAGGCGATGCCGTCGCGCGCGAGCGCGTCGATGAGGGCGTCGTCGTGCCGATGCGCGACGTTGTACATGTTCTGCACGCAGACGATGTCGGTCATGGCGCGTGCCTCGGCCACCTGCGTCGCGGTGACGTTGCTGATGCCGATGTGCCGCACCAGGCCATCGCGCTGCAGCGCGATCAGGGTCTCCAGCTGTTCGGCAATCGAGCCTTCCGCCGGTTCCTGCGTCTTGAACATCACGCGCAGGTTGACCACCTCCAGCGTTTCCAGCCCCAGATTACGCAGATTGTCGTGCACCGCCTCGACCAGTTGCTGTGGCGAGAAGGCCGGCAGCCAGGAACCATCCGCGCCGCGGGCGGCGCCGATCTTGGTGACGAGGGTCAGCGCCTGCGGGTAGGGATGCAGTGCCTCGCGGATCAGTTGATTGGTGGTGTGCGGCCCGTAGAAATCGCTGGTGTCGATATGGTTGACGCCGTGCGCCATCGCGTCGCGTAGCACCGCCAACGCGCCTTCGCGATCCTTGGGCGGGCCGAACACGCCGGGCCCCGCGAGCTGCATCGCGCCGTAGCCGATGCGGGCGACGCTGCGATCTCCAAGAAGAAACGTGCCGGCTTTTTCGATGTTGCTCATGGCGTTGCGCTCGCGTGTCGTTGAGCCGACAACGATAGGAAACGTGGCGCGGCATGTGAATTCGCATTTGCCGCAGCGCCGGTTCGCTCCCGCCAGGGCGTGTGACATATGGGCGCAACCGCATCGGCCCAGCCGATCGTCCGGCGGGATGTGCCGAAGTTTCAGCTTTTGCTGGCGCGGCGGGCAGTGCTTTCGCCGCGTTGCGTCGCAACCGTCGCGTCGTCGCGGCGGTGTGTCTTTACGTTGACAGGCGCCAAGCGGCGGAGCGAGTATTCCAGCGTCGCCGCCCATTCGGCGACCGGGATTGGCGTCCCGAACCAAAAGGCGCACCAGCGCCCATCGATCGATGCACGGCGCTTTTTTACCGCCCGCATCACTGTGGGCGCATGCCGGCCAGCTCTATGGCGGGCGGTGCGCGGGGGCCGCAAGGCCCACCGGTTCCTTTTGGCCGGCACGCCAACCGCGTACCGTCCGCCACCCCGATTGGCGTCTGGGTGGCGGATTCCAAAACACAAAAGGAATCCAGCATGTCTTACGACACCCATGAAATGCCCGCATCTGCTGCGCGCCAGATCGTCCACCATTTCGATCCGGCCGCCAACGCATTCGAATGGAACCGTGCAGCCTCTTTCAACCTGACGGCGCGCGGCGAAGGCGGCCCCAGCACACCCGTTCACCCGCTTACGTCGGCCTATCGTCATCTGGTTGCGGTGATCGTTGGCGTCGATGGCCCCTCGGAGATGCAGCGATGAGCGCCAACAGGCAATTCCGCGTCTGTGAGGGTGTGGTTCTCAGCGTCGAGGCGATGCAGGGCTATGTGCTGGCGATGCTGCATTCCGACGCGCGGCCCGATGCGTCGCCTGTCCTGATCGCCTGCGAAGCCACTGGCTTTGATGAGGTCTTGCCGGGCAGCGATGCGCAGAGCGTCGTGCTGGGCCGCCTGCATGTCTGCATGCGTGTGGACGCGGCGGTGGACGTGCTCACGTGGCTGCGCAAGCAGGCGCGCGCCGTCGGGGCCGCGCAGCGAACGCGGCGCGTGCAATCGCGTGTCCAGAAGACGCGGGCCAGGTGATCAGCGGGAACGACACGGCCGCCAGCGCCGGGCCCGGGACCTGACGGCCGGCGCAGCGTGATCGGGCGGGAGGTGCCGGCTTGGGCGCCGCCGCGCGCGCTGCGATAGGCGCTGCACCCCATCCAACCGCGTGGCCGTGCAACACGTTCCATGGCTGCGCAGTTGCCGGTGGATTGTCCGCAGGCACAAAAAAAGCGCCCTGGGCGCCCTTCACGTTGTTGATCTGATTGGTGGGCCGTGATGGATTCGAACCATCGACCAAAAGATTAAAAGTCTTCTGCTCTACCGACTGAGCTAACGGCCCACTGTCCCGGCAGCGTGCCGGGGTGCGCATTCTACCCTACACCGGCGTCAAGGCGAAATGGCGTAGTGGGTGGGGTCCGGGACGCCGGCGTCGGCAAAACCGGCCGCGCGCAAGCGGCAGGCGTCGCAGTGGCCGCAGGCGCGTCCGTCGGCGTCGGCGCGGTAGCAGGATACGGTCAGGCCGAAGTCCACGCCCAGGCGCACGCCTTCACGCACGATGTCGGCCTTGCTGAGGAACTGCAGCGGTGCATGCACGCGCAGGCCGGCGCCTTCCACGCCGGCCTTGGTGGCCAGGTTGGCCAGCACTTCGAAGGCGCGCACGAATTCGGGCCGGCAGTCCGGGTAACCGGAATAATCGACCGCGTTGACGCCGCAGAACAGGTCGTTGGCGCCGATCACCTCGGCCCAACCCAGCGCCAGCGACAGCATGATGGTGTTGCGCGCCGGCACGTAGGTGACCGGAATGCCGTCGCCACCGGCGTCGGGCACGTCGATGTCGTCAGTGAGCGCCGAGCCGCCGATGCTGCGCAGGTCCACGTCCACCACCTTGTGCGCGATCACCCCCTGCGCCGCGGCCACGCGTGCGGCGGCGTCCAGCTCGGAGGTATGGCGCTGGCCGTAGCGCACGCTCAGGGCATGCACGGCAAACCCCTGCTCCTGCGCAAGCGCGATGACGGCAGCGGAATCCATGCCCCCGGACAACAGAACAACGGCTTTTTTCATGACGGATCGGCAATCACAACGGAATAGGCGGAAAGGCTAGCAGGCTCGGCGTGGCACGGCGAGCCGGTCGCTGCTGCGGCGGCAGCGCGATGCCGGGCAACGCGGCTGTGCCAAGCGCGCGCGGGCAGGGTAGCGACCGTATCTGCACGTCAATTCGGTGCGACATCCTGCCGGCAGTTGCGCGCCTCGGGCTTCGGAGGTGCCTGCCCGCTTCGCGTGCGGCACGGCCGGTCTCAGCGCAGGCTCGCGGCCGCCGCCTTGCGCAAGGCCTGGCCAAGTTGCTGCAGGGCGCGCGAGCGCACTGCTGCGCACTGCCAGTACAGCGGCACATCGAGCCAGCGGCCGGGATCGATGATGACCACCTGCCTGTCACGCACGGCGGGGGTGACCATCGATTCTGGCGCCAGACACCAGCCGAGTCCGCGTGCGGCAGCTTCGACAAAGCCGGTCGAGGTTGGCAGGTAGTGGATCGGCGGCGCCACCTGCACGCGGGTGATGCGGCGGACGAAGCGGGTTTGCAGCGTGTCCTTTCGGTTGAACACTAGCATCGGTGCGCGCGCGAGAGCCGCTGCACTCAAGCCCTGCGTGAAGTGCGTCGCAACGAATGCGGCCGATGCGATGGCGTGATAACGCATCACTCCCAGCGCTTGCACGTTGCAGCCCTGCAACGGCTTGCGCTCGGCAGTGACGGCGCCGAGCACCGCGCCCGATCGCAACAACTCCAGGGTGTGGTCCTGGTCGTCCATCTGCACATCGAACAGAAAACCATGTGCGCGATGCAGCGCCGACAAGGCCGCCAGGAACCAGGTCTGCAGCGAGTCGTCATTGACGGCGATGGCCAGCGTGCGCGGATGCCCGGCGCTGCTGTCGTCGGGAAGGAAATCGGCAATCGCTTCGGACTCCAGTACCTGCATCGGCTTCACGCGGCGCAGCAGGCGCTCGCCGGCCGGAGTAGGGCGGCAGGGAGCCTTGCGGATCACCAGTACCTGGCCGAGCCGGTCTTCCAATGCCTTGACCCGCTGCGAAATTGCCGACGGCGTCAACGACAGCCGCCGCGCAGCGGCGTCGAAGCTGCCTTCCTCGAGAACGGCAGCGAATGCAGCCAGTTGCGGATGCAGCAGATCCATGGCGTCCGGCGGGATTAGAAGTTCTAAGCAGGATACAGAAGATTTAGTTTTCCTAATTGCAGCGGAACGCCCAGCATTGGCGCCTGTGATCCGGGAGGTGCTCGTGTTACTTCAAGCCGCAATCTCTGGCTTTATCGCCAGCGCAGGTCTCATCATTGCAATCGGTGCGCAGAATGCATTTGTGCTGCGGCAGGGACTGCAGCGCCAGCATGTCGGTCTGGTGGTGGCGATCTGCGCGTTCGGTGACATCGCGCTGATCGTGCTGGGCGTGGCCGGGATTGGCGTGCTGGTAACGCAATGGCCGGAGTTGTTGCAGGGACTTCGCTATGCGGGAGCTGCATTTCTTGCGGCATATGGCGCGCTGGCTGCACGCAGGGCCTGGCGTGGCACCAGCACACTGGCGCCGGCGCAGACCGGCGCGCAACGCTGGCAGCGCGCCATGCTGGCGTGCCTGGCCTTTACCTTTCTCAACCCGCACGTCTATCTGGACACGATGCTGCTGCTCGGCAGTCTGGCTGCGCGTTACCCGGGTCCGTTGCGCTGGGCGTTCGCGTCGGGCGCGTGCCTGGCCAGCATCACGTGGTTTTCCGGGCTGGGCTATGGCGCGCGTCTGTTGCAGCCGGCTTTTCGCGATCCGCGCGCATGGCGTGTGCTGGATGCGGCGATCGCGGGATTCATGCTGGTGCTGTGTGCCCTGTTGTTGCTGCCCTCGCAGGCGCTACCCTGAGGCCTCACCGTCCCGGAGCTAGTGTCATGTCGCCGCTGCGTGTCTCCACCGATCCATCCGCGCTCGATATCGCGCTGATCCATCGCTACCTGGCGCAGCACACCAGCTGGGCCAGGGACATCCCGCTTGCGGTGGTACAGCGCTCCATCGCCAATTCGCTGTGTTTTGGCGGGTTCTTGGAGGGCAGGCAGGTCGCCTTTGCGCGCGTGGTTTCCGACTACGCAACCGTTGCGTACCTGGGCGATGTGTTCGTGTTGCCCGCGCACCGGGGCAAGGGCTATGGCAAGCAATTGATGGACGCGGTCATGGCGCACCCCGATCTGCAGGGGCTGCGCCGTTTCAGCCTGGCAACCAGCGATGCGCACGGCCTGTATGCGCGCTACGGCTTCACCCCGCCGCTGTCTCCGCAGTCGCTGATGGAGCGCTATTTTCCCGGCCTCTATACGCGCTAGCGTTGTCGTGCCTTCTGCCGCGCGGCCGCACCGGCACGGTGCGGCGCGCGGCAGAAGGGCGCCTCAAGGTGCTGCCGCGCTGCGTGAGGCGAGCCGCGCAATGCGACCTCGCCATGGCGCAGTGCCGACCGCTGGCTCAGGCGTGGCGGGCCTTGCTCAGCAGCTTTGCGACCGGTGCCGCTGCCTGCTGCCGCGTCTGCCGTGCGTCGATCTTGAAGATCGCCACCGCATCGGTGAGCTGCACCGCCTGCTCTTCCATCGCACGCGCGGCAGCAGTGGCTTCTTCCACCAGTGCGGCGTTCTGCTGCGTGGTTTCGTCCATATGCGTGATGGTCTGGTTGACCTGCTCGATGCCGGCCGACTGCTCCTGGGAGGCTGCAGAAATCTCGCCCATGATGTCGGTGACACGTTGCACGCTGGCCACTACCTCGCCCATGGTCTCGCCGGCGCTGTGCACCAATGCCGAGCCCTCGGCCACGCGTTGCACCGAGTCGTCGATGAGGTCCTTGATCTCCTTGGCGGCGCCGGAGGAACGCTGCGCGAGCGTGCGTACCTCCGAGGCCACCACGGCAAAGCCGCGTCCCTGTTCGCCGGCACGTGCGGCTTCCACTGCCGCATTCAAGGCCAGGATATTGGTCTGGAAGGCGATGCCGTCGATGACGCTGATGATGTCGGCGATCTTCCTGGACGAGGCCTCGATACCGCTCATGGTGTCCACGACCTTGCCGACCACTTCGCCCCCTTGCGAGGCAACGCGTGCGGCGCCGATCGCCAGCTGATTGGCCTGGCGTGCGCTTTCGGCATTCTGCCTGACGGTGGAGGTGAGTTCTTCCATTGATGCTGCGGTTTCTTCGAGATTGGCCGCCTGCTGTTCGGTCCGTTGCGACAGGTCCTGGTTGCCGGCGGCGATTTCGCTGGCCGCGGAGTTGATCGACACGGCCGATTGCTGGATGTTGCCGACGATCTGCGCCAGCTGGTTGGCCGTGGCGTTGGCGTCATCGCGCATCTGTGCGAAGACACCGCGGAATTCGCCACTCATGCGTGCGGTGAGGTCGCCTGCGGCGATGGACTGCAGCAACGACGACAGCGACTGCAGGTTGCCGTCGGCCGTGGACATCAGGTGGTTGAGGCTTTCGACCATGATGCGGAAGTCGAACTGGAAGTGCTCGGCATCGCCGCGCGCGCTGAAGTCGCCATTGGCCGCGGCCTGGGCGAGATGCTTGATCTGGTGATTCATCGCCGACAGGTTGAGCTTGACCTGCGACATGGTGTCGCTGAAAACGGCCTTTTCGCCGGGCAGCGGCTGCATGTCTTCGGAGAGTTCGCCAACGGCATACCGCCCCATGATGCGTGCCAGATCGGTTTGCACTGCCACATGCGAGGCAACCAGCAGGTTGGTGTCGTTGGCCATGCGCCCGTAGTCGCCCGGGAAGGCCGCCGCATCGATACGGAAGCTGATCTGGCCGTTGTCGTGATGCCTGGCCATGTCGGTTTGCGCGGTGATCAGGTTACGCAGCTGCAGCTGCATCTTGTCCATGGCCTTGAGCAGGCGGCCGGTTTCGTCGTTGGCGCTGGTGTGCACATCGTTGTGCAGGTTGCCGGCTGCAATGGCCTCCGCAGTGCGTGTGGCCTGGCTGAGCGGCTGGGTCAGGCTGCGGGTGATCAACCAGGCCAGCAGTGCACTGATGGCCAGCGCGGTGATGCCGCCACTGGCCAGGATGACCTTGCCACGATGCATCGAGGCAACGGCGGTTTGATAGGCTTCCTTGCTGAGCCGGCGCTCCAGCTCGGCATTGGCGCGGATGGCCGCCTGCTGTGCGTCCATCGCGACGGCGGCGTCGCCCTGCAGCAAATCCTGCGCTTGCTGGTTCTGGTCGTGAATGCCGTACTGGAGAATCTGGTTGTTGAACTTCACCGACACGTCGCGCTTTTCCTGCAGCAGCTGGAGCGCGTTCTTTTCAGGGGCACTGCTCGGCAAGGCCGTCAGTGCGTCATGCGCCTCCTTGTAGCGTGCACGGTTTTTTTCGATCATCTCCATGCTGCGGCGGTTGGCGGCATCGCCGGACACCATCACGATGTCGCGCAGGCCGATCGCCACATTGGTATTGGCGTCGAGCATTTCCGAGGACAGCTGGATCTTCTCCATGTTGCTGTTGACGATGGTATCCAGCTCGAAACGGGCGTTGGACATGGTGACCAGGCCGGTCGCAACAAGCAGGCCCGACAATAGGATCAAGATGCCAAAGGCCATGCCCAGGCGACGGCCGACATTGAGGCGTTGCAGATATGTATTCATTACCGCATCCAGGTAGTGCAGCTGAGGGGCTCGATGAATGGGTCATCCACCAGAGCGTCTTGCCCAGCTAACGGCCGGATCGCGACGAGCTAAAGGTACGTATCTGAAATGACTTAGATTGAATTCATCGTGCGGAAGAAATTTCCCGACAGCCGTCCGCAGCGGCCTGACACCCGTGCATGCACTGCGTGTTTGTGGCGTCTATCGCTGGATCGAAGCATGCCAACCGCAGAACGATTTTCCGACGTTTCGCCGACATGTGGCGACCTCCTGGAGCGCAGCGGATGCTTTGACAGGATCGCATCCGCTATGTATCGCAATACCTGCAATCCGCTTGTCTTTGGTAAGCGCCGGTGCTGGTGCAGCGGCGTGTTCCGGCGATGCGATCTACTCTGATGCCATGCGGCAAGGGCCTTGCCACGTGCACCTTGCAAGCCGGCATGGCCGGCTGCTGAAGCGGCGCCGCGCATCGCGCGTGAGGCGTCACGCGCATGGCGGCACTGTGGCTCTTGCGCTCAACCTTCCAGCGCAGCAAGTACCTCGGCATGAAGCTGCTCGGCGCCGCTTTCAGTATTGAAGCGTGCAAAGATTTCCTCGCCGGAGAGCAGGCCGACCCGGACCGAGTGGCAATACGATCCGAAGTTTTCGCCTGCGTTGAAGGGATCGCTGATGACGGAGATGTGGTTGAGGCGGACCCGGGTGGTGCCAAACTTGATGAACATCTGCAATCTCCTGTGTGAGCGCCCAGTTTCCCACTTTGTCGGGCAGCGCAGAAGCCGGCCTCACGCATCCGTCGACCCAGCACGTACACTGCCGTCCCCTGAAGCCGAGCCCGCCCGATGTCCGATCCGATCCGTCTCGATAAATGCGTGGCCGCGCGGTTTGGCTGCTCGCGTGGAGAGGCGCAGCAATACATCGAGGGCGGCTGGGTCAGTGTGGACGGGGTCGTGGTCGAAGAGCCGCAAGCCCTGGCGACCGCGGCGCAGGTGACGCTGGCGGAAAACGCCGTGCTCGAACCTGCCGAGCCTGCCACGCTGCTGCTGCACAAACCGGCAGGCATGAGCGCCGAGGCGGCACTGGCACTGGCTACTGCGGAAACGCGCAGCGCCCTGGACCAGCTCGAGATGCGTGTGCTCAAGCGGCACTTCCTGCGTCTGCACGCGCCGCTGCCGTTGGAGGACGCGGCGAGCGGTTTGCTGGTACTGAGCCAGGACGGCCGCGTCCTGCGCAGGCTCAGCGCCGACGCCACCTCCATCGAACAGGAATTCCTGGTGGAGGTGCGCGGGGAGCTGCGCCCATATGGCATGGCGCGGCTTGCGCATGGCCTGGTGTATCAGCAGCGCAGCCTGTCGCCGTGCAAGGTGAGCTGGCAGAACGAGGAGCGTCTGCGCTTTGCGATCAAGCACGTGCAACCCGGCCAGCTGCGTTACATGTGCGGTGAGGTCGGGCTGGAGGTGGTCAGCATCCGGCGCCTGCGCGTGGGCCGCGTGTCGCTGGGCAAGCTGGCCATCGGCCAATGGCGCTATCTGCCGACAGGCGAGCGTTTCTGACGGGCAGCACGTGTTGGATGCGCGTGGCTGCCATGCGGCGGCATGCCGCTGCTGCCGACATGTATGCAGCAAGCATTGCGTAACCGCACCATGGCGGTGTCACTGCCCGGCGCCGTTGTTCAGGCCATTGCGGCATTGATGCGCTGTCAGGCCCGCACGTAAACGTAGCGACCGTGCCGGGCAATAGCGACGCGCGTCGGCCGAGTCTTGCGCGCTCGGCAATGCACTGCGATTGCGCGGTGAGCGCAAGCTGCGTTGCGCATCCCGATGCCGGGGTCGCCTGGTTCGTGGCTTACTTCTTGTTGCGTTTTTTCTTGGCGCGCGTCACCAGCCAGAACACAACGGCAATCACGCCGACGACCAGAATGATGAAGGCCGGTGACAGAAACGAATTGTCGCCCATGGGAATTTCCTGAAAATCTTCGCAGCCAAGTGCTGCACTGACGTCAGCCTAGCGAGCGGCCTGCTTGATGGCGTGAAATACGCTGCATCGGCCGCGCGCAACCGCGCCGCGTCGCCTGGCCCCGCAAGCGCGCGCGACGGCTGCAAGCGCGCTCGCGTGCATCTGCCTGCCGACGCAGCGGCTGCAATACAGGCGCGACCGAGCACGTGTTCGCCTGCCGGCGGCAAGCTGACAGGTCTGCAGCCGGAAGCGCAGGAACAGCAGCGACCAGCCACCTGCTAGGGAGAGGCTGGCAAACCAATGCATCCGACGGCGTCGCGCAAGCTCAGCCAAGGCGGATATCGGCACGGATCCAGCTGCAGGTTCGGGAATCTCGTAAGGTCCGCTGGAGCACAGGCGCAGTGGTCGCACACGCATCAGATGGTTCGACGGCGCACTCGAGCGAGCCGCCTGTGCGTGCGCACGGCTGACTTCTTCGCCTGAAAGGCGCGCGCATCCACGCTGGTGGACGACCAACCACGACCCAGGCGCGTCACGCGATGCCGGCGATGTTCCGGCGGGGGGCGTGCTCAGCGCCTCGCGAGTTGAACGGCCCAACAGGCCTCGCGTCCGGTGGCTGCAGTTTAAATGGGGCGTGCGGCACGTAAATCGGGACTGCGCCGACAGCGTGTCGGGTCAACCCCGACGATCGTCAAGCCGTCGGGCTGCGCTCGTCCCCGAGCGCAGCCATGTCAGGTCAGGGGAAGGTTGCGCTGCAGCGGAAGCCGGCGCAGTCGATCTGCACCGTACTGCCGCCACTGCAGGCGGCGGTGAAACGCGTGGCGCTGTGTGCCTGCACCGTGCCGCAATTCAGGCCGCTGCTGATGCCCTGGGCGCGTGTGCTGGCCGATTCGGTGGACATCGCCGGGCCCGCAGGTGTAACCGTGGCTGCGGCCTTGCTGGCCGGTGCTGCTGTGCCTGCCTGCACAGGCGGGGCGACCTCGCCTGCCAGCGGCAGCGTGACGGCTTCGCTGGGTCCACTTTCGGTGCCGGAGGCGGTTGCCGCGACGTGTGCGTTGTCGCCCTGTAACGGCTGGCCGCGGTCCTCGCGGTGGCGGTCGAAGCTCAGCGTCTGTCCGAATACCAGCTGGATCCAGCTCGGGTAGGTGTAGCCGGTGCCCTTGCTGTGATCGACAATGGCGCCGATCGCGCCGCCGATCAGGATGTTGCCCCAGATCCCGATGTTGGCGCGCGAGATGGAGCGACCGGCGGCATTGCGCTGACCGGGCAGCACGCAGCTGACTTCCAGGTCGCGCGAGGACCGGCGTACCTGCACGGTCTGCCCGGACTTCAGGGTGAAGCGTCCCTTGTCGTTGCTGAGGGCGCAGTCGGCGCCAGCGATGAGGTGCCCATCGGCGGTCTTGGTATCCACTCGGATGGGCTGGGTCGCGTCGTTCATGACCGTCGCGCAACCGCTCAACGCAGCCATGGCCATGGCTGCGGTCACTAGGTGTTTCATGTTGTCCCCTGGCGTAAGGCATGGTCGGGCCAGGCGGGCATGGCGCCGCGTCCCTAGCACAACCGTGTCGTGGTCAATCCCCGTTGCCGACACATCGCATCGGCCGCCACTTCATACCGGGATTGTGGGTCGCCGTCCAGTCGCGACCCTCTACGTCAGGCGACCGGAGTGGGAAGTATCCGGTGCTTGGCCATCACGCTGCGGATCGCGCTCAGCAATTGCTCGGGGGTATAGGGTTTCTCGAGGAAGGCCACGCCATCCGGCAGGATCTCTTCCACATACTCCACCGCCAGCCCGGAGGTGAGCAGCACGGGCAGGTTGTAGGGGGCGTGCGCGGTCTTGAGCGCCAGATCCACGCCGGTCAGGCCGCCCGGGAAATGGATGTCGGAAAACAGCACATCGACGCGCGGGTCGCTTTCGATCAGGGCCAGGGCCTCTTCGACCGAGCCGGCGCTGCGGCAGGTAAAACCATAGCTTTCCAGCACAAGGCAGCTGAGTTGTCGGGTGCCATCGCCGTCTTCGACGACGAAAACAACTGGCCGTTCCTTGTTCTGTGACATGAGCACGTCTCGTAAGGCAGGCCACATTCTCAGCGATGCGGCAGTGAACCCTCTGTCAACGCAGACGGAGCCGTACGGTTACCAGCCGAACGGGCCAGGACCATAGCCGCCGGGGCCGTAGCGCGGCCCGAACAGCGGGCCTTCGCCGCGCCCGACACTGATGCTGACGCCGATCTGATGCGCCTTGCCATCATCGTCGTAATAGGTCTTGCAGGAATTCAGGTTGACCGCCTGCCAGTTGCTGTTGCCGCCGCGGTTGGAGTAGCCCATGCCGGTTTCGACCGCGCCATGCAGCTTGCCCTGGCATTGTTCGGCGCGTTCGGCCGCAAGCGAGGCTGCGCTGGGGCGGCTCAGCGCAGGCTTGGGGCCGCTCTTGTCGCCATAGAAGGTGCCCGGCGGGTCGGTGCTGTACGCGGGGTCGGAGCGGTACTGCACCGGGGCTTGCGGAACGCTCAGGTCCAGCGATTGCGCCGATCCCGGCTCGGCGCTGCGCTCGCCGGCCTGGGCGAGCGCGCTGCCGGCGGCAAACAGAGTGGCCAGGAGAAGCAGGCTGCGTTTCATCGGATGGACTCTACCAGGAGGGACTGACAGCGCGTGCCAGATCGCCTTGTGAAACTAGCAACGGCTGATTGAATGCGCGCTGTCGATTGCGCGGTTTTTCATGCCGGCGCCGTCACCGCGATGGCACACGCTGCTGCATCAGCCCTGCTCGCGCACGATCTCGATCAGCTGCGCCCCGTAGCGGGCCAGTTTGCCGCCGCCGATACCGCCGACACGCGAGAGTGCGTCGATGCTGGTGGGCCGCTGTTCGGCGATATTGCGCAGCGTGCTGTCGTGGAAGATCACGAAGGCCGGCACGTTCTGCTCCTTGGCCAGCTCCGCGCGCAGGCCGCGCAGGGCGTTGAACAGCACCAGGTCCTGCGGCTGCACCGGCAGGCCGGTGCGTTGCGCGCTGCGCTCGCGCCCGGCAGCCGGGTTCTCGCGGCGCATCATCACCTGGCGCTCGCCCTTGAGCACCTGGCGGCTGGCGTCGGTCAGGCGCAGGCCGCCATGGCCTTCGCTGTCGACCTCCAGCAGGCTGGCGGCCACCAGCTGGCGGAACACCCCGCGCCAGGTGCGCTCGTCCAGGTCGCGGCCGATGCCGTAGGTGCTCAGCTGGTCGTGGCCGAGCTGCTTGATGCGCTCGTTCTCGCTGCCGCGCAGGATGTCGATCAGGTGGCCGACACCGAAGCGTTGCCCGCTGCGGTACACGCAGCTGAGCGCCTTCTGCGAGGCCACGGTGGCGTCCCACGCGGCGGCGGGCGTCAGGCAGTTGTCGCAGTTGCCGCAGGGCTTGGGATAGGTCTCGCCGAAGCCGGCCAGCAACACCTGGCGGCGGCATTGCATCGATTCGCAGTAGCCGAGCAGGTGATCGAGCTTGGCGCGCTCCAGCCGCTTGCGCTCCTCGGCTGCTTCGCCCTGTTCGATCATCTGCTTGAGCAGCACCACATCGCCCAGGCCGTAGCAGAGCCAGGCCTCGGCCGGGTCGCCATCGCGGCCGGCGCGGCCGGTTTCCTGGTAATAGCCTTCCAGCGACTTGGGCAGATCCACATGCGCCACGAAGCGCACGTCCGGCTTGTCGATGCCCATGCCGAAGGCGATCGTGGCGGCCATGATGATGCCGTCCTCGCGCAGGAAGCGGCGCTGGTTTTCCGCACGCACCTCGGCCGGCAGGCCGGCGTGGTAGGGCAGGGCGTTGAAGCCTTGCGAGCACAGAGACTGCGCGGTCTCTTCGACCTTGCGCCGCGACATCGCATAGACGATGCCGGCCGAGCCGCGGTGACGGCCCAGGAACTCCTGCAGCTGCTTGCGCGCGTTGTCCTTCTGCACCACGGTGTAGCGGATGTTGGGGCGGTCGAAGGAACTGACGAAGTGGCGCGCGTCGACCAGGTCCAGGCGCTCGGCGATCTCGCGCTGGGTCGGCGGGTCGGCGGTGGCGGTCAAGGCCATGCGCGGGATATGCGGCCAGCGTTCGTGCAAGACGGTGAGCTGGCGGTACTCAGGGCGGAAATCGTGGCCCCATTGCGAAACGCAATGCGCCTCGTCGATGGCGAACAGCGCGATGCGGCTGCGTTCCAGCAAGGACAGGAAGCGCTGGGTCAGCAGACGCTCCGGCGCGACGTAGAGCAGGTCAAGGTCGCCGGACAGCAACGCACGTTCGACCCGCTGGGCGTTCTCCGCGTCCAGCGTGGAATTGAGGAATTCGGCGCGCACACCGAGCTGGCGCAAGGCCTCGACCTGATCCTGCATCAGTGCGATCAGCGGCGAGACCACAATGCCGATACCGTCGCGCAACAGCGCCGGCACCTGGTAGCACAGCGACTTGCCGCCGCCGGTGGGCATCAGCACCAGGGCATCGTTGCCTGCCGCGACGTGTTCGACAATGGCTTGCTGTGGGCCGCGGAAGTCGTCGTAACCGAAGACGCGGCTGAGCAGTTCGTGGGCGGGGGAAGACATCCGCCTAGGATACCGCGCGGGTCAAGCCCTGGCCGGTGTCAGGCGGGCGGTGTTGCGCGACGGTGCGTCGGGGATTGCCGCGATGTGAATGCCGGGGGACATGTTTCGCGACGCGGAGAGGGCCGCAATCCGCCGAGTCAGGGGCGCGCCGAAGGCGCGGGGTGTGGCCGGCGATGGCGCAGGGGCCCAAGGTTTCGGCGCAGCGAAACCTTGGGCACACCCGCAGGGACCAGGCCCAGGGCTTACTGCAGCAGCGAGCGCAGCATCCAGGCGTACTTCTCGTGGGTCTGCAAGCGCTGGGTCAGCAGGTCCACGGTCGGGTCGTCGCCGGCGTCGTCGGCGGTGCCCAGCACCTTGCGCGCGGTGCGGCAGACCGCTTCGTTGCCGCTGACCAGCTGGCGCACCATTTCACGCCAGTCGGCACTGTCGCTCAGCCCCTGTTCTTCCGGGATCGAGGTCAGGGCGACGAACTCGCTGTAGGAGCCCGGTGCGTTGTAGCCCAGGGCGCGGATGCGCTCGGCTACTTCGTCCAGCGCCGCCCACTGCTCGGTGTACTGGGTCTCGAACATGGTGTGCAGCGAGTTGAACATCGACCCGGTGACATTCCAGTGGAAGTTGTGGGTCTTCAGGTACAGGGTGAAGGCGTCAGCCATGTAGCGGGCCAGACCGTCGGAGATCTGCTTGCGATCACCGTCCTTGATCCCGATATCGATGTGTGGTGCCGATGCTGCGGCGACCGGCAGTGCGTCCAATGCTTCATTGATGACGACGGGCTTGTTGGCGTTCTTTTTCTTGGACATGGGAATGGTCCTCCTGAGGAAACAGATATCGGGTCACAATAGACAGGCTAAAGGATCTGCTGTCATTCAATCTTTCACATTTTTCGATCAATGAGCGCTATCGACACCGACCTTGCCAACACCTTGCGTGAGCGCCGCCGCGCCGTCGATGGCGCGATGAGCCGCGACCGTGGCCGGTTGCTCGGTCTATGGTCGCGCTGGCAGGGCAAGCCCGGCAACCCGCAGGTGCGCGAGGCCTTCGAGCAGGCGCTGGCAGCGTCGCAGGCGCAACGCCAGGCGCGTGCCGAGCAGCAGCCGGCCATCACGCTGGACGAGCAACTGCCGATCGCGCGCGAGGCCGAGCGCATCATCGCGCTGATCCGCGACCATCAGGTCGTCGTCATCGCCGGCGAGACCGGCTCGGGCAAGACCACCCAGCTGCCCAAGCTGTGTCTGGCGGCCGGGCGCGGCGCGGCCGGCATGATCGGCTGCACCCAGCCACGCCGGATCGCCGCGCGGGCGGTGGCCGCGCGCGTGGCCGAGGAGCTGAAGACGCCGCTGGGCACCACGGTGGGCTTCCAGGTGCGCTTTACCGACCGGGTCGGCGAACAGTCGCGGATCAAGTTCATGACCGACGGCATCCTGCTGGCCGAGATCGCCAGCGACCGCTGGTTGTCGGCCTACGACACCATCATCGTGGACGAAGCGCACGAGCGCAGCCTCAACATCGATTTCCTGCTCGGCTATCTCAAGCAGCTGCTGCACAAGCGCTCCGATCTGAAGTTGATCGTCACCTCGGCCACCATCGACACCGAGCGCTTCGCCCGGCATTTCGACAACGCGCCGGTGATCGACGTGGAAGGCCGGACCTTCCCGGTCGAGGTGCGCTACCGGCCGCTCGAAGGCGGGGCCGACGACGGCGGCGACGGCGACGGCGAGCGTGGCAACGGCCGCGATGGCGAGCGCACCGTCAACGATGCGATCGTGGCGGCGATCGACGAGATCACCCGCATCGATCCGCGTGGCGACGTGCTGATGTTCCTGCCCGGCGAGCGCGAGATCCGCGATGCGCACCAGGCGCTGGAACGGCGCAAGTACCGCGAAACCGAAGTGGTGCCGCTGTACGCGCGGCTGTCGGCGGCCGACCAGGACCGCGTGTTCAACCCGGGGCCGCGCCGGCGCCTGGTGCTGGCCACCAACGTGGCCGAAACCTCGCTGACCGTGCCGCGCATCCGGTATGTGGTGGATCCGGGCTTTGCGCGGATCAAGCGCTACAGCCCGCGCCAGAAGCTGGACCGCCTGCATATCGAGCCGATCTCGCAGGCCAGCGCCAACCAGCGCATGGGCCGCTGCGGCCGCATTGCCGAAGGCATCTGCTACCGCCTGTATGCCGAAGCGGATTTTGCCGCGCGGCCGGCATTCACCGACCCGGAAATCCGCCGCTCGTCCTTGTCGGGCGTGATCCTGCGCATGCTGCAACTGGGGCTGGGGCGGATCGAGGAGTTCCCGTTCCTGGAAGCGCCGGACGAACGCGCAGTCGCCGACGGCTGGCAGCAGTTGCTGGAGCTGGGTGCGATCGATGCCAATCGGCGCCTCACCGCCATCGGCCGGCAGATGGCGCGCCTGCCGGTGGACGTCAAGCTGGCGCGCATGCTGGTGGCCGCGCAACAGCACGGCTGCCTGCGCGAGATGATCATCATCGCCGCGTTCCTGGGTATCCAGGATCCGCGCGAGCGCCCGCCCGAAGCACGCGAGGCGGCCGACAACGCGCACGCGCTGTTTGCCGATGCACGCTCTGAATTCGTCGGCATCCTGCGGTTGTGGGAGGCCTACCGACAGGTGCACGAGGATCTCACCCAGTCCAAGTTGCGCGATTGGTGCAACCGGCATTTCCTCGGCTTCCTGCGCATGCGCGAATGGCGTGAGCTGCATCGGCAGCTGCGCCTGTTGTGCGAGGAGCTGGGGTGGAGCGAGGAGCCGGCCGCTGCGATGCTGGCGCCATTGCTGGCAGGTGCCAGCGCGCCTGCGCGCGAGGACGGGCACAACGCCAACCGGCCGACGCGCGGGCAGTTGCATCGCGCTGCGCGGCTGGCGCGTGAAGGCAAGCCGGATCCGAATGCGCCACCTGCGCAAGCCACGTCCGCCGCTGCCAGCAAGCAGGCCGACGTTGCCGAGGCCTCGGCACGCATTAGCGAGCGCGAACGCGCGGCGGCCTATCAGGCCCTGCATCGTGCGCTGTTGGCCGGCCTGCCGACGCAGATCGGCCATCGCACCGAAAAAGGCGATTTTCTCGCCGCGCGGCAACGCCGGTTCGTGCCGTTTCCCGGCTCGGCACTGGCACGCAAGCCGCCGCCGTGGATGCTGGCCGCCACGCTGCTGGATACGCAAAAAGTCTGGGGCATGACCAATGCCGCGATCGAGCCGGACTGGGCGATCGCCGAGCTGGGGCATCTGCTGGCACGCAAGCATTTCGACCCGCATTGGTCGCGTGCGCAGGGGCAGGTGGTGGCATCCGAGCAGATCAGCCTGTTCGGCCTGGTGCTGGCGCCGAAAAAGCCGGTCCACTTCGGCAAGATCGATCCGGCCGGCGCACACGACCTGTTCGTGCGCCAGGGCCTGGTCACCGGCGAGATCAATACGCGTGCGGCGTTCATCGCCGACAACCTCAAGGTGCTGGAGCAGGCACGCGAGGAAGAAGCCAAGCTGCGCCGCGCCGGCATCGTCGCCGACGAAGACTGGCAGGCGCGCTGGTATCTGGATCGCATCCCGGCCGAGCTGCACTCGGCCAGCGGGCTGGATGCATGGTGGAAGACCTTGCCGCCGGACAAGCGCCGCAGCCTGCACTGGACGTTGAACGACCTGTTGCCCGGCGAAGGCAGCGAGGCCGACCGGTTTCCCAAGTATTTCCCGCTGGGCGATGCGCGGCTGCCCTTGCATTACCGCTTCGAGCCGGGCGCCATCGATGACGGGGTGACGCTGGATGTGCCGCTGCACCTGCTCAATGCGCTGGATCCGGCGCGGCTGTCGTGGCTGGCGCCGGGCTTCGTCGCCGACAAGGCATCGGCCTTGATTCGCAGCCTGCCCAAGGCGCAACGGCGCAACTATGTGCCGGCGCCGGATTTCGGGCGCGCGTTCTACGAGGCCTACAGCATCGCCTCGGCCGACGCTATCCGTGGCGAGCTGGCGCGCTTCCTGACCAAGGCCACCGGCACGCAGGTGGCGGCGCTGGATTTCGACGAAGAGTCGCTGGACACGCATCTGCTGATGAACCTGCGCCTGCGCGATGACGACGGCAAGGTACTGGCCGAGTCGCGCGATCTGGACGGATTGCGCGCACGCTTTGGCGAGCGTGCCGGCCAGGCCTTCGCCGCACGTGCGGGGCGCGCGCTGGCGGCCGAGGGCTTGCGCGATTTTCCGTCCACGCCGATTCCCGAGCAGGTGGCCGGCGAAGCCGGCGTGCCGGCGTATCCGGCGCTGGTGGACCAGGGCGAAGACGCGGCGCTGCGCATCTTTGCCGACCGCAACGAAGCGGCGCAGGCGCATCCGCGCGGCGTGCGCCGGCTGCTGGAAATCGCGCTGGCCGACAAGATCAAGCAGGCGCGCAAGCAACTGCCGGTGTCGCCCAAGACCGGCCTGCTGTACGCGGCGATCGAATCGCAGGAGCGGCTGCGCGGCGATCTGGTCGATGCCGCGCTCAACGCGGTGCTGGCCGATGGCCTGGGCGCGATACGCGACCCCGGTGCCTTTGCGCAGCGCCGCGACGAGGCCGGCAAGCGCCTGTTCGGCGAGGCGATGGAACGGCTGACGCTGGCCGAAAGCATCCTTGGCGCCGTGGCCGAACTCAAGCCGCTGCTGGAGGCGCCGTTGATGGGCTGGGCGCGCGGCAACCTGGACGATATGGAGCAGCAGCTGCGCGCGCTGGTGCATGCCGGCTTCCTGCGCGAAACACCGGCCGAGGCACTGGCCAGTTATCCGCGCTATCTCAAGGCGATGATCCTGCGGACCGAGCGTGCCAAACGCGATCCGGCCCGCGACCAGGCACGCATGCTCGAACTCAAGCCGTTCGTGGATGCATTGGACCAGGCGGCCGCGCGTGGGTTGCAGCAACGTGATGAATGGCAGTCGCTACGCTGGGATCTTGAGGAATTGCGCGTGTCGGTCTTTGCGCAGGAGCTGGGCGCCAGGTCGGGCGTTTCGGCGAAGAAGTTGTCGCAGCGGGTGGCGGCGTTGCGCAACTGAGTGGTGCTGGACGCGCTGGTGACGACGGCTTGCCGTCATCACCAGCGCGCTGCATCAGCGCAGGTCCTGCCATCAACGGGTTGCTCATGCCGCGCGCTGCGCTTGAAGCCACCAACGAAACATAGCGAGCAGTGGTCGGCTGGGCGTGGACGGCGCGCCCGGAACCGGCGTATACGAGGTGTACGTGCCGATTCCGAGCACGGGCCACGCCCGCCTGGCGGCGAGCGCAGCCGTTTTGCCAGCCGCTGCTAGAACTTCATGTGCAGGCTCGCCATATAGCGGCGCCCGCTTCTGTAGCGACCGGCCAGGTGGTCGGTGTCGCCGAGATACTGCAGGTATTGCTCGTCCAGCAGGTTCTGCGCGTCGATCTGCAACGACCAGTTCGGACTGAACGCATAGCCGATGCTCGCGCCGAGTTCGGCATAGTCGTCCACGCTTGCCGGCGCGGCGCCGGCCACGTAACCGCCGGCCAGGTAGCTGTCGCGCCAGTTGTAGGTCAGCCGCGCGTTGAGCGGGCCCTTTTCGTAGTACGGGCTGACTGCCACGCTGTTGCGCGACTGGTAGGGCAGCGCATCGCCGGTGTTGTTCTGGCCATTGGCGTAGGTGTAGTTGGCGGTCAGGCCGAAGCCGCTGTCGCCGAACGGCTGCTGGAATGCGATGTTGAAGCCCTTGACCTTGCCATCGCCGGCGTTGCGTGGCCGCTGGATGCTGTAATCGCAATAGCCATCGGCGCTGCAGCCATTGCTGCCGAGCAACTGCGCCCAGCTTTGCGGCGCGGTATCGCGCAGCGCGTTGTACTGGCGTTCCACGCTGGCGCTGGTATCGATGTAGTTGTCGATCTTCTTGTAGAACAGCGACCACGCCACCACCGACTGCTGGGCAAAGTAATACTCGGCCGACAGGTTGAAGTTCCAGGATTCGTACGGCGACAGCTCGGCATTGCCGCCGCTGCCGGTCAAGGTGGTGTCGTTGAGGAAGGTGTTGTTGACCATCTGGTTGTAGGGCGCCCAGGCGATCACCTTGGCCGCGGCAAACCGGAACACCCAATCGTCGGCAGCCTCGTAGGCCAGCGTGAGCGAGGGCAGCAGGAAATCCTCCTTGCGCGTGCGGGTCTGCCACAGGCTGTCGGCGTTCTGCAGGGTGGGCGTGCCGCTGTAGACGAAGCCGCTGCCCTCGGTCTTCGAATCCACATAACGCAGCCCGAGATTGCCGCGCAGGCCGCCGCCGGAGAAATTCAGCTGGGCATAGGCGGCGTTGTTGGTCTGCTGCAGCGCCCAGGTGTTGTTGAGGTAGCTGGCCGGGTCCGGCGCGCCGTAGTCGACCGGGCTGTTGCGGATCCAGTCCAGCACGTTGTTGCGGCCTGCCTGCACATGCCGGCCGTGGTCGGGATGGAACTCCTGCAGGTCGGTGAGCCCGATGGTGCCCACATCGGCCAGCGTGCCTGGCGTCACGCCGCCATAGACGTTGAGCTCGAAGCGCTCCTCGTGCTTGCCATGACGCACGCCCAGCAGCAGTTGATTGAACACGCTGTCGAACTGCAGATTCAGGTCGAGCTGGCCGTAGGTGTCCTTGCTTTCAGTCGAGAAGATGCCGTTATTGCCGAACCAGCCGCCGGCCGAGCCCCAGTTGGCCGGATCACGCGCACGCGCCGGATCGTCGAAGCGGATGCCGCGCCGCGTGTCCCAGCTGAAGCCGCCGTTGTAGAACGGTTCGATGAAATACTGCGACAGGTCCTTGTTCTCGGATCTGCTTTGGCCCACCTGCCCGTTCACTCCCCAGCCATCGCCGCGGAATGCGCCGCGCAGGTCCAGGCCCTTGGTGGTGACTTCCGATTCGCGCACGTTGTTGTCGTAGATCACGGTGCCGCCGAGCGGGTCGGCATTGGCGCCGGAATGCCCGCTGGTCACCACGCCGTTGCGCAGGCCGCCGAGTTGATCCACTGCCGCCACCGTGCCGGCATTCCAGGTCAGGAAGCTGTACATCGACTGGTTGTAGTTGTCGAAGTTCTCGTTGATGTACAGGCCGCTGAGGTTGAATTCCAGCGCCTCGCTGGGCTTGAGCTGCAGGTTGACCACGGCGCTGTCGCGCTCGCGATCCTGCTGGAACCAGGCCGCGTTGATCGAGTTGGGCACGTCCGCATCGGCGGGCACGCCGCCTGCGGCATTGGCAAATGTGCTGGCCGGCGCATAGCCGAACACTTCCATGCCGCGGCGATCGACGCGCTCTTCGTAATGCTGCGCCGACACCGCAATGCCGAAGGTGTCGGCCGCGTTTTTCCAGCTATACAGCAGCGCGGCATTCGGTTTTCCTTCGCTGGCCTGTGCGCTGTAGCTGTAGCCGATGGAGGCGGCCACCTCGTTGACGTCCAGGTCCAGCGGTTGCCGGGTGTGCATCAACACGGTGCCGCCCAGGCTGCCTTCGGTCAGGCGCGCTTCGGAGGATTTAAGGATTTCCGCGCGGCCCAGGATCTGCGGCGCCAGCAAGGTGTAGTCGAATCCGCGGCTGGGTTGCTCGCCGTAGAGCCAGATCGCCTGCGCCACCGGGTGGCCGTCCAGGAAGGACAGATTGAGGCTGGGGTCGGTGCCGTCGATGCTGACGCGCTCGCCCTGGCCGAAGCGCCGGTCCAGGGTGACGCCGGGAATCTGCGACAGCGCCTCGGCCACGTTGGTGCTTGGAAACTTGCCGATGTCTTCGGCGGTGATCGCTTCGGAAATGCCGGCGTTGTTGCGTTTGGTGTCGAGCGACTTTTCCAGGCTGGCACGGATGCCGACCACCTGCACGGCATCCAGGTCGGTGGCCTGTCGGTCGACCGTGTCCTGGGCTTGCGCAGCGAATGCCAGCGACAACGCGATCGCGCTGGACAGCAGGGTGGTGCTGTATTTCATGATGTCTCTCCTCATCACGCACAGGGAAGGACGGCGGGCTGCTGCTCGCCGGATGCGGGGTCTTGCAGACGCGCGCTCGGGACCGAGCGCGTGGTGGATCGCTTACGACAGGTCAGCGTGGTGTTGCAGATACCAGTTGGCCGCGCCAAGCACGCCCAGTTGCCCGTGCTCGACCAGCTTGACCGGGATGCGTTCGAGCACCGCGCGCATGCGGCCCTTGGCCAGAAAGCGTTCGCGGAAAGCGCTGTTCTGCAGGAACGGCCCGATCGTCGGCAAGAAGCCGCCGGCCAGATAGATGCCGCCGGCCGCACCGTAGGCCAGCGCCATGTCGCCGACCGCGCTACCCAGCACGGCGCAGAAGATCTGCAGGCACTCGCGTGCCAGAGCATCGTCTTCGTGCAGCGCGGCATGCGTGATCGCGGCCGGCAGCCGATGGCGCGGGGTGGCGCCATGCAGTTCGCACGCGGCGTTGTACAGGTGCAGCAGGCCGGGCCCGGACAGCACATGCTCGAGTGGCAGATAGCGCTCGCCACGCAGCAGGATCCGCAGCACCTGCAGTTCCATCTCGTCGTGGCTGGCCAGGGCGACCTGGCCGGCTTCGGTGGCGAGCACGATCGGCCGCGGCCTGGCATCGATCCAGACCGCCGCACCCAGCCCGGTGCCGGGGCCGACCACCAGGATCGGGCCGGTGGCGCGCGCATGCCGCGGGGTCGGCCCGCTCAGTTGCAGCGCGGCGCGTTGCTCCATCAAGGGGGCGGCGTAGGCCACCGCTTCGAAATCGTTGACCAGGTGCACGCTGGGGACGGCGAGCGCGGCGCGCATGCGGCCAGGCGAAATCGTCCATGGCAGGTTGTTGCTGATGAAGCTGCCATCGTCCAGTGCGACCCCGGCACTGGCGATCACCACGGCTTCGACATCGCGTCCGGTCTGCAGGAAGTCGGCAAGGATGGCGTCCAGACTGGCGTGTTCGGCGCAGCGGTAGGTGCGGTAATGCGCCAGCTCGGCTGCAGCGTTGTCCGCCTGCGCGATGTGGCCGACCCGCACATGCGTGCCACCGACGTCGGCCGCGATGAAGCCGGTGGCAACCGGTGCGGTGGGCAGGCCGGTAGCGAGAGCAGAACGCGAAGTCGCAGCCACGTGCAGTCCTTTGGGTTCGTCCGGTCGGCCAATGCGATCGGCGAGTAGCGGCCTGTGTAGAAGTTGGTGACAACGATGTCAATGGTTCAGTCGGGTTGGATCGATCTTGTTGGCAGGCTCAAGTGCAGGATCGCCCGATTCAGCGCTGTCTGCGCGGAGGTGATTGCGCAGTGCGGAAGGCGCGCGCGGGCCACTGCGGACCGGTAGCGGTGGTGGTTGTCGCCATCCGGGGGCATCGTAGGCATCGACATCGACATTCGATACCGACAGCCTGGTTGTCAGTTGTCGGCAGAGTCGCCCACTCGGCGCGCAGTCGTCGCAGAGGCAGCGCCCGGCAAGGTGCTGCAGGCCGCGCCATCCGTGGGTGGCGCCTGCGTCGGGTACTGCTGCTTGCCGAGCACATAGGTCTGGCTGGTGGCGACGAAGCCGTCCGCGTAGGTGGCCTCGACGAAGTACGCGCTCCAGCCGGCCTCGGGCATCCGTACCGGTACCGACACGGTGTTGCCGCGTGCAGGCGTGATCGGCGTGGCGCTGTAGCGAATGCCGCAGGCATGGCGGAAGTCGCGCGCCACCGGGTTGCTCGCCTGCCACAGGCGCAATTGCGCAGGGCGCTCGGAGGAGTGGAAGCGGATCTGCGGGTGTTCGCCTGCGTGCAGGGAATCGCGTATCTTTGGCAGCGCGCGTTGCTGCTGCAGCCGGGTCACGAAGGGCACCAGGCTGTCGACGATGAAGGCGCGGATGCCGTTATGCGCGCTGTTGGGCACCATGCGCAGCGCCTTGCTGCCGGGCAGCGCGTTGTAGAAGAACTGCGTGTTGTCCGGCAGGAAAAAATCGTCGCCACTGGCATTGACGATGTACTTGGGCACGGCCAGGCGTTTGCGCTGCGGCGTGTGCAGATAATGCAGCGGGTCCTGCAGTTGCACCAGTTGCGCAAAGGCCGGCGTGTGCAGCTGCGAGGTGATGCCCTGCCTGGCGTAGGCATTGAATGCGATCGGCCAGTTGCCGCCATAGCTCCGGTACATGTGCTCGAGCACCGCCGGCATGTTGAGGATGTCGATCACCAATGGCACCACGGCCTCCACGCGCGCGTCGGCGATGGTGGCATGCCAGCTCGCCCAGCCACGCTTGGAGGCACCGGCGAGGATGAAGCGATGAATCTGCAACGGCGCCAACTCGCGTTCGGCCAGGCTCATGGTGCGCGCGATGGCGGCGGCCATCGGCACATGCAGCGGCAGGGTCTTGCGTTGCTGCGGCGATGCCAGAAACAGCGACCAGCTGTAGGCGACGCTGTCGTCCTCGCGGCGCGGCGTGCCGTCGTTGCGATAGGTCAGCGCCTGGCTGGGGATATCGCCCAGCGCGATCACCACGGTGCGGCTGCGCTTTGCCAGCGTCGCCAGGGCCTCGGGCGACAACTCGCTGGGCGGCTGCGGCGCGCCGCCATCGGCTGGATGACGGGTGCCATTGGTGGAGAGCAACAGTGCACGCGTCGGCAGCGCATCCGTGGGGACATAGATCGCGACATCGTGTTGCCAACTGGCCGGCTGCACCAGTGCCTCGGGCGACCATTGCTGCGAGGTCAGCAGGTAATCGCGCCGCTCGACGCCAGCCACCGTGCGGGTGGCCACACGCCGGTAGACCAGCGGCTGGCGTTCGATGGCATCGTGATAGCACACCAGCGCCTGGTCGATGCCGACCTCGGGCGCGTCGGCGCACTGCTGCGCTGACAGGGCGGCTGCAGGGGCCGCGCCTGCAGGCGCAGCACCTGCAAACCAGCCCAGTGACGCCAGCAACACCAGGCTGCAACGTGTCATCGACCGCATGCGTGTTCTCCCAGTGGCGTGGGTGCGCCAGCCCGCTGGCGGGCCGCGCGGTGCCCGGTCGGGCTTACTTGATCCGGCGGACCTTGGCCTGGGTGTTGTAGCCCTCGATCTGCAGATACCACACGCCGACCAGACCCGGCTTGATCTTGACCTTGGGCGCGGTCTTGCGCACGCCCGACAACGTGGCGGCGTCGGTCTGCTCCCAGTCCTGGCCATTGGCGAGCGTGTAGACGCGCCCGGTCGAAAAACCCTTGAACTCGCCAACGATGTTGCTCTCGATCGGCTCCTTGCTGCCGAAATCGAAGAAGCCGCGGTTCTTGACGATCACTTCCTGGCGGCCGGCTTCCTTGGCCTGTTCGACCACGACCGCAGCTTCCTTGGCGACCTTGCCCTGCAGCCAGTCGTTGAGCGCGGCCAGTTCGCCGGCATCGAGCTTGTCCAGGCCGGCGGCCTTGAACTGTTCGGCGCTCATCTGCGACTGCAGGTCGCCCTGCACCGCGCGCTGTGCCAGGGCCGGGGTGGCGTTCAGGGCAAGGGTCAGGCAGACCAGCAAGGGAATGCGGCGCGCGAGCGACATGGAAGCCATCCAGAAGACGAAGAGGCCGCTAGTGTAGACGCTGGAGCGCAGCGTGCAGCCTGAGACCACAGGTGCTGATGTGTGCGGGACAGCCCCAAGCCGCCTCGCACAGCGTGGAGACACCACCAGGGTGTGGGGGCGCTCCGCCACCGGCGACTTAAGATCTACGCGGGCACTTTCGCGCGCTCGGGACGGCGGTAAACCAACTCCGGTGCCGGCGCTGCAGCTTCGCGTTCGGCGGTGTCGCGCACCTCGGCATGCCGCGGCGAGCGTTCGCAGACCGGGTCCAGCGTGGCGGCATCGCCACTGAGCGCCAGCGCCTGGCAGCGGCAGCCGCCCCAGTCGATCTCGCGTTTGGGGCAGCCCTGGCAGACCTCGGGCATCCACGCGGTGCCGCGGAAGCGCACGAAGGCCTCGCCGTTGTTCCAGATGTCGGCCAGCGAACGCTCGCGCAGGTTGTCAAAGCGCATGCCGTCGATGGTTTCGGCCGCGTGGCAGGGCAGCACGTCGCCGCGCGGGGAGATGTTGACGAAGCGCTGGCCCCAGCCGCCCATGCACGGCTTGGGCTGGCGGGCGTAGTAATCGGGGGTGACGAAGTCGATCGCCAGGCGGTCGCCGAGCTCGCGGCGGGCGGTTTCCACCGCGTCAATCGTGGCCATCAGCTGCGCGCGGCTGGGCATCAGCGCGGCGCGATTGCGCAGGCCCCAGCCGTAGTACTGGGTGTGCGCCACTTCGATGCGTTCGGCCTGCCACTCCAGCGCCAGCGCGATCATGCCGGGCACGCGCTCGGCGTTATGGCGATGCAAGACCGCATTGAGCGTCAGCGGCAGGCCGCGCGCACGTACGGCGGCGGCAAACGCGCGCTTCTTCGCCAGGCTGTTGCGATAGCCGGCGATATGGTCGGCACCGGCCGGGTCGACATCCTGCACGCTCAGCTGCACATGCTCCAGTCCGGCCGCCTGCAGCTGGTCCAGCATCGGCTCGCCGCCGGCCACGCCGGAGGTGATCAGGTTGCTGTACAGCCCGAGCGCGCGTGCGTGCGCCACCAGCTCGGGCAGGTCCTTGCGCAGCATCGGTTCGCCACCGGAAAAATGCGCCTGCAGCACGCCCATGTCGGCAGCCTGCTGCAGCAGCGAGCGCCAGCCGGCAGTATCCATTTCCTCGCGCAGCGCCGCCAATGCGATCGGGTTGGAGCAATACGGGCAGGCCAACGGGCAGCGATGGGTCAGCTCCAGCAGCACCGACAGTGGTGGCGGGGCGATGGTCATAGCCGCAGCAGACGCTTTTGATGCAGCGTGTTGGTGAGTTCGATCACATCGACTTCGATATCGGCCGCGTCGGCGTCGAATTCGCCCGCCAGTTCCTGCGCGATCTGCGCCAGCGAGCGCGCGCCGTCGTAGCGCTGCGCCACCACCAGTGCGATCTCGTCCAGCTCGACCACCCGTTCCGGCGCCAGCAGCACCCATTGGTCGCGCGCGCGGTCGTGCTGCAGGCGCACGCCTGCGCGCAGGGCCGGCTGGCTGTCGCGGGTGATGCTGCTCACGCCGCTGCCCGGCTGGCGTCGCGGTCGGGCACGAATGCATCCGGCCACACGATGCCCGGGGCGACGTAGGCCACGTGCAATGCGTCCAGCTGCGCCCACAGCACCGAGCACTTGAAGTGCAGCGCGGCCTTGACCAGCTCCTGTTTCTCGACGGTATCGGCGTGCTGCTTGACGTAGTCCAGCGCAAAATCCGAATCGCGGGGCGCCTCGGTCAGGCGATGCTCGAAATAGGCCAGCGCTTCGGGCGAGACGAAGTCGTAATGCTTGAGCATGCCGGCCACGCGCCGGCCGATGATGTTGGGGGCGAACAACTCGGTCAGCGAGGAGGCGATCGCTTCGAGCAGGCTTTTTTCGCGCACGAACTGCAGGTAGGCCTGCACCGCGAACCGGGTGCCGGGCAGCAGCGCACGGCCGGATTCCACCAGCGTGCGCTCCAGGCCGAGCGCGTCGGTCAGGTGCAGCCAACGCGCGATGCCGCCATCGCCGGGGCTGTTGCCGTCGTGATCGAGGATGCGTTGCCGCCAGATCCGCCGCAACGCCGGGTCGTCCATGCGCGCCAGGATCGCGGCGTCCTTCAATGGAATGCAGCGCTGGTATTCGAAGCGGTTCAGCGCCCAGGCCTGGACCTGGCCGCGATCGAGCTTGCCCTCGTGCAGCAGCGCGTGGAAGGGATGCTGGTCGTGATACAGGCGGGCGCCGATGGCGCGCAGGTCCGCCTCCAGCTGGTCCGGGGTGAGCAGGGTGGTCACAGGGTGATCTCCAGGCCGTCGTAGGCGACGTCCCAGCCGCTGGCACGCGCACTGGCGTACTCCGGCGAGTGGATGTCGAGCACGGGATTGGTGGTGTTGAGATGGATGAAGATCTTGCGCGCCACCTCCAGCGGGGCGAACGCGGCAATCGTGCCGTCGGGGCCGTCGATGCTCATGTGGCCCATGCGCTGGCCGGTCTTCTGGCTGATGCCCAGTTGCACCATCTCGTCGTCGCGCCACAGCGTGCCGTCGAAAAACACCAGCTCGGCGCCTTGCAGGCGCGCGCGCAAGGCATCGGTCATCGCCGCGCAGCCGGGGATGTAGTGCACGCGGTGCTGGCCATCGTCGATGGTCAGCCCGAGGGTTTCTTCATTGGAGCCGGCCAGGTCGCCGCCGCTGCGCGATTCCATGAACAACGGCACCTTGCCCGGCACCGAGAAGGGCGTCAGCTGCAGGCCCAGCAGCGATAGTGGCGTCTCCAGCGCAAACGGCTGGCGCTGCACGTAAGCCGGATTGACTGCATCGAAGATGGGGTTCTGCGACAGCAGGTCCAGCACGCGGCGGCTGGCATGCAGCGAGAACGCCTGGCTCTCGCGCATCGACAGCAGCCCGGCGATATGGTCGATCTCGCCGCTGGTCAGCAGCACCGCCTCGATCGGCGAATGCCGCAGACCGCGTTGCGGCCAGAGCGCGGGCGTTGCAAGGAGTTGTTGACGGAAATCGGGTGAGGCGTTGATCAGGACCCAACGCTGGCCATCGGCGCTGACGGCGATGCTGGCCTGGGTACGACGTTGGGCACCGTCGGCTTGTTGCCATGCCCGCCGGCTGGCGGGTGTGTGGCAATTCCACTGCGGGTGCCCACCGCCGGCCGCCGATCCCAGAACGATGATGCGCATGGAGAACTGTTACCTATCTGCCGGCAATCGCCGGTCATGCATCGGGAGGAAGGGCGGCAGGTGCGCTCAGAATTCGCCGGAGACGTAGCAGTTGATCTCGGCGCCACAGTTGACTTCACGAACGACAGGCTTCTTCCAGGTCTTCATCGGCTACCTCGCAGTTGGTTGGAATGACGTGGCCGCGGCAGGACGCAACGGCAACGCCAATGGAGGATAGGCAGGCGGTCTGGGCGAGTTGTAAAAAGCATGTAAAAAGCCGATTGACCGTGCTGATCGGCTTGCGGCGCTGCACCAATCGCGGCCCGCAGCGGTTGCGAATCAAGACCTTGGCGGGTGAACCGACCATAAGCGCAGGCGCATGCCAGTGCGCCGAGCACGGCGCACTGCGCGTTGTGGAGAAGGTGACGCGCACGTTACCGTAGCTGTCAGCCCCTTGTTGTTGCCGATCGCCGTGTCCACCGCTGTGACCAGTTCCTCTTTCGAGCGCCTGCATGCCTTGCTGCAGCGTCCTGCCCTCGCATCGATCGCGCCAGACCTGCGTGACGCGCTGGCGCAGGCCTGGCAGCAGCTGCCAGCGCCGAGCGAGGACGTGCCCTGGGCGCTGCTCGCCGACACGCTGGACGCGTTGGGGTTGCTGGCGGCCGACGAGGCGACCCTGATTGCGGCACTGTTGTTCGACCTGCCGGCGCTGCGCGGCGCGATCGCCGGCCTGCCGTGGCAACCGGCCGAGCGCCGTGTGGCGGTGGAAGGACTGCTGGACGGGCTGGATGCGGCCGACCAGGTCTGGGCCCTGCACGCCGGTCGCGAGGCCGGGCGCAACAGCGAAGGCCTGCGGCGGCTGTTGCTGTCCATCATCCACGACCTGCGGGTGGTGCCGATCCTGCTGGCACGGCAGTTGGCGCGCATGCGCGTGGCCGACCGCCTGAGCGAAGAGCAGCGCCGTGCACTGGCCCAGCTCACCCGTGACATCCATGCGCCGCTGGCCAACCGGCTGGGCATCTGGCAGGTGAAGTGGGAGCTGGAGGACCTGGCGTTCCGGCACCTGGAGCCGGACACCTACCGCCGCATCGCCCGCGAAGTGGACGAAACCCGCGTGGCGCGCGAGCGCTATCTGGATGCGGTCAAGCGCACCTTGTCGACGACGCTGGCGCAGCAGGGCCTGCGCGCGGACGTGAGCGGGCGGCCGAAGCACATCTACAGCATCTGGCGGAAGATGCAGAAAAAGCGCCTGTCCTTCGACCAGCTGTACGACATCCGCGCGGTCCGGGTGATGGTCGACGACGTGGCCGCCTGCTATGCCGCCCTGGGCGCGGTGCACTCGCTGTGGGCGCCGGTGCCGAGCGAGTTCGACGATTACATCGCCCGGCCCAAGGCCAACGACTACCGCTCGCTGCATACCGCGGTGGTCGGCCCGGAAGGGCGCACCATCGAAGTCCAGATCCGCACCCACGAGATGCACGCGCAGGCCGAGCTCGGCGTGGCCGCGCACTGGAAATACAAGGAAGGCGGCAAGGGCGGCGAGAAGGCCTTCGACCGCAAGATCCAGTGGATGCGCCAGTTGCTGGAACAGGTGCAGGACGGCGACCACGGCGAACTGGCCGGTGCGCTGGATGCCGAGCTGATCGAGGACCGCGTGTATGCGCTGACGCCCAAGGGCGAGGTCATCGACCTGCCGCAAGGTGCCACGCCGCTGGATTTCGCCTACCACGTGCACACCATGGTCGGGCATCGCTGCCGCGGCGCGCGCGTCAACGACCGCATCGTGCCGCTGACCTACCGGCTGCGCAGCGGCGACCGGGTGGAGATCATGACCGCCAAGGAAGCCGACCCGCGCCGCGACTGGCTGCTGGCGTCCAACGGCTTTCTGGCCAGCGGGCGCTCGCGCGACAAGGTGCGCGCCTGGTTCCACAAGCTCGACCGCGCGCGCAACGTGCAGGCCGGCAAGGACCTGCTGGATCGCGAGCTCAAGCGGCTGGGCCTGCAGCACGCCGATCTGGGCGTGGCCACGCGCAAGTTCCACGCCGAGACGGTCGACGACCTGTACATCCAGGTAGCGCTGGGCGATACCGGGCCCAACCAGGTCAGCCGCGCCCTGCTGGAGGCCGAACGGGCCGCCTCGCAGCCCGCGGTCCCGGCGCCACCGCGGCCCACCGCGCGCCGCGAGGGCCTGGGCAAGTCCAAGTTCACCGTGCAGGGCGTGGGCAATCTGCTGGTGCAGCTGGCGCGCTGCTGCCAGCCGGTGGCGGGCGAGCCGATCGCCGGCTATCTGACCCGCGGCCGCGGCATCACCGTGCATCGCACCGATTGCGCGGCATTGTCGCGGCTGGCGGCGGCGCATCCGCAGCGCGTGCTCCCGGTGGAGTGGGGCCAGGCCGGCAGCGGCTACGAAGTGGATGTGCAGGTGCGCGCGGTCGACCGCCGCTGGCTGCTCAAGGACATCACCAACCTGATCGCGCAGGAGGACGCGCACGTGCTGGAAATCAACAGCGACAACGTGCGCGACACCGGCAGGGCACAACTGCGCCTGCGCCTGAAGGTCAGCGACTACGACCAGTTGTCCAGCCTGCTTGGCAAGCTGGACGCCTTGCCTGGGGTGAGCGAGGTGCGGCGACTCGGTTGAGTGCGCCGCAGCCCGCCGGCGCCAATCGCCTTGAAACAGGCGGCACCCACAGCAAACTAAGGTGTGCCCGCTTCCCGCTTCCCGCTTCCCGCTTCCGATTCCCGATTCCCGATTCCCGATTCCCGATTCCCCCAAGCCCACATCGTCTTCGCAGCAGACAGCTACCATGACCCGGTGAACGCGTCCCCCTCAGGTCGCGCCAAGGACGGACGCCACCGCATGTTCCCGCTTCCGCGCTGGGCCCGATCGCCCCGCCTCTGGGCGCCATTGCGCAGCCGCGCGCTATGGCGCGTGGTGCTGGCGTTGTGCGCCTGCCTGTTGCTGGCCACGGTCGTGCTGCGCAAGCCGCTGGCCGATTGGCTATGGCCGGACACGCGCATCCAGCAACTGCTGCAGCGCGGCGATGCGGCGCTGTCACGCGGCCACCTCAGTGCGGCCGACGGCAACGGCGCGCGTGAACTGTTCGCGGCCGCGCTCGCCCTGGACAGCGACCGTGGCGAGGCCCGCGCCGGTCTGGCGCGCACCGGTGCCGCCGCCGTGGTGCAGGCACGTGCGGCGGTCGCAGCCGGGGACGCCGCCGCTGCACAACGTGCGTTGACGCTGGCGAACGCGCTGGAGGTGCCGCAGGCGCAGACCGCCCCGGTCGCGCTGCGCCTGCGCGCGCTGCAGGCGCGTCGGGCCGGCCTGGATGCCTTGTTCGCCCAGGCGGTGTCCGCGCAACAGCAAGGGCGCCTGGATGGCAGCCCGGACAGCGCGCTGCCGTTGTACCAGCGCATCCTGACCCTGGCGCCGGACCGTACCGACGCGCTGGAAGGGCGCGAGGACGCATTGACCGATCTGCTGGCGCAGGCCCGCCACGCACTGGCGCGTGATGCGCTCGGCGATGCGGCGCTGTTGCTGGCCGCCGCCAAGCGCTATGACCCCGGGCATGCCGATGTCCCGCTGACCGAGGGCCACTACCACCGCGTGCTGGAACAGCGCCGTCAGCGCGCCGAGGGCCTGTTGCGGCGTGGTCGCCTGGCACCGGCCGCACGCGATTTCAACGCAGTGCTGGCGGCCGAGCCGGAGGATGCGGCTGCCCGGCGTGGGCTTGAGCGGGTGGCCGGCGAATATGCCGCGCAAGCCGGCCGGCAGGCGGCGGACTTCCAGTTCGACGCGGCGCTGCAGTCGCTGCAGGAAGCGAAAGCCTTGCTGCCGGGCGCTGCGTCGATCGCCCAGGCCGAGCAGGCCATTGCGCGCGCACGCGATGCACAGCGCAGCCCGGAAACCGGGTTGTCGCGCGGTACCCGCGAGCGCCGCCTGCGCGCGCTGCTGCAGCGGGTCACGGATGCCGAAGCGCGACAGCAATGGATGACGCCTCCCGGCGCCAGTGCCTACGACGCGGTGCGTGCGGCGCAGGCGCTGGCACCGCGCGATCCACGCGTGCTGCAGGCCGCCGCACGTGTGGTGCCGGCCAGTCAGCGCTGCTTCGAGGACGAGCTGCGCAACAACCGCCTGCGTGCCGCGCGCGGCTGTCTGGATGCCTGGCAGGCGCTGATGCCCAGTGACGATGCGCTGGCCGGCGCGCGTCGCCGGCTTGCGCAGCGCTGGGTCGCGGTAGGCAGCGAACGCCTGGGACAGGAGGACGCTGCCTTCGCACGGCGCGCGCAGGACGAGGCGCACCAGCTGGATCCGGAGCTGCCGGAATTGGCCGAGTTCACACGCCGGGTCAAGGCGGTGGCGGAGCAGCGCTGACGCCGCGGCCGCCTGCGGCGGCGGCGCCCTGCACGCGCTGCCCGAACCCCCGGCGGCCACTCACCCGGCAATAAACAGCTCGCGCACCGTGCCGCGTGCCGCATCCAGCGAAAAATGCCGGGCCACGTTATGCAAGCCGTTGTCGGCCAGGCGCTGCCACAGCGCCGCATCGCGATACAGGCGCACGATTGCATCGGCAAACGCGTCGGCGTCGTCGGCCACGCAGACGTCCTGGCCGTCGCGCAGATGCATGCCTTCCACCGCGCAGGTGGTGCCGACCACCGGCTGCCCATGCGCCATGCTCAGATTGATCTTGCCCTTGACGCCGGCGCCGAAGCGCAGCGGCGCCACCGCGATGCGTGCGGTCTCCATGAACGGCAGCAGATCCGGCACATGCCCGTGCAATTGCACGCCGGGGCATTCGTCGGCCAGCAGTCTCAATGCCTCCGGCATGTCCGCGCCGATGCAATGGAAGATCACCTCCGGCAGGTGCGCGCGCACCTGCGGAAAGATCGCGCTGATGAACCACTGCACCGCATCCACATTCGGGGAATGCCGGAAGCCGCCGACGAACACCAGGTCGCGGCGTTGCTCGAAGCGGTGACCGCTGCCGGCCACCTCATGCAGATTGGAGAGCAGGGCGGTGCGGATCTGCGGTGCGTCCGCCTGCAGTTGCGCCTGTTCGGCCGCCGAGACCAGCAGCGTGACGTCGGTGGCGGCCATGATCTCCAGTTCGCGCAGGCGGGTGCGTTCTGCCGCGCGCAACAGGTTGGCATCGCCGGCCAGCTCGGCCCCGCGGCGCTCGCGCAGGTAATGCAGGTCGACGGTGTCGAACAGCGTGCGCGCCTGCGGGGCATAGCGTCTGAGCAGCGGCAGGCAGGCGTGCGCAACGTGGTGACGCACCAGCAGCACCACGGCAAACCGCGCGCCGTGCGTGCGCAGCCAGCTGCCGATGCCCTCGAGAAACGGCGCGTACCAGACTTCCACGCCCAGTTGTTGCAGTGCCTGCGTGTGCCGTCCGGCGTGTTCGCGCCGGGTTGGCACGAACACCACGTGCGCGCCTTCTTCGCACAGCAGGCGGATCAGGTTGAACTGCCGCAACGAGCCGGAGTCGCGATCCGGCTGCGGCACGCATTCGTCCAAGATCAGCACCTGGCGCTGGCCACGATGCAGCAGCGCAGGTCCGGGAACCGTGCCGACCGGCAACTGCGTTGCCAGTGCCTGCTGCCACTTGTCGGCGAACACGCCTTGATTGCGCACCTGATACGCCTTCACCCCGGTACGGGTGTCGGTGCCATTGCTGGTGCCCTCGTCATGCATCACCACGCTGGCCGGCTGCACCAGCACCCGGTGGCCGGCCGCACGCACCGCAAAGGCCAGGTCGGTGTCCTCGTAGTACGCCGGCATGTAGCGGCGATCCAGCCCGCCCAGCGTCTGCAACAATGCGCGTGGCAACGCGATCGCCGCACCGGAGCAATAGTCCATCGCACGCACATAGGCGTAGCGCGGGTCGTCGGCCGATTCGAAACGGCCATAACTCCACGCGCTGCCATCGGCGAATACCACGCCGCCGGATTCCTGCAGGCGTCCATCCGGGTACACCAGCTGCGCGCCGACCAGGCCGGCGGTGGGGTGCTGGGCAAAGGTGTCGATCAGCCGATCCAGCCAGCCGGGCTGCGGGATGGTGTCGTTGTTGAGCAGCACCACGTAGTCGCCGCGTGCCAGTGCGATGCCGTCGTTGCAGGAGGCGATGAAACCGCCATTGCTGACGCGCCGGTGGTAATGCAGGCCTTGCACCTGCGGCAGCTGTGTCTGCGTGGCATCGCTGCTGCCGTCGTCCACGACGATGATCTCCACCTCCAGCAACGGCGGATGCGCCGCCAGTGCGCGCAGGCACGCCAGCGTGTGGGCGATGTGGTTGTAGACCGGAATCACCAGCGTCACGCGCGGGACGGCGCTGTGCGGAACGGCAAACGCGGCAAACGGCGCAGCGTCCGGCAACCACAACGGCGTGCCGAGCGCTGCCGGCGGCGCCTGCGTATGCACGCGAATGCGCTGCCAGGTGGCGCGCCAGCCGCGCGTGCGCATGCTTGCCACGCTGCGGTGGATCAGCCCGAGCACGCGATTGAACAGATAGCGTGCATCGGCCAGGGACATCGACATTCCGTTGGAACTCCAGACATGCGTGGCGAAAAAGACCCGGCGAGCAGTCGTCGGTGGGCAAGGACCGCGCAAGGCAGGCGCAGGGTACGAAGGGTACCCGCAGATGCAAAGCGCGGTCCGTGCCCGCCTGCCGGCAGGCGTCGCAGGTTTTGTTAGCCGCTCTTAAGTCAAAGGGTCCGGCTGACCACAACCACGACAGCGCTGCGCTAGACTCGCCGGACTCTACATTCTCGCATCCCTGTGCCCCGACGCCACGACAACGACGCTCCCGACGATTTCGAGGACGATTCCACCGAGCAAGGCTCCCGCTGGCAACGCCGGCTGATTGTCTGGGCCTTTGCGGCATTCGCGCTGGCGCTCGGTTTCCTGATTCCCTACACGGTGTATCTGAACAAGCAGGTCACCCAGCGTTTCGGCGAGCTGCGCTGGCAGATCCCGACCCGCGTGTACGGGCGGCCGTTGGTGCTGGCGCCAGGCAATGCGCTGGATGCGGCCACCCTGAAGACCGAGCTGGATGCAGCCTCCTACCGCGACGACGGGCAGGCCAAGCTGGCCGGCACCTACCAGCAGGACGGCAGCCGCTTCACCATCGCCAGCCGCGGCTATGTCGATGTGGACGGGCGCGTGCCCGCGAAGCGCGTGGAAGTCAGCCTCTCCGGCGGGCGCGTGGCCAGCCTGCGCGACGCCGGCGACCGCAAGGCGCTCAAGAGTGCGCGGCTGGATCCGGCGCGCATCGCCACGCTGTACGGGCAGAAGCAGGAAGAACGCCGCCTGGTGCGCATGGAAGAAGTGCCCGAGCTGCTGGTCACCGGCCTGCAGGCGGTCGAGGACCGCGACTTCAACAGCCACCACGGCATCGACCTGAGCGGCATGGTGCGCGCGGCCTGGATCATGGCGCGCTCCGGCGGCCAGGTCCGCCAGGGCGCCAGCACCCTGACCCAGCAGCTGGCACGCAGCGGCCTGCTCGGCATCGGCAAGGAACAGACCCTCACCCGCAAGTTCAACGAGATCCTGTACGCGGTGATCATGGAGGCGCGTTACGACAAGCGCACCATCCTGGAGGCCTATCTCAACCAGGTCTACCTGGGCCAGCGCGGCGGGCAGGCGATCCACGGCGTGTCCTCGGGCGCGGAGCTGTGGTTCGGCCGCGAGCTCAATTCGATGACCACCGAGCAGATCGCCTTGCTCATCGGGCTGGTCAAGGGGCCGTCCTACTACGACCCGCGGCGTAACCCGGAACGGGCGCTGGATCGGCGCAATTTCGTGCTGGGCAAGCTGCACGAAAACAACCTGATCGACGCGGCCGAATACAAGCGCGCACTGGCCGCGCCGCTGGGCGTGCCCACCGAACCCGGCCTGGTCGCGGCCAATCGCTTCCCGGCCTATGTGGACTTGGTGCGGCGCCAGCTGGCGCACGACTACCCGGAAGGCGTGCTGCAGGGCGCCGGCATGAGCGTGCTGACCGGCATGTCGCCGTCCGCGCAGGCGTATGCCGAAGGCGCGGTGACCGGCACCATCAAGCGGCTGGACAACAAGAAACGCCCACCGCTGCAGGCCGGCCTGGTGCTGACCGACGTGCATAACGGCGATGTGCTGGCGGTGGTCGGCAGCCGCGATGTGGCTAAGCCGGGCTTCAACCGCGCGGTCGAAGCGCAGCGGCAGGTCGGCTCGTTGCTCAAGCCGTTCGTGTACCTGCTGGCGCTGGCCTCGCCGGACCGCTGGGCGCTGTCCAGCTGGGTCGACGATGCGCCGGTGACGGTGCAGCTCAGCCGCGGCAAGACCTGGTCGCCGGGCAACTCCGACAACCGCAGCCACGGCACGGTGCGGCTGATCGATGCGCTGGCCCATTCCTACAACCAGGCCACGGTGCGCGTGGGCATGCAGGTCGGCCCGGAGCGCATCGCGCAGCTGATCCAGGTCCTGGCCGGCATCAAGGCCGATACCAATCCGTCGTTGATCCTCGGTGCGACCGACCAGAGCCCGTACGGCATGGCGCAGCTGTACCAGTTCCTGGCTGCCGGCGGCGAGATCCAGCCACTGCATGCGGTGCGCGGCGTGCTCGATCCGCAGGGCAAGCTGCTCAAGCGCTACGACAAGACCCCGGCGCCGGCGCAGGAGGGCGATTCGGTGGCGGCCAACCTGATCAGCATCGCGCTGCAGCAGGTGGTCAGCGGCGGCACCGCACGGCAGTTGCTGGGCGATGGCCTGGGGCGGCTGTCGCCGGCCGGCAAGACCGGTACCTCCAACGATGGCCGCGACAGCTGGTACGCCGGCTACACCGGCGACCACCTGGCGGTGATCTGGATGGGCAATGACCAGAACGAGCAGACCGGCCTGTACGGCGCCACCGGCGCGATGCGGGTGTGGTCGAGCATCTTCGCGCGGCTGCCGAGTGCGCCGTTGAAGGTCAGCGGCAAAGGCCTGGACTGGCAGTGGGTGGATGCGGCCGGCACCGGCGTCACCGATGCTGGCTGCCCGGGCGCGCGCCAGTTCCCGTTCGTGGTCGGCTTCACGCCGGCCTACGCCCCCTGTGCCGGCAATGCACCGTCGATCGAAGGTGTGCCCGGCGACGCAGCCGCGCCGGCCGAGCAATCCAGCGGTGGTGGCTGGCGTCGCTTCTTCGGTCTGGAAAAGAAGCCGGAAGACCCCGCGCCGGCGCCCGCCGCGGCTCCACCTGCACGTTGAACTGGAGTGACCCGATGAACCGACTGCACCGTCTGCTTGCCCTTGCTGGCGTGTCTGCCGCACTGACCGCCTGCGTCAGCGCGCCCCCGCCGCCGCCGCCGACCCCGGTGGACCCGACCACGCCGACACAGCGGCTGTTGCTGATCGAACGCGAGGCCGGCGTCGACGACACCGAGCTGTCGGTGCAGCCATTGCGCGACCCGCAGGTGGACGATCTGCGCGAAACCGCCAAGAGCAAGCGTCAGTCCGGTGATCTGGCCGGGGCGGCGGCGGCGCTGGATCAGGCCGTGGGCCTGGTCTCCGGTGATCCGGCCATCCTGCAGGAGCGTGCCGAAGTGGCGGTGCTGCAGGCCGATTGGCCCGCCGCCGAGCGGTTTGCCAAGCAGGCCATCGAGCTGGGCTCCAAGACCGGGCCGCTGTGCCGTCGGCATTGGGCTACCATCGAACAGTCGCGGCTTGCGCGCGGCGAGAAGGAAAACGCCGCCTCGGCCAAGTCGCAGATTGCCGGCTGCACGGTGCCAGGCGTGAAGCGCTACTAAGCACGCAGCGATGCCGGTTGCGCTTGCCGCAAGGCGAGCGCGGCGGCGTGTGCTGCAGCCGGTGTCGCGCGCGCAGCCGTGCGACGCGCCATTGTCGCCCGCACCGCCGCCAGCGGCGCCGTGCAGTGCGGCGTGCGGCGTATGCCAGCTGCGGGGGGGCGGTTGCCGTCGCTGGCCCGCAGGCGCAACCCACCCGGCATCACCGCGCACGCGCTAGGCTGTCGCGCTTGCCCCAGCTTTTGGTCCCATGTCCCAACTTGCCACTGCCAGCATCGAGGCGCTCAGCGAGGGCGGGGCGCTTGCGCGTCAGCTCGATGCGTTCGCGCCGCGTGCTGCGCAATTACGCCTGACCGGCGCCATTGCCGAAGCGTTCGAGGCGCGCGATGTGCTGTTGGCCGAGGCCGGCACCGGCACCGGCAAGACCTACGCCTATCTGGTGCCGGCGCTGCTGTCGGGGCTGAAGACCATCGTGTCGACCGGCACGCGCGCGCTGCAGGACCAGTTGTTCCATCGCGACCTGCCACGCGTGCGCGCCGCGCTCGGCATCGGCCTGCGCAGTGCGCTGCTGAAGGGCCGCGCGAACTACCTGTGCAAGTACCGCACCCAGCAGGCGCGCGGCGAACCGCGCTTTGCCACGCCCGAGCAGGTCTCGCAGTTCCAGCGCATCGTGGCCTGGAGCGGGCGCACCCAGTTCGGCGACATGGCCGAGCTGGAAGCCCTGCCGGACGACTCGCCGCTGCTGCCGCTGGTGACCTCCACCGTCGACAACTGCCTGGGCACCGAATGCCCGTTCTACGGCGAATGCTTCGTGGTGCAGGCGCGCCAGCGCGCGCAGGCGGCCGATCTGGTGGTGGTCAACCACCATCTGCTGCTGGCCGATCTGGCGCTCAAGCAGGAAGGCTTCGGCGAGATCCTGCCCGGCGCGCAGGCCTTCGTCATCGACGAGGCGCACCAGCTGCCGGAACTGGCGGCGAACTTCTTCGGCGAAAGTTTCGGCATGCGGCCGTGGCAGGAGCTGGCGCGCGATTGCATGGTCGAAGCGCGCCTGGTCGCCGGTGCGCAGGCCAGCCTGCAGGAACCGATCCTGGCCCTGGACGAGGCCTTGCGCGGCCTGCGTGCGGGCATGGAAGGCCTGCCCTCGCGCGGCACGCAATGGCGCGCGCTGGCCAGGCCGCAGGTGCGCGAAGGCTTCGATGCGGTGCTGTCGTCGCTGGCGCGCCTGGGCGAGGCCTTGCTGCCGCTGCGCGAGGCCTCGCCCGGCTTCGATGGCTGTTCTGCGCGCGCGCAGGAAGCGCTGGCACGGCTGTCGCGGTGGCTGGGCGAGGACGCGCCGGTGCCGGATTTCGACCAGGAGCTGCCGGACACCGTCGACAACGACGTGCTGTGGTACGAGCTCAGCCCGCGCGGGTTCCGCTGCCAGCGCACGCCGCTGGATGTGTCCGGCCCGCTGCGCGAGCACCGCGAGAAATCCCATGCGGCCTGGGTGTTCACCTCGGCCACGCTGGCGGTGGGCGGCGAGTTCGACCACATCGCGCAGCGCCTGGGCCTGAGCGATCCGGTGACCCTGTTGCAGCCCAGTCCCTTCGACTGGGCGCGCCAGGCGCTGTGCTATCTGCCGCCGAACCTGCCCGATCCGGCAGCACGTGGATTCGGCACCGCGCTGATCGCGGCGCTGACGCCGGTGCTGGAGGCCTCCAACGGCCGCGCCTTCCTGTTGTTCGCCTCGCACCGCGCGCTGCGCGAAGCGGCCGAGGCCCTGCGCGGTGCGCCGTGGCCATTGTTCGTGCAGGGCGAAGCGCCGCGTGCCACCTTGCTGCAGCGTTTCCGCACGTCCGGCAACGGCGTGCTGCTGGGGTCGGCCAGCTTCCGCGAGGGCGTGGATGTGGTTGGCGATGCCCTGAGCGTGGTGGTGATCGACAAGCTGCCGTTCGCCGCGCCCGACGACCCGGTGTTCGAAGCGCGCCTGGATGCGATCCGCCGTGACGGCGGCAACCCGTTCCGCGATGAACAGCTGCCGCAGGCGGTGATCGCGCTCAAGCAGGGCGTGGGCCGGCTGATCCGCAGCGAGACCGATCGCGGCGTGCTGGTGCTGTGCGACCCACGGCTGGTGAACAAGGGCTACGGCCGCACCTTCATGACGTCGCTGCCGCCGTTTGCGCGCACCCGCGAGATCGGCGATGTGCGCGCGTTCTTTGGCGTCGCCGAGCCGGTGGGCGACAATGGCGTGCTCGCGCTGCCGTTCGGCGACGCCTGAGCTTCCCCTTCCTGCCTGCGGTCCTGCCATGAAAGTCCTCGCGTTCGAGACCTCCACCGAAGCCTGTTCCGTCGCGCTGCACATCGACGGCCGCGTGCTCGAACGCTTCGAACTGGCGCCGCGTCGGCATGCCGAACTGGCGCTGCCGTGGGCCGAACACCTGCTCGCCGAGGCCGGGATCACGCGCCGCCAGCTCGATGCGATCGCGGTCGGCCGTGGCCCGGGCGCGTTCACCGGCGTGCGCCTGGCCATCGGCATCGCGCAAGGCATCGCGCTGGGCCTGGACCTGCCGGTGCTGGCGGTGTCCACGCTGCAGGTGCTGGCCTTGCGCGCGCCCGCCGAGGCGAGGCAGGTGCTGGCCTGCATCGATGCGCGCATGGGCGAGGTGTATGCCGGCGTCTTCGCGCGCGATGGCGACACACTGCAGGAGCTGGCAGCGGAAGTGGTGTGCGCACCGCAGGCCTGTGTCGTGCCGGACACGCTGCACCGCTTTGCCGGTGTCGGCAGCGGGTTCGCCGCTGCCGATGCAGTGCTGCAACAGCGGTTCGCAACGCAGTTGACCAGCATCGATGCCGCCGCGTTGCCGCATGCGGCCGACCTGCTCACGCTGGCCGTACCGGCGCTGCTGCGCGGCGAAGGCGTGGCGCCGGAGCGGGTGGAACCGGCGTACCTGCGCGACAACGTGGCGCTGACCCTGCTCGAGCAGCAGGCCGCCCGCGCAGCCAAGGCCGCTGGCGCCGCGCCATGAACGACGACCTGCAACGCGCGCGTTTCCGCGGCTGCCTGCTGGGCCTGGCGGTGGGCGATGCGCTCGGCACCACGCTGGAATTCTGCGCGCCCGGCAGCTTCACGCCGATCGACGACATGCGCGGCGGCGGCCCGTTCGCACTGCGCGCCGGGCAGTGGACCGACGACACCTCGATGGCCCTGTGCCTGGCGCACAGCCTGCTGTATCGGCAAGGCTTCGACGCCGCCGACCAGATGAACCGCTATTGCAACTGGTACCAGCACGGTTACCTCAGCAGTACCGGCGCCTGCTTCGATATCGGCGCGACCGTGCGGCAGGCGCTGGAGCGCTATCTCGATGGCGGGCCGGCCTTCAGCGGCAGCACCGATCCGCGCTCGGCCGGCAATGGCTCGCTGATGCGGCTGGCGCCGGTGGCGATGTATTACGCGCACCGCCCCGCCGAGCTGGGCGAGCGCGCCGCCGACAGCTCGCGCACCACGCATGCCGCTGACGAAGCGCTGGATGCCTGCCGGCTGTTCGCCTTCCAGTTGCGTGCCGCGCTGCTCGGCAGCCAGCGCCAGCAGGTGTTGCAGGCCCGCTGCGAAGGGCTGTCGACACCGGCGCTGCGAGCGTTGTCGGTGCGCGACCATCGGGCGGTTCCCGCCGCCGGGATCCGCGGCACCGGCTACGTGGTCGATGCGCTGTCGGCGGCGCTCTGGTGCTTTGCCACTACTGACACGTTCGCCGATGCGGTGCTGCGTGCGGCCAACCTGGGCGACGATGCCGACACCACCGCGGCCATCTGCGGTCAGCTGGCCGGTGCGTTCCATGGCATCGAGGCAATTCCCGCCGCCTGGCGCGCGCGCGTGCAGGATGCCGACGCCATCATCGACCTGGCCGATCAGCTCTACGCAGCGGCGCAGGTCACCTGAGGCCGCACGCACCGCACGCGTCAACGCCGTCGGCCGGGCAGGCATGCCGCAGAAGGACGCATCCTGATCGGACGCGCGACAGCTCAACGATCGTCGTGCAGCTCGCCGCCAGGCAGGAACAGCCAGGTGCGGGTGACCTGCAGGATATCCACGTCGTCCTTGGTCCTGGGCAACGGCGGGAACGGCTGTGCCAGCTGCACCACCCGCAGCGCTGCCGCATCCAGGGTCGGGGTGCCGCTGGAGATCAGCACGCGGCTGCTTTCCACGCTGCCGTCGCGGCGCACGCCCACGCTGATCACCACCTTGCCGCCGAGCCGGCGCCGGCGCGCCTCGTCCGGGTAGTTGAGGTTGCCGACGCGCTCGGCGCGATCCACCCAGGCACGCAGGTAGTTGGCGTAGACGTATTCGCGGGTACTGGCCGAGACGAACTTGCGGTTGGGGCGCTTGGCGTATTGCTCCGAGCGCAGATGCACCTCGGCGGCAAGCCGGGCCATTTCCGCGTCGCGTTGCACGCGTTGCGCATCGGTGGGCGAGAGCGGGTCGGTCTGCGGGTTCGGCTGCGCGGTGGGCACGGTCTGCTCGCCGCGGCGACTGGTGACCACGCGGGTCTGGGTCGGGTCCGGCGCCTGCACCGTGGTCGCATGCTGCGCCTGCGGTGCCAGCCCGCTGCGGTCCTGCGGCACCACGCCGGGCTGGCTGTCGCGCGGGCGTTGCGCGGTGGCGTGATCGCCGCCGCCCTGCTGGTTGGCCTGGGCCAGGAAATCGGCCTGCCTGGGTGTCAGCGGGGTGCTGGTCTGGCTGAAGATCACATCCAGCGTCGGCACCAATGGTGCGTCTTCGCTGACCGCAAACCCCACGCCCAGGATCAGCGCGCCGTGCAGCAGCAGCGAGATCACCAGCGTCGCGGTCAGCCGGTGACGCTCGTCCACGGCAGCCGGCTGTGCCGCGGCCGCGCTCATTGCGCCGCGCCGGCCTCGATCGCGTCGAACAGCAGCCCGGCGATGTTCAGGCCGAACTGCGCATCCAGCTCGCGCACGCAGGTGGGGCTGGTGACGTTGACCTCGGTCAGGTAATCACCGATCACGTCCAGGCCGACGAAGCGCATGCCGCGGCGGCGCATTTCCGGACCCACCTGCGCGGCGATCCAGCGGTCGCGCTCGGACAGCGGCCGGCCTTCGCCGCGCCCGCCGGCGGCCAGGTTGCCGCGGAATTCGTCGCCTTGCGGAATGCGGGCCAGGCAGTAGTCCACCGGCTCGCCATCGACCAGCAGGATGCGCTTGTCGCCGGCGGTGATGTCGGGGATGAAGCGCTGCGCCAGGGTCAGCTTGCGATTGCCGTCGGTCAGCGTTTCCAGGATCACGTTGAGATTGGGGTCGCCGGTGCCGCTACGGAAGATCGAGCGCCCGCCCATGCCGTCCAGCGGCTTGAGCACGGCCTGGCCGTGTTCGAGCACGAAGGCCTTCAGTGCCGCCGCATCGCGGCTGACCAGGGTCGGCGGGCAGCACTGCGGAAACAGCAGCGCGGCCAGCTTCTCGTTGTAGTCGCGCAGGCCCTGCGGGTCGTTGACCACCTGCGCGCCGGCGCGCTGAGCCACGCTCAGTACCTGGGTGTCGTAGATGAACTCCGCATCCACCGGCGGGTCCTTGCGCATCAGCACCACCTGGCCGGGACCGAATGCCAGCTCGGCGAACTCGCCCAGGGTGAACCAGCCGGTCGTGTCCTCGCGCACGCTCAGCGGCGCGACCTGCGCCACCGCGCGTCCCTCGCGCAGGCTGAGTCCGCCGGGGCGCACATACTGCAGGCGGTGACCACGCCGTTGCGCTTCCAGCAACATGGCGAAGGTGGTGTCTTTGGCGATCTTGATGGAGGCGATGGGATCCATCACCACGACGACGTCGAGCGACATGGGCAGCTAAACCTTTAGAACAGGCTGCCGATGGTAACTTCAAGCGGTGGGCGATGGCGCGCCCGGCCGGTCGTGGATGCGCGACTTGCCGGCCGACCCGCAGCCGTCCACAGTCGGAACGTCCGCCTGGCGGGCCCCCGGCAACGCACCCTTGACAGTCAATGCGGGTCTTGGGATATACATGTCGTTTCGCAGCGACGTCGGAGGGAAGAAGCGTCGCGCGTCCGGGGATATTTGCATGACTGAAAACATGGCTGCGGGTGGGGAACTCGCAGGACTGAAGGTGATGGTGATCGATGATTCGAAGACCATTCGCCGCACCGCCGAAACGCTGCTGAAGCGGGAAGGCTGTGAAGTAGTGACGGCGACCGATGGTTTCGAGGCACTGGCCAAGATTGCCGACCAGCAACCTCAGATCATTTTTGTCGACATCATGATGCCGCGCCTGGATGGGTACCAGACGTGCGCGTTGATCAAGGGCAACCAGCTCTTCAAGTCGACGCCGGTGATCATGCTGTCGTCCAAGGACGGCCTGTTCGACAAGGCACGCGGCCGCATCGTCGGCTCCGAGCAATATCTGACCAAGCCGTTCACACGTGAAGAACTACTGAGCGCGATTCGCACGTACGTCCACGCCTGACCAGGGGGAAAGGCAACATGGCTCGAATTATATTGATCGAGGACTCGCCCACCGACAGGGCAGTCTTCAGTCAATGGCTGGAAAAAGCAGGCCATACGGTCGTCGCCACCGACAATGCCGAGGAGGGACTTGCGCTGATTCGCAGCCAGGCGCCCGATCTGGTGCTGATGGACGTGGTGCTGCCCGGCATGAGTGGCTTCCAGGCAACGCGTGCATTGGCGCGCGACCAGGCCACCAAGGACATCCCGGTGCTGCTGGTCAGCACCAAGGGCATGGAAACCGACAAGGCCTGGGGGTTGCGACAAGGTGCCAGCGACTACATCGTCAAGCCGCCGCGCGAAGACGACCTGATCGCCCGCATCAAACAACTGGTGCGTTGATGCGTTCTCCATTCGACATTCTCGAAGACTACGAGCGTCGTAGCCTTGCGCACGCCACGCCGCTGCCGGAACGCCAGTTCTCGGCCGATATCTGGCGCGGCGTCGGTTATCGCGTCGGTACCCGGCGGCTGGTCTCGGATTTCCGCGAAGTGGCGGAAATCGTGCCGATGCCGCCGGTCACGCCGGTGCCGGGCGCCCAGCCCTGGCTGCTGGGCGTGGGCAACCTGCGCGGCAACCTGTTCCCGGTGATCGATCTGAAGCAGTTCCTGGAGGGCCGGCGGACGGTGCTGCAGGAAGGCCAGCGCGTGCTGATCATGCGCCAGAGCGGCGGCGACGTCGCGCTGACCATCGACGAGCTGTACGGCCAGCGCAGCTTCGAGCAGGCCCAGGCGGTCGAACCCGGCGAGCTGGCACAAGGCCGCTACGCCCACTTCATCGACCGTGCCTTCCGCAACGAGACGCAGGACTGGGGTGTGTTCTCCCTGGCGTTGCTGTCGCGCACCCCTGAATTCCGGCAGGCCGCGGCCTAAGCCGCGGCCCCGCCACGTCATACAGATCGAGGTCGAACCATGAGTACCGCCCCGGACGCCCGCAAGACCAACAAGCTCGGCAGCGTCAGCACCAGCTTCTGGCTTGGTTTGCTGGTGTTGTCGATGATCGTGTTCGGCGCCAATACCGGCATCGCCACCTGGCAGGGCAGTCGCCTGGCCGGTGCCGGTACCGGTGCGGCCGATCTGCAGGTGCTGTCGCAGCAGCTGGCCAACCAGGGCCGCGAAGCGGTGTCCGGCGACCCGAAGGCGTTTGCCGCGTTCAAGGAGACCAAGGGCCGCATCGACAGCACGGTCAGCGAACTGGATGGCCGCTACGGCAAGGAAGGCTCGGTCGCCAGCGCGATGGCCCAGCTCAAGGCGACCTGGGTGCCGCTGAGCAAGAACGCCGACCAGATCATCGCCAGCGAACCGGCGGTGCTCGGCCTGTCCGGCAACGCCGAACGCTTCTCCGGCAGCGTGCCGCAGTTGCAGGCGCAGTTGAACGAAGTGGTGCGCGCGATGACGGTCAGCGGCGCGCCCGCAGCGCAGATCTACAACACGCTGCAGCAGGTCGTGGTCGCCGGCACCATGGCGCGCCGGGTGACCGAAATGCGCGCCGGTGGCGTCAATGCCGCCGCCTCCGGCGATGCGCTGGCGCGCGACGCGGTGGTGTTCACGCAGATGCTCGAAGGCCTGCGCGCAGGCAACGACGAGCTGGGCATCGCCGCGGTGCGCAACCCGGCCGCGCTGTCGGCGCTGGAGCAGTCGCAGGCGCAGTGGGCGACGATGAAGAAGGACGTCGACGCCATCCTGGCCAGCTCGCGCAACCTGTTTGCCGCGCAGTCCTCGGCCGCCGCGCTGACCGCCGGTTCGAATAGGATGCTGGACGACAGCAAGAAGCTGTTCGATGCGTTCTCGGCATTCGGCTCGGTGCGCGACACGCGCCTGTTTCCGAACTTCTGGCTGGGCGTGGTGTCCGGCCTGCTGGCGTTGCTGGCCATCATCGGTTTCGTCTGGAGCTCGGTGCGGGTGCGCTCGCGCGAGCAGGACGTGCGTTACCAGGCGCAGGTGGAATTCAACAGCCGCAACCAGCAGGCGATCATGCGGCTGCTGGACGAAATCAGCTCGCTCGGTGAGGGCGACCTGACGGTCAAGGCCTCGGTGACCGAGGACATGACCGGCGCGATTGCAGACGCCATCAACTACGCCGTGGACGAGTTGCGCCACCTGGTGACCACCATCAACGACACCTCGGCCAAGGTCGCCGTGTCGACCCAGGAAACCCAGGCCACGGCGATGCAGCTGGCCGACGCGGCGGGACAGCAGGCCAACCAGATCACCACCGCCTCCGAGCGCATCAGCGAAATCGCCGCCAGCATCGAACAGGTCTCGCGCAACTCCACCGAGTCGGCCGAAGTAGCGCAGCGCTCGGTGGTGATCGCCGCCGAGGGTGCCGGGGTGGTGCGCGAGACGATCCAGGGCATGGACCAGATCCGCGACCAGATCCAGGAAACCTCCAAGCGCATCAAGCGCCTGGGCGAATCCTCGCAGGAGATCGGCTCGATCGTGGAACTGATCAACGACATTTCCGAGCAGACCAACATCCTGGCGCTCAACGCCGCGGTGCAGGCCGCCTCGGCGGGCGAGGCCGGCCGCGGTTTCGCGGTGGTGGCCGACGAAGTGCAGCGCCTGGCCGAACGCACCTCGGGTGCGACCCGGCGGATCGAAGGCCTGGTGCAGACCATTCAGGCCGATACCAACGAGGCGGTCAGCTCGATGGAGCAGACCACCTCCGAAGTGGTGTCCGGTGCACGCCTGGCCGAAGACGCCGGCACCGCGCTGACCGAAATCGAGCGCGTGTCCAATGCCTTGAACAACCTGATCAAGAACATCTCCATCGCCGCGCACCAGCAGTCGGCCGCAGCAACGGACATCACACAGACCATGGGCGTGATCCGTCAGATCACCAGCCAGACATCGCAGGGTGCGGAGCAGACGGCCGAGTCGATCGGCAACCTGGCTCAGCTCGCTGCCGATCTGCGCCGTTCGGTCGCCGACTTCAAACTGCCGGCGTGAGCACGACGCGGAACGGGAAAGGATCAGCAGATGGCGCGTAGTCGCATGACGTCGATGCAGGAACAGACCGGTGGCCGCCTTGGCGGTACCCCGGCCGTAGGCAGGGGGCTGCAATGAGTGCGCTTCGCGATGCGATGAGTCACGCCGCGCTGGGCTGGGTCAAGCCGGAGCTGGACGAAACCTTGCGCCAGGCGCGCAACGAGATCGAGTACTTTGCCGAAGAACCGTCCGACACCAGTCGGATGCGCTTCTGCGCCGGCTATCTACACCAGGTGCAGGGCACCTTGCGCATGGTCGAGCTGTACGCCCCGGCGATGGTGGCCGAAGAGCTGGAGCTGCTGGCCCAGGCCGTGCAGGTCGGCGAGGTGGCCGACCGCGACGAAGCCTGCGCCATGCTGATGCGCGGCACCGTGCTGCTGCCCGATTACCTGGAGCGCCTGCAGAACGGTCACCGCGATATCCCGATCGTGCTGCTGCCGCTGCTCAACGAGATCCGCGCCACCCGTGGCGAGCCGGGCCTCAGCGAGAGCGTGCTGTTTGCCTTCGATCCGCAGGCCGGCGTCGCCACCGAGGCCGAGCTGGACCATGCCCGCGGCAGTCTGAGCGGGCGCAATCGCGAGTTGCTCGACACCGTCGGCAACGCGGTCAAGGAGGAATTGCTGCGCGTCAAGGATGCGCTGGACCTGCACCTGCGCACCGGCGGCGAGATCGCCGAACTGCAGACCCAGGTCAAGGATCTGGGCAGCGTCGCCGACACCCTGGGCATGATGGGCCTGGGCGTGGCGCGCAACGTGGTCGTGCAGCAGCGCGATGCGCTGGCGCGGGTGGTCGACGGCCAGGTGCAGATGGACGAAGGCGTGCTGCTGGACATCGCCGGCGCGCTGCTCTATGTCGATGCCTCGCTGGATGACCAGGTCGCCAGCCTCGGCGCCGATGTGGGCGACGGCAATGAAGCCAGCAACAGCGCCACGTCGTCGGAAGTGCGGCGCACGGTGGACGTGCTGGCGCAGGAGGCGATCGCCAATTTCGGTGCGGCGCGCGAGCATTTCGTCGCCTTCATCGAGACCAACTGGGATCACGCGCGCCTGACCGACGTGCCGCATCTGCTCGGCGAAGTCGGCGGTGCCCTGCGCATCCTCGAACTGCCACAGGCGGCCGACTATCTGGAAGGCGTGCGCCGCTACGTCGACCTGGAACTGATCGGCAAGCAGCGCGTGCCCAGCGGTCGCCAGCTGGACACCCTGGCCGACGCGATGGCCAGCCTGGAGTACTACCTGGAAGCCCTGCGCGAGCGCCGTCCCGGCCGCGAAGAGATCCTGGACATCACCCGCAACAGCCTGGAGACGCTGCGCTACTGGCCGCTGCCCTCGGGCCAGCCGTCCGACCTGCCGGTCGGTGCCGACCAGCCGGGCAGCGTGGCCGAGCCGTTCGCCGCCTCGCTCGCACAGCAAGCCGGTGCGCCGGCGGCGGCCAACGACGCCGCACCGACGCCGTCGCTGGAATGGGCAAACGAAACCGTGGTCGAGGCGCCGTTTGCCGCCAGCGTGGTGCACGACACCGGCGCTGCCGCCACCGATACGGTGTTCTCGTTCGACCCGGTCGCCGCCGAGGAAACCCTCTCCGGCCAGGCGCACGTGCCGTTTACGGTGGCACCGCTGGACCTGTCCGACGATGGCGCGCAGGCGCCCGGCGACTGGCAGCTGGAAACCACCGAGCAGGCCGCACCGATCGCCACGTCCGTGTTCGACCCGGTGTCGGCCGAGCAGGACGGCAGCGTGTCGGCCGATGCCGCGCAGGTCAGCTACACCGTGGACCTGAGTGCGCTTGAGCGGGAGGACAGCGCCACGCCGGCGGTTGCCGAGCAGGCGCCGCTGCAGATCGAGCAGATCGCGTTGCCGGGCGATGCCGACCAGACCGAGGCACCGCTGGATTTCATCGCGCAGGCCGGAAGCGGCCGCGTGCAGACCAGCATCGACGATGCGTTCTCGCCGCCACCGTTGCCGCCCGTCGCGCCGCAGGAGCCGGCCGACCCGTTCGTCGAATCCGTGCCCGAACCGCAGCCGGCCCCGGCCGACGACGCCGCCGGGCAGGGCACTGCGCGCGTGCAGCAGGCGGTGGTCAGCGCGTTCGAACTGGACGCCGCATCGACGGCGTTCCTGGCCCAGCTCGACGCAGCCGCCGCGCAGTTCGATGTGCAGCGTCCGCAGGCAGCGCAGGCGTCCGATGCCGATGCCCAGGCTGCGAAGGCAACGCCCGGGCCGGCCGTGAGCGAGCCGCTCCAGGCCAGTGCTGATGCCGATGCCGAGGCCGGCATCTTCGGCGGCTTTGGCGACAGCGATATCGACGACGATATCCGCGACGTGTTCCTGGAGGAATTCGACGAAGAACTGGTCAACCTTGGCCAGCTGCTGCCGGTATGGCGTGCCGCGCCGCACAGCCAGGACAACCTGCGCCCGATCCGCCGCGTCTTCCACACCTTGAAGGGCAGCGGCCGTCTGGTCGGTGCGCACGTGCTCGGCGAGTTCAGCTGGAAGATCGAGAGCATGCTCAATCGCGTGCTCGACAATTCGCGGCCGGCCAGCCCGGCGGTGGTGGCGATGGTCGAGCTGGCCTACGAGGTGCTGCCGCAGTTCAACGCCGCCTTGCGCGACCAGGGCCGCATCAGCGCCGACCTGCCGGCCATCCAGGCAGTTGCCGAGCGCGTGGCCGCAGGCGAAGAGGCCTATTACGTGGCCGCACCGGCGATGCCGGTGGCGGCGGAGCTTGCCTTCGTTCCGGCAGCGGCGGGCATGTTCGCTGCGAGCGGCGGCACACCGGCGTCGGTGGACAGCGTGCTGCGCGAGATCCTGGAAGCCGAAGTCGCCACCCATCTGGACACCGTCAACGCGTGGCTGCAGGCCAGCCAAGCCGAGCCGCAGTTGGCGAGCGAAGAATTGCTGCGCGCCGTGCACACCATGAGTGGCGCGTTTGCGATGACCGACGTGCCGGAAATCACGCTGGTGACCACGCCGGCCGAGAGCTACGTCAAGCGTCTGCTCGCCGCCTCGCTGATCCCGTCGCAGGAGGGCATCGACGCCATTGCCGCAACGGCGGCGGCAATCGCCACCACCGTGACCGCCCTGCGCGCCGATGCGCCGTTGATTCCGTCGTTTGCGCCGTTGACCGAGCGCCTGCGCGCGCTGGTGGAGACGCTGCCGGAAGCGCAGTGGCCGCCGCAGGCATTCCTGGACGAACTGGAGGATCTGGAGGCGCCGGGCGAGATGGCCGTCGGCAGCGCGTCGGCGGTCGAGCTGACCGGTGCGCAGGACCTGTCGCCGTATCTGGACGCCAGCGCACTGCCGTCGGATGCGACCGATACCGGCGCGCCCGTGCATGCCGCCGACGACGCGGCGCAGGATGCCGCAGCGCCCGCCGACGCCGACGCAGCGATTGCGGTGGACGAACTGGCCGAGGCCGAGGCCGAAGACACCTCGGCGCTTGCGCTGGAAGCACCGGCACCACACGACGAGGCGCAAGCGGCTGACGTTGCTGCGCCGGAGCAGGAGCAGGGCGCCGATTCGCTCGAGGCCGCGCAGGCGGCGGCCGCGGATGCACGCACATCCGAGGCGGTCACCGGGCAGGCCGTCGACGCGTTGCACGGCGATGCTGTCCAGCACCAGCACCAGCACCAGCACACAGACGACGCCGAAGCCGCGTCGCTTGGCACCGATGCGCACGACACGCCGGCCGATGAGCCGGTAGTCGACGCCGATGCCTGGGATGCGACCGGACTGCAGCAGGCCGGCAGTGTCGATGCGGTGTCGCACGAGCCAGCAGGCGACGTACCCGGGGCAAGCGAGCACGTGGTCGTGGACGAGCTGTCCGACGCGGAAGCGGCGTTGGGTGAGACGCAGACGCTCGCCACGCCGGACGCCGGGCAGGTCGATGCCGAGTACGCAGACGCCGGGCAGCAGTGGCCGGGCGAGCACGCGGCCGTGCACGACCAGCAGGATCAGTACGACGGCAACGTCACCGCACATGCCGAGGCAGGGGCGGGTGATGGCGTAGCGTCCACCGACGACGCGCCTGTCGAGACCATCGAAGCATTGGAAGCGGTGCATGCGCAGGCCCCGCTGGCCGACCACACGCAAGCGGCGACCACCGAAGACTGGACGCAGGACAGCGCGGCGCTGGATGGCGAGTCGACCGAGCAGCGCGACCACGTGTCCACCCCGCACGACGAGGCTATCGGTGCGCAGGCGCAGCCGCCCGCCGACGAGGCAGCGCAGCACGGCGATGCCGGGCTGCCGCAGGATGCCGACGCGCAGCTTGGCGACCAGTTGCAGGTGCAAGACACCGCACAGTTGGGCCAGCATCCGTCTTCCGAAGAACATGCTCTGTCGGGCGAGCAGGAGCACCTGCAGGAACCTGTTCATACGGACGAGGCTGCGCAATCGGAAGCGCATGTCGAGTCGGGCGAGCAGGAACATCTGGGCGCGTACGCGCATGCCGACGAAGTCGAGCACGTTGCGGAAGCCGAGCGCGCTGCAGAAGCAGAGCAGACTCCAGCAGCAGAGCAGGCCGAAGCAAAGCAGGCTACAGAGGCAGAACAGACTGCAGCGGCGGAATACGCCGCAGACGCAGACCACGCTGCAGACGTACAGCAGGCTGCCGAAGCGCTACCCGAACACACCATCGAGTCGGTGCAGGCCTTCGAGATGGCGCAGGTCGCCGACCAGGTCGAAGAGACCGGCGATCCGCAATCGGAAACTGCACCGGAGCTGCAGTCGGACCTCGTTGCTGGTGCGGATGCGGATGCGCAAGCCGATGCCGATGCGGAGGTCCACGCGCAGCATCGCGACGCAGACGCAGACGCAACACTCGGCGCGACTACCGCAACCGATCCTGCCGAGCATCACGAACACGTCGAGCAAGTTGAAGGCGTTGGGCAAACCGAACACGTCGAATACGTCGAGCATCTGGAGCCCGGCGAACCCGCAGAATCCCCAAGCGAACACCAAGACGCCGCAGCCGTGGCCTTCAGCGCGCCGGTGGAAGACGCTGCGGCGGCCGAGACCACTGCCAACGCTGTGGGCGCAGCCTTCGATACCGGCCCGCTCAACTTCGACCAGCTCGATGGCGAACTGGTCGACATCTTCGTCGAGGAAGGCCGCGACCTGCTGGACCATTGCGATGGTCTGATCGCCCGCATGCGCGAAGTGCCGGAAGACCGCGAGGTCCTCAACGGACTGCAGCGCGACCTGCACACGCTCAAGGGCGGCGCGCGCATGGCCGGCATCAATGCCATCGGCGATCTCGGCCATGCGATCGAGTCGCTGCTCGAAGCAGTGGCGGCCAACCGGACCGATATCGACCGCGACGACGTGCGCCTGTTCGAGCGCGGCTTCGATCGCCTGCATCAGCTGTTGACCCGCACCGGCATGCACCGCGCCGTGGCGATGCCGACCGACCTGGTGGACGCCTTCGAAACCCGCACCCGTGGCCGCAATGCCGCAGAACCCAGCGACGCCGATGTGCGCGCGATCGCCAGGGCATCGGTGGAGCCGGCACCGCTGTCGGCGCCGGTGCCGGTCGAGGGCCAGAGCGAGGACGACTTCCTGCCGCGCGTGCAGCAGGAGCAGGTGCGCGTGCGTGCCGACCTGCTCGACCGCCTGGTCAACCACGCCGGCGAAGTGGCGATCTACCGTTCGCGGCTGGAACAGCAGATGGGCGCCTTCCGCGGCGCCATGGGCGAACTGGATCGCACCAACGCCCGTCTGCGCGACCAGCTGCGGCGTCTGGATCTGGAAACCGAAGCACAGATCGTGGCGCGCTATCAGCGTGAGCAGGACCAGGGCGACCGCACCTTCGATCCGCTGGAACTGGACCGCTTCTCCACCCTGCAGCAGCTCAGCCGCGCGCTGAACGAATCGGCGGCCGACTTGGGCGGCTTGCAGGGCGTTCTGGAAGACCTGTCGCGTCAATACGACGGCCTGCTGCAACAGCAGTCGCGCGTGAGCTCCGAGCTGCAGGACGGCCTGATGCGTGCGCGCATGGTGCCGTTCGACGGCCTGGTGCCGCGCCTGCGTCGGGTGGTCCGCCAGGCCGCGACCGATACCGGCAAGCAGGTGCATCTGCTGCTGGAAGGCACCCAGGGCGAGCTGGATCGCAACGTGCTCGATCGCATGGTCGCGCCGCTGGAACACATGCTGCGCAACTCGGTGGCGCATGGCCTGGAAGCGCCGGAGCAACGGCGCGACGCAGGCAAGCCGGAAGAGGGCAGCATCGCGATCCGCCTGCGCCGCGAAGGCTCGGAAATCGTGCTGGAAGTGGCCGACGACGGCGCCGGCCTGGATCGCGAGGCGATCCGTCGCCGCGGCGAGCAGCGCGGCCTGATTGAACCCGGCCAGGAGCTCAGCGAGGCCGAGCTGGACGGGCTGATCTTCGCCTCCGGCTTCAGCACCTCCGAGCAGGTCAGCCAGCTGGCCGGCCGTGGCGTGGGCATGGACGTGGTGCGCAACGAAGTGCGTCAGCTCGGCGGCTCGGTGGACATCCACTCGGTGCGCGGCCAGGGCGTGACCTTCACCTTGCGCCTGCCGCAGACGCTGGCGGTCACCCAGGCGGTGTTCGTGCGCATCGGCGACACCACCTTTGCGGTGCCGGTGGGGTCGGTCAGCGGTATCGGCCGCATCTCGCGCAGCCGCTACGAGTCGGGCGAGGGTGGCTACCACTACGCCGGCGAAGAGTACGTGCTGCACGATCTCGGCTCGCTGGTCGGCCAGGCCGCCGCGCGTGCCGATGGCCAGGCGCAGGTGCCGTTGCTGCTGGTGCGCGCGGGCGACCTGCGTGCGGCGGTGGCGATCGACCAGGTACTGGGCAACCGCGAAATCGTGGTCAAGCCGGTTGGTCTGCAGATCGCCTCGGTACCGGGCATCTACGGTGCCACCATCACCGGCGATGGCCGCGTGGTGGTGATCCTGGACGTGGCCCCGCTGGTGCGTCGCTATCTCAGCCAGCCGGCGCGTCCGGCGCCGGAAACCCCGGCCGAATCGCAGCGCCAGGTGCCGTTGGTGATGGTGGTGGACGATTCGCTGACCATGCGCAAGGTCACCAGCCGCGTGCTGGAACGCCACAATCTGGATGTGACCACCGCACGCGATGGTGTCGAGGCACTGGAACTGCTCCAGGAGCGCGTGCCCGACCTGATGCTGCTGGACATCGAAATGCCGCGCATGGACGGCTACGAGCTGGCGACCGCGATGCGGGCCGACCCGCGCTTCAAGGCGGTGCCGATCGTGATGATCACCTCGCGCAGCGGCGAGAAGCATCGCCAGCGCGCCTTCGAGATCGGCGTGCAGCGTTACCTGGGCAAGCCTTACCAGGAGTTGGATCTGATGCGAAACGTGTACGACCTGCTGGGGATCGCCCGTGTCCGAGACTAATGGCGCAATGGGAACTCCGGTCGCCCTGCTGGGCCGGCCCGGGCAGGCGCGCGAGCGCCTGCGTGAAGCGCTCGGCCTGGCCGGCGCCCACGTGGTGCTGGAAGACGAACCGGCGGCGGTGGACGTGCAGATGCTGCGCGATGCCGAGCCGGTAGCGGTGCTGGTTGCGCTGGAGCCGTCGATCGAAGACGCGCTCGAAGCCCTGGAGCCGGCCTTCAACATGCCCGGCGTCACGGTGATCTTCGACGAGGCCGAGCTGACCGTGCGCCGCGAGGGCTGGGAAGCGCAGCGCTGGGTGCGCCATCTGGCCGCCAAGCTGCATGGCCATGCCGACGTGTTGCCGCCAGGCACTGAGAGCGAGCCGTCGCTGCATCCCGAACCGGGCCTGGAACTGGCGCCGCGGCAGCACTCGGACCTGCAGCTGGACCAACACCTGCAGGCAGCCGCGCACGCGTTCGACAGCGTGCCCGGCGATGCCTTGTTCGCGCGTGGCGCGGGCACGTCCGAGGCCGCAGCGGCGGCCGACAAACCGGCCCTGACGCTGGGCGATTCCAGCACCTGGGGCCTGGTCGACGAGGTCGCGGTGGTGGTGCGCCCGCGCGCCGAATTGAACATGGACGCGCTGTCGACCGGCGGGCTGTCGCTGGTGGAGCTGGATCAGGTCGGTACGACCACCGGTGCGGTGCTGGTGCTGGCCGGCATCGGCGGCCCGGATGCGATCCGCCGCCTGCTGTCCGCGCTGCCGCCGGAGTTTCCGCGCGCCGTGCTGGTGCGCATGACCCTGGATGGCGGCCAGTACGGCAACCTGGTGCGGCAGATGGGACGCGTGTCGGCGTTGCCGGTCGACCTGGGCGAAGCCGGCCAGGTGATTACGCCGGGCAGGGTCTATGTGCTGTCCGACGATATCGGCGTGCAGCACCATGCCGGCGCGCTGGCATTCGTCGCGCAGGCCGATCCGGCCAGGCTGGTGGCCGCGTTGCCGCCGGCCGACAGCGCGGTGCTGATGCTCAGCGGCGCCAACGAGGCGCTGGTCGAGCCAGCGCTGGCGCTGGCCGAGCAGGGCGGCTGGCTGGCGGGTCAATCCGCCGACGGCTGCTACGACCCGGCCGCGGCGGCACGTCTGGCGCGCCAGGGCATTCTGACCGGCGACCCTGCGCAGTTGGCGCGGGCGTTGGCACAGCGCTGGCCGGCGTAAGCCGGGCGCTTCCTCTCAAGATCGGAACAGGTGCGATGAGCTACGCCAACAATGACGAAATCCGCGGCGTCCTGATCCAGGCCGGTAGCGAGCGCGTGCTGCTGCCCAACGCCACGGTGGCCGAGGTGATGTCGCGGGTGGTGGTCGAGCCGATGGCGGAGATGCCGCGCTGGGTGGTCGGGCGCATCGACTGGTATGGCTGGAAGGTGCCGCTGCTGTCGTTCGCGCGTCTGAGCGGCATGGGCGACGAGCCGACCGCGGTCAACAACAAGGTGATCGTGCTCAAGGCCTTGGGCGGCAATCCGGCGCTGCCGTACTTCGCCTTGCTCACCGCTTCGTTCCCGCAGCTGATCTCGGTGCCGCGCGATGGCCTGCTGGCCGATGCGTCCGAAGATGCGCTGCCCGACGGCGTGCACATGCGCGTGCTGCTGGGCGAGCAGAGCGCATTGCTGCCGAATCTGGACGCGATCGAAGCGCAGCTTGCGCAGGCGCTGGCGGCGCTTGCCGCGTAACACGCCGTTGCTGGACGACGACACTGCCGGCTTGCCGGCGATGTCGCGATGAAGGACGGGATGGGCGCAGCAACGGCCAGGCGGGGGGCATCGCCGTTGCTGGGTGCAATGGGTGCCGGCATGGCCGATGCCTGAGATCTCTTGCTGCCTGTGGGCGGCCGTTAGCAGGGGCGTGATCTGTATGCATCAGCCTGATCCACACAGCACGCATGCCGCGCGCACGGCGCGACCGCGGCCGTGACGAGCCTTCCCGTCTTCGCACCCGTCCAGTACGCCGACGGTGTGATGCTGTGCGATCTGGCCGTCGTCGATCCGGCGGCGATGGCCGACTACCACAGCCGTAATCGCGCGCATCTGGCCGCTGCGATGCCGCTGCGGCCGCCGGCGTTCTACACCACCGACGGCTGGCGTCGGCTGAGCATCGCCTACCGCACCGCGGTGCCCGGCGAGCGCGAATTGCAACTGGTGTTGCTGCGCGAGGCGCAGGTGATCGGCACGGTCGGCCTCACCCAGATCCAGCGCGGTGCCTTCCAGGGCTGTCATCTGGGTTACGGCCTGGATGCGCAGCAGCAGGGGCGCGGCCTGATCCAGTGGGCGGCCACGCAGGGCATCGCGTTTGCGTTCGGCCCGCTTGGCCTGCACCGGGTGATGGCGCAATACGTCCCCGACAATCTGCGCAGTGCGCGCGTGCTGCAACGGCTGGGCTTTCAGATCGAAGGCTATGCGCGCCGATATCTGCAATTGAACGGCGTCTGGCGCGACCATGTGTTGACCAGCAGGTTGCGCGATGACGCTGACGCCTGTGGCGGGTGAGTCTTTTCGCCCCTGATCGTGGGGGCGGCCCGGCTGCGGCGCGCATGCAGCAGGCCCGACGCAGCGCTGGTTGTGCGCGGATCCGCAGCCGACAGCGCCGCAAGGCGGTTTATCGGCGCGCGGCGCTGCCGCATGATGCAAGGCTGTCGCCGCGCAGTGCGGCTGCCTGTTTTCTTCCTGCATGGAGTTCGCCCGGATGATCCAACGTCGTCACTTCCTCAAGAGCGCCACGCTTGGTGCGATCGCTTCCGGCCTGGCCGGGTGGGGCGCGCGTGCGCAGGCGGCCGTCGGTGCCGGCACGGGCGGACGCGTTGCCGCGTTGCCGCGCGGCGCGGCGCGGGTGATTTCCACCTGGGATTTCGGCATTGCCGCCAACCAGGCAGCCTGGAACATCCTCGGCAATGGCGGTATCGCACTGGATGCGGTGGAAGCGGGCGTGCGCGTGCCCGAAGCGGACCCGAGCAACCCCACGGTCGGCCTGGGCGGCTATCCGGACCGCGACGGGCGGGTGACGCTGGACGCCTGCATCATGGATCACCTGGGCAATTGCGGCGCGGTGGCATCGCTGGAAGACGTGGTGCACGCGATCTCGGTGGCACGCGCGGTGATGGAAAAGACCCCGCATGTGATGCTGGTTGGCGATGGCGCGCGGCAGTTCGCGCTGGAACAGGGCTTTCCGCAGACCAAGCTGCTCACGCCCAGCTCCGAAGCGGCGTGGAAAGAGTGGTTGAAGACCTCCAAGTATTCGCCGGAAGCCAATATCGAAAACCGCGCCTGGCGTGATGCCAAGCTTCCGGGCGGCAAGGACAACCACGACACCATCGGCATGCTGGCGCTGGATGCGCACGGCAACCTGTCCGGCGCGTGCACCACCAGCGGCATGGCGTGGAAGATGCACGGCCGGGTCGGCGACAGCCCGATCATCGGTGCAGGCCTGTACGTGGACAACGAGGTGGGCGGCGCGACCTCGACCGGCGTCGGCGAAGAGGTGATCCGCAACGTCGGCAGTTTTGCGGTGGTGGAAATGATGCGCCAGGGCAAGTCGCCGGCCGATGCCTGCCGCGAGGTGGTGATGCGGCTGATCCGGCGCAAGCCCGAACTCACCCGCACCTTGCAGGTCGGATTTCTGGCGATGAACAAGCGCGGCGAGGTGGGGGCGTTCGCGATCCAGAAGGGTTTCAGTTATGCGGTCTGCGATGCGCAGCGGCAGGACCTGCTGGTGCCCGGCGAAAGCCACTACACCACCGAGCCTGCGGCATGAGCGTGTCGGGGCTGGAGGTGGCCGCCGATTCGGTGGGTTCGGCATTGGCGGCGCAGGAAGGTGGTGCGATGCGGGTCGAGCTCTGCGGCGGCCTGGACGGCGGCGGGCTGACGCCCTCGTTCGGCACGCTGGCGGTGGTGCGTGAGCGGTTGCAGATTCCGCTGTATGTGTTGATCCGTCCGCGCGTTGGCGATTTCGTCTTCGATGCGGCGGAGGTCGAGGTGATGCGGCGCGATGTGGAGCAGTGCGTGCGGCTGGGCTGCGATGGCGTGGTGTTGGGCGCGCTGGATCCGCATGGGCAGGTCGACATGGGCACGATGCGGGTGTTGATTGCCGCAGCCGGGTCGCTGGGTGTGACCTTCCACCGTGCGATCGACGTCAGCGCCGATCCGGCGCGTGCGCTGGAAGATGCGATCGCGCTGGGGTGCGAGCGCGTGCTGACCTCCGGTGCGCGTGCGAGCGCGCTGGAAGGGATCGACACCATCGCAGCGCTGGTGCAGCAGGCGGGTGACCGCATCAGCATCATGCCGGGTGCGGGCGTGTCCGAAAGCAACGTGCTTGCGCTGCGTAACGGTACGGGCGCGCGCGAGTTCCATGCCTCCTCACGCGGGCCGGTTGCGGCGCAGGTGCATGCGCCGCATGCGTACATCTCCGACCTGGGGGGCGATTACCAGCGTACCGATGTGGCGCGCGTGCGACGGATTGTGGGGTTGTTGCAGGAGCTGTGAGGCGCTGTGTCCCGATGGTGGAGCATGTGATCCGGGACCTCTTTGCACGCCGTGGCTGGCAATTCCAGGTGAAGCGAAGACTTAGCATGGGATCTGTAGTTTGGCTGCCAGGTCCTCGACCAATCAGGCTTTGTTGCGTTGAAACGGCGGCAACGCTCAGGAGCATGTTGTGTTGAGCTCAGGCGGGGCACTGTGGAAGAAGCGAACGCAAAGCGTTTGATCTGCTGCTTCGTTGCAGGGCCCTCGCCCGCCCACCATCGCGGGACACGCCGCAAGTACGTCCATGTAGGCTCTGGCGCGGCATCCATGCCGCTCAAGGTCCCGCGACGGTGAGCGGGCAAGGACCAGCTGAAATGGTCGGTGTGCGTGGACAAGCGCAGAAGCGGCAGTCGGCGAGTTGCTTGTGCAGAGTTGCTTGTGCAGTTCCATCAGTGCACGACCAACGTAGGAAGCGCGATGTCCTTGCCGGTTCCGGGACCCTTGGCGGAATGGATGCCGCCACGGAGCCTCCAGGGACGGATTCACGGCGTGTCCCGGAAGTGGTGAGGGCATCGCGCCCTCGACCAACCAGGCCTTGTCGCGTTGAAACGGCGGCAACGCTCAGGAGCATGTTGTGTTGAGCTCAAACGGGGCACTGTGGAAGAAGCGAACGCAACGCGTTTGATCTGCTGCTTCGTTGCAGGGCCCTTGCCCGCCCACCATCGCGGGACACGCCGCGAGTACGTCCCTGTAGGCTCTGGCGCGGCATCCATGCCGCTCAAGGTCCCGCGACGGTGAGCGGGCAAGGACCGGTCGAAATGGTCGGTGTGCGTGGACAAGCGCAGGAGCGGCGGTCGGCGAGTTGCTTGTGCAGTTCCATCAGTGCACGACCAACGTAGGAGGCGCGATGTCCTTGCCGGTTCCGGGACCCTTGGCGGCATGGATGCCGCCGCAGAGCCTCCAGGGACGGATCAACGGCGTGATGAGGGCGCCGTGCCCTCGACCGTTCGATCTACTGCGCGCTTTCCGGCAATGACTGCGGCGATCTCGTGTCATCTGCCTCGTCGCCAAGGCGTGTCGGATCCAGGACGACATGCTTGATGCGTTGGCGCTTCCAGGTGTAGCTGATATGGACCAGCCCATCGCGGGTCTGGATCACCGCCGGATAGGAGAACTCGTCCTTTGCGCTGTGTTCCAGCGTGAGGGCGCGTTGCCAGTGCACGCCATCGGTTGATAGCGCCACCGCAAGCGTGCCGCGACCGTCCCACCAGTGCTTGCCGGCGATGCCGGGGTTGTAGACCAGCAGGGCGCGGCCGTCGCGCAGCATCACCGCGTCGGTGCCGGCGTTGGGATTCTCCACGTCCAGCAGCTGCATCGGTTGCCAGTGCAGGCCGCCGTCGTTGGAGAACGTACTGAACACCTTGTCCTGCTGGCTGCGCCCGAGCACCTGCACGCGCCCGTCCGCATGCAGCAGGACGCTGGGCTGGATCGCGCCGATCACCGCCGGATCATTGAGCGGCATGCCGCGTTGCCAATGCGCGCCGTCGTCGTCGCTCCATTCCAGATGCGCGCGCCAGCCACGGTCTTCGCTGCTGCTGGGCGAAAGGATGCGTCCGTTCGGCAATTGCACCGGCTTGTTCTTGATCGGGCCGAGGATGCCGTCGGGCAGGCGCTGCGGTGGCGACCAGTGCGCACCATCATCATCCGAGGTAATGCGCAGGCCCCACCACTGCCGTGGATTGGAGCCGAGCTTGTAGTACACCTGCACCGGGCCGGCGCTGGACTGGAACAGCACCGGATTCCAGGCCGGCAGTGCGGCGCCATCCGCGCCGGCATGCGCGCCGTCGGCGATGCGTCGCGGCGGCTGCCATTGCCGCACGCCGCGCTGCGCGAGCCAGACACCGACATCGGCCGCTCCCTCGTGCGTGCCGCCGAACCAGGCGGCCAGCAGCGTGCCGGCGCGGGTTTCCAGAAGCGTGGAGGCGTGCGCCTGTGGCGTCGGTGCGGGGTCGGCGATGAACTCGCTGAGCACAATGGGCGAGGGCGGCGGCATGCGCGGTTCGGCGTGGACGGCGAAGGCGGCAAGGCTTGCGACCAGGCAGGTCGACAGACGTGACGGATGCATCGTGGTCCAGTCCTGTGCGGATTTTAAAGATACCTATTTATCATCTATTAAATACCATATGCTCTGGTCATCCCAGGCGGCCGTGGTCGCCGACCACTGCGAGGACCCGCGATGTCATCACACCCGCTCTCCCCGTTGCGCTGGCTGGCCGCCCTCGGCCTGACCGCGCTGACCCTGCCCACCGCCATCGCGCAGAACTTTGCCGAGGTCAAACCCTCGCCGCAGCAGGTGGCCTGGCAGGATCTGGAATTCGGCGTGATCGTGCACTTCAATCCCAACACCTGGCTGGACCAGGAGTGGGGTGACGGGACCGCCAGCGCCAAGACCTTCAACCCGACCAATGTGGATCCGGGCCAGTGGGCGCGCGCGGCCAAGTCGGCCGGTGCGAAGTACGTGATCCTGGTGGCCAAGCACCACGACGGGTTTGCGCTGTGGCCCACCGCCGAGAGCAATTATTCGGTCAAGAACAGTCCGTGGATGGGTGGCAAGGGCGACCTGGTCAAGCTCACCAGCGATGCGGTGCGCAAGGAAGGCATGGGCTTTGGCGTGTACCTGTCACCGTGGGATCGCCACGAGCCCAAATATGCCGATTCCAAGGCCTACGACAAGTTCTACGCTGCGCAGTTGGTGGAGCTGGCCTCGCATTACGGCCCGCTCACCGAATGGTGGCTGGACGGCGCCGGCAGCGCCGGTCACGTGTACAACTTCGACAAGTACATGGAAGAACTGCGTACCTACCAGGCCAACGCGATGGTATTTGCCGATACCGCCTTGTTCGAGTACGGCGACGTGCGCTGGGTGGGCAACGAGGCCGGCTTCATCGAAGGCGAAAACTGGAACGTGATTGATCGCCACGGCTACCTGCGCTGGCGCCCGGTGGAGGTTGATACGCCGCTGCACAAACTGCAGTGGTTCTGGCATCCCAACAGCGACCAGACGCTCAAGAGTGTCGACGAGCTGGTGGAGATCTGGGAAAAGAGCGTCGGCCTGGGCGGTCAGCTGGTGCTGGGTATCGCGCCGGACAAGCGCGGTCTGTTGCCGGAAGCCGACGTCGCACGCCTGCAGGAACTTGGCCAGGCGCTGCAGGCGCGCTACGGCGCAGACAGGAATCTGGTGGCCGGCAACATCAGGAAGACCGACGGGATCGACGCGGCAGTGGACGGCGATCGCGAGACGTTCTGGAGTGCGCCGGCCGGTTCGCATAGCGCGGTGCTGGAGCTGCAGTTCAAGCAGCCGGTGACCTTCGACAGTGCGCTGAGCATGGAGTGGATCAACGACGGCCAGCTGGTGCAGAAATACGCGGTGGAAGCTTGGCAGGACGGCAAGTGGGTGCCGTTGGCGAAGGCGCAGGCGATCGGGCGGATGAAGATCGATCACTTCGCGCCGGTGACCGCATCGCGGGTGCGCCTGAATATCCAGTCCAGTGCGGATGCGGTGCATATCCGCGAGTTCCAGTTGTTCAATACCGGCAAGGGTGCGGCGACGCGCTGAGCGCGGTTGATCGGGTTGTAGGCGCTGGGCAAACGTGCCGATGGCCCGGACCGGCTCCCGACCGGGAGCCGGTTGGCCATGCGTTGACAGGTGGCATCGCACAGCGGTTGCGCGCGCCACGGTGCGCCGACGACGCAGAGATTGCGCACTGGTGTCGCAAGGACTCAGTCGTACGCGCGCAGGCGGTTATCGAGATGACACGCTGTGCAGTGTCTGCTGCATGGGCGACGCGCAGCGCTCGATGCATTCACGTGATCCGGGCCGCTGGCACCGCAGACATGCTGTCGCCGGCGCGCGGCTGGGCTCAGGCGGCGCTGTCGTCGCGTTCCTGTGGCGGCAGCAGGATCTGTGGCTGCCTGGCCGAGTGGGTCTGGCTCAGGAAGGTCATCAGGTGCGCCGCTTCGGTGCTGCCGATCGGCTGGCCGGGGGCGGGCTTGCTGTGGACGTGTTCGGCAAAGGCGTGCTGGGTCTGCTCCGGAACCGCGGAGACAGGGTCTTGCGTAACGGTGGACGACGACATGAAACGCTCCTGAAACTCACGAACTGACCGTCGCCCGATGGAACGACGGGAATGCGCCACTGCCTTCCACAACGGCGTGAGCCGGTGATCTTGCCTGGAATGCGATCAGTCCGATACCGCACAGGTAGCAGACCCTATGTGGGCAGTTGACCTCCAGATAGCGGCGGGCGCGCGGTAGTCTGAAGGCCGGCCAGCCCCGGGAGCGCCAGGCGGGTTGCCTGGCGGTTGGTTTGGCCCATCGGCGGACACGCACAGGCGGCTTGCGGTTGCCAAGCCGGCGGGTGCGCGAGCGTCAGCCGCCGGCCATCCGTCTGCCCTCTACTCCTTCGGCGTGATCCACACCTGCTGCTGCAGGCCGCGCACGCCGGGCTTGGCGGTGCTGTCCAGGTCGAACACCACCACGGTGTTGTCGCCCTTGCGCTGGAACGGGGCCGGGAAATACAACGCCCGCTGCGGGCCGATGGCCCAGTGGCGGCCCAGGTTGACGCCGTTGGCCCAGGTCACGCCCTTGCCGAAGGCGCGCATGTCCAGGTAGGTGTCGGCCGGTGTGCCGATGCGCAGCGTGCCGCGATGGAAGGCGGGGCCTGCGACGGCGTTGCGGGTCCAGCCGCGGATGCTGTCGGGCGAGCGCATCGGCAACGGGAAGGCCTGCCAGCCGGTGAGCTGCCGGTTGTCCAGCAGCACCGGGTCGACCAGCCCGGCGCGGCCGTCGGCCATGCGCGGGCCGTAGTTGATGCGGCCGCTGTTTTCGACCAGGACATCCAGTGTGTGCTGGCCTGCAGGAATATCCACATCGGTGGAGACCTGCTGCAGCCGGCGTTCGACACTGCCGACCGGCTTCTGATCGACGTACACCCGCGCCACATCGCGCACCTCGCCCAGGTACAGCGGCCCCTTGCGCGGGCCGGTGACGGTGGTGCGGTAGAGGATGTAGCCGTAATCCTGGCCGAAGTGCTCCATCGGCTGCGGGGTGTCGATGGCGATCGGTGCGGGCAGGTTGTCCCACAGCGAGGCGGATTCGCGCAGCGGCGTTTCCGGCAGGGCCGCCGTGTCGATCGGTGCCGGCAGCGCCGGCGGCTGCACGCCGGTGACCCGGGCGATGGCCTCGCGCATCAGCGCGAACTTGGGCGTGGGGCGGCCGGCTTCGTCCAGGATGGCGTCGTAGTCGTAGCTGGTGGTCTGCGGGGCGTAATGGTCGCTGGGGTTGCCCTGGAAATTGGCACCATTCATGAAGCCGAAACTGGTGCCGCCGATGAACATGTAGAGATTGGCCGAGTGGCCCTGGCGCAGGATCCACTCCAGCTCTTCGGTCTGTTGCTTGGCATCGGTGCTGGCGTGCGGCTTGCCCCAATGGTCGAACCAGCCGGCCCAGTATTCGCCGACCATGCGCGGTTGCCCGGGGCGGAACTTGATCAGTTTGTCGAACGCACTCTTGGCCTCGCCGGGGGCGAAGTTCACCACCGCCAGGGTGTCCGGCAAGGTGCCGTTGGCGAGCATGTCGGCGCCATCGGAGGTGAACAGCAAGGCGTCGTCGAAGCCGGCCTTGACGTACATGGCGCGGTTGTCGGCCATGTAGGCATGGTCGTCGTCGTAGGAGCCGTATTCGTTCTCGACCTGCACGGCGATGATCGGCCCGCCGTTGTGGTTGAGCAACGGATGCACCTGTTGGGACACCGCATCCAGGTAGGCCTGGCTGGCGGCCAGAAAGCGCGGGTCGCGGCTGCGCACGCGGATGTTGTCCTTGCCGAACAACCAGGCCGGGTAGCCGCCGGCTTCCCACTCGGCACAGGTGTAGGGGCCGGGACGCAGGATCACGTTGAGGCCTTGCGCGGCGGCTTCGCGCACGAACGCGGCCACGTCGTTGTTGCCGGAAAAATCGAACCGGCCTTGCTGCGGTTCGACCAGGTTCCAGAACACGTAGGTCTCCACCGTGTTCAAGCCCAGTGCGCGCGCCTTCTGCAGGCGGTCCTTCCAGTAGGCGCGCGGGATGCGCTGGAAATGGATGGCGCCGGAGAGCAGTTGATACGGCTTGCCGTCGCGCACGAACTGCGTGCCTTGCGTGCCGAAGCTGGGCCAGGTGTCGGCGTGGGTGTCGGCGGCACTGGCGGCGGGAAGTGCCAGCGCGAGGGCGAGGACGAGGGGGCTGAGGGTGCTACGCAACATGGGCGATTCCCGGCGGTGACGAGTGACTGGTGACGATGGGGGTGGATTGGTTTTTTGCGTGAGGCCGCTTGCGTGTTGGCCCTCATCCGCCCTTCGGGCACCTTCTCCCGCTCGCGGGAGAAGGAAAAAGGCAAGCCTCCCGCTGCGGGAAAGGGAAGGGCGGCCTCCCATTGCGATTGGCGCGATGCCGGGCACGTACGCTATGCGAACGACGGCGGTAGATCCTCCTTGTTCGCGCCGAAGGCTGGATTCGGCTTGGCGCCCATCGTGAATTCCAGCGTGCCGCCGGCGGCCAGATCGGCATGCCGCATCCAGCTGCGGTTGATCGGCTTGCCGTTCCAGGTCAGCGACTGCACATACACGTTCTGCGCGCTGTTGTTGTTGGCCACGATGCGCAGCGTGCGGCCGTTGCCGACATCCAGTTCTGCGCGCTTGAACAGCGGGCTGCCGAGGACGTAGTTGCCGCTGACCGGGTCCACCGCGTACAGCCCGAGCGCGCTGAGCACGAACCAGGCGCTCATCTGCCCGCAATCCTCGTTGCCGGACAGGCCATTGCGCGCATCGTGGTACTGCTCGCGCAGCAGCCGGCGCACCATGGCCTGGGTCTTGTACGGCTGGCCCGCGTAGGCGAACAGGTAGGCCACGTGATGGCTGGGCTCGTTGCCGTGCGCGTACTGGCCGACCAGGCCGTCGATATCCGGTGGCGCATCGGCCGGCAGCTCGGAGCTGGTGGAAAACAGTTCGTCGAGCTTGGCCACGAAGCCGTCGCGGCCACCGTACAGGTCCATGTAACCGTACAGGTCGTGTTGGTTGAGGAAGGTGGCCTGCCAGGCGTTGGACTCGGTGAAGTCGCGCCACTTGCTGATGTGGCCCATGCCGCGCGGGTCGAACGGGGTGGCCCAGCTGCCGTCTTCCAGCCGCGCCTGCACGAAGCCGCTGTCGCGATTGAACACGTTGCGGTAGTTGCGCGAGCGCTCGCGCAGTGCGCGTGCATCGTCGGTGGCACCAGCGGCCTGTGCCAGGTGCGCGCAGGCCCAGTCGTCATAGGCGTATTCCAGCGTGCGGCTGACCGCTTCGTCCACCTTGTCGGCGGGGATGTAGCCAAGCTTGCGGTAGTCCGCCAGGCCGTGGGTGGTGTCGTCCATCGCGCGCTTGCGGTAGGCCGGCCAGGCGGCTGTGTAGTCGATGCCGGTGAAGCCCTTGGCATGCGCTTCGGCCAGCACCACTGCGGAGTGGTAGCCGATCATGCAGCCGGTTTCCACGCCTTGCAGCGGCCAGATGCCCACGCCGTCCGGGCATTCGTTGGCGCCGCGCACCAGGCACTGCACCAGGTCCGGCACGCGCTCGGGTTGCACCAGGGTGAGCAGCGGGTGCGCGGCGCGGTAGGTGTCCCACAGCGAATAGGTGCTGTAGTTGTGATAGCCCTTGGGGGCGGTGTGGATCTGCAGGTCCATGCCGCGGTAACGGCCATCCACGTCGCTGAAGAGGGTGGGCGCGAGCAGGCTGTGATACAGGCCGGTGTAGAAGATGCGGCGTTGCGCATCGTCATCGCTGTCGATGCGCACGCGTGCCAGTTCCTTCTCCCAGGCGGCCACGGCCTGCGCATGCACGCGGGCGAAGTCGAAATCGGGCAGCTCGGCATCCAGGTTGGCCAGCGCATTGTCGGCGCTGACGGCGGAGATGCCGACCTTGATCAGCAGCGGTGCGTCGGATGCATCGGGAAAGTGCAACGCGGCCTTGAGGTGGCTACCGTCGCGGCTGCGCGTGCCGGCAGGCAGCGCTTGATCTTCGTCGTACAGCTGCACGCTGGCGAACGGCCGCGACAGCCGCAGGGCAAAGTAGATGTAGCGCCCCTTGGCCCACTGGTGGACGCGGCGCCCGCCTGTGATGGTCTGTGCATCGACCACGCGCAGCTGCGCATCGCTCACGCGGGTGGGGATGCCGGGCTTGTCCTGCATGCCGTGGCACAGGTCCAGCAGCACGTGCGCCGGCTTGCCCTTGGGGAAGTGGTAACGGTGCAGGCCGGCGCGCGTGGTGGCGGTGAGCTCGGCATGCACGCCGCTGTCCTTGAGCCGCACGCGGTAGTAGCCGGGCGAGGCGGCTTCATCGCTGTGGTCGTAGCGCGAGCGGTAGCCGCTGTCCGGCGCATCGAGTGTGCCCGGCACCAGCTTGACCTCGCCGGTGGCCGGCACCAGCAGGACGTCCAGCATGTCGCCGATGCCGGTGCCGGACAGATGCGTGTGCGAAAAGCCCATGATCGAGCCGTCGGACTCGTGGTAGCCGGAGCACGAATCCCAGACCGCGTTGTAGGTGTCCGGGCTCAGCTGCACCATGCCGAACGGCAGCGTCGCGCCGGGAAAGGTGTGGCCATGGCCGCCGGTGCCGATGAAAACATCGACATGGCGGGTGAGCTCGGCGCGGGCGCGCGCATCGGCCGGCAATGCGTAGTTGCCGGCGCGCGCGCGGGCAAGCCCGGGCAGGCCGGTGCTGCCGAACAGGGCTGCTGCGATGGCGCCTTGGAGAAAACCGCGTCGTGTTGCCATGGTGTGGTCTCTGAATTTGCGGGCCGATGCCGGGGCACCCTCATCCGCCCGTCGGGCACCTTCTCCCGGCGGGAGAAGGGAACATCAAGCGCTGCGCCGTTTCTGCCCGGGAGGGCAGCTCGCGCGCTTCGAACCATCAGCTACTGCGCAGCAGCTGGGGTTTGCGTTGGTGCAGGTCGATGATCAGTTCGCCGAACAAGGTGTTGGCCCAGGCGAACCAGTCGCGGGTGAAGGTGCTCGGGTTGTCCTTGTCGAAGGCTTCGTGCATGAAGCCGGTGCCGGCATGGGTGGTCTTCAGCCACTGCAGGCATTGGCGCAACTGTGCATCGTCGTCGCTGACCAGCGCGTACTGGATGATCGACATCGGCCAGATCGTGCCCATGCCGCTGTGCGGGCTGCCGACGCCTTCGGCCGCACGGCCGCGCGAGAAGTACGGATTGCGTTCACTCCAGGCCAGCTGGCGGGTGCGCAGGAACACCGGGTCGGCGCGGTCGCAGCAGCCCAGGTAGGCCAGGCTGAGCAGGCCGGGGGCGTTGGCGTCGTCGATGAACAACTGGTTGCCGTAACCGTCCACTTCGAACGCCCAGTACGCCTGGCCGTCGCTGTCGCGCAGTTGGCCGAACTGGCGCGTTGCCGTTTCCACCTCGTCGGCCAGCGCATTGCAGTCGGCGGCGAACGCGGCATCGCGGTGCAAGGCCGTGCTCATCGTCGCCAGCTGCCGCAGCGAGGCCACCGCGAACAGGTTGGCCGGCACGAACAGCGGATACACGCAGGCATCGTCGGAGGGGCGGAACATCGAGTGGATCATGCCGTTGGGCCGGGTCGGCTGGCCGTAGCCTTCCAGCACCAGCGTCTCGGTCGCCAGCGGCGAGGGCCGCTGGAACACGTACGGGCCGCGGTTGTCCTTGCGCTGCTGCTCGCGGAAGGTCCTGACCACCACGTGCATTGCCGCGCGCCAGTCGTCGTCGAACGGGGCAGCATCGCCGGTGGCGCGCCAGTATTCGTGCGCGATGCGGATCGGGTAGCACAGCGAATCGATTTCCCACTTGCGCTCGCCCACGCCGGGCTTCATCTCGGTGATGTCGTTGAGCGACCACTTCAGGCGTTGGGTCTGGCCATCGGGCAGGAAGGCGTTGGCATACGGGTCGAGCCGGATGCAGGCGGCCTGGCGCTGGATCAGGCCATGGAACATGCGCCGCAATGCAGGGTCGCGCCTGGCCAGCGGCACGTATGGATGCACCTGGGCGGAGGAGTCGCGCAGCCACATCGCGTGGATGTCGCCGGTGATGACGAAGGTGTCCGGCTTGCCGTTGCGGGTGCCGGTTTCCACCGTGGTGTCCAGTGTGTTGGGGTAGCAGTTCTCGAACAGCCAGGCCAGCTCGGGATCGGCAATGCGCGCCTTGATCTGCACGATCTGCTGCTCGACCGCCTTGCTGACGAAGCGACGCTGCGCCTTGGGTGGGCGCTTGCTGACGAAGGTGCCGGCGGTCGTGGAGGTGCCGGCGGCGAAGGCGGGCAGTGCGCCGGCCAGCAAGCCGGCGCCCGCGCTGGCGCCGAGCAGCTGAAGGATGTCGCGGCGGGTGTGCATGAGCTGGAACTCCCTGGATTTCAGCAAGCGGTCGACGCAGCGGACATCGTTCCATCGGCGGCATCACGTGCCCGGCCGATGATGAGACCTATGCATGACCAATTCCCGATGACCATACAACGTGTGCGCCGAATGTGCATAGTGCGCCCGCACAATCCGGCGCCGTATGCGTGGCCTGCGGCAGTGGTGATGGTGGCTGGTCCACGTCTATTGCGGTCGTACGACATCGCCTGGCTGCCGTGCAAGCACGGTCATCGCGGTGGAAACGTGCGGCGGGATCTGCAGGCCGGCACGGCGCCGACCGGCCTGGTAGTGGAGCCGGGGCGTGCCGCCTCGCCTGATCTCGGGCAATGTCGCCGACCGCAACGTCCTTCCGCTGCCCCATGCAACAGGCGCCGGCCCTCACAGCCGACGCCGTTGCCTGACGCACCCCCACCGCTCATTTCGGCAATGGCGAACGCCCCGAGATCGAAAACGCTGCCGCCTCGCCGACCGCGCCGGTACCGGGTTGGCCACCGCCGACAAACAGCGTGTAATCGCCGGCTTCCACCGCACGCTGCCCGCTGCGATCCACATCGCTCAGGGCGCGCGCATCGAGGGTGAAGGTGAGCGTGCGCTGCTCACCCGGCTGCAGGTGCACACGCTGGAAGCCGACCAGGCTGCGCAACGGCGACTGCGGGCGCTGCGGATATTGCAGATACACCTGCGCCACCTCATCGCCGGCGCGCGTGCCGGTGTTGCGCACGGTGGCGGTCACCTGCAACGCACTGCCAGCTTGCAGGGTTGCCGTGGACAGCTGCGGCGCGCTGTAGGCAAAGCTGGTGTAGCTCAAGCCATAGCCGAACGGAAACAGCGGCTCGCCCTTGAAGTAGCGGTAGGTGCGGCCCTTCATGTCGTAGCTGACGTAGGGCGGCAGGTCCTTGGTGGAGCGATAAAAGGTCACCGGCAGGCGCCCGCCGGGGGTGTCGTCGCCGGCCAGCATGCGCGCGATCGCGGTGCCGCCGGACTGGCCCGGGTACCACGCCGCCACGATCGCGTCGGCATGGGCCTTGGCCCAATTCAATGCCACCGCGCTGCCGCTCATCAGCACCACCACCAGCGGCTTGCCGGAGGCCTTGGCGCGTTCGAGCAGCGCCTGCTGCGGGGCGGGCAGGGCGATGTCGTTGCGGTCGCCGCCATCGAAGCCGGGCACGTCGATGCGCAGTTCCTCGCCTTCCACATCCGGCGACAGGCCGACGAAGGCCACCACCGCTTCGGCCTGCGCCACCGCCTGCTCTGCCTCGGCCAGTTGCGCCGCCGCCGGTGCCAGCCACTCCAGGCGCAGGCCCTGGTCCTGGCCGCGGTGCTCCATTTCCAGACGGATCCTGCGCGGGCGGGTGTCGTCGAAGTGCAGCACGGTTTCCACGCTGCGGCCATCGGCGTTGTGCATGCCGGCCGGCACGTGCTTGTCTTCGGCATTGCCGGCGACCACCAGCTTGTCGTCGATGTACAGCCGCACCGGATCGTGGCCGGCGCAATCGAAGCAGCGCGCCACCCGCACCGCCAGCGTGTAGTCGCCCGCGCTCGGCGGCAACAACTCGCCGCTCCAGCGCACCGCATAGCGATCGGCCGGCACGCCCTTGGCGGGTGCGACCTGGTCCCAGTTGAAACTCACCACACGGTCCTGCCGCACCACGCGCGCAGCACCGGTCATCTCGACGTTGTCGAAATATTCGCCACGCAATCCCGGCTTGCCGTCGCTGCGCAGCGCGGTTTCCGGAATCATGCCCGGCACGCCGGCGGCCAACGGCGCACCTTGCGCATAGCTCACCTGCTGGGTGCCGAAGCGCTGGCGCAGGCCGATCAAGGGCGTCACCGGCTCGGAGGAGGTGCCCTGATAGTTGGCTTCCAGCGCCGCCAGGGCATCGGCGTTCGGGCCGATCACCGCCAGCCGCGTGCCGGGTTTCAGCGGCAGGGTGCCGGCATCGTTCTTGAGCAATACGATCGACTCGGCGGCGGCCTTCAACGCCAATGCGCGGTTGGTCGCGCTGTCGATGTCCTTGGCGCCGAGCCTGGCATACGGATCCTTGCGCGGCGCTTCCAGCTCACCCAGGCGATAGCGCGCCGCGAACAGGCGCACCAATGACTGGTCGAGCAGGGCTTCGTCCACTTCGCCACGTGCGATGGCCGTGCCCAGGGCGCGATACGCGTAGCCGCAGTTGAGATCATGCCCGGCTTTGAGCGATGCGGCCGAGGAGCCGGCATTGTCCGGGCGGAAGTAATGGAACTGGGTCATGTCGTCCACCGCATCGCAGTCGGACACCACGAAGCCCTTGAAGCCCCAGTCACCACGTACGCGGCCGTTGAGCAGCCAGTCGGCGGCGCAGGCCGGCGTGCCGTGTAGCGAGTTGTATGCGCACATCACCGAGCCGGCCTGGCCGTCGATCAAGGCGGCGCGGAAGGCGGGCGTGTAGGTCGCCTCCACATCGCGCGGCGACACGTCCACGTCGAAGCTGTGCCGGCCCGGCTCCGGGCCGCTGTGCACGGCGATGTGCTTGGGCGTGGCGATGGTGCGTGGGTGATTGAGGTCCTCGCCCTGCAACCCGCGAATGAAGCCCACCGCCAGTTGCCCGGTGAGGAAGGGATCCTCGCCGTAGGTTTCCATGCCACGGCCCCAGCGCGGGTCGCGGAAGATATTGATGTTGGGCGACCAGATGGTCAGGCCCGCGTAGCGCTTGTGGTCCTTGCCCGGGCCGCCGGCCTGGTTGAACTTGGCGCGCGCCTCGGTCGACACCACCGTGCCCACCTGCTGCATCAACGCGGTGTTCCAGCTGGCGGCCAGGCCGATCGCTTGCGGAAACACCGTGGCGTAGCCATTGCGCGCGATGCCGTGCAGGCCTTCGCTCCACCATTCGTAGGCGGGGATGCCCAGGCGCGGAATCGCCGGCGCATCGTTCATCGCCTGCGCGACCTTTTCCTCGCGGCTCATCTGCGCCACCAGCGCGGCGGCGCGCTGCTCCGGCGTGCTGCTGCGGTCGGCGGGCGCGGCGTGCGCGATGCAGGGCAGGCCCAGGCTCAGGCTCAGCCTCAGTGCCATGGCAAGACGCGATACAAACACGGATGACATCGATTCACTCCTGCGCAGCGGCGAGATTCGCCCGGCGTCGTTCTGGTGTTGCCGCAGGGGCTGCGGCGGGTTGAGGATCTGGCGTGGCGGCGTCATGCACGCCATCGCCCGTGGTGGATGTTGCTGTTACCGCGGCGGGCCCTCATCCGCCCCTGCGGGGCACCTTCTCCCGCCCGCGGGAGAAGGACACCCAACGCGGGACGAGGCCGGGCGAGGAAGGATGGGCGCGCGCTTGTGGAGGGCACGCACGGCAGGAGATCACGTCGTTTTTCCTAAGGTGGATGCGATGCAAGGATGCGAAGAGTGCGTATGACAGGAAACCAAATCTGCGGGAGACGCCATGCGCGCGAAACGTAGACGCGGACCAAGCGCATGCATGGACGGAGATCGAGTCCTTCTCCCGCCTGGCGGGGAGACGCCATACGCGCGAAACGCATACGCGACCAAGCGCATGCATGAGCGGACAGCAAGTGCTTCTCCCGCCGGGCGGGAGGCGCCATACGCGCGAAACGCATCCGCGGAACAAGCGCATGCACGAGCGGACAGCGAGTCCTTCTTCCGCCGGGCGGGAGGCGCCCTACGCGTGAGATGCAGACGCGGACCAAGCGCATGCATGGACGGAGATTGAGTCCTTCTCCCGCCTGGCGGGAGAAGGTGCCCGAAGGGCGGATGAGGGCCAGCTCGCCGCTCATTTCGCCGCTGCTGCCTCCGGCGGTTCCGGCGGCGCGCCTGCCAGCGTCGATGCCAGGTCGCGCACCTGCAACGCAGACTGCACCTGCGCCATCGGCAGCTTGCTGGACACGTGCAGCGTCAGCGGTTCGCCCGGCAGCAGGTCGAAGGCATTATCGGCCACGCTGACGTCCACATCGCCGAACGACAGCCACACCTCGCGCGCCAGCGTGTCGCTGGACAGCGTCAACGCATAGCCATCGCCATCGGCGCGCCACTGGCTGTCGATCTTCGCGGTCGGCAAGGCCAGCTGCTTGGCCGGCGCGAAGAACACCACCTCGCGCGACAGCAGCTTTTCGCCATCGAACAATTCGAACACCGCGTAGGTGCGTTTCGGATCGGCACTGCCCAGCAATTGCTTGTCGCTGAAGTTGCCCACCTGCAGGCTGCTGAGCGGCTTGACGGTGGCCTTTTCCTCGCGCTTGCTCAGCAGCTTGCCGTCCATGCCCATTACCCGCATGCGCCAGCGGGCCGCCAGCGGAGTGGTGCGGTCGGACACCAGCGACACCTCGGTCTGGCCGTTGTCATTACGCAATGCGGCGATCAGCTCCGGCGCATAGAAGCGGCGGGCGTGGTACTGCAGCGCCTTCCAGCGGCCGTAGTAGTCCACGCTGGACCACGACGCACCCGGCCACACATCGTTGAGCTGCCAGTACAACGAGCCCATCGACTGCGGGCGCGCGGCGCGCAGATGCGAGGCGGCCAGGTTGATGCCCTCGGCCTGCATCAGCTGGCTCAGGTAGACGAAGCTCTCGAAATCCTTGGGCTCGCCGAATTCGCGACGGATGTACAGCATCAGCCGCTTGTTGCCGTTGCCCTTGTCGAACTTCTGATGCACGCGCATCACCGGCGATTCCGGGTCCATGTCGCCGGGTTCGGCGAAGGCACGCACGGTGCGCATGTCCGGGAACGACTGCAGGCCGTACTCGGACATGAAACGCGGGGTGACATTGAGATATTCGGTCACCGGCAGCGCGGGGCCGCCCCAGACCTTCCAGTAATGCATGTCGCCATCGGTGGCCTGGTCGGCAGCGCCATCGAAGTTGGTGCCCGGCGAGGTGGACCAGTACGGCACGTCGCTGTCGTAGGTGGCCACCACCTCGCGGAACACGGTGCCGAACAAGGTGGTCATGCCGCGCTCGATGCGGCTGCGTTCTTCCGGGTCCACCGACTGCTTGAACTTGACCCGGTCGCCCCAATTTTCCCAGCCGGTCTGCACTTCGTTGTTGCCGCACCACAGCACGATGCTGGGATGGTCGCGCAGGCGCTTGACCTGTTCAATTGCTTCTTGCCGGGTGTTCTCGCGGAACTCCACGTCGTACGGCGGCACGGCGCCGCCGAACATGAAGTCCTGCCAGATCATGATGCCCAGCTCGTCGGCCACCTCGTAGAAACGGTCGTCCTGGTAATGCCCGCCGCCCCACATGCGCAGCATGTTCATGTTGGCGTCGCGCGCATCCTGCAAGGTGCTGCGCATACGCTCGGCAGTAACGCGCGCGGGGAAGGCATCCAGCGGGATCAGGTTGGCGCCCTTGGCGAAGATCGGGATGCCGTTGATCACGATCTCCATGCTCTTGCCCCAGGTGTCCTTTTCGCGGCGCAGCTCCACCGAGCGCAGGCCGGTGACGCGCTTGATCTGCTGGCTGTCGCCATCGGCGTCGCGCACGCTGGCCACGAAGGTGTAGCGGTCCTGCGCGCCGTAGCCGGCCGGGAACCAGCGCTTGGGCTTGGCGATACGCACCGCCAGATCGATGCGGTTCTGGCCCGGGTCGACCACCGCGTCCTGGGTGAACTGGCCGACCTTCTGGCCATCCGGTCCCAGCACATCCAGCGTCACCTGCACCGGCCCGCTGCGGCCGGCCTGCAGTTCCAGCTGCGCCTGCAATTGCGCGCTGTCGGCGTCGACGCGTTGCTGGGCGATATGCAGCCCGTCCACGCGCACCGCATCCCAGGCTTCTACGCGCACATCCTTCCAGATGCCGGCGTTGACCATGCGCGGGCCCCAGTCCCAGCCGTAGCTATACGGCGCCTTGCGCACGTAGGTGGAGCTGTGGCGCGATTCGGGCTCGTCGCCGAAGGCCGAATCGTAGGCGCCCGGCAGCGCGTACGGCTGCTTGGCCAGCCACGGCTGGATCTTCTTGATCGGCGAGAACAGCTTGACCTCGAGCACATTGTCGCCGCGCTTGAGCAGCGGTTTGGCATCCACCCGCCACTGCCGGAACATGTTGTCGGCGCTCAGCAGCGGCTTGCCGTTGAGGGTGACCTCGGCAAAGGTGTCCAGGCCGTCGAACACCAGCTCGACATGCGCGCGCTTGAGCGTGGCCGCGTCCACGTTGAAGCGGGTCTGGTATTGCCAGTCGCTCAGGCCCGCCCACTGGATCTTGCCTTCGTTGTCGCGATAGAACGGGTCCGGCACGATCTTGGCGGCGATCAGGTCGGTCTGCACCGCGCCCGGCACCTGCGCCGGCAACCAGGCCGCCGCTTTCGGATACGTCCTGGCCTGTTCCTGGCCCGGCACCAACCGCACCTGCCAGCCGCTGTCCAGGGGCGTTGCCGTGGGCGGAGCCGCCCAGGCCTGCGAGATGGCAAAGGCCAGGGCTAGCCCGAGGCGGGCGGGGGCAGGAATGCAACGATGGCGGGACAGGGGCATGGGTGACTCTCCTTGGATGGATCAGCGCGTGGCGGCGGGGGGCGCCTGCGCGGTGGTTTCAATCAACTGGACGGCGCCGATGGCATACAACGGGCCGCGAATCGGCGCGGTGAAGCGCAGGCACAGATCGTGGATGCCGGCGCGTGCAGGCAGTGCGGTTTCCAGCGTGAACTGTTCGCCCAGCGCGGCGCTGTTGGGCAATTGCACGCTGGCGACCAGCTCGCCCTCGCAGCCCAGGCGCACTTCCAGCTCGCCGCGGCGCGTCTTGGCTGGGTACTGCACCACCTTGGATTGCTCGTGGGCCAGGCCGAAGTTGTTCGGCAGGCGTGCAGCCTCGATGCGGATCGCGCCGATGCCATCCAGGCGCGCCTGCGGATAGAGACGGCAGGCATGGAACAGGTCGACGTTGTAGACCGGCGTGTCGGCGCCGGTCATCTCCGGCAACAACGGCAGGCGCAGGCCGAGCGCACCGGTCTGCACGCAATCGCGCAGGCCCTGGGTGTCCACGCGCAACAGACCGGCACGCTCGAACGTGCGGCTGCGCGTGGCCGCCAGCGCGGTGCCGCCGGCATCGAAGGCGGTGGCCTTGACCGTGGTCGGCAGCTGGATCGTGAACGGCGCCTCGTAGCGCGGCGATGCCGGCGTGGGATCGCTGCCGTCGGTGGTGTAGTGCAGCGTGCCCGCACCGGCCTGGGTGCCGAGTGCCACCTTGGCCGGGCCACCGGCCAGCACCGGGTTGGGGCCGCCTTCCAATGCGATATCGGCGGCGAAGGCGCCGTCGCTGTAGTCGATGCCCAACGCTTTATAGCGCTGCAGCTGGGCCGGCATGCGCGCCAGGAAATCCTTCCAGTTGCGCGCAGCCGCAGGCGACCAGGTGACGTCGGCCACCGCGGACAGCCGCGGGAACAGCGCGTGGTCGATATGCCACCTGGATGGAATGTACTCGGACCACAATGCGCCCTGCGCGCCGAGGACATGCGTGGCCTGCTCGGCAGTCAGTGTGCTCGGCACCGGGTCGAAGGCGTAGACCTTGGACAACGGCAGCACGGTCAGGCGGCCGTTGGGCTCGTCGCTGCGGGTGGTCTGCAGGTTGTCCAGATACAGCCAGTCGCCCGGCGCCAGCACCACGTCGTGGCCTTGCTTGGCCGCAGTGACCGCACCCTCGATGCCACGCCACGACATCACCGACGCACTCGCCGGCACGCCGCCTTCCAGAATTTCATCCCAGCCGATCATGCGCCGGCCGTGACTGGTGAGGTAGGCCGCAAGCTGTTCGTTGAACCAGCCCTGCATCGCATGCGCGTCCTTGACCCCCAGCTTGCGCATCTGCGCGCGTACCGCAGGCGAGGCTTCCCATTGATCCTTGACCGCCTCGTCGCCACCGATGTGGATATACGCCGACGGGAACAGGGTCAGCACCTCGTCCAGCACGTTGGTGATGAAGCGCAGGCTGCGTTCGCTGGTGTTGAACAGGTACGGATTGACGCCCCAGTCCACGCCGACCTGGGTGCGCTGGCCGGGCACGCCGACGTCTTCCGGATACGCTGCCACCGCCGCCTGCGCGTGTCCTGGCATGTCCAGCTCCGGCAGCACGGTGATGTGCAGGCGTGCCGCGTAGGCGACGATCTCGCTGATCTGCTGCTGCGTATAGAAACCGCCATAGCGCTCCGGCGTGCCGTGCCGGCCCGCGCCCGGCGGGGTGCGCCAGGCGCCCACCTCGGTGAGCTTGGGATAGCGCTTGATCTCGATGCGCCAGCCCTGGTCGTCGGTGAGGTGCCAGTGCAGCACATTGAGCTTGTGCGCGGCCATTGCATCGAGCACATGCTTGACCGTGGCCACGTCGTGGAAGTGGCGGGCCACATCCAGATGCTGGCCGCGCCAGCCGAAACGCGGCCAGTCGCGGATCGCCACCGCCGGCACGGCGACATCGCCCTTGCGCGCGTCCGGCGTCATCAGTTGCCAGGCGCTGATCGCGCCATAGAACAGGCCCGCGCCATCGCGCGCGGCGATGCGGATGCCGTTGCCATCCACGTCCAGGCTATAGCCTTCCTTGTGCGCCACCGGCGCCTGCGGTGTGCGTTCCAGGCGGATGCTGTGCGGTGACGCCGTGGTTTCGGTGCGCACTTCCAGGGTCAGGCCACGGGTGCGTTGCAACAGGCTGGCCAGTGACTCGGCGCTGCGGCGCACCTCGGCATTGCCGGTGGGGATGGAGATCACCGTGCCGGAGCCGACGCGGAAGCTGCCATTGCCGCGCCTGGCTTCGGCCGGGGCGGGAATCAGCGGCAGCGGTGCGGTGGTCGCAGGCAATGTCGAGGTGGTGCGGGGATGGTCCGCAGCCGGCGCGGTCGCCGTCTGGCGCTGGCCACACCCTGCCAACAGCACCGCCGCAAACGTCACTGCAAGCAGGCGCCAGGAACGTGGCCGCGCTGACAGCGGGCGCGACGACACGCTGCCCGGCAACGGCCGCTTGGAGAATGGTGAGCGCAGGTTCGGTGCGGAGTTCGACATCATGCAATCACATCCCGGTGTGGCGGGGGAGACACGGCAGCCACGCACAGTAGCAAAGCCATGCCGGATGACGCAGGGACTGGCGCACGCTTCGTCGGGGTGCGTGCGCTGTTTTGCAGGAACCACGCATCGGTGTGGTTCGCTGCAGGGCGGGCGCGGGGAGTGTGCACATCGGCTTGCCGTGGACGCATTCCGATGCGGACACCGCCCGCGCCCGCCAGGCACTGCAGCGGTGCGATGGCGCGTTTAGCGCTGCGCAGTCGGCAATTCGTCCCACACCTTCGGGTCTTCGGCGCCCAGCACCCAGCAGCTGAAACCTTCCAGGCCGTACTGCTTGACCAGGTCGTAGCGTGCCTTGAAGCTGCGTGCGTCCGGGCGGAACACCCACTCGCGCATGTCGTCGCGGTAGAAGTAGAACCACGATTCCTGCTCGACCGGATCCCACTGCACGGTGGCGTTCTGTTCGATCGCCAGCGGGAAGGATTCGTCGGCATCGATATACGTGGCCGAAATATTCGACGCTTCGGTGCCGTCTTCCTTGACCGGATTACCGGTGTACCAGCGGTAGCCGTAGGTGGCGATGCCAAGCGAGAGCTTGTCCTTCGGCACCTGGGTGATGGCGTAGTCCAGATGCTTCTTCATCCACACCATGCCGTCGACCGGGCCCGGCGTGGTCCAGCGGGTGTGCTGGTCGTAGGTCATGATGCTAACCAGATCCGCGGCCTGGCCCAACGCCTTCAGGTCGTACGCACCGCGCCAGTATTCCCACATCCACTTGGAGAACTGGCCACCTTCGGCATGGCCCGGTGCATTGGGCACCACCGCCACCGACATCTTGAAGCCGGCCTTGTGCAGTGCATCGGCGGTCTGCTTGACCATCAGCGTATAGGCGTCGCGGTCGGTCCAGGCGATGTTCTCGAAATCGAACTGGAAGCCGTAGTACTTGTGCTGCTTGCCGTGGATCAGCAGCGATTCGATCATGCGCTTCTTGGCGGCTTCGTCGTGCATCAGCTTGTGGAAGCCGTCGCGGCCGGTGGTCATCGACAGGATCGGCATCACCCGCAGGTTCTTCTGCTTGGCGATGTCGTACAGGTACATGTTGGGCGTGCCGTTGACCAGGCCGTTCTGGTCCACGCCATACCAGGTCGGTACCACCACATCGATCTTGTCGACATTGGCCAGGAACGAGTTGGTCGATTTCTGCGTGTTCATCAGATAGAACAACGCGGTGGGGGTTTTGGCCAGGGCCGGCGCGCAGACCAGCGCCAGCGCCAGCAGGATCCAGGTCAATCGCTTGCTCATGAAAACAGCATCCGTCAGGGAGTGGAGGAAGAAGAAAGATCGATGCGCAGCACGTACGCGCTCTCGCCGACCGGCTTGGCCGGCAATTTCAAGTGCAGGCCGTCGGCGCGTTGTTCGAACGGTATCTTTTTGCCGTTGGCCAGCAGCGTCACGCCGCGCACGCCATCGGCCGGCGTGAGCGAGCGGATCACCGCCTTGCCACCAGCCGGCCAGCCGAGCTCGATCGCATACAGCGCGCCATCACGTGTGGTGAAGCGGAAATCTTCGGCGGTGTAGGGCTTGGTCTTGACGTCCTGGAAGGTGCCGCCGACCACTTCGGTCGGGCCTTCGCCGTACACGCGCCACGGCTTGCTGTCGTAGATCGCGCCGCCGTTGGTCTTGAGCCACTTGCCGATCGCCAGCAGGATGCCGCGCTCGGTATCGGGGATCGAGCCATCGGCCCGCGGGCCGATGTTGAGCATCAGGTTGCCGTTCTTGGCCACCACGTCGGCCAGCATGTGGATGATGAAGGTCGGCGACTTGTAGGTGTCGTTCTCGATGTAGCCCCACGACGCATTGCTGACCGAGGTATCGGTCTGCCAGTGGGTGGGATGGATGCCGGTGAGCTGGCCGCGCTCGATGTCCAGCGTGCCGGCGCCTTCCGGGAAGGCGCCGAGCTTGTAGTTCACCACCACGCCGCGATCGGCCTCGGTGCGTGCCGCGCCCTGGTTGTAGTAATACGCCAGCATGGTCGGCAGGCTGCTGCGGAAGGTGGGGTGGGCAATCCACCAGTCGAAATAGATCAGGTCCGGTTGATAGGTATCGATCAGCTCGGTGGTGCGCGCCAGCCAGTCATCCAGCCAGGCCTGCGACACCGGCGTCCAGTCGTTGGCCACATCGGCATCGTCCTTGCCCGGCAGGCGCACCTGCGCCGGGCCGTACAGCGCGGCATAGCGCGGGTCGTTGACGTCCGAGTCGAAGGTGCGCCCGCCGTCGAAGAACCAGTTGTGCTCGGCGCGGTGCGAGGACAGGCCGAAGTGCAGCCCCTGCGCGCGGATCGACCTGGACAACTCGCCCAGCAGATCGCGTTTTGGCCCCATCTTGACCGCGGTCCAGTCCGACAACTTGGAGTCGTACAGCGCAAAGCCGTCATGGTGCTCGGCCACCGGCACCACATAGCGGGCGCCGGAGTCACGGAACAGCTTGGCCCAGCCATTGGGGTCGAACTTGGGCGCGGTGAACTTTGGAATCAGATCCTTGTAGCCGGAGCTCGCCTGCGGCCCGTAGGTCGCCACGTGATGGGCGAACTCCTTGGAGCCTTGCAGATACATGTTGCGCGAATACCACTCGCTGCCGAACGCCGGCACCGAGAACACGCCCCAATGAATGAAGATGCCGAACTTGGCATTGTCGTACCACGCCGGCGATTGATAGGACTTCAGTGCCGCCCAGTCGGGGCGGAACGGGCCTTTGCGCGCGCCCTGTTCGGCTTCGCGTACCAGCCGTTCGCGTTCGGGTGCGTACTTGGCGGTGGCATTGAGCCACTGCTGGTCGATCTGTTCCGGGCTGAGCGTGGTGGCGGTCGGCGCGGTGGGCGATTGCGCGTGCAACGACAGCACCGGGCAGGCCACCAGCAGAGCGAGCGCGAGCGCACGACTCCTGGGTACAGCTCCGGCGTGGCGGCGGGATGGAGCCGCAAACACGCGGCTATCGGTCGTCATGGGAACTGCACTCCTGTTGAGCAAGACGCGCCGGCAGTGCTGCAGCCGTGCGTGGATGGCAAAAGCGGGACTGGCCATGCTCCCTCAGCGGCGAAGGGGCGTGGCCAGTACCACTAATTTGGTGCATGCAACGACCTGCCGCCGCAGCGCGCAGGGCAAGTCCAAAAAAAGCGCGCCACCGTGGAGGGGCGGTGGCGCGCCGGTGCTACATCAGAACTTGAAGTTCAGCTGGGCCTGATAACCGCGGCCGTTCTTGTAGAACGCCGTGGGGGTCTCGCGGGTGTTGCTGAAGACCCGGTAGGTGGAATCGAGCAGGTTGGTCGCGCCGAAGGTGATGCCCATGTAATCGGTGATCTGGTACGAGGCATTCAGATCCAGCTGCTTGTAGGCATCGGCGAAGTCACGCGATTCCAGCCGGCCGATCTGGGTGAAGTACTTGGAGCGATAGCTGTAGTTCACGCGTACCGTCCAGTCGCCATGTTCCCAGTACGGGATCACGTTGTAGGTGTCGCGCGACAGGTAGGGCAGGTTCAAGCCCGAGCTGGAATCGGATTCGGCGAACGTGTAGTTCGCCTGCAGGCCAAAGCCCAGGCCGAAGGTCTGCTGGTAGTTGACCGACACGCCCTTGACCTTGGCATCGGACACATTGACCGGCGTGGTGACCTGATACAGACCGGCAATGGCCGGGGGGGCCGGATTCAGCTGCTGGGAAGTGGTGGTGCTGACGATGTAGGAGCTGATGTCGCGGTAGAACACTTCACCGGACAACATGCTGGACGGAGCGAAATACCACTCGGCTGCCAGATCGTAGTTGGTGGATTCGTACGGCTTCAGATCCGGGTTGCCGCCGTTGGCGGTCAGGTCACCGGTACCGCTGTTGATGGTGAAGGTGCCGGCCAGATCGGCGTAGCGCGGACGTGCGATGACCTTGGCCGCCGAGAAGCGCAGCACGGTATCGTCGGTGATGTCGTAGGCGATGTTGAAGCTCGGCAGCGCCTTGCGATAGTCGTTGGTCTCGGCGACACGGTCGAAGTTGGTGCCGCCGTCGTTGCTCTGCCAGAACTCGGACTTGTCGGTGGTGTCGACCAGGCGCACGCCGACGTTACCGCGCCACTGGCCGGACTCGAAGTTCAACTGCGTATAGACGTTCTGGGTGATTTCCTTGACCTGGAACGAGGCGCCGAAATCGGTGCGGTACGGACCCTGCGGCTGCGACAACAGATAGTTGCGCACGGCATTGAGGCTGGCGGTCGGCCAGGTGGTCAGATCGCCGCTGGCGCCCAGGCCGTCGTACAGGCTGCTGGGCGTGCTGCCCGGGTTGAACTGTGTCAGCGAGACCGCGTCGGTGGAGTTGATGCGGTTGCCGCGCGCGTCCACGCCATTGTTGTGGTTGATGTACTTATAGCCGAACTGCAGCTTGGTGAACGGGCCCCACTCAAGGTCGCGCGAGGCGTCCCACTGGAAGTACTTTTCCTCGTCCTTGCTCTTCTGGTACGCGATACCGCCGGCTTGCATGATGCCGGTGTTGGTGCCGGGGATGTTCCCCTGCTGGCCCGGTGCCAGGCCTGCGGGATTGCCCGGCAGCACCCAGTTCGAGGCACCGCCATTATCGTAGTTCACCGAGGTGTTCTGACCGTTGAAGGCGTAGTTGTAGCCTCCGTCCTGCATCAGGAACTTCATCAGATACTCGGGGTCCTTGCCACCGGTCGCCTCGGTGTAGCCACCTTGAGTGGTGAACACCCACTTCTCGCCGGACCAGTCGTGGCGCAGGTTCAGGCTCTTGGTGGTGACCGTACTTTCGCGATAGTTCGCATCCAGCTGCGCGTACGGTTGCCCGGCGGCGCCATCGCTGACCGTGGCCGAGGTCACTACGCCGTTTTCCACGTTGGCGTTGGTGATCTTCTGGCGGTCGTCATTACATGCCGGGCACACATACCGCGCCTGGCTGAAGTTGTTGTACTTGCCCTTGATGTACAGGCCGGTCAGGTTGAACTCGTTCTGCTCATTGGGCTTCCACTGCAACGCACCCTGCAGGCCGCTGCGTTCGCGGGTCTGCTGGAAGAACGCGCTGCTGATGCCGGCCGGCACGCGGGCGGTGGCCACATCGCTGCCGTCGCCGGTGATGGTGGCGCTGGCCGGAATGCCTTCGCCGGTGGTGTAGCCGAAGTATTCGATACCGGCGCGCGCCAGGTCCTGCTTGTCATGCGTGGCGGAGATCAACGCGCCGAAGGTCTCGTCGTCGTTCTTCCAGCTCCACAGCGCCGAGCCGCGCGGATTGCCTTCTTCCGAACGGTCGTTGTAGTTGTAGCCGACCGAGCCGCGGATGGTGTTCTTGGGCAGGTCCAGCGGCTTGCGGGTGTGCACGATCACGGTGCCGCCGATCGAGCCTTCGTCGATGCGCGCTTCCGGGGTCTTGTAGACCTCCATCAGGCCGATGATTTCCGGCGACAGCAGGGTGTAGTTGAAGGTACGGCCGCTGGTGTCGGTCGGGTTGCCGCCCCAGTCGCCCGAGGCGATGGTCTGGCCATTGAGCAGCACGCGGTTCAAGGCCGGGTCGGTGCCGTTGATGCTGACCTTTTCGCCTTCGCCGAACTGGCGATCGACGCTGATGCCCGGCAGGTGCGACAGCGATTCGGCAGCGTTGATGTCCGGGAACTTGCCGATGTCTTCGGCGCTGATTGCATCGACGATCGAGTTGGCCGAGCGCTTGACCGACTGGCTCTTCTCCAGCGATGCGCGGTAGCCGGTGACGGTGATGGTGTCCAGCTCAGTGGTCGCCGACGGTGTGGCGGCAGGAGCCTGTTGGTCTTGTCCGGCAGCCATTGCAGAGCCGGAGCAGTACAGAGCGGCGGTGATACAGAGTGCTAACGTCGTGGTGCGGCTGTGCATGGCTAAACCTCGTTGGTTAGTGCTGTGAGCGCGCCGCCTCTGGAAGGCGTCACGCGCTCGGCGTGGCCGGCAAAACAACACGCCCTGACCGATCGCGGTGATCGCACTGGCACGCGTCGCAAGAGGCGGGCCCAGGTGATTCGCGTGGTAGAGGAGGTGTCCCCCGTGTGGTGAAGCGGTAGAGCGAATGCGACTTCAGTGAGTCGAACATCGGGTGATGTCCCGCTCACGAATCTGGAATGCGCCGACGAGGGAGTCGCCCGTTCTTGAGTACCGAACAGTCCATGGCCCCTCCTGCCAGAACCCCGATTTGGATCGAGTCTCGCGTAGCGTTGACAGCGTTGTCAACACATCGTCACAGATCTCTGAAGCTGCTGCGATTGCGCTGCAATGCAGCATTTCCCGGCGATGCCGCGCAGGGTGCCGCCGCGACCGCGCAGCGCACCAATGCTGTGCCTGCGGTTCGATCGGCTGTTTCTATGGGGAATGGCGCAGGCCGATACGGCGTCTCGATTTGTGCTGAAATCGTTGCCCGGGGTGCGGATTTTCAGTGGACGATGAAATTGGCGGCATCCTGTTCAAATCGTGATCGCCACGGTTGCGTTACAAGGCGATTACTGACAACGTTGTCTATCCGTGACCGTTCGTCGGATAACGGAAGATGACGCCAGCCAGCGACCACTTATCAGGAGAATGCGTGAGCGCAAGCAGTCCAATGGAAGCGGTGGCCTTTCCACGCCCCGAAACCTTCGTTGCCGCAGACGTTGGCGGGACGCATGTACGCCTGGCGCTGGTGTGCGAAGGCGTCGATCCACGCCAACCGGTCACGGTGCTGGACTATCGCAAGTACCGATGCGCCGATTATCCGGGTCTGGCCGAGATCATGGCCGCTTTCTTTGCGGAGCTGGGCTGCGCACCGGTGATGCGCGGCGTCATCGCCAGTGCCGGTTATGCGCTGGAAGACGGCAGCGTGATCACCGCCAATTTGCCGTGGGTACTGTCGCCGGAGCAGATCCGTCGCCAGCTCGGCATGCAGGCGTTGCATCTGGTCAACGATTTCGAAGCGGTGGCGCATGCGGCCAACTACATGACCGGCAATCAGGTCATGCAGTTGTCCGGCCCGCCGCAGGGCGCGCCGGGTCCGGCGCTGATACTCGGCCCCGGCACCGGCCTGGGCGCGGCGTTGTGGATTCCCAATGGCGCCAACCCGGTGGTGTTGCCGACCGAGGCCGGCCACGCCGCGCTTGCGGCAGCCAGCGATCTGGAAGTGGCCCTGCTGCAGGAGCTGCGTCGCACGCGCACGCACGTGGCCACCGAGCATCTGCTGTCCGGCCCGGGCCTGTTGAATCTCTACACCGCCCTGGCCGCGCTGCGTGGCGTGCCGGTGGTGCACGCCAGCCCGGCCGACGTCACCGCCGCGGCACTGGCTGGCGAGGACATGCTGGCACGCGACGCGCTACAGGCGTTTTGCGGCTTCATGGGGAGCGTGGTCGGCGACATGATGTTGCTCTACGGCGTGCGCAGCGGCGTCTATCTGGCGGGTGGCTTCCTGCCGCAGATTGCCGCGTTCGTGGCTGCAAGCGATTTCGTCGCACGTCTGCTCGACAAGGGCCCATTGCGTCCGGCGCTGGAGCAGGTGCCGGTCAGCATCGTCGAGCACGGCCAGCTCGGTGTGATCGGTGCGGCGAGCTGGTTCCTGCAGCACGGCCGCTGAGTCCTGCGCATCGCCAGGTGCAGCAAGCCGGCTGCACCGAACCGATCAATTCCGCACTCCCGTAGGAGCGCACCCGGGCGCGACGAAGCGTGCCCGATAACGCCCCGTCGCGCCCAGGTGCGCTCCTACGAGTCAACGGGGGTGCCGGACCGGCACGCGGTGGACGGGGCCTTCAAGACAAGCACGCAGTGGAGGCGGCAATGTCGATCGACTCCGCATTCCCGTAGGAGCGCACCCGGGCGCGACGAGGCGTGCCCGATAACGCCCCGTCGCGCCCAGGTGCGCTCCTACGAGTCAACGGGGTGACCGGACCGGCACGCGGTGGACGGGGCCTTCAAGACAAGCACGCAGTGGACGCGGCAATGTCGATCAACTCCGCATTCCCGTAGGAGCGCACCCGGGCGCGACGAAGCGTGCCCGATAACGCCCCGTCGCGCCCAGGTGCGCTCCTACGAGTCAACGGGGGTGCCGGACCGGCACGCGGTGGACGGGCCTTCAAGACAAGCACGCAGTGGACGCGGCAATGTCGATCAACTCCGCACTCCCGTAGGAGCGCACCCGGGCGCGACGAAGCGTGCCCGATAACGCCCCGTCGCGCCCAGGTGCGCCCCTACGACGACACCGCGCTATAGATCCCCGAACCGCGACTGCAGCGCCGCAATCGCCGCCAGCCCCGCGGTTTCGGTGCGCAAGATGCGCGGTCCCAGTTGCAGGCCGCTGAAACCGGCCTCGGCGAGGGTCGTGCGATCGCGCGGCGACCAGCCGCCTTCCGGGCCAATCGCCACGATTACGTGCGGTTGCGTGCCCAGCGCCAGGCTGCCCAGGCGATGCTCGCCGTGCGGGTCCAGCGTCAGCCGTAGCGCCTGCGGGTCGCTGGCCTGGGCCGCCTCCTGCAGGCCGTGCGGCGCCGCGATCGTGGGAATGCGTGCACGTCCGGATTGTTCGCAGGCCGACACTACCACGCTGCGCCAATGCGCCAGGCGTTTTTCCATGCGCGCCGGGTCCAGCTTGACCTCGGTGCGCTCGGCGTTGACCGGTACCACCGCCGTCACCCCCAGCTCGGTGGCCTTCTGCAGGATCAGGTCCATCTTCTCGCCGCGCGCGATGCCCTGGATCAGGGTGATCGACAACGGCGATTCGTTGCACAGCGGCTCGACCCGGTCCACCACTGCGCGCGCCTCGCGTTTGCCGGCCAGGGTGATGCGCGCGTGGTAGTCGCTGCCGTCGCCGTTGAACAGAACGCAGGCATCGCCCTCGCGCAGCCGCAGCACGCGCAGCAGGTGATTGGCCGACGCTTCCGGCAGCGTCAGTTCCTGGTCGCAGTGCAGCGGCAGTGCCACATGGGAACGGGTCAGGCGCATGCAACGGCCTCCTCGATGGCGTGGCGGGTGGTCGCCGCCAACAGCGCAAGTTGCGCGTCGTCCACGCAGTACGGCGGCATCCAGTACAGCACGTCGCCGAGTGGGCGCAGCACCACGCCCTTGTCCAGTGCGGCGCGATAGGCCTTCAGGCCCACCCGTGCCGCAGACGGGAACGGCGTGCGCTTGTCGCCGCCCTGCGTGAGCTCGAAGGCCACGATCATGCCGGCCTGGCGCACGTCCGCCACCGCGGGGTGTTCGCCGATCTGCGCCGCAAGCGCGCTCATGTGCGCGGCGGTGCGCTGGTTGCGTGCAATCACGTCGTCGTCTGCAAAGATCTGCAGGGTCGCCAACGCGGCCGCGCACGCCAGCGGATTGCCGGTGTAGCTATGCGAATGCAGGAACGCGCGCTCGCGCGAGTCGTCCAGGAATGCGTCGTACAACTGCTGCGTGGCCAGTACCGCCGACAACGGCAGGAATCCGCCGGTCAGTCCCTTGGACAGGCACAACAGGTCGGGCATGATTCCGGCCTGTTCGCAGGCGAACAGGCTGCCGGTGCGGCCGAAGCCGGTGGCGATCTCGTCGGCGATCAGGAACGCGCCATGCGCATCGCACAGCTCGCGCGCACGGCGCAGGTAGGCCGGGTGATACATGCGCATGCCGCCGGCGCACTGCACGCGCGGCTCCAGGATCAGTGCGCAGATTTCCCCGGGCGATCGTTCGAACACCGCCTGCAGCGCGTCGGCCGCCTGCAGTGCGTAGTTCTCCGCGCTCTGCCCAGGTTCGGCCAGATAGGCATCGGGCGAGGGCGCAAAGATCGATTCCAGCAGCAACGGCGCATACACGCGCCGATACAACGGAATGTCGCCGACCGACAGCGCGCCGATGGTCTCGCCGTGGTAGCCGTTTTCCAGCGCGACGAAACGCGTGCGGCGATGTTCGCCGCGGTTGTGGAAATAATGGAAGGCCATCTTCAAGGCCACTTCCACGCCGGCCGAGCCGTTGTCGGCATAGAACACCTTGGACAACGGCGCGCGGCCTGCCTGGCGCGGCGCGATCGCCAGCAGGCGCTCGGCCAGCTGCACGGCGGGCGCATGGGTGAAGCCCGCCAGCATCACCTGCTCCAGTTCGCCAGCCTGGCGCGCGATGGCCGCGCCGATGCGCGGCTCGCTATGGCCGAACAGGTTGGTCCACCAACTGCTGACCGCGTCCAGGTAGTGGCGACCGTCGTGGCCGATCAGCCACGCACCATCGCCACGCGCGATCGGCACCAGTGGCAGTGTGTGCGGGTGTTCGCGCATCTGCGTGCAGGGGTGCCACAGCACCTGAAGATCGCGTTGTCGCCAATGTTCGTCAGCTTGGGAGGCTGCCGGGTCTGCTAGGATTTCGGGTTCATGAACATGTCGATGCATACGCCTATTCTATCGGTCGGCTCCGCCGCTGCGTGCTGCGCATGAGCCCGCGCCTGCCGACCATCCACAAGATCACCGATCTGGGTGACGGGCCGTTCCGTCGCCAGCAGCTGGATCTGGAGTTTTCCAACGGCGAGCGTCGCCTCTACGAGCGCCAACTCAGCCAGGGCCATGGCGCGGTGGTGGTGGTGCCGATGCTGGATGCGCAGACCGTGTTGCTGGTGCGCGAGTACGCCGCCGGCGTGCATCGCTACGAGCTGGGCCTGGTCAAGGGCCGCATCGATGCCGGCGAAACGCCGGAGCAGGCCGCCGACCGCGAACTCAAGGAAGAAGCCGGCTACGGCGCGCGCCAGGTGCAGGTGTTGCGTGCGATGACGCTCGCTCCTACTTATATGAGTCACCAATCCTGGTTGGTGCTGGCGCGCGACCTCTATCCCGAGCGCCTGGTCGGCGACGAGCCGGAAGAGATGGAAGTGGTGCCCTGGCCGATCGCCCGTCTGGACGACTTGATGCTGCGCGACGATTTTTCCGAAGGCCGCTCGCTGGCCGCCTTGTTCATCGCGCGCGAGTGGCTGGAGCGCAACCCATGATCCGCATCCCGATGGAACTGCGCGAAACCGTGATCGCCATAGCCCGCGAGGCGGGGGCGGCGATCATGGATGTCTATGCGCAGGATTTCGCGGTGGAGCTCAAGGACGACGCCAGCCCGTTGACCCAGGCCGACCTGGCCGCCAATCGTGTCATCGTCGACGGCTTGCGCCGGGTCACCCCGGATGTGCCGGTGCTGTCGGAAGAATCCGCGCACGTGGCCTGGGAAGACCGGCAGTTCTGGACCAGTTACTGGCTGGTCGATCCGCTCGACGGTACCCGCGAGTTCGTCAAGCGCAACGGCGAGTTCAGCGTCAACATCGCACTGATCCACATGGGTGCGCCGGTGCTCGGCGTGGTGCAGGCGCCGGTTGATGGCCGGGTCTGGTACGCCGCACGGGGCGAGAACGCTTACCGCCGCGATGGCGACCGCGACGAGATGCTGCACACGCGCACGCCGGCGGCCACGCCGCTGCGGGTCGCCGCCAGTCGCTCGCATCGCGACGCGCGCACCGCCGCCGCGCTGGAGCGCATGGGCCAGATCGACGTGGTCGCGCAAGGGTCGTCGTTGAAGTTCTGCCGCATCGCCGAGGGCGACCTGGACGTGTATCCGCGCTTCGGCCCCACCTCCGAGTGGGACACCGCGGCCGGCCAGTGCGTGCTGCATGCCGCCGGCGGTGTGCTGCTGGCCGGCGGCACCGGCAAACCGTTCCGTTACAACCGCCGCGACACCTTGCTCAATGGCGATTTCATCGCGCTGGGCGATCCCAATCTGCCGTGGCGCAGCTGGCTGGTGTGAGCAGCGCTGGCGGCCTGCGCGCTCGCCGGATGGCTCCGGTGGCGGCGCGTAGTGCCGACGCCGTCATGTCCAGCCCAGTGCTTCCCCATCGCCTGCCATCAGCTGCTACGGCACGTGCCGGCGGCATCGCCTTGGCACGCCACTCAGCTGCACCACACCTATCAGGAAGAGACCATGTCTGAGTCCCCGCCGACCGGCGACATCCAGCGCCTGCTGCAACTGATGGCGCGTCTGCGCGATCGTGAGCATGGCTGCCCGTGGGATGTGGCGCAGACCTTCGCCAGCATCGCCCCGTACACCATCGAGGAAGCCTACGAAGTCGCCGACGCCATCGACCGTAACGACCTTGCGGGTCTGCGCGACGAGTTGGGCGACCTGCTGCTGCAAGTGGTCTTCCATTCGCAGATGGCCGCCGAGCAGGGCGCATTCGGATTCGCCGAGGTGGTCGCCACGCTCAGCGACAAGCTGGTGCGCCGCCATCCGCATGTCTTCGCCGAGCAGCGCGCCGACGACGCGCAGGCGGTGAGCGCCAACTGGGAGCAGATCAAGCGTGCCGAACGTCGCGCAGCGGGCCATCAGGACGACTCCGCACTCGCCGGCATCGCACGCGGCCTGCCGGAATGGCAGCGCTCCACCAAGCTGCAATCGCGCGCGGCGCGGGTCGGCTTCGATTGGCCCGGCCCGGCACCGGTGCTGGAGAAATTGCAGGAAGAAATCGAAGAGCTGCGCGTGGAGTTTGCCCGTGGTCCGGTCGCCGACAACCAGGCACGGCTGGAAGACGAACTCGGCGATGTGTTGTTCGTCTGCGCCAACCTGGCGCGCCATGCCAAGGTCGACGTGGGGGCGGCGCTGCGGCATGCCAATCTCAAGTTCGAGCGCCGCTTCCGCGCCATGGAGGCGCAGGCACAGGCGGATGGCACCGCGCTGGCCGCGCTATCGCTGCACGAGCAGGAAGCGCTGTGGCAACAGGTCAAGCGCGGCGAGCGCGGCAGCGCTCCATCCACTCCCGACCAACCGGGCGCCGGGCCGCCTGTCACTGCCACGCCGGTGCGCAGCGGTCGGGCACCCGACATCTCGGCGCAGCAACAGGCCGATGTCGACACGCAAGGCCTGGACAGGTCAGGCCGCGCGTGAATTTCTCACCGACCACGCTGGTGCTGTTTGCCGCCACCGCGGTGGCGGAGCTGGTCGGTTGCTACCTTCCTTATCTGTGGCTGCGCAAAGGCGGCAGCATCTGGTTGCTGCTGCCGACGGCATTGAGCCTGGCTATCTTCGTCTGGTTGTTGAGCCTGCATCCCGATGCCAGTGGGCGGGTGTACGCCGCCTATGGCGGGGTCTATATCGCCAGCGCATTGCTGTGGCTGTGGTGGGTGGACGGAGTGACGCCGACGCGTTGGGATCTGCTGGGCGCCGCCTGCTGCCTGCTTGGCATGGCGATCATCATGTTCTCGCCGCGCAGCGCCTGATTGCGTACGCGCGCCGGCGTCTGCGCGGCGCAAACCACGGCTGCCTGCTCGGTGCGGTGGGACGCAATGAAGACCAGGTGCCCGGGGTGGCGAGCCACCGCGGCACTTGCGTGGCCGCGACCGTAGACGCCGACGGTCGCGCGCGACGGGCAGGCGGGCAGGCGGACAACTGCTTCATCGCACGCAATAGGTGGAGGCGTTCAAGGCGTTGGCCACCGCGGCCAACCGACAGGGCGCGGCCGCGTACTGTCGCGCGCTGCGCCGTTCCCCCAAGCGCGGCCGGGCGGCGATAATGGACCTCTTTCCCTTGGACCGGTGCGCATGACCCAGAAGACCATCCTCAACGACACCCATCGTGCGCTTGGCGCCAAGATGGTCGACTTCGGCGGTTGGGACATGCCGATCCACTACGGCTCGCAGCTGGACGAGCATCACCAGGTGCGTCGCGACGCCGGCATGTTCGACGTCAGCCACATGACCGTGGTCGACCTGCACGGTCCACGCGTGCGCGCGTTCCTGCGCTACCTGCTCGCCAACTCGGTGGACAAGCTCAAGGTCTCCGGCAAGGCGCTGTACACCTGCATGCTCAATCCGCAGGGCGGGGTGATCGACGACCTGATCGTCTACTTCCTGCGCGAGGATTTCTTCCGCCTGGTGGTCAACGCCGCCACCCGCGAAAAGGACCTGCAGTGGATCGGCGAGCAGGCTGCCCGCTTCGAGGTGCGTGTGGAAGAGCGCGGCGACTTTGCGATGATCGCCGTGCAAGGCCCCAACGCGCGCGCCAAGGTCATCGCGCTGGTGGACCCGGTAGATACCGCAGCGGCCAGCAAGCTCGGCCGTTTCGCAGCGCTGCAGACGCGCTCGCGCGAGGGCGTGGAGCTGTTCCTGGCGCGTACCGGCTACACCGGCGAAGACGGTTTCGAAATCGTGTTGCCGCAGGAGGCCGCAGTGGGGTTCTGGAACGCGCTGCTCGCGCAGGGCGTCAAGCCGGCCGGCCTGGGCGCACGCGATACCTTGCGCCTGGAAGCCGGCATGAATCTCTACGGCCAGGACATGGACGACACGGTCAGTCCATACGAGGCCGCGCTGGCCTGGACGATCGCCCTGGACGAAGGCCGCGACTTCGTCGGTCGCGCCGTGCTCGAGTCGCAAAAGGCGCAGGGCGCACCGCGTCAGCTGATCGGTGTGGTGATGGATGAGAAGGGCGTGCTGCGGCATGGCCAGACCGTGCTCAGTGCCAGCGGCGAAGGCGAGATCCTGTCCGGCACGTTCTCGCCCACCCTCGGCAAGGCGATCGCATTCGCGCGCGTGCCGGCCGGCAGCATCGACGACTTGCGCGTGGACATCCGTGGCAAGCAGGTGCCGTTGCGCGCGGTGAAGTTTCCGTTCGTGCGCGACGGCCAGGCGCAGCCCGGCGTCCTTGGCGAGTGAGTCAAACGCTGCCGGGCAGGTCAACGTCCGGCAGCGTGCAGCATCCATCGCCGCCAATCGGCCGGCACGCGCGTGCACCTGTGTTGTCGTGCGGTCTAAACTAGCCACCTGTCCCCAACCCATCAGTTTCCCCGGAGCACACCCATGAGCGAGATCCCTGGCGACCTCAAGTTCCTCAAATCCCACGAGTGGGCCCGCGTCGAAAGCAGCGGCCGCGTGACCGTCGGCATCTCCGACCATGCGCAGGGCTTGCTGGGCGACTTGGTCTACGTCGAACTGCCGGGCGTCGGCGACACCGTGCAGGTCGGCAATGGCGCAGCGGTGGTGGAGTCGGTCAAGGCCGCCTCGGACGTCTACAGCCCGGTCAGCGGTACCGTCGTCGAGGTCAACAGCGCACTCACCGACAAGCCGGAAACCATCAACGAGGACGCCTACGGCGATGGCTGGATCTTCGTGGTCGAACTCGACGACAAGGAAGAGCTCAACGACCTGCTGTCGCCGGACGACTACGCCGAGCTGCTGGAAGACGACGCGCACTGACCTCGCTTCGCACGTCGCACCAAAAAATCCGGATGGCCGCTCGTTGGAGCGGCCATTTTTTTTTGCCTGCGCGGCGGTGGCAGCACGCCGTCCCCGCCTGGCGATGGCGTGCGCGTTGCCGATCGGCGTGCAACCGGCCAGCGACGGCCGTCGATCGCAGTCCAGGTGTTTGTCGATGTTCGACAGCGACGACCTCGCCGGGAACATGCGCACGCCACATCGTCGAGCACGACGCGGCTGTCGCGGTGTCGGATTTCTGGCGTGAGCCAGTCGTGAGGAGAGGGCGTGCAGCCGGTGAAAAACGGTTGCCGCATCGCGTGCATCCAACCTCGGACACGGTGTGCAACGCATGCCGTTGGCAGCGCATGCCGATGCACATACGGGGCGAGAACGGCGCAAGAAGTTTGCGCATTTCTGCTTGTGCGACGCCTTGAGCAAGGTTGGCGGATAAAAAATTTTCAGCTGGCGGACAGGCGGCGCACGCTGCGACGACCACGCCTGCGCCGCGACGTCGGTGCAGTGGGGAGCATCGCGCTTGTTTGCCTCGCTAAAAAAAAACAGCACAAAAGAAGTGCTTTTTTGAAAACGTCGTTGCACCACCGCATGCGAAGGGCAGCTGCACGCGCCATCATGCGGCGTCTTGGGACCACCTCGACAGGACACATCGCCACCAGGTGTCGAAAAAAAAATGCAAAAGAGTGTTGACAGTAAAAAAAAGCGTGATTAGGTTTCGCCCAGCAGACGTTGCTGCGAAAGAGAGTGAGCAGAATCGACATCAAGCCGACACGCTTGTTCCCGATGTCCACCAAAGCGTTATCCACGGTGGAGTTGGGTCCGCTTCTCTCCAAGAAAGCAGCAGTCGCTCCGATCACGCACCCGCGTCGCTGTCTGATGCGGGTGTTTCTGTATCCGTCCCGTCGCGCATTACCTGCGGACGGTTCCCGACGACGGCGTGCCGTTGCGGGGTTTGCTTCAACTGGGCGTTTCACCTCCATAGTTCACTGACGAGGAGCCAATTACATGGCCACTGCAAAAGCTGCGAAAAAGAAACCCACTGCCAAGAAGGCAGTGAAGAAGACTGCCGCCAAGAAGGCAGTCAAGAAGGTCGCCAAAAAGGCAACCGCCAAGAAGGCAGTGAAGAAGACTGCTGCCAAGAAGGCCGTCAAGAAGACTGCAAAGAAGGCAACCGCCAAGAAGGCAGTGAAGAAGACTGCAAAGAAGGCAACCAAGAAGACTGCCGCCAAGAAGGCAGTGAAGAAGACTGCAAAGAAGGCGACCAAGAAGACCGCCGCCAAGAAGGCCGTCAAGAAGGCCGCCAAGAAGGCAGTGAAGAAGACCGCGAAGAAGGCCGTTGCCAAGAAGGCGACCAAGAAGTCCGCCACCAAGAAGACTGCCGCCAAGAAGCCTGCTGTGAAGAAGGTCGCCAAGAAGAAGCCGGCCGTTCGCAAGAAGAAGGCCGCTCCGGTCGCGCTGCCCGCAACCCCGGCGCCGCTGATCTGATCTGCATTACCCGATCGCCGTAGATATCGAGCTCTCTCCCCGACGCCCAGCGGGGAGGGAGCTTTTTTATTGGATCCCCCACGGCGGCCATGATCCGGTGAGTGCCGGTCGCGCGCAGACAGTCGCAGTCCATCGCCATCCAGTACCAGGGTGACCTGCTCGGGCCGCGTGGCACGGCATAACGCCAGCAGACCTGGATAACCGTCGCGCGGTGGCGCAAACGCATTGCGATCGCCACCCAACGCATCGCGCGCTGCTTGGCGGGATGTCAGGCCGGGTAACTGTGCCTATCGCCGCACCGGCGCCAATGGCCGTTCGCCACTCGCCACTCGCTTTCCCGGGTCCAGTGCTGCTGGTGGACTCGGCTGCTGCGCCGCCCACGCAACGGGCCATCGTCTGTCCCGACCGGTAGTGCCGCCATCGCTTGGTGTCGCGCTGATGTGTCGGTCAGTGCGAAGCGGGAGAGATGCACTCGGTCGCATCGCGCGGAAGGTGAATTGTCCGCTCGCTTCTTGGCTAGCTTCTTTGCGCGCACGCGACAAGGTTGTCCAGGCATGCGTTGGCCATGACCGGTAGCCATGGCGATGGAGCGATGGTTAGCCTGCCGGCCACCGATGTCGAAGCACTCGACCCGGTCCCGCTGCGGGCCAGAAACAACACAGGCGGCCAAGCCGCCTGTGTGCGAGAGCGCAGCAAGCTCCGCTTAGCGCGGCGATGCCACCGACTTGCCGGACGAGGCACCCTTGCCGGCAGGATCGGGACGCTCGGCCAGCATGTTCTCGCTACCGAAGTCGCCATCCACGTCGATATCCAGCCAACGCTTGGCAGGCAGGCCCAGCGCACGGTCCAGGATGGTCGGCAACATGCCGGAGGGCAGGCCGCTCTCGCCGTTCCACATGATCGCGATGCCGAGATCGCGCTCGGGCAGCAGCGCGACCAGGCCGCGGTAGCCCTGCACCGCGCCGGCATGGAAGACGACCTGGTGGCCGGCGTAGTCGAACACGCGCCAGCCCAGCGCGTAGCTGGCAGCGTCCACACGCTCGTGGCGCCAACCCGAGCGCATCTCCCCTGGCGTGGAGATCAGCGGCGCGTGCAGCGTCGCCAGCAGCGGCGCAGGCAGCACGTCGGTGCGGTGGCCGGTGTGCGCGAGCAGCCACTGCGCCATATCGCTGGCGCTGGCATTGACGCCGGCAGCGGGAGCAAGACGGTAGTAGGTCGGCTTGGGCGTCAGCGACACCCAGCCGTTGCGGCTGCGCACGTGCGGGCGCGCCCAGCGCGGGCTGGCCTGGATACCGGCCAGTCCCATGCTCGCATCGTTCATGCCCAGCGGCTTGAAGATGCGGCGCTCCACCGACTGCTCGTAGAAGCTGCCCGATGCAGCGAACACCACATCCCCGACCAGGCTGAAGGCCACGTTCTGGTATGCATAGCAATCGCCCGGGGCGCAGCGCAGCGGCGCGGCGGCCAGCTTGTGACTGAGCGAGTAGTAGTCGACGTTGGATTCGATATCGTTGTCGTAGGCATTGCGGGTCAGCCCGACGCGATGGCTGAGCACCTCGGCGACGGTGAGTTGCCGGGTGGCGACGTTATTGCTGAGCTGGAAGCCGGGGACGTAGTCCACCACCTTGCTGTCCCAACGCAGCACGCCGTCGTTGACCAGCAACCCGGCCATGGTGCCGGCAAACGCCTTGGACAGCGACGCAAGACGGAACACGGTGTGGGCATCGACCGGCTGCGGGTGATTGACGTCGGTGACGCCGTAGCCGCGCGCGCTGAGCACCTTGCCGCCCTGCACGATGGCCATCGCCATGCCGGGCAGGCGATTGCCGTAGGTCAACTGGTTGGCCATCGATTCGAACGCGGCCACGTCGAAACCGGCCGCCGGGGCAAGCACCTGGCTGGCCGGGAGCGATGCACGGTATTGCAGCGGAGCGGTGGGCGACTGCACGATGGCGGCCGGCTGCAGCGCAGAGGCAGCGGGCGCGGGTGTCTGTGCGGTGGAAGAGAGAGCCAGAGGCAATAACGCCCCTAGCAGCCCGATGGCCAACGGTCGGAACCGTCGGCGCCTGCGCATTTGAGTCATGGTTGTCCCGCCTGTTCCGCTGCCTCCGATGATTCTAGCGCCGCGCTTCGCAATAGCACAAACTGCCGGAAGATGAATGGGCATCATATTGATCCTATTGACGATTTTAGGTTCATAAATCGGCCTGCGCGGCGCCTTTCCAGCGCCACTGGGAGCCGGTGCGGAAGCAATTGCAAGCGGCGTGCCTGCTCCAGCCGCGATCGATTTGCTGCGTCCTGCCCGCTGCCGCTGGTGATGCAGCGCGGCATCGGCTAACTTGCGCGCTTGTTTCGCGGGGTGCTGCCGCTGCCATGTCCTTGCTGTCGCGCCCGTTGATGCGAGCGAGCTTCACTCTATGACCAGCCCATCTTCGCCGCGCTCGGCGGCTGGCCGTTTGAACGCGGCGCTGCGCAGCTCGCCGCCGCTGGCATGGTCGTTCCTGTACTTCTTCTGCCTGCTCAGCGGCTACTACGTGCTGCGCCCGGTGCGCGAGGCGATGAGCGCGTCGGCGGATGTGGAAGCGATCTTCCCCACCGGCATGATCGCCTTCTTCGCCGCGCACGGCATGCCGCTCAAGGACTTCACCCTGCAGGTGCTGTTCACCTGCACCTTCCTGATCATGGTGCTGCTGCAGCCGGTCTACGGCGCGCTGGTCAGCCGCTATCCGCGCCGGGTGTTCCTGCCGGCGGTCTATGGCTTCTTCATCGCGACCCTGCTGCTGTTCTATGTGTTGTTCGACAGTGGCGTGCCCGGGCGCGGCATGGCGTTCTTCTTGTGGGTGACCGTCTTCAACCTGTTTGCGGTGGCGGTGTTCTGGAGCTTCATGGCCGACGTCTTCAGCAATGCCGAAGCGCGCAGCTACTACGGTTATATCGGTGCGGCCGGCACGCTGGGTGCGTTTCTCGGGCCGATCCTCACCCGCACCCTGGTCGAACGCATCGGCATCGCGCATCTGATGCTGGTGTCGGCCGGCTTTCTGGCGGTGTGCGTGGTCTGCGTGCTGCGCCTGCGCTTGTGGGCGGTTGCGCGCGAGCAGCAGCGACAGCTGGGCTCCGGCGAAGTGCCGATGGGCGGCGATGTGCTGGGCGGGCTCAAGTTGATCGTGCGCGAGCCGTTGCTGCGCTGGCTGGCCTTCATGGTGTTGTTCGGTGTGGGCGTCGGCACCTTGCTCTACAACGAGCAGGCGGCGCTGGTGCGGCGGCTTTACAGCGACGCGGCGGCGGCCACCGCCTATTACGCGAGCATCGACCTGGCAATCAATGCGCTTGCCCTGGTGCTGCAGCTGCTGGTGACGCGCGCGCTGTTGTCGCGTTTCGGCATCGCGCCGGCACTGCTGATTCCGGGCGTGGCGATCACGCTGGGCTATGCCGTGCTGACGGCCTCGCCGTTGCCGATGATGCTTGCGATCGTGCAGGTGATCACCCGCTCCAGCGAGTTCGCCCTCGCCAAGCCTGCGCGCGAGACCTTGTACACGCGGGTGGATCGGCAGTGGCGCTACAAGGCCGGTGCGGCGATCGACACCGTGATCTACCGCGGTGGCGATCTCACCTTCGTCTGGGTGCACAAGCTGGTGTCGGCCTTCGGCTCCAGCGCAGTGTTCGGTGTCGGCCTGCTGGTGGCCTCGTGCATGACCCTGGGCGCGTTCGGCCTGCTGCGCGAGGCGCGCAAACTGCCCGCAGAGCGCGATGCGGAGACTGGCAATCAGGTCTCCGACTAGGAGCGGTCAACAAGCGGCCTGGCTGCGGGGCCCTTGCCCGCCCACCCTCGCGGGACACGCCGCAAGTACGTCCTTGTAGGCTCTTACGCGGCATCCATGCCGCGTAAGGTCCCGCGACGGTGGGCGGGCAAGGACCGGTCGAGATGGTCGGTGCGCACAGGCAGGCAGGGCATGAACGGCGTGTCCCGCAACCGGAGAGGGCACTGCGTGCTCGGCTGACTGAGCTCTTGACCTTGGCGGTGGGCTGCACCTAAGCGATGCCGCTGTTTGAACTAGCCGCGTTTGCCTTTGGGCGAGCGTGGCGAGCAGATAGATCAGGTGTAGAGCGCTTGATCTGAACCTTGGCTGCAGCACTTGTGCCCGCGCAACAACCATCGCAGGACACGCCGCCGATGTCCGCAGTCGCGACGCTCCGATCATGCATGCAGGTCCTGCACATCCCCCGTCTCTTGCCGGCGCGCCGGGTTCCGCCGCCTGTTCCGAGTAGCAGGGCCGCAATCGCGGCTATGCTGGCCGCCACATCCACCATGCCGGTCTGCCATGTCCCTGTTCGCCATCGTCGCCGGTCTGTGTGTCGCTCTGCTGCACGTCTACATCATGGTGTTGGAGATGGTGCTGTGGACGCGGCCGCTGGGCCTGAAGACCTTTCGTAATACCCTCGAGAAGGCGCAGGCCACGCGCGTGCTGGCAGCCAACCAGGGGCTGTACAACGGCTTCCTGGCTGCGGGACTGTTCTGGGGTGCGTTGCAGGCCCGGGCCGATGTGCTTGGCTTCTTTCTGGGCTGTGTCGTCGTGGCAGGCGGCTACGGCGCCTACAGCGTCAATCGTCGCATCTTCGTCGTGCAGGCGTTGCCCGCGTTGATTGCCCTGGCCTTGCTGTGGTTGCCGCGCTGAGGCAGCGTCCCCGCCTTCTGTAGGAGCGGACCTGGCCGCGACGGGGCGTCACCGGTAATGCCTCATCGCGGCCAGGTCCGCTCCTACTTTGGCAGCACGCTGAGGCTGCAGGCGCGGTGAACTGGCCGAAGACCACGGCGACAGGCAGGCAGCCGCGAGATGGTCGGTTTCCACACCAGCCGGTCTCAACACACGACGACGGCGGGCCGAAGCCCGCCGTCGTCTGCTGTCACCTTGCCCCGCGCCTTACGCTGCTTCGCGCGGTTGCTGGGCCTGCGGCTTGTCGTAGTAGCTGGCCGCTCGCAACTCGTGCGGCTCGAAGTCGTCCACGGTAATGGTGTCCATCATCATCTCGCGCAACTCTTCCAGCTGCCTGCGCTCGTCGCCGGTGATCACGCCTTCGGCCACCGCCTCGTCCAGCTGTGCGGTGAAACCCAGCGCTTCGATGCCCTTGGTCTTGAGCGCCTTGAGGAACTTGCGCTCCACCGGCTCGGCCAGCACGGCCTTGGCCAGATAGCTGGCGATACGCCCGCCCGGATTGTTGGCACAGGGGGTCAGGAACACGCCCTGGGCCAGGCGGTCGCGCGCTTCGTTCGGCGTCATCAGGATCGATGCCACGCGGTGCCCCAGGCGGTCGCCCGGCGCTTCGGCACGACGGCCCAGCGGGAAGATCAGCAGCCACATCAACCAGCCCACCGGCCGGATCGGGAAGTTGCGCAGCGCCGCCGACAGCGCGGTTTCGATCTTGTGCACGCTGTCATGGAACGCCCATGCCAGCAGCGGCTGATCGGTCGCCGGCGCGCCTTCGTCGTGATAGCGCTTGAGCATCGCGCTGGTCAGGTAGATGTGGCTCAGCACATCGCCCAGCCGGCCGGACAGGGATTCCTTGAACTTGAGCTTGCCGCCGAGCATCAGCATCGACACATCGGCCATCAACGCCAGGTTGGCGGAATAACGATCCAGCTTGCGGAAGAAGCGCCGCGTGTACGCATCGCCCGGCGCTGCACCGATGCGTGCGCCGGTCAGCCCGAACCAGAACGAACGCACCGCGTTGGAGATACCGAAGCGGATATGCCCGAACAGGCTCTGGTCGAACGCTTCCAGGCCACGGCGCGTATCCGGATCCTGCGCCGCCTGCATTTCCTTCATCACCCATGGATGGCACAGGATCGCGCCCTGGCCGAAGATCAGCAGGCTGCGGGTCATGATGTTGGCGCCTTCCACGGTCACGCCGATCGGCGCCGCCTGCCAGGCACGGCCGGCAAAGTTGCGCGGCCCCAGGATGATGCCCTTGCCGCCGATCACATCCATCATGTCGCTGACCACTTCGCGGCCCATGGTGGTGCAGTGGTACTTGGCGATCGCCGACGGCACCGACGGCACATCGCCACGGTCCACCGCCGCGGCGGTGGCCTGCGACAACGCACTGATCGCATACGCCTTGCCACCGATCCGTGCGAGCGCTTCTTCCACGCCTTCGAAGCGGCCGATCGACAGACCGAACTGCTTGCGAATGCGCGCATACGCACCGGTGACCACCGCGGCGTACTTGCCGCCACCGCTGGCCGTGGAGGGCAGGGTGATCGAGCGGCCCACTGCCAGGCACTCGTTGAGCATGTTCCAGCCCTTGCCGACCATTTCCACGCCGCCAATCAACTGGCTCAGCGGGATGAACACTTCCTCGCCATGGATCGGGCCGTTCTGGAACGGCGAATTGAGCGGGAAATGGCGACGGCCGATTTCCACGCCGGGAGTCTCGCGCGGCAGCAGCGCCAGGGTGATGCCGATGTCCTTCTTGTCGCCGATCAGGCCATCCGGATCGTAGGCGCGGAACGCCAGGCCGATCAGCGAGGCGACCGGCGCCAGGGTGATGTAGCGCTTGTCGAAGGTGAGCTTGACGCCGAGCACGTTGGCGCCGTTCCACTCGCCCTTGCAGACGATGCCGTAGTCGGGGATCGAGGTCGCATCGGAGCCGGCGAACGGGCCGGTCAGGCCGAAGCACGGCACCTCGGCACCCACCGCCAGACGCGGCAGGTAATAGTCCTTCTGTTCCGGCGTGCCGTAATGCAGCAGCAGCTCACCCGGCCCGAGCGAGTTGGGCACGCCGACGGTGGAGCTGACCACGCTGGAGATCGAGGACAGCTTCTGGATCACCTTGTGATGCGCCAGCGCACTGAAGCCCAGGCCGCCGTACTGCTTGGGAATGATCATGCCGAAGAACTTGTTCTTCTTGATGTACTCCCACAGCTCCGGCGGCAGGTCGGCGTGGACATGGGTGATCTCCCAGTCGTTGACCATCTTGCACAGCTCTTCGACCGGGCCGTCAAGGAATGCCTGCTCTTCGGCGGTCAATTGCGGCTTGGGGTAGTTGAGCAGCTTCTGCCAATCCGGATCGCCGGTGAACAGCTCGCCTTCAAAGCCCACCGAGCCGGTTTCCAGTGCGATGCGTTCGGTCTGCGACAACGGCGGCAGTACCTTGCGGAAGAAACCCATCAGCGGCGTGGTCAGCAGCGGCTTGCGCAGGAACGGCAACAGCACCGGCGCGGAGACCAGCACCACCAGCACGGCAGCGACGATGGTCGCGGTGAGATTGGCGCCCAGCAACCAGCAGGCCACCAGCACACAGGCGCTCAGCGCAACCCAGGTGGCAAGGCGCATGCGGTGATAGGCAGCGATGCCCGCCGCCAGGATGACGAAGAGAAACGGTGCAACGATGCTCATGGTCTTGCTCCAGTGACATGCTCGGTAATGTTGGACGCTGCGATGGTGCCAACCGGGGGCAGTGCGTCCAGATAATGCAACACGGTTGCGGTAAACGTGGTGTTGTCGTCGCCGGCCAGCATGTGCGTGGCATCGGGCAGATGCACGTGCTGCGCATGCGGCGCGATCGACAGGAATTCGCTGATGGTGTCCGGCGTGACCAGATCGCTGCGCCCGCCGCTGATCAGCAAAAGCGGGCAACGCATCTGCGCGGCGGCGTCCAGCAAGGTCTGCTGCTGTGCGTGCGGGTCCTGACCTGCCAGCTCATCGACCAGCCGCGGATCCCAATGCCAGTGCCACCTGTTGTCCGCCCGCTGCCTCAGCAAGGCCTGCAGCTGCTCGGCCGTCTTGCGCGGGCGTTGCGGCAGATACGCGGCAATTGCGTCGGCAGCGGCATCCAGCGATGCGAAACCCTCCGGATGCGCGGTCATGAAACGCAGGATGCGCTCCACGCCTGCGGTATCCCAGCGCGGCGTGATGTCGACCAGGACGATCGCGCGGAACAGGCCGGGCCAGCGCGCCTCCGCAAGCAGGCCGAACAAGCCGCCCATTGATGCGGCGACCAGCACCGGCGGCGCGGCCTGCTCGCCCGCCAGCACAATCAAGTCGTCGGTGAATTGCGTTGCCGAGTAGGGCAGGCCCACGTCGTTGAAGCCGGAGTCGCCATGACCGCGCGCGTCGTAGGCCAGCGCCCGGTAGCCAGCGTCGGCCAGTCGAGCCGCAGTGCTTTCCCAAGCGTACCGGGTCTGTCCAAACCCATGTGCCAGCAACACCGTCGCTGCGTTGCCCGCGCCTCGCTCCGACACCGCAAGCGAGGTATCGCCAGCAGTGATGCGAATGCTGGACGCACTGTGGGCAAGGCTAGAAGGAGAGGAAACCATACCTCATGGTATGGATCTGCCCGGGCCACTGTCAATACTGCCTGGTATGGACGGTTAAGCCATTGAATCGTGGCAGTTGTGTGTCCGTTGTGTGATGCATACTGCAACTGACGCAAGCGTATGGTTAAATCGCGTCAATGAATGACATCCCCGACCCGAGCCTCACCACGCCCCGCGCCACGTCCGGTCGCGGCAACCGCCTCAGTGCGGACGATTGGGCGCAGGCCGCACTGGACCTGATCGCCGAACAAGGCGTGGGCGCCGTCGCAGTGGAGCCACTGGCACGCCGTCTCGGCGTGACCAAGGGCAGCTTCTATTGGCACTTCCCCTCCCGCGATGCCTTGCTGCAGGCAGCGCTCGAACGCTGGGAGATCTTCGAACAGAAGGAAGTGTTCGGCAGCCTGGAAGACGTCCCTGACCCCAGCGCACGCTTGCGCGCGCTGTTCCAGCTGGTCGCGCACGAAGTCAAACCGCATGTCATCTACAGCGAACTGCTCAAGGCACTCGACCACCCGGCCGTGCGTCCGGTTATCGACCGCGTCTCGCAGCGCCGTCTCGATTACCTGATCGCCTCGTTCCGCCAGGCCGGCCTGAGTCGCACCGACGCCCAACACCGTGCGCGCCTGGCCTACGCCGCCTACGTCGGTTTCCTGCAACTCTCATTGCAGTTGCAGCAGCCCAAGCAAGCCCGCGAAGACTTCGAAGCCTACGTCGAGCATGTGATCCAGACGTTGATTCCGGGCTAGGTTTCAGGCGTCCGGCATACGTCGATGTCTGATCGTTGAGCAAAGAAAAACCGCGACTCTTTCGAGCCGCGGTTTTGGTTACGCATTACATAAGCAGCCGATTATCAGAACTTCTGGGTGTAACGCATGTAGTAGAAGCGACCCGGGATTTCGTACTGCGGGTCAAAGCTATTGGCAAATGCCGTGGCAGCCTGCGGCGGATCGCGGTCGAACGCGTTATTCACGCCGACGGTGACGCGTGCGTTCCACGGAGCCTTCCAGTACGCGGCCAGATCGGTGTAAGTCACGCTGGGAACATGATTGCGCGGCGCTGCACCTGCAGCGGTCACACGATCCGGATCCGAGCATAGCAGTGCCACGTTTGCAGGAGTCGCCACGTTGGCGCCGGTGCAGTTTTCGACCTGCGAGCTGTAGTAGCGCATGGATGCCGAGCCGCCGACGTCGCCCAATTCCCAATTGAGCATCAGGTTGGAGCGGATGCGCCAGTTGTTGTCCTGTGCCGAGCCGCCACGATACAAGCCAACGCGGGTTTCGGGATCCTGCAGCGGCTTCTCAACCACGAACTTGCTCATGTAGGTCGAGTCCCACACAACGCTGAAGCTGCCCCACGCGGTGTCCGGCAAACGATAGCCTACGGTCAGGTCGTAACCTTCAGCCTCGATCTTCGCAATGTTGTTCGGCACTGCCAGCAGATTCGACACTTCGCCAGTTGGCTCGCGCTGGATCAGCGAACAAGCATTGGCGATGCCTGCCAGATAGCAGCTATCCAGGGTCTCCTGCACGGTCTGCGTGTCGATTGCATCTTCGATCTCGATGTTCCACCAGTCCAGCGAGATATCCAGGCCAGTGACCCAGCTCGGGCTGAACACAAAGCCCAAGGTCTTGGACGTCGAAGTTTCCGGCTGCAGGTTGGGGTTACCGCCAGTGGCGGTACGTACCTGCGGGTTGGCCTGCGCATAGGCTGGCACTGCGCCGCACGAACCTGGACGCGTTCCGTTGACGGAGCCATCGCTGAAGGAGCCTGCGCAAGGATCGCGCACGTCTTCGAAGGTATCGCTTACGCCCTGAAACAGCTCATTGATCGACGGTGCGCGGAAGCCTTGCGACCAGTTACCACGGATCATCAAATCAGTGATCGGCTTCCAGCGGAAACCGAACTTGCTGTTGGTGGTGTCGCCGAAGTTGCTGTAGTCCGAATAACGCGTGGCCAGGCTGAAGTCCAGCAACTGGGCGCCCGGCAGGTCAGCCAGCAAAGGCACGGCGAGTTCGAGATAGGCTTCGTCCAGCTTGTAGCCGCCGTTGGTCGCAGTACGTGCGTTGCCGGTGGTGTCGCCAGAGTTGATCAGCGCGTCCGGATCGTCAAAGCCCGACTCTTCACGGTGTTCAGCACCAAAGGAGAATGCAAACGCACCTCCCTGCAGGTCGAACAGCTCGCCGCCGATGTTGCCGAAATAAGTCTTCTGCTCGTATCCATAGAGGTCATGTGCATTGAAGCCAGCATAACCCAGCATTTCCGGGGTCAACGAGCCCGGGCCGCTCAACATGTTCATCGGCACGCAGCCGTCGATCGTGCTGGCTGCGGTACCGCAGCGCGCTACACCGCCAGCGTCGACGAACGAAGGGCCAAGTGCGTTACGCAGTGCGGAGATATTGAACAGGCCGGTGGTGCGATCGGTCTGGTCATTCTTGCCGTAGAACATGCCGGCTTCCCAGCTGAAGAAACGCTGGCCAACTTCGAAATCACCCTCGAATGCGCCGCTGAACCCGAACGTCTTGACGTTCTGGGTGAAGATGCGACCGCCGGTCTCTTCGGCGCGGTACTGGATGTAGTCGATGTCACGGCCGGTGTTGTTGTAGATATTACTTGCCGAAATAACGATATCTGCGCCGTTGGTGCCGGGCGCGGAGCGACCAAGAACGATCGGCATCGGTGCCAGGATCTGGCTCGACTCGCGCTCGTTGTAGGTCACCGTGGTCTTGAAGCGCACATTGTCCGTGATCGACAAGCCAGCGTCGGCGAATACCGACTTGCGCTCCTGCGGGGTTACCAGATAGTTGGCCGGCGCAAAGTTGTAGCTATCGGCTGCAGTGTAGTTGCGCGAGGTGGTACCACCGTCATTGGTGATGGAGAACCCAGGCGTTCCGTTGAAACGTGTTGCACCGAATGTAGGAGCGCCAGTGGTGGGGTCTGGGCCAGTCGAGCCGAAAATACCAAAACGTCCACCCGGAATCGTTGTGCTATTGCCCGTGCCTCGAACTGCACCGAACACCGGGACCGACGAGATTTCGCGATCACCTGCCCAGACTGGCTCTTCCTTGACGTAGCCAACGCCCAACGTGGCGTGCCAACGATCGCCAGTGGAGCCGATCGTGAAGTCGTAGGACTCACGGCTGCCGTCGCCCTTGTCGTACTGACCGAAGTACGCATTCGCTTCGGCGCCATCGAAGTTCTGACGCAAAATAATGTTGACCACGCCGGAGATGGCGTCGGAGCCGTAAATCGTGGAAGCGCCATCCTTCAGGACTTCGATGCGCTCGACGGCAGCAGTCGGAATCGTGTTGAGATCGACCGCGCCGCCCAATCCGGTGCCGCCGACCCAGCGACGGCCATTGACCAGCACCAGAGTGCGATTGGAGCCGAGGTTACGCAGGTTGACGCGGGTTTCGCCGTTGCCGCCATTGTTGACATTGCTGTTGAGCGCCGAACCGCCCGAGCTAATGTTCTGGATCACGTCGCCAATCGAGGTCAAGCCTTGCGATTCGATCTGCTGACGGCTCATGGTGAAGACAGGCTGCGACGTTTCAACGTCGGCGCGCTTGATGCGCGAACCGGTCACCTCGATCTTGTCGAGGTTAGTGGTGCCGCCGGCTTCCTGAGCGATGGCGGTACCGGTACCGCCGACGCCCACGACAAGCGCGAGGACGACTGCATCGCGCAGCTTGTTGGACTTGCAATTCATTAGCTCTCTCTCCAAGTGATCTTGGGTACTGCCAAGGGTTGTTTGCCTGTCGGGGGGTCCGAAGAAGCGGATCCAAAACGTCAGGGTGAACCGATGGTATATGCGTTATGCGAGAAATTAAAGTCCCGTTAACGAAAAAGAAGAAAGGCGTGAAGGGCGGCGTGGGGCACATGGCCAGAACAAAAAACGCCACCGGCTGCGGGCCGATGGCGTCACGTTAAATCAATTCAAATCAATGACTTAGAGATCTTGCTCGTACCGGACGTACGGAATCGTACCGTCGCTGTTGCTCTCGTTGCTCGGCGCAAACGGGTTCTTGCCACGGGAAATCACGTTCTCTGCGCCGACCGTCAACTGGCCGCTCCAGGGGGTACGCCAGGTCAGGCCCAGGCCCAGACCTTCCCACTTTTCCGGCTGGCCAGGGACGTCGACGACGCGGCCGATGACGTTGGCGCTGAAGGCGCCGTAGCCGCCACCGACGCTCAGGGTCTTGCTGTCCCACTGGTCGGCGATCGCCGGCGAAACGTCGGCCAGCGGTACCAGGCGCGCGCGCGCATAGGTCCCGCCGATCGAGACGAAGCCCTCGCGGCCAATGTTCTTCTGCCCGAATACGGTCAGGTCGTTCTGTTCGACGCGGGTCAGCGGTGCCTTGCCGGCGCCGATCAACCAGGCCGGCAGGGTGTCGCGGCCAGTGCCGGCGGTGACGCCAGCGCGGGCGCCAGCGCGGTTGAAGCCCAGCGTGGCCGAGACGCGGCGCGATGCTGCGGCGCTGTCTTCCTCGTCGTCGCCAATGCCTGCAAGCAGACAGTGGCTGGCGAGTCCGTTGATGTTGGTGCCACGGCTGCTGTTGCAGATCAGGCCCAGCGAATCGCCCGAGGTCAGGCCGAAGGCCGCGTCCAGCGAGTTGCGACCGAAGTGCCAGCGTGCGCCAGCCTTCTGCTCGCCAGTGGGCTCCAGGTACAGAAAGGCTTCGACCTTTCCGCTGCCCTTGTTCCACACCGGCAGGATGGTGCTCTCGCGCAACTGCTGGGATGCCGACTGCGCGTGCGCACCCGTGGCTGCCGCGAGGGCAACCAGCAAAGCGAGCGGAAGGCGAAGAAGGTGTCGCATACCAGAGTTCAGACCCAGGGGCAGTTGTTAAGTTCCCGAGAGCGGGCAATCAGAATGCTAGGGCGTTTATGATTATTTAACAAGTAGCCGCGTTCCCCGGAATGCAGCACCAACGCTATCTATTGCAACCTTTCCGGCGCGTCCAATGACGGCTGCGCCTCGCTGAAAAGTACGTCCAGCGCGGTCAACGGAAAGTGATACTCACGCCCGCAGAACTCGCAGCGGACCTCGACCTCGCCAGTCGCCTCGGCAGCGGCACGCGCCTCGTCTTCGCCCAGCGATTGCAGCATCGAGGCGACCCGCTCGCGCGAACAGGAGCAGCCGAAGCTGAGTGGCTTGCTGCCCAGCAACTGGGTGTCTTCCTCGTGGAACAACCGGTGCAGCAGGTCCTCGCTGGCGACCGAGAGCAGTTCCGGTGCGCCCAGGGTGTCGAACAGGGCGCCGATGCGGGTCCAGCCATCGTTGTCGCCTTCGTCGCCAGGCAACTTTTGCAGCAACAGGCCGGCGGCCTGGTCCGGGCCTGCGGCCAGCAGCAGCCGGGTCGGCAGCTGCTCGGACTGATGGAAATAGGTTTCGAAGGCTTCGGCCAGGTCCGGCGCCTGCATGCCGACCAGGCTCTGGTAGCGCTGTGGTTCACGCGGGTCCAGGCCGGGGTTCTCGATGGTGATCGCCAGCAGCGCGGCCTCGCCCAGTTCGCGCAGGTCGGCGGGCGCATCGGCACCGTCGGCCAGCTGCACGATGCCGCGCAAGGTCCCGGCTGCAGTGCATTCGGCGAACAGGGTGCGCAGGGTCTGGTTGCCGCGCAGTTGCACCGACAGGCGCCCGTCGACCTTGGTGTGTCCGGTGAACAAGGCTGAGGCCACCGCTGCTTCGCCGAGCAACTGGCGGGCGGCGGGCGGGTAGTCGGCCGCCCCCTGGATGTCGTGCCAGGCCTGGGTCAGGCGCACATGGACGCCGCGCACGCCAGCGGCAGGCAGCAGGAAACGGGAAAGCTGATCGTGATCGGTCATGGGGACATCGGACGTAAGGGACGCCGGTTGCCGGATAATGCAACGAGCATCGGAATGAAAGGTCTTAGCGAACAATGGGGACGGATGCATTGGATGGCAAGCAGGTGGCGCCAGCGCGGCGCGCGGGGCGCTGGCTGCGTTGGCTGTTGGCGGCCCCGCTGCTGTTCGCTGCCGCGAGCGTGCTGCAGGTGCTGGTGCTGCGGGTGATCGATCCGCCGGTCAGCAGCATGATGGTGGGGCGCTATCTGGAAGCCTGGGGCGAGGGCGACTGGCGTTTTTCGCTGCACCAGCAATGGCGCGACTACGACAGGATCGCCGCCAGCCTGCCGATTTCGGTGGTGGCTGCGGAGGATCAGCAGTTTCCGCTGCATCACGGCTTCGACCTGCAGGCGATCGAAAAGGCGCGCGACCACAATGCGCGCGGCGGACGCGTGCGCGGGGCCAGCACGATCAGCCAGCAGGTCGCCAAGAACGTGTTCCTGTGGCAGGGCCGCAGTTGGCTGCGCAAGGGCCTGGAGGCCTGGTACACGGTGCTGATCGAGTTGTTGTGGCCGAAGCAGCGCATTCTGGAGATGTATCTCAACGTGGCCGAGTTCGGCGACGGGGTGTACGGCGCGCAGGCCGCTGCCCGGCAGTTCTGGGGCAAGGATGCGGCGGGGCTGTCGCCGGGCGAATCGGCGCGTCTGGCAGCGGTACTGCCTTCGCCACGCCGCTATGACGCACGTCGTCCCGGCGCCTATGTGCAACGGCGGGCGGCATGGATCCAGCGGCAGGCACGCCAGCTGGGTGGCCCCGCGTATCTGCAGGCACCATGAGCATGCAGACGTCCGGCCCCGCCCAGCTGCCGTTGGCAGCAGACCGCCTGACGGTGGTGATTGCGGCCTATAACGAAGAGACCAGCATTCCGCAGCTGCATCCGCGCCTGTGCGCGGTGCTGGCCGGCTTGCATGGCGTGCAGACGCATGTGCTGTATGTCGATGATGGCAGCAGCGACGGCACCTGGAGCGTGCTGCAGGGGCTTGCCGATGCCGACCCGCAGGTGAGCGCGGTGCGGCTGTCGCGTAATTTCGGCAAGGAAGTGGCCATTTCTGCCGGCCTGGACCATGTGTTGCCCGGTGCGGTGGTGCTGCTCGATGCCGATGGACAGGACCCGCCGGAGCTGATTCCCGAATTCGTCGCGCTGTGGCGCGCCGGTTACGACAACATCTTCGGCACGCGGATTTTTCGCGAGGGCGAGAGCTGGTTGAAGCGCAGCGCGGCGCATGCGTTCTATCGGGTGATCCGGCAGTTGTCGCGCACGCCGATTCCCGCCGATACCGGGGATTTCAGACTGCTGTCGCCGCGGGTGGTGGAGGCCTTGCAGCAGCTGCGCGAGCGCCACCGTTTCATGAAGGGGCTGTTTGGCTGGGTCGGGTTTCGCCAGGTGGCGCTGCCGTATCGGCGTGCGCCGCGGCTGTCGGGGCGCAGCAAGTTCACGGTGTGGCGGCTGTGGAACTTCGCGCTGGATGGCATCACCAGTTTTTCCACCGTGCCACTGCGCGCAGCGACCTATCTGGGCTTGCTTACCGCGCTGGTGGCATTCCTGTTTGGCGGCTGGGTGGTGATCAAGGCGGCGCTGATGGGCGACCCGGTGGCCGGCTGGCCGACCATGATGTCGGTGATCCTGTTCCTTGGCGGCATCCAGCTGATTGCCCTGGGCCTGATCGGCGAATACCTGGGCCGGTTGTATGACGAGGCCAAGCAGCGTCCGCTGTACCTGGTCGATACCCACCGCGGCGTGGTGGGAGTAGTCTGCGACCACCAGACCAAGCGCGGAGCGGGCCATGCAGACCGTACGACAGCTATTGGGGACCAAACAGGTTGAGGTATTCGCCGTGGCGGCAGACGCTGCAGTGATCGAGGCGATCCGGATGATGGCCGAGAAAGGCATCGGCGCGGTATTGGTGATGGACGGACCACGGCTGGTCGGCATCGTGTCCGAGCGCGATTACGCGCGCAAGGTGGTGTTGCGCGACCGCGCTTCATCGACCACCAGCGTTGCCGAGATCATGAGCACCCAGGTGGTGACGGTGTCGCCGTCGGACACGGTGGAGCGCTGCATGCAGTTGATGACCGACGGACGCTTCCGGCATCTGCCGGTGCTGGACAACGGGCGCGTGCAGGGCGTGATTTCCATCGGCGATCTGGTCAAGGCGGTGATCGAGCGCCAGCAGCACGATATCGATCAATTGCAGCGTTACATCGCCAGCTAGAGCCGTGCCGGCTGGGTTCCCTGCGTCTTGCCTTGAACGGCGCTTCTGCCCGGGCTGGCTTGATGAGTGTGGCGGGCAGAGAGATGAGTGTCAGGGGGTTTGATCTGCAGCCTATTGCAGGGCCCTTGCCCGCCCACCATCGCAGGACACGCCGCAAGTACGTCCATGTAGGCTCTTACGCGGCATCCATGCCGCGACAGTGAGCGGGCAAGGACCTGTCGAGATATTCGGTGTGCATGGTCCAAGCAATGCACGATGCGTTTGTTCGATAGCGACGCGGATCAACGTCGATCCCGTTCGTGCTATCAGAAGCTTTTTCACGTGGCCATCGACCGACTTTTTGGTGCGGTGTCTTCGCCGATTGCAGGACCGAGTAGCGGAAGGGATGCCGCCACCGAGCTTCCAGGGACGAATTCACGGCGTGTCCTGCGAGCGGTGAGGTGCCGCGAACGACTCACCGAGCGTTCGACTGGGCATCTTGACTGCAAGAACCGATGCCGCTGTTCGCCATCGCTGCGTGTGTCTGTTGAGAAGTGCACTCGTCAAAGAAAGTGCATACGCTCAACACGTTGCCACCATCGCTACAGCGTCTGGCTAGTTTGCTGGTCGCCCAGGGTCTTGCAGCGAGCTTATTTCGCGAACTTGCCACCGCAGTCGCTGTCCTTGCCCGGACCCGGTTCGAAGGTCGCGAGCAAGGCGGCGGGCGGGGCGATCATGCCCAGGCCGACTGCAAGTGCGCCACGCAGGCCCAACGCCTTGAAGTCGGGACGGAAGGTCGGGTCCTTGAAGCTGCCGCCGATCCGCAACGGCGAGCGCAGACTCAGGATGCTGCGGTCTTTCGGGCGCGGGCGCAGCAGCAGGTCCAGCGTCTCGTCCTTCAAGCTGATGCTGCCTTCGCCAACGATGATGGTGTCGGTGCTGTCGAAGGCCAGCGCACGCGATTGCATCAGGCCGTCCTGCACCCCGAAGTCGCCGAAGATGCAGCGCACCGGAATCTGACGGTCCTTGGTGACCAGATATTTCAGCGACTCGGCGATATCCAGCCCGGCCAGTTCCATGATCAGGTTGCCGACATGCCCACGGCCCATGCCGACGCCGATCGTGCCGTCGGCGGTACCGAGCATCGAGCCGATCGAGTTGCCGCGGCCACGCAGATCGAGCTCGCCGCCGATGGCACCCGAGGCTTGCTTGGCAAGTGTCGTGTCGGGGAACAGCTGATCCAGCCGGATGCCGCGAAGGCCAGCCTTGAGCTGTGTGGTGATCACCTCGTTGCGCGCATCCATGCGGATGGTGGAGCGGATGTCGCCGCCGGCAACGCCGAAGTTGAGCGGATCCAGCTGCAGCAGACCGTCCTTCAAGGTCAGTGAGGCGTCCATGTCGTCCAGCGGCCACGACGGCGCATTGATGCGCTGCGCGCGCCAGCGCACCTGCGCATCCATCGCACGCAGCTTGGACAGGTCATAAGGCGTGCTGGGCAGCACGCGGGCGCTGGCTGCGAGTTGTGCGGCCTGCTTTTTCTGTTCGGCGTTTGCCGACTCGTTCGCGCCGGTCTTCGGCGGTGCGCCGACAAAGCCTGCCAGGTCGTCGAAATCCAGGCGTTTGGACGCCAGATCCGCACGCAGGAACGGACGCTTGTTGCGCAGGTCCACTTCCGCGGTACCTGACAGATCGCTATCGCCGGCGGTGCCGGTGAACTTTTCGTAGCGCCAGAGCTGGCCGTTGCGGCGCAGATGACCATCGAGCTTGTACGGCGGCGTCGACGGCATGGCTACGCCGGTCAGCGGATACAGATCCTGCATGTCCTGACCGCTGAGTGCCATTTGCAGATCGAAGACCTGAAACTGGAACGGGTTGGTCAAGGTGCCGCGCACGTGCGTGCGGGTGGCGCCGGCGCTGCCGCGCAGATCGATACGGAACGGGTGCTCGCTCTGACTCAGCTCCAGCGGCGAGGCGGTGTTGCCTTTGAGCGTGAAGGGATAGCCCTTCCAGCGGCCCTTGCCATCGATGCCGATGGGCGCCGCACGCTGGTCGCTGCTCGGCGGGGCGAGGCTGTTGATTGCCACGTCCACATCCGAGCGATTGGCTGCATCGATGTATTGCAGGCGCCCGTTGTTCACCAGCAGGCGGCCAAGGCGCGGCATCGTCCCATCGCCATCGTCCTGATCAAAGACCCAGTTGCCGGGATGGGTGTCGTCGCCTGCTTCCAGCAGGACGGTCGGGTGATCCAGACGGATTTCCGGCAGACGCAGCTTGCCGCGCAGCAGCGGCCACAACTCGACATCGATCTCGGCCGAGTTGAGCTCGGCCATCGGCCCGCGCTTTGACCATGCCGCATTGGCCAGGCTCAGCCGATTGCCGCGCACCGTGGTCGTGCGGCCCAGCTTCACATCCAGATAGCCGAGGTGGAATTCGCGACCGGTCTTGGCACTGACCAGGCGCTCGACCGGGCCACGCAGCCAGTTCCATTGGAACAGCAGCACGAAGACCACCACGATGGCGGCGACGATGGCGAACCCGGCCAGCCAGCGTCGACGACGTGGCGTGGGGGAAGGAGATGCAGCTGAGGTGTCTGTCACGTTGTTCACGCGGGCCATGGTTGGCGATGGCTCGTGCACGGCGCGCGAACGCGCCGCAGATCGTGCCTCACATGACCTGCGCAATCACCGCAACGAAGTGGCAAGCGCTGCCGGCCAGCACGAACAGGTGCCAGATTGCATGGAAATAGCGCTGGGTGTCGCGCTGGTAGAAATACGTGCCCAGCGTATAGAAGAGTCCGCCGGCCAGCAGCCAGCACAGAGACCAGGTATCGACAGAGCGCAGTAAGGGCTGGATCGCCACGACGATCAGCCAGCCCATCGCCAGATACAGCACCGTCGACAACAGGCGGAAACGACCGGTGAAGAACAGTTTGAAGATCACCCCGGCGGCGGCAATCGTCCAGATCGCGGCAAACAATCCCCAGCCCCAGGAGTCGCGCAGATTGATCAGCGTGAACGGGGTATAGGTCCCGGCGATCAACAGATAGATCGCGCAGTGATCGAGTACCTGCAGGCGCGCCTTGGCGCCCGGATGCGGAATGGCATGAAACAGCGTGGAGGCGACGTACAGCAGTACCAGGGTGGCGCTGAAGACGATGGAGGTGGCCAGTTGCCAGCCATCGCCATAGATGGCGGCCAGCGTGATCAGCACCGAGCCGCCAGCCAATGCCGCAATGGCACCCAGGCCGTGGGTCACGGCGCTCGCTATCTCGTCGCGCAGGTCGGTCGAGGGGGAGGCGTCTGCGTTCATGCCAAAAAGGTACCGCAATTGCGAGCAATTCGCATCGCCGGCAGGCGCGGTTGCACGCCTTGGTTCAAGCCGCGGTCAATCGATCGCCCTGGCATGCGCATGCTCGCGCGTGGCAGAGAAACGTACGTCCGGCGCGCGTTCCTGCGCCAGCTGCAGGTTCACCCGCGTCGGGGCGAGATAGACCAGCTGGCCGGCGGCGTCGATACCCAGATTGCCGGCATTTTTCTCGCGGAACTCTTCCAGCTTCCTGGCGTTGTCGCAATGCACCCAGCGCGCGGTGGTGACGCTCACCGGTTCGAAGATCGCATCCACGCCGTATTCGTCCTTGAGCCGGTAGGCCACCACGTCGAACTGCAGCACACCCACTGCGCCCAGGATCAGGTCGTTGCTCATCAACGGGCGGAAGAACTGCGTGGCGCCTTCTTCGGACAGCTGCGCCAGGCCCTTTTGCAACTGCTTGAGCTTGAGCGGGTCGCGCAGGCGTGCACGCCGGAACAGTTCCGGTGCGAAGTTGGGAATGCCGGTGAACGACAGCGATTCGCCTTCGGTAAACGTGTCGCCGATGGAGATGGTGCCGTGGTTGTGGATGCCGATGACATCGCCCGGCCAGGCTTCGGCGGCGATCTCGCGGTCGGAGGCCATGAAGGTCAGCGCATTGGCCAGCTTGACGTCCTTGCCGCTGCGCACGTGCAATGCCTTCATGCCGGCGGTGAACTTGCCCGAGCACACGCGCATGAAGGCCACGCGGTCGCGATGCTGCGGGTCCATGTTGGCCTGGATCTTGAAGACGAAGCCGCTGAGCTTGGCCTCGGTCGCCTCGACCCGGCGGCCGGTGGTGTCGCGCGCCTGCGGTGGCGGTGCGTGCTCGACGAAGAAATCCAGCAGCGGTTGCACGCCGAAGTTGTTGACGCCCGAGCCGAAGAACACCGGCGTCTGCTGGCCGGCGCGGTACGCCTGCAGGTCGAACGGATTGCTGGCGCCTTGCACCAGTTCCAGTTCGTCGCGCAGTTCGGCCAGCATCTGTGCGCCGATCTTTTCGGCCAGGCCCGGGGCATCCAGCGACGGGAAGATGGTCGAATCCTGGCGGGTGAAGTTGCGGCCCTGTTCGTACAGGTGCACCTCGCCGGTGATCAGGTGCACCACGCCCTTCAGGCGCTGGCCCATGCCGATCGGCCAGGTGACCGGGGCGCACTGGATGCCGAGCACGGTTTCGACTTCATCCAGCAGGTCGATCGGGTTCTTGCCCTCGCGATCGAGCTTGTTGATGAAGGTCATGATGGGGGTGTCACGCAGGCGGCAGACTTCCATCAGCTTGATGGTGCGTTCTTCCACGCCCTTGGCGACGTCGATGACCATCAGCGCCGAGTCCACGGCGGTCAGCACCCGGTAGGTGTCCTCGCCGAAGTCGGCGTGGCCGGGGGTGTCGAGCAGATTGACGATCTTGCCCTCGTACGGGAACTGCATCACCGAGGAAGTGACCGAGATACCGCGCTCCTTTTCCAGCGCCATCCAGTCCGAGGTGGCGTGACGGGCGGCCTTGCGGCCCTTGACCGAGCCGGCCATCTGGATCGCACCCCCGAACAGCAGCAGCTTTTCGGTCAGCGTGGTCTTGCCCGCATCGGGGTGGGAAATGATGGCGAAGGTGCGGCGGCGCGCGGCTTCGTTGGAGACGTCGGACATGGGCTGAGCGCGCCCGGTCGGACGCCTGCGGAAACTGAGGAAGCCGGTGATTATAGCGGCTTCGCCGCGGCGGGCCTCTGTGGCCCTGGCCTGGGCCTTGCCGGTCGGTAGCCCGGCGCTCGCCGGGCGGCCGTCACTCACGGTGCCGGCGAGGGGAACTGCAATTCGCCCTGGGGGCCCAGCATCCGGAACGGCAACGCGATCAGGCGCAGGTCCGCATTGCGCTGGAGCGCGAAATGCAGGTGCGGGGCGGTGCTGTAGCCGGTATTGCCAGAGGCGCCCAGGCGCTCGCCGGTGCGCACCACCTGGCCCAGGCGCACCGCCACGCCATCGGGCGCCAGATGGGCATAGATGGCCATGCTGCCGTCGGCATGCAGCACCCGCACCAGGTTGCCGCCGGCGGCGGCCTGGTCCTGCGGGCCGCCTTCGATGACATCCTGCCGCACCTCCATCACCACGCCCTCGCGCGCTGCCAGCACCGGCGTGCCCTGCGGCAAGGCGAAGTCCACCGCGTACCAGTTGGGCGCATCGGCATGGCTGAAGGCCCCGCCGAAGCCCTGGTCCACGTGTATCGGTGCATCGCGGAACGGGAGCCGGTAGCGCACCTGCTGCTGCGGGCGGGCCTGTGGATCGCCGGGCACCAGATCGAGCGTGAGTCCCAGGCCGGCCAGGCTGCGCTGGTTGCTGGCCGGATACAGTCGGGCGAGCAGCCGGCGCTCGTGCGCAGCCAGTTGCACCGTCAGCGGCAATGCCGGCACGGCGCGATAGTCCTCGCTGGGCGGTGCACTCAGCTGCACCTGTGCGGATCCGGCCAGCGGGTTGCTGACCCAGGCCAGGTAAGCCGGAGCCTGCCACTCCAGCTGCAGTGACGGGCCGGTGCCGGCCGATGCAGCCGCAGTCTGCGCAGCTGCGACCGCCGGCGAGCTCGCAGGCGTGTTCGCGGCACCGGGCCAATGCCAGCGCTGCTGCGCGTTGGCTGGCGCGATACACGCCAGGGCCGCAATGATGAAAGACCGGGCGAGGGCGGTCGGGGTGCTGCGAGACACGTGGTGGGGCACGTGATCGGCTCAACTAAAGGGGCCTCAAGTATGCGGTCCATCACAGGCCGGAGTGGTATCGGATGAAAATATATCTTTCCATCCGCATGAAGAGATTGACATCGCAAAAAAGCGGTGGCATCTTGGCTCCACCATCGAGACCGGCGGAGGGACAGGCCCTTTGATGCCGGGGCAGCCAGCGGAGCGCGCAAGCGCCCGCGTTTGGTGCCAAATCCTGCGGGGACCACCGCGTCCGCCGAAAGATGGTTCGAATCGTGCCTTGCGCACGTCGAACGCGAGCTCCCGCGAAGCTCGATGGCCGATCCACCCCGGATATCGCCATGAGCCTCGTGAATACAGCATCGCCGTCCACACCCGATTACATCGATATACCCGCTGCCACTGATGACGGCGTGCTTGCCGTGCGCGGCGAACTGGTCATTGCCTTGCCGATGCGCCATGCCGGCATGCGCGAGCTGCGGCTGCGCTATGAACTGGTCGGCGCTGCCAGTGCACCGGTGGTGTTCGTGGCCGGCGGGATTTCCGCGCATCGCCATCTGGCCGCCAGCGGCCTGTTCCCCGAGAAGGGCTGGGTGGATGGCCTGGTCGGTGCCGGCCGTGCGCTGGATCCGGCCTCGCGGCGCCTGTTGTCGTTCGATTTTCTCGGCGCCGACGGCACGCTGGATGCGCCGATCGATACCGCCGACCAGGCCGATGCGATCGCCGCATTGCTGGATGCACTGGGTATCGCGCGGTTGCACGGCTTCGTCGGCTACTCGTATGGCGCGCTGGTCGGCCTGCAGTTCGCCAGCCGCCATGCCGCCCGCGTCGGCACCCTGGTTGCGGTCAGTGGTGCGCATCGCGCGCATCCGTATGCCGCCGCCTGGCGCGCACTGCAGCGCCGTGCGGTGGCGCTGGGCCAGCTGCAATGCGCCGAAAATCATGGGCTGGCACTGGCACGGCAGTTCGCCATGCTCAGCTACCGCACCCCGGAAGAATTCAGCGAGCGCTTCGACGCGCCGCCGGAAGTGATCAATGGCCGCGTCCGCGTGGCCGCCGAAGACTACCTGGATGCCGCCGGCGCGCAGTATGTCGCGCGTACACCGGTGACCGCCTACCTGCGGCTGTCCGAGTCCATCGACCTGCACCGCATCGACCCGGCACAGGTACGAGTGCCCACCGTCGTCGTTGCGGTGGAGGGCGACCGCCTGGTGCCGCTGGCCGACCTGGTCAGCCTGGTCGAAGGGCTGGGGCCGCGCGGCAGCCTGCGCGTATTGCGCTCGCCGTACGGCCACGACGCCTTCCTGAAAGAAATCGATCGCATCGACGCGATCCTCGCCACTGCCCTTCGCCTCACCGGAGAAACCGCATGAGCTTTCGTGACCCCGCCGACGCCCCCTGTACCGCTGCCACCGCTGCCGTTCGCGCCGGCATCGACCGCGACACTGCCTATGGCGCGGTGACGCCGCCGATCGTGCTGTCGTCGAACTTCTCCTTCGACGGGTTCGGCAACAAGCGCCAGTACGACTACACCCGCAGCGGCAACCCGACCCGCGACCTGCTCGGCGAAGCACTGGCCGAGTTGGAAGGTGGCGCCGGCGGGGTGATCACCTCCACCGGCATGGGCGCGATCAACCTGGTGCTCAATGCGTTGCTGCAGCCGGGCGACACCCTGGTGGTGCCGCACGATGCCTACGGCGGCAGCTGGCGGCTGTTCAATGCGCTGGCCAAGAAGGGCCACTTTGCGTTGGTCACCGCCGACCTGACCGACCCGCGTTCGCTGGCCGACGCGTTGGCGCAGTCGCCCAGGCTGGTGCTGATTGAAACCCCGTCCAACCCGTTGTTGCGCATCACCGATCTGCGCTTCGTCATCGAGGCGGCAAAGAAGGTGGGCGCGCTGACCGTGGTGGACAACACCTTCCTGTCGCCGGCACTGCAGAAGCCGCTGGAGTTCGGCGCGGACCTGGTGCTGCATTCCACCACCAAGTACATCAACGGCCACAGCGATGTGGTGGGCGGTGCGGTGGTCGCGCGCGATGCCGAGCTGCACCAGCAGCTGGTGTGGTGGGCCAATGCGCTGGGCCTGACCGGGTCGCCGTTCGATGCCTTCCTCACCTTGCGCGGCCTGCGCACGCTGGACGCGCGCCTGCGCGTGCACCAGGAAAACGCCGACGCGATCGCCGAGCTGCTGGACGGCCATGCGGTGGTCAATCAGGTGTATTTCCCCGGCCTGGCTGCGCATCCGGGTCATGCGCTGGCCGCGCGCCAGCAGAAGGGCTTCGGCGCGATGATGAGTTTCGAGCTCGATGGTGGCGAAGCTGCGGTGCGCGCGTTCGTCGATGGCCTGCGCTACTTCACCCTGGCCGAGTCGCTGGGCGGTGTGGAAAGCCTGATCGCGCATCCGGCCTCGATGACGCATGCGGCGATGACTGCCGAAGCACGCGCTGCCGCCGGGATTTCCGATGGCCTGCTGCGGCTGTCGATCGGGATCGAATCGGCCGAGGATCTGTTGATCGACCTGCGCGCCGGCCTGGCGCGTGCCGAAGCAACGCTGACCACCGCAAGCCGCAAACAGGTCGACGCGTGAGCACCGTGCTGCCTGTTTCGCGCCGCGCTTCGGCGGCAGCGGTGACGCCGACGCCACGGCTGGCCCTGCTGGGCACCGGGACGGTGGGGCGCGCGTTCGTGGCGCGCTACACCGCGCTGCAGGAGCGCCAGCTGCAGTTGCCGCGCTTCGACTGGCTGGCCAATTCGCGGATTGCCCACGATTGCGGTACCAGCGCCGCGCAGGCCTTGCAACAGGCCAACGCCGCACCGCGTGGCCAGGCCGTGCTGCAACCCTGGGCAGAAACCACCGCCTTGCGTGCCGGCGATCTGCTGGTGGACGCGACCGCCAGCGATGTCGTTGCCGAGTGGCACGTGGAATGGCTGCTGCGTGGCGTGCACGTGGTCACTGCCAACAAGCTGGGCCAGGGCACCGTGTTGTCGCGCGCGCAGGCCTTGCACGCGGCGCGTCACGCCAGTGGTGCGCACTACGGCGACAGCGCCACCGTCGGGGCGGGGCTGCCGGTGTTGAGCAGCGTGCGCGCGCTGGTGGCGGGCGGCGACCATATCCATTCGATCGAAGGCGTGTTGTCCGGGTCGCTGGCCTGGCTATTCCATCGCTACGACGGCAATGGTGCGTTTTCCGATTGCGTGCGTGAGGCGATGGCGGCCGGCTATACCGAGCCGGATCCGCGCATCGACCTGTCGGGTGAGGACGTGCGGCGCAAGTTGCTGATCCTGGCACGCGCGGCGGGCTGGCAGCTGGAAGCCGACCAGGTGCATGTGGAATCGCTGGTGCCCGCGCGCATTGCGCGGCTGCCGCTTGACGCATTGGATGCGCAGCTGGGTGCGCTGGATGAGGTCGTCGGCGCGCGCTGGCAGCAGGCGCGCGCTGCAGGACGCTGCCTGCGCTTTGTGGGCCGCGTGGATGCGCATGGCGCCAGCGTCGGCTTGCGCGAGCTGGCGCTGGATCACCCGCTCGCCGGTGGCGCCGGTACCGATAACCGTGTCGCCATCAGCAGTGATCGCTATCGCCAGCAGCCCCTGCTGATCCAGGGGCCGGGCGCGGGCGCGGAGGTGACTGCGGCCGCGTTGCTGGATGACGTGTTGCGGATTGTGGCCGGCTAATAGGGGAAGAACGCGGACAGGCGCTGCCTCCGCCTGAGGGCAGCTGCCGGTGCGCATGCAGTCGGTGGCATCATCGGCTGCACGGCTGGTCCGCTGTCCGTTCTGTACGTTGCAAACGCATCGCAGCTGCAGCTCGCCCGTTCGCGGGCTGCAGCTTCACAGATGCGTTGGTCATGCCGATCGCTTTGCCGTCGGCACTGCTTACTGCGCGATCGCCTTCAACAACGCGGCATTGAAACGTGTCGGGTCCTGCACCTGCGGCGAGTGGCCGAGGTCGGCGAACTCGACCAGCGTCGCGTTCGGGATCGCCTGCGCTGCCCGCTTGCCCAGCTTGGTGTAATCGCCGACCCGTGCCTTGACCTCGGGCGGCGCGGTGTCCTTGCCGATCGCGGTGCGGTCCTTGAGGCCGATGAACAAGGTGGTGGGCACGGCGAGCTTGGGCAGTTCGTAGACAACTGGTTGGTTGAATACCATGTCGTAGGTCAGCGCCTGGTTCCAGGCGACCGCCTGCCTGCCGTTGCCCAGCGACATGCCGGCCTGCATGCGCGCCCAGCGTTCGAACTCGGGCTTCCATTGGCCGGCGTAATAGACCTCCATCTGATACTTCTTGATGCGCTCGAAACTGATCTTCAGTTCGTTGTCGTACCACGCATCGACGCTGCGCCACGGAATGCCTTCGGCCTTCCAGTCTTCCAGGCCAATCGGGTCGACCAATGCCAGGTGCTCGGTGGCCTGCGGATACATCAGTGCATAGCGGATGGCGAGCATGCCGCCCATTGAATGACCGACCACCACGGCACGTTCGATGCCCAGCTTCTTCAGCAGTGCCTGCGTGTTGTCGGCCAGCTGCGCGAAGGAAAACTGATAGGCGGCCGGTTTGCTGGATTTGCAGAAGCCGACCTGGTCCGGCGCGATGACGCGATAGCCGGCCTTGCTCAGTGCGGCAATGCTCTGCTCCCAGGTGGCGGCGCAGAAGTTCTTGCCGTGCAGCAGTACGGCGGTACGCCCGTTGGGCTTGCCGGTGGGCGCGACATCCAGGTATGCCATTTCCAGCGGCTGCTGTTGCGAGGTGAACGCGAAGGTCTTGACCGGGTAGGGGTAGTCGAAGCCCTCCAGGCGTGGGCCATAGCGGGTTTCCTGCGCCATCAGGGGGCCGCAGGCAAGGGCAAGGGCGAGAGTGCAGGCAAGCTGTCGCATCGCGATCTCCGTCGGAATCCAGCGTCAGACGGTACACGGGGAAATGTCGTGGGGACGTACAGCGTCGCTGCGCCGGGTGGACAGGCATGGCGCGGCCCAGGGCCGCGCCCGGCTCAGCATTCGATGACGTTCACCGCCAGCCCGCCGCGGCTGGTCTCCTTGTACTTGTCCTGCATGTCGCGGCCGGTGTCGCGCATGGTCTTGATGACCTTGTCCAGCGACACCTTGTGCTTGCCGTCGCCGCGCATGGCCATGCGGCTGGCGTTGATCGCCTTCACCGCGCCCATCGCGTTGCGCTCGATGCACGGGATCTGCACCAGGCCGCCGATCGGGTCGCAGGTCAGGCCCAGGTTGTGTTCCATGCCAATCTCCGCGGCATTCTCGATCTGCCCGGGATTACCGCCCAGCGCGGCGACCAGGCCACCGGCCGCCATCGAGCAGGCCACGCCCACTTCGCCCTGGCAGCCGACCTCGGCGCCGGAAATGGAGGCGTTCTCTTTGTAGAGAATGCCGATGGCCGCAGCGGTGAGCAGGAAGTCGAAGATGCGCTGCTCGGACGCGCCGGGGCAGAAACGGTCGAAGTAATGCAGCACCGCCGGGATGATGCCGGCCGCGCCGTTGGTGGGCGCGGTGACCACGCGGCCACCAGCCGCGTTTTCTTCGTTGACGGCCAGGGCGTACAGGTTGACCCAGTCCAGCGTGGTCAGCGGATCGCGCATCGCCGCTTCCGGTTTGGAGGAGAGCTCGCGATACAAGGCCGGCGCGCGCCGCGAGACGTTCAGGCCGCCGGGCAGTGTGCCTTCCTGGCGGATGCCGCGCTCCACGCAGGACTGCATTGCCGCCCACAGCTCGCGCAGGCCGGCGCGAATCTCGTCCTCGCTGCGCCAGCTCTTTTCGTTTTCGAACATCAGCGCGGCGATGCTCAGGCCACTGCGCGCGCATTGCGCGAGCAGTTCGTCGCCACTGAGGAAGGGGTAGGGCAACGGCGTTTCGTCGGCCACGATGCGGTCGTCGGCGGCATCGTCCTGGTTGACCACAAAACCGCCACCGACCGAGTAGTAATCGCGCGTGGCGATCACCGCCTCATCGGCGTCGTAGGCGGTAAAGCGCATGCCGTTGGTGTGGTACGGCAGCTTCTGCCGCTTGTTCATCGGCAGGTCGCGCTTTTCGTCGAAGGCGATGACGTGCTGGCCCATCAGGTTGATGCGCTTGCTGGCGCGGATGCGCTCCAGCGTGGTCGGGATGATGTCCGGATCGATCAGGTTGGGGCGGTGGCCCTCCAGGCCGAGCAGCACTGCCTTGTCGGTGCCATGGCCGCGGCCGGTCAGGGCCAGCGAGCCGAAGACTTCGGCGCGGATGCGCACCACATCGGGCAGGCGGCCGGCGTCGAGCAGCCAGCGATGCACGAAGCGCTCGGCCGCGCGCATCGGCCCCACGGTGTGGGAGGAACTCGGACCGATGCCGATCTTGAACAGGTCGAACGTGCTGACAGCCATGCTTGCCGGAGAGGTGAGCGTAAAGGCGGCTATTCTAGTCGGTCGGCGATTGCGGCACGGCTGCAGCGCAGCATGAGACCTCCCGATGGCCTTGATTCTTTACCAGCGCGACGACTGCCACCTGTGCGACCAGGCCGTGGAAGTGCTGGCGCAGGCACGCGCTGGCGAGTTCAGCAGCGTCTTCGTCGACGGCGATGTGGCGCTTGAGGCCGCTTACGGCGAGCGTGTGCCGGTGCTGCGCGATGCGGATGGGCGCGAGCTGGGCTGGCCGTTCGACAGCCGGCGGTTGCGCGAGTGGTTGGATGCAGGCACGCGATGATGCGGCGTGCGCGCACTCGGCACGCGCCAGATGTGGATTTTGAGCGGCTGAAAACGACGTCGTGCCGGTCTGGTGCGGAGCGGATGATCTGGGCCTTCGCTGCAAGTCGGCCGATCTGCTGCCTGGCTGCAGGGCGCTTGCCCGCTCACCCTCGCGGGACACGCCGCAAGTACGTCCGTGTAGGCTCTTACGCGGCATCCATGCCGCGTAAGTTGCCGTGACGGTGGGCGGACAAGGACCCGTCGAGCTGGTCGGTGTGTATGGTTTTCAACAGAGCAATCGGCAAAGTTTCTGGTGCGGTGTCTTCGCCGGTTGCGGGATAGTGTGGCGGCATGGATGCCGCCACCGAGCCCCAGTGACGGGTTCACGGCGTGTCCCGCGAACGGTGAGGGCGCCGCGCCCTCGACCGATTTCGCCTGAACTTCGAGCTGTCGATGCTGTTCCGCGACCAGGCGGCCGCGGCTGAACTGGCCGGCTTCAGCGTTTGACCTTGGCTTTTGACTGCACCTAACAAGATGGGGCCAACAAACTCATTTTGTCGGCTTCCAGTTCGAGTTGTCAGCCACACCCGGGGGGGATGCCGAGTCTAGCTATCGCGCGGTGTCATCCGGTTCCCAGGCATAAAAAAACGGCGGACCCGACGAGGTAGTCCGCCGTTCAATGGCCGCGTCCGGTTGCGGCCGGTGGCGTTACTTCGCCTTGAGCACGACCTTGGTGCTGATCGCGGTTTCATTGGGGATGGTCTTGGTATCGGCCCAGTCGCCGCCGCCCACGCCGAAGTCCAGGCGCTTGACCGTCGCCTTGCCGGCCAGCACCGGCTGCGCGCCCGGGGTCCAGGTGAAGGTCAGCGTGACCGGCTTGCTGACGCCGCGCAGCTCCAGGGTGCCGTCGGCGGCGTACTGGTTGCCGCCCAGTGCGCGGAACTTGTCGGCGCGGTAGCGCGCGGTGGCGAACTTGGCGACGTTGAAGAAATCCGGGCCCTGCAGGGTCGAATCACGGTCGTTGTTGCCGCTGACGGCGCTGGCCAGCGGGATGCGCACATCGAGCTTGGCGCCGGCCAGGTTGGCCGGGTCGAAATGCAGCGTGGTGTCGAAACCGGGGAACTTGCCGGTGAAGACTTCGCCGTCGTATTTGCTGGCAAACACCAGCGACGAGCCGGGCGCCTGCACGTAATCGGCAGCGAGGACCGGGGCGGCGGCGAACGTGGCCACCAGGGACGCGGCGACCAGCAGGGGAGAGGCGAACAACCTGGACGACATTGGGGAATCCTTTAAGGTTTGGAAGAGAGCCAACCGCGCGGCAGCATCCGCACCAGGGTGGCGTCACGCTGGAACAGGTGGTGGTAGAGCGCGGCGCCGGCATGCGCCAGCACCACGGCAATCAACAACCAGAAGCCCCACTCGTGGATGAAGTGCGCAATCGCGCGCAATTGTTCGTCCGGCGGGCTGAGCTTGGGGACGGCAAACAGGCCGAACCAGCGGAACGGGCGCAGGCCGCTGGTGGAGTCGTACAACCAGCCCGACAGCGGCATTGCGAAGATCATCGCGTACAGCAGCCAGTGCGTCAGCCCGGCGATGCGTTCCTGCCAGCGCGGGGTGCCGGCCACCGGCGGCGGCGCGCCCGCATAGAGGCGCCAGCCCAGCCGGACGACCACCAGTGCCAACACGGTCAGGCCCATCGACTTGTGCGCGGTGTAGACCCAGAAGTATTTCGGCGTCTTGGGCAATTCGCCCATGGTGAGGCCGACGATGCCCAGCACCAGGATCAGCAGTGCGATCAGCCAGTGCAGGGTCTGGCTGACACCGCCCCAGCGTTCGACGTTCTTCAGGGTCATGCTCAGGATTCCGGGCTGGTGGCAGTGTCGGCGGCGGGTGCGTTTTGTGGCTGTGGCTGCGGCTGCGGCGCGTCGTCGTCGGCGCGGCCTTCGCGCACGGCTTCGGCTTCGATGCGCAGTTCGACCGTATCGCCGATCATCGATTTCCACGCGTCGATGCCGAACTCCGCACGGCTCAGCGTGGCCGTGGCCGAGAACCCGGCGGTGCGCCGGAACGGCGGCAGCGGATGGCGCTTGAGCGCATTGAGGGTGACATCCAGGGTGACCGGGCGGGTGACCCCGTGCAGGGTCAGATTGCCGGTGACCCTGGCGTGGTTCTGCCCGCTGGCTTCCACCTGCGTGGAGACGAAATGCGCGTCGGGAAACCGCTCGGCGTCGAGTAGGTTGCGGGCCAGGGTGGCCTCGTTCCACTTGGCATCGCCCAGGTCGGCGCGGTGCAGGGGCACGGTGACGTCCAGGCGCGCCGCAGCCCAGTCGTCCGGGTCGAACACCAGCGTGCCGCTGCTTCCGGAAACGGTGCCCAGTGCCTTGGAAAAGCCGGCGTGTTCGACCGCGAACAGCACCCGCGTGTGCACCGGATCCAGCGCGTAACGCACCGGCGCGGCGGTTGCGGCAAGGCTGGTCACGGCCAGGGCGGGAAGCAGCAACAGGCGGGCGAGGGTTGTCATGGGCGGATTCTAGACATATCCCGCTGCAGCGCGCTTGGCTTGCGCTCGCAACGATCCGTTGCGAGCATGCGGGCTGGACGTGGAAAGGATGCCCACATGCGTGCGCTTGTTGTTTTGCTGGTCTTGCTGCTGGGCGCAATGCCCTGTGTGGCGAAGATTCCGGAGATTCCGCGTTTCCGGATCGTGGGTCCCAGCGACGGACTCCCATCGACCATGGTGGTTGCGATCCACCAGGATCGCGCCGGTTATCTGTGGCTTGGCACCCTGGATGGTCTGGTGCGGTACGACGGCGCAGGATTCAGGACATGGCGACATGATCCTTCCGACCCCGCATCGTTGCCCTGCAACGCGATCCAGGCGCTGCACATCGACGCGCTTGACAGGATATGGATCGGCTGCGGCAAGACGCTGAGCGTCATGGATGCCGGACGAGGCCATTTCCGGCACTACCGCACGGTCGACTATCCGTTGATGAAGGACGGCGAGATCTACAGCATCACCGCGTTCGACGGCGATATCTGGGCCGGAACCACGACCGGCGCGCTGATTCGCATCGATACCTCCGGGGCGATGTCGTCGGTGGATCTGGGTGCGGTCGATGGCGACCTTGACCAGGCCATGGTCATGAATCTTGCGGCGGACAACCGACAGCGGCTGTGGATCGGAACCAGCAGTGGATTGGCGTACTACGACGGAAAACGTCTGCACCGCGTCTATGTCCCGGACGAACCGAACCGTCAGTCTGCCATCTTCGGTCTGCAATGGGCGGGGGACCGTCTGTGGCTGGGGAGCGAGTCGGGGTTGCACGTCATGGGCCCGGACGATCAATGGCCGCCGCTGCCCTGGGGGACGATGTTCGGCACCGGCAACGAGTTCTGGGGTGCAGTGGCTGCCCCGGACGGCGAATTCTGGTTGGGAAGTGGACGCGGTCTGTGGCGGACCCGCGGCGAGCGTCCACCGGTCCCTGCCTTCAGCGGAGAGGGGGCATTGTCACGCCGTAATGTCATTGGCCTGCTTGGAGCCGCTGATGGCGGGCTATGGGTTCCGATGCATGGCACCGGCCTTGGGTATTTGCCGGCAGACTGGAAGCGCACAGCCGTGCTCAAACCGGCGGTGCCGACGGGTGATGCCATCTATTGCAACCTGGCCCCGGCCACACGTTCTGGTGGCTTGTGGCAGGTCGATGCGGAAGGTCGCTTGTTGCGGGTCGACCCAAGCACCGGCGACACGTTTCAGACAGGCTTGCAGTCGTCGCAACTCAAGGACATGGAGTTGGTGTCGGCGCTGGAGGATCGCCTGCAACGTGTCTGGCTGGGCAATCTGAGCTTTGGCCTTTCCCGCATGGACCTGCGTACCGGTGAATTCATCCACTGGCCGTCCGATGGACCTGAACCGGCGTCGGCGCTATCGGCGCCTGACTGGATCATCGAGGATGGCGATACGGTGTGGATGGCCTTCATCGACATGCTGCAGCAGCGTGATTTGCGTAGCGGGCGTGTCTTGCAGCGCATCACGCAGCAGGACTTGCACGGCTTGCGCGATATCGCCGTACAGCAGCTGGAGCAAGGCCCGGACGGACGTGTCTGGGTTGCAGGCGAAGGCGGCATGTTTGCCTGGGACGAGGCGTCACACCAGTTCGTGCCGGTTGCAGGGCTGGAAGGGACACAGATCCAGGCGTTTGCCAGCCAATCGCCGGAGATGGTGTGGGTGTATCGGGCCGTCGGTGCAGAACAATGGAAGAAAACCGCAACACGTTGGGTGCGCGTGCTTCAGGTGGGCCAGGCCGACGGCCTGACCGGGTTCGACGCGTCCGCAATGCGGATCGACCCGCGTGGCAGGGTCTGGATTTCCAGCTTGCGCGGGCTATGGCGCATCGACCCTTCGGTGACGCCGACACGCCTACGCAACATCGGGACACGCGATGGATTGACCAGCCAGGAGTTCATTCAGCATTGTCTGCTGATGGCGGGCGATACCCTGATCGGCGCGACCAGCGATGGCTCTACCGTGCTGCTGGATACCGCAATGCCCGATATCGCACCGTTTGTTCCGGCACTGCAGCTGGAACATGTCAGCGTGCTACGCAATGGTGCCCGCATCGCGTTGCCAATGGATCGCCCGTTTCAGCTGGGACCTGGAGATCGGCAGTTGCAGATCGTCAGCCGTCTGCTGTCGTACAGCGACCCGCTGTCCAATCGTTACCGCAGTTTCTTGAAAGGCTTCGACACCGAATGGCAGACCTCGGGCAACGCGGGAATCCGAGAATTCGCCAGCTTGCCTGCCGGTAGCTACGAGCTCACGCTGCAGGGGGTGGACCCGCTGGGCAATCGCTCACAGATGCGCTCGCTGCGGTTCTCGGTCAATCCACCGTGGTGGCGCAGTGACGCAGGCATCGCGCTCATTTTCCTGCTCGTGCTGCTGCTGGGCGCATTGCTTGCGGCCGCCTATCGCCGCCGTGTGCGCATGCGCGCGCAATGGCAGCTGGCCCAGCACAAACGCGAGCTGGCCGAACAGGCCTCGTTGGCCAAGACGCGCTTTCTGGCGACCCTCGGGCATGAGGTGCGCACGCCGATGACCGGTGTGCTGGGCATGAGCGAGTTGCTGCTGCAGACGCCACTGGATGGACGTCAGCAGGGCTATGCCAGCGCGATCCAGTCGGCAGGCAAGCATCTGCTGCGGCTGGTCAACGATGCGCTGGATCTGGCGCGGATCGAAGCCGGCAAGCTGCCGCTGGATTATCGCGACTTCGACCTGCGTCAGCTGATCAGGCAGGTGGCCGAGCTGGTGCGCCCGAGCGCCGAGCAGAAGCAGTTGGCCTTTGCGTGCGAGCTGGATGACGCGCTGCCGCCGGCATTGCACGGCGATGCCAGCCGGGTGCAGCAGATCCTGCTCAACCTGTTGTTCAACGCGGTCAAGTTCACCGAGCGTGGCAGCGTCAGCCTGCGTGTGGCGGTGGCGCCGCAACGCCCCGGGCAAGGCATCCGGATCGAGGTGTGCGATACCGGCCCGGGCATGAGCGCAGAACAGCGCGGACGCCTGTTCCAGCGCTTCGAGCAGGCCGAAGGCGCAGTGACGCTTGCCCGGCATGGCGGCAGCGGCCTGGGCCTGGCGATCTGCCGCGAACTGGCGGCGGCGATGGGCGGTGCGGTGACGGTCAGCAGTGAACTGGGGCAGGGCGCGTGCTTTGTGGTCGAGCTGCCGCTGCGCTGGGTGAGTGCGCTGCCCGCAGTGCCTGCGTCTGCCCGCGCAACCTCGCCGCAGGCCCAGGCGCCATTGCAGTTGCTGCTGATCGAAGACGACCCGACCGTGGCGCAGGTGATCGTTGGCCTGCTGCAGACCCGTGGCCACCAGGTCACCCATGTCCTGCATGGTCTGGCGGCGTTGGCCGAGCTGAGTACCCGCAGCTTCGACGCGGGCCTGTGCGACCTGGACCTGCCAGGTATCGACGGTGCGGCACTGGTGACGCAGTTGCGCGCGCGCGGCGTGCGCTTTCCGATCGTCGCGGTCACCGCGCGCGCCGATGCCGACGCAGAGCCGCAGGCGATGGCTGCCGGCTGCAATGGCTTCCTGCGCAAGCCGGTCACCGGTGAGTTGCTGGCACAGGCACTGGCAGGTGTGCTGGCAGATGCCGCCGATGCGCGCGCCGCCCGGCTGGCGACTCACGGCGGCTAACGAAACGTGGCAAGCGCGCGGCAGCTGATTGGGGCCGGCGCGCCCAGCGCCGGAGCGTACAGCTGGCACACGCGGGTTCCGAGCACCGCCGCGGCCCCTGGCGGCAGCGCAGCGCTTTCGTCGGCCGCTCCGAGGTCATTCCGAAGCCACCTGCCGTGGAGCCGGAACGGTGCGGTCCCGTCAGGGAGTCCGCGCGGCCGCGCAGGCGGCGATGGGGAGGGCCTAGCATGGAGGACGTGCTGCTCTCGTCGCTTGCCCCGTCGCACCGTTGCTGCTTGGCGCGCATGCAGCAGCGGTAAACCAGATCGACCCCGTGCAGGTGCCGGTTCGGCCTTGGGTGAAAACGGGTGCTCGGCGTGGCAAGCTCGCTCGGGCTTGCTCGCACCGCGCGTGGCCCGCACTATGCGGCGACTTGTCGTGAAACCTGTCCAGTGCGCCTTTTTTTGTGTTTTTCCTATTGGTTGATCGCGGCAGCGTCGCTGTGTCTGTGCGCCACGCTGCAGCCTGCATGGGCGAGCTCGCGCGCGCTGCTGACGCCGGTCCCCAGCCAGATCACGGTTGCCGACGGGCTGCCCTCGGACACCGTCAGCGAGCTTGCCGAAGACCAGCAGGGCTATCTCTGGATCGCCAGCGATGACGGATTGGCCAGATTCGATGGACGCAACTACCGCATCTGGCGGATGGAAGAAGGGCTGACCAGCAACGCGATCTGGACCATCTGCGTCGATCGCGACAATCGGGTGTGGATGGGTTTCGAGAACGGCGGTGCCGGTTTTCTGGAGCCCAAGACACGCGCGTTCAGGCGGCTGGAGAGCCCGCAGTTTCCGGAGCTGCGCGAGATCACGGTGTGGGCGCTGGCCCACACGCCAAACGGCGATGTCTGGCTTGGCACGGCCGCCCACGGGCTGTATCGGCGGCGTCCCGACGGCAGCATGCAGCGATTTTCCAACGTGCCAGGCGACCCGACCAGCCTGCCGTCCGACAGCGTGATCGGGTTCGCGGTCGCGCCTGACGGAACGTTGTGGATCGGCACCCATGGCGGGCTGGCTCGCTGGGACGGCACGCACTTCCAGCGGGTGCCGCTGCCTGGAACCACGCAGGCGGTCAATCGGCTGTACATGGAACGCAACGGCGGCACCTTGTGGGTATCGGATGTCGTCGGCGATGCGTTTGGTGTGGACGCCAATGGCCAGGCGCGGCCCCAGCCGTGGCAGAAGGCGGTGAGCAAGCGGCGGGTCATGGGTGTGCTGCTGCATGATCGCAACGGGCGCTATTGGCTGGACACCGACGGCGGCCTGGGCCTGTCCACTGCAGGAACCGACATCAGCAGCGTGCCGGTCTACAGCCTGTCGGCGCACGGCCTGGTCCGGCGGAACTGGATTGCGGCCTACGAGGATCGGGAGGGCGGGCTGTGGTTTGCAGCGCTCGAAGGCGGCCTGTGGCACCTGCCGCCGCATTGGGACACTTTTGCGGTCGTGGCCTCCCACGGCGGCGATCCACAGTCGCTGACCAACCCGTCCGTGCTGGCGACGGCGCCGTCGGCTGCGGGCGGCGTCTGGCTGGCCGGCTCACGGCACGTGCTGGAATATCTCGATACGGTGACCGGCCAACTGCAGACCCACCTGGCCAACATCGACGCCCGTCCGCCCGACTCCATGCTCGAAAGCCGGCGCGGCTTGGTCTGGATCGCCGTCGAAGGAACATTGATTCGCTATGACCCGCAGACCCGGCAGGCCAGACGCTGGCAGTTGCGTGAGGATGTCGAGCCCGATCCCGACGGTGCCGCGGACCGACCGGGCTGGATGGCAGAGGACGCGCAGGGTCGGCTGTGGGTGACGGTGCTGGAATACGGCCTGCAGATCCGCAACCAGGAGGGGCAGCTGCTGCGGACCATCGTCCATGGCAGCCATGGACTGGAGCCATTGACCATCCTGGACATACGGCTTGGCCCCGATGGTCAGATATGGCTGAGCAATAACGCCGGTCTACGGCGCTGGGACCCCGCTGCCGACCGCTTCGTCCCCGTCGACGGCACGCCGTCCCTGCCGACGTACCTGTTCCGGCTTGGAGAGGGAGGCGTGGTCTGGACCGGCTTGGCTGGCGAGATCCGGCGCTATCTGTGGGACGGAAAGCGGCTCAAGCACCTGGATACGGTCGGAAAAGAGCAGGAGTTTCCGATGGTTGCGCCCAATGGCCTGGTGGTCGACGCCAGGGGCGTGGCCTGGGTGTCCAGCCAGCGCGGCCTGATCCGGATCGATCCCGGCAGCCGACTGGTGCGTGTGTATGGGGTGCACGACGGGCTCCCCAACCAGCAGCTGCAGATCAATACCCTGGTGCAGGCCGGCAGCGGGCGGGTCGTGGCTGCATCGCCCGACGGTGTCGTGGTGTTCGATCCGGCCACGATGCGCCCCAGCACACGCCGGCCGCCGTTGATCATCGAACGCGTGGGCTTGCGGCGCGGGGAGCGTGGCCTGGATATCACCGGGCAAGAGCCGCTGACGATGCAGGACGACGATCGCGACCTGCACATCGTCGCGCGCCTGCTCAGCCTGGCCGATTCGGAGTCCAACAGTTACCGCTTTCGGCTGAGTGGCTACGACCCGGACTGGATCGATGTCGGACCCAGTGGCGAACGGCTGTTTTCGCGACTGCCCGCAGGGCATTACACGCTGGAAGTGCAGGGCCGCACCGCCGATGGAATCTGGTCGGCCAGCCAGACGCTGCGCTTCCAGGTATTGCCGCCGTGGTGGCTGGCGCCGTGGGGGCTGGTCCTGCTGGGCGTGCTCGCCCTGTGCATCGTTGCCGCGGCGGTGCTGTTGTATCGCCGCCGCCTGCGGCGCTTGAATGCCTGGCAACTGGCGGTGCACAAGCAGGAACTGGCCGAGCAGGCGTCGTTGGCCAAGACGCGTTTCCTGGCCACGCTCGGCCATGAGGTGCGTACGCCGATGACCGGTGTGCTGGGCATGAGCGAGCTGTTGCTCAAGACCTCGCTGGACAACAAGCAGCGTAGCTATACCGAATCGATCCGCCGTGCCGGCGCGCATCTGCTGCGCCTGGTCAACGATGCGCTGGACCTGGCACGGATCGAATCCGGACGCCTGGAACTGGACCTGGAGCCCTTCTCGGTACGCCAGCTGGTGGCCGAGGTGGAGGGCTTGATGGCGCCGCTGGCGCAGGAACGCGGCCTGCGTTTCAGCCTGGAAGTGGGGCTGCTTGGCGACATCACCGCCAGCGGCGATGTCACCCGCATCCGCCAGATCCTGCTCAACCTGCTCAGCAATGCGATCAAGTTCACCGAGCGCGGGGTGGTGGGGCTCAAGCTGACCACGCTGGGGTCGTACCAGGGGCTGCGTTTCGAGGTGGCCGATACCGGGCCGGGCATCAACGCCGATCAGAAAGCACGCTTGTTCCAGCGCTTCGAACAAGGCGACGGCGCCAAGACCACCTCGCGCTACGGCGGCAGCGGTCTGGGCCTGGCCATCTGCCAGGAACTGGCGATGGCGATGGGCGGGCATATCGAGGTGATCAGCCGGTTGGGCGCCGGCACGCGCTTCGTGGTCGATCTGCCGCTGCGCTGGGTCGCCTCCAACGCCACGCTCGGCGGCGAGGTGGCACGCACCGGAGGCGCGGTCGCCCCGCAGCGCATCCTGCTGGTCGAAGACGACCCCACCATCGCCGAGGTCATCGTCGGCCTGCTGCGTTCGCAGGGGCACTCGGTGGTGCATGCACCGCACGGGCTGGCCGCGCTGACCGAAGCGGCCGACAACCCCTTCGACCTGGCCTTGCTGGACCTGGATCTTCCCGGGCTGGACGGCTTTGCGCTGGCACGGCAGCTGCGCGTGTTCGGTTACGACATGCCGTTGATTGCGGTGACCGCACGCTCGGACGAAGAGGCCGAGCCCACCGCACAGGACGCCGGCTTCGACAGTTTCCTGCGCAAGCCGCTGACCGGCGACATGCTGGCCGACACCATCGCCGAGGCACTGCAGCGCGAACGCCCGCGTGATCAGATATAGCGCCATGTACCGCGGCCGGGATCGCACACGCCATTGACCCGCGCCGCGCTAGGCGATGTCGCCCAGCCATCGCTATTCGGCAACTTCCTCCACCTGCCTGGGATGCGGCCGCGTCTCGGCCAGTTGCCAGAAGATCAGCGTCGAGGACAAGGTGATGCCGCCGACGCACAGGAAGGTCGCATGCAGCGCCGCCGTGGCGCCGTGGCTGTCGCCCAGATGCGTGTTGAAGGCGGCCAGCAGACTGCCCGCTGCCGCCGCGCCGAAACCGGTGGCGAGCATCATCACCATCGACAACAAGCTGTTGCCGGGGCTGGCCTGCTCGCGATCCAGGTCGCGCAGGGTGACGGTATTCATGACGGTGAACTGCAGCGAGTTCACCGCGCCAAAGCAGGCCAGCTGCAGCAGCCGCAGCCATAGCGGCTGGCCGACATCGACCAAGGCAAAACTGGCCATCGCCAGGCCCACCAGCACGGTATTGAGCATCAATACGCGGCGGTAGCCGAAGCGGCCGACCAGCTTCACGGCGGCCCGCTTGGCGGCCATGCCGGCCAGCGCCACCGGCACCATCATCAGCCCGGCATTCATTGGGCTCATGCCTAGGCCGACCTGCAGCAGCAGCGGAATCAGGAACGGCATCGAGCCACTGCCCACCCGCGCGAACAGGTTGCCCAGGATGCCGATGCGATAGCTGGCCACCTTGAACAAGGCCAGCGGAAACAATGCCGCCGGCGTACTGGCCGCATGCAGCCAGTAACCGGCCAGCGCAGCAAGCCCGCCGATTGCCAGCAGCATGACGAAGGCGTGGCGCAGGCCGAGTTCGGAGATGCCGTCCAACGCCAACGACAGTGCCACCATGCCGAACGCCAGCATCAGATAGCCGATCAGATCGAAGCGCTGGCGCGCATCGCCGTAGTGGTCGGGCATGATCTTCAGCGCGGCAATGAAACCGATCACGCCAATCGGCAGGTTGATCAGGAACACCCAATGCCAGGAGGCGACTTCGACCAGGTAGCCACCCAAGGTGGGGCCGATCAGCGGTCCGATCAGCGCCGGGATCGCGATGAAGCTCATTGCGCGCAGGAAGTCGGCGCGCGCCACGGTCTTGAGCACTGCCAGCCGGCCCACCGGCAGCAGCATCGCCCCACCGATGCCTTGCACCACGCGCGCGGCCACCAGTTGCGGCAACTGTTGCGCGGCCGCGCACAACAGCGAGCCCAGCGTGAACACGATGATCGCCGCCAGGAAGGTGCGCCGCGTGCCGAAGCGGTCGGCAATCCAGCCCGAGGCGGGGATGAACATCGCCACCGCCAACGCATAGCTGAAGACCACCGACTGCATCTGCAGCGGGCTTTCGTGCAGGCTGCGCGCCATCGACGGCAACGCCGTATTGACGATGGTCGCATCCAGCATCTGCATGAAGATCGCCAGCGACACCAGCCACAGCAGCGGCTTGATGGTGTCGTAGGCGCGCAAGGTGGGCACGGGCTGGGACATGAGCATCGCCATCGGGAAGACAGCGCATTATCCCTGCGCGCGCGTGCAGAACGTCGCAACACTATAGACGACGCCATTGCTTGAGCCCGTCGCAGCGTCGCATCGCCGCAGCGGCAACGAGTGAGACGCGCCGCACCCAATCCAATTGCGGACAAGCCCGATGCTACGAATCGTCGGGAACGGGCTGTGGCGGCGTGCTAATGCCAGATCTGGCTTGCACCAAGCGGTTGTTTTGCTGGCGAATCGTTTTGCGCCTGCCACCGTCCAGTCACCGCAAGCGAGCGTTGTCTCACATCAGGGTGGATCGACCGAGGGCGGGCGAGGGGAGCGTTCGTAGAAAAAGCGGAATGCACGCTTGGAGCTTTGCCGACGGTCTGGTCAGGGATGGCGCGACTTGGGTCTGGCCGCCTTCCGAGCGCGCCAGTAGATCAGGTCGAAAGCATCCATGGAAAAGCAAGTCTTTGATGTAGTGCAGCGCGCCTATTTCCCAGGCGATCCCTTGGAAAAAATGTTGGGAAAGATCGCTGCACAACTGTCGCAGAGCGCGATCACGAACGGCGCGGTATGTAAGTTTGTCGCGGTGGAGCATCACAGTCCACCGGGTCCGGTTCTGGCAGAAACCCAGCCCCCGCCCACGCAGTGTTTTCCCGTCCAGCACGGCCGGCAAGTGCTCGGCACACTGAATGTCACGCCGGCTCGCGAACGAATGACCCCGGAGGCGATGACGCTGTGCCAGCAGATCGCAAAGTATTGTGCGTACCTGATCAAGCGCGATGCCGCGCGGGCGTTCGCGCAAGACCGGTTTGGTCGCGCCCTGTCGATCGTGGGCGTGAGCGAAGAGGTCTTGACGATCGACGAATTTGTCGAGCACGCCGCATACAGTCGCTTGCCGGTCATCGTGCGCGGCGAGTTCGGAACCGAGAAGGAAAAGGTGGCCGTTTTGCTGCATGCAGCTGCACCCTGGCGGGAGGGGCCGTTCGTTGCGATCGACTGCGCCGCTCCCGGCGACGCACCGGCAGCATGGTTCGAGCGCGCAATGGCAGGAACGCTGTTCCTGCAGGGCGTGGACGAGCTCGACGACGCGCTACAGCGCCAGTTGGCCGGGCAGCTTTGTGGCCTCGGCGGGCCATGGTCCGCCGTGGACGGCGAGGACTCGCCACGCGTGGTCGCCTCCACGACCGCTGATCTGTCGCGCCGCGTACGTGCCGGACGCTTCTCGCGGGCGCTGCTGTCGCAACTGGATGTCCTGTCGATCGAACTTACCCCGTTGCGCAAGCGACGGACAGATATCGGCTTTCACGTCGAGCACGTGCTGGATCGGCATGGCCTGGATCACGGCCAGGTGGTCACCGAAGTGCTGATGGACGCCCTGATTTACTACCCTTGGCCGGAAAACCTCCAGGAGCTGGAGCGGGTGGTGCTGCGCCTGGCGGTCATGGCCGCCTGCAGGCCGATCGGCAGCGCCGACATCCAGCGCCACGCACCGCGTCTGTTGGAAGGCCGGGTGCAGGGAGCGCAGCACGATGCATGCGCGACGATGTCGCAACCGGCCGATCTTCCGGCTGAGCCTACGCAGCCGGAAACGCCGGTCGACTGGATCGCCGGCCTTCCGCATCGCCCCGGCCAGCGTCTTGCCAGCCTGCACGACGCGCTGCGGCGCGCATTGGTGCATCTGGGCGAGCACTATGCCGAACCGCTGACCCTGGGCGATCTGGCCCGGCAGGCGCATGTCAGCCAGTCGCATCTGGGCTTTCTGTTCCGCGACGAACTCGGCACCCCGTTCAAACCGATGCTGCAGCAGCTACGGATCGAAAAGGCCAAGGAGCTTTTGCATCAGCAGCGCAAGCTGCGCATCACCGAAGTGGCGCTGAAGGTCGGTTTCGGCGACCTGAGCCATTTCGAAAAGAGCTTCCGACGGCTGGTTGGGGTGAGCCCGCGTGTGTTCCGTAACGCCGGTGCCCAAGTCGGTGCGTCACCGGTCTAGGCGTTAGGTAGCAGTGTCTTGATGGTTTCGTGCTGCTTGGACAGCAGATCACGCAGCACGAACTCTCCGATCAGCGCAGCAGCTGCCTTGCGCTGACCGTCGATGTCCAGCAGCGCCGCATATGCATTGCCCTGATCGGACGGGCTGGAATGGAAGGGTGCCTGCGCGGCAGTAGCCGTCGTGAGAGTCAGAAACGCGACAACCGTTTTTGCGAACGGCGGTTTCTTGTTTTTGACGAACACCACCAGCGTGCACTCGTAGCTAAGACCTCCCACCCGTGGCGTGTTGTGGGGTTGGGCCAGGACCTGGACATTCTCGCCGAGCCAGCGTCCGACTGCTTGCTCGAATACGGCAATGTCCAGCCCACGTAGCTGTTTGTGGGTCACCCGTGCCACCGCCGCCATGTCCACGCCGGAAAAACGCAGTCGGTCGATCGCCAGATAAGGGCTCTGGCCGAGGATGCTCATCAACCGCAGATCATCGCTGAAAGCTGCCGAAAGCACGACCGGCGAGGTGAAGGACGCCGACATCAGCGTGAGCAGGGTGCCGGTGCCGTAGCGTGCGGCAAGGATGCGCGTGCGCGTTGTATCGGTCGGTTGCCCGTTGACGTAGTCCGGTGCAGCTCCCAACGTGCGTGCACGTACTGATGCCATTAACGCGTTCACCAGCGCGGTGGCGTCGTCGCCAGCTTGCCCGACGTGTCTGCCCGCCATTACATCGAGGACGTCTTGAAAATGCTGCAGCTGCGCTCTGGACGCGTACCAGGCGTGGATTGCGGCCACACGTTCGCGTCGCTTGGCTTCCTTATGCGCGCCCAGTGCGAGCGGGTCGCTTGCGATCTCGCACAACATCAGCAGATTCTCGCGCAGATGATAATCCAGGTCCGGTAACGGCAATTGCCAACGCTCCTGCGTGCCACCAGCAGTTGCAATGGTCAGGTGTCCGTTTTCCATCTCCGACCAGATCGTGATCGCTTCGATCGTGTCGCGGCGCGGAAGGCTCACGTCGATCAATTCCATCAGTATGCCGCGTGGACTTGCCGGTTCCGTGACAATCCGGTCGACATAGGTTTCCATGAGGTTGGCGTGCCAGGTGTAACCCAGGCGATAGAGCACGAATGGCTTGATCCCGTCGTTCAGCACGATGCCTGGCGGGGATGGGGTATCGCGCTCCCCGATCTTGGCGATCTCCACACCGGTATAGGCGGACAGGCCGGTGCGGTCACGCTCGAAGACCCGGCGTAATGTCTGCGGCGCGTCACAGGTGACCAGACACCTCACGTCGACTGTGTTCGGACCCCATTGCGCACGTGGAATGGGGTAAAGCTGCTCCGACAGCGGAGATTCGGGGGCCGTCAGCAGACTGAGCTCGAAGGCGATGAGGACGCCGGCCTTCTTCATCTCATCGACGACGATGTCCTCAATTTCCGCATGCAGCGCATCCTGCACGGATGTGGGGAGCCAGGGGTCGATCGCGACCTGCGTGTCCCAATCCGAGCTTCCCGAATCGAACAGGTGCTGGTCCTGCCCTTGCAATAGGTCCATGCATGCTGTGAATGCATTGCCGCCCTTGATGTAGAAGCGTGCCAGCGGCTGGTCGTCGCGCAACATGAATCGCTCGCGCACCGCGATGCATAGACCCGCGATACGATCCTGGATGGTGCCCAATGCCTGGATCACCGCAGAGCGCACGTTGGGATAGCGCGCCGCGTCGTTGATCCGTTTGGTCAACTCGCCGCTGATCGCACGGCGCAGTTGTTCTTGTTCGGGAGATTCCTTCATGGCGTGGTCTCGGCTCGCAAAGCGGAAGGGGGCGTTTGCTCAGGGAGCGCTTGGATCTGCGGCGTCGGAGTAAGTGAGGTCGATCTGCAGACCATCGCAGGGCGTTCCCGGCAGCGACAGCACCGCGTTCTGTTCGCACTGCCAGAGCGCGGCCTGCGCATAACCGCAGCCGGCCGGATCGGATGCGGTCACCGTCTGGATGTCGCCGGCGTAGGTGTGGGTGTTGGCGTTGGCGACGCGCCAGGCCCAGACCTGCAGCGTCGGCCCCGGCGCGAGTGCGGCAACCAGGCTGGCGGCCAGTGCGTGCGAGCAATATAGGCCCGGTGCATAGCCGGCAGCGACCAGTGCCGCGATCCAGGCGCGGATGTAGGCGACTCCAGCGTCACTGGGTTCCCCGCCGTCTTCCCAGTCAAGATAGACCGTCGCACCAACGGGAAAGCCCTCTTGATCGGCCAGGAAAGACGCGTTTGCGCCGTCTACGCTGCCCTGGTCTGCGGTCACGGTATGCGAGCCCGGACCGGCGCTCTGTTGGCCAAGATAGATCGGCGCCAGCCCCCAGCCATTGGCGACCAACGTCGGTCGCCATCCCATCCATCCGGTATCCGCATGGCTGGGCGCAGGCGCCAGGTAATAGCCGCACCAGGCCAGCCCGGTCTGTGTCTTCAACCAGGCGAGCGCGGGCAGTCCCGGAAAGCGGTCGGTGTCAAAGCCGATGTGGAAGGTCATGGTGAAGCTCCGCGTATGGCGAGGGCTGGTGGAACGGGTAATCAAACAGTGACTTGCAGATGCATGGCGATCAGCGCGTACCAATCGATGGCATGGCGTCTGCTTGCCTGCCACCTTCTGTCATAACTGGTTGGGGTGGGCGAACCCGGATGGTCAATGCGTGCCTGGGCGTAAGCCGCGTTGCTTACAGCGGCCCGCGACAGGACTTGGTAGGTACCCAGATAGGCGCGCAGTTGCGATTTCTCGACGCGTTGCACGCCTTCGATTTCCCAATCACAGACTGCGCTGCTGGTCGGTCGATTGCCGCTTGCGCGCGGAACAGTGGCCCGATTGATGGATGTCGCAATGTCATCCAGAGAAAGCCTGGTCGAGAAACACGCCAGCCAGAACGATTCGCGTTTTGGGTCGGTCAGTTGCACGGGCGGATCGCTCGGGAAGTCACTCAAGTTGTCGAGCGAAAAACCGGTCTCCTCGGCAAACTCGCGCCGCGCCGCAGTCTCGGGAGATTCGCCGTCGTGGATGCCGCCACCGGGTAATGCCCATTGGCCTGCCTGATTGACGATGCTTGGTGGTTGGGCGGCTGCCCAGTCATCGAGCGCGGCCGCGATCGCCTCGGCCTGCGCGCGCGGGGTGTTCCATTGCAGGGGATTGCCGCCGGCAGCGGCGATGCTAGATGCGAGCGTGGCGGTATCGGCCTTGATGCACGGAGAAAACGGAATGGCCGGGCGGCGTGCAATCGTCACATCGATGAGATTCTGGACTGCGAACAGCGCGTTGTTGGCGATCACTTTCCCGTCGGGAGTGGCGATGCATGCGTTTCTTGCACGATCGAGTGCGCTTGCTGCGTCGGGAAAGACGGGTATCCCGTCGCACAAGACCCCGTTTGCCGCCTGGTATGCGTTACCTAGCCGAACCCGGGCAGTGTTCCAATCCTGCGCTGGATCCGCATTGGTCTGACATACCAGCGCAAGCGCTTCCATCGCCAGTACCGGCGCCGCGTATTCCGCCCACCACTGATTGAGTAGGCGTTTGCGTGCAATCAGATAATTGCCGCCCCCATCTGACACCGCTGCATAGACCTGTGGCATGCCATCAGCTCCGGTCCTGCGTCGATGGGGGCGATCCTTCCGGCGGCGGCGAGTCGGGTATGCCGGCGCTCATTGCCTGCTCGGTCTGCTGCTGCGCGGCGGCCACCGCCGCAGTGGCGGCCTGTTCGGCCTGCTGCAGTGCCTGGTTTGCGCTATCGATCGCCTGGTCATTGCCAGCTGAGGCGGTCGCGGCGGTTGCGGCCTGCATGGCCGCCCGTACTGCCCTATCGCTGGCCGCCATCGCCTGATCGATCTGGGCTTGCGCCGCTTTCAGCGCCGCTTCGATCTGCGAGGATCCTGACGATTGCGCAGTGGAGGCTGGTGTCTGGTTCGGGGGCGTGGGCTGGGTATCGTCGGACATGCTGGTATCTCCTGAAGTGGACGCGGAATGGAGCGGGGTGACGGCATCGGCACGCGGTGGTCGCATCGGCGCGGCGAGTGGTGCGGTTTCGGTTGGACGCTGCGCTGCAAGCGCGCGCAGCCTCTCGCCCAGTGCGTGTTCGGCCTGCGCCATGCCCTGGTGTGCGGCCGCCAGGGCAGCGGCGCGACCTGCATGCACCGCTTCGCGCGCCGCGTCGGCGGCGCTGGTCGCAGGCGGAGCCTGGTCGCCGGCCGCAGCAGGCGGGGGCGGTGCGCTCACTGCGTGGCCTCCGCATCCGTGTCTTGCGAGGTGGTGGATGATGCAGGTGCGGCACCGAAGTCGCGGAGCGAGATGATGCCGCCGTTGACCTGCAGCAGTGCAGCCAGGGCGTCGTTGTGCATGGTGAACACGCAGCTGCTGCCATCCTGGCCCAGCACGCCACGGCTGGGCCGGTTGGCCGCCAGGAAGGCCTGCGCCGACTGCAAATAGAGGCGGATCGCATCGCTGGCCGCCTGGTCGCCGCCGTCGCCTCGATAGCGGGTGTGCTGGACGATCTGCTGGGCCGCCAGCGATAGCCGCGCGAAGCCGATCTGGCGACCGCGTGCCAGCCATTCGGCAACGCTGCGTTCGACCTCGTTGGGCGAGGGCAGTCCCTGGACCTGCGGGCAATCCAGGGTGGTGAACAGCTGTGGCAACAGCGTCTGCAGTGCCGAGGCCGCCGCATGCGCACGTTCGTCCTCAGCGGCGATGGTGGCGGTGCAGGCCAGGTAGAAGCGGTAGTAATCGCAGAATTCCAGGGGCGTGCGCGCCTGCTCGATGGCGAATGCCGCCGCTTCCTGCTGCAGTGCCGGCGTCACGTTGTCCGGCGGCGCGTCGGCGGCCAGCTGGCGGAGTGCCAGGCTTTCTTCCATGTCCAACGACTGGAACACGCCGGCGCCATCGATCTTCAGCTGTGTCAGCAGGCTGCGGCCTGCGGCCAGGTCGCTTGCGGTGAACAGGGCGTTGTCGCGGAAGATCCGCTGCAGCTGCGCCTTGACCACCGAGCCAGTGTCTCCGGCTTCGGCCTGCGCCAGCGTGCCCAGGTCGGTCGGACTCAAGGTCATCAGCTTGACCGGGCTGACCCTTAGCTCCAGCTGCGGCAACAAGGCCAGGCGCGAGCCATGCAGGCCTTGCTGCACTTCGTCGAGCAAGCTGCTCTCGTCGGGAAAATCGTAGCGCACACCGGGCGACTGGATCGCCCATGCCAGCCACTGGGTGCCTCCATCGATGAAGGCCAGGCACTGCCTGCCCAGCGTCGAGAGCATCGTCGGCATCGAGACGAGGCGGCCTGCGATCGAAACGGACATTGCGTGACTCCTTGTGGATTCAACCGGCGGGAAAATTTTTCAGCACCAGGCCGGCCGCCGAACCGATCCTGGCGAAGTCGTCGGTGGCGCCCTGCATCAGTGCCTGCGCCTGGGTGAGTGCGGTGACGTACTTCGCGTCGCCGGTGGCCAGGTACTGCGCCATCGCCACGCCGACGGCGGTGGTGGCGATCGTGGAGACATTGCGTAGCGCGTCGGTGGCGTCCTGCACCGCAATGGCGGTGGACTGCGCCACCGATTGGTAGGCTTTGCCGGCTCCGCTGGTCAGCACGACCTGCGGGCTCATGGTCGCCAGCTGCACCTGGTTGATGACATCGATGACCTGCGCATTGACCTTTGTCGGTTCCATCTTGGTTCCCATGGAATGATCGGCCGCCTTTCAATGAGGCCTGGTGGTAGGGGGGGCTGACCTCATCTCTGCGGACGCCCTATGACTGAGCAGGCGGCGCAGGTGCAGGTGCAGAGCTAGATGCAGATGCAGGTGCAACAGGAGCAGCAGGTGCAGATGCAGCAGCGACAGGGGGTGAGCCTGTAGCTGCAGCTGCGGGTGAAGTTGTGGCTGCAGCAGCAGGAGCATCAGAAGTGGCAGCATGATCGAGGCCGGCACCGGAAGCGGGGGGAGTGGCGGGCAGGGGCGGCGGTACGCTCAGCGCATGCACTTCCATGAGGTCGGCGGTTGCGGTCGCGGCATCTGCCGAGGCGCCTTGTGCTTGCGTCTTCAGCACGTCGACGGCCACCTTGGCTTCTGCCGCGGCGGCGGCGATGAGCGCTGCAGGCGGGGGCGGTACGGGGGGAGGACCTGGCAATGGCGCGACCGTCGGTGGTGGTCCGGGTGGTGCAGGCGGTGGTGGCGGCGGAACCGGGAACGGTGCCGAGATCATCTTGGCGCAGGCGGCGGTGATCGCTGCTGCATTGATCATGCCGGCGCCTTGCTGCCGATTGACGGCGTTGTGCATTGCCATGCCCAGCGTCTCCAGCATCACGGCATCGAGCATGCCGAGCGCCTGTGCGGGTGCCTGACCGGTGGTCAGCGTCACGATGCTGCTCACCGCATCGACGATCTGGCTGTTCACGCTACTGTCGTCGATCATGACGAAGTCGCTCCCTTCTGGATGATTAAGGCAAGGATTTGAGTGAGAGCTGCATCGGCGAGCACCTGTCCGCGCTGCTGGTTGGCGACCGCGTTTTCCATTGCGAGCGCGATGGAATCCGACAGCGCCAGATAGGTCGCCCCCATCGCGAAGGCCGGCGCCTGGCCGATCGCCATCGCTGCACCTGTAGCGGCGGTACCGATCAGGCTGGCGACGCTTGCGACCTGCGCGCTTGGCTCCATGACGGGGCACTGGCATCAGTGTCCTAGGCCAACGACGGCCTGCGCTGTTCAACGCCAGCCGACGCGGAGAACAGCACGGTGTTCTGTGGTTCGTGTCTGCACGCGTACTGCAAGGCCACGCCATCGGGCACGCGTTCCAGGAATGCAAAATTGCCCTGCGGCACGTCGATCATGTTGCCCAGCTTCTGGCGATAGACCAACGGCTGCGCTCCGGGAATCACAGGCAGGATGCCGTCGAACTCGACGTTGATCACTGCCTTTTGATGCGGCGCGAATGTCGCCACGATGGTGCGGCCCCGGATCAGTCTGACGGCGACATCCAGGGTGTTGGACGTAGGGATATGACGTAGTTGCAGCATGAGGCGTCCTTTCTCGATTCGGCCAGCGAACTGCGTGGTGGTTGCAAAGGCTTCGCGTATCGAACCAGGCGCCGCCCGTGCGGCAGCAGCGACGCCTGGTGGCCGCTTAAGTCAACCCGGCGCTGAGGATTTCCCGGGTGGCGACACCATCGGACGCGGTATCGATCGAATACAGCGTGGACACGCCCTGAGTCGTCGACGCCTGCATCGTCACGTAGGACTGCTGCTGATTGTTGGTGGCGTTGTGGGCGGCGTTGGACAGCGCCTGGCTGGTGGCAACGAACAGGTTGCCCATTGCAATCGCCGGCGCATCGCCGAGGACCTTGGTGTTGACCTGGGAAACGGAATCGGTGATCTGGCTGTTGACGGCGGTCGGAAAGGCCATGGTGATAGCTCCTTGAGGTAGGAAAAGAACGAAGACGCTGCGGCGTTAGCGGTTAGCCGAACATCTTCTTGGTGGCGGCACCCGTGGCGCCGGTATCGAGCGAATACAGCAGCGAAACGCCCATGGTGGTTGCTGCCTGTGCGGTGACATACATCTGTTGTTGCGCGAGTGTTGCGTTGTGTGCCGCGTTCGCCAGCGCCTGCGCGGTGGCCTGGTACAGATTGCCCATGGCTGCGGCAGGGGAGCTTCCCAGTACCTGCAGGTTGGCCTGGGTGACCGAGTCGGTGATCTGGTCGTTGACGGCGGTGGGAAATGCCATTGGCGAATGTCCTTGGCGTTAGCCGGGCCGTCAGACGCCCAGGATCTGCTTGGTGACCACGCCGGTACTGGCGGTGTCGATCGAGTACAGGGTGGCCACGCCCATGGTGGTGGCCGATTGCGCAGTGACGTAGCTCTGCTGCTGCGCGTTGGTCGCGTTGTGGGCGGCATTGGCCAGCGCCTGCGCGGTGGCCTGATACAGGTTGCCCATGGCGATGGCGGGAGCGTCGCCCAGCACCTTGGTATTGACCTGGGTAACGGAATCGGTGATCTGGTTATTGACGGCGGTCGGAAATGCCATTTTCTTCTCCTAAAGATGTGAGTTAGCGCGACACGAGTCCGGGCACGCCGGTGCTTAGAATCTGCTTGGTGGCTACGCCGGTGGTGGCGGTGTCGATGGAGTAGAGCGTGGCCACGCCCATGGTGGTGGCCGACTGTGCGGTGACGTAGCTCTGCTGCTGTGCGTTGGTCGCGTTGTGGGCGGCATTGGCCAGCGCCTGCGCGGTGGCCTGGTACAGATTGCCCATGGCGATGGCCGGGGCGTCGCCCAGTACCTTGGTGTTGGCTTGGGTGACGGAGTCGGTGATCTGGTCGTTGACGGCGGTTGGAAATGCCATGCTTTTCTCCCTATTTCTCGAATGAGTGAAGCGCTTGAAAAAACGTGACGATGTCGAGGTTCGGCAGGCGGCCTGCCTGTCCGGAGATGTGTTGCAGTGGCACCGCATCACCGTGGAGAAACAGTAAATCTCCTTGGTCCGGGAAAATTGGTTTAAACGACGGCAATGCCGGGCTTATCGACGTGAAGCCCGATCCGCTTTAGAGCGGTATGCGATGTAAAGACGCGTTTTGGAACGGCGTGCGGGGAATGTCGTGGTGAATCGCAAAGGCAGTTACAGAAGGACCATGCAGAACAGGCGAGCACAGGCTGCTCCTGACGCAAAGGCAGCAAAGCTCGCGTCCGCTTGGCGATTCTCTGCGGCAAGTTAATGGGCAGCCGGTACGCTGTCGGTGCCTTGCGAAACCGGAGCCCACGCGCGTGGATGATTGATCGCGTTGCGGTTGAGCTCGGCGCGCATCACGTCGCAGTGACGTCGGCAGGGCGCTCACTGCCGCACATCACTGGAGTGGCGAGATCACGTGCAACGGAACGAGGCGGGAGGGCCGTGTTTGGAGTGGATGCAGGCTTGATGTGGGTGACGGCATGGAGGCTGGCCTTGCTATCGCTGAAGACTGCCTTCGTCACCGTGCCGCGTGCCTGGGGCGGCCTGGCAGCATCCCATAAGTATCGGCGGTGCTGCCGATCTATTGCCGATGCAGCCACCGCCCGTCATCACGCTCAGCGCGCGCTGCTCGGGTGCGCGCTGAGCGGCGGTCGACAGCACACCGGTGCGCTGTCGACCCGTGTCTTGGCTTTAGCGCTTGCTCAGCGTCTGCACCGCGTCCACCAGCACGCCCACGTGCTCCGGATTCATATCCGGCGACATGCCGTGGCCGAGGTTGAAGACATGGCCTTCGCGCGAGCCGCCGTTGCCCTGGGCGTAGCTGTCCAGGGTCTTGCCGACTTCGGCGCGGATCGCCTCGGGCGAGCCGTACAGGGTGGCCGGGTCCAGGTTGCCCTGCAGCGCGACGCGGCCGCCGGCGCGCTGGGCGGCGTCGGCCAGCGCGATGGTCCAGTCCACGCCTACCGCTTCGGCGCCGCTGGCCGCCAGCTCGCTGACGTAGGCACCGTTGCCCTTGCCGAACAACACCAGCGGGGTGCGCTCGGCACCGTCGCCGCGTTCCAGCTCGCGCGCGATGCGGGTGAGGTAGGGCAGCGAAAACTCGCGGTACATCGCCGGCGACAGCACCCCGCCCCAGGTGTCGAATACCTGCAGTGCCTGCGCGCCGGCCGCGCGTTGCGCCGACAGGTAGGCGATCACCGCATCGGTGACGGTGCCAAGCAGGTGATGCAGCACCTCCGGCGCATTGAACGCCATGGCCTTGATGCGCGCGTATTCCTTGCTGCCGCCGCCTTCGATCATGTAGCAGGCCAGCGTCCACGGGCTGCCGGAGAAGCCGATCAGCGGCACCGCACCATCGAGCTCACGGCGGATCAGGCGCACCGCATCCATCACGTAACGCAGCTCGGTTTCCATGTCCGGTACGCCCAGCCGATGGATCGCGGCCGCATCGCGCACCGGGTGGCGGAACTTGGGGCCTTCGCCTTCGACGAAGTACAGCTCCAGGCCCATCGCATCGGGAATGGTCAGGATGTCGGAGAACAGGATCGCCGCGTCCAGCGGGAAGCGTTGCAGCGGTTGCAGCGTCACTTCGCAGGCGATCTCGGGGTTCTTGGCCATGCCCAGGAAACTGCCGGCGCGCGCGCGGGTGGCGCGGTATTCCGGCAGGTAGCGGCCGGCCTGGCGCATCAACCAAACGGGGGTGCGGTCCACGGGCTGGCGGTTGAGGGCGCGCAGCAGGCGATCGTTCTTGAGCATGGGGAGAGATGTCCTCAAAGCGGCGCGTCGGCGCCGCCGGTGATGAGTTGGAAGCCGCGTTTGAGGTGGGTGTCGCGCGCCTTGTCGAAGGCCCGGTCCGCTTCGTCCTGCAGCAGGTATTGGTCGCGTCGCAACTGCGAGCGTCCACCGATCTCGCCGCTCTCGCGCAGCAGCTCCCAGCCGCCGAACAGATCCGGTTGCAGGGTCAGCTGGACGTAGCGAAGCGGCGCGTTGCCGCCAGGATCGTGTTGCAAGTGGATGCGCATGGCGCCGATTGTAGCCGGGCGGTGCTGAAGGCTGGGAGGCAGTGGGCGCGCCGGGTTGCTCCGGGTGCGAAGGTCCAGTGGGCAGCGGTGGCAATCGGCGCGGTGGATGTCCGCCGGCCGGCGCGTCGAGTGGCGGCTCTCCGCCGCGCTGGTGAAAGGCGGGCGGCGCGGTGGCGGATGGGCGCTCTGCTTGGTCCGTGCAGGCGATCGGCAGGCAGGCACTGCGTAGGAGCGCACCTGGGCGCGATGGGGATTTATCGGGAAGTCCCCATCGCGCCCGGGGGCGCTCCTACGAAGAGCTAAGGGTCGTGCGACCGACGGCAGCTGGGTGCGGCTGTCCAGCATTGCGTGTCTGGCCGGCCTCACCCGCCGGCAAGGGCCGCGCGTGCCACCAGGCTCCTGCGTGGGCGACGTTCCGCCTCATCTGCGCAGGCGATCGGCAGGCAGGCATTGCGTAGGAGCGCCCCTGGGCGCGATGGGGATTTATCGGGAAGGCCCCATCGCGCCCGGGGGCGCTCCTACGAAGAGCTGAAGGTGGGGGCGGTCGACGGCAGCGGGGCGCGGCCATCCAGCGTTCCGTGCGTGCCGGCCGGCCTCAGCCCGCGAGGATGTCCAGCACTGCTGCCTCGTCGACGTCGGGCACCACCTCGGCCTTGCCGATGCCGCGCCACAACACCAGCCGCAGGCGGCCGGCGATGTTCTTCTTGTCCAGCCGCATGCGCCCCAGCAGGGCCTGTGGCGACAGGCCGGCCGGAATGTCGGTGGGCAGGTCGAAGTCGCGCAGCAGGGCGCGCAGCGCCTCGGTGTCCTGTGCATCGCTCATGCCCAGCGCAGCCGACAGCCGCGCGGCCAGCACCATGCCCACCGCGACTGCTTCGCCATGGTTGAGGTTGTCGTTGCCGGGCGCGCCGTAACCTTGTTCGGTCTCGATCGCATGGCCGAAGGTGTGGCCCAGGTTGAGTAGCGCACGCTCGCCCTTTTCCAGCGGATCGCGCGCCACGATGTCGGCCTTGTGCTCGCAACTGCGTGCGATCGCCTGTGCGAGGGCGTCGGCATCGCCCTCCAGCAGCGCCCGGCGTTCGGCATGCAGCCACTGGAAGAACAGCGGGTCGCGGATGGCGCCGTACTTGATCACCTCGGCCAGCCCGGCGCGCAGCTCGCGCGCGGGCAGGGTGTGCAAGGTGTCGGTATCGGCGATCACCGCGCGCGGCGGATGGAACGCGCCAACCAGGTTCTTGCCCTGCGGGATGTCCACCGCGGTCTTGCCGCCAACCGAGGAATCCACCATTGCCAGCAGGCTGGTGGGCAGTTGCACGCAGTCCACCCCGCGCATCCAGCAGGCCGCCGCGAACCCGGCCAGGTCGCCGACCACGCCGCCGCCCAGCGCGAACACGCAGGCGTCGCGGGTGGCGCCCAGTTCGGCCAACGCCGCAATCGCGGCACCGAAATTGTCCAGTGTCTTGGAGGCTTCGCCGGCAGCGATCACCAGCTCGCCCAGCTGCAGGTCCGGGCGCGCCTGCAACAGGGCCTTGCGCACCCCGGCGGCGTAATGCGGGGCCACCTGCGAGTCGCTGAGCAGCAGCACGTGGCGGCCGCGCACATGGCTGGCCAGGCGTGCGCCGTCGGCCAGCAGGCCGGGCGCGATGGTGATGGTGTACGGCTGCGCGCCGTCGACATCGACGCTGCGCGAAGAACGGGGGAGTGTCATGCGGGGGTACTCGACATGCGCCATTGCGCGGCCAGGCGCAGCACCAGCTGCGCGGTGGCCTCGGCGGGGGAGAAGTGATCGGTTTCCAGGCTGAGGTCGGCGACCTCCTGGTACAGCGGGGTGCGCTGCGCGGCCATCGCGTGCAGCACCTGCTCGCGGTCGGCGCGTTGCAACAGCGGCCGGTTGCGGTCGCGTGCCAGCCGGGTGAGCTGTGCCGGCACGCTGACGTGCAGGTACACCACGAACCCACGCGCGCGGATGCGCTGGCGGTTGAGCGGGTCCAGTACCGCGCCACCGCCGGTGGAAATGAGCTTGTTGTCCTGCTTCAGCAGCGTCTGCAGGGTCTGGACCTCGTGCTGCCGGAATCGCGCTTCGCCGTGCTGTTCGAAAATGGCCGGGATGCTGCTGCCGACCTGCTCTACGATGGCCTGATCCACATCGACGAACTCCAGCCCGAAGCGCTCGGCTAGGCGGCGGCCGATGCAGCTTTTTCCGGCGCCCATCGGGCCGACCATCACGAGATTGGGAGCGGGGTTCATGCGCAGGGATCGTAGCATTCAGGCCCGTGCATCGGGCCGGTCGGCATGGACTGAAACCATTTCCGCGGGCGCGCGTCGGCTGCGCGCCGCAGCTTCGACACCCCGCTGGGGGGAGATCGACCGCAGCCATGGCTGGCGATGGATCGGCGGCGCGCTCCGCGTGGCGAGCGCCTGGCGGCCAGGCGTCAGTGGCGCGAAGACGCCGGGAAACACGCCCCCGACGTGCCTTGCCGGGGTCGGCCGCAGCCCTGGCGGCGGGCACGCCGCTGTCGGCTGCCGCACATAGGCGAAGCAGGCGCGATGCGCCCACAATAGGCGCCAATCTTGCTGCCCTTGCACCGTCATGACCGATCTGTATGCAGAAGCCCTTGCCACCTTTACCGCGCTGTACGCCGAGGCGCACGCCGGCGCCGAGCTCGAAGCCAGCGCAATGACCGTGGCCACCGCCAGCGTCGACGGCCGGCCGAGCGCACGCACCGTCTTGCTCAAGGCCTTTGATGCGCGCGGGTTCGTGTTCTACACCCATCTGGACAGCGCCAAGGGCCGCGACCTGCAGACCCATCCGCAGGCCGCGCTGCTGTTCCTGTGGCGCAGCCTGCGCGAGGCCGGCATCCAGGTGCGCATCGAAGGCGGCGTGCAGCTGGTCGGTGCAGAGGAGGCCGATGCCTACTTCGCCTCGCGCCCGCGCATGAGCCAGATCGGTGCCTGGGCCTCGCTGCAGTCGCAGACGCTGGGCTCGCGCGAGGAGTTCGACGCGGCCATCGCCAAGGTGGAAGCCACCTTCGAAGGCCGCGAGGTGCCGCGCCCGGATGGCTGGGGCGGGTTCCGGGTGGTGCCGCAGGCGTTCGAGTTCTGGTACGGCGCCAGGTTCCGCCTGCACGAGCGCTGGCGGTACGAGGCCGATGCGGCCAGCCACTGGAGCAAACGGATGCTGTATCCGTGAGCACGCCGGCCAGGTGGCGGGTGCGCGCGGCGGTCGGTGCCGATGTGCAGGCCTTGCTGGCCCTGCGCCTGGCCTTGTGGCCCGATGCCGAGGACAGCGTTGCCGACGATGGCGTCGCCGAACTGCAGGCCGCGCTGGCGCGTGCAGACGCCAGCCATCTGCTGGTGGTGGACGATGCAGATGCGGCGCTCGGGTTTGCCGAGGTGTCGGTGCGCCACGACTACGTCAATGGCACCGAAAGCACGCCGGTGGGTTTTCTGGAAGGCTGGTATGTGAGTCCGGCCTGGCGCGGTCGCGGGCTCGGTCGCGCGCTGGTGGCAGCGGCAGTGGAGTGGACGCGGGATCGGGGTTGCACGGAGCTGGCCTCCGATGCGCAGCTGGACGACGGCGGCGCCCAGGCGGCGCATGCGGCGTGCGGCTTCGAGCCAACTGAACGGGTGGTCTACTACCGCCTGCAGCTGGCCTGACCGGCTGACGTCCGGCCCTTTCTGCCGGTCGCGGACAGTCTGTAGTATGTCCGCCCATTGCACGCATGTTGCTGCATCACCGCAGCTCCATCACCGCAGTTGCTTCACCACCGCCGCATGACCAAAGGACAGGACATCGTATGACGCAGTACACCACTGTCGAATTGCACGGCCTGCTGGCCGAGCGCTACCGCGACCAGCCGATCGAGGTCGAGCTGATCGATGGGCTGGAACCGGCCATCAACCTCACCCTGGCCGACCACGGCGACATGCAGATCCAGGTCGCCGCCTCCGGCTCGCAGGTGTTCGTTTCCACATTGCTGGCCAACGCCGACCAGGTCAGCGACCGCGCGGCGTTCAACGACGCTTGCCTGCGGCTCAACCCGCTCAATCCCTTGTCCAACCTGGGCCTGGTGCAGGTCGACGGCAAGGATAGCTACGTGGTCTTCGGCGAACTGTCGGCGTCGTCCACGCTGGACCAGATCGACGAGGAAATCCAGACCCTGGCGGCCAATACGCTGGATGCCGCCGAATCTCTCAAGCCGTTCTTTTCCTAAAGGCGTGTTGTCATGAGTATCTTTTCAAAGCTGATCACGCTGCTGCGTGGCACTGCACACGAAACCGGCCAGAAGGCGGTCGACGCCAACGCGCTGCGCATCCTGGACCAGGAAATGCGCGATGCCGGCGCCCAGCTCACGCGTTCGCGCGAAGAGCTGACCAAGCTGATGGCCCAGAGCAAACTCGCCCAGCAGAAGATCGACGCGCGCGCCGGCAAGATGGCCGAATACACGCGCTATATCGAAGGTGCGCTGGCCAAGGGCGACGAATCGCTGGCCCACGATGTGGCGACCAAACTGGCCGCGCTGGAAAGCGAGGATGCCGGCGACAAGGCCTCCAAGACATCGCTGGACCAGTCGGTGGTGACGCTCAAGGCCACCATCCAGAAGACCGAGAACCAGCTGCGCGGCATGCGCCAGCAGATCGACACGGTCAAGGCCACCGACGCAGTGCAGAAGGCGCAGGCGGCGATTGCCGCGCGCCATTCCGGCGCCAGCAGCAAGATGGGCTCGGCGCTGGAATCGCTGGAGCGGATCAAGGCGCGTCAGGCCGAAACCTCCGCACGCATCGAATCGGCCGAAGAGCTGGAAGCATCCAGCGGCGATGGCGATCTGAACCGGCGCCTGGCTGCGGCCGGCCTGATGGAGGGCGAATCCAACGCCGCCGCAGTGCTGGCACGTTTCAAGAAGCCGGCCCAGCTCGGCCACGACAGCGCCGGCGGCAGCGCGCCGCTGATCGGCCAGGTGCGCGACGTGCAGCAGGTTCCGCGCAGCGACAGCTGACCGGCCGCACGGCACAGGACGCGCCATGATCATCGTCGGAAAGCTGTTGCGGGTGGTGCGGCGCCACGTGCGCCGCGTCAGCTGGGGCATGGTGGCGCTGGCATTGCTGGCGCACATGGGGCTGAGCTGGGTATTGCTGCTGCTGGCCGGCGAGCACACGCTCGTCGGCCTGGACGCGTTCCCGTATTACTACATGACCACGGCCACCACCATCGGCTATGGCGACCTGTCGCCGGGCTCGGTGGCCGGGCGCTACATTGCCGCATTCGTGTTGATGCCGGGCGCAGTGGCACTGTTTGCCACGGTGCTGGCCAAGACCAGCGGCGTGCTCATCACCTTCTGGAGGCGCCACCACATGGGCAAGATGGCTTACGCCGATCTGCGCGGGCACACCATCCTGATCGGCTGGCAGGGCGCCGCGTCCACGCGCTTGCTGGAGCTGCTGCTGTCCGACACCGCCACCGACGACGAAGGCGTGGTACTGATCGCCGAGGGCGTGGCCGAGAACCCGATGCCCGACCACATGCGCTTCATCGCCGCCGAGTCGTACACGCACACCGAGGTCTACCTGCGTGCGGGCATCGCGGGTGCGGCGCGGGTGATCGTCAACCCGCCCTCGGACGACCAGACCCTGGCGGCGGTGTTCGCGCTGATGGCGCATGCGCCGCGTGCGCACATCGTGGCGCACTTCGCTTCGGCCAGCGCGGCGCGGCTGGTCGGTTGCCACTATCCGGCGATCGAATGCACACGGCCGATGACTGCCGAGATCCTGGCGCGCGCTGCGCAGGACCCGGGCAGCGCGGCGATCACCGCCGAGCTGCTGTCGGTGGACGATGGTCCGACCCAGTTCAGCCTGGCGGTTCCTGCGGATGTCGATCCGCTGGAGTACCGCGTGCTGGCCGCCGATTTCAGCCAGCGTGGCGCCCTGCTGCTGGGCCTGCGCGCGCCCGATGGCGCGCTGCGCTTGAACCCGCCCGCACACACCGCCGTGCCGGCCGGTGCCATGCTGTATTACCTGGCCGAGCAGCGCGTGCCCGTGTCTGCCATCGCATGGCAGGCCCTGCGCACTGCGGCCGTGTCCCGTTCCCCATCGCCACAAGGTGCATGACGATGAGTTTTTTCAGCAAGTTGTTCGGTCAACCACAACCGCCGCCGTTGCCCAGCTCCGGCACTGGCGCCATCGGTCACGCGTTGCCGCTGGGGCTGCGCGTGGGCGGGCAGCTGGAGATCGATACCACGTTGTACCGCATGGCACCGGAGGCCATGACCGCCGAGTTGCCGGGCGGGCATCAAGGCATTCCGTGCTACGGCCACGTCAATCTGGGCGATGGCTATTCCCTGCATCGGTTCTACCTGGACGATGACGCGTTCCTGCAGGTCACCACCGTGGGCGGCGATCTGGAGGCGATGAAGGCCTTCGTGTATTGCGAGACGGTCAATCCGCCCAGCAAGCAGGCGTTTCAGGAGTTCGTGATGCAGCATCCGCATCTGGGTGCGGCGCAGATCGACTACGCCGGCAAGCGCTGGCAACGCGCCACGCAGTCCACCGACGATGCCGCGCGGATTCCGCCGATCGCCTACGACGAGGTGCTGTACCGCTATCAGCCGCCGCGCCGCGATGGCGATCTCACCCACTACGCCATGCTCTACAGCCGCGATGTGCCGGAGTTGCAGCGCGAGGAATTCCTGCTGGTCACCGGCGAGGATTCCGGCCCCAATGAATTCTGCGTCACCTATGCGGTCGGCATCGATGTCACCGTTGCCGATCTGGATATCACCTGAGCGTGCGCGCTCGTCCTCCACTTACCCTGGTCCTGTCATGAACCCGATCAACCTGCAGAGTTTTCTCGCGTTTCTTTCCTACTTCGGCACCGGCCTGGGCGTGTTGATCGTGGCGGTGGTGCTGGTGACCCTGGTCACCCCGCACAAGGACTTCACCCTGCTGCGGCAGGGCAACGTGGCGGCGGCCACCGCCCTGGCCGGCAACCTGATCGGTGTGGCATTGCCGCTGCATTCGGCCATCACCCACTCGGTGAGCCTGGTCGATGCGCTGATCTGGGGCGCGGTCGCCTGCGGCATCCAGATCGTGGCGTACCTGCTGGCCAACCTGGTGGCCGGGCGCATCTCGCGGCAGATCACCGACAACGTTACCGCCGCCGGCATCTTCTCGGCCGGCGTGTCGATCGCGGTCGGGCTGATCAATGCCGCGGCGATCACGCCGTAACGGAGCGCAGGCATGAAGCGATCACGCAACCTCAAGCTCACCCTGATGGCCGCATTGCCGGCCGCCCTCGTCACCGGCTGCGGTTCCGAACCGGAGACCGGGGTGGTACTGCAGTCGGCCTCCGACTGCTACCAGATCAAGCAGGAACAGACCGACATCCAGCAATGCCTCAAGGCCTATGACGAGGCGGTGGCCAAGCATCAGCAGGCCGCGCCGCGCTTCAGTACGCGCTACGAGTGCGACGAGCAGTTCGGCAGTTGCACCGCGGTGCAGACGGCGCAGGGCCAGCAGAGCTGGATCCCGCCGATGGGCGGGTTCCTGCTGGGTTACGCGTTGGGCAACATGACCGGTGGTGGCGGTTACCGCTATGGCGGCGCGATGCCGCTGTACCGCGATTACCGCAGCGGCGGGTACTACAAGCCCAATGGCGATCTGGCCAGCAACCGCGTCGGCACCGTGCGCGGGCGCAGCGGCGCCATCGACATGCCGTCGCGTGCAATCACCGTGTCGCGCTCGGGTTTCGGCTCCAGTGCGGCCGCGCGCAGTTCGTTCGGCAGCGGCGGGCGCAGCTCCGGGTACGGCGGCTGACATGCAACGGATCGCAATCGCCGAGCGCCCGGACTGGCGCGAACAGGCCGAATCGCTCGGTTTCCATTTCCACACCATCGACGGCGAGCGCTACTGGGACGAAAGCGCGTACTACGCGTTTACGCTGCGGCAGATCGAGGACGACATCGAGGCGCCCACGCAGGAACTGCACGACATGGCGATGCAGTTGGTGGACGAGGTGGTGGGCTCGGAACAGCTGATGACACAGCTGGCGATTCCGCCGTTCTACTGGGACTGGATCGCCACCTCGTGGAAGGACCGCGACCCGCATCTGTACGGCCGCATGGACCTGGCCTATGCCGGCAACGGCCCGGCCAAGTTGTACGAGCTCAATTACGACACGCCGACCTCGCTGTACGAATCGGCGTATTTCCAGTGGCTGTGGCTGGAACAGCAGATTGCCGCCGGTGCGTTGCCCAAGGGCACCGATCAGTACAACCTGATCCAGGACCTGCTGTGCGAAACCCTGGGCGCGTTGGCGGCCGATGGCGCGCTCGGCGCGCAGATGCATTTTTCCGCGGTGCGCGACTCGCTGGAAGACCGCGCCACGGTGCGCTACCTGCGCGACTGCGCACACCAGGTGGGCATCAGCACCGAGGAAGTGGCCATCGAGGACATCGGCCTGAGCGCCGATGGCTGGTTCACCGATGAGCAGGACCGGGTGATCCACACGCTGTTCAAGCTCTACCCGCTGGAATTCATGATGGAAGAACGCTTCGGGCCGGCATTGATTGCCAACCGTGTGCGCCTGATCGAGCCGGCATGGAAATCGGTGCTGAGCAACAAGGGCATCCTGCCGCTGTTGTGGGAGCGGCATCAGGGCCATCCCAATCTGCTGCCGGCGCGCTTTGCGCAAACCGGCCAGGCACCGACGGCAGGCTGGGTACGCAAGCCGCTGCTGTCGCGCGAGGGTGCCAATATTTCCCTGGTCAGCGCACAGGGAGAGGCGGCGCACACAGACGGCCCGTATGTGGACGGGCCGGCGATCCTGCAGGCGCACCATCCGTTGCCGGTATTCGATGGCCGGCACGCCCTGGTCGGCAGCTGGGTGGTGGCCGATCGTCCTGCCGGGCTGGGCATGCGCGACGACGATGGCCCGATCACCCGCGACACCTCGCGCTTCGTACCGCACGTGATCGTGGACTGACGCAGCAAAGGGTGTGCGTCGCCACTGCGAGGTGGCGGTGCCGTGTGGCGCGATCGCCTTGCCTCCGGTGATGAGTAGGGTTCGTCTCGGGGGATAGCTGTGTCGGACGCCCGTGTCGCGCTGCACGGCGCAACTGCCGCTTCGCACCGCCTGACACACGCCGCGATGGCACGCAAGCCCCGCGCGGCCTGCCGGGCAGCACAGGTTTTCCACACCCCCTGTGGATGGAAGTTGCACAAGGCTGTGGACAAGTGGGCGCAGGCCCCGGCCTGCAATGCTGTCAAGATGTGTGGTGAAAAAATGACCAGCCGTTCGCGGGCCGGGTGTTTCGCTCGCTATCGCAGCGATCCCGGCAGGATCGGCAAAGTCGCGTGCGCCCCGATCGCTGCGATGCGCTGGCCTGCAGTGCGCCCTGCCAACGCGCGGTGCTGAGCATGCGAATCGTGCAGGGCGCACGTGCGGTGCAGGCAAGGCGCGCGATACGCAGCGACCGACCGCGATGCGCCTGCGCTTGCGACCAGTGCTCGCCTGCGGCGACAGCTTGCGCACACCGCGCAGCCATCACACCCGCCGCGCCACGAAAAAGCCCGCCACGGCGAGCAGCCACGCCAGGGCGAACACGCTCAGGTACGCGGCCGAGGTCGCGGAGGCCAGCAGCGCGGCAAACAGCGCGCCGGCCAGAGCCAGCATGCCGGCCACCGCGATCGCCTCGCTCAACTGCAGCGCCGAACTGTTGGCGCCTTGCTGCGCCGGCGGCGACAGCGACAACGTCAACACCGACAGGCTCGGATACAGCAGGCCCATGCCCAGGCCGGTCAGCGCCCAGCCGGCAATCGCCACCGGCACCGGGATGACCGGCCACACCGCACCTGCGCTGATCACGATGCCCAGCGACATGAAGCACGCACCGGTCTTGAGCAGGCGTGGGCGCGACCAGCCGGCGCGGCTATGGCCCTGGTACCAGGAGCCACTGAACCAGCCCAGCGCACCGACGCTCAGCGCCACGCCGGCCAGCAGCGGCGACAGGCCACGTTCGCGTGACAGCAGCAACGGCAGGAACGCCTCGAACCCGAAGAAGGCCGCCGCTGCGATACCGCGCAGCGCGATCACGCTGGGCAGGCCACGCGCAAGCCGCAGCGTGCCGGTCGGCAACAGACGCCAGGCGCAGCACACGCTGAGCAGCAGTGCCGGCAGCATCGCCAGCAACGCGACCGGGCCGTGCAGCTGCCCGCCCAGATACACGCCGAGCACACCCAGGGCCGCACCGATCGCCCAGCGCAACTCAGAATGCGATGCGCCGGTGGTGTCGCTCGACCAGCTGCGCCCGCGGATCGCCGGCCACAGCATCAACCCGGCCGGGATCGCCAGCAGCGGCACCGACAGGAACACCCAGCGCCAGCCCACGTGCTGCACGATCAACCCGCTGATGCCCGGCCCGATCAACGAGGGCACCACCCAGCCGGCCGAAAACGCGGCAAACACGCGCGGCCGCAAGGCGTCCGGATACAGGCGCCCGACGATCACGTACAGCGCCACCGAATACGCGCCGGCGCCCAGGCCCTGCAGCAGGCGCCCGGCAATCAGCACGGGCATGCTCGGTGCCAGCCCCGCCACCAGCAGGCCGATCACGAAGCACAGCAGGCCGTAAGCCAGCGCGCCACCCGGGCCGCGACGGTCGCTCCAGCGCCCGGCAGCCGTCATGCCGACCACACTGGTCGCCAAGGTGCCGCCAAATGCCAGCGCGTACAGTGGCAGGCCGTTCAATGCGCGCGCAACGGTGGGCATGGCGGCGGCCACCGCCAGCGATTCGAAGGCGTTGAGCGACACCAGCGCCACCATGCCCAGCGTCGCCGCGCGATACGGAGCGGCCAGGATGGAGGTGGGGCGGGTGTCGCCAGGCGAGGCGGCGGATAGGGCGGTATCGGTAGTCATCGAACATCCAGGACGGCAGTGTGTAGAACCATGAGCACGGTGCTTGCACCGCTCGTGGCCGCGCAGCATCCTGCCTCAACCAAGGTTGAGGTCAAGGCAATGCAGCGTGAATTGTCGGTGGGTGAGGTGGCCAAGCGTAGTGGCGTGGCGGTGTCGGCATTGCATTTTTACGAGCGCAAAGGCCTGATCCAAAGCCTGCGCACGGCAGGAAACCAGCGCCGCTATGCGCGCGATGTGCTGCGACGCATCGCCGTGATCCGCGTCGCGCAACGGCTCGGCGTGCCGTTGCAGCAGGTGCTGGACGCGTTCTCGGTGCTGCCGGACCAGCGCACGCCCACCCGTGCGGAATGGGCACGCATGTCGGCGCGTTGGCGTGGGCAGCTGGATGCGCGTATCGCCGAGCTGCAGGCCTTGCGCGACCAGCTCACCGACTGCATCGGCTGCGGCTGTCTGTCGCTGCGCCGCTGCCGGTTGAGCAATCCGGGCGACACGCTGGCCGAAGGTGGGGATGGTGCCTTGCGATTGTCGCGGCTTGCTGCCGACTGAGGAGGAGCGCGCCGGCTGTGCTGCCTGACGGCAGCGCGGGCGCGATCGGTATCTGCAGGCCGTGCGCGGGCCGCAGCCGCTGCGCCGCTTGCATGCCCCGGGCGCGCCTGTCGCCGTCCCGGGTTCACAGCCGCAACCGGGACCAATGGCAGTGCCGTGAGGGGCGAAGGCGACCGTAGGATGGGTATTCCCTCCGCCGCAGGACCTTACGCATGTTCCCCACCTTGCGCCGATCACTCGCCGTTGCGCTGTCGCTGGCGTGCATCACCGCCAACGCGCAGGCCGCGCCTGCAACCAACGCCACCGCGCCGGCGAGCACGTTCGATCCGCTGGCCCTGTTCGCACCGCTGCAACTGCCCGACGCACCCAACGCCTACCGCAGCGGCAGCGGCGTGCCCGGGCCGTTGTTCTGGCAAAACCGCGCCGACTACAGCCTCAACGCCAGCATCGACCCGGCAACGCACACGCTCACGGGCGAGGCGGCGATCCACTACACCAACCGCAGCCCGGACACGCTGGACGTGCTGTGGCTGCAGCTGGACCAGAACATCTACCGCGCCGATGCGCGTGCTGCCGCCAGCCGGCCGTCGCGCCGGACCCAGTTCACCGACGGCATGCAGATCGCCAGTGTCGAGATCGACGACGGCGGGCGTCGCCAGCCTGCGCACTTCGTCGTCGACGACACCCGCATGCGGGTGGACCTGCCGCAGCCGTTGGCGGGGCAGGGCAAGGCGCTGACCGTGCATATCCGCTACCGCTACACGATCCCGGGCACCTGGGGCGGGCGTACCGCGGTCAGTGCCAGCAAGCAGGGCGAGATCTACGAGATTGCGCAGTGGTATCCGCGCATGTCCGTGTACGACGATCTGCGCGGCTGGGACACGCAGCCGTACCTGGGCTCGGAGTTCTATCTGGAGTACGGCGACTTCGACTATGCGGTGACCGTGCCCGAGGGCTTCCTGGTGGCCGGCTCCGGCGCACTGACCAATCCGGCCGAGGTACTCAGCCGCACCGAACAACAACGCCTGCAACAGGCGCGTGGCAGCGATCGCACGGTGCTGATCCGCACGCCCGAGGAAGTGGGCGCGCGCGCTGCCAGGCCGGCGGGGAGCAGCACGCGCACCTGGCGCTTCCATATGGACAACACCCGCGATGTGGCGTTTGCCGCCTCGCCTGCGTTTGTATGGGATGCCGCACGCATCAAGTTGCCGGGCGGCAAGCAGTCGCTGGCGATGTCGGTGTACCCGCTGGAAGGCGTGGGCGCGGACAAGTGGAACCGCTCCACCGAATACGTCAAAGGCGCGATCGAACATTTCTCGCAGTGGTATCCGTATCCGTGGCCGGCCGCGATCAACCTGGGCGGCTACGGCGCGGGCATGGAGTATCCCGGCATCGTCTTCGACGGTTTCGAAGATGGCGGCAAGGAGCTGTTCTGGATCACCGCGCACGAGATCGGCCACACCTGGTTCCCGATGATCGTCGGCTCCAATGAGCGCCGGCATGCATTCATGGACGAAGGCTTCAATACCTTCATCGATGTCTATGCGTCCGATGCCTTCAACAAGGGCGAGTACGCACCCAAGCGCGACTCGGAATATGCGCCCAAGGGCGGCAACCCGGTCGATGAAATCCTGCCGTTGCTGGCCGATACCCGCGCGCCGACGTTGATGGACAATGCCGATTCCACCAGCGAGACCTACCGCCATCCACTGACCTATTTCAAGGGCGCATTGGGGCTGGTGCTGTTGCGCGAGCAGATCCTCGGGCCGGAACGCTTCGATCCGGCATTTCGCAAATACATCGCAACCTGGGCCTACAAGCACCCCACGCCATCGGATTTCTTCCGGCTGATGGAAAGCGAGAGTGGCGAGAATCTGGCCTGGTGGTGGCGCGGTTGGTATCTCAACAACTGGCAGCTGGATATGGGCATCAGCGAGGCCCATTACATCGATCACGATCCTGCCAAGGGCCTGCAACTCACGCTGCGCAGCAGCCAGAAGCTGGTGATGCCGGTCACCGTGCGGGTGGATCTGGCCGACGGCAGCCATCTGGACCGTCGCGTGCCGGTGGAAACCTGGCTGCAGACCACCGCACCCAAGCTGACGCTGCCGACCACGCAGAAAGTGCTGCATGTGACGCTGGATCCGGACCATGTATTGCCCGATGCCCAGCGTGGCGACAACCAGGTAAACACGATCGGCTAGCGGCTGCCGATGCATGCATCGGCGCTGCAATGGCGCAGCTGTTGCAGGCTTGCGGCACACCGTCTCACCGCCACCAACGGCGCAATCGATTGCAGCGATTGCGCCGTTTTTCGTGGCGGCGTGCGGCCCGATGTCATGCGCAGACGCGCCGCGATGCGCGCGCATCGGCGCCAGCTGCCAGGTGCACGCGTCGCCGAGCGCATCGCCACTGAAGGCTGCCGCGTTGTGATCACCGCGACGCTTTGCGCAACGGTTCCATGCCGTGTCCGCGCTGCGCGGCAATGAGATGCGGCAACGCCATTGCGGCGCAATTTTTGCGGTCGCCCGCTGGTAACGCTTACAGCCACGCTGCGTCTGCATCCGGGCTGCGGACTCAAGCGCGCGCGGTGTTTCGTGCCTGCGTGTGGCCTTGTGTGTTTGCTGCAACGCACGGTGACAAGCCCCGGCACGCGTGACTAGGCTGCGCCGCGTGTTAGCGCTATCAGTCCTGCATCGCGTGCTGGCACGGGGTTGCGCGCAGGGGCGCTCGATGGCACGCGGGGCGCAGGCGTTCCGATTGGGAAGGCAGTCGCAGGTGCTGTACAGCTTGAGGCGCAGGCCGCGTTCGTCAGGAACGTGGCACACGCACGGCTGGCATCAAGGGGGATCTGCCGGCGTTCGAGGCGGCGGATCCGATGAAGTGCTGCAGGCAGACAGGTCGTGTGCCGTCCAAGGTGCGTGGCCAGGCAAGCGCCGCGTCGCATTCCGCGACCACGGCCGTGGGTGTTGGACCAGACCCGAGGATAGATCGATGCGTCGTACGTTGAGCAATGTGAAGTCGAAGGCCATGTTCACCTTTGTCGGTGGCATCCTGGTGATCAATCCGGCCTTCGCGCAGGAGGCTCCTGCGCAGCAGGTGTCGCCGCCGCAGTCCAGCGCACAAACCGCCACCACGCTCGATGCGGTCAATGTGACCGGCATCCGCAGCAGCCTGGACCAGTCGATGGGCATCAAGCGCGACGCTGCCGGCGTGGTGGATGCAATCAGCGCCGAAGACATCGGCAAATTTCCCGACACCAATCTGGCCGAGTCGCTGCAGCGCATCACCGGCATCTCGATCGAGCGCCGCGACGGCGAAGGCGCGCAGGTCACCGCACGCGGCTTTGGCCCGCAGTTCAATACGGTCACCCTCAACGGCCGCCTGATTCCCGGTGCCGATGCATTCGGCGCGCCTGGCCAGACCCCGATCGGGGGTGTGGATGTGGGCACGCGTGCGTTCAATTTCGCCCAGCTCGCCTCCGAGGCCATCACCGGGATCGAGGTCTACAAGACCAGCCGCGCCACCGCACCCAGCGGGGGGATCGGCGCCACCATCAACATCCAGACCGACAAGCCGTTCAACCATTCCGGCGTGGTGGCCAATGCCGGCGCCAAGATGGTGTCGGATCGTTCGCAGCCGTTCGGCGATTCGCTCACCCCCGAAGTCTCCGGCATCTTCAGCTACACCAATCCCGACAAGACCTTCGGTATCGGCTTGAGCGGCAGTTACCAGAAGCGCCACGGCGGCTCGGTGCAGGCCACCGAAAACACCTGGAACATCCAGCGCTGGACCGGCACCGATCCGGCCTTGCGTCCGGATGCGGTGGTGACCAACGCCCCGGCGATCGGCCAGTTGTACGGCATGCCCAACGACCTGCGCTATGCCTTCGCCGACTTCCAGCGCGAGCGCACCAACGGCCAGGCGGTGATGCAGTTCGCCCCCAGCGACAGCCTGACCCTGACCCTGGACTACACCTATTCGTCCAACGAGATCCGCGAAGAACGCGGCGAGCAGGGCATCTGGCTGCAGCGCGCCAACAGCTTCACCGATCTGACCTTCGACACCGGCCAGGCGGTGGCCACGCCGGTGTACCTGCGCGATGTGCCCAACGGTGCCAAGGACTTCGGCATGGAGCAGCAGCGCAACGAGCAGAAGTACACGCTCGGCTCGCTCGGCTTCAATGCCGATTGGCAGGTGAACGACCGCTTCCAGCTGTCCTTCGATGCGCACAACTCCAAGACCAAGAGCCTGCCCAACGACCCGGTCACCGGCGGCAGCGCCACGTATTTCAGTTTCGCCGGCACCAACAACTGCAGCAACGGCCCGTCCTGCGGCGGCCAGTGGGGGCAGGAGCTGCGTTTCAATGGCGGGCTGCCGATCGGCGCGCGCACCTGGTATCCCACCGCGGCCGATTCGCTGGCCGGCACCAACGGCGTGCTCAACCCGGACTTCACCCCCGCCGAACTAGGCTCGCAGGTCCTGCGCATCTTCTATCAATCGCAGGTCACCGAGATCAAGGAAGGCCGCATGGACGGCACCTTCGACTTCGAGGACGGGCGCTTCCAGTTCGGCGTGAGTACCGCCAATACCACCATGAACCGGCTTACCAGCGACACCAACTCCACGCTGGGCGACTGGGGCGTGGCCAACGCCGGCAACGAGCCCGGCATGCAGGCACTGCTGCGCCCGGTGAGCATCACCGGCATGTTCAAGGACTTCAACGCCAACGGCGCCGCGCCCAATGCATGGCGCGGCGATGCCGATCAGCTGGCGCTGTGGGGTGGCAGCCAGTACGGCGCCACGACCCGCTACAACCCGCAGTACAGCGCCGATAACCAGGTGGAAGAGAAGACCCGCGCCGCCTACGTGCAGCTGGAACTGAAGGGCGACATCTCCGGCATGACCACCAATACCCGGCTGGGCCTGCGCTACGAGCGTACCGATGTGGAATCCACCTCGCAGGTGGCCACGCCCACGGCGTTGCTGTGGCAGGCCAACAACGACTTCCAGCTGTTGCGTTCCACCGAGCAGCAGCCCTTCAGCGAAAAGACCAGCTACAACTACATCCTGCCCAATCTGGACTTCAGCATCGACATCTCCGATCAGCTGAAGGGGCGCGCCTCGTTCGGCCAGACCATCGCACGGGCGCCCTACAACAACCTGATCGCCGGCCCGACGCCGAATACGCCCAATGGCTCGATCCTGATCAATCCCTCCAACCGGGCCGGCGGCAGCGCGCAGAATCCGCAGCTGGATCCGCTGGAATCGGACAACCTCGACCTGGCGCTGGAGTGGTACTTCGCCGATGCCAGCTACGTGTCGGCCACGTTCTGGAACAAGCGCGTCAGCAACTTCATCGGCAATACGGTCTCGCGCGAATCCCTGTACGGGCTGAGCGATCCCACCTCCGGCCCGGATGCACAGTCAGCGCTGGCGTTCCTGCAGAGCGGGGCCTGCGCAGCGCAAGTGGGGGCGTCGGGCAACGACGTCGCCGCCGCGTGCTCGGCCAACGACACCTCGCTGTTTGCGGCGATGGCCTTGCTGCGCAACGCCGCGGCCACCGGCGGGCTGGCCGCCTATAACGGCAGCTCCGCGCAGAGCCTGGCACTGGAGAACGCCTACGACATCGTCGGCAATGCCTCCGACCCGTTGTATCAGTTCGATGTGTCGCGCCCGGTCAACCAGAACAAGGCCAATATCCACGGCTGGGAACTGGGCGGGCAGTACTTCTTCGACACCACCGGCTTCGGCATCTATGCCAACTACACCATCGTCGAAGGCGATGTGGGCTTCGACAATACCGTGATCGATCGCGACCAGTTCGCGCTGCTCGGCCTGAGCGACACCGCCAATGTGATGCTGATGTACGAAAAATACGGCTGGAGCGCGCGTCTGGCCTGGAACTGGCGCGACGAATACCTGATCGCCGCCAACCAGGACAATGCCAACCGCAATCCGTACTACGTCGAGGCCTACCAGCAGTGGGATCTCAGCGTCAGCTACAGCTTCAGCAAGCAGCTTTCCGTGGGCTTTGAGGCGATCAACCTGACCGGCGAAGACGTGCGTTGGCATGGGCGCTCGGACAAGCAGATCATCCGCCTGATCGACCAGCAGCCGCGCTACACGCTGGGTGTGCGTTACGCGTTCTGACAGGCCGGCTGCGCTCAGCTCACCTCCCAGTGGGCGCAGCGACGCGGCTTGCGGCAGGGCTGGCTCCCATGCTGCTTTGCCGCTTGCCGGCCTGTCGCTTTTTGGCAATGCTCGCCACGGCAGGCGCGGCACCGGGCGGCGCGATCGACGCATTCCTCGTAATGCGGTGCTCCATCGCGGAGCACCGTGGGAGTTTCAGATGACGCGATACGCAGTGCTCAACAACGTGGCGCATCACGATCTGCGCGTCATCCTGCGCTTTGGTGCCGAGTTCGGCGACGCGCTCGGCCTGGTGCCGGCCTTTGTCACCGAGTACGCCGAGCTGCAGCGCGAGTACCCGTTGTTCTTTCGCAAGGATCCTGCCGCCGGCGGCTACCAGTCGGTGGCGCTGCTGGGCTTTGCGCAGGACGAGAACCTGTTCCTGCAGGAGGGGCGCTGGGCAGCGAGCTATCTGCCGGGCATCGTGGCCAAGGGGCCATTTTTGATCGGCTTCCAGGAGCAGCGCATTGATGGCGTGTTGGCACAGGAGCCGGTGATCCACGTCGATCTGGAGCATCCACGCGTCAGCCGCCATGAAGGCGAGGCGGTGTTTCTGCCGCAGGGTGGCCACAGCCCATATCTGGAGCATGTCATCGATGTGCTGCGCGGCATTCGCGACGGTGTGGATGCCGGCCAGGCGATGGCGGCCGCCTTCGACACCTTGGGGCTGATCCAGCCGGTGCAGCTGGATGTCACGCTGGATGCCACCCACGCGACCACGCTGGAAGGCCTGTTCGTCGTCGACCGCGAGCGGCTTGCCGCACTCGATGCGTCGTCGTTGCAGCAATTGCACCGGGCCGGCCATCTGGAAGCTGCGTTCCTGATGCTGGCCTCGCTGCACAACGTGCGCCGGCTGATGGCCGAAAAGCAGCGCCGCCTGCAGCAGGTGCACGCTGCATCTGCGACCGCCGCATTCGCCTGAGCGCATGACGACCGGCGCAGCCATTTCCTCCATCGCGCCCATCGCCGAGCGCCGCGATTGCCATCCCGGCGCGCTGCCGCTTGCTGCGCTGTGCGAGGCGGCCGAGCCGGTGGTGCTGCGTGGCATCGCACGCCATTGGTCGCTGGTGCAGGCCGGGCTGCGCAGCGCCGACGAGGCGATGGCGCTGCTGCGCGCGCACGATGGCGGGCGCGCCTTGCTGTATTCCCATGGCGGCCCGGAGATCGCCAGCCGCCCGTTCTACAGCGACGATTGCAGCGCGCTGAATTTCGATGTGCAACGTGGCAGCCTGAGCAGCTTGCTGGAGGCGATCGTCACGCATCGCGATGACCCGCAGCCGCCCACCTACTACCTGGCGTCGTTGCCGATCGACGACAACCTGCCGGGCTTGCGCGCGGGCAATGATCTGGATGTGGTCGCCAGCGGCATCGCGGTGCAGCCGAGCATCTGGATCGGCAATCGCGTCATCGCCTCCTGCCATTACGATGTCCCCAACAACCTGGCGTGCTGCGCGGTGGGGCAACGTCGCTTCACGCTGTTTCCGCCCGCGCAGGTGGCCAACCTGTATCCCGGCCCGCTGGGTCTCACGCCGGGCGGGCAGGTCGTCAGCATGGTGGATATCGCCAACCCGGATCTGCTGCGGTATCCACGCTTCGCCCAGGCGCTGGCGCAGGCACGCACCGCCGTGCTGGAGCCGGGCGATGCCCTGTTCATTCCCGGCATGTGGTGGCATCACGTGCACTCGCTGCAGCCATTCAACGTGCTGATCAACTACTGGTGGAGCAGCGTGCCTGCGCACCTGCCGGCGCCGATGCCGGCGCTGCATCACGCGCTATGGTCCATCCGCGACCGCCCGGCAGCGGAGAAAGCGGCGTGGCGCGCCCTGTTCGACTACTACGTGTTCGGTCCGGCCGAGCGCGCGGGCGAACACCTGCCCGAGCAGGCGCGGCATGCGTTGGGCCCGATCGACCCGATCCTCGCGCGACAGCTGCGTGCGATGTTGATCGGCAGGCTCAACCGCTGATGTGCGCGATCGGCGTCCAGGCGACTGGCCGGGCCACTGCGCAGCTGCGCCTGCCGGCGCGACCGGTGTGCGGCATCCGCGTGGGCCACCCAGGGGAGCGGTCACTGCGTGGCTTCTGCGTCACCCACACGTTCGAGCACGATGCTGTGCCGGCCAACCGACATCCACCCCACAGGAGCGCGCAGTGAGCCAGGCCCCGATTCGCAAGGTCATCATTGCCGGTGGCGGCACCGCCGGCTGGATCGCCGCCTGCGCGCTGTCGCACCAGTTCCGCGACCTGCTGGAGATCACCCTGGTCGAGTCCGAGCAGATCGGCACCGTGGGCGTGGGCGAATCCACGGTGCCGCCGATCCGCAGCTTCCATCGCTTCCTGCAGATCGACGAGCAGGAATTCCTGCGCGCGGTGGCCGGCACCTTCAAACTGTCGATCTCCTTCGAGCATTGGCGCCGCCAGGGCGAGCGCTACATCCATCCGTTCGGCGTCACCGGGCAGAGCACGCTGGTATGCGCCTTCCATCATCTATGGCTGGAAAGCCAGCGCCGCGGCATGCCGGGCAGCTTTGGCGATTACTGCCTGGAAACCGTGGCCTCGCGCCTGGATCGCTTCGCACTGCTGCGCGAGCCCGCGGTCAATTACGCCTATCACCTGGATGCCGCGCTGTATGCCAGGTTCCTGCGCACGCGCAGCGAGGCCCGCGGTGTCAGGCGCATCGAGGGCAGGATCCAGCAGGTGGCACTGCAGCCGGACAGTGGCGATGTCGCCAGCCTGGTGCTGGAAGACGGGCAGGTGCTCGAGGGCGACCTGTTCATCGATTGCAGCGGCTTTCGCGGCCTGCTGATCGAACAGGCGCTGCACACCGGTTACGAAGACTGGAGCCATTGGTTGCCCTGCGATCGCGCCGTGGCGGTGCAGACCCAAGCGCTTGGCCCGCCGGTGCCGTACACCCGTGCCATCGCGCACGAAGCCGGATGGCGCTGGCAGATTCCATTGCAGCATCGGGTGGGAAACGGCCTGGTGTTTTCCAGCAAGCACCTGTCCGACGACGAAGCGCATGCCAGGCTGCTGCGCGATGTGGCCGCGCCAGCGCTGAAGGATCCCTGGCTGGTGCCGTTCCGCACCGGACGCCGGCGCAAGGCCTGGAACCGGAACGTGGTGTCGCTGGGCCTGGCCAGCGGCTTCATCGAACCGCTGGAATCCACCAGCATCCATCTCACCATCGCCGCAGTGGTGCGGCTGATCACCCTGTTCCCGGCAGACGGCATCGCGCCCTCGCAGGTGGACCTGTTCAACGACATCAGCCGCACCGAGATGGAGCACGTGCGCGACTTCATCATCCTGCACTACCACGCCACCCAGCGCGACGAGCCGCTGTGGCGCCAGTGCCGCGCGATGGAGCTGCCCGCATCGCTCGCGCTGCGCCTGCGCGCCTGGCGCGAGCGCGCACATGCCTGGCAAGCGGCCGATGAACTGTTCCGCGTAGACTCCTGGACCCACGTCTTGATGGGGCAGGGCATCGTGCCCGCACAGCATCACCCGCTGGCGCGCGCGATGTCCGATCACGATCTGCGTCGCCTGCTCGAGGGCATTGCCCAGCCGATCCGGCACGCGGTGGACCAGATGCCCCCGCAGCAGGCATTCATTGACGCGTATTGCAAGGCCGGGGAACGCGTGTGGGGCTTGCGCAGCCCGGTCGTGGCGTAGGCAGGCGACCAACCGCGATGCAGTGCCGCTTGGTGGTTCATATGCTGCCCGCACGACGTTTTCGATCTCGCATCGCTGATCGCGCCGCGAGGGAGTGCCGTCAGCCGCAGGTGGGCCACGCTGGCAACAGCGCGCAGCCAGTCCATCACCACCGTGCCCAGCTGCTCGCCTACAACCGCATCAGATCCCTGCCGACCACGATCGGCCCGGCATAGTGCTTGCGCGCGCCCGCGCTCCACATGGCATCGGTGATCGTCGGGTCGCCGCCGGGCACGAAGTGATTGAGCACGAGCATCTTCGCATTGGCTGCCGCTGCGATCCTGCCGACGTCCTCGCTGGTGGAGTGGCTCTTGAGCAGATGGTCGAGCAAGGTCGGCGCGTTGTCGTTGGTCTTGAGCATCCTTTCCAGTGCGGGCAGGTACATCACCTCATGCACCAGGATGTCGGTGTCCTTCGCGAAGTCGGCCAGTGCGGGCAGGTAGCGCGTATCGCCGGAGAACACCACCGTGCGCTCGCGCGTGGCGAAGCGGTACGCGAATGCGGGCTTGAGGGTGTAGTGATCCACCAGCGTGGCGGTGACGGTGACCTGGTCGTTCTGCAGCACCATGCAGGGCTGGTCGAACTCGTGCACCTGAATCAGCTGCCTGAACGGCGGGCGGCCTTCTTCGCGGATGCGCGCATCGATGTCGATGGCATTCATGTCGACAAACGCATCCACCATGCTGGCGATGCCGGGCGGCCCATACAACCGCACCGGCGTCTGCAGCCCGCTCGCCCAGGCCAGCCACACCACGTTGAGCAGGTCGGCGTTGTGATCGGAGTGGTGGTGGGTGAGAAAGATGTCGCGCAGCGCGGGCAGGCGGATGCCGGCCCTGGCCAGCTGCTGTGCAACGCCGTTGCCGCAGTCGATCAGATACGGCTGCCCGTCGATGACCAGCGCATTGGCGGCTGCGGCGCGCAGCGGTGAGGGCGTGGGGCCGCCCTTGGTGCCGAGCAGGACCAGCACGCTGCCGTTGGCCGGGAAGGGCGCTGGCGATGCCGGGTCCGCTGCCGCAATGGCGTCCTTCGGCTCGCGCCGGAGTGCGGCACCCAGCGGGCTCGCCACGCCCAGCGTGCCCGCAGCCAGCGCGAGACGCAGCAGCTGGCGGCGGGAAGTGCGTGGAGAAGATGCGGACATGACGGCTCCTGTCGAAGCATGGGGAGGATGTGCCAGGCGGCGCGCGGCGCTGCGTCAGACGATCGCGAGGTGGTCGGGCCTGCGACTGCGTCACGCAAATCCCGGCACGGATGTCTGCGCGCCCGAAGACCGGAGCGCGGCAGCCGCGCCGTACGCTGCGGGCGGGGGAGCTGCGCTGGATCGGTCGCGCCGGTCCAGCCGTCGCGCTCGAACGGTGAGCTTGCCGCAATGGCCGTCAGAGCTTGTGCGCGATGAACTCGTTCAACGCAGGCGAACGATAGAACGCCATGCATTGCGCAAAGATCCTGTTGAACGGCCCGCGGCGCGCTTCGTCCTTCATCGGCACCTCGGCGCGATGGAAGTCCGCCGTCTGCTCGCCCACGAAGCGATGCAGCCGCTCGGTGGCGCCGACCTTGGCATTGTCGAGCGCATAGGTCGTCAGCAGATACGAGCGGTCGCGTAGCTGGTCGGAAGTGTACTTGCCGCTGCGTTCGTAGTTGTTGTCCAGGCACAGCTGAAGCGCGTATGCCTTGACGTCGTCGCGATTGGCTGGTGCGCCGGCTGCGTTGGCGGTGACCTGTAGCGACAAGGCCAGCAGTGCAGCTGCGGCAACGAGGTGAGGAGTGCGTTGAACGGGCATGCCGATCCAGGTGAAGGAGGATCTGCCAAGTCTGCATCATCCGCACGCTGCAGATGAAGTGCTGCAGGCGGCTCGACGCGCGTGTTCGATAATGTCCGCAGGGCGACGCAGCACCATCGAAGCACACAGAACGGGGCAACTGGACCGATCCTTCAGGCAGGCCAAACAATCGACCGCATCGGCGCAGGCCAGGCGTCGTCGCACGTGGCAGGCGAGACCCCGCCTGCCACGTGCATCACCCGCTTACTGGCCGAAGTAGGTGGAAATGCTGGAATACACGTCCGAGAAGCGCGAGTAGTAATCCGGATCGGTCTGCGCGGTGCAGTACGAGTAGCCGCCGTACAGGCCGCCGCGCAGCTGGTACGCGCCACCGCTGGCGACGGTGAACAGGCCCGAGCCGGACGAGCCACCCTCGGTGACGCCATCGTTCCACACCACCCGATACAGCGGACTCTTGCCGTCGATGCTGGTGCTCAATCCATTGACGGTGCCCAGCGAATACTTCTTGACGTCGCCGGAGGGGTGGTGGATGCCGACGATCGATGTGCCGGTCGCGCCGATCGCCGCGCTGTTCCATGCCGCGTAGAACGCGCCGCTTGGCGGTGCGGTCTTCAGCTCCAGCAATGCGGTGTCACGCGTGGTGTTGGCGTGGCGCAGGAACGCACCGCCGGTCAAGGTGGTGGCCTGCGCGCTGGCGGTGTTGCCGTTGCAGCTGGCCGCATCGTAGAACCAGTACGTCTGCAGTGTGTTGGCGACGGTCTGCGTGCTGATGCAATGTGCCGCGGTCCAGAACAGGTTGCGCTTGGGCGAGTTGGTGTTGTTGAGCAGCGTGCCGGTGCACAGGAACGAGCCCTGGCTGGTGGTGAACACCATGCGCGCCACCGCCTTTGCGGCATTGGTGAAACCGGCGGTGGGATTGGCGCGGCAGACGACATCGTTCTGGCATGAATCGCTCTCGCCGATGGCAATGGTCATCATGTCGCGTGGGCTGGCGGTGGGGCTGATGTCCAGATGCGACAGCTGCGGGATGCTCAGGCTGAAGTTCTCCGGATACTGGCCGGCCGGCAGCGACAGTTCCACCAGCAGATTCTCGCCGCTGACGGTGGGCGACCAGCCGATCGCATCGCCGCCGGCGGCGAAGCTGGCACCGGATTGTTCGAACACCCGGCCGTCGTCGCCGGCAAAGCGCAGCGTCACCTTGGACGGATCACCCGGGGTGGCGCCGGCGCCACGCAGGATCAGCGATGCACGCAGCGAGGCTGCCTGCGCGGAGCCGACCTTCAGGGTCGCCACGCGCGAGCCATCCTTGGCCATCTGCCAGTCAAGCGTGGCCAGGTTGACCAAGGGCTTGGCGACCGTGCGCGAAAAACCGATCTGCAAGGGCTGCCCATGTTTGACCTGTGCGATGCGGCGCTCACGCACGCGACTGATCTCGGTACCGGTGGGCGCAGTGAGTTGCACCACACGCGTGGGCAGGATGCCGCCACGCAGACTTGCCGACTGCAATGTCGCCGCACCGAGTTTGGCCGCTTGCGGCGCGGTGTTCACCGGCGCTGCGTCCATTTCGGTCGGCGGCGCTGCCAGTGCGGAGCCGGAAACGGCGGAAAACAGCGCCAGGTACAACGCATTCTTGCGATTCATGGGTAGTCCTTCTCGTCAGGGAACGGCAGGCTGCGGCGGGGGCCACATCCTGCGGGCGCCATCGTTGGCGCCGAACGAGACTAGCGAATGTTTAAAGCTGAATATGTGCTGAAAATCTCGTTCAGAGATTGGCAGTCCACAAAAAGATAATCGCGTTCTGCGCGCAACTCCACGCGTGCACGCGCAGCCATCTTGCCTTGCACACGCGCGAGGCGCCGCAGCGCAAGCGCGCCTTAATCGTTTGCACCACGTACACCGCCATACAGGCAGCAACGCGATCGTGCACTGCATCTGCAGCGGCGCCTGGATCGAGCCGTCAGGCGATACAGGCAGGCCGCATGTGGAAAGGCTTGCGGCCCTCACCCGCGCAGGCCTGAAGGTGGCGTGCGCTCCCCCGATGTCGGCACGGGTAGTGCCTGTAGGCGAAGGCGCTGCAGGTTATTCCAGCGCGTCGCTGGCGCGGAAGTCGGTCGAGCGGCCGCTGGCCTTCAAGAACGCCAGGACCGCAAGGCCGGTCACCATCCAGGCGGTACCGCCAAGTTGCGCATGCCGGTCGGCATTGATCAGCACGTAGGCCAGGATGAGGATGCCGATCAACGGCGTCGCAACATGCAACAGCAGGCTGCGGCCCCGTCCGCGAAAATGCCACAGCACCGCCACGTGCAACAGGATGAAGGCGGTCAGTGCGCCGACGTTGCACAGCGAGGACAGCAGCGCGATCTGTCCGACGAAGACTTCGCCCAGCACCATGCTCAAGCCTGCCACCAGCAGGATGGCGCGCTGCGGCACGCCGGTGCGTGGATGGATGTAGCGCAGGAAGGCGGGCAGCTGGCGGTCGCGTGCCATGGCGAACAGCAGCCGCGAGGTGGCGGCCTGCGCCACCAGTGAATTGGCGATCGCCGCACTGATTGCCACCGTGAGCGCAATGACGACCTGCAACCACGGCCCGGCGATCAGGCGCCCGATCTCGAAGAAGGCATCGTTGGAGGCCTGCGCGCTGGGATAGCGTTGCAAGGTGGGTTGCAGCAGCGCGGCCAGCCAGGTCTGCAGCACGAACAGGCCGGCCACCAGCAACAGCGCCAGCAGGGTTGCCCGGCCGACCACGCGGTTGCCGCCACGGGCCTCTTCCGACAGCGTGGAGATCGCATCGAAGCCCAGGAACGACACCACCGCCACCGACAAGGCGCTGAAGATCAGCTGCGGCGAAAAGGCCTGCGGGTTGTAGAAGGGGCGCAGGCTCCACTGCGCACCATTGACGCCATGCTGGATCGCCACGGTGGCCAGCACCACGAACACTGCCAGCACCACCAGCTGCGCGTAGAGGAAGACGCGATTGGCACGCGCAGTGGTTTCGATGCCGCGCAGGTTGACCAGCGTGTTGAGCACCACGAAGAAGGCGATCCACGCCGGCTGCGGCACCGCCGGCAGCACGTTGTGCATGGCGTTGGCGCCGACCACGTAGAGCAGCGTGGGCACCAGCAGATAATCCAGCAGGATCGCCCAGCCGGCCAGAAAGCCCATGCCGCTGCTCAGGCCGCGCCCCACATATGCATACACCGAGCCGGCCACCGGAAACGCCTGCGACATCTGCTGGTAGCTCAATGCGGTGAACAGCATCGCCACGAAGCCGACCAGGTAGGTCAGCGGCACCATCCCGGCGCTGATGTCGAACACGCCGCCGAAAATGGAAAACGGCGCGGTCGGCACCATGGACACCAGCCCATAGATCAGCAGGTCCTTGAGCGTGAGCTGCCGCTTGAGTTCCTGGGTGTAGCCAAAGCGTTCCAGCGTAGCCGCGTCGTCGCGGCGGGGTGTGTCGGTCATGCAGGTGTCCGCTGAAAGGAGTGCCGGGTCGCAACGCAGACGCGGTAGAGCGTCTGAACGGCGATGCTGCAGCGCAATTGCCGGCCTGGCATTGTGACCATAATGTGGCCGCCAAGCCCATCCATTGGTAAAAATGCTAGGTTTTCCATGCTGGATGCGCTCCAGCGGCATACGTCGACACCGAAGGACCCACCATGTTCGACACTCTGGCCAGCCTGGGCCGCGACCTGCAGGCGCTGCACACGCTCAATGCCTGCCTGGATCGGGTGTTTGGCGATGTCTGCGGACTGGGCTTTCAGTCGTTGGTCTACGACTACGCACCGGTCCCGCTGAGTCTGGAAGGTGCCTTGATCACGCCGTCGGTCTTCATGCAGCGCAACGCGCCGGGCGATATGCAGCACGTCTGGTGCGAGCACGGGTATTACCAACATGACCCGGTTCAGCAGCGTGCCACGCGGCGTACCACGCCATTCGTGTGGTCCTATCGCAACGATGGCGACATGGAGGGCGTGGAATACGTCGGCAGCCAGCATCGGCAGGTCACGCGCTATCTGTGCGATAGCGGCATGGGAACCGGTGTCACCGTGCCCTTGCATCTGCCAGGCGGCGCGTTTGCGACATTCAGCGCCGCGGTGGACGCCGTCGCGGCCGAGGCGCCACGGCTGGCCGAAGCGCAGCTGTCGCCCTTCCTGCTGCTGGCGCATGCCTTTCAGGCACGTGCGCAGGAGTTGCTCGATCCGCAGGAACGCCGCTGCCACCACATTGCATTGACCCGCCGCGAGCGCGAATGCCTGCAGTACTCGGCCAGGGGGCTGACAGCCAAGAGCATCGCCGCTGCGCTCAACCGTTCCACCGCCACGGTGAACCTGCATCTGAACTCGGCAGCACGCAAGCTGGGTGCGCGCAATCGCGTCGAGGCCGTGGTGCGTGGCATGCATTACCGGTTGCTGGAGCCGTAGGCGCGTCTGGTTCGGCGGCTGCGCCGACGCCTCAGCGATAGGCGACAGACGATAGCGAGTTCGCCCTGGCCAAGACCTGCGAGTGGCGCGTGCCATCGCGGTGCTGGTCGATGGCCATCCGGGCCACCAACGGCATGCGCAGCTGGATCGCATCGCCTTCGTCGGGCGTCTGTCCCCGAAAGCAGCGCGAACCTGGGAGTTTTGCCAGTTAACGCGCGGCGGTTCGCCCGCTAGGCTCGGCGCTCATTCTTGCCGTCAGCAGGCGTAGGTCATGCAGTCCACCGAGGGTTCCGTCCAATTCCATGGGTACCGCACCTGGTACCGCATCACCGGCGACCTGCGCAGCGACGCCTGCCCGCTGATCGTGCTGCACGGCGGCCCCGGCTGCACCCATGACTACGTGGACAGCTTCAAGGACCTGGCCGCCAACGGCCGCGCGGTGATCCATTACGACCAGCTCGGCAACGGCAAGTCCACCCATCTGCCCGATGCCGACCCCGGCTTCTGGACGGTGGGGCTGTTTCTGGACGAGTTGCAGGCCCTGATCACGCAGTTGGGGCTGTCGCAGTACGCGTTGCTGGGGCAGTCCTGGGGCGGGATGCTGGCCGCCGAGCATGCGGTGCGCCGGCCGGCCGGCCTGCGTGCGTTGGTGATTGCCAACTCGCCGGCGTCGATGGGCCTGTGGCGCGCTGCCGCGCTACGGCTGCGCGCGCGCCTGCCCGAGGACATCCAGGCGGTGCTGGATGCGCACGAAGCGGCCGGCACCCTGGACGCCCCGGCCTATCGCGCCGCAAGTCAGGTGTTCTACGCCCAGCACGTCTGCCGCGTGCTGCCGTGGCCTGCCGACGTGGCGCGCACCTTCGCCGCCATCGATGCCGACCCGACCGTGTACCACGCCATGAATGGTCCGACCGAATTCCACGTGGTCGGCAGCCTGCGCAACTGGAGCATCATCGAGCGCCTGCATCGCATCAGCGTGCCCACGCTGGTGCTGTCGGGCAAGTACGATGAAGCCACGCCGGAAACGGTGGAGCCGTACGCGCGTCTGATCCCGGACGCGCGGTGGCATGTGTTCGCCAATTCCAGCCATATGCCGCATGTGGAAGAGCGCCCGGCGTGCATGCGCCTGGTCGGCAACTTCCTCGACGACCACACGCCGTGGCCCGGTGCGGAGCTGGCGCATGCGTCCACGCTGGCCAGCCGCGCGGTGTGAGCCGGTGGGGCGGGGCGCGTGAGTCCGCGCGATCCCGAGCGTGCCAGGCCTGCCGGGCGCTGCTGCGGTGCGTCTCGATGCAGCCTGCGCTGCGGCCTGCGCATCGCAAGCGTCGGTGTGGCAACGTTTTAAGAGTCGTCGTCTTGGGACACGCAGATGCGCCGCAACGGCGTGTCGCTACCTCCACGCATCCACTGCTGATCACCACGCTGCGGTCGGACATTCCCTCAGGCACCACGTGGTCGCGCTGAAGTGGCCTGACCTTGCCGATAGACTTGTCATGGCGCCAGCGCTCGCCCACTGTCGCGAGTGATCCAAAGCGCAGTCACGCCTCGTCTTCAGCACAGCGCATGTAATGCCGCGCAAACCGCGCGCTGGTGCGATGGCACTGCTGCTACGCACCACTCCCTCTGACGACTCACAGCACGCGGTCGTGTGCAGCTACCACCGCGTCGCGTCCGGTAAATGCATATGGATTTTTGGAGAGCGCATTTGCCACTAGCAACTGCGGTCGAAAGCGCGCGTGAGCAAACCGCCATCAGTCTGCGTTTGCATGCATGGAAAACACATCTGCCTACATAAAAAAACAGCGCGCACGACACAGCGGTGTCCTGTCCCGGGTGTCTTCCGCTGTCTCTTTTGCATGTCCTGCCAGAAGAACACCGTGGTGCGTCAAAGTTTCAGTGATGGATAATTGTTTTATGTTTTAAATCGCGCGAAGAATGCGGCCCCCACGCACCGCTTTGCTGTTGTCGTCGCTACGGCGCAGGCAGCACGCATCGCTTTTCCACTTCTTTGGGAGAGGCTGCATGATCATCAAGACATTCCAGGGCGCAGTTGCGCTTGCACTGTCCGCCTGCGCTGCGGGCGCCATCGCCGCCCCGGTCGGGTACGGTGCCGGCACCACCGGCGGCGGCAACAAGACACCGGTCACTGTGACCACCTTCGAGGCGATGCAGGCTGCGATCGACAGTTATTCCGGCAGCGGCGGGTTGGTGCTCAACTACACCGGCAAGTTCGACTTCAGCAGCATCAAGGACGTCTGCGCACAGTGGAAGTTGCCGGCCAAGACCGTGCAGATCAAGAACAAGAGCAACATCACTATCAAGGGGGCCAACGGCTCGTCGGCCAACTTCGGGCTTTGGGTGGTGGGCAACTCCAGCAACGTCATCATCCAGAACATGACCATCGGCCTGCTGCAGGGCGGTGAAGATGCCGACTCGATTTCGCTGGAGGGCAATTCCAGCGGCTCGCCGTCCAATATCTGGGTGGACCACAACACCGTGTTCGCCTCGTTGACCAAGTGCTCGGGTGCCGGCGATGCGTCTTTCGACGGCGGCATCGACATGAAGAAGGGTACCCATCACGTCACCGTGTCCTACAACCACGTCTACAACTATCAAAAGGTCGCGCTCAACGGATACAGCGACAGCGACACCAAGAACTCGGCCGCACGCACCACCTATCACCACAACCGCTTCGAGAACGTCGAATCGCGCGTGCCGCTGCAACGTCGCGGGCTGAGCCACATCTACAACAACTACTTCAACAACGTCACCACCTCGGGCATCAACGTGCGCATGGGCGGGGTGGCCAAGATCGAGTCCAACTACTTCGAGAACATCAAGAACCCGGTGACCTCGCGCGACAGCAGCGAGATCGGCTACTGGGACCTGATCAACAACTACGTCGGCAGCGGCATCACCTGGAGCACCCCGGACGGCAGCAAGCCTTACGCCAACGCCACCAACTGGATCACCACCAAGGTGTTCCCCGAACCGCTGGGCTACACCTACAGCATCACCCCGGCCGCACAGGTCAAGGCCAAGGTGATCGCCACCGCCGGTGCGGGCACCAACCTGGCCGAGTAAGCGGCAACGGCCTGCGCGCGCACCGATCCCCGGCATGTCCGGGGATTTTTGTCGGTGCGAGGCAGCAGGTTCGCGCATCGCCGGTTGCGGCCAGCCATGGTGGTCACTGGTGGTTGCGCACCGGGAGGCCGTGGTCCCCATGCGATGGATGCGGGCAAGAGCGCTTCCGGGCTGAGCGACTCCCGCTCCCGGGCCGGCGTCAAGAGGCGCGGCAGGCGCCGCGACGCGGTATCGTGTCGCGATCCCATCCATCCAAGCCCGTCCATGCCGCTTCCGACCGATCCCGTTGCTGAGCACGCTCCGTCCGCCACGCCCGCGTTGCGCCATGCGCTGAAACCGCGGCAGTTGATGATGATGGGCCTGGGTACGGCGATCGGCGCCGGGCTGTTTCTGGGCTCGGGCGTGGGGATCCATGCGGCGGGGCCGGCAGTGCTGGTGTCCTATCTGATCGCCGGAGCGCTGGTGATCATCGTGATGAACGCGCTGGGCGAAATGGCGGCCTCCAAGCCGGCCAGCGGGGCGTTCTCGGTGTACGCAGCCGATGCGATGGGCCCGACTGCCGGTGCGACGGTGGGCTGGTTGTGGTGGCTGCAGATCGTGGTGGTGATCGCCGCCGAAGCGGTCGGCGCGGCGGGCCTGCTCGCCTCGGTCTGGCCGGCGTTGTCGGTGCCGTTGCTGGCAGTGGTGTTCATGGCCACCTTCACCGCGATCAACCTGCTGGGCGTGCGCAATTTCGGCGAGTTCGAATTCTGGTTCGCCATCCTCAAGGTCGTGGCGATCGTGGTGTTCCTGCTGATCGGCGTGGCCCTGCTGGCCGGCTGGTTGCCCAGCGTGGTGTCGCCGGGGCTGTCCAACTTCACCCAGAACGGCGGGTTCGCGCCGAAGGGATTGGCCGGCATCGGCTCGGCGTTGCTGGTGGTGGTGTTCGCCTTCGGCGGCACCGAAATCGTGGCGGTCGCCGCTGCGGAAACCGCCGACCCGGGCCGCAGCCTGGCACGCACGATTCGCACCGTGGCCTGGCGCATCCTGGTGTTCTACATCGGCTCGATCAGCGTGATCGTGGCGGTGGTACCGTGGACCAGCGCAGCGCTCAGCTCGCCGTTCGCTGCGGTGCTGGAGGTGGCGCGCATTCCCGGCGCGGCCACCGCCATCACCCTGGTCGCCGTGGTGGCCTTGCTGTCGGCGCTCAACGCCAACCTGTATGGGGCCTCGCGGATGATCTTCTCGCTGGCGCAGCGCGGCGAAGCGCCGCGGGTGCTTGGCAGGACCAGCGGCGAGCAGGTGCCGCTGGTGGCGGTGATCGCCAGCGTGCTGTTCGGGTTTGCCGCCGCCGCGCTGGAACTGCTGTACCCCAACAAGGTGTTGCCGATGCTGCTCAACATCGTCGGCGCCACCTGCCTGCTGGTGTGGACGATCTCGCTGCTGTCGCAGCTGATCCTGCGCGCACGCGCCGACCGCGCCGGCGTCGTGTTGCCGTTCCGCATGCGGGGTTACCCGTTTCTGACCCTGCTGGCCCTGGCGATCCTGGCGGTGATCTTCGTGCTGCTGGCGTCGTCGGTGGACACCCGCGCGCAGTTCCTGTCGATGGTCGGTCTGACTGTCTTCATCGCCGTGGTCAGCGCGCTTGCCCGGCGGACGCGCGGCGCCGCCTAGCATGCCGCAGCGCCTTGAACGCGTACCATCTGGCGGCAGGACAGGCGCGACGGTTTGACGCAGATGCGACCCCGTGTCGCATCGGGAACCCGCTCGAGCGTCCCTATCATGATGCGGTAGCGTAGGAGGTCGCGATCGACCACCGCAGCGAGTCTCGGCGATCGATCTGCACCCGGTGCGCTGCGGTTTCCCCATTTTCCTGGAGGACTCTCCATGGATGCCTTGCTGTTATCGCGGATCCAGTTCGGATTCGTCATCGCATTCCACGTGCTGTTTCCCGCATTCACCATCGGGCTGTCCAGCCTGCTGGCATTTCTCGAATGGCGCTGGCTGCGCACCCGGCTGCCGGTGTGGCGCGAGCTGTATTTCTTCTGGCAGAAGATCTTTGCCGTGTCCTTCGGCATGGGCGTGGTCAGCGGCATCGTGATGGCCTTCCAGTTCGGCGCCAACTGGCCGGAGCTGAGCCGGATCGCCGGCAGCGTGATCGGCCCGTTGCTGAGCTACGAAGTACTGACCGCGTTCTTCCTCGAGGCCAGTTTCCTGGGCGTGATGATGTTCGGCTGGGGGCGCATCTCCGAGCGCCTGCATTTCCTGGCGACCTGCATGGTGGCGCTGGGCACGCTGTTTTCCACGTTCTGGATCCTGTCGTCCAACAGCTGGCTGCAGACCCCGGCCGGCTATGAGGTGGTCGACGGCATCGTGCATCCGGTGGCGTGGCTGAAGATCATCTTCAACCCCTCGTTTCCATATCGGCTTGCGCACATGGCGCTGGGCTCGTTCATCACCACCTGCTTCGTGGTCGGCGCGGTCGGGGCGTGGTATCTGCATCGCGGCGTGCATCGCGAGGCGGGGCTGCGCATGCTCAAGCTGGCGGTGGCCTTCGCGGCGATCACCGTGCCGCTGCAGATCTTCGTCGGCGACATGCATGGCCTGAACACGCTCGAGCACCAGCCGATGAAGATCGCGGCGATGGAAGCGCACTGGCATGACGAGGGCCAGGACAAGGGCTTCCCGCTGGTGCTGTTCGCCTTGCCCAACGCGCAGGCCGAGCGCAACGATTACGAGGTGGCGATCCCGCGCCTGGGCAGCCTGATCCTGACCCACAGTCTGGAAGGCAGCATCAAGCCGTTGACCTCGGTGCCGGCCGCCGATCGCCCGCCGGTGATGCCGGTGTTCTTCGCCTTCCGCATCATGGTCGGGCTGGGCTCGTTGATGCTGCTGGTGGCCTGGGTCTCGGCGTTCGCCTGGTGGCGCGGCAAGTTATTGCAGTGGCGCTGGCTGCTGGCGGCCTGGCGCTGGATGCTGCCCAGTGGCTTCATCGCGCTGGTCTCGGGCTGGTTCGTCACCGAGATGGGACGGCAGCCGTATGTGGTGTACGGGCTGTTGCGCACTGCCGATGCGGTGGGCCCGCAGTCGACGTTGATGACCGCGATCTCGCTGGCGGTGTACGTGGTCGGCTATGCCTTCGTGTTCGGCTGGGGCATCTGGTACCTGGTCAAGATCGGCAAGATCGGGCCGACCCCGCATGACGCGCCGCAGCTGGACCACGGCGAGCACACGCCGGCACGGCCGCTGTCGGCGGCCGATGAACCGATCGACGGAGCCGCATGATGGACATGAGCAGCGTATTGCCGGTGGCGTGGTTCGCGGTGATCGGCTTCGGGGTGCTGATGTACGTGGTGCTGGATGGCTTCGTGCTCGGCATCGGCATCCTGGCGCCGTTCCGCAAGGACGAGGCGCAGCTGGACCTGATGATGAACACCGCCGCGCCGATCTGGGACGGCAACGAGACCTGGCTGGTGCTGGGCGGGGCAGGGCTGCTGGCGGCGTTTCCCAAGGCGTATGCGGTGATCCTGTCGGCGCTGTACCTGCCGGTGTTGCTGATGGTGATGGCGCTGGTATTCCGCGGCGTGGCGTTCGAGTTCCGCTTCAAGGCGCATCGCTCGCGGCGGCTGTGGAGCAATGCCTTCGCTGCCGGCTCGATCCTGGCGACATTTGCGCAGGGCGTGATCCTGGGCGCGCTGGTGCAGGGCCTGCCGATCGAAAACGACCGCTATGTCGGCGGCATCTGGGGCTGGTTCAGTCCCTTCGCGATGCTGACCGGCGCCGCACTGGTGTTCGGCTACGCCTTGCTCGGCAGCACCTGGCTGATCCTCAAGACCGAAGGCCACGTGCAACAGCTCGCGCGCCAGCTGAGCCGGCCATTGACGATCAGCGTGTTGATCTTCATCGGCCTGGTCAGCGCGTGGCTGCCATCGCTGCAGTCGCATGTGATGGACCGCTGGTTCAGCGATGCCCATTACCTGTGGCTGATGCCGGTGCCGGTGCTGGTCGCCCTGGTGGGGTTCGCGCTCTGGCGTTCCACCGACGCGGGGCGGCCGGATACGCCGCCGTTCCTGTTGGCGATGGGCCTGTTCGTGCTCGGCTTTCTCGGCCTAGTGCTGGGCATGTGGCCGTATCTGGTGCCGCCGGTCTACACGATCTGGCAGGCCGCCGCGCCGCCGTCTTCGCAGTTGTTCGCGTTGATCGGCCTGGTGGTGCTGCTGCCGCTGATCCTGGGGTACACGGTGTGGTCGTACCGCGTGTTCCGCGGCAAGATCACCGCCGATACCGGCTATCACCACTGAGCGGGTGCAGACCGCATCGGCGCGATGCGCCGCCCGCTCAGCGCAGGCGCTGCTTGAACATCCATTCCCACATCGCCGGGTCTGCGTAGGTCGCGTCCCAGGCATTGTGGTTGCCGTCCGGATATTCGCTGTAGCGCACGTTGGCGCCGATGCCCTTGGCGGCGCGGTACAGCGCACGGTCGTCATGCGGTGGCACCGAGTCGTCCTTGGCGCCATGGAACATCCAGATCGGCACGTGCCTGAGCTGGGTGACCGCAGCGGTGTACGGGTCGGCCTCCTTGGCCACCAGGCTGACGTAGAGCGTGCGACGCTCGTCGCGCGGCGCCTTGAGTGCGCCGCAGATCGGCACGATCGCGGCAAACCGCTGCGGCTGCATCAGCCCGATTTCCCAGGCGCCATAGCCGCCCATCGAGATGCCGGTGAGATAGGTGCGCTGCGGGTCGGCACCGAATTCGGCACTGGCCGCATCCAGCGCGGCGATCGCCATGCGTGCATTGATGCCCAGCCACTCCTCGTCGTCGGGCACCTGCGGCAGCACCACCAGGGCAGGGAACTCGGCGGTGTGTGCGCTCAGGTAGGGACCAACGCCGACCTCCGCCTGATCGCGTCCGTTGTTGCCGCGTTCGCCCGAGCCATGCAGGAACAGCACGATCGGGCGCGGTTGCGGCGCCGTGGAGGCCGGCACGAACACCTGATAGCGGTAAAGCCGTCCTTCCAGTTCCAGCGTGCGGGTGACGAAATGGCCGCGGCGTCCGTCGTGGTGGCGCTCAGCCATGCTGGAACAGCCGGCCAGGACCAGCGCCACAATCGCAAGAACAAGACAACGACGGATCACGCAGACCTCCTGACCAATGACAGACCCGCAGTATCGCCGCATGCAGGTGTGCTGGCATGTCGCGCTGCGGCGATTTTTGCCGACTCTTCATCCGATCCTTGCCGCTGTGTGCTCGGCACGACGTTCGGCGCAAGCGCCGGGTACGGCGGCTACGGCAGCAGGATCAGCGTCGCCAGGCCGAGGAAGCTCAGGAACCCCATCACGTCGGTCAGCGTGGTCAGGATCACGCCACCGGCCAATGCCGGGTCGAAGCCCAGTCGCTTCAGCGTCACCGGGACCAGCACGCCGCCGAAGGCGGCGGTGAGCATGTTCAAGGTCAGCGCGGTGCCGATCACCAGCGACAGCATCGGCTGGCGGAACCACGCCAGCACGATCAGTCCCAGCCCGATCCCCAGCACCATGCCGTTGATCAGCGCGACGGTGAGTTCCTTCTTCAGCAAGGTCATCACGTTGGAGGAGCCGATCTGGCCCAGCGCCAGGCCGCGGACCATCAGGGCCAGCACCTGGGTGCCGGCATTGCCGCCCATGCCGGCAACGATCGGCATCAGCGCCGCCAGGGCCACCAGTTTGGCGATGGTGCCTTCGAATTCGCTGACGACGCTGGAGGCCAGGAACGCCGTGCACAGGTTGATGCCCAGCCAGATCAGGCGGCGGCGGAATGCGCGCCGCGCCGGGCTGAACATGTCCTCGTCCTCGTCCAGGCCGGCCGCGCTCATGGCCTGGTGCTCGGCCTGTTCGCGGATGATGTCGACCACGTCGTCGATGGTGATGCGGCCGAGCAGGATGTTGTTGTCGTCCACCACCGGCGCGGAGATCCAGTCATGGTCGGAGAAGCGCCGTGCGACCTCGTCGGAGCCATCGCCCACGTCGATCGCCGGTTGTTCGTCGTCGATCAGGCGATTGACCGGCGTGCTGTCCTCGTGCGTGACCAGCGCGGCCAGCGACACCCGGCCCAGATACTGATGGCGTCGGCTCACCACGTACAGGTGATCGGTGTGATCGGGCAGCTCGCCGCGCAGGCGCAGATAGCGCAGCACCACATCGACATTGACGTCGGCGCGCACCGTCACCACGTCCGGATTCATCAGGCGGCCGGCGGTGTCCTCCGGATACGACAGCACCTGCTCGAGCCGCTCGCGGTTCTCGCGGTCCATCGACTTGAGCACTTCGTCGATGACGGTGTCGGGCAGGTCTTCGACCAGATTGGCCAGATCGTCGATGTCGAGGTCTTCGACCGCGGCGACGATCTCGTCGGTGTCCATGTCGGCCAGCAGGCTTTCGCGCACTTCATCGCCGACATGCAGCAGCACTTCGCCGTCGTCTTCCGGGTCGACCAGGCCCCACACCACTTCGCGCTTGCCGGGCGGCAGCGACTCCAGCAGGTTGCCGATCTCCGCCGGCGCCAGTGTATTGACCAGCCGGCGTACCGGGCCCAGGCGTCCGCTATCCAGCGCATCGGACAGCAATCGCAGCTGTCGCGCGGTCTTGTCGTGGCGGACGGCTTCGGCCATGCGCGGCTCCCTGCAAGAGTGGACACGTCCCGATGGAAGACGCGGTGCTGAGTCAGCACGGCATTATCGCTTGCGCATGGTGACGAAACATACAGTGCGAAGGGCAACGCGCAGGAACATCCCCTGCGCGATGACGCAATCGCTCAGCGCATCAGGCCCTGCGCGACATTGGCCAGCCACTTTTCGATCCCCTTGCGGTCGCGCGCGCGCAGCAGTTTTTCGCCATGCACGCGCAACTCGCCCAGGTGGATGTCGCGCACCGCACGGCGTACCTCCAGCAGCGTGGCCGGATGCAGGCTGAACTCGGTGAGCCCCAGGGCCAGCAACATCGGGACGAAGCGCGGGTCGCCGGCGATCTCGCCGCACACCGCCACCGGCTTGCCGAACGCGCGCCCGGTGGCGATCACCTGCGCGATCAGGCGCAGCACCGCCGGATGCAGCGGCGAGTACAACTCGCCCAATGCCTCGTTGTTGCGGTCCACCGCCAGCAGGTACTGCACCAGATCGTTGGTGCCGATCGACAGGAAATCGATATCGTCGATAAAGCAGTCCAGCGCCAGCGCCGCAGCCGGCACTTCGATCATTGCGCCGAGCGGAATGTGCTCGGCGATCTCGTGGCCTTGCTCGCGCAATTGTGCGGCCAGCTTCTTGATCTGCCGGCGCAACAGCTGGACTTCCTCGCGGCCGCTGACCATCGGCACCAGGATGCGCACCGGCCCGTAGCCGGAGGCGCGCAGGATCGCGCGCAACTGCGCCTGCGCCACCGCAGGCCGGGCCAGCGACAACCGCACCCCGCGCAGACCCAGCGCCGGGTTGTCTTCGTCGCTCAAGGTCAGGCCGGTGCGGTCGGCCTTGTCGGCGCCCAGGTCCAGGGTGCGGATGGTGACCGGTCGCCCGCTCATGCCCAGCACGGTGTCGCGGTAGGTGTGGAACTGTTCCTCTTCGTCCGGCAGCTCGTTGCGCTGCAGGAACAGGAATTCGGTGCGATACAGGCCAAGGCCACTGGCGCCGAGTGCGTGCGCCTTCGCCACGTCCTCCAGCGATTCGGCATTGGCCAGCAGCGTGATATCGACGTTGTCGCGCGTGCGCGTGGGCTTGGAGCGCAGCCGGCCCAGTTCGCGCTGTTCCTTGGCCAGCGCGCGCAGGCGCTCGCGGTAGTCGCGCAGGTGCTCGGGCTTGGGATCGACGATCACCTGGCCGGAACCGGCATCGACGATCAATACATCGCCATCGTCGATCCGCTGCACCGCATCGCTTACCCCCACCACCAGCGGCAGGTGCAGGCTGCGCGCCAGGATCGCGCTATGCGACAACGCGCTGCCGGCGGTGGTGACGATGCCGACCACCCCTTGCGCCTGCAACTGCGCCAGCTCCGAGGGTGCGACGTTGTCGCAGACCAGGATCTCGCCGGCCACGCCCTTGAGGTCGGGCGCGCGCTTGTGCAGGAACGCATGGATGCGGCCGATGACGTGATCCAGGTCGTCCATGCGGCTCTTGAGGTAGGCGTCCTCCATGCCGTCGAACACCGCTGCCAGCCGGTCGCGCTGCACGCGCAAGGCGTAGTCGGCGCTGTAGCGGTGGGTGCGGATCAACTCGTCCAGGCCTTGCAGCAGCTCCGGGTCGTCGAGCAGCAGCGCATGCAGTTCGAGGAATTCGCCGACTTCGCGCGCAAGCGCGCCATGCAGGCGGTCGCGCAGCTGCTGCATCTCGGTGCGTGCCGCCTCGATCGCCAGATGCAGGCGCTGCAGCTGCGTTTCCACCTGGCTGGCGGGCACGCGTTGTTCGGCCACTTCCAGCGTGTGGCTCTGGCGCACGCGCGCGCGTCCGAGTGCGTTGCCGCGCGAGGCGGCGTGTCCACGCAGACGCAGGCTCATGTGCGCCCCTGGCGCGGCCGCGCCCTGTCGGTCAGCCCCGCACCGACCCCGCGCATGCTCAGCTGTCCTCGTCGAAACGACGCTCGAACAGGTCCACCAGCGCCTGCAGGGCCTGCGCTTCGTCTTCGCCATCCAGCCGCACCACCACGCTGGTGCCTTGGCCTGCGGCCAGCAGCATCACGCCCATGATGCTCTTGGCGTTCACCTCGCGGCCCTTGGCCGCCAGGGTGGCGTTGCTGCGGTAGGACGACAGCGTCTGCACCAGCTTGGCGGTTGCCCGCGCATGCAGTCCGAGTCGGTTGGAAACTATGAGTTCGCGTTCAAGCATCGTCGATGATCGCTCCGTTGCGGGTGCCTGCCGCCGCGGTGGCGGGCAGCTCCTGCAATCCTTGTTCGGGGTAGTTCATCACCCGCAGCAGCATCGGCAGGCTGAGCGCGGACACCCGGCGAACCGGCGTGCCGAGCTTTGCCAACCGGCTGGCGAGATTGCTGGGGCTGGCGCCGTACAGGTCGGTCATGACCAGCACGCCGTCGCCGCTGTCGACCCGTCGCATCGCCGACGAGGCCTGGGGCAGCAAGGCGTCCAGGTCTGCATCGAGCGGCACGTCGAACGCTTCGGTCTTCAGCGGCAACTGCCGCAACAGCCCCGTCGCCACGTTCAACAACGCCGCGCCGATGCCGGGATGAGTAATGAGGAGAATGCCACAGGCCATGCCGAAACGTTAACAGGTCGGCATGACCGCGCGATAGCGTCTGCCGGCACCGATGTGTTGCGAAATGAATAGCCGTTTAGGACCGCCGCACCGTGACGCGCACGAAGCCTGCAACACATGCGTTGCCGCCGGCACGGCAATGACCCGTGACCTCGCCAGTCTCCCGATGCGTCCCGCATCACAAGCGAGCGCTGCAGTCAGTAGGCGGGAAGGCAACGCATGATCAAAACGCGCTGATGAAATGCACCGATGACACGCGTTCTTGCAGACCGCATGACACCGCTCTGACGATTCCCCAATCCCCGATTCCCAATCCCCAATCCCCGATTCCCGGCCCTTCAATCCTGCTCGCGATGAAACGTCGCCACTTCCGGCCAGCCCTGCTCGCGCGCATGCCGCGCCATGCGCTCGGCCAGATACACCGAGCGATGCTTGCCGCCGGTGCAGCCGAAGGCGATGGTGACGTAGCTGCGGGTGTCGTTGCGCAGCCGCGGCAGCCAGGTATCGAGCAGGTCCACGATCTGCGCGCTGTAGCGCACCACGTCCGGTTCCTTGTCCAGATAGTCACGCACGCCGGCATCGCGGCCGGTCAGCGGGCGCAGCTCCGGGTCCCAGTGCGGGTTGGGCAAGACGCGCGCATCGAACACGAAGTCGGCCTCGGCCGGCACGCCACGCTTGTAGGCGAACGATTCGAACAGCAGCGACAGCCGGTCGCTGGTGCCGAGCGCAAACTCGGTGACCACCCGGCGACGCAGCTGGTGCACGTTGAGCGCGCTGGTGTCGATGATGGCATCGGCCTGTGCGCGCAGCGGTTCGGTCAGCTGCCGCTCGCGGGTGATCGCTTCCGGCAAGGCCAGGCCGAGATGGCTGAGCGGATGGCGGCGGCGGGTATCGGCGTAGCGCTTGATCAGCGCCTCGTCGCTGGCCTCGAAAAACAGCAGCCGTGCCTCGATGCCGTATTCCTGCGCGGCCTGGCGCCATTGCGCCAGCTGGGTCAGGTCGCTGCGGCTGCGCACATCGATGCCCACCGCCAGGCGCTGGTCGCCGAGCGGGTTGCCACGCAGGCGGCTCTTGACGAAGTCCGGCAGCAGTTCGACCGGCAGATTGTCCGAGCAGTAGTAGTCCAGGTCCTCGAAGGTCTTCAACGCGACCGATTTGCCCGAGCCGGACAGCCCGCTCACGATCATCAACGTGGAGGGCGCGGTACTCATGGCGTGCGTCGCTCCAGCAGGTTGCTGTGGCGGGCGATGAACATCGCCGCCGGGTCGATGCCCTTGGTGCGCAGGATATGCAGCCGCGTGGCCGCCTCGGTCAGCACCGCCAGGTTGCGGCCGGGCATCACCGGCAGCGTGATCAGCGGCACGTCCAGGTCCAGCACATGCCGGCTGCCGGAATCGCCGGTCAGGCGTTCGTAGCCGGACGGGGTGGGCTCGGTCATCGGGCGGGTCAGGTGCACGATCAGGCGCAGGTACTTGTTCTTCTTCACCGCGGTGTCGCCGAACATGTCGCGCACGTTCAACACGCCCAGGCCGCGCACTTCCAGCAGGTCCTGCAGCAGTTCCGGGCAGGTGCCGTCGAGCACGTCGGGCGCGATCTGGGTGAACTCCGGTGCGTCGTCGGCCACCAGGCGGTGACCGCGGCTGAGCAGTTCCAGCGCCAGTTCGCTCTTGCCCGAACCGGCCTCGCCGGTGATCAGCACGCCGATCGAATAGATCTCCATGAACACGCCGTGCAGCGTGACCCGCGGCGCCAGCGTGCGCGCCAGGTGGTAGGAGAGGTGATTGAGCAGTTCGTGGCCGCGCTTGGGCGAGATCCACAGCGGCGTGTTGGATTCGTCGGCGGCCGCGCGCAGGTCTTCCGGGCAGGACTGGTTCTTGCTGATCGCCAGCGCCAGCGGCTGTACCTGGATGATCTTCTCGATGGTCTCCCAGCGTTGCCGCGCATCCAGCGAATCCAGCCAGGCCAGCTCTTCGGTACCCAGGATCTGCACCTTGTTGGGATAAATCACGTTGAGGTAGCCGGCCAGCGACGGGCGGCGCGCATTATTGCTGCCGGCCTCGATCTCGCGGTGCTCGCCCTTCTGGCCGGCGACCCAGCGCAGCGCCAGCTTGTCGCGCTGCTGGTCGAACAGTTCGCGTGCGGTGATGCTGGTATTCATGCGGCGCTGGCCTGTGGTGGCGGTGCGTCGGTGAGCAGCGCCATCAAGGCGTCGGCGTTGGGGGCGGCACGCAGCTGCTGACGAAACTCCGCATCGGAAAACCGTTCGGCCAGCTCCGACAACAGCATCAGGTGCTGGTGGGTGTAGTGCGCAGGCACCGCCATCGCGAAGATCAGGTCCACCGGCTCATCGCTACCAAAGGCCACCGGCGTGTCCAGCCGCAGCAGTGCACCCCGTGGCTCGGTGAGGTTGGGGCAGCGCCCGTGCGGGATGGCGATACCGTGGCCGATGGCGGTGCTGCCCAGGGCCTCGCGTTCGCACAGGTTGGCGTAGAGCTCGTCGGCGCCAGCCTGACGGCAGGACAGCAGGTCGGCGGCGGTATGCAGGACGGTGTCGCGATCGGCGGCCGGCGACACCACGGTGCGCACGGCCGCCATCAGATCGGTTAAAGGCATGAGGGCATCAAGCGGGAAGCGTCATGCGGGATTGTCGCGCACCTCGCGGGCATGGTGGTTACATTTCTTTTCCTTGTGCTTGAGCACCAGGCGGTCGAGCTTGTCGACCAGCAGGTCAATGGCCGCATACATGCTGGAGCCGCTGGCATCTGCGTGCAGGGTGCGACCGGGGAGGTTGACGGTGGCGACCACGTGATGGTCTGGCTTGCGAACGGCCAGCTGGGTTCGGACTTCACAGTGCTGGTCGAAATGGCGCTGCAGTCGCTGCAGCTTGCTTGCCACGTACTCCCGCAGCGCGGGGGTCACTTCAAGCTGGTGGCCATACGTCTCGATACGCATCGGATACCTCCATTGGTCGGTGGGCCAATGAACCTTTCCGGTGCTCCGACTTACCCGGCGCAAGCCGGCGTTGCGGTGGGTGCAACGTCAGGCGATACGGACGCGTTCGTGGGAGGCGGAAATGTTCATGGCCTCACGATACTTCGCAACGGTGCGCCGCGCCACTGGTACGCCGGAAGTTTTCAGCAGATCGGCCAACTTGGCGTCGGACAGCGGTTTGCGCGGGTTTTCCGCCTCGATCAGGCGCCGGATCATGGCCTGGATGGCGGTGCTGGAAGCCTCGCCGCCGCTGTCGGTGTCGATGCCGGAGGCGAAGAACGAGCGCAGCGCGATGGTGCCGCGCGGGGTGCGTACGTATTTGCGCGCGATCGCGCGGGAAATGGTGGATTCGTGCAGGCCGAGCTCGCCGGCGATCTCGCGCAGGGTCAATGGGCGCAAGGCCTGCGCGCCGAATTCCAGGAACCCGGCCTGGTGCTGCAGCAGGCAGCGCACCACCCGCAGCAGGGTCTCGCCGCGCGCTTCCAGGCTCTTGAGCAGCCAGCGCGCCTCCTGCAGCTGGCCGCGCAGATAGCCGGCGTCGGATTCGCCGCAGCTGCGGATCAGGTTCTCGTAGCCGCGGTGGATGGTGACCTTGGGCTGGGCGCGACCGGCCAGCGAGGCCCGCCACACGCCACGCTGGCGCCATATCACGCAGTCCGGCACCACATAGGTGTCCTGCGACAGGTCGCCGATCTGCTTGCCCGGGCGCGGATCCAGCGAGCGCACCAACTGGACCGCCTGGTCGACATCGGCGGTGGAGCGCTTGAGTTCGTGCGCCAGGCCGGCCACGCCGCTGCGCGGCAGGCGCTCCAGCGGGCCGGCGACGATCTGCAGCGCCAGTTCGCGCCCCGGGGTGGCCGGGTCGAGCACGGCCAGCTGCAGTGCCAGGCATTCGCCCAGGGTGCGCGCACCCACGCCGACCGGGTCGAAGCGCTGGATCTGGTGCAGCACGGTGAGCACGTCGGCCTCGTCCACTGCCGCGCCCAGCGCCAGCGTTTCCAGGATGGCCGACAGTGGTTCGCGCAGGTAGCCGTCTTCGTCCAGCGCATCGATCAGCATCGCGCCGATCTGGCGGTCGCGCGGCGACAGCGGCGACAGGTGCAGCTGCCACAGCAGGTGGTCGGCCAGCGTTTCGGCTTCGGCCACGCGCTCGGCGGCATCGCCGGACTCGTCATCGTCGAAGCTGCCGCCGCTGCCCGAACCTGTCCACTGCAGCTCGTCCTGCGACCAGTCGTCGTCGCGCTCGGCCGGCGTCGGTTCTTCGCGCGGGGTGTCGTCGGTGGAGGCGGCAGACGATGCTTCCACCGGAAGCGCGTTGGCCGCATGCGCGGCTTCGTCGGCCCATTCCAGCAGCGGATTGGTCTCCACCGCTTCGGCGATTTCCAGTTCCAGCTCGGTGGTGGACATCTGCAATAGCTTGATCGCCTGACGCAACTGCGGCGTCATGACCAACTGCTGTCCTAGCGATGTCTGGAGCCGGGCTTTCATGCGGGCACTGACTGGGAAAATCGATGGCGCGGCGACGCGCTCAAAGGCGGAAAGTTTCCCCCAGATACACGCGACGGACGTCGGGATTGGCTAGCAGCGCATCTGGTGCCCCCTGCGCCAGTACGCCCCCCTCGGCGAGAATATACGCGCGATCGCAGATTCCCAAGGTTTCGCGCACGTTGTGATCGGTGATCAGCACGCCGATGCCGCGTTCCTTGAGGTGGATGATGATGCGCTGGATCTCGCCGACCGAAATCGGATCGACGCCGGCGAAGGGTTCGTCGAGCAGCATCATGCGCGGCTTGGCCGCCAGCGCGCGCGCGATCTCGCACCGCCGCCGCTCGCCGCCGGACAGGCTGGCGCCCAGCTGGTCGGCCACGTGGGTGATCTGCAGTTCTTCCAGCAGCGAGACCAGTTCCTTCTCGCGGCCGGCGCCATCCAGCTCTTCGCGCAGCTCCAGCACCAGGCGGATGTTGTCGGCCACGGTGAGCTTGCGGAAGATCGAGGGCTCCTGCGGCAGATAGCCGACGCCAAGCTTGGCGCGGGCATACATCGGCTCGGCGGTGAGGTCGCGGCCGTCCAGCTCGATCCGTCCGGCATCGGCCTCGACCAGGCCCACGATCATGTAGAAGCAGGTGGTCTTGCCGGCGCCGTTGGGGCCGAGCAGGCCGACCACTTCGCCGGCCTCGAGCGTGAGGCCGAATTCCTTGACCACTTCGCGCTGCTTGTACTTCTTGCGCAGACCGGTGGCGACCAGCATTACTTCTTCCCCTGCGGCTTGGCCGCGGGCTTGGCGGCCGGCGTTGCAGCAGGCGTTGCCGCCGCCGGCGCCGCGGTCTTCGGCTGGATGATGGTGCGCACGCGGCTGCCGTCGCCGCCGCTCTGCATGTTGCCGGTCTTGGTGTTGTAGACCATGCGCTGGCCGGCGTTGGTGCCCTTGGGCGAGTCGACCTTGTAGTTGCCGGTCAGCACGATGACTTCGTTGGCGACCTGGTACTCGATGTTGTCGGCCTGGCCGTTCATCATCGCGCCGTCGTCCATCTGCTGCTTCAGCGTGGCCTGCTTGCCGGTCAGCACGACGCGGTCGGTCTGACCATTCTTCTGGAAGATGTCGGCGGTGTCGGCGTGGATTTCCAGCGTGCCCTGGGTGATCACCACATTGCCGCTGAAGCGGCACTTGCCGCTGTCGTCGAGCATGTTGCAGTCGTTGGCATTGGAGTCGATCGCCATCGGCTGATTGCGGTCGCTGGTCTTGGCCATCGCAAGGGCAGGCAGCAGCAGCGCGGCAAACGCCAGCTTAGCGGGCAGCATTCGGTTCATAACGGGTCTTGACCTGGGAAAGGAGCTTGTACTGGCGTGATTTGAGATCGGCCTCGAAGCCGACCCCGCTCTGCATGATACCCGGCCGGCTCATGCTCACCGGGGCAGCGGTCTTGGCGAGATTCTGCTGCGGGAACACGTCCAGGCTCTGGGTACGGAACGTGGTCGGCGGGGTTGCGCCGCCGGTGGGGCTGTCGCCCTCGACATCGCCGCGCAGGCGCAACTCGTCGCCCTTGGGGCTGATCCAGCCGGTCTTGGAGCGCAGCGTCCACGGTTGATTGGTGTTGTCGGGCAACAGGAACACCGGGGTGGTGACCTCGGAGGTGCGATCGGCGCGGTTGCGATGCATCTCCGGCGCGCGCAGCGTCATCGATTCCTTACCGGTTTCCTTGTCCAGCGCAATCAGTTCGAAATCGCGCAGCACGTAATCGGCGCGCGAATCGTCCACCGCCGCCGCAACCGGGCGCGCGCGCTGCTGCCAGGCCGACCAGCCGGAGACCACCGCAGCGGCCAACAACACCACGCCCAGGGTGGTGCGCCAGTTCCAGCTCATGCGGAAAACCTTTCGATGATGCCCTCGATCTGGCCTTGCGCGGCCAGCACCACGTCGCAGACCTCGCGCGCGGCACCTTCGCCGCCACGTGCCCGGGTATGCCACTGCACGCGCTCGGCGATCCACGGGTGCGCGTTGGCGGGTGCGACCGGCAGGCCGACCGCCAGCAGGGCCGGCAGGTCGGGCAGGTCGTCGCCCATGAACAGCACCTGGTCCAGCGACAGGCCGTGCTCCTGGCACAAGGCCAGCACGGCCAGGCGCTTGTTCTTGACCCCGATCTGCACGTGCAGGCCCAGATCCTGGCCGCGCTTTTCCGCCGACAGGCTGGCGCGCGCAGTGATCAGCGCGACATGGATGCCGGCATGGTCGAGCTGCTTGAGCCCCTGGCCGTCGAGCACGTTGAAGGACTTGCTCTCGTTGCCGGCATGGTCGTAGTACAGGCGGCCGTCGGTCAGGGTGCCGTCGACGTCGAAACAGGCCAGGCGGATACGCGCGGCGCGGTCGGTGATGTCGGCGGGCAGGTGCTGCAAAGGGGAATAGGGCATCGGCACGGATCGGTGAGAACGGGGTTCCAACAGTAGAAAACTGAACCTGTTAAACCACTTTGGCGCGCAACAGGTCGTGAATGTTCAATGCGCCGACCGCGCGCTGCTGCGCATCGACCACGATCAAGCCGTTGATCTTGTAATCCTCCATCAGCCGCGCGGCTTCGGCGGCCAGCTGGTCGGCGCCGATGGTGCGCGGGTTGCGCGTCATCACCTGCGCAATGCCGGCGCTGCGCACGTCGATGTCGCTGTCCAGCGCGCGGCGCAGGTCGCCGTCGGTGAACAGGCCGATCAGGCGGTCCTGGCCATCGACCACCGCGGTCATGCCCAGGCGCTTGCGGCTCATTTCCATCAACGCCTCGCTCAGGCTGGCGTCCTCGCGCACGCGCGGCAGGTCATCACCGCTGTGCATCACGTCGGTGATGTGCAGCAGCAGGCGCCGGCCCAGGCTGCCGGCCGGATGCGAGCGCGCGAAGTCGTCGGCGGTGAAGCCGCGTGCGTCCAGCAGCGCCACCGCCAGCGCGTCGCCCATCGCCAGCGAGGCGGTGGTGCTGGAGGTGGGCGCCAGATGCAGCGGGCAGGCTTCGGCGGACACGCTCACATCCAGGTGCACGTCGGCGGCCTGGGCCAGCGACGAGCTCGGGCGCCCGGTCATGGCAATGATCGGGTTGCCCTGGCGCTTGAGCACCGGCAACAGCATGCGCACCTCGTCCGATTCGCCCGAATAGGACAGCGCCAGCACGATGTCGGCCTCGGTGATCATGCCCAGGTCGCCGTGCCCGGCCTCGCCCGGATGGACAAAGAACGCCGGCGTGCCGGTGGAGGCCAGGGTGGCGGCGATCTTGCGCGCGATATGCCCGGACTTGCCCATGCCGGTGGCCACCACGCGCCCGCGCGAGGCCAGCACCAGCCGGCAGGCCGCGGCGAAGTCGCTGCCGATCCGCGCGCCCACGCCGGCCAGCGCCTCGCGCTCGATCTCCAGCACGCGCTGGCCGCTGGCGACCAGGCTGGCGTCGCTGACGGTGGCGGAGGGCAGGTGCGAGACGGCCATGCGGGACTCGGGTGAAGAGTAGAATGTGCGCTCATTTTATGAGGAAACGCCCTGTGGACGCCGAAACCATCCGTAAACTCATCGAATCCGGCTTGCCCGAAGCCCGCGTCGAGGTGCACGGCGACGACGGCGTGCACTTCGAGGCGACCGTGATCAGCCCCGCATTCGCCGGCAAGGCGCCGCTGGCCCGCCACCGCATGGTCTACGCGACCCTGGGCGAGCTGATGGGCGGGGCGATCCACGCGCTGCAGCTCAAGACGCTGACCCCCGACGAAGGCTGAGCGTCAGTCGATCCTGGCCGATCGGGCTGCGCCCCCGCCCGACTGCCAAGTGCCGGCCGACTCCTGGCGACCCCTTACATTTCCCCCGACGTCCCTTTTCGGATTCCCCAAGCTCCCATGGCAAAAATCGTAGTGACCGGCGGCCAAGCGCTGCATGGTGAAGTCAATATTTCCGGCGCCAAGAACGCGGTGCTGCCGATCCTGTGCGCGACCCTGCTGGCCGATGCGCCGGTGGAGATCAGCAACGTGCCGCACCTGCACGACGTGATCACCACGGTGAAGCTGCTCAGCGAGCTGGGCGCCGAGGTGACCATCGACGAAGGCACGCTGGCCAAGGGGCGCTCGATCCTGGTCGACCCGCGCTCGGTCACCCACCAGGTCGCGCCCTATGAGCTGGTCAAGACCATGCGCGCCTCGATCCTGGTGCTGGGCCCGCTGCTGGCGCGCTACGGCACCGCCGAAGTGTCGCTGCCCGGCGGCTGCGCGATCGGCTCACGCCCGGTCGACCAGCACATCAAGGGCCTGCAGGCGCTGGGTGCGGAGATCAGCGTGGAAAACGGCTACATCAAGGCCACCAGCAATGGGCGCCTGAAGGGTGGCCGCTACGTGTTCGACATGGTCAGCGTCACCGGCACCGAGAACGTGCTGATGGCGGCCGTGCTGGCCGACGGCACCACCGTGCTGGAAAACGCGGCGATGGAGCCGGAAGTCACCGACCTGGCCGACTGCCTGATCGCGCTCGGTGCGCAGATCGAGGGCGCCGGCACGCCGCGCATCGTGGTGCAGGGCGTCGAGCGCCTGGGCGGCGGGCACCATGCGGTGCTGCCGGATCGTATCGAGACCGGCACCTTCCTGGTCGCCGCGGCGATGACCGGCGGCAGCGTCACCGTGCGCCGTGCCCGTCCGGACACCCTGGACGCGGTGCTGGACAAGCTCACCGAAGCCGGCGCGACCATCACCACCACCGCCGACAGCATCACGCTGGACATGCACGGCAAGCGCCCGCGCGCGGTCAACCTGACCACCGCGCCGTATCCCGCGTTTCCCACCGACATGCAGGCGCAATTCATGGCGCTCAACTGCGTGGCCGATGGCGTGGGCGTGATCAACGAAACCATCTTCGAAAACCGCTTCATGCACGTCAACGAGCTGCTGCGCCTGGGCGCGGACATCCAGGTCGAAGGCCACACCGCGATCGTGCGCGGTGCCGAGCGTCTCAGCGGCGCGCCGGTGATGGCGACCGACCTGCGCGCCTCGGCGTCGTTGATCCTGGCCGGCCTGGTGGCCGACGGCGACACCAGCATCGACCGCATCTACCACCTGGACCGTGGCTACGAAAACATCGAGGAGAAGCTGGGGGCGCTGGGCGCGACCATCCGGCGCAGCGCATGATCCTGCGCGGGCGGTTCACCACCCGGCGCAAGATCCTGCTCGGCGTGATCGTGCTGATCCTGGCGTGGCTGGCCTACGCCTGGTCGGTCGGCATGGCGATCACCCAGGGCGTCGAGTTCAAGGACATGGACTGGGACAACGACGGCACTGCCAGCCGCGACGAGATCGCGCAGTCGTTCTATGCGGTGGCAGTGAAGAAGACCGTCGAAGGCAAGCGCCATTGCGACCTGTTCTACTGGCGCAAGAATGACCAGCAGATTCGCGTGGACTGCCGCACGGTGTTCAGCACCGGCGACGACAAGGCCGCGGCAAAGCCCTGAGGGGTGAGCGTGTCTCTGCCTGCTGCGGAGATTCCGCACCGCGCCTGATCGAAATGAAGAGCCCGGCTGGCAGCCGGGCTTTTTATTGCAGTCGGAGGGCGGCTGCCGAGCAGCTCCCACGACCTGGTAGGAGCGTGCCTGCGCGCGACGGCGCATGACCGATAACGCCCCGTCGCGCGCGGGCACGCTCCTACCAGGCGCGCCTGGCGCTCAGCGCAACGCCTTGATGGTCAGGTCCAGCGCGTCCTGGCCCTTTTCCTTCTGCAGCAGGCGCGCCGGCACCGGCAGGTCCTTGACTACCCAGGCAATCAATTCCTTGTCACCGTCCACGCGCGACACCTTGGTCGCCTGCTCCTGCTTGCCGTTGACGGTGATGGTTTCCTTGCCGACCACCTTGTAGCTCATCGGCTTGATGCGGCCTTCGTCGACCATGCGGTAGTTCAGCGGCTTGCCGGCGGCCAGGTCGCGGGTGATCGCCAGGTTGATCAGCAGGGCATCCATGTCGCCGGGCTGCAACTTCACCGGGCCCCGGCGGTCCGGCTTGATGTCGCCGCCCCAGGTGGCCTGGCTGGTCTTCCAGTCGTAGTTGGCCGTGACGTTGCGGCGCTTGACCATCATCGACGAGGTGTCGTTGCTGCTGACCGGGCGCAGCTGGCCGTTGCTCTCTTCGAACACCGTGCTCTGGGTCAGGTTGGCCAGCTGGTTCTGGATGGTGAGCGTGTAGCGCCACTGGTTGGCGCCGGCGGCGGCCAGGGTCATGGTGCCGTTGGCCTGCATGCCCATGTAGTTGGCCGAATAATCGGCCTGGAACGGCTGCATGGCGAACGCGGGCAGGCTGGCTACGGCCAGTGCGGCAGCGGCGATCAGCGAACAGGTGCGGGAAACGGTGTGCATGGGTCAGGCTCCTTGATATTCGACCAGGCGTAGATCGACCTGATCCTCACCTTTGTCACGTTGCAGGATGCGCACCGGCGTGGGAACCCCGTTGGCGATCCAGAGGATGGTTTCGTTGTCGCCGCTGTTGACGCGGTACACGCGCAACGCGTCGTAGCTCAGGTCGCCGACCTGCACCACCTCGGTGGCATCGGCGACCTTGTAGTCGTATTTGCGCACCCGGCCGACATCCACGTAGCGATAGCTCAGGCTGCGTCCGGGTTGCGCGTCGCGCATCAGCGACAAGTTCAGCGACAGCGCGCTCTGGTCGCCGCGCTGCAGCGGAATCGGCTGCTGGCGCTCCTTCTTCAGATCGCCGTCCCACTGGGCGCTGGCGGTCTGCCAGTTGTAGACGCCGGTGACCTTCTTGCCGAAGAACATCGCCTTGCGCACGGTGCTCTGGCTCAATGGCACATAGGTGCCACCATCGACGCGGAACACCGTGCTCTGTTCCAGGTTCAGACCGAGAATGCTGGCAAAGCCCTTGCGGCCGCGTACCGACATGTCGATGCGCCACTGGCTGCCTTCGCCGTTGCTGACCTGCATGGTGGCATCGCCGGCTTCCTTGCCGCGGTAGAACGCCTGGTACGTGGCCACGAAGGGCTGCAGTGGCGGCGGCGTCCAGCTGCTGGCAGGCAGGGCGGCTGCAGATGCAGGCGCCGTCGGCGGCGCCGCGACCGGAGCGGCGGCAGCTGGCGCAGGCACTGCAGCGGCCTGTTGCGCACGGCCGGCACCGGCCGGAACAAGCAGGACTGCGGTCAACAGCGCGGTGGCGATCGGGAGGGGTTTCATGCGCTGAGAGCGAGGCACGGGGCCGCCAGGATGTCCGAGACAGGATGAGGAGGGCGTATCCGCATTCAGGCGAGTGCGGTGTCAGCGGACTCTAGTCGCAATGGCGTAAACAGGCACTGACCGTCGATGTGGACGCCATCGCCATGTACGTCCACGCGCCCGCTGGCAAGCAGGTCCAGGGTGGCCAGCAGCAGCGGGTGTTCGCGCGCCAGCACGCGCGCGGCCAGCTGCTCGGCGCTGTCGTCGGGCAGTACCGGTACGCGCGCCTGCGCGATCACCGTGCCGGCATCCAGTTCCGGCACCACCAGATGCACGCTGGCGCCATGTTCGGCGTCGCCGGCTTCCAGTGCGCGGGCGTGGGTGTGCAGGCCGCGGTACTTGGGCAGCAGCGAGGGGTGGATATTGAGCATGCGCCCGGCAAAGCGACGCACCAGCGGCTCGCCGAGGATGCGCATGTAGCCGGCGCAGATCACCCAGTCCGGCCGCGCGGAGGCGATCGCATCGCCCAGCGCGGCGTCGAAGGCGGCACGGTCGGCGAAGTCGCGCGGGCTGGCGCTCCAGCGCAGTGCCTCATCGACCTTGTGCAGGGCCGGCGCCTGTGGGCGATCGGAAAACACGCCCACGACCTCGGCCGGCAGCCGGCCGCTGGCGATGGCATCGAGGATGGCCTGCAGGTTGCTGCCGCGGCCGGAGGCCAGCACGGCCAGGCGCAGGCTCATGCGGTGGGATTCGCTGATGTCATGGGGCAGTGCGCGTCACGCTGCAGTGGCGGTGGGAGCGAACAAGGCCTTGACCTGGGGGCGCAGCAGCACCACCAGCGTAAACACGCCGACCACGGTGCCGAACGGCATGAAGGAGCAGGAAATGCCGGCCACGATCAGGCACAGCAGGTGCCGTCTGCGCTGGGCAATGCAGCGGCCGGCGTAGGCCATGAACGCTGCCAGCGTCAGGCCGCAGACAATGAACACACCTGCGAACACCACGAAGAACCAGCCGAACAATCGCGGATCCATCGGTGGTGCATCCGTGCTGGCCTGTGTCATGGGCAGGTGCCCGGTGACGATCGCAATGCCCATGAACAGGTGGATCAACGGGAAGAGCGAAAACAGGGCGGTGATGGCGGCCAGCACATAGTGAAAGATCGACAGCAGTTTCAGGTGCTGGAGATCGTCAGCGCTGGCCGGTGCCGGCAGTGCGTGTGGGGCAGCGTCCATGCAGGTCTCCTCGGTCAACCGATCCGCACGCGCTCATCGCCCTGCGCCGGCACCACCTGGCCGATGCGCCAATGCGCCAGCGACTGCGCCTCCAGTGCCTGTTCCAGCGCGGCGGCCTGCTCGGGTGCGGCGACCAGCACGAAGCCGATGCCGCAGTTGAAGGTGCGCCACATTTCCGCATCGGCCACCGCGCCTTCGCGCTGCAGCCAGGCGAACACCGGCGGCAGCGTCCAGGCGGTGGCGTCGATGTCCAGGCCCAGGCCGTCGGGGATCACCCGGATGATGTTTTCGGTCAGCCCGCCGCCGGTGATGTGGGCCATGGCGTGGATGCTGTCGCCATGCGACTTGAGCAGCGCCAGGATCGGCTTGACGTACAGCGCGGTCGGCGCCATCAGCGCGTCGATCAGCTTGACGCCGTCGTCCAGCACCAACTCGGCCGGGGCGCCGGCACGCTCGTAGATCCTGCGGATCAGCGAGTAGCCATTGGAATGCGGGCCGGACGAGGCGATGCCGATCAGCACGTCGCCGGCGCGCACCTGCGCGCCGTCCAGCAGCTGCGATTTTTCCACCGCCCCGACGGTGAAGCCGGCCAGGTCGTATTCGCCCGGCGGATACATGTCGGGCATTTCGGCGGTTTCGCCGCCGATCAGGGCGCAGCCGGACAGCTCGCAGCCGCGCGCGATGCCGCCGACCACGGCCGCGGCGGTCTCCACGTCCAGCTTGCCGGTGGCGAAATAATCCAGGAAGAACAACGGCTCGGCGCCCTGCACCAGCACGTCGTTGACGCACATGCCGACCAGGTCGATGCCGATGGTGTCGTGCCGGCCCAACTGCTGGGCCAGCTTGAGCTTGGTGCCGACGCCATCGGTGCCGGACACCAGCACCGGCTCCCGGTACTTGCCGGACAGGTCGAACAAGGCGCCAAACCCGCCCAGGCCGCCCATCACCTCCGGCCGGAAGCTGCGCTTGACCAGCGGCTTGATGCGTTCGACCAATGCATTGCCGGCATCGATGTCGACACCTGCCTCACGGTAGGTCATGGGCGAGGGATTGGAAGGCGTTAGGCTGGTCACGGGCGGGGAGGGCTCGGCTGTAAAGGCGGCGATTTTAGCAGCCACGTTGGCGCTGGCGTCCCATTCGGGCAACAATTCACCCGGATACGCTTACGTCATGGAACCGTCGATGCGCCGCAGTCTCGCTTTCTTTCTCGCCCTCGTGGTCGCCATGCCCCTCGCGCCAGCCTTTGCGCAGGCCGATCTACGCACCGAAGGCGACGTCGCCAAGGCGCAAAGCGCCTATGAGGCCGAAGTGCCGGTCAACAGCCAGAGCGAGTCCGATCGCCCCGGTGCGCTGGCGCGCGCGCTTGGCGCGGTGCTGGGCAAGGTCTCCGGCGACCGCGGGGTGATGAGCCGCCCAGGCGTCTCGCAGGCACTGCGCGGCGCGCCGGGCTATGTCGAAAACTACGACTACCGTCAGGACCAGGGCACCTCGCGTACCGGTGCGCCGACTTTCCGCACCGTGCTGGTGGCGCGCTTCCGGCAGTCCGACGTGGATGGCCTGATCGCCGCACTGGGGCTGCCGGTGTGGCCGCTGCCGCGACCCAAGCCGGTGCTGTGGCTGGCCATCGACGACGGCAGCGGCCCGCGCCTGGTCGGCGTGGCGCAGGCCAATGCCGCGCGCAGCGTGCTGGACCGGGCAATCGAGCGCGGCTACCGGCTCGGCCTGCCCGGCGGTGCCGCCGCCGAGCAGGTGCTGGCCGGCGCGATCTGGCGCAAGGACACCGCCGCGGTGGCGCGCGCATCGGCCAAGTACAGCCCGCCGATGCAGTTGATCGGCAAGCTCTACCGCAATGACGCCGGCTGGACCGCCGACTGGGTCTTCGTCGACAACGGCAACGTGCTGTCCAGCTGGACCAGCAGCGACGGCGATGCGCGTCGTGCGATGGCCGCCGGTGCCGATGGCGCGGCCGATGCCCTGGTCAAGCGTTACGCCAAGCGCGTGGATTCGGGTGTGCCCGGTGTCTACCGCGCGGTGATCACCGGGATCGGCAGCGCCGACGACTATCTGCGCGTCTCCGCCGCGCTGCAGGGCGTGTCGGTGGTGCGCAGCATCCGCCCGGTCAGCGCCAACGGCGACCGCATGGAAGTGGATCTGGAATTGCTCACGGGCATTTCCGGCCTCAACCGTATGCTCGGCGACAACAGCCCGTTGGTACCCGTGTCGGTGCCGACCGAGGGCCCGATCATTCTCGAAAACGAGCACGCCGAGTACCGCCTGAAATGACCTTGACTCCCGAAGCCGAAATCGCCCTGTTTCTGCGTCGCCTGAAATGGGTGGCGGTGACTGTCGGCGTGTTGTGGGTGGTCTCGCTGCTGTCGCCGATCCTGACGCCGTTCGTGCTGGCGTTGCTGCTGGCCTGGCTGGGCGATCCGCTGGTGGATCGCATCGAACGCGCCGGCCGCTCGCGCAACATCGCGGTGGTGTTGGTGTTCGTGCTGGCCCTGCTGCTGTTCGTGCTGGCGCTGATGATTCTGGTGCCGATGATCGAGCGCCAGATCATGACCCTGATCGACGCGCTGCCGCAGATGCGGACCTGGGCGATCAGCACCGCCATTCCGTGGCTGGAAGCCAAGACCGGCGTGGAACTGATGGGCTGGCTGGACCCGGAGCGCCTGATCGACTGGATCCGCAGTCACTGGGAACAGGCCGGCGGCGCCGCCAAGACCTTCTTCGGCTACGTGCAGCGTTCGGGCTTTGCGATGGTGACCTGGGTGATCAACCTGGCGTTGCTGCCGATCCTGGCGTTCTACTTCCTGCGCGACTGGGATCGCCTGGTCGAGCGGGTGGCCGCGGTCATTCCGCGTGCCTACATCGGTACCGTGAGCCGGCTCGCACTGGAATCCAATGACGTGCTGGGCGGCTTCATCCGCGGCCAGTTCCTGGTGATGCTGGCGCTGGGGGCGATCTACGCCGCCGGCCTGTCCATCATCGGGCTCAATCTGGGCCTGTTGATCGGCATCATCGCCGGCTTCATCAGCTTCATTCCGTATCTGGGCGCCACCACCGGCATCGTGCTCGCCCTGCTGGCGGCCGTGGTGCAGGCGCAGGGCTTTGACCTGAAGTTGCTGATCGGCGTCGGCGTGGTGTTCACCGTCGGCCAGTTGCTGGAAAGCTATGTGCTGACGCCGCGCATCGTCGGCGACAAGATCGGCCTGCATCCGGTCGCGGTGATCTTCGCGGTGATGGCGGGTGGCCAGTTGTTCGGCTTTCTCGGCATGCTGCTGGCGCTGCCGGTGGCGGCGGTGGCCAATGTGCTGCTGCGCTATGCGCATGAGCAATACACGCGTAGCGATCTGTATGCGGGCGAGCGCGCCGGCATCGTGCTGCAGTCCACGCCCGAGCGCAGCGTGATCATCGACCCAAGCAAGGACACGGATCGCTCGTGAGTGTTCCGCAGTTGCCACTGGCGTTGCGCGCGCCGCCCGATCAGCGATTCGATAGTTACATCGCCGCGCCTGATGGCCTGCTGTCGCAGCTGCAGGCATTGGCGGCCGGGCAGGTGAGCGACTGGCTGTATCTGTCCGGCCCCGCCGGCACTGGCAAGACGCATCTGGCGTTGTCGTTGTGCGCGGCCGCCGAACAGGCCGGGCGTGCCCCGGCGTACCTGCCCCTGCACGCGGCCACTGGCCGGTTGCGCGATGCGCTCGAGGCGCTGGAAGGACGCAGCCTGGTCGCACTGGACGGTGTGGAAAGCATCGCCGGGCAGCGCGACGACGAAGTGGCGCTGTTCGATTTCCACAACCGCGCGCGCGCCGCCGGCACCACCTTGCTGTACACCGCGCGGCAGACGCCCGATGGCCTGGCATTGGTATTGCCGGACCTGCGCTCGCGGCTGTCGCAGTGCATCCGCATCAGCCTGCCGGTGCTCGACGACGCCGGGCGCGCGGCCGTGTTGCGCGATCGTGCGCAACGGCGCGGGCTGGCGCTGGACGAGGCAGCAATCGATTGGCTGCTGACCCATAGCGAACGCGAACTGGCCGGACTGGTGGCATTGCTGGACCGGCTGGATCGCGAATCGCTGGCTGCCAAGCGCCGCATCACGGTGCCGTTCCTGCGGCGGGTGCTGGAGGATCGCGGCTCTTAGAGCGGCCTACAGAATTACGTTGCTCACTGCTACTCAGGTGCAGGCTGCTTTGCGTTTCCTATCAGCACATCCATCCGCAGTGTCCAGGCACTTGAAGCACGAGGCCCAGAGTTTGCAGAGCGGATGGTCTGTAGCTTTGCTGCAGGGCCCTTGCCCGCCCACCATCGCAGGACACGCCGCAAGTACGTCCGTGTAGGCTCCGGCGCGGCATCCATGCCGCTCAGGGTCCCGCGACGGTGAGCGGGCAAGGACCAGTCACGTTGATTGGTGCGCAGGGCTCTTCTCGCGGCAACCAGCAACCTGTCTAGTGCGGTGTCCTCGCCGGTTGCGGGACCGTGTAGCGGCATGGATGCCGCCACACGGTCCCCAGGAATGGGTTCACGGCGTGTCCCGCAAGCAGTAAGGGCGCCGCGCCCTCGATGCGGTGAGTTTGCTGCAGGGCCCTTGCCCGCCCACCGTCGCAGGACACGCCGCACGTACGTCCTTGTAGGCTCCGGCGCGGCATCCATGCCGCTCAGGGTCCCGCGACGGCGGGCGGGCAAGGACCCGTCGAGATGGTCGATGTGCAGGGCTTCCAGTAAAACAATCAGCGCACTCGCGGCATCCATGCCGCTCAGGGTGCCGCGACGGTAGGCGGGCAAGGACCCGTCGAGAGGGTTGGTGCGCATGGATAACAGCAGGAGCGGCGCGCATCGGGTTGGATGCAAGGCCCGTCAGGATGGTTGGTGTGCGTAGTTCGAGCAACGCACGATGCGCGGCTGGCCGGTTGCAGCGCTTGGTTGCAGTCAGCCGCCGTCGCGCAGCAACTGGGCATCCAGCTCTGCCAATCGCTGCAGCGTGCCGACATCGGTCCAGCGTCCGGCATGGTGGATGCCATCGATCAGCCCTGCCGCCATCTGCGCGCGCAGGATTGGCGCCAGCGCAAACCGTGGTGCCGCGCCGCTGGGCTCCGGCAGCTGGCCGATGACCGATGGCCAGTCGCGCAGCAGCGCCGGTCGATACATGCCGATGCCGGAATAGGTGAGCGTTGCCGGCAGGTCCGCGCGCACCTTGCCATCGGCATCCAACGCAAAGTCTGCGCGCGCTGCATAGGCGGGGCGGTCGACCAGCACCAGCTGCGCCAGGCCCGCCGGCGCGGCCGACAGCCGCGCGAAATCGAAATCGGTCCAGATATCGCCGTTGACCAGCAGGAACGGCGCATCGCCCAGCAACGGCAATGCATGCAGCATGCCGCCGCCGGTTTCCAGCGGGGTGGCGCCCTCGAAGGAATACGTCAGCCGCAGCCCGAACGCGCTGCCATCGCCCAGTACCTGCGGAAATTGGTCGGCCAGCCACGAGGTATTGATCACCACCTCGTCCACGCCCAGTGCGGCCAGCTTGCGCAGATGCCAGACGATCAGCGGTGTGCCGCCGACCGACAGCAGCGGCTTGGGCGTGCGCTCGGTCAACGGACGCATACGCTCGCCAAACCCGGCCGCAAAGATCAGCGCCTTCATGCGCCGGCCTGTGCGGAGCGTGCCGCCAGGGCAGGTTTGACCAGCTTTTCCAGCAGGCCGACCAGCGGCGCAAGGTCCGGATGACGCGGCAACACCTCGTCCAGATAGGTGATGAAACGCGGCACGTTATCCAGATACCAATGCTTGCCGTCGCGATGGCTCAGGCGCGAGAAGATGCCGAGATTCTTCAGATGCCGCTGCACGCCCAACCAGTCCGCATCGCGCAGGAATTGCGCCAGCGGCGGCACCGGCAGCCCCGCCGCTGCCGCACGTGCGTGGTAGCGCTCCAGCCAGCCATCCACGCGCGCCAGCGGCCAGCTCACCGAGGTGTCCTTGAACAGGCTGATCGGGTCGTAGGCGATCGGGCCGATCACGCAATCCTGGAAATCCAGCACCGCCGGCCCGTCGCCGACCGGCATCAGATTGCGCGGCATGAAATCGCGATGGGTGAACACGCGCGGCTGCGCCAGTGCGTTGTCCATCAAACGGCGCTGCACCAACTGCAGTTGCTCGGCCTGGCCGCAGTCCAGCTGCAAGCCGAGGTGGCGGCCGAGGAACCATTCTTCGAACAGGCCGGCATCGCGTTGCAGCAGCGCCTCGCCGAACTCGCCGCTGTCGGCAGGTGGCGGAATGCGCTGCAGCAGCAATAACTGAGTGATCGCAGCATCCAGCAACGCGTCGGCATTGGCGTCGGTCAGTACCTGCGCCAGGGTCGGCACGCCCAGGTCTTCCAGCAGCAGGAAGCCGATTTCAAGATCCTGTGCAAGCACCTGCGGCACCCGCACGCCGTGCTGGCCGAGCAGGGCGTGCATGCGCAGCCAGGGCGCCACATTTTCCAGTGCAGGTGGCGCATCCATCAGGATGCGGTCCACGCCGCGTCCCTGGGTACGCCAGTAACTGCGGAATCCCGCATCGACCGAGGCACGTTGCAGCGTGACCTCAGGGGCGTTCAACGCATGCTGCGCCCATTGCAGGCGGAGCGCAGCGCGCGCGGTATCTGGAGTCAACGATGACGTCATGGGTGAATGCTGTGTAGTGAAGTGAGGCGCAGCCTGGTCGAAAACGACGCAGGTTCGATCAACGCTTGCTGCCGCTGAACAGCCGCAGCAGTGCCAGGATCGCGATCGCACCCAGCAACGCACCGAGGAAACCGGCCGGTTCGCCGGCGTGGTACCAGCCCATGTAGCGGCCGAACCAGCTGGCGACCAGTGCACCGGCGATGCCCAGCACGATGGTCAGCAGGCAGCCCAGGCGCTGCGTGCCAGGGGTGATGAAACGGGCCAGCAGCCCGACCACGAAGCCGACCAGAATGATGTAAAGCCAGCTGTCGCTACCGAAGAGAGTGTTCATCGTAGGCACTGAGGGGAGGGGATTGGCAGACTAGCATTCGCCGCCGCCGCGACCACGTGTGCCGCGCTGGCTGTCGCCATGGCGTTTGGGGCTGCATCCATGCGTGCGCCGCAGCGCATGGCGAGGCGCTGGGCCGCCCCGACATGCGCGGGGCGGCCCAGGCATCAATCAGCAGCAGCCATGCCCGCCGTGACGGGTGCCGCTGTCGGCCGCCACCGGCGAGCCGCTGGTCTCGCCGCGCAGGCAGGCGGCGTGATGCTCGGCAATCACCTTGGACACGCAGGCCGTCACCCGCTTGCCCATCGGAATGTGCAGGAACTCGTTCGGCCCATGCGCATTGGAATGCGGGCCGAGCACGCCGGTGATCATGAACTGCGCGCCGGGGAACTTCTCGCCCAGCATGCCCATGAACGGGATCGAGCCGCCTTCGCCCATGTACATCGCCGGCTTGTCGAAGAATGCCAGGCTGGCGTCGTCGATGGCCTTTTCCAGCCACGGCGCCATCGCCGGCGCATTCCAGCCGGACGAGGCCTTTTCCAGCTCCAGCGTTACCTGGGCGCCATTGGGCGGATCGCGCAGCAGCGCTTCCTTGAGCAGTTCGCCGCAGGCCTTGCCGTCGGCGGTCGGCGGCAGCCGCAGCGACAGCTTCACTGCGGTCTGCGGACGCAGCACGTTGCCGGCCGACGCCAGCGGCGGCATGCCGTCCACACCGGTGATCGACAGCGCCGGGCGCCAGGTGCGGTTCAACACCAGCTCGGTGAGGTCGTCATGCATCGGCACCAGGCCCTCGACCATCGGGAACTTGTCGAAGATGGCGGTATCCAGCGTCGCCGCCGCGGCCTTGGCCTGCGCCAGCCGTTCGGCCGGCACGTCCACGTGCAGTCCGTCCAGCAGGATGCGGCCGCTGGCTTCGTCCTCGATCCGCGACAGCAACTGGCGCAGCAGGCGGAAGCTGGACGGCACCACGCCGGAGGCATCGCCCGAATGCACGCCTTCCTCCAGTACCTTCACGCTCAGGTTGCCGCCGGTCAGCCCGCGCAGCGAGGTGGTGCACCACAGTTGCTCATAGTTGCCGCAGCCCGAATCCAGGCACACCACCAGCGACGGCTTGCCGATGCGTGCGGCCAGATGATCGACATAGGCCGGCAGGTCGTAGCTGCCGGATTCCTCGCAGGCTTCGATCAGCACCACGCAGCGCGCATGCGGCAGGCCCTGGGTACGCAGCGCCAGCACCGCCGCCAGCGAACCGAAGATCGCATAGCCGTCGTCGGCGCCGCCGCGCCCGTATAGCTTGTCGTCGCGCAGCACCGGCTCCCACGGACCGAGGTCGGCATCCCAGCCGGTCATTTCCGGCTGCTTGTCCAGGTGGCCGTACAGCAGCACGGTGTCGTCGCCCGATTCGGTGCCGGTGGCCGGAATCTCGATGAAGATCAACGGCGTGCGGCCTTCCAGGCGCACCACCTCGACCTGCATGCCCTCGATCGCCTGCGCGCGCGCCCAGGTTTCCATCAGGGTGACGGCCTGCTCCATGTAGCCGTGCGCGACCCAGTCGGCGTCGAACATCGGCGATTTATTGGGAATGCGGATGTAATCGACCAATTGCGGGACGATCTCGCGGTCCCAGGTGTCGCTGATGAATTGGTCGATCTTGGCGCTGTCCATGGAGGCTCCGAATACGTGGCGTAACGGCACATTCTACGCCCGTGCCTGGGGGTAGGTATTTCCCTACAAGCCGGCGCGCAGTTCACCGGCTGTGTGAAAAGTTCGTTGGCGATAGGATTGCTGCATGTGGCGCGGGACACTGGCTCCGCCGGCAGGAATGCTGGCTAGGACCATCACCCAAGCCACAAGGAGCGTTGCAATGAGGTCATTTACCGTAGTCCTGAAGTCCCTGCTACTGGCGTTGCTGTTGTCCTCGAATGCGTATGCACTCGACAAGGTCGATATCAACACCGCGTCTGCTGAGGAATTGGACAAGGTGCTGACGAATGTCGGGCGATCAAAAGCCGAGGCAATCGTCGAGCACCGTCAGGCAAACGGTCCCTTCAAAAGTGCCGAGGAACTGGCACTGGTCAAGGGCATCGGACTCAAGACGGTCGAACGGAATCGCGACCTGATCGAAGTAGGAGCCACGATGGCTCCCGCCAAGAAGGCTGCCAAGGGGGCGGCGGTGAAACCGGTGGGACGGCGTTAAGGGGAAAGGATCCGAGATACGGTTCGACGCGAGGATGCGTGGCCGCAACCTAACTGGACAGGATGTCCGGGGGATGGCTGGAAGCCGACAGGGACGTGGAATCGCCCGGTGTTGCACTTGGACGTGCAGCCGGGCGTTTTTCGTTTTGGGGACTCGGCGCGGATTGGCTGGTGCGCGTGGCCATTCCGGGGACGCCGATGGTGCGGCGGAAATGAGTGATGCAGTGGGCCACCCGTAGCGCTCTGCCCCTGGCGGTAAGCCCACTCCGCTGGTCAACCGTCAGCCTATGGGCATACGCTTCAACTGCAGGCCTCCGTCTGCTCAGCGGCATCTTGCAGGTGATTGCTGGTTGCCAGCACGTGCCCAGCATTATTGGTTGATGGTATTGCCCGCATCTGTCGCGGAGCCCGGTCGATACGCTGGCGCGCCGAGCCGGGGATGACGGACCACCGCAGCGCTTCAGGCACAATGCGCCGATGCAGCCCACAGACCTGAGCAGCCGGGTGATTCCGGCCACTGACTACCGCCGCGAGCGGTGGCGCAATCAATTGGGCTGGACGCGCGAGATCCTGTGCCTCGGCGATGCCGACGCGTGGGCGCTACGCCTGTCGATCGCCGAGATCGAACAGGATGCGGTGTTTTCCGCATTCCCAGGCATCGATCGCGAGCTGGTGCTGTTGCATGGCAATGGCATGCGGCTGCAGTTTGGTGATGCTGGCTGCGACAGAAGTGCAGGTGGAAGTGTAGGTGCAGGTGCAGGTGTAGGTGCAGGTGCAGGCATTGGTACTCCTACTCCTACTGCGACTGGCGGCGACACTGGCGGCAAAAACGATAGCGGCAGCGACAATGAGGGCGGTGGCGCTGGGCGTGGCAGCCATGATGCTGGAGGCGATGGTGGCATCGGTGCTGCTGGCGGCAATCATGGCAGCTGCACATTGCTGCCGCCGTACCAGCGCGTCCGATTCGCAGGCGAAGAAAGGGTGCATGCGACGCTGCTCGACGGGCCAACCCAGGATTTCAATCTGATGTGGCGGCGCGATCTGCTGCAGACCCAACTACTGCATCGGCCGCTGGTCGGCACCATGCTGTTTTTTGCCGATCCGGGCAGCGCCTGGGCGATCCATCTGCTCGCAGGCCAGGCCAGCTTTGGGCGCGACAGCGGCTTGCCACCATTGGCTGCCGGCGATACCGCATGGCTGAGTGCCTCCACGCGCACCCGCTATGTGCTCGATGGCGGCGGCGAGTTGCTGGCGATCCGGGTGAGTCCGGTCTAGGGCGTTTCACTTATGCGGTGAGCGCACAGCCACCGCAGGCATCGATGATGCGGATTGCAGGAACGGGCGCGCTGGCCTGGCTGCCAAGTCGTCGCTGCGTTGATCGCTGTTGGCAGCGCTACACCCGAGGATTCAATACACGTCGCGGCGATAGCGGCCGTTGCGTAGCAGTTCCTGTCTGACCTCGGCACCGAGAATGGCATCCAGGGTCCGGTCAAGCTCCGGTGCCATGCCGCGCAGGCTGCCGCAGACGTAGATGCAGGCGCCTTGATCAACCCAATGACGCAAGCGGTCGGCAGCGGCGGCCAGTGCGTGTTGGACATAATGTGGTGGCTGTTGCCGATCGCGCGAGTAGACAAGCTCCAGGCGCTCGATCCAGCCATCCTGCTGCCACTGCTGCAGCTCGTCGGCGTACAGCGCGTCGTGCGCGGCATTGCGCTCGCCGAACAGCAGCCAGTTACGACGCGCGCCGGTCGCGATGCGTGCACGTAGATGCGCGCGCAGACCGGCGATGCCGGTGCCGTTGCCGATCAGCAGCATCGGCTGCTCGGGTGCGGGCGGGTGGAAGCCGGGGTTGCTGCGCAGGCGCAGCGCGATGGCTGCGCCGATCGGTGCATGGACGCAGAGCCAGCCGCTACCCAGGCCCAGGCTGCCGTCGGCGTGCCGGTGCTCGCGCACCAGCAGTTCGGCATGGCCTTCCTCGGGAATGGAGGCAAGCGAGTAGTCGCGATGGGGCAGGGCGGCCAGGCGGCGCACCATTGCTTCTGCGTCCATTGCTGAGCTCAGGCCTGTCCTTGTAGCTATGCCTGCAGCCGCCTCTGTATTCGTACCCACACCTGGGCCACTTTCGCCTCCGGCTTCTGCTTCTGCATAGGGACTGGCACCGGCACCCACATCGATACCGAGAGCGGCATCGGCATCGACGGGAAGTTGCGCGCCGCCGAGCCAGTCGCGCAGGGGGCGGCCGTCGATATGCTGCGCGCCATCGCGTTGGTTGCGCTGCAGCCAGGACTCCACCGCGTCCGGCGTATTACGCGGTGCAATCTCCGCGATGTCGCCTGCGCTCCAGTGCGGCAACGCGCCATCGCATGGCACCAGGCGCAGCCGGTAAGTCGGTGCGCCCGCGCTGCCGGGATTGACGTGGATGCGCTCGCATAGCTGCCAGGCGGTGTAGGTCGGCAGGCTCCAGTCCGATTGCGTCGCGAGGGCGGGCGCCAGTTCCGCCAGACGGCGTTGCCAGTGCTGCAGTGCGTTCGGGTCGGCGTTATCGACCTCGATGCGCTCGAACAGGCGCGTGGCGCCGCGCGCCTGCAGGCGATCGTCGAGGCGCCGGCCGAACGCGCAGAAGTGCGCATAACCACGGTCGCCCAGGGCCAGCACCGCGTACTGCACGGCAGTCAGATCCTGCGCGTCGTCGGCAAGCCAACTGCGCTCGGCCGACTGCGCGTGGTCGGGTGCATCGCCTTCGCCGGTGGTGCTGACGATGCACAGCAGCCGCGGCACGCGTACGAGTTGATCGCGATCGACGGCCTCGATCGGCAGCGCATGCGCGCCGACGCCTGCCGATCGCAGCGCGGCAACGCTGCGTTGCGCCAGTTCGCGCGCAAATCCGGTCTGGCTTGCCCAGACGATCAACATGCCGCTGGCGTCTGCGCGTTGTGCGCCAACACGCGTGCGCGCACGCAGCAGCACGGCCGTGCACAGGCCCAGATACAGCGCCAGGCCAAGAGCCGCCAGTTGCCAGCGCTGCGGCGTGGGAGCACTCCACCATGTGCCGTCATGCAGGCCGCCCAGCCAGCCGACGACGCCGGCAAGCGGCAGCAGAACCAGCCCATTGCCCAGCCACACGCGTGAGGTGGCGCTGCTCATGACGCGGACAGGTGGCGTTCGAAGGCAGGGCTCATGGATTCGAGCAGAATGCCGTCCTTGCGCACCAGAAATCGCACGGCCAGGTCCGCCTTGCGTGCATAGGTAAGACCGACAGCGACGCCGAGCACGGTCATCGCGGTGGCCCAGGCATCGGCTTGCATCGCATCGGGAGCCAGTACGGTGACCGCCGCGGGGGCATGCGGAACGGGCGTGCCGCTGCGTGGGTCGAAGGTATGTGTATAGCGCGTGCCATCGGCATCGAAGCGGTGCCAGCGATCGCCGGAGGTGGCCACTGCCAGCCCCGCCAGTGCCAGCACCCGTGCCGGCAGCGCGGTGCCGGCATCTTCGTCGGGGGCCGATTCGACCAGCACGCGCCACACGTTGCCATCGGGCTTGCGCCCGTAGCCTAACAATTCGCCGCCGACCTCGATCAAGGCACTGTCGATCCCCGACTGCAGCAAGGCGCGATGCACGCAGTCCACACCAAACCCTTTGGCGATGCCGGACAGATCCAGTGCTGCTGCGCCCGGCTGCAGCACGCGCCTGCCATCCAGCCGCAGGCGCTGCCAGCCGCAGCGCAGGCTGGCCAATGCGATCGCCTCTGCTGTCGGCACGCGCTGACGCCCTCCGGCAGCGCCGAAACCCCATAGCTCGACCATCGGGCCGACGGTGGGATCGAAGGCGCCATCGCTGGCCTGTGCAATCTCCAGTGCGGCGCTCAGCACCGCGTGGAATTCGTCGGGCAGGCGGTGCCAGCTGCCTGGCGGTGCGCGGTTGTAACGGCTGATATCCGAATCGGCTTCCCAGGTGCTCATCTGCGCAACCACGCGGTCCAGTGCGGCCTGGATGCACGCATGCAAGGGGTGCAGATCGCGTCCGCGCGGCGCCACCAGCTTCACGCTCCAGGTGGTGCCCATGCTGCGGCCGCCGAGCGTGGCAATGGCGTGGTCGGAGGAAGACGGTACGGGCATGGACGGATCGTATGAAGATGGGGCGGCAGGATGCACGCTGTGCGCGCTCCTGCCGTGTGCCGGCAGATTACTGCGGCAGCACTTCCAGCGTGGCGACATAGCCCAGGCGGCGCTGCTTGGCCTGCGGGAGGGAGATTTTCTTGTCTTCGGTGGTGGTTTCCAGCCAGTACATACCGGCCTCCGGCCAGGTCACGCTGAAGCCGCCCTTGGCATCGGTGGTGAGCTTGATCTCGTTCTGCGCATCGCGATAGCGGGTACCGCCGCGCACGATCTCGATCTCCAGCCCGGCCGCCGGCTTGCCATCCAGTTGCAGCGTGAACTGCGCCGCCTCGCCGGCGACCAGATCGTTGGGATGGGTCACCGGCACCAGCTCGATGCCCTTGCCGCTGGGCTTGAACACGGTGGTGGTCGGCGCGCCGCGGGTGACGAAGGTTTCCACGCGATTGAAGGACTGCGAGACCTGCAGGTCCTGCGCGTTCTTCGGCACCTCGGTGGCGAAGCGGGCTTCGTCGCCGCGCCAGCGCTTGGGCTTGCCGTCTTCCTTCCAGCTGGCGAACAGGCCGGCGTTGACGATGCTCAGCTTGTAGGTGCCGGGTTGGGTGAGCTGCAGATCGAACACGCTGCGGTACTTGCCGGTGGCCGGATTTTCCGGCGTGAGCGCGCTGCCATCGGGTGCGGTGATGCTCAGCTTGTCCAGGCGCAGCGGCACGTGATTGAAGTAGAACAGGTCGTTGGAGACCGCCGCATCCACGGTGATCCACGGGGCCTCACCGGCGATGACGGTCTGCGACGGCAGCAACCAGGCCTTGTGGGCGAATGCGCTGACCGGCAGTGCGGCGAGCAGGGCGACCAGGACGAGCGAACGTTGCATGACAACTCCTTGAAGGACGATAAGGGCGGTGGGCACGTGTCTGATCAGCGCGCGTCGCTGCGCTGGCTGGATGCGTGGGACAAAAAAGCGGGAGACGATCTGCTGAAGCGGCTGCAGCGGGCGCCAGCGGGGCAGGGACGCAAGCGGCCCGCGCCACCGGCCGACGCCAGGCGTTACGGCTTGGCGACCAGGCTGACGGCGCCCAGTTCGCTGCTGCCACTGGCCTTGGCGCTCTGCGGCGCCTTTGCCGGCCAGCTGAAAGGCACCTTGACCAGTTCGCGGCCGCCGACCTCGCGCGCGGCTTCCACCACCAGCGTGTACTGGCCGGCCGGCAGCGACGTCAATGCGCCCTTGGTGTCGGAGAACGACAGCGCATGCGCGCCGGCCGGGCGGGTGGGGCCGGTGACGCCGTCGACCGGCACCTCCAGGGTGCGCCCGCTCTTGCGCCACCACTGGCGCAGGTCCGGCAGCCACTTGGTGCCATGGCCTTCGGCGGTGTCCTTGGATTGATACCAGACCGCCAGGTTGGCGGCGACCTTCTGGTCCGCGCCTTCCAGCCAGATCGCCACATACGGGCGGTGGTACTCGGCGACGTTGAGCTTGGGAATCTCCACGTTGATGTCGAGCGTGGCGGCGTATGCCGGCATGGCGAGCAGGCCGCTCAGGGCGATGGTCAGGGTGGCGCGCATGATCGTCTCCGGTAGAAAGGTCAGTGGATCAACAGCAGGGCGAGCAGCAACGGAATCAGCAGGCCCAGGCCGACCAGCGGCCAGGTCATGCGGCGCTGGCGCGCATGCAGATGCAGCAGGAACAACCCGGTGATGCAGAACACCAGGCAGGCGATGGCGAACACGTCGATGAACCAGCCCCAGGCCGGCCCTGCGTTACGGCCCTTGTGCAGGTCGTTGAGATAAGCGATGGCGCCGCGCCCGGTACGCTCGTATTCGATCGCGCCGGTGTTGCGATCCAGGCTCAGCCACGCATCGCCGCCGGGGCGCGGCAGCGCCAGGTACACCTCGTCGGCCGACCATTCGCCGTTGCGCGTGCCGATGCTGATCTCCAGCTCACGCCCCAGCCAGTGCGCTACGCGTGGCGGCAGCGGGGCGTCGCCATCTTCGCGGGTGCCCAGGGACTTGAGCAGTGCCGGCGGCAGCGTGAGCGTGCGGTGTTCGGTCGAGGGGCTGGCTTCGATGCGCGCGGCGTGATTCAAGGTCAGCCCGGTGATGGTGAACAGCAGCATGCCGATCAGGCACAGCGCCGAACTGATCCAGTGCCATTGATGCAGCATGCGCAGCCAGAAGCCGCGGCGTTGCTGCGTGGTGGCCAGGGTGTCATTGGAAGTGGCCATGCCGCGCTCAGGCCACGTCCGCTGCCGGGGACGGCTGCAACTGCGATTGCCGCGCGGTCACTTCGCTCAGCAACGCGCGCAGACGTAGGTGCGTTGCACTCGCCAGCAACGGCGTGAGCTGTTGCAGGAAGCCGGCATGCCCGCCGGCGATCGCACGGCGCATCCAGCGCTCGGCCTGATCGAGGTCGCCGGCATCCGCGAGCAAGGTGGCGTAACTGGCCTGGCCGCGAAAATCGCCTGCTTCTGCAGAGCGGCGATACCAGTGGCGCGCAGCGATCGGATCCGCGGTGCAGGCCAGGCCCTGGTCGAGATAGCGCGCCACAAAGTTCATCGACTTGGCGTGCCCGCGTTCGGCGGCCGTGCGGTACAGCGCCAGCGCCTGGGCGTGGTCCTGTGGCACGCCACGCCCGGAGCCGTACAGATGCGCGAGGTTGTACATGCCCCAATCCAGGCCATGTTCGGCGGCGCGGCGATACCACAGCGCCGCCAGCACCTCGTTGCACGCGGTGCCGAAGCCCAGTTCATGGCAACGCCCCAACTGGTTCATCGCTTCCGCATGCCCGGCATTGGCGGCCACCTCGTACCACAGCATGGCCATGGCCGGATCGGCGGGGATGCCGCGGCCCTCGGCGTAGAGCTGCGCGAGCAGCAGTTGCGCCGCCAGATCCTGGCGCTCGGCGGCCTTGCGCAGCCATGCGATCGCGCGATCGGGGTGGGTGCGCAGCAGGTCGATCAACTGCGTGGGGTCCAGTGTGGGCTCAGACATCGGCCCATTGCCGCAACAGGTTGTGGTACACGCCGGTGAGCTGGATCAGCGACGGATGGCCGGGGGTGTCCTGGGTCAGCCGCCGGATGGACACATCCAGTTCGAACAGCAGGCGCCGCTGCGCATCGTCGCGCAACATGCTTTGCGTCCAGAAGAAACACGCCACACGGGCGCCGCGGGTCACCGGCATCACCCGATGCAGGCTGGTGCCGGGATAGATCACCAGGTGCCCGGCCGGCAGTTTCACCGACTGCGTGCCGTAGGTGTCTTCGATCACCAGCTCGCCGCCGTCGTAGCTGTCCGGGTCGCTGAGAAACAAGGTGGCGGAGACGTCGGTGCGGATGGGATCTGCGCCGCCGCGACTGCGGTCGTAACGGATCGCGTTGTCGACGTGATACCCGAACGACTGCCCGCCGCTGTAGCGGTTGAACAGCGGCGGATAGATGCGCCGCGGCAACACCGCCGAAAAGAACGTGCTGTTGCGCGCGAGCGCCTCGAGCACCAGCGCGCCGGCTTCGCGTGCAATGGCGCTGTCTTCGGGCAGTTGTGCGTTGTCCTTGGCCTGCGCGGACTGATGGCCGGCAGTGATGCGGCCGTCCGCCCAGTCGGCTGCGTCCAGCCGTGCCCGCAACTCGCCGAGTTGTGCGGGGGTGAGGACATCGGGAATGGGCAGCAACATGGGCAGATCTCCACGCCGCCCGCACCGTGCGGGCGGCGTGCCGGAGGCTTAGAAACTAAACGTGGCGCTCAACACCGCCGAGCGGCCTTCGCCAGGAATTGCCCAGCCATTGCCCGCCGTGACAATCCCTGCGGCGTTGACGGTGAGGTTGTTGCGCACGCTGGTGTAGTACTCCTCGTCGAACAGGTTGTTGACGTTCAACTGCAGGCTGAGCCAGTCGTTGACGCGCAGGCCGACCATCGCGCGGTGCAGCCAGTAGTCATCGGTCTTGATGTAGGCGGCCGCCGAGGAATTATTCGGATAGAAGCCGCCCTGGTAGGTGACGCCGTAGCCGAAGGTCCACTGGTTGAGCGTGTAGGTGGTCCAGATGTTGCCGGCATTGCGCGGGGTCTGCACCAGCTCGCGTCCGGCCACCGGGTCGCCGGTGAGGCTCTCGGTGCGGTTGGACACGCTCTGCAGCACTTCGCTGTCCAGGAAGGTGTAGTTGGCGAAGATCGACCAGCGCTCGGTCAGGTAACCGGCGGCGCCAAGCGCGACGCCGTCCACGCGCGCCTTGCCGTCCAGCACCTGCTCGGGAATCAGCGGGTCGCCGCTGTTGACCTTGTAGTTTTCGCGCTCATTGCGGAACACCGCAGCGGTCAGTGCCAGGCGCTGGTCCAGCACGTCCCACTTGCCGCCCAGTTCGATGTTGACCGCCGTCTCCGGCTCGACATTGCAGTTGGCGCCGGCGGTGGCAGTGGCGATCGGCGTGCACGAGCCGTTGACCGAGGCCTTGGACGGCGTCTTGCTGTTGGCGTAGGACAGGTACAGGCTGGCGTTCTCGGCCGGCTTGAAGACCAGGCCGGCGCGATACGAGAACAGGTCCTCTTCGCTGCCGGCCGGGAAGCCCGGGCTCACACCGGTGACGTTGCCGGCGGCGTTGACGGTATAGGTGGTGCTGTCGCCTTCGTTGTGCTCGTAGCGGCCGCCCAGGTTGAGCATCCATTGCTCGTTGAACTGCAAGGTATCGAACAGGTACACCGCCTGGTTGGTCAGGCTGCCCTTGCTGCGCCCGGTGCGGAAATAGTTCTGCGGGCCGGTCCAGACGTTGTAGGGATTGTCGAAGGACTGCAGCGGATAGGTGATGCCGGTGGTGGAGCCATCGGCATTGCGGAAGGTGGTGCCGCTGTCGAGTTCGAAGTCTTCCTTGCTGAAGGCCACGCCAGCGACCACGCGGTGCTCGATGGCGCCGGTATGCAAGGTGGCGGTCAGGTCGGTCTGGCTGTGCGCGATGAAGTTCTCCGTCTCGCGTACCAGGCCGCGCGGGCCGCTGTTCGGATTCCAGCTGGCCGCCGGCTGGCCGGCGCAGGCGCGGCCGGTGTACGGATCGGTGCCGTCGGGCAGGCACCAGGTGCCCTGCAGCGCGGTGGCGTTGGTGGTCTGGTCGACCCGCTGCACGCGCGCCAGGCTGCGCAGCTTGACGTTGTCGTCCAAGTCCATTTCCAGCACGCCGGTCAGCATGTCCACGTCGATGTCCTGACGCGAGGTGTTGCGGTAGCCGAAGAAGGTTTCCGGGTCCACGCCCGGCAGCGGACCGTCGTTGAACGGGCTGAGCGCGAACGGCACGCCGTACTGCGGAAGGTTGTTGTCGTGCTGGTGCAGGTAGCTCAGGGTGAAGCGGGTATCCGAGCCCAGGCCGAAGGCCACCGACGGCGCAAACCCCCAGCGATGCCGGAATTCCTCATCGCGCCCCGGCACGTCCTGGGTGTGGCCCATCGCGTTCAGGCGCACGGCGGTGCCGTTGTCGAAATCGTAATTGCTGTCGGCGGTCAGCCGGCCATAGCGGTCGCTGCCGCCACCGACCACGACGTTGGTGAAGTCGCCCTGGCCGGCGGTCTTGGTCACCAGATTGATGTTGCCACCGACCGAACCGGCGCCGGACATGGCCGAGTTGGCGCCGTTGATCAGCTCCACCGCTTCCAGGTTGAAGGTGTCGCTGCGGCTGTACTGCGCGCTGTCGCGCACGCCATCGGTGGTGATGTCGCTGCTGGCGGTGAAGCCGCGCAGGTTGATGCTGTCGCCATAGCCGCCGCCGCCTTCGCCCGCGCCGAAGGTGATGCCGGGCAGGGTGCTCAGCACGTCGCGCAGCGACAGCAGGTTCTGCTGGTCCATGGTCTGCTTGGTGACCACGGTGATCGTCTGCGGCGTGTCGCGTAGCACCTCGGTGTACTTGGGCGAGGACGGCTTTTGCGCACGTTCCTGCTGCACCCGGATGGCGTCCAGATCGACCGCGCCCGGAGGCGCCGGCGCATCGCCGGGCTGGGCGAAGGCAGGAGCGGACAGCGTCAGCAGCACGGCCGAGGTGAGCGGGGAAATCCTGGGAGTCATGAGGCGTCTCGAAGAGGAAAGCGAGGCTCCGGCCTGGCGATGGCTCGGCGGATGCGGGATGGGAAGGCAGGTCGGGGAGCGCGCCCGCTAGCCCGAGGCGGCCAGTCGGCCCGACCAGTGTCCGGACACACGCAAGCGCTGCGCAGCCAGGCGCATGCGGGGCAAGGTCAGGAAAAACGTGTCGAGCAGGGTTGGGCGCATGGGATGGCAGGGCAGGCCAGTTGTTAAGAAGGCCTGAAGGGCTGAGATCTTAAATGCAAATCATTCTTCTTTGCAATCTTTCTTGGCGCCTGCCAGGCCAAGGGGCAACCGCACCGCCTGAGGCATCAGGCAGCTGCAGTACCAAGGCAGAGATGCGTGGGAGATGCGTGTGTCCGCGCCTGCTCGCCGGCCCAACAGCCGCGCTCCAGCCGGCCGTGCTTGCTGACATGGCAGGGGGTGTTCCCATGCAGGGCGGAGCCGCGGACTCCGGGTGCGCATGCAGCACAGCGACCCACTGCAGATCAGCGCCATGCGTGGCCTCCACTTACGGCTGCCGTATCGCGCGCGGATGCGGCCGTTGTCAGCGGTCGTCGCGGGTCCAGATGCCGCCGTGTTCGCGCTTGACCGGGAACTTGGGCACCGCAGTGTAAGCCGGTGCGCACAGCGGGCGGCCGTCGCGGATGTCGAAGCGGGCGCTGTGCAGCAGGCACTCGATGCTGCCTTCTACGGGGTCGAACGTGCCCGGCGACAATTCATAATCTTCGTGACTGCAGCGGTCTTCCAGCGCGTACAGCTCGCCGTCGAGGTTGAAGATCACGATCGGGGCATCGGTTACCTCGTCCCAGACGGTCTGCAGCTCGCCGGGCAGCAGCGCCTCGCTGGCGCAGACAAAGGTCCAGGTGTCGCTCACAGCGCTGCGCCGCCGAGCGGTTTTTCCAGCACCTCGAAGCGCAGGTCCTGGCGCAGCGGCACGCCGAAACGCGCGTCGCCATACGGGAACGGTTTGGTGATGCCGGTGCGGCGGTAGCCGCGTCGCTCATAGAACGCGATCAGCTCGGCGCGAATGTCGATCACCGTCATGCGCATTACCGGCAGCTGCCACTCGCTGTGGGCGATACGCTCGGCCTCGGCCAGCAGCGTCTTGCCCAGCCCGCTGCCCTGCAGCGCGGGGTCGACCGCAAACATGCCGAAGTAGCCGGCACCCTGGTCGTCGGCGATATGCGCACAGGCCAGCAGGCGCCTGTCCTGTTCGACCAGCAGCACCAGGCTGCGATCGCGCAGCAGGTCCTCGCGCAGGACTGCAGGATCGATCCGCGCGCCGTCGAGAAAGTCGGCCTCGGTGGTCCAGCCCACCCGGCTGACATCACCGCGATAGGCCGAGGTCACCAGTGACACGAGGGCGTCGATATCGTCGACGGTGGCGGTACGGAAGGTGGTGGTCTGCATGGGAGCAGTTTAGCGGGAGTCGGGATTTGGGATTCGTAAAAGCGCAAGAACGCTGTTTCTTATGCCGTGTCGGACGCCTGGATTGCGGCGTTGCTCTGAGTCTTGTCATGGACACGTGCGCCAACGCACGGAGGTCTGGCGCACGCGCTGCAGGGTAGCGCGCACGCGCTGCAGGGTAGCGAAGGGGTCTTCCGAATCCCCAATGCCGAATCCCCAATCCCCGCCTTCAACCCAGCAGGCGACGCACCTTCACCAGCGCAGCAACGAAGCGCTCGATCTCGTCGTGCGTGTTGTAGAAGGCCAGCGAGGCGCGGCAGGTGGCGGCGACGCCGTAGTACTGCAGCAGCGGGTGCGCGCAGTGCTGGCCCGAGCGCACCGCGACGCCTTCCAGGTCGAGCAGGGTGGCCAGGTCGTGGGCATGCGCGCCTTCGATCAGGAACGACACCACCGCGGCCTTGTCCGGCGTGGTGCCGAAGATGCGCAGGCCGTCGATGCGCTGCAGCTCCTCGGTGAAGTGCGCCAGCAGCTCGGCCTCGCGCGCTTCCACATGCGCCAGGCCGACCGACTCCAGGTAATCGACCGCGGAGCCCAGGCCGATGAATCCGGCGATGTTGGGCGTGCCGGCTTCGAACTTGTGCGGGGCATCATTGAACACCGTGCCCTCGAAACTCACTTCCTTGATCATCTCGCCGCCGCCCAGGAACGGCGGCATCGCCTGCAGGTGTTCGCGACGCGCCCACAGTGCGCCGGTGCCGGTGGGCCCGCACATCTTGTGGCCGGTGATGGCGTAGAAATCGCAGCCGATGCCGGCCACGTCGATACGCCGATGCGGCGCCGCCTGCGAGCCATCCACCACGGTGACGATGCCGCGCTTGCGCGCCTCGCGGCAGATCTCGCGCACCGGATTGACCGTGCCCAGCACATTGGACACATGCGTGATCGCCAGCAGCTTGACCTGCGGCGTCATCGCCTTGCGCAAGGCGTCCAGATCCAGCGCGCCGTCCGAGGTGATCTCGGCCACGCGAATGGTGGCGCCGGTGCGTTGCGCCACCAGCTGCCACGGCACGATGTTGGCGTGGTGCTCCATGCGCGAGATCAGGATCACATCGCCGGCGCCCAGGCGCGGCAGCGCCCAGGAATAGGCGACCAGGTTGATCGCAAAGGTCGTGCCGCTGCACAGCACCAGTTCGTCGGCGCGTACGTTGAGAAAGCGTGCCAGCTTGCTGCGCGCGCCTTCGAAGGCATCGGTGGCCTCGGTGCCCAGCGCATGCACTGCGCGGCTCACGTTGGCGTTTTGGCGACGATAGAACTCGTCGGTCGCGGCGATGACCTGCAGCGGCTTCTGCCCGGTGTTGGCGTTGTCGAAATAGATCAGCGGCTTGCCATGCACCTGCCGCATCAGCAACGGGAAATCCGAGCGCACGCGCTCCCAGTCCGGCGCGGCGAGGTGCGTGGTGGCGGGCGCGTTCATGCCACGCCTGCCGAGGTCAGTGCGCGATCCAGCTGCAGCGCCAGCACCGCGCCCAGCGCGCTGGGCAGCATGCGCAGCGGCTCGTGGCAGAACGCGGCGCTCAGCAAACGCTGCGCCTCGGCCTGCGGCAGGCCGCGCGAGCGCAGATAGAACAAGGCATTGTCGTCGAGCTGGCCGACGGTGGCGCCATGCGCGGCCTGCACTTCCTCGGCATCGATCACCAGCACCGGCTGGGTATCGATCTCGGCATTGGCCGACAGCAGCAGGTTCTTGTTCGACAGCCGCGCGTCGGTGCCGTCGGCGCCGGGACGGATGTTGATGCCGCCGTGGAAGACCACCCGGCTGCGATCGGCGCCCACGCCGCGCCAGACCAGCTCGCAGCTGGTGTCGCGGGCGATGTGCGCGATACCCAGGCGTGTATCGACATGGCGGCGGCCGTTGCCGAGCAGCACGCCATTGGCGGTGAGCTGGGCGTTGTTGCCTTCCAGGCGCACGTTGAGCTCGTGGCGCGACAGGTTGGCGCCCAGTTCCAGATCCACGCGCTGGTAGCGCGCATTACGCGCCAGCACCGCGTCGGTGCGCAACAGCGACGTTGCGTGCGCACTGTCGGCCTGCACGCGCGCATGCGACAGCACCGCATCCTGGGCCAGATGGACATGCATCAGGCTGTTGTGCAGATGCGCGGCATGGCCGACATGCAGGTGATGCTCGACCACGTTCAGCGCCGCGCCGGCGCGCAGTTCAATCAGGTGACGGTGGTGCCAGGACAGGTCGTGCTCGCCGGCCACGCCGATGAAGACCAGGTGCAGCGGCGCCTCGATCTGCGCGCCGTCCTGCACGCGCATCAGCACGCCTTCGTCGGCAAGCGCGGCATTGAGGCGCGCGAAGATCTCATCGCTGCCTTCGAAACGGCGGCCAAGCAACTGCTGCGCGTCGTCGCCTGCGGCCAGCGACGCGGACAAGGTGTCCAGCTGTACGCCGTCCGGCAGCGTCGACAGGTCGCTCAGTGCGTCGGACGGGCGGCCGTTGACGAATACCAGCCGCGGCGACGGGATCTCGTCCAGCAACGCGGCGTCGATCAACGTCGGTACCAGCGGCGCGGGCTGGAAGCTGCGCCGCTCCAGCTGCCGCAGCGAGGTGTATTTCCAGGCTTCGGCGCGCGGGCCGGGCAGGCCGGTCTGCAGCGCGGCATCGAGCTCGGCGCGGCGCGCATCGTTGCCGCTGAAGCCACGGGCGAGGGATTCCAGCAGGGCGCTCATCAGGCAGCCGCCTCGGGCACCACGCGGTCCTTGAGGAAGTGGTAGCCGTGCTTTTCCAGCTCCAGCGCCAGTTCCGGGCCACCGCTCTGCACGATGCGGCCTTCGGCCAGGACATGCACCACGTCCGGGGTGATGTAGTCGAGCAGGCGCTGATAGTGGGTGATCACCAGGAACGAACGCTCCGGCGAGCGCAGCGCGTTGACGCCGTCGGCCACGCTCTTGAGCGCGTCGATGTCCAGGCCCGAATCGGTCTCGTCCAGGATGGCGAGCTTGGGTTCGAGCACGGCCAGCTGGAAGATTTCGTTGCGCTTCTTCTCGCCACCGGAGAACCCTTCGTTGACACCACGGTGCAGCAACTCGTCCTTCAGATGCAGCACGGCCAGTTTCTGCCGCACCAGCTTGAGGAACTGCATCGAGTCCAGCTCGTCCTCGCCACGCGCCTTGCGCTGTGCATTGAGGGCCGCGCGCAGGAAGTAGGTGTTGTTGACGCCGGGGATTTCCACCGGGTACTGGAAGGCCAGGAACAGACCGGCCGCCGCGCGTTCTTCCGGCGGCAGCTCGAGCAGGTCCTTGCCTTCGAACTGCACGCTGCCGGCGCTGACTTCATAGCCGTCGCGCCCGGCCAGCACATTGCCCAGCGTGGACTTGCCGGCGCCGTTGGGCCCCATGATGGCGTGCACCTGGCCCGGCTGGATGTCCAGCGACAGGCCCTTGAGGATGTCTTTGCCGGCGATGCTGGCGTGGAGGTTGTTGATCGTAAGCATGGGAATAGGGAATCGAGAATAGGGAATGGGTAATGCGAGACGTTGGCGCGGCAAGGAGCAGGAAAGAGAACCAATACCGATTCTCCATTCCCCACTCCCGATTCCGTCGGCGTCAGCCGACGCTGCCTTCCAGCGAGACTTCCAGCAGCTTCTTGGCTTCCACCGCGAACTCCATCGGCAGCTCGCGGAACACCTGCTTGCAGAAGCCGTCGACGATCAGCGACACCGCGTCTTCCTGGCTGATGCCGCGCGCGCGGCAATAGAACAGCTGGTCGTCGCTGATCTTGGAGGTGGTGGCCTCGTGCTCGACGGTGGCGCCGGGATTCTTCACCTCGATGTAGGGGAAGGTATGCGCGCCGCACTGCTTGCCGATCAACAACGAATCGCACTGGGTGTAGTTGCGCGCGCCATCGGCATTGCGGTCCACCTTGACCAGGCCGCGATAGGTGTTCTGCCCGCGCCCGGCGCTGATGCCCTTGCTGACGATCTTGCTCTTGGTGCGCTTGCCGATGTGGATCATCTTGGTGCCGGTATCGGCCTGCTGACGGTGATGGGTCAGCGCCACCGAATGGAACTCGCCGACCGAATCGTCGCCGAGCAGCACGCAGGAGGGATACTTCCAGGTGATCGCCGAACCGGTTTCGACCTGGGTCCAGGTGACCTTGCTGCGCGCGCCGCGGCACTCGGCACGCTTGGTGACGAAGTTGTAGATGCCGCCACGGCCTTCCTCGTCGCCCGGATACCAGTTCTGCACGGTCGAATACTTGATTTCGGCATCTTCCAGCGTCACCAGCTCGACCACCGCCGCGTGCAACTGGTTCTCATCGCGCATCGGCGCGGTGCAGCCTTCCAGATACGACACATAGGCCTTGTCCTCGCACACGATCAAGGTGCGTTCGAACTGCCCGGTGTGGCCGGCGTTGATGCGGAAATAGGTGCTCAGTTCCATCGGGCAACGCACGCCCTTCGGGATGAAAACGAAGCTGCCATCGGAGAACACCGCCGAGTTGAGCGCGGCGAAATAGTTGTCGCCGACCGGCACCACGCTGCCCAGATACTGCTTGACGATCTCCGGGTGTTCCTTGATGGCCTCGGACATCGAGCAGAAGATCACGCCCTTTTCGGCCAGTTCCTTGCGGAACGTGGTGCCGACCGAGACCGAGTCGAACACCGCATCCACTGCCACGCCGGCCAGCCGGGCGCGCTCGTGCAACGGCACGCCGAGCTTGTCGTAGGTGTCGAGCAGTTCCTTGGGCACGTCGTCCAGCGAGGCGTACTTCGGGCCCTTGGGCGCGGAGTAATAGCTCAATGCCTGGAAATCGATCGGCGAAACCTTCAATTTCGCCCATTCCGGCATCGGCATCTTCAGCCAGTGCCGATACGCCTCAAGACGCCAGTCGGTCATCCATTGCGGCTCGTCTTTCTTGGCCGACAACGCACGGATGACGTCCTCGTCCAGGCCGGGCGGGAGCGAGTCCGATTCGATCTCGGTGATGAAGCCGGCGTCATAGCGTCGGCCCAACCGTTCGATGATTTCGGCATTCTGCGGGGGTGCAAGTTCGGTGGCCATCGGGCTGCCTACAGGGTCAGGTGGTCGCGACGCGTGCGGCGATGGAACGCCGACGGCCGTCGCCAGGGAGAGAGAGGGGCTGCAACATCTGGGCGAGCGTGACGCGACGCAATGCATCGCCGACCACGTCGTTGATCAGGCGCCAGTTGGAGCGCACCCCGCATGTCTGCGCGATGCCGCACTGGCTGTGGTCCTGGCTGCATTCGGTGATCGCCAGCGGGCCTTCCATCGCCTCGACGATCTCCACCAGCGTGATCTCGCTGGCCGCGCGCGCCAGGCGGTAGCCGCCATGCACGCCGCGCAGCCCTTCGACCAGGCCTGCCTGCGACAGCGGCTTGAGGATCTTGCTCACGGTCGGCGGTTCCAGGCCGGCCTGCTCGGCCAGTTCGCTGGCGCTGAGCACCTGCCCACAGCGCGCTGCCAGGACGGTCAACACGACGGTGGCGTAATCGGTGAGTTTGGTGACGCGCAACATGAGAAGGCGATAACCTTAAAGCGGACCGAAATTGTACTCTTTCCGGCCGGGCAGGGCCAACCGCCCCGTTCAGCCGCCGGCAAGCGTGCGCCGTTGCGAGCGATGGTGCGCTTGTGCTTGGCGCATCGTCGCACTGCAGTCACAATGAGCGGCCCCATCACTGGACCCCTTCATGTCGCGCAAAGTTGCCGCCCGCAAGTCACGTATCCACGGCAATGGCATGTTCGCCCTCGCCGCGCTCCGCAAAGGCGAGCGCATCATCCAGTACAAGGGGCGTTTGCGCACGCACGCGGAAGTGGATGCCGATGACACCGGCGATGTCGAAAGCGGGCATACCTTCCTGTTCACGCTCAGCGACGACTACGTGCTGGATGCCAACTACGAGGGCAATGTCGCGCGCTGGATCAACCACAGCTGCAATCCCAATTGCGAAGCGGTGATCGAAGAGGCCGAAGGCGACGACCGTAGCAAGGACAAGATCTTCATCGAGGCCAAACGCGCGATCAAGGCCGGCGAAGAGCTCACCTACAATTACGGCATCACGCTGGCCGAGCGGCATACGCCGCGTCTGAAGAAGATCTGGGCATGCCGCTGCGGGTCCAAGAACTGCACCGGCACGATGCTTCAGCCCAAGCGCTGAGCACGCGCGTGCGGCTGCCCGCACTGACGCGGCGCACACATCGGTTCACCCACGTGCAACAGCTGCACGACTAGCGTGCGGGCTTCTTTTCAGCAAGGAGTCCCCCATGTCTTATTCGCTCTCCGGCAAGACCATCGCCGTGCTGGCCACCGACGGCTTCGAACAGTCCGAACTGACTGAGCCCAAACGCCTGCTGGAATCCTGGGGTGCCAAGGTCGATGTGATCGCGCCCGGTGACGCCGCGCAGATTCGCGCCTGGGACAAGACCGACTGGGGCGATTCGGTGTCGGTGGACCAGCGGCTGGACCAGGCCAAGGTCGACACCTACGATGCGCTGGTGCTGCCGGGCGGTGTGCTCAACCCCGATACCTTGCGCGGCGACGCCAAGGCGATCGCATTCATCCAGGCGTTTGCCAGTGCAGACAAGCCGGTTGCCGCGATCTGCCACGGCCCGTGGCTGCTGGTGGAAAGCGATCTGGTGCGCGATCGCGACGTCACCTCGTGGTCGTCGGTCAAGACCGACCTGCGCAATGCCGGCGCACGCTGGCAGGATGCAGAGGTCGTTGTCGACGGGGCGCTGATCACCAGCCGCAAGCCGGACGATATCCCGGCCTTCACCGCCGCGGTGGCCAAGGCCCTGGCGTCCTGATCGCGTCGTTGCAATGGTGACGGCATGAAAGCAAAGGCCCGGCGTGGTGGCGCCGGGCCTTTGTCTTGTTCAAATAATGGTTCGCGTGAGTTGGCGCAACGGCATGACGGCGTACGTCCATGCTGCGTCGCGACCGGTGCGAGGGCCTATTTCCCGGACAGTGCGGCTGCCGGCACCAGTTGCTCGATGTTCTGGTTGAAATTGACCGCGACGCGGCCGTTCTGGATGCCGACCGACTCCACCTGCACATTGCCCATCACCGCCGCGATGGCCGGGTCGATGCGATAGATCGGCTCCTTGCGCGCGTAATCGGCCAGCCAGGCATTGAGCAGCTGGCGGGTGCTTTGGTCGAGTCGTGCGCCGGCGTTGGCCGGGCGGAAGTCATCGATGGTGGGCTGATCCAGGTAAAAGCCCTGCTTGGCGGTGTCGTAGCGCAGTGCGCTGGTCAAGGTCACATTGCCGACCGGTGCGGGCGCGCCGCCGGCGGTGGCCAGCGCCAGATCGAATGCCATCTTGAGCCGGTCGCCCGGCGGCAGCGACAGCGCCGGATTGCTGACCGTCATCTCGACCAGGCCGCCCAGCGCATCATGCGTCTGCGGGAAGCGGCCACCCAGGAACTGCTGCAGGTCGCTGCCCTGCACGCTGATCTGGTGCCCCTGGATCTGCGGCGTCGCCCACGCGCCGGTCGTCGGTAGCGCCAGAGCCAGGGCAAGCAGGGATCCGGCAAGCGAACGCAGTTTCATCGGGTGACTCCGGCAACAGGTGAGATCACCTTAGTCGGTGCCGGTGAACCGTGGGTTAGCGCAATACCGGGTGCAGGGTGGCCGAATAGATCTCCCAGTCGTCGCTGCCGCTGCGCGGCTGCAGCCGGTAGGCGCCAACCAGGCGTTGGGTGCCGGTGTCGGTGCGCACGATCAGTCGCACCGGCACTTCGATCATGCGCGGGGGCTGCGCGTGGTCCAGTGCGATGGGCGGGTCGTTGTCGATGCGCATCGACTGGATGTTGGTAATGCTGCGCAGCGCCGCATCGTCCGGTACCGGCGCAGGGCGACCACCCCTCCACAGTGCATCGGCATCGCCACGTGCCGCGCCGGGCAAGGCGCCCAGATACCGCTGCACGGTTGCGCTTGCTTTGGCGAAGCTGGCGCGCGTGGCGGCATCGTCAAGGTTGGCATCGGTTGCGGGTCGTGCGGGCGCATCGCCCTCGGTGGCGACCCCTGGCGTCTTGGTTGCCGCCATGACTTGCGAGGACGCTGCCGCGGCGGTTTCTTCGTCAGCGCTGCGATGACAACTGCAACCGGCGATGGCCGCTGCAAACATGACGATCCCCAACCCACGCATGGCGCATCTCCCGTCCCCGATGCGCGCAGTGTAGCGATCACCGCGGCGTCGGTCTCAGCTGCCGGGAGCCGGCTGCACGCGCTGCAGGCGCTCCAGCAGCAACTGCAGTTTTGGCCGCAAGGCCTCCAGCGCATCGCTTGGCTGCGCGCGCGGGCGGGCGGCCAGGTCTTCCAGCAACTGCGAACCGACGGTCAGTGCGGCACATTCGTCGCTGCTCAAATCGCGTCGCAGGTGCAGCTCCTCGAGCAGCCGCATCCAGTCGGCACGTGAGCGCTGTTCGAATTCGATGGTGCAGCGATCGCTGCAGGGGCGGCCATCGCTCTCGATGGGCGTGACCGTAATGCGATAGCGTTTTCGGGACATGGAAAGGGCGTCGTTCCTTGGGCTGACTCCACCATAGGCGCAGCCAGCAACGGCCTCGATAGCGCGGGCCATGACGCAGTGTTCCAGCATGCTCACTGTGCCGGCTGTGGCACGGGTTTGCGCAGCAGCGGCAGCGGATCGTACGCACCGTTGCGCCCATAGACACCATAGTGCAGATGCGGCGGCGTGCCGCGCGCGTTGCCGGTGGTGCCGACCATGCCGAGCCGCGTGCCGGGCTCGACGACATCGCCAACGGCCAGGCCGGCGGCCCAATCGTCCAGGTGCGCATAGTAATGGCGTTCCATCGCCGGCCCGAGCACCCAGACCTGTTTGCCGCCCAGGCCTTGATCGCGGATGGCACTGACCACCCCGCGCGTTGCGGACAGCACCGGCGTGCCGCGCGGCGCGAAGATATCCACGCCGGCATGGCGTCGGTCGCGACCGCGCGGTGCGCCGAAGGTATCGGCGATGCGGCGCGCCTGCACCCCTTCGACCGGTACCGATAACTGCGCCGGTGGCGGCATGCGCGACAACTCCCAGCTGGTGCGCAGTTGTTCGGCAATCGGCAATTGCCATGCCCAGCGCGCCGCCACACCCAGGACGCACAGCAGCGCAATCGACACCAGCAGGTGGCGCAGGCGACGTGCAGGGCTGCGGGCTGCCGACGGCATCGGTGTGGATGGGCGGGGAGACGATGGATCGGTCACATGCACCTGCTGCGTTGCGAATCAGCGTGCAGGGTAGGCAAGTGCCGATGAGCGGCATGTGGGTAGTGAGGCGGGCGGTCACGTGCGCAAAAAAAAGACGGCCCGCAGGCCGCCTTCGTGGCACCGGAGGCATGCTCGATTAGAGCGCGGCGTCCTTCAACTTCTTCAACAGGCGCGCCTTGACCTTGAAGCTGGCCGGCCGCGCTGCAAAGGTCTGCTCTTCCTTGGTGAACGGGTTGATGCCCTTGCGCTTCGGCTTGGCCGGCACGTGGACGCTGGTCAGCTTCAGCATGCCCGGCAGGGTGAACGAGCCGGCGCCCTTCTTGTTCAGCGACGAATGGGCGGCCGATTCCAGCGACGCCAGAACGGCGCGGACGTCCTTCGGAGCCAGCTGGGTGGATTCGGCAATGTGCGCGACCAGGCCGGTCTTGCTCAGCGCTTCCTTGATCGGCTTCGGCGCAGCGGACTTGGCAGCAGCGGCCTTGGCCGGCTTTGCGGTCTTGGTCGCGGCGACCTTTTTCACTGCCTTCTTGGGGGCAGCCTTCTTAGCGGCGGTTTTTGCCATGAGTTATGTGTTCCGTGATCGTTGGTGGTGTTGGGTCTGCCGACCCGGTCGGCAACGCGAAATGTAGGGCAACTGCTGCGCGCCGCCAATAGGCAAACGATGAAACAACCGAAAAAAAGCGTCTTTTGACGGGGATTCGTTCACCGCTGGCGGAAAACCCCCGCCAAAGCGCTGTCGAAGCGGCTGCAATGCGCATGGCGATGCGGTGTCTGACGCACAGCAGCAGGTCCTTTGCGCGAAGGCATGTGTGCTTTTTTGCAGCGTGTTCGGTGCCGAGCGTTGCTCACGGTGTGCTGCCGGCGGTGGCGTTCGCTGCCGCGATCAGCGTTGCTGCGTGGCGACGCCTTGCAGGAGACGTCTGGCGTTGCCGGCTGTTGGTACGCGTACCCGAGGCTTTGTTCGATCCGTCGACCCGCTGCGTTCGCGCTGTTGCTGCCATGTGCGCCAGTCACGTGCGCCGGGTTTTTTCCTGCACCTGGCAGGCGCCGATGCGCGACGTGTCGTGACGGTTCCACCGCACAGTCGCCGTGGCACTCCCGCGCGCGGCACGGCCGGCCGCTGCGAGACATTCCTGGTTTGGATGATGTCCCGTCACCGGTCGACTAATCATTGGCCGCCGACAAGCTGCGGCCGCGTTCGGTCGCTGCGGCAATCGCCTGGGCGGTGAGCGCTTCGAACTGGCCAGCCTGAAATGTCTCGATTGCCGCCTGCGTGGTGCCGTTGGGCGAGGTCACCCGGCGGCGGAGCAGCTCCGGTGCTTCGCCCGATTCGGTCAGCATGCGCGAGGCACCGAGCAGGGTCTGCAGCACCAGTGTGCGTGCGGTCTCGGCTGGTAGGCCTTGCGCACGCGCGGCGGCTTCCATCGCTTCGGCCAGCAGGAACACATAGGCCGGACCGCTGCCGGAGACCGCGGTCACCGCGTCCATCTGCGCTTCGTCGTCGATCCAGACGGTGACACCGGCGCTCTCCAGCAAGCCGGTTGCCTGCGCGCGTTGCTCGTCGGACACGCGGGAATTGGCATACAGCCCGGTGACGCCGGCACCGAGCAGCGCGGGCGTATTGGGCATCGCGCGCACCACCGCAAGGTTGCCGCCGGACCAGCGCTCCAGCTGCGGCGCGGTGATGCCGGCGGCGATGGACAGCAGCAACGGCTGTTGCGCCTGCGCAAGATCGGCCAGCTGCGCGCATACCGCCGGCAGCACCTGCGGCTTGACCGCCAGCACCCAGACGGCTGCGCCCTCCACCGCGCTGCGTGCCTGCTCCACGGCATGCACGCCGAAATCGCGCGCCAGCGCATCGCGCAGTTCGGCCACCGGCTCGGCGACGCGGATGCTGGCAGCGGGGACGCCTTGCCGGATCAGCCCGGCAATCAGGCTGCGCGCCATGTTGCCGCCACCGACGAATGCGGTGAGCGCAGCGGCAGCAGGCGAGGGCGCGGGGGCGGAGGGCAGAGTCATTGCGATACCTTAAATAAGAGGGAGCAGGATAAGAGGGCGCAGCGACGCTGCGCGCGGCTGACCGGAAGGAATGCTCAGGACGCTGCGGCAGCCGATGAAGCGCGTTCGCCGAACAAGGCAGTTCCCACCCGCACCATGGTCGCGCCAGCTGCGATCGCTTCGGCAAAATCTGAACTCATGCCCATCGACAAGGTATCCACCTGCGGGTAACGGCGCTTGAGGTCTTCGAACAGGTTCTGCATGCGGGTAAACGCCGCCATGCGGCGCGCCTGCTCGGGAAACGGCGCGGGGATCGCCATCAGGCCGCGCAATTGCAGCTGCGGTTGCAGCGCGATGGCCGCGGCCAGGCCGTCGACCGCCTCCGGCGCGCAGCCGTGCTTGCTGTCCTCGTCGTCGATATTGACCTGGATCAGCACATTCAACGGTGCGCGATCGGCCGGGCGGTGCCTGGCCAGCGGTGCGATCAGCTTGGCGCGGTCCACGGTCTGCACCCAGTCGAACCACTGGCTGGCCAGTTCGGCCTTGTTGGATTGCAGGTGGCCGATCAGGTGCCACTCCAGTCCCAGCGTCTGCAGCCGGGCGATCTTGGTTTGCGCTTCCTGCACATAGTTTTCGCCGAACGCCCGCTGGCCCTGCGCCGCCAGCGCGGCAACCGCATCCGCCGGCCGGGTCTTGGACACTGCCAGCAGGCGCACATCGGCGCGCGCGTGCCGAGCCGCGGCGGCGTGGATGGCATCGAGAATCTGCTGCAGCGACGAAGCCGGCACGTGGCAATCCAGGCGGGAAAGGAACGCTATAGTGCCGCCCCCGGCAGCGTCCTTCCAGCCGGCTTGCCGAATCGGGCCGGCCAAGGACGCTGCACCGGCGCGCGGCGGTGCCGGGACCGGCCGCAGGCGTGGCGAGCCGGCGGTCGATGCCCGAGCCGGACCAGGCAAGGAGCGTGCCCGCACCGCAGCCCCAAACCAACGCCTTCAGGCCCGCCCGATGGTGCCGGCCTGAACCGGCCGCGCGCCGCTTCCCGCCGGCAGCCAGAACGCTATACTGCCGCTTGGGGAGTAACTTCCAATCGCAGCCTAGGGGAAAAGCAGCGCATGGATATCGCTGAACTATTGGCGTTTTCTGTCAAGAACAAGGCATCGGACCTGCATCTGTCGGCTGGCTTGCCGCCGATGATCCGTGTCGATGGCGATGTCCGTCGCATCAATATTCCGGCTCTGGACCACAAGCAGGTACATGCGCTGGTCTACGACATCATGTCGGACAAGCAGCGTCGCGATTACGAGGAATTCCTCGAGGTCGACTTCTCGTTCGAGATCACGTCGCTGGCGCGCTTCCGCGTCAATGCCTTCAACCAGAACCGCGGCGCCGGTGCGGTGTTCCGTACCATTCCGTCCGAAGTGCTGACGTTGGAGGACCTGGGCTGCCCGCCGATCTTCCGCCAGCTGATCGACCAGCCGCAGGGCCTGATCCTGGTCACCGGTCCGACCGGTTCGGGCAAGTCGACCACGCTCGCCGGCATGATCGACTACATCAACAAGAACGAATACGGCCACATCCTCACCGTCGAGGATCCGATCGAATTCGTGCATACCTCGCAGAAGTGCCTGATCAACCAGCGCGAAGTGCACCGCGACACGCACGGCTTCAACGAGGCGCTGCGCTCGGCGCTGCGCGAAGACCCGGACATCATCCTGGTCGGCGAATTGCGCGACCTGGAAACCATCCGCCTGGCGTTGACCGCCGCCGAAACCGGCCACCTGGTGTTCGGCACCCTGCACACCAGCTCGGCGGCCAAGACCATCGACCGCATCATCGACGTGTTCCCGGCCGGCGAAAAGCCGATGGTGCGCTCGATGCTGTCCGAATCGCTGCGTGCGGTGATTTCGCAGGCGTTGCTCAAGAAAGTGGGCGGCGGGCGCACCGCCGCCTGGGAAATCATGGTCGGCACCCCGGCCATCCGTAACCTGATCCGCGAGGACAAGGTGGCGCAGATGTACTCCTCGATCCAGACCGGCCAGCAATACGGCATGCAGACGCTGGACCAGCATCTGCAGGACCTGGTCAAGCGCAGCCTGATCACGCGCAACCAGGCACGCGAATACGCCAAGGACAAGCGGATCTTCGAGTGATTCGGGAATAGGGAGTCGGGAATGGGGAATCGCAACAGCAGGTTTCCTGACCGGTCCCGGCTCCCGGTTGCTGGCTTTCCCGATTCCCGATTCTCGATTTCCCATTCCCGGCTCCGAAGGAGCACGCCATGAGCACCATCGACTTCACCTCCTTCCTCAAGCTGATGGCGCACCAGAAGGCGTCGGATCTGTTCATCACCTCGGGGATGCCGCCGGCGATCAAGGTGCACGGCAAGATCAGTCCGATCACCCAGACGCCGCTGACCGCGCAACAGAGCCGCGACCTGGTGCTGAACGTGATGACGCCGTCGCAGCGCGAAGAATTCGAAAAGACCCACGAGTGCAATTTCGCCATCGGCGTGTCCGGGGTCGGGCGCTTTCGCGTGAGCTGCTTCTACCAGCGCAACCAGGTCGGCATGGTGCTGCGCCGGATCGAAACGCGCATCCCCACGGTGGAGGAGTTGAGCCTGCCGCCGGTGATCAAGACGCTGGCGATGACCAAGCGCGGGATCATCATCTTCGTCGGCGCCACCGGTACCGGTAAATCGACCTCGCTGGCGGCGATGATCGGTTACCGCAACCAGAATTCCACCGGGCACATCATCACCATCGAAGACCCGATCGAATTCGTGCACAAGCACGAGGGCTGCATCATCACCCAGCGCGAAGTCGGCATCGATACCGACAGCTGGGAGAACGCGCTGAAAAACACCCTGCGCCAGGCGCCGGACGTGATCATGATCGGCGAGGTGCGCACCCGCGAGGGCATGGATCACGCCGTGGCCTTTGCCGAAACCGGCCACCTGGTGCTGTGCACCCTGCACGCCAACAACGCCAACCAGGCGATGGACCGCATCATCAACTTCTTCCCGGAAGACCGGCGCAACCAGCTGCTGATGGATCTGTCGCTCAATCTCAAGGGCGTGGTCGCGCAGCAGCTGATTCCGACCCCGGATGGTCGCGGCCGGCGTGTGGCGATGGAGATCATGCTGGGCACGCCGCTGGTGCAGGACTACATCCGCGACGGCGAGATCCACAAGCTCAAGGAGATCATGAAGGAGTCCACCAACCTGGGCATGCGCACCTTCGATCAGAGCCTGTTCGAGCTGTACCAGGCCGGCGAAATCAGCTACGAAGACGCGCTGCGCTACGCCGACTCGCAGAACGAGGTGCGCCTGCGCATCAAGCTCTCGCAGGGCGGCGACGCCAAGACCCTGGCCCAGGGCCTGGATGGCGTGGAGATCGCCGAGGTTCGTTGAGCGATTGCAGGCGTGCTGCCGTGGCCGATGGCCGGGGCATGTGCGGAAGCAGGATGGCCTGCGCCGGGCGCGGCGTGTTGCTGACTGCAGCTGTCCGGTGCGCGATGCCAGCGGCGGATGGCGCCGCAGCGACACGGGCGCAGCGGACGGCGCGGACGGTGTGATGTTTCAGATGTAACCAGGTGCGCCGATAGTGTCTAATATCCGCACCCCACCGCAGTGCCCAGCCCGTGAGCCTTCCCGATTCCGATCTCCGTCCGGAGCAAGAGCCGTTGCCCGACGACGGCACAGTGATGACGTCCGGTCCGTTGACGCCGCCACCGGATTCGGCCGGCACCGCCGCCGACGACCACGCATTTCACCACTCGGTGGCCGAGGACGTGCAGGGCATGGTGCTGGCCACACTGGTGGCCTCGCTGGGCCTGGCGATCTTCGCCAAGGGCGGGCTGATGATCGGCGGCATGGCCGGCGTGGCGTTCCTGCTGCATTACGCGCTGCACTGGAATTTCGGCCTGGTGTTCGTGCTGGTCAACCTGCCGTTCTATTGGCTGAGCGTGCGCCGCATGGGCTGGGAATTCACCTTGAAGACCTTTGCCGCGGTCGGCGCCTGCGGTGCGCTCACCGACCTGCTGCCGCGCTGGGCCGATTACGCCCACATCAGCACGCTTTTTTCGGCGATCGTCGGCGGCGCGCTGGCGGGCCTGGGCATTCTGTTCTTCATTCGCCACCGCGGCAGCCTCGGCGGCATCGGCATCCTGGCGGTGTATCTGCAGCGCGAGCGTGGCTGGAGTGCGGGCAAGGTGCAGATGAGTTTCGATGCGATACTCATGCTAGTCGCGTTCTTCGTGCTGACGCCGGACAAGGTACTGTATTCGGCCATTGGCGCGCTGATGCTGAGCCTGGTGCTGATGTTCAACCACCGGCCGCACCGCTACATGGGCGTGTGAGCGCGCAGCGGAATTACACGACCTCCTCGCGCGCCGGGCAGTCTGTGGGCAGGTCCAGTCGCTGCATCAGGCCGCGCGCATCGAACGGTGCGTGCACCTTCATGTCGTTGTCGAAATAGCAGTACACGTCGCGCCGCGCGCGCTTGCTGGCACGCGGCCCGACACGCTGCGCATCGGAGGGCTCACCGCCTGCTGCCCAGGCCGCGATCCGCTCGCCCCAGCGGTCCAGAGCGTGGTCGCTGTAGCCGCTGGCATACAGCTGCGCGTCGCCATGCAGCCGCAGGTAGACAAAGTCGGCAGTGACATCCTCCAGGTACGGAAACTTGCCTGCAGTGTCGGCCACCACCACGCCCACCTTGTGCTTGCGCAGCAGCTTCATGCAGGACGGGTCGCAGAAGCTGGAATGGCGCATTTCCAGCGCATGCCGTAGCGGGCGCTTGCGATCGACGCTCAAGGCCGTGCGCCCATGCATCAAGGTGGTGTCGCGTTTGCGCGCCAGGGTGAGTGCCGCCTCCGTGTCGTGCGGCAGGTTGGAGAGAAATGCATCCAGCACCGCTGCGTCAAAGCGCAGGCTTGGCGGCAATTGCCACAGGATCGGCCCTAGCTTTGGCCCCAGCCGCAGTACGCCGGATGCAAAGAAGTTGGCCAGCGCCTGTTCGCAATCGCGCAGCCGCTTCATATGCGTGACAAACCGCGGTCCTTTGACCGCGAAGACGAAGTCGTCCGGCGTCTCGTCATGCCAGCTCTGGTAGCTCTCCGGCCGCTGCAGCGAATAGAACGAGCCATTGATTTCCACACTGGGAAAACAGCGCCCGGCGTAGGCCAACTCGCGCCGCTGGGCCAGGCCAGTCGGGTAGAACGTGCCGCGCCAGCGTGCATAACGCCAGCCTGAAATGCCGATGCGGATGCTCATGTGCCGACCATGCCGCGACGGGTGTGCAGTGATCGTGGATGCTGCGGCAAGGCCGCGTCATCTAGTGCGCCGCGTGCGTGCGAGTGGATAAGCGGGACGGCATTGTCGAAACGAGCGCGCCGCTGCAAGGCGGGCGCGGCCGGTGCGCGGAGTAGGCATGGAGCGCGCCCCGGTACCTGCCTGGTGCGCAATCACTGTCTGGCTGTACCTGTGGGCGTGGGGGCGGCTGCGCGGAAGCCATCGTCATGACCCGCAGCACTGTGATTTGGGTAAATAGACCGGTGCCGCCCACATAGGCGTCATCCAGCAGATCGCGTTGGCCGTCCTCGTCCAGGTCGATCAGGGTGTAGTGGTGGCCGCGGTTCTCGGAGAGATCGTCTGCTTCGCTGGTGGTGCGCGCGCGGTAGGCTTGCAGCGCGTGCCACTCGGCATCGGTGACGCCGGCCGGCTGCGTGGGTGACACCGCCTCGGATGGGTCTTCCGCCGGATCCGGGCTCGCAATGTCGAAGCTTTGCCCGCTGGTATCGGCGTAGCGTTTCATCACGGTGTCGATGGGCGTGGGGTCGCTGGCCGGCACGGCGGCAATGTCACGGCGCAACTGGTCCAGCACCTGCGTCAGCGAAAGCCCAGGCACCTTGTGCGCGTCTGCCTGCGGCACCGCCGCGGCGAAGGCAATCAGCAACCCGCCAATGCTCAGCGAGCAGCGCAGGCGAGAGGTGTGATGCGGTGTGGCCGCCGCACGGAGTGCTGGCGCCTCGCACGCGGCACGCAGGGTGTCGCTCACGCGCTGCGCATCCAGGGCGGCGACAGTGCCTGAATGTCCGCAAATACCGGGCACTCGGGATGGTGCGCGCCGGGCAGGTAGCCCAGGCTCATCAGGAATTCGCCAGTGATCTCGCCGCCGGTGAAGCGGAAGGTCTTCTTGAACAGCTTGACCCAGGCGGCTTTGTCGAGCGGGTGCTGCGCGTCCAGCCATTGCGCGAAGCTGCCGTGCGTGGCGCGCAGCTGCTGGATGACCTGCGCATTGTGGATGGCCGCCAGCACCTTCAAGCGGTTGCGGATGATGCCGGCATCGCCGAGCAGCCGTGCGATGTCGCTCTCGCCATAGGCCGCCACCGTGTCCACGTCGAAGCCGCCGTAGGCGCGCTGGAAGTTGCCGCGCTTGCGCAGGATGGTTTCCCAGCTCAGCCCGGCCTGATTGATCTCCAGCACCAGGCGCTCGAACAGCTCGGACTCCTCGCGTTGCGGAAAGCCGTACTCGTGATCGTGGTAATGGCCGTGGACCGGATGGCCTGGGGCGATGCTGCAGTAGCCGCTCATGGGATGCCTGTTGTTGATGGACCGGTTGTAGGTGGACCGGCTGTGAGTGGACCAAGGGCCGGCGCTGTGGCCGGGAATCCGATGCACGGCCACAGCGACCGAACAGCGACGCGTGGGTGGATAGATCGACTGCCGTACCGGAGCAGATCGATCGCGGTAAGGCACAGCCTGTAGGGCCGCTGCGCAGCCGCCAGCAATCTGAATGGGCCGGTCTTGCCTGCCGGACCATCGGTGGCGTCTGCAAGGTCCAAGTCCATCGGTCACATCGGCAGTCCAATCACGTCCGCGTGCAGCAAGTATGGCAGCGGCTCTGCGCGCGGCGAAGCGAACGGCTAGAATGCGGCCATGTCCGTTTTTCCCACGCCTCTGGCCAACCAACTGCTGATCGCGCTTCCGGCGCTGTCCGATCCCACCTTTTCGCGTAGCGTCGCGCTGATCTGCCAGCACGACGAGAACGGCGCCATGGGCGTGCTGGTCAACCGGCCCTCCGAATACACCCTGGGCGAGGTCCTGTCGCAGATGGGCATCGACACCGTCGACGACCACCTGCGTGAGCAGGTCGTGCTCAGCGGCGGGCCGGTGCACCCGGAACGCGGTTTCGTCATCCACGACGATGCGCGCGACTGGGATTCCAGCCTGGAAGTGGGGCAGGGCGTGTACCTGACCACCTCGCGCGACATCCTCGAAGCCATGGCGGCCGGCGAAGGCCCGCGCAATGCGCTGGTGGCACTGGGCTGTGCCGGCTGGGGCGCGGGGCAACTGGAATTCGAACTGGGCGAGAACAGCTGGCTGACCGCGCCGTCGGATGCCAATGTGCTGTTCGCCACCGCGCTGGAAGATCGCTGGCAGACCGCTGCCGGGCGCATCGGCGTGGATCTGTTCCGGCTGACGGATTATTCCGGGCATGCCTGAGGCGGGCGCGATCCGCCCCGATGGCACGGTGCTGGGCTTCGACGTGGGGTCGCGCCGGATCGGCGTGGCGGTCGGTACCGCATTGGGCGCCGGTGCGCGTGCAGTGGCGGTCATCCCTGTGCATGCGAATGGCCCGGACTGGGTCGCGCTGGACCGCGTGCACAAGGAATGGCGCCCCGACGGCCTGGTGGTCGGCGACCCGCTGACCCTGGACGACAAGGATCAACCCGCACGCAAGCGCGCACATGCCTTTGCCCGCCAACTGCGCGAGCGCTATGCGCTGCCGGTGGTACTGATCGACGAGCGCTCCAGTTCGGTCGAAGCTGCGCAGCGCTTCGCGCGCGAGCGCGCCGACGGGCGCAAGCGCCGCCGCGATGCCGAGGCGCTGGACGCGATGGCGGCCGCGGTGATCGTCGAACGCTGGTTGGCCGCACCCGACCAAGCCACCCTTCTTCCCTGACACTCCCGACCTGCGATGACCACCATGCAACTCGATTCGGACGGACGCCTGCGCCACCTGCTCACCCTGGAAGGACTGCCGCGCACCACGCTGCTGCAACTGCTCGATCGTGCCGGCCAGATCCGCGACGCGGCGGTGGGGCGCGTAGGCAAGCGCAGCGTGCTCGCCGGCACCGCGGTGTGCACGCTGTTCTTTGAACCGTCCACGCGCACGCGCAGCTCGTTCCACCTGGCTGCGCAGCGGCTGGGCGCGGATGTACTCAACTTCGATGCCTCGACCTCCTCGACCCGCAAGGGCGAGACCGCACGCGACACCTTGAAGAACCTCGAGGCGATGGGCGTGCGCGGCTTTGTGGTGCGCCATCCCGACGACGGTGCGGTCGAAGCGCTGGCCGCGGCCGCAGGCGAGGGCACCGCGCTGATCAATGCCGGTGACGGCCGCAGTGCGCATCCCACCCAGGGCCTGCTGGACATGCTGACCCTGCGCCAGGCCAAGGGCACCGATTTTTCCAAGCTCAAGGTGGTGATTGTCGGCGACGTGAAGCACTCGCGCGTGGCGCGCTCGGACCTGCATGCACTGCGCACGCTGGGTGCCGGCGAGATCCGCGTCTGCGGTCCGGCCAGCCTGCTGCCCGACGACGACATGCTGGACGGTTGCGTGGTCGGCCAGGACTTCGACGCCATGCTGGACGGTGCCGACGCCTTGATGATGCTGCGCCTGCAGCGCGAGCGCATGGAAGAAGGCCTGGTGCCATCGCTGGAGCAGTATCACGCCGACTACGGACTCACCCGCGAGCGCCTGGCACGCGCCGGCCGGGACGCCGCCGTGCTGCATCCGGGCCCGATCAACCGCGGTGTGGAAATCACCGACGAAGTCGCCGATGGCGCGCAATCGTGCGTGCTGCGCCAGGTCGCCAACGGCGTGGCGGTACGCATGGCCGTACTGGAAACCCTGCTAGGTTGAGCCAGCCCGGCGACGCGACCGCGCATCCACAATGCGGTCGCGGTCGCCGCCGGCCGAGCGTCTTCGCGAAGACGCCCGCAAAACCCTTGCCATCAGAACGCGCGCGCAGCCTGCTCTTACGATTCCCGATTCCCGATTCCCGATTCCCGATTCCCGATTCCCGAATCCCGAATCCCGAATCCCGAATCCCGAATCCCGAATCCCGGCACCACGCCATAACATCCACTCGCCTATCGTGACCGCTCCTTTCATCGCAGGAGATCGCAATGGGTATTTCACGTCACGCCACCGCTCACTGGGAAGGCGACCTCAAGACCGGCAAGGGCCAACTCAGCACACCGCAGAGCGGGCTGATGGACAAGACCCGTTACGCCTTCAGCAGCCGCTTCGGCGACGAGAAGGGCACCAACCCGGAAGAACTGATCGCCGCTGCGCATGCCGGCTGCTTCACCATGGCGCTGTCCGCTCAGCTGAGCGAAGCCGGTTTTCCGCCGACCTCGCTGGACACGCGTGCAGACGTGGACCTGTCGATGGAAGGCGGCCCGCAGCTGTCGCAGATCCGCCTCAAGCTCACCGCCGTGGTGCCGGGGATCGACGAAGCCAAGTTCCGCGAGCTGGCCGACACCGCCAAGAAGAACTGCCCGGTGTCCAAGGCGCTGAGCGCTGTGCCGATCAGCCTGGAAAGCGAGTTTTCCAACCAGGCGTGATCCTTGTGCGTGCGCCGGCGATGGTGGCCGGCGTACGCAGCTGGCGGCGACCTGAATAGGGCTTTGCAGGGGCAGTTCGGTTCAGGGCGGTTTCACTGGCGCAGGCCGAGCATCGGTTGCGTGTCCTCCCTGTGAAGCTGCTGCAATGAAAACTCTCGTGCTTGGTGCTCTGGTGGTGGGTCTGGCCGTTGCAGGCAATGCAACCGCGCAGCGCTATGACAGCGGCTACAACGGACGTGGCAACTACGAGGATGGTCGCTACGAATACGCGCGGGTGGTACGCGTGGACCCGATCATCGTCACCGATACGTACAACGAGCGCAGCAGCGAACGCTGCTACAACCGCCCGGCCGACGGCTACTACACCAGCAACGATGGTTACTACCGCGATGGTGGCAGCTACGGCCAGGCCGGCGTGTCCAATCGCGGGGTGGCCAGCGTGATCGGCGGAATCGCCGGTGCGGTGCTCGGCAGCCAGGTCGGTGGCGGCAATGGCCGTCTGGTCGGTACCGCCGTCGGCACCATGGCCGGTGTCGCGGCAGGCCGTTCGATCTACGAAGCCAATAACCGCAACTACCAGGGCAATGTCAGCGTCTGCGAGCCGGTGTCCTACCGCCGCGAACGCGATCGTGTCGATGGCTACGACGTGACGTACGAATACGCGGGCCGCACCTATCACACGCGTAGCGACTACAACCCGGGCGATCGCATCCGCGTGCGCGTGGACGTGCGTCCCGACTGAGCGCCGCGGCATCGCGCCGTGCTCGGGCGATCTCCATCAGCCGCTTGAGGCGGCGATCACGCCCAATCCAGCGTGCCGCGAATCACCGTCTGCACCTGGCCGCCCGACCATACGTCGCCATTGGCATCGATGCGCAATTCCAGCAAGGCGTCGAAGCCGATCTCGCGGCCCTGGCTGACCACATAACGGCGTTCCTTGCCGGGCAATGCGTTGCGACTGTCCAGCCAGGCGGCAAGCACCGCATTGGCCGCGCCGGAGGCGGCATCTTCGAAGCGCCGGCCATTGCCGACGAAGGCGCGCACCGCCAGATCGTAGGCGCCGGGCGCTGCGGCGCCGGCATAGGCGAACACGCCCATGCTGCCGGTGGATTCGGCCAGCGCGGCGATCGCCTCCCAATCAGGCTGCAGGCCGCGCAGTGCCGCCTCGCTGGCCAGTTCCACCACCCACCAGGTGCGGCCGCCGTCCATCAGCGCGGGCGGCAGCCCGCCGAGGGGCCAGCCGCGCAATGCATCGCGCAGGCGCGGGTCGTCGGCCTGCACCTGCTCGGCCACGCGCGCGCGCGGGGTGCGGATGGCGATGCTGCGGTGGCCTGAGATCTGCTCCACGCGCAGCGGCAACTGGCCGGCGATGCCGTCCTGGATCAGCACGCCGTCGTCGGGCGCGGCCAGGCCGGCCTCCAGCACCGCATGTGCGGTGCCCACGCTGGGGTGGCCGGCAAACGGCACTTCCTTTTGTGGCGAAAACATCCGCAGCCGATAACTGCTGTGTGCGTCCGGCGCCGCAAACACGAAGGTGGTTTCCGGCAGCTTGGTCCAGCGTGCGATGGCCTGCATCGCGGCATCGTCCAGGCCTTCGGCGTCCAGCACCACTGCCAGCGGGTTGCCGCTGCCGGGGCGGGCGGAGAACACATCCAGTTGCAGGAAGCGGCGGGTGGTCATGGTGGCGGATCCGCGAACAGGGCGCGGCAGCTTACCAATCGATGCGGCCTTCGATCACTTGCCGGGTCCTTCCGCCGATCCAGACCTCGCCTTGGTGATCCACCTCCACGTGGACGCGGCCGTCGCGGCCGACCTCGCGGCCCTGGCTGGCGACATAGCGCGACGTCCCGCCCGGCACGCGGCCCTGGCCGTGCAGGCGCGCGGCAATGCAGGCGTTGGCGCTACCGGTGACCGGATCTTCCGCAATGCCGTCGCCGGGGCAGAAGGCGCGTACCACCAGGTCCGCGTCGCCATTGGCCTGCGGCGCGTAGATGGCCAGGCCGGTGGCCGCGCTGGCCTGGGTCAGGCGGGTGATCGCAGACAAATCGGGCGTCGCCTGGCGTACCGCTTGCGCGTCGGCCAGTTCCAGCAGCCACCAGCCGGGGCCGTTGTTCCAGAGGGCGGCCGGGTGGTCGGCCACGCGCAGACCCGCGCAGGCATCGCGTAACGCCGCGGCATGGATCCCGCCTGTCTCGATCGCTTGCGCACGCGGTGCCTGCAGCCGCACCAGCAGGGCGCCATGCCGGTCGACCACCTGCACCGGCAGCACGCCCGCCGCACATTGCTGGCGCATCCGGCCGTCTGGCTTGAATGCCACCAGCCCGTGGGTTGCCGCCGCCCATGCGGCGCCGACGCTGGGGTGGCCGGCAAACGGCAACTCGGCGCGCGGGGTGAAGATGCGGATGTGGTAATCCGCATCGGGTGCGCTGACCGGCAGGAAAAAGATCGTCTCCGACAGGTTCAGCCACGCGGCGATCTGCTGCATCTGCGCGGACGACAACGCCTGCGCGTTGAGCACCACGCCCAACGGATTGCCGTTGCCGTGCTGGCCGCCGAAGACATCCAGTTGCAGGTAGCGATGCTTGCTCATGGGGCATGGATCTCGATCGATGGAAGGCGCGCGATGGTTGCAGCGCAAACCGTTGCAGTAGTGAAAGCGGCGCTCGGCATGCTGTGACCGCACGCGGGGTCATGCGGGCGACATTGGCAGTAGAATCGGAGGTTCCGCCCGGCGTACCGGGCGTTTTCCCCCTCATCCTAAACGCCTATCTCCATGTCAGCTCCCCACTCTACCGATCGTTGGATCGTCCTCAAGTTCGGCGGCACCTCGGTGTCGCGTCGTCATCGCTGGGACACGATTGGAAAACTGGCGAGCAAACGGGCCAACGAGACCGGCGGCCGCGTGTTGGTGGTGGTGTCTGCATTGTCGGGCGTGACCAACGAACTCACCGCGATCGCCGATGGCGCCGCCGACAGCGCCCAGCGCGTGGCCGCGCTGGAGCAGCGTCACCGCCAGTTCCTGGCCGAGCTGGAGCTGGATGCCGATGCGGTGCTGGGCGAGCGCCTGGCCGCCTTGCATGCCTTGGTCGGCGACGCGCGCGCGGCCGCGCGCACGCTGGACTGGCAGGCCGAGGTGCTGGGGCAGGGCGAGTTGCTGTCTTCCACCATCGGTGCGGCGTACCTGCATGCCAGCGGCCTGGACATGGGCTGGCTGGATGCGCGCCAGTGGCTGTCGGCGCTGCCGCCGCAGCCCAATCAGAGCGAATGGTCCAAGCGCCTGTCGGTGTCCTGCCAATGGCAGTCCGACGCCGACTGGCGCGCGCGTTTCGATGCGCAGCCCACCCGCCTGTTGATCACCCAGGGCTTCATTTCGCGGCACGCCGATGGCGGCACCGCGATCCTGGGGCGTGGCGGTTCGGATACCTCGGCGGCGTATTTCGGTGCACTGCTCGGCGCCAGCCGCGTGGAGATCTGGACCGACGTGCCCGGCATGTTCAGCGCCAATCCCAAGGAAGTGCCGGACGCGCGGCTGCTGACCCGCCTGGACTATTACGAAGCGCAGGAAATCGCCACCACCGGCGCCAAGGTGCTGCACCCGCGCTCGATCAAGCCATGCCGCGATTCCGGCGTGCCGATGGCGATCCTGGATACCGAGCGCCCCGATCTGCCCGGCACCAGCATCGACGGCAATGCCGAGCCGGTGCCGGGCGTCAAGGCGATCAGCCGCCGCAACGGCATCGTGCTGGTGTCGATGGAAGGTATCGGCATGTGGCAGCAGGTCGGCTTCCTGGCCGATGTGTTTACGCTGTTCAAGAAGCACGGCCTGTCGGTGGACCTGATCGGTTCGGCCGAGACCAATGTCACCGTGTCGCTGGACCCGAGCGAGAACCTGGTCAACACCGACGTGCTGGCCGCGCTGTCGGCTGATCTGTCGCAGATCTGCAAGGTCAAGATCATTGTTCCCTGCGCGGCAATCACCCTGGTCGGGCGCGGCATGCGCTCGCTGCTGCACAAGCTTTCCGATGTGTGGGCCACGTTCGGGCAGGAACGCGTGCACATGATCTCGCAGTCGTCCAACGACCTGAATCTGACCTTCGTCATCGACGAAGCCGATGCCGATGGCCTGCTGCCGATCCTGCATGCGGAATTGATCGACAGCGGCGCGATGCCGGTGAGCGAAGGCGAGGTGTTCGGTCCGCGCTGGCGGCAGATCATCGGTTCGGTGCGCCCGCGGCCCACGCCGTGGTGGCATGCCGAGCGCGCGCATCTGCTGACGCTGTCCAGGGCCGGCACGCCGCGTTACGTTTATCACCTGCCCACCGTGCGCGCCCGCGCGCAGGCGCTGGCGCAGATCGCAGCGGTGGATCAGCGTTATTACGCAATCAAGGCCAATGCGCATCCGGCGATCCTGATGGCGCTGGAACAGGCCGGGTTCGGCCTGGAATGCGTCTCGCACGGCGAGCTGCGCCGCGTGTTCGACACCTTGCCCGAGCTGTCGCCGCGGCGCGTGCTGTTCACGCCGAGCTTCGCGCCCAAGGCCGAATACGAAGCCGGATTCGCGCTGGGCGTGACCGTCACCGTAGACAACGTCGAAGCATTGCGGCGCTGGCCGGAGGTGTTCCGTGGCCGCAACGTGTGGTTGCGCATCGACCTGGGGCATGGCGACGGGCATCACGAGAAGGTCAACACCGGCGGGAAGGCGTCCAAGTTCGGGTTGTCGTCCACGCGGGTGGATGAGTTCGTGGAGGTGGCGCGCACGCTCGAGGTCACCATCACCGGCGTGCATGCGCACCTGGGCAGTGGCGTGGAGACCGGCGAACACTGGCGGATGATGTACGACGAACTGGCCGGCTTTGCGCGCCGCATCGGCACGGTGGAGACCATCGACATCGGTGGCGGCCTGCCGATTCCCTACAGCGCCGAGGACGAGCCGTTCGACCTGGAGGTGTGGGCCAAGGGCCTGGCCGAGGTCAAGGCGGTGCATCCGGGCTATCGCCTGGCGATCGAGCCGGGCCGCTACCTGGTGGCCGAAGCCGGCGTGCTGCTGGCGCAGGTGACCCAGGTGATCGAAAAGGATGGCGTGCAGCGCGTGGGCCTGGATGCGGGCATGAACACGCTGATCCGCCCGGCCTTGTACGACGCCTGGCACGACATCGAGAACCTCAGCCAGCTCGACGCGCCGGCCGATGGCAGCTTCGATATCGTCGGGCCGATCTGCGAATCCTCCGACGTGTTCGGCAAGCGCCGTCGTCTGCCTGCCGCCACCGCGCCGGGCGATGTGATGCTGGTGGCCGATGCCGGTGCCTATGGCTACTCGATGGCCAGCACTTACAACCAGCGCGAATTGCCGCGCGAAGAGGTGATCGATGCGCCCGCAGGCTGAATTCGTTGCGCTCAGTACGCTGGCCGGTGGCGGGGCGATCGTGTTCGCCACCGCGCTCCAGCAACTGAGCCTGGGCATGCCGTGGAGCGACATCTTCAAATGGGCGCTGCCCGCGTTGGTCGCCGCCGGTATCGGCGCATGGCTGGCCGGGCGTTGGCAACGTCGACGCGATGCGCGGGCTCCGGCACGCCGCAGTGGCGGGATGGCGGTGCGCACGGTGTTGTTGAGCGCGCTGAGTTATGTACCTGTGGTGGCGCTGTATCTCGCAGTCGCCTTCGCGGTGTCCGGCGATGCGACGGCCGCACGCCCGGATGTGCTGGTGCTGGCGGTGCTGTTCGGTTGCCTGCCGCTGCTGTGGGCCGTGGTGCCGTTTTCCATGATTGAATATGTCCTGTGCCGGCGTTATCTGCGTCGCGTACGTGTTCCTGCAGGTAGTCCATGAGCGCTTTCGACAAACACCAGATCTCCACCTTCCGTTTCGTGCGTTGCGCACTCGACGCACAGACCGGCGTGGCGACGCTGGTGTATGCCTTCGACCAAGGGCCGGAACTGGTCGAGACCGTCGCGGTGCCGGGTGCACCCTTCGCGCTGGACGGCGCGCATGCCGCTGCGGTGCAACAGGCGCTGCGCCTGCTGCACCTCATCGCCGGCGTCAGCTATTTCAAGGCGGCGGTACCGCCGACCATCCAGATCGACGGTTACGCCATCGACGCGGACACCGCCGCGCTGGTGGAAAGTGTCTACCTGCACGGCCTGGGCGAGTTCGCCTACCGCAATGGCTTGAACCTGCACGGCAGGATCCGCTTCCCGGTGGCCGCACCGGCAACTGCCGATGCGCCGGCGCTGGGCCTGCGCGAGCATGCGTTGGTGGCGATCGGCGGCGGCAAGGATTCGCTGGTCAGCATCGAAGCCCTGCGGCATGCCGGCATCGACCAGACGGTGAGCTGGATCGGCGGCTCGCAGCTGATCCGTGCCTGCGCCGAGCGCACCGGTCTGCCGGTGCTCAATATCGGCCGCGTGCTGGCGCCGGAATTGTTCGAGCTCAATCGCCAGGGCGCGTGGAACGGGCATATCCCGGTCACCGCGGTGAACTCGGCCATCCTGGTGCTGTCCGCCTTGCTCAATGGCGTGGACCAGGTGGTGTTTTCCAACGAGCGTTCGGCCAGTTACGGCAGCCAGATTCCCGGCACCGGCGAGGTCAATCACCAGTGGTCCAAGGGCTGGGCGTTCGAGCAGGCGTTCGGCGACTACGTGCAGCGGCATGTGGCGGCCGACCTGCGCTATTACTCGTTGCTGCGGCCGTTGTCGGAGCTGGCGGTGGCGCGCCAGTTCGCCAAGACCGACCACTACGACGCGCATTTTTCCAGCTGCAACCGCAACTTCCACATCATGGGCGAGCGCCCGGTGCATCGCTGGTGCGGGGTCTGCCCGAAGTGCCATTTCGTGTTCCTGGCGTTGGCACCGTTCATGCCCAAGACGCGCCTGGTCAACATCTTCGGACGCAATCTGCTCGACGATGCAGGCCAGGCCGGCGGCTACGACGCGCTGCTGGAATTCCAGGACCACAAGCCGTTCGAATGCGTGGGCGAAGGCCGCGAATCGCGCGCGGCAATGGCGGTGCTGGCCGGCCGTGCCGAATGGAAGGAAGACGCGCTGGTGCTGCGTTTCATCCGCGAGATCCAGCCGCAGCTGGACCAGCAGGAATTGCAGCTGGAGCCGTTGCTGGCCATCGACGGCGAGCACCGGATTCCGTCGGCGCTGTGGGAGCGCGTGCGTGCGAATTTCGCAGCTTGAGGGCAAGGCGGTTGCGTTATGGGGTTGGGGGCGCGAAGGACGCGCCGCGTATCGTGCACTGCGCGCCGCGTTGCCGACGCAAACGCTGACGGTGTTCTGCAACGCCGACGAAGCGCGCGAGCTCGAGACGCTGGCCGATGCTGCGTTGCATGTGGAAACCGATGCCAGCGCGCAGGCGCTGGGCCGGTTCGAGGTGGTGGTGAAGTCGCCCGGCATCAGCCCGTATCGCCCCGAGGCGCACACCGCGGCAACCGTGCACGGCACGCAATTCATCGGCGGCACCGCGTTGTGGTTTGCCGAACATGCGCAGCCTGACGGTTATGTGCCTGGCGCCATCTGCGTCACCGGCACCAAGGGCAAGAGCACCACCACCGCGCTGCTGGCGCATCTGCTGCGTGCGGCCGGCCATCGCACCGCGCTGGTCGGCAACATCGGCCAGCCCTTGCTGGAAGTGCTGGCGCCGCAACCGCCGCCGAGCTATTGGGCGATCGAGCTGTCCAGCTACCAGACCGGTGAAGTGGGGCGCAGCGGCGCGCGTCCGGAATTGGCGCTGGTGCTGAACCTGTTTCCCGAGCATCTGGACTGGCATGGCGACGAGGCGCGCTACGTGCGCGACAAGCTGGCGCTGGTCACCGAAGGCCGCCCGCGCATCGCCTTGCTCAACGCGGCCGACCCGCACCTGACCCAGCTGCAGTTGCCCGACAGCCAGGTGCGCTGGTTCAACCATCCCGATGGCTGGCACCTGCGCGGCGATGTGGTGTATCGCGCCGAGCAGCCCGTGTTCGATACCGCCAACGTGCCGCTGCCGGGCGAACACAATCGGCGCAACCTGTGCGCGGTGCTGGCTGCGGTGGAAGCCTTGGGCCTGGACGCTGCGGCACTGGCGCCGGCCGCAGCGAGCTTCCGCCCGTTGCCGAACCGCCTGCAGCTGCTTGGCAGCGTGGACGGCATCAGCTACGTCAACGACTCGATCAGCACCACGCCGCATGCGTCACTTGCGGCGCTGGCCTGCTTTGCGCAGCGTCGTGTGGCCTTGCTGGTGGGTGGGCACGATCGTGGGCTGGACTGGCAGGAGTTTGCCGCGCAGATGGCGCAGAAAGCGCCGCTGGAAATCGTCACCATGGGGGCGAACGGGCCGCGGATCCATGCGTTGCTGGCCCCGCTGGCCGAGAGCGGCCGCTTCGGCCTGCATGCGGCCGCCGACCTGGAACATGCCGTGCGGCTGGCACGCGAGGCGCTGGGCGAGCAGGGCGGTGTGGTGCTGCTGTCGCCGGGGGCGCCCAGCTTCGGCGCGTACAGCGACTACGTCGCGCGCGGCCGCCATTTTGCGCAGCTGACCGGGTTCGACCCGGCGATGATCAGCGCGATTCCGGGCCTGGGCGTGCAGTAGCGCTGCAATGACCGCGCCGGTCGATGGCGGGCATTCGCCTCGAGTTTTCGATCGCGGCTGCAGGCCGCCGACGCAACCGCTCTGCCGTCGCCGGCGATGACCCGGCCTGCACGGCAACAGCGCCTACACTCGCCGGACCTTCCCGGGAGCAGGCACATGCACAAGCAATGGAGATGGCGTGGCGTTGGGGTGTTCGGTGTCCTGGCGTCGCTGGCGTTGCCCGCCGCCGCTGCGATGCAGGCCAAGCCGCTGGAATGGACGATCGGCAAGGACACCTTCAGCGGCGTGCTGGTCTACGACGATGCCGGTGCCGCCAGGCGCCCAGGCCTGGTGATGGTGCCGAACTGGCGCGGGGTCAACGATTCGGCGGTCACCAAGGCCAGGCAACTGGCCGGCGACGACTACGTGGTGCTGGTTGCCGACGTCTACGGCAAGGGCAGGCGTCCGGCCAACGACAGCGAGGCCGGGCAGTTTGCCGGTGCGCTGAAGAAGGACCCGCAGACGCTGCGCGCCCGCGCGCTGAAGGCAGTGGACGTGCTCAAGGCGCAGGCCGGCAAGGCACCGCTGGATGCATCGCGGATCGGTGCGGTGGGCTTCTGCTTCGGCGGCACCACGGTGCTGGAACTGGTGCGCGCGGGCGCGCAGCTGGCCGGTGTGGTCAGCCTGCACGGCGGTATCGCCACACCCAGCCCGGCGGCCGCCGGTTCGGCCAGGACACCGCTGCTGGTACTCAACGGCGCCGACGACAAGAGCGTGACCAAGGCGGACATCGCCGCGTTCGAAACCGAGATGACTGCGGCCGGCGCGGACTGGCAGTTCGTCAACTTCAGTGGGGCCGTGCATTGCTTTGCCGAAGCCGATGCCAACAGCCCGCCGGGCTGCCTGTACAACCCGCGTGCGGCGACGCGCGCATACCGCATGCTGGGCGACTTCTTCGATGAGCGGTTTGGTCGATAGCAGGGAGTGGTGATTCGGGATTCGGGATTCGGGATTCGCAACAGCGTGGTCCCGTTCTTCGAATCTTCCTGTGAGCTAGTGCTCTGGGCTTTAGCCGGGAATGGTGATTCGGGATTCGGGATTCGCAACGGCGTGGTCCCGTTCTTCGAATCCTCCTGTGAGCCAGTGCTCAGGGCTTTGGGCTGAGCGTCGTTGCGCCATCGCATGCCGGGAGTCGTGAAAGCACAAGCAGCCGATTTTGCGAATCCCCAATCCCAAATGCCCACTTCCGTCCGGGGCGTACAGCCCCGGATCAGTGCGTGCGTTGCACCGCGTAGCGAGCCAGGCCGCGCAATGCGGCGACCGCCGGGCTGGCGGGCAGGGTGTCCAGCGCCTGTTCGGCGGCGGCTGCGTATTCGGCGGCGCGCTGGCGGCTGTAGTCCAGTCCGCCGGTGGCGTGGATGGCGGCCAACACTTCCGGCATCGCGGCTGCATCGCCTTGCTCGACGATCTGGCGCAGCCGCTCCCGGGTGCCCGCATCCGAGTGCGCCATGGCGTGGATCAGCGGCAGGGTCGCCTTGCCTTCGGCCAGGTCGTCGCCCAGGTTCTTGCCCAGGTCGGCTGCGTCGGCAGCGTAGTCGAGGACGTCATCGGCAATCTGGAAGGCAAAGCCCAACTGCATGCCGTAGTCGTACAGGCGCTGCTGCACCTGCGCGTCCGCGCCCGAGGCCAGCGCGCCCAGGCGGGTGCCGGCGGCGAACAGCACCGCGGTCTTGCGCTCGATCACGCGCAGGTAGGCGGCTTCGTCGGTGTCGGGGTTGTGCACGTGCAGCAGCTGCAGCACCTCGCCCTCGGCAATGCGGTTGGTGGTGTTGGCCAGGATCTGCATGACTTCCATGCGATCCAGCTCCACCATCAACTGGAAGCTGCGCGAATACAGGAAGTCGCCGACCAGCACGCTGGGTGCATTGCCCCACAGCGCATTGGCGGTGCTGCGCCCGCGGCGCAGGTCCGACTCGTCCACCACGTCGTCATGCAACAAGGTGGAGGTGTGGATGAACTCGATGATCGCCGCCAGCTGGTGGTGCTCCGGGCCGGAGCCACCTGCGGCATGACCGGCCAGCATCACCAGCATCGGACGCAGGCGCTTGCCGCCGGCGGAGATGATGTGATCGGCGATCTGGTTGATCAGCACGACGTCCGAGGCCAGGCGGCGGCGGATCAGCGCGTCGACCGCGGCCATGTCGGGCGCGGCGAGGGACTGGATCTGGGGCAGGCCCAGGACGGTGGGGAGGTCTTCGGCGATGGTCATGCGCAGGCGTTCGTGATGTGCGCCGATTATAGGTGTCTGGGCCAGATCCGTCCCGTCGGCCGTGTCCGGAGGTCTTCACGGCAGCCGCAAACCCTTGCGGCGTCAGCGCCGGGCAGGTTCGGGAGTGCCCGGATTCCGACCTGCCGGCGCGGCATTCCCCGGCCCGGCGCTGCGGGGACCTACAGGCACCGGGGCAGGGCAGGTGCGGTAACATTGGCACCAAGACATTCACCGCCGCGCCCCATCGGCGCCGGCGCACCATCTCGGAAGCATCTATGGCCCGCGGCATCAACAAAGTCATCCTCGTCGGCAACCTCGGCAACGATCCCGACACCAAGTACACCCAGGCCGGCATGGCGATCACGCGCGTGAGTCTGGCCACCACCAGCATGCGCAAGGACCGCGAGGGCAACAACCAGGAGCGCACCGAGTGGCACCGCGTGGTGTTCTTCGGCAAGCTGGGCGAGATCGCCGGCGAGTACCTGCGCAAGGGTTCGCAGGTGTACGTCGAAGGCGAGCTGCGCTACGACAAGTACACCGGCCAGGACGGCGTGGAGAAGTACAGCACCGACATCGTCGCCAACGAGATGCAGATGCTGGGCGGCCGTGGCGAAGGCGGTGGTGGTGGCGGCATGGGCGGCGATCGCCCGCAGCGCAGCCAGGCGCCGCGCCAGCAGCAAGGCGGCGGTGGTCAGGGCGGCGGTCAGGACTATGCCCCGCGTCGTCAGCAGCCGGCCCAGCAGCAGTCGGCACCGCCGATGGACGATTTTGCCGACGACGATATCCCGTTCTGATCGGCAGCCAGCCTGTTTGTCATTCCGGAAGGCCCGCATTGTGCGGGCCTTCTGCGTGCTGGCCATTGGCGGCATCGCTGCACGCCGGCGGTTCCAAAGCGGCTGCACGCGCAGGCTGACCTGGCCGGTACGACGGCGCCGCTGACCAGTCTCGACCAGGCATGGCTGGCACCCCCTCGCAAGCAATCGCCAGGCGGGTGCGAGCGCCGCGCAGCACGGGTGCGTGCGCCTGGCACCTGCCGATTCCGAGCGCGAGACGCGCCCACCCGGCGTAGCGCAGTGGTGCTGTCCGCTGCGCTAGGCCGATGTGCGATTCCGGCCATTCTGCTTGGCGCGATACAGCGCCGAATCGGCGTCATGCACGAAGGCATCCGGGCTGAGTGGCACTTCGCCCGGTTCGAACGTCGCTGCGCCGACGCTGACGGTGACGTGCGCGCTGGTCGGGCTGGACATGTGCATCAGGCCGAGCGCGGCGACGGCGCTGCGGATTGCATCGGCCAGTCGCAACGCGCCGGCAGCATCTGTCTGCGGCAGGATCATGCCGAACTCTTCGCCGCCGTAACGCGCGGCAATGTCTTCGCTGCGCCGTGAGCAGCCGGCAATTGCGCCCGCGATCAGGCGCAGGCAGGCGTCGCCATTTACATGGCCGTAGGTGTCGTTGTAGAGCTTGAAATGATCGACATCGATCATCAGCACCGACAATGGCGCCTGTCGATGCACCGCCTGCTGCAAGGCGCGCGAGAGCCGGTGATCGAATGCACGCCGGTTGGCAATGCCGGTGAGTGCATCTATCCAGGCCTCGGAGCTGAGTTTTTCCTCGTTGCGGTGCATGCGGCGCAATTGCAGATCCAGCCAGATGCCCACGCCCAGCAGCAGCACGCATCCCAAGGTGGCGATCATGATCCGCTGGCGCGCGGATTGGCGCCAATTGGCCAATGCGTCATCGACCGAGACGCCGGTCAAGACGGTCAGTGGATACGCCTGCGCCGGCGCGAAACTGGAAATACGCTCCACGCCGTCGATCGGCGAACGATAGGTCGCAGTGCCGTGCCTGCGTGCGCGCATAGTGACGTAGATCGAGGTGCCGGCGATCGAGGTGCCGATCACGCCAGGTTTGTCGGGCCGTCGTACCAGCACGATGCCATCGTCGTTGGTCATGCCGATGGTGCCATTCGGGCCGACCTCGAAGCTGCTGTAGTAGTTCTGGAAATACTTCAGTTGCAGGGTGACCAGGACAACGCCTGCAAATTCGCCGCCGGGCGTGTTGAGGCGCCGGCTCAACGTGAGCACCCAGCTACCATCGGAGCGGCTCTGGACCGGCGGCCCGACCAGCGACAGGGCGTCGCGATGGTCGCGGTGATATTTGAAATAGGCACGATCGGCGTTGTTGTGTGTCCTGGGCGTGCTGCTCAGTGACGAACTCATCCAGGTGCCATCGGCCGCATAGATGAAGATGCCGTGCAACCGGTCCGAGCGACGCGCCTCATGTACCAGAAAGTCATGCATGACCAGTCGCGCACTGGCCGAGCCCTGGTCATGCTCCACCCGCGACACCAACCCGGACAGCACGGCATCGGCGATGGTCATGGTGTCGCTGGCATGCTGCGCCAGCGAATTGGCGAGATTCAACGATTGTGCTTCGGCGGCATGCAGCGCGCTGGTGCGCTCGTCATGGATGGACCAGTACTCCGAACCAAGCAGCAGCAGGCACGAAATGCTCAGCACAAAGTGCAACGCGATGCGTTGTGCACGTTGCCGCCGTCGCTTGCTGGTCGATGTCACGGAAGGTACCTGTCTGGACAGCAGGAGGTTGCAATTGCCATGCCAGCCTAGCTGTTGGCGCCGCGTGGAATCGCTCGCACCGCGTCGTGCAATGCAGATCTGTGATTGATGCCTCATGCGCTGCGGGAACGCTCACCTGGCATGCAACCGCGCCGCTGTCCAGCCTGCTGTTGTCACCGTGCTCGACGATGCGACGAAACACGGCAGCCGACAGCAGCGCCAAAAGCCAGCTCGACTGCATGCGGCTAACGCCCGGCGTGTTATCTCGAACGCCGATCACAACAGGGAGTGCCGTATGCGCGCCATTCGTTTAGCTCATCCTGCAGGTTTGAACGCATTACATGCCGTTGCGCTGCCAGACCCCGGGCAGCCGGCACGCGGTCAGATCAGAGTGCGGCTGCACGCAAGCTCGCTGAATTTCCACGACCTTGGCGTGGTGTCGGGGCAGGCACCGACCGCTGATGGCCGCATCCCCATGTCCGACGGCGCCGGTGTAGTCGAGGCCGTCGGGCCGGAGGTGGATGAGTTCGCCGTCGGCGACCATGTGGTATCCACCTTCTTTCCCGACTGGCTGGATGGCGAGCCGCTACGTGCCGGTTTTGCCACCACGCCTGGCGATGGCGTGGACGGGTATGCGCGTTCCGCAGTCGTGGCCGCTGCGCACGCGTTCACGCATGCGCCGGCCGGCTACAGCCATGCCGAAGCGGCCACCTTGACCACGGCCGGCGTCACGGCATGGCGCGCCCTGGTGGTCAATGGCGGACTCAAGGCCGGCGATAGCGTGCTGGTGCTCGGCACCGGCGGTGTGTCGATCTTTGCATTGCAGTTTGCCAAGGCGATGGGCGCCACCGTCATTGCGACATCGTCGTCCGACGAAAAGCTGGCCAAGGCGCGCGCGCTGGGTGCAGACCACGTGATCAACTATCGGCAGCACGCCGAGTGGTCGGCGCAGGTGCGGGAGATCACCAACGGACGCGGCGTGGATCACGTGGTCGAGGTCGGTGGGCCGGGCACGTTGGCGCAATCGATCCGTGCTGGACGGGTGGGCGGGCATATCGCCTTGATCGGCGTGTTGACCGGTGCCGCCGGTCCGGTGCCGACCGCGGAAATGATGGTCCGGCAGCAGCGCCTGCAAGGGCTGGTGGTCGGCAGCCGCACGCATCAGCAGCAGCTGGTGCGTGCGCTGGACGCCTTGCCGCTGCGCCCGGTGATCGATCGCGCCTTCGCGCTGGACGAGATCGCCGACGCGTTTGCGTTGCAGCAGGCAGGCGGCCACCTGGGCAAGATCGTGCTGGAGTTCTAGGGGCAGTTGCAAACTGCCGCGCTTGCCACCGGGCGGGCGCGGCTGCTGCGCCGAGTCGGCATGTACCACGCCGAGACGCCAGGGCCTGCACGCTGTCCATGCGCGCCTGGCAACTGCGCGCTAGGCGTGGGTTGCCGCTGCAGTTGATCGTTCGCATCCGGATGTTCTCTGCCTGGATGTTCTCTACACAGTGCGCCCGGCTGCGCCAGGCGCTCATGGTGAAGCGGAAAAATGACGGAGCGCGCGTCGCGTAGAGGCTCTGATCGTCGTCGCCCACGCAGCTGGCAGGGATGCGGGCATCCCTGCCAGCATGTCGAGAAAACATCTTGCATCACCGCAAGCGCTGCGACCCGCTGTCCACTCACACACGCGCTGCCGGTGCGTCTTGATCGATGCGCAGGCCGGCGCGCATCGCATGCCAACAATGATGAGCGCGTTTCATAGGCACATGCCGTCCATGTCGCCAATGCCTGCCTGCAGCGGCTCTAGAATCAGGGCATACCGCCGATTCACATCCGCACACACGCGCTGCATGCTCACGCGATTGTGACCAGCCGCGCTGCACATTATTTAAGAACTGTATAAGCCAGCATTGTTGGAGATGCCAGCCATGAGAGATATCAAGATGACCCGTCGCGAGGTACTGATCGCTGGCACGGCGTCGGCAGCCAGCGTTGCCGCAACCCAATCGATGGCTGCAACTGCCGCCACTGCGATGTCGCAGCGGCAGGCAGTCGAGCCTGCCAATGCATCGAGCCAGGTTGCGTTCGAAGTCAACGGCAAGCCGGTGACGCTGACCCTGGACAATCGCACCACCTTGCTGGATGCCCTGCGCGAACACCTGCAGCTGACCGGCACCAAGAAAGGCTGCGACCACGGCCAGTGCGGTGCCTGCACCGTGATCGTCGATGGGCAGCGGATGAATTCCTGCCTGTCGCTGGCGGTGATGCACCAGGGCGGCAAGATCACCACCATCGAAGGCCTTGGCACGCCGGACAAGCTGCATCCGATGCAGGCGGCCTTCGTCAAGCATGATGGATACCAGTGCGGCTATTGCACGCCCGGGCAGATCTGTTCGGCAGTGGCGGTGCTGGACGAGGTCAAGCGCGGCATTCCCAGCCACGTCACCGAAGATCTCACCGGCAAGACCCGGCTCACCACGCCGGAATTGCAGGAGCGGATGAGTGGCAACATCTGCCGCTGCGGCGCGTATTCCAACATCGTCGATGCGATCAACGAAGTTGCCGGAGAGCGCGCATGAAGGCGTTTAGCTACGAGCGCGCGACCTCACCCGCCGATGCAGCGGCCAAGGCGGCGCGTCAGCCGGCTGCCAAATTCATCGCAGGCGGCACCAACCTTCTCGATCTGATGAAGCTGCAGATCGAAACGCCCTCGCACCTGATCGACGTCAACGGGCTGAGCCTGGACACCATCGAGGAAACGCCGGACGGCGGCCTGCGCATCGGTGCGCTGGTGCGCAATACCGATCTGGCAGCCGACGCCCGCGTGCGTCGCGATTACGCAGTGCTGTCACGTGCGTTGCTGGCAGGTGCCTCGGGGCAGTTGCGCAACCGCGCCACCACGGCGGGCAACCTGTTGCAACGTACGCGTTGCCCGTATTTTTACGACACCAATCAGCCGTGCAACAAGCGCCTGCCGGGCAGCGGGTGCGCGGCCATCGGCGGCTTCAACCGGCAGTTGGCTGTGATCGGCGTGAGCGAAGAATGCATCGCCACCCATCCCAGCGATATGGCCATTGCGATGCGCGTCCTCGATGCGGTTGTCGAAACCGTGCGCCCGGATGGACAGACGCGTGCGGTGCCGCTGTCCGAGTTCTATCGTGCGCCCGGCAAGACGCCGCACCTGGAAACCGTGCTGGAACGCGGCGAACTGATCACCGCGGTAAGCCTGCCCAAGCCGCTCGGCGGCACGCATGTCTACCGCAAGGTGCGCGACCGCGCCTCGTATGCATTTGCCCTGGTGTCGGTTGCGGCGGTTGTGCAACGCGATGGCAGCGTCCGTGTCGGCGTTGGCGGCGTCGCCCACAAGCCGTGGCGCAGCGAGGCGGCCGAAGCGCAGTCGCGCCAGGGCGCGCGTGCGATTGCCTCCGTTCTGCTCGATGGCGCACAACCCACTGAACACAATGCCTTCAAGCTGCCGCTGGTTGAGCGCACCTTGACCGCGATCCTGGCCGACACGAGGGCCTGATATGAAATTCGACACTCCCGCCAGTACCAACCCCATCGACCAGCTCAAGGTCGTCGGCAAGCCGGTCGACCGTATCGACGGTCCGCTCAAGACCACCGGGCAGGCGCCGTATGCGTACGAGCATCACGACCTGCCTGGACGTGCCGCCTACGGCCATGTCGTCGGTGCGGGCATCTCCAAGGGCAGCATCCGCAGCATCGATCTGAGCGCTGCGCGCAATGCGCCGGGCGTGCTCGGCATCGTCACCGCGCAGAATGCAGGCAAGCTGCAGAAAGGCAAATACAACACCGCCAAGCTGCTGGGCGGCCCGGAGATCCAGCATTACCACCAGGCCATTGCCGTGGTGGTGGCCGAGACCTTCGAGCAGGCACGCGCCGCAGGCCAGCTGATCAAGGTCGACTACGGCCGCCATGTTGGTGCCTACGATCTGGAGAAGGCACGCGATGGCGCCAAGGTCACCAAGGAGGGCGGGGCGCCGAACAGCGCAGTCGGCGATTTCGATAACGCCTTCGCGGCAGCCCCGGTGCAACTGGATGCCGAATACACCACGCCTGACCATTCGCACGCGATGATGGAGCCGCACGCATCGATCGCCATGTGGGAGGGCGACAAGCTCAGCGTGTGGACCTCCAATCAGATGATCGACTGGAGCACGGGCGATCTGGCCAGGACGCTCGGTATTCCGCGCGAAAACGTGCGTCTGATGTCGCCGTACATCGGTGGCGGCTTCGGCGGCAAGCTCTTCCTGCGTGCCGATGCGGTGCTGGCCTCGCTGGCCGCACGCCAGGTCGGACGCCCGGTCAAGGTGATGTTGCCGCGGCCGCTGATCTTCAACAACACCACGCATCGCCCGGCCACCGTGCAGCGCATCCGTATCGGCGCACAGCGCGATGGCAAGATCACCGCGATTGCGCATGAGAGCTGGTCCGGCGACCTGCCCGAGGGTGGGCCCGAGATTGCGGCCGCGCAGACGCAGTTGCTGTACGCCGGTGCCAACCGCCTGGTTGCCACACGCCTGGCCGTGCTCGATCTGCCCGAAGGCAATGCGATGCGTGCGCCTGGCGAAGCGCCGGGATTGATGGCGCTGGAAGTGGCCATGGACGAAATGGCCGAGAAGCTGGATATGGATCCGGTCAAGTTCCGGATCGTCAACGATACCCAGGTGGATCCGGAAAACCCGCAGCGCCCGTTCTCGCAGCGTCAGTTGGTCAAGTGCCTGGAAGATGGCGCAAAGCGTTTCGACTGGTCCAAGCGCAAGGCCAAGCCGGCCAGCAACCGCGATGGGCGCTGGCTGGTCGGCATGGGCGTGGCGGCAGCGTTCCGCAATGCGCCGGTGATGACCTCCGGCGCGCGCATGCGCCTGGAGCAAGGCGGTCGCGTGGTGGTGGAAACCGACATGACCGATATCGGCACCGGCTCCTACACCATCATTGCGCAGACCGCCGCAGAGATGATGGGCGTGCCGCTGGACTGGGTGGATGTGCGGCTGGGCGATTCCAGTTTTCCTGCCTCGGCTGGCTCCGGTGGGCAGTGGGGTGCGAACAGCTCCACTGCCGGTGTCTACGCTGCGGCGGTGAAGCTGCGCGAGGCCGTCGCCAAGCAGCTGGGGCTGGACCCGGCCAAGGCCGAATTTGCCGACAGCCATGTGCGTGCCGGCGGCAAGCGCATCGCGCTGGGCGATGCGGCCGCCAATGGCGCCTTGGTGGTGGAGGACAAGATCGAGTTCGGCGACCTCTCCAAGACGCATCAGCTGTCAACCTTTGGCGCGCACTTCGTCGAAGTCGGCGTGGATATCGCCACTGCCGAGGTGCGCATCCGCCGCATGCTCGCGGTGTGTGCGGCTGGGCGCATCCTCAATCCCAAGTCTGCACGTAGCCAGGTCATCGGCGGCATGACGATGGGCGCGGGCGCGGCCCTGATGGAAGAGCTGGCGGTCGACAAGCGGCTGGGCTTTTTCGTCAATCACGATCTGGCCGGTTACGAAGTGCCGGTGCATGCAGACATCCCGCACCAGGAAGTGATCTTTCTCGAAGAGAGCGACCCGATGTCGTCGCCGATGAAGGCCAAGGGTGTCGGCGAGCTGGGCATCTGCGGCGTGGCCGCGGCAATCGCCAATGCGGTCTACAACGCTACCGGTGTGCGCGTCCGTGAGTACCCGGTGACGCTGGACAAGCTGCTTCCGCATCTGCCCGAGCTGTTGCGCGCGTGAGTGCGATGGTGGCCCCGGTCACGCACGCGGTGCCGGCCGAGCCGGCGTGGCCGGCATGGCCAAGCTACGCGTTGCACGATGACCTGCTGCCGACGCTCAGCGCCTGGCATCGGGCGGGCCAGCGCGTGGCCATCGCCACGCTGATCGACGTGCAAGGCTCCTCGCCGCGCCCGTTGGGAAGCGAGATGGCCATCAGTGCCGATGGGCGGGTGGCCGGCTACGTCTCGGGCGGGTGCGTGGAGGCGGCAGTGGCGCACGAAGCCATCGCCGCCTTGCGCGACGGCACCCCGCGCTGGCTGGACTACGGCGAAGGCAGCCAGGTGCTGGATATCCAGCTCAGCTGCGGCGGCCGTATCGGCGTGCTGGTCTGGCCGGTGCAGGATCTTGGCGAGCATCTGGCACGCTGGCGCAACGCGCGCCAGCATCGTCGCCCGTTTCATGTCGCGCTGGATCGGACCACCGGCGCGGTCCGTTACCCAGCGAGCACGCAGGATCTGCGTCCCGATGAATTCCTGCGCACCCATCGCCCCCCGCTGCGGCTGGTGCTGGTCGGTGCCGATCCTGCGCTGCTGGTGCTGGTGTCACTCGCCAGCCAGATGGGCATCGAGGTGCGCGTGTTGCGGCCGCATGGTCCCGGCGAACCGCCGCCCGGACTGGCTGCTGACCATTACGATCGCCGTGCCTTGGGCGAGGCCTTGCAGGATCTGCATCTGGATGCGGACACCGCGCTTTACAGCCTTGCGCACGACGGCGACAGCGATCTGCAGGTCGCCTGTCGTGGACTTGCCTCCGGGGTCGCCTGCATCGGCATCCTGGGCAGTCGCCAGAAGCGTGAGGCACGCCTGCAGGCACTGCGTGCGCTCGGGTATGACGATGCGGCCCTGGCCAGATTGCGGCTGCCGGCGGGCTGGCGCATGGGGCACTCCTCACCGCACACGATTGCATTGGGCATCATTGCCGAAGCCATCCAGGCGGTGGCCGATGGGCAGGCCGCCGCGCTGGCCGGCTGAGGCTGTTGCGGTCAGGCGAGCGGGCAGCAAGGCGCAATCGCGTATTTGCATTGATTTCGATCTGCGGTGGGCCATCGCGTTGGTCTGTTGCTCGTAGCCGAGGTTTTCTGCTGCGGTGCGGCGCCGTGGAAAGCTGATGGTTGATAGGCCCTTGGGTATGTATTTACTGCATGCTCCTCGCGGCCGCGATTAACTGCCTTATCCCGCGCTGACACTTACGCACTGCGATGTTTATCGTAGCGCTGCCGTGGCCTTGTCTCCCCAATCGTCGAGCTGACATCGCAATGCAATGCCCGCCACGCCATTGGTCGGGTGCAGGGGGCGCCATCCAGCGCGAGCCGGAGACTGCGCTGCATTTAGTCACTCCGCGCGCACAGTTGAATCTCTACGCTGGCGCATCTCCAAAACCACGCCACGTCGCCATGACCGAACTACGTGATCACGATGACGACGTCGCTTGCGACGCAGCTCGATTGCCGTCGCCCGTCATTGCCGGCCCTTTATCCGCGACTTTGCGCGATGCCGGTTTTGACTGGTCTCCAATGCCGCCGGCATCGCGCCATCGTTCGCCTCGTGCGATGGCAGTTGACGCATGAGCAGCGATCACGTCGCGCTGCTGCTCGCCGCAGGTGCAGGACGCCGGCTGGGGCGTTCCAAACAATTGTTGCTGCGCGACGGTGAACCGTTGTTGCGGCGTTTTGCACGCATCGCGTTGCAGACGGGGCCACGCCGCTGCGTGGTGGTGCTGGGCGCCGATGCGGACGCGCTGAGCGATGTCCTGCAGGGACTGGAGGTGGAGGTGTTGCGCCACGCCGACTGGGCCGCCGGCATGGGCTCCAGCCTGGCGGCGCTGCGCCAGCATGTGCAGGACGATACCTCGTTGCGGCGCAGCCTGATCCTGGGGTGCGATCAGCCCGCGCTGGATGCGCCGCATCTGCGCGCCTTGCTCGAAGAGGCCGACCGTGCCGCCTCCGGGTGCGCCACCAGCGGGTATGCCGGTGTGCGCGGCATTCCCGCAGTGGTCACGCACGCGGCCTGGGCCGACGTGCCGCTGCAGGGCGACAGCGGCCTGCGTGGCTTGTTCGCCGGCCTGGACGTGCAGACCTTGGGCTGCGTCAGCGCCCCGGCGCTTGCGCTGGACGTGGACACGCCCGCCGATCTGCTCGCAGCGCAACAGCGTGGCTGGGTGGATGCGGATTGAGACACCGTGACGGGTGCAGCTGCGCGCTATCCGGCAGCCTGGCGGCAGAGCTGCATCAGGACCACAGCACGATCGCTTCCCTGATCACCAGGACATAGCCCACTACCATCGCGGTCTTGACCGGAAACTGGAACTTCCTGAGCAGATGCATGCGACTCCTCCCCCGAGGCATTTCCACGAGCGACCAATTCCCTCGCGCCGTCTGCGCCCGTTGACGGCTACTTGCGACGTTGGTTCGCCGCTCGAGCGCGAATCTAACGCCCGCCCTGATCGGTGTCACGTAGGAATTTTCCTACCTTCATGCCAGTGTCCGCCCGACGGTATTGGCATAAGCGAAGAAGCATTCTTGCTATGCCGGACGCGGGGCCCCTGGCCACTCTCCCGCGGCCCCTTGAGTAAGGGCGCGCCGGCATCCCCGGCAGGACCATGGCCCCCCCAGCGCCGGTGCGCTGCGCCTCCCCGCGCTGCCCACCTCAATCGTTCGATCGCTGCATCTACCGGCCGGAGGCCCTGATGGACGAGTCCCGCTATGTTGTCCGTATTCATCCCGAACAGGGCGGTTGGTGGGTCACCCGGCCGCAATGGTCGCCGCTGCGTTATCTGCGCGAGCAGGGCGCACTGGAAAATGCCGAATTGATGGCCAAGCTGCACTGCCTGACCACCGGTCAGCCCAGCGGCGTGGTGTTGCATACCGCCGAAGGCGATCGCGTGGTGCGTCGCTACGGCTGACCGGGCCGGCACCCTGCAGCAGGGGAAAGGCGGCGCTGACCGTCCGCCCTGGCAGGCGGGGGCGATCGCGCGCACCCGGCAACCTGCGGTTGCGTAAATCCGGCCACTTTGTAGGCACCCCGTGGTTGCGAGGATGGCCAGTCGACTGGATGCAGGCGATCGGCCATTCTTGCTGGGATCCGCACGTTGGCGGCTCCCAGTCGAGAGTGTCGCCCCAGTGAACGTTGCCGGTTCTGCCTTGATCCAAAACGATATCGTCGTCTTCGGCCTGATCGCCGCCACCTTGGGCGCGGTGTTCTGGACCTCCTCGCGCGAGCAGGGGCCGTGGCGCCGCTTCTACGCCGTCGTCCCGGCGCTGCTGCTGTGTTACCTGCTCCCAGGCATCTACAACACCGTTGGCCTGATCGACGGTGCCAATACCCGCCTGTACAACCCGATCGCGCGCGACGTGCTGCTGCCGGCCGCGCTGGTCCTGCTCACGTTGAGCGTCGACCTGCGCGCCATCCTGGGACTGGGGCCCAAGCTGGTCGCCATGTACCTGGGCGCATCGCTGAGCATCATGCTCGGGGCGGTGGTGGCGTTCTGGGTGATGGGCTGGCTGCATCCGGCCACGGTGGCCGGCGATACCTGGGCCGGCATGGCCGCGCTGGCGGGCAGCTGGATCGGCGGCGGGGCCAACATGCTGGCGATGCGCGAGGTCTTCAACGTGGACGCCACCACGTTCGGGCAGTTTGCGGTGGTGGATGTGGGCGTCGGTTATGTGTGGATGGCGGCGCTGATCTTCCTGGCCGGGCGCGCACGCAGCATCGATGCGCGCAGCGGAGCCGATACCCGCGCGCTGGATGCCCTGCAGGCGCGCATGGCGCAGTTCCAGGCCGAACACGCGCGCATTCCCAGCCTGGCCGATCTGATGGTGATCGTGGCGGTGGCGTTCGGCGGGGTCGGGCTGGCGCATGCGCTGGCCTCGCCGCTGGCCGCGTGGTGCAAGGCCAACCTGCGCTGGTCCAGCCAGTTCAGCCTGGACACGCCGTTCGTCTGGGTGGTGGTGCTGGCGACCAGCATCGGCCTGCTGCTGAGCTTCACCCGCGCACGGACGCTGGAGGGCGCTGGCGCGTCCAGGATCGGCTCGCTGCTGCTGTACTTCCTGATCGCCTGTATCGGCATGCAGATGGATCTGCTGGCGTTGCTGGACCGGCCATGGCTGTTCCTGCTCGGGCTGATCTGGATCGCGGTGCATATCGGGTTGCTATGGGGCCTGGGCCGCCTGTTGCGGGTGCCGTTCTTTTATTTCGCGATCGGCTCGCAATCCAATATTGGTGGACCGGCCTCGGCGCCGGTGGTGGCCGCCGCGTTCCACCCGGCCCTGGCGCCGGTCGGCGTGCTGCTGGGCACGATGGGCTACGCCACCGGCACGTATCTGGCCTATCTGGTCGGTATCACCCTGCGGGCGATGGCAGGCGCGGGCTGACCGGGCCTGCCGCTGCCTGGCGCGCCGTCGGACCGTGTTGCCGGGCGCGCGCGGGCGTTGCCACGCCTCTGCCGCAGTGCCGGATGCACCCGCTGCCTCCAGGCGACAACCGTTCGCCAAGGGGGGGCGGCCACATCGAGTCGGGCACCGGCAGCGCCGGTGCCCGACCACGATTACTGCTGAAGACCGCGGCGCTGCGCTTCCTGCTGTGTGCTCTGCTGCGACTGCTGCTGGTTGTGCTGCTGCAACTGATCGACATTGCCGTGCGCCGGCTCGCTGGCTGCCGAGGCGGTCTGCACGTGGCTGCGCAGATGCGCCGGGTCGTCCATCCGGCCCTGCACCGCAATCAGGCTGTCGCCATCGCGGTTGGGCACCAGGTGGTCGATCCGCTGCAGACCGTCGCTGCTGGCACGCGCGGCCACGCTGGCGGCGGTATTGAGAAACGCGGTGTCGTCGCGCAGGCCCAGGCGCTCGCGCTGGCCGTCCAGACGCACCACCGCATCGTTGAACAACTGGCTGCCGGTACCTTGCGCCTGCCCGGGCGATTGCATGTCCTGCGCCTTCATCACCGAGTCCATGCCGTGCAGGTCCAGGCGGTGCTTCAGCATCATGCCCGGCACCAGGCGTTGCCCGAACGACAACGGGTCCGGTTCCGGCAGCTCGATCTGATGGCCGGCCGCATTGGGCATCGCCCATTTCAGCGGGATGCTGTCTTCCTGCAGGTGGGTGAGGATCTCGTTGCGGAAGTGGTAGCCGCGGATCAACTCGCTGCTGGCGTAGTCCTTGGCCGCCGAGGCATCCAGGCCCTGGCGTTCCAGCGTGCGGTCGTTGACGCCGGCGGCGTTGTAGGTCACGGCGGGGATGTCGTTGACCATCGCCGATGCCGCCGCCAGACCGCCACCGAGCGAGTGTCCGGAGATCACCACCTGGTCGCCGAACGCCTGCTTGGCCTGGCTGCCAAGCTGGATCGCGGACGCGTACTGCGCGTCGTCGAAGCCCAGGCCCTGGCCGAGGTTGTGCTTCCAGTCCTTGCCTTCGTCGGTGCCGCAGAAGCCGAGCACCACCTGGCCCTGGTCGTTGCGGTAGAACGCGGCATCGAAACCGCTCTTGGCGTCGTGCAGCAGGCCGGGGTCGATACCGGCACGCTGCAGCGTGCTGTCGTCCATGCGCGTCCAGCCGTTGGGCAGGGGCGCGAAGGTTTCAGCGCTGCCTTCGCGTCGCTGCGAGGCAGTGGCGTAGAGGTCTTGCAGCACCGCCGGAAACTGGCTGTCTTCCGGCTGCGGTTGCTGTCCACGCATCGACTCTGCGAATGGGGTGGACGAGTGGGTGGAATCTGACGGGCTCATGCGCGGCTCCTTGCGTTCGTCGTGCGAAAAGCCCGCTTAGCGGCTGCTTTCCACGGGAATGTTGTGGGCGCTCAACCATGCGCGCACGTCCGCCCTGACCTGCTGGCCGGCGGCATTGAGCAGGCGATCGGGGGTGGTGAAGAAATACGCCTGAAAGGTTTTCTGTTGCGCGTTGCGCAACGTCGGATCCACGCCGGCCTTGAGCAATTGCAGCACTGCCGGACTCGCCGCGCCGCTTTGGGCGGCCAGGTGCAGCACACTGTTGCCGGTGTTGTCGACGCGCTGCAGATCGGCGCCGGCGTCGATCAACAACGCGATCTGCGCATCGCGCTTGCTCTGCACGGCGCGGAACAACGGTGTCCAGCCTGCGCGTGCGCTGACCACGTCGATCGGCGCCTTGTGCTGCAGCAGGATCTTCAGGTACTCCGCGTCCTGCGCCATGGCGGCCATGTGCACGACCGTTTCCTGGTCCATGCCCGGCAACGACGGGTCTGCGCCTGCATCGAGCAATGCGGCCAGGGCGCGGGGTTGTTCATTCCAGATCGCCCACTCGAGCAGGGTGACGTTCTGATCGCCGTGTGCGGCGAGGTCGACTGTCGGTGCGAGTGCGCCGATTCGGGCGACGTCACCGTGCGCAATGGCGTTGGCAATATCGCTCAGGCCGGGGTCGCGGAAGGCGACGGTGTGATCGTGCAGCGTAGCTGACATGGTGGTTTGCTCCTTGGCACCGGGCGAGGCGGTGCATGAGACCGCGAAAAACGAGGTCGCAAGAACGAGCAGGGTGGGGAATCGCGGTTGCATCGAAATCTCCTTCTCCTGATCGCATTCCTGGTGGCACTGCGGTGTGTCCTTCCGCAGCCGGGCCGATCCTACCAGCTGCCCAACCGACGCGCGGTAAGATTTCGTGACATGCGCCGGCGCCTGGGTGTCGGCCGTTGAGGCCGCTCGCCGTGGTGATGTCTGCATGGTGCCGATGCACCACGATGGGCTTCACACGCGGATGCAATCTACAACAGCCAACGGTCACAACGCGCTCGGCATAATGGTGCTTTGCGAACAGATGGGTGCAATGGTTTACGAATTACTGATCAGCGACTGCGATGGCGTGCTTGTCGACAGCGAGATACTGGCCGACCGGGTGATGCGCGAGGCGCTGGCGGCCTTCGTGCCGGCCGAGGCGTTGGAGCATTTGCTCGGGACAACGTTCGGGCAGACCACGCGTGAGGTATTGCTGCGCGTGCAGGAACACTTCGCCGTGCAGCTGCCGGAGACCTTGCTGGCCCAGATCCAGGCGCGTAGCGAAGCCTTGATCAAGGCCGAGGTGCAGCCGATCGCCGGCGTGCGCGACGCATTGGAACAGATACCGTTGCCGCTGGCGGTGGCCTCCAACAGCCGCCGCCACAATGTGATCGCCTCGGTCGAACGGGTGGGGCTCACCGCACGTGCGGCGGGGCATGTCTTCGCTGCCGATATGGTGGAGCGTCCCAAGCCGGCGCCTGATGTCTATCTACTGGCTGCACGCACCCTGGGCGTTGCGCCGGAGCGCTGCCTGGTGATCGAAGACAGCCCCACCGGTGCGACTGCCGCATTGGCGGCCGGCATGCAGGTGCTGGGTTTCACCGGGGCCAGCCATATCCCGCAGGGGCATGCCGACACCTTGCGTCGGCTTGGCGTGCTGGCGGTGTTCGACGATATGCGCGATTTACCGGCGTTGTTCGAGCGGCTCACGAAAAAACGCGCTGGCTGAGCGCTGCTGACAAGAGTTGTTGAATGCGGTGTCGATGGCGGCGAAGTGGCAGCCAGCTCGTTCTTCAACCGCAGTCGGCCAGATCGTGCAATCGACTTGCGATAACAGAGCTGTCGAGCCGTAGCGTGGTTTGAGTGCAGTCAAACGCTCAGGTCAAAGTCCAGGTCAACAGCTCGGTGGGTCGAGGGCGCGGTGCCCTCACCACTCGCGGGACACGCCGCAAGTACGTCCATGTAGGCGCGGTGGCGGCATCCATGCCGCCACACGGTCCCGCAACCGGCGAGGACACCGCACCAGACGCTTGGTCGGTGGCCAGGTGAAACCTGCTTGTTGCCAGACCTGCGGTGAGGCGCTGAGAAAAAGTCGTAGGGTGCTTGTTCAAAGCTTGCCTGTCGCTCGAACTGCAATGAGTATTTTCAGGCGCAACATGATCCAAGCAACGTAGGTCATGCCCTAGCTCGCAACCATGCACACCGACCCTCTTGACTGGCCCTTGCCCGCCCACCGTCGCGGGACCTTGAGCGGCATGGATGCCGCGCCAGAGCCTACAAGGACGTACTTGCGGCGTGTCCCGCGATGGTGGGCGGGCAAGGGCCCTGCAGCCAGGCCGCAGATCACTCGCCCTACAACTGATCCATCGGCAAGGCCGTCCATCGGCCGCCCCGCCTTGCGGCGTGTCCCGCAGCGGTTGGCGGGCAAGCGCCTTGCAACCAGGCCGCAGATCACCCGCCCTACAACTGTTCCTTCCGCAAGGCCGTCCATCGGCCGCCCGGCCTTGCGGCGTGTCCCGCAGCGTGGGCGGGCAAGGGCCCTGCAGCCAGGCCGCAGATCACCCGCCCTACAACTGATCCATCGGCAAGGCCATCCATCGGCCGCCCGTGCTTGCGGTGTGTCCGCGCTGATGAGTGCGAGAGGACTCCCTGCGGCCAATCCCAAGCCATCAACGCAGCAGGGCGCGATTCGCATCGCGCCCTGCTGCATTCCGACTCGCCACCTGCCCGGTCATCCGGTCAGCAGCAGCGAAACCCGCTCTTGCCGCCATAACGCGCGTCCTGGCGCTCGCGGAAGAAGGTGGGGTAGTCCATCACCGGCTTGTCGGGGTGTTTTTCCAGCATGTGGCGCACGTAGTTGTCGTAATCGGGAATGCCGCAGCACAGGCGGGCGGTCTGTATTAGGCGCCGCCAGATGCGGCGATGCACCTGGTACTGGCTGGCAAGAACGAGTTGGGTGCCCATTACAGGTCCGCCATCTGGTGTGGCTGCAAGGCCACGTACGGGGTTTCGCGATCACTGCGCTGCGGATTGCGGCGCGCAATCACGATCGTCCTGACCGCGTAGACCAGGATCGATCCCACCACGAACAGGAACAGCACCGTCAGCCCGGTGTTGACGTAGGCATTGGTGACGATCTGCTGCATCTGCGCCACCGTCTTGGCCGGCGCGGTGATGGTGTTGCCGGCGATGGCGTCCTGGTACTTGTGCGCCTGCGCCAGGAAGCCCTGCGCCGGGTTGCTGTCGAAGATCTTGATCAGCCCCGCATACGTGGTGCAGATCAGCAGCCACAACGCCGGCACCAGCGTGACCCAGGCGTAGCGGTCGCGCTTCATCTTGAACAGCACCACCGTGCCCAGCATCAGCGCGATCCCGGCCAGCATCTGGTTGGAGATGCCGAACAACGGCCACAGGGTCTGGATGCCGCCGAACGGATCGATCACGCCGGTGTAGAGCAGATAGCCCCACAGCGCCACGCAGCCGGCCGTGGCGATGATGTTGGCGGTCCACGATTCGGTCTTCTTCAGTGCCGGGATGAAGTTGCCCAGCAGGTCCTGCAGCATGAAGCGGCCCGCACGTGTGCCGGCATCCACTGCGGTCAGGATGAACAGCGCTTCGAACAGGATCGCGAAGTGGTACCAGAATGCCATGGTGTCTTCGCCCGGCAGCAGATGGTGCAGGATCTGCGCGATGCCCACCGCCAGGGTGGGCGCACCACCGGCGCGTGCCAGGATGCTGTGCTCGCCGATGTCGCGTGCCGTGGCTTCCAGCACCTCGGGCGTGATCGCAAAGCCCCACTCGGACACCTTGGCCGCAACGGCCACCGTGTCGCTGCCGACCAGCGAGGCCGGGCTGTTCATGGCGAAGTAGATGCCCGGCTCGATGATCGATGCGGCCACCAGCGCCATCACCGCCACGAACGATTCCATCAGCATGCCGCCGTAGCCGATGTAGCGCATGTGGCCTTCGTTGGCGAGCAGCTTGGGCGTGGTGCCCGAGGCGATCAACGCGTGGAAGCCGGAGACCGCGCCGCAGGCGATGGTGATGAACAGGAACGGGAAGATGCCGCCTTTCCACACCGGGCCGTCGCCGGTGGACGCGAACTGGGTCAGCGCCGGCATCTTCAGGTCCGGCATGACCACCACGATGCCGATCGCCAGCGCCAGGATCGTGCCGATCTTGAGGAAGGTGGACAGGTAATCGCGCGGTGCCAGCAACAGCCACACCGGCAACACCGAGGCGACGAAGCCGTAGCCGATCAGCATCCAGGTGATCTGCTTGGCGGTGAAGGTGAATGCCGGGCCCCAGCTCGGATCTGCCGCGACCTTGCCGCCCAGCCAGATCGCACCCAGCAACAGGATCAGGCCGACCACCGAAATCTCGCCGATCTTGCCGACCCGGATGTAGCGCATGTACACGCCCATCATCAGCGCGATCGGCATCGTGGCGATGACGGTGAACATGCCCCACGGGCTTTCGGCCAGCGCCTTGACCACCACCATCGCCAGCACCGCCAGGATGATGATCATGATCAGGAAGGCGCCGAACAGGGCGATGGTGCCGGGCACCTGGCCCATTTCCTCGCGCACCAGATCGCCCAGCGAGCGGCCGTTGCGGCGGCTGGACAGGAACAGCACCACGAAGTCCTGCACCGCCCCGGCAAACACCACGCCGACCACCAGCCACAGCAGGCCGGGCAGGTAGCCCATCTGTGCGGCGAGCACCGGACCGACCAGGGGCCCGGCGCCGGCGATCGCGGCGAAATGGTGGCCGAACAGCACGTGCTTGTTGGTGGGCACGTAGTCCAGGCCGTCGTTGTTGGCCACCGCCGGCGTGGCGCGGGTCACGTCCAGCTGCATCACCTTGTCGGCGATGAACAGGCTGTAGAAGCGGTAGGCGATCAGATAAATCGACACCGCCGCCACCACGATCCATAGCGCATTGATGTGCTCGCCACGCCGCAGCGCCACGGTACCCAGACAGAACGCGGCCAGCAGCGCCAGCGCGCCCCAGGCCAGCTTCGAGAACCCTTTCATGCATGCCCCTCAGGAACGATTCGCCCAAGGGTCCCCCCGTGCCAGGCTGCGGTCAATGGCAGCGTTCCGCGGCAGGGTAAAACTTTGGTCGTAGAGTATTCGGGTACACGATGCGCTAGCGCCCGCCATAGGAGGCCGACGATTGGAACGATCGGTTGCAGCGGCCGTGGTTGGGCGTTGCAGCAGGCGCACCCATCATTGGTGCACCGACCCACTGCACAGGGATCACGCAATGAGCACCCCCACCACGACACCGGCGCATGTGCTGCGCACCATCCGCGGCATGCCGACCTCCGACGGCGCCGGGGTCAAGCTGACCCGCGTCATCGGCACCCAGCAGCTGCCGGATCTGGACCCGTTCCTGATGCTCGACGAGTTCGGCACCGAAAAGGCCGAGGACTACATCGGCGGTTTCCCAAGCCACCCGCACCGCGGCTTCGAGACGGTGACCTACATGCTGGACGGGCGCATGCGCCACAAGGACAACCACGGCAACGAGGGCCTGCTGACCCCGGGCAGCGTGCAGTGGATGACCGCCGGCCGCGGGCTGATCCATTCGGAAATGCCCGAGCAGGAATCCGGGCGCATGCGCGGCTTCCAGCTGTGGGTGAACCTGCCGGCGCGCGACAAGATGACCGATCCCAGGTATCAGGAGTACGCACCGGACAGCATCCCGGTCGCGCAGCCGGCGCCCGGTGTCACGGTCAAGGTGATCGCCGGAGCCGTGGGCCAGGTGCGCGGCCCGATCGTGCAACCGGCCACCGAGCCGGTGTACCTGGATATCGCACTGGCACCGGAGGCGTCCTGGGACTATGTGCTGCCCAGCGGCCACAACACGTTTGCCTACGCCTTTGAAGGTGCGGTGACGGTGGGCGAGGGCGATGCCGTGCGTGCGCTGCCGGCGCAGGAACTGGCGGTGCTGGGCGGCGGTGAGCGCCTGACGCTACGGGCCGGTGCCGACGGCGCGCAGCTGATCCTGGTGGCGGGCCGCCCGCTCAACGAGCCGGTGATGCGGCACGGCCCGTTCGTGATGAACACCAAGCAGGAATTGATGCAGGCCTTCGTCGACTTCCAGGAAGGCCGGTTTTAGCCGGCCGCTCGCGCCACGCGTAGGAGAGCGGCGTGAGTGACCGCCTGCTGGAGGTGGCCGACATCTGCCCGCTCCATCGGCTGCGCACCGACGAGGTGCGCGCCGATACGGCACTGCAGGATGACGGCGACGCGTCGGGTGTTGCAGCAGGCATGTGCAAGCGCAGGCGCGCCGGGCATGCAACGGCGTGTACGCAGCTGGCGCGCGCCGGGCCGCATCATGTCGGCATGACCTGGCGCTTCACTCCCGGTTGCGTCAGCGCTGCAAGGCCAGGCTGGCGGGCTGCAGATCCATGTTCTGCACCAGCGATTGCATCGAGGCCAGCTCTTCGGTGCTGGCGCCGTCGATCCAGAGCTGTGCATAGCGTTTCTTGCCAAGCTCGACCACGGTGACGCGGCGCGATTCCATGCCCGGCAGCTCGCGGCCGCCCAGGTCGAGCTTGTACCAGTAAAAGTCTTCCTGCTGGATCTGGCCCTTCTCCGCGCGGCGGTCACGCGCCAGCGTCATCGCCGGGTCGCGCGTGGTCAGCATCACGCCGATCACCTGGCGACCGTCTGCAGTCATGGCCTTGCAGAACAGATAGTCCGCACCTGAAAGCTCGCTCCACTGCAGCCCGGAGGCTGGCGGCAACGGTGGGCAGACCGGTGAGGTTTGGGCGTGAACGGTGGCGGCGGCCAACAACAGGCTCAGGCCGACAAGGCAGGATGCGGACTTCATTCAAGTGTTCCCCGGCGTTGGATGTCTGCGCAGGGACAGCGTCGTTGACCGTGTCGCGGCATCAGCCCGTGCGCTCCCCGCCCGGCTGTGCCCGCACGCAACCTGTCCCCAACCTATGTCGACATGACTACCACAGGTGGGGCTGCAAGCTCAAGCGCAATTCGCAGGTTGGGCTGCAATCGGTCGTGCGCGCGGGCACTCCCGTTGCGAGACCTGGGTTGGCAGCGCGGCACTGCCGGGCTGCCGGCTGCGGTCAGGGGTAGTTGACCGGCTTGGGCGCCGGGGTTTGCGGCAGTGGAATGAATTCCTTGTCGTCGCCGGGAATGCGGCCGAAGCGGCCGGCCTGCCAATCGTCCTTGGCCTGCTCGATGCGCTCCCTGGAACTGGAGACGAAGTTCCACCACAGGTGGCGCGGCCCATCCAGCGGCTCGCCGCCGAGCAGCATCGCTTTGAGCGGCGTCCTGGCGCGCAGGCGCCCGCGGCTGCCGGGCGAGGGTACGATCAGGTGGCGCGCGGGCACGTCGGTGCCATCCAGCTGCGCCTCGCCTTCCAGGATGTAGAGCGCACGTTCGGCGTGGCCGGTGTCCAGGTCGATCTCCGCCTCCGGCTGCAGATCCAGCGCGACGTTGAGCGTGCCGCTGAACACCTGTACCGGCGATTCCTCGCCGTACGCGCGGCCGGCGATCACGCGTAGCCAGACACCAGCGCGGCGTTGCTGCGGCAGGCTGGCGGCGGCGTGGTGATGGAAGGCGGGCGCGGTCTCTTCGGCCGAGCGCGGCAGCGCGATCCAGGTCTGCATGCCGTGCAGCGCATGCGTGCGGGCGCGCTCGGGGGCCGGCGTGCGCTCGGAATGGGCGATACCGCGGCCGGCGGTCATCCAGTTGACGTCGCCGGGGCGGATCACCTGGTCAGAGCCCAGGCTGTCGCGGTGGCCGATCTCGCCGGACCACAGGAAGGTCACTGTCGCCAGGCCGATATGCGGATGCGGGCGCACGTCGATGCCGTGATCCGGCTCCAGCACCGCCGGGCCCATATGGTCGACGAACACGAATGGGCCGACGCTGCGCGCCTGCAGCGTGGGCACGGCGCGGCGCACTTCCAGCCCGCCGATGTCATGCACGCGGGGAGCGATCAAGGTGGTCATGGCGGCGGCTCTGATCAAGTCGAATGGACACCAGCTTTGCATGTGCGCGCGCGGCCTGGCGAGCGCTTCACCAAGACGGATCGTCCCGGAGACAGTCGCTGCGCGGCGTGCTGGCGGCCAGAACGAACGTGCCGAGATGGGCGGTTGCAGACGACAGAGGCAGGCACGCGCGCTGTCGATCGCGATTGGCCCATCCGCGCTAGAACAGCTGTCCGGAGGCGGCGCTGTGCAGGGCGATTTCGCCGCGCCGCGAGGCCAGCCGATCGGCCAGGCGCGTGGGCTCGGGCAGGCGATAGGCGCGCAACGTACGCAGCGTCCAGTCGAGCGCGCCCTGCATCGAGACGCGGTGGCCAGGCGAGACGATCAGCGGATTGCAGCGCGGCTTGCTGCGCAGCGCCCAGCCGATCTGCGTGCCACCCAGCAGGATCGGGCTGTGGTCGCCGCGCTCGGGCCCCGGCGCGACGAAGCTGCCCGCCAGGCGTTGCTTGGCCACGCCGATGCTGGGCAGGCCGGTCACCACGCCAAAGTGCGCAGCGATGCCGAGCTTGCGCGGATGCGCGATGCCCTGGCCGTCGATGAAGATCAGATCCGGGGGGCGCGACAACAGTGCCAGCGCCTGCAACAAGGCCGGCAGCTCACGAAAGCTGAGCAGGCCCGGCACGTACGGCATCGACGTGGGCACCCGCGCGATGTGCGTTTCCAGCGGCATCAGCGTGTCTGCATCCAGCAGCACCGCTGCCGCGCGCGTGGTCTGGCCGTCGTCTTCGAAGCCGACGTCGAAGCCGGCGAGCAGTTGCGGTGTTGCGCCGAGCTGGTCCTGCAGCACCACGCGGTGTGCCAGTTGCTGTTGCAACTGTCGCGCCTGGATGACGCTGCCATCCCAACCGGCAAAGACGGGATCGATCGTTTGCATGGCCCCAGCATCGCGCGCTGGCCGTGGCGGTCTCGTGCATGCCTGCGATGCGCTGGCTGCCGTTACAATCGCAGGCTGATCGGCCCCCAATCGGAGAACCGTAGTGACCCGCAAACTCGTACTGCTGCGCCATGGCCAGAGCCAATGGAACCTGGACAACCGTTTCACCGGCTGGGTGGATGTGGAACTCACCGAGCAAGGCCGCCAGGAAGCCGCTGCGGCCGGCAAGCTGATGAAGGACGAAGGGTTGCAGTTCGATGTGGCGCACACCTCGGTGCTCAAGCGCGCCATCCACACGCTGCAGGGTGCGTTGAAGGAACTGGACCAGGACTGGTTGCCGGTGTCCAAGAGCTGGCGCCTCAACGAGCGCCACTACGGTGGCCTGCAGGGGCTGGACAAGGCCGAAACCGCGGCCAAGCACGGCGAAGAGCAGGTCAAGATCTGGCGCCGTTCCTACGACATTCCGCCGCCGGCGATGGACGTCAACGATCCGGGGCATCCGTGTCACGATCGTCGCTACGCCACGCTGGATCGCAATGCATTGCCGGGTACCGAGTCGCTGGCGACCACGCTGGTGCGCGTGCTGCCGTACTGGCACGACGCGATCGCACCGCAGTTGAAGGCCGGGCAGACCGTGCTGGTGACCGCGCACGGCAACTCGCTGCGTGCGCTGTACAAATACCTCAACGCGGTGTCCAACGAGCAGATCCTGGAGCTCAATATCCCGACCGGCATCCCGTTGCTGTTCGAGCTGGACGATACCCTGCAGGTGCAAAGCTACCGCTACCTGGGCGACCCGGAAGCGGCCAAGCGCGCCGCCGACGCGGTGGCCAATCAGGGCAAGGCGAAGTAATCGCCGCATCCGCTGGCTGCGCTGCGTGCATGGCGCGCAGCGTGGCGTGGAGTTTGCGGTGCGCGCTCGATTGACGCGTGCGGATTTGACACGCATGCGCGCCTGTTGGTGGATCGGGCAGGTGCGCATGCGGGTTCTTCCAGGGGAGACATGATGTCCAGCAAGCGGAAAAGGCAACAGATGAGTGCCACCTACTGCCGCGCGTATCTGGTGACGTTGGGGCTGCTGTTGGGCGGTGGCGGCGCTGCGTTCGCGTTGCTGGCCCGGGGCAGTGTGTCCGGTTCGGCGCTGGGCCTGGCGCTGCTGGTCGGCATCGTGGGTGTGGCGCTGCTGGCGTTCGGTTTCTGGGGGCCGTCGCGACGGATGGAGTCCTGGGCGGAGGCGGCGTCCGGGCATGAGGTCGCGCTGGTGCTGATGGTGCTGGCGTATCCGGTGTACCTGTTGATGGCACCGCTGTACGCGCGCAAATGACCGCAGTCGATGGCGCTGCTGCTGCGCCGGATTGCCGAAGTGGTTTCTGCGGCGGCAACAGCGGTGGCATGCACGTGCCCAGGCCACGTGGAGTGCGTCGTGGGACGTGTGCTCTTCGATAGGGCGCGGCAGCGGGCGTCAGGACGTTGCGGTGCCGTTGCAATGATGACGTGGTTGGTGCGTCTGCGCTGATTGCCTACTTTTTTGACTGCGCATGACGCGGTCGCATGCCTTGGAGAATGGAAAGATGTTGAGCAAATTTGCGCCACTGTCGCTTGCAGTGGCCATCGCGGTGACGCTCTCGGCGTGTGGCCGCTCCGAGGACACCGCCAGGCCGGCACCGGCCGCACCGCCGGCCGCGCCGACCAGGGTCGATGTGTCCAAGCTCGATGCGCCGATCGTGGCCTTCGGCGTCAACGACCTGGATCCGGCCATCAACGCGTGCCAGGACCTCAACGGCTTCGTCAACGCCAAGTGGCTCAAGGCCAACCCGGTGCCGTCGGACCGCACCAGCTGGGGCAGTTTCGAGGTGCTGGCCGAGCGTTCGCGGACCATCCAGCACGCGTTGGTGGAGCAACTGGCGCGCGGCAACCTGTCGGCCGGCTCGGTGGACGCCAAGATCGCCGACCTGTGGCGCACCGGCTCGGACGAAGCGGCGATCGACGCCGCCGGCATCACGCCGCTGCAGCCGCAGCTCAAGGCGATCGATGCGCTGACCGATGCGCCGTCCATCGCCGCGTGGTTGCGCGACAGCTATGCCAAGGGCCAGGGCTTCCTGTTCTCGTTCGGCGCCAATGCCGACTACAAGCATTCCGAACAGATGATCGCCTACGCAGGCCAGGGAGGTCTGGGCTTGCCCGAGAAGGGCTATTACACCGATCCGGCGCAGGCCAGGATCCGTGAGCAGTACGTGGCCTACATCGCGCGCGTGCTGGAGTTGTCCGGCATTCCCGCCGCGCAGGCGGCCACGCAGGCCAAGGCGGTGATGGCGTTCGAAACCCGCCTGGCCGCCGCCTCGCTGTCGCGCATCGAACTGCGCGACCCGGCCAAGCGCTACAACCCGGTCGATGTGGCCGGTGCCAACGCGGTGACACCGCATTTCGACTGGCAGGCGTTCTTCAGCGCACTCAAGGTGCCGGCGGGGACGTTCTCGCTGAGCCAGCCGGGTTACTTCGCCGAACTCGATGCGATGCTGGCCGATACGCCGGTGGAAACCTGGAAGGCCTACCTGCGTTTCCACAGTGTGGACGAGGCGGCACCGTATCTGGCCAAGCCGTTCGAGCAGGCCAACTTCGATTTCTATGCCAAGACGCTGCGTGGCCAGCAGGACATGCTGCCGCGCTGGAAGCGCACCTTGAATGCGGTCAACGAGGCGATGGGCGAGGCACTGGGCCAGCTGTACGTGCAGTCCGCATTCCCGGCCGAGTCCAAGCAGCAGATGCAGCAGCTGGTGCAGAACCTCTCGGTGGCGCTCAAGGCGCGGCTGGAACAGCTCGACTGGATGAGCGCGGAAACCAAGCAGCGCGCGCTGGAGAAGTGGGCCAGTTTCACGCCCAAGATCGGCTACCCGGATCAGTGGCGCGACTGGTCCGGCCTGGAGACCCGGGGTGACGGATTCCTGGCCAACATGCAGGCCGCGCAGGCATTCAACTATCGCTACATGCTGGACAAGATCGGCAAGCCGGTCGACAAGCGCGAGTGGCATATGACCCCGCAGACGGTCAATGCGTACTACAACGCCACCCGCAACGAGATCGTGTTCCCGGCGGCGATCCTGCAGCCGCCGTTCTTCGACCCCAAGGCCGACCCGGCATTGAATTACGGCGGGATCGGAGCGGTGATCGGGCACGAGATGATGCATGGCTACGACGACTCGGGCAGCCAGTTCGATGCCAAGGGCAACTTCGATACCTGGTGGACCGATGCGGACCGCAAGCTGTTCACCCAGCGCACCGACCAGCTGGTGGCGCAGTTCGACGGCTATGAGGCGATCCCTGGCGTCAACGTCAAAGGCAGGCTGACCCTGGGCGAGAACATCGGCGATCTCGGTGGCCTGACCGTGGCCTATGACGCGCTGCAGATGGCATTGAAGGAACAGCCCGGCGCCAACAAGGACATCGACGGTTATACGCAGGACCAGCGCTTCTTCATGAACTGGGCCACGGTGTGGCGCCGCAACTTCACCGACGGCGAATTGCGCGTGCGCCTGAACACCGACCCGCATGCGCCGGCCAATTTCCGCGCCAATGGTGCGCCGTCGAACATGCCGGCATTTGCGCAGGCGTTCCAGTGCAAGCCGGGCGATGCGATGGTGCGTGGCGACAAGGATCGCGTTGCGATCTGGTAAGCGGCATCGCATCCGGCGCGGACTGTTGCGACAGTCTGCGCTGGAAAATCCGCTGTTTTTGCGCGTTTGTCGAGCTCGCTTGTGCGCTTGCGTCTGCACATCGACATGCAGGTGCAGCGTCTAGACTGCCGCGCTCTGCAACACGGGGGCGGCAGTGACGAGGCGAAAAATCATCAAATGGGTGGGCATCGGTGCACTGGTGCTCCTGCTGGGCAGCGTGCTGTCGCTGTACGGCTACGGACGCTTTGCCGATCGTCAGCGTGGTGCGGTGAGCCACGCGCTGCCTGCCACCGCAATCGCCACGCCGATCGATCAGGTGGTGGCGCCGCTGCAGCAGGCACATGCCGGTCAGACCGGCATGGTGATCCTGCCCGACAATGTCGATGCGTTCGCGGTGCGTGCGCTCACCGCGCGTGCGGCCGGGCGCAGCCTGGATCTGCAGTACTACATCTGGCATGCCGACTTCACTGGCAACCTGCTGCACAACGAACTGCTGCAGGCGGCCGATCGCGGCGTGCGCGTGCGCCTGCTGCTGGACGACATGAACATCCATGGCAGCGATTCGGTGCTGGCGGCGCTGGACAGCCACCCGATGATCGAGATCCGTCTGTTCAATCCCACCCGTGCGCGCGAAGGCACGCTGATGCGTGGGGTGGAGATGGTGCTGCGCATGCTCAGCATCAACCGGCGCATGCACAACAAGGCCTGGATTGCCGATGGTCGGATGGCGGTGGTGGGTGGCCGCAATGTGGGCGATGAATACTTCGATGCGGCGCGCGACACCAATTTCATGGACATGGACGCGGCACTGATGGGGCCGGCCGTGGGCCAGGCCGAGCAGGTCTTCGATGCGTACTGGAACAGCCCCAATGCCCTGCCGCTGGCTGCGCTGGTGACCGCCAAGCCACAGGCACTGGATGCGTTGCGCGGCAGCCTGGATGCCGGCCTGGAGTCGGCACGCGCGCATCCGTATGTGCAGCGGCTGCGCCAGTCGCCCAGCGTGCAGGCGTTGACGCAGGGCCAGCGCCAGGTGCATTGGCTGGACCAGGCGCGCATCGTTTCCGACCCGCCGGAAAAGGCCGAGGGCGCACCGCCGCAGGCGGACTGGATGACGCCGGTGTTGATCGGCGAAATGGCGCATGCGCAGCGGGAATTGAAGGTGATCTCGCCGTACTTCGTGCCCGGCGAGGACGGCATGCGCTGGATCGGCGCGTTGCGTCGGCGCAATGTGCGCGTCAGCGTGTTGACCAACTCGCTGGCGGCAAACGATGTGGTTGCCGTGCACAGCGGCTATGCCGATTACCGGGTGCCCCTGCTTACGCAAGGCGTGCGCCTGCACGAGCTCAAGCCGATGGGCAAGCCGGACGGCAGCCTGTTCGGCTCCAGCGGGGCCAGCCTGCACACCAAGGCGTTCGTGGTGGACGACAGCAGCGGCTTCATCGGCTCGTTCAATCTGGATCCGCGCTCGATGAACCTCAATACCGAGATGGGCCTGCTGTTCAACGATCGCGCAGTGGCCGCGCAGCTGGAGCAGGTCTACAACCGCAAGATCGGCGCACCGGTGAGTTACCGCGTGACCCTGGAGCGGGGCGCGCTGCGCTGGCACGACGATGCGGCGCAGCCGCCCGAGGTGTGGTCGCAAGAGCCGGCTGCGAGCGTGTGGCGGCGTGGTGCGGCGACGGTGATGGGCTGGTTGCCGCTGGAGTCGCAGTTGTAATTTCGCCGCTTGCGCGTGCGGCGCGCTACTGCAGCTGCGTCACGATCTCGCGCGCCATCGCGCCCAGCGGCAGGATGCGGTCGGCGCCGCCGCGTTTGATCGCTTCCTTGGGCATGCCGAATACGATGCTGGTGTGCTCGTCCTGCGCCACCGTGCGCGCGCCGGCCTGACGCATTTCCAGCAGCCCGGCGGCGCCGTCGTCGCCCATGCCGGTCATGATGATGCCCAGCGCATTGCTGCCGGCCGCACGTGCGGCCGAGCGGAACAGCACATCCACCGACGGACGATGCCGGTTGACCGGCGGGCCTTCCATCACTTCGACAAAGTACTGCGCGCCACTGCGGCGCAGCAGCAGATGCTTGCCGCCGGGCGCGATCAGCGCGCGGCCCGGCATCACCCGGTCGTTGTTGGTGGCCTCTTTCACTGCGATCTGGCACAAGCCATTCAGGCGCGCGGCGAAGGCGGCGGTGAATTTCTCCGGCATGTGCTGCACGATCACGATGCCGGGACAGACGCGCGGCAACGCGGTCAGCACTTCTTCAAGCGCCTGGGTGCCGCCGGTGGAGGTGCCGATGGCGACGATGCGCTCGGTGGTCTGCGCCAGCGCGCGCCCGCTTTGCGCCGGCAGGATCACATCGGCGGTGTGCTTGACCTCCGCTTCCAGCGGCGCTGCGGCAACCCGTGCGGCCAGCCGCTTGACGTTGGCGCGTGCGGCGCTGCGCACGGTATTGACCAGTTCGTCGGCCGAGTCGGTGAGGAACTGCTTGAGCCCCAGGCGCGGTTTGGTCACCACGGCCACCGCACCGGCGGCCAGGGCATCCATGGTGACGCGTGCGCCTTTTTCGGTGAGCGTGGAACAGATCACCACCGGGGTGGGGCGTTCGCTCATGATCTTGCGCAGGAAGGTGATGCCGTCCATGCGCGGCATTTCCACATCCAGCACGATCACGTCCGGCCATTGCTTGCGCATCTTCTCGATCGCCAGCAGCGGGTCGGCCGCGGTGGCGATGACCTCGATGTCGGGCGCGTCGTTGAGCACGCCCACCAGCACCTGGCGCACCACCGCCGAGTCGTCGACGACCATGGCCTTGATGGCATCGGTGCGGGCAATGGGGCTGGCGGCAGGGCGGTTGAAGGCGGTCGACACGGCGGATCCTTGGCTCAGGCCTTGCGGAAGATCGAGGGTGCCACCTGGACCAGATCGATGTCGAGTTCGCTCAGGCTCTCCGAATGACCGATGCAGAAATAGCCGCCCGATTTGAGGTTGGACAGCACACGCAGGATGACCTCGCGCTTGGTCTGGCCATTGAAATAGATCATCACATTGCGCAGGAAGATCGCATCGAAGCTGCCCAGCATCGGCAAGGCCGTATTGAGGTTGGCATGCACGAACCTGACCCGGTCGCGCAGGCGCCGTTCCACCAGCAAGGTGCCGTCGTATTCGCCTTGGCCACGCAGGCAATAGCGCTTGAGATAGGGCTGCGGAATGCCGTCGATGCGCTGCAGTGCGTAATGCCCGGTGCGCGCCTTGGCCAGCACGCGGGTGCTGATGTCGCTGCCGACCACTTCGAACGGCCGTCCCTGCAAGGCGTCGTCCAGCACCATCGCCATGCTGTAGGCCTCTTCGCCGCTGGAGCTGGCCGCGCTCCAGCAGCGGAACGGCAGGCCGCCGCGATGTTCGCCGGCCAGCTTGCGCAGCAGCTCGAAGTGCTTGGGCTCGCGGAAGAAGTAGGTTTCGTTGGTGGTCAGCAGGTCGATCGCGGTCTGGATCTCGGCGCGGTCCTGGCGGCTTTCCAGCAACTGCAGGTACTGCGTGTAGGTGCTGAACTGGTGTTCGCGCAGGCGCTTGCCCAGCCGGCCGCACAACATGGCTTTCTTGCCGGTGGAAATGCTGATGCCCGCCGCTTCGAAGATGAAGCGCTGGAAGCGGCCGAACTCCTGTTCGGTGATGGCGGTGGCTGTGCTCATGGTCAGGCGACATCTGCATCGCTGGGCAGTGCGTTGCCGCACAGGCGTGCGATGCGCACGGCGTGTTCGCGCCACCATTCCGACAGCATCGGCCCGGGCATCGGCGAGCCCATCAGGTAGCCCTGTGCCAGATCGCAGCCCAGCTCGCGCAGCAGGCGCCAGTCCTCCGGCGTTTCCACCCCTTCGGCCACGGCGGTGAGTTCGAGCCGGTGCGCCAGTTCCAGCGTGGATTCGAGCACGGTGCGCTGACTGCGGCTGCGATGTGCGGCATGCACGAAGCTGCGATCCAATTTGAGTTCGGTGAAGGGAATGCTGGCCAGGCGCTGCAGCGAGGAAAACCCCGTGCCGTAGTCGTCGATCGACAGGCCGAAGCCGTGCAGGCGCAGGCGCGCCAGCATGCTCAAGGCATTGGCCGGCTCCACGATGGCGCTTTCGGTGAGTTCCAGCACCAGATCGGCAGGGCTCAGGCCGTTGTCGCCCAGCTTGCCGCACAGCTGTTCGAGAAAGCCCTGCTCGCCGAGCAGGTTGGGCGACAGGTTCAGCGCCAGGCTCAGCTCCAGGCCTTCTGCGCGCCAGTCCACCAGTTGCGCGACCGCCATGTCGATCACCTGCTGGGTCAGGGCATGGATCAGGCCCTCGCGTTCGGCCAGCGGAATGAAGCGGTCCGGCCCGATCATGTCGCCTTGCGGGCGGCGCCAGCGGGCGAGCGCTTCCACGCCGCGCAGGCGACCGTCCTTGAGATCGAGCTTGGGCTGGTAGGCCACGCGGATTTCGCCGCGGCGCATGGCCCGGTCCAGCCGCGAGGCAGCCGCGCCACCGCTGGACATCAGCGGTGAGATCGCCGCCTGGGCAAACGCGGGCGCGTTCGTGGCCAGCCCCGGCTCGCACTCAAGCACGTTGGCCAGGTCCTGCAGATGCATCGGCTTTTCGATGCCGCCGAGCACGCGCACGCCGGCGCTGCGGCTGAGCTGCATCACCGCATCGATCAGGGCGCCGCCGCGCTGCGAGACAACCACCACCGGCACGCTGTACTTGCCGCGTGCCAGCGCATCCAGCAGCTGCACGCCATCCATGCCCGGCATTTCCAGATCGATCAGCAGCAGCGATGGGGCCACTGCACTGCCCAGCCAGGCCAGCGCGGCGTGGCCGTCGACTGCGCCGTCGACTGCGACGGCGCCGAGCTGGCGGCACAGCGCCATCGCGTGTTCGCGCTGGACCACGCTGTCGTCGACGACCAGTACCGGGCCGTCCAGCGCGCAGCTGCAGGAGAGAAGGGTGGGGCGCATGGGAGTCCTTGCGTGCAGGCTGGACATGTCAGGCTGCCAGGTCGGCGACAGGCAGCTGGGCGAGTGCGTCGTTGCCCAGCACCGCATCGGCGTCGAGCAGGATCACGAAGCGCTCGCCGATCCTGGCCATCGCATGGATGCATTCGCGTGCGATGCCGGCGCCAAAACTGGGCGCGTCGGCAATCGCGTCGGGCGCGATCTCCAGCACCTCGCTCACCGCATCCACCAACAGGCCGAGCACCTGATGCGTGTGGCCATGGGCGATCTCCACGATCACGATGCAGCTGCGCTTGGTGATCGCGCTGGCGTTGCGGCCGAAGCGCTGTTGCAGATCCACCACCGGCACCACCGCGCCGCGCAGGTTGATCACCCCGCGCAGGGCCGGCGGCATCATCGGCACGTCGGTCGGCATGCGGTATTCGATGATTTCCTTGATGCCGAGGATGCCCAGGCCGAACATTTCCGTGCCCAGCACAAAGGTCAGGTATTGCTGCGGCGCCGTCGATGGCGGCGCGACGGCGGTTGGCATGGTGCTGGCTGCGCTGTGCGGTTGCATCGTCGTGTCCTCAGAAGCTGGCGAACTGCGATTCGTCGATCGCATCGGCGGTGGCTGCCACCGCGCTGAACTGGCGCACGTTGCTGCGACGCGGCGGCGCGCTGATTGCGGTGCTGCTGCCGTGCGGTGCGATCCGGCGCGGGCCCGGCTTGTTGCTGGGCGATGCCGCCGCGCGCGCGCCATTGCCGAGCCGGAAGAAGCCCATCAACTGCTGCAGTTGTTCGGCCTGCGCGCTCATTTCTTCCGAGGTGGCGGCCAGTTCTTCGGCGTTGGCGGCGGCCGACTGCGTGGTCTGGTTCAACTGGCCGACGGCGGTGTTGATCTGGCTGACGCCGGCGGTCTGTTCTTCGGAGGCGGCGGCGATTTCCTGCACCAGGTCGGAGGTGCGGCGGATCGAGGGCACCATCTCGCCGAGCACGCGGCCGGCGCTTTCGGCCAGGTCCACGCTGGAGCCGGCCACCTCGCCGATCTCCTGCGCGGCGATCTGGCTGCGCTCGGCCAGCTTGCGCACTTCCGCCGCCACCACCGCAAAGCCCTTGCCATGTTCGCCGGCACGCGCGGCCTCGATGGCGGCATTGAGCGCCAGCAGGTTGGTCTGGTAGGCGATGTCGTCGATGATGCCGATCTTCCTGGCGATGTCCTTCATCGCCACCACGGTGGCGCGCACGGTGTCGCCGCCATCGGCCGCCTCGCTGGCCGCCTTGGCGGCCATGCTGTCGGTGACGCGCGCGTTCTCGGTGTTCTGCGCGATGGAGGCGGTCATCTGTTCCAGCGAGGCGCTGGTCTCTTCCACCCCGGCCGCCTGTTCGCTGGCGGCCTGCGCCAGCGCCTGTGCGGTGGCGCTGACCTGTTCGGAGGCGCTGGCCAGGTTCTCGGCGTTGCGGTTGACCTCATCGACGATCTCGGTCAGCCGGCTCATGGTGGTGTTGACGTAGCGCTGCATGTCGGCGAAGGCGCCTTCGTAGCGGCCTTCCACGGTATGGGTGAGGTCACCGTCGGCCATCGCGCCCATCACCTGGATCACCTCGGAAATGCTGCGCAGGTTGCCGCGCGCACGCTCCACGGTGTCGTTGATGAAGGCCTTCTTGCCCGGCAGCTGCGCCAGCGGTGCCTCGAAGTTGCCGCGGCCGAATTCGGCCACCACACCCATCGCCAGCTTCTTGACCGCGATATGCGCGCCCACCATCTGGTTGATGCCGGTGGCCATGCTGCGGAAATCGCCGTCGAAACCGCTGCTGTCGATGACCACATCGATATCGCCGGCTTCGTGTTCGGCCGACATGTGGTTGATCTCGCGGATCAGGCCGGTGAGGTTGCCGCGCACCTGTTCCAGGGTCTCGTTGATGAAGCGCTTCTTGCCCGGCAGCAACGGCAGCTGCGCGGTGAAGTTGCCGCGGCCGAACTCGGCCACGCAGGCGATGGCCTGTTTCTTGACCGCGATGTGGCTGGCTACCATTGCATTGATGCCTTCGGCCATGCGGCGGAAATCGCCGGTGAAACGTTGCGTGTCGATGACCACGTCGATATCGCCGGCGTCGTGCTCGGCCGCCATGTGGTTGACCTCGGCGACCATGCCGGTGAGGTTGCCGCGGATCTGCTCGACGATCTCGTTGATGAGGGCCTTCTTGCCCGGCAGGCGTTCCAGCTCGGCGGAGAAGTTGCCGCGGCCGAACTCGGCCACGCAGGCCATGAGCTGCTTCTCGACCGCGATATGGTTGGTGACCAGGCGGTTGATGCCTTCGCCGGTGGTGCGGAAATCGCCATCGAAGCGTGCCACGTCGATGCGCGCGTCGATCTCGCCGGCGTCGTGTTCCTGCCAGACGCGGTTGATCTCCTGGTTGACCTGGGCAATGGTGCCCTGCACCTTGCGCAGCGCACGCAGCACCTCGCAGGCCTGCTCGTCGCGCAGCTGCGGCAGGGCGACGGCGAAGTTGCCACGCGCGAATGCATCCAGCGTGGTGGTGGCAAGCTCCAGCGAGCCGGCCGCGATGCGGATCGCATGGAGCAGCAACGCACCGCTGACGAGTGCGGCCAGGACGCTGGCGGCGAGCAGGGCGCCGTGCGACAGCGTCAGCGCAAAGCCGGCGACCACCACCACGACAGGCAAGGCAAGGGCGAGGGCGGCGGTGAACCACAACTGCGTGGCGATCGGGAGACGGTGTGACATGGCGGCAGCTTCCTGGGGTCAGGGAACAACGAACGAGGCGGTGATGTGGGGAGTGCTTGTGTGGTGACTCAGGCCGCCAGGGCGTCCTGGTTTGGATGCAATTGCTGCAGCAGGCTGGGTACGTCGAGAATCAGCGCGACATCGCCGCTGCCCAGGATGCTCGAACCGCTGATGCCCTTGACCTGTGCGAAGACCCTGGACAACGGCTTGATCACGGTCTGCCATTCGCCCAGCAAGGTGTCCACGACCAGCCCGAAACGCTGCGCGCCCTGGCGGATCACCACGATGCTCTCGCGCGCAGGCGTCCTGCCGCCGAGCGCGAACAGTGCGCGCAGGCGTACATACGGCAGCACGCTGCCACGCAGGTCGATGTAGTCGCTGCTGTAGTCGGGCGTGAATTCCACGCATTCCTCCACCACGTCCAGCGGCACCACGAACACCGATTTACCGACGCCGACCTGGAAGCCGTTGATGATGGCCAGCGTCAGCGGCAGCCGCACCGATATGGTGGTGCCCAGGCCTGCGGTGCTGTCGATCTCCACGGTGCCGCGCAGCGCGGTGATGTTGCGCTTGACCACGTCCATGCCCACGCCGCGGCCGGACAGGTTGGTGACCTTTTCGGCGGTGGAAAAGCCCGGCTCGAAGATCATCGCGAACACCTCGCGGTCGCTGAGCTGGCGGCCCGCCTCGATCAGGCCGCGTTCCAGCGCCTTGGCCAGGATGCGGTCGCGATTCAGGCCGCCACCGTCGTCGGTGATCTGGATGACGATGCTGCCGGAGTCGTGATAGGCATTCAGGCCCACGGTGCCGCGTGCGGGCTTGCCGCGTGCCACGCGCACCTCCGCCGGTTCGATGCCGTGATCCATGGCGTTGCGCACCAGATGGGTGAGCGGGTCGCCGATCTTTTCCACCACCGACTTGTCCAGTTCGGTGTCTTCGCCGGCCACGACCAACGCGATGTCCTTGCCGAGTTCGCGCGCCACGTCGTGCACCACGCGCTGGAAGCGGCTGAAGGTGCCGCCGATCTTGACCATGCGCAGTTGCAGGGCGCTTTCGCGCACCTCTTCCACCAGGCCGGCCAGGATCGAGGCCGATTCCAGCAACTGTGCATCGCCGGTGCGCTGCGCGTTGGCATTGGTGCCGGCCACCGCGATGATGAGTTCGCCCACCAGGTCGATCATGCGATCGAGCTTGTCGGCGTCCACGCGGATCGAGCGCGCGTCGGCGTTGCGTGCGCCGGTGTCCTGCTGCGGGCGTGCCGACGCTGCGGCCGGCACGCCCGCCAGCACGCCGCTAACCGGCGCGGCCGCAGCCATGACCGGCTCGTCTGCAAGCACGGCACTGGCGTCCATCGGTGCCGGTACCGAGATGATCTCCAGGTCGCAGTCCTCGCGTACGAACTCGAACACGTCCTCGATCGCGGCACGGTCGGCATCGCTGCGCAGCAGGATCCGGAAGCCCAGGTAATTGGCTTCCGGATCCAGCGCTTCGAAGCTCGGCAGCCCGCTGACATCGGTATTGATCGACTCGACCGAGCCCAGCCCGCGCAGGTTGCGAATCAGCTTGAGTGGCGAATTGCCGTAGCGCAGCGCATCGGCGAACAATTTCAGCGTGATGCGCCAGTAACCGCTCTGTTTCTCCGGGGTGTTGTGCTGGACGGCCGTGGCAGTGACACCGCAGGCGCTGACCTGCAGGTAGGTCTGCAGTTGCGCCAGCAGGGGCTCGGCCTCTGCAGTCAGGGCGTCGGCATCGGCGTGAGCCGGATCGGCCGCAGTTTCCACCAGGGCGTGGATGTGGTCGCAGCACACCAGCAGCAGCGCGATCAGTTCCGAGCTCAGCGTCAGTGCATCGTCGCGCACCAGGTCCAGCACGCTTTCCACGACGTGGGTGAAACCGACCAGCTGCGGCAGATCGAACAATCCACCCGAGCCCTTGATGGTGTGCGCCGCACGGAAGATCGCATTGACCGCATCCGGCGAGGACTCGCCACGCTCAGCTTCGAGCAGGTGACGTTCCATGTCTTCGAGCAGGTCCCGGCTTTCGGCCAGGAAGGTCTGCATCAGCTGGTTCATGTCCATGCGTGTCGCCGGTCCCTTAGTGAATGCGTTCGCCGAGACCCGCAACCGCATGCGGGTACAGCGCTTCGAGCAGGCCGAGCAGTTCGATCACATCGACCACCGCGCGGCTGGAATCGGTCAGCGAGAACGGCCGGCCGTCGGCCTGGATCGCCTGCTTGGTCGCCAGCAGCAACTGCAGGCCGGTGGTGTCGATCTCGCTGACCGCCCCCAGGTCCAGATGCAGCCCGCCCGGATGCAGCAAGGCCGGCTGCAGCAGCGGCTTGAGTTCGGCAGCGCGACGGATGGTCATCTCGCCTTCCAGGGCAAGCGTCAGCGGCGCGGGTAGATCGGACAGTGGCGTGTTCATTGATGCCTCAAGCGATGCGATGGCGCACGGTTGCGTGCCATGACGCGGAAGAAGGTCGTCCGGCGTGGGCTTGCGTGGGCAGTGCTGCACACGGGGATCACACCGGTCCATGCAGGTATCGGCGCGTGACAGGAATATTTAGGCCAAATTCAGTGCAGTGACGAATTTGAGAAGGCCATCACTGCCTGGGCATTAATTGCTCAGCTTTGTCGCAAGCAGGCTCAGGACACCAATGTCCTGGACAGTCCCGCAGGACAGATAGCCGCATTCCCGCCGACTTCTTGAGTGCCTGCGGCGTGAGCTGGTGCACGGCGGCTGCAGCAAAGACGCCCCAGACAGGTCGCCTGCCTCCTGCACCGGCAGCGCAAGGGGCATGGCTTTAGCGGAACTGCCGCATTGGATCGGCGGCACTGTGCGCAGTGCCTGCAACGCGGTCGGCGCGTGCTGGCGTCATCAGGCCGGGCGCGGCGCCCAAGGCAGGCGCAGCCGACCGCAGCGCGGTCTCATCTTGGCGCCAGCATCGTCAGCAGGCCGCGCGCGGCGTTGAAGCGGTCCGCGCCTTCCGGCAGCGGCAGCTTGATGCGCAGCTTGTCCGGGCCGTCCATCGTGTAGATCTTCGGCTGCTTCTGGATCATCTGGATCACCGCCACCGGGTCGATCGCCGGTTTTGCCTCGAAGACCAGCCGGCCGCCGTTCTCGCCCAGGTCCAGCTTGCGCACGCCCAGCGCATTGGCCTGCAGCTTGAGTTCGGCAATGGCGAACAGGTGCTTGACCGGGTCCGGCAGCAGGCCGAAGCGGTCGATCATCTCCACCTGCAATTCGCGCAATGCATCGGCATCGCGTGCGCTGGAGATGCGCTTGTACAGCGTCAGCCGCGTATGCACGTCCGGCAGGTAATCCTCGGGAATCAGCGAGGCCACATGCAGCTCGACCTCGGCACCGCGGACTTCCTCGCCGGCATCCAGATCCGGCAGCTTGCCCTGGCGGATGCTGCGTACCGCGCGTTCCAGCAGCTCGGTGTACAGGCTGAAACCGACCTCGGCCATCTGTCCGCTCTGGTCTTCGCCCAGCAGCTCGCCGGCGCCGCGGATTTCCAGATCGTGCGTGGCCAGGGTGAAGCCGGCGCCGAGCTCGTCCATGGAGGCGATCGCTTCCAGGCGTTTGGCCGCATCGGAGGTCATCGAGCGCCGATCCGGCACCACCAGATACGCGTAGGCGCGGTGATGCGAGCGGCCGACGCGGCCGCGCAGCTGGTGCAGCTGGGCCAGGCCGAAGCGGTCGGCGCGGTTGATGATGATGGTGTTGGCGTTGGGAATGTCGATGCCCGACTCGATGATCGTGGTCGACAGCAACACGTTGAAGCGCTGCTTCTGGAAATCCAGCATCACCCGCTCCAGCTCGCGCTCGGGCATCTGCCCGTGGGCGATGCCGATGCGCGCTTCCGGCACCAGTTCGGACAGCTCGCGCTGCATGCGCACGATGCTTTCCACATCGTTGTGCAGGAAGTACAGCTGCCCGCCGCGACTGAGCTCGCGCTGGAAGGCCTCGCGCAGCAGCGCGTTGTCCCAGGCAGTGATGAAGGTCTGCACCGCCAGCCGGTTCGGCGGCGGGGTGGCGATGATCGACAGGTCGCGCAGCCCGGCCATGGCCATGTTGAGCGTGCGCGGGATGGGGGTTGCGGTGAGCGTGAGCAGATGCACGTTGGCGCGCATCGCCTTGAGTGCTTCCTTCTGCCGCACGCCGAAGCGTTGCTCTTCGTCGACCACGACCAGGCCCAGGTCCTTGAACTTGACGTCCGGCTGCAGCAGCCGGTGCGTGCCGATGATCACGTCGATCTCGCCGCTGGCCACCTTCTCCAGCTCGGCCTTGATTTCCTTGGTGCTCTTGAAGCGCGACAGCACTTCCACCTTCATCGGGTAGTCGGCGAAGCGGTCGCGGAAATTGCGGTAATGCTGCTCGGCCAGCAGCGTTGTCGGCACCAGCACGGCAACCTGCTTGCCGGCGCTGGCGGCGGCAAAGGCGGCGCGCACCGCGACCTCGGTCTTGCCGAAGCCGACATCGCCGCAGACCACGCGGTCCATCGGCTGGCTGCTACCCAGGTCGCGCAGGGTCGCATCGATGGCGGCCAGCTGGTCGCCGGTTTCCTCGAACGGAAAGCCGGCCGCGAACGGCTCGTACATCGCCCGGTCCACCTGCAAGGCCAGCCCGGCGCGGGCACGCCGGCGCGCCTGGATCTCCAGCAATTCGGCCGCCACGTCGCGGACCTTTTCGGCCGCCTTGCGCTTGGCCTTGGTCCACTGCTCGCCGCCCAGCGAATGCAGCGGCGCGGTCTCGGCCGAGGCGCCGGAATAGCGGCTGATCAGATGCAGCTGCGCCACCGGCACGTACAGGCGGTCGCCCTTGGCGTATTCGATCTCCAGGAACTCGCCGGGCATGCCACCGGCATCGAGCACGATCAGCCCGCGGTAGCGGCCCACACCGTGGTCTTCGTGCACGATCGGCGCGCCTTCGGACAGCTCGCCCAGGTCGCGGATGATCGCTTCCGGCTCGCGCCCTACCCGGCGGCTGCGCCGCGGTTGGTTGGCGCGCTCGGGAAACAGCTGGCGCTCGGTCAGGACCGCAATCTGCGGGGTGTCCAGCGCAAAGCCGTCTTCCAGCGGCGCCACGGTGATACCGAAGCGCAGCTTGGTGGCAGCCAGGAAGGCGGGCAGGTCGGCAACGACCTCCGGCTTCAGCTGCGCGGCGGCCAGCACTTCCATCAAGGCCTCACGACGGCCGGCGGTATCGGCGGCCACCAGCACGCGGCCGGGGTAATGGCCCAGGAACGAGGACAGCGCCTGGCCGGCCGGCGCGTCCTTTGCCGCCACCGGCAGCGGCGGCAACGGCTGGTCGCCCAGGGCGGCGGCCTCGTCGATGCGCGGATGATCGCTGGCCCAGACTTCGATGCGCGCCAGCTTGTTGAGCCGCTCGCGCAAGGCGTCCGGCGATTGATACAGCTCGTCCGGCGTCAGCAGCGGGCGTTCCACGTCGTGGCGGCGCTGTTCGTAGCGGTCCTGTGCCTGCGCCCAGAACGTATCGGCCGCATTGGAGACACCGGTGGCGACCAGCGGCAACACGCGCTTGTCCAGATAATCGAACAAGGTGGCGGTCTTGCTGAAGAACATCGGCAGGTAGTACTCGACGCCCGACGGCGCCAGACCCGATTTCAGGTCCTGGTACAGCGCGCTGCGCCGGGTGTCCACGTCGAAACGCTCGCGCAGGCAGGCCAGCACGCGCTCCACGCTGGCATCGTCCATCGGCACTTCGCGGCCGGGCAGCAGCTTGACGGCCTCGACCTTGTCCAGCGAGCGCTGCGATTCCGGGTCGAAGGCACGGATGGAGTCGATATCCTCGTCCAGCAACTCGATCCGCAACGGCGTGGCTTCGCCCATCGGAAACACGTCGAGCAGGCCGCCGCGCACCGCGAAATCGCCCGGGTCCATCACCTGCGGCACGTTACGGTAACCGGCGCTTTCCAGCCGGCGTTTTTCCGCATCCAGATCCAGCCGCTGGCCGACCTTCAGATCGAAACTGCCGCCGACGATATAGCTCAGCGGTGCCAGCTGCTGCATCAGCGTCTGCACCGGCACGATCACCACCCCACGGGTCAGCGCGGGCAGCCGATGCAGCGCCGCCAGGCGCTGGCTGATGATTTCCGGGTGCGGGCTGAACTGGTCGTAGGGCAGGGTCTCCCAATCGGGAAACGGCACCACCGGCAACGTGGCGTGCTCGCCGAGCAAGGCGTGCAGATCCGCCTCGATCTGATGCGCGCTCTGGTTGTCGCGTGCGATCACCAGCAGCGGGCCGGCATGCGCCTCGGCAGCCCTTGCGATCGACCAGGCCAGCGCAGTCGGCGAAGACGGAGCGCGCCAATAGGCGCGGAGCTGGCCGGACTTGGGCAGCGGCGGAGAGGGGAAGGTGGTTGGCGACGGCATCAGCCGGCAATTTTATCAGAGCACCCACCAGGCCCGGTCCATCCGGCGTGAAAGCCGGCGTCGGGCCACCTGCGACGCGTTGGTCGGATGTGCGGCGCTCTCGCCATCTACATACCGACCATCCCGACAGGTCCTTGCCCGCTCACCGTCGCGGGACCTTACGCGGCATGGACGCCGCGTAAGAGCCTACATGGGCGTACTTGCGGCGTGTCCTGCGATGGTGGGCGGGCAAGGGCCCTGCAGCCAAGTGACAGATCAACAATCAAAGCCGGGCGAGTCGAGGGCGCGGCGTCCTCACCGCTCGCGGGACACGCCGTGAATCCGTCCGTGGAGGCTCGGTGGCGGCATCCATGCCGCCACACGGTCCCGCAATCGGTGAGGGCACCGCACCATACAGTTGGCTGGTTGACTCGTTGAAAGCTTGCCCGCTGCTCGGCTTCCGTTGGGAGACGTACTGACGCGTCCTCGCCCCAACAGCAGGACACCGCTCCTGCTCTTAACCGTGCACACCGACCATCTCGACTGGTCCTTGCCCGCTCACCGTCGCGGGACCTTACGCGGCATGGATGCCGCGTAAGAGCCTACAAGGACGTACTTGCGGCGTGTCCTGCGATGGTGGGCGGGCAAGGGCCCTGCTGCCAAGCGACAGATCAACAATCAAAGCCGGGCGAGTCGAGGGCGCGGCGTCCTCACCGCTTGCGGGACACGCCGTGAACCCATCCCTGGGGGCTCGGTGGCGGCATCCATGCCGCCACACGGTCCCGCAACCGGCGAGGGCACCGTACCAGACAGTTGGCTGGTTGGTTGCTTAAAGGGCGTATCCGTTGATCGGTCAACGTTATGGGACGCTTCCTTGTCGGAACAGCAGACCCCGGTGCCTGCTCTTACCAAACACACCGGTCGTCTCGACTGGTCCTTGCCCGCTCACCGTCGCGGGACCTTAGGCGGCATGGATGCCGCGTAAGAGCCTACATGGACGTACTTGCGGCGTGTCCCGCGATGGTGGGCGGGCAAGGGCCCTGCAGCCAAGTCGCAGACCAACCGCCCAAGCCGCTTCACGAATCCCGAATCCCGAATCCCAGCCCCTCAGGCATCCAGCTCCAGCACCATCCGCACCAGCTCCGGCGAATCCGGATGCGGCTGCGGCTTGAAGCCCAGCGATTCGGCCAGCTGCAGCATCGGCACATTGCTTTGCAGCACGTCGCCGAACAGGCAATCCAGGTATTTGCGCCGTGCCCACTTGACCAGCTTGCGCATCAGCTGCCGTCCCAGGCCCTGGCCGGCGACGAAGCTGCTGACCAGGATGGTGTACTCGGCCTGGCGGGTGCCCGGCACCAGCGCCGCACGCGCCACCGCGCCCACCAGGGCTTCACCCGGCGGCAGCTGCTCGGCGGCCACCAGCACGATTTCGCTCTTGGGATTGGGATGGGTCAGGCGCTGCACCATCTCCGGGGTGATTTCGGCAGAGGAGCGCACGAAGCGCGCGCGGATTTCCTCCGGTCCCAACAGGCTGAAAGCGCCCTGCAGCGGCGGACCGTCTTCTGGACGGATCGGGCGGAGCAGAAGCGTGCGGCCATTGGGCAGACTGAAGTTTTCATGCCAGGGAGGCATGCGATTGCGAATGGCCATGACCGGTGTTCCTTAAAGATCGGAAGATTCTGGCACCCGCCCAGCGCACAACCGTGAATGAATCCGGTGCGCCGCTGGGGGCCGTCAGGGGGTGGCAGTGCTTCCCTCATCACTGTACCGAGCGATACCGTGATCCAGTCGTGAGTATGCAGCCGCGTTTGCCAGCGCTAGCAGGCGTCCGGGATCGGTGACTCAGGCGTCCTGGCGCAGCCACTCCAGCCGGGTCGAAGCACCGGCCTCGCCGAGATGCTGCTTCAGCACCGGCAGCGCGGGCGCCAGCATCTGGTCGAACTGCCACGGCGCATTGACGATCAACAGCCCGCTGCCGGTCAGGCGCAGCGGCGAGTCGTCCGGGCGCACCTGCAGCTCGGCCACCAGCACCGACTTGGCCGGCAGCGTGGCAGCCTTGCGCATGAAGGGCTGCAGGCTGCGGCGGAGCTTGATCGGGTACCACACCATGCAGATCGCCTGCGGCCAGCGCGCCAGGGTCTCGCGCACGCTGTGGATGACCTGCGGGTACTCGGCATCCTGCGATTCGTACGGCGGGTCGATCAGCACCAGCCCGCGGCCGATCCTGGTCTCGCCCGCGCGTGGCGGCACGAAGGCACGAATCGCCTCGTAGCCATCGCCGGCATGCACGCGTACGCGGCTGTCCTTGGCGAACAGGCGCTTGAGCGCCTCGGCCTCTTCCGGCTGCAATTCGCAGAACGCCATGCGGTCCTGCTCGCGCAGTGCCTGCGCCGCCAGCAGCGGCGAACCGGGATAGTGGTTGATCTGGATGCCGGCGGTGGCGCGCGCCGGCTTCTGGCCGGGCGTGGCCGGGCGGGCGATGGTCTGGTTGTCGGCCTGAACCGCGCGCAGATAGCGTTCCACCACCTCGGGCAGGGTCGACTCGGCCATCAGCCGCATCACCCCGGCATCGGCCTCGTTGGTCTTGCGGCTCTCTTCGCCGCCGAGCTGGTAGCGCCCGCGTCCGGCGTGGGTATCGAGCACGAAGAACGGGGTGTCCTTGCGCTTGAGGGTGTCGATCAGCGCCAGCAAGGCGATGTGCTTGAGCACGTCGGCATGGTTGCCGGCATGGAAGGCGTGGCGATAGTTCATCGCGGCAGTGTACGGGCCGCGCCAGCATGCGGCTATGCTGCGCGCCATGTCCGAGTCCCCCGCCCGCGTGCTCGTCGTCGAAGACGAAGCCGCCATTGCCGATACCGTGCTGTACGCGCTGCGCAGCGAAGGCTATGCGCCCGAGCATTGCCTGCTGGGCCGCGACGCGTTGGCGCGGCTGCGTGCCGACCCGGCCGATGTGGTGGTGCTGGACGTGGGCCTGCCGGACATCAACGGCTTCGAGGTGTGCCGCACGCTGCGCGGTTTCAGCGATGTGCCGGTGATCTTCCTGACCGCGCGCAATGACGAGATCGACCGCGTGCTCGGCCTGGAACTGGGCGCCGACGACTACATGGCCAAGCCGTTCTCCCCGCGCGAGCTGGTGGCGCGGGTGCGCGCACGGCTGCGTCGTCGCAACCAGGCCGCCGTGGTGGAGCCGGGCTGGCAGCCGCATGGCGCGTTTGCGATCGATCGGGAGGGCAGCCGCATCCGCTACGGCGATGCGCTGCTGCCGCTGACCCGCTACGAGTACGCGCTGCTGTCGGCGCTGTTGCAGCGCCCCGGTGCGATCCTGAGCCGCGCGCAGCTGATGGACCGCGGCTGGGACGCCAGCGCCGACAGCGCAGACCGCACCGTGGACACTCATATCAAGACGCTGCGCGGCAAGCTGCGCCAGGCCGGCGTGCCGGCCGACCCGATCCGCACCCATCGTGGCCTCGGCTACGCGCTGGAGCTGTAGTCATGGGCGAGCGCAGGCGTGGCGTTGTTCTCCGGGCCGGGGCCTGAGATGCGGCTCGGTCTCAAGTTGTTCCTGGGCTTCTTCCTGATCGTCGGGCTGGCCGCGTTCTTCGTGATGCGGGTGTTCGTCAACGAGGTCAAGCCGGGCGTGCGCCAGGCGATGGAATCCACGCTGGTGGACGCGGCAAACGTACTGGCGGAAATGGCCAGCGGCGAGCTGGCTGCCGGCAGCATCGCCAGCGGCAGCTTTGCGCGCAACGTGGCGCAGGCGCAGCGGCGCGACCCCAAGGCCTGGGTGTGGCGGTTCCGCAAGAACGATGTGGCCTACCGCGTCACCGTGACCGACGCGCGCGGGGTGGTGGTATTCGATTCGCTGGGCCGTGACGTGGGCCGCGACAACTCGCGCTGGAACGATGTCTATCGCACCTTGCGCGGCGAGTACGGCGCGCGTTCCAGCCCCGAGGTCGATGGCGACCCGACCGCCACGGTGATGCATGTGGCCGCACCGATCTATGCGCCGAATGACCCGGGCACGTTGATCGGCGTGCTGACGCTGGCGCAGCCCAATCGCAGCATCGATCCGTTCATCGAGGCCAGCCAACGCAACATCCTGCAGCGCGGGGCCTGGCTGATCGGCATTTCCGCGCTGATCGGCATCGGGATGACCTGGTGGCTGATGCGCGGGATCGGCCGGCTCAATCGCTACGCGCAGGCGGTGAGCGCGGGCCTTCCGGTGGCACCGCCAAAACCGCGCGGCGATGAAATCGGCGACCTGGGCCAGGCGCTGGAACGCATGCGGCGCAAGCTCGAAGGCAAGGCCTACGTGGAGCAGTACGTGCAGTCGCTGACGCACGAGATGAAGAGCCCGCTGGCGGCAATCCGCGGTGCGTCCGAACTGTTGAGCGAGCCATTGCCGGAAGCCGATCGCCAGCACTTCGTCGCCAGCATCCGCGCCCAGGAGCTGCGCCTGACCGAAACCATCGACAAGCTGCTGGCGCTGGCCGAGGTGGAGCAGCACGGCTGGTTGCAGACGCGCGAGCGCGTCGCGGTGGCCGGCCTGCTGCAGGCGGCAATGGACGCCGTGTTGCCGCGCGCGGCAGCGGCCGGCGTGCGGCTGGACAGCGATGCCGGCTCCGACACGGCGCGCGGGCAGTATGTGCTGGGCGATGGGTTCCTGCTGCGCCAGGCGCTGATCAACCTGCTGGAAAACGCCATCGCGTTCTCACCGCAAGGCAGCACCATCCAGTTGCGTGCACAGGTGCTGAAGGGGCAGGTGCAGCTGGTGGTGCAGGACCGTGGCAGCGGCGTGCCGGACTACGCACTGGAACGGGTGTTCGAGCGGTTCTATTCGCTGGCCCGCCCGCAGACCGGACAACGCAGCTCCGGCCTCGGCCTGCCGTTCGTGCGCGAAGTCGCGCGCCTGCACGGCGGCGAGGCGATATTGGACAATCGGGACGGTGGCGGTGCGATCGCGACCCTGCGCCTGCCCATCGGCTAAGCGCGGCTGACAAACCGTAGCGAGCAGTCGTCAGGTGGGTGCGGACGGCGCGGAGCAACCGGAGTGGACCAGTGGTGCGCGAAGATTCCGCGCGCCGTCCGCGCCCGCCTGGCGGCTGCGCAGTAGGTTTGTTGGCAGTTCTGGACCGCATTGCATGCCAGGTGTGCACAGGCCGGAGCCGATGGCGCCCGCATCGCGGTGCACTGAAGCGGCATGCGCCAGCGCACATGCCGCCTCCGTGTCGGCCGCGCATCACGGTGCGCAGCCGCTGTGTGCTAGTGCACCACGTCGGCCACCATGACGTCCTTGGCGACCACCGACCAGGACAGCTTGCCAAAGCCCTTGTTGCCCCATTCGGTGCCCCAGCTGTTTTCGACGATCAGCCCGTCGCTGTCGTACCCCAGCGCGACCACCGCGTGCCCGCCCAGGATCGGCGTCTTGATGTCGTAGTCGACCTGGTTCTTCGGCGTGAGGTCTTCAAACCCCTGGCGGACATAGAAGCCGATGACCACCGGCGTGGACGAGGCCAGCGCGAGTTTGATCTGTTCAATCAGGGCCCGCCCGCCATTGCCGTCGCCCGAGTACAGCACGGTGTACTTGCGGTACGGCGTGGGGTTCTTGGCAGCGTTGGCGCGGTCGGCTGCGGTGGGCGGATTCTTCCAGTTGTAGTTGCCCCACGAGTAGTGCTGCTCGGTATCGATGCCCTGGGCCAGCGCAACGTCCAGCGGCGCTTCCAGCGTGGAACCCTCGTCGACGCCGTTGTTGACCTGGCTGTAGAGATACATCGGGGCGAAGCGGGTTTGCGCCTGCTTGCTGGCGTTGGCGTACCAACCGGTCAGGGTGTGGGCGGTTGCCCATGACGCACATGATCCCACCTGGCCCTGGTCGCCTGGCGCGATGGCCCAGGCAGTCAGGTCCACCGTGGCGGGCAGGGGTCTGGCGGCGCTGGCAATGCCGAACAAGGGCGTGACCGGCTGCATCAATGACGAGGGTTTCAGACCCATCCCGTGCATTGCCGCCTGTGCGGCGGCGGAGGACAGGCTCAGGGCAGCGAGCAGGCAGAGGCTGAGTGAACGTTGCTTGTTCATGGAAGGCAAACTCCAGGCGAAAGAGGAATGCAATGGTGCGCACTTCTGGAACCACGGCCGGCAGGCGGGCATACGCGTGCGACACCGCCGATGCGGCGCGCAAGTTGAAGGAGGACGCGGCGAAACGACGGCACTGGAACGCCGTGATCAATACAGACTCGAAAAAAGCGATGGCCCCGTGATGCGCAACTGCACGCGCATCGTTGCGCCTGGCGGCCAGGCGCGCGCCGGTGATGCGAAACCTTGGCGATGCAACGGAAGCACGTCCTGGGCCTTGGTTGCAGTTTTGCAGGGCGAACACTGCATTTCCTAACTGGGTCACAGTGCCGGTCGCCGATCCTGCCGATCGCCCACTTCACATTCGCTTCAAATTCGCCTCAAACCCCCGACACCGGCGCATCGCACCCTGGCCACCTCCCCGAATGAGGATGGTCGATGAAATCCCTGAAACTGTTGTTGCGCTTCGCCACCATTGGCGGATTGATCCTGTTGCTGCTGATTCCGTTGCTGTTGATCCGCGGCACCGTGCAGGACCGTGCGCGTTACCGCGACGAAGCGGTGGAGCGGGTGGCGCAGAGCAAGGCCGGCGAGCAGCAGTTCATCGCGCCGGTGCGGGTGCTGCCGTTTACCGAGGATGTGCAGGTCACCGAGCCCGACGAGCAGGGCAATCCGCGCAAGGTCTGGCGCAAGCGCGACGGCCAGTTGCTGCAGACCCCGCGCACGCTCAGCCTGAGCGGCGAGTTGACCCCGTCCGAGCGCAGGATCGGCCTGTTCCGTGTGCAGGTGTATGCGTGGAAGGCAAGGCTCAAGGCCGAGTTCGAGCCGTTCGCGTATCCGGCCGTGGACGGTCGTCGCTATGGCCAGCCGCATCTGGCGGTGGGTATTTCCGATGTGCGTGGCCTGGTCGGCACGCCGAGCCTGCGCGTGGACGGGCGCACACTGCCGCTGGAGAGCGGGGCAGGCGGCCTGGCGGCGCGCTCGGCCGGTATCCACGCCGATCTGCAGCCGCTGGGCGATGCGCTGGCCGGCACACTGGGCGAGGGCAATCTGGTGGAGATGTCCTTCGTGCTGGACGGCACCCGCAGCCTGGCGATCGCGCCGATTGCCGACAACAACGACATCGCGCTGCGCTCGGCCTGGCCGCATCCGCTGTTCGGCGGGCGCTTCCTGCCCAATGCGCCGACCATCGGTGCGCGTGGTTTCGATGCGAGCTGGTCGTTGTCCTCGCTGGCCACCGGTGCGCAGACCCAGCTGCAGTCCAGCCAGTCATCGCTGGATACGCTGCAAGTGCAGCTGGTCGACCCGGTGGACGTGTACACCCAGGCCGACCGGGCCAGCAAGTACGGCATCCTGTTCGTGGTGCTGACCTTCGTGGCGTTCGTGTTGTTCGAGCTGATCAAGCGTCTGCCGATCCATCCCCTGCAGTATCTGCTGGTGGGGCTGGCGCTGGCGATCTTCTTCCTGTTGCTGCTGAGCCTTTCCGAGCACATCGCGTTCTGGCAGGCGTACCTGGTGTCGGCCGCGGCGTGTATTGGCCTGCAGTTCTTCTACCTGTCCGGGGTGTTGCGCAGCTGGGCGCGCGCAGCCGGGTTCTCGGTGCTGCTCACTGCGTTGTACGGGGTGCTCTACAGCCTGTTGATCTCCGAAGACAACGCGCTGCTGATGGGATCGCTGCTGCTGTTCGGCATCCTGGCCAGCATCATGTGGGTGACCCGCAAGCTCGATTGGTACGAGCTTGGCAACAGCCTGCGCTGAGGCCGGCATGTTCGCTCACGCACGGCTGTACCGGCGGGCGCAGCGCTTGCTGCCCGCCGGGATTGACACGGTGGCGCTGCTTCCCGCAGCGCTGCCGCAGGCCTGGGAAGCTTCGCCGTTGTCGGCCTTGCCCTTGCACCGCGACGGACGCCGCGGGGTGATCGGCCTGCGCCTGCATCCAGGCACCGCGCAGGCACTGCGCCTGGATGGCAGCCGATTCCTGCAGGCGGCACAGCGGCAGGACGTGCCGGCAGACAGCGCGCTTCAGCGTTGCTACGGGCCATGGCAGCGGTTGAGCAACGGCAGCTACTGGGCGCGCAGCACCGATGCACTGCGCGGCGTGCTGCTGGCCAGCGAGGAGGCGGCGGTGTGGTTGTTGTGGCAGCAGCCGGTGGCCCCGGCCGCGGTCAACGGCCGCTGGCTGCGCTGACCCACGGCAGCGCCGCGGCGCCAGGCTGGCTTACCATGGCCGGCATGAGCGGCTCCTCCCTGATCGTCGAAACGGTGCGCGGCACGCAGGTGCTGCCGCATCTGGCTGCGGTGGCGCAACTGCGCATCGCGGTGTTCCGCGCCTGGCCGTACCTGTATGACGGCGATGCCGATTACGAACGCGGCTACCTGGCCGCGTATGCGGCCTCGCCGGACAGCGTGTTCGTGCTGGCACGCGATGGCGATGCGGTGATCGGCGCCTCCACCGGGCTGCCGCTGCTCGACGACAGCGACGCCTTCCATGCGCCGTTCCGCGCGGCCGGCATCGATCCGGCCAGCGTGTTCTATTTCGGCGAATCGGTGCTGCTGCCGGCGTATCGCGGCCAGGGGATCGGCCACGCTTTCTTCGACCGGCGCGAGGCGCATGCGCGTGCACTGGGGCGCTTCGCGCTCACCGCGTTCTGCTCGGTGGAACGCGCGCAAGACGATCCGCGCAAGCCTGCCGACTACCGACCCAACGATGTGTTCTGGCGCAAGCGCGGCTATGCACCGCAAGCGGACATGCGCGTGCAGCTGGCGTGGGCGGAGTTGCAACACGGCGAGATCGACCACAGTCTGCGGGTGTGGACGCGGGCATTGCCGCCGTGACCGATTCGCTTCCTACGTCATCGATCCATCGCAACCAGGCCGCCAGATGAAAATTGCCGTCGCCAAATACCCGATCGGCAAACCCGCCGACTTCGCCGCCTTTGCCGCACGCCAGTCCGCGCTGGTGGGCGAGGCGGCCGCCGCCGGCGCGCGCCTGCTGGTGCTGCCGGAATACCTGTCGCTGGAGTTGGGCGCGACCTTCGGCACGCAGATTTCTGCCGGCTTGCCCGAGTCGCTGGCGGCGATCCAGGCGCTGCGTGCGCCGTGGCTGGAGCTGTTTGCCGGCCTGGCGCGCCGGCATCAGCTGCATCTGGTTGCCGGCAGCTTCCTGCTGGATCTGGGCCAGGGCCGTTACCGCAACCGCAGCGACTGGTTCACGCCCGACGGCCGGCACGGCTGGCAGGACAAGCTGCAGCTGACCGGCTTCGAAAAGGCTACCGGGCTGATCGAGCCTGGCGATGCGGTGAAGGTGTTCGAGCTGGATGGCGTGCGTGCAGCGATCGCGATCTGCTACGACAGCGAGTTCCCGCTGCCGGTGCGCGCGCAGTACGAGGCCGGCGCGCGGCTGCTGATCGTGCCCAGCTGCACCGACACCGCCGCCGGCGCGATGCGGGTGCGCGTCGGCTGCCTGGCGCGCGCGCTGGAAAACCGTGTGTTCGTCGCGCAATCGGTCACGGCCGGGCAAGCGCCGTGGAGCCCGGCGCTGGACGTCAATACCGGCGAAGCGGCGGTGTTTGCCCCGATGGATGTCGGCTTCCCGGCCGACGGCGTGCTGGCGCAGACCCAGGGCAGTACCGTGTGGGCGTATGCGGAGCTGGATTTCGCCGCCTTCGAGGCCAGCCGCGCGCAGGCCCAGGTCGCCAACGACCGCGATTGGGTCGGTCAATCGGGCGCTCACCTCGCGCGTGCCACGCTGGCCTCCTTCGACTGACACGCGCGGCCATCCAGCCACTGCGGCATGCATCGCCGCGCGAGCGCCGCCGTTGCCCGTGACCGGCTCGCGTACGCTTCGAGCGTTCTGCGCTGTTCCCTGATTCGTCACCCGCACCGCCCACCAGGTTCCCATGGCCAAGAAAACCCTGATTTCACACAGCGTCCGTCTCGAGTTCGCGCCCGGCGCGCTGGTGCACAGCAATCTGTCCGGCGCGGCGTTTACCGACGACTGGCTGTGGGTGGCCGGCGACGAGGCCTGCGCGGTGGATCGCCTGCGCAGGCTCGAGCCCGTGCAGCGCGAGACGCTGCGCTTCGGCCAGGGGCAGAGCTTTGCGCTGGCCGAGCTGCTGGACCTGCCGGGCGAGGCGGCCGAGGAGGCGGATCTGGAAGGCATGGCGCTGTCGGACGGCTACCTGTGGGTGGTCGGCTCGCATGGGCTCAAGCGCAAGAACGCCAAGCGCAATCGCGACGATGCCGACAACGCCAAACGCCTGACCAAGCTCAAGCTCGACGCCAACCGCCGCCTGCTGGCCTGCCTGCCGATCGAGCGCGATGCCGACGGCACCCCGCGCCTGGTGCGCCAAGCCGCCGATGGCCGTCGCGCGCTGCGGCTCAAGGGCGATGCCAAACACAACCAACTCACCGAGCTGCTGGCCGACGATCCGCATTTTGGCCCGTTCATGAAGATTCCCGGCAAGGACAACGGCTTCGACATCGAAGGCATCGTGGTGGACGGCGAGCGCCTGCTGCTGGGCCTGCGCGGGCCGGTGCTGCGCGGCTGGTCGGCGCTGCTGGAGATCCGGGTGCAGGCGCATGGCGACCACCTGCGGCTGGCGCCGCTGGACGAGGACGGCACACTGCTGCGCAAGCACTTCCTGCAATTGGGCGGGCTGGGCATCCGCGACCTGCACTATTCCGGCGACGACCTGTACCTGCTGGCCGGCCCGACCATGGTGTTGAATGGCGAAATCCGCCTGTTCAAATGGCCGGACGCACGTACCGTGCTGGCCGCCAACCAGGCACCGGTGCGCTTTCAGCACGAGTTGCTGGAATCGGCGGTGTTGCCGCACGGCACCGACAGCGACCGCGCCGAGGCGATCTGCAATCTTCCCGGGCACCTGGCCGGCGACACGCCCAGCTGGCTGGTGCTGTACGACGCGCCCGGCCCGGCGCGCAGCGGCGGCGATGACGTGGTCTACGGCGACCTGTTGCGCAACCGCTGAGCCGCGCGCGGGCAGGTCCGTGCTGGTCAAGGTAAAATCGGCCGATCCCCGTTTCGCCGAGCGCTCCATGACCTGCCGCACCCGCTTTGCCCCCAGCCCCACCGGTTACCTGCACATCGGCGGCGCCCGCACCGCGCTGTATTGCTGGCTGGAGGCGCGCCGTCGCGGCGGGCAGTTCGTGCTGCGCATCGAGGACACCGACCGTGAGCGCAGCACCCAGGCCGCGATCGACGCCATCCTGGAGGCGATGGAGTGGCTGGGCCTGGACTATGACGAAGGCCCGATCTACCAGACCCAGCGCGTGGCCCGCTACCAGGAGGTGGCCGAGCAACTGCTGGCGCAGGGCAAGGCCTATTACGCCTACGAAACCCGCGAAGAACTCGACGCCATGCGCGAGGCCGCCATGGCCCGGCAGGAAAAGCCGCGCTACAACGGCGCCGCCCGCGAGCAGAACCTGCCGTACCGCGACGACCCCAACCGGGTCATCCGCTTCAAGAACCCGGTCGGCGGCACGGTGGTGTTCGACGACCTGATCAAGGGCGTCATCGAGATCGCCAACAGCGAGCTCGACGACATGGTGATCTTCCGCCCGGACGGCTTCCCCACCTACAACTTCGCGGTGGTGGTGGACGACTGGGACATGGGCATCACCGAGGTGATCCGCGGCGATGACCACATCAACAACACCCCGCGCCAGATCAACATCTATGAGGCGCTGGGGGCGCCTGTTCCCAAGTTCGCGCACATGCCGATGATCCTGGACGAGCAGGGCGCCAAGCTGTCCAAGCGCACCGGCGCGGCCGACGTGATGCAGTACAAGGACGCCGGCTATCTGCCGCATGCGCTGATCAACTACCTGGCACGTCTGGGCTGGTCGCACGGCGACCAGGAGTTGTTCAGCCGCCAGGAACTGCTCGACCTGTTCGACGTCAAGGACGTCAATTCCAAGGCCGCGCGGCTGGACATGGCCAAGCTGGGCTGGGTCAACCAGCATTACCTCAAGACCGACGACCCGGCCAGCATCGCCCCGCAGCTGGAATACCAGCTCGCCAGGCTCGGCATCGATGTGGCCGCCGGCCCGGCCGCCGCCGACGTGGTGGTGGCACTGCGCGAGCGCGTGCAGACCTTGAAGGACATGGCCGAAAAAGCCGTGGTCTGGTACCAGCCGCTGGAGGTCTACGACGAGGCGGCGGTGATGAAGCACCTCAAGCTGGGCGCGGAAGTGCCGCTGGGCAAGGCGCGCGAGCTGCTGGCGGCACAGAGCGAATGGAGCGTGGAGACCGTCTCGGCCGCGCTGCACGACGCGGCCGCCGCGCTGGAGCTGGGCATGGGCAAGGTGGCCCAGCCGCTGCGCGTGGCCATCACCGGCACCCAGGTCAGCCCGGACATTTCGCAGACCGTGTACCTGGCCGGACGCGAGGGCGCCTTGAAACGCATCGATGCCGCACTCATCAAGATAGGGGCGGGCTGACCGCCGGAGCCTGTATGACCAAGTATACGCACACCCAAACGCACGATCAGGAACATGCCTGCACAGCCCCGCATCACCATGTCGACGATGCCAACGGCTTCGTACGCGCGGTGGAGCGTGCCTGCAGCGAGCGCGGCCTGCGGCTGACGCCGATCCGCGCCAATGTGCTGCGGTTGATTGCCGACGCCGGCAAGCCGGTCAAGGCCTACGAACTGTTGGACTGGGTGCGCGAAGGCAAGGGCGTCGGCGCCGACGCCCCGCCCACGGTGTACCGCGCGCTGGACTTCCTGATGGCCAACGGCTTCGTGCACAAGCTCGAATCGGTCAATGCCTTCGTCGCCTGCCACCACCCCAACAGCGCCCAGCACTCGGTGCCGTTCCTGATCTGCGACCGCTGCCACAGCGCGGTGGAGCTGGAAGACCGCGAGGTGGTGGCGCAACTGGAAGCGCGCGCCAAGGCGCTGGGTTTCCAGCCGCAGGCACAGACGCTGGAAGTGCACGGCCTGTGCGCCAAGTGCGCGGTGGCCGAGTAAGGATCGCCAGCCAAAACGCAGGGCGGTTCACTTAGAGCGGCTGACAAAACCCAACGTGCGAGTGCCATGCACGCGCATCAGTGAGGTCGCTAGCGACGCATCGCTTAACCCAAGGTATCAGACACCACCGCGCATCACGCCGCGGCGTCGGTCTTGCCGCCATAGCCCGCCAGAAACAGGGCGACCGCGCGCTGCGTCGCCTCGCGCAGATACGCGGGCGAGGGGTTCCTGAGTGCGCCGAACAGGCAGGGCATCAGGGTTTCCGCCTCCAGTAGCCCACCGAACTGCCTGGCCGCGATCAGGACGTCGGCGCAGCGGATCACGCCGCGATCCATCTGCGTCTGCAGATAGTCGGCCATGCGCTGCACACCTTCTTCCGGGCCGGAATTGAAGAACAACGCGCCCACGTCCGACCGCCCCGACACGCCGATGATGGTCTGCCAGATGGTGATCGAGCTGGGCGCGCACAGGAAGCTGAGGATGTCCTCGCCGAAGCGCTGCAGGGTCTCGGCGACCGGGCCGTTGCTCTGCGAAAGCGCGTCCAGCAGCGGGTCGATGTAGCGGTCGGACATGTCCTTGGCAAACGCCACAAACAGCTCATCCTTGGACGGGAAATAGCCGTAGAGCGTGCGCTTGGAGCCGCCGACGCGGGCGGCGATCTGCGACATCGAGGCGCCTTCGAAGCCCAGTTCGAGGAACACCTCGCTGGCCGCCTGCACGATGGCGTCGCGTTTTCCTTCGGTTCTGACCCGCATCAACTGACTCCCTTGGGTAGTTAAGTATACCGACTGGGCAGGAATGCTTGACGGCCACGGATGCGCTTATTAGGATACCGAACCGTACCGTTTATATTTAACCATCCTGCGTTCCGTCGGAGACCTCCCGTGCGTCCTCATGCTTCGTTTCGCCTGCTCCTGCTTGCTGCTGCCGTTGCAGCCACCCTCCTGCTCAGTGCCTGCGGCAGCCCGCCGGGCGGACCGCCGCCGGAGGAGGGCATGCCCGAAATGGGCGTGCTGACCGTCAGGCCGCAGCCGGTGACCCTGACCACCGAGCTCCCCGGGCGCACGGTTCCCTACCTGATCGCCGAAGTTCGCCCGCAGGTGGGCGGCATCGTGCAGTCGCGCCAGTTCACCGAGGGCGGCGACGTCAAGGCCGGGCAGACGCTGTACCAGATCGATCCGGCGACCTACCGCGCCAGCTATGCCAGCGCCCAGGCCACCCTGGCCAAGGCGCAGGCCAACCTGCGCACCGCCAGGCTCAAGGCCGAGCGCTACACCGAACTGGTGCAGATCAAGGCGATCAGCCAGCAGGACGGCGACGACACCGCCGCTGCACTGGGCCAGGCCGAGGCCGACGTGGCGGCCGGCAAGGCCAGCGTGGAAACCGCGCGCATCAACCTGGCCTTCGCGCGCCTGGACGCGCCGATCTCCGGCCGCATCGGCCGCTCCAGCGTCACCCCGGGCGCCTTGGTGACCGCCAACCAGGCCACCGCGTTGACCACCATCCAGCAACTGGACCCGATCTACATCGACGTCACCCAGCCCAGCGCGGCCTTGCTACGCCTGAAGCAGGCGATGGCGCGCGGCGAGCTGGAGAAGGCCGGCGACGATGCGGCCAAGGTGTCGCTGCTGCTGGAAGACGGCAGCACCTATCCGCTGCAGGGCCACCTGGCGTTTTCCGATGTCACCGTCGACCAGAACACCGGCTCGATCACCCTGCGCGCGGTGTTCCCGAACCCGAATGCGGAGTTGTTGCCGGGCATGTATGTGCGCGCGGTGCTGCAGGAGGGCATCAAGGAGCAGGGCGTGCTGGTGCCGCAGCAGGCGGTCTCGCGCAATGGCGCCGGCAAGCCGACCGCGTTCGTGGTCGGTGCCGATCACAAGCTGCAACTGCGCGTACTGGACACCGACCGCGAAGTCGGCGACCAGTGGCTGGTGCGCAGCGGCCTGAAGGCCGGCGAGCAACTGGTGGTCGAAGGCGTCTCGCGCGCCCGCGACGGCATCGAGGTCAAGACCGTGCCGTGGCAGCCCAAGGGCAAGCCTGCCGCCGGTGCTGGCAATGCTGCCGGCACGCCTTCCGCCCCGACCGCACCGCGTGCGGCCAACTGAGGCGGGATCACACGTCATGGCACGCTTCTTCATCGATCGTCCGATCTTCGCCTGGGTGTTGGCCATCATCGTGATGCTGGCCGGCATCCTGTCCATCGCCACCTTGCCGATTGCGCAATACCCCAGCATCGCGCCGCCCGCCGTCGCCATCACCGCCAACTATCCGGGCGCCTCGGCGCAGACCCTGGAAGACACCGTCACCCAGGTCATCGAGCAGAAGATGAAGGGGCTGGACCACCTCAGCTACATGGCCTCCACCAGCGAATCCAGCGGTGCGGTGACCATCACGCTGACCTTCGACAACGGCACCGATCCGGACACCGCGCAGGTGCAGGTGCAGAACAAGTTGTCGCTGGCCACGCCGTTGTTGCCGCAGGAAGTGCAGCAGCAGGGCGTGACGGTGACCAAGTCGGCCACCAACTTCCTCAACGTGCTGGCCTTCACTTCCGAAGACGGCAGCATGAGCGATTCGGACCTGTCCGATTACGTGGCTGCCAACGTGCAGGAAACCATCAGCCGCGTCGAAGGCGTGGGCGACACCACCTTGTTCGGCTCCCAGTACGCGATGCGGGTATGGATGGACCCGAACAAGTTGAACAACTTCAGCCTGACCCCGGTGGATGTACGCACCGCGATCCAGGCGCAGAACGCGCAGGTGTCGGCCGGCCAGCTGGGCGCGTTGCCGGCGGTGCCCAACCAGCAGCTCAATGCAACCATCACCGCGCAGACCCGGCTGAAGACCGCCGGGGAGTTCGAGAACATCCTGCTGCGCACGCAGTCCGATGGCTCGCAGGTGCGCCTGCGCGATGTGGCACGCATCGAACTGGGCAGCGAGAGCTACAACACGGTGGGCCGCTACAACGGCAAGCCGGCCGCCGGTCTGGCGATCAAGCTGGCCACCGGCGCCAATGCGCTGGATACGGTGCGCGCGATCGACAAGAGCCTGGAGGAGCAGGAGAAATTCTTCCCGCCCGGCATGAAGGTGCAAAAGCCGTACGACACCACGCCGTTCGTGCGCATCTCCATCGAGCAGGTGGTGCATACGCTGATCGAAGCGGTGGTGCTGGTGTTTCTGGTGATGTACCTGTTCCTGCAGAATTTTCGCGCGACGCTGATACCGACCATCGCGGTGCCGGTGGTGTTGCTCGGCACCTTCGGCGTGCTGGCGGCGTTCGGTTTCACCATCAACACGCTGACCATGTTCGCGATGGTGCTGGCGATCGGCCTGCTGGTGGACGATGCCATCGTGGTGGTGGAAAACGTCGAACGCGTGATGGGCGAGGAGCAGTTGTCGCCCAGGGACGCCACGCGCAAGTCGATGGACCAGATCTCCGGCGCGCTGGTCGGCGTGGCCCTGGTGCTGGCTGCGGTGTTCGTGCCGATGGCGTTCTTCGGCGGTTCCACCGGTGTGATCTACCGGCAGTTCTCGATCACGATTGTTTCTGCCATGACCTTGTCGGTACTGGTGGCGATGATCCTGACCCCGGCCCTGTGCGCCACCTTGCTCAAGCCGGTGGAGAAGGGCCATGGTCTGGCGACCACCGGCTTCTTCGGCTGGTTCAACCGCCTGTTCGATCGCGGCAACACCGGCTACCAGGGCGTGGTGCGGCACATGCTGGGCAAGGGCTGGCGCTACATGCTGGCCTATGCGGTGTTGCTGGCGCTGGTGGTGTTCGGCTTCATGAAGCTGCCGGTGGGCTTCCTGCCGGACGAGGACCAGGGCACGCTGTTCGTGCTGGTGCAGTTGCCGCCCGGTGCCACCGATGCGCGCACCGGCGAGGTGCTCAAGCAGGTGGAGCATCACTTCCTGGTCGATCAGAAGGACTCGGTCGCCGGCATCTTTGCGGTCTCCGGTTTCAGCTTTGCCGGTACCGGCCAGAACGTGGGCTTTGCCTTCGTCAAGTTGCGGCCGTGGGACGAGCGCACCGGCAAGGGCCAGAGCGTCACCGACGTGGCGGGCAAGGCCGGTGCGTTCTTCAGCACCATTCGCGATGCCAAGGTGTTTGCGTTCGCACCGCCGGCAGTCTCCGAGCTGGGCAATGCGACCGGCTTCGACCTGATGCTGCAGGACCGCGCCAACCTCGGCCACGCCGCCTTGATGCAGGCACGCGATCAACTGCTGGCCGAGCTGTCGCAGGACAAGCGGCTGGTGGCGGTGCGCCCGAACGGGCAGGAAGACACGCCCGAGTTCAAGCTGGAGATCGATTCGCACAAGGCGCAGGCCATGGGCGTGTCGATCGCCGATATCAACAACACCTTCTCCAGCGCCTGGGGCAGTACCTACGTCAACGACTTCATCGACAAGGGCCGCGTCAAGAAGGTGATGCTGCAGGCCGATGCGGCGTACCGCATGAATCCGCAGGACATCGACCGCTGGTTCGTGCGCAACAGCGCCGGCACGATGGTGCCGTTCAACGCCTTCGCCACTGCCAGCTGGCAATCGGGCTCGCCGCGGTTGGAGCGTTACAACAGCGTGCCGTCGGTGGAGATCCTGGGCATCGCGATGCCCGGTGCGGCCTCCAGCGGCGAGGCGATGCAGATCGTGGAAGCGGCGGCGGCCAAGTTGCCGCCGGGCATCGGCTACGAGTGGACCGGGTTGTCGCGGCAGGAAAAATCCTCGACCGGCCAGACCGGGCTGTTGTACGGGCTGTCGATCCTGATCGTGTTCCTGTGTCTGGCCGCGTTGTACGAAAGCTGGGCGATTCCGTTCTCGGTGATCCTGGTGGTGCCGCTGGGCGTATTCGGCACGCTGCTGGGCGCAATGCTGACCTGGAAAATGAACGATGTGTACTTCCAGGTAGGCCTGCTCACCACGATTGGCCTGGCATCGAAAAACGCGATCCTGATCGTGGAATTTGCCAAGGAACTGCACGAAAGCGGCAAGAGCCTGGTCGCAGCGGCACTGGAAGCGGCGCGCATGCGCCTGCGGCCGATCCTGATGACATCGCTGGCCTTCATCCTGGGCGTGGTGCCGCTGGTGCTCGGCAGTGGTGCCGGTGCAGGCGCTCAGCACGCCTTGGGCACCGCGGTGATCGGCGGCATGTTGTCCGGCACGATCCTGGCGATCTTCTTCGTGCCGCTGTTCTTCGTGCTGATCAGCGGCTTGTTCAAGCGCCGCGCACAGCCCACTTCGCCCGCACCGCAACCGGCAGGACACTGAGATGACACCGATCCGCATGACATTGACCGCGATGGCGGTGGCCGGCGTGCTGTCCGGATGCACCCTGATGCCGCGCTATGCACGGCCCGACGCACCGGTGCCCGAGCGTTTTGCCGGCACCGAGCTCGCGACGGCATCCAATACCACCGCTGCCGCCAGCCCCGAGCCGGCGGTCGATATCGCCAACATCGGCTGGCGGCAGGTGTTCACCGACCCGGCGCTACAGCAGGTGATCGCGCTGGCATTGGAGAACAATCGCGACCTGCGCGTGGCCGCACTCAACATCGAGGTGGCACGTGCGCAGTACCGGGTGGAGCGCGCTGCGCTGCTGCCCGCCGTGCAGGGCACCGGCACCGCCAATAACGCGCGCACGCCGGCGGAGCTGGCCATTCCAGGCCAGCCGCAGGTGTTCCGGACCTACAGCGCCAACATCGGCGTCAGTGCGTACGAGCTGGATCTGTTCGGGCGTGTGCGCAGCCTCAAGGAACAGGCGCTGCAACAGTTCCTGTCCACCGCCGAGGCACGCCGCAGCGCCCATATCAGCCTGGTGGCCGAAGTGGCCACCGCCTATCTGACGCTGGCGGCCGATCAGCAGTTGCTGCAGCTGGCGCAGTCCACCTTGAGCAGCCAGGGCGACAGTTATCGCCTGCAGCAACGCAGTTTCGAGCTGGGTGTGGCTTCGCAGCTCACCTTGCGCCAGGCGCAGACCACGGTGGAAACCGCGCGCGTGGACGTGGAGCGCTATACCGCGCAGGTGGCGCAGGACCGCAACGCCCTGGTGCTGCTGGTCGGCACGCAGCTGCCGGCGGAGCTGTTGCCGCGGGCCTTGCCCGACGGCGCCAGCGTGGACGGCAACGTGCTGGCCAGCGTGCCGGCCGGCTTGCCGTCGCAGTTGCTGCAGCGTCGCCCGGATATCCTCGAGGCCGAGCGCAACCTGCGTGCGGCCAATGCCAACATCGGAGCGGCGCGCGCGGCGTTCTTCCCCAGCATCAGCCTGACCGCATCGACCGGCTCGTCCAGCAGCAGCCTGTCCAACCTGTTCGATTCCGGCACCCGCGCCTGGAGCTTCGTGCCCACGCTGACGCTGCCGATCTTCAACGCCGGGCGTAACCGCGCCAACCTGGACATGGCCAAGGCCAACCGCGATATCGAGGTGGCGCAATACGAAAAGGCGATCCAGAGCGCGTTCCGCGAGGTTTCCGATGCGCTCGCGCAACGCGAGACCCTGGGCCGGCAATTGCAGGCGCAACAGGCCCTGGTCGATGCCACCGCCGACAGCTACCGGCTGTCGCAGGCGCGCTTCGAACGCGGCGTGGACAGCTACCTGCAGGCGCTGGATGCGCAGCGCTCGCTGTACAGCGCGCAGCAGAGCTTGATCACCACGCAGCTGTCGCGCTTCACCAATCTGGCGACGTTCTACAAGGCGATGGGCGGTGGTTGGCTGCAATCGGCCGAGCCGGCGGTGGCAACGACTGCGACGGGGCAGCCACGTGGATGACGCCGCTGCCGAACCGCCAGCACCCAGGCATGCACCGCACGACAAACGTGGTGCGATTCTGCGCGCGGCAGGCGAGCTGTTTCCACGCCAGGGCTTCGACAGGACCAGCATGGACAGCATCGCCGAGCGCGCAATGGTGTCCAAGGCCACGGTGTATGCGCATTTCGCCTCCAAGGAGGTGCTGTTCCGCACCACCCTGGAGGCGCTGGCGCACCAATCGCCCAATCCCTGGGAGGCGCTGTTGAACATGCGCGGGCCGTTGCCCGTGCGTCTGCTCGCCATCGCCGATGCGGTCGTGCGCATGGCGGCCAGCAATGCACTGGGCGATGCCGCGTATGGACTGGTGCGGCCGCCGGCACTGCCCAGCCAGATGCGCGAGGAGATGTGGACGCTGGGCTTCGAACGCTACGACACCACGATGCGTGCGGTGCTGGCGCGCGAAGTGGAGCAGGGCAGCCTGGTCATCGACAATCTGCCGGATGCCTCGGTGCATTTCTTCGGATTGATGACCGGGATGCCGGCCAATGCGGCGCTGCGTGGCAACCCATTGCAGGCACCGGCCGCCACGCCGCACGCGTATGTCGCCAGTGCGGTGGCGCTGTTCCTGCGTGCGTATCGGCCGCAATCGCCAGCGGTGACCACGGCAGGCAAGCGCGAGGTGCCGAGCGGGTTCTAGCTGCGGGGCAGGCAGCGTGATGGATGGGGGGCGGTGGTGTCCGCGCTGGGCCTGGGCTGCATGGGCCTGAGCTATGGCTACGGGCCGGCGACCGCGCGCAAGGTGTTCGCTCTGCACTTTCCCGGCACCACCAAGCGGCATCGCCTGGAAGAAAATCTGGGCGGCGCCGCATTGACCCTGAGCGGCGAGGATCTTGCGCGGATCCAGCAGGCGCTGGATGCGGTGGCGATTGTCGGCGAGCGTTACCGCCCGGAGCGGCAGAAGCTGGTCGGTAAATAACCCCGGCGATCCTGACCGCCAACCGACGTAGTTGTAGGAGCGTGCCCGCGCGCGATGGAGCTTTACCGAGAAAGCCCCGTCGCGCGCAGGCACGCTCCTACACACGCATGTCAGCGCACCAGAGCTTGCCGCAGTACGTCGGTCACCAGCCTCAAACCTGCCGCCAACCGACGCGGTTGTAGGAGCGTGCCCGCGCGCGACGGTGCCTTACCGATAAAGCCCTGTCGCGCGCAGGCACGCTCCTACACGGACGCGTCAGCGCGCCGGATCGTGCCGCAATGCGTCGATCACGACCTTGAGTGCGCTCGAGGTTTGGCGGCGGCTGGGGTAATAGGCGTAATAGCCGTCGAATGGGGCGCACCAGTCCTCCAGCACGCGGCGTAGCCGGCCGGCGGCGAGGTGCTCCACTACCATGGTTTCCGGCAAGAACGCGAGTCCGCCGCCGGCCAGTGCGGCACGCAGCACCGCGCTGCTGCCGTTGAAGGTCCATTGCCCGTCCACGCGGACCTTGACCTCGTGCCCGTCCTTTTCGAAGTCCCAGACCAGCAAGCCGCCGTGGGTGGGCAGGCGCAGGCCGATGCAGTTGTGCCCGGCCAGGTCGGCCGGGGCAGCAGGGATGGTGTGGTGCACGAAGTAGCCCGGCACCGCCACCACCGCCATGCGCTGCATCGGGCTGATCGGCACCGCGACCATGTCCTTGGCGACCTGATCGCCCAGCCGGATGCCGATGTCGTAGCGCTGGGCAACGATATCGGCCAGCCCGTAATCGACGGTGATCTCGATCCTGAGGTCAGGATAGTCGGGCAGCACCTGCGACAACGCTGGCCAGATGTAGGCGTCGGCGGCGTGGCCGGTAGTGGTGATACGGATGGTGCCGGCCGGCGTGTCGCGGAAGTTGGTGAGCGCGGACAGTTCGTGGTCGATCTCCTGCAGCCGCGGAGCCACGGTGTCGAACAGGCGTGCGCCGGCTTCGGTCATCGACACGCTGCGCGTGGTGCGGGTCAACAGGCGGATGCCCAGACGTGCTTCCAGTGCGCGCACGGTATGGCTCAGCGCCGATTGCGAGACGCCAAGCTGCGCGGCGGCGCGGGTGAAGCTGCCTTCGCGCGCCACGGCGACGAAGGCCTGCAGATCGTTGAGGTTTTCCCGCGCCATTGGTTGCGAATGCCGACTCCACCGCATGCCATTCATGCGGCTGCATCATGCGCGATGGTGCGTGATGGCTCCACACCCGGCGGGTCATGGCCGCATTGATGCGCTGTGTTTCTAGGTGCATGCGCTGCTGCCTGGGTAATGCCGGTGCGCCTGCACGCTACAGTGCAGTCACTTGAATCGAGGAGCACGGCCATGAATCTGTTTGCAACCGCGATGTCGCTGTCGATGATGGCTGCCGTCACGCCCGCAGGTGAAGAGCGACACGCGATCAGGGTGAGCAAGGCCGGCGGCGCCGCATCTGCAGCCGGCCCGGCCGACTATTTCACCGGCACCGTGCGCATCGATGCGCCTTTCCAGGCCGATGCGCCGGCGCGGGTGGGCGGTGCCACCGTCACCTTCGAGCCGGGCGCGCGCACCGCCTGGCACACCCATCCGTTGGGGCAGACGCTGATCGTCACCGCCGGCGCCGGGCGTGTGCAGGAATGGGGCAAGCCGGCGCAGCAGATCCGCCCGGGCGACATCGTGTGGATTCCGCCGGGCGTCAAGCACTGGCACGGCGCCAACGCGACCGTGGCGATGTCGCACATCGCCATCGCCGAAGCGCAGGATGGCTCGCCGGTGACCTGGCTGGAGCAGGTCAGCGAGGCGCAGTACGCGGCCGAGTGACACGGTGCTCAACGATGACGTGGTGCGGTCTGCCGCGTCATCGTCGGTGATACATGTCGCTTAGTGCGGGCGCGTGACTGCGCTCCACTGCGCGCGGACAGGCTTACGCCGCTTGTGTCGCAGCCTGTGCCCCGGCACGCAACCGTTGTGCGTCACGTGCGGGCGGCGCGCCGAGAATGCGCGCGTAGTCGCGACTGAATTGCGAGGCGCTCTCGTAGCCGACGCGGAAGCCGGCATCAGCGGCATTCAGCGCTTCGGCCAGCATCAGCCGGCGCGCTTCGTGCACGCGCAGATGCGAGCGATATTCCAGCGGCGTCATCGAGGTGACCGCCTTGAAATGCGCATGAAAGGTGGAGCGGCTCATTGCCGACAGATCGGCAATCTGCTCGATGCGGAAGCGCTGTGCGTAATGCTTGCGCAGCCAGACAATGGCTTTGGAAATCTGGTTGAGTCGGCTGTCGGCGATGGCCATCTGGCGCACCACCGCATTGGCCGGATCGGCCATCAGGCGATAGAGCACTTCGCGCAGCACCAGCGGTGCCAGCGCGGCAATCTCCTGGGGTTGATCGAGCAGACGCGCCAGCCGCACTGCAGCGTCCTGCAATGGCGGCGTGCTGTGGTTGAGCAACAAGCCGGCCTGCGCCGCATCGCGCTGCGGCTCGGCCAGCTCCGGGTGGCTGACGGCCAGGTCGCTCAGCACGGCGGTGTCCAGATCCAGGCAGAAACACAGATACGGCTGCGCGGCGCTGGCCTCGATCACCGAACCGACGATCGGCAGATCCACCGACGCCACCAGATACATCTGCGGGTGATAGAGATACGCCGCCGCGCCCAGCATCGCCTGCTTGCGGCCTTGCGCCACCAGGCACAGCATCGGCGTATAGACCGTGGGCACCGACACCGTTGGCGAGGCGCTGCGCATGATCTGCAGCCCGGCAATCCGGGTGGCGTGCATGCCATCGCCAGGGGCGTGGCGCAGCAGGATGTCGGTCATCTCGGTCAAGGCGGACATGCAGGACTCGGCAGTGGCACCAGGCGGCCTGGCCGCGATGCCGTCGATCGTACAAGACCGGATGTCATGGAGCCGGCAGGTCCGCAGCAGCGGCAGGCCACGGCAGCGCCGGTTGGCGCCGACACGCGCGTTCAGGCGCTTGCACGCCCAGCGCCTCAACACGACAGGCCCGCCATGATCTGATAGGGCGCTCACGCGCGCGCCGTATCATGGGCGTCTGTTTCCGTGATCGCCTCGCCCATGCCCGCAAAACGTTCGACCATCCCCACGCCGACGCGCCCCGCCGACTGGAAGGCGCTCGAGGCCGCCGCCACGGCCGAACTTGCGCGTCGCACAGCGCAAGCGCATCAGCAGATCCTGGGATTGTTGAACACGCATGGGCATCTGCTCAGCGAGGCGCAGCGGCGCGGCTTGCACAAGCGCTTGGTGCGTGCGGGGGGCTAGGAGCGGCGACAAAATTCTATGTCGGCAGCGGCGAGGTGTTGGTCACGCGCGCCTTGTTGAGCGGTGAGTCGAATGCGCGGTGCCCTCGCCACCTGCGGGACACGCCGTGAATCCGTCCCTGGAGGCTCCTGGACGGCATCCATGCCGCCGAGGGTCCCGCAAGCGGCGAGGGCACCGCACCAGAAAGTTGGTCGGTTATCGCATCAAAGGCCGCTTGTCGTCGGATGTGCAGCAAATGTTGCGACGTTGAGCCGGCGCATCAGTATCGGACAACCTGATTTTCGAACAACGCGCATCGTGCATTGCTTGCACCTGCACACCGACCATCCCGACAGGTCCTTGCCCGGCTACCGTCGCGGGACCTTGAGCGGCATGGATGCCGCGCCAGAACCTATACGGACGTACTTGCGGCGTGTCCTGCGATGGTGGGCGGGCGAGGGGCATGCAGTAAAGCCGCAGATCACCCGCTCTACAGCTGATCCATCCGCAAAGCCGTAGATTGGCTGCTCTCCAAGACGTCACGTCGCAGCCACGCATCGCTCCGCGTCCAGCCAGCACTGGCCGACGCAAGCACCAAACTTGCGTTTAACCGACACGCTCCCACGGCGGCACCTCGCCCAGGCGTTCCAGCAGAAACTCCACGAATGCGCGCACGCGCGGTGGCTGCAGCTGGCGGGCCGGCATCACCGCGTTGATCTGCGTGGTCGGTGGCGGGTAGTCGGGGAGGACCTCGACCAACCGGCCGTCGCGCAGTTCCTCGGCAATGTGCCAGTACGAATGCAACGCGATGCCTTGGCCGGCGACGGCCGCATCGCGGATCAACTCACCGAAATTGCTTTCGAAGCGGCTTTGCATGCGCACGCGTACCAGGCCGCCCTCCGGCGTTTGCAACCGCCACACGTCCTGACGGCCGTCGCGGCCCATCAGCAGCACGCCGGCATGCCCGGCCAGGTCGTCCGGCGTGCGCGGGGTGCCATGGCGCTTCAGGTAATCGGGCGAGGCGGCGAGGGTGCGGCGGTTGTCGGCGATGCGCCGCGCCACCAGCCCGGAGTCGTCCAGCGGGCCGATGCGGATCGCCAGATCGAAGCCTTGCCTGACCAGGTCCACCAGGTCGTCGCTCAGATGCGCGCTGATGTGCACGCGCGGATGCCGGGCCTGGAATTCCGGCAGCAGCGGCGACACGTATTGCCGCCCGAACGAGGCCGACAGGGTCATGCGCAGGATGCCGCCGACCGCGTGTGCGCTCTCGCGCAGGTCGTCGGCCAGCGCGTCCAGATCCTGCACCAGCACGCGGCCGCGCTCGGCCAGGCGCTGGCCCTCGGGTGTGGGGTGCAGCCGGCGCGTGGTCCGGTGCAGCAGGCGCACGCCCAGGTCGCGTTCCAGCCGCTTCAGGCGCTGGCTGGCGACCGCCAGCGACAGGTCCAGGCTGCGCGCACCGGCGGTGATCGAGCCGGAATCGAGCACGCGCAGGAACAGCGCGATGTCGCCGAGGCGGTCCATGCGATTCTCAATGATTGGTTGATAGTGAATCAGGATAGCAGGGGTTTTTGCTTAGGACGCCGGAGCGCAGGCTGTGGGTCGTCTTCCCTGGTCCCTGCCCATGTCCGCTTCCGTGCGTTCTTCCCGCTTTCCGCCAGCGCTGCTGGCGCTGACCATCGGTGCCTTCGGCATCGGCACCACCGAGTTCGTGATCATGGGCCTGCTGCAGCAGGTGGCCACCGACCTGGGCGTGTCGCTCAGCGCCGCCGGCCTGCTGATCAGCGGCTATGCGCTGGGCGTGTTCGTCGGGGCGCCGGTGCTGACGCTGGCCAGTGCGCGCTTGCCGCGCAAGGCGGTGCTGGTCGGGTTGATGGCGATCTTCACCATGGGCAACGTGGCCTGCGCGCTGGCGCCGGACTACACCAGCCTGATGGTCGCGCGCGTGCTGACCTCGCTGGCGCACGGCACCTTCTTCGGCGTGGGCGCGGTGGTGGCGACCTCGCTGGTCCCGGCCGAGCGCCGCGCTTCGGCAATCTCGCTGATGTTTGCCGGGCTGACCGTGGCCACCCTGCTGGGGGTGCCGGCCGGCGCCTGGCTGGGCCTGCAGCTGGGCTGGCGGGCGACGTTCTGGGCGGTTGCGAGCGTCGGCGTGCTGGCCACGGCCGCGGTGGCGCTGTGGGTGCCGGCGAACGCAGGCGCGGCCGCAGCGGTGTCATGGCGGCAGGAAGTGGCCGTGCTGGGGCGCGGGCAGGTGGTGCTGGCGCTGGCGATGACGGTGGTGGGCTATGCCGGCGTGTTCGCGGTGTTTACCTATATCCAGCCGTTGCTGGTGGAGGTGACCGGTTTTGCGCAGACCGCGGTGTCCCCGGTGTTGCTGGTCTTCGGCGTCGGCATGATCGTGGGCAATCTGCTGGGCGGGCGTCTGGCCGACCGGCGTCCCACCGCCGCCTTGCTGGGCAGCCTGGCGGCATTGGTGGTGGTGCTCGCTGCGATGGGCCTGGTCCTGCACAACAAGACCGCGATGGTGGTGTTCGTCGGGCTGCTGGGCGTGGCCGCCTTCGCCACCGTGGCGCCGCTGCAACTGCGCGTGCTCGAGCATGCGCGTGGTGCCGGCCAGAACCTGGCCTCCAGTCTCAATATCGCCGCGTTCAATCTGGGCAATGCCGTGGGCGCCTGGCTGGGCGGTGTGGTGATCGCCACCCATGCCGGCCTGGTTGCCACGCCGTGGGTTGCCGCGTTGTTGAGCGCGATGGGCCTGGGGATCGCGTTGTGGAGCGTGCAGCTGCAACGCCGGCGTGCCGCTGCGCCGGGCGTCTGCGTGCAGACGGGTTGATTCGGTCCTGCGGGCGCAGCGCGCAGTACTTGCGCAACCGGCAGACCTGCGCGATCGGCGCCATCGGCGCAGGTCGCCGGCGAGCGGATCGTCGCGGCTGGCGTCGCGCAGTGGCCGATCTTCCGGCACTGCGCGTGGATTTTCTTTCGGTTCCAAGGAGTAGTGCGATGGACACACGTTTTCTCGGCCGGTCCGGTTTCAAGGTGCCGGTGCTCGGTCTGGGTGCCGGCACCTTCGGCGGCAAGGGGCCGCTGTTTTCTGCCTGGGGCGCGACCGATGTGGCGCAGGCGCAGCGCATGATCGATCTGTGCCTGGAGGCGGGCCTGAACCTGTTCGACACCGCCGATGTGTATTCGGACGGTGCCTCCGAAGAGATTCTCGGCCAGGCGCTGCAGGGGCGCCGCGATCAGGTGATCCTGTCGACCAAGACCGGCCTGCGCCTGGGCGATGGGCCCAACGATGCTGGTGCCTCGCGCTTCCGCCTGTTGCGTGCGGTGGATGCCTCGCTGCGGCGCCTGCGCACCGACCATATCGATCTGCTGCAGCTGCATGCCTTCGATGCGATGACCCCGATGGAGGAAACCCTGTCCACGCTGGATGAGCTGGTGCGTGCAGGAAAGGTGCGCTATCTGGGCGCGTCGAACTACGCCGGCTGGCAGTTGATGAAGTCGTTATCTGTGGCGGACGCGCATGGCTGGAGCCGCTTCGTGGCCAACCAGACCTACTACTCGCTGGCCGGGCGCGACTACGAATGGGAGCTGATGCCGCTGGGCATCGACCAGGGCGTGGGCGCAGTGGTGTGGAGTCCGCTAGGGTGGGGCCGCCTGACCGGCAAGCTGCGCCGCGGCCAACCGCTGCCGGACACCAGCCGCCTGCATACGACGGCCGCTGCGGGCCCGGCGATCAGCGATGAGCGCCTGTTCGACATTGTCGATGTGCTGGACGCCATTGCCGACGAGACCGGCCGCAGCGTGCCGCAGATCGCCATCAACTGGCTGCTGCAACGGCCCACCGTGAGCACGGTGCTGATCGGCGCACGCGACGAGGCGCAGTTGCGCCAGAACCTGGGCGCGGTGGGCTGGTCGCTGACGGACGCGCAACGCGCGCGCCTGGATGCGGTGAGCGCGGTGGAGCCGCCGTATCCGTACTACCCGTATTGGCGCGGGCATTTTGCAGAGCGCAGCCCGCTGCCGGTGTAGACATGGTGGCCGCCCGCGTGCCACCGGCAGACGCCAGCACCACGCGCCGCGGGCTGGTGGGCGCACGCTGCGGCGTGGGCAGCGACAGTTGCAGGCCTTCTGCGCGGATCACCAGCGATACGCCACCGACATCTGGTACTGCCGCCCGGCAATCGGCCGGCCCATGAACACGCCGCCGGTGGCCGCACCGGGCACGCGTACATTGCCTTCGGTCAGCCCCAGCGTATCGGTGACGTTGCTGCCGCTGGCGGTCACTTCCCAATGCTCGCCCACATGCAGGTTGGCGCCGATATCCAGCATGTCGTAGGACGGCAGGCGCTGGCTGTTGGCCAGGTCGGCGAAGCGATCGCCGATGTAGGAGTAGGTGGCGAACAGCTTGAGGTCGCCGAACGGCAGCATCCAGTAGTAGCTGGGCGTCACGCGGAACTGCCGCTTGGGCTGGCGCATCACCTGGTTGCCGGTGAACTCGCGGTAGTTGCGGTATTTCGCATCCAGCCACACCCCGGTGCCGGCCAGCTCGAAGCCGCCGAACGGCCGGATGGCGCCTTCCACCTCCAGGCCGCGCGCGCGCGAATCCCCAACGGTGGTGAAGTTCTGGCCATTGGCCAGAAACGCCTGGAACGGCGAATTCTTGAAGGTGTTGTAGAACGCGGTCAGATACAGGTCGTAGCTGCTGGCGCCGGACTTGAGCCCGAGTTCGTACTGATCCACGTCCTGCACGCGATTCTGGCCATCGCGCAGATTGTCGAAGCCGGGAAACTTCACCCCTGAGTTGACGCGGGCGAACAGGCTGTTGCTGTCGTTGAGCTTGAAGTTCAGGCCCGCCGTCCACGAGAACGCCTCGTCGTGCTGGTCGATGCGGCGCGTGCTGGCCAGCGCCAGCGAGGTGGCGTTGTCGTACAGCGTGGCCGGGTTGCCGTCCAGGTCCACCGTGGCGGTGTCGTGCACGTCACCGGTGACGCTCTGGCGCTCGTAGCGTGCGCCCAGGTCCAGACGCAGCTGGTCGTTGATTTCCCATTCGTCGGCGACGAAGGCGGCGATGTTCTCGCCGTCGTAGTTGGCGCGCAGGTTGAAGAACGCGGTGCTGGTGAAGCCCTGCCGCGTGGCCTGGCGCCCGTCAGCCAGATCCACGTCGATGCGGCGCGCGTTGTTCTGCGCGGTGAGCAGCATAGTGTTGCCCAGGTACCAGGTATCTGCGGAGGAATACCTGGCGTAGTACGTGCCTACGGTGAGCGTATTGCCGGCAAACAGTTCGCGGCTCAGGCGCAGGTCGTTGGTGACCGAGTTCAGGCGCTTGTCCACCGACCACCAGCCGGCTTCCAGCACCTGCTGGTTCGAATCCACCGCGCCGCCGCCGTTGGTGAAGCGGCCGCTGCCAGCGCTGCCATAGCCGGCGATGAAGTCGCCCAGCCGCTGCGGCGCATCGCCGGTGAACAGAGCATAGGTCGGCGCGCTGCCGCTCATCACGTTGAAGCGGTCGGCGATGGTCCAGTCGCCGCGCTCCCAGTTCAATTCGCCGCCGAACACATCGATGTTGACGCCGCGCCCATCGGCCAGATCGCGCTGGATGGTCTGCCCGTTCGGCCCGACCAGCAGATCGACATTGCGGAAATCGCGGCCGAGCAGGGTGCCGGTCTGCGCATTCAAGCCGGGGAAACTGGACAGGTCGTTGCCGTTGTTGCGCGACAGCAGCGGAATGGCGGTGTAGAAGGCGTTGTTGTCGTCGGTATGCCGCGCGTAGAACGACACCTCGCCGCTGTCCCAGCGCTTGCTCAGCGTGGCGCTGAACTGGCCGCCCTTGTCGGCGGCGAACTGCGGGTCGCGCACGCCATCGGTTTCGCGGAAGAACCCTCCCACGCTGTAGTACCAGCCATTGCCCATCGGCCCGCTGTTGAACACATCGATGCGGCGCAGGGCGTTGTTGCCGCCGGTCAGGCGCACGCTGCCTTCCGGTTCGTCCTGGCCTTTTTTCTGGATGAAATTGACCGTCAGCCCCGGCTGCCCGTTGGAGAAGATCGGGCTGGAACCGCCACGCAACACCTCCATGCGCTCGACCGTGTCGTCGACACGGAACAGCGTGGAATTTTCCAGAAACGACAGGCTTGGCGGCGGAAACAGCGGCGAGCCGTCCAGTTGCATGGTCACGAACGGCGCATCGCCTTCGGACGGCATGCCGCGCACGAAGATGTTGGCACCGGTGCCGCCACCGCTGGGCTCGGCCCATACGCCCGGCACGATCTTCAACAGGTCCGCGGTGCTCTGCGGGACGGCCTGCTGAATCTGCTCCGGGCTGGCGGTGGTGATCGAAAAGCTGGCATCGCGCTTGGCCAGGCCCTTGAAGCGCGCGGTGCCGCTGACGATCACCGCATCCAGCGTGGTGGCGTCCTGTTGTGGCGGTGCCGCAGGGGCGGTTTGCGCGTAGGCGACAGGGCTGAGCAGGGCGATGATGGTCAATGACAGGGCGTGGCGGGACAGGGACGAGGTCATGCGTGCTCTCCTTCAATCGCAGCGATCGACGCAAGCCCCGCAAAACACGGGCGGGCGCCGGAAAGGTAATGTGCCGCACAGGAGCGCGCCGGAACGGCAACGCGCGCATGCAGTGCGTGTTGCCGTTCTAATGGAAGCCGTGGCAAAAGCTGTTGTGCGCCGCATCAGCGGCAGACCGCGATGGCGGGCTGGTCGGCAGCCAGGCAACGCAGGTGCCGGCCCTCCGCAGCGGTGCACGGACCGGGAGAGAAGGCGTCCTGCCCGATCGCAACCGGTGTCAAGCGCATCACGTCCCGTCTGCACATGCAGCTGTTTTCCGCCGTGCGACCACCAGCCGGCTGCGCAAGCTGACACATGACGAGGCCGCCCGAAGGCGGCCTCGCTTATGACGGCGGGAGAGAGGTACCGTCAGAAGAACATGCGCACGCCGAACGAGGCGCTGCGGCCGGGAAGCATCACATCGTCCTTGAGGAAGGAGGTGTGCACGCGTGCGTCCTGGTTGGTCAGGTTGTTGCCGTCCAGGAACACTTCCCACGCATTGCTGCCGCGGTCCACGTGGTAGGCCAGATGCGCATCGACGAACGTGTAGCCGTCGGTCGGGGTTTCGTTCACTGCCACCTTGTCCTGCTTCATGGTGCGGGTGGCACCGAGCGAGGCGCGCCATGCATCGGCATTCCAGCGCATCTGCGCGCCGACACGGCCCGGGGCGATGCGCGGCAGGTTGCCGCCATCCTTCAGGCGCGCACGCACGGTGTCGCCGAACACGCGCAGGTCCCACGCGCCGGTGTCGTTGTCGGCCAGATGGAAGGTGGCCTCGCCCTCGAAACCGTGGAAGACCGCATCGTTCTGCGTCCACTGGCGGATCGGCAGGAAGTCGTTGTCCTCTTCGTTGAACCACTGGCCGCCGGTATCGACGATGTAGACGAAGTCGTTGTAGCGGTTGTAGTACGCAGCGATCTTGGCATCGACCCAGGTGTTCTGGAAGTTCAGCCCCAGCTCGGCCTGGTTGGCCTTCTCGGTCTTCAGGTCCGCATCGCCGATCTCGTAGGCGAGGGTGGCGATATGCGGGCCGTTGGCGAACAGCTCCTCCTCGGCCGGCGCGCGCTCGGCATGGTCGAGGTTGGCGGTCAGGCGCCACTGTTCGTTGAAGCGGAAACCGCCGCTGGCCGAGAAGCTGGTCGGGGTGAAGTCGCGGTCCACGCCGATGTCGGTCCGGTACTTGACCTTGTCCACGCGCGCGCCGATTTCGGCGGTGACGCGGTCCCAGCTGTTGCGCGCAACGCCGAACACGCCCAGCGAGCGGGTGTCGGTCTTGGGGACGAAGGATTCTTCGCCCACTGCCTGGAAGGTGGTGTCGCTGCCCTGCAGGCCGAATGCGGTCTTCCAGCCGCCGCCGAAGGTGAAGGAAGCCTCCACGCGGCCTTCGTTGGCGCGCTTGGTGAACACGGTGCCGACTTCTTCGCCTTCGAATTCGGTATGCGCGTAATCGGTATGACCGAAGCTGTAGCGCAATGCACTGCCTTCGCCCCAGGGATCGGTCAGCCCGCCCTTGAGGTCGTAGCGGTCCTGCTGCAGCTTCAACGACACCCCGCGCTCGCCGATCGACAGATCGCCCGGCTCGCCGGGGTTGCCGTAGTTGTCGCGGAAGCGCGAGGCCGACAGGCCGACGAAGCCCCAGTCGCCGGACAGCGAGGCGCCGACCGATCCGACCTTGGAGTCGATCCAGGAATTGGCTTGGCGTCCTTGCGGGGTGTCGTAATCGTTCTGGTTGCGGTACACGCCGTCGGCATGGATCGACAGCCCGCTGCCGTTGCCGGCATCGACGCGGAACATGTCGGTGTTGCCGTCCTTGTCGCCGCCGTCGAAGCGCACTTCGGCGCGGCCGCTGAAGCCGTCCACCGGGGTTTCGGCAATGCGTCCGTCGACCACGTTGACCACGCCGCCGATCGCGCCGGAGCCGTACAGCAGCGTGGACGGACCCTTGAGCACTTCGATCTGGTTGGCCAGGAACGGCTCGATCGCCGGCGAGTGATCCTGGCTGACCGTGGACACGTCCTGGGTGGACAGGCCGTCGCGCAGCACCGCCACGCGCGGGCCGTCCAGGCCACGGATGATCGGCCGGCCGACGCCGGGGCCGAAGTTGGAACTCTGCACGCCGGGCAGGCTGGCCACGGTTTCGCCCAGGCTGGAACTGCGCACTTCGTCCAGGCGTTCGCCGGCCAGCACTTCGACCGGGCGGCTCAGCTCGCCGGCCGCATCGCGCAGCGGGCTGGCGGTGACGACGACCTTGTCCAGGTCCTTGATGTGGCGGCCACTGGAAGCGGTGGCGTCGTGGCGCGTGTCCGAGCTGGGCGGGGTCTGCGGGTCGGCAACCGCCGGCGCGTCGGCGGCCATGGCCAGGGCGGGCGTCAGCAGGCTGGTCAAGGCCAGCGAGAGGGTGGAGCGACGAAGCGAGAAAACGGGGCGAGGGTGCATGGCGGGCCGGACTCTGTGATTGTTACTTTATATCAACGATAAGGCGCAGCTTGGCCACTGCGCCGACGGCGGGACCCGCTCAGCTGCGCGATGCAGTGGTGCGGGCCTGGAACAAGGAAGATGTTATATTATTCCACATCGCCGCGAGCCCCTGCTGGAAGTCATGCCTCTACCGTCTCTTCGCCATGTGCTCGACCGCTTCGGTGCGACCGGTTCGCTGCTGTGCGCCGTGCATTGCGCGGTGCTGCCGCTGGTGCTGGCCCTGGCCCCGTCCCTGGGCCTGTCGTTCTGGCTGGGCGACGGGGTCGAACGGGCCATCGTGGTGTTCGTGACGCTGCTGGGCCTGTTCAGCCTGGTGCTGGGCTATCGCCGGCACAAGGCGCTGCATGCGCTGGCGCTGCTGCTGCCTGGCCTGTTGTTGCTGTGGGCCGGCCTGCTGTACGACCCGCTGCATCACGCGGTGCTGCCGCATGCCGTGGTGATGACGCTCGGCGGCGCGCTGGTCGGCATCGCCCACCTGGTCAATCTGCGTCTGAATCACGGGCACGCCCACGTCCACGACGCCAGCTGCGTCCACTAGCCCGGGCTGCGCGGGCAGGGGCCTACGTGGTAGGCTTGCCGGCCTTGCGCGAGGGCGCCGCCGGCGTAAACCTCGCCAGACCCGTGTTCAGCGCGGGGATTTTGTATTCAGTATTCACATTCAGGAGTCGACGAACATGGGTAAGGGTGACCGCAAGACCGCCAAGGGCAAGCGCTACAATTCCAGCTACGGCAATTCGCGTTCGCACGCGGTGAGCAAGGTCGTCGTGGGTGCAGCTGCCCCGGTTGCCAAGAAGGGCGTGGTCAAGGCGCCGGCCAAGAAGGCTGTCGCCAAGAAGACCGTTGCCAAGGCCGGCTGATCCCTAGCCCGCTTCGCGACACCAGAACGCGGCGCTTGCGCCGCGTTTTTTTATGTCCGGCATCGGCGCAGACGCGCGCTGCAGCGCTTGCCCGAGCAGCCATTCCGCTACCGGCCTGCGTCGAAGCGGCGACGTGCGCGCCGCTGGCGTCGGTTCGCGCATGGCACGGCAACGCCGGCCGTAGTGCGCGGCGGTCATGGCCGGTATCTGCACACTACGGTCGGTCGGCCCTGCGCCGCTCTCCCGCGTGGGGTGTTCAGTGCGTCGTTGCCGTAGCCGGCGAGGTGCGGGACGGCGTCGGCGCCAGCAGCTGTTCGGCCAGGCCGCGATAGATCGGCGTCCTGCACACCAGCCCGGACATGGCACGCGCAATCAGCACGGTGGCCAGGATCGGCAGCAGCATCTGGCTGGTGTCGGTCAGTTCCAGCGAGATCACCGCCGAGGTCAGTGGCGCCTGGGTCACGCCGGTCAGATACGCGCACATGCCCAGCAGCACGAAGGTGCGCGGGTCCACGCCCGGCATCAGCACCGACAGGTTGTGGCCGATGCCGGCACCCACCGCCAGCGCCGGCGAGAACAGGCCGCCCGGAATGCCGGCCAGGTACGAGACCAGGTTGGCCAGCAGCTTCATCAGCCCGAATTCGTGGCCGACCACCGCGTGGCCCTGCACCAGGCTGCGAGCCTGCTCGTAGCCGGTGCCGAACGCGCCCTGCCCGAACACCAGCGCCAGGCCAACCAGAGCCACGCCGCACAGCGCGGCCAGCAGCACCGGATGGCGCTGGCGCAACGCCGCCAGCCAGCGTGGCTTGCCGCCGACGCTGGCCAGCACCAGGCGCGCGAAGATGCCGCCGAGCAGGCCGGCCACGCAGCCGCAGAGCGCGATCGCCAGCCAGGCCTGGCCCAGCGGCAAGGCCACCGCCACCTTGCCGAAGTAGGTGTAGTTGCCCAGCAGGCCCAGCGACACCACGCCGCCGACGATCACCGCGGTCAGCAGGGTGCCGGAGAAGCGGTGTTCGAAGCGCCCGCTCAATTCCTCGATCGCAAACACCACCCCGGCCAGCGGCGTGTTGAACGCCGCGGCGATACCGGCAGCGCCGCCGGCCAGCAGGAAATGCGAGAGCTCGCGCGGATCGCGAAACCCGAACCAGCGCCCGAACACATGCATCAGGCTGGCGCCGACATGCACGGTGGGGCCTTCGCGTCCGACCGAGGCGCCACCGAGCAGCGACAAGGTGGTCAGGGCAAGCTTGCCGATCGACACCCGCAGCGACAGATTGCTCTGGCGGAATGCCGCGTCGTCATGTTCCAGCGCCGCGATGACCTGCGGAATGCCGCTGCCACGCGTCGGCCGCATTGCACCGGAGGTGAGCCAGGCCAGCAGGGCGAAGATGCCCGGCGTCAGCAGCAGCGCCCACCAGATCGAATGCGCGGTGATGCGCTGGAACACCTGGAAGGCGGCGTCGCTGGCCTTGGCGAACACGATCGCCACCAGCGCCACTGCGATGGCGCCACCCCACAGTGCGGCGCGGCGACGCCAGCCTTCGCTGGACAACAAAGGCCGCAGCCGAAGCCGGCGCGGCGAGGGATCAGGAGCAGACATGGCGCCATTGTCGCATCCGCGCAGCGCGGCCGCGACGCGTCACTCAGCGCGTATCGGCCGGCGGCACGCGCAAGGCCGGCAGCAGCGTGGCGGGATTGCCATCGTTGGGCGCGGCAGGAATGCCCAGCAATCGTGTCATCAGCGCATACACATCGACGTTGTCGAACCCCGGCAAGCTCTTGCCCTGCGCCAGATCCGGGCCCTGCGCCAGGAACACTGCGCGCATCGACGGCAGCGCCGGATCGAAGCCGTGCGAACCGCGCATCTGATCGCGCGGGCGCCTGGCCAGCTTGTCCGGGAACAGTGCATCCCAGCCTTCGTGCATCTGGCACACGATCGGCGGAATGCGCGGATGGGTGCTGTAGTGCCAGCGTGCGGGCAGCGCCGTCTTGCGCCAGCAGTCGTACTGCGCATGCGCGCCGAGCAGGCCGGCTTCGGCGCGTGCCTGCTGTCCCGGCAATGGCGCAAAGCCGATGACCTGCCCCTCGGTCACGGCGGTGGCGATATCTGGCCGCACCATGTCCTGCACGCTGATCGCCTGCCCGGGCGGCACCTCGGCCATGCCGTGGTCGGACACCACGACGATATTGGTGCGCTCGCGCGTGCCGTCGCGCTGCATGCCGGCCAGCAGCCGGCCGATCGCGCCATCCACCGCACGCACGCTGTCGGCGTATTGGCGCGATTCCGGGCCGTGGTCGTGGCCGGCTTCGTCCACGTGTTCGAAATACAGCGTGACCAGGCGATTGCGGTCCGCGCCGGACGCGGCCAGCCACCCCAGCACCTCGTCCACGCGCGCGTCCAGGCTGGTGCCTTCTTCGTAGTGGCGCCACCGCGTGGGGCGCACACCGCCGATCGCCGCCTCGCTGCCGGGCCAGGACCAGGTCGCGGCATGCAGGCCGTGCGTTTCGGCGCCGACCCACAGCGGCTCGCCGCCCCACCAGCGCGCATCGCCGACCGCGTCCTGCTTGCTCAGCCAGAAGCTCCCCAGCGTCGCATCGCGCATGCTGTTGTGCACGATGCCGTGGCGGTCCGGTCGCAGGCCGGTGACCAGCGTGTAGTGATTGGGAAAGGTCAGCGACGGGTACGACGGCGTCATCCAGCGCGCACGCACGCCGTCGTGCGCCAGCTGCGACAGATGCGGTGTGATGCCGCGATCGAGCATGTCCGCGCGCAGGCCGTCGATGGAGATCAGCAGCACGCTGTGCGCTGAATCGCTGTGCGGTGCGTTTGCCGACGCGGGCGCCGCCGGGGCGGGCGCTGGCGTACTGCGCGAAGGGGCGTGAGAACTACAGGCCGCGAGCAGTGCAAGCGCGGCAAACACAAGACGTCGATCGATCATCGCCCCAGTTTACGGCGTCGCAATGACGTCGCGAAGTCAGCGCGTGCCAGCGATGGAGGTTGCGGCGAACAGATCGTCGGTCGCCGCGCTCCGGCGCGGTGACCAGCCCTCCAGCTGCAACAGCGCCTGCTTGGTCGGCAGGCCGCCGCCGAAGCCGGTCAGCGCACCATTGGCGCCGATCACGCGATGGCAGGGCAGCACGATCGGGAGTGGATTGCGTCCATTGGCGGCGCCGACCGCGCGGCTGGCGGCCGGGCGTCCCACCGCGTGCGCGAGTTGCGCATAGCTCCAGGTCTGCCCGAACGGAATCTGCGCCAGCGTGTGCCAGACCTGCAGCTGGAACGGCGTGCCGGTCGGTGCCAATGGCAGGTCGAAGCTGCGCCGCCCGCCATGCAGGTAATCGAGCAATTGCTCGCGCGCCTCGCGCACCAGCGGCGCATCCGGGGCATGCTGCCAGCGCGCGCGGCCGATCGCGTCGTAGCGGTTCTGCGCGAACAGGATGTGGTGCACGCCGGCAGCATCGGCGGCCACGCTGAGTGCGCCGATCGGCGAGGGAAAGGTGTCGTACTGCAGTGTGCTCATGAACGGGTGTCCTTGCGATCGACAGCGAGATGCCAAAGGTGCAACACGGCGTAGGCGCGCCAGGGTCGCCAGGCCTGCGAGCGCGCTTCGGTGGCACGCTCGCTCAGGCGCTCGGGGGTGCCGAGCACCTGCTGCAGGATCAGGTCGCCGGCCGGAAACGCATCCGGATGCGAGAGCGCACGCATGGCGATGTAGTGCGCAGTCCACGGCCCGATGCCGGGCAAGGCCGTGCAGGCGGCGACGAATTCGGGCAGGCGCTGGCCGGCGCCGAAATGCAGCCGCCCTTGCGCACACGCCGAGGCCAGCGCACGCAACGTGGCGGCGCGTGCACGCGGCAGGCCGAGCTGTTCCAGCGGCGCTTCGGCCAGCTGTGCCGGAGTCGGAAAGATGCGGTCCAGGCCGGGCGGCATCTCCACATGATGGCCGCCATGCCGATCGACCAGCCGCGCCGCCAGCGTCGCCGCGCCGGCCACGCTGATCTGCTGGCCCAGCACGGCGCGCACGGCCACTTCGAAGCCGTCCCAGCCACCCGGTACGCGCAGGCCGGGGCGGCGCGCGATCGCCTCGGCCAGCAGCGGCTCGGCCGCCAGCGTGGCGTGCACCGCCTGCAGGTCTGCATCCAGATCGAACAGCCGGCGCACCCGCCGCACGATCTGCGGGATCTGGCGCGGGTCGGTCGCGCCGATCCGCAGCAGCAACTCCGCACGCTGCGGCGCCGCGCTGACCTCGATCAGCGTCGCGTTGCCCGGGGTGCCGATCACGCGCCGGTAGCCGCTGGCGTCGACCTGCTCGATACCGGGAATCGCGCGGCGCTGCAGAAATGCCAGCATCGCCGGCAGGTCCAGCGGCGGGCGATAGCCCAGGCGCAGGGTCAACGCGCCACCCGGAACCTCGGCACGCTGCTTGCGCAGCGCCGATGGCGGCATCCCGCAGCCTTCCAGGAAGGCCGCATTGAAGCGACGCAGGCTGTTGAAGCCGGCCGCCAGTGCGACCTCGGTCACCGGCAATGCGGTCTCGGTCAGCAGCTGCTTGGCCAGCAGCAGCCGGCGCGTGCCGTGCACCTGGATCGGGGTGGCACCGAGCTGCTGCACGAACTGCCGCTGCAGTTGGCGTGCGCTCAGGCCCACTGCGTCGGCCAGGGTCTGCACCGGCTGCTCCTGCAGGGCACCGTCGGCAATCATCGCCAGTGCGCGTTGCACGCTCTCTTCGCCCAGATGCTGCTGCGCCTGCGGCGACAGCTCGGGGCGGCAGCGCAGGCACGGCCGGTAGCCGGCGGCACTGGCTGCCGCCGCGCTGGGGTAATAGCTGATGTTGCCCGGCTTGGGCGGCGGTGCCGGGCACACCGGGCGGCAGTAGATGCCGGTGCTGCGCACCGCGGTGAAGAACAGCCCGTCGAAGCGCGCATCGCGCGCCAGGCGGGCGCGGTCGCATTGGAGTCGGTCGGGCGTGGCGGTCTGCATGGGGCCAGTCTATGCGCTCACTCCAGCCGCGGCTGGCCGTTTTCGGACAGGGTTGCACCGCGCCTGTGTGTTCATGGCAGGGTCAAACGGTGGGCCCGTTCAGCCATAGACTGAGGGTGATCTCCGTCGCGGTCTGTTGCCTGACATCATGCTGAAACTGCTCTGCCTGTCCCTTTCCTGCCTGCTGGCGCTGGTGGCCTGTGACCGCACCGGTACCTCGGCCGATGCCGCCGCCACGCAACAGGGCGGCGCGGGGCAGGGCGATGGCGACCACATGGTGTCGGTGGACACGCCCGAGCCGGCAGCGCCGCCGCCGCGGCCACGCGCGCAGGCGGGCGAGGCCGGCTGGCCGCAGGCGGAGCTGGACGCGGGCAAGGCCTGGATCAGTTGCGCCACCGATTACAGCAGCGACGCCGGCGACGGCACGCTGCTGCCGGCGCTGGACCGCGCCAGCGTGGAGGCGGCGCTGGCGCCATGTCGCGATACCGGCCTGCTGCGGGTGCGCTATGCCGGCAAGATCAACGCCGGCTTCGCAGCGTTGGTGTGGCGGCTGGCCACGGTGGCCGGGCAATTGCAGTTGCCGCATCGCATCCTGGACCTGGATTCCAGCGGCGGGCAGGTGGAAGCGGCGATCCGCGCCGGCGATGTGATCGGCGAATCCAACTGGACCATCTGGGTGCGCGAAGGCTCGATCTGCCACAGCGCCTGCGTGTTCGTGCTGGCCGCCGGCGATAACCGGCTGGTGGCCGGCAAGGTCGGCATCCACCGCATGATGCGGATCAGTTCCAAGGCCACCTCGCGCGCGGAACTCAATCGCGAGTTGCGCGAGGTCTACGGCAACGTCAAGGATTATCTGGAGCGCAACGGCGTGGCGGTGGCGGTGGCCGACCTGATGATGACCGTGCCCAATCGCAGCCTCCGCCTGCTGACGATGGACGAGCTGCGCGAGTATGGGCTGGATGGCACCAACGCGGTGCAGGACGATCTGGAGCGCATCCGCCAGATGCGCAAGTGCGGCGACGCCTTCGTGCGCCGCAAGGACGCGTTCCTGGTCGCCTTCGATCACAAGTGCAAGGGCGAGGGCGCCGATCTGGAGGCGGTCAACGCCTGCGGCCTGGCCTTGAAGCAGCGCTTCGGGTTTCCCGATGCGGCCTGCCCGGAAGAAAGCCCGCTGGCCGAAACCGATGCCGCCGCGCTGCCGGTAACCGCCGCACCGGATGCCGCGGCGGCGGCCGACACAGCGCCGGCCGCGCCAACCGCCGCGCCAACCGAGGCACCGGACGCGGCGGCCGCCGCCGAGCCTGCGCCGGGGCCCGCCCAGGGCGACGGCTGAGCTTCACGCGCACCGCACTGCCGTCTGCCTATGGTCGCGGCATATCACGGAGCCGGGGGCGCCATGCTCGGAAAGACAAAAGGTGTTGCGCTGGCGTATCTGCCATCGGCGTTGCTGGTGCTGGCCGGATTCGGCGTGGCCGAGCTCCTGCAGGTGATTGCTGCGGCCAGCCGGGTGCAGTGGCCGGCCACGTTGGCAGTGTGGCTGAGCCTGGTGGCGCTGATCGCGGCCATCGCCCGTGCGCTGTGGATCAGCTGGCGGCTATGGCGGCCGCGCGGCGTCGCGGCGGTTCCGCCCGGCGGCGAAGTCTGATGTTGCCAGGGCCGGCGCGGATTGCCCACACCGGGCTCCTGCGATCGTCGCGCACTCACCGCTGCAGGCAGCGCAGGTCTTAAACTGCCGCACCCGCCACGCGCCCGCGTTGGCTCCCATTCGTTCGCTCCGTACAAGGTCAATCTGCCCCATGTTCCGTCCTCGTCTGCTTGCCGCACTGCTGTTGGCTCCCTCGCTGGTCCTGGCCCAACAGCCGCAGACCGCTGCACGTCCGGCTGCCGCTGCGTCGACGGCGGCGCCCGCGGTCAACCCGGCGCAGCAGGCGCAGCTGGTCAAACAGAACACCGAGATGACCCAGGCGGCATTGCGGGTGGCGCAGATGGTCGATGCCAACCAGGTGGCCTCGCTATGGGATGGCGCCTCCAGCGTCGCCAAGACCGCGGTCAAGCGCGATGCCTTCGTGAGCCAGATCGGTGCCGAACGTGCGCGCCTGGGGGCCGTGGTCGGACGCGGGCAGGGCTCGGTGACGCGGGTCAAATACGCCGCCGGCGCGCAGGTGCCCGAAGGCCTGTACGTCAACGTCAGCTTCCCGACCCGCTTTGCCAAGGCCCAGCAGCCGGTGCGCGAGCTGGTGTCGTTCCGCCTGGACGAGGACAAGACCTGGCGGCTCGCCGGGTACAGCCTGCGCGCGTCGATCAAGTGATCTTGCAGCGCATCGGGAGACCCGCGTGGAACTGACCATCGAACTACAGATGCTGGGCTGGGCCATGGTGCTCGGTCTGGTGCAACTGCTGGCCGCCTCGGCCAGCATGACCGCCCAGCGCGGGACCAAGTGGAATGCCAGCGCACGCGATGGCGACGCCAAGCCGTTGACCGGCATTGCGGCGCGGCTGGATCGTGCATTCCGCAACTATCTGGAGACCTTCCCGATCTTCGCGGCCGCCGTCCTGGCGGTGAGCGTTGCCGGCCGTACCAGTGCAGACACCGCGCTGGGCGTGCAGCTGTACCTGTGGGCGCGCGTGGCGTACGTGCCGGCGTATGCGGCGGGGATTCCCTACCTGCGCAGCGCAATCTGGGTGGTGTCGTTCTGGGGCATCGTCAAACTGGTGCGGGCGTTGCTGGGCTGGTGACGCAGGCCTGGCTGCGTGCGTGCAGCCGGTGGCACAGCGACCGAGAAAACGCAGCAATAAGTCGCACGCCTGCGACTGTTCGGTTGCTGCTTGATCCTGATCAAGTCCGGCCAGCACTACTGCCGTAAACTGAGAGCCGCTACCAAGACGGCTGCGCCCACCGCCAGGCGTGCGTGCTCGACGCTGCATGTGCCACGCGTACATGCCGATTGCGCTGCACTGACCGCATCCACCTGACCACGGCACGCAAGGTCTTGTTAGCTCCTCTGGGTCTCGGTGGTAAAGGAGCGCGGCATGCAATCGGTGGATATCGCAGTCATTGGTGCCGGGCCGGTTGGCCTGAGTTTTGCGCGCTCCCTGGCCGGCAGTGGCCTGTCGGTGCTGGTGGTCGACCAGCAGCCACGCGCGCAACTGGCCGAGCCGGCCTTCGACGGGCGCGAGATCGCCCTGACCCATGCCTCGCGTGCACTGCTGGAGCAATTGGGCATCTGGCAGCAATTTCCCGCCGATGCGATCTCGCCGCTGCGCGACGCCCGCGTCATGGATGGACATTCGCACTTCGCACTGACCTTCGCCGCCTCCGCCCGGGGTGCCGGCGATCTGGGCTGGCTGGTGCCCAATCATCTGATCCGTCGCGCGGCCTGGCAGGCGGTGCAGGCGCAAGCCGGGTTGGAGATGCGCTGCTCTTGCACGCTGCAGGCCGTGCAGCAGGAGCGCGGCCGCGTGGTGCTGCAGTTGTCCGATGGGGAAACGGTGTCGGCGCGCCTGCTGGTGGCGGCCGACAGCCGTTTTTCCAGTACCCGGCGCCTGCTCGGCATCGGCGCGCAGCTGCGTGATTTCGGCAAGACCATGCTGGTGTGCCGGATGCGCCATGCGCTGCCGCACCGGTATGCCGCCTGGGAGTGGTTTGGCTACGGCAAGACGCTGGCGTTGCTGCCGCTGCAGGGCAACCGCGCTGGCGCGGTGCTGACCCTGCCGCCGCGACAGGTGGAGGCCTTGCTGGCGATGGAGGCGGCGGACTTCAGTGCGGCGGTGACCGAGGCGTTCGAGCATCGGCTCGGGCCGATGCAGCAGGACGGCAGCCGGCATGCCTATCCGCTGGTGGCCGCCTATGCACAATGCTTTATCGCCGAGCGTGCCGCGCTGATCGGCGATGCGGCGGTGGGCATGCACCCGGTCACCGCGCATGGTTTCAATTTCGGATTGCAGAGCCAGGCACGCCTGGCCGAGCGTGTGCGTGCCGCTGCTGCAGCCGGGCGCGACATCGGGGCTGCGGCCTTGCTGCAGGGGTGCGAGCGGGCGCACCGGCTGGCGACGCGGCCGCTGTATGAAGCGACCAATGCGCTGGCCGCGCTGTACACCGACGACCGTGCGCCGGCCCGCCTGCTGCGACGTGGTGCCTTGGGTGCGGCGCATGCGGTGGCGCCGTTCAAGCAGGCGATTGCGGCGCATCTGACCCAGCGCAGCGTCTGAGGTATCGACGTGGGAGCGGGGAGGCGCAGTGCGTGCAGCGCTGCACTGTGGTCCTCATGCGCAGTGGCCTGCAACGGTGTTCGACTCGCGGGCGGGCAATGCGGTCATCCGCTCGCTTGCAGGTGTTCTTGTGGCAATCGGGCGGGCTCGGTCAGCTCGGCTGTCATTAGTGCTGTCATCAGGCGCGCCGCAGTCAGGACGCGGCCATCAGGACGCAGCCATCAGGCCGGCGCATCGACCCGCGCAAGAATCGCATCGATCGCGGTGCGCGCATCGCCGCTGCGCAAGGCGTCTTCCAGCAGTGGAATCACCCAGGCGCAGCCGGCCTTGGTCACGTCTGCGCGCCAGCCGCCGGGCCAGCCTTCCAGTTCGTGCAAGGCCAGCATGCTGCAACCGCCGCGCTCGGCGTGACCGCCACGGATCGACTGCTCGAACCAGAACGGCGTGTCCGACTCGACGTCGATCGAAAAGATGTAGACATCGTGGTCCGGATCGTCCGCCGAGGGCGCGTTGTTGCGCCAGCCGACCTGCACCACGCTCATTCTGCCGGCTCCGCATCGGGGTCCAGCGCCAGCACGCGGATCTCCACATCGTCCAGTTGCACGCACTGGCCGGGGCGGATCTTGGCGGTCTTGCGCAGTTCCTGCACGCCATCGACGCTGACCGCGCCGCTGGCGACGATCGCCTTGCCCTGCCCACCGCTGTCGGCAATACCGGCCAGCTTGAGCAGCTGGTTGAGTTCGATGTACTCGCCGTCCAGGTCGAATTCCAGAAATTGCATGGTGCGCTCGGTGACAGGAAGACGGCGATTATCCGCTTGTCGCAGCCGGCAACACCACCGTGCCGAACGCAGCCCCGGCAGGTGGAGTCGTGCGCGACGCAGGCGTACCAGCGGCATCCGCCACGCCTGCGTCGCGGTGCGGCGTGGGAAAGCTTATTCGCGTTGAAAACGTGCAATTTCGTCCAGCATGCTTTCGGCGCGCACGACGCCGGGCCCGGCATGCGCGTTGTCGATGCGTTCCAGCCACGGATGGCGTTTGCGCTGCAGCCGTCGATAGCCGAGCCAGGTGCCGATGCCACCGAGCACGCCCACCAGCAGATTGAGCAGCAGCCAGTCGTGCGGCAGGGTCAGGCCGGTCAGCCCGCGCCAGCCGGCGTCGGCCACGGCCACCCACAGCACCCAGAACGCCACGCCCAGCCACGGGGCCACCCGCGTGCGCCAGCGCCGCAACTGCGCGAGCGCGCGCTGCGTCGGCAGCAGCGGTCCGGCAAAGTCCAGTTGCGCCAGCAGCTGCAGCTGCCGTAGTGCGGAGATCGCCAGCGCAATGCTCCACAGCTGCAGCAGCACGCCGCCGATGATCGCCGCAACCTGATCGGTATGGGCAAGCCAGCTGCGCGCGATCACGATGTGCAGCGCCACGGCGCACAGCAATTGCGCGGACTGGCTCAGCCACAGCGGGCGCAGGCTGGTGCGCGCCGCATGGCCACGCACCTGGCCGAGGATGCGGCTGATCTGCGTGCTGTGCCGATCCAGCCGGTGTTCCATCGCGTGCCAGGCGCGTTGCATGTCGTCGAGTTCCATCGAATGTTCCTTGGGAGAAGTGGGTGGTCAGAGTTCGGCGCGGATGCGCGCCTTGAGGCGGCTGAGTTTCGTGGCGACATTGGTCTCGCTGATGCCGAGCACCTCGCCGATCTCGCGGTAGCTGTGCGCGTCCAGGTACAGCAGCATCAAGGCGCGTTCCAGCGGCGGCAGGTGGGCGATGAAGCCGTGGAGCGCGGCGACCTGCTGCGCGTGTGCCGGGTCGCGCGCCAGCGGGTCGGCGATGCTGTCGGCCACCGCCTCCAGCGGGAGCGGGTCCTGCGGCGCGCGGCTGCGGCCGCGCAGATCGCTGATCGCCACGTTCAAGGCAATGCGGTACATCCAGGTGGAAAAGCGCCGGCCGGCATCGTAGCCGGGGAACGCGCGCCATAACTGCACGGTGATGTCTTGCGCCAGCTCGGCGCGGTCGTCCGGGTTCCAGCAATAGCTGGCCGCGACCTTCAGGACGATGCCGCGGTGCTGCTGCAGCAACGCGCTAAAGCGGTGTGCAGGTCTGTTTCCAGGGACATGGCTCCGGCCGGGTGGGGGAATGACAAGGGTCGAGGAGATGATTCGCCGCAGCGGGCAAATCCTCACAAGCTGAACGGACTGTCACGGAAATTTCGACAGCGGGGGGCCTGAGGGCGCACACTATGCTGCTTTGCGCCTGCCGGCTCCGTGCGGCGCCTCCGGAGTTACCCAATGACCCAAGAATCTCCCGCGCCGCTGCTGTTTGCAGACCTCGGCCTCTCAGACGCTGTGATGAAGGCGGTTGCCGCCGTCGGCTACGAGTCGCCGTCGCCGATCCAGGCCGCCACCATTCCCGCGCTGCTGGCCGGCCGCGACGTGCTCGGCCAGGCGCAGACCGGCACCGGCAAGACCGCCGCGTTCGCGCTGCCGGTGCTGTCCAATGCCGACCTCAACCAGCTCAAGCCGCAGGCGCTGGTGCTGGCCCCGACCCGCGAGCTGGCCATCCAGGTCGCCGAGGCGTTCCAGAAATATGCCGAAGCCATTCCCGGCTTCCGCGTGCTGCCGGTCTACGGCGGCCAGCCCTACGCGCAGCAGCTGAGCGCGCTCAAGCGCGGCGTGCATGTGGTGGTCGGCACTCCAGGCCGGGTGATCGATCACCTGGATCGTGGCACGCTGGACCTGTCCCAGCTCAAGACGCTGGTGCTGGACGAAGCCGACGAAATGCTGCGCATGGGCTTCATCGACGACGTCGAAGCGGTGCTGAAGAAGTTGCCGGAGAAACGCCAGGTGGCGCTGTTCTCGGCAACCATGCCGCCGGCGATCCGCCGCATCGCGCAGACCTATCTGAAAGACCCGGCCGAAGTCACCATCGCGGCCAAGACCACCACCTCGGCCAATATCCGCCAGCGCTACTGGTGGGTGAGCGGCCTGCACAAGCTGGACGCGCTGACCCGCATCCTGGAAGTCGAGCCGTTCGACGGCATGATCATCTTCGCGCGCACCAAGGCCGCCACCGAAGAGCTGGCGCAGAAGCTGCAGGCACGTGGCATGGCCGCGGCGGCCATCAATGGCGACATGCAGCAGGCCGCCCGCGAGAAGACCATCGCCCAGCTCAAGGACGGCAAGCTCGACATCCTGGTCGCCACCGACGTGGCCGCGCGCGGCCTGGACGTGGAGCGCGTCAGCCATGTGCTGAACTACGACATCCCGTACGACACCGAAAGCTACGTGCACCGCATCGGCCGTACCGGCCGTGCCGGCCGCAACGGCGACGCGATCCTGTTCGTCACCCCGCGCGAGAAGGGCATGCTGCGTTCGATCGAGCGCGCCACCCGCCAGCCGATCGAAGAGATGCAGCTGCCGAGCGTGGATGCGGTCAACGACACCCGCGTGGCACGGTTCATGACCCGCATCACCGAGACCCTGGCCGGCGGCCAGATCGAGATGTATCGCGATCTGCTGCAGCGCTACGAGAGCGAGAACAACGTGCCGGCGATCGATATCGCCGCGGCGATGGCCAAGCTGCTGCAGGGCGATGCGCCGTTCCTGCTGACCCCGCCGGTGCGTGGCGCACGCGAGGAGTTCGCCCCGCGCGAGCGCAATGATCGCGGTGATCGCGGCGAGCGTCCGCGCTTCGAGCCGAAGTTCGAGCGTGGCCCGCGTGCCGATGGTGAGCGCGCGGCACGCCCGCCGCGTGCGGAACGTCCGGCCTTCGCCGATGATGGCGCCGGTGCCGAGCGTCCGCGTCGCGACCCGGTTGCCCCGCGCGGCGAGCCGGAGTTCGGCATGGAGAGCTACCGCATCGAAGTGGGCCACACCCACGGCGTGAAGCCGGCCAATATCGTCGGTGCGATCGCCAACGAAGCCGGCCTGGAAAGCCGCTACATCGGCCGTATCGACATCCAGGACGACTATTCGATCCTGGACCTGCCGGCCGACATGCCGCGCGAGCTGCTGACGCACCTGAAGAAGGTCTGGGTGTCCGGCCAGCAGCTCAACATGCGCAAGCTGGAAGACGGCGAGGCGGCTGCAGCGCCGTCCAGGCCGCGCTTCCCGCGCGGCGGCAAGCCGTCCGGCCGCCCGAATGGCCCGAACCGTCCGATGGACCGTGCCGGCGCGCCGCATCGCAAGGGCCCGCCCAAGCCCCGCGGCGAGTAAGCGCCGCTGAGGACCCGGCAGCGTTCGGCGGTCCTGCCGTCGCTGCGGGGCGCCGTGGTCGTTATGTTGGTTGATGCATATCGGACTGCAGGGGTCACGCGCTGACGTCTCGGGGATTGCCGGCAGCGTCCTGCCGGCCAGGCGAAGTGCCTGCGTCGACCGTGGTCAAGCAGGCGCTGCCATACAGACTGCGCCATTGCGGCCGCTACTGCCTTCAGGCGCCCACTGGGCGCCTGAATCGCATGGGGCGGCGGCAGGGTTCGAGGGTGACAATGGCGCAGATGGCGGGCGGTACCGGCGGTAGGCAGACCATGCATCTGATGCGCGGCTGGCTGACGCTTCCCTTGGCCTTGTTGATCGGCATGGCCATCAGCATGGCGGTGCTCTCTGCGCTGATGATCGAGATCCAGTCCGGAGCGACGGCCTGGATCGTCGGCCAGAGCCACTGGTCCAATGCCCAGCAGGAGTCGGTGTACTGGCTGGAGCGCTATCTGGGGAGCGGCGATCCGGCCGACCTGCAGGCCGCCTGCCGCGCGCTGGAAGTGCCGCTCGGCGACCGCGCGGCCCGCGAGGCGGTCGAGCAACCGGTGATCGACTGGAGCGCGGTCCATGCCGGGCTGGCGGCCGGCCGCAATGCCCCTGAGGACATGCCGCAAATGGTGCGGCTGTATCGCTACGGCCATGTCTTTCCGTATCTGGGCGACGCCATCGCGATGTGGAAACACACCGATGCCGACCTGTTGCAGCTGAGCGCGCTGGCCGACCGGGCCGCCTCGGTGCAGGCCGCCAGCCGCCCGGATCCGCGCGCGCTGCAGGCCCTGCGCGATGAGCTGCATCTGCTCGATGGCCGCATGCGCAGCGATACGGCGCAGTTCCAGGCGCTGCTGATCCGCTGCGCGCGGCTGCTGCACGACATGATGGTGATCTGCAGCCTGGCGACCTTGCTGCTGGTGCTGACCACCTGCGTGCTGGCGATGCGCCGCATCGGCGATTACCTGCTCTCGCACGAAGGCCGCTTTCGCACCGCGTTCCAACAGGCGGCGCTGGGCATGGTCAAGTTCGACCTGCGCGGCCGCGTGCTCGATGCCAATGCCTCGATGGCCAACATCCTGCGCTACCGGCCCGAAGAGCTGCAGGCCTGCACGCTGGCCGAGGTGATGCATCCGGACGACATCGCGCTGGACAGCCGCGGCCTGATCGACTGGCCGACCCTGCTGCAGTCCGGCGAGCGACGCTTCCTGCGCGCCGATGGCGGGGTGATGTGGGGGCGCTGGAGTGCCTCGCTGGTGGAACCCGGCCCGGAAGAGCCGACCCTGGTGCTGGCGGTGATCGAGGATGTCTCGCACGCACACGAGCTGGCCGACGAAGTCGCCTTCCATGCGCGCCACGATGCCCTGACCGGCCTGATCAACCGCCGCGAGATCGAGCGCCGGCTGCTGCGCCTGATCGAGCCGCCGCAATCGCCGCAGCTCCGCCATGCGCTGTGCTTCGTCGACCTGGATCACTTCAAGCTGGTCAACGACACCTTCGGGCATGCGGTGGGCGACAAGTTCCTGTGCCACTTCGCCGATGTGATCACCATGCAGCTGCGCCCCGGCGACTGGCTGGGGCGGCTGGGTGGCGACGAGTTCGCGATCCTGCTGGCCAATACCGACCTGGCGCAGGCGCAAACCGTGCTCGAGCGCATGCACGCGGTGCTGGGTCAGCCGTGGAGCCACCAGGGCGGGCGGCCGCTGACGCCCGGTTGCAGCTTCGGCGTGGTGGAAATCCGCCAGGGCGCCAGCGACGTCAATGCCTTGATGACCGCCGCCGACCTGGCCTGTTACGCAGCCAAGGAAGAGGGGCGCAACCGGATTCGCTGTTTCGGCGAAAACGATCTGGCGCTGGCGCGGCGCCGCCACGACGGCGGCTGGATCAGCGCGGTGCAGCAGGCCATCGCCGAGGACCGCCTGCTGCTGTATGCGCAGAAGATCCAGGTATTGCGCGATCCGGGACGCCTGCAGTACGAAGTGCTGGTGCGCATGCGCGCGGGTGACGGGCGGGTGCTGAGTCCGGGCGAATTCCTGCCTGCGGTGGAACGCTACGGCCTGGGGCGCATGGTCGACGTGCATGTGCTGGAAACGCTGTGCGCGCAGCTGGCGGCCAATCCGCTGCACCTGGCCGCGCTGGATCTGTGCCACGTCAACCTGTCTGCGCAGTCGATCGCGCAAGCGGATTTTCTCGATTTCGTGTGCGCCCTGTTCGAGCGCTATCCGAGCCTGGTGCCCAAGCTGTGCATGGAGATCACCGAGACCGCCGTCATTGGCGACCTGGAGCACGCGCGGCGCTTCGTGCAGAGCGTGCGCGCGCGCGGCTGCCATGTGGCGCTGGACGATTTCGGCAGCGGCCTGGCATCGTTCGGCTATCTCAAGCAGTTCACCGTGGATGTCCTCAAGATCGATTGCGGCTTCGTACGCAACTACGCACACGACGCGGTGGACCGTGCGGCGGTGCATTCGATCGCGCAGGTGGGCCTGGCGCTGGGCATCGAAGTGGTGGCCGAGGGCGTGGAGTCGGAGGCGGACATTCCCGGCCTGCACGAGGCCGGAGTGGGCCAGGTGCAGGGTTTCAGCCTGCATCGTCCATGCCCGCTCGACGAGTTGCTGCACGCCGGGCAGCCGCTGCTGGCGGTGTCCTGATCGCACGTGGGTGCACGCGGGGCGCTGCAAATCGCCGATAATCGGCCGATGACGACCCGACTCAACAAATACATCGCCGAAACCGGCTTCTGCTCCCGCCGCGAGGCCGATCGCCTGATCGGCGAACGCCGGGTCACCGTCAATGGCGTGGCCGCCGGCACCGGTGCGGTGGTGGGCGAGGACGACACCGTGCTGGTGGACGGCCAGCCACTGCGCACGCGCGCCGCCAGCAAGCCCGGTGGGCGCAAGCATGTCTACATCGCGCTCAACAAGCCGGTGGGCATCACCTGCACCACCGAAAGTTCGGTCAAGGGCAACATCGTCGAATTCGTCGGCCACGAGCAGCGCATCTTTCCGGTCGGCCGGCTCGACAAGGAGTCCGAGGGGCTGATCCTGATGACCAGCAACGGCAACATCGTCAACGAGATCCTGCGCGCGGAAAATCGCCACCAGAAGGAATATCTGGTGGCGGTCAACAAGCCGGTCACCGACGAATTCCTGCGTGGCATGGCGCGCGGCGTGCGCATCCACAACGAGACCACGTTGCCGTGCCGCACCGCGCGCATCGCCAAGTTCGGCTTCCGCATCGTGCTGGAGCAGGGCTTGAACCGGCAGATCCGCCTGATGTCCGCCGAATTCGGCTACCGCGTGACCCAGCTGCGCCGTGTGCGCATCGACAACATCAAGCTGGCCGCGCTCAAGCCCGGGCAGTGGCGCAACCTCAGTGATGCGGAATTGCGCGGATTGCTGCCGCAACGAACCGATTGGTGATGGGGCCCGGCGCGATCGGCCGCACATAGCGGCACGGTGCGCCGGCTGCGCATGTGCAGCCCGATGGCCGCGCATGACCGGCTCGGTCATACTTGCGCCGCTGACAGCCAGCTGGGGGAGCAGGCAGCGTGATCAAACCGACATTGCCGGACAACGAAGCCGAACGACTGGCCGCGCTGCGTCAGTACGAGGTGCTGGATTCGCCGCCCGAGCGTGCCTTCGACGACCTCACCATGATCGCGTCCACGTTGTGCCAGACGCAGATGGCGGCGGTGGTGCTGGTGGACGAGCAGCGGCAATGGTTCAAGTCCGCACATGGCGCGCCGCGTAGCGAAGCGTCGCGCGATATCTCGTTCTGCGCGCATGCGATCCTGCGCCCGGACGAAGTGATGATGGTCGACGACACCTTGGTCGACCCGCGCTTCCACGACAATCCGATGGTGACCGGCAGCGCTGCGGTGCGCTTCTATGCCGGCGCGCCGTTGGTGACCAGCGGCGGCATGGCGCTGGGCTCGCTGTGCGTGTTCGACCAGACCCCGGCGCATCTGCGCGAAGAGCAGCGGCAGGCGCTGCAGGCATTGTCGCGGCAGGCCGCACATCTGCTGGAACTGCGCCTGGCCGGCAAGCGCCTGCGCCAGCAACTGCATGAGCGCCAATGGTACGAACAGCAGCTGGCAAGTTACTACGCGCAAATGGATGCCTTGAACGCCGATCTGGTCGAGCAGACCCGCACCGATCCGCTGACCGGCCTGCCCAATCGACGTGCGTTTGCGGCGGCCCTGGGCGTGGCCATGGAACAGACGCGTGCGGCGGGCCAGCCGTTATCGGTGGCGTTGCTGGACGTGGACCACTTCAAGACCGTCAACGACGTGCACGGGCACGATCAGGGCGATGTGTTGCTGCGCGAGTTGTCGGCGTTGCTGCGCGCGCATGTGGCCGGTGCCGGCACCATCGCGCGTTACGGCGGCGAGGAATTCGTGCTGCTGCTGCCCGATGTGGATCGGCTGCAGGCACGCGTGCAGTGCGAATACCTGCGCCAGAGCGTGGCAGTGATGACGATCGCGCTGCCGGTGACGGTGAGTATCGGCGTGGCCACGCTGCATCCGCAGGAAAGCGCGGACGCGGTGATCAAGCGCGCCGACCAGGCCCTGTATGCGGCCAAGCGGGGCGGGCGCGACCAGGTGGTGGCGTTGGCATAGGTGTGGTTGTGATCGTGGTGATGTGCGGGCGTTGCTGCGTTATCGACAAGGCCTGTCGCGGCCTGGGCCGCTCCTACGACGACGGTTGTTGCTTGTGCGGTGCAGTCAGTCGACGATGTTCTTCGCCTCGGCGGTGCCGAGCAGTTCCGGATGCACGATCGTGCGTCGGCGTTCCAGCACCGGATGCAGGAACACCGCGCCGAGAATGATCGCCACGCCGAGATAGAACTGCGCGGTCAACTCGCGTTGCTCGCCGAGCAGGGCGATCGCCAGCACGATGGCGTAGACCGGTTCGAGATTGGTCACCAGCTGCACCGAGTAGGCGCTGAGATGGCGCAGCGCCACCAGCGCCAGCGCAAACGGCAGCAGGGTGCAGGCCAGCGACAGCACCAGCAGCAGGATGCCGTCGTGCAGGCCGGGAACGATCAGCAGATCGCCATGCAGCGACGGCAGCACCAACGGCATGGCCGGTGCCAGCACGGTCAAGGTCAGCGTGCCGGCACCGAGTTCCAGTGCGGTGACGGTGAGCGGGTCGGCATGCGCGACCATGCGCTTGTTGAGCGAGCCGAACAGGCCCACGAACACCGCAGAAATCGCGCCGACCACTACCCCGGCACGCATGCCATCGGGCACCCCGCCGACCACCAGTGCCACCCCGGGCAGCACCGCCAGGCCGAACAGCAATTCGCGCGGGCGGAAGGGGCGCTGCGTCACCCATGGCTCGATCACTGCAGTGAACACCGGCGCCAGCGCGATGCAGGTCGCCGCCACCGAGGCATTGGCCAGCTTGATCGCGCCGTAGAAGGTCAGCCAGTGCAGGGCCACCAACGCGCCGATGCCGCAATAGCCCAGCACCACGCGCGCGGACAGGCCGCGCAGCCCGCGCCATACCCGCGGCAACAGCGCCAGTGCCACCACCACGATCAACATGCGCCACCACACCAACGGCAACGCCGGCAGCGTGATCAGCTTGCCCAGGATCGCGGTGATGCCCCAGAGCAGGACGCAGAAATGGATTTGCAGTTGCGCCTTGCGCAGGTCGGTCATGGCCATGCGCCATTGTCGCGCAAGACGCGCCGCAACGCCGCTGCCTAGCGCGCCCCCAACGCCTGCAGCAATGCCATTGCCGCCGCCGGATTGCGCTCCTTGGCGGCGCTGATGAAAAACACGAACACCTCGCGTGGGGTGACCTTGACGTGCGTGGCCGCGTCGACATGCGGCAGGTCCTCCGGATCGTCGCCGCGCCGCCAGGCCTGGATGCGCTCGGCCCAGCGCGCCAGTGCCGGCGCAGGGTAACCTGCAGTCAGGCGCGCCTGGCTGCGCATCAGGCGCGCATAGACGAAGTCGGTGGACAGATCGGCAAAGGACGGGTGCGCGTCCGAGTCGGTGAACACCGTGGCCACCCCATGCCGGCGCACCAGTGCCAGCAGCGAGGCATCCACCGCGTCGTGGTCGCGGATTTCCAGCACATGGCGCAGCACGCGCTTGCCGGCGCGCTTGGGCAGCAACGACAGGAACGCGTCCAGGTCGTCGGCCTGCAGCCGGTGCCCCTGTTCGAACTGCCACACCAGCGGCCCCAGCGTGTCGCCGAGCTCGACAATGCCGCCGATGAAGTCGTCCACCTGCGCCTGGGTGCCGGCCAGTTTGCGCGACTGGGTGATGCGGCGCGGTGCCTTGGCCGAGAACACGAACCCGGGCGGCACCTGCTCGCGCCACTTCGCGTAGGTCGCCGGCTTCTGTGCCCCGTAGTAGGTGCCGTTGATCTCGATGGCGGTGAGGTGGCGGCTTGCGTATTCCAGCTCGCGGCGTTGTACCAGCCCTTCCGGATAGAACATCCCCGCCCGCCACGGCGCATACACCCAGCCGCCGATACCGACGTGGATGCCATCGAGCGCGGGCGGGGTGGCGGCGAACAGATCGGTCATGAGGGATTCCACGTTGGCGTGAGCGCGTGCCTGGCATGTCCGGTGCACGCACCTGTTGCAGGCCGCCCCGATGATAGCCCCGCCGGCTTCGCCGTGACGCCCCGCGGTTGCCGCAGCGTCCGCGCGCACGCCCAGGCAGGCGCGGCCGTTGCCCGGGACCATCTGCAGGCAAGGGATGGATAGCGATCCAGGCGCAGCCGGCCAAGCGGCGCGGCGATCGGCGGCCTCCTCGGCGGCTTACGCGGACGCGGCCATGCCGCTACCATCGCAGCTCGCCACTTCCGGACCGCAGCGATGACCTGGACCACGCCCGATCTGTGTGACCGCTTTCCCGAGGTGAGCATCGCCGAACCGGTGTTCCGCTCCTATGGCGCACGTGCGGCATTCTCCGGGCCGATCGTCACCGTGCGCTGTTTCGAGGACAACTCGCGCGTGCGCGAACTGGCCGCCACGCCCGGCGACGGACGGGTGCTGGTGGTGGACGGGCAGGGCTCGTTGAAACATGCCCTGCTCGGCGACCAGATCGCCGCACAGGCGGTCGCCAATGGCTGGGCCGGCGTGTTGATCCACGGCTGCGTGCGCGATGTGGAGATCCTGGCCACGCTGCCGCTGGGCGTGCTGGCGCTGGGCGCCTGCCCGCGCCGCACCGAGCGGCGCGATCTGGGCGACGTGGATGTGCCGGTGAATTTTGCCGGCGTGGCCTTCGTGCCCGGCCATTGGCTGTATGCCGATGGCAACGGCGTGTTGGTGGCACCGCTGCCGCTGTCGCTGGACAGTGCGGGCGGATCGATTTAAGCGACATGCGAGGACCTGGGACAGTGACCGTGAACCGATGGCTGAGTGGAGGCGTGCTGATGCTGGCAAGCGTGGTGGCGACGACGCAGGCGGCCGAGCTTCCCGCCGGCATGCAGCAGTTCGACGCGCAGATGGAGCGCGTGCGCGAGCAGTTCGATGTGCCCGGCATTGCGGTGGCCATCGTCAAGGATGGGCAGGTGGTGCTGGAGCGCGGCTACGGCGTGCGCGAGATCGGCAAGCCTGCGCCGGTGCAGGCCGATACGCTGTTCGCGATCGCCTCCAACACCAAGGCCTTCACTGCCGCGTCGCTGTCGATCCTGGCCGACGAGGGCAAGCTCTCGCTCGACGACAAGGTCATCGATCACCTGCCGTGGTTCCGCATGTCCGACCCGTACGTCAGCGGCGAGATGCGCCTGCGCGATCTGCTCGCGCACCGCAGCGGCCTGAGTCTGGGCGCGGGCGACCTGCTGTTCTGGCCGACCACCAGCTACAGCACCGACGAGGTGGTGCAGCGCCTGTCCAAGGTGCCGTTGAAGGGCGGTTTCCGCGATCGCTACGCCTACGACAACATCTTGTACGCGGTGGCGCAGAAGGTGATCGAGCAGGTCTCCGGGCAGAGCTATGCGGCGTTCCTGCAGCAACGCATCTTCGCCCCGGTCGGCATGCGCGGCACGCGCTTCAATGCCGACCATCTGCAGCCGGGCGACAATGCGGCGGTGGGCCATGCCAAGTACGACTTCACCGAGCTGCGCACCGTCGCGCCACTGACCTGGTCCAACAATTCCGGTGCCGGCGGCATCTATGCCAGCGCGCACGACATGGCGCTGTGGATGAAGGTGCAACTGGCCGGTGGCGTACTGCCGGATGGCAGCCGGCTGTTCAGTGCAAGGCGGCAGCAGGACATGTGGTCGATGATCACGCCGATCGCGATTGCCGAACCGGCCGTGCCGGAGCTGGCGGCAGCACGGCCCAATTTTTCCGGCTACGGCGAAGGCTGGAGCCTGAGCGATTACCGCGGCCATCGGCTGGTCTGGCACACCGGCGGCTGGCCGGGCATGGTGTCGCGGCTGACGCTGGTGCCCGACCAGCAACTGGGCGTGGTGGTGTTGACCAACCAGGAAGTCGGCGCGGCCTTCAATGCAGTGACCCTGCAGGTGCTGGATGCGTTCCTGCAGGGGCCGGCCACCGATTGGACCGCCGCCTATGCCAAGGCCGTGGCCAAGGCCGATGGCGATGCGGACACCAGCTGGAAGAAGCGTCTGGACGCACGTGCAGCGCGCTCCACGCCGTCGCTGCCGTTGCGCAGCTATGCGGCGACCTATCGCGACCCGTGGTACGGCGATGTGGTGATCCGTCAGGACGGCAAGCGCCTGCGTCTGCAGTTTTCCAGGACCGCGCAATTGATCGGCACGCTGGAGCATTGGCAGCACGACAGCTTCATCGTGCGCTGGGACGACCGCTCCTTGAATGCCGATGCCTTCGTCAATTTCGCGCTGACCCCGGATGGCGCGGTGCGCGAGATGCGGATGGAGGCGGTGTCGCCGCTGACCGATTTCAGCTTCGATTTCCAGGATCTGGTGTTGACGCCGGTGGCGGCAGCGCAGCCGACGCAGAAGTGATGCTTCGCTGATCCTTGCGGCGGCCACCGCCACTGCCTGTGCGTGCGGTGGCCGGCCGCCTGTGCTGCAGCGTCGGCGCCGTGCGCACCGATGGCCTGGCGGCGGGGCACCATCGGCGCCGCAGCCGCACACCGCGCATGGGCCGATCAGTGCGGACTTGCGCAACTGGGCTCGGCGCATCGGCCACGTGTCGTCCGGGCCAACCGTGACGAATGACTCCAGCCTCGCTCCCGCCAAGGCCTGTGTGCCAGCTGCACGATGGCTATCGCCCACCGACACGGCTCGTTATGATCCGCGCACTTCTCAGGGATGTCGCCGAACGCATGACCACTCCGCAGATGTCGGTGTACTTCTTCCTGCAGGCCGCCGCGATCCTGCTGGTCTGTCGTCTGGTGGGGCTGCTGGCCAGGCGGATCGGCCAGCCGCAGGTGGTGGGCGAGATGATCGCCGGGGTGATGCTGGGACCGTCGCTGTTCGGCGTGCTGGCACCTGCGACGCAGGCAGCCTTGTTTCCCAGGCAGACCATGGATGTGCTGTACGTGTTCGCGCAGTTCGGCGTGGGCCTGTACATGTTCCTGGTCGGTACCGACTTCCGCGGGGACCATTTCCGCGCGCGCTATCGCAGTGCGATGAGCGTGTCGATGGCCGGCATCGCGGTACCGTTCGCGTTGGCCTTTGCCCTGTGCCCGTGGTTGATCAACGTTGGCGGCCTGTTTTCGGAAAAGGCCAAGTTGATGGAGGCCTCGCTGTTTCTGGGGGCGGCCATCGCGATCACCGCGTTCCCGATGCTGGCGCGCATCATCCACGAGCGCGGTCTGACCAATAGCCCGTTGGGCACGCTGGCACTGACTGCAGGTGCGTTCGACGATGCGGCGGCGTGGTGCATTCTTGCCGTGGTCCTGGCCAGCTTCGGCGGCAGTTGGGGTAGTGCCTATCTGGCCATCGGCGGCGGGGTGGCCTATGCATTGTTCATGATCTTTGTCGGCAGGCATCTGCTGCGCCGCCTGGACGCCTACGTGGTGCCGAACCAGCCGCTCGGCAACGGTGTGCTCGCGGTGGTGTTGATGCTGTTCTGCCTCAGCGCGTGGGCAATGGATGCGATCGGCATCCACGCCGTGTTTGGCGGCTTCCTGCTGGGCGTCTGCCTGCCCAGGGGAGCGCTGACCGAAAAACTGCGCGAGATGCTGCAGCCGTTCGTGGTGGTATTGCTGCTGCCGCTGTTCTTCACCTATTCCGGCCTCAAGACCCAGCTCAGCGTGCTGCTGCAGCCGCAGATCATGCTGGCAGGCGTGGCGATCCTGGCCGCATCGTTCATCGGCAAGGGCGTGGCCTGCTGGGCCGCGGCGCGTGCCACCGGCGAGAACAACCGCGATGCGATGGCGATCGGCTCGCTGATGAATGCACGTGGCCTGATGGAGCTGATCATCATCAATATCGGCCTGCAGGCCGGGGTGATCGAACAAGGCCTGTTCTCGGTGCTGGTGCTGATGGCGATCCTCTCGACCCTGATGGCCACGCCGCTGTTCAACTGGATCATGCGGCGCCATCGCAACGTGACCGATGCGGTGCCGAGCCTGCAGCAGCGCTGAGGCGCTGCCATCGATTCCACCGATGCGGGCACGCGCTGCTGTCGTCTGACGCCTGCGCTGCGATGGTGGTCGCATCCAGGCGCCCCGATGCCTGCTGCGACACAAGGCGCCCCGCGCGCTGGCGTGCGCGGCGTCGCGCGGCTTGCGGGCATCCGTGCAGCATCCCGGCACCGTGCGGTGGCGGAGTCACCATCCCGGCGTATGTGGTCGGTCCGTTGCAGGTGCGTGCGCGCGCCTGCAGGACGATGGCGGCAGGGTGCAGCTTGCGGCACCGGCGGCGCAGCGATGCAGCCAGTGGCGTGGCGCTGCATACTTGCAGCGCAAACAGGTAGCCAAGACACGATGAGCAAGGCCAAGAAGAAAGCTGCACAGCAGGCGGTGCCCGCGCCTGCGCCGGTATATCAGCTGCATGTTTCGCTGGTGGAGAGCGCGCCGTTGATCTGGCGCCGCGTGCTGGTGGCGGGGGCGCTGCGCCTGGCCACGCTGCATCGCGTGCTGCAACCGGTGATGGGCTGGCACGGCGCGCATCCGTACGAATTCGACCTGGGCGGCGGCCGCTATGGCGAGTCCGGGCTGGACGTGCCGGACCGCTCGCGGCTCAAGCACGCCGCGCGCGTCACCATCGAAAGCGCGGTGGGCGAGCTGGAGCGCTTCGACTATTTCTACGGTGCCGGCGCCGGCTGGCAGCACCGCGTCCAGGTCGAGGCGATCCTGCCGCCGGATGCGGGCTTGCGTGTGGCCCGTTGCGTGGACGGCGCCAACGCCTGCCCGCCGGAAAACAGCGAAGGGATCGACCACTACCAGGCATTGCTGCGGATCATCGCCGACCCGGATCATGCCCAGCATGTGCAGGAGCTGGCCACCTTGGGCGGGCGCCTGGAGCCGGGCCATTTCGATCCGGCCGAGGTCAACCGCCTGCTCGCGCGTGTTCGTGAGTGAGCGTCGCTGCGCAGGACGTTGGCCAGCGTGATCTCGACGCGCGCTGGTCAGCACGGTGCAGCCACCGGCTGACACCCCATGACCTGTGGTGGTCACCGGGCCATGCCTGGCGCAGGCAGCCGCAAGCGATGCAAGGGAGCCGGTTGTCCGGCGCATGCAGCGCACGCCTGGCTTGCGTCTGTGGAAGCAGGCGCCGGCACCGGCGCCACTGCAGCTTGACGCGCGATCAGCTAGCCTGAGCCCCCGGTTTTTCCCGAAAGTATCTGCGATGTTCCGCTGGTTCGAATCCCTGATCGATGTCTTCCCGCCCATCGAGCGGGACATGCCGCCACGTAGCGTGTGGCGGTTCTACCTGCATTACCTGCGGCCGTTGTGGCCGATCCTGCTGGCCACGCTGATCGCCGGGTTGCTGCTGGCCCTGGTGGAAGTGGCGATGTTCGACTTCCTCGGGCGCATCGTCGACATGCTGGCCGAGCGACCGGGAGCGGACTTCTTCCGCCGGCATGCCGGCGAGTTGACCTGGATGGCGGCGATCACGCTGGTGGCGCGGCCATTGTTCACCGGCCTGCACAACCTGTTGGTCAACCAGGCGATCGTGCCGGGGCTGAGCAACCGCTCGCGCTGGCTGATGCACAACTACGTGGTGCGGCAGAGCCTGGGCTTCTTCAACAACGATTTCGCCGGCCGGATCGCCAACCGGGTGATGCAGACCGGGACCTCGCTGCGCGAATCGGCGGTGCAGATGGTCGATGCGCTCTGGTACATCGTGGTCTACACCGGCAGCGCGCTGTGGTTGTTTGCGCAGGCCGACCCGTGGCTGATGCTGCCGCTGCTGATCTGGCTGGTGGTGTACGTCGCGTTGATGGCGTTCTTCGTGCCACGCATGAAGGCGCGCGCGTGGATCGCATCGGATGCGCGCTCCAAGGCCACCGGGCGCATCGTCGACGGCTACACCAATATCTCCACGTTGAAGCTGTTTGCTCATGCCGGCCGCGAACAGGCCTATGTGCGCGATGCGATCGACGAGCTGGCGGTGAAACATCGCGGGCAGACCCGCGTGACCACCACCATGGATACCGCCATTGCGGTGGCCAACGGCTTTCTGATCGTCGGTACGTGCGGGCTGGCGTTGTGGCTGTGGAGCCGCGGCCAGATCAGCGTGGGCGCGATCACGCTGGCGACCGGCCTGGTGATCCGCATCCACAACATGTCCGGCTGGATCATGTGGACGGTCAACGGCATCTTCGAAGACATCGGCAGCGTGCAGGACGGCATGCAGACCATCTCGCAGCCGGTGATGGTGCAGGACGCGCCCGACGCAGTGCCGCTGCAGGTGACCCAGGGCCAGGTGCAGTTCGAGCACATCCATTTCCATTACGGCAAGCGCGGCGGGGTGATCGCCGGGCTGGATCTGCAGGTGCGTGCCGGCGAGAAGATCGGCCTGGTCGGCCCATCGGGCGCGGGCAAGTCGACCCTGGTCAACGTGTTGCTGCGTCTGTACGACCTGGAGCAGGGACGCATCCTCATCGATGGGCAGGACATCGCCCAGGTCACCCAGGAAAGCCTGCGCGGGCAGATCGGCCTGGTGACCCAGGACACCTCGCTCTTGCACCGTTCGATCCGCGACAACCTGCTGTATGGCCGGCCGCAGGCCAGCGACGCGCAGATGCTGGAAGCGGTGCGCAAGGCGCGCGCGGAAAGCTTCATCGACACGCTGGTCGATGGCGAAGGCCGGCGCGGATACGATGCGTACGTGGGCGAGCGCGGGGTCAAGCTGTCGGGTGGTCAACGGCAGCGCATCGCCATCGCGCGGGTGCTGCTGAAGGATGCGCCGATCCTGATCCTGGACGAGGCCACCTCGGCGCTGGATTCGGAAGTGGAAGCGGCGATCCAGGACAGCCTGGACGCATTGATGGGCAACAAGACCGTCATCGCGATCGCGCACCGCCTGTCCACCATCGCGCGCATGGACCGGCTGGTGGTGATGGACGCCGGACGCATCGTCGAGACCGGCACGCATGCGCAACTGATCGCGCAAGGCGGGCTGTACGCACGCCTGTGGGCGCGGCAGACCGGTGGGTTCGTTGCGGCCGATGGGTGATGTGGTTGTTGAGTGGGTGGCGGAAATGTGCAGCTACGGCAGCCACGGCAGCCACGGCACTGGCAAACCCCTCTCCTGCGGGGCGCGAAGGCACGGCCTGCGCGCCACTGGCGCGCGTGGCCTGGAGCGCCCGCGCTGCAAGCGCGGGCGGGGGCTCGGAGCGGGGGGTGGGGTGAGGGTACGGGCGAAGCCACTCGCCAGGTGGGCTGCACGAGGCTTCGCGCGCGCCCTCATCCGCCCTTGCAGGGCACCTTCTCCCGCGTGCGGGAGAGGGACATGCATGAGCGCCGCAGTAACCGCTCTTCCTTATGCGGGAGAAGCATCGGTCACTCGATCGGCTGATCCAGCATCAGCTCGCGTGCAAAGCGCACCGGCGGGGCGCCGTAGGACAGCATCTGGTCGTGGTACGCCTTCAGGTTGAACTTCTCGCCCAGCTTGTCCTGCACCGCCTTGCGCGTGTCCAGATGTTCCTGCACGCCGACGAAGTAGGTCGGCAGCTGCGCCGACGACAGCTGCGCACGCACCCACTTGCCCGAGGCTTCGCTCTCCTGCTGGAAGGTGTCATGGGTCATCAGGTGCATCGCCTTGTCGCGCTCCCAGCCGTCCACATGCACGCCCTGGTCGAGGATGGCGTTGGCGATGGTGCGCAGGTAGAACTTGAGCTGCACCAGGTGGAACAGCGGGTCGTTATCCAGATAGCCCTGTTCCTGCATCATGCGCTCGGTGTACACCGCCCAGCCTTCGGCGAACATGCCCGAGCGCAGCACCGCGCGCAGCGTGGAGGGGAACTTGGCCGAATGCCAGCCTTCCAGGTAATGGCCCGGGGTGCCTTCGTGGATGCTGAGCAGGTGGATCATGCGGCTGTTGTATTCGCGCAGGAACGAATCGACCTGCTGGTCGTTCCAGTCGTCGGGAATCGGCGAGACCGCATAGAAGGTCTTGAGATTCTTGTCGAGCGGGCCGGGCGAATCGCAGTACGCCACCGCCACGCCGCGCTGGAATTCCGGCATCAGGATGATGTCCACCGGCGAATCGGGCAGCGTCATCAGATCCTTCTGGCGCACGAACTCGGTGGACTGCGCCAGTGCGGCCTTGGCCTCGTCCACCACCTTGTCGCGTGCCGGCTTGTCGGCATAGGCCAGTTCCAGCGCCGCCTCGATCGCGGCCTGCTGCTGGTCGTCGTTGGGCGTTTCGGGCAGTGCCGGTGCGCCGGGCTTGTCCTTGAGCACCGTGCGGGCGATGCCGTACATCTCGCTGCGCACGCGCTTGAGCTCGGACTCGGCGCGCTGCTTGATCTCGCCGCGCGACAGCGACGACAGCAGCGCGAATTTCAGCTTCTGATCGTAGAGTTGCGCACCGACGCGGAAATCGCCCTTGGCATTGGGCACCAGCACGGTCTCCAGCCAGGTCTGCTGCTCGGCCACGGCCTTGCGCAGAGCGTCGATGGCGGCCTGCGCGCGGGCCGCTTCGATCGGGCCGAGCTGGCCGATGTTGGGCGCGATGAAGGTGTCGACGATGCTGAGGATGCCCTTGTTCTGCTTGGCCACCGTTTCGGCATGGATCTTCGGCACGCGGGCCGGGTCCAGGTTTTCGCGCGCCTGCGCAAAGATGCCGGGAATCTTCTCCATGCGCTGCGTGGCCGAGGTCAGGCGCTCGGACAGCGGCGCGAAGTCGCGTGCCATCAGGCCATACAGCGCGCTGCCGGCCAGGCCGTTGTAGACCTGCGGGTCCCAGGCCCAGCTCTGCAGTACCTCGGTGTTCCAGATTTCCGATTGCAGCTGGTTGCGCAAGATGGCTGCATCGACCTGGTTCTCGCGCGACAGCTTGGCCACTTCGATGGCATCCAGGTCCGACAGCAATGCCTTGCCGGCATCCAGGCTGCGCTGGCGGCCGGCGCTGCTCAGATCGTCGATCTGCGTGTCGAAGCGGTGATCGCCGGTCTGGGTGGCGGTGACCGGCGACAGCTGCATCCAGGTGTCGAGCGCGCGCTTGGACAGCGCCGCGAAGCGGGCATCCGGCGTCTGCGCATCCTGGGCGCTGGCATCAGGGGTGCCGGCGCGCGGCGATTGGGGCTGTTGCTGGCAGGCGCCGAGGCCGGCGAGCAGGGCGAGGACGAGCAGACGTTGACGCATGGTGGATCCCGATGGAAGCAATCGGCCAGCATAGGCATGTGCGCGCTTGTCCGCATCCGCCATTGGTTTAGAGTGGCCGCTTCCAAGGAGGATCACCATGCACCACGCCGGTAGCTGTCATTGCGGACGCAGCGCGTTCGAGCTGGAAACCGATGCGCCGATCACCGGGGCGTACCACGGCAATGGCCCGTTGGGCCGTGGCCATGGCGGCCTGCCGTGGTTCGGCATGCGCAGGCAATCACGCCTGCAGGGCGAGCCCCAGGCGCTGGGGGCCTGGCGCATCGACCAGCAGCGGATCGAGCATTCCCACTGCCGGCAGTGCGGTAGTGCGCCCATCAGCGCGGGGATGCACCCCGGTGCCGGCGAGCCCGCTCTGGTGGTCAAGCTGCGCTGCGTGCCGGAGCTGGCCGCGCCGAGCATGCATGCGGTCGCCGGAGCCGGCCGATGAGGCGCGCGATGCAGCGGTATGCGGCCGGGTTGCTGCTGGGCTGGGCGCTGAGCGGATGTTCCAGACAGTCGGCAGAGCTGGCGGCAGACGGCGGCGCTGCGGCACCAGCACCGCCGGCCGCGCAAGGCAACGCGCTGGCGTATGAGCACGATGTGCGGATCGAGTTGCCGGCCGATCAGATCGGCCAACGCATCGTGGCGGTTCGCACTGCCTGCCAGTCGGCGCAATTTGGTGACTGCGCGCTGCTGGCGGTCGAGCAGACCGGTGGCCGCGACCCCAGTGGTAGCGTCAGCGTGCGTGTGGTGCCCGACGGCATCGAGCCGCTGGTGCAACTGGCTGGCCAGCATGGCGATGTCGCCGCGCGCAGCACGCGTGCCGAGGATCTGGCGCAGCAGATCGCCGACACCGGTCTGGCGCAGGCGCGCCTGCAGAAAGAACACGCACGCCTGCTCGAACTGCAGCAACGCCGCGACCTGGCCGTGGCCGATCTGCTGGCCCTGTCCAAGCGGCTGGCCGAGATCGAAGCCGAGGCGCAACAAACCCAGCAGGACGCCGCGCAGCAGCAACGACGCGTACGCACCCAGCTGCTGACGCTCAATTTCCGTGGGACCGGGGGCGAGCAGGGCAGGGGCGAAATCGCCGAGGCGGCCGCCGGATTCGGCCAGGTCTTTGCGTCCAGCGTGGCGTTCGTGATCCGCGCAGTGGCGGCGTTGCTGCCGGTGGCGGTGGTCGGGCTGATCGTTGGCTGGCTGCTGCTGCAGGCGTGGCGCTGGCGTGCGCGGCGGCGCCGGATGTCCTGATCGGCCGCGCGGCTGGCCGGCGATGCCGCACCAGCCGCGCATGTGTTGGAGACGCGCTCGTTTAGACAGTGACGCGAGGCGTTGCGCGCTCGCAGGTCATGCGCGGTGACGCCGTTCGTCTGCGATGGCTGCGCAGCGCCTCGGTGCACCATCGCCACACGCCGGCTGCGCGCAAGGGCGGCGCAGTCGGTACGACGCCCGCTCAGCCTTCGTCGAATTCGTATTCGACAAACACATCCAGCCGCAGCGCCAGTTCCTGCACGGCGTCGCGCACCTTCTGCGCGGTGGCTTCGTTGCCGGCTTCCACTTCGAATTCGTGGCTGCCCGGACCTTCGTCGTCGGACAGGCCGGCCGAGCTGGAATCGTCGTCGTCCAGGTGCGGCATCAGATCATCGACTTCTTCCACGTGCTCGATGCCTTCGATGCTCTGCAGCAGGTTGGCGATGGCACGCGCGTCGTCGTCGGTGCCGGTGATACGCATGCGAAGAGTGGGCATGGGAACGTCCTAGGGATTGGGGATCTAAAGCCTAGGCACCGGCAGGACAAAACGAGGTGATGGTGTACGGCACTCGCGGCCTGCGCTCATTCACATCGGGCGGGTCGGCCGTCCAGCGTCGGGCCGCTGCCCGACATGCAGCAAAGGCTGGACTGCCGCACGCAACATCACCGGCAGGATGTAGTGACGATGCAGGCGATGGATCGCAGCCATGTGCAGGTGGCCGAACCGGTTGCGGCAGCTGACCTGCGTGGCCATCGTCAGCGCGATCGTGTGCGCGTCCACGCGGCGCAGCGCGGAAGCTGACGCATGCGCCCGCTCCAGTCACTCGTGCGCCGAGGCCTTGCGCGATCGCCGACGCACACGTGGCGCACTCGCCGTCTCGCGCGCCGGCAACGCCACCAGCTCCGCCGGCAGCGCCGGCATCGGGGTGCGCTCGTCCAGGGCCTCGCGCTTGAGCCAGTCGATAAACGCCATTGCCGCAGGTCCAGGCACGCGATGGCTGGGATGCACGATGTAGTAGGCGTAACGCGCCTTGAGGGTGGGGCCGGGCAGGCGCACCAGCTCGTAGCGCTGCAGATACGGTTGGGCGATGTGCTTGCGTGCCAGGACCGCGCCCAGGCCATAGACCGCCGCGCGCATGGCGTCGGTGCTGTCGTTGAAAGTATGCATCGGCGGCAGCGTGGTGCCGCGCACCTGCGCGGCACGGAACCAGTCACGCCATCCCTGTGGCGACATGTCGCTCAGCAGCGGCAATTGTGCGATCTGCGCCGGCGTGCGCAGCGCGGCGACCTCCGGCAGTGACGGCGACGCCACCGGAAACAGTTCGTCGTCCATCAGATGATGCGAGGTCAATCCGGGCCAGGCGCCCTGGCCATAGCGGATGCCCAGGTCGGGGCCGCCTTCCTCGAAGCGCGAAAACGCCGCGTCCGACTGCAGGTCCATGCGGATATGCGGGTGCGCGCGACAGAAGCGCGGCAGCCGCGGCAACAGCCAGCAGTACGACAGCGAGCGCAGGGTGGTCACGCGCAACGGGATGGCGTCTTCGCGCGGATGCAGGTTGCCGGCCACCGAGGCGATGTCGGCCAGCGCAGCGGTGGCCGCATCGGCCAATTGGCGCCCCTCCGCGGTGAGCTTGACCCCGCGCGGCAAGCGCTGGAACAGGGTCACGCCCAGCAGCGCTTCGAGCTTGCGCACGTGATGGCTGACCGCGCTGGCGGTCAGATGCAGTTCTTCGGCGGCATGCGCGAAGTTCTGGTGGCGCGCGGCGGCGGCGAACACGCCCAGCGCGGGCAACAGGGTGGGGCGCAGGTTCATCGAGGCATGAGTGAGATTTGTGGCTCGCCTCGATACTACGCGCTTGTCGCGCCTGCGGCTGCAACCGATGCTGCAGTACCCCATCGCGATGATCGTGCCATGTCCGTCTGTCTGCCTGATGTTGTCCTCTGCGGTTCCAGCACATCACGGCAGCCTGCGCAGGTGGGGCGATGAGCGCGCAACCGGCGCCGCAGCCGGGCGTTGCCACACGCGAATGGCGCACCCCGCTGGAGCTGGGGTTTCTCGGCATCGTCTGGGGCTGCTCGTTCCTGTTCATGCGCGTGGCCGCACCCAAGTTCGGCACCGTGGCGCTGGTGGAAATCCGCCTGGCGCTCGGGGCGTTGGTGCTGTTGCCGTTCCTGTGGCTGGCGCGGGCGCGGTTCCCGCTGCATCGCTGGCCGATGCTGGCGGCGATCGGCGTGCTCAATTCCGCGTTGCCGTTCCTGCTGTTCGCCTGGGGCGCGCAACACGCGCCGGCCGCGATCGGTGCGATCTGCAATGCGATGACGGTGTTGTTCACCGCCTTGATCGCCTTCCTGTTCTTCGGCGAGAAGATCGGCACGCGGCGCGCACTGGCCTTGCTGGTCGGCTTCATCGGCGTGCTTGTGCTGGCCACCGGCAAGTCGGCCGGGTTGAGCGTGGGCCCGGCGGCCCTGGCGGGTGCCACCGCGTCGCTGCTGTATGGCATCGGCTACAACCTGGTGAAGCGCCACATGGGCGACTTGCCGCCGGCCGCATCGGCCGCGTCCACGCTGGGCTGCAGTGCGCTGCTGCTGGCGCCGCTGGCTTGGTTGCAGTGGCCGACCACGCCGGTGCCGGCCGTGGCCTGGGCCTGCGCCACCGCGCTGGGCGTGGTGTGCACCGGGTTGGCGTTCCTGATGTATTACCGCCTGATCCAGCGCATCGGCCCGGCACGCGCCTCCACGGTGACCTACCTGGTACCGGTGTTCGGCGCATTGCTGGCCTGGTCGCTGCTGGGCGAGCCGTTGACCTGGACCATGCTGGTGGCCGCGGTGCTGATCCTCGGCAGCGTCGCCTTCAGCCAGCGCGCCCGCTGAAAACAAGCGCGCCCGCTTTTACGAATCCCGAATCCCCGATCCCGAACTAGCCAGCAGGCGGCGCCCGCACCGGCAACGGCACATTGCACAGATCGATATGCCCGGCCGGGCGCTTGTAGAAATCGTCCCTGCGATTGCGGCGCGCTTCGACCACATCGCGGAAGGTCTGGCTGTCGGTGCGCAGCAACTGCAGTGGCGTGCGTTCGGGCATGGGCACCTCGCTGGCCAGGCGAATGGCACGGGTCGGCGAGCGTTGCGCGGGGTCTTCGTAGAAACCCATCGGGTCCGGCCCGCGCGGGATCACGCTGAGCAACTCCATGCCCTTGACCACGCGGCCGACCACGGTGATGTTGCGGTCCAGCTGACGCGGCGACTGCCCGGTGACCACATACAGCTCGGCGCCGATGCTGCTGTCTTCGTCGTTGTTGCGGCCGGCGCCCAGGGTGCCGTAGCAGTGGGCCAGCCAGGTCTTGCCGCTGGCGCTGTCGCGCCCGACCGGGAAGCCGTCGACAAAGCCCACCTGCGCCGCCCAGCCATCGCTGTCGGGCAGGCGCTGGAAGTCCAGGCCTTGCGAGGCGCGTTCGAATTCGGCCGGCAGGTGCGTCTTGGCCGAGCCCAGCGACCTGGCCTTGGCCGGCGTCTCGCCATCCGGGTCGCCGAACTGCACCACGAAGTTGTCCTGCGAGCGATAGATGCTGAGCCCGTCCCAGAAGCGTTCGTGCGCCAGCGTGCGGATGTTGCCCACGTGCGCGGGCGCGAACTGCGGCGCCAGCTCGATGATCACCCGTCCGCCATCCAGTTCCAGGTACAGCGTGCGCTCGGGGTCGAGCACGCGCCATGCGCTGGCCGGCGAGGCGTCCAGGATCTGTTGCGGGCTGCGATAGGCCGCGTTGGCAGCAGCGGGTAACACCAGGGCAAGCAGGCAGGCGGAAGCAACAGTGCGCAGCAGCATGAAGGCAGCCAGTCGGGAAGAAGCCTGATTCTTGACCAATGCGCGCAGGGGCGCAAAGTGCGGGTTCGCAACGCGCGCCATCGACGACGTATGCGCCGTGAATGCCGGCCGACCCATGCCTGCCCAAAGGAGTCGGTCGGTGCCCAGCATGCGCCGGCACTGCAATCGCGCGCCGGTCTGCCGGTCAGCGCGCCGGCTTGCGTTTGACGTAGAGCTGCTTGCGCACGCGTGCCACCACCTCGCCATCGCGGTTGTGCACGCTGTTTTCGAACCAACGCAGGTACTTCTCGCCAGTGGCGGTGGCATCGCGCAACTCGCCCAGCACGCTATCGTCGATGACGAAATCCGCGCTCACCGTGCCGCGCCCGGGTTTGACGAACTCGATGCTGCCGGCCTTGTCCCACACGTAGTAGTCGCGCCCCAGGTTCTGCATGGTCAGCAGCATCCAGAACGGGTCGGTCATCGCGAACAGGCTGCCGCCGAAATGGGTGCCGACGTAATTGCGATTCCACGGCCGCTGGCGCAACTCGACGCGGGCATGGCGATAGTCGGCCGACAACGCGGTGACGTGGATCCCGGCAAACAGGTACGGCGGCCACAGGTTGATACCGAGCTTGAACAGGGAAGCACGCATGCGGCCAGGGTCCATGGCGGGGCGGACCCGCAGCATACCATTCGCATGCGTATGGAGCTTGTGTCGGTGATGGCAGCGCCCGGCCGGTCTGCAGACCGGGCGCCGTGGTGCCGGCGGCGCCTAGAACACCAGCGACGACATCTTGCGGCGGTAGCGGCCGACCAGGTCTTCGTCTTCGATCACCCGGAACGCATCGATCAGGCTACGCCGCGGCAGGTTGTCGTCGAAGCCGCGGTCCTGCCGCAGCATGTCCAGGAACTGCTCCAGCGCGGCTTCGTCATTGCCGTCGAGCAGGTGGCGCACGCCAAGCAGATGGCGCGCGCGCAGGTCGGCGCCGTTGGCGGCGACGGCGGCCTGCAGGGTGTCGGCGTCCGGCGCGTCCTTGAGCACATTGGCAAAGCCCAGCCGTGCCTTGGCGCGCACCGCACGGTCGTCGGTGGCCAGGTTGGCGGGCAGGGCATCGATCAACTGCTCGGCCTCGATGGTGTCGCCGGTCTTCAGCAGCGCCAGCGCCAGATCCAGCTTGAGCTCGTCCTTGTCCGGCTCGGCGGCGATCGCCTCGCGCAGCGCGGCAACCTGGTCCTGCGGTTCGAGCGGGGCCGGCGGCAGGTCTTCCACCACCTGCGCCTCGGCCGGCAGCACGCCGTGCTGGGTGAGGAAGTCGCGCACCTGGCCTTCCGGCATCGCACCCGGGAAGCCGTCGACCAGCTCGCCGCCCTTGACCAGGAACACCGTCGGCACCGAGCGGATCTGGAATGCGGCGGCGATCTGCTGCTCCTTGTCCACATCGACCTTGGCCAGCTCGAAGGCGCCGTTGTAGTCGGCGGCGAGCTTTTCCAGGATCGGCGTCAACGACTTGCAGGGGCCGCACCAGGTGGCCCAGAAGTCCACCAGTACCGGTGTCGTCAACGATTTCTGCAGGACCTCGGTCTCGAAGGTGTCGGTGGTGGCATCGAATACGTGCGGCTTGTCGGACATGGGCTTCCAGAAGTGATTGCGGCAACAGTGGGAGGTAATGGTGGCAAACCGGGCCGACACAAGGCTGGCGGTGGCCAGGCGTGCCGGCGCGCGGTCGGCCGCCATGCTGCCGGCCGTCATGGCGGCAGGGGTTCACGCCAGGCGCGCCCGGCACGACAATGCCGCGTCCTGGCGGCGCAGCCTGCGCCCGGCGTTGGAGCAAGGCAATGACACGCATCGATGGCACCCAGCGCTACCTGGGCCTGGTCGCGGCAAGCGTATTCGTGCTGGCGGTGGCCGGCTTTGGCGTGGCGCTGCCCGGTTACCTGCAGGCCAGCCATCCGGTGGCCTTACTCGGTGCCAACGGGGTGCCGCATGCGTTGGGCTTCAACCTGCTGGCCTTCGTGCTGGTCGGCGCGCTCGGCATGGCCACCGGGGTCAGCCTGCTGGCGCGCATGCCGGCCAGGTCCAGTTGGAGCCTGCGGGTGGGCGGGCAGTTGATCGTGCTGGCCGGGCTGGCCTTTGTCGGCATGGGTGCGCTGCCGCTGGATCCCACCGATCTGGACGGGCGCGCCAGCCAGGCCCATGCCACGGCCTGGCTGCTGTGGGCGGTGGCATTCGTGCCCGGCATGCTGTTGCTCGCCGCCGCGCTGCTCAACCAATCCAATACCCGCCTCCTGGCGTGGCTGAGCCTGGCGGCGGGGCTGCTGGTGGCGGTGCTGGCGTTCGGCCCGCCGGGCCTGCTGCGGCAGGCGATCGCCCAGCGCCTGGCGTTCCTGGCCTGGGTCGGCTGGCTGGCCGTGGCGGCCTGGCGCTGGCCGGCCAGAGCCGCCGGCTGAGGCGAGCGTTTGGAGCACCTGCTGCACTGCGGTACCCTGTGCCGCTTTGCACCGCCCGAGCATCCGCTCCCAATGTCCACCGTCGAACCGAACGCCTACGACCCGCAGCAGGTCGAAACCTCCGCCCAGCAGTTCTGGGATGCCACCCGCGCCTTCCAGGTCGACGAAACTTCGGACAAACCGAAGTTCTATTGCCTGTCGATGCTTCCGTACCCGTCCGGTGCGCTGCACATGGGCCATGTGCGCAACTACACCATCTCCGATGTGGTCAGCCGCTACAAGCGCATGACCGGCCACAACGTGCTGCAGCCGATGGGCTGGGATGCGTTCGGCTTGCCGGCGGAAAACGCGGCGATCAAGAACAAGACCGCGCCGGCCAAGTGGACCTACGCCAACATCGACCACATGCGCGGCCAGCTCAAGTCGCTGGGCTATGCGATCGACTGGTCGCGCGAGTTCGCCACCTGCACGCCCGAGTACTACGTGCACGAGCAGCGCATGTTCACCCGGCTGATGCGCAAGGGCCTGGCCTACCGCCGCAACGCGGTGGTGAACTGGGACCCGATCGACCAGACCGTGCTGGCCAACGAGCAGGTCATCGACGGCCGCGGCTGGCGCTCCGGCGCGCTGGTGGAAAAACGCGAGATTCCGCAGTGGTTCCTGCGCATCACCGATTACGCGCAGGAACTGCTCGACGGCCTGGACCAGCTGGAGGGCTGGCCGGACTCGGTCAAGACCATGCAGCGCAACTGGATCGGCCGCTCGGAAGGGCTGGAGATCCAGTTCGACGTGCGCGACACCGACGGCACCGCGCTGGATCCGCTGCGCGTGTTCACCACCCGCCCGGACACGCTGATGGGCGTGACCTTCGTGTCGATCGCCGCCGAGCATCCGCTGGCGTTGCATGCGGCCAGGTCCAATCCGGAACTGGCGGCGCTGCTGGAAACGCTCAAGCACGGCGGCGTCTCCGAGGCCGAGCTGGAAACCCAGGAAAAACGCGGCATGGCCACCGGCCTGACCGCGGTGCATCCGATCAGCGGCGAGCAGGTGCCGGTGTGGGTGGCCAACTTCGTGCTGATGGGCTACGGCACCGGCGCGGTGATGGCGGTACCGGGCCACGACCAGCGCGATTTCGAGTTCGCCAACAAGTACGCGCTGCCGATCGTGCAGGTGGTCAAGCTGCGCGAGCCGCGCAACGACGACGAGCAAACCTGGGATGCCACCCAGTGGCGCGACTGGTACACCGACAAGAGCCGCCCGCTGGAGCTGATCAATTCGGCCGAGTTCGATGGCCTGGATTTCGGCGGCGCCTTCGAGGCATTGGCCGAGCGCTTTGAGCGCAAGGGCCAGGGCCAGCGTCGGGTCAACTACCGCCTGCGCGACTGGGGCGTGAGCCGCCAGCGCTACTGGGGCTGCCCGATCCCGGTGATCTACTGCGCCAAGTGCGGCGCGGTGCCGGTGCCGGAAGACCAGTTGCCGGTCGTGCTGCCGGAAAACGTGGAATTTTCCGGCACCGGTTCGCCGATCAAGACCGACCCGACCTGGCGCCAGACCACCTGCCCGGACTGTGGCGGCCCGGCCGAGCGCGAGACCGACACCTTCGACACCTTCATGGAGTCGAGCTGGTACGTGGCGCGCTACACCAGCCCCAACGCGCGCGACATGGTCGATCGCCGTGCCAACTACTGGATGCCGGCCGACCTGTACGTGGGCGGCATCGAGCACGCGATCCTGCACCTGATGTACTTCCGCTTCTATCACAAGCTCATGCGCGACGCGCGGCTGGTGGACAGCGACGAGCCGGTGACCAACCTGCTCACCCAGGGCATGGTCATTGCCGACACCTTCTACCGCGATGCCGACAACGGCGGCAAGGACTGGATCAATCCGGCCGACGTGGAGATCCAGCGCGACGAGCGCGGCCGCGTCACCGGCGCGGTGCTGATCGCCGATGGCCAGCCGGTGCACATCGGCGGCACCGAGAAGATGTCCAAGTCCAAGAACAACGGCGTGGACCCGCAGTCGATGGTGGCCAAGTACGGCGCCGACACCGTGCGGCTGTTCTCGATGTTCGCCGCACCGCCGGAGCAGTCGCTGGAATGGAACGAGGCCGGCGTCGATGGCATGGCGCGCTTCATGCGCCGGCTGTGGGTGCAGGTGCACAAGCACGTGGGCGAGGGCGCCGCCGCTGCGCTGGATGCCGCCGCGCTGAGCGCCGAGCAGAAGGCGATCCGCCGCAAGACCCACGAAACCATCGGCAAGGTGGACGACGACTACGGCCGTCGCCACAGCTTCAACACCGCCATTGCCGCGGTGATGGAACTGTCCAACGCGCTGGCCAAGTTCGACGATGCCAGCGCGCAGGGGCGTGCAGTGCGCCAGGAAGCCCTGGAAGCGATGGTGCTGTTGCTCAACCCGATCACCCCGCACGCCAGCCACGCCCTGTGGCAGGTGCTGGGCCGCGACGAGACGCTGCTGGAAGATGTCGCGTTTCCGCAGGTCGATGCCGCCGCGCTGGTGCGCGACGCGCTGACCCTGGCGGTGCAGATCAACGGCAAGCTGCGCGGTACCATCGAGGTCGCTGCCGATGCCGGACGCGAGCAGATCGAAGCGCTGGCCCAGGCCGAGCCGAACGCGGCCAAGTTCCTGGAAGGGCTGAGCGTGCGCAAGATCATCATCGTGCCTGGCAAGATCGTGAATATCGTGGCGGGTTGATCGTCGCTGATCGGCTAGGTCGCCATTGCCGGTTCGGGCAGTGTCCCGGAGCGGCGTGGCGACGCGGTGCGAGGTCGCTGCGGCGTTGTCGGCAACGTGTTGCACTGGCGCGTGCTGTTGCGCGGGTCGGGGTGCTGCAGGGGGTCTCTGCGATTGACTGCACTGGTGCGTCGCGACGCATGGGTGATGTTTCCGCGATGGTTCCTGGTCCTTCATTTCAGTCGCGCTTGGCGACGTGCAGGCGAGATTGCCGGGGTGGCTTCTGGTCATTCACTGCACCGGCGCGTGGCAACGCGTTTTTCATTCCTGGGCGCGGCGTTTTTTCGCCGCGCCCTCTCAAGCCCCGTTCACGCGGTGTCGGGCAGGCTAGCCGCCTGTTGCCGCCGCCGGGGCGCTCATCCAGACTGTGCCCATGATTCGATTCCCTACTGCCTTCGCTGCGTCCCTCGTGCTCGTCTCGAGCCTCACCGCCTGCGGCTTCCATCTGCGCAACTCGCTGGCGCTGCCGCCGGATACGCCCGCAGTGAAGGTGCAGTCCGCAGTGCAGTACAGCGAGCTGGCCAAGCTGCTGCGGCGTGGCCTCAAGGCTGCCGGCGCCACCCTGGCCGACGAAGATGCCAAGACCGGCTTCGCGCAGGTGCAGGTGTTGTCCGAGCGTTGGGGCGATCTGCCGATCGCCATCGACAGCCAGGGCCGTGCGCAGGAATACAGCCTGCGCTACGCCGCCATCTTCACCGTCACCACCGCCAACGGCTCGGTGCTGGTGCCGCAGCAGGTGATCGAGCTGTCGCGCGACTACGTGTCGCCACCGGTGGACGCCACCGGTACCGCGACCGAGCGCGAGATCCTCGCCGACGAATTGCGCAAGGACATGTCCGCCTCGATCCTGCGCCGTATCGACAGCGTGGTGCGCGCCCGCGTGCAACGTGGCGAGAGCCTGGAAAGCACGCCGAGCGCGCCGCTGCCGCCGGCCGCCACGCCGCCCGTGCAGCCGTCCACGCCGGAATCGAGCGTGCCGGCGTCGCTGCCGCCGGCGTCCTCGTCCAATAACTGAGCAGCCGGTGATCAGCCCGTCCGCGCATCTGCCGGGCAGCCGCGCCCGGTGTCCGGAACTGGCGTGCGCCAGGCGCATGTCGCGCTTGCCGCGCGCTGGCCATGCCGCGACGGCCGCCGCCGACGCGGTCTTGTCGGTAACGGTCCAGTCGCGCGTGTTCTCGTAGTTATGGAACTTCCGTAGTCATGGAACTTCGTCCAGAACAGCTGGCCGGCCAGTCCAACCAACCGTTGCAGCCGGTGTACCTGATCGCCGGCCCGGAAACCTTGCGGGTGCTGGAAGCGGCCGATGCGGTGCGCGCACGGGCGCGTGCCGAAGGCATCAGCGAACGCGAGGTCTTCGATGCCGACGGGCGGGAGTTCGACTGGAACCAGCTGGATGCGACCTTCAACGCGCCCAGCCTGTTCAGTCCGCGCCGGCTGGTGGAAGTGCGCCTGCCCAGCGGCAAGCCGGGCAAGGACGGTGCCGAGGTCATCACCCGCTTCTGCGCCAACCCGCCGCCGGATGTGGTGCTGTTGATCACCGCCAATGACTGGAGCAAGGCGCACCAGGGCAAGTGGGCCGATGCGGTCGGCCGCATCGGCACCATTGCGGTGGCCTGGGCGATCAAGCCGCACGAGCTCTCCGACTGGATCGAGCGCCGCCTGCGCAGCCACGGCCTGCGTGCGGACGCTGCCGCCGTGCAGCGCCTGAGCGAGCGGGTGGAAGGCAACCTGCTGGCCGCTGCACAGGAAATCGACAAGCTGGTGCTGCTTGCCGATGGCAAGGTGCTGGACCTGGAGGCGATGGAGTCGCTGGTCGCCGATGCCGCGCGCTACGACGTGTTCCGCCTGGCCGAAACCACGTTTTCCGGGCAACCGGCCGCAGTGATCCGCATGCTGGCCGGCCTGCGCGCCGAAGGCGAGGCGGTGGCCGCACTGATGCCGATCCTGATCAAGGAACTGCTGCGTACCGCGGCCCTGGCCAAAGTGCAGGCCAACGGCGGCAACCTCGCTGCCGAAATGAAGGCGCAAGGCCTGTGGGAATCGCGCCAGGCGCCGTTCAAGCGCGCGCTGCAGCGGCATCCCGAGCCACGTCGCTGGGAGCGCTTCGTCGCCGAAGCCTCGCGGGTCGACCGCATGGCCAAGGGCCGCGCCGACGGCGACCCCTGGGTCGGCCTGGAACGCCTGCTGGTGGCCGTGGCCGAAGCCCGCGCGGTGAGATTGCTGGTGTGAACGCCGGCGATGCCGCCCCCGGAGACCGCGCCTGCGTCGAGGATGCGCGACCCGTCTGCCCACGCAGCGCACCCCCCGGCCAGGCCACAGCTGCGGCCACCCCCGGCAGCGCGGCCCACACCTCGCCGCCTACCAACGCCCACCCGGCAGCGCCGAACCCGCGCTCTTCCGATTCCCCAATCCCGACTCCCGACTCCCGGCTCCACCTCTACTACGGCGGCACCTTCGATCCCATCCACCTGGGCCACCTCGCCATCGCCTGCGCCGCGCGCGACGAGCTGGGCGCGCGGGTGCATCTGGTACCGGCCGCCGACCCACCGCACCGCCCCGCGCCCGGCGCCACCGCTGCGCAGCGCGCCCGCATGCTGGAGCTGGCGCTGGCCGACACGCCCGGGCTGGTGCTGGACACCCGCGAACTGCGCCGCGCCGGCCAGGGGGGCGCGCCGTCCTACACCGTCGATACCTTGCGCGAACTACGCGCCGAACTCGGCCCCACGACACCGATCGCCTGGCTGCTCGGTGCCGATGCCTTCGTCGGGCTGGGCAGCTGGCATCACTGGCAGGCCTTGTTCGAACTGGCGCATTTCGTCGTTGCCGAGCGTCCAGGCGCACCGCTGGATCTGGGCCAGGCGCCGCAGCTTGCCCAGGCGGTGCAGGGCAGGTGGACTGCCAGCGCCAGCGAACTGGGCACTGCCCCGGCCGGCCGCCTGTGGCGGTTGCATCAGCCGTTGCGCGGCGAATCGGCCAGCGCCGTGCGCGCGCGCATCGCCGGCGGCAGCGACTGGCAGGCGCTGGTGCCGGCGTCGGTGGCGGCCTTCATCGTGCACGAAGGCCTGTACGGCGATGCGCTGCCGACTCGCTGAACACGCAGCCGGCCGGACCGGCCTATAATTCACGCCAATTCCATCGAGTTACCCGCTTTGACCACCCAAGCCCAAGTCATCAAGACCTCCATCCCGAATCCGCCGCCGTCCGTGCCGGCCCTGCTGGCCACCGTGCGCGAGGCCGTGGAGGAGCTGAAAGCCAAGGACGTGGTCGAGATCGATGTGCGCGGCAAGTCCAGCGTCTGCGATTACATGGTGGTCGCCTCGGGTACCTCGACCCGCCATGTGAAGTCGATCGCCGAAGAAGTGGTCAAGTTCGCCAAGCGTCTTGATGTCATGCCGCTGGGCGTGGAAGGCGAGCGCGAGGCCGAGTGGGTGCTGGTGGACCTGGGCGATGTGGTGGTGCATGTGATGCTGCCGCGCGTGCGTGAGTTCTATGCACTGGAGCGCCTGTGGACAGTGGGCGACCAGCGTCCGGACGACGCGGACGCCGACCCCGAAGAGTGAGTGAGCCGGGCATGCCGCGCAATGCCCGACCCCCGACCGATGCGCCTGCCACGCAGGCGCTGCAACAGCTGCGCAGCCAGGCCGGGCAACCGTCCGGCGCGCCGCTGTCGCCGGCACGCAAGCGCTTCGACCGCCTGCTGCGCGACCTGGAACGGCATCGCGCCGACCTGCAGGCCTGGCACCTCGCGCGTTCGCAATGGCGCGAGCGTTACCACACCCAATTGCAGCCCTTGCTCGACCAGCGCCGCGCGGCCGACATTGCGCTGGTCGAAGCGCTCGACCGCGCGCATGCCACGGTCAAGCTGGGCAAGGCCGATCGCGCCTTCCTGTCCGAGTTGCTGTGCGACGTCGCCGCCCCGCTGATCGAGGCCGGCCACGAGGCACTACGCCCGATCTACGATCGCCACAGCGCCGTCGGTTACGACCAGGAAGTGGCCGAATCCGATGCGCTGATGAAGCAGATCCTCGGCCAGGCCTACGGACTGGATGCCGACGAGCTGGATGGTATCGAGTCGCCCGAGGAGCTCTACGAGCGCGTCAGCGAGCGTCTGCAGCAGCAGCGCGCGCAACACCAGCAACGCGGTACGCAGCGGCGCAAGCGTGCCCAGAAGCAGGCGGTGGGGGAGAGTGCCGAGCCGCCGCCGGTGCGCGAGCTGTATCGCAAGCTGGCCGGCAATCTGCATCCGGACCGCGCCAGGGACGCCGACGACCACGCTGCGCGCACCATCCTGATGCAGCGGCTCAACGCCGCCTACAAGGCCGGCGATCTGCTGGGCCTGCTCGAACTGCAGGCCGAGATCGGCCTGATGGACGCACGAGGCGTGGACGCGATGAGCGCCGCGCGCCTGCAGGACTACAACCGCGAACTGGACCGGCAGTGCAGGCAGTTGCAGCAGCAGCTGCAGCAGCAGTCGGACGAGTTTTGCGCCGAATACGGGCTGGAGCTGGCAGCGCGACCCAAGCCCGAGCGACTGGGCCGGTTGATGGCCCAGCTCAAGCGCGAGCTCGAGGACGACCTGATGGCGGCGCACCGGGGCTTGCGCGAGCTGGAAGATCCGCAATCGCTCAAGCGCTGGTTGAAGCTGCAGCGCGCCATGTCCGACGCGCCCGACGCGCCCTGGTTCTGACCACGGTTCCGGGTGTCGTGGTCCGGCTGCACACGCGCCACTGCGGGTGCGTGCGCGTGCTGTGCGCAGCCTCGGTTGGACATGCTGCCAGTCATGCAGGCCAGGCGCCTGCATGCACGGGGTTCGGCCAGTGACAGGGGCGCTGCCGAACGGCTGATCCGTTCGGCAGCAGGGGCGGACCGGCGTGGGGGCAGGGGCTTACAACGGCCCGCGCTCCCACGGCCCGGTGATCGCCAGCGTGATGCCCGGCGTCTGGATGTTGACGAACAAGGTGCGCGCCAGCGGGTCCCAGCAGGCGCCGCAGAACTCGGTATCGCGGTAGTCGCCTTCGGCGATGGTCTTGCCGGCATTGGCGATCTGCTGCGAGGTGAGCTGCACGTTGTTCTTGGCCAGGTAGAACGATTCGCCGCCGCGGGTCAGCCCGAGCAGCCGCGCGCCGGGGCCGTAGTCGTCCGGGCTCTCGCCGCCGTCTTCGCACAGCACCACGCCGCCGCGCGCGCTGACGGTGACGTTGTCCGGGTTGTGCGCGGCCAGCTGATTGCCGCTGACGAACAGGGCACTCAGGCGCTGGGTGAACAGGTCCAGCACCCACACCGCACCATTGCCGTAACCGCGCCGGCCCTGCGCATCCACGCCGGTGCTGGTGTCGACGATGAAGAGTTTGCCGTAGCTGTACCAGATGCCTTCGCCGCGGCTCATGCGCAGCGCCCCGTCTGCCCAGGCCTGCGCAAACGGTCCGCTCAGGGTGTCGTTGGCGCCGATGTCGGCAAAGCCGGCCGGCGCGGCGATGCTGTCCAGATCCGGCTCTTCGATGTCCACCCATTCCAGCTGGAACTGCTGGCCGATGCTGGCGACGGTGAGATCGGCATTGCGACGCCCGCGCACGCGTGCGGCCTGCAGGCGTCCGCCATTTTCCAGCGAGCCGTTGCGGCCACGGCGGTCGTTGGGAATGAAGCGATACAGGCCGGCCTTGTTGCGATCGTCCTCGGTGAGATAGACGATGCCGGTACGCGGATCGATCGCCACCGCCTCATGGCTGAAGCGGCCCAGTCCGACCAGCGGCCGGCCGGTGGTGCGGTGGCTGTCCGGATCCACTTCGAACACGTAGCCGTGCTTGCGGCCGGTGCTGGACACCGCATTGGTCTTGATCTCTTCGCAGCTCAGCCAAGTGCCCCATGGCGTCGGGCCGCCGGCGCAGTTGACCAGCGTGCCGCCCAGGCTCGGCTCCAGGCTGCCCCAGCCGCGGCGGCCGTAACTCAGGGTGGTGGTGCCGCCGCCGGCCAGCTGGATGCCGCTGACGAGGCCGGTGTCGTACATCGCCGGTGCGCGGAACGGCGTGGCCGCACCGCGTTCGTGGTTGCGGATCAGCACGTATTCCAGGCCGCGCAGCGGATCGCTGCCCGGTCGCCAGTCGGGCCGACGCAGGCCGACCACGGCCATGCCGTCATGGCGGTCGGGGCAGGGCTGCCCATCGTCCATGCGATCGCCGCTCCAGCCGAACGAGCGGTAGCTGAAACCGCGCGGCAACTGCAGCAACGGCAGCCCGGTGCTCTGGTCGGCGACCGGCGCGAGCGGGCCATAGCGGCTGGGCACCGGGGCCAGTTGCAATGGCGGCGAGGCGCTGTTGGCGGCCTGGGCCTGGCGCGATTGCAGCGCGCTCAAACTGCCAAGCGCACCGGCGGCCATCACGGCAGCGCTGCCCTTGAGCACCTGGCGGCGGGCGGGATCGAAAATCGGCATCGAACGACTCCTGCGGGCTGGGTAGTGCGCCGACGCTAGAAGCCCGCTGTAACCGCACCATGACACCGCTGTGATCGCCCCGGTTCCGATGCCCAAGCTGTGACGCGGATATCATGTGGCCATGAAATGCCGACTTATCGCTACCGGCGAGCGCGCACCGGCCTGGGTGGCGCAGGGCTTTGCCGAATACCAGAAACGTCTCTCGCACTGGATGCCGCTGGAGCTGGTGGAGATCGAACCCGGCCTGCGCGGCAAGGGCCGCGATGCGCAACGCGCGATCGACGACGAAGGCCGCCGCGTGCTTGCCGCGCTGCCGAAGAACGCCTACGTGGTTGCGCTCGACATCCCGGGCCGCCCGCTCAGTTCGGAGCAGCTGGCCCAGCGCATGGAGCACTGGCGCGGGCAGGGCCGGGATCTGGCGTTCCTGATCGGCGGCCCCGAAGGTCACGCTGCCGAGGTGCTGAAAACCGCCAGCGAAAGCTGGTCGATCGGCCCGCTGACCCTGCCGCACATGCTGGTGCGCCTGATCGTCGCCGAGCAGCTGTACCGCGCTGCGGCGATGCTGGCCAATCATCCGTATCACCGCGCGTAAGCGGCATGCGCGATGGCGGTAATCCGCGCGTAGCCGCTGCGCTTTCGAGATGGGTGTGCGGCAAGTAGCCGGGCGCACCCTGAACCCGATCCGCGAGACCGCACGTCGTCGTGTGCACGCGAGGCGCACTGCAACGATGCGCATGCAATAGCTGAAACCGTGGCCTTGCAGCAGCCGGCTGCGCAACGCCAGACGGTGCGGCGACCGGGCATCCGAGTCGCCGCAGGTAATGACGCATCAGTTCAACGAAAAGCTCACCGGCACCAGGCCATACGCCTGCACGGCCTGGCCGTTCTGCATCGCCGGCTGGAAGCGCCAGCTGCGCAGCACCTGGCTGCGTGCGGCCAGGTCCAGTGCACGATGACCGCTGCTGGTCTGCACGCTCACCTCGGCCGGGCGGCCATCGGTGCCGACCAACACGCGCAGCAGCACCGTGCCCTGCTGCCCGGCACGCAAGGCCGCCACCGGGTAACTGGGCGCCGGCGAGCTCAGGTAGTGCAACTGGCCTGCCTCGACCGGGCCGCTGGGTGCGGCAATCGCCGGCGCGCTGTCGGTGACTGCGTCCGTGACTGCAGGTAAGGCGACCGCTGCGTCTTCGACCACGGCCGGCTGACTGATCACCGGGGTCTGCACCGGCACCGGGACCGTGGTCGGCGGTGTGTGCGGCACCTTCGGCGTGAACTCCCGCTTGACCTTGATCACCGGCGGTGGTGGCGTCGCGATGGTGACGGGCATGACCCAGCGTTCCTTCGGTGCGGGCGGCTGCGGAACCGCCCGGTACGAGAGCGGAATCAACAACAACCCGCCGGCCAGCAGATGCAGGGCCACCGCCGTGCTCATCGCCAGGACGCGCGAGCTGTCGATGCCTGTGGATCGGGAAGAAACCTGGGATTGCGTGCGAACCATCATCCACCTCCTCAACGGAACTGCGGAAAGGACCAGCGCGACCCGGACGCACGACACCATCCGGTAGCGTAGGTTTACCGCGCCCTTTGCATGGGCACAAGTGGTTTCGAAGCGCTGGAGGTCGGCTGGCTGATTCCCCCGGTTGCCGCGATCCGCACAGATGAGTCGGCACCGCAGGCTCGTGCGGTTCGAAGGACCGGTGGCATCGCAAGGCCAGGTAACGGAACTTGCGGCGTGCCCCAAAAAAAAACTGCCCTCGAGGAGGGCAGTCTGGAAATCACACCGAACGCGATTACGGTCAGGTCAACGACCCAGCTCGAAGGTCACGTCCAGGTTGATCGACAAGGTGCTCTCGCCCGGGGCGACCTGGGTGTCCATCTCGGCCTTGGCCGAGCGCATCGAGGCGGCCATCATCATCGGGCGCACGCCGCCGCCGCTGCGGCCTTCGGAGATGCTGACGATGCGGCGCACCTTCAGGCCCAGCGACTTGGCGTAGGTGTCGGCGCGGGCCTGGGCCTTCTTCAGGGCGGCCACGCGCGCTTCGTCATAGGCGGGCTCGGGCTGGTCGACCGAGAAGCTGGGGCCGTTGATGTCGTTGGCGCCCTGGGCGACCAGTGCGTCCAGGACCTTGCCCAGCCGCGAGATGTCGCGGACCTTGAGGCTGACGGTGTTGCTGGCCTGGTAGCCGTTGATCCTGGGCGCCTCGTTCTCCTTGTAGGTGTACTGCGGGCTGAGGTTGATGCCGGTGGTCTGCACGTCCTTGTCGGCGATGCCGGCGGCCTTGATCGCGGCCATGACCTTGCTCATCTGCTCGGCGTTCTGGCGCATGGCGGCGTTGCCGTCGGCGGCCTGGGTGACCACGCCGGCCGACAGCGTGGCGATGTCCGGGATGCGCTTGGCCTCCGCCTCGGCCGACACGTTGAGCAGGGTGCCATCGTTGGGAATGGTGTAGCTCGGAGTGGTCTGGGCGTGGGCGGTCATGGCGGTTCCGGCAGCGATGGACAGGGCCAGCAACAACGGTTTGAGGGTGGTACGCATGAGATCTCCTGGTCTGTAAGGGAAGCGTGTTGCGGGTTCGATGAACATGTTGTGAGTCGAACGCGACCACTGCCGCCCGGATCGGCAAGCGGGCGAGGAGGAGCAACAGGTATGCTGGACGGATGCTCTATCTCGCCTCCCGGTCGCCGCGCCGACAAGAACTGCTGCAACGCTTGGATGTGCCTTTCCAGACCCTGCAACTGGACGTGCCCGAACTGCGCGCCGCCGACGAATCGCCTGTGCAGTACGTGCAGCGCGTTGCGCTGGACAAGGCGCGTGCCGGCCTGACGCAGGTGCAGGCAGCCGACCCCGCCGCGATCGTGCTCGGCTCCGATACCGAAGTGGTGCTGGGCGAGCGGGTGTTCGGCAAGCCGGCCGATGCGGACGATGCGATCGCCATGCTGAGCCTGCTGTCCGGGCGTACCCACCAGGTACTCACGGCCGTGGTTCTAGTCTGCGCACAACGCGCGCCGGTGCAGGCCCTGGTGGTGTCGGAGGTGACCTTCGCCACGCTCGATGCCTCACAGATCGCCGCCTATGTGGCGTGCGGCGAGCCGATGGGCAAGGCCGGCGCGTATGCGATTCAAGGTCGCGCCGAACGTTTCATCAGCCATCTGTCCGGCAGCTATTCCGGCGTGATGGGATTGCCGCTGTTTCACACCTCGCAGTTGCTCACAGCCCTCGGAGCGCATTGATGTCGGAAGAGATCCTGGTCAACGTCACCCCGCGCGAAACCCGCGTCGCGGTGATCGAGAACGGCATGCTGCAGGAGCTGCATATCGAGCGCGGCTGGCGCCGGGGCGTGGTCGGCAACATCTACAAGGGCAAGGTGCAGCGGGTGATGCCGGGCATGCAGGCGGCCTTTGTCGAGCTGGGGCTGGAGCGCGCCGCGTTCCTGCATGCCAACGACGTGGTGCGTCCGGCGCCGGCGCCGGCCAGCGTGGTCGATACCGAGGAGACGCCGATCCCGCCACCGCCGGCGGCCTCGGTGCCGATCGTGGAGCTGCTGCGCGACGGCCAGGACATCGTGGTGCAGGTGGTCAAGGACCCGATCGGCACCAAGGGCGCGCGGCTAACCACCCAGATCAGCATCCCCTCGCGCTATCTGGTGCTGCTGCCGCAGTCCAAGATCGTCGGGGTGTCGGCGCGGATCGAGGACGAGGCCGAGCGGCTGCGCCTGAAGACCATCGTCAGCGAGGTTTCGGCCCAGCACGGCGGTTTCGGCTACATCATCCGCACCAATGCCGAAGGGCAGCCGGCCGAGGCGCTGGCCGAGGACATCGCCTACCTGTCGCGGGTCTGGAACGTGGTCGAACGACGCGGCCGCGAAGCACCGCCGTGCAGCATCATCTACGAAGACCTAAGCCTGCCGTTGCGTGCGGTGCGCGACCTGATCCGCCGCGACGTGGAAAAGGTCAAGGTCGACTCCAACGAGACCTTCGTGCAGCTGCAGGCCTTCGTGGCCAAGTACATGCCGGTGCTGGCCGAGCGGCTGGAGCTGTACACCGGCGACCGGCCGATCTTCGACCTGTACGGGGTCGAGGACGAGATCGGGCGCGCGTTGAACAAGCAGGTACCGCTGAAGTCCGGCGGCTATCTGGTGATCGACCAGACCGAGGCGATGACCACCATCGACGTCAACACCGGTTCGTTCGTCGGCCAGCGCAATCTCGAGGAAACCGTGTTCCGCACCAACCTGGAAGCCGCGCAGGCGGTGGCGCGGCAGCTGCGGCTGCGCAACCTGGGCGGGATCATCATCATCGACTTCATCGACATGGACGATGCCGAGCATCGCCGCCAGGTGCTGCGCACGCTGGAAAAGGCGCTGGCGCGCGATCATGCCAAGACCACCGTGTACGAATTCTCGCCGCTGGGCCTGGTCGAGATGACCCGCAAGCGCACCGTCGAGAGCCTGGAACGGCAGCTGTCGGAAACCTGCGGCCAGTGCAGCGGGCGCGGCACCATCAAGACCGCCGAGACGGTGACCTACGAGATCTTTCGCGAGATCACCCGCGCGGTACGCCAGTTCGATGCCGCGCGGCTGCTGGTGATCGCCTCGTCGAAAGTCGTCGCCCGCATCACCGACGAAGAGTCGGCCGCGGTGGCCGAGCTGGAGGAATTCCTCGGCAAGAGCATCCGCTTCCAGTCCGACGACCAGTATCTGCAGGAGCAGTTCGATGTGGTGCTGCTGTGAGGCCGGGAATGGGGAGTCGGGAATCGGGAATGGGGGTGGAGCGAAAGGCGCTCTGCGGGGTGCCGGTGACATCTTTAGAATGGCGGCGCGCGCGGATGGATGATCGTGCGCGCGGCGCGGTTTGTGCTCCTGCGATTCCCTATTCCCTATTCACCATTCCCCGCCGTTAATGCCCACCCCGCTGCGCCGCCGTCTCCGTCTGTTTCGCCGCTATGCGATCACCGCCACTGCGCTTGCGCTGGTGGCGATCGCGTTGCTGGTGGGTGCGGCCAGCCAGGCCTTGCCGTTGGCCGAGCAGCGGCCGCAGCAGATCGCCGCGTGGCTGAGCCAGCGCGCCGGCCAGCCGATCGGCTTTGATCGCCTGCAGACCGAATGGACCCGGCGCGGTCCGCTGCTGCGGCTGGAAGGCCTGCGGATCGGCCAGCATGGCGAGGTGCGGGTCGGCCAGGCCGAAATCCTGCTGGCGATGTATGCCGGCCTGTTGCCCGGCCACTCGCTGACCGAGGTGCGTCTGCGCGGTCTGGCGCTGACGCTGCAACGTAGCGACGATGGCGTGTGGTCGGTGCAGGGCTTGCCGGCCGGGCGGCGTTCGGACCCGTTGGAAGCGCTGCGTCGCCTCGGCGAGATCCAGGTGGCCGAGGCGCGCCTGCGGGTGGCCGCGCCGTCGATCGGCGTGGACACCACGCTGCCGCGTATCGACCTGCGCCTGCGCGTCAACGGCTCGACCGTGAACGTCGGCAGCCACGCCTGGATCGACCTGCAGCGCGCACCGCTGACCACGGTGATCGCATTCGACCGCGGCAGCGGCGACGGTAGCGCGTATGCGCAGGCCGACCCGGCCGATCTGGCCGCCTGGGCGGCGTTGCTGCAGTTCGGCGGCATGCACGTGGACGGCGGCGGCGGACGCCTGCAGGCCTGGGCGCAGCTGCGCGCGCGCCGCATCAGCGCGGTCACCGTGAATGCGGATCTGCGGCAACTGCGCTTGTCCGGTGCGGCGTTGCCCGGGGAGTCCGCGCGCCGCACGCTGCTATGGGAGCGGCTGCAGGCGCGCGCACGCTGGCAGACCATCGACGGCGGTTGGCGGCTGGATGCGCCGCTGCTGCGGCTGGGCGCGGCGGCCAGGCCGCAGCGGCTGGACGGGTTGAGCGTTGCCGGCGGGCGGCGTTATGCAGTGGTGGGCAAACAGCTCGATGTTTCCGGCCTGATCGCGGCGGCGGCATTGAGCGAGCAACTGTCGCCTGGCTTGCGGCGCTGGCTGAGCCTGTCCCGACCACAGTTGCGCCTGGCCGACCTGCAGATTGCGGGCGAGCAGGGCGGCGCGGTGCGGGCGCAGGGCCGGATCGAGGAGCTGGGCTTCCTGCCGGTGGGCAGCGCGCCGGGCATCAGCGGCCTGCGTGGCCGGATCGATGGCGACGCGCAGGCGATTGCGCTCGATCCCGCCCCCGATGCCACGCTGCGCTTCGACTGGCCGGCCGGTTTCGGGGTGGTGCACGAGCTGCAGCTGGCCGGCAGCATCGTGGGCTGGCGCGACGGTGCCGGCTGGCAGGTTGCCACGCCGGCGTTGCGCGTACAGGCCAGGGACTACGGCGCCAACGTGCGCGGCGGGCTGTGGTTCCAGAACGATGGCAGCCGCCCGCGCATCCAGCTGGCCACGCAACTGGACGATGTCGCTCTGCCGGTGGCGCGCAAGTTCTGGATCCGCTCCAAGATGAGCAAGGCGGCCATTGACTGGCTGGACACGGCGGTGGCCGGTGGCGTGATCACCGGCGGCACCGGCCTGGTCAGCGGCGATCTGGACGACTGGCCGTTCGACAACAACGATGGCCGTTTCGAGGCGTTCGGCCAGATCCGCGACGGCGTGATCCCGTTCAATCCGGACTGGCCGGCGATGGAGCAGGTGCAGGCCGACCTGCGTTTCCTCGGCAACGGATTTTCCCTGCAGGGCAGGGGCGCGCTGGCCGGTGCGCCGATCGCGCGCCTGGAAGCCGGCATTCCCAGCTTCGCCACGTCAGAGCTCTACGTGCGCGCCACCACCCAGGCCGACGCCGCGCAGCTGTTTGGCATGCTGCGCAAGAGCCCGTTGGAGCAGCGCTACGGCGACACCTTGCGCAATCTGGCGGTGTCCGGCCCGGCCGCGGTGAGCTTCGATTTGCTGCGTCCCCTGCGCACCCATGGCACCGGCGGCCACCTGCAGGGCACGGTCGCGCTGCAGGGCGCCAAGCTGGCCGATGCACGCTGGAACCTGGCCTTCGACCAGGTCAGCGGGCATGCCGAGTACCGCGACACCGGCTTTGCCGCCGAGCGCCTGAGCGTGCAGCACCAGGGCCGCAGCGGCGAGTTGTCCCTGCGCGCCGGTGGCTTCGTGCAGGACCCCGCGCAGGCATTCGAGGCGCGCTTCGGCGCCACCCTGGACGCCAAGGAACTGTTTGACCGTGCGCCGCAGATGGAATGGCTGCGTCCCTACGTGCATGGCAGCGCACCCTGGCAGGTGGGCGTGGACGTACCGCTGCCGACCCCCGGCCAAGCGGACCCGCAGGCGCTGCTGACGCTGCGCTCGGAGCTGGTCGGCACCACCCTGGACCTGCCTGCGCCGCTGGACAAGGCGGCCACGCAGCCGCTGGATACGCAGGTCAAGGTGGCCTTGCCGGTGGGCGATGGCGACATCGACGTGGCCTTCGGCAAGTTGGTCGCGCTCAAGGCCAGCAGCCAGGGCAACCAGACCGGCGTGCGCGTGGTGATGGGCACCGACACGGTCAGCGAGCGTCCGCCGGCCAACGGCCTGGTGGTCACCGGCCGTACCGCCTCGCTGGATGCGATCGACTGGATCAGCCTGGCGCGCGGCAGCAGCGCGCCGGACACGCCGCCGCTGCCGGGCCAGCCGGCAACGCCGAAGACGGACGCGGTGCCGCTGCAGCAGGTGGATGTGCAGGCCGACAGGTTGCTGATGATCGGCGGCGTGTTTCCGCAGACGCGCCTGCGCCTGCGGCCGACCCGCGATGCGGTGGCGGTGACCCTGGACGGCCCGTCGCTGGCCGGCCAGCTCAGCGTGCCCAATGCCGATGGCGCCGCCGTGCAAGGCAAGCTGAGCACGGTGCACTGGCAGCCGGTGGCCGCACCGCCCGAACCGGCCGTGCCCGAGCCGGGCGACCCGCTGGCCGGTGCGTTGCCGGAGCCGGCCCGCCGTGCGGTGGCCGAGTTCGACCCGGTCTCGATCCCGCCGCTGTCGCTGGACATCGACGACCTGCAGGTCGGCAAGATGACCCTGGGCGCGGCCACCCTGCGCAGCAGCCGGTTGACCGACGGCATGCAGGTGGACCAGCTGCAACTGCGCTCCAACGACCAGAACATCGGCCTGACCGGCGCCTGGCGCGGCAAGGGCGATTCCGCCAGCACCCGGCTGTCGGCGCGGGTGGACAGCCGCAATCTCGGCAACCTGCTGCAGAACCTCACCCTGGGCGGCCAGCTGCGCGGCGGCGAAGGCCAGCTGGAACTCAACGCCGGCTGGCAGGGTTCGCCGACCGGGTTTGCGCTCGGTTCGCTGGATGGCAATCTCAAGATCGAGGTGCGCAACGGCCAGCTGCTGGAAGTGGAGCCCGGCGCCGGCCGCGTGCTCGGCCTGCTCAGCGTGGCGCAGCTGCCGCGCCGGCTGATGTTCGACTTCCGCGATTTCTTCTCCAAGGGGCTGGCCTTCAACAAGCTGGAAGGCCAGGTGCGCTTCGGCGAAGGCTTCGCGCGCACCGATGCGATCCGCATCGAAGGCCCGGCCGCCGACATCGCCATCCGGGGGCAGACCGACCTGCGCGCGCAGACCTTCGACCAGACCGTGGACGTGAACCCCAAGGCCGGCAACCTGCTCACCGTGGTGGGCGCGGTGGCCGGTGGCCCGGTCGGTGCGGCGGTGGGCGCGGCCGCCAATGCGGTGCTCGGCAAACCGCTGGGCGCGATCGGTGCCAAGACCTATCACGTCACCGGGCCGTGGAAGGATCCACAGGTGGACGTGGTGGAACGCGACGTGCGCGAGCGTGTGCCCGGCAAGCCGCCTGCAACGGGCGCGCCAACGGCGACACCAGGCACGCCCGGTCGGTCGCCCCGCTGACGCGCCCGAATGCGGGCGCGCTGGCGAGTGTCGGTGCCGGTCGTCGCGGGCGCTCAGGCCTTGCCGCAAGTGGATCGAACGCAGCACGCGCGCCAGCGGGCACGTCCCGCGCGCCGACGCTCAGTCGAGCGGACTGTCGCCGTCGCTGTCGGCGCGTACGAACATCGGCAGACGCAGGCGCGAACGGTGCCCCTGCACCGGCGCCGGGTCGGCGCCGGCGACGCCACGGAAATAGCCGCGTTGCCATTTCTCGCGCGCGGCGGCCGACTGCGCATCCGGCAGATCCTGCAGAAATTGCGTGCGGCTGCGCGTCCAGTCGGCATGCTGCTGCGCCAGTTGCGGCGCCTCGGACAAGGGTTTCCACTGCGGCTGCACCTGCTCGATCAGCTGGCGCGGCAGCGGGAACAGATGGCAGAACGGCTCGCCGGCCGCAAAGCGCACCTGCCCGGGCCGGGTGAACTTCCAGTTCATGGTGAAGGTGTACGGGCTCCAGTCGGTTTCGACCAGCCCGCTCAGGGCGCCGATGCCGTCCTTGGGCCGGTTCAACGGCCCGGTGACGAACAGATCCATGCCGGTATCGGTACGAAACAGGCAGGGCACGTGGAAGGTCAGCACGCCGTAGCCGAAATGGCTGATCGCCGGTGCCGCGGTGCCTGCATCGGCACTGATCCGGATCGCGTCCAGGCCATCGCGGCCGTCCCAGCTGGCCTCGAACCCGGCCTGGCACAGCAGCTCCCAGCCATGCGCATTGGCGATCGCCAGCGGCAGGCAGCGGTAGGCATAGCGCTGGTCGGTGGCGTCCATCCAGTCGCGCTCGTGCGGGGCGGGGCGGATGTCCAGCGTATGGCCATCCAGGACGTGGGCAATGAGCTTCATGCGCGGGCGTCGGCTTAGCGATGGGCCCGCGATGATAGCCGCGCGCCATGTTCAGCCGGACGACTTGTCTCCCTGGCGCGCGGGCCCCATCCTGACTGCATGACTGATAACGCTCTTACTCTGGCCGAAACCCGGCTGCTGCTTCCTTCCGGCCTGGACACCGGCCATCTCGACCGCACCTTCGGCGCCCTGCTGGGCCCGGGCATCGACTTCGGCGACCTGTACTTCCAGCATTCGCGACGCGAGAGCTGGAGCGTGGAAGACGGCATCGTCAAGGACGGTGCGCATTCCATCGAACAAGGCGTGGGCGTGCGCGCGATTGCCGGAGAGAAGACCGGCTTCGCCTATTCCGACGATATCCAGCGCGACGCCCTGCTGGAGGCGGCGCAATCGGCACGCGCGATCTCGCGCGAGGGCGGTGCACAATCCACCCGCTCACTGGTGCGTGGCAATGGCCGCGCGCTGTACCCGGCCACCGACCCGATCGACGACATGGACAGCGCGACCAAGGTCGAGTTGTTGCGGCGTATCGACCAGTACGTGCGCGCGGCCGATCCGCGCGTCAGGCAGGTGATGGTGAGCCTGTCCGGCGGTGTGGACACGGTGCTGATCGCGCGCAGCGACGGCGTACTGGCCGCCGACGTGCGCCCGCTGGTGCGCTTGAACGTGCAGGTGATCGTCGAACAGGGCGGACGCCGCGAGTCCGGCTACTCCGGCGGCGGCGGCCGTTACGGCTATGCCGACCTGTTCGCCGACGGCCGCCCGGAAGGCTTCGCCCGCGAAGCGCTGCGTCAGGCGCTGGTCAACCTGGAGGCGATTCCCGCGCCGGCCGGCGTGATGCCGGTGGTGCTCGGCCCGGGCTGGCCCGGCGTGCTGCTGCACGAGGCGGTGGGGCATGGCCTGGAAGGCGACTTCAATCGCAAGGGCACCAGCGTCTACGCCGGCCGTATCGGCGAGCGCGTGGCCTCGCCGGGCGTGACCATCGTCGACGACGGCACCCTGGACGGCCGGCGCGGCTCGCTCAATATCGATGACGAAGGTACGTCCACCCAGTGCACCACACTGATCGAGGACGGCGTGCTGGTCGGCTACATGCAGGACACCCACAACGCGCGCCTGATGGGCGTGGCGCCGACCGGCAACGGCCGTCGCGAATCGTTCGCGCACCTGACCATGCCACGCATGACCAACACCTACATGCGCGCCGGCGAGCACGATCCGCAGGAGATGATCCGCTCGGTGAAAAAGGGCATCTACGCGGTCAACTTCGGTGGCGGCCAGGTCGACATCACCAGCGGCAAGTACGTGTTCTCGGCCACCGAGGCCTACCTGATCGAAGACGGCAAGGTCACCGCGCCGGTGAAGGGCGCCACGCTGATCGGCAACGGCCCGGAGACCATGCAGAAGGTGCGCATGATCGGCAATGACCTGGCGCTGGACGAAGGCGTGGGCGTGTGCGGCAAGGACGGGCAGAGCGTGCCGGTCGGCGTCGGCCAGCCGTCGCTATTGATCGACGGCATCACTGTTGGCGGAACGCAGGCCTGAGATGCGGGGATTTGGGAATCGGGATTCGGGAATCGCAACGGCAGGAGCGGGATATCGCGTTTTTGAGCCTTGCGCCGCGTCGGTCTTGATGCCGCGAATCGGGATAAGAGCATCGGGAAGCGCAGCGGTAGAGGCGCGCAGCGTCTTCGGCGCGCAGGTGTCGCCGACCCAGGTTGCCGATGTTGGAAGCATGCTGCCGCGGTTGGCTGCGGCGGAGGCGCTCGTTGAGCAGTTGCGCGAATGCGGCCGCCAGGTCCTATTCGTCGTCTTCCAGATCCTGATCGTCTTCCAATCCCGAATCCCCACTCTCCAATCCCTGCGCCTGAGACAACTCGCGCAATACCTGGAACAGCTCGCGGTAGGCGCGCGGCGGCTTGTTCTTGGCGCGCTCGTGGATGGCGTTGCGCACCAGTTGACGCAGTTGCTGGCGGTCTGCCGCCGGGTAGGCTTCCAGCAGTTCGGCCAGCGCCACGTCGCCTTCGGCGAGCAGGCGTTCGCGCCAGCGCTCGACGCGGTGGATCGCGGCCACTTCGCGGCGCGCCGTGTCGCTGTTGGCATCCAGCGCATCGCGGATCGCGGCCAGCGTTTCGTCGTCCTCGCGGCGCATGTGCTTGGCCAGAAACGCCAGCTGTCGCTTGTGCGCGATATGCGAGGTGATGCGCTTGCTCTCTTCGATATGCGGGATCAGCGATTCGGGCACCGGCAACTTGGCCAGCTGCGCCGGGGTCAGCGCCACCAGCTTTTCGCCGAGGTCGAAAATTTCCAGCGCCTCGCGCCGCTGCTGGCTACGGCTGGCGCCGCGGAATTCACCGGTGTCTTCATCGCGTCCGCGCATTGCAATCCATCCAGAACAAGAAGTTATTCATCATCAGACAAGCCTGGCCATGGATCGCCGGGCTCTTGCGGAAGGACCCGCAATCAGGTCACTCGCACCATGAGACTAGGATAAAGCATTGAACGCACTCTCCTCCGAAACACCTGTCCACGACGACAGCCTGCAGCGCCTGGACGCGCTCACCGACATCGCCCAGCGCCTGCTTGAGCGCGCGCGTGCGGCCGGCGCCACCCAGGCCGAAGTGAGCTGCAGCGAAGAGCGCGGCCTGGACGTCAATGTGCGCCTGGGCGATGTGGAGACGGTGGAATCCACCCGCGACCGCGGCATCGCGGTCACCGTGTACTTCGGCAAGCGCAAGGGCAGCGCTAGCACTGCCGATCTGCAGGATTCCAGCCTGGAATCGACCGTCGCGCAGGCCTGCGCGATCGCCCGCTACACCGAAGACGATGTCGCCGCCGGCCTGGCCGACCCGGAGCTCATGGCGCGCGACTTCCCCGAGCTGGACAGCTGGCACCCCTGGGCGCTGGACGCCGACACCGCGGTGGACCTGGCGCTGGCCTGCGAGAGCGCCGGGCGCGATGCCGACGCGCGGATCAGCAACTCCGATGGCGCCTCGGCCAGCACCGGGCTCAGCCTGTCGGTCTACGCCAACTCGCATGGCTTCATCGGCCGCGAGCGCGGCACCCATCATTCGATCAGCTGCGCCTTGATCGCCGGCCAGGGAGACGGCATGCAGCGCGATGGCTGGTACAGCAGCGCGCTGGCGCGGCAGGACCTGGAGGCGCCGGAAGCGATCGGCCGCCACGCCGCCGAACGCACCCTGGCGCGGCTGCAGCCACGCTCGCTGCCGACCGGCCAGCTGCCGGTGCTGTTTGCGCCGGAAGTGGCGCGCTCGCTGGTCGGGCACCTGCTCGGCGCGGTCTCCGGCGGCGCGCTGTATCGCCGCGCCAGCTTCCTGCTCGACAGTGTCGGCAGCAAGCTGTTCCCGGACTGGTTCAATATCGAAGAGCTGCCGCACCTGCGGCGCGGCCTGCGCTCGGCCGCCTTCGACGGCGAAGGCGTGGCGACCCGGCGTTCGGCATTGATCAGCGACGGCGTGCTGCAGCGCTATGTGCTGGGCAGCTACTCGGCGCGCAAGCTGGGCCTGCAGACCACCGCCAACGCCGGCGGCGTGCACAACCTGCAGGTCACCGCCAATGCCGGCGATCTGGCGTCGATGATCGCCGGCATGTCGCGCGGCCTGCTGGTCACCGAGCTGATGGGCAATGGCGTCAACCCGGTGACCGGCGACTATTCGCGCGGCGCCGGTGGCTTCTGGATCGAGAACGGCGCGATCGCTTATCCCGTCGACGGGCTGACCATCGCCGGTAATCTGCGGGAGATGTTCGCCGGCATCGAAGCGGTCGGCACCGACGTCGATCCGCGCTCGCACGTCAAGATCGGCTCGGTGCTGCTCAACCGCATGACGGTGGCAGGCGACAGCTGAGCGCGGCTGACCAGGCTGCTGCGCCCCTCACCCGGCGCGCGCGCGTCTTGCCGCCGTGCCTGGCGGCAGCCGGCATGCGCCGCCGAGACCATGTCTTCCCGCACTGGTGGCTGGCTGAATCGTTGCTATAGTCCGCCGCACCACAACCATGCATGGGGAGACATGATGAGCGAATTCGAGTCGCACGCCGCACCGCCGCCGCCGCCGATCGGCAGCAGCACGCCGTCGGAGGAGCGCACCCTGGCACTGGCCGCGCATCTGCTCGGCATCCTGACGTCCTTCATCGGCGCGCTGGTGATCTGGCTGGTCAGCAAGGACGCCAGCCCGTCCAAGCCGTTCGCCACCGACCAGGCCAAGGAAGCATTGAATTTCCAGATCACCGTGATCATTGCCTATGTGGCTGCGGTGATCCTGACCATCGTGTCGTTCGGCATCCTGTTCTTCGTGCCGACGCTGGTGTGGATCGCCAATCTGGTGTTCTGCATCCTGGCCGCGGTCAAGGCCAACAACGGCGAGCATTACCGTTATCCGTTCACGCTGCGCCTGATCAAGTAATCCGGCGCAATGGCAATGCCACAGGCCCGGCAGCGATGCCGGGCCTGTGGCGTTTCAGGCGATGACGCGGTCAGTTCTGCGCCGGGGTGTTCTCGGCGAAGTACTCGTGGCTGTCGGCATTGGTGATCGCCTGGGCCGGGTTGCTGATCGCCAGGTTGCGCGCACCGGACTGGCCATACACGCGGTCCTGGGTGCCGGCTACCGCAGTGAAGTGGCTCATCTCGTGCACCAGCGTACCGGCCTTGGAGTCGGTGCCCTGGGTCGGCGCGCTCCAGAACGCGTTGCAGACGTAGATCTCGTACGGCGCATTGGCGTAGACGTACGCATAGGCGCTGTCGGTGCAATCGCAGTTGATGGTGATCTGGCCGTTGTTCTGGTCCAGCGCGTTGTCGATGTTGACGAAGTTCGAGCTAACCCGGCTGTAGCGCGAGGCGTTGTAGGCGCCGAACCAGGTGGTGTAGCGCGCGCCGGTGCTGCCGGCATTGAGGTAGTTGCGCGCGTTCTGCGAGTAGGCGCGGGCCGCCGTGACCGCGCTGCCGGCCTGGCTGGTGCGGGTGGTGCTGCAGTTCAGGTAATTGACGCCGTTGACCACGGCGGTGGGACCGATCGCCATCCGGCGCTGCACGCCGCGGTTGACGCCATCCAGCCACACCGTCAATGGCGCGCTGCCGGCCACCGCGGGCTTGCCATCGGCGGTCTTCAGCAGGCTGCCATCTGCCAGCGAGGCGTACTGCAGCGGCGAGCTGACCCGGATGGTGTAGTTGCCGCTGGTGGACAGGTCGTAGGCGGCAGCCAGGTCGACCACGCCCTGCACGGTCTGGCCGGGCTTGAGGATGGTGAAGTCGGCCGCCTTGGGCAGGCCGCGCTTGACCAGGCGTCCGGTGTAGGTCACCGGCGCGCCATCGCGGCTCACTTCCAGGATGCCGTTGTCCAGCGATTGCAGCGGCAGCTGGTAGGTCGGTACGCGGGCGATCTGGCTGCCGTTATTGGTGACGGTCACTGCGATCTTGCCCTGGTGTCGCCCGGCCTGATCGGCGACCGGCGCCAGTTCAATGGTCAACGGGACCGGTCCGCGCACGGACTGTGCCTGCGCCGAACCGAGCACGCCAACAACGGCCAACGTACCTGCTGCAAACGATGCGAGAAAAACGTTCTTCACCAGTGACTCTCCATGTGGTCGGGGGATGTCCGCGGACGCGGGCAAGTCAACCTAGGCAGAGCGAGCAGACGCAACAAGAGAACCGATTGATGCTGTTTTTGGCCTGCTGGTGATCAAGAAACGACAAAAGCGGACACCGATGGCGACAATTCACCCGAAAATTGCGTGGCCATCCACACTTTTCGGCCAGTTTCTGAAAATGCGCGTGTGAAAACGTATGGAAAGAGAATTTACGTTCTGTGACGCAGCACATCGCCTGCGAGGCGGTGCGCGACAAAAACGCACCGTGCGCTGGCGCACGGTGTGCGCAAGGAGCGGTGTGACCGCTTGATCGGCGCAGGTGGTGAGGTGGGACGGGGGCGGTGCACGTCCACCCGGCGTGCCGGGGAGGGTGGCCAGGCCACCGGTTGCTCTAGTGCGCGCGGTCCACCGCAAACCGGCCCAGCGTCGCCAGCGTGTCGCCGGGCGCGCCGTAGGGTTGCAGGATGTCGTGCATGCGGGTGGCCAGTTCGGCCAGCTTGGCCTTGGCGCCGTCCATCCCGAGCAGGGCGGGATAGGTGGATTTGGCTTGCGCGGCGTCCTTGCCGGCGGTCTTGCCGAGCTGCGCCGAGCTCGATTCCACGTCCAGGATGTCGTCGCGGACCTGGAACGCCAGCCCCAGTGCGTCGGCGAACGCATCCAGGCGCTGCTGATCGCCGGCTGTGGCAGCACCGGTGAGCGCACCCATGCGCACGGCCGCGCGGATCAGTGCGCCGGTCTTGAGTGCGTGCATGCGCTCGAGGTCGCGCAGCGATTGCAACTGGCCGGTGGCATCGATATCCAGCGCCTGGCCGCCGCACATGCCGGCAGCGCCCGCGGCGGTGGCCAGGCTCTGCAGCCAGCCGACCCGCAGTTCCGCACTGACCGGGGCCGCAGCCAGCAGCTCGAACGCACGCGTCTGCAACGCATCGCCGGCCAGGATCGCAGTGGCTTCGTCGAAGGCGATATGCACGGTGGGTTGGCCGCGGCGCAGGGCGTCGTCGTCCATCGCCGGCAAGTCGTCGTGCACCAGCGAGTAGGCGTGGATCAGTTCCACCGCCACGGCGGGCGTGTCCAGGCTGTCCTCGTCGGCGCCGAACAGCGCGCCGGTTGCATACACCAGCAACGGGCGCATGCGCTTGCCGCCGCCCAGCACCGCGTGCCGCATCGCCGCGTGCAGTCGTTGCGGCGCCATCGCCGGAGTGGGCAGGCAGGCTTCCAGCCGGCGTTCGGTACGGCCGATCCAGTGGTCAAACAACGCCGAACTCACTCAGCCGCCGTCCTGCGATGGCGGTTCGAAGGCTTCGGCCAGATCGGGGCGCGCGGGGTCGGTCAGCAAGCGCACGCGCAGCTCGGCCTGTTCCAGCGCCTGCTGGCAGTCGCGGTACAGACCGATGCCACGCTCGTAGGCCGTGAGCGATTGCTCCAGGCTCTGGTCGCCGACTTCCATCTTCTGCACCAATTGCTCGAGTTCTTCCAGCGACTGTTCGAAGCGGGCGACCGGGGAGGTTTCATTCAAGGATTTTTTGACCATCACCAAAGTGTGCGGCGCGCAGGCAGGCGGGTCAATTCGCATTGGCTCGGTCGCGCCAGTGCAAGGACGCGCCGTTGGCCTGCAGCCAGTGGCTCAATGCAGCCGAGAGGATGCGGTCGCCGGCTGCCAGCACCTGGCCGTCGGCCCACAGGATCGGCAGGCGCGCGCGTTGCCAGGGCGGTAGATCCAGCGCCTGCAGCAGGTGCTTGAGCCGATGCGAATGCGCGCGCTGCGGCAGCACGATGCGTTCGCCACCCTGGCGTGCGCGCACCAGCAGCGGTTGCGCGAAGCGCAGGCCGGCGGAGCCGTGCAACTGCAGGCAGGCGCCATCCGGCAGTGGCAGCGGGCTTGCGCCATCCCAGCATGCCTGCCATGACGCCGGCCAGGCGGCATGCGGATGCAGCAGGTACAGGCACTGGCGCCAGCGCCGCACCTGCACCTGTTGCCAGGCAAAGCAGGCTTGCCGATCCGGCGCGTCGTCGTCGATCTCCTGCTCCAGGGCGGCCACGCCGTGCGCAGGCAGCGGTGGCGCCTGCGCTGCAGCCACCCAGGCGCGCAGCAGCCGCGGCCGACGTGCGGCCGGCTGTGCACGCAGGATCCGCAGATCCAGCGCGCCGGTGGTGGTCAGCAGGCCGGGCAGTTGCGCGCTGTCCTCCTGCAGCAGCAGGTCGCTGGCATCGGCGCTCAAGCGCGCGCTGCGCGCCAGTGCCTCGGCAGCCTGCGGCCAACGTTGCTGCAGCACGGGCATCAGCTGGATGCGCAGGAAGTTGCGGTCGTGGCGGACATCGGCATTGCTGGGGTCTTCGATCCATCGCAGGCCCTGTGCCTGCGCATAGGCCAGCACCGCGGCGCGCGCGTGCTCCAGCAAGGGACGCCACAGCATGCCGGCCGCGAATGGACGCTGCGCGCGCATCGCGGCCAAGCCGTCCGGGCCGGAAGCGCGCAATGTGCGCAGCAGGAAGGTTTCGGCCTGATCGTCGCGATGATGCGCCAGGGCCAGCCATTCGCCGGGCGCCAGTGCCTCGGCAAACGCGGCGTGGCGTGCATGGCGTGCCGCCGCTTCCAGGCCCAGGCCGCTGTCGCGCGCGACCTGCACGCGCGCGATCTGCAGGGGGACCTGCAGGGCGTCGCACTGGCGCTGGCAGTGCGCGGCCCAGGCATCGGCATCGGCGTGCAGGCCATGATGCACATGCACCGCACGCACCCCCATCTGGCGATAACGCGACGTTGTTGCCAGCAAATGCAGCAGCACGCTCGAATCCATGCCGCCGCTGTAGGCGACCAGGACCGGGCCGGGCGGTGGTGCCGGTGGCAGCAATCCGGTCATCGATGCAGGTGGCTTGCTGCGACGCTGCATCCGGGTGCGAGCGGCGACGACTGAGTCGCCGCCGCCGCCCGCGCTGCGCGCAGCCGGCGCATCAGCGCTTGGCCGCGGTCTCGAACGTGGCCGACTGCGGCAACGTCACCGGCACGCCGGCGCTGTCGCAGGTGCCGGCCTTGCACAGGCGCTCGCGCAGGCGCGGGGTGGCCTGGACGATGACGTGGTAGATCACGTTCTCCTCCAGCGTGCCGCGGAAGGCCGCGCTGCCCGGGCCGGTGGCCCAGATGCCGACGTCTTCGCCGCCATGGCTTTCGGACTTGGTCGGCACCAGCGATTCCTGCATGTAGCTGGGCGCCTCGGTGTCGACGTGGGTCAGGTCCGGGCGGCCGGCGGCCGGCTCGCTGCTGCTGGGTTCGTGCGGGTACTTCTTGGCGCCGGCCGGCTGCGCGTTGCTGGCGCCGGTGTAGCCGGGGCCGTTGGCGTAGCTCAGCGTGGTGTAGGGCTGGCCGGCCAGGTCGGTGGCCAGTTGGGTGCGGTCGCCTTCTTCGCCGCCGGTGCCGCGCACCTTGCCCAGGATCGGGTTGCCGCGCACCGGGTAGCCGACGAAGTTGAGCGTATGCGAATGGTCGGCGGTGACGATGATCAGCGTGTCCGGCGGCGCGGTCTGCACGGCGGCGCGCACCGCATCGGACAGCGACACGGTCTCATCGAGCGCGCGGTAGGCATTGCCGGCGTGGTTGGCGTGATCGATACGGCCGCCTTCGACCATCAGCACGAAGCCGTTCGGGTCGCGCGACAGCGACTGGATCGCGGTGCGGGTCATCTCGGTCAGGCTGGGCTCGCCCTGCGCGGTGCGATTGCGGTCGTGGTCGAACTGCATGTGATCCGGCTCGAACAGGCCCAGCAGCGCGGGCGCGCCGGAGGCCGCCTGCAACTGTTGCTCGTTCCAGACATAGGCGCCCTGCGGGTGCGCCTGTTTCCATTCGGCGACCAGGTCGCGGCCGTCCAGGCGCAGCCCGACCTTGTCGTCGTACTCCGGATCGCGTTCCTGCACGGTCTGGAACTGGCTGCGTCCGCCACCCAGCACCACCTGCGGGCCACGCCCGAAGCGCGCGCTGGAAAGCAACTGCTGGGCAATATCCTGGCAGCCGGCGGTGCGGGCGGACTCGGGCAGGTCGGTATCGTTTTCCCAGTTGCGGTCCGGCGAATGCGCATAGGTCGCCGCCGGGGTGGCGTGGGTAAGGCGGGTCGTGGTGACGATGCCGGTGGCCATGCCGGCGCTGTCGGCCAGCTGCAGCCAGCTGAGCAGACCCTTGCCCAGGCTGTCGGCGCAGTCGCTGCGGTTGCCGCTGCTGACGCCGATCGCGCCCATGTGCGTTTTCACCCCGGTGGTGATCGCGGTCATGGTGCCGGCCGAATCCGGCGTTTGCGAATCGGTGTTGTAGGTCTTGCTGAAGGCGGTGGCCGGGAATTGCTCCCACGACAGCAGGTTCTCCTCACCGGGCCCGCCCTTGCGCTGGCCATCCAGGATGCGCGCTGCCGCCACCGTGGTCAGGCTCATGCCGTCGCCCAGGAACAGGATCACGTTGCGCGCGCGGCCTGCCATTGCGCCATTGCCGGCCGCGCGCGCCGCGCCCGAGCGGTACCACCATTGCGGCGTCTCGCCGGCCGGATGCGCCACCTGCGGCACCTCCACGCGCACGGCGGCAGGCGCGGATGCGCTGGTGCCGGCGCTGGAGGCGCAAGCGGCGACACACACGGTGGTCAGGGCGGCGAGGGCAGGCAGGCGGTAACGCATCGGCATCGAACTCGTGGCTGAATCGGCGCCTATTATGCCGGCATGCCTGGTGTCACACAGATGACACGCCGCTGTTCCAGTCGTGGCCTCGCGGGCGGCGCGGGCCTGGGCTATGGTGCATGCACTCTCCCCCCGGATGACTCGACGCATGACATTGGTCTCGGCCTGGTTGCGCATTCCGTTCTGGCAACGCGTGGTGGCCGGCTTCGTGCTCGGCGCGCTGGCCGGCTGGGCCATGGGCCCGGCGGCCGATGTGTGGTTCGGCCCGCTCGGTGACCTGTATGTCACCCTGATCAAGATGATCGCCATCCCACTGGTGTTCTTCGCGGTGATCAATGCGATCTCCTCGTTGCACGGGCAAAAATCCGTCGCCGCGCTCGGCGGGCGCACCTTCCTGTGGTTCGTCATCACCGCGGCGTTGGCGGTGGGCGTGGGCCTGGCGGTGGGCACGCTGATGCAGCCCGGCGCCGGCCATTTCAGCCTGAGCGTGGATTCGGCCTGGAAACCGCGCGATGTCCCCAGCCCGATCAAGGTGCTGCTGGATGTGGTGCCGTCCAATCCGTTCTTTGCGCTGACCGGCATCGGCACCAAGACCAATGCAGCCGGCGAAACGGTGCTGGCGGCCGGGCGCGGATCGATCCTGCCGGTGATCTTCTTCGCTGCGCTGCTGGGCTTTGCGATGGTCAAGCTCGGCGAGCGCGTGGCCGAGGCACGCAAGCTCACCGCGCAATTGAGCGACATCATGATCCAGGTCACCCGCTTCGTGCTGGAGATGACCCCGTTGGGCACCTTCGGGCTGATCGCCAGCCTGGTCGGCAGCTACGGCTTCGAGAAGCTGCTGCCGTTCGGCAATTTCGTGCTGGCGCTGTATGTGGCCTGCGCGATCCATATCGTGGTGGTCTACAGCAGCCTGTTGTTGCTGCACGGACTGAATCCGTGGAAGTTCTTCCGCGGCGCCGCGCCGGGCATGCAGGTGGCGTTCGTCAGTTCGTCGAGCTTTGCCGCGATGCCGGTGGCGATGCGTTCGATCACGCATAACCTGGGTGTCAGCAAGGACTATGCTGCGTTCGCGGTGCCGCTGGGCGCCAGCATCAAGATGGACGGCTGTGGCGCGATCTTTCCGGCCCTGTGCGCGGTGTTCATTGCGCAGTACACCGGCGTGCCGCTGACCGCAAACCAATACTTCGTGGTGTTGATTGCCTCGGTGCTCGGCAGCTTCGGCACGGCCGGCGTACCCGGCACCGCAGTGATCATGGCCACGGTGGTGCTCAGTGCGGCCAACCTGCCGCTGGAAGTGATCGGCTACCTGTACGCCATCGACCGCATCCTCGACATGATGCGCACCATGACCAACGTGACCGGGCAGATGCTGGTGCCGGTGCTGGTGGCCAAGGAGACCGGCCTGCTCGACAAGGCGGTCTACGAGTCGGCATCGACCAACGTGGGGCTGGAAGATCCACTGGCCGATCGCGCTCCGACGCAGCGCTGAGCGCCGGCGATGCGCGCCGGGTCTCCCACGCTGCGCGATCGCCTGCAGCAGGTGCCTGAACTGGAGAGCGTCGACGGCGTGTTCGTGCAGCGGTCGTTGGCCGACGACCCGTTCGAGCAGCAGTATCTGGAGGTTCGGCGCAAGGAAGGCCGGCTCTACACCGATGCACAGGTACGCAGCCTGCCGCGCCCCGGCGGCAAGCTCGGGGCGAGCCTGGAATGGCAGGTGCGTGCGCTGTCCAGCGCCTTGCTGGTCCGGCACCTGCGCGCGCAGGCAGGCGAGGGCGCCATTGCCGAACTGGGCTGCGGCAATGGCTGGCTGTCGCAGTTGCTGGCGCAGTCGCTGCAGCGCGATGTCTGCGGCATCGACGTCAATCGCACCGAACTGGCCCAGGCCGCGCGCGTGTTCGGCCACGACCAGCGCCTGAGTTTCATCGCCGCCGACATCCACACCCTGGCCCTGCCGCGCGATCTCTTCGACGTCATCGTGATCCCGGCCTGCATCCAGTATTTCGCCGACCCCGCGGCATTGGTCATCCGCCTGCTCGCCCAACTGCGCGACGGCGGCGAGCTGCATATCCTCGACAGCCCGCTGTATGCGGATGCGCACGCCGCCGATGCAAGCGCCGCGCGCAGCCTGCGCTACTTCACCGAGCTGGGTGTTCCGGCGCTGGCCGCGCACTACCACCAGCACACCTACGCCAGCTTCGACCGCTTTGCGGTGCAGCGCCTGTTCGACCCGCGAGGCCCGGGCGCGCGCCTGCGGCGGATGCTCAAGTTGAAGCAACCGCACTTTCCCTGGCTGTGTTTTCGCAAGCGGGACAACCTGACGCTGTTGGACAAGATCAGATAAATATCTCGCGCCGGCGCAGAAAAACGTGCCAAGGAGTCACCTTGCGCGAACGGCTTCCAACAACGTGGTGGCGTCCGGCGCCATGTGCTGTGCAACCCCGCCCACGACCGCGAAGAATACGATGACGCCACACATCGGCCAGATCGTATGGCGGACACATACCCACCACCAGCCCTGCGCCTGCACCTGGCGCATGCGTCGATAAAGTCCGCCGGCGATTGCCGCGTCGACCAGCAGTTCGGCCATCAGTACCGGAGCGGACCAGATCACCCAGCCAGCTGCGACCACGGCGACCATCGCCACTGCCATCAGCGTCAGTACCGCTGCCACAGGCAAGCCTGCTTCGCCATCCAGCTCCACGTTGGGCAACCCGTCCAAAAAACCGGAAGAGCTAGGAGACTCCCACGAGACTGAGCTGCCAGCCCCACTTGAGCCCCCACCGCTGCCGATCCAGTCTTGAGGTTTTTCCGTTGCGAGATCGACGAAATCCACATCGACCTCATCGATCTGCAGGTCGCTGCGCCGACGTATCCATGCCCACATCAGCAGCAGAAAGACGCCGTACGCTGCGACGATCGCCAATGGGTAGCGCAGCAGCATCGAGTCGAGGCCTGCTAGCTGCAGCGAATGAGAACCCACCAACCCAACTGCGGCCGTGACCAGCACGATGACACTCATTTGCAGGCGCGGCCAACCGAATCGTTGCAGTCGTTGGCGGGTATGCGCAATTGCTGTGGCTTGGCTTCGAGACATGAGGGGGGCTCAGCGTTACGACGACTGGAAATATTCAAGATCTAGTATTGGGCAGAACGCGACCGCCATGCTGACGGAATCAGGCTGCTCCGTATGACGGGCTCGCGATCATCTTGTGCATTTGCGTCCCACCCGCATGGCACACTGCCAGCTCATCCATTGACGAGGGCGGGCGGTGATTGGCCAACAGCGTGATCTGACATTTCGTTTTCTGGCCGAGCCCAGCGACGTCAACTTCGGCGGCAAGGTGCATGGCGGCGTGGTGATGAAGTGGATCGACCAGGTCGGTTTTGCCGCGGCCAGTGGCTGGAGCGGGCACTACTGCGTCACCGTGGCGGTGGGCGGCATTCGCTTCGTGGCGCCGGTGCGGATCGGCGATCTGGTCGCGGTATCGGCCAAGCTGGTCTACACCGGCCGCACCAGCATGCACTTCGCCATCGACGTGCGGGCACGCAGCCCGATGGGTGGCGACTCGCGGCTATGCACGCATTGCATCATCGTGTTCGTGGCGATGGACCCGGACGGCATCACCCCGGTGGCAGTGCCGTCCTGGCAGCCGGGTACCCCGGAAGACCAGCGCCTGGCCGAATACGCGCTCAAGGTGATGGAGCTGAGCAAGGGCATTGAGGACACCATGGCGCATTACCAGGCCGACACCTCGCGGTAACCTGCGGCGCGCGCTGCGCTGCGCCGTTGGCCCCGCCATGCGCGAGGTGCGACAGGCAGCCTGATGCTCGCTGCCTGCCACTTGGCACGGCGATGGATGCCACCCGCTGTCATGCAGCGGTCATGGGGCCTGCGGGACGCCCACGCGCGACGACGACGACGCAGCAAAAAGGCCGCGGGATCGCCGCGGCCTCTGTCATGCAATCGACGCAGTGTCCACGCAGTGGGTCAGAGCACCCGGCGTGCCTGGATGAACTTCTCGCTCCAATAGCCGCTGGCCAGCGAATCCACCCGCACGTCCTTGCCGCGGCTGGGCGCATGCAGGAACTTGCCATCGCCGACCACCAGGCCCACATGGTCGATGCGGCCGCGCCTGCCGAAGAACACCAGATCGCCGGCCTTGAGCGCGTTGGGGTCCTTGATCAGCTCGGCAGACTCGTCGCGTGCGATGTCGCGCGAGACGCGCGGCAGGTCGATGCCCAGGGCGGTCTTGAACACATAGCCGACCAGGCCGCTGCAGTCGAACCCTTCGGTGGACTCGCCGCCCCAGACGTACGGGGTGCCCAGCAGGGCCATGGCGCGTTGCAGGATCACCTGGACACGGCTGTCGGCCACGGCGTTCTGCGCGGCGTTGGCCGCACTCTGGGACACGTCGTAGTTGGCCAGCAGGCGGCTGAGGTCACCGGCGAACATCGCCGAACGGTCCATCAGCGGAATGGCGTCGTTGGCGGCCAGATGCGGAAGCAGGGCGGCCAGTGTTGCGGTGGCAGCGGCGTCGGCGCGGCTGCGGGTTGCGGCTTTCTCGGCGGCGACGGTGCTGTCCGGCGGGGCCGTCTGCGGAGCGGATGCGGTGCCGTTGGCGGTCTGTGCCAGGGCGGGAAGGGCTGCGAGCCAAAGAGCGGTGGCACATAGCAGGCGGAGCGGTTTCCGGGGCGGAAGCGGTGCGGCGCCAGTGATGATCTGTTCGTCGTTCGTCACGCGGGAATCACAATTCTGCTGTCGATGCGGGATGATGCCTTGGTGAAAGAATCGTTACGTTCAAAAAAGGTTAAATTTCCGTTTTGTGAAATGTGATTCACGTCACATATCAGGGCAAAACCCGCTTTGAGCCTGAATAATGGTCACGCCAGTAGGCGCCATCCAGGAAATCCAAGCGGACGGTACCGCCAGTGGTGGGGGCATGCACGAAGCGGCCTTCACCGACATAAATGCCGACGTGGGTCACGTTGCCGCTGGAGCCGAAGAACACCAGATCGCCGGTGGTCAGTTTCTCCTGCGGGATGCGGGGTCCCTGCACCGCGGCCAGTTCACGCGAGGTGCGTGGCAGCGCCAGCGCCAGCACGTCCTTGTAGACATAGGTGACCAGCCCGCTGCAGTCGAAGCCGGTTTCCGGCGTATTTCCGCCAAAGCGGTACGGCGTGCCGACCAGGCCCAGCGCACGCATCAGGATGTTGTTGGCGGCGGCCGGGTTCGACGGCGGCACCTGCGGCCAGACCCGCGGTGCCGGCGGCTTGGTGGCGGCCGGTCGGCGGACCGGCGCCTGTGCGCAACCGCCCAGCAGCACGAGCAGGCCCAGCAACGAACTGGCCGCCACGCGGCGGGCGCGGGCGGCGAAAACTGGCGTGATATGCATGGAGCCGGGATAATGGGCGGTTCGAAAGGTCGCCATGATGGCGGCGCACCCGGCGGCCGACAAGCCGTCCTCCACCGTCTGCCACCGGGCAGCCTATCCAGAGCCAGGCATGAAGATCGAAAAAGACAGCGTCGTCCGCTTCCACTACACCGTTTCCGAGCTCGGCCAGGAGCCGATCGAGAGCTCCAAGGAGCGTGACCCGTTGGCGATCATGATCGGCCACGGCAACATCATTCCGGGCCTGGAAGCGGCCATGATGGACAAGGAGGCCGGCGAGAGCTTCGGCGTGGACGTCAAGGCCACCGAAGCCTATGGCGAGTACCGCGAAGGCCTGAGCCAGCGCGTGCCCAAGAAGCACTTTGGCGCCACCAAGCTGGTACCGGGCACCCAGGTGGTGCTGCAGACCAACTTCGGCCCGCGCGCGGTGACGGTGCAGAAGGTCGGCATGAGCGTGGTCGACGTCGATCTCAATCACCCGATGGCGGGCAAGGACCTGCACTTCGACGTGGAGATCATCGAAGTGCGTGAAGCCACCCAGGAAGAGCGCGACCACGGGCATGTGCATGGCGAAGGCGGCCATCACCACTGAGCGCAGCCGTTATACGGTCTGTGAAGCGGGCGGACCGATGCGGGCAATCGGCAACATCGGCATGCCCCGCGTGGTGATGCCGATTCGCCCGCGCCGGTCGTGTTCGCCCGGCCAGCGTTCGCTGGATGTGTTTCTGCGGCCCGCCATTTCGGCGGGCTGCTTGCATGGTGCGCGCCGCGATCGCCGCGCCGTGCTGTCCGGGCCGCGATGAGCCCGCGCGATCTTCTGCTGCCCGTTGCAACCAGCGAGCGCATGGTGGTGCTGGACGTGCTGCGCGGTTTCGCGCTGCTGGGCATCCTGCTGATGAATATCGAAGCCTTCGTCGGTCCGCTCGATCTGGCGATCACCGGCGTGGAGCCGCATTGGCATGGTGTCGACCGGGTTGCCGATGCGCTGGTGTACCTGTTCGTGCAGGGCAAGTTCTACACGCTGTTCTCGCTGCTGTTCGGCATGGGGTTTGCGGTGATGGCGCAGCGCGCCGCGCAGGCCGGGCGCGGGTTGGTCGGCCCTTATCTGCGTCGCACCGGTGCGCTGCTGGCGATCGGGCTGGCGCATGCGCTGCTGCTGTGGTCCGGCGATATTCTGGTGACCTACGCCTTGCTCGCTTTGCTGCTGCTGGCCACGCGCGCGGTGCCGACGGTGACGCTGCCGTGGTTTGCCGTGCTGGTCTACTGCTGCGCGCCCGGGTTGATGCTGCTGTACGGCGTCGCGGGCACGTTGACGCAGCTGGACCCGGCATCTGCAGTGGAATGGAAGGCCGCAGTGGCCGACGCAGCGCAACAGGCGGCAGCCAACGTGCAGGCGCAGCGCGCCGCCTTCGGTGGCGGCAGCTATGCGCAGGCCACGCTGCAGCGCTGGCATGACCTGCAGCAGGCAATGACCGGGCTGAGCATCAACGGCCCGGCGATGCTCGGCATGTTCCTGCTGGGCAGCTGGTTCGTGCGCAGCGGTGCAATCGCCGCGCCCGAGCGCTTTCCGCGCCTGTTCCGGGGCTTGCGCTACGGTGCGCTGCCGCTCGGGCTGGGCGTGATGGCGGTGAGCTACGCGCTGGAGCCGTGGATCGATCCGGCGCGCCTGGATCTGCGCCTGTCGGGTGCCTTCGCGCTGGCGCTGATTGCCGGCCCGCTGATGAGCCTGGGCTATGCGGCGTGGGTGGTACGCCTGGCGCCGCGCCTGGCATGGCTGGCGCCCGCCGGACGCATGGCGCTGACCAACTACCTGATGCAGTCGTTGGTGTGCACGTGGATCTTCTACGGTTACGGGCTTGGCTACTTCGAACAGCTGCCGCGCGTATGGCAACTGCCGTTCGCGCTGGTGCTGTTTGCGCTGCAGGTGGTGCTGAGCCAGCTGTGGCTGCGCTGGTTCCGCTTCGGGCCGGTGGAATGGCTATGGCGCAGCGTGACCTATCTGCGCGTGCCGCCGATGCGTCGCAGCAGTGCGCGCGTGGGGTAGTGCGCACATGAGCGGCGCGCCTGTCGATGTGGTGGTGGTTGGTGCCGGCGCCATCGGCCTGGCGACCGCGCTGGCCCTGGTCGAGGCGGGGCGGCAGGTGCACGTGCTCGATGCCGGTGCGGTGGGTGCGGCAACTTCGTACGGCAACTGCGGCACCATCACGCCGAGCCATGCGCCGCCGCTGGCAGCGCCGGGCATGATCGCGCAGGCGCTGAAGTGGATGCTGACGCCGGACGCGCCGCTGTATATCCGGCCACGCCTGGATCCGGCGCTGTGGCGCTGGTTGCTGCGGTTTGCGCAGCGCTGCAATACGCGTCACTGGCAGGCCAGCGCGCAGGCGCGCGCGGCGTTGCTGGGCGATGCGCGACACCGCTTCGACGATTGGGTCGAGCGCTATGCACTGGACTGCGAATTTCGCAGCGATGGGCTGGACTACGTGTTCGGCGATGCGCGCCGCTTTGCGCAGTATCGCCACGAGTGCGGCGTGCTTGCACAGTGGGGCATCCAGGCCGAGATCATCGAGGGCGCCGACTATCTGCGCCAGGACCCGGCATTTCGCGCAGGCATTGCCGGTGCGATCCATTTCCCCGGCGATGCGCATCTGCGTCCGGAGCGCTACACCGCAGAACTGGCAAGGGTGCTGCGCGCGCGCGGTGCGGTGATCCAGGCGCAGTGCCGCGTCGATGCGGTGGTGCCGGACGCACGCGGCGCGTGCGTGCACACCGAGCGCGGGCGATGGCAGGCACGCGAGGTGGTCATCGCAACCGGCCCGTGGTCGCCGGTGCTGGCGGCGCAGCTGGGGCTGCGCTTGCCGGTGCAGGCCGGCAAGGGCTATTCGATCACCTATACCGCCCCGGCATCGATGCCGCGCCGCCCGGTGGTGCTGAAGGACCGTTGGGTGTTCGTGGTGCCGTGGCGCGATCGTCTGCGTATCGGCAGCACGATGGAATTCTCCGGACGCGACACCCGCCTCAACCCCACGCGCCTGGCGGCGCTGGAGCGCGCAGCGGCCGATTATCTGCATGCGCCGGCCGGCCCGGCCGTGATCGAGCGCTGGTATGGATGGCGGCCGATGACCTGGGACGACGTGCCGGTGCTGGGGCCGGTGCCGGGGCGTCCTCACGTCTGGCTCGCAGCCGGGCATGGCATGCTCGGCATCAGCATGAGCACTGCAAGCGGACAACTGATGGCCGACCTGATCACGGGCCGCGCACCTGCGCTGGACCCGCATCCTTACCGGGCGGAGCGATTCGCGTGAGTGCCCGATACGACTACGATGTGGTGATCCTGGGCGGCGGCTCCGGTGGATTGGCCGCTGCGTTTCGCGCGGCCAGGCACGGTGCACGCGTGGCAGTGATGGAGCCGAACGAATTGGGTGGCACCTGCGTCAATCTCGGCTGCGTGCCGAAGAAGGCGATGTGGCTGGCGGCCGATCTGGCCGGCAAGATCGAGCTGGCCGGGGCGCTGGGTTTCGATGTGTCGCGACCGACATTGGCCTGGCAGGAACTGGTCACGCACCGGCAGGGCTACATCAACAACATCCACGCCAGTTATCGGCGTCGGCTCAACGAAGATGGCGTGGTCATGATTCCGCAGCGCGGCGTGCTGCAGGATCGCCATACCATCATGGGCGGCGATGGCGTGCCCGTTACCGCCGAGCACATCGTGATCGCAACCGGTGCGCATCCGCTGCGGCCGGACATCGACGGTGTGGAGCACGGTGAGGTGTCCGACGATTTCTTCAATCTCTGTCATGCGCCTGCGCAGGTGGCGATCGTCGGCGGCGGTTATATCGCGGTGGAGATCGCCGGCCTGCTGCAGGCGCTGGGCAGTCGCGTGCATCTGTTCGTGCAGGGCGATCGATTGCTGGAGCGCTTCGATGCCGAGCTGACCCTGCAACTGGCCGACAACCTGCGGCACCTGGGCGTGCGCCTGCATTTCGGTTTCTCCACCACCGGCCTGGAACGCGATGCACATGGCAAGCTGCGCGTGCACGGCCATCCCGCGCACCCCAGCGAGCAGGGCAACGACGTCTTCGACCAGGTGTTTTTCGCCACCGGCCGACGCGCCAACACAGCGGGGCTGGGTCTGGAAGCGGTCGGCGTGCGCCTGGGCGACAAGGGCGAGGTGGTGGTGGACGAAGGGCAGACCACCAGCGTGCCGAACATCCATGCCATCGGCGATGTCGGCGGCAAGGTCGGGCTGACGCCGGTAGCGATCGCGGCGGGTCGCAAGTTGATGGACCGCCTGTTCGGCAGGCAGCCGGATGCACGCATGGACTACGAAGGCGTGCCGAGCGTGGTGTTCTCGCATCCGCCGCTCGGGCAGGTCGGACTGACCGAGGAGCAGGCGCGCGCGCGGCACGGCAGTGCGGTACGCATCTACCGCAGCAACTTCCGTCCGATGTTGCATGCGCTGGCCGACGCGCCGCAGCGCAGCCTGTTCAAGCTGGTCTGCGTGGGCGAAGAAGAGCGCGTGGTCGGCGTGCACCTGCTGGGCGAAAGCGCCGACGAAATGCTGCAGGGGTTCGCGGTGGCCGTAAAGATGGGCGCGACCAAGCGCGACTTCGACGAGACCGTGGCAATCCATCCCACTTCGTCGGAAGAGATTGTGTTGATGCACTGATGCACTGATGCACTGTGCATCGATGCGGCTGTTGTGGCCGGACCAACGAGGGCATCAGGCCCTTGCCTGATGCCGGTACTGACGTCGGCCCCTGCGTTTCACAACGTGTGGCAGCCCCGCGCAACACCGCACGCTAGTTCTGCACCCGACGTAAGTGCGCTTGACGCAGGCCAGGGCCCTGCGAGCGAACAGATCAAAGCCCCTCTCCCCTCGGGAGAGGGGTTGGGGTGAGGGTCCGGCACAATCGGCGCGTCAATCAACTGCCGATCTGCCGTCCACAGCCGGTCATGCCTCATCGCTGGCATCCTTGCGCGATGTCCAAGCCCCGCAAACCAGTGACGCTTCCCCCTGCCGGCCCACCTGCGCGCGCCGGCTCCCACGGCGCGGCGCTCTCCAGCGAACAGGCGCGACTGCGCATCCTCGCCGCGATTCGCGCAATTCCTTCCGGCCAGGTCGCAGGCTATGGCGAGGTCGCACTGCGCGCCGGCCTGCCCGGACGGGCGCGGCTGGTGGCCCGCGTGCTCAGCGGCAATGACGATCCGCACCTGCCCTGGCACCGGGTGCTGCGCAGCGATGGCCGGATCGCATTGCCGGACGGCTCTTCCGGCTACCGTGAGCAATGTCGGCGGCTGCGTGCCGAAGGCGTGGCGGTCGAGCAGGGCCGGGTGCGCCGCGCCAGTGCCGCGCAGCGGCTGGATGCCGCCGTGTGGGGACCTTCATAAGCCTGACGTTATGATGGTTGGCATTCCGAAGGATGCCGTCATGCCCCAACTGCCGCCCGTCACCAAAGCGTTGTTGATCGCCAATATTGGCTTGTTCCTGCTGCAATGGGCACTGGGCGACCTGGGCGCCGGCGTGCTGCCCTCCGATGCGGCGCTGTCGTCGCTGATGCTGTGGCCGATCTCCAACGGCTTCGATGCGTTCTCGCCCGGCGCCAGCTTCATGCCGTGGCAGTTGCTGACCTATGCGTTCCTGCATGGCGGCTTCAACCATCTGTTCTTCAACATGCTGGCACTTTTCATGTTCGGTGCGGCACTGGAGCAGACCTGGGGCCAGAAGCGCTTTCTGACCTACTACCTGGTGTGCGTGGCCGGTGCCGGCGTGTGCCAGTTGCTGATGGCCTGGTTCACCCAGAGCGGGGCGCCGGTGGTAGGTGCGTCGGGCGGTGTGTTCGGCCTGTTGCTGGCCTACGGGATGCTGTTTCCGAATCAGCGGGTGATGCTGCTGTTTCCGCCAATCCCGATGAAGGCGCGCACCTTCGTGATCGTGTTCGGTGCGATCGAGCTGTTCCTGGGCGCAACCGGCTGGCAGCCGGGCGTGGCCCACTTCGCGCATCTGGGCGGCATGCTGTTCGGCTGGCTGATGATTCGTTACTGGCGCGGGCAGTCGCCGTTTGGCGGTAGCGGCGGCAGGAAAGGCGGTGGCAAGGGGCGCAAGCCGCCGCTGCGCGTGGTGCGCTGAGGTCCGGCAACGCATCGCCTCGTAGGAGCGGACCTGGCCGCGACGGCGGTTTATCGGTAAAGCCTTGTCGCGGCCAGGTCCGCTCCTACGACCAGGGTGTTTCAGGCTGGTAGGCAGATCGATAAACGCCGGAGACAAAAAAAGAGCGCGGATTCCGCGCTCTTTTTCATTGCCTGCCACCGTGTGTTGATGGGCAGTGACGTCCTGGCGCCTGAATCAGCGCCAGATCTTCAACTGCTCGGCATCCACGCGCTGCATCGGCTGGCCGGCCTTGCAGCTGAACGCCGCACCGAACTCGGGCAGGTTGGACAGCGGGCCGTTGGTGCGCCACTGGCCCGGTGCACGGATGTCGGCGCTGGCGCGCTGCACCGCTTCGTTTGGCGACAGCTGCTGGGCCCACAAGCCGGCCCAGGCGGTGAAGAAGGCCTGCTTGTCGGCCTCGGTGGCGGCGGGCTGTGCCTTGCTGAAGGCCTGCCAGGCCAGTTCGATACCGGCCAGATCGGCCAGGTTTTCTTCGGCGGTCTGCGCGCCGTTGACCTTGACGTTGGGCACGCCCGGATACGGGTAGGCGCCAAACTGCTCGGCCACCTTGCCGGTCAGCAGGGTCCAGCTGGTCTTTTCGGCCGGCGTCCACCAGCTGCGCAATTCGCCCTTGGCATCCACCAGCGAACCCTTGGCGTCAATGGCACGGGTGATTTCGTGGGCGACCAGCGCGCCGTAGGCGCCGTACTGCGCGGCCGGCGTACTGCCGGCGGTGAGCACCGGCGGCTGCAGCACGGCGGCAGTGATGATCAGGCGGTTCTGCGCGATGTCGTAGGCCACTGCCGGCTGCTGCGGCAGCACATCCCAACGACGGTCGGCGTTGCCCTTGCCGATGCGCTTCATCTCCTCGCGGTGGCGCCAGGTCGAGGCGATCAGCATGTTGCCGCCGAAGCTGCCGCGGCCCATCGGCTGCACGGTGTAATCCAGATCGCGACGCGGCGCGCCGACTTCGATCTTCATCGCCGCCAGCTTGGCCTTGGCTTCGGCCACTACCTCACCGTTGCCCCAGCCGGTGCGCTCCAGCGCGGCCAGCTGTGCGTCGCGCATCTGGTCGGCGATGGCTTCGGCCTGGCGGCGCGTGTCGCTGCTCAGATAGCGCGCCACATATTCGCGGCCGAGCATCGGGCCGGCGGCGATGTTGATCGCGTCCAGCACCTGCTGCCAGCGCTGCGGCGGCAGGGCATCGCCACGCAGCAGACGGCCGCGGAACTGGTACTCGGCATCGTGGAAGCTCTTGGACAGGTACGGCGCCATCGCATCGCCCACGCGCCAGCGCAGATAGGCCTTCCACTGTTCCGGCTTGATGCTGACGATCATGCTGTCGAGCTGCTTGAACATGGCCGGGTCGGCCATCGACACCAGGTCGTCCTTGACGCCCTGCGCTTCCAGGAAGTCGGCCAGGCGCAGGTTCTTGTACTGCTTGGTCAGCTCCTTGGTGGCGATCGGGGCGTAGTTGTTGAACGGGTTGTTGATGCCCTGCACCGACTGCGCGCTGCGTGCCAGCGCGGTCTCGATCTGCAGCACCGAGGCGGCATCGGCGTCGAGCTTGTCGGCGGCGGTGCCGGTGAGCGCCAGGATCTGCTTGACGTAGGCGCGGTAGCGGCCCATCAGCGCCTGGGTGTCGGCATCGGTACGGGTGTAGAAGGCCGGGTCGGGCAGGCCCATGCCGCCCTGCATGAAGTAGCCGATGTGGCGGTCGAGTGCCTTCAGGTCCACGTCTGGACCGAAGTTGAAGCCGACCGGGATGCCGACCTGGTGCAGTGCGGCGATGGAAGCGGGCACATCCTTGGCCTTCTTGATCGCATCGATGCGCGACAGCAACGGAGCGATCGGATTGGAGCCGTCTTTTTCCACGGCGGCCTCATCCAGGCCGCTGGCCCAGAAGTCGCCGAGCAGTTTCTGCACGTTGCCCTGCGGTGCCTTCATCGACGCATCCAGCAAGTCGCGTTGCTGCTGCAGCGCGCGCTCGGACAGCTGGCCCAGTGCGGTGACGGCACCAGCCTGCGGCATCGGGTTGGCCTTCAGCCAGCCGGCGTTGGCGTAATCGTAGAAGTTGGTGCAGGCCGCCGAGACGGCCGGGGCCTTGGGGGCAGCCTTCTTCTTGCGAGCGGCGTCGGCGTCGGGGGCGGACAGCAGCGTGATCAGGCTGAAGCCAAGAGCGAGGGCAAGCGGACGAATGGTGGGCATCGAGAAGACGGGTGGCCAGAGTAAAGTCGGCGGAGTTTAGCAAGGCTGCGTGCTGCGCAGGCATGTGCCCGCTGCCGTTCGTCTCCGCTGCTGGGCGTTTGCGTGAACGCGACAGGCCCGCGTGTGCGGGCCCGTGCGGTCGGTGGTGGGTAGGTGGAAGCGCTTGCAGCCGGTTACCAGATCACCACGCGGTCCTTGTCCGGGCGCACCATCGCATCGCCGGGCTTGCAGGCGAAGGCGTGGGCGAACTGCGGCATGTTGGACGGCGAGGCGTTCGCGCGCAGGTTGTCGGGGGCATGCAGGTTGCTTGCCAGATCGACCAGTTGCTGCTTCTCACGCATCTGCCCGCGCCAGCTGAGCGCAAACCCCAGGAAAAAGCGTTGATCCGGTGTGTAGCCATCGACGGAGGCTGCCCGCTCGGGATGCGCCCGCAATGCCGCCTGTAGCGCGTCGTAGGCGACATTGGTGCCGCCCAGATCGGCGATGTTTTCGCCAAGGGTGAGCTTGCCATTGACGTGCAGGTCGGGGTGGTCGGGCAGTGGAGCGTAGGCATCGAACTGTCGAACCAGGGCATCGGCCCGCTGCTCGAATACCTTGCGATCCTGTGGCGTCCACCAGTTCACGTTGTTGCCCGCACCATCGAACTGGCTGCCCTGGTCGTCGAAGCCGTGCATGGCTTCATGTCCGATCGTTGCACCGATACCGCCATAGTTGAGGGCATCGTCGGCCTTAGGGTCGAAGAACGGTGGCTGCAGGATGCCTGCCGGGAAGTTGATGGAGTTGGCGCTGGGGTCGTAGTAGGCGTTGACGGTCTGCGGGGTCATCGCCCAACGGGTGCGGTCGGTCGGCTTGCCGATCTGGGCGATGTCGTAGCGATAGTTGAATGTGGCCGCTGCCTGCAGATTGCGGTAATACGCGCCGGGAACGATCTCCAGCCCGGACCAGTCGCGCCAGGTATCGGGGTAGCCGATCTTCGGCTGGAAGGTTTGCCACTTGGCCAGCGCCTTGGCCTCGGTCTGCGCGCTCATCCAGTCGACGTGTTCGATACGTACCTTGAGCGCAGCGCGAATGTTGTCCACCAGCTCGCTGGCGCGCTGCTTGGTTTCGGGGGTGAACATCCTGGCCACATACAGCTGGCCCAGGCCTTCGCCCATGCTGGTATTGACCCTGCGCAGCACGCGCTTCCAGCGGGGTTCCTGTTCCGGTTGCCCGTGCAGCGTCTTGCCGTAAAACGCAAAGTTGTTGTCGGCGAAGGGCTTGCTGAGGTCGCCGGATGCATCGTCGATGGTATGGAAGCGCAGGTAGGCCTGCCACTGCGCGATCGGAGCGCTGGCGAGCTGGCGGTCGAACTCTGCGAAGAAGCGCGGATGCGACAGCGAGAAGCCGGACCCTGCGTCCACGCCCTGGGCGGCGAAGAAGCGCGTCCAGGAGAAGTGTGGCGTCAGTTTGTCCGCTTCGGCCAGGCTGACGAAGTGATACTGATTCTGCGGTTGACGTGCCTCGACCCGGCTCAACGTAGCAGCCGCCAGGCGCGTTTCCAGCGCAAGCACGTCGTTGGCTTGCGCACGCGCTGCGTCTTTGGCAATGCCGGTGAGTTCGAGCGACTTGGCGATGTAGTCCAGATACGCCGCACGGATGGGCGCGTACTCGGCGGCGCTGTAGTACTCCTTGGTCGGCAAACCCAGGCCGCCCTCGGTGGCGAAGGCGATCTGCATGTCCGCCGTGTGGAAATCGGCGCCGGCGCCGAAGTAGAAGACCTGCGCGTCGCCCTCTGCGTAGCGGCCGGTGATGTAATCGGCGACCTGCCTGCCGGAGGTCAGCGCGGCGATGGCTTCCAGTTGCCGACGGATCGGTTGGTCACCCGCAGCCTCGATCGCGGCTTCGTCCATGCCCGACGCATACAGCATGCCGATCTTGCGGGCCACCGGATCGGCCTGTGCGCCTGCGTGCTTGGCTGCGGCTTCAGCGATCTCACGCTGCACGAGTTCGCTTTGTTCAGTCAGGATGTCGCTGACGCCCCAACTGGTGCGATCTGCCGGTATCGGGTTGGCCTTGCGCCATTTTTCGTTGACGAAGTTGTCCAGGTCCTGGCACGCGCTTGTTGTCGGATCCAGTTCGCCGATGTCCAGCGCCGACTTGGATGGGGCGAGGGTCGCCGCAGGCGCCAGCGCGTCCGGCGTCTTCGTGGCGCTGCCGTCGTCGGAGGCGCGCTTGCAGCCGGCCAGTGCGATCAGCAGGCTGAGGGCGAGTGTCGAGGTCTTGATGGCTGACATGGCGGAAATGGGCAGGAAGGAGCGCCGAGGATAGGCGGGCGCTGCCGTGCCGGCACGCAGGCTTGAGCTTTATTGAGACTTGTTTTGAAGGCGACGAGGGGTGGGGCACCGATGCCCGATGGCATGGCCCGAAAAAGGAACGAGAGTGCGCCGTGGCAGGCCGCCTGAGGGTGTAAATGGCAAGGGGAGACGCAAAGAGAGGCGGCCTGCGTAAGTTGCGCCACCTGCAGCAAGCCGCGTCCGATGCGCGATGCACGTCTTGAATCTGCCACCTGCAGGCGTAGCGCGCGATCTTGGCGGCATCACATTCCACTGCCGCAAAACAAAAGGGGCGACGATCTCTCGATCGCCGCCCCCCGTTGTTTGCAGCTACCGTGCAATTACCAGATCACCACCTGCTTGTCGCCCTGGCGCACCATCGGATCGCCGGCCTTGCACGAGAACGCGGCGGCAAACGCCGGCATGTTCGACGGGGCGCCGATGGCGCGGAAGTTGGCCGGTGCATGCGGATCGGTCTTCAGGCGCACCACCAGTTCTTCCGGAGTGAAGTTGCGGCGCCACACTGTTGCCCAGTTGAGGAAGAAGCGCTGGTCGCGGGTGATGCCGTCGGTCTTGGGATCGTCCTTGCCGGCGGTGGCGGTCTTCATCGCGTCGTAGGCGGTGTTGAGGCCGCCCAGGTCGGCGATGTTTTCGCCCAGGGTCAGGTCGCCCTTGACCTTGTCGCCGGCCGGGGTGCGGTAGCCGTCGAACTGCGCGACCAGCTTGCCGGTGCGCGCCTTGAATGCGTCCAGGTCCTTCTGCGTCCACCAGCCCGGATCGGCGATGAAGTTGCCGTCGGCACCGAAGCGGCTGCCCTGGTCGTCGTAGCCGTGGGTCATCTCATGCCCGATCACCGCACCGATGCCGCCGTAGTTCATTTCCTCCGGCGCATTGGGGTCGAAGAATGGCGGCTGCAGGATCGCGGCCGGGAACACGATCTCGTTCTGCAGCGGGTTGTAGTAGGCGTTGACCGTCTGCGGGCTCATGCCCCATTCGGTCTTGTCCACCGGCTTGCCGATCTTGGACAGGTTCCACTTGTAGTTGTACTCGGACGCGGCCATCACGTTGCCCAGGTAGCTGTCGCGGCTGGTGGTCAAGCCGTTCCACTCGCGCCACTTTTCCGGGTAGCCGATCTTGGGCGTAAAGCTCTCCCACTTGGCGATCGCCTTGGTCTTGGTCTCTGGGCTCATCCAGTCCAGCTTTTCGATGCGGGCCTTCAGCGCAGTGCGCAGATTGGTCACCAGGGTTTCCATCTTGGCCTTGGAATCGGCCGGGAAGGCGACCTTGACGTACATCTGGCCCAGCGCTTCGCCGGTCTGGCCGTTGATGGTGGCCAGCACGCGCTTCCAGCGCGGCTTGATTTGCTTCTGCCCGCGCAGGGTCTGGTTGTAGAACGCGAAGTTCTCATCGACGAACGGCTGGCTCAGGAACGGCGAGGCGCCATCGACGGTGTGGAAGCGCAGGTAGGCACGCCAGATCGCCGGATCGGTGTCGGCGATCATCTTGCTCACTTCCTGGTGGAAGGCCGGGATCGCCAGCGAGAACATCTCCGGCGTGGGGACGCCCTGCGACTTGAAGAACTCCGTCCACGACCAGTTGGGCGTCAGCTTGTCGGCTTCGGCCGGCGACATCGGGTTGTAGGCCAGTGACGCATCGCGCGACATCTGGGTGCTGGTCTTGGAGACCTTGGCCAGACGGGTTTCGAACGCGACCACCTGCTTGGCCTGCGCGGCGGCATCGGCCGCGGCCACGCCGGACAGTTCCAGCACCTTGGCCACGTGCGCCTGGTAGGCCTCCAGCTTGGCCTTGTTGGCGGCGCTGGTGTAGTACTCCGGGTCCGGCAGACCCAGCCCACCCTGCATGGCGTAGGCGATGTTCTGGCTGGACTTCTTGAAATCCGCCTCGGCGCCGAAGCCGAACAGCTCGTTGTTGCCCTTGGCCGCGCTGCTGCGCAGATAGTCGACCAGCTTGGCCTGGTCGCTGATGGCGTCGATCGCGGCCAGTTCCGGCTTCAGCGGCTCGATGCCCTGGGCATTGATCTTGGCCTCGTCCATGCCGGTGGACCACAGGTCGCCGACGATCTTCTCCACGCCGGTGGCGCCGGTGTCGGCTGCGGCCTGTTCGACCAGCTGCTGCTGGATCGCATTGGAGCGCTCGTCGAGCATCTCGAACGCGCCCCAGCTGGTGCGATCGCCCGGCACCGGGTTGGCGGCCAAAAACTTGGCGTTGGCGTAGGCATTCAAATCCGTGCAGGCATTGCCGTTGGGGTCCAGATCGGCGGCGGTGAACTGGTTCACGGCCGGCAGCTTGCTCTGGTCCAGGGTCAGGGTCTTGGGCGCAGCGGGGGTGGTTGCGGCGGTATTGGCCGCGGGCGCGGCCGGCGCGGCGTCTTCGGATTTCTTGCAACCGCTCAAGGCGGCGGCCACGGCCAGGGACAAGGTCAACAAATGAGGTGTACGAATCACAAAGGGCTCCAGGAGCAGATGTGGGACGCCCCGTCGCCGGGGCTGTGGCCGGCACTCTACGCCTCGCCAGCCGGATGGCATGGTGTCGAAGGTCATGGGTGCGGCGTGTGTAGAGGGGCGGGAGGCGGGCTCCGACGCAGCTGCAGTAGGGGACGCACTAAAAAAAACGGCCCCTTTCGGGGCCGTGGAGAAGTGCGTGTTCTAGTTCTGAACGCTGCGCTTAAAAGTCATAAGCCGCAGAGAGACGAACGAAGCGCGGTGGGTTGAAGTAGGTGCCCATGCCATAGGTGTTGGACACCGTGTAACGGTCGTCCCCGTACACCGCTTCCGTACGTGTGGCATCGCGGTCGTTGAGTACGTTGAAGACCTGCAGCCCGATGGCGAGCTTGTGATCGGCAAACGACGGGCGATAGGTCACGCCCAGATCCAGATTCGTCAGCCAAGGCGTGCGGCCTGCGTCGCCCGGACGAGAAGGAGAACCGGCGCAATAGTGATAAGCCGACTCATAGCCAATCGGATCCTGCTCGCCCTCGCCGAAATAGCCCAAGCACGATTTTGGTGTGCCGGACAACACGCGCAGCGTGGCAGATGCCATCCATTCCGGTGTGAACTGATAGGCACCGAATGCCTTGAACTGATGGCGGCGATCATTGGCCAGACTTCCACCTGCGTAGTACATCAGCTCTGCCGAGTCCCAGTCCTGCGTCTTGGAAACGTCAGCCTGTCCCAGATCGGATTTCACTTGGCCTTCGGTGTTGCCGTACAGATGCGACCAGGTGTAATCGACGCGGCCGAACCACTTTTCGTCGAACGGATGTTCCAGGAACAAGTCGACCGACACGTAGTTACGCTTGGCACCGCTGGTGAATCCCCAATCCTCCTGAGACATACGCACCTGCGTGCGGCCCGAGCCGTCGACATTGGCCAAGTTGTAGGTGTTGGTTTCGCCAGGGTTGAACATCACGCAGCCAGGAATGGCAACGGACGAGGAATCGATACCACTGGCCTCGAGCTTATCGGCTATCCGGCCTGTATCGCAGACGTCATCGATCGCGGTCTGCAGCTTGCGATAGGTCACCTTTGCACCCGAGTTCCACTTCTCGCCAAGCGTCTTCTCAAAGCCCATCAGGAACTCATCCTGGTACTGAGACTTCAAGTCGCTCGGTGCGAACGAATTCGGGTCGGGCGTCTGGCCGTATTCACCATTCGACGAGACCGGGCCCGGGCCCAACGCCCTCAAGCCAGTCGGCTCTCCATTTGCGTCCAGCCCGCTGTAGGCGAAGTATTCATCGGTATAGGTGGAAGCAGATGCACCGCGCACCGCAACGCTATTGGGCAGTGCCAGATAGTAGCGTCCCAGGTTGGCGTACAGCTTCAGCGACGAATCGCCGAAGACGTCCCAGCTCACGCCCAAACGTGGTGCCCACTGGTCGCCGCTGTCGACATAGGGAGCGCCTGCGCTGTTGAAGTTGGTGAACTTGTCGTTACGGATACCAAGCAACACCAGCCACTTGTCGGTGACTTGCCAGCGATCTTCCAGGTAATACGCCTTCTGCTCGACTGCCATGCTTGTTGTCGTGGTGAAAATGCGGCGCTGCGCGTAGTAGCCATTGCCGCCGGACGGGCCGACACCCAGGCTCGGGCGGATGTCGACCGCAGGGTTGGACTGACGCGCGAACAGCCACTGGTATCCCGGCCCGGTTGTCTGAACGCCTTCATTGGACGCATTGAAGTACATGTTGTCCACGCCGGCGGTCAGGTCGTGGTCACCAAGCCGGTATTCGAGTTCGAGGCGCAGGCTGCGGGTCTTGTTCTGCGGACGATCTGCCTTGGTGCGGTTACTCGCCTGATCGTTGGTGATCGGCGTACCACCGGTCAGCGCAGGATCCTGGTTAGTAACATTCTGCAGGTAAGGAAGATTGGAGACGTACGGATTGCCCTGCAGATTGTCTTGACGGCTACGGCCCCATGTGGCGTTCAAGGTCAGGTCGTCGGTGAGATAGCCGGTGTATTTGAAGATGTCGTACCGGTCCTTGATCTTGTAGGTATCAGCGAACGTGCCGCTGCGACCACCACCGGTTAATGTGTCGTAATCGAAATCGGTGTAATACCCAGCACGACGATCAGTGCTTTCAATACGGGTGTATTCCACAATGTTGCTGTCGTTGATATTCCAGTCAATCTTGCCGTAAAACTTTGGCGCGCTATAGGCATAGTTGTTCCGTCCCAGGACACTTGCCGCGCTGGAGTTGGTGGAAACGCCATCGGTCTTGTCCGACTCGCCCGCCACGAAAACAAACAGCTTGTCTTCGATCAATGGGCCGCCCGCATACGCGCTATAGACCGTGCGAGTCGCTGCGTCGTCCTTGCGGCTGCGATACAGTGTGCCGGGTTGATCCGGATTGGTGTATTCAAATCCATCTGGCAAGGTGTTGTTGGGGAAGCGCACGTTCTCGGGCGAACTTGCGAGCGACTTGGGTTCCCAGACTGCCTGAGCACCGAAATGCCATTCGTTGGTACCGCGCTTGCCGACCTGATTGATCACGCCGCCGGTCGAGCGACCGTAACGCGCGCTGTAGCCGCCGGTGTAGGTCTCCTGCTGGTCGATCGCGCCATACGGCAAGCTCACGCCACCGAGGTTGCTAAGCGGGTTGCTGACGTTGAATCCGTTGATGTAGTAAGCATTTTCAGTGACGCCGGCGCCGCCGAACGAAACGACCGAGCGTGAGCCGTTGTCGAATGCGCCACTGCCCGCCACGGCACCCGGTGCCAGCAAGGCAATTGCTTCCGCGCTACGGCCAAGGGGCAGGATCGCAAGCTGCTGGGAGGTGATCACCGATCGCGAACTGGTCGAGCTGACATCAATCTTCGGTGCATTGGCCGCGGTGACGGTGATCGCGCCCAGCGTGGTTGCATCGGCATTACTGCCAGCGCTTGCGCCAGCGAACGAAACCTCGGTACCCGAACCGACGCGTAGTTGCACGTTCTTGCGCGTATCGACGACCTGATCGCCACGCTTCAAGGTGACGGTGTAGGCGCCGACCGGCAGCGAGCCGAGGTTGTAACGGCCGTTTGCGTCTACGGTGATGGTGCGGCTCAGCCCGGTGTCGCTCTGAACGACAATCGTGCTGCCGGCTTCGGAGGGAGCGCTGCCGTAGATGCTGCCGGTGGTGCTCTGCGCGTAGACCGCGCCATTGGTTAGGCAAGCACTGAGCACGACGGCGAGAGCGGTGCGCTTGATGACTTGGCGACGAAACTGATTGCTCATTCCTGACCTTTCAACTGGGAGTGCGGATAAGGGACGGTCATCGGAGAGTCAGATGGCCTTAACCCGAACGTAATGAATGTCTGCACTGCAGCGCAAGCAATCGACATGATTTGTTAATAAAATATCGTCAATCCGCATCGAAAGTGAGTAATTCGGCACAATTCCAGGCGCTGCGACACACAGAAACAAACAACCTCAACAACGCTTTTTAACTAGTAGTTACATTCGATACAGATAAGCCAGGCCTGAAGTCAGGAAGCTGTCGCGACTATGGCGAGCAGGCCTGCGGCGGTAGGCATCACGGCCGCGCTCGCCACGTGGCAAAAAGAAACCCCGGCAAGCGGGGCGTCTTTTCAAGCGTCATTCCCGGGTTAGAACCGCACCGTTGTCCCCAGATAGAAGAACCGTCCGACGTTGTCGTACAGCGCAGAGGTGAAGTCCGAGCCAAAGTAGTTACGCGGCGGATCCTTGTCGAAGGCGTTGTCGATGCCGAGGTAGACGTCGATCTTCGAGCCGGGGAACTGATAGCCGAACTGGAAGTTGTGATAGGTGTACGAGCCGTTCCTGATCGGGCTGGCCGAGCCCGGATTGCTGTTGTAGCTTTCCGGTGTCACGCGCAGGTTGCCGTCCACGTAGTTCATGTCCCACGAAGCGCGCCATTCATTCCAGTTGTACTTGGTCTGGAACTGCGCGCGCCAGCGCGGGTCGGTCACGTAGGTCACGTACTCGTCGTACTCGGCCGGAAAGTCCTGGAACACCCATTCGCGCGACTGGATCAGGCGCGTACCGACCAGGCGCAGCACGGTGTTGCCTTCGCCGAGCTGGAAGCGGTAGTCCATTTCCAGATCCACGCCCACACGCCGCGAGCGCGACAGGTTTTCATTGAGCGCCTGCCAGCCGATGATGCTGTGCTCGGGATAGATGCGGCCCTGCGGGTCGGTGAATCCACCCAGCGGGGCGCGCTGCACGAAGCCGCAGAAGCTGTTGTCGATGCCACCTGGATTGTCCACGCAACGCGTGGCATTGGTTTCTGCGGTCACGGTGCCGATCGCGTCCTGCAGGTCGATGCGCCAGTAGTCGATCGACATGCCGAAGCCTTCGAAGAACTCCGGTTGCCACACCAGGCCATAGGACAGGCTGCGCGCGCGCTCCGGCTTCAGCTCCGGGTTGCCGCCGCTGACGCCGGGGCGGGTGGAGGTGAAGGTGTCGATCCAGCCCACCGGCACGCCCAGCGCGCTGCAGTTGGCCTGGCGCAATGCCACGTCGCCTGCGGTGCCCGGGCGGTTGGTATTGGTCGGCAGGTAGTTGCAGGGATCGTTGATGGTCGCGAAGTTCTCGCTCTGCGAGTCGTACAGCTCGCCGATGCTGGGCGCGCGCACTGCCTGTGCCAGCGTGCCGCGCAGACGCAGCGAGGGGATGATGGTCCAGTCCAGGCCCACGTTCCAGGTCTTGGTCGAGCCGATGCTGTCGTAGTCCGAATAGCGGCCTGCCACGTCCAGCGCCAACCGGTCCACGCCCGGCAGGCCGGCGAGCAACGGAATGGTGCTCTCGACGAAGATTTCCTTGACGGTGTACTCGCCACCGCTATTGGGGATGGCGTTGAGGAAGGTCGCGCCCGAGGCCGCCAGCGGATCAGTGATTTCCTCGCTCTGCTCCTTGCGGTACTCCACGCCGCCGGCAAACCCGATGTCGCCGGCCGGCAGCGACAGCAGGTTGCTGTTGGCCACCGATGCGCTGAACACGGTCTGCTGGATCTTGGCCTGCGAGCGCGCGGTGGTGTTGAACCACGCCGCTGCTTCCGGGGTCACCGCGCCGTTGCCGAACACACTGAACGGCACGCAGCCCTCGCGCGCCAGGGCCGAATAGACACGGTTGGTGTGGGGGTTGATCGCGCCCGGATCCAGCGTGGTGCGGCAGACGATGTTGCCGCCAGCATCGCGTGCGGCGTCGATACCGGCTTGCCAGCGCTCATTGATGCGGTTGTTGAGGTTCAGGCGGTCGACCGTGGTCTTGCCGTAGTTGGCAGACACGTCGTAGCTCCAGTTGTCAGTGAAATTGCCTTCGGCGCCGAGCACTGCGCGGTAGGTCTTGCGCTCGATGTTCTCGCCGCGGCGGCCGGCATCGACGTTGAAGCGGTTCATCAGGATCTGGGTGGCACCGCGCGAATCCATCAGCGCACCGAGTTCGGGGCTGACATACGGATTCTGACGACGCACGCGCAGCGAGCTGTCGAATGCCGGCTGGCCGAAGAATTCCGAATCGGTCTCGCTGTACTTGCCCTCGAAGAACAGGCGATGGTTCGCGCTGATCTCGAAGTTGATCATGGTATTGACGCTCTTGCGATCGAAGCCGGGCTGCAGGTCGGCAACCGCATTCAGATCGACGAAATCGCAATCCACGCACGAGGTATTGCTGACCACCGGGCCGTTGTAGCGATTGCGGCGGAAGCTGCCGTCCTGGTTGAACAGGTAGCGGTTGCCATAGCTGGCCGGGTTGCGGAAATCGAAGGTGCCCAGGTTGAAGGTGCCGCCGTAGGACGTGGAATGATTGCCGCCCGGGCCGCTGAGCACATTCTGCGGATTGCGTTCGCTCGGCGGTTGGCTCGGGTCGAACGCGGGGTTCGGAACCGACACCAGATATTCGCGGCCGATGGCGCGGTTGCCGCGACCGAAGCGGTCCTGCTTGCTGTATTCGCCGGACACCGCGATGTTGCCGCGGCCATCCGCAAAGTCGGTGCCTGCCGAGAAGCTGGCGAAGGAGCGGTTGTAGTTGCCCTCGTCGGCCAGGCCGGTCTGCGCACGCGTCTCGAAACCGGTGAAGTTCTTCTTGAGGATGAAGTTGACCACGCCGGCCACCGCATCGGCGCCATACACGGCCGAGGCGCCACCGGTGATGACTTCCACGCGTTCGACCCATTCCACCGGAATGGTGTTGACGTCCACCGCGGTCGAGCCCGGGCTCGAACCAACATGGCGGCGGCCGTTGACCAGTACCAATGTGCGGTCCACGCCCATGCCGCGCAGGTCGAGCAGGCCCAGCCCGGCGGTGCCGATGAAGCGGGTGGAGTTGCCCAGCGTGTAGCTCGGTGCCAGCGCGGGCATGCGCGCCATCAGATCGCTGATGGTGGTCGCGCCGGTGGCGCGGATTTCCTCGGCGCTGATCGCAGTGACCGGCGAGGGCGTGACAAAGCCGGTACGCGCGATGCGCGAGCCGGTGACGGTGACCTTGTCCAGATCGGTGGTGCCGGGCGCGACTCCGCTTTCCGACTGCGCGGCGGCGTGGCCGGCAGAAGCGGCCAGCACGGCAAACAACGCGGTGCTCAAACGATGACGCTGGGTGTGTTGCGGAAGACGACTCGACATGACCTTGCGGATTCCTCGCTGGGATTTGGCGAAACAGTCGCGCTCGCTGAGCGCTGGCTGAACTGGATTTCGACCGTAACAATTCCTTAATCATGTGTCCACATTTGTGAAATGTGTCGCCGTGTGACACCTGCCAGGGCCGACAACACGCCTGGCTGCTGACGGCTTGCAACGCGTCTGCGTGTGGCCGGACTGGGTAAACTGACGACCTTTCCAGCGCTGCGGCTGTGGCGATGCAGCCATCGCTGCGGCGGCAGCACGAGCAATCAGGCAGACAATGACGACGATGGTGCAACGCGCTTCAAGCAAGGCGATCGATCTCTCCCGGAGCGCAGGCGCATGACCGGCGAACGCAGAATTCCCGCGCATGCGGTGCAGGGCGCGTTGGCGCCGCATCCGCGGATCCGCAATGTGATCGCGGTCGGCTCCGGCAAGGGCGGGGTGGGCAAATCCACCACGGCGGTGAATCTGGCGCTGGCCTTGCGTCAGCAGGGCGCACGCGTGGGCGTGCTGGACGCGGATATCTATGGGCCGAGCGTGCCGGCGATGCTGGGCCTGAGCGGGCGGCCGGACAGCCCGGACAACAAGTCGATCGAGCCGTTGCGCGCGTTCGGCATCGAGGCGATGTCGATCGGCTTGCTGGTCGACCAGGACACGCCAATGATCTGGCGCGGGCCGATGGCAACCTCGGCGCTGACCCAGCTGTTCAACGACACACTGTGGGACGACCTGGATTACCTGCTGATCGACCTGCCGCCGGGCACCGGCGACATCCAGCTGACCTTGTCGCAGAAGATCCCGGTGGCCGGTGCGGTGATCGTCACCACGCCGCAGGACATCGCCACGCTGGACGCGCGCAAGGCCTTGAAGATGTTCGAAAAGGTCGAGGTGCCGGTGCTTGGCATCGTCGAGAACATGGCGGTGCATACCTGCTCCAGCTGTGGTCACCGCGAGCACCTGTTCGGCGAAGGCGGTGGCGAGCGCATGGCCGCGCAGTACGGTGTGCCCTTGCTCGGGTCGTTGCCATTGGCGATTGCGATCCGCGAGCAGGGCGATGCCGGCCAGCCGATCGTGGTGGCCGCGCCGGAGTCGGCGGCAGCGCGGGCCTATCTGGCTGCCGCCGCGCGGCTTTCCGAGGAGCTGGGCAAGCGTCCGCGCGCCAGCATCCCGATTTCGGCGTCGTTGCTGTAGTGCGCAGGCCGGCCGCTGGTGCCGGCCGCTTGCTAGAATTCGCTGCCTTTCGCGCGGGCCGCTCGGCCTGCCGCCTTCCGTCTTCAAGGAACACCGCATGAGCATCAAGAGCGACCGCTGGATCAAGCGCATGGCCGAACAGCACGCGATGATCGAGCCGTTCGAGCCCGGGCAGATCAAGCACGATGCCGCCGGCCAGCGCATCGTCAGCTTCGGCACCTCCAGCTACGGGTACGACGTGCGCTGCTCGCGCGAGTTCAAGATCTTCACCAACATCAACTCGACGATCGTCGACCCCAAGCACTTCGATCCGGGCAGCTTTGTCGATATCGAATCGGATGTGTGCATCATCCCGCCGAACAGCTTTGCGCTGGCGCGGACGGTGGAATACTTCCGCATCCCGCGCGACACCCTGGTGGTGTGCCTGGGCAAGAGCACCTATGCGCGCTGCGGCATCATCGTCAACGTGACCCCGCTGGAACCGGAATGGGAAGGCCACGTCACGCTGGAATTCAGCAACACCACGCCGCTGCCGGCGCGCATCTACGCCAACGAAGGCGTGGCGCAGATGCTGTTCTTCCAGTCCGACGAGGTCTGCGAGACCTCGTACAAGGACCGCGGCGGCAAGTACCAGGGCCAGACCGGCGTGACCCTGCCGCGCACCTGATGCCGTGGTGCGGCCGCGCCTTCAGCAGGTGGCGGCCGCCCGCTCGCGGTAGCGCAGCAGGTGGCGCACGCCCGCGGCGATCAGCAACGCCGGCCACCAGGTCGACACCAGGTGGCCCACATCGAGACGGGCCAGCCCGAGGTTGTCCAGCAGAAACAGCGTGCCCAGCGTGATCAGGAACAGGGCAGGGATCAGGCGGTAGTGCATGGCGGCGTCCTCGGTAGGTAGGAGGCCATGCTGCGCGCAATGCGCCCGCCGATCAGGTGCCGGAAGTCAACACGTGCGGATGACAAACGTCATGTCGGCAAAGCCGAGAGGTAGCCAGGGGCACAGGCTGGCGAATCAGCGGCCAGACGGCGCCAGCGCGCAATCGGGGCTGTCTCTTGGAAGACACCAAAGCAAACCAGGGAATCAACAGCGCCTGAAGCCCGCTCTCACGATTCCCCAATCCCGATTCCCGATTCCCGACTACTTGCCGCGCCCAAACAACATCCCCACACCGCAGGCAACCAACGCCGCCGGCCACCAGGTGGCGATCAGCCGGCCAAGACTGACATTGGTCCAGCCCAGGTTGTTGGCCAGGAACAGCAGGCCGACGAGGATCAGGATCAGTGCGGCGACGACATTGGATTTCATGCGGGAAGGTGGTTATGAGGCGGGCGCCTATCGTAGCCGCTGCGCCCATGCAGCGACACGCTGCTGCAGCGTATCGGGGTCGAAGCGCTGCGCGCTGCCGCTGCCCCAGACCGGGCCGGGCCAGGCCGCATCGCCCGGATGCCGGCCGACCAGGTGCACATGCAACTGCTGCACGATGTTGCCGAGCGCGCCGATATTGAGTTTGGCGACGCCGGGCTCGACCCGCAGCAACTGCGAGAGCTGATTGATCTCGGCCAGCAACAGGCGCTGCTGGCCGCCGTCCAGATCGATCCACTCGCTGGCATCGGCCACCCGCGGCACCAGCAGCAGCCATGGGAAGCGGCTGTCGTCCATCAGCCGCACCTGCGACAGCGGTCCGTCGGCGACGAACACGCTGTCGGCGGCCAGCCGCGCATCGGGCTGAAAGCCGCTCGCCTCGGACATGCCTGCTGCAACCTCGCTCATCCCAGATGCGCTTCGAAGAAGCCCAGGGTGCGCTGCAGCGCGCGCTCGGCGCTGTCGGCGTCGTAGTGGTTCGGGTCGATGCTGCGGTTGAAGGCGTGGCCGGTGGGATACACGAAGGTCTCCATCTGCGGCAGCTTCTCGCGGTGGGCCTGGATCGCCTCGGGCGGAATGCTGCTGTCCTGCTCACCGAAGTGGAACATCACCGGTGCGGTCGGGGTTTCGTCCAGCAGCTGGGTATTGCGGCCGCCGTAATAGCTCACCGAGGGCAGCCCCAGGCGGATCGCCGACAGCAGCGCCACCGAGCCGCCCCAGCAATAGCCCACGGTGCCGACCTTGCCGGCGCGGCTGAGCAGGGTGGCAGCGGATTTGACCACCTCCACCGCGCGCTCCAGGCCGACCGCATTGGCCAGTGCCAGGCCGCGCTGCAGGCTCTCCTGGTCGTAGGGCAGTTGCACGTCCTTCTCTTCCAGGTCGAAGAAGGCCGGCGCCAGCACTTCGTAGCCGCGCGCGGCGTAGTCGTCGGCCACCGCGCGGATATGTTCGTTGACGCCGAAGATTTCCTGGATCACCACCAGGCCGCCGCGCGGGCTGGTGGTCGGGGTGGCGTGCCAGGCGGCGACCTGGCCGTCGGGGGTGTCGAGCGTGGTCCAGTGACCCATGGGAACTCCTGCTGCGGTAAGGGGGAAGGCGCGCATTATCGACCGGATCGGCGGCGCTGCAGGTGAGGGACTCGCTAAGATGAGATTGCTTGCCCGCAGCGCGGTTCAGAGCGCTGCCCGCGCGCCGCTATAATTGCTCCACTCAGGGCCCAGGCCGCTCCGTTCCCAGGCTCCTGCTTCCATGTCCCAGCTGAACCCCAAAGTCGGCTTCGTCAGCCTTGGCTGTCCAGAAGCAAGCCTATTTATATCGTCACGCGGGAGTACAACGGCCCACATTGGCGCGGGCAAGGTGGTCACTGTCGAAGGGGCGCCTGGGAAAGCAAGGTGAAATGGCACTGGAGCAGTGCGGCGCCTGCGCCGGAAGCCCTGGACGACAAAGGTATCTGGCACGCGTTGGAGCACCGTCTTCTTGCATTCGCGTGTCTCTACCAAGGTCGCTAGCGAGTAGCTGTGCATTCTTCGGATCGAGGACCAAGGGCGGTGACATTTGGCCAGGTAACACTTGCTGACGGCAGATGATGGCGTATCGCCTTTCTTGGTAGACGCGCCAGACCTCTCTGGAGCAATGCTTAAGCGACTATAAGGCGGCCCTTGCAGGCCGGACTCCTCGACGACGACCGACTTGCGTGTGCGATGAACCCGTGCCAATTGACCCGATACGGCGTCGCTTGAGTATCCGTTTCGCATACACTCGCTTTCCAACGCAACGTTCGAAAACTTGCTCCCTACAGCTGTCAAAAGTGCGATTTCGATCTCATGGTGTGGCGAGAATGGGGCGGGGCCTGGTCTGTTGATTGATCTGTGCGGTGCCATCATCTAAACCTTGCGGGGTCTCAAGAACAAAACGATGCGGATACTCCATCTTTCAGACATTCACTTCAGAGCCCCTGAATGCCTTGATCCTGATCATGACCGGGACAAGGCTTATCGCACTCGTCTTGAGCGGCACCTTACTGGCCGTGTCGCGGCGATGGGTTCGATAGACGCGATAATGGTCGGCGGCGACATCGCATTCCAAGGTGATCCGCGGGAGTACGAGGTCGCCAGAAGCTGGCTGCTTGACTTGGCTGCGAGATGCGGATGCGATAGCGCTAGCATCTGGGTGGTGCCCGGAAATCACGACGTGAACCGAAAGTCGTGCGAGGACGCGCCGACGATGAATGCGCAGGCGATGATCTTCCAGGCAAAAAGCGAAGACGATCGGCTATGGATGCTCCGAAGGCAACTCGCTCATAACGATACCGGACAAGCTCTCTTCCACGGCCACGCCGCGTACAACGACTTCTCTAAGAATATGAACTGTCAGGTTTATCCTGGCCATCTCTATTGGAAGCAGGAACGCGAGCTAGGACCAGATGTCACGCTTCGAATTCATGGTCTGACGTCCACCCTGCTATCGGGACGCAATGGCGCCAACGACGACAAAGGTTCGCTCTATTTGAGCCCGCTCCAGACGATCGACCCTTCGCCAAACGTCGTGAATCTCACAATTTGTCATCACCCGCCAGACTGGCTGATCGACGGTGACGACGTTGAGGATATGCTCAACGAACGGGTGATGTTTCAGGTGTTCGGCCACAAGCACCGCCAGCGGATCCAGGAAAGCGCGAATTACGTGCGATGGAGTGCTGGTTCGGTGAATCCGTCGCATGTAGAAAAGCAGTTTGAACCAAGCTACAACATCATCGAACTGACTGTGGCAGGCGAGGGTCCGGAGCGGCGGATTGACGTTGCTAGCCATCTTTACAGGTACCAGTCGCATCCGGAGGGCTTTCAGCCGATCCGAAAGAACGACGGCCAAGAAGTATTTAGGCACTGCATACCCTTTCCCGTCGAGGCAGCGGGCGGAGTGAAGGCCGGCGGGATTGTCGAGGCAGTGACACCAGAGACCTTCAGTGTTTGCTCGACGGCTTCAGCTCCCTACATAGACGCGGAGGCATCCATGGGCGACGCGAGGACCAGGCATCTCGTCGACCGCTTTTGGGACATGGACGGGAGCGACCGACGCGAGATCGCGCTTGAACTCGGCTTGATCACCGACGAGGAGATCAATTTGCCAGAGCCTCAGCGCTACGGCGTCGCCTTAATTCGCGCTTCAGAGCGCGGCTTGCTTGACCGACTGGAGCAACTCGTCGACGCGCGAGAACGATAGACTGGGAGCGAAACTGAATATGCACGCTGACTTTCCGAAACTGTACTCCGAGATCTCGACCGACGGTGCGCAGCGAGTCCTGCGCTGGTCCACCATCGAAGCCATTGCCAAGAAGTGGACGAGCGCCAAAACCGAGATGCTTGTAAGGCTAGCCTTCGGTACGAAGTCGCCCCCAGGAGGGCATCAGGATGATGAACTGGCCGTGGCTTTAGCAGAGTTTCAGAAGGCGTTCTCGGACGCGGACCCGTCGATGGAAAAAGGAGATCGGCAGGATCAGATTCTGGCAGCCGGCGTCCTTCTACAGTACCTCGTTTCTAATTCGAAGGTCGCGCTGGCTGTAGCTACGACAGCCTGCGGTGGCGTGCGCAAACCCGCACTGCCAGTCGATCTGGTTACTTTGGCGGAGAACACCATATCGCGGCTCGGCGCTTCGCGCCGCATGCGACCCGACCTCAGCAACATCGATATTACTGCCCCGGAGTTCGCTTTCGAGCCAGACTTCTCCAATGTGCAACATAACGTCCCGAGCACGTACAAGGATGTCTTTGATCATTTCACCGAAACCGTAGGCGAAGCACTTGCCGATCTCGTTGGCAAGTTCAACAAGTCCATCGAGTCGCTTGTGGATGCTGGTAAGAAGGCGGACGAGGAACTCGACCTGCTCTCGTGGGTGCTCGGGCAGCGATCGCTGCTTCCGAAGCATGCTTTCGCCGCCATTCCCGTCATCGAGAAGCCTCTCGTGTTCGCGCGCGACCTTGCATCGCTCACAACTATCTCCCCGGGTCCGAACTCTATGCCCGCGTTGCTGTCCCGCGCCGGCCTGAAGGCGACGGGTCAGACCAAGATCGCCGATGCGGTGAATGCCGTTTCGGACGATTGGACGTCGGCGGCTCTGAAGGCGCTTAAGCCGTCACCTGTCACTTCACCGGTCCATTTCGCGCTGCTCAGGCGTCAAGAGACGGGTGCGGGCGAGGGCTGGCACGCCGGGTGGACCGCCATTACGGGTATCAATGGCGCGGCCACCATGTCGCCCATCGCCCTCGCGGAACAGTTCTACCGCGAAATCCTCTGGCTGCGTTGATCCACGATGGCCGAGATCGAATTAGTCTGTGCAAACCGTGAGTGCCGCGTCGCTCAGGGGGGCAAGTGCGTTGAAGGCCACGACGACCTCGCTAAGTGCCCTTACTATGGCAAGGAGCCGGAGGAAGTCGATCAGGACGAAAGCGACCGGGATCAGGACGGGGGCGACTCGTTCGATGGCGTGCTTTTGCCTGGCGCGCTACCGCTTGATAGCGGACGCGCCGACCGCGTGCTCGCTTTGCTGCCCTCGAGGATGATTGGCGTCATCGGTGTGCACGATTCCGGCAAGACAAGCGTGATCGCCGGTCTCTTCGACCTGTTCCAACTGGGCCCTATAGGTGAGACCAGCTTCGCCGGCTCATCAACGTTGCACGGGCTGGAGATCATCTGTCACGACGCGAGGGTCGCCTCGGAGCGCGATGAACCGCACTCGGAGCGAACAAAAAGGGGTGAGGTCCGCTTCTACCATCTCGACGTGCTGCGAAACGGGCTGCTCCAGTCTCTGCTCATCGCCGACCGGTCGGGCGAGGAGTACGAGGAAGTCGCCGACCTTACGGCGAACGCGACCGCCATGTTTGAGCTCCGGCGGGCGGACGTGATCACCGTGCTGGTGGATGGCCAGCGGTTGGCATCGCCGCGCGATCGCGCAGACGTCATGGGCACCATACCGCTCATCATCCAGGGCATGGTCGAAAACGGTGCATTCCCAAGGAAGCCGAATCTCGCTATCGTTCTGACGAAGAACGACGTTGTGCAGGACTCGCCCCGTAAGGATCAAGTGCAGCGCGACTTCCGTGCCATCATTGACCGCATCAGCGGTGCATTCGCCGCCCACTTTGGCGAGATCGACTCTTTCCTCACATCTGCGTCGCCCAAGGACACGAACGTCGTGCGTGGCGCTGGTTTGGCTGAAATGCTGGAGTTCTGGATGAAGCCTAGTGCGAAACCTCAGGGCACTAGGCAACGTTATAGCAACGGTCGCGTCTTCGATGGCCTCATGATAGAGGAGGCGGAACGTGGCTGACATCGGCAAGCACCGAGCCTCAATATCGATCATCGGCCTGCCTGGATCCGGTAAGACGACCTTCTTGGCCGCGTTGTGGGAGCTAGTGAACGAGCGGCGCGTCACGAAGTTGCTAGCCTTCGACTCGATCGGGGACAACGACCATACCTATCTGCGCAAGATCGTGACGGTTTGGCGTAGGGCGACCGAACAAGCACGCACCAGCCTCACGGGCTTGAGCGCGGTAAAGATGAATCTGAAGGATAGTGCAGGAAAGGTGGTCGAAATCGCCATGCCCGACGCGCCTGGCGAAGATTTTCGCGCAATGTGGGAAGATCGAGAACTAGGGCGCGTGCTGGGCGAGAGCCTTGCCGACGGCAACATCATGCTGCTCCTAAATGGCGACAAAGTGAAGGCGCCTGCCTGGGTTACGGAGCGCGCCGCTCAGCGCAAGGCCACGGGCAAACAGAAAGCTGAGGCCCTTCCGAAAGATTGGCACTCGAGCCTCGCTCCGACCCAGGTGCAACTAGTGGATCTGCTCCAATTGATCTCGCATGCTCCCGTAGGCCGATCAGGCCGCAAGATCGTCGTCATGATTAGCGCCTGGGATAAGGTTGAGGGAGAAAGGCTTACCCCTGACGCTTTCCTTAGACAAAAGCTGCCCCTCCTCGCCCAGTACCTCGAAGCTGCCCGTGACAGTTGGACGGCCCGGGTGTACGGGGTCAGCGCACAAGGCGGGGAGTACGACGGCAACGAAGCGAACGCCCAATCAGTGGACGCAGAGGCACCGAAGAAGACGGCCAAGAACGGCCGCGACGCGGAGCGACTACGAGAGGTGGACATCGCAGCTAACCGTATCCGTCTCGTCTTTGGCGAACGCGAATCGAATGACCTGACAGAGCCGCTGCAATGGCTGATGCATTGACCAGGGTTCGCATAAAAGTCGAACAGACGCTTCACGGCTACAGCGAGGGCCACCGTCTCATAGAAGGATCGCTCAAGCTCCCGCAGTCAGACGCGCGTACTATGCTGATGCTGAGCGACGCCTCCGGCAGCGGCAGTCGCATTCCAGCAAGCGGCTACATCACTGGATATCCTCTCGCCGAATCGGGTAAGTACGTCATCGCCCGTACTTGGGCTGCCCCGGAGATGAGCCGGCCGGGTTGCGTATGGACTCATTCCCTTCTCATTGACTTTGCGGATCTGGCGAGGCTCGGCTCGGTGGACGACCTGCTTGAGCGCTTCCAGCGCCCTTCCGCCCGCGGAGGATCCGCGTTCGCGATTCAGCTTGAGGTCTTAGTCTCCAGGGAGTCGACTCCCGTCGTTGCTTCCGGGCTGGGCCGAGCCCGTCATTTGGCGAGCGCGCTCTATGGAAAACCTACAAGCAGGGTCATAGACGAACGCGAGCGTCCCGAGGACGAACGGTTCGTCGTGGCTCTATGGATGCAGCAGTGGCCCCGCATGCGTCGGGCGTTTAGGTTCTGCACGTTCTCTACGGAGGACCGTTCCACCTCGGCCGACGCGTTCGACCTTCAGTTGATGGATGTGAGTCGAACGACCCGTTCGAAAGTGCTTGATGGGGTAATCCCCTCCGCGAAAGACGGGGACGACTGGCTTGAAACCCTTCTCCACGACCTTGGGGCGCCTACAGAATCGGGGCTGCGCCAGTTCTTGCGCGACGTGGGCTCTGACGTCACAAAAGGCCGGGCGGCAATGATCCCGCTTATTCACCTGTACGAAGCCCTGAAGCCACACGAGGGAGCGTCTAGATTGGCCAAAGCGGTTTTCGAACTCGAGCGGCTGGGGCGTAGCCAAGGCCGCATGGGTCGCGCGGCGGCTGCGCGCAGGGTGTTCTCTCGGCCTGAGTTTGTGGATCGAACGCTCTTTGATTTCGCGTTGCAGCAAGTGCGTGCAGACCGTGATCTGCTTGGCATCGAACCGCTCGTCCTCGGCCGCGCGTTGTTGCGATGGAGGCCTGAGCTCCTCGCCGACGATCTGTCGGAGGACGATCCGCTCCATAAGGCCGTCAATGCCGCGCTCTCCAAAGCCGACGTAGACGAGCTGATCGATCTGATCGAGACGGTGCCAGGCACCACGGTAAGGGTGCTTCAAATACGTCCTGACGTCATCGAGCATGCATCGTTCTGGCGGATAGTCTCGCTTGACGCGCCGAAACTCATCAGTGCCTTGGATGCCAGTCAGGATGGGGCTGTCCGGATCGTAGTAGCACTAATGGAGGCCGGCCGCGACGAATGTTCGGCAGCTATGGTCGACCGCTTTGGTATCGATCCGGTGGTGGCTGCACTGTCAATTTTGGACATCGCCGGAATCCGCTCTAGGCTGGTATGGGTTCAAACAATTGCCCGTCGTCTCGACGAACTGGCTGAAGGGATGTCGCGCGGGGTCATCTGGCACAGACCACTACTGTTCGCGCTGGCGGAGACCCTGAACCCTGATGCCGTGCCGAACAGCGTCGGGACAGACCCGTGGGTGACGGCGGTCGAGCGAACAAAAACCTCCGATGACGTGCGAAGCGAGGATCTGCTCGCCTCCTTCATTTTCGCCCGCGCAAGAGGATGGTGTTCGAGGTCGGCGGGAAGGCTCTTTTTCCTCTCCGTGCAGCGCCTCCACGATGCAATGGCATCTGGGCGCCTTACGGATAACGCATGGCGCATCGCCAAGCCTCGGCTTCCAACCGGGTCTATCTGGCGTGAATGGGACCAGTGTGAGAACCTCCGGCACGCTGTCGTCGACAGCTTCATTGACCGGAAACTGCCCCCCATCGAATTCGGTACCGTCGTTGACAACGGCAAACTCTGGGAGGCACTGGTAGACCTCGCTGCCGGCAGCTTCGCAGGGCGCCGCTATCTAGATAAGGTGCGTAGCGCTCTACGTGACGGCGGCGAAGCTTGGTGGGTAGAGCGTGCGAAAATCATTGACCGCAAGGTCGCTTAGCATGCACCTACGGATCTGCTTGCAGCGGCATGGGTAAGCTGCAGAATATAAATTTGTATTCAATATGCGGATTCACTATGCGAGTCGCGAAGTGGGGTGATAGCTTGGCTATACGACTGCCGGTTAGCTTGGTCGAGGCACTGGAGTTGCAGGAGGGCGATGAGATCGAGATCATCGTTGACGGTCATCGATTCTTCTCGGTCTGCAAGAAGTCAGGGCTGGAGCCGATGCTGGAACGGCTTCGCTCCCTCCGCGGTAGGTTGCCGGCGGACTTCAAGTTTTTCAGGGATGAAGCTAATAGCCACGGGTGACGTGATTCGCTTGTGGGCGTTGGTGGTCTTTCGACGGCTCGGATTGGGCAACATTGATCCCGGCGCAAGCGCTATTGCGGCAGTGTATTCTTGGCGAGAATCTGGCCATGGTCATCGAGACCCGTAGACCGTTGACGGAGACCCATCCGCATCTCAACGGCTTCATAAATTTCTTGGCCGACTTCAATAAGGAGACTGAGCGGGGCGCGGCACTTGCTGCCGCAGCGATGCTTGATGAGTTATTGAGTCGAGTGATCGAATCATTCCTGATTCAAAACAAGGGTAGCAAGGCATTGCTCGACGGCTTTAACGCGCCGCTGGGGGCGTTCTCAGCGCGCATCGCTGCCGCCTTCGCACTGGGGCTGATTTCTGAGGCCGAGCACCGGGAGTGCGATCTGATCCGCAAAGTGCGCAACGCGTTCGCACATGAGATCAAGGTTTCCTTCAATGCTGAGAAAGTAGTGAGCCTTTGCGCTCACCTTCAATTCGCCGCTAAGAGCTACGGCAACGTTATGTTGGTGCTCGCGGTCAGTTCACCACGGCGGCGGTCTCACTTATCCTTGATCTCACCAATCGACCGTACTACGTGGGGCGCAAACGGCTAGCGAGCGAGAACTGGCCTCGCTAGATCCCTGAGACACGTCAAACAGGTCAGCTTGATCGGGCTATGCATTGGCTGCATCTATGGCCGTGTCGCTGGCATCGGTGGTTGCAAATCGGCATGATTTTCCAATTCGCTGCGCGGCGGCTATGTCCGGCGAGCAAGAATCCGCGCGATCACCATGAGAGTGGTCTGCTCGGTAAATTGGAGGCTCCGGTAGAGACTCAGCAGCTCGGTCTCTCGCGCATTGCGGGGCGCGACCTGCTCAAAGGGGCTACCTTCGCCCAGCAGGATGAATTCCGCAGAGCATTCCAGGGCATCAGCCATCTTGAGCAGCGTCCGCGCGGTCGGCTGGCGCGAGGCGCTCCCGACGATGTTCGAGACTGCGCTTTGCGTGATCCCGATCTTTGACGCCAGCTCTTGCTGGGTGAGGCGTCTGAACACCAGTAGCCACCGAATGCGCTCGCCGATGGTCATCTGCTGGAACTTCGCCATTGTTTTCCTGAGCTTTTGCAATCCGAGCCCTCGTGGACGGGAGGGAGTCCATGCTATTTCAGGTGTTGGCTCGTTCGTCGGTAAGATGACGCGATCTTCGAGGTCGGTATAAGTGTGGCCTTGGGGTGGTATCACAACAGAAATACAATCAGCCACCTTCGATGCCGGTATGGCGGGCGCAAAAAGTTAAATGAAATCAATGAATTATGTGAATCCCTCGAAGAGTCAGGTGCCCAAAGTTGGCTTCGTGTCACTAGGCTGCCCGAAGGCGCTCGTCGACTCCGAACGCATCCTCACCCAGCTGCGCGTGGAGGGCTACGACATCGTGCCCAGTTACGACGCCGCCGATGTGGTGGTGGTCAACACCTGCGGTTTCATCGACTCGGCGGTGACCGAGTCGCTGGACGCGATCGGCGAGGCGATGAACGCCAACGGCAAGGTGATCGTCACCGGCTGCCTGGGCAAGCGCCCGGAACAGATCCGCGAGGCCTACCCGCAGGTGCTGGCGGTGTCCGGCCCGCAGGACTACCAGAGCGTGATGGAGGCGGTGCACGCCGCATTGCCGCCGCGCCACGACCCGTTCGTGGATCTGGTGCCTGACTACGGCATCAAGCTGACCCCGCGCCATTACGCGTATCTGAAGATCTCCGAAGGCTGCAACCACCGTTGCAGCTTCTGCATCATTCCCTCGATGCGCGGCGATCTGGCCTCGCGTCCGGTCGATGAGGTGCTGCGCGAAGCCGAACGCCTGGTCCGCGGCGGGGTCAAGGAACTGCTGGTGGTCTCGCAGGACACCTCGGCCTACGGCGTGGACCTGAAATATGCCGAGCGCCCGTGGCGCGATCGCATGTACCAGACCCGCATGAAGGCGCTGTGCGAAGGCCTGTCGGAGCTGGGCGTGTGGACGCGGCTGCACTACGTGTATCCGTACCCGCACGTGGACGATGTGATTCCGCTGATGGCCGAAGGCAAACTACTGCCGTACCTGGACATCCCGTTCCAGCACGCCAGCCCGCGCATCCTCAAGCTGATGAAGCGGCCCGGTGCGGTAGAAAAAACCCTCGAGCGCGTGCAGCGCTGGAAGGCGATGTGCCCGGAGATCACGGTGCGCTCCACCTTCATCGTCGGCTTCCCCGGGGAAACCGATGCCGAATTCGAATCCATGCTCGACTTCCTGGATCAGGCCCAGCTCGATCGCGTCGGCGCGTTTGCGTATTCGCCGGTGGAGGGTGCCAGCGCCAACGCGTTGCCGGATCCGGTGCCGGAAGAGCTCAAGCAGGAGCGTCTGGCGCGCTTCATGGCCAGGCAGGCGGAGATTTCCGCCGCGCGGCTAGAGGCCAAGATCGGCAGCGTGCAGCAATGCCTGGTCGACCTGATCGAGGACGATATCGCGGTGGCGCGCTCACGTGCGGACGCCCCGGAAATCGACGGCTTGGTGCATATCCAGAACGGCGGCGAGCGCGGCTTGAAGGTCGGCGACCTGGTCGATGTGGAAATCACCGACAGTGACGAGCACGATCTGTTCGGCGATGCATTGCCGGCCAATGTCGCAATCCAGCAGGGACGCGCGTTGAATCTGCAGATGGTGTAACTGGGCACTGGTCCTTACACATCTGTCCGTAGGAGCGCACTTGTGTGCGATGGGGCCTTATCGATAACGCCCCATCGCGCACAAGTGCGCCCCTACACGCAGGTCAGCAGGGTGCGATCACTCGGCTACTGAGTGGCGTAATCCACCGACACCACCACGAAGGTGTGCTTGCCCGACGGCAACTGCGCTTCGAACTCGTCGTCCACGCGTTTTTTCAGCAGGGCGCGCGCCAAGGGCGAGTCGATGCTGATCCAGCCGCGTCCGGCGTCGGTTTCGTCAGGGCCGACGATGCGGTAGCGCAGCAGCTCGCCGCTGTCGGCATCTTCCAGCTCCACCTGCGCCCCGAAGAACACCGCCTGCGGGTCGGTGGGGGCGGTGTCCACCACGCGCAACGCTTCCAGCCGTTTGCTCAGGTAGCGCACGCGGCGGTCGATCTCGCCGAGCTGCTTCTTGCGATAGGTGTACTCGGCGTTCTCCGATCGGTCGCCCTCGGCCGCGGCGGCGGCCAGCGCACGCACCACTTCCGGCCGACGCACGCGCCAGAGCTCTTCCAGCTCGGCCTTGAGCCGGGCATGGCCGTCGGGCGTGATCAGTGCAGTGCTTTTTTCGGCAGGCGGGCGCCAGCGGCTCATGGGCGGGTGTGTCGGACGGCAGGGCCGCGATGCTAGCGCGCATGGCCGGCTTGCGCATCTGCCGCCGCACGGCGAAGCTTTGCGCACCTCGGACACGGACGTTGTCATGCTGTTGATGCCGCTGCACAAACCCTGGTCGCGCCAGAACATTCCCTGGGTGACCCTGCTGCTGGTGCTGATCAATGTGGTGGTCTACCTGGGCTATCAACGCAAGGACGACGCGCTGGTCGAAAACGCGGTGCGCTACTACGTCGAGTCCGGCCTCGGTGCACTGGAGGCGCAAGCCCACGAGCGCTATCTGCAGCAGACCGACGACACCAAGTTGCGCGCTGCGCGCCAGGCCAGGCTGGACAGCGTGCCGGCGCGCCAACGCCTTGCGTATCTGGCGCATCTGACGATGCACGACGTGGCCTTCGCACAGGCGTTGCGCAGCGGCGCATTGTTCGAGGACCAGGCGCGCTTGAGCGAATGGCGCACATTGCGCGCCCCCTACGATGCACGCCTGTCCAGGGTGTTCACGTTGCGGCATCTGCAGCGCAGCTCCGAGTGGTCTCCCGCGAGGATGCTGACGGCCACCTTCCTGCATGGCAGCTTCGATCATTTGCTGGGCAACATGCTGTTTCTGCTGGCGCTGGGCACCCTGTTGGAAGGGGCGATCGGCAGCGGCTGGTTCCTGCTGCTGTATCTGCTCGGCGGGTTCGGCGCCAGCGCGGCCAGCCTGTGGTGGCGCTGGGGAGCGCCGGGCGGTGGCCTGGGCGCCTCCGGTGCGATCGCCGCCTTGATGGGCGCGTTCTGCGTGGTCTGGGGCCGGCGCAAGGTGCGCTTCTTCTACTGGTTCTTCGTGGTATTCGACTACGTGCGCGGTCCGGCGATCCTGCTGCTGCCGCTGTGGCTGGGTTGGGAGCTGTACAGCCTGTTCTGGAACGACAACGGCGACGTCGCCTTCGAGGCACATGCCGGTGGCCTGATCAGTGGCGCGTTGCTCGGCGTCGCGTTGGTGCTGCTGCGGCGCACGCGTGAGTCCTTTATGGAGGAGAACGAGGCAGTGCTGGTGGACGATCGCTGGGAGCGCGCGCAGCGACATCTGGGACGCATGGAAAACGCGGAAGCCGAGCGCCTGCTGGCGGAGCTTGCCAGCGAGCAGCCGCATCGTCTGGACGTGGCGCTCGCGCGCTACCGCACCGCGCGCAATGCCGGTCGCAGCCAGGACAGCGTGCGGCATGCGCAGACGCTATTGCAGCTGCACACCCATCACGCCGAACAGACGCGCAACCAGCTAACGGTGGCTGCCGAACTGAGCAAGGCCGGGATCGACTACGCGCCATCGGCCCGCATGGCGCTGATCGCCACCTGCCTGCGCAATGGACTGCTGGCCGATGCCGAACGTCTGTTGAAGGATGTTGGGCTGGATGTGCCGCGCGACGAGCTGGCGCAGCACTGGTTCGTGCTGGCCTTGCGACACGGCGAGTTGCAGGACGGCGCGCAGCGTACGCGCTTGCTGCGTCAGCTGCTGGAGCAGTTCCCCGAGCAGGCACAGGCCAGCAAGGCGCGCTTTTTGCTCGAAAACGGATGAGTGGTTTCTGCGCGATCCGTGTTGCCAACGCAAGCGGTGAGGGCACCGCGCGCTCGACTCACCGAGCTTTTGACCTGGCATTTGACTGCACTTGGAAGACACTGCTACGCGAGGTCCGGGTTGCTGTTGTGTCTTCTGCCTCGAGCAGAATTATCTAGCGCGGATGGATGAGTTGCAGAGCGGTGGATCTGCAGCCTGGCTGCAGGGCCCTTACCCGCCCACCATCGCAGGACACGCCGCAAGTACGTCCATGTAGGCTCTTACGCGGCATCCATGCCGCGTAAGGTCCCGCGACGGTGGGCGGGCAAGGACCAGTCGAGATAGTCGGTCTGTAGGGCTGCGAGCAGTACACGTTGTGCGACGGACCGATGGTGGAGCATCTGAGCTGCGCCTTAAAAAACTTTTTTGGCTGCTCAAGCTGGTTGGATCGCCACTGCTTTCAACACGGCTTCCAGCTTCGCGCGCAGTGCATCATCGTCGCAGTGAGCCAGTGCGTCTTGCAGTACCTCGCGCGCCTGCTCGTCGCGGCCGAACCGTTCGGCCAGCAGCAGGCCCGCGTCCAGTGACCAGGCCGGCATCATCCGATCGCGCGGCCATGCGGCGATGGCCGCAAGTAGGCCATCGGTCGCCAGCTGGAACTGCCCGGCCATCTTCGCACGCTCGGCCAGCAAGGTGGCTTGCTCAGGCGTCAGCGGGGTGAACGTGGAGTCGCCATCCAGCGCTTCGCGCTGCAACCCGAGCGCGCGACGCTCCTGTCTTTCCTGCAGCAGACGATTGATGTACTGGCGGGTGTGCTCGCGCAGTTCGTCGTTGCGACGGTGTTGACGCAGCAGGCGCTGATACAGCTCGTGCACCGCCAGGCTCACCGCACGCGAACGCACCGCCGCGCGCAGTGTCTGGAATGCTTCCTCGGAATGGCCATCGCGCACGTACTGTTCTGCTTCGTCGAGCAGGCGCTGATCCGGGTCTTCGCGCTCGGACGCCGCGCCGCCGCTGGGAACGTAGCCCAGTTCTTCGTGGTACTGGTACACCAGATAACCCATCAGGTGGAAGCTGGCGAACAGGCTCCAGATCGAGGCAATCACGATCGTCGCCTCGCGCACGATCGGCGGCAGAGACTTCACCGCGATGAAGATCGCTGCGGTAGCGCTGCCCTGGATCACGTACAGCAGACCGTATGCGGCCAGATACGGCCAGCCGATGCGCAGAGCCATGTCGATCGACACGGCCGGGTTGAGGGCGCGGCGCAGGCTGCCGTCGATGGCCAGCGCAATCATCATGCCCGGCAGCAGCAACTGCACCACCAGGTACGCGATGGTCAGGCCGGGCTTGCCCGCCAGCACGCCTGCCGCACCGATGACGATGCCCAGCGCAAACGCCAGCAGGATCAGCCGCAGCACCGCGCTGTCGAAGCTGTTGTAGCCCAGCCGCGGAGCATCGGCTTGCCCGTCGGCGGTATGGCGCAGGATGTCGAAGGCATAGGTGTAGGTGGCCATGCCCAGCACGCCGGCAATCACCAGTTTCAGGATGCCCGGCAGCACCAGCAGCGCGCTGCACAGCGTCAGTGCAATCAATGCGTAAAGCGCCGAGCCGCGCAGCGGATAGCTGGCGATGGCAGGAATGCGGGTCCAGAAGGGTGCCGGCGCGGTCTGCGCGGCCACCTTGCGTGCGCGAAAACGGTCTTCCATGACGCTCCCCAGGCGTGTGATGTGAACGGATTGTGCGGTGGCGCGTGCCGTCGCGCAATTGGGGCAGGGCGAATCAACTGAGTCTGGAATGGCCAATGCTTGGCGGCATGTCGCCAGCACGGTCTGGATATTTGCTGGCCCGGCCGGGCTGGTGTCAGCGCCGACATTGCGTCGGGGCGTGTCAGGTCTCCGATGGCGTGATGCGTGTATCGACAGGCCGCCGATGCACTATGTGCGTCATTGCCTGACGCGCCGGCTGAGCGGTAGGTAACATGGTGGCCCGCCGCAATCCTTGCGGCCCATACGAGCGACCGGGCGCGCCGCGTCCCGGCACTGCCATCGCTCGCATCACAAGGAGTGTCGCTTGAATCCATCCGCCACCGGCAACCCGCAGGTCCGCATACGCAGCATCGATGTGCTCTCGGACAATTGGTACGTGCTGCGCAAGGTCACGTTCGATTTTCAGCGCAAGGACGGCCGCTGGCAGACCCTGTCGCGCGAGGCCTACGATCGTGGCAATGGCGCCACCATCCTGCTGTATAGCCGTGCCAGGCAGACGGTGATGCTCACCCGCCAGTTCCGCTTGCCAACGCTGCTCAACGGCAACCCCGACGGCATGCTGATCGAAGCCTGCGCCGGGTTGCTGGATCAGGACGATGCGCTGACCTGCATCCGCAAGGAAACCGAAGAGGAAACCGGCTACCGGATCGACAACGTGCGCAAGGTGTTCGAGGCGTTCATGAGCCCGGGCTCGGTCACTGAACGTCTGTATTTCTTTGTCGGCGAATACTTCGACGGCGACAAGGTCGGCGAGGGCGGCGGGCTCGAAGAAGACGGCGAGGAGATCGAGGTGCTGGAACTGTCCCTCGACTCCGCGCTGGCGATGATCGCTACCGGCGAGATCGCCGATGCCAAGACCATCATGTTGCTGCAATACGCCAAGTTGCATGGCGTGCTGGGCTAACGTATCGCGCGGCGACCAGCATGTAAGTCAGCCAGTTCCGCGCGTTGGCACCTGGGCTCGTGCTTAACGGACGCGTCTCAACACCTTGTCGCGGTGTTCTGGTGGACTGCCGCTATGGCAGTTATGGCCGTCTTGAGCTAACGACAAGACGGCTTGCTGTCCATTCGGACCGGTTTCCTGGTTGATCCGAAATCCATACATGTTCGGGTCGAGCGAGAGATCGGAGACGTCGTCGCGCGAGAGAATCAGGCACTCGTCTCCCATTTGATCGAGCCACCAAGGCCCGCGTTCGGTAGTGCTTGCTGTGCCGCGTTGCGTCTTGGGTGCGATACATGTCGTCTTCAAAATATAGTGCCGGCTTTGCTTGTTTCCTTTGATGGCTTCAAGCCAAAGTTCTGCGCGGACGGCCTGGCACTGCGTGTTGTTTGGGTGCAGCTTGCCGACATAGTGGCCAGCGAGCAGGTGCTGCCCGCTCGCTGGCCACGCGGTGGGTGGGTCGACTTGATGTGCCTTCTGCTCAGCGATCACTGATCCGGTGCTGGAAAGCAAGAAGAGTGACGTGATGGCAGCTGCGTATCCTTGCATCTTGCGGGTCTCCCGACTGTGCGGATGTAGCGTTGCAAGAGCCTGCTTGCATGTGACCTCTGGCTGGTAACGCCTGGTGGCAAGCAATCAGGCAATCGCCCAACCACGGTTGTGTCACTGCGATCAGCGCTTCCCGCCAAAGATGCTGCCGAAGATGCCGCGCACGATCTGCTGGCCGATCCTGTTGCCGATCGTACGCGAGGTCTGCTTGGCCATCGTCTCAAGCATGCCCTGGCGGCGGCTGGTGCCGAACACCGCGTCCTTGACCGCCTTGCCGAAGCCGCTGTCTTGCACATCGTCCTGTTCGCGCGTGCGCGCCGGCGGTGCGGCGTTATGTTCGGCGACCTGCTCGACGCGGCGCGCCAGCAGCTCGGCGGCCGATTCACGGTTGATCGCGGTGTCGTAGCGGGTGCCGACCGGGCTGGCGGCGCGCACCTGCGCGCGCTCGGTCTCGCTGATGGCACCCATGCGGCAGCGTGGCGGGGCGATCAAGGTCTGCTGCACCGGCGCCGGCACGCCCTTGCCTTGCAGTGGTGACACCAGTGCCTCGCCGGTGCCCAGGCTGGAGATCGCCGTGGCCACATCGAGCCTGGGATTGGCCACGAAGGTCTGCGCCGCGGTCCTGACCGCCTTCTGATCGCGCGGGGTGAACGCACGCAAGGCGTGCTGCACGCGATTGCCCAGCTGGCCTAGGATGGTGTCCGGGATGTCGTCGGGAAACTGCGAGCAGACATACACGCCCACGCCCTTGGAGCGGATCAGCCGAACGACCTGCTCGATCCGCTGCACCAGTGCCGCCGGCGCGTCGTCAAACAGCAGATGCGCTTCGTCGAACACGAACACCAGCTTGGGGTGTTCCAGATCGCCCACCTCGGGCAAACGTTCGAACAGCTCCGACAACAGCCAAAGCAGGAAGGTGGAATATAGCTTCGGCTTGAGGACCAGTTGGTTGGCCGCCAGGATGCCGATCACGCCGCGGCCGTCCGGCGCCACGCGCATCAGGTCGGCCAGTTCCAGCGCCGGCTCGCCGAAGAAGTGCTCGCCGCCGTCCTGCGCCAGGCGCAGCAGGGCACGCTGGATCGCCGCCACCGACTGGCTGGAGACCAGTCCGTAACTGGTGGACAGCTCCTTGCGTTCTTCCACGACCAATCCAAGCAATGCGCGCAGGTCGTCCAGGTCCAGCAACAGCAGGCCACGGTCATCGGCCAGCTTGAACACGATGTCGAGCACGCCGGACTGGGTGTCGTTGAGTTCCAGGATGCGCGCCAGCAGGGTAGGGCCCATCTCGCTGACGGTGGTGCGCACCGGATGCCCGAGCTGGCCGTACAGGTCCCAGAGCACCACCGGGCTGGCGGCCGGCGCGTAGTCGGCGATGCCGATATCCGTGGCGCGCTGCAGCACGCCGGCGGCGCCATCGCCGGCCATCGCCAGGCCGGCGACATCACCTTTCACATCGGCCAGGAACACCGGTACGCCCAGGCGCGAGAAGCCTTCGGCCAGGGTCATCAGGGTCACGGTCTTGCCGGTGCCGGTGGCGCCGGCCACCAGCCCGTGGCGATTACCGAAGCGTCCTTCCAGCACGACCGGGATGTCGTCGGTGACGCCTTTGCCGAGCAGGAACGAGGCCATTGCGCAGGTCCGGTGGGAAAAGCCGGATTCTAGCGGGCAACGTGGCTGGCCAAATCGCGCGGGGGGCGACCCCGCACTTTGGTCGGCCGGTCCGCTGCCAATCGCCAGCAGGCAGTTCGACGCCGCCGCCGGTTTGCCAGCCGCTGACCGCCAGTGCCCGCGGGCATTCCACGCGCCGGGCGCAACGGCCAAGCTAACGGCCCACTGACCCTGCCGGCCCCGCCGCCTTGCCCCAGTGTCGCCCCGGCGGCTACCCTGCCTGCCTTTCCGCTGTACTGCCTACGATGCCGCTCGCTCATTTTGGTTTGCGCCCATGGCCGGTTCTGGTCGTGGTGGCGCTGATGTCTGTCGTCCCCGCTGCCCACGCCATTTCCAAACGCGACACGGAGAAGGCCGCCGTGCTCGATGCCCGCATGGCCGCCGCCGAAAAGCGTTACCGCGATGCGCTGGTGCTGGTGAACAACTCCGACCCCAAGGGCACCGCCGAAGGCGATGCCGCGCTGGAGGACATGGAAGACGTCATCGACGCCTGCATCAAGCAGCGCGGCTGCCTGGTCGCCAATCAGCTGGCCACCTACAAGCGCCTACTGAAGGCGCGCGCCGATGCCGAGGCCCCGGCGGCCGAGGATCCGGAAGACGACGACACGCTGCTGCAGGCCGACCCGGACCACCTCGGCCCGGCGGCCAACGGCGTGCCCGAGGCGGCGCGTGCGGCCACGCTGCTCAACGACCAGCGCCACGATTTCGACAAGATGGTGCAGTACAACCCGGCGGTGCAGGCCGGCATCCGCCGCTGGCTGACCGACATGCGCCCGGCGCTGCTGACCAGCTACGAGAACTACAGCAACCTGCGCGGGGTGATGTGGCCGGAATGGCAGAAACGCGGCCTGCCCGAGGCGCTGCTGTTCGGCATCATGGCCAAGGAATCCAACGGCAAGGTGCACGCGAGCTCGCGCGCCGGTGCGGCTGGGTTGATGCAGTTCATGCCCGCCACCGGGCGTCGCTTCGGGCTGGGCCCGGACGGCACCGGTTTCGACACGCGCTTTGATGCACGCAGCGCCGCCGAAGCCAGCGCCGCCTACCTCAACGAGCGCATGGCCGGGCTCAACCGCAACATCGAACTGGCGCTGGCCGCCTACAACGGGGGCGAGGGCCGCGCCGCGCGCGTGTTCACGCAGAGTGGCGGGCGCGGGTTCTGGGAGCAGGACGTCTACAACCAGTTCCCGGCCGAAACCAAGGACTACGTGCCGATGGTGATCGCGGCGGCCTGGATCTTCCTGCACCCGCGCCAGTACGGCGTGGATTTCGCCAAGCTCGACGCGCAGCCGGCCACGCTGAAGCTGGCCAAGTCCACCACCATCTACGAGCTCACCATCTGCCTGGGCAGCATGGGTACGCGCGACGGCTACATGCGCGCACTGCGCAACCTCAACCCGCGCTACGAATCCGATGGCTGGATCCCGGCGGGCACCGTCATCAACGCCACCAACCGCATCGCCAGCCTGTACACGCGCTACTGCGTCAGCGGCCCGCGCGCGGACCTGGCGCGCACCCTGATCACTGCCGACCTCAACAGCGCGATCGTGCGCAGCAGCGGCGCTCCGGAGTACGTGCCAAGCGTGGCGGTGGGCGATGTCAGCCCGATGGCCGGCGTGCCGACCACCGTGGCCACCGGCCAGCCGGCGATCGCCAAGCCCAAGGCCAGGCAGGCGCGCAGCTACACCATCGCCAGGGGCGACACGCTCGGCCGCGTCGCGCAGAGATACCAGTGCGAGATCAAGGAACTGGCTAAGGCCAATGGCCTGAAGGCGCCGTCGTACGCGCTCAAGCCGGGGCAAAGCATCAAGCTGGCCGGCTGCGATCGCTGAGCAGCGCTTGCAGTACCACGTCGGTTAGAACATCGGCCAGCCGCATTAGCGAGCTGCGCTGGGCGGACGATCCGTAAGAGCGGTCGTCGCCCCCGTAGGAGCGGACCCGGCCGCGACGAGGCAGTCCCGGTAGCTTCATCGGCACAGGCAAGGCAGTTCCGAATCGGAGGCCGGAGTCAGAAAGGCGCAAGCGCCCCCAGCCGCACTGCGAATGCCACGTCGCGGTCGGGCCCGCTCCTACACCCGCATCGTCTTGTTGGGAGCCGGACTGGGCATCGGTCTTGTAGCGAGCCGGTCTGGCGGCGATGACACCGTCACGGCGGTGTTTCGTCGCGGACCGGTGCTCCTGCTCGGCGTAGGTCATCGAGCTGACCAGCGGAGATCGTTGGTCAGTGCGGGCCTACCGCATCGGGGCACTGCGCCGGGCCGCGCCGTTGTAGGAGCGGACCTGGACGCGACGAAGCAGTCCCGGTAGTTCCAGCGCAGGCGAGGATGCTCTACATCGGAGGCTGGGAGGGCAACATGCGCCTGCGCATTGAACGTCGTCGAGAAGGCCCTGTCGCGGTCAGGCCCGCTCCTACCAGGGCGTCGCTGCGTTGCATCACTTGCAACCGAAGCGGGCATCGCAGGCGCGCGGCGGTGATCAGCCCGCCTGGCGACGTGCGAGCGCTTGCCCCAGGCGAACCGCCGTCTCTGCAGCAAGTCCGCCTTCGAGCTTGGCGACACCTGGCGGCAGCAGCACGATCACGGTCGAGCCGTAGTTGAAGCGCGCCATCTCCGCAAACCGCTCCAGCACGATGCCCTTGCCGCGATAGTCCTTGCGCGTGATGCGATCGCCATAGCGCGGGATCTCCACGCCGCTCCACACCGTCTCCACGCCCGATACCAGCAGCGCGCCCACCATCACCGAGGCCATCGGGCCGAAGTCGGTGTCGAAGTGGCAGACCAGGCGCTCGTTGCGCGCGAACAGCCGCGGCACGTTGCGCACCGCATCCGGTCCCACGCTGAACAGGCGGCCGGGCACATGCACGGTTTCGCGCAGGGTGCCGGTCCACGGCATGTGCACGCGGTGGTAGTCCTTGGGCGAGAGATAGACGGTGGCAAACAGGCCATCGGTGAACGGCTGCGCGGCTTCGGCGTCGCCGAGCAATTCGGCGGCAGTGAACGACTGCCCCTTGGCCTGGAAGATGCGGCCGTTCTCGATCGGGCCGAGCTGGCTGATGCGGCCGTCGGCAGGCATGAGCAGCGCCGCAGGGTCGGCATCGGGCACGCGTGCGCCCGGCTTCAACGCGCGGGTGAAGAATGCATTGAAGGTGGGATAGGCGCGCGGGTCCGGCTCCAGTGCTTCGCCCAGGTCCACGCCGAACTTGCGCGTGACCGTGTCGATCAACCACTGCTTGGTGGATGGCGTGTCGGAATAGGCCAGCGCGCGTGCCAGCGAGGACAGCAACCGGTGCGGCAGCACGTAGGTCAGGGAAGTGACGAGACTCACGGGGCGGTTACCTTGGTCAGTTGCTGGAGGTCGGTGGCGATCGCCTTGGGGTCGAGCGGGGGACGAATCAGCCCGGCCAGGCGGCCCTGCGGGTCGAGCACGGCGATGCCGGCCGAGTGATCCATGCTGTAGTCGTTGGGATTGTCCGCAAAACCCTTGCCCGGCACCTTCTGGAACACGAAGCCCAGCGCGGTGGCGAAGCGCTGCAGCGCCGGCACATCGGCGGTGGCGGCCAGGGTGTCCTTGTGGAAGGCATGCGCGTAGTCGCCCAGGCGTGCCGGCGGATCGCGCTGCGGGTCCACCGACACGAACAGCACGCGCGGGCGCAGGCCATCGGGGATGGTTTCCCATTGCTGTTGCGCCACCGCCAGGTCCGTCAGCGTGGTCGGGCAGACATCCGGGCAGAAGGTGAAACCCAAAAACACCAGCGTCCAATGTCCCTTCAGCTCGCCGGGCACCAGCTGGGTGCCGTCGGACTGGCGCAGGCTGAACTGCGGCAGGGTGCGTGGCTGCGGATAGAAGGTGATGGTCCGGGTGGGCGGCCACGGCGAGCTGGGCGCGGCGCCGAGGAACTTCTGGCCCAGCAACAGCCCCAGGCCGGCGGCCAGCGCCACCAGCAGCACGATGCCGGTATTGCGATTGAACATGGCGGTTTCCAGTGCAACGGACGCTCATGATACCGATCCGACCTCTATAATCGGGGGCCGATTCCTCTTTAGTTGTTACCATGACTGCCGCCGCGGCCGACGAACTGCACACCATCATCGACCTGATCCGCTACGGCACCAGCCGTTTTAATGCAGCCGGTCTGACTTTCGGCCATAGCTACGACAATGCGCTGGACGAGGCCACCCAGCTGGTCCTGCACAGCCTGCACCTGCCGCACGATCTGGGCCCGGCGTATGGCCAGGCGCGTCTGCTGCGTTCGGAAAAGGAGCAGGTGCTGGGCTTGTTCGAGCGCCGCATCAACGAGCGCGTGCCGGCGGCGTACCTGACCGGCGAGGCCTGGTTCGCCGGGCTCAGTTTCAAGAGCGATGCGCGCGCGCTGGTGCCGCGCTCGCCGATCGCCGAGTTGATCGAAGCCGGCTTCGAACCCTGGCTGGGCGGCCGCGAAGTCACTCGCGCGCTGGACCTGTGCACCGGGTCGGGCTGTATCGCCATCGCCATGGGCCACTACAACCCGCAGTGGGACGTGGACGGCGTGGACATCAGCGACGACGCGCTGGCACTGGCCGCCGAAAACAAGGCGCGCCTGCATGCCGACAACGTCACCCTGCTCAAGTCGGACCTGTTCGCCGGGCTGGGCGGCCGCCAGTACGACCTGATCGTCACCAACCCGCCGTATGTCACCAACGACGAAACCGACGCGCTGCCGCAGGAGTATTCCTACGAGCCGGAGCTGGGGTTGCGCGCGGGCGACGATGGCCTGGATCTGGTGCTGAAGATCCTGCGCGATGCGCCGCAGCACCTCAGCGAGGACGGTCTGCTGATCTGCGAAGTGGGCGAGTCCGAGCAGCACCTGATCAAGCTGCTGCCGGAAGTGGATCTGGCCTGGGTCGAGTTCAAGGTCGGGCAGATGGGCATCTTCGCGGTGGAATGCCGCGAGCTGATCGCGCACGGCGCGCGCATCGCCGAGCTGGCCAGTGCGCGCTGAGTCGTCCACAACGCGGCCGCAGCTGGGCGATCTGCTGTTGCTGCTGCCGGTGTCCATCTTCGGCGTCGGCATTCCGCTCAGTTTGATCGACGTGGTGTACCGCCTGTTCGACCCGATGTACGGCGGTCCCTTGCCACAGCGCTTGTTTAGGGCGGGGGCGGAGATCGGCTTCGGCCTGATGGCGTTTTTCGGCCTGGTGTCGGCGTGGATCGTGGTGGTCAGTTCGGATGCGGCCTTGCGTGCGCATCGGCGCCGCACGCTCATTGTGGCACTCGGCCTGCTGGTCGGAACTGGCGTTGCGCTGCACCTGCTCGCCGATTGGCTGCTGAGTGGGCGCATTAAGCTGGATGTCTTTGCGCTGGTGTTCAGCGGCCTGTTGGCGGTGGCACCGATGCTGGTGGCGGTACGTCATCTGCCGCGCTTGCTGCGCGCCATGCCACCTGCTGCAATGTTGAGAGGATGCCGTCATGGGCAGTAACAGTTTCGGCCGCCTGTTGACGGTCACCACCTTCGGCGAGTCGCATGGGCCGGCGATCGGCTGCGTGGTCGACGGTTGCCCGCCGGGCCTGGAGATCGCGCCGGAAGACTTCACCCACGATCTGCAACGGCGTGCCTCCGGCAAGAGCCGGCACACCTCCGCACGCCGCGAAGCCGACGACATCGAGATCCTGTCCGGCGTCTACGAAGGCCGCACCACCGGCACGCCGATCGGCCTGCTGATCCGCAATACCGATCAGCGCAGCAAGGACTACAGCAACATCGCCCAGCAGTTCCGTCCCGGGCACGCGGACTACAGCTATTGGCAGAAGTACGGCATCCGCGATCCGCGCGGTGGTGGGCGCTCGTCCGCGCGCGAGACCACCATGCGCGTGGCCGCCGGGGTGATCGCCAAGAAGTGGCTCATGCAGCGCCATGGCGTGCTGGTGCGCGGGTTCCTGTCGCAGCTGGGCGAGATCCGCCCGACCGGTTTCGACTGGAATGCGGTCGAGGACAATCCGTTCTTCTGGCCGCATGCCGATCAGGTGCCGGAGCTGGAAACCTACATGGACGCGCTGCGCAAGTCCGGCGATTCGGTCGGTGCGCGCGTGGACGTGGTGGCCGGCGGCGTGCCGGCGGGCTGGGGCGAGCCGATCTACGGCAAGCTCGATGCCGAACTGTCCGCCGCCCTGATGAGCATCAACGCGGTCAAGGGCGTGGAGATCGGCGACGGCTTCGCCAGCGCCGCGCAGAAGGGCACCGAGCACCGCGACCTGATCACCCCGGAAGGCTTCCTCAGCAATCATGCCGGCGGCATCCTGGGCGGCATTTCCACCGGCCAGGCGATCACCGCCTCGATGGTGCTCAAGCCAACCTCCAGCCTGCGCCTGCCCGGCGCGACCGTGGATGCGGATGGCGCGGTGGTCGATGTGATCACCACCGGCCGCCACGACCCCTGCGTCGGCATCCGCGCCACCCCGATCGCCGAGGCGATGATGGCATTGGTGCTGATGGATCAGGCCTTGCGTCATCGCGCCCAGTGCGGCGATGTCGGCGAGGTGGCGCCACGTATTCCTGGTCAGGTCGATGTCTGAAGCAACGCGCCCCAAGGTGTGGGTCAGCCAGCCGCTGTTCGACGATGTCGTCGCGCAGCTGGGCGAGCATTTCGAGCTGACCACCACCGAGCGCGTCACTGCGTATTCGCCGGCCGAGCTGGCGGTGCGGCTGGCATCGCTGGACGGTGCCTTGATCACCCTCAACGAGCGTATCGGCGCGACGGAAATCGGCTCCGCGCCGCGGCTGCGTGCGATCGCCAATGTCGGGGTGGGCTACAACAACCTAAATCTGGACGCACTCAGTGCAGCCGGCATCCTGGCCAGCAACACGCCCGATGTACTGACCGAGACCACGGCCGATCTCGGCTTTGCAGTCCTGATGGCCACTGCGCGCCGCATCACCGAAGCCGAGCGCTGGTTGCGCGACGGGCAGTGGGGGCAGTGGTCGTTCAAGACCATGCTCGGCGCCGATATCCACGGCAGCACGCTGGGCATCCTGGGCATGGGCCGGATCGGGCAGGGCATCGCCCGCCGTGGCGCGCACGGCTTTGGCATGCGCGTGCTGTATCACAACCGCAGCCAGCTGCCGGCCGCCACCGAACAGGCGCTCGGCGCGCGGTACGTGGACTTCGACACGCTGCTGGCGCAGTCCGATCACCTGGTCCTGGTGCTGCCGTACACCAAGGAGTCGCATCACATCATCGATGCCGCCGCGCTGGGCAAGATGCGCGCGAGCGCCACGCTGGTGAACATCGCGCGCGGCGGCCTGGTCGATGAAATCGCGCTGGCCGATGCGCTCGCCAATGGGCGCCTGGCCGCCGCCGGCCTGGATGTCTATGAAGGCGAACCTGCGGTCCGTCCCGAACTGCTGGCCCTGCACAACGTCGTGCTCACCCCGCATATCGGCAGCGCCAGCCTGGCCACGCGCCGCGCAATGGTGCAGCTGGCGGTGGACAACCTGATTGCCGCGCTGGGCAAAGGCCCCAATGCCGGCCATCCGCCGAGCGCGCTGAATGCCGATGCGGTGGCCGCTGCCAAACAGGCCGGCGTGCGCGATGGCGAAGCGACCAACACCGGCGCCGGCAAAACCACCACGACCAAACGATAGGGAACCTCCGCGGCCAGCTTTGGAGGTTCCCCGAACCCACTGCGCAAGCGCGTTCCCCTCTTTCCCCATTCGATAAAGACAATCTCATGAGCAACGAAAACCGTCGTTTCAACGTCGCGGTCGTGGGCGCCACCGGCGCTGTCGGCGAGACCATGCTGAGCATCCTGGCCGAGCGCAACTTCCCGGTCGCCACCCTGTACGCGCTGGCCTCGGCACGCTCGGCCGGCGGGCAGGTCGAGTTCAATGGCGGCAAGGTCGATGTGCTGGATCTGGCCGACTTCGACCCCACCGGCGTGGACATCGCGCTGTTTTCCGCGGGCGGCAGCGTGTCCAAGGAGTACGGCCCCAAGTTCGCCGCCGCCGGCGCGGTGGTGATCGATAATTCCTCCGCGTTCCGTTACGACGACGACGTGCCGCTGGTGGTCTCGGAGGTCAATCCCGAAGCGCTGAAGCAGCGCCCGCGCGGCATCGTCGCCAACCCCAATTGCTCGACCATGCAGATGCTGGTCGCGCTCGGCCCGATCCACCGCAAGTACGGCATCGAGCGCATCAATGTGGCGACCTACCAGTCGGTCTCCGGCGGCGGGCGTTCGGCGATGGAAGAGCTGGGCAAGCAGACCAGCGAGCTGCTGAGCTTCCAGCAGATCGACCCGCAGCGTTTCCCGGTGCAGATCGCCTTCAACCTGATTCCGCACATCGACGACTTCCAGGACAACGGCTACACCAAGGAAGAGATGAAGCTGGTCTGGGAGACGCGCAAGATCCTGGGCGATGACTCCATCCAGGTGAACCCCACCGCCGTGCGCGTGCCGGTGTTCTACGGGCACTCCGAAGCGGTGGCGATCGAAACCCGCGACAAGATCACCGTCGACGATGCGCGCGCGCTGCTGTCCGCATCGCCCGGCGTGGAAGTGGTGGACGAGCGCAAGCCTGGCGGCTACCCGACGCCGGTCACGCACGCGTCCGGCAAGGACGCGGTGTTCGTCGGCCGCATCCGTGAGGATCTGTCGCATCCGCGCGGCCTGAACCTGTGGATCGTCTCGGACAACATCCGCAAGGGCGCCGCGCTCAACGCCGTGCAGCTGGCCGAGCTGGTTGCCCAGGAAGGCTGACCACGGGTAGCCCGTAGGAGCGCGCTGGCGCGCGATGAAGCTGTCCCGGTGAAGCCTCATCGCGCACAAGTGCGCTCCTGCCAACGCGCTGCCGATGGCCTGCTGCATGGATGTCGCATCGCGGTATCGCCACGGCATGCGCGCTCTGCGCGGGGGGCGCCGACTTTTTCGCCCATGCAGCGGCTATATTGATGCCCATGAAACATAGGGGCGGGGGCGCGATGCGTCCGATACAAGGGATAGGTGCGCTGCTGCTGATGGCCTGCAGCGGCGCTGCAATTGCGTTGGGCCTGGGCGATATCCGGGTGCTGTCCCGGCCGGGGCAGCCATTGGTGGCCGAGATTCCGGTCATCTCCAACGAGCCGGGCGAACTCGACAACGCACGCGTGGCGCTGGCATCGGCCACTACGTTTGCACGGGTCGGCCTGGAGCGCCCGCAGGGCCTGGTCAGCAACCTGCAGTTCCAGTTCGCGCAGGACGCGCGCGGGCGTGCGGTGATCCGCGTGACCAGCAGCCAGGCAGTGGACCAGCCGGCGATCAACTTCCTGATCGAGGTGGAGTGGGGCCAGGGCCGGCTGGTGCGCGAGTATTCCGCACTGGTCGATGCGCCCAATACCGCGGCTGCGATCGCCGGGCCTGCCATCGAGGCGCCGCGCGCCGGGGCCAGCAATGCCATCGCACGTGAGCCGGCCGCCGCGCCCGCAGCCGTTGCCGGACGCGCCGGGCAGGCTGCCGACGCAGTGGCGCCCGGCACACGTTCCGGCACGCGCGCTGCCGCGCCGGCGCCGGCCGGCGATGCGCTGCCGGCGGTGCGCTCGGGCCAGACCTTGTCCGAAATCGCTGCCGCCGTGGCCCGTTCCAACGGGCATTCGCTCGACCAGACCATGCTGGCGTTGCTGCGCACCAACCCGGATGCCTTCATCGACGGCAACATCAATCGCTTGAAGCAGGGTGCGGTGCTGCGCACCCCGCAGGAAGATGCGCTGGCGCAGGTCGGCGCTGCCGAAGCGGCGGTGATGGTGCGCGAGCAGGCCGCGCAGTGGCGACAGGCGCGCGCGGCGGTTCCGCAGCCGGCCGAGGCCGGCGCCGCTGCTGCAACGCCGTCGCCTGCCGCAGCTGTCGCGACGTCGGCAGGTGCCGGCGCGCGGCTCGAGATCGCCCCCGCAGTGGCGAGTCAGACCAACCAGGCCGGCGCCACGTCCGGCACCAGTGCCGAAGGCGAGGGCGACATGGCGGCCAACCAACAGTTGCAACAGGCCAGGGAAGACATCGCCACCCGCGATGCGGAATTGCAGGATCTGCGCACCCGCGTGGCCGATCTGGAAAAGCTCAAGCAGCAACAGCAAGCCTTGATCGCAATGAAGGACACCGACCTGGCGGCCGCGCAGAAGCGCTTGTCCGAAACGCCGGCCGCGGCGCAGCAGGGTGGCGGTTTTCCACTGTGGTTGATCGGCGGGCTGGTGTTGATCGTCGCGGCGATCGTCGCCTGGCTGGCGGCACGCCGGCGCAAGCCCTCGCCGCTGCCGCCGTTGCCGCAGCGTCAGTTCGACATCGTGCCTGCCGGCGCCGCGGCAGACACCGCCGCGCCGCAGGACGATGCACAGGCCACCGTGCCCAGCGAGCACGATGTGCTGCATGAAACCGAATTCGAGCAGGCGGATCTGCGCGAAGACGAGCGCGCCTACCAGGCGCAACAGCCGCTGTCCGATGTGTTGCGTCGCGAACCGCTGCTGTCCGAGCCTGTCGCAGCGCCGCCGGTGGTTGCCAGCGAGGATTGGCGCTCGCTGCGTGCGACGCCGCCAGCGCCTCCGGTGGTGCAGCCGGAGTTCGCTGCGCCTGAGGAACCGGTGCCGGAGCAGGTGAGGTCCGCGCCTGCGGAGCTTCCGTACGGCCAGCCGCAGGACGTAGACGCCACGCGCGCCGGCAACGATCGCGCGCCGGGCGTGCCGCTTGCCTCGGTCGCCACGCAGGACAGCCCGGAGATCGACCCGGTGCCTATCGCCCCGGCCGCTGCGCCCAGCGCGGTGAGCACCAGGGGGTTCGTCTCTGCAGGCCGCGATCGTCTGGAACTGGCCGTGGCCTACATGGATCTCGGCGACACGGACACCGCGCGTGGCTTGTTGCTGGAGGTGGCTGCAACCGGCGATGAGGCCACCCGCGCCGAAGCCGCCGAACTGCTGGAGCGGCTGGCATGAGCCCGGCGCTGGACAGCCTGGCCGCCGCACAAGCCGCCGCACGCGAGCGCCGTATCGATTACGTGGAATTTGCCTCGCTCGATCTGGATGCCAGCCGCGCGTTTTTCGAAACCGTGTTCGGCTGGCAGTTTCAGGCCTATGGTCCGGATTATCTGGCCTTCAATGACGGTCGTCTGGACGGTGGTTTCTATCGCGCCACTGCGGCAGCGTCGGCAGATGCGGGTCCGCTGATCGTGCTGTATGCCGACGCGCTGGAGCCCATGGGCGAGCGCGTACGCGCTGCCGGTGGCGAGATCGTCAAGCCGGTGTTCGGTTTTCCCGGCGGCAGCCGGTTTCATTTCCGCGAGCCGGGCGGTAACACGCTGGCGGTGTGGTCCGAGCACGCCGTCGGCTAGTCCGCGCACGCTCCATCGATTCGACAACAGGCAGGTTCCGATGCGTTACGCGCTGGGCGTGGAGTACGACGGCAGCGAGTTCCAGGGCTGGCAGCAGTTGGGTGAGCAGGGTGGGCCGAGCGTGCAGGCCAGCCTGCAGGCGGCGCTGTCCTCGGTGGCCGATGCCCCGGTGCAGGTGGTATGCGCAGGCCGCACCGATGCCGGCGTGCATGGCGAGTGCCAGGTGGTGCATTTCGACAGCGATGCGCACCGCGCGCCGCGTGGCTGGATGCTGGGCACCACCGCGCGCCTGCCGCCCTCGATCGCGGTGCGCTGGTGCGTACCGGCGGCCGCCGACTTCCACGCGCGGTTTTCCGCGCGCGCACGCCGTTACCGGTATCGCCTGCTCAACCGGCAGATACGCCCGGCGCTGTATCGCCAGACCTTGAGCTGGGAACGCCGCCCGCTGGATGCCGATGCCATGCACGCGGCCGCGCAGGCGTTATTGGGCGAGAACGACTTCAGCGCATTCCGCAGCGTGCAATGCCAGGCCTTGCACGCACGCCGCAACCTGCAGGCCATCAGCGTGCAACGCATCGGCGAGGTGGTGGAGGTGCAGGTCCAGGCCAATGCATTCCTTCATCACATGGTGCGGAATATTGTTGGTTCGCTGATCCTGATCGGAACCGGGGAACAACCGGGCGACTGGATCGCGACGTTGCTGGCCGGTCGCGACCGCACGGTGGCCGGGCCGACAGCGCCGCCACAAGGTCTGGTCTTCATCGGGCCGTTGTATCCCGCAGAGTGGCATCTGCCCGCTGAGGTAACCCAATGAATCGATCGCTGTACCGCACCCGTATCAAGTTCTGTGGCATGACTCGCGCCGGTGATATTCGACTGGCCGGCGAGCTGGGTGTGGACGCGGTGGGGTTCATTTTTGCGCATGGCAGCCCGCGCCGCGTGGCGCCGGCCGAGGCGCGCGCAATGCGCCAGGCCACCGCGCCGATGGTCGATGTGGTGGCCTTGTTCCGCAACAATTCCAAGGAAGAAGTGCGCGAAGTGGTGCGTACCGTGCGCCCGACCTTGCTGCAGTTTCATGGCGAGGAAGACGACGCGTTCTGCCGCAGCTTCAACCTGCCGTATCTCAAGGCCATACCGATGGGCAGCACCGGCATGAACGGCGAGGACGCCAACGCGCGGACCTTGCAGCTTGCCTATCCCAATACCGCCGGTTTCCTGTTCGACAGCCATGCGCCCGGCGCCGGTGGCGGTACCGGCAAGACCTTCGATTGGTCGCGGCTGCCGACCGGCCTGCATCGCCCGTTTCTGCTGGCGGGTGGCATCACCGCCGACAACGTGTTCGATGCGATCGTGGCGACGCTGCCGTGGGGCGTGGACGTGTCCAGCGGCGTGGAGCTGGCGCCGGGGATCAAGGACGGCCACATGATGCGCAAGTTCGTCGAAGAAGTGCGCCGGGCCGATTGCCACGAGATGGGGTGAGTTGGGGGGGCGGGAATCGGGAATCGGGATTGGGGAATCGGAGCGGGCAGTCTGCTTCGTTGTTTTGATTGCTCTTGAGGTCTTCGATTTCCCGGTGATTGCTTGGCCCCTTGTTTCGTCGATCGGGGCGATTTGAGAGTTCCGATTAGGCGCTTGCGGCATCCGTGGTGCGCTGCTGATCTTCTGAAAGTGCGCTACACAACCAGCCGGCGAGCTGTTCGATGCGCTGATCGGGGTTGCGCCTTGCGGCGCACAGCACCCAGCGGCCGCGCGTCGGCGTAAAGCCCCAGGGCGCCAGCAGGCGCCCGGCGGCCAGGTCCGCGGCAACCAGCGGTTGCGGTGCGATCGCCACGCCCAGGCCGGCCGCGGCCGCCTCCAGCAGATAGACCAGATGTTCGAATTCGGTGCCGAAGCCCAGCGCCTCGGGTGCCAGGCCGTGGCGTTGCGCCCATTCCGGCCAGGCCTGCGGGCGCGAGCGGGTGTGCAGCAAGGCGTGGTCGAGCAGGGCGGTCGCCGCGCTGCTATCGAGCCGGGTGGCCGATGCCAGCTGCGGGCTCAGCACCGGGCCGATCCACTCCACGCCCAGCTCGTGCACCTGCCACTCGCCTGGCCACGGCGGGGTGTCCAGCAGCAAGGCCGCATCCAGGCCATCCAGGTCCGGACCGGGCGCCTGTTCGCTGGCCGACAAGTGCAGGCGCAGCTGCGGCAGATCCCGCTGCAGCCTGCCCAGCCGCGGGATGACCCAGCGCGCGAGCAGGCTGCCGGAGCAGCCCAGCACCAGCGGCGCCTCGCTGGTGGGGCGCCGCAACGCTGCCCAGGTGTCGCCGATCAGCGCAAAGCCTTCGCCGGTGGCATCGCGCAGCCTGGCGCCGGCAGGCGTGAGCATCAGGCCGCGGCCCTGGCGGGTGAACAGCGCCGTGCCCAGCGCCTGTTCCAGCGAGCGCACGTGCCGGCTGATGGCGCCATGGGTCACGTGCAGCTCCTGCGCGGCCCGGCTGACGCTCTGCAGACGTGCGGCGGATTCGAACGCGCGCAGCGCTGCCAGCGGCGGAAGCAGTGTGCTCATATGTGAGTCCAGATCACAGGTTGCGGCAATCTTATCGATTTATCGCACGCCGTGGCTGCGCTACAGTAATGCCTCATGTACGACCGCATCGCTGCAGAGGATTTCCATGTCGGCCCAGCCCATCAGTGACTTTTACGCCTATCCGGACGCTGCCGGCCACTTCGGCAAGTTCGGTGGCCGGTTTGTCGCCGAGACCTTGATCGGCCCCTTGCAGGAGCTGTCTGCCGCCTACGACCAGGCGCGCCAGGATCCGGCCTTCATTGCCGAATACGACAAGGATCTCAAGCACTACGTCGGCCGGCCCAGCCCGATCTATCACGCCGAGCGCCTGAGCCGCGAAGTGGGCGGCGCGCAGATCCTGCTCAAGCGCGAAGACCTCAACCACACCGGCGCGCACAAGATCAACAACACCATCGGCCAGGCCTTGCTGGCCAGCCGCATGGGCAAGACCCGCATCATTGCCGAGACCGGTGCCGGCCAGCATGGCGTGGCCAGCGCCACGGTGGCCGCGCGGCTGGGCCTGGAATGCGTGGTCTACATGGGTGCCACCGACATCGAGCGGCAGAAGATCAACGTCTACCGCATGAAGTTGCTCGGCGCGACCGTGATCCCGGTGACCTCCGGCTCGGCCACGCTCAAGGACGCGCTCAACGAAGCGATGCGCGACTGGGTCACCAACGTGCAGGACACCTTCTACATCATCGGCACCGTGGCCGGCCCGGATCCGTATCCGCGCATGGTGCGCGACTTCAACGCGATTGTCGGCCGCGAAGCGCGCGCGCAGATGCTGGAAGATTTCGGCCGCCTGCCGGATGCGCTCAGCGCCTGCGTCGGCGGCGGCAGCAATGCGATCGGCCTGTTCCATGCATTCCTCAACGACCCAGGTGTCAAGATCTACGGCGCCGAAGCGGCCGGCGACGGCATCGCCAGCGGCCGTCATGCGGCGTCGATCGCGGCCGGGCGCCCCGGCGTCCTGCATGGCAATCGCACCTATGTGATCTGCGACGACGACGGCCAGATCACCGAAACCCATTCGATTTCTGCGGGGCTGGATTACCCGGGCGTGGGCCCAGAGCATTCGTTCCTGTCCGACAGCGGGCGTGCGGTCTACCAGGGCATCACCGACGACGAAGCGATGGCCGCCTTCCATCTGCTGGCGCATACCGAAGGCATCCTGGCCGCACTCGAATCCAGCCATGCAGTGGCGCAGTCGATCAAGCTCGCGCGCGAGATGCCCAAGGATGCGCTGATCCTGTGCAACCTGTCCGGCAGGGGCGACAAGGACGTGCACACCATCGCCGCACGTGAAGGCGTGCAGGTCTGATGCCGCTGCGGCGCGTCACCGTGACCGCGCTAGCCGACCAGCGAGGCGAACAGGACCTGCTGTTCGCCTGGCTCGACCGCTGGGCGCCGCAGATCCGCACGTGTTCGGAAAACAGCGGCTGCGGCTGCTGCCTGGACAGTTTCGACCTTGAGGTCGAGGCGCAGGCATTGACCGAATTGCCGGCGACGATGTACCAGGACATCCATTGAGGCGGTCGCACCGCCTCTAACAATTGCAAGGTCTTTCAATGCGTCGTATCGACCAAACCTTCCAGCGTCTGCGTGCCGATGGCCGCAAGGCGCTCATCCCCTTCATCACCGCCGGCGATCCGTCGCTGGAAGCCACCGTGCCGGTGATGCATGCGCTGGTGCGCGCCGGTGCCGATGTCATCGAACTCGGCGTGCCGTTTTCCGACCCGATGGCCGACGGCCCCACCATCCAGCGCAGCTCCGAGCGCGCGCTGGGCCGTGGTGCCGGCCTGGCCTATGTGCTGGAAGCGGTGCACGAGTTCCGCCGTGAGGACGCCACCACGCCGGTGGTGCTGATGGGCTACCTCAACCCGATCGAGATCCACGGCACCCGGCGCTTCGCCGAAGCCGCCGTCGCTGCCGGTGTGGATGGCCTGCTCCTGGTCGATCTGCCGCCCGAAGAGGCGGACGAAACCCGCGCGATCTTCACCGAGGTCGGCCTGGCGCTGATTGCGCTGGCGTCGCCGACCACCAGCGAGCAGCGCCTGGACATGCTGTGCAGCAGCGCCCAGGGCTATCTGTACTACGTCAGCTTCGCCGGCGTCACCGGCGCCTCGAACCTGCTCGACACCCATGCCGCCAGCGACCGCCTGCGCCAGCTGCGCCGGCGTGCCGGCGCCCCGGTGGTGGCCGGTTTCGGCATCAAGGACGCCGCCAGCGCCGCCGCCATGGCCGTCGACGCCGACGGCGTGGTGGTCGGCAGCGCGCTGGTCGCGGCACTGGCCGAGGCCACCGATGTCCGCAGCGCCCGCGAACGCGCCGAGGCTTTCCTGGCCCCGCTGCGGCAGGCGCTCGACCAGGCCTGACACCACAGCCTCTCTGCGCCTTCGGGCGGGAAGGGCACAGCTGGCGCGCCACCGGCACGCCAGCCTTGGGGCCGCCGCGCGGCAAGCGCGGGCCGGGCCACCCGGGCCCGCATTTAGCCTGCGCGCTACCTCGGCTTTCCCGCAGCGCGTTAGACTGTCGCCCCTCTGCGGCCCACATGGCCGCCCTGCATGGATTGTCATACACGCATGAGCTGGCTCAGCAAATTGATGCCCTCCGGCATCCGCACCGAGAACACCCCGGCCAAGAAGCGCAGCGTCCCCGAGGGCCTGTGGGAGAAGTGCAGCAACTGCGGCAGCGCGCTGTACGGCCCCGAGCTCGAGGAGAACCTCGAGGTGTGTCCGAAGTGCGATCACCACATGGCGATCCGCGCGCGTGCGCGCCTGAACTCGCTGTTCGATCCCGACACCGCGACCACCGAGATCGCCGCGCAACTGGGCCCGGTCGACGTGCTCAAGTTCAAGGACCAGAAGCGCTATGGCGAGCGCATCAAGGCCAGCCAGAAGAGCAGCGGCGAGTACGACGCGCTGATCGCCATGCGCGGCACGCTCAAGGGCAACCCGCTGGTCGCCGCCGCATTCGACTTCGCCTTCATGGGCGGCTCGATGGGCTCGGTGGTCGGCGAGCGCTTCGCGCGTGCGGCCGAAGTGGCGCTGGAAGTCGGCTGCCCGTTCGTGTGCTTCTCCGCCAGCGGCGGGGCGCGCATGCAGGAAGGCCTGTTCTCGCTGATGCAGATGGCCAAGACCTCCGCCGCACTCGGGCGCCTGCGGGAAGCCGGCCTGCCGTACATCTCGGTGCTGACCCATCCCACCACCGGTGGCGTGTCGGCCTCGTTCGCGATGCTGGGCGACATCAATATCGCCGAGCCGCATGCGTTGATCGGCTTCGCCGGCCCGCGCGTGATCGAGCAGACCGTGCGCGAGACCCTGCCGGAAGGCTTCCAGCGGTCGGAGTTCCTGCTCGACCACGGTGCCATCGACCAGATCTGCGACCGCCGCGACATGCGCGACCGCATCGCCGATCTGACCGCGATGATGATGCGTCAGCCGCATCCGCAGGACGCGGCCGCATGAGGCCAGTGGCCGCGCGCTGGCGCGACCCCGTCGCACGCGCCGCTGCGCGTGCGTCCACCCGTAGGCAGGAACACCGCAACGCATGAGCAGTCGCAAGTATTTTGGAACCGACGGCATCCGTGGCCGGGTCGGGCAGGGCGTGATCTCGGCCGATTTCGTGCTGCGGCTGGGCAATGCGCTCGGTCGGGTGCTGACCCAGGGCCGCAGCAAGCGTCCGCTGGTGCTGATCGGCAAGGACACGCGGATTTCCGGTTACATGTTCGAAGCCGCATTGGAAGCCGGCCTGGTCGCCGCCGGCGCCGACGTGCAGCTGATCGGCCCGATGCCGACCCCGGCCATCGCCTTTCTGACAAACACGCTGCGCGCCGATGCCGGCGTGGTGATCAGCGCCTCGCACAATCCGCATTACGACAACGGCATCAAGTTCTTCTCCGCCGAAGGCGAGAAGCTCGACGACGCCACCGAAGCGGCGATCGAGGCCGCGCTGGACGAGCCGTTCCACACCGTGGAATCGGAGCGCCTGGGCAAGGCGATCCGCACCCGTGATGCGATCGGCCGTTACATCGAATTCTGCAAGGCCAGCGTGGCGCGCGGGTTCACCCTGCACGGCCTGAAGATGGTGCTGGACTGCGCGCACGGGGCGACCTATCACATTGCGCCGATGCTGTTCCGCGAGCTGGGTGCGGACGTGGTCGTCATCGGCGCCGCGCCCGACGGGCTCAATATCAATGCCGGTGTCGGCTCCACCCATATCGACAATCTCGCCGCCAAGGTGCGCGAGAGCGGCGCGCAGCTGGGCATCGCCTTCGACGGCGATGGCGACCGCGTGCTGATGGCCGACGACCAGGGCAACCCGGTCGATGGCGACGACCTGCTCTACCTGCTCGCGTGCTCCTGGCAGGCCAGCGGCCGGCTCACCGGCACCGTGGTCGGCACCTTGATGACCAACTACGGCCTGGAACAGGCGCTGGCTGCACGGAACATCCCGTTCCAGCGCGCCAAGGTCGGCGACCGCTATGTGCACCAGGCGCTGGTCGAAGGCGGCGGCACGCTGGGTGGCGAAACCTCCGGCCATCTGCTGTGCCTGGATCGCGCCACCACCGGCGATGGCATCGTCAGTGCGCTGCAGGTGCTCGAGGCCCTTGGCCGCGATGGGCAGAACCTGCGCCAGGCCCTGAGCAGCCTGAGCAAGGTGCCGCAGAAGACCGTCAACGTGCGGCTGGATGGCGGTGCGGCCAAGGCGATCGTGGAGGCCGCCGGCGTTCAGCAGGCACTGCAGCAGGCGCAGGCCGCCGTGCACGGCCGGGGACGTGCGTTCCTGCGTCCGTCCGGCACCGAGCCGGTGGTGCGCGTGACCGTGGAAGCCGACGACGCCGGCCTGATGCAGGACACGCTCGACCGTCTCTCCGGGGCCGTGCGTGACGCGGCGTGAGTCGCTGATCATTGCTGTGTGCGTGGTCTTTGCCAAGGCCGCGACGTTCTACCTGTTGTATCGCCTGCTGTCCTGAGCGGCAGGCCTTCCTTTCGACTTCCCGACTTCAACTGCAGATATCCGTATGAGCGCCCGCATCCCGACCCTGGACATCACCCGTTTCGACAGCGACCGCGACGCTTTCGTCGCCGAGCTCGGCGCGGCCTATCGGCAGTGGGGCTTTGCCGGCATCCGCAACCACGGCATCGCGCAGGCCGACATCGACGCGGCGTACGAGGCGTTCAAGGCGTTCTTTGCGCTGCCCGAAGAGGTCAAGCGTCGCTACCACGTGGAAGGCAGCGGCGGTGCGCGCGGCTATACCGCGTTCGGCGTGGAAACCGCCAAGGATTCCAAGCATTTCGATCTGAAGGAGTTCTGGCATATCGGCCGCGAAATCCCGGACGATTCGCCGTACCGCGCGGTGATGGCGCCGAATCTGTGGCCGGAAGAGGTGCCCGGGTTCCGTGAGCGCGGCTATCGCCTGTACCAGCAGCTGGATCACCTGGGCTCGCGCGTGCTGTCGGCATTGGCGCTGCATATCGGCCTGCCGCAGGAGTATTTCGTCGACAAGACCAACAACGGCAACTCGATCCTGCGGCCGATCCACTACCCGCCGATCACCAGCGACGACATTCCCAACGTGCGTGCCGGCGCGCATGGCGACATCAATTTCATCACCTTGCTGGTCGGTGCCAGCGCGGCCGGGCTGGAAGTGCGCTCCAACGATGGCGAGTGGGTGCCGTTCACTGCCGACGCCGACACCATCGTGGTCAACATCGGCGACATGCTGCAACGCCTGACCAACCACGTGTATCCGTCCACCATCCATCGCGTGGTCAATCCGCCGGGCGAGCAGGCACGCAAGCCGCGCTATTCGGTGCCGTTCTTCCTGCATCCCAATCCGGATTTCCTGATCGACGTGCTGCCGTCGTGCATCACCGCCGACAATCCGAGCCGGTATCCCGAGCCGATCACCGCGCACGGGTTTCTGGAAGAGCGTCTGCGCGAAATCAAGTTGAAGTAGTCCGTTCGCGGCCAGGACGCGCAGGCGATCGCTGCGCTTGCAGCATCGGCAATGACCGCCTGCACAGTTTGATTCATGAAAGTGTGCTCGCGTCCGATTAAAGCTTGCATTCACCTGAGCCGATAACCCAGTCTGATCGCTAGCGCGACGTCGGACTCGCCTGGCGCCCGCTGCTGAGTGCACTAGCTTGGGGGGCGCATGCGGATGCAGTGGTTCAAACGGATCGGCCCGGTTTGCGGGGTGCTGGCGTACTGCGCGGCAAGCTGCGCATTGGCAACGCCGATCAGCGTGACCGTCGTCGATGCCAACGGCATGCTGGTCGATGCGGTGGTGAGCCTGGAGCCGGCACGTCCGGTTGCCGCCGGCGCGCCCCGGACCGTGGAGATGGACCAGGTCAATTCGCAGTTCGTGCCCGCCGTGCTGGCGGTGCGCACCGGCACCCTGGTGCAGTTTCCCAACAACGACCAGATTCGCCATCAGGTCTATTCGTTCTCCCCCGCCAAGCGCTTCGAATTGCCGCTGTTCCAGGGCAGCACCGCCGCACCGGTGCGCTTCGACCAGGCCGGTCTGGTGACGGTGGGCTGCAATATCCACGACTGGATGCTGGGCTATATCCTGGTGGTGGACACACCGTATTTCGGCAAGACCGGCAGCGACGGCCGCGTGCAGCTGGATGCGCCGGCAGGCAACTACACGCTGCGGGTCTGGCATCCGCGCATAAAGGGCGCCGCGCTCACCGAGCCGGTGGCACTTGCGCGCCAGGCCATGCAACGGCGCGTGACCCTGCAGACCACCGGCGCCGCGCCCGTGGTCGCGCCACCGGATGCGCGCGTGCGCGCGCTGCAGGACAAGTTCCGTCGCGCCGACCCGAAGACGCCGAAGCCATGAAGGCCATGCGCCTGCATACCCGGATCGCGGCGTTGTTGGTGCTGGTCGTGCTCGCCACGCAGGCACTGACCTTCATTGCGGTGCAGGTCGCCACCGAGCGCAGCGTCAAGGCGCAACTGGGCGAAGAACTGCAGATCGGCGAGCGCGTCTGGCAACGCATCAATCTGCGCCGCGACGAGCAACTGATGCAGTCGGCCTCGGTGCTGGCCGACGACTTCGGCTTTCGTGCGGCCGTGGCCAGTGGCGATGTGCCGACCATGCAATCGGCATTGCGCAATCACGCTGCGCGCATGTCGGCGCAGACCGCGCTGCTGTTGTCCCCGGACGGGGAGTTTCTGACCGGGCTCGCCGACCTGCCGCAAGCCGAACAGCTGCGTGCTGTGCAGACCCTGCTGCAGCAGGCGCAGCGCGATGGGCGTGCGGTCGGCGTGGTGGCCTTGGACAGCCGCATCGTGCGGCTGGCGGTGGTGCAGGTGCTGGCACCGAGCCGGGTGGGCTGGATCGCGATCGGCAATGAATCCGGCGACGGCCTGGCGCAGGATTTCCGTTCCACCACCGGGCTGGATGCGACCTTCTTCACCGATGGCCCGCCGGTGCGCGTGCTGGCCTCCACCCTGGAGCCGGCCGCGCGCGCCGAGTTTGCACAGCAGTTGCCGACCGCCGAACGCGCGCAGGGCGCGGCGGTCGCCTTGACCCTGGCCCAGTCGCGTTACCTGGTCAAACTGCAGTCGATCCAGGGCGACAGCCATGTGCGGGTTGCGCTGCAGGCCTCGCTGGATCGCGCGGTGGCACCCTATCGCGTCCTCAAGTTGCGCATCCTGCTGCTGGCGGGTCTGGCCACGGCTGCGGCGCTGGGCGTGGCGATCTTCCTGGCGCGCAGCGTCAGCAGGCCGGTCGCGCAGCTGGTACAGGCCGCACGGCGCATCCAGCGCGGCGATTACCACACCGCCGTCGAAGTGCCATCCGGGCGCGAACTGGCCGAGTTGGCCGACAGCTTCGGGCGCATGCAGCAGCAGATTGCCAGTCGCGAGCAGCACATCCTGCATCAGGCGCGCCACGATGCCTTGACCGGTCTGCCCAATCGCATCTGCTTGCTGGAGCGGCTGAAGGACGTGGTGGAGCAGACCGTGGCGTCCGGCGGCACCGCCGCGGTGCTGATCCTGGATCTGGAACGCTTCAAGGAACTCAACGACAGCCTGGGTCACGATTTCGCCGACCAGGTCCTGGTCGAGGTGGGCCGCCGTCTTGCCGACGTGGTGCAGGAACCCAATCTGGTCGGGCGGCTGGGCAGCGACGAATTCATGGTGGTGGTGGCGCAGACCGACGCCGCCACCGTGCAACAGGATGCACAGCGCTTGCTGCTGCAGCTGCGCCGCCCGCTGGCGCTGCCGCAGGCGCGGATCCAGCTGGAAGCCAGCATCGGCATCGCCCTGATCCCCGAACACGGCGCCGACCCGGACACCTTGTTGCGGCGCGCCGACATTGCCCGTCGCCAGGGCGGCAATGTCAGCACCATCGGTGCCAGCGTGTATCGCCTGGGCCAGGACGAGCAGCATCTGCGCCGGCTGCGCCTGACCGGCGATCTGCGCCAGGCCGTCGGTGGCAACGAGCTGACCTTGCGCTTTCAGCCCAAGATCTGCCTGCGCAACGATCGCGTCGAGCAGGTGGAGGTGCTGGTGCGCTGGCACCATCCGGTGCTCGGGGCGATCGGCCCGGACGAATTCATTCCACTGGCCGAGCACTCCGGCGTGATCCATCCGTTGACCCGCTTCGTGCTGGACGAGGCGCTGCGCTGCCAGGCGCAGTGGCGCCGGCAGGGCCTGGAGCTGGGCATGGCAATCAATCTTTCCGCGCTGGACCTGTCCGACCCCGGTTTGCCGGATTACGTACGTGGCCGTCTGGAGCATCACGCGGTGCCGGCGCAGTCGGTCACGCTGGAGCTGACCGAAAGCGCCTTGATGCGCGATGTCGAATCCGCTTTGCACATGCTGCATCAGCTGCGCAGCGTCGGCGTGCGGCTGTCCATCGACGACTTCGGCACCGGCTATTCCTCGTTGGCGCAGCTCAAGCGCATGCCGGTGGACGAATTGAAGATCGACAAGAGCTTCGTCATGCAGCTGGCCGAAGGCACGGACGATGCGTTCATCGTGCGCAGCACCATCGATCTCGGGCATAACCTGGGCTTGAGCGTGATCGCCGAAGGCGTGGAAAACGCCACGTCCCTGGGGCTGCTGCGCGGTTACGGCTGCGACATGGTGCAAGGCTATCTGTACGCGCCGCCGTTGGAAGAGGTGCCGCTGGTCGCCTGGTGCCTGCGCCAACTCGACCTGGCGCCGGCAGCGCAGGCAGGAGTGCATCGATGACCGGGTGGCGGCGCACGCTGCTGGCTGCGTCACTGGCCGGGCTGGCCATCGCGCCCGCGTCGGTGATCGCAGGTGATGGGCGTCTGCTCGCCACCGGCGGCGTGTCGATGATCGAAGGTAGCAGCGGGGGCGGCATCGTGCCGTGGGCCACGCTGTCGGGCTACGGCACCCGCGACGAACTCGGCACCGTCCTGTTTGCCACGCATGTGGACAGCGGCGATTACCGGCTCGACGTGCAAGGCGCCGCGCTGACGGTCGGCAACCGGCTGGAACTGTCGCTGGCGCGGCAGCGGCTGGATCTGGGCACCCTGCAGGACCGGCTGGGCCTGCCATGGAATGCGCTCGGCCAGGACGTGTTCGGCGCCAAGCTGCGGGTCTGTGGCGATCTGGTCTACGGGCATGCGCCACAGGTCAGTGTGGGCGTGCAGTACAAACGCCTGCGCGATGGCACGCTGCCGCTGGCGATCGGCGCGCGCGACGATCACGGCACCGATGTGTATGTCAGCGCCAGCCGTTTGTTGCTGCAGGGCGCGGGCGGCTACCAGTTGCTGCTCAACGGCACGCTGCGCGCAACCCGCGCCAATCAGGCCGGCTTGCTCGGTTTCGGCGGCGATCGTCGCAACAGCTATCGGCTGGTCGGCGAGGCCAGCGCCGCCGTCGTGCTGTCGCCGGCATGGGTGGTCGGCGTGGAGTACCGCGACAAACCCGATAACCTCGGCTTCGCCCGCGAGCAGGCATGGGCCGATGGATTCGTGGCCTGGTTTCCCAGCAAGCATGTGTCCCTGACCGCGGCATGGGCCGAGCTTGGCGACATCGCCACGCTCGCCGACCAGCGCGGCCTCTATCTATCCCTGCAGGTGGCGTTGTGATGAATCGACGGCTGCGCTGGTCCTTGCTGGGCGTGCTGGCGCTGATGGGCGCCTGCGCCACCACGCAACCGCGCCCCACGCTCTATGACGAACTCGGCGGACAGGCCGGCATCGAGACGCTGGTGGAAACCATGCTGTCGCGCATCGCCGACGATCCACGCATCGTCGACACCTTCGCGCGCGTCAACATCGTGATGCTCAACGAGCGGCTGGTGCAGAAGTTCTGCCATGTCGCCGATGGCCCGTGCCCGGATACCGCCAAGTCGATGCAGCAGGCGCACGCGCACCTGGTCATTCGCGAAGGCGACTTCAACGCGCTGGTGGAGGACCTGAACTGGGCGATGGATCAGCGCAGGATTCCACGCCGCACGCAGAACCGGTTGCTGGCACGGCTGGCGGCCATGCATGGCGACATCGTCAATCACTGACGGCATCACACACCGGCCGCGCGTAGCGCTGGACGCGACGCCGCAGCGGATGTGCAGCCGCCTCACCGCAACGGCCGTACCCGATGCGATCCGCGCGCCATTACGCCCAATGCAAGCGCATGCGGCAACACGCGCAACGCCGCACTGACCAGGCGATAGCGCCAGCCCGGCACGGCCAGCACCTGGCCACGCTCCAGCGCGGCGATCCCATACTCGGCCACGTCGTCGGCTTGCAGCCAGGCCCAGCGGGGCAGGGCGGACATCGCCTCGCGGGTGCCGGTGACATCGTGAAATTCCGACCAGGCAAAGCCGGGGCACAGCGCGCAGACCTTGACCGCGCAGTCGGCATTTTCCAGCGCCAGCGATTCGCTGAAGCGCAGCAGGAAACTCTTGCTGGCCGCGTACAGCGTCTGCCCATCGGCACCCGGCGTCAGTGCGGCGAACGAGGCCACGTTGAGGATGCGGCCCTGGCCGCTGGCACGAATCATCGGCAACAACCGCCAGGTCAGCTCGCATACCGCGGCCACCATCACCTGCAGGAAGCGTGCATGCGTGGCCCAGTCGTTGCGCAGATAGCGGTCCGGCACGCCGTAGCCGGCATTGTTGACCAGGGTGCCCACCGTCCAGCCATTGCGCTGGATCTGCGCAACCAGTGTTTCGGCCGCGTCGGCATCGCCCAGATCGGCCGGCAGGACTTCGACCTGCACCAACGGCCGCAACTCCTCGGCCAGCGCCTGCAGCCGATCCACCCGGCGCGCGGTCAGGATCAGCGGCACGCCGCGCCTTGCGTAAGCGCGCGCAATCTCGCGGCCGATGCCGCTGGAGGCGCCGGTGACCAATGCAAAGACAGGCGAAACGGACATGGCAGGTTCCTGTTGAAGGAGGGAGGAGACAGGCAATGGACAGAAGTGTGCCGGCTGCCGACAGGGCATGGGCTATTCTGTCGCCTGTCTTCCACTCAGGAACCTGCGCCTGATGCGTCGAAAGATCGTTGCCGGAAATTGGAAGCTGCATGGCAGCCGCGCCTTCGCCACCGAGCTGGTGGCCCGGATCGCCGCGCACATGCCCCTGGAGGGTGTCGATGTCGTCATCCTGCCGCCCCTGCCTTACCTCGGCGATCTGATCGAGGATTTCGAGGAGCACCACCTGTGTTTCGGTGCCCAGGACGTCAGCAGTAACGAGAAGGGCGCCTATACCGGTGAAGTCTCGGCCACCATGCTGGTCGATGTCGGCGCCGAATACGGGCTGGTCGGCCATTCCGAACGGCGTCAGTACCATCGTGAGAGCAGCGAGCTGGTGGCGCGCAAATTCGCCGCCGCCGTGCACGCCGGGCTGATCCCGGTGCTGTGCGTGGGCGAGTCGCTGGAACAGCGCGAAGCCAAGCAGACCGAAGCGGTGTTGCGCGCCCAGCTCGAACCGGTGCTGGCACTGGTGGGCAGCGCAGGCTTTGCCCGTGCCGTGCTTGCCTACGAGCCGATCTGGGCCATCGGCACCGGTCGCACCGCCAGCCCGGAGCAGGCGCAAGCCGTCCATGCCTTCCTGCGTGGCGAAGTCGCGAAGGCGGATGCTAGAATCGCCGATTCTCTGCCCATCCTGTACGGGGGCAGTGTCAAGCCCGATAACGCCAGCGAGCTGTTTGCGCAGCCCGACGTCGATGGCGGGCTGGTCGGAGGCGCCTCGCTGGTCGCCGAGGATTTCCTGGCCATCGCCCGTGCGGCGGCCGCTTGTTAACCCATTAAGTTTTGTCCGGGGACGGATTTCGAAATGCTGATGTTGATCCTCAATGTGGTCTACGTGCTGGTCGCGCTGGCGATGATTGCGCTGATCCTGATGCAGCGCGGTGCGGGTGCGGCAGCTGGTTCCGGCTTCGGTGCCGGCGCCTCGGGCACCGTGTTCGGCTCGCAGGGCGCGTCGAACTTCCTGTCCAAGTCGACCAAGTGGCTGGCGGTGGTGTTCTTCAGCATCAGCCTGTTCATGGCGTGGTACGCCACCCATGGCGCACGTCCCACCGACCAGAACCTGGGTGTGATGTCGCAGTCGGCCACCCCGGCGCCTGCCGCCGCAGGCGAGCTGACTCAGCCGTTGCCGCAGGCACCGGCCGCCGGCGCAGTTCCGACCGCCCCGTCGCAGCCGGCGCCTGCCGCAACTCCAGCTGCGGCGCCTGCGCAGTCCGCACCGGTGCAGCAAGCGCCTGCGGCACGCGAAGAAAACGCTTCAGAACCAGCACAAAAACGCTGAAGCCGGTTACAATACGCTGCGCACTGGGATGCCCAGCGGCGCAACGTATGCCCAGGTGGCGGAATTGGTAGACGCACTACCTTGAGGTGGTAGCGACTTAGGTCGTAGGGGTTCGAGTCCCCTCTTGGGCACCATTGTTTGGCTGCAGTTCCTGCGCATTGCGTGTCGCGCGTGGGGTCTGCCTATACCCCATGCCGGCACGCGGCGCGTGCGGGCAGAGGCAAGAGAGAATCGCTGTGCTGGCCGAATATTTGCCGAGTCTGCTGTTTCTGATCGTCGCCACCGGTATCGGCATCGTGCTGATGCTGATCGGTCGATTCCTCGCACCGCGTACCCCGGATGCGCGCAAGCTCTCGCCTTACGAGTGCGGCTTCGAAGCCTTCGAAGACGCGCGCATGAAGTTCGACGTGCGCTACTACCTGATCGCGATCCAGTTCATCGTGTTCGATCTGGAAATCATCTTCATCGTGCCGTGGACACAGGTGTTCATGGAGATCGGCGCACGTTCGCTGGTCACCATGGGCCTGTTCGTCGGCATGTTGTTCCTCGGCTTTATCTACGTGTGGAAGAAGGGAGCGCTGGAATGGGAGTGATTCAGACCCTGGATCGTCTGATGACCAACCCGATGCCGGAAGGCCGGGTGGAAGACATCCTGCGCCCGGAAGGCGAAAACCCGCTGCTCGAGAAGGGCTACGTGACCACCAGTGTCGATGCGCTGCTGAACTGGGCGCGCACCGGCTCGATGTGGCCGATGACCTTCGGTTTGGCCTGCTGCGCGGTCGAGATGATGCATGCCGGTGCGGCGCGCCTGGATCTGGACCGCTACGGCGTGGTGTTCCGTCCGTCGCCGCGCCAGTCCGACGTGATGATCGTGGCCGGCACGCTGGTCAACAAGATGGCCCCGGCGCTGCGCAAGGTCTACGACCAGATGCCGGATCCGAAGTGGGTCATCTCGATGGGCAGTTGCGCCAATGGCGGCGGCTACTATCATTATTCGTATTCGGTGGTGCGCGGTTGCGATCGCATCGTGCCGGTGGACATCTACGTCCCCGGTTGCCCGCCGACCGCCGAGGCGCTGGTTTACGGCATCCTGCAGCTGCAGAAGAAGATCTGGCGTACCCAGACCATCGCGCGCTGACACCCGTCTTCTTCTACTGAGAGCAGCCAAGCCCCCATGGCAGAGCAAGCATCCTCCTTCACTGACCGACTTGCGGCACGTTTCGCCGGTGCGCAGATCGCCGTGGCATTGCCGCGCGGCGAAGTGACGCTGGAAGTCGCTGCGGCCGATTGGCACGCCACCTGCCTGGCCCTGCGCGACGAGCTCGGTTTCGAGCAGCTGAGCGATCTGTGCGGCGTCGATTACCTGGGCTACGGCAGCGACGAGTGGGATACCGCCGACGTGTCGTCGCAGGGCTTCAGCCGCGGCGTCGAAGGCAAGGCCGTCGGCCGTTTCGCCTGGGGTGAATTTCCCAGCCAGGAAAGTTCCGACGGCGCCCGTCCGCAGCACATGCCCAAGCAGCGTTTTGCGGTGGTGGCGCAGCTGATCTCCTACCAGCACAACCAGCGTCTGCGCGTGCGTTGCTACGCACCGGACGAGCAGGTGCCGGTGGTGGCATCGCTGACCGACATCTGGCCTGGCGTGAACTGGTTCGAGCGCGAAGCCTTCGACCTGTTCGGCATCGTCTTCGACGGCCACCCGGACCTGCGCCGCATCCTGACCGACTACGGATTTGTCGGCCATCCGTTCCGCAAGGATTTCCCGCTGATCGGCAACGTGGAAGTGCGTTACGACGACGAGCGCAAGCGTGTCGTGTACGAGCCGGTGACCTCGGTCGAGCCGCGCGTCGGTGTGCCGCGCGTGATCCGCGACGATGCCCGTTATGAGACTGCCGCTGGTGAAGTGGGCAAGTCGGAGACCGCCAAGTGAGTGAGTTCCGCCAGGCAACCGATGCCTTCGCGAGCAATCCTGTCGAAAGCAAGCAGGAAATCCGCAACTACACGATGAACTTCGGCCCGCAGCATCCTGCGGCGCACGGCGTGCTGCGCCTGATCCTGGAAATGGACGGCGAAACCGTGGTGCGTGCCGATCCGCATATCGGCCTGCTGCACCGTGGCACCGAGAAGCTGGCCGAGTCCAAGCCGTTCAACCAGTCGGTTCCGTACATGGACCGCCTCGATTACGTGTCGATGATGTGCAACGAGCACGCCTACGTGCGTGCGATCGAATCCCTGATGGGGATCGAGGTGCCCGAGCGTGCGCACTACATCCGTACCATGTTCGACGAGATCACCCGCATCAAGAACCATCTGATGTGGGTGGGTTCCAACGCGCTCGATCTGGGCGCGATGGCGGTGATGCTGTATGCGTTCCGCGAGCGCGAAGAATTGATGGACGTCTACGAGGCGGTCAGTGGCGCGCGCATGCACGCTGCCTACTACCGTCCCGGTGGCGTGTATCGCGATCTGCCCGATCGCATGCCCAAGTACAAGGAATCCCGCTGGCACAAGGGCGGGGCACTGAAGAAGCTCAATGCAGCGCGCGAAGGCTCGATGCTGGACTTCCTCGAGGATTTCACCAATACGTTCCCGTCGCGTGTGGACGAGTACGAGACGTTGCTGACCGACAACCGGATCTGGAAGCAGCGTACCGTCGACGTCGGCATCATCAGCCCCGACCTGGCGCGTGCCTGGGGCATGACCGGTCCGATGCTGCGTGGCTCGGGTATCGAGTGGGACCTGCGCAAGAAGCAGCCCTATGCCAAGTACGACGCGGTGGAGTTCGACGTGCCGGTCGGCACCAACGGCGATTGCTATGACCGCTATCTGGTGCGCGTGGCCGAGATGCGCGAATCCAACCGCATCATCAAGCAGTGCGTGAAGTGGCTGAAGGCCAATCCGGGCCCGGTCATGGTCACCAATTTCAAGGTCGCTCCGCCAAGCCGCGAAGGCATGAAGGACGACATGGAAGCGCTGATCCATCACTTCAAGCTGTTCAGTGAAGGCTACTGCGTGCCAGCCGGCGAAACCTACTGCGCGGTCGAAGCGCCCAAGGGCGAGTTCGGCTGCTACCTGATGTCCGATGGCGCCAACAAGCCGTTCCGCGTGCACCTGCGCGCGCCGGGCTTTGCGCATCTGTCGTCCATGGACGCGGTGGTGCGTGGCTATCTGCTGGCCGACGTCGTGGCGATGATCGGTACTTACGATTTGGTTTTCGGTGAGGTTGACCGATGAAGGCGACGGGTAATTTCGAAGCGGCGCGCGACGTCGATCCGCAGGTGGTGCTGAGCGACAAGACGCGCGCGCACATCGATCATTGGTTGAGCAAGTTCCCGCCCGATCGCAAGCGTTCGGCCGTGCTGCAGGGCCTGCATGCTGCGCAGGAGCAGAACCAGGGCTGGCTGACCGACGAGCTGATCGTGGGCGTGGCCAAGTATCTGGACCTGCCGCCGGTGTGGGCCTACGAGGTCGCCAGCTTCTACTCGATGTTCGAGACCGAAAAGGTCGGCCGCCACAACGTGGCGTTCTGCACCAATATCAGCTGCTGGCTCAATGGCGCCGAAGATCTGCTGGCGCACGCGGAAAAGAAACTGGGTTGCAAGCTGGGGCAGTCGACGGCCGATGGCCGCGTCTACCTCAAGCGCGAAGAAGAGTGCCTGGCGGCCTGCTCCGCGGCGCCGATGATGGTCATCAATGGCCATTACCACGAGCACCTGACGAAAGAGAAGGTCGACGCGCTGCTGGACGGGCTGGAGTAAGACATGGCACATCATCACGCACCCTCAGGCCCGGTCGGTCCGGCGCCGTTGCCGCATCAGGTCGTCTACACGACGCTGCACTACGACACCCCGTGGTCGTACGAGAGCTATCTGAAGACCGGTGGCTACGCCGCGCTGCGCAAGATCCTCGAAGAGAAGATCGCGCCGGCCGACGTCATCGAGATGGTCAAGGCATCAAACCTGCGCGGCCGTGGCGGCGCGGGCTTCCCGACCGGCCTGAAGTGGTCGTTCATGCCCAAGGGCACGATGCAGAAGTACATCCTGTGCAACTCGGACGAATCCGAGCCGGGCACCTGCAAGGACCGCGACATCCTGCGTTACAACCCGCATTCGGTGGTGGAGGGCATGGCGATCGCCTGCTACGCCACTGGCTCGACCGTGGGCTACAACTACCTGCGCGGCGAGTTCCACCATGAGCCGTTCGAAAACTTCGAGCTGGCGCTGGCCGATGCGTATGCCAACGGCTGGCTGGGCAAGAACATCCTCGGCAGCGGCGTGGATATCGATATCTACGGTGCGCTGGGTGCCGGCGCCTACATCTGCGGCGAAGAAACCGCATTGATGGAATCGCTGGAAGGCAAGAAGGGCCAGCCGCGCTACAAGCCGCCGTTCCCGGCGAACTTCGGCCTGTACGGCAAGCCGACCACCATCAACAACACCGAGACCTACGCCTCGGTGCCGGCGATCATTCGCAACGGCCCGGAGTGGTTCTTAGGGCTGAGCAAGACCAAGAACGGCGGCCCGAAGATCTTCTCGGTGTCCGGCTGCGTGCAGAAGGGCGGCAATTTCGAAGTGCCGCTCGGCACCACCTTCGACGAACTGCTGGAAATGGCCGGCGGCCTGCGTCCGGGCCGCAAGCTCAAGGGCGTGGTGCCTGGCGGCGTGTCGATGCCGGTGCTGAAGGCCGACCAGGTTGCCGGGCTGCAGATGGACTACGACACCTTGCGTGCACTGGGCACCGGCCTGGGTTCCGGCGCGATCGTGGTGCTGGATGACAGCGTCTGCTGCGTACGCTTTGCCTGCCGCATCTCGCAGTTCTTCCACAAGGAATCCTGCGGCCAGTGCACCCCGTGCCGCGAAGGCACCGGCTGGATGCATCGGGTGCTGGAGCGCATCGTCGCCGGCAAGGCCACGATGGAAGATCTGCACCAGCTGCGCACGGTTGCCGGCCAGATCGAAGGACACACCATCTGTGCCTTCGGCGAAGCGGCGGCGTGGCCGATTCAGGGCTTCTTGCGCCAGTTCTGGGACGAGTTCGAGTACTACATCGTCAACGGTCGTTCGATCGTCGACACGCACGTCGGAGTGGCCGCATGAGCGCCCAACCAGTGAACCCGAACGTGCCACCGGACCATGTCACCGTCGAGATCGACGGGCAGTCCCTGGTGGTGCCGAAGGGCTCGATGATCATCCAGGCGGCCGACAAGGCCGGCATCCCGATCCCGCGTTTCTGCTACCACGAGAAGCTGCCGATCGCCGCGAACTGCCGCATGTGCCTGGTGGACGTCGAAAAATCCCCGAAGCCGTCGCCTGCCTGCGCCACGCCGGTGATGGACGGCATGAAGGTCACCACGCGTAGCGAAAAGGCGCTGAAGTACCAGCGCAGCGTGATGGAATTCCTGCTGATCAATCACCCGCTGGACTGCCCGATCTGCGATCAGGGCGGCGAGTGCGAGCTGCAGGACGTCTCGCTCGGCTACGGCCGCTCGGTCAGTCGTTTCAACGAGCGCAAGCGCGTGGTGCCGGACGAGGACATCGGTCCGCTGGTCGCCACCGAAATGACCCGCTGCATCCAATGCACCCGTTGCGTGCGTTTCACTGCAGACATCGCCGGCACCTACGAGCTGGGTGGCATGTATCGCGGCGAGAACCTGCAGATCGGCACCTACGACGGCAAGCCGCTGACCACCGAGATTTCCGGCAACGTCATCGACGTGTGCCCGGTCGGCGCGCTGACCAACAAGGTGTTCCAGTTCCGTGCGCGTCCGTGGGAGCTGATGGCACGCGAATCGCTCGGCTATCACGATGCAATAGGCTCGAACCTGTTCCTGCACGTGCGTCGCGGCGAAGTGCTGCGCACCGTGCCGCGCGAGAACGAGGCGGTCAACGAGTGCTGGCTGTCCGACCGCGACCGTTATTCGCATCAGGGCCTGTACGCCGAAGACCGCGCGGTCAAGCCGCTGAAGAAGGTCAACGGGCAGTGGACCGAAGTGAGCTGGACCGAAGGTCTGGCTGCCGCGACGCAGATCCTGCGTGACAACGCCGGCGATCAGCTCGGTGTGCTGGTGCATCCGTCCACCTCCAACGAGGAGGGCGCGTTGCTCGCACGTCTTGCCGAAGGCTTGAACAGCGGCAATCTGGACCACCGCCTGCTCAATCGCGATTTTTCCGACGCTGCGGTGGCCGAGCCGTTTGCCACGCCGCTGGCCGAGATCGAGCACGCCGATGTGGTGGTGCTGTTCGGCACCAACGTGCGTCACGAGTTGCCGTTGCTGCATGCACGCTTGCGCAAGGCCAGCATCCAGAACGGGACGAAGATCCATTCGGTCAATCCGGTCGATTTCGATTTCGCCTTCACCCAGGCAAGCCGTGCGGTCGTTGCGCCGTCGCAGCTGGCCGGTGCGTTGGACGATTCGGCATTGCGCGATGCGGTCAAGGGCGCCACGCGCGCGGTGATCGTGGTCGGCGCACTGGCTGAAAATCATCCGCAGGCTGCTTCGTTGCGTGCTGCCGCACGCGATTTCGCCGCTGCAACCGGTGCCTCGCTGTGCCGGATCCCGCAGGGTGCGAACGCTGTCGGTCTGGTTGCGCAAGGTGTGTTGCCGACCGCGCGCGATGTCGCCGGCATGCTGGCGCAGCCGCGTCAGGCCTATGTGTTGTATGGCATCGAGCCGGGCCTGGATTTCGCCGATGCCGCCGCTGCACGCAGCGCGCTGGCGGGTGCCAAGGTAGTCGCGTTCAGCCAGTTCGCCTGCGCCTCGACGCGCGACGTGGCCGACGTGATCCTGCCGATCGGTGCACTGCCGGAAATCGACGCATCGCTGACCAATCTGGATGGCCGCGTGCAGACCGCACGTGCCGCCGGTCGCCTGCCGGTCGAAGCGCGCGAGGGTTGGCGCGTATTGCGTGCGCTTGGCGGTGAGCTGGGTCTGGCCGGGTTCGAATTCATCGATCTGGTCGGCCTGCGTGCCGGCATGCAGAACCGTCGCGTCAGTCCCGCTGCCTCGGCGCAGCCGGCTGTTAGCGGTGACGGGCTGGAGGTTGCCGCCACCGCTGCGATCTATCGCACCGATGCGGTGGTGCGTCGCGCCGCTGCGTTGCAGTCGCATCCGCTCAATCTCGCCCCGTGTGTGGCGATGCACCCGGAGCAGGCCGCGCAGTTGCAGGTCGGCGCCGGTCAGATGGTCAAGGTCGGCACCGATGCCGGTAAGGCAACGTTGCCGGTGGTGCTGGACAAGCGCGTCGCACCGGGCACGGTGTGGATCGAATCCGGCCATGGCGCAACCGCGCCGCTCGGTGCCGGTCGTGTAACGGTGGTGGCTGCATGAACGAATTGCTGTTGAACCTGGTCGATCCCTTGCACCAGTGGTTTGTCGGCCTGGGCGATGGCGGCATCGTGCTGTGGACCGTATTGAAGATCCTGCTGATCGCCGTGCCGGTGATCGTGTCGGTGGCCTTCTACGTGGTCTGGGAGCGCAAGCTGATCGGCTGGATGCATGTGCGTCACGGGCCGATGTATGTAGGCATGGGCATCTTCCAGGCCTTCGCCGACGTGTTCAAGCTGCTGTTCAAGGAGATCCTGCAGCCGAGCAGCTCGCATAAGGCGATGTTCATCATCGCGCCGCTGCTGACACTGGCACCGGCCTTCGCCGCCTGGTCGGTAGTGCCGTTCGATGCGCAGCTGGTGCTGTCCAATGCCAACGTCGGCCTGCTTTACCTGCTGGCGATGACCTCGCTGGGCGTGTACGGCATCATCCTGGCCGGCTGGGCGTCCAACTCCAAGTACGCGTTCCTGGGCGCGATGCGCTCGGCCGCGCAGGTGGTCAGCTACGAGATCGCGATGGGTTTTGCGCTGGTCGGCGTGATGATTGCCTCCGGTAGCGTCAACCTGAGCCAGATCGTATTCGCGCAGGCCGGCAACTCCGGCTTCTTCGACTGGTTCCTGATTCCGCTGTTCCCGTTGTTCATCGTGTACTGGGTGTCGGGCGTTGCCGAAACCAACCGTGCGCCGTTCGACGTGGTGGAAGGTGAGTCGGAAATCGTCGCCGGCCACATGGTGGAGTATTCGGGCGGCGCGTTCGCACTGTTCTTCCTGGCCGAGTACGCCAACATGATCCTGGTCAGCTTCCTGATCTCGATCTTCTTCCTCGGCGGTTGGCTGAGCCCGATCCAGGGTTGGGTCAACGCGGATATCTCGCCGTGGATCGACTGGTTGTGGAAGGGCGGTTGGCCATGGCTGCTGATGAAGGTGTTCTTCTTCGCCAGCGCCTACATCTGGTTCCGTGCCAGCTTCCCGCGCTACCGCTACGACCAGATCATGCGTCTGGGCTGGAAGGTGTTCATTCCGCTCACGATCGTGTGGATCGCAGTGACGGCGTTGATGGTGTTTTACGGCGTGATCCAGAAGGGCGTGTAACCGATGAACAAGATCACCCATTACTTCAAGAGCCTGCTCCTGCTCGAACTGCTAGGCGGCTTGTGGCTGACGTTGAAATACACGTTCAAGCCCAAGTACACCGTGCTGTATCCGATGGAGAAGTTCCCGCAGTCGCCGCGCTTCCGTGGCCTGCACGCGCTGCGTCGCTATCCCAACGGCGAAGAGCGCTGCATCGCCTGCAAGCTGTGCGAAGCAGTGTGCCCGGCGCTGGCGATCACCATCGACTCGGCCAAGCGCGAGGACGGCTCGCGCCGCACCACGCGCTACGACATCGACCTGTTCAAGTGCATCTTCTGCGGCTTCTGCGAGGAAAGCTGCCCGGTGGACTCGATCGTCGAGACGCACATCCTCGAGTACCACTTCGAGAAGCGTGGCGAGAACATTGTCAACAAGCCGCAGCTGCTGGCCATCGGAGACCGGTTCGAAGCCGAGATCGCCGAGCGTCGCGCTGCCGATGCCGCCTTCCGTTGAGGTCATGATGGACTGGGTCACTATTGCTTTTTACGCCTTCTCCGCCGTCGCGGTCGTGTCCGCCGGTGCGGTGATCAGCGTGCGCAACCCGGTGTACGCCGTGTTGTGCCTGATCCTCACCTTCTTCTCGATGGCATGCATCTGGTTGCTGGTCGGCGCCGAATTCCTCGGCGTGACGCTGGTGCTGGTCTATGTCGGCGCGGTGATGGTGCTGTTCCTGTTCGTGGTGATGATGCTGGACATCGATACCAGCCGCTTGCGCGAAGGCTGGGTCAAGTACATGCCGGTCGGCGTCATCGTGGCGGTTGCCATGCTGGCGCAGATGGTCACCCTGATCGGCGTCAAGGCACGCAGTGCCGCGCCGTTCCCGGCCGACAATGCCGCTGCGCAGGCAGCCGATGTGTCGAACCTGACCTGGCTGGCCAAGACCCTCTACACCCAGTTCCTGCTGCCGTTCGAGTTCGCCGCGGTGATCCTGACCGTGGCCGTGGTGGCTGCCGTGATGCTGACCCTGCGCAAGCGCACCGGCATCAAGCACCAGAACGCTGGCGAGCAGTCGCGGGTGAAGGCGGGCGACCGTCTGCGCATGGTCAAAATGGCGGTGGAAAAGCCGGTACAGGTCGCGCCGACGCTCGATGCGACCGACGGACAGGAGGCGAAGTCTTGATTACCTTGGGCCACCTGCTTGGACTGGGCGCGGTGCTGTTCTGCATCTCGCTGGCCGGCATCTTCCTCAACCGCAAGAACGTCATCGTGTTGCTGATGTCGATCGAGCTGATGCTGCTGTCGGTCAACGTCAACTTCATTGCGTTTTCGCGCGAGCTTGGCGACCCCGCCGGTCAGTTGTTCGTGTTCTTCATCCTGACCGTTGCCGCCGCGGAGGCTGCGATCGGCCTTGCGATCCTGGTGACTCTGTTCCGCACGCGCCGCACGATCAATGTGGCCGAAGTCGATACGTTGAAGGGCTGACCTGTAGATGGAAATCACTCTCTCCAAGAGTCTGTTGATTGCGGTGGTGCTTGCACCGCTGGTCGGCAGCATCATCGCCGGCCTGTTCGGTCGCCAGGTAGGGCGCAAGGGCGCGCAGTACGTCACCATCCTGGGTGTGGCGGTCAGCTGCGTGCTGTCGTGCCTGACGCTGTATCAACTGGTGGAGCAGGGCGCCAGCCCGTTCAACCAGAACCTGTACACCTTCTTCGATGTCGGTAACTACTCCGCCCATGTGGGCTTCATGGTCGATCGCCTGACCGCGATGATGATGGTCGTGGTGACCTTCGTGTCGCTGCTGGTGCACATCTACACCATCGGCTACATGGAAGAAGACCCGGGTTACCAGCGCTTCTTTAGCTACATCTCGTTGTTCACCTTCTCCATGCTCACGCTGGTGATGAGCAACAACTTCCTGCAGCTGTTCTTCGGCTGGGAAGCGGTGGGCCTGGTGTCGTATCTGCTGATCGGCTTCTGGTTCAAGCGCCCGACCGCGGTGTTCGCCAACATGAAGGCGTTCCTGGTCAATCGCGTCGGCGACTTCGGCTTCATTCTCGGCATCGCCGGTGTGCTGCTGTGGTTCGGCTCGCTGGACTACTCCACCGTGTTCGCCAACGCGACCACCATGGCCGGTGCCAAGGTGCAGCTGTTCGCGGGCCACGAGTGGAGCGTGATGACGCTGATCTGCATCTGCCTGTTCATCGGCGCGATGGGCAAGTCGGCGCAGGTGCCGCTGCACGTGTGGCTGCCCGACTCGATGGAAGGCCCGACGCCGATTTCGGCCCTGATCCATGCCGCCACGATGGTCACCGCCGGCATCTTCATGGTCGCGCGCATGTCGCCGCTGTTCGAGCTGTCGGAAACCGCGTTGAACTTCATCCTGTTCATCGGTGCGACCACGGCCTTCTTCACCGGCCTGATCGGCATCGTGCAGAACGACATCAAGCGCGTGGTTGCGTACTCCACACTGTCGCAGCTGGGCTACATGACCGTGGCGCTGGGTGTGTCGGCCTATTCGGCGGCCGTGTTCCACCTGATGACGCATGCCTTCTTCAAGGCGCTGCTGTTCCTGGCGGCCGGCTCGGTCATCATCGGCATGCACCACGAGCAGGACATGCGCAAGATGGGCGGCCTGCGCAAGTACATGAAGGTGACTTACTGGACCAGCGTGATCGGTACCCTGGCGCTGGTCGGTACACCGTTCTTCTCCGGCTTCTATTCCAAGGACACCATCATCGAGGCGGCAGCCCACCACGCCCACGAGTCGCATAGCTGGATCGCGACCTATGGTTACTGGGCCGTTCTCGGCGGCGTGCTGGTGACCAGCTTCTACAGCTTCCGCCTGCTGTTCCTGACCTTCCACGGCAAGGAGCGCTTCCGCGATGCCCATGCGCACGACGCCCATGCACACCACGACAGCGCGCATACCGATGCCGAGGCGCAGGTCCACGCACACGACAGCCATGCGCACGACGCCCATGCACACGACACGCATGGCCACGACGATCACGGCCACGGCCACCACGGTGCCCATGAGCCGCACGAATCCAAGTGGGTGGTGACGCTGCCGTTGATCCTGCTGGCGATCCCGTCGGTGGCGATCGGCTTCTTCACCATCGGACCTATGCTGTTCGGCACCGACTGGCAGGGCCACCACGCCGCACATGCGATGAAGGGGCAGGCAGTGTCGTTCTTCACCGGCATCGTCGACTTCTACGATCCGGCGCGCGACACCGTTGGCGCGCTGGCCGAAGAGTTCCATGGCCCGGTCGCCTTCGCGTTGCACGGCATGATGGCGGCACCATTCTTCCTGACGGTCGCCGGCCTGTTGCTGGCTGCGCTGTTCTACCTGTGGAAGCCGGAACTGGCGACCAAGTCGCGCAAGGCGTTCGCGCCGGTCGTGTGGCTGCTGGAAAACAAGTACGGCTTCGACAAGCTCTGGATCAATGGCTTCGCCGGTGGTGGCGTGGCTCTTGGCAAGGCGTCACGTGCCATCGATACCCATGTGGTCGACGGTGTCGTCGTCAATGGTTCTGCCCGACTGATCGACCTGGCTGCAAATCTGCTGCGTCGCACGCAATCCGGTTTCCTCTATCACTACGCCTTCGCAATGATCATCGGTTTGATCGCCTTGTTGGCGGTACTGATGCATTTCTGGCGTTGACCTGTACGGAATAAGAAAACGTGTCGAACTGGCCTTTACTGTCTATCTTGATCTGGCTGCCGATTATCGGTGGCGCCTTGATCCTCGCGTTGCGCAACGCCGAGACTGCCCGCTGGGCGTCCCTGGCGGTGGCGGTGGCGACCTTTGTGCTGAGTCTGCCGCTGCTGGGCTACGACACGGCCAATGACGCCATGCAGTTCATCGAACTGCATGCCTGGATCCCGGCCTACAACATCGGCTACAACCTGGGCGTGGACGGCATCGCGGTCGCGTTGATCGTGCTGACCACGCTGGTGACGGTGCTGGCCCTGATCGGTGCCTGGCGCTCGATCGACAAGCGCGTCAATCAGTACGTCGCTGCCTTCCTGATCCTGGAAGGCGTCACGGTCGGCATCTTCGCCGCCACCGACGCGATGCTGTTCTATGTCTTCTTCGAAGCCATGCTGATCCCGATGTTCCTGATCATCGGCGTCTGGGGCGGCCCGCGGCGTATCTACGCGGCGATGAAGTTCTTCCTGTACACCTTCCTCGGCTCGGTGCTGATGCTGGTGGGCCTGGTCTACCTGTACCTGAAGGGCGGCAGCTTCCAGCTGGCCGATCTGTACGCGCTGCAGCTGACCGCCAAGGAACAGACCTGGATCTTCTTCGCCTTCCTGATCGCGTTCGCGGTCAAGGTGCCGATGTTCCCGGTGCACACCTGGCTGCCGGATGCGCACGTGGAGGCGCCCACCGCCGGCTCGGTGATCCTGGCCGCGATCGCGTTGAAGATCGGTGGCTACGGCTTCCTGCGCTTCAACCTGCCGATCGTGCCGGATGCGAGCCATGAGTTCGCATGGCTGGTCATTACGCTGTCGCTGATCGCGGTCGTCTACGTCGGCCTGGTGGCCCTGGTACAGGACGACATGAAGAAGCTGGTGGCGTATTCGTCCATCGCGCACATGGGCTTTGTCACCCTCGGCACCTTCATCGCGTTCACCCTGGTGCGCGAGTACGGCAGCACCGACGCCGCCCGTCTGGGCCTGCAGGGCGCGATGGTGCAGATGATTTCGCACGGTTTCGTGTCCGGCGCGATGTTCTCCTGCATCGGCGTGCTGTACGACCGCATGCATACCCGCCGCATCGCCGATTACGGCGGCGTGGTCAATGTGATGCCCTGGTTCGCCACGTTCTCCATGCTGTTCTTCATGGCCAATGCCGGCCTGCCGGGTACCAGTGGCTTCGTCGGCGAGTTCATGGTGATCCTGGCCAGCTTCCAGAAGCATCCGCTGGTGGCCTTCGCTGCCGCCACCACGCTGGTGATCACTGCCGCCTACACGCTGTGGCTCTACAAGCGCGTGTTCTTTGGCGAGGTGGCCAACGCCCACGTGGCCGAGCTGAAGGACATCAATGGCCGTGAGGCATTCGTGCTGGGGGTGTTCGCCGTTGGCGTGCTAGCCCTGGGCCTGTATCCGAAGCCGTTGACCGATCTGATGGAACCATCGATCGCCAAGCTGGCTACCCAGATTGCCGCGACCAAGCTGTAACAGCTTGCCGTACGTTTTGATTTCCAGGATTTGATGATGACCACGCCAACGCTCGCGCCGTTGACCACCGCTGACCTGGCTCCGCTTGTTCCGGAGCTGGTGCTGATCGGCGGCGCCTTTGCACTGCTGATGCTCGACCTGTTCGTGAGCCAGCGGAACAAGGTCTTGACCCACCTGTTCTCCGTTGCCGTGCTTGCCGTGGTGTTCGCGCTGTTGGCGACCGGCACGGGCGGGCAGGGCGAGATCTTCCACGGCATGTTCGTGCGCGACACCGCGGCCGACGTAATGAAGACGGTGATCGTGCTGGTCAGTGGTCTGAGCCTAGTGTACGGCTGGACATACCTGCGCGAGCGCAATCTCTATCAGGGCGAGATCCCGGTGCTGGTGTTGTTCGCCACCGCCGGCATGATGCTGCTGACCTCGGCGGGCAGCCTGCTGATGGTGTACCTGGGCCTGGAGCTGCTCGCGCTGTGCTCGTATGCGCTGGTCGCCTCCAATCGCGACAACGGCCTGGCCACCGAAGCGGCGATGAAGTATTTCGTGCTCGGCTCGCTGGCCTCGGGCCTGCTGCTGTACGGCATGTCGCTGGTCTACGGCGCCACCGGCACGCTCAGCCTGAGCGGCATCCACGACGCGATCGAAGGTTCCAGCGAGCGCACCCTGCTGCTGACCGGCACCATCTTCATGATCGCCGGTGTGGCATTCAAGCTGGGCGCCGCGCCGTTCCACATGTGGTTGCCCGACGTGTACCAGGGCGCGCCCGCACCGATCGCCTTGTTCATCAGCTCCGCGCCCAAGCTCGCCGCCTTCGGCATGGCCTACCGTCTGCTCGAGGTCGGCATGGGCCCGCTGTCGCCGCAGTGGCATCTGTTGATCGGCGGCCTGTCGGCGGTGTCGCTGGTGATCGGCAACCTGATGGCAATTGCGCAGAGCAACCTCAAGCGCATGCTGGCGTACTCGACCGTCTCGCACATCGGCTTCCTGCTGATGGGCGTGGCCGGTGGCGGCGAGGAAGGCTATGCCGCGGCAATGTTCTACGCGGTGAGCTACACCATCATGTCCACCGCCGCGTTCGGCGCGATCATCGCGTTGTCGCGCAATGGCTTCGAAGCCGAGAACATCGACGACTTCAAGGGACTCAACGCGCGCAATCCGTGGATGGCCGGCCTGGTGCTGTGCATCATGGCTTCGCTTGCGGGTATCCCGCCGTTCCTGGGTTTCTGGACCAAGCTGGCGGTGCTGGGCGCTGCGGTCAACGGCGACATGCTGTGGCTGGCCCTGGTCGGCGTGCTCTGTGCAGTGATCGGCGCCTTCTATTATCTGCGTGTCATCAAGGTCATGTACTTCGACGAGCCGGTGGGCGAGCCGTTGCCTGCCAACAACGATCGTGTGCTGGGTACCGTGCTCGGGGTCAACGCGCTCGCGTTGCTCGCACTTGGCCTGGCCTGGAGCCCGATCATGGTGTGGTGCCAGCGTGCGTTTGCGGGCCTTGCCTAAGTCACGCATGCCTGCATGACGTCGCGGCGCGTGCCTCACACGCGCCGTCGCTGGATGACTGCAATAAAGTCGTGATTGTTGTTTCGTTTTTGTTGCAATGCGGTTATCATTTGCCGCGACGTTGAAGACCCCAGGGTTTTCAATCGATGAAAAACTAGGGCTTGCAATTGCCGCTCAAGTTCTTCATAATTCCGCTTCTGCTGCGGGGTGGAGCAGTCTGGCAGCTCGTCGGGCTCATAACCCGAAGGTCGCAGGTTCAAATCCTGCCCCCGCTACCAAGTTTTGAAGTACTGCGTTAATGCAATGCCTTAGGGCAGTACTTCAGCTTCTTGGATCGCAAAGACGCATGTTCCCGTCTTTGCGCCGACCCTGAGAGGTCGGGCTTTTTCCACGCAAGGGGCCCATCGGGCCCCTTGTTTTTTCCGGAACCGGAAAGTTTGCTGCCGGTTGCCGGGGTTCTACTGGCAATCATCTGATCAGGGCAGTCTGTGAGCGAAAAAGCGACCGAAATCGCGAATCTGCTGAGTCCAACGGTTGAGTCCCTGGGCTTGGAACTGCTGGGTGTGGAATATCTTCCCGCTCCAGGTGGCGCCACGTTGCGCCTGTACATCGATGTGCCGCTGGCCGAACAGCCCGAGCGTGTGATCAACGTCGATGACTGCGAGCGCGTGAGCCGTGAAGTGTCGGCCCAGCTCGACGTCGAAGATCCCATCACCGGCAACTACACGCTTGAGGTGTCTTCGCCGGGTGTGGACCGTCCGTTGTTCACGCTGGAGCAGTTCGGCCGTCACGCCGGCGAGTCCGCCAAGATCGTGTTGAAGCTGGCGCAGGATGGTCGGCGCCGCTTCCAGGGCCAGATCGTGCGGATCGAGTCCGAAGCAGAGGCGGTGGTGTTCGCCATCGACGGCAAGGACGTGCAGATCGTCTTCGACAACATCGACAAGGCGCGCATTGTGCCGGATTGGGTCGCTCTGGGCCTGGCCCCGCAAAAACCGAACAAGCCCGGCCCGAAGAAACCCGGGCACGAGAAGAAGAAACCATCCAACGAGTCGGCGGCTGGCAAGCCGCGCGCGGAGTGACGAAATGAGCAAGGAACTTTTGCTGGTAGTGGATGCGGTGGCCAACGAAAAGGGCGTGCCGCGCGAAGTGATCTTCGATGCGATCGAGGCCGCGTTGGCTTCCGCAGCGAAGAAGCGCTATCCCGACCAGGACGTGCTGACGCGCGTGACCATCGACCACAAGGACGGTAACTACGAAACCTATCGCCGCTGGGAAGTGGTTGCCGACGATGTGGTGATGGAATCCCCGGATCGCCAGGTGCGCCTGATGGATGCCGTCGACGAGGCTGATGGCGTCGATGTGGGCGACTACATCGAAGAACAGATCGAAAACCCGGACTTCGGCCGCATTGCCGCGCAGGCTGCCAAGCAGGTGATCGTGCAGCGTGTGCGCGAAGCCGAGCGTCAGCAGGTGGTCGATGCCTGGAAGGACCGCGTCGGCGAGTTGATCACCGGTGTGGTCAAGCGCGCCGAGCGCGGCAATATCTTTGTTGATCTGGGCGGCAATGCCGAAGCCTTCATTCCCAAGGACAAGGGCATTCCGCGCGACGTGCTGCGCCCGGGCGACCGCGTACGCGGCTATCTGGCCGAAGTGCGTTCCGAGCCGCGCGGCCCGCAGCTGTTCATCAGCCGCGCCGCGCCGGAATTCATGATCGAGCTGTTCAAGCTCGAAGTGCCGGAAGTGGGCCAGGGCCTGGTCGAGATCAAGGCCTGCGCCCGCGATCCGGGCGATCGCGCCAAGATCGCAGTGATCGCGCACGACACCCGCACCGATCCGATCGGCGCGTGCATCGGTATGCGTGGTTCACGCGTGCAGGCAGTGTCCAACGAGCTCAATGGCGAGCGCGTGGACATCGTGTTGTGGAACGAGAACCCGGCCAACTTCGTCATCAATGCGATGGCGCCGGCAGAAGTGCAGTCGATCATCGTCGATGAAGACAAGCACTCGATGGATCTGGCCGTGGCGGAAGACCGCCTGGCCCAGGCGATCGGCAAGGGCGGCCAGAACGTGCGTCTGGCCAGCCGCCTGACCGGTTGGCAGCTCAACGTGATGACCGCCGACCAGGTGGCCGCCAAGTCCGAAGCCGAACAGACCTCCGCGCGCCAGTTGTTCATGGATCGCCTGGAAGTGGACGAGGAAATCGCAGCGATCCTGGTGACCGAGGGCTTCAATACGGTCGAGGAAATCGCCTACGTGCCGGTCGGCGAGTTGCTGGCGGTGGAAGGCTTCGACGAAGACATCGTCGAAGAGTTGCGCGCCCGTGCCCGCGATGCGTTGCTCAACGCCGCGCTGGCAGAAGAAGAAGGCCTGGAAGGAACTCAGCCCACCGAGGACCTGCTGGCGCTGGAGGGGATGGACGAGGAAACGGCCTTTGCTCTGGCCGAGCACGGCGTGCGCACCAGCGAGGACTTGTCCGACCTGGCAGCGGACGAGATCGTCGACTTCGGCATCGAGGGCTTGACCCAGGAGCGCGCCGCGGCGCTGATCCTGGCGGCCCGCGCCGAGGAGATCGCCCGTTTGGAGCGCGGCGAATGAGCCGGCAATGAACCGCGCCCTGACCCCATCAGGGCTTAGAATCAGCGTTTCCCTTGCTCTGGGCGAGGGGGCGCCAACCAGATCATAGGATCCGAATGTCGCAGCAAACCACCATCCGCAAGCTTGCCGAACTGGTCAATACGCCGGTCGATAAACTGCTGGTTCAACTGGCCGAGGCCGGAATGAAGTTCAGCGGTCCCGACCAGGTCGTGACCAGCACCGAGAAGATGAAACTGCTTGGCTTCCTGCGCCGCACGCATGGCAAGGCCGACACGCCCGCCGAAGCGGCGAGCGAAGCAGCCAAGAAGATCACGCTCAACCGGCGCAAGCTGCAGGAAGTCACGGTCAGCGCCGGCCGCACCAAGACCACGGTCAACGTGGAAGTGCGGCAGAAGCGCACCTACGTGAAGTCCGAAAACGAAGGCGGCGGTCGCCCTGCGCCGATGACGCCGGACGAGGAGCGCGCCGACATCCTGGCCAAGCTCGCCGCTTCGCGTCAGCGCAATCTCGACGAGCAGCAGGCGCTGGCCGAAAGCGATCGTCTGCGCGATGAAGCGATTCAGCGCAAGCGTGAAGAAGAGCAGGCCGCCAAGGACCGTGCAGAAGCCGAGCGCAAGGCTGCCGAGGAAGCCGCTGCGGCTGCCAGTGCGCCGGCCCCGGTTGCTGCTGCGCCGACGCCGTCCGCGCCTGCCGCGCGTGCACCGTCTTCGCCGTCGTCGGCACCGCGTCCGGCCCGTCCGGCTGGCGCGTCGCCGGCATCGCGCCCGGCCACGCCGGCGCGCCCGGACGATCGCTCCAATGCGGCCAAGCACAAGACGCGCGGTTCGCACGTCATGGTGGCCGGTGTCGAAGACGACGATGCGACCAAGCGTTTCGCCGGGCAGTTGCATCTGTCTGCGGCTGATCGTGCGCGTCGTTCCAATGTGCGCGGCAAGCCGACCGGTCGTCCCGGTTCGTCGTCCTCGCGCCGTGGCAACGACAACGGCCGCGGCGGCAACCAGGGCAACAGCGGTCCGCACGGGTTCGAGCGTCCGACCGCACCGGTGGTGCGCGAAGTGGCGATCGGCGACACCATCACCGTGGCCGACCTGGCGCAAAAGCTCGCGCTCAAGGGCGGCGACGTGGTCAAGGCGCTGTTCAAGATGGGCGTCATGGCGACCATCACCCAGAGCATCGACCATGACACCGCCGCACTGGTGACCGAAGAGCTCGGCCACAAGGCCGTGCGTGCCGACAATGCCGACTTCGAGGATGCGCTGCTGGCGCATGCCGAGGATGCGCAGGGCGAGACCACCTCGCGTCCGCCGGTGGTGACCATCATGGGTCACGTCGATCACGGCAAGACCTCGTTGCTGGATTACATCCGTCGCACCAAGATCGCCTCGGGCGAAGCCGGCGGCATCACTCAGCACATCGGTGCGTACCACGTCGAAACCGGCCGTGGCGTCATCAGCTTCCTGGATACGCCCGGCCATGCCGCGTTTACCTCGATGCGTGCCCGTGGCGCCAAGATCACCGACATCGTGGTGCTGGTGGTCGCGGCCGATGACGGCGTGATGCCGCAGACCAAGGAAGCGGTGGCGCATGCCAAGGCGGCGGGCGTTCCGTTGATCGTGGCGGTCAACAAGATCGACAAGGCCGGCGCGGATCCGCTGCGGGTCAAGAATGAATTGCTGGCCGAAAACGTGGTGGCCGAAGAGTTCGGCGGCGATACCCAGTTCATCGAGGTGTCGGCCAAGCTCGGTACCGGTGTGGACACGTTGCTGGACGCGATCTCGCTGCAGGCCGAAGTGCTGGAGCTCAAGGCGGTGGCCGAAGGCCGCGCCAGCGGTACCGTCATCGAGTCCTCGCTGGACAAGGGCCGTGGCCCGGTCGCAACGGTGCTGGTGCAGCAGGGCGCGCTGAAGCGTGGCGATTACCTGGTGTGCGGTATCCAGTACGGCCGCGTGCGTGCACTGTTCGACGAGACCGGCCACCAGCCGGCCTCGGCCGGCCCATCGATTCCGGTGCAGGTGCTCGGCCTGTCCGGCGTGCCGGAAGCCGGTGATGACTTCGTGGTCGTCGACGACGAGCGTCTGGCCAAGGACGTGGCGCAGCAGCGCGAAACCAAGCGCCGCGAGTCGCGCCTGGTCGCCTCGGCCAGCAACCGCATGGAAGACATCCTGGCCCAGATGGGCAAGGGTGAAGGCCAGCAGGTGCTGAACCTGGTGATCAAGGCTGACGTGCAGGGTTCGGTGGAAGCGCTCAAGCAGTCGCTGGTGGCATTGTCCAACGACGACATCCGCATCAACGTGATCCACTCCGGCGTGGGCGGCATCACCGAATCGGATGCGAATTCGGCGGCGGCTTCCAAGGCCACGATCATCGGCTTCAACGTGCGTGCCGATGCCTCGGCGCGCAAGATCGTTGAGTCCAACGGCATCGATCTGCGTTACTTCTCGATCATCTATGACGTGATCGACCAGGTGAAGCAGGTGGCGTCCGGTCTGCTCGGCGTGGAAATCCGCGAAGAGATCATCGGTATCGCGCAGGTTCGCGACGTGTTCCGCAGCTCCAAGTTCGGTGCGGTTGCAGGCTGCATGATCATCGAAGGCGTGGTGAAGCGCAGCAAGCCGATCCGCGTGCTCCGCGACAGCGTCGTGGTGTTCGAGGGCGAGCTGGAATCGTTGCGCCGCTTCAAGGAAAACGTCGAGGAAGTGCGCAACGGTACCGAATGCGGTATCGGCGTGAAGGCCTACAACGACGTCAAGGCCGGCGATCAGATCGAGTGCTTCGAGCGTATCGAAGTCGCCCGCACGCTGTAACGGTTGCCGGGGCCTGCGGGCCCCGGACTCCGTCGAGCGGAGTCGTTCTGTAACGCAAGTTCTGCAAGGCGAGGGCGGCATGGCCGCCCGCGTCCGTTTTTGGCTTCGGTGCCAACTGGCCCTCCGAATCAACCAGGTCCACGACCATGCCAACCAAATCATTCCATCGCACCGACCGCGTTTCGGCGCAGGTGCGCCGCGACCTCGGCACGATCGTGCACGCGGCCGTGCGCGACCACGGCCTGCCGTCGGTCAGCGTGTCCGACGTCGAAATCAGCCGCGACCTGGCGCATGCCAAGGTGTTCGTCACCGCGCTGCAGCAGGAGCGCTCGGCCGAAGCGGTCAAGGGGCTCAAGGAAATCGCCGGTCAGCTGCGCACGCAGCTGGCACGCGCGATGAAGCTGCGGCATGTGCCCGAGCTGCATTTCCATTACGACGATTCGGTCGACCGCGGCGAGCGTATCGACAACCTGCTGCGTGACCTGGACGATGTCGGCCCCGAGGCCGCGTCCAGCGACGAGGATGCCGAGCAGCGCTGAGCGCCGCCGGCCGGCCGCCTGTTGACCAGCGGCCCTGATTTCAACGGGCGCGCACGGTGCCCGATTCGAGCACTGATCTCTTGAAACCCCGCATCGTCTATCGCCCGTTGCACGGCATCCTGTTGCTCGACAAGCCGGCTGGAGTTAGCTCCAACACGGCATTGCAGTCCGCGCGTCGCTTGCTGCGGGCCGAAAAGGGCGGCCACACGGGCAGCCTGGACCCGCTGGCCACCGGCCTGCTGCCGCTGTGTCTGGGCGAGGCGACCAAGATTGCCGGCCTGCTGCTCGGTTCTGCCAAGGCCTACGATGCCGAGGTCGTGCTGGGTGTCACCACCGATACCGACGATGCCGATGGTCAGGTCCTGCGCGAGCGTGCAGTGCCCGCACTGGACGAAGACGCGCTGCGTGCAGCGCTGACGCCCTTCATCGGCCGCATCCGCCAACAGGCGCCGATCTATTCCGCGCTCAAGCAGGGCGGCGAGCCGCTGTACGCCAAGGCGCGCCGTGGCGAGGCGATCGAGGCGCCGGTGCGCGAGGTCGAGGTGCAGGCGATCGACGTGATCGGATACGCCGCGCCGCGGCTGCAACTGCGCGTGACCTGCGGCTCGGGCACCTATATCCGCAGCCTGGCGCGCGATCTGGGCGAAGTGCTCGGCTGCGGTGCGCATATCGCCTCGCTGCGCCGGCTCTGGGTCGAGCCGTTTCGCACGCCGCAGATGATCACGCTGGAAGCGCTGTCGGCTGCCCTGGAAGCGGGCACCGACGCACAGGACCTGCTGCTGCCGATCGAGGCCGGACTGGCCGATTTTGCGCGGATCGTGCTCGATGCCGCGCACGCGGCACGTTTTCGCATGGGCCAGCGTCTGCGCGATGCGGCATTTCCGACCGGCCAGGTGGCTGTGTTCGGACCCGACGGAACCCCCTCCGGGCTAGGCCTGGTGGACGCGGAGGGGCGCTTGTCGCCGCAGCGATTGTTCAATGGACTGAACGAAGTGGCGTCTTGTTAAGGTTTAGTCAACTTGTTCCCGGGGCCGCACGACGTTACAATTTTGCGGCCCCGATCGGGGCACCTCAGCGCCAAGCGCGCTCATCCCAAGCAAACGGCGAGTCCGGCGGTGCGTCATGCACGTTCCTGTCGACCACGCATCTATCGAGTAAACATCATGTCCGTCGACACCCAGAAAGTTATTGAAGACAACAAGCGCAGCGCCCAGGACACCGGTTCGCCGGAAGTGCAGGTCGCCCTGCTGACCGCGCGCATCGAGCTGCTGACCGGCCACTTCAAGACCCACAAGAAGGATCACCACAGCCGTCGTGGCCTGCTGCAGATGGTCAACCGCCGCCGCAGCCTGCTCGACTACCTGAAGAAGAAGGACAACGAGCGTTACAAGTCCTTGATCGAGAAGCTCGGCCTGCGCCGCTAATCGAGTCCTACCGCCGCGGCGCAGCGATGCGCCGCGGCTTTGTTTTGGTCATTCGCATTACGTTATCTGCAGCATGCAGTTCATGGGCCGGAGCCTCCCGGCCGCCCGTTCTCGGCATGGGTCGACGACGGTCCAACGAAGACAGCAACACCTAAGGGAAAAAACCTCCGTGGCAAAAATCACCAAAACCTTCCAGTACGGCAAGCACACCGTCACCCTGGAGACGGGCGAAATCGCTCGCCAGGCAGGCGGCGCCGTCATCGTCAAGTTCGACGACACCGTACTGCTGGTCACCGCCGTCGCCGCCAAGAGTGCGCGCGAAGGGCAGGACTTCTTTCCTCTGACGGTCGATTATCAGGAGAAGTTCTACGCCGGCGGCCGCATCCCGGGCGGCTTCTTCAAGCGCGAAGGACGTGCGACCGAGAAGGAAACGTTGATCTCGCGCCTGATCGATCGCCCGATCCGTCCGCTGTTCCCGGAGGACTACAAGAACGAAGTGCAGATCATCGCCACCGTGATGTCGATGAACCCGGACATCGACGGCGATATCGCCGCGCTGATCGGCGCATCGGCCGCGCTGTCGCTGGCCGGCACCCCGTTCAACGGCCCGATCGCTGCGGCGAAGGTCGGCTACAAGAATGGCGAATACATCCTCAACCCGACCGTGACCGAGCTGAAGGATTCGCAGCTGGAGCTGGTCGTGGCCGGTACCGCCAACGCGGTGCTGATGGTCGAGTCCGAAGCCGAGCTGCTGTCCGAAGAAGTGATGCTGGGCGCGGTGACGTTCGGCCATCGCGAGATGCAGAAGGTCATCAACATCATCAACGAGCTGACCGTCGAAGCCGGCACCAAGCCGTCCGACTGGGTGGCTCCGGCCAAGAATGACGGCATGATCGCCGCGCTGAAGGAATCGGTGGGCGATCAGCTCGCGTCGGCATTCCAGGTGCGCGACAAGCTGCAGCGCCGTGATGCGATTTCGGCGATCAAGAAGGACGTGCTGGGTGCGCTGGCACCGCGCGCCACCGTCGAAGGCTGGGCTGCCGGTGATCTGTCCAAGGAATTCGGCGAGCTGGAATACCAGACCATGCGTGGCTCGGTGCTGAGCACCAAGGTGCGCATCGACGGCCGTGCACTGGATACCGTGCGTCCGATCAGCGCCAAGGCGGGCGTGCTGCCGCGTACCCATGGCTCGGCGCTGTTCACCCGCGGCGAGACCCAGGCGATCGTGATCACCACGCTCGGCACCGCACGCGACGGTCAGGTCATCGACGCCGTCTCGGGCGAGTACAAGGAAAACTTCCTGTTTCATTACAACTTCCCTCCGTACTCGGTGGGCGAGTGCGGTCGTTTCGGTGCGCCGAAGCGTCGCGAGATCGGCCACGGCCGTCTGGCCAAGCGCGGCGTGCTGGCCGTGATGCCGAGCCTGGAAGAATTCCCGTACACCATCCGCGTGGTCTCGGAAATCACCGAGTCCAACGGTTCGTCCTCGATGGCCTCGGTCTGCGGCAGCTCGCTGGCGCTGATGGATGCCGGCGTGCCGATCAAGGCGCCGGTCGCGGGTATCGCGATGGGTCTGGTCAAGGAAGGCAACGACTTCGTCGTGCTGTCGGACATCCTGGGTGACGAAGATCACCTCGGCGACATGGACTTCAAGGTGGCCGGTACTGCCGAAGGCGTGTCTGCGCTGCAGATGGACATCAAGATCGAAGGCATCACCGAAGAGATCATGAAGCAGGCATTGCAGCAGGCCAAGGCCGGCCGTCTGCACATCCTCGGCGAGATGGCGCATGCCCTGACCACCCCGCGTCAGGAGCTGAGCGATTACGCCCCGCGCCTGCTGACCATCAAGATCCACCCGGACAAGATCCGCGAAGTGATCGGCAAGGGTGGCTCGACCATCCAGGCCATCACCAAGGAAACCGGTACGCAGATCGACATCCAGGACGACGGCACGATCATCATCGCGTCGGTCAATGCCATCGCTGCGCAGGCTGCGAAGTCGCGCATCGAGCAGATCACCTCGGACGTGGAGCCGGGCCGCATCTACGAAGGCAAGGTCGCCAAGATCATGGACTTCGGTGCGTTCGTCACCATCCTGCCGGGCAAGGACGGCCTGGTGCACGTCTCGCAGATTTCCAGCGAGCGCGTGGAGAAGGTCGGCGACAAGCTGAAGGAAGGCGATCTGGTCCGCGTCAAGGTGCTGGAAGTGGACAAGCAGGGCCGTATCCGTCTGTCGATCAAGGCAGTGGAAGAAGGCGAAGGCCTGCCGGCATCGGCCGAGTAATCGCCACGGTTTGACGCGTTACGAAAAGCGGGCTTCGGCCCGCTTTTTTATTGGGTGTTTAGGGCAATCGCCGGTGCCTTGATCCTTCTCCTGCGGGAGAAGGTGCCCCGCAGGGGCGGATGAGGGTGCAGGCGAAGCCTGGTGTGGGCGAGCCTTGGCCAGGGCTTCGCTTCCGTACCCTCACCCCAACCCCTCTCCCGACGGGAGAGGGGCCTCGAGCCTTGCTTACCCGGGCTGCTGGGTCGGCGCGGGCTGTGTTTCCGGACGCGGTGGCACGACGCGTGGAAAACCCGGCGGCATCGTTGCGGGCAAGGTGGTTGGCGAAGGCAGTGGCTCGACCGGCGGAGGCGCGGTCATCACCGCATCCGGGCGCAGCTTCAACAGGGCCGCCCAGTCGCGTCGATTGAAATCGCAGAGTTCTTCGTGTGCCGGCGTGCACTCGCTGGCGATGCCCAGGCCGTCCTCGCTCTGGTCCTGGCTGCCGTCGGACTGCGGTGCCGGCAATACCACGCGGCCGGCGCGGTCCAGCGGCATCTTGCGCATCATCACCGTGTTGAACACATTGCCGCCGATCAGATACAGAGTGCGATCGCCACCGACGTTGGCGGCGATCACCACGTCGCAATGCGATTGCCACGGCATCGGCGCGCTGCCGCCAAGCCCGGCCCTGAGGCCGGCGTAGCCCAGCGCGACACTGCGCCCGCGCAACAGGCACAGCAGATCGCCGGGAGCGGGCTTCTCCACCGCCGGGTCGGTGAACTGGTAGGGCCCGCTGGCGCCATCGTTGTAGGCGCTGCGGATGTAATCCAGATGGCGTGCAGAGCGATGGAAGCCGCTCAGGCCGGCCTGTGTCATCACCCAGGAGATGAAGGCAGCCGACCACGGGTTGTCGACCAGGAACGCACGGCAATCGCTGGCGGTGTAGCGCGTGCCATCCAGTGCCGCGCAGCTCGACGCGCCCGGGCGCCCGCCCATCGATGCGAGCGTGCCGCTGTCGCGCCAGTAGCCTGCCACGCGTTGCCACGCGACCACGCCATGGTCGGCGAGATAGCCTGATTCGGCTTCGGTCACGCCCAGGCTGGCCAGACGCCCCTTGGCATCGATAAACGGGCGTTGCCACAAGCGATGCTCGTTGCAGGCATTGCGCACGATGGCGATTGCAGCAGGGCTGGTGCCGAAGCGTGGTGGCACGTCGCAGACTTCCGCGGCGGCCGCGGTGCCGCCCCATGCGGCCAACACCAGACAGAGCCACGGCCAAGGTTTTACAGTCATCGCAGATCCTGCACAGAACAATCGCAGCAGGCTGACAGAGCCGGCTGCGGGCACGCGTGAAATCAGTGCGGCGGCGGGCCGAGCTTGAGCGACAGATCGACGGCGTGCACGTGCTTGGTGAGCCCGCCGATGGAGATGCAATCCACGCCATCGGCCGCAATGGCGGCAATGCCGGCCAGATCCACGCTGCCGGAGACTTCCAGCGGAATGCGTTGGTCGCGCGGCAGGGCGGCAACGATGCGCACTGCCTCGCGCCGCAGTGCCGGGTCGAAATCGTCGATCAGGATGCGCGTACACCCGACCTGCAAGGCCTCGCGCAGCTGCTCCAGGGTTTCCACCTCCACCACCAGCGGCAACTGCGGTTGCTGCGCACGTGCGGCATGCACGGCGGCGCTCAACGAGCCGGCGGCGCGGATATGGTTTTCCTTGAGCATCACCGTGTCGAACAGCCCGATGCGGTGATTGTCGCCGCCACCGCAACGCACGGCGTATTTCTGCGCGGCGCGCAGGCCCGGCAGCGTCTTGCGCGTATCCAGGATGCGCGTGCCGGTGCCGGCCACGGCGGCGACGTATGCAGCGGCGGTGGTGGCGGTAGCCGACAGCGTCTGCAGGAAGTTGAGCGAGGTGCGCTCGGCACTGACCAGGCTGCGGCTGCGGCCATGCAGCAGCGCCAGCACCGTGCCGGCGGCAACGTGCTGGCCCTCGTGCACCTGCCAGTCGATACGCACCTGCGGATCGAGCGCGCGGTGCGTGGCGTCGAACCAGGGCCGCCCGGCGATCACGGCATCCTGCTTGCACAGCAGGTACGCGCTATCGGCATGATCGGGCAACAACGCCGCAGTCACATCGCCGCTGCCGATGTCCTCGGCCAGCGCGCGCGCCACATCGGCATCCACCAGCGCGGCCGGCGGCGCCTCCGGCACGGCCGTGCTTACGGAAGACGTCACTTTTCGGGGAAATCGGCGATCTGCGCTGTGCCGATCGCTTCTTCGGCCAGCAGGACCGGAATGCCATCATCGACGCGGAAGATCTGCTTGCGGTCGCGCGTGATCAGCGCCTCGCGCAGCGGCTGTGTCTGCGCCGTGCCGTCGGCACGCTGCAGGGTTCCGCCGGCGATGGCGGTATTGAGTGCCTCCAGGCCCTTGCCGTCGAGCAGCGAGAGCGGCTGGCGGGTGTCGGGCGAGCACAGCAGGTCGAGCAGTTTGCGATCCATCGAAGTCTTGTCTTGCGTGGAAGATGGCTAGAATACGTCTTTACCGCAGGGCAGGGCCATGACCTCCAACCACTCCGCGCCGCTGGTCGGCATCGTGATGGGTTCCCGTTCCGATTGGGAAACCATGCAACACGCAGCTCAGAAGCTCGATGCGCTGGGCGTGCCTTACGAAGTCAAGGTGGTCTCGGCGCACCGCACACCGGACGTGTTGTTCAGCTATGCAGAGCAGGCGGGCGACCGTGGTCTGCGCGCGATCATCGCCGGCGCCGGTGGCGCAGCGCACCTGCCCGGCATGCTGGCGGCCAAGACGGCGGTGCCGGTGCTCGGTGTGCCGGTGCAGTCCAAGGCGCTCAACGGCATGGATTCGCTGCTGTCGATCGTGCAGATGCCGGCCGGGATTCCGGTGGCGACGTTTGCGATCGGCAACGCCGGCGCGGCGAATGCGGCCTTGTTCGCCGCTGCGATGCTGGCGCCGGAGCAGGCGCAGATCGGTCAGGCACTGGCGCAGTTCCGCGCCAGGCAGACCGACGATGTCATGGCCAGCGACGACCCACGCCAATGACCACGGTCGGTATTCTGGGCGGCGGCCAGTTGGCCCGCATGCTGGTGTTGGCCGGCGCGCCGCTGGGCTTGCGGTTTGCGGTGTTCGACCCGGCCGCCGATGGCTGCGCAGGGCAGGTGGCGCCGCTGCAGGCGGGCGCTTTCGACGATGCCGCCGCGCTTGCCGCATTCGCCGCACACGTGGATGTGATCACCTTCGATTTCGAAAACGTGCCGGCTGCCAGCGCGCAGCAATTGGCCGCGCAGGTGCCGGTGTTTCCCAGTGCTGCCGCGTTGGCGGTGGCGCAGGACCGGCTCAGCGAAAAGACCCTGTTCGGCGAGCTCGGCATTCCGGTGCCCGCGTTCGCCGCCATCGACGACCGTGCGGGACTGGATGCCGCGTTGGCCCGTATCGGCACGCCGTGCGTGCTCAAGACGCGCCGCTTCGGTTACGACGGCAAGGGCCAGTTCCGCATCAAGACGCCGGCCGATGCCGATGCCGCGTGGGACGCGCTCGGCGCGCAGGCGGCCAAGGTCGGCCTGATCGTGGAAGCCTTCGTACCGTTCGAGCGCGAGGTCAGCGTGGTGGCCGTGCGTGGGCGCGATGGCGAGTTCCGTGCCTGGCCGCTGACTGAAAACTGGCATGTGGACGGTGTGCTCTCGGCCAGTCTTGCGCCGGCGCGTGTGGATGCCGGCTTGCAGGCGGTGGCAGAGGCGCATGCGCGTGCGATCGCCGAGCGTCTGGACTACGTGGGCGTGTTCGCGCTCGAGCTGTTCGTGCGCGATGGCCAACTGCTCGCCAACGAGATGGCGCCGCGCGTGCACAACTCCGGGCACTGGACCATCGAAGGCGCCGAGACCTCGCAGTTCGAAAATCACGTGCGTGCGGTGCTCGGTTTGCCGCTCGGCAGCACCGCGATGCGTGGACATGCCTGCATGCTCAACTGGTTGGGCGCGATGCCGGATGCTGCCGCATTCCTGGCGGTGCCCGGTGGGCACTGGCACGACTACGGCAAGCAATCGCGCGAGGGCCGCAAGGTCGGCCACGCCACGCTGCGCGCCGAGACGCCGCAGGCGCTTGCGCAGGCAGTGGGCGACGCAGGCGCCGTGCTGCGGCGTGAGGCACAGGTCGGTCCGGTGCTTGCGCGCTTGAGCGAAGGGTCACTCGCAGAATGAGCGTTGGCGCCGCCACGACCCGGCGCACGCGCAGGGTCGCAGCGGAGCTGGACCGCAGTGCGCGATGCCGCCGGGTGCGCCGTCGCAACCAGTCAATTGGAGGTTGACCTGTTGCAACGGCGCAAGCGGCTAGCCCAGCCGGCTGGCCACGAAGTCCCAGTTGATCAGCTTCCAGAATGCGTCCAGGTATTGCGCGCGGTCCTGCCGGTAGTCCAGGTAGTACGCATGCTCCCAGAGGTCGCAGGCGAGCAACGGCGTGTCCGGGCCGGTGAGCGGCGTTGAGGCATTCGGCGTGGCGACGATCGCCAAGGTGCCGTCCGGCCGCTGCACCAGCCACACCCAGCCCGAGCCGAAGCTGCCCAGGGCGACGCGGTTGAATTCCTGCCTGAAGTGCACGAAGTCGCCGAATGATTTGGCAATGCGGTCGGCCAGCCGGCCCAGCGGCTCGCCGCCGCCACGTGGGCGCAGGCACTGCCAGTAGAACGTGTGGTTCCACACCTGCGCAGCCAGATGGAACAGCGTGCCCTGCGCCTGCGCGATGATGTCTTCCAGCGTCAGCTCGGCGAACTCGCTGCCTTCGATGCGTGCATTGAGCCGATCGACCTCGCTGCGGTAACAGACGCCGTGGTGCGCCTCCAGGGTGGCGGCGGAAAGATGCGGCTCCAGAGCGGCGCGGGAGTAGGGCAGTGCAAGGTGTTCGATCGGCATGATGGCAAGGGCAGCGAAGGGAGTACGGCGACAGGTCGCGCCGAGGGCTTACAATGCGCGCCTTTGCGGAAGTCTATCCGACCCGGCGGTCGGGCCTGCCGCTCCCAGTCAGGAGAGTCCAATGCCGGTGATGGAACGGATCCAGGCCGAAGTCGAACAACACCCGATCGTGCTGTTCATGAAAGGCACCCCGCAATTTCCGATGTGCGGTTTTTCCAGCCGCGCCGTGCAGGCCCTGGTCGCTGCCGGCGCCGATCAGTTGCGCACGGTCAACGTGCTCGAAGAGCCCGAGGTACGCGCCAATCTGCCGCGCTATTCCAACTGGCCGACCTTCCCGCAATTGTTCATCCACGGCGAGTTGATCGGCGGTTGCGACATCACCCTGGAACTGTTTGAGGCCGGCGAGCTCAAGCGCATTGTCAGCGAGGCCTACCAGCCGTGAGCCTGGCGCAGGCCCAGCCCGATGTGCCGGCGCTTGCCGGGCGCGTGGTGCTGATCACCGGCGCAGCGGGCGGTCTTGGCGCGGCCGCTGCGCAGGCATGCGCAGTGGCCGGTGCGACCGTGGTGCTGCTGGGCCGCAAGCTGCGCCCGCTGGAGCGCGTCTATGACGCCGTTGCCAAGCTCGGTCCGGAGCCGTTGCTGTATCCGCTGGATCTGGCCGGCGCTACGCCGGACGACTACGCCGCGCTGGCGCAACGGCTGCAATCCGAGCTTGGTGGCCTGCATGGCCTGCTGCACTGCGCTGCCGACTTCGCCGGCCTGACCCCGGCCGAACTTGCGGCACCTGCCGACTTCGCACGCAACCTGCATATCAACTTTACTGCGCGCGCCTGGTTGACCCAGGCCTGCCTGCCGCTGTTGCGGCAGCAAGCCGATGCGGCGGTGGTCTTCGTCGTCGACGACCCTGCACGCGTTGGCCAGGCCTATTGGGGCGCCTATGGCGCTGCCCAGCATGCGCAGCGTGGCCTGCTCGCCAGCCTGCATCACGAAACCGCCGCCGGCCCGGTCCGCATCAGCGGACTGCAGCCCGGCCCGATGCGCACCGCCTTGCGCGCGCGCGCCTTTACCCATCAGGAAGACAGCGACGCGGTGGACCCCGCGCGCTATGCGTCCGCCTGCGTCACCTTGTTGTCCATGGCAGGTGCTTCGCACCGCGGTGCGATCTGGAGCCCTTCCGCATGACCATTCTTTCGGCGGCGCTGCTGCTGTTCCTGATCCTCGACCCGCTGGGCAACATCCCGGTGTTTCTCAGCGTGCTCAAGCCGCTGCCACCGAAGCGGCAGCGCTTCGTGCTCGCGCGCGAGTTGCTGATCGCCCTGTGCGTGCTGATGGCGTTTCTGTGGGGCGGCAAGTACGCGCTGGAGCTGATGCACCTGCGCCAGGAGTCGGTGGCGATCGCCGGCGGCATCGTGCTGTTCCTGATCGGCATCCGCATGATCTTCCCGCGTCCGGAAGGCCTGATGGGCGAGATCCCCGATGGCGAGCCCTTCATCGTGCCGCTGGCGATCCCGCTGGTGGCCGGCCCGTCCGGGATGGCGGCGGTGATGCTGATGGGCAGCAACGAACCCACCCGGCTCTGGGATTGGAGCCTGGCCTTGATGATCGCCTGGATCGGTGCCTCCACCATCCTGGCCTCGGCCCCGCTGTTGTACAAACTGCTCGGTCATCGCGCACTGACCGCGATCGAGCGCCTGATGGGCATGTTGCTGGTGGCCATTTCGGTGCAAATGTTCCTGGATGGCCTGGGGACGTATTTCAAGCTGCCGGTGTCGATCTGAGCCGGTCGGTGATAGGCGGGCAGGGGAGTGGAGCGATCTGTGACACTGCCTAGCGAGAATCTGAAGCCACGCCACTGACGCGTAGCGGTGCACGCCGCCGGCGGCGCCGGGAAGCCTCTGTAACAAGGGCCTTCGACAGCCCTTGCCGCGCTTTCGGGCCAAATGAGCCCTGTTTTCGATAAAACGGCTCAATAGCGCGACGCTGGTCGCAGATGCCGCGCGACGTTGCGCAAGCTGGCGTTTACGCCTTCACATGCGAAGTTCATGTTGCACTGCGCGAACTTTGTCACGCCGCCGTCACAATCAGGCCTTAGCGTGTTAATCTGTTGTTAACCGTTGCGGCAGCAACCGCCGCGCGGCGAGGGACCCCAGATCATCGGCAGCCCACCCCCGGGAACGGTTGGGCTGACTGCGCCTTTTTGTCACTGCCCAACCTGTATCGAGGCTACCGAAATGACCCACCCCCGTTGTCTTCGCATGTCCAAGCTGACGCTTGGCCTTGTTGCCGCGCTCGCCGCCGCCCCCGTGTTCGCTCAGAGCACCTCTGCCGGCGTCGCTGGCCTGGTTACCAGCAGCGGCGGTCAGCCGGTGCCGAATGCCGAAGTGACGATCACCCACGTCGAATCGGGAACCGTCAGCCGCGCCACCACCGATGCCAGCGGACGCTACAACGCGCGCGGCCTGCGTGTGGGCGGGCCGTACACCATCACCATCACCAAGTCGGGTGAAGGGACGAAGACGGAAGAGGGCGTGTACCTGAACCTCAATCAGGTCAATACGGTAAACGCGGATCTGACGGGTGACATCGCGGCCACTAATCTTGAGGCCGTCCAAGTCATGGCTGCCGCCGGTGGCTCGGACCTGTTTAGCGCTTACAAGATGGGTACCGGCACGAACGTGTCTCGCGAGACCATCGAATCGCTGCCGTCGGTCAATCGCAATATCCAAGATTACATCCGTCTCGATCCGCGTATTTCGCAAGTCAGCAAAGCCGACGGCGCAATTTCGGTGGGCGGTCAAAATACGCGCTACAACGCTATTCGTATCGACGGTATTGGTGCAGGCGATCCGTTTGGTTTGGAGTCCAATAACCTGCCGACCGAGCGTCAGCCGGTGTCGATGGATGCCATCCAGGAAATCAATATCGATGTCGCCAATTACGACACCACCATTTCTGGCGGTACCGGCGCAGTAATCAATGCAGTAACCAAGTCGGGTACCAATAACTTTGGCGGCACCGTGTATTACGCGTATCGCGACAAGGATATGGTCCGCAAGGAGTTGGAAGGCGTTCGTTTCAATGGCTTCGATGATGAAAAGACCTATGGCATGACCTTGGGTGGGCCGATCGTCAAGGACAAGCTGTTCTTCTTTGCCAACTACGAAAAGATGGAGCGTTCGGCGCCGGGTATCAGCCTGACTGATTCTCCGTATGGCAGAGGCAGCATCACCGATGCCGACATCGCTCGTGCGCAGCAGATCGCAACCGGCTATGGCTTCGATGCGGGTTCGCTGAGCCAGCCTGCCAATAAGACCGAAGTCGAAGAATATGCGCTGAAGATGGACTGGAACATCAGCGACAATCATCGCGCCGCTGTGCGCTACAACAAGCTTGAGCAGAACGTTGTCCGCTTCCCGCAGATCACCAATAGCGCTGTCTCGCTGAGTACCTTCTGGTATCAGCAGCCGAAGACCTATGAATCCTGGATGGGCGAGCTGTTTAGCGACTGGTCCGAGAACTTCTCCACCGAATTCAAGCTTTCGCATAAGGAATACTCTGCGATCCGCGAGCCGAACTCGACTTTACCGCAAATTCAGGTCCGCGGCTTCGGCGGGATTGCCAACAATTCGTTGTATTTCGGTACCGAACAGAATTCTCACGTAAACGCAGTCGAGAGCAAGGAGTTGAGCGCTTTCGGTGCTGCGACTTGGTATGTGGGTGACCACACCGTCAAGTTCGGTTTCGACTATTCGGACAATGACTTGCTGAACTATTATGGCCGCAACCTCAATGGCGCATATTTGTTCAATAACCTTGATGACTTCGCAGCAGGCCGTGTTAATCAGTACATTGTGCGTGCGCCGCGTCCCGGTGGCAGTTACGACGACATTCCAGCCGCGTACACGCTTAAGAATACTGGCCTGTTCATCCAGGACAGCTGGGCGGTTAATAACAATTTGACCGTGCAGGGCGGCGTGCGCGTCGACATGCCCGATTTTAGCGATCAGCGTCTATACAACCCGCGCATCATGTCGCTGTATGGATACGACAACACCCAGTTGCCTGATGACAAGCTAGTGCAGCCGCGCTTCGGCTTCAACTACACATTCGACAGCGACCGTCCGACCCAGCTGCGCGGCGGCCTGGGCCTGTTCGGTGGCGCCGCCCCAAATGTCTGGCTGGCCGGTGTATACCAGAACACCGGTCTGAACTACACCGAATACACGGTGAACAATCCAGTTGGCATCTTTACGCCGAATACCAATCCTCCGTACATCCCGTCGACCGGTGCAGGTGCTCGCCAGAACGTTGACATTGCGGCGCCTGACCTCAAGCTGCCGTCGGTGTGGAAGACCAATCTCGCCTTCGACCATGAGCTGCCCTGGTATGGCATCGTCGCTTCGGCTGAGGTTCTGTACACCAAGGTCAATAACGCGATCTACTTTGAGCGTCTGGACCTGTACAACCAGGCTGGTGTTGCGGCGACCCGGATTGGCCAGGATGGTCGTGAGTTGTACTGGAATGCGGCGGGTTATCGGCCTTCTACTGGTGCCAATACTTCCGTACAGAACGGTCAAAACCTTGGTGGTGGTCAAGTCGTAAGCGGCAAGGCCAATCGTCCAAGCGACATGGGTGACGTGATGCTCATGCGCAACACCGACAAGGGCGAAGGTACCCAGTTCACGGTTGGGTTGAACAAGCCGCTTACGGAAACCTGGGGTTGGTCGCTGGCCTACACCTACACAGAGTCCACTGAAGTCAGTCCTCTGACCAGTTCGCAGAACACCTCGAACTGGGGCAGCACGCTGATCGGCACTGCCAATGAAAATGTTGCCTACGATTCGCGTTATGCGATCAAGGACCGCATCACTGGCTCGATCAACTGGAAGAAGGCGTTCTTCGGTAAGTACAACACCAGCGTGGGTTTGTTCTACGAAGGTCGTTCAGGTCGTCCGTTTAGCTACATTTATTACAACGACTTGAATGGCGACGCAGCTTCTACTTCCGGCGCCGGTTACTTTAATGACCTGTTCTACGTTCCGAATGGACCTGGTGACGTCCAATGGGTGGGTGGAGCAGCAATGGAGCAGAGCTTCTTCGATTGGCTCGCAAAAAATCCCGAGTTGGCTGCGTACAAGGGACAGATTGCCCCCGCAAACGAATTCCGTACCAAGTGGGTGAACAGCTTCGATCTGCACGTCAGTCAGGAGCTGCCCGGTCTGTTCGAGGGGCACAAGACCGAGTTGGCGCTGGATATCATGAATGTCGGCAACCTGCTCAACAAGAAGTGGGGTCGCATCGAAGATTACGGCTTCAATTCCACCGCCCGAGTGGCGAGCTATGCAGGTATCGATCCTGCGACCGGTAAGTACATCTACAACTTCACCGGCGCCACCGACGAACCAACGGTGCAGGAGAACAATAACGACAAGGGCAACACCGGCGTGTCGCGTTGGTCTATGCAGGTGACGCTGAAGTACAAGTTCTAATGCGACTCGTGAAGTAGGCAAAAAACGGCCGGGGCAAACCCGGCCGTTTTCTTTTGTGCGGGTGAGTACGCTAAAGTTCTGCGATACGACAGGAGCAAGCTATGGAACTCAGCAGTACGGCAGCACGGGCGCTGCCGGTGGTGGATGCGCGGATCTATCCGCGCGGTGGCCTGGATGTGTTGTCCAAGGCGGAAGTGGCGCGTCTGCGCGACGCCTCCAGCGGCGGCATGCACGAGCTGTTGCGCCGGTGTGCGCTGGCCGTGCTCACCAGCGGCAGCGCGTCGGACGACCCGCGCGCCGCGCGCGACCTGTATCCGGATTTCGATATCCAGGTGAACCAGCAGGACCGTGGCATCCGTATCGATCTGAGCAACGCACCGGCGATGGCCTTTGTCGATGGCGAGATCATCCGCGGCGTGGCCGAGCTGCTGTTCGCCGTGGTGCGCGACCTGGCCTACATGGCGATCGAGCTGGAAGCCCAGCGCGGGGATCTGGACACCAGCGAAGGCATCACCAACGCGGTCTTCGGCCAGCTGCGCAACGCGCGCATCCTGCAGCCGTCGGACCCGAACCTGGTCGTGTGCTGGGGTGGCCATTCCATTTCGCGCGACGAGTACCTCTACACCAAGCAGGTGGGCTACGAGCTGGGCTTGCGTGGCCTGGACATCTGCACCGGCTGCGGGCCGGGCGCGATGAAGGGCCCGATGAAGGGTGCCACCATCGCGCACGCCAAGCAGCGCAAGCATCACACGCGCTACATCGGCGTGACCGAGCCGGGCATCATCGCCGCCGAGTCGCCGAATCCGATCGTCAACCACCTGGTGATCATGCCGGACATCGAAAAGCGACTGGAAGCCTTCGTCCGCATCGGACACGGCATCCTGGTGTTTCCGGGGGGCGTCGGCACGGCCGAGGAAATCCTCTACCTGCTCGGCATCCTGCTGCGCGAGGAGAACGCCGACCTGCCGTTCCCGCTGATCCTGACCGGCCCGACCATTGCCGCGCCGTATTTCGAGCAGATCGACCGCTTCATCCGGCTCACCCTGGGCGAAGCTGTCGCTTCCCGCTACGAGATCATCGTTGGCGACCCGGTTGCCGTTGCGCGTCGCATGGCCGAAGGCATCCACGAGGTGCGCGCGCACCGCAAGGAACAGAAGGATTCGTACTACTTCAACTGGTCCGTGCACATCCCGCTCGAGTACCAGCAGCCGTTCGAACCCAGCCACGAGGCCATGGCCGCCCTGGATCTGCACCACGGCCGCCCAGCGCCCGCGCTGGCCGCCGACCTGCGCCGCGCCTTCTCCGGTATCGTCGCCGGCAACGTGAAGGAAAACGGCATGCGCCGCATCGAGGAATTCGGCCCCTTCGAGATCAATGGCGACCCGGACATCATGCAGGCCCTGGACGAACTGCTGCGCGGCTTCGTCGAACAGCGCCGCATGAAGATTTCGGGAGACTACAGGCCTTGCTATCGGGTGGTGACTTAAGGCTGAGGCGAGGGACGAGATCGTTCGTCCCCCTCGTTGTACCGTCTGTCCCCCTGTTGATTGCACTTGATTTCAGAGGGATGCACGATCGGCTCCCAACGCTGGGGAGCGTGTAGATGTCATTTCGGTCATTTCAAGAGCACGGTTTCACCATGCTGGAGTTGCTGGTGACCGTCGCGGTGGTTGCGGTTCTGGCAGCGATCGCCTTTCCCAGTTTCAAAAGCGTCATCCAGTCAAATCAAGTTGCCACTACCTCCAATGAGGTCCTTGCCGCGTTTTCGTTCGGGCGGAGCGAGGCCGTCCGGACCAATAGTGGCGCGGGCATATGTCCCTCCAGTACTGGCACCAGCTGTAGCGGCACCTGGGACAATGGCTGGATCGTATGGCGTGACGACAACGCAAACGGAAACCTGGACGGCAACGAACCCATCCTTCGATATGGCCAAGGAAAGGGAGCCGTAATCTACAAAGGCACTCCACCTAGTAAATTCACGTTTGATCGACGCGGGAGAGTTGGAGGCATCGGGTCGGGCGGGACGGCTTTGCAAGGACCGCAAGTATTTCTGATTCAACCAAGCAGCTGCAAAGCTGGAGAGGTTGAATTGGCACGCACCTTAACCGTGGGTGTAACGGGACAGATCCGAATTTCCAAGAGCAACTGCACATGAGTAGGTCGATTTCTACTGCGAAGAGTGCCCACCTAAGGTTGGCGCAGCGAGGCTTTTCATTAATCGAGGTGCTTGTCGCAGTACTCGTCCTTGCTATCGGATTGCTTGGCTTTGCTCTGCTGCAGACAACTAGCGTGCGCATGTCGAAAAGCGCAGCTGTTCGGACCCAGGCCACGAATCTAGCGACCGAGCTGCTCGACCAAATGCGCGTCAATCGGTTAAGTGCCGCGAGTTTTCCCAGCCAGGCGACCTTTGCAAGCGGTTCCGTCAGTGCAGCCAACTGCACCCCTTCGATTGGCGCTGCAGACGTAGCAAGTATGGTTGCTTTATGGAAGTGTGAGGTAGTTCGGACGCTTGGAGACAATGCCGGTTCGACAGTGTTGTTTGAAAACGGTGTGGTTACCGTTCAGCTTACTTGGAGTGATCGCGGCGGAGACAGTACGCAGTTTAGCGTGAGCACAAAACTATGACCGGTTTTAAGAACGGGCGCATACGAGTCAGTGGCGTATCGTTAATTGAATTAATGATTGCACTAGTAATAGGTTTGGTGTTGATGCTTGGCATTCTGCAGGTTTTTGCCGCGTCTAAAACTGCATATCGTCTTTCTGAAGGTCTTGCACGAACGCAGGAAAATGCACGTTTCGCTATCGATTACTTGCAGCGCGATATACGGATGGCGGGACATTTTGGCTGTGTAAGCGATCAATCTCACCTCCAAAATGCTGACGCATTGCAGTCAAATTTCGCAAGCAACGCGGACCAAGCGCTAAATTTTAAAGTCTCAATCCAGGGATACGAGGCCAACGGCACCGCACCGTCTGACTCAGTAACTCTTGGTGCTCCCACGGCTGGGTGGTCTCCTGGCCTGCCAACGTCAATTTCCGCGCTCTCTCCATTGGCTGGCAGTGATATCGTCGTTTTGCGCTTTCTTTCACCCCAAGGTGCGCCCGTTAACACGGTAGTTGCAGGCGCCAGCACGACAAAATTTACGGTGCCGCCCGCACGATGGGTTGCCTTTACTCAGGACGGCGTCTCCAATCCCCAGCTATTCGGGGTTGCAGACTGTACCTATGCCGACGTATTCCAGGCATCTGCTACTGCTGCTTCAACGGGCGAGGTGACGGCAGGAAAGGCCATCGGTCGCTACTCCGCACAGCCCACTGGGCAGACCAACCTGTACCGGGCAGAGTCACTTGTTTATTACGTCGCCAGAAATACGGGCGGAGAGCCTGCACTCTTCCGGGCCCGATACGGCGGGGCTAGCTATACCACTGAGGAACTGGTTGAAGGCGTGGAAAGCTTGCAGTTCATATATGGTCAGGATCGGGTGACGGATCTGACGTCAAATGCTCCAAGCGGTTACATTGATGTGCAAAACACCGCTGCGACTCTCGGTGGTGTGGCTGCACAATGGCGGCGTGTTGGCAGTGTCCAGATTGGACTTTTAATGAGAAGTCCTGAAAATGCCACGGCTACCGCACCTGCTGCCGCAAATCGCCCGCGTGTGCTTGGAGTGCAGTTTGCTCCGCCTTCTTCCGCCGATGGAAGAATACGAGGCGTCTATGAAACAACAGTGGCGCTCAGGAATCGTCTGTATGGAAACTAGTCTGAATAGCATGCAGCAAGGCCGGCGGCCATGTCTGATACCTAGACGTAATCAGTCAGGGGCAGTGCTCTATGTCGCCCTGATCATGTTGATTCTTCTTGCTTTGCTCGGAATCGCAGGAATGCAGGTGACAGGCCTGCAGGAGCGTATGGCATTCAATTATCGGTCCACGAATATTGCATTTCAGAATGCCGAGCAACTAGCCCGTTCTACCGAGTGTGGAGTTGAGAATCTTATTAACCGGACCAATGTCGCTGGGTGCACCGCAGTTACCGATATAAAAGCCTGTGATCAGATTTTTGATCCGACTGGTTGGGCAATGGATCTAAAGCCTGCTAACGGCGCCGGGACGAATGTCAGATTGCTAGGGCCTTGTATATCGGGCAATTCCAGCCTTGGCATGGGTGGGGCAATCAATGAGGATCCTAATCCTATCTATCAAGTTACCGCCTACAATACGGACGGGGCTGACAGCGACGCCGCTGATGCTGCTGTCGACACCATTTTTCGCCCTTGAGGCATGCATATGCTGGCTCGTCACTTTAATCTAAAGATGTTGACCGTAATTGCAGCCATTATGCTCTGCACTTACGGTATTTATTCGGCACTCTCGGCGCAGGGGCAGGGGGATCTGGCCCAGGCGCCAATGAACACTCAAAGCCCAGCGCAGGCTGCATTCATTATGGCTGTCGATGATTCGAATTCAATGGGGTTCGAGATGTTGACAAGCATTGGCGATTTAAATATGCGATGGAATTCCTGCGCAAGGAGCTTTTTCTCAAGTGCGGGTGTTTTTTATCCCGGAGGTGATAATTGCAGTATAAATACTGGTAGCGTGATCTACCTTTTTCCGCATGCGGATTACGACAAGGCGTATGGTGGTGGCGCAATGCCACCACTCGATCAATTTGGTTTTGCGCGATCACCTACGTACAATAAAACGTATTTCGATCCTTCTGCAACCTATTTGCCTTGGCGAAAAGCGGATGGGACGCTCTGGGACAATGCCGCTCCTGCCGCGACTCGTGCTGATCCCAGGTCAGATAAAACAGTTCCCTATGGTGTTGTGTATGACCTGACATCAAATCGATCATCGACAACTGAGTCTTTCTATATCCCAAGAAATACTGCGGTGCCTAATCTTGCGGGCACGGGGGTGCGTTATCGATTCAATAGCAGTTGGTCGACGGCTTCGCGCACTTTTAGTGGCATCAGTGGTAACCGGAATAACGGGGATAATGATTCTTCCGGGAATGCAATAGGTAATGCTTTCTATTCTTTTGATTATTTCCCGGCCACATTCTATCTTCCTGCGGCGAGTGCTGCGCCCAGCGGGTATAAAATTGCTGATGTAAATCGGCCTTTGGCGGTGAACGCTTGCGGGTCAGGCTGTAATTTAAGGCGATATCAAATTAAGCTGGAAAATTACGATAACGCTGCTGCCTACAATGCAGCGATCCAGAATTACGCAAATTGGTTCCAATACCATCGTAACCGCACGTTGGCCATGATCGGTTCAATGACCCAGTCGCTGGCGAACATTAATAATATGCGGATTGGATATTTTACGATCAATTCTCGAAGTAGCGACGTCGTTATGTATCAAATGCCTAACGAGCGGCCAAATCTGTATTCTGTTATCACAACGTTGACGCTCAATGGCGGTACACCGAATCGCTCCGCGGTAGGCTACCTTGGAGAACAGTTCAAACGTACTGATGCTGGTGCGCCGGTGCAGCTATCCTGCCAGAAAAATGCAGGTATGTTGTTTACCGACGGCTACACCAATAGCAGTGACGATTCGTCAGTCGATAATGAAGACGGCGCACTCAATAGCGAGCCGTTTTCTGATGGGTACGCCGGCACAATTGCCGATCTCGCTACCAAGTATTATGAGGGCTCCGGTGTGCCACTGCGAACTGGCGGCGCATTTGCAGCCGGCAGGGTCAAGGCTCCTGATGCCTGCGCCACCCTAGCTACAAACAGCCCAGACTGGAAGCGTATGGACTGCGAATCCGATCTCCATATGAATTTTTATGGGATCACGCTTGGTGCTCAGGGGCGAATTTACGAAGTCAACGCTGCATCAACTGCAGATCCTTATGCGAACCCGCCAAGCTGGGGTGATCTCCCAAACCCAAGCCTTACGGACGATGGAACCGTGATTGACGAGTTGTGGCATGCAACAATCAATTCCCGCGGTGAGTTCGTTAATGCCAAGACGCCGGACGAAGTGACCGCCGCGATGCGCCGAATTCTTTCGAGTGTTGCCGCCGGTGCTACGCCGGCGGGGAGTATCGCCCTTACCGGATCGCGTATTGGTGCGGGCTCGTTCACCGTGGTTCCTTTCTATGAAGCACTCAATAGCGGTACCGATTGGTACGGTAAATTGACTGCTCAGCGAGTTGCCACCTCCACTGTAAGTGATGATCTTGCCTATGCGGATATCTGGGAGGCGAGTGCGCTTATCCCGCAGCACACGGCTCGTACCATTTTCTATGGTACGTCGACGGGCGTGGCGTCTTTTAATTCTACTAACGTGAAGTTGGCTGACCTTTGCAGCAATGTCGCGTCGGGGATGTCCACCTGTACTGAATCGGTCATCACAACGCGATTAAAGGTTGATGCTTCTCAGGCTATAGATTACCTGCGAGGAAATCAAACTTTGGAGACGTCTACCGCCACGCCGCTGCGTAAACGTACAACGCGATTAGGGGATATTGTCAATTCCACTCCGGTAATCGAATCTCCGACAGATGACTTCGGCTATCGCTCAATGTATGACGCAACTTCTAATAAATTTGATCCCTACAATTATGCCGCTTACTTGAAGGCAAAGGCTTCAGCCGGTAGGAGGATGGTATACGTGGGCGCGAATGATGGGATGCTGCATGGATTTAATGCCACCAGTGGTGTCGAGCAGTTTGCTTATATCCCGCAGACGGCCTTGGGGCATATGGGGAATCTGCTGTTTCCCTACAATGCTGCTGACAAAAATAACCAATATTTCCAGCATCGTTATTATGTGGATGGGCCAATTGCTGTTTCGGATGTCGCATCTGGTATCGATGGATGGTCCACGGCGCTTGTAGGAACTGCCGGCGCGGGTGGTAAAAGTGTATTTGCCCTGAATATTACAAACCCTTCTGGTTTCTCGGCAGCAAGTCGCCTTTGGGAGCTTAGTGATTCAAATTCCAACACGGCAATTTCGCGAAATATCGGCAACGTGTTAGGTAAGCCTGTCATTGTCCCCGTGCGTAGTTCATCCGGTGCTGTTAGATGGAAAGCGATTTTTGGGAATGGTTACGGAAGTGCCAATGGTAGAGCGGTGCTGTTTGTGGTTGATATTCTGAGTGGGAGAGTCAATCTACTTCCCGCAGCTGAATCTGGCGTCAATACCGCAAACGGTTTAGGGAATATTGTCGTATTGGATCGTTTTTCTGGTTCCACAAGCGGGCGCGATGGTTCTGCAGATACGGTTTATGCAGCCGACCAGCTTGGAGCTGTTTGGAAATTTGACCTCCGTAGCCTTGCATCCAATCCCGCTACTCCCGAGACAGTTGCAACGCTAACCCTGCCGTTGTTTGTCGCCAAGGATGCTCAGGGAGCTCGCCAGGCTATCTTGGGTGGGTTGCGTGCGTCTGCAGGGCCGGGCGGCGGGGTAATGCTGTTCTTTGGTACTGGTGGATTTTCTTTCCGAAGTGACGCGTCGGATACTTCTCAGCAGACGCTTTATGGTGTGCTTGATCGCGGCACCACCACTACGATTCAGCGCGCCGACCTCCTGCAGCAGAGAATCGTCGCTAGTTCAGGAGATAGCCGCGAAACGACCGCCATGGCCATGCCGGCAGGAGGTTTGGGATGGTATCTCGATTTGCCGGGTGCAGGAGAGCGTTTCGTAGGAAATCCCGCAGTCGAAAACGGCATCGTTTTCTTCCCTACGTTCCAGCCGGGCTCTACGGACGGCTGTCTGCCAGGCGGTACCAATTGGCTCTACGGACTCAGTGCGCTATCCGGGGCGGCGCAACTTTCTGGTGTGAGAGTTGGCACCTCTGCTGGTCCTGCATACTCGTCGGGCACAGGGGCTGTGGCGCTCAAGACTGAAGGATCGTCGCCGGTAAAGGATGTGGCTGTGATGACGGTGCCTCGACAGGGACCTCTCACATCGGATGCTTCCAGTAGTGACCTTGCCAACGCGTTATCGAGGCAGTGCCAGATGATGATTACACTTCCTGGCTCCAAGACGCTGTTCATGGCACGCGCTTGCGGGCGTCAATCGTGGAGGCAAATCAAATGAGTAGCACTGTCCACACTTCGGACCATCCGTACTCAACGAGTGGCTTTACTGTGATCGAGCTGATGGTCACAGTGGCAATAGTGGCCATCCTTGCCGCAGTGGCATATCCGTCCTACGTCGAACAAGTCAGGAAGTCTCGTCGGGCTCAAGCGAAGGCTGATTTGGTTGAGCTTGCTCAAGTTGCGGAACGGTTCCATACCGTGAACGGGACGTTTGCGAATTTCTCGCTGAGCGGTAGTGGTGGGTTCACCCAGTCTCCGAAGGAGGGGGGGGCTGCGCGCTACCTGCTTTCCCTTGCGGCTGCACCGACGTCGTCTACCTTTTCGCTCGTTGCGACGCCTCAAGGCGATCAAGCCAAGGACAAGTGCGGAACGCTTTCGCTCAATCAGGCGGGGGCGAAGTCTGCCAGTGGAGGAAGTGTCGCCGACTGCTGGTGAGTCATGGACACACGGCTGAAAAAAACACTTGCCAGTAGCTTAGAGGCCTCTGTACAATTCGCCTCCCCGCCCGAATAGCTCAGCCGGTTAGAGCACTTGACTGTTAATCAGGGGGTCGTTGGTTCGAGTCCAACTTCGGGCGCCAAGATGTTGAAGAGGCCGCGACTAGTCGCGGCCTCTTTGTTTTTGCTGGAACTCACCGTGCAGGGCAGGCGGTTGGTTGCCTGTAGCGGACAGAGCGCGTCCGCCCTGAGTTGTTGACGATGACATCCGCCAGGCGTTGCGCGCCCGTGCAGAGGCTGATCGTGATGTTGGTGCCGCTATTGCGGCCGTTCGGAAGAAAGCGGACAAGCGATCGGCCGATCGTTCCAGTGATGCTGATGTTGTCGCTCGCAGCATACTGCTCGATCCGCAGGATCGAGCCTGCGTCCGCAGGCTGCCCACTACGCGCTGGATCTTTGAAAAGAATCCATCCCCGGCTCCAGTCCTTGTCTGGTCGGCAATTCTCGCCGTCAACGGATGGGCAGACGCTAACCGGCAGGCGATGCGTGATGGCCATGCTCCTGGCCATCGCCAGATGTACGGTAAGCACGTGAACCCGTGCCTGTGCTCGCTGCCATTCGATCAAAGCATTGAAGCTAGGCAGGCCGATGGCCGCCATGATTCCGATGATCGCCATCACGATCACTAGCTGTACTGCCGTGTACCCTTTTGCGCACGAACGAGTCACTGCTTTCACCGTCCTGCTCCCTGGCTCGGAGCAAGCAGTCTCTACGGCGTCTATGGCCCAGGTAAGGCCGGCTCTCAGTGATTGGGTGTCAGACTTTTACCGAAAGTGGCATCCGCCGTTCGTGCAGTCCTCCCCCGAGATCCGCTCCATGACCGACCGTTTTCAGCTCGTATCCCCGTACTCCCCAGCCGGCGATCAGCCTGCCGCCATCGACAAGCTGGTCGCCAGCTTCGAGGCCGGCTTGGCCAAACAGACCCTGTTGGGCGTGACCGGCTCCGGCAAGACCTACACCATTGCCAACGTGATCCAGCAGGTGCAGAAGCCCACCCTGGTGATGGCGCCGAACAAGACGCTGGCGGCGCAGCTGTACGGCGAGTTCAAGTCGTTCTTTCCGCACAACGCGGTGGAGTACTTCGTCAGCTACTACGACTACTACCAGCCCGAGGCCTATGTGCCGTCGTCGGACACCTTCATCGAGAAGGACAGTTCGATCAACGAGCACATCGAGCAGATGCGTCTGTCGGCGACCAAGACCCTGCTGTCGCGTCGCGATTCGCTGGTGGTGGCCACGGTGTCGGCGATCTATGGCCTGGGCGCGCCGGAAGACTATCTGTCGCTGCGCCTGATCCTGTCGGTGGGCGAGCACATCGACCAACGCCAGTTGATCCGCCACCTCACCGACCTGCAGTACACCCGCAATGAATTCGAACTGACCCGCGGCGCGTTCCGCGTGCGTGGCGAAGTGCTGGACGTGTTCCCGGCCGAATCCGACACCGAAGCGCTGCGGATCGAGTTGTTCGATGGCGACATCGAGCGGCTGACCCTGTTCGATCCGCTGACCGGCGAAACGCTGCGCAAGCTGCAGCGCTACACCGTGTACCCCAAGACGCACTACGCGACCACGCGCGAGCGCACGCTGAGTGCGGTGGATACGATCAAGGAGGAATTGAAGGAGCGCTTGGAGCAGCTGTACTCGCAGAACAAGCTGGTCGAAGCGCAGCGCCTGGCGCAGCGCACCCAGTTCGATCTGGAGATGATGGCCGAAGTCGGCTTCTGCAACGGTATCGAAAACTATTCGCGGCATCTCACCGGCAAGGCACCCGGCGAGCCACCGCCGACGTTGTTCGACTATTTGCCGCCGGACGCGCTACTGGTCATCGACGAGTCGCATGTGACCATTCCGCAGATCGGCGCGATGTACAAGGGCGACCGCTCGCGCAAGGAAACGCTGGTGGAGTTCGGTTTCCGCTTGCCCTCGGCGCTGGACAACCGGCCGCTGCGTTTCGAGGAATGGGAGGCGCGCTCGCCGCGCAGCATCTATGTGTCGGCCACGCCGGGGCCCTACGAGCTGCGTGAGTCCGCCGGCGAGATCACCGAGCTGGTGGTGCGCCCGACCGGGCTGATCGATCCGGTGGTCGAAATTCGCCCGGTCGGAACGCAGGTGGACGACCTGATGTCCGAAATCCATGAGCGCATCAAGCTTGGCGACCGTGTGCTGGTGACGACGCTGACCAAGCGCATGTCCGAGAACCTCACCGAGTACCTCGGCGAGCATGGCATCCGCGTGCGCTATCTGCATTCGGATATCGACACCGTGGAGCGCGTGGAGATCATCCGCGACCTGCGCCTGGGCAAGTTCGACGTGCTGGTCGGCATCAATCTGTTGCGTGAAGGTCTGGATATGCCGGAAGTGTCGCTAGTGGCGATCCTGGACGCGGACAAGGAAGGCTTCCTGCGTTCGACCGGTTCGTTGATTCAGACCATTGGCCGCGCCGCGCGCAACCTGCGCGGCAAGGCCATTCTGTACGCCGACAAGATGACGCGCTCGATGCAGGCCGCGATCGACGAAACCGACCGCCGCCGCGAGAAGCAGGTCGAGTACAACCTGGAACATGGCATCACGCCCAAGTCGGTGGCGCGTCCGATCTCCGACATCATGGAAGGTGCGCGCGAGGATGCCGCCGAGAAGAAGGCAGGCAAGGGACGCTCGAAGTCGCGTCAGGTGGCGGAGGAAATGCCCGATTACCGCGCGATGGGGCCTGCCCAGATCGCCGGCAAGCTCAAGAGCCTGGAGCAGCAGATGTACCAGCATGCCAAGGACCTGGAGTTCGAGGCGGCCGCGCAGATTCGCGACCAGATCCAGAAACTGAAAGCTGCCAGTCTGGCGTAGGGCAGGGCGACAGCGTTGCAGTGCGGATGCAGGGAGGGCTTGTGGCGATCCAAACCCTGCGCTAGAATGCGCGCCCTGCACAGCGCAATGCTGATGCAGGAAACGGGCGGTTAGCTCAGCGGTAGAGCACTACCTTGACATGGTAGGGGTCACAGGTTCGAACCCTGTACCGCCCACCACTCCAAGTCCAGACGGCATGGCGACTTGAGTGGCTTCAACATCGGCAGCGACTGCTGCCGCGAATACCAGGTTGGCTCATGCATTTGCGCTCGCAGCGTCCGTGCGTCCTTTGCCAGGTCTTCGACGATCGCTTTCGCTTCCATCCTTGGCGTCCCCAAGCGTGTTGAATCGAACATCGTGCAGCGGCTAGGCGTCACGGGCGGCTGCACGCCGGCCTGGCAGGCCGGGCGCTTTTGCGTCCCATGCGTCGAGATTCCTGGGGCAGACTCGGGTCGCTGTTCAACGTTGTTTCGTCGCGGCGCTGGGCACCGCACCCATAGCTGGGCACCTCATCCACAAAGGCGAGTTATCATCGCCAGGCATGTGTGTGGCTTTGAGAGCACTTCAAGTGTCAACCGAATTCCGCCAGCACTGACACACCCCGATCCCCGCCTTGCGTCGAAAGCAGGCGCTGTTGAGCCGGCTTCGCCGAAACCGCTTTCTCCATCACACGTCTTGCTTTAGCATCGCCTCCGCGCTGACGAAAAGGAAGACTGGCGATGGACGAGTATCAGCACACCGTGCTGACCAGGGGCGGGTACCGTGTCGTGGCAATCACCCGGGAGGATACTTACGCGCCTGACGCTGTAGTTGCCTACGCCGTCGTGACGGATGCCGGAACCCGGCTCACGCCGGACCTGTCGCTGGATCAAGCCAGAGTCTGGATCGACTCGCTCGTCGAGAGCGAGAGAGGCGGACGCAAGGCGGATCTGGTCGATCACAAGCCCGTCGTCCGTCGCTAATTGCCGTTGAGAAGTAAGCCAAGGAGTAGGGGCGCTTGTCCAAAGCCAAACTAATTGCAGTCGCCACCCTGGTGACATTGCTTGTTGGATATTTCCTGTCCGGGTATCTGACGCTTCTGTTGTTGCGGCTCGATACCGGGCTGTACGCCTGGGATACCTACTACCGCTACGTCAAGGCGCTGGGCTTGCCGGAAGTGGCGCCTTACGCAACCAAGATCAAGATGTCCGGCATTCTTGGCTTTGGTCTGCCCGGGATCATCTGGGCCATTACGGTCGTGCTCCTGGTCAAGCCGAAGGCACGGGCGCTGCATGGCGATGCGCGCTTTGCCGGAGCTGCAGACCTTTCCAAGAACGGTCTTTTCAAGCCTAGTGGTAACGGCATCGTCGTCGGCAAGTTCAACGGCAAGCTTGTACGGCTGAGCGGGCAACAGTTCGTGATCCTCGCTGCGCCAACGCGTTCCGGCAAGGGCGTCGGCGTGGTCATTCCCAACCTGCTGGAGTACCAGGAATCGGTCGTGGTCCTGGACATCAAGCAGGAGAACTTCGACCTCACCAGTGGCTGGCGCGCCAGTCAGGGGCATGATGTGTTCCTCTTCAATCCTTTTGCCGAAGACCGTCGTACGCATCGGTGGAATCCGCTGACCTATGTGTCCAGCGACCCCGCCTTTCGTGTGTCGGATCTGATGAGCATCGCCGCGATGCTGTATCCGGACGGGTCGGATGACCAGAAATTCTGGGTCAGTCAGGCGCGTAATGCCTTTATGGCGTTCGCCCTGTATCTGTTCGAAAACCAGGACGAAGAGTTGTCGCTCGGCTTCCCGGGCGGGGCAGGGGCTCCCACGCTTGGCGGCATCTACCGCCTGTCGTCGGGAGATGGCACAGACCTCAAGAAGTACCTCAAGTCGCTGTCCGAGCGCAGGTTCCTCAGCAGCAATGCGCGCTCGGCATTTGCCAACATGCTGTCCCAGGCCGATGAGACCTTCGCGTCCATCATGGGCACCCTGAAAGAGCCGCTCAACGCATGGATCAACCCGGTCCTGGATGCGGCAACCAGCGCGGACGACTTCCTGCTCACCGATCTGCGCAAGAAGAAGATGACGATCTACATCGGCATCCAGCCCAACAAGCTGGCCGAAAGCCGGCTCATCATCAATCTGCTCTTCAGCCAGATCATCAACCTCAACACGCGCGAGCTGCCGAAGTCCAATCCAGAGCTGAAATACCAATGCCTGCTGTTGATGGACGAATTCACCTCGATCGGCAAGGTCGACATCATCGCCACTGCGGTTGCCTACATGGCGGGCTACAACCTTCGTTTGCTGCCCATCATCCAGAGCATGGCGCAGCTGGATGCGACCTATGGCAAGGATCTGTCGCGCACCATCATCACCAACCACGCCCTGCAGATCCTCTACGCGCCGCGCGAGCAGCAGGATGCGAACGACTACTCCGAGATGTTGGGCTACACAACCATCAAGAAGAAGAACGTCACTCGTGGCAGGGAAACCACCCGGAGCATTTCCGAGGAGCGGCGTGCGTTGATGCTTCCGCAGGAGCTGAAGGCGATGGGCAACGAGAAGGAGGTCTTCCTGTACGAAGGCATCCCGCATCCGGTGAAATGCGACAAGATCCGCTACTACGAAGACCGCTATTTCACCGCGCGCTTGCTGCCCAAGTCAGACGTGAAAACGCTTTCCATCAGGTTGTGACGGTCGTCGCACAACGGCTGCGAAGGGGCGCCGGTAATTCTTGACTCATGTGTTCGTTAAGGGCAAAGTTACCCAGAATTCGCGCGGTGTTGATTTTTTGTTAAGAGGGGCGGCGCCGGACGGGGTCGTACAGGAGTAAGGCTATGGATGGTTCTTCGGCGTATTCATTTTTACCGGGTGTGCGCATGCATGACGCTGACTGGCCTGTTCGGGCTGGTTCGGGCGGCCGCGCACACTCGATCGAGTCATCAAAGGCAGATCCCCTCCGTCACCCGAAGGTGAGCGGAGCTGTTGTGCTGTCCGTCTTAAGCCCGAAATCTCATGAGTTGGAGAAGTCAGAGTGAATCCGATGTCTGTGTCCAAGCTGTCGCTGGTCTTGGTGGTCGCTGCGTTGGTCGGGGCCTGCGCGACCAAGCCTGCTCCCGATTTTGGTGGACGTTGGAAGCACGTCAATCACTTTGACGAAGCACCTACCGAAATTCCGCTTTACACCTCTTATACGTATCAGGCCACGCCGATGGACGGCACGTTGAAGACGATGCTGGAGCGGTGGGCCACGGATTCCAACATGCAGCTGTCCTACAACCTGCCTTCGGACTACACCCTGATCGCCCCGGTTTCCAATATCAGCACCACCAGCGTGCAGCAAGCCGCCACCGAGCTGAGCGCGGTGTACGCAGCGCAAGGTGTGTCGGTTTCGGTCTCCGCCAACAAGTTGCTGGTACAGCCGGTGCCGGTGTCGTCTGGAGCCAAGCTCTAAGAGCTGAACTGCTGATCCGATGCTCCCAGCATTCGGGTCGGTGAGCCAGCTCAAGCCTCCCATGTGTCCGCGCACGTCGCGGCAATAGTTTCAGGCCTGACAAGGCCCTACGGTGACGGATCTAGACATGTTGCGTAAGAAGGTCAGTGAAAAGGACGGATCTGCCCAAGTGGGTGCGGCCGTCCAGAAAGCGGTGAACTACGAGGTCAGCATCGCCGATCTCGCACGCCGCAGCGAAAAGCGTGCATGGATGGTGGCGACCGTTTCCATGATCATTACCGTTATGACGGCCGGCGGCTACTACTACATGCTGCCGCTGAAAGAGAAGGTGCCATACCTGGTAATGGCTGACGCCTACTCGGGAACCAGCACGATTGCAAAACTCGAGGCGAATTTTGGTGGACGTGCAGTTAGTACGAGCGAGGCACTAGCGCGTAGCAATATTGCACGCTTTATCATAGCCCGCGAGTCGTATGACGCATCGACGATCAGCGATCGTGACTGGAATACGGTCGGATCAATGGCCGCCACGAGCGTACTTGCTGAGTATCGTGCGCTGCATGCCGCCAATAATCCGGCCAGGCCTTTCATCGTCTATGGAAGGAATCGCGCAATTCGTATCACGATCCTAAGCATCACTCTTATTGGTGGGAAGGGTAAGCCTTTTTCAGGGGCGACGGTACGTTTCCAGCGAAATATCTACGATAAAAGCTCTACGGTCAGCACTTTGTTAGATAACAAGATCGCGACAATGGAGTTTGTTTACCAAGATAATCTCCAGATGACCGATGAGCTGAGGGTGGAAAATCCGCTAGGCTTCAGAGTCACTGATTATCGCGTAGATAATGACTATTCGGCTCTGCCCGCGACTCCTGCTTCCGGCACGCAGATGCTTCCATCAACAGCTGCAGCTTCTCAAGGAGTTCCGATAGTGCAGCCCGGAATGCCTGGAGCTGCTGCTCCAGGTGCGCCTAACGCAGTGCCGGCGGGTACGATGCCTGCCCAGCAGATTCTCCAGGCGCCTGCTGGTGTGCCGGCTCAGCAACAGATGGCGCCAGCGACATATCCAAATCAGGCCCAGCCTGCGATCCAACCCCAGGGGACACCGAATAATGTCAATGGAGCGAGCGGTAGATGAATCTCTTTAGTCGATACAGGACGTCGCTACTTGCGCTGCTACCGCTTGCGTTATGCGTGCCCTCCGCGACTGCACAGGTGGTGCAGGAGTATGAGTATGCGCCAGACCGCATTTATCAGGTGCGTACGGGACTGGGAATCACAACTCAGGTGGAGCTTAGTCCGAACGAAAAAATCCTGGACTACAGTACTGGTTTTACCGGTGGCTGGGAGTTGACCCGCCGCGAAAATGTTTTCTACCTCAAGCCAAAGAATGTCGATGTCGATACGAATATGATGATTCGTACTGCGACGCATTCATACATTCTTGAACTTAAGGTGGTGGCGACTGATTGGCAGCGTTTGGAACAGGCAAAACAGGCTGGTGTGCAGTATAAGATAGTATTCACTTACCCAAAGGATGCCAGTTTTAACGGTCCCGAGGAGGCGGTGGCGGTTAAGGATGGCCCGCAACTGAATGCCAAGATATTGAAGGATCGCCGTTATTATTATGATTATGACTATTCGACGCGAACTAAAAAATCCTGGTTGATTCCGAGTCGCGTATACGACGACGGCAAGTTCACTTACATAAATATGGATTTGACCCGCTTCCCGACAGGTAATTTTCCTGCTGTCTTCGGTCGTGAAAAAGAGCACTCTGAAGACTTTTTGGTCAATACCACGGTTGAAGGAAATACATTGATCGTGCATGGCACCTATCCATTTCTGGTAGTTCGCCATGGCAGCAATGTCGTAGGTCTGCGAAGGAATAAGCAAAAGTGAACTCAAATACGCCAAACAACTCCGACGAGCGCATCCCCGGACGCGATGAGCAGTCCCGTGCAGAGTACGACGAACGCGAAAGCAACCCTTACTTTGCGCGTCAGAGGGCAGCCGAAGCTCCGGATCTTGATGCCAACGAGCCCGTGTTGCACTCCAACGACATCAAGCGGCTCAATCGCAAAGCCCTGGTGTTTTTGGCCGGTATCGCAGCATTGTTGATTCTTGCGATTTTCTGGCTAGTTTCACGTAGCTCAGGTAAACCGGAGACGGTGAAGCCGCGCGTTGAAACGGTCGTCGCGCCAGCGTTGCCGCAAAATATCACATCGTCTGTCGACCCCAGCCCAGTGCCGCTTGTGCAGCAGCAAGATCCGCTGCCTTTGCCAACTGCGCCACCTGAGTATAACGAGGAGCGTGTCATCGCTCCTGAGCGCGAGCGTGGTCCTACGTTGCTGGAGCGCCGTATCCTCGCTGAACAGTCTGCCGGACAGGGCCCACAAGCTAGCAGTGGTCTGCTAGGGGCACAGCTGCCAGCTGATCAGGAAGACAAGCAAGTTACCTTGGCCAAGCCAATTAGTAATCCAGATGGACTGCTAGTTCGCGGAACGTATATTCGCTGCATTTTAGAGACCCGAATCATCAGTGATTTCGATGGCTTTACATCATGCATCGTGACCGAGCCCGTATATTCAATTAATGGGCATAATTTGCTGTTGCCGAAGGGTTCAAAGATGCTTGGGCAATACGCAGCAAAGGAGCCGACTTCTCCTCGCATGCAGGTGGTCTGGGACCGCATCACGACCCCGACTGGCATCGATGTAATGCTGGAAGGGCCAGGCATTGACAATCTGGGTAGTGCGGGTCATCCAGGCCAGTATAACGCTCACTGGGGCAATAAAATTGCGTCTGCGCTATTCATCAGTATGCTGAGTGACGCATTTAAGTACGCCGCAGCAGAATATGGCCCTGAGACAACCACCGTTGGTGTCGGTAGTGGTGTCATCACCCAGCAGCCGTTTGAAAGCAATACCGCTCGTAGCATTCAGGATATCGCGGAGCAAGCAGTCGCAAAATCCGGCCGCCGCCCTGCAACTGTGACGATCAATCAGGGAACAGTGCTGAACGTTTATGTAGCCAAGGACGTTGATTTCACAGCGGTGTTGCCAAAGTGAGTGAAGGTGCCGTCATGACGATTGACGATTCTCCGCTTGCGCGGATTTCTAACGATTTTCTTGATTATCAGTACTCGGTGCTGGGTATTCTTGATTATCTGAATTCCCCTGAAGTTACTGAAATCTGCATCAATCGTCCTGGCGAAATCTATCTCGAAACCATCAATGGCTGGCAGCGTATGGACGTGCCATCCCTAACATTCGATCGAGCAAGGCAGTTTTGCACCGCAGTTGTTAATGAAAGTAATACGGGTCAGCGTATTACTGACGCCGATCCAGTTGTTTCTTTGACGTTTCCAACCGGTCAGCGCGCGCAGTTTGTGATCCCTCCTGCATGCGATGCCGGCAAGGTTTCGATCACAATTCGTTTGCCTTCCAAACATACCAAGACCCTCGAGCAGTATAAGCATGACGGGTTCTTTGACCAGGTGTTGGAACAGGCTGCGGATGTTAGTGATCATGATCGTGAGCTGCTTGAATTACGCCGCAATAAAGATTATTCGGAGTTTTTTAAGAAGTCTGTACTTTACAAGAAGAACGTGGTCGTGGCCGGTGCAACCGGTAGTGGTAAAACCACGTTCATGAAAGCACTGGTCAATCATATCCCTAACGAAGAGCGCCTGGTCACTATCGAGGATGCTCGAGAACTTTTCATCAGCCAGCCGAACTCGGTGCATCTTCTTTATTCAAAAGGAGGGCAGAGCGCCAGCAATGTAACCGCAAAAAGCTGCATGGAGGCCTGTCTCCGGATGAAGCCTGACAGAATTATCCTTGCGGAATTACGCGGCGATGAATCGTTCTATTTCATCCGGAACTGCGCTTCCGGCCATCCTGGCTCTATCACTAGTTGTCACGCAGGAAGCGTGGAGCAGACGTGGGATCAGCTTGCGCTTATGGTGAAGGCCTCTAGCGAGGGTTCTGGTTTAGAATTCGAGGTGATCAAGCGATTGCTGCGCATGACCATCGATATTGTGGTGCATATCAAGGCGCATGCCGGACGTCGCTTCATCACAGGGATCGATTTTGATCCGGTAAGAACACTGCGGGGCGGCTAACTAGCCGCAAGCAACTGACGTCGATCGAATTTGAGGAGGCTGCTATGCTGCCTGGCATGGAACTCATGGGATGCACCGGACTAGCCGTCCCTGGCGAGGTGATGCAGCACGTTGTGCGCGTTGAATCATCACGTAATCCTTACGCAATCGGTGTGGTTGGTGGCAGGCTGGTGCGTGAGCCGCGGGGTCTTGAAGAAGCGGTCGCTACTGCGAGGATGTTGGAGCAAAAGGGCTACAACTTCTCTCTCGGCCTGGGTCAGGTCAATCGCTATAATCTGCTGAAGTACGGACTGACGAGTTACGAAATGGCGTTTGCCAAATGCCCTAATTTGGTTGCAGCCTCAAAGATTCTGGCTGAATGCCATTCTCGCTCAGGTGCAAATTGGGGTAAATCGTTCAGCTGTTACTATTCCGGTAATTTTGAGACTGGCTTCAAGCACGGCTACGTGCAGAAGATTTACGCATCCATCCGGCAGTCAGTGGCTTCTGCAGGTGGCGCTGAGCCGATCGGAGTCATTCCTAATCGGCCGATCAAGATACGTAACGAGAATCCTGCGCGTCAAATTGCCGCTGGACTTGCAGATGCCATCATTTCACGTCGGATTCAAGACATGGCTGCACCTGCGCAAAATCAAGTGCAGCGCCAAACGCTGCCCGAAAGTGCACCCGCGCCCGTCCCTGCTCAGCGCGCGGTGGCCTCCTCGCCGATTCAAGCGGAAAGCGACCTTTACGTCATTCGAGCAACCGGACAGGGGCGTGGCGTCGCTGTTCCTGCTGCAGGAGGGCAGCCCGCTGCTTCGGCTGCAGCTAGTCAAGCCGCGCCAGCTCCTGATCCCACGCCGCCTCGACAGTCTCAAGTAGATAGTGCTTTTGTGTTTTAGCAAGGATGAAAAATTGCCATCGGATGGTTACGAGTCCCCCCGTTCCAAGGAGATAGATCATGAAATCAGTTAATAACAAACAGTTGATCGCCGACGCCAAGATGGTCGGTATTCAGGCTCTGAAGGCGTTGGTTTTCACCTCGGCCTTGCTGGTAGCCGGTGGTGCTGGCGCTCAGGTCGGTGACTTGGCAAAGACCGATGAAAAAGTGTGTGGTTTTCTGGATAATGTCAATACGTTGCTTACGATGGGTTCTGTAGCTGTTGTGACGATTGCGGTGATTGTCGCTGGTTATCAGATTGCCTTTGCCCACAAACGCATTTCTGAAGTGTCGCCGATTCTGATTGGCGGCGTATTGATTGGTGCTGCCGGCCAGATTGCCAATATGGTGATCGGCAAGCGTGACAACCAGTGCACGGGCGAAGCGGCCATGGCGCTACTGCAAGCCATCCATCACTATGCATAAAGATGTACTTTTTCGTGGGTGCACTCGCCCGGCGATGTTTTTGGGGGTTCCCTATATCCCATTCTTCGTCGGTGCCGGTGGTGGCCTGATGATGGGTATGTACTTCGATTTGTGGTTCCTCCTTACTATTCCTGTTTTCATCTTCATCATGCAGCAAATGGCCAAAAGGGATGAAATGATTTTCAGATTGTTGGGGTTGCGATGGCTATTTCGGATGCGCGTCCGTAATCTGCAGCGCTATTCCGGAATGTGGGTGTTTAGCCCTAACGAATATCGCAAGGTGCTTGCTGGAAAGCGTCAGTAATCACCTGGATCTGCTCTATCAGCCCCATGCGCGCAAGCTGCATGGGGCTGGTGCTTATGTCGATTGCTTTTTTTGACGTTTCCTTCTTTAAACTGGTAATTCCATGTTAAGTCCAGATAGTCCAATCAGCGAATTCGTCTCCATTTCGACGCACGTGGCACCGTCGGTTCTAAAGACGACTGGTGGCGACTATTTGTTGATCTGGCATCTAGGTGGTCTTCCTTTCGTCGGACGCGACGAGTTCGAGTTGGAACAGCGTCACAACACGTTCAATCGCTTGCTTCAGACCTTACGTGCGCCAGATTTCGCGAACGTGGCATTCTGGGTGCACGACGTCCGCCGTCGTCGCAGGATTGGCAATGCCAGTCGCTTCAAGCAGTCTTTCAATCAGGGGTTGTCCGACGAGTATTACGCTGCTCTATCGTCGCAAAAGATCATGCAGAATGAGCTTTACTTCAGCATGATCTATAGGCCGGTGGTCACTGGTCGTCGTCTTGTCGAAAAGTCTGGCGACCCGGAGCGAATCCGCCTGGAAGAAGAGCAGGCGGTAGCGAAGATGATAGAGCTCGCCACCAACGTGGAGGCGGTGCTGAAGGACTATTCCCCTTACCGGTTGGGCATGTATGAAGCCAAGAACGGTATTGTTTTTTCAGAAACGTTGGAGTTTCTTGGCTATTTGCTTAACCGGATTGATGAGCCTGTTCCTGTGTTGCAAGCGCCGGTGCAGGCATACCTTCCAGTTAGTAAGCACATGTTCGCTAATAAAACGGGTGACTTCGTCATTCGCACGCCCGATGGTCTTAATCACTTCGGTGCAATTCTTAACGTTAAAGAATATGCTGATGGAACGTATCCAGGCATTCTCAACGGTCTGAAATACCTGGATTTTGAGTATGTAGTGACGCACTCGTTTAGTCCTGTCGGCCGCCACGACGCGCTTAAAGTGCTCGAGCGTACAAAGGGTATGATGATCTCGTCGGGAGACAAGTCGTCCAGTCAGATCCGGGATCTGGATGTTGCGATGGATGACGTGGCTTCGGGCAATTTTGTGCTTGGTGAGTACCATTTTACGATTGCTGTTTATGCCGACAGCCAAGAGAAGCTGGCCAAGCAGATCGCAACTACCCGTGCTGAGCTATCCAATGCCGGCTTTGTCTCATCCAAGGAAGATCTCGCAGTAGCGTCGTCATTTTACGCGCAACTACCGGGAAATTGGCGTTTCCGTACTCGAATTGCCAATCTCAGTTCTCTTAATTTTCTCGGTCTTTCCCCGCTGCATAACTTTGCGCAGGGTAAGCAACATAACAACCCTTGGGGGGACTGCGTGACCACGCTGCAGACCACCAATGGTCAACCGTATTATTTCAACTTCCACGCTACCCATCCGGCCGAAAACTCGCTGGGAGAGAAAGCTATCGCGAACACGATGGTGATCGGTAAGTCGGGTACGGGTAAGACCGCACTGATCAATTTCCTGTTGAGCCAGGTGCAGAAGCTCGATCCGGTTCCGACAATCTTCTTCTTTGACAAGGACCGCGGCGCTGAAATCTTTGTGCGTGCCTGCGGGGGCAACTATCTTGCGCTAGAAAATGGTGCGCCAACTGGCTTTAATCCGTTCCAGTGCGAACGCAACGAGGCCAACACGCAATTTCTGGCTGAGCTGATCAAGGTGCTGGGCGGCAAGCCGGAGTACAGTTCGCGCGAGGAAGAAGACATTTATCGCGCGGTGGAAGGTATGCTGGATACGCCGATGCATCTGCGTAGCATGAGCAACTTTCGCAAGAGCCTGCCCAACATGGGCGACGATGGGCTGTATGCACGCCTGCGCCGCTGGACTGCCGGCAATTCGCTGGGCTGGGTATTCGACAACCCAGTGGACACCGTCGACCTGACGCGCGCATCGATCATCGGCTTCGACTACACCGATGTGATCGACAACGTCGAAGTACGCGTGCCGGTGATCAACTATCTGCTGCATCGCCTGGAAGCGCTGATCGACGGGCGTCCATTGATCTATGTCATGGACGAGTTCTGGAAGATCCTGGACGGCAAGGGTGGGCTGAAAGAGTTCGCCAAGAACAAGCAGAAGACCATCCGTAAGCAGAACGGTCTGGGCATCTTCGCCACGCAGAGTCCGGAAGACGCATTGGCCAGCGACATCGCAGCCGCGTTGATCGAACAGACTGCGACCATGATCCTGTTGCCCAATCCCAGCGCCAGCCGCGACGACTACATCGAAGGGCTCAAGCTCACCGATGCCGAATACCAAGTGGTGGTATCGCTGGACGAGCGCTCGCGTTGCTTCTTGGTCAAGCAGGGCCATGCCTCGGCGGTGTGCCAGCTCAACCTGCGTGGGATGGATGATGCCCTTTCAGTGATTTCATCCTCAACTGACAACATCGAAATCATGCATCAAATTTTGTCGCGGAAAGCCGACAAGCTGGGTGTAAGCGTAGACCAGCTGACGCCAGAGCAGTGGCTGGAGGACTTCTATGCGAACCGAAAGGGCTCAGGTAAACGCAAGCGTGCCAAAGACGACGACCTTGAGGATCACGCATAAGCTCGAGTCGGTATGCGCAATGTGTCTAAAACCCGTCGCAGATTAACGGACGGGTGATGCATTGGTTGCTGGCAGCCCCGTAACAGGTCGCTTTTGGTGTCAATCAGCCGCCAGTTTCAGTTGCAGAACAGAAATTTTTACATGCAACGCTTTGATGCGCTTGGGTCTGACGTCTTTTGCATGTCATGCCAGCATGGTGACTAGTGAGATGCTGCGAATCGTAATGTAGCTTTTTGAGCGATCGAGGCCTTGCTGCCTAGCGACATGAATACGTATGCACAAATGCGCCGTACGCTGCGGGCGCCGCTACCCTAACTGCCTTGGCTGGGCGCATGTTCTGGCGCCTGCAATGGCCCGGGAGGGGCGTACATGTCGCAGACACCATGGTGGCGCGGGGCCGTCATCTATCAGATTTATCCGCGGAGTTTTCTGGATTCCAATGGCGATGGGGTGGGCGATCTGCCTGGCATCATCGCCAAGCTCGACTACATCGCCGGGCTGGGCGTGGATGCGATCTGGATCTCGCCGTTCTTCAAGTCCCCGATGGCCGATTTCGGCTACGACATTGCGGACTATCGTGCGGTGGATCCGCTGTTCGGCACACTGGACGATTTCGATCGCTTGCTCGACAAGGCACATGGCCTTGGCTTGAAGGTGATGATCGACCAGGTGTTGAGTCATACCTCGATCGCACATGCATGGTTTCAGGAGAGCCGGCAGGACAGGACCAACGCGAAGGCGGATTGGTACGTGTGGGCCGATCCGCGTGAGGACGGGACGCCGCCCAACAACTGGTTGTCGCTGTTCGGTGGGGTGGCGTGGCAGTGGGAGCCGCGGCGGGAACAGTATTACCTGCACAACTTCCTGGTGGATCAGCCAGACCTCAATTTCCACAACACCGAGGTGCAACAGGCGACGCTGGACAACGTACGCTTCTGGCTGGATCGCGGGGTGGATGGGTTCCGCCTGGATGCGATCAACTTCTGCTTCCACGATGCGCAGTTGCGTGACAATCCGGCCAAGCCGGCCGACAAGCGGGTGGGGCGCGGCTTCAGTGCCGACAATCCGTACGCGTATCAGTACCACTACTTCAACAACACGCAGCCAGAAAATCTGGCCTTCCTGGAGCGCCTACGCGGGCTGCTGGACCTCTATCCGCATGCCGTGAGTCTTGGCGAGATCTCGTCGGAAGACTCGTTGGCGACCACTGCCGAGTACACCGCTCATGGCCGCCTGCACATGGGCTACAGCTTCGAGCTGTTGGTGCAGGACTATAGCGCGGCCTATATCCGCGAGACGGTGAGCCGGCTCGAAGCCACGATGCTGGAGGGCTGGCCGTGCTGGGCCATTTCCAACCACGACGTGGTGCGCGCGGTGACGCGTTGGGGCGGGGCAGATGCGCCGCCGGCGTTCGCGCGGATGGTGGTGGCGATGTTGTGCTCGCTGCGCGGGTCGATCTGCCTGTACCAGGGCGAGGAGCTGGGCCTGGGCGAGGCGGAGGTGGCGTACGAGGACCTGCGCGATCCGTATGGCATCACCTTCTGGCCAACCTTCAAGGGGCGCGATGGCTGCCGCACGCCGATGCCGTGGACGGACGCGCCGTCGGCAGGCTTCAGCAGCGGCAAGCCGTGGTTGCCGCTGGTTGAGGCGCATCGTGCGAACGCGGTGAGTGTGCAGCAGGACGATCCATTGTCCGTGCTCAGCGCGGTGCGCCAGTTCCTGGCCTGGCGCAAGGGCGAGCCTGCGTTGCGCGAGGGTGCGATCACGTTCTACGACACCGCCGAGCCTGTGTTGATGTTCCGGCGCGAGCATGCCGGCCGGGTGATGTTGCTGGCATTCAATCTGTCGGCGCACAGGGCCGAACTTGGGCTTCCGGCTGGCGCTTGGAGGCAAGTCGATGTGCCGGGCGTGGAGCGCGGAGCCATCGAACATGGCCACCTGCGCCTGGCCGGGCATGCGGTGGTGTGCGCGATCGAAGGTGGCTGATGTGGCATCGTGACCGGTAGCTGTGGTTGCGTGATCGCCTTCCACGTAGCGAGGCATTCCTGACGGGGTGCCTCGCTTTTCTTTACCTCGGAGTTCTTTGGTTCGCTGGCTACCTGCAGTGCGACGCGGGCTGCGCGAGCCTTTCATGGATCCCCTTGCTGCTGTTCGGACGCGGCACGCGGTGATGCCTTGCATACGTCCGGGATGTCCGACCGGTAGGTACAGATCGATGGTGATCGACTGCGAGGATGGATGTGTTGCGGGCAGCCTTGGTGCTATCGCGATGCCCCAGGCCGATGCCGTGCGAATAGCGCTGCTTTTACATCCGGTAATGCCTTGATCGGCAGTTGATCTTGGGCGTTTTTTAGAAGTGGATACAGAGTGGATACAGATTCGGGTAAAGAAACCTGGAAAAAGAAACCCGCCGACATCACGTCGGCGGGTTTCTTTTGATTGATGGCGCCTGGCCGGTCAAAAAGGTGATCGTTGTTTATTGCTCAGCAGCGCCGCCTCCTGAGTGACGGCCCATGGAGCAACGCTGGGCACTGCGTGGGTGCACGCTGCGCTTGCGCCGTACCCTCACCCCAACCCCTCTCCCAGTGGGAGAGGGGCTTTGGTGCTCCTGGTGGAGAGGACTGGCGCCGTCGGCGGTCAGCTCAGTGGCACGCAGGGAACGCTGCAGCCACAGGCAACGAATCAGCTACAGGCAGTGATTCAGCTACAGGCAGTGAGTCAGCTACAGGCAGTGAGTCAGCTACAGATAATGATGCAGCCTCAAGTAACGCTGTAGCTAGGGGCCACGATAGCCACAAGTGACGCTGCAGGCACAGGTAACGATGCAGCCACAGGTGACGTTGCGGCTACAGATAACGATCCAGCCATAGGTAACCATCCAGCCACAGCTAACGCTGCACACGCAGGTGACGATGTAGCCAAATCAGCGCATCGCTTGCAGCTCACATCCCGTCAAAATTTGTAGTTGACCCCCAGCACGAAGGTGCGGCCCCATTCGATGTATTCCAGCGGACGGTCCTTGGTTTCGGCATAGGTGCGGTAGGGCGAATTGCTGAGGTTGCTGGCCTGCAGCAGCAGGGTCAGGCCGGCGAGGTCGCTGCTGTCGCTGAAGCTGTAGCTGATCTGCGCGTCGGTGATGTTTTCGCCGACGACGTAGCGCAGCGTGCGGTTGCCGTTGAAGTTGCCGATCTCGCCGATGAAGTCCGAGCGCCGACGCTGGCTGACGCGTGCCTCGAAACCCTTATGCTCGTAGTAGGCGGTGAGGTTGTAGACGCGTTCGGACAGGCCGGGCAGGCTGATCTCGCCATCGCCGACACTGGAGGCGCTTTCCGGGTCGCGAATCTTGACGTCGCTGTCGTTGAAGGTGGCGCTGGCCTGGATGCCGAAGCCTTCCAGTGGCGCGAACAGCAGATCCAGCGGCAGCGATGCAGTGAGTTCGGCGCCGCGCAGCGTGCCGCCCTTGCCGTTGAACGGGGCGCTGAAGGTACCGGTGGTCAGCACCGGCGCCGAGCCCGGCGGCGGCACGTAGCCAGCGACCAATGCGGAAAAATCGTAGTTGTCGCGGCTCTGGGTGTAGATGTAGCTCTTCAGGTCCTTGTAGAAGAACGCTGCGGCCACGTAGGCGCGCTCGGCAAAATATTTTTCGTAGGAAAGATCGATGGCGTTCGCGCGCCAGGGATCGAGCATCGGGTTACCGCCGCTGGCACCGGGGCGGCCGGTGGAGGTGTCGACACCGAATTCCAGCGAGGCGCGCAGCTGATCCACGCGCGGACGTGCAACCTGCTTTGCCATTGCAAAACGCAAGGTCTGCTCGTACGGGAACTGGAACGCAAGGTTCAGGCTGGGCAACCAGTCGCGGTAGGTCTTGCCGTCGTCGATCGGGCGCACTTCGCTGCCCACCGGCTGCGACGCGTCCCAATAGCTCGCGCGCGAGGACTGATCGGCGCTCTGCAACTGCACGCCGAGATTGCCGCGCACGCCCACATCGCCCCATTCGGTATCGAGATTGGCACGCACCCAGGCGGTGGTGATCTTCTCTTCGACCGTCCAGGCCTTGGACACCAGGAACGAGGCGTCGTCGCTGGGGTTGAACAGCATGTAGCGCGAGACTACCGCCGGCACGTTCCAGGCGGGCAGGGAGCCGATGCCGGCAAAGCCCAGATTGACAGGCGCGTACTGCAGGTCCGGCGCGATGGTGGATTCGCCCTGCGCGCCGAGGGTGATGTTGCCTTCGGGCTGGGTCTTCTGCTTTTCGCGGTTGGCGTAGTTGACGCCCACATCCAGATCCGAAAACCAGCTCAACGCGTCGGGCATCGGGAAGCTGGCCTGCAGGCGTGCACCCTTGAGCACATCCTCCACGCGCGGCACCTTGCCGTAGCCGGAACCATAGATGGTGTTGGTCAGGAACAGCGCGTCGGGACTGGAATAATTCATGCCCGGCGCCAGCCGCGAGAAACCGTTGCCGACGACAGACACACCCACGGTGTCCAGCTGCGGCATGGGCGCACGTTGGAGATTGTTCTCCAGGTTCAATTCGTCGCGGGTGGCCTTGGAGTAGTTCAGGTCGGCGACGATCTTGACGGCGCCGGCGGAGATCTCGTTGTTCCAGCCAAACGCGTCGATGGTGTCTTCGCGCTTGTTGTACATGCCGCGGACCAGTGGGTAGACGCCGCTGGCGGTGCCGCCGACGAAGCTGTTGCTGTCGTTGACGCGCACGTTGCTGATGTTCAAGCCCGGCGTATAGCCACCGTTGTAGTTGCTCAGGTTGAGCTCGAACTGGTTGGCGGTGTCGATCTGCTCGGCTTCGGTGTGGAAGGCGTCGAGCGTGCTGGTCCACGCGTTGGATGGGCGGTACTGCAACGTGGCCATGACGCCGTCGCGCTTCTGGTTGCCGGTGCGGCGCAATGCCTTGATGCCGTCGGAAAAGTACATGCCATCGGCCACGCCGGGGCGCGGGCGCTGTGCATTGACCGGTTGCCAGGGCTCGTACAGTCCCACCTGGTTTTCCTGGATCGGCATGTCGGTGTGGGCGTAGCCGATGGTCAGGCCGATGGTGCGGTCGGCGAACTGGTCGATGTAACTGATATTGAAGCGGTTGCCGTACGGATCGACGTTGGCGGCCTTGCCCAGCGAGTTGCGCTGGTAACGGCCACCGATGGCGATCACCCGCTCGTTGTAGCTGAGCGGGCGTGCGGTCTGCATGTCGACGGTGCCGGACAAGCCCTGGCCGACCAGGCCGGCATCGGGCGTCTTGTAGACGGTGACGCCGCTGACCAGTTCGGACGGGTATTGGTCGAATTCCACACTGCGGTTGTCACCGGTGCTGACCACTTCGCGGCCGTTGAGCAGGGTGGTGGAAAAATCCGGCGACAGCCCGCGCACGCTGATCACCTGCGCGCGACCGGCGACACGCTGTGCAGCCAGGCCAGGCAGGCGCGCCAGCGATTCGGCGATGCTCACGTCCGGCAGGCGGCCGATGTCTTCGGCGGAAATGGCTTCCACGATCGAGGTGGAATCCCGCTTGACCGAGATGGCGCCCTCGATCGCGCGGCGCAGGCCGGTGACCTGGACCTTGTCCAGCTCGGTCACCGCGCCGGCGGTGTTTTCGGAAGCAGTTTGTTCGGTGTCGGTTGCTTGCGCCGGCGCCGCCGATTGTGCGGCCGCCAACGTCGGTGCCATGGCAACGGCCAGGGCGATACTCAGCGCGGAGCGCTTGTGCTTCAACATTTTCCCCTCCCAGGTACATGTTGTTCTTTGATTTTTCGATCCGGCAGACGCCTGGATGCATTGCATCGCGCGCCACCACCGGCATCACGACTGCGACGTATGGTAGACACGGCACCTGCACGCAAACGGGCACTGCATACGTATTCAACCCGGGTGATTGCGCTGAAATCGATTCCACGCAAGCTCCGCTGCAGCGCGGTACGAGGTGCGCCCGGCGTGAGGCAACGTCATTGCGCGATCCGCAGCGGCTGCGGTGCCGCTGCGTGATGCAATTATCGGTCGCGTTGAAGGCCGCCTCGGCAAGCCGTTGTGACCAAGTCAGCGCTTCCCATCCATCGGCACGAAGCGAATCGCCTGCCCACCGCCTGGCGCAAGACGCAGTTCCAGCGTGTCAACGCTGCTGACCTGGCGTTGTTCGCGCACAAAGGCGAACGGGTTGCCGACATAGTCCGCATCGTCACCGTCGCGGTAGATCTGCGCGGTGTAACGCACGCCAGGCTCAAGAAATCCGAGCGGCACCTGCAGCAGCCGGCCATGCTCGTCGGTAATGCTGCCCAGGAACCAGTCACGGCTATGCCGGTCCTTGCGGGCGATGGTGACGTAGTCGCCGACTTCGCCATTCAAGGCACGGGTCTGGTCCCAATCCACCGCCACGTCCTCGATGAAGCGGAAGGCGTCACGGTGCTGCAGATAATGCTCGGGAAGATCGGCGGCCATCTGGATCGGGCTGTAAAGCGTCACGTACAGCGCCAGCTGGCGCGCGAGCGTGCTGGGAATCGCCTGGCCGTCGCGGCCTTTCAGGCTGACGATGCCCGGCGTGTAATCCATCGGCCCGGCGAGCAGGCGGGTGAACACCAGGTTGACCTCGTGCTCGGGCGGGTTCGGTGGCTGGCCCCAGGCGTTGTACTCCATGCCACGCGCGCCTTCGCGCGAGATCCAGTTGGGATAGGTGCGGCGCAGGCCGGTGTCCTTGATCGGCTCGTGCGCGTTGACGGCGAGATGCCGCTCGGCGGCCTCGCGTACCACGCGCAGATGATGGCGCGCCATCCATTGGCCGTCGTGCCATTCGCGCAGCGGTGTGCCGCCTGCCGGGTTGCGACGTTCCACCTGGCCGTCGTCGCAGACATAGCCGGTCTTGACCGAGTCCACGCCGAAGCGGGCGTACAGGTCCATCGCTTCGGCGATCTGGTCTTCGTAATGATCCACTGCGCACCCCGTTTCATGATGGCCGATCAGATGCACGCCCTTGCCGGCGGCGTAGTTGCTCAGTGCGGGCAGGTCGAAATCCGGCGTCGGCCGGGTAAAGTCGAAGCTGCCGCCGTTGCCGAACCATTCGCCGTTCCAGCCCGGATTCCAGCCTTCCACCAGCACGCCACGAAAGCCGTGTGCCGCGGCAAAATCGATGTAGCGCCTGGTGTTGGCGGTGGTGGCGCCGTGGGTCGGCCCGGTCGCCCAGGTCTGCTGGTTGAGATGCATGGACCACCACACCCCGACATACTTGGACGGCTTGACCCAGCTCACGTCGCCCAAGGCGTTGGGCGCGTTGAGGTTGAGGATCAGGTTGGATTCCACCAGGCCGGTGGCCTGATCGGCGATCTGCAGCGTGCGCCACGGCGTGTCGAAGGGCAGCGTGCGCCGCACCTTCCAGCCTTCGGCAGCGGGGGACAATTGCGCGCGCAGGCGCCGGCCTTCGGTACGGCGCAGCCACATGCCGGCGTAATCGACCAGCGCCGCCTCATGCAGCGCGATGTGCAGCCCGCTCTCGGTACGCAAGGTGAGTGGCGTATGCGCCAGCGCGACCTGGTTCAACGGCGTGCGCTGATACAGGTATTCGTAGTGGATCGGCTCGCCTGCAGGAATCCACCACGCTTCGGACGGCTGCGCGATGGCGAATTCGGTGATTTCCTCGTCGATGATGGCTTCGCGTAATTCCGCTTGTTCGGGGAAGTGATAGCGCAGGCCGATGCCATCGTCGTACACGCGGAAGATCACGTCGATCCTGCGTTGCGCGCCATCGGGTTCGCCCAGGCTGACGCGTAGTTCGTTGTAGTGGTTGCGCACCAGGCGCGTCTCGCCCCAGGGTTGTTCCCAGGTATCGTCATGGGCTTGGCGTGCTTGCGAGAGGACGACCAGGCCGCGGTCCAGCCGGCCGTCGCGTAACTGGAAGCCCAGGCGCGAGCGCTCCAGCACCGGCTGGCCCAGGCGTTGCACGTGGTAGTAGGGTGTTCCGCCATCCACTTCCAGCGTGACCTGCAGGATCTTGCCAGGCGAATCCGCGCTGATGGCGATGCGCTCGGCCTGCCCGATGCCGGCAAGGCTGCCGAGCAGCAGCAGGGCAAGCAGGCGCGCACTGCTTGCGGCGCTCGATGTCGAACGCACGCGACGTGAAGACAGCGGCATATCACCTCCCAAGGCGGCCATTGCGTCAGTGGCGACTATGCAATGACGCGGCGTGGATGGGCCATGCTGCACTGCGGCCAATGCCATGAATACGTATGCAGTGGTGCCGAACCCCGGAGTGCGCGTCTACCATGGCGCCACGGCACCTGGGAGGGTCCGCGCCCGTGGCACGCCAGTGCCGCGCACTACAACGCGTGCAACGAGGGAGGGAGGCCGACGGTGCAAGCCGTCTCGCCGCGTCGATGCTGAAGATGATCTGCATGGCTGCAACGCTCGGTGTTGCGGCAAGCTCGCCGGTATTGGCCGACGAGCTGGAATTCCAGGGCCGCCGCGCGCAGGCGCAGGCGCTCGAAGACGGTGGGTTCGTGCTGCGCTGGCCGCAGGGCGAGCGTCGTATCGGGCCGCAACCGATGCGTACGCACACTGCCAGTCCATTGTTCGATGCCTTGTTTGCGCTGGCCCAGCAGGAAATGGCCGACGACCGCGTCGATGCGATCCGCGATCCGGCCTTCAATGACGGCAAGCCGGTGGCATGCGCGTGTTTCGAAACCGGTGAGCGCTGGCCTTACGTATGGACGCGCGATGTCAGCTTCGCCGCCGATCTGGCGTTGGCGCGGCTGGAGCCGGAGCGTACGCGCAATGCGCTGCGCTTCAAGCTGTCGGCGGCGCGCGATGGGCAGACGCCGGGACTGTTCGTTGCGCAGGACACCGGCTCCGGTGGCAGCTGGCCGATCAGCAGCGACCGTGTGGTGTGGTTCCTCGCCGCGCGTGGCCTGCTGGACGATCAGCCATTCGCTGAAGAGGTCTGGCGTGCATTACAGGACACCATCGCGCAAGACCGTGCCGCGGTATTCGATGCGCAGATCGGGCTCTACCGTGGCGAAACCTCGTTCCTGGATTGGCGCGAGCAGACCTATCCGCGGTGGACGCGTGAGGACGTGCGTTTCATCGCCGAGTCCTTTGCCTTGTCCACCAACGTGCTGCACTACCAGGCCCTGCGTCTGGCCGAGCAACTGGCGCGCCAGCATGGCGATGCGCGCGCGGACCAGTACGCCCAGTGGGCGGATGCCTTGCGCCAGGCCATCGCTGCGCGCTTCTGGGATGCGCGCAGCAAGCAGTACGTGAGCTACCTTGGCAATGCCGCGCACCCGGTGCGCTACGCCAAGGTCGATCTGCTCGGCGTGTCGCTCGGCGTGCTGGCCGATGTATTTCCGAAAGACCGCGCGCGTATCGCACTGCGCAGGTATCCGATGGTTGCCGGCGGCAGCCCGGTGGTGTGGCCGCAGGAAGCCGAGCAGCCGATCTACCACAACCGTGCCGTCTGGCCCTTCGTCAGCGCGTATGCGTTGCGCGCCGCACGCCAGCTGGACGATGCGCCGCGTATTGCGCTGGAGCTGCAGTCGTTGATGCGCGGCAGCGCGTTGGCCGGCTCCAACATGGAAAACTACGAGATGCAGAGCCTGGCCGTGCATGTGGAGGAGGGCGCACGCAGCGGTCCGGTGGTGAATTCGCCGCGGCAGTTGTGGTCGGTTGCCGGTTATCTCTCCGCCGTGCTGGAAGGCGTGTTCGGCGTGGGCGCCGATGGCAGCGTCGCTCCGAAACTGCCGCGGGTGTTGCTGCCGTTGTTGTTTGGCGAACGCCAGCAGATCGTGCTTGAACAGGGTGCCCGGCGGTATGTGCTGCAGCGGCCGACGGCGGATGCAGGTGAGTTGCTGGTGGCGGGGGAGGTCGAGCAACAAGGCCAGACCACGCTGGTGCATCTGGTCGGCCGCAAGGCCGACACCACGGTTCCACCGCAGCCAGACCAGGTGTTCGCACCCGGCACGCCCGAAGCGCCTGTTGCGCAACGGCAGCGCGACGGCTACCGCATCGCGATTCCGGAAGGGGCGACGTTGTACATGGATGGGCAGGCACTGAACGCCACGCAGCACTGGGACCTGCGCGAGGACGGCCGGCTGCACGTGCTCAGCCTGACCCGCCGCGCCGATGGCCTGGAGTCGCTGCACAGTCCCGCGTTGACGCTCGGCCCGTTGCAGGAAGTCGCGGGCAGCGAGGCCTGGGTTTGGACTGCCACGCGCGCGGGCCAGCACCGCGTATCGCTGCGTTATCGCAACCCCAACGGGCCGATCAATACCGGCGTCACTGCGGCGGTCAAGCGGCTGCTGCTGGAATGCCCGGGGCAGGCGACGCAGTCGCAGGTCGTGGTGATGCCGCATAGCGTGGGCGAGCAGCTGTCCACGCAGGTCAGCTTCACTGTGGTAGACGGGCAGCAGTGCAGGTTCCGGCTGGAAAACGGCTTCAACATGAGCGCGCTCGCGCATTTTGCGCAGTACAACGGCGGCCGCGGTGGTCGCGATGGCGTGGTCAACACCGCGCAGGTGAGCGCGCTGCTGGTCGGCCCGGCAGCGAGCACGGAGGCTGCGCAATGACCGCCAAGCCACGCCTGAGTTTCTGGCAGATCTGGAACATGTGTTTCGGCTTTCTCGGTATCCAGTTCGGCTTCGCGCTGCAGAACGCCAACGCCAGCCGCATCTTCCAGACCCTGGGGGCGCAGGTCGACGATGTGCCCGGTCTGTGGATCGCCGCACCGCTCACCGGTCTGATCGTGCAGCCCATCATCGGCTACCTGTCCGACCGCACCTGGACGCCATGGGGGCGCCGACGTCCGTATTTCATGGTCGGCGCGGTATTCACCACACTGGCCTTGCTGGTGATGCCCAACGCACCGATGCTGTGGATTGCCGCCGGCACGTTGTGGGTGCTGGATGCATCGATCAACATCTCGATGGAGCCATTCCGCGCCCTGGTCGGCGATCAACTGCCACCGGCGCAGCGGCCCACCGGCTATGCGATGCAGAGCTTCTTCATCGGGGTCGGCGCGATTGTGGCGAGTTTCCTGCCGTGGTTGCTCACGCATTGGGGCGTGGCCAATACCGCGCCGCCGGGGCAGTTGCCCGACAGCGTGCGCTACGCCTTCTACCTCGGTGCCGCGGTGCTGTTCCTGTCGATCAGCTGGACGGTGCTGCGCACGCGCGAATACAGCCCGCAGCAGCTGGCCGGTTTCGACGATGCGCATCCGCCTGTAGCGGCTGCAGCGATCGCCGGCACCTTGCCGCCGCAACGTGCGAGTGTGCTCTGGTGCGGCATCGGTGTGCTGCTCGCCGCTGCGATCGCCTGGCAGCACGGCGACCGCATGCTCTACGTGCTGGCCGGCCTGTGCATCGCCTACGGTGCGCTGCTTGCGTTGGCGCGCGTGCTGCCATCGACCGGCATGCTGGTGGCGATCGTGCAGGACGTGCGCAGCATGCCGCTGACGATGCGACGCCTAGCCTGGGTGCAGTTCTTCTCCTGGTTCGCGCTGTTTGCGATGTGGATCTACACCACCGCCGCAGTCACCCAGGTGCACTTCGGTGCCAAGGACACCGCATCGTCGGCCTACAACGAAGGTGCGAACTGGGTGGGCGTGTTGTTTGGCGCCTACAACGGGTTTGCGGCATTGGCGGCATTGGTCATTCCATTGCTGGTGCGTGCGATCGGCCTGCGCTGGAGTCATCTGTGCAACCTGTGGCTGGGGGCGGCCGGGCTGTTGTCGATGCTGGTGATCCGCGACCCGCAGTGGCTGCTGCTGTCGATGCTGGGTGTCGGCTTTGCCTGGGCCTCGATCCTGTCGCTGCCCTATGCCTTGCTGTCCGACAGCGTGCCCGCCGCCAAGATGGGCGTGTACATGGGCATCTTCAATTTTTTCATCGTGATTCCGCAGCTGGTCGCGGCCAGCGCACTGGGCTTCGTGCTGCGCGTCTGGCTGGGCGGTCAGCCGATCCATGCGCTGGCCATCGGTGGCGCCAGTTTGCTCATTGCCGGTGTGTGCGTGGTGCGGGTTCCAATGGCCTCGGGAGGGCAGTGATGCGGTATGTGATGATGGCTGTATTGATCGTATCTGCAGGGGCGGCGAGCGCGGCGGCTGCACCCGGCGATTACTACGGCACGCTGGAACCGTTCGCTGCCGACGCGGTGTATTTCGTGGTGACCGACCGTTTCGTCAATGGCGACCCCGGCAACGACCAGCGCGACCAGGGCGGTGCGCATCGCACGTTCGATGTGCCGACGCCTTGCGCAGATGGAGTCGGCGACAACATCGGTTACCTGGGGGGCGACTTCAAGGGCATCGTCGACCATGCCGACTACATCCGCGATATGGGCTTTGGCGCGGTATGGATCACGCCGATTGTCGACAATCCGGATCAGGCCTTCACCGGCGGCAAGCCGATCAGCTGCGGCAGTACGCTCAGCGACCACGGCAAGACCGGCTATCACGGCTACTGGGGCGTGAATTTCTACAAGCTCGACGAGCATCTGCCCAGTCCCGGCCTGGACTTTGCCGGCTTCACCCGCGCCATGCATGCCAACCGCTTGAAGGTGGTGCTGGATATCGTGGGCAATCACGGCTCGCCGGCCTACAGCATGCCGGTGGCGCAGCCGGGCTTCGGCAAGTTGTACGACGCCGATGGCCGCCTGGTCGCCGATCACCAGAATCTGCCGCCGGCGCAGCTGGATCCGCAGCACATTCCGCTGCACGCGTTCTACAACACCGGCGGCGGCCTGGCCGAGTTGTCCGATCTGAACGAAAACAATCCCGCCGTGCTCGATTATCTGGCCGGCGCGTATCTGCAGTGGATGGAGCAGGGCGCCGACGCGTTTCGTATCGACACCATCGGCTGGATGCCCGACCGTTTCTGGCATGCCTTCGTGGCGCGCATCCGCGAAAAACGCCCCGGGTTCTTCATGTTCGGCGAAGCCTTCGATTACGACGCCAGCAAGATTGCTGGGCATACCTGGGCGCGCAATGCCGGCGTCAGCGTGCTGGATTTCCCGTTGAAGCAGCAGCTGTCCGCTGTCTTCGGCCATGAGCAGGCCGGGTTCGAGAAGCTCGCCGCGCCGCTGTTCCTGCGCCGGGGGCCATATGCCAACCCGTACGAGCTGATGAGCTTCTACGACAATCACGACATGGCGCGCCTGGATGCCAGCGACACCGGCTTCATCGACGCGCACAACTGGCTGTTTACCGCGCGCGGCATCCCGGTGATCTACTACGGCTCGGAAACCGGCTTCATGCGCGGGCGTGCCGAACATGCAGGCAACCGCAACTATTTTGGCCAGGAGCGCGTCCGCACCGCGCCGCAAAGTCCGATCTTCGGCCCGCTGCAGCAGATCGCGCGGCTGCGTCGCGATACGCCGGCATTGCAGCGCGGCGTACAGGTGGATGTGCTGCTACGCGGGGATCAGGCGGCGTTCTTGCGGGTCTATCAGCATGCGGGCGCCAACCAGACGGCGTTGGTGCTGCTCAACAAGGGCGACGCAGTGGCGACCATCGCAGTGACGCGTTTTCTGCAGCCCGGCACCTGGCGCGATGCGGTGAGCGGCGAGCAGGTGCGGGTGCAACGTCGGCTGCTGGCCGCGGTGCCCGCGCACGGCGTGCGCGTGCTGCTCTCGGATGCGCCGGTCACCGATCCGGCCTTGCGCAAGCAGCTTGATCTGCAGATGGCCGAACAAGCTGCGCGCGACGCCCGCAACAGGTAGGAGCGCACCCGGGCGCGACAGGGCTTGCCGGGAATGCTCCGTCGCGCCCGGGTGCGCTCCTACGAAGCATTCGATGGCCGCGACCAGACTCGCGGCCCGCCACGCATGCATGGGCGTATCTTCTTTTGCATACGCCGATCACCGAACAAGCTGCGCGCGAGCTGCGCAACCGGTAGGAGCGCGCTTGCGCGCGCTGAGGCGTTACCGTTGGTGCTCCATCGCGCGCCAGCGCGCTCCTACACAGGGTTCGGTGGGCCGCGATCCATCCTGCAGCCAGCCATGCATGCTCTAACGATTCCCGATTCCCGATTCCCGATTCCCGACGCTCAGCGTCCAGCAACTCCGCTGGCCGCCTGAGCACACGCCACATCGCCGGGCTCCGTTGCCGGCGACGGCGTCCAGCCCAACGGCGGTTGCAGGCCATTGCTACGCGAGGAGTCGCGCACGGCCAGTTTCACCGGGATCGTGCGGCTTTGCGCCGCTTCGCCGCGGATCAGTGCCACCAGGCTTTCCACCAGCAGCGTGCCGGCCTGCTTGGTGTCCTGCTGCACCGTCGACAACGCCGGCGCCACCGACGCCGCCAGGGCGATATCGTCGAAGCCGCTCACCGCGACATCCTGCGGCACCCGCAAGCCGCGCTCGCGCAAGGCGCGCATGGCGCCGATCGCAATCAGGTCGCTGGCCGCACACACCGCATCGAAGGCCAGGCCACTGTCGAGCAGCGCCAGGCACGCGGCATGGCCGGACGACTCGGTAGTGATCGCGTCGAACTGCAGCGCGCGATCGGCCACCAACGCCTGTTGCTTGAGCGCGGCCACGTAGCCGCGGTAGCGCTCTTCGAACTCGGGGTAATGATTGGACGCGTGGCCGAGAAAGGCGATGCGGCGGCAGCCCTGCGCGAGCAGATGCGCGGTGATGTCCAGCCCGCCCTGATAGTTGTCGCTGCCGATCGAAATGCCCGGCTGCCCCGGCAGCGCCGCGCCCCAGCGGACGAAATGGGTGCCTTGTTCGACCAGCAGCTGCAGCCGCTGGCGCGACTGCTGGTAGTCGCCGTAGCCGAGCAGGATGATGCCGTCGGCCTTGTTGCTGTCTTCGTAATCGGCCTGCCAGTCCTTGGACAGCTGCTGGAACGACACCAGCAGGTCGTAGCCCTGCAGCGCGCAGGCGCGGGTGATCGAGCCCAGCATCGAATGGAAGAACGGGTTGATCAGCGAATCGTCGGCGGTGGGGTCTTCGAAAAACAGCAGCGCCAGCGTGCCCGCATTGCGCAGCCGTAGCGACGAGGCGTTCTTGTCGACCTTGTAGTTCAACTCGTTGGCGATGCGCAGGATGCGCTTGCGGGTTTCTTCGTTGACCATCGGGCTGCCGCGCAGTGCGCGCGACACGGTCGGCTGCGACACGCCGGCCAGGTAGGCGATATCCAGCGAGGTGGCTTTACCCTTGATGGTCATGGTCGGTACTGGCAGCACAGGTGGCCGGCATCATGCCACGCGCCCGCCGGCCCGGTGCCGGCATGCGCAACGGCGGGCTGATTGGTTTACCATTCTCCTCAAGACCCCTTGCGAGAAGGTGGCCCGCGCCCCGCGCCGGCCCAGCGTGCGACATGAGCACTACCACCGCCCACCGCTGATCCCGGCCGCGCCAGTTGGCAAGGCGCCTGCACGGCGTTGTTTCTGCACCACCTCTCGCCACCCCTTTATCCGAGCCTGTCCCGCAACGGGCAGATCTCCCTTGCAGCCATCGCGCTGCAGCCAGCCCAGACCTCATTCTTGCCCATGATCAACATCACGCTCCCCGACGGCAGCCGCCGCGAATTCGAATCCCCCGTCTCGGTGATGCAGGTCGCCCAGTCGATCGGCGCCGGTTTGGCCAAGGCGACCATCGCTGGCCAGGTCGACGGCCAGCTGGTGGATGCCAGCGACGTCATCGACCACGATGCCAGCCTGCGCATCATCACCGCCAAGGACCCCGAAGGCGTGGAGATCATCCGCCACTCCTGCGCGCATCTGGTCGGGCATGCGGTCAAGCAGCTGTACCCGGAGGTCAAGATGGTGATCGGCCCGGTCATCGCCGAAGGCTTCTACTACGACATCTACAGCGAGCGCCCGTTCACGCCCGAAGACATGGCCGCGATCGAGCAGCGCATGCAGGAGCTGATCGCGCAGGACTATGAGGTGATCAAGAAGGTCACCCCGCGCGCCGAGGTGATCGAGGTGTTCACCCAGCGCGGCGAGGAGTACAAGCTGCGCCTGATCGAGGACATGTCCGCCGACATCACCGCGATGGGCCTGTACTACCACCAGGAATACGTGGACATGTGCCGCGGCCCGCACGTACCCAACACGCGCTTCCTCAAGGCCTTCAAGCTGACCCGCATTTCCGGCGCCTACTGGCGTGGCGATGCCAAGAACGAGCAGCTGCAGCGCATCTACGGCACCGCCTGGGCCGACAAGAAGCAGCTGGACGCCTACATCCTGCGCATGGAAGAGGCCGACAAGCGCGACCATCGCCGCATCGGCAAGCAGCAGGACTTGTTCCATCTGCAGGAAGAGGCGCCCGGCCTGGTGTTCTGGCATCCCAAGGGCTGGTCGCTGTGGCAGGTGGTCGAGCAGTACATGCGCAAGGTCTACCGCGACAGCGGCTACGGCGAAGTGCGTTGCCCGCAGATCCTGGACGTGTCGCTGTGGCAGAAGTCCGGCCACTGGGACAACTACCAGGATGCGATGTTCTTCACCGAGTCGGAGAAGCGCACCTACGCGGTCAAGCCGATGAACTGCCCCGGCCACGTGCAGGTGTTCAACCAGGGCCTGCACAGCTACCGCGACCTGCCGATCCGCTACGGCGAGTTCGGCGCCTGTCACCGCAACGAGCCGTCCGGCGCGCTGCACGGCATCCTGCGCGTGCGCGGTTTCACCCAGGACGACGGGCACGTGTTCTGCCTGGAATCGCAGATCGAAGCCGAAGTCACCGCCTTCCATCAGCAGGCGCTGGCGGTCTACACCGCGTTCGGCTTCGAGGACATCGAGATCAAGATCGCGCTGCGCCCGGAAAAGCGCCTGGGCGACGACGAGACCTGGGACAAGGCCGAAGCCGCGCTGCGCAGCGCGCTGGGCGTGTGCGGGGTGGAGTGGCAGGAGCTGCCGGGCGAGGGCGCCTTCTACGGCCCCAAGATCGAGTACCACCTCAAGGACGCCATCGGGCGCACCTGGCAGCTGGGCACCATGCAGGTCGATTTCATGATGCCGGGCCGCCTCGGCGCCGAGTACGTGGACGAGCACAGCCAGAAGAAGCATCCGGTCATGCTGCACCGGGCGATCGTCGGTTCGATGGAGCGTTTCATCGGCATTCTGATCGAACACCACGCCGGCGCCTTCCCCTCCTGGCTCGCCCCGGTCCAGGTCGTTGTCGCAAATATCACCGATGCACAGGCAGACTATGTCGACTCGGTTCGGAAAACCCTTGCAAATCAAGGCTTCCGTGTGAACGTCGATTTGCGTAACGAGAAGATCGGTTATAAGATTCGCGAGCATACGCTGCAACGCGTGCCTTATCTCCTCGTCGTCGGTGACCGCGAGAAGGAAAACGGTGCCGTCGCCGTGCGGACACGTTCGGGAGAGGATCTCGGGACCATGACGGTTTCGGCCTTCATTGAGCGTCTGCAGGCAGAGCAGGCAGCGTGAGCCAACCCCGGCCGGTCTGGATGATCCGGATGCGCCGGTTCGATTCCCCTGGGAGATTGCAATATCAGTACCCCTGACAACAAACAGAACCGCAAGAACCAAGAAATCCGTGTGCCGCGCGTCCGCGTGATCGGCAGCGACGGTGAGATGGTCGGCGTGTTGTCGCGCGACGAAGCGCTCGCCAAGGCCGAGGAAGAAGGCCTGGATCTGGTTGAAATCCAGCCGCAGGCCGATCCGCCGGTCTGCAAGATCATGGATTTCGGCAAGTTCAAGTTCGAGCAGCAGAAAAAGGCCAACGAGGCCAAGAAGAAGACCAAGCAGGTCGAGATCAAGGAACTCAAGTTCCGTCCGGTCACGGACGAGGGCGACTACCAGATCAAGCTGCGCAACATGCGCCGCTTCCTGGAAGAGGGCGACAAGGTCAAGGTCAACATCCGCTTCCGTGGCCGTGAAATGAGCCATCAGGAGCTGGGGCGCGAGATGGCGTCGCGGATCGAGGCCGACCTGGGCGACGATATCGTCATCGAGTCGCGCCCGCGCCTGGAAGGGCGCCAGATGGTCATGATGATCGCGCCGAAGAAGAAGATCTGATCCCGCGGCGGGACGGGCCCGGTAGGGCCCGCCTGGCCGGAGACGGCATCCATTTGCAAGAATTCCCGGCAACGGGTAGACTGCGCGGCCCGGTTTTGCCGGGGCGCCGCGCAAGCGGTACAGGACCTGTCCGGATCGTGTTCGATCAGGGACTTACAAGCAGGCAAGGGCATGGATGGAAAGCGTGGTCGCAAGACTGCCGCCCGGGTCAGTGACAAAACACCATCAAGGACATTGCAATGCCCAAGATCAAGACCAACCGGGCGGCGGCCAAGCGTTTCCGCAAGACCGCCTCCGGCAAGTACAAGTGCGGCCACGCAAACCGTAGCCATATCCTCACGAAGAAAGCGACCAAGCGGAAGCGCAACCTGCGGCAGACGAATCACGTCCGTGCCGAGGACGCAGGCCGTCTTGACCGTATGCTTCCCTACCTCTGAGGACTGAACCATGGCACGAGTAAAGCGTGGTGTGCAGGCGCGCCGCCGCCACAAGAAAATTCTGACCCTGGCGAAGGGCTACTACAATGCCCGTCGCAAGGTTTTCCGCGTCGCCAAGCAGGCGGTCATCAAGGCGCAGCAGTACGCCTATATCGGCCGTAAGCAGAAGAAGCGCGTGTTCCGTTCGTTGTGGATCACCCGCATCAACGCGGCTGCCCGCATCAATGGCCTGAGCTACAGCCGTTTCATGAACGGCCTGCTGAAGGCTGGTATCACCCTGGACCGTAAGGTGCTGGCCGATATCGCCGTGCACGACGCCGCCGGCTTTGCCGCGCTGGCTGAGAAGGCCAAGGGCGCGCTGGCGGCGTAAATGCAGGTCCCTCTGCAAGAGCCCGCACATCCATGTGCGGACTTTTGAAAGGGTAGTTTCTTGTCGGGGTTTGCGCATTCGTGTGCAGGCCTCCGGCGAGGGCAAGCAGATATGCAGGGGGAAGGGCGCGAGTCCTTCCCCTTTTGCGTTTTAGATGGCCGGCATCGTTAAGTGGATGCCGGGCAGGACGCGATTTGAGTGGCAATGCATTCCGGTGCATCCGGAAACACCGTTCGGCTGAGCAGTTGAGGCGCGAGTGCAATGAGTGAGATTCAATCCCTGACCGAGCGTGCGCTGGCCGATGTCGCCGCCGCGCAGACGCCGGACCAACTGGAAGCCTTGCGCGTCGCACTGCTGGGCAAGAGCGGCAGCATCACCGCCCAGCTCAAGCAGCTCGGCACGCTGCCAGCCGATCAGCGCAAAGCCGCTGGCGAAGCGATCAACCTGGCGCGCGATGCGCTGACCGCTGCATTGTCCGAGCGCAAGCACGCGCTGGAAAATGCTGCACTGGACGCGCGTCTGGCCGGGGAGCGGATCGATGTGACCTTGCCAGGGCGTCGCGGTGAACGGGGCGGACTGCACCCGGTCACGCGCACGCTCGAGCGCATCGTCGAGATCTTTGCGCGCCTGGGCTATGAGTTGTCCGATGGTCCGGAGATCGAGGACGACTGGCACAACTTCGAAGCCCTGAACTTTCCGCCGCACCATCCGGCGCGCGCGATGCACGACACGTTCTATTTCGGCGATGGCCGCCTGTTGCGCACCCACACCTCCGGTGTGCAGGTGCGCTACATGGATGCACACACACCGCCGCTGCGCATGATCGCGGCCGGCAAGGTGTACCGCTCCGACTCGGACCAGACCCACTCGCCGATGTTCCATCAGGTCGAAGGCCTGCTGGTGGACGAGCATTCCACCTTCGCCGATCTCAAGGGCACCTTGTCCGAGTTCGTGCGGGCGTTCTTCGAGCGCGACTTCGAAATGCGCTTCCGCCCCAGCTATTTCCCGTTCGTGGAACCGGGCGCGGAAGTGGATATCGCCTGGCAGCAGCCGGACGGCAGCACGCGCTGGCTGGAAGTGCTCGGCTGCGGCATGGTGCACCCCAACGTGCTGCGCAGCGTCGGCATCGACCCTGAGCGCTACACAGGCTTCGCGTTCGGCCTGGGCGTGGAGCGCTTTGCGATGCTGCGCTACGGCGTCAACGACCTGCGCGCGTTCTTCGAAAACGATGTGCGTTTTCTCCGGCAGTTTGCTTGACGGCCGGGAATCGGGAATTGGGAATGGGGAATCGCAACAGCCACGCGCTCTGCAGGTCCCATTCCGAAGGCCCGGCGCCCTTGCCTTTGCGATTCCCCATTCTCCATTCCCGATTCCCGGCTCCTCATGAAATTCTCTGAAAATTGGCTGCGCAGCCACGTTCCCATCCAGGCGAGCCGAGACGAGCTTGCCGCGACGCTGACGGCGATCGGTCTGGAGGTCGAAGAGGTCACGCCGTTGGGCCAGGCGCTGGGGCAGGTGGTGGTGGCGCGTATCGTCGAGGCGGTACGTCATCCGGAAGCCGACCGTCTGCAGGTCTGCAGCGTCGACGCAGGGCAGGGCGAGCTGCTGCAGATCGTGTGTGGCGCGCCCAACGCACGTGCCGGTCTGGTGGCGCCGTTGGCTCTGGTCGGTGCAAAGATCGGCGAACTGACCATCACCGCCGCCAAGCTGCGCGGGGTCGCGTCCAACGGCATGCTGTGCTCGGCCAAGGAACTGGGGCTGGACAGCGACGCGTCCGGCCTGTTCGAGCTGCCGGACGATGCGCCGGTGGGCCAAGCCCTGGCCGAGTATCTGGGGCTGCCCGATGCCAGCATCGAGATCAAGCTCACGCCCAATCGTGCCGATTGCTTCAGCGTGCGCGGTATCGCCTTCGACGTGGCGGCGGCATGCGCCAGCGAAGTGGTGGCCTTCGATGCCGGTGTCGTGGCGCCGGTGTCCACGCGCACGCTGGCGGTGGAGTTGCTTGCCGGTAGCGAGGCGCCGCGCTACTGCGGACGCGTGATCGAAGGCATCGACCCGGCCGCGAAAACGCCGGTGTGGCTGGCCGAGCGGCTGCGCCGCAGCGGCGTGCGTCCGGTCTCGCTGCTGGTGGATATCACCCAGTACGTGATGCTGGAGCTTGGCCAGCCGATGCATGCGTTCGATCTGGATACGCTGCAGGGCCCGATCGGTGTGCGCCGATCGCGCGGCGGCGAGCAGCTGGCGTTGCTGGATGGGCGGCAGGTCACGCTGGACGACAGTTTCCTGACCATCACCGATGCCGATCGCCCGGTGGCGCTGGCCGGCCTGATGGGTGGGCTGGACACGCGCGTCACCGAGACCACGCGCAACGTGTTCCTAGAGTCGGCGTATTTCGATCCGGCCGCAATCATGGGCCGTGGCCGCAAGCTCGGGCTGCATACCGATGCCGGTCATCGCTTCGAGCGTGGTGTGGATCCGGCGCTGCCGCCGCAGGCGATCGAGGTGGCGACGCGGCTGGTGCTGGAGCTGGCCGGTGGCACGCCGGGCCCGGTGGTGCATGCGCAGCTGCCGCAGCATCTGCCGCAGCCGGCGCGGATCCTGCTGCGGCGTGCGCGGATCGCGCGCGTCCTCGGTATCCGGATCGACGATGCCGAGGTCGTGCGCATTCTGGGCGCGCTCGGCATGCAGCTGGAGGCGGTTGCCGAAGGCTGGCAGGTGATGACGCCGAGCCGTCGCTTCGATATCGCCATCGAAGAGGATCTGATCGAAGAGCTGGCGCGTATCCACGGTTACGACCGCGTGCCGACCACGCTGCCGGGCGGGGCAAGCCGGATTGCGATGCCGAGCGAGACCCAGCTCGACGAGCTCAGCGTGCGCCGCCAGCTGGTGGCGCGCGAGCTGCAGGAAACCATCAACTACGCCTTCGTCGACGCCACCTTGCTGGAGCGCTGGCAACTGACCGACGGACTGGTGCCACTGGCCAATCCGCTCAGTGCCGAGCTTGCGATCATGCGTCCGCGCCTGCTGCCGGGCCTGGTGGCGACGCTGGGCCGCAATGCCGCCCGCCAGGCCGGCCGCGTGCGCCTGTTCGAGCTGGGCAAGGTGTTCGCTGCCGCCTCCGAGGCCGGCGCTGCCCCGCAGGAGTCGCAGCATGTCGCCGCGGCCGTGTGTGGCGATGCTCTGGCGCTGCAGTGGGGCGAGCCGGCGCGCAAGGTGGACTTCCACGATCTGAAGGGCGACCTGATGGCGCTGGCGGCGGCGAGCGGCGCGGTGCTGGACTTCCAGCCCTCCGCCCAACCCTTCGGGCATCCGGGGCGCTCGGCCGACATCCATCGCGACGGCGTTTGCATCGGCTGGATCGGGCAGGTGCATCCGCGCCTGGCCAAGGCCTTGGACATCGACGTGGATGTGGTCGCGTTCGAGCTGCAACTGACCGCGTTGGTCCAACGCGCGTTGCCGCGTGCCGGTGAACTGTCGCGGTTCCCTTCGGTTCGTCGCGACCTGGCCTTCCTGGTGCCGGAAGAGGTGAGCTGGGCGGCCCTGTCGGCCAGCGTGCGCACCACGGTCGGGCCGTTGTTGCGCGAGGTGCAGCTGTTCGACCGCTATGTCGGGCAAGGGGTCGAGCCAGGTTTCAAGAGTCTGGCTATGGGCTTGATTTTGCAGGATAACTCGCGCACTCTCACCGACCGGGACGTCGACGCAGTCGTTGCCGATGTGGTGGCCGTGATCGAGCGCGAGCACCGCGCCCGGATCCGGAGTTGAGGCGGTAACCAGGGGATTGGCATGGCATTGACGAAAGCGGAGATGGCCGAACGTCTGTTCGACGAGGTCGGTCTGAACAAGCGCGAGGCAAAGGAATTTGTCGACGCGTTCTTCGATGTGCTGCGCGATGCGCTGGAGCAGGGCCGTCAGGTGAAGCTGTCCGGTTTCGGCAACTTCGATCTGCGGCGCAAGAATCAACGGCCCGGTCGCAATCCCAAGACCGGTGAGGAAATTCCGATCTCGGCGCGCACGGTGGTGACTTTCCGTCCGGGCCAGAAGCTCAAGGAGCGGGTGGAGGCTTATGCTGGATCCGGGCAGTAATCGCGAACTACCGCCAATTCCGGCCAAGCGCTACTTCACCATCGGCGAAGTCAGCGAACTGTGCGACGTCAAGCCGCATGTGCTGCGCTATTGGGAAACCGAATTTCCGAGCCTGGAACCGGTCAAGCGGCGCGGCAACCGGCGCTACTACCAGCGCCACGATGTGCTGATGGTGCGCCAGATCCGCGGCCTGCTGTACGAGCAGGGCTACACCATCGGTGGCGCACGTCTGCGTCTGGAAGGCGATGGCGCCAAAAGCGAGTCGGCACTGAGCAACCAGATCATCAAGCAGGTGCGCATGGAACTGGAAGAGGTTCTGCAACTGCTGCGCCGCTAGGAAAACGTTTCACAAAGCCGCTATAATCGCAGGCCGCCCTCGTGGCGGATGCAACATCTTCGGGGTATAGCGCAGCCTGGTAGCGCACTAGTCTGGGGGACTAGTGGTCGTCGGTTCGAATCCGGCTACCCCGACCAAACACAGAGCCCATGTCTTCACGGACATGGGCTTTTTTGTTGCGCCGCAACATGCGGTCGGCGGCGTGTCATGCGGGTGACACGATATGCATATCGGCATATTGCAGAGCAGCATGAGAGCACTGGTCGCGTCCGTTTCATCGCGGTCCCGTTCGCATGGACCTGGGTCACGGAATGTGGCTAAGTGTCCGAAAATGCTCTGAATCAGTCGCGCTGGATTAGTACGTGGATCACGTTTTGTTAACGGTGTAACGACGAACTTGAATCAATAGGCCAACGCCGTCAAAAAAATGGCGAGCAGCGTCTTGCGATGCCTTGGTTCTATGCCATAGTGCACTGCAACACGTCACACCTGTCGTGATCCCGAGCGTCTTGGGATGAATTTCTCTGTCGTACGTTCTTGCTGGCGTGTTAGCCGGTCGAATGCTGCGCGAGGTCCTGTCCCACCCAACCGAGGCAGCCAGCCACACGCATGAAAAAACTGATCGGACGATTCTGCCAAGGCCTCAGCCTGGCGTTGATCTGCTCGATGGCACTGGGCGCATGCAGCACCGGTCCGAAGATGGCGGACTCCCTGCCGCTTCCGGATCCGCTCGCAATGTCGGCAGTGCAACCGGAGTATCGACTCGCCCCAGGCGACCTGTTGTTGTTCAAGGTGTTCCAGGTCGATGACCTGGAGCGGCAGGTCCGCATCGATCAGAACGGCCACATCTCGCTGCCGCTGATCGGCGACGTCAAGGCGGCCGGCCTGGGCGTCGGCGAGCTGGAAAAGCTGGTGGCAGACCGCTACGCCGCTGGATACCTGCAGCAGCCGCAGGTATCGGTGTTCGTACAGGAGTCCAATGGTCGCCGGGTGACGGTGACCGGTGCGGTCGACGAGCCGGGGATCTATCCGGTGATCGGCGCCAACCTGACCCTGCAGCAGGCCATTGCGCAGGCCAAGGGTGTCAGCACGGTGGCCAGCCGCGGCAACGTCATCGTGTTCCGCACCGTCAACGGGCAAAAGATGATCGCCAGATTCGATCTGACCCAGATCGAGAAGGGGGCCAATCCGGACCCTGAGATCTACGGCGGCGACATCGTTGTGGTGTATCGCTCGGACGCACGCGTCTGGCTGCGCACCATGCTGGAACTGACCCCCCTTGTGATGGTGTGGCGCGCTTACCGATGAGTATGAATTCAGACAATCGTTCCTCCCCGTCTCATCGTCATGGGCATCTTGAGCTGGCCGACGTTGGCTTGCTCGACTACTGGCGCGCGCTGGTGTCGCAGCGCTGGTTGATCATCCTGATCACCGTCGCGGCCGTGGCGCTGGCCTTTGGCGTCACCCTGCTGATGCCGGAAAAATACCGCGCCACCAGCACGCTGCAGATCGAGCGTGATTCGCTCAACGTGGTGAACGTCGACAACCTGATGCCGGTGGAGTCGCCGCAGGATCGCGATTTCTACCAGACCCAGTACCAGCTGCTGCAGAGCCGTTCGCTGGCCCGTGCGGTGATCCGCGAGGCCAGGCTCGACCAGGAGCCGGCGTTCAAGCAGCAGGTCGACGAGGCGCTGGAAAAGGCCGCTGCCAAGAATCCGGAAGCCGGCAAGTCGGTCGACTCGCGCCAGGCCATCATCGAGCGCAGCCTGACCGACACGCTGCTGGCCGGGCTGGTGGTCGAGCCGATCCTCAATTCGCGCCTGGTCTACGTCAATTACGATTCGCCGGACCCGGTATTGGCGGCCAAGATCGCCAACACCTACACCAAGGTCTTCATCGTCAGCACGCAGGAACGCCGCATCAAGGCGTCTTCGTTCGCGACCAAGTTCCTGGCCGAGCGTCTGGAGCAGTTGCGCGACAAGGTGGAGGACTCGGAAAAGAATCTGGTCACCTATTCCACCGACGAGCAGATCGTGTCGGTGGGCGATGACAAGCCATCGCTTCCTGCCCAGAACCTGAGCGACCTCAACGCGATGCTGGCATCGGCGCAGGACACCCGCATCAAGGCTGAGGCAGCCTGGCGTCAGGTCAGCAGCGGCGATGCGATGTCGCTGCCGCAGGTGCTGAGCAACCCGCTGATCCAGAGCCTGCGCGGCGAGCAGATCCGCCTGAACACCGAGTATCAGCAGAAGCTGTCGACCTTCAAACCGGACTATCCGGAAATGCAACGCCTGAAGGCGCAGATCGAAGAGTCGCGCCGCCAGATCAATGGCGAGGTCATCAATATCCGCCAGTCGCTCAAGGCGACCTACGACGCGTCGGTGCACCAGGAGCAATTGCTCAACCAGCGCATCGCCGGATTGCGAAACGATGAGCTGGACCTGCAGAGCCGCAGCATCCGCTACAACATGCTCAAGCGCGACGTCGATACCAACCGCCAGCTCTACGATGCGCTCCTGCAGCGCTACAAGGAGATCGGTGTGGCGAGCAACGTCGGCGCCAACAACGTGACCATCATCGACACCGCAGACGTGCCTACGTCTAAGACTTCGCCGAAACTCAAATTGAACCTCGCCTTGGGCTTTATCTTTGGCGTATTCCTGGGCGTGGCTGTGGCTCTGGTGCGCTACTTCCTGCGAGGCACGCCAGCGCAGGCTCGGTTGGACTGACATCGTGGTGTTGCACAACGATGGGTTAATTGAAGTGACAACTGATTCAGCGTGGAAAAGGTTGGATCCCGTATGTTTCGGGCTCCTTCGTTTGAAAGTTTGTCTCTGTTGAAACAAAGGGCTGTCGTGCGATCTGGGGTCGGTAGGTATTACCGCGGTGATCGCTCGACGGAGATGATTGAAAGCTCGCGTGCGATTCGTATGTTCCCCCGCATGCACCGTATCGAGTTTGGAGGACATCCCCATGCTTTTGGCAGACTTGAGTAGCGCGACTTACACGACATCCTCGCCGCGATTGTTGTCCAAGTATTCGGCTGCAGCCGACCTGGTCCTGCGTGTCTTCGACCTCACCATGGTTGTGGCTTCCGGGCTGATCGCCTATCGCATCGTCTTCGGTTCCTGGGTGCCTGCGGCACCGTACCGGGTCGCCATCGCCACCACGCTGTTGTATTCGGTGATCTGCTTTGCGCTGTTCCCGCTGTATCGCAGCTGGCGCGGTCGCGGGCTGTTGAGCGAGCTGATGGTGCTGGGCGGCGCGTTCGGCGGTGTGTTCGCGCTGTTTGCGGTGCACGCACTGATCGTGCAGGTCGGCGAGCAGGTGTCGCGCGGCTGGATCGGCCTGTGGTTCGTCGGTGGCCTGGCCTCGCTGGTGGCGGCCCGCACGGTGCTGCGCGGCTTCCTCAATCACCTGCGTACCCAGGGTGTGGACGTGCAGCGGGTGGTGGTGGTGGGTCTGCGCCATCCGGTGATGAAGATCAATCACTACCTCAGCCGCAATCCCTGGGTCGGCATGAACCTGGTCGGCTATTTCCGCACGCCGTACGACATCGCGGTGACCGAGCAACGTCAGTCGCTGCCGTGCCTGGGCGATCCGGATGCGCTGATCGAGTATCTGCAGGACAACCAGGTCGAGCAGGTGTGGATCTCGCTGCCACTGGGCGAGCGTGACCACATCAAGCAGCTGCTGCAGCGCCTGGATCGCTATCCGATCAACGTGAAGCTGGTGCCGGATCTGTTCGACTTCGGCCTGTTGAACCAGTCCGGCGAGCAGATCGGCAATGTGCCGGTGATCAACCTGCGCCAGGGTGGTGTGGACCGCGACAACTACTTCGTGGTCGCCAAGGCACTGCAGGACAAGATCCTGGCCGTGATCGCGCTGATGGGCCTGTGGCCGCTGATGGCGGCGATTGCGGTCGGTGTGAAGATGAGTTCGCCGGGTCCGGTGTTCTTCCGCCAGCGTCGTCATGGCCTGGGCGGTCGGGAGTTCTACATGTTCAAGTTCCGCTCGATGCGTGTGCATGACGATCATGGCACCACCATCCAGCAGGCGACCAAGAACGACAGCCGCATCACCCGTTTCGGGGCGTTCCTGCGCCGGAGCAGCCTGGACGAGTTGCCGCAGATCTTCAACGTGCTCGGTGGCAGCATGTCGATCGTGGGTCCGCGTCCGCACGCGGCGCAACACAACACCCATTACGAAAAGCTGATCAATCACTACATGCAGCGCCATTACGTCAAGCCGGGCATCACCGGTTGGGCGCAGGTCAATGGATTCCGTGGCGAAACCCCGGAGCTGCGCACGATGAAAAAGCGCATCCAGTACGATCTGGACTACATCCGTCGCTGGTCGCTGTGGCTGGATATCCGCATCATCGTGCTGACCGCAGTACGTGTGCTCGGACAGAAGACCGCGTACTGATGATGGCGGGGAGTGTGCGACCTGGCGCGCCGAGCGCCGCGGGCGGCTGCATTGCAGCCGCCCCTTTCAAGCAGGCGTCTGCATGCTGATCCGAATGAGCGACGAGGCCCGCGTTCGCTGGCACAACCTGCTGATTGAACTGACGCTGCTGGTCGGCGTCGGTTACAACCTGGTGCTGGCGCTGATCAATGCGAACGTGTTCACCGTGCGTCCGGTGATCACCTACGCGGTCGAGTTCATGGTCTATGCCGCGTGTTTCCTGCTCGGCCTTGGCTCGATGAGCCGCAAGCGCATCGCCTTGATCATCAGCGGCCTGGGCCTGATCGTCACCTTGATGTTCGTGCGCTTCCTGGTGAACTGGCAGGTCGATCCGAAGTTCTTCCGCGACGCGCTGGTGGTGTTTGCGTTCGTGGTGCTTGGTTCGGCCTATACCGGGTCGGTACCCAAGCTGTTCGTGCGCATGACCATCATCGTGTCGTTGGTTGCCGCGTTCGAGTTGGCCACGCCCAGTGTCTACGGCGATCTGGTCAACCCGAAGAGCTTCTTCGTCAACGCGCGCGGCATGAGCGCGGAGGGGTTCTGGAACGAAGACAGCAACCTGTTCGTCAGCGCCACGCGACCGGGCGAGCGCAACTTCCTGCCCGGTTCCAATCTTCCCCGCGCCTCCTCGATGTTCATCGAGCCGGTGACCATGGGCAATTACATCTGCTTCTTTACCGCGATCGTGCTGGTGTTCTGGCGCTGGATGCGGCCGGCGATGCTGCTCCTGTCGGTCGGCCTGATCGGCTTCATGATCGTGGCCTCCGATGGGCGGCTTGCGGCGGGCACCTGCGTGCTGATGGTGCTGCTGTCGCCGCTGTTGAAACGCCTGGATCAACGCCTGGCCTTCCTGATTTTCCTGATCGTGATCATGACCGCATGGTTGCTGGTGTGGATCACCGGGATCACTGCCTATCAGGACAACACGATGGGCCGGGTCTTCTTCACCGTCAATTCGATGAATAACCTGTCCTTCAACTCATGGATGGGCCTGGATTTTGCGCAGGCGTACCGCTACTTCGACAGCGGCATCGCCTACTTCATCGCATCCCAGTCGATCGTCGGCGTGCTCGCGTTCCTGCTGTCGTATTCGTTTCTGTTGTTGATGCCGAGCAAGGAAGGGCAGCTGTTCAAGAACCTGGCGATCTTTGCGTTCGCGCTGAGCTTGCTGGTGTCCAACGGTTACTTCTCGATCAAGACCTCGGCATTGTGGTGGTTCGTGTGCGGCTGCCTGTGGCACATGCGCCCGACCTGGTCTGCTGCAAGCATTGCGCAGCAGACCAGCCAGGATCCGTCCGACGATGAGGCACGATTGCCACTGCCCGCGGGAGGCGCACGATGAGTGTGGCGGCAACGCACGCACCGCAGCCGGTTGCACCGGCGGCCGGCGTGCACGTTGCCAACGGCGGGCGCAGCCGCGACCCGCGCATTGATGCCACCAAGGCCCTGGCGATTCTGCTGGTGGTGTTCTGCCACGCCAAGGGCGTGCCGCATGCGATGACGCTGTTTGCCTACAGCTTTCATGTGCCGCTGTTCTTCATGGTGTCCGGCTGGCTGGCGTCCGGCTATGCGTCGCGGACCACCGGATTGGCGCAGACGATCAGCAAGCAGGCGCGCGGCCTGCTGCTGCCGTATGTGACGTTCTATCTGCTCGGTTACGCCTACTGGTTGCTGACGCGCAATATCGGCGAGAAGGCGGCGCGGTGGGGCAGCCATCCGTGGTGGGAGCCGATCGTGGCGATGTTCACCGGTATTGGCCCCGATCTGTACGTGCAGCCTCCGCTGTGGTTCCTGCCGGTGATGCTGGTGACGGTGCTCAGCTATTTCGTGCTGCGCCGCTGGATGCCGCCGGTGCTGATCGCGGTGGCGTCGCTGCCCCTGGCCTGGTGCTGGATGGGCTGGTTTTCGGGCCAGCAGCTGCGACTTTTCTTCGGCCTAGACGTACTATCGGTGTCGCTGTGCTTCTACGCGCTGGGCGCCTTGCTGGTCCACATCTCCGCACGTCTGCCGACCTCCTTGCCGGTGAGCGCGCTGGTCACGCTGCTGCTGGCCTTGCCGGTGGCCTGGCTGGCCGTTCGCAATGGCCGGATCGACGTCAACATGCTGGAATTCGGCCGCAGCCACGCCGGGTTCATGCTCGGTGCGGTGCTCGGCTCATTGATGGTGATCTGCGCGGCACGGCTGGTGCAGGGCTGGGCCTGGATACAGTGGATCGGCCGCAATACCTTGCTGATCCTGTGCACCCACATGCTGGTGTTCTTCGTGCTTTCCGGTGTCGCAGCGTTGGCCGGCGGATTCGGTGCCTCGCGCCCCGGGCTGGGCTGGGCAGTGTTCGTGACGGTGTTTGCGTTGCTTGCGAGCGTGCCGCTGCGTTGGGTGCTGATGCGTTTTGCGCCGTGGACCCTGGGTGCCCGCCCGGTGGCGGCATGACTGGCGCTGCGGCATGACCACCGCACCGTATTCCAGCCCGGCCGGGCACGGCGACCTGGCGGCCAAGGCTGCGCCAGCGCCTGCATTGACCCGCGATTGGCAGATCGATGCAGCAAAGGCACTGGCCATCGTGCTGGTGGTGTTGGGACATGCCAACGGCATGCCGGGCGCCTACAAACTATTTGCCTACAGTTTTCATGTCCCGCTGTTTTTCGTGCTGTCCGGCTGGGTCGGCGAGCGCTTCGGCCACCGCGCGATGACGGTGGCGACGATCAGGAAATTGGCGCGCACGTTGCTGGTTCCCTACCTTGCGTTTTTCCTGGTGGCCTACGCCTGCTGGTTGCTGATGGGAGTGACCAGCCGCGCGCCGCATCCATCGCATGTCCTGCCGTGGTGGGATCCGTTCGTCGGTCTGTTCTGGGCCAACGGCACGCGCCTGTACGTGCTGCCGGCGTTGTGGTTCCTGCCGGCCTTGTTCGTCACCACGCTAGCCTACATCGCGTTGCGCACGCGCCTGACGACGGCCGCCCTGGCTGCGACCAGTCTGCTGCTCGCATTGGCATGGACGGGCTGGTTTCCGTCATTGCATCTGCGGCTCCCGTTCGCGCTGGATGTAGTGCCCGTTGCGCTGTTCTTCATCGCCGTGGGCGGATGGCTGTCGCGCCATGCCGATGCACTGCGCGCGCTCGGGGCCGCGGTCTGGGCATTGGCCCTGCCGGTGCTGGCGGCAGCGTGGTGGTGGCTGGCCGGATGGAACGGGCAGGTGGACGTGAACAATCTGCAGTTCGGGCATTCCGCTGCGGTGTTCCTGCTGGTCAGCCTGCTGGGTACTGCAATGACCTTGTGTGTGGCCTACTTCGTTCGGCAGTGGCGGTGGCTGCAGTGGATCGGCGGCAATACCCTGCTGATCCTGTGCACGCACACATTGGTGTTTCTGGTGCTCACCAGCGTGGTGGCACGAACGGGCGTGATCGCACCTGGCACGATCGGCACCCCGGCCTGGGCAATGGGCCTGAGTGCGTTCGCTATCGTTGCCAGCGTGCCGATGCGCGCGGTGCTGGTGCGCGTTGCGCCGTGGATGTTGGGATTGAAACGTAAATGACGAGCTTCCAGAATGATTGGCCGAACATGCAGATGTCTCTGCGTCGCTGGCACAGGAGATTGGCGTAATGAAAGTGGTGCATGTCGTCCGCCAATTCCACCCTTCGATCGGAGGCATGGAAGAAGTCGTTCTCAATGTGGCCCGTCAGCATCAGGCCACCAGCGCCGATACGGTGGAGATCGTGACCCTGGATCGGGTGTTTACCGATCCGGGTGCGCAGCTTGCGGCGCAGGAGACGCATCAGGGCTTGCCGATCCGGCGCATCGGGTATCGCGGCTCCTCGCGTTATCCGTTGGCGCCGTCGGTGCTGGGCGCGATCCGCTCGGCCGACCTGGTCCACCTGCATGGCATCGATTTTTTCTACGACTATCTGGCACTGACCAAGCCGCTGCATGGCAAGCCGATGGTGGTGTCCACGCACGGCGGCTTTTTCCATACCGCATATGCCTCGCGGATGAAGCAGCTATGGTTTCAGACGCTCACCCGCACCTCGGCACTGGCATATGCGCGGGTGATCGCCACCAGCGAGAATGACGGCGAGCTCTTCGCCAAGGTGGTGTCGCCGGCACGTCTGCGGGTGATCGAAAACGGCGTGGACGTGGAGAAATACGCGGGGCAGGGCGCAGCAACGCCGGGGCGGACCATGATGTATTTCGGCCGCTGGTCGGTGAACAAGGGCCTGATCGAAACCCTGGAGCTGCTGCAGGCGGCGCTGCAGCGCGATCCGCAGTGGCGGTTGATCATCGCCGGGCGCGAATACGATCTGAACGAGGCCGACCTGCGCAAGGCGATTGCCGAGCGGGGCCTGCAGGACAAGGTGCAGCTCAGCATGTCGCCCTCGCAGGAGCAGCTGCGCAGCCTGATGCAGCAGGCGCAGTTCTTCGTCTGCCTGTCGCGCCACGAAGGCTTCGGCATCGCCGCGGTCGAGGCGATGAGTGCAGGCCTGATTCCCATCCTCAGCGACATCCCGCCGTTCGTGCGCCTTGCCAGCGAATCGGGGCAGGGCGTGATCGTCAACCGCGACAGGATCGATGCGGCCGCAGACCAGGTGCAGGCGCTTGCGCTGCAGGCGGACGTGGATTTCGACGCGCGTCGTGCAGCGTCCATGGCCTACGTGGGCCGCTACGACTGGAAGCATGTGGTCGGGCGCTACGTCGACGAATACCACACCGCGTTGGGCACCCGTCGTCCGCAGGAGGCAGTGCGATGAGCGCGCCTGCATCGGCAGCGACTGCGCGGGCGGCCGCGCAGCCACAGGTCACCGTGCTGTTCTCTACCGAAAAGCCCAATGCCAGCACCAATCCGTATCTGACCCAGCTGTACGCGTCGTTGCCCGATGCAGTGCAGCCGCGCTTCTTTTCGATGCGCGATGCGCTGTTGTCGCGCTACGACGTGCTGCATCTGCATTGGCCCGAATACCTGCTGCGTCATCCCAGTTCTGTCGGCACCCTGGTCAAGCAGATGTGTGCGGCGCTGTTGCTGCTCAAGCTGCAGCTGACCGGCACGCCGGTAGTGCGCACCCTGCACAACCTGGCGCCGCACGAGGATCGGGGCTGGCGCGAACGCGGCCTGTTGCGCTGGATCGATCGGCTGACGCGTCGCTGGATTCGTATCAACGCAACCACGCCGCCGCGACCGCCGTTCACCGACACCATCCTGCACGGCCATTATCGCGAGTGGTTTGCACAGATGCCGCAGGGCACGCCGGTGCCGGGGCGGCTGCTGCACTTCGGCCTGATTCGCCCGTACAAGGGGGTGGAGACGCTGCTGGAGGTGATGCGTCAGGTCGATGATCCGCGCCTGAAGCTGCGTATCGTCGGCAACCCGGCCACGCCGCAGATGCGCAGCCTGGTGGAGGAGGCCTGCGCGCAGGATCCGCGCATCAGCGCCTTGCTGGCGTATGTCGAAGAGCCGGTGCTGGCACGCGAGGTCAGCGAGGCCGAGCTGGTGGTGTTGCCGTATCGGCAGATGCACAACTCCGGCACCTTGTTGCTGGCGCTGTCGCTGGCACGCCCGGTGCTGGCGCCGTGGAGCGAATCCAATGCGGCGATCGCCGAAGAAGTCGGCCCGGGCTGGGTATTTCTTTACGAGGGCGAATTTGATGCGGCATTGCTGACCGGCATGCTGGACAAGGTACGCGCCGCGCCACGCGGTGCGGCGCCGGATCTATCGCAACGCGACTGGCCACGGATCGGGCAGCTGCACTACCGCACCTACCTGGAAGCGCTCGGCAAGGATGGAGACGCCGCGCTGTGACTGCAGAGATCCCGACGATGAATCCCCCCACGCCGCCGCCACAGCGCAGCCTCGGTTCGCGCGCTGCCGGTGGCGCAGCGGTGACCATGATCGGCCAGTCGGCCAAGATGGTCGTGCAGTTCGGCGGCATCATCCTGCTGGCGCGTCTGCTGACGCCTTACGACTACGGCCTGCTGGCGATGGTCACCGCCATTGTCGGTGCGGCCGAGATCCTGCGCGATTTCGGCCTGTCTGCCGCTGCCGTGCAGGCCAAGCATGTCAGCCGCGAGCAACGCGACAACCTGTTCTGGATCAACAGCGGCATCGGCTTGTCGCTGTCGGTGGTGGTGTACGCCTCCGCCCATGTGATTGCCAACTTCTACAAAGAACCGGCGCTGGTGACGATTTCCCAGGCGCTGGCGGTGACCTTCCTGATCAACGGCATGACCACGCAGTACCGCGCGCATTTGAGCCGCGGATTGCGGTTTGGCCAGGTTGCGCTCAGCGATGTGGGGTCGCAGGTGCTGGGCCTGGGTGCGGCCGTCGCTGCTGCCTTGCTGGGTTGGGGATACTGGGCGCTGGTGGTGCAGCAGGTGGTGCAGGCGGTGGTCAATCTGGTCATCGCCGCCAGCTGCGCGCGCTGGTTGCCGGGCGGCTATCAGCGCTCGGCGCCGATGCGTGACTTCATGAGCTTCGGCTGGAACCTGATGGCCGCACAGCTGCTGGGCTATGCCAGCCGCAACGTCGGCCAGGTCATCATCGGTTGGCGTACCGGCCCGGACGCACTGGGCCTGTACAACCGCGCGTTCCAGTTGCTGATGATGCCGCTGAACCAGATCAACGCGCCTGCCACCAGCGTGGCGTTGCCGGTGCTATCGCAGCTGCAGGACGACCGCGAACGCTTCAGCGCCTTCCTGCTGCGCGGGCAGACGGTGATGGTGCATCTGATCGTGGCGCTGTTCGCCTTCGCCTGTGCGCTGGCCATGCCGCTGATCGTGCTGGTGCTCGGTGAGCAGTGGCGCGAGGCCGTGCCCCTGTTTCAGGTGCTGACGCTGGGCGGTATCTTCCAGACGGCGTCCTATGCAACCTACTGGGTGTTCCTTGCCAGGGGCCTGATGCGCGCGCAGTTGCTGTTCTCGCTGGTGAGCCGCATCGTGCTGATCGGCTGCATCTTCGTCGGCTCGCGCTGGGGCGCGATGGGCGTGGCAATCGGCTATTCGTTCGGTCTGCTGGTGACCTGGCCGTTGTCGCTGGTCTGGGTCGGCAAGATCTCCGACGCGCCGGTGGGCGCGCTGTTCACCAACGCGGTGCGCGCGATGACTGCGTATGGCGTGGCGGGGGGATGCGCGTATTACGCCTCCATCACCGTCGGTGGCCCGCTATGGCAGCAACTGGCCGTCGGTGCGGCCACGATGGCGGCGGTCTGCCTGCTGGCGTTGGCGATCTGGCCGGCATTCCGTCGCGACGTGATTGCCATCCTCAATATCCGCAAGTTGCTGAAGCAGGCCAAGGCACGCCAATGAGATCGACGTTGCCTACGCCTGCGTTCGTGCATGCTTTCCCCCACTCATTCATAGGACACGGCCCATGAGCGATACACCCGCCGCCGCTTCCGGCATTCGCCGGCCTTGCTATCTGGTCTTGTCCGCCCACGATTACCGCACGCCACGGCGCGCCAATATCCATTTCATCACCGATCAGCTCGCGCTACGCGGCACCACGCGGTTTTTCTCGCTGCGCTATAGCCGGCTGTCGCGCATGAAGGGCGATATGCGGCTGCCGCTGGACGACACCGCAAATACCGTGGTCTCGCACAAGGGCGTGGAATGCTATCTGTGGCGCACGACGGTGCATCCGTTCAACACGCGCCGCGCCTGGCTGCGCGCTGTCGAAGATGCGATGTTCCGGTGGTATGCCGCGCACCCGCCGCGCCAGTTGCTGGACTGGATGCGCGAGGCGGATGTGATCGTGTTCGAAAGCGGTATCGCGGTGGCCTTCATCGAGCTGGCCAAGCGCGTCAATCCGGCAGCCAAGCTGGTCTATCGCGCCTCCGATGGACTGAGCACGATCAACGTCGCGTCCTATATCGAGCGCGAGTTCGACCGGGTTGCACCGACGCTGGATGTGATCGCACTGGTGTCGCCGGCAATGGCGGAGGAAGTGGCAAGCCGCGACAACGTGTACCACGTCGGTCACGGGGTGGACCACAACCTGGATCAGCTGGGCGACCCGTCGCCGTATGGCGAGGGCATCCATGCAGTCGCGGTGGGCTCGATGTTGTTCGATCCGGAGTTCTTCGTGGTGGCCAGCAAGGCGTTCCCGCAGGTCACCTTCCATGTGATCGGCTCGGGCATGGGCCGGCACCCCGGTTACGGCGACAACGTGGTGGTCTATGGCGAGATGAAGCACGCCGAGACCATCGGCTACATCAAGCACGCCCGTTTCGGGATCGCACCTTATGCATCCGAGCAGGTGCCGGTGTATCTGGCCGATAGTTCGATGAAGCTGTTGCAATACGATTTCTTCGGCCTGCCTGCGGTGTGTCCGAATGCCGTCGTCGGGCCGTATCAATCGCGTTTCGGCTACACTCCCGGCAATGCTGAGTCGGTCATTGCGGCCATCAGTCTCGCGCTGGAAGCACCGCGCGTGCGTTACCGCCAATGCCTGAATTGGTCCGACACCACCGACCGCGTACTCAATCCCGGTGCGTACCCGGAAACCCGTTTGTACCCGCAGCCAGATGGCGCAGCTGTGCGTGCTTCTTCCGAGGCCGCGCTCTCGCACTGATGCGGCGCACCCAACTTTAGAAGGAGACTGCTCGTTATGGCCAATGCTTTGCTGCAGAAATGGATCGAACATGCGGAACGCCGTGCCTTGTTCTGGTGGCAGCCGAAGAATGCCGGCGTCAACATGGGCGATCATCTGTCCAAGGTGATTGTGTCCTGTGTGCTCTCCCTGCAGGACAAGACGCTGATCGAGAAGCGCGATCTCAGCAAGAAACTGATCGCCATCGGTTCGGTGCTGCATTTTGCCAAGGACGGCGACACCGTCTGGGGCAGCGGCATCAACGGCAAGATTCCCGCCGAGCGCAATACTTTCAGCACGCTGGATGTGCGCGCAGTGCGTGGGCCGAAGACGCGGCAGTTCCTGCTCGACCGCGGGATCGCGGTGCCGGAGGTGTATGGCGATCCCGGTCTGCTGACACCGATGTTCTTCCCCGCCGATGCGCTGGGAACGGCGAACAAGCGCCCCTTCGCCATCGTTCCGCATTTCAACGAGCCGGTCGAGAAGTACAGCGCGTACGCCGATCATCTGGTGTTTCCCAACGTCAAGCCCGCGACGTTCATGACTGCGCTGCTGGGTGCCGAGCTGGTGATCAGCAGTTCGCTGCACGGGTTGATTCTTGCCGAGGCCTACGGGATTCCGGCGGTGTACCTGGACTGGGGCAACGGCGAGGATCGTTTCAAGTACGACGACTACTACAACGGCACCGGACGCATGCAGTGGCGCTCGGGCAACAGCGTGGAAGAATGCCTGCAGCTCGGTGGCAACGGCGACTTCGACCTGGAAAAACTGCAGGCCGGGCTGCTGGCCGCGTTTCCTTACGACCTTTGGTGATTCGATGATGCAGGGCCGGCACGTGGATACGGAGACGACAGCAACCGCCAGCGCCGCCACGCAAGGCGTGGTGATTCCGCTTGGCGGATTTCCGGTGCTCTCCACCACGCAGGAAGCGTTTGCACTGGAGTTGTTTCACGCATTGGCCGCCCGGCAACCACGCCGGGTGTTTTTTGCCAACACCAATTTCATCGTGCAGTGCCAGGCACTGCGGCTGCGCATGCGCGAGCCCAGCGTGCGCATCGTCAATGACGGCATTGGCATGGACCTGGCGGCCCGCCTGATCCATGGCCGCCGCTTTGCCGGCAACCTCAATGGCACCGACCTGATTCCGTATCTGTGCCGTGAAGCGGCGCAGCCGCTCAAGTTCTTCCTGCTCGGCGGTCGCCCGGGCGTGGGCAAGACCGCTGCCGCGACCTTGACCGGCACCCTGGGCCAGCAGGTGGTGGGCATGTGCGACGGCTACGGCGAATTTGCCGCCGCCGGCGAGGGCCTGGCCGAGCGCATCAATCGTTCGGGCGCCGATGTGCTGCTGGTGGCCTTCGGCAACCCGCTGCAGGAGCGCTGGATCCTGGATCATGGCCAGGCCTTGAACGTGCCGCTGGTCTTCGGGGTCGGTGCGTTGCTGGATTTCCTGTCCGGCACCGCCAAACGTGCGCCGGATTGGGTGCGGCGCCTGCATATGGAGTGGATGTACCGGCTGCTCAACGAGCCGCGTCGTCTGCTCAAGCGCTACAGCTGGGACCTGCTGGTGTTCTTCCGCACCTGCCTGCGTGCGGGCAAGCATCTGCCGTGATGCACGTGTGGCGTTGGCTGGCTTAGCATGTACGCATGCATCCGACCGCCGCCACCCTGATCCGTTCGCTCGAACTCGCCCCGCATCCGGAGGGCGGGCATTTCCGACGGGTGTATGCGTCCGCGCGCCAGGTGACCGATGGCGGCCAGCCGCGCCCGGCGCTGACTGCCATCCGCTTCCTGCTTGCTGCCGGCGAATCCAGCGCCTGGCATCGCGTGGATGCGGAAGAAAGCTGGCATTGGCAGCAGGGCGATGCGCTGGAGCTGTCGATCTACGACGAGGCCAGCGGACTGCTGCAACGCCTGATCCTGGATGCCGCCGGGCGCGGCGAGCCGATGCACGTGGTGCCGGCGGGGTGCTGGCAGGCGGCGCGGTCGCTGGGTGATTTCACCCTGGTGGGCTGCACGGTCTCGCCGGGGTTCGTCTGGGAGGGCTTCGCACTGCTCGACGGCGCCTCGCCGCTGGCTGCGCACCTGGCCAGCCTGGAGCCACGCTGAGCCAGCGACGACGGCGGTGTCGAACGTTTCCCTAACGCGGCCAGGGCCGGCTTGGCGTAGTGTCCGCGTCTCACACAGGGGGCGAGACGTGATGCGAGGCCAGCGGGCGGTATGCGGCGTGGGAGCGATGCTGGTGTCGTTGCTGGCGGCGGCCAGCGCTGGCGCGAAGCCGCAGCTGGCCGCGCCTTCACCACCGGCCGTGGTCGAGCTGGAAGCGATGGTGGTGCGCGGCGTGCAGCCCGGGCCGGGCTTGTGGAAGGTCAGCAAGGGCGATCATGTGCTGTGGATCCTGGGCACCGTGTCGCCGCTGCCGAAGCGGCTGCAGTGGCAGTCCACCGAGGTGGAAACGATCATCGCCCAGTCGCAGCAGGTGCTGATGGCACCGACCGTCCAGATCGATGCGGACATGGGATTCTTCGGCAAACTGACCCTGCTGCCCTCGGCGATGAAGGCGATGAAGAACGAAGACGGCCGCCAGCTGCGCGAGCTGCTGCCGGCCGAGCTGTATGCACGCTGGTCGGTTGCCAAGGCGCGTTATCTCGGCAGCGATCGCGGGGTGGAGCGCAAGCGCCCGATGCTTGCCGCCGGGGAGTTGTATCAGGCGGCGATCAAGCGTTCCGGCCTGGCGCGCTCGCCGGTGATCTGGTCGGTGGTGGAGCGTGCCGCCAAGCGCGCCGGGATCAAGCCGACCCCCACCGCGCTGGATTACAAGATCGCCGACCCACGCCAGGCCATCAAGGAGTTCCGCGCCGGCGGCATGGACGACACCGCGTGCTTTCGCAGCATCCTGGTCACCATCGAGCGCGACCTGCCCACGATGGTCGAGCGCGCCAACGCCTGGTCGGTGGGCGATATCGAGGCACTGCGCCAGTTGCCACGCGAAGATCCGCAAGCGGCCTGCATGAGTGCCATGGCCAGTTCCGGCGCCGCCAGGAAGCGCGGGATCGACGATCTGGAACGGCGCATGCGCGAGCACTGGCTGGGCATCGCCACCACCGCGCTGCAACGCAATCGCAGCACCTTCGCGGTGCTGCCGATCAGCCGGCTGACCGCGGCCGATGGCTATCTGGCGCGCTTGCAGGCGCTGGGGTACGCGGTGGAAGCGCCCTGAAACGTGGGCACGCATGCGTGGCGATCGTCGGCTGGAACGAGGTGGTGAGCGGCTGAGCGCTCGCCGTCCTCGCCGGCAGGCGCTGCGCACTGCGCGATCCGGCGACCGATCGGCTCGGCCCGCGTCCGCCACGGTATGCTGCGCGCCTTGTCCAACGAGACCTCCGTGTTGAACGCATTGCCGCTGCGCATCCTGGGCACCGGGCGCCATGTCCCCGCGACGGAGGTGACCTCGCAACAGCTGGATCAACGCTGGCAGCTGCCGGCGGGCACCACCTTCGCACGCTCGGGGGTGGCCACGCGCCATTACGTGGGCGAGGGCGAGACGGCCTCGTCGATGGGTGCGGCGGCGGCGGCCCAGGCGCTGGCAAGCGCGGGCATCGACGCCGATCAGATCGATTGCCTGATCTCGGCCTGCAGCGTCATGGAGCAGCCGATTCCCTGCCAGGCGGTGTTGATCCAGCGCGCGCTCGGGCTGGGCGATTCGGGCATTCCTGCCTTCGACGTCAACGCGACCTGCCTGAGCTTTCTGGTGGCCCTGGACATGGCCGCCAATGCGTTGGCGCTCGGGCGCTACCGATGCGTGTTGATCGTCTCCAGCGAGGTGGCATCGGGTGGGCTGGATGCGTCGACGCCGGCCACGGCCGGCTTGTTCGGCGATGGGGCGGCTGCGGTGGTCGTGACGCGCAGCGCCGCCGATGATGGCTCGGCACTGCTGTCCAGCCGCCTGGCCAGCTACGGCGATGGCGCGGAGCTGTGCCGCATCCGCGGCGGCGGCACGCGCTATCCGCGTGGCGAAGAGCAGGCGCCCGATGCCTTGCGCAGCTTCAGCATGGATGGGCGTGGCGCCTACCGGTTCGCTGCACGCCAGCTGCCTGCATTCTGGGAACAACTGCTGCGCGAGGCCGGCACCACCACGGCAGCGTTGCGCTGCCTGGTGCCGCACCAGGCCTCCGGCGGCGGCCTGGAGCACGTGGTACAGGCGCTGGGGCTGCGCCCCGACCAGGTGGTTCGCATCCTGCAGGACACCGGCAACCAGGTCGCCGCATCGCTGCCGCATGCCTTGCATCACGCCCGGGTCGAGCAACGCCTGCAGCGCGGCGATCTGTTCGCGCTGCTCGGCACCGGTGCCGGGCTGGCGATCGGCGGCATGGTGTTGCGGTACTAGGGCATGTGCGCATGCTCCGACCAGGTCGCGCGCTGATGCCGCCGCGCGTGTCGCTCGAGTTGCTGCGTATCGGCCATTGCCGCCACTGCGAGCGCATGGTGCGTGCGGACGGCCACTGGCATGCGGTGGAATTCCCCGCGTTGAGCGTGCTGATCCGGCATCCGCAGCGGGGTGCGCTGTTGTACGACACCGGGTATGCCGCGCATTTCTTCCGCGCGACCGATCCCTGGCCCGAGCGTCTGTATCGCTGGACTACGCCGGTGCGCCTGCCCGCGCACGAAACGCTGGGCGCTCAACTGGCACGCCGCGGCGTGCAGCTGGAGGAGATCGCCTGGTGCCTGATCTCGCACTTCCATGCCGACCATGTCGGCGGCCTGCGCGATCTGCCGAACGCCCGTTTCATCTGCCTGCGTGCCGACTATCAGCAGCTGCGTGCCTGTTCACGCGTCGGCGGCCTGCGGCGTGCCTTGTTGCCGCAGCTGCTCCCTGAAGATTTCGATCGGCGCCTGCAGTTTGCCGAGCAGGCACCGGTGCGCGCGCTGACCGGCGCCTGGCAGGGCCTGGGCGCGGCCTACGATCTGTTCGACGACGGCAGCGTGCTGGCGGTACCCTTGCCCGGGCACGTACCCGGGCAGATGGGCCTGTGGTTGCGCGACCAGCACGACCGCGAGGTGTTGCTGTGCGCCGATGCGGTGTGGTCGTCGGCAACCTGGGCGACGCTGCAGTGGCCTGCCTGGCCCACGCGTTTGGTGATGCACGATTGGCACGCGTTCCGGCGCACCGTGCAGCAATTGCATGCGCTGTCGCTTGCCCATCCCGAGTTGGCCATCCTGCCTTCGCATTGCCAACCCAGTCTTGACCGTTATCAACCGGAGTGGCGATGAGCCTGCGTATTCTCGTGACCGGCGCATCCGGCTTTGTCGGTGGTTCCTTCCTGCGACGTTTTCAGGGGCAGCCGGGTGTGGAGATCCACGGCATCGGTCGTCGTGCCAGTGATCTGCCCAACTACCATCGCATCGACCTGAGCCAGCCGTTCGCGCTGCAGTGGCAGCCGGATGTGGTGATCCACGCCGCGGCCTTGGCCTCGCCGTGGGGCACGCGTGCGCAATTCCAGCAGCACAACGTCCAGGCCACCGCCAACGTCATCGACTTCTGCAAGCGTCACGGCTGCCCGCGTCTGCTGTATGTGTCGTCCAGTTCGGTGTTCTATCGCGAGGCGCATCAATACGCCCTCAGCGAGGACAGCCCGATCGGGCCGGCGTTCGTCAACACCTATGCGCAGACCAAGTACCTTGGCGAAATGCTGCTGGAGCACTATCCGGGCGACACCTGCGTGCTGCGCCCGCGTGCGGTGTTCGGGCCGGGCGACACGGTGCTGTTCCCGCGCGTGATCGCCGCTGCGCGCAAGGGGGCGCTGCCACGCTTCGTCGGCCAGACGCAGCCGGTAATCGGCGACCTGATCTACATCGATACGCTGTGCGATTACCTCTATCGCGCGGCGACGGCGCCGCAGTTGCAGCCGGCCTACAACCTCACCAACGCGCAGCCGGTGGATCTGCAGCAGCTGTTGCTGGACCTGCTCACGCGCCTGCAGCTGCCGCTGCCGCGACGCGAGGTGCGCATCGCCACTGCGCTGCGCATGGCCAGCGTGGTGGAGGCGGCATATCGCGTGCTGCGCCTGCGCGGCGAACCGCCGATCACCCGCTTTGGCGTGGGCGCGTTCGCCTATTCCAAGACCTTCGATCCACGACGCACGCTCGCCGACCTCGGTCCTCCCAGCGTCAGTCTGGAACAGGGCATCGAGGCATTCGTGCGTTGGCAGGCGGCGCAGTGGGCGTAGTCGTTCCGTTAGTGGCAGCCACCTATCTGGCGGTGCTGATGGTCAAGACGGCTGCGGTGCTGTGGGTGATGCGTGGGGCACGCGCGCTGCCATCGGGGGGCGCCATCGCACCCCAGGCCGAGGTGGCGATCCTGCAGCCGGTGCTGGGCGGCGACGCGCACTTGCAGCAGGTGCTTGCCGCCAACCTGCAAGCGCTGCCGGACGCGCAGTTTTTCTGGTTGCTGGATGCAGACGATGGCCCGGGAAATGCCGTTGCCGGCGCCTTGGTGGCGCTGCATCCGCATGTACGTATCGCGCGCATGCAGGTGCCGGCCGCGCCAGCCGGGATCAATCCCAAGGCCTGGAAGCTCGACCACGCGCTGGCGCATGTGCAGGCGCCGATCAGCCTGATCCTCGACGACGATGCACAACTGGGCGCCGGCGCGCTCGCACGTTTGCTGCAGGATCTGGCCGATGCCGATGTGGTGACTGCATTGCCGTACTACCAGGACGGCAGCACGCTGGCGGGCCGGCTGTTGTCGCAGTTCGTCAACAACAATGCGGCGCTGACCTATCTGGGCTGGCTGCCGTTCGCCGCGCCGTTGACCATCAACGGCATGTGCTATGCCGCGCGGACCGAGCAACTGCGCGCCTGGGGCGGGTTTGCCGCGTTGCTCGAGCAGCTCACCGACGATCTGGCCGTCGCCACGTTGGTACGCGAGCGCGGCGGGCGGCTGCACCAATCCGTCGCGCCGGTGGCGATGCGCACTGCGATCCCGGATCTGGCCAGCTACGCACGCCAGATGCATCGATGGATGTTGTTCGCGTCGATCCTGCTGCGTCGGCAGACAGTGGGCGTGGGCCTGGCCATCGGCCTGCTGCAGGGGCTGCCGCCGTTGTTGCTGCTGGCCTTGCTGGGGTGTGCCTGCGTGCAGGCGACCTGGCCGGCAGTGGCCGGCGTGCTGTGCACCGTGCTGCTGCGTGCGCTGCTGCTGTGCCTGGTGCAATGGCGGGTAACCGGTTCGGTGCGCCACCGTCCGTTGCTGTCGGTCGTCGCGGAGTGCCTGCAGCCGCTGCATCTGCTGCATGCTGTGCTGGTGCGCACGATCCGCTGGCGTACCCGGCGTTACCGCGTGTTGCCGGATGGACGTTTCCGTGCGGACTGACGGCGCCAGCGTGCAGGTCGCCTTTCTCACCGGGCAAAGCGATCCGGAGCGCTGTGCGTTGAGCGGGGAACAACAGCAGTTTCTGCACCAGCTGCAAGGCGCGGGCCGGCGGCTGATCGACTGCAATTATCCGTATCGCTCCGCTGGCCCACCGCACCGGCGCACACCGCTGTGGCGCGCCAGCGTGTGCAACGCGCGTCAGTATCTGGCCGCACGCGGCGCACGCGTCGCAGACGCCGATCGCATGCGCGTGGCGGCGCTGCTGGAACAGGCGCCGAGGACGGTGCTGTTGGCCGGCAGTTGTGGCCTGCAGCTGCTGACCGCGTTGCAGCTGCCGCAGGCGTTGCGCGCGCGTCTTGCCGTGTTTGCCTATGGGCCAGTGTGCACTGCGCCTGCAACGTTCGGACAGTTGCGCATCGTCCAGGGCCGTGGCGACTGGATCTCGCGCCTGCTGTTCGGCGCTGCGCCCGATCTGAGGCCGGCATGCGGGCATCTGCACTATCTGCGCGATGCAACGGTGCTGGCCGAGTGCCAGGCCTTTATCGCGCAGATCGAGCAGGCAGTGCAGGGGAGTGACCATGCGCATTGATCTGGTCGCACCCCCGTATAGCGGCCATCTGCATCCGATTCTGGCGATCGCCCTGCAGCTGGCGCCGCATCACGAGGTCCACGTCATCAGTACGCCGGCGGCACTGGCGCGCATCCATGCCTGCGGGCTGAGCGGCGTCAGCGTGCTGGACGCGCAAGCCGACCGGCAACTGCGCGAGATCGCCAATCCGCCGTATGCGGTGGGCCACAATCCCCTGCGGCTGCGCCGCCAGTTGCACCAAGCGCTTGGCCTGATGGCGCGGCTGGGCGATGCGGTACGGCAGCGCTGGCGCGACCGTAGGCCGGACCTGGTGATCGCCGATTTCACCTTGCCCAGCGCGGGATTGGCGGCACAGGCGATGGGCATCGCCTGGTGGACCAGCATGCCGTCGCCATGCGTGATCGAAACCGTCGACGGGCCGCCGGCGTATTTCGGTGGTCTGCTTCCGGCATCCACGGCACGGCAGCGGATCTGGCATGCCATGGCGCGGCGGCTGACGCGTGGATTCAAACGGAGCCTGCACCTGTGTTACCGCGGTCAGATGCGCGCAGCCGGATTGCCGGCGATCTATCGCAGCGATCGCAGCGAGGCGGTGTATTCGCCACACTGCATCCTGGCCCTGGGGCTGCCGTCGTTCGAGCTGGCCCGGCGCTGGCCTGCGGCAGTGCGCTTCGTTGGGCCGCAGCTGTGCACTCCGCCATCGACGGTTGCGCCGCCGCAGTTCGTCCCCGGTCGTCGGCACGTGCTGGTGACGCTGGGCACGCACCTGCAGTGGGTCAAGCAGCGGATGGATCAGGTGCTGCGTGCGGTGGCCGTGCAGTTCCCGCAGGTGATCTTCCACTTCAGCGATGGCGATACCGCCGCGCCGCCAGCGCAGGTGCACGGCAACTACCAGCGCCTGCCGTACGTGGACTACGCACGGCAGCTGCATCGCTACGACTTGGTCGTCCACCATGGCGGTGCCGGCATCCTGTATGCCTGCCTGGCCGCAGGGCTGCCGTCGATCGTCTATCCGCTGGATTACGACCAGTTCGACCACGCCGCGCGCCTGCACAGCGCAGCTGCGTCGTGGTGGCTGCGCGAGCTGGATGACCTGCCTGCGTTGTTGCGCCAGGCGCTTGCTGCCACCGGGGTGCCGGCGGGTGTGGGTAGATTGCAGGCAGAACTACGCGACATCGAGGCGCAGGCGCGCATCGTGCGGCTGGTGGATGCATTTGCACGCACCGGCGCGGTGCCGCAGATCTGAGGCCTCATCGGGCGGATCGGTCACACCCGGCGGCAATCCATCAGCGTCAACACGTGGCGCACGGCATTGCCGGGACCGGCAGGCGATTTTCCAACCGCCTGCCGCGCCTACCGCTGCGTGCAACCAGCGCAGGCCTCAGCCTGCAGCCGCATTCCGCGAGGGCGCCTTGCCTGCCATCAACTGCGGCCAGCGCTTGAGCACGGCGGCGCGGATGCCGGCCTGGTCGATGCCGGCTTCGGCCAGCAGGTCTTCGCGGCTGGCGTGGTGCTGGAAGCTGTCCGGCAGGCCCAGGTGCAGCATCGGCAGGGTGACCGCTTCGGCGTTGAGCAGTTCTGCCACGCCCGAGCCGGCGCCGCCGGCAACGACATTGTCTTCGATGGTGACGAAGCCTTCGTGGCTGCTGGCCAGCTCCAGCAGCATGGCCTTGTCGAGCGGTTTGACGAAGCGCATGTTGACCACGGTCAGGCCAAGCTCGCGGCCGACCGCTTCGGCCGCGTCCACGCTTGCGCCAAAGCCCAGCAGGGCGATACGTGTGCCACTGTGGCGCAGCTGCGCCTTGCCGATCGGCAGGGTGGTCAGCGAGGCGTCCAGGGCCACGCCCGGGCCGGTGCCGCGCGGGTAGCGCACGGCCGCCGGGCCTTCGTAACGCACGCCGGTGGTCAGCATCTGACGGCATTCGGCCTCGTCGGCCGGCGCCATCACCACCATGTGCGGGACGCAGCGCAGGAAGCTCAGATCCAGGTTGCCGGCGTGGGTGGCGCCATCTGGGCCGACCACGCCGCCGCGGTCGATCGCAAACAGCACGTCGAGCTTCTGCACCGCCACGTCGTGCACCAGCTGGTCGTAGCCGCGCTGCAGGAAGGTGGAGTAGATCGCCACCACCGGTTTGGCGCCTTGCGTGGCCATGCCGGCGGCCAGCGTCACCGCATGCTGCTCGGCGATCGCCACGTCGAAATAGCGCTGCGGATATTCCTTGCTGAAACGCACCAGGCCCGAGCCTTCGCGCATCGCCGGGGTGATCACCAGCAGCCTGGGTTCGGCCGCGGCCATGTCGCAGACCCAGTCGCTGAAGACATCGGTATAGGTCGGCTTCTTGGCGCCGGTCTTGGCAACCAGGCCCTTGCTCGGGTCGAACGGGCCGACGGCGTGGTAGCCGATCTGGTCGCCTTCGGCCAGTTCGTAGCCCTTGCCCTTGGTGGTGATGACGTGCAGCAGCTGCGGGCCCTTGAGGGTCTTGAGCGTCTTCAGCGCGCCGACCAGGCCGGGCAGGTCATGGCCGTCGATCGGGCCGGTGTAGTGAAAGCCCATTTCCTCGAACAGCGTGGACGGCACGAACATGCCTTTCCAGTGTTCTTCCCAGCGCCGCACGAAGCGCGCGGTGGGGTTGTTCTTCTTGTCGCCGAGGATCTTCTTGCCGCCCTCGCGGATCGCATTGAGGGTGCGGCTGCCGCTGGCACGCCCCAGCATCTTGGTCAGCCCGCCGACCGCTTCGGAGATCGACATGCGGTTGTCGTTGAGGATCACCAGCAGGTTCGGCTCCGGGTCCATGCCGCCGGCGTGGTTGAGTGCCTCGTAGACCATGCCGGCGGTCATCGCGCCGTCGCCGATCACCGCCACCACCTTGCGCTCGTCGCCACTGCGCTGCGCGGCGATCGCCATGCCCAGCGCAGCCGAGATCGAGGTCGAGGAATGCCCGACGCCGAAGGTGTCGTAGATGCTCTCTTCGCGCTTGGGGAACGGCGCTACGCCGTCCTTCTGCTTGACCGTGTGGATCTGGTCGCGGCGGCCGGTGAGGATCTTGTGCGGATAGGTCTGGTGGCCCACGTCCCACACCAGCTGATCGACCGGGGTCTGATACAGGTAGTGCAGGGCGACGGTGAGTTCGATCACGCCCAGGCCGGCCGCAAAATGCCCGCCGCTCTTGCCCACCGATTCGATGAGGTAGGCGCGCAGCTCCTCGGCGATCGCGGTGAGATCGGCCTCGTCGAAAGTGCGCAGATCGTCGGGGGTCTGGATGCGGGACAGGCGCGGATAGCGGGTGGAGTCGATCATCATCGTGTCAATGTTCTGAAGCCGTATTGTCCTCCCCATGCGAAGGCCCGGCAAGCAAACCGGTTCAGCTGTCAGCGGGAAGTGACGGTTGGGCACGGTCGGCAGTGCAGGCGCGTGGGTTGCATCCTTGGCGCAGGTGCGGCAATCCGCCGCACCCGGGTCGAAGGGCCTGTGACACTGGCCAGCGAGGCTGCGTGGCCGTGCGATGTGCAGGCTGGCCGGGTCGCCGTGAATGGTCGAGGAAGCGTCGGGGCTGCGCATTGCGTGGAGGCGCTGTGTGCTGCGTCGAGTCGACGCGCCCGCCGGTGCGCGCTGCCGCACATCGGTCGGACGATCCCACCGCCTGTCCCGGCGATCCATCCGGAGCGTTGTGTCGAGCCAGCGGGTAGCGACCTACAGCGACAGTTTCGAGCGCTTGGGCAACTGCGCGCGCAGGAACGCCATCTGGTCGGACAGGATGTTGCGGTTGGACAGGATCAGGTGCTCGATCCAGCTGGGGCGATAAGGCACGGCCAGCAGCGGCATATGCGCCTGCTGTGGCGTCCGGTTGGCCTTGCGCGAGTTGCACTGGAAGCAGGCGGTGACCACGTTCTCCCAGCTGTCGCGGCCACCCTTGGAGACCGGCATGACGTGATCGCGGGTCAGCTGCGGGCGACTGAAGTGCTGGCCGCAATACATGCACAACTGCGAGTCGCGCGCGAACAGGGCGGTGTTGCTGAGGGTCGGCGTCGGGTCCAGCGCGCGCGAACGGGCATGCCCGCGTGCGGCGATGATGGGATGCAATGCCAGCGTGCTGCGCTCGCCGGTGAGCCGCGACATGCCACCGTGGATCTCCATGCAGGGCTCGCCCAGGGTCCAGGACACCGCACCGCGTGCGTACAGGCAGGCGGCATCCTGCCAGTTGATCCAGTCCAGTACGCGACCATGCGCATCGAGCGAAAGCAGGCGCAAGGTGGGAAGTTGCTGGATTGCAGCGACAGCGCTGCCCGCGACCGGGGCTGAGGAGCCTCCGGGGACGATCACATCACCTGCGTGCGTGTCTGTCTCCATCGGGAAAACAGCTTATACCCGATCGTTGACAGTTTGTGTATCGCAGCGACGGGCCGTGGCGCGCTTATTGCAATCAAGGGATCAGCACGGCCCGCCCGGCCGCGATGCCGCCGTGCTGCGTGACCAGTCCTTGCGCGTTGAAAGCCTGGTTTAGCCGTAGGAGCGCACCCGGGCGCGAGGTTCGCCGATCGGTGATGCGCCGTCGCGGCCAGGTCCGCTCCTACGATAGCGGTGGAATCCTGTGAGGTTGCCGTAGGAGCGCACCCGGGCGCGAGGTTTCGCCGATCGGTGATGCCCGTCGCGGCCAGGTCCGCTCCTACGATAGCGGTGGAATCCTGTGAGGTTGCCGTAGGAGCGCACCCGGGCGCGACGTTCGCCGATCGGTAATGCGCCGTCGCGGCCAGGCCCGCTGCTACGACGGCGGCAGCCCGCCGCGAGGAGGGCGCTTGCTCAGGCTTCGCCGAACAGCTCCGCTTCTAGCGACATCAACGGGGCGGCGCCGCTGCGGATGGTGGCGGCATGGGCCAGCGTGCGTGGCAACACGCGTGCGAAGTAGAAGCGTGCGGTTTCGCGCTTGGCGCGTTTGAAGTCCTCGCTGTGCGCGGAGGCATCGGCCGCGGCCACGCTGCGTGCCCACCAGTACGCCAGCACCACGTAGCCGGAATAGAACAGGTAGTCGTAGCTGGCGGCACCGAGTTCGTCCGGATTGCGCGCGGCGCGATCGAGCACGTCGCGGGTCAGCATCGCCCACTCGCTGCACTTGTCGCGCAGCGGCTTGATGAACTCGGCCAGCGCTGCGTTGCCTTCCTGGGCATTGGCAAAGCTTTCCACATCGGCCAGGAACAGTTTCAATCCGGCCGCCTGGCTGGCAGCGGTCTTGCGGCCTATCAGATCCAGCGCCTGGATGCCGGTGGTGCCTTCGTAGATGGTGGTGATGCGTGCGTCGCGGGCCAGCTGCTCCATGCCGTATTCGCGGATGTAGCCATGGCCGCCGAAGCACTGCAGCGCGTGGTAGGTGTTCTCGATCGACCACTCGGTCTGGCAGGCCTTGGAGATCGGGGTGAGGAAGCTCACCAGGGTCTCGGCATCGGCGCGTTCCTGCTCGCTGGCGCCGCGGTGGGCCACGTCGACCAGGCTGGCGGCATGCAGTGCCAGCAGGCGGCTGCCTTCGGTCAGCGACTTGATGGTGAGCAGCATGCGGCGCACGTCCGGGTGCACGATGATCGGGTCGGCCGGTTTGTCGGGAAACCGGGCGCCGCTGAGCGCGCGCGACTGCAGACGTTCGCGGGTATAGCGCAGCGCGTTCTGATACGCCCGCTCGGACAGGCCGATGCCCTGCAGGCCGACGCTCAGGCGCGCAGTGTTCATCATCGTAAACATCGCCTGCAGGCCCTTGTGCGGCTGGCCGACCAGGTAGCCCTGCGCGCCTTCGAAGTTCATCACGCAGGTGACCGAGCCCTTGATGCCCATCTTGTGCTCGATCGAACCGCAGTGCAGCGCGTTGCGTTCGCCCACGTTGCCGTCGCGGTCCACCTTGAATTTGGGGGTGACGAACAGCGAGATGCCCTTGGCGCCGGCCGGTGCGTCCGGCAATTTGGCCAGCACCAGATGCACGATGTTGTCGGTGAGATCGTGCTCGCCGGCGGTGATGAAGATCTTGGTGCCGGTGATGGCGTAGCTGCCGTCGGCGTTGGGCTCGGCGCGGGTCTTGAGCAGGCCCAGGTCGGTGCCGCAATGCGGCTCGGTCAGGCACATGGTGCCGGTCCAGCGGCCGTCGATCAGCGGCTTGAGGAACACGTCCTGCTGCCAGGTTTCGCCGTGCTGGCGCAGCGCTTCCATCGCGCCATGCGAGAGCAGCGGGAAGTTGCCCCAGGCCAGGTTGGCGGCGTTGATCATTTCGCTCAACGGCACGCCCAGCGTGTGCGGCATGCCCTGGCCGCCGAATTGCGTCTCGGCGGTCAGCCCGTTCCAGCCGGCGCCAACGAACTGGTCGTAGGCGGCGCGGAAGCCGGGCGGGGTGGTCACCGCGTGGGTACTCTTGTCGAAGGCGCAGCCGATTTCGTCGCCGATGCTGTTGAGCGGCGCCAGCACCTGCGCGGTGAAGCGGCCGGCCTCTTCGAGTACGGCATCGATGATGTCGGTGCTGGCGTCGGCATAGCCGAGCCGGGCAAACAGGGCTTGCGCGCCGAGCACATCGTGCAGGGCGAAGCGGAAATCGGTCAGCGGGGCGGTGTAGCTGCTCATGCGGGATCCTTCAAACGAGTGCGGGAAGGCGTGCGCGTCAGCGCAGCACGCCGTTGAGGCCGGGCGCGGGGCTGAGCGTGTTGCGCGACTCGACGCTGAAATCGCGCTGCTTCTTGTCCTGAGGCGTCGCCCATACCGTGCCCTTGAGCGCGTAAGGCAGCGAGCGGCCACCGGCCAGCACGTCGGCGACGGTGATGCGGCCCAGCGAGGTTGGCTGCACGTTGACGGTCACCACGTCGGCGGTTTCCGGGCCGATCGAGATGCCGACGGTCTGGTCGAGCTTGCCGGCGACCTGATCGCCGGCGGAAATCTCCAGCGCCACGCGCTCGAACTGCATCGGGATGCTGCTGTAGTTCTGCAGCCGCAGATCGACCGACCAGGAGCCATCGGCACGCACGGTCAATTGCTGGATGCTGGCAGCCGGCTCGGACACGCGGCGTACCGCACCGCCGCAGGCGCTCAGCAGCAGGCCGCAGGCCAGCGAGACGATCAGGAGACGGGAGGCGCGACGCATGTACTGAAGTCCTTGGCGGGATGAGGCGGCGCCAAGAATACTACGCAGTACGGTTGCTGCCTTGCTGCCTGCGCGCGTGCAATGCGGCGTGTGATGCGCGGCGCGCGGTGGGCCGGCCACCGGAGTCAGGGCAGTGGCGCAGCCACGATCAGCGGCGACAGGTCGTAGCCCATCTGCGCGGCCCGGGCCTTGAGTTGTTCGAACTGCGCGCGCGGCATCTGCGGCGAGCGCGACAGGATCCAGAGATAGTTGCGATCCGGCTCGCCGACCATGGCCCATTGATAGTCCGGGTCGAGGGCGATCACCCAGTAGTCGGCCCACACCAGCGGCAACCAGCTCAACCATTCCGGGGCAAAGCGCACCTGCAGCTGCCCGGGCTGGCCAGCGACCGGGCGCGCCACCCCGTCGGCCTGGGCCAGCTCGCCATCGGCGGTGCGGCAGCCGTTGCGCACGCCGATCAGGCCATCGTCGCGCAAGGTGTAGCTGGCGGTGATGTCGCTGCGGCACTTGTTCTGGAACGACACCGGAAGATGCGCGATCTCGTGCCACTGGCCCGCGTAGCGGGAGATGTCCAGTTGCGGCACTGCGCGTACCGGCGGTTGGGCGGCGGCCGCCAGCGGCAGCAGCGAGGCGAACGACAACAGCAGGCGGGGCAGGCGCATGACAATCTCCTCCGGACCTGCGCAGGCTAGGCCATGCCGCCCGCCGCGCGGCGTGAACCGGTGCAGGAAAGCACAGGTGTCGCGCCGGCCCGCAACAAAGTTCATCGCAAGGCTTGCCCAAACTGCGCCTGCTCGCTATGATGCGCGTCCTCGCAACGCAGGCAGCATGTTGCGATAGTGGCCGAGTAGCTCAGTTGGTAGAGCAGGGGATTGAAAATCCCCGTGTCGGCGGTTCGATTCCGTCCTCGGCCACCATTTCCAAGCCTTCGATCGCGAGGCTTCCCGGCAATCGCCGGATGTGCAATCTCCTCCCGTTTTTATTGATGCCACGTTGCAGCGATTGCTGCAGGTGGATGTGCTGCGTCTGCCGGCAGACCTGTCGCATGCGGCTGGACGAATTGCCGTGTCGCTCTGCGCTGTCACGCCAGCGTCCGGGCGCTGCCGGTTGCGTCCCCAAGGAGGCCCGGCAGCGTGCGCCGGGGGAGTAAAGGGACGGACTGCACTTGCTCGCGCCCGGCCGGGTCGCGGCGGTTTTTTCCACGTCGTCTTCAACTGCACGTGGCGATACTTCCGCGCATGACGCACAAAACACTTCGACGCACGTTGATTCACGGGTACTGCGGTGAGTTCCGCGTGGAAACGATGGAAAGTCAGGCCCCTGGACAGACGCAGTGGTCGTCGACGGCGTTCGTGTATCACCGCGACCGCGCCTCGCCGATCGCCACGATCGAAGGTGCGGGGCAGGGCGAATACCGCGGTGATGCGCGCGAGCAGGCGCTGCGTGTGGGCTCCTGCCTGGCCGAGTTTCTGGACCCGAAGGAATATCGCCGCTGACGTCTGACGTCTGACGTCTGACGTCTGGCGCCGGCAGCGCGGCAGACACGCTCGCATCATCGAACCGGCGGCCACGCGATTGAGTTCCGGTGTGATGAAGTGGACTGCAATCGCCCATGCAGACGCGATCTCAGGCAGTGCACCACCGGCCGGCCGAGCTGGATCGCCGCGTATGCTGGCGTCCCATGCACATGAAGGAACGGCAATGACAACGCGATACTGGTGGTTGGCCCTGACACTGGCAGCCGTTGCGCCGTGCGGCGCAGCGACGCTGCCTGCTGCTGCGTCCAGGCTGCTGCCGTCCGGGCAAACGGTCATCGGCCTTGCCGAGGCGGATCTGAGCGGAGATGGGCGGCCGGATTATGTGGTGGCCCTGCGCGCCGCCACAGAAGATGCACGCAAGGCAGACGGCGCCCCGGCGCCGGCGCGGACCCTGCTGGTCGTGATGGCGACCGCCGATGGCGGCTTTGCGATCGCCGGGCGCAATACGCGGGTGATCTTCAAGGCCGACGAAGGCGGGCAGTGCGATCCGTTTCTGGATGGCGAAGGCGGCCTGGTGGCCAAGGGCGCCTACTTCACCGTGCAAAACGGCGTGGCCTGCGGCCAGCACTGGACCGACTACATCACGTTCCGCTACGACCGTGCGCGTGGCGGGGTGTTCTTCCACAAGCGTGTGCTGGAAGGCTGGGAGATGAACTCAGACGACTCGCCCGATGCCGACGCGCTGCGCATGAGCGAGCACAAGGAGATCAAGGCCGATCCGCGCAAGCCGATCGCCCTGTCTGCCTATAACCCTGCAGTCGAGTGAAGCGGCAGGCCGCTTAGCCGCCTGCCGGCCACCAGTTGTCCATGTTGCGCCGGTAGACGAACAGGCGCGGCGCCTTGGCCACCTGGGCGGCGGCTTGGCGCTCGCCGGCGACCAGCGAAAACCCGATGTCCGCCAGCATGCGCGAGAGCGCGTTGGCATTGCCGCGGCCCGGGTCGCTGATGACGATCTCGCACGAGGGCTTGGCCAACGCGGGGATCAGGGTGGCCAGCATGGTGGCGTGGCGGCTCTCGTAGAGCACGTCGCTGGCGATGATCATGTCGAACTGGCCCATGTTCAGCGCGCCGGCGTCCCAGTCGAGCCGGCGATACGGCACCGAGTCCAGCGAGTTGAGCGCAGCGTTGTACGCCAGAAACACCTCGGCCAGCGGATGATGGTCGCTGGCGACCACGTCGGCGCCGCGCCTGCGCAACACCAGGCTGGCCAGCCCCAGGCCGCAACCGAGTTCGAGAATGCGCTTGCCGTCGATCGGGCGCGTGGCCATCGCTTCGGCCAGCAGTCGACCCGCAGGCCAGACCTGTCCGAACAGGCTCCATTGCGCCGAAGAGATGCCTGCATCGGACGCACTCTCGTCCGGATCGGCGTATTGCTGCTTATCGGCAAGTGAGCGGATGACGTAGGTCAGTTGCCCGAAGGTCAATTCGTGAATCTGGGTCTGGTAGCCCGGCATGGTGGCATCGCATGGTCGCCAGAACCTGCGCTGGCTGAAAGGACGCGCGCAACGGCGCCAGAACGGCCGAATGAAGCGCAGGAGCTGCTTGCTGCCCGCGCATGCTACGGCAAAACCGCCGATGCGCCTGCCTGCCACGGACGGCCCGTCGCGGCACCATTAACCTGCTTTCAGCAAGCGACGGCGCAAGGCAATGGCTCACAGCTGCACGCGTGCCTGCACGCCGGTGCCTGCGGCGGTGGGCGCCATCGTGTTTCGCTGGTTGACCGGGCCGTGCACGGACCATGGCTGGATGTGCCGGCGATGCGGGCACGGGGCTGCTGGTGGCCGGTGCGGCGGGCATCGACGTGGTGTCAACGCAGGTGCCGCATCAGCACGTGCTGCGTCAGGCAGGTTGGGTTGCATCGGCGAGCGCGGCCGTACGGGAAAGGCTCATGGATGTGAGGGATCAGCTCACCGGCCCCAACTAGACTATCGCCACGGGAATGGCCCCGCGGAGAACATGCACTTGAACGATCCTGGGTACGGAGAGCCACGGGCGCCTCACATCGGCGAATCACGCAGTCTTCCGGTCGAGAAACATCGCTCGGATATCTTCTTTGCGGCGGTGGAGACGACGCGGATGCCGATGACGGTGACCGACCCGCATCTGCCGGACAATCCGATCGTGTTCGCCAACCGCGCATTCCTGGAAATGACCGGGTATTCGGCAGAAGAGATCATCGGCAACAACTGCCGCTTCCTGCAGGGGCCGGAGACCGACCGCTCCAGCATCGACGATGTCCGCGAATCGATCGAAAACCGGCGCGAATTCGCCACCGAAGTGCTGAATTACCGCAAGGACGGTTCGTCGTTCTGGAATGCGCTGTTCGTCTCGCCAGTGTTCGACGAGAGCGGCCGTCTGGTGTATTTCTTCGGCTCGCAGCTGGATGTGAGCCGTCGCCGCGATGCCGAGGACGCCTTGCGCCAGGCGCAGAAGATGGAAGCGCTGGGGCAGCTGACCGGCGGCATTGCGCACGATTTCAACAATCTGTTGCAGGTGATGGCCGGCCACCTGGAAGTGATCCAGATGATGGCCAACAAGGGCGGCGACAACGCGCAGCGCATCGCCTTCAGTGCCGAGCACGCGGCTGCGGCAGCCGCCAAGGCGGCCACGCTCACGCAGCAACTGCTGGCGTTTTCGCGCAAGCAGAAGTTGCGCGGGCGGGTGGTGAACCTCAACGGTCTGGTGTCGGGCATGAACAACATGGCCGAGCGCGTGCTGGGCGGCGGCATCACCATGCAGCAGTCGCTGGACGAGCGGCTGTGGAATTGCCAGATCGATACCACGCAGGCCGAAGTGGCGTTGTTGAACGTGTTGATCAACGCGCGCGATGCGATGGCGCAGGTCGAGCGCAAGCAGGTCACGGTGCAGACGCAGAATGTGGAAATCACCAGCCACGATCTGGCGATGTATCACCAGCTGGCACCGGGCCGTTATGTGAGCCTTGCGGTGAGCGATACCGGTTCGGGCATGCCGCCGGATGTCGCCAGCCGGGTCATGGAGCCGTTCTTCACCACCAAGGACGAAGGGCAGGGCACAGGCCTGGGCCTGTCGATGGTGTACGGCTTCGTCAAGCAATCCGGCGGCACCGTGCGCATTTCCAGCGAAGTGGGCGAGGGCACCACGGTGCGGCTGTACTTTCCCGCCTCCAGCGAGTTCGAGAACGAGCTGCAGGCGGCCAAGGGCCGCGCGATCGACAAGGGCGGCAGCGAGACCATCCTGATCGTGGAAGACAAGCCGGATGTGGCGGTGGTCGCGCAGATGTTCCTGGAAGATGCCGGTTACCGCATCCTGACCGCATCCAGCGGCCGCGAGGCGGTCGAGGTGCTGGAACAGCATCCGGAGGTGGACGCAGTGTTTACCGATCTGATCATGCCCGGCGGCATGAATGGCGTGGTGCTGGCACGCGAGGCGCGGCGCATGCTGCCCAGGGTCAAGGTCCTGCTGACCACCGGCTATGCCGATGCCAGCATCGAGCGCACCGACGTCGGCGGTGCGGAATTTGACGTCGTCAACAAGCCGTACACGCAGAAGGAACTGCTCAAGCGGATCCGCATGCTGCTGGATGGACCCACCGGCGTCGGCTGAGCTGCGCGCATCCGGGCATCGCGGTGCCCGGATATCGGTTGCAGCTGGTCGGCGATCGTGCAGTGTCGCTGCGCTACCGGGGATGCGCTGCGCCAGGCGTCTCCCGCTCAGGAACGGTCAACCAGTTGTAGCGAGCAATCCTCCTGCTTGCGTAAACGGCGCAGGATCCGCAAGGCACACGCGATGCACGCCGATGCGATTCACCGGCCGGCCCTGCCCGGCACGAGCGCAGTCGTCGGTGGGCGGCGGCGAATCCTGGTGCGCTTACTCTTCGCGCATCGGCGCGACATAGCCGTCGGGCTTGTCGGCATTGCGCTCGAACAGGAACTTCTGCAACTCGGTCTCGAGAAACGCGCGGTGCTTGGGGTCGCGCGGCGAGAGCCGGTTCTCGTTGATCAGCATGGTCTGATGCGCCAGCCACGCCTGCCATGCGCTCTTGCCGATCTGCGCGAACACGCGCTGGCCGAGCTCGCCAGGATAAGGCACAAAGTCCAGGCCTTCGGTGTCGCATTGCTGGTACTGGCAGAACACGGTGCGGGACATGCGGATTCCTTTGAGTGCGCGCCTAGAGGGCGTCGAGCAGTTTGCGGATCGGCGCCGGCAAGCCCAGCGATGCGAGATCGGCGCGGGCGACCCAGCGCAGATCGTCATTGTCGCGTACCACCGGGCGCAGCGCGACCTTGCGGATGCGCAAGGGCTGCAGATGCAGGCGGTAGTGGCTGAAGGTGTGCACGATCAGCGGCATTTCGTCGGCGCGGTCGTAGTTGCCGTCGATATGTGCCGCGAACCATGCGCGCATGCCGCCATCGGTCTCGGCCTGCGGCAGCGTCCACAGCGAGGCCCAGATGCCGGTTGGCGGGCGGCGCTGCAGCAGGATCTGCCTGTCCGCGTTTTCCAGCAGCAAGGCAGTGGCTTCGCGCTCGGGCAACGCCTTGCCGGGCTTGGGCGTGGGCAGTGCGTCCACCAGGCCATCGCGGCGCGCGGCGCAAGCGTCCTGCAGCGGGCACAGCACGCAGGCCGGTCTGGCGCGCGTACATAGCGTGGCGCCGAAATCCATCTGCGCCTGCGTGTAGTCGGCCAGGCGGCCAGCCGGCACGTGCGCCACATGCGTCGTCGCCAGTTGCCATAACTGTTTTTCGATCACCGGCAGGCCGGGATAGCCGGCGATGCCGTGGAAGCGCGTCAGCACGCGCTTGACGTTGCCGTCCATGATCGCGAAGCGGTCGTTCCAGGCCTGGCTGAGGATCGCGCCCGCAGTGCTGCGGCCGATGCCGGGCAAGGCGAGCAAGGCATCGACATCGCGTGGCAGTTCGCCATCGTGCAGGGCCAGGCATTGTTTGGCGGCCGCGTGCAGATTGCGTGCGCGTGCGTAGTAGCCCAGCCCGGCCCAATGCGCCATCACGCTGTCGTTGTCGGCTGCGGCCAGATCGGCCAGGGTCGGAAAGCGGGCGACGAACTTCTGGAAATACGGAATGACCACCGCGACCTGGGTTTGCTGCAGCATGATTTCCGACAGCCACACCCGGTACGGCGCACGTGGATGCTGCCAGGGCAGGTCGTGGCGGCCGTGGCCGTCGAACCAGTGCAGCAGGCGGTCGACGAAAGCGTCAGCGGTGGCAGTGGCGTGGTCGGCTGGCATGGGCTCTGCTGGCGATGGAGGGCAAGGGCTTCAGGGCGGGGCCGGACCGGCGGCGGGTGTGGGTGTGGCGCGACGGTGCCGCTCAGCGAAGCGGAAAGGCCAGTCCGACCAGGCGCTGTTCGCAGAAAACGCCTTCATCGCCAGGGCCGTGCGGCGCGGCCGGTGCATGGTAGTAGACCGCCGCGGGAGTGGCGCGGGCCTGCTTGCGCAGCGCCGCCGGCAGGGGTTGGGCAAACTCCAGTGCACGTTTGGCACGCGACCAGTCGCCCGACACCTGCCACACCGTGCAGCCTGCCTGCAGCGCCTGGCTGCATAGCGGCTGCAGATGTGGGCAGGCGCGTTCCACTCAGCTGCCCAAGGCTTCCGGCAACAGGGCGTCGACGAAGGCGACCGGGTCGAACACACGCAGGTCTTCCGGGCGTTCGCCGATGCCGGCGAAGCGGATCGGGATATTGAACTCGCGGGCCAGGGCGAACACCACGCCGCCCTTGGCGGTGCCATCGAGCTTGGTCACGACCAGGCCGGTGACGCCGACCGCGGCATGGAACTGGCGCAGCTGCGAAATGGCGTTCTGCCCGGTGGTGCCGTCGATGACCATCAGCACTTCGTGCGGCGCGGCGGCATCGATCTTGCCGAGCACGCGGCGGATCTTGCCCAGCTCGTTCATCAGCCCGGTCTGGGTGTGCAGGCGGCCGGCGGTGTCGGCGATCAAGACCTCGGTGCCGCGCGCCTTGGCGGCCTGCAGGGCGTCGAACGCCACCGAGGCGGCGTCGGCGTTTTGCCCCTGCGCGATCACGGCCACGCCGTTGCGATCGCCCCAGGCCTGCAGCTGCGCCACCGCCGCGGCGCGGAAGGTGTCGCCGGCGGCCAGCATCAGGCTGTTGCCGTCGTCCTTGAAGCGCTTGGCCAGCTTGCCGATGGTGGTGGTCTTGCCGACGCCGTTGACGCCGACGGTGAGCACCACGAAGGGCTTGGCCGAGCGGTCGATGACCAGCGGTTTGGAGACCGGCTGCAGCAGCGCGATGAGATCGGCGCGCAAGGCCTTGAACATCGCCTGCGCATCGGCGAACTCGCGCGACTTCATGCGCTTGCGCAGCCCTTCGACCAGGGCGGTGGTCGCGCCGATGCCAACGTCGGCGGTGATCAGCGCGGTTTCGATCTCGTCGAGCAGGTCGTCGTCGAGCTTGGGGTTGCGCGAGAACAGACCGCCGAAGCTGCGCGCGAAGCTGCTGTTGCGTAGGCGGTCGCGCCAGCCAGGCTTGCCGGCCGGGGCGGCCGGTAGCGCATCGCGCTGGCCGACGATGCTGTCGTTGTCGGAACTGGCCGGCACTGGGGCGCTGATCACGGCCGGGGCGACGACGCCGGGCGCGGCGGTGGGCAACGGGGCGACGGCCGGTTGCACTGTGGGCGCAGCTGTTGCCGCGGCAGGCGTCACGACAGCGGGTGTCACGACGGTAGGCGTGGCAGCAGGCGTTACGGTCGACGGTACGACTGCGGGCGCGGCGCCTTGTGCAGGCGTCGGCGCCGGCGTGCCTGCCGGCTGCGCGGGTGCGCTGTGCGGCTGCACGACTACCGGAGGCGGTACCACTACCGTGGGAGCGTGCGGCGCGGCAGACGAAACCGGATCGGGCAGTGCCTGCAAGGCCTCAGGTGCCGGCGTGGCAGGCGGCGTGGGTGCGTTGGGGACTGCGGCAACACTCTGCGCCTGGCCAGTGCGCGTGGCGATGTCCTGGGCAAGCTGGTCGGCCGGTGCCGCGGCAGGCGGCGTTGCGGCGGGCGTCGGCGTTACCGAATCGCCGCGCGCCGGTGCGGCAGGCGCGGGTGATGCTGGTGTGGCCGATGTGCCAGGTTCGGCAGTCGGCATTGCCTCGACCGGCGATGCCGGGGTGGCGGCAGACGGCGCGGTGGGAAATGCGGCTGCCAGTTCTTCCAGGCTATAGCGCGAGGTACGCGCGCTGTCGGGCGTGGTGGGCTTGTTACGGCGGAAAAAGCTGGCCATTGGCAACGCGGTAGGGGAAACCCGAAATTCTACCATCCGGGCCCAGGGTCGCCTTGACGCGACCTTCAGCGCGAGCCTGCCTGCGCCGCCTCCTGCACGCCGCGACAGCGGTGCAACAACCCGCGCAAACCGCATCGCCGCGGCATTGCCAATGCTGCCGAATTCGGCATTTGTGCCAATGGTGTGTCAGCGTGTGTTTGCGTGCCTACAACTGACCCTTGAGCGCACGGTAATCGCGCGGGGTCATGCCGACGGTTGCCTTGAACTGACGCGCAAATGCGCTCTGGTCGGCAAAGCCGCAGCGTTGCCCAATGCTGGCGATGCTGTCGTCACCGTACAGCAGCCGCATCGCCGATTCGATCCGCAGCTTGGTCAGCAGTTGCTGCGGGGTCACCTGGAACACGCGGCGGAAGTGCCGTTCCAGCTGCGCCACCGACAGGCCGGCCAGGTCGGCCAGGCTCTGCACGCGCAGGTTGTCGCCGAAGTTGGCCTGCATGTGATCCATCACCTGGCTCAGGCGCTCGTACGCCGAGTGTCGGCTGTCGGGCTGGCCCAGATCGCGCGAAATGCCGACCACGCCAATCACTTCATTGGCCTCGCACAGCGGGCGTTTGAAGGTCAGGCACCAGCCGGGCAGGCGGTTGGGATACAGATGCACCTCCAGCTGGTTGTCGATGAGCTCGCCACACAGCACGCGGCGGTCCTGCATCATGTAGCTGCCGCCCAGCGGCAGCGGGAACACTTCCAGCGGCGAGCGGCCGATGATGTCGCTGCGCAATTTGCGTCCGAGCCGGCGCACCAGCGTCAGGTTGCAATGGGTGTAGCGGCCCTCGCTGTCCTTGATGAAGAACACCACGTCCGGCAGCGCATCGAACAGCGTCTGCATTTCCAGCGCGGGAAGGTTGAGGTCCATCGGCGTCATGGTGGCGGTCACGATTGACGGCTGCACGAAAGGCGCGGCCCTGTATTGATCCTAGCGCAAACGCGGGGCTGTGAACCGGGTTGTCGATTGTGCGGATTTCCGCATTTGCAACTCGCATTGGACGCTAGTCGTCCGCCAGCCGGCAGTGGGAGCATGAGCCATGCACACGATCGACGTCATCGACTCCCATACGGCCGGCGAACCTACCCGCGTGGTCCTCTCCGGCTTCCCCGATCTGGGTGATGGCGATCTGGCGCAATGCCGCGAGCGGTTTGGCCGCGATTTCGACCCGTGGCGCAGCGCGATCGCCTGCGAACCGCGCGGCTCGGACACCATGGTCGGCGCCTTGCTGCTGCCGGCCCGCGACCCCAGCGCCTGCACCGGGGTGATCTTCTTCAACAACGTTGGCTACCTGGGCATGTGCGGGCACGGCACCATCGGCGTGGTGCGCACGTTGGCCGAGCTGGGGCGCATCGCGCCGGGCCAGCACCGCATCGAGACGCCGGTCGGCACGGTCGGCGTGGAACTGGCCGAAGACGGTACGGTGTCGGTCGACAATGTCGACAGTTATCGCGTCGCGACCGACGTGGACGTGGACGTGCCCGGTTACGGGCCGGTGCGTGGCGATGTGGCCTGGGGCGGCAACTGGTTCTTCATCACCGGGCAGGCGCCGTGTGCGCTGGACCTGGCGCATCAGCGCGAGCTGACCGCCTATACCGAGGCGATCCGGCTGGCGCTGGAAGCGGCCGGCATCACCGGCGAGGCCGGTGGCGAGATCGACCATATCGAAATCAACGGCAGCGCACCCGACGGCAGCGGCGTGGCGCGCAACTTCGTGCTGTGCCCGGGGCTGGCCTACGACCGTTCGCCGTGCGGCACCGGCACCAGCGCCAAGCTGGCCTGCCTGGCCGCCGACGGCAAGCTGGCCGAAGGCGAGCGCTGGGTGCAGCAGGGCATTCTGGGCAGCGCCTTCGAAGGCAGCTATCGCCTCAGCGGGCGCGGCATTGCGCCACGCATCAGCGGGCACGCCTACATCACCGCACGCGCGCAGCTGCTGATCGACCCGGCCGACCCGTTCGCCTGGGGCATCGTGGCCTGATGGATGCCGTGCGGCCCGCATCGGAGGGAGTTGGCAGCGCGCCGGCCGCCGATGCGGCGCCGTCGGCAGCGTCCACGCGACGCAGCTACGACCTGATCGTGGTGGGCGCGGGCATCGTCGGCGCGGCCTGCGCCGAGGCGGCCGCGTGCGAAGGGCTGCGCGTGGCGATCGTCGAGCCCGGGCCGATCGGTGGCGGTTCCACCGCGGCGGCGATGGGGCACCTGGTGGCGATGGACGACGACCCGGCCGAGCTGGCGTTGTCGGCGTATTCGCTGCGGCTGTGGGAGCGCTTTGCACAACTGAGCGAGGCCGAATTCAGCCGCTGCGGCACGCTGTGGGTGGCCCGCGATGCGCGCGAACTGGCGGCGGTGCCGGCCAAGATCGCGCGGCTGGCGGCGGCCGGCCTGCATGCCGACGCGATCGATGCCAGCCAGCTGTATGCACTGGAGCCGCAACTGGTGGCGGGCCTGGCCGGCGGCATGCTGGTGCCGGGTGAGGCCGTGGTGTATCCGCCGCGGGTGGCGCGGCATCTGGTGAGCCTTGCCTGCAAGGCGGGCGCGCAGCTGTTTGCCGGCCGCAAGGTGGAGCAGTTGCAGGCGCAGGGCGTGCGTCTGGACGATGGCCAGCTGTTGGCCGGCCCGGTGCTGGTGGCCAGCGGGGTGGCCTTGCCGCAGTTGCTGCCGGAGCTGGCACTGCGCCCGCGCAAGGGCCATCTGGTCATCACCGACCGGCACCCAGGCTTGATCCGGCATCAGCTACTGGAACTGGGCTATGCCGATTCGGCGCATGGCGCCGACGCCACCAGCGTGGCCTTCAATGTGCAGCCGCGGCCGACCGGGCAGATATTGATCGGCTCCTCGCGCCAGTTCGGCGAGCACGACCGCGCGCTGTCGCTGCCGGTACTGCAGCAGATGCTACAGCGTGCATTCGCCTATCTGCCGGTGCTGCGCGAGTTGCAGGCGATCCGGGTGTGGACCGGGCTGCGCCCGGCCACGCCGGACGGGCGCCCGTATCTCGGGGCGGTGCCCGGCCGGCGCGATGTGTGGGTGGCCGCCGGTCACGAGGGGCTGGGCGTCACCACGGCGCTGGGGAGCGCCCGGGTGATCGTGGACAGCCTGCTCGGGCGCACCCCGGCCATCGACCCCAGCCCGTACGCTCCGGCGCGCGCCGTGCATGGTGCCGCCGCATGAGCGCGACGGTGCGCCTGCACGTGGATGCGCAAGCGGTCGAGGTGCCGGCCGGCGCCAGCGTGGCCGCTGCGGTGGCGCAGGCGACGCTGCAGTTCCGGCAGTCGCGCAGCGGCCAGCCGCGCGCGCCGTTGTGCGGCATGGGCGTGTGTTTCGAATGCAGGGTGCGCATCGACGGCATCGCTCAGCAACGCGCCTGCCTGGTGGATGCGCGCGACGGCATGCAGGTACGCACCGATGGCTGAGCGCGTGCAGCATTTCGATGTGCTGGTGATCGGCGCCGGCCCGGCCGGCCTGGCGGCGGCGCAGGCAGCGGCCAGTCATGGCGTGCGGGTGGGCGTGGTCGACCTGCAGCCGCGTGCCGGCGGGCAGGTGTGGCGCAACGATGTGCGGCACGGCGCGCCGGCCGATGCGCGCGCGCTGTTGCGGCAGGTGCAGGACGCTGCGTCGATCACGCTGCTGACGCAAACGCAGATCCTGCTGGCGCAGCCGGGCTGGCTGCTGGCCGATGGCCCGAACGGTTCCCTGCAGCTGCATTACGCCGCCCTGGTGCTTGCCACCGGTGCGCGCGAATTGCTGCTGCCGTTTCCGGGCTGGACCCTGCCCGGTGTCACCGGCGCCGGTGCGGCGCAGGCGCTGGCCAAACAGGGCTGGCCGTTGGCCGGCAAGCGCGTGGTGGTCGCCGGCAGCGGCCCGCTGCTGCTGGCCAGTGCGGCCACCGTGCAACGGCATGGCGCGCAGGTGCTCGGCATCCACGAACAGACCTCTCAAGCTGCGTTGCGGCAGTTCGCATTACAGCTGTGGCGCTGGCCGGGCAAGGCCGCGCAGGCGGTGGCGCTGCGCCTGCAATTGCGCTCGGTGGCGTATCGCGCCGGCAGCTTTGTCGTTGCCGCACATGGCGACACGCAACTGCGCGAAATCGAGATCGAAGGGCCAGCCGGTCGCACGCGGCTTGCCTGCGACCAGTTGGCGGTGGGCTATGGCCTGGTGCCGAACACCGAACTTGCACAGTTGCTCGGTTGCCGGCTGGACGCGTACGGCGCGCATCAACAGGTGCATGTGGACGCACTGCTGCGCACCAGCGTGCGGCAGGTCTTTGCAGCGGGCGAGGCCTGCGGCATCGGTGGACGCGATTGCGCGCTGATCGAAGGTGCGATGGCCGGGCATATGGCTGCCGACGCGCCGGACGCGGCGCTGCGCCTGCAGCCGCGGCGACGTGCCGCGCGTGCGTTCGCCGAGGTGCTGCAACAGCAGTTCGCGCTTGATCCACGCATCCGCGCGCTGGCACAGCCCGACACGCTGGTGTGCCGCTGCGAAGACGTGCCGCTGGGCGCGCTGGACAACTTCAACGATGCACGCGATGCCAAGCTCGCTTCGCGCTGCGGCATGGGCGCCTGCCAGGGCCGCATCTGCGGCACCGCGCTGGCCGAACTGGGGCGCTGCCCGCCCGCGCTTTCCACCGACGCCGGCCGCCGGCCGCCGTTGTTCCCGGTCCGCCTCGCGGCGCTGGCCGACCCGTTCACTTCCGACTCGCAAGGGAATCATCCATGAGTATTGCTGCGTTCTGGCACGGCGTGTTGCCGGCCATCACCACCCCGTTCACCGCCTCCGGCGAGATCGACCACGCCTTCCTGGGCAAGCACGCCAATCAACTGGTGGACGCCGGCTGCACCGCGATCGTGCCGCTGGGTTCGCTGGGCGAAGCGGCCACCTTGAGCGTGGAGGACAAGATCGCCGTGCTCAAGACACTGATCAGCGCATTGAACGGCCGCGTGCCGGTGGTGCCGGGCATCGCCAGCCTGGCCACCGGTGAGGCGGTGGCGCTGGCCAAGGCGGCCAAGGAGCTCGGTTGCGGCGGGCTGATGGTGTTGCCGCCCTACGTCTACTCCACCGACTGGCGCGAGATGGGCGCGCATGTGCGCGCGGTGATCGCCGCCACCGACCTGCCGGTGATCCTGTACAACAACCCGGTGGCCTACAAGACCGATTTCGGCCCGGCGCAGATCGCCGAGCTGGCCGCCGAATTCCCCAACCTGCAGGCAGTGAAGGAATCCTCGGGCGATGTGCGCCGCTTCGCCGCGCTGCAGGAGCTGCTGGGCGATCGTCTGGCGCTGCTGGTGGGCATGGACGATGCCATCGTCGAAGGCCTGAGCATGGGCGCCAAGGGCTGGATTGCCGGGCTGGTCAACGCCTACCCGAAGGAATCGGTGCGCCTGTTCGAACTCGCGCGCGATGGCGGCTACCCGGCGGCCAAGGAACTCTACGACTGGTTCCTGCCGCTGCTGCGCCTGGATACCGTGCCCAAGTTCGTGCAGTTGATCAAACTGGTGCAGGAAAAGGTGGGCCTGGGCAGCGAGCGCGTGCGCGCGCCGCGGCTGGTGGTCGACGGTGCCGAGCGCGAGGCCGCGCTCAAGGTCATCGACCACGCCATCGCCACTGCGCCCACACTGTCCTGACGATGAGGTCTCGCCGTACGTCCATGGATACGCGACGCGCACGGAGTCATGCGCGCACGGGGTGGCCGGTGTAGCGAGACGCGGGTCGCCGAGGGTGTCGCATCAACATGGCATCCTCGGCGTTTTTTGGTCGGCCGCTGCCGCATGGCGTGCAGCGTCCGTCCTCATGCAACCGAAGGTGCCGCAATGAACGAGACGCTCCAATCCACCACCATCCAGGAGGCCGAGGTATTGCTGGCCGGCCGGTGGCAACCTAGCCGCGCCGCGACCGGCAGCTTCCGTGCCGCCGACCCGAGCACGGGCGAGGCGATCGGGCCGCAGTTTCCGGTCAGCGGTGCGGAGGATGTCGAAACCGCGATTGCGGCAGCGCAAGCGGTTGCAGCAGAGCTTGCGGCGGCGCCGGTCGAAAGGATCGCCGCATTTCTGGACGCCTACGCCGACGCGCTGGATGCCGATGCCGACACCCTGGTGGCGCTGGCCCATGCAGAAACCGCATTGCCGGCGCCCACGCGCTTGCGCGGCAACGAACTGCCGCGCACCAGCGGGCAGTTGCGTCAGGCCGCGCAGGCGGTGCGCAGCTACAGCTGGACCCAGCCCATCATCGACACCGCTGCCGACCTGCGTTCGCATCTGGCGCCGTTGGGCAAGCCGGTGGTGGTGTTTGGCCCGAACAATTTCCCGTTCGCCTTCAATGCGATTGCCGGCAGCGATTTCGCCTCGGCCATTGCCGCGCGCAACCCGGTGATCGCCAAGGCGCATCCGCTGCATCCGGCCACCAGCCAGCGCATGGCACAACTCGCGCACACAGCCTTGCTCGCGGCGGGCCTGCCGGCTGCGGCGGTGCAGTTGCTGTATCACGTCGACAACGCGACCGGCCTGCGACTGGCCGGCGATGCGCGGCTGGGGGCGATCGGCTTCACCGGTAGCCGTGCCGGCGGGCTGGCGCTGAAGGCCGCCGCCGATGCGGCCGGCGTGCCGTTCTATGCCGAGCTGTCCAGCGTCAACCCGGTGTTCCTGCTGCCGGGCGCTCTGGCCGAACGCGGTGCCGCGCTGGCGCAGGAATTCTTCTCCTCGTGCACGCTGGGCAGCGGCCAGTTCTGCACCAATCCCGGGGTGGTGGTGGTGCCGCAGGGCAAATCCGGGGATGCCTTCGTGGCCGCGACCACGGCGCATTTCGAGGCCGCCCTGCCGATGGTGCTGTTCTCCAACTCCGGGGTGGAAGGCGTGCAACGCGGTGTGGCGGCCCTGCGCGCTGCCGGTGCCGCGCTGTTGGCCGGTGGACATACTGGCGAAGACGGCTATCGCTACGCGCCGACTTTGCTGAGCGTGGATGGCCAGGCGTTCCTCGCCAATCCGCATGCACTGCAGACCGAGGCCTTCGGCCCGGTGAGCCTGCTGGTGCGTGCGCGCGACCTCGCGCAGATGACGCAGCTTGCCGCGGCATTCGAAGGTAACCTCACCGGCACCTTGTATCGTGCAGCCGATGGCAGCGACGATGCGGCCTGGCAGGCCATCGCACCGGTGCTGCGGGCGCGGGTGGGGCGGTTGATCAACAGCAAGATGCCGACCGGCGTGGCGGTGAGTGCGGCGCAGAATCACGGCGGGCCATTCCCCAGCACCGGGCATCCGGGCTTCACCGCGGTGGGCATGCCCGGTTCCATCCGCCGCTTCGCCGCCTTGCACAGCTACGACGCGGTGCCGGACGCGTTGCTGCCGGCCGAACTGCGCCAGCGCAACCCGGGCGGGGTGGCGCGTCTGGTCGATGGGCAGTGGAGCACCGCCGATCTTGGAGCGGGCACATGAGCGGCCAGATCGGCGGGCTGTCGCTGGAGCAGGCGCGCGCGCAATTGACGCCGTGGACGCAGCGCGCCGCGCCGATCGCCGCGCAGGAATACGCACAGCGCATCGAACGCGCGCGCCGCCTGATGACTGCGCACGGCGTGGATGCGCTGTTGATCGGCGCCGGTACTTCGCTGCGCTATTTCACCGGCGTGCCGTGGGGCGCGAGTGAGCGCCTGGTCGCGCTGCTGCTCACGCTGGACGGCGACCCGGTGCTGATCTGCCCCGCGTTCGAGGAAGGCTCGCTGGATGCGGTGTTGAAGATTCCGGTCGCCAAGTATCTGTGGGAGGAACACGAGGACCCGTACGCGCTGGTGGTGCAGGCGATGGATGACCACCATGCGCATGCACTGGCGCTGGATCCGGGCATCGCCTTTGCCGTGCACACCGGCCTGCGCGCGCACCTGGGCACGGCCATCCGCGATGCCGGGGCCATCATCGATGGCTGCCGGATGTGCAAGTCGCCGGCCGAGCTGGCACTGATGCAGCAGGCCTGCGACATGACCCTGCTGGTGCAGCGGCTGGCCGCCGGTATCGCGCAGGAAGGCATCGGCACCGACCAGCTGGTGCGCTTCATCGACGAGGCGCACCGCGCGCTGGGCGCGGACAACGGCTCGACCTTCTGCATCGTGCAGTTCGGCCATGCCACCGCATTCCCGCACGGCATTCCCGGCGTGCAGCACCTGCGCGTCGGCGAGCTGGTGCTGATCGACACCGGCTGCACCGTGCAGGGCTACCACTCCGACATCACCCGCACCTGGATCTACGGCACGCCCAGTGACGCGCAACGGCGCATCTGGGACCTGGAACAGGCAGCGCAGGCGGCGGCATTTGCAGCGATCCGCCCGGCTGTTGCGTGCGAAGCAGTGGACCAGGCGGCGCGCAGCGTGCTGGAGGCGGCAGGGCTGGGCCCGGACTACCGCTTGCCCGGCCTGCCGCATCGCACCGGTCACGGCTGCGGGCTGGCGATCCACGAAGCGCCGTACCTGGTGCGCGGCAATGCGCAGCCGCTGCAGCCGGGCATGTGCGCCAGCAATGAGCCGATGATCGTGGTGCCCGGTGAGTTCGGCGTGCGCCTGGAAGACCATTTTCATGTCACCGATGCCGGCGCGCAGTGGTTTACGCCGCCGTCGCCGGCGATCGACCACCCCTTTGCATGAGCCTGTGCAGGCCCACGCACGCGTAGGAGCGCACCCGGGCGCGACGGGCATTTCCGATAAAGCCCGACGGGCATTTCCGATAAAAGCCGTCGCGCTCAGGCGCGCTCCTACCGCCGCCATTGCATCCTGGAGTCACTGCATGAACCACCTGCGTCCTGTCGCCATCGGCCTGCTGGCCGCCGCCCTGTTCACTGCCTGCAAGCCGGCGCCGCCTGCCGCGGAAACGTCGGCTGCGGCCACGGCCGCGCCGACCGGCGAACAGGCCGCCAAGGCCTTCGATGCGCTGCTGGACAAGCAGTGGCAATACCACCTGCAGCACAACCCCGAGTTCGCCAGCATCATCGGCGACAAGCGGTACAACGACCGTTGGAGCGATTATTCGCTTCAAGCGGTGCAGGCCGAACGCAGCGCCACCGCCGAGCTGCTCACGCAATTCGAAGCGATCGACAGCAAGACGCTGGACGAGCAGCGCCAGCTCAGCCTGCAGATGATGCTCGGCCAGCTGCGTGACACGCTGGAAGGCATCGACCTGAAGACCTACGCGATGCCGCTGGAGCCGATCGGCGGCATCCAGCTGGGGCTGGCCGGTTACGGCGATGCGTTTCCGTTCGAGAACGCCAAGGATTACCAGGACTACATCAAGCGTCTGCAGACGATTCCGACGGTGATCGACCAGGTGATCGCGGTGTCGCGCCAGGGCGCGAAGGACGGCCTGGTGCAGCCGCGGTATCTGCTGGAGCGCCTGCCCGAGCAGATCGACAAGATCGCCGCGCTGACCGGCGAGCAGAGCCCGTTCGCCTCGCCGCTGAAAAAACTCGATGCCGCGGTGCCGGCCGACCAGCGCGCCGCGCTGCGCACGCAGCTGCTTGCCGCGATCGCGCAGCAGGTGCGCCCGGCCTACGCCAAGCTGGCCGCGTTCGTGCGCGACGAATACGCCGCGCAAGGGCGCGCGCAGGAAGGGCTGTGGTCGCTGCCCGATGGCGAACGCCGCTATCGCTATGCCATCCATACCCAGACCACCACCGACATGGCGCCGGAGCAGATCCATCAGATCGGCCTGAAGGAAGTGGCGCGCATCGAAGGCGAGATGACGGTGATCGCCAAGGCGCAGGGCTTTGCCGACCTGGCCAGCTTCCGCAAGGCGGTGGACACCGACAAGCGCCACTTCGCCAGTTCCGGCGAGCAGATCCTGCAGCAGTACCGCGATTACATCGCCGCGATGCAGCCGGAGCTGCCCAAGCTGTTCGGCCACTTGCCCAAGACCGCGCTGGAGGTACAGGCGATGCCGGCGTTCCGGCGCAGCGCGCCCGGCGCCGAATACTGGCAAAGCAATCCGGAAGGCACCAAGCCGGCGATCGTGAAGGTCAACACCAGCGACTTCGCCAGCCGCACCCTGGTCAATATCGAAACCACTGCCTATCACGAGGGCGTGCCGGGCCATCACCTGCAGATCTCGCTTGCGCAGACGCTGCCATTGCCGCCGTTCCGGCAGCAGGCCGGCTACAACGCCTATATCGAGGGCTGGGCGCTGTATGCCGAGCGGCTGGGCAAGGAGATCGGTTTCTTCAAGGACCCGTACAACGACTACGGCCGGCTGTCGGGCGAGCTGTTGCGCGCCAATCGCCTGGTGCTCGACACCGGCGTGCATTACAAGCGCTGGAACCGCCAGCAGATGGTGGATTTCTTCCACGCGCATCCGTCCGACGACGAGCCCAGCATCCAGTCCGAAACCGATCGCTATATCGTCTGGCCGGGCCAGGCCCTGGGTTACAAACTGGGGCAGCTGCAGATTCTTGCGCTGCGTGCGGAGGCGGAAAAAGAACTCGGCGATCGCTTCGATGTGCGCGCCTTCCACGATGCGGTGCTCGGCGGCGGCGCCATGCCGCTGGCGATGCTGCAGCAGCGCGTGCGCCAGTGGATCGCGCAGGCCAAGGCGGCGCCGGAGGCACGCGGATGAAGACCATCACCGTCTGGCGCGCGAGCGCATTGGGTGTGCTGATTGCTGCCAGCCTGGGCGGCACCGCAATGCAGGCGCAGGCCGCAGCGCCGGCCGCAAGCACGCAGGACAGTGCAGCGGCACGCTTCAAGGCCTTGTACACGCGCGAATGGCGCTGGCGCCAGGCGCAGTTGTCCGGCGCCGTGGATGAAGACAACCAGGCCACCCAGGACAGGCAGTCCGACCATCTGCCCAAGGTCGATGTGGCCACCCAGAACCTGCGTACCGCGTATTGGCGACAGGCCTTGAAGGAACTGGATGCGATTCCGGCAGCGCAGTTGCCGGCCGAAGATCAGGTGAGCTACCAGGTGTACCGGCAGCAGCTGCTGGTGCTGCTGGACCAGCAGCATTTCCGCGCCTGGGAAATGCCGTTCAACAGCGACTCGGCGTTCTGGAGCGACCTGGGCTTCAGCGCCGAGGCCAAGCTGCGTACGCGCGAGGACTACCAGCGCTATCTGAAGATGCTGGCCGATATCCCGCGCTATTTCGCCGAGCACACCGACAACATGCGTGCCGGCCTGGCGCGCGGTTTCAGCCAGCCCCGGGTGACCCTGACCGGGCGCGACCAGTCCATTGCCGACGTGGGGCAGGCAAAGGGCGAGGCCAATCCGTTCTACGCACCGTTCAAGCAGATGCCGGCGACGCTGCCTGCCGACGTGCAGGCGCAATTGCGGCAGCAGGCGGTCAACACCATCGATACGCAGGTGCTGCCCGCCTACGCCAAGCTGCTGGACTTCATCCGCAACGAATACCAGCCGCGCGCGCGCACCACGCTGGCCGGCGAAGCCTTGCCGGATGGGCAGGCTTACTACAGCGCGCAGATCCGCGAGTTCACCACGCTCGATCTCAGCCCCGAGCAGATCCACCAGATCGGTCTGCAGGAAGTGGCCAAGCTGCGCACGCAGATGGATCAGACCATCGCCGCCAGCGGCTTCAAGGCGCCGGCCGGGCAGGCGGCGTTTCCGGCCTTCCTGCAGTTCCTGCGCAGCGACCCGCAGTTCTATGCCAGGACGCCGGAACAGTTGCTCAAGCAGGCCGCCTGGATCGCCAAGCGCGTGGACGCCAAGGTGGGCGATTACATCGGCCGGCTGCCGCGGCGACGCTTCGCGATCGAGCCGGTACCGCCGGACCTGGCGCCGTTCTACACCGGCGGCCGTGGCGGCCCCGGCATCTACTTGGTCAACACCTATAACCTGCCATCGCGGCCGCTGTACAACCTGACCGCGTTGACGCTGCACGAGTCCTCGCCCGGCCACGCGCTGCAGATGCCGCTGGCGGCCGAGGCGCAGGGGCTGCCGGAGTTTCGCCGCTACGCCTACATCTCTGCCTACGGTGAAGGCTGGGCGCTGTACTCGGAGTACCTGGGCCAGGAAATGGGCATGTACGACACGCCCTACGACCGCTTCGGCTATCTGACCTACCAGATGTGGCGCGCCTGCCGCTTGGTGATCGACACCGGTATCCACCACCAGGGCTGGACGCGCGCGCAGGCGCAGGCCTACCTGCGCGACAACACCGCCCTGAGCGAGCATGAAGTCACCACCGAGGTGGACCGCTACATCGCCTGGCCGGGGCAGGCGTTGTCCTACTACCTGGGCGAGCTGAAGATCCTGGAACTGCGGCGCAAGGCCGAAGCCGCCCTGGGCGAAAAATTCGACCTGCGCCATTTCCACGATGCGGTGCTGCAGACTGGCTCGGTGCCATTGCCGGTGCTGGAAGCGCGCATCGACCGCTTCATCGCCGACGGGGGTGTCTCGCCCTATGCGGACGGCACCGCGGCAGATACCGCCGATGCAGGGCCAGGGGCGGCTGCCGATGACTGAGTGCGGCCAGATGCGCCTGCATCCGTTTGCCGGACCTGTGTTGCTGCCGTCGTACAAGACCACCGACGCACGATCGCAGAACCACTGACCGCCATACGCCACGCACGACCACGCCATCTTCCGCAGCACGCGCTTTCATTTGTCCGGGGCCAGCTATGACTACACACGGTGCGACCACGCAAGGCAAGTTCCACAAGCGACTGAGCCTGACCGACCTGACCTTCATCGGGCTGGGCTCGATCTTCGGGTCGGGCTGGTTGTTCTCGGCCAGCCATGTCTCGTCCATCGCCGGACCGGCCGGCATCCTGTCGTGGATTCTCGGCGGCATTGCGGTGTTGCTGCTCGGCCTGGTGTATTGCGAACTCGGCGCCGCGCTGCCGCGCGCCGGCGGGGTAGTGCGCTACCCGGAGTATTCGCATGGCGCCTTGCTGGGCTCGTTGACCGGCTTCATCACCCTGATCGCGTTTTCCAGCCTGATCGCGATCGAAGTGGAAGCGGCGCGCCAATATGCGGCGGCGTGGTTTCCGGTGCTCAACCAGCCCAACGGCACCCATCCCAGCGTCTGGGGCTGGCTGGTGCAGCTGGCCCTGCTGCTGCTGTTCTTCCTGCTCAACTACTTCAGCGTCAAGACCTTTGCGCTGGCCAACAACATCGTCAGCATCTTCAAGTTCCTGGTGCCGATCCTGGTGATCGTGCTGCTGATGAAACACTTCAACGCAGACAACCTGAGCGTGCACGGGTTCGCACCGTCGGGCATGGCCGGGGTGGAGGCGGCGATCTCCGCCGGCGGCATCATCTTTGCCTACCTGGGGCTGACGCCGATCGTGTCGGTGGCCAGCGAGGTGCGCGACCCGCAGCGCAATATCCCGATCGCCCTGATCCTGTCGGTGGCCTTGTCCACGGTGATCTATGTGCTGCTGCAGCTGGCGTTTTTGGGCAGCATCCCGGCCGCGCAACTGGCGCCGGGCTGGAGCGGCATCGACAAGGTGTTTGCGCTGCCGTACCACGACATCGCGTTGGCGTTGGGGATGGCGTGGCTGGCCGCCCTGGTGATCTGCGATGCGATGGTCTCGCCCAGCGGCACCGGCAACATCTACATGAATGCCACCCCGCGCGTGGTGTACGGCTGGGCGCGTAGCGGCGGGTTCCTGCCGGTGCTGACGCGGGTGGATCCGGCGTCGGGCATTCCGCGTCCGGCATTGTGGCTGAGCCTGGGCTTGTCGATCTTCTGGACGCTGCCGTTCCCCTCGTGGGAGACCTTGATCGGCGTGGTGTCGGCCGCGCTGGTGCTGAGCTATGCGGTGGCGCCGGTCACGGTGGCAGCGTTGCGCCGCAGCGCGCCGGAGCTGCCGCGGCCGTTTCGCGTACGTGGCCTTGCCGTGCTGGGGCCGCTGTCGTTCATGGTCGCGGCCTTGATCGTGTATTGGTCCACCTGGCCGACGCTGTCGTGGTTGCTCGGCCTGCAGGTGCTCGCGTTCGCGCTGTACGTGCTGTATCGCCTGCCTTCGCGCGCGGGCAGGGCACGCCTGCTGCGCCAGGTGCGCGCATCGCTGTGGTTGATCGTGTTCTTCGTGCTGGTGATGGCGGTGTCCTGGGCCGGTACGTTCGGCGGCCACGGCTGGATCGCGCATCCATTCGACACCGTGAGCGTGGCGGTGATCGCGTTCTTCATCTATCACTGGGGCGCGCGCAGCGGCTTGCGCAGCGACGAGCTGGCGCTGGAAGAAGACGATGGCGAATGACGCTCGGCGTCCCGCATGGGCAGTGCAGGTCTCGCGCGCCATGGCCGCCTGCATGCTGTTGCTCGCCGCCACTGCGCAGGCGGAGCCCGCGGTGCCCGATTACCAGCGTTCGCTCGGCCTGCGCGCGCACTGGAGCACGCTGACCGAAAACGTCGCCTGGCCGGCGCAATGGAAGGACGACGGTACGTTCTACTACCGCAAGACCGTGCCTGGTGGTTTCGCCTTCGTTCACGCGGACGTGGCGACAGGGCACAAGCAGCCGGCCTTCGACCAGGCGCGCGTGGCGCAGGCGCTGCAGGCCGCCACCGGCACCGCATATGCGGCGTTGGCGTTGCCGTTCGAGCGGTTTGCGTACTCGCAGGAAGGCGCGCGCGAAGACGGCGCGATCGTGTTCGCCATCGGGGAAGCACCCTGGCACTGCAGCTTGGCCACGTATCAATGCGCGCCCGATGCCCCCGGCCGGCAACCGCAGTCGCAGCAGCGACCACGCGGCTTTGGCGTGGTGCGCGACCCGGATGTGGCGGCCGACACCACCCCGCGCCGTTCGCCCGACGGGCAATGGGAAGCGCTGGCCGATGGCTGGAACCTGGTCGTGCGCCGGGTGGCCGATGGCCGAAGCGTGCAGCGCACCGACGATGGACGCGCCGAGGATTATTTCGATCCGGAAAGCATTGCCTGGTCGCCTGATTCGCAGCGTTTGGCGGTGTATCGGGTACGGCCGGGTACTGCGCGCCGCGTCACCCGCGTGGAGGCCGCGCCGGCCGGACGTCTTCAACCGCTCGTGCACACCCAGCTGTATCCCAAGCCGGGCGATGCGGTGGACGTGGAACGGCCGGTGCTGCTGGCGGTGGATGGCACGCGGCGGGTGGTGGACAACGCCTTGTTTGCCACGCCGTACTCCCTGTCGCCGCTGCAATGGCGGACGGATGGGCGCAGCGTGAGCTTTGAGTATGTGCAACGCGGCTTTCAGCACATGCGCGTGATTGCGGTGGATGCCCGCAGCGGGCGGGCGCATGTGGCCGTGGCCGAAGACGCACGCACCTTCGTCTATGCGGACCGCAGCTTTCGTCACGATGTGGACGCCCATGGCAAGGAGATTGTGTGGATCTCCGAACGCGACGGCTGGCGGCACCTGTATCTGGTCGATGGCCGCAGCGGCAGGTTCAAACGCCAGCTCACGCGCGGGCCGTGGATCGTGCGCGACGTGCTGCGCGTGGACGACGCACAACGGCGCATCTGGTTCACTGCCAGCGGCACGGAGGCGGGCAGGGACCCGTACTACCGGCAGCTGTACAGCGTGGATTTCGACGGCCGCCGGTTGACCCGGCTGACCCACACCGATGCCGATCACGATGTGGCGATCGCAGAGGACGGCCGGCATTACGTCGATGTCTACTCGCGTCCGGATCTGCCGCCGGTGATGGAGCTGCACGCCATCGATGGCCGGCTGCTGCAGCAGGTGGAGCAGGGCAACATCGACAAGCTGCTGGCGGCCGGCTGGCGCGCGCCGGAGACCTTCGTGGCCAAGGGCCGCGATGGCCGCACCGACATCTGGGGCATGGTGGTGCGCCCGCGCGACTACGACCCGCGCAAACAGTATCCGGTGATCGAGAACATCTACGCCGGCCCGCACGACGCTTTTGTGCCAAAGACATTCTGGCCGTTCGGTTATCACTCCGGTGGCGACAAGCAGATCGGCATGCAGGCGCAGGCGGACCTGGGCTTCATCGTGGTGATGATCGACGGCATGGGCACCGCCAACCGCTCCAAGGCCTTCCATGATGTGGCGTGGAAGAACCTGGGCGATTCCGGCTTTGCCGATCGCATCGCCTGGCACCGTGCGCTGGCCGCCAGGGATCGGTCCTACGACATCGGCCGGGTCGGCATCTACGGCGCCTCGGCCGGCGGGCAGAGCACGCTGGGCGCGCTCGAACGCCATCCGGAGTTCTACAAGGTGGGCGTGGCGTTCGCCGGTTGCTACGACAACCGCATGGACAAGATCAGCTGGAACGAGCAGTGGATGGGCTGGCCGGTGGATGCCGGGTATGTGCAGGCCTCGGGCGTGGTCAATGCAGCCAAGTTGCAGGGCGACCTGCTGCTGATCGTCGGCGAGCAGGACAGCAATGTGGACCCGGCCTCCACCGCGCAGGTGGTCGATGCCCTGATCAAGGCCGGCAAGGACTTCGAGCTGCTCAACGTGCCCGGTGGCGAGCATTCGGTGGGCCGTTCCAGCGGGCCGATCGACTATGTGCAGCGTCGCCAGTACGACTTCTTCGTGCGCCACCTGCGCAACGAACCCACGCCGCACTGGAATTCACTACCGTCGGAGGCGCGATGATGCATGTGTTTGCCCTGAACATACCGCAGCCGCGTGGCCGCCTCGCGGCCTTGCTGTGGTCGCTGGCGATGTTGGCCGCCAGCGTGCCGCTGCTGGCCAGTGCAGAAGAGCTGCCGCGCTTCGTCACCCAGAATGGCCGCCATGCGCTGTTTGTCGATGGCGCGCCATACACCGTGCTGGCCGCGCAGCTACACAACTCCAGTGCCTGGCCGGCCGTGCTGCCCAAGGCGCTGGACGAGGTGGTCGCGCTGCATGCCAACACGGTGGAAGCGCCTGTGTACTGGGAGCAGTTCGAGCCGGCGCCTGGCCGCTTCGATACCACCAACGTGGATGCACTGATCGCCGGCGCGCGCAAGCGCGGCCTGCGCGTGGCCTTGCTGTGGTTCGGCAGCTGGAAGAACGGCCAGATGCATTACGTGCCGGAGTGGATCAAGCGCGACGACGCCACGTACCCGCGCATGCGCGATGCCAATGGCGAACCGGTAGACGTGCTGTCGCCGCATGTGGCCGCCAACATGCAGGCCGATGCGCGCGCCTTCACCGCGTTGATGCAGCACCTGCGCAAGGTCGATGGCGACCGCCACACGGTGATCCTGGTGCAGGTGGAAAACGAGCCCGGCGCGATCGGCACGGTGCGCGACCATGGCCCGGCCGGCGAGGCGGCGTTCGCGCAGCCGGTGCCTGCCGCGATCGCGCAGGCGCTGGGCAAGCCGCAGGGCAGCTGGCAACAGCTGTTCGGTGCCGAGGCGGCCGAAGCCTTCAATGCGCATGCAACGGCGGCGTATATCGAACAGGTGGCCGCGGCCGGCAGGCGCGCGTATCCGCTGCCGCTCTACGTCAACACCTGGCTGCGCTACAAGGGCAAGCGTTACCCAGGCATGGATTACCCCTCCGGCGGTGCGACGGTGAACGTGTTCGCGCTATGGCGCGCGGCCACCCCGTCGATCGACTTCATCGGCACCGATATCTACACCAGCGACTACAACGAATACACCAAGGTCATCGGCCAGTATGCGCGGCCGGACAATCCGGCCTGGGTGTCGGAGACCGGCTTCGAAGCGGCGACCGCGCCCTACCTGTTCCATGTGCTGGGGCAGGGCGGGATCGGGTTTTCGGTGTTTGGCATGGATGGCAACCCGGACAGCGCAGCCAACCGCGCCGCGATTGCAGCGCACGCGGCCAACTTCAAGCTGCTGGCGCCGCTGCAGCGCCTGATCGCCCAGGCGGCCTTCGACGGCCGGCTGCAGGCAGTGGCCGAACAGCCCGGCGCGCCGCAACGCACGCTGCGTTTCGGCGACTGGCAGGCCAGGGTGTCGTTCGGCGCGCCGCTATGGGGCGACGCGCCAGCGATCCTGCCGGGTAACGACGACCATGCAGGTCGGCTGCTGGTGGCGCAGCTGGGGCCGGAGGAGTTCCTGGTCACCGGCATGGCCGCGCGCATTGAATTTTTCCGCGACGCAGCCGATACCCGTCATGGACAACTGTTGCGGGTGGAGCAGGGGCGGTACGTGGACGGGCGCTGGCAGGTCGAAAGACAGCTCAACGGCGACCAGACCGACTACGGGCTCAACTTCGGGCGGGTGGATGCGGCGGGAGAGGTTCCAGTGGTCTTGCGTGTGCGGGTAGGCACCTATTGAGCCTGCGTGAGGCGACTGCGCAGCCGTGAGGTGGGCGTGATCGGAATCGGAGGGTGGGACACGTCATTGCGGTTCCTGTTGGCTGGTTCCACCTCGTGAGACACGCTCGCCACGCGCCTCGGTGGGCGCAAGAACGACAGCAGTGCGGCGCGACTGCCGGCAGCGATTGTATTGATTGGTTGGTAAACAAACGTCATTGGTTATTTCTCTGTTCTGCACCGGAGCCATCATGAGCATCAGCAGTATCGCCAGTTCCGGAATGCAGGTCGCCGCACTTCGCCAGCAGGTGGCCGCCAGCAATGTGGCGCGTCAGCCGGTGGACGGCAGTCCACGTCAGGCCGTTGCAGCCAGCACGCAGCTCAATGGTGGAGTGGCAGCCAGCGTGGTCGACGCCAACGCCGATCCATCGGCACCGGCCAGCGATTTGGTCGAAGGCCTCTCGGCACGCAACGATTTCCAGGCCAACGCCACTGCGCTGCGGCGCTCCGACGAAATGCTGGGTAGCTTGTTGGATGTGCTGACCTGAGAGCCTGGATTGGACGAAGGCCGGTTGTCGATCTAGTGCAGTAGGTGCGCGGCCTTCGCCTTGATGCCGCATCTGGCTGCACCTGAAACCGGATTTACGTCCTGCATTTCGTGGAGTCAGCGAAGTGATGGCTGCTGCTCATGCCGGTATCGATAACTGCAGTTGTCTTGTCTGCGGGTGTTAGGACCGTGCGGGCAGCTCGCAAGCGTAGAGCGGCTGATCTGTTACCTGGCTGCCGGGCCCTTGCCCGCCCACCATCGCGGGACACGCCGTGAATCCGTCCATGGAGGCTCTTACGCGGCATCCATGCCGCGTAAGGTCCCGCGACGGTAGGCGGGCAAGGACCAGTCGAGATGGTCGGCGCGCAAGGTCGCGAGCAAAACATAACGTGTGTTGTTTGGATAGCGTCGCCTCCGATCAGCCTTCCAATGCACCCCGAGCAACAAGCAGATTTTTTGCCAAATCACCGACCAACTCTCTGGTGCGGTGTCCTAGCCGGTTGCGGGACCGTATGGCGGCATGGATGCCGAGACCGATCCCCCAGGGAAGGGCTTACGGCGTGTCCCACGAGCGGCGAGGGCACCGCGCGCTCGACCAATCAGGCTTTTGCATTAGAGCGTCACGCTGAAGTCGTTGTACTCACTTTCCGTCAGCACCCAGCACCTGCGCCGCATCCACGATATCCACGCCCTGCAGCTGTCCCAACCAGTTGTCGAACCAGGGCTTGTGAGTAGCGCCCACCACCGCCAGCACACGTGCACCGGGTTGGTCGGCAAAGCTGGCACGCACGTTGGACACCATGCGCAGGTTGCGGATCTCCCAGCCGGATACGTAGCGATAGCCGTAGTGTTGCGGCGAGGTGTCGCTCAACGCAGCGCGGAAGTCCACCTCGATCGACAACTGCTGGTTGGCCGGAAGGTTGATTGCGCGGTAAAGCTCCAACAGCTTGCCTTGTTGCGCCAGCTGTTTTTTCTGCGCGCGCATCGTGCCGGCGCGATGCGCGGCTTTTTCCCAGGCCGCCCGGACCGCATTTCCATAGGCCGCCGTGTCGTCCACCTCCGCGTTATCGCCGGTGTGATCGTCGACCGGGTAGATGCGCTGCAGGCCCAGCCGTACCGCCAGTGGCACGGAGATCTGGCTACTCTCGTCCTGGCGATGTTCCATCGCACGGAGCCGTGCCACCAGCGCGGCATCCAATCCATCGCCAGGGCGTTGCTCCGTCTGTGCAAGCTGCAACCACTGCACCAAGGCAGACCATGGATCGCCCGAGGCCAGAAACAATGCAGCCAGCTGTCGGCGCTGCGCCGACGTCGGCGCACTGGGCCAGCTCTTGAGTGTTGCACGCACCTTGCCGATGGCGGCCGGCACATCCAGGCCGGTCGCACGTGCCGCGTCGTCGACCTTGGGACAATAGGCTGCACTGTCTTCCGGCAGATAGACCGTGGGGTGCCGGCGTATCAAATCGCAGGTTTCGCCCGACAGATCCTCCGTCGTGATGATGGTTGGCTTGTAGGCCGCCAATCGGTCCAGCAACGGTTGCAGCCGTGCTGCACTTATGTCGCTGCCGTCGGGCAACTGCGACAGGTGCACGCTGCCGAGCACCAGCACCTGGGTGCGTGGCGCGGCCATCTCGGCATCCAGTTGCGACAGATCCACCTGCGCCTGCGCGATGCAGGGCGCGATCAAGGCCAGCCACAGCCAGCGATGCGCCGGACGTTTCAACCGCCTGGCGGACGCGCTGCCGGCATCGAAAAACCGCGCTGTGGCGCGGGCACTGTGCGCGATGCGCGGTGAGGATGGCTGCATGACGGTCCTTGTGGTGGGCTTGGGTTGCGTGGCGGTCTGGCGACGATGTCGCCTGCGTCTGTGCAGCCAGTGTGGCTGCCACCGCAGGTACCGGCGTGGCCAGAAAGTCACGTGGCTAAATGGCAGGGGGCGGCAACTGGGCGCTGCGCCGTTGCTGCGATGGCGGCGCAGCAACAGCTGCTTCTGTGCGGATTTCCGCATACGGGCCAGACACGCGCCACAAGACGCAGGGTGCGCAGTCGCGCACGATGTGGATGAGATCACTCGAGGGCGCGACGATGGACCGCAGGACCTTTTTGCGTCAGGGCATGGCCGCGACCGCGGCGGTGGGCGCAGGTGCCGCGCTCGCGAAGCCGGGCACGCCGCAAACCCCGGCGCCGTTGCCGCCACCGGCGCTGCCACGTCTTGAAGCACTGCCGTCGGCCGCGCATGTCGGCAGCAAACTTTGCAGCTTTCGGCATCTGCAGCAGGACTGGACCGTCTACGAGCATCTCGACGACCCGCAGGGTGCGCTGACGCTGTGGACCGATAGCGGCATGCTGCGCCTGGATAAACGCACCGAGCCGGCCTATCCGGCCGAGGGCAAGCCCTACTTCGGCATGCCGCTGGCCGAGGTGGCGATGGCCGAGGCCGATCTGCTCGCCGACCGCCTGCTGCGCGATGGCGACCCGGACGAGGCGCAGGTGCGCGATGTCGCGCCGCCGCCGGCCTCGCTGCTCGACCCCAAGGACACTGGCGGGCGCTGGCCATGGACCACCTTCGTCGGCACGCGCGAAAGCCTGGACACCATGCCGATCCTGCCCAACGGCCGTAGCCGCACCGCGCGGCCCGAACACGCCTTCCCCGAGCTGGGCGACGAGGCGCTGATCAAGCGGCGCGAGGAAGGCCTGCTGGGCGGCTGGATGCCGGCGGTGCGCAAGGTGATGCGGCGCGACGGCGAGGCCGATGGCTGGTACGACGTGCTGGTGTTTGCCGATGTGCGTGCCAGCGATCGCTTCGTGGTGCAGACCTGGCACCGCACGATGCATGTGCGCGGCGGCGAGATCGTCGGCGTGCATTACACCCACAGCTATCCCGCGTTCGCACCGTCACGCAAGCCGGCCACTGCCGAACAGTTCTACGCGGCCTTGCTCGATTTTGCCGCGTACTGGCAGCAGGCCCTGGACGGCACGGTGCAGGCGCAACTGCCCGATGCCAGCTGGAACGCCATGGCGCAGTTCGCGTTTGTGCGCGAGCTGGTGGTGCGCCCCGGTGGCGATTACCCGAAGTACGGTGCGGTGGAGCGCGACTACTACGGCAACGAATACGACGGCTTCCAGGACACCTTCACCAGTTCGTTCTACGCCAATCTGGAATGGGGCCGCTTCGCGCAGGCCGCTGCGGTGCTGGACAATTACTTCGACGAGTTCGTGCAGGACGACGGCCTGCCGAACATGCGCGGGCCGGAGGTCGGGCAGTTCGGGCTGACCCTGTCGCTGCTGGCGCGCTATCTGCGCTACACCGGCGATGCGGCGCGGTTGCGGCGCCTGCTGCCCAAGATCGCCGCCACCGCGCAGCTGCTGTGCGAGCTGCACGACCAGGCGCTGGCCTTGCCGCGCAGCGCGCATGGGCATGGCCTGCTGCACGGCTGGAACGAATCCGATGCCTGCCTGTTTCCCGACCCGTCGCTGTGGTGGAAACCGTATTACGCCAACAGCGCGCTGACGATACGCGGTTGGGAAGACATCGCCCAGGTCTGGAGCACGCTCGGCGGCGATGCCGGCCTGGCCGCGCAATGGCAGCGTCGCGCGAGGCAGTTGCGTGCACGGCTGCACGCCAGCCTGCGTGCCAATGTGCGTCGCGATCTGTCGCCGCCGTATGTCGGCCCGTTGCCGGGCACCACGCTGACGTTTCGCCAATCGCTGCTGCAGGAAAAACCCAGCGAGCAGCAATGGCCGCACCGCGCCTACGCAGAATTGCTGCAGGCCGATGTGCTGCCCGACGACCTGGCCAACCTGGTGGTCGATTGCCTGCGCGGCCATGGCGGCACCAGCATCGGCGTGGTGGCCAACATCGCACCGCCGGAGCCGGGCAGCCGCGATCTGCTCGGTTTCATTTCCTACGGCTATGCGCAACAGCTGCTGCGGCTGGACCGCATCGAAGAGTACCTGCTGTTCGTCTACGCGCATCGCTACCAGGTGCATACCCGCGGTAGCTGGACGGCCGGCGAGGTCAGCGGCATCACCGGCGGCATGCCGTTGTTCTGCATCCCCGCGCAGATGACCATCCCGTTGCTGCTGCGCTGGATGCTGGTCAGCGACGACAGCGCGGGAGAGCAGTTGTTCCTGGCGCGTGCGCTGCCGCGCGCATGGCTGGGCAGTGGCGCTGCGGTCGGCATCACCGCGGCGCCCACACGCTGGGGCACGCTCACGCTGAGCTTGCGCGCTGACGTGGAGGCACGCCGTATCGATGCCGAGGTGCAACTGCCGGAACGGTCGCCCAGGCACACCTGGTTGAGCCTGCGCGTGCCCAAGGGTCAGAAGCTCACCCGCGTGCTCGTCGACGGCAAGCCGGCGCGCCCGCAAGGCCCGCATGCCGATCGTGTGGCATTGCCCGGCAGCACGGCGGCGGTGAAGGTGCAGGCCTGGTACGCGTGATGGGCCGTTGGCGCGATGACCGTGCCAGCCCTGTCGCGTTACCGCGGCCGCCATCGACCACGGAGGCCTTCGCAGGCCGTTGTGTACAGGCCGCTTCGGGCATGCACCCCATTGCCAATGCACGTCCTCCCATCTCGACGTGCACGACGCGCAGCCAATGACCACGCCATCTCCGCAGATAGACACATGACGCCACTCCTGCACCAGACCTTTCGGTGGCACCGCATCGCTGCGTGCTGCCTGAGCATTGCACTCTGGACGCTGTCGGCAAGCGCGGCGGCTGCCACGACCACGCCCGCGCAGTACGCGCAGGCGATCGGCCTGTCCGATCACTACACGTCGCTGGTCGACAGGCAACCGACCGCGCCGGTGTGGATCGATGCGGGGCATTTCCTGTATCGGCGTGGTGTTGCAGGTGCCAATCAGGCGCCGGCCATCGAGTACCGCCTGGTGGATGCGGCCAGCGGCCGCAATACGCTGGCCTTCGATCATGCGCGGCTGGCGGTGGCCTTGACGCAGGCCGGTGCGCAAGGCATCGACGCCACGCATCTGCAGCTGGAACAACCCACGCTGCAACAGCAGCGCCTGGGCTTCCAGCTGGCGAAGCGGGGCTGGCAATGCGACCTGGCCCGCTATCGCTGCACGCGTGTGCCCGACCGCGACCTGCAGGCCGAATCGATGGACATGCGCCTGCCGCTCAAGCAGGGCGAGCGGCAGGCCAGGCTCTCGCCGGATGGCCGCTGGCGCGCCTGGGTGGAGCAGGCCAATCTGGTCATCGCACCGGTCGGCGGCGGCGCGCGCAGCGTGCTCAGCCGCGATGGCAGTGCCGATGATTACTACGCGCTCGACAGCGTTGTGTGGTCGCCGGACTCGCAGCATCTGGCTGCGTATCGGGTCAAGGCGCCACCGCCGCGCATGGTCTATTACATCGAATCGGCGCCGGCCGACCAGCTGCAGCCGAAGCTGCATCAGCAGGTCTATCCCAAGCCCGGCGATGCCTTGCCGGTGATGCAGCCGGTGTTGTTCGACACCGCCACGCGCGCGGCGCATCCAGTGGCGATGACGCTGCTGCCCAATGCCTTCAGCTTGAGCGAGATGGTCTGGTGGAAGGACAGCCGCGGGCTCACCTTCGAATACAACGCGCGTGGGCACCAGCTGTATCGGGTCATTGAAGTGGACGCACGCACGGCTGACGCGCGCACCCTGATCGAAGAGACCTCGCCCACTTTCATCGAATACTCCGAACTCAGCGGGACCCACGAGGACGGCGGCAAGCATGCGCGGCGCGATCTGGCCGACGGCGCGCAGATCCTGTGGGCCTCCGAACGCGATGGCTGGGAGCACGTGTATCTGTACGACGGCCACAGCGGTGCGGTGATCCGCCAGGTCACGCAGGGCGACTGGGTGGTGCGCAAGCTCGACTACATCGACGAAGCCGCAGGCCAGCTGTATTTCACCGCCTCCGGCATGCAGCCCGGCGAGGACCCGTATTACCGCCATGCCTATCGCATCGGTTTGGACGGCACCGGGCTCACTGCATTGACGCCGGCGGCCGCCGATCACCAGGTGAGTTATTCGCCGGACGGCAAATGGTATCTGGACCTGTACTCGCGCGTGGACCTGGGCCCGGTGCTGGAGCTGCGGCGCAGCGCCGACGGCGGCCTGGCACGCACGGTGGAGCGCACCGACCTGAGCCGTCTGCAGGCTGCCGGCTGGCAGCCACCGTTGCCGTTCCACACCACCGGCCGCGACGGCAGAACCGAGATCTGGGGCGTGATCCAGCGCCCGCAACACCTGGATCCGCAGCAGCGCTACCGCGTGATCGAAGACATCTACGCCGGCCCGCAGGGGTCCTTCGTCCCCAAGACGTTCAGCACCCGCACGCCAGCGCTGACCGCGCTGGGATTTGCGGTCGCGCAGATCGATGGCATGGGCACCAACAATCGCGCGCGCGCGTTCCACGATGTGGCCTGGCGCAACCTCAAGGATGCGGGCCTGCCGGATCGCATCGCCTGGCACAAGGCTGCTGCCGCACGGTACCCGTGGTACGCCATCGACGGCGGCGTCGGTATATACGGCACCTCGGCCGGTGGCCAGAATGCATTGGGTGCGCTGCTGTTCCATCCGGAATTCTATGTGGCAGGCGTGGCCAATTCCGGTTGCCACGACAACCGCATGGACAAGATCTGGTGGAACGAGCAATGGATGGGCTGGCCGGTCGGGCCGTGGTATGCCGAATCGTCGAACGTGGAAAACGCCGCGCGCCTGCAAGGGCATCTGCTGCTGGTCACTGGCGACATGGACATGAATGTCGATCCGGCCAGCACCTTGCAGGTGGCCGATCGGCTGATCAAGGCAGGCAAGGATTTCGACCTGCTGGTGGTGCCCGGCGGCGATCACGGCGCCGGTGGCGACTACGGCAAGCGCCGCCTGCTGGATTTCTTCCTGCGCTGGATGCAGCAAGCGCCAACACCGGACTGGAACCACGACCAGGCCGCAACGACGCAGGCGCCGTGATCCGTGATCTGTGATCCGTAAGGCCGGGTCTGCCGGCCGACCGTTTGACTGCAGTGCCTAGACCACGGCCGCTGAAACAGGGCGGGCAGGGCAGTGCACGCTGATTGCCGCCACCGCGCTGCTGCATGCATGCGCAGTGCTCGATTTCTAGATCGACTGTCATCTTTTAAATCGACTGTCATCGCACATGGTTGCAGGCGATACATCGCCTCGGGCGTCTCGCCCATCGTCTTGCGCATGATGTCCAGCTGCAGACGTTGCTGCAGAGTGCAACGTCAAGGCAGGCTGATTCATTTGCGAACCATGCTGTTTTCCGCATGCGCTGTCGTCAAATGCGACAAGACGTAGCGCGTGCGCACAGGCACATTGTGACCAGCTGATGAAACTGGAGCGCATGGGCGCCTCCGGTGCGGAACCAATACCCTTTCCGACAACACGCGCTGCTGCGTGACCCTGTGTGGTCGTGCGCGTCGCAGGTTGTCTGCGTGTCTGCAGCACAGCGCTGGCGAGAAGTTTCGCTGCGTGCGCGTCTGCCATCCATCTTGCCCTGCGCTGGCGTCCGCCGGCACGGGTGTGTGTTGCCCATCGTTTGTCTGCCATACGAATCAGGAGCCTTGCATGCCGATGCCGCTGTTGCCTTTCTCCCGGACCTCCGGCACGCCCACGCGCCCGGTGCCGAGCATGCTCAGCGCCGCATTGCTGCTGGCGCTGTCTGCAGGCGTCAGCGCACCGGTGTTTGCGCAGCAGGCCGGCGGCAGCGGTGATGCGCCACAAACGCTGGACAGCGTGGTCGTCACCGGCTCGCGCCTGCGCCGCGTGGATACCGAAACCGCCAACCCGGTGGTCACGGTCAGCCAGGAACAGATCGCCGCGACCGGCAAGGCCACGGTCGGCGATCTGCTGCAGGAGCTGCCATCGATCGCCGGCAACGCCACCAATCCGTATACCAACAACGGCGGCGGCACCGGTGCGTCGGCCATTTCGCTGCGTGGTCTGGGCGACAAGCGCACCTTGGTGCTGGTCAATGGTATTCGTCTGGCCTACAACGACGTCAACGCGATTCCGTCCAGCATGATCGAGCGCATCGAAGTGCTCAGCGACGGCGCCTCTGCGGTGTATGGCTCCGACGCCATCGGCGGCGTGGTCAATTTCATCCTGCGCAGCCAGTTCGATGGTGTGCAGTTCAGCAGCGACTTCGGCACCAGCAGCGAAGGCGACGGCAACCGGCGCAACTTCACCCTGACCACCGGCAAGACCTGGGAGCGTGGCAGCCTGATCGGCGGCCTGTCGTACCACAACATCGATCCGGTCTCGGCAGCGGCGCGCGACTATTCCAGGGACGCGCTTGCGTTGACCAACGGGCAACCGGTGAAGCAGGGCTCGTCCGCAACGCCGACCGGCACCGTGAATTTCAACGATGGCTCGGATCAGTCCACGCAGCTTGCGCAGGCCATCGGCTGCGGGCGTGTCACCCTCAACAGCGGCGTCAGCGGTCGCGCCGGCCCGGGCGATTTCCACTGTTACAACACCAGCGCCGACTCCTACAACTACCAGCCGTTCAACCTGTTGCAGACCCCACAAAAGCGCACCAATGCGTTTTTGCTTGGCACCTATCGTTTCACCGACAACGTCGAGGGCTACGTCAACACCTGGTTCAGTAAAACCGAATCCGCCTCGATCGTTGCGCCGATCCCGATCTTCTCCAACGGCGACAACATCCTGGTGTCGTCGCAGAGTTACTACAACCCATTCGGCGTAAACTTCGGCACCGATCGCAGCACCGGCACCTCGTACAACGACCTCAACACGCGCGCCACCGTGCTGGGCAATCGCAGCTATCAATACAACACCTACAACTTCCAGATCAGCCCCGGTTTGCGCGGCCGCTTCGGCGACAGTTCCTGGCAGTGGGATGCCACCTTCAACTACGGCAAGGTCAAACAGAAGTCGATCAACAACGGCTTTCTCGACTATGCCGCGTTCAACCAGGCCATCGGCCCCTCGTTCCTGGACAGCGATGGCGCAGTCACGTGCGGCAGCGCAGGCGCGGCGATTGCCGGCTGCACACCGCTGAACTTCTTCAACCTCAACGACAGCGCCAACCTGTCCACCTTGCAGGGCATGGTGGTCAACCCGATCGTGACCAGCGTCTACACGGTCAAGCAATTCGAGGCCAATGCCAACGGCTCGCTGTTCGATCTGCCGGCCGGCACCGTCAGCCTGGCAACCGGCGTCTCCTATCGCAAGGAGCGCTCGACCACCGCCTCCGACCCGCTATGGACCGGCGATGAAGACGGCCTGTGCGGGGTGATCGAATTCTGTTCGTCCACCCTGGTCGGCAGTTTCGACGTCAAGGAAGCCTATGCCGAGGCGCTGTTCCCGCTATTGAAGGACTTGCCCGGCATCAACGCCTTGAACATCACCTTGGGTACGCGCTTTTCCGATTTCAGCTCGGTGGGCAGCAAGACCAACAGCAAGGTGTCGCTGGAATATCGCCCGATCGAGAACCTGCTGATCCGCGGCACGGTGTCGGAGGTGTTCCGCGCACCCAACATCAACGAACTGTATGCCGGCGTGGCCGGCGATGCGGCCACCGTCAACGACCCCTGCAATGGCTACACCGGTGGCAACAGCGTGGCCTGCGCCAATGTGCCCACCGACGGCAGCTACCAGCAATCCGATGGCCAGGTGTCGGGCAAGGTGTCCGGCGCGGCGGTGGCCGGGTACCAGCTCAAGCCGGAAACCGGCAAGTCCTACGACGTGGGTTTGGTCTACGACCCGCAGTGGATCGACGGCCTGTCGCTGAGCGCGGACTGGTGGCGCATCGATCTGGAAGACACCATCACCACGGTGTCGGCGCAGACCGTGCTCAATCAATGTTTCGCCAATTCGGCCAGCGCCTTTTGCGCGTTGATCCATCGCAACGGCAACGGCACCATCAATTACATCGCCGAACCCACCGTCAACCTGGGCAAGCTGTGGGCCAAGGGCCTGGACGTGAACCTGACCTATCGCGCGCCGCCCACCGCGTGGGGCAATCTCAGCGCCGGGCTCAACGGCACCTATCTCACCCGCTATGACGTGCTGCCCGATACCACCGACCCCAGCTCGGTCACCATCCACAACGTGGGCCGCTATACCCAGGCCTACGGCAACTTCCCGCGCTGGCGCGCGCTGGGCACGGTGAGCTGGGCGTTGGGCGACTGGAGCGCCACCTGGCGCATCCGCTATGTGGGCCACACCGCCATCGGCAGTTCGGACCCGGACCAGAGCCTGTCGGCCGATTCCAGCGAACCGATGGTGGTGCGCAAGATCGGCGCCTACGTCTACAACAACCTGCAGCTCGGCTACAACGTCGAGCCGTGGCACACGCGTTTTGAGGTGGGCGTGGACAATATCGCCAACAAGCAGCCGCCGCTGTACTACTCCAACAACGTCGGCAATGCCAATACCGATGTGGCCACCTACGATCTGCTGGGTCGGTTCTACTGGGCGCGTGCCACGGTGAAGTTCTGATCGGGCGGTTTGTCGCCGGTGCGTGCGGCCAGATGTCATCGGTCGCGCGCATGTCTGTGCGGTCGCGGGCGTGCGCGGCTGCGCAGGTGTGTGTCGCAATGGCGCGCGGTCTGTGCGCGCCGACAGGAGTTAAGCTGAGCCCATGACGGATATGCATGCAAGCAACTTGCCCGACGACCACGCGCCGAGTCTGTCACGGCGGCGCTTTCTGGCCTGGAGCAGCCTGGCGGTTGCGGCGGGTTTCCTGAGGTTTCCGGCGCAGGCCAGTGCCGCGCAACCCGGTAGCGTGCGCGCCGTGTCGCTGGCGCAGGTGCGGCTCACGCCGTCGCTGTTCCTGGACGCGCTGCAGACCAATCGTCGCTATCTGATGCGGCTGCAGCCGGACCGGCTGCTGCACAACTTCGTGCTGTACGCAGGGCTCGATCCCAAGGCCAAGGCATACGGCGGCTGGGAGGCGGATACCATCGCCGGGCATACGCTGGGCCACTATCTCAGCGCGCTGGCACTGATGCATGCGCAGACCGGCGATGCGCAATGCCGCGCACGCGCAGCCTATCTGGTGGGCGAGCTGGCGCGGTGCCAGGCACACGCAGGCGATGGTTACGTGGCCGGCTTCACCCGCAAGAATGCCGCAGGCAAGATCGAAAGCGGCCGCGCGGTGTTCGATGAGCTCAAGCGCGGCAAGATCGACCCGGCCCCGTTCTACCTCAACGGCAGCTGGGCACCGCTGTACACCTGGCACAAGCTGTTTGCCGGCCTGCTCGACGTGCATGCGCATTGCGACAATGCGCAGGCGCTGCAGGTGGCGGTGGGCCTGGCCGGCTATCTGCAAGGCGTCTTCGCCGCACTCGACGACGCCCAGCTGCAGAAGGTGCTGTCATGCGAATTCGGCGGCCTCAACGAATCCTTCGTCGAGCTGCATGTGCGTACCGGCGATGCGCAGTGGCTAGCGCTGGCGCAGCGTCTGCACCACCACGCCGTGCTCGACCCACTCATCGCCCAGCGCGACGAGCTGGTGCACCAGCATTCCAACACCAACATCCCCAAGCTGATCGGCCTGGCACGCGAGTACGAAGTCACCGGCGATGCCGCCTCGGGCGCGGCGGCGCGCTTCTTCTGGCACACCGTCACCGACCACCATACCTACGTGATCGGCGGCAACGGCGACCGTGAGTACTTCCAGCAGCCGGACAGCATCTCGAAGTTTCTCACCGAGCAGACCTGCGAGCACTGCGCCAGCTACAACATGCTCAAGCTCACCCGCCATCTGTACCAGTGGGGCCCGCAGGCGGAGTTCTTCGACTACTACGAGCGCACGCTGCTCAACCACGTGATGGCGCAGCAGCATCCGCGCACCGGCATGTTCACCTACATGACACCGATGCTGGCCGGCGAAGCACGTGGCTGGTCGTCGCCATTCGACGATTTCTGGTGCTGCGTCGGCAGCGGCATGGAAGCGCATGCCCAGTTCGGCGATTCGATCTACTGGCAGGACGGGCAGGGCGTCTACGTCAACCTGTATGTGCCCTCCAGCGTGCGCGACGCCGCCGGGCTGGACATGACCCTGCACAGCACGATGCCGGAGCAGGGCAGCGCCTCGCTACGCATCGATGCCGCGCCGGCCGAGCAACGTACGCTCGCACTGCGCGTGCCCGGCTGGGCGCAGTCGCCGCTGCTGCATCTCAACGGCCAGCCGGTCGATGCGGCCGTCAGCGAAGGCTACCTGCGCATCACCCGCCGCTGGCGCGCTGGCGACACGCTCACCCTGTCGTTGCAGATGCCGTTGCGCCTGGAAGCCACACCCGACGACCCGGCCTGGGTCTCGCTGCTGCGCGGGCCGCTGGTGCTGGCGGCCGACCTGGGCGATGCGGCAAAACCCTGGTCGGGCAAGGCCCCGGCACTGATCGGCGGCGATGAGGTGTTGCAGCGCCTGCAGCCGGTGGCAGGCCAGGCCGCGTTCGACTACCGCGACGGCGATCAGCACTGGCGCTTCTCGCCGTTCTACGCCCAGTTCGATCGCCGCAGCGCGCCCTACCTGGAGCATCGCGACACAGCCGCATGGCAACAGCACCAAGCCGAACAGGCCGCAGCAGACGCGAAACAACAGGCGCTGGACGCCCGCGCACTGGACCGCATCGCCCTGGGCGATGAAGCATCCGAAAAAGCCCACGGCCTGCATAGCGAAAGCTCCTACGCACTGAGCTACCGCCGCCGCGCCGGCCGCGATGCCCGCACCGGCGGCTTCATCGCCTTCACCCTGCGCAACACCGCCCGGGCCCGCATCCTGCGCCTGCGCTATTGGGGCGACGAAACCCGCCGCCGCTTCCGCATCCTCGCCGACGGCGAACTCATCGCCAACGAACGCCTGGACGGCAACCGCGGCCTGGACTTCGTCGATGTGGATTACGCCTTGCCTGCAGCGGTGGCAGGCCGCGACACGCTGCAGATCCGCATCGAGCCGGAAACCGGCTACTCGGCCGGGCCGGCGTTCGGGTGCTGGGTGCTGGAGTCGGCGTAAGCGCCGCCGCGGCTGGTCTTCAATGACATTGCCTGCGCTTTGGCCGGAGCGCGCACGATGCGCGCAGGCATCGCGACGCACCCGGCCATGATCCCGACAACGAGGACCCGATAAGCGTCCGACTGATTTTTTCCTAGGGCCGCATTCGGCAAGACTATCGTCATCGTCCCATGTGCATCTGCGTTATGGAGGAGTGCGAGCCGTTACCGAGGCGGTGTGGTGTTGGATACCGCTGTCGCCGCTCTTCCAATCGTCGCCACGAGACAGGCCCAAAAAAAAAGACCGGCGCATGCGCCGGTCCTGGTGTGTCACGAAAGGTGTCGCAACCCTTACGCCGACAACTCCAGCAACAACTTGTTCAACCGCTTCACATAGCCGGCCGGGTCCTTGAGGCTATCGCCCGCTGCCAGCGCGGCCTGGTCGAACAGCACCCGGCTCAGATCGCCGAAGCGGTCCATGTCGGCTTCCGCATCCAGCTTTTCGATCAGCGGGTGGGCCGGGTTGAATTCGAATACCGGCTTGGTCTCCGGCACGGCCTGGCCGCTGGCTTCCAGCAGCTGACGCATCTGCAGGCCGAGGTCGCCCTGGCCGATGGCCAGGATTGCCGGGGAATCGGTCAGGCGGTGCGAGACGCGCACTTCGGCCACGTCGTCGCCCAGGGCAGCCTTGATGCGCGAGGCCAGGCCTTCCTTGGACTTGGCGACTTCTTCCTGCGCCTTCTTGTCTTCCTCCGAATCCAGCTTGCCCAGGTCCAGGTCACCGCGTGCCACGTCCACGAACGACTTGCCGTCGAATTCGGTGAGGTAGCTCATCAGCCATTCGTCGATGCGGTCGGTGAGCAGCAGCACTTCGATGCCCTTCTTGCGGAACACTTCCAGGTGCGGGCTGTCCTTGATCTGCGCGTAGCTTTCGCCGGTGAGGTAGTACAGCTTGTCCTGGCCCTCGGCCAGGCGGCTCACGTAGTCGGCCAGGCCCACGCTCTGCGCGCCGGTGGTGTCATGCGTGGAGGAAAAGCGCAGCAGGCCGGCGATCTTTTCGCGGTTGGCATAATCCTCGGCCGGGCCTTCCTTCAACGCCTGGCCGAAGTTGCGCCAGAACGTCGCATAGTCGTCCGGCTTGTCCTTGGCCAGTTTCTCCAGCATGTCCAGCGAGCGCTTGGTCAGCGCCGACTTCATCGAATCCACGACCGGGCCGGATTGCAGGATCTCGCGCGAGACATTGAGCGACAGGTCGGACGAATCCACCACGCCCTTGATGAAACGCAGGTACAGCGGCAGGAACTGCTCGGCCTGGTCCATGATGAAGACGCGCTGCACGTACAGCTTCAATCCCTTGGCCGAATCGCGGTGATACAGGTCGAACGGGGCGCGGCCGGGTACGAACAGCAGCGAGGTGTACTCCAGCTTGCCTTCGACCTTGTTGTGGCTCCACGCCAGCGGGTTGCCGGCATCGTGGGCGACGTGCTTGTAGAACTCCTGGTACTCCTCGTCCTTGATTTCGGACTTGGGCCGCGTCCACAGCGCGCTGGCGCGGTTGACCGCTTCCCATTCGGGCTCGGCGGGCACGTCGGCCGCTTCGCCGTGGTGCTCCTTGCGCATCTCGATCGGCAGGCCGATGTGGTCGGAATACTTCTTCAGGATGCCGCGCAGCGTCCAGCCGTCGGCAAAGCTGCCTTCGCCGTCCTTCAGGTGCAGCACGATGCGGGTGCCGCGCTCGGGCTTGTCGACGCTGGCCACTTCGAACTCTCCCTCGCCACGCGAGGACCAGTGCACGCCCTCGTTGGCCGGCAGGCCGGCGCGACGCGAGTAGACATCGACCTGGTCGGCGACGATGAAGGCGCTGTAGAAGCCGACGCCGAACTGGCCGATCAGGTTGGCGTCCTTCTTCTGGTCGCCGCTCAGGTGCTTGAGGAAGTCGGCGGTGCCGGACTTGGCGATCGTGCCCAGATGCGAGACGGCGTCCTCGCGGCTCATGCCGATGCCGTTGTCGTCGATGGTGACGGTGCGCGCGTCCTTGTCGTAATCCACGCGAATGCGCAGCTCGCCGCCGCCTTCCAGCAGCTCCGGCTTCACCAGTGCCTCGAAACGCAGCTTGTCGGCGGCGTCGGCGGCATTGGAGACCAGCTCGCGCAGGAAGATTTCCTTGTTCGAGTACAACGAATGGATCATCAGCTGCAGCAGCTGCTTGACCTCGGTCTGGAAGCCAAGCGTCTGCTTGTCGGTTTCAACGGTCATTGGGGTCGTGCTCCATGGTGGCCCAGGCCGCAACGCGGCCGATGGCCTGGGGGATGAGGCCGTGTGGGGATTTTTCAAGGCGAGCGTGCGCCAGATCGCCTGCGTCGATGCCGGTCGGGGAGGGCGGTTGCGGCAATCGCGGCGGTATCATGGCCGGCCAACCGTCCTGCCCTGAGCCATGTCGCCATCCGTGCCGCCGCTGTCCCGCCCCCGTTCGCCCGCACCCGGCGCGTGGCGATGAGTCGCCCCGCACGGCCGGCGCCACGCGGCGCGGAAGGGCAGGTGCGCATCGTCGGTGGGCGCTGGCGCAACACCAAATTGTCGGTGCCGGACCTGCCCGGCCTGCGCCCGAGCAGCGACCGCGTCCGCGAGACGGTGTTCAACTGGCTGATGCCGCGCCTGCCCGGCGCGCGCGTGCTGGACCTGTTCGCCGGCTCGGGCGCGCTGGGCCTGGAGGCGGTATCGCGCGGCGCGGCACACGCGACCCTGATCGAACGCGACCCTGGCCTGGCGCAGCGCTTGCGCCAGCACGTCACCCGGCTGGACGCGGCCGACCAGGTGCAGGTGCTGCAGGAAGACGCATTGCGCTGGCTGGAGCGCGCGCCGGTGGCGCAGGCCAGCATCGTGTTCGTCGATCCGCCGTTTGCTGCCGGCCTGTGGCCCAGCGTGCTGGAACGCCTGCCCGCGCACCTGAGCGCCGATGCCTGGCTGTATCTGGAAGCCCCGGCCGAGCTGCCGCCGCAGGTGCCGGCCGGCTGGCACCTGCACCGCGAAGGCGCCACCCAGCAGGTGCGCTATGCGCTGTACCGCCGGGCCGCTGCTACACTGAACGGCGATCCGACCCCGGTAGTTTCCGTATGAGCGTGGCCAATAGCCGCACCGCCGTCTATCCCGGTACCTTCGACCCGATCACCAACGGGCATATCGATCTGGTGAACCGCGCCGCGCCGTTGTTCGAGCGCGTGGTGGTCGGCGTGGCCTACAGCCCCTCCAAGGGCCCGGCCCTGCCGCTGGAACGTCGTGTGGAGCTGGCCCAGGAAGCTCTGGCCGCGCATGCCAACGTGGAAGTGCGCGGCTTCGACACGCTGCTGGCCCACTTCGTGCGCGACATGGGTGCCGGCGTGCTGCTGCGCGGCCTGCGCGCGGTGTCCGACTTCGAATACGAATTCCAGATGGCCAGCATGAACCGCCATCTGATCCCGGAGGTGGAAACGCTGTTCCTCACCCCGGCCGAGCAGTACAGCTTCATCTCGTCCTCGCTGGTGCGCGAAATCGCGCGGCTGGGCGGGGACGTGTCCGGTTTCGTTCCAGCTTCGGTCGTCGAAGCCCTGCGGCAGGTGCGGCAAGCCCGCGCGCAGGCCTGATTCTCTAGCAGTCACATCACCACATGCTTTTCAAAGGGAGGAGTTTCATGAAACACACCATGCGCGCGCTGGCGCTCGCTTCGATCGCCGCTCTGGCCGTCACCGCCTGCAAGAAGGAAGAGCCGGCACCGACCGCCGCCGCGGCTCCCGCGCCGCTGAAGGCGCCGGCCAAGGACGACAACGCCGGCTGGAAGAAGTACCTGCAGGAAGTGGTCGGCCAGAACCTGGGCGCCACCACCAACAGCCCGTTCCTGTACTACTTGCCGCCGGAGTCCGATGCTGAATTCGCCGGCAGCTACGAGCGTCAGCTGGAAAGCGTCAAGACCGCACTGGCGCGCGGCGTGCAGCCGGGCAACATGCTGGCCTTCGGTTCGTCGGCTTCGACCAAGATGGCCGACCTGATCGACGCCGCGTTCAAGGACGTGCAACCGGATTCGATGAAGGGCGTGCGCGTGCTGTTCATCGGCGATGCCGCCGAGAATGCCCGCGTGCAGGCCATCGTCCAGCCCAAGGGCGTGGAATACACCTTCGTTGAAGCCAAGTAATGCCGTACCGGGCCGGATGCGCGGGAGGGCGCGTCCGGCCGCCGTGCGCAATCGCGGCATGCCGCTGATTCCGCACCCCATCGGGGCCGGTCCGCTCGGACCGGTTGCCGACCACGTGCGTGGCGGTGTCCATGCCTGGCCCCGGGCCGGGCGCGTTGGCGTCCGGCAGCACGTTGCGTTCCAGCGCCTGGCGTTGCATCGCGCCGCGTCGCATCGCATGGTGGTGCCGCCATGTCGCTGAAGATCAACGAGCTCTGCGTCAACTGCGATGTCTGCGAGCCGGCGTGTCCGAATCAGGCCATCTCGATGGGCGAAACCATCTACGTGATCGACCCGGCACGTTGCACCGAGTGCGTGGGCCATTTCGACGAGGCGCAATGCGTGGTGGTGTGCCCGGTCGAATGCATCGACCCGGATCCGGACATCCCGGAAACCCACGATCAATTGCTTGCCAAGCTCATGCAGCTGCAGCGCGATCACCCCGAACTGTACGAACAGGAGCCTCCCGCCCCGTGAGCATCTTTTCCCGACGTTTTCCTTCGCGCGGCCTGTTGCTGCTGGCCTTCGTACTGGCACCGCCGGCCTGGTCGGCCGATGGCGCCAGGCCGGCGGCGGCCGCGTCCTCGCCGGTGGCGGGGCATCCGCCCGGTGCGGCGATCGCCAGCGGGCACGCACTGGCCACCGACGCCGGCCTGCAGATCCTGCGCGAAGGCGGCAATGCGTTCGATGCGGCAATCGCGGTGTCGTCCACGCTGGCGGTGGTCGAGCCGATCAGCTCGGGCCTGGGCGGCGGCGGCTTCTTCCTGTTGCACGATGCCAAGACCGGCAAGGACGTGATGCTGGATGCGCGCGAGACCGCGCCCGAGTCGGCCAGCGAGGCGCAGTTCCTCGACAAGCAGGGCGCGCTGGACCGCGACCGCTCGGTCAACGGCCCCTGGTCGGCCGGCATTCCCGGGCTGCCTGCAGCGCTGGTGGAGCTGGCCACCCGGCACGGCCGGCTGCCGTTGAAGCAGTCGCTGGCACCGGCGATCCGCATCGCCACCGAAGGTTTTCCGGTGTACGCGCGCATGGCCAAGGGCTATGCCTCGCGGCGCGAGGTGATGGAGCGTTATCCCGGCACGCGCGAGGTCTATCTGCGCGGCGGCAAGCCCATCGCCGAAGGCGACATCTTCAAGCAGCCCGAATTGGCGCACACCTTGAAGCTGCTCGGCGACAAGGGCTTTGACGGCTTCTACAAGGGCGAAACCGCCAGCAAGCTACTGGCCGGCGTCAAGCAGGCCGGCGGGCACTGGAAAGCCGCCGAGCTGGCCGGGTACCGGGTCAAGCAGCGCACGCCGATCCAGTTCGATTACCGCGGCTGGAAGATCACCACCGCGCCGCCGCCGTCTTCCGGCGGTATCGCACTCGCCGCCATGCTGCAGATCCTGGAAGGCTGGGAGCTGGACACGCTCGACGATGCGCACCGCACCCATCTGGTAGTGGAAGCGATGCGTCGCGCCTACCGCGACCGCACCTTCTTCCTCGGCGACCCGGACTTTGTGGCGGTGCCGCAGCGCGTGCTGACCAGCAAGGATTACGCGCAAGGCCTGCGCGCCACGATCAACCCGGACAAGGCCACCCCCAGCGACCTGCTGTCGGGCAATCCGACCCCGCTGGAAGACGACGAGACCACGCACTTTTCCATCATCGATGGCGAAGGCAACCGCGTCGGCGCCACCCAGACCGTCAACCTGCTGTACGGCTCGGGGCTGATCCCCAAGGGCACCGGCGTGCTGCTCAACGACGAGATGGACGACTTCGCGCTCAAGCCGGGCACGCCCAATGCCTTCGGCGTGATGGGCTACGCGGCCAACGCCCCCAAGCCGGGCAAGCGCATGCTCAGCTCGATGACGCCGACCTTCATGGAATCGGCCGACAAGGTCGCGGTGATCGGCACCCCGGGCGGCAGCCGCATCATCACCATGGTGCTGCTCGGTATCCTGGGCTACGACGCCGGCCTGGACGCACAGCAGGTCAGCGCCTTGCCGCGCTACCACCACCAGTGGCTGCCGGACGTGATCGAGGCCGAGAGCAACGCGTTCTCGCCGCAGACCGCCAAGGCGCTGCAGGCGATGGGGCATGCGCTCAAGCTGCCCGGCGACACCGCCGAGGGCGGCCGCGGTTCCAGCCACGTCTGGGGCAACCTGCAGACGGTGGAGTGGGACAAGCGCAGCAATGTGCTCACCGGCGGTAGCGACCCGCGCAACCCGGTGGGCAAGGCGCAGGTCCAGCTGGCGACACCTGCACGGTGAGTACCACGGCCTGCTCCGTGGGCGGGGCAGGCATTACACGGCCAACGATGAGAGCCGGCTTGTACTGAGGCGCGGGCCTGGCCTGTCGGTTCGGCGCAGGCGGCACAGGCGCCGAACACGCGGCGCGGCGAACCGTGTCCCTGTCTCGGCAACTATGTGCAGCACGCCTGCACCGGCCTGAGTGGGGGCCGGAAGGTCACTGGCTGCCTGCAGCAATACGGTTTGGTGCTGTGTCCTATGTCGGGATTGGACTTGTCGCTGTGCATCGATTTGGCGACCATCGCGGCATGACCATTTTGCAGACCCTGCTCACCGCCGTGGCGATCGCATCGCCCATCGCCGCCTGCGCGGCCGATACGACCGGCACTGCCGGCATTCCCGGCAGCGCGGCCGCTGCCGGCGCCGCGATCCACGTCAACCAACTCGGTTATCTGCCGGGCTCGGCCAAGCTGGCGGTGGTCGGCTTGCCGCCGCCCGCTGCGGCTGCGGCAGACCACTTCACGGTCGAGGATGCCAACGGCCGCCGCGTGCTGGAGGGCCGCTTGTCGCCGGCGGCCACCTGGGCACCAGCGGGGCAACAGGCACGCGTGGCCGACTTTTCCGCGCTGCGCGCCCCAGGGACGTATCGGGTGAAGATCGCCGGTTTGCCGACGTCGGATCCATTCCCGATTGCGGCCGGTGCCTACCAGCCCGTCGTGGATGCCTCGCTCAAGGCGTTCTACTTCAATCGCGCCAGCACCGCGCTGCCGGCGCAGTTCGCCGGGCGCTATGCACGTGCGGCCGGGCATCCGGACACCGATGTGCGCATCCATCCTTCTGCTGCGTCTGCCACGCGCCCGGCCGACAGCGTGATCCGTGCGCCCAAGGGCTGGTACGACGCCGGTGACTACAACAAGTACATCGTCAATTCCGGCATCAGCACCTACACCTTGCTGGCCGCCTACGAGCAGTATCCGGCGCTGTTCAAGGCGCAGCCGCTGACCATCCCCGACGACGCCCCCGGCGTGCCCGGCATCCTGCAGGAGACCTGGTGGAACCTGGAATGGATGCTGGCCATGCAGGACCCGGCCGATGGCGGCGTGTACCACAAGCTCACCGACAAGCAGTTCGATGGGCTGGTGATGCCGGACCAGGCCAGGCAGCAGCGCTACGTGGTAATGAAAGCCACTGCCGCCGCGCTGGATTTTGCCGCGGTGATGGCTGCTGCCAGCCGCGTGTATGCGCCGTTCGACGCGCAGTATCCGGGCGCGTCGGCACGCATGTTGAAGGCCGCGCGCAGCGCCTGGGCGTGGGCGCAGCAGCATCCGGATGTGATCTACCGCCAGCCCGACGATGTGCGCACCGGCGGCTACGACGACGCGCAGGTGGACGACGAATTCGCCTGGGCCGCGGCCGAGCTGTACGTGAGCACGCGCGAGGACGGCTTCTATGACGCAATGATGGCGCGCAACGTGCCGGCCAGCGTGCCGGGCTGGAGCAACGTCGGCGGCCTGGCCTGGATGTCCCTGGCCGAACATCGCGACCAGCTCACTCCGCATGCCGATCGCGCACGCATCACCCGTGAGATCACCGATCTGGCACAGCGGCTTGCCGAACAGTGGCAGGCCTCGCCCTGGCGTCTGGCGATGACCAACACCGATTTTGTGTGGGGCAGTAATGCAGTCGTGCTCAACCGCGCAATGATGCTGATGCAGGGCTATCGGCTGACCCGGCAGCGGCCGTATCTGGACGCCGCGCAGTCGCAGCTGGATTACATCCTGGGGCGCAATCCGTTGGGGCTGTCGTTCGTCACCGGGGTCGGGCTGCGCAGCCCGCTGCATATCCATCATCGCCCCTCCGAGGCCGACGGCATCGACGCACCTGTGCCGGGCTGGCTGGCCGGCGGCCCGCAACCGGGCCAGCAGGACGCCAAGGACTGCAAGGTGGCCTATCCCTCCAGGCTGCCGGCGCTGTCGTACCTGGACGACACCTGCAGTTATGCCAGCAACGAGGTGGCAATCAACTGGAACGCGCCGCTGGTGTATGTGAGCGCGGCGATCGAAGCGTCCACGCGCTGAGGCGGCGGGCTCCAGGCGGCAGTGCGATTTTCCCTTCTCCCACCGGGAGAAGGTGGCGCGCAGCGCCGGATGAGGGTGCGGCAGCGGCAGCAACACCGACACACCGTACCCTCACCCCAACCCCTCTCCCGTGGGGAGAGGGGCTTCAATCCGCCGATTACCTCACCGGCGCTATGCCAGCGCGATCGGCAATCGCCCAGCGCGCACCAGCTTTTGATTTGGTCGCTTCAGACACTCACTCCACCCGCGTGCCGAAGATCCGGTCGCCGGCATCGCCCAGGCCGGGCAGGATGTAGCCCTTGTCGTTGAGGTGGTCGTCGATCGCGGCGGTGTAGACCTCCACGTCCGGGTGCACGGCTTCCAAGGCTTTCAAGCCTTCCGGTGCGGCCACTAAAAAGATGCCCTTGATCCGCCGCGCGCCGGCGCGCTTGAGCATGTCGATGGTGGCGATCAGCGTGCCGCCGGTGGCCAGCATCGGGTCCAGGATCAGTGCGTCGCGCTCTTCCAGGCGGCCGGTGAGGCGTTCGAAGTAGGGCACCGGCTGCAGGGTTTCTTCGTCGCGTTGCAGGCCGACCACGCTCACGCGCGCGGCCGGAATCAGCGCCAGCACGCCGGGCAACATGCCCAGGCCTGCACGCAGGATCGGTACCAGGGTGATTTTCGCGCCGGCAATCCGCTGCACGGTCACCGGGCCGGCCCAGCCGGGTTGCACGTGCGATTCGGTATCCAGATTGGCGGTGGCCTCGTAGGCCAGCAGTGTGCCCAGCTCGGTGACCAGTTCGCGGAAGCCCTTGGTGCTCAAGGCGGCATCGCGCAGCAGGCCGATCTTGTGCTGGACGAGGGGGTGACGGACTTCGACGATTTTCATGGGCAGCGACAGGCGGGAAAGACCCACAGTGTGCCGCAGCCAGCGGCAGCGTCGCCACACATTGGGCGTGATCGTGCTTGCAGATGTCATGTCAGTGAAACGTCGTAGACATAGTGTGCCCACCCATTCTTAACCGATTGGGGAAGCACCCGTGTTGAACAAGACTCCGCTGTGCCTGGCGATCACGCTGACGTTGGCGGCGGCCACGTGGAGCCCGCTTGCGCAGGCGGCCGAGGGTGCAGCAGCGGCAACCGGTGCCTCCGGTGCGGCAGCCATCGACCTGGAGCGCCTGGAAGTGCGCCCGCAGGTGGAATCGCAGGTGCGCGCGGTCGATCTCAAGCGGGGTTCCGATGCGATCCAGGATGCGGTCGCCTCCGATGCGCTGGGCCGGTATCCCGACAAAAATGTTGCAGAATCCTTGCAGCGCCTGCCCGGCGTCAGCGTCACCCGCGATCAGGGCGAAGGGCGCTTCGTGGTCATCCGCGGCCTGGATTCGGCGCTCAACAGCGTCACCATCGACGGCATGACCATGGGTACGCCGGAAGACGGCACGCGCTCGGCGCCGCTGGACGTGATTCCGTCCGACTCCACCGAGCGCCTGAAAGTGGTCAAGTCGCCGACCCCGGACATGCCGGGCGATTCCATCGGCGGTGCGATCCAGGTCGAGTCCACCTCTGCCTTCGATCGCGATGGCCGCACGCTGCGCGGCTCGATCGAAGGCAGCCACCAGTCGTTGTCGGGCAAGACCAGCCCAAAGGGCGCGTTCAACTACAGCGACATCTTCGACGGCACGTTCGGCGTCGCAGTGGGTGTGAACTACCAGGACCGCGAATTCGAATCGGACAACACCGAAGTGGCCTACGACAGCTTCGACGGCGGTGCGGCCGACGATCTGTTCGCCGGTGAAGTGCAGCGCCGCAAGTACTTCATCGAGCGTACCCGCATGGGCGCCAACCTCAACCTGGACTGGCGCCCGGACGCCGACAACCGCTATTACCTGCGTACGCTCTACAGCCGCTTCGACGATGCCGAAACGCGCCAGCGCACCATCTTCGGCCTGGCCGATGGGCAGGTCAGCGCCAATGGCGATGGCACCTACGCCGTGGCCGACCTGCCCGCCGATTCCATTTCCAAGCGCGTGCGCTACCGCACCAAGAAGGAAGACACCATGGCCTTGAGCGTGGGCGGTGAAAACCGTCTGAGCGCGGCCACGGTGGATTACAAGCTGGGCTACACCAAGACCACCGAGCGCGTGAACGATGAGATGGAAGCGCGCTTCAACTACGCCGGCGACGATCTGTCGGCCACGGTCGATCAGAACAGCGGCATTCCGCGCCTGGGGTTCTCCGACAATGGCTGGCAGCGCAACGACGATTTCGTATTCGACCGCTTCGTGCTGGCGCCCAAGCGGGTGGACGACAGCGAGCGCAGCGCGCAGGTCAACGTGCGCTTCGATGGCGAGCATTCCAGCCTGAAGATGGGCGTGCTCGGCCGCTGGCGCGAGCGCGATGTCAACGTGGACGAAAACGAGCTGCGTCGTGGCCCGGCGATCGATCTGCGCGACTGGACCACCGCCGCACCGGAACACCGCGGCGGCACGCTGGGCGAAAGCATCGGCTCGGACGGCATGCGCCGTTACTGGAATACCTCCGGCACTCTGTACAGCGCACGTCCGCAGGATGTGGGCGGCAACCTGCAGGTCTCGCTGCAGGACGACTACAGGGCCACCGAAGACGTGTTTGCGACGTACGCGATGGGCACCTGGGACATCGGTGCGCTGCGCATGATCGCCGGCGTGCGGGTGGAGAACACCCAGTTCGACGCCACCGGCAACCAGGTCGACGTGGCCGAGAACGGCCGCACCGCCACGGTGACGCCGCGCGAAGCCTCCAGCAGCTACACCAATGTGCTGCCGGGCCTGCATCTGCGCTACGACACCGGCAACGACTGGGTGCTGCGGTTCGCTGCCAACAAGACCTTGTCGCGGCCTGCGTTCGGCGATGTCTCCCCGCGCGTGAGCATCAATCGCGGCGACGAAGAGGTGAGCCTGGGCAATCCCGATCTCAATCCGTATCGCTCAAAGAATCTGGATCTGTCGTTCGAAAAGTACATCGGCAGCACCGGCCTGGTCTCGCTGGGCGTGTTCAACAAGTCGATCGACGACTACATCGTGCAGACCATCAGCACCAACGATGCCGAGTTCCCCAACCTGCAGGTGACGCGCTCGATCAACGGCGACACCGCAAAGGTGCGCGGCGCCGAATTCAATTGGCAGCAGGCGCTGGACTTCCTGCCCGAGGGCTGGAATGGCCTGCTGGTCGGCGCCAGCGCCACCGTGCTGGACAGCGATTTCAATCCCGGCCTGAGCGATCGCGCCGGCGACGACTTCACCTTGCCGCGCTCGTCCAAGCGCATCTACAGCGGCCACCTGGGCTATGAGAAGTACGGCTTCAGTGCGCGCGTTGCGGCGGTGTATCGCAGCGAGTACCTGGACACCATCGGCCAAAGCCGCGCGTACGATATCTACGTCGCCCCGCACACCCAGCTGGATTTCAGCATGAACTACCAATTCAACAGCCACGTCAGCCTGTATCTGGAGGCGCAGAACCTGCTGGACGAACCGCTGGAGCTGTACCAGGGCGTGCCCTCGCGCACACTGCAGAACGAAGAATACGGCCGCACCTATGCGCTCGGCCTGAAGGTGGCACTGTGATCGCAACGCGCACGCGGCTCCACACCACGTTACTCCACACCACACTGCTCGCCACCACGCTGGCGCTGACCGCCTGCGCCAGCGCACCGGCCGACCGCGAAGCCGACGAGGCGCTGTTGAAGGACCCCTTGCTCAGCGAGGCCAAGGTGGCGCACGAAGTGGTGCCGGAAGCCTTCATCACCGCGCTGACCCCGGCCGACAACCTGGATTCGCCGGCCAGCTGGAGTGCGCCCGATGGCAGCCGCTGGTTGATTGCCACCGCCAAGGCCACGCATGCGCTGGTGGTGTTCGATGGCGATAGCGGCAAGCGCCTGCGCGTGGTCGGCGGCAAGGGCAAGGCCCTGGGCAAGCTGGATCGGCCAAACGGAATTTCGGTCGTCGACGATCTGGTGTTCGTGGTCGAGCGCGACAACCGCCGCGTGCAGGTGTTCTCGCTGCCGGATTTCAAGCCGTTGACCAGCTTCGGCCAGGACGAATTGCGCGAGCCCTATGGGCTGTGGGTGCGCAAGCACGACGGCGGCTACGAGGTGGTGGTCAGCGACAACTACATGTCGCCGGCCAACAAGGATGAGCCGCCGCCGCTGGCCGAACTCGGTCAGCGTTTCCGTCGCTATCAGGTGGACGACGCAGGGCAGGGCTGGCAAGCGCGGTTGACCCAGAGCTTCGGCGATACCACCGAGGCGGGCGCGATACGGATCGCCGAGTCGGTGTTCGGCGATGAAGCCCATGCGCGCCTGATGATTGCCGAAGAGGATGTCGCCGTGGGCACGCAGTTGCGCGAATACGGGATGGACGGACGCTACCGCGGGCGCAATGTCGGCAGCGGCCTGTTCAAGGCGCAGGCCGAAGGCATGACGCTGTTTGCATGCAAGGACGGTAGCGGTTACTGGATCGCCACCGATCAGTTCAAGGACCGCAGCGTGTTCCAGGTGTTCGACCGCCAGAGCCTGGCGCATGTCGGCGCCTTCGCCGGCCGGGTGACCGCCAACACCGACGGCGTGTGGCTGGATCAACGTGGCGATGCGCGCTTCCCGGGCGGGGTGTTCTACGCCTTGCACGACGACCAGGCGGTGGCGGCCTTCGACTGGCGCGATATCGCGCGCACGCTGCGTTTGAAAGAATGCGCGCCATGATCGCCGCACGTGCGGCGCTGTCTTGCGCGCTGTTGCTGGTGGCGATGACGGGCACTGGATCGTTCGCCGCCGAGCGCGCGGCCGAACCCAACACCCAGGTGCCGGCCGGCTCCACCCACTATGTTGCCGACGGCTTTCCGGACCGCATCGTCGCCACGCCCGCGCAGGTGGCGGCGACCGGTTTCGCGGTGGCCTGGCGTACCGATGCCAGCGTCGACCAGCCGTGGCTGGAACTGGTGGTTGCCGGCGACTCGCCCGATGTGGGCACGCCGCGCCGCATCCGCGCCAGCACCACCACGCTGGCCAGCGAAAACGGCAGCTCGCATCACCACCGCGCCGATATCGACGGGCTGACGCCGGACACGCTGTATGCCTACCGCGTGCAGGGCAACCACACCTGGGGGGCGTGGAATCATTTCCGCACAGCCGCCACCGCGGATACGCCGCTGACGCTGCTGTATTTCGGCGACACCCAGAACAAGAACCTCAGCCTGGTCTCGCGGGTGATCCGCCAGGCCTGGCGCTCGGCACCGGATGCGCGGCTGGCGCTGTTCGCCGGCGACCTGGTCAGCGGCAAGGACGGCCAGGACGACAACGAATGGGCCGAGTGGTTCGACGCCGGGCGCTGGCTGCTGGAAGGCACCGCGGTGGCGCCGGCGCCGGGCAATCACGAGTATCACGAAGAGGGCGAGGACACCCCGCAGGCCACGCGCACGCTTGGCACGCATTGGCCGGTGACCTTCGCGCTGCCGCGTAACGGGCCATCGGCCACCGCGCGCACGAGCTACTGGTTCGACTATCAGGGCGTGCGCATCGCCGTGCTCGATGGCACCTCCGTTCTGGATCTGGGCACCGGCCCGGCACAGGCGCAGTGGCTGGACAAGGTACTGGCCGACAACCCGCACCCGTGGTCGATCGTGCTGATCCATCAGCCGTTCTTTTCCCCGCGCGCCGATCGCCAGAACGAGAAACTGGTCGAGCAGGTGCTGCCGGTGATCCGCCGCCACAAGGTCGATCTGGTGCTGCAGGGCCACGACCACACCTACGGCAGGCGCGGCGATACGGCAGGGCAGGCCACGCCGGTGTTCGTGGTCTCGGTGGCCGGGCCCAAGCAGTACCGGCTCTCGGACATGGCGCGCAAGACCATGCGTCCGGTCGGCGAGGACACCCAGCTCTACCAGGTGCTTCGCATCGACGCCCAGACCTTGCGTTACGAGTCGCGCACCGCCACCGGGCGTCTCTACGATGCATTCGAGCTGGAGCGCGGCAGCGATGGCGGCAAGCGACTGGTGGAGAAAGAGGCCGGACGCATCGCACCACGCGATTGCCCGCGCAGTGCAACCCTGAAAGGACGCGCCGACAGATGCTGGGAATGATGGGAACGCGGCACAGGCGAGCTGGTCTGGATGAGGCTGCCGTTCCGGATGACGACCCGGTGAGCAAACTTCGGTGCTGCATTGATTTTGCACATCGACGGTAAGCGTAACCATTTAAAATTGTGAATTACGTCACACTAATAATGGGACTACTGTTAGGGCCGACCGGGTCTCCACCCGGGTAGCCGGCTTCGACGCGGGTGCTTCGGTGGAGGTTCTGCCTCCCCCAGCCCCGAGAAGCCCCCATGATTCCCCACGTGTTCCATCTCACTGCGCCGACCAAGCACCTGCTTTGGGAAGAGCGCAAAATCCAGGCCCGTCTGCAGCGGCTGCTGCCGGGCTGGACCTGCCATGTCTGGGACGATGCCGACAACTCGGCGCTGATGCGTCGCGCCTTCCCGGATTTGGCCGACCGCTACGAAGCGATCCGCTTCGGTGTGATGAAGGCCGACATCGCCCGCTGCGCCTACATGCATACCTATGGCGGGTTCTATTTCGACACCGACTACAAGCTGCTGCGCACGCTTGGCGCGGACGTGCTGGCACAGCAATGCGTGCTGCCGATCGAAGAGGGCGCGCCCGGCAACGAGCAGTTCAAGATCGGCAATGCGGTGTTCGGCTCGGAGGCGGGACATCCGTTCTGGCGCGCCTTCATCGAGCACATCTTCACCATGCATGCGCCCGAGACGCTGGAAGACCACCGGCAGATTCCGATGATTTCCGGCCCGCGCGGGTTGACGCGTTTCTACAATGCGCACGCCGGCGAGTTTGCCGGCATCGTGTTCCCGGCGCGCGATGCGTTCCATCCCGATCGCACCTGGTTCGGGCTCGGCCACCGCGGCGGCACGGTCGCGGTGGGCTCGCATCTGTGCTGGGCGTCCTGGCGCGGCAAGTCGCCACGCCGGGCAGTGACCAATTACCTGCGTCGCAAGCTGAGCGCCGTGCCGATCTGACCGGGCCAGGCAGCACCCCCGCCGCGCGCAGCGCCGACGGCGCGTGGCGGTTGCCCAGAAGTGGGCGCGCCTGTTCCGCAGGCGCGCAGACACTGCCTGCGTCGCCTTGAAGTCGAGCGGTCTACAACACCATCGCTCTCACCGCCGGTGGGCGCGGCCGGTGCTCCGCACCGGCGTGTACCGCTCGGTGACCAACGTTCCTGCGCACCGTCCGCTTCCCGCTGGCGACCGCTCGCCATGCGTGTCGGTGGCGCTCAGGCCGCCTCGGCCTGGCTCTGGCGCGGACCTTCCTTCAGCGCACGCCCGATCAATCCGACCAGCAGGTCCAGCTCGTCTTCGTCCATCGCAAAGTGCGGGGTGAAGCGCAGCGAATTCTCGCCGCCATGGATGACGTTGACGCCGCGATGGCGCAGCCATTCCTCGGTGGAACCGGCGCCATAGCACTTGAACTGCGGCGCCAGCTCGCAGGAGAACAGCAGCCCGGTGCCCTGCACCTTGGTGATCAGGCCGCCCAGCTCGGACTGCAGTGCCTGCAGCTTGGCGATTGCCTGCGCACCACGGATGCGGATGTTCTCGCGCACCTGCGGGGTGAACAACGCCAGCGTGGCGCAGGCGACATCCAGCGCACGCGGATTGGTGGTCATGGTGTTGCCGTAGGTGCCCTTGCGATACACCTGCGCGGCGTGTTCGGTCACCGCCAGCACCGACAACGGGTATTGTGCGGCGTTGAGCGCCTTGGAGTAGGTCTCCAGGTCCGGCGGGTCGAGCTGTTCGAAGCCGGGGTAATCCACCACCGACAGCACGCCGTGCGCGCGCAGGCCGGCCTGGATCGAATCCACCAGCAGCAGGCTGCCGTGCAGGCGGGTCAGCTCGCGCGCGGCGGCATAGAACGCGGCCGGCAATGCGCGGCCCGGGTCGCCTTCGCCCATCACCGGCTCCAGGAACACCGCCTCGATGAACCAGTGATTGCGTGTGGCCTCGTCGAAGGCGCGCTGCAGCGCCGCCACGTCGTACGGCGCGATCGCGATCACCGAGTCTTCGTCGCGGTAGCTGGCCAGGTACTTGGTGTAGGTCTTGCGGCTGGAATCGGAATACAGGCCGGGGCGGTCGGTGCGGCCATGGAAGCTGCCCTTGACCACCACGCGCTTGATGCTGGCACCGGCGTGGCGCGCACCCGGGTCGGTGTGCAGCTTGGCATTGGTATCGACGATGCGCGCGGCCAGGCCGACCGCTTCAGAACCGGAGTTGAGGCACATGAAGCGTGCGAACGGACTGCCGCCGCGGGTATGCCCGATCTCGGCGCGCAGCGCACGGTCGAGCCGGCGCTGCGCCAGGCTCGGCGTCATCACGTTGGCCATCACCTGCGGACGCGCCATCGCCTCAAGCACCGGCGCGGGGGTGTGGCCGAAGCCGAGCATGCCGTAGCCGCCGGCGTCGTACAGCACCGCGCCCTTGAGCGTGATCACCCAGGGGCCGCGCGCGGCCAGCGCCACGTACGGGGTCACCGCATCGTCGGCGTAGAAGTTGATGAAGCCGTCCTGCACCGCGCCGATCTGTGCGTCTTCATCCAGGTCCAGCAGGTCGGCGGCTTCGGCGCGCACCAGCGCGTACTCGGCAGCGGCCGCGTCGATGGCGTGTGCGAGATCCGGGTGACTGGCGGCCAGGCGCGCGATGCTGGCATCGTCCAGGCCATCGGTCAGGCGGCGGCCGGCATGGGCGCGCAACGGGGCGAGCGGGGCGAGGACGGACATGGCGCATCTCCTGCAAGGTGGCGTTCCCTTTCTATTATCGGCAGAAGATCGGCGTTTGGCAGCGTGAATCCGGGCAGGAAGTCGGGTATTTTCGTCGAATCGACGAACCATTTGGGCAAAAAGTGAAAATCACTCCCTCCGACGAACGCCTGCTGTCGCTGCTGCGCGAGGACGCGCGCGCCTCCACCGCGCAGATTGCGCGCCGGCTCGGGCTGTCGCGCACCACCGTGCAGAGCCGGATCGACAAGCTCGAACGTGACGGGGTGATCAGCGGCTACACCGTGCGCACCCACGACGCCTACGAACAGGGCCGCATCCGCGCGCACATCCTGATCACCGTGCTGCCCAAGAAGATGCCCGCGGTGGTCAAGGCGCTGCGCGACATCCCGCAGGTGCGCCTGCTGCACTCGGTCAGCGGCGCCTACGACCTGATCGCCCTGGGCGTGGTCGGCGGCGTCAACGAGATGGACGTGCTCACCGACGCCATCGGCGCGATCGACGGCGTGGAGCGCACGACCACGTCGATCATTTTGTCAACGAAGTTCGAGCGATGAGGGGCGGGGAATCGGGAGTAGGGAATCGGGAATCGGGAGAGCTTGATCCGGTGACCGGAGCCCTTACTGCGCAAAGCGGCCCGCTTTTACGATTCCCGATTCCCGATTCTCCATTCCCGGCCGCAGTTACAATAGCCGGCTCCTCAGCCATCTAATCCTGCGGCCTTGAAGAAGTCCGATTTCAACTATTCGCTGCCCGACGAGCTGATCGCCCAGGCGCCGTTGGCCGAGCGGGCGGCCAGCCGCTTGCTGGTGGTGCCGCCATCGCCGCAGGCGCTGGTCGACCGGCAGGTGCGCGATCTGCCCGAGTTGCTGCAGCCGGGCGATCTGCTGATCTTCAACGATACCCGGGTGATCCCGGCGCGGCTGTTCGGGCAGAAGGCCAGCGGCGGGCGGGTGGAAATCCTGATCGAGCGCCTGCTGGGCGAGCGGCAGGCGCGGGTGCAGATCGGCGCCAGCAAGTCGCCCAAGGCCGGCAGCTGGATCGCGCTGGATGCCGGCGGCCAGGCCGAGGTGCTGGGCCGTGACGGCGAGTTCTACCTGCTGCGCTTCGAGATCCCCACGCCGCTGGAGCACTGGCTGCTGGAGGCCGGGCGCCTGCCGCTGCCGCCGTACATCCGCCGCGAGCCGGGGGTGGAAGACCGCGAGCGCTACCAGACCGTGTTCGCGCGCGAAGTGGGCGCGGTGGCCGCCCCCACTGCCGGGCTGCATTTCGACGAGGCGCTGCTGGCGCGCCTGCGCGAGCGCGGGGTGGAGTTCGGTCATGTCACCCTGCACGTGGGTGCCGGCACCTTCCAGCCGGTGCGCGTGGACGCGCTGGATCAGCACGTGATGCACACCGAATGGCTTAACGTCGGCGCTGCGCTGGTCGAGCAGGTGCGGCGCACGCGTGCGCGTGGTGGCCGCGTCATCGCGGTGGGAACCACGGTGGTGCGCTCGCTGGAAAGCGCCTGGCGCATCACCGATGCCGCGCCCGAGGGCGAGTTGCTGCCGTTTGCCGGCGAAACCCAGATCTTCATCCTGCCCGGCTACCGCATCCGCAGCGTCGACGCGATGGTCACCAACTTCCATCTGCCCGAAAGCACGCTGCTGATGATGGTCTCGGCCTTTGCCGGCCGCGAGCGCATCTTCGCCGCCTACCAACACGCCATCGAACAGCGCTATCGCTTCTTTTCGTATGGCGATGCGATGCTGTTGTGGAGCAGGGAATCGGGAATCGGGAATGGGGAATCGTAAGTCGGCATCCGCCGAACGATCAGCCACCTGCCAACCGCTTCTCCGATTCCCCAATCTCGATTCCCCATTCCCGGCCCCTCCATGTCCCGACTCCAGTTCCAGCTCCAAGCCACCGACGGCCATGCCCGCCGTGGGCGCCTGACCTTTCCGCGCGGCACCGTCGAGACGCCGGCGTTCATGCCGGTGGGCACCTATGGCTCGGTCAAGGGCATCCTGCCCGAGCAGATCCGCGCGCTGGGTGCGGAGATCATCCTGGGCAATACCTTCCACCTGTATCTGCGCCCGGGTCTGGAGGTGATCGGCGACCACGGCGGGCTGCACGGGTTCGCGCGCTGGGACGGGCCGATCCTCACCGATTCGGGCGGGTTCCAGGTGTTTTCGCTGGCCCATCGCCGCAAGATCACCGAGCAGGGCGTCACCTTCGCCTCGCCGACCGACGGTGCGCGGGTATTCCTGGGCCCGGAAGAGAGCATGCAGATCCAGAAGGTGCTCGATTCGGACATCGTGATGATCTTCGACGAATGCACGCCGTACCCGGCCACCGAGGAGGTGGCGCGGCGCTCGATGGAGCTGAGCCTGCGCTGGGCGCAGCGTTCGCGGCAGGCGCATGACGGGTTGGGCAACGATGCGGCGCTGTTCGGCATCGTGCAGGGCGGGGTGCATCCGGACCTGCGCAGCCGCTCGCTGGACGGGCTGCAGGGTATCGGTTTCGACGGTTACGCCATCGGCGGGCTGGCGGTGGGCGAGCCGGAGCACGAGCGCAATGCGATGCTGGAACACCTGCATCCGCGCCTGCCGGCCGAGCGCCCGCGCTACCTGATGGGCGTGGGCCGGCCCGAAGACCTGGTCGAAGGCGTGGCGCGTGGCGTGGACATGTTCGACTGCGTGATGCCCACCCGCAACGCGCGCAACGGGCATTACTTCACCTCCTTCGGCACCGTGCGCATCCGCAACGCCAGGTACGAACGCGACCTGGACACCATCGAGCCGGGCTGCGGCTGCCATGCCTGCAGCAGCGGCTACACGCGTTCGTATCTGCGCCACCTGGACCGCTGCAACGAGATGCTCGCGCCGATGCTGGGCACCCTGCACAACCTCTGGTACTACGAGAAGCTGATGGCCGACCTGCGCGCGGCCATCGCAGCGGGAACCTTTGCGCAGTTCCGGCGGTCCTTCTATGCGGCACGCGGCGCCATCACGCCGCCGTTGCCGGGGGAAACCAGCTGAGACCGGCCGTCCGCGCCCCGCGCGGACGGTTTGGAACCTGCATGGCATAATTCCCGGCTGTTCCGCTCCGGCGGTACCTGAATAGCGAGCGGGCCGTTTGGCGCGCTGGCACCAAAACTAGGACGCACTGAATGAATCTGCTCGATTTCCTGATCCCCGTCGCCCAGGCGCAGGCCACTGGCGGCGCGCCGGCGCCCGGCCCGATGGGAAGCTTGTCCACCTTCGCGCTGCCGATCATCCTGATCGCGGTCATGTATTTCCTGATGATCCGCCCGCAGATGAAGCGCCAGAAGGAGCACAAGTCGCTGCTGGACAAGCTGGCGCGCGGCGATGAAGTCATCACCTCCGGCGGCGTGGCGGGCGTGATCACCGATATCGGCGACAACTTCATCACCGTGGAAGTGGCCGACAACGTGCGCATCCGCGTGCAGAAGAGTGCCGTGGGCCACGTGCTGCCCAAGGGCACGCTGAAGTCTGCCAACTAAGCGGCAACCCAACCGCTGCGCCCACTGTCAGGTGGGCGCAGTCGGTGCCGCGAACCGGCGCGCACCGCACCGCTCCGCGCACCGCCGCATCCACCTGACGACCGCCGGCAACGTTGTGTTGGCCGCTGGAAGTCGTTTTCACTGCTAGGCGCGTCGCCGGGATGGTGTCGCGCGGGACTGTCGCAATGCTCGAATTTCCTCGCTGGAAGTATTTCCTGATCCTGCTGGTGCTGGCGGTCAGTGCGTTGTACGCGCTGCCCAACATCTACCAGAAGGACCCGTCCGTGCAGATCACCGCCAGCCGCGGTGCCCAGCTCGACGACGCCTTGCGCAGCCGCATCGACGCCGACCTCAAGGCCGCCGGCATCACGCCGAAGGCCGTCACCAAGGAGGGCGACAGCCTGATGGTGCGCCTGCCCAACCTGCAGGCACAGACCCGCGCCAACGACGTGCTGCGCCAGCAACTGGGCGAGAACTACACGGTGGCGCTGAATCTGGCCTCGACCGTGCCGGACTGGCTGGCCAAGCTGGGCGGCCGGCCGATGGTGCTGGGCCTGGACCTGGTCGGCGGCGTGCATTTCGCCATGCAGGTGGACCAGAAGGCCGCGCTGGAAAAGCGCCTGGACGGCTTTGCCGAAGACATCCGCACCACGCTGCGCGATGGCCGTATCGCCTATCGCTCGGTCGAGCGTCGCGGCGACAACAGCATCCAGGTCAGCCTGAGCGAAGGCGCCAGCGTCGACGCCGCGCGCACCGCGCTGGCCAAGTCGCAGCCGACGCTGACCTACGACGTCAGCGGCCAGAACATCTCGGTGAAGGTGCCCGAGGCCGAGCTCAAGCAGATCGCCAGCGGCGCGATCGAGCAGAACCTCACCACCTTGCGCAACCGTGTCAACGCGCTGGGCGTGTCCGAACCGACCATCCAGCGCCAGGGCGAGGACCGCATCGTGGTCGAACTGCCCGGCCTGCAGGACACCGCCGAGGCCAAGCGCCTGATCGGTGCCACCGCCTCGCTGGAATTCCGCGCGGTGGTCGAAGGCAATGCCGAAGACGCCGTGCGCAGCGGCAGCATCCCGCCGGAAGCCAAGGTCTACCGCGTGCGCGATACCGGCGCGCCGGTGCTGCTGAACAAGCGCGCGCTGGTGACCGGCGACCAGATGGTCAGCGCCAGCGTCAGCACCGACCAGAACGGCATGCCGGCGGTGGCGGTGACGCTCAACAACGTCGCCGGCCAGCGCATGCTCGACTACACCAGCGCCAACGTCGGCAAGCTGATGTCGGTGGTCTACATCGAGCGCATCCCCACCGTGACCATGGTCGACGGCAAGGAAGTGCGCAGCGTTCGGGTCAAGGAAGAAGCCTTGTCGCCGACCCGCATTGCGGGTGTGTTCGGCAAGAACTTCCAGACCACCGGTCTGGAGAAGACCGAGGCCGAAAACCTGGCCAAGCTGCTGAAATCCGGCTCGCTGGCCGCGCCGATGGATTTCGTCGAGGAATACGTGATCGGCCCGAGCCTGGGCGCGGAGAACGTGGAGCGCGGCGTCACCGCAGTGATCTACTCGTTCCTGTTCACGCTGGTGTTCTTCACCGTCTACTACCGCGTGTTCGGCGCGATCACCTCGGTGGCGCTGCTGTTCAACCTGCTGATCGTGGTGGCGGTGATGTCCTTGTTCGGTGCCACCATGACGCTGCCGGGCTTTGCCGGTCTGGCGCTGTCGGTGGGCCTGTCGGTGGACGCCAACGTGCTGATCAACGAGCGTATCCGCGAAGAGCTGCGCCTGGGCGTGCCGGCCAAATCGGCGATTGCCGCCGGTTACGAAAAGGCCGGCGGCACCATCCTGGACGCCAACCTCACCGGCCTGATCGTGGCGGTGGCCTTGTACGCGTTCGGCACCGGCCCGTTGAAGGGCTTCGCGCTGACCATGATGATCGGTATCTTCGCCTCGATGTTCACCGCGATCACCGTGTCGCGTGCGCTGGCGGTGCTGATCTATGGCCGTCGCAAGAAGCTGAAGACCGTCGCTATTTAATGCGAGTCCCTCGCAAGAGCCCGCACATCCATGTGCGGACTTTTTAGGAAGATCTTTCAATGAAAATTTTTCCGCTTCATCTGATCCCGAACGACACCAGGATCGACTTCATGCGCCTGCGCAAGCCGGTGCTGATCCTGATGCTGGTGATCGCGGTGGCCTCGGTCGGCGTCATCGTCGGCAAGGGCTTCAACTACGCGCTGGAATTCACCGGCGGCACGCTGGTGCAGACCTCGTTCCAGAAAACCGTGGACGTGGACCAGGTGCGCGAGCAGCTGGCCAAGGCCGGCTTCGAGAACGCCCAGGTGCAGAACGCACGTGGCGGCAACGAAGTGATGATCCGCCTGCAGGCGCGCGAGCAGCACAACAACCGCGACGATGCCGCCAGCAGCGTGGCCGAAGAAGTGCGCAAGGCAGTCAGCACCGCGCAGAACCCCGCCACCGTGCAGCCGGGCGAATTCGTCGGCCCGCAGGTCGGCAAGGACCTGGCCTTGAACGGCGTGTACGCCACGGTGTTCATGCTGGTGGGCTTTCTGATCTACATCGCCTTCCGCTTCGAGTGGAAGTTCGCGGTGGTCGCCAGCCTGACCGCCTTGTTCGACCTGCTGGTCACCGTGGCCTTCGTATCGCTGACCGGCCGCGAGTTCGACCTGACCGTGCTGGCCGGCCTGTTGTCGGTGATGGGCTTTGCCATCAACGACATCATCGTGGTGTTCGACCGCGTGCGCGAAAACTTCCGTGCGCTGCGGGTGGAGCCGCTGGAAGTGCTGAACCGCTCGATCAACCAGACGCTCTCGCGCACGGTGATCACCGCGGTGATGTTCTTCCTGTCGGCGCTGGCGCTGTACATCTACGGCGGCGAGTCGATGGAAGGCCTGGCCGAAACGCACATGATTGGCGCGGTGATCGTGGTGATCTCCTCGGTGATCGTAGCGGTGCCGATGCTGAGCATCGGGCCGTTTGCGGTGACCAAGCAGGATCTGCTGCCCAAGGCCAAGGACGTGGAGGCGCTGGCGCGTCGTCCTTGATCTGTTGGCAAAAGGTGTGACGAAAAAACCGCGCACTGCGCGGTTTTTTCGTTTCCGGCGGTAGACGCCGTGACTGCAAGGTTGTGCGGTGTGACGCCACGACTCAAGATCGTGAAAACTAGGAATTTCGTCGGGCACGTGATGCTCATCGATACGCAGTGCGTGCAGTAGAGAAACAACAGCGCCGCCAAACGCCTGATTCTGTGTGCCCGCAGTCACCTGCGCATCGGTCGCCAAGCGGGTGAGGAACGCCTCGACCTCCGCCTGGCCCATCTGCGCCGGATGGCGCTTGCTGCTGGTCAGGATGAAGCGCGGTATCCGGCTCGGATAAGCCTGCTCGCTGCGCAGGCTGTAGTGCCGAATCCGCAGGCGGTCGCGCAGCCGATTGAGTAGCCAGAGCGGTGGAAGTGCTGTTACGCGAATGTTTTTGGGGTGTATCTCATACGCCTGCCTCCTTGCTGGATAACACCGCAAGCATCCGCATGGTCGCGGCCGCTTGCCATCGTGTAATCCCGTGACCCGGCTAGGATTCCCCAATTCACAAAGCGCCAGCGATCGAAGATACTCAGCGCAACACCGCATTTCGGCGGTCCAATAGCAGTTAGGCCTCAAGGGTGGCGACATGAGTGACGAAGAAGAGCTAATCATCACACCAGTCCCGGCACTAGTAGCTGTTCTCCTTCGCCTGGAGCAGGAAAAGGGCTCCGCACTCACAAAAGCTGAGGTGATTGAGGCACGTGATAACTCGACCTGCATCGCTCTTCCTAAATCAGCTTATGAGGCAATGGTCAAAGCACGCGGCTACGACGACATAGACGCGGATCTAGCGTGGGAAGAATGGCTTTGTATCAGGGACTCACTTCACTTGTCGGATGAGGCCTAACAGTTCGTTCAAGCCGACCGCTGCTTCGCAGCGTCGGCTTAACTCTGGCGTTAGGCGGCGGTGGAGCAGATCAATCGATGAGTCCGGCTTCGGTCAGTCCGCTGGCATGCACACCGTCGGCTCCGGGCAGCAGTCATCACGGTTTCTGGTAGCGGTAGGTTCGGCGCTTTGCCCTGGCGCGTCATTCCCGCGCTGCGCCCGTTGCATTTGGCTTCGGGGACATCACGCGCCGGGGCACCGCTGGTCAAGCTCCATCCCGCAAGCTGTGGCACATTCGGCCCAGGCGGCAGTGCTGGGGAGCAGGGTTGCACCATCCAACCTTCGCGGCCACTCACTGCCTAACAACTCATTCAAGCCGAAGTTGCTTCGCAACTCGGCTTAATTCAAGCGTTAGGGCTCACTCATGCAAGCCGAGGTCATCGCGTCCATCATCGCTGCTACAACCGCCTTGGTCGCGGTGGTGGCTTCTCCATTTCTTGCTGCTCGTACGAGCAAGAACCAGATGATCGGGCCAATGCGCCAAGCTTGGATAAACGATCTGCGCGATACCCTGAGCAACTACAGCGCCCACTTAAGCATCAATAGGTGGTACGGCGCACCATCAGCACAGGACCCCGAGCCGGACAAAGAGCGCAAAGAGCTGGAGGATCTCGCTCGGGTCAAAGAAGCAATTCGTCTCAGAGAAAAGCTCTTCCTATTGCTCAATCCGCGAGAAGACCTACATATGGCTCTCGCCGGCCTCATCCAATCTGCATTTGATGCTTACATGGCGATCGATGATACGAGCGCAATTTTGGTCACACTCCGCAAGAACGCCCAAGTTGTCCTTAAGACAGAGTGGGACGTCGTGCGCGGGTGAGCCCTAACAATTCATTCAAGCCGATGCCGCTTCGCGGCTCGGCTTAATTCAGGCGTTAGGCATCTGGAAGCCCCCCATGCGAGTCTTCGCATCCTGCATTTCATGCCAGCAAGAACTCGGACATCCCAGTTTCGAGCCAATCTTTGCGCCCTACTACGAGGACAGGCTAGCGCCCATCAGATGCTCGCGTGGGCACGATTCCATGCTGATGCTTCAGAGCCTCAAGTTTGAGGTGTTGCTTGAGTCTGGTGCTGCCGCGCTGGCGGCAGGTTTCACGCTGGAAGCAGCCGCGAGCTTCTCTGCAGCTCTAGAGCGATTCTTTGAGTTCTGCACGCGGACGATGCTTATCCATCAAGGGCTGCCAGCATCAGACATAGAAGCGGTATTTTCAGAGATGTCTCGCCAGTCCGAACGTCAGCTGGGTGCCTTTCTCACGATGCATCGCCTTGTCCTTGGCACAGCCTACGCGCCGAGCAAGAAGATAGTTGAGTTTCGCAATGCCGTGATTCACAAAGGCCAGATTCCTACGCCCACCGAAGTAGACGACTTCTGTACCAAGGTCTACGCAGAGGTACTACGCACTACAAAAGCGCTAAAGGATCGCTGCGGCGCCGCAATTCAATCTGTTGTTTCAGAAGACATGAGAGCGCGGACGTCTAAGCTTCCGCCTGGCACGAAGGTAGCCACGATGGCTGGTGGCTCCTTCTTCTCGCTAGTCTCAGATACTCATCCACCCGACTTCAAGTCTGCGTTTGAAGCCCACAAGAAGTGGGCTGAGCTCCTTGCGCAGGCGCTACCGCACATGGAGCTACTCAACAAGTCGCTCCCGCCGCGCCCCGCAGATGCCTAACCCCTCCATCGAGAGGACCCGCCCCAGCAAGCCGGAGCGAGCTTCTCATGTCAAACGTTAGGCGTGTGGCTTCTTCTTCGGCATGGCGCCGCCGCTTGCACTAACCAATCCGCCAGCTGACACTTGGCAGGTCACCTCATCGGACGGTCAACGTGGCAAGCTCTGCATCGGACGCAGCACAAGACAATCAGCCTGCTGGCTCGCAAGCCCTGCCGGCTATCTTCGTTGGGCCGTCTCGGCCTAACCAGTCAATCAAGCCGACATGCCTGCGGCACGCGGCTTATTTCCAGCGTTAGCCAGCACATGACAGACGACTCTTCCAGTCCTTCCGAAATCAAGAACAAAGCAATCGACTACGTAGCAGCTGGCGCAAAGTCGATTCTTGGCGCAGTCCCATTTGCTGGATCGCTGCTGGTTGAACTAGCCGGCACAGTCATTCCTAATCAAAGAATTGAAAGAATCTCAAAATTTGCCGCCGCGTTGGATAGGCGAATCAACCAGTTGGAAGAGAATTTTATTCATCGTCGTTTCTCTGACGAAAAATTTGCAGAACTCACAGAAGAAGCAATGCGACAGGCGGCACGCTCGACAAGCGATGAGCGAAGAGAGTACCTAGCCTCTCTAGTTGCACACAGCCTTACGGAAGAGGAAGAAAGCCAAAACGACTCTCGTCATCTTCTTCGAATTCTCGGTGAGATTAACGACGTTGAAATAATCTGGCTTCGTTCATTCATTGGGTCATATATCGGCGCTCCAGATGATTTCTGGAAGACCCACGAATCAGTCTTGCAGCCGGCTAGGGCCTACATCGGCGCACCCCAAGTCGAACAAGACCGGCACACTCTCCAAGAGAGCTACAAATCACACCTGGAAAGCCTTGGATTGCTTCAACGAAATCTTAGGCTAGATCGCAATAAGCAGCCCGAGATCGACGCATTCACTAAAAATTTCGCGTACCACTCGCCCAGCACAACTCCACTTGGGAGAATGCTTTTGAACGTCATTGGCTAGGGTCCAAATGAAGAGAGTGCTGGCTAACAATTCGTTCAAGCCGATGCCGCTTCGCGGCACGGCTTAACTCAGGCGTTAGGCAGCAAGGAGAGATCATCGTGACTCAGACAGTGACCCCCGTCCTTCGGGTAACCAGCGCTTCCGCCAGTTTCCCGTTCTACGTTCAGGGCCTTGGATTCACTGTCGATTGGGAGCATCGGCACGAGCCAGATTTTCCGGTCTTTGCACAGCTTACTCGCGGGGACCAATCGATTTTCCTAACAGAGCACGCAGACGACTGTCAGGTCGGTGGCGCCGTCTACTTTGCTGTTCCAGATGTAGACGAGTGCCATCAGACGTTCCAAGCAGCGGGACTTGTTCAATCTGGCTCGCCGCGCAACACCGCATGGAAAACTCGCGAAATCTTAGTAGCTGATCCAGACGGCAACAGGCTCACCTTCTTCACTGAGCTCACCACCTAACAACGCATTCAAGCCGACGCCGCTTCACGGCACGGCTTAATTCAGGCGTTAGGCAGTGGTGGGTCATTACAGCTTCGGCATCCGTCGTCGCGTGATCTTGCGTGTCCAGCGACTGGCTTGCGCGCGACCAGGTGGGCCGATAACGCCTCACTACGTGCGATTGCGCACCGACGTGGCTCATCAAACTCGCTGGCCATATCCGGAAAATGCGCAGGCCAAACGAGTCGACGCCATGCGTTGCACTGCAGTCAGATGCAACGCACCCGCCACTCACTTCAGGCAGTGGTGCCCGCCAAGCATGCGCGCAACGCGCGCTGCTTCTCTACCGGTCACAAATTCCAGTCGATCCGCATGCCCGCAATCAACGCGTTCTTCAGATCGTTGGTGCGGGTGGGTTCGTTGAACTGGTCGGGGTTGATCACGTAGTGCAGGTTCGGGGCAATGCGCAGGCGCTTGGTGACCTGGATGCCGTAGCTCAGCTCCATCATGATCTGGTTGTCGGCCGGGGTGCCGGTGCCGCCGGCCGAGGCGCGGGCCAGGCGCAGGTTTTCGATCGCCTCATCGCTGTACTTCTGCTGGGTGATCACAAACGCAATGTTGTCCTGCGGGCGACTGGCGAAGGTGCCTTTCTGCACCAGGCCCAGTTGCACGAAGTGGTCCTCGATCGCCTGGCCGCCGGTGCTCTTGAGGATGGCGCCGAACACGGTCAGGCCGCGGGCGCCGGACGGATCCGGGTTGGTGACCTGTTGTTCGAAGCGGGCGAACATGCCCGAGCGGCCCTGCTTGTTCTCGTAGCCCAGGCCACTGAGCACGGCCGGGTTGCCGTTGCGGTCGCGTAGCGGGTCGGTGTAGTCGGAGTTGTCCTGCCAGCCGCCCAGTTCGTACATAGCGGCCATGCTGCCGTCGCCGCCCTTGTTCTTGTAGCCGATGGCGTAAGGCACCACCACGCCGGTGGTGTCGTCGGTGCTCCACTTCAGGCCGTGCTGGCCGTCCTGGGCCTGCACCGGGTTCACCTCGTAGGCGCCCACATGCACGTAGACCTTGGGCGTGACCCAGGCGGTGGCATGCGCGGCCCAGCTGGACACCGGCCAGTAGGTGAAGTTGCTGGTGCGGAACACGAAGGTGGGGTTGCCGCAGGCCGAGTTGCCCTGGAAGTACTGGCACAGGTCCGAGCCGAGGAAATGGATGTTGGCCACGCTGCGGCCGGCCTCCAGTTCCAGGCGATCGTCGAACAGTTTCTGCAGCAGGGTGAAGTTGGCCAGCCGCGTGCCCTGGCCGCCGTAGATCTCCTGCACCGAGGTGCTGTTGCCGATGCTGCTGTTGGCCAGGTTGGTGCCGTGGCGGTTGGTGACGTACAGCTTGACGGCGGCGCCGCCCCAGCCGAACAGGCGGTCCATGTCGACGTCGGTGCCGACCATCAGCTGGCCGGCATAGGCGTCGCCGTTCTTGCGGCCGCCATCGATCATCGAGGCGGCTTCGCCGGTGTAACCCAGCTTGAGCTTGAAAGCATCGGCGGCATCCTGCGCGTGGGCGAGCGGGGTCAGCGCCAGTGCCAGCGACAGGCACAGCAGGCGGGGACGGGCATGGCGGGGGGCGAGGACGGTCATGGCAGGACTCCGAACGAAGGAAGGCGTGGCCGAGGTGGCGAACGCGACAGCTAGGGGATGGGCAAGCCGCCGGCCGCGCACGAAGGTGCGCAGCGCAGCGGTGAAACCAGTCAGGGGTGGAGTGGGGCGGCGATCAGGCGTAGCGCATGCGCGGGCGCCACGCGGCAATGGCGAGGTGGCCGACCGTCAGGCGACCACGTCGGCCACCGGCTTCTTGAGCAGGCGCAGCGCCACCGCGGTGACCACCACGCCGACCACCAGGGCCAGCACGTAATTGAGCAGGTGGGTCACCGCGTTGGGGATCAGCAGCACGAAGATGCCGCCATGCGGTGCCTTCAACTCGGCACCGGCGGTCATCGAGATCGCGCCGGCCACGGCCGAGCCGATCACCAGCGCCGGGATGGTGCGCAGCGGGTCGCGCGCGGCATACGGGATGGCACCTTCGGTGACGAAGGCCAGCCCGAGCACGCCGGCGGCGGTGGCCGAGCCGCGCTCTTCCACGGTGAAGCGGTTGCGGAACACCCAGGTGGCCAGCGCGATGCCCAGCGGCGGGGTCATGCCGGCGACCATGGCGGCGGCCATCGGGGTATAGACCTGGCTGGCGATCAGGCCAGTCGAAAAAGCGTAGGCGGCCTTGTTGACCGGCCCGCCCATGTCGAAGGCCATCATGCCGCCAAGCAACAGACCCAGCAGCAGCGCGCTGCTGCCCTGCATGCCGCGCAGCCAGGCGGTGAGCCAGGCCAGCAGGTCGGCCACCGGTTGGCCGAACACGTACATCATCGCCAGGCCGACCAGCAGCGTGCCCAGCACCGGCAGGATCAGCACCGGCTTGAGTCCTTCCAGGTTGCGCGGCAGGCGGATGTAGCGGTTGAGCGCGGCCACGCCATAGCCGGCGATGAAGCCGGCGATGATGCCGCCAAGGAAGCCGGCATTGAGGTTGGCGGCGACCAGGCCGCCGATCATGCCCGGCGCGATGCCGGGGCGGTCGGCGATGGAGTAGGCGATATAGCCGGCCAGCGCGGGCACCATCAGGGTGAAGCCGGCCTTGGCGCCGATCTGGAACAGCGACCAGGCCAGCGTGCCCTGGTGCGCATCGTCGCCGGCATAGATGCCGCCGAGCGCGAATGCCAAGGCGATCAGCAGGCCGCCGGCGGTGACGAAGGGCAGCATGAACGACACGCCGGTCATCAGGTGCTTGTAGGCGCCGGTGCGGCCGTTGCCGGTGTTTTCGGCCCTGGCGGCGCCTGCGACCGGCGCCGCGCCGCCGTGCACGCCGGCTTCGGCCAGCGCTTTCTGGATCAAGGCCGGGCCATCGTTGATCGCCGGCTTGGTGCCGCTCTTGAACAGGCGCTTGCCGCCGAAGCGTGCCAGGTCGACCTCGCGATCGGCGGCGATCAGCACCAGGTCGGCATTGCGGATTTCATCGTCGGTCAGTGCGTCCTGCGCGCCCACCGAGCCCTGTGTTTCCACGCGGATCTGGTAGCCGAGCTTCTTGGCTGCCTGCTGCAGGCCCTCGGCGGCCATGAAGGTGTGCGCGATGCCGGTGGGGCAGGAGGTGATCGCGACGATGCGCTTGCTGCCGGCACCTGCGCTTGCTGCGGCAGCCGATGCATTCGCGGCGGCCGGTGCGGCGAGCTGGTGCACTGCGGCGGTCGGGTCGTCGAGTACCGCGCCCAGGCTCAGGCGCAGCAGCTGCGCATCGCCGAAGCGGGCGGTGTCGGCATCGGCGTCGCCGATCACCAGCACCTGGGTGGCGGCGCTGGCCAGGTCACCCGGCAATGCGCCGAGCACACCCTGGTCGCTGCGGATCTCGATCGTCACGCTGCGCCCGGCGGCAGTGGCCGCGCGGCGCAGCGCTTCGGCCGCCAGGACGGCTTCGGTGCTGCGGTCGCCAGCGGCGATGACCACGATGGAAGAGGACATGCAAATCTCCTGCGTTGTTCGGTCGCCAGCGAGCGCCGACGGGATACGTGGTGTCTTGCGCAAGACCCGGGCGCGTTGCGGTGGTGCTCCCACCGGGCGCGCCGCCGGCCTTGCTAGGAGAGCTGGTCGATGACGACCTCGCCGGTGAGCTTGCGTACCTGCTGCGGGTTCAGCCGGCGCGCATCGCCGCTTTCCAGCCGGCTGACCGAGAACGCCGTCGCCAGACGGGCGCACTGTTCCAGGTCGGTGGAGTCGTCGAGCAGCGCGGCGGCCAGGCCGGCCACCATCGCGTCACCGGCGCCCACGCTGCTGCCCTGCGCCAGGCGCGGCGGACGCGCGATCAGGCGCTGGTCGCGCTGCACGAACAGGGCGCCCTCGGTGCCCATCGAAATGACCACCAGCTGGATGCCGCGGGCGATCAGTTCATGCGCGGCGGCGCTGAGGGCGGCGCGGTCGGTTAGCGGGCGGCCGGTCCAGGCTTCCAGTTCGTGCCGGTTCGGCTTGACTGCGTAGGGCAGCGCCTGGCGTGCGGCGCCGAGCGCGGCCACCAGCGGCGCGCCACTGGTGTCCAGCAGCACGCGCGCACCGGCGGCGCTGGCCTGCGCCTGCAGCTGCGCCCAGCTGTCGTCGGGCAGGCCGGCCGGCAGGCTGCCCGACAGCACCACCGGCAGGCCGGGCCGCAGCAGCGGGGCGAGGTGGTCGGCCACGCCCTGCAGGTGCGGCTGGCCCAGGCGCAGGCCGGGCAGGTTGATGTCGGTGGTGTCGTTGCTGCGCGCCTCGACCAGTTTGAGGTTGGTGCGGGTCTCACCGGCCACGCGCTGGCAGTGATCGGTGATGCCGCGCTCGCGGAACAGCGCCTCGAACACGCCGGCATTGCCGACCCCGAGCACGCCGAGTGCGGCGACCTGGCTGCCCCAGTCGGCCAGGCACGCGGCCACGTTGATGCCCTTGCCGCCGGCATCGTTGCGCACGCTGCTGGCGCGATGCACCGCGCCCGGCTGCAGGCTGTCCAGCTGGATGGTCTGGTCGATCGCCGGGTTCAGCGTGACCGTGATGGCGTGCAGGTTCATGCCTGGCCCTCGCGCGTTGCTTCGAGCGCGCGCACCTGCTCTGCGGTCTCACAGTTCAATGCCTGCTCGGCCAACTGCTGCAGCGCGCTCAATGCGGTGCCGCGCAGGCGGGCCTTGACCGCCGGGATGTCGTTGGGCGTCATCGACAACTCCTGCACGCCCAGGCCGGCCAGTAGGCTGGCGCCGAACGGATCACCGGCCAGGCCGCCGCACACGCCGACCCAGCGGTCGTGTTTGCGCGCGCCCTCGATCGTGCTGCGGATCATGCGCAGCACCGCCGGATGCAGGCTGTCGGCTTCGGCGGCCAGTTCCGGGTTCTGGCGGTCGATCGCCAGCACGTACTGGGTCAGGTCGTTGGTGCCGATCGAGAAGAAGTCTGCATGCCGTGCCAGCACGTCGGCCTGCGCGGCGGCGGCGGGCACTTCGATCATGATGCCGATCGGCACCTCCGGCGCGTCGAGTTCGGCGCGGAGGCGCGCGCAGATCGCGCGCAGGCTGATCAGCTCCGGCACCGAGGTGATCATCGGGAACATGATCGACAGCCGCGCCCCGTCCTTGGCGGCGCGGTACAGCGCCCGCAGCTGCGGTTCGAGCAGGTCGGGGCGGCGCAGCAGCAGGCGCGCGCCGCGCACCCCCAGGAACGGGTTTTCCTCGTGCGGCAGCTCCAGATGCGCCACCTGCTTGTCGCCGCCGATGTCCAGCGCACGCACGATCAGCGGGCGGCCATCCAGCGCCTGCGCCATCGCCAGGTAGGTCTGGTACTGCTCGTCTTCGCTGGGCGTGGTGCCGCTTTCCAGGAACAGGAATTCGGTGCGCATCAGGCCGACGCCTTCGGCGCCCTGGGTCAGCGCCATCGCGACTTGGTCGGGCAGGTTGACGTTGGCACCGATGTCGATGTGGTGGCCGTCGGTGGTTTCGGCGGGCAATGCGCGCTGCGCGGCCTCGCGCTCGCGGATGGCCTGTTGCTCGGCGATATGCGTGCGCGCCGCATCCAGGTCGAGTGCGGACGGGTTGATGTACAGCCGCCCGCTGCTGCCGTCGATGATGGCTGAGACCCCGTCTTCGATGTCCAGCAACTGGCCGCCGGCCGCGACCAGCGCCGGCAGGCCCAGCGTGCGCGACAGGATCGCGGTATGCGAGGTCGGCCCGCCTTGCGCGGTGGCCAGGCCGAGCACGCGCTTGGTGTCCAGGTTGGCGGTGTCCGACGGCGACAGATCGCCGGCGAGCAGGATGCAGGGCTGCTCCGGCAGGTCGGTCAGGCCGGCGCCGGCGGCGGCCGGGTCGAGCTGGGCCAGCACGCGGCGGCCGACATCGCGCAGGTCGGCCGCGCGGCCGGCCAGCACCGGGTTGCCCAGCGCGGCCAGGCCCGAGGCGATCTGTTCCACCGCCTGATGCCACGACCACGCCACGCCGTGGCCTTCGACCATCAGCTGGCAGGTGCGGGTGATCAGGTCGGTGTCGTTGAGCAGTTCGGCCTGGGCCTTGAAGATCGCCGCGTCCGAAGCGCCGAGCCGGCGCTGGGTGTCGTCCTGGATCGCCGCCAGCTGCTGGCGGGTGCGGGTCAGCGCGTCGTGCAGCAGCGCGCCGCCATCACCCAGGCCGACCGGTTGATCGGCCACTTCGGTCTGCGCCGCACGCAGCCGGTGCACGATGCCGATCGCCACGCCCGGGCTGGCGCCGATGCCGACGATGGCCGGCTGCGCCTGCGGCGGCGTCCAGCCGACCACCGGGGCGGCGCGGCGTTGCGCGGCGCGTTCGGCATCGGCCTTTTCCTGCGCGGTCAGGCTGTCCATCACCGCGCGCAGGCGCTTGAGCAGCGCGGCGGCATCGGGGCCTTCGGCCGAGACGGTGATGCTGTCGCCGGCACGCAGGCCGAGCTGCAGCAGCCCGACCAGGCTCTTGGCATCGGCGGCCTGGTCGCCGGCGCGTACCTGGGCGCGCGCCGAGAAGCCGCGTGCGGTCTCGGCCCAGCGGGTGGCCGGGCGCGCGTGCAGGCCGCTGGGGTAGGCGATGGTCCAGTCAAATTTTTCGGCCAGGTCGGTGGCCGGTGCGGCGCTGGTGTCGGGCGCACGGTCGCCGGTCAGGGCGGCCACGATCACGCCGGGGTCGTCGGTGGTGAACAGTGCTTCCAGCTGGGCCGGGTCCTGGATCAGGCGGGTCAGCCGGCGCAGCAAGGTGATGTGGGTGTCGGACTGGGCGGCGATGCCGACCACCAGCCGGGTGGTCTGGCCCGGGTTCCACTCCACGCCCTCGGGCAACTGCAGCACCGCGATGCCGTCGCGGCGCACCAGGTGGCGGTCTTCGCCAACGCCGTGCGGGATCGCCAGGCCGTGGCCCAGAAAGGTGTTCGCCAGGCCTTCGCGGCGCCGCATGCTGGCGTCATAGCCCGGCGCCACGCAGCCGGCGGCGACCAGCAACTGGGCAGCCTGTGCGATGGCGTCGTCCTTGTCGCGGGCATGCGCACGCAGACGCACGAGTTCGGGGGTGACGGGGGCGGCTGGCGACGGAGAGGACAAGACGGACTCCGGGATGGGAACGGGCTGGGCAGTATAGTGGGAACGTTCCCACGTTCCAGGTCAATGTGCGCTGCACAAAAACGGCGTAGTGCTTTCGGGTTAGCATCGGATCAGGCACCGCACCTGGCTGCAGGTGCGCAAATGGAGCGGGAACGGTCCCAGTGAGTATCAGCATCAACGACGTGGCCCGCGTGGCCGGGGTTTCCAAATCGACGGTCTCGCGCGCGCTGGGCACTGGCCCGGTCAGCGAGGAGGTACGGGCCAAGGTCGAGGCGGCGGTGCGCCAGACCGGCTACCGGCCCAACCTGATGGCGCGGCGCCTGCGCTCCCAGCAGTCCGGCATCCTGGGGGTGATCGTCGCCGACATCCGCAACCCGTACTTCACCGCGCTGATCCGCGCGGTGGAAGAGGTGGCCTACCGTGCCGGCATGCGCGTGACCCTGTGCAATACCGACGAAGACCCCGAGCGCGAGGCGCTGTACCTGCAATTGATGCAGGAAGAACGCATCACCGGGCTGATCTTCGCGCCAACCCGCAGCACGGTCGGGCGCATGCACGAGCTGGTGCTGGACTACCCGACCGTGCTGGTGGACCGCGCCGGCCCCGGCAGCCGCTACGACAGCGTGGTGCTGGACAACGCCGCGGCCATGGGCGAGCTGGTCGCGCATCTGCAGGCGCAGGGGTATCGGCGCATCGGCGGGTTGTTCGGCACCAGTACCACCGCGACCGAGCGCCGCAACGGCTATCTGGCCGCGATGCGCGCGCCCGGGCTGACGCCGGCCTACCGCGAAGTGGCGCCCACCGCCGAAGCGGCGATTGCCGAAGTCGGCCAATGGCTGGCCGGTGCAGACCGGCCCGAGGCCATTGTCACCAGTAACAGCCTGCTGTTGATGGGCGCGCTCAAGGCCGCCCGCACCGCGGGTCTGCGCCTGCCCGACGACCTGGCCCTGGCCGGCTTCGACAACGAGCGCTGGACCGACCTGGTCGAGCCCGGCATTACCGTGGTCGAGCAGCCGGTCGAGGACATGGGCCGCGCAGCGATGTCGCTGCTGCTGGAACGCCTGGGCAACCCGCAGCTGCCGATCCGCCGCATGGTGATGACCGGCCGCTGCGTGGTGCGCGGCTCCACCGGCCCCCGCACCCCACCGTAGGAGCGCACCTGGGCGCGACGGGCGTTACCGGTAGAGCCCATCGCGCCCAGGGGCGCTCCTACAAGTGCCTGGCGGGTGTTGCGGATCGCGTAGTGCGGGCCTTGCCCGAGCACGAATGTCACCAATCCCCGTCACCCGTAGGAGCGCACCCGGGCGCGACGGGCGTTACCGGTCATGCACGTCGCGCCCGGGTGCGCTCCTACGAGCTATCACTGTTGCGCAGCCCAAAAAAAAGCCCCGGCAGTGCCGGGGCTTTTCGTTCTACGCGATGTCCCAGATCAACGATCCGGACGATGGCTTCCGGCGTCGCCCTGTGCCGCGAGGTAGTCCTTGGACTGTTCGTCCAGCTTGTCGCCCAGCATGCGGCGCACCACCACGAAGAACAGCGGGATGAAGATCACGCCGAGCACGGTGGCGAACACCATGCCGCCGATCACGCCGGTACCGATGGAGTGACGCGAGTTGGCGCCGGCACCGGTGGAGATGGCCAGCGGCAGCACGCCCAGGATGAAGGCGAACGAGGTCATCAGGATCGGGCGGAAGCGCAGGTGTGCCGCTTCCAGCGTCGCCTCGCGCAGCGTCTTGCCTGCCGCACGCTGTTCCACCGCGAACTCCACGATCAGGATCGCGTTCTTCGCCGCCAGGCCGATCACGGTGATCATGCCGATCTTGAAGTACAGATCGTTCGGCAGCCCACGCAGCATCGAGAAGGTGATCGCACCCAGCACACCGATCGGCACCACCATCAGCACCGCCACCGGAATCGACCAGCTCTCGTAGAGGGCGGCCAGGCACAGGAACACCACCACCACCGACAACGCCAGCAACAGCGTGGCCGCATTACCGGCAATGATTTCCTGGTACGACATGCCGCTCCAGTCGAAGCCGAAGCCCGGCGGCAGATCGTTGTTGACGATCTCTTCCATCGCCGTCATCGCCTGGCCGGAGCTACCACCCGGCGCCGGGTTGCCGACGATGTTCACCGCCGAATAGCCGTTGTAGCGGTTCAACGCCGGCGAGGCGAAGGTCCAATCGGCCTTGACCACATTGCTCAGCGGAATCATTCCCGGCTGCCCATCGGCACCGACTGCTGTCGCACTGGGGCTGAAGAAGCTGCGCAGCGACTCGGGGCCGGTGCGGAACTGGTCGTCGGCACGGATGTTGACGCGCTTGATGCGGCCTTCGGAGAAGTAGTCGTTGATGTACACAGGCGCCAGCATCAGCTGGATCGAGCTGTAGATATCGCTGACGTCCAGGCCCATCGACTGCGCCTGCACACGGTCCACGGACAGCTGCAGCTGTGGTGCGTCTTCCAGGCCGTTCGGGCGCACGCCCACCATGGTGTCCTGCCTTTCCGCCGCCTTGCCCAGCACGATGTTGCGTGCCTGGGTCAAGGCTTGCTGGCCGGCGCCGGAGCGGTCCTGCAGCCACATGTCGAAGCCGCCGAACTGGCCCAGGCCCTGCACGGTGGGCAGGTTGACCACGAAGATCTGCGCGCCCTTGATGCCGTAGAAGGCACCGTTGAGCTGCTGGATCAACTGCTCGGCAGTAACGTCACGCTCTTCCCACGGCTTGAGCCGGATGAAGCCCATGCCGACGTTTTCGCCCGAGCCCAGGAAGCTGAAGCCGGCGATCTGCAGCATGCCTTCCACGGCCGGCTGCTTCTCCAGCACCGCACGCATCTGCGCGAACGCCTCGTTGGTGCGGATCTTGGTCGCGCCCGGCGGCAGCTGCACGATGGCCACTGCAAAGCCCTGGTCTTCTTCCGGCAGGAAGCTGCCCGGCATGCGGGTGAACAGGAAGCCGCACAGCACCACCAGCACCACGAACACGATCATCCACGGCGGCGAGCGCTTGAGGGTGTGGCCGACCACGCCGACATAGCGATGTGCCAGCTTGTCGTAGTACTTGTCGAAGGTGCGGTAGATCCAGTTTTTCTTGGTCGAGTGGGTGGACTTGAGGAACGCGCCGCACAGCGCCGGGGTGAAGCTCAACGCCAGGAACGCGGAGAAACCCATCGACATGGCGATGGTCAGCGCGAACTGCTTGTAGATCGCGCCCGAGGCGCCGGGTTGCAGCGAGGAGGGGATGAACACCGCCGCCAGCACCACGGTGATGGCCACCACCGCGCCGGTGATCTGGGTCATCGCCTTCTGCGTGGCCGCCTTCGGCTCCAGGTGCTCCTCGCTCATGATGCGTTCGACGTTCTCGATCACCACGATCGCGTCGTCGACCACGATGCCGATCGCCAGCACCATCGCAAACAGCGTCAGCTGGTTGATGGTGAAGCCGATCATGTACATGCCGAAGAACGTGCCCAGCAGCGCGACCGGAATCACCAGCGTGGGAATCACGGTGGCGCGGAAGTTCTGCAGGAACAGCAGCATCACCAGGAACACCAGCACGATGGCTTCCACCAGCGTGTGGATCACTTCCTCGATGGAGATGCGCACGAAGGTGGTCGATTCGTACGGCGCAAACCAGGTCACGCCCTGCGGGAAGGTCGGCTGCAGCTCGTCGAGCTTGGCACCGACCGCCTCGGACACGTTCAGCGCGTTGGCGCCCGGCAGCAGCTGGATACCGAAGGCACCGGTGGGCTTGCCGTTGTACTGGGTGTCGAAGCCGTAGTTGCTCGGCCCCACGGTGACCCGCGCGACATCCTTCAAGCGCACCGTGGCACCGTTGTTGTCGGTACGCAGGATGATGTTCTCGAACTGTTCCGGCGAGCTGAAGCGGCCCTCGGCCGACACGGTGGCGGTGAAGCTGATGCCTTCCGGAGTCGGGTCGGCGCCCACCGAACCGGCAGCGAACTGCACGTTCTGGTTACGCACCGCGGTCAGCACCTGGGTCGCCGACAGGTTGTAGCCCTGCAGCTTCTCCGGGTTCAGCCAGATGTTCATCGCGTACTCGGCGCCGAACTGGTTGGTGCTGCCCACGCCGGGCACGCGCGAAATCTGCTCGAGCACGCGCGAGCCGACGATGTCGTTGAGCGCGTCGCGGTTGATCGACGGGTTGTCCGAGCGCAGCGCGGCCACCATCAGGAAGCCGGCGTTGGCCTTGGCCACCACCACACCCTGCTGGGTGACTTCCGAGGGCAGACGCGGCGTGGCCAGCGACACCTTGTTCTGCACCTGCACCTGGGCGATATCCGCGTCGGTGCCGGTTTCGAAGGTCAGCGTGATGGTCACGCGGCCGTTGGCGGCCGAGGACGAGTTGAAGTATAGCAGGTGATCGATACCGGTGAGCTGCTGCTCGATGACCTGGGTCACCGCTTTTTCGGCGGTATCGGCGCTGGCGCCGGGGAAGTTGGCGGTGACGGTGACCTGCGGCGGGGCGATCGTGGGGTACGACTCGATACCCAGATTCAGGATCGAGATCACGCCCGCAAGCGAGATCAGGATCGCCACCACCCAGGCAAAGACAGGGTGTTCGATAAAAAACTTAGGCATGTCCGGGTTCCGTTACTGCTGCTTGGACTGGGAGTCGGCCGGCTGCGCCGCAGCGTCTGGCTTGGACTGTTCCTGCGCGGCCGGTACCGCCGCGTCGGCCTTGTCGGCTGCCGGTGCGGCCTGTGCGTTGCCACCCTGGGCGGCGGGAGCCGCGCCCGGTGCACCCGGCTGGCCGCCCTGCGCCGGCTTGTTCGGATCCCACGGCACGCCCTTGGCCGGCTGGCCTTCCTTGGCCTTCTGCACGCCATCGACGATCACCTGATCGCCCGGGGTCACGCCACCGGTGACGATCCACTGACCTTTCTGCTGGCCGTCGACGGTGAGATTCTTGCGCACCACCTTGCCGTCCTTGCCCAGCACCAGCGCGTAGGCGCCGGTGGCATCGCGCTGCACGGCCTGCTGCGGCATCAGGTAGGCGTTGTTGCGCTGGCCCAGGCTGGCCTTGAAGGTCACGAACGCGCCCGGCAGCAGTGCCTGTTCCGGGTTGGGCAGGGTCGCGCGCAGCGACACCGCACCGGTGCTCGGGTCCACCGTCACCGCCGACACGTCCAGCGTACCGGGGTGCGGGTACTGCGTGCCGTTGCCCAGTTCCACGTTGATGGTGGACTTGCCATCGCCGCTGAGCTGCACGTTGCCGCTGCTCTGGGCCTGGCGCAGGGCGGCGAGCTCTTCGCTGCTCATCGCAAAGTTCACATACAGCGGGTCGATCTGGTCGACCGTGGTCAGCAGGGTGGCCTCACCCGAGCCGACCAGCGCACCTTCGGTCACGCGCTGGATGCCGGCGCGGCCGGTGATCGGCGAGGTGACGCTGGCAAAGCCGAGCTGGATGCGGGCGGACTCGACCTGGCCGCGTGCCTGCTGCACGTTGGCGCGGGAGGAGCGCTCGGTGGCTTCGGCGTTGTCGATGTCGGCCCGCGACACGTACTGCTGCGGGGCCAGGCTGCGCGCGCGCTTGGCGGCGACCTGGGCATTGGCGTAGGTCGCCTCGGCGGCGGCCAGCTGGCCCTGTGCCTGCAGCAGCGTGGCCTTCAGCGGTGCCGGGTCGATCTCGAACAGCGGCTGGCCTTCCTTGACGTCGGTGCCCTCGGTGTACAGGCGCTTGAGCACCACGCCGTCCACGCGTGCGCGCACGTCGGCCGAGCGGAATGCCGACAGGCGGCCGACCAGGTCGCGTTCCAGCGGCAGGGTCTGCGGCTTCATTTCCAGCACCGACACTTCCGGCGGCGGCGGCGCCTGCTGTTGTTCGGGCTTGCTGCAGGCAGCCAGCGCCAGGGTGATGGCACAGGCCAGGCCGAATGTGCGGAGCGGGGCGATCATCAGGAGGAACTCCGTTAGGGTCTTGAAGTGAGAAAGGAAAGCGGGGACAGCGAAGGCGTGGCAGCGACCGCGGCAAAGGCGCGCAGGAACGTATCGACAGCGAACTGCGCCCACTGCTGCCTGGCGGGGAGGCCGGCGCGGTGGGGTACCTGAAAGCGTTGCCGGTCGAAATCCAGACCGACGATCATGCTCAACAGCAGTTCGGCCATACAGTGCGGATCGTCATGGCGCAGCTGGCCTGCCTGCATCGCCTGTTCGAAGCGCTGCGCCAGGCGCTGCTGCATGCCGACGACCCCGTCCTGGAAGATCTGCTGCGACTGGTCGGGAAACCGGTGCGATTCGGCCTCCACCAATCGGCAGGTCTGTAGCACATCGGGCCGGTTCAGGCGGTCAAGATGGGCCAGCGCAAAGGCCAGCAGATCCTCGCGCAACTCGCCGGAGGCGGTGCCCAGCGGCACCGTGGCCAGATGCACGTGGTCCTGAAGGACATCGCGCAGCAGGTTTTCTTTACAACCGTAGTAACTATAGAGCGTCTGCTTGGAACAACCGGCACGCTCGGCCACGGCATCCATGCTCAGCCGCATGCCACGCTCGGCAAGCAGCGTATGCACAGCCGCATGGATGCGGCGATCGCAATCCGAGCGCCGGGAAGCACGGTGGGAACGGGGGGTCATGGCGGTAGACTATACCGTCCAGTTTAGTTTTTAAACAGGCTTGACGGTCGCAATTCTGTCTGTACAGCGCCTTGTGCGCCAAGCGTCGGGCCCGACTTTGCCGGTTGTGGCGGTCCGACAGGCCGATGCGCGACCGCCAATCGGCCGCCGCCCGAGGAATTACAGTCGGGTAGCGCTTGGATGCCGCGTCCGGGGCCGGTGCCGGCCCCGGGAATTTGCGCTATGCAGCAAGGCGCCTTCATCCGGCGCCGGTACAATTCAGGTTTTCCACCGAGCATCCCAGCGCTCTCATGACAGCCAAGAAAGCTGCTTCGAAATCGTCCACGACGTCGGTCACACCGGTCGCCGAACATGCCGTCCCCGTGCTTGCCACCGCGCCGCAGGCGGTCACCCTGGAGCCGGTCTTTGCCGCGTTGCGCAAGCGCTACCCGGCTGCCCGCCAGTCCGAGGTGCAGCTGTTTGCAGCCGACTTCTACCGGCGCATGGAAGAGGACGAGTTCCCCAACCACCCACCCGAACAGTGGGCGGCCCTGGCGGCCGACATGCTGGAGTTTGCGCGCACGCGCAAGGCCGGCACGGTCAATGTGCGGGTGTTCAACCCGACCCTGAAGAGCCACGGCTACGAATCGCCGCACACGCTGCTGCAGATCGTCAACGACGACATGCCGTTCCTGGTGGACTCGGTGAGCATGACGCTGTCGGACCTGGGCATCGGCGTGCACGTGCTCGGCCACCCGGTGCTGCGCATCGCGCGCGACAAGGCCGGCAAGCTGACCGCGGTGGGCGAGGGCAAGAGCGAATCGCTGATGGTGCTGGAGATCGACCGCCAGCCCGCCGACGACATGCCCAAGGTGGAAGCGGCGGTGCGCAAGGTGCTGGCCGAAGTGCGCGCGATCGTGCACGACTGGGCGTCGATGCGCGAAAAGATGGTGATGCTGGCCGATGACCTGGCCACCCGCCGCCTGCCGATGGACGACATCAGCCGCCACGAGGCGCAGGAGTTCCTGCGCTGGGCGGCCGCCGACCACTTCACCTTCTTCGGCTACCGCGAGTACCGCGTGGAGAAGCAGGACGGCCAGGACGTGCTGGCGCCGGTGGAAGAAACCGGCCTGGGCCTGATGCGCGGCCGTGACACCTCGCCGGCGCGCCCGGTGACCACGCTGGCGGCGCATGGCCTGAACACCTCGGCCAAGCTCAAGGACGCGCTGATCCTGACCAAGACCAATGCGCGCTCGCGCGTGCACCGGGTCGGCTACATGGATTACATCGGCATCCTGGAATTCGATGCCAAGGGCCGCATCGTCGGCGAGCAGCGCTTCCTGGGCCTGTTCACCTCCAGCGCCTACAACCGCCGCCCGTGGGAAATTCCGCTGGTGCGGCAGCGCCACGAATACGTGATGAGCAAGTCCGGGCTGACCCCGAGCAGCCACAGCGGCAAGGCGCTGCGGCACATTCTGGAGACATTGCCGCGCGAGGAGCTGTTCCAGTCCAACGAGGAAGAGCTGTATCGCACCGCGATCGGCATCCTCGGCCTGCAGGAGCGCGTGCGCAGCCGCATGTTTCTGCGCCGCGACAAGTACAGCCGCTTCATCTCCGCGCTGGTGTACATCCCGCGCGAGCGCTTCAACACCGATGTGCGGCTGCGCATCGAAGCCTTGCTCAAGGAGGCGCTGCACGGCGAATACATCGATTCCAGCGTGGTGCTGGGCGAATCGCCGCTGGCGCAGCTGCACCTGATCGTGCGGCCCAAGAGTGGCGAGGCGCTGGAATTCAACACCACCGAGCTCGAATCGCGGCTGGCGCATCTGCTGCGCAACTGGCGCGATGCCCTGCGCGAGGCGCTGGTGGCGCGGCATGGCGAGGTCAATGGCCTGCGCATGGCGGCCAACTTCGGGCGTGCGTTGCCGGCCGGCTATATCGAAGACTCGTCGATCGAATCGGCGGTGTCCGACGTCGAGCATCTGGCGGCACTGGAAGGCCCGGATGACCTGCACCTGAGCCTGCAGGAGATCCGCCGCGACGACGGCGTGCGGCTGGACGCCGGCGAAGGCCTGCGCCTGAAGCTGTATCGCCAGCTCGACGACATCCCGTTGTCCGATGCGATGCCGATGATGGAGAACCTGGGCCTGCGCGTAATCTCCGAGCGGCCGTACCGGCTGCAGGTCGGCGAGACGCCGGTCTACATCCAGGATTTCGAGGTCGAATCGACCTCCGGCAGGATCAATGCGGCCAACGCCGACGCCGGTTTCGGCGAAGCCTTCGAGCGGATCTGGAGCGGCGATGCCGAAAACGACGGCTTCAACCGCCTGATCCTGGCGGCCGGCCTGCACTGGCGCCAGGTCGCGCTGCTGCGCGGCTATTGCAAGTATCTGCTGCAGACCGCGGTGCCGTTCTCGCAGGCCTACGTCGAGGCGACGTTCACCCGCTATCCGCTGCTGGCGCGCCTGCTGGTGGAACTGTTCGAGGCGCGCTTCGATCCGGCCACCGGCAGCGAGACCAAGGCGCAGATCGTTGCCGGGCAGGAACGCCTGCGCGAGGAACTGTCGGTACTGGCCGGTGGCGACGAGGCCACACTCAAGGCGCTGGAGCCGGTGCTGCAGGCGCGCGGCAGCGACCGCGATGCGCAGCAGGAGGCTGCGCGCGCCACGCTGCTGAAGCTGATGGACCGCGTTTCCAGCCTGGACGAGGACCGCATCCTGCGCAGCTTCATCGGCGTGATCGACGCGACGCTGCGCACCAACTACTACCAGACCGACAAGAGCGGCAAGCACGGGCACTGCATCAGCTTCAAGCTGGATTCTTCGATCGTGCCGGATCTGCCCAAGCCGCGTCCGTACCGCGAGATCTTCGTCTACAGCCCACGGGTGGAAGGCGTGCACCTGCGCTTTGGCGCGGTGGCGCGTGGCGGCCTGCGCTGGTCGGACCGGCGCGAGGATTTCCGCACCGAGGTGCTGGGCCTGGTCAAGGCGCAGATGGTCAAGAACACCGTCATCGTGCCGGTCGGCGCCAAGGGCGGTTTCTACGTCAAGCGCTCGCCGGTGGGCGGCGACCGTGATGCGATCCAGGCCGAAGGCATCGCCTGCTACAAGCTGTTCATCCAGAGCCTGCTCGACATCACCGACAACATCGTCGGCGGCAAGATCGTGCCGCCGCCGCAGGTGGTGCGCCATGACCTGGACGACCCGTACCTGGTGGTCGCGGCCGACAAGGGCACCGCCACGTTCTCCGACATCGCCAACGGGCTGGCGCTGGACCACGGCTTCTGGCTGGGCGATGCATTCGCGTCCGGCGGGTCGGTCGGTTACGACCACAAGGGCATGGGCATCACCGCGCGTGGTGCGTGGGAGTCGGTCAAGCGCCACTTCCGCGCAATGGGGCGCGATTGCCAGAGCCAGGATTTCAGCGTGGTCGGCATCGGCGACATGTCCGGCGACGTGTTCGGCAACGGCATGCTGCTCTCAAGGCATATCCGGCTGCTGGCCGCGTTCGATCACCGGCATATCTTCCTGGACCCCAATCCGGATGCCGCCGCTTCGTTCGCCGAGCGCGAGCGCCTGTTCAAGCTGCCGCGTTCCAGCTGGGCCGACTACGAGGCCAAACTGATCAGCGCCGGTGGCGGCATCTATCCGCGCACGCTCAAATCCATCGACATCAGCGCGCCGGTACGCGAGGTGCTGGGCTTGGAATCCAGCGTCAAGCAGCTCTCGCCCAACGAGCTGATGAACGCCATCCTCAAGGCGCCGGTGGATTTGTTCTGGAATGGCGGCATCGGCACCTACGTCAAGGCGTCCAGCGAGTCGCACGCCGATGTGGGCGACCGCGCCAACAACGGCCTGCGCGTCAATGGCGGCGAATTGCGCTGCAAGGTGGTGGGCGAGGGCGGTAACCTCGGCCTGACCCAGCTCGGTCGCATCGAGGCCGCGCAGGCCGGGGTGCTGCTCAACACCGACTTCATCGACAATTCGGCCGGCGTGGACACCTCCGACCACGAGGTGAACATCAAGATCCTGCTCAACGACATGGTGCAGGCCAAGAAGCTCACCTACGACGCGCGCAACACATTGCTCGCGTCGATGACCGACGAAGTGGCCGACCTGGTGTTGTGGGACAACTACCGCCAGAACCAGGCGATCAGCCTGATGGAGCGGATGAGCGTCAAGCGCCTGGGCTCCAAGCAGCACTTCATCCGCACGCTGGAACTGCAGGGCCTGCTCGATCGCCAGATCGAGTTCCTGCCCTCCGATGCCGAATTGTCCGCACGCAAGGCGCGCGGGCAGGGCTTGTCGCGCCCGGAGCTGTCGGTGCTGTTGTCGTACTCCAAGCTGGTGGCGTTCCAGCAGCTGCTGGAATCGGATATCCCCGAAGACCCGTATCTGTCCAAGGAACTGCAGCGCTACTTCCCGCAGCCGCTGCAGAAGAAGTACGCCGATGCGATGGAGCGTCACCGCCTCAAGCGCGAGATCATCGCCACCGCAGTGACCAACACCACCATCAACCGCATGGGCGCCACCTTCCTGATGCGCATGCAGGAAGACACCGGCCGCAGCATCGCCGAGGTCGCCAAGGCCTATACCATCAGCCGCGAGACGCTGGATGCACGCGCGCTGTGGACGCAGATCGACGCGCTGGACGGCAAGGTGCCCGAGTCGGTGCAGATCGATGCACTGGAAGTGATCTGGCGCCTGCAACGCTCGTTCGTGCGTTGGCTGCTGCTGCGTCCGGGCCAGATGCCGGGCATCACCGCGGCGGTGGAGCGTTACCACGGCCCGTTCAATGACATCCGTATCGCTTCCGGCGTGCTGTCGGATGCGCAGCGCCCGCAGTACGAAGCCAGCGTGCAGGAATGGCAGGACAAGGGCCTGCCGCCGCAACTGGCGCAACAGCTGTGCGAGTTGCGTTACCTGGAACCGGCCTTCGACATCATCGAAACCGCGCGCACCCGCAAGCTCAAGCCGGTGGACGTGTCCAAGGTGCATTTCCGCCTGGGCGAAGCGCTGCGCCTGCCGTGGTTGTTCGAGCAGATCGACGCGCTGGAGGTCAACGGCCGCTGGCATGCAGTGGCACGTGGTGTGCTGCGCGATGAACTGGCCGCGCATCAGCGTGCACTGGTGGCGCAGGTGCTGACCCTGCCCGGCAGCAGTGCCGAGGACAAGGTGGCCAACTGGCTGGCGCGCGACGATTCCAGCCTGCGCTTCACCCTGGCGATGCTGGCCGATGTGGCCGAGCAGAAGACGCTGGACTACCCGACCGTGTCGGTGGCGGTGCAGCGGTTGGGCCAGTTGGCAGCGCACGGGATGTAATAGTGTGCAGCGAGGTGATGGCGGAGCAGGTGCTTCGTCATCACCCTCATTTCCTGCTGGCAAATGTCGTCGTTTCGCACCAAAGAGCCGCCTTTGGGGGTTGATGCTGTTCAGCTCAAACCAGGCGCATCCAGCACTGCTCTTGCCATGCACACCGACCCTCTCCACTGGTCCTTGCCCGCTCACCGTCGCGGGACCCTGAGCGGCATGGATGCCGCGCCGGAGCCCTACATGGACGTACTTGCGGCGTGTCCCGCGATGGTGGGCGGGCAAGGGCCCTGCAGCAAACTTGCAGCGTCGAAGGCGCGGCGCCCTCACCGCTTGCGGGACACGCCGTGAACCCGTCCCTGGGGGCTCGGTGGCGGCATCCATGCCGCCACACGGTCCCGCAACCGGTGAGGACACCGCACCAGACAGTGTGCTGACTGTTTTACTGAAGGCGCTGCAGACACGCCGCAGATTGGGTGCGCTGCAACCAACTGCACATTTCAGTGCGCATTACAAACATGGACACGTGTTGTGCACTATTGCTGAAACAGTGCGACGGCGCGGTTCGCGCTGTCCGGTCTTCTTGTCGCACCCATGGCCCACGGACTTACGTCCGGTGTCTTACTTGATCTTGACGACCACCTTGCCCTTGGCGCGGCCCTGGGCCAGATATTCCAGCGCCTGCTTTGCCTGGTCGAACCCAAAGACCTTGTCGATGACCGGGCGGATGCGTCCGGCTTCGAGCAGTTCGCCGATCTTCGCCAGTTGCGCGCCATCGGGACGCACGAACAGGAAGCCGTAGGCGACGTTGCGCTTGTTCGCCAGGCGGATGATCTTGCGGCTCATCATGGCAAAGACGAATTGCAGCACGACATTCAACCGGCGTGCGCGGGCAAAGGCGGCATCCAGCGGCCCGACCAGCGACACGATCCTGCCGCCGGGCTTGAGGATGGCGAGCGATTTTTCGATCGTATCGCCCCGCATCGTGCCCAGCGCGACGTCGTAGCCGTGCAGCACGGTCTCGAAGTCCTGTTGCCTGTAGTCGACCACCTCGTCTGCGCCAAGGCTGTTCACCAGCGCGACATTGCCGGTGCTGGTGGTGGTGCCGACAGTGGCGCCGAGGTGTTTTGCCAACTGGATCGCGATGGTGCCGATGCCGCCGGAACCGGCAGGAATGAACACCTTCTGGCCGGGCTGCAGTCCGGCACGTTCCTTCAGGGCCTGCCAGGACGTGAGTGCGACCATCGGCAGCGATGCCGCCTGCACGAACTCCAGGTTGGCCGGCTTCAACGCTGCGGCGCTTTCCGGTACCGCGACATACTCGGCGATGGTGCCGCGGCCAAGATCGAACACGCTGGCGAAAATCGCATCGCCCGGCTTGAAGCGGGTGACGCGGCTGCCGACCTCGATGACGATCCCGGCCACGTCGCTGCCCAGCGTGGCGGGCAGCTCGAATTTCACCACGGGTTTGAAGATGCCGGTGGGAATCATGTTGTCGATGGGGTTCACGCCCGCGGCATGCACCTCGACCAGTAGTTCGTCGGGCTGCAGCGTCGGGCGGGCCAGCTCGCTGAAGCCGATGCCGGGAGCCTTGCCGTAGCGTTTGAAGGTGAGTGCTTTCATCTGGTTCCAGTCCAATGCCGTAGTTGTAGGGATGTGTGGCCGGGTACGACGCCGGCCCCGGCCGCCTTCATCCCTGCGCTGGCAGAGCGATGCCTGCCGCCTGATCGCCACATGGGCCACGTGAATCCATCGAACCCGTGCACGCGTGCGGCTGCGTGCCGTCTCCATGCAGGTCCGCAGCGCTCACCGTGGCGAGCGCTGCGGGGCAGCAGCGTCGTTCGGCCGGTCAGGCTGCCGGCTGATAACGCTCTGCGGCGTTCGCCTGCCGGATGTCCGACAACAAGCCCTGGCGCGCGCCATCCAGTGCGTCCCAACGTTCGGCCACGTGCAACGGCGGAATGGTGACCAGCTCGCGGCGATCGAAGCCGACCAGCGCGGCGTCGACCAGTTCGCCCACGTCCATCAGGTCGCTGAGCGTGTTGACGTCGATACCGGCGCGTCCCCAGATCTCGGTGCGCGTGCCGGCCGGCAGCACGGCCTGTACATACACGCCCTTGGCGCCCAGCTCCAGGTGCAGCCCCTGCGACAGGAACAGCACGAAGGCCTTGGTGGCGCCATAGACGCTCATGCCGAATTCCGGAGCGAAACCCACCACCGAGCCGAGGTTGACGATCGCGCCGCTGCCGGACTGTGCAAAGCGCGGCGCAACAGCGGCGGACAGGCGCGTCAACGCGGTGACATTGAGCGCGATCAGGCGGTCGACCGCCGCGGCGTCCTGCTGCAGGATGCCGCCGGACTGCGCCATGCCAGCGTTGTTGATCAGGATGCCGATCTGCGCATCCTCGCGCAGGCGGGTTTCCACCGCGGCCAGATCGGCGGCCTGGGTCAGGTCGGCCTGCAGCACATCGACGCTGACGCCATGTGCATCGCGCAGACGCGCAGCCAGCGCATCGAGGCGGGCCTTGTCGCGTGCGACCAGTACCAGGTCATGGCCGCGTTGCGCGAAGCGCTCGGCGTAGACGGCGCCGATGCCGGTGGAGGCGCCGGTGATGAGGACAGCGGGAAGCGTGGACATGCAGGATTCCTTGATGAGAGTGGATGAAGGACGCCAGGCGAGGCAGCCTCAGCCGGCGAGGGACGGGTAGTCGATATAGCCTTCGGCGCCACCGCCGTAGAGGGTGGCCGGATTCAACGGCGCCAGCGCTGCGCCGGTTCGCAGGCGCTGGACCAGGTCGGGGTTGCTGATGAACGGGCGGCCGAAGGCCACCAGGTCGATGTTGCCTGCGCGCACCTGGGCGTTGGCCAGGTCCAGGTCGTAGCCGTTGTTGGCCAGGTAGGTGCGGGTGAACTTGCTGCGCAGCGCGGCATAGTCGAACGGGGCCGCATCGCGCGGGCCGCCGGTCGCACCTTCGACCACATGCAGGTACACGATGCCCAGCGCGTCGAGTTGCTCGGCGATGTAGTCGTATTGCGGCTGCGGATCGCTGCCGGAAATGCCGCTTGCCGGCGATACCGGCGAGATGCGCACGCCGGTGCGATCGGCGCCAATCTGCTCGCTCACTGCGGCGACCACCTCCAGCAACAGGCGCGCGCGGTTTTCGATCGAGCCGCCATAGGCATCGGTGCGCTGGTTGGCGCCGTCCTTGATGAACTGCTCCAGCAGGTAGCCATTGGCGCCGTGGATTTCGACGCCGTCGAAGCCGGCGGCAATCGCATTGGCCGCGGCCTGGCGGAAGTCGTCGACGATGCCCGGCAGTTCGTGCAGCTCCAGCGCGCGTGGTTCGGAGACATCGGCAAAGCCGTTGTTGACGAACACCTTGGTCGCCGCGCGGATCGCCGACGGCGCAACCGGTGCCGCGCCGCCCGGCTGCAGGTCGACATGCGACACCCGGCCGACGTGCCACAGCTGCACGAAGATGCGCCCGCCGTTGGCATGCACGGCGTCGGTGACCGCGCGCCAGGCGGCAATCTGCCCGGGCGTGTACAGGCCGGGGGTGTCCTGGTAGCCCTGGGCCTGGGGCGAGACCTGGGTGGCCTCGGTAATCAGCAGGCCGGCCGAGGCGCGCTGGGCGTAATAGGTGGCTGCCAGTGCGGTCGGCACCAGGCCGGCGCCCGCACGGTTACGGGTCAGCGGCGCCATCACGATGCGGTTGGCCAGGGTCAGCGTGCCCAGTGCATAGGGTTCGAACAGCGAAGGGTGGGTCATTGACGGGGCTCGGACAGCAGGAAGTGGCAAAGATTACGATCAAAATCTAAGATGTCAACACTTTGATGCCGGTCAACATCAATGTACGCTCTCGCTTTCCCATGTCCGCATCACCACGGAGTGTCCCAACGATGAAAGTGACCAAGGCACAGGCACAGGCGAACCGGGCGCACGTCGTCGAGACGGCCTCGGTGCTGTTTCGCGAGCGCGGTTATGAAGGGATCGGCATCGCCGATCTGATGGCCGCTGCAGGTTTCACCCACGGTGGCTTCTACAAGCAGTTCCGCTCCAAGGCGGACCTGATGGCCGAGTCGGCGGCCTGCGGCCTGGCCAATACCGCCGCGCAGACCGAGCAGGTGGACAAGGCGGATTTCGTGATGTCGTATCTGTCGCGCGAACATCGCGACAGCCCTGCCACCGGCTGCACGATGGCTGCGCTGGGTGCCGATGCCGCGCGCCAGCCGGAGGAAGTGCGCGACGCGTTTGCTGCCGGGGTCGAGAACCTGTTGGCGACGCTCGACCGCAGCGGGGCTGCGCCCGGCACTGCGCAGGCTGCGGCCGAGCGCGCCAGCAACCTGGGCATGATGGCGCATGCCATCGGCGCCATCGTGCTGTCGCGGGCGTGCCCGAACGCCTCGCCACTGGCCGACGAAATCATTGCGGTGTGTCGCGACCAGATCCTGTCGTCGCTGCAGCCGTCCAATTGACCGGGGTGGGCTGTCCACCGGCGTTTTGCTGCTGACGCGTGCCGATTCCAGGTCACGCTCGCGCAGGCCCGCCGGCTGCGCGGTGGTGATGTCAGCCGCTGGACGCCCGGTGCCCGCTCATTTCCTGCCCGGCATCCTTGTCGAAACGCAGGTGCCACCAGGTGGCGCTGAGCGAGATCAGGCTCACCACGCAGAACGCCAGCGAAAAATCGCGTTGCGCCGGTTGTGTGTGATCGCCGGCCAGCATCGCCAGCTTGAGGATCATTGCGCCGGCGCAGACGCCGACCGAGAGCATCAGTTGCTGCAAGGTGGTGTACAGGCTGCTGGCGCGGCTCATGCGCGATGCGGGCACGTTTTCGTAGGCGATGGTGTTGTAGGCGGCGAACTGGAACGACATGAAGGCGCCGCAGCACAGCAGCAGGCCGAACATCAGCGCCGGCGGCCAGTCGGGCCGGAACAACGCACACACCATGTAGCCCAGGCTGGCGAGCACGCCGTTGCCGATCAGGCTGTTGCGATAGCCGAAGCGGCGCAATAACTGCGGGGTGATGCTGCGCATCAGCAGTGCGCCGAGTGCGGTGGCCAGGATCAGGCGGCCGCTGTGCGCGGCGCTCATGCCGAAGCCGATCTGGAACAGCAGCGGCAGCAGGAATGGATGCGCGCCCTGGGTGATGCGCATCAGCGCACCGCCGATCACCGATAGGCGGAACGAGTCGATCCGCAGCAGGCTCAGGTCCAGCAGCGGAGCGGGGTGGTGGCGGGCATGCCACAGATACCCCAGCGCTGCGCTGGCGCCGATGGCCAGCAGCCAGCTCGCGGTGCCGATGCCGTCCTGCTGGCTGACCATTTCCAGGCCGAACAACAGGCAACCCAACGCAGTGCCGCACAGCACGAAACCGCGCAGATCGAAGCGGGCCGGGGCTGACTCGGTGGGGATTTCCGGGATGAAACGGCGCACCAGCAGGAAACCGGCCACGCCGATCGGCACGTTGATGTAGAAGATCCAGCGCCAATCCAGGTACGAGACGAACAATCCGCCCAGCGGCGGGCCGAGCATCGGGCCGATGAAGGCCGGCACCAGCGTCCAGGCCATGGCCGACACCAGATGGCGGCGTTCGACGGTGCGCAGCAGGATCAGCCGGCCGAGCGGGGCCATCATCGCGCCGCCGGCGCCCTGCAGCACGCGCGCGGCGACCATGGTGGGCAGGCTGTCGGCCAGCGAACACAGGATCGAGCCGCCGACGAACACCCAGATCGACGCGCCGAACACGCGGCGCAGGCCGAAGCGGTCGGCGATCGCGCCGCTGGCCGGGATCAGTACCGCCAGCGCCAGCAGGTAGCTGGTCATGGCGATGCTCATTGCCGGCGCGGCAACGCCGAAATCGCGTGCCAGGGTCGGCAACGCGGTTGCCAGCACGGTGGCATCCATCTGCTCCATGAAGATGGCGCAGGCCAGGATCAGCGAGATGATGCGGTAATCGGGATAACGCGGCGGCGTGACGCCGGCCTCGGACACGCTGGAGGACATCGGACTCTCGGTTGCGGGGCCGCAGCGGTGGCGCGCAGATGGCGATCGGGCCGGCCCGCGTCGCACGGTGTTGTGCGGCGCAACATGGGTATTGTCCGCCGCTGCGCAGCGGGGTTCAAGCGTGCATGGGTAACAGTGCGTGTGTCTGGAGGTGGATGCGCCGGGGCTGTTTTGGGATGCTGGGGGAGCTGCGCTGGCGTCCGGATCGCCGTCAGCGTTGTTCCGGGCGGCGCGGGCGGCTGATTGGTGTGGCGAGTCGGGATGACTGGTCGGTCGCCAGGCTGGGCGTCCCCTCATCCGGCGCTACGCGCCACCTTCTCCCGGGGGGAGAAGGGAAGCACCGGCGCGCATCTTTCTTCCGACCGGCACCTTTCTCCCGGCCCGAGAAGGGAAGCACCGGCACCCATCCTTCTCCCGACCGGCACCGTTATCCCGGCCGGAGAAGGGATGCATTGGCGCTTGTCTTTCTCCCCCGACCGGGGAAGAACAGCTCCCTGTTGGTGCGAGATGCCGGGAGCGGCCGCAGCACGCATCGTGTGGATCAACACTGTGCGGCCGGATCGTCCCAGGCGTCCATGATCTGCAGGATCTGCGGCAATGCCTCGCGAAAATGCTGCACCAGGCGCGGCTCCAGTTGCTTGCCGGCCATGCTGTCGAGCTTGCGCATGGCGTCGTCCACCGTCCATGGCGCCTTGTAGGCGCGCCGTCCGCACAGCGCATCGAACACATCGGCCACCGCCACGATGCGCGCCGATTCGGGAATGGCATCGCCGACCAGGCCCGTGGGATAGCCGCTGCCGTCCCAGCATTCGTGGTGATGCAGGGCGATCTCCGCAGCCAGCTGAAACACCGGCCCGCGACCGTGTCGCAGCAGGGCGTGGCCGACCTGCGGATGCTGGCGCACCACCGAGCGTTCGTGTTCGTCCAGCGTATCGGACGGGTGCAGCAGGCCGCCGGGTGCCGCAATCTTGCCGGCATCGTGCAGGGGCGCGGCATCCTGCAGCAACTGCGCCCGTTGCGCCGGCCAGCCGATCTTTTCGGCCAGCACCCGCGCATAGGCGGCCATGCGCCAGATATGGGCGCCGGTGTCGGCATCCTGGCCCTGCCCGGCGGTGCCGAGCAGATGGATCGCATCGCGGTATTGCTGGGCCAGCCGCGCGTTTTCGGCCAGCTTCAACTGGGTGGCGATGCGGACCTTGAGCAGGGCGGGCGAGTAGGGCTTGCTGACGTAGTCGGCCGCGCCCGCTTCCAGGCCTGTGCGCTCGTCGTGCTCGCTGTTGCGCGAGGTCACGAACAGGATCGGGATGGCCGCGCTGGCCGGTTGCTGCTTGAGCGTGCGCGCCACCGCATAGCCGTCCATGTCCGGCAGCTCGACATCCAGCAGGATCAACGACGGCATGTGGCGGATCACCGCCTCCAGCGCTTCGCGGCCGGACTTGGCGAACACCAGCGGGAAATCGTCGCGCAGCAACTGGCGCAGGGTGGCCAGGTTGCTGGATTCGTCGTCGACACACAGCAGGGGACGATGCGCCATGAAGACTCCTTGCGACCTGCGTGGCGACCGGTCAGTGCAGGTGAGTGGCTTGCCAGTCGCGCAGCGTGGCCTCGGCGCGACGGAAGTCGAAATCATCCACCGCACGCTGCAGTCCTTCCTGCAGGGTGCGCGGCAGGCGTGGCGCGCAGATCAGCAGCGCGTGGTCGATCCTGTCGGCATCGTCGCTGCCCAGGGCCGCTTCCAGGATCTGCACGCTGTCCGCGTCCAGCGCGACCGCATCGTCACTTGCCGCCTCGGCGCTGCTGGCGTGTTGCAGGAAGGCATGGATCGCGGCGGTGGTGCGCTGCATGGTGTCCTTGAGCGCGATCAGCGCCGAGGTGATGTCGTGGCCTTCCTCGATGCGGGTCTCCAGATCGCTGGCGGCACCGGCCAGGGCCGGCAAGGCCAGCGACCCGGCTGCGCCACGCAGCTTGTGCGCCAGCGCGCCGATCGCCGGCAACTCATTGCGGCGCAGATGCTCGGCTGCGGTCTCGGCCGGGTCGGGGTTGTCGCGCAGCAGTTTGAGCAGATAGCGCTCGTACGGCTCGCGCTCGCGCCACAGGCTGCGCGCACGTGCCGCATCCAGCACCTCCGGGTCGGCATGTTCCCATTCGGGGCCGGCAGGGACGTCGGCTTCGTGCGGCAGCGAGGGGATGCGCCGCACGCCGGGCTGCAGGAAATGGCGGATGGCGGTGACCAGTTCCTCCACATTGAAGGGCTTGGCGATGAAACCGTTCATGCCGGCTTCCAGCGCCTTCTCCTGTTGCGGGCGAAAGGCGCCGGCGGTCAGCGCGATCACCGGCAGGCTGGCCAGCGCCGGGATCTGCCGCAGCCGCCGCGTGGCTTCGTAGCCATCGACCACCGGCATCTGCACGTCCATCAACACCAGCTGGAACAGCTCCGGGGCGCGCTTGAGCGTGTTGACGGCCTGCTCGCCATCGTGAGCGACCGTGACCATGGCGCCTTCGCCCTCGAGAATGCGCTGGGCCACTTCGCAGTTGATCTCGCTGTCGTCCACCAGCAGCAGATGCGCGCCTTCGAGGCGGCGCGCCACGAAGGTGGGCGTCACCGGCCGCGCGCCGGGGCGTGCGTCGACCAGTTGCTCCATCAGCCGGTGCAGCGCTGCACTGGTGACCGGCTTGGTCATGACCGCATCCAGATCCTGTTGCTCCGGGTGCTGTTCAAGCAGGCGGCGCTCGTACGCGGTGACCATGACGATCACCGGATGCGGGCCGGGCACGGCGCGCGCGCGGATCTGCCGCGCGATCGCCACCCCGTCGATATCGGGCATGCGCCAGTCGAGCAGGAAGATGTCGTAGGGCTCGCTGGCCTGTTCGATCGCCTGCAAGGCGGCCTGGCCGCTGGCGACCGCATCCACGCGCCAGCCGAGTTCGGTGGCGATGCGCACCAGGTTGTTGAGCGCGGCATCGTGGTCGTCGGCGATCAAGACGCGCGGCATCGCTTCGGGCGGCAGCGCGGGCAGCTCGCGCTGGGCCGGCGGCGGGGCCGCTTTTTCCAGCGTGATCACGAAATAGAACTCGCTGCCGCGGCCGGGCACGCTTTCCACTTCCAGCTCGCCGCCCATCAACTCGATCAGGCGCCGGCTGATGGTCAGGCCCAGGCCGCTGCCGCCGTAACGCCGGCTGGTGGAGGTGTCGGCCTGCAGGAACGGCGAGAAGATCAGGCTCTGCTTTTCCTTGGAGATGCCGATGCCGGTGTCGCGCACCGAGAACAACAGCTTGAACTTGTTCGGATCGCCGCTGGGGAAGCGCCGTACCGACAGCACCACTTCGCCCTGCTCGGTGAACTTGATCGCGTTGCCGACCAGGTTGACCAGCACCTGGTTGATGCGCAGCGCATCGCCGAGCAACCAGCGGCAGTCGCGCGGCAGCGGTTCGACGATCATTTCCACCGGTTTGGTGCTGAGCGAGGAACGCATCAGGTCGGCGATGTTGTCGAACAGTTGATTGAGGTCGAACGGTGCGCGTTCCAGGTCGATGCGCCCGGCCTCGATCTTGGAGAAGTCCAGGATGTCGTTGATGATTTCCAGCAACGAGCGCGCGGAGCGATCGATCTTGGTCACCATGTCCTGCGCCGCAGCGGGCAGTTCGCTGCGCTGCAGCAGGTACAGCATGCCCAGGATCGCGTTCATCGGCGTGCGGATTTCATGGCTCATGTTGGCCAGGAAATCGGACTTGGACTGGTTGGCGCTCTTGGCCGCGTCCATCGCCAAGCGCAGTTGTTTCTCGTGCAGTTTCTGCTCGGTCAGATCCACCGCCATGCCCAGGTAGCCGATCACCTGGTCGTTGTCGTCGCGCAGGGTGCTCAGGGTCAGCAGCACCGGCAGGCGGCGGCCTTCGTGGCTGACGTAGGTCCATTCGCTGGTGTCGCTGCGGCCCAGGCTGGTCAGCGCGGCGATCGCCTCCAGGGTGTGCGCCACCGGCGCGCCGGTCTGCTCGGAGAGCATGTGCGCGCGCTGCTGCAGTTCCTCGGGCTCGATGAACTGGCCGGCCTTGCGGCGGCCGATCACCTCGTCGGCGTTGTAGCCCAGCAGTTTTTCCGCGGCACGATTGAACAGCGTGACAAAGCCAGCGGAGTCGGTGGCGATGATGGCAAAGCCGGCATGCGCCAGAATCGCCCGATGCAGCGCGGAGAACTTCATCAGTTCGCTGGTGCGTTCGGCGACCTGATGTTCGAGCGATGCATTGAGCGCGACGATGCGCTGGTGCGACCGCACCCGCTCGGAGATGTCGCGGAAGAAATGCGAATGCCCACTCAGGGTGTCGTTACTTTCGATGATCGGGGCCTTGCTGGCCAGTACATGCACCAGATGCCCGTCGCGATGGCGCATGCTTTGCGCCGCGGAGGCATCGACCGACTGGTGTTCGTCGGCGTGCGCGATGTCGGCAATTGCATACGGCTGCGGCGACAGCAGCATCGTCAGGTTCTGGCCGATCGCCTCGTCCGCGCTGTAGCCGAACATCGCTTCGGCAGCGGGATTCCAGTGGGTGATGTCTCCGTCCGGGGTTTCGGCGACGATGGCTTCGCTGGAATGGCTGACCAGCGCCGCCAGCTCCATCTGCTTGCGCAGCACTTCCTCGCGCCGCAGTCCATTGCTGAAATACAGCACCAGCAATGCCGCAAGCAGCACCGACACGCCCAGCACCAGGCCGCCCATCAGCCATGGCGAGGTCTGGTTGAGCGAGGCCAGGAAGCTGGCGGTGGGGTGGGCGGTGATGATCCAGGTGCGGCCGTAGATCTGCAGCTGCTGGATCACCGGCGGGCGACTTGCGCTGTCGCTGGACGGCGTGCCGCTGCGGTAGAAATTGTGGGTGGGCTCGTTCCTGTCGGACAGGTCCAGTGCCAGGTCGTCGCGCTCGCCCAGGGTGCTTTGCACCATCTGCTCGACGCTGAAGGGCGCATACACCCAGCCGCTGGTGGCGGCCATGCGCTGCTGCGGCGTCTGCAGCGGCATGCCTTCGCGATAGACGGCCAGCAGCACCAGGAATCCGCTCTCGCTGGGAATGCGATAGCCGGACAGCGAGATCGGCGAGGTCATGATCGGCAGGCCGCTGCGCGCGGCCTGCAGTGCGGCGGCGCGGCGACGTGGCTCGGAGGCGATGTCCAGGCCAATCGGACGGTTGCCCGAGGACTCCGGCTCGAAATACAGCACGATGTAGCGCTCGCCGTCCCAGGGCTCCAGCGGCCGCCGCTTGATGTCCGGTGCGCCGTCGGCACGGGCGGCCTGCAGGAAGGCCTCTTCGTCGGCGGGCGCGACGCGATGGATGTAGCCGTAGCCCAGCACGCCGGGAAACTCGCGCGTGTAATCGCGCGAGCGGCTGTACAGGGTGAAGCGGTCGCGACTGATGATCTCCTTGCCGGCGCCGATCACCGCGCCGCGCGCGCCGCGCAGCCCATGTTCGAAGGTATACATGCGCTCGCTGATATTACGGGTCAGCGTGCGCACGACGTAGTTGAAACGCTGCTCGCGCTCGAGGTCGTTATGTCGCTGCAGCGACAGGCCGGCGAAAATGGCGGCAATCAAACCTGCGGCGAGAATCAGCAGGGCCCCGATCGACGCACGGCGCCCGTATTTCCTGCGCAGATCCCAGCGGCCATTCGGCATTTGTGTCCCTTTGCCTTGCCTGTTGCGTGCCCGGTGTGCTGACCGACAGTGAGGTCGGCTTCGTGGTGGCGCCTGACGATCATCAGAATGCGTGCGGTCTTCCCCGTGTCTGCACGTGCTTCCGGTGGGCGATCAACGTCATTGCCAATGCATCAGAACGCCAGCCAGATCGATAATGCGTGAAGGGCAAGACCGATCAGTCCGCCCACCAGCGTTCCATTGAACCGAATGTATTGCAGATCGCGTCCGACACCCAATTCCAATTGTTCGACGAGGTGACGTTCGTCCCAACTTTTCACCGTCGACGCAATATGCTCGGTCACCGATGCGCGCAAGCGCGTGGTGAGTTTGTCGGCCGCCTGCAACATGTGCTGGTTGAGCGCTTCACGCAGCGAGGGATCCTGCGACAATGCCTGTCCGAGCGATTGCATGGAACGCTCCATGTGCGCGGCCATCGATGATTCCTCTCGCGCCAGGTCGTTGCGCAGCGCATCGCGGATCTCCCCCCACAGCCCTTGCACGTAGTCCTGCAGGGCCGGATGTTCGATCGCGCGCTGCTTGAGTTCTTCCACGCGCTCGGCCATTGCCGGCTCGTCGCGCAGGCGCGCGATGTAGCGTTGCAGCCAGGCTTCATAGTCGAGCCTGATTGGATGCTCGGGCGTCTTGAGGATGTCCTGCAACTCCTCGATCGCCGCACGCGCCATGCGGTCGGCCAGGCTGTCGCCGATCTCTTCGATCGGCTTGACCCAGTTCACCGTGCCGACCAGCTTGGGCCACTCGCGCCGCGCGTAGCGCACGATCAACGCCGAGGCGCGCGTCTTGACCTGCTCCTGGTCCAGCCACTCGCCCAGGCGCAGCAGCACCTCGTCCAGCAATTTCTGATGCCGGCCATCGGTGGTGAGCAGCGCCATGATATCGCCGACGGTGGCGGCGGCATTCCACTTGCGCAGACGGTCGACCACGAAGCGCTGGATCGCGCGGCGCACCGCAGCCTCGTCCAGCAGCTCCAGCGCCTGCAGCATCCAGCTGCGCGCCATCTGCGCGAGCATGCGCGCCTGCTCGGGTTTGGCCAGCCATTCGCCGAGGCGGCTGGCCGGGTCGAACACGCGCAGTTTGTCCATCAACGCATCCGGGGCGAGGAACTGGTCGCGCACGAACACCGCCAGGCCATCGGCCAGACGGTCCTTGCCGCGCGGCAGGATGGCGGTATGCGGGATCGGCAGGCCCATCGGGCGGCGGAACAAGGCCACCACCGCGAACCAGTCGGCCAATGCGCCGACCGTGGCCGCTTCGCAGAAGGCCGAGACCCAGGCCCAGACGCCTTGTTCGCCCATCAGGTGGCTGACGACGAAGCCGGCGAACATGGCCAGCAGCAGGGCCACCGCCAACAGCTTCATGCGCTGCAGCTGGGCACGACGGGGATCGACGGGACGGGGAGTGCTGAGACTGGGTTCCATGTCCGAAGTGTACCCAGTCGCCGGAGCAGGGCATGTCCACGGCACGCGTCATCGGTTCGGTAGGAGCGCGCCTGAGCGCGATGGCGTTACCGGGAAAGCCGCGTCGCGCCCGGGTGCGCTCCTACGGGTGGTTGCAGCGATCGCGGTCGCCATTCGCGCAGCGGCCGATCGGTTTTGTAGGAGCGCGCCCGAGCGCGATGGCGTTACCGAGACAGCCCGGTCGCGCCCGGGTGCGCTCCTACGGGTGGTTGCAGCGATCGTGGTCGCCATTCGCGCAGCGGCCGATCGTTTTGTAGGAGCGCGCCTGAGCGCGATGGCGTTACCGGGACAGCCCGGTCGCGCCCTGGTGCGCTCCTACGGGTGGTTGCAGCGATCGTGGTCGCCATTCGCGCAGCGGCCGATCGTTTTGTAGGAGCGCGCCCGAGCGCGATGGCGTTACCGGGAAAGCCGTGTCGCGCCCGGGTGCGCTCCTACGGTGATGCACTGTCGGGTATTCAGCCGCGCAGGCGCTCCAGCTGTGATTGCAGCGCGGTCACCTTGGCCTGCAGCGCGGCGTTTTCGTTTTCCAGTTCGGTTACGCGGCGTTGCAGGGCTTTCACATCGCGGCGTTCGGCTTCGCCGCCTTCGGCCTCGTCGGGCCTGGGTTTGCGCTTGGCGTCGCGCACGCGCTTGGCCGCCTGTTTGAGCTCGGCCTTGCCGGCCTGCGCGGCGGCGCGTTGCTCGTCTTCGGACAGGGTGGCCACGGCAGCGGCGGCGCTGATGGAAATCTCGCCGGCCTTGACCGCCTGCACCACTTCCGGGGCGGCCTGTTTGTGGATGCGCTCGATCATCACCACCTGGTTGTTGCTCAGGCGGGCCTCGCGCGCCAGCTCGGCGCGGCTGACCGGGGTGGAGGTCTCTTCCCACGGCGGGCTGTCGCTGTCGGCGGCGGCCTGGACGGTGCCGTGGTCGATGCCGGCGGCGGGCTGGTCATCGTCGGCAACCACCGGCGCTTCCGCCGCGGCGTCGGCATCGCGCTGGCTGCGCTGGCGCGCGGCCAGGATCTCGCGCTTGCGCAGCGCCAGCACGCCACGCTGGAAGTCCGACACGCTGCGCCGGCCCAGGTGCTGCTCGATCATCCACAGCTGCACGTCCTGCATCGACTGGAAGCGCGGGTTCTGCACGGTCTGGAACGGCAGGCCGTGCTTCTGGCAGATGCCGTAGCGGTTGTGGCCATCCACCAGCACATCGCCCCACAGCACCAGTGCATCGCGGCAGCCCTCGGCCAGCAGGCTGCGCTCCAGCGCCTCGTGCTCGTCGGGCGTCAACGGGTCGATGTAGGCCTTGAGTTCTTCTTTGACAACGATGTTCATGCGGCAACTGCGGGGAAGTGCGGGGCCGGCATTGTAGTGAGCCTGCCCCGGCTTTGCGCGCTTGACCGGGCTGCGCGCGGACGGTACACGCGGGCGCCTGTGCCGTCGCCGTCAGGCAGTGCTGCGCAGGATCTTCCCCAGCGTTTCGACCATCTGCCCGATCTGCTCGGGGGTGACGATCAGCGGCGGCGACAGCGCGATGACATCGCCGGTGACGCGCACCAGCAGGCCGCCGTCATGGAAGCAGCGCTCGAAGACTTCGTAGCCGCGTGCGCCCGGCGCGCCGTCGCGCGGGGCCAGCTCGACCGCGCCGATCAGGCCGATGTTGCGGATGTCGATGACGTGCGGCAGCCCGCGCAGGCCGTGCAGCGCATCTTCCCATTGTCGGCCCAGCGTGATCGCGCGGTCGAACAGGTTCTCCTCGGCGTAGGTGTCCAGCGTGGCGATCGCCGCGGCGCAGGCCAGCGGATGGCCGGAATAGGTGTAGCCGTGGAAGAGCTCGATCGCGTTCTGCGGGCCGTGCATGAAGGAGTCAAAGATCGCATCGGCCACCAGCACCGCGCCCATCGGCACGCTGCCGCTGGTCAGCCCCTTGGCGGCGGTGATCAGGTCCGGGGTGACGCCGAAGCGTTGCGCCGCGAACGCCTCGCCGACCCGGCCGAAGCCGGTGATGACCTCGTCGAACACCAGCACGATGCCATGGCGGTCGCAGATGGCGCGCAGCCGCTGCAGATAGCCTTCCGGCGGCAGGATCACCCCGGCCGAGCCGGACACCGGTTCGACGAAGACCGCCGCAATGGTCGACGCGTCGTGCAGGGCGATCAGGCGTTCCAGATCGTCCGCCAGTTCGGCGCCGTGCGCCGGCAGCCCGCGCGCGTAGGCATTGCGTTGCAGATCCAGCGTGTGCCGCAGATGGTCGGTGCCGGCCAGCAGGGGGCCGAACCATTTACGGTTGTTGGGCAGCCCGCCGATCGACATACCGCCGAAGCCGACCCCGTGGTAGGCCTTCTCGCGGCCGATGAAGCGGGTGCGCTGGCCCTCGCCGCGCAGGCGGTGGTAGGCAAGCACGATCTTCATCGCGCTGTCGACCGCCTCCGAGCCGGAGTTGGTGAAGAACACATGGCCCAGGCCGGGCGGGGCGATCGCGGCCAGCCGCTGTGCCAGCACGAACGGCAGCGGTGAGCCCATCTGGAAAGTCGGTGCGAAATCCAGCGTGCCGGCCTGCGCGCGAATCGCCGCCACGATGCGCTCGCGTGCATGGCCGGCATTGCAGCACCACAGCCCGGCAGTGCCGTCCAGGATCTGGCGCCCATCGACATCGCGGTAGTACATGCCGGCAGCGGAGGCCAGCAGGCGCGGGCGCGCCTTGAACTGGCGGTTGGCGGTGAACGGCATCCAGAACGCGTCCAGCTGCGCCGCTGCCTGCGACGCATGCGCGTCGTCGCGCGGAGGGTGGTCGTGCATGGCGGGCTCCGTCGCTGGGGAGCGTCCGACTCTAAGGCCACCGCGCGTCGGCCGTCACCCCGCAGAGCGCGACGGCGACCACGATTTCCGGACCCGCATGCATCGATCCGCACGGACTAGTCAATTAGTCGCAGCGTCTGCCGCTAAGCTCTGGGAACGCCTTGTGGCGCGGGCCGGGACGGGTGTTTGAGCGGCTGCGGGGCGCGCCGAAGCATTGCAAAGATTCAACGATCGCCGATGATGCGCCAGACGAGTGCCAGTTGGGCCTGGTAGTCGCCGCTGCCCTTATCGCAACACGTCAATCGATCGCAGCCATCAATCGTTTTCGCGGCCACTGACACCGCCTGCGTGCAGGCGTTGTGTCAGGCGCTCCGGACACTTCATCGTACTTTTTAGGGGAACGGGAATGACACAAGGGTCCACCGTGGCGAGCGCCAACGGCGCAGACGCCGGCCTGCTGTCCAAGGAGCGCATCGTCGCGCGTCCTGGGTTCAATCGTTGGTTGGTACCGCCGGCCGCACTGGCGATCCATCTGTGTATCGGCATGGCCTACGGCTTCAGCGTGTTCTGGTTGCCGCTGTCCAAGGCGCTGGGCATCACCGAAGCGATCGCGTGCCCGGCCGACATGGGCCTGTTCGCGCGCATGGTCGCCACCACCTGTGACTGGAAGATCAGCGAACTGCAGTGGATGTACACGTTGTTCTTCGTGCTGCTGGGCTGCTCGGCGGCGGTCTGGGGCGGCTGGCTGGAACGTGCCGGCCCGCGCAAGGCCGGTGTGGTCTCGGCGCTGTGCTGGTGCGGCGGGCTGGTGATATCGGCGGCTGGCATCCACTTCCACCAGATCTGGATGCTGTGGCTGGGCTCGGGCGTGATCGGCGGTATCGGTCTGGGCCTGGGCTACATCTCGCCGGTGTCGACTTTGATCAAATGGTTCCCGGACCGCCGCGGCATGGCGACCGGCATGGCGATCATGGGCTTCGGTGGCGGCGCGATGATCGGCAGCCCCCTGGCCGATGCGCTGATGCGCCACTTCGCCACGCCGACCTCGGTGGGCGTGATGGAAACCTTCCTGGTGATGGCGGCGCTGTACTTCGTCTTCATGATGGCCGGCGCGTTCGGTTACCGCGTGCCGCCCAGCGGCTGGACCCCGGCCGGCTGGACCGCCCCGGTGGCCAGCAACAACGCCATGATCACCGCCAACCATGTGCACGTGAGCAAGGTCTGGGGCATCCCGCAGTTCTGGCTGCTGTGGGGCGTGCTGTGCCTGAACGTGTCGGCCGGTATCGGCGTGATCGGCATGTCCTCGCCGATGCTGCAGGAAGTGTTCGGCGGCCGCCTGATCGGGGTGGATGCCGGCTTCGGCAGCCTGGATACGGCGCAGCTGGCCAGCATCGCGGCCATCGCGGCCGGCTTCACCGGCCTGCTCAGCCTGTTCAACATCGGCGGCCGCTTCTTCTGGGCCAGCATGTCCGACAAGCTCGGCCGCAAGAACACCTACACGCTGTTCTTCGTGCTGGGCATCTGCCTGTATGCGGCGGCACCGTCGGCCGGCAGCGTGGGCGGCATCGCGCTGTTCGTGGGCATCTTCTGCATCATCCTGTCGATGTACGGCGGCGGTTTTGCCACCATCCCGGCGTATCTGGCCGACCTGTTCGGCACCCAGATGGTGGGCGCCATCCACGGCCGCCTGCTGACCGCCTGGGCCACCGCCGGCATTCTCGGCCCGGTGGTCGTCGGCTACATGCGGGAGTACCAGCTGGCCCACGGCAGCCCGCCGTCACAGGTCTACAACACCACCATGTACATCCTGGCCGGCATGTTGGTGCTCGGTCTGATCTGCAACCTGTTGGTGCGTCCGGTGACCGCGCGTCACTTCATGACGCCCGACGAACTGGCGCGCGAGAAGCAGCTGGCGCACGAGAAGGTGGACGGCAGCGGCAAGGCGATCCTGCCGCCGGAGCAGATGGCGCGCATCGGGCATGGCGGCAATCCCGCGCTGGTCGCGCTGGCCTGGCTGGCCGTCGGCGTGCCGATGTGCTGGGGCATCTGGGTCACGCTGCAGAAAGCCTTCGTGCTGTTTCATTGAGATGAGATGACCACTTCGTCTTCCCGTTCCGTGCGCGCCGGCAGTGTGGTGCGCACGGTCGTCCGCCACCGCGGCGGCCGCAACGCCACGGTGCAGGACATGGTGGCGGCCGAAATGCCGGTCGCGTTCAATTACAACGGCGTGCCGTTCGCAGTGATGATGGCTACGCCGGAGGACCTGGAGGATTTCGCACTCGGGTTCTCGCTGAGCGAAGGCATCGTCGAGCACCCGCAGGACCTGCGGGTGACGGCGGTGGAGACCTTCCTGGAGGGCGCCTCGCTGCAGATCGAGATTCCGCCCGGGCGTGCCGCCGCGCTGGACCAGCGGCGGCGTAACCTGGACGGGCGCAGCGGTTGCGGGGTATGCGGCAACGAATCGATCGAAGCGGTACTGCGTGTGCCGCCGGTGCTGCAGTCCGCGCTGCAGATCGATGTGCAGACCCTGGCGCGGGCACTGGATGCGCTGCATGCGCAGCAGCCGATCGCCGCACAGACCGGCGCGGTGCATGCCGCCGGCTGGGCCGATGCGCAGGGGGTGGTGCGTTACGTGCGCGAGGATGTCGGCCGGCATAACGCGCTCGACAAGTTGATCGGTGCCCTGGCGCGCGCGCGCGTGGATGCATCGCACGGGTTTGCGGTGGTGACCAGCCGCGCCAGTTACGAAATGGCCATGAAAGCCGCGCAGGCCCGGATCCCGCTGCTCGCAGCGATTTCGGCACCGACCGCGCTGGCGATCAGCCTGGCCGACAGTGCGGGACTGACCCTGATCGGGTTTGCCCGCAATCACGATTGTGTCGTTTACAGCCATCCGCAGCGCCTGGAATTGGGCGTCGCCGTGGGAGAGCCCGCATGAGCAAGAAGACCATCCAGCAATACGACAATCCCGCTGGCGGCTGGGGCGCACTGCGCTCGGTGGCCAAGCACCTGATGGAGCAGGACATCGCGGTGCAGGGCGCCAAGACGCTGCTGCATGCCAACCAGCCGGACGGTTTCGACTGCCCCGGCTGTGCCTGGCCCGACCGCGACCACACCTCCACCTTCGAGTTCTGCGAGAACGGCGCCAAGGCCGTTGCCGCCGAATCCACCGCGCGCCGCGCCGGGCCGGAGCTGTTTGCCTCGCACAGCGTCAGCCTGTTGTCGCAATACAGCGACTACTGGCTGGAAGGGCAGGGCCGGCTGACCCAGCCGATGCGTTACGACGCCGCCACCGATCACTACGTGCCGGTAAGCTGGGACGCGGCGTTTGCGCAGATCGCCGGGCACCTCAACGGGCTGGCATCGCCGGACGAGGCGATCTTCTACACCTCCGGGCGCACCAGCAACGAGGCGGCCTTCCTGTATCAGTTGTTCGTGCGCGAGTTCGGCACCAACAACTTCCCGGACTGTTCGAACATGTGCCACGAGCCGTCCGGCACCGCGCTGCGTTCGCAGATCGGCGTGGGCAAGGGCACGGTGTCGCTGCACGACTTCGAACTGGCCGATGCGATCTTCATCTTCGGCCAGAACCCGGGCACCAATCACCCGCGCATGCTCGGCGAGTTGCGGCAGGCCTCCAAGCGCGGCGCGGCGATCGCGGCATTCAATCCGTTGCGCGAACGCGGGCTGGAAAAGTTCGCCGACCCGCAGGACAAGCTGGAGATGCTGCACAACGGCTCCACCCGCATCGCCTCGGATTATTTCCAGCTCAAGATCGGCGGCGACCTGGCCGCGGTCAAGGGCATCATCAAGCATGTGCTGGAGCGCGACGCGCAGGCCCAGCGCGATGGCACGCCGCGCTTGCTGGACCTGGAATTCATCCACGCCCACACCGCCAATTTCGAGGCCTTCGCTGCCGAGGTGCATGGCGAATCCTGGGACACCATCATCGAAGAGTCCGGGCTGGACGAGGCCGCGCTGCGCAAGGCCGGCGAGCTCTATCTCAATGCCGAGCGCGTGATTGCCTGCTGGGGCATGGGCATCACCCAGCACAAGCATTCGGTGGCCACCATCCACATGATCACCAACCTGCTGCTGCTGCGCGGCCATCTGGGCCGGCCGGGCGCGGGCGTGTGCCCGGTGCGCGGGCACAGCAACGTGCAGGGCGACCGCACGATGATGATCTACGAGAAACCGCCGGCCGCCTTCCTGGACAAGCTGCAGACGCTGTTCGGGTTTGCGCCGCCGCGCGAAGACGGGTTCGACACCGTTGGTGCGATCGAGGCGATGCTGGACGGGCGCGGCAAGGTGTTCTTCGCGATGGGCGGCAACTTTGCCGCGGCCACGCCCGACACCGACGCCACGCATCGCGCGCTGCGCAACTGCGAACTCACCGTGCATGTGACCACCAAGCTCAATCGCAGCCATCTGGTGCATGGCCGCGATGCGCTGATCCTGCCATGCCTGGGCCGTACCGAAATCGACATCCAGGACGCCGGCCCGCAGGGCGTGACGGTGGAGGATTCGATGAGCATGGTGCACCTGTCGGCCGGCATCAACCCGCCGGCCTCGCCGGACCTGCTGTCCGAGCCGGCGATCGTGGCACGCCTGGCCGAGGCAACGCTGGGCGCGCGCAGCGCGATCCGCTGGCGCTGGCTGGTGGGCGACTACGACCGCGTACGCGATCTGATCGCACAGGTCTTCCCGGATTTTTCCGACTTCAACCAGCGCGTGCGCGTGCCGGGCGGTTTCCGTCTGTCCAACACCGCGCGTGATCGCCAGTGGGTGACGCCCGAGAAGCGCGCGGTGTTCAAGCCACACGCGGTGCCGACCGACAACCCGATCCACCGCGCGCGTCGCAGCCACACCGGGCAGATGGTGTTTACGCTGGCCACCACGCGCTCGCACGATCAATACAACACCACCATCTATGGGCTGGACGACCGCTACCGCGGCGTGTTCGGCGAGCGCCGCGTGCTTTTCATCAATGGTGCGGACATCGCGGCATTGAACATGAAGGCCGGCGACTGGGTGGACCTGGAGAGCCTGTGCGAGGACGGTGTGCATCGTGAGGCACGCCGCTTCCTGCTGGTGGACTACAACATCCCGCGCGGATGCCTGGCAGCGTACTACCCGGAAACCAACGCATTGGTGCCGCTGTCCAGCTTCGCCGACGAAGCGCGTACGCCCACCTCCAAGTCGATTCCGGTCATCGTGCTGCCGCACCGCGCCGAAACCGCCGATGCGGCGCCGCGCGACATCGGAGCGGTGCTTGTCCGCTGATCCACAGCTCACCGCGCAGTTGCTTGTTGCGTTGGCCGACACGCCGGAGGGCGTGTCGCTGGCCCGGTTGTGCAAGCAGCTGGGCGTGCGCATGAGCGTCCTGTTGCGCACCCTGGCGTGGTTGGGCAGCGCCAGCCTGGACGGTCACCCCGGTCCGGGCTGGATCCAGGTGGAAGCGCGCGGCGAGCGCCAATTCGCGGTGCTGACGGATGCCGGGCGCGCTGCGCATGCGCAGCGTGCAATGGCACAAGCGCCGCACGGCGACTGAGCAACTTGCTGTCAGTTCCCGGCTGAGGAAGGCGGGAGACTGAAGCCTCTTCACCTGCACGGAAAGCTTGATCAGACGCAACCTGATCCGAACAACGCAGGCCGTGCTTTGCTTGCAGCCAAACACACCGAGTGTCTCGACAGGTCCTTGCCCGCCCACCGTCGCGGGACCTTACGCGGCATGGATGCCGCGTAAGAGCCTACACGGACGTACTTGCGGCGTGTCCTGCGATGGTGGGCGGGCAAGGGCCCTGCAGCACACTCGCAGCGTCGAGGGCGCGATGCCCTCACCGCTTGCGGGACACGCCGTGAATCCATCCGTGGAGGCTCGGTGGCGACATCCATGCCGCCACACGGTCCCGCAACCGGCGAGGGCACCGCGCCAGACAATTGGTCGGCGCACGTCTGAAAGCTGTCTGTAATGCGGCGTGCATCAGACGTGCATCCGATGCTTCATGATCGAACGAGACGCATCCAGCACCGCTCTCATCATGCACACCGACCATCTCGACAGGTCCTTGTCCGCTCACCGTCGCGGGACCTTACGCGGCATGGATGCCGCGTAAGAGCCTACACGGACGTACTTGCGGCGTGTCCTACGAGGGTGGGCGGGCAAGGGCCTGCAGCACACTCGCAGCGTCGAGCGCGCGGCGCCCTCACCGCTTGCGGGACACGCCGTGAACCCGTCCCTGGGGGCTCGGTGGCGGCATCCATGCCGCCACACGGTCCCGCAACCGGCGAGGACACCGCACCAGAGTTGGCCGGCGCTCGTTTGAAGAGCTGTCTGTCGCGCGGTGCGCATCAGACGTGGAGGCGATGCTTCACGATCGAACAAGGCGCACCCAGCACTGCTCTACGTGACGTACCGACCGTCTCGACTGGTCCTTGCCGGCCCACCGTCGCGGGACCCTGAGCGGCATGGATGCCGCGCCGGAGCCTACATGGACGTACTTGCGGCGTGTCCCGCGATGGTGGGCCGGCAAGGGCCTTGCAGCCAAATAGCTGACCAACCGCTCTGTCAGTGATCTATCCGCATTGTCTGACGACCACCCTAAAATAAGCGGGATTTCGGGAGTTAGCGATATACCCAGAGCGGACTTGCGGCACGTCCTGCTGTGGCGAGCAGACAAGAGCTCTACAGCCAAGTCGCAGCCCCGCCGTTCTGCAACCGACGCATTTTCGGCGCGATCAATCCTCGGTGAAGAGAACGCGCCGCGCTCTGTCGGTCACTGCCAGAACTGAGGCTGAGATGGCCCACCTGGGCCGGAGGTCACGTCTGTAACTTTTTACCCACCGGTTGGCCTGCGCAAACCCTTGCTGCAATCTGCCAGAATCGGCTGTCCCGTCTTGTCTGGAAGCCGATCAACGATGACTGCTGCCGCGCCGCTCGCTGCTCCCATCAATTCGCCTGCGCGCGTGCTGTTCGCCAGCCTGATCGGCACCACGATCGAGTTCTTCGATTTCTATATCTACGCAACCGCCGCGGTGCTGGTGTTTCCCACCCTGTTCTTTCCGGCGGGCGATGGCAGCGCGGCGATGCTGCAGTCGCTGGCGACGTTTGCAGTGGCCTTCGTCGCGCGGCCGGTGGGCTCGGCGGTGTTCGGCCACTTCGGTGACCGGATCGGGCGCAAGGCCACCCTGGTGGCGGCGCTGCTGACGATGGGCCTGTCCACCGTGGCGATCGGCTTGCTGCCCAGCTACGCCCAGATCGGCGTGTTCGCCCCAGCGCTGCTGGCCTTGTGTCGCTTCGGCCAGGGCCTGGGTCTGGGGGGCGAGTGGGGCGGGGCCGTGCTGCTTGCCACCGAAAATGCACCGCCGGGCAAGCGCGTGTGGTACGGCATGTTTCCGCAGTTGGGTGCGCCACTGGGCTTTCTGCTGTCCACCGGCACCTTTCTCGGCATGGGCGCGGTGCTCGACGATGCGCAGTTCATGCAATGGGGCTGGCGGGTGCCGTTCCTGGCCAGCGCGCTGTTGGTGCTGACCGGTTTGTGGGTGCGCCTGAGCATCACCGAGACGCCGGATTTCCAGAGGGCCCTGGACCGCAAGACCCGTGTGCGCCTGCCCCTGGGCACGGTGATCTCGCAGCACTGGTCGGCGCTGATCATCGGCACGCTGGGCGCGTTCGCCACCTTCGTGCTGTTCTATCTGATGACGGTGTTCGCGCTGGGCTATGGCACCAAGACCCTGGGCTACGACAAGGAGCAATTCCTGTTGTTGCAGATGGCCGGCATCGTGTTTTTCGCGATCGGCATTCCGCTCTCGGCCAGGTTTGGCGACCGTCATGGTGCGCCGCTGGCGATGATGCTGGCCAGTGTTGCGATCATCGCGTTCGGGTTGGCGTTCGCGCCGCTGTTCCAGGCCAATCACCCGCTGCAGGTACTGGCATTTCTTGGGCTGGGGTTCTTCTTCATGGGCCTGACCTACGGCCCTTGCGGCACGTTGCTGGCCGAGCTGTATCCCACTGAGGTGCGCTACACCGGTGCCTCGCTGTCGTTCAACCTGGCCAGCATTCTCGGTGCGGCGCCGGCGCCGTACGTGGCCACGCAGCTGGCCGCACGCTTCGGCGTGCAGGCGGTGGGGCAGTATCTGGGCGGCGCTGCGGTACTGAGCCTGGTGGCGTTGATGGCCGCACGTGCGATGCGGCGCCGTTCGGCATCGGCGATTTCGACCTAGCCAGCGCGGCAGCGGAGCCGACGCGTCTCAGCTGGCCAGGCGCACTTGGTTACGGCCGCCGGCCTTGGCCAGGTACAGGTATTTGTCCGCTTCGCCCAGCAGGTGGTGCAGCGACTGGCCGTCTTCGGTGGCGATGCACACGCCGATGCTCACCGTCATGCTGAGGGTTTCATTGCCGATCCGCACGCGCAGCGCGCTGATGCGCTCGCGCAGGGTCTCGAAGTAACTGGTGGCGTTGGCGGCATCCAGCCCCGGCACCAGCAGGCAGAATTCCTCGCCGCCGAAACGTGCCACCAGATCCTGCGGCCGCGCATGGCTGGAGACCGATGCGGCCACCGCCCGCAGCGCCTGGTCGCCGGCCTCGTGGCCCCAGGTGTCGTTGATGTGCTTGAAGTGGTCGATGTCCAGCATCGCCGCGGTGACCGTCTGCTCCTGCGACAGCAGGGTGGGGATTACCCGCTGGCTTTGTTCCAGGAAATAGCGCCGGTTGGGCAGGCCGGTGAGGAAGTCACGGGTGGCCAGGTCCTGCAGCGTGCCGATCAGTTCCAGCTGGTCCACGTTCTGCGACACGCGGCAGAAGAACTCTTCGCGCGAGAACGGCTTGCGCAGGAAATCGTTGGCACCATTTTTCAGGAAGCGCGGGATCAGCGACGAATCGCTGTTGCCGGAGATGCCGATCACCGCGACCTTGTCGCGCGAACGGATCGCGCGCAGCCGGCGGGTGAATTCCACTCCTTCCATGCCGGGCATTTCCTGGTCGACGATGGTCAGGCGGATACCGGGATCGCGCTCGATCGCCTGCAGGCCGGCCGCACCGTCGGCCGCCAGCACCACGCGGTAGCCGTACATGGACAACAACGCGGCTGCATAGGTCCGTGCGGACAGGGAATCGTCCACCACCAGCGCCGCGATGCGGCGGTTGCGTTCCAGGCGCTGCACCAGCCAGGCCAGATACTCGATGCTGCCGGGCGCGTTCTTGAGCACGTAATCGATGATCTGCTGCTGCAGCACGCGCTGGCGCAGGTCCTCGTCATAGACGCCGCTGACCACCACGGTGGGCAGTTTGCGCGAAAGGAAAAATTCCACGACCTTGTCGCGGTCGCCGTCCACCAGCACCAGGCCGGTCAGAACCAGAAACCAACCGTCTTCTTCGTCCAGTACGCGGGCCGCTTCCGCCAGGGTCGACACGACCGTGACCGGCAGTTCCACACGTTGCTCGATGGCTTCGCGCAGCATGCTGGTGAAGGTGCGCGAGTTCTCCACCAGCAACACGCGTTGCGGCAGGACTGCGCTTTCGCTATTGCGATGTAGGGTACCTGGGGACATCGGCTGGCCGTGCGGATCGAACCGTCCTACCGGCTAACGGCCCGGTTCGCCAAAACTTGAGCGCCGCGTCTCAAAGTGCCCAAGACCGCGCCCCTCTCACCACAATGCATCGCGCAGCCGGTACCAGCTCATCGCGGCCACCAGCAGCGGGGTACGCAGCAGGCGCCCACCGGGAAAAGGCTGATGCGGAATGCGCGCGAACACGTCCAGCCGTTGGCTCTGGCCGGCGATGGCCTCGGCGATGACCTGGCCGGCCAGCCCGGTGGCGGCGACGCCATGCCCGGAGAATCCCTGGGCGAAATACACGTTGGACCCCAGCCGTCCCCAGTGCGGGGCGCGATTGCGCGAGATGTCCACGTAACCGCCCCACAGTGTTTCCAGCGGCACGTCGTGCAGTTGCGGAAAGACCGTGTGCATGCGCCGGGTCATCAACCGATCCAGCCCGGGGGGCGGGCGCGATGAGTAGCTGGCGCGTCCGCCGAACAGCAGCCGGTGGTCGGCGCTGAGCCGGTAATAATCCAGTGCCCAGTTGGTGTCGGCGACCGCCATGTCGTTGGCGATCAGGGCGCGCGCGCGGGCTGCGCCCAGCGGCGGCGTCGCGCCGACATAGGTGCCGACCGGCATGATGTGGCGTTCCAGCGTTGTGGAAATGCCCTGCAGCAGGGCGTTTCCGGCGATCACCCCGAAGTCGGCGCTGACGCTGCCCTGGTCGGTCTGCATCGTCACGCGCGCGCCATGTTCCAGGCGGGACACCGCCGAGGCCTCGTGGATGCGCACGCCGGCCGCCAGCGCTGCGCGTGCCAGGCCCAGTGCGTAGGCCAGCGGATGCAGATGGCCGCTGGCCGGGTCGAACATCGCGCCCAGGTAGAGCGGGCTGTCCAGCACCTGCCGGGTACGCGCGCGGTCCCACCATTCCAGCGGGTAGTCATAGCGCTCGGCCATCCGCACGATGCCGTGCTGCAGGGCCTGCACCTGGCGCGGTTTCAGCGGCACATGGGCGTGACCGTCGCGCCAGTCGCAGGCGATGGCATGACGCGCGATGCGCGCGCGCAGCAGGCGCATGCCGTCGCGCGAGAAGTCGAACAGCAGCCGCGCGTCGGTATCGCCGACCAGCGCTTCCAGCGTGTCCTGCTCGCAGCCGTAGCCGACGATGGCCTGGCCGCCGTTGCGCCCGGAGGCGCCCCAGCCGATGCGCCTGGCTTCGAGCACGATGACGGAGTAGCCGGCCTCGGCCAGGGCGAGCGCGGCGGTGAGGCCGGTGTAGCCGGCGCCGAGGATGCAGACATCGGCACGTGCGGCGCCCTGCAGGCGCGGTTGCTCCGGCAAGGGCGGCGTGCTGCGCGCGTACCAGCTGTCGGGATAGCCATTGCCCGGCGGATCGGCAGGCGGCAGGGGCGTGCCCGGGCCGTCCATCAGACGATCCGCAGATATCGGGTGTAGTCCAGATCCGGCACCAGCGCCTGGTAGTCGAGCAGCTCGCGCTGTTTCTGCTGGCCGAATACATGCTGGAACTGGCTGCCGAACTGCGCGCCGACGAAGTCGCTGGCGCCAAATGCATCCACTGCGCCCTGCCAGGTGCGCGGCCGGAACACCGCTTGCGCATAGGCATTGCCGGTGACTGGCGCGGTGGGCTCGCCGGGGTGTTGCAGGCCGTCCAGCATGGCGGCAAGCACGGCGGCGGCGGCCAGGTACGGGTTGGCATCGGCGCCGGCGATGCGGTGTTCGATGCGGGTGTTGCGTGCATCGCTGTGCGGGATGCGCAGCGCCACGGTGCGGTTGTTGAAGCCCCAGCTCGCATCCAGTGGCACGAAGGCGTTGCTGACGAACCTGCGGTAACTGTTGGCGTGCGGTGCGAACATCAGCAACGAGGCCTCCGCATGCCGTTGCAGGCCGGCGACGGCATGGCGCAGGCGGTCGGCAGGTGCAGCGACGCTGCCGGCAAACACGTTGTGCCCGTCGGCATCGAGCAGGCTCACGTGCAGGTGCAGGCCGCTGCCGGCCTGGCCGGGAAACGGCTTGGCCATGAAGCTCGCGAGCTTGCCCTGCTGCTGCGCAATCGCCTTGATGGTGCGCTTGAGCAGGAGTGCCTCGTCGCAGGCGGCCACCGCATCGGCACGATGCTGCAGGTTGATTTCGAACTGGCCGGGCGCGTACTCGGCCACGGCGGTGTCGGCCGGGATGGCTTGCTGCCGGCAGGCGGCGGTGACCGCGTCGGTGAACGTGCGCTGGTCGTCCAGGTCCTGCAGCGAATACACCTGGGTACTGTCGCTGCGCGCACCGGTCTGCGGGTCGCGCGGTGTTTGCGGACGCCCCTGTGCATCGGGCACCGCATCGAACAGGTAGAACTCCAGTTCCACCGCAATCACCGGTGTCAGGCCGAGCGCGGCAAAGCCGTGCAGCACGCGCTGCAGGACCGCACGCGGTGCGACCTCGAACACGCTGCCGTCCGGCTGATGCATCGCCAGCAGCAGCTGTGCCATCGGCCGCGGTGCCCACGGCACCGGGCGCAGCGAGCCTGCAATGGGCCGGCAGATGCGATCGGCATCGCCGATGGCATAGCCCAGCCCGGTTTCCTCGACGGTATTGCCGGTGATGTCGGTGGCGATCAGCGACATCGGCAGGCACACCCCGTCGCGATAGATCTTGCCCAGGACCTCGGCTGTCACGCGTTTGCCACGCAGCACGCCATTGGTGTCGGGCAACAGCAGGTCGACCGCCTCGCAGCCATCGATCCGCGCCAGCGTGGCGGCATCGGTGGCGGGCAAGCACGCGACGGAGTTCTCGGAAACCATGGGCACCACCTGCAGGGTCGCCGCCCAGACTAGCAAAGCGCACGTGATCTTTCGCAATCGTGCGCGTGCCGACCCTGGCAATGCCGCTGGCTGCGCGGTAAGTTCGCAGGCATCCACGACACACCCTCAACCCGTGGCGAAGACACGCTGACGTTGCGTCGCGATCGAACGCATGCAATGCAGCGCACGATTGCAAACGCGCGCCACCCAGTGGCCTGCACGTTGCCAGCGCCTGCCTGACGGCGAGCGCACCCGTTTCCCTGCCGCGTACAACCTGGATATCCAGCATGGCTGTCGTTCCCCTGGTCGGGTTGCCGACCGATCGCATCCAGCAAGGGCCGCATCCGTTTCTGGCCACCGGCGAAAAATACATCCGCGCGGTGGTGGACGCGGCCGGCGCAATGCCGGTGCTGTTGCCGAGCCTGCAGCCGGCGCTGGATGCGGGCGTCTGGCTGGATCGCCTGGATGGCCTGTTGCTGACCGGCGCGGTGAGCAATGTGGAGCCGCATCACTACAGCGACGAGCCGAGCTGGGAGGGCAATCCGCACGACCCGGCGCGCGATGCCACCAGCCTCGGGCTGATCCCGCAGGCACTGGCGCGCGGCCTGCCGGTGCTGGCGATCTGCCGCGGGCTGCAGGAGGTCAACGTGGCGCTGGGCGGGCGCCTGCATCAGCGCGTGCATGAGGTGCCCGGTCTGGCCGATCACCGCGAGGACCGCGCCGCGCCGCTGGACACGCAGTACGGCCCGGCGCATCCGGTGCAGCTGCAGGCCGGCGGCCTGCTGGCCGGCATGAGCGACAGCGCGCAGGTGGCGGTGAACTCGCTGCACGGGCAGGGCATTGCGCGGCTGGCCGACGGCCTGCTGATCGAGGCGACCGCGCCGGATGGCCTGATAGAAGCCTTTCGCGGCCCCGGGCCGGGCTTCCTGCTGGCGGTGCAGTGGCACCCGGAGTGGCGTGTCACACAGCATCCGTTCTACCGTGCCATCTTCCAGGCCTTCGGCGAGGCCTGTCGCCAATATGCCGCCCGACGCGGTCAGTGAGGTTGCATGTCCATCCGCACACGTTCGCGCACGTCCACGCCCAAGCAGCCCGAAAGCGCCCTGCGCCGCTGGCTCAAGGAGCGCCACATCACCGAGGTCGAGTGCCTGGTGCCGGACATCACCGGCAATGCACGCGGCAAGATCATTCCGGCCGACAAGTTCTCGCACGACTACGGCACCCGCCTGCCGGAAGGCATCTTCGCCACCACCGTCACCGGCGATTTCCCGGACGATTATTACGCGCTGACCTCGCCATCGGATTCGGACATGCATCTGCGCCCGGACGCGTCCACCGTGCGCATGGTGCCGTGGGCGGCCGATCCCACCGCGCAGGTCATCCACGACTGCTACACCAAGGATGGGCAGCCGCATGAGCTTGCCCCGCGCAATGTGCTGCGGCGCGTGCTGGAGGCGTATGCCGAAGCCAGGCTGCAACCGGTGGTGGCGCCGGAGCTGGAATTCTTCCTGGTGCAGAAGAACACCGATCCGGATTTCCCGTTGCTGCCACCGGCAGGGCGCTCGGGGCGTCCGGAGACGGCGCGGCAGTCGTATTCGATCGATGCGGTCAACGAGTTCGACCCGATCCTGGACCTGATGTACGACTACTGCGATGCGATGGAGCTGGACGTGGATACGCTGATCCACGAATCCGGCGCCGCGCAGCTGGAGGTCAACTTCACCCATGCCGATGCGCTCTCGCGCGCGGACCAGGTGTTCCTGTTCAAGCGCACCATGCGCGAAGCCGCGCTGCGGCATGGCGTCTATGCGACGTTCCTGGCCAAGCCGATGGAGACCGAACCGGGCAGTGCGATGCACATCCACCAGAGCCTGCTGCATGCCGGCACCGGCAAGAACGTGTTCAGCGGCAAACGCGAGGGCGGCTTCAGCGACACCTTCGCGCATTATCTGGGTGGCCTGCAGAAGTACATTCCGATGGCGATGGGGCTGCTGGCGCCCAACGTCAATTCCTACCGGCGGCTGATGTTCGGCGAGGTCTCGCCGAGCAATGTGCTGTGGGGCTTCGACAATCGCACCTGCGGGCTGCGCGTGCCGATCGATGCACCACAGAACATGCGGGTGGAAAGCCGCTTTGCCGGCTCCGACGCCAATCCGTATCTGGCAATGGCGGCGACCCTGGCCTGCGGGTTGCTCGGCATCCGCGAGAAGCTCGAGCCGACCGCGCCGATCAGCAGCAACGGCAAGGAGCAGGGCTACGATCTGCCACGCTCGCTGGGCGAGGCACTGGACGGACTGGAGGGCTGCGAGGCCTTGCAGGACATGCTGGGGCAGCGCTTCGTGCGCGCCTATATCTCGGTGAAACGGAAGGAATACGAGACCTTCTTCCGGGTGATCAGTTCGTGGGAGCGCGAGTTCCTGTTGTTGAATGTGTAAGGCGTATGCGCGTCGCGCAGCGTGCCGCACCGTTCCCTTCTCCCGCCGGGAGAAGGTGCCCGAAGGGCGGATGAGGGGAGGTTGTCTGGCAATGGCTCGAACCCACGTGCACTGCTGGCGTCCGACGCGTTCTGCGCCAGCTGCTTTTTATAACGCCACTGCATTCGCGCCACTGGCGTGAGCCACCTTCCGGAGCAAGCCGTGCACCCCACCGCGTTGAAAACCCTGCAGCAACTCGATGCCGCCCATCACCTGCATCCGTTCAACGACAACGCGGCATTGGCCGAGCAGGGCACCCGCATCCTGACCCGCGGCGAGGGGGTGTATGTCTGGGACGCGCAGGGCAACAAGCTGCTGGATGCGTTCGGCGGCCTGTGGTGCGTGAATGTGGGCTACGGGCGCACCGAACTGGCGCAGGCCGCAGCGCGGCAGATGGAACAGCTGGCCTACTACAACAGCTTCTTCCAGTGCACCACCGAGCCCACCATCCATCTGGCCGCCAAGCTGGCGGAGCTGGCGCCGGGCGATCTGAATCACGCGTTCTTCGCCAACTCCGGGTCGGAGGCCAACGACACCATCCTGCGCCTGGTGCGGCATTTCTGGGCGGTGCAGGGGCAGCCGGAAAAACGCATCTTCATCGGCCGTCACGACGGTTACCACGGCACCACCATGGCCGGTGCCAGCCTGGGTGGCATGAAAGGCATGCACAGGCAGGGCGGCTTGCCGATCCCGGATATCCACCACATCGCGCCGCCGTATCACTTCGGCGATGGCGGCGACATGGACCCCGAGGCCTACGGACTGCTGGCGGCACGTCGGCTGGAAGACCGGATTCTGCAGCTCGGGCCGGAACACGTAGCGGCGTTCATCGGCGAACCGATCATGGGCGCGATCGGGGTGTACATCCCGCCGCGCAGTTACTGGCCGGAAATCGAACGTATCTGCCGGCGTTACGACGTGCTGCTGGTGGCCGACGAGGTGATCTGCGGGTTCGGGCGTACCGGTGCCTGGTTCGGTGCGGAGTATTTTGGCTTCCAGCCCGACGTGATGACGCTGGCCAAGGGCATCACCTCCGGCTACATCCCGTTGGCAGCGGCAATGTTCAACGATCGCGTGGCCGGTGTGCTCAAGGCGCAGGGCGGCGAGTTGGCGCATGGCGGCACCTATGCGGGGCATCCGGTCTGCGCGGCGGTGGCGCTGGAGAACCTGCGCCTGCTGCAGGACGAGGGCATCGTGGAACGCGCGCGCACCCACATCGCACCGTATCTGGCGCAGCGCTGGGCCGAGCTGGGCGAACACCGGCTGGTGGGGGAGGCGCGTATCGCCGGGCTGGTCGGGGCACTGGAATTGGTGCCGAACAAACGCCGGCGCGGCGCCTACTTTCCCGAGCGCGGTCGGGTCGGCGCCCTGTGCCGCGATTTCGCGCTGCGGCGCGGGCTGATCCTGCGTGCCACCCATGACGCCATGCTGCTGTCGCCACCGTTGATCATCACCCGCGAACAGGTCGACGAACTGTTCGACAAGGCCTGGGCGGCGCTGGACGATACCGCGCAGGCGCTGGGCGTCGGCGCGGCGTAAGCCCTGCCGGCGCAGCTCCCGAGGCTGAAGGTCTCGTGCGCATGTGCAAAGGGCGGCGGGCCGGTGCGATTCCGGCATCGGCCGTGCCCGCCTGCCGCAGCGCAGGCGGGAATTGCGCCACGCCACGCTGTGCAAACACAAACACCATGGGTAGGCTGGACCTCCGACCGGCCGTACACCGGTCCGCCCTGATCGCGCTGCCCTGGAGACCCGCATGACGCTGCGACTGCTCGCCCTGACGCTGTCCACCACCTTGCTGGCCGCCTGCGGTGGCCGCAATGCGCCCGGCGACGCCGAGGCGCAGGCCAAGGTGCTCAATGTCTATAACTATTCGGACTACATCGCCGAAGACACCATTCCCGCGTTCGAAAAGAGCACCGGCATCAAGGTCACCTACGACGTGTTCGACAGCGACGAGATGGTGGAAACCAAGCTGCTCGCCGGTGGCAGCGACTATGACGTGGTGGTGCCCACACTCAACTTCTTCGGCCGGCAGATCCAGGCCGGCGTGTTCCTGCCGCTGGACAAGGGCAAGATCCCCAATCTGGCCAATCTGGACCCGGACATCATGCGGCGCATCGCCGCGCAGGACCCGGGCAACGCCTATGGCGTGCCGTACATGATCGGCACCACCGGCATCGGCTACAACGTGGACAAGCTCAAGGCGATCTTCGGCAGCACCGAGGTCGCCAACAGCTGGGATCTGGTGTTCAAGCCGGAAAACCTGTCCAGATTGAAGGACTGCGGCGTGACCCTGCTGGACACGCCCTCGGACCTGATTCCGATCGCGCTCAACTACCTGGGCCTGGATCCGCACAGCAGCGCACCGGCCGACATCGAAAAGGCCGCCGCGCTGATCAAGACGATCCGCCCGTATGTGCAGAACTTTCATTCCAGCCAGTACGTGACCTCGCTGGCCAACGGCAACACCTGCCTGGCGGTGGGCTGGTCGGGCGACATCATCCAGGCGCGCGACCGCGCGGTGGAAGCCGGCAACGGCATCAAGGTGGCCTACGCAATCCCCAAGGAAGGCGCGCCGCAGTGGTTCGACATGCTGGCCATTCCCAAGGACGCCAAGCACCCGGACAACGCCTACGCCTTCATCAATTATCTGTTGACGCCGGAGGTGGCCGCGGCCAACAGCAACTTCATCCACTACGCCAACCCGGTGCGCACCGCCACGCCGCTGGTGGACGCGGCGATCCGCAACGACCCCACCATCTACCCGCCGCCGGAAGTGACCGCCAGGATGTTTACCTACGCGATCAACCCGCCCGAGGTGGACCGCCTGTATACGCGGCTGTGGACCGAGATCAAGACCGGGCGCTGACAGCCGCCATCGCTGTTTTATTCCTGTAGGAGCGTCCGCCGGCGTCTGTCCGGAAGTCCGAGCGGACGCTGACTGCGGTCATCACGCAATCTGTACCGGGCGGTTCAAATAATTGTATGGTTGCGCCGCCTTCGCCGAACCGCTGATGCGGCCCCGTCGTCGCGCGCGCCTCGCCCACGACACAGGACACCCCACCTTGAGCAATCACGACCAGCAGTCCAACGATGGCCAGCCTTCGGGCACGGATGCGCAAGGCAGTGGCGCGCACGACGAGCAGGAGCCACCCAAGCCCTCGCCGTTGAAGAATCCCAAGGTCAAGTGGACGCTGATCGTGGTCGGGGTGCTGGTGGTGGTGCTGCTGGTGATCTGGCTGGCCTATTACCTGATCAAGGGCCGCTACATGCAGGACACCAACAACGCCTACCTGCAGGCCGATTCGGTCGCCGTGGCGCCGCGGGTCAGCGGCTACGTGACCAAGGTGATGGTGAGCGACAACCAGATCGTGGAGGCCGGCCAGCCGCTGCTGCAGATCGACGACCGTACCTATCAGGCCACGCTGCAGCAGGCCGAGGCCGCAATCGCCGCGCGCCAGGCCGATATCGCCGCTGCCACCGCCAATGTCTCCGCACAGGAGTCGGCGCTGGTGCAGGCACGTAGCCAGGTGAGCTCGGCAGCGGCGAGCCTGACGTTTGCCCAGGCCGAAGTGAAGCGCTTCGCGCCGTTGGCCGCCTCCGGCGCGGACACCCACGAACACCAGGAAAGCCTGCAGCACGAACTGCAACGCGCACGCGCGCAGTACCAGGCCGCGCAGGCGCAGGCCAAGGGTGCGCAAAGCCAGATCCTGGCCAGTAACGCGCAACTGGAACAGGCCCAGGCCGGCGTCAAGCAGGCCACTGCCGACGCCGACCAGGCCCGCGTGGCGGTGGAAGACACCTTGCTGACCAGCCGCATCCACGGCCGCGTCGGCGACAAGACCGTCCAGGTCGGCCAGTTCCTCGGGGCGGGTACCCGCACCATGACCATCGTGCCGCAGGAATCGCTGTACCTGATCGCCAATTTCAAGGAAACCCAGGTCGGCCTGATGCGTCCTGGCCAGCCGGCCGAAATCGAGGTCGATGCCTTGTCGGGCGTCACGCTGCACGGCAAGGTCGAGAGCCTGTCGCCGGGGACCGGCTCGCAGTTCGCACTGCTGCCGCCGGAAAATGCCACCGGCAACTTCACCAAGGTGGTGCAGCGCGTGCCGGTGCGCATCCGCGTGCTGGCCGGCGAGGAGGCGCGCAAGGTGCTGGTGCCGGGCATGTCGGTCGAGGTCACCGTGGACACGCGCTCGGCCAAGGACGCCAAGCAACGGGCCGAGGAGGAATCCGATCGCGTGCAGGCGCAGGAGCGCGCACAGTGAGTGCAGCGGCAGCCACCGGCCCGCGTGCCGGCGGCAGCGCGCAACGCGAGAAGGCCGAGCCGGGCGCCTGGCTGGCGGTGCTGGCCGGCACCATCGGCTCGTTCATGGCGACGCTGGACATCTCCATCGTCAATGCGGCGCTGCCCACCATCCAGGGCGAGGTCGGCGCCAGCGGCACCGAAGGCACCTGGATCTCCACCGCGTATCTGGTTGCCGAGATCATCATGATCCCGCTGACCGGCTGGTTCGTGCGCACGCTGGGCCTGCGCAACTTCCTGCTGATCTGCGCGGTGATGTTCACCGCGTTTTCGGTGGTGTGCGGGCTGTCGACCTCGTTGACGATGATGATCATCGGCCGTGTGGGGCAGGGCCTGGCCGGTGGCGCGCTGATTCCCACCGCGCTGACCATCGTCGCCACGCGCCTGCCGCCCAGCCAGCAGACCATGGGCACCGCCCTGTTCGGCATGACCGTGATCATGGGCCCGGTGATCGGCCCGCTGCTCGGCGGCTGGCTCACCGAAAACGTCAGCTGGCACTACGCGTTCTTCATCAACGTGCCGATCTGCGTCGGCCTGGTGGCCTTGCTGCTGCTCGGCCTCAAGCATGAAAAAGGCGATTGGGCCGGCCTGCTCAATGCCGACTGGCTGGGTATCTACGGCCTGACCGCCGGCCTGGGCGGGCTCACCGTGGTGCTGGAAGAAGGCCAGCGCGAGCGCTGGTTCGAATCCAGCGAGATCAACACGCTCAGCGTGATTGCGCTCAGCGGATTTGCTGCACTGGTCGTGGGCCAGTTCCGCAAACGGCCGCCGGTGATCCACCTGTCACTGCTGCTGCATCGCAGTTTCGGCGCGGTGTTCGTGATGATCATGGCGGTGGGCATGATCCTGTTCGGCGTCATGTACATGATCCCGCAGTTCCTGGCGGTGATCTCCGGCTACAACACCGAGCAGGCCGGCTACGTGCTGCTGCTGTCGGGCCTGCCGACCGTGCTGCTGATGCCGATGATGCCCAAGCTGCTGGAGGTGGTGGACGTGCGCATCCTGGTGATCGCCGGGCTGATCTGTTTTGCCGCGGCCTGCTTTGCCAATCTGTCGCTGACCGCCGACACCGTCGGCATGCATTTTGTCGCCGGCCAGTTGTTGCAGGGCTGTGGCCTGGCGCTGGCGATGATGTCGCTGAACCAGGCGGCCATCTCCTCGGTGCCGCCGGAGCTGGCCGGCGATGCGTCCGGCCTGTTCAATGCCGGCCGCAACCTGGGCGGCTCGGTGGGGCTTGCGCTGATCTCCACCTTCCAGGAGCGCCGCATGACCTTCCATACCGAAACCATCGGCAGTGCGATCACTGCCAATTCCTCGCGCGCGCAGGATTTTCTTTCCGGCCTGACCGCGCAGATGCAGGGCAGCGCCGGCGGCGAGGCGGCCATTCGCTCGGTTGCGCAGCTGGCGCGCCTGGTGCAGCAGCAGGCCCTGGTGATGACCTATAGCGATCTGTTCTGGATCTTCGGCGTGATCGTGGTCTGCACGATTCCGCTGGCCTTTTTGCTCAAGCCGTTACCCAAGGGGGCGCACCTTGCAATGCACTGATTCCATGCGCCTGATCCGCATGCCGCTGGCCGCGGCGTTGAGCGTGGTCCTGCTCGGCGGCTGCATGCTGGGTCCCAACTACACCAAGGCGCCGGCAGTGGCCGATGCAGCGATGCAGGCGCCGGCATTGCATCGCGCCAGTGGCGCCGACGTGGTCGCTGCCGCGCCGCTGAATCGCTGGTGGGAGGAGTTGCACGACCCGACCCTCACCCAGCTGGTCACCCAGGCCCTGGCCGACAGCCCCAACCTGCGTGCGGCGCAGGCGCGGCTGCGCGCCAACCGCGCACTGGCCAGCCAGCGCCGTGCCGAGCGCCTGCCCAAGCTCAACGCCAGCGCGGTGTATGCGTACGCCGAGCCGCCGCAGACCATCGTCGATACGCTGGGCGGCTTGCAGAATGGCCAGAACGGCCAGCCACCGGCCCAGGGCAGCGAGGCGCTGGATCTGGAAAAGACCCAGATCTACAGCGCCGGTTTCGATGCCAGCTGGGAGCTGGATTTCTTTGGCCGCCGCCGTCGCGCCGCCGAAGGCGCCCTGGCGCAGGCACAGGCCTCGGAAGCCGAGCTGGCCGATGCGCAGGTGCAGCTGGCGGCCGAAGTGGGGCAGGTGTACCTCAACTACCGCGGCCTGCAGGCACGGCTGGCGATCGCCGATGTCAACCTGGACAAGATCGGGCAGACGCTGCGCCTGACCCAGCAGCGCCGCGCGCGTGGTGCGGCCTCGGACCTGCAGGTCGAGCAGATCGCCACGCAGGTGCAGCAACAGGAAGCGCAGCGCCTGCCGCTGGAGATGCAATCGCAGGAAGCGCTGGACCAGCTGGCGCTGATGGTGGGGCGCGCGCCCGGCGCGCTGGATGCGCAGTTGCGCGCGCCGCAGCCGTTGCCGATGCTGCCCACGCAGGTGCGCGTGGACGATGCCGGCGCCCTGATCCGTCGCCGCCCCGATGTGCGCAAGGCCGAGCGCGAGCTGGCGGCCTCCAGCGCGCAGATCGGCGAGGCGTTGAATGGCTATTTCCCGCAAGTGACCTTGCTGGGCGGCCTGAGCTGGGTCGCCGGTTCGCCCAGCGATTTCAATTCCGACGCGTTGACCACGCTGGCGGTGCCGATGCTGCGCTGGTCGATCTTTGATTTCGGCAAGACCCGCGCGCAGGTGGAGCAGGCGCGTGCCGGCAACGCCGGCCGCGAGGCGGCCTACGAGGGGGCGGTGCTGGCGGCATTGCAGGACGCCAACTCTGCGTTGTCGCGTTTCGGCTCGGCGCGCAAGCAACTGGTGGTGGCGCGGCAGGCCGAAGCCTCGGCAACGCGTTCGGCCGGGTTGATGCAGCAACGCCGCGATGCCGGTGCCACCTCGTCGATCGATCTGCTCGACGTGCAACGCCAGCAGCTGTCGGCGCAGGACGCTGCCGCACAGGCGCAGGTGCAGTTGCTGGTGAACTACGTCGCGCTGCAGAAGAGCCTGGGGCTGGGCTGGAGCGCGCCGGTGCAGGAGGCACGCTGATCGCGACCGGTCGCGGCGGGCATGGGCACGCTGGTCCTGGCAGGGTGCTGCCCAGCTGCGCTACCCGCGCTGGCAGGTGCACATCAGACATGCCGCGTCGGCGTCAGCTGGTGGCAGAGCACGCGATCGAACTGAAGGGGACCGGTGCCGGCATTCGCACCGGGCACTGGCGGGCCCGGCGTCTTGCGGTGCACAGTCATTGCCGGGCCACGCTTCGCAAACGAGAGGGTTCATGGCACTTACCCAGGCCGCAGCGGCGCCGCTTTCCGCTGGCGACAACGCCTATCTGAGCATCAGCGAGGTCCGCAAGGAGTTCGACGGCGTCGTCGCGGTCGACGAAGTCAGCCTGCAGATCCGCAAGGGCGAAATCTTCGCGTTGCTGGGCGGCTCGGGCAGCGGCAAGTCCACCTTGCTGCGCTGCCTGGCCGGCTTCGAGCGGCCGACCAAGGGCCGCATCGTCCTCGATGGCCAGCCGATCGACGCGCTGCCGCCGTACGAGCGCCCGATCAACATGATGTTCCAGTCGTATGCGCTGTTTCCGCATATGAGCGTGGAGCAGAACATCGCCTTTGGACTGAAGCAGGAAGCCCTGCCCAAGGCCGCAATCGCGGCGCGCGTGGGCGAGATGCTGGAGCTGGTGCAGCTCGGCAGCCTGGCCAGGCGCAAGCCGCATCAACTCTCCGGCGGCCAGCAGCAGCGCGTGGCGCTGGCGCGTTCGCTGGCCAAGCGGCCCAAGTTGCTGCTGCTGGACGAACCGATGGGCGCACTGGACAAGAAGCTGCGCTCGCAGATGCAGCTGGAGCTGGTCAACATCATCGAGACCTCCGGCGTCACCTGCGTCATGGTCACCCATGATCAGGAGGAGGCCATGACCATGGCCACCCGCATCGCATTGATGGACCAGGGCTGGATCCAGCAGGTCGGCACCCCGGACGAAATCTACGAACAACCGGCCAACCGCTTCGCCGCCGAATTCATCGGCTCGGTCAATCTGATCGATGCGGTCATCGTCGAGGACAAACCGGACTACGTCAGCCTGAAGTCCCCGGCATTCGACGCCAGTATCCGGGTCGGCCATGGCATCACCGGTTTCGAAGGGCAGGCGGTGGCGTTCGCGCTGCGTCCGGAAAAACTGGTCATCGGCAAGGAGGAACCCGCCCAGCCCTGCAACAAGGCGCAGGGCGTGATCGAGGACATCGCCTATTTCGGCAGCCACTCGGTCTACCACGTGCGTCTGCCCGGTGGCTTCAAACTGATGGCCAACTTCGCCAATCGGCAGCGCTGGGCCAGCGAAGCGCTGACCTGGGGCGACACCGTATGGCTGAACTGGGGCGAGGACGACGGCGTGGTGCTCACCGCATGAGGCGCCGCCTGTTCCGCGCAGCAGTGCCGGGCGCGCGCTGGGGCGTGATCGCCGCACCGTATCTGTGGCTGCTGGTGTTCTTCGCGATCCCGTTCCTGATCGTGCTGAAGATTTCCTTCGCCGAGCGCGCCACCGCGATGCCGCCGTACACGCCGCTGTTCGCCATCGCGGCCGATGGCGCGGTGAGCGTCAAGCTGCATCTGGGCAACTATCTGGTCCTGCTGCACGACAACCAGTACCTGGCGGCGTATGCGAGTTCGATCCGGATCGCGGCGCTGTCGACCGTGTTTGCGCTGTTGATCGGCTACCCGATGGCCTATGTCATTGCGCGGCTGCCGCTGGCCACGCGCAACGTGGCGATGATGCTGGTGGTGTTGCCGTCGTGGACCTCGTTCCTGGTCCGCGTCTACGCCTGGATCGGCATCCTCGACGGCAACGGATTGCTCAATCAGGCGCTGCTGGCGCTGGGAGTGATCCGCCAGCCGTTGCAGTTGCTGTACACGCCGCTCGCCGCCTATATCGGCATCGTGTACTGCTATCTGCCCTTCATGGTGCTGCCGTTGTACGCCAACCTGGTCAAGCACGATCGGCGCCTGCTCGAAGCCGCCTACGATCTGGGCGCGCGGCCGTGGCAGGCGTTCGTGCGCATCACCTTGCCGCTCTCGCGCAACGGGATCGTGGCCGGCTGCATGTTGGTGATGATTCCGGCGGTGGGCGAATTCGTGATTCCGGAAATGCTGGGCGGGCCGGATACCTTGATGATCGGCCGCGTGCTGTGGGGCGAGTTCTTCAACAATCGCGACTGGCCGGTGGCCGCTGCGGTGGCCACGGTGATGTTGCTGCTGTTGCTGGTGCCGATCGTGCTCTTCCACCGTTATCAGCAGCGCGAGCTGGAAGGGCGGCTGACATGATGCGCGCCTGGCGCGGTGGTCGCGTGCTGGGTGGCAGCGTGCTCGCGCTGGGCTTCGGCTTTCTGTACCTGCCGATCCTGTTGCTGATGGTCTACTCGTTCAACGCCTCGCGGCTGGCGATGGTGTGGGGCGGATTTTCCACGCGCTGGTACGGTGAATTGCTGCGCGATCGCCAGCTGCTGGATGCGGCCTGGGTCAGCCTGGAAGTCGCGTTCTGGACAGCCGGGGCATCGACGGTGCTGGGCACGATGGCGGCGCTGGCGATGGTGCGCATGCGGCGTTTCCCCAGCAAGACCCTGTTCGGTGCGCTGATCACCGCACCGTTGGTGATGCCGGAGGTGATCATCGGCCTGTCGATCCTGTTGTTGCTGGTCTCGATGGGCGGCGTGCTCGGCATCGCACCGCGCGGCGCGGTGGCGATCTGGGCGGCGCATGTCACCTTCACCGTCTCGTTCGTCACGGTGGTGATCTCCTCGCGCCTGCAGGAACTGGATCGCTCGCTGGAAGAAGCAGCGATGGATCTGGGCGCGACACCGCTGAAGGTGTTCTTCCTGATCACCTTGCCGATCATCGCCCCCGCATTGGCGTCAGGCTGGCTGCTCGCGTTCACCCTGTCGCTGGACGATGTGGTGATCGCCAGCTTCCTGGCCGGGCCCAGTTCGACCACCTTGCCGATCAAGGTGTTCGCGTCGGTGCGGCTGGGCATCAGCCCCAAGATCAACGCGCTTGCCACGCTGATGGTGCTGGCGGTGTCGATCGCCGCAGCGATCGGCTGGTGGCTGCTGGCGCGCAGCGAACGACGCCGCCAGCGCGATGCGCAACTGGCGCTGCAAGCTGCTTCCTGAGCAGGCACCAATATGAGTGTGGCGAATGCATCGCCACCAGCGGCGGCCAGACGGCTGCGAACGCCGACGCCACCGACATCCACGATGGCTGCACGCCGATTGCGGACGCCTGATGCGGCCACCGGACGCCGGGCACGGCAGTTGGTTGGGCCGCTGTTACCTGGCCGGAGGCGTGTACCCGCTGTCCCAGGGCTGCGGCTTGGTCAGGTAGCACTGATACTCGGCGCTGATGTCGTAGCCCTGTTGCTCGACCTTGGGTTGTTCGTCGGCGCGATCCTTGTCCTTGTTCTTTCCGTCGTCCTTGGATTTCTGCTTGCTCGGATAGATCGTGACCATGTTCGGCGACGAGTGCGCGGTAACGAATTGGCGGATGGCAGTGTCCGAGCAGGCCCGCAGCGCCTGTTCCTCGCAGGGTTGGCTGGGATTGGGCAGCGAGTTGGTGCAGCTCACGGTGACAAATCCGTTCGGACCCGGACGCGGGCCGTGCAGCATGTCCTGCAGGACGGCGCACCCCGGCAGGCAGGCGCCGATGCCAAGTACAACTAGAACAATCAGATCCCGGCGCATCGTGGTGGTCTTCCGTGAATGGATGAAGCTGCCAAGTGCCGAATGCTAGAGCATTTTTGTGCGGTGGGACGGTCGGGACAGGGCAGGGCCGCTTTCGTTAGCGTGGCTGGGAGCGTTGCTCCGGTTGCCAGTGATCCGCGAGCGGTGCGATGGAGGTGCGGCATTGCGTCGCGGCGTGGGTAAACACAGCGTTGCAGCGATTTGCTGCGGTTGTGACGCGGCTGCAACTTCCCGACGACTAGCATGACGGGCCTGTAACAGGAGACCGTCATGTCCTACGACACCGTCAACCCGGCCAATGGCCAGGTCGAGCACACCCAGCACACCCTGGACGCCGCCGCCATCGAGGCGCGTCTGGCTGCTTCCGCCAAGGCATTCCCGCAGTGGGCGGCGCTGCCGTTGGCCGAGCGCGGCGCGCTGTTGCGGCGCGTGGGCGAAGAGCTGACCCGTCGGCGCGACGAGTTGCAGCGCATCATGACCGCCGAGATGGGCAAGCTGCGACACGAGGCGCTGGCCGAGGTCGACAAGTGCGCACAGGCCTGCGCCTATTACGCCGAGCATGCGGCCGAGTATCTGGCACCGCGCGACATCCCGACCGAGGCGCAGTCCAGCTATGTGCGCTACGAGCCGCTGGGTTGCGTGTTTGCGGTGATGCCGTGGAATTTCCCGCTGTGGCAGGCGTTTCGTTTCCTCGCCCCGGGGCTGATGGCCGGCAATGTCACGCTGCTCAAGCATGCCAGCAATGTGCCGCGCTGTGCCGATGCGATGAAGCAGGTGCTCAATGCCGCCGGTATTCCGCCCGGCGTGTTCGACGTGCTGCATATCGACAACGATCAGGCCGCAGATGTGCTGCGTGACGATCGCATCGCCGCGGTGACGCTGACCGGCAGCGAGCGCGCCGGGCGGTCGCTGGCTGCAAATGCGGGCGATCAGTTGAAGAAGTGCGTGATGGAACTGGGCGGCAGCGACGCGTTCGTGGTGCTGGAAGACGCCGACCTGGAGCACACCGTCGCTTCAGCCGTGCAGTCGCGTTTCGACAACAGCGGGCAGACCTGCATCGCCGCCAAGCGTTTCATCGTGGTGGACGCCATCGCCGATCGCTTCATCGAACGCTTCGTGGCCGCCGCGTCCAAGCGCGTGCTCGGTGACCCGCAGCAGGAGGGCACCACGCTGGCGCCCATGGCCCGCGCGGATCTGCGCGACAAGTTGCACAAGCAGGTACAAGCCAGCGTGGAAAAAGGCGCCAAGGTGCTGCTGGGCGGCGAACCGGTGCCTGGTTCGCATGCCGGCTATCCGGCCACCATTCTCGACCACGTCGCCCCGGGCATGCCGGCCTACGAGGAAGAATTCTTCGGTCCGGTGGCCTCGGTGATTCGCGTGCGCGATGAGGCCGAGGCGGTACGCGTGGCCAACGACACCAGCTTCGGCCTGGGCGGCAGTGTGTGGACTTCCGATGCCAAGCGCGGCGAGCGCGTGGCGCAGCAATTACAGTGCGGCGCGGCGTTCGTCAATTCGGTGGTCAAGAGCGACGTACGCCTGCCGTTCGGCGGCATCAAGCGCTCGGGTTTTGGCCGCGAGCTCGCCGAGCACGGCATCCACGAGTTCATGAACATCAAGACCATCTATGTGGCTTGATGGCCGAGATTGGTGATTCGGGATTGGGGATTCGCAAAGGCAAGCCGGCTTCCTTCTCCCTCTGGGAGAAGGTGCCCGAAGGGTGGATGAGGGCACGGGCAGCCCACGATGATGCCGACGCCTTCAAACCAACCAGTGCATAGCCGACGCGGCTTGCAGTACGTGCAGTGCGGGAACCTCCAGCAGCTCAGTGCCAAGCCAACACTCAGCAGTCAGAAAAACCTGCTCTACCCATTCCCGAATCCCGAATCCCGATTCCCAGGCCACAGCGCGGCCTCAAAGCCACCGCGCACGCTTGAACAAGCGATACAGCACCAGGCATGAGGCGACCACGCCGGCGACCAGCAGCGGGTAGGCGTAGCGCTTGTCCAGTTCGGGCATGTGGGTGAAGTTCATGCCGTACCAGCTGGTGATCAGGGTGGGGGCGGCCAGCAGCGCGGCCCAGGCGCCCAGGCGCTTGACGGTTTCGCCCTGGGCCAGGGTCACCATCGACAGGTTGACGCTCAGCGCGGTGCCCAGCATCTCGCGCAAGGTGTCGATGGCGTCATTGATGCGCACCGCGTGATCGAGCACGTCGCGCAGGTAGATGCCGACTTCGTCGTGGATCAGCGAGCCCGGGTTGCGCTTGAGGTGCGAGAGCACGTCCTGCAGCGGTGCCACCACCAGCCGCATCTTGTTGAGTTCGCGCTTGAGCTCGTACAGGCGCACCACGGTTTCGCGCTTGTAGTTGTCGGCAAAGATGTCCTTTTCCAGGCCTTCCAGCGTGTCACGGAACTCGTCCATGATCGGCAGATAATTGTCGACCACGAAATCGAGCACGCCGTACAGGCAAAACGAGGCGCCCATGCGCAGCATCGCCGGTTCGCGTTCGACCCGGTGCCGCACCGGCGTATACGACAGCGATGCGCCATGGCGCACCGTCAACAGAAAGCGCGCGCCCAAAAACGCGTGCGTCTCGCCGTAGCGGATGCGCTCGTTGACCAGCTGCGCGGTGTTGACCACCACGAACAGGGAGTTGCCGTAGCTCTCGGCCTTGGGGCGCTGGTGCGCCTTGAGCGCATCCTCGATGGCCAGATCGTGCAGGCCGAACTCGTCCTGCAGTTTGTGCAGCACCGATTCCTGCGGCTCGTACAGCCCCACCCAGACGAACCCATCCGGGCGCTGCAGCACGTCGCTGATCTGCTCCAGGCTGATGTCGTGGCGTTCGCCCTCACCGTCGTAATAGGCACAGGTGATGACGCAGGAGGGGTTGTCCGGATGGCGGCCGTGGTGGTTCATGGACGCATCCTGGATCAGCGCGTGCGCACGGACAAGTCACGCCGCCGCAAGGCGATGGCGAGCGCGGTGTGGATGGGCAACAGCAGCAGCACCCATTGCAGGTTGTCCTGCGCCTGGAACGACAGCCAGTGGATCAGCAAGGCCAGCAGGGCCGAGCCGGCGACCAGCCAGCGCAGCACATCGAACCAGCGTCCGGGCCGGCGCCCGCGCAGCAGGGCGATGCCGCCGACCAACAGCAGCACGCACAGCGGGTTGACCAGCAGCAGGTTGCGATTGGCCCAGGCCGATTGATGCACGGTGAAGCCCCACAGATACACCAGCAGGCCGCCGCCGATCGCGCACAGCAGCCAGTACGGCAGGGCGAAAGCGGCGAGCACGCGCTGCCGGCGACCGAGCGCCAGCACGCCGGCGGCGACGATCAACCCGGTCAGCAACCATGGCCACCAGTGCCGTTGCTGTTCGGCCGGCTCCGGTGCGATGCGATGCGGCAACAGCACCTGCGTGGACTGCACCAAAGGGCGGCCGGCGCTGTTGTGGACCTGGGTCAGGCTGTCGGCCAGCCGCATCGGTACGAAGGCTTCTTCCCAGCGCGACAACGGGCGGTCCGCGTACGGCCCTAGGCCCAGGTCGAAGCCCAGCCACATCCACGGGGCGGGAGAGGCCAGGCGTACTGCCTCGCTGCGGTAGGTATTGCCACGCGAGCGCCCGGCCAGTTGCGATTTCAATGCGCCGCCCATCGCCCGGTCCAGCGTGTCGCGGACCATCGTGGCGCAGTTGGCCACGAAATAATCGTAGTGGTAGCGCGCGTTCTCGGGCCGGCTGCGGACGGCCAGCCCGTCAGCCAGCGCGCGCGCCTGGTCCGGTGGCAGATCCAGCCACTGGATGCTGACGCCGCGGCCGACCGCGCGATATTGCTGCAGGTCTTCGTCCAGCGGCAATGCAACCAGGTAGTACATCATCTCGCCACGCGCGAAACGCGGAACGAAATCCGGCTCGCTGGGATCGAAGAAGCCGAAGTTGTAGGAGGTGGCCTGCCCGGTGACCGGATCGACCACCACGATGGCATCGTGACCGAAGCGCTCGAAGAACACCTCGCCCGGCTGCATGGTGACCACGCCGACACGCGGTGCCGGCACGGCGGGCTGGGCCGCCGCCCGATCTGCACCCTGGGCAACGGCGGCAGGCGCCACCAACAGTGCAAGCATCAGCAGCAGACAGGACGCCGCCCATCGCCGAACCCTGCCGCGGCCTGTTGCTGCAGCAGTCATGCGGTGCGAAAGGTTCAAGCGTCGTCCTGCGGGTCTGGCGGCAGGATGGTCACGTGGAAGGCGTGCACGCGCCGCGCATCGGCCTTGGCCACGCGGAACGCAAAGCGCCCCAGCGTCAGCTCCTCGCCGGTTTCCGGCAGATGCCCGATCGCATCGGTGACCAGGCCGCCGACGGTGTCGTACTCGTCATCGGGGAAGTCGGCGCCAAAGCGCTCGTTGAAGTCCTCGATCGGCGTCAGCGCATCGACCACATAGCGGCCGTCGGCCTGGATGGCAATCAGCGAATTCTCTTCCTCGGCATCGTCGTGCTCGTCATCGATCTGGCCGACGATCTGCTCCAGCACGTCCTCGATGGTGACCAGCCCGGCGACACCGCCGTACTCGTCCACCACGATGGCCATGTGGTTGCGCGACAGGCGGAATTCCTTGAGCAGGACGTTGAGCTTCTTCGATTCGGGGATCAGCACCGCCGGGCGCAGCAGTTCGCGCACATTGCCGGGGCCGTTGTCGGCAACCACGCCGCGCAACAGATCCTTGGCCAGCAGGATGCCGAGCACTTCGTCCTTGTTCTCGCCGTGCACCGGGAAGCGCGAATGGCCCGATTCCACCACCTGCTTCATCAGGTCGATGAAACGGGCTTCCACCGGCAGCGAGACCATCTGCGAGCGCGAGATCATCACATCGCCCACGGTGAGCTCGGACACGGAGATCGCGCCTTCCATCATGCGCAAGGTGTCTGCGGCGATCAGGCCGTCCTGTTCGGCGGTCCGCAGCAACGCGACCAGTTCGTCGCGGGTATGGGGCTCGCCAGAGAAGGCAGCGCTCAGGCGCTCGAGCCAGCTACGGCGTTTTTCGGGTGCTTCTTGGGATTGGCTACTGTCGTCTTCGGACATCGTGACGGGGGGCGGCACCCGGCAAACCAGGCGATAGCAGGCAGTCTAACAGGAAGCCGCTAAGGCGCTGTAGACGGGGCGGGGCGGGCACCGCGTCAGGGCAGGTCCAGGCTGTAGCCGCAGCCGACCACGGTCTTGCCCGGATGTGACTTCACGTTGGAGACGCTGAGCACGATCGATTCGATCATCGCCTCGCCGGTCTTGGGGTTGGTGGTGTCTTCGCTGACCAGCTCACGGCCGTACATGACCTTGTCGGCGTTATCCACGCCCAGTTCCAGGTTCAGCTGCTTGGCCAGCGGGCGCGGGTCGGGCAGGTCCAGCAGCGCCATGACGCTGGCGCCGGAGAACGCGATATGGGTGGTGCGGTGGCCGAACACGCTGATCGGCGTGTTGAGCGTGTACTCGGTCATGAACAGGTTGGCCTGTTCCAGCGGCGTCCAGCCCAGCGCAACCGCCTTGAGCGGGTCGGCCAGCACCGGCGCCAGCGCGTTGAAGTCGCCGATGCGCTGGCGGCATTCGATCAGGGCCGGCAGGTCCGGACGCACCGGCGCGGTCTGGGCCCAGGCGCCGGAGCAGGCCAGCAACAGCACCGCGGTGGCGACACAGGCCCGCATCAATGCTCTCCCGCATAGGGATCGTCGATGCCGAGATCGGCCAGGATCTCGCGTTCGAGTTGCTCCATCGCGTCGGCCTCCTTGTCGTCCTCGTGATCCCAGCCCAGCAGGTGCAAGGTGCCGTGCACGGTCAGATGGGCGTAATGGGCGGCCAGCGACTTGCCTTGTTCGGCGGCCTCGCGCGCCACCACCGGTGCACAGATCACCAGATCGCCGAGCAGCGGCATCTTGATGCCCTTGGGCAGGCCCTCGGGCAACTCGGCCGGAAAACTCAGCACATTGGTGGCGTAATCCTTGCCACGGTAATGGTGGTTGAGCGAGCAGCCTTCCTTCTCATCGACAATGCGCACCGCCAGATCGGCCTCGCGGATGCGCCCCTTCAGCGCGGCCGCCACCCATTTGCGAAAACTCACCGCCGACGGCAGGCCGGCGCGCGGCAGCGCGTAACTGACAGCGACGTCGAGGCGGACAGGTCCACGGGTCATGGCGATACCAGCATTGAGCTCAGACAGGGGCCACAGTATCGCGCGTGTGTTGCCTCACTGCGACTTCCACTCGCCGGCGTTGTAGGTGATCTTGATCACCTCGACTGTTTCGACTAGCTCTTCGATGCCTGCCTGCTTGGTCGAACTGTGGCAATTGAAGCCCATATGGGTCTTGAGCTGGCGTGCCATCTCAACGGCGCCCTGCTCTGGCGCGGCCTTGGCGTCGAGGTAGATGGTCTGGTCCGCGCACCCGCCAATATTGCTGACCTGGATGGCCGGCACGAGCGCGCGCGCAGCCTGGTCGGCGAGTGCGTCGAAAGTGGTCTGCGCGGTCGCTTGCTGCGCTGCCGATACCCGCACCTTGATGTAGTAAAGCTGCTTGTAGAACAGATAGCCGTTGGACAGCAGCGGCATGCCGGACGACGCCAGGTCCACGCTGAGCCGCAACTTTTCCCCAACGATGCGTTCGGCATCCGCGATGGCTGCGATCACCTTGGCATCCACTGCGTTGGCCGGGATGTTTTTCGGGGCATCATCGCTGGTCAATACGAACCTGCTTTGGTCCAGCTCGTCCAGCCGCGAATAGCTGCCTTGTGCGCGCGCCGCGGCGAGGTCTTTGCGAAAGGCGACCATGCCGTACTCGATGGCCTCGGCTTGATCGCGCTGCCCGGCCGGATAAACGAAGACATCGATATTCAATTCCGGATGCTCAGCCATCGTGTAATGAAATGCGGCCCCCGACACCTTGGCTGCGGGGTTGTACGAGCTGCGGGCGAGCGTAAATGGACCAACGCTCCTCGGTGCGGCCAGGTAACTGGTCTCGATGTAAGCGCGCGAGGATGCCGGGGCCTCATCCGGAGCGGCCGATAACGCACCTGGGGCAACACCCAGCATGCAAACGAGCAACAACGCGCGACAACCGACCATGAGCACCTCCTGTGCGGAACGATGCCGCAAGTGTATCGCCGTTGCGCTCTGGGCTGGTGCAGCTGGCTCAGCACCGCTGCAGGCGGGCAGGCGCGAAGGGCTACGCGATGACCAAGCGCTGCGGATTGCTGGAATCTGGAGGTCTTCCTGCTCGCCCGGCGTTGCACCGAACCGTGCCGAGCAGGGCATCCACGGTCACGTCCCGCCAGCCTGCTTCAGGCCGCAGGTTCGGCAGGCTTCTCGGCCAGATCGCGCTTCTCATACGCGGTAACGATGCGCTGCACCAGCGGGTGGCGCACCACGTCGCGTGCCTCGAAGAAGGTGAAGCTGGCGCCGTCCACATCGCGCAGCACCTCGATGGCGTCGCGCAGGCCGGACTTGACGTGCTTGGGCAGGTCGATCTGGGTCAGGTCGCCGGTGACCACCGCGGTGGAGCCGAAGCCCAGGCGGGTCAGGAACATCTTCATCTGCTCGATGGTGGTGTTCTGCGCCTCGTCCAGAATCACGTAGGCATCGTTGAGCGTGCGGCCGCGCATATAGGCCAGCGGCGCAATCTCGATGACGTTCTTTTCCAGCAGCTTGACCACCTTTTCCACGCCCAGCATTTCGTACAGCGCGTCGTACAGCGGGCGCAGGTACGGGTCCACCTTCTGGCTGAGATCGCCAGGCAGGAAGCCCAGCTTCTCGCCGGCTTCCACCGCCGGGCGCACCAGGATCAGGCGCTGTACGCGCGATTCGTTCAAGGCTTCCACTGCGCTGGCCACGGCCAGGAAGGTCTTGCCGGTACCGGCCGGGCCGATGCCGAAATTGATGTCGTGCGTGGCAATCGCATGCAGGTACTTGGCCTGGTTGGCGCCGCGGCCACGCACGGTGCCGCGCTTGACCTTGATCGCCACGTCCTGGGCCACGTAGGAACGATCGACCACGTGCTCGACATTGGCATCGTTCAGGCGCAGGTGGATGGCGTGGGTGTCGAACGTGGTGGCGGCGGCTTCCTCGTACAAGGCCGTCAGCAGCGACTGCGCGGCGGTGACCGCCGGCTCCGGGCCGGTGACGCGGAAGATGTTGCCGCGGTTGGCGATCTCCACGCCGAGCTTGAGTTCGATCTGGCGCAGGTGCGCGTCGAACGGGCCGGCCAGATTGGCCAGGCGCTCGATGTCGTCGGGTTCCAGGGTGAAGTCGCGATGTGCAGGTGAGTTCATGGTCGGATCGGACCGCGCACGCATGCGCTGGTCGGTTGGGCGGCAGACGAGGGTAGCGCGCAGCGTGTGATCCCACCAACACGCCCGGCCACTGCAATCACCCGGTCTGGCCGGGACCCGGCGGCGTGCGCGGGTTTTCCACAGTCGCTGTGGAGTCACGCATCACTAACCTGTGGATAAAAATTGTGGCGCCTACTCGCACAAGGTCTGGCAGGGAAGTGGCGAAAAAATCGCCACTGCGGTGGGGGTTGTCCACAAGCGGTGTGGATCGAATTCGGCAAAGCCTGTGGGTAAGTGCTCGCACGCCTTGTGCTGCAAGGTGTTGCAGATGGGTGGTGAAATTTTGATCACTCGCTGTGCGTGCTGCGTGCTGCGTGCTGAGGCGAGTCACTGTCGATGTTGTGGCTCTGCGCGATCAACGCATTGCGCGGCCTTTGCGAACGATGCGCGCTGTCGCTGGCTTGCAGACCGAGCATGGTCCAGTGCTGCGCCAGGTCACCGGGCCATTGCCGACGCTCGAGCGCCAGTTGGCGACTCAGCGCGATGCGCACGCCGCTGCTTGCTCGCGAAAGATCGAGGCGCGCGGCGTGACGCGCGTGAGCTCGCCGAAGTGCCAGCGTATTGCACACACGCACGCAGCCACGCAAGGTAAGGACCATCGCAGGCAGATGCGGCGTCGGGCGGCTGACGGCAGCACCACGACCGTCGCGACCGACCAGCACGCACTCTGTCATCCACCACGAATCCGCCACCGAGCGCTGACGGAAGGCGCCAACGCAAGCCGGCGCCCGTGCCGCGTCAGCTTGCGCTGTCGTCCACCTGGATAAGGCCACGCAGCGAATTGCTCATCGCCTCGGTGATCAACACATCGACGAAGTGCCCGATCAGGCGCGGGTTGCCGGGGAAATTCACCGGGCGCATGTTCTCGCTCTTGCCGGTCAACTCGTTCGGATCGCGCCGCGACGGGCCTTCCACCAGTACCCGTTGCACGCTGCCGACCATGGACTGCGAGATACGCGTGGCGTGCGCATTGATCTGCGCCTGCAGGCGGGCAAGCCGCGCCTGCTTGACGGCTTCCGGCGTGTCGTCCTGCAGGTCCGATGCCGGCGTGCCGGGACGCCGCGAATACACGAACGAGAAACTCTGGTCGAAGCCCACATCCTCGATCAGCTTCATGGTCTTTTCGAAATCCGCTTCGGTCTCGCCGGGAAAGCCGACGATGAAGTCCGAGCTGATCGAAATGTCCGGGCGCACCGCGCGCAGCTTGCGGATCTTGGACTTGAATTCCAGTGCGGTGTAGCCACGCTTCATCGCCGACAGGATGCGGTCGCTGCCGGCCTGCACCGGCAGGTGCAGGTAATTGGCCAGCTGCGGCACGTCGCGATAGGCATCCACCAGCGAATCGGAAAATTCCAGCGGATGGGAGGTGGTGAAACGGATACGGCCGATGCCGTCGATCTGCGCGATGGTGCGGATCAACAAGCCCAGATCCGCGTACTGCGCCGCATCGCCGGCATCGGCGCCGTACGCGCCGCGATACGCGTTGACGTTCTGGCCGAGCAGGTTGATCTCGCGCACGCCCTGCGCAGCCAGTTGCGCCACTTCCACCAGCACGTCCTCGAACGGCCGGCTGACTTCCTCGCCGCGGGTGTAGGGCACCACGCAGAACGAGCAGTATTTGGAGCAGCCTTCCATGATCGACACGAATGCCGACGGGCCATCGGCACGCGGCTCGGGCAGGCGATCGAACTTCTCGATTTCCGGAAAGCTGATGTCCACCTGCGACTTGCCCGATTCGCGCCGCGCGCGGATCAGCTCCGGCAGGCGATGCAGGGTCTGCGGGCCGAACACCAGATCCACGTAGGGCGCGCGCTTGACGATGGCCTCGCCTTCCTGTGACGCCACGCAGCCGCCCACCCCGATGATCACCGGCTTGCCGCCGGCCTTCAGTGCCTTCCAGCGGCCGAGCTGGCTGAACACCTTTTCCTGCGCCTTCTCGCGGATGGAGCAGGTGTTGACCAGCACCACGTCGGCGTCTTCGGGGTTGTCGGTCAGCTCCAGGCCCTCGGAGGCGGCGAGCACGTCGGCCATCTTGGCCGAGTCGTACTCGTTCATCTGGCACCCGTGGGTCTTGATGTAGAGCTTGCCGCGCACCACGGCAGGCGCCGACGGGCGGGCCACCGGTAGCGGCAACAGGGCAGGTGCGTCCACGGCGGTGGCTGCGGACAGGTCGGAAACGGATGTCCCGGGCATGGCGCTTATTCCAGGCGGGTAGAAGATAGCCGCACAGTTTACCCGCTTGCGCCGGGCCCGTCCGCCTGGTCAGGCCTTGGCGTTGGTCGCCTCGGCACGTGCAAACGCCGGCCGGTCGGCCATGCGGGCGATGTAGGCGCGGGTGCTGGCAGGCGGATCGATCAGGCCGAAATCGAGCATCCAGCCCAGCGCGCCGCCCCACAGCACATCGGCCGCGCTGCAGCGCTCGCCCAACAGATAGTCGCCCTTGGCCAATTGCGCATCGATCACCTGCAGCACCGTGTCGCAGTCGGCGTAGGGCGAGATCGCGCGCGGCGGCGCGTCGCGCTTCAGCGCGCGGTCGATGATCGCCGGCTCGAACGCCGAGCCGTAGAAGGCCAGCCAGCGCAGGTAGGCGCCGCGATCGGCATCGCCCGGGGCCGGCGAGAGGCCGGCTTCCGGATACAGCTCGGCCAGGTACTGGTAGATCGCACCCTGTTCGGTGACCACGCTGTCGCCGTGCCGGATCGCCGGAATCTTGCCCATCGGGTTGATCGCCAGGTATTGGCTCGTCAGTTGCTCGCCTTTTTCCAGATTGACGATCTGCAGGTCGTAACTGGCGCCGAGCTCTTCCAGCAGCACCAGCACGCCGCGCGAGCGCGAGCGGGGATTGTGGAACAGGGTGATGTGGCGCTGGTCGGACATTGCAGGTTCCTTGGTGGATGCGGCAGGCATGGGCCGCGGTGCCAGCGCCATCCTACGCAGCCATTGCGGACAGTTCCTGTCCGCAATACGGTAGCGCGATGGCTTCGACCGCTGCCCGCTTGTTGCGTCTGCTCGCCCTGCTGCAAGGCGGCCGGACTTGGTCCGGTGCGGCGCTGGCCGAGCGCCTGGAACTGCATCCGCGCAGCGTACGGCGCGCGGTCGAGCGCTTGCGCGAACTGGGCTACCCGGTGCAGGCCGCGCCCGGGGCCGGAGGCGGTTATCAGCTGGGGCAAGGCGCTGCGGCCCTGCCGCTGTTGTTTGAAGAGGACGAAGCGCTGACCGTGGCGATCGCCTTGCGCGCAGCGGCTCCGGTGATGCGCGGCATGGATGCGGCGGCGGCGCGGGTGCTGCGCAAGCTCGATCCGCTGCTGCCGCGGCGCAGCGGCCAGCGTGCCAGTGCGGCGCACGCGGCCACCGCCAGCTTGCCGGTCACCGAGGAGACGGGTGCCCTGGTGGATGCGGCGCTGCTCGCGCAACTGGCCAGCGCCTGCCGCGACCGGGTCACGCTGCGGCTGGACTATCGCCGCCACTCCGGTGCCCCGATTACGCGTTGCGTCGAGCCGGCCCTGCTGGTGAATTACGGGCGGCGCTGGTATCTGCTGGCCTGGGACTGCGAGCGCCAGGACTGGCGCACCTTGCGCGCCGACCGCATCGACCGGGCCGAGACGACCGGTGCGCAATTCGCCGCTCGCGCACTGCCCGAGGAGCCACTGCAACTCCTGCGCAAGGCGATCGGCGAGTCGCCATTCCCGTGCCGGGCACGGGTACGCCTACACGGCACGCTGGAGGCACTCGCCGCGCGCATCCCGCCCTGGCTGGGCGCGCTGGAAGCCGACGGGCCGGCACATTGCTGGCTGGGTCTGGGCGCACCGAGCATGCCGGCCCTGGCGGCCAACCTGCTGCTGCTCGATCTACCTTTCGATGCGATTTCCCCGCAGGCCGTGCGTGCTCCCCTGACCCAGGCGCTGAACGCGTTGCGGACGCGGCTGGGGCAACTGCCCGGATAACCGCGGCAACCACTTGGCAAGCCCGGGCCAAGCTGGGACACTCCGCCGCATGAAGGGGATGTCAAGAGTGCTGGGGCTGCTAGTTGTCACGTTGTCGGCGGCGCCGGCCAGCGCCGGCACCTTGTACAAGTGCGTCAGCGGCGACGGAATCACCAGCTACCTGAGCAAGCGCCAGAGCGGAGCGACCTGCAGCGTCATCAGCAGCTACACCCCGGACCGGTCCGCGCGCCGCGCCGCGCCGTCCACGCTTCGGCCGACGCCGGGGGTGGTCGCCAACCCGGCGCGCAGCAGCGCCACGATCGACAGTGGCGCGCCGGCCACGATCATCAGCCAGCCGGCCAGCCAACCGCCTCCTCGCGTTGCCGAGCTCGCCTCCTCGGCGCTGGGGCCGCGCGCGCAGCCGTCGATCGTGCAGCCGCCCGCTGCCGCCGCGGTCAATCCGCGCCGGGTGGTCAGCGGGCAGGTCTATTCGTATATGAAGGACGGTGTGCGCCATTACACCAGTGCGCGCCCGCGCCAGGTCGCCAGCATCCAGGGCCTGCGCACCATCCACTACAGCTTCATCGAAACCTGTTACGCCTGCGGGGCCAAGCCGGGCGTCAATTTCGGCGCGATCCGGCTCAATACCAACGCCTACCAGCAGGAAATCACTGCGGCCGCGCGCGAGTTCGGGGTCGAGGAGGCGATCGTGCGCGCGATCATCCATGCCGAGTCGGCCTACAACCCGCTGGCACTGAGTCGTGCCGGCGCGCAGGGGTTGATGCAGTTGATGCCCGGGACCGCACGCCGCTTCGGGGTCAGCGATGCCTATGATGCAACGCAAAATATTCGCGGTGGCGTGCAATATCTTTCGTGGTTGCTGAAGCGCTTCAACGGCGATCTCACGCTCGCTGCTGCCGGCTACAACGCGGGCGAGGGCGCGGTGGATCGCTACGGTGGCGTGCCGCCTTACAGCGAGACCCAGCGCTACGTGCAACGCGTCGGCCTGCTGGCCGGACGCTATCGTGGGCAGGCCACGGCAGCCAACTGAGCTGCGTGCCTTCGCACGCATGCGCTGCCCGCTTCGGCCTGCGTTGACCGCAACCAATCGGGACGGATGTCGGGCGGCCACCACGTCGCGCAGGCAGCCTTCGCGGCTGCGCGATGCCGCAGCCCACGCGCAGCAGGTCTTCGGCTGGTGCAGGGTCGATGCCAGCACTGCGTCACAGCTGTCGGTCCTGTGCCAGGCTGGCACGTGATGCAATCGGCGCGCGCCTGCATCCGGTGTTTGCACTGCGCCGGTCCGACTGCGTACATTGCGTTGTCTGTGTATTAAGCGTTCCGCTACACTGCGGTCGATTCATCGCGGCTGGACCCCCCGCCAGCCGTTGGCAGCCTCACGCTACCTAATCAAGATCGGAGAGCCGGATGGCCAACGATGGGGTTAACGCACCTGCGGATATCGGGCGTCGTCGGTTTTTGACCGCGACAACGGCCGTGGTCGGTGCGGTCGGAGCAGGATTTGTCGCAGTTCCGTTCGTGAAGTCGTGGAATCCCAGTGCACGCGCCAAGTTGGCCGGTGCCCCGGTGACTGCCGACATCAGCGCCTTGCAGGAGGGGCAACGGCTGGTTCTGGAATGGCGCGGTCAGCCGATCTGGATCGTCAAGCGCTCCAAGGCGATGCTCGACGCGCTGCCATCGCTGGATGACCGGCTCAAGGATCCCAAGTCCGAGAACAAGGACCAGCAGCCGGACTACGTACTGAAGAATCCCGAATACCGCTCGATCAAGTCCGACATCTCGGTGCTGGTCGGGCTGTGCACGCATCTGGGCTGCTCGCCGGAAATGGTCGCCGAAATCCGCCCCGAGCCCTACGACCCGCAATGGAAGGGCGGCTATTTCTGCCCCTGCCACAAGTCGCGTTTCGACATGTCCGGCCGCGTCTTCGACGGCGTGCCGGCACCGATCAATCTGCTGGTGCCCCCACACCACTACGTGGACGACAACACCCTGGTGATCGGCGTCGATCCCGATGGTGCCGGTACGTCGGCCAACAGCACGGGGGCTGCCTGATGAGCAATATCCTGGTCCGTACCGCCAACGGTGTGTTCGATTGGGTCAACGAACGCGCGCCCGGGCTGATGCCCATGTATCGCAAGCATGTCAGCGAGTACTACGCGCCGAAGAACTTCAACCTCTGGTACTACTTCGGCTCGCTGGCCATCGTGGTGCTGGTCAACCAGATCGTCACCGGCATCTTCCTGACGATGCACTACAAGACCAGCGCCGCCGATGCATTCGCCTCGATCGAATACATCATGCGCGACGTGGAGTGGGGCTGGCTGATCCGCTACATGCACAGCACCGGCGCCTCGCTGTTCTTCATCGTGGTGTATCTGCACATGTTCCGCGGGCTGATGTACGGCAGCTACCAGAAGCCGCGCGAATTGGTGTGGATTCTCGGCATGCTGATCTACCTGGTGCTGATGGCCGAAGCCTTCATGGGTTATGTGCTGCCGTGGGGTCAGATGTCGTTCTGGGGCGCCAAGGTCATCATCTCGCTGTTCGGTGCCATTCCGGTGATCGGCAACGGGCTGACCGAATGGATCATGGGCGACTACCTGCCCGGCGATGCCACGCTCAACCGCTTCTTCGCGCTGCACGTGATCGCGCTGCCGCTGGTGCTGTTGCTGCTGATCGTGCTGCACATCGGCGCGCTGCATGAAGTGGGTTCCAACAATCCCGATGGCGTGGACATCAAGAAGGGGCCGAAGGGCAACCGCTGGGACGCGCACAAGCCGGCCGACGGCATCCCGTTCCACCCGTATTACACGGTCAAGGATCTGGTCGGGGTCGGCTTTCTGCTGTTGATCGCGGCCTTCATCATCTTCTTCGCGCCGGCGTTTGGCGGCCTGTTCCTGGAGCACGACAACTTCACCGAGGCCAATCGCCTGGTGACTCCCGAGCACATCAAGCCGGTCTGGTACTACACGCCGTATTACGCGATGTTGCGGGTTGTGCCGAACAAGCTCGGCGGCGTGCTGGTGATGTTCTCGGCGATCGCGATCCTGTTCCTGGTGCCGTGGCTGGATCGGGCCAAGGTGCGCTCGATCCGCTACCGTGGCTGGATCTCCAAGGTCGCGCTCGGCGTGCTGGTGGTGTGCTTCGTGTGGCTGGGCGTGATCGGCTCCGGCCCCGGCACCGACGCGCACGAAACCTATGTCGGGCGCGTGCTGACCTTCCTGTACTTCGCCTTCTTCATCACCATGCCGGTGTGGACGCGGCTGGACAAGACCAAGCCGGTGCCGGAGCGGGTGACCACCCATGACTAATTCCAACGTGAGGTCATGGACGTCGCGCCTGGTCGCCCTGCTGTGCGGGCTGCTCATTGGCGGCGGTGCGATTGCGGCCGAAGGCGGTGCGGTGCAGCAGGCCGGCAACGACCTGAGCGACCGTGCCTCGCTGCAGCGTGGCGCGCAGTTGTTCATGAACTACTGTTCCGGCTGCCACTCGCTGAAATACCTGCGCTATTCGCGCATGGCCAGCGATCTGGGCTTGAGCGAAGCAGAGGTCATGACCAACCTCAACTTCACCGGCGCCAAGATCGGCGAACACATCGAAGGCACCATGCCGCACGATGCGGCCGCCAAGTGGTTTGGCAAGGCGCCGCCGGATCTGACCCTGATCGCCCGCGTGCGCGGCACCGACTGGGTCTATACCTACCTCAAGTCGTTCTACCTGGATCAGACCCGCCCTCTGGGCTGGAACAACCAGTTGTTCCCGAATGCGTCCATGCCCAACCCGCTGTGGGAGCTGCAAGGACTGCAGCAGGCGCAGTTCGGCCCGCCCGACAAGGCGACCGGCGACAAGCCGGTGCAGGCGCTAAAGCTCGGCCAGCCCGGGCGACAGACGCCGGTGGAGTTCGACCAGACCGTGCGCGACATCGCCAACTTCCTCGAGTACGCGGGCGAGCCGGCGGCGCTGAAACGGCAAAGCATGGGCGTGTGGGTGATCCTGTTCCTGGTCTTGCTCACCTTCATTGCCTACTTGCTCAAGAAGGAATACTGGAAGGACGTGCATTGATCGTGCGGTGAACCCGAGGCGGCGCGCAATGCCGCGGCCGCCCAGGAATAGCAACCGATCGCCCGGTGCATGCAGGCGCTGCGCAGGGCAGGGGTGCGCATGCTATGTGCCGATTCCGGGCCTGGGCCGCGTCCGTCGGCGGTGGCGCAGTCGTTGAGCGGCATGGACGCCGTTCAAGAGCCTAGATCGACTCAAGAGCCTACATCGACGTACTTGCGGCGTGTCCCGCGACGGCGGGCGGGCAAGGGCCCTGCAGCACACTCGCAACGTCGAGTGCGCGTTGCCCTCACCGCTCGAGGGACACGCCGTGAACCCATCCCTGGGGGCTCGGTGGCGGCATCCATGCCGCCACACGGTCCCGCAACCGGCAAGGGCACCGCACCAGACAATTGGTCGGCACTGATCTGAAAGCCGTCTGTCGTGCGGTATGCATCAGACGTGGAGCCGCTGCTCATGATCAAACAAGGCGATTCCAGCACTGCTCTTCCCATGCACACCAACCATCTCGACTGGTCCTTGCCCGGTCACCGTCGCGGGACCCTGAGCGGCATGGATGCCGCGCCGGAGCCTACACGGACGTACTTGCGGCGTGTCCTGCGATGGTGGGCGGGCAAGGGCCCGGCAGCACACTCGCAGCGTCGAGGACGTACTTGTGGCGTGTCCTGCGACGGTGGGCGGGCAAGGGCCCGGCAGCACACTCGCAGCGTCGAGGACGTACTTGCGGCGTGTCCTGCGATGGTGGGCGGGCAAGGGCCCGGCAGCAAACTCGCAGCGTCGAGGACGTACTTGCGGCGTGTCTCGCGACGGTGGGCGTGCAAGGGCCTGTACAGAATCCGCAGGTCCGCCGCGGACCCACCTGCCGATGACGCGTCATCGCCGGCCGCGCCCGACATTGAACGCCACAATATGGCCTGTTGGTGTTTTTGAGGCTCTATCACCCTTGGCTTTTGCGTGACGTGATTGCACACTCGAAGGACCGTGGTGACGGTCGGCGTTGGGCCGGCCGCGCCGATGCGGCCGGCGGATTCCGGTCGTCGGAGAGCCTTGAATGGCGACGAGTGTGCGTATGCGGAATACCTTGACTTTGTTTTCGTCCAACGACGACGTGTTGTGCCACCGGGTCCGTCTGGTCCTGGCGGCGAAAGGGGTGACCTACGACCTGGTGCCGGTCGACCCGCAAAATCCCCCAGAAGATCTGATCGATCTCAATCCCTATCATTCGGTCCCGACCCTGGTCGAACGCGACCTGGTGCTGTACGCCGCATCGGTGGTCAGCGAATACCTGGACGAGCGCTACCCGCATCCGCCGTTGATGCCGGTCGACCCGCTCTCGCGCGCGCGCCTGCGTCTGGCGATGTTGCGGATCGAGCACGACTGGGTGCCGCAGGTGCAGGCCATCCAGCTCGGCAACAAGACCCAGGCCGAAGCCGGCCGCAAGCGCCTGAAGGAACTGCTCACCGCGTCGGTGCCGCTGTTCAAGGCCAGCAAGTTCTTCCTCAATCCGGAAATGAGTCTGGCCGATTGCGCAATGGCGCCGATCATCTGGCGACTGGACGCGTTGGAGATCGGGCTGCCCAAGGATGGCAAGGCGATCGAAGACTACGGCAACCGGATCTTCCGCAATCCCGGCTTCATCCGCAGCCTGACCGATCAGGAAAAGAAACTGCGCGACCTGCCAGGCTGATGCGACGGCTGTATGCCAACAGACCGACGCCGCATCGCGCAGCCGCCGCTGCGGGCCGTGTGCGGGTAAAATGATGCCATGAGCGAAGATTTCCCCCGCATGACCAGCCATCGCCCGTACCTGTTGCGGGCCTTGGTCGAATGGATCAACGACAACGGCATGACGCCGCACGTCCTGGTGGATGCAGGACTGCCCGGCGTGCAGGTGCCTGCCAGTGCGGTCAAGGACGGCCGTGTGGTCCTGAACATCGCCGAGCGCGCCGTGGTCGGGCTGCAGGTCGACAACGAAAGCGTGCAATTCACCGCGCGCTTTGGCGGCGTCAGTTATCCGGTGATGGTGCCGATGGCCGCCGTCCTGGCGGTATATGCGCGCGAGACGGGGCAGGGCATGGCCTTGCCGGACGATATCCCTGGTACCAGCACCGAACCGCCGGATCCGGGTGCGTCGCCGCCGCCGGGCGCGCCCACGCCGGACGAGCCGCCGGCTGCCGGCAAGCGTCCGCATCTGCGCGTGGTCAAGTAACCGGCGACGGGCGCGCACCGCGCGCCCGTGCGGTGCCGCGGCAGGTACGCGTGGTGTGTGCGCCGCGGTCGAATGAGGGCACCGACAGATGCGGTTGCAGTCACTGCGGCGGCTTCTTGAATGCGCTGCAGGACGCTGGTCTTCGGTCGCCGCCTGCAGGCCAGGCGCCTGCATGCGTCCACAGCGACCAGATCGCGGTCAGTTCAGGCGCTGATGATCCGGGCTCAGCGGTGTCACCGTGGCCACTTGCGGTCCGGTAAAGGCGATCAGCTGATCGCCGCGCAGCACCAGGCGGCCGCTGTGCCGGTCGATGCCATCGTGCGAATACTCGAACCGGAACGTCCGCTCGAAGCCCAGCCAGCCGTTGGGCTTGCGACAGATGCGCAGGTTGGTGGAATGCACGCTCTGGTCCAGCCATTGCACGTCGGCGGCGCGGCAGGCGTTGCGGCCGAGGATGTCGGCACGTTCGGCTGCGGCACGCGAGGAGTTCCAGAACGCGTACAGCGCGGCGCCGGCAATCATGAAGAGAATCAGGCTGGGCATGGGCGTCAATGTGCCATGGCACGCGCCCGGTCGACAATCGTCGCGCCGGGCCGCAGTGTTGCGTTGGCCGCCGGCGAGGTCGCGCGCCGGTCGTCATCCGATTTCATGATGCACCGCCATTGCTGCGGCTGGCTTGTGTGGGGCGCAGCGCAACCCCATCCATTGAACTCACCCCCTTGAATCCACGCGCCGTCGGTCCTGGCTTGGCATCACGGCCTGCGGTATCGCCTATGCATCCTGTCCTGCAGCAGTTCCATCCTGTCGTGGCTGCGTGGTTCGCGCAGACCTTCGCTGCGCCCACGCCGGCGCAGATTGCCGCGTGGCCGGCGATCCAGGCCGGACGCCACACGCTGGTAGCCGCGCCCACCGGCTCGGGCAAGACGTTGACGGCGTTCTTCGCGGCGATCGATGCATTGATCCGCGACGGCCTGGCCAACGGTGGCGCGCTGCCGGACGAAACCCGCGTGGTCTACGTCTCGCCGCTGAAGGCGCTGTCCAACGACATCCACCTCAATCTGGATGCGCCGTTGCAGGGCATCCGCACGGCCCTGGTCGCGAGCGGCCTGCCGGACGTGGCAGTGCGCACGGCGGTGCGTACCGGCGACACCCCGCAGCGTGAGCGAGCGCAAGCGCGCCGCACGCCGCCGCATATCCTGGTGACCACGCCGGAGTCCCTGTACGTGCTGTTGGGCTCGGCCTCCGGACGCCATGCGCTACGGCATGTGCGCACCGTCATCGTCGATGAAATCCACGCGGTGGCGGCGGACAAACGCGGCAGCCATCTGAGCCTGACGCTGGAGCGACTGCAGCGGCTGGCCGAGCGCCCCATCACCCGCATTGGCTTATCGGCGACGCAGAAGCCGATCGAGACCGTGGCGCAGTTCCTGGTCGGGGCGGGCGATGCCGGCCAGCCGCCGCCCTGCGAGATCGTGGACATCGGCTACACCCGCAAGCGCGATCTGGCGCTGGCCCTGCCGCCGACGCCGCTGAGCGTGGTGATGTCCAACGATCAGTGGCTGCAGGTGTATGCCGATGTCGCCAGGCTTGCGCAGCAGCATCGCACCACGCTGGTGTTCGTCAACACCCGGCGCATGGCCGAGCGGGCTGCGCGCCATCTTGGCGATCTGCTCGGCAAGCAGCGGGTCGCCGCGCACCACGGCAGCCTGTCGCGCGAAACGCGTCTGCTGGCCGAGCAGCGGCTCAAGGCCGGCGACCTCACCGTGCTGGTGGCCACCGCATCGCTGGAACTGGGCCTGGATATCGGCGATGTGGACCTGGTCTGCCAGCTCGGTTCACCACGCTCGATCGCCACCTTCCTGCAGCGCGCCGGACGCTCCGGGCACAAGGTCGGCGGCACGCCTAAGGCGCGCTTGTTCCCGCAGACCCGCGACGAGCTGGTCGAATGCGCCGCGCTGCTGGACAGCGTGCGCCGCGGTGAGCTGGACGCCTTGCGCATGCCGCTGGCGCCGATCGACGTGCTTGCGCAACAGATCGTGGCCGAGGCCGCGTGCGAGGACTGGGACGAAGACGCGTTGTTCGCCTTGGTGCGTCGTGCCTGGCCGTTCGCGCAGCTGAGCCGTGCGAGCTTCGATGACGTGGTGCGCATGTTGTGCGAGGGCTTCAGCACACGGCTTGGGCCGCGTGCGGGTTACCTGCATCGCGACGCGGTGCATCGGCGCCTGCATGCGCGGCGTGGCGCACGCATGACCGCGCTGACCTCCGGCGGCACCATTCCCGAAACCGGCGACTACAGCGTGGTGCTGGAGCCGCAGGCCGAAAAGATCGGCACGGTGAACGAGGATTTTGCGGTCGAAAGCCTTACCGGCGATGTGTTCCAGCTTGGCAATGCCAGCTACCGCATCCTGCGCGTGGATGCCGGGCGCGTGCGCGTGGAAGATGCCAAGGGCGCGCCACCGAATATCCCGTTCTGGCTGGGCGAGGCGCCCGGGCGCAGCGATGAATTGTCGGCGGCGGTGTCGCGCCTGCGCGGCGAGATTGCGGTGCGGCTGGAGAGCCCGCCACATCAGGCCGCCTGCGACTGGCTGCACGACGTCTTGGGTCTGTCGGTGGAAGCTGCACGCCAACTGGTCGACTATCTCGCCCATGCCTGCACGGCCCTGGGCGCGATGCCGACCCAGCAGTGTCTGGTGATGGAGCGCTTCTTCGATGCCAGTGGCGGCACCCAGCTGGTGATCCACTCGCCGTACGGCAGCCGCATCAACCGTGCCTGGGGACTGGCGTTGCGCAAGCGCTTCTGCCGCACCTTCAACTTCGAACTGCAGGCCGCCGCAACCGAGGATGCGATCGTGTTGTCGCTGTCCACCAGCCACAGTTTTGCGCTGGAGGAGGTGGCCCGCTACCTGCATTCGTCATCGGCCGAGCATGTGTTGATCCAGGCGCTGCTGGATGCACCGCTGTTCGGCGTGCGCTGGCGCTGGAATGCGACCAATGCGATGGCGCTGCCGCGCTTTGCCGGCGGCCACAAGGTCGCGCCGCAACTGCAACGGATGAAGTCGGAGGATCTGCTGGCGACCGTGTTCCCCGACCAGGTCGCCTGCGCGGAGAACCTGGTCGGCGAGCGCGAGGTGCCGGACCACCCGTTGGTGGCGCAGACGCTGGAAGACTGCCTGCATCAGTCCATGGACAGCGAGGGCTGGTTGCAGGTGCTGCGCGGGCTGGAGTCGGGCGCGATCACGTTGGTGGCGCGCGATCTGGCGGCACCGTCGCCGCTGGCGGCCGAAGCCTTGAATGCGCGGCCGTATGCCTTCCTGGACGACGCACCGCTGGAGGAGCGCCGCACCCAGGCCGTGCAGAGCCGTCGCTATACGCCGCAGAGCAGCGACGACCTGGGGCAGCTCGATCCCGAGGCCATCGCCTCGGTGCGTGAACAGGCCTGGCCGCAGCCGCGCGATGCCGAAGAAGTGCACGAGGCGTTGGTCGGGCTCGGTGTGCTTCCGGTCGATGAAGCCGGCGATGTGCAATGGCAGGCGTGGCTGGCTGCACTCGCCGGCGATGGGCGCGCCAGTTGTCTCGCCTTCGACGGGGTGCCCGCGTTGTGGATCAGTGCCGAGCGCATCGACTGGTTTGTGCCGCTGTATCCGCATGCCGTTGCCCAACCGCCGCTACAGGCGCCGGCAGATTGCCGCGTTGCCGACTGGCAGCGCGACTGGGCCGTGCGCGAGCTGCTGCGCGGGCGCCTGTCTGCGGTCGGCCCGGCGCAGGTACCGGCCCTGGCGGGTGCATTGCGCCTGCCAGAGTCCGAGATCGTGCTTGCCCTGGCCGCGCTGCAGCGCGAGGGCTATGTCATGGCCGGCCACTTCAGCGCGCAGGCGCAGTCGGAAGAATGGTGCGAACGTCATCTGCTGGCGCGCATCCATCGCTATACCCTGGGGCGGTTGCGCCGCGAGATCGAGCCGGTGGCGCAACGCGACTACGCGCGTTTCCTGTTCGAGTGGCAGCACGTCGATGGCGCCAGCCGTGTGGCAGGGCCGGACGCACTGGCCGGCGTGGTCGGGCAGCTGGAAGGCTTCGAGGCCCCCGCAGTGCTGTGGGAGAGCGAGCTGCTGCCGGCACGCGTGCGCGACTACCAACCGGCCTGGCTGGACGAGCTGTGCACCGCCGGGCGCACCGTATGGGCGCGGCTGCGGCCCGGCGGCAGCCGTGGCGGTGCCGCGCTGCGCAGCACGCCGATCGTGTTGCTGCCGCGCCGCGCGGCGCAACGCTGGAGCAGCCTGGCACGCGATGGCGACGACGCACCATTGGGTTCGCGCGCGCAACGGGTGGCGGAGGTCCTGCAGCAGCAAGGCGCCTTGTTCTTCGACGAGATTGCCGATGCGGCCCGGCTGATGAGCACCGAATTGGAAGATGCCCTGAGCGAACTGGTGATGCGCGGGCGTGCGCATTGCGACAGTTATGCCGGGCTGCGCGCGTTGCTGGTGCCGGCATCCAAGCGGCCTTCGGCGCTGTCGCGCCACCGGCGCCGCGCCAGTGCCCTGGGCATTCGCGATGCCGGGCGCTGGGCGCCGGTGCGCGCGCTGCCGGAGTTGCCGCTGGCCGAAGCCGGCGAGCGTCATCAGGACATGCTCGAACATGTGGCGCACACCTTGTTGCGTCGCTACGGCGTGGTCTGTTGGCGGCTGCTGGAGCGCGAGGCGGCATGGTTGCCGCCGTGGCGCGAATTGCTGCGCATGTACCAACGCCTGGAAGCGCGCGGCGAAATCCGTGGCGGGCGTTTCATCGCCGGCCTGTCCGGCGAGCAGTTCGCGTTGCCGGATGCGATCGCCGCCCTGCGTCGCGTACGTGCGCAAGCCTTGCCGCAGCAGTGGGTGTGCGTGAGTGCGAGCGACCCGTGCAATCTGCTGGGCAGCCTCCTGCCGGGCGAGCGCGTCGCGCGCGTGCCCGGCAATCGGGTGGCCTATCTCGATGGCCTGCCGATGGCGGTATGGGCGGCCGATCGCTTCCAGCCGCTGCAGGACCTGAGTACCGAGCAGGCCGAGCAGGCCCTGCGCCTGCTGCAGCGTGGGCCTGGCGCCGCCGAGCAGACGCCGATGGAGCAGTGGCTGGCTCAGTCGCCCGGCAGCACCGTGTGCGCGCCTGTCGCCCGTGGCAGCGGACGCGACAGATAGCGGCTATCGGGTACCACCCAGCGCCATGGTGCATCCATCGCCTTGCGGATGCCGATGCGCGGCGTTGCCAGCGGCCCGGATGGCGGCGGCAGGCCATCGTCCTCGATCCACAGGCGTGCGCGCGCGTCGGTCAGGTCCAGCCCGTTGTCCGCGGCGTTCACGCCAAATGCCTGGGCCAGGCGACCGGGGCCGGTGGTCAAGGTGTTGAGCGGGGCGGCGTTGCGCGCGGCCTGCATAGTGGCGATCCCGGCCAACGGTTCGAGCGCGCGGATCAGCACCGCATGCCCGGGCGCACCACCGCATACCGCGTTGATCGCCCAGTGCATGCCGTAGATGAAATACACATATAGATGCCCCGGCGCGCCGAACATCACCTGCGTGCGTGGGGTCATGCCGCGAAACGAATGCGCGGCCGGATCCTCGCTGCCGCAATACGCCTCGACCTCGGTGATGCGGCCGCGGCGCCCATCCGCGCTGACCAGCACCTTGTTGAGCAATCGCGGTGCGACCTGGCGGGCATCGTGCGCATAGAAAGTGCGTGGAAGTGGCTGTGGCGACATGCGCCAAGCCTAACCGTGCAGTCGTGATGTCGCTGCGGACTGTCCGGGCATCAATCCCGGGGTAGGAATTTTCTGAATGCCTGGCCCTGTGAGCGCGTGACCGGTCACAAAAGCGCATATCCGATGGCGTGAATACGCGGTTAAGCACCGTTTGTGTCTCAAGCGCGTTTTGGCGTCGCCGATAGCCATTAGCGATTGGTTAGACAAGCCGCATCGCAGCGAGCGGCATCCGCATCACGCCACCGGGCGACCCTGCACTGCAGGTCGCACATGCACCATCTCAAGAGAACTTCCCAATGTTAGGCAACTTCAGAATTGGAACCAGGCTGATCGTGGCGTTCCTGATCGTCTCGGCGATCGGCGCATGCATCGGCTGGGTCGGCTATTCCAACTCCGGTCGTATCAGCGACCTGTCGACCTCGCTGTACCAGCGCGAGCTGCTCGGCCTGTCGAACGTGAAGGAGGCCAATATCAACCTCATCTACGCCGGCCGCGCACGCGCCAACCTGTTGTTGGCCAGCAGCGCCGAAGAGCGTCAGTCGCATGTGCAGAACATCGACAAGTACACCGCCAAGGTGGTCGACTACATGACGCGCGCGCGGCCCAGTTTCCAGACCGAGGAAGGCAGGAACAAGCTGGCGCAATTCGACCGCGCCTGGCAGAAATACCTGGAAGAGCGCGGCCGCTTCATCGACGCCGCCAACCGCGAAGCCTTGCGCGACGCCAATCCGGAACTGGCCGAGTTGTCGCGTGCGGTACGTGCCAGCTCGGATGAAGTCGATAGCCTGATGACCGACCTGAGCGGGCTGCGCGAGCGCAGTGCCGCCTCGGCCAATGCCGAAGCCGGCAGCATCCACACGCGCAGCTCCCAGCTGCTGATCGCCATCATCTGCGGCGGCGTGCTGCTCGGCGCGATTCTCGGCGTGGTGATCAGCCGTAGCGTCACCGGCCCGATCCGCCGCGCGGTGACGGTGGCCAACGGGCTGTCCGAAGGCGATCTGACCATGCGCATCGACGTGCATGGCCGCGACGAGACCGCGCAGCTGCTCGAAGCGATGCGTACGATGGTGCAGAAGCTGTCGCAGGTGGTCGGCGAGGTCAACACCAGTGCCGAAACCCTGGCCAGCGCGTCGGAAGAAGTCAGCGCCACCGCGCAATCGTTGTCGCAGGCTGCCAGCGAACAGGCCGCCGGTGTCGAAGAGACCAGCGCCTCGCTGGAACAGATGACCGCATCGATCAGCCAGAACACCGAAAATGCCCGCATCACCGATGGCATGGCCACGCAGGCCGCCAAAGAAACCATCGAAGGCGGCGAAGCGGTGGTCGCCACCACCCAGGCGATGAAGCAGATTGCGCAGAAGATCGGCATCATCGACGACATCGCGTACCAGACCAATCTGCTCGCGCTCAACGCGGCGATCGAGGCGGCGCGCGCCGGCGAGCATGGCAAGGGTTTTGCCGTGGTGGCCGCCGAGGTGCGCAAGCTGGCCGAACGCAGCCAGGTGGCCGCGCAGGAGATTGGCGAGGTGGCCAGTTCCAGCGTCGAACTGGCCGATCGTGCCGGCCGTCTGCTCGACACCATCGTACCCAGCATCAAGCGCACCTCGGACCTGGTGCAGGAGATTTCCGCCGCGTCCGAGGAACAATCCTCCGGCGTCAGCCAGATCAATTCGGCGGTGGTGCAGCTGAGCCAGACCACCCAGCAGAACGCCAGTGCATCGGAAGAACTGGCCGCCACTGCCGAGGAAATGAGCGCGCAGGCCGAGCAGCTGCAGCAGAGCATGGCGTTCTTCCGCCTGAGCGGGCAGGGGCCTGCGAGCACCCCGCCCAAGCGCGGCAAGGTGGCGGCCGCAGGCCCGGCACGTGCGCCTGGAACGCGCGGCTGGCGCAGCACCGCGGCGCCGGCCTATGCGATGTCCGAGGGCCCGGACGAAGGCCAGTTCGCCCGCTTCTGAGAGACCGATCGATGACTGCACAGACCCCCGATGTGATGCCTGGCGACGCCGCTGCGGCAGCCCAGTACCTGACCTTCCAGCTGGATGGTGAAATCTTCGCCATCAGCATTGTTGGCATTCGCGAAATCATCCAGTACCGCGCGCCCACGCCGGTGCCGTCGATGCCGGCCTGCGTGCGCGGGGTGATCAATCTGCGCGGTGCGGTGGTACCGGTGGTGGACCTGCAGGCGCGGCTGGGGCGTGCCGACAGTGCGATCAGCAAACGCAGCTGCATCGTGATCCTGGCCACCGAACAAGCGCAGGGACCGCAGGTGATCGGGGTGCTGGTCGATGCGGTCAACGCGGTGATCGAACTGGCCGATCAGGACATCGAAGCGGCGCCGTCATTCGGCACGCATATCCGCCGCGACCTGCTGCGCGGCATGGGCAAGGTGGGCGAGCGCTTCGTGGTGCTGCTGGAGATGGACCAGGTGCTGCAGGTGGATGAGATTGCCGGCAACACCGATGCCTTGGCAGCCTGAGCCCGGCCAGGCGCAGCCCACCAACACGGCTGCGGACTCGCCGGGCGGCTGCCCGCCACGTGTGATCGACCATTGAAGGAAGCGGGCGCGGATGTACGCACTGCATCCGCAACCGCAACGACTGCAGCCGGACACCGGCATCGACCACGCCGCCCGAGGCCGCGTGGCCGGGGCGATCCGCGCGCTGGTGACCGACCTCCTCAGACCTGGGTGTGGTCTGCCGCTCAGTCCTGCCGATGCCAGCCATCGAAGCGACGCACGCAGTTGCGTCCCTTGCCGATCGCGCCCTGCAGGGCGTGCCGTGCACGCGCCAGCAAGGCATTGCTGTCGAGCGACGTACCGGCTGCCACCTCGACCAGGCCGGCGCTGATCGTCAGTGCACCGGCTGGCCAGCGCGCCGCTTCGATCGCCCTGCGCACGTCCTCGATCATCTCCATGGCCTCGGTCGCCGCTGTCTCCGGCACTGCGACACAGAGCTGGTCGCGGCTCAACCGCGCCACCGTGGCGGTCTCCGGCAGCTGCGCTTCGATCATCCTGGCAGCCTGGACCAGCGTGGCGTCCGCTGCTGCCGTTCCAGCCTGCAGCTTCAGCCGCTTGAAGCCGTCCAGGTCGATCAGTGCCAGCGCAAGCGATGGCGACGCGGCCGTCTCCGATCCCTGTGCCAGCGTCTGCAGTGCCTGCTCCAGGCCGGCGCGATTCCACACGCCGGTGAGGTCATCGCGCAATGCGTCCAGCTCGACCAGTCTGGCCGCACGCTGCAACTCGATGGTGTTGACGACCTGCCTGGCCAGTGCCTGCAGTGCGTCGCGCTCGGCGACCGACAGGCGGCGGGGTGTGCGATCCAGCACGCACAGCGTGCCCAGCGCGATCCCGTCGGAGGTCAGCAGCGGGGCGCCGGCATAGAAGCGGATCTGCGGCTCGCCGGTGACCAGCGCGTTGCGCACGAAGCGCGCATCCAGCTGGGTGTCGCCCACTTCCATCACATGATCGGGTTCGAGGATGGCGTGGGCACAGAACGACAGCTCGCGCGGGGTTTCACTCGGCGCCATGCCCAGCTTCGACTTGAACCACTGGCGCTGCGTGTCGATCAGCGAAATCAGTGCCATCGGCGTACGGCAGACCGCCGCCGCGATCGAGGTGAATTCGTCGTAGACCGGCTCCGGAGCGGTGTCCAGAAGCTGGTAGTCCTGCAGTGCAGCCAGGCGTTCGTCTTCGTTGGCCGGTACCTGCGCCGCTACGGCGGCATCGCCTGGCAACAGCGTCGCGTGGAAGAGTTGCAGCGCGGACGCATCAGGAATCTGCATACGAAGACCACCGGAACAGGGCGCCGTCAGGCGAGGGAGGTGTGCGTGCGGCGAGGGCGTGTCGCAGCCCATCGCGCGCGCTGGTTGGCGTAGGCCTCATCCACCCCGGCGGATGACGGCTGTCGCCGATCTTGCCACATCGGGCAGGGCGGAGCAGCGCCAGCGAACCCGCGCTGAGGCGCTGCGAAACCGCCCTGCTCGGCAGGTCATTCGCCCTGGCCGGCGTTGCCCTTGGGGCGGCGGGTCTGTTCGTCATGGACCTGCAGGTCTTCCTGTCCGGGGCGCTGCTTGGCGGCCTCATCCTGTTTGCGATCCTGCTGGCTCTCCGAAACACCGTGCTGGTTGTCGGCGGCCTTGTCGGGCTGGCTCTGCTTGTTGTTCATGGCTTGCGTCCGGCGTGATGATGAGACGGACGTTAGCGCGCACGATGTGATCCCGGCGACATGGCCGTGACCGGCACCGGCACTGCACCAGCCGACGCGCTCCCGATGCACACGCCCGACACGAAAAGGCCCAGGAAACATGGCGTTTCCGAGGCCCTACGGTTGAAACAATGGTGGAGCGGAAGGGGATCGAACCCTCGACCTTCGCGATGCGAACGCGACGCTCTCCCAGCTGAGCTACCGCCCCACGTGTCCTGATTCTACCCACATGTGGCGCGATTCGCCAAGCAGGCCGGCGGCGTGGATCGCCGCCCGAAGACGCGATCCTGCGGCAATCACTCGCGGACGAGCGGGAACTTGAGGTCCGGATTCTTGGCCTTCCATTCCTTGTACGACACCGACCCTTCCCAGGCGGCGAAGGCCTTGGGCGTGCGGCCGCGACCGGACCAGGTCTCGCCGGTGTGCGGCAGTTCGTACTTCGGCTTGACTTCGCTGCGGCCGCTCTTGACCACGTCCTTGCGTGCAGCAGTGGTGCCCAGGTAAGCGGCAATATCGTTGCGCTGCTTGGTGTTGAAGTGGCCGGCAAACTGTTCCAGCAGCGAGACGATGGTGGCATGCGCAGAGGATGCCTCGCTGGCGCGCTCGGTCTTTTCCTGTTCTTCCAGCTTCTGCAGCTCGTCCAGCAGCTTGGCTTTGGCTTGTGCGATGGAATCCAGTTTGGAAGTGGTATTGCTCACAGAGGTATAGCCTCGGAATAAGTGGTGGAGACGTTGCCCGATGGACACGCGTCATTATGGCATGTGGCCCGGAGGCGGCCGTTGCGCGCGCGCGCCTGCAGATAGTGACCAGGCCTTTCACAGGGCCTGTTCGCGCGTTCGCGGTGTCTGGCGAGGCCGCCGAAGATGCTTGCGCACACGGCGACCCCGGCCATAACGATACAGCAGCAGGCCAGGCGAGATGACACATCCATGCGGTCCTGGTCAGACACTGACCGCTTCGTGACCAGAACATGTCCTGATGGACTGCGCCAGCTTCGATGGCGCGAGCTCCATCTCAGATGCGGCGATCGACGGGGATGCTGCTGGCGTGTGTGGTCGGATCCACAGGCTGCGCTGTGGAAGTGAAGCTGGCTGAAAACCGCCTGCGCTTTGCCCGCCTCGCGACGGGCGCATGGAGGCGTGATCTCAGGACCGCTGCACCACGTCACTGCGTCGCAGTGTCTTCCAGCAGTGGCGTCAGCTGCGCTTCCAGGGCGTGGCGGCGCCATTGTCCCAGCGGTGCAGGCCAGCTGCGTTGCTCGATCAGGGTTTCCAGGTGCCGGCGCGAGGCCAGGATGCCGTCGGGCAATCCCAGCTCGCGGCTGCGCTGGGCCACCGCATCCTGCAGGCGCTTGAGCACGGCCTTGTTGCCGTCGGTGGCGGCCTGCGCCAGCGGCGCGTGCTCCTCGTCGGGCAGCGGCGTGTTGAGCGCTTCCCATACGGCGGCGGCGAGCTTGCGCGGCGCTTTGGGGAACTTGTCGAACTGACGCAGCAGGGCGTCCAGATCAGCCGGCGGAAACCGTGCCAGCTGGCTGGCCAGTTCGTTGTCCAGGATCCAGCTGCGCGGGCGATCGCTCTGACGCGCCTGCAGGTCGCGCCAGCGCAGCAGGCGCAACAGGCGACGTTGCGCCGCCGGTTCCAGGAACTGCGCGGTGCGCAGGCTCACATGCGGCCAGCGCTCGCCGTCGTCGTGCTCCACCGTGGCGAGCAGGCGCTCGGCATCTTCGGCCAGCCAGCCCAGGCGATCCTGCTCGGTCAGGCGACGGGTGAGTTCGTCGTGGATGGCGAACAGGTAGCGCACATCGTCGGCGGCGTATTCCAGCTGCGCCGGCGACAGCGGGCGGCGCATCCAGTCCGAGCGCGTCTCGCCCTTGCTCAGCAAGGTGCCGGTCACTTCCTGCACCAGTTTCTGATAGCCCATGCCGCCACCCACACCCGCCAGCGCGGCGGCGATCTGGGTGTCGAACAACGGCCGCGGCAATACCCCGCACGCGCATTTGAAGGTGACCAGATCCTCGCTGGCGCTATGCATCACCTTGACGATGTCGGTGGCGGTCAACCACGCCTTGAGCGCCTCGTTCATGCCCGGGATCAGTGGGTCGATCAACAGGATCTCCTCGCCGATGGCCATCTGCACCAGCGCCAGTTGCGGCCAGTAGGTGCGTTCGCGAATGAATTCGGTATCCAGGCCAATGCGGGACGGACGCGACGCCTGCAGGCGTTCGGTCAGCTCGGAGGGGTGGGTGATCCAATGGGGCACGTGATTTCCGTCGACAGCGAGGGTTTGCGCAGAACGCGCAGAATAGCCTAACGTCGCGATCGCCTGTCGTGCGGCAGAGCACTGGAAGGAGCAGGTGGTGGGTGAGTGCGGTAACCGGATCGCAGCATGGGCCTTGCTCGCGCTAGGCGTGTGCGCCTGTTCGCGGACACCGACGCCGGCGCCTGCCGCGGCGCCCCCAGCTGCCGCCGCCGCGCCGTCGAGCCAGCCGAATGTGTCCATCGGTGGCGAGGAATCCGCCGAGACCGTGGCGCAATGGCAGCCACCGCCGGTGGACCTGGGCGACGAGACGCTGGCGCAGGCGCGCAAGCGCGCCGACCAGGCATTGCAGGATGACCGGCTGTATCGCAATGCGGACGATGCAATTCCGCTGTACCTGGCGATCCAGCAGCGCGCCGGCGGCAAGGACGCGGCCAGCCGTCGCGGGCTGGAACAGGCGCGGCGTCGCTTGATCGAGCTGGGCGAAGCGCTGATCGAGCAGACCGACCGCCAGGACAGTGCACTGGAACAGGCGCGTGAGCTGGCCATCGTGGCGCTGGCGCTCGCTCCGCAGGATCCGAAGGTGCGTACGCTGCAACGCTCGGTGGAAACCGCGCAGCGGGTGCTGAGCTTCAACCGTGCCGGCGAGGAGGATCTGCGCGGCGGCCGGCTGGGCGAGGACGGCAACGGGGCGCTGGTGAACTTTCGCGATGCGGCGCAGCTGGATCCGGACAACCCGCGCACGCGCCAGGGGCTGGCCGCGGTGGAAAGCGGCCTGCTGGCACGCGCCGAACAGGCTGCGGAGGCGAGCGACTTCATCGGCGCGCGCTACTGGTTGCAGATGGCCGGGCAGGTACGTGAGCGCGCCCCGACCATTGCCGACGCACGCGCGCGTATCGAGCGCATGCGCCGTGCCCAGATCGCCGCATTGCACGACGCCGGCCTGCACGATCTGACCTCCCCGCGCGGCCTCAAGGCGGCCGGCGAGACCCTGGCTGAAGTGCTGCGCATCGCTGATCCAGGCGATGCGGTGGCCGGTGATCTGCGGCGGCGGCTGGAATTGGCCACCCATTACGGCAGCTTCCGCCCCGGGCAGGTGTTCACCGACGGGCTCAAGGTCGGCGGGCGCGGTCCGCAGATGATCGTGGTGCCGCATGGCGCGTTCCAGATGGGCGCAGGCGATGCCGAGCCCGGCGCCTCCGACAACGAGCGGCCGTCGCATTACGTGCGTTTCGCGCGCGGCTTTGCGTTGTCGATCACCGAAGTGACGGTCGCCGAGTTCCGTCAGTTCGTCGAGGCGACCGGCGCCCGCCCGCGCGCCACCCGGCGCGGGCATTCGGTGGTGTACGACGAGCGCAGCGGCAACTTCATCCGCCGCAGCGGGGTGGATTGGCAGTCCGACTACAACGGCGCGCAGGCCGCCCCCAACAGCCCGGTGATGCACGTCAGCATCCGCGACGCCGAAGCCTATGCGAGCTGGCTGTCGGAACAGACCGGCCGCCACTACCACGTGCCCAGCGAGGCCGAATTCGAATACGCGGTGCGCGCCGGCACCACCGGGCGCTATCCCTGGGGCAATGCCGGCTCGCCGCCGCTGGATGCGGGCAACTTCACCGGCGGCAACGATGTCTCGCGCAGCGGCCGGCACTGGAACAACGGCTTTGTCGGCTACGGCGATGGCTTCTGGGGCCCGGCGCCGGTCGGCAGCTTTCGCGCCAACGCCTGGGGGCTGCACGACATGGGCGGCAACCTGAGCGAGTGGGTGGCCGACTGCTGGCATGCCAGCTACCGCCGCGCGCCGGCCGACGGTGCGGCGTGGTTCAACCCCGGCTGCCGGCAGCGCATGATCCGCGGCGGCAGCTGGGCCAATTCGCCGCAGCAGACGCGTGCGGCCTGGCGGCAGTCGCAGGATTCGGACAGCACCAGCGCGCGGATCGGCTTTCGCCTGGCGCGCGGCATCTAGGGCGCAGTTGCATTGCCGCTGCGCATGCGCGGTCTGCGCCCGCATGGCCAGTGATCGCCGATCGCCATGTTGTGTGCCATACCCGCGTCTCGGGGCACGACATCGACGACGACGTGCACGGTCTTCCGCGTCGCGGCGGCCACACACCGAGGTGAGCGCGCTGGCTTAACCGCAGCGAACACCGACCGTGATCGCGCTGGAACCGGTCACCCTGGCCGCGGTCCAAGCGCCAGCGCTTGCGAGGATTGCGGTGATGGGCTGGGGAATCAAACTGTTTCGTTGGGTCGTCGCACTATTGCTGATCGGCGGCAGCGGCTACGCCGTGGCGCGGCATCTGCAGGACGGAAATACCGCCGGGCATTACCGCTCGGTGGAGGTGCTGCGTCCGGAAGGCACGCCGAAGGCCATGGTGGTGCTGTTGCCCGACAGCGGCCATGCGCAGGACGGCCAGCGGCTTGCCGAGATGCTGAGCAACGATGGCGCGCTGGTCGCGGTGGTCGATACCGCCAGCTACCGCGAACGCGTGCGCGCGCATCATGCAGCCTGCAGTTCCCTGGCCGACGATGCCGAACGCTTGGGCAAGAAGTTGCTGCGCGCCGAGCATGTCGACGCATTCCTGCCGCCGGTGCTGGTGGGGCAGGGCGATGGCGCGGTGCTGGCGCGGCAGGCGTTGGCCTCGGCCGCGCCCGACGTGCTGGGTGGCGCGGTTGTCGCCGATGGCGGTGCCAGCGCTGGCGGCCTGGCCTGCGCACGCGACATGCCCGACGCCAACCAGGGCTTCCTCGACGATCTGGTCGACGCTGCCAGCCCCATGCAGATCGCTGCAGCCACCCGCGGCCATTTCCTGACCGCCCAGGCGCACGGTGTGGGCGATCTGCCGCTGGTCGAACTGCATGCGCCCGGCAGCGACCGCATGGTAGTGATGCTGTCCGGCGACGGCGGCTGGCGCGAACTGGACAAGGGCATCGCCGCGCAATTGCAGCAGCAGGGGGTGTCGGTGGTGGGCTGGAACAGCCTGCGTTACTTCTGGGCCAGCCGTACGCCGCAGCAGGTCGGGGCGGACCTGGACCGGGTGATCGCAAGCTATCGGCAGCGCTGGCATATCCAGCACGTTGCCTTGGTTGGCTACTCGTTCGGTGCCGATGTGCTGCCGTTTGCCTATCCCGAGCTGTCGCCGCAGCAACGTGCGTCGGTGCATTTTGTCAGCCTGCTCGGCCTTGCCCATCAAGCCGATTTCAAGGTGCGCGTCGGTGGCTGGCTGGGCTGGCACAACGATGCCGAGCGTGATGTGGAACCGGCGATCCAGTCGCTGGACGCGCATCGCCTGCAATGCATCTACGGCGAGCAGGAAAAGGACACGCTGTGCCCGGAGCTGCGCGCGCGGGGCGTGCAGGTGGTGGCGCGCCCGGGCGGGCATCATTTCGACCATGATCCGGTCGCGCTGGCCGGGCTGCTGCTGCAAGGTTGGCAGCAGGCGGCGCAGACGCCTGGTCACGGTTAGCGCGCGCGTGATGTCTTGCCGGATGTCAGGCGTCGCCCGGCTCGACCCGCACCGCGATGCTGCCATCGGCCAGCTGCGCACGCAGGCGCTCGCCGGCGCTGACCTCGGCGGCGCTGCGCACCACGCTGCCATCGGCGGGGCGGGTCACGATGGCGTAGCCACGCGCGACGGTGGCCAGCGGGCTGACCGCTTCCAGCGAGCGTGCCAGGCTGCGTAGCCGCAGCTGGTCATGCTGCAGGCGCCGCTGCATCGCTGCCTGCGGATGCAGCGCACGCAGCCGTTGTTGCAGTGTGGCCAGGTCGCGTTGCGGGTTGTGCGCCTGCAGGCGCGCCTGCGACCGTTGCACCCGCGCCTGCAGGCGCTCCAGCACCTGGGTCAGGCGCGCGCGCAGCTGGCGTCCGGCATCCTGCTGGCGGCGTTGCAGCAGCTGCAGCCGCGCCTGCGGGCTGTGTGCACGCAGGCGCAGGGCGAGCCGGTCGGCGCGCTGCATCGCAGTGGCCAGCGCATGCTGCTGCAGCTGGGCCATGCGCGCATGCGCGCGACGCACGCGCGCAACCAGCTCGCGCTGATCGGGCACCAGCAGTTCGGCCGCCACCGACGGCGTGGGCGCACGCACATCGGCCACGAAATCGCTGAGGCTGAAGTCGGTCTCGTGCCCGACCGCCGACACAACCGGCGTGCGCGTGGCGGCAATCGTGCGGGCCAGGCGTTCGTCGTTGAAGGCCCACAGGTCTTCCAGCGAGCCGCCACCACGGGTGATCAGAATGACGTCGTAGCGCCCGGACGCATCGGCGCGCTGCAACAGCGAGGTGATCTGCGCAGCGGCGCTGTCGCCCTGCACCAGCGAGGGCAACAGGTCCACTTCCAGCAACGGAAAGCGGCGCGCCAGGACGCTGAGCACGTCGCGTACCGCCGCGCCGCTGGGCGAGGTGATCACCGCCAGCCGCCGCACATGCGCCGGCAACGGCTGCTTGCGCTCGGCATCGAACAGGCCTTCGGCGGCCAGGCGCGCACGCAGTTCGTCGAAGGCGCGCCGCAGGGCGCCTTCGCCGGCCTCTTCCATGTGGTCGAGCACCAACTGGTAGTCGCCGCGCGCTTCGTACAGCGTCAGGCGTCCGCGCGCGAGCACACGCAGGCCTTCGCGCGGCTGGAACTTCAGCCAGGTGCTCTTGGGCTTGAACATCGCGCAACGGATCTGCGCGCGTGCGTCCTTGAGCGTGAAGTACAGATGGCCCGAGGACGGGCGCGTGATGCTGCTCAGCTCTGCTTCCACCCACACCAGCGGGAAGCTGCCTTCCAGCAGGTCGCGCGCGAGCGTGTTGAGCTGGCTGGGGGTGAGGATCTGTTCGTTGCGGTCGGCCATCGCCGCATTATCCCGCAGCGGCGATGCGCATGCGTGAGCGTATCCGGCGCAAACCTACAAACCGTGTTGCGCCAGCGCCCAGCCCACGTGTTCGCGTACCAGTTCCGAGTCGTCGTGGCGGCGCGCCTCCAGCGCCGCCAGCACCTCCGGCGTGCCGGGCGCATTGCCCAGGCCGACGGCGATGTTGCGCAACCACCGCTGATGGCCGCTGCGGCGGATCGGGCTGCCTTCGGTGCGGCGCAGGAATTCGTCTTCGTCCCAGGCGAACAGTTGCGGCAGCGTTGCCACGTCCAGCTCGTTGCGGGCGCGGAAATCGGCTTCGTCGGTGCGCTGGGCGAACTTGTTCCAAGGGCAGACCAGCTGGCAGTCGTCGCAACCGAAGATGCGGTTGCCGATCGGCTTGCGCATCTGCTCGGGAATCGCGCCCTCGTGCTCGATGGTGAGATAGGCGATGCAGCGGCGCGCATCCAGCCGGTACGGGGCGATGATGGCCTGGGTCGGGCAGATGTCGATGCAGCGCGTGCAGGTGCCGCAATGCGCGGTGGCCGGGGTGTCGATGGGCAAGGGCAGATCGAGGTAGATCTCGCCCAGGAAGAACCACGACCCGCCCTTGCGATCGATCAGGCAGGTGTGTTTGCCGATCCAGCCCAGGCCCGCGTTACGCGCCAGTGCCCGCTCCAGCACCGGCGCCGAATCGACGAACACCCGATAGCCGAACGCGCCGACTTCGCCCTGGATGCGCTCGGCCAGTTTCTGCAGCCGGTTGCGCATCAGCTTGTGATAGTCGCGCCCCAGCGCGTACCGCGCCACGTAGGCGCGGCGGCCGTCGTGCAGGGTGTTCCAGGCTTCGCCGTCGTCCTTGCGGCCGTAGTCCATGCCCACCGACAACACGCGCAGGGTGCCGGGCACCAGCTCCTGCGGGCGCGAGCGCTTGTCGCCGTGCTGGGCCATCCAGTGCATGGTCCCGTACAGGCCTTCTTCCAGCCAGCTGCGCAGGTGTCCCTCGTCTTCGCCCAGCTCGATGCCGGTGATGCCGCAGCGCTGGAAGCCCGCCTCGCGCGCGAGCGCACGGATGCGCGCGGCGGCGTCGGTGGGGTCGGTGGGGTCGGGACGGGCGAGGACGGCAGACATGGCGACAAGTATAGAATTCCCGGCATGTACGCACCGCTCGATCTTTACGACACCGCCGCCGCGCGCAGGCTGGACACGCAGGCCACCACGCTGCTCGGCGGCGACGGCTATACCTTGATGCAACGTGCCGGGCAGGCCGCCTGGCAGGTCCTGCTGGAACGCTGGCCACGGGCACGCCGCATCGTGGTGGTCTGCGGCACCGGCAACAACGGGGGCGATGGCTATGTGCTGGCACGCCTGGCGCAGCGGGCCGGGCGCCAGGTGCAGGTGGTGCATCTTCCCGGGCACGGCCCGGCCGCGCCGCTGGCGCAGCGCGCCTGCACCGACTATCTGGGCGTGGGCGGTGCGATCGACCTGTTTCCATCTCCGCTGGCGCAGGCCGATGTGATCGTCGATGCGCTGTTCGGCATCGGCCTCAACCGCGCGCCCGACAGCGAGACCGGCGCGTTGATCGATGCCATCAACGCCGCCGGCGTGCCGGTGCTTGCGCTGGATGTGCCCAGCGGCATCGATGCCGATCACGGCGTGGCCTTCGGTGCCGCGGTGCGCGCGGACGCCACCTTGCAGTTCATCGTGCCGCACGTGGGGCTCTACACCGGCGATGCGTTGGAGCATGCCGGCACGCGCGCAGTCGCATCGCTGGACGTGCCGGATGCGGCATTCGACGGGCTGACGCCGGCCGCGCACAGCTGGGACATCGACGCCCTGGCCGCGCAGTTGCGCCCGCGCCGACGCAATACGCACAAGGGCGAATCCGGGCGCGTGTTGTGTGTCGGCGGCAACCTCGGCAGCGGCGGGGCGATCATGCTGACCGCCGAAGCGGCCTTGCGCAGCGGCGCCGGGCTGGTGCAGGTCGCCACCCGCGCCGAGCATGTCGCGCCGCTGCTGGCGCGCTGCCCGGAAGCGATGGCGCGCGCGCTGCAGGCCGGCGACGACATCGCCGCGCTGGCCGATGCGGCCGACGTGGTCGCACTGGGGCCGGGCCTGGGCCAGGACGCCTGGGCGCAGCCGTTGTGGCACGGCGTGTTGGCGTCTGACAGTGCCGTCGTCATCGATGCCGATGGCCTGAACCTGCTGGCCGCCAACCAGGTGCCGACACGCGGCCCGCGCGTGCTGACCCCGCATCCGGGCGAGGCCGGTCGCCTGCTGGGGATGTCGACCGGGCAGGTTCAGCACGACCGCCTGGCTGCCGCAGACGCCTTGGCCAAACGTTTCGATGCCGTGGTGGTGCTCAAGGGCGCCGGCAGCGTGATCGCCGCGCCGCATGAAGTGCCGCGCATCATCGACGCCGGTAATCCGGGCATGGCGGTCGGCGGCATGGGCGACCTGCTGACCGGCGTGATCGCCGCCCTGCTGGCGCAGGGTTGGTCGCCGTTCGATGCGGCAAGCCTGGGCGCCCTGCTGCATGCCTGCGCCGGCGATGCGGCTGCGCGCGCGGGCGAGCGCGGCCTGCTGCCGACCGATCTGCTGCCCGAGCTGCGCCGCCTCGCCAATGCCGGAGCCATTGCATGAGCCAGCTCAGCGCACACCTGGCCGATGCGCAGGCCACCGAAAGCCTGGGGCAGGCCCTGGCCGCGGTACGGCCCACCCGCGCGATGGTGCAACTGCATGGCGATCTCGGCGCGGGCAAGTCCACACTGGCGCGTGCACTGCTGCGCGCACTCGGCGTCACCGGCCCGATTCGCAGCCCTACCTACACCCTGGTCGAGCGTTATCCGCTCAGCACCGGCGACGAGGCCTGGCACCTGGATCTGTACCGCATCGGGCAGGCCGGGGAACTGGATTTTCTCGGACTCGACGAGGGCGGCGCGAGCCTGTGGCTGGTCGAATGGCCCGAGCGCGGCGCGGGCGCGCTGCCGCCAGTGGACCTGGACGTGGAACTGGCGGTCGATGGCGAGGGCCGCAGCGTCACGCTGCTGGGCCGCAGCCAACCCGGGCGCGACTGGCTGACGCGGCTGTCGGGCCTGCCGCAGTTGCAGCGTCTTTTTGCCGGCTCACAACAACAATGAACGCCAGGTTGTGGATTATTAAGGGAAATCACCTTGCAATTCACGCGCTCGGGTGATTGAATCCAGCGCCATGACACCGGGGTTCCGCCAGTTCTGTGTTTCCGCCCTGACCGCCAGCCTCAGCCTGGCGGTTTTTGCTGCGTGGGCCGGCGAAATCAAGGGTGTCGGCATCAGCACCGGTGCCACCGGCACGCGTGCCGAGATCCAACTGGCCGGCAGCGGCGGATTCAAGACCCTGTCGCTGGCCAACCCCAATCGCCTGGTGGTGGATTTTCCCGATTCCTCCGGTGTGCGTGGCCTCAAGTTGCCGCCCGCAGCCGGCTTGGTGACGTCGGTGCGGACCGGCCAACCGGTGCCGGGCACCTTCCGGGTAGTCTTCGAGCTGGCGACGCCGGTCACGCCGTTGAAGCCGCAGATGCAGACGCTGGGCAGTGCGTCAACCCTGGTGATCGAGTGGCCCGGCGATTCGCCGGTCTCCGCCGGCACGGTGGCTGCCAACCCGACAACACCTGCGACGCCGCCGCCGCGCCCGGCCAATGCACAATCCGAGGCGGCCCGCGCGACCGCTGCGTTGGCGGCGTCTGCGCAGCGTGCGTCGGTGGTGCCGCCTGCGCCTGCACCGTATGTCCCTGCCTCGGCCATGCCCAGCGTGACCCCGGCGCCGGTACCGACGACGGTGGCCACCGGCGTGCCGACACCGCGTCCAGGCACGGCCGCGGCCGCGGTAACCACCAGCACGTCCGCGCCAGCCGGCACTGCCGGCAACTCCTCCAATCGCACCGTCGCCACCGCCGGTACGCCGCCAGCACCCGCGATGACAGGCAACGCCGCATCGCCGGCTGCCATCTTGAATGGCGGCAATGCGCCGATGGGCGCCGCGTCGGGTAATGCCGTGACTGCCACACCGAATACCGCCGGCGGCGTTGCCGCGGCGGACAGCGATGATTTGCCGCCGCGTCCGGTGCTGCCCAGCGAGGCCTCGCGGATCAAGATGGCACCCGGCATGCGGCCGCTGATCGTCGCGATCGATCCGGGACATGGTGGCCAGGATCCGGGCGCCATGGGCCCCACCGGCAAGCGCGAAAAGGATGTCACCCTGGCCGTCGGGCGTGAACTGGCGCGCCAGATCAACACCACACCCGGCATGAAGGCCTACCTGACACGCGATACCGACGTGTTCATTCCGCTGCCGATGCGCGCGCAGAAGGCACGCGCCGCCAAGGCCGACATCTTCATCTCCATCCATGCCGACGCTGCCGAGAACCGCAGTGCGACCGGCTCGTCGGTCTATGTGCTGTCGACCAAGGGGGCTTCCTCGCAGCGCGCGCGCTGGCTGGCCGACAAGGAAAATGCCGCCGACCTGGTTGGCGGCGTGCGTCTGCAGCAGACCGAAAGCACACTGGCCAATGTGCTGCTGGATCTGGCGCAGAGCGGCCACATGAAGGCCTCCGAGGATGCGGCAGGGCACGTGCTTGGCGGCCTCAAGCGGATCGGCAACAACCACAAGCCGCAGCTGGAACGCGCCAACTTCGCGGTGCTGCGCACCTCCGACATGCCGGCGATGCTGGTGGAGACCGCCTTCATTTCCAATCCGGACGAAGAGCGTCGCCTGATCGACCCCGCCTACCAGCGCAAGATCGCCGCGGCCGTGCTGGATGGCATCGATACCTTCTTCACCCGCCAGCCACCGCCAGGCACCTTGTTTGCCGCGCGCGCGCAGGCCGAAGCCGATGCCGGCGTCGGCACCGTGGCCGGCGGCAGCCGTTGAGCCGCTCGGCTATCATTCCGCACTGATTCCTTGATGACGGCGCCTGTGCGCCGCCGGATTGCCGTGCTGACGTCTGCCTTGCCTGCTACACCCTCGATGCGCGTGGACCTTTGCGTCCGGCACGAGCGCCTGCGCTGATGGCGATCCGTCAGCTCCCCGAGATCCTGATCAACCAGATTGCCGCCGGCGAAGTCGTCGAGCGGCCTGCGTCGGTGGTCAAGGAACTGGTCGAAAACGCACTCGATGCCGGCGCCACCCGCGTGGATATCGAGCTGGAAGAGGGCGGCGTTCGGCTGATCCGCATCCGCGACAACGGCAGCGGCATCACCCCCGACGAACTGCCGCTGGCGGTGTCGCGGCATGCCACCAGCAAGATCGCATCGCTGGACGATCTGGAGACCGTGGCCACGCTCGGCTTTCGTGGCGAAGCGTTGCCGTCGATCGCCTCGGTCAGCCGTTTCACCCTGATCTCGCGCCGCCACGATGCCGAACATGGCTCCGCGCTGGAGATCGACGGCGGCCGCCTGGGCGAGGTGATGCCACGTGCACACGCGCCCGGCACCACGGTCGAAGTGCGCGAGCTGTTCTTCAACGTGCCGGCGCGGCGCAAGTTCCTGCGTGCCGAGCGCACCGAGCTGGGGCATATCGAAGAGTGGCTACGCTCACTGGCGTTGGCGCGGCCCGATGTGGAGTTGCGGGTTTCGCACAACGGCAAACCCTCGCGTCGCTACAAGCCGGGCGACCTGTATTCGGATGCGCGTCTGGGCGAAACCCTGGGCGAGGATTTCGCACGGCAGGCCTTGCGCGTCGATCACAGTGGCGCCGGTCTGCGGCTGCACGGCTGGGTCGCCCAACCGCATTACTCGCGCGCCAGTACCGACCAGCAGTATCTCTACGTCAACGGCCGCTCGGTGCGCGATCGCAGCGTCGCGCACGCGGTCAAGATGGCCTATGGCGATGTGCTGTTCCATGGCCGCCAGCCGGCCTACGTGCTGTTCCTGGAGCTGGATCCGGCGCGCGTGGACGTCAACGTGCATCCGGCCAAGCACGAGGTGCGTTTCCGCGAGGCGCGGCTGATCCACGACTTCGTCTACCGCACCTTGCAGGACGCGCTGGCGCAGACGCGCGCCGGCGCGATGCCCAACAGCAGCGCTACGGAAGGCACCGGCGATGCCGGCGCGGTGCCGGCGAGCATGCTCGATCGTCCAGGCTACGGAAGCGGAAGCGGAAGCGGAAGCAGCAGCAGTGGCGGCGGTGGTGCCGGCTACGGCCAGTGGACGCCATCGCAGACCCCGCTGGGCCTGCGCGTGGATGAGGCGCGTGCGGCCTATAGCGCGCTGTATGCGCCGCCGCCCAGCGGCGCGCAGCAGCAGTCGGCACGCTTGCCCGAGGGCGCGGGAATGGGCCTGCCGGCGACTGCCGCAGACAGCGGCGTGCCGCCGCTGGGCTATGCCGTGGCGCAGTTGCACGGCATCTACATCCTGGCCGAGAACGCCGAAGGCCTGATCGTGGTGGACATGCATGCCGCGCACGAACGCATCGGCTACGAGCGGCTCAAGAACGCGCACGACAGCATCGGCCTGCACGCGCAACCGCTGTTGGTGCCGATGACGCTGGCGGTGGGCGAGCGCGAGGCCGACACCGCCGAGCGCGAAGCCGACACGCTGGCCAGCCTGGGCTTCGAGGTCACCCGCGCCGGCCCGCAATCGCTGCACGTGCGCAGCATTCCCGCATTGCTTGCCAATGCCGACCCCGAGGCGCTGTTGCGCGATGTGCTTGGCGACCTGCGCGAACATGGCCAGAGCCGGCGCATTGCCGGGGCGCGCGACGAGCTGCTCTCCACCATGGCGTGCCACGGCGCGGTGCGTGCGAACCGGCGCCTGACCGTGCCGGAAATGAACGCACTGCTGCGCGATATGGAAATCACCGAGCGCTCGGGCCAATGCAACCATGGTCGGCCGACCTGGGCACGGTTTACGCTGGGCGAAATCGATCGCTGGTTCCTGAGGGGGCGCTGATGGCTGCATTGCACAGGGGGAACCGCTGGCTGCTCGGCACGCTGGTGTGTGCGGCGCTGGCCGGCTGCGGCAAGGACGCACCGCCGCCGGCGGCACCGGTCGCACTCGACAAGGCCTTCCTGGCCGACAACGCCGCCTGGCGCGAAGCGCGCCTGACCGAGCTGCGCGCGCCCGATGGCTGGACCAGCCTGGTCGGCCTGCACTGGCTGTCGCTGAAGGCGCACTACATCGGCAGCAGTGCCGACAGTGGCATCAGGCTGGCGGTCGGGCCGCGCAAGCTGGGCATGGTCGCCACCGAGGCCGACACGGTCTGGTTCGTGCCCGAGCGCGGCGCGGCCTTGAGCGTCGATGGCAAGCCGCTGACCGGCCGGATCCGCTTCCAGTCCGATCGCGACCGGCAGCCGACCTTCATCCATTTCGATGGCGGCAAGGGCGTGTTGAGCCTGATCCATCGCGGCGACCGCAACGCGCTGCGGGTCAAGCATGCCGACGCGCCGTCGCGCAGTCACTTCGCCGGGCTGGAGTACTGGCCGGCCGATCCGTCCTGGCGCATCAGCGCACGCTATGTGCCCAACGATGTCGGCAAGACCATTCCGATCGTGGACATCGTCGGCATCAGCAGCGAACAGCCCAACGCCGGGGCCATCGCCTTCGAGCGCGATGGCAAGGCATATCGGCTGCAGACCATCGGCGAACCGGGGCGGCCGATGTTCGTGGTGTTCGCCGACCGCACCAGCGGGCACGGCAGCTATCCGGCCGGGCGCTTCCTGGACCTGGACGTGCCCGACGCCTCCGGGCATGTGATCGTGGATTTCAACCGTGCCTACAACCCGCCGTGCGCGTTCACTCCGTTTGCGACCTGTCCGCTGCCGCCGCCGGAGAACCGCATCGACCTGGCGGTATCGGCAGGCGAGAAAACCTACAAGGTGCCGCACTGACGTGGAGACAGCGACGTGGTAGAGGCAAGCATGCGCACCCGGCTGGCCGCCTGGTGCTGCGGCGCGGTGATCGCGCTGGGGCTGTGGAGCGGGGCAGCCGCGCCGACCTGGGCACGTGCCGGCCACGACACGCCTGCCGGTCCGCCGGTGCCGTTGTTGTGGAAGGTCGATGGCAAGGGCGGCACGCTGTATCTGCTGGGCTCGTTCCATGTGCTCAAGCCCAGCGATTACCCCTTGTCGCCGGATGTGATGCAGGCATTCGCCAAGGCCGACCGGTTGGTGTTCGAACTGCCGCCGTCCGACGCGCAATCGCCCGAACTGGCCGGCCGCATGCTGCAGGCGGCGCGGCGCAGCGACGGGCGTCGCCTGCAGGACGTACTCGATCCAAAGACCTGGCAGGCGCTGACCAGCTACGCACGCAAGCGCGGGATGCAGGTGGACAGCTTGCAGCCACTGGAACCCTGGTTCGTGGCGTTGACGATCAGCCTGGCGGAGATGAGCCGGCAAGGCATGGATCCGGCTGCCGGCCTGGACCATTACCTGATGGCGCAGGCGCAAGCCCAGGGTAAACCGGCCGATGGGCTGGAGCGCGCCCAGGAGCAGATTGCCTTGCTCGACGGCATGTCGCCCACCGAGCAGCATCAGCTGCTGGAAGAGGCGCTGGACGACGCCGGCACCACCGATCAGCTGCGTCAGTTGCACGCGGCCTGGCGCAATGGCGATGTGCACACCCTGTCCACGCAGATGGCCGAGCAGATGCGGCAGCACTATCCGGCGCTGTACCAGGACATCAATGTCGAGCGCAATGCGCGCTGGGTGCCGCGGCTGGAACAGCGGCTGGGCAAAGGGAGCGGGACCACGCTGGTGGTGGTCGGTGCGCTGCATCTGCTGGGAAGCGACGGAGTGGTCGAGCGCCTGCGCGCGCGTGGGTATCACGTGGAGCGGATCTGCGCGGCCTGCGCGGAGCAGGCCGGCCGCTGACTGGCGGCGCCGTGGAGCGTCTCACGCTCCAGGCGCCGCGCTTGCGTCATCCGCGATTGCGGGCCTTGCCGGTGGTGCCGGCGCTACCGGCGGCAGTGCCGTGGGTGCCGGTGCCCATCGGGCCGCTGCCCATGCCGCTCGCCCCTGGCGGCGGCGTACCAGGGCCGCCCGGACGCCCGAAACCGGCGCCGAAGTTGCGCTGGAACTCCTGCCACAACTCCAGGTTGCGCTCGGTCAGCTGGTTCATCATCGCCCACGGGGTCTGCCCGAGCAGGTTGCCCATCTGCTGGCGGAACTGCTGCTGCTGATCCAGGAACACCTGCATGCTGCGCTCCAGGTAGTTGCCCATGAAGCCCTGCAGCGAGTCGCCGTAGAAACGGATGATCTGGCTCAGTAGTTGGGTCGACAGCATCGGCTCGCCGTCCTGTTCACGGTCGGCAATGATCTGTAGCAAGACGGCGCGACTGAGGTCTTCACCGCTCTTGGCGTCGCGTACTTCGAATTCTTCGCCGTCGATGATGAGCTGGCGCACATCTTCGATGGTGATGTAGCTGGAGATTTCCGTGTCGTAGAGACGGCGATTGGGATACTTCTTGATGATGCGAAGTCCGGCCATGGAACGTTCACTCACAACGATAGTGCGCGCAGGATGGCGCACCGCAGCAGCCCTTGCAACCGCCGCAAGGCCTTATTTTCTTAAGCGGACACCAAAAAAATGCTGCGCAGCATGATTTTCAAGGGATTTTCATGCTGCATCGCGAAGTTGCAGCAAACGTTACCAGCCCATGTGGTGGCCGCCGTTGATATCCAGATTTGAGCCCGTGATCCAGGCGGCCTCTTCCGCCACCAGGAAGGCCACCGCATAGGCGATTTCCTCCGGGCGGCCCAGGCGGCCTGTGGGGATGTCGGCGACGATCTTGGCGCGCACCTCTTCCGGGACCGCCATCACCATGTCGGTGGCCACATAGCCCGGCGACACGGTATTGACGGTCACCCCGAACGCGGCATTTTCGCGTGCCAGCGAGATGGTAAAGCCGTGCATGCCGGCCTTGGCGGCCGCGTAGTTGGCCTGCCCGTATTGGCCCTTCAGGCCATTGATCGAGCTGATCTGGATCACCCGTCCCCAGCCGCGCTGGCGCATGCCTTCGATCACCGGACGGGTGACGTTGAAGACCGAGTTGAGATTGGTGTTGATGACGTCATGCCATTGTTCGGCGGTCATGCGATGGAAGGTGGTGTCGCGGGTGATGCCGGCGTTGTTGACCAGAATTTCGATCGGCCCAAGCGCTGCCTGGACTTCTTCGACCAGGGTGCGCGCATGCTCGGAAGACGCCACGTCGCCGCGGAACAGGGCGATGTCGTAGCCCTGGCCCTGCATGCGCTGCTGCCAGGCCTGGGCTTTTTCGGCATTGCGGAAGTTGCTGGCCACCCGGTGGCCCTGGTCTGCCAGGCGCTTGCAGATGGCGGTGCCGATACCGCCGGTGCCGCCGGTGACCAATACGACGCGAGATGTCATGACGACTCCAATGGACAGAAGAAAGACTGCGGCGGTCAGGGCACAGGCGCGCTGCCTGGCCCGACGCCGGTGCTGGGGCGCAATTCTAGTCACGCCGGGGCGGTGATGCGCGTCCGTTGGCATCCAGATGCAGCTGCCGGGGCAACCGCTGCGGCAAAAAATGCTGCACCGCATGCTGCAGCACGGTGTCGAGCGCGGCACGGCGCGGCAATGCCGCCGGATCCTGTCCCAGGACCGCCCAGGCGGCGTGCAGCGCCGGTTGTGGGTCTGCATCGTCCAGCGCAGGCGCGGCGTGCGATTTGGACAGCTTGCGGCCGGCGTGGTCCAGGATCAGCGGCAGGTGCAGATAGCGTGGCTGCGGCAGGCCCAACGCGCGCTGCAGCAGCAACTGACGTGGGGTGGAATCGAGCAGGTCGGCGCCGCGCACGACATCGGTGATGGCCTGCGCGGCATCGTCGACCACCACCGCCAGCTGGTACGCCCAGTAGCCGTCGGCGCGGCGCAGCACCACATCGCCGACATCGGCATGCACATCCTGCACCACGTGGCCCTGCAGCGCGTCGTCGAAGCCGACCGGTGGCTGCGGCGGCACCCGCAGGCGTACCGCGCGGCGGGCACTCAGCGGCGCCACGCAGGCATGGTGGATGCCGCCCATGCCGGCAAGATCGGCGCGGCTGCAGCTGCATTCGAAGGCCAGTCCCGCCTCCAGCAAGCTGGTGACGGCGGCGTCGTAGTGCGCGTGGCGGTCGGATTGATACAGCACCGGCAGGTCCGGGCGCAGGCCGAAGGCGGCCAGGGTGTGCAGTTGACGTTCGCAGGCGCCGGGCTCGGCGCGCGGTGGATCGATGTCTTCGACGCGCACGCACCACTGGCCACCGGCGTGCCGCGCGAGCAGCCAGCTGCCGAATGCCGCCAGCAGGGAGCCGAAGTGCAGCGGGCCGGTCGGGGAGGGCGCGAAGCGGCCGCGGTAGAGGAGGGCTGGCATGATCGGCTGAATCGTCGGTCAGGTGATCGCTTGATTTCAAGCGCTGACGACCGCAGATCCGCTGCAGGTCATCCTGCTCGCGTGGAGTCATCGCACCATGTTCAACCGCATTTTCCTGTTCCTGCTGACCAATTTTGCGGTGTTGATGCTGGCCGGCATCGTGATGTCGGTGCTGGGCGTCAATCCTGCGCAGATGAGCGGCCTGCTGGTGATGGCGGCCGTGTTCGGGTTCGGCGGCTCGTTCATCTCGTTGCTGCTGTCCAAGTTCATGGCCAAGCGCAGCACTGGCGCGCAGGTGATCACCGAGCCACGCACGCCGACCGAGCGCTGGTTGCTGGAGACGGTGCGCCGTCAGGCCCAGGCGGCCGGCATCGGCATGCCGGAAGTGGCGGTCTACGACGGCCCGGAAATCAATGCCTTCGCCACGGGCGCCAACCGCAACAACGCGCTGGTCGCGGTGTCCACCGGGCTGCTGCAGAACATGAGCCAGGACGAGGCCGAGGCGGTGCTGGGCCATGAAATCGCACATGTCGCCAATGGCGACATGGTCACCATGGCCTTGCTGCAAGGCGTGCTCAATACCTTCGTGATCGTGCTGGCACGCGTGGTCGGCGGCATCATCGACAGTGCCATGTCGGGCAACCGCGATGGTGGCCGCGGCTTTGCCTACTACATCATCGTGTTCGTGCTGGAGATGGTGTTCGGCCTGTTCGCGACGATGATCGCGATGTGGTTCTCGCGTCGCCGCGAATTCCGCGCCGATGCCGGTGGTGCGCAGCTGGCGGGTCGCGGCAAGATGATTGCCGCACTGGAGCGCCTGTCGCTCAACCACGGCCAGAGCACCTTGCCCTCGCAGGTGCAGGCCTTCGGCATCTCCGGCGGTGTGGGCGACGGGCTGCGCCGGCTGTTCCTGAGCCACCCGCCGCTGGCCGAGCGCATCGCCGCGTTGCGTGCCGCCAACGGTGCGGCGATGTAAGACGGCCTTGCCAGATGCCCGCGTGATGCATTGGTTCACGCCAGCCAACAAAAAACCCGCGTGCTGCGGGTTTTTTGTTGGCTGGCGCGAGGTGCCAGCGATGCGATGCGGCTGCAGGCCTCAGCCGAACTCGTAGTTCATCAACGGCCCGGTCGGTGCGACGAAATCGCCTTGCACATAGTCCACCCCCGCGCTGAAGAAGCTGCTCATCGACTGCGCATCGGCCACGAACTCGGCCACGGTGAGGATGCCGGCCGGCTGCGCGCGCGAGGTGATCTCGCGGATCTTTTCCTGGCTTTCGCGGGCCGAGGCCACTTCGCCGGTGATGCCGCGATCGAGCTTGAGGAAGGCCGGCTGGAAATGCGCCAGCAGCTGGAACGAATCCAGGCCCGAGCCGAACTGTTCCAGCCCGACCTTGCAGCCCATCGCCGACACCGCCGCCAGGAACTGCTGGGCGTTGCGCAGGTGCGTGAACACCTTCGATTCCGGCGTCTGCAACCACAGCCGTTCGCCCGGCACGCCATACACGGCCAGCTGCTCGCGGATGATGTCGACCATCTGCGGATCGGAAAACGAGTTGGGCCCGATGCGTACCAGCAGGTGCGTGGCGTGTCCCGCACGCTGCCGCTCGCCAAGCTGGCGGATCGCGCGCGCCACCACCCAGCGGTCGATCTCGGTGATCAGATCGTGTTCTTCGGCAATCGCCATGAAGGCGTTTGGCGACATCATCTCGCCGTTGCGCTCCAGCCGCAGGAAGACCTGATACAGCTCCAGCGGCTCGCCCTGCAGGTTGAGCACCGGCTGGTAATGCAGCAGGAAGCCGTCGCCGGCCAGTGCCTCGCGCAGCTGTTGCACCCAGCGTTCGATGCGTTCTTCTTCGGCCCGGTCGGCCGCTGCCGGGTCGTAGATGCTGACTGCATTGCCGCCCAGCTCGGCGGTGGTGCGTACCGCCTCGGTGCCGCGGTTGAGCACCTGCCCGATGCTGGCGATCTTCTCGCCGATCTGCACGCCGCCGATGCTCACCGTCACCGTGGCCGAGCGCGCGCCAATGCTGAAGACGTGCTGCGCGAACGCGTCGCGCACCAGTTCCGCCACTGCGTGCGTGCGCGCGTAATTGCCGTCCATCAGCAACGCGAAGCTGTGCTCGCCGAAACGCGCGGCGACCACGCTGTCATCGGTCACACTGGCCACATGCGCGGCCAGGGCAGCGATCAGCGCGTCGGCCGAATCCAGGCCGATCTCGGGCAGCAGGCGCGCGTAATGGTCGGGCTCGATCAGCAGGAAGCCGGACTGGCCTTCGCTGCGGCCGGCGCGCGCCACCGCCTGTTCCAGCGCCACCATGAAGGCGGGGCGGTTGAGCAGGCCGGTGACCTGGTCGCGCTGACGCAGGTCCTCGACCTCGCGCGCCAGCTCCGGGTCGAATTCCTCGCGGCGGCGGAACACCACCTGGATGCACGGCTCGCCTTCATACGTGGCGGTGGCGAACTCCATCGTCGCCGGGAAGGTGTCGCCTTCCAGCCGGCGCGCGTCGACCTTGTACTGCGCCGGCGGCGGCTCGCCCTTGGACATCGCCTTGAGCAACTGCTTGAAATCGTCGACGTACTGCGCGGCGATCATGTCCAGCAGCGACACGCCCTCGACATCGTCGAACGACTCGAAGCCGAACATGTCCAGGTACGCCTCGTTGGCACGGATATGCATGCCTTCGTGCACATAGGCAATCGGGTCGCGCGAGGAGGCGATCAAGGCATCGCAGCGCCGTTCGGTTTCGCGCATCTGCGCCTCGATGCGGCGCAGCCCGCGGCGTGCCTGCAGGTCGGCCCATTCCGAGCGCACCAGCGCCAGCAGGTGTTCGGGGCGATGACGCAGCACGATGGCGCGGATGCCATGCGCGGCGGCCTCGACCAGCGCGTCTTCCTCGATCCGCTCGGCCAGCAGGATGATCGGGATGTCCTTGCCGCTGCCGGCGATCTGCTGCTGCAACACAGTCATCGGGATCTGCAGCGCCTGCCCGTACAGGGCCAGGTCGATCTGCCCCGACAGCATGCTGGCGAGCTCTTCCGGGGTCTGCGGTCGCGATGGGCGCACCGCGATGCCGCCGTTGCGCAACGCGGTCACGATCGCCTCTGCGCCTTCGACGCTGTCGTCGACCATCATCAAGCGGAGGGTGAGATCTTTACCTTTTTGCATGCGCGTTTCCCTGGCGACGGGCTTTAATATACGAAGGAACTCGACTGCGTCCATGTCTGTGGACAAGGCCGCATCCGGGGTGAGACTCAGGCCACGTTTGCGCCTGTGGACGTTGCATCAGGCTACGCTCCCGGCGGCGTGACCGGACGCCCATGCCCACTGAAAGTTGTAGCCGCCCAGCCATCCGGTCACATCCAGCACCTCGCCGACGAAGTACAGGCCGGCCACCAGGCGCGACTCCATGCTCGCACTGGAGACCTGGTGGGTATCGACACCGCCCAGCGTTACTTCAGCGGTGCGATAGCCTTCGGTTCCACTGGCGATCAGCGGAAAGGCGGCCAGCAGGTCGGCGGCGGCCTGCAACTGCGGCGGGTCGAGCTGGCGGACCGGCTTGTCCGGCAACCACACCTCGCACAGGCGCTGGGCAAACCGCCGTGGCAGCACGTCGGCCAGCACGTTGCGCAGCTCGGTGGCGCCCCGCTGGCGTTTTTGTTCGCGCAGCCACGCGGCGGCGTCCTGGCCCGGCAGCAGGTCCAGGCGCAGCTCGTCGCCGGGTTGCCAGTACGAGGAGATCTGCAGGATGGCCGGGCCGCTGACGCCGCGATGGGTGATCAGCATGAAGTTGCGGAAGCTGGCGCCGTTGCACTGCGCCTGGACCGGTACCGCCAGCCCGGACAGATCCTGCAGCCGCTCCTGGTGCTTGCCGCTCAAGGTCAGCGGCACCAGCCCGGCGCGCGTCGGCAACAGCGTGTGGCCGAACTGCTGGGCCAGCGCGTAACCGAAGCCGCTGGCGCCCATGCTCGGGATCGACAGCCCGCCGGTGGCCACGATCAGCGACTGCGCCTGCACGCGTCCCTGGCTGGTCTCCACGGTGAAGCCATCGCTGTCACGCTGCACCGAATGCACCTTGCAGTCGGTACGCACCTGCACGCCGGCCGCGTCGCATTCGTCCAGCAGCATGCGCACGATCTGCTTGGACGAGATGTCGCAGAACAGCTGGCCCAGCTCTTTCTCGTGATAGGCGATGCCGTGGCGCTCGACCATCTCCACGAAATCCAGCGGGCTGTAGCGGGCGAGGGCGGACTTGCAGAAGTGGCGGTTGGCCGAGAGGAAGTTGCCCGGGGCGGTGCCGGTATTGGTGAAGTTGCAGCGCCCGCCACCGGACATCAGGATCTTCTTGCCGACCTTGTTGGCATGGTCGATCACCAGCACCTGGCGGCCGCGCCGGCCGGCGGTGAAGGCGCTCATCAGTCCGGCCGCGCCGGCACCGACGACCAGCACGTCGCAACGCGTGCTCATTCGGCCGGAGCTTGCCGCACCATCGGGGTCAGGGTGACGCTGCCGTGGTCGGCCAGCATCTGCACCTCGCCGTCCTGGATGATCACATCGAAGCGCATGCCGCGCTGGATCAGCGCGCCCAGCGCCTCGGTGGCCTGCGACTCCAGTTCGAGCACCCGCAGGTTGCGGTGCCGGCCCAGCGCGTTGGCGTGCTTCTTCCACCAGGTTTCGGTGGCCTGGCCGCCGTAGCCGATCACCACCACCTCGCGCGAGCGGTTGCAGGCCTTGCGCACGCGGCTCTCGTCCGGCTGGCCGAGGTCGATCCACAGGTCCGGGTCGCCGGTGTAGTCGCGCCGCCACAGGTCGGGTTCGTCCTCGTTGCTGAGGCCGCGGCCGAATTCCAGGCGGTCGTCGGCAAACAGCGCGAACGCCAGCAGCCGCACCATCAGGCGTTCGTCGGTTTCGGAGGGGTGCTGGGCCAGGGTCAACGAATGGTTGGCGTAGTAGCCACGGTCCATGTCGCTGATCTGGAGTTCCGCCCTGCGGACGGTGGCGGTAAGGGCCATCAGGATGCCGGTTGCAAAGGGCGCCCATGATACGCCCCCGCTGCAACCCCGGCGTGCGGCGCTCAGCTGCGCGCCACCTCGGCCAGCCAGCGGTCCAGCTGGGCGGCAAATGCCTGACGGTCGCGCGGATGCAGGGCCGCAGGCCCTCCAGTGACGATGCCGGCGCCGCGCAGTTCTTCCAGAAAGCCGCGTACTGACAGGCGCTCGTTGATGCTGTCGCTGGTAAACGGCTCGCCACGCGGGCTGACGGCGGCCGCGCCGGCCTGCAGGACGCGGGCAGCCAGCGGGATGTCCTGGGTAACGACCAGGTCGCCCGCAGCCACCCGTCCGGCAATGAGGTCGTCGGCCGCGTCCGGCCCTCCGGGGACCTGCAGCGCACGCACATGCGCCAGGCGAGGGGTCTGCAGGAAATGATTGGCGACCAGTGTCACGGCCGCGCCGGTCCGTGCGGCAGCGCGGAAAAGAATGTCGCGAATGACTGCCGGGCAGGCATCGGCATCGACCCAGATCTGCGGGCGGGACGGCAGGGGAGGCGTATTCATGTGCTGAAATCGGGAGGGAAAGGGCCTGACAGGTGGTCGGATCCGGCCTGACAGTAAAAAATTTGACGCAGGGTGTCGCTTTTTGCTGGGAACACGAGTACTGTGCACGCACTGTGTTTGCAAGGGTCACCGTGAATCGTGGCCTGATGCAGCCGGATCGTTACAGATCTCGCTTCATCGTTCCGCTTTACCAACGCCTGCAACTCAGTCTCAGCTCCGGCTTTTCGGACGCTGCGATTTATCCATCTATAGTTCAGGAGTTTGTAAATGTCAGATCGTCAGAGCGGTACCGTGAAGTGGTTCAACGATGCCAAGGGCTTCGGCTTCATCACCCCGGAAAGCGGCCCGGACCTGTTCGTGCACTTCCGTGCCATCCAGGGCACCGGCTTCAAGTCGCTGCAGGAAGGCCAGAAGGTGACCTTCGTCGCCGTGCAGGGCCAGAAGGGTATGCAGGCTGACCAGGTGCAGGCGGTCTAATCCGTCTGCAACCGTAAGGTTGCCAAAAACGCCGGTCGCGCAAGCGACCGGCGTTTTTTATTGGGCGCAATCTGATCGATGCGCCAGAGCCGGGCAGACCGACCCGCGCAGGTGAGCGCAGCGACGACACGCGGCTCGGTAGCATAGGTGCTTTCCGCGCGCAGTCCCTGCCATGATCACTGTCCACCATCTCAACAATTCCCGTTCCCAGCGCGTGCTGTGGCTGCTGGAAGAACTGGCGCTGCCGTACCAGATCGTCCGGCATGAGCGCGATCCCAAGACCATGCTGGCACCGGCGGCCTTGCGCGCCATTCATCCGCTCGGCAAGTCGCCCATCGTCGTCGACGGCGATCTGACCGTGGCCGAGTCCGGCGCGATCCTGGAGTACCTGACCGAACGCTACGACACCGAGTGCGCCTTGTCGCCGTCGTCGCGCCCGCTGGAGTCGCCGGAGCGCCTGCAATTCCGCTACTGGATGCATTACGCCGAAGGCTCGGCGATGCCGCCGTTGCTGATGACCCTGATCTTCGGGCGCATCCGCAGTGCGCCGATGCCGTTCTTCGCCAAGCCGATCGCACGCGCCATCGTGGACAAGGCGATGGCGGGCTTTGTCGGTCCGCAGCTCAAGTTGCACCTGGACTGGATGGAGCAGTCGCTACAGGCACGCGAGTGGTTTGCCGGCGAGCGTTTCACTGCGGCCGACATCCAGATGAGTTTCCCGGTGCAGGCGGCTGCTGCACGCGGCGGCGGGCTGGAGAGCTATCCACGCCTGCGTGCCTTTCTCGCGCGCATCGAAGCGCGCCCGGCATATCAGGCCGCGCTGAAGAAGGGCGGCCCGTTCGCGTTGATGGGGCGCAAGCCGGCCGGGTGACATTGCGGTCGCCGTGTCGACCGTGCGCCCACAGAAGCTGCAGGTCACCGTGCCTTGACGGTGTCCTGCCAGGGTTGGCGACTCCCGACCCCGGTTCCCCAATCCGTTACCGCCCCATCACGGCGCCCGACACTGCCGCAGGAACTGCAGCGTGTCGCGCAGCACCGGCGAGTGCTCGGGCGATTTGCGCAGTGCCAGCACCAGGCCGAGATGACCCATGCCCGGGTAGATCTTCAACTCGGCCGTGCCGCCCGTGCGTTGCAGGGCCTGCTGCAACGAGGTGCTGTTCTGCAGCTCGACCACGTGGTCGGCATCGCCGTGCAGCAACAGCATCGGCGGTTCATCGCCGCCAACGAAGTGCACCGGCTGCGACTGCTGTTGCGTCTGCGGCGCCTTGCCGAAGATCTCCACCAGTTCCGGGTCGCTGGTGGGCAGGAAGTCGTACGGCCCGGCCAGCCCCACCACCCCGCACAGCTGGCGGGGCTGCAGGCCCTGCGTCTGCAGCCAGCGCGCATCGGTACCCAGGAGCGCGGCCATATGCGCACCGGCGGAGTGGCCCATCACCGCCAGGCGCGTCGGGTCGCCGCCATAGGCGTGGGCATGCCGATAGCCCCAGCCGGTGGCAGCGGCGGCATCGGACATGAAGCCTTGCGGCCCCACCTGCGGATACTTGCGATAGTCGGCCACCATCGCCACCACGCCCTGGCGCGCGAGCGCACGCCCGACCCAGCGATAGTTGGCGCGCGTTCCGCGCTTCCAGGTGCCGCCATAGAAGAACACCACCACCGGTGCATCCACCGCGCCACGCGGCTGGTAGACGTCCAGTGCCAGATCATGCGCCGCATCGAACACCTGGTCGCGATGCTCGACGATGCCGTCGCGGCTGGATGCGGCGTTGATGCCACCGAAGAACACGCTGCTGCAGGCGGTCAGCGTCAGCGAACCGAGCAACAGGAGGGCGGGGCGAAACCAGCGATAAGCGCGCGAAGGCATGGGCGATGTCTGTCGAAGGGCAGGGAGGAATAACGCTGTGGTTGTCGCCAGCATGTGCAGGACGAGTCCGCTTGCTGGCGGCCAGCTGATCGAAGATACGGTACGTGCGCAAAGCCGGATGCGTGGTTGCCCATGCGAAGTTCATTGTCGTTGGCCTACGCTGGCAGCCATGACGACCCTGCAATTTGACAACCGCCTGCGCCAGCAGCTGCCTGGTGATCCGGAACAAGGTCCACGCCGCCGCGAAGTGCGCGCCGCATGGTCGGCGGTGGCGCCGACACCGGTCGCCGCGCCGCGCCTGTTGGCGTATTCGGCAGATGTCGCGCAACGGTTGGGGCTGGACGCCGCGGAGATCGGCAGCGCGCGCTTTGCCGAGGTGTTTGCCGGCAATGCGGTGTATCCGGGCATGCAGCCATGGGCGGTCAATTATGGCGGCCACCAGTTCGGGCATTGGGCTGGCCAGCTGGGCGATGGCCGGGCGATTTCGCTGGGCGAGGCGATCGGGGTCGATGGCGGCCGCTACGAGCTGCAGCTCAAGGGCGCCGGCCCGACGCCCTATTCGCGCGGGGCCGATGGCCGGGCGGTGTTGCGCTCGTCGATTCGCGAATTCCTGTGCAGCGAAGCGATGCATCATCTGGGTGTGCCGACCACGCGCGCGCTGAGTCTGGTCACCACCGGCGATGCGGTGGTGCGCGACATGTTCTACGACGGCCGGCCGCAGCGCGAACCGGGCGCGATCGTGTGCCGGGTGGCGCCCTCGTTCATCCGCTTCGGCAATTTCGAGTTGCCCGGTGCGCGCGGCGATCTTGCGCTGCTGCGGCAATGGGTGGATTTCACCATCGCACGCGATTTCCCGCAGCTGGAAGGTGCCGGTGAGGCGTTGTACGCGGCATGGTTCGCGCAGGTCTGCGAGCGTACGGCAGTGATGGTGGCGCACTGGATGCGGGTGGGCTTCGTGCACGGGGTGATGAACACCGACAACATGTCGATCCTGGGATTGACCATCGATTACGGCCCCTATGGCTGGGTCGACGACTACGACCCGGACTGGACGCCAAACACCACCGACGCGCAGGGGCGTCGCTATCGCTTCGGCACCCAGCCTCAGGTCGCCTATTGGAACCTGGGGCGCCTGGCGCAGGCGCTGGCGCCGCTGTTTGCCGACCAGGCACGGTTGCAGCAGGGACTGGACCGCTTCCGCGATACGTATCTTGCCTGCGACCGCCATGACACTGCCGCCAAGTTGGGCCTGGACAACTGCCGCGACGAGGACCTGCACCTGATCGATGCGCTGCGCGCGCTGATGCGCAACGCCGAAATGGACATGACGCTGACATTCCGCGGGCTGATCGCGTTTTCGCAGGAAAATCCTGATCCGGATCCATTGCACGAGGCGTTCTACGACCAGGACAAGCGCCTCGCGCATGCCGTGCCATTGCAGGCATGGCTGCAGCGCTACGCGGCGCGGCTGCGCCAGGACACGCTGTCGCCAGAGCAGCGACGCGAACGCATGCGCCTGGCCAACCCGCGTTATGTGCTGCGCAACTACCTGGCGCAGCAGGCGATCGATCTGGCCGAGCAGGGCGATGCGTCGGGCGTGCAGGAATTGCTGGAGGTCATGCGCCGGCCCTACGACGACCAGCCGGGCCGCGACGCGTTTGCCGCGCGGCGGCCGGACTGGGCGCGCGACCGCGCCGGTTGCTCGATGCTGTCGTGCAGTTCCTGACGCGCTCAGATGCAGGTATGTCGTAAACCCAGCGTCGTCAGGCCGCGCAGCCTAGAATAGGGGCGTCCCCACCGGCCCTGATGCCACTGCCACCATGACTGACTGCACCCGCTGCGCCGGCACCCATTCTTCCGGACCCAATCAATGGTCCGAGCGAATCCGCGACATCGCCGATTTTCCCAAGCCGGGCATCGTCTTCAAGGACATCACGCCGCTGCTGTCCGACGGCCCGGATTTCGCTTCCGCGCTGGACGAAATGGCGCAGCCCTGGCGCACCACGCCGCTGGATGCGGTGCTGGGCATCGAAGCGCGCGGTTTCATCCTGGGGGCAGCCCTGGCGCGCGAACTGCGCACCGGCTTCGTGCCGGTGCGCAAGCCCGGCAAACTGCCCGGGCGGACGCTGATCCAGGAATATGCGCTGGAATACGGTACCGATCGCATCGAGATGCACGAGGACGCGTTGCCGCGCGGTGCCCGTGTCTTGATCGTCGACGACGTGCTGGCCACCGGCGGTACGCTGCGCGCGGCCTTGGGTCTGGCCGCACAGCTGGAACTGGAAGTGGTCGGCGCGGCGGTGCTGGTCGAGCTGTTGGCGCTGCAGGGCCGCGAGAAGTGGGCCAATGACGTGCCGCTGCTGGCAACGCTGAGCTATTGATCCAGGCCTCTTCCCGCCTGCGCGTCTCGCTGCCCTGACGGCCTGCAAACCGGCGCAACGGTCCTGCCGCCGTGTGCAGATCGCCCATCTGCGCCAGCGTGCGCATCCCTGTGGATCCCGCGGCGGACGCTGTCGCCGCCGCGCAACCGGGGCGGCGGCAGGATCTCTGCCGCACCTTGGTTACAGCTTGCTGACCCGGAACCGGCGGCCCTTGATCTTGCCCGCATGCAGATGCGCCAGCGCCTTGGCGACGTGCGCGCGGGCGATGGCGACATAGGAGCGCGTGGGGTAGATGGCGATCTTGCCGATCGCCGCGCCCGAGAGCCCGGCTTCGCCGGTCAGTGCGCCGAGGATGTCGCCGGCACGCAGCTTGTCGGTCTTGCCGCCATCGATGCGCAGCGTGGTCATGGCCGCCTGCGGCAGCTGCGCGGGGCGGGCGGTTGCCAGCGGTGCGCGCGACCAGGTCAGCGGCTGGCCTTGTTCGGCTTCCAGCGCCTGCGCGCGGCCGGTCTCGCGCGAGGCCACCAGGCTGAGCGCCAACCCGCGCTTGCCGGCGCGTGCGGTACGGCCAATGCGGTGGCGGTAGGTCTCGGTATCGGTGGGCAGCTCGTAGTTGACCACGGCCGACAGGTCTTCCACGTCCAGCCCGCGTGCGGCCACGTCGCTGGCCACCAGCACGTTGCAGCTGCGGTTGACGAAGCGCACCAGCACTTCGTCGCGGTCGCGCTGTTCCATGTCGCCATGCAGCGCGAGCGCGGAAAAGCCGAACTCCTGCAGCGAGCCGGCCACTTCGTCCACTTCCTTGCGGGTATTGCAGAACACCACGCTGGATTCGGGATTGAAGCGCAGCAGCAGGCCGGCGACGGCCTTCTGCCGGTAGGTCGGGTCGACCTCGAAGAACTGCTGGTCGATTTCCGGCGCGTTGTCGGCGCCTTCGACGGTGATTTCGATCGGGTCCTTCAGGATCTCGCGCGCCAGCGTGCGGATGATGTCCGGGAAGGTGGCCGAGAACAGCAGGCTCTGGCGGTGCTTGTCGCAGCGGCTGGCGATCTCGCGGATGGGTTCCTCGAAGCCCATGTCGAGCATGCGGTCGGCCTCGTCCAGCACCAGCGTGCGCACGCCGCCCAGATGCAGGGCGCGCTTGCGGGCCAGTTCCTGGATGCGGCCGGGCGTGCCGACCACCACTTGCGGGTCATGCGCTTCCAGCGAGGCCAGTTGCGGGCCCAGCGGCATGCCGCCGGTGAGCACCACCAGCTTCATGTTGGGGATGCCGGTGGCCAGCTTGCGCAGCTGCTTGCCGACCTGGTCGGCCAGTTCGCGGGTGGGACAGAGCACCAGCGCCTGCGCACGGGTCACTGCCGGATCGAGCTTTTGCAGCAGGCCCAGCCCGAAGGCGGCGGTCTTGCCGCTGCCGGTCGGCGCCTGGGCGATGACGTCCAGCCCCTGCAGGATTGGCGGCAGGCTCTGTGCCTGGATGGGAGTGAGGACGGTGTAGCCAAGGGCGTCGATGCCGGGGGCCAGGGCCGGCGACAGCGGCAGCGCGGAGAATTCGTTCATGGCGCATTTTAGCGGGAATCGGGAGTGGGGAATGGGGAATCGCAACGGCGAGGCTTTTTCCATTCCCGATTCACCATTCCCGATTCCCGTACAATCAGCGCATGCCCTTAATCACTCTGCAAAGCGTCGACTACAGCGTCGGCGGCCCCTTGTTGCTGGAAAAAACCGACCTCACGATCGAGCCGGGCGAGCGTATCGCCCTGATCGGCCGCAACGGCGCCGGCAAATCGACCTTGATGAAACTGATTGCCGGCGAGCTCAAGCCCGACGATGGCGAAGTGCGCGTGCAACAAGGCGTGCGCATCGCGCGGCTGGAGCAGGAAGTGCCGCAGGGCACCGGCGGCAGCGTGTTCGATGTGGTGGCCGATGGCCTGGGCGAGCTGGGTCATTGGCTGGCCGAGTTCCATCAGCTCAGCCATGCCGAGGTGTTCGATGCCGATGCGTTCGGCAAGGTGCAGGCCAAGATCGATGCAGCCGAAGGCTGGGCGCTGGATCAGCGCGTCAGCGAAACGCTGACCAAGCTGGAACTGGACGGCGATGCGGAGTTTGCGCGGCTGTCCGGCGGCATGAAGCGGCGCGTGCTGCTGGCGCGCTCGCTGGTGTCCTCGCCGGATGTGCTGCTGCTGGACGAGCCGACCAACCATCTGGACATCGAAGCCATCGACTGGCTGGAGTCGTTCCTGAAGAACTGGAACGGCAGCGTGCTGTTCGTCACCCATGACCGGCGCTTCCTGCGTGCGCTGGCCACCCGCATCGTCGAGATCGATCGTGGCCAGGTCACCAGCTGGCCGGGCGACTGGGCCAATTACGAGCGCCGCCGCGAAGAGCGGCTCAATGCGCAGGCGCAGGAAAATGCGCGCTTCGACAAGATGCTGGCGCAGGAAGAGATCTGGATCCGCCAGGGCATCAAGGCGCGGCGCACCCGCGACGAAGGCCGCGTGCGGCGTCTGGAATCGATGCGCAACGAGCGTGTGCAACGCCGCGACCTGACCGGCAACGTGCGCATGGAAGTCTCGCAGGGCGAGTCCTCCGGCAAGAAGGTGATCGAGGCCAAGGAGGTCGGCTTCGCATTCGGTGCGCGCACGATGGTCAAGGATTTTTCGACCATCATCCAGCGTGGCGACCGCATCGGTCTGATCGGTCCCAACGGCAGCGGCAAGACCACCTTGCTCAAGCTGTTGCTGGGCGATCTGCAGGCGCAGCACGGCGAGATCCGCATCGGCACCAATCTGCAGATCGCCTACTTCGACCAATACCGTTCCACGCTGCGCGAGGACTGGAGCGCGATCGAGAACGTGGCCGAAGGCCGCGATTTCATCGAGATCAACGGCAAGCGCAAGCATGTACATGCGTATCTGCAGGACTTTTTGTTCACGCCCGAGCGCGCCCGTGCGCCGATCACCCGGCTGTCCGGTGGCGAGCGCAATCGGCTGCTGCTGGCGCGCCTGTTCGCGCAGCCGTCCAACCTGCTGGTGATGGACGAACCGACCAACGATCTGGACGTGGAAACGCTGGAACTGCTGGAAGAGCTGCTCGGCGAGTACACCGGCACCTTGTTGCTGGTCAGCCATGACCGCGACTTCCTCGACAACGTGGTGACCTCCACCTTGGTGATGGAAGGCGAGGGCCTGATCGGCGATTACGTCGGCGGGTACAGCGATTCGTTGCGTCAGCGTCGCACCCCTGCACCCAACGCGATGGCGGTTGCCAAGGCATCGGCAACGGCGGCGGCGACCACGCCGGTGGCGGCTGTGGTGCCGGCCGATGCCGCGCCCAAGCGCAAGCTCAGCTACAAGGACGCGCGTGAGCTGGAGCAGTTGCCGGCGTTGATCGAAACCCTGGAGCAGCAGGTCACGGCACTGACCGAGGCCATGAACGACCCGGCCTTCTATCAGCGCGACAGTGCGGCGATGGCCGCGCACACCGCCGCATTGGGCGCCGCGCAGGCGCAGCTGGATGCGGCATTCGCGCGCTGGAGCGAACTGGATGGTTGACGATCGGGCCGGCGCGCGACTGCATGCCGGCCCTGTGGAGGTGCGGTGCCGATAGCTGGCACCACACATCCATGACGCGGTGGCAGGCGTTGGGGCCGCGCGTCAGGTAAAACGCGGGATAGATGCCCGCCGCCACTCACCGATCGCCCGCGCAGTGCCGGTCTTGGTCTGTTCCGTGATCGCAGGCTGGTCTTGCAGACCGCGCCTAGTCGCAGGCACTGGCAGGTGCCACGAACGCCGCGAACGTGTGCCCGCGCGTGGCCCAGGCGGTAGCGGCCTGGTCGAGAATATCCAGCAAGGTGTCGCGGTCGTTCGGTGCAGTGCGCGCGAGTGCGTCGGCGCCGTCGATCAGCAGCGCATAGCCCTGCGCTGCCGGCAGCCACGCCAGGTCGCGCAAGGCATCGGAGAGCGCGTCCCAGTTGCGGCCGAAGCTGGCCGGGAAGTCCAGTTGGGTGGCCAGGCGCATCAGCAACCTGTGCTTGTCGCTGCAACCGGCCAGGTCCACGCGCAGGATGTGCAGGCCGGCATCGCGGGCGAGCGCGGCCATGGTGTCCAGATCGTCGGTGTCGGCTTGGTAGACGCCCGATTGCTGCGGGTCGGACAGATCCAGCGCGAAGTCGCCTGCGCTCATGGCGTGCGCTCCGGGGCCGGGCCCTGGAACGATTTGAAACTCTGGTAATGATCGTCGCTGTAATACCACGCCTGCGGCGGCGTGCCGCCGGTGACGATGCGCCGCGCGCCGCGATCGGGGCTGCCTGGGGTTTCCACGGTGTATTCGTGGTAGTAGCCGCGTGGGCGCGCGGGCAGGTGCTGCTCATGATTGCCGAAGACGCTGCCGTCTTGCGGATGCGGGAACGGGCCGCCGCGCTGGATCAGCACGATCGTGGCCATCGCTTCGGTCGGCAGGAACCCCGGCAACTCGTGCTGCCGGGATGGCCGTTCCGCCGGTACCGCCGCGGCGATCGGCGCGCTCAGCTGCGGCGCGAAGTGCGGCTTGGGCGTCTGCAGCGCACGCATGCCCCACAACCCGGCCACGAGCAGCACGATGGCGACGATCAGCAAAGCGGGCTTGCGCATGAAGACGTTCCGGAGGCGACGGTATGGACGGCAGGGCAAGTATGCCGTTGCCCGACTGTGTCGACTTTGAATGCACAACTGCGCCGGTCCGGTTCACGCCCAAATAACCGGGGCATGGTGCAAGGTGTGCAGCGAACACGACGCGGCATGCGATGGGATGAAGTTTCCCTGCCACCACCCTTGGTAAGCGCCGCCGCCGTCCTTACCATCTACCCCGCAACGCCCGGTCTTCGCCGGGCGGCACGTCCAGGAGACACCCATGGCTTACACCCTTCCGCAGTTGCCCTACGCCTACGACGCGCTGGAACCAAACATTGATGCGCAGACGATGGAAATCCATCACACCAAGCATCATCAGACCTATATCAACAACGTCAACGCGGCGCTGGAAGGGACTGAGTACGCCGATCTGCCGGTGGAAGAGCTGGTGTCCAAGCTGAAGAGCCTGCCGGAAAACCTGCAGGGCCCGGTGCGCAACAATGGTGGCGGCCACGCCAACCATTCGCTGTTCTGGACCTTGCTGTCGCCCAATGGTGGCGGTGAGCCCAAGGGCGAGGTCGCCAAGGCGATCGACAAGGACCTCGGTGGTTTCGAGAAGTTCAAGGAAGCCTTCACCAAGGCCGCCGTCAGCCGTTTCGGCTCGGGCTGGGCCTGGTTGAGCGTGACCCCGGACAAGAAGCTGGTGGTGGAGAGCACCGCCAACCAGGACAGCCCGCTGTTCGAAGGCAACACCCCGATCCTGGGTCTGGACGTGTGGGAACACGCGTACTACCTGAAGTACCAGAACCGCCGCCCGGAATACATCGGCGCGTTCTACAACGCGGTGAACTGGGAAGAAGTCGAGCGCCGTTATCACGCTGCGATCGCCTGACGTCCTGCATCAGCGCTGAGTCCTGTGTAGCGCTGTGACAGTGACACCCAACGCACAAGGCCGGGAGCGATCCCGGCCTTGTGCATTTCGCTGCACGCTGTTGTAGGAGCGACCCTGGTCGCGAGAGGCTTTACAGGGAAAACCTGTCGCGCTCGGGCGCGCTCCTACATCGTGCGGCGGCGATTGGAGCTCGGCTCTCAGGCGGCGATCAGAACTTGGCGTCGAACTCGCGGGCGTAGCCGGTATTGACGATGACCTTCTGCAGGGCGTCGCTGATCTTGATGTTGCCGGCCACGATCTGCTGCGTTTCCGGACCCATGTTGTCCATCCGCGGCGGGGTGGCGCCCTTGTAGTCGCAGACGCGGCCACCGGCTTCGCGCACCAGCAGCACGCCGGCCGCGATGTCCCAGGCTTTGACGCCGGCTTCGAAATACGCATCGGCGCGGCCACAGGCCACATAGGCCAGGTCCAGTGCGGCAGAACCGGTACGACGCACGTCTTCGGCCTGCACCAGCAGCGCATCGACGCACTTCAGCTGCGCACTGATGCGTGCGCGCTCGCGCGGCGGAAAGCCGGTGTGGACCATGGCGCCTTCCAGGTCCTTGCGTTCGGCAATGCGGATGCGACGGTCGTTGAGCACTGCGCCGGCGCCGCGGCTGGCGGTGAACAGCTCGTTGCGCAACGGGTCGAAGATCACCGCATCGGTCGGCTCGCCGTTTTCCACCAGCGCGATGGACACGCAGTAATGCGGGAAGCCGCGCAGGTAGTTGCTGGTGCCATCCAGCGGGTCGATGACCCAGGTGTAGCGGCCACTCTTGCCGCCTTGCACGCCGCCTTCCTCGCCGAACACGGCGTACTCGGGGTAGCCGCGCTTGAGTTCCTTGATGATGACCTTCTCGGCATCGGCATCGACTTCGCTGGCGTAGTCCATGCGGCCTTTCTGCACCACATTCAGCGCATCGAGCTTGTTGATGCCGCGCAACAGCACATTGCCGGCGAGGCGGGCGGCTTTGACCATGACGGTGACGGCGGGTTTCTGCATGGTTAAAGCTCCCGTGAAGGCAGAATCGAAAATGGCGAAGGTAAAAGAGCGGTCCGGCACCAAAGCCGGCCGCGCAGTTTACCATCTACGGCCGAATCGCTCCCCAATCTCCGTTCATGTCCGTCAGCCAGCGCATCCGTTTCGTTCTTGTCGGCACCCAGCATCCAGGCAACGTCGGCGCCGCCGCGCGTGCGATGAAGACGATGGGCGTGTCGCGCCTGGTGCTGGTGGCGCCGGAGCGTGCGCTCGACGAAGACGCCTATCGGCGTTCGGCCGGCGCCGAGGACGTGCTCGGCGAGGCGCCGATCTTCGCCACCCTGGCCGAGGCGGTGGCCGATTGCACCCTGGTGATCGGCTGCACCGCGCGTGCGCGCCGGGTCGCGCTGGAAGAGCTGCCACCGGACGCAGGTGCGCGCCGCGCCTGGTCCAAGGCCAGCGAACCGGCCGAGGTGGCGATCGTGTTCGGCCGTGAGCGTACCGGCCTGACCAACGACGAGCTGCAGCTCTGCCACGCGGCGCTGCATATCCCCTCCGACCCGGCGTTCAGCTCGCTCAACCTGGCGGCGGCGGTACAGGTGGTGGCGTACGAAGTCCGGCTGGCGCAGCTGGCGGCGGGCGAGGCAGAGCCGCCCCCGGCAGCGGCTGCAACGGGCGGCGCGCTGCGCGACGGCCCGGCCAGCCATGCGCAACTGGAGGGCATGTTCGGCCAGTTGGGCGACACCCTGGACGAGATCGACTTCCACAAGGGGCGCGCGCCGGAGTCGGCGATGCGCAAGCTGCGGCGGCTGCTGCTGCGCGCGGACATGAGCGAGCAGGAGGTGCGCTTGCTGCGCGGCATTCTGTCCGATGCGCAGCGCATGGCCATGCTGGCAAAGCGCGCCGGAAGCTGACGTCTGTCACATCTCGAAAGATTCGGCTAGGCTGTCGGCGGCTCTAGGGGAGTGTCCGTTTTGCGCGGTCTACGATGGTGTCTGATTGCCTGCGGGCTGTTGGCGGGGGCAGGCCTGGCCGCGACGGCGACGGCGGCGCCTTCCCCGGTCTTGGTGCTTGGACGGATCAGCGACGATCCCGCCACGCATTACGCGCAACTCAAGCCCTTGCTGGATTACGTGGTGCCGCGCATGCGCGAGGTGGGTATCCGCCGTGGCGAAATCCTGATGGCGCCGGATGCGCGGCAGATGTCCAGTTACCTGCGGCGTGGCCGGGTCGACTGGGTCAGCGAGACCACCGGTGCGGCGATGCTGCTGGAACAGCGCGGCAGTGCGCATCCACTGGTGATGACCGAGCGCGATGGCCTGCGTGAGTTCCACACGGTGTTCTTCGTCCGGCGCGACAGCCCGATCCAGTCGCTCAAGCAATTGCGCGGCCGCACCCTGGCATTGCAGAACGCCTCCTCCACCAGCGGCTATCTGCTGCCGATGCTGGAGCTGGTGCGCAACGGCATCGCCTGCGACGTGCTGCTGTCGCCGGACGACAGCCGGGTGCCGGGCTCGGTGGGTTATCTGATGGTCGGGTCGAAATTGAATATCGCCGCGTTCGTGCATCAGCACCTGATTGATGCGGGTGCTTTCAGCAATGCCGACTGGGACGACGAGCGCCACCTGCCACCGGTATTCAAGCGCGACTTCCGCATCGTGCATCGCAGCGCGCCGGTACCGCGCGCGGTGGAGATGGTGCGCACCGGCATGGACCCGGCGGTGGAGCGGCAGCTGCGCGTGGTGCTGCTGCAGGCGGCCTCCGACCCGAAGGCCGGGCCGGCCTTGAAGCGCTTTTTCGGCACCACCGCCTTCCACCCGCTGGATGAGGCCAGCCGCCGGCGCCTGGATGCGCTGAGCGCCGGGTTGCGACGTGTCAGGGACCACGTGGAATGACTCAGATGCGCTTCGGGCTGCAGGCACGCTTTCTCTTGGTGATGGCACTGACGCTGTTGCTGGTCGGTGCCATCCTGGCGTCGCTGCTGCAGCGCCAGAGCGCGATGCAGCGCGAGGTGCGCGGGCTCAGTGCGCAGATCCTGCACGAGCTGTTCGATCGCAGCCTGCGCACGCGCGGCGAGACCCTGGCCACCGAACTGGCGAACGGTCTGGCCAATCCGCTGTACTACTCGGACCTGGGCGCAGTGGGGGCCCTGGTGCGCAATGCCGCGCGGCAGCAGGTGGTGAGCTACGTGCTGGTGTTCGACCGACGCGGCCGGCTGGTGCACGACGGCTCGCCCAACCTGCAGCATTACGGTCAGGCCATGACCGACCCGCTCGCATTCAAGGCGGTGACGGCGCGCGCCATGGTGTTGCAATCCTCGCCGGAGGTGCTGGACGTGACCGTGCCGATCAAGATCGGCGACCAGCGTATCGGCGGCGTCCGCGTGGGCATGTCGCTCGAGCGGGTGCGCAGGATCGAATCGGGCGCCAACCTGACCCTGGTGCAGAACCTCAACGCGATCGGCAAGCGCGATCTGGGCTGGCTGCTGGTGCTGCTGGCTGCGTTGGTCGCGCTGGGTGTGCTGTTGGCCATCTACGTGCAGCGCACCCTGGTGGCGCCGGTGCGGTTGCTGGCCGCGGCCGCGCGCCAGATCGAGCGTGGCGACTATGCGGTGCAGCTGCCGCCGCATCCGCGCAACGACGAGATCGGCGAGCTGATCTCCGCCTTCGGCCGCATGAGCGAGAGCATCGCCCGGCACGATCGCGAGGTGCGCCACATGGCTTACACCGATGCGCTGACCGGCCTGACCAACCGGCTGGGATTTCGCGAAGGCCTGGATCATCTGCTCAACACCGCCCGCAGTACCGACAGCAAGCTGGCGCTGCTGTTTGCCGATATCGACGACTTCAAGCGCGTCAACGACACGCTGGGCCACGAGGCCGGCGACGAGGCCTTGCTGCAGTTCGCCAGCCGGATCAGCCGCGCGGTCGGCGCATTGGGCGGCGACGATGCGATCCTGGCGCGCTTCGGTGGCGATGAGTTCGTGATCCTGTTGCAGAACGGCGATGTCAGCCTGCTCGCCGCCCAGCTCGCCGACCGGCTGGTGCACGAGTTGAGCCGCCCCTTGAACGTGCAGGGCCGGGAGGTGTTCCTGGGCACCTCGATCGGCATCACGCTGTTCCCGGACGATGCCAGCAATGCCACTGCGTTGTTGAAGAACGGCGACATCGCGATGTATCAGGCCAAGGTCGCCGGCAAGAACTGCCATCGTTTCTACAGCCGCGCCGCCGATCATGCGGTGGAGCGGCGTGTGCACATGGAGCACGAGCTGCGCGGGGCCTGGGATCGCGATGAGTTGCGGCTGGTCTATCAGCCGATCTACCGCACCAGCGACCGTGTGCTGGTGGGGGTGGAAGTGCTGTTGCGCTGGCAGCACCCGGCGCTGGGCACGATTGCGCCGTCCACCTTCATCGATATCGCCGAGCAGAGCGGCCTGATCGAGGTGATCGGCCCCAAGGTGCTGCGCGCGGCCTGCCTGGAAGCGGCGCAATGGCCGGTGGTGGGCGATGGCCTGTTCATCTCGGTCAACATCTCGCCGCGTCAGCTGCGCAGCGGCGACCTGATCGACACGGTGGCCGAATGCCTGGCCGAGTCCGGCCTGCCGGCTGCGCGGCTGCATCTGGAGCTGACCGAAACGGCGGTGATCGGCGACGAAATGATGGCCGCCAGCCTGCTCGATCAGCTGCACCGCACCGGCGTAAAGGTCTGGCTGGATGACTTCGGTACCGGTTTCTCCGGCCTGAGCCACCTGCGCCAGGTGCCGGTGGACGGGGTCAAGATCGACAAGAGCTTCATCGCCGACCTGCAGCGCGACCCGGACGATCTGGCGCTGACCACGGCCATCATCGGCATGGCCCATTCGCTGGGCATCACGGTGGTGGCCGAGGGCATCGAGCAGGAAGCGCAGTTCAACCTGCTGCGCGAGCGCGGCTGCGACCTGGGCCAGGGCTACTGGTTCAGCCGCCCGCTGAGCCCGGCCGATATGGTCAAGCTGATCGCGGCCGGCTGATCAGCGTAGGAGCGCACCTGGGCGCGACGGGCGTTATCGGTAATGCTTCGTCGCGCCCGGGTGCGCTCCTACGGGTACCGTGTGTGGCGCCCTTGGTTACAGCGGCCGCTTGCCGGTATCGCCGGGGATTTCGCGCACCAGGCGCGGCACCAGATAGCCGGACAGGCGCGCGGCCAGCTCGGTGTGCAAGGCGCGCGCGCTGGCATCGTCCACTTCGAAATGCGCCACGCCGGCAACCCGGTCGAGCTGGTGCAGGTAATACGGCAGCACGCCGGCGGCAAAGCTGCGTTCGCTCAGTGCCGCCAGTGCGTCCACGCTGTCGTTGACGCCGCGCAGCAGCACGGCCTGATTGAGCAGCTGCGCACCGGCCTTGCGCAGGGCGCGCATGGCGGCGTCCACCGCGCCGTCGAATTCGTTGGCATGGTTGGCATGCACCACGAAGGCCACCGGCCAGGGCAGGCTGCGCAGCCAGGCCAGCAGCGGCGCATCGACGCGCTCGGGCAGCACGATCGGCAGCCGGCTGTGGATGCGCAGGCGTTTGACATGCCCGATGGCGGCCAGCGCGTCGGTGAGTTCGGCCAGCTTGCCGGTGGCCAGCGACAGCGGGTCGCCGCCGGACAGCAGCACTTCGTCGATGCCGGGGTCGGCCGCGATCGCGGCGACCGCGTCGCGCCATCCGTCGCGCGCGGCGGTTTCCTCGGCATACGGGAAGTGGCGGCGGAAGCAGTAGCGGCAGTGCACCGCGCAGCTGCCGGTGGCGATCAGCAGGGTGCGTCCGCGGTATTTCTGGATCACGCCGTCCGCGATCTTGGCGGCACCATCGCCGACCGCATCCAGGCCAAAGCCCGGCACCAGCCGCATTTCATCGTCCAGCGGCAGCACCTGGCGCAGCAGCGGGTCGTGCAGGTCGCCACGGCGCATGCGCGCCACGAATGCCTGCGGCACCCGCAGCGGGAACTGGGCGGCGGCTGCGTCGCTGATCCCGGCCGCCTGCGCGTCCAGGCCCAGCAGCGCCAGCAGCGCGCGCGGGTCGCGCAAGGCGTCGCGCCACTGCTGCTGCCAGCGTGGCGGCTGCAGGGTGGGAGGCGGAGATGGCTGCAAGGCGAGGGGGGCTGCGGGTATCATATGCGGTCACAAAACCAATGCCCGCCGGTTGCGGCGGGCGCCCCATTCTAATCCGACCTGCCACGGCCTGTGGCAGGTCGTGGTCTTATCGAGGAGCTGCACCATGGCCACTGTTGGCATGAACGACGTCAAGAACGGCATGAAGATCCTGGTCAACAACGAGCCGGCGGTCATCACCGAAACCGAATACGTCAAGCCGGGCAAGGGCCAGGCCTTCACCCGCATGAAGTACCGCTTCATCAAGTCCGGGCGCGTGGTCGAAATGACCATGAAGGCGACCGACGACGTGGAAGTGGCCGACGTGGTCGATACCGACATGCGTTACCTGTATAGCGATGGCGAGTACTGGCACTTCATGGACCCGGAAACCTTCGAGCAGGTGCAGACCGACAAGGCCGGCATGGGCGGCGCCGACAAGTGGCTCAAGGGCGAGGAAGACTGCATCGTGACCTTGTGGAACGGCACCCCGATCTGGGTGCAGCCGCCGAACTTCGTCGAGCTCAAGATTACCGAGACCGACCCGGGCGTGCGCGGCGACACCTCCGGCGGCGGCGGCAAGCCGGCCACGCTGGAAACCGGCGCAGTGGTACGCGTGCCGTTGTTCGTCAACCAGGACGAGATCATCAAGGTCGACACCCGTTCGGGCGAATATTCGGCGCGCGTCAAGTAAGACGATGCGTCCGGGACACTGGCCTGAGCTAGCGGTACGCGGTGCCAGTGTCGGGTTGGGGCTGTGGGCTGCGCTGCTTGCGTGCCCGGCGTTGGCGCAATCGGCGGCCGCAACGTGCGACGCCGGTGACGTGGCTGCGGTTGCGGCCATTGCAACGTCCGGCGTCGTCGGCGGCGCTGCCGCCACGCTGCCGGTCGACCGTCTGGTGGCCCAGGCCTGTAAGCCGTGGCCGAACGACCCGGCGATCCGGCTGGCGGCACTCGCATTTGCTGGCGACGCGGAGGCCGTGCCTGGCGAGCGCGACCTTGAGTTGCGCGTGGCCATGCTCGATGCCGCCAGCGGCAAGGTGCTGGCGTTCTACGCGCAGGCAATGGGCGAGGACGCCGCCTTCGAACTCGCTGCCGACAGCCTGCGGCTGGATACCGCGCGTTACGACCTGGCCAAGGGCGTGCGCGCGATCGGCGTGGTGGTGCGGAGTGCTGCGCGCGGGCCCAGCTGCCCGGATTTTTACAGCAATCAGGCGTTGACCCTGCTGGTGCGCGAGGGGCGCAGCCTGCGCCCGGTGCTGCAGCGCGATCTCTATGCATGGCGACGTGTGAAAGGCGAGCCGTGCAGTCTGGGGAAGGGCGATGTGATCACCGACGTCGCCAATCTGAGCGTGAGCATGGCGCCGCAGGGACATGCCGGCTATGCGGACATCATGCTGACAGCCAATGTGTCTACCGTGGAGAGCACCGCTGGCAGCGACACCGATACCGAACGCACCCGTCGCGTGCGCCAGGTGCTGCACTACAACGGCCAGCGCTATGTGCCGGTGGCCGATGGCGATCCCCGCTGGCCGTTCGACAACTAACCTTTTATGGATCCGCTCATGACCAATGCCCCTCCCGAAGTGTGCGACCTGTTGATCGAAGCCGGTTACGTGGTGCCGATCGAGCCGCATGCGGTGGTGCTCGACGATCACGCGGTGGCGGTGCACAACGGCGTCATCGTGGCGATCCTGCCGACCGCCGAGGCGCGCCTGCGATTTGCGCCGACCCGGACCGTCTCGCGTCCGGAGGCAGCCTTGATCCCGGGCCTGGTCAACGCGCATACCCACAACCCGATGACGCTGCTGCGCGGCGTGGCCGACGATCTGCCGCTGATGGTGTGGCTGCAGCAGCACATCTGGCCGGTGGAGGCGGCGGTGATCGGGCCGGAATTCGTGGCCGACGGCACCACGCTGGCGATCGCCGAAATGCTGCGTGGCGGGACCACCTGCGTCAACGAGAACTACTTCTTCGCCGATGTGCAGGCGGCCGTCTACAAGCAGCACGGCTTCCGTGCGCTGGTCGGCGCGGTGATCATCGATTTCCCCACCGCCTGGGCATCGTCGGACGACGAATACTTCGCGCGGGCCGGCGAGCTGCACGACCAGTGGCGCGACGATCCGCTGATCAGCACCGCGTTCGCGCCGCATGCGCCGTACACGGTCAACGACGCCAACTTCGAACGCGTGCGCATGCTGGCCGACCAGCTGGATCTGCCGGTGCATCTGCATACGCACGAAACCGCGCAGGAAGTGGCCGATTCGATTGCGCAGTACGGGCAGCGGCCGCTGGCACGCCTGGACCGCCTGGGGCTGGTCAACGACCGCCTGATCGCCGTCCACATGACCCAGCTCACCGACGCGGAAATCCATCTGTGCGCCGAGCGCGGTGTCAGCGTGGTGCACTGTCCGGAGTCCAACCTCAAGCTTGCCTCGGGCTTTTGCCCGGCCTGCGCGCTGCAACGTGCCGGCGTGAATTTGGCCATCGGCACCGACGGCTGCGCCAGCAACAACGACCTGGACATGTTCAGCGAGAACCGTACCGCAGCGATCCTGGCCAAGGCAGTGGCCAACGATGCGACCGCGCTGGATGCGGCCACCACGCTGCGCGCGGCCACGCTGGGCGGCGCGCGTGCGTTGGGCTTCGGCGACAGGATCGGCTCGATCGAAATCGGCAAGCAGGCCGATCTGGTCTGCGTCGACTTGTCTGCACTGGAGACCCAGCCGCTGCATCATGTGCTGTCGCAACTGATCTACGCCGCCGGCCGTCACCAGGTCACCGATGTGTGGATCGCCGGCAAGCCCAAGCTGGTGCAGCGCGAGCTCATCGACATGGATACCGCTGCCCTGGTCGCCAATGCGCGGCAGTGGCGCGAGCGCATCCGCACCGTCCGCGCCTGAGCGCGCGTCATCCCATCACGGAGCTCCGCATGAATCCGAATCCCCAATCCACGTCCAGCAACTTCCATCAGAGCGAGCTGGACAAGTTCGCGGCATTGGCCAACCGCTGGTGGGATGCCGACGGCCCGCAGAAGCCGCTGCATGCGCTCAATCCGGTGCGCCTGGACTATGTGTCCGCACGGCTGGGCCTGGCCGGTGCGCGCGTGCTCGATGTCGGCTGCGGCGGCGGCCTGCTCAGCGAGTCGATGGCGCGCCTGGGCGCGCAGGTCACGGCGATCGATCTGGCGCCGGAGCTGGTCAAGGTGGCGCGCCTGCACAGCCTGGAATCGGGCGTGCAGGTGGATTACCGCGTGCAGTCGGTGGAAGACCTGGCCGCCGAACAGCCGGGCAGTTTCGATGCGGTAACCTGCATGGAGATGCTCGAGCACGTGCCGGACCCGACCGCGATCATCCGCGCCTGCGCCAGCCTGCTCAAGCCCGGCGGCAAGCTGTTCCTGTCCACGCTCAATCGCACCCCGGCCGCATTCGCGCTGGCGGTGGTCGGCGCCGAATACATCGCACGGCTGCTGCCCAGGGGCACGCATCACTACAAGGATTTCATCAAGCCGGCAGAACTTGCGGCCTGGTTGCGCAGCGCCGAGCTGCAGCTGGCAGACGTCAGCGGCATGCTGTACGAGCCGTGGCGCAATCGCGCGCGCCTGTCGTCGCGCACCGAGGTCAATTATCTGGCCTATGCGGTGAAGCCGTGACGGGCGGGGATTGGGCAGTGGAGATTCGGGATTCGCAACGGCACGTGCGTGTTTGATGTCGGCCGAATCGCAAGTTACCGATGACGGCAGGCAAGCGCAGAGCGGCGGAGCGGCGATGAGGTTTCCGCGTGCGGTGTTGTTCGATCTGGATGGCACCTTGCTGGATAGTGCGCCGGACATGCTGGCGACCGTCAATGCGATGCTGGAGGAACGTGGGCGCGCGCCGATAGCGTTGGCGCAGTTGCGTCCGGTGGTGTCCAAGGGCGCGCGCGCGATGCTGGCAGTGGCGTTTGCCGAACGCGATGCGGTCGAACGCGACGCGTTGGTGCCGGAATTCCTGCGTCGTTACGAAGGCTTGATCGGCACGCAGTCGCAGCTGTTCGACGGTGTCGACGAACTGCTGCTGCGGCTGGAGCGCGCCGGTTGCATCTGGGGCGTGGTCACCAACAAGCCCGAATATCTGGCCCGGCTGATCCTGACGCAACTGGGGTGGGAGCAGCGCTGCGCGGTGCTGATCGGCGGCGATACGCTGGCCGAGCGCAAGCCGCATCCGCTGCCCTTGCTGACCGCGGCCGAGCGCATCGGCGTTGCGCCGGCGCACTGCGTCTACGTCGGCGACGACGAGCGCGACATCCTGGCCGCGCGCGCGGCGGCGATGCCGTCGGTGGCGGTGTTGTGGGGCTATCGCCTGCACGACGACGAGCCGTCGCGCTGGCAGGCCGACGTTCTCGTCGCGCAGCCGCAGACACTGTGGGATGCCGTGGCGTGGCCGCAGACCTGATCTTCTTTCGTTTTTTTCTGGACCCGCCATGAGCCAATCCAGCGCTCTCGACAGTTTTCTCGACAAGTGGCGCACCCGCTGGCCGGAGTGGTCGGTTGCCGAGCCATTCATTCCCGAGCCGCAGCGACGCCTCACGGCGGCCTGGTTTGCGCTGCTGCAGGAATGGGAAGACATCATGAACATCGCCGGCGACCCGTTGCCGGCCGACGCCAAGCTGGCATGGTGGCAGCAGGAGTTGCGCGATTGGTCGCAGCAGCGCTCGCGCCATCCGCTGGGGCGTGTGCTGGAGCCGGTGCCTGCGCCATGGGCGCAACTGGCCGATGCCTTGCCGGCCATGCAGGACGCGCGTGCGCAGCCGCAATCGCTGCAGCAGGCGTTGGCGAGATTGCGGGCCTTCGCCGAGGCCGTGGTCGCCGTGGAAGCCGCGCTATTTGCGCGCACCCAGCCTGGCGATGCCGCTGCGGTGGCGCTGCAATGGCTGGACGCCCGCCAGCGGGTGGCCGGCGACAGCGCCGCGCCCGGTGACATGACGCTCGCTGCATGGCGCACGCAGTTGCTGCGCGCCTGGCCGCGCAAAGCGGCGTTGGCGCGCCCGCATCGGGTATGGTCGCGGCTGGCCCGCTTGCGCCTGCAGCGCGAGCTTGCCGGCAAGGCAGCGTATCCACCGCCGGTGCAGCAGCTGTGGCATAGCTGGCGTGCTGCCAGCGGCGCCGACTGAGCGCGCGGATCGGCGGTTCCGTCAGTGCACGACCAACGACGTGGCGAAGGTGCCGCAATCGCAGGAAACGACAACGCCTGTCGGCGTACCGCATCACACGGCTTGCCGACATGCGGGGGTGGCAACGTCTACGCGTTGCGATCCGGCGACGCGGATGACCTGGTGTGGCAGCCGTCGGTCCGCCTGCCGGCACCGCTATTGCCGTATTCGTAGCAACGGTTGGCCGAATTGACACGGGTGCTGCTGCAGTACGGGCGGCTGACGGTGGATGCATTGCATGGTGCGGTCTTGCGGATGTGGCTGCCCAGGCCGGAATTGCGCACCGTGACCTGGCCATTGGGCGAGCTACGGTTGACGTAGGCGTACAGGCTGCTGCCGATGCCCTCGTGCCAGGCGTGCCCAGGTCGATGCGATACATTTATTTATATGAAGGTGAAAATGCATTTTTTAACTGAAACACCATTTATCGTCGGCATTTTAATGACTGCCATTGGTTTGTTCGTAATGTTTTCAATCTTCAAGCCTGATAAAAACGAGTTGGTGGATATGAGAAACTGGAAGACCAAGGGGGAATGGCATGGTGAAATAATGACTACCGAGCCTAAAAGTTGGTCGCCAACAGACACCAAGCATGGTGATGAATTCTTCTATGATTTCAAGGTATCACTTAATATCGCTGGAAAACGGAATCTACATACTGCGAAAGGATTGGTAGGGCCAAACGACGTTCATAAACTAAAGAAAGGCATTAAAGTCACTGTTAAATATAGTGAGGATAAGCCGCCAAAAGTCGCTGTAATTGATGTTTTGTATTAGTCCTTGCGGCAAGGAACGGACACAAAAAAGGGCCTTGAGGCGCTATCCGCCGATCTGTACTGTCCTACATCAGGCCGGGTGCGCGGGCGCAGCCGCCCACATGCACGGCCAACTTCGGCGCCAGCTTGGTGCGCTGGGTGGCGATGCTGGTGTACGGGATACGGTGGCGCATCGCGTATTTCGCCGGATGTGTCGACAGATCGTTGGTCAGCATGGCAGTCCCGATAATCTGCAGATCGGGCGGTAGGCCCAGATCACCCTATATGGCTGCATTACCGCAGCGCCTCTCTCAAGAGCCGTTGAGGATTCTCCGCAAGGTCATCGCGATTCAGATCAGCAAACGATCGATCAACGCCTGCTCGTAATCGTTGAGAGGCTGATTTTCGTAGAGCTTGTCGGAGGCGTCGACTAGCGCCCGGCCCTCGACTTCACGCCCACTTTCGCCATACACGTGGCCAAGGTTCTCCAGCGACTGCAGGTTGCCGTGCTTGGAGAAGGAAATCAGATACCAGCGCTCGGCCGCCTCGAGTTCGCCCAGGCGGTGGTAGGCCACCGCCAGATTGTGCTGGGCGTAGACGTGATCGGATTCCAGCGCCTGCAACAATGCCTGCCTGGCCTGCTGGTAGTCCTCGAGCTGCAGGTACAGCAGGCCGAGATTGTTGTAGCCGTCGACATTCCCCAGCTCGGCAGCGCGCCGATAGGCCTGCTCTGCCTGCGGGTAGCGCTGGGCGTGCAGATGGACGTCGCCAAGCAGGTTCAGCGCCTCCGCATGATCGTGGCGCACGGCGTTGTCGAGGTGCTCGACGGCGGCGTCGTGATCGCCGTCCTGATAGGCCATGCTGCCGAGGTAGAAGTGGCTGCGGGGGCAATCGTATGCGGCGGCCTTCTGGAAGTATTGGCGAGCGGCGTCGTGATCACCCTCCTGGAAGGCCATGCTGCCGAGGTTGTAGTGGCTGCCCGGATAATCGTGCTCGGCGGCCCTTTGGAAGTGGTGGCGGGCGGCGTCGTGATCACCGTCCTGATAGGCCAAGATGCCGAGGTTGTAGTGGCCGCCGGGATAATCGTGCTCGGCGGCCATCTGGAAGTGTCGATGAGCGTCGGCGTGATCTTCACGCGCCAGGCTCACCGCGCCAACGCCGTTCATCCAGCGCGGGTCGGCGGGGCACGCCTTGGCAAGGGTCTGGAAGGACTCCAGCGCGGTGTCCAGATCCTGCTCGCGAAACGCCGCCCACGCCTGCTCACTGAGCGCGGTCGCCTGCTCGTCACTGAGGTTTTTTTTATTCATGAACCACATGATGTTTCCTGCCTTGCGAGCAGGTCAAGGATGTGTGCCGTGAGCCGGGCATTTCCGATGCGACGTACTACGTCTGGAAGTCCAGGTACGGCGGCACGGAAGCCTCCGACGTGCAGCGGCTGCGTGATGTTGAAGCAGAGCACGCCAAGCGCAAGCGGATGTATGCCGAGTTGGCGGTGGAAAACCATGCGTTGAAGGATCTGATTGCAAAAAAGCTGTAGACCCGGCGCATAAGCGCCCGCTTCTTGCCTGGCTCATTGAGCAGCATGGCTGCAGCGAGCGCCGGGATGAAGCTCAATCAGCGTCGTGGCAGCAGGCGTCGGGTCCCTACGCGCTATCCCCAGCCGTTGGCGTGCGGAGCATGCCCCGATGCCGGGCGGCCTGGCAGGCGAGCTTACTGACATGGTTGCTACAGCTGCCCGGCGTCGAGGCGCAATGTTCGAGGGCTTTGCTGGGATCACGCTCTGCAAGGTGACAGCGTCGCAAACACGCAGCATGGGCGGTCGCCATTTATGCAGGTGCACCATTGCAGAGGGGCCGATCGCGTTGCCGCCGTGTGCAGGCGGGAGTGCGCATCGTCACATGCCGTGGGCAGGGAGACTTCCAGACTGAACCACCCGCGTAGACACGCGCATGTGAGATAGCGAGATGGCAGATCCCAAAGAGCTGCAGGAAAAATTCTGGAAAGCCCTGAAGTCCGATCGCACCGTGATGCTGGGCCTGGATGGCGTGGAAGATGGGCATGCACGCCCGATGACGGCGCAGATCGAAGGCGATAGCGGTGGCCCGATCTGGTTCTTCACCTCCAAGGACAATGCGCTGATTGCCATGCTGGGGCAGGGCCGCCGCGTCATCGGTGCCTTCAGCAGCAAGGGGCACGACCTGTTCGCCAGCATCAGCGGCTCGTTGCGCGAGGATACCGACCCGGCCGTGGTCGAACGTCTGTGGAACCCGCATGTCGCGGCCTGGTATGAAGGCGGCAAGGACGATCCCAAGCTGGCGCTGCTGCGCCTGGATACCGATCACGCGCAGATCTGGCTCAACGGTTCCAGTCTGCTGGCCGGCATCAAGGTGTTGTTCGGCGTCGACCCGAAGAAGGATTACCAGGACAAGGTGGCGGACGTTCCGCTGCGCTGAGGCCTGAACGATGCAGGCGCGATCTTCGCGATGGCGCCTGCATCGTCTTTATTCACGTGCTGTCGCTTGCGCAGGTTCCGGCCCGGTTGTGAGGCTGGGTCGGCACTCGCGGCTGATTGCATGCAGGAACGCCGGCGCCACGCGTCCATGTGCCGTGCGCCTTCCACAGGAGAAGCGAGATGCAACAGATCGAAATCGGCCAGATGGTGTTTTTGCGCGACGGCGAAGTCGGTGTCGGTGCAATCCGCGAGATTCGCAAGGATGGCGCCGAGCTCGTCGTCAATATCGAAAACGGTGGCGACTTCGTGCTGCCGGCGACGGTGGTGCGCGATGTGCATTCCGGCAAGGTGATGCTGGATGTCGAGCAACTGCCGGAAGAGGTACGCAATGCCTTGCGTCACCCACACGACAATGAATTGCCGACCAGCACCTACGCGGCCAGCGATCGGCAGGATGGCGCACTCAAGTAGATCAGCTAACGTCGACTACGTTCGACATCCTGCGGCAAACCATCGGGGAGTAGAAACGTCCGTGGTGCGGTATCGGGCAGGCCGGCCGACGGCAGCGCCGGTTGCTCGGCCTCGTCCTTGAGTTGCACGCCGGACAGCTTGCGTCGGAACGACTCGCGCAGCAGATACGCGAGCTTGTGGGTGGCGTCGGCGTAGCTCAGCCCTTCGGTGCGGATGTTGGAGATGCAATTGCGCGCCGCGTCGGTCAGGCCTACCCGCGGGGTATAGGTCAGATACAGGCCCAGGCTGTCGGGCGAGCTCAGGCCTGGCCGTTCGCCGATCAACACGATCACCAGGCGGGCCTTGAGCAGTTCGCCGACCTCGTCGCCGATGGCGACGCGGCCTTGCGCGATCAACACCACCGGCGCCAGCGACCAGCCTTCGTGCGCGGCCAGGGCGTCGACATGTTCCACCATCTGCGCTGCATGCCGATGCACGGCCAATGCAGAGAGTCCGTCGGCGACCACGACAGCCACATCGTGCCCGCCGCCATGTACGGCGGTCAGGCCACGCAGATGCGCGGCCGCCTCCTCGCCCAGGCGCCGGCCCAGATCCGGACGTTGCAGGTAGGCATGCCGATCCACCGCCGCGCTGTGCAGCAGAATGCTGTCGCGCCCACGCTGTTTCAGCGCTGTCTGCAGTGGCTGTGGATCGAACGCCAGATGCACCGCATCGCGTGCCTGCGCATGCGCCAGCTGGAAATCCAGGTGCGCGGCGGTCGGCAGGCTGGTGCCGACGCGTCCCAGCGCGATGCGCGCCGGTGTGAGCCGACGCAGGTGTGCCCAGGCATCGCGTGGTGGGGTGGTCGGATCGTTCATTGCGCGCCGCCGGTGTGCAACTGCTCCAGCGCACGCCGGAACGGTGCGGGAAGTTCGCTGCCGAGTTCGAAGCGGCCATCGCGCAGCCGCAGGATGCCTTGCTGTTCCAGCCAGTGTTCGAACTCGGGCGCGGCGCGCAGGCCGAGCGCCTGGCGCGCATACAGCGCATCGTGGAACGAGGTGGTCTGGTAGTTGAGCATCACATCGTCCGAGCCGGGGATGCCCATGATGAAGTTGATGCCGGCGGTGCCGAGCAGGGTCAGCAGCACGTCCATGTCGTCCTGATCGGCTTCGGCATGATTGGTGTAGCAGATGTCGCAGCCCATCGGCACGCCGAGCAGCTTGCCGCAGAAGTGATCCTCCAGCCCGGCACGGATGATCTGCTTGCCGTCGTAGAGATACTCCGGGCCGATGAAGCCCACCACCGTGTTGACCAGCAGCGGCTTGAACTGCCGTGCCACCGCATAGGCGCGCACCTCGCAGGTCTGCTGATCGACGCCATGATGCGCGTTGGCCGACAATGCGCTGCCCTGGCCGGTCTCGAAATACATCACGTTGTCGCCGACGCTGCCGCGCCGCAACGCCACCCCGGCGTCATGGCCTTCCTGCAACAGCGCCAGATTGATGCCGAAGCTGGCATTGGCCGCCTCGGTGCCGGCGATGGACTGGAACACCAGGTCCACCGGCACGCCGCGGTTGATCGCCTCGATGGTGGTGGTGATATGCGCCAGCACGCAGGACTGGGTCGGGATCTGGTAACCGCTAATCACCGCATCGAGCATGCGCAGCAACGCGGTAGTGGCGGCCAGGCTGTCGCTGGCAGGATTGATGCCGATCACCGCATCGCCGTTGCCGTACAACAGGCCGTCGAGCACGCTGGCGGCGATGCCGGTGGCATCGTCGGTGGGGTGGTTGGGCTGCAGGCGCGTGGACAGCCGCCCGCGCAAGCCCAACGTATTGCGAAAGCGCGTGACCACGCGGGTCTTCTGCGCGACCAGGACCAGGTCCTGCACGCGCATCAACTTCGAGACCGCTGCCACCATCTCCGGCGTCAGCCCGGGTGCCAGTGCGGTCAGCGCCGCTTCGTCGGCCTGCGCACTCAGCAGCCAATCGCGAAAGCCGCCGACGGTGAGGTGCGCCACCGCGGCAAACGCGGCCGCATCGTGCTGGTCGACGATCAGGCGGGTGACCTCGTCCGCTTCATACGGCACCACCGCTTCCTCGAGGAAGTGCCGCAGCGGCAGGTCCGCCAGCGCCATCTGCGCCGCCACCCGCTGCAGCCCGGAGTCTGCCGCGAGCCCGGCCAGTTGATCGCCCGAGCGCGGCGGCGTGGCCTTGGCCAGCAGGGTCTTGAGATCGGCAAACCGGAAGCGCTCGCCGCCTGCGCTGAACGCGAACCGGCTCATCTGGCACTGGCCGCCGGCGTGGCCTGGCCGCGCAGGCTCAGCACGCAGCACAGCCCGCCGAACAGCAGCAGGCCCACGAAGATCAGCGCCACGATCGGGTTGAACCAGACCATCGCCACCAGGCACACCAGCGCCAGCAGCAGCGCGATGGCCGGCACCACCGGATAGCCCGGCGCGCGAAAGCTACGCTCCAACCCGGGTTCGGTGCGGCGCAGCTTGAACAGGCTGAGCATGCTCATCACATACATCACGATCGCGCCGAACACCGACATGGTGATCATCGCCGCGGTCAGCGACATGCCCTGGATCTTGACCACGCTGTCGCTGCAGATCGCCGCGATGCCGATCGCGCCGCCGGCCAGGATCGCCCGATGCGGCGTGCGAAAGCGCGACAGCCTGGCCAGGCCGTGTGGCAGGAAACCGGCACGCGCCAACGCGAAGAACTGGCGCGAATAGCCCAGGATGATGCCGTGGAAGCTGGCCACCAGGCCGAACAGGCCGATCCACACCAGCATATGCAGCCAGGTCGAACTGTTGCCGACCACCGCCTTCATCGCCTGCGGCAACGGGTCGTTGATGTTGGAGAGCTGACGCCAGTCGCCGACCCCGCCCGCGAACACCATCACGCCCAATGCCAGCACCACCAGGGTGAGGATGCCGGCGATGTAGGCACGCGGAATCGTACGCTTCGGCTCCTTCGCTTCTTCGGCCGCCATCGCCGCGCCCTCGATCGCCAGAAAGAACCAGATCGCGAACGGGATCGCGGCGAAGATGCCGGAGATCGCCGCCGGGCCGAACGTGTTGCTGCCGGCCCAGCCGTTGGCGGCAAAGCGCGCAACGCTGAACCCCGGCGCCACCACGCCCATGAACACCAGCAGCTCGATCACCGCCAGCAAGGTCACGATCAGTTCGAAGGTGGCGGCGATCGCCACACCGACGATGTTCAAGCCCATGAAGATCGCATACGCACCGATCGCGGCGATGCGCGGGTCCAGGGTCGGGAATTGCACATTGAGATAGGCGCCGATCGCCATCGCAATGGCCGGCGGCGCGAACACGAACTCGATCAGCGTGGCCAGGCCCGCCAGCATGCCGCCGTAGGTGCCGAATGCGCGCAGGCTGTAGGCGAACGGCCCGCCCGCATTGGGAATGGCGGTGGTCAGCTCGGTGAAGCTGAAGATGAAGCAGGTATACATCACCGCGACCAGCAGCGTGGTCACCAGAAAGCCCAGCGTGCCGGCGGTGCCCCACCCGTAGCTCCAGCCGAAATATTCGCCGGAAATCACCAGGCCCACGGCGATCCCCCACAGTTGCCAGGTGCCCAGGGTGGGTTTGAGCTGCTCGTTGCGCATGTCGCACATCTCCTGCGGTCGGGGGAGGGGAGATGAAGCGGTCCGGCGCCTAAACGCGGGACCGACCGCCAGCGACCGCCCGCCCGCTGCTGCAGGGCGACGATCCACGGTCGTTCCGGTTATACCCCAAAGGCCCGCGGCGAACACGAGCACGGCGGGTGGGGCGCAGCGACCATGCCGCCGCGCGCCGGCCTTGTTCGGATCCCGACGCTCCGACTATTGATTGCGTTCCAGCACCAGTAACGGATCGATCCGCACGTCGAACCAGTTCATTCCCCAATGCAGGTGTGGCCCGGTCGCGCGCCCGGTGGCACCGACCGCGGCAATCACCTGGCCTTGCTCCACCCGGTCACCCACCTTCACGTCGATGCGCGACAGGTGCAGGAAATTGGAGCTCACCCCGAAGCCATGGTCCAGCAGCACGGTGCCGCCGGTCAGGTACAGGTCCGGCGCGGCGAAGGTCACCACGCCGGCGGCCGGCGCCTTGACCGGCGTGCCGGTGGGCACGGCGATATCCATGCCCGAATGGCCGGCACCGGGCTGGCCGTTGTAGACGCGTGCATTGCCGAAGCGCCCGCTGATGCGGCCCTGCACCGGCCAGATGAAGGCTTGCGCGAAATCGGGGCGGGCATCGTCGCGATCGCGCGCGGCGGTGACCTGCGCCTGCTCGCGCTTGATCCGCTCGGCGATCGCCGCAGGCGGATTGACGGTCTTGGGCGGCACGCCGTTGACGCGTTCCACCGGCCAGTCGCGCGGCGTCACCGCGATGCTGGCGGTCTGCGTGCTGCCATCGGGCCGGGTGATCTGCACCTGCAACGGGCCGGTGGCATCGCGGCCGATGCCGAACACCACGCTGCCGTAGCCGCTGACGCGCAGCGTGCGGCCGGCGTACTGCACCTGGCTACCCGCCGGCACCTTGCCGATCACCAGCGCGCCCTGCGACGCGCTTTGCGGAAACACCACGTCCGCCGCAGCGGACTGCGCAGCGGCGCTGCCGACGGCGAGCGACAGCGGCGCCAGCGCAAGCCAGGCGCCAAACAGGGCTGCGCGCATCAGCGGTCGAAGGTCAGGCGCTGGCCGGCCGCACTGCCGAGCAACTGTTCGCCATCCCACACCTGCTGGCCGTTGACCCAGGTCGCGGCGATGCGCGAGCGGAACGTGGTGCCTTCGAACGGCGACCAACCGCACTTGGACAGCACCTGCTCGCGCTTCACGGTGAACGGGGTGTTGTCGATCATCACCAGGTCGGCGAAATAGCCTTCGCGCAGGAAGCCGCGTTCTTCCACGTCGAACAACTGCGCCGGGGCATGCGCGAACTTCTGCACGATGCGGGTGATCGGCAGCTTGCCCTCGTGCACCAGTTCCAGCGCGGCGACCAGCGCGTACTGCACCAGCGGCAGGCCGGAGGGCGCCTGCGCGTAGGGCTTCTGCTTCTCTTCCCAGGTGTGCGGCGCATGGTCGGTGGCGAGCACGTCGATGACGTCCTCGGCCAGCGCCTCGATCAGCGCCACGCGGTCCTCGGCGTCCTTGATCGCGGGGTTGCACTTGATCAGGTTGCCCAGCCGCGCGTAATCGCTGCGGTCAAAGCGCAAGAAGTGGATGCAGGTCTCGGCGGTGATGCGCTTGCGCAGCTTGCCGTCGGGATCGACCAGCGGGCCGGCCTCGAACAGCGCCAGCTCGTCGGCGGTGGAGATATGCAGCACGTGCAAGCGGGTGTTGTGCTTGCGCGCCAGCGCCACCGCCAGCTGCGACGACTTCAGGCAGGCCTGCCGCGAGCGGATGTCCGGATGCATCTCCGAGGTCAGCGCGTCGCCGTATTTCTCCTTGTACTGCGCCAGCGTCGCATCGATGGTCGGGGTGTCTTCGCAGTGGGTGATGATCGGCGTCGGTGCGTCGCGGAAGATCGCGTCCAGCGTCTCGGGGTTGTCGACCAGCATGTTGCCGGTGGAGGCGCCCATGAACACCTTGATGCCCGGCGCGGTCTTCGGGTCCAGGGTCTGGATCGCGGCCAGGTTGTCGTTGCTGGCGCCCATGTAGAAGCCGTAGTTGGCCCAGGCGCGCCCGGCTGCAGCGTCGTACTTGGCCTGCAGTGCGGCCGCGTCCAGGGTCGGCGGATTGGTGTTGGGCATGTCCATGAAGCTGGTCAGGCCACCGGCCACCGCGGCGCCGGATTCGGTCGCGATGTCGCCCTTGTGGGTCAGGCCCGGCTCGCGGAAGTGCACCTGGTCGTCGATCATGCCCGGCAGCACCCAGCGTCCGGCGGCGTCCACCACGGTGTCGCCGGCGGCCGGGGGGATCTTGCTGGCAATCTTCGCGATGCGGCCGGCGTCGATCAGCAGATCGGCGTCGAATTCCTTGCCTTCATTGACCAGGCGGGCGTTGACGATGAGGGTTCGGCTCATGGATGAGGTCCTTTGCAACTGCAGGAAGGGGAGACGGGCGAGGCTGCAGACGCAGGCGCGTCGGGCACGGGATCGAACCCGCCCGGATGGAATGGATGGCAGCGGCCGAGCCGGCGCGTGGCCAGCCAGCAACCGCGCAGTGGGCCGAAGCGGCCGATCGCGGTCATCGCATACTCCGAGCAACTGGGCGCAAAACGGCAGCGCGGCCCCAGCAAGGGGCTGATGAACCGCTTGTAGAAGCGCAGCAGCGCAATGAGCAGGCGTGAGATCACTTGCCAATGATATGCCACTTGGATTAATACGTGGTTGCCGGGGGTCCGTGGGGTAAGCTATAAAGGCCCGCTTTCCCGGGCCCCGGGGGAACCAAGGATGAGCGTTTCGTGGCTGCTAAAAAACCTGCAAAAAAGGCCGTAGAGGCCGCCAAGAAGTCCGCCAGACCCGTTGCGAAGAAGGCAGCGGCGCCCGCCGCTGCAAAACCGGCCACCAAGCAGGCGACACCGCCCGCCAAGCCGCCTGTCGCCAAGAAGGCAGCTGCGACGAAGACCACGGCCAAGCCGGCGCCGGTCTCCAAGAGCGCAGCGTCCAAACCCGCGGCCTCCAAACCTGTAAAATCTCCTGTCGCCAAGAGTGCTGCCAAGCCGGCGGCGAACAAGGCAGCTCCGGCTGCCGCCAAACCGGCCGCCAAGCCGGTGGCGCCCAAGTCCGCACCGAAGCCGGCTACCAAGTCGGCTCCGGCCAAGTCAGTCCCGGTCAAGGCTGAAAAGCCCGCGCCCGCACCGGTCTCCAAGGCCGTCCCTGCGAAGCCGGCAAAGCCTGCGACCCCGTCACCTAAGAATCCCGTGCCCGTTTCGAAATCTTCAGCAAAAACGCCAACCAAAACCGAAGCCCCCGCCAAGCCCGCCGCGACCCGTCCGGTCGGCAAGGTGGCCGTGGCCGTGACCTCCAAGCCGTCCAGCCCGACCCCCAAGACCAAGTACAAGGTGGTCGAGTACAAGACCGATGAAGCCACCGGTCGTCCGATCCTGCCGCAGGGCTACAAGCCTGCGGCCGATGAGGAGTACATGAGCAAGCTGCAGCAGGAGTACTTCCGTCAGCGGCTGCAGAGCTGGCGCAACGACCTGGTCGAAGAGTCCAAGCAGACCATCGAAAACCTGCGCGAAGAAGTGCGCGACATCGGCGACGAAGCCGAGCGTGCCACGCGCGAGACCGAGAACTCGCTGGAGCTGCGTACCCGCGACCGTCACCGCAAGCTGATCGGCAAGATCGACAGCACGCTCAAGCGCCTGGAAGACGGCGATTACGGCTATTGCGTGGACACCGGCGAAGAGATCGGCATCGACCGCCTGGAAGCGCGTCTGACCGCCGAGCGCACCATCGACGCCCAGGAGCGTTGGGAGCACCTGCAGAAGCAGCAGGGCGACTGATCGTTCGACGAGGTCCAGGCCTTGTCCGTCGACTGAAAAACCCCGCCATGTGCGGGGTTTTTTGTGCGCATCGCGCACACGCAATGGCGTTCGATGCATCGACATGCCTGACGCAGGGCAGGTGGCCTGGTGAGCGTCGCTTGCCTGATGTGGGCCAGATGTACGGGCGTGCCGTGCCCGGCCCGGCATACGCAGCGAAACAGTGCCGGCTGCATTGGCAGCCGGCACCGCATCGTTGCAGGGCTCACTGCAGGTCGCGCAGATCCAGCGTGCGCAGCTTGGGCGCCTTCCACGCGGTGGTAGCGACCACGCCCAGGGTCACGCAGCCGCCGATCACCACCGCCGGCACCAGGCCGACCAGGCGCGCCATCACCCCGTCGTAGAACGCGCCCAGCTCGTTGGACGAGCCGATGAAGATGCCGTTGATCGACGACACCCGGCCGCGCATCGCATCGGGCGTGGCCAGCTGCAGGATGGTCTGACGCACCACCACCGACACGCCGTCGCACATGCCGTACACCAGCAGGATCGCCGCCGACAGCCAGAAGTGCCGCGACAGGCCGAATGCGATCGTGCACAGCCCGAAGCCGGCCACCGACAGCATCAGGATGCGCCCGGCATTGCGTTGCAGCGGGTGCCGGGCCAGCCACACCCCGACCACGATCGACCCCAGCGCCGGGGCACCGCGCAGGATGCCCAGGCCTTCCGGGCCGTAATGCAGGATGTCGTGGATGAAGGCCGGCAGCATCGACACCGCGCCGCCCAGCAACACCGAGAACATGTCCAGCGCCATCGCGCCCAGCATGATCTGGTTGGACAGCACGAACTGCGCCCCTTCGGCGATGCTGCGGAAGATCGGCGCGCGGGGGCCTGTGTTGACCGGCTCGCTGACCCGCAACAGCGCCAGTGCCAGGATCGCCACCAACGCCACGCTGGCGGCCACGCCATAGGCCAGCCCCTTGCCGCCCCAGCCGACCAGCACGCCGCCCAGCGCCGGGCCGATCACCATGCCGGCCTGGAAGGTGACGCTGCCGATGCTGGCGCCACGGGCGAAGGCCTCGCGCGGCAGCGCACGCGCGAACAGCGCGTTATAGACCGGCGACAGGAACGAGCGTGCCGCACCGGTCAGTGCGATGGCTGCATAGATCGGCCACACGCCTTGCACCGGCAGCCAGCCATGGGTGATGGCCAGCAACAGCAGCGCGGTGGCGACCAGGCCCAGCACCGCGATCGTGCCCAGGCGGCGGCGCGGCAGGTGATCGACCAGATAGCCGGCAAACGGCGCGATGCAGAAGAACGGCAGGATCTCCGCCAGGCCGATCAAGCCGAGCGAGAGCGGATTGCGGGTGATCTCGTAGATATGCCAGCCGACCGTGACCGCGACGATCTGGTACGACAGCATCGCCGCCACGCGATACAGCAGCACCAGGCCGAAGCCGGGGTGGGCGAGCAGCGTACGCAGCGAGGCGGCGGGCGAGGGCGTCGGCGTACTCACTGCTGCGCGCGGGCGGTGTCGCGGATGAAGGCCAGCATGGCCGCCACGCCGTTGCTGCGGGTCGGCGACAGATGCTTGGCCAGCCCGATTCCGGCGATGTAGTCCGGCTCGGTGGCCAGGATCTCCTGCGCGCTACGCCCGGAGTACACGCGCAAGGCCAGATAGATCAGCCCGGACACGATCGCCGAGTCGCTGACGGCGTGGAAGTCCAGCCGCTCGGCATTGCCCTCCGGCACGATCCACACCATCGACTGGCAGCCATGCAGGCGGTGTTCTTCGGTCTTCCACTGTTCGGGGAAGCTGGGCAGCTTGCGGCCCAGGTCGATCAGGTACTGGTAGCGCTCGGACCAGTCGCCGAAGAAGGAGAACTCCTCGGCGATGGCGGCCTGTGCGTCGACGGCGGTGGGTTCGAGCGGGAAGGGGGTGGTGGTCATCAAAAATCCAGAGTCGGTCGGTGATCGCGCTGCCCGGCGACACCGCAAGGGTGCCCCTCTCCCGCCGGGGCGAGAAGGCGCGGTTTGCGCGCCATTGGCGCGCGTGCCTTGGAGCGCCCGCGCCGCCAGCGCGGGCCGGGGCGCGGAGCGGGGGTTGGGGGTAAGGGTAGGGGCGAAGCCTCGCTGGAATTCGATGCGGGTGGCGTCGCTCTTACCTCGAGGAAGGTGCATGTGGCTTCGCTCGCAGCCTCATCCGCCCCTGCGGGGCACCTTCTCCCGACGGGAGAAGGAAAGAGGGTCATGCGCGCTTCCAACGTACGCCTTGCGGGGTGTCTTCCAGCACGATGCCTTCGTCGGCCAGCTGGGTGCGGATGGCATCGGCGCGGGCAAAATCCCTGGCCTTCTTCGCGGCATTGCGTTCTTCGACCAGCGCAGTGATGCGCGCATCGTCGCCGGCGTCGGTGCCGCGCGAGAACCAGGCGGCCGGATCCTGCTGCAGCAAGCCCAGTGCCAGGCCTGCGCCGAGCAGCCGCGACTTCAGCCCGGACAGCGTGGCAACACCTGCCGGTGCGTCGCCGCCATGCGCGAGTTGGGTGCGCAGCGCGCGTGCTTCGGAAGCAATGCTGGCGATGACCGACAGCGCAAGCGGCGTATTGAGGTCGTCGTCGAGCGCGGCCTCCACCTCGTCGGGAATCGTGGCCGGCGGCGCGGGGGCGATCCCTGCGGCGTGCTCGGCCGCGGCCAGGTCGCGCACGGTGCCGTACAGCCGATCCAGCGTGTTCTTGGCCTGTTCGATCAACCCATCGGACCAGTCCAGCGGCTGCCGGTAATGCGCGCTCAGCAGCGCGTAGCGCAGCGCCTCGGGCGGGTGCCTGGCGATCAGGTCGTGCACGGTCTCGATATTGCCCAGCGACTTGCTCATCTTGGCGCCGCTGAAATTGAGCATGCCGTTGTGCAGCCAGAAGCGGGCGAAGGTGGCGCCGCCATGCGCACATTCGCTCTGCGCAATCTCGTTCTCGTGATGCGGGAACTGCAGGTCCACGCCACCGGCATGGATGTCGATGGTCGGGCCCAGGTGCGCGGCGGCCATCGCCGAGCATTCGATATGCCAGCCCGGGCGGCCGCGGCCCCAGGGCGAGTCCCAGCCGGGCAGCTCGTCGCTGGAGGGCTTCCACAGCACGAAGTCGCCCGGGTCGCGCTTGTACGGCGCCACGTCCACGCGCGCGCCGGCCAGCATCTCGTCCGGATCGCGGCGCGAGAGCTTGCCGTAGTGCGCGAAGCTGGCCACCGCGAACAGCACATGGCCCTCGGCGGCATAGGCATGCCCATTGGTGATCAGCTGCTCGATCATCGCCACGATCTGCGGGATATGCGCGGTGGCTTCCGGTTCGATGTCCGGCGGCAGCACGCCGAGCGCGGCCATGTCCTGGCGGTAGATCGCGGCGAAGCGGTCGGTGATGGTGGAGATCGGCACGCCCTGCGCCTGTGCGGCGGCGTTGATCTTGTCGTCCACGTCGGTGATGTTGCGTGCATAGCGCAGCGCGCCATAGTGGCGGCGCAGCAGCGCGGCCAGCACGTCGAAGACCACCGGGCCGCGGGCGTTGCCGATATGCGCGTAGTTGTAGACGGTGGGGCCGCACACATACAGGGTGGGGCAGGACGGGTCGAGCGGCGCGAACGGTTCGACCCGCCGCGTCAGATTGTTGTGCAGGCGCAGGCTCATCGGCATCTGGAAAAGGATAACCGGGCGATTCTAGCCGGTCGCGGCGGGATGGCGAACCAGCCGCTTGTCTGCCGCGATGCCGGTGACCGGATGGGCTGCGTTCAGCCCAAGGGATCGCAAGCTCCATACACTTACGTATTGCTTCGCTCCGCCCCCTGGTACTGATGCGACCTTCCCCGTTCTTCCTGCTGCTGTGTGTGTTCGCCTGGCAGGCACCGTCAGCGCATGCGGCAGAGACCGATCCCAAGAACAGGGTGGTGGTGATCGAGAACGTGAAGCTGGATTACGCGCAGGTGCTCAACGTCGAGCCGGTCTACCAGACCTTGCGTGCCACCCGCATCGAGGAGCAGTGCGAGGCCGAGCCGGTCGCGCCGGTAGTACCGGCCGAGGACGAAGGCCGCATCAACCGGATGGTGGATTCGGTCAAGGAGATGTTCTCGCGGCGCCCCGAGCCGGCCGCCGTGCCGATGGCAGTGCCACCGACCAGCACGCGGCGCAACTGCCGGGTGGTGGAGGTGCCGCGCGAGTTCCGGCGGCCGATCGCCTTCGACGTGGACTACGTCTACAAGGGCACCAAGTACCGCTCGCGGCTGCCGGAAGACCCGGGCAACCGGCTGCGCATCCGTGTGTCGGTCACCCCCTACATCCCCGACGCCATCGTCGCGCCGCCGCGCTGAGTCGCGCAGCGGTTGCGCCGTACCCGCATGCATGCGAGGATTCGCGCCCTATGCACGCAAACGCCTTTCAGCACGACACCAGCGCCGCCCGGATGGCCTCCGGCATGACCTCGCGTGCCCGCCGACCGGAATCCCACATTTTCGCTGGGTAACCGGAGCGTTTGGCTGTTCCGCTGTTGAAAACCCAGCCCTGAGGCTGGGTTTTTTCGTTTTGACGTCACAAAAGTTTCAACCGCAAGAAACGCGCATGTCGCGCACCCCGTCGCTCCTGGCGGACCACGCAGCAGAAGCACGCAGCACAAGGACCGATCGATGTCACTGAAGCACTTCTTGAACACCCAGGACTGGAGCCGCGCCGAACTGGACGCGCTGTTGACCCAGGCCGCGTTGTTCAAACGCAACAAGCTGGGAAGCGAGCTGAAGGGCAAGTCGATCGCGCTGGTGTTCTTCAACCCGTCCATGCGCACGCGGACCAGCTTCGAGCTGGGCGCGTTCCAGCTGGGCGGGCATGCAGTGGTGCTGCAGCCGGGCAAGGATGCCTGGCCGATCGAGTTCAATCTGGGCACGGTGATGGATGGCGACACCGAGGAGCACATCGCCGAAGTGGCGCGCGTGCTGGGCCGCTATGTCGACCTGATCGGCGTGCGCGCATTCCCGAAGTTCGTCGACTGGTCCAAGGACCGCGAGGACCAGGTGCTCAGGAGCTTCGCCAGGTATTCGCCGGTACCGGTGATCAACATGGAGACGATCACCCACCCGTGCCAGGAGCTGGCGCACGCGCTGGCCTTGCAGGAACACTTCGGCACCCAGGATCTGCGCGGCAAGAAGTACGTGCTCACCTGGACCTATCACCCCAAGCCGTTGAACACCGCGGTGGCCAATTCCGCGCTGACCATCGCCACCCGCATGGGCATGGACGTGACCCTGCTGTGCCCGACGCCGGACTACATCCTGGACGAGCGCTACATGGACTGGGCGGCGCAGAACGTGGCCGAAAGCGGCGGCTCGCTGCAGGTCAGCCACGACATCGACAGCGCCTATGCCGGTGCCGACGTGGTGTATGCCAAGAGCTGGGGCGCACTGCCGTTCTTCGGCAACTGGGAGCCGGAAAAGCCGATCCGCGACCAGTACCAGCACTTCATCGTCGACGAACGCAAGATGGCGCTGACCAACAACGGCGTGTTCTCGCACTGCCTGCCGCTGCGTCGCAACGTCAAGGCCACCGACGCGGTGATGGATTCGCCCAACTGCATCGCCATCGACGAGGCCGAGAACCGCCTGCATGTCCAGAAGGCGATCATGGCGGCGCTCGCTTCGCAAGCGGGAATCGGGAATCGGGAATAGAGAATCGCAACAGCAAGAACGTTGATCCCCACTTTTACGTACCAAGGAAACAATGATGAGCACTGCTTCCACCATTCCCGATTCCCAACTCCCGATTCCCGGCGGCAAGAAGGATATCGTTCTCGCCTTCTCCGGCGGCCTCGACACCAGCTTCTGCATTCCGTATCTGCAGGCGCAGGGCTATGCGGTGCACACCGTGTTCGCCGATACCGGCGGCGTGGATGCGGAGGAACGCGACTTCATCGAGAAGCGTGCCGCCGAGCTGGGCGCGGCCAGCCATGTCACCGTCGATGGCGGTCCGGCCATCTGGCAGGGCTTTGTCAAACCGTTCGTGTGGGCCGGCGAGGGCTACCAGGGCCAGTATCCGTTGCTGGTGTCCGACCGTTACCTGATCGTCGATGCCGCGCTCAAGCGCGCCGGGGAACTGGGTACGCGCAGCATCGCCCACGGCTGCACCGGCATGGGCAACGACCAGGTGCGTTTCGACCTGGCAGTGAAGGCGTTGGGCGATTACCAGATCGTGGCGCCGATCCGCGAGATCCAGAAGGAGCACACCCAGACCCGCGCCTACGAGCAGAAGTATCTGGAAGAGCGCGGCTTCGGCGTGCGCGCCAAGCAGCAGGCCTACACCATCAACGAGAACCTGCTCGGGCTGACCATGTCCGGCGGCGAGATCGACCGTTGGGAAGCGCCGGGTGAAGGTGCGCGTGGCTGGTGCGCGCCGCGCAGCGAGTGGCCGGCCGAAGCGCTGACCGTCACCCTGACGTTCGTCGAAGGCGAGGCGGTCGCGCTCAACGGCAAGACGCTGCCCGGCGAGCACATCCTGGCCCAGCTTAACAAGCTGTTTGCGCCCTACGGCGTGGGCCGCGGCGTGTATACCGGCGACACCGTGATCGGTTTGAAGGGCCGCATCGTCTTCGAAGCGCCCGGCCTGATTTCGCTGCTGACCGCGCACCGCGCGCTGGAAGATGCGGTGCTGACCAAGCAGCAGAACCGCTTCAAGCCGGATGTGGCGCGCAAGTGGGTGGAGCTGGTGTACGAAGGTTTCTACCACGACCCGCTCAAGACCGATATCGAGGCGTTTTTGAAGTCGTCGCAGTCCAAGGTCAACGGCGAGGTCACGCTGGAAACCCGCGGTGGCCGCGTCGATGCGGTGGCGGTGCGTTCGCCGCATCTGCTCAACACCAAGGGCGCGACCTATGCGCAGTCGGCCGACTGGGGCGTGGAAGAGGCGGAAGGCTTCATCAAGCTGTTCGGGATGAGCTCGACGCTGTATGCGCAGGTGAATCGCTGAGGCGACCGCTCCGCAGGCAGCCGGCATCTTGCTTCTCCCGCGTGCGGGAGAAGCTGGCGCATCGCGCCGGATGAGGGCGACCTGCCGCATGCCCCCATCCGCCCTGTCGGGCACCTTCCCCCGCAGGCGGGGGAAGGGCCAGATGGGCGTTAGAAAGACCGTCCACCCTCTGGCCGACGCAATCAAGACGCGATCAATGACCACACTGCTCGACAACACACTGACGCATCTGCAAAAGCTGGTGTCCTTCGACACCCGCAACCCGCCGCGGGCGATCGCTGCCGAGGGCGGCATCTTCGATTATCTGCGCGCGCAGCTGCCCGGGTTCCAGGTCGAGGTGATCGACCACGGTGCCGGTGCGGTAAGCCTGTATGCGGTGCGCGGTGCGCCCAAGTACCTGTTCAACGTGCATCTGGATACGGTGCCGGATTCGCCGCACTGGAGTGCCGATCCGCACGTGATGCGGCGTACCGATGATCGCGTGATCGGCCTGGGCGTCTGCGACATCAAGGGGGCGGCAGCGGCGCTGGTGGCGGCGGCCAATGCCGGGCAGGGCGATGCGGCATTCCTGTTTTCCTCCGACGAGGAAGCCAACGACCCGCGCTGCATCGCCGCGTTCCTGGCGCGCGGCGTGCCGTATGACGCGGTGCTGGTCGCCGAGCCGACCATGAGCGAGGCGGTGCTGGCGCATCGCGGAATCAGCTCCGTGCTGATGCGCTTTGCCGGGCGTGCCGGGCATGCGTCGGGCAAGCAGGATCCATCCGCCAGTGCGCTGCACCAGGCGATGCGCTGGGGCGGCAGGGCGCTGGAGCATGTCGAGTCGCTGGCGCATGCGCGCTTCGGCGGCCTGACCGGCCTGCGTTTCAACATCGGCCGCGTCGAGGGTGGCATCAAGGCCAACATGATCGCGCCGGCGGCCGAGCTGCGTTTCGGCTTTCGTCCGTTGCCGTCGATGGATGTGGATGGCTTGCTGGCCACGTTTGCTGGCTTCGCCAATCCTGCGGCAGCGCAGTTCGAAGAAACCTTTCGCGGGCCGAGCCTGCCGTCGGGTGACATCGCGCGTGCAGAAGAGCGCCGCCTGGCCGCACGCGATGTCGCCGATGCGCTGGACCTGCCGATCGGCAATGCAGTGGATTTCTGGACCGAGGCCTCGCTGTTCTCGGCCGGTGGCTATACCGCACTGGTGTATGGACCGGGCGACATCGCCCAGGCGCACACCGCCGACGAGTTCGTGACGCTTGCGCAGTTGCAGCGTTACGCCGAGTCGGTCCATCGCATCATCAACGGCTGCAACTGAACCCGCGTTCCGCGCCTGGCGCGGCCATTCCTCTCTTCGATCACGGCAATGTCCCTCTCCGCACAGCCTCACAAACAGACCCGTCAGACCATCGTGCGCCTGCTTTCGAGCATGGCCAGCGCCAAGGAAATCAGCCAGTACCTCAAGCGTTTCTCGCAGCTGGATGCCAAACGCTTTGCGGTGGTCAAGGTGGGCGGCGCGGTGCTGCGCGACGACCTGGACGCGCTGACCTCGTCGCTGTCGTTCCTGCAGGAAGTGGGCCTGACCCCGATCGTGCTGCATGGCGCCGGCCCGCAGCTGGATGCGGAGCTGTCTGCAGCGGGCATCGAAAAACAGACCGTCAGCGGCTTGCGGGTGACCTCGCCCGAAGCCCTGGCGATCGTGCGCAAGGTGTTCCAGGCCTCCAACCTCAAGCTGGTGGAAGCGCTGCAGCAGAATGGCGCGCGTGCGACCTCGATCACCGGCGGCGTGTTCGAAGCGCAGTATCTGGATCGCGACACCTATGGCCTGGTCGGCGAGGTCAAGGCGGTGAACCTGGCGCCGATCGAAGCCAGCCTGCAGGCCGGCTCGATTCCGGTGATCACCAGCCTGGGCGAGACGCCGAGCGGGCAGATCCTCAACATCAACGCGGATTTTGCCGCCAACGAACTGGTGCAGGAGCTGCAGCCATACAAGATCATCTTCCTCACCGGCACCGGCGGTCTGCTGGATGCCGATGGCAAGGTGATCGATTCGATCAACCTGTCCACCGAGTTCGATCACCTGATGCAGCAGCCGTGGATCAATGGCGGGATGCGGGTCAAGATCGAACAGATCAAGGACCTGCTCGATCGCCTGCCGCTGGAATCATCGGTATCGATCACCCGGCCGGCGGATCTGGCCAAGGAGCTGTTCACGCACAAGGGTTCGGGCACGCTGGTGCGGCGCGGCGAGCGCGTGTTGCGCGCGACCTCCTGGGACGAACTGGACCTGCCACGGCTCAAGACCCTGATCGAATCCAGCTTCGGCCGCACGCTGGTGCCCGAGTACTTCAGCAGCACCAGGTTGCTGCGCGCCTACGTCAGCGAGAACTATCGCGCGGCGGTGATCCTCACCGATGAGGGCATGCTGGGTGCAAGCGCGTTGATCTACCTGGACAAGTTCGCCGTGCTCGACGATGCGCAGGGCGAAGGCCTGGGCCGTGCGGTATGGAACGTGATGCGCGAGGAGACTCCGCAGCTGTTCTGGCGCTCGCGGCACAACAACCAGGTCAACATCTTCTACTACGCCGAGTCCGACGGCTGCATCAAGCAGGAGAAGTGGAAGGTGTTCTGGTACGGGCTGGAGAGCTTCGAGCAGATCCAGCATTGCGTGGCGCATTGTGCGACGCGCCAGCCGACGCTGCTGGGCTGAGTACGATGGCGCCCGTCGCATTGCCATTGCTTTGGCGCGAGCTGCCCACGCTACGCGGGCAACACGCAACACTGGAACCATTGCAGGCTGCGCATGCCGATGGTCTGCGCGGCGCGCTGGGCGATGGGGCCTTGTCGCGGCTGTGGTACACCGGCGTGCCGGCACCGGCGCAGGTGGACGACTACGTGGGCGCGGCCTTGGATGCGCAAGCCGGCGGGCGGGTGCTGCCTTACGTGGTACGCGATGCGGCCGGCGAGGTCGTCGGCTGCACGCGCTATTACGGGCTGGATGCGACAGTGCCCAAGCTGTCGATCGGCTACACCTGGTACGCGCCGCGCGTGCAGCGCAGCGGCGTCAATACCGACACCAAGCGGATGCTGCTGCAGCACGCCTTCGAAACGCTGGGCTGCCTGAGCGTGGTGTTCGAGACCAGCTGGTTCAATCACACCTCGCGCGCGGCGATTGCGCGGCTCGGTGCAAAGCAGGACGGCGTGCTGCGCAATCACACCCGTCACCCTGACGGCACACCGCGCGATACCGTGGTGTTCTCCATCATCGATACGGAATGGGCCGGGGTCAAACGCCACCTGCAGTTCCGCCTGGAAGCAAACGCATGACTGTTCAAGCAACGACCATCGGCATCGTCGGTGCCCGCGGGCATACCGGATCGGAATTGATCAAGCTGGTGGTGGCACACCCGCATCTGCAGCTGCTGTTCGTGTCCTCGCGCGAACTGGCCGGGCAGCCGGTGGCCGACCACAACGCTGCGTATCGTGGCGAATTGCGCTACGAGAGCCTGGATGCCGACGCGGTGGCCGCCAAGGCCGCCGACGTGGTGATCCTGGCATTGCCCAACGGCAAGGCCGAACCCTTCGTCGTGGCGATCGATGCGGCCAGGCCGCAGACACTGCTGATTGATCTGTCGGCCGATTACCGCTTCGATCCGGCCTGGTATTACGGGTTGCCGGAGCTGACGCGCGGCAACTACGCCGGGCAGAAGCGCATCAGCAACCCGGGTTGCTATGCCACCGCGATGCAGCTGACGATCGCCCCTTTGCTCGACCAACTGGCCGGCCCGCCGCAGTGTTTCGGCGTCTCCGGCTATTCGGGTGCGGGCACCACGCCGTCGGACAAGAACAACCCCGAGCTGCTGGCCGATAACCTGATGCCGTATGCGCTGACCAACCACATCCACGAGCGCGAAGTCTCTGCGCAGCTCGGCGTGCCGGTGGAGTTCATGCCGCATGTGGCGCCGCATTTCCGCGGCATCACCATGACCGTTAACCTATGGCTGCAGCAGCCGCTGACACGCGAGCAGATCCAGGCGCGCTACACGCAGCGTTACGCCGACGAGCCGCTGATCGAGATCGTCGATGAAGCGCCGTGGGTCAGCCGCATTGCCGGCAGGCATGGCGTGCAGATCGGCGGCGTGACGCTGGCGCCGGGCAACAAGCGGGTGGTGGTGGTGGCCACGCTGGACAACCTGCTCAAGGGCGCGGCGACGCAGGCGATGCAGAATCTCAACCTGGCGTTGGTCTGGGACGAATTGACTGCGATTGGCTGATGATGCGAGTCCCTCGCAAGAGCCCGCACATCCATGTGCGGGGATTCGAAGATGCGAGTCCCTCGCAGCAGCCCGCACCTCCATGTGCGGTGATTTAACTGGACGACTTACTCGAGACGCTTTCCGATGACCAATCTGTTGTGGCAAAAACCCGGCGTGGCGGTGGACGCCAAGATCCAGAGTTTCCTGGCCGGCGACGACGTCATCCTGGACCGTGAGTTCTTCCTGTGCGACATCGCCGCCAGCAAGGCGCATGCGCAGGGGCTGCAGCACATCGGCATCCTGTCGCTGCAGGAGCTGGGCGGGCTGAGCGAGCAACTGGATCTGCTGGCTGCCGATTTCCGCAGCGGTGCGTTCGTGCTGGACGAGCGCTACGAGGACTGCCATTCGGCGATCGAAGCGCGCCTGACCGAACGGCTGGGCGATGCCGGCCGCAAGATCCACACCGGGCGCAGCCGTAACGACCAGATCCTGGTCGCCACCCGCCTGTGGTTGAAGGACAAGCTGCAGCGCGTGGCCGAGCTTGGCGCGGAGATCGCCAAGGTGGCGCTGGATCGCGCGCAGGCAGAAGCCGCGTTGCCGGTGCCGGGCTATACGCATATCCAGCGCGCGGTGGTGTCCTCGGCCGGCATGTGGTGGGCAGGCTGGGCCGAGGCCTTTATCGACAATGCGGTGCGTGCGACCGACACCCTGCGTCTGGTGGACAGCAATCCGCTCGGTACCGCGGCCGGTTACGGTGTCAACCTGCCGCTGGACCGTGCACACACCACTGCCGAGCTGGGCTTTGCACGGCTGCAGGTGTCGCCGATCTATGCGCAGCTCTCGCGTGGCAAGTACGAACTGGCCGCGCTCGAGGCGCTTGGCAGCGCAACGCTGGACCTGCGCCGGATTGCCTGGGACCTGTCGTTGTTCACCAGCGGCGAGTTCGCCTTCGTCGCGCTGCCGGCGCAGTACACCACCGGCAGCTCGATCATGCCGAACAAGCGCAACCCAGACGTGATCGAGCTGATGCGCGCCACCCACGCCAGCGTGGCCGCCGCGCGCACCGAGATCGAACAGCTGCTGTCGCTGCCGTCGGGCTATCACCGCGACCTGCAGAGCAGCAAGGGCGCCATCGTGCACGGCTTCGGGCGCGGCATGGCGGCGCTGGAACTGCTGCCGGCCCTGCTGGCCAACCTGGAATGGCGCCCGGACAAGCTGCGCGCGGCGATCGATTCGGGCATGTACGCCACCGACGTGGCGGTGGAAGCGGCCGTTGCCGGTGTGCCGTTCCGCGAGGCCTACAAGGCCGCGGCGGAATCGGCCGACACCGCCGGGCAGGGCCGCACGCCGGAAGGCAGCCTGGCCGCGCGCGTCTCGCCAGGCGCCGCCGCGGACCTGCAGCTGGACGTGCTGCGTGCCCGCTGGGAGGCGCTGGTCTGATGGCCGTGATCAGTACCGACAGCGCAGAACATTATCCCTGGGGCGAGGCCAGCGATGGCTGGCACCTGCTGCGCGACCCCAACCTGAGTGTGCTGGAAGAACGCATGCCGCCGGGCGCTGCCGAACTGCGCCATCGGCACAGCCGCGCACGGCATTTCTTCTATGTGCTGGCCGGCGAGGTGATGCTGCAGCTGGACGGCGAGCAGCATGTGCTGCGCGCGGGGCAGGGCCTGCATGTGCCGCCCGGTTCCACCCACCAGATGCACAACCTGTCCGAGAGGGAAGCGCGCTTTCTGGTGATTTCCACGCCGTTCGGCCGTAGCGAAGCAGCACCCGACAAGGAGGCCGGCTGATGGCGACGCGCTATCTGGTATTGGCGATGCGCAAGCCGGATTTCCCGGCCGATGTGGTGCAGCCGCATCGTGCATTTCTCGACACGCTTCGCGCGGCCGGGCAGCTGGAGCTGACCGGCGGCTTCAGCGATGGCAGTGGTGGCGCCTACGTGCTGGTCAACGTGGACAGCCTGCAGCAGGCGCAGCAGATCGTGGCACGTGATCCGCTGGTACTGCGCGATGCCTCCACGCTGACCGTCCATGAGTGGAACACGCACTGAGCAGATCGTCGCCATGAGCACGCCCATCGCCACTGCTGCGTCGTTTACCGAGCAGGCGCTGCCGCCGTGGCGACGCGCAGTGCTCAAGGTCGGCAGCAGCCTGCTGGCCGCCGATGGCGGTGGCTTGTCGCCACGATTCGCATTGGGCCTGGCGCAATTCGTGTCGGCCAATCTGGCGGCCGGGCGCGAGCTGGTGATCGTGTCGTCGGGCGCGGTGGCGGCCGGCCGGGCGATCCTGCCCAGGGCGGCCGAGGCCGGCGCACCGATCGCCGCGCGCCAGGCGCTGGCTGCGCTCGGACAGGCGCAGTTGATCGCGCTCTGGCAGCGCTTCTTCGAGCGCCCGGTAGCGCAGGTGCTGCTCACCCACGACGACCTGCGTAACCGCCGCCGCTATCTCAACGCACGCGCCACCCTGGGCGAGTTGTTGCGGCTGGGCGCGTTGCCGGTGATCAACGAAAACGACACCGTGTCGGTGGACGAGCTCAAGCTGGGCGACAACGACAACCTGGCCGCGATCGTCGCCGCCCTGGTCGATGCCGATGCCTTGTTCATCGCCACCGATATCGACGGGTTGTACAGCGCCGACCCGCGCAGCAATCCGCTGGCGCGGCCGCTCGACGAGGTGCCCGAGCTCACTGCCGAGGTGCTGGCGATGGCCGGCGGCAGCGGCAGCAGCGTGGGCACCGGCGGCATGCGCACCAAGCTGGAGGCCGCTGCCAAGGCCGGTGCGGCCGGCATCGAAACCTATCTGTTCAACGGCCGCAATGGCGATGTGGTGCGCGCCCTGGCGCAGGGTCGCCTGCATGGCACGCGGATCCATGCCGCGCGCACGCGCATCGCCGCCCGCAAGTACTGGCTGCGCCACGCACCCGTGGAGGCGGGCGCGATCCTGATCGATGCCGGTGCCGCCGCCGCGCTGACCGACAAGGGCGCCTCGCTGCTGCCGGGCGGGGTGGCCGGTGCGCACGGCGATTTCCGGCGTGGCGACATGGTGGAGATCCGCCTGCGCGACGACGCCGGCGAGCGCCGCCTGGCACGCGGCGTCAGCCAGTATTCGGCCGTGGATATCCGCCGCATCGCCCGCCGCCACTCGCGCGATATCGAGCCCGTGCTCGGCTACAGCTACGGCGAGAACGTGGTGCATCGCGATGATCTGGTGCTTTTGTAGCGGGGAATCGGGAATCGGGAATCGCAAGAGCGTTTCCAGCCAACTTTCCCGCTGCCGATTCTGCCGCAGTAAAGTGATGGCGCGTGCTTTTACCATTCCCGATTCTCCACTCCCGATTCCACAATGACCATCAAATCCCTCGCCCTGCAATGCCGTGATGCGGCGCAAGTACTGTCGCAACTTTCCGCGCAGGCCAAGCAGGCCTTGTTGGAGGCGATGGCTGCCGCGCTGGAAGCCGATGCCGCATCGATCCTTGCCGCCAACGCGCGCGATCTTGAAGCCGCCCGCGCCAAGGGCACCGGCACGGCCATGCTCGACCGGCTGGCACTGGACGACAGGCGCCTGGCCGGCATCGCCGCAGCCTTGCGCGAGGTTGCGCAATTGCCCGATCCGGTCGGGCAGGTCACGCGCGAGGATGTTCGCCCCAATGGCATCGTCGTGCAGAAGGTGCGCGTGCCGCTGGGGGTGATCGCGATGATCTACGAAGCACGCCCGAATGTGACTGCCGATGCGGCAGCGCTGTGCATCAAGGCCGGCAATGGCGTGATCCTGCGGGGCGGCTCGGAAGCGATCCACTCCAATACCGCGATTGCGCGCGCCCTGCAGCGCGCCTTGCACGAGGCCGGCGTGCCGGAAGCGGCGCTGACGCTGGTGGAGGATCTACGCCGCGAGACCATGCTGGAGCTGCTGCAACTCAGCGATATCGTCGATCTGGCGATTCCGCGTGGTGGCGAAGGACTGATCCGCTTCGTCGCCGAGCATGCGCGCGTGCCGGTGATCAAGCATTACAAGGGCGTGTGCCATCTGTTCGTGGATGCGTCGGCGGACGTGGATCTGGCCGTGCGTCTGTTGGTCGATGGCAAGGCCAGCCGGCCATCGGCCTGCAATGCGCTGGAGACCTTGCTGGTGCATGCCGACATCGCCGCGCGTTTCCTGCCGGCGGCCGCGCAGGCCCTGCGCGACCGTAACGTGGAGCTGCGTGGCGATGCGGCAACGCGCGCACTGTTGCCGGATATTGGCGCCGCCAGCGACGAGGACTACGCCGCCGAATTCCTCGACCTGATCCTGGCCATCCGCGTGGTGCCGGATCTGGACACCGCGCTGGCGCATATCCGCCAGTACGGCTCGGACCACACCGAGGTGATCGCCACCCGGGACGCCGCCAATGCCGAGCAGTTCGTGCAGTCGCTGCGCTCGGCGGTGGTGATGGTCAACGCGTCCTCGCGCTTCTCCGACGGCGGCGAGCTCGGCCTGGGTGCGGAGATCGGCATCTCCACCACGCGCCTGCATTCCTACGGCCCGATGGGCCTGGAAGCGCTCACCGTGGAGCGCTTCGTGGTGCGTGGCGAAGGCCAGGTACGCCATTGAAGTGGCATGCGTTGCCGGCTTAGTCCTGTGGCGCTGTGCATTGCAGCGCCACTGGCCGACATCGACTCGATCACGTGGCCCGCTTTTCTCCTCCAAGCACCGTGCTCATCCATTCATCGCTTGTTGGGGAAACGAAGCCAGTTCCTGACAGCCACACCTGTTTCCCCGCGCGGTCCCACTTTTCCATCTTTTCTTTGAATTCGGCGGGATAGTCGTTTGCCCTGCAGGCGATATTGCACCAGGGGTCGCAGACATAGATGTCCGCGTCCCAATCTGTCATGTCCGAAGGCAAGCTGCCTGCGCGCGGCACTGGGCCGACGATCGCGGCGGTGTGCGCTGTTCCATTGAAGAAAGCAAGGCGTGCGATCTGGTTGTGATCTTGCTGCAAATAGTGGACGGCCAGGGTAGCCAGCTCACCGCAATTGTGCGCGTTCCCATCCATGGCCGCCGACACCACGTCCTCTTCCAGGTTATCCACCTGCTGTCGCATCCGGGCGATCTCTGCAGTCGCATTGTGGATTCGAACGGCCTCCTCAAAGCCAGCGTTTCTCTTTTTGTTGCTCGATTTCAAGCGGGGCGCCTTGTAGTACTCGGCCCTGACGGACTGCATGACCTCGCTGACAGCCCTAAGGCTCGGCGAGAGGGAGCGCTGTCGTGAAGACGATCTGCTCGCACTCCTGCGATGGCTCACGCTGCTCAGTCCTGCCAGCACGCCATCTGCGTGGTCGGGGCTGTTGACGCGCTGTGGAGTGCTGCCCGCTGGCGGCTGCTGGGCCGGAGAACTTTCGGTATATGTGAATCTTCCCGACTGGACACGATCGACGGAACCGCAAATACCCATGGATGAGCACCTGATTGGTAAAGGCCGCTCCATCATGTGCGGGAACATCCCTTTCGAAAAATGGAAGCGCGAAGCGATCGACTTGCGTGCGAATCGTGGATATCAGCATCGCCTCCAGCACGCGATGCGCGAGCAATGGCATATTTCGCTGCTGATCGTTGGGTTTGATTGCGCGCGACTTGGCGGCAGTGATGCGCTGGTCATTGTTCTCGCCAGGCCTTCGCGGCTGCCAGCTGAGCGATACATGGACTCCGTTGGTTCAGATGCCGGGGCCGCGCCTTGCGGTTGGCCCGCGTGTTCCCATCCCGCCAACCACGACCTTTGACACTCCCCCGGCAGGCCGCGTCCTGCCTACAGTCGAGGACTGCCCCCGCACGTTCCGGAGTCGTCGATGCGCCGTTTTGCCGCCTGCCTGCTCGCCACCGCCATTGCCGCCGCCACCGGCGGCGCGCTGGCGCAAACCTCGCCGATGACGCCGGACATCACCGGCAAGCCGTTCGTGGCCAGCGATGCCGCCAACGACTACATCAAGCGCGAGGTCATGATCCCGATGCGCGACGGGGTCAAGCTGCATACGGTGATCGTGCTGCCCAAGGGCGCACGCAACGCACCGATGGTGCTGACGCGCACCCCGTACAACGCCAGCGGGCGCACCGAGCGCATGGCCTCGCCGCATATGAAGGACCTGCTCGCACAGGGCGATGACGTGTTCGTGGAAGGCGGCTATATCCGCGTGATCCAGGACGTGCGCGGCAAGTACGGCTCGGAAGGCGATTACGTGATGACCCGGCCGCTGCGCGGTGCGCTCAATCCCAGCGAGGTGGACCATGCCACCGATGCCTGGGACACCATCGACTGGCTGGTGAAGAACGTGAAGGAGTCCAACGGCAAGGTCGGCATGATCGGCTCGTCCTACGAAGGTTTCACCGTGGTGATGGCGTTGACCAACCCGCATCCGGCGCTCAAGGTCGCAGTGCCGGAAAGCCCGATGATCGACGGCTGGATGGGCGACGACTGGTTCAACTACGGTGCGTTCCGCCAGGTCAACTTCGACTATTTCACCGGCCAGCTCACCCAGCGCGGCAAGGGCATCGGCATCGCGCGCCAGGGCCATGACGACTACAGCAACCTGCTGCGTGCCGGCTCGGCGGGCGATTTCGCCAAGGCCGCCGGCCTGGAGCAGCTGCCGTGGTGGCACAAGCTCACCGAACACGCGGCCTACGACACGTTCTGGCAGGAGCAGGCGCTGGACAAGGTGATGGCGCGCACGCCGCTCAAGGTGCCGACCATGTGGCTGCAGGGGCTGTGGGACCAGGAGGACATGTGGGGCGCGATTCATAGCTACGCGGCGATGGAGCCGCGCGACAAGGGCAATACGCTCAACTACCTGGTGATGGGCCCGTGGCGGCACAGCCAGGTCAACTACGACGGCAGCGCGCTGGGCGCATTGAATTTCGACGGCGATACCGCGCGCCAGTTCCGTCACGACGTGCTGCGCCCGTTCTTCGACCAATACCTGGTCGATGGCGCGCCCAAGGCGAGCACGCCGCCGGTGTTCATCTACAACACCGGAGAGAATCACTGGGACCGTCTGCAGGCCTGGCCGCGCAGCTGCGCCAAGGGCTGTGCCGCGGCCAGCAAACCGCTGTACCTGCAGGCCGGCGGCAAGCTGTCGTTCCAGCGGCCGGCGGCGGGGCAGCCGGGCTTCGAGGAGTACGTGGCCGACCCGGCCAAGCCGGTGCCGTTCGTGCCGCGCCCGGTGGACTTCGGCGATCGCAGCATGTGGACCACCTGGCTGGTGCAGGACCAGCGCTTCGTCGACGGCCGCCCGGATGTGCTGACCTTCGTCACCGAACCGCTGACCGAACCCCTGCAGATCGCCGGCGCACCGGAAGTGCATCTGCAGGCCTCCACCAGTGGCAGCGACAGCGACTGGGTGGTGAAACTGATCGATGTCTATCCGGACGAGATGGCGTCCAGTCCGAAGATGGGCGGTTACGAATTGCCGGTGTCGCTGGCGATCTTCCGCGGCCGCTATCGCGAGAGTTTCAGCACGCCCAAGCCGCTGGCGTCCAATCAGCCGCTGGCGTTCCAGTTCGGCCTGCCGACTGCCAACCACACCTTCCAGCCGGGCCACCGGGTGATGGTGCAGGTGCAGTCCAGCCTGTTTCCGCTGTACGACCGCAACCCGCAGACCTACGTGGACAACATCTTCTTCGCCAGGCCCGGCGATTATCAAAAGGCCACCCAGCGCGTCTACGTGACCCCGGAGCAGCCCAGCTACATCAGTCTGCCGGTACGTTGACCACGCCGGCGCCGCGCGGCGCCGGTGCCCAGACGTCTTCCAGCAGCTGCGGGCGGCAGGCCACCCAGGCTGCCGCCAGTTGCAGCAGGATGCAGATCACCAGGAAGGCGAATGGCGAGGTCCAGCCGCCGTGGTGGGCGTGCAGCCAGCCGAACAGGAACGGCCCCAGGCAGCTCATCGCATAGCCCATGCCCTGCGAAAACCCGGACAGGGCGGCCGAGCCGGCCGCGGTGCGGCTGCGCTGGTTGACCAGCACCAATGCCAGCGGAAACGTGCTCGGCCCCAGGCCGAGCAGGGTCACCCACAGGATCGGCGCGGCCAATGGCGCCCACCACAGCCCGGCGAACGCGACCAGATGGCAGGCCGCGCACAGCAGCACGATCGGAAACGGGTTGCGCATGCGCACTGCCAGCGCCGGCATGGTCAAGGCACCGACCATGCCCAGTGCGGCGAACAACGCCACCATGGTGCCGCCGAACGCGGGCGAGGCGCCGGCTTCGCGCAGCAGGGTCGGCAACCAGGTGAACATCGAATAGGTGACCAGCGAGGTCATGCCGAAGGTCACCGCCATGCTCCAGCCCAGGGCGGTGCGTGCCACGCGGCCCTCGGCTTCGGGTGTGGGCGTGACCGGTGCCGGTCCGGTCGCGCGGAGACGGCGGTGGTTGGTGTGCACCATGGCCCAGGCCACCAGTGCCAGCAGCGCCGGCAACACCCACACCACCATCGAGCTGCGCCAGCCCAGCGCATCGGCCACCGGTACCGCCAGCAGTGCCGGCAGCAGGGTGCCGACCTGCAGCACGGTGATGTAGAGCGTGCTGACGCCGCCGACGCGATCGCCGAAATAGCGCTTCACCAGCGGCGGCAGCACCACATTGCCCATGCCCATGCCGGCCAGCGCCACCAGCGATCCGATGAACAGTCCGGTGGTCTGCGGCAACAGCGGGCGCAACACCAGGCCGAGGGTGGCCAATGCCATCGACAGCAGCGCCGTGCGCAGCAGGCCGAAGCGGCGCAGCAACGCCGGCGTGGCGACCCCGGTCAATGCGAATGCCGCCGTCGGCAACATGCCGAGCGCGCCCATGGTGGGCGCGCCGAATGCGTACTCGTCGGCAATGCGCTCCAGCAGCGGCGTCAACGAGGTCACCGCGGTGCGCAGATTGAACGCAGACAACAAAATGGCAGCCAGCACCAGGCCGCGACCACGCAACCGGGCGGACGGGGAGGCAGCGGCAATGACAACAGACATGACAGACCATCCGCACTGCGCACCTGCATGCGCCAGCGCCTGAAAACACAAAACCGGCACGAGGCCGGTTTTGTGTTTTGAAACTGGTCGGGGAGACAGGATTCGAACCTGCGACCTCTACGTCCCGAACGTAGCGCTCTACCAGACTGAGCTACACCCCGAAGGAGCCGCGTATGTTACATAGGGAATGCCAGATCGGCAAGCATCTATCGAAAATATTTTTTACCGATGCGGCTGGCCACGCTCGGGCTCGCGTGCTTCGAACCACATGCCGTTGAGCACCGCAGCCAGTGCGGCCAGACCGGTGCCGAGGATCCAGGCGAAATACCACATTGTCATTCTCCTTGAGTCGTTGAAATACGTGAGACGTTGAAGGCCCGCCGCGGGCGCCATGCGCGCAGCAGCGCAGCGGGGCTTGCTCAGTAGGCGTTTGGATTGGCCGACAGTTCGTCGGCGGTGACCTTGCCCTTGAGCACGCGATAGACCCAGCTCGTATAGGCCAGCACGATCGGCATGAACAGCGTGGTCGCCAGCAGCATGATCCACAGCGTCAGGCGGCTGCTGGAGGCATCCCACAGCGTCAGGCTTGCGCTCGGTGCGGTGGACGAGGGCAGCAGGAACGGGAACAACGCAAAGCCGACGGTGAAGACGATGCCGACGATGGCGCAACCCGACGCGATGAACGCCAGGCCGCCACGACGTACGCGCAACAGCAGCGCATTCATCGCAAGCCCGATCAGGCCGACCAGCGGTGCGATCAAGGTGGCCGGCATGCTGCTGTAGTTGTGCAGCCAGCCGCCGGCCGCGGTGAGTGCGGCGGTCTTGGCCAGTGGATTGGTCGGCGCATCGGTGGCCAGCACCGAGGTCACTGCATACCCCGGCAGACCCAGCGCCACCCACGCACCGGCGGCCGCAAACAACGCCACCGCGCCGAGCGCGGCGATGCTGCCGAAACGCGCGGCGCGCGCGGCCACCGGTCCGTCGGTCTTGAGCACCAGCATCGCTGCGCCGTGCGCCATCAGCATGGCCACGCTGAGCAGGCCGGCGAGCAGCGCGAACGGTGTCAGCAGTCCGAACAGGTTGCCGGTGTAGAAGATGCGCATGCTGTCGTCGAAGTGGAACGGCACACCGAGCAGCACGTTGCCGACCGCCACGCCCATGATCAGTGCCGGAATGCAGCCGCCGACGAACAACGCCCAGTCCCAGTTGTTGCGCCAGCGCTGGTCGACCAGCTTGCCGCGGAACTTGAAGCCGACCGGCCGCAGGATCAGTGCGAACAGGATCAGGAACATCGCCAGGTAGAAGCCGGAAAAACTCACCGCATACAGCGGCGGGAATGCGGCGAAGATCGCGCCGCCGCCCAGGATCAGCCACACCTGGTTGCCTTCCCAGACCGGGCCGATGGTGTTGATCACCAGCCGCCGTTCGGCATCGTTGCGGGCAACCAGCGGCAGCAAGGTGCTGACGCCCAGGTCGAAGCCGCCCATCACCGCGTAACCGGACAGCAATACGCCAAGCAACAGCCACCAGATCACGCGCAGTGTGGTGTAGTCGAGCAAGATGAAATCCATGGTGTCTCTCCTGGCTTACGGTGCGCCGCCGGCCAGCGCGCCGGTGCTCAGTGGGGCGTTGGGTGATGACGCGTGGGGCGAGTCGTTGTGCGGTGCCGGGGTGCGGTGCGTCGGCGGGAACAGCGCATCCGGGCCCTTGCGGATCGTCTTCAGCGACAGCTTGATCGCGATCACCAGCAGCGTGGTGTACAGCGCGGTGAAGCCGACCAGGGTCAACACGATTTCGTACAGGTCCAGTCCCGAGGCGGCATAGAAGGTCGGCAGTACGCCTTCCACCGCCCACGGCTGGCGGCCGTACTCGGCCACGAACCAGCCGCACTCGATCGCGATCCACGGCAGCGGCAAGGTCCACAGCGCCACCGTCAGGAACCAGCGTTTGTCCTGGAAGTTGTGCTTGCAGGCGAACCAGAACGCAATGGCGAAGAACGCAATCAGGTAGATGCCGATGGCGGCCATGATGCGGAAGGTCCAGAACAACGGCAGTACCCGCGGCACCGTGTCCATGGCGGCCTGGGCGATCTGCTGCGGCGTGGCATTGCCGATGTCGTCGCGATAGCGCTTGAGCAGCAGGCCGTGGCCCAGATCCTGCCAATGCGCATTGAAGACCTGGCGTGCCTGGGCATCGTCCTTGTTGGCGCGGATGCGCTCCAGCGCGCCGTAGGCGATCTGGCCCCCGCGGATACGGTGTTCGGCACGGCCAACCAGTTCCAGGATGCCGGGGATCGGCTGGTCCAGCGAACGTGTTGCGATCAACCCCATCAGATACGGAATCTTGATCGCGTAGTCGTTGCGATGGGTCTGCTGGTTGGGAATGCCGAACGCGGTGAAGTCGGCCGGCGCGGCTTCGGTCTCCCACATGGCCTCGATCGCGGCCAGCTTCATCTTCTGATGTTCGTTGGCGGCATAGCCGCTCTCATCGCCGAGCACCACCACCGACAGCGACGACAACAGGCCGAACGCGGCAGCCACCGCGAACGAACGCCGTGCCATCTCCACATGCTTGCCGCGCAGCAGGTAGAACGCGCTGATGGACATCACGAACACCGCACCGAGCACGTAGCCGGCGCTGACGGTGTGCACGAACTTGGCCTGCGCCACCGGGTTGAACAGCACCGCCATGAAATCGACCACTTCCATGCGCATGGTGTCCGGGTTGAACACCGCGCCGGTCGGGTTCTGCATCCAGCCGTTGGCGATCAGGATCCACAACGCGGAGAAGTTGCTGCCGAGTGCCACCAGCCAGGTGGTGGCCAGATGCTGCACCTTGCTCAGCCGGTTCCAGCCGAGAAAGAACAGGCCCAGGAAGGTCGCTTCCAGGAAGAACGCCATCAGGCCCTCGATCGCCAGCGGTGCGCCGAAGATGTCGCCGACGTAATGGCTGTAGTACGACCAGTTCATGCCGAACTCGAACTCCATCACGATGCCGGTACCCACGCCCATGGCGAAGTTGATGCCGAACAGCACGCCCCAGAACATGGTCATGCGCCGCCAGATCTCCTTGCCGGTCATCACATAGACGCTCTCCATGATGCCGAGCAGGAACGACAGGCCCATGGTCAGCGGCGGAAAGATGAAGTGGTACATCGCGGTGACTGCGAACTGCAGCCGCGACAGTTCAACAACTGTCGAGTCGATCATGGCGGGTGGGCCTGGTTGGGTGTCGATGAAGGAATGCAGCCGATCATCTGCGCTTGCCGCAACATGCGCGTTGATCCAGATCAATGCCGGGGCGGACGGGTGCGGCACAATGCGCAGCCCGGAGCGGGAGGTGGCGCCTTACAATCGCCTGCAACACGATGTCTTCCCAGAGAGCGATGTGAGCCAGCCCAGCGTGCGAGCCAGCGAAACGCCAGCCCAGCGCCGCCAACGCGGCCGGTGGCTGGATGCACTGGCAGCCCCGGCCACGCGTGCGCGGCGCCTGGCCGGCGTGGCGGTGGCGGTGTCCGGCGTGCTGCTGCTGGCGCAGGCGGCGGCGATCGCCTGGTTGCTGCAGGCCGTGCTGGTGCAGCATCTGGCGCTGACGCAGCTGCGCGACGTGGGCGCGGGGCTGGTCTGTGCGCTGGTGGGGCGGGCGATGCTCAATGCCTGGGCGCAGTCGCTGACCGGCGAGGTGGCCGATGTGGCCAAGCGCGAGCTGCGCGCCCGCATCGCGCGGCGCCTGGTGCAGCACGGGCCAGTGTGGTTGCGCCGGCAACGCAGCGGCGAACTGGGCGAGCTGAGCCTGGCGCACACCGATGCGCTGGAGGGCTACTTCGTCGGCTACCAGCTCGCGCGCACCGAAATGACGCTGGTGCCGCCGTTGATCCTGCTCGCGGTGTTCTCGGTCGATTGGGTGGTGGGCCTGGTGTTGCTGCTGACCGCGCCGCTGATTCCGTTTTTCATGATGCTGGTGGGCTGGGGCGCCGAAGCCGCCGGGCGCGAGCAGTTGGGCGAACTGGCACGCATGGGCGGGCACTTCGCCGATCGCCTCAAAGGCTTGGGCTTGCTGCGCGTGTATGGCCGCGGCAACGCCGAGTTGAGCGGCATTGCCGCCGCGGCAGAAGGCGTGCGCGAGCGCTCGCTCAAGGTGCTGCGCATCGCCTTCCTGTCGTCCACGGTGCTGGAGTTCTTCGCCTCGGTGAGCGTGGCGATCGTGGCGCTGTACTTCGGCCTGAGCTATCTGGGTATGTTGAATCTGCACGGCTTGCCGACGCTGGGCGCGGGCATGTTCTGCCTGTTGCTGGCGCCGGAATTCTTTGCGCCATTGCGGCGGCTGGCCGCGCATTACCACGACCGCGCCAATGCCCTGGCGGCGGTGGCCGAAGCCGAGCGTCTGCTGGAAGGATTCGAGCCACCGTCGGCAACGGTGCGGGTGCCGGTGCCTCCGTTGCGCGTGATGGAACCTGCCCAGACGCAGGCCCCGTTGCTGCAGGCGCATGATCTTGCGCTGCGGCCGCCGGGCGCGCCACACAGCGTGGTCGCGCATTTTTCGCTGACCTTGCAGCCCGGCCAGCGCGTGGCGGTGATCGGTGCCAGCGGTAGCGGCAAGAGCACCTTGCTCGAGGGGCTGGCCGGCTGGCTTGCGCCGGAGGCAGGCAGCGTGGTGCTGCGTCCGGATGCCCGCATCGGCTATGCCACGCAGCGGCCGTACCTGTTTCACGGCAGCATCGCCGACAACCTGCGCCTGGCCGACCCACAGGCCGGCGCTGCGCGCCTGCACGCGGTGGCCGATGCCGCGCAGGTGCTGCGCTTCGCTGCGCAGTTGCCTGCGGGCCTGGACACGGTGATCGGCGAACGCGGTTTCGGGCTGTCCGGCGGCGAGGCACGGCGCGTGGCCCTGGCACGGCTGTTGCTGCGTGAGCCGGACCTGTTGCTGCTGGACGAACCCACCGCCTTTCTCGACCCGGACACCGAAGCGGAGTTGCTGCGCACGCTGGGTGTGTTCGCACGCGGCCGCGCGGTGGTGGTGGCCACGCACAGCGCTGCGGTGATGCAGTGGGCCGATACGGTGATCGACCTGCGCGGCGCCACCGTGGTATCGGAGCAGCCATGAACGCCGCACAGCCCGATCGTCTGCGCACCGTGTTCCGCCGGCATGCCTGGCGCCTGCTGCTGTCGGCCCTGCTGGTACTGGTCACCATGCTGGCCGGCGTGGGCCTGCTCGGCCTGTCCGGCAGCTTTCTGACCGCCGCTGCCCTGGCCGGTGTCGCGGGCATGGGCACCGGTTTCAATTTCTTCTCGCCTTCGGCCGGCATCCGTGCGCTGACCTTCGCGCGCATCTTTTCGCGCTATGGCGAAAAATTGATCGGCCACGACGCCACGCTGCGCATCGCCCGCGATCTGCGCGTATGGTTCTTCCGCCGCGCGTTGCCGCTCGCGCCGGGCCGCTTGTCGGCCACGCGCACCGGCGATCTGCTGGCGCGGCTGATGTCCGACATCGGCGAGGTCGATGGCGTGAGCGTGCGCGCGCTGGCACCGTTGAGCGCATTGCTCGGCATCTGGCTTGCCGGTGTGGTTGCCGCGGCGCTGATCCACCCGCCGGCTGGCCTGTTGCTGGTGGTGCTTGGCGTGGTCATCGGTGGTGTGGTGCCGTGGCAGGTGGCGCGCGGCGGGGCGCAGCGCGAACAGCTGCGCGCCCGGCAACGCACGGCCCTGCGCACGCAGGCATTCGAGGGCCTGGAAGGTGCGGCCGATCTCGCCGCGGTGGATGCGCAAGGTGCCTGGCTGCATCAGGTCGATGCGGCGGCGGCGGCAGTGGTCGATGGCGATCGCCTGCAGCGCCGCCGGCTGATCGGCGGCAATCTGCTGCATGCAATCTGCGGCGGTCTCGGCCTGGCCGGCATGCTGTGGCTGGCATTGGGCGCGGCCGAACGCGGATCGATTGCGGCGGACATGGCGGCCGGGCTGGTGTTCCTGACCATGGCGCTGCTGGAAGTCTGGGCCGGCGCCGGGCTCGCCTTGCAGGCGCTGCAGAGCGCACGCGTTGCAGCCAGGCGCCTGCAGTCCATCGTCGATCAGGCGCCATCGGTGCTCGATCCCCCGCAGCCGGTGGAGGTGCCACGCAGCGGCACGCTGCAGCTGGATCAGGTCGGCTTTGCATGGCCGGGCAGCGCACGTCCGGTGCTGCAGGCGCTCGATCTGACGCTGGCGCCCGGCGAACGCATCGCCATCAGCGGCGACAGCGGCAGCGGCAAGAGCACCTTGTCCGCAGTGCTGCTGCGGCTGTGGGACCCGCAGGCCGGGCAGGTGCGCTACGCCGGTATCGACCTGCGCCACGTGGCGCAGACGCACTGGCATCGCCGCATCGCCTGGCTGCCGCAGAATGCCCCGGTGTTTGCCGGCACGGTGCGCGATAACCTGGCCATCGGCGATGCGGACGCAAGCGATGCGGCGATGTGGAGCGTGCTGGACCAGGTGCGTCTGCGCGCCTGGGCCAGCGCGCAGAACGGCCTGGACACCTGGGTCGGTGAAAACGGCGCCACGCTCTCGGCCGGCCAGGCGCGCCGGCTGGCGCTGGCGCGAGCCTTGCTGCGCGATGCAGCGATCCTGTTGCTGGACGAACCCACCGACGGCCTGGACGTGGATACCGCGCACGCCTTGCTGCTGGATCTATCGGCGGCACTGGGCGAACGCAGCCTGGTGATGATCACCCACGACAGCGTGCCCGAGGGTGTAGTGCAGCGGCGCTACCGCATGCGCGCCGGTGCACTGGAGCCGTTGGCCTAGGGGTCCTTGCGCAGGCGGCTGCCATCAGCGAGGATCGGGTAACCACTTCGACAGGAATCGATGATGCAGCACATGCAAGGATGGATGAAGGCAGTGCTCTGTGCGGCTGCGTGCATGACGCAGGCCGCAGTGGCCGAGGTCTCCAGGCCTTCGGCGTTCATGACACAGGTCAGGGTCGAGGTCGGTCCCGATGGTTCCATCGTTTCGGCGCAGGCCGATCAAGGCCTGCACGAGAAAGTGCGGGAATCCATCGAGCGTCGCGTAAGCGCCTGGACGTTCGCACCGCCAACCGAGCAAGGCAGGCCGGTCTCGGCGGTCACTTATGTGCAGGTCGCAGCATGTCTGGTGTCGAAACAGGATGCAGTCAGTCTGGCGATCGCCAATGCGGGCAATGGTCCTTACCGGCCGCCGCGTGTTGAGTTCCAGCCCAGATCGGCGCCACCCCCGGGCCTGCTGTCCGCCACGGCGTTGCAGCTGACAATTGACTACAACGTGCTGGCGAACGGGCGCGCAACGTTCGAGCAGGTGCACATCAACAGCCCGACCGACGCACGCGGAGCGCGCTGGTTGGAGGGAATGGCTGCGCAATGGGTCAAGGCGCAGCGTTTCAAACCCGAGCAGTTGAACAATGTGCCGGTGTCCACTCGCATGCAGACGAATATCACGCTGTCGGGCGGCCCGACCACTCCGCGCGATCTCGACAACCAGCGCTCGTTGGAGTTGCCGCGGCAGGCGTTGTCGCGGGAGTGCCTCCAGGCGCTTGGAGACACCGCAGACCAGACCGTGGTGGTGGACTCGCCGGTAAAGCTGCTGTCCAGGGGCGAGTCGTAGCCGGCCGACCAAGGCACCGCGCATGCATGCGGGCAACGCTCGGTCGCAGTGAGTGCGTGCGTTGCCTCAACCAGGCAATGTGTCCAACGCAGCCATCATCGTGGGGTGTTGCCATGCCCAACACAAGGCAGCGACGTTCACCACGACGGTGATCCAGAACCGTAGCTGGAAGGTCGCCTTGCTGGATTTGTGCCGGAACAGTTGCTGCGCCAGCAACGCGCCCGGCCAGCCGCCGAGCAGCGCGATGAGGTGCAGGGTCGCTTCCGGTGTGCGTTGCCCGCCGCGTTGGGCCGCGCGCTTGTCGCGCCAGTAGGCGAGCATCGCCACGATGCTGGTGGCCGCGTACCACAGCGCCAGCAGCGTTGGCAGGCGACCTGCAAACGCCATCGCGGCCATGCCGACCAGAAACAGCAGCGCCAGCGTCTTGCGCGGCAGGCCATGCGGGTGCGACGGGCCACGCGGGTGCGACGAGCCACGCCGCCGTTGCGCAGGTCTGGAAATCAGCAAGCGTCCAGGAAGTTGCGTACCGCCGGCCCGAAGCGCGCGAAGTCGACCAGGAAGGCATCGTGGCCTTGTGGCGAATCCAGCCCGATGAAGCGTGCATCGGCACCGCCGGCACGCAGGCCTTCGGCGATCTGTTCCTGTTGCTGCACCGGGAACAGGATGTCGGTATTGGCACCGATCGCCAGCGCACGCGCGATGCGGATCTGCGCCAGGCCGGCCAGTACCGTGGCGTCGGTCGAGGCGCCCATGTCCGGCTTGGCGGCGACAGCAGCGCCGCCAGCTTGCGTGCCATCAGAACGTGTGTCGATGGCCGGTGTGTCATCGACATACTCGGCCAGGTCGAACCAGTCCATCGAGCGGCTCAGATACAGATAGCAGTTGGGATCGAAGAAGCGCACGAAGCGGCGCGCATGGCCTTCCAGATAACTTTCGACCTGGAATTCCAGCCCGAACGGATCATCGGCAGCCTGCTCGGAATCCAGCCGCACCCGGCCAAAACGGCCGTCCCATTCCAGCGCCGAGCGATAGGTGATCACGCCAAGCTTGCGCGCCATGCGCATGCCCGATTCCGGGTAACGGGTGTCGTCGTAATGGCCGCCGTTCCAGTGCGGATCCAGGCGGATGGCTTCGCGCTGCAGCGAGCGGATCGCGATCGAGAACGGCAATGCCTGCGCACTGCCGGAGATATTGATATGGCTGCGCGCGATACCCGGGTGCCGCAGCAGCAACGCCAACGCGGTCATGCCGCCCATCGAATTACCGATCAGGCAGGCGAGCTGTGCGATGCCCAATGCGCGCACCACGTCGGCGGCGGCATCGGCCACGTCTTCGATCGACAATTCCGGGAAGCTCAGGCGATACGGCGCGCCGGTGGCAGGGTTGATCGATGCCGGACCGGTCGAGCCCTTGCAGCTGCCCAGGGAATTGACGCAGACCACGAACCAGCGCCCGGTATCGATCGGCTTGCCTGGCCCCAGCATCGCCTCCCACCAGCCCGGCTCGGCATTGGCCTGATTTGCCGCAGCATGCGCGTTCGGCGACAAGCCGGTGACGATCAACACCGCGTTGCTGCGATCGGCCGCCAGCGTGCCCCAGGTTTCATAGGCCACGTGCGCCTGGTGCAACACGCCGCCGCGCTTCATCGGAAACGGCGAGGGCAGCGCGTGGAACAGCGTGCCGGGGGGAATGAATTCGGTCATGCGGCAATTCTATCTGCCATGGCATACGCCAGGGTGCAGGATGGGAATGGGGAATGGGGAATGGGGAGTCGGGAGTCGGTTTGAGGCCTTGCGCTGTGCGATGCCATTCTCCAGAGCGGCGGACCTGTGGCCTGGCTGCAAGGCCCTTGCCCGCCCACCATCGCAGGACACGCCGCAAGTACGTCCGTGTAGGCTCTGGCGCGGCATCCATGCCGCTCAAGGTCCCGCGACGGTGAGCGGGCAAGGACCAGTACAGATGGTCGGTACGCATAGTTAAGAGCAGCGCCTGATGCGCCTTGTTCGATCGTGAAGCATCGTGTCCACGTCTGATGCGCACCGCGCGACAAACAGCTCTTCAAACAAAGAGCCGACCAATTGTCTGGTGCGGTGTCCTTGCCGGTTGCGGGACCGTGTGGCGGCATGGATGCCGCCACCGAACCCCCCAGGGACGGGTTCACGGCGTGTCCCGCAAGCGGTGAGGGCACCGCGCCCTCTACGCTGCGGGTTTGCTGCGAGGCCCTTGCCCGCCCACCATCGCGGGACACGCCGCAAGTACGTCCATGTAGGCTCCGGCGCGGCATCCATGCCGCTCAGGGTCCCGCGACGGTGGGCGGGCAAGGACCAGCACAGATGGTCGGTATGCGTGGGTTTCAGTCGGTGTGCGTGGGTTTCAACAGTGCAACCGACGCACTCCGGTGCAGTGTCATCGTTGATTGCGTCGCAACGACATGCGGCGAGCAATCAGCGGCCGATCATCAACTCCACTGGCGCGGCGGCGGGCAGTTCCACCATCACCGGCGCGCTCTCGACATCATCGGCCTGGCGTATCGCGTTGCCGCTGCGCGACAGTCGCGCCAACACCTGCACGGTGTCCAGCGACGACAGCGCACGTGTCGGCATCGGGCTGTCGCCATCGTCCAGGGTGATAGTCAACGGCAGCTCGCTCAGCGTGTGTCTTTCCACTGCTACCGGCATCGGGGTGTCTGCAGCGCGTGCGATGACGAAGACGCTGGTATCGCCGGGCATTCCGGCGCGTTTGGCAAACTCGGCATCCAGCGTCACCCGCACCTTGATGCGTTTTCCGCTGGCTGCATTGGTGGTAGGGGGGGCAGGCGCCGCCGGTGCCTGGATCGGTTCCAGCTTGGCTTCCTGTCGCGCGGCATTGATCTGTTCGAGCAGGCCGGGGCGGGTCGCGGCATCGACCACACGCAGCAATGGCTCCCAGGTCTCGCTGGCCCTGGCCGGCTGGCCGGCCTGTCGTTGCACCACACCCAAGAACCAGCGTGCACGTTGATGGTCCGGTTGCACGCTGAGCGCGTGTTCCAGCAGACGCATGGCCTGCGGATCCGGGCGCCCGCTGTCGTCGGCGAGCATGCGCGACTGCGCGGCAGCCACCAGTACGTCCGGCTCGTCCGGACGCAGTGCGACCGCGCGTGCAAACGCATCGCGCGCTTCGGCAAATTTCTGTTGGCTGGACAGCGAGCGCCCCAGCAACACCCAGCCTTCGGCCTGGTCGGGATTGCGCGCCAGTGCCGCGCGCAGCTGCATGATGGCTTCATCCAGCGAGCGTGGCGTGGCCGGTCGCTCGGCGGGTGCCTGGATCGCGCCCGGCGTGCCGACCTGCCAATACAGCGCCGCGCTCGCGGCCAGCAGCAACACCGCGATGCCGGCAGTCAGCCCGCGCGCATCGCGCCACAGCGGCCGCAGCGCCACGCCGAAAACGACCAGGGCCAGCACCACCACGGCAATGACGAAGCCGACCATCACCACTCCTGCTCATCGGCGGGCAAGGCGGGCGCAGCCACGCTACGTCGACGCACCACCAACGCGACGGCGCCACCGCCGATCAACAGCGCCAGCAGCGGACCGAACCACAACAGCCAGGTCCGCGATTCCACACGCGGGCGGTACAGCACGAACTCGCCATAGCGCGCGACCAGGAACTGGCGGATCTGCGCATCGCTGCGGCCTTCGTGCATCAGCGCCAGTACTTCGCGGCGCAGGTCCTGGGCGATCTGCGCATTGGAGTCGGCCAGCGACTGGTTCTGGCACTGCACGCAGCGCAGCTCGGCGGTGAGGGTATGGAAGCGTGCCTCTTCCTCGGCCGAGGCATAGCGCAGCGGCGCCGGGTCGCCGACCGGCTGGGCCAGCGCCAGCCAGGGCAACAGCAGCAGCGTCAGCAGCCAGGCGCGCATCATTGCGTGGCGTGCAGGTCCGGTGCGGCACTGGGCGAGCGCTCGATCTTGCTCAGCACCGGAATCAGCTGCGTGTCGATGATGGATTGGGTGAGCATGCCGCTGTACTTCCAGCGCACCACGCCGCGCCCGTCGACCAGAAAGGTCTCCGGCGCCGCGGCGATGCCGAAGTCGATCGCGGTGCGGCCATCCTTGTCGGCCACCACCAGCAGGTACGGGTTGCCCAGTTGTTCGAGCCAGCGCAGTGCATCGGTGCGCTCGTCCTTCCAGTTGTAGCCGATCACGCGCACGCGCTTGGTCAGCGCAAAGCGGCTCAATACCGGATGCTCCTCGCGGCAGGCCGGGCACCAGCTGCCCCACACATTGATGATGTACGGTGCGCCGCGTAGTTCGCGCGCGTGCACCACGATGCTGGGGTCGTGCAGCAGCGGCAGCGCGAACTCCGGCGCAGGCTTGCCGATCAGCGCAGAGGGCAGGGCATCGCGATCGTCCTGACCGGAGCGCACCACCGCATAGACCAGCAGCGCTGCCAGTGCGAGCAGCAGCACGATGGCACCCACCAGAACCGCAGTGGGCAGGCGGGGTGAACGTGACTCAGCCATCTTGGATCTCCGGAGAACGACGAAAACGCCGGTCGGCCGCGGTAACCAGGCCGCCGAGCGCCATCAGCAGCGCTCCCAGCCAGATCCAGCGGACGAACGGTTTGAGGTGGACGCGGACCGCCCAGGCCTGATTGCCCAGCGGTTCGCCAAGGGCGACATACAGGTCGCCGAACGGGCCGGGGCGGATCGCCGCCTCGGTCAGGGTCTGCCCGCCGCTGGCGTAGCGGCGTTTTTCCGCATGCAGCAGGCCGACCGGCACATCATCCTCGAACACCTGCAGGTTGGCACGGTCGGAGACGTAATTGGGCCCGCGCAGTTCTTCGACGTCATCAAAGTGCAGCGCATAGCGGCCGATCTGCATCTGCTGCCCGGGCGCCAACGCGACCTCGCGCTGCAGGCTCAGCGATTCCACCAGCAACGCACCGGCCAGGAAGACCGCCACGCCCAGGTGGGCCAGCACCATGCCCAGCATTTCGGCGGTGAATTGACGGCCCTTGGCGGCGCGCCGTGTCCACAAAAAGCGCAGCGTGCCCAACAGCACCCAGGCCGCGCCGGCCACGCCGATCGCCGCCTTCCACTGCCCCTGCGGCGCGGCGAACCAGGCCAATACGCCTGCGGCAACCGCCAGTCCGGCCCAGGGCGCGAGCATCGCCAACGGGCGCGAGGCCTGCTCGCGCTGCCAGCGGGTCAGCGGACCGAACGGCAGCAGCGCCACCAACGGCGCCATCAGCACCACGAACAAGGTGCCGAAGTAGGGCGGGCCGACCGACAGCTTGCCCAGGCCCAAGGCGTCGGCGAGCAGCGGATACAGCGTGCCCAGCAACACCATCGCGCAGGCGCAGGTGAGCAACAGGTTGTTCAACAGCAACAAGGTTTCGCGCGAGCTGCCGGCAAAGGCGCGGCGCGGATCATCGACCAGCGACAGGCGGGGCGCGCGGATCGCGTACAGCACCAGCGAGCCACCGACCACCGCCAGCAGGAACACCAGGATGAACAGGCCGCGCGAGGGATCGGCCGCAAACGCATGCACGCTGGTCAGCACGCCCGAGCGCACCAGGAAGGTGCCCAGCAGCGATAGCGAAAACGCGGCGATCGCCAGCAGCAAGGTCCAGCTGGCGAAGCTGCCGCGCTTTTCGGTGACCGCCTGCGAATGCAGCAACGCGGTGCCCACCAGCCACGGCATGAAACTGGCGTTTTCGACCGGGTCCCAGAACCACCAGCCACCCCAGCCCAGCTCGTAATACGCCCACCAGCTGCCGAGCGCGATGCCGACGGTGAGCATCGCCCAGGCCACATTGGTCCATGGCCGCGTCCAGCGCAGCCAGCGCGCATCCATGCGGCCTTCCAGCAACGCGGCGATGGCGAAGGCGAATGGCACCGCAAAGCCGACATAGCCGCAGTACAACATCGGCGGATGGATGATCAGCCCCGGGTCCTGCAACAGCGGATTGAGGTCGGCGCCTTCCAGCGGCACCGGCAACAAGCGCGCGAACGGGTTGGAGGTGAACAGCAAAAAGGCCAGGAAGCCGATGCTGACCAGGGCCATCACCCCGAGCACGCGCGCGATGACGTGCGCGGGCAGCTGCCGCGACCACAACGCCACCGCACCGGTCCACAGCGCCAGCACCAGCGTCCACAGCAGCAATGAACCTTCGTGCGCGCCCCACACCGCCGAATAGCGATACATCACCGGCAGCAGGCTGTTGGAATTCTCGGCGACGTAGCGCACCGAAAAATCCTGCACCAGGAATGCATGCGTCAGCAGCGCGAAGGCCGCCGCAATCAGGCCCAGCTGCACCAACGCGGCTGGCCGCGCCACTGCCATCCAGCTGCTGCGTCCGCGCTGCGCACCGGCCAGCGGCAACGCGGCCTGCAGCAGGGCCACCAGCAACGCCAGAATCAGCAGGAAGGTACCGAGCTCAGGCAGCATCGGGTCGGCGCATTGGTGAGCATGCAGTGGGGCAACGAGTGCGGGCGCAAGGCAGAGGCGGCATCCATGCAGCATCTGCCTGCGCCTGCCTGCGCGCAGCGACGGCGTCGGCCGCGCAAGCACCTTGCACGCCAACACCGTGCAGCAACGCGAACGTCGTGATGCCTGACGTCACCGCAGCGCTCCGGCCTGGTCCGCGGCCGCCGGCACATCGTGCTTGCGGTGCGCGCTGCCCATCTTGTCGGCGACTTCCTTCGGCATATAGGTCTCGTCGTGCTTGGCCAGGATCTCTTCGGCCACGAACACGCCGTGCTGCATGCGACCGGTCGCCACCACCGCCTGTCCCTCGCGAAACAGGTCCGGCAGGATGCGGTCGTAGCGGACCGGCAACTGCGCATCGCCATCGGTGACGCGGAACTGCGCTTCCAACGAACCGGAGGCGCGCTGGAACGAGCCTTTCTCCACCATGCCGCCGAGCCGGAAGCGCGCGTGCTCGCCGGCGTCGCCGCGCAGCACTTCCGACGGTGTGTACAGATAGGCCACGTTGCGCTGCAGTGCCATTGCCACCAGCGTGGTCGCCAGGCCGCCGGCCAGTACCAGCGCAATCACCAGCCAGATCCGGCGGCGCCGTTGCGGGTTCACCGGATCAGCTCCGCATCGCTGGGCACCGCGCGCTTGCGCTCGCGCAGGCGCCGCGCCTGCGCGATCTTCAACGCGCGACGCACCTGCCAGCGGCCGGCGATCAGGTCCCATAGCAGCACCAGCACGAACACCGCGTAGGCGGCGATGACGTAGGGCAGGTAGCTCATGCCGCGCCCTCCGGCGCGTCGCGCACGATCCAGGCCTTGCCGGCTTCGCGGCGCAGGTTGTCGGCGCGCGCACGCGTCAGCAGCGAACCGGCGAACCAGAACTTGGTGCCGATCACCATCAGCCACAGCGGCAGCAGCATGCTCGCATCGATGGTGGAAGGGCCGAGCAGACGAATGCTCTGGCCCTGATGCAGCGAGTTCCACCACACCACCGAATAGCGGATCACCGGCAGCAACGCCACGCCGACGATCGCCAGCAAGGCGGCCGCGCGTGCGGCCTGACGGCGATCGTCGATGGCCTGGTACAGGCCGATCACGCCCAGATACAGGAACAGCAGGATCAGCTCGGTGGTCAGGCGCGGGTCCCAATCCCACCAGGCGCCCCACATCGGCTTGCCCCAGATGCTGCCGGTCAGCAGGGTGATCACGGTGAACGCCGCGCCGATCGGCGCGCAGGCCATTGCCAGGATCTCGCAGATCTTGATGCGCCAGATCAGCGCGATCGCCGCGTATACCGCCATCAACCCGAACACGAACAGGCTCATCCACGCGCTTGGCACATGGATATACAGAATGCGAAAGCTGTCGCCCTGCTGGTAGTCGGCCGGCACCGCAAACAAGGCCTGCCAGATGCCCGCGCCCAGCAACACCGCGGCCAGCGCGTGGCACCACGGCGCCCAGCGCGCAGTGAAACGGTCGAAGGTCGGGGGCGAGGCGAGTTGATGGAACCAGCGGACGACGACGTTCATGCGATGGCAACGGCCTTTGGAATGGCATTGGCTCTCGAAACAGCAACAACGCAGTGAGTGGAGCGTCTTATCGACAGCGCATCGACCGCACGGCTCAACTCAACGAAATCCGGATCGCGGCAGCCGCAGCCAGCGGTGCCAGCACCACGCCGATCACCAGCCCGGCGCCCAGCAACAACAACGCACCCACCGCATCCTGGCCCTGGCCGCTGGCCGCCACGCTGCCGGCACCGAACACCAGCACCGGTACGTACAACGGCAACGCCAGCAACGCCACGAGAATACCAGAGCGTTTCATCGTCACCGTCAGCGCCGCGACCACGGCGCCAAGCAGACTCAGAAGCGGTGTACCCAGTGCCAACGATGCCAGCAGTACCGGTAGCTGGTCATGTGGCAGGTGCAGCAATTCGCCCAGCAGCGGGGTCACCGCGATCAACGGCAGCGCGCTGGTGGCCCAGTGCAGCAGCACGCGCACCGCGATCAGCCACGCCAATGGCACCGGTGCCAGCAGCCATTGCTCCATCGAGCCGTCTTCCACATCGCTGCGGAACAGCGCATCCAGCGACAGCAGGCCGGCCAGCAGCACCGACAGCCACAGCACCGCCGGCGCGGCCTGCGCCAGCAGGTCGGGGCGCCCGCCCAGGCCCAGCGCGAACAACACCACGATCAGCAGGGCGAACAACGCCGGCTGCAAGGCATCGCTGCGACGGCGCCACAGCAGCTGCAGGTCGCGGCTGAGCAATGCACGCGCGGCCTGCCACAGCGACGGTTGTGGCGAATGCAGGCTCATGCCGCCGTCTCCAGCGTGAGCATGCGCGTGCGCACCGGCGGCGCCGCGTAGGCACCGTGGGTGGTGACCAGCGCCGCGCCGCCACCGCGCAGGTGCGCGGAGATCATCCGGTTGACCAGGGTGATGCCGTCCAGGTCCAGGTTGGCATAGGGCTCGTCCAGCAGCCACAGCGGGGCCGGCGACAACCACAGCCGCGCCAGCGCCAGGCGTTTGCGCTGGCCGGCCGACAGCTGCCGCACCAATGCGTCTTCGTAGCCGGCCAGGCCGACGATGGCCAGCGCGCTGCCAGGCATCTGCTTGGCGCGGCGGCCATGCAGGCCGCACAGGAAGTGCAGGTTCTCCAGCGTGCTGAGATCGGCCTTCAGGCCCGGCAAATGGCCCAGATAGGCCATGAAGCGGCTGCGATCGCCGCGCCGCGCAGTCTTGCCGTCGATCTGGATCTGCCCCCGCTCCACATGCAGCAGCCCGGCCAGCACCCGCAGCAGCGTGGTCTTGCCGGCGCCGTTGTCGCCCTGCACCAGCAGCGCTTCGCCGGCATCGACATGGAAATCCAGCGGGCCGAACACCGGCTCCTCGTTGCGGCTGAAAGCCAGCGCGCGCGCCGCCAGCAGCGGTGGCGCAGTGTGCAGCGGTTCGATCATCGGCGCAGCGGGCTCCCGTCGCAGGACGGCATGGGGTGGGCGAGCGGGTGTCGTGCCATCGCGGGGAAGCAGCTGGCACGACACGCTGTGAGGCAGGGCGCGCATTGTAGCGACGATGGCCCGCTGCCGGGGCGCATCGGGCGGCGTGATGTGTCCGGGAACGCTGTTTTGCATCGCCCGGACGCAACCGCCTGGCGGCTTTGCGTACACTCGCGGTCCCCCGTTTGCTGCCCGGACAGGCCCGATGCCCCTCACGACCAAGCTGCCCAAGGTGGGCACCACCATCTTCACCGTCATGTCGCAGTTGGCGGCCGAACACGGCGCGGTGAATCTGGGCCAGGGTTTTCCCGATTTCGCGGTGCCGTCGCGGTTGGTCGATGAACTGACCAGGGCCATGGCGGCCGGCCACAACCAATACCCGCCTATGACCGGCGTGGCGGTCCTGCGCCAGGCCATCGCCGGCAAGGCGCAGCGCTGCTACGGCGCGCAGGTCGATGCCGACAGCGAGATCACCGTCACCAGCGGTGCCACCGAGGCGATCTTCAACGCCATCCACGCGGTGGTGCGTGCCGGCGAGGAGGTCATCGTGCTGGACCCGGCCTACGACTGCTACGAGCCGGCGATCGACCTGGCCGGCGCGCGCGCGGTGCACGTGGCGCTGGACCCGCAGACCTTCGCCGTCGACTGGCCGGCGCTACGCGCGGCGATCACGCCGAAGACGCGCCTGCTGATGATCAACTCGCCGCACAATCCCTCCGGCGCGATGCTGTCTGCCGACGACATGCAGACCCTGACCGAGCTGCTGCGCGGCAGCGACATCTTCCTGCTCTCGGACGAGGTGTACGAACACATCGTGTTCGATGGCCGCCGCCACGAATCGGTGCTGCGCTGGCCGGAATTGCGCGAGCGTGCGTTCGTGATTTCCAGCTTCGGCAAGACCTATCACTGCACAGGCTGGAAGATCGGCTACGCCATCGCGCCGCCGGCATTGAGCGCCGAGTTCCGCAAGGTGCACCAGTACAACACCTTCACCAGCTTCGGGCCGGCCCAGCACGCATTTGCCGCGATGATCCGCGACGAACCCGAACACGACGAGCAACTCGGCGCGTTCTACCAGGCCAAGCGCGACCGTTTCCGCGAGCAGTTGCTGACCACGCGCCTGCAGCCGTTGCCGGTGCCCGGCGGCTATTTCCAGCTGGTGGACTATTCGGCGGTCAGCGACCTGCCTGACACCGAGTTCGTGAAGTGGCTGACGGTGGAGAAGGGCGTGGCCGCAATTCCGCTGTCGCCGTTCTACCAGACGGCGCCGCAAGGACAACGGCTGGCCCGGCTATGCTTTGCCAAGAACGATGCAACGCTGGAGGCGGCGATCGCGCGGTTGCAGCAGCTCTGACGAGCTGGGAATCGGGAGTGGGGATTCGGGAATCGTAAGAGCGGTTGGTCGCTTTTGATCTGAATCTGCACTTGGCCCGATGCCGTAACGCCCTCACCAAACCGCTGTCCGATTCCCTATTCCCTATTCCCTATTCCCTATTCCCTATTCCCTATTCCCTATTCCCGATTCTCCATTCCCGAGCCTCAGCATGCACGACCTCCGCATCTCGCTTGTCCAAGGCGACACCCGCTGGCATGACCCGGCCGGCAATCGCGACTATTACGGTGCCTTGCTGGAGCCCTTGGCCGGGCAGACCGATCTGGTGATCCTGCCGGAGACCTTCACCAGCGGGTTCTCCAACGACGCCATCGACAAGGCCGAGGACATGGACGGGCCGACCGTGGCCTGGCTGCGTGCGCAGGCCGCGCGGCTGGGGGCGGCGGTCACCGGCAGCGTGCAGCTACGCACCGGGCAGGGCGTGTTCAACCGGCTGCTGTGGGCCACGCCCGACGGGGCGCTGCAGTCCTACGACAAGCGCCATCTGTTCCGCTTCGGCAACGAGCACCTGCGTTACGCGGCCGGGCGCGATCGCCTGACGGTGGAGTGGAAGGGCTGGCGGATCAATCCGCAGGTCTGCTACGACCTGCGCTTTCCGGTGTTCTGCCGCAATCGCTTCGATGTCGAGCGGCCGGGCCAGCTGGATTTCGATCTGCAGCTGTTCGTTGCCAACTGGCCATCCGCGCGCGCCTATGCCTGGAAGACGCTGCTGCGCGCACGTGCGATCGAGAACCTGTGCTTCGTGGCGGCGGTCAACCGCGTCGGCGTCGATGGCAATCAGCTGCACTACGCCGGCGACAGCGCGGTGATCGATTTCCTCGGCCAGCCGCAGGTGGAAATCCGCGAGCAGCCGCAAGTGGTCACCACCACGCTCAGCGCTGCCGCCCTGGCCGAACATCGCGCACGTTTTCCCGCGATGCTGGATGCCGATGAATTTGTGATTCGGGATTAGGAATTAGGGATTGGGGATTGGTGCAAGCAGGCAAGGCACAGCTATCCGTTTGCCCGCTGTTGCGAATCCCCAATCCCAAATCCCCAATCCCGGCTACTCACCCAGCTTGATCTCGTAGATCTTCGGCCACCGCTTGCCGGTGACGAACAGGCGATCGTGCTCGGCGTCGTAGGCGATGCCGTTGAGCACATCGTTGCCGGGGTCGGTCAGGGTGTCGGCGTCCGGTACCAGCGCCTGCAAATCGATCCAGGCGATCACCTTGCCGCTGGCCGGGTCGATGCGCGCGATGCGGGTGGTCAACCAGACGTTCGCCAACAGCTCGCCTTTCACCCATTCCAGCTCGTTGAGATTGTCCAGCGCCTTGCCGCCGGCAGTGACCTTGATGCTGCCGACCTGCTGCAGCGTCTGCGGATCCAGCCGCCGAATGCGGGCAGTGCCATCGCTCATGTACAGGCCGCTGTCGTCGCGGGTCAGCGCCCACCCCTCGCCGGAATAGCTGAACTGCGTGCGCGGCGTCAGCGTGGCCAGGTCGTAGACAAACCCGCGCTGGTTGCGCCAGGTCAGCTGGATCAGGCGGTCGTGCCAGGCCACGATGCCTTCGCCAAAAAAAGGCAACGGTGTCGTGACCTGCTGCAGGACGCGGCCGGTCTCCAGCTCGACCTTGCGCACGCTGGAGCGGCCCAACTCACCGGTGCTCTCGTACAGGAACCCGTCGAGATAGAACAGGCCTTCGGTAAAGGCGGCGGTGTCGTGTGGATAGGTGCGCACGACGGTATAGCCCTGGGTCGGGATGGCGTCGCTGCAATGGGCGAGCGGAGGCAGCAGCAGGGCGGCGAGGAGCAGGCTGTAGGCAGTTCGTGGCATGTGGCGATCATCCCACGCCGCGGTTGCAGACCGTCATGGCGCAGGCAGCCAGCGGCGAATAATCATTCGCTGAACGGTCGCCTGCGCGGTGCCGGCATGTTGTCGCGGCTGCCACATCGGCGCTGCTAGGCTCGGCGCCACGTTCACCAACCGGAATGCCCGCATGATCAAGTCACTTTCCCTTCTCGCGCTGCTGGGCGCCGCCACGCTGGCACCGCAGGCGCAGGCCGCCGGCAACATCGACTGCCAGCTGTCGTTCAACCTGTCGGGCTGGTCGGTGTTCTACAAGACCGCCAGCGGCACCGGCACCATCACCTGCAACAACGGCGCGGTGATCCCGGTCAAGATCTCCAGCAAGGGCGGTGGCCTGACCGTCGGCAAGTCCAAGATCGTTGGTGGCCGCGGCAGCTTCTCCGGCGCCTACAGCCTCAATGATCTGTTCGGCACCTATGCAGCTGCCGAAGCGCATGCCGGCATCGTCAAGTCCAGCACCGCACAGGTGGTCACCAAGGGCGACATTTCGCTGGCACTGGCCGGAACGGGCGAGGGCGTGGATCTGGGTGTCAATGTCGGCAACTTCGTGATCGAGCGCCGCAAGTAATTCGCCGGTCGAGCGCGCGGTGCCCCGCCGCTCGCGCGGCCCGCGGTGACTTCATCGAGCGGGGCAGATCACACCGACCCATCCGCGCTTTGACCTGGACGTCAGGCGTGCCCTGAGCAGCAACGAAAAACGGCCCTTCGCAGGGCCGTTTTTCATGTGCGTCCTGCCAGCTTAGCGTCCGCGATTACCGCCGCCTGGCGGGCGACGATTGCCGCCACCCGGCGGACGACCACCCGGACCGCCGGGGCCACGCGACGCGCCGCCGGGACCACCGGGGCCGCGATTGCCGCCCGGACCACGGTTGCCACCGGGGCCACCTGCACGTGCGCCGCTTGGGCGGCCGGCTGCCGGACGTGCCGCGCCATACGGGCTGAAGCCCGGGTTGGCGTGGTCGGACGGAAAGCTCGGCGCATTGCCCGGATGACCATAGGGATGCTTGCGCTGGCCTTGGCCCTGCGACTGGCCCTGTCCGCCACCGGCGCCGCCACGCCCCTGGCCGCCTGCGCCGGGACGTGCATTGCCCGGGCCGCCGCCTGGACGCGCGCCACCCGGACCCTTCTTCGCATACGGGCGCGCCTGGCCGGTGCCGGGGCCACTGGGGCCGGCATTGCGGTGGCCGCTGGGGCCGGTACTCACGCCATCGGGCACGTACCAGCTGCGGAACGCGGCCGGGTTGCCGTCCGGCAGGGCACGGTCGCCCTTGCCGGGAGCGCGCTGCTTGAACGGGCGCTGCTGCGACTGCTTGGCCGCCGCCTCGCCGCTGACGGTGAGGCCGCCGCGGAAACCGCCCGGCTTGCCACGGCCACGGCCGCCGCGATCCTCGCGCAGATTGTCGAAGCGACGCAGCTCACGGCCTTCGTCGGCGCCGGAGGTCTGGCCGTTGACATAGGCATTGCTGCGGCCATCGCGCGAGACGTGCACGGTGGACTTGGCGGCGCGGCGCTGGCCGATCACCGGCTGCAGCGTCAATGCCGAGGGCGCGCCTTCTTCCAGCTTGAGTTCGGCGCGCAGGGCATCGACCTTGTCCTGCGCCACTTCGATCGACTGCCCGCGCAGCAGCTCGCGCGGCAGCGAGATCTTGCCGTAGCGGCTGCGCTTGAGGCGACTGACCTGGCAGCCCTGCGACTCCCACAGCCGGCGCACTTCGCGGTTGCGGCCTTCCTTGACCACCACGCGGAACCAGTCGTGCGAGTCGGTGCCGCCGATGCGTTCGATCTCGTCGAACTTGGCGCCGCCGTCTTCCAGCAGCACGCCGCGCGACAGGCGCTCGATGATCGCGTCGGAGACCTTGTCCTCGCCTTCCGGCGCACGCACGCGCACCACGTATTCGCGCTCGACCTCGTAGGAGGGATGCATCATCGCGTTGGCCAGCTCACCGTCGGTGGTCAGCAGCAGCAGGCCGGTGGTGTTGATGTCCAGGCGGCCGATCGCGATCCAGCGCGAACCCTTCAATACCGGCAGCGACTCGAACACGGTCGGCCGGCCTTCGGGATCTTCGCGCGTGGTCACTTCGCCTTCGGGCTTGTTGTAGATCAGCACGCGTGCCGGTTCGGTCAGCGCGCTGGCCACGAAACTGCGGCCATCGAGCTCGATCTTGTCGCCGCTGCGCACCGACATGCCGGTCTGCGCGACGGCGCCATTGACCTTGATCAGGCCATCGGCAATGCGCTGTTCCAGCGCGCGGCGCGACCCCAGGCCGGCCTGGGCCAGCACCTTGTGCAGGCGCTCTTCCAGCTTGGGCGCTTCGGGCGCGCTGTCGCGCTTGAGGGAAAGCTTGTTCAACGACAGCTTGCGGGGGGTGTCACTCATGTGTCTGGCTCCGGCCGACGCGTTGCGGGTCGGCCTCTGGGTCGGAATCGGCTTCGTCAACAGCCACGGTCGTCGTCGCGACGGCGTTGTCTTCGTCTTCGTTCACTGCTTCCGCGCGCGTTCCCGGCGCGGTGTCGGGGTCGCCCTCACGGGCGTCATCTGGGTCCAACGGGTTCGTGTCCTGCGCCGAGGCATGCCCGGGGTGTTGCGGTGTTTCGTTACTCAACTCATCGGCGCTGGCGTGGTCATCGACCGCGGCGGCGTGGTGTTCGTTTTCTTCGTCGACTGCAGTCGCGGTGCTGGCGGTCTGATCGTCGACATCGACATCCATCTCGGCATCTACATCGGTATCCACATGCGCTGCGTCATCGGTGTCGCTGGTTGCGTCGGTCGTGCTGTCCGCCGCCTGCAATACATCCGCATCGCGGCGTTCCGGCGCATCCTCGCTCGGGTCTGCGTCAGCGCCAACATCCGCTTCGGACTCCAAGTCAGCCGCAGCGGCAGTCGCCGCATCGGCGCCGGCGCCGTGTGCATCCGCCATCTCCGCATCGGCGTCCGCTTCCTGACCTGCTTCAGCGTGCTCCGCATCCATCGCTGCCGACGCCGGGACCGCGCCATCCAGTTGCCCGTCGCGGTCCAGCGGCAGCTGCGGTTCCAGCTCGGCGATGTCCTTCAACTCAGACAATGGCGGCAGCTCGTCCAATCGCTTGAGCCCGAAGTAATCCAGGAAGCCCTTGGTGGTACCGAACAGGGCCGGCTTGCCGGGCACGTCGCGGTGGCCCACCACGCGGATCCACTCGCGTTCTTCCAGCGCCTGGATGATGTTGCTGCTGACCGCCACGCCGCGCACCTGTTCGATCTCGCCGCGGGTGATCGGCTGGCGGTAGGCGATCAGTGCCAGGGTTTCCAGCGTGGCGCGGGTGTACTTGGTGCGGCGCTCGGTCCACAGCCGGGCAACCCAGCCATGCACCTCGGCCTTGACCTGGAAGCGGAAGCCCGAGGCCACCTCGACCAGTTCCACGCCGCGCTCGGCGCAGCCCTCGCGCAGCAGTTCCAGCGCGCGCTCGACGCTGCCGGGCGGCGCCGGCTCTTCTTCGGGAAACAGTCCCTGCAGCTGCGCCAGCGTCAGCGGCTGGCTGCTCGCCAGCAGGGCGGCTTCGATAATGCGGGTGATCAACGCTTGATCCATTCGGTGATCGGCTTCAGATAGGTTCGTTGGCGGCATCGCTGTCATCGAATTCGCTGGAGAATTGCAACGGCGCATTGGTGTTGCCCAAGGCCAGCGACTTCACGTAGATCGGCGCCAGCGGCGCTTCCTGCACGATGTCCAGCAATTGCTCCTTGGCCAGTTCGAGCAGCGCCAGGAAGGTGACGAGCACGCCGAGCTTGCCTTCCTCGGCCGTGAACAGCGATTCGAAGCGATAGAACCTGCCATCGTCCAGGCGGCTCAGTACATCGCCCATGCGCTGGCGCACACTCAGCGCCTCGCGCTTGATCGCATGGCCGGTGAACAGTTCGGCGCGCTTGAGCACGTCGTACAGCGCCATCAGCATTTCTTTCAGTTCCACCGGCGGCGGCAGCTTGACCGCGGCGCGCTCGGGCAGATGCGCCTGCACCGGCGCACTGTCGCGGCCCATGCGCGGCAGGGTGTCCAGATCCTCGGCGGCCTGCTTGAAGCGTTCGTATTCCTGCAGGCGGCGTACCAGCTCGGCGCGCGGATCGTTTTCCTCGCCTTCCTGGCTGGGCGGGCGGGGCAACAGCATGCGCGACTTGATCTCGGCCAGGATCGCGGCCATCACCAGATATTCGGCCGCCAGTTCGAAGCGCAGCTCCTGCATCACGTTGATGTAGGCCACGTACTGCCGGGTGATCTCGGCGACGGGGATGTCCAGGATGTCCAGGTTCTGGCGGCGGATCAGGTACAGCAGCAGGTCCAGCGGACCTTCGAAGGCATCCAGGATGACTTCCAGCGCATCCGGCGGAATATACAGATCCTGCGGGATCTGCAGCACCGGTTGCCCATGCACCACCGCCAGCGGCATTTCCTGCTGCTGTGGCGGCGCGCTCGTGGCTGGCGGATTCGCGTCGTGCGCGAGTTCGGAATTCATCAGGTCGACATCGGGTCTTACGGTCGCCGGCCGCGGTCTGGGCCGCGCCTGCAGGGCTTTGCCTTGAGTTATTGCAATCAATGTCGTGCCCGTGCCGGCACGATCCTACAAATCCACATACAACGTGCGCCGCGTGGCATGCGGCGACGGGACAGCGAGGAGGTCGTCTACGCGGGTCGGCGGTGGGCAGCGAATCGGTCGTCGAGTGAGGCGTGGGGCCTGGGCCGACGGGCCGCTGCGTCCGATTGCGTGTGCAGTGGTGTCAAGGGTAATGCGTGCGCAGGGCCGGTGTCCAGCGCCGAGGCGGCTAGAATCCCACGGCTGATCTTCAGGTTCTTGGCGAGGTGGTCGATGTGGTACGTAATCGAGGGGTATGACCGGGACGATGCACTGGCGGCCCGGCAGCAGGCGCGACCGGCGCACCTGGCCCGTTTGCAGGCGCTGGCGGCGGCAGGTCGCTTGCTGGTGGCGGGCCCGTGCCCGGCGATCGATGCCGAGGATCCGGGCCCGGCCGGTTTCAGCGGCAGCGTGGTCATCGCCGAATTCGACGCGCTGGACGACGCGCGCGCCTGGGCCGATGCCGATCCGTATGTGGAGGCGGGCGTGTATGTGCGCACCGAGGTCCGCCCGTTCCGCCGGGTGCTGCCATGAGCCGGGTCGAGCGGATCCGCGCCGCGCTGCAGTCGGCCCTGGCGCCGACCGAGCTGGAGGTGGTGGACGACAGCCATCGCCATGCCGGGCATGCCGGTGCGCGCGACGGGCGGGGGCATTTCAATGTGCGCGTGGTCAGCGCCGCCTTCGCCGGCAAGCCGCCGTTGGCACGTCACCGCGCGGTCTATGCCGCGGTCGGCGAGATGATGCAGACCGATATTCACGCGCTGTCGATCGAGGCCTTCGCACCAGGCGAGGCGAGGTAACCAGGCCGATCAAGCCGCCGCCGTAGGAGCGCACCCGGGCGCGACGCAGGTTACACCGGTAAGGCCGGTCGCGCCCGGGTGCGCTCCTACGGGCAGGCATTGCCGGGGTGGACATTCGACAATCGGGCGCGATGGCTGAAGGCTGGCTTTCTTGCAGGGGCGCGCCCGAGCGAAACCGCGTCACTGGCAACCCGATTGGCGCTCGCACTCGCAATATCGATACGCCAGGCGAGGCCGAATAACTGAATACGCCAACTGCGTAGTAGGAGCGCACCCGGGCGCGACGCAGGTTATCGGTAAGGCCCGTCGCGCCCGGGTGCGCTCCTACGGGGTCCATGCGCAGCGGGCCAAACCGCCCCAACCGTGATCGCCGTCGGCCTTCATCCGTGGACATATGGGCAGTATTTGTTGCGTCGCAACACGGTGCTTCACGTATTCATCACTTGCAGATGCTTGATCTGTAAGCGTTTTCACGGGCGTGAAGACAGGGGTTTACGCCCTTGTATGAAAACGCTTACAGTCCGCGCCAGTTTTGGGACTCGGTCGCGGAGGGCGACACGAATGGCCAAGGGTGCGGTCACCATCAAAGATGTCGCTCGGGAAGCACAGGTCTCCGTTGCAACGGTGTCGCGTGCGCTCAATGGGCACGACAACGTCGCCGGGCCGGTGCGCCAGCTGGTGCAGGACGTCGCCGCACGCTTGCGCTACAGCCCGCATGCGGCGGCGCGCAGCCTGAGCAGCCGGCGCACCCAGACCCTGGGCGTGGTACTGCCCGATCTGTACGGCGAATTCTTTTCCGAGCTGATCCGCGGGATCGACGGCGCGGCGCGTGCTGCCGGCCAGCATCTACTGGTGTCCAGCTACCACGGCGACCCCGAAGCGCAGGGCAGGGCGTTGCAGTCCATGCGCGGGCGGGTGGATGGTCTGCTGGTGCTATCGCCGTATGCCGAGCAGCCCGGGTTCCTCACCGACAACCTGCCGCAGGCGCTGCCCACGGTGCTGATCAACGCGCACGTTCCGGGCGACGCCTATCCGGTGCTGAGCATCGACGACCATGCCGGCGCGATGGCGATGACCGAACACCTGCTCTCGGCCGGGCATCGGCGCATCGCCTTCATCGGCGGGCCGGCGCTCAACTTCGATGCGCGCGAACGCCTGCGCGGCTTCCGCGATGCGATCGCCGCACACGGCGACACCGCGCAGGGCATCGAATTCCCTGGCGACTTCGACGAGGCCTCCGGCCACCGTGCCGGGCAGGCGATGCTGGCCGACGGCGCGCTGCCCGACGCGGTATTCGCCGCCAACGACATGACCGCACTGGGCTGCCTGTACGCCTTTGCCCAGGCCGATGTCTCGGTACCCGGCGACGTGGCACTGGCCGGCTTCGACGATATTCCGCTGGCCCGTTTCGTCCATCCGGCGCTGACCACGATGCGGGTCAGCATCGCGCGCCTGGGCGAACAGGCGATGAGCCGGCTGATGCGGCTGGTGGACCAGCCCGGCCACGACGACGGCATCCGCCAACTGCTCACGCCCGAGCTGGTGGTCCGCGCCTCCTGCGGCGCCGGCGAGCCCGGCCTCTGACGTTTCCAGCCCCTGACCCTTTCGCGGACGTCCTGTCCGCTCCCGCTGCCCCCCGCAGCGGTCGTTCCTGCAAGCCGCAACGCCACAACAACATTCTGTACCGATCCCTGGAGGGACCAATGCGCCACCACTACCCCCATTCCGCCAGTCCGGCGCGCAAGCTGCTCAGCTGCGCCCTGGCCAGTTGCCTGCTGCTGGGCGCCGCCCCGGCCTTCGCGCAGAGCGCTGCCGCGACGATCCGCGGCCAGGTCACCGTCGACTCGGCACCTGCCAGCCAGGCCCAGGTCACCGCGACCAACCTCGCCACCGGCCTGACCCGCACCGTACAGGTCAGCAACGGCGGCTACTCGCTTGGCGGCCTGCCGCCGGGTTCGTACCGCCTGGACGTCACCGCCAACGGCCAGACCACCTCGCAGAACGTCACCGTGCAGGTCGGCCAGACCGCGACCCTGAACCTGGGCGTCGGCGGCGAACCGGCCACGGCCGAAGGTGGTAACGCCACCACGCTGGACGCGGTGCAGGTCAAGGCGCCGCCGGTACTGGTGGAAACCCGTACCTCCGAGAACGCCACCTATATCTCCAACGTGCAGATCCAGAACCTGCCGCGTGCCACGCGCAACTTCCTGGAACTGGCCGACACCGTGCCGAACGTGCAGTTCACCCGCGATGCCAACGGCACCACCAAGGTGCGTTCGGGCGCCACCTCGGCCGAAGGCACCAACGTCTATATCGACGGCGTCAGCCAGAAGAACTACGTGCTCACCGGCGGCGTCAGCGGCCAGGACTCCAGCCGCGGCAATCCGTTCCCGCAGTCGGCGATCGGCGAATACAAGGTCATCACCTCCAACTACAAGGCCGAGTTCGACCAGGTCAGCGGCGCGGCCATCGTCGCCTCGTCCAAGTCCGGTACCAACGATTTCCACGGCAGCTTCTTCTGGGACACCAGCAACGACAGCTGGCGTGAAGAGAGCCCGCTGGAAAAGCGCGCCGGCGTGCGTGACGACTTCGAGGAGACCCAGTACGGCGCGACCTTCAGCGGCCCGATCCTCAAGGACAAGGCACATTTCTTCGTCGCCTATGAAGCCAAGGAATACACCACCCCGAACGTGGTGATCCCCGGCTCGATCTATTCGGACCGCGTCGATCAGCTGCCTGCGCAGCTGCAGCCGCTGGTCGCCACCTACAGCACGCCGTTCAAGGAAGACCTGTACTTCGCCAAGATCGACTGGACCATCGGCGACAACAGCCTGTTCGAGCTGAGCGGCAAGTACCGCAAGGAAGACGAGCTCAACGACGTCGGCGGCACCTCGACCCTTGAGCACGGCAGCATCAACGGCCAGGAAGAAAAGCGCGCCAACCTGCGTTGGCAGTACAGCGGCGCCAACTTCCTCAACGAGGCCAACCTCAGCTACGAGAGCGCGTTCTGGAACCAGGCGCCGATCAACAACGGCAACGGTTACATCCTCAGCTACACGCCCAACCGCGGCAACGAGACCGATGTGCTTGCCGCAGGCGCCGGCAGCAGCTTCCAGCGCAAGGGGCAGAAGGGCTGGACCTTCCAGGACGACCTGACCTTGAACAGCCTGGAATGGCACGGTGCGCACACCGTCAAGATGGGCGTGAAGTTCAAGAGCATCGATCTGGATTCCACCCAGTTCAACCCGGCCAACCCGCAGTACTACTACAACATCCTCAGCGATGTGGAAACGCCGTACCGGGTGCGCTTCGGTGCGCCGCTGGTCGAAGGTGGCGGCTCGGTGGTGTCCGAGAACAAGCAGTACGGCATCTATCTGCAGGACGACTGGGAGGTCAACGAGCACTGGACCCTGAACCTGGGCGTGCGCTACGACTACGAAGAAACCCCGGCATTCCTGGACTTCGTCACCCCGTCCGACGTCGCCGGTGCCTTGCAGAACTGGACCAACCTGCGCAACGCCAACTACGACATCAACAACTTCATCAGCACCGGCAACAACCGCAAGGCGTTCAAGAATGCCTGGCAGCCGCGCCTGGGTGCCTCCTATGACCTGTTCGGCGATCAGGCCCACGTGATCTACGGCGGTGCCGGCCGCGCCTACGACCGCAACATCTTCGACTACCTGGCGCTCGAGCAGCTCAACAACTCGTTCAATTCCTACAGCTACTACTTCACCAGCGCCAACAACCAGGCCTGCCTGGGCGACCCATGCACGGCATGGAATCCGGCCTACGGCACGCAGGAAGGGCTGAACACCCTGACCGGCAGCAGCACCGGCGGCGGCGGGCGCGAGGTCTACCTGATCGACAACAACATCAAGACCCCGTACTCGGACCAGTTCAGCATCGGCATGCGCAACATGGTGCCGCTGTGGGGCCAGGACTGGTTCACCGACGTGACCCTGAGCCGTATCGAAAGCCATGACGGCTTCGCGTTCGTGCGCGGCAACCGCCTGCCGGACGGTTCCTTCTTCCAGCCGGGCACCACCTCCGGCTCGCCGACCGACGGCCCGGACGGCTACAGCGCCATCGTGCTCGGGACCAACGGCGTGGAAACCCGCAACAACCAGCTCGCCCTGCAGGTCGAAAAGCCGTTCGACGAGGAATCTGGCTGGGGCCTGACCGTGGCCTACACCTATTCCGATGCCAAGGAGAACCGCCAGTTCGGCGAGCACTACGCACTGGATCGCGAACGCATCGAGGACTATGGCTGGCGCGAGGCCGGCGGCATTCCGAAGAACCGCCTGGTGGTCACCGGCATCTACGAGCTGCCCTACGAGGTCAAACTGTCCGGCAAGCTGTCGCTGGCCAGCCAGACCGCGCGTTACGGGCAGAATTGCCTGGCCGGCAACGACCAGTGCTACATCGTCCAGTTCAAGCCGGACGGCACGCTGGGCTACAAGGAGTTCAGCATCGCCGCCAATAAAGAATGGGATACCGGCGGCGGTGTCAAATTCAACGTGCGTGCGGATATCCTCAACGTGTTCAATTGGGTGAACTACGCCAACTTTAACGGCGAGACCGGGACACTCGGAGACTTGAACACGGCTTACGGCACCCCGACCGGTGTGCTGGCGTCGCCGATGCGTACCTTCCGTCTGGCTTTCGGCCTGAACTGGTGAGGTACCCGACCGCCCCGGCAGCTGCCGGGGCGGTCGAACTCGGCGCTTGGATAGGGTAGGTTGGCGTGCGAGATGTAATCGATTACACGAGTGGGGGGCGGATGAACAGGGGCAGGACTTCGTATTGGTTGACGATTCCACTATTGCTGGGTGCGCTGGTGCTGGCGTCCTGCAAACAGGCAGAGGAGCCCAAGGTGGCCGAAAAGAAGGCACCGGTGAAAGTCATCCTGGTGGAAGCACAGCTGCCACCCAAGCCGGTCAAACCGGCGCTTCCGCCGCTGTTCTCGGACATCGAGCGTCGCACCTTCCAGTTTTTCTGGGACACCACCAACGAACTCAATGGGTTGTCGCCGGACCGCTTTCCGTCGCGCCCGTTCGCCAGCATCGCCTCGGTGGGGTTCGCGCTGACCGCGTATCCGATCGGGATCGAGAATGGCTGGGTCAGTCGCAATCAGGCGATCGACCGCACCTTGACCACACTGAAATTCTTCCGTGATGCGCCGATGGGGCCGCAGCGGACCGGTAGGGCCGGGTACAAGGGCTTCTACTACCACTTTCTGGACATGCAGCAGGGCAACCGCTACGACAGCTGGGTCGAGCTGTCGAGCGTGGATACCGCGCTGCTGATGATGGGCGTGCTGTTCACCCAGTCGTACTACGACGGCGACGACCCGCGCGAAAAAGAGATCCGCCAGATCGCCGATACGCTGTACAAGCGCGTGGACTGGCGCTGGCTGCAGCAGCGCGCACCGCTGATCTCGATGGGCTGGTTCCCCGAGAGCGGCTTCATCGACCACGACTGGATGGGCTACAACGAGGCGATGATGCTGTACATCCTCGCGCTCGGCTCGCCGACCCATGGGGTGGATGTGGATGCGTGGACCAGCTGGACCCGCACCTACAACAACGACTGGGGCGTCTACCAGGGCCAGGAATACCTGTCCTTCGGCCCGCTGTTCGGTCACCAATACAGCCATGTCTGGATCGATTTCCGCGATATCCAGGACCAGTACATGCGCGAACGCGGCATCGACTATTTCCTCAACAGCCGCCGGGCCACCCTGGCCCAGCGCGACTACGCCATCGACAACCCGATGAAGTGGAAGGACTACGGCGAGAACGTCTGGGGTCTGACCGCCGGCGACGGCCCGCAGAACACCAGCCAGGAATACCGTGGCGAGCAGCGCCAGTTCCGCCATTACTCCTCGCGCGGCGCCGGCCTGCGCGAGAACTTCGACGACGGCACCATCGTGCCGTCGGCGGCGATTTCCTCGATCGTGTTCGCCCCGGAAGTGGTGATCCCGGCCACCGAGGAGATGCACAAGCGCTATGGCGACTTCCTGTACTCGAGCTACGGCTTTCTGGATTCGTTCAATCCCAGCTTCAACTACGACATCCCGCTCAAGACCGGGCGCATGGTGCCCGATCGCGGCTGGGTGGCCAGCGACTACATCGCCATCGACCAGGGCCCGATCCTGGCGATGATCGCCAATTACCAGAACGAATTCGTCTGGACCGTGATGAAGAAGAACCCCTACATCCGGGCCGGTCTGGAACGCGCCGGCTTCACCGGCGGCTGGCTCACCCCCGAAGGCGAGCCGCAGCCGGCGCCGCAGAAGGACGAGCAGAAGGCCGCCGCGCGTTCGCTGGGCATGGCCGAGTCGCGTGCCGCCGCTGCCCAGGCCCAGCAAGACCCCTCGCAACGCCAAAACTCCACGCAACGCCCCAAACCCGAGTAATCCGTGCGCCTTTTGAAACTGTTGATACTGTCCGCCACACTCTGTCTGGGTGTGGCCGGATGCGAACGCTCCGATCCAGGCAAGACCACCGTGCGCTTCTGGGCCATGGGCAAGGAGGCCGAAGTGGTCGCCGAGCTGGTGACCGACTTCGAGAAGCAGAACCCGGGCATCCACGTGGATGTGCAGAACATCCCGATGACGGCGGCGCACGAAAAGCTGCTGACCGCCTTTGCCGCAGACGGCTTGCCGGACGTGTGCCAGCTCGGCAACACCTGGCTGCCGGAGTTTGCCCTGCTGGACACGCTGGAACCGATGCAGCCGTACGTGGCGCGTTCCAGGATCGTCGACCCGCAGGATTATTTCCCCGGCGTGTGGGACACCAATCTGGTCGACGGCACCTTGTATGGCGTGCCGTGGTACGTGGACACCCGGCTGCTGTTCTATCGCAAGGACCTGCTGCGCGAGGCCGGCTACAGCCAGATGCCCAAGACCTGGGCCGAGATGGAACAGGTGATGGCGGCGATCAAGCGCAAGGTCGGCCCGGACCGCTACGCCATCCTGATGCCGCTCAACGAGTTCGAGCAGCAGCTGTCGTTCGCACTGCAGCAGGACGACCGCCTGCTGCGTGACCACGACAACTACGGCAACTTCCGCGGCGAAGGCTTCCGCAAGGCGCTGGGCTTCTACGACACCATGTACCAGAAGGGCTGGGCGCCGAAGGTCTCCGAGACCCAGGTCTCCAATGTCTGGTACGAGTTCTTCAACGGCTATTACGCGTTCTACCTGTCCGGCCCGTGGAACGTGCGCGAGTTCAAGCTGCGCCAGCCGCCGGGCATGGAAGGCAAGTGGGGCACCGCGCCGCTGCCGGGCCCCAACGGCCTGGGCGCGGGCATCGCCGGCGGTTCCAGCCTGGTGATCTTCAAATCGTCGCAGCACAAGGACGCCAGCTGGAAGCTGATCGAATACCTGTCGCAGCCGCAGGTGCAGGCGCGCTTCCACGCCATCATCGGCGACCTGCCGCCACGTCGCAGCACCTGGAAGTTGCCCTCGCTGGCCAACGATGAACTGGCGCATGCTTTCGGCGACCAGCTGGAGCGGGTCAAGGCCACGCCCAAGGTGCTGGAGTGGGAGCGCATCGTGCAGGAAATGCGCCTGGTGACCGAGCGCGTGGTGCGTGGCGGTCAGTCACACGAGGCCGCCGTGCAGGAGCTGGATAAACGCGTGGACGAGATCCTGGCCAAGCGCCGCTGGATCTTCGAACAGGAGGGCGGGCATGTCGGTCCGGCCGGTGAATCAGCAATGCCTGCGGCGACACCCGCCGCAGCGCCAGCGCCGGCAGCGGGCAAGGGAGCGGCACGATGATGAAGCGTAATTCCGTCGCCGGCTGGGTGTTCGCCGCCCCGTCGATCCTGGTGCTGGGCATGTTCTTCGGCGTGCCGGTGTTCGCCGCGCTGGTGCTCAGCGTCACCGACTTCGACCTGTATGCATTGGCCGACAGCAGCCACCTGCGCTTCGTCGGCCTGGGCAACTACATCGACCTGCTGCAGACGCCGCTGTTCTGGAAGTCGTTGTGGAACACCACGTACTTCGTGCTGCTCGGCGTGCCGATGTCGATCGGCGTGTCGCTGGGCGCCGCGTTGCTGCTCAACGCCAAGGCCTCGCGCTTCAAGGCACTGTTCCGCACCGCCTTGTTCGCTCCGGTGGTGACCACGCTGGTGGCGGTGGCGGTGATCTGGCGCTATCTGTTCCACATCAAGTACGGCCTGGTGAACTTCGGCCTGAGCCATCTGGGCATCGCCCCGATCGACTGGCTGGGCGATCCGCGCTGGGCGATGCCGACCATCATGCTGTTCGCGGTGTGGAAGAACTTCGGCTACAACATGGTGATCTTCCTGGCCGGCCTGCAGGCGATCCCGCAGGACCTGTACGAGGCCGCGCGCATCGATGGCGCCTCGCGCTGGAAGCAGTTCCTGCATATCACCCTGCCGATGCTCGGCCCGGTGCTGATGGTGGTCGGGGTGATCACCATCTCCGGCTATTTCCAGCTGTTCGCCGAGCCCTATGTAATGACCCGCGGCGACCCGCTGCAGAGCACCGTGAGCGTGCTGTACTTCATGTTCGAGGAAGGCTTCAAGTGGTGGAACCTCGGCCGCGCGTCGGCGGTGGCGTTCCTGCTGTTCCTGATCATTCTGGCGGTGACCACCGTAATGCTGCGCTTCGGCCGCAAGAGGGATTTGATATGAGTCGTGATGTCGGCCAATCGCGCTGGAATGGCGTGCTGATCAACGGCGGCCTGCTGGTGCTGGCGCTGGTCAGCCTGGCGCCGCTGCTGTGGATGCTGTCGGTGTCGTTCATGCCCACCGGCGAGGCCAGCCGCTTCCCGCCGCCGATGCTGCCCTCGGCGTTCACCACTGCCAACTACCACGAGCTGTTCGCGCGCACCGGCATGGCGCGCAACTTCGCCAACAGCCTGATGGTGTCCGGGCTGATCACGCTCGGCTCGCTGCTGATCAACACCATGGCCGGCTATGCGTTCGCCAAGCTGCAATTCGTCGGCCGCGAGCGCATCTTCAAGATCCTGATGGCCGCGCTGGTGATCCCCGCGCAGGTGGCAATGCTGCCGTTGTTCCTGTTGATGAAGCAGCTGCATCTGGTCAACAACATCGGCGGGGTGGTGGTGCCGGCATTGGCGACGGTGTTCGGCATCTTCCTGGTGCGCCAGTACGCGCGCAGCATTCCCGACGAGCTGATTGAAGCCGCCCGCATCGATGGCGCCAGCGAGATGCGGATCTTCTTCCAGATCGTGCTGCCGATGCTCAAGCCGGTGCTGGTCACCTTGACCATCTTCACCTTCATGGGCTCGTGGAACGACTTCATGTGGCCGCTGATCGTGCTGACCGACCAGGAGCAGTACACCTTGCCGGTGGCATTGGCGGCGCTGTCGCGCGAGCACATCATGGACGTGGAGCTGATGATGGCCGGCGCGGTGGTGACGGTGATTCCGGTGCTGCTATTGTTCGTGGCGCTGCAGCGTTACTACATCCAAGGTCTTCTGCTGGGGAGTGTGAAGGGGTGAAACCAGTGTTCCTGCGACTGTTTGCCATGACCGCTGTTGCGACGTTTGCGGGCACGGCGCAGGCGCAGGAGCGCGTGCTCGACGGCTTCAACGACATCGGCGCCTGGCGCCTGGTGGTGTCCAACCAGGTCAGTGGTTCGCTGCGGCCGGTAGCCACCAGTTCCGGCGGCCACGCCCTGTGCCTGGACTACAACTTCAATGGCGTGTCCGGCTATGTCGGCATCCGCCGCAACCTGCCGATCACCTACCCGGACAATTACCGCATCGGCTTTTCGCTGCGCGGCGATTCGCCGTCCAACGACCTGCAGGTCAAGCTGATCGATGCCAGCGGCGACAACGTGTGGTGGGTCAACCGGCCCGGCTTCAACTTCCCGAAGAACTGGACCACCGTCGGCTATCGCAAGCGCAACATCGAAAAGGCCTGGGGCCCGGGCCAGGACAAGCAACTGCGCAGCAGCGCAGATGTCGAGTTCACCATCTACAACAAGGTCGGCGGCAAGGGCACGGTGTGCTTCGACCGTCTGACGCTCACGCCGCTGCCGCCGGAAGACACCTCGCCGTTGAAGGCCGAGGCCATCACCGACACCGCGCCCGCGCTGGAACAACGCCTGGCCGACGGCAAGCCGGACACCTTCTGGCTCAGTGGCGCGGTCAAGCAGCAGACCGTCACGCTGGATCTGGGCAAGGTGCGCGAATTCGGCGGCGCGGTGGTGCAGTGGGTTCCTGGTTTGCAGGCCTCGCAATACGTGGTGCGCGCGTCCAGCGATGGGCGCGGCTGGCGTGATCTGCGCACCGTCACCGCCGGTGCCGGCGGCACCGACTGGCTGGCCTTGCCCGATACCGAGGCACGTTACCTGCGCTTCGATCTCAAGGACGGCCCCAACTGGCGCTACGGCATCAAGGAAGTCCAGCTGCAGCCGCTGGCCTTCGCCGCCACACCGAACGATTTCATCAAATCGCTGGCCGCGCAGGCGCCGCGCGGCAGCTATCCACGCGGTTTCTCCGGCGAGCAGCCGTACTGGACCATCCTGGGCCTGGATGGTGGTACCGAGCAGGGCCTGATCGGCGAGGACGGCGCGGTGGAAGTGGGCAAGGGCGGCTTCAGTATCGAGCCGTTCGTGGTCACCGGCGGCAAGCTGCTGCATTGGTCCGACGTCAGCAGCGAGCAGAGCCTGCAGGACGACTACCTGCCGATTCCCAGCGTCGACTGGCATCACGACCTGATGAACCTGCGCGTCACCGCGTTCGTGCAGGGCACGCCCGATCAGGCGCAACTGGTCGCGCGCTATCAGCTGCACAACACCGGCAAGGACGCGCGTGAGTTCACCCTGGCCTTGGCGGTGCGTCCGTTCCAGGTCAATCCGCCGACCCAGTTCCTCAACACCCTGGGCGGTGTCAGCCGGATCGACCAGCTGGCGGTGCAGGGCGCACAGGTCAGCGTCAACGGCAAGCCGCGCGTATTCGCTGCGCAACCTCCGGATGCCGGCTTTGCCAGTGCCTTCGACAGTGGCATGGACGTCAGCCATCTCACCGCCGCCACGCCGCCGGCGATCACCCAGGTCAAGGACGAGACCGGCCTGGCCTCGGGCGTGCTGCTGTATCGCTGGAAGCTGGAGCCTGGTCAACGGCGCGAGGTGGCGCTGGTGATTCCGCAGACCGGCACCGCGCAGCTGCCGGCCGGCTTCGATGCCGACAAGGCACAACAGCAGGTGGCGCAGCAGTGGCGCAGCAAGCTCGATCGCGTGCGCATCAGCGTGCCGGCCGAAGGCAAGCCGGTGATCGACACCTTGCGCACCGCGCTGGCGCATATGCTGATCTCGCGCATCGGCCCGCGTCTGCAGCCGGGGACGCGTTCCTACTCGCGCAGCTGGATCCGCGACGGCGCAATGATTTCCGAAGGCCTGCTGCGACTCGGTCGCGAGGACGTGGTGCGCGAATACGTCGACTGGTTCGCGCCATACCAGTTCGCCGACGGCATGGTGCCGTGCTGCGTGGACGAGCGCGGCAGCGACCCGGTGCCGGAGAACGACAGCCACGGCGAGCTGATCTTCAACATCGCCGAGTATTACCGCTACACCGGCGACAAGGCATTCCTGGAAAGGATGTGGCCGCACGTGACCGGTGCGTACGACTACATGGAAACGCTGCGTGCCAGCGAGCGCACCGAAGACAACTTCATGCGCAACCCGGCCTTCTACGGAATGATGCCGGTGTCGATCAGCCACGAAGGCTATTCGGCCAAGCCGGTGCATTCGTACTGGGACAACTTCTGGGCGCTGCGCGGCTACAAGGATGCGGTGATGCTGGCCGGCGCGCTCGACAAGCCCGACGAGGTCGCCCGCTTCAGCACTGCACGCGACGAATTCAGTGGCGACCTGATCGCCTCGCTGGGTGCGACGGTGCGCCAGCACTCCCTGGATTTCCTGCCCGGCTCGGCCGAGCTGGGCGACTTCGATGCGACCTCGACCACCATCGCACTGGCACCGGGGGGCGAGCAGCAACGCCTGCCGCAGGACCTGTTGAGCAATACCTTCGAGCGCTACTGGAAGGAGTTTTCCGACCGCCGCGACGGCAAGCGCGAATGGAAGGACTACACACCCTACGAATGGCGCAACGTGGCCGCATTCGTGCGCCTGGGCTGGCGCGAACGCGCCTGGGATGCCACCGCGTTCTTCTTCAAGGACCGCGCGCCGCAACCATGGAACCAGTGGGCCGAGGTGGTCTCGCGTACGCCGCGTACGCCGTTCTTCGTCGGCGACCTGCCGCATGCCTGGGTCGCCTCGGATTTCGTGCGCTCGGTGCTGGACATGTTCGCCTACGGGCGCGAATCCGACGCCAGCCTGGTCATCGCTGCCGGCACGCCGACGCGCTGGTTCGAGGGCAAGGGCATCGGCATCGCCGAATTGCGCACCCCGTATGGGCGCCTCAATTACACCTTGCAGCGCACCGACAAACAGCTGGTGCTGCAACTGCAGCCGGGGCTGATCCTGCCGCCGGGCGGGGTGGTGTTGCCATGGCCGTACCAGGGCACGCCGGGCAAGGCCAGCATCAATGGCGAATCGGCCGAGTGGCAGAACGGCGAATTGCGGATTCAACAGCTGCCGGCCAATGTGCAGATCGATGTGCCCAGCGCGGTGCGGCGGGCCGAGCGCGCCACGCAATGACTGACGCACCCCGACCGGCCTGGGCAGCGCCGGCGCGGCGACGTGCCGGATGGCCGGTCGTGTTGGCGGCGCTGCTGCCGTGCTCTGTTGCCGTACAAGCCACGCAGGCGACCCAGGCCGTGCAGGCCGCGCAACCTGTGCAGGTCGACAGGCCCGATCGCGCAGAACCTGCATCCCGGGCAGTGCCATCGACCAGCGCAGTGCAGCGCGAGACGACCCTGGTCACGCTCAATCTGCATCACGACCGCGAAGACTGGCCGGCGCGTCGTGCCCATATCGCCAAGGAACTCAGGCAACTGGCGCCAGACGTGATCGCGCTGCAGGAAGTGATCGAACGCCGCGGCAGCGTGGAGAACCAGGCCGCCTGGCTGGCGCGCAAGCTGGGGTACGACTACAGCTTTGTCTCTGTCGACCCGGTCGATGCGCCCAAGCGCTACGGCAACGCATTGCTGAGCCGGCGCAAGGTGCTGGCCCGGCATCAGCGCCTGCTGCAGCCGCTGGACGATTACCGCGTTGCCGCGCATCTGCAGGTCGACATCGACGGCCAGCCGATCAACGTCTATGTCACCCATCTCAACGAGCGTGCCGATGCACGCGGCACGGCCACGCGCACGCGCCAGGTCGCGGACCTGCTGGATTTCATTTCCTCCACCAGCGATCAGGCACCGGTCGTGATTGCCGGCGACTTCAACACCGCCGCCGATGCCTTGGATCTGGAGGCGCTACGCAAGGGCTATGGCGACAGCTACGGCAGCGTGCATCGCAACAGCGACGCCACCGTGAGCACCTTGAACCTGCATGTCTTCGACAAGCCGGCGCGTATCGACCACGTGTTCTTCCAGCAGAAGCGCCTGCTCGCCCGCGAAGCACGCATCCTGTTCGACACGCCGTATGCCGAGGGACGCTGGGCCTCGGACCACTACGGCGTCTGGGTACGCCTGCAGCTCGCACCCGATCAGCCAGCTACTCCGTAACTCGACCACACGTAGGAGCGCACCTGGGCGCGACGGCTTTACCGATAACGCCCGTCGCGCCCAGGTGCGCTCCTACAAGGCGTCGATAGACCACACGTCGTGACGGCTTTCTTAATCACCCGTGCAGGCGATTGAAGATCTGCACGCCCGCCAGCCATACGCCGGCCATGCTGCCGACGTTGGTCAGCAGGAACGTCAGCACCACGCGCGAGACGCGGTTGCGGTACCAGCCACGCAAGGTCTGCGCATCGTCGCGTAGCGACAGGAAATCGCCATAGGCCGGTTTACGCATGTGCACCTCGACAAGCGCGGCAAACGCGCCGGTCGGCACGCTCAGGCGGAACGGCTTGAACGGCGCCACGACCGCCGCGGTGAGGATGCTCAGCGGGTGGCTGCCGGCCAGCAGGCAGCCCAGCGCGGCCAGGCCGCCGGTATACATCGCCCATTGCAACAACAGGTCCGCGCCCATGCTCAGGCCGCCGCGCCAGAACCCGATGCCGATGCCGGTGATGATGACCGCCAGAATGCCCAGCGTGATCCACGGAATGCGCTTGCGCTGCTGCACGTACTCCAGCGACTCGCGCAATGGGCCGGGCGCGGCGGTGTCCTGTTCCAGGTGGCGCGCAAGACCGGCCAGGTGTCCTGCGCCGACCACCGCCAGTATCTCGCGCTGGTCCGTCCTGGCTTCCTCGCGCAGGCGCGTGGCCATGTACTGGTCGCGCTCGGCAATCACGGTTTCGTACAGCTCCGGGCTTTCGCTGGCGAAATCGCCGAAGCTCGCCTCCAGCATGTCGCCTTGCTTGAGCTTCTCGATTTCCTCTTCGCCCACCTCGTCGGCCGCGAACAGCCCGCCGAGCAGGCCACCGGCCAGTTTCATCTTGCCGAAGAATCCCAGCCGCCCGGAGGCGCGCTTGAAGGTCAGGCCGACTTCGCGATCGATCAGGTGCACCGGCAGGCCCTGCGCGCGTGCCAGGTTCACCGCTTCCTTCAACTCCGCGCCCGGCTCGATGCCAAGCTGCTTGGCCAGACGGCGCTGGTAGGCGGCCAGGGCAAGGTTGGCCGCAAACAGCGCCACCCGGCCCTTGCGAATCACCTGCACCAGGTCCAGCCGGGCGAGGGCATCCGGGTCGCTGAGCGCCTGCAGACGCTGTGCGTCCAGTTCCACTGCCACCGCGTCATAGCGGCCGCTGCCGATCGCCCGCTGCACCGCAGCCACGCTGGCGAGTGACACGTGCGCGGTGCCGAGCAAGGTATAGCGCACGCCATCGCGTTCGACGATGCGATGCGGCTGGCCGGACAGCGCATCGTCCAGAACGTGGGTGGTCTGCTCAGTCATGGGGTCATTCATCAGAAGGAGGGGCGGTGTCGCCGGAGCCGGGCGTGCCTTGCAACTGCACGCCGTCCAGCCGGCGACCATGCATGCGGCCGTTACCGGTGAACATTCCGACCGTGCGAAAACCAAAACGTTCATGCAGCCGTCGCGATGCCAGGGTGTCGGCATCGCCGATCACCGCAATCATCGGTCGACTGCTGCGTTGTTTGCCGCGTGCGATCGGCTCGCCGAGCACGGCTTTGCCGCGGACAGCGCCAGCCTCGCGCAACTCGACTGGCATGCGGTCAGTCGATGTAGCGCTTGAGCAGATCGCCATACGCATCGATGCGGCGATCGCGCAGGAACGGCCAGATGCGGCGCACGTGTTCGCTGCGCTGCAGATCGACGTCGCACACCAGCACGGTCGGGTCCTGTCCCGCTTCGGCGATGAATTCGCCCTGCGGCCCCAGCACATGGCTGTTGCCCCAGAACTGGATGCCCGACGCACCCAGCGGCGAGGGCTCGTGGCCGACGCGGTTGCACGACAGCACCGGCACCCCGTTGGCGACCGCATGGCCGCGATGGCTGAGCACCCAGGCATCGCGCTGGCGCTCCTGCTCGGGTTGCTGGTCGTCCGGATCCCAGCCGATCGCGGTGGGGTAGAGCAGCAGTTCCGCACCGGCCAGCGCCATCAGGCGCGCGGCCTCGGGGTACCACTGGTCCCAGCACACCAGCACGCCCAGCCGGCCGACCGAGGTATCGATCGGCGCAAAGCCCAGATCGCCCGGGGTGAAGTAGAACTTCTCATAGAAGCCCGGATCGTCCGGGATATGCATCTTGCGGTACTTGCCGAGCAGGCGGCCGTCCTTTTCGAACACCACCGCGGTGTTGTGATACAGCCCGGCCGCGCGGCGCTCGAACAACGAAGCCACCAGCACCACGCCATGCTGCCTGGCCAGCGCGCCCAGACGCTCGGTGCTGGGACCGGGGATCGGCTCGGCCAGGTCGAATTCGTCCACCGACTCGTGCTGGCAGAAATACGCACCGTTGTGCAGTTCCTGCAGCAGCACCAGCTTGGCGCCCTGCGCGGCGGCTTCGGCCACGCGCGATTCGATGATGGCCAGATTGGCCTCGGCGTCGCCGTGGTTGCGCTCCTGGATCAGCGCGACGGGAAGGAGATGACGGGTCATGGCGATTGGTCCAGCGAAGTGGCGCACTAAGGTAGCGCGCGATGGCGTAACACCGGCCTGCCGGCCGGAACAGGAATGGATCAGCCCGCCAGCAAACCGGCGGGCAGCTGCATGGTCAGGCAGTGCAGGCTGCCGTTCTGCCAGATCAACGGGCGGCACGGCACCGGCACGATGGTGTGCTGCGGAAACGCTTCGGCCAGCACCGCCTGCGCGCTCGCATCGGCCTTGTCGCCGTAGGCCGGCATCAGCACCGCCCCGTTGACGATCAGGAAATTGGCGTACGAGGCGGCCAGGCGCCGGCCCTGATCCAGGATCGGCTCGGCCCATGGCAACACGAACAGGCGATACGGCTGCCCGTCGGCGGTGCGCAACGCCGCCAGTTCGGCGCCCATCGCCTGCAGTTCGGTGTAGTGCGAATCGGTAGGCACATCGCAGCCCTGGTAGACGATCGCATCCGGGCCGGCAAAGCGCGCCAGCGTGTCGATATGCGCGTCGGTGTCGTCGCCTTCCAGGTAGCCATGATCCAGCCACAGCACGCGGTCCTGCGCCAGCCACGCGGCAAGGTCGGTACTCAGCGAATCGCGCGTGCGCTGCGGATGCCGCTCGTGCAGGCACGTCCAGGTGGTCAGCAGTGTGCCGGCACCATCGGTCTCGATCGCGCCGCCTTCCAGCGCAAAGTCGACCGTCTGCACCTGCGAGGGCACGAACACCTGCGCCGCATCCAGCGAAGTGACCAGCTGATCGTCCAGGCTGGCCTCGAACTTGCCGCCCCAGCCGGTGAAACGGAAATCCATCAGGCGGAAGCCGCCATCCTGGCGCAGCGTGATCGGGCCGGAATCGCGCAGCCAGGTGTCGTTGTAGGCCGCAATCACGAAACGCACCCGCGCCATGTCCACCCGCGCCGAGCGCAGCCGCGCTTCCGCGTAGATCTGCAGATCGTCATCGGCCACGCACACGATCACCGGCTCGAAGCGGGAAATCGCCGTGACCAGCGCGATATAGGTCTCTTCCACCTCGGCAAGGCGCTCGGCCCAATCGGTGCCCGCATGCGGCCAGGCAATCAACACGGCGGATTGAGGTTCCCACTCGGCGGGAAAGCGGACGCTATCGGTCATACCTGAAAATTACCCATCAATGCCCAGGCAAGCCTAGGCTGTTAATTCAAAATCCCCGCACATGGATGTGCGGGCGCTTGCGAGGGACTCGCCTCAAATCGGCGCGTGCGAGTAACTCGCATCGAGGACTCGCACAGCATCGACGCTCGCGATCTGCCTGCATCCGGGGTGTGCTGCACGACATCGCCGTTGCATGAAGCGCGCAGTGATCGTATCCCGCGCATCATTGGATCAGACCAGCGTTGCAGCCACCATCCGATGGCGCTCGAACGCCACCCGATCACCTGATCGGTGGCTTGGGACCGATCTCGTTGGCATCGGCCTGATTGGCCACCACGTCGATCACCCGGCTCTTTTCGAAGTACACGGTGAAGGCCGGATATACCCAGCGGTGGATCGTCGGCCACTGGCGCTTCTGGCCGCCGCGCGGTTCCAGCTTTTCCTGCGGCGCACCGTAACGGCCTTCGACCTGGCTCATGCTGTCGCCACTCAGGGGCAGGGCAGCGGCAGGCTTTTGCTGTACCCGGTCCACCAGCAGCGTATCGGCCGACGCGACGGCGCTGATCCCGATCAGTGCGATCAGCGGCAGGACAAACAAACGGTTGCGCATGTCATCTACTCCCCAGTGGACAAGATTCGGATGGTGATTACAGCAAAAACCAGGACGGGCGTGCCTGCAGGGCGGTGTTACCCAACGCCGCGCCGGATGTCGGTCAGTTTGAATGCCGCGCCAAGCCCGCCATGCCCCCGACACACTCCAGCCTGCATGTAGCCATCGCCGGCGTGAAGCATCGGCCAAGAAAAAACCGCCCGGAGGCGGCTTTCTCGGGTCTTGCACGCGCGGCGAAAGCTTAGCGCTGACGCGCCTTGAAACGCGGGTTCGACTTGCAGATCACGAAGACCTTGCCGCGGCGGCGGACCACCTTGCAGTCGCGGTGACGGGTCTTCGCAGACTTCAGGGAGGACAGGACTTTCATGGCACACCTCGGCGTAAACGGTTGGATTCGATGGAAGAGTGCCCGCAATCGAGGGTGCACCCGGAATTAAGCCGGCAATTCTAACCGGCTTTTCGTCGTGCTTTCAAGTGGTTGCATCGCAATCGCTGCGAGCGGCGCTACACTACCGGCTGATGACCTTCCGGAAACCTGAATGACCGACCTTTCGCCCGTCCTTACCATCGATGGTCCCTCCGGCGCCGGCAAGGGCACCGTGAGCCGGATCGTGGCCGCCCGGCTGGGCTGGCATTACCTCGATTCGGGCGCACTGTATCGCGCCGTGGGCGTGGCGGCGAGCTGGGCCGATCTGGACGTCTCCGACCCGGCAGCGCTGGTGCGCTGCACGTTCGATACCAAGGTGGAGTTCGACGACGCGGGCGAGGCGGGGCTGCGGGTACTGGTCAACGGCGCCGATGCCACCGGCGAGCTGCGCCTGGAAACCACCGGGGCGCTGGCTTCGGCAATTGCCGCCATTCCCGAGGTGCGCAGCGCGCTGAAAGAGCGCCAACGCGCATTCAGGCGCGCGCCCGGCCTGGTCGCAGACGGGCGCGACATGGGCACGGTGATCTTCCCCGATGCCGCCTTCAAGGTGTTTCTGACCGCCAGTGCCGAAGAACGTGCGGGCCGTCGCCATAAACAGTTGATGGAAAAGGGTGTTTCGGTTATCTTTGACGACCTGCTGCGCGAGATCATGGCTCGAGATGCCCGTGATGCGCAGCGGGTGGTGGCGCCATTGCGGCCGGCCGAAGACGCCGTGCTGATCGATACCAGCGGAATAGGGATCGAGGATGTCGTCCAGCGTGTGGTCGGGGTGTTAGCCGCCCGCACGTCGTCGTAAGCGTTCCGCAAGCGGGCATGTCCCGCCGACCGTAAGGCGTTCCAAGGCTCCGTCGCACATCCCGTGTGGCGGTTCTATGACTACTTAACCGACTCGCTGTCCGGAGTCGACCAACAGGCTGGGCGCTTGGCATCTGTCGCATTCGACGATCAACGCCCGTGTGTTCAACTGAGTAAAATTCAAATGACAGAATCTTTTGCTGAACTGTTCGAAGCCAGTCAAGCCAATCTGGCGAAGCTGAAGCCGGGCTCGATCGTCACCGGTACCGTCGTGGAAGTGCGCGGCGACGTGGTGGTGATCAACGCTGGCCTGAAGTCCGAAGGCATCGTGCCGATCGAGCAGTTCCGTAATGACGCTGGCGAGATCGATGTCGGCGTAGGCGACCAGGTCAAGGTTGCCCTCGATTCCATCGAGAACGGCTTCGGTGAGACCGTGCTGTCGCGCGAGAAGGCCAAGCGCGCAATGGTGTGGGACGAGCTGGAAGAGGCGTTGGAAAAGAACGAAACCATCACCGGCCGCATCAGCGGCAAGGTCAAGGGTGGTTTCACCGTGGACATCAAGGATGTCCGCGCGTTCCTGCCTGGTTCGCTGGTGGATGTGCGCCCGGTGCGCGACCCGGCCTACCTGGAAGGCAAGGAACTCGAGTTCAAGCTGATCAAGCTGGACCGCAAGCGCAACAACGTCGTGGTCTCGCGTCGTGCCGTGGTCGAGAGCGAGCACTCGGAAGAGCGCGAGCAGCTGATGGACAAGCTGCAGGAAGGCGCGATCCTGAAGGGTGTCGTCAAGAACCTGACCGATTACGGCGCGTTCGTGGACCTGGGCGGTATCGACGGCCTGCTGCACATCACCGACATGGCCTGGAAGCGCGTGCGCCATCCGTCCGAAGTCGTCAACGTCGGCGACGAGCTGGACGTGCGCGTGCTGAAGTTCGATCGCGAGCGTAACCGTGTCAGCCTCGGCCTGAAGCAGCTGGGCGAAGATCCGTGGGACAACATCGCACGTCGTTACCCGGCCAACAGCCGCGTGTTCGGCAAGGTCTCCAACGTCACCGATTACGGCGCATTCGTCGAGATCGAGCCGGGCGTCGAAGGCTTGGTGCACGTCTCCGAGATGGATTGGACCAACAAGAACGTCAACCCGTCCAAGGTTGTGCAGGTTGGTGACGAAGTCGAAGTGATGGTGCTGGATGTCGACGAGGAGCGTCGTCGCATCTCGCTGGGCATGAAGCAGGTTGCCGCCAATCCGTGGGAAACCTTCGCTGCCACCCACAAGAAGAACGACAAGGTGTCCGGCCAGATCAAGTCGATCACCGACTTCGGCATCTTCATCGGTCTGGACGGCGGCATCGACGGCCTGGTCCACCTGTCCGACATCAGCTGGAACACCACCGGCGAAGACGTCGTGCGCAACTACAAGAAGGGCGACACGCTGGAAGCCGTCGTGCTGGCAGTCGATCCGGAACGTGAGCGCATCAGCCTGGGCGTCAAGCAGCTGGAGCAGGATCCGTTCGGCCAGTACATGGCGTCCAACCCGAAGGGTTCGAAGGTCGAAGGCGTGGTGCGTGAAGTGGATGCCAAGGGCGCCACGATCGACCTGGCCGATGGCATCGAAGGCTACGTCGCTGCACGCGACATCGCCAACGAGCGCGTGGACGATGCGACCCAGCACCTGAAGGTCGGCGACAAGATCGAAGCCAAGTTCGTGGGCATGGACCGCAAGGGCCGCACCCTGCAGCTGTCGATCAAGGCCAAGGACGATGCCGAAATGCGCGAAACGCTGGAGGAATACCAGTCCTCCGCTGCGTCGGGCGGCATGACTCAGCTGGGCGCGCTGCTGCGTGCACAGTTGAACAGCAACAAGTCCGAGTAAGCGCGTAGCGCTCGCAAGAGCGTGATGGATCGGCCCGGGCTTGCCCGGGCCGATTCCGATGTGTCAGTCGAAAAAGCAAGTCTTCCCATGACCAAGTCCGAATTGATTGAAATCCTGGCGCGACGTCAAGCGCATCTGAAGGCGGACGACGTGGATCTGGCAGTCAAATCGCTGCTGGAAATGATGGGGCAGGCGCTCTCCGATGGTGATCGGATCGAAATCCGCGGGTTCGGCAGCTTCTCGTTGCACTACCGCCCGCCACGTCTGGGCCGTAATCCGAAGACCGGTGAATCGGTCGCGTTGCCGGGCAAGCATGTTCCGCACTTCAAGCCTGGCAAGGAATTGCGTGAGCGTGTCAGCTCCGTGGTCCCGGTCGATCTGCTTGATGCGGCCGACTGACGCTCGTTCTGCCGCTGCGTTTATGTCGGCTCGGTTAAGCTAAGCCTCTTTCGACGGAGTCCGGCCATGAAGGTGTTTCGTTTGCTGGTGATGTTGGCCTTCCTGCTGGTCGGTCTGATCATCGGCGCGGTCAATTCCCAGGACGTCACTCTCGACTTCCTTTTCTCCAGTGTGCATACGACCTCCGGGATCGCGATCATCGTCGCGCTGCTGGTCGGTGTGTTGATCGGTGCCGGCATGGTGCTGGTCAGTGTGGTGATTCCCCTCTATTCCAAACTGCGCCAGGCCAACAAGGCCGTTGCAGTCAGTCGCACCGATGCCAGGCCGATTGCGCCTGCCGCAGTCGAGCCGCGCCCCTTTGATGGACTGTAAGCGCGTATGGACTTTCTGACCGAGTGGATCTGGTTCTTCCTGTTCGTGCCCTTGGCAGCGTTGGGGGGCTGGGTCGTTGGCCGCCGCGGTGGCCAGCGCCATGGCGATACCCAGGTCAGTCGCTTGTCCAGCACCTATTTTCGCGGGCTGAACTATCTGCTCAACGAGCAGCCGGACAAGGCGATCGAGCTGTTTCTGCACATCGCCGAACTGGACAAGGAAACCTTCGAGACCCAGGTCGCGTTGGGACACCTGTTCCGCCGTCGCGGCGAGGTCGATCGCGCGATCCGGCTGCACCAGGGCCTGGTGCAACGCGCCGACCTGACCGACCAACAGCGCGTGCAGGCCTTGCTGGCGCTGGGCGAGGACTACATGAAGTCCGGCCTGCTGGATCGTGCCGAGACCGTATTCACCGAGCTGGCGCAACTGGATCAGCGTGCGCCGCAGGCGTTGCGTCATCTGATCGGCATCTATCAGGCCGAGCGTGATTGGGAAAAGGCGATCGACAACGCCACCCGTTACGAAGAAGTCACCGGCGAGCCGATGGGCAAGCTGATTTCGCAATTCGAGTGCGAGCTTGCCGATCGCTACCGCGGCTTGAGCAAGCCCGACGAAGCGCTGCAGGCGGTCGCGCGCGCCTACCAGGCCGATGGCACCTCAGTGCGTGCGGGCATTCTGGAAGGACGCATCGAAGCCGAGCGCGGACACGACGAAGCGGCCGTCCGCGCGTTCGAACGTGCGGCGCGGCACGATCCGGAATACCTGCCTGAAATCATCCCTGCGTTGATGGCGGCCTATCGCCGGGTGGGTGATATTGCAGGTGCGCGTAATTTCCTGTCGGAGATGACCGAGCACTATCGCGGCATCGCGCCGGTGCTGGCGTTGACGCAGCTGATGGAAGCGCAGGATGGCGTGGCGCCAGCGCTGGCCTACCTGGGGCGTCAGCTCAAGGATCGGCCATCGGTCCGCGGCGAATCGGCATTGATCGACCTGACCCTGGCCGAAGGCAGCGACCCGGTCGGCACCTTGCAGGATCTCAAGCACATCACCGACCAGTTGCTGGTGCGCAACCCGAGCTACCGCTGTACCCGCTGCGGTTTCGGTGCCAAGACGCACCACTGGCAATGCCCGAGTTGCAAGGAATGGGGCACGGTCAAGCCGCTGTTGAACTACGCGGTGGTCTGATGCCGCAGGCCTGGCTGTGGTGGTGTCTGTTGCACCTGACGGTCGCGGCACTGGGGACCTGGGTGTTGCGGCGCTATGCGTTGCATCGGCGCCTGCTCGATCATCCGGGCGAACGCCGCAGCCATGCGGTCGCCACGCCACGGGGCGGTGGCATGGCAATCGTGGCGGCGATGCTGGTGGGGTGCGTGGCGGCAGGCGTGTTCTGGCCGGCGGCAGGCCTGGTCATCAGCTGGTTCGCCGCAGGTCTGGTGCTGGTGGCCGGGGTCGGTTGGTGGGACGACCATCGTCCGCTCTCGGCCAGGTTGCGTTTTGCGATCCATCTGCTGGCGTCGGTCCTGCTGGGCTGGCTGGTCAGCCATCACACCGGCAAGCTCTGGGATGGCGTGCTCACCGCGATGGCGTCGGTGATGTTGATCAACGTCTGGAATTTCATGGACGGCATCAACGGCCTGGCCAGCAGCCAGGCGTCGCTGGCTGCCCTGGCGTTTGCCGCGGTCGTGCCGGGCGCCTGGGCGTGGGCCGGTCTTGCCGTCGCCGCATCCTGCCTGGGATTCTTGCCGTTCAATTTTCCACGAGCGCGCATCTTTCTGGGCGACGGCGGCAGTGGTGCCTTGGGCTATGTGCTGGCGGCGTTGCTTGCGCTGGCAGTGGCGAGCGGGCAGGTGAGCTGGTGGATCAGCTGGCTGCCGCTGACCGCATTTCTTGTAGACGCCGGCTTCACGCTGCTGTCTCGCATGCTCGACGGACAACGCTGGTGGGAGCCGCACGCCCAACATCTCTATCAGCGGCTGGCGCGCAGGCTTGAGACACACGTTCCGGTAACCGGGATTTATTTCGCTTTCAGCGTCGCTGCCGTCTGCTTGTATGTGTTACTTCGTCATGACGCAAATTGGCTGCAAGTGTCCGGAGCCCTGGCATGGGGCCTGGGTGCCACCGCAATCTGGTTTTTTCTGCGCGATGGAGTGCGCAATTCGTGAGTAATGGACTCTTATGATTTCCTGGCGTGATCGTTTGACCAAGGCCCTGCCGCAAGCAGCGGTGGTGCTGCACGACCTGTTGATGGTGTGGGTGTGCTGGCAGCTGCTGCACGCCGGCCGCTACTCGATGCTGCGCGACGCCCCCGATCTGCCGTTATGGGATTGGCGCACCGGCGTCGTCCTGGTCGCGCAAGGCCTGGTGTTCTGGAAGATGGGCCTGTATCGCGGGCTGTGGCGGTTCGCGTCGGTGCCGGACCTGTGGAACATCTTCAAGTCGAGTTTCCTCGGCCTGGTCGCGATCGTGCTGGCGCTGTCCTATGACCGCCTGGACGGGGTGCCGCTGTCGGTGCTGGTCGTCTACCCGTTCGCCCTGTCGGCACTGCTGGGCACGCCACGGTTGTTGTATCGCGCCTGGAAGGATTACCAGATTGCACACTCCGGCGACGCCGCGCAGCGCGTATTGATCCTGGGCGCAGGTCGCGCTGCCGAGGGTCTTGTCCGCGACCTGCGCCGCACCGGTGCATTTGTGCCGGTCGGGTATCTGGACGATGCCAACAACCTGCATGGCGCCAAGATCCAGGGTCTCAACGTGCTGGGCAGCCTGGATCAGGCGGCAGCCATCGCCAAGGAGACGGCTGCCAAGCTGCTGGTCATTGCGATTCCGTCGCTGGATGCCTCCGGCATGCAGCGCGTGGTGGCCATCTGCGAAAGCACCGGGCTGCCGTTCCGCATGGTGCCCAAGTTGATCAACGTGCTGGAAGGGCGCTCGTTGCCTGGCGAGTTGAAGGAGGTCGCCATCGAGGACCTGCTCAATCGCAAGCCGGTCACCCCGGACTGGCGCCTGATACGCGACTGGTTGACCAACAAGACGGTGATGGTGACCGGCGCGGGTGGCTCGATCGGTTCGGAAGTCTGCCGCCAGTGCGCCCGTCATGGCGCACGCCGCATCGTGCTGCTGGAGATCGACGAGCTGGCATTGCTGACCGTCGATTCGGACCTGCGCCGCTTGTTCCCCGATATCGAAGTGGTGCGCGTGCTGGGCGACTGCGGCGACCCGGCTGTGGTCGCGCATGCCTTGAACACCGCACCGCCGGATGCGGTGTTCCATGCCGCCGCCTACAAGCAGGTGCCGTTGCTGGAAGAGCAACTGCGCGAGGCGGTACGCAACAACGTGCTGGCCACCGAAAACGTGGCGCGCGCCTGCCAGCGTGCACGCATCGAGACCTTCGTTTTCATCTCCACCGACAAGGCGGTCGAGCCGGTCAACGTGCTGGGCGCGAGCAAGCGCTACGCCGAGATGATCTGCCAGAGTCTCGACGCGCGCGATGCGCCGACGCGCTTCATCACCGTGCGCTTCGGCAACGTGCTGGATTCGGCCGGTAGCGTGGTGCCGTTGTTCCGCGAGCAGATCCGCCAGGGCGGCCCGGTCACGGTGACGCACCCGGATGTGACACGTTACTTCATGACCATTCCGGAAGCCTGCCAGCTCGTGGTGCAGGCCGCCGCCTCCGCCTCGCATGGGGCGATCTATACATTGGACATGGGCGAGCCGGTGCCGATTCGCCTGCTCGCCGAGCAGATGATCCGTCTCGCCGGCAAGCAGCCCGGCAAGGACGTGGCGATCCTCTATACCGGCTTGCGTCCAGGCGAGAAGCTGCATGAAACCCTGTTCTATTCCGACGAAGACTATCGCCCCACCGCGCATCCCAAGATTCTGGAGGCCGGCGTGCGCGAGTTCTCGCACGAGCAGGTGTTGCAGCTGGTGACGCGCCTGCGTGAGGCGGTTAACCGCTATGACATCAAGGCGATGGAGACTGTGCTGGGCAGCCTGATGCCGGATTTTGCGGCGGCTCGACGGAAAGTCGACGCGCGATCTGATACGGTCGTTCCATTCCCCGCACGTGAGGTCAGAAGACTTTAATGAGCAAGCGTATTCGCAAGGCCGTATTCCCCGTCGCAGGTCTTGGGACCCGCTTTCTTCCGGCAACCAAAACGGTTCCGAAGGAAATGCTGCCAATCATCGACAAACCGCTGATCCAGTACGCCGTCGACGAAGCCATCCAGGCTGGTTGCGACACGCTGATCTTCGTGACCAATCGCTACAAGCACTCCATCGCCGACTACTTCGACAAGGCCTACGAGCTGGAGCAGAAGCTCGAGCGCGCCGGCAAGCTCGAGCAGCTGGAGCTGGTGCGGCATGCCTTGCCGGAAGGCGTGCGCGCCATTTTCGTGACGCAGGCCGAAGCGCTTGGCCTGGGCCATGCCGTGCTGTGTGCCAAGGCCGTCGTCGGCGACGAGCCGTTCGCGGTGTTGCTGCCGGATGACCTGATCTGGAACCGCGGCGCCGGTGCACTGACCCAGATGGCCGATGTGGCCGAGGCCTCCGGTGGCAGCGTCATTGCCGTCGAGGATGTGCCGCACGACAAGACCGCCAGCTACGGCATCGTGGCCACCGATGCGTTCGATGGCCGCAAGGGCCGCATCAACGCCATCGTCGAAAAGCCCAAGCCGGAAGTGGCACCGAGCAATCTGGCCGTGGTCGGCCGCTATGTGCTCAACCCGAAGATCTTCGAGCTGCTCGAAGAGACCGGCGCCGGCGCCGGCGGCGAAATCCAGTTGACCGATGCGATTGCCGGGCTGCTGCAACAGGAAACCGTTGATGCCTACCGCTTCGAAGGCCGCCGTTTCGATTGCGGCGCGCATATCGGCCTGATCGAAGCCACCGTGCATTTCGCGCTCGAGCACGAGAAGCATGGCGGGCCGGCCAAGGAAATCCTGCGCACCGCATTGGCCGAGGCCGACGCGCGCGGCTGATTGCCTGGCCATCGCCTGCATCCACGAACGACGCCATCTGGCGTCGTTCGTCGTTTGGGCCCTTGCTGGCCAGAACGCCGTGCCGTTGGTGATCGACACGGCGGGCCAACGTGCTGGTGCGCGCCTGCGGCCGTGAGCACGCAGTGCAGTTGGTCGCCGCCGGAGTGGAGTGCCAGGGTCGCGAACCTTCGCGTCGGCGCTGGCGTCCCGGCAGGTGGCGCTGGTCGAGCTGGGCGTGGACGAGGTCGCCGCCATTGCCCGCGAGATCCGGCGTCGCGATGCAGTTGTCGTAGCCGGTCGAGAACGCCTCGGGGAATTGAGCGACCGGCGCCGAGGTGCCGGCCTGGGGGACAGACCGATTGACTCAGCCGTGCCGGCGTTGAGCGGCCGCGAAGGCGTCCAGCTGTTCGGGCGTGGCGTCTTTCTGATGCCGCTGCTTCCAGTCGGCAAACGGCATGCCGTACACCGCTTCGCGCGCCTGCTCCTTGCTCATTGGCTGGCCCTGCGCTTCGGCGGCTTCGCGGTACCAGTCACCCAGGCAGTTGCGGCAGAAGCCGGCCAGGATCATCAGGTCGATGTTCTGCACATCCGGGCGCTGCTGGTTGAGATGCTGCAACAGACGGCGAAATGCGGCCGCTTCGATGGACGTGGTGGTGGAATCGGGTGTCGAGGTGGTGTCGGTCATGGCGGAATCGGGGACAATAGACGGCCTTCGACTCTACACCTGACGCCCCATGACCGTTTCCGCGCCAGCTGCCTCTGCTCCGGCCCGCCTTCTCGATGGTCGCCGCATCGCCGAGGAACTGCTCGACGGGTTGAAGCTGCGCGTGGATGCGCGCCTGGCCGCCGGCAGGACGTGCCCCGGGCTGGCGGTGGTACTGGTCGGTGGCGATCCGGCCTCGTCGGTATATGTGCGCAACAAGCGGCGTGCGGCGGAAAAGGTCGGTATCGAGGCCTTCGACTACGACTTGCCGCAAGGCACCAGCGAGGCCGAGCTGGCGCGGCTGATCGACCAGCTCAATGCCGATCCCAAGATCCACGGCATCCTGATCCAGCTGCCATTGCCGGGCATCCCCGATGCCAACCGACTGATCCAGCGTATCGATCCGCGCAAGGACGTCGATGGATTCCATCCGCAGAATGTCGGGCATCTGGCGCTACGCGAATTCGGCCTGCGTCCGTGCACGCCGCGCGGTATCGTGACCTTGCTGGCCCACACCGACCAGCCGGTGCGCGGCCGCAATGCGACCATCGTGGGCGTGAGCAATCACGTGGGCCGGCCGATGGGGCTGGAATTGCTGATCGCCGGTTGCACGGTCACCAGCTGCCACAAGTTCACCCCGCCCGCAGTGCTGGAAGCCAGCGTGCGCAATGCCGATATCCTGGTGGTGGCGGTGGGGCGACCGGGCCTGATTCCCGGCGAATGGGTCAAGCCGGGCGCGGTGGTGATCGATGTCGGCATCAATCGATTGGATGATGGCCGCCTGGTCGGCGATGTGGGGTTCGAGGCGGCCGTGCAACGAGCGGCCTGGATCACGCCGGTGCCGGGCGGGGTAGGGCCGATGACGGTTGCCACCTTGATGCAGAACACGCTGGAAGCGGCCGACGCGGCTGGCTGAGGCGCGCGCGTAACGCTGCATTGCAGTCGCGTTGTGTCTTCGTGAAGGCTTTCAGGGTAAAATGCCGCGCTTCCCCAAACTCGGGTCCGCCGATGCTCCGCATCCAGGCTGAAGCTCTCACCTACGACGACGTTTCCCTCGTCCCCGCCCATTCGATCGTCCTGCCCAAGGACGTCAGCCTGGAAACCCGGCTGACGCGCGATCTGCGCCTGAAACTGCCGATTCTCTCGGCCGCGATGGACACAGTGACCGAACACCGCCTGGCGGTGGCCATGGCCCAGCTGGGCGGCATCGGCATCATCCACAAGAACCTGACTCCTGCGCAGCAGGCCGGCGAAGTCGCCCGGGTCAAGAAGTTCGAATCCGGCGTGATCACCGAGCCGTTCACGGTGAGCCCGGACACGACCATCGGCGAGGTGCTCAAGCTGACCCGCGCGCGCAACATCTCCGGCGTGCCGGTGGTGGATGGCAGCGAACTGGTCGGCATCGTCACCAGCCGCGACATGCGCTTCGAGAAGAAGCTCGACGATCCGGTCCGCCACATCATGACCAAGAAGGATCGCCTGATCACCGTGCGCGAAGGCGCCAGTGACGAAGAAGTGCTGGAGCTGCTGCACCGCAACCGCATCGAAAAGATCCTGGTGGTCAACGACAGCTTCGAGCTGCGCGGCCTGATCACGGTCAAGGACATCCAGAAGAAGACCGACAACCCCAACGCCGCCAAGGACGGGTCCACGCGCCTGCTGGTCGGCGCGGCGGTCGGTGTGGGCGGCGATACCGAGCAGCGCATCGAACTGCTGGCTGCGGCGGGCGTGGACGTGGTCATCGTCGATACCGCGCACGGCCATTCGCAGGGCGTCATTGATCGCGTGGCCTGGGTCAAGAAGGCGTATCCGCAGCTGCAGGTGATCGGCGGCAACATCGTCACCGGCGATGCCGCGCTGGCGCTGATGGACGCCGGTGCCGACGCGGTCAAGGTCGGCGTGGGTCCGGGCTCGATCTGCACCACGCGCGTGGTCGCCGGTGTCGGCGTGCCGCAGATCACCGCGGTGGACATGGTTGCCGAGGCGCTGCAGGACCGCATTCCGTTGATCGCCGATGGCGGCATCCGCTATTCCGGCGACATCGGCAAGGCACTGGTTGCCGGCGCCTCCACGGTGATGGTCGGCGGCCTGTTCGCCGGCACCGAGGAGGCCCCGGGCGAGGTCGAACTGTTCCAGGGCCGCAGCTACAAGAGCTACCGCGGCATGGGCAGCCTGGGCGCGATGGAGAAGGGGTCCAAGGACCGCTATTTCCAGGATTCCAGCGATGCCGACAAGCTGGTGCCGGAAGGCATCGAAGGGCGCGTGCCGTATCGCGGCCCGGTCGGCGGCATCGTCCATCAGCTGATCGGCGGCCTGCGCGCGACGATGGGCTACGTGGGTTGCGCGACCATCGAGGAAATGCGCACCAAGCCGAAGTTCGTCACCATCACCGGTGCCGGCCAGCGCGAGAGCCATGTCCACGACGTGCAGATCACCAAGGAACCGCCGAATTACCGGATGGGCTGATGCCCATCCGCGGGATTGGAGATTCGGGATTGGGGATTCGTAACAGCCCGCCGCATCTCCTTCGGCAGGGTGCATCGCTGCCATTCCGCTGTTGCAAATCCCCAATCCCGAATTCCCAATCCGGCTCTCAATGACCAACATCCATAGCGACAAGATCCTCATCCTCGATTTCGGCGCGCAGTACACCCAGCTGATTGCGCGGCGCATCCGCGAGATCGGGGTGTATTGCGAGATCTGGGCCTGGGATCACAACCCGTCGGAGATTGCCGGTTTCGGTGCCAAGGGCATCATCCTGTCCGGTGGTCCCGAGTCGACCACCTTGCCGGGTGCGCCGGTCGCGCCGCAGGAAGTGTTTGACAGCGGCCTGCCGGTGTTCGGCATCTGCTACGGCATGCAGACGCTGGCGGCGCAGCTGGGCGGTGCCACTGAGGCCGCCGACCAGCGCGAATTCGGCCATGCCGAAGTCGATGTGGTGGCAGGCGATGCCTTGTTCGCAGGCTTGACCGACCATGCAGGTTCGTCGCGTTTGAACGTATGGATGAGCCACGGCGACCATGTGTCGCAGGTGCCGCCGGGTTTCACCGTCACTGCAGTGACCGACCGCATTCCGGTGGCGGCGATGTCCAACGAGGACAAGCGCTGGTACGGCGTGCAGTTCCACCCGGAAGTGACGCACACGCTGCAGGGCCAGACCTTGCTGCGCCGCTTCGTGGTCGATGTCTGCGGCTGCCAGACGCTGTGGACGGCGGCCAACATCATCGACGACCAGATCGCGCGCGTGCGCGAGCAGGTGGGCGATGACGAAGTGATCCTTGGCCTGTCCGGAGGCGTGGATTCGTCGGTGGTGGCCGCGCTGTTGCACAAGGCGATCGGCGACAAGCTGACCTGCGTGTTCGTCGACACCGGCCTGCTGCGCTGGCAGGAAGGCGACCAGGTGATGGCGATGTTCGCCGAGCACATGGGCGTGAAGGTGATCCGCGTCAACGCGGCCGACCGCTATTTCGCCAAGCTCGAAGGCGTCAGCGACCCGGAAGCCAAACGCAAGATCATCGGCAACCTGTTCGTGGAGATCTTCGACGAAGAGTCCAACAAGCTGGCCAACGCCAAGTGGCTGGCGCAGGGCACGATCTATCCGGACGTGATCGAGTCGGCCGGCAGCAAGACCGGCAAGGCGCACGTGATCAAGAGCCACCACAACGTCGGCGGCCTGCCCGAGCACATGAAGCTGGGCCTGGTCGAACCGCTGCGCGAGCTGTTCAAGGACGAAGTACGCCGCCTCGGTGTCGAACTCGGCCTGCCGCGTACGATGGTGTATCGCCATCCGTTCCCAGGCCCGGGCCTGGGCGTGCGCATCCTGGGCGAAGTGAAGCGCGAATACGCCGAACTGCTGGCCAAGGCCGATGCGATCTTCATCGAAGAGCTGCGCAAGGCCGATCTGTACGACAAGACCAGCCAGGCGTTCGCGGTGTTCCTGCCGGTGAAATCGGTGGGCGTGGTCGGCGACGCACGCGCCTACGAATGGGTGATCGCGTTGCGCGCGGTGGAGACCATCGACTTCATGACCGCACACTGGGCACACTTGCCGTACGACTTCCTCGGCACGGTCAGCAACCGCATCATCAACGAACTGCGCGGCGTCTCGCGCGTGGTCTACGACATCTCCGGCAAGCCGCCTGCGACGATCGAGTGGGAGTGAGTTGAACGACAAAGGCGCCGCGAGGCGCCTTTTCGTCAGGGCGTGTAGTTAGCCGACAGGTTTGCGTTCAGTGGTGCATCGCCAGTTGCGCGCCGTGCTGGAAAGCAGTGCGTAGCGCTTGCAGATGTCGACGTCGATTGTACTGTGCCGCGCCGCCGCCGATCTTCTTCAGCGCACCTTGGCCAGCGCCACGCGCGCATCGGCCATGAACTTCTGCGTTTCCTGCGGCGTGGAGAGGTTGGCGCCCAGCTGGTTGAGCACCTGTTCGATGTCGCTCGATGCGTCCCAGGCTTCGTCGCAGAGCATGCCGGCGATCGGGCCTAGGTAGTTCAACGCGACCTTCTCCAGTGCATCGCGGACGCGCTCGTCGGGTGCAGATCCGCCGCCGACGGATGCAGGTGACGCGACCGGTGCCGCGACAGGCGTTGCTGCAGCCGTCACGCGTGCCGGTGCAATTGGCGCACGCGGCCCAGCCGGCGCACCACCCAGATCCTGTTCGAAACCGCCCATCAACCACTGCCGCGCGTCGTCGCTCAGCAGGGACGGCTTGCCCATGCCGGCACCGGGGTCGGCCTGGAAGCGGGCCTTGGCCGCGTTGACCATGGTGAGGCGTTGTACCGCCTCGTCATTGCGCAACATGCGGAACACCACTTCTTCGATCTGCCCGGCGTTGAGGCGGACGATGCAGGAGTGGTTCTCCTCGGTGACGACGAACAGAAAGCCGGACGCCTTCTTCAGTGCCAGCGCCTTGAGCTCGCGCAGCACGTCGATCAGCGGACGGAATTCAGTGGACATGGCGTCTTCCTTGCATCATCTGGTACGAAGTGGGTGCGCGGGGCTCAGCGTTTGCTGAGCCGTTCCATCGCCAGCCGCACGCTGTTGGACAGGCGGGAGATGGCGCGCGCCAGGGTACCAATTTCATCCTTGAGGTTGACCTCGTCGATGGTGTGGTTCCACTTGCCCAGGCTCAGCTCTTCGGCCACGGTGGTCAGGTGCTGGATCGGGCGCAGCACGCGGCTCCAGATCAACGCCCATTGCAGGCCGAGCAGCAAGGCGCAGACCAGCAGGCCGATGCCGGCGATCCACAGCGACTGGCGCACGATCACGTCATTGACGTCGCTCTTGGGATAGGCCGAGACCAGGGTGAAGCCCCAGTCCGGCACTTCCTGCTTGGTCACGACCCAGTCGTCCGGCGTGTCCTTGACGATCCGCTCGATGGTGGCGGTGTCGGTGGTGGCACCGGTGGTGGACTGGAAGCGCAGCGTGTTCTTGCTGTCGAACACGGCGATGAAGCCGGAGTCGAGCACGCGACGGCTGCTGACCACGTTTTCCAGCGCCTGCGTGTCGGCCTTGTAGCCGACGTACCAGGCACCGATCACGCGCTTGTCGTTGCCGGCAAAGATCGGCTCGTAGCCGGTGACGTACGGGTTGCCGAGGATGTCGACCACGCCGTAGAAGCTTTCGCCGTTGCGCAGCTTGGCGGCGGCCTGGCCGTTGGGATCGAGCACGGTGCCGATGGCGCGGCTGCCGTCGTCCTTCTTGACGTTGGTGGAGATGCGCACGAAGTCATCGCCGGTACGCGAGAACAGCGTGGCGGTGCCTTCGTGGATGGCGGTGACATCGTCGAGCATGTCGAAGTCGTTGGCCTGCGCCTTCTGGCCCAGCAGCAGGTCGTTGGCATTGCGCTCGCCTACGCGCACTTCGTTGCCGATGCTTGCAGCGCCGTGTGCGTTGGCTTCCTTGCGCAGCTGGCGCATAGAGGAATTGACGCGGTCCAGCATCATCGCGCGGGTGACCGAGAACAAGGTCTGCAGGGACACCGACTGGCGCTCGATCGCGTCGCCGGCCTCGAACCTGACCCGGTTCGCTTCGGTAATGGCCAGAATGACCGTCAGTGCCGCCACCACGACCAGCACCAAGGCCAGCACCGGCAACAGCAGGCGCACCCGCAAAGAGTGACGAAGCATCGCAATTCCCCTGGACGCGTTTAGTGATTGGATCGAGTGCGCCGCAGCCCCCCGGCAGCGGTCGGACCTAGCCGTTATCGGCGGTTGTACACGATGCTGAAGCGGCCCCCACGCCGCTGGCGGTGCATACGATAGCTCAAGGCGATCGATTTGGCAGCGCGGCAGGTGTGCCATGTGGCCGGGCGTTCAAGCAGGCTCGACCTTGTTGCAGGTCGCGGCGGAATGGGCGTGAGCAGGAAAAAACGGCGCAGTGGATCTTGTGCACTTCGAACGGGCGATGCGAAGCAGGAGCGCACGAAAAAGCCGACTCTCGCGAGTCGGCTCAGTAACCCGAATCGAACCAGGTCAGGCGTTTGCAAACGCCAGCAGATCCTGGTTGAACTGATCGGCGTGGGTCACGGTGAGGCCATGCGGAGCGCCGGCGTAGATCTTCAGTTCGGCGTTCTTGATGATCTTGGCCGACAGCTTGCCGGATGCGTCGATCGGCACTATCTGGTCGTCGTCGCCATGCACCACCAGTGCGGGCACGTCGATCTTCTCCAGGTCCGGGGTGTAGTCCACTTCGGAGAACTGCTGGATGCAGTCGTACTGGCCCTTGTGGCCGCCCAGCATGCCCTGCATCCAGAACGCGTCGCGCATGCCCTGGGTGACCTTGTGGCCATCGCGGTTGGCGCCGAAGAACGGCGTGGTCAGGTCCTGATAGAACTGCGAGCGGTCCTTGGCCACACCGTCGCGGATGCCGTCGAACACGCTCATCGGCAGGCCGCCGGGATTGGTCGGGCTCTTGACCATTTGCGGTGGCACCGCGCCGACCAGCACCACCTTGGCCACGCGCTTGCTGCCATGGCGGCCGACGTAATGCGCCACTTCGCCGCCGCCGGTGGAATGGCCGACCAGGATCGCGTCCTGCAGGTCCAGCGTTTCGATCACCGCCGCCAGGTCGTCGGCGTAGGTGTCCATGTCGTTGCCGTCCCAGGTCTGCGACGAGCGGCCATGACTGCGGCGGTCATGCGCGATCACGCGGAAGCCCTGTTGGCCCATGAACAGCATCTGCGCATCCCAGGCATCGGCGCTGAGCGGCCAGCCGTGCGAGAACACGACCGGCTGGCCCTTGCCCCAGTCCTTGTAAAAAATGGTGGCGCCGTCGGGGCGGGTGACGAAATTGGACATCGGCTTGACTCCGTTGTTGGTCGGTTGGGGCGGTGGGGTGAGTGCGTCACGCCGGGGCAGCACTGGCCAAGCCCGGCAGCGGCAACGCTGCCACGGTGGCCGTGCCGGAGATGAGAAAGCTGCGGCGTCCGGCGTCGGCTGTTGTGCATTCGGTATCTGCGAGGCGCCGCCAGCGCATCAGCCTCGACCGCACGGGCGGATCACCGCGGCGGGTCGCTAGGATGGATCACTGCAGCGCGGTATCCCAGAGCAGTTTCAGGTTCAGGCCGACGATCACCGTCGCAATGACCCAGGCGATGCGCACCAGCCAGGGCGGTGCCACCAGCGCGCCCATCAACGCACGGTCGGACACGAAGCGCACCAGCGGGATCACCGCAAACGGCAGCTGCATCGACAACACCACCTGGCTCAGCACCAATAGCCGCGCGGTGCCGGCCTCGCCATACAGCCAGGTCACGATCACCACCGGCACGATGGCGATGCCACGCGTCAGCAGACGGCGCAGCCACGGCGGCAAGCGCAATTGCAGGAAGCCTTCCATCACGATCTGCCCGGCCAGCGTGGCAGTGACGGTGGAATTGACGCCGGAAGCCAGCAGCGCGACGGCAAACAGCGTCGAGGCCAGGCCCACGCCGAGCATCGGTGCGAGCAGGGCATGGGCCTGTTCGATCTCCTGCACATCGGTACGGCCCTGCGCATGAAACACCGCCGCCGCCAGGATCAGGATCGAGGCATTGATGAACAGCGCGAACATCAACGCCACGGTGCTGTCGGTCACCGCCCAGCGCAGCGCCGACTTGCGGCCCACATCGGTACGCGGGTACGCACGCGTCTGCACGATCGACGAATGCAGGTACAGGTTATGCGGCATCACCGTCGCACCGATGATGCCGATCGCCAGATACAGCGCATGCGGGTCGGTGACCACTCGCGCACGCGGAATGAAGCCGCCCAGCACGGCTGCGATCGGTGGTGCCGCCAGCGCGATCTGGATGCCGAAGCACACGAAGATGATCAACAGCAGCGCGATCACGAACGCTTCCAGCGCGCGGAAACCGCGATTCATCAGCAGCAGCACCAGCACCACGTCCACCGCGGTGATGATGGCGCCCACGGTCAGCGGAATGCCGAACAACAGCTTCAACGCGATGGCGGTGCCGATCACCTCGGCCAGGTCGCAGGCGATGATCGCCAGTTCGCAGATGCCCCACAGTGCCAGGTTCACCCCGCGCGGATAACGCGCCCGGCAGGCCTGCGCCAGATCCAGCCCGGTGGCGATGCCCAGCCGTGCCGACAGGCTCTGCAGCACGATCGCCATCAGGTTGGACAACAGGATCACCGACAGCAGCAGATAGCCGAACTGCGAGCCACCGGCCAGGTCGGTGGCCCAGTTGCCCGGGTCCATGTACCCGACCGACACCATGTAGCCCGGGCCCAGAAATGCCAGCAGCCGGAACCACCAATGGCCTCCTTTGGGCACGGCGACGCTGGCGTGGTGGTCGCCCAGCCCGCCATGGGCCGCTGCCGGCGAGGGGAGTGGCAGGGCTGCGTTGGGACGGAGATCGGCGGACATGCGGGGCAGGCTGGCTAGGGTCATACGGATGATATAGCAACTGCTATGCTGTTGAGCATTGGCAATTTAAATCGTAATGATCGGCTGCGTGCTTCAAACTACGCATCCCGGCACTGGCGCCGGACGTGATGACGGGGATGAGGGTGGGCAAGAGCGAAAAGCTGGAAGCAGCCGCGCCGGCGCTGATCGACGCGCAGGTGCACATGGAGAGCTTCCGTCAGGTGCGCGAGGCGCGTCGCGCCGAGCTGGTCGAGGACTACGTGGAGCTGATCTCCGATCTGCTGGTCGACGGCGGTGAGGCGCGCCAGGTCGATATCGCCGCGCGCCTGGGCGTGGCCCAGCCGACCGTGGCCAAGATGCTCAAGCGGCTGGTGCGCGACGGCTGGGTGGTGCAGCGCCCGTATCGTGGTGTGTTCCTGACCCCGGCCGGCGAGGCGCTGGCCGCGTCCAGCCGGCAGCGCCATCAGATCGTCGAACGCTTCCTGCTTGCGCTGGGCATCGACGAGGCCACCGCGCGGCGCGATGCCGAAGGCATCGAGCACCATGTCAGCGAAGCCACCGTGGCCGCGTTCGCCGCCTTCCTGGATCGCCAGGGCGGCAGCGCCGCGTGAGCATGCCGGTGGAGACGTCGGTCGACGCGGCGCAGGCGCTTATCGACCGACAGTGGATGCAACGCGCCCTGCAGCTGGCCGAGCGTGCCGAACGCGACTTTGACGAGATCCCGGTCGGCGCGCTGCTGGTCGATGCGCAGGGCAACGTGCTGGGCGAAGGCTGGAACTTCAATATCGCCAGCCACGATCCCAGCGCGCATGCCGAGATCATGGCCATGCGCGAAGGCGGCCGCCGCCTGGCCAACCATCGGCTGATCGGTTGCACGCTGTACGTCACGCTGGAGCCGTGCGCGATGTGCGCAATGGCGATGATCCATGCGCGTATCGCCCGGGTGGTATTCGCTGCCAGCGACCCCAAGACCGGCGCCTGCGGCAGCGTGTTCGACCTGCCCGCCGACCCGCGCCACAACCACCGCGTGCAGGTCAGTGGTGGCGTCCTGGCCGCCGAGGCGGGGCTGCGGCTGACCAATTACTTCAGGGCCAAGCGTGGCAAGCCGCCCCTCGCGCCCTGAGCGGCGCGGCCGCGGTATGATGCGCGCCCTTCAGCATCTGGCCGGCGACGGCCCTCCACAGGACGGCGACATGGCAGACACCCTTGCAGGCAACGACCGACTGATCTGGATCGATCTGGAAATGACCGGCCTGGATACCGATCGCGATTCCATCATCGAGATCGCCACCATCGTGACCGATGCGCAGTTGAACGTGCTTGCCGAAGGGCCGGAACTGGCCATCGCCCATCCGCTGGCAACGCTGGAAGCCATGGACGAATGGAACCGCAACCAGCACCGCCGTTCGGGCCTGTGGCAGCGTGTGCTCGACAGCCAGGTCACCCATGCCCAGGCCGAAGCGCAGACGGTGGCCTTCCTGAGCGAGTGGATCCGCGCCGGCGCCTCGCCGATGTGCGGCAACTCGATCTGCCAGGATCGCCGCTTCCTGCACCGCCAGATGTCGCGCCTGGAGCGCTACTTCCATTACCGCAACCTGGACGTGTCCACCATCAAGGAGCTGGCACGGCGGTGGGCACCGACGGTGGCCAATGGGGTTGCCAAGAGCTCGGCCCACACCGCCCTGAGCGATGTGCGCGATTCGATCGACGAGCTGCGTCACTACCGCCAGTTCATGGGCGCGTTGGGTGGCGATTCCCAGGCAAAGGCGCAGGGCTGAGTGCTGGCTGCGGTGTTGCACGCGGTGGGCGTGGCGTGTTGACGGTGTCCAGTTGCGACCTGCGTGCGCCGAGCAGCGCGCGCGGTTCGCCGCTGACTGCGTAGCCAGACGCACACGGTGCCAGCGCATCCAGCAAAAAGGCCGCATCCTTCGATGCGGCCTTTTGCTTTTCCATCACGCCATCCAGCGCGTCAACGTGCCAGCGACGGTCCCTTGCTCAGGTCGCCATCGTCGGCGATGCCCTTCAGCAACAGGTCGGAGATGGGCTTGCCGTCGGCATCGTGGTGGTACACGTGCAGGTCGCGCTGCGGATACGGGATATTGAGCCCGTTCTCCAGCAGCTGGTTGCGGATCTGTTCCAGCGTGGTGCTCTTGGCTGCGCCGAAATTGCCGTTGGTCGCATAGGCGAACAACATCAGGTCCACCGTGCTTTCGCCCAGATTGGTGACCTGCACGAACGGTGCCGGCGACTCCAGCAGGTTCGGATTGTCCTTGGCAATCTGCAGCAACAGCTGCTGGGCTTTTTTCAGATCGTCGCCGTAGCCCACGCCCACCGTCACTTCCAGGCGCCGGTTGGGCAGGGTGCTGTAGTTGACGATCGGCGAGGTGGTGATCGTGCTGTTGGGCAGGGTAATCATGCGCTCGTCGAACGAACGGATCCGCGTCTGGAAGATCCGGATCTCGTCGACGATGCCCTCCTGGCCGGCAATCACCACGTGGTCGCCATCCCGCATCGGCCGCAGCACGATCAGCATCACGCCTGCAGCGATATTGGACAGCGAATCCTTCAACGCCAGACCAACCGCCAGGCCGGCTGCACCCAGCACTGCGATCAGCGAGGTCGGCGGCACACCGATCTTGCTCAACGCAGTGACGAAGACCAGCACCAGCAACAACGCATACAGCACATTGCGCAGGAAGTTGGTCAGCGTGATCTCCACGCGCGCGCGGGTCAGCGCACGGTGCAGCCACTGGCTGAGTTGCTTGGCCAGCCACATGCCGACCACCACGATCAGCAGGGCCAGTCCCCAGTTGAGCACGTACTGCGCCCACGGGATGTTTGCCCAGTTGAACGCCGGCTCCGCCGCCTTGGCCGCCACCGGCCTTGCGGCGACGGCTCCAGCCGCCGCCGCCACTGCACCCAGCATACCCATCAGCTCTCGCTCTTCAGCTTGGCCAGACGCAGCCAGGTATCGACCACGGTGTCAGGATTCAGCGACACCGACTCGATGCCTTCCTGCATCAGCCACTCGGCCAGCTCCGGGTGATCCGACGGCCCCTGGCCGCAGATGCCCACGTACTTGCCCTTGGCACGCGCCGACTTGATCGCCATCGACAGCAGCTTCTTGACCGCCGGATTGCGCTCGTCGAACAGATGCGCCACGATCGACGAATCGCGGTCCAGGCCCAGGGTCAGCTGGGTCAGGTCGTTGGAGCCGATCGAGAAACCGTCGAAGATCTCCAGGAATTCATCGGCCAGCAACGCGTTGGACGGCAGCTCGCACATCATGATGATCTTCAGGCCGTTCTCGCCCTGCTTGAGCCCGTTCTGCTCCAGCACCTCGATCACCTTGCGGCCTTCTTCCAGCGTACGCACGAACGGGATCATCACCCAGAGGTTGTCCAGGCCCATCTCGTTGCGCACCTTCAGCACCGCCTTGCACTCCAGCGAGAAGGCCTTGGTGAAGGACGGGTCGACGTAGCGGCTGGCGCCACGGAAGCCGATCATCGGGTTCTCTTCATGCGGCTCGTAGCGCGTGCCGCCGATCAGGTTGGCGTACTCGTTGGACTTGAAGTCCGACAGGCGCACGATCACCGTGTTCGGCGCCACCGAGGCGGTCAGCGTCGCGATGCCCTCGGCCAGGCGGTTGACGTAGAAGCTCACCGGGTCGCCGTAGCCGGCGGTCTTGGCGTCGATCTTCTTGCGGACGTCGGCGTCCTGCTTGTCGTACTCCAGCAGCGCGTTGGGATGGATGCCGATATGCGCGGCAATGATCATTTCCAGGCGTGCCAGGCCGATGCCGGCGTTGGGCAGCTGGCCGAAGTCGAACGCGCGCTCGGGGTTGGCCACGTTCATCATGATCTTGAGCGGGGCAGGCGGCATGTTGCCCAGGTCGGTGGTGGTGCGCTCGAACGGCAGCAGGCCGTCGTAGATGAAGCCGGTATCGCCTTCGGCGCAGCTGACCGTCACTTCCTGGCCGTCGCTGATCACGTCGGTGGCGTTGCCCGAACCGACCACGGCCGGCACGCCGAGTTCGCGCGCGATGATCGCTGCATGGCAGGTGCGGCCGCCGCGATTGGTGACGATGGCCGAGGCCCGCTTCATCACCGGCTCCCAATCCGGATCGGTCATGTCGGCGATCAACACGTCGCCGGCCTGCACGCGATTCATGTCGTCCAGCGAACGCACCACGCGGGCCACGCCGCTGCCGATCTTGGCGCCCACCGCACGGCCCTCGACCAGGACCTTGGCGTCCTTGGCTTCCAGCGAGAAACGCTCGATCTGGGTGGCATGGCTGCGCGACTTCACGGTCTCCGGGCGTGCCTGCACGATGAACAGCTTGCCGCTGACACCGTCCTTGGCCCACTCGATATCCATCGGGCGGCCGTAATGCTTTTCGATCACCAGCGCCTGCTTGGAGAGCTCCTGCACGTCTTCGTCGCTGATCGAGAAGGTGCTGCGCAATTCCACCGGCGTGTCTTCGGTACGCACGCGCTCGCCGGGCACGTCCGAATAGACCATGCGGATCGCCTTGCTGCCGAGCGAGCGGCGCAGGATTGCCGGCTTGCCCGCGGTCAGCGTGGGCTTGTAGACATAGAACTCGTCCGGGTTGACCGCGCCCTGCACGACCATCTCGCCCAGGCCGAAGCTGGAGGTGACGAACACCACATCGCGGAAGCCCGATTCGGTGTCCAGGGTGAACAACACGCCGGCCGCACCCACGCCCGAGCGCACCATCAACTGCACGCCGGCCGACAGGAACACGTCTTCGTGCTTGAAGCCATGATGCACGCGATAGGCGATCGCGCGATCGTTGTAGAGGCTGGCGAACACTTCCTTGACCTTGTGCACGACATCGTCGGCGCCGGTGACATTGAGGAAGGTTTCCTGCTGACCGGCGAACGAGGCATCGGGCAGATCTTCGGCGGTGGCCGACGAACGCACCGCCACGGCCACCTCGCCGCCACCGTTTTCCGCGCACAGCTGTGCGTAGGCGGTGCGGATGTCGCGGTCCAGTTCCGGTTGCAGCGGCGCATCGATCACCCAGCCGCGGATTTCCTTGCCGGCGATGGTGAGGGCGCCAACGTCTTCGACGTCCAGCGTTGCAAGCCTGTCGAAGATGCGCTTGGACAGATCGTTATGCGCGATGAAGTCCTTGAAAGCTTCGGCAGTGGTCGCATATCCACCGGGAACCGAAACGCCAAGCCCGGCCAGGTTGCCGATCATCTCGCCGAGCGAGGAATTCTTACCGCCTACGCGGGCCAGGTCGGCCAGGCGTAGCTCATGCAACCACAGGATATTCTCGTTCAAGCGCGATGCTCCGTATGGCCATCGCCCGAGCGGGCTGGATGGCCGCGTCCGTAGGAAGAAGCCGCTATGATGCAGTGCACAGCGGAATCTGCACAAGCATGAACCCGTAAGTTTTGGACACCAGTTCAAAGAGGTGGTCTTGATGTCAACAATTCGGCCGGTGTTCTACGTCTCCGATGGAACCGGTATCACCGCTGAAACGATTGGGCATAGCCTGCTCACGCAGTTCAGCGGATTCAACTTTGTCACCGACCGCATGTCGTTCATTGATGATGCAGAAAAAGCGCGCGATGCGGCGTTGCGCGTGCGCGCGGCAGGCGAGCGGTACCAGGTGCGCCCGGTGGTGGTCAACTCCTGCGTCGACCCCCAACTGAGCATGATCCTGGCCGAAAGCGGCGCCCTGATGCTGGACGTGTTCGCGCCCTTCATCGAACCGCTGGAGCGCGAGCTCAATGCGCCGCGGCATTCGCGGGTGGGGCGTGCGCACGGCATGGTGGATTTTGAGACCTATCACCGCCGCATCAACGCGATGAACTTTGCGCTGAGCCACGATGACGGCATCGCACTCAATTACGACGAGGCCGACGTGATCCTGGTGGCGGTGTCGCGCGCCGGCAAGACGCCGACCTGCATCTACCTGGCATTGCATTACGGCATCCGCGCCGCCAACTATCCGTTGACCGAGGAAGACCTGGAAAACGAGCGCCTGCCGCCGCGCCTGCGCAACTACCGCAGCAAGCTGTTCGGCCTGACCATCGACCCGGAGCGGTTGCAGCAGATCCGCCAGGAGCGGCGTGCCAATTCACGCTACAGCGCGGCGGAGACCTGCCGGCGCGAGGTGGCCACCGCCGAGCGCATGTTCCAGATGGAGCGCATTCCGACCTTGAGCACCACCAATACCTCGATCGAGGAGATTTCCAGCAAGGTGTTGTCCACGCTGGGGCTGCAACGCGAGATGTTTTGAGGCGGGGATGGGTGTGGCGGGATTGGGGATTGGGGCGCTGCGTGGCGCGTTCAGGATCCCGGTTTGCCGTGGGGTAATCAGGGTTTGTCGGCAAGCGTCAAGGAAACACAGCGGGCGGGGCAGTGCTCCGCCAAGGTAGGCCTGCCGGTGGCCGGTCGTCAATGCTGCCCGTGCGGCAGCGCAGCGTGTAGGATCGGTTCATGGCGCAAGCACTGAGTAAACTCGAACGCATCCCCAAGTTGAGCCGGTTCGGCTGGCTGATGGGCTTGTACGCAGAAAACTTCCAGCACCTGACCCGGTTGTTCGCACCGGCCGACCTCGCTCCGGGCTCCTACGTGTCCTCGATAGGCGATGGCCTGGACCTGCGTCTGGACGTGATCGAATGCCACCGCTACACGGTCGAGCTGCGGCTGACCTACGACCTGTGCGACCCGGTGACCGGCGAGCCGGACCCGTCGGCCTATGTGCGGCTGTACCGCGATGCCCGCCAGGCCGAGACCACCCATTGCTATGTCGGCCGTCGCTGGCAGGACGTGATGGGCCTGTTCCCGCCGCCGGCCGAGCTGATCAGCCACCGCATGCGCATGAACACCTTCCTGGGCAAGTGGCTGGATTATCTGGCCGAGCGCGGCCATGGCGTGGCCACCTTGCGCCTGGATGCCGAGTACGTGGCGCCACCGCGCCCCGGTGCGCAGGCCGCGGCCGGCTGAGTCTGCGCCACGCCGCTTGGGCGGCATCGGTCATACTGATGCGCTCGATGTCAGATCGCCCGCCATGCCCTATACGCCCATCGTCGCCACGCTCGGTTACCTGTTGTCGCCCGACGGCACCCAGGTCCTGATGATCCATCGCAATGCCCGCCCCGGCGATCAGCACCTGGGCAAGTACAACGGGCTCGGCGGCAAGGTGGAGCCGGATGAAGACGTGCTGGCCGGCATGCGCCGCGAAATTCGCGAAGAGGCCGGTGTGGAGTGCGGCGACATGCAACTGCGCGGCACCATCAGCTGGCCGGGCTTCGGCAAGCATGGCGAGGACTGGCTGGGCTTCGTGTTCCTGATCCACAGCTTCGAAGGCGAGCCTCAGGCCTCCAACCCGGAAGGCACGCTGGAGTGGGTGGCGATCGACCGCATGGACCAGGTGCCGATGTGGGAGGGCGACCGCAATTTCCTGCCGCTGGTCTTCGATGGCGACCCGCGCCCGTTTCATGGCGTGATGCCGTATCGCGACGGACGCATGCAGTCGTGGACGTACTCGCGCGTCTGAGTGGCGATCCAGTCAGGTGCAGTCGTCAAGGCGAGCGCGGCCGCAGCCGGATGGCCGCCGGTATCTTCCTGCACCTGCGCACTGTTTCTTCCCTAGACCGTGTAGTTCGGTCAGTGACGGCAATCCACGCAGGACAAGGTTGGCGAGCGCAAGCGCAAGCGGGCGTCGCACGCTGTGGCCACATGCCGGTCGCATTCGTCTCCACGCATTTCTCCACACCCGCTGTGGATGGATCCTGCGCAAGTCTGTGGACAACTGCGCGCGCGCCTTGCGGCGCAAGGCCGCCACGTCGGCTGGTGAAAATTTCGCCAGCCGTGCTTACTGCGCGGTCCAGCCGCCGTCGATGGCGATCGCCTGCCCGGTGATGTTGCGCGCGGCATGCGACATCAGGAACGCGACCGTGCCGGCGAGTTCGTCGTAGTCGATGAAGGCGCCCTTTGGCATCGGCTTGAGCATCACATCGCGGATCACCGCCTCTTCGGCGATGCCGCGCGTGCGCGCCTGGTCGGCGATCTGGCGCTCCACCAGCGGGGTGCGCACGTAGCTCGGGCACAGCGTGTTGACGGTGATGTCGCAGTCGGCGGTCTCCAGGGCGATGACCTTGGCCAGGCCGACCAGGCCGTGCTTGGCGGCGACATACGCACTCTTGTAAGGACTCGCGACCAGCGAGTGGATGCTGCCGATATTGACGATGCGCCCGTAGCCGGCCGCACGCATGCCGGGCAGGACCGCGCGGCCGAGCCGGGCGGCGCCGGTCAGCATCACATTCACCAGCAAGGCCCAACGCTGCATCGGGAAGTCCTCCAGCGCCGACACCTGCTGCAGCCCGGCGTTGTTGACCAATACCTGTGGCGCACGCGTCGCGCTTGCCAATGCCTGCGCGATGCTGTGCTCATCGGTGACGTCCAGCGCCAGCGCTTCGGCCGAACCGCCGGTCGCGCGCAGGCCCTGCACCGTGTGTTCGGCCGCCGCCAGGTTCATGTCGCTGACGATCAGGTGGTGGCCGCCTGCAGCCAGCTCGGTGGCGATACCGGCGCCGATACCGCTGCCTGCGCCGGTGATCAGGATGCTGCGCTTCATGCTGTCCTCGTCGTTGATCGTGCCCGGCCGGACCGGCCGCGTCGACCGCCAGACTAGCCCATGGCGCGAAACGGTCGCCTGCATGGCGTGCGCGCGTTACCCTTTGCGCCTTGCACTTCTCAGGTTCCGCATGAAACGCCATTTCTCGATGCTGCGCGATTTCCAACTGGCGGACTGGTTCACCCTGGCCAACGCCTTCTGCGGCACCGGCGCGGTGTTTGCGTCGATGCGCTTCCTGCAGGAAGGCCATCGCGGCGACCTGCTGCTGGGCATGGCGCTGATCCCGCTGGCGTTCGTGTTCGATGCGCTGGACGGGCACGTGGCGCGCTGGCGCAAGGCGTCCTCGACCCTGGGCCGCGAGCTGGATTCACTGGCCGACGTGATCTCGTTCGGGGTGGCGCCGGCGGCACTGGGCTATGCCTGCGGCATGCGCGGCGGCTGGGATTGGCTGGTGCTGAGCTATTTCGTCTGCTGCGGCGTGAGCCGGCTGGCGCGCTACAACGTCACCGCCGAAGAGATCGCCGGCGAGGCCGACAAGGTGCCGTACTTCGAAGGCACCCCGATTCCCACCAGCCTGCTGCTGGTGATCCTGCTGGCGGTGGCCGCCAGCAGTGGCCATATCGGCCAGACCTTGTGGTGGGGCCAGTGGCAGCTCGGGCCGTGGCAGTTCCACCCGTTGGTGCTGCTGTTTGCGGTGTCCGGCTCGCTGATGATCAGCAAGACGTTGCGGATCCCCAAACCCTGACCGGTACAGCCGGGCGCACGCGGTAGGATGGCTGGTGGACAGTCACGGGAAGGGATCATGGCAACCAGCGGTTCGGACAACGGCAACTTCGAAGACAAGGCGCGCCAGTACTGGAGCGCCTGGGGAGATGCCATGCGCCACGGCCAGTCCGGCGCCGCTGCGCAGCCCGGCGCCGTTCCCGGCATGGGGCCGGGCACCGAGCCACCGCAGGATTGGCGCAAGGCGATGGACTGGTGGTCGCAGCTGCTGCCCACCCAGGCCGCACCGCAGGCGCAGGAGGCGATCGACCGCTTTCGTCATCAGGCCGGCGACTGGTTCGGCACCATGCAGCAGGTGGCCGCGCAGTTTGCCGGGCGCGACACCTCGGCCACCGAGGTCTCCGAGGCCTGGCAGCGCGCCGTGCAGGGGCAGGGCGAGCAGCTGATGCAATGGACGCTGGGCTCGCTGCGTGGCGGCAGCCCGGGCGGCTTCGACCCGTGGCTGCAGGACGCCGCGCAGGCCCTGGCAAAGTGGCGGGAGGAAAACGCGCCGTGGCTGGACATGCCGGCGTTCGGCCTGAACCGCAATCACCAGGCGCGCCTGCAGACGCTGGCCCGTGCGCAGCAGGAATACCAGGCGCAATCGCAGGCCTATGGCGAACAACTCAAGTCGGCCATCGAGCAGGCATTCGGGCGGTTTGCCTCCAAGCTGGGCGAGCACGAAAGCAGCGGCAGTCAGCTGACCAGCGCGCGTGCCTTGTTCGACCTGTGGATCGAGGCTGCCGAAGAGTCGTATGCCGACGTCGCGCTGTCCGACCAGTTTCGCGAGGTGTACGGCGGCTTTGCCAATGCGCATATGCGCTTGCGCGCCGCGCTGCAGGAAGAAGTGGAGCAGCTGAGCGAACGTTTCGGGATGCCGACGCGTTCGGAGATGGACGCCGCGCACCGCCGCATCGCCGAGCTGGAACGTGCGGTGCGACGCCTGCTGCGCACCGCGGCCAGCCCGGCCGGCAAGCCCGCTGCAGCGGCGGCTGACCCGGTTGCGCCGGCCACGGCCAAGCGCACGCGGGCAGCCAGGGCGGACACTGCGCCCAAGCCGGCAGCGGCGACCAGCCCGGCCAAGAAACCACCAGCGAAAACCGCCCCAGCCAAGAACACGAAGGCGGCCAAAAGCGCCGCCAGGCCATCGGCTGGCACAGCTGCCGGTAAGTCGACCGCACGCAAGCCACGTGGAGCGCAGGCATGAAAGGCCCGTTGGGATTCAGCGCCGAAGACCTGATGCAGGAAACCCTGTCGATGCAGCGCAAGCTGCGCGAGGGGCTCAAGCTGTTGCCCGGCGTGGAAGACGTGGATTACGGCGTGACCGAGCGCGAGGAAATCTGGCGCGACGGCAAGGTGGTGCTGTACCGCTTTGTCGGCGAGCAGGCGCCGGTGGCCAGGACGCCGCTGCTGATCGTCTACGCGCTGGTCAACCGCCCCTACATGGTCGATCTGCAGGCCGACCGCTCGCTGGTCAAGGGCCTGCTGGGCCACGGTCAGGACGTCTACGTGCTGGACTGGGGCTACCCGGACCGCTCCGAGCGTTACCTCACCCTGGAGGACTATCTGCTGCGCTTTATCGACGGCGCGGTGGACCACCTGCGCGCGCAGTCGGGGCTGGAGGCGGTCGATGTGCTCGGCATCTGCCAGGGCGGCACGTTTGCGCTGTGCTACGCGGCGCTGCAGCGGCCGAAGGTGCGCAACCTGATCACCATGGTCACGCCGGTGGATTTCCACACCCCCGACAACATGCTCTCCAACTGGGCGCGCATGGTCGATGTGGATCTGTTCGTGGACACCATGGGCAACGTGCCGGCGGATCTGATGAACGCCAGTTACCTGATGCTCAAGCCGTTCCGGCTGAACCTGCAGAAATACGTCGGCTTGCTCGACATCCTCGACGACAAGCAGGCGCTGGAAGATTTCCTGCGCATGGAAAAGTGGATCTTCGATTCGCCCGATCTGGCCGGCGAGGCGTTCCGCGAGTTCGTCACCCAGTTCTATCAGCGCAATGGCCTGGTGACCGGGCAGGTGCGCATCGGCGGGGAGGCGGTCGACCTGCAGGCGGTGGACATGCCGGTGCTCAACATCTACGCCGAACACGATCATTTGGTGCCGCCCGACGCCTCGCGTGCATTGCGCGGCCTGGTCGGCAGCGACGATTACACCGAGCTGAGTTTCCGCGGCGGGCATATCGGCATCTACGTCTCCGGACGTGCGCAGCGCGAGGTGCCGGTGGCGATCCACCGCTGGTTGCAGGAGCGTGGCGGCAACGCGTGATGCGGCTTCGGGTTGCGCTGTGCCTGCAGCGAGCAGCCGCAGCCGTCACAAGGCGCAGCCGCTGCGCTTTTTAGACTGTGCGACACGTTCGAAGGAGCCTTCCATGGCCACGACCACCACATTGTCCCGTTCCCTCAACGACCGCATGATCGCCGGCGTGGTCGGCGGCATCGCCCGCCGCTTCGGCTGGAGCTCCACGCTGTTGCGGGTGCTGTTCGTGATCGTGTCGATCGCCTCGGCGGCGTTCCCCGGCATCTTGGTCTATCTGATCCTGTGGCTGCTGATCCCCAACCAGGCCGACTGACGCCCGCCCGGCGCCGGTGGTCGTCCGTGCAGGTGCTGGGCGCGTTGTGGACGCTGCCCAATACCTTGCTCGGCCTTGCCATCGGTGCCGCCGGCAGCTGTTTCGGCGCGCGTCCGCGCTGGTCCGGGCAGGAACTGGCCGTGGTGTTCCATGCCTGGCCATGGGGGCCGGGCGGGGCGATGACGCTGGGCAATGTGATCCTGCTCAAGGGCGCCTCGCTCGACCTGCAATGCAGCACCTATGCGCATGCCGCCGGGCATTGCCGGCACCCGCCGGTGCGCCTGGGCGATCATGAGCGGGCCCATGTCTATCAGTACATGCTGCTCGGCCCGCTGTTTCTGCCGGTGTATTTCCTGTGCGGCGGCATCCACGTACGCAATCCGCTGGAACGGGCAGCCGACGGATATGCGCTGCATGGCCACGGCTGGTGGCCATGGGCGGCTCAGCGCAAGCGCGAGAAACCGAACAGGTCCGACAACGGGTGAGGCCTGCCTTCCAATTGTGCGCGCAGTAACCCCGCACCGATGGCGCTATAGGTGATGCCGTTGCCGCCATAGGCCATGGCGAACGACACCCGCGGCCCATGTTCGGGATGCGTGCCGAAGAACGGCAATCCATCGGCGGTTTCGGCAAAGGTGCCGCCCCAGGCAAATACCGGGCGCAAGGTGATATCCGGCATCGTCTGGTGGATTTTCTTCAGCAGCGTTTTCAGCTTGCTCATGACACGCGCATCGCGACGCGCGGGAAGATCGACGCTGTCGTCTTCGCCGCCGGCCACCACGCGTCCATCCGGCGTGCTGCGCAGGTAGAGATAGGGACGCGCGGTTTCCCACATCATGGTGTGCTTGAGCGCGCCCATGTCGCTGTCGTGCAGGGGATCGGTCACGAATGCGTAGCTGCTGCGGTTGCGTGCCACCCGCTGCGACAGCCACTGCTGGTTTCCATAACCCGCGGCCAGGATGACGTGCCGGGCGCGCAGCGTGACCCCCTCCTGGGTGCGCAATTGAACATGCTGGTCATAGGGTGTGATGGCGGCAATCGTGGTGCGGTCGTAGATGCGCGCGCCGTATTGCTCGCCTTCTGCAAACAGGCGGTAGCACAGCCGGTACGGGTCGACGCCGGCGGCCAGGCGGCTGAGGATGGCGCCCTCCGAGCGCACGCCGTAGTTGTGCCACAAGGGTGCGCGCTCGATCCATTCCACCGGAAGCTTGTGGGTTCTTCGCGTATCCAGTTCGCTGCGCAGGTCGTTGAGATCCCGTGACCGGCTCGCATAGTAGAGACTGTCCTGACGGCTGAAGTCGCAGCCGCCCAGCGTATTGCAAAGGCCTTGCAGGTCGAGGATGGCTTGCGCGCATGCCCCGTATGCCAGCGCGGCGGCCGGCATGCCGTAGTGGTTGGCCAGCGCGATCATCGGCGTATCGATTTCGTACTGCAGCAAGGCAGTGCTGGTCGATGTACTGCCCCAGCCGATCTCGCGCTGCTCGACCACCACCACTTCGTGTCCGTGCTTGAGCAGTTCGTGTGCGATCAAGGCGGCGGTGACACCGCCACCGACGATGGCGACTTCGCACTGGGTGTCCTGTTCCAGACGCGGGTAGGCGCGCATCAGCCCGTTGCGGATCGACCAGAACGGGTAACCACTTTTGAGGTCCATGCGGTGTCGTACGTGCGGGCGGAGCGCAATTGGACGGGCAGACCGGGTGAAGCGGTCGTGCAGGCGCAGACCCGGGTGCGGCGGTCACCAAACGGCAAACAGCCAGCGTTAACCTGCGTGGAAAGCTCCTCACGGCACGGTCGTTATGCTCGCGCCACTAACGTAGTCACAGTTGTTAACGAGGGTGTGGGCATGTCGATCGTTCTGTATGTCGGTGGCAGCAAAGATGGCGACAAGGGTGTTGTGCCTTACGGGTTCAGCAAGTCGCGTGCAATGACCGACGCCGGGCCGGAGATCTATGTCGAGCGCATGGTGCCGCTGAAGGACGTCGGCAAGATCCGCGTGATGGCGCTGGAGTCGCTGCACGAGAGCATCCTGGTCGAGCGCGCTGCCACCCACTACGCAGGTCGCGCCAGCTAAGGGCCAGCCGACCGGACGACTGCGCTCACTGTCAGTGGGCGCCAAGTGCCACTGCTGCAGGTATCGCACCGGTACTTCAGCTCTCCTGCACCATCTGTAACCACCTGACGATCGCCCGCTAGAGCTTGTCAGCCGTCGAAAGACGCGTCGGCATAGGGTTATGGTGATCCTGTCAACGGGTTCCCGCGGCGGGCCAGCACTGCGAAAATGCTTTTTTCAGTGAAGCGGCTTTGGCCGCGCCGCCATGCACGATAGCCAGCTTGCCCAGCAGATCGCTCGCACCATCGCCGACGAGATCGGTGCCCAACCCGCCCAGGCGCGCGCCGCCATCGCCCTTCTCGACGAAGGCGCCAGCGTTCCGTTCATTGCCCGCTACCGCAAGGAAGTCACCGGTGGGCTGGACGATACGCAACTACGCAATCTGGAAACGCGCCTGACCTATCTGCGCGAGCTGGAAGAACGGCGCGCGGCGATCCTGGCCAGCATTGGCGAGCAGGGCAAGCTCAGCGACGAATTGCGCGGTGAGATCGTGGCGGCCGACACCAAGTCGCGGCTGGAAGACCTGTACCTGCCTTACAAGCCCAAGCGCCGCACCCGCGCGCAGATCGCGCGCGAAGCTGGCCTGGAACCGCTGGCCGATGGCCTGCTGGCCGACCCGAACCAGGCGCCGGAAGTCGCTGCTGCTGCGTTCATCGATGCAGACAAGGGCGTGGCCGATATCAAGGCGGCGCTGGAAGGCGCACGCGCCATCCTGATGGAGCGCTGGGGCGAGGACGCCGCCCTGGTGGGCGAGCTGCGCAGTTGGTTGAACGACAACGGCGTGATCCGCGCGCGCGTTGCCGAGGGCAAGGAAGAGGCCGGCGCCAAGTACCGCGATTACTTCGATCACGCCGAAGCGCTGTCCAGGATTCCCTCGCACCGCCTGTTGGCGCTGTTTCGCGCGCGCCGCGAGGAGTTCCTGTACCTGGACCTGGAGCCGGGCAACGATGCCGAGGCCGGCCATCAGTACGCCGAAGGGCGTGTGGCGCGCAACGCCGGCATCTCCAACCAGAACCGCCCGGCCGACCGCTGGCTGCTGGATGCCTGCCGGCTGACCTGGCGCGCCAAGCTGCACATGCATCTGCTGCTGGACCTGTTCAACCAGGCGCGCGAAAAGGCCGAGGCCGAGGCGATCGCCGTGTTCGGCGACAATCTCAAGGACCTGATGCTGGCCGCGCCGGCCGGCCCGCGCGTGGTGCTGGGGCTGGACCCCGGTATCCGCACCGGCTGCAAGATCGCCGTGGTCGATGCCACCGGCAAGCTGGTGGCCACCGAGACGATCTATCCGCATGAGCCCAAGCGGCAATGGGACCAGTCGCTGCAGACGATCAAGAAGCTGTGCCTGCAGCACAACGTGGAGCTGATCGCGATCGGCAACGGCACTGCCAGCCGCGAAACCGACAAGCTGGCCGGTGAGGCGATCGCGCTGTGCGGGGCGAGCGAGCTGCAGAAGATCGTGGTCAGCGAAGCGGGGGCGTCGGTGTATTCGGCGTCCGAATTCGCGGCCAAGGAGTTCCCCACCCTGGACGTGTCGCTGCGCGGCGCGGTGTCGATCGCGCGCCGCCTGCAGGACCCGCTGGCCGAGCTGGTCAAGATCGAGCCCAAGGCGATCGGGGTGGGCCAGTACCAGCACGACGTGGACCAGTATCGCTTGGCCAAGGCGCTGGAAGCGCGCGTGGAAGACTGCGTCAACGCGGTCGGCGTGTACGTCAACACCGCTTCGGCGGCGTTGCTGTCGCGGGTGTCCGGGCTGTCGAGCACGGTGGCGGAAAACATCGTGCGCCATCGCGACGACAACGGCCCGTTCAAGCGCCGCAAGGACCTGCTCAAGGTGCCGCGTCTGGGCGAGAAGACCTTCGAACAATGCGCCGGCTTCCTGCGCATCGCCGATGGCGACGAGCCGCTGGACGTCTCGGCGGTGCACCCGGAAGCCTATCCGGTGGTCGAGCGCATCGTCGGCAGCACCGGTAAGCCGATCAAGGCCCTGCTGGGCGACGGCAGCTTTCTGCGCGGACTCAAGCCGGAGCTGTTCACCGACGAACAGTTCGGTGTACCGACCGTGCGCGACATCCTCAAGGAGCTGGAAAAACCCGGCCGTGATCCGCGTCCCGAGTTCAAGGCCGCGCAGTTCGCCGAAGGCATCGAGGACATCAAGCACCTCAAGCCCGGCATGGTGCTCGAAGGCGTGGTCAGCAACGTGGCCGCATTCGGTGCGTTCGTCGATATCGGCGTGCACCAGGATGGCTTGGTGCACATCTCCGCGTTGTCGGACACCTTCGTCAAGGATCCGCGCGATGTGGTCAAGGCCGGCGACATCGTCAAGGTCAAGGTGCTGGAAGTGGACGTGGCGCGCAAACGCATCGCACTGACCTGCCGTCTGTCCGACACGCCTCCACCGGCCGATGGCGCAGCCCAATCGCGCGATCAGCGCGGCAGCGGCGGCCCGGGGCAGGGCAGGCGCGACGGTGGCGGTGGACGTGGCCCGGCACAGGGCAACAACAAGCCACGCATCACTGCACCGCCGGCCGACAACGCGCTGGCCGCCGCATTCGCACGCGCCAAGCGCAGCTGACCCGGCGTGCCCGGCGGCTGTGCTGGCATGGCTGGGCAGTGTAGATAGACCCGCTCGCAAGGCGGTGGGTCTGCTGCTGCGATTGGAGCGTGCGTGGGCAGGCTGATCTGCAACTGGCTGCTGGGTCCGTGGCCTCCGACCACCGCGGTGCGCCCATGCAGATACGATCAGTCGTAAGGCGACTGATCCGGGGCCTTGCTGCAGGGCCCTTGCCCGCCCACCCTCGCAGGACACGCCGCAATTACGTCCTTGTAGCGGCATCCATGCCGCGTGAGGTCCCGCGACGGCGGGCGGGCAAGGACCTGTCGGGATGGTCGGTGTGTTTTGTTGCAAACAGCGCTGGTTGACCACGCTGTTTTATTAGCCGTTTCCAGGCGACCTCACGCCTCGCTGCGTACCGCGCGCGTCGGCAAGATCAGGCGTTCGATCAGGTCGACCAGTCCGGGCGGCTCCACCGGCTTGCCCATATGCGCATCGAATCCGGCCACTACGGCACGGTCGCGGTCTTCTTCGCGCACATAGGCGGTGAGGGCGATCGCGGGGATATGCCGTGGCAGGTCGGTGCGACCGGAGCGCACCGTGCGGATCAGGTCGTAGCCGTCGCGCATCGGCATGGCGATATCGCTGACCAGCACGTCGAAGGGTGCCTCTGCCAGGCATTGTTCGGCTGCCTCCACCGAGCCGGCCGCCTGCACCTGCGCGCCGGCCAGCATCAGGAACTGCACCACCGCCTCGCGCGAATCCTGGTCGTCGTCGACCAGCAACAGGCGCACGCCATCCAGGCGCCCGAGGCAGTCGCTCGGCAACGGGCCGACCTGCAGCGACCCGGACGCCGCCGGCCGCAGATCGCTGACCCCGTGCTGGAACGGCAACACGATGGTGAAGGTCGCCCCCTTGCCTTCGCCCGCACTGGATGCCCCCAGGCTGCCGCCGTGCAGATCGACCAACTGACGCGAGATCGACAAGCCCAGCCCCAGCCCACCGACGCGGCGCGTGGTACCGGCATCGGCCTGCCGAAAACGGTCGAACACGTGCGGCAGGAAGTCGGCTGCAATCCCGATGCCGGTGTCCTGCACGCATAGCCGCAGCCGCTCGTCCTCGATGTCCAGCGCCACCCGCACCGTGCCACCGGGCGAGGTGAACTTGAGTGCGTTGCTGAGCAGATTTGTCAGCACCTGCTGCAGGCGCCCGGCATCGCCGAAGAACCACAGTTCGCCTGCATCGGGCGCATCCAGTTCCAACGCGATGTCGCGCGCCAGTGCGGACGGCTGCATCAGTTCCACCGTGCTGCGCATCAGTCCTGCGATATCGAAGTGCTCTGCCTGCAGGCGGATCTTGCCGGACAGGATCGCGCTCATGTCGAGCAGGTCGTCGATGATCTGCGTCTGTGCACGCGCACTGCGCTCGATGATGATCAGGCCTTTGCCCACATTGGTCGGATCGAACACCTCCGACTGCATCAACCGCGACCAGCCGAGGATGGCATTGAGCGGCGTGCGCAATTCGTGGCTGAGCGTGGCCAGAAACTCGTCCTTGACCCGGCTGGCATGCTCGGCCTGGCTGCGTGCGGCGGTCTCGGCTTGCAGCGATTGCTTGAGCTTGGCGTCCACGCGCGTGCGCTCGATGACGATGCCGGCCAGATGCGATGCAGAGCGCGCCATTGCCTGTTCGCGCAGCGAGGGCAGGTGGGCGCGATCGTAGTAGATGTTGAGCGTGCCCAGCACCTGACCGTTGCTGTCCAGGATGGGCGTCACGCAGCAGGCGACGATGCCCAGTGCCGACGACACCGCATGGTGGTCGCTGAAGCTGGGGTCGGCCTGGATGTCCTCGCAGATCACCTGCTGCCCGAGGTAGGCAGAGCGCGCGCAGGGCGGCCCGTTCAGCCCGATCGGCGAGGCTTCGAAATGCCCGCGGTACTCGATCGGAAAATGCGGCGCCGAGCCGAAGCTCAGCGTTTTTCGTACCTCGTCGAGCACCATCACCGCGCAATACAACGTCGTCTCGCCACGCGCTTCCACGCTCGATGCGATGGCATCCAGCACCACCGGCAGCGGTGCGCCGGTGGTGATCAGGCTCAGGATGGCGCGGTCGGAGGCGGTGGCATCTTCGATGTGCTTGCGTTCGGAGATATCGGTCAGCGAACCGATGTGGCCGAGAAAACGTCCATCGCTGGCGAAGTGCGGCGATGCGGTATCGATGCACCAGCGATACTGCCCGTCGTGACGACGCACCCGGTACTCGGCCAGGAACTCGCCACGTTGCGCTAATGCCTGCCCGAACGCATGGCGTACGCGCTCGGCATCGTCGGGATGCATCACATCCCACCAGCCCTGATTCATTGCCTGGTCTTCGGCCTGCCCGGTGAAGTGGTACCAGCGCGGATTCCAGTACACGCAGTCGCCCTGCGCATCGGCCATCCAGATCATTGCCGGCACCGTCTCGCACAAGGCGCGGAAGCGCACTTCGCTTTCGCGCAGCTGTTGCTCGAACGCACGACGGTCATGGATGTCGGTGTAGGTGCCGATCCACTCGCCGATGCTGCCGTCGTCGCCGCGCACGGGCAGGGCGCGCGCCAGGTGCCAGCGCCTCTGGCCATCGTGGCGTTGCAGTTCGCACTCCATTTCATAGGCGCGCTCGCCATCGACTGCCAGCGCCCAGGCCTGCGAAGACACCCGCAGGCCATCGGCGGTATGCGCCCGATGCCATGCAGCGGTCTGGTTGTCTGAAGGATCCAGTCCGGTGTATTCGTACCAGCGCCGATTGAAGTAATGCGGCTGACCCTCCCGGTCGGCGATGAAGATGATCTGCGGCAGCGTGTCGGCCAGTCGGCGCAGCCGCGCTTCGTTGGCGGCCAGTTGCTGCTGTGCCTTGGCGCGTTGCATGGACTCCCAGCAGCGTGCAGCGACCAGGCGGACCAGTTCGATCTCGGTGGACAACCATCGCCGCGGTGCGCGCTGATGCACGCCGATGGCCGCGACCAGGCGGCCGTGTTTGTGCAGCGGAATCGCCAGTGATGCGCGCAGGCCTGAGCGGCGGTACTGCTGGGACACATAGTCCGGTGCACCGGGCGCCATCGCATCGGTGGTGAACCAGGGGCGGTTTTCCAGCAAGGCGTCGCGCAAGCCCTGTGCCACTTCCAGCGGAAAATCGCCCTGCAGGCTCGGCATGTCCTGCACATGGTCGCTGATCACGTGCATGGTCCTGCCGTCGGCCGCCGCCAGGCCAAACGCGCAGCGATTGACCTGCAGATGTTCGCCCAGCAATCGCACACTGGTATCGATGATCTGGCGCGGATCGGAGACGTTCTGCAGCGCGTCTTCGAGCATCAGCAAGAAGCTGTCGCGACTGGCCACGTTGCGTTGCTCGGTGACATCGAATCCGTGCACCAGGATCGCGTCGATGCGGCCATCGCGCTCGCGCATGGGCTGATACAGGAAATCCACGAAGGTCTGATCCAGCACGCTGCCGGGCCTGCGCTGCAGATAGGCGGCCATCGATTCGCCGATGAAAGGACGGCCGCTGCGTCGCACCTCATCGAGCAGCTCGACATAGCCCTGGTCGGCGAGTTCCGGCATCGCCTCGAGCAATGGTTGGCCAAGCAACGGACGGTGGCCGACCAGGTCGTGGAAGCGTTGATTTGCGCTCTCGACGATATAACCGGGGCCACGCAGCACCGCCATGAAGGCCGGCGACTGATCGAGCGCGGTGGACACCGCTGCAGGCTCGGCCTCGCTACGGGTCTGTGTCGCAGCAGGGGCGAGTGTGCCGGCGACATACAACAGGCCCAGACGTTCGCCGGCCTGCAGGATCGGGCTGCACGACCACGCCGACAGCGGCAATGCCGCATGCGGATGCGGATGCGCACCGTGGTGGTCGGCTTCAGCGGTGTCTGCAAGTTCCGCCAATGGCTGGCCGAATGCTGCCGGGTGGCGCGCGCCCAGCAGCGCGATGCAGGCATCGTTGTAGATGCAGCGCGCCTGGTCGCCCCAGACCAGCAGCATCGGAACCTGCGCGTGCAGGCACACCGAGAGGGTCGTCCGCAGCGCCTGGCTGTCGCGCAGCAGCGGATCGGCAGCGCATGCGGACGACGACAATAATCCGGCGATCTCGCACGTTTCCGGCAGCAGACCGGCAAACGGCGACACGACGCTATCCATTGGGTGACCCGCCCATCATGCCTGGATGCACGATTCTAGTGGCAAGCGGGCTGTAGGCGAGGGGTTTGCGACAACCGGCACGGCAGCGCGAACGGCCTGCGTTAAGCGCAGCAGTGGCGCAACTGGTTACCGAAGAGTGCCAACTATCGACCGCGCCACGTGCTGGCGACACACCGGTAGGCGGTTGCGCTCAGCTGGCGGCACCGCTCAGCTGCCGTGCCCTGGACAGCGCGCTGATCAGTTCTTCGGACAAGTAAGGCTTGGTCAGGATCACGCCGCGTTCGAAGCCGCCGGGGATGGTGCCACTGGCAACACCGGTGGCCAGCACGAACGGAATCCCCAGTTCCGACAACAGTCGGGCGACCGGCTCGCTGGTCTCGCCGTTGCCAAGACGGTAATCGAGCACCGCGATTTCCGGCGCATCGGCCTTGATCAGCGTCAGCGCCTGTGCAACCTCTCCGACCGGACCCAGCACGACGGCACCGGCCTGGACGAGCTGCAGGTCGAGCAGCATGGCATTCATCTGGTCGTTCTCGACCACCAGCACCCGAACTCCACGCAACACCGACATTGCTTACTCCTTCACCTAAGTCGGCCAGTATATCGACACTGCTTCGCCGCGGCGCTGATGACTCCGCTTGCACCTGAATTCGTCAGGCGCGTTCTGACACTGTTCGTTTCATGCACAACTCGCTATACTGCGCGGCCACGCCGAAGTGGCGGAATCGGTAGACGCAGCGGACTCAAAATCCGCCGCCCTTAAAAGCGTGTGGGTTCGAGTCCCACCTTCGGCACCAATGACTTACGGCAGCTTCGGCTGCCGTAATCATTTCCGCAATCTGAGGGGGCATTTCCGCAATCCTCAGCGAGTGGGTGTCACTTTGGCCCCCGCGCACGTAGGCAAGGGTCCGCCGCTTCCCAAACCGCCGCGTACTGCTCATCTTCTATGTAGACGTCGCGGTTGGTCTCTCGGAATCCCTTGATACCGGCGCACGGATTGGGCAGGGCGGTGTAGCCCCGATCTCGCGCGAAGTTCCAGATGTGGGACAGCAGCGCCTTTTCGCGGCTCGCGCGCACGTGTGCCGTGCCGCCCTTGGTGCGCCAGGTCAGGTACTGGCGGACATGCACCGGCTTGATCGCCTCTATCGCTGCCGGTGGGTCGTCGAAGAATTCCCTTAGCTTCATCACCTCCTTGCGATTGTCGGCCAACGTCCGCGTCGCCTTGCGACTGGCCACCTGTGCCATGTACTGGTCGCAGACCCAGCCGAACATCACGCGCGCGGCCGGTGCTGCATGGGCCTGCCCCTGCAGCTCTGCCCAGCGCTGGATCGCGAGGCCCTAGTCATTGCCGAGCAATTCCTCACGCCGCCCCGTGCCGCCACGGGTGCCGTGGTCGTAAAAATAGTATGTCTTCGCGCCGCGCTTGCGCTGGCGGAAATTGGGGATGGCTCCCTGATTGATCGGTCGCCGTCCCTGCAACGTTGACGGCACGCGCCGGCGGCACCCTGTTCTATGGGAGGTTCTGATGGCCTATGCAATCTTCGAGGCTGGCCCTAATCGCGTTGTCATATCTGAGACCTGGAAGAACTTGGCGCTGGCGTCGAAGCAGACGATCACGCCCACCGGCAGCGGCGTGCTCAAAACCTGGAGCTTGACTGTCGCCGGCACCAATCCTGCCCTCGCGTTTCTGGGGGAGAGCAACGCCGTGCTCGCCACGCTCACACAGAGCGGAAGCAGTTTCACGTTTACCGGCTTCACCACCAGCGGCAGCTTTACCGCTTACGTCTTCGACGAGCCGAACTTCGGACGCCGGGACTACTTGGTGATCACCAATCCCGATACGGATCAGGTGCACTTCGACGCCACGTTGAAGTACATGAAGGTGCGGGCGTTGCTGCAGGGCAATGCCAACCAAGGCGGATCGATCACGCTGCCCGAAGGTCGCACCTATGCCGCGCTGGCTGGGTCCACCGGCAACATCATGCTTGCCATCGGTGGCCTGATCGGCGGCGGTCCGCAGTGGCAGGTGCAGGTCCTTTGGCGCAAGGGCGTGGTCAACATCAACGGCAACGTCGCATCCATCTCTGCCATCGATACCGCACAGGATCTGCGCACCGGCACCGACCGAAATCCGCAACCGCCCCCTGGCAATTACGGCCAGGCCTGGGTGCGCGCTCCCATCCTCGACGTTACAGGCTACTGACATGCTCATCAGCGAAAATCCAACCTTCGGCACGCAGACCAAGATCGTGTCGCCGCGCATCGAGATCCGATGGAACCCGGCACCAACGATGGTCCGGTCGAATTTCACCTCGAGCAAATGACCACCAAGCCGCACCCCGATGGCTGGACGCAGACGCTGGAGCGCTTCTTCCTGCGCGTGCTCACGGTGCAGATCAGCGACTTGGTCGGCCGCAGCTACGAGATCACCGCACCGGCGACGACCGAAGTCGACCCAGCCACGGGGGCAGGCCATCAAGGTGCCAGGCGAAACGGTCTCCGAGCCTGGCGTACACCTGCTGCTGGGCATCAAAGCGGCCACGCTTGCTGCATATCTGTCCAACGTGGTTACGTCAGATACGGGTGCCGATCCAGTGGCGACGCGCATTGCCATAACCTGGAACCCGATCAGCGACGGCGGCGAAGCGAACTTTGCGGTCAGCGACCGCGGCAAGGATGTGGGCTTGATGTCGGCCAGCATCGCGCAACTTGTAAGCGGCAGTTACACGTTGCAGGCACCTGCTGGCGAGGCTGGCCAAGATATGCCAGGCTGGCAGCTGATGGCGTTGGTCAAGGCTGCTACCGATGCGGCGATCGCGCAGGTTGACGCAGGTTGACGCAGGTTGGCGCAGGTTGGCGCCAGCATAGAGCGTCAGGGTGCCGACAGGCTAGCTGAAGATGCGATCGTGGTAGTTAATTCGGAAATGTTTACGCCGCAGCGCGGCGTTTGCTGATACCGCCACCGGGATCCATCTGACATCAGCGATGTTCGGGACTAGTAATCAATGCCGCTCATGTCGGCCTGACATTGCTCCCGGCGATGCTCAAACGAAAGCCCCCTAGACGCAGAACCTCTAGGGGGCTTCTTTTTCTACAGTACTAACAGAGTAGTGATCGCGAACCAATTTTTCAGAGGAAGATATAACCCAAGATTCCGTCGTTCACGGCCATAGCTCGGCCTTCACAATTCGATGAGAGGGTATCGAAGTGGTCGAACTCCGCTTGGACGTAACAGCGGTACAGCGGGACAGTTCCCGGCAATTGAATTGCACTCACATACCCAAGGAAGGAGCCTAGTGAATTGGGGTTCCCAGTGCCATCCGTCCGTTGTCTATAACCCTCGCAGCCAGCGTCAGTGCTGGTGAAATCCTTATTGACCCACTTCGTATCTCGGCTCGCCATCCAGCAAAGGAAGAGTCCTTTGGAGTTTTCAAAGTAGGTGCTTGATACAAAACCAAGCGAGCCTTCCACCATCCATCCCTTTTTACCCCAATCCTTTGGAAGGTTAAAATAGGAAAAATGATCCTTATTTGAATTATTGTATAGCCGTTTGATTTCAGCTAATTGAACGCCAACTGGAACCGCCATTGAGGCGGCATCCGTTCCGATTGCGCTTTGAGGGACTCGATCGATCGCAATAACTTCCTGGCCGTAGGCTGATGCCAAAAGCGACATGCCAAGAAAGATAGATGCAATCTTAACCAACGTCTTCATCCTTTGAAACTCCATGTAAGTTAACCAGCGGCTGAATGCCGCTTTGCAATCTTAACAGACGCTTAGGGGCCCGCACCATCAAAGAACGAGGAAGGAGGCAGCAACTTCAACTACGCCCCGTTTGAGTAGTTCTATGCAGTGCGCGAAACCCTTTGCTATATGAGGCCTTGCAGCAGCGAGGCCTGCTCAAGTCGATCTGCTTGTACAACCTGGATGCGTGGCCAGCTGCTGCAATGGCTGCAACGCTCGGCGGCGTACCCTCGCTGAGCGTGAACAGGTAAGGCCCGAGCGGTTCATTCCCCCCTCATCACCTGCAGCGCTTTCTCCGCGTCAGGTAGAAGCGGGACATAGTGCGCTCGGGGTTTGTTTCGTCGCCCTTTGCCGTCGAGGATCCGCACCGTCCTCGTGTCCAGGTCCGAGCCGTCCACCTCCATCCGCGACAGCTGGGCGATGCGCTGTCCTCCCGTTAGCAGGTGGAACTGGAGCAGTGCGCCGGCAGCGCCTGGGAGTCGGGCGATACGCTTCCAGTAGGCGCGAAGCTCGGCCACCGATAGGGGGCGCGGTCTTTGGCAGCGCTGCTGCCCTCGATCGTGGCCAGGTCGCGGGCCGGGTTCGCGGACACAGCCAGGGCGCGCATCGAGGCCGGCGCGCGCGCGCCCTGCCGAGCACGAATCGCTGCAGCATACGCAGCGCACAGGTGCGACCGGATCTTGCCCGCCGCCCTCAGCTTTCCTGACGCGGCAATACGCGCCAGGACGGGCAGCAGGTCGTCACGCGTCACGTCGCCGGCCGGCATTTCCCATAGCAGCGGCCATGGGCCTTTCACGTGCAAGGCGATCGAGTTCTCGGCCTCCCTTGCGCTGATCTTGCCGGTGTCCTTCAACGACTACACGTATGCATCCAGCAGCCCCCCCAGCGTGGCTGCCGATTTGGCCGCCTGCGCTGCTGCTGCCGCCCCACGCTGGCGCTCTGTCTCGCGTTGTTCAGCGTCCAGGACCGCCCGAAGATCCCGATCACCAACCTGGTAGCGTTTCGACAGCTCCGACGCTCGTGTGCGCGCCTCAGTCAGGTGACGGGGCGCCGCTCCATGATCCCCTCGATCGGCTAGAAATCATTCCGCAACCACGGCGCACCCCTTGTCGCGTAAGGCATGCAGAGCATTGAATTGCTGGTCATTGCGGAACGCTAAATCGGCCAAAGTGCTTGTCGCGTCTACTTCTTGGGTCGGACTCAAAATCCGCCGCCCTTAAAAGCGTGTGGGTTCGAGTCCCACCTTCGGCACCAGGATGCAGCGGTACAAGCAGAGCCCTTCTGGCGACAGTCAGAGGGGCTTTTCTTTTTGGCGCTCGACAGCCGTGCCGGAGCAGGCTGGTGATTGCATCGCCACGCTTGCGCAGTGCCGTCAGGCGTGGAGCGAGCGGGTGTCGATGGTGTGCGCCAGGCGGCGCAGCGTCGTGCCGTGCTTGCATGGCAGCGTGTTTGCTGGCCCGCATCGCTGCCGCGTAGTTGCTGAAGAATGCAGTCGAGATGAGACAGCCCTGCCACCTTGCGCCTGCAGGCACGCAACCATCACGCGCGGTGCGTACCTTGGATAGCTCTTTCAAGCAGGTGGCTTCCATGGATTTTGATTCTTCGCAGCAGCTGCGCATTTTGCGCGACATCCACGACACCAAGCCGGTGACCGACGAAGAGGCCAACTGGGCGGTGCGCGCCGGCTATGCGACACAGGCCGAAGACGGCGATATCGATCTCACCCACGAAGGCCGCAAGGCGCTGGATGTTGGCCAGACCTGATCTGGCATTGTGCGGACGTTGGTCGATGCGCAGGCCGGTTGGTGCGTCATCGAGTGCACACGTTCCACAGTCGATCGGCGGTGCGTGCGTGTGGATGCAGCGACACCGCCCCGCGCCCGTAGTCGATGGGCTCGTTGAACTGGCAGCTCAACAATGTGTAGTCGCGTCGCTACCGATCGCGTGCGGTGAAGCAGGGGGCTGCTGAGCAGTATCAGGCAAAAAAAAGCCCCGGCAATGCCGAGGCTTTCTGATGATTGGCGTCCCCACGGGGATTCGAACCCCGGTGTCCACCGTGAAAGGGTGGTGTCCTAGGCCTCTAGACGATGGGGACGCGTATCAAAACCTGGTTGTAGATTCCAGACGGCCTATGTCGGGAATATTGGTGGAGCCAGGCGGGATCGAACCGCCGACCTCCTGCATGCCATGCAGGCGCTCTCCCAGCTGAGCTATGGCCCCACGATGCTGCGAGCCGGCAATCATAGCGACATCGATGACGCTTGGGAAGTGGTGCGTGCAAAAAAAGATGTGCTGAGCGATTTGCCGGTGGCAGGGTCAGCACGGCGCGTGCAGGCGCAAGTATGCGATGCGTTCCAGCATCGCCGATTGATCGAGCTGGATGTCGCTGTGCGGGGATTGTCTGATCGGGCAGAGCACAACGATGCAGTGGCCGTGGTTATCCGCAGGCTCGGCATGTGCGACAGTTCTTGCGCAAGTGATCGACCCGCGTTGCAAGGGGTGCACGTTCGCGGTCATCGGCATGCGTGTAGTTGCGCTGCAGCCGACGGCGGATCAGCAAAGGGGCCGCTTGCACTGCGGCAACACGCTGCCGCTGCATCTTCGATATCCGCATGACGACATGCCGCACCAGGTGGGCCGCGTGCAGATCCACGACACACGAGCGATGCCGAAAAGCATGCAAAAAAAAGCCCCGGCGATGCCGAGGCTTTCTGATGATTGGCGTCCCCACGGGGATTCGAACCCCGGTGTCCACCGTGAAAGGGTGGTGTCCTAGGCCTCTAGACGATGGGGACGCATATCAAAACCTGAGTTTGTCTACCTGGCGGCCTAAGCCAGGATTGGTGGAGCCAGGCGGGATCGAACCGCCGACCTCCTGCATGCCATGCAGGCGCTCTCCCAGCTGAGCTATGGCCCCACGAAACTGAGAACGAAATGATAGCGGCCTGTTAATGTTCGCGCAAGTGCTTTTTCATCTCGAATGAGACGCAACGTGCGCGGTGGCACCCGACGCGTCTGCAACTCAGTTGACGCCGTGCAGATCGCGCAGCTGCGTCTGCCGCGCACCAAAGTAGGCGGCCAGATCGGCAATGTCCTGATCGCTCAGCGCGGTGGCCTGTGCGGTCATCAGCGGGTGCTGGCGATCGCCGCTGCGGTAGGCCTGCAAGGCGTGCGCAAGGTAGTCGCCGTACTGGCCGCCGAGCTTGGGATAGCTGGGGTCGATGGGAGCATTGCCGTCGGCGCCATGGCAATCGATGCAGCTCTGGCCGGTGGCCTTGCCCTTCGCATGCGCCAGCTTGTCGCCGGCCTCGGCGCGCCCGGTCGGCAGCCCGGCGGACGAACCGGAGCCATGTTCGCCGCTGGCGTGGCCGGCATCGCCGGCGGAATGATCGGTGGACTCCACCTGGGATTGGGAGCAGGCCGCCACCATCAGGGCAGCGACCAGGACGATGGCTAGACGCGGAGCGTGCAGGGCGTTCGGCATGTGGGCGCTTATTTGAGGGTGGACAGGTAGGCGGAGATATCGGCGATGTCCTGCTCGGAAAAGCTCTGCGCCTGCGCTTGCATGGTGGGATGCTTGCGTTTGCCCTGGCGGTACTCGGTCAGCGCCTGGGTCAGATACTGACTGGACTGGCCGCCGATCTTGGGCACGCGATAACTCGGATAGGCGTTCTTGTACCCGGTGACGCCGTGGCACCCCTGACAGGTATAGGCCAGCAAGCGGCCGTTGGACGGGTTGCCGGTGGGCGCTGCGGGGGTGGCCGCCGCCGCAGTGGGCGCAGGCGTGGCGGGTGCGGCTGGCGGGACTGATGGTGTCGCTGATGCGCCCCCAAACGGCAGGAAGACGACCAGAGCGAGACAAGCGGCGAGCGGCTGCGGGCGCATGGTTTCGTATCCGGAAGACTGATTGAACGTCCGCACGTGGGGGCATGACGGAACCGGTCCGAGTATGCCTGCGATTTGGCCCCGCGCAAACGGGGTGAATAGGCGAACTTGAACAGACCATGACCTTTGGCGCATTGGCGACATCATCGTTCTGGTGGTCTACTTGCCTACAACACCTGTTCACGCATCCACTAGGACACGACGATGTCGCCACGCTCTTTCTTGCCCGGCCGCAGCGGAACCTGCGCCGCCGCATTGTTGATCACCACGAGCCTGTTGCTGGGCGGTTGCAAGGCCGGAGATGGCGCGGCCAAGGCGGCCGAGGAAAAAAAGAGCGTCGACGCGGTGCCGGTGGAAATTGCCAAGGCCGCACGCCGTGCGGTGGCGGCCAGCTATACCGGCACCGCCGCACTGGAGCCGCGCGCCGAAGCACAGGTGGTGGCAAAGACCTCCGGCGTGGCGCTGGCGGTGATGGTGGAAGAGGGGCAGAAGGTGTCCGCGGGCCAGGCGCTGGTCCGCCTGGATCCGGACCGCGCGCATCTGGCGGTGGCGCAAAGCGAGGCGCAGCTGCGCAAGCTCGAGAACAGCTACCGCCGCGCCACCCAGTTGGTGGGGCAGCAACTGGTCAGTGCCGCCGATGTCGACCAGCTCAAGTTCGATGTCGAAAACAGCCGCGCGCAGCACCGCCTGGCATCGCTGGAACTGTCCTACACCACGGTGCAGGCGCCGATTTCCGGGGTGATCGCCTCGCGCTCGATCAAGACCGGCAACTTCGTGCAGATCAATACGCCGATCTTCCGCATCGTCGACGACTCGCAGCTGGAGGCCACGCTCAACGTGCCCGAGCGCGAACTGGCCACGCTCAAATCCGGCCAGCCGGTGACCTTGCTGGCCGATGCCTTGCCCGGCCAGCAGTTCATCGGCAAGGTCGATCGCATTGCGCCGGTGGTGGATTCGGGCAGCGGCACCTTCCGGGTGATCTGTGCGTTTGGCCAGGGCGCCGAAGCGCTGCAGCCGGGCATGTTCGGGCGCATCCGCATCGACTACGACCAGCGCAAGGATGCTTTGGTGATTCCGCGCCTGGCATTGCTGGACGATGGCGAGCCGGCGGTATTCGTGGTGCGCAACGGCAAGGCCAGCCGGGTGCCGGTGAAACTCGGCTATGCCGAAGGCCCATGGCTGGAAGTGCGGCAAGGCCTGAAGGAAGGCGACCAGGTGGTGACCGCCGGCAAGGTGGCGCTGCGCGATGGCACTGCGGTCCAGGTGATCGGCCAGCCCGATCGCAAGCCGGTTGCGGCTGCGGCGCCGGCAACCGGCAGCGACGGGAAGCGCTCATGAGCGATCACGGCAACCCGCACGGACCCGTGCACGACCCGCATGCGTCCTTGTCCGGCGGTGGCGGTCTGGTGGCCTTCGCCACGCGGCGGCGGGTGACCATCGCGATGATCACCGTGACCATGCTGCTGTTCGGCCTGATCGCCTTGCGCAGCCTCAAGGTCAATCTGCTGCCGGATCTGAGCTATCCCACGCTGACCGTGCGCACCGAATACACCGGCGCGGCGCCGGCGGAAATCGAAACGCTGGTGACCGAACCGGTGGAAGAAGCGGTCGGCGTGGTCAAGAACCTGCGCAAGCTCAAGTCGATCTCGCGCACCGGGCAGAGCGATGTGGTGCTGGAATTCGCCTGGGGCACCAACATGGACCAGGCCAGCCTGGAGGTGCGCGACAAGATGGAAGCCTTGTCGCTGCCGCTGGAAACCAAGCCGCCGGTGTTGCTGCGCTTCAATCCATCGACCGAGCCGATCATGCGGCTGGCGTTGTCGCCGAAGCAGGCACCGTCCTCCGACAGCGATGCGATCCGCCAGCTCACCGGCTTGCGTCGCTATGCCGACGAGGATCTGAAAAAGAAGCTCGAACCGGTGGCCGGCGTGGCCGCGGTCAAGGTCGGCGGCGGGCTGGAGGACGAGATTCAGGTCGATATCGATCAGCAGAAGCTGGCCCAGCTCAACCTGCCGATCGACAACGTGATCACCCGGCTCAAGGAGGAGAACGTCAACATCTCCGGCGGCCGGCTGGAAGAAGGCTCGCAGCGGTATCTGGTGCGCACGGTCAACCAGTTCGTGGATCTGGACGAGATCCGCAACATGCTGGTGACCACGCAGAGCAGCAGCGGCAGCGCCGCGGAAGCGGCGATGCAGCAGATGTATGCGATCGCCGCGTCCACCGGCTCGCAGGCGGCGCTGGCGGCGGCGGCCGAGGTGCAGAGCACGTCCTCGTCGTCGACCAGCAGCATTGCCGGCGGCATGCCGGTGCGATTGAAGGATGTGGCCGAGGTGCGCCAGGGCTACAAGGAGCGCGAGGCGATCATCCGCCTGGGCGGCAAGGAAGCGGTGGAGCTGGCGATCTACAAGGAAGGCGACGCCAACACCGTGTCCACCGCCGCAGCGCTGCGCAAGCGGCTGGAGCAGTTGAAGGCGACCGTGCCCGGCGATGTCGAAATCACCACCATCGAGGACCAGTCGCACTTCATCGAGCACGCGATCAGCGACGTCAAGAAGGATGCGGTGATCGGCGGCGTGCTGGCGATCCTGATCATCTTCCTGTTCCTGCGCGATGGCTGGAGCACCTTCGTGATCAGCCTGTCGCTGCCGGTGTCGATCATCACCACGTTCTTCTTCATGGGCCAGCTGGGCCTGAGCCTCAACGTGATGTCGCTGGGCGGTCTGGCGCTGGCCACCGGCCTGGTGGTGGACGATTCGATCGTGGTGCTGGAAAGCATCGCCAAGGCGCGCGAGCGCGGCCTGAGCGTGCTGGATGCCGCAATTGCCGGCACCCGTGAAGTGAGCATGGCGGTGATGGCGTCCACGCTGACCACGATCGCGGTGTTCCTGCCGCTGGTGTTCGTCGAAGGCATCGCCGGGCAGCTGTTCCGCGACCAGGCGATGACCGTGGCGATCGCGATCGCGATCTCGCTGGTGGTGTCGATGACGCTGATCCCGATGCTGAGTTCGCTCAAGGGCGCGCCACCGATGGCGTTCCCGGACGAGCCGAGCCACCCGCAGTGGCAGCCGCAGCAGCGCTGGCTCAAGCCGGTGGCCGCCGGCCGGCGCGGAGCCGGGGCGAGCGTGCGCTATGCGTTCTTCGCTGTGGCGTGGGCGGTGGTCCGGCTGTGGCGCGGCATCGCGCGGGTGGTGTCGCCGGTGATGCGCAAGGCCAGCGATCTGGCGATGGCGCCGTATGGCCGCGCCGAGCGTGGCTATCTGGCGATGCTGCCGGCGGCGTTACGGCGGCCCGGGTTGGTGCTGGGACTGGCGGCTGCCGCGTTTGTCGGCACCGTGTTGCTGGTGCCGATGCTGGGGGCGGACCTGATTCCGCAGCTGGCGCAGGACCGCTTCGAAATGACCGTGAAGCTGCCTTCCGGTACGCCGTTGGCGCAGACCGACGCGCTGGTGCGCGAGTTGCAGCTGGCGCACGACAAGGACCCGGGCATCGCCTCGTTGTATGGCGTCAGCGGCAGCGGCACGCGGCTGGACGCCAATCCCACCGAAAGCGGCGAGAACATCGGCAAGCTCACCGTGGTGATGGCCGGTGGCGGCAGCCCGGCAGTGGAAGCGGCGGCCACCACGCGGCTGCGCAACAGCATGGCCGGGCACCCGGGGGCGCAGGTGGATTTTGCACGGCCGGCGTTGTTCAGTTTCTCCACGCCGCTGGAAGTGGAGCTGCGTGGGCAGGACCTGGGCGAGCTGGAACGTGCCGGGCAGAAGCTGGCGGCGATGCTGCGGGCCAATGGCCACTATGCCGACGTCAAGTCGACGGTGGAGGAGGGCTTCCCGGAAATCCAGATCCGTTTCGACCAGGAGCGCGCCGGTGCGCTGGGCTTGACCACGCGCCAGATCGCCGATGTCATCGTCAAGAAGGTGCGCGGGGACGTGGCCACGCGTTACAGCTTTCGCGATCGCAAGATCGACGTGCTGGTGCGCGCGCAGCACAGCGACCGCGCCAGCGTGGACGCGATCCGGCAGCTGATCGTCAACCCCGGCAGTAGCCGGCCGGTGCGTCTGGCGGCGGTGGCCGAGGTGGTGGCGACGACCGGGCCGAGCGAGATCCATCGCGCCGACCAGACCCGCGTGGCGATCGTCTCGGCCAGCCTGCATGACATGGATCTGGGCGGTGCGGTGCGTGAGGTCGAGTCGATGGTGCGCAACGATCCGCTGGCCGCTGGCGTGGGCATGCATATCGGCGGGCAGGGCGAGGAGCTGGCGCAATCGGTGAAGTCGCTGCTGTTCGCGTTCGGCCTGGCGATCTTCCTGGTCTACCTGGTGATGGCCTCGCAGTTCGAATCGCTGCTGCATCCGTTCGTCATCCTGTTCACCATCCCGCTGGCGATGGTCGGCGCGGTGCTGGCCTTGCTGATGACCGGCAAGCCGGTGTCGGTGGTGGTGTTCATCGGCTTGATCCTGCTGGTGGGGCTGGTGACCAAGAACGCGATCATCCTGATCGACAAGGTCAACCAGTTGCGCGAGGACGGCGTGCCCAAGCGCGAGGCCTTGATCGAAGGCGCGCGTTCGCGCTTGCGGCCGATCGTGATGACCACGCTGTGCACCTTGTTCGGTTTCCTGCCGCTGGCGGTGGCAATGGGTGAGGGTGCCGAGGTGCGCGCGCCGATGGCGATCACCGTGATCGGCGGGTTGCTGGTGTCCACGCTGCTGACCCTGCTGGTGATCCCGGTGGTGTACGACCTGCTGGATCGACGCGCCGATGCGTACTACCTGGAGCGTGGCCGACGCATGGCCGGGCAGCGTGCGCAGGCACCCGGGAACTCCGACGGGCTGGAGGCGCTATGAGCGTTGCCGCCTTCAGCATCCGTCGCCCGGTCACCACCATCATGTGCTTCGTCTCGCTGGTGGTGGTGGGGCTGATTGCCGCATTCCGGCTGCCACTGGAGGCGCTGCCGGACATTTCCGCACCGTTCCTGTTCGTGCAACTGCCGTACACCGGCTCCACCCCGGACGAGGTGGAACGCAACCTGGTGCGGCCGGCCGAAGAGGCGCTGGCGACGATGACCGGCATCAAGCGCATGCGCTCGACCGCCACCGCCGATGGCGCCAACATCTTCATCGAGTTCTCCGACTGGGATCGCGACATCGCCATCGCCGCGTCGGATGCGCGCGAGCGGCTGGATGCCATCCGTGACGATTTTCCGGAAGATCTGCAGCGCTTCCACATCTACAAATGGTCCAGCAGCGACGAGCCGGTGCTCAAGGTGCGCCTGGCCAGCCAGACCGACCTGACCGGCGCGTACGACATGCTCGACCGCGAATTCAAGCGGCGCATCGAACGGATTCCCGGCGTGGCCAAGGTGGAGATCTCCGGCGCCCCGCCGAACGAGGTGGAGATCGCGATCGCGCCAGACCGGCTCACTGCGCACGACCTCAGCCTCAATGAGTTGAGCGAGCGCCTTGGCAAGCTCAACTTCTCGGTTTCTGCCGGCCAGATCGATGACAACGGCCAGCGCATTCGGGTCCAGCCGATCGGCGAATTGCGCGACCTGCAGGAGCTGCGCGAGCTGGTGCTCAACGCAAAAGGGCTGCGTCTTGGCGATATTGCGCAGGTGCGGTTGAAGCCCACGCGGATGAATTACGGACGCCGCCTGGATGGACGGCCGGCGATCGGGCTGGATATCTACAAGGAGCGCAGCGCCAACCTGGTGGATGTGTCCAGGGCGGCGTTGAAGGAGGTCGAGGACATTCGCGCCGAACCTGCGATGCGCGATGTGCAGATCAAGGTGATCGACAACCAGGGCAAGGCGGTGACCTCGTCGCTGGCGGAGCTGGCAGAAGCCGGCGCGGTGGGCTTGCTGTTGTCGATCACGGTGCTGTTCTTCTTCCTGCGCCACTGGCCATCGACGCTGATGGTGACGCTGGCGATTCCGATCTGCTTTGCGATCACGCTGGGCTTCATGTATTTCGTCGGCGTCACGCTCAACATCCTGACCATGATGGGCCTGTTGCTGGCGGTCGGCATGCTGGTCGACAACGCGGTGGTGGTGGTGGAAAGCATCTACCAGGAGCGCGAGCGCATGCCCGGCCAGCCGCAGCTGGCGGCCTTGCTCGGCACGCGCAGTGTGGCGATCGCGCTCAGCGCCGGCACCTTGTGCCATTGCATCGTGTTCGTGCCGAACCTGTTCGGTGAGACCAACAACATCAGCATCTTCATGGCACAGATCGCGATCACCATTTCGGTGTCGCTGCTGGCTTCATGGTTGGTAGCCATCAGCCTGATTCCGATGTTGTCGGCGCGCATGAAGACACCGCCGATGGTGAGCTCCGAGCGCGGCGTGATCGCACGGCTGCAGCGCCGTTACGCCAGGGTGCTGGCGTGGACGCTGGCGCATCGCGGCTGGAGCGTGGCCGGCATCGTGCTGGTCAGTGCGATCAGCCTGGTGCCGATGAAGTTGACCAAGGTCGACATGTTCGGCGGCGACGGCGGCAACGAGGCCTTCATCCAGTACCAGTGGAAAGGCTCGTACACGCATGAGCAGATGGGCGAGGAGGTCGGGCGGGTCGAGCACTACCTGCAAGCCCATCGCGACAAGTACCACATCACCCAGATCTATTCGTGGTTCAGCGAGGCCGAAGGCAGCAGCACCACCGTGACCTTCGACGCGGGCAAGGTCAAGGACCTGCCACCGCTGCTGGAACAGATGCGCAAGGCATTGCCGCGCTCGGCGCGTGCGGACTACAGCATCGGCAACCAGGGCGATGGCGGCAGCGGCAATCAAGGGGTGCAGGTGCAGCTGGTCGGCGACTCGACCCAGGCCCTGCAGGCCTTGGCCGACGAGGTGATCCCATTGCTGGCGCAGCGCAAGGAATTGCGCGATGTGCACGTGGATACCGGCGATCGCACCAGTGAGTTGGCGATCCGGGTGGACCGCGAGCGTGCGGCGGCCTTCGGCTTCAGTGCCGAGCAGGTGGCAAGCTTCGTGGGCCTGGCCTTGCGTGGCACGCCATTGCGCGAGTTCCGCCGCGGCGACAACGAGGTGCCGGTGTGGGTGCGCTTTGCCGGCGCCGAACAGAGCAAGCCGGAAGACCTGGCCAGCTTCACGGTGCGCACCAAGGATGGCCGCAGCGTGCCGTTGCTCAGCCTGGTCGATGTGCAGATTCGCCCGGCCGCCACGCAGATCGGCCGTACCAATCGGCAGACCACGCTGACCATCAAGGCCAACCTGGCCAGCAAGGTCACCGTACCGGAAGCACGCGCGGCAATGGAAAAGCCGCTCAAGGCAATGAGCTTCCCGGCCGGTTACAGCTACACCTTCGACGGCGGCGATTACCAGGACGACGGCGAAGCGATGGGCCAGATGGTGTTCAACCTGGTGATCGCGCTGGTGATGATCTACGTGGTGATGGCGGCGGTGTTCGAGTCGCTGCTGTTTCCTGCGGCGATCATGAGCGGCGTGGTGTTTTCGATCTTCGGGGTGTTCTGGCTGTTCTGGATCACCGGCACTTCGTTCGGGATCATGTCCTTCATCGGCATCCTGGTGTTGATGGGCGTGGTGGTGAACAACGGCATCGTGATGATCGAGCACATCAACAACCTGCGCCGCCGCGGCATGGGCCGCACCCAGGCGCTGATCGAAGGCTCACGCGAGCGCCTGCGGCCGATCATGATGACGATGGGCACCGCCATCCTGGCGATGGTGCCGATCTCGCTGACCAGCACCACGATGTTCAGCGACGGCCCGCCGTACTTCCCGATGGCCCGCGCCATTGCCGGCGGGCTGGCATTTTCGACGGTGGTGAGCCTGCTGTTCCTGCCGACGATCTACGCGATTCTCGATGACATGAGCAATGGCGCAGCAGCGCTGGTACGACGTGCGCGCGGTGTGCCGAAGATGCCGCCGGCGAGCGTTGCGCTTGAGTCTTGAACCTCACACGCCGCCTGAGCCCCTCTCCTGTCGGGAGAGGGGGTGGGGTGAGGGTACGGGTGCCCCGGGCACTGCCAATCAAGCGGCTGTCAGTCGCTGGCTTCGGTGAGGGCGGCAGCGCGTCCGGGGACTGGCTCCTCGGCTCGGTCAGACATCCTGTCTGACTCGCCGCCGCGGCACATCCCTGTGCCGCTCTCCGCCAATCCCCGGCCACGCTGCCGCTTCGGCGAGTCGTTGCCATGACCTAGTCAAGGCAAGCGAATTGCCCGTCTTGTTGTCAGAGCCCGCGCGATTCTCGCTAACACCAGCAAGCAGAGCAGGGATCTGCTGGCGTGTCACGGTGCGCCGAACACGCCAGCGCCACGTAGCGCTTGAGTCTTGAACATCACGAGCCGCCTGGAGCTGCTATCCCGCCGGGGGAGAGGTGTACGAGTGCCCTGGGCACTGCCAATCAAGCGGCTGTCAGTCGCTGGCTTCGGTGAGGGCGGCAGCGCGTCCGCGGACTGGCTCCTCGGGCTCGGTCAGACATCCTGTCTGACTCGCCGCCGCGGCACATCCATGTGCCGCTCTCCGCCAATCCCCGGCCACGCTGTCGCTTCGGCGAGTCGTTTCCGCGACGTTGGGCGACGAAAAACGGCAGCCGGTTCAGTGCTCGATTTTGATGCGTGCCAATCTGCTCTCCGTTCCGCCAACGCAGGAACACTCGAGAGTGGTCCGCGGGCGTCGGGGCAGGACCTTACACGACATGGCGCGTGTAAGAGCCCCATGGATGGGTTCACGGCGTGTCCTGCCCCGGCGCCCGCGGGCCGCTCCCACGCATGGAATCAAGGCGCCAGCCAATCGGGCTCTCCTCGACCAAAACCAAACCGCCAGCAACCCGGGCTTTCCTCAATCAACACCAGGACGCCAGCTGATCAGCGTTCCTCAGCCAACCAGCTTCCACCCGGCTATCCAGCGCGGGATGCGGCCCACAAATCAGCCAGCCCGCACCTGCCGCACGATCGCCGCAGCCTTGGCCGAGCTTTCCTTGACATTGTCCCACTGGCCCTGGGCCAGCCAGTCCTTGGGCACCATCCACGAGCCGCCGATGCACAGCACGTTCGGCTGCGACAGGAACTCGGCCGCGTTGGCTTCGCTGATGCCGCCGGTGGGGCAGAGCTTGAGCTCGGACAGCGGACCGGCCAGGCCCTTGAGCATCTGCAATCCCCCCACGGCGGTGGCCGGGAACAGCTTGCAGACGCGGAAGCCCAGGCCCATCAGGGTCAGCAGCTCGGTCGGCGTGGCCGCGCCAGGCACTGCGGGAATCGGCGCGTCGGCCAGCAGGCGCGCCAGCGGCGCCGGCGTGCCGGGGGTGACCAGGAAGTCCGCACCGGCATCCACCGACTGACGCAGTTGCAGCTCGCTCAGCACGGTGCCGGCGCCGATCACGATGTCGGGCAGCTCGCGCTTGAGCATGGCCAGTGCGTCGATCGCGACCGGAGTGCGCAGGGTCAGCTCGATCGCGGGCAGGCCGCCTTCGAGCAGCGCATCGGCGACGCGGCGGGCCTGGTCCAGCGTGTCCACGGTGACCACCGGCAGGATGCCGGCGTCGCGCAGCAGCTGTTCGGCGGTGTTCTGGGTCTGGGCAATCGTCATTGCAACTCCGGTAGACGGCGACCGCAGGGCGGTCGCGCAGAGGGAAGGGGAATCAGGCGTCCTTGGACTCGTGCGGTGCGGCGGCGGCCTCGGCATCGGCACCGAGTTCGTACTCGGCGTCGTAGCTCCACAGTGCGCCGTCCGGACGGGTCGGGCCGCAGGAAATCGAGATGGCGCCCTGGTCGGCGGGGCCAACCACCTGGCGGTTGATCGCGAACAGGTTGCGTCCCAGGTCGTTGCCGGCCACCGAGGTGTTCGGCGCGACCTCGCGCGATGCCCACTCTTCGGCCGACACCAGCACTTCCAGCGTGCCGGCTTCGCCGTCCAGGCGCACGATGTCGCCTTCGCGCACACGCCCGATCGGACCGCCGCGTGCGGCTTCCGGGGTCATGTGGATCGCCGCCGGGAACTTGCCCGAGGCGCCGGACAGACGGCCGTCGGTGACCAGCGCCACGCGCCGGCCCTGGTTCTGCAACAGGCCCAGCAGCGGCGCCATCGAGTGCAGTTCCGGCATGCCATTGGCACGCGGACCCTGGTAGCGCAGCACCACCACGAAATCGTGCGGCAGCACGCCGGCGGCATGCAGCTTGTTGAGCACCTGCGGCGTATCGATCACCACCGCCGGCGCCTCGATCGTGCGGTGCTGCGGCTTGACCGCCGACAGCTTGATCAGCGAACGGCCCAGGTTGCCGCGCAGCAGGCGCAGGCCGCCCTGCGACTCGAACGCGGCGCTGACCGGGCGCGCCACGCTGTCGTCGGCGGTGGTCGCGGTGCCGGGCACATACACGATCTTGCCGTCCTGCAGGCGCGGCTCGTTGGCGTAGGCGCGCATGCCGCCCTCGACCACGGTGGGCAGGTCGTCGTGCATCATCCCGGCGTCCATCAGCTCGCGGAACACGAACGCGGTGCCGCCCGCGGCCTGGAAGCGGTTCACGTCGGCTTCGCCGTTGGGGTAGATGCGGGTCAGCAACGGCACGGTCTGCGAGATCAGGTCCATGTCGTCCCAGGTCAGCACGATGCCGGCCGCGCGCGCCACCGCAATCCAGTGGATGGTGTGATTGGTCGAGCCGCCGGTGGCCATCAGCGCGACCACGGCGTTGACGATGGCGCGCTCGTCGATCAGGCGACCGAACGGACGGAAGTCCTGGCCCAGCGCGGAGATTGCCAGCGCACGCGCGGTGCCCTCGCGGGTCAGCGCATCGCGCAACTGCAGTTCGGGGTTGACGAACGAGGCGCCGGGCAGCTGCACGCCCATCGCTTCGAGCAACACCTGGTTGGAGTTGGCGGTGCCGTAGAAGGTGCAGGTGCCGGGCGAGTGATACGAGGACGATTCGGCTTCCAGCAATTCGGCGCGGGTGGCTTCGCCAGCGGCGTAGCGCTCGCGCACTTCGGCCTTCTGCTTGTTCGGAATGCCTGGCGTCATCGGGCCGGCCGGCATGAACAACGCCGGCAGGTGCCCGAACGCCAGCGCGCCGATCAAAAGGCCCGGCACGATCTTGTCGCACACGCCCAGGTACACCACGCTGTCGAACATGTCGTGGCTCAGGCCGATCGCCGTGGCCTGGGCAATGTTGTCGCGCGAGAACAGCGACAGCTCCATGCCCGCGCGGCCCTGGGTCACCCCGTCGCACATCGCCGGCACGCCGCCGGCAACCTGCGCGGTGGCGCCGAGCGTACGCGCGGTCTCACGGATCAGCTGCGGGTAATGCTCGAACGGCTGGTGTGCCGAGAGCATGTCGTTGTAGGCGGTGATGATGCCCAGGTTGGGCGTGGCCGCACCGCGCAGGCGCGACTTGTCGGTCGGCTCGGACGCAGCGAAACCATGCGCAAGATTGCCGCAGCTCAGACGGCTACGGAACGGACCCTCGCGCAGGGCGGCATCGAGACCGGCCAGATACGCCGCGCGCGACGGCGCGCTGCGCTTGCGGATACGGTCGGTGACAGCTTGGATGTTCGGATGCAGGCTCATTGGCTACCGGCTATGAGAAACGGGGGAAGAAAGTAATCACGCTTGTTAGATACCCGCACATGGATGTGCGGGCTGTTGCGAGGGATTCGCACATTTGAATCCCCGCACATGGAAGTGCGGGCTGTTGCGAGGGACTCGCACTCAAGCACACCAGTGAACCCGCAACTTCGGGCCCGGCTGCTGCAGCGCCACCCGGATCGGATACTCGCTGACATCATCGCCCGCCAGCGCAGCCTGCAACACGTCAAGCTTCTGCTTGCCGCGCAGCAGCAGCAAGCGGGTCGGGATGGTGGCCAGCCCGGCCGGTGTCAGCGTGATCCGCAGCGGCCACTGATTCGAACCGGGGCAGCCGGTGGCATCCAGCGAGGCATAGGGCTGCGGGCTGGACAGCGCCTTGCTCAAGTCGGTCGAGCCCGGAAACAACGAGGCGGTGTGGCCGTCGCCGCCCATGCCCAGCACTGCCAGGCATGCGGGTTCGGCATGCCTGGCCTGCAGGTTCGCGGTGTGCACGCACTCGGGCAACTGCTTGCCCGGGCGCACCAGCGGAATGAAGGTCGCCGCCGGTGCATGGGTCAAGAAGCTGTGATTGACCAGCCAGGCGTTGCTGTCCTGATCCTGCGGCGAGAGCCAGCGTTCATCGACCAGGCCCACTTCCACCCGCGACCAGTCCAGCGGACGGTGGGCGAGGGATTCGTACACCGGCGCCGGTGTGGTGCCGCCGGACAGCAGCATGCGCGCCTGGCCGCGGCGCGAAATCTCCTGTTCCAGCAGGTCGGCCATCTCGCTGGCGACCGCCTCGGTCCATTCGGCCGGGTCTTCGTAGCGCACCAGTGTGATGCGCGGATTGTCCTGCAGGTTCATCGCTGCTCCCCTGGATGCTGACGCTGCGCATCCACCGCATAGGCGGCGGCACCGAGCAGGCCGGCATGCGGATGCATGACCGCCAGCGACGGCACCCGCGACATGATCGCGGAGAAGCGTCCCTTGTGTTCGAAGCGCTGGCGGAAGCCGGAATGCTGCAGCGAATCCAGCACCTTGGGCACCAGCCCGCCAGTGAGGAACACGCCGTCCCAGGCGCCCTGCATCAGCACCATGTCGCCGGCGATCGCGCCGAAGATGGCGCAGAACAGATCGATGGTGCGCGACGAGCGTGGGTCGCCCGCCGCCGCACGTGCGGTGATGTCCTTGGGCTGCAACGGACCCGGGTCGACCCCGGCGATCTCGCTGAGCGCGCGGTGGATGTTGACCAGGCCGGGGCCGCAGATCAGACGCTCGTTGGAGACCCGGCCGAACTGCTCGGACAGGATCTCCAGGATGCGGATCTCCTCTGGCGTTCCGGGCGGGAAGCTGACGTGGCCGCCTTCGGTTTCCAGCGGGAAACAGCGTCCGTTGCGGATGATCAGCCCGCCCACGCCCAGCCCGGTGCCCGGGCCGATCACGCCGTAGTTGCGCGCCTGATCGATCGGCGCCGGCCGCCAGCTGGCGCCGCCAACCTGCACCACGTCCTGCGGGCGCAGCAGGCTGATCGCCATAGCCTGCGCGGCGAAGTCGTTGATCAGGTGCAGGGTGCTGAAGCCCAGCATCGCCGCGGTGCGCGAGCGCGAGATCACCCACGGATGGTTGGTGATGCGTGCCTCGTCGCCATCCACGCGGCCGGCCACGGCAAACACGCCCTGGGTGGCCTGCACGCCGATCTGGTCGAGGTAGTAACGCGCGGCTTCGCCGAGCGAGCCGAAATCGACCACCGCAAATTCGCGCGAGGTGTCATCCAGCAGCGGTACCGAGGCGTCGACGTCGGCCAGCGCGAAGCGCGCATTGGTTCCGCCGATATCGGCAACCAGCACCGGCTTGGAAGGAGCGGTCATGCGGTGTGTCCCTGTGCGTCGGTGGCGGGGGGCAGGAAGGGGGCCGCGGCATCGGGGCCCCAACTGCCGGCCGGGTAGGGCTGCAGTGGCAACTGCGCGTCTTTCCAGGCATCGCTGACGCTGTCGATCCACGACCAGGCGGCCTTGACCTCGTCGTCGCGCACGAACAGCGCCGGGTTGCCGTTGAAGGCATCCACGAACAGGCGCTCGTAGGCGATGCGCCGGTGCAGGCCGGTTGGCACCGACAGTTCCAGTTCCAGCGGCTGCAGCTCGATCGCCCCCCATTCCGGGCCGGCCAGGCTGCTCATCAGGCCGAGCTCGATGTTTTCCTGCGGCTGCAGCTGGAAGGTCAGCCGGTTGGGCACCGCGTTCTGCCGGTCCGGGCGCTCGAACAGCCAATGCGTCACCGGCTTGAGCGTGACCACGATGCGGGTAGAGCGCTCGGCCAGACGCTTGCCGGTGCACAGATGGAACGGCACCCCGGCCCAGCGCCAGTTGTCGATATGCGCGGTCACCGCGACGAAGGTTTCCACATCGCTGCCTTCCGGCGGGTGATAGGCCTGCGCCGGCTGGCCATTGATGCTGCCGGCGGTGTAGCGGCCGCGCACGCTGTCATGGGCGGCATGCTCGGCGGTCATCGGGCGCAGGGCGCGCAGCACCTTGACCTTCTCGTCGCGGATGCGGTCGGCTTCCAGCGAGGCCGGCGGCTCCATTGCCACCAGGCACAACAGCTGCAGGATGTGACTCTGCACCATGTCGCGCAGCGCGCCGGAGCGGGCGTAATAGGCATCGCGCCCGTCCACGCCTTCGCTTTCGGCCACCAGGATCTGTACCGACTCGATGTAGGTGCGGTTCCACACCGCCTCCAGCAGCGTATTGCCGAAGCGCAGCGCGATCAGGTTCTGCACCGCCGCCTTGCCCAGGTAATGGTCCAGGCGGAACACGCGGTCTTCGTCGATCAGCGCGCCGATCGACTGCAGGATCTCGCGGGCGCTGTCCGAATCGTGGCCGATCGGCTTTTCCAGCATCAGCCGGTGCGGTGCGGCCAGCGCGCCGCCCAGCGCCAGGCCCTGGCAGGTGCTGATGTACAGGCCCGGCGGAATCGCCAGATAGCTCACACACTGGCGGTTGGCCAGCTCGCGCACGGCATTGGCCACCGACTCGGCATCGCGCAGATCCACCGAGCGGTAGTCGACCCGCTGCAGCAGCGTCTGGATCTGCTCGGGCGTGGCGATCGGCAGCGCGGCGGCCAGGCGCGGGCGCAGGACCTCGCGGAAGGCCTCGGTGTCGTGCGGCGACAACGCCAGCGCACGGATACGGAAATCCTCCGGCAGCAGGCCGTCGACGAACAGTCGCAGCAGGGACGGGAAGAGATAGCGCTGGGCGAGATCGCCGGTGGCGCCGAACAGGATCAGGGTGTTATGCATGGACCGAATTTCAGATTCTGGAGACATCGTGATCAGCAGCTGGTCGGAAAGGCGCCGGACAGCCGGCGGTCGGTATGTCTGTTCCTGAGCGTCACTGGCGTGCGCGCAGCGGGGGATGGACGCGCGCGCCCAGTCCCCGATTGTTGCAGCAAGTGGCCGTCAGCGGTTAGCGCCGCGGCGGTAGACCTGCCCATGCGTGGCCGGATGCCGGCCCTTGCACGGTAGGCTGCACCGCTTGAAACAGCGGCTTGGGTTGGTGGCGGCATGGTCCCTCCCGAGATCGATGTTGCCATGTGAAAACGATTACATGTCAGAATAAACCAATGCATTCGTTTGCAGGAGATTTCCTTGCAGGCGCATGTGGCGTCACCGCCGTCGGGAGGGCCGAGGGCAGGGCGCACAACTTACGTTGAGGCCGAAGATGGCGAAAGTGCAGTTGGAAGGTGTCCGCAAGGTCTACGAGAACGGCCAGGTCGCGGTGCAGGGTGCGAGTTTCGAGGTCGCCGATGGCGAGTTGATGGTGCTGGTCGGTCCGTCCGGCTGCGGCAAGTCGACCCTGTTGCGCATGATCGCCGGGCTCGAGGACATCAGTGCCGGCACGTTGAAGATCGGCGAGCGTGTGGTCAACGACGTGGCTCCGAAGGACCGCGACATCGCCATGGTGTTCCAGAGCTATGCGCTCTACCCGCACATGACCGTGGCCGAGAACCTGGCCTTCGGGCTCAAGTTGCGCGGCCACCCCAAGCAGGTCATCGCCGAACGGGTCAACAACGCCGCCGAGCTGCTGGGGCTGACCCCGATGCTCGACAAGCTGCCCAAGGCGATGTCCGGCGGCCAGCGTCAGCGCGTGGCGCTGGGACGGGCGATGGTGCGCGAGTCGTCGGTGTTCCTGCTCGACGAGCCGCTGTCCAATCTGGATGCCAAGCTGCGCCACAGCGTGCGCACCGAGATCGCGCAGCTGCATCGCAAGCTGGGCACCACGATGATCTACGTCACCCACGATCAGGTCGAGGCGATGACGCTGGGTCAGCGCATCGTGGTGCTCAAGGACGGGGTGATCCAGCAGATCGACAGCCCGATGGCGCTGTACGACCGCCCGGCCAATCTGTTCGTGGCCGGATTCCTGGGCAGCCCGGCGATGAACGTGCTGCAGGGGCGCCTGGATGAGCAGGACGGCCTGCATCTGGTCATGGCCGATGGCTGGCGCGTGCCACTGGGTGCGGCCCGCATCGATCGCAGCTGGTTCGGTCGCGACGTGATCGTCGGCGTACGCCCGGAGCACCTGCAACCGTCAAGCGATGCCGCACTGGGCTTCGATGCGCGTATCGATGTGATCGAGCCGGTCGGCAACGAGATCTTCCTCAACCTCGACCGTGGCGGCCAGCCGCTGGTGATCCGTGTCGCACCGCAGGCCTTGCCGGCGGTAGGCGAGCCGCTGCGCCTGGCGCTGCGCAGCGAGGCGCTGCACTTCTTCGACCCGGCCAGCGGCGAACGGCTGGCGCCGGCCTAACGCGCCAGACCCTGCACGAACGCAAGCGGGCGGGCCGCATGCGCGCCCGCCTGCAGCACGGCGTCGGCCTCCAAGGTCAGCTCCAGCGGCAACACCGCCAGCGCGAGATCGCCCGCCACGCTGACCAGCGTGCCGACGGTGGTCTCGCCCAGCAGCACGGCCTGGCCCGGTTCGGCGGCGGCATCACCGACGGCCGCCCCGACCTGCAGTAGTTGCAGCGCACGCTTGGCCTTGCCCAGGAAATGCGTCCGCGCAACGATTTCCTGGCCCGGATAGCACCCCTTTTTGACGCTGAAGGCGTGCAGGCGATCCAGCGCCAGCTGTTGCGGCGTCCATTGCTCGCGCTGCGCGTCGGGCAGGCGCGCCAGCCCCAGTTGCAGGTCCGCACGGCGCCAATCGGCGTCCATGCGGGCAGATTCGATAGGCGCGGCCAATGCCTGCTGGTCTGACAGCACGACCAGGGTGCGCGGCAGGGCAGGGCTGCCCATGTCCAATTCGATACGCTGCGTTCCGATATCGGCCTTCGCGCCTTGCGCGCGCGCCGGTGTGGCGAAGCCGCCATAGGCCGAAAGCGCCGCCACGCTGATCTTGAGCTTGCGTCGGAACACAAAACGGCCGAGTTGCGCCGCGATCCCGGCCGCATCGCCGTCGGGCAGCAGCAGCAACAGGTGCGTGTCGTCCTCACGCAGGAGTGCGAAGATGGCGATCACGCGCCCCTTCGCTGTCAACCACGCATTCCATTGCCACTGCCCGGTCGCCAGCGCCTGTACGTCGTTGGCAAATTGCGCATGCGCGAACGCCACTGCATCCGTCCCGGTCAAGCGGACGTATTGCATGTCGTGCAGGGAGCCAAAACCCTGCGGAATAAGATTCAGGTTGTCAGCCACGGAAGGGGAGGACTAAAATCGCAATGTTGTGAGACCACTATGATAGGCCATCCAACCCCCACCCCAGCGCAGGATTCCGAGACGCAGCCTTCTCCTCAGGAGCATATTCCCGAGAAGCAGCCACTGCCCAAGGAAATTGGTGGACGCGACGGCCCTGAGCCAACGCGCTACGGCGACTGGGAAAAAAATGGACGCTGCATCGATTTTTGAGCAGCTTTTAGCCACAGCGGCCTAGTGCCGCCCAGCCGAGATACGAGCCCAGCGAATGGCGATCCGCGAACGTCCTCTTTCCCCGCATCTCCAGGTGTACCGCTGGCAGATACAGATGGTGACCTCGATTCTCAATCGAGCCACCGGCATCGTACTGTCCATCGGCGCTCTGGCGATTGCCGCCGCCCTGCTGACGTTGATGCTCGGCCCCGACCACTGGAATTGTTTCCGCGCGCACGCCGGCGCCTGGTACGGGCAAGTGTTCCTGTTCGGCTGGACTTGGTGCTTTGCGTTCCATCTGTTTGGCGGCCTGCGCCACATCCTGCAGGACTTCGGGCAGGGCTATGCAGTGCGCTCGTTCGTCAGCCTCGGCTGGCTGTCGCTGATCCTGAGCTTCGTGCTCACCGCTGCCATCTGGGCATATGTGCTGCTGGCCGGAGGTGCCGTATGAACCGCTACCGTACCCCGTTGAAGAACGTGCGTGGCCTGGGTGCCGCCAAGACCGGTACCGAACACTTCGTGGTGCAGCGCCTGACCGCCACCGCCCTGGTGCCGCTGTCGATCTGGTTCCTGATCTTCGTGCTGAGCCTGATCGGTGCCGACCACGCCGCAGCCAGTGCCGCCGTGGCCAAGCCGTGGAACGCGATTCTGTTGGTCGGCTTCCTGATCGCCTCGTTCTGGCATGCGCAGCTGGGCATGCAGGTGGTGCTGGAAGATTACGTGCACAACTCGCTGCTGGCGCTTGCGGCGCAGACGATCGTGCGCTTCGTCGCCGTGCTGGGCGCCATTGTCAGCGTGTTTGCCGTGGCGCGTATTGCGCTTGGCATCAGCTGAGCCGTCCGCGACCAAACAGGAATCCATAATTCGATGTCCGCTTACAAGATCACAGAACACAAGTACGACATGGTCGTGGTGGGCGCCGGCGGTGCCGGCCTGCGCGCCACCTTCGGCCTGGCCCAGAAGGGCTTGCAGACCGTCTGCCTGACCAAGGTCTTCCCGACCCGTTCGCACACCGTGGCGGCACAGGGTGGTATTTCGGCCGCGCTCGGCAACATGGGCGAAGACGACTGGCGCTATCACTTCTACGACACCATCAAAGGCTCCGATTGGCTGGGTGACCAGGACGCAATCGAGTACATGTGCCGCGAGGCGATCCCGGCCATCATCGAGCTCGAGCACTACGGCGTGCCGTTCTCGCGTACCGAAGATGGCAAGATCTACCAGCGCCCGTTCGGTGGCATGACCACCAAGTACGGTGAGGGCCCGTCCGCGCAGCGCACCTGCGCGGCGGCCGACCGGACCGGTCACGCGATGCTGCATACGCTGTATCAGCAGTCCTTGGCGCACAACGCGCGCTTCATGATCGAGTACTTCGCGCTCGACCTGATCTTCGACGAAGAGGGCGTCTGCCGCGGCGTACTGGCGCTGGACATGGCCGATGGCAGCCTGCATCTGTTCCGCGCCCATGGCGTGGTGCTGGCAACCGGCGGCTATGGCCGCGCCTACTTCAGTGCCACCTCCGCGCACACCTGTACCGGTGACGGCGGCGGCCTGGTGATGCGTGCTGGCCTGCCGGTGCAGGACATGGAGTTCGTGCAGTTCCATCCCACCGGCATCTACGGCGCGGGCTGCCTGATCACCGAGGGCGTGCGTGGCGAAGGCGGCATCCTGCGCAACAGCAACGGCGAGCGCTTCATGGAGCGCTATGCACCGCATTACAAGGATCTGGCCTCGCGCGACGTTGTCTCGCGCTCGATGACCGTGGAGATCCGCGAAGGCCGCGGCGTGGGCGAGCACAAGGACCACATCCTGCTCGACCTGACCCACCTCGGTCCGGAAGTCATCAACGAAAAGCTGCCCGGCATCGCCGAGAGCGCGCACATCTTTGCCGGTGTGGACGTGACCAAGCAGCCGATTCCGGTGCTGCCGACCGTGCACTACAACATGGGCGGCATTCCAACCAACTTCTACGGCGAAGTCGTGCGCAAGCAGGGCGACAACCCGGATGCGGTCGTGCCGGGCCTGTATGCAATCGGCGAAGCCGCCTGCGTGTCGGTGCACGGCGCCAACCGCCTGGGTTCCAATTCGCTGCTGGATCTGGTGGTGTTCGGCCGTGCGGTGGCCAACCGTTGCGCCGAGACGGTCAAGCCCAACCAGCCGCACAAGACGCTGCCGTCCGATGTCTGTGACAAGGCGCTGGGCCTGCTGGACAAGTTGCGCTACGCCAACGGCTCCACGCCGACCTCGGTGATCCGCGACAACATGCAGCGCACTATGCAGTCGGACGCGGCCGTGTTCCGTACCAGCAAGACGCTGAAGGAAGGCGTCGACAAGATGGCCGAGATCTTTGCCAGCTTCGAGGACGTCAAGGTCTCGGACCGCTCGCTGGTGTGGAACTCGGACCTGATCGAAACCTACGAGTTGAACAACCTGCTGCTCAACGCGGTGGCCACGATCAACTCGGCCGAGCAGCGCCACGAAAGCCGCGGCGCGCACTCGCACGAAGACTTCCCGGACCGCGACGACGTCAACTGGCAGAAGCACACGCTGGTCACCGTCGACGACAAGGGCAAGTGCGAGTTCGAATATCGCCCGGTGCACATGTACACGCTGAGCAAGGACGTGGACGTGGTCCCGCCGAAGCCGCGCGTTTACTGATCGATGCGCATGGACCGATCCGCTTGTGCGTTGCCTCCGCCGGCCGGCCTGTCCGGACATGGCAGCGGCGCACCGTTGCAGGCGGATCGTGTCCTGACGCAGCGGCAACGCCGGCACGCCGCCGGCCGTTGCGCCACCGCTTCGGCAGTGGCGTCCGTCATCTTTACCTTCATGCGCACGGTGCGGTCGTCTTCCGCACCGCGCATCGCCTGAGCCAACGAGAGCAGCTATGGCAGAGTTCACCCTCCCCAAGAATTCAAAGATCGGCAAGGGCAAGCATTACCCTGCGCAGGGCGCCAAGAACACGCGCACCTTCAAGGTCTACCGCTGGGATCCGGATGGCGAGGCCAACCCGCGTACCGACAGCTACGAGATCGATCTCGACAAGTGCGGCCCGATGGTGTTGGACGCGCTGATCAAGATCAAGAACGAGATCGACCCGACGCTGGCGTTCCGTCGCTCCTGCCGTGAAGGCATCTGCGGCTCGTGCGCGATGAACATCGACGGCACCAACACGCTGGCCTGCACCAAGGCGATTGCCGCCTGCGGCAAGGCCGAGGTGCCGATCTATCCGCTGCCGCACATGAGCGTGATCAAGGACCTGGTGCCGGATCTGACGCATTTCTACGCGCAGTACGCATCGATCAAGCCGTGGATCCGCACCCAGACCCCGCCGCCGCCGGACCGCGAGCGCCTGCAGTCGCCGGAAGACCGCCGCAAGCTCGATGGTCTGTACGAGTGCATCCTGTGCGCCTGCTGCTCGACCAGCTGCCCGAGCTACTGGTGGAATGGCGAGCGTTATCTGGGCCCGGCGATCCTGCTGCAGGCGTATCGCTGGATCATCGACTCGCGCGACGAAGACACCGGTGCGCGCCTGGACGACCTGGAAGATCCGTTCAAGCTGTATCGCTGCCACACCATCATGAACTGCGCGCGGACCTGCCCGAAGGGCCTGAATCCGGCGCTGGCCATTGCCGAGATCAAGAAGCTGATGATGGCGCGTCGCGCCTGATCGCAGGTATGAAGTCCCGCCTTGGCGGGGGAGAGGGTTCACAGCGGCACCGGCCCTTGGTCTGGTGCCGCTGTCGTTTTCGGCGCCGCGTCAGGCGAGGAGAGTGAGATGGATGAACAAGTCCTGCTGAAGAAACTGCGCTGGCGTTGCCGGCGCGGCATGCGCGAGCTCGATCAATTGTTCGGGCGCTATCTGGATCAACGCTGGGCGCAGGCTTCTGAGTCCGAGCGCGCGGTTTTCCTACAGCTGCTGGATTGCGAAGACGATAAGTTGTGGCGCTGGTTCATGGGATACGAGACCTGCCCCGATGCCGCCAACGCCGCGCTCATCGCCGATATTCGCGCCATGCCGGCTTGAATGGCGCCCCTCGCGCGGGTTGGTCTGCGCACTGGGCGTGCTGAGTGCGCTCGCGTTGTGGGCGCTCTGGCGTAGCGGGGTGCCGCCGTGGTTGGCAGTGTTGTTGGCGGTCTATGCAGTGGTGGCGGGCGGCCGATCGTTACGCGTGCTGTTGCGTTCGCCAGCATGCGAGGTGATCGTGCCGTGGGGCCAAACGCCCGCCAGCGTTGACGGCAAGCAGGTGCAAGGCCTGCAGGTGGCATGGCGCGGCCCGATCGCGGTGGTGTCGTGGACTGGCCCGGATGCACGTCGCCGGCGCCTGCATTTCTGGCCGGATACCTTGCCGGTGGCGCAGCGACGTGAACTGCGTCTGGCCGCTCAGGCACACGCCATTTCGTCCGGGCAGCTGCAAGTGGCACCATAGCGTCCCTTTCCTGGTTGAACCGCATGTTCAAACCTATCCCGGTTGCCATCGGCTTGCGCTACCTGCGTGCCAAGCGGCGCAATGGCTTCATCTCGTTTATCTCGATGGCATCGATCCTGGGCATCGCCCTGGGCGTGACCGTGCTGATCACCACGCTGGCGGTGATGAGCGGTTTCCAGAAGGAGATCCGCGACCGTCTGCTGCAGATGGCCGCGCATGCCACCGTCAGCGCGGACGGCGCGCCGATGCACGACTGGCAGCATGCGGTCGAGGTCGCCATGGCCGATCCGCGCATCGCCGGTGCCGCGCCGTATATCGAAACCGAATCGCTGTTGCAGGGCCCGCGCAAGCAGCCGGCAATCGTGCGCGGCATCGTTCCTGCCGAAGAAGGCAAGGTGTCGGTACTGGCCAAGAAGATGCAGCAGGGGTCGGTCGACAGCCTGACCCCGGGCTCCTACAACATCGTCATCGGCAAGGAGCTGGCGATCTGGCTGGGCGTGGACGTGGGCGACAGCATCGTCGTGCTGCTCAGCGATACCCAGGCCACGCCGCTGGGTGCGATGCCGCGGCTCAAACGCTTCACTGTCAGCGGAATCTTCGAGGCGGGCTACAACGAGATCGACCGCGGCCTGGCCGTGGTCAACATGCAGGACCTGGCGCGCGTGCTGCGCATGGACGGTGTCACCGGCGTGCGGCTGCGCCTGCACGACATGGACCAGGCCTGGCCGGTTGCGCGCGATCTGGCGGTGAAGTTGCATGGTCCGTACCGGGTCAGCGACTGGACCCAGGAGAACGCCAACCTCTACCACTCGTTGAAGATGGAAAAGACCGTGATGGGCATCCTGCTGTCGCTGATCGTGGCGATGGGTGCGTTCAACCTGGTGTCCTCGCAGGTGATGCTGGTCACCGACAAGCAGGCCGATATCGCCATCCTGCGCACCCTGGGCCTGTCGCCTGCGGGCGTGATGCAGGTGTTCATGGTGCAGGGTTCGTTGATCGGCTTCATGGGCACGATCATGGGCGTGATCGGCGGCATCGTGCTGACGCTCAATCTGGAACGCATCCTGGGCGTGATCGAGACGATCTTCAGCGTCAAGCTGCTGCCCGAGGACGTGTATTACATCACCGGGTTGCCGACCGACATGCAGACCCAGGACGTGGTGGTGATCACCGTCGTTGCGCTGGTGATGAGCTTCCTGGCGACCCTGTATCCGGCATGGCGCGCGTCGCGGACCCAACCGGCGGAGGCGCTGCGTTATGAATGAGATCAGGGAATCGGGATTCGGGAATCGGGAATCGGCCGTGCAGACGTCAAGCCACGCAGAAGCAGTGATCCGCGCCGAGGGTCTGGGCAAGACCTATGCCGAAGGCAAGATGCGCACACCGGTGTTCGATCGATTGGATCTGACCGTGGCGACCGGCGAGACCGTGGCCATTGTCGGTGCCTCCGGTGCGGGAAAGAGCACGCTGCTGCATCTGCTCGGCGGGCTGGATGTTCCGACCTCGGGCGAGGTGTATGTGGCAGGCCGGCGCATGTCGGCGTTGTCCGATGGCGAGCGCGGCAAGTTGCGCAATCAGGCCCTGGGCTTCGTGTACCAGTTCCATCACCTGTTGCCGGAATTCACCGCGCTGGAAAACGTGATGATGCCGGTGCTGTTGTCCGGAAAAGAGGTCGCGCTTGCCCGGGCGCAGGCCTTGCAGCTGCTGGAATCGGTCGGGCTCGGACATCGCATCGAACACAAGCCCAGCGAGTTGTCCGGTGGCGAGCGCCAGCGTGCGGCCGTGGCGCGTGCGCTGGTGAACAAGCCGGGCTGCGTGCTGGGCGATGAGCCAACCGGCAACCTGGACGACAAGACCGCCGAGACCGTGTTCGAGCTGATGCTGGAACTCAATCGTGCACAGCGCACCAGCCTGGTCCTGGTGACCCACGACCGCAGTCTGGCGCGGCGTCTGGACCGCGTACTCGAGCTGCATCAGGGCAAGCTGCGCGAGCTGGCGCCGTCTGCGGTGTAGGACGCACTGCCTGGCCGTCGGGCCAATCCCTGACGGCTAGAGGGTGGTGAACTGCGGGTTTCCGATCGAAATCCCGTATCCGGTTACCGATGCATTTGTGTGATGGGCGACCGGATGGTGCGACATCCTGCTCGCGCTGCATGCAGCGCCCGCGAGCATCGTCGCGTCGATGCGCGCTTTGACAGGAAACGGTCGCCGCCACGTGGGTGACGACGACCGGGTGCATCAGGGAATGATGCGCTGCGCGCGCAGGCGCGTGAACAATTCCAGGAACGATGCACGGCTGTCGTAGAACTCCAGGAAGCCCAGCTCGCGGCTCTTGGTCATGTCGTTGACGCACTCGATCTCGCGGCCCAGGTCGGCATCGGTGTGCCACCAGGATGCCAGCCGGTTGACGTCGGCTTCCACCAGGCCATGCTGCTTGGCGATTTCGCTCCACACCGCCGGGGCGGTCTCGCTCAGGCGTGCCTCCAGCGGCATCGGGGTCTCGGGGCAGGGCGCAGCTTCGAGCCCGAAGAAGTCGGCAATCTGGCTCCACATCCAGCGCCAGCGGAACACATCGCCATTGACGGTGTTGAAGGCCTGATTGCGCGCGGCCGGGCTCAGGCCGGCCCAGGCCAGCTGCTTGCCGAGCAGGCCGGCGTCGGTCAGGTCGGTGAGGCTGTTCCACTGCGCCTGCGATCCGGGAAACACGAACGGCTGGCCGGTGTGCTTGCACAGCGACGCGTACACCGCCAGCGTCACGCCCATGTTCATCGCATTGCTGCCGTTGGCCATGCCGATCATGGTGTGCGAGCGATGCACGCTCCAGCCGAAGCCATGCTGCTCGGCATGCGCGAACAGCAGGTCTTCCAGCGTGTAATAGAAATTCTCGCCGGGCTGGCGTGGTTCGCTTTCGCGGAACGGGGTTTCGGCCTTGCCGCTACCGTAGTTCTCGAACGCGCCCAGGTAGTGCTTGGTGCCGGTGACCAGCGCCATGTGCTGCAGCGGCGCATCGCTCAGCGCTTCGCACAGATGCCGCATCATCGCGCCGTTGGCTTCGACGTTTTCGCGCTCGGTGTCGCGCCGGGTCCAGGTGCAGAAGAATACGTGGGTGATCGGCAGGCCACGCAGCGCCTTGCTGGTGCTCTCGGCATCCAGCAGATCGGCCGCAAGCGGGATCACGCCATCCTGAGGCAGCGGGCGCCGTGCCAGGCCGTAGACGGTCCAGCCGTCGGCCACCAGGACATTGGCGAGGTTGTAACCGGAAATGCCGGTGACGCCGACAATCAGTGCAGTGCCTTTACGCATGGGGGAAGCTCCTCGAAAACAGTGGCGAACATAGCGCGGCGGCCATGAAATCGAGGCGAATGCAGGCCGATACGGTCGATGTGCGGCCCGTACACACTGTCCTGCCCAGCGTGTTGCGCGTCTGTCGGGGGACGTTTCCCCGGCCGGATGTACCACGGCAGGCGCCGCCTTTTTCCTACCAGGCACAGCACCGATCGCTGCTGTGCCCGACACGGGCGCTGGCCTAACCTGGGTCGGTGGATGGACCACGGCCAGGATGGCGACCGACAGCATGCATGCGTCAGCACAGGCATCGCCTTCGCCGCGGCGCGTATCGACGATAACGATCGCAGCGGCATTGTTGCTGGGCATCGTGGTGTGCGCATGGTCGCCTGCGCTGCTGTCGCGTGCGGTCTATGCGGCCTGCCTTGGTGCAGCGGCGCTGGGCATCGGTGTCAGCACATGGCTGCGTTTGCGGCCAAGGGTGCTGGTGTGGGCGCTGGCCACCGCCGTTTTCGGTTTCGGGCTGATGGGCTGGCAGGTCGCCGGTGTCCTGCAGGCACAACTGCGTCCGCAGGATGAAGCGCAAGAACTGACGGTGCGCGGTCAGATCGTCGAATTGCCGGTCGCCGAGCCACGACGCACGCGCTTTCAACTGCGTGTGGATGACGATCCCGCGCAGCCTGCCGCACTGCGCGACAAACTGCTGCAGCTGGCCTGGTATGACGATTTCGGTGCCGAGCGGATGGGGCCTCGTGGTGCGCTGCGCGCAGGCGCAAGCTGGCAGCTGCGGCTCAAGCTGCGGGCGCCGCGTGGCTTGCGCAATCCTGGCGGGTTCGATGCCGAGCGGCAGGCGCTGGCACAGCGCATTGCCGCGACCGGCTATGTACGGGTGCCGGCCGCTGCGCAGCAGGTTGCGGCACCGCGTGGGGTGGATGCCTGGCGCGAAGGAATGTCGCAGCGCATTGCCGAGCGCGTGCCCGGGCCGTCGACGCCTTACCTGCGCGCGCTCGCGTTGGGCGACACGCGCGGGCTGGACGACGCGGCCTGGGCCACGCTGCGGGCGACCGGGCTCAGCCATCTGATTGCGATCTCGGGGTTTCATGTGGGGCTGGTCGCTGCATTCGTCGCCGTGCTGGTCGCCGGGCTCTGGCGTTGCTGGCTAGCGCTTGGAACCCGGATCCCGCGTGTCCACGCGGCGGCAGTCGCCGCCTTGTTCGGTGCAGGGGGTTATGCGGTGCTGGCGGGTCTGGCGCTGCCCACGGTGCGCACCGTGCTGATGATTGCCGTGGTCGCGTTGACGCGGGTGGTACGGCGCCGTGCCACCACCGCGCAGATCCTCGCGCTGGCGATGTTGGCAGTGCTGCTGTGGGATCCGCTGAGCGTGCTGGTGGCCGGCTTCTGGCTCAGCTTTGCCGGGGTGGCCTGGCTGGTGTGGTGTCTGCCAGCGGACGATCGCGCGATCGTGCGGGGCTTCCTGTCCGCCCAGACGGTGGCCACCGTCGGCCTGCTGCCGTTGACCGTCAGCCTGTTCGGGCAGGCATCGTTGGTGGGGCCATTGGCCAATCTGGTCGCCATTCCCTGGTGGACCTTCGTGGTGGTGCCACTTGCCTTGCTGGGGACTGCGCTGGAGGCACTTCATCCGGGCCTGGGCGTGTGGGCATGGCGATTGGCGGGCTGGTGCTTCGAGCTGTCCTGGCCGGGCCTGGTCTGGCTCGGGCAGACGTCGGTGGCGTTGTGGTGGGTGCCCGAGTCCGATGCGACCGCCTTGGTCGTGGCCCTGCTCGGCGCGTTCTGGTTGTTGCTGCCGCGCGGCACGCCCGGCAAATCGCTGGCGGTGCTGCTATGGCTGCCGCTGCTGTGGCCGGACCGCGAACTGCCTGCGGCGGGCGAGGCCGACGTGCAGGTGCTGGACGTGGGGCAGGGCCTGGCGGTGCTGGTGCGCACGCAACGGCATGCGCTGCTATTCGACACCGGGCCGGCGGTGCGCGATGGTTTCGATGCCGGTGAGCGGGTAGTGCTGCCGGCACTGCGCGCGCTCGGCTTGCGCCGCCTGGATGCCATCGTGCTCAGTCATGCCGACGCCGACCACGCTGGCGGCTATGCGGCAGTACGTGCGGGATTGCCCGTTGCAATGACGGCGGCGCCGCCACAGGCGCCGCTGGACGTCAGCACGCGCTGCCGTGCTGGCCAACAGTGGTCATGGGACGGTGTGCGCTTTCGCTTCCTGCATCCCAGCGCCGGTTTTCCGTATCTGCGCAATCAATCCAGTTGCGTGCTGCGTGTCGAGACGCGCCATGCAAGCGCGCTGTTGCCGGGCGATATCGGCGAGATCGTCGAGCGGCGCCTGCTGCGGCAGCATGCCCCGGAGTTGCGTGCCGATCTGGTGGTGGTGCCCCACCATGGCAGCGCCGACGGCTCGCATGCCGGCTTCATCGCCGCCACCGGCGCGCGGCTGGCGCTGGTGTCTTACGGACACGGCAATCGCTTCGGCCACCCGCGTGCCGAGGTGGTGCAGCGCTGGCAGGGCAGTGGCGCCGAGCTGCTCGACACGGCCCAGGCCGGGGCAATCCGGGTCTGGCTGGGCGCCGACGGCCTGCAGGTACGCGAGCGGCGGCGCTGGCAGCCACGGCTCTGGGATGCTGCGGAACGGCGGCGGTCGGCTGCTATCCTATCGACCAGCGAATAGGCGGCCGCGTTGCCGGAGGAATCGAATCGTGTTGGAGCTGGTCAAGGCAGGCGGTTGGCCGATGGTGCCGTTGCTGTTGCTGGGCGTGATCGCGCTGGCGATCGTGCTGGAGCGTCTGTGGAGCCTGCGCCGCAACGAGGTGACCCCGCCAGGTCTGGGCGAGGAGGTCCGCAACTGGGCCGCGCGCGGCAAACTGGATCCCAGCCACATCGAGTCGCTGCGGCGCAATTCGCCGCTGGGCGCTTTGCTGGCCGCAGCGCTGGACGTGCGCGGTCGTCCGCGTGAGTTGATTCGCGAGCGCATCGAGGACACCGGCCGGCATGTGGTGCACCGCATGGAGCGCTATCTGAATGCCTTGGGCACGATCGCTTCGGCCGGGCCGCTGCTGGGACTGCTGGGCACGGTGGTCGGCATGATCCAGATGTTCCTGGGCATCCTCGATCACGGCGTGGGCGATGTGAACCAGCTGGCCGGCGGCATCGGCAAGGCGCTGGTGTGCACGGCCACCGGCATGATCATCGCGGTACCGGCATTGATGGCGCATCGCTTCTTCAAGGGCCGCATCGCCGGTTACATCATCGAGATGGAGCAGGAAGCCACCTTGTTGCTGGACACGATGGACGGCCGCGTGGTGCCAGGCGCCGCGGCGCCGGTCGCGGCAGCTGGCAAACCTGTCATGGCAAAGGGCTGACGAATGCGCATCGGCAGTGACCGAAGCCAGGACGAGCCGCATATCGATCTGGTGCCATTGATTGACGTCATCCTTGTCCTCATCATCTTTTTCGTGGTGACCACGACCTTCGACGCACGCTCCACGCTGCAATTGCAGCTGCCGACCGCCAGCGACCAGCACAGCAGCACACCGCCACGTTCGCTGAGCGTGCTGGTCAATGCCGATGGGCGTTATTTCATCAACGATCAGGAAGTGCTGCGTTCGGACGTGGACTCGCTCAAGCAGACCATCGCCCAGCTCGCCGGCGACGACCGCGAGCAGACGGTGTTGTTGCGTGCCGATGCACGCACGCCGTATCAAGCGGTGGTGACCGCGCAGGATGCGTTGGGGCAACTCGGCTTCCGCCGCATCGCGATCGCCACAGCGCCTCAAGCCGGGGCGACATCCACGACCGGCCAGACCCGCACTAACGGAACCCGCCAGTGACCACCTCCAACGACCGCCCGGCGCCAGTTTCGTCCTGGCGCACGTACCGTCGCCTGCTGGCCTTCGCCAAGCCGTATCGCCTGTTGCTGGTTGCCGCGCTGATTGCCGCGCTGATCGAGGCGGCAGGTACGACCGGCTTTCTGGCGTTGATGAAGCCGATCACCGACGAAACCTTCATCTACAAGAATGCCGAGGTCAGCCGCTGGCTGCCGGTGCAGATCATCCTGTTGTTCGTAGTGCGCGGGGTCGCCGGCTACATCACCGATATGGCGATGGGCAAATCCGCACGCAGCATCGCGCGCGATCTGCGCGTCAAGGTGATGTCCAAATACCTGCGTCTGCCGGGGTCGCGCTTCGATTCCGAGCCGGTCCCGTCGATGTTGATCCGCCTGGGCTCGGACTCGGACCAGGTGGCGCAGGCGGCGGTGGATGCGGTCAAGGTGATGATCCAGCAGTCGCTGCAGGTGATCGGCGCGTTGGCGCTGATGCTGTGGCATAGCTGGCAGGTCACGCTGACCATCCTGGTGCTGGCGCCGGTACTGGCCTGGGTGATGGACAAGGTGGCGCGGCGCTATCGCCGCATCAGCCACAGCATCCAGGAAAGCGGCGCGCATCTGTTGCAGGCGGCCGACCAGACCTTGTCCAGCCACCAGGAGGTCAAGATCTACGGCGCCCAGCAGACCGAAATGGAGCGCTATGGCGCGCTGGCCGACCGCAATCTGCGGCTGGCGATGAAGGTCGAATCCACGCGCGGCATTTCCACCGCCACGGTGCAGATGATCGGCGCGATCGGTCTGTCGGCGCTGCTGTTCGTGGCTGGTGCGCAGGCATTGGCCGGGCGGCTGACCGCAGGTGATTTCGTAGTGCTGATGACCTCGATGCTGACGATCATTCCCGGGCTCAAGCAGCTCACCAATGTGCAGAACATGGTGCAGCGCGGCCTGGCCTCGGCCGAGCGCCTGTTCTCGGTGCTCGACAGTGCCGACGAGCCGGATCAGGGCACGGTGCCGCTGATGCGCGCCAAGGGCTTGATCGAGTTCCGCAACGTCACTGCGCGTTATCCGGGGCAGGTGAATCCGGCCCTGGCCGAGGTCAGTTTCGTGGCGCAGCCGGGCACGGTGACGGCGATCGTCGGGCGTTCCGGCAGCGGCAAGTCCAGCCTGATCAAGTTGATTCCGCGCTTCTACGAGGCAGAGTCCGGGCAGATCCTGCTCGACGGGCACCCGGTGCAGGCGTACGCATTGGCCGATCTGCGTCGGCAGATCGCCCTGGTCGGCCAGCAGGTGATGCTGTTCGACGGCAGCATCGCCGACAACGTCGCCTATGGCGAAATGCGCAGTGCCGACGCCGGCCAGCTGGAACGCGCGATCCTGGGCGCCAATGCGATGGAGTTCGTCGCGCAGCTGCCCGAAGGCCTGCAGTCGCACGTGGGCACCAAGGGCGGGCGCCTGTCCGGTGGCCAGCGCCAGCGTCTGGCGATCGCGCGCGCGATGCTCAAGGACGCGCCGATCCTGATCCTGGACGAAGCCACTGCGGCGCTGGACAACGAATCCGAACGCCTGGTGCAGGACGCCCTGCATAAATTGATGCCGGACCGTACCACCCTGGTGATCGCGCACCGCCTGTCCACGATCGAGCATGCCGACCAGGTGCTGGTGATGGACCAGGGTCGCATCGTCGAGCGCGGCACCCATCGCCAATTGCTGGAGCAGGGTGGCTTGTACTCGCATCTGCACGGCATGCAGTTTCGCGAACGTCAGGCATGAGCAAGCGCGGCGCCCGCACGCCGGGCTACTGGTACGACAATGCGCCGATTCCGCTGTCGGCGCGGCTGCTGGCGCCGGTCTACGGTGCAGCCATCGCGCTGCGACGCGCGCTGTATCGCCGCGGCTGGCGCAAGCGCCACGGCGTGCCGGTGCCGGTGATCGTGGTGGGCAACGTCACCGCCGGCGGCACCGGCAAGACCCCGTTGACGATTGCCCTGGTCGCCAAGTTGCAGGAAGCCGGCTGGACGCCCGGCGTCGCCAGTCGCGGTTATGGCCGCGAGGCGTCGGATACTGCACGCTGGGTCGAGGCGGACACGCCGGTGGCGCTCGGCGGCGACGAGCCGGTACTGATCGCCTGGAAAACCGGCGCACGCGTGCGCGTGGACCGCGATCGCCTGGCCGCGGCGCGCGCCCTGGTCGAAGCGGGCTGCGACATCGTCGTCTGCGACGACGGGCTGCAGCACTACCGGCTCGCCCGCGATGTGGAGATCGAAGTGGTCGATGGCCAGCGCCGTTACGGCAACGGGCGCCTGTTGCCGGCCGGGCCATTGCGCGAACCGGCGGCGCGTGCGCGCGACTGCGATTTCCGCGTGGTCAATCTGGGCCAGGCCAGCGCAGCGACGACGACACCCGTGCCCGCGCCCGATGACGCCGGATTCGGCGAATGGCAGATGCGCCTGAGCATCGACAGCGTGCAACCGATGGATGGCAAGCGCGCTCAGCCATTGAGCAGGCTGGCCGGCCAGCGCGTGCATGCAGTGGCCGGGATTGCGCATCCGGAACGCTTCTTCGCGATGCTGCGCGCGCGCGGCATCGGCGTGGTGCCGCATGCCTTTCCCGATCACCACGTCTATCGCGCCGCCGACTTCAGTTTCGGCAGCCGCCTGCCGGTGCTGATGACCGAAAAAGACGCGGTCAAATGCCGGCCCTTCGCCGACGAGTGGCTGTACAGCGTACCGCTCAAAGCAGAGTTGCCGGCGGCGTTCTGGGTGAGTCTGCTGGATCGCCTGGACAAGTTGGCGAGTCGGCAAGGCGTGTAAGCGCGGCGCCAGCAATGGCGCCGTGGATGGACCCTTCAGCGATCTAAAGCGCTGGGCACTTTCCGAGCTGTCCTGAAGTGCTGGGTGCGACAATCGGCTTTGATGCCTGGCTTGGCTGCAGGGTCCTTGCCCACCCACCATCGCAGGACACGCCGCAAGTACGTCCGTGTAGGCTCTGGCGCGGCATCCATGCCGCTCAAGGTCCCGCGACGGTGGGCGGGCAAGGACCAGTCGGGATGGTCGGTGCGCACAGTTTAAAAAGCAGTGCGAGAGGTGCGTTGTCCGACACTGATACGCTTTCTCGACGTCCGGTGCAGATCAAGCGACAACCAGCTTTTCACGTGGCCAGCGACCAACTCTCTGGTGCGGTGAGGACACCGCGCCCTCGATTCACTTAAGCTTTTGCTTAAGCATCGAACCGCGTTTCCGTGATGCAATGGTTCGAAGTCGTGGATGCTTTATGCGTAAAAACTTCAAGCATCACGCGGGTGCATGATGCGATGTGGTCATCTCGTTTCCTCACACATTCCAGTTTTCCAGAGCGCGCACGTATGACTAACTCAACGCCTGCAGATTTCGTCGTCGCCATTCCCGCGCGCTACGCGTCCACGCGCTTGCCGGGCAAACCGCTGCAATTGATCGGCGATCGCCCGATGATCCAGCATGTGGCCGAGCGGGCACTGCTGGCCGGGGCGCGCGAGGTCTGGGTGGCCACCGACGATGCGCGCGTTGCCGAGGTGATCGACGGCCTGCCCGGCGTGCATGTGGCGATGACTGGCAATGCGCACGTATCGGGAACCGACCGGCTTGCCGAGTGCGCGCGGATCGCCGGCTGGGAGGCCGACACCTGCGTGGTGAACCTGCAGGGCGACGAGCCGTTCGCGCCGGCGGCCGGCATCCGTGCGGTGGCCCAGTTGCTGCTGCACTCCGGTGCCGAGATGGCCACGCTGGCCGCGCAGGTCGACGACGCGCACGAGCTGTTCGATCCCAATGTGGTCAAGCTGGTGCGTAGTGCTGGCGGCGACGCCTTGTATTTCAGCCGCGCGCCGATTCCCTGGCATCGCGACAGCTTTGCCAGTCAGCCCGACACCTTGCCTGGTGACGGGCAGTGGCTGCGCCACATCGGGATCTATGCCTACCGTGCGGGGTTTCTGCAGCGCTTTGCCGCAATGCCGCCCGGCATGCTGGAGCGCATCGAGTCACTGGAACAACTGCGCGTGATGGAGGCCGGCTACCGCATCGCGGTGGCAGTGACGCCCGAGCAGTTTCCGCCGGGCATCGATACCCCGGACGATCTGGCGCGCGCGCAAACCCGCCTGGCGTCGGCATGAGGGTGCTGATCGTGTGCCTGGGCAACATCTGCCGCTCGCCAATGGGCGAGGGCGCCCTGCTTGCGCGGCTGGAGGAGGCGCGCTTGTCGTCGCGGATCGAGGTCGACTCGGCCGGTACCGGCGACTGGCATGCCGGCGACCCACCCGATCCGCGCGCGATTCGCTGTGCACGCGGCCATGGCGTGGACATCTCCGGATTGCGCGCGCGCCAGGTGCGTACGGCAGACTTCGGGCACTTCGACTGGCTGCTGTGCGCCGATGGCAGCAATCTGCGTGATCTGCAACGCCTCGCCCCGGCGCCGCTGCGCGACAAGCTGGCCTTGTGGCTGCCCTGGGCGGGCGTGGAAGAGCGAGACGAAATCCCCGACCCCTACACCGGTGGCATGGACGATTTTGAGCGTGTCTGGCAGCTGGTCGATACCGCTGCGCGCCAGACCGTGGCCAGGCTCACCCGCCGCTAATCGGGCTTGGGCATAATTACGATATGACTGCCCAGCTCACCCAGGAACTGCCGGAATTTCCTACCTGGCTCAACGCCAGGCCATCCACGCTGCAGGAGCATCGTGGGCGTGCACTGGTGCTGGCATTCGTCAATGCCAGCTCGGTGTGGTGCGCCGAGCGCCTGGCCGAGCTGGCGCACTGGCAGGCCCGCAGCCCCGGCCGGCTGCAGGTGATCGTGGTGCAGGTGCCGCGCTTTGACAGCGAACGCGAGCCGCAACGCGCACTCAAGCAGCTGCGCGGTCATGGTGTCAGCGCCCCCATTTTGCTCGACAGGGACTGGGAGACCTGGCGCCGTTTCGGCATCGAATCCTGGCCCACGCTGGTGCTGCTCGATGCCTACGGCCGCGAGCGTCAGCGCCTGGTCGGCGTGACTGGCGATCTCGACAAGGCACTGGTCGCCCTGTGCGAGGGCCAGCAGCTGCCATCGGATGCCGATCTGCATGGGGTGGCCGAGCGCGACCCCGAGCCGCGCCTGGAACTGCGGTTTCCAACCGGTCTTGCCGCCACCGAGGACCGCCTGTACATCGCCGACACCGGTCATCACCGCGTGCTCGAATGCACGCATGGTGGCCGCGTGCTGCGCCAGTTCGGTCATGGCAATGCGGACTTCATCGATGGTGGCGTCGGTGAAGCGGCGTTCCGGCGTCCGCAGGGCCTGGCGCTGGAACGCGACGAGCTGTATGTCGCCGACACCGGCAATCACGCCTTGCGTCGCATCAACCTGCGCAGCGGGCAGGTCGATACCTTGTGCGGCACCGGGCGCTCCGGCGAGCCGGTCGAGGGGCCGCTGGCGTTCGCCGGTGCCTCAGCGCTGCATTACCCGCAAGGGCTGGCGGTTGCCGACAATCAGGTATTGATTGCCATGGCGGGCGACAACCGCATCTGGAGCTATGACCTGGGTCGCGCCGCATTGAGTGCACGCGCCGGTACCGGCGCGCTCGAGATTCGCGATGGCAGCGGGCATCTGGCCGCGTTCGCACAGCCGGCCGGGTTGGCCGCGGTGCAGCAGGTGGCCTACGTCTGCGACGGCCTGGGCTCGTCGATCCGCACCATGCAATTGCGCGGCGATCTGGTGCAGACCCTGGTCGGCGGGCAGGGCACCTGGCAGTTCGGCGACGAGGACGGCCCGCGCGGCAGGGCGCGCCTGCAGTTTCCGCAAGCCATCGCCCTGGCTACCGATTCGCCGATGCTCTGGATTGCCGACACCGGCAACGGCCGCCTGCGTTGCCTGCGTCTGGGCGGCGGCGAACTGACCACCGTCTTGCTGCCACGCCGCCTGCATGGCCCGGCCGGGCTGGCAGTTGCCGCCGGCGCGGTATGGATTGCCGAGACCGATGCCCATGCCGTGTTGCGCTACGACCTGGCGAGCGGCGAACTGCGCGATGTTTCGATAGAAGAATGAACGCAAGGCCCCAAGCCGATTTCGATGGAAAGGCGTTTGCTGCCCAACTGAGCACTGCGCCCGGCGTCTACCGCATGTACGCGAGCGACGACACCTTGCTGTACGTCGGCAAGGCCGGTGCGCTGCGCAAGCGGGTGGGCAGCTATTTCAACGGCACGCCGAAGAATGCGCGGCTGACCTCGATGCTGTCGCAGGTCGCGCGGATGGACGTCACCGTGACCCGCAGCGAGGCCGAAGCGTTGCTGCTGGAAAACCAGCTGATCAAGTCGCTGTCGCCGCGCTACAACGTGTCATTGCGCGACGACAAGAGTTATCCCTACGTGCTGCTGACACGCGAGCAGTGGCCGCGCATCGCCCTGCACCGTGGCCCGCGCGCCGTGCAGGGGCGCTATTTCGGCCCCTATACCGGCGTCACCGGCGTGCGCGAAACGCTGAGCCTGATGCACAAGCTGTTCAAGTTGCGCAGTTGCGAGGACAGCGTGTTCCGCAATCGCTCTCGGCCCTGCCTGCAATATCAGATCGGTCGCTGCAGCGCGCCCTGCGTGGAGCTGGTCGCCGCTTCCGACTACGCCGAATCGGTGCGCCGCGCCACCATGTTTCTGGAAGGCAAGAGCGACCAGCTCGGCGAAGAGATCATGCACTCGATGCAGCAGGCCAGCGAAGCGCTCGAGTTCGAGCGCGCCGCGCGTCTGCGCGACCTGCTGTCCTCGCTGCGCAGCATGCAGAATCGCCAGTACGTGGACGGCCGCGCGGCGGATCTGGATGTGCTGGCCTGCGCCACGCAAGCCAGCCAGGCCTGCGTGCTGCTGCTGAGTTTTCGCGATGGCCGCAACCTGGGCACGCGCTCGTTCTTTCCCAAGACCAATGGCGAAGACAGCGCGGACGAAATCCTGGCTGCATTCGTCTCGCAGTACTACGCAGAGCATTCGCCGCCGCGCGAGATCCTGCTCGATCGCGAAATTCCCGATGCCGAACTGATCGAGGCCGCACTCGGCAGCGCCGCCGAGCACAAGGTCACGTTGAAGTGGAACGTGCGCGGCGAACGTGCCGGCTACCTGCTGCTGGCCACCCGCAATGCGCAGCTGACCCTGGTCACCGAACTCACCAGCCAGAGCGCGCAGCACGCACGCAGCGAGGCACTGCGCGAGATGCTGGGGCTGGCCGAGCAGGTCAAGCGGGTGGAGTGCTTCGATATCAGTCACACCATGGGCGAGGCGACGGTGGCCTCCTGCGTGGTGTTCGATGCCAACGGGCCGGTGCGCGGCCAATACCGGCGCTTCAATATCTCCGGGATCACGCCAGGTGACGACTACGCCGCGATGCGTCAGGCCATCGAGCGGCGTTTTCGACGTGCGGTGGAAGAAAACGGCGTACTGCCCGACGTGCTGCTGATCGATGGCGGCGCCGGTCAGCTGGCGCAGGCCAAGGGCGCGCTGGCCGATCTGGGCATCGAGAACGTGCTGTTGGTCGGCGTGGCCAAGGGCGAGGAACGCAGGGCAGGGCATGAAGCGCTGATCATGGCCGATGGCCGCGAGCTGCGGCCGGGCGCGGCATCGCCGGCACTGCAGTTCATCCAGCAGGTGCGCGACGAAGCGCACCGTTTTGCGATCACCGGTCACCGTGGCCGTCGCCAGAAGGCGCGCATGACCAGCAAGCTCGAGGATATCCCCGGCATCGGTCCGCGCCGGCGCGCGAGCCTGCTCAAGCATTTCGGCGGCCTGGTCGGGCTCAAGGCCGCCGGCGAGGCCGAGATTGCGCGGGTGGAGGGCGTCAATGCCGCACTTGCCGCGCGAATCTACGCTAACCTGCACGGGCTGGCGCTTCCCGATGCGGCAGGCGAGTCGAGTCCGTAATGAAGTTGACCATCCCCACGTGGCTGACACTGCTGAGGATCGTGATGATCCCGGTGTTGGTCGTGGTGTTCTACCTGCCGTACACCTGGACCAATTTCGCGTCCGCCGGCGTGTTCGCGCTGGCCGCCATCACCGACTGGCTGGATGGCTGGGTCGCGCGGCGTTATCACCAGTATTCGGCCTTCGGCGCATTCCTGGACCCGGTGGCCGACAAGTTGATGGTCGCGGTGGCATTGTTCCTGATCGTGCAGGGCCACCCCACGCCGTGGATGGCGTTCTGGGCGGCGGTCATCGTCGGACGTGAAATCGCGGTGTCGGCGTTGCGGGAATGGATGGCCGAGATCGGCCAGCGCGCCAAGGTGCGGGTGGCGGTGATCGGCAAGGTCAAGACCACCGCGCAGATGGTCGCGCTGCTCTGCCTGCTGTATTCGGTCACGCCGGGGCAGATGCCCACGCACGAAATCTGGTTCGGCAACCTGATCTTCCGTGCCGGTTACTGGACGCTGGCGATCGCCGCGCTGCTGACGCTGTGGTCGGGATTCCAGTACCTGCAGGCCGCCTGGCCGAGCCTGCGTGCCGACGAAAAAGCCGCGATCACCAGCAAACCGAAAAAAGTCGAAAGCAATAGTTGACAGCGATGCTGTTCGCTGTAGAATTTCGCCTCCCAAGCGGGAATAGCTCAGTTGGTAGAGCGCAACCTTGCCAAGGTTGAGGTCGCGAGTTCGAGTCTCGTTTCCCGCTCCAGATGTAGACAAGGCCCCTTGCCCGAGGTCTCGTTGTTTCAAGGCAGGATGCCTTGGGTTTGATGTTTCGGCCTGGTGGTAGAGTGGTTATGCAGCGGACTGCAAATCCGCGTACGCCGGTTCAATTCCGGCCCAGGCCTCCACATTGCATGCGTTTTTCATGCGTCGGCAACGACGACAGGACTGGCGCAACGAAGTAACAAGCTGTACAATTTTGCTCCACGCGGGAATAGCTCAGTTGGTAGAGCGCAACCTTGCCAAGGTTGAGGTCGCGAGTTCGAGTCTCGTTTCCCGCTCCAAATTCAGGCCCCGGATATCAAGCGATATCCGGGGCTTTTTATTGGTTGATCGTCTGGTACGCAGAAGCGCGCAGCTCCATCTCGTTCAACGCAGTTTCGCATCACTGTCGAAGTGGGCCGTGGCGTCGATCCATGGTCTGCTCACGATCTTCCACGTCGGGCCGGGATGCATATGCATTGACGCCTGCGATCATTTTCGGGGGCAGGGAGCTGCCTGAGGGCGCGCAATACATTGCCCAAGCACGACGCAGAGGTGTGACCGATCGCCATGCGCTATGCCAGCGACAACGCAACTGCGGAGACCAGTCGGTGCGTGCATGGCGTTGCGCGATTCGCAACGCGATAAGCGTGTGCCCGGGGCGGGAATCGAACCCGCATAGCCTTGCAGCTGAGGGATTTTAAGTCCCTTGCGTCTACCAGTTTCGCCACCCGGGCATTGCGATAGCGTGCCTGATTGCGCGCCGATTGTGAATCGCCGCGTCGCAGGCGCGCCGCACTGATGGCCCGATGGTCGGCTGCGCTATGCTGCCACCGCGCAGGCGCGCAGCAACCGGCTGCGCACGATTGAAGGAACCGCATGTCCAGCACCACGTTACTCGCTCCGCAGCAGGCCCGCATCGCCGTGATCGGGCTGGGCTATGTCGGCCTGCCGCTGGCCGTCGCCTTCGGCGAACAGCGCGACACCTTAGGCTTCGACATCGATGCGCAACGGGTCGGGCAATTGCGCGATGGCCATGACGCCACGCTGGAGCTGGACGACACCGAGCTGGCCGCCGCCACCCGCCTGCGCTACACCGCCAACGCTGCGGACCTGGCCGCGTGCAGCATCTTCATCGTCACCGTGCCGACGCCGATCGACAGCTTCGAGCAGCCCGACCTGGAACCGCTGCGCAGTGCCACCACGCTGATCGCCGCCGCGCTCAAACCCGGCGACCTGGTGATCTACGAATCCACCGTCTACCCGGGCACCACCGAAGAAGTCTGCGTGCCCTTGCTCGAAGCTGCCTCGGGTTTGCGCTTCAACGACGACTTCTTCTGTGGCTACAGCCCCGAGCGCGTCAATCCAGGTGACCGCCAGCGGCGCCTGCGCGATATCCGCAAGATCACTTCCGGCTCCACCGCCGAAGCCGCCGATGCGGTCGACGCCTTGTATGCCGGCATCATCACCGCCGGCACCTGGCGGGCACCGTCGATGCGCGTGGCCGAGGCCGCCAAGGTGGTCGAAAACATCCAGCGCGACGTAAACATTGCGCTGGTCAACGAGTTGGCGTTGATCTTCGACAAGCTGGGCATCGACACATTGGATGTGCTGGAGGCGGCCGGAACCAAATGGAATTTCCTGCCGTTCCGGCCCGGCCTGGTCGGTGGCCACTGCATCGGGGTGGATCCGTATTACCTGATGCACAAGTCCGAAAGCGTGGGCTATCACCCGGACCTGATCCACACCGCGCGCCAGGTCAACAACCGCGTCGGCCGGCACGTGGCCGAGCGTGTCTGCGGCATGCTGGCCACGCGTGGCGTGGTGCTTGCGCAGGCGAGGGTGCTGGTGCTGGGCGCCACCTTCAAGGAGAACTGCCCGGACCTGCGCAACAGCCGGGCGCTGGAACTGGTGCAGCTGCTGCAAGCTGCGGGCGTGCAGGTCGATACCTGCGACCCGTGGGCCGACCCTGCAGAAGCGCTGCATCATGCCGGCGTGCAGTTGTGCGAGCTTGCGGACGAGGGTGCCTACGACGCCGTGGTGCTGGCAGTGGCGCACGCGCAATACCGCGACTACGACGCGCAGCGCATCGCAGCGCTAGGCAAACCCGGTGCGGTGATCTATGACGTCAAATCGGTATGGCCGCGCGATGCGGTCAGCGATCGGCTGTAGCGCGGTCGCCCGGTCGCCGCAGCCACTGCACCGCGCCATGCGCGGCACGTAATCCGCTGGCAAAGCAGGCAGTCAGCAGATAGCCACCGGTCGGTGCTTCCCAGTCGAGCATTTCGCCGGCACAGAACACTCCGGGGTGCGCGCGCGCCATCAGTCGCGCATCCAGCGCCTCCAGCTGCACACCACCGGCCGAGCTGATTGCCTCGGCAAGCGGGCGCGGTCGCAGCAGACGTAGCGGCAATCGCTTGAGCGTGCGCGCTGCCAGCGCAGGATCGTCGCCCGCCTGCTTGCCCAGATGTTCGTAGAGCAAGGCGGCCTTGACGCCATCGATGCCGAGCTGACGGCGCAGATGCTCGCTGAAACTGCGTCCCTTGCGCGGTTTTTCCAGCTCGGCGTTGACGCGTTCCAGCGTGCGCCCCGGCAGCAGGTCCAGCACCAGCTCCGCCACGCCATCCGCATCGATCTGCGCGCGAAGATCCGCAGCCAACGCATAGATCAGGCTGCCCTCGATGCCGGTGGACGTCGCCACGCACTCGCCCTGCAACTGATGCGGTGTGCTGTGGCGGTCCTGCCAGTGCGCAACCACGGGTTTGAGTGGCGCACCGGCATGTCGCTGCACGAAATGCGCACTCCAGGCGATGTCGAAGCCGCAGTTGGCCGGTACCAGCGGTGCCACCGCAATGCCGCGTTCCTGCAGCACCGGTTGCCAACGACCATCGGAACCGAGCTGCGGCCAGCTGCCACCACCGAGCGCCAGCACCACGGCATCTGCAGTGCGTTCGACGTCGCCGGTGGGCGCATGGAAGCGCAACGCGCCGTCATCGCTCCAGCCAAGCCAGCGATGCTGCACATGAAATGCCACACCCTGTTCCTTGAGTCGGCGCACCCAGCCGCGCAACAACGGCGCGGCCTTGCGATCCATCGGGAACACGCGTCCGGAACTGCCGACGTAGGTTTCCACACCGAGGTCGCGCGCCCAGCCACGCAGCGCGTCTGCATCGAACGCCTGCAGCCACGAGGCGACCGCCTCGGTGCGCTCGCGATAGCGCTGCGCAAACACCGGCATCGGATCGGAGTGGGTGAGGTTCAGCCCGCCCTTGCCGGCAATCAGGAACTTGCGCCCCACCGACCCCTTGGCTTCGTACAGGTCGACCGCCAGGCCCGCCGCACACGCCGCTTCTGCAGCCATCAGACCGGCCGGCCCACCACCGATCACCGCCAGCCGCCGCTTGCTCGCATCCGTCATTGCTCAGGCCTTCAGCGCGGCTGCACGCCAAGCAATTCCACATCGAACACCAGCGACGCGCCGGGCGGAATCACCCCGCCTGCGCCGTTGTCGCCATAGCCGTACTCGGGCGGAATCATCAGGGTACGCTTGCCGCCCACGCGCATGCCGGCCACGCCCTCGTCCCAGCCGCGGATCACCTGACGGCCGCCCAGCGCGAACTGGAATGGCTCGGCGCGATCAAGCGAGCTGTCGAACTTCTTGCCGTGCTTGTCGGCGGCTTTTTCGTCGTACAGCCAGCCGGTGTAGTGCACGGTGACCATCGCGCCCGGCGTGGCTTCGGCACCGGTACCGACGTTGCGGTCGATCCGCTCGAACGCGGCGATGGTGCCGCCGGAGGGCGGCAGGGCGGGCGTGCAGGCTGCGAGCAGCAGGGCAGCACAAAGCGTCAACAGAAGGCGCATGGGAGGGTCCGGCAAGGGAAGTGCGCCATTATCGCATCCGGCTCCCGGTATCATCGCGCCCATGGCCAAGCTGCTGCTCAATCTGCGCAATGTTCCCGATGACGAGGCCGACGAGGTACGGGCGCTGATGCGCGAGCATCTCGTACCGATCTACGAAACCCGGCCCAGTAACTGGGGCATTTCCGCCGGCGGCATCTGGCTCAGCGACGATGCCGATTACCCGCGCGCCAAGGCGGCGATGGATGCGTACCAGGCGCAGCGGGGTGCCCTCGCGCGCGCACAACGCCAGGATGCGCTCGCTGCCGGCACCGCCGAAACCTTCGGCGCGCTGCTGCGCAAGCGCCCGCTGTTCGTGATTGCCACGTTGATCGGCATGCTGGTTGTCGCCTCGCTGGTGCTGCTGCCGTTCCTGCTGCTGCGCGGCTGATCGCACCTTTGGCCGCATCGGCTTAAAATGGCCGCATGATCACCAATACCGCTGCCTACCAGTTCGTCACCATCCAGGATCCGCAGTCGCTCGCCGACAGCGTCCTCGCGCAGGCCGGGCAGCAGGCCTTGAAAGGATCGGTGCTGGTGGCCGAAGAGGGGATCAACCTGTTTCTGGCCGGCGAAGCCGAACAGGTCGGTACGTTCTACGCATGGCTGCAGGCCGATCCGCGCTTTGCACAGATGCGCATCAAGTACAGCCTGAGCGCGTCGCAGCCGTTTGCGCGGCTCAAGGTGAAGGTCAAGCCGGAGATCATCAGCTTCCGCCGCGACGATGCCTCGCCGCTGCAGGGCCGTGCGCCGGCAGTGACGCCCGCCACGCTGCGCGCGTGGATGCAGGAAGGGCGCGACGATCGCGGCCGCCCGTTGGTGCTGCTGGACACGCGCAATGCCCAGGAAGTCGCGTACGGCACGTTCCAGGGAGCGTTGACGCTGCCGATCGACAAGTTCACCGACTTGCCGGCTGCGCTGGAACCGCATCGCGCTGCATTGGCCGATGCCACCGTGGTCAGCTTCTGCACCGGCGGCATCCGTTGCGAGAAAGCTGCGCTGTGGATGCAGGCCGACGGCATGGACAACGTGCTGCAGCTTGAAGGCGGCATCCTCGGCTACTTCGAAGAGGTCGGTGGCGAAGGCTACGACGGCCGCTGCTTCGTGTTCGACGAGCGCGTTGCACTCGATGCGCAACTGCGCCCCTTGGTGGACGCCGAGTGCAGCACCGAAGCAGGAAAAATCTGACCGGGGGCGAGTGAATTGCCCGATGTTCGCGCATTGGGGGCGCTCGCATCATCCGATCACGCCGCGATCGTGCATTCAATGCCTGCCATGACACGCGGCGGCAGAGTGCGTCGCATTCTTACTCAAATGTAATACGTCGCATCGAGCTTGCCCTGAATTATTCACGGAGATAGGCTGCATCAGCCAGCCGCACAGCGAGGACAACAAGGATGACCATCAGAGTTTTTCTGATCGACGATCATGCACTCGTGCGTACCGGCATGAAGATGATCCTGTCCAAGGAAGTGGACATCGATGTGGTGGGAGAAGCGGAGAGCGGGGAGGCGGCCTTGCCGCAAATTCGCCAGCTCAAACCCGAGATCGTGCTCTGCGACCTGCATCTGCCCGGTGTCAGCGGCCTGGAAATCACCGAGCGCATCGTCAAGGGCGATTACGGCACCCGCGTCATCATCGTGTCGGTGCTGGAAGACGGCCCGTTGCCCAAGCGTCTGCTTGAAGCTGGCGCATCTGGCTATGTCGGCAAGGGCGGCGATGCGCAGGAACTGCTGCGTGCGGTGCGCGAAGTCGCACTGGGCCGGCGCTATCTCGGCAATACCATTGCGCAGAATCTGGCCCTGTCCAATCTGGAAGGGGGCAGCTCGCCGTTCGATGCGCTATCGCCGCGCGAACTGGAGGTCGCCCTGTTGCTGACCCAGGGCCTGCGCCAGGAAGACATCGCCAAGCGCCTGAACCTCAGCGCCAAGACCATCAACACGCACAAGGCGCGCCTGTTCGAAAAGGTCGGCATCCAGGACAACATCGCCCTGGCGCGTCTGGCCAATCAGTACGGCCTGACCGACCCGGCGCGCACCCTGTAAGCCAAGTTCCTCGGATTCGATCTTGCAGATGCGGCGGTCGGATGCTGCCGCATAAGGTGCTGTTGCGGGGAGCCGGAATGCCGGCATGACACTGCTGCACGCAAAAACAAGGCGGCCCGAAGGCCGCCTTGTCTGACGCCACCTGCCTGGATTTACCCAGGCAGGTTCAACCGGCCGGGAGACGATCAGTGATCGCCGCGCGGCTTGTTGGTGTCGTCTTGCTGCGCCTGGGCGTCATCGCCGTTAGGCGATGCATCTGCCGGCTTCGCCGCCTCGGACACGACGACGGTCGCCTTCGGCTTGTCTGCAGTCGGCTCGGTGGCGTCTGCAGGCACCACGGGCGCGACCGATGCCGGCCGCTCGGGCGCCTTGTAGGGCACCGGCGTTTCGGCCTGTGGCGGTGTCGCCGCGGTTGCATCGGCCGGAGCCAAGGCGTCCAGCAGCGTGGTCTGCACCGGAGCGTACGGCTTGCGTGCCGGCGCAGCGTCGACAGACGGGGAGGTCTGCGGCACCGTGGTGGTGGACGTCGCGGCAACATCGGTTGCCGGGCTTTCCACCGTTGACGGCTCGGCATGCGGCGGCTTGGATGTCACCACGTTCGCCTGGGCGCTCGACGGCGTAGCAGCGACCGGCTTGGGAACGCTGCCCGCTGCCGGCGTTGCGTCGGTCTTCGCCGGCTCCGCTTGCGTTGCTGCCGCGGCGGCCACCGGTGCTGCCTGTTCCTGCCGGGCAACTTCCTGCCGAGCAACGGCCGGCGCTGCAGCGTCGGCCGATACCGACGCCGGTGTTGACCGCATCGACGGCTCGGACGAAGGCTCTGCCGAGGAAGCGGCACTCTCGACAGGCGAGGAAGCGGCACTCTCGACAGGCGAAGCTGCAGCAGGAGCCGCCGCCGACGTCGCAACCGGAGCCGAAGCGGCAACCGGGCTCGACGCAGCGGACGGAGTCGCAGCGGCAACCGGAGCCTGAGCCTGCGGATTCGCCGATTCCTGCGCAACGACCGGAGCCTGAGGCGCTTGCGGACGCGGTGCATTGGCCGACGCCTGCACAGCCGGTTGCGCTGCAGCTGGCGCTGCATTGCCAGCCGGGGCCGTTGCAACCGGTGCCACAGAGGCCGCCGGTGCATCGCCACGTGCCTGTTCGGCTGCGGTCACTGCAGGGCTCGCAGCTTGCTGTTCGAACGACGGCGTGGCATTGGAAACCGGCGCCGTGGTCGACGTCGTGTCGGCCGCCAGCGGCGCTTCCGCACGTTCCTTCGGTACCGGGCGCGGCTTCACTGCTGCCGGAGTGCTGGACTCCGGCTTGGTGCGTGCCGCTACCGCGGGCGTGGTCGCGTCATCGTCGAAGTCGAACTCCGGCTGTCCGGCGCGCGGGGCAGCAGAGGTGTGGACCTGCGCACCGGCATCGTCGCTCTCGGTGTCGCCATCGAGATCGCCCTCGGCATCGCCGTCCAGATCGTCCGTTTCCAGACCATCGACGCCGCTACCGCCTTCACCGTTTGCACCAGCGCCGCGACGGCGACGACGGCCACCGCGACGACCGCGACGACGACGGCTGCCGCCTTCGCCATTGGCCGCATCATCGCCTGCCGCCTCCGGTGCCTGGCCGTCCGCATTCGCGTCGGTGCCGCGATCGGCATGCGCTTCGGTCACGATGACCTCGACCGGGTGTGCCGGTGCAGCCTCATGTGCCGAGGCCTGCGTTGCCGGTGCCGCGGTTTCGGCAATCGCCGCGACCACGGTCGCAGTCGTGGCGGTTGCGGCCGTGGAGGTCAGCGTCTGCGCCGAGGCAGTGCCTTCGTCCTGACGCGCAGGCCGCTGCTGCCGCTCGGACGGCGCGCCGTCCTGCTGCTGTACAGCTGCACGCGGCGGGCGCGGTGCCTGGTTCTGCGGCTTCTGCTTCTGCTGCTGTGCCTGCTGCGGCTGCTTGGGTTGCTGTGCCTCGCCGCGTGGCGGCTTGGGCACCTGCACCTGCTGCGCCTGCCCGCCGTTCTGCGCAGCCTGGCCATTGGCCGGCTGACGACGCTCGTCACGACGCTCCTTGTTGGCGCCATTGCCGTTGCCATTGCCGCGGTGCTGACTGCCACCGTTGCCACCATTGCGGGCATCACGGCCGTCGCGACGCTGACCGCCACGGTCGCTACGCTCGTTACGGCTGCTGCGGCCGGCATCGTTCTGACGCGGACGCTGGGTCGACTCGGGCGCAGGCGCGACTGGCTCGACGCCACCGAAGATGCGCTTCAGCCAGCCGACCACACCGGTCACCGGCGCGGGCAGCGGCAGTGCCGCGACCGGAACCGGAGCCGGTGCAGGTGCGGCGGCAACCGGGGCAGGGGCCTCTTCACGCAGCGGCGCCGGCTGGCTCGGCTTGATCGAGGTCACTGCCGGCGCAGCCGGGATATTCAACTGTGCCTTGGTCAGCGCATGTACCGGCAACTTGCGCGGGGTGCCGCGCTGGTAGCTCGGCTTGCCGCTGTCTTCGCCCAGCTCGTTCTCGCGCAGGCGGGTGACTTCGTAGTGCGGGGTATGCAGCTGTTCGTCGGCGACGATGATGATCGGCGATTCGTGACGCTGCTCGATCTCACGCAGCGCGCTGCGCTTTTCGTTGAGCAGGTAGTTGGCGATCTCCACCGGGGCCTGCACCAGCACCTGTCCGGTGTTTTCCTTCATGGCGTGCTCTTCGGCCACGCGGATGATCGACAGCGACAGCGACTCGACGCTGCGCATGCGGCCATGGCCGTCGCAACGCGGGCACACGATCTGGCTGGATTCGCCCAGGCTCGGACGCAGGCGCTGGCGGCTCATTTCCATCAGGCCAAAGCGCGAGATGCGGCCCAGCTGCACGCGTGCGCGGTCGTACTTGAGCGCGTTCTGCAGCTTGTTTTCGACTTCGCGCTGGTGCTTGGTCGAGGCCATGTCGATGAAGTCGATCACCACCAGGCCGCCCAGGTCGCGCAGGCGCAGCTGGCGCGCGACTTCCTCGGCCGCTTCCAGATTGGTCTGGAAGGCGGTCTCCTCGATGTCGCTGCCCTTGGTGGCGCGCGAGGAGTTCACGTCGACGGCGGTCAGCGCTTCGGTCTGATCGACCACGATCGACCCACCCGAGGGCAGCCGCACGTTGCGCTCGTAGGCGCCTTCGATCTGCGATTCGATCTGGAAGCGGTTGAACAGCGGAATGTCGTCGGTGTAGTGCTTGAGCTTGCGCAGGCTCTGCGGCATCACCTGCTGCATGAACTCCTGGGCGTCGGCGTACAGCTCCGGCGTATCGACCAGGATCTCGCCGATGTCGGCGCGCAGGTAGTCGCGCAGGGCGCGGATGATCAGGCGCGATTCCTGGTAGATCAGGAACGCGGCCGGCTTGCTCAGCGCCGCCTCGGCGATCGCCTTCCAGGTCTGCAGCAGGTAGTCCAGGTCCCACTGCAGCTCTTCGGCGTCACGGCCGACACCGGCGGTGCGGATGATCACGCCCATGTCGTCGGGGATGTCGAGCTTGTCCAGCGCTTCCTTCAGCGCGGCACGGTCTTCGCCTTCGATCCGGCGCGAGACGCCACCGGCGCTCGGCGAATTGGGCATCAGCACCATGTAGCGGCCGGCCAGCGAGATGAACGTGGTCAGGGCGGCGCCCTTGTTGCCACGCTCTTCCTTGTCGACCTGCACCACGATTTCCTGGCCTTCGCGCAGCAACTCGCGGATGGTCGACTTGTTGTGGTCGACGCCAGCCTGGAAATAATCGCGGGAGATTTCCTTCAGCGGCAGGAAGCCATGGCGCTCGGCGCCATAGTCCACGAACGCCGCCTCCAGGGAGGGCTCGAGCCGGGTGATACGGCCCTTGTAGATGTTGGACTTCTTCTGTTCCTTGGACGGCTGTTCGATGTCGATGTCGTACAGGGTCTGGCCGTCCACAATCGCCACGCGCAGCTCTTCGGCCTGCGTTGCGTTGATCAGCATTCGCTTCATTATTGCGTTCCTCTCGCGCTCTACCGCGCGGAACGCCGTGACGTTTCGCCTCTGGAACAGCTTGTCGGCCCTTCGCGCAACGCGCGGACAGGCCTGACCAGGGTTTCCAGCGCTGCAACACCACGGCAGGCCGCGGGAGCGCTTGTCTTAAGTTTTATAGGTGTTTCAGGGCCGGCAGCCGCGTCCGGAAGAACCGGGGCAGCGCACGGGACATGTTCAGCGCAACGGTCAAAAACCGCTGGCGATGGCCGGGCAGGCCGGTGAGCCGCTAACATGGCCGCCCCGGGGGCGGTGGTCGCGCACTGTGCCGGAATCATCGGAAGGCAGGCTTCTGGCCAATCAACTTCCAACGAAATCAAACCCTTATCTCGCTCGCCGAGTGTAACAGAATAAAGAGCCGGATGACCGACCCCCAGCCCCCCAAGCCGCCTGCCGACCGTGTGGGCGTGCGTATTCTCAAAGTTCCGCAAGACCGTGCTGGGCAGCGGCTGGACAATTTCCTGCTCGGCCAGCTCAAGGGCGCGCCACGCAGCCTGATCTACAAGCTGGTGCGCAGCGGCCAGGTACGCGTGAACGGCGGGCGGGCCAAGGCCGAGCGCAAGCTCGAAGGCGGCGAAGAAGTGCGGATTCCGCCGGTGCGCGTTGCCGAAGAGGGCGACAAGGCCGCGCCACCGTCGTCGTTCCTGGCGCGGCTGGAAGCGGCGATCGTGTTCGAGGACGCACGCCTGCTGGCGCTCAACAAGCCATCCGGGGTCGCCAGCCATGGCGGCAGCGGGATCAGCTTCGGCGCCATCGAGACCCTGCGGGCGCTGCGGCCGAACCAGACCCTGGAACTGGTGCACCGGCTCGACCGCGATACCTCCGGGCTGTTGATCGTGGCGAAAAAGCGCTCCGCGCTGACCGAGATGCAGGCCTTGATGCGGGAGGACGACCGCGTCGAGGGCCGCGGCATCACCAAGCGCTATCTGACCTTGCTGGTCGGTCGCATGCCGGACGGGGTGATGACGGTCGATGCGCCACTGCACATCGGGCTGCGCCAGGGCGGCGAGCGGCATGTGCAGGTCAATGCGATCGGCAAGCCGTCGCTGAGCCACTTCACGCTGCTGGAGCGGCGTGGCGGGCACTCGTATTGCGAAGTCCGCATCGAAACCGGCCGCACCCACCAGATCCGCGTGCACGCCCAGCACCTGGGGCATCCGGTGGCCGGTGACGACAAGTACGGCGAGGCGGAGGTCAACAAGCGCCTGCGAGACCAGCTCGGCCTGAAGCGTTTGTTCCTGCATGCCGCGTCGCTGGAATTCACGCTGGACGGCGGCAAGACGCCCTACGTCTTGAGCGCGCCGCTGGCGCCGGAGCTGGCCGAGGCACTGGACCGGCTGGGGCGCTGACGCAGCCAGGGCGGGCAGGGAGGCTACATCGGCGCGGATGCTGGGGCCGCACCCGCGCCATGTGCGGCTGTGCGGGTCACGATCCTGCCGGTAGAGCGGAACCCGCGCTCGTCAGGGGAATGGCGATCCAAACCTGGCATCCGAACGCCACCGATCGCACAAGGCAATCGCGTCTCGCTGCCACGTCGCGTGGTCGTCGCAGGCCGCGCTAGGGCGTGGCGAAGCGGAACAACACCAGGCTGATCGCCAGCGTGCCCATGCCGGCGACCAGGCCGTAGACCGTCTCGTGGCCCTGCGCGTAGCGCTTGGCGGCCGGCAGCAATTCGTCCAGTGCCAGGAACACCATCACCCCGGAAATCAGGCCGAAGACGGTGCCGAACACCGCTTCGGACAGCACGCTGGACAAGGCCAGATAGCCGATGCCGGCGCCGATCGGTTCGGCCAGTCCGCTGAGCAGGCTGGCGCCAAAGGCGTAGAGCTTGTTGCGGGTGGCGAAGTACACCGGCACCGCAATGGCGATGCCCTCGGGAATGTTGTGGATGGCGATGGCGAACGCGAGCGGCATGCCGACCGCGGGGCTTTCCAGCGTGGCGAAGAAGGTTGCCAGGCCTTCGGGAAAATTGTGCGCGGTGATGGCGATGGCCGTCATCAGGCCGACCCGGCGGATATAGGCCCGGTTGTCGTCGCGGAACAGCGGATCGTCGCTGGACAGGCTCTGGTGCGGGTTGGGCACCAGGCGGTCGATCACCATGATCAACAGCATGCCCCCCAGAAACGCCAGCGTGCCGAAGGTGAAGCCGAGCTTGTCGTTGTAGGCGTTGGAGAACGAAGCGATCGATTTGTTGAGAATCTCCGACAGCGATACGTACACCATCGCGCCGCCGGCGAATGCCAGCCCGAACGCCAGCAGGCGCGGATTGGGCTTCTTGGAGAACACGACCATCAGGCTGCCGAGTCCGGTCGCCAGGCCAGCCGCCAGCGTGACCGCAAATGCGGTCCAGACATTGTGGGATGACACTTCGAGCATGTGACGCACGACCTCGTGGAATGGAACCGACCTGCGGGGAGCGTGGCGACTGCTGCTGCGCACTTTGCGCATGGCCACGCTGCGCCTGCAGGATGGCCATGCCTGGATGACGAACACGTGGTGTCTGACGCGGCAGGCCTGGCGCGTGCACGCTGACAGCTGGCGAACACTGCGGTGGCTGGCGCTGCTGGAGGCCTGCGCGGTGCTCGGCGTTGGGGGCGGCGCGCCAGCGGGTTACCGCCGCCGCGTCTGTTCGCGCAACGTATCAACAGCGGCTCAGGCGCCTCGACGCGCCCGCTCTTCGATGGCAAAGCATTCGTCCGGGCGCGGCACCGGCGGCTTGAAGGCGACCGGCACCTGGATCGTCTGCGGCACCGCCTGGCCATTGCGCGTGGCGGCCCGGAATTTCCACTCGCGCACGCGTTTTTGCGCGGCTTCGTCCAGCACCGGCTGACCGCTGCTTTGCGCGACCGATACGTCGGTCGGGGTGCCTTCGACACCGACCACCACCCGGAGCACGGCAGTGCCGCCGATGCCGGCACAGGCCAGTTGCGGTGAGTATTCCGGCGGCGGCGTCTTCAAGGCGGCCAGTTCGGTTGGAGCCACCGCCGGGGCGGCCGGCGGCTGCGACGACTTGCCACAGCCGCTGATGCCGACGGCAATGAACAGGCCGGCGAGGGCGGTGCGAGACGGGGTCATGGGGTGGCTCCTTGATCGTAGAGCTGGGCGGCCTTGGCCGCGCAGATGAAATCGTTTTCGCTCAATCCGCCGACGTCGTGGGTGGAATAGCGCACTACCACGCGGTCGTAATGCACGCCCAGGTCGGGGTGGTGGTCTTCGCGGTGGGCGATCCACGCCAGCGCGTTGACGAAGGCCAGCGTGCGGTAATAGTCGGCAAAGCGGAACGTGCGGGTGATCGCCGTGCCCAGTTCGGCCAGCTCCCAGCCTGGCACCTGCGGCAGCAATTCGGCCAGGCGCGCTTCGCCGAGCTTGTGGTCGCTGCCCTTGCGCGGCAGGCAGTGGGCCTGTTCCAGGGGAATCAGATCGGTCATGACAGTCTCGCAGGGGTGGCGGACAGCGCGTTCACTCAGGATCACGGTGTTCCATGAGCGCAGGCGCATTGAGCGGTAGAATAACCCCATGATCCAGATATCCGACAAAGCCCAAACCTATTTCCGCAAGCTCATCGAACGCGAGGGCGTGCCCGGCATGGGCGTGCGCCTGAGCGCAGTGGACGCCGGCACCCCGCGCGCCGACGCCCGGCTCGAGTTCGCCGAACCGGCGGACCTGAGCGGTGACGAATGGGCGATCGACTGCGACGGCTTCACCTTGTATATCGTCGCCGCCAGCGTGCCCTGGGTGGATGGCGCCGAAATCGACTACGTCACCCAGTCCACCGGCAACCAGCAGCTCACCATCAAGGCGCCCAAGATCAAGGGCGAAGCGCCGGCCGACTCTGCATCGATGGTGGAGCGCGTGCGCTGGGTGGTGGAAAACGAGATCAACCCGCAGCTGGCATCGCATGGTGGCCGTGTTGCGGTGCAGGAGGTCTCGGCAGAGGGTGTCGTGCTGCTGCGCTTCGGCGGCGGTTGCCACGGCTGCGGCATGGCCGATGTGACCTTGAAGCAGGGCATCGAGAAGACCTTGATGGGGCGCGTGCCCGGCGTGATTGCGGTGCGCGACGCGACCGATCACGCCACTGGCGACGCGCCGTATATTCCGCGCGACAGCGCGGCCTGATTCCGCGCCACCGGTGACCACGGCCGCCGATCTGCTGCAGGCACTGCGTGCGCGCATGCCGGGCAAGCTCATCCTGGATCGGCGCACCGGCCTGCCTTACGGCTGGGCAACCTGGATGAGCAATCGCATCGGGCCGGCGGCTGCGTTCGACGATGACCAGGTGATGGGCGTGCTGCTGGCACGGCCAGCGTCGCCTGCAGGTGCTGGCATGGCGTTGCTGTTGTCGCCGTTCCAGGCATTTCGCAGCCTGTGGTGGCAGCACTGGGAGCCGCGGCCGAAGGACCAACGGCCGCAACACTGGCTGGCGCTGCTCGCTAGCCTGTTGATCCATCTCGGTTTCATCGCACTGCTGATGTGGGTCGTTACGGTGCGCTGGGCGCCGGACGACACCAAGACCGGCGACGAATCGCGGGTGCGGATGACCTTCATTGGCAACGGAGCGGCGGAGCAGGGCGGTGGGCAAAGGCAGCCCGCTGACGCGGCGCAGGCCGCCTCGGGCGATGCGGCTTCAGCGCCGCAATCCGCTGCGTCCGTTGCAACCGGCAGGCCGAGCAAAGCAAGTGCAGCACCGTCGGAGCCTGCGCCCGCCGAGCCACCAGTCGATCCTTCAAGTACTGCCCAGGCGCAGGACATCGCGCCGGAACCGGAGGCTGCCGCTGCCAGCGAACCGGTGGCGCCTGAGGTGCCACGTGTGAGCGTGCAGGTTCCGCCGGTGACGATTGAATCGCCGCTGCAGGTCACCGAAACACCGGTGGCCACGAACGACTTCGTCGTGCCGCCGCCGCCCACGATCACGGTGGCTCCGCGTCCGGCTGCCCCGGCCGCGCCGCAGATCGAGGTGCGCCAGCGCGATATCCAGACCGTCACCGAACAGCCGCAACTGCGCGAATTGCAGGGTCCTGCAGCCACGGTGGCGGTGCGCACTGCCAATGCGCCAACGGTGCGCGAGCGGGAAATCGTCGTGCCGGACCGGCCACAGGTCGTTGCGCCGTCCGTGCGTAGCCGCGAGATCACGCCGACAGTTCGCATGCCCGATGTCGCCATTCGAACGGCCGAACTGCCAAGCGTGCCGGACCCGGCGCCCCAGCCGGCACCGGCGGCACCAGCCCGACAGATGCCGGTGACCCCGTCGCCGGCAGCATCTGCGTCGGCGACTGCAGCGACGCAGCCATCGGCAGCTTCCACGCAGCCCAGCCAGGCGCAGGCGAATCCGGCGCGAGGCGCACAATCCAGCAACACCGCAGCGGCGGCCGCATCCGCAACTAGGCCGGCGTCCAGCAATGCCGGTCCAGCCCCGGCAGACCGTAGCGGCGGCTGGGATACCGCGGCCAATGCGGACGACTGGAGCAAATCCGACCGTCGTCGCAGCGGCGAAGCAACAGGTGCCAACGGAACGCGCAATGGCATGTTCAACGCAGACGGCAGCGTCCACGTCGCCGCCGGAACCGGCGATGCCGGCAACGGTGCTGGCGACCGCGGGCCGCCAGGCAGCGAAACCGATACCTGGACTCGCGACCAGATCGCCCAGGGCGGCACCTGGCTCAAACGTCCGCCATACGGCTACACGCCAACCTCGCTGGACAAATACTGGATGCCAAACCAGTCGCTGCTGCAGGAATGGGTGCGCCGCGGCCTGAAGAAGATCGAGATCCCGATCCCGGGAACGACCACCAAGATCAGCTGCGTGGTGTCGTTGCTGCAATTCGGCGGCGGCTGCGGCCTGAGCGACCCGAATCTCAACGATCAACCGGCAACTGCAAGACCGCCGCCGGATGTGCCGTTCAAGCGAGAGCTGCAGGAAGACAATGGGGCTGTTAGGTAGCTAGTTGCTAGGCTTGACCTGACATAATATACATTATGCGAAATCGGTTCTTGGGGCGGTGCGGGCTCGGCTGCGCTGGATCTGGCTTTGGATCAAGATGATTGCCGCGGAGGAAATGCCCCCGTTCCCGCAGACATACACCCCATTCGCCGCGGAAACGCGCCCCACATTTCGCGGAACCCCGGACAAGTCGCCCTAGCTTTGATGGAACGACGGAAAAACCGCCCCGGTGTTGAGTTGTATGTGGACAGCGCACTCTTGGATGCTCCTACGCAGCACTCCCAATGCGTTTCCCACGCACTCAATGGTGATCTTCATTAGCGAGCTTCTATCGCTTCGCGGCGGCGTTGATCGCAGCGTGTGTGCGCTCTATAGAAAGCACAGGTTCGTCCTCTAGCCCTTTCACCAAGCCGGCGGCAGCATCCGCTGCCGCGATTGCTGTGCCCTCGCCTCCATCAACAAGATGGAGGGAAAACGTAGCCGTCCATACTTGAGGCACGGCCTGAGACAACAGCCATGATCGGTATTTCGGATCTCGGTAGACTGCGAGGTCATTCATGCAGCTTCTCTCTCCACACGGTACTGCTTGCGGTGGTTAGCTGAGGTGCGAATTCACTCGTGCCATAGCATCAACGCCCCATGCGGGGCATGGCACGCGACCGGTAGAAATATGCCATGCCACTCGCAGTGCCTCTGCATCTACCAAGGCATGGTGTCGTCTGGACCTAATTGCAGGATGAGCCTCAAAGTAGGCTTCCACCAATGTCGCCGTCGGCCTGTCGTGGATGATCTGCACATCCACTGGCCGAGGTGTCGGGCCGCACGCAGAGACTTGGGTATCGGGTAGATCGAAGCCCGCGAGCACGTAGTGGAGAAGCTGGAGATCGTTGGCGTAGTCCGCAAAGATCATTGGAGCACTTGCGGCGTTGAGAAAACCGCGTACGTGCATGGTCATGGCTTGATCGGTCAGGGCCGACTTGTCCCGATCCAGCAGCGGATAGACGACGCTGCGAACGAATTCAGTCGGACGCGCCGGCAAGATCTCTCGCTCGGCGTAGAGGTAGTCAATGCCGTTCTCCGCCACCAGGGCGATGCTGACGAGTTCAGAGCCTAGAGTGTCGGCCCACTCGGTATCTAGAAAAAAGCGCATCAATTAAGTGCCCGTGTAGAAGCAAGGCACAGTTCAACGCGTCATCCGCGACGACACGAACAGGTGGTGCCCCTGGCCGGGCTCGAACCGGCACTTGCCGCTTATCTGGCGCTGACGGGATATAAATCCGCTGCTCTACCAATTGAGCTACAGGGGCGTGATCGTTGCGATCACGCCGGTATTCGAAAGTCGGGCTCGTAGCGGTCGTAGGCACTCATGGCTTGAGCATACCATGCGCTTGTTGTCTAACGTGCTGCGCGGCGCGGCTTGCGTGCCGCCGGTGCGGCCGACTTCTGGCTTGACGTGGGCCTCGCTGAGACGGTACGTTGTAACTCCGCTGCCAGGGTGTCGGCTCGAGCTCGCTCGACGGCAGCTTCTCGTAGCGCCTCAGCCAACGCCTGACGGGTACTCTTTTCATGCTGGCGAGCGTGCTGTTCAAACGTCTGACGCTCCCGTTGTGCGCTCGTAAGCTGCTTTAGAAGTGCCTGAGCTTCCTGCCGTGCCCGATCGATTTCTGCGTGCGCTCTATCTTCAATTGCACGCACGTGGTCGGCCTGACGATTGCGCTCGATGGTGATCACTGCCTCACGCTCGCTGTAGCGGCCCTGCAGCGCACCAAGCTCTTGTTCCATCTGGGTGCAGCGGTCACGCAAGTCCTCGCGTTGCGTGGTCAGGTCGGCAATTTGAGTAAGCTGTTGGTCGCACAAGCGCTGGAGATCGGCCAGCCGCTGTTCGGCGACAACCAGCGACTGCCGAGCTTGGTTAGCAGCAACGGAATGCTGATGAATTTGCGCTTGCCAAGAAGCCTCCCGATTGCCTAAGTCATCTTGTAGTGCAACGAGGTCGGCACGCTGTTGAGCCAGGTTGGCGTCAGCGTGGCGCTGTGCGGCTGCCAGCGCATGCTCCCACCACTGTGAGGCCAAGGTCGCTAGCTCCTCAGGGGCATTGGGTAGCTCAAGTTTGACCTGCTGCGCGATCAGCCGCTCACCCAATCTTCCCCACCAGGTTTCCAGCCAGCGAACCACGGTGTTTGGCGAGCCAGTGCCAAGATGAGCACGGATGCGTTCCACGGTCGGGCGTTCGCCAAGCGCGACAAGCGCGTCGGCGGCGCCGTGAACATCTGATTCTGTGATGCCTCTGGCCATTAAAGTGCCTCCCTGATTGGCACCCTGCCCTGCAGTTGACGTACTCGCGATAAGTGATGATTATCATTAGTACACGCTCTATTTCATAACATACATTACATAGTATGAAACGTAATAACACTTTACCGATGAGCGCCGTGACGGCCGCCCACCACCTCGTCCTGCCGGAGCAGCTGGCCCAGCAAGCCGCCGACGCCGTGCGCGAGCTGCTCGCCGAAGCGGCCGCCGCCAACACCTCCCGCAGCTACGCCACCGCCCTGCGCTACTGGGCCGGCTGGCACCAAGGCCGTTACGGCGTCGACCTGACCTTGCCGGTCAGCGAGGCCGTGGTGATCCAGTTCCTTGTCGACCATATCCAGCGCAAGAACAAAACCGGCCTGGTCAGCGAACTGCCACCGCCGTTAGATCAGGCGCTGGTGGCGGCCGGACTCAAGGCCAAGCCCGGGCCGCTGAAGCTATCGACCGTGGTCCAGCGCGTGGCGGTGCTATCCACGGCGCACAAGCTCAAGCGCTTGGCCAACCCGTGTGAGCTGCCCAGCGTGCGTACGTTATTGAGCCGGGCCAGGCGCGCGGCGGTGAAGCGCGGCGAGCGCCCGACCAAGAAGACCGCCATCACCCGTGCCGAACTGGAGGCGATGCTGGCGACCTGCGACGACACGCTGGAAGGTCTGCGAGACCGTGCCCTGCTCTGCTTCGGGTTCGCCAGCGGTGGGCGCCGGCGCAGCGAGATCGCGGCCGCGAATATGCGCGACCTGCGCAAGGTCGGCGAGGACGGCTACATCTACCGGCTGGAGTTCTCGAAGACCCAGCAGGCCGGGGTAACGGTGGATTCCACGCCGGACAAGCCGATCCTGGGGCGCAGCGCCGAGGCATTGGCGGCTTGGCTCGAAGCCGCTGGAATAGACGAAGGGGCGATCTTCCGGCGGATCTGGAAGGGGCGGGTTGGCCCTGCCCTACTCCCGGGGTCCGTGGCCGCGATCGTGAAGCGCCGCGCCCGATTGGCAGGGTTGGAGGGCGACTTCGGGGCTCACAGCTTGCGGTCGGGGTTTGTTACCGAAGCCGGTAAGCAGGGCGTGCCGCTGCCCGCTGTCATGGCGATGACTGAGCATCGCTCGGTGGCGAGTGTGATCGGGTACTTTCAAACAGGTGCGGCAGAGGACAGTCCCGCGGCACGGCTGTTGAAATAGCAAACTCTTTGCAGCATGGTTGGAGCGCGCCTACTAAGAGGACTTGCGGCGTCATAAGGAGGCGGGCCTGGACCTCAAAGGCGATGTCCAAGGCATTGCAGAAGCGGGACCTGACATCCGGCCTCCGCCTCTCCCCATCTCGACCCTTTCAGGTACCCTCGACCACGGCTGGGTGAACCTCGGATCGCACTGAATGCTCTCGTCCACCAGTTGCTTGATGCGCTTGTGGCGAACGCTCTCCCGTTGCCTTTCGTAGCGATAGGCGTTGATCTGGGCCGTGGTGAGCTTGCTCTTGGTGATCTGGCGGCAACTGCCATCCTCATGCAGATGCCGGAAAACGAAACTCGCTGTGTCGGGCATCGCAACCAGGTAAACCGCAACCCCGCACAGTTCACATAGATAGCGCCCTTGGCCAGTCTTCAGCGCCCGTTGCAGCCGATACTTCAAGCGCAAGACCTCGGTCATGCTGTCCTGCAGCACTTCTCTGGCATCAAGGGATTGCCGGTCTCATCCTCCAGCAGGTCGGTGATCGAGGCGTTGGGATGCAGGAGAGATGGCGTCATGATTGGACAAGGTAGGCAGTTTCGTTCTCATTGGCTGCGAAACGGGCCAGGACGATGAAATTCCGGCCGATCCTGGCTAGTCTGACCTGAGGGGGCTCGATTCCGGGCCTATGCACTGATTGCCATGGGACTTCTGGAAGAACTATTGGACATGTCGGCCGGTTGGCCGGCTTGGCAAAGCGACGCCCTGCGACGAATCTTCGCGGTCGGCGCCCTTGGAGAGAGGGACCTAGTCGAGATCAGGGCCATGCTGGAGCACGCCGAAGGCGCTCCCAGTCCGGTCCCGTTGGACGCATCCCATATCCCGACGCTGGGAGATGGTCAGACGACCGTGCTGCTGGAATTGAAAGATCTCCAGCACGTTAACCGGTTCGCCCCAGCCAGCGGAATGCAATTCAATCCCGACGGTCTGAACATCGTGTTCGGGACCAATGGCGCAGGCAAGTCTGGCTATTCCCGGGTCTTGAAGCGTGCCTGTCGGGCCCGCCGCTCATCCCCTGTCCTGCCCGACGCTTATGCCGATACTCCTGGCACGCCCAGCGCCACGATCGTGGCGCTGGATGAGCAAGGGAACCCGCGGCTCTATGAGTGGCAGGAAGGGCGAGACGCCGACCGCCGTCTGGCAATGGTCGCTGTATACGACAGCCATTGCAGCGAGGACTACATCACCGCTGAAGGGGCCTGCGACTACCAGCCCTACGGACTCCCACAGTTGGGGGAGCTTACCCAGGGATTGACGCGGCTGCAGTCGAGCATCAAGCAGGAGCGGGAAGCAATACGCTTGAATGCTTCCCCGTTCGAAAGCCTCAAGGGTGCGCACCCTGTCGGTCAGATCATTGAAACCCTATCTGCCGACACTGATCTTGACCAGATCCGGCAACTAGGCGTGTTCAACCAGGAACACGAAGACCGCATCATTGAAATCGATCAGTTGCTAGCTAACCTAGATCTTGAGCCCCAGGCTAGAGCAAAGGATGGCTTGGCCACACGCCTGGACCAAGCAGCCACTAAATGCCGGAATATTGAGAACGTTTCCTCTGACCGGGCCGTGGACAGGCTCCATGAGCTACATACTGCGGTTCTCGAGGCTGTTGAGGCAGATCGGGTAGCTCAGGCCCTGCTCCGGGGTGAAGATGGCGAGGAGCTTGCGGGCACGGGTAGCGACACCTGGAAGACCCTTTTCAGGGCTGCTGAAGCGTTCTCGGCGCAGGTCTATCCCCACGCCGAGCACCACCCTTCAACTGACGAAGGCGCGCGTTGTGTTCTGTGCCAGCAACCACTTGCTCAAAGCGCTAGAGAGCGGCTGGAACGCTTCCGCACCTATGTTGCGAGCGAAGCAGCAACCGCACTCAATACCGCCAACACAGCGCTGTCCAATGCAGCCCAGAGAGTTGCACAAGGCAGCACCGATGTCGTCGATGAAGCAACCCTTGGCGATCTGAGGGAGCTTGATGCCACCACTGCCAGCATCGTGAAAGTCCATCAGAAGGCGTGGTCTGCAAGGCAAGAGTGGACCGCGCAGGCATACGCGACAGGCAACTGGAGTTGCCCACGACCTACACCTGCCCCGCAGCCCACCTTGTCTGCTGCCCTGGCCGAGAAAGCGACTGCCTGCCGAAACAAGGCCGCTGAGTTGCGCGCTGCTAGAGATCAATCACGGATCCAGACGCTTGCAAATGAGAAGGCGTTCCTGGCGGCGAAGCGAGGTTTGGCGACGGTTCTACCATTGGTCGAGCAGTATGTTCTGGATGCACGCAAGGCCAAGCAATTGAAATCGCTGGAGGACCAACTCCAAACCAAGGCATTATCGGTCCGAATCACCAGGATGTCCCAGCAGCACATCACAAATGAGCTGCTTAAAGCCATTCAGATGGAGCTTGGATCACTCGGGGCCAGAACACAGAAGCCATCCATCAAGTCTCGAACATCATATGGCGAAAACTTGATCACACTGACGCTGGAGAACGTCAACTCGCCCCCTGGAACCATTCTGTCAGAGGGCGAACAAAGGGCGATGGGACTGGCCATGTTCTTGGCCGAAGTGCAACTTCGGGCCGACAAGTCCACATTGGTATTTGATGATCCCTCCACCTCCCTGGATCATCGCTTCCGCAAAAGGATGGCCAGACGATTGATAGCGCTGGCCAAAGAACGGCAGGTTATCGTATTCACACATGACGCCGTGTTCCTCACAGAACTACGGATGGCCGCAAACAGTCAGGGACTAGAGCCAACACTTAAAACAGTAGAGTGGGCGGATCAAAGGCCAGGAGCGGTCATTGACGGCCTTGCTTGGGAGAACGACAAGTTCTTCTCACAACTAGATCGCATTCAGAAGGAATCGTCCCATCTGGCGGCGAACTGCAATGATCAGCTCAACGATGCGGAAAGCCGTCAGGTAAGGAGTCTTTACGCAATGCTGCGCGGCGCTCTTGAGCGCGGCATCCGTGAGATTGTTTTGTTTGACACGGTTCACCCGTTTGCCGATCAGGTCAAAATCGAGAACGTCGGCGCCATCGTTGGCTTTTCTTTGGAAGACTGGAAGGCAATTGTGGATCTTCATGATGAGTGCAGTGGCGTTATCGCCGCACACGACACGCCATCAGACAGTCAGCAGGAAATTCCCCATCCGTCCGAACTTGTAGCGAAGCTTAAGGCTATTCGGCCAGTGTTCGAAGGATGTAAGAAACGCAACTCAGAGTTCGATATCACGACTCTTAAGCCGCATCGAGAGAAGCGGAATGCACTTCGCAAGGCCTGACTGCCCAACTTCACAACATTGAGGTTCATGTGCCGAATGGCAGAACTCACCTACACCCCAGAACAGATCAAGGTCATCGAGCACGGCGAGGGGCATGCGGTCGTCTCGGCAGTGGCCGGATCGGGCAAGACGGAAACCCAACTAAGGACCTGGAAGACGTTAGGCTACGAAACACCGGCGGAATGGTATTAGAAAGCTGTTGCGTCGATCAGTTGAATCCAAAGGCGGAAGTTTGCCCTTCCCCACCCTCGATGAATCTTCCTAACCCTCTGTCTCACCAACATCTGCTCTCAGGCAGAAGCGGAAGTTGATCCCCATCGGATAGCGGCCTCTGGGTCGGCCGAGCTAATGCGGTCGCTACGTCAGTTGGGGAGATTCTGCATGAATTAGGATTTAGCGATATCAGACGTAGGTAGTTATGAGCGAAAAAGAACGAAAAGACGCTGCCGCTTCCTTGTTGAAGGACATGGAAGCTATCGCCGCCCGCATGCGCGAGCTGATCGTCGCCATGCCTCCGCATGATCTGCTCGGCTATATCTACGCCCAGCACATGATGAAGTCGATAGCAGACCAAAGCGTTACTCAAGAGCAACATAAAGCCGAGGGCCCGGATGATCTGATTAACGAAAATCAGTTCCTGCTGGAGTACGTGCACGCAGTTCTCGCGGCGGAAGCCGCTCCTGCGGACGTGACATTCGACGAAGCCAAGTGCGCAGAGCTGTTTGAACTTGGCCGAAAACTGCGGCAGCAGGCCATGTTTTTCGCCATGGTCTCTTCCGCCGATACCAAAGATGGTGTCTTCGGTCCCAATACGGCCGACATGGAATTCCGCGCGAAATCCACTTGGGTCATGCTGCGCGGGAACCGCTACCAAGTCTTGGAGGGCGAGTTCTACAGCTACGTTCTGGCACCACACAATGATGTCCTGCAAGAAACGTACGGCGTCGATGCCACCGATATCGCGGCAGGCTTCCAAGCGATGGCTGACGCAACGCGTTCCGGGCAAGCCGGCGCAATAATGGAGATGATGGCGCAGTTTGAGGCGGCTCAAGCTTTCGCCACGGCACAGAACAAACCTCTGGAGGACATTATGGAGGCATGGGTGGCGGAAAATGCGGAACAATCGAAAGCCGCCGGCCGGGCGATGGATGACATGTTTCGGGGCGGCATCGCCAACGTGAGCCGTCACACCAAGCTACCGCCGACGCTATTGACGGACTTGGCATACCGGCGCGGAGAAGAAACCGAATTCTTCGCGGCGGGCGATTTTGCGGGAACACCCTACCGGACACTACCTGCCCGGAAGAAACCCCTAATCCAGCTTGGATCGGACTACTACGCCATCGACCCGTGCTTCACCCGAGATGCGGGATATCGTGCGCTTCTTTTCAATCTCCTTCGACGAAGGCCGGACTACAAGAAGACCTTTGAAGAGCGGCAAAAGACGATGAGCGAAGCTGCCTTCGCCGAAATTCTCGCGGCCCAGCTTCCCGGCGCCACAGTGTTCCAGGAGGTCTACTACAAGGATCCTGCAAGCAAACAGTGGTCCGAAAACGACACCCTCATCCTAGTTGATGACGTTCTTTTCCTCGTTGAAGCCAAGGCCGGTGCAGCCGCCACCATCGCATCGCCGGCGCTTGATTTCGCCCGGCACGCTCAGTCTGTACAGGACTTAGTACTCAAGGCATACAAGCAATGTGAGCGCTTCTTCAACTATCTAGATTCGGCGGACGAAGTGCCCTTCTACCATCTGGTGGACGGCAAGTACGAAGAGTGTGGCCGTGTCCGCCGCGCTGACTACCGCGTGATGGTGCCAATCGGCCTGACAGTAGAGTCGTTCTCGCCGTTTTCCACATACTGCAAGGAACTAACGCAGGTTGAGCCGCTGCTTGGAAAGCATGCGTTCGTTTCACTGTCCATCGACGAACTGCTTGTGCTCAAGCGTTTCCTGCCCACCCCCGGCGAGTTCGCCCACTACATGGAAGTGCGGCAGGCAGTGGCGGGGATCCGGCGCGCCCACCTATTCGATGAGTTCGATCACCTGGGAGCGTACCTGAAGAAGAACCGTTTTGATCAAGACATTGCCGATCAGTTGAAGGGTGACAAGGTGGACATGCTCGTCTGGGACGGCATGAGCGATATCATCGACAAAAGCTTCGAAGGTGAGGACTGGGAAAGCGGGCCGTTTCCAACGCAGCACTTCCCAGAGGAGGTGCTGAAGTTGCTTGGGGCGCTCGACGCCACCCGAGCAAGAGGATGGCTTTCTGCGGAGAGCCATATTCGTGATCTGGGAGAGGAAGGCCGAAATGATCTGGCCAAGATGCTTTCCGATCTTCGTCAGACCCTGAACAAACACCCCGCTCGCTACTTTATTCTGTCCGGGGGGGACAAGCCGCTCTTCGTTTGGCTTCAACAACACGACCACCAAGTTGACTGGGCGAGGGTGAACAACAAGGCCAGCGCAGCTGCGTTGGCTGTCAAGGCTTCTAACGTCATCGGCGTCGTGGCAGAGGTCAGTGCTGATGGAACCTATCAACGGGCGCAGTACTTCGCGGTCCACATACCGTCGGTGCGAACGGAAGAAAACGACCACATTTACGAAGACGCTGCGCAAATGGATCACCCCAACCGGGTGGTGAATCTTAACCAGCCAAAGATGACCATCCCTCCCTTGAAGGCCAAAAAGCCGGGGCGGAATGAACTGTGTCCGTGCGGCAGTGGAGCAAAATTTAAAAGGTGTCATGGCCGTTAAGAGCGCGCCAGGACTGTTGATCGAGGCCAATTCAGAATTTTCTGTTAATTGAGCGGCCTTTAGCGTCGGCATTCGACGGACTAGCTGAAATTCGAAGTTTGGGAAATTGAAGGGCAGTTTTGGGTCGGAAGTCGCCCTTCCCTACCCTCGATAAAGCTTCCTAATCCCCTTGCTTACTTCTTAGTCCGCTCCCGATCTGGAGCGGACACGCGCTCAGGCACCGTCTATGAGCCTGCTAATGGCACCGTGCATGGCCTCGATGCTAGCACTGTTGCAATGGTGTGTCTGGCGCCTTCCTCGATCAGGGCTCAGTCGGCCTGTCTTGTCGCTCTCAACAGCTAGTTCCTGAGCCGCGCGTGACGCCTAGTTTTCGGCCGCTTCGAGGCTGCGTTTAATGCACGGCACGACATTATCTGCCTTTGGTCTGCACGGAGCCTTTCGAGTCTACTGCGAGGCCGCTCCTCTTGCTCGCCTCGAAGCGCCCGGTTGAGTGCCGCAGCTTGAGATTCTATGGCAGGCGTCGGGAGCGGAGAATTTGCCCGCATGCACAGCGAGGTCAAAACGAAAGCTGGGTCGAGGACGGTGAGCGTGGCATGGAGAACGCCCTGCGGGCCAAGCCGGAGGAAGTGCGCGAGCAGTACGAGCGCAGCTCAAGGATCTGCAGGAGGGCTACGGCGACAAAGAAGCTGGAGTCCGTGCCGGGGAAAGGACGAGGGCTGTTGCTCTCGCTACAGCAGAGCCTGAAGGACGCAGGTGCGTCAGTTCCGATTACCAAGCTGTGCCAATGTTTCGGTGTGGCACAGCGTGGCGCACGGCGTATTACAAGCCGACCAAGGATGCAGCCAAGGTCGGGCCCGATCTGGCCGAGCCGATCAAGGCGATGATCGGGGCAGAGCTTTCGTTTGGCTACCGCACGGTCGCTGCGCTGCTTGGCATGAACGAGAACACCGTCCAGCGAATCTGCCAGCTCAAGGGTTGGCGGCTGCGAAAGCGCGCGCTGAAACAGCGCCCGCGGATCAGGGCAAAGAGTTCGCGTGGCCAAGGGCCGGTTCAGCGTTGGGCTACTGACCTGTGTCGGGTCTAGGGTGGCCGGGGTGGCTGGCTGAGCTTGGCGCTGGTGATCGGCTGCGGTACGGGTGCGTCAACTGCTCGGTTGGAACCTGCTGCGAACCGGTAAAGCGAGCACTGCCTCTGCCGCGCTGGAGCAGATACTGACCACCCTCTATAGCGCGCTGGGGCGAACGCCGCACCGCCCGCAGCAGCACGAGTTGGTGGAGCGAGTCATTCGAACACTGAAGAGCAGTGTGTGCACCTGCAGCGCTTTGAGAGCCAAGTACATGCCACACGGGTGGTTGCTGACTGGATCGCCTTCCACAACCAACAACGCCCGCGTCAGGCGCTGAGGAAGATGACCCCTGATGCGGACTATGTCGTCCGCTAACCGCATGACCTGAGCATGGACCGACAGGTCATTGCATTACAGCTGGCCTGAAGAACGAGGCGCATATTTGCAATCGCATCACTGCGGCTCGCGTGTCATGAGCCCGCAGAACGGCACGATGTTCATCACATCGTGCGCGAATAAACTCAGCGCAAACGTGGGCTGTGGCGCAACATGCGGGCCGAGCGAAATCGGCGTGGTTGATCTCCTGGACGGCACCGTTCGGATCCGCTTCGGAACGTACACCCCCACCGCAACGCATTGAACCAACAAGGTCTCCACGGGGCGAGATGGGCCTCTAGCTCCCCAAGGTCTTGTGGATATCTTCAATGCGGGCAGTGCCCACCAGGCGCATGCAGGTGCGCGTCTCCGCCAGCAACTGCTGGATCAGGCGCTCCACGCCCTGCGGGCCTTCGGCGGCGAGCGCGAACAGAAACGCACGGCCAAGCAGGACCATGCCTGCACCCGCATGCAGCGCCTTGACTATGTCCTCGCCCGATCGAACCCCGGAGTCCACCAGCAATGCCTCCGGCCGAACGCCTGCCTGAACCATTCCTTCCACGGCATGCAGTGGCGCAGGCGAGCAGTCAAGCTGACGGCCGCCATGATTGGAGACCACAATGGCATCGACCCCCAAGGCCAGCGCCTGCTCGGCGTCACGCACGTCCATGACGCCCTTCACCATCAGTGTATTCGGCCATGCTGCACGAATCCGCGCGATGTCCGCCCAGCTCATCGCCCCTCCGGTCTGGCTCGCCATCAGCTCACTGAACGATGTGCCCCTGGACAGCGATTCCGCCCCTGGAAGGTTGGGAAACCCAAGTGGCGGCCCCCTCTTCTGATCGTGCAGCCAACGTGGATTACGGAGCAGGTCGCGCAGGCCGGTACGCAATGGCAGGGAAAGTCCATTGCGGAGATCGCGTAGCCGCCTCCCCGGCGCAGCTGCATCCAGGGTAAGTACAAGTGTGGGACACCCCGCCTCCTGCACCCGCCGGATCAGGGGTTCCCACCGCCCGGAGCTGGGCATGTAGAACTGGAACCAGGGGGCTCTTCCCGAGGCATGGGCGATGTCCTCAATGGACGTATTCGCGCAGGCGCTCACAATATAGGGAATGTTGGCGCGGGCCGCTGCTGTCGCCAGCATCCTGTCAGCCTGCGGATGAATCAAGCCGGTCAACCCCACGGGGGCGATGCCAAACGGCGCCGCCGCGCGACCCCAAGGAAATGCGCAGGCGAGGGAGACATCGCGCACATCCACGCCGACCCGGGGTGTCAGCGTGCGATCACGGTATGACATGCGATTGCGTGCCATTCCCGCCTCATCGCCGGCACCGCCATCGATGAAATCGAATACCCGGACCGGTAGCGACCGCCGGGCCTGTTCGCGAAAGTCGGCAAAGCCATGCAGATGCGATCCCGTCTTCATTCAGGGCGCTCCGGTGATGGATGCCGCACCGCCCAGGTCGGCATCGTCCAGCAGCAGGGGGTGCACGTCAAACGTCCGCACCCTCAGCGGTACCGCCGCCAGGCGGCGGGCACACACGGCCAACAAATGCTGGTCCGAGGCGGTCCACTGGGCAAACTCCCAGCAGCCGCAGCGCGCTGCCTGCCCGTTGTGAATCAAAGCCACGCTGTCGTCGTCCTGGATGATCATCGAAAATGTTTTCATCGGTGCAGAGAACCCCATACCCGTTGCCTTGATGTAGCTTTCACGCAGGGTCCAGAGCGCCCAGAACCGCGCCTCGCGCGACCGACCGACGCGACGCTCCAATTCCTGGATCTCGTCCTGCGCGAAGCAGACCTCCATGCTGCAGAACGGCGGAGCGGACGAAGTGAACTCGACATCGATGCCGACGTCACGGTCCCGCGCGACCACCAGCGCCGCCATGCCGTGGGCGTGCGAAAGATTGAAGCTGAGTGGCTTCGTCCTGTCGCCGTTGGCCTTGAGGAAGGGCTTTCCGTACTCACCGAACGAAAAGCACCACGCCACCGGTGCCACTTCTTCGTACAGGCTGAGCGCCCCCCGGAGCAGAGCCCGACTGAGCAGGTAAAGGTCGCGGTCCGCATCGAAATGAAAACGGTGGCTTCGGGCCTGCTCCTCCGTGGACAGGAGCGCGGACGCGCGATCGCGCAGGATGCCCCGTTCCAGATCGTGGGTGCCCGTCGTCCACACGTGCACCTCGCCGTCCTCCAGCCCCCGGCGAAGGGACATCCGGTCGCTGGCACCTCCCCGCACCAGCGATGAGCCTGGGTCGATCAGCATGTCGGGTCGCCTATGGCCGTCCGTGCGTCTTCGACGCGCCGCAGCGAGGGGGTGCCCTGGGTATGGCTGCGCTGCCAGACATCACGGATTTTTCCCTGCTCCATCGTGATCTGCTGGTCGGCCGCATCGAAGTAGCGATCATCGTGGCTGATCACCACCACCGCCTTTCCACGGGCCTTCAGTTCAGGAAGAACCTCGTGATAGAAGACATTCTTGAACGTCGGATCCTGATCGGCAGCCCACTCGTCGAAGACGACAAGCGGCTTGTCGTCGATCAGCGCGACCATCAACGCGATGCGTCGACGCTGACCATCGGACAGCCGCAGGGTCGAAAATACGCCGTCGACCACAGCGACTTTGTCGGTCAACCCCAACCGCGCCAAGTGACCAACCGCTTCTTCGTCGGAAGCGCTGCCCTCAGGGCCCAGCAGTCGGTCGAACAGGTAGTAGTCCGAGAAAATGGCGGTGATTTCCTGCCTGAACGCCGCCCGCAGGTCCTCCGTCAGCAGTTGGCTGTCCGTGCTGATCGAGCCTGATGATGGTCCATAGTGCATTGAGACCAGCTTGGCGAGCGTCGACTTTCCGGAACCATTTCCGCCAACAATGAAAGTGATCTCTCCTCTGCGGATGACGATATCGAGAGGACCGATCAGGAAGCCGTCGTGCTGCGCGCTTCGGCGATGCCCGAATTCAACTGCGGACAGCTGCAGCGTGTTCCACGGCAGGATGGCGGGACGAGTTGCCGGCTCCGGCTCTGCGTTCATCTGCGCGAACAGCCGGTTTACATTGTTCAACGAGGTGCGCGCCATGACGATCTGCGGCAATGCGGCCAGGATCGCGCCGATCGGGCCGGAAACGTACAGCAGCACCATGACGATGCTGATGACATCCTCGCGCGCGAGCGCGTAATAGTTCGCGATGACGAAGGCCACCACGCCGATCACCAGGAGGCTGAGCATGTCGCCGTAGGTTTCCGCACCCACACAGATCGCGTAGGCCCGCTTGTTGGTGCGAGCCAGAGCGGACTGGCGGCGCTCGAGCACCCGGCTGAAGTAATTGGCCCGCTTGACGTCATCGCTCTTGAGGTCGCGCGCGCCGTGGATGACACCGCGCAGCGACTCCTGCAGGTCGTCGTACACGTTTCGCGCCCGTTCGAACATCCGCATTCCAAAGTACATCGGGACCTGGTACGTGATGATGCCGAACACGATGGTCATCATCACCAGGCGAAACACCGGTGGATTGAGGTACAGCAGGAATCCGAACAGCCCGACCAGGCTCACCACGCCGGTCAGCAGCCCTGGCAGCACCTCCGCACCATTCACGATGCGATTGACGTCCTCCGTGAGCACGACGGTCAGACGCGAAGGACCGATCGACTCCAGTTCCGTGACCGGTGCACGCAGGACCAGCCTGCACATGCGGATGCGCAGATTCGCTGTGAGGTCGATGGACACCCACAGCAGCGTCATCCTGGAAAGGAAACGTGAAATGAAGATCACCGCGCACAGCGCGAAGAACAGGGCCGCGAACCCGGGCTCGAGGATTTCAAACGACAGGAACTCATAGGTGTGCTCCGACGACCCCGCGCCGTCACCTGCAAGCGCCAGCGACACCAGCGGAATCAGGAACGCATAGCAGATGCCCGCCAGGCCTCCCATCACGATGCCGATATAGGCCTTGTTGGGCGCACTCCGACTGAACTCGGTCAACAGATTCATGGGCCACTCTGACTGTCAGGGTGTGCCGCATTCACCGGCACCAGGGTGATTGTCGAGGCAGGAGACACCGGCGTGCCGGCCCGGACGGACAGATACTGCCCGGCCGAGAACTGCTGGTTCATGTCCGCATAGTGCCGGCTGAGCGGATGCCCGGATTGGCCACTGGAGTTGATCAGAAGATGCGTATCCTGGCCGCTGCCGAAGTGGATGATCTGCCGGAATGTCGCGCCAAATGTCTGCCGGTAGCCCGTTGCGGGGTCGAAGCTGCTGTCGGCTACGTCGATGGTGTCGGCCGAGCCGCCGCCTGGCCCGCTGCGTTCGAAGAATGGCCGCGTTGCCTTGATCTGACTGAAGGGAGTGTGGGCGTAGTATGCCCGGTGCAGGCGGCCCCACGACCAATCCTCCGGGTCGGGGCCGGCAAGCTTCTCAAGTTCCTTCACCGCTGCCTCCAGCGCGGTGGCCAGCACGTCGTCACAGCTCCGCTGCCCGGGTGGCACCGTCCGGCCGCACCACGTTCCGTCCTGGACGGTCAACAGGCTGTTGAGCGCTTCTTGGGACACGCCACCGATCAGGGCGTCAAGGTGCTGCGCGTCTCCGCGCTGCAACCAATCTGCCTGCAGCCGGCGCGAGAACAGCTCGGTGCGCAGGTGAGCCATCCACGCACTGAAAAGGGTTGCCGCCTGACTGTCATCGCTCATCTCCCCGTTCCAGTCCCTCAACAGCGCAACTGCCTCGCGCTGGCGTGGCTGGGGATATGCCACGCCGAGAAGGCGAGGCAGGATCGCCCGTGCCGGCAGGCTGGTCCGGTCAGCCTGCATGGCGCGGCTGGCGGCGACGTCGAACGTTCCGTGCGTTTCGATCTGCGTTCTGATCAGCTGTTCGATGCGCGCCGCGCGCCCGGGCGGTGCCCAGTCGTCGGAGATGAAGTGGGGATAGTCCTCTCTTGTGTTCCGGTTGTTGGCGGAGACGATGTAGCCACGGGACGGGTTGTACTCGCGAGGCATCTCGTCGAAGTCAATGAAACCCATCCACTCGGTCTCCGGCATCCATCCGGCCGTGGGTATCGCGCCTTTTCCAACAGCCCGCAGGGGAACACGGCCAACCCCCTGCATTCCGATGTTCCCATGCCGGTCCGCGAACAGCATGTTGAGCGTGGGCGTGACGTAAAGGCTCAGCGCCTGGCGGAAATCATTCCAGTTGGTGGCGTAGTTGAGTTGCAGGATGGAGTCATAGGAGGTATCACCGGGATCCAGGGCCGTCCAGCGCAGGGCGGTAGGCTGCGTTTTGACACCCAGAACGTCGCTGATCACAGGCCCGTGCCGGCTGCTCCGGACCACCGCCTTGACCGGCGTGCGCGGCGGTCGCAGCCCCGCCGGGAATTCCGCCTTCACCTGGACGGTCTCGACCCGCGTCTGCATCTGATGCCACTCCTCTCCGAAGCGGTACCGCTCCGGATGCGCAGGGTCTGTCTGCTCGAAGTACAGGTCCTGCACGTCGGCGGTCATGCTTGTTCCGCCCCATGCGATGTCCCGGTTGCGTCCGAACACAACAAGCGGCAGTCCTACCAGGCTCATGCCCGCGGTGTCGAGCCGATCTCCTTTCTGCACCACGGCGTACCAGACCGACGGCAGGTGCAGTCCCAGGTGGGGGTCGTTGGCCAAGGTCGCGCCGCCGTCGCCGCTGTGGCGACCGGAAACGACCCATGCATTGCTACCGACGAAGTGTCCGCCGGTGCCGAGTGTCCGTTCCATTGCCCCCCCCAGCCGGGAAAGCCCGGCCACGGATGCAGACGGCATGGCGACGGTCACCCCGGCCGTTTCGACTTCATCATCGACCTCGAAGAAAATTGCTAGCTCAGCTTGGGTCAACGACTGGGACGCCACATAGCGGGCGAGTTCGCGGCTGAAGTTGCCTGACAGCTGGAGGGAAAACACCTTCTGCCACGCCAGTGAATCGATCACCGTCCAGCGCGAGGGCTTCACGCCCAGCAGCGTGAACTCGGGCGGCAGGCGCGGCTCCGAGGCAAGCCAGGCATTGACACCATCCGCGTAGGCCTGCAGCGATATTTGTGCCGGACCGCCAAGTGCTGGCCACGCGGTGGCGGCCGCCGAGGGGAGGTCCAGCGTACGCATCATGACATCCTGCTGCAGCGTCGCTTCGCCCATCACCTCGCTGAGGGTGCCCCTGGCGAAGCGGCGCTGCACCTCCATCTGCCAGAGCCGATCGCGTGCATGCAGGTATCCCATTGCAAAGAAGACGTCATGATCGGTCGCCGCGGAAATGTGCGGAACGCCGCTCCGGTCAAACCGGACGTCGACCGGGGCAGACAGCCCCGCGACGTCAACGCGGGCGTCCTGCGGGGGGAGGCTGGATCGGAGGTAGATCCAGCTTCCAATGGTCAGCAGCGCGAGCGGCAGCAGCAGGGTGAAAGCGAATCGGGAGAGCAGCGGAAACCTGTTCAAGTTCAACTCCGTGTAGCGTTCACTCCAGGACGGAAATCCACTCTAGATACCGTGTTGCACGCGCGACCGGACCATCTGCGCGAGTGCACCGATGCCGGCGTCGATGCTGGGCACGGAGGCATAGCTGAAGGAAAGGCGGATCTGATTGCCTGCCTCCATCGTGTGGTGGAAGTAACTCATGGGCGTCCAAAGCACGCCATGGTCTCGCGCCGACACCATCAGATCCTGGTCGCTGACAAGGAAGGGAACCTCCAGGCTCAGGAAGAATCCCCCGGCCGGGCGATTCCAGTGGATGCCGTTGCACCACGCCGCATCGCGTGGGAAGTGTCGCTGCAGCGACGCCAGCATGGCGTCGCGGTTGCGCATCAGGGCGTCGCGGCGAGGCGCCACGTAGGCCATCAGCGAGCAGTCATGGGTGATCAGCAAACCGCCGATGATGGCCTGGCAGAGCGGCGAGGTGTTGACGGTCAGGAGGCTCTTGATCTTCGAAAGCTCGTCCACCAGGCGCGTCGTTCGCCCCTCACCTGCGTCGATACGGAGCGTACTGGCAATGAAGCCGAGGCGAACCCCCGGATAGACGCTCTTGGAAAAGCTGCCGACGAAGATGACATGGTCGCTTCCGGGCAGGCTCCTGAACGCAGGCAGGCGATCGCCGTCATACTGGAAGTAGTTGTAGGCGTGATCTTCGACGATGAGCAGGTTCAGTCCCCGCGACAACGACAGCAGGCGTCGACGTTGTTCCAGCGTCATGCACTCCCCGGTCGGATTCGCAAAATCCGGGGACAGGTAGATCAAGCGTGGTCTCTTGCCTTGTGCCGAGAGCCGCACGACAGCATGCTCCAACGCATCCAGATCAAGGCCGCCGCCACGTGCGGGAACCGGGCAGGTCTCCACCCCGAGCACACGGGCCGCGCCGGACATGCCGATGTAGGCTGGGTCCGGCACCAGGGCAACGTCGCCGGGATGGCCGCACAGCCCCAACAACAGCAGGCACATGGCTTCCTGGCACCCGACGGTGACGGCGACGTCCTCGCAGGTCAGTGCGATGCCTTCATCGTTCCACAGCAGTCGGGCGATAAGCTCACCCAGCGTGCCATTGGTCCGCCCGTACTGGCCAAGCGCGGCGTAGCCGCTGGCGAGCGCCTCGGCATCTCCCGCCTGGCTTTGGAGATAGCGCTCGATGTAGTCCAGTGACGCCTTGACGTCGAAGTGGGCCTCTGGCGGTCGCCCGGGCGCGAAGGAGATCGCGGAAGGAAAGCGAAGCGCCACTTCGTTCAGGAAGTTCATCACCTCCACCTGCGGATCGCCGAGCGCCGGGCTCAGGCTACAGCGTGGCAGCACCTTCAGGCCGTCACTGTCGACGTCACGCATGGTCAGGTTCATTCGTTGATCGCCAGGCTCTTCGCATCACCAAAAGGAACATAGCTGGAGGTGATCACGCGCTCCCCTGGTTCCAGTCCAGCCAGAACTTCCACCTGATTGTTACTACGCTGGCCGATGCGGATGTCACGCCGCCTGGCATGGCCACCATCGACGACGAACACCCAGGTGCCGCCGGTGTCGTTCATGTACGCACCGTTGGGGAGGGTGCGCGCCTTCTTCGGCTGCCCCATGGTGATGCGCAGGTCCACGCCCTGCCCCGGCCGCAACGACTTCGGCTGCTCGCTCGCGAATACCAGCTCCACGGAGAACCGGCCATCCTTGACCTGCGGAAAGATCGCACTGACCTTCACCGGGTACTCCCGCCCTTCCATGCGAACCACGCCGGGCTGTTCTATGCTGATGCGGCTTAGGTAATACTCGTCGACCAGCGTCGACAACTTGAACAGGTTCGGATCATCGATGCGCCCGATGTGCTGGCCCATTGTCACGGTCTGACCCACCTGCAGTTTCATCCCGGTCAGCCGTCCGTCGGTGGGGGATCGCACGGCCAGACCGTCGAGCGTGTTGTTGACCAGCGTCAGCCCAGCCTGCATGCGGCCAATGGCTTCGTCGAGCTGGGTGAGTGCTTGCCGCGACACCTCGATCTCGGCCCGGTGGCGCTCGCCTTCAAGGCGGATCTGACGTGCCAGTTGCGCGTGCGAATCGCGTGCGGTCTCAAGCTCGGACTCGGATACGTATTTCTGGCTGGCCAGCTCCTCGAACCGGGCGAGACGCTTGCCGTCGCGGTCCAGTTCGTACTCGAGATCCGCTATCCGCCGCACATAGGCACTGCGTAACGACTCCTGGGTTTCCCGTAAGGTCGAGCGATTGGAAATCTGCTGCGCGATCTCAGCTTGTCGTTCCAGCAACGCCAGGTTCCGCATGGGATTGGAGAGGCGGAACAGCAGCTCGCCCTTGCTGACGATGGAACCGTCGGTGGCCACTACCTCCTCGACCCTGCCTTCCTCCATCGAATCCAGTACGATGGAATTCAGGGGCTCTGCCCGCGCGCGCACGGCGACGTCATCATGGAATACGCCGTCGGTCACAGTCGCAGTCTGGATATCCTCCGATGCCACTCTCACTCCACCCGGCAGCAGTGCCCAGCCCAGCCACAGCAAGGCCAGTATCCCAACGGCAATGCCAACCCGCCGCCAAAGGCGCTTGCGGGTGGGTACGATGCGGCGGTCCATCCCCGCCCCGCTGCTGGGTTTGTTCGCCATGCTCATAGCCGGAGGTTCATCGCCGTGCTGTCGGTCGTCGTGCATCAGAAGTACATCTCGCGTCCACTGACGAGCCGCTCGGATTCAATACTGTGCTCGAGGCACCGTTCGATCAGACGATTGGACTCAACCAGCTGGACGCTGTCGGGCTCGTACTCCAGGCCCATGATGTACTTCATCCAGGGCTCCTGCCCCATGGCGTAGACGAAGACACGCGAGGGGGCAAGCGTGGAAATGATGCTCCACGCCCGCTCGCAGTCCGCGCCGGAGAGCCGGCGGGATTCGTTGTTGCGGCGATTCAGCGGTTTATTGAGCAGCGGTTCGTACAGCCAGTTGAGCGGCGCTCCCTGGCATTCCATGCCGATGAACAACGCATCGACCTTGCCGATCAGGCGCAGGATGCGTGCGTACAGGGCGACGTCACGGCCATCGGAGTCAATCAGGAAGAGACTCGTCGTTCCCTTGAGCTTCAGCGCGATGGCGTGCTTGCTGTAAATGTTGAGGTCGGCGTGCTCGCCGGTGAACGGCAGGCTCTGCAGGCTGCCTTCGGGCAGCGCAATGACATCCAGCGGCGACAGCACATCGATCCGTTCGAAGCCCAGGCGCTGCAACGCAAGCTTCATGGAAGGGTCGGCGACGCTGCCGCAGTTGTTGGAAGGGACCACCACGCGTCCGATACGATGCCGAAGCTGGAGCAGCATCTCGGCGCTGAAATGGTCCTGGTGCGAATGGGTCAGCACGACGTAGTCGATATGATCGGGCAGGTCATTCAGGGTCAGGCGACCGTCGTCGCCAGGTGCCAGCGCCACGAACGGATCGAACAGAATGGAAACATCCTGCGTCTGCAGCAGCACGCACGCATGCCCGAAGAAGCGCATGCGGACACCGTCTTGTTCCAGCGAACGATGCGGTTTGGCCACCGGCACTTCGGAAGTGAAGAAGCTGCGGAAGCGCGGCAGGTCCTGTTCGCTGACCTCGAGCTGGCGTGCCACCTCACTTACCGATCCGGCGGACGTCCGCATGGAACTGAGCGTATCGATGCGCGGATCGTCGAAGGTCAGTGGGAGCGATACGCCATTGGACGTCCGAAGACGCGGGGTGCTCATGAAGAACGGGCGCTCGGCGTCATCGATCTCCTCAAGCAGGATCTCATGGGTGTGGGCGGTGTCGTACTCACCGTACACCATGCTCTCGAAGAAGCGGACGCTGGCATGGTTGTTCGTGTCGTACTGAAATTCCACGAGACCTTTCAACGAGTCCGGCAGCTCCGCATACATCTCGTTGAGCGAATAGCCATTGGCCTTCTCCGGCAACGATCCTGCAAGCCTGCGAAGGTCATTGGCAAGGCCGATGAGGCTTTCACACTCCTGCTCGGTCTTGAGATTGAGCTCGCGCACCGCGTCCAGGTCGTCCGCACCCAGCCCCATGAACGGTCCACCGTACATCTTGGGGTCGGCGCTGGCCGAAAGATGAACGGAAGGATTGTTCATGAATGACTTCAGCAGCGGCTGCATGCGGAATGCGACGTGCAGCGCCAGCTGGACCGGAGACACGAGATGCGACCAGGCGTACCAGCGGCAGATCAAAGGCTCCAGCTTGACGCCGGGCTTGAGGTACGCAACATCTTCACCGGCGCGCTGAATTTCGTTCGACAGCATGGATCCTCCGAAGAATGCAGGGGTGGTTCGGGTTGAGTTGTCAGCAGATCAGCCGCGCAGTACCTGCGCCGGCGAGGTGGCCAGGGCGTTCAGCAGATGCCGACCGGTGGCAAGCAGGGCCAGCAGCGTGGCACCGAGCAGCGCGGCAACCAGCGGCCATGCCCCCATGGGTGCGCGTTCCACGAAGCCCGAGAGGTAGCGTTGCAGCGCGAACCCTGCAATCGGCAAGGCGATCACCGCACTGAATGCGATCAACGCTCCGATCTCGCGCCCCAGCCGCAGCAGGATGTCGCGCGACGTGGCGCCATAGAGCTTGCGTAGCACGATCTCTTTCGAACGCCGCTGCACGCTGTAGGCAGCGAGCACGTAGACGCCGAATGCGGCGATGAGCACGGCGATCAGCGTGGCAACGCCGAGCAGCCGCGCCAGCCTGAGATCTTCGGCATACCGCTGGGTGAAATAGGTCTGCTCCAGGTTGATGCGGGGAAGCTGGTCCGGGAAGTGTTGCATCCACAGCCGGGTGGCCGCGTCCTTCAATGCAAGCATGTCCCCGCTCCCACGCACGATCAGCACCACGGTACGTTTGCCGACGCCATAGATCATCGGCTGCGCCGCCTCGCGCAGCGTCTGCTGACGCATGTCGCCCACAACGCCGACGATCTGGCGCTCCACCCGGTTCAGGCCAACGCTGACCCACTTTCCCACGGCCTCGGACGCGCTGGGGAAGCCAAGGACACGCACGGCGGCGTCGTTGATCACAATGCCGGAGGCATTCTCGACATCGTCCGTGTCCGCTGCGAACACGCGACCAGCCAACGGTTGTACCTGCAGCGCTTCAAAGTACGCCGCGCCGACATCGACCGTGCGGACGGTGACACGGCCGCCTGCCGTGGTGGACACGGCTTCTTCAGAACCAATCATTGGATTGGCCCGACCCAGCGCATCCATGGACTCGGTCACGCTGGCTGCGCCGGGCAATCGGGCGACTTCGTCGCGGAACGCCCGGCTGGACGCGGCATTCATGTCTTCATCCATGTCGATGGCGATGAACCGTGCCGGATCGAACCCAGGGTCGACCGTGGTGGCGAAGTGTGTCTGCCAGACGATGCCCAGCGTCACCCCGATCAGCGCCATGGCCGTGCCGAACTGTAGGATCGTCAGCGCCCTTCGCAGCGCCAGGCCACCTGCAGTCTCCGAATTACCTCGCCCGGAAACCACGCCGGCAACCGGTTGCCGCAAGGCGATCATGGACGGGTAAAGCCCGGCAACCAGCCCAACGATCACGCCCACCAGCAGCCCGGCCGCGACAGTTCCCCAGCCCAGGCTGTCGCCGAGCGGCCGGTTGACAAGGTTGGAGAAGCTGTCGATCAGCAGGAAGGTCAACACCAGGCCCAGGACGCTCGCAAGCAACGATACGATCAGCGACTCGGCAAGGAACTGTGCGGTGATGCGGCCTGCACTGGCTCCCAGTACTTTGCGGATGGCGATCTCGCGCTGACGGCGCACGGTCCGGATGGTCGCCAGATTCACGTAGTTGACCACAGCCAGGAGCAGGATCAGCAGTGCAATGGCGAGGGTACCCAGAACCATGCGCTTGTCGCCACGATCTCCGCTGCCCATGCTATGGATCACGTCCTTGTCGAAATAGGCCTGGTCGATCCGGCCCACCCGCACGTCCATCACGGCCTGGTCCCCGAGGTTGGTGACCATTTCGGCAGGAAGACTTGAGCGCAGCGGCGAGGCATCGACCGCCTGCTGCAGGGCGGTGGTGACCTGCCCGGGTTCCACACCGGGCTTGATCTTGAAGTAGATCGATCCTCCCAACCCACCCCATTCATTGTAGGAACTCTGTCGTTCCTCTTCGCTCCAGGCCGCGTTGCGGATGGCCAGCAGCGCATCATAATGAACCGTGGAATTGCTGGGCGGATCTGGCAACAGTGCTACCACGGTAAACGTGGCGCCCTTCACCCTCAGTGTCCGTCCCATGGCCTGGGCCGAGCCGAACAGCTTGACCGCGGATTCCCGGGTGAGCGCGACGGCATCTGGCCGCGTCAAGGCCTCAGCAACGTCGCCCTGCTCCGCCTCGATGCCGAACATGGACGCAAACGCAGGTTCCACCGCCATCAGCTGAAGCGGTTGTGCCCGGTTCTCGACAACGACGCTGCTGGCCTGTTCGACGAACGAGGACACACCGTCGGTCAGTCCTGCCTTCTGCAACGCGTCAGCGAATGGAAGCGGCATCAGCTCGGTCCACTGCGGCTTGTCGAGCAGATTCATCTTGTGCTTCAGCACATAGAGCCGCTCGGCCTGCGGTGCCTGACTGTTGTAGCTGAAGGAATACTGGACATAGCTGAGCAGCAGGAAGAAGGCAGCCATGCCCGTGGCAAGGCCGCCCACCACAACGGCGGAATAGACCCGCTCCTGCAGCATGACACGGAAGCCGATGCGGAAATCGCTAAGTTTCATGTCTGAGGATTCTCGAGTTCAACGACCAGTCGGCGCATCTGGCCGCCAGGCCGCCAGCGCAAGGCGGACAGGGGCCCGAATCGCACCCGTGGAAACGGCGATCAGGCGTATTCGGCGGTTGGCTGCCGCACGGTGTCCCCGATGACCTTGCCATCGAGCAGGGAAATGCATCGACCTGCCTGCTGCGCCTGCTGCGGTGAGTGCGTGACCATGACCAGCGTTGTGCCTTCCTGGTTGATCTTCTTGAGCAACGCCATCACTTCTTCGCCGTGCGCGCTGTCCAGGTTTCCGGTCGGTTCGTCGGCCAGCAGCACCGAGGGACGCGAGACCAGGGCGCGGGCGATGGCGACGCGCTGCTGCTGGCCACCCGACAGCTGCGATGGACGATGGGTGGCGCGGTGGTCGAGGCCCAGCCGCTCCAGCATCGCGGTGACACGGGTGCGTCGCTCCGCGCGCGGCACGCCAGAGTATTCCAGCGCCAGCTCGACGTTTTCGAAAACGGTCAGTTCTTCGATCAGGTTGAAGCTCTGGAAAATGAAACCGATGCGCCCGCGGCGAAGGGTATTCAAGCGCATCTCGTTGGGTCGACCGATGCTTTCTCCATTCAGTTCGTAATCGCCGGAGTCGGGAAGGTCGAGCAGGCCAAGCACGTTGAGCAGCGTCGACTTTCCGCACCCGGAAGGACCTGTTATCGCGACGAACTCACCCTCGTTGACCTCCAGGGAGATATTGTCGATGGCGGTGGTCTGCACTTCTCCCGTGGTGTAGCACTTGCTGAGATTTTTCAACTTGAGCATTCAACGTCCTCTACTGGAACTGAAGAGCCGACGGGCCCGACATGCTGCAATGCAGTTAGTACGAACCCGACTCTTCAAGCTGCGAGAAGAGTTCGTTGATGTTGTCGTCGAGAAATCCGGCTTCGCCGCTGCGCTGGATGAGCTCAAAACTCATCCCCGTATTGGGATCACGGCTGGTGAAGGTTTGCGTAAGCCCAGGGCCCTTGATCACCGAGGTGTCGAACGGAACGCCCTTATCCTTGAGTTCGGCCATGGTGCCTTCAGTATCGTCGACCGCCAATGCAATGTGCGCCACACCGGGACCGTAGCCGTCTATCAAACGGGAAACCTGGGAATCAGGCCCCGTGCCTTGGCAAAGGACGAAGGTAATGTCGTTGTGCACTACTTCTGCTGAGATCATTCCCGTTCTCTTCCCTGTGATGGTGCGCTGCGCAACAAGCTCAAACCCGAGCACGTCGACAAACAGCTTGACCGCAGCGTCCAGATCCCTGACAGCAAGTGCCAGATGATCGATCCTCTTATATTTGACTGGCTGTATCAAGTCCAGAACTCCCTTTTTACTTTCGTCGTGGATGGAATCTCGCTTTCGATGCCCGTGTCGTTGCGTCGGGCGCGCATCCACGCCGCCAATTCCGTCACATTCTTTCCGCTCAGCAGGGTGATGTGATTGCCTGGGGCGCGCCACAGTCGCGCTTGCGGTGTGTGGCATCGCCATGCCGGGAAGCCTGCCTCCGCATCATCCGCGGATGCATCCTCCTCCACCCCCACCAGTTCCACGGCGCGTGTAAGGGGACGTTGCGGCAGATACCTGGAATTTACGTTGGCTTCGAAGACGCGTACCACGCCGGTGAGTACCTGAATCGGTGTCCTCGGCGGCAGTACCCCTCGCGCGATCAGGCGCGACAACAGCAGCTCGAGCTGACCAGTGGCATCGACCACGTTGAAGTCGTCGGCGCTGAGCCCAAGCGGAAGGTCCAGGTTCATGTCGTACAGCTCCACTAGGTGCAGCAGCGCTTCCAGTCGATTCGAACTGCGTGGTGTCGCTGAGGGAGGCGAGCTGTCGAGGATGAACAGCGAGGTGACCTCGCGCCCGGCCGCCTCGAGTTTGCGTGCGACTTCCAGAGCAACCCATCCACCAAAGGAGTGGCCCAGCACATCGCAGGGACCGTCCGGTTGGGAGGCAATGATGGCGCGGACGTAGCTTTCGGCCGCCGCTTCCACGTCTGGATAAGGCGCGAGGAGCGAGTCCAGTCCACGCGGCTGCAGCCCGATCAACGGAATCTCCGATCCGAGGGCCATGGCCAGCTGGCAGAAGCCCGTCACGCTGGCACCGGCACCGGGGACGCAGTAGATGGGGCGTGCGCCGGATGCTCCGCCCTGAATCGTGACCAGCGGCTGATAGCGATGTTCTGCATCGGTGTTAGCCAGGGTGTGTCCTGCTGGCACAGCTGCCGCCTGTCCATTGCGAAGTTCAGTCAATTCCAACTCCTTGTCTGTCGTGTCATGTGTCATGGCGATACTTTCCACGCGCACGGTCTCACTCCTTGCGTTGCTGGATGCGGTGTCGGTTTGTCCCGCGATGGTTGCGGCGAGACCGGCGACCGTCGGGGTGAGGAATACGCTTCGGATCTCGACGTTGAGCCCCTGCCCTCGCAGACGGTCTACCATCATGACCACGATCAATGAGTGTCCACCGACTTCGAAGAAGTTGTCCTGCCGTCCGACACGCTCCAGCCCTAGCAGCTCGGCCCAGATGCCGGCCACCTGTACTTCGATCTCCGATACGGGCGCTTCATGACCGCGCGTGGCCACTGCCGCCGCGTCGGCGGCCGGCAACGCGGCCCGGTCCAGCTTGCCGTTGGCGGTCAGCGGCCAGGCCGCCAGCACCACGAACGCGCTGGGCAGCATGTACTCGGGCAGCTTGCGTGCCAGTGCGTCGCGCAGCACCGCCGGTACCGGCTCGGCACCGTCCTCGGCAATCAGGTAGGCCACCAGCCGGCGATCGCCGCCCGGCTCCATCGCCGCCACCACCACTGCCTCGCGGATGCCCGCGCAGGCCACCAGCTGTGCCTCGATCTCACCCAGTTCGATGCGGAAGCCGCGGATCTTGACCTGCTGGTCGTTGCGGCCCAGGTATTCCAGCGTGCCATCGGCCCGCCAGCGCCCCAGGTCCCCGCTGCGATACAGGCGCGCCTGCGGATCGGTACTGAAGGGATCGGCGATGAAGCGCTCGGCGGTCAGCCCGGGGCGGTTAAGGTAGCCACGTGCAACGCCGCCCCCGCCAATGTGGATCTCGCCCACCACGCCCTGCGGCACCAGTTGTCCCTCCCTATCCAGCACATAAAGGCGGGTGTTGGCGATCGGACGCCCGATCGGGACCGCGCCGTCGGCCTGGCACATGCCATCGGCTACCTGCATCGCGCAGCCGACCGTGGTCTCGGTCGGGCCATACTCATTGATGATGCGTGCGCCGGGTGCCAACGCCTGCAGCGTTGCCGCCGTGCTGGACGGCAGCGCCTCGCCACCGACCACGAACAGGTGCGGCGGGCAGACCCGGCCGGTCTGCGCCAGCTGTTCGCACAACACCACCAGATGCGAAGGCGTGATCTTGCACAGCGTGCCGGCCGGGCTGTCCAGCAATAGCTGTGGCAATGCCGCCAGCTCCGTACCTTCCGGCACCAGCTGCACGCTGCCACCCGTAATCAGTGGCAAATACAGGGAGGTGATCGTCGCATCGAACGCAAACGGCGAGGACACCAGCGCGTCGATCCGCGTGTCGCCCGCATAGGCGTGCTGCGCCCAGTGCAGGTAATGCTCCAGCTGGCGGTGCTCGACCATCACCCCCTTGGGTTGACCGGTCGAGCCGGAAGTATAGATCACATACGCCAGATGCCGCGGTTGCAACGCCGGCACCTGCGGCACCTGCGCAGGCTGCTGGGACAACGCACGTTGCTGGTCCGGATCGTCCAGCGCCAGGCACGGCATCGGCAGGCCCGGGGCCAGCGCCTGCCGGGTCAGGACCACCCGGGGCGCGGCATCCTCAAGCTGCCAAGCCACCCGTGCGGCCGGTGCGGCCGGGTCCAGCGGCACATACGCCGCGCCCGCCTTGAGCACGCCGAGCAGCGCCACCATTAGGTTGATGCCACGCTCCAGGCACACCGCGACGCGGTCATCTGGCGCCACGCCCAGCGCAAGCAGATGATGGGCCAACTGGTTGGAACGACGCTCCAACTCGCCGAAGCGCAGCACATCCGTGCCGTGCACCACCGCCACGGCATCCGGCCGCGCCTGTGCCTGCGCGCTGAACCGGGCGGCCACGCGGCCTGCGTCAGCAACGCACGCGTCGGTCGCGTTGAAGTCGAGCAGCAGCTGCTCGCGTTGCGATGTGGTCAGCAACGGCATCTGCACCAGCGGCAGCTTCGGCTCGGCGACCATGGCTTCCAGCAGCGTGGCCAGGTGCTCGGTCCACCGCTGGACGGTCGCCGCCTCGAACAGGTCGCTGGCATATTCCAGCGTGCACGTCAGCGCATCGCCCTTCGCGCCCAACGACAGCGACAGGTCGAACTGGGTGGTCGTGTGCGGAGCCGGCAGGGAGGACAGGGTCAGTCCCGGCAGATCCTCGGCCTCGGCCTCGGGCGTGTTGTTCAAGGTCAGCAGCACCTGGAACACCGGACCATGGCCAAGGCTTCGCGTCGGTTGCAGTGCCTCCACCACCTGCTCGAACGGCAGGTCCTGATGGGCATAGGCCGCCAACGCCGTGGCCTTGACCTGCGCCAGCAGCCCGGCCACGTCCGCTGCCCCCTGTACATTCACCCGCAGGGCCAGCGTGTTGACGAAGAAACCGATCAGCGGTTCGATTTCGGCGCGCTGCCGGTTGGCCACCGGCGTCCCGATTACCACCTCGTCCTGGCCACTCAGGCGAGATAGCAGGGTCGCCCAGGCCGCCAGCACGGTCATGAACAGCGTAGTGCCGTGCTGCTGTGACAGGGCGCGCAATCCATTCACCAGCGATGCCGGCAGATCGAATGCAATGCTGCCACCGGCGTAGCTCTGCACCGCCGGACGCGGGTGGTCGGTCGGCAGTTCCAGCAGGGCCGGCGCACCGCTCAGATGCTCGCGCCAGAACCCGATCTGCTGCTGCAGCGTTTCACCCTGCAGCCATTGCCGTTGCCACATCGCATAGTCGGCGTACTGGATCGGCAGCAGTGCCAGTGGGTCCGGCTGGCCCTGGCTGAACGCAGCGTAGAGCCGGCTCACCTCGCCGATCATGACGCCGATCGACCAGCCATCGGAGACGATGTGATGCTGGGTGACCAGCAGCACGTGTTCGTTCGCGGACAACCGCAGCAACTGGCCACGGATCAACGGACCACGGGCCAGGTCGAACGGTGCCCGCGCCTCCTGCGCACTGCGCTGCACCACCATCGCCTGCTGCATGTCCACCGTCAACCCGGACAGATCCGCGTGCGTCAGCGCGAACCCCACCGTATCCGGCGCGAACTGCTGTACCGGACCGTTCACGGTCTGCACGAAGTACGTGCGCAGGCTCTCGTGCCGGGCCACGATCCGATCCAGCGTGGCCTGCAACGCGGCACCATCCAACGGCCCTTCCAGGCGCAGCGCCGTGGGCATGTGGTAGGCCAGGCTCGCCGCCGGGTCGAGCTGGTCCAGGAACCACAGCCGCTGCTGCGCCCACGACAACGGCAGCGCGCCGGTACGCTCCACCGGCAGCAGCTCGCCCAGCTTGCTGCCAGCACTGCCAGCCAGCGCCGTGCAGAAGCCGGACAGTGTCGGCTGCTCGAACACTCTACGTAGCGGGACTTCCCTGCCAATCGTGCGACGCAACGTGGCCACCAGCTGGGTGGCCAGCAGCGAATGTCCACCCAGTTCGAAGAAGTGGTCGTGGCGTCCGATGCGGGCCACGCCGAGCAGCGCGCTCCAAACCTCCGCCACCCGCGCTTCGGTCGCGGTCGCAGGTGCTTCATAGGCCTGTGTGGAGACAGCTGCAGCGTCCGGTGCCGGCAATGCGCGCCGGTCGAGCTTGCCGCTGGCATTGACCGGCCACGCGTCGACCGTCACGTAGGCACCGGGCACCATGTAGTCCGGCAGCGCGCCGGACAGCGCCTCGCGCAACGCAGCCGAAGCCGGCATCGCACCCGTGTCGGCCTGGACGTAGGCCACCAGGCGCGGATCACCCGGGCGGTCTTCGCGGGCCAGCACCACCGCTTCACGGACCCCGGCACAGGCGCGCAGACGGCTCTCGATTTCGCCCAGCTCGATGCGGAAACCGCGGAGCTTGACCTGGAAATCGTTTCGCCCTACGTACTCCAGCGTGCCATCGGCACGCCAGCGGCCCAGGTCGCCGGTGCGGTACAGGCGGGCCTGCGGATCGGTGCTGAACGGATCGGCAATGAAGCGCTCGGCGGTGAGCGCCGGCTGGTTGAGATACCCCCGGGCCACGCCTGCGCCACCGATGTGGATCTCCCCCACCACTCCCAGCGGCTGCACCTGCTGCCACGCATCGAGCACATGCACCTGGGTGTTGGCGATCGGCCGGCCGATCGACGGCTCGCCGGTCGCCCTGCATGCTGGCTCCAGCAGGGTCGCCGTGGCGTAGACCGTGGCTTCGGTCGGGCCGTAGGTATTGAGCAGCTGGCAGGGGTGCCGCGCGCAGGCGTGATGCCAGCGTGCAACGCTGTCCGCGCTGGCCTTCTCCCCACCGATGACCACCAGCCGCGCGCAGGTCTGCGCCAGGCCGTGTTCAAAACCGGCATCGCCCACCCAGTAATGCCAGAACGCCGTGGGCAGTTCGACAACGCTGATCCGCTGGTCGCGCAGGTACTGGCTGAAGGTGCTGTCCGGCGGCAGCAGCGACGGTCGCAGCACCAGGGTGGCACCGGCCGCCAACGGCGCGAAGATCTCCTCCACCGAGGCGTCGAAGGACATTGAGGCGAACTGCAGCACCCGGTCGTCACGGCCCAGTCCGCAGCGCCGCACGTGTTCGGCCACCAGGTTGACCATGCTGTGGTGCTCCACCAGCACGCCCTTGGGCCTGCCCGTGGACCCGGAAGTGTGAATCACATACGCCAGATCGTGCGCGTCCGAGGTCACGGCAGGATCGTGCTCCGGCAATGCACCCAGCCGCTCCATCGTCGCCGCATCGCCCAACACCACCTGCGCCGGTGCCACCGTCTGCAACCAGTCGTGGACCGCCGCGGGCAAGCCAATGTGGCTCAGTACGGCCGTCGGCGCGCTGTCCTGGACGATATAGGCCAGGCGTTCGCGTGGATAGGCCGGATCCAGCGGCACGTAGCCCGCACCGGCCTTGAGGATGCCCAGCAACCCCACCACCATATCCACGCCGCGCTCCATGCACAGCGCCACGCGATGCTCCGGGCCCACGCCCAGCCCGATCAGCTGATGGGCCAGCTGATTGGATTGCCGGTTCAGTTCGGCGTAGCTCACCGCGCGGTCTTCATGGATCACCGCCACGGCCGACGGAGCCTGCTGCACCTGGCGTTCGAACAAGGCCTGTACCGTCGCTGCCTCCACCGGTGCTGAGGCCGTCTGGTTGAACGCCCGTACCAGCTGGTCACGCGCGAAGTCGGCCAGCAGCGGCACGGCCGCCACCGCCTGCCGGTCATCGGCCACCATCGCCTCCAGCACCTTCACCAGGTGCGCGCACCAACGCTGCACGGTGGCCGCGTCGAACAGGTCGCTGGCATACTCCAGCCCCCCTTCCAACACCTCGTCGGCTTCGATCAGCGAGAGCGACAGGTCAAACTGGGTCGTGGTCTGCTGCGACTCCAGCGGCGACAGCACCAGCCCCGGCACCTCGGTCGCACCGCGCACCGGCGTGTTGTTCAACGACACCATCGTCTGGAACACCGGGCTGTGGCCGAGGCTGCGCGTCGGCTGCAATGCCTCCACCACCTGCTCGAACGCCAGCTCCTGATGAGTGTAGCCGGCCAGCGCGGTCGCCTTGACCTGGGCCAGCAGCCCGGCCACGTCCGACGCGGCCTGCACGTTCACCCGCAGGGCCAGGGTGTTGACGAAGAAGCCGATCAGCGGCTCGATCTCGGCGCGCTGCCGGTTCGCCACCGGTGTCCCGATCACCACCTCGCCCTGCCCGCTCAGGCGCGACATCAACAGCGCCCAACCGCTGAGCAGGGTCATGAACAGCGTGGTGCCATGTCGCTGCGACAACGCGTGCAGTCGTTCCACCAGCGGTGCCGGCAAGGTGAATGCCACATTGCCACCGGCATAGCTCTGTACCGCTGGACGCGGCCGGTCGGTGGGCAGCTCGAGCAGCGCCGGCGCACCGCTCAGGTGCTCGCGCCAGAACCCGAGCTGCTGCTGCAGCGCCTCGCCCTGCAACCACTGCCGCTGCCAGAGCGCGTAGTCGGCATACTGGATCGCCAATGGTGGCAGCGGGTCCGGCTGGCCCTGGCTAAAGGCCTCGTACAAGGCGGTGACTTCGCCGATCATCACCCCGATCGACCAACCGTCGGACACGATGTGGTGCTGCGTCACCAGCAGCACGTGCTCCTGCGCGGACAAGCGCAGCAGCTGGCCGCGGATCAACGGGCCGGTCGTCAGATCAAACGGGCTCTGCGTCTGCCGGCGATCGGCCTCGGCCACCGCCTCCGCCTGCGCGGCCGGAGCCAGGTCGCCCAAGTCCCGGTACTGCAGCGCGAAGCCGATCGAGTCTGGCGCGAACTGCTGCACCGGGCCGTCCTTGCCCGAGACGAAGCGCGCGCGCAGGCCCTCATGCCGCGCCACTACCCGATCCAGCGCAGCCTGCAGCGCCACCCTGTCCAGTGCGCCCTGCAGGCGCAACGCCGCCGGCATGTGGTACGCCGCACTCGCGGCCGGATCGAGCTGATCCAGGAACCACAGCCGCTGTTGCGCCCACGACAACGGCAGCACCTCCGGCCGCACGGTGGGAACCAGCGCCTCCAGCGTGCTCGGCGCACTCTCCTCCACACAGGCCGCAAAGGCCGCCAACGTGGGATGACGGAACACCTGACCCAGCGGCACTTCCCACCCCAGCAGCCGGCGCACGGCCGAGACCACCTGGGTGGCCAGCAGCGAGTGTCCGCCCAGTGCGAAGAAGTTGTCCTGCCGTCCGACACGCTCCAGCCCCAGCAACTCGGCCCAGATGCCGGCCACCTGTACTTCGATCTCCGATACGGGCGCTTCATGACCGCGCGTGGCCACTGCCGCCGCGTCGGCGGCCGGCAACGCGGCCCGGTCCAGCTTGCCGTTGGCGGTCAGCGGCCAGGCCGCCAGCACCACGAACGCGCTGGGCAGCATGTACTCGGGCAGCTTGCGTGCCAGTGCGTCGCGCAGCACCGCCGGTACCGGCTCGGCACCGTCCTCGGCAATCAGGTAGGCCACCAGCCGGCGATCGCCTGCCCGCTCCTCCCGTGCCACCACCACTGCCTCGCGGATGCCCGCGCACGCCAGCAACTGTGCCTCGATCTCCCCCAGCTCGATGCGGAAGCCGCGGATCTTGACCTGGAAATCATTGCGGCCCACATAGTCCAGCGTACCGTCGGCACGCCAGCGCGCCAGGTCGCCGGTGCGGTACAGGCGCGCCTGCGGGTCGGCGCTGAACGGGTCGGCGATGAAACGCTCGGCCGTAAGCTCGGGCCGGTTGAGGTAGCCCCGCGCCACCCCGTCGCCACCGATGTGCAGCTGGCCCACCACCCCCACCGGCACCACCTGCCCGGCTGTGTCCAGCACATGGATCCGGGTGTTGCCGATCGGTCGCCCGATCGGGATCGAGCGCTGCCCCGGTGCCACCGGAGGAATCAGGTAGGTCGTGGCAAAGGTCGTGCTTTCCGTCGGGCCATAACCATTGAGCACCTGCTGCGGACGGACGGGGCGGTTCACCAGCCTGCCCACCGCCACCGCATCCAGCGCCTCGCCCCCGATCAGCAGATAGCGCAGCCCGCCCAACGCATCTTCCAGGGCGTCGACCACCTCGTTGAACAGCCCGGCGGTCAACCACAATGCGGTTACCCCGCCGGCCTGCAGCGCCGTGCCCAGCTGCGCCGGATCGCGTACCTGCGCGGCCGACACGATCTGCAACCGCGCCCCGTTCAACAGCGCGCCCCAGATCTCCCACGTCGCCGCGTCGAACGCCGGGCTGGCGCAATGCGCCACGCAGTCGTCCACGCCCAACGGCGCAAAGCCGCTGTTGATCACCAGCCGCAGCACGCTGCGGTGCTCGACCATCACCCCCTTGGGTTGACCGGTCGACCCCGACGTGTAGATCACGTAAGCCAGGTGCCGGCTCACCAGCCCCGCTATGTGCGGTGCATGCTCGGACTCCGCCGCAGTAATGCTGGTCTGCGCGGGTTCGTCGACATACAGCCGCGGCACCGCCAGGTCGCGGTGCAGTCCACGATGGCTCAACAGAATGACGGGGGCACAATCGTCGAGCTGCCACGCAAGGCGCGCCACAGGAGCACTGGGTTCGAGCGGTACGTAGGCACCACCGGCCTTCAGCACCGCCAACATGGACACCACGAGGTCGATACTCCGCTCCATGCACAGCGCCACACGATCATCCGGACGTACCCCCATTCCGATCAGGCGGTGCGCCAGCTGATTGGCACGCCTCTCCAGCTCGGCATAGGTCATGTGCGCAGACCCCTCGCTCAGTGCAACCGCATCGGGCTGCGCCTGTGCCTGCGTGCTGAAGCAATCACCGATCAGCCCATTCTCGGGATACGCCACCCGGGTCGCGTTGAACTCATGAAGCAACTGATGGCGCTCAGGAGCGGAGAGCAGCGAAACTTCCGCCAATGGCATCTCTTCGTGGTCGGCCAAGGCACCGAGCAGCACGGCCAGGTGCTTGGCCCAGCGCTGGACGGTGATCGCATCGAAGAGGTCACTCGCGTACTCCAAACTACATTCCAAGCCGTTCGGGGTCTCCGTCATCGACAGGGACAGATCGAAATGCGTCGTCGTGCGTGGCGTCTCCAGCGCTGACAGTTCCAGTCCAGACAAGGGAGAACCGCCCGCGTCCGGCGTGTTGTTGAGTGCCAGCATCACCTGGATGACCGGCGTGTGGCCCATGCTGCGTGCAGGCTGCAATGCCTCCACCACCTGCTCGAACGGCACGTCCTGGTGGGCGTAGCCGGCCAGCGCGGTCGCCTTGACCTGGGCCAGCAGCCCGGCCACGTCCGACGCGGCCTGCACGTTCACCCGCAGGGCCAGGGTGTTGACGAAGAAGCCGATCAGCGGCTCGATCTCGGCGCGCTGCCGGTTCGCCACCGGTGTCCCGATCACCACCTCGCCCTGCCCGCTCAGGCGCGACATCAACAGCGCCCAACCGCTGAGCAGGGTCATGAACAGCGTGGTGCCATGTCGCTGCGACAACGCGTGCAGTCGTTCCACCAGCGGTGCCGGCAAGGTGAATGCCACATTGCCACCGGCATAGCTCTGTACCGCTGGACGCGGCCGGTCGGTGGGCAGCTCGAGCAGCGCCGGCGCACCGCTCAGGTGCTCGCGCCAGAACCCGAGCTGCTGCTGCAGCGCCTCGCCCTGCAACCACTGCCGCTGCCAGAGCGCGTAGTCGGCATACTGGATCGCCAATGGTGGCAGCGGGTCCGGCTGGCCCTGGCTAAAGGCCTCGTACAAGGCGGTGACTTCGCCGATCATCACCCCGATCGACCAACCGTCGGACACGATGTGGTGCTGCGTCACCAGCAGCACGTGCTCCTGCGCGGACAAGCGCAGCAGCTGGCCACGGATCAACGGGCCAACGGCGAGGTCAAACGGGGCCAGCGCTTCCTGCGCGCTGCGCTGTTCCACCACTGCCTGCTGCGCATCGTGCGACAGTGCGGACAGATCCACCTGCTCCAATGCAAACCCGATCGTTTCCGGCGCGAACTGCTGCACCGGGCCGTCCTCGCCCTGCACGAAACACGTGCGCAGGCTCTCATGCCGCGCCACGATTCGATCCAGCGTGGCCTGCAGCGCGGCCACGTCCAGCGTGCCCTGCAGGCGCAGCGCAGCCGGAATGTGATACGCCAGGCCCGCAGCCGGGTCCAGCTGGTCCAGGAACCACAGCCGCTGCTGCGCCCACGACAACGGCAACGCCCCGGTACGCTCCACCGGCAGCAGCTCGCCCAACCTGCTGCCAGCGCTGCCAGCCAGCGACGTGGAGAAGCCGGACAGGGTGGAATGACGGAACAAGGCACCCAGCTCGGCCTCGATGCCCAAGTCGCGTCGCAGCGCGGAGACCAGCTGGATAGCTAGCAGGGAATGCCCCCCAAGTACGAAGAAATCATCGTGGCGACCCACCCGCGACACGCCCAGCAGCGCTGTCCAGATCCGGGCCACGCGCGCTTCGAGATCATTGGCCGGTGCTGTGTACGCTTCCGCCACGACTGCGTCATCGCCCGGGGCAGGCAGGGCACGCCGATCCAGCTTGCCGTTGACGTTCAGCGGCCATGCCGCCATCAGCACGTACGCACTAGGCACCATGTACTCCGGCAACGCGTACGCCAGGCGCTGGCGCAGTTCTGCAACGGACAGGACCACCCCTTCATCTGCCAGTACGTACGCCACCAGCCGCTTGACGCCAGGTGCCTCCTCACGTGCCAGCACCACTGCCTCGCGTACCCCCATGCACGCCCCCAGACGGGCTTCGATCTCCCCCAGCTCGATACGGAAGCCGCGGATCTTGACCTGGAAGTCATTGCGGCCCAAATACTCCAGCGTACCGTCGGTGCGCCAACGCACCAGGTCGCCGGTACGGTACAGTCGCGCGTCCGGATCCCCAGCGAAGGGATCCGCAATGAAGCGCTCCGCGGTAAGTTCGGGACGATTGAGGTAGCCCCGGGCCACGCCATCGCCGCCGATATGCAGTTCGCCCGACACCCCCAGAGGAACCAGCTGTCCCGCTGTGTCCAGCACGTGCACGCGGGTGTTGCTGATGGGTCGACCGATCGGAATCGAACGCTGTCCCGGTGCCACCGAGACGATCTCGTACGCGGTCGCATAGGCGGTCGCTTCGGTGGGACCGTAGACGTTGAGCACGCGCTGCGGCCGAACCTGTCGGTTCACGAGACGTCCTGCGATGACGGGGTCCATGGCCTCGCCTCCGGTCAGCAGATGGCGCAGGCCACCCAACACCGGTTCGAGCTCATCCACCAGCTGATTGAACAGCCCGGTGGTCAGCATCATCGCGGTGACGCCTCCGGACGAAAGCACCGCCGAGAATGCGGCCGGATCGCGCATCTCCGCGGAAGTGACCACCTGCACGCGTGCACCGTTCAACAGCGCGCCCCAGATCTCCCACGTGGCCGCATCGAACGCCGGGCTCGCGCAGTGTGCTACGCAGTCGTCACTGCCCAGTGGCGCGTAGTCACTGTTGATGACCAGCCGCAGTACGTTGCGGTGCTCGACCATCACCCCCTTGGGTTGACCGGTCGACCCCGACGTGTAGATCACGTAAGCCAGGTGCCGGCTCACCAGCCCCGCTATGTGCGGTGCATGCTCGGACTCCGCCGCAGTAATGCTGGTCTGCGCGGGTTCGTCGACATACAGCCGCGGCACCGCCAGGTCGCGGTGCAGTCCACGATGGCTCAACAGAATGACGGGGGCACAATCGTCGAGCTGCCACGCAAGGCGCGCCACAGGAGCACTGGGTTCGAGCGGTACGTAGGCACCACCGGCCTTCAGCACCGCCAACATGGACACCACGAGGTCGATACTCCGCTCCATGCACAGCGCCACACGATCATCCGGACGTACCCCCATTCCGATCAGGCGGTGCGCCAGCTGATTGGCACGCCTCTCCAGCTCGGCATAGGTCATGTGCGCAGACCCCTCGCTCAGTGCAACCGCATCGGGCTGCGCCTGTGCCTGCGTGCTGAAGCAATCACCGATCAGCCCATTCTCGGGATACGCCACCCGGGTCGCGTTGAACTCATGAAGCAACTGATGGCGCTCAGGAGCGGAGAGCAGCGAAACTTCCGCCAATGGCATCTCTTCGTGGTCGGCCAAGGCACCGAGCAGCACGGCCAGGTGCTTGGCCCAGCGCTGGACGGTGATCGCATCGAAGAGGTCACTCGCGTACTCCAAACTACATTCCAAGCCGTTCGGGGTCTCCGTCATCGACAGGGACAGATCGAAATGCGTCGTCGTGCGTGGCGTCTCCAGCGCTGACAGTTCCAGTCCAGACAAGGGAGAACCGCCCGCGTCCGGCGTGTTGTTGAGTGCCAGCATCACCTGGATGACCGGCGTGTGGCCCATGCTGCGTGCAGGCTGCAATGCCTCCACCACCTGCTCGAACGGCACGTCCTGGTGGGCGTAGCCGGCCAGCGCGGTCGCCTTGACCTGGGCCAGCAGCCCGGCCACGTCCGACGCGGCCTGCACGTTCACCCGCAGGGCCAGGGTGTTGACGAAGAAGCCGATCAGCGGCTCGATCTCGGCGCGCTGCCGGTTCGCCACCGGTGTCCCGATCACCACCTCGCCCTGCCCGCTCAGGCGCGACATCAACAGCGCCCAACCGCTGAGCAGGGTCATGAACAGCGTGGTGCCATGTCGCTGCGACAACGCGTGCAGTCGTTCCACCAGCGGTGCCGGCAAGGTGAATGCCACATTGCCACCGGCATAGCTCTGTACCGCTGGACGCGGCCGGTCGGTGGGCAGCTCGAGCAGCGCCGGCGCACCGCTCAGGTGCTCGCGCCAGAACCCGAGCTGCTGCTGCAGCGCCTCGCCCTGCAACCACTGCCGCTGCCAGAGCGCGTAGTCGGCATACTGGATCGCCAATGGTGGCAGCGGGTCCGGCTGGCCCTGACTAAAGGCCTCGTACAAGGCGGTGACTTCGCCGATCATCACCCCGATCGACCAACCGTCGGACACGATGTGGTGCTGCGTCACCAGCAGCACGTGCTCCTGCGCGGACAAGCGCAGCAGCTGGCCACGGATCAACGGGCCAACGGCGAGGTCAAACGGGGCCAGCGCTTCCTGCGCGCTGCGCTGTTCCACCACTGCCTGCTGCGCATCGTGCGACAGTGCGGACAGATCCACCTGCTCCAATGCAAACCCGATCGTTTCCGGCGCGAACTGCTGCACCGGGCCGTCCTCGCCCTGCACGAAACACGTGCGCAGGCTCTCATGCCGCGCCACGATTCGATCCAGCGTGGCCTGCAGCGCGGCCACGTCCAGCGTGCCCTGCAGGCGCAGCGCAGCCGGAATGTGATACGCCAGGCCCGCAGCCGGGTCGAGCTGGTCCAGGAACCACAGCCGCTGCTGTGCCCACGACAACGGCAACGCCGCCGACCGGTCGGCCGGCACTACGCTGCCCAGCGTGCTGTGCGTGCTGTCGTCCAGCGTCGCCGCGAAACCAGCCAGGGTCGGATGCTCGAACAACCGTCCCAGCGGCACCTCCCGGCCCAGCGTGCGGCGCAGCGCCGAAACCAGCTGGATGGCCAGCAACGAATGCCCACCCAGCTCGAAGAAATGATCGTGGCGTCCGACCTGGGCCACCCCCAGCAGGTCGGCCCAAAGACCTGCCACCTGCGCTTCGCGCTCGTTGGCCGGTGCCTCATAGGCCTGTGCGGCCACCGATTCACCGTCCGGGGGCGGCAACGCACGCCGGTCCAGCTTGCCGTTCACCGTCAGCGGCCAGCCCGACACCCGCACGAAGGCCACCGGCACCATGTACTCCGGCAGCTTGCGCGCCAGCGCCGCGCGCAGCGTGGCCGCTTCCGGTGACGTCCCTTCCTCGGCCAGCACATAGGCCACCAGGCGCTTGTCGCCCGGGCTGTCCTCGCGCGCCAGCACCACGGCCTCGCGTACGTCCGCGCACGCCAGCAACTGTGCCTCGATCTCCCCCAGCTCGATGCGGAAGCCGCGGATCTTGACCTGGAAATCATTGCGGCCCACATAGTCCAGCGTACCGTCGGCACGCCAGCGCGCCAGGTCGCCGGTGCGGTACAGGCGCGCCTGCGGGTCGGCGCTGAACGGGTCGGCGATGAAACGCTCGGCCGTAAGCTCGGGCCGGTTGAGGTAGCCCCGCGCCACCCCGTCGCCACCGATGTGCAGCTGGCCCACCACCCCCACCGGCACCACCTGCCCGGCTGTGTCCAGCACATGGATCCGGGTGTTGCCGATCGGTCGCCCGATCGGGATCGAGCGCTGCCCCGGTGCCACCGGAGGAATCAGGTAGGTCGTGGCAAAGGTCGTGCTTTCCGTCGGGCCATAACCATTGAGCACCTGCTGCGGACGGACGGGGCGGTTCACCAGCCTGCCCACCGCCACCGCATCCAGCGCCTCGCCCCCGATCAGCAGATAGCGCAGCCCGCCCAACGCATCTTCCAGGGCGTCGACCACCTCGTTGAACAGCCCGGCGGTCAACCACAATGCGGTTACCCCGCCGGCCTGCAGCGCCGTGCCCAGCTGCGCCGGATCGCGTACCTGCGCGGCCGACACGATCTGCAACCGCGCCCCGTTCAACAGCGCGCCCCAGATCTCCCACGTCGCCGCGTCGAACGCCGGGCTGGCGCAATGCGCCACGCAGTCGTCCACGCCCAACGGCGCAAAGCCGCTGTTGATCACCAGCCGCAGCACGTTGCGGTGCTCGACCATCACCCCCTTGGGTTGACCGGTCGATCCAGAGGTATAGATCACATACGCCAGGTCGCGTGCGCCCAGCCCCTCCACCACCGGCGCATGGCGCGGCTGCGCCGCCGTCTGCCGCACCTCCTGCGGATCGTCCACAACCACCACCGGCAGCAGGCTCTGTGCCGGCAGATCATCCACCAGCGCATCCTGGGTCAGCAGCGCCACCGGCGCGCAATCCTCCAGCTGCCACGCCAGGCGTGCCGCCGGTGCCGTCGGCTCCAGGGGCACATATGCGCCCCCGGCCTTTACCACCGCCAGCATCGACACCACCAGCGCGATGCCGCGCTCCATGCACAGCGCCACCCGCTGGCCCGGACCTGCCCCCATGCCCACCAGACGATGCGCCAGCTGGTTGGCCGCACACTCCAGTTCCGCGTAGCTGAGCCGCTCGTCGCCCTCAACGACCGCCACCGCACCTGGCCGCGCCTGCGCCTGTGCCGTGAAGCAGGCACCGATCAGGCCCTCGCGCGGATACTCGGCCTGCGTGGCATTGAAACCATGCACCAGCTGGTCGCGCTGGGCGGCAGGAAGAATGGACACCGCATCAGCGCGTAGCGTCGGACTGCCCCGCAGCGCCAGCGCCAGCCCCTCGATCGCCGTGACAAGGCAGGCCAGGACCAGCCCGGCGTCCACGCCTTCAACGCACTGCGCCGTCAGGGTGAAGCCCTGCGAGCCGTGATCATCCACCAGCAGCGTGATGGGATAGTTCGAACGCTCCTCGCCATGAATCAGCTGGATGCCCTCCAACGCCATACCCGCGCCCTCATGCCCGGCATCCGCATGCTCGGACGCGGCCTGACGGTAGTTGAGCAGCGTCGTGAAGAGCGGAAGCGACGCGGGAAGCCCGCTGCAGCGCAACGCAAGCGCCAGGGGCGCATGTTCATGCGCCAGCAATCCCATCAGCCTTCGATGCGTCTCTGCCACGTAGTCCACCACGGATAGATCTCCGGGTGCCGTACACAGCGGCAACGTATTGATCAGCACGCCCGCCACCGGCTGTTGGCTGTGTGCATCGTGAAAACGACCGGACAGCACGGTACCGAACGCAACCTGAGCCTGTCCGCTGAGCCGCGCCACGACCAAGCCCCACGCCGAATGCAACAGCGTCGCCGGGGTGACTCCGGCCTCGCGGGCCGCGCTCCGGACCTGAGTGGCCAATACCGGCTCCAACGCGGTTCGTTGTTCGACCACATCGGCACCGTCGGTGCGCACATCCAGGACACCAAAGGGCGCGCTCGGTTCGCTCAACGCGCCCAGCTGGTTGACGAAATAGTCGCGGTGCTCGCTTTCCGTGGTCGCCAACGCCTTGATGACGGACTCGCGGAACTGACGCGGACGCGGCAGCCCGTCCGCGTGGCCCAACAGGATTGCCATCACCTCCTTGATGATCAGCGACTGGGTCACGTGATCGCAGCCGATATGATGATGCATCAACGCCAGCACGAGATCCCCGCCTTCAGGTTCCGCCGCCAGCATCGCCAGCAGCATCGGTGCCTGTTGCAGGTCAAGTCGCTTCCTGCGGGGGTCACTCGCGGAGAGAAGGCGTTCCATGGCCGTACCGACCTCGCCGGGCGGAAGCGACTCCACCACCAACGGTGCCTCGCGGTGGACCACCTGGACCGGATGCGCGAGCCCTTCCCAGCGGATCGCGGTGCGGAGGATGTCGTGCCGGGAAATGACGTGGTTCAGCGCGGAGAGAAACGCATCCAGGTGTCGCCGGTCACTGAACACGAACACCATTCGTTGCACATAGGGATCGCTATCGGTCGCCACCATGTGGTGGAACAGCATCCCCTCCTGGAGTGGAACCAGTCGGTAGATATCCTGCAGATTGGCGGCACCGCCGGACGTGGTTGCCGTGATGGCCGCGATGTCTTCGCTTCCCAAGCCAGAGAGCGGAAAACCGTCGGGCGCATCCCCGCCATCATCGGGGTGCGAAGGCGCGGCAAGCAGCTCGGCCTTGTACCGCTTCAGCAGATCGAGCAGCTCGCCATCGACCGCCCCCGGCGGTGCCCTGACCACCAGCTGATCATCATGCACGCTCAGATTGACATTCCGTTCCTTCAGCAAGGAGCGCACATCCGCAAGATTCATACACGAAACTCCTCAAAGGCCACTGCATCATGCAATCCGTCGACGGCGGATTCCGTGGATACCTCTTCCGCACCGGGCTCGCGCTGCAACGCAGCGCAGAAGGAGGCCAATGTCGGCGAAGCAAATATGTCGTGAACTTCAGCGCTGAAGCCAAGGGGCCGCAGCTGGCCGATCAACGTAATCGCCAGCAGCGAGTGTCCACCCAGTGCGAAGAAGTTGTCCTGCCGTCCGACACGCTCCAGCCCCAGCAGCTCGGCCCAGATGCCGGCCACCTGTACTTCGATCTCCGATACGGGCGCTTCATGACCGCGCGTGGCCACTGCCGCCGCGTCGGCGGCCGGCAACGCGGCCCGGTCCAGCTTGCCGTTGGCGGTCAGCGGCCAGGCCGCCAGCACCACGAACGCGCTGGGCAGCATGTACTCGGGCAGCTTGCGTGCCAGTGCGTCGCGCAGCACCGCCGGTACCGGCTCGGCACCGTCCTCGGCAATCAGGTAGGCCACCAGCCGGCGATCGCCGCCCGGCTCCATCGCCGCCACCACCACTGCCTCGCGGATGCCCGCGCAGGCCACCAGCTGTGCCTCGATCTCACCCAGTTCGATGCGGAAGCCGCGGATCTTGACCTGCTGGTCGTTGCGGCCCAGGTATTCCAGCGTGCCATCGGCCCGCCAGCGCCCCAGGTCCCCGCTGCGATACAGGCGCGCCTGCGGATCGGTACTGAAGGGATCGGCGATGAAGCGCTCGGCGGTCAGCCCGGGGCGGTTAAGGTAGCCACGTGCAACGCCGCCCCCGCCAATGTGGATCTCGCCCACCACGCCCTGCGGCACCAGTTGTCCCTCCCTATCCAGCACATAAAGGCGGGTGTTGGCGATCGGACGCCCGATCGGGACCGCGCCGTCGGCCTGGCACATGCCATCGGCTACCTGCATCGCGCAGCCGACCGTGGTCTCGGTCGGGCCATACTCATTGATGATGCGTGCGCCGGGTGCCAACGCCTGCAGCGTTGCCGCCGTGCTGGACGGCAGCGCCTCGCCACCGACCACGAACAGGTGCGGCGGGCAGACCCGGCCGGTCTGCGCCAGCTGTTCGCACAACACCACCAGATGCGAAGGCGTGATCTTGCACAGCGTGCCGGCCGGGCTGTCCAGCAATAGCTGTGGCAATGCCGCCAGCTCCGTACCTTCCGGCACCAGCTGCACGCTGCCACCCGTAATCAGTGGCAAATACAGGGAGGTGATCGTCGCATCGAACGCAAACGGCGAGGACACCAGCGCGTCGATCCGCGTGTCGCCCGCATAGGCGTGCTGCGCCCAGTGCAGGTAATGCTCCAGCTGGCGGTGCTCGACCATCACCCCCTTGGGTTGACCGGTCGAGCCGGAAGTATAGATCACATACGCCAGGTCTGCCGCGGGAGTGGGTGTCGGTGACGGCGTCGGATTGCTGTCGAGACATGCGGCGATCCGTGTCGCATCGTCGCCATCGACAACAATCGTCTGCATCAGACTCGACGAAGGCAACCGTTCCTCCGACGCCTTGTCGGTTATGAGGACAGGTGCTGCGGTGTCCTCGAGAACGAAGGAAAGCAACGCTTCCGGGTAGTCGTGATTCAACGGCACATAGGCAGCGCCCGCTTTGAGCACTGCCAACATCGCCACCACCATCGCCGGACCGCGTCGGCAGCAGATGGCTACGCGGCCTCCCGGCCGGACGCCCTGCTCGATCAGCAGATGAGCCAGGCGATTGGCATGCCGGTTGAGCTCGGCATAGTCCATGGTGTGTCCAGCAAACACGAGCGCAGGCGCTGAGGGCTGTGCGGCCGCACACTGTTCGAACGCATGCTGGACACGCGCGAGGGTGCTTTCCACGTGGTCCCCACAGCCCAGGGCGAGCATGGCCCGGCGGCCCGCCTCGCCCTGGAGCTGCAAGCGCGCGAGCGGCGTAGCCTCGCCTTCAGCCATGCCACGCAGCAATTGCTGCATGGATTCCGCCATGCGCTCTGCGGTCTCGTGGCGGAACAGCCGCTTCGCGTAATCAAGATGGCCGACCAGGCCGGACCCGCTCTCGGTAAAGGTCAGCGCAAGCTCGAACTGCGCGGCACCGGTGGAGGTCTCCACGGGCTGCAGGCGGATACCGGGCATCTCCAGCGCACCCGACCGCGGCGCGCTGTTCATGCTGACGATCGTCTGAAAGATCGGGTTGCGGCTGACCGTCCTTGAAGGATTGACGCTTTCCACGACCAGATCAAACGGCACGGCCTGGTGTGCATACGCATCGAGCGTCCGCGCCCTCACCTGCTGCAGCAATTCAGACGTATCGGCGACATCGCCCACCGATATGCGAAGTGCCACCATGTTCACGAAAAAGCCGATCAACGGTTCGACTTCCGCCCGCTGCCGGTTCGCGACCGGGGTGCCGATCACGACTTCTTCCTGGCCACTCAACCGCGACATCAGCACCGCCCACGCACCCAGCAGGGTCATGAACAGGGTCGCACCCTGACGCTGGGACACCGCGCGCAAGGCGCTGGTGAGCGTATCCGGCAGGGCGAACGACACGATTCCGCCCTCGTAGCTCTGCCGGGCCGGCCGCGGCAGATCAAGCGGCAGGTCAAGCAACATCGGCGCGTCCTTCAACTGCTCCCGCCAGAACGTCAGCTGTCGCTCCAGCGCCACTCCCTGCAGACACTGGCGCTGCCACTGAGTGTAGTCCGCATACTGTACTGCCAGGGCCGGCAGCGGATCAGGCAACCCCTGAGTGATGGCTGCGTAGAGCGCGCGGATCTCGCTGATGAGCACACCGATCGACCAACCGTCGGAGACGATGTGGTGCTGCGTCAGCAGCAGCACATGGTCCTCGTCCGACAGACGCAGCAACTGGCCGCGGATGAGCGGTCCGGTCGACAGATCGAAGCGCCGCAGTGCTTCACTCCGGCTGCGCTCATCCACGATCGCGGCCTGCGCGCCGGACGACATGCCAGCTAGATCGACGTGCTCCAGCGCGATGCCCACATCCACCGGCGCGAACTGCTGTGTCAAGCCGTCCTCGGTCTGCACGAACCGGGTGCGAAGGCTCTCATGCCGGGCGACGATACGGTCCAATGTCGCCTGCAGCGAACGCACATCCAGGCTCCCCTGCAGCTTCAACGCAGCAGGAATGTGATACGCCACGCTCGCGGCAGGATCAAGCTGATCGAGGAACCACAACCGTTGCTGCGCCGAAGAGCATGGGAACGCGCCTCCCCGATCCAGCGCGCACAGGGGAAGGTCCTCCTGCGCCGAGTGCCCCCGTTCCTTGACGCGCTCGCCGGCACGTTTTGCAAGAACCGCCTGGCGCAGCAGATGGAGTGTCTCTTCATGCGTCTTCATTGCTGTTCTCCATGCCCAGTATCGCGAGCAGCTCGGCTTCCGTCATTGATTCCAGTTCCTGTTCCATGCGCTGGACGTCTTCGCCGGAGGCCTCAAGCTGGGCCCTGACGATTGATGCTGCCATCGATTCCAGGCGCGAGTCGTCGAAGAGCGTGGCAAGTTGAAGTTCTACCCCAAAAGTCTGCCGTACGCGCTCGGACAGCTGGATGGCCAGCAGGGAATGTCCACCAAGGTCAAAAAAGCCGTCGTGGCGACCAATCCGGGGAACATCCAGCAGCGCGCTCCAGATCTGCGCCAGTCCCTCCTCCGCCGCACCCACGGGCGCTTCATACGCACGCATTGCAGTGGCGGTTCCGTCCGGGGGCGGCAACGCATTGCGGTCGATCTTTCCGTTCGGAGTCAGCGGCCACACCTCCAGCTGGATGTAGGCACTGGGTACCATGTACTCCGGCAGCACCGCGCCCAGGGACTCGCGCAGCCCGGCCGCCGATATGCGCGCCCCATCACGACCGATCACGTAGGCCACCAGCCGCTTCTCGGTCCGGCCTTCGCCAAACGCGACCACCAGCGCTTCGCTGACGCCTTCGCATGTCGCCAGACGAACCTCGACTTCACCCAACTCGATCCGGAAGCCACGGATCTTCACCTGGCTGTCCTGACGCCCCAGGAATTCGAGGTTGCCATCGGCCCAGTACCGCGCCCGGTCGCCGGTCTTATAGATGCGCGACCCCGGTTCTTCGGAGAACGGGTCTGGCAGATAGCGTTCCGCGGTCAGCTGCTCACGCCGGAAATAGCCAAGGCTCAGGCAGTCGCCTCCGATGTACAGGTCGCCGGCGACCCCGACGGGGCACGGCTGTAGCCCCGCATCAAGGACGTGATAGCGGGCATTCTGGATCGGCTTGCCGTAAGGAACGCTGGTCCAGCCAGGTGCCACGGCATCGACACGGTAGGCGTTGGACCACACCGTGGCCTCGGTGGCACCGCCGAGTGCGACGACCTGGCACGCCGGGAAGGCGGCACGCACGGCAGCAGGTAGTTCCAGCGGAATCCAGTCGCCGCTGAAGAATGCCAGACGCAGATACGTGTTGCCTGGCCTGTCCGTTGCCAACCAGGGCAGCAACTGCCCGAACACTGCCGGGGCGGAATCCCAGAACGTGATGCGCTCATCGTGCAGGATGTCAAGCAACCTGCGGGGATCGGCGACGTCATCCTTGGCAGCGACACGGATGGTTCCGCCCGCGGCAAGCACACCCAGAATGTCGTACACCGACAAATCGAAGCACAACGACGTCGTGAACAGGAGTCGGTCTTCCGGACCCACGTCGAACTCGCGATTGACCCAGTCGATCAGATTGACCACGGGCCGATGCTGGACCATCACGCCTTTCGGGCGCCCGGTCGAGCCCGAGGTGTAGATCACATAGGCCAGATCATCGGCGCACGCGCCGGTCAGGCCGGGATCCGGATCATGGTCCGGACCAGTGCCAGTGAAGAACCCCTCGCTGTCACAGAACAGCGTGGTGATCCGTGACGTTGCGGACTCCGCCATGAAACCCGCCTGTGTCACCAGCACCGAAGGGTCGCTGTCATCGAGCATGTACACCAGTCGCTCGGTCGGATACGCATGGTCAAGAGGAACATAGGCCGCACCGGACTTGAGTACTCCGAGGACAGCGACCACCATGTCCAGGCCCCGTTCAAGGCACAGCGCGACACGGTCGCCACGACCAACGCCGTGTTCCATCAGACGGTGCGCCATCCGGTTCGCGCGCCGGTTCAGGTCGGCATAGCTGAGGGCCTGTCCTGCAAACTCCACGGCGGTTGCCAGCGGCCGTTCCCCCACCTGGGCCTCGAAGCCTGCGTGGACCAGTGATTCGCGCGCGAAAGGCCGGGCGGTGTCATTGAATCCGGTGACGATCCGCGCATGCTCGGACGGCCCCAGAAGGGTGGCCGCGCAGTGGTCCGCGTCCGGCGACAGCACCAGGGCCTGAATGACGTTTTGATAGTGCGCGGCCATGCAGACGAGCTGAGCGGCGGTCATCGTATCCGGGCCGGCATCAAGGATGACGGCAAGTTCATCGAGGGTATCGGTGAAGGTGACGGTGAGCGGGAAGTCCGTGGCTTCCAGGTTGCACGCCTCCAGTACCTCGATTCCAGTGCCCGCCAATTGTTCGTAGGGGCGGAAATTGACGTAGTTGAACGCCGCCTCGAACATCCTCCGTCGTCCGTGATCCATGTAGATCTGGAAGTACGGATAGTGCCGGTGTTCGAGCACATCCAGCTCGCGGGCGTGCGTTTCGAGAACCAGCGACGACCAGCTCATCCGTTCGAGGCCGAGGCGGAAGGGAAGCGTGTTCAGGAACAGGCCGAGCGCCTGCTCGGCACCCTCCTGTTCAGGGCGAACATTGCAGACCAGACCGCTGACCACATCGGCGGCGCCCATCCAAAGACCGAGAACCTTCATGTGGACGCTGAGCAGAACCGAGCGCACGGGAACCTTCAAGCGCCGTGCAAGCGCGCCGATGCCTGCGCGGGTCTGCGCGTCCACCGTGAAACGCCTGGCGACCGCGGCGCGGTCACGGTCAGGCTCTGTGACATTTCGCGGCAGTGCAGACGGCTCGTGCCCGTCCAACTGTTGCTGCCAGAACTCCCGGTGCCGGCGGCTGCCAAGCACCTCGGCCTCGGTGGCTGCCGAAAGCGCGGCGAAGTTCGCCTCCGGCAGGCCATCCTGCACTTTCCCGCCTTCGAGGCGGGAAAGATAGAAGGAGAACAGCTCCGTCTGCATCAGCGCCACGCTCCAACCATCCATCAGCGCGTGATGGAAGCTCAAGGTGTACTGGACGTCGTGTGCATCGAGCCGGTGGATGAAGACGCGAAACAGCGGTGGGGTGGCGAGATCGAAGGGGATCAGCCGTTCTTCCGCCATGAACGCGGCAATCCGCGCCTGCTGCTCTGCTGCAGGACGACCGCTGAGATCAAAGACCTGGAGCGGCGCGATGACCTCGCGATACACCTTCTGGAGGGCTTCTCCGTCGTCACCGTACTCGAACGAGGAACGCAGGACCGGATGCCTGTTGACAATATCCCGGAGCGCGTCGATGAAGGTCGGCTCGTCCCACGTCGGCATGCGCAGTCGATAGCTGAAGACATCGTGGTAGATGCCTTCCCCCGTCGCGAACTGGTTGTGGAACACCATGCCGCGCTGCAGCAGCGTCACTCGGGTGGCGGCCTCGATCGTAGACAGCGGGTTGGACGACGTGCCATCTGCCGCGTCTGTGGCATTGACTGCCTCGTGCGCGACCCCCGGCTGCCGGCCCGCGCTACGGGCGACAGTGGCAAGTGCGGCGACGGAAGCGTGCCTGAACAGGTCGATGACCGAGACATCGATACCAATCCGCTTCGCTGCGGCGATGATCTCGATACTTCGGATCGAATCGCCGCCGAGCTCGAAGAAATTGTCGTGACGTCCCACAGCGTCTATATGCAACACGGACTCCCAGATGCGGCACAGCGCGAGCTCCATGTCTCCCTCCGGTGCTACAAAAGCATGAGCCATCAGCGCGTCGCGATCCGGCAATGGAAGCGCCCGCAAGTCCAGCTTTCCATTCCGGGTGAGCGGCCACGCCGTAACCACGACGAACGCGGCGGGCACCATGTGATCCGCCAGCACGCAGGAAAGCTGGGTGCGGAGCACGGCCGCCGAAGGCGGCAGGTCAGATTCTGGAATGACGTACGCCACGAGCTGCTTCAAACCGGCCGCGTCCTCGGACAGCAGCACGATGGCCTCGCGTACTCCGTCACACGCTGCCAGCCGCGTCTCGATCTCTCCCAGCTCGATGCGGTAGCCGCGGAGCTTTACCTGTGAATCATTGCGGCCCATGTAGTCCAGCGTGCCATCGACGCGTCGCCTGGCCAGGTCACCGGTCCGGTAGAGGCGTGCACTGGCGTCGCGGGAGAAGGGGTCCTGGATGAACCGCTCGGCGGTGAGCTCGGGTCGATTCAAATAGCCGCGTGTCACCCCGGCACCGCCCACGTACATCTCGCCCACAACGCCCGCAGGAACAGGACGGCGGTTGCCGTCGAGCACATGGATGCGCAGATCCCCGAGGGGATGCCCGATGACGCGCGCGGAGGATGCGATGTCCTGCGCGGTCAACTCATGGAAGGTCGTGTGTACCGTGGTCTCGGTGATGCCATACATGTTCACCAGTCGCGTGCGATGCAGCGGATTGCGCTCCACCCACGGCAGCAGCATCGTGCTCTGCAGGGTATCTCCGCCAAAAATGACGACGCGGAGTGCGTGCTCCATGTCGTGTTCGGCCTGGACCTGGATCAGCGCACGGAAGGCACCCGGTGTCTGGTTCAGCACGGTGACGCGGTGACGGCACAGCAACGCGTAGAACGCATGGGGCGAGCGTGCACACTCGGTCGTCACCACCACCACCCTACCCCCGTACGCCAGCGCTCCCCAGAGTTCCCACACGGAGAAATCGAAGGCGATGGAATGGAACAGCGACCACACGTCATCCGCGCGGAAGCCGAAACTGACCTCGGTGGCCTTGAGCAGGCGGGCGACATGCCGGTGCTCGACCATCACGCCCTTGGGCATGCCGGTTGAACCCGACGTATAGATGACGTAAGCCAGCCCGCGGGACGTGAGCCCGTCAACGGTCGGGTTGCAGGTGGCCATCGCGGCCATTGCCTCATCCTCGATCAACAGCACCGGCGTCGAGGGGCCGTCTTCCTCCTGCTGCAGGAGAGCGGCCTGGGTCAGGATCAGGGCCGGCTGCGCGTCCTGCAGCATCTGCGCACGCCGTTCCGCCGGGGAGGAGGGGTCCAGCGGAAGATAGGCACCGCCGGCTTTCAGAATGCCCAGCATCGCGATCACCATGTCGGTGCCGCGTTCCGCGCACACGGCAACGAGGGTACCCGCCACTACGCCGCGCGCCTGCAGTGCATGGGCGACCTGGTTGGCGCGGTGGTTCAGTTCACCATAGGTGATCGACAGCTCGCCGTCGACCAGGGCCACCGCAGCGGGGGTCCGCGCTGCATGCGCCTCGAAGGTGCCGTGGATGAGCGCTTCATCCGGATAGATCGCTTCCGACGACACGGCCAGCAGCGCACGCGTCTCGTCAGCGGACAGCATGGGAAGCTCGGCCGGTACGGCGTCCTCCACCGTCGTCATTGCCTCCAGCAGGGTGATCAGATGCGCGGCCCAGCGTTGGATGGTGCTGCGATCGAACAGATCGCTGGCGAACTCGAGCGTCCCGGCCAGTCTCTCGCCCGTGTCGCTGAAGACCAGCACCAGATCGGTGCGGGCAGCCTGGATGGTGGCCTCCACCGGGTGGAGGGTCAGGCCGGGCAGGCCCCGCGGTGCGGAATCCTGGCTTTCGTTCAGCACCAGCATGACCTGGAACAGCGGCGTATGGCCGACGTTGCGGGGCGGCTGCACCGCATCGACGACCTGCTCGAAAGGAACTTCCTGGTGCGCGTATGCCGATAGTGCGGTGGCCTTGACCTGTGCAAGCAGCGCCGCGATTGTCGGTGCCTCCGCCACGTCCAACCGCAACGCCAGGGTATTGACCAGGCAGCCGATCAGGCCCTCGGTCTCCGGCCGCTCGCGATTGGCCACCGGCGTGCCGACGACCACCGTCTCCTGACCGCTGAGCCGCGACATCAGCAACGCCCAGCCACTGAGCAGGGTCATGAAAAGGGTGGTGCCATGGCGGCGGGACAAGGCCCGCAGCGCACCGGTCAATTCCGACGGAAGTTCGAAGGACACGCTGTCACCGGCATAGGACTGCACGGCCGGACGGGGCCGATCGGTCGGCAGATCCAGCAACGGAGGAGCCCCGGCGAGCTGGCCGCACCAGTAGTCGATCTGTCGGCGCAGTAAGTCCCCCTGCAGACGCTGACGCTGCCACGCCGCGTAGTCGGCGTACTGCACCGGCAACGGCGGGAGCGGATCGGGTGCATGCTTGCAGTAAGCCGCATACAACGCGCTGAATTCGCTAATCAGCACACCCACGGACCAGCCGTCGGACACGATGTGGTGCTGGGTCACAAGCAATACGTGCTCGTGGGGTGACAGCCGCAGCAGCTGTCCCCGGATCAGCGGCCCATGGCGCAGATCGAACGGTGCCCGTGCTTCCTCGGCACTGATCGACTGGACCGCTGCTGCGCGGGCGTCGGCAGCGCACCCGGTAAGGTCCACGTGATGGAGGCTGAACCCGATATCGGCCCTGTCAAACTGCTGAACCGGACCCGCTTCGGTCTGCAGGAAACGGGCGCGCAGCCCCTCGTGCCGTGCCACGATGCGGTCCAGGGTGGACTGAAGCGCGGTCGTGTTCAACTCGCCCTGCAGACGCAACGCGGTCGGCATGTGGTACGACGCACTCGCTGCCACGCCCAGTTGTTCGACGAACCACAACCGCTGCTGCGCCCAGGAAAGTGGTAGCGGCTCGCCGCGTGGTACCGCCGCAATGGCGTGCGAGTCCGTGGGCAGCTGCTGTTCGATGTAGGCGGCCAGACGTTCGATGGTGGGATTCGCGAACAGGACGTCGAGCGAAAGCTCGACATTCAAGGCCTGACGCAGCCGCGACACGAGTTGAACCGCCAGCAGGGAGTGCCCACCCAGATCGAGGAAGTCGTCCTGGATGCCCACAGGGTCGATGCCGAACAGGTCCGCCCAGAGCCCCGCCAACGTGACTTCGACGGCGCTGCGCGGTGCGACGAAAGTGCTGGCCAGCGCCGGACGCGGATGGCGCCTGCCCATGTCATCGATGCCCGCCGCGGCTACCTCGGCCACCGTGGTCGGCGCTGCCGCTGCGGCCGAGGTCAACAGCGAAGCCGGTGAAACCAGTATCTGGGGCGTGCCCACATGGGCGAGCATCTGATCGAACACCGCATCGGCGTCGGCCAACGCGATTGCGTCGGCCGGGGCAAACGGTTGCACTGCGCGAAGGCCAGCCACTCCCTGCTCGCGCGCCCGGGCTGCCATGCCTGTATCACGCCACGCGGGCCAATTCACTGCCATGACGGCGGTGTTACCCAGAGCATGTTGCTGCGCGGCCCACGCGTCAAGGAAGGCGTTTGCCGCACAATAATCGACCTGACCCGGTGCAGGTTGAAGGGCATTCAACGATGAGCAGAGCACGTGGAAATCGAGCGGATCGCAGGCGAACGCAGCGGACACCAGCGGTGTGCCCTCCAGTTTCGATGCCATGACCCGGCGGGCGGCGGCCAGCGTCTTGTCATGGATGAGCGCGTCGCCCGGGAGCCCTGCCGCATGGAAAATGCCGTTCACTGGACCGAAATGCGCATGCGCTGACGCGGCGAGTCTTTCGACATCCTGCGGGCATGCCACATCCGAAGTCACATAATGCACCTGCGCTCCGCGCTTCTGCAGCGCCGCGAGCCGGCCAAGAGCGGTGCGCGTCGCCTCGTCGCCCTCCTCCAGGCAGCGGGCCCAGTCAGCGGGATCTGGCAGGCGCGTCCGTCCTGTCAATGTCAGCTGCGGCGATGATGCGCGGCTGCACACGTACTCGGCGAACGCCAGACCGATGCCTCCCAACCCTCCGGTGATCAGGTAGTGCTGCCCATCGGCAATGCGGACGCCGGTCGAATGCGGTGCCGCCTGCTCGACCGAATGGACCCAGCGCCGCACCCCCCGGTAGGCGATGGATGTCGCATTGCCGCTGAGCCAGGCTTCACCGCGCAGCCTGGGCCACAGTCGAGGATCGATGTCCCCTTCCGGGCGCAGCTCGATGTCGATGAAACGGCATGACAGATGGGGATACTCCAGCGGGATCACCCGGCACGGTCCCAACATCGTGGAACGGTGCGATGCCAATGCTTCGCTGCCCGTCACCGAGTGCACCCCGGTGGCGAAGACATTCAGCTGCGTGGCGCCCGCCTGGGCTTGCCGTGCGAGCGCCTGCGCGAGGAAGATCAGACTACCGAACCCCTGCTGCTCGTTATCGGGAGCACTCGCGCCTCCGGTCACGCACCAGAAATGGCTGACCCTCGGCGGCGGCGTCCCGCGCTCGGTCACTCTCTCGAGGAGCCGGACATAGTCTTCCGGCTCGGAGCCGTCGATCACGAACTGTTCCGCGGAACGCTCGCGGAAACCGGTGCCCGAGCGTACCCGGACCACCCGCGCTCCCGCAGCGAGCTCCGCCTCAATGAACGGGATGCACAGGCCACCCTCATCCTCGAATACCACGTGCACGCTATCGTGCACGCACTCGCGGGGCGGCGGCTCCGGCGCGCGGTCCTGCTTCCACGCCAATCCATAGAACCAGTCCTCCACGGGCGTGGCACCACGCGTCACAGCCATTGCGGCGATGCGCGTGCCTGCCGCTGCCACCCAGTACCTTTGGCGCTGGAAGGGATAGCCCGGCAGGCCGACCCGGCGGCGGCGCTCGTCTTGATGGTAGGCGTTCCAGTCGATCCGCACCCCGTTCGTCCACAGCCGGCCAAGTGCTTCGAGAAGAACCTCCTGCGCAGGACGGGCCGAGCGCCGATCTGGCAGCGCTCCTACTGCATTGAACGTGTCTTCCCTGTTCGCATGCTGTCGTACGATCTGCGTCAATACCTGTCCGGGACCGGCTTCCACCAGCAGCGCCGGACCCTGCTCTGACACAGCGCGCACGTTGTCGGAAAAGCGGACGGTCTGCCTGAGGTGCGCCAGCCAGTAGGTCGGCGACATCGCCTGCTCGTCCGTGATCCAGGTACCGGTCACGTTGGAGGTGAACGGAAGCGTGGGCGGTGAGAACCGGACCCGCTGCAGGTATGTGGAGAAGGCGGGCAGAATCGGGTCGAGCAATCCCGAGTGGAATGCATGACGCGTGTGCAGGGGCTGACTGGCGATGTGCAGCGATGTCAGCTGTGCCGCCAGTCGCGCGATGCTAGCTTGCGCGCCGGATACCGTGCAGCGCGCCGGGCCGTTGACGGCTGCCAGCCATGAACCTTCTGAGAGCAGCGGTACGAGCTCCGCCTCCGATGCATTGACGGCCAGCATCGCACCACCGGCCAGGCTGTCGATCAGTCGTCCGCGTTCGGCCACCAGCATGAGCGCGTCATCGAGGGTGAACACGCCGGCCACGCACGCGGCGACGTACTCGCCCAGGCTGTGCCCCATCAGGGCGTCGGGACGCACGCCCCATGAGGCCAGCAACTGGCTCAATGCATACTCGATGACGAACAATGCCGGTTGGGTGAAACAGGTCCGCTGCAGCGCGTCCTCCGCGTCAGCCTCCCCGCCACATGTGGGAAAGAGAAGATCGCGCAGGTCGCGACCAAGTACGCCCCGCAACGATTCCGAGCACCGATCCACCACGGCACGGAACACGGGCTCGTCCGCGTAGATGTCGCGAGCCATGTTGGCGTACTGCACCCCCTGCCCCGGAAACATCAGAACCACCCTGGGGTCCGCTTCAGCACGGGCGGTACTCCAGCTGGCCGGCTGCGAAGACAACAGGGCCAGGGCCTGATCCACTCCGTTGCAGACCAGCGCACTACGATGGCTGAACGCCGCCCGGCCTACCTGGGTGGTGTAGGCAGTATCGGCAAGATCCGCTGTGGGGTTGCGTGCAAGGTGGTCACGCAGATCCTCCCGGGCCTGCTGCAGTGCTTCCTCGTTCCTTGCTGAAAGCAGGATGAGGTGAGCGGCGCGACGGCTTTTCGAGGGTGCCGCCGCGACAGCCTCCTCCAGGACAACATGCGCGTTGGTGCCCCCGATTCCAAGCGAGCTCACACCGGCACGTCGCGGCGTAGGCCCGTCCGGCCAGTCGCGCATCCCTCGCTGGATGTAGAAGGCACTCGCTTCCAGCTCCAGCAGAGGGTTGGCCGATTCAAAATCCAGCACACCGGGCAGCTGCCGATGCTTCAGGGCCATCACCGTCTTGATGAGCCCCGCCACGCCGGCGGCGGCGTCGAGGTGACCGATGCTGGGCTTGATCGAGCCCAGCGTGCAGAACTGGCGACGCGAACTGGATCGACCGAAGACCGCCTGCAGGGCCTTGACCTCGATCGGATCACCCAGCGCGGTGCCGGTGCCATGCGCTTCCACATAGGAAATCGAGTCCGCCTCGACGCCCGCTGCAGCGAGCGCCTGGCTGATCACATCCACCTGGCCTGTGACGCTGGGAGCCGAAAATCCGACCTTGTTGGCACCGTCGTTGTTGATCGCCGAGCCGCGGATGACGGCATGGATGGTGTCGCCGTCGCGACGCGCCTCCGACAGCCGCTTGAGTACCACCACGCCTGCTCCGTTTCCGTGAACGGTTCCGGCGGCCTGTGCGTCGAACGCGCGGCAATGGCCATCGGGAGAGCCGATCCCATCCTTGTCGTAGCGGTAGCCTGCCTTGCTGAACTGGCCAATCGAAACCCCACCGGCCAAGGCGATGTCGCACTCCTGGCCGATCAGGGCCTGGGAGGCCATGTGCACCGCGACAAGCGAGGTCGAGCACGCGCTCTGGATGACGACGGCAGGCCCCCGCAAATCCAGGTGGTACGCCACGCGGGTACAGAGAAAGTCGCCGTCGTTCGCGAACGAAAGCGCCGCGGTTCCCACCGACTGCACCAGCGCCGCGTTACCCAGCATGTTCTGCAGAAAGTAGCTGTTGTGCGATGCGCCTGCATATACGCCGACCGCGAGGTCAGTGCCGAACGAACCCGGCCCGTAGCCGGCATCTTCCATGGCATGCCAGCACAGTTCGAGAAAGACGCGCTGTTGCGGATCGGTGATCTCCGCCTCGCGCGGCGTCACTCCGAAGAACGCGGCGTCGAACCGATCCGCATCGTCCAGCATGGCAGCGGCCTTGACGTAGTGGGCGTCCATCAGCGTGGCGTGGTCGATGCCGGCGGCTATCAGCTCTTCCCGGCTGAACTGCCGGATGCCGGGTACGTCGGAACCCAGGTTGGACCAGAGCTCATCGACGTTCGCCGCGCCCGGAAACCGCCCACTGAGACCGATGATGGCTACGGCCAGTGCGTCGTCCATCGGGTCCAGATCATCTTGATTCGTCATTGAACTCACCAAAGCTTGGCACGGGCGAGGGCACGCTGCGCCGGACGGCATCGGCGACACCTCATGGGAAGGGAAAGACGTTAGTTCTCGATGCCCGAAGGAGCCGGACGGGATGCCCTGCTGCGGCTTTGGGCATGCGCACGCCGCGCGGCACCGCGGGCCGCACCATCGGCCTCGCCCGCCATGTCCTCCTCTCCCGCCGCCAGGTGACGAGCAAGGGAGGCCACCGTGGGATAGGTGAACATGTCCATGAGCGTGCAGTTGCGGGGATAATGCTGGAGGACCCGCTGGTGCAGCCTGACAATCAAAAGGGAGTTGCCACCCAGCTCGAAGAAGTTGTCATGCACTCCCACCTGGGAGATCGCCAGTACTTCCGCCCAGAGCGCGGCAAGCACGATTTCGATCTCGGAATGCGGCGCAACGAAACGGTTGGAGACAGCTGCAGCGTCCGGTGCCGGCAATGCGCGCCGGTCGAGCTTGCCGCTGGCATTGACCGGCCACGCGTCGACCGTCACGTAGGCACCGGGCACCATGTAGTCCGGCAGCGCGCCGGACAGCGCCTCGCGCAACGCAGCCGAAGCCGGCATCGCACCCGTGTCGGCCTGGACGTAGGCCACCAGGCGCGGATCACCCGGGCGGTCTTCGCGGGCCAGCACCACCGCTTCACGGACCCCGGCACAGGCGCGCAGACGGCTCTCGATTTCGCCCAGCTCGATGCGGAAACCGCGGAGCTTGACCTGGAAATCGTTTCGCCCTACGTACTCCAGCGTGCCATCGGCACGCCAGCGGCCCAGGTCGCCGGTGCGGTACAGGCGGGCCTGCGGATCGGTGCTGAACGGATCGGCAATGAAGCGCTCGGCGGTGAGCGCCGGCTGGTTGAGATACCCCCGGGCCACGCCTGCGCCACCGATGTGGATCTCCCCCACCACTCCCAGCGGCTGCACCTGCTGCCACGCATCGAGCACATGCACCTGGGTGTTGGCGATCGGCCGGCCGATCGACGGCTCGCCGGTCGCCCTGCATGCTGGCTCCAGCAGGGTCGCCGTGGCGTAGACCGTGGCTTCGGTCGGGCCGTAGGTATTGAGCAGCTGGCAGGGGTGCCGCGCGCAGGCGTGATGCCAGCGTGCAACGCTGTCCGCGCTGGCCTTCTCCCCACCGATGACCACCAGCCGCGCGCAGGTCTGCGCCAGGCCGTGTTCAAAACCGGCATCGCCCACCCAGTAATGCCAGAACGCCGTGGGCAGTTCGACAACGCTGATCCGCTGGTCGCGCAGGTACTGGCTGAAGGTGCTGTCCGGCGGCAGCAGCGACGGTCGCAGCACCAGGGTGGCACCGGCCGCCAACGGCGCGAAGATCTCCTCCACCGAGGCGTCGAAGGACATTGAGGCGAACTGCAGCACCCGGTCGTCACGGCCCAGTCCGCAGCGCCGCACGTGTTCGGCCACCAGGTTGACCATGCTGTGGTGCTCCACCAGCACGCCCTTGGGCCTGCCCGTGGACCCGGAAGTGTGAATCACATACGCCAGATCGTGCGCGTCCGAGGTCACGGCAGGATCGTGCTCCGGCAATGCACCCAGCCGCTCCATCGTCGCCGCATCGCCCAACACCACCTGCGCCGGTGCCACCGTCTGCAACCAGTCGTGGACCGCCGCGGGCAAGCCAATGTGGCTCAGTACGGCCGTCGGCGCGCTGTCCTGGACGATATAGGCCAGGCGTTCGCGTGGATAGGCCGGATCCAGCGGCACGTAGCCCGCACCGGCCTTGAGGATGCCCAGCAACCCCACCACCATATCCACGCCGCGCTCCATGCACAGCGCCACGCGATGCTCCGGGCCCACGCCCAGCCCGATCAGCTGATGGGCCAGCTGATTGGATTGCCGGTTCAGTTCGGCGTAGCTCACCGCGCGGTCTTCATGGATCACCGCCACGGCCGACGGAGCCTGCTGCACCTGGCGTTCGAACAAGGCCTGTACCGTCGCTGCCTCCACCGGTGCTGAGGCCGTCTGGTTGAACGCCCGTACCAGCTGGTCACGCGCGAAGTCGGCCAGCAGCGGCACGGCCGCCACCGCCTGCCGGTCATCGGCCACCATCGCCTCCAGCACCTTCACCAGGTGCGCGCACCAACGCTGCACGGTGGCCGCGTCGAACAGGTCGCTGGCATACTCCAGCCCCCCTTCCAACACCTCGTCGGCTTCGATCAGCGAGAGCGACAGGTCAAACTGGGTCGTGGTCTGCTGCGACTCCAGCGGCGACAGCACCAGCCCCGGCACCTCGGTCGCACCGCGCACCGGCGTGTTGTTCAACGACACCATCGTCTGGAACACCGGGCTGTGGCCGAGGCTGCGCGTCGGCTGCAATGCCTCCACCACCTGCTCGAACGCCAGCTCCTGATGAGTGTAGCCGGCCAGCGCGGTCGCCTTGACCTGGGCCAGCAGCCCGGCCACGTCCGACGCGGCCTGCACGTTCACCCGCAGGGCCAGGGTGTTGACGAAGAAGCCGATCAGCGGCTCGATCTCGGCGCGCTGCCGGTTCGCCACCGGTGTCCCGATCACCACCTCGCCCTGCCCGCTCAGGCGCGACATCAACAGCGCCCAACCGCTGAGCAGGGTCATGAACAGCGTGGTGCCATGTCGCTGCGACAACGCGTGCAGTCGTTCCACCAGCGGTGCCGGCAAGGTGAATGCCACATTGCCACCGGCATAGCTCTGTACCGCTGGACGCGGCCGGTCGGTGGGCAGCTCGAGCAGCGCCGGCGCACCGCTCAGGTGCTCGCGCCAGAACCCGAGCTGCTGCTGCAGCGCCTCGCCCTGCAACCACTGCCGCTGCCAGAGCGCGTAGTCGGCATACTGGATCGCCAATGGTGGCAGCGGGTCCGGCTGGCCCTGGCTAAAGGCCTCGTACAAGGCGGTGACTTCGCCGATCATCACCCCGATCGACCAACCGTCGGACACGATGTGGTGCTGCGTCACCAGCAGCACGTGCTCCTGCGCGGACAAGCGCAGCAGCTGGCCGCGGATCAACGGGCCGGTCGTCAGATCAAACGGGCTCTGCGTCTGCCGGCGATCGGCCTCGGCCACCGCCTCCGCCTGCGCGGCCGGAGCCAGGTCGCCCAAGTCCCGGTACTGCAGCGCGAAGCCGATCGAGTCTGGCGCGAACTGCTGCACCGGGCCGTCCTTGCCCGAGACGAAGCGCGCGCGCAGGCCCTCATGCCGCGCCACTACCCGATCCAGCGCAGCCTGCAGCGCCACCCTGTCCAGTGCGCCCTGCAGGCGCAACGCCGCCGGCATGTGGTACGCCGCACTCGCGGCCGGATCGAGCTGATCCAGGAACCACAGCCGCTGTTGCGCCCACGACAACGGCAGCACCTCCGGCCGCACGGTGGGAACCAGCGCCTCCAGCGTGCTCGGCGCACTCTCCTCCACACAGGCCGCAAAGGCCGCCAACGTGGGATGACGGAACACCTGACCCAGCGGCACTTCCCACCCCAGCAGCCGGCGCACGGCCGAGACCACCTGGGTGGCCAGCAGCGAGTGTCCGCCCAGTGCGAAGAAGTTGTCCTGCCGTCCGACACGCTCCAGCCCCAGCAACTCGGCCCAGATGCCGGCCACCTGTACTTCGATCTCCGATACGGGCGCTTCATGACCGCGCGTGGCCACTGCCGCCGCGTCGGCGGCCGGCAACGCGGCCCGGTCCAGCTTGCCGTTGGCGGTCAGCGGCCAGGCCGCCAGCACCACGAACGCGCTGGGCAGCATGTACTCGGGCAGCTTGCGTGCCAGTGCGTCGCGCAGCACCGCCGGTACCGGCTCGGCACCGTCCTCGGCAATCAGGTAGGCCACCAGCCGGCGATCGCCTGCCCGCTCCTCCCGTGCCACCACCACTGCCTCGCGGATGCCCGCGCACGCCAGCAACTGTGCCTCGATCTCCCCCAGCTCGATGCGGAAGCCGCGGATCTTGACCTGACTGTCCAGCCGACCGAGGAACTCGAGTGTGCCGTCCGCCCAATATCGCGCCCGGTCGCCGGTGCGATAGAGGCGTGCGTCCGGCTCCATGGCAAAGGGACTGCGGATGTAGCGCTCGGCGGTCAAAGCGGGACGGCGGAAGTAGCCGGCGCTCAGGCATTCACCGCCGATGTACAGATCGCCCGCCACCCCAACAGGGCACGGACGCAGCCGTGCGTCCAACACGTGGTAGGTGGCATTCTGGATGGGGCGACCATACGGTACGCTCGACCACGCCGGGTCTGCATCGACCACCTGATGATAGTTCGACCAGACCGTGGCTTCCGTGGCCCCGCCCAGTGCCACCACCTGGCATTCCGGGAACGCCCGGCGCAATGCAACGGGTAGATCCAGGGGAATCCAGTCGCCGCTGAAGAACGCCAGTCGAAGATGGCCGTTACCCGCCCGCCCGGTCTCCAGCATGTGCGACAGCTGGCCGAACACCGCAGGCGCGGAATCCCAGAATGTGACATCTTCTTCGTACAGGATATCCAGCAGGCGGCGCGGGTCGGCCACCTCATCCTTCGAGGCTATGCGCACAACGCCGCCAGCCGCGAGCATGCCGAAGATGTCATACACCGAAAGATCAAAGCACAGCGAGGTCGTGAACAGCAGCCGGTCCGAAGGCCCTACCAGGAAGGTACGGTTCACCCAATCGACCAGATTGACCACGGGACGATGCTGCACCATCACGCCTTTGGGCAATCCCGTCGAACCGGAGGTGTAGATGACGTAGGCCAGGTCTGCTGCGTTCGCCCCGACTCGGACTGGATCCGGGTCGTCCGCCGCGCAGGCGGCGATGGCGTCCGCGTCGCCGTCCCAGCGCACCACGGGCATTGAAAGGTCGGGCCACCGTGCCTGCAGCAGTGCATCCGTCAACAGCACGGCAGGCGCGCTGTCCTCGAGCATGTACACCAGACGATCCAGAGGGTAGTCCGGATCGAGTGGGACATAGGCACCGCCTGCCTTGAGAATGGCCAGCACACCGGCGACCATGTCCGGTCCACGCTCCAGGCAGATGGCTACCCGCGTGCCGGGGCCGACGCCGAGCTGTATCAGGTAATGCGCCATCTGGTTGGCGCGCCGGTTCAGCGAGCCGTAGGTGACACGCTGGCGCGCATCCTCAACGGCAACCGCTTCAGGCTGCACGCGCGCATTTCGCTCGAAGGCTGCGTGCAACAGCGCAGTGCGAGGGTATTCCGTGATCGGCGGGTTGAACCCACGCAGCAGGCGATCGCGTTCGGTCGCGGGCAGAATGTCGAGTTCGGCGACTTCCTCCCGATTACCCTCCTCAACGGCGCTCACCAGCACTTCAATCGATGTAAGCAGGTAGGCGGCAACCCGCTCTGCGTCGATACCCGCCCCTGCCTGCACCACCAGGCCAAAACTGCCGTCGGCGGCATCATTGACCGAAATGGTGATCGGGTAGTTGGTCCGCTCCTTTGCGTCAATCACCCGCACGCCGGCCATGAGCGACTCGGACGCCTCGCCATCGGAGGCGAACGCCCCCACGTGGCGATAGTTGAACAGGCTGTTGAACAGCGGAAGCGGGGGCGCAACGCCGCTGCAGCGCTGTGCCAGTGCCAACGACGCATGTTCGTGTTCAAGCAACACGACCACGCTCTCATGGACGGCGCCGAGCAGGCCGGTGGCGCTCATTGAACCGAGCGAAACACAGAGCGGAAGCGTATTGAGCGACATCCCGACGATGTCCGCATGGCCACGCGCGCCCTGCATGCGGCCGGACAGCACCGTTCCAAACACGACCGTATCCTGTGCAGTGCAGCGGGCCGCGACCATGGCCCAGGCGGCATGGAACAGCACCGAAGGCGAAACCTTCTGCCGGCTGGCGCACGTGCGGACCCGTCGCGACACATCGGACGCCACCGCGTTCCGGACCTCGACGACGCCCTGGCCGTTCGCCATTACCTCGAGCGCATCGAACGGCAACGTGGGCGTGTCGACCTTACCCAGCACGCCGCGGAAGTACCGCTCGTGCGATTCACCCGGCGTCGCCCGGGAGTGCACCACCAGCTCGCGGTAGGGCGTGGGGGGAGCCAGCTCGCCGGCATCGCCATCGAGCAGCAGACCAATCTCGTCCAGCAATGCGTGCATGGACACGTGGTCGCATACGACGTGATGGTGAAGCAGCGCCAGCACGTACTCGCCCCGGTCCATATCGAAGGCGGTGAACGCCTCCAGCAACGGTGCCTGCGTGAGGTCGAACGTGCGGCACTGTGGATCGCTGATCGCCAGCAACCTTTCCCGGGCATCCGCACCGTCCGCAGCGACCTCAACCAGACGCAGTTGTGCATGGCGGTGCACCACCTGCACGGGCTGACGGATCCGCTGCCAGTGAATGGCGGTGCGCAGAATATCGTGCCGTTGCACCAGCGTCTGCAGTGCGGCGAGAAACCCCTCCAACCGCTCCCTGCTGTCGAAGCCCAGCACGAACCGCAGCAGGTAGGCGTCATCACCTTCGCCCAGAAGGTGGTGGAACAGAATTCCCTCCTGCATCGGCGTCAGGGGGTAGATGTCCTGGATGTTGTTCACGCCGCCGGGGGCGGCGGCGACGATGCGGTCGATCTCGACCTGGCTGATGTCCGCCAGCGGCACCATGTCTGGACTGATGCGATGGCAGCCGGGTGGAACCGTCGGGCGCTCGAATGGTACCGGACCGGCTACATCCGACAGCGGCTCGAGCACCCTGGCCATGTCGGCCAGGGTCCTGTTGGCAAACGCACTCTTTACATCGGTCCGCCAGCCTTCCCGCTGGAGCGCGGCGATCATCTGTACCACCAGCAGCGAATGCCCGCCCAGTTCGAAGAAGTTGTCCTGACGGCCGACGCGCTCGCGCCCCAGCAACCTGGACCAGACGCGGGCAAGCTGCTGTTCGGCGTCCGTGACGGGTGCTTCGTACAGAGTGCCAGCAATGGCCGCGTGGTCCGGCGGCGGGAGTGCACGCCGATCAAGCTTTCCGTTTTCAGTCAGCGGCCACGCGTCCAGTGCCACGTAGGCACTGGGTAGCATGTACTCGGGAAGCGACTGCGAAAGGGTGCCGCGCAGTGTCTCCGGAGTGGGCATCGCGTCCGCCTGCGCGATCACGTAGGCGACCAGACGCTTGTCACCGGCATCACCGCCATAGGCCAACACCACCGCCTCGCGGACGCCCGGGCAGGCGGCCAGCTGCATTTCAATCTCGCCCAATTCGATCCGGAAGCCGCGGATCTTGACCTGGCAGTCATTGCGGCCCAGGTATTCCAGCGTACCATCGACCCGCCAGCGCCCCATGTCGCCACTGCGGTACATCCGGGCACCTCGATCCGCCGCGAAGGGATCTGCAATGAAACGCTCCGCGGTCAATTCCGGTCGATTCAGATAGCCCAGTGCGACGCCCTCTCCGGCGATGTTGATCTCGCCGCGTACTCCCACTGGAACGCGCTGTCCTTCGCCATCTAGCAGGTAGATCCGGGTGTTGGCCAGCGGGCGGCCGATGGGCACGGTCGGCGATCCCTCCAGACCGCCGGATACTGTATGGGTTGCGGTGAACGTAGTGGTCTCGGTGGGACCATAGCAATGCACCAGGCGTCCCGGCGGATGATCGCGCATAACCCTTGAGACGACGCCCACATCCGATTGTTCGCCACCGAAAAGCAGGCAGCGAAGGCGGGGAATGACGTCGGCCAGGGTCGGGGCATACTGGTTGAACAGGCCTACCGTGAGATGCAGGATAGTCACGGCCTGATTCAGAAGCAGGGAGCGGAAGGCCTCGCCATCCAGCAACGTGGACTGGGGCACCACCAGCAATCGGGCCCCGGCCAACAGGGTCACCCATATCTCCCAGGCAGCCGCGTCGAACGCAGGATTTGCGCAGTGGGCCAGGCAATCCTCGGGCCCGATATCGAGATAGGAGCGATCCATGACCAAGCGCAGCACGCTGCGATGGTGAAGCATCACGCCTTTGGGTTGCCCCGTTGAGCCTGAGGTATAGATGACATAGGCCAGCGGCGGAGACGTAGGATGTGGGCAATGGAGATTGCTGTCGTCGTACGCGCCGATGCGCGCCTCTTCGCGCTCCAGGCAAACCCGGGGCATGCCGGTGTCCGGGAAGCACGCGAGCAACGCGTCCGCCGTGACCAGAGCGGTCGGGGCAGAATCTGCCAGCATGTACGCGATCCGCTCGCTAGGATACGACGGGTCGATGGGAACGTAGACGGCACCCGCCTTCAGGATCGACAGCAGGCCCACGACCAGGTCGATGCCGCGCGGCAGGCTGATGGCGACGCGATCGCCCGGCTGGACGCCCACGCTCAGCAGATGGCGTGCCACCTGATTGGCGCGCTGGTTGACAGTGGAGTAGGACACGACCGTGTCGCCCTCGACCACGGCGGCGCGGTCCGGCTGCGTCGCGGCTAGCTTTTCGAATTCAAGGTGCAACAAGCTCTCGCGGGGATAGTCGGTCGGCATCGGATTGAAGCTGTCGAGCAGGAGGTGCTGCTGTGTGGTCAACAGCGGCACCCGGCCCGGTGCACAGCGGTCATCGGCGATGAATCCTTCAAGCAGCGTCGCGTAGTGCTGGAACCAGCGCTCGACCGTCTGCGCATCCAGCAACGCCGAGGCGAATGTGATCTGACCCTGTATCACGTCGCCCACTTCCTCCAGCGACATGCCCAGGTCAACCGCGGCATGCGATTCCGGTGTGGCAATCCTGTCGAAGGTGATGCCCGGCAACACTGAAGCGTCTGACGACGGGGTGTTGTTGAGCGCGAAAATGGTCTGGAACAGCGGACCGTGGCTCAAGCTGCGGGAGGGTTGCAGGGTATCGACCACCTGCTCGAACGGCACGTCCTGATGGGCGTAGCCGGCCAGCGCGGTCGCCTTGACCTGGGCCAGCAGCCCGGCCACGTCCGACGCGGCCTGCACGTTCACCCGCAGGGCCAGGGTGTTGACGAAGAAGCCGATCAGCGGCTCGATCTCGGCGCGCTGCCGGTTCGCCACCGGTGTCCCGATCACCACCTCGCCCTGCCCGCTCAGGCGCGACATCAACAGCGCCCAACCGCTGAGCAGGGTCATGAACACGGTGGTGCCGTGGTGTTGGGAGAAGGACCGCAACCGCTTCACAAGCTCCGGTTGCAGAACCACTTCGACACGTCCGCCGGCATAACTCTGCACCGCTGGGCGCGGCCGGTCGGTGGGCAGCTCGAGCAGCGCCGGCGCACCGCTCAGGTGCTCGCGCCAGAACCCGAGCTGCTGCTGCAGCGCCTCGCCCTGCAACCATTGCCGCTGCCAGAGCGCATAGTCGGCATACTGGATCGCCAATGGTGGCAGCGGGTCCGGCTGGCCCTGACTAAAGGCCTCGTACAAGGCGGTGACTTCGCCGATCATCACCCCGATCGACCAACCGTCGGACACGATGTGGTGCTGCGTCACCAGCAGCACGTGCTCCTGCGCGGACAAGCGCAGCAGCTGGCCACGGATCAACGGGCCAACGGCGAGGTCAAACGGGGCCAGCGCTTCCTGCGCGCTGCGCTGTTCCACCACTGCCTGCTGCGCATCGTGCGACAGTGCGGACAGATCCACCTGCTCCAATGCAAACCCGATCGTTTCCGGCGCGAACTGCTGCACCGGGCCGTCCTCGCCCTGCACGAAACACGTGCGCAGGCTCTCATGCCGCGCCACGATTCGATCCAGCGTGGCCTGCAGCGCGGCCACGTCCAGCGTGCCCTGCAGGCGCAGCGCAGCCGGAATGTGATACGCCAGGCCCGCAGCCGGGTCGAGCTGGTCCAGGAACCACAGCCGCTGCTGTGCCCACGACAACGGCAACGCCGCCGACCGGTCGGCCGGCACTACGCTGCCCAGCGTGCTGTGCGTGCTGTCGTCCAGCGTCGCCGCGAAACCAGCCAGGGTCGGATGCTCGAACAACCGTCCCAGCGGCACCTCCCGGCCCAGCGTGCGGCGCAGCGCCGAAACCAGCTGGATGGCCAGCAACGAATGCCCACCCAGCTCGAAGAAATGATCGTGGCGTCCGACCTGGGCCACCCCCAGCAGGTCGGCCCAAAGACCTGCCACCTGCGCTTCGCGCTCGTTGGCCGGTGCCTCATAGGCCTGTGCGGCCACCGATTCACCGTCCGGGGGCGGCAACGCACGCCGGTCCAGCTTGCCGTTCACCGTCAGCGGCCAGCCCGACACCCGCACGAAGGCCACCGGCACCATGTACTCCGGCAGCTTGCGCGCCAGCGCCGCGCGCAGCGTGGCCGCTTCCGGTGACGTCCCTTCCTCGGCCAGCACATAGGCCACCAGGCGCTTGTCGCCCGGGCTGTCCTCGCGCGCCAGCACCACGGCCTCGCGTACGTCCGCGCACGCCAGCAACTGTGCCTCGATCTCCCCCAGCTCGATGCGGAAGCCGCGGATCTTGACCTGGAAATCATTGCGGCCCACATAGTCCAGCGTACCGTCGGCACGCCAGCGCGCCAGGTCGCCGGTGCGGTACAGGCGCGCCTGCGGGTCGGCGCTGAACGGGTCGGCGATGAAACGCTCGGCCGTAAGCTCGGGCCGGTTGAGGTAGCCCCGCGCCACCCCGTCGCCACCGATGTGCAGCTGGCCCACCACCCCCACCGGCACCACCTGCCCGGCTGTGTCCAGCACATGGATCCGGGTGTTGCCGATCGGTCGCCCGATCGGGATCGAGCGCTGCCCCGGTGCCACCGGAGGAATCAGGTAGGTCGTGGCAAAGGTCGTGCTTTCCGTCGGGCCATAACCATTGAGCACCTGCTGCGGACGGACGGGGCGGTTCACCAGCCTGCCCACCGCCACCGCATCCAGCGCCTCGCCCCCGATCAGCAGATAGCGCAGCCCGCCCAACGCATCTTCCAGGGCGTCGACCACCTCGTTGAACAGCCCGGCGGTCAACCACAATGCGGTTACCCCGCCGGCCTGCAGCGCCGTGCCCAGCTGCGCCGGATCGCGTACCTGCGCGGCCGACACGATCTGCAACCGCGCCCCGTTCAACAGCGCGCCCCAGATCTCCCACGTCGCCGCGTCGAACGCCGGGCTGGCGCAATGCGCCACGCAGTCGTCCACGCCCAACGGCGCAAAGCCGCTGTTGATCACCAGCCGCAGCACGTTGCGGTGCTCGACCATCACCCCCTTGGGTTGACCGGTCGATCCAGAGGTATAGATCACATACGCCAGGTCGCGTGCGCCCAGCCCCTCCACCACCGGCGCATGGCGCGGCTGCGCCGCCGTCTGCCGCACCTCCTGCGGATCGTCCACAACCACCACCGGCAGCAGGCTCTGTGCCGGCAGATCATCCACCAGCGCATCCTGGGTCAGCAGCGCCACCGGCGCGCAATCCTCCAGCTGCCACGCCAGGCGTGCCGCCGGTGCCGTCGGCTCCAGGGGCACATATGCGCCCCCGGCCTTTACCACCGCCAGCATCGACACCACCAGCGCGATGCCGCGCTCCATGCACAGCGCCACCCGCTGGCCCGGACCTGCCCCCATGCCCACCAGACGATGCGCCAGCTGGTTGGCCGCACACTCCAGTTCCGCGTAGCTGAGCCGCTCGTCGCCCTCAACGACCGCCACCGCACCTGGCCGCGCCTGCGCCTGTGCCGTGAAGCAGGCACCGATCAGGCCCTCGCGCGGATACTCGGCCTGCGTGGCATTGAAACCATGCACCAGCTGGTCGCGCTGGGCGGAGGTGAGCAGCGGCAACCGCGCCAGATCCGATTCCCGCTCTTCCGCCAATGCGGCGAGCAAGGTCGCATACGCACCCACCAGCTGCTCGACGCTTGACGCGTCGAACAGGTCATGGGCGTACGTCAGATTGCCGATCAGGCCAGCGTCGGTCTCCTGCAACGACAGGGACAGATCGAACTGGGTGGTTTCCAGGCGTGGCGGGCAAAGCGCGAAGTGCAGACCACTGGCTTCCAACGGCCCGCGATCGGGTGTGTTGTTGAGGCTGAAGGACACCTGGTAGAGCGGACTGTGGCCCAGACTGCGGGACGGACGCAGCAGCTCGACCACCTGCTCGAACGGCACGTCCTGGTGGGCGTAGCCGGCCAGCGCGGTCGCCTTGACCTGGGCCAGCAGCCCGGCCACGTCCGACGCGGCCTGCACGTTCACCCGCAGGGCCAGGGTGTTGACGAAGAAGCCGATCAGCGGCTCGATCTCGGCGCGCTGCCGGTTCGCCACCGGTGTCCCGATCACCACCTCGCCCTGCCCGCTCAGGCGCGACATCAACAGCGCCCAACCGCTGAGCAGGGTCATGAACAGCGTGGTGCCATGTCGCTGCGACAACGCGTGCAGTCGTTCCACCAGCGGTGCCGGCAAGGTGAATGCCACATTGCCACCGGCATAGCTCTGTACCGCTGGACGCGGCCGGTCGGTGGGCAGCTCGAGCAGCGCCGGCGCACCGCTCAGGTGCTCGCGCCAGAACCCGAGCTGCTGCTGCAGCGCCTCGCCCTGCAACCACTGCCGCTGCCAGAGCGCGTAGTCGGCATACTGGATCGCCAATGGTGGCAGCGGGTCCGGCTGGCCCTGACTAAAGGCCTCGTACAAGGCGGTGACTTCGCCGATCATCACCCCGATCGACCAACCGTCGGACACGATGTGGTGCTGCGTCACCAGCAGCACGTGCTCCTGCGCGGACAAGCGCAGCAGCTGGCCACGGATCAACGGGCCAACGGCGAGGTCAAACGGGGCCAGCGCTTCCTGCGCGCTGCGCTGTTCCACCACTGCCTGCTGCGCATCGTGCGACAGTGCGGACAGATCCACCTGCTCCAATGCAAACCCGATCGTTTCCGGCGCGAACTGCTGCACCGGGCCGTCCTCGCCCTGCACGAAACACGTGCGCAGGCTCTCATGCCGCGCCACGATTCGATCCAGCGTGGCCTGCAGCGCGGCCACGTCCAGCGTGCCCTGCAGGCGCAGCGCAGCCGGAATGTGATACGCCAGGCCCGCAGCCGGGTCGAGCTGGTCCAGGAACCACAGCCGCTGCTGTGCCCACGACAACGGCAACGCCGCCGACCGGTCGGCCGGCACTACGCTGCCCAGCGTGCTGTGCGTGCTGTCGTCCAGCGTCGCCGCGAAACCAGCCAGGGTCGGATGCTCGAACAACCGTCCCAGCGGCACCTCCCGGCCCAGCGTGCGGCGCAGCGCCGAAACCAGCTGGATGGCCAGCAACGAATGCCCACCCAGCTCGAAGAAATGATCGTGGCGTCCGACCTGGGCCACCCCCAGCAGGTCGGCCCAAAGACCTGCCACCTGCGCTTCGCGCTCGTTGGCCGGTGCCTCATAGGCCTGTGCGGCCACCGATTCACCGTCCGGGGGCGGCAACGCACGCCGGTCCAGCTTGCCGTTCACCGTCAGCGGCCAGCCCGACACCCGCACGAAGGCCACCGGCACCATGTACTCCGGCAGCTTGCGCGCCAGCGCCGCGCGCAGCGTGGCCGCTTCCGGTGACGTCCCTTCCTCGGCCAGCACATAGGCCACCAGGCGCTTGTCGCCCGGGCTGTCCTCGCGCGCCAGCACCACGGCCTCGCGTACGTCCGCGCACGCCAGCAACTGTGCCTCGATCTCCCCCAGCTCGATGCGGAAGCCGCGGATCTTGACCTGGAAATCATTGCGGCCCACATAGTCCAGCGTACCGTCGGCACGCCAGCGCGCCAGGTCGCCGGTGCGGTACAGGCGCGCCTGCGGGTCGGCGCTGAACGGGTCGGCGATGAAACGCTCGGCCGTAAGCTCGGGCCGGTTGAGGTAGCCCCGCGCCACCCCGTCGCCACCGATGTGCAGCTGGCCCACCACCCCCACCGGCACCACCTGCCCGGCTGTGTCCAGCACATGGATCCGGGTGTTGCCGATCGGTCGCCCGATCGGGATCGAGCGCTGCCCCGGTGCCACCGGAGGAATCAGGTAGGTCGTGGCAAAGGTCGTGCTTTCCGTCGGGCCATAACCATTGAGCACCTGCTGCGGACGGACGGGGCGGTTCACCAGCCTGCCCACCGCCACCGCATCCAGCGCCTCGCCCCCGATCAGCAGATAGCGCAGCCCGCCCAACGCATCTTCCAGGGCGTCGACCACCTCGTTGAACAGCCCGGCGGTCAACCACAATGCGGTTACCCCGCCGGCCTGCAGCGCCGTGCCCAGCTGCGCCGGATCGCGTACCTGCGCGGCCGACACGATCTGCAACCGCGCCCCGTTCAACAGCGCGCCCCAGATCTCCCACGTCGCCGCGTCGAACGCCGGGCTGGCGCAATGCGCCACGCAGTCGTCCACGCCCAACGGCGCAAAGCCGCTGTTGATCACCAGCCGCAGCACGTTGCGGTGCTCGACCATCACCCCCTTGGGTTGACCGGTCGATCCAGAGGTATAGATCACATACGCCAGGTCGCGTGCGCCCAGCCCCTCCACCACCGGCGCATGGCGCGGCTGCGCCGCCGTCTGCCGCACCTCCTGCGGATCGTCCACAACCACCACCGGCAGCAGGCTCTGTGCCGGCAGATCATCCACCAGCGCATCCTGGGTCAGCAGCGCCACCGGCGCGCAATCCTCCAGCTGCCACGCCAGGCGTGCCGCCGGTGCCGTCGGCTCCAGGGGCACATATGCGCCCCCGGCCTTTACCACCGCCAGCATCGACACCACCAGCGCGATGCCGCGCTCCATGCACAGCGCCACCCGCTGGCCCGGACCTGCCCCCATGCCCACCAGACGATGCGCCAGCTGGTTGGCCGCACACTCCAGTTCCGCGTAGCTGAGCCGCTCGTCGCCCTCAACGACCGCCACCGCACCTGGCCGCGCCTGCGCCTGTGCCGTGAAGCAGGCACCGATCAGGCCCTCGCGCGGATACTCGGCCTGCGTGGCATTGAAACCATGCACCAGCTGGTCGCGCTGGGCGGAGGTGAGCAGCGGCAACCGCGCCAGATCCGATTCCCGCTCTTCCGCCAATGCGGCGAGCAAGGTCGCATACGCACCCACCAGCTGCTCGACGCTTGACGCGTCGAACAGGTCATGGGCGTACGTCAGATTGCCGATCAGGCCAGCGTCGGTCTCCTGCAACGACAGGGACAGATCGAACTGGGTGGTTTCCAGGCGTGGCGGGCAAAGCGCGAAGTGCAGACCACTGGCTTCCAACGGCCCGCGATCGGGTGTGTTGTTGAGGCTGAAGGACACCTGGTAGAGCGGACTGTGGCCCAGACTGCGGGACGGACGCAGCAGCTCGACCACCTGCTCGAACGGCACGTCCTGGTGGGCGTAGCCGGCCAGCGCGGTCGCCTTGACCTGGGCCAGCAGCCCGGCCACGTCCGACGCGGCCTGCACGTTCACCCGCAGGGCCAGGGTGTTGACGAAGAAGCCGATCAGCGGCTCGATCTCGGCGCGCTGCCGGTTCGCCACCGGTGTCCCGATCACCACCTCGCCCTGCCCGCTCAGGCGCGACATCAACAGCGCCCAACCGCTGAGCAGGGTCATGAACACGGTGGTGCCGTGGTGTTGGGAGAAGGACCGCAACCGCTTCACAAGCTCCGGTTGCAGAACCACTTCGACACGTCCGCCGGCATAACTCTGCACCGCTGGGCGCGGCCGGTCGGTGGGCAGCTCGAGCAGCGCCGGCGCACCGCTCAGGTGCTCGCGCCAGAACCCGAGCTGCTGCTGCAGCGCCTCGCCCTGCAACCATTGCCGCTGCCAGAGCGCATAGTCGGCATACTGGATCGCCAATGGTGGCAGCGGGTCCGGCTGGCCCTCACTGAAGGCCGCGTACAAGGCGGTGACTTCGCCGATCATCACCCCGATCGACCAACCGTCGGACACGATGTGGTGCTGCGTCACCAGCAGCACGTGCTCCTGTGCGGACAAGCGCAGCAGCTGGCCACGGATCAACGGGCCAACGGCGAGGTCAAACGGGGTCAACGCTTCCTGCGCGCTGCGCTGTTCCACCACTGCCTGCTGCGCATCGTGCGGCAGTGCGGACAGATCCACCTGCTCCAATGCAAACCCGATCGTTTCCGGCGCGAACTGCTGCACCGGGCCGTCCTCGCCCTGCACGAAACACGTGCGCAGGCTCTCATGCCGCGCCACGATCCGGTCCAGCGTGGCCTGCAGCGCGGCCACGTCCAGCGTGCCCTGCAGGCGCAGCGCAGCCGGAATGTGATACGCCAGGCCCGCAGCCGGGTCGAGCTGGTCCAGGAACCACAGCCGCTGCTGTGCGGAGGACAACGGCACCGGCAGCGTGCGTTCCGCCACCGGAATGTGACCACCCGACAGCGTCTTCGGTGAAACAGCGCTGGAGCCGTTCAGCAAACGCAGCAGCAACTCAAGCTTCGCAGTCTCACGTTCACTCACGGGTCTGGATTCCAAGTTCGGGGAGAGGTCCGGCCAACAACGTGAGCTCGGCACTGCTGTCATCCGACATCAGCAGCTGCTTGAGGTCATCGTCCGAAAGTGCGTCCAGCTGCGCGCTCAATCGCGCCACATCGCTGGTGGAGAACGCGGCAAGGCGGGCGCCAAGCACGGCCTTCGACATCGATGCGATGGTCCGGTGCTGGAACAGCGTGACCATCGGTATCTCCAACGAAAACGCCTGGCTCATGCGCGAAGCGAGCTTGACCGCTGTCATCGAATGCCCACCCAGATCGAAGAAGTCGTCTTCACGCCCGATGCTTTCAAGCCCGAAGACTTCACGCCAGAGTGCTGCAACGGCCAACTCTGTTTCGCCATGCGGTTCATCGCGGCAGGTTGGAACAGCCGCCGCGCTCATGTCACCCAGCGCCTTCCGATCCAGCTTGCCATTGGGCGTCAAAGGCCACGCCGTCACCGGGACGAAAGCAGCCGGCACCATGTAGGCCGGCAACGTCTGGGCCAGGGCCGCGCGCAGCGCAGCCGGCTGCGCTGCCGTACCAGCCTGCGCAAGCACATACGCGACCAGAACCTTGTCGCCCTGGTGGTCCTCGCTCATCAGCACCACCGCCTCGCGCACACCCTCGCATGTCGCCAGCCGTGCTTCAATCTCACCGAGTTCGACCCGGAACCCACGCACCTTCACCTGGAAGTCGCTACGGCCTACGTACTCCAGGCTGCCATCCGGCATGCGCCGACCGATATCGCCCGTGCGATACAACCGTGCCAGTGGATCGGCCCGGAACGGATCGGCGACGAACCGCTCGGCTGTCAAATCAGGACGATTTAGGTAGCCGCGCGCCACACCCGCACCACCGATGTGAATCTCGCCACAGACACCCAACGGGGTCGGCTCCCCATGCGCATCCAGCACGTGCACCTGGGTATTGAAGACAGGCTGGCCCAGATGTGGCACGAATCCCGTGGAGCGGTCCATCCTGACCCACGTCGAATAGGTCGTCGTCTCGGTGGGCCCGTACAGATTGAACAGCTGTTCAATGCCGGTCAGCCCGAACAGCTTCTCGGCCAGGCCGCGCTTCAATGGCTCGCCCGCGAGATTGACCGTCCCTACTGAAGCAGGCAGCTCGCCGACGTCAAGCGCGGCATCCATCACCGAAGGCACTGAGTTGACAAGGCTGCACCCGGCCGACGTCGACACATGGGAGATCAAGTCCGGCACGATGCGTACGCATGCACCCACGCTTAATGGAACAAACACCTCGAACAGCGCCAGGTCGAAGTTCATGGAGGTCGAGAAAAGCGTCTGCGCCAGCTGGTCCGCATGGAACACGGAACGCGCCCACGCCACGAAATTCACTGCGTTCCGATGTTCGACCATCACCCCCTTGGGCACCCCGGTCGAACCCGACGTATAGATGACGTAGGCCAGCTGCGCGGGTTGCAGGGCACCGCGCTCCAGCACCGGGTCATGCAGCGGCCACGCCTCTGACTGCGCGCCCTCGTCCGCCCGCAGCCGTTCCACCCCTGCGGCCCACGCAAGCGGCCCTGTTCCGGTCGTCAGCAACGCCTTTGGCGCGCTGTCGGCCAACATGTGCGCGAGTCGCTCGGCCGGGTAGGAAGGATCCAAGGGCACATAGGCCCCGCCTGCCTTGAGGATCGCCAGCGCGCCCACAACCAGCGCCGATCCGCGCTCGACATGCAGGCCCACCCGGTCGTCGGCACACACCCCCAACGCCAACAACTGCCGCGCGACCCGGTTGGCACGCCGGTTTAGCTCCGAGTAGCTGATCCTTTCCTCTCCGGCGCAGAGAGCGATCGCGTCCGGGGTGCGCTGCACCTGCGCCTCGAACACCTCGGCCAGGGTCGGCTCGATCGCCACCTCACGCTCGGCGGGATTGAACTGACGTACCAGCCGCATGCGCTCTTCGCGTAGGTGCAGGGGAAGGCGGTCCACAGCAAGGGACGGCGTGTCGACCATTCCCCAAAGCAGCGTCTGCAGGTGCCCCACCCAACGCTCGATGGTTGCAGCGTCGAACAATGCGGTTGCGTACTCCAGTCGACCGGACAGCGCGTTGCCCCGCAAGGTCAACCAGAGCGAGAGGTCCACCAGAGTCGTTCCCTGGGTGGCCGGCAGCGGCTCGACCTCAAGCCCGGGCAGCGTCAGCTCACGCTGTTCGGGCGAGGCGTCCAACATCAATAAGGTCTGGAACACCGGGTTGTAGCCAAGGCTGCGTGCCGGCCGCACCGCCTCCACGACCTGCTCGAACGGCACATCCTGATGCGCGTAGGCCGACAATGCCGTATCCCGTACCTGTTCCAGCAAGGCGGCAATCGTCAAGCCGGCCGGAACGCGTACGCGCAGCGCCAGCGTGTTGACGAACAGACCGATCAGTCCGGCCATCCCGGGATGCGGTCGGTTCGCTACCGGCGTGCCGATCACCACTTCTTCCTGTGTACTCAAACGAGACAGAAGGATCGTCCACGCCGAAAGCATTGTCATGAACAGCGTAGTCCCGTGGGACCGCGACAACGTCTGCAACCGGTTGACCAATGCATCGGGCAGAGTAAACATCATGCTGCCGCCTGCGTAGCTCTGCACGGCAGGACGCGGTCGATCAAGCGGGAGCTCGAGCAGTGGAGGCGCATTCAGGAGATGCTTCCGCCAGTAAGAAAGCTGGGTGTCCAGTGTCGATCCGCGTAGCCGACGCTCCTGCCATGCGGCGGCGTCGACATACTGAACCTGCAACGGCGGTAACGGATCGGCCTGGCCCTGGCAGAATGCCGTGTACAGCTCCCTCAATTCGCGGGTCAGCACGCCTATGGACCACCCATCGGAAATCACGTGATGCTGCGTCAACAACAGGACGTGCTCGCGTGGGGAAAGATGCAGGAGTGCGCCCCGGATCAGCGGCGCGACGGACAGGTCGAACGGCCTGACTGCCTCCTCGGCACGCAACCGCTCGACCTCGCTGGACTGTTCGTAGGGCTGGAGCCGGCCAAGATCGTGTCGCGCCAAGGACAAGCCCATGCCCTCTGCCGCGACCTGCTGGGTCGCCCCCTCCGCAGAGGCGACGAAGCGCGTGCGCAGGCTGTCGTGGCGCGCCACGATACAGTCCAGTGCGGCCTGCAGGGCAGTCACGTCCAGCCGACCCCGCAGGCGCAATGCCGAAGGAATGTTGTAGGCGACGCCCGCCGCGGCATCAAGGCGATCCAGGAACCACAGCCGCTGCTGTGCCGAAGCCAGCGGGTACGATGCTGCGCGCTCGACGTGGGTGATCGCGCCAGCCGTCTCGCAGCCGACCTCGGTAGGCCTCAACTGCTGCAGCCGGCCCGCGAGCTGGCCCACAGTGGGGTGTTCGAACAGATCCCGCACGGTCAGTGCGCAGCCGAACTCCGTCTCGACAAGGGTCAACAACTGCATGGCAAGCACGGAATGCCCACCTGCATCCCAGAAGTTCGAGTCCTCGTCCACCTGCTCCAGACCCAGCACGCTCATCCATGTCTCGCCCAGGCGCTGGACAAACGGCTTACTGGACAAAGCGACGGTCCCCGAGCGTTCCAGGGCTCCGTCCGCATCCAGGCGCGTTGTTTGCGCCGACGACCAGATGGAAGGCAGTGTGCCCGACCGATGGAGCTCGCGACAGTGGACGCGCTGCAACTTGCCGCTGGTCGTCCTGGGCAGCGTGCCGGCCTTAACCAGGATCACCGTGGTCGGAGTATACAGCTCCAGCTGCTCCGCGAGCGCGGTGCGTATTGCCGTCGCCAGCAACTCCGGCTGCAGCTGCCGGTGCGACTCCACTTCCTGTACGACGATCAGTTCGGCTGCGTGACCTTCGCCCTCCGAGAACGCCACGCAAGCATCGGCTCTGAAGTCGTCACTGGTACCCTCGATGATCGCCTCAACATCCTGGGGATGGATGTTGCGGCCATTGAACACCATCAGTTCCTTGATGCGTCCGGCCACGTACAGCTGTTCGCCCACGACGAAACCCAAGTCGCCGGTACGTAGGTAGAGAGCGTTGTCGCCTGGCAGCTGCGCGTGGAACACGGCCTGGCTCTGCGCAGCTTGGTTCCAGTAACCGCACGCGACGGACGGCCCCGTGACCCATATCTCGCCGATCTCTCCGGAACGCACCTCGCATCCGGACGACGGGTCTACGACCACCACCCGGTGCTGGCCAGCATTCACGCAGCCCACCGAAGGCAGCTCCAGCGCACCGACGGCATCGCGTCCACCGTTACCTGTCTCGAGCGCGACTGGGTCCTGCTCAAAGCGCCGCGCAGTGACAAGCTGGGAAACGCCGCGCTCACGCGGGGCGCTGGCGGAAACCAGCAAGGTTGACTCCGCCAACCCATACGACGGCGTCAACACGCCCGCACGGAGACCGCACGCCGCGAAACGCGAGGCGAAGCGCGACAAGGTGTCGTAGCGAATGCGTTCGGCACCGTTCACCATGACCCGCACGCAACTCAGGTCCAGCGACGGTATCAGCGCGTCCGGCACCCGATCATTGCACAACGCGTAAGCAAAATTGGGCCCCCCCGTAACCGTAGCGCGATACTCCGACATCGTCTGCAACCAGCGCCCCGGTCTGCGCAGAAATGCCGCCGGAGCGAACTGTACGCTGCTGCAGCCCACCACCACCGGAAAGATGATTCCCCCGATAAGACCGAAGTCATGGTGCGGGGGCAGCCATGTCATGAACGAGTCCGACTCCGTGATGTCGTAGACCGATGCGGCAAGATGGACGTTCGCCAGGCTGTTGCGATGGGAAACCATTACCCCTTTGGGGGTTCCGGTCGATCCGGACGTGTATTGCAGGAAGACCAGGTCTTTCGCAGTGAGAGCGGGCCTCTCCCATTCTGCGTCGGGACAAGGCAGACGGTCAGTGGCAAGCCATGTCATCCCACCGGATTGGATGCTCACGCCATGCATGCCGTCGAGCTGGCGGAGGGTCGCATCGGGTGCCAACGCAAGACGGGGCGCACAATCATCCATCATTGCCTGCAGACGCGGCACGGACCGTGCGTGGGTCGGCGGAAGTGCCGGGACGGACACGACGCCTGCGTAAACACACGCAAAGAACGCGATGATGTAGTCCAAGCCGGGCGGATATACCAGCATGACACGATCGCCGGGAACGGCATGCGCCCGGATGTGTACAGCCAACCCCCTGGCGGCGCGATCCAGCTGGAAGAACGTCAGCGATCGCGGAGTTTCTCCGTCGCTCCCGAGAAATGTAAACGCAACCTTGTCCCGGGTGCAGGAAGCATCAGCGGCACGATGACACAGTACATCCAACAACGTGGCGGTAACGCCCAAGCCCGCGGTATCCATACCAATCAACGCTCCGCCAGATCCAGTGAAAATCCTGAATGGAAATCACACCCGGAAATTCTGACTCAGCCCGAGAATTTCTCAGCGGCCAACTCCAGTCCCTAGAGGGCAGGATTTCCACATCGAACTACCGCACTAAACATCTGTGCTTGCCTAAGCAGGCTGAGAGTATTGTTCTCGTCGTTAGCAATGTCAATCATGCACACGTGGTACAAAAATGGTGCACTGCGTGATCACAACATTGATTCTTCAGTCGTCAGAAACGCGAAATTGGATGGGCAAATGAGGATTTCATCACGCATTCGGATGCAAGACACCATTGCGGTGACACACGCCACGACGGCGGCAAGGCCTGGAACGATGGCGCTCCAACCCGGGTGGTGGCGCGCGACATGATCGCCTTGGCGGGATCTACATCAAGGCACTGGAAACCTGTGGCGATGATCCGCAGTGCCCGGTGACGTACAGAATTTCAGAGAACGGCCGCACGTTGCGGACCAGAAGGGCGCGCCGCTGGAAGCGCGTCGCTGATCGCTGCGGTCCGCATGTCATGGATGCCCGCGACGGCACAATGCTCGTGACCTCGTGTGCCAGTGAGATCAGCGCCAGCGAAGATCGCGGCGCGACCTGGCAGACCGTGAGCTCACCAACGTGAGCCGCCCGGATTCCGTCATTCCTGGCCGGCCCTGGTGGTGTTCAGGCCGGGCAAGATTGGTGTGGTGAATCTGGCAGATGGTAGCGCGCAGATAAGGTTGGTTGCGGACACGCGCACCGTATCGAAATGATGCACGGTCGGTGACCCGCGCAGGGGCGCCCATGTGATTTTGAGGGGCTCCGGGAAGCCTCCATACGCCACTGCGATCACCCGTTCCAGCTCCGGCTCGACGACCTGCTCAGGGTCTTCGATCATACGCGTCGTACGCCACAACTTCGTCTAACAGTTGAGCTCCCCCTTCGCTCTGGCACATCGATTAGGCTCGGCGGCATCAGTGACGTGCTTGAAGCATGCGCGATGCCGGAGATCCACATGCTGGGGCTGGTGTGCCAACGCGCACGGGCGCTGGGTCAGCTCGGCGAGGACGTCGATATCGCTGCAGCGGCTCGCAGCCTGCATGCAATTGCGGTCGGTGTTCTGCTGGGATCTAACTTAGAACCTGGCATTCTCGACCTGAAGATGGGCGGAGTACGCACAGTTGAGGACCTCCTCAGGCTGCACATGCCGACGCGTTTGGTGGCTACGCAGACCCGGCTCGGTCCATGCATAGGCTAAGGTGGCTCTGGACCGGCCAGGATTTCGTAGACAACTCAGAGCCATAATCGATGGTAACGAGAGAGGTGTCCATGACGAGCAAGCAGTACACGGATGAGTTCAAGGCCGAGGCGGTCAAGCAAGTGACCGAGAGGGGCTTCGCGGTTGCGGAGGTTGCTATGCGGCTGGGAGTTTCATCTCATAGCCTCTATCAATGGCTGCGCGAGGCCAAAAGCGCAGCGCTGGCGGGCGCGTCCGAAGGGGCGATGTTGCCATCGCCCAAGGATTCGGCCGAGATGCGGCGCTTGAAGGCTGAGGTCAGGCCCTGACCGAGGAGCGCGACATCCTAATAAAAGCCACGGCGTACTTCGCCAAGGGGTAACGGCGAAGTACGCCTTGATGCGTGAGCATTTGGGCCAGTTCAAGCTGAGCGTCATGTGTCGAATGCTTGGGGTAAACCGTAGTGGCTACTACGCTTGGGCGGGCAAACCAAGTAGACCGCGTCGCCGAGAGGATGATCGTCTGCGTGGCCTGATCAAGCATGCCTGGCTAGCGAGTGGCACGGTCTACTGCCGCCGCAAGATCACTCTAGAGCTTCGCTAGGCCGGCGAGCGCTGCAGCCGCCATCGTGTGCGACGCCTGATGAAGTCAGAGGGCATGCGGGCTGAGATTGGCTACGGGACGAAGCCTCGTTATCGAGGTGGACCGGCTGGGGTGGTTGAAAACGTCGTCAATCGAGACTTTTCGCCCTCCGTCCCCCAACAGAGTATGGGTCACCGACATCACCTACATCCGCACCTATGAAGGCTGGCTGTTCCTGGCGGTGATCGTCGACCTTTATTCGCGACAAGTGGTTGGCTGGGCGACGCAGCCCCAGATGACCACTGATCTTGTGTTGCAGGCGCTCGTCGCTGCGGTGTGGAAGCGGAAGCCAGCTGCCGGCCTGATCATTCACTCTGACCAAGGCAGCCAGTTCACGAGCAGCGATTGGTTATCACTGCTGAAGCAACACGGCACAGCTCCGAGCATGAGCCGGCGAGGAAACTGCCACGACAATGCAGTAGCTGAGAGCTTCTTCAGTGCGCTGAAGAAGGAGCGGATCAAGCGACGGATCTACCCCACCCGGGACGAAGCGCACTTTGACGTATTCAACTACATCGAGATGTTTTACAACCCAGTTCGCCGGCATGGTTCCGCTGGCGACCTGGCACCTGTAGAGTTTGTACGGCGCTACGCGCAAACCGGCTCATAAGTGTCTACGGAAGTTTGGTCGGTCCACCCGCTTAGGCAGTGGAGGGTCCCAGGAGTCTCCGCTACATGTACCACCTATTGGGCACGTAGCATGATAAAGCCTACTCGAAGGTCATAGATTCGATATCGTCGAGACTGCGATCGTGTTTCACGTACTCCTTAATTCTACTCTGGCATGGAGTCTGATCGTGCGTGATCGGAATCTAACCGGCCCCTGGGCCGGTTTTTCGTTAGCGCCGCGAGCTGAAGCCGCAGGACCTGGCATGGCTATCACTCACTGCTGCACAAGCGCAGGAATGGCGGCGGCCGATGGAAACCCGTGGAGTGCCGGCGATCGGGACGTTCTCGCCAAGAACCAACAGCGTTCGCCCAGGGCGATGGCTGGGCCCGACGCCGAGCCGGCAGCAGCGGTCCTGCCTATACTTGGGCCGAGACCTCGCCAGCGCGTGTGAGTTGCTTCCGTAGGGGCGCTGCCCCTACACCCGGCGTGATGCGTCACGGTAATCACTTGCAAGCCCGCCAGACCATATCGTCCATACGCCTGCCAACATCAAACGGGCGGTTGGTGCCGTAGGCCCTGAAAACGCGCTCACGCTCCGCACGTGCGGCCTCGCAGGCGTTGGCATCCCTGTACTGGGAGATATGGTGCAACTGCCCGCCACCTCCGCCGTTTCTGTAAACAGGTGCTGGGCGCCGCGCTGGCTGAGGCGCAATGGAAGCCGAATTTTGCTGCCGGATCATGTCCAAGCGCCGCTCATTGACTACGGATTCCGCGGAACGTGGCGCGACCTCTACATTCCACGTCTTGGCAGCTTCACCGTTGGCACATGGCATTGACTGGTACTCGACGCCGCCCTTGGTGACGCACTTGTAAATCTGCTGGGCGCCTAATGGCGCAGCCATCACACACAGCAGCACTGCTGTCGCAATCCTTGTGACCATGACTTCCCCCTGTAGCTGGGCCGAAGCTTACCCCCTTCGCCTTCGGGTTGGCGAGTACGGGCGGAGTCACAGTCTTGTGGGGATCGCCGGCGTGGTCATGTGGCTGCTGCTCTGGAACGAGGGCGTCTCCGGGAAGCTACCGAGCGCCCGATCCCCGCGCGCAATGGCGTTCCCATTGATGACCGCCCCACTCTGCTCGATCCGTTCCGGCTGCGCCGTTGGCTGCTGCGGAGCAATGGTGGCCATGATCGCCAAAGTGGCGCTCGCTTTGGATCTCGGGCTGTCGCTATCTGCAGCGGAGATGAAGCGCTCTATCTTAGTGACATCAGCACTGTCGCTCACCAATTTCCACAGCGCCGCGCGCCATGCCACTGGGTGCGTATCGGTGGCCAGCTTTTCCATGATCCGCATACGTGAGCTTCAATACCTTGAGCTCCGGGAAAATGATCTTGAAATCTGCCTTCAGCTTTTCCTCGTGCGAGGATATTGGAATGACTTTTAATGGCCGCTCTTGTTCCTAGCAAGTGCAGGATGTCGTTGAATCCAACTCAACCGAGATGGAGGCGCACATGCAGCAATTCTTCTACCGGCATGCTTACACGTTCAAGAAGCTGCTAAGGCAAGCCCCCAGTGGTGAACTGGCGAACTCCCGATTTCGCGCAGGACGACCATCAATCGAGTCGTCGTACAACGTACTTTCCATACGAAAAATAGAGGAATCCGATAATGGCGGCGTGCACGACTGCAAACGGTATGTACTGTTTCCAGAGAAGAGTCAGCCCAAAGCCCACACCCGGGATCAGGTAGATCGCAAGAATAGTTGCCCACTTTCCGTCGTGTCCGACAGCCAGAGATTCGCCATTCTTAGCGATTGATCCGGAGATGAGCCAAGCCAGCGTAAACGCCGAGACAAGCATGATCCAGAATGGCGGAATGCTCCGACCCTCTAGGAAGTCAGCTCCTAAGTATCTCAGCAGCATGATCATGAAGATCGTCTGAAGGACCATAAATATTGCAATAAGAACCGAACCGCCGAAGCGACGCCAACCTGCGTCGAACTCAGCCCACATCTCCAGGTTGCTCGCAATGAGAAATGCATATGAGTATGGAGCCCGCAACAATCGTAGCATCCTAGTAGACAATCATATCCAGCCTATTCTTGCTCTCCCGGACATCCCAGTAGTCCTCAGCCTGCTGCAAGTCGTGCTTCATATCGGGGCCTATCCCTTATGATCTGAAAAGCACCATCACGCCGTCCTGATTCTTAATTTCATAGAACGCCTGCCAACCAAAGAGCTGCTTCACAGCATTCGGCCCAATGGTGGGATGTACTCCGGTAACGCATCGGCATGTCGGTCATGCTCTATTTCCGCTGCCGGCCAGAAGCGGACGTTCACCACGGGCGCGAATTCACAAACCGAGTCTTCGCGCCAGAAACCGGGCATGAAAAGCAAGCAGAACCGCACTTTCATTGCGTGCCGCACCGAAGCCAACTAACGCTATCACTCTTCGATCTCTATTCTCACAACGAAGTCCAGATACTGAGGAAGCCCATTTCTCAATGAACACTTAAGCTCATCGTACGCGTAGTGGATTTGAACTTGCCGTCCGATGGCGTATGCAGAAATGCAATTTGGATCATCCGTCAAGATTGCTTCCGACCTTGAACTCCCATCATTTAGGGTGAACTCGAATTCGTTTGGGTGATTGAGGCGCTCCTGCCCCGCAACGTACAGGCTCGTAATTACACCCGTGACGCACTCACCCTCAATGACTCCGGACTCGATATTGGACCACCACTCCTCGCTACCGAATAGACCCTTATTGCCTTTTAATCCAAGCAACGGCTTCGCGTCGTTCAACGTCAGGGACTGCGTATCTCGAATCCTGGACAGATCTTTCTCAAGATCATTGCGCAAGCTGTAGACGACCTTCATCCATCACTCCTGACAGTGTGAGCTCGTGGTATCGGGAGATCGCACTTGAGGACGCTCGCGTTGAGAATATGGCGTGCAGTCCCCGTTCCAAGCACAGCTTTCACAGCCTGTCCTTTCATGAAATTTATCTCGCCTTCCTTGATTGGCAAATCATGGGTGCGCAAGAGCCGGATCTCTATCGGGCAATCGCCGCCGAGCATCGTTGCGCTGGCAATGACTGAGGATCACTTAGATCAACCCGACGTTAGCAAGTATGTGCGAGGCCCAATAAACCCCGTGTCCTCACCCGTTAGATAAAGTGCACCGGTCACACCATCAGGTAGCGCCTGTACTCGCCGCCTGTTTGCATCTATTGCATCCACACCAATAGAGATGTCACGGACGTTTTCTGGAGAGGTGCGCCGGCGTCCCAGCTGGATGTCTTCCAGTGTCCTCGGAACCTCATACATCGAGACAAACTTGTCTCCGACGCATATCGGGCCGCCCGTGACAACAAAACCTACGTACACCGACTGCCCAGTGCGATCTTTGGCGATCGTCTCAACAAAGAACTCGACGGTCGAACTCATGACTGGCCTCTAGCTATTGGGATGCGCAGGACTTCTGCGATTCGTTCCAGCGTAAATTCCTGTTGCTGCGTTCGAAAATTGCTATCAGCGCCACCCGGCATCTCATCCCGTGAAGAGCAATCGTGTGGCTCAGCCAATCAAACTAGCATAATCAATGGAGCGTGCAGGATGCATCTCCAAGATCCTCAAGCCCCCCTGAGCCGAAGTTATCACCTGAAATGGTTCTTCGTGCTTAACGTAGGTGTGTAGATTCGAATTCTGGCGTCACTGGCTTACGTCAGTTGTCCGACTTATCGTGTCCGTACTCTCTCGCAGGCGGATGGTTGCACCTATATCGGAAATCATCTGGACTGCGGGTCCGCTTTCGGCCAGAAGCGGACATCCGCCCTACCCTTGATAACGATCTCTAATCCTCTGCTCCGCCCTGCGCGGTGTTCGCTTTCGGCGGTACGCGGACATTCGTGCTGGTCAAGCGTGTCATGTTCATATCGGTATCACTCCAGGGCAGCCGTACGACATGTCGCCGCCCGGTCTCAAGCAGAAAGCTGTTCCCTCCGTGACGACTCCTTGGAGGAGACTCTAGCTAAGGTATCGCTGTTTGGTTTTGCTAGTGGCGGGCGCCGGCGCAGCGAGATCGCGGCAGCTGACTGGCAGGATCTGCGCCGCATCGGCGAAGACGCATTCATCCACCGGCTTGAGCACAGCAAACACAGCAGGCTGGTCCTAGCGTCACTGCCACACCCGACAAACCGGTGCTGGGCCGCACGGGGTCCCCCTTGCTGCGAGCTGAGCGCTGCACATCACTGAAGGCCCCTCTTTCGCCGCCTGTGGGGTGAGCGCGTGGGCCCTGCCTTGTCGCCGAAGGCGGTTGCAACGATCGTGCAGCGGGGGCTTTGCAGGCGGGGTTAAACGGGGACTTTGGCGGCCACAGCCTGCGCTCGGGCTTGTCACCGAGGGCGGCCGCCCGGGCATCGCCCTGCTCGGCCTAATGGCGCTGACTGAGCATCGCTCCGTCGCGCAGGCGATCGGATACGTTCAGGCCGGTGACGCGTCAAGCAACCCAGCGGCTCGGTTGCATGACCTCTAGCGCACGGGCCGTTGCGTCATCGACCTTTGCGCGGCTCCCTCTTCGCCGGAGTTTTCTCAAGGCTTTTGAGCAGATCCTTCTTCTGGCGAACGGATAGGTCATTCCACTGCAGAAGGAGTTGGGCCAACAGTTCGTCTTCGGTGTAGAGAAATGCCGCGGGTATGCCAAGCACCTCCGCCAACTGTTTGGCTGTCTTGATCTGGGGTTCGTGCTTGCCGCGTTCGTACTGGTTGATACGTGGAGAGGCCACGGCGGGATCCAAGCCGGCAAGGATGCCGAGCTGCTTCTGAGATAGCCCGGCTCGTTCGCGCGCCTGTGCTAGCCGCAGCGCAAAAACCGGATGTTCTGCCGTCCGCCCGTTCACTTTTACCCCCTCAAGAGAGGGTTAAGGATGGCGGAAGTGACCGGCGCTTGGATACTAAGATATTCTTAGATGCTATGGCAACGGCCAGCAAGCAGCTCGGGCCCTGGATTGACTGCTCAGTGCCCCTTCATCAAAGAAATGAACAACTCAAAACCGCAGCCTCAGGGTCTTGGGCGTCTTGACGCCCCAACCATCAGCGACGTCCGTCATCTAGGCGGTCGTGGCGCCCTCTATCTTCTGGCTCTGGTGCAAGCTCTTCACGCGCGAACACGCTTGGCGCCCACGCTGGAGGGGACTCATAGTGTTCTTTCGGTATTGGATGCGCTGGGAGTCATCCGAATCGAGTCGGAGACCGGCCCGGATATCCACGCGATCGCTGGTGACAAGATTGCCTGGTCCTACACGTGGCCACACGTCCCCTTCGGAGAACTGGGATCGCGGCTTAAGGACTACCTGCAAAGTGAAGCTCAAGAGCCCCCTTATGCAGAGATGTGGTTAAGGGTCTGGCAGGAGCTGGTTCCGCTGGAGGTGACCGCTTACCTTCGGCATCAGTTGCGCATTCACCAGTTTCCCGACTTTTTCCTTGTTGAACTGGCCCGGCTACTCATGCCGTACGAGCCCCGATACAGCCTTGGCCATTGGCGCTATGCGTGCTGGGCAGCGGTTCGCAGCATGGCATCCATCTCCCTACAATACCCAGGCAACGTTGAGATTTTGAAGTTCACGCTGAGCAGTGAACTGCCGCGGCGACTCAGGCTCACCCAGGGCAGCTTGGAAGGAAAGCTCTGCTTTTCCCCGTCCCATTCGCTCCCAGACTGTGCGCTAACATCTGCGTTCTCCACCGTCGCCACGCGACTGGGCGATCGATACTGGATGTCGCCCCCCACCCTTGAGCTGATATAGCACCTACGGATCTGCGCTCGCGTCAGTACGTCTTGCCCGCGTTTAGGATTCGGTCAGATATGCGGGCATGGGTCTAATAGTCAACCGCATGGGTTGTCAGACAGGACTGGCCAGGCGCGCCTTTCTTGCACCGGTCCGCCCCGAGCTCCTTGCTGCGGCCAGACGCTGCCACCAAGGCTTCACCCAATGTCAGCCAGTGCGACTTGGCATACTGGCCAAGTTCTGCCCTCGCTTGGCGCAGCTCCTTGAAGGTCGTTAACGCGACCTTGTCAGCAATCCCACCTGGGCCAGTTTTTGGCTAGTGGAAATGGCACTGTCCTAGACATTGCCCCTGCTCGTTCGGCTTTGACTGCTGCATCGTCGAGCAGGTGAGCCCTCGGACTAAGCGGCGCAGATGTGCCACATGCGCCCATGTGTCACACCGCGTAAGCAGTATCAGCGCCTTGCGGAGACACCTAACTGATCCATGATCCAGCGCGCATCTGCAATTACATCGCTTTGGACATGACTCAGTGATCGGCGGCCCGAAGTCGACAAGCTCTGCCCTAGGCTCATCACCTGATTGCCGACATGACTGCAGTGAACGGCAGACCATTGAAAGGTGTGGGAAACAAAGGCACTTGTATCGTAGGTGTGCTCGCTACGTGTGCGGGGTGATCGTATCGTTGAAGGAATATCCCAAAACGCGAGCAACATCTCGCTGGCGGAGGTCTTCCCCATAAGCGGTGCCTGCACATGCGCTAGCCAGCTCACCGACAAACACAAGCCCAGATGCGACCCTTCATACGCTAACAGGTTGACATTGTCTGACCAGGCCGCAGTGTTGGCTTGCTCGAGCTGGCTGCGCAAGCACCACAGGGAGAAGCCGATGCTGCAGGGGCACTGAAGCTTATGTTTGCCTGATCCACCACCTATGCCTTGCATGCACGCATGGCCAGACTTTCGCGCCAAGGTGCGCGCCTGGGCGGCAATGCGAGAAATGGCTTCTGCGTGGCTATTAACAAGCGTCTTGGTTACCTGCCTAGGCGGGATGAAGCGGAAGTACTGACTAAGCACCCGGCTTTGCGGGCAAGGTGCTGCTGCGCGCATCCTCTCTGCCGCATGAATGCGCACATCTTGGGGCGAAATACCCAACGGACGAGGCGATCCGGATAACCATGGCAGACCGGCAACCTGGACCTGCTCAGCTATCTGGCACGTCAGTTGATCCTCGACCGAGGAGGCTTTAGGTGCTGCGGTCTGCGATGTAGCGCCGTCATCCAGGCCATCCAAACGACTTCCGCATCCGCCGCATTGCAGCGGCTCCCTATCAAAGAAGACACGATAGCCAATGTGCTGGCCACAGTAGTTGCAGAACTGTTCGAGGCGGACTTGATGCTCACGGCAAAACCAGAGTGAGCGATGCTGATGGATTGCCTTATGATGACTCTGCTTCATGCACTGCGGGCACCAGAACACCGTGGCTCGATACCATTCCAAGGGGGCTTCAGTGAGGTCCTGCCGCGCCTTGGCGATCACGCGACGAAGTAGCTGATGCGTGATTTCGTCGCTCGCCACCTTCAGTTGCGCTACCCAGTTCATGAATTCGAACAGGTGGGTGGGCGAAGGCGGACGACACGGCTGGAATATACGTAAGGGCCGCTCGATGAGTTTGGCAATATCGTATGCACGGCACAGGTTGAATCGGCCGATCGCCGCGTATGCTCCAAAAAGGGAATTGTTCTCCCAGTGCTCTGGAAGATGGGCGACAAAACTCACCGGCGCCGAGGCCTCAGATGACATCAATCTTCTGAAGCAGTTCCGATGTGATCTTCAGCTCCGTACTGTCAGCACCACGAAGGTGAATGAAGAACGATGCCAAGAACCCTGCAACACTGGACATGGCCACGACGGTTCCGACGCCAGGCAAGCGTTGCTGTTTAAGTTCGCGCCAGAACAGCGCACTACTGCTGGCAAGCCGCCCCCCGCCCTCATAAAACCTGGGCAGTAGCAGTTGCAGGTAACTCATGCCCGAACCCACAGGAAACTCAGAACCGGCGTCAATTGCCGCCAGCAGCGGTTCCAGTTCTGCTGCGTTCTGAATCCCCCTGAATTCGTTCAACGTGGACATGAAGCGCTTTTCCAGATCTGAGCGTGCGGCCTTCAACTGTTGCCGTTTCTCTTTGAGCTCGATCTGCCCGAACAAGACGACCGTGACCTTCACGCGGTCTCGCACTAGGCGATTGATGACCGACTTAAGCCAGGCAAACTCGTCACAGCTCAGCTCCTGCGCTTCATCGAAGATCAGAAAAAGGTGCCGGGACTCCCCTGATAGGGCCAGCAAGGCGCGGTGCACTTGGGTACGCTTGCCGGCCAAATCTCTGGCGATCTTGGGCGCATAGTCGATCTGGTTGAGGATTTCCGAAAGTAAGCGCCCTTCGGCCGGATTGGTGTCTTCGACCACTTCGAATATCAGCACGCCGCAGCCAGGCTTTTTTCGCTTCATTTCCACCAATAGCAACTCGGCACATGAACTCTTGCCCGACAGGGGCTGGGCGAAGAAGGCAATGGATCCCCTGCCCTTGCGGCCAAGTGCCCAAACACGGGCCAGAACGTCCTTGGCAGCAAGCGTTGGCAGCACCGCTCGCTCAATGATTAGCGGATGCTCATCCCATACCTGGTTACGCAAGCGTAGAATCTCATCAATCGTCATGACGATCTCCGTTGAAGGCACCTATGTCATCCCACTGCATGTAGTTGGACGTTGTTGATTCGCTGGCCCGATCCAGGAGGTCCGTCACCGCGACTCCGACCTGCTTCATCTGATCGGCGGTGTTGGGGACGTCATCGGGCACATCGCGACGGGCGTTGTGATCGCCTACATGTCGCATGGCCGCCTTGGCCGGCTTGGATTTACTCTTGGCCCTGACATATTCGTCCGCCACCTTTTTCAAGAACGCGGCCACGACATCGTCGTTCCTGTCGTTCTCGATGTAGCCCTCGCGCAGGAGTTGATTGATTTGACGCCGCAGATCGATCGAGTGATCGCTCCAACGCCAGCGGCCACCGGCCTGGCAGATACCCAAGGGGCGCTGACGGCAGAAAGCCTCAATGAATCGAATATTGGTCCGCGCGACATGCAGTTGTAGCTCGACCTGCTCATCCAGCAGAGTCCAATCCTTCGCCATGGCCTGGTTCGTGTAGTCGACCTCCAGAAAAGAAAAGTAAGGGCGACGACCAGTGCCCTTGTTGCCCCGAATTGGCACAGTGATGATCGACTTGGATAGATCTGCCTCGCCTTCCCGCAGCGGAGGTAGAAATGGAAACTGGTACTGATCGCGTTCGGGTCCGCAAATGAGCGCGTGCATGCGCTGGGCCGCGCTGGCCGCCAAGTTGGCTTTGCCCATTTTCTCGTTGAAGTTGCGCAACAGATTCGACACCAGGGTCACAATCTCGCGCTCTGACAGGATGCACGCGCGGGCAGCCTCTTCCGCCTTCTGCCGCCTAGGATCTTGCGGTCCAGCGCCGGTGGTTTGAGGAAGCCGTTTAAAGCCTGCGCGTTCCAGTTCGTTGAAAATGCGCTCCACTAACTGGCGCCTGGCTGGAGTCTTCATTGGGCCAAAGTTCACCGCGCATCCGCTCAGCGACATCACACGTGAGACCAGTTCGTCAGCTAGATGGATGAGCGCATTGTCCAGCAACAGACAGTTGAATCCACACCAGCCGAAGCGGTCGTCCAGGTCGGCCAAAGGGCGCGTGGCCAGCTGACCGTCCTTGCGGTGGGCCCAGTCCGGTTCACCGAGTACGCCCGCGTGAAGCACGTCCATTGCATCGCCGGCGTTGGCCGCCTCACGGAAGATCACCTTGAAGGCCATGATCCAGCCCTTGTGGCGATCAACCAGCAGCAAGAGCGTCATTCGGCCTGCATCCAGAAACCGGAAACCCTCAGTCGTCTCGATCCTGACGGTGCCGATGCAACCCATGGCATGCTCGTCCATCTCGACGATATCCATTGGCATACAGGCCACGAGGCGAGAGCCATGGCCATTGCCGGTCTTGGCTTTGGTCGCGGCCTTGTACCCATACTGGGTAACTACGATCGCGTCGTAGTGCTGGATCAGAAAGGCCTTGGTGAACTCCCGCACGGCCCCCGCTCCACGCCGACGCGAGGTAAAAGGCCAGGACTGCATGTCGGGATCCTTGGCTTCGCATAGACGCAAGAATTCCATGTGGACGGACTTGTGTCGCACGCCCGCCTCTCCACCGGGCTTTCGTTTGGCGTTGAGCAGCAAGTACGACTCCAATGCTGCGGCAATGTCGCTGTTCTGGCGTAGGAACTGCGCAAGCGCCCCCGCTAGCCCTTTGCTTTGATGCTTCGGCAAGGGCTTCCGTCGCTGCCGCGGCTGGATCTCCAAATAGGGCAGCAGCCCTACCCAGCCGATCGGCATGCCTCGCCCGTCAAGCGCGACACATTTGTCGTAGGCTCGATAGAACACCTCTCTCCAGATCGATTTGGCCTGCAACAGTTGCGTGATCCGTGCGCCGTGCACGTAGTCGGTAATGGCCTCCTTGAGCGAGTAGAACCGCTTCGTCTCTGCCGCATCCAGGCCTTCTAGTGATGGCATGGCCCAGCTGGCGAGAACCAAACGCTCGGGAGGCGTCGTCTTCAGAGTCAGGCGGCTACCCATGACGAGGTGTCCGCAGCACGGTACCAGGACCCCACAGGTGGGTATCTACATCGCTTTCAATTTCGCGCGAGCGCAGCAGCGTGGCCACTGCGCCTGTGATCAGCGCGGTACTTTCGGTGGTTAGCTGCTGGCACAGATCCCGAACAGCTAAGTCGCCATGCTCTTCCAGCAGATGCCGGCAGCGAATGATCAGCGGGCCCAAGGAACGCGGTCGGCACCGGTTGATCGTGGGAACGATCGCCCGCCAGCTCTGGACGCGTACCTTGGCTGCGTTGAGCACCGCCAGGCTGACCAATCGCCGGCCCGCCACCGATGCCTTGTTGGCCTCAAGGGCCAGGTCGACGTCGAGCTCGGTACCCTCCAGCGTGGTCACGGTAGCGAAGTGCCGCCGCCCCGGGTGCGGGTTCGCTCGCCCGTGGCGCAGGGGGGAATAGTCGACGAACGCCACATCCGGTGAACCTTCCAGGTAGAAGAAGGCCTCCAATTCGATGTCCGAACTCAGCGTCAGCGGGAGCGCCTGCGTGTCCTGCGGGGGTCTGACAAACCACAGGTTGTGGCCGCTGGCTCCTCTGGCACGCACGGAGGCCAGGTACTGGTTGCGCTTTTTTTGCGCCGGGGTCTTACCCATTGGGTTGCCCGCGCAGACGAGCGATGGCAGGCAAGCGGGTGCGACCTTGACCCGCGTAGCGGGAAGGGGTGTATAGTCTCGTCGGCATCAACAGGTCCTCCAAACGACCTGGCCTCAAGAGTCCGACCATTGGCGTGGCGGGCTCTTTTTTGTGAACTAGTTTTTAATTCCAGTAGTGCTGGCGTACAGACTACCTGCATGGAAGGTTGTCAGATCCAATCTCCTGCCGTGGTTTGATTTTCAATCCTCGCCCGAAGAGCCCCGATCATGGTGCTGGACTGTGCTAGCGGTTTTCGTCAGATAGGCGCATGGGTATGGGCCCGATACCTGTTGAAGTCGCTGGAATGCGACGTCGAATGGTTGAATCGAACCCTGCTTCTGCCCTGCGAAGGCTTCACCGGAGCGATCTATGAGGGGCTGACACCTCGGGTCTTCGAAGAGATCCACAACGCGGGCAAGAACCCAGACGGCGCCTATTGGAAAGAGATCAAGGACAAGACTAAGAAGTTCAACCTGCTCGAACGGGTATGTGAACGTGTGCCTGCGTCACGTGCTTGGTTGCTGCGCGATTTCAACCGCTACATGCAGCTTGATCCACCCTCATTATTGGACTCACGCGAGCAGTTGCTGGTCTACACCAACTCGCGAGGTCTTCTGCTCGTACCTGGGCGCGTCATGGCCGCCGTGAAGCACCTGGATCCGGCGCTATACGCCGATCTTGAGCACCGATGCACCAGCGCGCTGATTAAAGCGGCTACCCCCAGCACACTGCTCTTTGTCATCGCCTTTCTGCATGAGGTCACCTGGCGCAGGCACCGGGGGACACAAGCGGCAAGGGAATTAGCTGACAACGCGGTTACCGCATTCTCCGCCTCAATGCACGAACGCGCCTTCGAAGACGGCCATCGACTGGGCGAACAGCTTCGACCTTACTTGCAAGACGTCGTGGCCAATGTCTCGGTATGGGGTGAGCGATCCGCGCCTTCAAAGCTCCCTCGGGCACTAGGAGACCTTTGGGTACTGCCTTTCCTGGTGAGGAAGAACCAGGACATGCTCGATGCCTGCGCTTGCCTACATGCGGCCGGTGAAGCATGGTACGAACGAATCGATCATCCCTTGCCTGAGCGCTACCGGGATGGCGCCCTGGAGGTGACAACTGAGGGCTTGACCTCATATACACCCGCCCATGCGAGCATCGAAGCGGCGCTCATTGCGCTGCGATTGGAATTGCTCAAAACGCACGGGGATATCTCCCTCGAATACAACCAGTCGCTTTTGATCACAGCAGGCACTAACCACGTCGCATATGAAAGGTTGTCCGGCGATGCACGGACTAGTAGGAACACCCGTTCGCCTCGTTTATCCTCGCGTGCACAATCGGCATAGAGATCGCCGCACGCCCGCGCGACCCGTATTCACGCTCCAGATTCTTAGCCGCATGCTTCGCACGCATCTTAGCTAGTCCCGGCTCTTGCAATGCGTCATCACTTTCCGTGCAGTGAGCCGAAATCAACTGCCATTTCGCCTCCTCGGTAAGGCGTGAAACTTCACAGACTTCGGAAAAATCGACGTCACTGATGTTCTGCCAAAGTATCGCCGGTGTTTCCCCATTTGTCCTGGACGCTTCCCAACTCCGAAAGCTCGTGGGCAACTTATGTGCTAGCCACTCTAATAGCTCATCCGGATCGCTTCTCAAGAAGGTCACAATGGAACTTGTAAGACTTGCCTTTTCAAGGACGTAGGATCCGAAGGATCGCTCGGCGGTGCTCCTAAGGCCCCACGCGTCCCAGAGTTCGTAGCGGAGCTTCTCTTGTGCGCGGTCAATGCGGCACATTTCCCATGCCACAAACCCGTTTCCAATGCAACAAAGCTTATGTAAGGTCCGAGCAAGAAGCTGCGCCTGCAATTTTGTTCTGAACATCTCCCGAGAAGTGGCAATACACGTAACGTGATCGGAATACCGTCGAAGCAGCCAGGCACCCGCACGCAACTGGGCACTTTGATGGATGACGGTACGACCTTCCTTCTCGATCGAGTAAGTTTCTGCGGCACGGGTGGTTTTCGTAACACTATGGATGGAGGGTTTTCCCCGCTCATTAAGAGCGACTTTGATAGCGGCAAAGCTCGGTACAAGAGGGAGCGTCTCGGAAAATTGTCTATCGGGCTCTAACATCGCTGTTGTAGCTTCCTTGATGCCCGGGAGCCGCCCTTGCCTGAAAAACGATCCCGTCATCATGGAGTGAATCGGCGCGCAAGCTTTCATTGCCACAAAAAGCTCTTGATAAGTTCGTGAAATCCGCCACCGGATGCGCCGATTCGCGCATATATCGGTCATATCGGCGGCCAAAAGGGAGCGGCTGCAGACACTGCAGCTAAATGCTGGACGGGGCAAGGATGTGCTGTACTTCATCCACCTCCCGCAGATCGGGCAGTCCGAGATCAGTCGTCGTTCGTGGTAAGGACAGAACTCAATAAAATTCAGCTGGCCGACTGTGAAGTGCATTCCAAGCGCGACGCATTCTGCGCAGAAGCGAAGGCGCTTGTTTTCCCATGCCCAATCTGAGTAGTCCTTCAGAGTCAAGAAATTCGCCTCAATGAAGTACTCGCCTAGCCGCCCTTGCTGAAGTGGCCACCAATACTCGTGCGCCTCGCTGCGCCATTCACACACTACATGGGCATAGTCGATTCGGTCTGGTTTACGGGTTTTCTGATTTTTCTCGCTGCCCTGAAGGTCACGGATCAACTGAAGTGGGCCCTTTGCTGCGAACCAGCCCAATTTGTTGAGAAATGCATATGTTGACTCACCCGGGAGCAAGGCGCTGCGCACCCAGGGTATGTACTGCTCAAATTTTTCATCGCTCAAGGCCCTTCTCCAAGCATGACTTGGAAAAATTGTTGATCGATTTACCTAGAAATTCAGGGGATCGGAAAAGTCACAGCTTTGACGTTCACCTCAGAATAGTCACAGCTTTACCTGTATCGTTGTTACAGCGATTTTGGATCCAAACCAAACTCTCGGAAATCAATAAGTGATTGTTTTCTAAGGCGTGAGGAGATGGGGGCGCGGTCACAGCTTTGCCAAGCCCGGTTACTGAGTAGCCCACTGGCAGCCAGAAAATGCCCCAATGTCGATAGGCCTCTGACAAATCGCCTCGTTTTCAGAGCTCTATCAGCAGCAACCTGCACCAATTCAATGACAGAATTCTATGCGGTTAGTGATATGCAATATGGCAGGCGTGACTGCTGGGCCTGATGGGCACACTCTCTTGATCTGATACAGGCGCATCGGATGCCGCTTTTGCGCCTCCCTTTGCAATATCCAGCAAAGGAAGGCGCCTCGGCAATCGCTCAACCCGCGATGGTGAAGACAGACCCCGAATCCACCCGGATCCCGGCGCCGTTGATGAAGCTGGCGCGCTCGGAGCACAGGAAGGCAACCGCCGAGGCCACTTCCTCTGCGCGGCCGCGTCGCTTCAGCACCATGCCGGGACGCTCTTCGTCCAAAAACGATTCGATCGCCTGCTCGAACGTGGTTCCGTTTTCGCTTGCGCGCTTTTGCATCATCTTGTCGGTCATCGGGGTGGCGATGAATGCGGGCGACACCGTATTGACTAGAACATTGTCCGGGCCATAGGCCTTGGACAGGCCCTTGGCCAGGCTCAGGATGCCTGCCTTCGATGCGCAATAGGCCAGTTCGTCCACGTAGGGCTGCACGGCGTCTTCCGATGCGAACAGCACGATCCGACCCCATTGCTTGCGGCGCATCGCGGGAATGGCCTGGCGACACATGCGCACCGCGCCCATCAGGTTGATGTCCAGCGTTTCGAGCCAGCCCGCATCGCTGACCTCCAGGAAATCGCCGGTTGCGCCGGTCACGCCCGCTGCGTTGATGTAGATGTCGGGGTCACCCAGTTGTTCGCGCACCTGCGTCCAGATGGCGGTGACGTCCTGCTCGCGGGTGACGTCGCCCTCAATGGCGATGATCTGCCCCAGGCCCGACAGCTCCGCCACGGCCTGGTCGAGCGTGCCGTCCGGCAGATCGGTGATTGCCACGCGCACGCCGGCTTCGAGCAGCTGCCGCGCGGTTTCCTTGCCCATTCCCGAGTCGCCGCCACTGATGAGGGCGATCCGATTGTTGATTCCGAGATCCATGCTGAACTCCTGGTGGTAGGGATTGGTGGTGGTATGCGCGTCACTAGCGGGCGAGAAAGCGCTCCGCCGTGCGCAGGCCAAGTGCCATCTGCGTCAGCGCGGGATTGGCTGCCAGTGCGCTTGGAAAAATCGAGTTGTCGCAGATGTAGAGGTTGGCGATATCGAAAGCGCGGCCGTCCGGGTTCACTACCGCCTGCTCCGGATCCGTGCCCATCCGGCAGGTGCCCAACGTGTGCGCGGAGCGGGCGGCGGCGAAGATGCGTTGGGCACCTGCCGCCTCCCAGATTGCGTGCAGCGATGCGCGGGCGTGCGCATCGAGTGCGCGTTCGTTGGGCCCGTAGCTGAAGTCGACACGCGCCTTGCGCTGGCCGAAGGCATCGTGCTCGTCGGACAGGCTCAGCCGGTTGCCCTCCTGCGGCAGGCATTCGCCATTGATGCCGATGCCGGCCAGGCGGTTGTAGCGTGCCATGGTCGATACGAGTTCCCTCCCCCACAGGCCCGCGCCACGCGCCAGCGTGTTGGCCAGGGTGATCGGCTGCACGCCCAGGCTCTGCACCAGATAGCCGCCGACGAAATCGGCATTGGCCGGGCGCAGCATGTCCTCGGTGATCAGCGACGAGGGGTAGCCACGGTTCATGCGCATGTCGGCATCGAACTCCCCCCACACCTGGGTGGCGACATGCGCCATGAAATTGCGCCCCACCTGGCCGCTGGAGTTGGCCAGGCCCAGGTTGAGCAGCAGGCGCGGTGTCTCCACGCCGCCTGCGCACAGGAACAGGCTCGCGCACCGCTGGCGCAGTTCGCGCCCGTCCTGTTGGTAGACCACCGCGCTGACCATGCCACGGGCGTCGCGCTCGATATCAATGACCCGGCAATCGGGTCGCAATTGCGCGCCGTGCGCGCGCGCCAGTGGCAGCCAGGTGGTATCAACACTCACCTTGGCGCCGTTGCTGCAACCCTGATGGCATGCGCCGCAGTTGTTGCAGGCCGCGCGCCTGCCGTGGTGCGGCTGCTCGTGCGCCCTGGTCACCAATGCGGCAGGCGCATCGGTAGCTGTGATGCCCAGCGTGCGGCAACCGCGTGCCATCGCGCCGGCCGACGCATTGCGCTGCGCCGGCGGATACGCGTATTTGCGCTCCGTATCCCAGGGATAGTGCGCCGGCCCGGACACGCCGATGAACTCCTCGACGCGGCGGATGTAGGACAGCAGCTCTTCATGCGCGATTGGCCAGTCCATGCCGCGCTGCCCGGTCTGCGTTGCCAGGCTCAGGTCGCGCTTGTCCGGACGCGGGCAGAAGGCGCCCCAATGCAGGGTCGAACCGCCCAGGCCCGACCCGGAATTGTTGGCACCAAATGCGGTGGGCGTCTGCCCGCCGCTCAGGCGCTCTTCCATCCAGTAGATGCCGGTCGTCAGCTCATCGGGCAGATGGGACGCAGGGCTGAAGGCCGCACCCGCCTCCAGCACCACCACCGAAAGACCTCGTTGCGCGAGCCGTGCAGCCAATGGGCCGCCCCCTGCCCCGCTCCCCACCACCACGGCATCGACCGAAGCGTCGGGACTCATCGAAGACCCTTGGCAGGAAGCTGCCAGGCTTCCTGCCGGTCGGCTGCGGTCTGCTGATAGCCCGGGCTGTCGATACCAGCGCCGCCAACCGCGAAGCCGTCGTATCCCATTGCCGCCATCGTGGCGGGAAGACTGACCCAGGTCCGCGCGGCTTCGGCGCGGATGTCCTCGAACCAGTGCGCCAGCTGCGCTGCATCCAGCCCGTGTGCCGAGGGATCACCGGCCGTCGCGAGCGATACCGCGCGCAGCCAGCGGTCCTGGATCTCGGCAGGTAACCCAGCGAAGCCATTGCTCAGCGCGTCGAGCGCGTCGAGCCCCAGCGGCACCGCAAGCCGGTCCGGTGGCAACGCCGCATGGCGCCAACCATCGCCGGCGCCTTCGGCAAGCTGGACATCGATGCGCCGTGCAATCGCGCGCGCATCGCCGGCCCCATCCAGGACACGCGCGACCACTTCGCCGAGGAGCTTTAGCTGATGCTGGCTCAGCACGCCCTGCGCACTGGCGGGCGGGCCCGCATGCCGACTAAGCAGCAGCTTGCGCATGCGTGGGGAAACCCTGTCTGCGTTGAGCAGCGTGATGAAGTCCTCGGGCAGGCGCCTGTCCACGCAGCGATCCGCGTGCGCTGCGATCAGCTGCGCGAGATTTTGCGGTTGTTCGTACGGGATCAGGTGCGCGGCATCGGCCACCACGGCGATGCGCGCATCGTGATAGTGCGGCGCGTTCAATGCTGTTTGCGCCGCTTCGCCGAGGTCGCCGTCGTCACTGCCGGCGATGATCAACGCAGGCACGTGCATGCAGCCGGCCTGTGCGCTGCAATCCTCACGACTTGCGTGCGCGAGCCAGGCGATCCACGCGTTGGCGTTGGTTCGCAGCACATCCTCGACAGCGGCAGTCCTGACCGGCGCTGGCAACGTCGCCGCACAGTTGTCGTCGATGAATTGCTCCGCTTCCTGCCGCGAGGGGTGGCCCTTCTCGAACCAGGCCAGCATCGTGTTTCGGCGCGACTCGTCCATCGGCTCGGGCGCCGGCGGCGATGCGGCGACCAGGATCACCCCGGCCAGGCCGGCAAGCCCCGCCACCCCCTCGCGTGCCTGCGCTGCTGCCAGGCTGGCGATCTTTCCGCCCATGCTGTGTCCGATCACGAGCCAGCACGTCGGTTGTCGCCGAATCACCTCGTCGACGAACCATGCAACCAGTGCGGCGGTGTCGAGATGCGTCAGCGGCGGCGCGTCCCCGAAACCGGGAATATCCAGTGCCACACAGTCGAAACGCGCCTCCAGTTGCTGGATGACCCCAGACCACTCGTTGCTGCTGGACCCGAGGGCATGCAGGAAGAACAGCGTCGGCTTCGCCATGTAACACCTCAATCCATCAGGCGCGCATGATGACCGGCGCTTCGTCCACGCCTCGTGCAGATGAGTCCGACACGGTGTGATGGTTCCAGGCCCTGCGGCTGGCGGTCAACACCACCCGTCGCATTCTGGTTGGCGTGCTTGCCGGGTGGTAGCCCTGCGTCACATCTGCTGCCCTGTTGCACGGGCCAATACGTTCCCGTGCCACTGCGACTGCATTGGCGTCAATCGCTAAGCATCTGCATCTGCATCGCTCGCGCGGCATTGCTCAAAGCGACACGACGCCTCACACCAGGTCGCGATAATCCTGCAGGATCACCATCACCAACTGGCTGCGCGAGCGCACGTCGAGCTTGTTGAACAGCTGCTGGAACGTCGCCTTGATGGCGCTCTCCGAACTGCCCAATTGGCGTGCGATCAACTTGTTGGACTGCCCACGCAACAAGCCACGCAGCACTTCGCGCTCACGGTCGGTGAAGCTGGGCCGGCTTTCCTGGGTGCCCTGGGCAACCAGCGACTGCAGGTAGCGCTGGTCGATCAGCACCCGGCCCATCGCCACCGCATGGATGCTGTCGATCAGTTCGTCGGTGGAGACATCCTTGCGGCAGATGCCGGACACGCCGAGCCGGATCAAGGCAAGTGCGTCGCGCTCGGGCAGGCCGGCGGTGACGACCAGCGTGGCCGGGCGGCGCGCCTGCTCGGCCTGGCGCCGCATGTAGTCCAGCGCGTTGTACTCGCCCATGTCGTAGTCGAGGATGACCACGTCCGGCGTCAGCGACGCGATCTGGACGATGGCCTGCGCCAAGGTGCCGGACTGCCCCACCACCTCGAAGCGGGCGTCGGCACCGAGCAGGCGCAGCAGGCCCTCGCGGAACAGCGTGTGGTCGTCCAGCAGGTAGAGGCGCACCGGTTCGCGCCGCGACTCATCCATCCAGCGCCTCCGCATACGGTGCATGCGCCAGCGGCAGATGCAGCTCGAAACAGGCGCCTTCGCCGCCGGGCGCGTAACGCAGCAGACCGCCCTGGTTGGCCATCAGCGCACGCGAGATGTACAGCCCCAGCCCGGAGCCATCGCTGTCGCTGCGGAACGGCTGGAACAGGCGGCCCGGCTCGGCGATGCCGGGCCCGGTGTCGCGCACGCTCAGCACCGCGCGCTCCTGCTCCAGGCGCGCACTGACGATCAACTGGCGGCGTTGCGGTGGCAGCGCCTGCACCGCGCGCAGCGAATTGCGCGCCAGATTGAGCAACACCTGCAACAGCGCGTGGCGGTCGCCGTGCACCGAGGGGAAGTCGGCCGCGATCTGGATCACCAGTTGGCCCTCGACATCCTCCCAGTCCGAACGGATGATCACATCCAGCTCGCTGCACAGCGTCTGCAGCCGCGTTTCATGCGCGTCGTCGGGCAGCTGCCGACGCAGGTTGAAGGACGCCAGCTCCATCAGTGCCGCCACCAGGCTGCGCAACGCGGCCAGATCCGGATCAGCGCCAATGGCCGGATGCCGCGCCAGGTTGGAGGTGACCACGCCCGCCGCCGAACACAGGTTGCGGATCTCGTGCGACACCGCGCCGGCCAGCAGGCGATTGTTCTTCAGCACATCGTCGAAGTGCGCCGATTCGCGCGCCCGCACTTCCTCGCTGGTGTCGACTAGGATCGCGGCCAGGTGACGCTCGGCGCTGTCTTCGTAGACCGAGAACCAGGTGGTGGCCGGGAAGCGGGTGCCGTCGCTGCGGCAGCCCCAGGTGCTGGCGGAGGTGCGCATGCCATCCAGGTTGGCGCTCATGCTCAGCGCATCGTCCAGCAGCGGCAGGAACTCGCGCACCGCGCGGCCTTCCAGCCCGCCCTCCTCGGCCATGTCCAGGATCTCGTGCGCGGCGCGGTTGGCCGCCACGATGCGGCCGTCGCCGGCCACGGTCAGCAACGCCGCCGGGCTGCTCTCGGCAAGCAGCCGCAATTGCCGCTCCAGCCGCCGGCGCAGCCGCTGTTCGGCACGCAGCTGCACGTAATGGGCCAGGATCACCCGGCGGGTGCGGCTGATTTCGGCCACGAGCAGCCCGCAGCCGGCATAGGCAACCGTCGCCATGAAAAAGCGCAGTGCCTGTTCGACCGGGGTTTCGTCGGTGACGAACAGGCCGCGCAGCACCGCGCAGGCAATCGCCGCAATGACGATGTCGCGCCGCGATAGCACCGTGGCCGCCAGCACCACCGGCAGGATGTACAGCAGCCCCAGCGATACGCCCAGGTGCGAGTACCACTCCGCCCACACCAGCGAGGCCAGCATCGCCAGCGACGCCCATAGCGTCGGGCCGCGATTGAGCTTGACCACCTGTCCGCGCCACTTGAATGGCAGTCTCAGTCTGTCCATTGCCACCCCATGCACCTGCGCTGCAATGCCGCTCCTCTCTCGCTGTGGTTGATGCCACAGCATCGTGGCCAGGCCTGCGGATTTCACCCTATCGAAAGATAGCCCGCCCGCATCGTTCGGACGGTGCGTGCACTGTCCAACGCTGGCGCAAGGATGGCAGACACGACCGTGGAGGCTGGGTGTAATGGCCCTACCCCACGTCCATGTTGCCCTTCCCATGATCACCCGCGATACGTTTCCGTTGCGACGCATCTGGCCCAAGACCTACAAGCGCCTGCTGGTACTGCTGGCGTTCGACTGCGCGGTGGCCGTGCTCTACACCTTCTTCGGCTGGCAGTGGCTGTCGATCGAAGCCCTGCCGCTGGCCCAGCTTGGCTCGGCGCTCACCATCTTCCTGGCGTTCCGCGCCAATGCGGCCTATGGCCGCTGGTGGGAAGCGCGCCAGCTCTGGGGCACGCTGGTGAACACCTCGCGCGCCATCGCACGCCAGGCCCTGACCGCGCTGGATGTGGATGCTGCCGACCCGCGCCAGGCCACGCTGCGCGACGACATCGTGGTGCACCAGGTCGCCTTCGTGCACGCCCTGCGCTGCCATTTGCGCCGACAGAATCCGTTTCCCGAGCTGGCCGGGCTGCTCGGCCAGGCACGCGCCGACGAGCTGCGCGGCTACGCCAACATCCCCAACGCGCTGACCCTGCGGCTGGGCCAGCAACTGCAGCAGGCGCGCGACTGGGGCATGCTCGACAGCCTGCGCTGGTCGTCGCTGGACGCCAACCTCACCACGCTGGCCAATATCCAGGGCGCCTGCGAACGCATCAAGAACACCCCGCTGCCACGGCAGTTCTCCTCGCTGCCGCGCACGCTGGTGAACATGTATTGCTGGCTGGTGCCGCTGGGCCTGATCGCCGGCATGGGCCTGGCCATGCCGATCGCCTCGGTGCTGATCAGCTTCACCCTGATCGCCATCGACAGCGCCAGCAGCGCCATCGAAGACCCGTTCGAGAACACCGTGCACGACACCCCGATGACCGCCTTGTCGCGCGGCATCGAACTGACCCTGCGCGAGATGCTGGGCCAGCGCGTGCCACTGCGCGAGGTGCGCGCCATCGACGGTTTCATCTACTGACCACGGAGCCCGCCATGCAGACCACCCCCACCCAGCTGATCTTCGCCACCAATTTTTCCGAGACCTGCCATGCCGCCATCCCGACCGTGGCGCAACTGGTGGACCGCCTGCGCGCGCGCCTGACCATCCTGCACGTGCACGCCAAGGGCAAGCGCGCGCAGGCCCAGCAGTCGCTGGATTCCTTCTTTGCCGAGGCCTCCAACTACCCGGGCTGCGAGCGCGCACTCGCCGGTGGCCCTGCCGCCGCCGGCATCGTCTCGTTCTGCCGCAGCCGCGAGGATGCGCTGCTGATCATGCCGCCATCCGAACGCACCGGCCTGCCGCGCCCGCTGCACGTCTCGCTGCGCGCGCGCGTGCTGCAGCGCGTGGCCACGCCCATGTTGACCCTGCCGTATGCCGATGCGATCCCGCGCGACGGGGCGGTCGGCGGCCATGTGGCCTGCTGGATCACCGGCCGCGAAACCAGCCTGGAATCGCTGGGCGATGCCGCCGCCCTGGCACGCCGCCGCGGCGCCGACCTGCACCTGCTGCACGTGGTGCCGGAGATCAGCGAAGGCCTGCTGGTGGACAGCCTGTTCCACGACAAGCCATTGGGCGAAGACGCGGCCGCCAGCTGGCTCGGCGACCTGGTCCAGCAACTGCCCGACGAGGACCTGCGCGTGCGCATCCACGTGGCCGTCGGCAACCCGCGGCGCGAGATCGCCGGCCTGCTCAAACGCGCCTGCGCCGATGTGCTGGTGGTCGAACACGACGCCGTCGTCCGCCGCGGCGTCTGGCGCTCCTCGCTGCAGTCCGCACTGGCGAAAACGCCGTGCGTGCTGATCTGCCTGCCGCCGCCGCATCTGCGTCGCCCCATCCTGGGCAGCAATGCCGACCAGGCAGGCACAGCGCCCGGCCGTAGCCTGGCAAGGCGGCTGCTGCGCGTGTGAGGGCTGGGCGAGCGCCTGGCCAGCACAAGCGAGGTCCAGCGCCCTACCCCTTCAACACAAGCGACGCATCCGGATACCTGTCGCACATGAAGTCCACGAAGGCGCGCACCTTCGGGGCAGCCAGGCGCCTGGACGTGTGCAACACCCACAGCGCCGGCTCCACGCCGGCGATGGTGCCCCATTGCAGCAGTTCGCCACGCGCGAGCTGGTTCCATGCGATCGACTGTGGAATGAGCGCCACGCCGCCGCCGGCCATCGCTGCGTCGCGGACCATCAGGAACGAGGAAAACCGCAGCCTTGGCACGGGTTCAAGGACCAGATGCCCGTCATCGAGCGTCCATGTGGTCGGCTGGAAGCTGGACATCACCACGGCGGGAATCGGCGTAACCGCGCCGCCGGTGGGCATGGCGATGCCGGGTGCGGCCACGACCACCAGCCGATCCCTGGCGAAGCAGCGCCCGACCAAGCTGCTGTCCGGGCTCGGATTGATCCGGATGGCCACATCGAACTGCTCCTCCACCAGATCGACCGTGCGGTCCTCTGCCACCACCTCGAGCGTGATCTCCGGATAGGCCGCACAGAACTCCGCGCCAATGCGTCCCATCGCCAGTTGCGAGAACAGCACCGGCGATGCCACCCGCAAGCTCCCGCGCGGGGTCGAGAGCCCTTCGCGTGCGGCTGCCATGGCCTCGGCCACCTCGCTCAACGGCACTTCGGTGCGGTCCATCAGCAGCTGCCCGGCCTCGGTGAGCATGAGGCCACGTGCGCTGCGCTCGACCAGCCGCACGCCCAGTTGCTCCTCCAGCTCGGCGATGCGGCGCGACAAGGTCGCCTTGGATCTGCCACTGGCACGGCTGGCCTTTCCCAGGCCCTGGTTGGCTGCGACCAGCGCGAAATCGATCAACGCATTGAGATCCATGGTGTTCCATTTTTGAAACCGGGCATCTACATCCTGGCGTCTTCGTATTGGCGATGCAACGGCCTATCGTCTCGTCACCGCAACGCCAGTCGTTGCGCAGATGTCGCGCTGATGCACCCTTCCATCCACAGCAGGAGATTCACATGAGCATTCTCGTTACCGGTGCCACCGGCACCATCGGTTCACTCGTGACCCAGGGCCTTGCCGACGCAGGCGCAGAGGTCAGGGCCTTGGTTCGCCAGCCTGGCAAGCGCGCCTTTCCGACAGGTGTCACCGAAGTGATCGCAGATCTCACCGACGTCGCGTCGATGCGTGCCGCATTGTCGTCGGTGCGCACGCTGTTCCTGTTGAATGCAGTCACTCCCGACGAAGTGACGCAGGCATTGATCGCCCTGAACCTGGCAAAGGACGCAGGGATCGAACGCATCGTGTACCTGTCGGTCATCCATGCCGACAAGTTCACCAACGTGCCGCACTTCACCGGCAAGCACACCGTCGAGCGCATGATCGAAAGCCTCGACATTCCTGCGACGATTCTGCGTCCTGCGTATTTCATGCAGAACGAAGCGGTGATCCAGCAGACGATCCAGCAGTACGGCATCTACCCGATGCCGATCGGCGCGGCCGGTGTGGCCATGATCGATGCGCGCGATATCGCAGACATCGCGTTGGTCGAATTGCTGCGACGCGACCGCGCACCCGCCGCGCTTGCGCGCATCACGCTCGACCTGGTCGGACCACATGCAGTGACGGGCGCGTCCGCGGCGAAGGTCTGGAGTACGGCGCTTGGCCGCGAGATCGCCTACGCGGGCGATGACGTGGCCGCCTTCGAAGCGCAGCTGGCTGCCTATGGCCCATCGTGGCTGGCCTACGACATGCGCCTGATGATGGCCGGCATCCAGATCCACGGCATGCAGGCGGCCGATGGCACGGTGGAACAACTGCAGGCCATCCTGGAGCGACCGCTGCGCAGCTATGCAGACTTCGTGCGCGAGGCGACGGACCGGGCCTGAGCCCAGGCGACGCAACAAGCGCGGGGTGTCCCGGCTTGTTGCGCACCGCAGGAGGCCTGGTTTGCAGGTCATGCAGCCGTGGCCCGTCTCATCCAGGCCGATGCCGCCGGGCACTCGAACTGCGCGTCAATGCGCGTGATCCGCCCGGTTGGCTCCACAGCGATCAGCAGCACGCCGAAGCCGCTGCCGTGTCGAACGCATGCGTCGCTGCGATCAAGGCATTGGCGACAGCCTGGAAGCAGGTGCGCCGCGCCCTCGCCCTGCTGCCGCGTGGCCAGGGTGACAGATGGACCTGAGGCTGTCGCTCCTTGGCGAGCTGTGTTCAGACGGCACGCGATGCCATGCCGCTACATCGCCTGCGCGTCTGGGGCAGACTACGCACATGGACACGATTCGGCCGTACCACTCCCAGGACTTCGATGTGTGCATGGCCCTGTTCGACGCGAATGTGCCGGCGTTCTTCAGTGCCGGGGAACGCGTCGACTTCGCTGGCTTCCTGATCCAGCACGCTGCGGCGTGGCATTACCAACTGCTGGAGCGTGGCAACGAGATTGCTGGCTGCGCCGGTTATGCGATCAATGCCGATGGCATCACGGCGAGCTTGTGCTGGGGCATGGTCCATCCGAGCCTGCACCGCCGCGGCGTGGGAACGCAGTTACTCCTGGCCCGACTCGATGCATTGCGCCAGATGCCGCACGTTCGGCGCGTGGTACTGGATACGAGTCAACATACCCAGCAGTTCTATGCCCGCTTCGGCTTCGTCGTGCATCAGGTGACAGTAGATGGCTATGCGCCCGGACTGGAGCGGTGGGACATGACACTCGACCTGCAGTCCTGTGCAAGGTCTACAAGTGGCGTCCGGTCTGCACCGCCACCAGATTGTTTACCGCTCAGGGAAGCTTGAGCGGCGTGTAGACACGTAGATTCGCCGTCGTGCCGCTTTTTCAGGCTGGTCACTAATTGATCCAGCGAGTACGGCTTTTAAGTAGTTCTTCCGGGCAACCCAGCCCGGTTACCGCGCCGCGTCCTTGTTCACCTGGGCACGCGCGAGCGCAGCGGTTGATACCAGCAGATCCGGCAACTCCTGGCGAAAGGCCTCGGCTCGCCCGGCCTGCAAGACACCGTGAAAGCTCGCGTTGTCGAATACCGGCCTGCCCTGCAGGAAGAAACCATCGCGGCCTTGCACGACGAAATTGAAACATGCCTGCCAGCGCGGGTCCGGGCTGGCCGACAACTGCACCACGACCTCGCTGCCAGCCGATGCTGTGCCTGCCGGGGTGACCGTGATCGTTCGGGCGGTGATCTGAGTACTGCTGTTCATGGCGAGCATGATCAGCCTTGGGGCGTCGTGGCGGAGTGAGTCGGTGATGGCGCGCGAGCCGACACCCGGAGCGGCCCGCGTGGTGTCGGCGCCTGCATTCCAGCATTGGCCCGGTGGCCCGGTAGCGGTTCAGCGGCCGCAGCGCCATCGCGTGGAAGCCTGCCGTGCGCCGCTACGGGTCAGGAGCCTGTGGCCGCTTCAACCACCTCAACCACATCAGCACCATCCACGCGGCCGCTTGCTCAGGCTTGCCTGCCGACCGCAGGCCGCACCGATGCACGGGCGTGCGGCGCGGCAAAGCCCTGCCGCCTGGCGGCCCATGCCACCGCCAGCGTGGCGCCAAGCAGCACCAACAGCACGGGCGAAAACGCGCGTACGCCGAACTGGTCGAGCAGGACGCCGCCGACCAGACCGCCGCCGGCGATGGCGGTATTCCAGGCGGTGACCAGCATCGACTGGGCGACATCGGCATCGGCGCCCGCCGAGGTGGCCAGCGCCGTCTGAAACAGGGTCGCGCTGCCGCCGAAGGCAAGGCCCCACGCCCCGACTGCCGCGTAGACGGTGGCCGGCATGTCGCCAGCCAGGCCCAACGCCAATGCCGCAGCGCCGAACAGCCCGATGCTGATCAGCGTCAGCACGCGCAGATGGCGGTCGATCAGAACGCCCACGATCCAGATGCCGACTACGGACGCGCCGCCGAACACCAGCAGCACCAGGTCGATGCGCTCGGCCATGCCGGCCTGCGCCAGAAACGCAGCGATATAGGTGTAGAGGATGTTGTGCGCCAGCACGAAGGCCAGCACCACCAGCAGCACCGACCGAATGCCGGGCAGCATCAGCACGTTCCCGAGCCGTTGCTGCCTGTCCCTGGCCTGCCCTGCAAAATCCGCCAGCTGCAGGCGCACCCAGACCATCAATAGCAAGGCCAGCACACTCATGATGCCGAAGCAGACACGCCAGCTCACCAAGGTGCCGAGAAACGCGCCAGCCGGCACGCCCAGCGACAGTGCCAATGGCGTGCCGACCATCGCCACCGCAATGGCACGGCCTTTCTGATGGGCAGGCACCAGGCGCGCGGCATAGCCCGCCAGCAGCGCCCACAGCAGCCCGGCCGAGACGCCGGCCAGAAAGCGCGCCAGCATCGTCAGTGCATAGATGGTGGACACGGTCGTGACCGTATTGGCGATGGCGAAGCCGGCGATGGCAGCCAACAGCAGCGAACGGCGAGCAATCCCCTGCGTGGCGATGGTCAAGGGAATCGCCGCCATCAACGAGCCGATCGCATAGATCGTCACGGTCTGCCCCACCCAGGCTTCGGAGACCTGCAAGCCGTTTGCCATCTGCGGCAGCAAGCCTGCGGGTAGCGCTTCGGTGAGGATGGTGATGAACGCCGCCATGGCCAGTGCCAGCAGCGATGCCAGCGGCAGGCGGTCGTTGCGAGACGACCTCACTGCCCTGCTCCCACTGCCGCATATACCGCATCACTCAGATCGGTGACGAAGCGGCCCGACATGCCTTCGTAGAGATTGGTGAAGGCGACCACGCTCAATCCTGCCGCCCGGTCCACGCACCAGGAATGACCAAATGCTCCTTCACACCGCCAGCTACCTGCGGACTCGGGCGACGCGGCAAGCACAGGGTCACGCAAGACCGAGAAGCCCAGTCCAAAGCCAACGCCTGGTAGATCCGGCAGTGCAGCGCCATCTGTCTGATCGCGTGCCATCTCACCGCTCCGACCAGGCGCTGAGCGTCCAGTGCCTGTTGCACGACAGCTTCGATGCGAATGGATGACACGGCAGCGCCGAGGTCCGGATACCGTGGAGATGGGGGGAGTGGTCATGAGGAAACGGGTTGTCAGTGACGGGTGCGTGCAGGTTAGACAGCCCTTGATTGCAGAAAAACTGGGGTAGAGTTCCTGAGTGTACGGACGTGGATGTCCGTAATCAGGAATGCAGTGGAAAGTCTCAGCGGATTCGTGGTGTTCGTGCAGGTCGCCGAAACGCGTAGCTTCGTGGCGGCGGGCCGGCTATTGGGCGTCTCCGCCTCGGCGGTCGGCAAGCGCGTGGTGCGGCTGGAGGACAAGCTCGGCGTACGTCTGTTCCATCGCAGCACGCGCAGCGTCACGCTGACCGCCGAAGGCGCGCTGTTTCTGGAGCGCAGCCGCCGCATCCTTGCCGAGATCGAGGCTGCGGAGCTGGAACTGTCGCAGGCGGTCGCGACACCGCGCGGGCGCCTGCGCGTCAGCCTGCCGCTGGTCAGTTCGCTGATGCTGCCGGTGCTCGCTGAATTCATGCGGCAGTATCCCGAGATCGAACTGGACCTGGATTTCAGCGAACGGATGGTGGACGTGATCGAAGACGGCTTCGATGCGGTGGTGCGCACCGGCGAGCCGAGTGATTCGCGTCTGTCGGCCAGGCGCCTTGGCCGCTTCCAGATGATGTTGGTCGCCTCACCCGATTATCTCGCACAGCGCGGGATGCCACGTCTGCCAGGCGATCTGCTGCAGCATGCCTGCCTGCACTACCGCTCCCCGAACTCGGGAAAGCTGGAAACCTGGCCGCTGCGCCTGCGACGGCATGACACCGAGCTGGTGCTGCCCACTGCGATGATCTGCAACAACATCGAAACGCGCGTGCATTTCGCAGCACTGGGGCTGGGGATCGCCTGCCTGCCGGACTTTGCTATCGGCGATCTGCTTGCAGACGGACGCCTGCTGCCAGTGCTGGCGGATCACGTCGAGCGGACCGGCGTATTCAACGTGCTGTGGCCCGCAAGCAAGCATCCATCGCCGAAGGTACGCGCGTTTGTCGACTTTCTCAGTGCCCGCGTGTTCCCCAACGACACAGGCAAGCCGCGCAAGCGAGCCAGGCGATGAGGCGGCACGATTCGCGGCGTATCGGTACTGCAACGTGGCTCGCTCTGCACGCGGTACAAAGCGCTTTGAAGCAGACGACGCGATCTCCCGCACAGGGCTGTCTGCCGTGGTAGTCGTCTGATAAGACTACACAGAAGACAGAGCGCGGTATCGAGGCAAGCAACGTCAGCATTGTCATCTGGATATTCGCGGCGCCGCCAGTCGGTTTTTCCCTGACCTGCTTGAACGAAAATATCAGCTAAATGCGGGCTGGAGCGGAGGGTTTAAGTTTGCCTTTGTCGCGTCGTTATCACGTTGCCGAGGCATTCACGCGAACATCACGCGGTGCCGGCCGGTGCCACCCACTGGACATCAGGACGACCCGCATGACTGCTTATTTGCAACGCTATAACGTCGGCCGCCGTCTCGGCATCGCCTTCGGTGCCCTGATCCTGCTGTCGAGCCTGCTGGTGGCAACCGGCCTGGTCACCCTGGCCAACGCAAGGCAGCAATTCGATTTCATCGTGCTCGACCGCATGGCCAAGATCCAGATCGGCAACGGCATGCTGGATGCCAACTCATCGATCCTGATTGCGCTTGGCACCTATGCCATGGCCACCAGCGATGAACTCAACAACGAAGCGCTCACCACCATCAAGGCGCAGCGCCAGCGCTACAACGAGTTGCGGGCCAAGCTCGATACGCTGCCCAGCTCCGAGGAAGGTCGCAAGATTCGCACCGAGATGGACGAACGACGCGCGATCTCGGGCAAGATCAACGATCAGGTCATGGCGCTGGCCGCGCAAAACGACAATGCGCCCGCGCAGGCCTTGCTGAGCGAAAAAGCGCGCCCGGCGACGATGGCATGGCAGGACAAGATCCGCGAGCTGGTGACGCGACAGGAAAGCCAGAGCCAGCAAGCCTACGCAGACGCCGTGGCGTCGATGAATCGCGGCAAGCTGCTGATCATCTGCGGTGGCATTGCCGTGGTGGTGATCAGCAGCCTGCTCGCCTGGCTCATCACCCGCAGCCTGACCCAGCCGCTGGCACGCGCAACCCGGGCCGCAGAGGCAATTGCCAACGGCCAGTTGGACAATGACGTGGACAGTGATGCCAGGGATGAAGCCGGCCGGCTGCTGCGCGCCATGCGTGGCATGCAGACGCAGCTGCAATCCTTGCTCAGCGCGCAGAGCGACATGGCCAGGCGCCACGATGATGGCCAGACCAGTTTCCGCATCGATGCCACGGCGTTTCCTGGCGACTACGGCCGCATGGCCGGTGACACCAATACGCTGGTGGCTTCGCACCTGGCGGTGCAGGCGAACCTGGCACGCATCATGGGGCGCTATGCGATCGGCGACCTCAGCGAGAGCATGGAGCGCCTGCCCGGCGAAAAAGCCGTGCTGACGCAGACCATGGACGAGGTGAAGGCCAACCTGTCTGCGATGAACCACGAGATCAAGCAGCTGGCGCAATCTGCGGCCAATGGCGACTTCAGCGCACGTGGCGATGCCGAGCGTTTTCAATACGATTTCCATGTGATGGTCGATAGCCTCAACCAGCTCATGGCCACTGCCGACGGCAACCTGCAATCGCTGTCGTCGCTGCTGCAATCCATCGCCGCAGGCGATCTCACCGCACGGATGACCGGTGACTTCAAGGGCGTGTTCGCGCAGATGCGTGACGACGCCAACGCCACTGCCGCGCAGCTGGCGGAGATTGTCGGCCGCATCCAGCACTCTGCCGTGTCGATCAATGCCGCCGCCAGCGAAATCGCCGCCGGCAATCAGGACCTGTCGCAGCGGACCGAGCAGCAGGCCGCAAACCTGGAAGAAACCGCCGCCTCGATGGAAGAGCTGACCTCCAACGTGCGCCAGAATGCCGAACACGCCCGCCAGGCCAATCAGCTGGCGATCGGTGCGGCGGGCGTGGCGTCGCAAGGCGGCGAGATCGTGAGCAAGGTCGTGGGGACCATGGCCGGTATCGAGGCCTCGTCCAGGAAGATTGCCGACATCATCTCCGTCATCGACGGCATCTCGTTCCAGACCAACATCCTGGCCCTGAATGCGGCGGTGGAAGCAGCACGTGCCGGCGAGCAAGGCCGCGGCTTTGCCGTGGTGGCATCGGAAGTGCGGACGCTGGCCCAGCGCTCCACCGCGGCGGCGAAGGAGATCAAGAGCCTGATCGACGATTCGGTCGAGCGGGTCGCCGAAGGCTCGACGCTGGTGCATACGGCGGGCTCCACGATGGCCGAGATCGTGGCCAGCGTGCAGCGTGTGACCGACATCATGGGCGAGATCTCCGCGGCATCGCAGGAGCAGTCGGCCGGCATCGAACAGGTCAACACCACCGTGACGCAAATGGACGAAACCACGCAGCAGAACGCCGCGCTGGTGGAAGAAGCCACCGCGGCGGCACGCTCGATGGAAGAACAGGCCGTGCAGCTGACCCAGGCAGTGTCGGTGTTCAAGATCAGCGACGACGGTACACGCACCACGCGTCCGGCAACGCCGGTTGCGACACCGCCCCGCGTGATTGCTGGCCGCCCCGCCGTTGCTGTCAAAAATCCGCTACGCCAGGCACCTGCAGTCAACCGGCCGGTGGCCGCAGGCGCTGCGCACGATGCAAACGACTGGCAGGAGTTCTGATCGCGCACGTTGCAAACGGCCCGGCTCGTCCGGGCCGTTTGCGTTTGGGGGATCGAACCTGCGGCCAACGCGCCAGGCGATGCAATCCAGACGTGAGGATGTGCCCAGGCAGAACGCTGCCTGTCATCCCAGCTGCGCGCGCGCCGCATCCAGGGTGGTCATGATCTGGATCACTTCGTCCAGTGGATGGAGCGGCGATTCCGTGCGCCCTTCCCCGATGTAACGCGCGGCGGCTGTCGCTTGCCACGACAGGCCTGCGTAGCCGGTGACGCCGGTTGGGTCCCTCCACACCGCCGGCGTGCTGGCGTGGTCGTTGCCGACCAGGCTCAGCGAAGTCGGGTTATGGAACTCGCCGGCAAGATCGATGCGGCCTCGGCCGCCGGTGACATAGGCGCTGGAGCTGCTGCGGGCCACGATGGAACTGATCAGGGTGGATTGCGCGGTGCCGCCATGCGACAGCACCATGGTCGAAAAGGCATCCACGCCGGTGTCGGTCAGCGCGCCGGTCGTCGCGATCGTGGTCGGTGCGCCCAGGATCATCGAGGAGAGCTGCACCGCATACACGCCCAGGTCCAGCAGCGCGCCGCCGCCGAGCGCGGGATTGCGCTGTCGATGCGCGGCATCGCCGGGGCCGCGCTGGCTCAGGTCGGCAAACACATGCCGAAGCTCGCCCAGCGCTCCATCGGCCAGCAGTTGTCGCAGCACCGCGGTGTGCGGCAGGTAGCGGCTCCACATGGCTTCCATCAGGAACAGACCGCGCTGCCGCGCCTCCTGCACCAGCACGCGCGCATCGTTGGCGCGCGTGGTGATGGGCTTTTCGATCAACACATGTTTGCCCGCGCGCAGCGCCAGCAAGCCATGTTGCAGATGTTCGCTGTGCGGGGTGGCGATATAGACGATATCGACATCGCGGTCCTCGACCAGCGCCGCGTAGCTGTCATAGGCGCGCTGCATCGCCCACGTTCTTGCAAAGGCCTCGGCACGCGCACGCGTACGCGAGGCCACCGCGAATGGCTGTTGCCCGGTATGGCTGCGCAGCGCGCTCACGAACGCGGAGGCGATCGATCCAGGTCCCAGCACACCCCATCGCAACGACGGCTCGCCGCGCTCCGGCAGGAACAGCTCGGGCTCGGGAAACACGGTTGGCGGCATGCGCTTGGCTCCTGGGTCGCAGGTGCGCATCCTAACAAAGCGGGACCAGCGTTCCAGGTGGTGCCAGCTTGCAGCGGCATTGGCCGGTTTGGACGGGACGCGGCAGGCTCAGCCTGCAGTGCCTTGCACCGCCGGGACAAAGACGCGTTCGCAGTAGGCGCGCAGCAGTTCCGGCGCATCGGCACGGCCGCGGAAGGCGATGTGGCCATCCGGCCGCACCAGGATCAGCGCGCTGGTGTCTGCGATGCCGTAGGCGGCATGCGCGGCACCATCCAGGTCCGACAATGCGGTGGCATCGTCGGGCTGTGGTACGGCTGCGGCCAGGATGAGCCTGGGCCGCACCCACGGCCATGCGTCCAGCTCGGCAAGCGCCAGGCGCAGCCGTGGCATGGCATCGGGCTGCCGCCCGTCGAAGGCAAGCAGCGACCATCCCCAGCTCCATCCATCCGGGTTGTAGAGATGTGCGAACAGCGTTGTCGAGCTGCCATCGGCAGCGACGATGGCCGCATCGGGTGCGCGGTCGCCGCAGTGCGGGACGCGGCGCTGAAGCAGTTCGCGCAGGCCGCCGAGATGATCGTCGTTGAGCGGGCTTTGCGGATAGGCCACCGACAACTGCTGCAGATCGTCCGAGCCCTGAATCAGCGTGCCGATGGTGGGAATGAGCTTGGCGGCGATGCCCATGGCTGCATCGGTAACCGGGCCGCGGTAGACGCTGGTGTGGAAGCCACGCGCTTGTCGCGCGTCGAGCGCACGGTGTTCGCCGCCGCGCTCCCCATCGTAGGAGTCGAGCACCACCGGCGCGGCCTTGCCTTGCAAGGTCATCGCCAGCCGCCATGCCAGGCCGATCGCATCGTGCAGGCCTGCATTCATGCCCTGCCCGCCGATCGGCAAGGTGCGATGGCCGGCGTCGCCGACCAGCAGCACGCGCCCCTTGGCGTACTGCGCTGCAGTGCCATGCTGGAAGCGGCTGTGCGTCAGCCAGATCGGATCGCTCAACGTCAGTGTCGGGTCTTCGGTCACCGCGCGCGCGATGGCCTGCATTTCCTCCAGCGTCGGGTCGCGTTCCGCGATGCCGGCGTCATCGGCCAGGAAAAACAGGCGGTGGTAGCCGCCCCAGACCGGCAAGACACCACAAAAACCCTTGGGGTAATAGAAAAACCAGAGTTGATCGAAATCGGTGGAGCGCCGCCAGCGCAGCTTGGCATCCACTTGCCGGTTCATGCGGTTGGGCAACTTTTGGGGCTCGAAATCCAGCCCGAGCTGTTTGCGTACGACACTGTCGCCGCCATCGGCGCCGATCAGGTAACGGCAGCGTAGTTGCTCGGTCGGGCCATCGACGTGATCGTTGCTGCATGTTGCCAGCGTGACGGTGACACCGTCAGCATCCTGTTCGAAGCCGACCATCCTGCGGCCGCGCTCGACGCTGCTACCTTTCGCCGCGAGCTGCTCGGCCAGGACGGTTTCGATGACGTCCTGGCCGCTGTAGAGCACCTGCGCGTACGGGCTGGGGACATCGGCAATGTCGACCGGGTCGACGGCCTGCCCATTGAGCAAGGTGCTGACCTTGGTGATCCGATACGACTTTTCCGCCAGCGCATCGCGGATGCCAATGCTGTGAAGCAGCTCCTGCGGCCGCGCCCAGAGATTGTTGGCGCGCGAATGCGGCCTGGCATGCACGCGTTGTTCGACGATACGGAAGTCGACGCCGTGATGGGCGAGCGCGCAGGCGGTGGTCAGGCCGATCGGGCCACCGCCGACGATGATGACGTGGGTGTCGACATCGCGGTGCACGGCAGTGTTCATGGCTTGCCCTTTCTTCGGGAAACGCGTGGTGCCTCGGCGGGCGCGGTCGGCGCAGCGAGGTCCTGCGCCATCACCTGGTTCATTTCGCCAAGCACCGCGAGCGCGGTTGCCACGCGCCTGGCTCCGATGCGATCCAGCATCCGCTGGTCGAGCGGAGCGGCGGCGGCTTCGGCTGCGTCCAGTGCAGCGCGGCCTGTGCGCGTGAGCACCACCAGCTTTGCGCGCTGGTGATGAGGGTTGGGTTGGAGCGCGACGAATCCCTGCTCCAGCAATAGATCGACGACGCGCTGCACCGCCTGCCGCGTGATGCCCATGTTGCGCGCGATATGCGCCACCGGCAGCGGCATCGGCGAATAGCCCAGGGCGCCCAGCACCTGCCACCACGCGGTTGTCAGCCCGGCCGAACGCACCAGTGCATTACCGGTCTCGACCAGGCGGCCGTTGGTTTCGAAGATCTTGATGACCAGGTTGCGGACAGCCAGTAAATCGTTTTGGGTGCTCATCCGCAGCATGCTGCTCATTTGACAGTATGCTGTCAATTATCGAATCGAGTCCGCCGCCGGTTGCTGCGGCTGTTCTGCACACGTGGACGCTTCCTGCATCCCGAACCCGAGCGACATTGCAGGGTGCTGGTGTCGAGCACGCAGGCAGGCACGTGCGTCACCGTGTCGCCCTATGGCCTGCGACGCGACTCAGATGGGCAAACACTGCACTGGACAGCGCTGCTGAGCCTGGCTGGTCATGCATACAGACGCGTCAGCGGCGCCACGTTCGGCCACAATGAAACGGTCTCCAGCGTATCGATCCGCCCGGCGAGGTGTGACGATCTGCCTGCACTTCTGCTCGCTTCGCTGGTCCAGAACCCGCCTCACGCGTCACACCCCTTGCACCGTGTGCTGCTTAGCTTGTTTGAATGAGCGCACGTATTTCATCGAACACCCTTGCCTTCACGGCGAGCACGGATTCAGCCGTCAATGACGGGCTCAAGCATTCGATTGCGGACAGGTGGCTCCGCACACATCCCACGTTGCCGCTTCCCGGGCGCGGCCACACCCTGGAGCGCTGGCAGACGCTGGCCGATATCGCGGCAGAAGACCTGTGCGTGGCCAAGTTGCTGGAAGCCCATTACGACGCTCAGGCCATCTGCGCCGACCTGGACGTGGATATCATGACGCCGACACAGCGCTGGGCGGTGTGGGCGGCCGAGCCACCGGGGTCCGATATGCGTTTTTCCGGGCAGACGCTCAGCGGCACCAAGGCGTGGTGTTCCGGCGCCGCGCAGGTGACGCATGCGCTGGTGACCACGTCCCATGCAGGCAGCAGCTGCCTGTTTGCGGTGGCACTGGATCAGCCCGGTATACAGATCGACGGCAGTGCGTGGCAGGCAGTGGGGATGCAAGGCATCGAGACGGCCAATGTCCGCTTCTCCGATGCGCCGGCGCGGCAGATCGGCGCGGCCGACGCGTACCTGACCCGACCTGGCTTCTGGCATGGAGGCGCCGGCATCGCTGCGTGCTGGTTCGGCGCCACCGCCGCAGTTGCCGATGTGCTGCGCGCCTCTGCACGCCTGAGCAAGGACCCGCACGCGGCCGCGCATCTGGGCGCCATCGATGCAGGCCTGGCATCTGCCGCTGCGTTGTTGCGTCAGCTTGCCTTGCGCATCGATGCGCAGCCGCAGCAGGCACATCTGCGTGGCGTCCTGCAGGTCCGCAGCGTGGTCGAAGCGGTCGCACGCGATACGCTGGACCGGGTCGCTCGCGCATTGGGGCCAGGGCCGTTGTGCAATAACCGCGCACATGCGCAGCGCTGCGCCGACGTGTCGGTATTCATTCGGCAACATCATGCCGAACGCGACCTGCAGGCCCTGGGCGAGCTGTGCCAGCAGGAGGCATCGCCATGGAAGATCTAGCCGGGCGGCCCATCGAAGGCGCAGGCACGCCGGAAGCGGCATGGCGCGCCGCGCCGTGTCTGAGTGCGCTGCCACGCGTCACCCTGCCGCAGCTGCTGCAAGGCAGCCAGCGCCTGGTGGTGGTTGCGCCACATCCGGACGATGAAGTGCTCGGCTGTGGCGGATTGATTGCTGCCGCGCGTGCCGCCGGCATGCCGGTGTTGATCATCGCGTTGACCGACGGTGAGCAGGCCTATCCGGATGAACCCGGTTGGCGTCCGCAGGTGCTGGGCCCGGCGCGGCGCCTGGAACTGGATGCAGCGGCGCAGCAGCTGGGCGTATTGCCGAGCGCACTGATCCACCTCGCATTGGGCGATGGTGCGCTGGCGGCGTCCGAAGCGCGCATGGCAGAAACCATCGGCAGTCTGATCACTGCGCAGGACACGGTGCTGGTGACCTGGGAGCGCGATGGCCATCCCGATCATGAGGCGGCGTCGCGTGCGACCCGTGCCGCGTGCAAGGCGCAGTCTGCCCGGCGTCTGCAATACCCGGTCTGGGCGTGGCATTGGTCGCGTCCGGAAGACGCCGTATTTGGCGATGGCTCTGCGGTGCGCCTGGATCTGGCGCCTGCAGTGCTGCGTGCCAAGCAGGATGCCATCGCCTGCTTTGCCACCCAGTTGGGCCATTGCACGCCGGCGGTTGCAGACCCGATTCTGCCGCCGTCGGTGCTGGAGCGCTTTGCGCGGCCGTTTGAGGTATTCATCCGATGACGGTGCTGAGCGTTGAGCACTTCGAGCAGATGTATGCCGATGAAGACCCCTTCGGCTATCGCTCGCGCTGGTACGAGCAGCGCAAGCGCGACATCCTGCTCGGTGCCCTGCCCTACGCAAGGTTCGCGCGTGGCTGGGAATTTGGATGTTCCAACGGCGAGCTGACCGCGCAATTGGCACCGCGCTGCGACACGCTGCTGGCCACGGATCTGTCGCAGCAGGCGGTCGAGCTGGCGAGCGCGCGCGTGCAGGGGCTGCCTGCGGTCACGCTGCAACAGGCGGCGCACCCGTCGGACTGGCCGGAGGGTCTGTTCGACCTGATTGTCTTCAGTGAGGTGGGCTATTACCTCGCAGATCCGGCGTTCGAAAAAACCGTCGCGCTGTTCGCCCGCTCGCTCACCGCCCGGGGCTGTCTTGTGGCGTGTCACTGGCGGCATGCCTTCGAGGGTGCGCTGCGCAGCGCCGAGCAGGTCCACGGCGCGCTGAACCATGCATTGGCAATGGACACGTTGTGCGTTTATCAGGACGCGGACTTCGTGTTGCAGGCCTGGATGTCGGGCCCATCGATTGCGCAACAGGAGCAGCTGCGATGATCGCGGTCACCATCCCGGCGCATAACGAAGCGGATCTGATCGGCGACTGCCTGCAGTCCATTCTGGTGGCAGCCGCGCACCCGCACCTGTGTGGAGAGCGCGTGGAAATCCACGTCGCGCTTGATCGCTGCACCGACGGCACCGGCGCGATCGCCCGCGCGCATGGCGCAAGAACCGTTACTACCTGCGGGGGCGTCGGCATTGCGCGTGCAGCGGCGGCCTCGGCCGCGATCGCGCGCGGGGCGCGCTGGCTTGCGTTTACCGATGCCGACACCTGCGTGCCGCCGGATTGGCTCTCGGCGCAGCTCGATTGCGCCGCCGATGTGTTCTGTGGCGTGGTGGAAGTGACCGATTGGCACGATTTCCGCCCCGAAACACGGCAAGCCTTCCTGGCCAAGGAAATTCGTCGCGACGGTCACCCGCATGTGCATGGCGCCAATCTGGGCATGAGTGTGGCCGCTTATGTGGCAGCCGGTGGCTTCTCTGCGCTGAAGTGCAGCGAAGACGTGGCGCTGGTGTCGGCATTGGAGCGTGCGGGCATGCAGATTGCCCGCCTGGTCAAGCCGGTCGTCAATACCAGCGCACGCCGTATCGCCCGCGCGACCGGCGGATTCAGCGATCATCTGGCGCGCCTGGAGATGGCCGTGCTGGCAGGCGAGCCGGTGCTGGGTAGTTGATGTCGTCGCTGAGCGCCTTACCGCGTCATTCGACAGCAAGCAGCCGAACCGCCAGCCCGTATCGATCGCTTGCCCACGTTGGAAGCGATCGCGTTTGCAGGCAGCGTAGATAAATCAGTTTATCCCGCTGCTCGCTAGTTCGATCACCGCCAGCTGCCGCTCCAAGAGACCCTATGTTTATCTGTATAAGCGGGCTGTGCATATACTGTTGCGGTCGCGTTCTTTTGATTCCATTGCCGCCTGCAGATTATTCTCCATATCGCTTGCATATTGAAAAAATAGCGATCAAGGTGCAACTGCGTATTGACTGACTGCAACCGGCAAGGCGGCCACTGCCGCTACCGAGGTTATGATGGCCCCCACGATGTTTCGGCAAATCGGTCGTTACCGATTGACTGCACATACGTTTCCGGTGGACGGCGTTTTCTCCCCGGAGATCCTGGTGTCGTTCGATGATGGAATCACCTTGTACGGCCAACGACATGCAGTGCGATTCGACACGCAGCTTGCCGCGCACCATTACGCCAGACAATGGATGGACCGATGCACGGTGACGCCGCTGGGCATTCTCGAGAGTGTCTAGCTGTTTCGGGCATGTCTGATGTCGGCAACCAGGTAACGCCGCTGCCAGCCAGCACATTGTTTCAGGGTATGGACGACACCGTCCAACGGTTGAGCAACCGCCTCGCCGTGCTGCGACGTTCGCTTGGTCAGACAACGCGCCGCGCTCGGCGGCAGCGACTGCTTGCCGCACGTGTCGCCTGAACCGTTTTTGCCATCATGCTGCCCGGAGCCGCCCCACTGCATGCGCCATCGACACGCGCCAGATATGCCAATGCATGCACGTTGACGTCGCTGACGCGTCCATCCAGGGCACTTCCCTGGTGGAATCCAGCAACGGCTCGACGACTCGCCCAGAGCGATGGACGGGAAAATCCTGCGCGCTGTTCAGTGTGGCCGAATCGATCACGCGTTTTTCGCGTGGGAAACGTAGTGTGGTGCATGTATTTTCGGAAAACTGCGTTATGGGCTCTCACAACGAAAAACTGATCCTGATTGTCGAGGACGATGCCGATACCCTCGAGATCGCCACCTTGTTGCTGACCGAAAGTGGCTATGCGGTCGTGACTGCCAGCGATGCCCAAGGCGCGCTGGAGCAAATCGATCATTGTCCTGCGATAGCGCTCGTGTTCACCGACCTTCAGATGCCGGGGCTCCTGGATGGATACGGCCTGATTTCGTATCTGCGTGCCGACGGCAACAATCTGCCGGCAATTCTGACATCGGGGTTAGGGCATTCTCCCAAGGGATTGCCCAGCCGGACGATGTTTTTAAGCAAGCCTTACAATCGCCGCAGCCTGGTCCAGAATATCGAGGCATTCGTCGGCCATTAGCGTGGCCCGCGGCGAGGCAACCCTACCCTCGTCCGATCGAGCATGCGCAGGTTTCAAGGCAGGGGCATTGCGCAGGCCGGATCGATCGATTCGCGACAAGCCGGTGAAACCATCGCCGTCGTCGTGGAATCCGTGCATCACGATCGGTCCCCGATCGCTGCCCGGCATCATCTTGCCGCACGTCGCCAGCCTGCATTGATCGCTTCCTGGCTGGTGCAGAAAAAGCGCTCGCCCTTCGCAGGTGAGATGCTGGTCCGCTGGTAGTCGCGTTGCCCGGGCATGTGGAAGATCTTGCTGCCCTTGCTCGAGATATTGCCCTTGATGGCGCAGTGCGAAGGCAGCTGCGTCTGTGCTGCCGCCTGAGCCCGCCATGCCGATTGGTTGCGTTTGCCGCGACGGTAGTCGGCTGGCATCTGGAAGGTGCCGGCCCAGAGGTTGCGCCGCTGTTGCTGCGCGGTGCGTTCGTCGGCGACAAACGCGGTGGCGTACTCGCGGTAGGCCACCGCCCAACCGGACTGCACCATCCAGCGGTTGACCGATTGTCCCTGCACGTAGCACTCGGCAACGACTCGTCCGTAGCGATCGGTATCCTTGGGTTGGCAGCGAACCGTCTTGTCACGCAGATAGCCATCCAGGGCAGCGGCGGAACGCCGGCCGCAAGGCCACGCGCTGCCGGTATCGCTGGTGCATTGCTGCGCGCTTTCGGGGGCATCGACGCCCCACAGGCGGATACGCTTCTGCGCGAGCGTGATGGTGTCACCATCGGTGACGGTTGCCCGGCCAACCAGCTCTGCTGCGATAACGGGTGAGGCGAACAGCGCAACGACAACAACCACCGAACATCTGGACAACATCAACAACAAGCCTCGGGTGATCGGCAGAGCGTGGTCCGTCTGTTCTTGCCTGGGTGACAGCGTCTAGCCGATTGGCTCACCAGCTTCCATCGCGCTGGTGCCCGCATCGACCAAGCGACGCGGGGCGGCACTGTATGCCAACGGGAAGGCGCTGCCTATCCCTTGCCGCGGCCTGCGAGAAGGCCATGGCATGGGGCGTTCATCGAATCACGTTCAGACCGCCGCATTCAAGGCCGGGCACACGCGGTGTGCCCGAGGTAACGGACAAGGTGTCATTCCTTGTAGATGTGTATCTCTGGACGGTTGTTTCGCCATTGCCGAGAGACAGGTCATCCCTGCCCCAGTGCGCCGTTGGCGCGCGCAAGCACCACGCGCCGCCCGGTCCCTTGCGGAACCGGGCATGCAGGCAGACTTATTGCGCTGCCGGTTGTGGCGACACAGGAGCCGCATCCGGCGTCACGCGCCAGATCGTATTGGCCAGGTCGTCCGCAACGATCAATGCACCCCGCGGGTCGAGCGTCACGCCGACCGGACGGCCGCGGGTCAGACCATCGTCGCCATGGAAGCCGGAGACGAAGTCGATCGGGTTGCCCGCGGGGCGGCCATCGCGGAATGGTACGAACACCACCTTGTAGCCCACTGGCGGGTCGCGATTCCAGCTGCCGTGTTCGCCGACGAACACGCCGTCGGCAAACTGCGTCCCCATCGCGGTCGACGAGAACGCCACACCGAGTGCGGCGACATGCGAGCCCAGCGCGTAATCGGGCACGATGGCCGACGCAACCTTCTGCGGATCCTGCGGCATGACCCGCGTGTCCACATTCTTGCCCCAGTAGCTGTAGGGCCAGCCGTAGAAACCGCCTTCGCGCACCGAGGTGAGGTAGTCGGGCACCAGATTCGGACCGATCTCGTCACGCTCGTTGACCACGGCCCACAGTGCGCCGCTGCTGGGCTGTATCGCCAATGCAGTGGGATTGCGCAAGCCGGTCGCATAACTCTTGTGGGCGCCGGTTGCCGGATCCACCTGCCAGACCTGGGCGCGGTCGACCTCGGCAATCATGCCGCGCTCGGTGATGTTGCTGTTGGAGCCGATCGCAACATACAGATAGCGTCCATCCGCACTGGCGGTCAGGGCCTTGGTCCAGTGGTGGTTGATGGCCGACGGCAAGTCGGTGACCTTGCTGGGCGCAGCGCTGGCCTTGGTCTGCCCCTGCTGATAGTCGAAACGTACCAGTGCGTCCTGATTTGCCACATAAAGTGCGTTGCCGATCAGTGCCAGCCCATAGGGTGCATTGAGCTTGTCGGCAAAGACGGTCTTCAGTTCATACGTGCCGTCACCATCGGCATCGCGCAGCAAGGTCAGGCGGTTGCCGCTCTTGACCGAGGTGTTGCCCTTGGCCTTGATCGCTCCGGCAATCACGTCCTTGGGCTTGAGGTTGGGTGCGCTGCCGCCGCGGCCTTCGGCAACCAGGATGTCGCCGTTGGGCAACACCAGCGTCTGGCGTGGAATGCCCAGCCCGGTGGCGATCGCAGCGATGCGGTAACCCGCAGGCACGGTGGGCTTGCGATCGCCCCAGGCGGTCGGCTCGGCGATGGTCATGTCGGGCAACAGGCCACGATCCGGTGCTGGCAGTTCGGGGCTGGCGCCATGTTGCGCGAGCTCTGGGGCCTTGCCGCAGGATGCAAGCGCGGCAGCGAGAACGGAAACCGACAGGATGGTCAGGGTATGACGCTTCATCGAGCACCTCCCACGCGCAGGCTGGACAGCCCTGACCAGGTTGCAACCAGCGCGAACGCGGTCGCGATCAACGAAAACGCCAACGCCGCCGGCATGATCGCCCAGGCGTCGCGCGCATGATGCAAGGCGTCGAAGAAGCCGACGATCCATGCGGCGCCGAGCGCGATCACATAGATCACGTTGCGGCTTCCGCGAACGAAGCCGACGATCGCACACAGGAGCGCGATGGTCGTCAACACCATCGCACCGATCAGCAGCCATGCGGCGAAATTGGCCCACTGGATCTGATGGCTGCTCCAGTACGCGTAGTCGCTCAGCAAGGTACCGAGAAACAGCGGCCACACACCGCCGAGCACGGCTGCGTGGAACGGATGGATGGCCCAGGATCGGGCGGGCATGGCAGTGGAATTCATGGCGGACTCATTGGGAGCGTTGGTGAAACGTGCCCCGATGCTGCCAGCTGCCACGTGATGAGCGCGGTGATGCTGGGTCTTTTCTGTGCGATGGACTACTTAGACAAAAGTCGGAAGCCCAAACCACTCATCCCGCCGAGCAACTGCTGGATCGCCGGCGCGACCGTAGGTCATAGAACGTAGGTCATGGAACCCTATGTGTGCTCCAGGCCGCTCCCTACGCTGGGCTCCATCCACTGGAGGAGCAGGCAGAGGAAAGCAGTCGCAATGATGTTGCTGGCAACCGCGTTGACCATGGCCGGCACGGCCAGCGCGACCGACACCGCGGCCACGACGCGTACGGTCGCCGCACTGGCGCGTGAGGCCGTCACCTTCTTCGACGGCAATCGGCCCGGCGATGTCGTGCTGGTCACCCGCGGGAACAAGGTCGTAGTGCGCCAGACCTACGCAATGACCGATGTCGGGAATCGGGAGGCGATGCAGCCGGATGCCGCGCGGCCTCGCGCGGCACGAGGGGAAGACACCGACGCGCTGAGCCTGACAAACGACTTCAAGGATCTGCCACCGGGAGTCGATCCGGGCACGCAGTTTCGCTACAACGATTCCAACTAAAGCGTGCTGACCCACCCGATCGAGCGCGCATCCGGCCAGCCCTATGCCGCCTACATGCAGTATCGGCAGCAGGCTTTCAGGATGGCTTGAAGTCCGATGCGGGTCTGCAGTGATGAGCACCGCTCATAGGACCATGCAAGCTGGATGGATGGCGCGGCGTTGCATCTGCCTCATGCTGGCTGCCGGCATCCATGGCAAGGCAACAGCGATGAAACGCGCAACCGTGATGCGTTCGATTCGGCGTGATGTGTGCATCGCCAAGGCGCTCTCTACGCGGGACGGCTTGGCGTCGGATGCTTGGATTCGCGCTGCCTTGCCCCTAGATCGGTGGAGGGATGCGATGCCATGTGCGAGCGCGCTGCCTCGCTCTCTCCTGTCCACGGCTGCGCTGGTGTGGAGCGCAGCTGCCTTAGTTCTCTGTTGCCCCTCCCCCACGGCAGCACATCCTTCGGAGATCACGTCCATGACGACCCACGCCACCTTGTCGCCAAGGCAGCAGGCCATTGCACCGATTGCCGCGTTTGCGGCCACTGGCGACATCGAGCGCTTGAACACTGCATTGGAGGCGGGCCTTGATGCAGGCATGAGCATCGGCGACTGCAAGGAACTCTTGGTCCAGCTGTATGCCTACGCCGGCTTTCCACGCAGCCTCAATGCACTGGCCGCTTTGATGCAGGTCACCGATGCACGCAAGCTGCGCGGCATCGCCGATGCGCCGGGACACGACCCTGGCCCGGTACCGAGCGGCGATGCGCTGCTCGCACTGGGCACCGCCAACCAGACCCGTCTGACCGGCGCGCCGGTGACCGGGCCATTGTTCGTGTTTGCGCCGGCAATCGACCAATACCTCAAGACGCATCTGTTCGGCGACATCTTTGCCCGCGACAACCTGGACTGGGTGAGCCGTGAACTGGCCACGATCAGCGTGCTCGCCGCCCTGGAAGGCGTGGAGGCGCAACTGCAGTCGCACCTGAAGATCGGCTTGAACATCGGTGTGACCGAGGCGCAGCTGCACGCGCTGGCCCAGGTGCTGGACAAGCGCGTAGGTGCGGCCGCGGGCACGCGCGCCAAGGCGGCACTGGCCAAAGCCAGGGCGCAGTGAGCCTGCGGCACGCTGCGATGACCGCAGCGCCTGCTGCCGCTGCGCACGCAGCTGCCGATGGCGGCGCCGGGTCGACCCGGTCGCACGCTGCTAACGCGGCGCCGGGCCCGCCGCCAGCGCAGACCTTGCGCCGGCCTGCTTGACGATCAACTGGCCGATGTACTGCTCGGCCAGCCTGGTGCCAATCTCCAGCGCGGTCTGCAGCGAGCCGAATGTGGGCGCGGTCGGCAGCGGCACCGGATGTCCACAGACCTGCAAGGTCTCCAGGACGATGCGCCGGTGCCCGAGCTGCCGAGCGACCACGCGGTACGGCAGGCCCTGGTCGGTGCCTTCGGCTGACATGCTTTCGGTGCTGTGGGTGCTCATCGGACTCGAGCATAGCTGCCATGCCCAAATTCGGTGGCGGCGGAACTTGAACCATTTATGCAGACGCTAGCGCTGCGACAGCGGCTTACTGCCAACGTGGGCATGCGCCCAGACCGGCCAGCCCGTGCCGGGATGGCACTGTAGCCACGCCCCACTCGTGGATGCGCCCCCTCTCGACGAGCTGAAGACCGCTGAAAACCTGGTGTAGGGGAATGCAGAATTTCGCGTACGAACCCCGAAATACCGGCTTGAATATTCCCCCTGCATTCAGCTTGACGGTTTCAGACGACACGTACCAGCGCCGGAGGAACGCCGCATATCCATTGCTTCATCGATTGCGGCCCCCGCGTTTTTTCGCGGAATATGCGCGGAATCAAGCACAATGGCCGGGGCCGCTCGCTTTCGGTCAGTATAAATCGAGCGGATATAATGATTCTTCGGCAAGAAGTGAATATAACGCCGAGGCGATTTTCGATAGGCCAAAATCCTGCGAACGCATTACGGAAGAGTCTGCCAGAATTGCTAACTTACAGTCGAATCCGCTACAACGTGTGGGTCATTCACCGACATCTTCGACGGATTTCCTGATTACCTGCGATATGCATCGCATCTAGGATTGCCGCCCCCGGAGATTCGTGACCACTTATTGTTGTGTTCGCTCCGACATTCCGTTGCGGTTGGGCTTGATAGCGGGATTTTAATCCAATTTAGCTATGGATTAGATCGTTGAATCCTATGCGTCGCGTTTTTCTCTGAATAGCAACTGTCCGTTCAGGTTTTAGAGTTTATCGCTAGCGCCGTTAAACAATCTCGCAAGCACACGGTCGAATGCATTGGCGCATTACCGTGTTATCCGGAGCGCTTATCTGAGGGGACAGATTCGCGGCGGATAAAGTGAATAACGCGTGAAACCAATATGCCACGCCGGCCATCGCCGGTGCTGGAATCGTCTGCGCCAAATTTTAGGTTTTTTGCAGTTGCGGCGCGCCACTACCGGAATCGACCAACCCATGAATCGCTCGCTACTCGCAACCACCATCGCCTCCTGCCTTGTCCTGACCGCCTGTGGCGGCGGTGGCGGTGGCGGCAATGTCCGCAGTGATCCGCCGCAGACCACGGTGGTCGCTCCGACCCCGTCGACGCCTGCACCCACCACGCCGACGACGCCGACCGCGCCAACGCCCCCCACGACCCCGACGCCGTCGGAAACGCCTACAGCCGATCCGCTGCCCAAGGCCGCCCCGGCGCCTGCACCTGCGCCTGCACCTGCGCCCGCCCGCTACCAGGGCCTGGGCAGCAACCTGCTGGTGCCGACCAACGCAGATCTGGCGCAGCAGGCCGGTGCCAAGGGTCAGGGCGTCAAGCTGGCCGTGCTGGACGACAATCTCTACGGCAGCTACGCGCCGGTCAGCGGCAAGGTCGATGCGTTCACCGATTACACCGCCAGCCCCGGCACACCGGAATCGGCGTCGAACGCGCTGCGCGGCCACGGCACCGTCATCTCGGCATTGGTGCTGGGCAATGCGCAGGACGGCTTCGCCGGCGGCATCGCCCCGGATGCGGACCTGCTCTATGCGCGTATCTGCGCCGAAAATTCCTGCGGCACCCAGCAGACCCGCAGCGCCGCGGTGGACCTGGCCGCTGCCGGCGTGCGCATCGCCAACCTGTCGATCGGTGCCTCCTATGCGGATGCGGCCAGCAGCGCGAATGCGGCCCTGGCCTGGAAGTACGCGCTGACCCCGCTGGTGCAGGCCGATGCGTTGATCGTGGCCGCCACCGGCAACGACGGCGCGGCAGAAGCCTCCTACCCGGCCGCGACGCCGGTGCAGGAAGCCAGCCTGCGCAACAACTGGCTGGCCGTGGGCGCGGTCAACATCGACAGCGCCGGCAATGCCGCCGGCCTGACCAGCTATTCCAACCATTGCGGCGCCGCGGCGCAGTGGTGCCTGGTGGCGCCGGGCAGCTACTTCGCACCGGCGCTGGCCGGTACCGAACTGCAGGGCCAGATCGCCGGCACCTCGTTCTCCACTGCCGCAGTGAGTGGCATCGCGGCCCAGGTGCTCGGTGTGTATCCGTGGATGAGCGCCTCCAACCTGCAGCAGACCTTGCTGACCACCGCCACCGACCTGGGCGACCCCGGCGTGGACGCCTTGTACGGCTTCGGCCTGGTCAATGCGGCCAAGGCGATCAAGGGCCCGGCGCAGTTCATCAACAACTGGTCGGCCAACGTGACGTCCGGCTACGACAGCACCTTCAGCAACGACATCTCCGGCGCCGGCAACCTGACCAAGAACGGCGCCGGCAAGCTCACGCTCAGCGGCAACAACAGCTACACCGGCGGCACCAGCGTCAGCGACGGCGTGCTCGCCCTGTCCGGCAGCCTGCGCTCGGACGTCATCGTGCTCAACTCGGCCACGTTCGAATCGCGCGGCGGGGTCATCAACGGTGGCTACAGCCTGGCCAACACCACCGGCACCACCGCCATCGAATTGGGCAAGGGGCTGACCGTCACCGGCCAGGCCAGCCTGAAGGGCAACCTGCTGTTGCTGCCGGAAGCGGCTGGCTACAGCGTCGGCAGCAGCGAAAGGATCGTCAAGGCCGGCGCGCTGCAAGGCAGCTTCGACCGCGTGCAGTACGCCAACAACTTCTTCTGGACCGCCTCGCTCGCCTACGACCCCACCACCGTCACCGCCACGCTGACCCGCAATGCCTCCGCTGCCAGCGCGCAGGCGGCCGGTGCGCCGCAGTCGGTGGTCAACGGTGCCACCCAGGCCGATACGCTGGTCAAGGTGCTGGACACGCGTGTGGCCGCCGGCGATACCGATAACCTGGGTGGCCTGATCAGCGCCACCGGCGCGCTGCTGGCGGCCAATGATGCGCAGGTAGCCGCATCGCTGCCGACCCTGGCCGGCCAGGTACACGGCATCGAGCGCACGCTGGGCTTCCAGTCGGCACTCAACGATGCACGCGTGGCGGCCGATCGCCTGCCCTACCTGGCCGACACCACCACGCTGACCACCTGGATGCAGGGCAGCTATCTGGACGGCGAACTGGGCGGCAAGGGGTTCGACTCGGCCGATTACACCCAGCAGGCCACCACCGTCGGTGTGGATCTGCCGATGGGCAGCGCCGGCACCGTCGTGGGTGCGGCGCTGAGTTCGGGGCAGGACCGTGCGCACATCGATGCGTCGGCCAGCCGCCTGCGCTCGGACCGTTACGCGATGACCGCGTATCTGTATCAGCCGATCGGCCAGGCGTATGTGTCCGGGATCGGTTCCTACGGCATGAGCAATGTGGACACCGAACGCACGGTGCAGGCCGGCAGCATCGGCGAGCGCCTGCAGGATCGCCGCCACGACACCAACTGGTCGCTGCGTGCCGAAGTCGGCCTGATGCCGCAGGCAGGGCTGTCGCCGTTCATTGCCGCAGGCGTGGTCAGCCAGACCCAGGATGCCTTCAGCGAAGCCTCGGCCACCGGGCTGGGGTTGAGCGCCAACAGCGACACGTTGCGTGCTGGCTACGGCGAGGTGGGTGTGCGCGGTCATCTGGTGCGCGGTAAGTGGGGCTTCGATGGCTTGATCGCCTACCGTTCGCTGCTCGGCAATCCGAACTCGGACTTCACCGCCTGGTTCACCGGTCTGCCGGAAGCGCGCTTCAACGTGGCCGGCGAGCCGGTGTCCAAGCAGTCGGCGCGTGCCTCGGTCGGCGTGCGTTACCAGCTCAACGATGCCTTCTCCATCTACGGCAACGTGGGCGCCGAGCGCGGTCGTTCGGATGCCAACAGCATCAATGCCAATGTCGGTCTGCGCTGGCAGTTCTAAGCGCCGGCCGCAACCGGCGGTGCGGCGGCAAGGCCGCGTGGCTGGCGTGCAAAAATCGGTACGCGCTACGCCGGGTCGCGGTTGCCGGCGCAGCCGGCCCGCACCTGGCGGCGCAGTCGTTGCAATGGACGTGCCTGCGCTGGTGTCGAAAAAAAGCCCCGGCAGTGCCGGGGCTTTCTGGTTTGCGGTGCATCAGAAGTTCCAGCCCCAGGTGACCTGGCCGCCGTATGCGGTCTGGCCATCGCCGTTGAGTCCTTGCAACGACAGCGCCATGCGGCTGTTGGGCGAGGTGATCAGGCTCACGCCCAGTTCGCCGACCACCGCGTTCTTCGCCAGCGTGACGCTCTGCACCGAGAACTGCGAACCGGTGCCGATGAAACCGGCCGACCGCTGCACGGCGCGGTCGCCGAACGCATGGCGCCACCCGACCGAGGCATACACCCCGGCGGCCGGACCCAACTGCCAGCGCCCGCGCAGACCCACCGTGCTGGTGGTGTACTCGTCCTTGGCACTGTCGACCAACAGCCCGGCAACCCCGCCACGCTCGTTGAAACCATCGGTCTTCAGATGCGTGTAGTCCGCCGCGACGAAGGGGCTGTACACCGCATTGCCGGTGCGCAGGTTCCATGCCGCTTCCATCGACACGGTGATGGCCTTCGCGTCGTAATCGCTGGTCAGCCGCTCTTCGAGCACATCGGGCAGCATCACCCGGCGGCTGCTGTCCACGCTGTAGTCCGCGTAGTCGACCGACGCCTGCAGAGCGAACGCGGACCAATCGGCCTGGCCGTAGATGCCGGCATGGGTGCCATCGATATCGGAACGATCGAGGGACTCGCGCGAGCGGGTTTCGATGTCCTGGTTACCGACCGCGATACCGACCACACTGCGCTCGCCGATGCGCCGCTCCGCACCAGCCATGATGCCGTTGTCCTCACGTCGCACCGAGGCGGCGTTGGCATCGCCATCGACACGGTTGGGCAGGCTACGGCCGGTGATCCAGACCGTGGTGTCACCCACGCGCGCATCCTGAGTGTCGCCACGCAGGTGATTGCCGACCCCGCTCTGCAGGAAGCGGCTATCCAGCAAGGCGGTCGCCGTGCTGGCATGGCTTTCGCCCGACAACGAGGCAAACGCCGTGCTGATCGCCTGCGGGTCGTCGGGCAGACGCACCACCGCCTGGTAGACCGGGCTGGTAGTTGGCAAGCCATCCACGGCCGCTGCGGCAGCCTGCTGGTTCGGCGCGGTGACCGCATCGACCATGGCCTCGGTGTTGCGGCCGAACGACACCGACAGCGCGGTGGCGCTGGCGCTGACATTCGGTGAAACGAAGGCATAGTCGGAGACGACACTGCCGAACTGCCCGGTGAGCCCGCCAGCGGCGTTGATGACCGGAATCTCGGTAAACAACGGCAGATCCGTCGCACGCACCAGTTGCAGGGTGCTGCCCGGCGCCAGCGTGGCCGCACCGCCCACACTGATGGGTGTGACCGCACCGCCTGCGCCCGGCGTGACCTGCAAGGTGGACCCGCTGCCGAGCGTGGCATTGCCGCCGACGCTGATGGTGCCCCCGCCGCCACCGATCGCCACGGTACCGCCCGAGCTCAGGCCGCCGACGCTGCCGCTGCCGGTGAGTGTGCCGCCCGGGCCCACCGTGACCGGCCCGCCCAACGCGGCACCCGGATTGGCCGGGTTGCCCACGCTCAGGGTGCCCGCAGCAACTGTGATCGGCCCGGTGAAGCCGCCGCTGTTTGCAGTGACCAGCAAGGTGCCCACGCCATCCTTGAGCAGGCTGCCGCTGCCCGACAAGATTCCCGCGTAGGTGCCATTGCTGGCTTGCTGGAACACCAGCGCGCTGTTGTTGGCAATGTTGCCCTGCAGGCTGTCGGTATCGCCGATCACTGTACCGGCGTTGATCGTGGTGCCACCGAGATAGGCGTTGACACCATCCAGCGTCAACGCACCCGCACCGTTCTTGATCACCGTACCGCTACCGGTGATGTTGCCGGCGAACGTGCCATCGCCGGCCTGGTCGAACACCAGTGTCGCGTTGTCGACGATGTTGCCCTGCAGGCTGGTGGTGGTGCCGATCAGGCTGCCGCTGGCGATGGTGGTGCCACCGCTATAGGTATTGGGTGCCACCAACGTCAACGCCCCTGCCCCCTGCTTGACCACGCTTCCCGTGCCACTGACTGCACCGGCGAAGACACCATCGCTGGCCTGGTCGAACACCAGCGTGGCGTTGTCGACGATGTTGCCCTGCAGGCTGGTGGTGGTGCCGATCAGGCTGCCGGCGCTGATCACGGTGCCGCCGGTGTAGGTGTTGGGCCCGAGCAGTTGCAGCGCGCCGGTGCCGGCCTTCTGCAATGAGCCGGTGCCGCTGAGCGTGCCGGCATAGACGCCGCCGGTGTCCTGGTTGAACACCAGTGCCGCGTTGTTGGCGATATCGCCCTGCAGGCTGGTGGTGTCGCCGATCAATGTGCCGGCCGTGATCGTGGTGCCGCCGGTGTACCCGTTTGCACCGTTGAGCAACAACGCGCCGACGCCATCCTTGATCACGCTGCCGGTGCCGGTGATCGACCCGGTGAACACGCCGTCAGCCAGTTGGTTGAATGCCAGCGTCGCGTTATCGACGATGGCCCCCTGCAGGCTGGCGCTGTCGCCGACCAGGGTGCCGGCATTGACCGTGGTGCCACCGCTGTAGCCATTGCGGCCGTCCAGTGTCAGCGTGCCGGTATTGGTCTTGATCAGCGCGCCGCTGCCACTGATATCGCCGGCAAGCGTGAGGTCTGCCGGGTTGTCGACGCGCAGCGCAGCGCCCAGGGTGAGCGCATTGCCCACCGCTGCGGCAACAGGGTTGGTCAGCACCGCATCGCCGACCACCGCCAAGGTGCCGGTGCCCAACGCGGCGTTGCTGCCGATCGACAAGGTGCCATCGCTCAGCGCGGTCCCGCCGGCATAGCTGTTGTTGCCACTGAGCGTGAGCGTGGATGCACCGGTCTTGATCACGCTGCCGGCACCGCTGATGGCGCCAGTCAGGGCGAGATCGTTGCTGCCTAGCAGCGTCACCGCACCGTCGAGCACCACCGCATTGCCCACGGCCAATGCCTGGTCGGTCTCGAGGCTGGTGCCGGCTGCCGCGGTCAAGGTGCCGGTTCCCAGTGCCTGCGCATCGCCCAGCACCAGCGTGCCGCCGCCGAGCGCGGTGCCGCCGGTGTAGGTGTTGGCAGCGCTCAGCACCAGCGTGCCGGTATCGAGTTTCTGCAGCGTGCCGGTGCCGCCGATGCCCACATCGATGGTGCCGGTGACGCCAGGGTCGACCCGGATGATGGTGGTGGCCGCATTGGCGCTCACTGCACCGGCGCCGGCATCGCTCAGCACATACCCGTCGCTGGCGAACTGCATGCCGGTGATGCCTTGCGTGCCCTGCACGCCTACATTGCCGGCGGTGCCGGCGAACACGGCAAAACTGTTCTGCCAGTCGCTGTTGCTCAGCCCATCGATCGAGGTCCAGTTGGTGGGGCCTGCGGCCCACACGCCTGCGCCGCCATCGATGCTGCCATTGGCAACCGTCTGCGCACCATCCCAGAACTGCACGTTGCTGCCGGGCGCCAGCAGCACCACGTTGACCTGCTGGGCCAGCGCGGTCTGCAGCGTCAACTGGGTGGGATCGATCGCACCGGGCAACGTGCCGATGCCCAGGCCGTTGTCGGTCAAGCCACCGGTGTAGTCGATCAGGCGATACACACCGGTGCCGAAGCCGCCGATGTCGGTGATGTTGAGCGTGCCGTCCAGGGTGAGATCGCCATTGACCGCCAACACGCCGGTCTGGCTGGGGATGCCCAGGAACGCGTCCAGCGTGGCAGTGGGAGCCAGGCTCAGGCTGCCGGTGGTCAACACTGCGCCACTGGTCACCACCAGGCGGCCACCGTCGTTCACCGTGACCGCCGCATCGACCCCGCCGCTGCCGCTCAAGCTGGCACCGCTGCCCACGGTCAGGCCGCCTGCACTGGCCAGCGTGCCATCCACGTCCAGCGTGCCGGCGGTGACCTGGGTGGTGCCGCCGAGCGCGCTGGTGCCGGTGAGCTGCAAGGTGCCGGTGCCGACCTTGTCCAGATTGCCTGCATCGCTCAGGCTGCCGGCAAAAGTACTGCCGACGTTGTTGGCGCCAAGCTGCAGCGTGTTGCCGCCCAGCACGGCGACATTGCCCTGCCCGGTCACTGCACCCAGGGCCGCATTGCTGCCGAGCGAGAGCCCGGCACCTGCGGCAACGTCCACGGCGCTGGTGTTGCCCAACGCGCCGGGGGCGGCGGTGGCGAGCACGCCGGCCTGCACCGACACCGGGCCGGTGAACGTGTTGCCGCCGGACAAGGTCAAGGTGCCCAGGCCCGTCTTGGTCACGGCACCCGCGCCACTCAGCACCCCGGTCAAGGCCAGATCGTCCGCGCTGGCAATGGTCAGATCCGCGCCCAGGTTGACGTTATTGCCCAATGCCAGCGCAATCGCATTGCTCAAGGTGGCATTGCCCAGCACCGACAGGCTGCCGACGCCCAGCGCGGTGTTGCTGCCCACCGCCAGGGTGCCTGCGTTCAACACGCTGCCGCCGACGTAGCTGTTGGCACCATCGAGCGTGAGCGTGGAAGTGCCGTTCTTGATCAGGCTGCCCGCACCGCTGATCGGGCCGGACAGGCTCAGGTCGTTGCTGCCGACCAGGGTGAGCGCACCCGTGAGCGCCACCGCATTGCCGAGCGCCAATGCCTGGTCGCTATCGAGGCTGGTGCCGGTTGCGGCGGTCAACGTGCCGCTGCCAAGTGCCTGCGCGTCGCCCAGCACCAGGGTGCCTCCGCTGAGTGCGGTGCCGCCGGTGTAGCTGTTGGCCGCATCGAGCACCAGCGTGCCGGTGTCGAGTTTTTCCACGCCACCGCTGCCGGAGATCGCCACATCGATGGTGGCGGTTGCACCTGGATCCACCCGAATCGCGGTCAACGGGGCCGTCACCGCCAGCCCACCCGCGCCGGCGTCGGTCAACTGATAGCCGTCGGTGACGAACTGCAGGCCGCCGATGTCCTGCGTGCCCGCCACGCCCACCGTGCCGGCGCTGCCGGCAAAGACCGCGAAATCGCCTTGCCAGGTGCTGTTGGCAGTACCGTCCTGGGTGGTCCAGTTGGTCGCCGCCCCCCACGTGGCTGCACCGCCATCGACAGTGCCGTTGGCCGTGGTCTGCACCCCATCCCAGAACTGCACGATGCTGCCCGGCGCCGTCACCACCAGGTTCAGTTGCTGGCCGATGGCGGTCTGCAGCGCGAGCTGGCTGAGATCCACGCTGCCCGGAAACAGGCCGATCGCCAGGCCGTTGTTGGTGAGCAGGCCGGTGTAGTCGATCAGGCGGTACACGCCCGTGCCGAAGCCACCGAGGTCGGTGATGTTGAGCGTGCCGTCCAGGGTGAGGTCGCCGTTGACCGCGAGCAGCCGCGTAGTGCTCGGCGCTGCCAGTGCGACGTCCAAAAACGCCCCCGGTGCCAGGGTCAGGCCACCCACGCTGAGCGAGGAGCCACTGCTCACTGCCAGCCGGCCGCCGTCGGCGATGGTCACGTTGCTGGCCACGCTGCCGGTGGTGCCGGTGCCGGTCAGCGTGCCGCCCAGCGCCACGTTCAACGCGCTGGTATCCAGGCTGCCGATCACATCCAGGGTGCCGCCGCTGACCTGGGTGGCACCACCAATCGCGCTGCTGCCGAGCAGGCGCACCGTGCCCGCGCCAACCTTGTCCAGACTGCCGCCACCGCCCAGGCTGCCGGCAAAATCGCCGCTCCCCAACTGCAGCGTGCCGCCGGCATCGGTAGTGACGCTGCCGGCACCGCTGAGCGCGCTGATCAGGCCACCGGTGCCGAGATTCAGCACCGCCCCTGCAGCGACATCGACATTGCTGGCGTTGCCGAGCGACGCGGCCGTGCTGGCCACCAGCGTGCCGGCCTGGATCGCCAGCGGGCCGGTGTAGCTGTTGCTGCCGTTCAAGGTCAGGGTGCCGGCGCCGGTCTTGATCAACTCGCCGGTCCCGCTGAGGGCGCCGCTGACCAGCATGTCCGCACCGTTGTCCACGGTGAGTGCTGCGCCAAGCGCGATGTCGTTGCCCAATGCCACTGCAATCGCATTGCTCAGCGCCGCATTGCCGACGACCGACAGGCTGCCGGTGCCGAGTGCGTCGTTGGCGCCGACCGCGATGGTGCCGGCCGTCAACGTGGTGCCACCGCTATAGCTGTTGCCGGCGTTGAGCGACACCGTGGTGGCGCCATTCTTGATCAGGCTGCCGGTGCCGGTGATGGCACCGTTCAAGCCCAGGTCGTTGCTGCCGACCAGCGTGAGCTGATCGTTCAACTGCAGCGTATTGCCCAGCGTCAATGCGGCAGTGGCATCCAGTTCGGCAGCACCGCCGACCAGCAGCGCACCCACGCCCAAGGCAGTGTCGTTGCCGAGCACCAGACGCCCGGCATCGAGCGCAACACCGCCGCTGAAGGTATTGGCATTGGCCAGGGTCAGCGTGGCAGCGCCTTGCTTGTCGAGGCTGCCGATCCCGCTGACGACGCCGTTGAGCGTGATGTCCTGCGTGCCTGGCAGCGTGAGGGCGCCATTCAAGGCAAGCGCATTGCCCAGTGTCACCGCCGTGCCGGCATCCAGCGTGGCGCCGTCTGCGGCGCTGAGCGTGCCCACCCCCAGCGCGGTGTCGCTGCCGACCACCACTGCGCCGCCCTGCAGCTGCAGGCCGCCGGCCCAGGTATTGCTGCCATTGAGGGTGAGCGTTTGCGCGCCGTTCTTGATCAGGCTGCCGGCGCCGTCGACCACGCCATCGAGCGTGAGGTCCTGGCCATCGATACCGACTTGACCGGTGAGGTTGACCGCGTTCTGCAAGGTCACTGCAGTGCTGGCAGTGAGCTGCGTGCCATCGGCAGCCGTGAGCGCGCCGGTGCCCAGTGCAGTATCGCTGCCGACCACCAGGGTGCCGGTGTCGACCAGGGTACCGCCGGTGTAGAGATTGTTGCCGGTGAGCGTCAGCGCACCGGAACCCTGCTTGATCAGGCTGCCCGCGCCACTGACGATGCCGGTGACGCCAAGATCGGTATTGCCGGTGAGCGAGAGCGCACCGTTCAGGGCGACGTCGTTGCCGATCGTGGTCGCGACGGTAGCCTGCAGCTGCGTGCCATCGGCAGCGGTCAGCACACCGGTGCCCAGTGCTGCGCCGTTGCCGAGCAACAAGGCACCTGCATTGAGATCCACGCCACCGGCAAAGCTGTTGGGTCCAGCCAGCGTCAGTGCAGCGGCGCCGTCCTTGATGACGCCACCCACGCCGCTGACCGCGCCGGTGAGGGCGAGATCCTGGCTGCCGCCGAGTTGCAGATCCGCTTCCAGCGCGACGTTATTGGCGAGCACGCGTGCGGCGGTGCTGTCGAGCAGCCCGCCGCCGACGGTCAGGGTGCCAAACCCCAGGGCCGTGTCACTGCCCAGGACCAGGCTGCCTGCACTCAGCCGCGTCCCCCCGGTATAGCTGTTGTTGCCGGCCAGGGTCAGGCCGGCGGGACCCAGCTTGTCCAGGCTGCCCACACCGGTGATGGCGCCACTGAGTGTGAGCGCGTTGCTGCCCCCCACATCGACCAGGCCCGCCAATGCAATGGCATTGGCCAGCGTGCTGACGGTTGCAGTGTCCAGGGTGGTGCCAGCCGCTGCGTTGAGCGCGCCGACACCGAGCGCGGTGTCGCTGCCCACCGTCAGTTTGCCCGCGCTGAGCGTGGTGCCGCCGCTGTACAGATTGTTGCCGCTCAGCGTGAGATCGCCGCTGCCGGATTTGACCAGGCTTCCGGTCCCGCTGACCGCGCCGCTCAGCGTCAGTGCCTGCGCCCCGCTGAGTGTCAACGCACCCGGGGTCAACGCGATCGCGTTGCTCAGCGAGGTGGCCGCCGTGTTTTGCAGGGCCGCATTGCCGGTGACGTTCAAGGCACCCGTGCCCAGTGCGGTGCCGCTGGCCACCTGCAAGGTGCCGGCATTGAGGTTGGTGCCGCCGGTATAGGTGTTCAGGCCGCCCAGGGTCAGGGTGCCGGTGCCAAGCTTGGTCAACGCACCGGTGCCGCCGATGGCGCCGGTCAGGTTCACGGCATTGCCGCTGCTGCCCACGCCCAAGGTGCCGGTGAGTGCGATCGTGTTGCCCAGGGTTGCCGCTGCGGTGGCATCCAGCTCGCCGCCGCTTGCGGTCAATGTACCGGTGCCCAGTGCCGCGTTCGCGCCCACCACCAGGCGCCCGGTACCCAGGGTGGTGCCGCCGGTGTAGGCGTTGTTGCCGCTCAGCGTGAGGTCGCCCGCGCCGCTCTTGATCAGGCTGCCGCCACCGTTGACGGCACCGCTCAAGGTCAGCGCCTGCGCGCCGGTCCAGTTCAACGGCCCGCCCAGGCTGATGCCGTTGGCCACCGTCAATGGCGCACTGCTGCTGAGGTTGGACGCGCCGGTGACATTCAAGGCACCGGTGCCCAGTGCCGAAGCAGTACCCAGTTGCAAGGTGCCCGATGCCAGCGTGGTGCCACCAGTGAAGGTGTTGGTACCGCCGAGCGCGAGTGTGCCGGTGCCGGTCTTGTTGATGCCACCGGCACCGGCAAGCGTGCCGGTCAGCGTGAGTGCGTTGCCGCTGGCGCCCACGCCCAGTGTGTTGGTCAGTGCAAAATTGTTGGCCAGGATCAGCGGAGTGCTGGTCTCCAGCTGTCCGCCGGCGGCGGTCACCGTGCCCGCTCCGAGCGCGGTATTGGTTTCGATCAGCAGCGTCCCGGCACCCAGCGTCGTGCCCCCGGCGTAGGTGTTGTTGCCGCCAAGGGTGAGCGTGCCGGTGCCGATCTTGTTCAGCGCTCCGGCGCCACTGATGCCGCCGCCGAGCCGCAGGTTGCTGGCACCGCCGATGCCGATGACGTTGTTGAGCACGAATGCGTTCGGCAGGTTGACGGCCGCACTCGCAAGTACGCTGCCGGCAGATGCGTTGACGGTGCCTGTTCCCAACGCGCTGTTGGTGCCCACGGTCAGTGACCCGCCGAGCAGGTTGACGCCGCCGCTGAAGGTATTGGTGCCGGTCAGGCCCAGCGCACCGGTACCGGTCTTGGTCAGCGCACCGGTGCCGTTGATGGGGCTGGCCACGGTCAACGCATTGGTGCCCTGCAAGGTCAGGCCACCGGTGCCCAACGTGATGCCGGCGGCCGGCGACAGGCTCAGGCCGGCGGCTGTTGCCTCCAGCGCACCGCCGTTGGCGCTGATGGCAGTCCCCAGCTGCGCGGGATTGGCGAACTGCAATACGCCGCCATTGAGCGCGCTGCTGCCGAAGTTGCTTGCGCCTCCCACCGACCAGGTGCCGCTGTTGACGCGCAGGCTGCCGAAATTGATGTACTGCGCCGTGCTGAGCGTTCCTACGCCGGTGCTGCCGCTGCCGGTTCCGCTGGCCGAATTCTGCAGGATCAGCGTATTGGTACCGCCTGCACCGCCATCCACCACACCGGTCTGCGCAAAGCTCAGCAAGCCGCCTGGTCCAAGCAATTCGAGCGCCAGCCCGCCGCCGCTGTTGACGCTGCCGCCGGTCACCGCAGTGAAGGTATTGGTGCTGCCTGCCCCCAACGACACGCTGCCGTTGATGGTGCCGGAATTGACGAAGCTGTTACCGGTGGCCGAGCTCTGGAAGCCCACGCGCCCGTTGATGGTGCCGGTGTTGACCGCATTGACGGTACCGCCGCCGCTGACCGCAATCACCGGCGTATCCGCACTCAGGACCGACAGGTTCAACAACGCACGGCTATCGATCAGGCCGGCGTTGTTGATCTGCACGACGCCATTGCTGGCCGAGGTAATGCCGAGCGCCATACCGTCGAGATTGAGCAGGTTGGCCCCAAGCACGCCGCCGGTGCCGTAGATCGCGCCGCCGGCGAGATTGTTGGCGGTCACCGCGGTGGAACTGGCATTGCCCATGGTGACGCCGGTGCTCAGCACCGACAACAGGCCAAGCACGGATGGATCGATCGTCCCGCTGTTGTTGAGGGTGGAATTGGCGCCGCTGAGCGCAACGGCGGTGCCGCCAAGCAAGCCGGCGGTCATTTGCGTGCCTGCCGCCACGTTGACAGTCAGGTTGTTGGTGCCGCTTGTGAAGCTATTGCTGGTGATTGGCAGCCCGGTGCAGGTGACGGTTGCGCCCGCTGCAGGAACCGCAGGCGTGCATGCTCCCCAGGCCAGCATCGGTGCGGCCACTCCCACCGCCAGGACGACAAGGCTCGACACACTGCGGCGGGTTGCCCCGGACTTGCGCCGCCGCCGCACTAGTTCGTGCGTCACGACCCAATTGCCAATTGCTGCGTTCCAGACCAGCGCAAATGCACGATTCATTTTATTCCCCCTGTATCGCCGTGCAGAGACTCACGCACACACACGCGCTCTCCAACAGCAGAAAGTTGATTTACTGTCGAGTCGGTTTAAAGCAATTAAAGCTGCGCCCGCTTTTATCGTCTTGCGGATGAGTGCGTTTAATACCACTCCCTGCGAGCAATAGTGGGAGATTAATAAGAAAATCGCCATGCTTGAAACTGTGCTGAATATCACTAACCACAACACTGCCCACGACGCACGTCGAAATTGTCGATTGGTTTGCTCGTGCCCGCCAACGCTCTCCAGCCGCCTCATGCGACGGTCACCGCACGTCTAGCTGGTTGCATCTCGCTAAAAAACAGGCATTTTCTCGCATAAGGAGCAAACCATGCCTGGAAGAGTCCGAATACCTGACGGTGATTTGATGCGGCCACCCAACTGCTGGCGAACCGGACCATTTGATTGAAGATCGCGCACTTGATGCTGCGCTGCAGGAACACTTTCCGGCATCGGCTATCACACTCTGCCGATGAATGAGTCCGCTTTCATCATTAATACCACCGCCAACCGTCGACGCCGATCAGCGATTACGGTATTTGTGTGCAGGCGTTCCGCCGGTCCGGTTTATGGTCGTGTTCGATAGTGCGGACGGAGTTTATTGAAGCGGGCCGGATTACTTCAACGGCGTGACACCGGATGATCGTCACCTGTCGATGACCTCGGTTTGTTTCTAGTAGCCATGCGGTGTGTGATGTTCAACACGGAATCTGACGACATGACGCTTGCTTTGGACCCCAAACGGCAGGAACAGCACTTCGACTGGTCAGGCGTGCCGATCGACCTGGGCGGCATGGAGCCGCTCGATCAGATCGCGCGCCTGCTCTGCCATGCACTGGTTGCGCCCGCGGCTGCATTGACCATCGTCGAAGGCGGTCGCGTGCGCGTGCTGGCGGCGCGCGGCATCAGTATCGAGCATGTCGAGCAAGCCATCGAACTGTGCCGGCATGCGTCTGCCGCGGCCAACGGGGTGAGGGAACTGATCGAACCTGCCGCACTTGCGCCGATCCAGTTGGGCGACGCTGCCTTTCCGGGCCTGCCGGCACGGTTTATCGCGTGCGTCCCGGTGGGTGCGCCGCAGACCGGCGTGTCCGGCACCTTGTGCGTGATCGACACGCGCGAGCGTCTCCTGGCCAGCCAGGAACACCAGCAGCTGTTGATGTTCGCCAACGTGGCAGCGGCGCAGCTGGAGCTGCAGTTCGGTGCCGGGCGGCGCGAACCGCATAGCGGCTTGCTCAATGCACGCCAGCTGCAGTCGGATCTGGATGCCCTCGCCTTCGGCAGCCACTGCGTGCCCACCATTGCCGCCTTCATCGAGGTCTATGACACCCAGGCGGCCAATGAAGCGCGTCAGGCGCTCGGCATGCAGCCACTGGAGGAACTGGTGCGCCACGCCAGCTATGTGCTGACGCGCGCATTGCGCGGCAAGGCCACCGTCTATCACGTGGCGCCGATGCGTTTTGCGTTCTTCCTGTTGAATTCCGCGCCCGACGAGATGGAGGACCTGTTGCTCGATCTGCGCGACATGTTGCATGCACCGATGGATGCGGCCGGCATCCCGATGTCGTTGACCTTTCATGCCGGCGTGGTGCGCTTTGCACCGCAGCAGCCGGACACCAACGATGTCATGCGCAAGGGGCTGGTGGCGCTGGGCGATGCAATCAGCAACCACGCCATCGTGTGCTGGTACAGCGCCTCCCACGACGATGCGATCCAACGCTCGTACCGGCTGGCGCTGGACGCCGAGAAGGCCCTGGAAGCGGGTGATTTCCGCCTGGTCTTCCAGCCCCGGATCAATCTCGAGGACCTGTCGGTGACCGGCTTCGAAGCACTGCTGCGGTGGCGGCATGCCAGCCTGGGCCCGATCGGCCCGGACGAATTCATCCCGTTGTTCGAAAAGACCGCCCTGATGTGCACCGTCACCAACTGGGTGATCGAGCACGCGTTGGTGCAATTGGCCAGCTGGCGCGCGCAGGGGCTGGATTTTTCCATGTCGATCAATCTGTCCTCGCGCGATTTCGGCAACCTCAATCTTGCCGCAGACCTCATCCACCGCTGCCGGGAACTGGCCATTCCCACCCAGCGGATCGAGCTGGAAATCACCGAGGGCCGCTGGCTGCGCAGCAATGTGGAGGCGGTGCCGCGACTGCGCACCCTGCGCGACGCCGGCGTCAGTGTGGCCATCGACGATTTCGGCACCGGCTACAGCAACTTCGGTTACCTCACCGAGCTGCCGGTCAACGTCCTCAAGCTCGATCGCTCGTTGGTGACCGGCATCGCCACCAAGACCGGCATGCAGATGCGCGCCGAGGCGGTGGTACGCCTGGCCAGTGCGCTGGGATATCGCACCGTGGCAGAAGGCATCGAACACGCCGACGAAATTGCACTGCTGCGCAGTTGGGGATGCGACGAAGCACAGGGGTATCTGCTGGCCCGGCCGATGGAGGCGGAGCTGGTCGCCGCGTATGTGGCAAACGCGGTGGCCGAGCAGCGCTTGCCGTGATGCGATGTGTCCGGGGCGCGCCATGCGCGCGCATCTGCAGTGATCGATGCGCGCAGTACCGCCCTCGCCTCCTGCAGTGAGACACGTGGCAACGCAGCGGCGCATGCTGCGTTGCCACGCGGCGATCAACTCAGATCGTGCAGGTCCTTGCCCAGCGGCGGACCAAGCGTCCAGTCGGAAAAACGCACCCTCAGCCCGGCACGCTCCGGCGTGCAGCACATCGGCCCGACCTGATATGCCTCGGCAACGGGAAACGGGCAAAGCCTCACCAGCGGCCAGGTCTTTCCGTCGGCCGATACCTGCAGACGCAGGACGCCGTCGGCAACGGTGGCGCGGATCCAGAAATCCTTGGGGTCGCCTTCGTAGGGGCCGGTCGCCCAATCGGAGACCGGGTTGGTCAACACGCTGCTGAGCATCGCACGGCCATCGCTGAGTTCGATGCCCGCCTTGACCCAATGCTGCTCGTCCACGCGCACCATGATGCCGGCCTGATCGTAGAGCGACTCGTATTGCGCGCGCACCCGCAGCTGTGCAGTGAAGCGCGCCGCGGCGGTGAGGCCGAGAAAATGCCCGCTATCGCGGGTAAACCCGTAATGCGTCTTGCGCCAGAAATCGGTGGCCTTGTCGGTGACCACATCCAGTGTGCCGCCGTCGATCGCGACGGTACGTGGCCGATTGAGCCAGCTGCCATCCTGCCACTGCGTGTGCTGTGCCATCGTGTTCTCCGTGTTGGGTTGCCTGGCAAGCACGCCACCGCTGATGGCCATTCCCATCGCGCCGCCCAGCAGGCGTCTGCGTGCACTGTCTATTGCATCGTGGGTCATCCAGTGTCTTCCATGCATTTGACGAACTGCATAGTCTAGCCGCGCAGTGGGTCAACGCGCATGCGCTTGCGCAGCAGTGCAGATGCTGACGTTGCCGTGGCGGCAGCTCCGATGCGCGTTGCCGGCCCGTGTGTCAGTGATGTGCGAGCGCGTAGTCCAACGCCGCGCAGATGGCCGCCACCTGCGCGGCATTGCACTGCGCAGGTGTCGCGCGTGGGCTGTCCGGATACACCTCGGTGGTGGTGCGATACCGTGCGCCGGTGACGCCTGCGCACAAACCCAGACGCCGCACCGGGTAATTGATGACGCCATGCGCGACCACCGCTGCGCCGATGATCTGGCCGTTTGCATCGGCAGGTGCGATATGGGTGACCTCGGCGACGGCGGCAATGATTGCCTGCTGAAACTGCGGTTGCGGATCTTCGCTGTCGCCCACCAGGTAGAAGCCATCGGGAATGCTGCCAGGCACGAAGTCGACGCCGTCACGTGCGGCCAGGGCCGGGCGAAATTCGCTTTCGTCGCTGTCGGTGGTTTCGTGCAGGTCGATATGCACCAGCGCCTGCCCGGCCACTGCGGCGACCAGCTGCATCAATGCCGCCGACTCGGCGGCCGGGCTGTCCGGGCGAAACGCACGATTGGGGTCGATGGCATCGGCATTCCAGCGCTGGACCCGCTCGTAGCCCCACGGATTGACACAGGGCGCCACCAGCAGATTGAGCTTGCCTGCGTAGGCTGCGGCACGGTGCTGCAGGAATTGCAGCGCACCTTGCACGCCGCTGGTTTCGTAGCCATGCACGCCACCGGTCACCAGCGCCCACGGCAACGCGGCGTCCCAGCCGGCGCTGCGCAGCGCAATCAGCGGATAGTGCTCGGACGCCGCCTGGATCGTTCCGTAAGGCACGCGCTCGAGGCTGGCATCCAGCGCATCGATCACCTGCACCACATCCGTCGCATGACTGCGCTGACGCCGCTGGCGTGCCCGCCATGCGGCGCGCTCTGCATCGCCCCAGGGTTGCCCTGCAGTGCCGATCGGATACGCCATGCGCTCTGTCATTCCAGGTGCCATCCAATGAAAAGACGGCCAGGGTAAGCGCTTCACGCTGGGTGGTCCATTCGGCGGCTGGCGCGACGCCCATGGCCCGCAAGGCCGAGTCCGGTTGCAGGCCGGCGCTGCTGAAAATTCTGCAGCCGATGCAAATCCTGCATTCGCTTGGGAAAACACAGCAGGCAATTGCGAAATATTTCCCTGCAATCGATAGCGTGCGCACGGCAATCAGTGAAAAAACTTCCGACACCCCGGTGATGCATTGCACATCAACATCTGCGTCACGTCTGGAACAACTCAAGCAAGGCGAAAGTCGTCGAAGATCCCGCGCAGCTGCAATCGATTGTTCACGCCTTTCTGGTGGCCTGGCGGCCACGTCCGCAAAACGACGCAGGCCCCGCACGTCGCGTGCAGGGCCTGCGGTCCCGCTGCAGCAAGAACGGCGCGCCGGATGCGCGCCGCACTCTTGCCTAGACGGCCTCTTCCTGAGGTTTGGCCTGCTTGGAACGCCCCCCCTTGCTGCCGATCCGCGACATGTGATCGCGATCGCGGCTCACGGCCTGGCCGCCCTTGCGGCCCGCTTCGCGTGCTTCGTCGCTGGTGAATTCGTGCGCATTGCCACTGGCATGCGCTGCCTTGCCGCCACTGCTCGCCAATACGCGGCGCTTTTCAGGATCCAATGCGGCAAAACCGCGCCGGCTACGCGTACTGCTTTGTCCGTCTTCCACTGTGCCTCCTCTCGATGCGTCGATCACGCCACTGGTAGGGGGGGGTAACGCAACTATCGTGCCAACACGCAAAGCCAGGCGAGACGGTGCACGGCCGCACGTTGCAGGAAAAAACAGCTGCGCTCGCTGTGCAAATCTTGCACTCCCGGTGATGGCTGGCCGACGCGTCGCAGGCCAGATGTGGATAGCGCTACCAGTGCGCCGGCGCGTGCGCCTGATCGCGCCGATGCTGCCCGGCACCATCTGGGCATGCAGCATCGTCGGAGCATCGATGTCCTCGCTCGCCCAAGGAACCAGCGAGCCGGAATCAACGCCAGGGCGCGGCGACGTCAGGCCGGCAGCGCGGGAACGGTGCGCCCGGCAGCCAGCAATGCGGCCACATGCCGCGCGATGCTCAGGCAACAGGTCAGGCCTGGCGACTCGATGCCGAACAGGTTCACCAGACCGGCGATGCCGTGCATGGACGGACCATCGATACGGAAGTCGACCGCCGCCTCGCCTGGTGCGCTGATCTTCGGGCGGACGCCGCAATAGCCGGGCTGCAACGCGCCGTCCGGCAGGCCAGGCCAGTAACGCCGGATCGCTGCGGCAAACCGCGCGGCATGGCCTGGCGCGCAGTGATAGTCGGGCTGCGCGACCCACTCCACGTCGGGGCCGAAGCGCGCACGCCCGTGCAGATCCAGCGTGAGATGCACACCCAGGCCACCGGGTTCGGGCATGGGGTAGATCAACTGCTGGAATGGCGAGCGCCCTGCCAGCGTGAAGTAACTGCCCTTGGCGAAATAGCCGCGCACCTGTGCATGCGCTGGCAGGCCATCGATCCGCGCGGCCAGCGGCGGTGCACCATGACCTGCCGCGTTCACCAGCCAGGCACAGGTCAGCCGTGCCGATGGCTGACCTGCGACGGTCACGCGCAGCCCTTGCGCAAGCGGCTCGACCTGGTCGACGTGCGCACGCAGCGCCACGGTGGCGCCATGCGCTTCGGCATCGCCCTGCAACGCCAGCATCAGCGCATGGCTGTCGATGATGCCGGTGGTGGTGGACTCCAGCGCCGCGACGCAGCGCAGGGCCGGCTCGCGCGCCTGCATGTGTGCCGCGTCGAGCGGCAGCAACCCGTGCGCGCCGCCGGCAATGGCGCTACGGTGCAGCCGATCAAGCTGCTCGCGCTGGCCGTGGTCGCAGGCGATGATCAATTTGCCGCAGCGCCGATGCGGCACGTGGCGCTGCTGGCAGTACGCGTACAACAGTGCATTGCCGCTGATGCATAACTGCGCCTTCAACGAACCGGCCGGATAGTAGAGCCCGGCATGGATCACCTCGCTATTGCGTGCGCTGGTCCCGGTGCCGATGGCGGCTTCGGATTCCAGCACCAACACCTCGTGCCCCCGCATCGCCAGCTCGCGCGCAATTGCCAGCCCCACCACTAAGGCACCTATCACGATGCACTCGACGTCTTGCATGGCCGTTCTCACACGAGGGTCGATCAGTCTATCCGCCTACTGGAACGCACAGAGTTGTTGTGATCGCCATCACTTTTTTCTCACAAACCAACCCTATATTCGGCCCGACACATGACGTAAATCACGTTACTCGACGCTACAGACTTTTCCCGCATTTGCGGTGTGCATTCTTCCCCCACCCGAGCGCGCGCTGTCGCGTCCGGTTCGAAGTTGCAATCACCGAAGGAGTTTGAATGGACGCAACGCGTTCGGTCCTGCTTGCCTCCAATTACGAGGCATGGCCAGAGGCCTTCAATGGGCAGGCGTATGCGTTGCTCAACGTGGTCCGCAGCCTGGAACACGCGCAGTTGCTGTGTCCACCCGCGGCCGAGTACACCCGCGGACGCGGCGTCAATCCCGGCGTGTCGTATCTGCTCAACGAACTCACACACCGTGGCGTGTCTGCGCTGCAACGGCTGAGCGGGCGGCCTGCGCTGTCCAACGCACAGCCCCGGGTGGTCGAACAGGACCATGACCTGTTCTTCTATGTGTGCCAGTTCCCCAGGGAATTGGGCACGCTGGCCCGCATCAAGGGATGGCGCGAGCGCTGCCGTACCCGCGTGGTGTATCTGCTGGAAACCTGGCCGGAATTGCTGGACTCGCAGAAGGCCGAGCTGAAACTGCTGGACCAGTTCGACCATGTCTTCGTGCTCAACGCCAGTTGCGTCGATGCGCTGCGCCGCTACACCAGCACCCCGGTGTCGTTTCTGGCCAGCGCCTGCGACACACTGCTGGCGACGCCACTGCCGCGGCCGCCACAGCGCTGCATCGATGTGGTCAGCATCGGCCGGCGCATGCCGCAGGTGCATGCGCACTTGCTGGCACATGCACAGGCCAACCCCGATTTCTTCTATCTGCACGATGTGCTGCGCGGTGGCGCGGTGCAGGACTGGGCGGCACATCGGCTGCAGTCGGCCGCCATGATCAAGCGCGCCAAGTTCTTCATGGCGCACGACTTCGTGGTCGACACCCAGGGAGTCTTCAAGGGTGTGAAAAAACAGGCGCTGGCAACACGCTATTTCGAAGGTGCCGCCGGCGGCGCGGTGATCCTCGGCTCCGCGCAGGCATGTCCGGAATTTGCCCAGTACTTCGATTGGGAAGACGCCGTGATCGAGCTGCCGGCCGATGGCGCGGAGATCGGCCCGTTCCTGCGCGATCTGGAGCAGCAGACCGAGCGCCTGGAGCGTGCCCGTCTGCACAACGCCATGCAGTGCCTGCGACGGCACGACTGGGCACACCGGTGGGCGCAGATCCTGCAGACGCTGCAGTTGCCGCCCCCGCCGCTGATGGCCGAGCGCCTTGCCATGCTCGACAACCTGGCCACGATGGCCGAACAGGCCGCCTGCCCCCCGGCGATCGCGCTGAGCATGACCGCCTAGCGCCTTATCGCACTGCGCCGCGACCAGCGGCGCCTCAGTTCAAGGATCAGCAATGAAAGCAGTCATTCTGGCAGGCGGCCTGGGAACGCGCATTTCCGAGGAAACCGCCATCCGCCCCAAGCCGATGGTGGAGATCGGCGGCAAGCCGATCCTCTGGCACATCATGAAGATCTACGCGCACCACGGCATCCAGGATTTCATCGTCTGCCTGGGCTACCGCGGTGAGGTGATCAAGGATTTCTTCATGAATTACCACATGCGCGAATCCGACGTCACCTGCGACCTCGGCAGCAACACCACCACCTTGCACAACACCCGCGCCGAGCCCTGGCGCGTGACGCTGGTCGATACCGGCGCACAGACCATGACCGGCGGCCGGTTGCGCCGCGTGCGCGAACATCTGCGCGAGGAGGCCGCGTTCTGCATGACCTATGGCGATGGCGTGGCCGATGTGGACATCACTGCCGCCATCGCGCTGCACCAGCGCGAAGGCCGCATGGCCACGGTCACCGCCGTGCAACCGCCCGGCCGCTTTGGCGCCCTGCGGGTGGAAGGCGAGCAGGTCACCGGATTCCGCGAGAAGCCGCTGGATGGCGATGGCCTGATCAACGGCGGCTTCTTCGTGCTCGATCCGCGCGTGATCGATGTGATCGAGGGCGATGCCACCGTGTGGGAGAACAGCCCGCTGGAAACGCTGGTCGATCGCGACGAGCTGAGCGTGTATCGCCACGACGGCTTCTGGCAACCGATGGACACGCTACGCGACCGCAATCATCTCGAAACCCTCTGGTCGTCCAATCGCGCGCCCTGGCGCGTGTGGGAGTAACAACATGCGTATTCTGATCACCGGCAACATGGGCTACATCGGCCCGGTCGTGGCCGCGCATTTGCGTCAGCGCTATCCGCAGGCCTGGTTGGTCGGGCTGGATCGCGGCTGGTTCGCGCACTGCCTGTCCGACCCACGCCGCCTGCCGGAAGTGGTGCTGGACCAGCAATGGTTCGGCGACGTGCGCGATCTCACTGCGCAGCAGCTGCAGGGCTTCGACGCGGTGGTGCACCTGGCGGCGATCTCCAACGATGCGATGGGCAAGCGTTTCGAGCTGGTCACCGATGCGATCAACTGCCGCGCCAGCGTGGCGGTGGCGCAGGCGGCCGCGCAGGCCGGCGTGGGGCACTTCGTGTTTGCCTCCAGCTGCAGCGTGTATGGCGCCGCCGCCGATGGCACGCCACGGTCGGAAACCAGCGCCATCGCACCGCTGACGGCGTATGCGCATTCCAAGATCGATACCGAGCGCGCGCTCGCACAGCTGGACACCGACATGGTGATCACCTGCCTGCGCTTTGCCACCGCCTGCGGTGCCTCGCCGCGTCTGCGGCTGGATCTGGTGCTCAACGATTTCGTCGCCAGCGCGGTGGCCAACGGCACCGTGGAGGTGTTGTCCGACGGCTCGCCCTGGCGGCCGTTGATCCATGTGCGCGACATGGCGCGCGCCATCGACTGGGCAGTGAGCCGTACGCCCGCGGCCGGCGGGCAGTTCCTGTTCGTCAATGCCGGGTCGGAGCGATGGAACGTGCAGATCCGCGATCTGGCCCATGCAGTCGGCGTGGCGATTCCCAGTGCGCACGTTGCAATCTCTACCAGCGCGCCGACCGACAACCGCTCCTATCGCGTGGACTTCTCCCTGTTCGAACGCCTGGCGCCGGAACATCAGCCGCAGGAAACCCTGCGTTCGACCATCACCGAGCTGCGCGACGACCTGCAGCGTGCCGGGTTCAACGATGGCGACTTCCGCCAGCGTTCGGACTTCATTCGTCTGCGCATCCTGCAGCAGCTGGTCGACACAGGCGCCCTGGCACCGGATCTGAGGGTGGCGGCATGATCTTCCACTCCACCCCGCTGGCAGGTGCGTTCGTGATCGAGCCGCAGCAGCGTGGCGATGAACGCGGCTGGTTCGCACGCGTGTTCTGCACCCAGGAGATGGCGCAGGCCGGCCTGGTCGATCAGTTCGTGCAGGTCAACAACTCGTTCAATGCGCAGGCCGGCACCCTGCGCGGCATGCATTACCAACTGCCGCCCGCCGCCGAGGTCAAGATCGTGCGCTGCATCCGTGGTGCACTATGGGATGCGATCGTGGACCTGCGCCCGGATTCACGCACGTATCTGCAGTGGTACGGCATTGAATTGACTGCCGACAATCGCCTGGCCCTCTACGTGCCGCGCGGCTTTGCGCATGGCTTCATCACCCTGCAGCCGCAGACCGAGGCGTTCTACTTCGCCAGTGCGATGTACACGCCGCAGGCCGAGCGCGGCTTGCGCTGGAACGATCCGCGCCTGGGCGTGCAGTGGCCGCTCGAACCACAGCTGGTGTCCGAAAAGGATGCCGCCTGGCCGGACTTCAACGAACACCAACACGGCATCCCCACCCTTGCCGGACTCACCCAGCGGGAGCGCGCATGAACATCGATCGTCTATTGCAGGCCCGTGCTGTCGAAGGCCGCCCATTGCGTGTCGGCCTGTACGGCGCCGGCTTCATGGCACGCGGCATCGTCAACCAGATCGCGCACTCGGTGCCGGGCATGCAGGTGTCGGCGATCTGCAACCGCAGCGTGGACAAGGCACTGGAGGCCTACCGCCAGGCCGGCCAGCACGCGCGCGTGGTGGATGGCGCCGGCGAGTTGAAGCGCCAGATCGCTGCCGGCATTCCTGCGGTGACCGACGACCCCGCACTGTTGTACGAATGCGATGGGCTGGATTGCCTGATCGACGCCACCGGGGCCATCGACTACGGCGCGCGCATCAGCCTGGGCGCCATCGCCCATGGTCGCCACATGGTCACGATGAATGCCGAACTCGACGGCACCGTCGGCCCGCTGCTCAAACGCAAGGCCGACGCGGCCGGGGTGATCTTCAGTGCCTGCGATGGCGACCAGCCCGGCGTGCAGATGAACCTGTACCGGTTCGTACGCTCGATCGGTCTGACGCCGCTGCTGTGCGGCAACATCAAGGGCCTGCAGGACCCGTATCGCACACCGGCGACACAGGCCGGTTTCGCCGCGAAGTGGGGCCAGGACCCGCATATGGTCACCAGTTTTGCCGACGGCACCAAGATCAGCTTCGAGCAGGCGATCGTGGCCAATGGCACCGGCATGTCGATCCTGCAGCGCGGCATGACCGGCCATGAGCATCGCGCACATGTCGACGAACTGACCCGGCGCTACGACATCGAGGCCCTGCGTGCGGTCGGCGGGGCGGTGGATTACGTGGTCGGCGCCCTGCCCTCGCCCGGCGTGTTCGTGCTGGCCAGCCACGACGATGCCAGGCAGCAGCATTACCTCAATCTCTACAAGCTCGGCGAAGGCCCGCTGTACAGCTTCTACACGCCGTACCACCTGTGCCACTTCGAGGTGCCGCTGTCGGTGGCGCGGGTGGTGCTGCTGGGCGATGCAGTGCTGCAACCCCTGGGCGCGCCGCTGGTGGAAGTGATTGCCACCGCCAAGCGCGACCTGGCCATCGGCGAAACCATCGACGGGCTCGGCGGCTACATGAGCTACGGCCAGTGCGAGCGCGCCGACGTCACCGCAAACGCAAGGCTGCTGCCGATGGGCGTGGCCGAAGGCTGTGTGCTCCGCCATGCGGTGCCCAAGGACCAGGTGCTGACCTACGACGACGTGCAGTTGCCGGCCAATCGCCTGATCGATCGCCTGCGTGCCGAGCAGGCCAGCGTCTTCGCCGACGCTGCGGAACTGGCTGCCTGAGCGCGCAGACAGCGGCCTGCGGCCGCGTGCCGATGCCGCAGCCGATGGCCGTGCTGCCTGCCCGTCCCACCATCGGCGTGCTGCAGGCCGGGCGTGCGCTGGCCGCCACGATGGTGGTGCTCAGCCACAGCGTGCTGCCCACCACGCACCTGGTGCAGCCGTTACCGGCATGGCTGGCCGCGGCGCTGGCGCACGGCTACCTGGGCGTGGATTTCTTCTTCGTGCTGTCGGGTTTCATCATCTACTACGTCAACCATGCCGGTGCGGACACGCCGGGCTGGAGCCGCGATTACGCCGGCAGCCGTCTCAGCCGCATCTATCTGCCGTACTGGCCGGTGGGGATCGCGCTGGCGCTGGCCTATACGCTGCGGCCCAGCCTGGATGATGGCGACACCGGCTGGTCATGGCTTGCCACGCTGACCCTGCTGCCGGTCGGCGGGCAGTCTGCATTGGGCGTGGCGTGGACGCTGGGCTACGAGCTGGTGTTCTACGCACTGGCGTGGCTGTTCTTCCGCAGCGGGCATCCGCTGCGCTGCGCGCTGCTCTGGGCGGGCCTGACGCTGCTGCATGCCGCCGTTGGCGCGCCGTTCGCGCAGCCGGTGGAGCTGTCCTGGCGGGCGTTGCTGCTGCATCCCATCACGCTGGAATTCGTGTTCGGCATGCTGGCGGCACGCGCGGTCTTGAGCGCTGCACCGTGGATGGTGTGGGTCAGCCATGCAGTTGCGGTGGTCGCGTCCGCGTGCTTCGTGCTCGATGGCATGCAACGCGTGCATTCGCCGCTGTTCGGCCTGGCGCTCGCCGGCGCAGTGGTCGGCCTGGTGCGCGCGGAGTGGCGTGGCTGGCTACGTATCGGCCCGGTGCTGCTGTTGCTCGGCAATGCGTCGTATGCGATCTACCTGGTGCACATGCCGCTGATGTCGCTGGTGGCACGCACCACGCGGCGGATGGGGCCGCTGGCCACCTGGCCGGTGAACCTGCTGCTCAGCGTGGGCGCCGCACTGCTGCTCGGCGTGCTCTATCACCTGTGCTACGAGCGCATCGCGTTGCGGCATGCGCGCCGCGTTCTGCGTTGAAACGTCACGATGCCGCCGCGCGTGGATTGGCGCGCGCGGCGGTCTGCAGGTCGCGCTCAGCCCACTGCCTGCTCCAGCACCTTGCCGACGCGATCGTCGCACTGCGCTGCCGCCTCGGATAAGGCAGCGCCCACCAGCAGCAGGGTCGGCAAACCGGGCAGCATTGCCGCAGCGGTAATCCCCAGCTCGCCCAGCGTGGTGAGCCGGCGTTGCTGCTCGGGCCGGGTGGCGGCCTGCACGATGGCCGCCGGCGTGCTGGCCGGCAGATGCGCCAGCAAGGCGCTGGCCAAGGCCTCGGCACGCCGCAGGCCCATGTAGATGCCCAGCGTCGTGCCGCTGGCGGCCAGTGCGCCCCAGTTCGGTTCGCCGTGATCGTGCGTATGCGCGGTGACGAAGGTGATGCCATGGCAATGGCTGCGATGGGTCAAGGACACCTCCAGCGCGGATGCCGCGGCGAATGCGGCACTGACGCCGTTGATGATCTGCACGCCCACACCGGCGCGGCGCAGGAAGCTGATCTCCTCGCCGGCGCGCCCGAACAGCAGCGCATCGCCGCCTTTGACGCGCACCACGCGCAAGCCCTGCAAGGCGTAGCGTCGCATCAGCCGGCAGATGAAATCCTGCGGCGTCGAGCGGCAACCGCCACGCTTGCCGACCCGGATCACCCGCGCCTGTGGCGCGAGGTCGACGATCTGCGGGTTGGCCAGATCGTCCAGCAGCACCACTTGCGCGGCCGCCAGCGCCTTGACCGCCTTGACGGTGAGCAGGTCCAGATCGCCGGGGCCGGCGGACAACAACACCACATCACGTACGCAGGAAGGAAGGACTGACATGAGAAGGTCTCGCAGGATGTGGAGGTCAGGAAGGCCGCTCAGGCGTGCCGTGGTTGCCGGCACAGCCGGGTGAGTTGCGGGACACAGGAGCCGCAGACCGTGCCGCAGCCAAGGCGTTGCTTGAGCTGGGGCAGATCGGCACCGTCGTCGATGGCGGCATGGATCGCAGCAGTCGAGACCTGCATGCAGCTGCAGACGATCGGGTCGCTGGGCGCGCCCTGCGTCTGCGCAAACACCGCCAGCCGCGGACCACGCCACGGCAAGCCTGCCAATGCGGTGCGCAGTAATGCCTGGTTGGCCTCGCTGGGCTGCGCTGCGGTGAGCAGCAGGCCGTCGATATGGCTGTGGCCATCCTGCATGCGCCAGCCCACGCGACGCATCAGCCCGCGGCGCAGGTCGCGGTACTCCAGCACGTCGGCGCCGGCCGGCAGCTGCAGTGCCGCAACCAGACGATCGAGCCAGCCGGCATCCGGGGCGCGCTCGCAGGCCGCATGCAAAACCGCCCAGTGCCCGCCGGCCCCGGCCAGCGGCTCGGCATGCAGCCGCAGCGATGCATAGCCGCAATCGCGCAACAGCGGCTGCAGCGCCTGTTGCAGAGCCAGCGCATCGCCGCGCCGCGCCGCCAGCAGATGCCAGCCGAACACCGCCTTCTCCACCCGCACCGCCGCATGCTTGAGCTCGGGCTGCTGCGAGCGCGCGTCCACCGCTGGGCTGCTGACTTCGTTGATGCCGCCGCTGGACAGGTGCTGCCCGCTCCAATGCATCGCGGCGAACACGGTGCCCGAGCGCAGCTCGTCGGACAGTTCCAGCGGCAGCACCAGCGCACCGCGCTTGCTGGCGATCTGCACCAGCTCGCCAGCGACCAGGCCGCGTCGCGTCGCATCGTCCGGATGCATGCGCAAGGCCGGTTCGGGGCTATGCGCAAACGCTGCCGGCACGCGTCCGCTGCGCGACATGCCATGCCATTGATCGCGTAGCCGCCCGGTCAGCAGCCGCATCGGGAATCGTGCCGAGGTCGGCTCGGCCACCTTGCGATACGGCGTGGCGTGGAAGCGCGCGCGCCCGTTGCCGGTGGCGAACACGCCGTCGGTATAGCGCCGTGCCTGCCCGTGTGCGGCGCCGGCAGGGAATGGCCACTGCTGCGGCCCGCCATCCAGCATCGGGTAGTCCAGCCCGCCGATATCCAGGTCACGGCCCACCGTCAACGCGCGATGCTCGTCGAAGATCTGCGCGGCGCTGTCGAACCCGAACAGGCCTGTGCCGCTCGCTGGTGCAAGACGCGCCTCGAGCCGGCGCGCCACTTCACTGGCGATCCACCAGTCCGCGCGCGCCTGCCCCGGCGCGTCCACCGCCTTGCGCACGCGGGTGATGCGACGCTCGGAGTTGGTCACGCTGCCGTCCTTCTCGCCCCAGCTGGTGGCCGGCAACAGCACGTCCGCATATGGCACGGTGTCGGTGCCGGAGAACGCGTCCTGCACGATCACCAGCTCGGCCTGTTCCAGTGCGGCGCGAATGCCATCCACCTCAGGCATCGAGTGCACGGGGTTGGTACACACGATCCACACCGCCTTCAGGCTGCCGGCACGCAGGCGCTCGAACAACTGCACGGCCGGTGTGCCGGCCGTGGCACTCAGCCGGCCGGCCGGCAGATGCCACAGGCGTTCCAGTTCCGCACGGTCCTCGGCATTGCCGATCTCGCGATGCGCCGCCAGCATCGTCGCCATGCCGCCGACCTCGCGCCCGCCCATCGCATTGGGCTGGCCGGTCAGCGAAAACGGGCCTGCACCCGGCTTGCCGATCTGCCCGGTCGCCAGATGCAGGTTGATCAGCGCCAGGTTCTTGTCGGTGCCCTGCGCGGACTGATTCAGGCCCATGCAGTACAGCGACAAGGCCGCCGGGCTGCGCCCGAACCACTCGGCCGCCTGCACCAGGTCCTCATGCGAGATACCGCAGATCTCGGCGCTCATGCGCGGGGTGTATTCGCGCAGCAGGTGCTTGAGTGCGTCGAAGTCCTCGGTATGGGCCGCAACGAAACGCGCATCCACCAGACCCTCCCAGATCAGGTGATGCAGCATGCCGTTGAACAGCGCAACGTCGGTTCCGGGCTCGATTGCCAGGTGCAGGTCGGCCATGGCCGCGGTGTCGGTGCGACGCGGGTCGATCACGATCCAGCGAATCCCGGGATTGCGCGCGCGCGCATCTTCCAGGCGGCGAAACAGCACCGGATGCGCATACGCCATGTTGCTGCCGGCAAACAGCACGGTCTGCGCCAGCTCCAGATCCTCGTAGCAGGTCGGCGGGCCGTCGGCCCCCAGCGCGAGCTTGTAGGCGGTGACCGCACTGGACATGCACAGCCGCGAATTGGTGTCGATGTTGTTGGTGCCGAGCAGGCCCTTGGCGAGCTTGTTGAAGACGTAGTAGTCCTCGGTCAACAACTGGCCCGAGAGATAGAACGCCACCGCATCCGGGCCATGCTGCTCGATGATCGCCGCCAGCTTGCCGGTGACGTGGTCGAGCGCCTGATCCCAGCTCACCGCCGCCCGCGGCGCCTGCCGATGACGACGCAGTTCGGGCGCGAGTACCCGCCCCTGGGTGCTGGCGACGGTCTGCGGCAAGGCCAGGCCCTTGCTGCACAAGCGGCCATGATTGGCCGGATGCAGCGGGTCGCCTTCGATCCCGACGATGCGTTCGCCAGTGGCATCGTGCTCGCTGTGGATCAGCACCCCGCAGCCCACGCCGCAGTAGCAGCAGGTCGAACGCGTGATGCGATGCATCGGCGAGGATGGCTGCGGCGCCGCCGCCGCGCCGATCGACGGGAGCTGCAGGCCGTCGCTCATGCGGCCGGCTCGGCGACGGCATCCGGCAGCGATACCGGCTGCAACACGATCCACACCGCATCGGCCTCCACCTTGACCGGGTAGCGCGGCGCGCAGCCCACATCCGGTGCACAGGCCTGGCCGCTCTGCAAGGCGATCGCCCAGCCGTGCAACGGGCAGGTCACCGTTTCGCCGGCCACGATGCCCTGCGACAACGGCCCGCCCTTGTGCGGGCAGCGGTCGCGCAACGCAAACACCTGGTCGCTGGCGGTGCGGAACAGGGCGATCGGTGCAATGCCGTCGACTTCAAGCACGCGCGCGCCCGATGCAGGCAGGTCCTGCAGCGCGCACACGCGGATCCACGGGGTCTGCTGCATGTTCATTCCTCCACCGTCGCGACCGGCGCGGCGATGCGCAGCGGTTGGTACTCCTGCCGACGTTCGCCGGCGATACGCGCCTTCCACGGGTCGACCAGGCCTTCCAGCGAATACAGCAGGCGCTCGTACAAGGCACGCCGGTTGGCCGCGTCGTCCACCACCTGTGCGCGGATGTAATCCAGCCCCACCCGTGCGATGTAGTGCACGGTGCGATCCAGGTAATACGCCTGCTCGCGATACAACTGCAAGAACGCACCGGTGTATTCGCGCACGTCCTCGGCGGTGCTCACCTTGACCAGGAAGCGGGCCACCTCGGTCTTGATGCCGCCATTGCCACCGACATGCAGCTCCCACCCCGAGTCCACCGCGATGATGCCGACATCCTTGATGCCGGATTCGGCGCAGTTGCGCGGGCAGCCGGATACCGCCAGCTTCACCTTGTGCGGGCTCCACATATTGGCCAGCATGGTTTCCAGGTCGATGCCCATCTGCGTGCTGTTCTGGGTGCCGAAACGGCAGAATTCGCTGCCCACGCAGGTCTTCACGGTGCGGATCGACTTGCCGTAGGCGTGGCCGGAAGGCATGCCCAGATCGCGCCACACATCCACCAGGTCTTCCTTCCGGACCCCGAGCAGATCGATGCGCTGGCCACCGGTCACCTTGACCATCGGCACGGCGTACTTGTCGGCGACATCGGCAATGCGGCGCAGCTCGCCGGCATTGGTCACCCCGCCCTTCATCTGCGGAATCACCGAGAAGGTGCCGTCCTTCTGGATGTTGGCGTGCGCACGCTCGTTGATGAAGCGCGACTGCGGATCGTCGATGGCCTCGTGCGGCCAGCTCGACAACATGTAGTAGTTGATCGCCGGCCGGCAGGTCGCGCAACCATTGGGCGTGCGCCATTCCATGAAGGCGTAGGCTTGTGCATGGGTCAGCAACCTGTGCTCGCGAATGGCGCGACGCACCTCGCCATGGCTCAGATCGGTGCAGGCGCAGACGGCCTTGGTTTTCGGCGTTTCCTGGAAGTTGGAGCCCAGGCAGTTCATCAGGATCTGCTCGACCAGCCCCGTGCACGAGCCGCAGGAACTGGCCGCCTTGGTGTGCTTCTTCACCTCATCGACGGTGAACAGCCCCTGCTCGCTGATGGCTTTGACAATCGTGCCCTTGCACACGCCGTTGCAGCCGCAGACCTCGTCGCTGTCGGCCATCGCACTGGCGCGGTCCTGTCCGCCGGTGCCGGCATCGCCGAGTGCGCTCTCGCCGAAGATCAACTGGTCGCGCTGCGCCTGGATCGGCGTGCCGTCCTTGAGCAGCTTGAAGTACCAGCCGCCATCGCTGGTGTCGCCGTACAGGCAGGCGCCGACCAGCACATCGTCGCGGATCACCAGCTTCTTGTAGACCCCGCCGGCCGGATCGGACAGCACGATCTCCTCGCAGCCATCGCCGCCCATGAAATCGCCGGCCGAAAACAGGTCGATCCCGGTGACCTTGAGCTTGGTCGAGGCCACCGAACCGCGGTAGATGCCGATGCCGAACTGCGCCAGGTGATTCGCGCACACCTTGGCCTGCTCGAACAACGGTGCCACCAGGCCATACGCGATGCCGCGGTGGTTTGCGCACTCGCCCACTGCGTACACGCGCGGATCGAAGCTCTGCAGACTGTCATTGACCACGATGCCGCGCGAGCAATGGATGCCGGCGTCTTCGGCCAGGCGGGTATTCGGGCGGATGCCCGCTGCCATCACCACCAGATCGGCCGGGATCTCGCTGCCATCGGCGAACTTCACGCCAACCACGTCGCCCTGCGCATTGCCCAGCAATGCACTGGTCGCGGTACTCAGCTTGAACTCCAGCCCGCGCGCGCGCAGTGCCTGCTGCAGCAGACTGCCGGCCACCGGGTCGAGCTGGCGCTCCAGCAACCACCCGGCCAGATGCACCACGGTCACGTCCATCCCGCGCAGCTTCAGGCCATTGGCCGCTTCCAGGCCGAGCAGGCCGCCACCGATCACCACCGCATGCTGCTTGCTGCGCGCGGTCTCGATCATCGTGCGCGTGTCCTGGATATCGCGGTAGCCGATCACACCGTTCAAATCGTTGCCGGGGATCGGCAACACGAACGGCACCGAACCGGTGGCGATCAACAAGCGATCGTAGTCGGCCTCGGTGCCATCGGCGGCGATCACGCGGCGACGCACCCGATCGATGCGCGTGACTTCCTTGTTCAAATGCAACTGGATGCCATTGTCCCGATACCACTGCAATGGATTGAGCACGATGTCGTCGAACTCCTGCTCGCCGGCCAGCACCGGCGACAGCAGGATGCGGTTGTAGTTGGGATGCGGCTCGGCCCCGAACACGGTGATCTGGTACATGCCCGGCATCAGCTTGAGCAGTTCCTCCACGGTGCGGATGCCGGCCATGCCATTGCCGATGACGACGAGTCTGGGTTGCTTCATTGCCTGGATTCCTGTCGACATGTCAGACCCGCGCCGCGCCGGCGCTGGACCATTCGCTACGCCACTGTGTCTTGACCCCGGCCAGCAGCGCCCAACCACCGAGTGCGAACGCAGCGAACACCCACATGCCGATCGCGTAGCTGCCGGTGTGCTGCTTGAGCACGCCCAGGCCCGCAGCCAGCGCAAACCCGCCGATGCCGCCGGCCATGCCGATCAAGCCGGTCATCACGCCGATGTCCTGCGCAAACCGCTGCGGCACCAGCTGAAACACCGCGCCATTGCCGGCGCCCAGGCACAACAAGGTCAGCACGAACAAGGCCAGCGTCACCATCGCACCGCCCGCACCGACACCTGCGATGCCCACCAGCGCAGCCACCAGGAGATAGACGGTGAGCAAGGCACGCGTGCCGCCAACGCGGTCTGCAATCACGCCGCCCAACGGGCGCATCACCGACCCCGCCAGCACGCAGGCAGCGGTCGCCCAGCCCGCAGTGCGCGCATCGAAGCCGAACTGGTCGTGGAAGTAGCCCGGCAACGCGCTGGCAAACCCGGAGAAACCGCCAAAGGTCACCGAATAGAAAAACATGAAACGCCAGGCATCGCGGTTGCCCACCAGCACGCGGCCGTAGTCGGACCAGCGCTTGCGTGCGACCGGTGCAGGCGCCTCCTTCGCAATCAAGACAAAGACGATCAGCGTCAGCAGCAACGGGATGCATGCCAGTCCGAATACATTCTGGTAACCGAACGCCAACGCCAGCATCGGTGCGAACAACGCCGCCAGCACCGTGCCGGAATTGCCCGCACCGGCAATGCCCATCGCCGTGCCCTGATGCTCGGGCGGATACCAGCGCGAGGCCAGCGGCAGCGCAACCGCGAACGAGGCACCGGCAATGCCGAGCAACACGCCCAGCAGCAACACCTGCCCCATGCTGTGCACGCCGAACTGCCAGGCACCAAACAACGACGCGATCACCGCAAGCTGTGCGGCAACGCCGGCACGCTTGGCACCGATACGATCGGCCAGCATGCCCAGCGCCAGCCGCAGCACGGCGCCGCACAGGATCGGCACCGCCACCATCAGGGCGCGCTGCTGCGTATCCAGTCCCAGCGATTGCGCAATCGGCACCTGTAGCGGACCGAGCAGATACCACACCATGAAGCTCAGGTCGAAATACAGGAAGGATGCGAACAAGGTGGGCGTGTGCCCGGATCGCCAGAACGAGCGCTGCATAGAGACCTCTTCGAATGCGATGGCCAAAAAAAAACGGCGCCCCTCCGGTAAAACCGGAAGGACGCCGTTGTCCTGGATGCGTGCGGATCGCCGTTGATCCGCTGCATCGTGTGTGTGTTGTTGCAGGTACGCCGTTGCACCTGCACGTGAGTGCCAAGCAATCAACGTGCCAACTTGCGCACCCGGGCATCATGCCGCTGCAAGTCACTGGAAAATGGTGGCTTTCTTGCAATGCCTGAAGTTCGCCAACGATCTGTCGAAGAACGGATGCAGCGTGCCGTTCCCGGCTTTCGTGCGCCGATGCACCAATAGCGTGCGTCGGTTGGTGCGCGCCCTGCCCCATCGCACGGCTAAGAGCGCCGAATACATCTGGTGCACTACAAGGGCGCGGTGTCCTTATTGGATGCAGTCAAATGGTTAGGTCAAAGCTTGGCTAGTCGAGGGCGCGATGCCCTCACCGCTTGCGGGACATGCCGTGAATCCATCCGTGGACGCTCGGTGGCGGCCTCCATGCCGCCACACGGTCCCGCAACCGGCGAGGGCACCGCACCAGGAAGTTGATCGGCTGCCCTTTCTTAGAGTCTTTATTCAACTTGCGCCGGGCAGATGAGAAGTTTGTGGGGAGCGTATCGAAGATCTGTCTGCCGCCCGGCCTGCGCTGGGAAGTCGATCTAACGCACCGGGATCCGAACAACGCACCTCATGCCCTGCTTGCAACCACACACCGACCATCTCCACAGGTCCTTGCCCGCTCACCGTCGCGGGACCTTGAGCGGCATGGATGCCGCGCCAGAGCCTACAGGGACGTACTTGCGGCGTGTCCTGCGATGGTGGGCGGGCAAGGGCCCTGCAACCAAGCGGCAGACCACATGCCTCGCGCCGTTGCTGTTGCGGTTGCGGTTGCCGTTGCCGTTGCCGTTGTAATTTTTGCCGCTGCTTCCGCTCCTGCCCGATCCAATGCATCCAGCCAATGCACTCCGGCTGGCTGGCCGCACGACCCTCTTGTCGGCCACGCTCAGCGCGAATCGAACAACCGATTGCTGCGGTGATCGCCCTCCGGCACGGCCACGCCGATGCGTGCGGCCGCGCGCCGATAATTGTCCAGTCGATGGATGTCGCGCAGCCGCGCGATGTCGTCTTCCTGGATGTCATGCCAACCCCAGCGTTGAAACTGGGTCAGGAACCACTCGCCGTCCGATAGCCAAGGCATGTTGACCGCGCCATCGCGGTGAAAGGCCAGCGCCGTCCCATCGTTCGCAGATGCCTTCGCATCAGCATCGGCATCGGCATCGAGGCAGGCCGCCAGATGCGCAGCCGACACACCGATATGCTGCGGCTCGGCCAGCCACTGCGCACATTGCGCGCGATTGGCCGGGTCCGCATCCAGCCAACGGCAGGCCTCCAGCACGCAGGCGGTCAAGCGTTCGGTCAACTCGGGTTGCAGCGCGGCGAATTCGCGCCGGCAGGCCAGCACTTTTTCCGGATGGCCGGCCCACAGCTCGCCACTGCGGATCACGCGTCGACCGCTGCCCTGCGCCTGCGCAACCGCCGCCCATGGCTCACCGGAGCAATAGCCATCGACCAGGCCACTGGCCAAGGCGTCCGGCATCTGCGGCGGCGGGATGCTGAGCACCTCCACTTCGCGCATCGGTTCCACGCCGCGTGCGGCCAGCCAGTAGTACAGCCATAACGCATGCGTGCCGGTGGGGAAGGTCTGCGCGAACACGGCGCGGCGACCCAGGCTGGCCAGCGCCTGTGGCAAGGTCTGCCCATCGGCCAAGGCCTGTGCGAGCGCAGGTGCCAACGTGATCGCCTGGCCGTTGTGGTTGAGCGTCAGCAACAGCGCCATCGGGCACTGCGGCCCGGCAATGCCCAGGTCGATCGCATAGACCAGGCTGGCCAGGGTGTGCGCTGCATCGACCTCGCCCGCCAGCAGACGGTCGCGTACGCCGGCCCAGGACGCCTGCCGTTGCAAGTGCAACTGCAGCCCATGCACGTGATCCAGGCCCAGTCGTTGCGCCGCGACCAGGGGCGCGCAATCGATCAGCGGCATGTAGGCCACGCGCAGTACGGGGAGGTCGGCTTGGCTCATGTGGTCATCCCAGCAACTCGGCCATGGCCACGATGCGTCGCGCCACTTCGGCCAGTTTGACGCCCTGCTTCATCGCCTGCTGGCGCAGCGCCGCGTAGGCGTCGGCCTCGCTCAGGCCGCGTTTTTCCATCAACAGGCCCTTGGCGCGATCGATCAGCTTGCGGTCCTGCAGCGCCTGCTGCACATCGTCCAGGCGCTTGCGCATGCTGCTTTCCTGCGCAAACCGCGCAAGCGCCACCTGCACGATCGGCGCCAACCGCGCCGGCGCCAGGCCATCGACCACATAGGCAGTGACACCAGCGCCGACGGCCGCATGGATCAAGGCATCGTCGCCATCGCCGGAAAACATCACCACCGGGCGCGGCGCGTGGGCATGCAGCATCGACAGTTGCTCCAGGGTGTCGCGCGAGGGCGAGTCGACATCGATCACCACCACGTCCGGCTGCTGACTCTGTACCGCATGCAGCAAGGCACCGACCGATGCCACATCGTCGAGCACCGTGTAGCCGGCGCGCGTCAATGCCTGACGCAGTTCGCCGATCGGCTTTTCGGTATCGTTGACCAGCAGGACACGCATTGGCGGCAGCGAGGCGTGGACGTGGCCTGATGGTGCCATGCAACATGCCGTCGATGCGAGCCATCCTTTCGGAGTACGTCTGATGCCGTTGTTCCCGTTGTTCGCAAACCTGCAGGCGCGCGCCGTGCTGGTCATCGGCGGTGGCGAAGTCGCCACGCGCAAGGTGCTGGCGCTGCTCAAGGCCGGTGCGCACATCCGCCTGTACGCGCATGCGCTCTCGCCCGAACTGGCAGAGCTGATGCAGGCCGGCCGTTTCGAACAATTGGGCGGCCAGTTCGATCCGGCCTGGATCGATGACGTGTGGCTGGTGGTCGCCGCCACCGACGACGGCGCGTTGAATCAACATGTCGCCGCTGCCGCCGGTGCGCGTCAGCGCCTGGTCAACGTGGTGGACGATGCGGAGCTGTCGACCTATCAGGTGCCGGCCATCGTGGACCGCGATCCGCTGGTCATCGCCATTTCCTCCGCCGGCGCCGCACCGATGCTGGCACGCCGCCTGCGCGAACGGCTGGAACGTGAACTGGATGTCTCGGTTGGCCGCTTCGCCGGCCTGTTTGCGCGTCACCGCGAGCGTATCCGCAGCCAGTTTCCCGACATGAATCGGCGCCGGCGCTGGTTCGACCGCGTCATCGACGGCAACGTGCCGCTGCTGCTGCAGGCCGGCAACGACGACGCGGCCGAAAGCGCCTTCATCGCTGCGCTGGACGATGCCGGCGCGGTGCCGGCACGTGGCAGCGTGCAACTGGTCGGCACCGGCCCGGGCGATCCCGGCCTGCTCACCCTCAAGGCGCTGCGTGCGATGAATCTGGCCGACGTCCTGCTGATCGGCGACGACATCCCCGAGGCAGTGCTGGAACTGGCAAGGCGCGATGCCTCACGCCGCGGCTTGCCGCACGATGCCGCTACACAACACGATCTATTGCTGGAACTGGCCACCGAAGGCCTGCACGTGGTCGCGTTGCGTAGCGGCGCCGGCTACAGCGATGCCGATGCTGCCGCAATCGATGCCGCGCTGCAGGCGCGTGGCCTGGCATGCGAGCGTGTGCCCGGCATTGCTGCGCGGCTTGAAGCCGACGCATGAGCGGTGTGCGCCCACCTCAGGTTTTCGGGAAGCGCTTGCGCGCACTGTCGCGCACATCGATATCGAAGGTCACTTGCAACGCCGTCTGTTCGGCGTGGCCAGCACCGGCGTCGAAGCTGAAGCGCAGTCCCTCGCGGCTGGGCAATTGCCGTGCATGGTCTTCCAGCGCATCGCGCGGCACCGACAACTGCCAATGGTCGGTGGCGCAGTTGCAGGCTGCATGACCGCCGGTCAGGCTCACGCTGTGGCGCACCAGGCGCGCGCCCTGCCCGCTCGGCAAGCGGCTCAGGTTCTCGACCGTGCGCCCGGCAAGCAACGCGGCCAGTTCGGCTTCGTCGATGCGAAAGCGCAGCTGCTGACCTTCAATCTGGATTTTCATGCGTGAGCTGACTCCACTGCTCGGGCGTATTGCAATTGACGAACGCGGCGCGTTGGCTGGCGGTGACAGCCACGCGATGGCAGTGCAATGCGGCCTGCAGGGCGCGCAATGAGCGTGACGGCCCGGCGCCGGCCATCAGCGCAGCGAGCGCCTCACGCACAGCACCATCCACGTACAGCCGCATCGGCAACATCTGGTCTTCGAAGGCAACGCAGCGCCGATGTGGCGGGGCCAGCAGCCGCTCCAGCAATGCCCCGGACAGCAGTGGCATGTCGACCGGGACCACCACCAGCGTCACTGCATCGGCCAGCCGATCGATGACGCTGGCCAGGCCGCCAAGCGGCCCCAGGTCCGGCTGCACGTCGGCAATCCCGGCATAGCCCGGGCGATCGCCGCTGATCACCACATCGCGCGCGCCGGCATCACGCAGCAAGGCCTGCATGTGCTCCAGCAATGGACGGCCGTGCCACTGCAGCAGCGCCTTGTCCTGCCCCATCCGCGAGGACCGGCCACCGGCCAGCACCACACCCGTCCAGGCAGACGTGGCACTCATGCCGCCCGCCCGCCGGCACCACATCGCGCCACGTGCCGGCGCACGCTCATGGCACAAGCGCCGGTGCGGCCGGCTGCAGATGGCCCAGCCCGAACACCTGCCCCGTCGTCGCGGGCGCGGCGCCAGCGTCCTGCGGTTCCAGCACTGCCCACACATTGGCCTGCAGCAACGGCGCCACGCGGAACGACTCCTGCTGTGGCAGGATCTGCACGCAGAGCACGCCGGCGGCGCTGCAGCTCAAGCGTGCGCGCAGGTGCTGCCGCCAGAGTGGCCGTGCCTGCATCGGCGTCTCCAGCGCAACCTGCAAGCCGCGCTCGACCGGCATGCCAAGCAAGCCGCGCAACGCCGGCTCGACAAAAAAACGCAGCCCGGCGGCGCTGGCCATTGGATTGCCCGGCAGGCCGACATACAGCACGCCGTCCTCGAAGCGCGCCAGCAACACCGGCTTGCCCGGCCGCACTGCAACCTTGTGGAACAGCACCGCCGCGCCATGCCGTGCCAAGGCATCCGGCACGAAATCGTAGCGACCGCGCGACACCGCGCCCGTGCTCAGAATCACATCGGCACCCGCATTGCGCGCCTGCGCAAGCGCCGGATCGAAGCCGGCAGCGTCATCGCCCACCTGTCCATGCCACACGACTTCGGCACCGGCTGCACGCAGCTGGCTGAGCAGATAGCTGCTGGTGCCATCGCGGATCTGACCAGGCTGCAGCAGCTGCGCCGGATCGCCGACCAGCTCGCGGCCGGTCGCAATCAGGGCCACACGCGGACGCCGCACCACCTGCACACGCGCACACCCGAGCGCGGCCAACAGCATCAGGTGGGCGGCGCGCAGCACGGTGCCGGCTGCGATCACGCGATCGTGCAAGGCCACATCTTCTCCGCGTCGCCGAATGTGCTGGCCGGCGCGAAGATCGGTGCGCAGACGGATGCGGCTGGGCCGTGGGCCATCATGCGCCAGCACGTCCACCTGCTCGATCGGCACCACTGCATCGGCACCCGCAGGCAAGCCGGCACCGGTCATGATTTCCCAAGCGTGGCCAGCCGCGATGCCACCGGCATCTTCACCTGCGGCAACGCTGCCGCCGATGACGTGTTCGCTGCCGGCGGTTGCACCGCGGCCGGCAGTGGGCAACGCAAATCCATCCATCGCACTGTTGTCGAACACCGGCAGCTCGGCCGGACTCGACAAGGCCTGCGCAAGCACCCGTCCCTCGGCATCGGCACTGTCCACCCACTCGCCGGCAAGCACGGCGATCTGCTGGTGGACAATCGCAAGTGCGTCGGCGTAGCTGATCATGAGCAAGGCACGGTCGAGCGATGGATGACCTGGCTAGGATACCGGCCCCCAGCGCGGCCGGTACAGGTATGGCGGTTGCGGCATCGCTGCGTCCTGCTGCACGCACATGCCTGTCTGGCCGATGGCGCGCGTCGCTTGAAGCCGCTAGAACGCCATGCCCACATGGCACCTCGCACTATTGCACGCCGTTCCCCACGGTAGCCGTTCCGCATGCAACCCGTCGACCTTGTGGGCTGGCTCGCCAGTACCATCCTGATTGCCACCTTGATCCGCCAGATCTACAAGCAATGGCGCTCGGACGCAGCGCACGGCGTGTCGCGCTGGCTGTTCATCGGCCAGATCAGCGCCTCGGTGCTGTTCATCCTCTACAGCTACCTGGTCGGCAATGCAGTGTTTATCGTCAGCAACGTACTGATCCTGCTGACCGCCCTCACCGGGCATGTGCTGCACCGGATCAAGCAGCGTCGGATGGAGCGTCGCCATGCAAGCGGGACCGGCTAAGCCTGCCGCATTATTCAGCGCGTTTCTTCGCCCGCTTGCGCGGCTTGGCGGGTGCGGTTGACGTGCTGGTGGCGGGCGGCGTTGGCGTCTTCTTCGTCCCGGTCTTGGGCGCCGTCTTCGCCGTCGGCTTGCGCACCGCAGCTGCCTTTGCGACGGGCCGTCTACGCGGCTTGGACACAGCCTTGGCCTGCGGTGCCGGCCCGGCTACCACGTCCGGCACACGCACGCTGATCCATGTCGGCGCGTGATCGCTGGCTTTTTCCAGTGCACGGACCCACTTGTCCACGCCGGCGTCCTGCAGTCCGGGCGCCAGGGTGCGATTGAGCAGCAAGTGATCGATGCGCAAGCCGCGATCACGCGCAAAATGCTGGCGAAAATAGTCCCAGAAGGTATAGATCGGCGTCTGGCCGTGGACGGCAAGCAGGCTGTCGGTCCAGCCCTGGTCGAGCAGGGCCCGGTACGCCTGGCGGCTCTCCGGCTGCAGCAATGCATCCTTGCGCCAGCCTTTGGGATCATAGATGTCGGCATCGGTCGGCACCACGTTGAAGTCGCCGATCAGTGCGACCGGGTGTGGCAGGTCCACCAGCGTCCTGGCATGCCGGATCAGGCGTTGAAACCATGCCAGCTTGTAGTCGAACTTCGGCCCGGGCTGCGGATTGCCGTTGGGTAGATACAGGCAGGCCACCACGACCCCGTGAATTGCCGCTTCGAGATAACGGCTCTGCGTATCGCCAGGGTCCCATGGCAACCCCCGGCGGATTTCCACCGGATCAGTGCCGCGCGCCAGCAATGCCACGCCGTTCCACGACTTCTCGCCCTGCCAGATCACGCCATAGCCGGCGTCGCGGATCGCCTGTTCCGGAAATGCGTCCTGCGTGGCTTTCAGTTCCTGCAAGCCGACGATGTCCGGTTGCTCGCGCTGCAACCATTCCAGCAAGTGCGGCAGCCGACTAGTGATGCCATTGACATTGAAGGTCGCAATCTTGCGGGTGGTGGCGGGCATGGGCGAACGGCCAGATGAGCGTAATGGAACAGCATCGCCGGCCTGGCATTAAGCGGATGCTCAAGCGAAGTGAACTCCGTCGCGTGCTGGCATCGGTGCCCACGCCTTGCAGACGATCAGCCTGTGCCGCCGGTCTTGACCGACACCCTCGAAATCTCGACCGCCCGTTGCAACGGCAACCGGGCGGTCAGTCACTTGCCGGTCATGCGCACAGGCCTCAGCGTCCAGTACCCTTCGTGCCGGCCTGCAGGGCCTTGGCTGCAGCCAGATGGTCGGCGACATGGCTACGCGTGGTCTGCAGATGCGTCAGCACCTGCGGCGTCTTGGCAGCGGGAATCAGCTGCTTGTCCAGCGCTGACAATGCATCGGTGTGGTCCTTGACCATCGCCGTGACGTAGGCGGCCTCGAATGCCTTGGCGTCGAGCTTCTGCAGCGTCGCCAGTTCGGTCTTGCCCTTGCTCATCTGCGCCTTGGCACTGGCAGCAGAAACATCCGGCGACCATTTGGCCAGCTTCTGATTGTTCTCGGTGTGCTCCTTGACCATCTGCATCGCATAGTCGCGCACGCCGCCTTGCACCTGCTTCTGCAACGCGAGATTGGCCGCGTTGATTTCGCTGGTATTGATGGCGCTCAAGGTGCCCAGCGCCTCGCGCTCCTTCGCGCTCGGCATGCTGTTGGCCGCCTGTTGCCGGGGGGCGGCCGGCATGTCGGCCTGCGTTGCAGTCTGCGCGTGCGCAGCGACGGTGACGCCCAAATACAGGGCCAGCGCTGCAAACATCGGGTGACGTGCTTTCATGAGAATCTCCACGCTAGAGGATGTGCCTCCATGCTGGACCTTCTCGCGTGACCCGATCGTCGAACCGGTGTCGACGATCGGAGAAAAAACCTTGCTGCACCGCACCGCACTTCACGTCAAGTGAAGGTCACGAAGTTCTTCTACGGCGTCGTCGGCTGCAGTGCGGTGCGCCAATGAATTCCGTGGCGATCGCGTATGGCTCGGATCATCGGACTGCGTGCAATCCTCGGCGGCCCGACACCCGCGTTGCGATCGAGCGCAGGACGCACACGCGCCGCAGGCTCGAGCCTCCATCGGTTCCGCGTGGCGGCCTGACGCTGTGCTGGCAGCAATTGCATGTCGACACTGCGGCGCCAGGCTGAACCGGTGCAGGCACCGCTGCGGGCAAGCCGGCGCTACAACTATGCCGCGCCGGCTTGCTGCCGGTCGATGCTGGAGATGCGCGGATCGGGCGTAGGCCAACCTAGCTCACCGCAGCGCCCACGCATCGAGGACCGCGGGCTCAGGCGCCGGGATCCGCAGGTCCAAGCTGATTGGCCGCCAGGATCTCGTCGATCCGCTTGACGATTTGCGCCGCCTGCTCCTGCGAGCCCGCGGCAGCGGTGATCTTCTCTGCACGTGCGTGGAAGACATCCCAGAAGTCGTCCGGATGCTGGCGACGCATATCAGGCAATGCATCGGCAAGTTGTTTCAGTTGCGCGTCGATATCAGGTGTCATTGAGGGTCTCCTTGTACGACCACGCTACCGCCGTGCTGGTGAGCCTGATGCCAACATGGCAATCCCGCGCATCGCATGCCCTGCGTTTGCGCGACAATGGCGCCATGAGCAGCCACGACATCTCCCCTGCAAACGCCCGCCTGCGCGCCCTGCAAGGCGCCTTGCTGGTCGATATCCGGCAGCTGCACGAGCGTGCCGGCGGCCAGGCCGAAGGCGCGTTGGCCATTGCGCAACGCGATCTGGAAACTGCACCCGCACAGCACCTGTCGGAGCAGGCGCGCGAGATCGTGCTGATCTGCCAGAGTGGCAAGCGCTCGGCACACACGGCGGAGATCCTGCGCGCGCAGGGCTATACGCAGGTGTCTTCGGTGCTCGGTGGCACCGCTGCATGGACGAGCGCCGGCCTCCCCCTGGTGCGCCCGAACCTGCCGCCCGACGAGCAGGATTTTCTCGAGCGGTATTCGCGCCATCTGCGCCTGCCGCAGGTCGGTCTTGAAGGACAGCAGCGCCTGGCGCGTTCGCGCGTGTTGCTCGTCGGTGCAGGCGGGCTCGGCTCGCCTGCGGCGTTCTATCTCGCCGCCGCCGGCGTCGGCCAGCTGCGGATAGTCGATGACGATGTCGTGGACCGCAGCAATCTGCAGCGCCAGATCCTGCATGTCGAGGACAGCGTCGGCATTGCCAAGGTCAGCTCGGCCGCGCAGCGCATTGCCGCGCTCAATCCACGCGTGCAGGTCCAAGCGCGGCAGGCGCGCGTGACTGCCGACAATGTCGACGCCTTGCTCGAGGACGTGGATGTCGTGGTCGACGGAGCCGATAATTTTCCTGCGCGTTATTTGCTCAACGACGCCTGCGTCAAACTCGGCAAGCCGCTGGTCTACGGTGCGGTACAGCAGTTCGAAGGGCAACTGAGCGTGTTCGATGCCGGCCGCAAGCGCGGCCAGGCACCGTGCTATCGCTGCCTGTTTCCCGAGCCACCGCCAGCCGAATTCGCGCCCAGCTGCGCCGAAGCCGGCGTGCTGGGCGTGCTGCCCGGCGTGATCGGCCTGCTGCAGGCCACCGAGGCGATCAAGCTGCTGCTCGGTATCGGCGACACACTCACCGGACGCTTGCTCAGCTTCGATGCGCTGGCGATGCGGTTCCGCGAGATCCGCCTGCCGCCCGATCCGCAGTGCCCGGTCTGCGCACCTGGCGTCGCATTCGCCGGTTATGCCGATTACGCCGCGTTCTGCGGCAGCGCAATCGGCTGAGGGCGGCGACCGAACGGACATCGGCGGCGTGGTTGCCGCCGATCCCCCGCGCGCCGGCTTGCTGCATGGACAGGCGATGTCTTCCGCTGCGTGTCGTCGCTCCCTCAGTGTCGCCGACACCATGTAACGCACCGTTGGCGGATGCGTGCGAACGGCACGGAAGCAACGGCATGGACCAGAAACCGGGGCACCTGCCGCATCGTGCAGCGGCCGCGCCCGCTGGCGTCAGGCACGGTATTTCCTGCTGGCGGCGCCTGGTTCACCAAGGGATCACAGCGCGTAGGGAATCACCCGCACGATCTCGCCCGCCTCGAAGCGCCGCGCCTGTTCTGGCAGCACGATCAGGGCATTGCTGTCGGCCGCGCCACGCAACAGATGCGATGCATCGCCGCGGTGCGGCAACGCGCTCAGACGTCCGTCTTCGCCGCACTCCAGGCGCCCGCGCAGGAACTCCAGGCGCTCGTGGCGTTTTTCCCACGGGCTTGCCAGCGCCGCATGCCAGGACGGACGCGGCTCGCTACGTCCCTGCAGGCCATCCAGCAACGGCACGCCGTAGGCGATCAACGTCGCCAGCACCGAGACGGGGTTGCCCGGCAGGCCCAGCACCAGGCAGCGGCCGATCTGGCCCAGCACCGCCGGCATGCCCGGGCGCATGCGCACGCGCCAGAAGTGGATGCGGCCCAGTTCGCCGATCAGTTGCGGCAGATAATCCTTCTCTCCCGCCGAGACGCCGCCGCAGGTGATCACCACGTCGAAGGCCGCAGCCGCATCTTCCAGCATCGTGCGGATACGCTGTGGATCGTCGGGCAGGGTCGGCCAGGCGGTCGGCGCATAGCCCAGTGCCCGCAGCTGCGCCATCAGCATGTCGCGGTTGCTATTGTAGATCTGTCCCTGCCCCAACGGCATGCCCGGCTCCACCAGCTCATCGCCGGTGGCCAGCACCGCAATGGTCGGCCGCGGCGCCACTGCAAGCCGCGACAGGCCCAGCGCAGCCGCCAGTCCGATCCGGGCAGGCGTCAACACCTGCCCGCTCTGTATCACCAGGTCGCCCGCGCGCACGTCGCTACCGGCCTGGCGTACCGCCGCACCCAACGCAGGCGCCGTGCGGAAGCGCACCACGCCATCGCGCTCCTGCGCATCTTCCTTCGGGATCACGGTATCGGCGCCATCGGGCAGCGGCGCACCGGTGGTGATGCGCAGGCACTGGCCCGCGCTCAGCGTGCCGGTCCAGCGCTCGCCGGCGAATTGTTCACCGACCAGTTGCAATGACGCATCGCCAGCAGCAGCATCGGCATGCCGCAACGCAAAGCCATCCATCGCGCTGTTGGCGAAGGGCGGCAATGCAAGCGGCGCGATCAGATCGGCAGCGCAGATGCGCCCATCGGCACGCGAGGTGGCGATGTTTTCGTCAGGCGGACGGCTATTGGCCGCAACGGCCTGCAGGATCTGCAACGCCTGCGCGTAGGGAATGCGGGAGGGATAGTCGGTCATGGCGCGCAGGATACCAGCGGGTAGCGCCGACACAGAACGGCGACCAGCACGATCGCCTGCTTCTCAGCGGCCATGGCCGGCACTCAGGTCAGCAGACATCGCGCGAACACCGCAGCGTCCTGGCGCGTTACCCAACCCGCGCTGCAGCTGGCATGCGACACATGCCAGGCCTTCGACGATGGCGCGCCGCGCCCGGCGCGGCAGCACTGCCTACTTGCCCTTGACGTGCTTCATCAAGCGCCGCTTGCGTGCCACCTGCCGTTCGGTGAGCGTGTTCTTCTTGCCCTCGTACGGATTGGCACCTTCGCGGAAGATGAAACGCACCGGCGTGCCGACCAGCTTGAAGCGCTTGCGGAAGAAGTTTTCCAGATAGCGCTTGTAGGACTCCGGCAGCACCTTCAGGCGCGTGCCATGCACGATGAAGGTCGGCGGATTTGCGCCCCCCGGATGCACGTAACGCAGCTTGGAGACGTGGCCACGGATGCTCGGCGGCGGATTGGTCTCGTAGGCGATTTCCAGCGCCTGGTTGACTTCGCTGGTGCTGAACTCGTGCGTGGCCGACGCGTGTGCGCGATGGATCGCCTGGAACAACTCGCGCATGCCCGAGCCGTGCAGCGCGGAAATCCGCACCGCCTCGGCCCAGCTGACGAAGCCCAGCTTGCGCGACAGCAGGTCTTCGGCCTGCGCACGCTGGTAGTCGCTCTGCCCGTCCCACTTGTTGATCGCCACCACCAGGGCACGACCGGCATCAAGGATCGCCCCCAGGATGGTCGCGTCCTGGTCGGTGACGCCTTCGCCGGCATCGAGCATCAGCACCGCGACCTGGCATTGCTCGATCGCCTGCAGCGTCTTGAACGCGCTGAATTTCTCCACTGCCTCCTCGACCTTGCCACGGCGACGCAGGCCGGCCGTGTCGATCAAGCGGTACTGGCGCCCGTCGCGGTCCATGTCCACGGCGATCGAATCGCGTGTGGTGCCTGGCACTTCCGAGGCAATCATGCGTTCTTCGCCGAGCAGGCGATTGACCAGCGTCGACTTGCCCACGTTCGGGCGGCCGACAAAGGCGATGCGTACACGTGCCGGGTCGGTATCCAGCAACTCGCCGGCACCTTCCTCGGGCAGGCGTGCGCCGACTTCCTCGAGCAGCTCGTCGATGCCCTGCCGATGCGCGGCAGACAGCGCCACCACGTCGGAGAAGCCGTAGCGCGCGAATTCCGAGCGCACGGTCTCCTCGTCGGTGCCGTCGATCTTGTTGATGACCAGCACGGTCGGCCGCGCCAGCTTGCGCAGCCAGGCCAGGATCTCGTCATCCAGCGAGGACGCACCTTCGCGGCCGTCGACCACGAACAGCACCAGGTCGGCTTCACCGGCCGCGGCACGTGCCTGGCGTGCGGTGGCGCCGGCCAGGCCTTCCTCGTCGCCGGCGATACCGCCAGTATCGACGACGATGAACGGGCGCTCCTCGTCGAGACGACAGACCCCGTAGTTACGGTCGCGGGTGACGCCGGGCTGGTCGTGGACCAGCGCGTCACGGGTGCGCGTCAGCGCATTGAAGATGGTGGACTTGCCGACATTGGGCCGTCCGACCAGGGCGACCAGGGGCAGCATCGCGAAGTCCTTATTGTGCCAACCGGAAGGCGGTGATATCGCCATCGGTGTTTTGTACCAACAGAATGCCATCCACGACGATCGGCTGCGCCAGCAGCGTGTCGCGTCCAGCGCGAGCGCGCGCGGCCAGTGCACCATCGCTGAGCTTCAGCCAGTGCAGATAGCCTTTGTAATCGCCGACCACGGCGTAATCGCCCTGGATGGCCACACCGGTCAGGGAGCGACGTGCCAGCGCGGCCTGCGACCACATCGCCGCACCGCTGCTCTTGTCCAGGCCCCACACCGAGCCGGCGTTGTCGGACACGACCACCATCGCGGACGACACACCGACGCCACCGGCGCCGCCGTGATCGCGCGTCCACAGCGGACGACCGCTCGGGCCTTCCAGTGCGAGAGTCTCGTTCTTGAAGCTGGTCGCATACAGCGTGGTGCCGTCGAGCACCGGCGCGCCGTCCACATCGGACATGCGCTCCAGCTCGGTGCGGCCTTCCGGCACACCAATTGCCTGTTCCCACAACGGGCGGCCGTCCTGCAACGCCAGCGCGCTCAAGGTGCCGCTATCGTTGCCGACGAACAGCACACCCGGGCCGGTCACGATCGGTGCATTGCCGCGCACCGACAGGGTCGGACCTTCTTCGGCATGGAACCAGCGACGCTCGCCGTTGGCTGCGTCGAAGGCAGTGACGCGACCATCGTTGCTGCGTACCAACACCAGGTTCTGTGCAATGGCCGGTGCAGCGATGACTTCGTTCGGCACCTTGGCCCGCCACTTTTCGGTGCCATCGGCCTGGTTCAACGCAATCACGTCGCCAGACAGCGTGCCGATCACCACCAGGCCGTCGCCGACGCCGGGGCCACCGGACAGGCGCTGCTTGAACTTGCGATCGTTGCGCTCTTCCTTCTTGGGCTTGTATTCCCACACGCGCTTGCCGGTCTGCAGGTCCAGTGCCTGCACGCCGCCGGTGATCGCCGAGGCGTACACCTTGCCATCGGCCACCGCCGGACGCTGACGCACGCCGATATGGCCTTCGCCCTTGCCCACGCCGGTGGACCAGATCTTGTCGACCTTGACCGACGGCTCGAACTTGACCAGCTCGGCAGGTTCCTGCGCCTTCTTGGCGGCAGCGTCCTTCCCGGCAAACCAGCCCTTGACGGTGCTGCAACCGGCCAGCGACACGCCCATCAGGGCGATCAATGCAATGCGCTTGTACATATCAACCTGCTTCATCAAATCGGCTCCGCCGGATCGGGCACCTTGCCGCCCACATCCATCAGCTTGGTTTCCAGCAAACGGCGCTGCGGCGAGGCCACGTCCACCGTGGTCAGGGCCTTGGCGTAGAGCGCACGCGCTTGATCCGGCTTGCCCTGCACCACCAGCGCATCGGCGCGGATCTCCAGGCTGGTGTGATCCTGCGCATCGGCCAGCAGCTTGATCGCTTCGTCCGGCTTGCCGCTTTCGGTCAGCACGCGCGCCAGGCGCTGCTGCACGATCTGCTTGAGCTCGCCTTCGGCGGGCACGTCGCGCAAGGTCTTGATCGCCTCGGCATGCTTGCCGGCATCCACCTGGGCCTTGGCCAGACGCAATGCAGCCAGCTCGGCGTAGATTCCACCCTTGCCGTCATCGAGCGCCACGATGTCCTTGGCCGCCTTGTCCAGGTCCTTGCCCTGGATGGACTTCACCACCGCCTCGTAACGGGTGTTGGCTTCCACCGATTGAGTGGCGGTGTGCTTCTGCCACCACTGCCAGCCCAGGATCAGGGCCAGGCCCAGTACGACGCCGCCAATCAGCCCTGCGCCATTCTTTCTCAACCAGGAACGAACGCGTTCGCCTTGTTCGTGTTCGTCCAGCAGATCGTCGATCGCCATGCGTACTCTCGCTCCGTCATCCCGGAGGCGCGGAACATCAATAGGGAAAAATGAAAAACCGCAGTCCGCTTCACTCGGAAGCAGGTACCACGGAGCCGTCGGAGGATACCGCAAAACGGGCGACGTTAGCGCGCTGGAACGGTCTCACGTCGACGATACTGCCGCCTTGCTGAACCTCTACCGCCGACGCGTTGCCCAGCACGACCCGGCCCACCTGCCCGGGCGAATAACTGCGACGCTCGCCGGCACGCACCAGTGCTTTTTCGACCGCGCTGCCATCGGGCGCCAGAATCTGCACCCAGCTGTCGCCACTGAAGCTCAACGACAGACTGCCGCCAGTGGCGGACGCCGCTGCAGGCGTCTCGACCTCCGGCGTGGCGCGCGGCACTGGCGTCATCGAGGCGATGTACGGGGCCGGCTGCTCGCGCGGCGCGCCGGCCGGCTGTGTTGCAGCGTTGGCCGGGGTGCCGGCCCTGGGCGTTTCGGGCATGCTGTCCAGCGACACCGTGCTGGGCACCGTGCCATCCAGGTGTGAGCGGGTCGCATACCACACCGGCACCGCGAACACGCCGGTGATCACCACATACATCGCCTTGCGCGCCGTACTTTCCAGGATGCGCCGCGCCCGCGGCGTATGCGTATGACTGACCAGCTTGACCGGCTCGATCGGCGCAATGGTGGCCTGCTTCAGCAATGGCTCCAGGTCCACATGCAGCAGGCGCGCATAGCTGCGCAACTGACCACGCACAAAGACCGGCGCGCCCAGGCGCTGCCATTCTTCCTGCTCCAGCGAGCGCACCACATGCGCCGGCATGCGCAGCTTGCCGGCGACTTCGTCCACGCTCAGACCTGCCGCTTCGCGCGCGTCGCGCAAATGCTGTCCGCAGCCCTTTTCCTGCTCGAAAGGGTTCGGATTGGAATCACTGATCACAATGCATTGGCCCCGGAGTTGGCGGTCGCTGCGTCAGGAAATTCCCTGACCAACCGCTGTTGGTAACGGCTGGCAGCTACCTTGTCGCCCAGCCCTTGCTCAATCTGAATGGCGAGTTGTAACACGGAAGCGGTTGCCGGTGCAGCCGCAAGCCGTCGTTCGATAAAGGCGCGCGCTTCGAAATAATTGCGACGTGTCGCTTCCGAACGCGCCATCGACTCGAGTGCGTACGGATTGAGTGGATCCAGTTCCAGCGCTTTCCGCAAGTCACTGGCTGCACGTTCCGGCTGCCCGGCCTTGAGCGCGCAACCGCCTGCATTGCCCAATGCAGAGGCGGGCGATGCGTAGTTTCTGTCGGTCAGGGCGCGATCGAACCAGAGCAAGGCTTCGGCCGGCGAGCCGTTCGCGCACAACCATGCGCCGTAATTGTTCAAGACATCGCCACGCTGGGGTGCAAGTTCCGCAGCCCGGCGGTAAGAGGCACCGGAGCCGGAAACATCGCCCTTGGCACCCTGAATCAGCGCGAGCAACCCAATGGCATCCACCGATTGGGGATCTTTCTTCAAGGCTGCACGGACCTGTTCCTCGGCAGCGGCATAGTCGCCTATCTGCAGCCGGTTATTGGCCAGACCGAGCTTTTCCTGCACCGCCAGACGATTCTTGGTTGCGTTGCTGTCGCGGAACGAGTGCACCTGCGCGACCTCCTCGACCGTCTGGACCGAGCCCGCCTTGGCATTGCGACCACCGCAGCCGACCACGCTCAGCGCGATCGCCGCGGCCGCCATGACGGCAAGATCACGCTGCCGCATCTCGACCGGCCTGCCCTTCCAGGGTGCGCAGGAAGTCCGCCTGCCGACGGGTACGGTCCATGACCTGCCCCTTGAGCTGCCCACAGGCGGCGTCGATGTCGTCACCGCGGGTACGGCGCACCATCGTCAGCACTTGCGCATCGAGCAGGATCTTCTGGAAGGCGCGGATCTCGGTCTCGCCCGAGCGCTCATAACGCGTGCCCGGGAATGGATTGAACGGGATCAGGTTGACCTTGCCGGCGTCCTTGGACTGCACCGCATTGTCGAACTGCCGCATCAACCGGGCCAGCTGGCGCGCATGCTCGGGCTGGTCGTTGATGCCCTTCATCAAGGTGTACTCGAAGGTGACCGAATCGCGCTTCTTGTTGCCGCGCAGATAGCGCGCGCACGACTCCATCAGCTCGGCGATCGGGTACTTCTTGTTCAACGGCACCAGGCTTTCGCGCAGCGTGTCGTTGGCGGCATGCAAGGAGACCGCCAGCGAGACATCGCTTTCGGTCGAGAGCCGGTCGATCATCGGCACCAGGCCCGAGGTCGACAGCGTCACCCGCTTGCTGGCCAGGCCGTAGCCCAGGTCGTCGCGCATCACGCTCATCGCACGCACGACGTTGTCGAAATTCATCAACGGCTCGCCCATGCCCATCATCACCACGTTGGTGAGGCGGCGCTGCTGGTGCGGCACGTTGCCCAGATGGCGCGCCGCCACCCACACCTGCCCGACGATCTCGGCGGTGGTGAGGTTGCGGTTGAAGCCCTGGGTGGCGGTCGAACAGAAGGTGCAATTCAGGCCGCAGCCGACCTGGGACGACACGCATAGCGTGCCGCGCCCCTTGTCGGGGATGTAGACGGTTTCGATCGCGTTCTTGCCGTCGGTGCCCATGGCCAGCAGCCATTTGTGGGTCCCATCGGTGGACGGCTTGTCGAACACGACATTCGGGACGAGGACCTCGGCATGCTGGTGCAACTTCGCACGCAGCGCCTTGCCAAGGTCCGTCATCTGGTCGAAATCGGTGACGTAGCGATGGTGGATCCACTTCATCACCTGATGGGCACGGTAGCGCGCTTCGCCGAGCGTGTCGGCGAAGAAGCGCTCCAGTCCCTCGCGGTCGAGGTCGAGCAGGTTCTGCTTGCGCAGTTCCGGGGCACGGACGGGGACGTCCTGCAGCACGGAGGGGATCACGACCTCATTCACGATTCGACTCTCTCGGCCTCAGCGCGAGACCACTTCGGTGGCGGCAAAGAAATACGCGACTTCGTTGGCAGCGTTCTCGACCGAATCCGAGCCGTGGGCGGCGTTGGCATCGATCGAGTCGGCGAAGTCGGCGCGGATGGTGCCCGGCGCGGCGTCCTTGGGATTGGTCGCGCCCAGCAGGTCACGGTGTGCGGCAACAGCGTTCTCGCCTTCCAGCGCCTGGATCATCACCGGGCCGGAGATCATGAACTCGACCAGCGCGTTGAAGAACGGACGCTCGCGATGCACAGCATAGAAGCCTTCGGCTTCGCGACGCGACAGCTGCTTGTACTTGGATGCCACGATCTTCAGGCCGGCCTTTTCGAAACGGCTGTAGATTTCGCCGATGACGTTCTTGGCAACGGCGTCGGGCTTGATGATGGACAGGGTGCGCTCCAGCGCCATGGGAAGATCTCCGTTGGGCGGGCCACTGAAGGCCCGAGATTATCATGAAAAAAACCCGCGTCAAAACGCGGGCTTAGGCTTCTTTGCGATGGTCAATTCTATCTCTTCATCGCTGCATTTGCACACCGCCCCCTGAATCGTGCTGCGGTGCCGCATGACCGGCGCGGCGGCCAGCCCGTAGACTCAAACAATCGTTTGATTGAGTTTCCTCCCGCGCATGCCCAAGCCCGCCCACTTCTCCACCAAGGACCGCATCCTCGGCGCGGCCGAGGAGCTGTTCGCCCAGCATGGCTTCGCCGGGACCTCGCTGCGCCAGCTGACCACCCAGGCCGACGTCAATATCGCCGCGGTCAACTACCACTTCGGTTCCAAGGAAAACCTGGTCAACGAGGTGTTCCGCCGCCGCATGGACGAGATGACCGCCGCGCGCCTGCAGCAACTGGACGCGGCCAGGAAGTCACAGCCAGGCGAGCTCACCGCGGTGCTCGCGGCCTTCGTCGAGCCGGCCCTGGCGATGGCCCAGGACCGCCAGAGCGGCGGCGCCTTCGTGCGCGTGATTGCGCGCGCCTACGCCGAAAAGAACGACAACCTGCGCAAGTTCCTGTCCGACCACTACGGGCATGTGCTGCGCGAATTCGGCAAGGCCATCGCTGCCTGCGTGCCGGGTTTGAGCAAGGAGGAGCTTTACTGGCGCCTGGATTTCCTCGCCGGTGCGCTCACCTATGCCATGGCCGATTTCGGCCTCATCAAGCGGCCGGCCGGCGTCAGCGAGGCCGACCACCGCGCGCGCGCCGCGCGCGAACTGATCCGTTTTGCAGAACCGGGTTTCCGTACCCATTCCACACCGTAGTCGCTCACACCAAAGGCTCATCGCTATGTCCAATCCGTTGCTAGTCCGTCGTGCTGCCGTGCTCGGTGCCGGCGTCATGGGCGCGCAGATCGCCGCGCATCTCACCAACGCCGGTGTCGACACCGTGCTGTTCGACCTGCCTGCCAAGGAGGGTCCTGCCGACGGCATCGTGCTCAAGGCCATCGCCAACCTCGGCAAGCTCAGCCCTGCCCCGCTCGCCAGCAAGGCGCTGGCCGAGGCGATCACCCCGGCCAATTACGAGAGCGGCCTGGAGCAGTTGCGCGATTGCGACCTGATCATCGAGGCGATCGCCGAGCGCATGGACTGGAAGCAGGACCTGTACAAGAAGATCGCCCCGTTCGTGGCCGAGCACGCCGTGCTGGCCTCCAATACCTCGGGCCTGGGCATCAACAAGCTCTCCGACGTGCTGCCCGAGCAGTTGCGTCACCGCTTCTGCGGCGTGCACTTCTTCAATCCGCCGCGCTACATGCACCTGGCCGAACTGATTCCCGCAAAGGGCACCGATAAGGCCGTGCTGGAAGGCCTGGAGAGCTTCCTGGTCACCACGCTGGGCAAAGGCGTGGTGTATGCGAAGGACACCCCGAACTTCATCGGCAACCGCATCGGCGTGTTCTCGATCCTGTCCACCATCCACCACACCGCCGAGTTCGGTCTGGGCTTCGACGAAGTCGATGCGCTGACCGGCCCGCTGGTCGGGCGCCCGAAGTCGGCGACCTACCGCACCTCGGACGTGGTCGGCCTGGACACCATGGCGCACGTGATCAAGACCATGGGCGACACCCTGCCCGACGATCCGTGGCATCAATATTTCAAATCGCCCAAGTGGCTGGATGCGCTGATCGGCAAGGGCGCGCTCGGTCAGAAGGTGGGCGCCGGCATCTTCCGCAAGGTCGGCAAGGACATCGTGGTGCTGGACCTGCAGAAGCAGGATTACAGGACCGCCGACCGCAGCGCCGCGCCGGAAGTGGTCGAGATCCTCAAGATCAAGAACCCGGCCGAGAAGTTCGCCAAATTGCGCGAGAGCCAGCACCCGCAGGCGCAGTTCCTGTGGGCCACGTTCCGCGACCTGTTCCACTACAGCGCCTACCACCTGGCCGATATTGCCGAGACCGCGCGCGACGTGGACCTGGCGATCCGCTGGGGCTACGGCTGGTCGCTCGGCCCGTTCGAGACCTGGCAGGCCGCCGGCTGGAAGCAGGTGGCGCAGTGGATTGCCGAAGACATCTCCAACGGCAAGAGCATGAGCAGCGCACCGCTGCCGAACTGGGTGTTCGACGGCCGCGACGGCGTGCATGCAGCCGAGGGCTCGTACAGCCCGGCACGCGATGCCAAGCTGCCGCGTTCGGCGTTGCCGGTATACAAGCGCCAGCGCTTCCCCGACCCGTTGCTGGGCGAGCAGTTCTCGCCGGGCGAGACGGTATTCGAAAACGACGGCGTGCGCATGTGGCACGACGGTGACGACATCGCCGTGGTCAGCTTCAAGACCAAGATGAACACCGTCTCCGACCACGTGCTCAATGGCTTGCAGGAAGTGGTCGGCCGCGCCGAGAAGGACTTCGCCGGGCTGGTGATCTGGCAGCAGAAGGAGCCCTTCTCCGCCGGCGCCGATCTGGCCGGTGCGCTGGGTCTGCTGCAGGCCGGCAAGGTCGATGCGTTCGAAGCGCTGGTCGCCAACTTCCAGGCCACCAGCCAGCGCATCAAGTATGCGCAGGTGCCGGTGATTTCGGCGGTGCGCGGGCTGGCGCTGGGCGGCGGCTGCGAGTTCCAGATGCATAGCGCCAAGGCCGTGGCCTCGCTGGAGAGCTACATCGGCCTGGTCGAAGCCGGCGTCGGCCTGCTGCCGGCCGGCGGCGGGCTGAAGGAAATCGCCGCGCGCGCCTCAGTGGCGGCAGGTCCGGGCGGCGACGTGTTCGCCGAGCTGAAGAAGACCTTCGAAACCATCGCGATGGCCAAGGTCTCCAATTCGGCGGTCAATGCCAAGGAGCTGGGCCTGCTGCGCGCCACCGACAAGGTGGTGTTCAACGGCTTCGAGGCCTTGCACATCGCCAAGGCCGAAGCGCGCGCACTGGCCGAGGGCGGCTACCGCGCTCCGCTGCCGGCACGCCGCATCCAGGTCGCCGGCGACGTCGGCATCACCACCTTCAAGATGTTGCTGGTCAACATGCTGGAAGGCCGCTTCATCAGCGAATACGACTATGAAATCGCCACCCGCATCGCCACGGTGATGTGCGGCGGCGAGGTCGATCGCGGCGCGCTGGTCGACGAAGAATGGCTGCTCAAGCTGGAGCGCAAGCACTTCGTCGAACTGGCCCAGCAGGAAAAGACCCAGGCACGGATTGGGCACATGCTCAAGACGGGTAAGCCACTCAGGAACTGAGATTCGGGAGTGGGGAATCGGGAATGGGTAAAAGCCCAACCGACTCCCCGCTTCTCCCCACTATTCTGCCGGGTAATGAAAATGGCGAACTCAGGCGAATCCGCACTTGCGATTCCCGACTCCCCATTCTCGATTCCCGGCTATCGGAGATAGCCATGAGCAAGCAGATTCAAGAAGCCTACATTGTCGCCGCCACGCGTACGCCGGTGGGCAAGGCGCCCAAGGGCGTGTTCCGCAATACCCGTCCTGACGACATGCTGGCGCACGTCTTGCGCGCAGTGGTGGCGCAGGCGCCGGGCATCGACCTGTCGCGCATCGACGACGCCATCATCGGCTGCGCGATGCCCGAGGGCGAGCAAGGCATGAACGTGGCGCGCATCGGCGTGTTGCTCGCCGGCCTGCCCAACACCGTGGCCGGCCAGACCATCAATCGCTTCTGCTCGTCCGGTATCCAGGCGGTGGCGATGGCCGCCGACCAGATCCGCCTGGGCAATGCCGACCTGATGCTGGCCGGCGGTACCGAGTCGATGTCGATGGTGCCGATGATGGGCAACAAGGTTGCCATGTCGCCAAACGTGTTCGCCGACGACCATGTCGCCATCGCCTACGGCATGGGCATCACCGCCGAGAAGGTCGCCGAGGAATGGAAGGTCTCGCGCGAGGATCAGGATGCGTTTGCACTCGCTTCGCACCAGAAGGCGATTGCCGCCATTGCTGCCGGCGAGTTCCGCGACGAGATCACTCCGTACGAGATCCTCTCGCACCAGCCCGACCTGGCCGGCAATGTCATCGCACTGCGCAAGCGCCTGGTCGACACCGATGAAGGCCCGCGCCCGGACAGCTCGCTGGAAGGCCTGGCCAAGCTGCGCCCGGTGTTCCGCAATGGCCAGTTCGGCGGCAGCGTCACCGCCGGCAACTCCTCGCAGATGAGCGATGGCGCCGGTGCGGTGCTGATGGCCTCGGAACAGGCAATCAAGGATTACGGCCTGACCCCGTTGGCGCGTTTTGTCAGCTTCTCGGTGGCCGGTGTGCGCCCGGAAGTGATGGGTATCGGCCCGATCGCGGCGATCCCCAAGGCGCTCAAGCAGGCCGGCCTGACCAAGGACCAGCTCGACTGGATCGAGCTCAACGAAGCCTTCGCCGCGCAGGCACTGGCGGTGATCCGCGACAGCGAACTGGATCCGTCCAAGGTCAACCCGCTGGGCGGCGCCATCGCCCTGGGCCACCCGCTGGGCGCCACCGGTGCGATCCGTGCCGCCACCCTGGTGCATGGCCTGCGCCGTCGCCAGCAGAAGTACGGCATGGTCACCATGTGCATCGGCACCGGCATGGGCGCGGCCGGCATCATCGAAGCGCTGTAAGTCACGGATCGCGAGATCGGCTGCCAAGCCGATCTCGCAACGCTGACGCGGCTGTCAGTCAACCAAGGCGTGCGCAAGCACGCCTTCTTTATGCGCCAGTGCGGGCGGTCGTCAGCGGATGCAAGCGGCACCATGCATTCGTTGCGCGCCCGATAGGCACGCTGGCCGAGCGCCGCATTTGAGCATGCTCCTGATCGGCGCATTGACTGCCGCCCGGCGGCATCTGCGGCAAGAACGCCCAGAACGTGCCAGCCGTTCGATAGCCGGCGTGGCGCGCACGCAATGCCACCGCATCCCGGTCTTCGCTTCACTCTCGCGAGCGCACGGCAGACCCAAGCCTAACGCGCCACCAGCCACTGACCGGTACGCGCACCGGCAAACACCAGCGCCAGCCCGGCCACCAGCGTGATGGCCAGATACACGCCGATCATCGCGGACCGATCCGTGCGTGCAAACACCAGGCATTCCATCATCAGCGACGAGAACGTAGTCAGCCCGCCGATCACGCCGACGATCAGCAAGGCCCGCAGCGGCCAGCTCGCCGGCCCGCGCGCATCCAGCCAGACCAGCAGCACGCCGGCGACGAACGAACCGAGCAGATTCACCGTCAACGTGCCCCACGGAAATCCGTTGCCAAAGCGCTGCAGCAACGAGGCACCAATGGCAAAGCGCAGGCCGGAACCCAGCGCACCGCCGGTCATCGCCAACAGCAATTGCTGCCACCACACCGGTGCGTTCATGCGCGCACTCGGCAGGCGGCCGAAGGGGTTTTCAACGAAGTGTCGTGCATGGTCAGCAGCATCCAGTTCCTGAGCGAGAAAAGATGCCGGGGCACAGACCTGCCGCCCCGGCGGGGGTGGGCAGGCATCATCAGCGCGCAAGGTGCGTGCGGTTCAAGGAGGAATGCCATCTCCTGCACGGTCGATTATGCCGTGGGCTTGCCGACCTTGTCAGCCCGTGCCTGTTCGCGCGCGGCGCGCAGACGGTCGAGCTTTTCCTTGAGCTTGATCTCCAGTCCGCGCGGCACCGGGTTGTAGTAGACCCGCTCGCCCATCGCATCCGGAAAGCCGGTCTGGTCCAGCGCGATCCCGCCTTCGGCATCGTGGTCGTACTGATAGTCCTGCCCGTAGCCGAGCGTCTTCATCAGCTTGGTCGGCGCATTGCGCAGGTGCAGTGGCACCTCCTGCGTGCCAGTGGCGCGCACCTCGGCCTTGGCCTGGTTGAAGGCGGCATAGCCGGCATTGGACTTGGCGGTACTGGCCAGGTACAGCACCAATTGTGCGAACGCCAGCTCGCCTTCGGGGCTGCCCAGACGCTCGTAGATGTCCCAGGCTTCCAGCGCCATGCTCTGCGCGCGCGGATCGGCCAGGCCGATGTCCTCGATCGCCATGCGGGTCAGCCGCCGCGCCAGATAGGCCGGGTCGCAGCCGCCGTCGAGCATGCGCGTGAGCCAGTACAGCGCGGCATCGGGATTGGAACTGCGCACCGATTTGTGCAGCGCCGAAATCTGGTCGTAGAACTGCTCGCCGTTCTTGTCGAACCGACGCGTGCGGTCGGCCAGCACCTGCAGCAGCGTCTGCGGGGTGATCTGGCCACCCTCGCCGCCTGCCAGTTCCGCGGCAATCTCCAGCAGGGTCAACGCGCGGCGCACGTCGCCGTCGGCGGCGCTGGCAATTTCCAGCAGCGAGGCATCGCTGACCTGGAGCGTTTCCTGCCCCAGCCCGCGCTCTGGATCATGCAGGGCACGTTGCAAGGCCTCGACGATGTCCTGCGGCGAAACGCCCTCCAGCACGTGCACGCGACAGCGCGACAACAATGCCGAATTCAATTCGAACGAGGGATTTTCGGTCGTCGCACCGACGAACAGGATCGTGCCGCGCTCGATATGCGGCAGGAATGCATCCTGCTGCGCCTTGTTGAAGCGGTGCACCTCATCGACGAACAACACCGTGCGGCGGCCGCTGGCGAAACGCTGCGCGGCCTCGGCCAGGACCTGCCGCACCTCCGGCAAACCCGACAGCACCGCCGAGATCGCCTTGAATTCGGCATCGGCGTAATGCGCCAGCAGCAGTGCCAGGGTGGTCTTGCCGCAGCCGGGCGGGCCCCACAGGATCATCGAATGCACGCGACCGGATTCCACCGCGCGTCGCAATGCGCTGTCGGGCGCGAGCAGTCGCTTCTGCCCGACCATCTCGTCGAGGGTGCGCGGACGCATGCGCTCGGCCAGCGGGCGCAGATGCTCGCCGTCTACGCTGAGCAGATCGGCTTCGGGAGCGATGGGGAGCTTGGTTCGTGCCACGCGGCATTGTATCGCGTCAGCCAGCGACCTTCTGCGAAGAACGCCATTGGCTGAGTGGATGCTGCAGGCGACGGCTTACTGCGCGTCGCCGACCACGTCCACGCCCTTGCCCGGCGTGTAGCGGAAGGTGTCGGCAGCGAATGCCGGATTGCGCTTCCAGCCGCTGAAGCTGATCGCAGTGCGCTGGCCGACCGCATCCACCACTTCCATCCTGGCCAGGCCATCCTTGCCGAACCCCAGCGAGGCCATCTGGAAGCTGGCCTCGGTGTCGACCTTGGGCGTCAGCGACAGCCACTGCAGTCCGTCACGTGGCGCGGCCTCTTCGCTGACGTCGTACTGCTTGTCCAGGCGCGCCGGGTCGATCAACGCGACCAGGGGGCTGTTCTGTTCTTCGCTGCCCTGCGCGCGCACGGTCACCTGCTCCAGATCCGGGTCGAACACCCAGACCTTCTTGCCGTCGGCCACGATCAATTGCCGGTAGGGCTTGGCGTACTCCCAACGGAACTGGCGTGGCGCCGACAATGCCACCCGCCCGCTCGCGCGCTCCTTGACCCGACCATTGGCATCGGAGACCTGCTGGCTGAACTGCCCGTCCAGGCCTTTGAGGCCGCGCGTGAACGTATCCAGCTCCTGGCGCGCGCCGGCGAACGCGGTGCCGGCAAACAGAGCGGTGGCGAGGACGGCATAACGGAGCTGGCGATGCATCGCAGGTTCCAGAAAGGGAATGCGTCAATTCTGATACTTCGTAGATGAATGGGCGAGCGCTATCGCGTGATGCGTTCAGATCGCGGCGGCGGCCGGTCAGTCCATTCCTTGTGCGGTCTGCACGCTGGACAGATCGCCATACACGATCTGCCCGCGAAAACCGCGCCGCACCTGCTGGTAGAGCTCGCGAAACGCGCGGTAATCCTGCGGCTGACACAGCGCCTGCGGTCCACGCACTGCAGCGCGCTGCAACCGGTGCACCGCCGTCACCGTCTGGCCCTGGCGCGTCCACTCGACCGCATACTCGCCAGCGGCATTGCGAAAGCGGCTGCTGCGCGGGATCGCGATGATCGGCACCGTTGCCGGAAAGCTCACCACATAGGTCTCTTCGCGCACGCTGTCGTTGCAGTAGAACGGGGTCAGGTTGTCTTCGGCCGAGGTGGTCGTGTAGATGCCACGGGTGGATTCGGCGCCGGGCATATCCGGCAAGGTCATGCCGCCGACCACCGAAAAATCCACTGCGTCGTCGGCCTGGAACGCGTAGCGATAGTTGAACGGCGCATCCAGGTCCAGCGGGTCGCCCTGGATCAGCAGATCGCCGGTGCCATCGAAGCCGGACTGCGCAATGATCGACTCCTCGATGCGATTGCGGTTTTGCGCATTGAGCTGCACGAACATCGCCCGCAGCCCCACCTCGCCGGTCTGCCCGCTGTCGAGCGTGGTCAAGCCGTGCAGCCCGCCCTGCGGGGTAAAGCGGTACTCGGTACGCGCGACGTAGCGGTTGACCTTGCGGTCGTTGGGCGGGGTATGCGTGACCTTTCCGTCCAGCGTATGCACCACCGGCGCGCCGAGATCGCCGGCCGGCAACTGGCCGAAGCGCGCATAGGGATTGGTCGAATCCACATACAGGTCGAACGCCGGGATGTAGGTGATGGCGTGGTTGAAGCGGCCAAGCACCGGAATCGGCGGCAGTGTCGGCCCGCCTTCGGCACCGATCAGCACCGGCGTGCTGGCGATGCCCTTGGCCGCCAGCAAGGCTTCCAGGATCACGGTGTGGTCCTTGCAGTCGCCATAGTGGTTGGCCAGGATGCTGTCGGCGCTATTGGGCTCCAGCCCGCCGTTGCCCAGGTACACCGCCACGTAGCGGATATTGCGCGCCACCCACGCGTACAACGCGGCGGCCTGCGCGCGCGGCGCGTCGATACCGCGGGTCACTTCGTCGGCCAGCGCCTGGATCGCCGGCGTCACCGCGGCAGCGCGGCCGCCCTTGACGTGATAGGCCAGGCCCATCTGCGACCAGCTGTCGAAGGTGCTGGCCATCAGGGTGGGGCTGAATTCCCAGGTCGCCGCACTCCAGTTCTGGTTCTTCATCGGCGCGGTGCGCTGATAGCGCCACTCCCAGCGCGCCTGGTCGCCGCGCACCACCGGCCTGGTCCCGCCCTGCAGCCCGCGCACCGACAAATGCATCGGCAATGCCTTCGGCGCCACCAGGGTGACCACCGCATCGTCGTATTGCGCGAACACGCTGAAGGTTTCCCACAGGCTGAAATACCCGGGGAAGTACGGCGTGTTCTGCGCCCGCCGCACGCGATAGACGATGCGCGCACCCGGCGCCAGATTCGGGAACACCACCACCTTGACCTTGCGGTCGGCATACATCGCCGCCGCGGCACTGGAATAGCTTTCCTGGGTGTAGATCTTGTCGGGCGCCACGTCCTGGCGCAGTCCTTCGGCGGTGACGGTATAGGCCTGCAGCACCTCCAGGGTCTCCATCTTCTCGCTGTAGCTCAGCCGCACCTGGCTGAACTGCTCCACCGCCGATTTGGTCTTCAGCAGGATCTCGTACTCGTCGGTTTCCACGCTGCTGGCGTCGGCACGCACTTCGTAGTCGGCGCGGTAGCGCACGAAGCTGTAGTTGGTGTCGGCCTGCGCGCGCGCGCCAGCCGCAGCAGGGGCAGGCTGTTGCTGGGCCTGGGCCAGCAACGGCAATGGGATCAGCAGCAGGAGCAGCAACACGGAACGACGCAGCATGGGCCTTGAATCGCGGCGGACCGGAGCGGCCCTCGTGCAACAGGGTAGCCGGTGCACGCCGCAGCGTCAGGCACCGGCCTCCAAGATCACCGCATCCCTGCGTGCGGGCATGCACAGGCAGCCCGGATCAGCGCGCAATCCGCTGCCACCGGCAGGCGGATTCCACCGCGTTGCCGGCCGCCGGTTACTTGGGCGGCGGCGGCGCCAGCACGGTGCGGTCGCCATTGTGCTCGGGTTGGCTGACCACGCCGGCCGCTTCCATCGCTTCGATCAGGCGTGCGGCGCGGTTGTAGCCGATCTTCAAGCGCCGCTGCACGCCGGAGATAGAAGCGCGCCGGGTTTCGGTGACGATACGCAAGGCCTCGTCGTACAAGGGGTCGGACTCGTCGCCGCCACCACCGCTGCTCTCGGGCAAGCCGGTCGCACCGACCACGGTGCCATCGCCCATGGTCTGCACTTCGTCCAGCACGCCGTCGACATACGACACCGGTCCGCTGGCCTTGAGGTGCTCGACCACCCGATGCACTTCCTCGTCGCTGACGAAGGCGCCATGCACGCGGTCCGGCAGCGCCGTGCCCGGCGGCAGGTACAGCATGTCGCCGTTGCCCAGCAGCGCTTCGGCGCCGGACTGATCCAGGATGGTGCGCGAGTCGATCTTGGAGCTGACCTGGAACGCCACGCGGGTCGGGATATTGGCCTTGATCAGGCCGGTGATCACGTCCACCGACGGCCGCTGCGTGGCCAGGATCAGATGGATGCCGGCCGCACGCGCCTTCTGTGCCAGGCGCGCGATCAGCTCCTCGACCTTCTTGCCGACGATCATCATCATGTCGGCGAATTCGTCGATGAAGATCACGATGAACGGCAGCGTCTCCAATGGCCGCGGCGCTTCGCCCAGTTCGGGGTTGGGCTTGAACAGCGGGTCCATCATCGGCTGGCCGGCGTCGATGGCGTCCTTGATCTTCTTGTTGAAGCCGGCCAGGTTGCGCACGCCCACCGCGCTCATCAGCTTGTAGCGGCGCTCCATCTCGGCCACGCACCAGCGCAGGCCGTTGGCGGCCTCCTTCATGTCGGTGACCACCGGCGCCAGCAGATGCGGGATGCCCTGGTAAACGCTCAATTCCAGCATCTTCGGGTCGATCATCAGCATCCGCAGTTCCTTGTGCGAAGCCTTGAACAGCAGGCTCAGCACCATCGCGTTGACCGCCACCGACTTGCCCGAGCCGGTGGTACCGGCCACCAGCAAATGCGGCATGCGCGCCAGGTCGGCGACGGTCGGGCGTCCGGCGATGTCCTTGCCCAGGGCAAGCGTCAGCGGGCTGGCCGACTTGTCGTATTCCTTGGAGCGCAGCAGTTCGGACAGGAAGATCATCTCGCGGCTGACATTGGGGATCTCCAGGCCGATCACCGACTTGCCCGGGATCACATCCACCACGCGCACCGACTTGACCGACAGCCCCCGCGCAATGTCCTTGTCCAGCGAGCTGATCTGGCTGACCTTGATGCCCGGCGCCGGCTCGATCTCGAAACGGGTGATCACCGGGCCCGGATAGGCCCCCACCACCTGCGCCTCGATGCGGAAGTCCTTGAGCTTGAACTCGATCTGCCGCGACAACGTCTCCAGCGTCTCTTCCGAATAGCCCTTGGCCTGCGGCTTGGGATCGTCCAGCAGCGCGAGCGGCGGCAGGTCGGAACCGTCGGTGCTGACGCCCTGGAACATCGGGATCTGGGTATCGCGCTTGGCGCGCTCGCTCTTTTCCACCACCGGTGCCGGCGGCGGCTCGATCTTGACCGGCTCGCGCTTGGCCTGCTTGACCGCATCGACCTTGCGCACTTCCTCGCGCTCTTCGCGCATCACGCGGGTCTGCTGCCACTCGCTGGCCTGGTGGGTCTTGCGCTGCATCAACGGCCCCAGCGCCAGCACCCAGGTGCCGATGCGCTCCATCACCGCAAACCACGACAGGCCGGTGGCCAGGGTGATCGACACCAGCAGCAGCACCAGCACGAACAGGTTGGCACCCAGCGCCCCGAACCCGGCGCTCAGCGAATTGCTGACCAAGCGCCCAAGGATCCCGCCGGCCCCGGCCACATCGCCGTTGAACAGGCGCAGATGCAGGAAGCCGGTCGAGGCGATCAAGAACCCGACCATGCCGACCAGCCGCAATGCCGGCCCCAGATCGGCTTCGGCCTGCCCTTCCTTGTCCATGCCGAACAAGGCGATCCAGGCCACCGCACCCAGCACCACCGGCAGCAGGAAGGCCACATAACCGAACAGCTGCAGCAGCACGTCGGCCGTCCAGGCGCCGACGCGGCCGCCCATGTTGTGCACCGGCGCGACCACGCTGCCGGTCTGCGACCAGCCGGGATCGGCGCTCGAATAGGTGAACAGGCTGGCCAGCAGATACAGCAGCAGCGGCGCCACCGCGATCAATGCCAGATCGCGCCAGAGCTTTTGCCGACGCGGATTGTCCGCCACCGCTGTCTTGCGCGAGGACGTCTTGCCCTCAGCGGGCTTGCTGCGTTCGGGAACCTGCTTTGCCACCTGTAGCCAGACCTTAGAAAAATGCTGTTAGTGGTTGATAATAAACGACCGAGGCCGCGGTTTCAGCTGTTGTATGAGCGTCGCCTGCCCGGGCACGCGCCGGTCAACAAAAAACGCCGCACGAGGCGGCGTCGATTACGCGTACGGGGTGGACCATGCCATCTGCGGTTCAAGCAGTTCCATCGCGCCGCCTTGATTCACCGGGTGGGGACCGCCACTCTATGCCGCCACAGGGGCGCGAATTCAGTCGCCTGCCCTGCCAATTCCTAGACCGCGAGTATACATGAGCGCCTCTTCTGCCAGTCCCGCCAAGCATTCCCGCCTGCTGATCCTGGGCTCCGGCCCGGCCGGCTGGACCGCCGCGGTCTACGCCGCCCGCGCCAACCTCAAGCCGGTGGTGATCACCGGCCTGCAGCAAGGCGGCCAGCTGATGACCACCACCGAAGTCGACAACTGGCCGGGCGACCCCCACGGCCTGATGGGCCCGGACCTGATGAGCCGCATGCAGGCCCATGCCGAGCGCTTCGAGACCGAGGTGATCTTCGACCACATCCACACCGCCGACCTGTCGCAGCGCCCGTTCCGGCTGATCGGTGACGGTGCCGAGTACACCTGCGACGCACTGATCATCTCCACCGGCGCCACCGCCAAGTACCTGGGCATCCCCAGCGAGGAAGCCTTCAAGGGCCGCGGTGTGTCTGCCTGCGCCACCTGCGACGGGTTCTTCTACAAGGACCAGGACGTGGTGGTGGTCGGCGGCGGCAACACGGCAGTCGAGGAAGCGCTTTACCTGTCCAACATCGCCCGCAAGGTCTACCTGGTCCACCGCCGCGACACCCTGCGCGCCGAAAAGATCATGCAGGACAAGCTGTTCGCCAAGGTCGCCGCCGGCAAGATCGAGACCGTCTGGCACCACGCCATCGACGAAGTGCTGGGCAACGATGCCGGTGTCACCGGCGTACGGGTCAAGTCCACCCTCGACGGCAGCACCCGCGAGATCGTCGCGCACGGCTTCTTCGTCGCCATCGGCCATCACCCCAACACCCAGCTGTTCGACGGCCAGCTGGCGATGAACAACGGCTACCTGGAAATCCGCTCCGGCCTCAACGGCGCGGCGACCGAGACCTCGGTGGCCGGCGTGTTCGCTGCCGGCGACGTTGCCGACCAGCACTACCGCCAGGCGATCACCTCGGCCGGTTTCGGCTGCATGGCCGCACTGGATGCCGAGCGCTATCTCGACAAGAGCGCCTGAGGTGGCCGCTGACCGCCGGCCGCGCCGCGCGGGCAGCGCCGATGCCGGCGGGCCGGGCGCATGAGCGTCACCGCCCGCTGGTGCCGCCGGCTGGACGAGCTCCCGGCCGGTGCCTGGGACGCGCTGCACGACGGCGCGCACCCGTTCATTTCCTATGCCTTCCTGGAGGGCCTCGAACGGGAGGGCTGCCTGCGCCCGGACTGGGGCTGGAATCCGCTGCACCTGACGCTGTGGGACGGCGACGCGCTGGTCGCTGCGGCGCCGGGGTACCTGAAGAACAACTCGCATGGCGAGTTCGTGTTCGACCACGCCTGGGCGCATGCGTATGCGCGTTATGGGCAGGAGTACTTTCCCAAGTGGCTGTGCGGGGTGCCCTACTCGCCGGTGACCGGCCCGCGCCTGCTGGGGGCACCGCGATGGCACCCGCAATTGCTCGCAGCGATGCGCGAGCTGGTGGAGCGCAGCGGGCTGTCATCGGCGCATGTGAACTTCTACCCGGCCGGCGAAGATGCGGCCTTCGATAGCGACTGGCTGGAGCGCAACGACCTGCAGTACCACTGGCATAACGCCAGCGGCTGGAGCGACTTCGAAACCTTCCTGGCCGCGATGGACCACAAACGGCGCAAGAACATCCGCCAGGAGCGCGCCAAGGTGCAGCGGGCCGGCGTGCAGCTGCGCGTGGTCCATGGCGATGAAGCCAGCGCTGCCGACCTGGAAGCGATGTATGGCTTCTATCTCAAGACCTTCAACGAATACGGCAACTCGCCTGCGCTGACGCCGGAATTCCTGCGTCATCTGGCCCGGCACCTGCCGCGCCAGCTGGTGATGTTTCTGGCCGAGCTGGACGGGCGCCCGATCGCCGGCGCGCTGTGCCTGCGCGGGCGCGACACGCTGTACGGGCGTTACTGGGGCGGCGAAGCCCTGCCTGGGTTGCATTTTGAAACCTGCTACTACCAGGGCATCGACTACTGCCTGCGCGAAGGCCTGACCCGCTTCGAGCCGGGCGCGCAGGGCGAGCACAAGATCGCACGCGGCTTTCTGCCCACCCTGGTCCGCAGCCGTCACTGGATTGCCGACCCCGGCTTTCGCGAGCCGCTGGCGCACTGGTGCGCCGACGAACGCCAGGCGGTCGCCCGGCACGCACGCGAGCTGTCCGAGCACAGCCCGTTCCGCGATTGAACCCGCGCGGCAGCCAGGCCGGCTGCACCCGCCCTGATCGCAGGCTGGCCTCTTGCAGGCGACGCGCGACGCGCCCCGTCCAAGGACAGTCGTCAGCCCGGTAAGAACTGCACGCCCGGCAGCGCGTGCTCGTGTACGCATGCCGCGGCGCGTATCGAGGACGCAGTGCAGCGTGCCGGGGACTGCGTGCCCGGGTGCGCCATGGACGACAGGCTCTACACTGCGCGCATGTCCCGCACCCTTCCCTACCTGCTTGCGACCGACCCGGCCGCGCCCTTCCCGCCGGCCGAACAGGCGCTGCGCGAGCCGGACGGCCTGCTTGCCATCGGCGGCGATCTGTCGCCGCAACGCCTGCTCAAGGCCTATGCCGGTGGCGTGTTCCCCTGGTTCTCGGACGGCCAGCCGATCCTGTGGTGGAGCCCGGACCCGCGCACGGTGTTTCGTACCGATGGCGTACGCCTGTCCTCGCGCTTCCGGCGCCAGTTGCGCGGCAGCCGCTGGATGCTGCGCGCCGATACCGCCTTCGCACAGGTGATCGCGGCCTGCGCGTCGATTCCGCGCGCCGGCCAGGAAGGCACCTGGATCACCACCACGATGCAGCAGGCCTACCTCGAACTGCATCGGCTGGGCCATGCGCATTCGCTGGAAGTGTTCGATGGCCCACGCCTGGTCGGCGGTATCTACGGCGTGGCGATCGGCCAGATGTTCTTCGGCGAGAGCATGTTCAGTGCCGACAGCGGCGGCTCCAAGGTGGCGCTGGCGGCGCTGGCCGCGCATCTGCACGCCTGCGGTTGGCCATTGCTCGATGCGCAGGTGGAAAATCCGCACCTGATGCGCCTGGGCGCGCAGCGCCTGCCACGTGCAGACTTCCTGCAGCAGGTACGGCTGCAGGTCGGCCAGACTGCGCTGCCGGGCAGCTGGTCCGAGCGCTACGGCGAGCGGCCTGCCAGCGCGCTTGCTGAAGTCCGCTTAACATAAAATTTGCACCGCGGGGAGATGGAGCGTAAAATGCTGTCCCTTACGGCCCTCCCGGGCCAGCCGTGATTGCACAGGATTACATGTCGAAAGACGACTCCATTGAATTCGAAGGCAGCGTCAGCGAGACGCTCCCCAACACCACGTTCCGGGTCAAGCTGGAAAACGGGCATGAAATCATCGCCCACATCTCCGGCCGCATGCGCAAGAACTACATCCGCATCCTGACCGGCGACCGGGTCAAAGTTGAGATGACTCCGTACGACCTGACCAAGGGTCGTATTACCTACCGCATGAAGTAAGCGGTTCTGGTGTGAGACGCGAGGCGGCCAATGGCCGCTTTTTGTCGTGGCCGGGATCTGTGTATTTGGCAGGCATGGCTAGCCGATGTCGTCGGCTTGCCCTGCATTCGCTGGTGTCATTGGCGTTTATGCCAGCCGATCCATTGCCTCGGTTCCGAAGCGTGCGGTTGTCGCTCGTGGTTTGCCGCTCCTCCGCGATTGCCGCGCCTGTGTGTCCCTCCCGCTGTGCGTCTCCAGGGACATAAAAAAACCGCTCCTTCGAGCGGTTTTTTCACTTCAGGACTGCAAGGCGATCAGTCGACCGTCGCCGGCAGCAGACGCTCCGGTTCCGGATGCGCCTCCACCACCAGCTCGCCATCCTTGACGTCGATATTGACCCGACCGCCTTCCACCAGCTTGCCGAACAACAGCTCGTCGGCCAGCGGGCGCTTGATCTTCTCCTGGATCACCCGCGACATCGGGCGCGCACCCATCAGCGGATCGAAGCCGTGCTGGGCCAGCCAGTCGCGCGCAGTCGGCGTGGCCGACAACGACACGTGCTTTTCCTGCAACAGCATTTCCAGCTCGATGATGAACTTGTCCACCACGCGCAGGATGTGGTCAAAGCCCAGCGGCTGGAACTGCACGATCGCATCCAGGCGGTTGCGGAACTCGGGCGTGAACCCGCGACGGATCGATTCCATTGCATCGGTGGAGTGATCCTGCTTGGTGAAGCCGATCGACCGCCGCGACGCCTGGGTGGCGCCGGCATTGGTCGTCATCACCAGGATCACGTTCTTGAAGTTCGCCTCGCGCCCGTTGGTGTCGGTGAGGATGCCGCGATCCATGACCTGCAACAGGATGTTGAAGATGTCCGGATGCGCCTTCTCCACCTCGTCCAGCAGCAGCACGCAGTGCGGCGTCTTGACGATCTTCTCGGTCAGCAGGCCACCCTGGTCGAAACCGACATAGCCCGGAGGCGCGCCGATCAGGCGGCTGATCGAATGCGCTTCCATGTATTCGGACATGTCGAAGCGCACCAGCTCGATCCCCAATTGCAGCGCGAGCTGCTTGGTGACCTCGGTCTTGCCGACACCGGTGGGACCGGCAAACAGGAAGTTGCCGATCGGCTTCTCCGGATTGGCCAGGCCCGAGCGCGCGAGCTTGATCGAGCCGGCCAGCGTCTCGATCGCCGGGTTCTGGCCGAAGATCACCATCTTCAGATTGCGCTCCAGATGCTGCAGCACGTCCTTGTCGGTCGCGCTGACCTGCTTGGCCGGAATCCGCGCCATCTTGGCGACGATGGTCTCGATCTCCTCGATATCGATCAGCTCCTTGCGCTTACCCTCGGGCAGCAGGCGCTGACGCGCACCGGCTTCGTCGATCACATCGATCGCCTTGTCCGGCAGCAGGCGGTCGCCGATATGCTTGACCGACAGGTCCACGGCGGCCTGCAGCGCATCGTCGGCATAGGTCACGCCGTGGTGCGCTTCGTACTTGGGCTTGAGGCCCTGCAGGATTTCGAAGGTCTCGCCCACGGTCGGCTCGACGATGTCGATCTTCTGGAAGCGACGCGCCAGCGCACGGTCCTTTTCGAAGATGCCGCGGTATTCCTGGAACGTGGTCGAGCCGATGCAGCGCAGCTCGCCCGACGACAGCGCAGGCTTGATCAGATTGGAGGCATCCATCGTGCCGCCCGACGCCGAACCGGCACCGATGATGGTGTGGATCTCGTCGATGAACAGCACCGCATTGGGCACCTTCTTCAGCGCCGCCAGCACGCCCTTGAGGCGCTTCTCGAAGTCGCCGCGGTACTTGGTACCGGCCACCAGCGCGCCCAGGTCCAGCGAGAAGATCACCGCGTCGGCCAGCACTTCCGGCACGTCGTTGTCGACGATGCGCTTGGCCAGCCCCTCGGCGATCGCGGTCTTGCCGACACCGGCCTCGCCCACGTACAGCGGGTTGTTCTTGCGGCGGCGGCACAGCACCTGGATGGTGCGCTCGATTTCGTCGCCACGGCCGACCAGCGGGTCGATCTTGCCGTTGCGGGCCTGCTCGTTGAGATTGGTGGCGAACTCGGCCAGCGCATCGCCCTTGGCCTCGCCCTCCCCGCCCTCGCTCTTGGGCTCGCCATCGGAGGTGGACGGCTGCTCGCCGTCCTCGCCCAGCTTGGCGATGCCATGCGAGAGGTAGTTGACGATATCCAGACGGGTGATGTCCTGCTGATTCAGGAAATACACCGCGTGCGAATCCTTCTCGCCGAAGATCGCCACCAGCACATTGGCGCCGGTGACTTCTTTCTTGCCCGAGGATTGCACGTGATAGACCGCACGCTGCAGCACGCGCTGGAAGCCCAGCGTGGGCTGGGTGTCGCGGCCATCGTCTTCGGCCAGGCGCGAGACAGAGGCCTCGATCGCCTGCTCCAGATCGTTGTGCAGACGCACCTGGTCAGCGCCACAGGCCTTGAGGACGGCCTGGGCGGACGGGTTGTCCAGCAGCGAGAGCAGCAGGTGCTCGACGGTCATGAACTCGTGACGCGCCTCGCGTGCTCGCTTGTAGCACTGGCCGATGGTTTGCTCTAGGTCTTTGCTGAACATTGGTAACTCCGAACGGCTGTTGCCAACAATATGCGGCTTTTGTTGGGATTTACCACAACCCTATCGGATAGGCATGTTCAGACGGCGTTAGCATGTGATTGCAGCCACAGTGTTGCGCTGCTGGAATGATCCGATCGACCGGTCAGGCCTGCTCCATCGTGCACAGTAGCGGATGCTGGTTCATGCGCGAGAATTCGTTGACCTGGGCGACCTTGGACTCGGCGACTTCGCGGCTGTAGACCCCGCAAACGCCACGTCCGCGGGTATGGACGTGCAGCATGACCTGCGTGGCCCGCTCCAGATCGAGGTTGAAAAACTGCTGCAGCACCGTCACCACGAAGTCCATCGGGGTGTAGTCGTCGTTCAGCAGAAGCACCTGATAACGCGGCGGTGGCGCCACTTCAGGCTTGCTGGCTTCGACCGTGAGGCCGTGATCGTGTTCGTGTGAGGTCTTACGAGGCATCCGGGCATTATACGGTTCATCGCCGCACGCATTGGACGATTTACGCCGCGCCCCGCACAATTTGTCTCCGATTCCATGGCTGGCCCTTGATGACCGATTCCCTGACCGCGCCCTTGCTGGCGCCGTCGTTCACCGCCGACTTGTCCAGCTCCATGCGCGAAGCAGGGTCCAACGGCCGTCTGGGCCGACTTCACGCGCTGACCCTCGCCGGCGAGGCGAGCAACCCTTCGATCGAGCAGGACCAGCAACGATGAGCGCCTCCGGACAACGCTGGCATCCGGATGTCACCGTGGCCACCGTGGTGGTGCGCGACGGGCGCTTCCTGCAGGTCGAAGAGCACATCGGTGACCGGCTGCTGTTGAACCAGCCTGCCGGACACCTGGAACCGGACGAAAGCCTGCTCGACGCGGCGGTACGCGAGACCCTGGAAGAGACCGGCTGGGATGTGCGCCCGACCCACTTCATCGGCACCTACCAATGGGTCGCCCCGAGCGGCCAGTGCTTCCTGCGGTTTGCGTTTGTCGCCGAGGCCCTGACCCACCATCCCGAGCGCAGCCTGGACACCGGCGTGGTGCGCGCCTTGTGGATGACGCCGGAAGAATTGCGCAGCGCCACCGAGCGGATGCGCAGCCCGTTGGTGTGGGAGGTGGTGGCCGATTACCTGGCCGGCCAGCGCCATCCGTTGGCACTGGTGCGGCACGTCGCATGAGTACGCCGCGCATCGTGGTCGGGGTCTCCGGCGGCGTGGATTCGTCCGTGGCGGCCTGGCGGCTGGCCCAGCAAGGCGAGTCGCTCGCCGGACTGTTCATGCAGAACTGGGCCGACGATGGCAGCGGCGATTGCCGCGCCGAGGATGACCGCCGCGATGCGGTGGCGGTGTGCGGGGTGCTGGGCATTGCGTTCCATTTCCGCGATTTTTCCGGCGAATACTGGAGCGGCGTGTTCGAGCACTTCCTGGCCGAATACGCGGCCGGGCGCACGCCCAACCCCGATGTGCTGTGCAATCGCGAGGTCAAGTTCAAGCATTTCCTGGATGCGGCCCAGGCGCTGGGCGCCGAGCGCATCGCCACCGGCCACTACGCCCGGGTGGCGCACAGCGGCGGGCGCTGGCGCCTGCTGCGCGGCGCCGACCGCGGCAAGGACCAGAGTTATTTCCTGCATCAGCTGGGACAGACCCAGCTGGCCGCGACGCTGTTTCCGATCGGCGACCTGGAAAAAAGCACGCTGCGCCGGATCGCCCAGGATGCCGGCCTGCCGACGCATGCCAAGAAGGATTCCACCGGCATCTGCTTCATCGGCGAGCGCGATTTCCGCGAGTTCCTGGGCCGTTACCTGCCCGCGCGCACCGGCGAGATCCGCGACCCGCAGGGGCAACGCATCGCCGAGCATCCGGGGGTGTTCTATTTCACCCTAGGGCAGCGCGAAGGCCTGAACATCGGCGGCGTGCGTGGACGCGCCGCCGCGCCGTGGTACGTGGTCGGCAAGGATGTGGCGAGCAATGTGCTGTATGTGGACCAGGACCGTGACAGCCCGCTGCTGCAATCACGCTGGCTGCAGTCCGAGCAGGCCCATTGGGTCACCGGCGCGCCGCCGGCGCGCAGCTTCGCTTGCACCGCACAGACCCGTTACCGGCAGCCCGACGAGCCGTGCACGGTGCAGGTGCAGGACGATGGCAGCGTGCAGGTGCGTTTCGAGCGGCCGCAGCGGGCGGTAACGCCCGGGCAGTCGCTGGTGTTGTACGACGGCGAGGAATGCCTGGGCGGCGCGGTCATTGCCGCCACCGATGCGCCGCTGGAACGCCAATTGGCGGGATCTTCTTTTTCACCTGAGGTAGTGGCTTGATGAGTTCTTCCATGGATCACCGCGTACTGGCGCTTGCCGGTGTCGCCCAGGCCTTGCAACAGGTGCGGCGGATCGCCGACACCGGGCACTCGGAGGCTGCGACGGTGCGTACCGCCATGGACAGCGTGTTCCGGGTGGATGCGGCCTCGCCGGAGGCCGTGTACGGCTCGCCAGCGGACCTGGCACCGGGCCTGCGGCTGCTGCATAACTATTTCCACAATCAGGGCCAGGACGAGGTCCTGCCGCGGCTTGCGTTGGCGGTGCTGCAGCTGGAGCGCCGCTTCGTGCGCGACACCACCACCGTCGCCACGGTCTCCAAGGGCATCGAGGCGGCCGCGCGTCAGGCACAGAGCCTGGGCGACAGCGGCCATCCGGACGTATTGAATTCGCTCGGCGGGCTGTATGCGCAAACCATCAGCCACCTGCGCCCCAAGGTCATGGTGCAGGGCAATCCGCATTACCTGGGCCAGGCCGGCGTGGTTGCGGAAATCCGCGCGTTGCTGCTGGCCGCTGTCCGCTCGGCGGTGTTGTGGCGGCAGATGGGTGGCAGCCTGTGGGATTTCCTGTTCGCCAAGCGCGCAATGATCGAGGCGGTGGACCGCGCGCTGCGCTAACCACCTGACAATTCGGGTTGCCACATGCGCCAGCGGTCGCTGGCGCGTGTCAACATCGGTTGAACGGGCGAGACGATGTGGCGATCGTCGCTAAAGACACAGGGGGGACGGCCGATACAGCAACCGTGACTCTGCCGAGAACGCCCATGTATTCACGTCCACTTATCCGTCTGGCCGCCCCTTTGGCCCTGACCTTGCTGTTTCCCTTCGCTGTCGGATTCGACTGGCCCGCTTCGGTGCGCTGGGCGATCCTGGCGACCATGACGCTCAGCTGGCTCGGTTTCGCTGCCTGGGTGACCTACTCCCAGTTCCGGCGTAATCCGGACCAGACCCGCATCCTGCGCGAGCAGGACCAGCTGCTCAACGAACTGCGTACGTTCGTCAGCAACGAAGTCGACGGTTCGCGCTCGGAAGTCGAGCGTGCCCGCGAACTGATCCGCCAGGCCGTGTCCGGTCTTGGTGGCAGCTTCGAAGCGATGAACCGCAAGTCGCGCCAGCAAAGCCAGGCATTGGCCCGCATCGTCGACCGTGCCGGTGACGACGGCAGCGCCGGTGTCGACGTCGCCCGCTTCGCCCAGCACGCCAGCTCCCGGATGGAGCAGCTGGTGGAAGCGCTGGAACAGGTGAGCGGCCAAAGTACCAACACGGTGCACCACATCGATGAGATGGCCCAGCACCTGGATGGCATCTTCGCGCTGCTGGAAGACGTCAAGTCGATCGCCGACCAGACCAACCTGCTGGCCCTGAACGCCGCCATCGAAGCAGCCCGTGCCGGTGAAGCCGGTCGCGGCTTCGCGGTGGTCGCCGACGAGGTGCGCAATCTGTCCGAGCGTTCCACCACCTTCAACGAACAGATCCGCAAGCTGGCACACAGCTCCAAGGAATCGATCGCCAAGGTCCGTGAAACGGTCTCGCAGCTGGCCTCGCGTCACATGGATCGTTCCCGCGAAGCCCGCCATGAATCGGCGGCGATGCTGGAGAATGTCGCGCAGATCAACGCCTCGTTGGGCGACGGCATGCGCGAAATCTCCGAGTGCGCGCGTTCCATCGACGGTAGCGTGGCCGAAGCGGTGCGCGCCCTGCAGTTCGAGGACATCGCCACGCAGACGCTGAGCGGTATCCATACCCACCTGGATCGTCTCACCGCGATCAACCGTGAAGCGGTGGCGCTGCAGGAACTTCTGCATCGTAACGGCGGCGTGTACGACAGCGATCTGGTCGCCGCGCTGCAGAAGGTGTCCACCCGCCTGCGCGACATGCGTGTGGAGTGGGAGCGCCCGCCGCACAAGCCGGTGGCGCAGCAAGGCATGGGTGCCGGTACGGTCGAACTGTTCTAAGACCGCTGCCACGCACTGCCTGATTCCGACATTCCCCGGCCTTCCGGGGATTTGTCGTTCCGCAACAACCTGGTATCCACTCATGACGCTACTTGCCCCGCCCACCGATGCATCCACCGCCGTGCTGGAATCAGCCGCGCTGGCGGCTGCACATGCCCAGCGCATCGCGCAAAGCGACGCTGCCCGGCCTGCGCTGCGCAGCGTGCGCATGCCGGCCGCGCTGGAACGGCTGGAGCATGCCGCCCGTGCGGAAGTGCAGGCAATGCAGAACCCCCGCCGCAGCTGCAGCGAAGAAGAACTGCTGTTTGCGACCGTGGCCTGGGATCTGGGTCTGGATGGCGCCGCTGTCGGCGTGTCTGGAGCCTGACACCTGTGCAACGGCGGGGCGTGCCTCGGCAGGCGCCCCGCCGGTTGTTTCCACTGCCCGACATGTGGCGCTGGTACGCCAGGCCGTGCCACCATGCGTGGCTCCGAGCATGGGCGACCATTCGATTGCAGCACCAGGGTGACCTCTCCCCTGCCCGTCTGCTCGACGACCTCTAAGAATCCCACGAAACAATGTCCCGCTTCGCTCGGCTGATCTACGGCCTGGCTGCAGGACTCTTGCCCCCGCCCCCGTCACGAGACACGCCGCGACTCCATCGCTCGAGGCCCTTATGCGGTATCCGTGCCGCAGGTTCCGAGATAGTCAGCGGGCTGGATCGAGACGCCCCTGCTGCTCGCAGCTGCCGCATGTGCCTTCGGTAGTTTGGCGCGTGATAGCTCAGGTGTAGAGCGCCTGGCGCTGTGGCTTGGCTGCAGCGCCCTTGTCTGCCCACCATTGCGGGACACGCCATGAATCCGCTCCTGAAGTCGCTTCAGCGACATCCATGCCGCACAAGGTCCCCAGGATGCTGAGCGGGCTGCACCGGCACGACGCAGCTCCTGCTCTGAATTGCAGCGTGTGCCTTTCCGGAAGTCCGATAGGTGAGGTTTAGAGCGCCTAGCTTTGCAGCTTGGCTGCAGAGTCCTTGCCCGCCCACCGTCGCGGGACACGCCGTGAATCCGTCCATGGAGGCTCTGGCGCGGCATCCATGCCGCTCAAGGTCCCGCGACGGTAGGCGGACAAGGACCAGTCGGGATGGTCGGTGTGCATGGTTGCAAGCGGTGCATGACGTCCGCTCTCCGGATAGCCGGGAGTTGGGGGCATCTTCCCAACGAAAGCCTAGCAGCGGGCAAGCTTTTAAAGTAACCGACCAACTCTCGGTGCGTTGCCCTCGCCGGTTGCCGAACCCATGGCGGCATGGATGCCGCCACGGAGCCTCCAGGGAGGGATTCACGGCGTATCCCGCAAGTGACGAAGGCATCGCGCCCTCGACTCATCGAGCTTTTGACTTGCGTATGCGGACCGTCAGACGATTGAACAGCCGGACGACGCCAGGCCCTGCGACAGGTTGCGTCAGCCGGCGATGACCAGGCGTGCACCGAGGCGCATGCCGGCTTCGGCCTCGCGCAGCCACTGCGCCATGTCGCGCGGCGACAGCGGCCGCGAATAGAAGTAGCCCTGGATTTCGTCGCAGCCCTGCTGGCGCAGCAGTGCATCTTCCTGCACCGTCTCCACCCCTTCGGCCACCACCTGCATGCCGAGCGCATGGCCCAGATGCACGATGGCCTGGGTCACTTCGGCGGTGTTGGCGTCGTCGAGCATCCCCTGGACGAAGCTGCGGTCGATCTTCAGGCGCTGCACCGGGAAGCGGTTGAGGTAATGCAGGTTGGAAAAACCGGTACCGAAGTCGTCCACCGCCAACAGCACGCCATTCTGTTCGAACAGCTCGAAACAGCGGCGCAGCGCATCCGAATCGCGGATCAATGCCGATTCGGTCAATTCCAGTTCCAGACGCGAGGGCGACCAGCCGTTGTCGCGGCAGATTTCCAGTACACGCTCGGCAAAGCCGCGCTCGCGCAGCTGCACCGCGGACACATTGACGGCGATGCGGCTGAAATTGAGCCCGGCGCGATCCCAGACCACGGCCTGGCGGCAGGCTTCGCCGATCACCCATTCGCCCAGGCGCACGATCTCGCCGCACTCCTCGGCAATCGGGATGAATTCGACCGGGCTGCACTGGCCATGGCCGGGGCGATTCCAGCGCATCAGCGCTTCGATCGCGGGCGAGGATTCGCCCACCGTATTGACCAGCGGCTGGTAGACCAGGGTGAACTCTTCGCGCTCCAGCGCGCCTTGCAGCGCGTGTTCCAGCTCCAGGCGGCGCTGTGCACGCATCAGCACGTCCTGGCTGTAGTAATGGAAGGTGTTGCGGCCCGATTCCTTGGCTGCATACATCGCCGCATCGGCGGCGCGCAACAGGCTGTCGAAATCCGACAGGCCTTCGCCCTGCAGCGCGATGCCGATGCTGGCACCGAGCTTGAGGGTGACGTGGTCCTTGCGCAGCGGCTCGCCAAGTGCGCTGATCAACTTGCGCGCAACGTGGCCGGCGTCTTCCGGTTCGGAGAGATCGCGCAGCAGCACGATGAATTCGTCGTCGCTGAAGCGACCGAACAGGTCGCTGTTGCGCAGATGCTGATGCAGGCGCGCAGAGGCCAGCTTGAGCAGGTTGTCGCCGGTGGCGTGACCGAACGAATCGTTGATGCTCTTGAAGCCATCCAGGTCGATCAGCAGCATTGCCAGTACCTGGCCTCGCTCGTGCGCCTCGCGAATGGCGTTCTCCGCCTGCTCGCGCAGCAGGAAACGGTTGGGCAGACCGGTCAGGCGATCGTAGTGGGCCAGCAGCTCGATGCGCTCGTTGGCCTCGCGTTCGCGGGTGACGTCACGGAACAAGGCGACGAAACGCGGCGGCAGGCCTTCGCGGCGGTCCAGCTCGATCAGCACCTGTACCCAGATCCGCTGGCCGGAATTGCGGTAGAAACACAGTTCCAGCTGTTCGGGCAGGCCACCGTCGGAAATACGCAGCAGCGCCGCCTCGAAGGCGTCGCGCGAATCCTGCGTGTACAGCGACAGCGCCTGCTCCAGGGTGATGTTTTCCTTGCGCAGGCCGTGGATGCGGTAGCACTCCTCGGTCCATTGCATGCGTCGGGTGTCGACCTCGATCTCGCAGCCGCCGATCTTGCCCAGCGCAGACACGCGGTTGAGCAGCTCGGTGCGCCAGCGGATCAATGCATCGGTCTGGCGCTGCTCGGTGACGTTCTGCAACTGGCCCAGCAGGCGCACCATGGCGCCGTTGCCGTCGAACACCGGCTGCGCCCAGACCCGCAGGTGATGCGGATTGATGCTGGCAGGCCCGTTGATCTCCAGCTCGAAATGCACCGGCACGCCTTCGTGCTTGATCTTGCGCCAGGCACTGCGCAGATGTGCAACCGATGGCCGCCCCAGCAGACGCAGGATGTCACGGATGCCCTGCAGGCGCAGTTCGGTCATGCCGAGCTGCTGCAGGAAATCCGGCGACACCCACAGCGCGTCCTTGAGCGTGTCCCAGCTCCAGCTGCCCATGCTGGCGATGCGCTGGGCCTCTTCGAGCTGGGCCTGCTGCTCGCGCAGCTGCTGCTCGAGCAATTTCTGTTGGTGCACGTCGGTATGCGTGCCGACCATGCGCAACGGGCGGCCGTCGGCAGTCCGCGAAACCACGCGGCCGCGGTCGAGGATCCAACGCCATTGGCCGTCGTGCTGGCGCAGGCGGAATTCGGCCGTATAGGTATCGGTGCGCCCGTCCAGGTGCGCCTGCACGGCAGCACTGACCTGCGCGTGGTCGTCCGGATGGATCAGCCCGGACAGCGCGGTGAGATTGTTCGGTAGCGGCTGCTCGGAGTAACCGAGCATGCGGGTCCAGCGCTCGGAGCGGTAGACCACATCGGCCGGAATATCCCAGTCCCACAGTCCGTGATCGGCGCTGTCCAGGCCCATTTCCCAGCGGCTGGTGCCGTCGGCGCCCATCGGCTCGGGAATGCTCAGGGTGAAGGCCATGACCTGGCCATGCTCATCGCAGACCGCGCGGAGCCAGCCTTCCAGGCGCCCGCCGCCGGCCCCCGGCAGCACGCAGGCGGTCATGCCGCCGCTGCTGGCCACCTGGGCGCGACTGCTTTCCAGGACTTCCACATAGGCGCCAAGGGTGGCCGGCAATCCCAGCGATTGCGCAACACGGTTGGCCGCCAGAGGCTGACCATGCGCATCCAACAACACCACCGCCGAGGTCAGCGGGTGCTGCAGCATGCTTGCAATGACGCCTGAGTCCACTCTGGAACACTCCGAAGAATCGACCCCTGCCTTCGGAGTCGCAATGGATAACGGCCGTTTCCTGGATTAGTTGAGGCGCGTGTTTCGGGCTCGACCGAACCGGGCCGAGTTGCGGCTAAGATGGTTGCATCGCCAGCACCAAAGGTCGTCCGCGGACCCATGCCCCATCCTGTCGCCGCGCCCGCGTTTTCGTCCGCTCCCGTGTCCCGTCTTCGCCTCGCCGAGCGTCTGCAGCAAGGTCTGTGGACCTTGACCGGGCTGTATTTGCTGGTCGGCGTGATCTGGCTGCTGCTGGGCAACCGGCTGCTGCACCTGGCCGGCGCCGCCATGCCGGAGCGCTGGTCGGACGCGAGCTTTCTGCTGCTGTCCAGCGTGGTGATCCACCTGGTGCTGCGCCGTTTCGTGGCGCTGATCGTGGAAGAGCATGCACAACTGGCGCAGTCGGAGGCAGTGCTGCAGGCCAAGTTCCTGGCCTTGCCCAGCCCGGCCCTGGTCTACGACCTGGCCACGCTGCGCATCCTGGATGCCAACCCGGCGGCGCTGGAGTTCTTCGGCTGGGAGCGCGACGAATTTCTGCAGCAGACGCTGCAGGCGATCTGGCCCAACGCCGATGGCGCGCGCCTGGAGGAAATCATCACCCAGATCCGCGCCAAGGGCGACGCCACCTGCACCTTGCACGAGGATCTGCTGACCCGCAGCGGCTCGCGCCATGTCGAGATCCGCAGCAACCAGCTGCATCTGGCCAGCGGCCCCGCCCGCCTGGTGGTCACCGTGGACCGTAGCGAAGAACGCCAGGCGCAGCATTTGCGCGACGAGGCGCTGCAGCGGCTGGAAGAAGCGCAAGGCATCGCGCGGCTGGGCTCGTGGCAACTGGATTGCGCGACCGGGTTGGGACGCTACTCGCCGGCGGTGTATCGCCTGCTCGGCCGCAGCGTGCCGATGCATCGGCGCGACCACCGGCTGGAAGAACTGTTGACCGCCTCGGACACCGCCACCCAGACGCGGATCGAACGCATGATCGAGGACATGTGCACCGGCGGCGAAGTGCAGATCGATGTGCTGCTACCGCTGACCGGCGGCGACTCGCAGCCGCGCACCGTCCATCTGCGCGCCGAAAGCGTGGCCAGCCCGAACGGCACCCGGCATATCCATGGCACGCTGCAGGACGTCAGCGAACGCGAGCAATCGCGCCGGTTGCTGCGCGAGCGCGAGGAGCAGTTCCGCGAGCTGGTCAGGGTGCTGCCGGATGGCGTGCTGATCCTGGCCGATGAGCACGTGATGTATGCCAATGCCGCCGGGTCGGTGCAGTTCGGTTTCCAGGGCGAAACCATCCTGGGCGAACCGCTGCAGACCCTGGTGAGCGACAGCGACCTGCCGGTAGTGCGCGAGTACCTGCGCGCGGGCAGCGATCGCAACGAGCCGGTGTCCAGCGCACGGGCGATGCGCCGTCGCGATGGCAGCACCTTCTATGCCGGGCTGTCGGCCGGTGACATCCGCTATGGCGGACGCAGCTGCAAGTTGCTGGTGGTGCGCGACCTGAGCGAACCCGAACGCATGCGCGATGCGCTGGCCGAGAGCAACGCCGAGCTGCAGGCGATGGCCAAGCGCCTGTTCTCGCTGCAGGAGGACGAACGCCGCGCGATCTCGCGCGACCTGCATGACGACATCGGCCAGGCCATCACCGCGATGAAGCTGTCCGCACATGCCGCACTGGACGAACCGGATCCGGACGCGCGCCGCGAGGACCTGCTGGAAGTGGTGTCGCTGGCCGACAGCACCGTGACCAAGCTGCGCAACCTGTCGATGCTGTTGCGTCCGCCGCAGCTGGATGCGCTGGGTCTGGAAGCGGCCTTGCGCTGGCAGGCCTCGATGTTGTTTCGCGCATCGCCGGTGCGTTTGGAGCTGGATATCCAGGCACTGGACGTGCGGCCAGGCAACGAGATCGAGCAAGCATGTTTCCGGATTGCGCAGGAAAGCCTGACCAATGCGCTGCGGCACGCCTGCGCAGGCGAAGTGCGCATGCGCCTGCACTCGATCGACAGCGAGAGCTTTCGCCTGGAAGTCAGCGATGACGGCGATGGCTTCGAGCCGGAAGGCCCGCGCGGGCTCGGGCTGATCGTGATGCGTGAGCGTGCGCAAACCGTCGGCGGTGCGCTCGCGATAGAATCAGCCCCCGGAGCAGGCACGCGCGTGACGTTGCGCCTGCCCTATCACCCGGTCGGCGAGTCCGTCCACGACGATGGTGGACGTTAAGTCATGTGGAGCCCCGTAATCCCGCCTGGCCTGGAAATCGTCAAGCCCACCCGCCTGGGCGCGGGCAACCCCGAACTGCTGCATCTGGTGGACGCTGCCGCCTCCGGCGGTCCGCCGTTGATGGTGTTCCATATCGATATCGACCACTTCGCCTCGATCAACGAGAACATGAGCGCCGAGGTCGGCGATCAGGCGCTGACGCTGGTCGCGCGCCGGCTGCAGGACTTCCTCGGCGCGCGTGGCAAGTTGTGGCGCCACGGCAGCGATGAGATGGTGGTGGTGGCGGTGCGGCGCGAAGACACCCCGCTGCCGGAAGATTTTGCCGAAGAGATCCGGCAGCAGCTGGAGCTGCCGTTGTCGGTGCTGCCGTACACCTTGTTCATGACCGGCAAGGTCGGCATCAGCCTGTGCCCGGAACACTCCACCTCGCTGTCGATCCTGCTCGACTACGCCGAGGAAGCCAGCTACCAGGCCGCACGCGAAGGCGGCAATACGGTGCGGCTGTATACCCGCAACTCGACCACCAACGCGCATAGCGAAAGCATCATTGCGCGGCAGATCGTCGATGCGATCCCGCATGGCGAACTGCGCCTGCGCTACCAGCCGCTGGTGAGCGCGCGCGATGGCCGCATCGTCGGCATGGAGGCGCTGTTGCGCTGGCAATCGCCCACCCTGGGCATGCTGGTGCCGGAACGCTTCATGCGCACCGCCGAGCGGTTGGGCGTGATCGTGCAGATCGGCGAATGGGTGCTGCAGAACGCGGTGCGTCAGGCGCGGCTCTGGCGCGACCAGGGCTTCGACGATTTCAGCATCGCGGTGAACGTGTCCACGCTGCAGTTGCTGCGGCCGGGCTTCTTCAACGAAGTGATGGCGATGCTGCAGACCGCGGGCGTGCCGGCGCAGTTCGTGACGCTGGAGATCAACGAAAGCGCGTTGACCAACAACGTCAACTTCGTCCACGAGACGATGGCCAACCTGCGCAACGAAGGCATCAGCCTGAGCCTGGACAACTTCGGTACCGGCGATTCCAGCCTGAGTGCGCTGGTGCGCTATCCGGTGGACCGGCTGAAGATCGACCGCAGCTTCATCAAGAGCGCGCCGGCCGGCAGCCGCGAGGCGGCGATCGCGCGCGCGATCATCGCGATGGGTCATCAGTTGGGCATGACGGTGATCGCCAATGGCGTGGAATCGCAGGCGCAACTGGGCTTTTTGCGTCGCAACGATTGCGACATCTTCCAGGGCTATCTGTTTGGCGAACCGATGTCGGCCGAGTCGGCCGGCATGGCGCTACGCCGCCGCTATCTGCGCCCGGAATCGTTCGCCGAAAGCCGCCCCGACCGCACGCTGCTGCTGCTGGACGACGAAGAAAACGTGTTGCGCTCGCTGGTGCGGCTGTTCCGCCGCGACGGTTACCGCATCCTGGCCGCCGGCAACGTGCGCGATGCCTTCGACCTGCTCGCCACCAACGACGTGCAGGTGATCCTGTCGGACCAGCGCATGAGCGACATGAGCGGCACCGAGTTCCTGGGCCGGGTCAAGATGCTCTACCCAGACACCGTGCGCCTGGTGCTGTCCGGCTATACCGACCTTGCCACCGTCACCGAAGCGATCAACCGCGGCGCGATCTACCGCTTCCTGACCAAGCCCTGGAACGACGACGAGCTACGCGAGCACATTCGCCAGGCCTTCCGGACGCACGATGAGCTGCGTAACGGCAGGGAATAGGGAATCGGGAGTGGGGAATCGGTACGGCAGCGCACTGGCTCTGCACGTTTCCCAAGATTTTCACCGCCCGCGTCAAGCGCAAATCACAAGCAAACCCGGCTCTACCGATTCCCGATTCCCCACTCCCGATTCCCGGCGCGCAGCGCTACCGCGGCTGCCGCACCGGCAATACGATCCTGAAACTGGCACCCTGCCCCGGGACGCTTTCGACATCGATGCGGCCGTGGTGCTTGTTGATGATGCCGTAGGAAATCGACAGGCCCAGGCCGGTGCCGCTGCCGACCGGCTTGGTGGTGAAGAACGGGTCGAAGATGCGTTGCAGCAGGTCCGGGGCGATCCCGGCGCCGCTGTCCTGGAACTGGATCCAGACGTTTTCGGCCTCGTCGCGGCCGGTGGTGACGGTGATCGTGCCGCGCTCGACAATCGCCTGGCCGGCGTTGAGCAGCATGTTCATGTAGACCTGGTTGAGCTCGGACGGCAGGCATTCCACCAATGGCAGCTCGGCGTAGTTGCGCTCCAGCGTCACCTTGTATTTGAGCTCGTTCCAGATGATGTTGATCGTGGATTCGAGCCCGGCATGCAGGTCGACCATCTTCCACGACTCGGAACGGTCCGAATACGAGAAGTCCTTGAGGTCGCGCACGATGCGGGTGACCCGCTCGATGCCTTCGCGCGACTCGGCCATCAACTGCGGCAGGTCGCGGCTGATGAAGTCGATGTCGGCGCGGTTGCGGATCTCGTCGATCTCCGGGATCAACGCCTTCGGATCCGGCGCCTGCAGCGCGCGCTCGTAGGCTTCGATCAGCGTGAACAGGCTGCGCAGGTATTCCTGCAGGCTGCCCAGATTGGAGTGCACGTAACCGATCGGGTTGTTGATTTCGTGCGCCACGCCGGCGGCCAGCTGGCCGATGGAGGCCATCTTCTCCGATTGCAGCAGCTTGTCCTGGGCACCGTTCAGACGTAGATAGGCCTGGCGCAGTTCGGCGTGGCGCTGCTGCAGCTCGCGCTCGTAATCCTGCTGGCCTTCGATGTTGTGGAACAGCGCCAGAAAGTGCCCGACGCCCTGTTCTTCGTTGTAGTACAGATGCGCAATGACCACGCGATCGGCAACCGGCAGGCTGCCGGTCCAGCTGCCCTTGCTGCGCGCCTGATTCAGCGCGTCCGAGGGCAGCACCTGCGAGATCCGCTCGCCGAGATTGCGGTCGTCGGCGGGATCTTCTCTGCACAGGCTCTGGCGTGCGATGGCGTTGGCCAGGATCAGCTGCCCGTCTGCGCGGAACAGCAACACGCCCTCAAGCATCTGGTCGCCGAAAGCGCGCAGCATGGCCGAGGACGGTAATAAGGCTTGATTGAGAAAAAACTTGGCAGTCACGGGACAGGGCGGCGTAGAGGACGCTTCAATATACGCCGAACCGCCCAGGCCCCGTATTGCGCGGCGCCACGCTCCTGCACACCGGGCCCGTCAAGGCTGCACCACCACGCCGCCCGCGCGGCCTATGCGTGCGCTCGGGCACGCTGTGGCGCGTCAGGCCACGGCCAGCGAACGACCGCCGCGCAGCACGCTCGACTGGCCCTTGGCATCGTAGGACGGCGCACTCTCGGTGCGGCCCAGATGACGCAACGCCCAGTTCACCTCACGACGCCGGCGTGCCAGCAGCGCGCCGTTGGCGCGGTTGGCTTCGGCCAGTTCGCGCAGCCGCTCTTCTTCGCCCTGGGGCATTGCCGCTTCCAGCGCGCGCAGCGCCGACAGCTTGTCCTGCGTGTGCCGCATCAACCCATCGATGTCGTTCTCGAGTAATGCCTGGCGTTCGCCGGCCAGCGCATCGCTGAGACGTTGCAGGAACTCGTTCACATTCATCCTTTGGGTCGGGAATTAACCCGCCAGTTGCTGATTCAGATCCATCATGCGGCTGGCGATGGCATCCGGATTGATGGAATAGCTGCCGTTCTGCAACGCATCCTTCACGGCCTGGACGCGACCGGTGTCGATCGCCGAGGACTGCGACAGCGTGCGCTGCAAGTTCTGCAGGTTGGTCGCCTCACCGGTCAGCTTGACGCTGTCGGTCGGCGGCAATGCGGCGATCGGGGACGCGCGGTCTTCACCGGCCGAAGCGATCTTGCTGCTCGTGGCCGCGGTGCGAAGGGTGGCAGCGGTCGGTAGATTGCCTTCGATTTTCTGTGTCATGTCAGGAACTCCTCTACAGGTCGTAGGGGATAACGGCATGCCAAAAAAAAACTTTATAGCGAATTTCTATCTGGAGACCAAAACGGTCCCGCTCGCTTCGACAATCCCCTGCACCACCCGGCGCGACGAGGAATTTTCCACCGACACCCGCTCGTTCTCACCGGCATCGGACAGCGCGCGACCACTCATGCGCACCTCCAGACCGCCGTTGCGCGACACCAGCGGGACCGTGTCGCCGCGCCGGACCAGCCGCTGCGTCACCAGATCGTTGGCCGAGAGCAGCGAACCGGCCGGCAGGATGCGCCGGGCGCTCTTGCCCACTGCGGCCACCGGATCGGCCAGCACCGCGCCGACGATGCGTGCGGCGTCACGCTTCTCGATACTGATATCGGCCAGCGAAATGACTTCTCCAGCGCTGATGCCGCGGCGCAGCACCAACACGTCCTGATTGCGGCGCACCTTCAGCGGCACGAACAGGCGCCAGCCAGCCGGCTGCGGACAGGCCACTTCCACCGTATTGGTGCCGGTCGGCTGCGCCTGCAGCGCAATCGGACAGGCCGGCATGCGCAAGCCCGGATCGAGCGTGGCCTCGGCCTCGGCGTCCGGGCCAACGGTGGCCAGTGCCGCAGCGCGGATGGAATCGACAGACTGATAGCTCTGGGCCCAGGCCGGAGCGGCAGCCAACAAGATGACAAGCAGGAGCAGGCGCATGGGACCAGATCCGGAGGAAGACGGAATAGGCAGTGCAAGTGGCGTGCCTGTTTTTTGAATCGGGAATCGGGAATGGGGAATCGGTCGGGGGCTGAGCCTTGATCGGTCTTCGCTGCTGATGTGCGATTTCCTTAGTGAACACCGTAGGTACGTCACACCACGGCCCTTCGCCTCGGGCTTGCTGCAAAAAGCCCTCCGCTTTTGCGATTCCCCATTCCCGACTCCCGATTCCCGACAGCGCCCTACGCCAAGCTGAAACCGCTCAAGTTTTCCGAGGGCGCTGTCGATATCTGCCCCATGACCCACGATCTGCTCAACCGCATCGACCAGCGCACGCGTCTGGCTGGCCACAACCGACTGGCCCTGCTGCTGTTCCGGCTGGGCGGGCGCCAGCTTTTTGGCGTGAATGTCTTCAAGGTGCAGGAAGTGCTGCGCCGCCCGGAGTTGTTCCAGGTGCCCGGCCTGCCGACCGAGTTCGCCGGCGTGGCGGATGTGCGCGGGCGCTCGGTGCCGGTGCTGGACCTGGGCCTGGCGATCGGCCACCCGGAGCGCGATGCGCACTCGGAGAACGGCCCCGGCTACCTGGTGGTGGCTGAATTCAACCGCTCGGTCCAGGGCTTTCTGGTCAGCGGCGTGGAGCGCATCGTCAATATTGCGGTGGAAGATATCCACCCGCCGCCGGAACTGGGCGCCGAAGCCACTTATTTGACGGCGGTGACGCGCTTCCAGGGCGAGTTGATCCAGGTCATCGACGTGGAGAGCGTGCTGGCCGACATCGCCAAGGTCAGCAAGGACGTGCAGCTGGATCCTTCGCTGCAGCTGGTCGCCTATGACCGGCAGTTCCAGGTGCTGGTGGTGGATGACTCGCGCGTGGCGCGTCAGCAAATCCGCAGCGTGCTCGACCAGCTCGGCGTGGCGGCGACCTTGTTGTCCGACGGTCGCCAGGCGCTGGACCACCTCTTGCAGGTGGCAGCATCAGGCGAGAATCCGGCCGACCGCTATGCGATGGTCATCTCCGACATCGAGATGCCGGCCATGGACGGCTACACGCTGACGACGGAAATCCGGCGCACGCCGGGGTTGCAGGGCCTGTACGTGCTGCTGCACACCTCCTTGTCGGGCGTGTTCAACAACGCCATGGTCGAACAGGTCGGCGCCAATGCCTTTGTGGCCAAGTACAGCGCGCACGAACTGGCCGATTACGTGCTGGCCCGCCTGAAAGTGGTCGCCGAAGCGGTCTGAGCAGGCCACAAAGCGGCTGCCTGGTCGGAGCCGACAATAGCGATGAGCGCTGCGCTGCAAAGGTGCGGCGTCATGGAAGATCGCGCGGTTGGGGTCGGTGGGTCGACACCTTTTGAGATGACACCCCCGACTTGAAGTGACACCCCGACGCCGGGCGGCGCTCAGGGTCATGCGGGGCCTTCCAGCCTGGCGCGCCTGAGTAAGCCAACGCTGCGACTTACACAGGTCCACCCTGTATCCCGGACGGCCAAGCTGCCGTTCGTCGGCGGCGCCGATCACCTTCCGAGTTCCCTGACCCGCACCACCCCGATTGGCACAAACATTGCTTTCTCCCTGGCAACACTTCGCGGGAGAGCACCGTGTCCAATTCCATCTCGTCCTTTCTAGGCATCCACGGCGATGCCCTGCCGCTGCGCGAGCAGCGCATGAAGCTCATTGCCAGCAACCTGAGCAATGTGGACACCCCTGGCTACAAAGCCAAGGACATGGACTTCGAAGCCGCGCTGAAATCGGCCGAAGGCGTGCGCGACGGCACCCTGCTGCAGACCACCGACGCCAAGCATTTCGAGATCGGCAGCAGCGGCGGGCTCAACCCGTTCCAGATCACCCGCGAATCCGACCAGCCCAGCCTGGACGGCAATACCGTCGATCCCGATGCCGAACGTGCTGCCTACGGCCGCGCCGCGCTGGAATACCGCGCCTCGCTGAGCTTCCTCGAATCCAAGGTGCGCTCGATGCTCACCGCGATCACCGGCCAATAAGTCATGAGCAATCTTCCCATCTTCGATGTGGCCGGCTCGGCGCTGCATGCGCAGTCGGTCCGCCTGAGCACCATCGCCTCCAACCTGGCCAATGCGGACTCGGTCGCCGGCTCGGCCGAGGCGACCTACAAGCCGATCGAGCCGATCTTCCAGGCCCAGCAAAGTCGCCAGGACCCCAGCCTGACCTCGGTGAACGTCAAGGAGATCACCACCACCAACGCGCCGCCGATCCGTCGCTACGAGCCCGGCCATCCGCTGGCCGATGCCGACGGCTACGTGTTCTCGCCCGACGTGGATCCGGTCTCGCAGATGGTCAACATGATCTCGGCCTCGCGCAACTACCAGGCCGGCGTGGAAATGCTCAACACCGCCAAGGAACTGGCGCTCGCCACCCTGACCATGGGTCGCTGACCCGCCTAGCTGACCCTTCCCTTACGGACTTTTTCATATGAGCACGATCGGTAGTGACCTCTACACCAGCCTCGGGCTGACCTCCAGCAGCGCCACGGCGACCAAGAAGAAGGAGGAATCGCTCGGCCAGGCCGACTTCCTCAAGTTGATGACCGAGCAGCTGCAGCACCAGGACCCGCTCAAACCGATGGAAAACAGCGCGTTTCTGGGCCAGTTGGCGCAGTTCTCCACCGTGCAGGGCATTGGTGACCTCAATACCAAGGTCAGCAGCTTCTCTGCAGCACAGAGCAGCGATCAGGTGCTGAAGGGCGCCTCGCTGGTCGGGCACAACGTGCTGGTGCCCTCCGCGCAATTGGCCATCGATGCCACCAACTCGGCCAAGGGCGTGGTTGCCGCGACCTCGGCCGGCACCGTCAATTTCGAAATCACCGATGCCAACGGCGCGTTCGTCAAGCAGCTCAGCGTGCCGGCCAGCGCCGCCGGCGAGGTGTCGTTCGCCTGGGACGGCACCGATGCCAACGGCAACCGCATGGCCGCCGGCAAGTATGGCGTGACCGCCACCCAGACCGACACCGCCGGTGCCAAAAGCAAGTTGTCCACCTATGTCGACGCACCGGTGGACAGCGTCACGATCGGCTCGGACGGCCTGTATCTCAACCTGACCGGGCTAGGCACTTCCCCGCTCGCCAACGTGCTCCGCGTCAGCTGAGCCGGCAACCGACACTCAAAGGACCTCATCCATGGCTTTCAATACCTCGTTGTCCGGCATCAACGCAGCCAATGCCGATCTGAACGTCACCTCCAACAACATCGCCAACGTCAACACGACCGGGTTCAAGGAATCGCGCGCCGAGTTTGCCGACATGTTCCAGAGCACCAGCTACGGCCTGTCGCGCAATGCGGTGGGTTCGGGCGTGCGCGTCAGCAATGTGGCGCAGCAGTTCTCCCAGGGCAACATCGATCCGACCGGGCGCAGCCTGGACCTGGCGGTCTCCGGCGAAGGCTTCTTCACCGTGACCTCCAACGGCGCCAAGATGTACACCCGCGCCGGCAACTTCCAGACCGATGCCAACGGCTATGTGGTCAATCCGCAGGGCGCACGCCTGCAGGTCTTCGCCCCCAACCCGAGCGGCAACGGCTTCGACGTCGGTCGCCTGTCGGACCTGCAGCTGCTGACCACCGACAGCCCGCCCAAGTCGACCTCCACGGTCAACCTGGCCTTCACCCTGCCCGGCAACGCCACCGCACCGACGGTGACCCCGTTCAGCCCGGCCGACGACAAGACCTACAGCCACTCCACCGGCGGCATCAACGTCTACGATTCGCTGGGCGTCAGCCATGTGCAGACCTCCTACTTCGTCAAGACCGCCAACCCGAACGAATGGCAGGTGCACAACTACGTGGACGGCGCCGCGGTCGGCGCGCCGACCACGCTGCAGTTCTCCGATACCGGCGCACTGACCACCCCGGCCAACGGCATCATCACGATGGACCCGTTCACTCCGAGCACCGGTGCCGGCGTGCTGAGCATGCAGCTCAACGTCAGCGGCTCGACCCAGTACGGCGAGGCCTTCGCGCTGCGCGACACCCGCCAGGACGGCTATGCCAGCGGCAAGCTCAACGAGATCAGCATCGACACCAGTGGTGTGGTGTTCGCCCGTTATTCCAACGGTGCCGACAAGCCGCTGGGCCAGGTCGCGCTGAGCAGCTTCGTCAATCCGCAGGGCCTGCAGTCGCAGGGCAACAACATGTGGGCCGAAAGCTACACCTCCGGCGCCGCCCGCACCGGCGCACCGGACACCTCGGACCTGGGCCAGATCGAATCCGGCTCGCTGGAATCCTCCACGGTGGACCTGACCGAGCAGCTGGTGAACATGATCGTGGCCCAGCGCAACTTCCAGGCCAACTCGCAGATGATCTCGACTCAGGATCAGGTCACCCAGACGATCATCAATATCCGTTAACGGCTGGGAATCGGGATTGGGGAATAGGGAATCGTAAGAGCTGGCATTGCGTGTATCGGATGCCCGCCTTGCCCCCCTTTCTTCCAGTCTCCAGCAATCCCGCCTTTGCGATTCTCCATTCCCGATTCCCGATTCCCGGTGCCTCATGGACAAAGCTCTCTACGTTGCGATGACCGGCGCCCGCGCCTCCCTGCAGGCGCAGGGCACCGTGTCGCACAATCTCGCCAACGTCGATACGGTGGGGTTCAAGGCTGCGCTGGCCAATACCGAGGCGTTCAAGATCCAGGGCAAGGGTTATCCGTCGCGGATCGATGCGCTGCATGTGGACCAGGGCTTCGACCGCAGCCAGGGCCACCAGAAGGTCACCGGCAACCCGCTGGACGTGTCGCTGCAGCAGGACCGCTGGCTGGCGGTGCAGTCGCCCGACGGCAGCGAGGCCTATACCCGCAACGGCGAGCTGGCGCTCACTGCCAATGGCCAGCTGGTCACCGCCAATGGCCATGCGGTGCTGGATGAAGGCGGCAATCCGATGACGATCCCGCCGCACCAGGCGATGGAGATCGGCAGCGACGGCAGCATCTCGATCATTCCGCAGGGCGAAGGCCCGCAGACCATGGCCATCGTCGGCAAGATGAAGGTGGTCGACGCCCCCGCCGACCGTTTGACGCGGCGCCCGGACGGGCTGATGCGCAATACCAGCACCGACCCGGCGCAGGCGTTTGCGGTGGCCACCGGCAAGACAATCAACAGCGGCATGCTGGAGGGCAGCAACGTGGATGCCGCCGGCGCACTGGTGGAGATGATCCAGCTGCAGCGCCAGTTCGAAATGCAGGTCAAGATCATCAAGAACGGCGACGACAACGCGCAATCGGCCAATTCGCTGCTGCGGGTCAGCGGCTAAGCGTCACTGGCGCCCATTGACGGACCGCTGGTTGGCTTGCCGCGCTGGCGAGCACCTGGATGGCGGCCGCCTGGGTTCGCTGCAGAGCGGCTGGTTTGTGACTTGGCTGCAGGGCCCTTGCCCGCCCACCCTCGCAGGACACGCCGCAAGTACATCCCTGTAGGCTCTTGCGCGGCATCCATGCCGCGTAAGGTCCCGCGACGGTGGGCGGGCAAGGACCAGGCGAGATAGTCGGTACGCAGGATTGCGAGCAGAGCATGCGGTGTGTTGCTTGGATCGCATCGCTTCCGATCCGCTTCCCGATTCAACCCGAGCAACAAGCAGCTTTTCACACGACCACCGACTCACTCTCTGGGGCGGTGGCCTCGCCGATTGCGGGACCGTGTGGCGGCATGGATGCCGCCACCGAGCCCCCAGGGATGGGTTCACGGCGTGTCCCGCGAGCGGTGAGGCCACTGCGCGCTCGACCAACCAGCCTGTTGACTGCGTCGCAATGCCAGCCGGCAAATCCCGAGAACCCTTCCGCAGGCAGCGCCAAGGGTTCACACGTCGTCGAACACATCGCTGACCGGCGACCGATCTAGCGCGCCTGATCTGCCGCGCAGGTTTCCGCCGCTTCGGCCTAGCCGCTGCCTGTCCGCCGCCAGCCCTGCCCCGCGCAGGCCGCCGCGCCCGCTTCGCGTGATCCAGCGCACAGCCGGCAAAAATCCGGCGCGGGTTTGGCACGCCACGTGCATCTACCCAGCCGTACCCGGAACACATCCCCGGGTCTAACGAGGAATCGGGTCATGAATCAGGCTTTGTGGGTCGCCAAAACCGGACTGGATGCGCAACAGACGCGCATGTCGGTCATTTCCAACAACCTGGCCAATACCAATACCACCGGCTTCAAGCGCGATCGTGCGGCGTTCGAAGACCTGTTGTATCAACAGGTGCGTGCGCCCGGCGGCTCCACCTCCGCGCAGACGCAGCTGCCGACCGGCCTGCAGCTGGGTACCGGCGTGCGGGTGGTCTCCACCTTCAAGGGCTTCGACCAGGGCAGCCAGCAGCAGACCGGCCGCGCGCTCGACGTGATGGTCAACGGCCGCGGCTTCTTCGAAGTGCAGATGCCTGACGGCACCTCGGCCTATACCCGCGACGGCACCTTCCAGATCAATGCGCAGGGCGAGCTGGTCACCAACAGCGGCTACCCGCTGCAGCCGGGCATCCAGATCCCCGAAGGCGCGCAGTCGCTGACCATCGGCAACGACGGCACCATCAGCGTGACGCTGGCCGGCCAGGCCGCCGCGCAGGAAATCGGTGCGTTGACGCTGACCGACTTCATCAATCCCTCGGGCCTGCAGTCCAAGGGCGAGAACCTGTTCGTCGAAACCACCGCCTCCGGCCCCGCGCAGAACGGCACCCCTGGCCTCAACGGCCTGGGCAACACCGTGCAGGGCGCGCTGGAAGGCAGCAACGTCAATACGGTGGAAGAGCTGGTGAGCATGATCGAGACCCAGCGCGCCTATGAAATGAATGCCAAGGCGATCTCCACCACCGACTCGATGCTCGGTTACTTGAACAACAACGTCTGATCGGCCCACCGGTCGCTGCCCTCTCAGGAATCCACGCCATGTCACGCCTGCCTTCCCTTTCCTCCCTGTGCCTCGCCATCGCCTGCAGCGCGCTGCTGGGCGGCTGCGTGGCGGCCGGCGATGTGCGGCCGTTCGCCGAACTGGCGCCGATCGTGCCGGTGGTCGCGCCGGTGGCGCAGCCCACCGCCGGAGCGATCTATGCCGCCGGCCCGAGCCTGAATCTGTACGGTGACCGCCGCGCCCGCGATGTCGGCGATCTGCTGACGGTGAACCTGGTGGAAAGCACCACTGCCTCGTCCACCGCCAACACCAGCGTCAGCAAGGCCGACACCGTGGACATGAGCACGCCCACGCTGCTCGGCGTTCCGCTCACCGTCAACGGCACCGATGTGCTGCGCAACTCCACCAGCGGCGACCGCACGTTTGCCGGCAAGGGCAACACCGCGCAGAGCAACCGCATGCAGGGCAGCGTGACCGTCACCGTGATGCAGCGCCTGCCCAACGGCAATCTGGTGATCCAGGGGCAGAAGAACCTGCGCCTGACCCAGGGCGACGAACTGGTGCAGGTACAGGGCATCGTGCGCGCCGCCGACATCGGCCCGGACAACACCGTGCCTTCGAGCAAGGTGGCCGACGCCCGCATCGCCTACGGCGGCCGCGGCGCGATCGCGCAGTCCAACGCGATGGGCTGGCTGAGCCGCTTCTTCAATTCCCGTCTGTCGCCCTACTGAGCCTGCGACCATGAATCTGTCTTCCCTGCCCTTCCGTCTGCTGGCTGCCGCTGTGGCGGTCTGCGCGATCGCCGCGCCGGCCTCGGCCGAGCGCATCAAGGATCTTGCCCAGGTCGGCGGCGTGCGCGGCAACGCGCTGGTCGGTTACGGCCTGGTGGTCGGCCTGGACGGCAGCGGCGACCGCACCAGCCAGGCGCCCTTCACCGTGCAGAGCCTGAAGAACCTGCTCGGCGAGCTGGGCGTCAATGTTCCGGCGAACGTCAATCCGCAGCTGAAGAACGTCGCCGCCGTGGCCATCCATGCCGAACTGCCGCCATTCGCCAAGCCCGGCCAGCCGATCGACATCACCGTGTCCTCGATCGCCAACGCGGTGTCGCTGCGTGGCGGCTCGCTGCTGATGGCACCGCTGAAAGGCGCCGACGGCCAGGTCTACGCGATGGCGCAGGGCAACCTGGTGGTCGGTGGCTTCGGCGCGCAGGGCAAGGACGGCTCGCGGGTGTCGGTCAACATTCCCAGCGTCGGTCGCATCCCCAACGGCGCCACCGTCGAACGCGCCTTGCCGGATGTGTTTGCCGGCAGCGGCGAGATCACCCTCAACCTGCACCAGAACGATTTCACCACCGTCTCGCGCATGGTCGCGGCGATCGATAGCAGCTTCGGTGCCGGGACCGCACGTGCGGTGGACGGCGTGACCGTGGCAGTGCGCTCGCCGACCGATCCCGGCGCGCGTATCGGCCTGCTGGCGCGGCTGGAAAATGTCGAACTCTCTCCGGGCGACGCGCCGGCCAAGGTGGTGGTCAACGCACGCACCGGCACGGTGGTGATCGGCCAGCTGGTGCGGGTGATGCCGGCGGCGATCGCGCATGGCTCGCTCACCGTGACCATCAGCGAGAACACCAATGTCAGCCAGCCGGGCGCCTTCAGCGGCGGCCGCACCGCGGTGACCCCGCAATCGACGATCACGGCCACCTCTGAAGGCAGCCGCATGTTCAAGTTCGAAGGCGGCACCACGCTCGATCAGATCGTACGCGCGGTCAACGAAGTGGGCGCCGCTCCCGGCGACCTGGTGGCCATCCTGGAAGCGCTCAAGCAAGCCGGTGCGCTGACGGCGGAGCTGGAGGTGATCTGACATGCGTATCGCAGCCTCGCCCATTGATCTCAACCCGAGCACCAAGGCCGATCCCGCCAAGATCGACAAGGTCTCACGTCAGCTCGAAGGACAGTTCGCGCAGATGCTGGTCAAGAGCATGCGCGATGCGAGCTCCGGCGACCCGATGTTTCCGGGCGAAAACCAGATGTTCCGAGAGATGTACGACCAGCAGATGGCCAAGTCGCTGACCGACGGCAAGGGGCTGGGCCTGTCGGCGATGATCTCCAAGCAGCTGAGCGGCGACACCGGCGGCCCGGCGTTGAATACCTCGCTCAGCACCGCCGATGCCGCCAAGGCCTATGCGCTGGTGGCCGGCAAGCGCGACGCCTCGTTGCCGCTGCCGGCCCGTGATGGGGCTGCGGGCAGCGTCGGTGCAGGCATCGGCAGCGCGGCAGGCATCGGCGCAGGCGGCCTGGGCGGCATCGGCATGAGCCAGGTGCTGGATCTGATCGCCGGGCGTACCGGCAGCAGCGAAGCCGGCAGCGACGCTGCGGCCGCACTGAGCTGGCCCTCGGCCAACGATCGCTGGGCCGACGTGGCCGCCAGCGACGCCGCCGATGCCAACGCCGCGGTCAATGCGAGCGCGGCGAGCAGCGCCGCTGCCAGCCTGGGCGAGCGCACCCCGGAAGGCTTCGTGGCCAAGATCTGGACGCATGCGCAGAAGGCCGCGCGCGAACTGGGCGTGGATCCGCGTGCACTGGTGGCGCAGGCAGCGCTGGAAACCGGCTGGGGCCGGCGCGGTATCGGCAATGCCGGCAACTCCAACAACCTGTTCGGCATCAAGGCCACCGGCTGGAGCGGCGACAAGGTCACCACCGGCACCCACGAATACGTCAATGGCGTCAAAACCACCGAAACCGCCGATTTCCGTGCCTACGGCTCGGCCGAGGAAAGCTTTGCCGACTACGTGCGGCTGCTGAAGAACAACAGTCGTTACCAGCCCGCGCTGCAGGCCGGCACCGATATCAAGGGTTTTGCACGCGGCTTGCAACAGGCTGGATACGCCACCGATCCGGGCTACGCAGCCAAGATCGCGGCGATCGCCAACGGTCCGACCATCGACCGTGCGGTAGCCGCGATCGGCAACGCGGCGGCCGACCTGTCCAACCGCTATGCCAGCACCGCCGAGCCTGCCGGGCTCGGCACCATCCGTCGTTGAGGTAAACGCCCATGTCCATCATGTCCACCGGGACCAGTGCGCTGATCGCCTTCCAACGGGCGTTGTCGACCGTTAGCCATAACGTCGCCAACATCAATACCGAAGGCTACAGCCGCCAACGTGTGGAATTTGCAACGCGCACGCCTACCGACATGGGCTACGCGTTCGTGGGCAATGGCGCCAAGATCACCGACGTCAGCCGGGTGGCCGACCAGCTGGCCACCTCGCGCCTGCTCGACAGCGGCGGCGAGCTCTCGCGGCTGCAGCAGCTGTCCTCGCTGTCCAACCGCGTCGACAGCCTGTACTCCAACACCGCCACCAATGTGGCCGGGCTGTGGTCGAACTTCTTCGATTCCACCAGCGCGGTGTCGTCCAATGCCTCGTCCACGGCCGAGCGGCAGAGCATGCTCGACAGCGGCAACTCGCTGGCCACGCGTTTCAAGCAGCTCAACGGGCAGATGGACAGCCTCAGCAACGAGGTCAACAGCGGCCTGACCTCCTCGGTGGACGAAGTCAATCGCCTGACCCAGCAGATCGCCAAGATCAACGGCACCATCGGCAGCAGCATCGACAGCGCCTCGCCCGACATGCTCGACCAGCGTGACGCGCTGGTGTCCAAGCTGGTCGGCTACACCGGCGGCACCGCGGTGATGCAGGACGGCGGCTTCATGAATGTTTTCACCGCCGGCGGCCAGGCCCTGGTGGTGGGAACCACCTCGTCCAAGCTGACCACCGTCGCCGACCCGTATCAGCCGACCAAGCTGCAGGTGGCGATGCAGACCCAGGGCCAGAATGTCAGCCTCAGCACCAGCTCGCTGGGCGGGCAGATCGGCGGCCTGCTGGAGTTCCGGACCAGCGTGCTGGAACCGACCCAGGCCGAACTCGGTCGCCTGGCCGTGGGCATGGCCAGCACCTTCAACGCCGGTCACGCGCAAGGCATGGACCTGTACGGCGCGATGGGCGGCAACTTCTTCAACATCGGCACGCCCACCACTGCCGCCAATCCCAGCAATACCGGCAGCGCGTCGCTGAGCGCCAGCTTCAGCAACATGTCGGCGGTGGATGGGCAGAACGTCACGCTCAGCTTCGACGGCACTGCGTGGAAGGCCACCAACGCCAGCACCGGGTCGGCGGTGCCGATCAGCGGCGCCGGCACCCCGGCCAATCCGCTGGTGCTCAACGGCGTCAGCCTGGTGGTGGGCGGCACGCCGGCCAACGGCGACAAGTTCCTGCTGCAGCCCACCGCAGGGTTGGCCGGCAGCCTGTCGGTGGCCATCACCGACCCCTCGCGGATTGCCGCGGCCACCCCGGTCAAGGCGACCGCCACGCTCGCCAACCTGGGCACCGGCAAGATCAGCGACGTCAAGGTCACCAACGCGCAAAACCCGGCGCTGCTGACCCCGGCCTCGGTGGAGTTCATCGACGCCAACCAGTACACCATCGATGGCAGCGGCCCGTTCGCCTACACCGCCGGCCAGACCATCAGCGCCAATGGCTGGAGCTTTGCGCTGGACGGCGCGCCCAAGGCCGGCGACACCTTCGGGGTCGGCCCCACCGGCGCCGGTTCCAGCGACAACGGCAACGTCAAGCTGCTGGCCAAGATCGACGACGCCAAGGCGCTCAGCGGCGGCACGGTCACGCTCAACGGCGCGCTGTCGGGCCTGACCACCTCGGTCGGCTCGGCTGCGCGCGCGGCCAGCTACGCCTCGGATGCGCAGAAGGTCATCAACGACCAGGCGCAGGCCAGCCGCGACTCGATTTCCGGCGTCAACCTCGATGAGGAAGCCGCCAACATGCTGAAGCTGCAGCAGGCCTACCAGGCCGCCGCACAGATGATTTCCACCGCCGACACCATCTTCCAAGCCATCCTGGGCGCCGTACGCTGATGACCGACCGTATCTCCACCAGCATGATGTACAGCCAGTCGGTGTCGTCGATGACGGCCAAGCAGTCCCGGCTGAGCCAGATCCAGGCCCAGCTCGCCAGCGGGCAGCGCCTGGTCACCGCCAAGGACGACCCGGTCGCCGCCGGCACCGCGGTCGGCCTGGATCGCGCGCTGGCGGCGATCACGCGCTTTGGCGAGAACGCCAACAACGTGCAGAACCGGCTCGGCCTGCAGGAAAACGCCCTGTCGCAGGCCGGCGACAAAATGGCGCGCGTCACCGAATTGGCGGTGCAGGCCAACAATTCCTCGCTCAGCCCCGACGACCGCAAGGCGATCGCCTCGGAACTGACCGCGCTGCGCGACAGCATGGTCAGCCTGGCCAACAGCACCGACGGCACCGGGCGCTATCTGTTCGGCGGCAGCGCCGATGGCAGCGCACCGTTCATCAAGAGCAATGGCGGCGTCACCTACAACGGCGACCAGACCCAGAAACAGGTCGAGGTGGCGCCGGACACCTTTGTCAGCGACACCCTGCCCGGCAGCGAAATCTTCATGCGTATCCGCACCGGCGACGGCACCGTGGATGCGCACCCCGACAACGCCAATACCGGCACCGGCCTGCTGCTGGATTTCAGCCGTGATGCCAGCACCGGCAGCTGGAACGGCGGCAGCTACAGCGTGCAGTTCACCGCCGCAGACACCTACGAGGTGCGCGACAGCACCAATACGGTGGTCGGGACCGGCACCTACAAGGATGGCGAAGACATCAACGCGGCCGGCGTGCGCATGCGCATCAGCGGTGCACCGGCGGTGGGCGACAGTTTCCAGATCGGCGCCTCCACCACCAAGGACGTGTTCTCCACCATCGACGACCTGGTCGGCGCGCTCAATTCCGACACCCAGACCCCGCCGCAGAAGGCGGCGATGATCAACACGCTGCAGTCGTCGATGCGCGACATCGCACAGGCCTCGTCGAAGATGATCGATGCGCGCGCCTCCGGCGGCGCACAGCTGTCGGCGATCGATAACGCCAACTCGCTGCTCGAATCCAACGAGGTCACCCTCAAGACCACCCTGTCGTCGATCCGCGACCTGGATTTCGCCTCGGCGCTCGGGCAATACGAACTGGAGAAGGCCTCGTTGCAGGCCGCCCAAACGATTTTTCAGCAGATGCAGTCGTCGTCGTTGTTTAACCTGATCCGCTGATTTTCCGCAGAAAACCCACATTTTCTGCACGCCTGCGCGCGCGCACCTGCGCAGGCCGACGGAGTTTATTCGTCAAAAGTTATACCAACGCTAAAGATCGACGGGGTGCTGCCGAATAAACCAAACCCCTTGCTACACAACGCTTCCGTATTTCGTCCTGCAGCAGAAAGACAGCAAAAAAACACTGGATTTCGCTAAAGGTTCCCGACGCAACGCCGTTATTCATCTCAGCAGCGGCAACGGCCAACTTGATGGCCCCCCTGCGGAGGCTCCGGGCAAGTCCCCCTTGCCGGAAAAATCGCTTAGGAGAAATCAAAATGGCACAGGTAATCAACACCAACGTAATGTCGCTGAACGCTCAGCGGAACCTCAACACCAGCAGCGCGAGCATGTCGACGAGCATCCAGCGTCTGTCCTCGGGTCTGCGCATCAACAGCGCCAAGGACGACGCCGCAGGTCTGGCGATCTCCGAGCGTTTCACCACGCAGATCCGCGGCCTGGACGTTGCCTCGCGCAACGCCAACGACGGTATCTCGCTGGCCCAGACCGCTGAAGGCGCGATGGTCGAAATCGGCAGCAACCTGCAGCGTATCCGCGAGCTGTCGGTGCAGTCGTCCAACGCCACCAACTCGCCGACCGACCGTGACGCGCTGAACTCCGAAGTCAAGCAGCTCACCGCCGAAATCGACCGCGTCGCCAACCAGACCAACTTCAACGGCACCAAGCTGCTGAACGGCGACTTCTCCGGCGCGCTGTTCCAGGTCGGCGCCGACGCCGGCCAGACCATCGGCATCAACAGCATCGTCGACGCCAACGTCGATTCGCTGGGCAAGGCCAACTTCGCTGCCGCCGTTTCCGGCGCTGGCGTGAGCGGCACCTCCACCGCCTCCGGCTCGATCAGCGGCATGAGCCTGTCGTTCAAGGACGCCAGCGGTGCGGCCAAGAGCGTCACCATCGCGGACGTCAAGGTCGGCGTAGGCGAGAGCGCTGCCGACGTCAACAAGAAGGTGGCTGCCGCGATCAACGACAAGCTCGACCAGACCGGCATGTACGCCTCGATCAAGACCGACGGTACGGTGCAGATCGAATCGCTGAAGGCTGGCCAGGACTTCACCTCGCTGACCGCCGGTACCTCCAGCGCCGCAGGCATCACCGTCGGCGCCGGCATCACCACCGCCTCGGCCGCTTCCGGCTCCACCGCTTCGACCCTGAGCACCCTGGACATCTCCACGTTCTCCGGCGCGCAGAAGGCCCTGGAAATCGTCGACAAGGCGCTGACCGCGGTCAACTCCTCGCGCGCCGACATGGGTGCGGTGCAGAACCGCTTCACCTCCACCATCGCCAACCTGAGCGCAACCTCGGAAAACCTGTCGGCCTCGCGTAGCCGTATCCGCGACACCGACTACGCCAAGGAAACCGCCGAGCTGACCCGCACGCAGATCCTGCAGCAGGCCGGTACCGCGATGCTGGCCCAGGCCAAGTCGGTTCCGCAGAACGTGCTGAGCCTGCTGCAGTAATCGGCAGCGCGTCGCAGCAAGTCCAAAGCCCCTCTCCGGAGGGGCTTTTTTGTGCGCGCGAATGTTTCAGCCGCAGAGATTCGACACGATCGCGCAGCACGGGTTTCTGGCGCGGGTTTCTTGACGCATCGCCGGCATGGAAATTGCATCACCCAACCTCGTGAGCGAGACGGGCTCGCCGCCGCTAAAGTCCTCGCCGAGGCGGCCGATACCCGTCTCGTAATCCCATGCGTCCATCCTTGCTTGGACGCCCAGACGAGGAATGCAACATGGCATCGGTGATCAGCACTTCCGGCTCCGGTCTGGACATCCCCACCGTGGTGTCCACCCTGGTTTCCCGGCAGAAAGACCCGGAGCAGGCGCGCATCAACAAGGCCGGAGCCGCTGCGACGACGCAGCTGTCGGCGATCAGCCAGATCAAGAGCAGCATGACCACGCTCAAGTCTGCGCTGGACAAGGTCATCAGCAGCGCCGACACCAATGCCTACAAGGCAACGGTGCCCACCGATGCCGGCTTCACCGCCACCACCACCAGCTCGGCCGCGCCGGGCAACTACTCGGTGGAAGTGGTCTCGCTGGCCAGCGCGCAGAAGCTCGCCTCTGGCGCGTTCGTCGCCGATGCCACTGTCGGCAGCGGCACGCTGACGATCGGGTATGGCGACAAGAAGATCACCGTTGACATCAGCGGCACCGACAAGCTCACCGACATCGCTGCGGCCATCAACAAGGCGGCCGGCGGTAAGGGCGTCAACGCCAGCGTGGTGACCGCCAACGACGGCCAGCACCTGGTGTTCAACGCGGTCGACTCCGGGACCAAGGGCGCGCTGACCGTCAGTGCCAGCGACCCGAGCCTGAGCAGCCTCACCTACGGCCCCGGCGTCAGCGGCGGCCTGACCCAGTCCGTGGCCGCAACCGACGCGCTGGTGCGCGTGGACGGCTTCGAACGCACCTCCAGCTCCAACACCGTCACCGACATCGTGCCGGGCGTGGTGCTCAACCTCACCAAGGCCGCCGAAGGCACCAAGGTCACGTTGGGCGTTGCGGCCGACACCAGCAGCCTCAAGGCCAATCTGACCGCGTACGCCGCCGCCTACAACACCGCCAACACCTTGCTGGCCAAGAGCAGCGCCTACGACGCCACCACCAAGACGGCCGCGGCACTCACCGGCGACTCGCTGGTGCGCGGCCTGCAGCAGCAGCTGCGCGGCCAGGTCAGCGGCAACCTCATCGAACTCAAGGGGCTCGGCCTGACCATCGACAAGGATGGCGTGATGAGCTTCGATGGCGGCAAGTTCGATACCGCCATCGCCGAGGACGGTGGTGCCGCCGCCGAGGTGTTCGGCAAGGACAGCAAGTTCGGCTCGGCCATGACCAAGCTGCTCGACAGCAACGTCAACGCCAACGACGGCACCCTGACCATGCGCTCGGACAGCCTGAACAAGCAGATCAAGGGCTACGAGTCTGACCTGGACGACCTCGACGCGCGCATGACCAAGCTCAGCGATCGCTACACCGCCCAGTTCACCGCGATGGAAACCATGATCAGCAAGCTGCAGAGCAGCACCAGTTCGCTCAGCAGCCTGCTGACAGGCTGATTTTCGTGATCACGATCCTCAAGTCCCGCAATGGTCTTGCCGATACAAGAAGGGCCTATCGTGATATCGGCCTTGCCTTCCGGCAGGAGCGTCGTCGCCCGAGCGCAGCGCTCCGGGACACGCGAAGGTCAGCCCATTGAGGAGTCATCCATGTACGGTTCCAATCGTCAGTATGCCGAGCAATACCGCAAGGTCGGCGTGTCCACCAGCGTGACCGAAGCCGACCCGCACAAGCTGGTGTCGCTGCTGTTCGCCGGCGCCTGCCAGCGCATCCGCCTGGCCCAGGCCTGCCTGGCGCAGGGCGACCAGGCGCGCAAGGGCAAGGCCATCGGCGAAGCCTGCGCGATCGTCGGTCACTTGAACGGCTCGCTCGATCACGAAGCCGGTGGCGAGATCGCTGGTAACCTGTCGGCGCTCTACGACTACGTCATGCAGCGGCTGACTGCCGCCAACCTGCACAACGACGAAACCGCGTTGACCGAAGCGCTGGAGTTGCTCAGCGAAATCGACTCGGCGTGGAATTCCATCCCCCTCGATCAACGCGGCCTTTCTGCCGTTTCGTGAGCCAGACCATGCATAGCGCGCAGAGCCTTCAAGCCGAAATCGCCGACATCCGCCTGGCCATGGCGCAGGAGGAATTCGAGGTGATGCCGTTCATGCTGGACACCCACGATCTGCACCTGCGCGAGTACGCGCAGCAGGCGGACCTGGACCAGGACCGCGACGCACTGCAGGCGCTGCAGGCCATGCAGCAGGATCTGATGCGGATGATGCTCGAGCGCCGCCGCAAGTTGCTGGACCTGATCCGCGCGCAGCGTACGTCCTCCTCTGCCAGCCGCGCCTACGCCCGGGTCGGGCGGATCTGATGCCCGTGCTCGGCACACTCGCGCCATCGGCCGATGCCGCGCTGTTCGCCGACACGCTCAGCTGCGAAGTGCGTCTGCCGGCCGGCTTCCGCGCCGGCAGCGATGCCGGCCCGCACGGCGCTGCGGAAACCCTGCTGCGCAGCCTGGGCCAGGTAGAAGACCTGCGCAGCGAAGACACCAGCGAAGACCGTGGCGAGCTGCCGCTGCTGGTGCAGCGCATGGACGCCAAGCTCGACCTGATGCTGGCCCTGATCGGCCGTCTGGTGCAGCAGGGCGACAGCGGACTGATCCAGGCGAACGTGCAGTGGTCGGTGCGCGGAATCCGCCTGAGCTGCGCAAGCAGCCATCCGCCGGGCACGTTGGGGAGTGTTTGCCTGCAACCGTCCGACTGGCTTCCTGAACTGGTACAGCTTCCTGCCGAGGTCCTGGCAAGCGCAAGTGATGGTCACGACCATTGGCTTTGGCTGCGGTTTGCGCCGCTTTCGCCAGGCTTGCAGGAGGCGCTGGAACGTCATCTGTTCCGTCTGCATCGCCGTCAGATCGCCGACGCCCGCCGCCAGCGCTGATACCGCCTGTTGGCGCGGGGCGCCGGGTCGGCTAAGGTGCCCTTTACTGAAAAAGGTCTCTTCTGCGCCGTGCGAGTCATCATCGTCGACGATCACACCCTTGTCCGTGCCGGCTTGTCCAGGCTGCTGCAAACCTTCGCCGGCATCGATGTCGTGGGTGAGGCCAGCAACGCACAGCAAGCCCTGGACATGACATCCCTGCACCGGCCTGATCTGGTGTTGATGGATTTGTCCCTGCCCGGCCGCAGCGGCCTGGATGCCATGACCGATGTGTTGCGCGCTGCGCCGCGTACGCACGTGGTGATGATGTCGATGCACGACGACCCGGTGCACGTGCGCGATGCGCTGGATCGCGGCGCGGTCGGCTTCGTGGTCAAGGATGCCGCGCCGCTGGAGCTGGAGCTGGCACTGCGTGCAGCGGCGGCCGGCCAGGTGTTCCTGAGCCCGCAGATTTCGTCCAAGATGATCGCGCCGATGCTGGGCCGCGAAAAACCGGTCGGCATCGCCGCCTTGTCGCCGCGCCAGCGCGAGATCCTGCGCGAGATCGGCCGCGGCCAGAGCAACAAGGAAATCGCCGCCGACCTCGGCATCAGCGTCAAGACGGTGGAGACCCACCGCGCGCGCATGATGGAATCGCTCGGTTGCCGGCGTGCCAACGATCTGGTGTTGCTGGCGGCCAAGCATCACAACGAACTGGTCTGAGGGCCGGCCGCCGGGCGATGACCGGAAACGGCCGCCAGCGAACAAAACAGTGACGGGATTCCGGCGAGCACGCTTGAGTCCGTCTTGTACGTCAGGGAATTCCCCACGCGCTGTCAGGAAAATCACGAATTGCCTCACGCGATTCCCTGATTAGAAACCCGTCGCCTTGTCCTGCAAGATGCGTTCCATCGCTGCCACGTGCGGCGCCTTCCGGAAGCGCTTCGATGAAGACGACCATTTCCGCCCAGCTTGGCCAGCAACTGCACCTGACCCCGCAGTTGCTGCAGTCGATCCGTCTGTTGCAGTTGGACGGCATGCAGTTGGAACTGGAAATCCGTCGCGCGCTGGAAACCAATCCACTGCTGGAGCTGGAAGAGCTGGCCGACAGCGACGCCGTCGCGAGCAGCGACGATGGCGCCTCCGATGTCGCCGCCTTCGACGAACTGCCGGAAAGCACGATGTGGGACGTGCCGAGCAGCAGCTGGAACGATGGCGACGACGACCGCATGCAGCGCGTGGCAGCCGGCGAATCCACCGACCCGCACGTGCGCATCCTGCGCGAGCTGGCACTGGACCTGGACGAGGCCGCATTGGGGGCCGCCGCGTTCTGGCTGGAGCAGACCGACGAGGCCGGCTATCTGACCGAGGCCCTGGCGACGCTGCAGCAGCTCGGCGCGACCCGGCTTGGTATGACCGTGCAGGCAGTGGAAGCGGTCCGCCAGCGCCTGCTGCACGGCGACCCGGCCGGCCTGGCCGCCTGCGACCTGCGCGAGTGCCTGCAGGCCCAGCTGACCGCCCTGCCCGGCCGCGTGCCGGCGCGTCATCTGGCCGCGCGCATCCTTGCCGGCGACCTGGACCTGCTGGCCAGCCACGACTATCCGCTGCTGGCGCGCGCGCACGATGCCGAAGTGGACGATGCACGCGAGGCGGTCCGGCTGATCCTGTCGCTGCAACCGCGCCCCGGCGATGACCTGCTGCAGGAAAGCAACGCCAGCGTGATTCCGGACGTGCTCGCCTGGCATGCCGACGGCAGCTGGCGGGTGGCATTGAACCCGGCCACCACCCATCGGGTGAGCATCAATCCCGTGCATGAGCGTGCACTGGCCGAGGCCGGCGACGCCGCCCAGCCGCTGCGCGACATGCTGCAGGAAGCGCGCTGGCTGACCCGCGGCCTGTCGATGCGCTACGAGACCCTGCTGCGCGCCACGCGCGCCATCGTCGAACGCCAGGCCACGTTCCTGGTGCGCGGTGAGGAAGCGATGGCACCGCTGACGCTGAAGGAAATCGCCGATGAGATCGGCATGCACGAATCGACGATTTCGCGCATCACCACCGGCAAATACATCCAGACCCCGCGCGGCACCTTCGAGCTCAAGCACTTCTTTGCGGTGCGTCTGGAAGGCGCCAGCGTTTCCGGCCAGGCGGTCAAGGCGATGGTGCGCCGACTGATCGAAAGCGAGCCGGCCGGCCGGCCGCTGGCCGACGAAGCCATCGCCGGGCTGTTGTCGCGCCAGGGCGTTAACATTGCCCGTCGCACTGTGGCCAAGTACCGCGAACAACTCGACATCGCCCCGGCACGCGAGCGCCGCCGCACCAACAAACCGCCGCTTGCCCGGGCAGGATAAGGATTACTATGAGCAAACTCACCGTGCTGCTGGTCGACGACCACGAGGGCTTCATCAACGCTGCGATGCGTCATTTTCGCAAAGTGGAGTGGCTCGATATCGTGGGCAGTGCCGCCAATGGACTGGAAGCGATCGAGCGCTCTGAGTCGCTGCGCCCCAATGTCGTGCTGATGGACCTGGCCATGCCGGAGATGGGCGGGCTGCAGGCAACGCGTCTGATCAAGACGCAGGACGATCCGCCGTATATTGTCATCGCGAGCCACTTCGACGATGCAGAGCATCGTGAACACGCTCTTCGCGCGGGTGCTGACAATTTTGTTAGCAAGCTGTCCTATATCCAGGAAGTCATGCCAATCCTGGAGGGCCTGACGGTAAGGAGCCAGGAATGAGTGAGTCCCGCATTCTGTTGATCGACAGCGATGCCGTGCGCGCCGAGCGCACCGTCTCGTTACTCGAGTTCATGGACTTCAATCCACGCTGGGTCACCGACGGCGCCGACATCAATCCTGGCCGCCATCGCCATGACGAGTGGATGGCGGTGATGGTGGGCTCGGCGCAGGATGCCGCACAGGCCGACAAGTTCTTCGACTGGCTGGCCGATGCCAAGCTGCCGCCACCGGTGTTGCTGATGGAAGGCAGCCCGAGCGCGTTTGCGCAGGCCCACGGCCTGCACGAAGCCAATGTCTGGACGCTAGACACGCCGCTGCGGCATACACAGCTGGAAGCCTTGCTGCGCCGTGCCAGCCTCAAGCGCCTGGATGCCGAGCACCAGGCCGGCGTGCAGCAGGACACCGGCCCAACCGGCAACAGCGAGGCGGTGACCCGCTTGCGCCGCCTGATCGACCAGGTGGCCGCCTTCGACACCACGGTGTTGGTGCTGGGCGAATCGGGGACCGGCAAGGAGGTCGTGGCACGCGCCATCCACCAGCATTCGCCACGGCGCGACGGACCGTTCGTGGCGATCAACTGCGGTGCGATCCCGCCGGACCTGCTGGAAAGCGAGCTGTTCGGCCACGAAAAAGGCGCCTTCACCGGCGCGCTGAGCACCCGCAAGGGCCGCTTCGAAATGGCCGAGGGCGGCACCCTGCTGCTGGACGAGATCGGCGACATGAGCCTGCCGATGCAGGTCAAGCTGCTGCGCGTGCTGCAGGAGCGCAGCTTCGAGCGCGTCGGCGGGGGCCAGACCATCCGTTGCAACGTGCGCGTGATCGCCGCGACCCACCGCAACCTGGAAACCCGCATCAGCGACGGCCAGTTCCGCGAGGACCTGTTCTATCGCCTCAACGTGTTCCCGATCGAGATGCCGGCGCTGCGGGAACGCGTCGACGACCTGGCCATGCTGGTGCAGACCATCGCCGGGCAACTGGCACGCACCGGACGCGGCGAAGTGCGCTTTGCCGACGAGGCCCTGCAGGCGCTGCGCAGCTACGACTGGCCGGGCAACGTACGCGAGCTGACCAATCTGGTGGAGCGCCTGGCGGTGCTGCATCCAGGCGGTTTGGTACGCGTGCAGGACTTGCCGGCACGCTACCGCGGTGATTTTGCCTCGGCCCTTGCGGTCGAGCCCGTGCCGGAGCCGGCACTGGTTGCCGCCCCCGTCGAAGCCGTCGCGCTGCCGGGCAATGTCGTGACCCTGCAGCCTGCGACCGCCGATGCCGAGCCGGCGACCAGTTCCAGCCTGCCTGACGATGGCATCGACCTGCGGGGCCACATGGCCAACATCGAGCTGGCGCTGATCAACGAGGCGCTGGAACGCACCCAGGGCGTGGTGGCGCATGCAGCGCAGCTGCTCGGCCTGCGCCGCACCACGCTGGTGGAAAAGCTGCGCAAGTACGGCATCGATCGCGAGCAGACCGAGCTGGCGAACTGAGCGGGGCGCATTCCTGGCCCCGCTTGCTGGCACGGCACTTGCTTCAGCAGGATCACACCGTCCGCAGCCGTCGGCTGCGGCGCAATCCCGACATTCACCAGCACCTGCCGAGGCATTGATGCCCATCCCCGTCACCAGCCCGCTGCTGCCGCCGCTGGAAGAATTTCTGCCCTACCTGGAGCAGATCTGGGACAGCCGCATTGTCAGCAATGGGGGTGACATGCATCGCGCCTTCGAACGCGCGTTGTGCGAGTACCTGGGCGTGCCGCACCTGGCCCTGCTGACCAACGGTACCACCGCGTTGATCACCGCCCTGCAGGCGCTGCGCATCACCGGGGAGGTGATCACCACGCCCTACTCGTTCGTGGCCACTGCGCATTCGCTGTTGTGGAAAGGCATCACGCCGGTGTTCGTGGATATCGACCCGGTGACGCTCAACATGGATCCGTCCAAGATCGAGGCGGCCATCACCCCCCAGACCACCGCCATCATGCCGGTGCACTGCTACGGCACTGCCTGCGACACCACCGCCATCACCCGCATCGCCGACATCTACAACCTCAAGGTGATCTACGACGCGGCGCATGCGTTCGGGGTGCGCGACGAGGGGGGCTCGATCCTGCGTCACGGCGACCTGAGCGCGTTGAGCTTCCACGCCACCAAGGTGTTCAATACCTTCGAAGGTGGCGCCATCGTCTGCCCCGACGAACGCACCTACCAGCGCATCGGGCATCTGAAGAATTTCGGCTTCGTCGATGAAACCACGGTGGTGGCACCCGGCATCAACGGCAAGATGAATGAGATCAGCGCGGCCTTCGGCCTGCTGCAGCTCAAGCACATCGACCATGCCATCGCCCAGCGCAGCGCCATCGACGCGCAGTATCGGCAGCGCCTGAGCGATATCCGCGGCGTGCGCTGCGTGGCGCGGCCAGATCATGCCAGTGCCAACTACGCGTACTTTCCGATTCTGGTGCAGGACGACTACCCGTTGTCGCGCGATGCGCTGTATCAGTTGATGCGCGAGCACGGCATCCTGGTACGGCGCTATTTCTATCCGTTGATCAGCGATTTTCCGATGTATCGCGCCCTGCCCTCCTCGGCGCCGGCACGGCTGCCGGTCGCGCGCTCGGTGGCCGCACAGGTACTGTGCCTGCCGATCTTTCCTGGCCTGACCCGCGACCAGGTCGATACCATTGCCGATCTGATCGCCAGGCAACAGGCGACATGACGGCAACCCGCTGCACGCTTTTTTCAGACTCCCGCATCTTCAACAGGCAACCAGGCGAGATCGCATGACCCAGGCAACGTTTATCGAGAACTTCATCGCCGCCACCGACTTCCAGGAGCCGGTCGAGGTCACCGCCGACACCGTGCTGCTCGAACTCCCGGAATGGGATTCGCTGGCCGCACTGGGCGTGATCGTGATGTTCGACATGGAGTACGGCAAGACCATCACCGGCGAGGACCTGACCGCCGCCGTCACCGTCGGCGATCTCTACAAACTGACCGAGGCGTAAGCAGCATGCCGACCTCCACGCTGCACAACGTCCGCTTCGCCGGCATGGCGACCTGCGTGCCGAAGCGGGTCGTGTCCAATCTCACCGATTGCCGGCCGCAGATCCGCTCCGAGCGCGAGCGGCTGGTGCGCAACATCGGCATCGAGACGCGCCGCATGGCGTCGGAGTGGCAGTGCTTTTCCGACATGGCCTTCGATGCGACGCAGGTGCTGCTGGAAAAGCTGCAGTGGAAGCGCGAAGAGATCGATGCGTTGATCGTGGTGACCCAGTCGCCGGATTATCCGATCCCGGCCACCGCGATCATCCTGCAGGACCGGCTGGGGCTGTCGCACGCCACGGTTGCCTTCGACGTCAACCTGGGCTGCTCGGCCTACCCGTTCGGCATCAACCTGCTCGGCTCGATGATCGCCGCCGGCGGCGTCAAGAAGGGCCTGCTGCTGGTCGGTGACCGCAGTGCCACGCTGGAAGATCCAATCTTCTCGGATTCCGGCACCGCCACCGCGCTGGAGTTCAGCGCCGACGCGCCGCCGATGCATTTCGACCTCAACAGCGATGGGAGCGGCTACAGGGCGATCATCCTGCCGGTGGGCGGCCACCGTGAACCGGTCGGCATCCAGCACTTGGTGCCGTACCGCGACGAGGCGGATGGTGCCTGGAAGCGTGGCGTGGACCTGATCCTGGACGGCGTGGCAGTGCTGAGCTTCTCCACCCAGCGCATCCCGCCGGCAGTGCAGAAGCTGCTTGAGTATGCGGGCGTGTCCAAGGAGGAGATCGACTATTTCGTGTTCCACCAGGCCAACCGCATGATCAATGAGACCATCCGCAAGAAGCTCGGCCTGCCGGTGGAGAAGGTGCCTTCAACGCTGCGCGACTTCGGCAATACCAGCGGCGCCTCGCTGCCGGTGACCATGACCGCACGCATCAACAAGGACCTGGAATCAGGGCGCAAGCGTGTGCTGCTATGCGGCTTCGGCATCGGGCTGTCGTGGGGCACCTGCCTGCTCGACATCGAAGGGGCCGCTTTTCCAGATCTCATCGAATCGTGAGCATTGCTCCCGACCACTTCGCGCTTGCCGGCAAACGCATCCTCGTCACCGGCGCTTCCTCGGGTATCGGCCGCCAGATCGCGATTTCCTGCGCCGAGCTGGGTGCCCAGCTGGTGATCAACGGACGTGACCATGTGCGGTTGACGTCGACCCTGGAGGCGTTGCCAGGCGAGGGCCACATGGCAATCGCGGCAGACCTGGACCGGCAGGAGGACATCGACCGTCTGGTCGCCGAGGTCGGCGTGTTGGACGGGATGGCACATGCGGCCGGGATCTCCCGGCTGGTGCCGCTGCGCCTGGTCAACCGGGCGCATCTGGACACCATCTTCTCCAGCAACACGTTCGCACCGATGCTGCTGACACGCGGCCTGCTGGCAAAGAAGCGCATCGCCGCAAACGGCTCGCTGGTGTTCGTCGCTTCGGTCGCTTCGCACATCGGGCCAATGGCGAGCAGCGCTTACGCGGCTAGCAAGAGTGCCCTGCTCGGCATGATGAGATCGCTGGCGCAGGAGGTTGCCAAGAACGGTATCCGTGCCAACTGTATCGCCCCGGGCTACGTGCGCACACCGCTGCTGGACGGCCTGCAGGGCAGCGGCGGCAACATGGAAGGGCTGTTCGAACTGACACCGCTGGGTATGGGCGAGCCGGAGGATGTCGCTTACGCCGCCACGTTCCTGCTGGCCGATGCGAGCCGCTGGATCACGCGTACCTATTTCGTGGTGGACGGCGGCCTCACGGTGCCGATGGATATCTACGCATGACTACACCGGCACGCACTGCGTTCTCGCTCGAGGGCAAGAAGATCCTGGTGACGGGAGCGTCGTCGGGGCTCGGCCGGCAGATCGCCATTGCCTGTGCACAGCGAGGCGCCCGCATCATCCTGGCCGGCCGCGACACGGACCGCCTCGCGCAGACCCAGGCGCAGTTGCAGGGCACGGGCCATGTCGGCGTGCTCGGCGACCTGACCAGCGCCGCCGACCGCGAGGCGCTGGTTGTCTCGGCAGGCGCGGCGGTGCATGGCGTGGTGCACTGCGCGGGCATGCAGAAGCATTGCCCGATCCGGCAGCTGACCGAGGCGGCGATGACCGAGATGTACACGGTCAATTTCCTCGCTCCGGTAATGCTGACGCAGCGCCTGCTGCAGGCAAACGCCATCGCCCCGCAGGGCTCGATCGTGTTCATGCTGTCCACTGCCGCGCACCTTGGCACGCGCGGCGTGGGGCCGTATTCGGCGATGAAGGCCGGCCTGATCGGCATCATCAAGTGCCTGGCGCTCGAACAGGCAAAGCGCAGGATCCGGGTCAACGGCATTTCCCCCTCGGCCGTGGTCACGCCGATGTGGGGCGCCGCCCAACTCGAGGCGCAGAAGGCGCGGCATCCGCTGGGCCTGGGCGAGCCGCAGGACGTCGCCAACGCCGCGATCTACCTGCTGGCCGACGCCAGCCGCTGGGTCACCGGGACCAGTCTGGTCATGGACGGCGGCTCGATCCTATGACCCATCCGGTCTTGATCATCGGTGCCGGCGGATGGGGTCGCGAGGTCTTGGCGCAGATGCAGGGCGATCCGGCGTGCGGAACGCAGTGGCGTCCGGTGGGCTTTCTCGACACGCGCCCGCAGATGCTGGACGGCCACGGCTGCGATCTGGCCATCGTCGGCAGCCCGCTCGCGTACCAGCCGCGGGACGAAGAGCGCTTCGTCTGCGCGATCGGTGATCCGCATGCGCGCCAGCGCTATGCGCAGCCGCTGCTGGCGCAAGGCGCGCAATTCATTCCGATCCTCACCGGTGCATTCCTGAGCCCGCGCGTGCGCATCGGCCAGGGCTGCTTCCTGTGCCATCGCGTACAGCTCAGCCCCGACGTGTGGCTGGGCGACTTCGCCAATGTGCACGCCAACACCATGCTTGGACACGACGTCCATGTCGGTGACTACGCGCAGATCGGTGCGATGACCTTCATCGGCGGCGGCGCGCGGATCGGTGAGCGCGCCATCGTGCACCCGCACGCCACCATCCTGCCCGGCATCCACATTGGCGTCGGCGCCGTGGTCGGTGCCGGCGCGGTCGTGGTCAAGGACGTGCCGGCCGGCGCCAGCGTGTTCGGCAACCCGGCCCGGATCATCTACCACAAGGATTCCTGAGGAAGCCGCGCCGATGCGATCGCGAATGCACCCCAGCTACTACCTGTCGACGGACATCTTCGCCCGCGAACAGCGCAAGATCTTTCGCAAGGCCTGGTTGTTTGCCGGGCTGAAGACGCTGCTGCCCGACAACAACTGCTTCATCACCCGCAGGCTCGCTGGGATTCCGGTGCTGATCCAGAACTTCCAGGGCCGCCTGCGCGCGTTCGAGAACGTCTGCCTGCACCGCAGCGCGCTGCTGCAGACCACTGCGGTGGGAAAGCGCCCGTTGGTCTGTCCCTACCATGCATGGAAGTACGACGCAGACGGTCGGGTTGAGAACATCCCCGAGTGCGCGGCTGTGTATGGCTTCGACGAGGAAGAAAGACGCGGCCTGAAATTGCGGGAGTTCGCCCTGCGCGAGGTGGGCAACCTGCTGTTCGTCAACCTCGATCCCGACCCGATGCCGATCGAGGAGCAGTTTTCGGCAGACTTCATCGCCTTGCTGGAAAGCAGTTCCAATGCCTATGACACCGAGGTCATGGTGACTACGTGGCGTGGCCGGTACAACTGGAAACTCGCTTACGAAAATCTTCGCGATGCCAATCACCCGCGCTTCGTCCACCCCAAGACACTGGCCAAGAGCGTCAGCTTCACTCCCGAGGTGAACGAGGAACAAGCCAGGGAGTCCATGGAAGCGTTGCGAGACAGCTCGCCCGCTGCCTTGAGGCGCGAGATGCGCCGCTTCAGTTTCGGCGGCCCGGAAGCCGCCATCCCCAGCCTTCAGCATTTCGGCTGGCACGAGAAAGTGGAACGCTGGGGCAAGCAGGACGCCTACTTCAATTGGCTTGCCTTCCCAAACCTGCATATCGCCAGTGCTAACGGCGGCTATTCCTTCACCCTGGAACACCACATTCCCGTCGCGCCGGACCAGACCGACCTGGAAATTTACTGGTTTAGCGCACGCAGGAAACAGCCTTACGGTTCCTCCAGCCAAGTGCTACTGGCACAGATGCACGGCAGCAAGGTGGTGGTAGGCGAAGACGTGGACATCATGGAGCGGGTGCAGGCGGCCTTGCACACAGACGCTCCGCTACCTACCCAGGGAGCCTATGAATCCATGAATCGCCTGGTCGAACGCTGGTACACGACGCTGATGGAAACCGAACATGAAATCTAGGTGGATCATCGGCAGCAGCGACTACCTCGACCTGGCCTTTCACGCCTGGAAGCAGACGCGGCAGGACGAGACGGTCATCAGGGTCGACGTGCCACAAGACGCGGGACACGAGTTCGATCTTGGCGTGCTGGATGGGCTGAATCCGACCGAAGGGGCCATGTTCGTGGCTTTCGACGAACGCTTCGGCAACTTCAAGCGCATGGAACTGATGCAGGCAGCAATGGAACGTGGCTTCAAGCTGGAGCCCTTCATCCACCCCAGCGCAACCATCGGCGCTGACACGGTCATCGGACTCAACGCATTCGTGGGTGCCCATGCTGTTATTGGGCACGGGTGCAGGATCGACTACAACACCGTCATCCATGCCGGCGCGCACCTCGGACCGGCATGCCGCGTCAAATCGTCATGCTGGATAGAGAACGGTGTGCACGTCGGCGCGGGCGTCGAGATCGGCGGCAATAGCATCCTGCGGACTGGCGCCATCGTGCGCGGTGGCGTCAAGGTGGGACGAAGCTGCGAACTTGGCTGGCCGCGCGTCTACTGCGAGGACGTACCTGCCAAGACCTATTTCGACGCGCGCTACGACGCCCCTATTCATACCTACGAGAGATGACGTTCATGAGCTCAAGAAATGAGCAGCTTCGCCAACAGATTCTCCGAATTGCGGAGCAGGAGCGCCCCGTACTCGAAGATGTCATCGCGCGCCTGCCCGCGATTGCCGGCCGCCCTGCCTTCCTCATCGCTCCCGAGTCCTATGCTGGCGTGGTGCATGGCCCCAGCGTCGTTGCCGACCTGCGCCATGTGGTTGCCGCGATTGATGACCAAAGCATCCACCTGGACCGCATTCACGGCGCACCGCGCTGGAGTAGTCAGGAATTCCTTGCCAAGGCAGGGCAGTACGCCGATGCGATCGCTATCGATTTCTCTTGCAGCCCGCGCGGTCGGGCGTTTGCAAATGCCCTCTGTACCAGCGCGGGCATCGAGCAGCTGAGCATTGCGCCTTGCCTGGATCCGCTGATCCCACGCTTCGAGCAACGCCCCCTCTTTCTGCTCCATCCGCGCTCGGGCATTGGCGAGATTTATGGCCCAAAGATCGTCCAGCGCTCCAGCCATGTCATTGCCGCCGTCGATGACCAGCCAAGCGACAGCGACACCGTTCATGGCGTGCCGCGTTGGAGCTCGCGCCAGTTCATTGAACAAGCGGCTCAGCATCCCCAGGCATTGGCCATCGATTTTTCCTACAGCCCTGGAGAATCGGGTCTTGCCCGCAAGCTCTGCGAACAAGCAGGCATTGAAAGGGTGGATGCCTGCCTGGCCGTTGCGCACTGTGGGCTGCCCGCCGTATACGAGCCTGCCCGGGTATACCGTCAGCGGACGCTTGCGCGCCTGGACGAATTCCTGCGTCTTGCCGATCGACTGGACGACGATCTCAGCGTCTTTACGCTCTACAGCAACCTGTTGTTCCGCCTGACCTACAACTCCAGCCTCCTGTTGGATTGCTGGGCGACGCCGATCAACGAGTACTTTTCAACATACGCCGATAGCAGCACATTCCAGCTGGGTCGGCGTGAACATTTCTGCGATGGCGGTGCCTTCCAGGGCCCCATCGTGCACAAGTTTCTAGAAGCATCCCGCCATCATTATGAAAGCATCACCGCCTTTGAACCCGATAGCATCAACTTCCAGAAATTGGAGGGCATCGCCAGCACCCTCCCCCTTTCCCCGCATAACTTCAGGGCCATAAAGAAAGCCATCTCCAACGAACAGACGACGCTGCGCTTCGAGCAGACCGGCACCGTTTCCAGCCATGTATCGCCAAATGGCGGAATCTCCGTGGCTACGACACGCCTGGACGACGAGCTGGAAAAGCTCACCCTACTGAAGTTGGACATCGAAGGGTTCGAGGCCAGGGCACTGGAAGGCGCATCTCACCTCATCCGTACCCAGCGCCCCCGCATGGCCATTTGTGTATACCACTACGCCCAGGATCTGCTGGATATCGTGGAGCAACTGGACAAACTGGTCGATGGCTATCACTTCCGTCTACGCCAGCACTCTCCCGGCCACTACTACGACCTCGTTTTGTATGCATCGCCCGTGGCCGGTGCCGCACCGCCGCCCTGGGCGGAGTAAGCCCGGGGAAACTCACGACTTGAGAGATGGAGCGATGACTGACGCCCGCAACGCGGGGGGCTTGAAAAAAATCGTCGCGATGTGCACGGCCCGCTTTGCCCGACGATGACCGCCTACGCCGCACCCGTCAGGCGCCCAGCGCCATGTCGCCGACTCGATCGTGACATGGCGCTGGATGATCGCAATCGCAATCGCAATCGCAATCGGCGCGATGCTGCTCGACGAAGAACAACAGCATCTCCGAATTCAATGACACTGATAAGACCAGCAAAGTACATAAGGAAGCCCTGTCATGGCGTTAGCAGTCGGCTCGATCGAGCGAGCCACGATCAAATATCCAGGACTGAATCTGCGCAACACCAAGTTGATCGGCTGGGGGGCAGGACAATTCTTCCGTGATTTCTATCCAGCCATCGCCCAGCAGTTGAACTTGCAGTACACCATCTGTCCGCGGCCGGAGAATCAGGGCACAACTGTCCATGGCCTGCCGGTCAGACCACCTTCGGCACTGGAGGAGGAATCGGTCGACGATGTGCTGATCGTCATCTTCTCCAATCACGCCGCAGAGGTGATGAACCAGATTGCAAAGGCACATGGCCGTTTCCGCACGGTACGTGCCGTCGAATACGGCCAGGTCAGCGTTGCACTATTGCAGGAATTGCAGGATTTCTCGCGCCTGTTGCCCGAGCTGCAACTGTCGCGACAACTGACCAAGCCGGATACCGGCATCTTCGTGCAGGGGCTAGCGTTCGACTTTACGCCCCTGGTGCTGGCCTGGAATCGTCTGCGTTTCCCTTGGGCGTACCAGTGCATGGTGACCTGGGACCACCAACCAAGTGCGCTACTGGACCGCTGCAGGCCCTGGCTGGATAAGCTGATTCTGGTGCCTCAGCCGGACAACCTGGGCCTGCACTACCGCAATGCGGTGCTGCGTTCCGCACGTCTGGGCGTGGAGCATCTGGCCGAGCAAGGCATCGCGTTTGCGGTGCGTTGCCGTAGCGACAACGTGCTGACCGGCTCAACGCACGACGCCATCAATGTCCATTTCAGAGGCAAACGCAATCAAGGAAAAATCGCAATTTCTTTGGGAGCAGGGTTTCGAAACATCCCGTTCCTTTTCACCGAGAAAGCCATGCTTGGCAGGACGCAGGACATGCTGGCGTTGTGGTCGATGCCAGAGGATCCGCGACCGGCGAATTATGCGGACGACGAGTTTTCTCCAATGAACGAACTTGCACCCGATCGGCATTTTCAACAGCTGAGCCAATACGCCTTCGAATCGTCGTTGTGGAAGAGCTACGCACGCCAGCTCGGATTTCAGGCCGAGACCCTGGTCGACAGCTACCGTTTTGCAAAGTCCCGTCTGCTGGCATTGGAGCCACAGATGAGCTGGACGTCATTGAAGCTCGTGTCGTTGTTCAATGTAGCGCGCGACAATAGCTACGGTTTCTCGACGGACTTGTGGAACCGGCTGTTCACTGACACCGATGCGGTACTTGAGGCTGCCGAGGCAGTCAGCCAGCTGGAGCTCAACTCCACCGATTTTTGGCAAGGCAGAGTTGGCTGAGCCACCCTCGCCACTCAACGCCATCGGTTGCCAGGAGGCTTCTATGACTTACGCCATCATCATCCCCGCGCGACGCGACTCTTCGCGCCTGCCCGGAAAACCGTTGATCGAGCTGGGCGGTGTGCCCATGATCGTGCGCACCTATCAGCAATGCGCCAAGGCGGCGCCGGCCGAGCAGATTCTGGTCGCCACCGACTGCGATGTGATTCAACGTACCTGCGAGCAGGCCGGCATCCGCACCCTGCTGACATCCGGTGCCTGCCTGACCGGCACCGATCGCGTTGCCGAAGTTGCACAACAGCTCGACGTGGACACCTACATCAATGTGCAGGGTGACGATCCGCTATTCAATCCACAAGACCTACGCCTGCTGATAGACGCTGCGACAGCAGCGCCGGGTCATGTGATCAACGGTTACTGCCCGGTCGCCAACATCGACGAGTTCCGTAATCCAAGCGTGCCCAAAGTGGTCGTTCGCCCGGATGGGCGTTTGCTGTACATGTCGCGCGCGGCAATCCCGGTCACCAAGCAAGGCGAGTTCCGGCACGCCTGGCGGCAGGTCTGCGCCTATGCGTTTCCCAGGCAGGCATTGCAGGCGTTTGCATCGGTGCCTTGCAAGACGCCCCTGGAAGAAGTCGAGGATATCGAGATCCTGCGCTTTCTCGAACTCGGCTTCGAAGTGCGCATGGTGCAGATGAGCAACCAGTCGATCGCGGTGGATACGCCGGCTGATGTAGTGCGGGTGGAAGCAGCACTGCGCATGATGCAGCTCGGCGAGCAGAACGCGCCATGAGCCAGGATGAGACGTCCGACACGCAGCCCGGCATGCATTCGCCCATCTGCGGCACATCCGATCTCAGAAACCAGGCGCATGCCCAGGCGTATTCGCCACGTCGCTTCTTCGACCAGTTACTGAAGACCGACGCGCCGGTGGTGCTGGACGTGGGTGCGCATCGCGGCGAGTCGATCCGGCACTTCAAGTCGATCTATCCGGATTGCCAGATGTATTCGTTCGAGCCAGATCCGCAGAATTTTGCCGAGCTGGAAAAAGTGGCTGCACAGTTCGGCACGACCGCCATGTGCGTTGCATTGGGCGAGAAGGAAGAAGTCGGTCATTATTACCGGCAGAGCATCTCGCACCTGGGCGGGTTGCTGCCGATCAACGCGGATTCCACCGACTCGCTCGGCTATGCGCGGCAGGCGACGAACGAGGAAATTGTGGTCAGCAAGACCACCCTCGACAATGCCTGCGTCTTGCTGGGGATCGCCCAGGTACATATTCTCAAGATCGATGTGCAGGGGTTCGAGCGACAGGTGCTGGAGGGTGCAACTGCGATCCTGCAGCACACCGACTGCGCAGTGATCGAGATCGGCCTTTACGATTTCTACGGCAAGACCAACAGCTTCGTCGACGTGGTCAACCTGATGCAGGCGGCCGGCTTTTCGTTGTGGGACATCGCCAAACTGTCGAAGAACCCCAAGAGCTTGCGTACCGATTGGATCGAGGTGGTGTATCGCAAAGACTCAGCACAACCGCGAGATCGTCCTCAGCCATAAGGGCGACTGCGTGCCCCTGCCGGTCAGGTTGCCACCGCACCACCGACGGCACGCTTATTGCATGACCGGCTAGGTTGAACCCCACCCAGGTGCGCTATCTACTGGCGCACGATGGGCGCCCCGCCCTCCCCGTTCCGCGCCTTGGATCCACCTGTGACTGTTCAAGCCAATCGATCGCCGATGACGCCCAACGCCCTGGTCAGCATCGTCATGCCGGCCTACAAGCCGCGCTATGTCGCGCAGGCGCTGGACAGCGTGCTGGCGCAGACCTACACGGCGTTGGAACTGGTGATCTGCGACGACAATGGCGATGGCGCGATTGAGGCTGTGCTGGCGCCGCGCCTGGCGAGCGCTCCCTTCCCGATCCGCTACCACCGCAATCCGACGCGACTGGGCGAACTCGGCAGCACCATCAAGGGCATCGGCCTGGCGCAAGGCGAATACGTCAAGTTCCTGCATGACGACGATGTGCTGCAGCCGGACTGCATTGCGCAGTTGGTGTCGGCGATGGAACGCAACCCCGGCACCGCGCTGGCGTCCTCGCGCCGGCTGCGGATCGACGATGACGGTGCGCCGTTGCCGGACATCCTGGCCACCAGCTTCCCGTTTACCGACGATGTGCTGATCGACGGGCCGGAGCTGGTGTCGTTCCTGGCCGACCATGCCATCAACTTCATCGGCGAGCCGAGTTGCGTGCTTGCACGGCGCGCCGACCTGGCGGCGCTGGGTGGCGAGCTGATGATGTTGAATGGCAAGGCCATCCACTGGGTCGGCGATCTGGCGATCTACGTCAAGCTGCTGCGTCACGGCAACCTGGCCTTGCTGTCCAGCCCGCTCACGCATTTTCGCGTGTCCAGCGCGCAGTTCAGTCAGGCCGGCCGCGATCAGGTCGGGGTCGGCGACCAGGGCCACGAAGATCTGCGCCAGGGCATCCGCCAGTTGGGCTGGCGGCGCGAGAGTGGCGACAACCGCCAGGTGCGCGTCGCCCCGCTCAGCCCGCACAAGGCACGCGTGTTCAAGTCGGTGGATCTGGTCAATGCGTTGATGCAGAGCGCGGGGTTGGCCGAGCGCGTGTCGCCGGCCACCTGGTTGGGGGTGCGGCATCCCAGCACCGTGCAGCGCGCCTTGATCGATGCGCGTTTGCAGGCGCATGCGGGCGGCCCGCAGATCGCAGTGATGCTGATCGACGACACTGGCGATGCGGCAGCGGTGGCCGCAACCCAGGCCAGCCTGGCAGCGGTGGCGTGTTATCCGAATCAGCAGACCTGGGTGCTCAGCAGCTCCCCGCAGCAGGCCGCCGAGCACGGCGAGCGCGGTGTGCTGGTCGGCCCGGACGGGCTGGTGTCCACGCTCAACCGGACCATCGCCGCACAACAGTCCATCGACTGGGTACTGCTGGTCGAGGCCGGCAGCCTGTTCACCGCCAGCGGCCTGCTGGTCGTGGCGCTGGAGATGCTTGCGCTGCCGGACACGTGTCAGGCCATCTACGCCGATGAAGTGGTCGCGCTGGACGGCGGTCAGCTGGGGCTGGCGATGCGGCCGGGGCTATACCTGGACATGTTGCTGAGTGCGCCGTCGACGATGTCGCGGCACTGGCTGTTCCGGCACTCTACGCTGGTTGCCGATGGCGGTTTTCCGGCTGGAACGGGCGACGCCTTCGAACTGGATTACCAGCTGGGGCTGGTCGAACGCTACGGCCTGGCCTGCGTCCAGCACATCGCCGAACCCTTGCTGGTGGCATCGGCCAGCACGCGGCATGGCGACGAAGACCAGCAGCGCGCCATCAGCCGCCATCTTGCCGCGCGCGGATACGTGGACGCGGTGGTGGACAGCAACGGCCCCGGCCGGCACGCGGTGGATTACCGCCATGCACAGCAGCCGCTGGTCAGCATTCTGGTGCTGGTGGATGGACGCCTGGCGCAGCTGCAACGCTGCCTGGAAAGCGTGCTCGCCAACACCGGCTACCCGCATTACGAGCTGCTGTTGCTGGATCGCGGCGACAGCGCCGAGCCGGCGCTGCGCGACTGGCTGGCGGGCATCGACAACCTTGGCCTGCAGCAGATCCGCGTGCTGCGCTTCGACGGTGCGCCCTCGCGCGAGGCGGCCTGCAATGCCGCGGCCGGGCAGGCGCGTGGGGAGCTGCTGTTGTGGCTGGCAGCGGGCGCCGCTGCGATCAAGGCCGATTGGCTGGCGCAGCTGCTCAACCACGCGCTGCGCCCGGAGGTCGGCGCGGTGGCCGGCAAGCTGCTGCGCGGTGACGGCACCGTGCATCACGCCGGCTTGCTGCTGGGCCTGGGGGCACCGGCAGCACGCGCGTTCGAAGGTGCCGCGTTCGACGACTCCGGCTATCTGCAACGCCTGCAGCTGGATCAGAACTACAGCGCGCTCAGTGCCGAATGCCTGATGCTGCCGCGCCAGCTGTTCCTGGATGCCGGCGGCTTTGCGCAGGAGCCGGCGCTGGCGCAATGGAGCGATGTCGATCTGTGCCTGCGCCTGCAGCAGGCCGGCTATCTCAATGTCTACGCCGCGCGCGCGCAGCTGCTGATCGATCCTCCCGACGCAACGCCCGCCACCGCACTCGACGAAGAAGCGATGTATGCGCGCTGGCTACCGGTGATGGCCAACGACCCGGCCTACAACCCGGGCTTCTCGCTGGATCCCGGCGCCGGCTTCCAGCTGGCCGACCCGCGCGCCAGTTGGCGGCCATTGCAGTCGTGGCGACCGCTGCCGACGATGATCGCGCTGCCCGCCGATGTCGAAGGCTGCGGCCACTATCGGGTGATCCAGCCGCTGCGCGCCCTGCGCGAGGCCGGCATGGTCGAAGGCGTGCTGTTCAACGGCTATCTGGAGATCAGCGAGCTGGCGCGTCAGGATCCCGACGTGGTGATCCTGCAACGCCAGGTCGGCGAGCCGCGACTGGAAGCGATGCGGCGGATGCAGGCGCTGTCGCGCGCGTTCAAGGTCTATGAGCTGGACGACTATCTGCCCAACCTGCCCCTGAAGAATGCGCATCGCGAGCACATGCCCAAGGACATTCTCAAGACAGTGCGGCGTGGGCTGGGCATGGTGGACCGCTTCGTGGTGTCCACCCAGGCGCTGGCCGAGGCATTCGCCGGGTTGCACAGCGACATCCGCGTGGCCGAGAACCGCCTGCCGCCGCATTGGTGGGAACACCTGCCCGCGCGGTCCGACCGTAAGGAACGCCAGGGCGGCAAGCCGCGCATCGGCTGGGCCGGCGGCGCCAGCCACACCGGCGACCTGGAACTGATCGCCGATGTGGTGCGCGAGCTGGCCGACGAGGTCGAATGGGTGTTCATGGGGATGTATCCGTTCGCACTGCGCCAGCACATCCATCAGTTCCAGCCCGGCGTGCCGATCGACCACTACCCGGCCGCACTGGCGGCGCTGGATCTGGACCTGGCGCTGGCGCCGGTGGAACAAAACCTGTTCAACGAGTGCAAGAGCAATCTGCGCCTGCTGGAGTACGGCGCCTGCGGCTACCCGGTCATCGCCAGCGACGTGCGCTGCTACCAGGGCGGCCTGCCGGTGACCCTGGTGAAGAACCGCTACCGCGACTGGATCGGCGCGATCCGTGACCATCTTGCCGACCCGGCCGCTTCGGCAGCAAAAGGCGCGGCATTGCGTGACGTGGTGCGCCGCGACTGGATGTTGCGCGGCAGCAACCTGGATACCTGGCGGGCGGCCTGGTTGCCCGACTAGCCTGGCACGCCGCTTCAGCGTTCTCCCCCTTGCGGTAGAACGGATGCCTGGCTGCGTGTGAGCTGTCGGTTGCACTGCCACTGGTCGCCTGCCGGCTCCCTTCCCCCGCGTGCGGGGGAAGGTGCCCAAAGGGCGGATGGGGGCGTGCGACCACACTCCAGCGCCGCGCGCTGCCGTACCTGCAGCCGGGTGGCAATTGGCGGTGTTGCCCTCATCCGGCGCTGCGCGCCACCTTCTCCCGCCCGCGGGAGAAGGGAAAGCATTGGCTGCGCGTGACGGGGGAAGGGAAAACCTTGGCTGCGCGTGATCTGTCGGTGCACTGCAGCTGACCACCATCGGCTCCCTTCCCCCGCGTGCGGGGGAAGGTGCCCGAAGGGCGGATGGGGGCCGGAATCGCTGCGACGTGCTCGTGACAGGCGCCCCAGGAACGTCCCGCGCCGGAATCCCGGCGCAGTTTCGGCACGCCGCTTGCATTGGTGTGGATGCCTCCCTGGCTGACCGCACCCATGAGCGACTCCGTTACCTCCATCCTCTCGCAGATCCGCAGCTACCAGACGCAGATGGGCCAAGGCCCGATGGGTGCGGTGGGCGATGCGGCGCGCGGCAACCAGATCCAGGGGCTGGCCGGCACGCAGGGAACACCGGCCACCCAGGCCCCGAGCTTCAGCGAGACCTTGCGCGGCGCCATCGGCGGCGTGAACGAGGCCCAGCAGAAGTCCGGTGCGTTGGCCAAGGCCTTCGAAATGGGCGACCCCAATGCCGATCTGGCACGGGTCATGGTCGCCTCCCAGCAGTCCCAGGTGGCCTTCCGCGCCACCGTGGAAGTCCGCAACCGTCTCGTCCAGGCTTATCAGGACGTCATGAACATGCCGCTGTAAGGGTTGACGACACATGGCACTCGCGATCACCAAAGAAAACATGAACCAGAACGCCGAAAAGGCGGGGCAATGGTTCGACCGTGTCCGCAGCCTGCAGATCACCCGCAAGCTGACCATGATGGCGATGATCGCCGTGGCGGTGGCGGCCGGTCTGGCGGTGTTCTTCTGGTCGCAGAAACCCGGTTACCAGTCGCTGTACACCGGCCTGGACGACAAGGGCAATGCCGAGGCGGCCGACCTGCTGCGCACCGCGCAGATCCCGTTCAAGATCGACCAGGACACCGGCGCCATCTCGGTGCCGCAGGACCGTCTGTACGACGCCCGCCTGAAGCTGGCCGGCTCCGGCCTGACCGGCAAGGAAACCGGCGGCGGCTTCGAGCTGATGGAAAAGGACCCGGGCTTCGGCGTCAGCCAGTTCGTGGAAAACGCCCGCTACCAGCACGCCCTGGAAACCGAGTTGTCGCGCACCATCGGCACCCTGCGCCCGGTGCGCGAAGCCCGCGTGCACCTGGCCATTCCCAAGCCCAGCGCCTTCACCCGCCAGCGTGACGTGGCCAGCGCCTCGGTGGTGCTGGAGCTGCGCGGTGGCCAGGGCCTGGAACGCAACCAGGTCGACGCCATCGTCAACCTGGTCGCCTCCAGCATCCCGGACATGACCCCCGAGCGCGTCACCGTGGTCGACCAGAGCGGCCGCATGCTCTCCATCGCCGATCCCAACAGCGACGCCGCCCAGCACGCCGCCCAGTTCGAACAGGTGCGTCGCCAGGAAAGCTCCTACAACCAGCGTATCCGCGAGCTGCTCGAGCCGATGACCGGCCCGGGCCGGGTCAACCCGGAAGTCAGCGTGGACATGGACTTCTCGGTGGTCGAGGAAGCCCGCGAGCTCTACAACGGCGAGCCGGCCAAGCTGCGCAGCGAGCAGGTCAGCGACACCAGCACCAGCGCCACCGGCCCGCAGGGCCCGCCGGGCGCCACCAGCAACAGCCCCGGCCAGCCGCCGGCGCCAGCCGCAAACGCCACTGCCGGCGCACCGGGCACCCCGGCCGCTGCCAATGGCCAGGCCGCCGCAGCGGCCGCGCCGACCGAAAGTTCCAAGAGCGCCACCCGCAATTACGAATTGGACCGGACCTTGCAACACACCCGCCAGCCGGCCGGCCGCATCAAGCGGGTGTCGGTGGCGGTGCTGCTGGACAACGTCCCGCGCCCCGGTGCCAAGGGCAAGATGGTCGAGCAGCCGCTGACGGCGGCCGAGCTCACCCGCATCGAGGGCCTGGTCAAGCAGGCGGTGGGCTTCGACGCGGCCCGTGGCGACACGGTGTCGGTGATGAACGCCCCGTTCGTGCGCGAAGCGGTGGCCGGCGAGGAAGGTCCGAAGTGGTGGGAAGACCCGCGCGTGCAGAACGGTCTGCGCCTGCTGGTCGGTGCGGTGGTGGTGCTGGCGCTGCTGTTCGGCGTGGTGCGCCCCACCCTGCGCCAGCTCACCGGCGTGACCGCGATCAAGGAAAAGCAGGCCAAGGGCGGCAACGATGGCACTCCGCAGAGCGCCGACGTGCGGATGGTCGACGATGACGACCTGATGCCGCGCCTGGAAGAGGACACCGCCCAGCTCGGTCAGGACCGCAAGACCCCGATCGCGCTGCCGGACGCCTACGAAGAACGCATGCGCCTCGCACGCGAAGCAGTCAAAGCCGATTCAAAACGTGTCGCACAAGTCGTGAAGGGATGGGTCGCCAGTGAAGCCTGATACACCACCGATGACCGGCGTACAACGCGCCGCCGTGCTGCTGCTGTCGCTCGGGGAAAGCGACGCCGCCGAAGTGCTCAAGCACATGGACCCCAAGGAGGTGCAGAAGATCGGCATCGCCATGGCCACCATGACCGGCATCTCGCGCGACCAGGTCGAGAAGGTCATGGACGAGTTCAACGGCGAACTGGCCGGCAAGACCTCGCTGGGCGTGGGCGCCGACGACTACATCCGCAACGTGCTGATCCAGGCACTGGGCGCCGACAAGGCCGGTGGCCTGATCGACCGCATCCTGCTCGGCCGCAACACCACCGGCCTGGACACCCTGAAGTGGATGGACCCGCGCGCGGTGGCCGACCTGGTGCGCAACGAGCACCCGCAGATCATCGCCATCGTCATGGCGCATCTGGACAGCGACCAGGCCGCCGAGGCCTTGAAGCTGCTGCCCGAGCGCACCCGCGCCGACGTGCTGCTGCGCATCGCCACCCTGGACGGCATCCCGCCCAATGCGCTGAGCGAGCTCAACGACATCATGGAGCGCCAGTTTTCCGGCAACCAGAACCTCAAGTCGTCCAACGTGGGCGGCATCAAGGTGGCCGCCAACATCCTCAACTTCCTGGACACCGGCGCCGACCAGGGCGTGCTGGGCGAGATCGGCAAGATCGACGCCGACCTGGCCGGCAAGATCCAGGACCTGATGTTCGTGTTCGACAACCTGGTGGACCTGGACGACCGCGGCCTGCAGACGCTGCTGCGCGAAGTCTCCGGCGAGCGCCTGGGGCTGGCCCTGCGCGGCGCCGACGTCAAGGTGCGCGAGAAGATCACCCGCAACATGTCCCAGCGCGCGGCCGAGATCCTGCTCGAGGACATGGAAGCGCGCGGCCCGGTACGCCTGGCCGACGTGGAAGCGGCGCAGAAGGAAATCCTCACCATCGTCCGCCGCCTGGCTGACGAAGGCGCCATCAGCCTGGGCGGTGCCGGTGCGGAGGCGATGGTATGACCGACATCGTCACCCGCTGGCTGGCCCCCGACCTGCACCTGGAGCCGGCCCCGCCGGAGCCGGAATTCGACGAGCCGGCGGTGTACGAGCCGGTGCTGCGTCCGCCGACCCTGGAAGAGATCCAGGCCATCGAAGACGCCGCCCAGCAGGAAGGCTTTGCGCGCGGGCATGCCGACGGCTTTGCCCAGGGCCAGTCGGAGGTGCGCCGCCTGACCGCGCAGATCGACGGCATCCTGGACAACTTCACCCGCCCGCTGGCGCGGCTGGAGAACGAAGTGGTCGGCGCGCTCGGCGAGCTGGCCGTGCGCATCGCCGGTTCGCTGGTCGGGCGTGCCTATCAGGCCGACCCGCAGCTGCTGGCCGAGCTGGTGCACGAGGCCATCGACGCAGTCGGCGGGGCCGGCCGCGAAGTGGAAGTGCGCCTGCACCCGGACGACATCACCGCGCTGCTGCCGCATCTGGCGCCCAGCAGCACCACCCGCGTGGCCCCGGACCTGAGCCTGAGCCGCGGCGACCTGCGCGTGCACGCCGAAAGCGTGCGCGTGGACGGAACACTGGATGCGCGCCTGCGGGCCGCGCTGGAGACGGTCATGCGCAAATCCGGAGCGGGCCTGTGAGCGACCTGTTGGGCGCCACCCCGGCCCCGGCCGACTGGCTGGACGCGCGCAACCTGCGCCTGGCCACCCGCCTGGGCGGCCTCGGGCTGGAGCCCACGGCCGGGCGAACCCTGATCCGCGAAGGCATCCTGCGTCGCGCGGTCGGCCTGACCCTGGAAGCCACCGGCTGCGAGGCGCCGATGGGCGCCACCTGCAAGGTCGAGGTCGACGGCGGCTGGGTCGATGCCGAAGTGGTCGGCTTCGCCGGCGAACGCACCTACCTGATGCCCAGCGCCGAACTGCATGGCCTGCTGCCGAACGCCCGCGTGGTGCCGTCGCGGCGCCGCGGCGGCGTGGAAGTGGGCGAAGGCCTGCTCGGCCGCGTCATCGACAGCGACGGCACCCCGCTGGACGGCAAGGGCCCGATCCGCGGCGAAGGCAGCGTCAGCATGGCCGGCGTGTCGATCAACCCGCTGGCACGCGAGCCGATCACCACCTCGCTGGATGTCGGCGTGCGCGCGATCAACGCACTGCTGCCGATCGGCCGCGGTCAGCGCGTGGGCCTGTTCGCCGGCTCCGGCGTCGGTAAATCGACACTGCTCGGCATGATGACCCGCTTCACCTCGGCCGACGTGATCGTGGTCGGGCTGATCGGCGAACGTGGCCGCGAAGTGCGCGACTTCGTCGAAACCACCCTGGGCGAAGAAGGCCTGCGCCGCGCCGTGGTCGTGGCCGCCCCGGCCGACCGCCCGCCGTTGGCGCGCCTGCATGGCGCCTACCGCGCCACCGCCATCGCCGAATGGTTCCGCGACCAGGGCCTGAACGTGCTGCTGCTGATGGACTCGCTGACCCGTTTCGCCCAGGCGCAGCGCGAGATCGGCCTGTCGGTCGGCGAGCCGCCGACCACCCGCGGCTACCCGCCGTCGGTGTTCGCCAAATTGCCGGCGCTGGTCGAACGGGCCGGCAACGGCGCCAAGGGGCGCGGCTCGATCACCGCCTTCTACACCGTGCTGACCGAAGGCGACGACCCGCAGGACCCGATCGCCGACGCCGCGCGCGCCATTCTCGACGGCCACATCCTGCTCTCGCGCCGGGTTGCCGACAGCGGCCTGTACCCGGCCATCGACGTCGAATCCTCGGTCAGCCGTGTGGTGCAGGACATCGCCGACGACACCTGGCGCCTGCGCATCCGCAAGCTCAAGCGGCTGCTGTCGGCCTACACCGCCAACCGCGACCTGATCGCCATTGGCGCCTACCAGCGCGGCAGCGATCCGGCCACCGACGAAGCATTGGCGCGCTGGCCGGAGATCGTCGAATTCCTCGGCCAGGACGTCCACCGGGCCGCCGACCTGCCAGACAGCCTGTCCGCGTTGCAGCGGCTGGTCGAACCCGAGAACTAATCCATGATGCAATCCAAACGGATCGACCCGCTGCTGCGCCGCGCCCAGGAACAGGAAGACAAGGTCGCGCGCGACCTGGCCGAGCGTCAGCGCGCCCTGGACACCCACCAGTCGCGCCTGGAAGAGCTGCGCCGCTACGCCGAGGAATACGCCAACAGCCACATGGCCGGCACCAGCGCCGCTGCACTGAGCAACCGCCGCGCCTTCCTGGACCGGCTCGACAGCGCGGTGCTGCAGCAGGCACAGACGGTGGAAAACAACCGCAACAAGGTGGAAGCCGAGCGCACCCGGCTGCTGCTGGCCAGCCGCGAGAAGCAGGTGCTGGAACAGCTGGCCGCCAGCTACCGCGCGCAGGAGAACAAGGTGATCGAACGCCGCGACCAGCGTGAGATGGACGACCTCGGCGCGCGTCGTTCGCGCCTGGCCCGCAGCGAAGATACCCACGGAGAATCCGCATGAACCCCTTGTCCGCCTTTGCAGCCGGCCTCGGCGCCCTCGCTAGCACCGGTAAGAAATCCAGCTACAGCGATCCCTCGTCCGAGCCGGACGCCGGCCAGGACCAGTTCGCGCGCATGCTCAACCCGGCCAACACGCCGAACCAGGCCCCGCCGCAGGCGCCCGAGCGCGTGCCGGCCAAGCAGGCCGCGCCCAAGCCCAACCAGCCCGACAGGCAGCGCAGCGACGACGACCACGGCGACGATGCGCCCGGCGATGCCACCGCACGCCCGCGCGCGCAGGACGGCGATGCCAAGGCCGCCAAGGCCGGCGCCAAGGAACCGGCTGCCGCCGATGGCAGCAGCGCCGCCGCCTCCGCCAAGACCGGCAAGCCCACAACCAACGACGAAGACGCGCCGGCCGACGCGGCGACCGCCACCGACCCCAGCTGGCCACCGCCGGGCCTGGGCGGTTTCGGCATGGGCCTGCTGACGCAGGCGCTGCCCGGTGGCGATGTACTCGCCGCCGCGGCCGCGGCACTGGCGGCCGGCGTGACCGCTGCCGCCGGCACCACGCCGACCGCAACCGCGCTGCCGACCGACGCGGCCGCCCCCGCTGCACCCTCGACCGCCGGCACCGCCCTGCCCGCGTTGGGCGCGCTGGCACCGGCTGCCGCCGCCGGGGCCAAGCCCACGTCCGTCACCGCCTTGAGCGGCGACGCCCAGGCGGCTGCGCTGATGAGCATGGCGTCAAAGGCCCTGGAGCCGGGCGCCGACGACAGCGCCGGCCCGGCAGCGCCGGACGCCCCGGCGTTCGTGCTGCCAACCACCACCACCGCGACCGCGCTCGGCCGCCTGCAGGACCCGGCGCCGGTGTTCAGCGCCTCGCCCACCCCGACCCCGGACATGGGCAGCGACAGCTTCGACGACGCCATCGGCGCGCGCATGAGCTGGCTGGCCGACCAGAAGATCGGCCATGCGCATATCAAGGTGACCCCGAACGAGATGGGTCCGGTCGAGGTGCGGCTGCACCTGGACGGCGACAAGGTCAATGCCAGCTTCAGCTCCGCCAATGCCGACGTGCGCCAGGCGCTGGAGCAGAGCCTGCCGCGCCTGCGCGAAATGCTCGGGCAGAACGGTTTCCAGCTCGGCCAGGCCGATGTCGGCCAGCAACAGCAGAGCCAGTCCGGCAACCGCAACGGTGGCGGCAGCGACGGCAACGGCCTCAGCCTGGACGACAGCCCGCCCGTCGGAATTCCGTCGGTGGTGCTGCGCCAGCGTGGATTGCTGGACGCCTACGCCTGAGCCCGCGCGCCGGGAACGTCCCGGCGCGGCCGAAAACCGCGTGTCGGCACGTGCCGGCACCGCCCACCCACCCTCGCAGCGCAAGGCTTGCGGGGGTTTTGTCGTTGAACCTGCAGGTGCGCCAGGAAACCGTCGCTTCATTGGCATGCCAATTGCATCCATTGGGTGAGCATTCCCCTGGAGCAGACTGTGGCAGCCGCTGAAAAACCCAAGAAGACCGAAGACAAAGACGACAAGGGCGACAAGAAGAAGGGCGGCAAGAAACTTCTGCTGATCGCCGTCGGGGTCGTGGTGCTGGCCGCGGCCGGCGGCGGCGCCTGGTTCTTCTTCGGCCACAAGGGCGAGGAGAAAGGCGGCAAGCACGACGCGCCCAAGGTGGCCGAGGTGCCCAAGCCGGCGCAGTACTTCCCGATGGACCCGGCGATCGTGGTCAACCTGGCCGACCCCGGCGACGGCCCGCAGTACCTGCAGGTCGAAGTGCAGCTGGTCACCCGCGATCCGGAAGACCTCAAGCTGATCACCGAAAACGCCCCGGCCATCCGCGCGCATCTGCTGATGCTGCTGTCGCAGGTCAAGGCCGCCGATGTGGCCGACCTGGTCGGCAAGCAGAAGCTGCAGAAGGCGGCCCTGGCCGAAGCGCAGAAGGTCATGACCGGCGAGACCGGCAAGAAGTGCGTCGAAGAACTGCTGTTCACCAGTTTCGTCACCCAGTAAGGCCTGCCCCATGAGCGTCAGCGATCTGCTTTCCCAGGACGAAATCGATGCCCTGCTGCATGGCGTGGATTCGGGTGCGGTCAACACCGAGCCGGAGCCGCTGCCCGGCGAGGCGCGCCAGTACGACCTGTCCAGCCAGGACCGCATCATCCGTGGCCGCATGCCGACCCTGGAGATGGTCAACGAGCGCTTCGCTCGGCTGTGGCGCATCGGCCTGTTCAACCTGATCCGGCGCTCGGCCGACCTGTCGGTGCGCGGCATCGACCTGGTCAAGTTCAACGAGTACATGCACTCGCTGTATGTGCCCACCAACCTCAACCTGATCCGCTTCAAGCCGCTGCGCGGCACCGGCCTGATCGTGTTCGAACCCACGCTGGTGTTCACCGTGGTGGACAACTTCTTCGGCGGCGACGGCCGTTACCACACCCGTATCGAAGGCCGTGAATTTACCGCCACCGAGATGCGCGTGGTGCAGCTGATGCTCAAGCAGACCTTCGCCGACCTGAAGGAAGCCTGGGCGCCGGTGATGGAAGTGGACTTCGAGTACATCAACTCGGAGATCAACCCGCATTTCGCCAACATCGTCACCCCGCGCGAGTACGTGGTGGTGTGCCGTTTCCATGTCGAACTGGAAGGCGGCGGCGGCGAGATCCACATCACCCTGCCGTATTCGATGCTGGAGCCGATCCGCGAACTGCTCGATGCCGGCATCCAGAGCGACCGCAACGACCGCGACGACTCCTGGAACGTGATGCTGCGCGAGCAGCTGGACACCGCCGAGGTGACCCTGTCCAGCGTGCTGGCCAGCAAGCGCATGAGCCTGCGCCAGCTCACCGGCCTGAAGGTCGGCGACATCCTGCCGATCGACCTGCCCGCACAGGTGCCGCTGTGCGTGGAAGACATCCCGTTGTTCACCGGCGAATTCGGCGTGTCCAATGGCAACAACGCCGTCAAGATCACCGCCGTACGCCCGCCCGGCGTGCAAGCCCCACGCGCCGTTCCCTCCCAGGATTCCAGCAAATGATCAACTCCGACACCCTCGACGCCGCGCCCGCCACCTTCGACAGCCTGCAGGCCGAGCACGACAACAATGCCACCGACCTCAACCTGGACGTCATCCTGGACGTGCCGGTGACGCTGTCGCTGGAAGTAGGCCGCGCGCGCATCCCGATCCGCAACCTGCTGCAGCTCAACCAGGGTTCGGTGGTGGAGCTGGAGCGCGGCGCCGGCGAACCGCTGGACGTGTACGTCAACGGCACCCTGATCGCGCATGGCGAAGTGGTGGTCATCAACGACCGCTTCGGCATCCGCCTGACCGACGTGGTCAGCCCCAGCGAACGGATCCGGAGGCTGCGGTGATCGGCCTGCTGGCCGCTGCCGCGCCGGTCGCGGCCAAGGCCACCCAGGTCGGCGCGCAGGCGCCGTCCTCGCCCAGCCTGTTTGGCGCGGTCTTTGCATTGCTGCTGGTGCTCGCGCTGATCGTCGGCCTGGGCTGGTTGCTCAAGCGCATGCCCGGCAGCGGTTTCCGCAACACCGAGGGCCTGCGATTGGTGACCAGCCTGGCGGTGGGTGCCAAGGAACGCGTGGTGGTGGTGGAGGTCAACGGCCAGCAATTGCTGCTGGGCGTCACCGCCGGCGGCATCAACACCTTGCACACCCTGTCCGAACCGCTGCCGCCCGCGCCCGCCCCCACCCTGCCCAACTTCAAGCAACTTCCCAATTTCGCCCAGCTGCTGGCACAGAAGCTGCGCAAGGACCCGTGACATGTTGAGTCGTTGGAATCGCTGGGGGCGCAGCCTCCGCCTGGTGCTGATCCTGCTGGTGATGAGCTGCCCGCTGCTGGCCGCGGCCACGCCTGCCGCATTGCCGGCCATGGCCCAGGCCGCCGCTCCCGCCGCAGCGCCGGCGGCCGCGCCCGCCGGTGCCAATCAGCTGCCGTCGTTGCCCAATGTCAGCGTCGGCCGCATCGGCGACCAGCCGGTGAGCCTGCCGCTGCAGACCCTGCTGCTGATGACGGCAATCACCCTGCTGCCGTCGATGCTGCTGGTGCTGACCGCCTTCACCCGCATCACCATCGTGCTGGGCCTGCTGCGCCAGGCACTGGGCACCGGCCAGACCCCGTCCAATCAGGTGCTGCTGGGGCTGTCGATGTTTCTGACCGCGCTGGTGATGATGCCGGTGTGGCAGAAGATGTGGGGCGCCGGGCTGTCGCCGTACCTCAACAACCAGATCGATTTCCAGACTGCCTGGACGCTGACCACCCAGCCGCTGCGCGCCTTCATGCTGGCGCAGATCCGCGAGACCGACCTGATGACCTTCGCCGGCATGGCCGGCGACGGCAAGTACGCCGGCCCGGACGCGGTGCCGTTCCCGGTGCTGGTGGCCTCGTTCGTGACCAGCGAGCTGAAGACCGCGTTCGAGATCGGCTTTCTGATCTTCATTCCGTTCGTGATCATCGATCTGGTGGTCGCCAGCGTACTGATGTCGATGGGCATGATGATGCTGTCACCGATGCTGATCTCGGCACCGTTCAAGATCCTGCTGTTCATCCTGGTGGACGGTTGGGTGCTGGTGGTGGGCACATTGGCCGCGAGCTTCAACGCGTCGTAGCCGCGCGGTCTGCATGCGCGCCGCCCCGCCGGCGTGTCTACCCGGTTTGCCGGCGTCGCTGTGCAGTCCCGAGGCCGAGCAGCAAACGCCGACGCTACCGCAGAGCAAACAACGACCGCGATAGCCAGTGCAGCCAACAGCGGCCGAAGCGCACAGCTGAGCAATGCCCCAGCCGAACCACCCAACACGCGTGGCTTCGCCTCGCACCCTCACTCCAACCCCTCTCCCGCTGGAGAGGGGCGAGCTTCTGCAGACCGCACCTTCGTCAGCCCATACCCGTCGCACAGCTCAAATCTCCGCCCCCTATTCACACTCCCGATTCCCGATTCCCGATTCCCGCCTCCCGATTCCCCAATCCCCAATCCCCAATCCCATCCTTTGGCACCCCACTTGCATCACCACACCCATGAGCCCTGAAATCGCCCTGACCGAATTGCGTGGTGGCCTGGTCACCGTCCTGTGGATTGCCGGACCGATGTTGCTGGCGGTGCTGGTCGTTGGTGTCGTGATCGGTGTGGTGCAGGCCGCCACCCAGTTGAACGAGCCGACCATCGCCTTCGTGGCCAAGGCGGTCGCGCTGACGGCCACCTTGTTCGCCACCGGCAGCATGCTGCTGGGGCATCTGGTGGAGTTCACCATTGCGCTGTTCCAGCGCATTCCGCATCTGATCGGCTAGCGGACCAGCGCGGATGGATGCTGCCACCCAGATGGTGATCGACGGCCAGCGCGCGTTCGCAATGGTCGGGGCGATCATGTGGACGATGCTGCGCACCGGTGCGTTGCTGACCGCGATGCCGTTGATCGGCACGCGCGCGGTACCGGGACGGGTACGGGTGATGCTGGCCGGCACCTTGTCGATGGTGCTGGCGCCGCTGCTGCCGCCGGTGCCGGACTGGGACGGATTCACCGCGCAGGCGGTGCTCAGCGTCGCCCGTGAGCTGGCGGTGGGCGCCAGCATGGGCTTCATGCTCAAGCTGATCTTCGAGGCCGGCGCGATGGCCGGCGAGCTGGTGTCGCAGTCCACCGGCCTGTCGTTCGCGCAGATGTCCGACCCGCTGCGCGGGGTGACCTCCGGGGTGATCGCGCAGTGGTTCTACCTGGGATTCGGCTTGCTGTTCTTCGCGGCCAACGGCCATCTTGCGGTGATCGCGCTGCTGGTGGACAGCTACAAGGCCCTGCCGATCGGCACCGCCATCCCCGACGCCGCCGCATTCGCCGAGGTGGCGCCCACCCTGTTCCTGCAGATCCTGCGCGGCGGGCTCACCCTGGCATTGCCGATGATGGTGGCGATGCTGGCGGTCAACCTGGCCTTCGGTGCGCTGGCCAAGGCCGCGCCGGCGTTGAACCCGATGCAGCTGGGCCTGCCGTTGACGGTGTTGCTGGGGCTGTTCCTGCTGTCCAGCTTCGCCAGCGAATTCGCCCCGCCCGTGCAGCGCATGTTCGATACCGCCTTCGACGCCGCCAGGGAATTGACCGCCTAGCGGGCACATCCGTAAATGTGAACTGCCTCAAGTTTCGCCCTGGCCAGCCGTCAACGCCACAGGACGATTGACACCGCCAGTCGCCATCACTCACCCACGCCAACGCCCGCGGGAACCGATGCCCAACGTGTCTGCGCTGTTCGCTCCGATTGCGTCACGAGGCGGCCACTGGTGGGCCCGGGCCTGCGTCTGGATGCTGGGGATCGTGGTGTGCGGGCACGCCCAGGCACAGACCTACAGCTTCCGCGACTACGCCCAGGCCGATGGCCTGCAGGGCATGACCGCCAACAGCCTGCTCGAAGACCGCCAGGGCGTGGTCTGGGTGGGCACCGAGCTGGCCCTGCACCGCTTCGAGCGCGAGAGCTTCATACCGGTCGGCCAGGAAAGCGGCCTGGATGCACGCTACATCCGCGCATTGGCGCTGGATGCGGCAGGACGGCTCTGGGTGGCCAGTGCCAACGGCGTGTTCGTCCGCGACGGCGGCGCATTCGTGCAACTCCTGCATGACGGCAAACCGATCCGCGCCGACAGCGGCAACGTGCTGGCCGCCTACGCCGACGGCATGGTGGTGGTCAGCGAGAACGCCTTGCTGCGCCTGTCGCCGGAGCACGCGGGCGGCTGGTCGGTGCGCCCGCTGCCGTTGCAGCTGGCCGATGGCACCTCCCTGCCCGCCGGCAAGGCACTGCTGGCCGATGGCACGGCGCTATGGACCAGCTGCGGACAGCACGTCTGCCGGATCGACGCGAACGGGCGCAGCGAGCTGCTCGGGCAAGCCGACGGTGTGCCGGAGCGGCAGTGGCGGGCGATCTTCCGCGACCACCAGGGCACCGTGTGGCTGCGTGGCGGTGGGCTGGTGCTGGCGCGCGCGCCGGGCGAGCGCGTATTCCGCAGTCATGCGGCGCCGGCAGGCACCAGCTTCGACACGCTCTCGGCGGCCACCACCCTGTCCGAAGACGCACAGGGCCGCCTGCTGACGCGTTCCGATCGCGGCCTGGTGCGCTGGGAAGGTGATCACTGGCGCTATTTCGGCCATGACCAGGGGCTGCCGATCAGCCCGATGGTCGGCCCGCTGATGATGCAAAGCACCGGCCAGCTATGGATCGGCACCCGTGGCCTGGGCGTGCAGCGCTGGCTGGGCTACGGCAACATCGAGCACTGGGACGAAAACCAGGGACTGGCAGAAGCGCCGACCTGGATGATCCAGCGCCTGCCCAGCGGGGAACTGCTGGTCGGCAGCGACGCCGGCTCGAACGTGCTGGATCCGCGCAGCGGGCGCATGCAACCCTGGACGCTGGACGACGGGCAGCCGCTGCTGCAGTCGATCTCCATGGCGCTCTCGCCGGCAGACGGCGCGGCCTGGGTGGCGCGCTCATCCGGCGCACTGGCGCGGCGCGATCCGCACAGCGGCAGGACCGTCGACGTGCTGCAGCTGGGCCTGCCGATCAACAAGCTGCTGTTCGACGCCACCGGCACCTTGTGGATCACCACGCCGCGCGGCCTGTATCACATGCCGCCGGGCGCGCCGTATCAGGCCACCCGCGATGCGGGCGTGCCGGCCGCGTTCATAGGCGATGTCGACCTCGATCCCCGGGGCCGGCTCTGGGCCAGTACCCGCGAGGGGCTGTACAACCGGCGGGCGGACGGCACCTGGCAACGCGTGCAGGTGCGTGGCGCGCTGCCCAGCCAGGATTTCTTCCTGATCGATTTTGCCCCCGATGGCGAGCTGTGGATCTCGCTGCGCGATACCGGGCTGTGGCATGGCCGCCTGCAGGCCGATGGCGTGCTGGCGCTGCGCGCGGTCGACGACCCGCTGGTGGCGCGGGTGATGCCGTTCATCCTGCGCCACGACCGCAAGGGCCGGCTATGGCTGGGCAGCAGCCAGGGCCTGGACATGCTGGAAAACGGCCACTGGTCGCGGGCCACGCGCACCGAGGGCCTGCTGTGGGACGACATGTCGGCCAATGCATTCTTCGAGGACGTGGATGGCAGCATCTGGCTCGGCAGCAGTCGCGGCGCCACCCATCTGATCGATCCGTTGCGCGTGTTCGCCGCACCGCCATTGCGCGCGGACATCCTGCGCGTGCGGCGTGGCAACCAGGCGATCACCGCAGGGACACAGGTCGATTGGTCGCAGGTGCCGCTGGATGTGGACATCAGCGCACCCGGCGCCGAAGGCGGCCCGGACCGCATCGGCTTCCGCTACCGGGTGGAGGGCCACCAGGCGCGCTGGACCACGACCTCGCTCAGCCACCTCACCTATCCCCTGTTGCCACCCGGCGCCTACACGCTGGAAGTACAGGCGCTGGACGCCTACCAGCGCAGCGCCAGCCCGGTGGCGCGGCTGCCTTTCGTGCTGCGCCCACCGTGGTGGCGCGGCGCCCCGGCAATGGCCGGCTACGTGCTGCTGGGCATTGCGGCGGTGATTGCGTTGCTGCGCTGGCGCACGCGCAAGCTGCTGCGACGCAAGCGCGAGCTGGAGCAGCTGGTGGCCGAGCGCACCGCCGAGCTGGAGCAGGACAAGCGCGAGCTGGAAGCGGCGCGCGCCGAACTCGCACTCAAGGCCACCCACGACGAATTGACCGGGCTGCTCAACCGCGCCGGCATCCTGCACGCGCTGCGCGGCATGCTGGCCCATGCCGATACCAGCGCGCAGCCGCTGGCGGTGGCACTGATCGACCTGGACCACTTCAAGCTGGTCAACGACCTGCATGGCCATCTGGCCGGGGATGCGGTGCTGGCCGAGGTCGGCCGGCGCCTGGATACGCTGGTGCGCGGCGACGACCGCATCGGCCGCTATGGCGGCGAGGAATTGCTGGCACTGCTGCCGGGGCTCGGTGCCGAGGCCAGCCATCGCCTGCAGGCGCTGCATCGCGGCATCTGCGGCCACTACCCCATCGATGGCGGCGTCTTGCCGGTGACCTGTTCGGTGGGCGTGGCCTGGTTCCAGCCGGGCGAAACCCTGGAACAACTGCTGGCGCGCGCCGACGCCGCGCTCTATCGCGCCAAGCGCAGTGGACGCAACCGCATCGATTACGACCAGGTGGCCTACCACGCGGCGGCCAACGGCTGAACCTGCATTGCCTCGCCGGCTGAAAAGCAGTGCCGATGCTGCGATCTGCAAACCGGCCGGGGCACGCAGCGCGCCTTACCGACGCATCGCCGACAACGCCATGTCTTCTGCCGAATGGAGGCCTGGACGCGGGCAGCACGCAGCCGTTGCGCAAGCAGCACGCAGCCGTTGCGCAACCGGCATCAAGCAATCTGCGTGATCGCGCCTGCAGCGACAGTGCGCGGTTCGGGAAAACAGGCCACTGGTATGGCGGTGCCCGCTGCGCAATCACGCCACCATGCCTGCTCACGCATTAAAGAAACACACGTGAACAGCCGCTAGTCGGTTTACTGCGGCCTACGATGGGGGCCGCCCATGGCAAGCGTGAGACACCCGCGCGAAGGGCGCGGAGCACGCAGGCCGACGCGTGGGAGAGTGCAACGCCCGTGGGGTCTGAGTACCGCCAATGCAGGTCGTCACACCGGTGTGCACCGTTGCTGGCGGTGCTGCTGCTGGGATTGCTGTTGCTGGCCGATCTGGCTGCCGCGCAGAGCGCGAGCATTCGTCGCTATGCCCACGACCAGGGCCTGCTCGGGCTTGCCGGCACCTGCCTGCTGCAGACCCGCACCACGCTGTTGTGGGTGTGCACCGAAAGCGGCCTGTATCGCTACAACGGGCGCAGCTTCCAGCAGGTCGAGCTGGATGGCCTGCGCAACGAACCGATTGCCTCGATGAGCGAAGCCGCCGACGGGCGGCTGTGGGTGGCCGGCTTCCAGGCGCTGTTTGTCGGCGACGAGCACGGCTTCCGCAAGCTGGCCCCCGATGAGGCCGAACATCTGCAGGAAGACATGCTGCTGGCCAGTCCCTCCTGGGGCACGGTGCTGGCCAATGGCGGCACGCTGGAGCGGTTGAGCGCACGCGGCAATGGCCGCTGGCATAGCGAACCGTTGCTGGACACCGCCACCCGGGTACGCGTGCCCGAACTGGCCAAGGTGCTAAGCCTGTCGGTGGAAGGCGACACCTTGTGGGCCGGCTGCGCCAGGCGGCTGTGCGCCATCGATGCGCAGCGCAAGGTGCAGGTCTACGGGCCGGACCAGGGCGTGCCGGAAGATCGCTGGTACAGCGTATTGCGCGACCATGACGGCGCACTGTGGGTGCGTGGCACCGGCACCCTGCTGTATCGCGCGCCGGGCGCAAGCAGATTCAGTGTGCGGCCGCTGCCATTGCTCGATGGCAGCACCATCGGGCGACAGGCGCCGTTGGTGCTGGACCGCGAAGGGCGCGTGCTGGTCCGCCGCAACGACGGTCTGGCGCGCTGGGAAAACGGCCGCTGGCGCAGCTTCGGTGCCGGCAACGGGCTGCCGCCCGGCAGTAGCGACGCGATCCTGGTGGACCGCGATGGCGATGTCTGGATGACCGTCGATGGCGAAGGCCTGGTGCGCTGGGCCGGCTACGAATGGATCGAGAACTGGGACGCCTCGCAAGGCATGCCGGCCGCCCCCACCTGGTCGATCGCCCGCGACGCGCAGGGGGCGCTGCTGGTCGGCAACGAACACGGTGCCGGCCGCCAGGCCGATCCGGGCGGGCGGTTCGTTCCGGCCTTGCCTGCCTCCGGGATCCAGATCATTGGCATGCAACGCAGTGCCGACGGCAGCCTGTGGACGCTCAATTCGGCCGGCTTTTTGCGCCGCACCTGGCCGGATGGCCGCAGTGCCCAGGTCGCCAAGCTGCCGCGTACCGCGCGCCGCCTGCTGATCGACCGGCAGGGGCGGATGTGGATGCTCAGCGCGGGCGGGCTGTTCGTGATCCGGCGCCCGCTGGAAGGCGGCACGATGGAAGCGGTCGCCGACATGCCCGCGATCGCCTATACCGACATCCAGCAGACCGCCAACGGCACGCTGTGGGTATCCACCGCCAACGGCCTGTTCCGCCTGCAGGGCGCGCGCTGGTCCAGGGTCGAGGTGCTGGTCAACGGCGGCACGTCCGACCCGTGGATCAGCAAGTTCCACATCAGCGATGGCGGCGAGGTGTGGCTGGCGTTCTATCGGCCCGGTCTCTGGCACGGCATGCTGCTGGGCGACCGGCTGGACCTGCAGGCGATCAGCGACGAAGCGCTGCGCGAGGTCGGCGTCTACCTGATGCGTGGCGACAGCATCGGCCGGGTCTGGGTAGGACACGCACGCGGGGTGGAGGTCTACGACGGGGAGCGTTGGGCGCATCTGTCGCAGTCGCAGGGCCTGCTGTGGGACGACATCTCCGAAGCGGCCTTCGCCGAGGATCCGGATGGATCGGTCTGGATCGGCACCTCGCGCGGCGTGAGTCATCTGCTGGATCCGGCGCAGCTGTTCGATGCGCGCCAGCCCAGCGTGCGCATCGACAGCGTCAGCCGCGGCGGCGTACCGGTGCAGCAAGGCCAGTTGCTGGGCTGGAGCGACAAGCCGCTGCATATCGAGCTGTCCACGATGGAGGTGTACGACGACCCGAGCCGCCTGACGGTGCGTTACCGCCTGCGCGGCCTGCACGACGCATGGATCCAGAGCGAGGACCTGTCGATCGACCAACCGCCGCTGCCCTCCGGGCATTTCCGCCTGCAAGTGCAGGTCCTGGACCGCTACCGCCGCACGGCCTCGCCGATCGCCGAGCTGGCGTTTGCGGTGGCGCCGCTGTGGTGGCGCAGCCCGCCGGCGATCGCGTTGTATGTGCTGATCGGCAGCGCACTGCTGGCCGGCCTGTGGCGCTGGCGGCATCGCCATCTGGTTGCACGCGAGCGCATGCTCGCCGAACTGGTGGCCGAGCGCACCTACCAGCTGGAACACGAAAAACGCGACCTGGAAAGCGCGCGCGCAGCGCTGGCCCTGAAGGCCAGCCACGATGCCCTGACCGGCCTGCTCAACCGCTCCGGCGTGCTCGACGCCATGGCCGAAGAACTGCAGGCCTGCGCGCACGGCGGCCATCCGCTGGCGGTGGTGCTGATCGATCTGGACCACTTCAAGCTGGTCAACGACCAGCACGGGCACCTGGTCGGTGATGCGGTGCTGGCCAAGGTGGGTGCGCGCCTGACTAGCTGCCTGCGTGACTCGGACAAGGTGGGCCGTTATGGCGGCGAGGAACTGCTGTTGTTGCTGCCGGGCATGTCGCGGCACAGCCAGCACCGGCTGCGCGCCATCCACGAAAAGCTCAGCCTGGCACCGTACGAGGTCGGCACCACCCGGCCGCTGCAGGTGACCTGTTCGGTGGGCGTGGCCTGGTTCCGGAGCGGCGACAACGCCGCCACGCTGCTGGCGCGTGCCGACGAAGCGCTGTACCGCGCCAAGCGGCATGGCCGCAATCGCATCGAACCGGAGGAGCCCGAATCGTCGGTGGCATGAGCATGCGCGCCGCCGCTCGGGCGTAGGTCGGTTCGATACCCACGTACGGATCCTGCTTCCGATACACGGCACCCACGCGTGCAGTGACGCCGACCCGCCTGCCGATCACAGGTGCGGCAGCATCGTCGCCTTGTGCAGAAACTGCATGGCTGACGCGCCACATCACCGCATCGCCTGCCGCCCGCGCCAGGCCGATCAGCGCATGCGCCTTGGATCGCCGCTGGCTGCCCGCAGGCGCTCAAGAACTGGCGCCCGGGGTCGCTACGTGCTTGAGCAAGCGCGTCCTTCGGCGCTGGAAGTGGATGGGTGGTCGGAACCTACAACCCTGGCATGGTGATGCTGTCGCTGGTGGTGGCCGTGCTGGCCTCCTATACCGCGCTGCATCTGGCCGCACGTGTGACGGCCAGTCGTGGCAGCGATGCCGTGGCCTGGCTGATGGGCGGCGCGGTGGCGATGGGCATCGGCATCTGGTCGATGCACTTCGTCGGCATGCTGGCGTTTCGCCTGCCGATTCCGCTGGGCTACGACCTGGCGCTGACCACCTGGTCGATGCTGGCGGCGATTCTGGCCGCGGCCCTGGCGCTGTGGTTGACCTCGCGTGCGAACCTGCCGTGGCCGCGGCTGGGCCTGGGTGCGGTGCTGATGGGGCTGGGCATTGCGTTGATGCACTACATCGGCATGGGCGCGCTGCGCATGTCCCCGGCCATCAGCTACGACCCGCTGCTGTTCGGGCTGTCCATCCTCATCGCCATCGGCGCCTCGGCAGCGGCGTTGTGGATCGCCTTCCGGCTGCGCCACGGCGGCCGCCGCTACAGCCTGCGGCTGATCGCGGCGATGATCATGGGCGTGGCGATCGTGGGCATGCATTACACCGGCATGGCGGCCGCGCGCTTCGCGCCCGGCAGCCTCTGCGGTGCGGCGGCCGGTGCGCACCTGCCGCTGCCCTGGCTGGCGGCCGTGGTGGTGCTGGTCACGCTGGCGCTGCTGGCGCTGGCGTTGGTGATCTCGGTACTGTCGCGGCGGTTCCAGCAACGCACCGACGTGCTCTCCGCGTCGTTGGCGCAGGCCAATGCCGAGCTGGTGCAGGCGGCCCTGTACGACCCGCTCACCCGCCTGCCCAACCGCGTGCTGCTGCACGAGCACGTGCTGCAGGGCATCGACCGCGCCCAGCGCGACGGGCAACGCTTTGCGGTGATGCTGATCAACCTGGATGGATTCAAGGCGATCAACGATGGCTACGGCTACCCGTTCGGCGACCAGTTGCTGGTGGCGGTGGCCGAGCGCATGCGTGCACACCGGCGCGCCCACGGCAGCCTGGCGCGGCTGGGTGCCGACGAGTTCGTTCTGGTATCGGCCATCGCCGACCCCGAGGATGCCGCCGCGATCGCCGCGCATCTGCTGCAGGCACTGGCGGTGCCGTTCCTGGTCGCCAACCAGGAATTGCGCCTCAGCAGCAGCGTCGGCATTGCGCTGTATCCGGAGGATGCCGGCAGCGAGCATCAGTTGATGACCCATGCCGATGCAGCGATGCGTCACGCCAAGCAGGCCGGGCGCAACCGTTACAGCTTTTTCGAGCGCTCGATGACCGGCACCACCCGCGAACGCCTGCAGCTGCTGCAGGATCTGCCGCGTGCGCTGGAACTGGGCCAGTTCGTCCTGCATTACCAGCCCAAGTACTGCGCCGACGACGGCCGCCCGATCGGTGCCGAGGCGCTGATCCGCTGGCAGCACCCCGAGCGCGGCCTGGTGCCGCCGGACAGCTTCATCCCGCTGGCCGAGCGCAGCGGCATGATCGGCCCGCTCGGCAGCTGGGTCCTGCAGCAGGCCTGCCGGCAGATGCGTGACTGGCGCGAGGCCGGACATGGGCACTGGCGTGTGGCGGTCAACCTGTCGGCCACGCAACTGGCCTCGCCCAGCCTGCTGGACGAGGTGGCCACCACCCTGGCCGACTACGCGATCCCACCGGCCCAGCTCACCCTGGAAATCACCGAGAGCATGGCCATGCGCGATGCCGAAGCCTGCCTGCGCACGCTCGGCCAGCTCAACACGCTGGGCGTGCGCATCGCCATCGACGACTTCGGCACCGGCTATTCCAACCTGATGTACCTGCGCAAGCTGCCCGCGCACGAACTCAAGATCGACCGCAGCTTCGTGCAGGCCCTGGACAACGGCCCGGAAGACATCGCCATCGTCGCCGCGGTGGTGGCGCTGGCCCACACCATGCGCCTGCAGGTGGTGGCCGAGGGCGTGGAGACCGCCGCCCAGCGCAACACCCTGGAACGGCTGGGCTGCGACCAGCTGCAGGGCTATCTGCTGGGCCGGCCGATGGACGCCGAGCACTTCATCGCGGTGGTGGTCGCCCAACGCGACGGCGCAACTCGCCCGACCGGTTAAGCGAAAGGCGTCAAAACGATCGCTGCCCCGGCATCTGCCATCAATCTCTGACCCGCCAACCAAGCCAAGCACCAGCCTGCACTTGGTCCGCCGCCCCCATTCCTGCCTGCGGCCCTCCCCCGCGCACGCGGCGACCTGCGCGCCTTCTAACTGCAACAGCCGTCGCAGGCGCGCAGGCGGGGCGATCTATCGCGATGGCAGCGCCATCCACAGAGCCCGGCGTGCGCTTGCTCACCACCAGCCACAACACCCCGCCAGCGGCTCCACGCGATCACCGCTCTCCGATTCCCCAATCCCGATTCCCGATTCCCGGCCCCAAGTGGAACGCAGCTTGCATGAGACCAGGCTGATCCCCCACCGGCATCTCCATGTCCGAGTCCGAAGACGGCGGCGAACGCACAGAGCTTCCCACCGAAAAACGCGTGCGCGAAGCCCGCGAGCAGGGCAACATCCCGCAATCGCGCGAGTTGTCCACCGCTGCGGTGTTCGGCGCCGGCGTGTTCGCGCTGATGGCCCTGGCCCGCGGCATCGGCGATGGCGCCAGCGTGTGGATGAAGACCGCGCTCAGCCCGGACCCGAAGATGCGTGAAAACCCGATGGCGCTGTTCGGCCATTTCGGCGACCTGCTGCTGCAACTGCTGTGGGTGATGCTGCCGCTGATCGGCATCTGCCTGGCCGCCGGCCTGGCCGGCCCGCTGCTGATGAGCGGGCTGCGGTTTTCCGGCAAGGCGATCATGCCCGACCTCACCAAGCTCAACCCGGCCAACGGGATCAAGCGCATGTGGGGCAGCAACAGCCTGGCCGAGCTGGTCAAGTCGGTGCTGCGGCTGCTGTTCGTCGGCCTGGCCGCCAGCCTGTGCATCTCCAAGGGCCTGCACGGCCTGCGCTCGCTGGTGAACCAGCCGCTGGAACAGGCCGTGGGCAACGGCCTGGACTTCACCAAGAGCCTGCTGTTCTACACCGCAGGCGCGCTGGTGCTGCTGGCCGCCATCGACGCCCCGTACCAGAAGTGGAACTGGCTGCGGAAGCTCAAGATGACCCGCGAAGAGATCAAGCGCGAGATGAAGGAAAGCGAGGGCAGCCCGGAGGTCAAGGGCCGCATCCGCCAGATGCAGATGCAGATGTCGCAGCGCCAGATGATGGAAGCGGTGCCCAAGGCCGACGTGGTGCTGATGAATCCGACCCACTATGCGGTGGCGCTCAAGTACGAAGGCGGCAAGATGCGCGCCCCGATCGTGGTGGCCAAGGGCGTGGACGAAATGGCCTTCCGCATCCGCGAAGCCTGCGAACAGCACCGGGTGGCGATCGTCACCGCCCCGCCTTTGGCACGCGCCTTGTATAGAGAAGCGCAAATTGGCAAGGAAATTCCCGTGAGACTCTATTCGGTCGTGGCCCAGGTGCTGTCCTACGTCTACCAGCTGCGTGGCTGGAACGGCGGCCCGATGCCGGAATTGCCGTCGCTGGACGTGGATGAGTTCGGCAAGGGAGCCAGCGCATGAGCGCCCAACCCGCCCCGATGAATGCCCGGCGCATCATGGAGTTGCTGCGCAACGGCCTGGGCGCGCCACTGGCCCTGATGGCCATGCTGGCCATGCTGATGGTGCCGCTGGCCGCACCGGTGCTGGATGCCCTGTTCACCTTCAACATCGCCATCTCGCTGATGGTGCTGCTGGCGGTGGTGTACGTGCAGCGCCCGCTGGAATTCACCATTTTCCCGATCGTGCTGTTGATGACCACGATGCTGCGGTTGGCGCTGAATGTGGCCTCCAGCCGCGTGATCCTGATCAACGGCCAGGACGGCCATGCCGCGGCCGGCAAGGTGATCGAGGCGTTCGGCCAGTTCGTCATCGGCGGCAACTACGCCGTGGGCATCGTGGTGTTCGCGATCCTGACCATCATCAACTTCGTGGTCATCACCAAGGGTGCCGGGCGCGTGTCGGAAGTGACCGCCCGCTTCATCCTGGACGCCATGCCCGGCAAGCAGATGGCCATCGACGCCGACCTCAACGCCGGTTTGCTGACGCGCGAGGAAGCCAAGGCCCGCCGCGAGGAAGTCCGCGAGGAAGCCGACTTCTACGGTGCGATGGACGGTGCCAACAAGTTCATCCGCGGCGACGCCATCGCCGCCATCCTGATCCTGTTCATCAACCTGGTCGGCGGCATGGCGGTGGGCATGTTCCAGCACGGCATGAGCTTTGTGGATGCCGCCTCCACCTACACCCTGCTGTCGATCGGCGACGGCCTGGTGGCACAGCTGCCGGCCCTGCTGGTGTCGTCCTCGGTGGCCCTGCTGGTGACCCGCGCCTCGCGCGCGCAGGACATGCGCGGCGCCATGATCAGCCAGGTGTTCGGCCAGCACCGCGCCCTCGCGGTGGCCGCGGCCATCCTGGGCCTGGTCGGCCTGGTGCCCGGCATGCCCAACGTCGCGTTTTTGACGCTGGGCCTGATCCTGGGCGTGATCGCCTGGAAAATGTACAAGCGCAGCCTGGTGATCCCGCCGACCGGCGACCCGGCCACCGACCCCAAGGCCGCCGCGGCGGCCACCGCCGCCCAGGCCAGCTCCGAGCTGAGCTGGGACGAGCTGCGCCCGATCGACCCGCTGGGCCTGGAAGTGGGCTACCGGCTGATTCCGCTGGTGGACAAGAACCAGGGCGGCGAACTGATGGCGCGCATCAAGGGCGTGCGCCGCAAGCTCACCCAGGACATCGGCTTCCTGGTGCCGCCGGTGCATATCCGCGACAACCTGGAGCTGTCGGCCAACGCGTATCGGCTGCTGGTGCACGGCGTGCCGGTGGCCACCGCGGAAATCTATCCCGACCGCGAACTGGCGCTGGACCCGGGCGGTGCGCTCGGCCAGCTCGACGGCATTCCCGGCAAGGACCCGGCGTTCGGCCTGGATGCCACCTGGATCCAGCCGCATCAACGCGCCTATGCCGAATCGATGGGCTACACCGTGGTCGACCCGGCCACCGTGGTCGCCACCCATCTGTCGCACCTGATCCGCGAACACGCCCCGGAACTGCTCGGCCACGAGGAAGTGCAGCAGTTGCTGGCGACCCTGGCCAAGACCGCGCCGAAGATGGTCGAGGACCTCACGCCGAAGGCGCTGCCGCTGTCGGTGGTGGTGCGCGTGCTGCAGAACCTGCTGATCGAGCGCATCCCGGTGCGCCAGCTGCGCAAGATCGTCGAAGCGCTGGTCGAGCACGCCCCGCACAGCCAGGACCCCACCACGCTCACCGCCGCGGTGCGCACCTCGCTGGGCCGCTTCATCGTGCAGGAGATCGCCGGCATGTCGGCCGAGCTGCCGGTCTACACGCTGGCCCCGCAGCTGGAGCGCGTGCTGCAGGAATCCACCCACGGCAACGGCGTGGCGCTGGAACCCGGCCTGGCCGAGCGCCTGCACCAGAGCCTGGCCGACTGCGTCGGCAAGCAGGAAGCCCGCAACGAACCGGCGGTGGTGCTGGTCCCCGGCCAGGTCCGCGCCGCGCTGGCCCGCCTGGTCCGCCACAGCGTCCCGTCCCTGTCGGTGCTGGCCTATAGCGAAGTGCCCGAAGACAAGCGCCTGAAGCTGGTCGGCACAATCAGCTAAGGCGTAGGAGCGCACCCGGGCGCGACAGGCTTTCCCAGGACAGCCCCGTCGCGCCCGGGTGCGCTCCTACGACGTGCCGGGTATCCGACGGCACGCCGCAAACCAGAACACCCCTGTAGGAGCAAACCTGGGCGCGAGGGGCTTTCCCAGGACAGCCCCATCGCGCCCAGGTGCGCTCCTACGACGCGCCGGGGTATCCGACGGCATGCCGCAAACCAGAACACCCCTGTAGGAGCGCACCTGGGCGCGACGGGCCTTACCGGGACAGCCCCATCGCGCCCGGGTGCGCTCCTACGATGCGCCGGGTAGCCGACGGCACGCCGCAAACCAGAACACCCCTGTAGGAGCGCACCTGGGCGCGACAGGCTTTCCCAGGACAGCCCCGTCGCGCCCGGGTGCGCTCCTACGACGTGCCGGGTATCCGACGGCACGCCGCAAACCAGAACACCCTGTAGGAGCGCACCTGGGCGCGACCGGCGTTACCGGGACAGCCGCGTCGCGCCCGGGTGCGCTCCTACGAAATCGTCAGGCCGTTGTGCCTCCGCCGCGCCGACCGGCACCGCGTTCAGACCGACCGCCACACCCGGCGTCGGAAAGCCGCCACCGGTCCGGTCATCCAATCGATTGCACGCTGCCGGCCGTTTCGAGGCGTTCCGGGCACTGCAGTCCCGGCGCCCGCACCGCCAGCGCATCCGCCCGCACGGGCAATGCCAACACTGTGCCGGCCCGGAGAAAAGTCAATCAATCCATTGACTTGAACCTCCCAATCCGGACCAGACGCACAGCCGCCGCTCTACCCCCGACCGGCCAGGGTCACGCGCCGGAACCCTGGCACCACGTTTTGGCACGCCGCGTGCATTAGCTCTGACGAGACCGCAGCCAGCGTCACCGCTGCGGGGCGAGAGCAGCACTTGGAACAACCGAACGGGACAGGCACCTCATGACGCTGGCAACGCACCCACATTCATCGCGCACCCGTCCGGCGTCCGGCGGGTCCCGTTCCTGGAGGCACTTGGCATGAAAATCAAACGCTTCGTTGCCCCGGACATGCGCACCGCATTCCGCATGGTGCGTGAAGAACACGGCCCGGACGCAGTGATCCTGTCCAATCGCCGTACCGCCGAAGGCATCGAGATCGTCGCTGCCAGCAACTACGACGAAGAACTCGTACAGCGCGCCCTGGAAACCGCGCGCTCCGAGACGCCGGCGGTTGCCGCCGCGCCGATCCCGTCGGCACCTGCCCAGCAGGCCCCGGCCCCGCAAGCCGCGGCCGCGCCGGTCCACGCACCGCTCACGCCGGCCGCCGATACCGGTACGAGCCAGCGCCAGCGCATTGCCAGCGCTGCCGAAGACATGATCGCCGCGATGGCGCTGCGCCAGCCGGTCAACGTGCCGCGTCAGGCCCCGGTCGCCGCACCGGTCCGTACCGCCGCCGTCCCCTCGCCCGCCGCCCAGGCCCTGGCCCGCGCCGTTGCGGTGTCCGCCGCACCGCGCCAGGAACACGCGTTGTCGGCGGTGCCGGAACAACTGTTCGCCGACTTCCTGACCACCGCCCCGGTGCAGCGCGCCGCCGTGCAGGCCGCCCCGGTGCAGGCGCCGACGCCGATCATGGCCGCCGCCGCCGCCCCTGTGCAGGCCGGCTACGACCAGGACGAAGACGCGCTGGCCGACGACGCCGACTTCGACCTGGACGCGCTGCCGCAGATCCTGCCGCCGGCCGCGTTGCCGCCGCTGGTGGCCGCCCCGCCGGCGCTGGCCGCGGTGCCGGCCGCCGCCGTCCCGGCGCCGCAGAACGACGAAGAACTCAAGCAGTTGCGCGGCGAGCTGGCGCTGATGCGGCAGATGATCGAGCGCGAGATGAACCGCCTCACCGACGAGCGCCTGCGCGGCTCACCGGTGCGTGCGCAGGCCCTGGAGCTGATGGACGACTATGGCTTCGACGCCGGCCTGATCCGCGATGTGGCGCTGCAGATCCCGGCCGATACCGAATTGCACCGCGGCCGCGGGCTGATGCTGGGCCTGCTGTCCAAGCGCCTGCCGGTGGCCCCGGTCGACCCGCTGGAACGCGGCGGCGTGATCGCCCTGGTCGGCCCGACCGGTGCCGGCAAGACCACCACCATCGCCAAGCTGGCGCAGCGCTTCGCCGCCCAGCACGCCCCGCGCGACGTGGCCCTGGTCACCACCGACACCCAGCGCGTCGGCGGCCGCGAGCAGCTGCACAGCTACGGCCGTCAGCTCGGCATCGCCGTGCACGAGGCCGACAGCGCCGAGAGCCTGCTGGAACTGCTCGAGCGCCTGCGCGACTACAAGCTGGTGCTGATCGACACCGCCGGCATGGGCCAGCGCGACCGCGCCCTGGCCGCCCAGCTGAACTGGCTGCGCGCCGCGCACCAGGTCACCTCGCTGCTGGTGCTGCCTGCCAACGCGCACTTTTCCGACCTCGACGAGGTCGTGCGCCGCTTCGCCCACGCCAAGCCCCAGGGCGTGGTGCTGACCAAACTTGACGAGACCGGCCGCTTCGGTAGTGCGCTGTCGGTCGTCGTCGATCACCAAATGCCCATCACCTGGGTGACTGACGGACAGCGGGTCCCCGACGACCTGCACCGCGCCAATGCCGCCAGTCTCGTTCTTCGCCTTGAAGATTTGCGGCGCGCTGCCGATAAGCCCTGTACTCCGGAGCACAACCATGCAGTCGCGTGAATACGCCAAGCTGACCAACGCCTTCCCCCTGTCGGCGACCCGTCCCGAGCCTTTGGGCCCGGTGCGCACCATTGCCGTGACCGGTGGCAAGGGCGGCGTGGGCAAAACCAACATCTCCGCCAACCTGGCCGTGGCGCTGGCCGACATGGGCAAGCGCACCCTGCTGCTGGACGCCGACCTGGGCCTGGCCAACCTGGACGTGGTGCTGGGCCTGTCGCCCAAGTACACCCTGGCCGACCTGATCGCCGGCCGCTGCACGCTGGACGAGGTGATCATCGAAGGTCCCGGCGGCGTGCTGGTGGTCCCGGCCGCCTCCGGTCGCCGCCACATGGCCGAACTGGCCCCGGCCCAGCACATCGGCCTGGTCAACGTGTTCTCCGAACTGGAACGCGACCTGGACGTGATGGTCATCGACACCGCCGCCGGCATCACCGACAGCGTGCTGACCTTCTGCCAGGCCGCCCAGGACACCGTGGTGGTGGTCTGCGACGAGCCGGCCTCGATCACCGACGCCTACGCGCTGATCAAGGTGCTCTCGCGCGAACGCGGCGTGGACCGCCTGCAGATCATCGCCAACATGGTGCGCGACCCCAACGAAGGCCGCCTGCTGTACGACAAGCTGTCGCGGGTCTGCGAAAAATTCCTCGGCGACGTGTCGCTGAACTACCTCGGCCACGTGCCGCAGGACGACTGGTTGCGCCTGTCGGTACAGCGCCAGCAACCGGTCATCAAGGCCTACCCCGCCAGTCCGTCGGCGCAGGCCATTGCAGAAATCGCTCGCCGTACCTCGCGCTGGCAGGCCCCGACCGTGTCCCGCGGCAACGTCGAATTCTTCGTCGAACGCATCATCCAACGGGGAGTGGCCGCATGAGCACCGCTACCGCAACCACGGCCACCGCGCAGTACCGTGCCGTGCAGCGCAACAACGCCAATGACATCGTCACCCAGCACGCCGACCTGGTGCGCCGCATCGCCCACCATCTGGCCGCGCGCCTGCCGGCGAGCGTGGAAGTGGACGACCTGATCCAGGCCGGCATGATCGGCCTGATCGAAGCCTCGCGCAGTTACGATTCCGAGCAGGGCGCCTCGTTCGAGACCTATGCCTCGATCCGCATCCGCGGCTCGATGATCGACGAGATCCGCCGTGGCGACTGGGTGCCGCGCTCGGTGCACCGACGCGCACGCGATGCCGCCGCGGCCGTGCGCAAGATTGAGCAGCACACCGGCCGCGCAGCCGCCGCCACCGAAGTGGCCGCCGCGATGGAGATGCCGCTGCCGGACTACCTGCGTCTGATGGAAGATGCCGCCCGCGGCCAGGTGCTGAGCCTGGAGTCGCGGATCGAGGATCACGGCGAGCTGGACACCACCGCCAAGGGTGGCCCCAATCCGCAGCAGATGATGGAGCGCGGCGAGTTCGGCCGCGAGCTGGGCAAGGCCATCGGCCAGTTGCCCGAGCGCGAGCAGCTGGTGCTGTCGCTGTACTACGAACAGGAATTGAACCTGAAAGAAATCGGCGCCGTGCTCGGTGTCAGCGAATCGCGCGTGTGCCAGATCCATGGCCAGGCGGTGGTGCGTCTGCGCGGCCGCCTCAAGGTCTTCGAACTGGCCGATGCCGGTGTCGAAATTGACGAATGATTTTTTCGCGTATTTTTTAGTGTTAGGAGCTTGATGTGAACAAGAACATGCGGATTTTGATCGTGGACGACTTCTCGACGATGCGGCGCATCGTCAAGAATCTGTTGGGCGATCTTGGCTTCACCAATACCGCAGAGGCCGAAGACGGCAACAGCGCATTGGCGGCGTTGCGGGCTGGCCCGTTCGATTTCGTGGTCACCGACTGGAACATGCCCGGCATGACCGGCATCGACCTGCTGCGCAACATCCGCGCCGACGCCAAGCTCAAGCACCTGCCGGTGATGATGGTGACCGCCGAAGCCAAGCGCGAGCAGATCATCGAAGCGGCCCAGTGCGGCGTGAACGGCTACATCATCAAGCCGTTCACCGCGCAGACGCTGGAAGAGAAGCTGGGCAAGGTGTTCGAACGTCTGGCGGCGACCGCCTGATGAACGCCACCGTGGACACCAATGCCGAACGCGCCGCGTTGATCGACCGCCTGCAGGGCGCGCTCGATGCACTGGAAAGCGGTGACGAAGCTGCGTGGAAGCGCGAGGTCGACCACCTCGCCGCCCTGCGCACGCGCCCGATGATGCAGGGCCTGAGCCGGCTTGCGCGCGAACTCGGCCAGGCGCTGGGCGAGTTGCCCACCGTGCCCGAGGAAGCCGGCGAGCTGGACGATGCGTGTTCGCGCCTGGACCACGTGGTGGAGATGACCGAGAAGGCCAGCCATCGCACGCTGGATCTGGTCGAGGAATGCCGTGAGCTGGCCAACCAGCTACGCGACGGTGGGCTCAATCAGGACCAGGGCGCGCTGATGGACAAGATGCGCCACAACCTGACCGAGCTGTCGCTGGCGCAGAGCTACCAGGACCTGAGCGGGCAGATCATCCGTCGCGTGGCCGGCATCGTCCGGCGCGTGCACGAGGGCTTCGGTGCGCTCGGCCTGCCGCCGAAGAATCCAGAGCCGAAGAAAGACGACGGCGGTCTTGCCGGTCCTGCAGTCAAGGGCCTGGACCGTCACGCGGTGTCGCAGGACGACGCCGATGACCTGCTGTCCGGATTGGGGTTGTAACCATGAGTGCTGTTCCAGACGATATTGCTGCCGATTTCATCGTCGAGGCCCAGGAAATCCTGGACCGCCTCGGCGAACAGCTGGTGTCGCTGGAACAGGCACCTGACGAAGCCGACCAGCTGAACGCGGTGTTCCGCGGCTTCCACACGCTCAAGGGCGGCGCCGGCTTTCTGGCGATCAAGCCGATGGTCGAGCTCTGCCACGCCGCCGAGGAAACCCTGGGCATGGCGCGCTCCGGCCAGGCGGTGTTGCAGGCGCATCACTTCGATGCCGCGCAGCAGTCGCTGGATTACCTGCAGGCCATGCTGGATGCAATGGGCTCGGGCGAAGCCGTGCCGCATGCACCGGCCTCGCTGATTGCGCAGTTCGATGCCAAGAGCGGCCCGCCGGCGGTCAAGGCCGCGCCCAAGGCCGCCGCCGCAGCGCCCGCACCCGACGACGCACATGGCGCCGCTGCGCCCGGCGCCAAGGCCGCGCCCAAGGCGGCGGCCAAGGGAGCCGACGCCGAGCAGACCGTGCGCGTGGACACCAAGCGCCTGGATGCCATCGTCAACCTGATCGGCGAACTGGTGCTGTCGCGCAATCGCCTCAAGACCCTGCGCACCCGCCTGCGCGACGAGGAACTCGACCGCGCGGTCAGCACGCTGGACATCGCCACCGCACGCCTGCAGACCGCGGTGATGCGCACCCGCATGCAACCGGTCAGCAAGGTGTTCTCGCGCTTTCCCAAGGTGGCCCGCGATGTCGCGCGCACCCTGTCCAAGGAAGTGGAGCTGGAGCTGATCGGCGCCGAGACGGAACTGGACCGCAACCTGGTCGAGGCCCTGGCCGACCCGCTGGTGCACCTGGTGCGCAATGCGATCGACCACGGCATCGAATCGCCGGCCCTGCGCGAAGCCACAGGCAAGCCGCGCAGCGGCCATGTGCGGCTGTCCGCGCAGCAGGAGGGCGACTACGTCAGCATCGAGATCCAGGACGACGGCGCCGGCATCGACCCCGAGCGCCTGCGCGAGATCGCCCGCAACAAAGGCCTGATCGACGCCGAAGCCGCCGCCCGCCTGAGCACCGACGAGTGCCTGCATCTGATCTTCATGCCGGGCTTCTCGACCAAGGCCGAGGTCACCGACATCTCCGGCCGTGGCGTGGGCATGGACGTGGTGCAATCGCGCATCCGCGAACTCAGCGGGCAGATCCAGATCCAGTCCGAACTGGGGCGCGGCAGCCGTTTCATGATCCGCGTGCCGCTGACCCTGGCGATCCTGCCGACCCTGCTGGTGCAGGCCGGCGAAGCAGTCTATGCATTGCCGCTGGCCCGCGTGGTCGAAGTGCTGCACGCCCCGCAGACCTCGCTGGGCTGGTTCGACGGCCGCGCCGTGCTGGACCGCCGCTCGCACACCTTGCCGCTGATCGACCTGCGCCGCTGGTTGGGCGTACCTGCCGAACAGCCGCCGCTGCTGACCGTGGTGCTGCTGCAGGCCGGCGAAACCCGTTTCGGCCTGGTGGTGGACCAGGTCCGCGGCCGCGAGGAAGTGGTGATCAAGCCCCTGCCCCGTGCCCTGCGCGGCCTGCCCGGCTATGCCGGCGCCACCCTGATCGGCGATGGCCGCATGGCGCTGATCCTGGATGTGGATGGATTGCGTTCCAGCGATCATTGAAGTATCGCGGTAGTGCGGCCAACGCAGCCCAGGCCGACTGTGGAAGATTTAAACGACCAGCGTGTGCAAACAGGGCCACGATGGCCGAGCGCGCTGCCTTCAGACGTTTCGTCCGGGCCGCTCAGTCATCCATCCGGGAGTCAAGGGTACGGGTAAGCCCCATACCACCAACAGCTCCCGGATGGATGGTGTTTCCGTCACGTAAGCTCGGCATGCTTGACGCTCACGCTGATCCGCTGCCAATACGGACCGTCACTGCGCGAGCAAGACCACATCCGGAAGCTTGCTCATCAACAGCTCTCAGATCGGGGTATAAAGGCAAATTTGGCGTTCGAACTCAGGCAGGTAGCCATCCACCGTTTGGCCTGCCCCATTGAACGTGCATAAGGTAAACCTTCCCCACTTGCCAGAGAAATCCGACGCAGTGAAGTGTGGTGGACAGGCTGCGAACTGTCCGGCGACACGATAGGTTTTGGCCGAGATCATCTTGATCCGCCCCATTCGCTCACCGACCCAATTGGCGGCCCGGCCCTCAAAGCCATGATCCGGTTGACAGGTCACCGACTCGGACCGCTCGTGGCATGCCGACCAGCTTTTACCGCCCCCGCCGCTTAGGGAAAACGCGCCCCAGACCGGTGGAATGGGCGGCTCCCAACTTGCGCCGATGTTAAAGGACTGCTCCACACACTGGCTCGTACCCGAGGTTTCCTGCCCTTGGATGCATGCACCACCACCTCCTCTTGGGCAGGCGATGGCATTGGTGGACTTGTTGACATAGTAGGCCTTCTGCTGGTGCCCGAGCCATTGCTGAAAATTGTCTTTTATGGTCTGTGCCTGCGCAGAACCGATTGACACAAGTGACAGCGCCACAATCGCCAACATGTTTCGAAATCGTAGGCGCCGACCAGATTGGTGATGCTCAAACATAAATATGCTCCAAAAGAGGCGGAAGGATTGTTCTGAAATATCGCAAATCGCGCTGCGCGCCCAATTCAAACGCATGAGCGGAATAATTACTGCAATAATCACTTCAAAGGCAGATGCATCAGATGTAAAAATGTTTAAAACGCGCTTCCCTGCCGATAACAAACCAATACCCCGGGACGCATCCGGCTATACGGACCCGCTCCACTGCATCGGCAACTCCGGAGTAGGACGCCGATTGTCGGTCATCGGTATTACCGGTTCGAACAGGTGATCAGGGTCCCTGCGAAACAACAGCGTTGTAGTGCGCCACTGCGGCTGCTGGAAGAGACCCTCGCGCGACGGCGGACGCAAGTGCTGACCTTAGTGCTGGCGTCAGCTCTACATCGCCGCTGGAGACCGAATAAAGCGTCTGATCGACCATCCACGGGTTGGCTCCATCTTTCCTGATGAAGCCGGCGGCGAGATTTGCGGCATCTTCGGGTGAGGAGAGTTGATAGATTTTTTGCGCTGCGATCCCGCGCACTGATTTATCCTGATCGTTGGATACAAGAGAACTCATTTGCGATACGGCTGCTTTGCGCAATTGCGCAGCGTCCAGCGAATCATCCTTTTCCAGCGTGCCGATGAGGTTCAACGATGCGACAGCAGTCCCGCTCCCAATGCCATGCGTACTGAGGCCGGCAATGGCATCGACGATAACCGGCTTGGGGGCCTGGCCCGGAAAGCCCGAATAGGTTTCGTACATGTGCTGGTATGACTCCTTGTCCTTGCTGTCCCATATCCGCTTGGCCTCGTCCAGCATGACTGCACGACCTACAGGCCCAACTGCGAGCATGTTCCGCATGATGTCGCGCCGCATCGCTTTGTCGGCCGGGATTTGACGGTAATACTCAGAGACCGCCTTGCGGGTGTTCTTATCGCTTTCGAGCGCCAATGCAAGCCGATAGGCAAATGCGTCCCGCTCTGCCAGCGTCATTGTCCGATCCGAGTAGAGCCTTGAAAAAAACCCATTGAGATGTGACACGACATTGCCCGCCGTGAAAGATTGATCGCTCGCTGAAAGTTCTGAAAAATCAGATGCATCCCATTGCCCATTGGCGTTGCCATTAGGAGAAATGCTTTTAACCATTGGACGATCCTCACCGGAGGATCTTGCAACTCCAGGCATGGTCGATCCGCTGGTTTGCGCGCCATGCGCAACATAGAGAGCAGCTGCGGCAAACAGCCCCGCAATGACAACCAAAATAAAGACCGACCTCGTTGAACCAGACATCAATTCACCCTCCTGCTCTCGATTCAAGACTGACTATGGACGCCAAATTCCACCAAGTCGCGATAATAGACCTAGTTATCAATTCACTCGCACCAGCATCTATACACATGTAAATACCCAGATTTAGATCCAACCCCCTCGGGCATTTAAGGTAAGCGACTGCCTTTAAGCTTTTATGTCGCGCGGTGACAAAAAAACAAAATCATTCCAAAATTATTTTGATAAAACAGGAAAATAATATTCCAAGTTTCTTGCCGGAACAGGCTATTGGCAAATCGAATTGCCCGCCCTGCGGGATGCCACCAACAGGCGGTGTGCGCCTGTCCGCGCGGCAGGAATGCGACTACGTCAGTATCAAAATCTAGGACGACGGCGCCGGCGTCGATCCCGAGCGTCTGCGCGAGATCGCCCGCAACAAGGGCTTGATCGACGCCGAGGCCGCCGCCTGAGCACCGACGAGTGCATGCACCTGATCTTCATGCCGGGCTTCTCGACCAAGGCCGAGGTCACCGACATCTCCGGCCGCGGCGTTGGCATGGACGTGGTGCAGTCACGTATCCGCGAGTTGAGCGGGCAGATCCAGATCCAGTCCGAACTGGGGCGCGGCAGCCGTTTCATGATCCGCGTGCCGCTGACCCTGGCGATCCTGCCGACCCTGCTGGTGCAGGCCGGCGAAGCGGTGTATGCCCTGCCGCTGGCGCGCGTGGTCGAGGTGCTGCACGCCCCGCAGACCTCGCTGGGCTGGTTCGACGGCCGCGCCGTGCTGGACCGCCGCTCGCACACCCTGCCCCTGATCGACCTGCGTCGCTGGCTGGGCGTGCCTGCCGAACAACCGCCGCTACTGACCGTGGTGCTGTTGCAGGCCGGCGAAACTCGCTTCGGCCTGGTGGTGGACCAGGTCCGCGGCCGCGAGGAAGTGGTGATCAAGCCCCTGCCCCGCGCATTACGCGGCCTGCCCGGCTACGCCGGCGCCACCCTGATCGGCGATGGCCGCATGGCGCTGATCCTGGATGTGGATGGATTGCGTTCCAGCGATCATTGAGCTTCGGGATTTGGGATTCGGGATTCGGGATTCGGGAATCGGGAATCGGGAATCATCAAGACGATCCTGTTTGCGTGATCTAACGACAACGGCCTCGTACTGCGGCCGTTGTCGTTTCACTACCAGCATCGCTGCCGATCTACGCCGCTACGCGCGCAGGCATGGGCGCGATGGTCTGGCGACGGTCAGGCTGCCGTGGAAGTGAACCTGGAATCGTTATTTCGATCTATTTATGCCACCAAACCACTTGACGCCATTCCGATGGGAGATGATAGAGAAGTCCGGAGCCAGTTTTCGTGGATGGCTCTCAACCCAAGGAGGTCCTCCCGATGTCCAAGCGAGAATCGAAGCGGCATGGTACGACCGGGTCTTTCCGCCTGCTGAGCAATGACCTGGCACGCGAACCGACCGATGCAGAGCTCAATGCCGTATCTGGTGGCACCACGTCGCGGACCCGCGATGCAGCCGCAGAGGCAAACTTAAGCAACATCGCCGTTGACGATGCGGATGCCTGACCGAGCACGCCCTCCCTTAAGGTTTGTGACATGAATGATGGAACGTCGTTATTGTTACGCATGGGTGTTGTGGTGATGCTGACCGGCAGCAGTCTGCCGATCAGCGCTACCGCCGCTGCGCCCGTCCTGCTGGAGCAGGTCCCGTCGGATGCGGTGGTTGATATCGCATCGCTGCAATGGGTTGCTCCTCGGTTCTCCGCCGACGCGGCCGAGCGTGCGCGATGGGATTCGCTGCTCGCGTGGGCGCGAGGTCCGGCAAGCGAGGCGGAGACAAAACGTCTGCGAGAAGCGTTTGCGGACCGTGGCGTGGATGCGTCGGCACTGCCCCGCGGATGCTATGGCAACCATCGATGCGCGCTGGTAGTCAGCGCCGAGGCCACGGCAGCTGATGTTGCTTCATTGGACGCGTTTGTTACTGCCGCGCGGCAGGCGCAGCCCTATGTGGCTACGTACCGGCAAGTCGCAACCGCGGTCGATGCCATTCACAAAGTCCGTGACGACGCGGATTCGGCCACCAAGGATGCCAAGGAGCTTGGGCGTCGATTCGCACAAGATCAAGTGTTGAGATACGCTTTTGATTCGCTACCGGGTCATGGTGAGGAGGCGATCGGCACTCCCACGTTTGCCTTATATGCATTTGCGCTCGAGGCGGACCTGCGCTTGCTGGACGACAGCAATATCCTGTACGCCGAGGAGCAGATTGCCCGCTATGGAGGTTGGCCTGCGCCGCCGAGGATCAGCGAGGACATGCAGCAGCAACTGTGGGCGCTCGTGCAGCACGGCGACCATCGCCCTGAGCTGCAGTACGACGCGCTGCAGGCCTTGCAACGGAGTTACGAGGGTCGTGCCCTGCCCCGTCAGTATGCTTTCCTACATGATCGGGTGATGCTTAAGTTGACCGGCAGGCAGCGTTACGGCACGCAGGTGACGTGCGTCGACGGAAAGCGTGTGGCGCAACCGCTTGATGGCAGCGGTGATGTGGACGCGCTGCGCACGAGCGTGGGGATGGATTCGCTCGCAGATTATCTCAAGGACTTTCCGAGTTGCACTGCGGCACCATGATGCGGGATCTTGGGATGCCCTGAGGCTGTAGTCCGGATGGTGAAAGAAATGAACCTGGAACCGTTATGGGGTTTTAGAAAAACGGGGGAACATGCGAGCCAGCTGGTGCAAGCATCCCAAGCGCGATATCGTCAACTCCAAAACCCGATGTTTTGTTGATAAACGCGATTGCGGCGACGCGCGTGTCGGCGTTGAAGCCCATGAAGCTACGAACGCCGCCGCCATTTCCATTGCTCCAAGCTATGCTCTGGCCATCCGGATGGACCTTCCGCCAGCCGATACCCATTCTGGTATCGGTATTATCGCCGGGCCTATCTACGGTCAGCATCATTGAAGCCGCCCGCGAGAGGGGACCGCTTTCTTTGTTTGTCCAAAGTGTCATGAATTTCGACAGATCCTTCACCGTCGAAAAAAGGCCCCCTGCCGGCGCAAGCGCACCAAATTCCCAGGGTTGAGCCGAGTGGAAGTCCGCATCATAACCCCAAATTTCCCGGTGTTGCATCGCCGTTGATAGAGTAAGCGTAGTCTCGTCCATACGAAGCGGTTCAAGAATGCGAGCTCGCAAGAGGTCAGCATACGTTTTGCCAAGGCGCTGTGACAACGCGTAACCCAATAACGCGTAGTCAAAATTTGAGTATTCAAAACTCGACCCCGGTAAGCGCGTGAGACGAACACGACCTAAATCAGCACAAAGATCGCTCTCGGTGTAGCCGGCGTAGGGGTTGTCTTGACTGAGGCCGGTGCGACTGGATGGCCGAAGTGGTAGCCCACTCGTATGAGTGGCTAAATCGAGAAGCGTGATCTCATTCCCGTCGAAGGTGGCGGGAGGAACTGCAATGTACATTGATAGCGGATCGACGAGATTCACTTCACCCCGCTGAACGCAATCAGCAAGTAATAGTGCCGTGAATATCTTGGTGAGCGAGGCGATCTGAAATACTGACCGATCATTCGGCTGTTGGAGTTTACCTAGGCCAACCGTTCCGTAGTGGAAGGTCTTCAATTCGCCTGCGCGTACCACCCCCAATACGGCCCCGGTGCCCTGCTTTTCCTCGGCTACGCGACGGCGAAGGGCCGAGGACACGCTATCAGCTTCAATTCCGGGTTTGGCAAAGCTACGCATCGGCAGGGCCATGGATAATGCCGCAGCCAAAACAGTGCGGCGTTTAATTGAGGCGACCATTTTTTACTCCCCACTCCAACATCAGCGTTTGAGCCATGCAGAGGGTATCACCCTATTCGGACGGATGCTTCCTGTCCGAATACGCGACGTTGTATGGTGTCGCCACCTCGCAAGACAGAAATCTCCGCCGGTTTGGTGATACGGCTAAGCGGCGGGAATCGCTTTAGCTGCTTCGAAACCAGCCTTTCCGCATTCCACCAATCCCGGCCATTCAACAATGGCAGCTATTTGTCGAATAACGGGTCCAAACCTCAGGGTCAGGTTGACTTCCTTAAGTGAATCTGACCCCGTTCTTTTGCAACGGGTATGGCAGCCGCCGCATCATCGCCGCACGCTGCGCGCCCTGGCCGGCACCTCCACCGGCGGCAACACCTCCATCAACAGCTGCCCTTCGCTGGCGGTGATGCGCAGCTTGGTGCCGATGGCAAAGCCCAGTTGTTCCAGCCATAGGCCGCTGAGGCGGACGTGGGGCACGTGCTGGTCACCGGCGTGGTCGTGGGCGCCGGGGTAATGGGTGTAGCTCACAGTGCATTGGCGCGGGCGGCGGGCGCGGCGGGGTGCGCGTAGCGTGCCGGGGCCTTGCGGGGAGGCGTCCGGGTCGGGCAGGAGCATCGGTGGCAGCTTGGTGCGGTCGGGCTCCACAACGACCCACTGCACCCGCTTGGGCGGCGCGGGGCGCGTACGTGTGCGGGTGGGCCGTGCGCTGGCAGATACCGTGGGTGGGCGGCGGCGTGTCATGGCGCCTCCTGGTGATGGCGGGTGATGGTTGCAGCGACGTACTGCTGCAACGGCACAGCCCTGCGTGCCGACAGGCGGCGCGAGGAGTGCGGCAATACACCGAGCTGGCGACTCAGCGGACGCGCGGTATGGTCTTTCGCCTGCTCAATAGCTGTGCGTGCGTCGAGCCTGCGCAGCACATCGCCCATATCCCACCGCAGGCGGTGAGCGGAAGCTGGCAACAGATCAACCGGCACAGATGCCGGTATGGATAGTGCGGTAGACATGGCAACGCCCTCCTGGAACAAACCAAGAACCGCCGCCAACGGCGACGGGATGTCGGGAGGTTCGAAACCGCTAGTAGCCGGCGGGCGTATTCCCCTTGCGGGTGTTGTATTAGCCGCCCTCCCGACGCAGGCATTGCGCCGGCTTGTCCCTGCAGGATGCAGGCACAAAAAACCCACCGGTTTGACGGAGGTGGGTACCGCTACTAGAGGAGTTTCGACGCTCCTTGGGACTAGATTGCAAGTACACGGTCCGGCGTGTCAATACACGGTGGCGCGTCTCGCGCGGCTGTGTGCGCCTGGCGCAGTTCCATACGGGCCACGCAAGCCGAGCACCGTCGCCTGATTAAGTGCACCTGACCCCATTACGCACACATTGCCAACAAGATCGGCAACCGCGACGGCGTGATGCCGTCGGAAAGCGCAATGCGCAATTGACCGTGAAAGCCATTGGCGGCTGCCTTTACACTGTCGCGGGCCTGCTGCAAAGCGGTGAAGACGCGGGGCACATGCTCCATAAACAAGATGCCCGCCCGCGTCAGGCGCGTGCTGCGACTGGTGCGAATGAACAACCGTTCGCCCAGTTCTTCTTCCAACTCTTTGATATTCCGAGACAGCGGCGACTGCTCCATGTGCAGCCGTTCGGCCGCACGGGCAAAGTGAAGTTCTTCGGCTACGGCCAGGAAGCAACGAAGATGCCGGAGTTCCATCGCACACCTTCCCTGTCAGTTTGCCGACCGCTGCATTGTTGCCAGCATCAGCATTAGCAAAAGGAATCTGGTGGTTGTAGTGGACATGCGAGGCATGTCCGCAGCGCTGTGGCGCAACGGCACGCAATGGCTCTCGTCCTTCCATGTGAATGGTGCGGCAGCGGAACCCCCGCGGATGCAGGGTGACGTACCACGGCGATTCTCAGAACGAGTAGTAGCGCATACCGCCATCCACAGTGGTTACCGAGCCAGTCATATAGCGCGCACGCGTGGAAACCAGGAATGTTGCCACGTTGGCCACATCCTGCGGCTCGCCGAAGTCGCCCAGCGAGATGTGGGCCTGCGCGTACTCCCGTCGAGCATCACCGGGGAACAGCCGACGGATCTGGGCGGTGTCGAGCAGGCCAGGCTGCAACGAGTTCACGGTGACTCCGTGCTTGCCCAGTTGGCTGGACAGGCCCTTGGACCAGACTGCCATGGCTGCCTTCGCCACGGAGCCGGCATTGACCACAGGGGCCTCGTAGGTACCTGTAATGTTCAGAATGGAACCCTGCTCGCGCTCGACGAACTGCGGAATCAGGTGCTGCGTTAGTTGGCGGTGACGGTCGAAATTGAGCGTCATCGTCTCCTCCCAGACCGAGTCCTCACCGACCATGTCGATCGGCCGGCTTCCGCCTGCGTTGTTGATGAGGATGTCGACGTAACCCAGAACACCAAGGGCTTGATCAGCGATCTTCTTGGGAGCATCCGCCGCCATGAAGTCCTGAATGAATGTGTCGATTGGCGCCAAACCTTGCGCTGCGGCGTCGCAGACTAGGCTGGCCAACAGCTCCTCATTGCGCGCAGTGCCGAATACCTTGACGCCTTCGCGGGCCAGTTCCAAGGCGATTGCGCGGCCAAGACCTTGGCTCGCACCCGTGACGACGGCAGTCTTACCTTTCAGTTGCAGATCCATAATGCTCTCCAGGTGGTTTAAGAATGATGGTCAGTGGAGGGACTAGTCGGGCGCATCCTCTCTACAATCGGCGTCGCGATCGCGCATGCCCCGATGAGAATGCCGGCGCCAAAGCACGCAATGGCGATACCGCCGTGGCTAATAGCCCAGCCGCCCAAGAGCGCTCCCAGGCCGATCCCCGCATTGGCAGCCGAAATGTTGAGCGTGCCGGCCAACGCCTTCCCTGCCGTGGCCGCGTTCATGACGCGGATCTGAGACAACGGGAATAGCGCGGTGTGGGCAACACCCCAGACTGCCAAGGCTGCGATGAACGGAATCAGGTGTTCAGCAATAACGGCAGCCGATACCGCGCCGACAGCCAGAAGCACACAGAACAGCACACTGGCTTGCACCGCATACTTGTCTACCAAGCGCCCGGCGACATAGTTGCCAACCAGGCCAACGGCTCCGAAGCCCATCAACCACCAACCGACATTGGCAGAAGGAATGCCGGCAATGCTTTCAAGCATGTCTGCTAGATAGGTATAGGCGGCGAACATGGCAGTGAAGATGGCCAAGGACAAGATCAGATTGGCCAGGAAGAAACTGCTCTTGAGAATCGAAACCTGAGTCAACAGGCTTTGATCGGGACCTGCCGGTACCTTCGGCATCACAGCAAGCAGGATCGGAACCATCCCTAGGGATATCGCTGCCAGCACCCAAAAGGTGCCACGCCAACCTACGGCGTCACCCAGCACCGTCCCAAGAGGAATACCGAAGAGAAGTGCTGCGGTCACACCGAAGTAAACTTGTGCCACGGCCTTACCAGCCTTCTCCTTGCGCACGATCTGTCCTGCGGCGTCGCTACCTATTCCCCAAAATACCGGCACAAGCGCTGCCGGAATCAGACGAGCCACCATAAGCGTCCAGTAGTTAGGCGACAGCGCGGCAGCGGCGTTGCATACCGCAAATGCCACCAATATCCAGACGAACAACTGGCGGCGCTCATAGCGGGATAAGCAAGCCGTCATGAATGGGCCTGCGAGGGCAATCGTGAATGCGAAGATCGTCACCAACTGTCCGGCCATCGAAATGGAGATACCAAGATCCTTCGACAGCGCAGGTATCAAGCCGACGATGATGAATTCGGTGGTGACTATCACGAAGGCAGCCAAGGACAAAACGCCGATCGCCCAACCACTGGCCGTGCTGGAAATGGCAAGGTTGTTAGGCCTGTTGGTTGGAACTTCAGCAGACTCGTTCGACATTGCGGCTCACCCCAAAAAATATCAATTTACATAGTAAATCTGCCAAAAACAGGCACAATCCACCTAAAATGACTGGCTGTATAACGAATTTCGTTTGAATGAACTTCAAAGATCTCGAAGTGTTTGTTGCCGTCGTCGCTGCTGGCGGCTTGGCCGCCGCGGGGCGGCGCTTGGGAATGAGCGCGATGGCCGCCTCACGGGCACTAGCGGCTCTAGAAACCGAGCTAGGCACCCGCTTGGTGCATCGGACGACGCGATCAATTTCACTGACGCCAGAAGGCGAAGCCTTCCTTCCCCACGCCCGAGCCATCCTTGACCTGGGTGAAACTGCCCGTACCAGCGTCACGACCGACCCAGACGTTGCATCTGGGACATTAAAGGTGACCTGCCCTCATGTATTTGGCCGCGCTGTGATGGTGCCGCTGCTTGGCGTGCTACAGGAGGAACAACCACGCTTGCGCGTGGAGCTAGGCCTGAGCGATGACATCATCGACATTGTTGAGCAAGGCATTGACGTCGCCATCCGCCTGGCGCACCCAAAGGACTCGCGCTTGGTGGGCCGGAAGCTCTCAGACAACCCTCGCGCCCTCTATGCCACACCTGCGTACTTGGACAAGCATGGGATACCTAAGTCTCTCAGCGACCTTTCCCATCACAACGGGCTTCATTCAACAGCCATGACGGCCTGGCCATTCATGGCCGGCGATGAACTGCGCATGCTACCAATCCGTGGACGCTTTGCTTGTAGTAGTGCGGAAGGCGTGAAAGAGGCCTGCCTGCAAGGGATGGGCTTGGCGATGTTGAGTTATTGGGATGTGGAGCCAGAAATTGAGTCGGGTCGCCTACGTGCGGTGCCAATCGCTAATGCCATTGCCCAGAACCTGCCAATCTGGGCACTCATTCCCACCTCAAAGAACGTACCCACACGTGTTCGCATGCTGATCGAAGCATTGCAGAAGCGTTTGGAAAGCGGTGCATAGAAGAGGCCGGAACTTTTTCTCGATTTGATAGGGGTATGAGGCTATGAAACAACGGTTCCAGGTTCACTTCCACTGCAGCCCGGCCGCCGCCGAACCATCGCGCCCATACCGCCACGCGGCAGGCATGGGCGCAACACGTTGCACCTAGAACTTGTAGGTCAGCCCGAGGTACGCCAGCCGGCCTGCGTAGCCGCCGGTGTAGAAGCGCGCGCGGGTGTCCTCGCCCAGGTGCGAGCGGGACTCCTGCTTGGTCAGGTTCAGTACCGAGGCGGTGAGGCTGAGAGCCGGGGTGATGTTGTAGGCCGCGTTGACATCGATCTGGTAGTACGGCTCTTCAAAGACGTTCAACCCGTTGACCAGGCCCTGCACCAGCTCACCGCGACGGTTGTACGAGGCGCGCAGCAGCAGGCTGTCGGTCTCGTAGAACACGGTGAGGTTGGTCTGGTTCCTGGCGCTGCCCGGCATGGCGGTCTCGCCGGCCTCGGTGCCGTCTTCCAGCCGCACTGCCGCCTTGCTGGCATCGTTGTAGGTGTAGTTGAACTGCACACCAAGGCCAAACGGCAGCGTGTGCTGCGCGTACAGCTCCACACCCTGCGACACCGCGTCCTGGCCGCCGGCCTGGGTGCTGTAGTTCTGCACGGTGACCGGTTGCCCGTCGACCATCATGTTGACGTCGCTGATCACGTCGACCGCGAAGTTCTCCACGTTCTTGCGGAACAGCCCCACACCCGCCACCGAACCCGGGAGAAAATACCATTCCAGCCCCAGGTCGAACTGGTTGGCCTTGTACGGCTCCAGGTTCTTATTGCTGCCCGAGCCGTACCAGCCCTGCTCGCTGGCACCGCCGGTCAGGCGCCGGTCGGCCACGTACTCGGGACTGTAAAACTCCAGGCTGCCAGGCGCGGCGATGTCGTTGTAGCTTGGGCGTGCGATCACCTTGGCGGCTGCCGCGCGCAGCAACAGGTTCTCGGTCAGGTCATAGGCCAGGTTGAAACTCGGCAGCACGTCGGTGTAGTTGCGGTCCAGCCCGCTGACCACGAACGACTCGGTGCGTTGCACGCTGTCGGCCAAGCGCCAGTAGCCTTCGGTGCCGCAATAGGTGTCGGCCGGGGCACCGCCGGGCATGGCGGCGCCCTGCTGGCAGGCCAGCGGATTGCCGTCGGCACCGTCGAAGAAGTAGTCGTTGTAGGCGCTCACCTTGTCGGTGGACTCGGCACGCTGGCCGGTACGCGCCACCCGCACGCCGACGTTGCCACGCAGCCGCCCGGTGTGGAAGTTGAGCTGCAGGTAGCTGGAATAGATCTCTTCGTCCACGTTGTAGACAAAGTTGTTTTCGTTGCGGGTCTGCATCGCGCCGTAGGTTTGGTTCAAATAGCCGATGTAGCCCGGGAAGTTGATCGCCGGGAACGCGCTGGCGTTGACGCCGCCGGCCAGGTTGTCCTGCGCGAACAGCAGCCCCGGGGAGAACTGCGTGGCGATGGCATTGCAGCGCCCGTTCCAGTAGCGGTTGTCGTAGTCGCTCGGGTCGGTGCCCGGGCACACCCAGTAGTTGTTGCCGGTGCTGCGGTGGATGCCGCCGTCGCGACGTTTGATGCCGAACTGCAGCGAGTCGAAGACCTCGCCGTCGAAATGCCAGGTGGTATCGATCTGCGCGTACTGCTGCTGGTTGGTGTTGCGGGTCCAGGACGAGCCGGTCGAGCCCAGGTCGACCTGCAGGATGCCGTCGCGCAGGTTCTGCATCAGCGCTGGCGAGAACGTCATGGACGGCGTGCCGGTCAGGTCCCAGGCACTGGCGAAGTTGGCGTTGGTCCAGCTGCCGTCGGCGTTCTGCAGGCGCGGCTTGATCGGCAGGGAAAACTGCAGCTCCGGCCCGCCCTTGGCCCAGGTGCGGCCGGCCTTGAACGCCACGTCCACCTGCTCGCCACGCCATTCGCCGCCCAGGTCCACGGTCTGCGACAGCGATTTTTCGATGTTGTAGCTGCCGGTGATCTGCGGCGTGGGCACCGTGCAGTCGTCCGAGCCCCAGCCGCCCGGCGGCAGGCCGGCCGCAGCGGCCTGCGCCTCGTTGCAGTAGTAGGTCCTGCCCGGGCGCAGGCTGTAGGCGGCGCCAGTGACGATGGTGCCGCTGGGATCGAACTGCAGCCGGTCGAGCAGACGGCCGCCGCGCCAGTTGCCGTCGCCGTTGTAACGGGCGATGTTCCACTCGGGAATCTTGATGGTATTGGTCTGCGAGTCCTGCGACAGGTCGAAGCGGAAGTAGTTCGCGGTCAGCGTCAGGTCGTCGGTCGGCTTGAACTGCAAGGTCAGTTGCCCGCCCTTGCGCTCGCGCTCCTCGCGTTTGGCGCCCAGGCTCACCGCCGTCGGCATCATGAAACCGGTGGCGTAATCGCCGTCCTGGTTCCAGAAACCGGTCCCGCCCCACCAGTTGGCGTTGAAGTCCGAGGGATTTCCGTTCACGTCGACCGCCGGGCCGCCTTCGTCGCGCCCGTACCATTGCCAGCTCTCGGTACTGGCATCGAGTGTACGTGCGGTGCGCTTCTGCTGCGTGTAGCCGACGAAGACGCCGAAGCGGTTGTCCTTGTCGTGCCACGAATACGAACCGGAGAACTGGCCGTCGGTCTTCTTGCTGGTATCGGACCAGGTGCCCTCGGCAGAGACGAAGCCGGAGTTTGGCTCCAGTTCCAGCGGGCGCCGCGTCTGCAGGATCACCGTGCCGCCGATGCCGCCTTCGTCGATGCGCGCTTCCGGGGTCTTGTACAGCTCCGCGCTGCCCAGCAGGTTCGACGGCAGCAGCGTGTAGTTGAACGAGCGCGTGGGGTCGCCGTTGGACTCGGCGGTGGCGATGTAGTTGCCGTTCAATTCGGTCAGCACCAGCTCCGAGGACAGGCCGCGCACACTGACGTTCTTGCCCTCGCCGCCGTCGCGGCTGATGACCACGCCGGGCACGCGCTGCAGCGCATCGGCCACATTCTTGTCGGGGAACTTGCCCACGTCCTCGGCGGTGATCACATCGACCACGGCGTTGGCGTTGCGCTTCTGCTCCAGGCTTTTTTCGATCGCGTAGCGGTAGCCGGTCACCGTCACTGCGTCCAGGTCCGTGGCCTGCACCTCGGCCTGGCCCGTGGGCGCCGGCGTGCCGTTGGCCTGCTGGGCGGCGGCGGTGGAGGCGACACTCGCGAACAAGGCGATGGCGATACCGGCGGACAGCGTGCTGCGGTGGCGTGCGAATGGCATGCAGTTCATTTCGATCATGCTCTCCCAAAGGTGATTGGCTTCGGCGGATTTCTGTCGATCCAGCGATCGGCCAAGAACGTTGCGCGAAGTGACACAAAAACGATCCGTCGCCGTTGCGGCAACCTGCCCCCTCCTCTTGCGTCCGCTTCCACGCAGATGCGATTAGATCGTTCTAATGCCGTGGAAAGCTAAGTAGCACAGCCCAAGCGGCAGCGCATTCTGCCGCGCAACAGACCGGCGGCGTTGCGAGGCATCCACGATGGGCGGCCGGCCCGCCACGCTTGCACGCGGCACGGCACAGCCGACCGCGTCGCGGCTGCAGCAGCGTGATCGCTGCAAGCAACACAGCCTCGCCCGCAACCGGACGCAAGCGGTTTGCCGAAGCGCCAGCACACACCTTGTTTAAAACCGGGCTCAGCAAGAGACTGGATGGAGCTGAGGGCATCGCCCACCACACGCCGCTTGGCGGCCATCGCCAACGCGGTCGCCACACCGAACATGCGCGCGCCTGTTGCCTGCGTGCACGCGCAAGGGTGGCGGGGCCTGCTGCGGCATTGATGACACGCCCTGGTCGGGAGCGCATGCGCCGATGACCTGGCAACCCTGCATCGACGCCAGCGTGGAGGCGGCCCATGCCGCAAAACGACAACTTTCTGGCGCTCTCGACCATCTGCTCTATCAAGTCCGCCGCGCTCGCGCCGATATCGCCTCCATGGACAGACTCAGCATCATCGGACTGGTGCTCGCGATCGTGGCGATCGTGGGCGGCAGCGTGTTGAAAGGCGCCGGCATTTCGTCGCTGTGGTCGCCGGCTGCCTTCGTGATCGTGATCGTCGGCACCGTGGCGGCGATCCTGCTGCACACCTCACCGGCGGTTTTCCGGCGCGCCTTCAAGATCCTGCGCTGGGTGATCCAGCCGCCGGCCAGCGACCGCCCGCAGTTGCTGGCGCGCATCGTCGAGTGGAGCAACATCGCCCGCCGCCAGGGCCTGCTGGGCCTGGAAGACCAGCTCCCGCGCCAGGACGACGCGTTCCTGCGCAAGGGCCTGCAGATGCTGGTCGATGGCGTGGAGCCCGAATCCATGCGGCATATGCTCGAGATCGAAATGGACAACCAGGAGCGGCAGGACCTTGCCGCGGCCAAGGTGTTCGAAGGCATGGGCATCTACGCGCCCACGCTGGGCATCATCGGTGCGGTGCTCGGGCTGATGGCGGTGATGAAGAACCTGGCCGACCCGGCCATGCTCGGCCATGGCATCGCCGCGGCCTTCACCGCCACCATCTACGGCATCGCCTCGGCCAACCTGCTGTTCCTGCCGGTCGCCGCCAAGCTCAAGAGCGTCATCCATTGCAGCACCAACGAGCGCGAAATGGCGATCGAAGGCTTGATCGCGATCGCCCAGGGCGAGAACCCGCGCAACATCGAGTCGAAACTGGCAGGCTACTTGCATTAGTCCCGTCATGGCCCGCCGTCGCAAACACCACGAAGACCATGGCAACCACGAAGCGTGGGCGATTCCGTATGCCGATCTGATGACGCTGCTGCTGGCGTTCTTCGTGGTGATGTACGCAATCTCCTCGCTCAACGAGGGCAAGTACAAGGTCATGGCGCAGGCGCTGACCACCGCCTTCGGTGGCGCGTCCACCGCCGCCAGCCCGGTGCAGGTCGGCAGGACCCAGACCCTGGGTGCCGATTACGACCGCCCGTCGGTGATCAAGGCCGGCGCGCCGATGGCCGCGTCCAGAGGACCGACCGACCCCACCCTGCTGCCGTCGATGGCCGCGCAGATGCGCATGCCGGTGTCGCTGCGCAACCAGGCGCAGCTGGCGCGTGCGCAGCGGCAGATGGACGCGGTGGCCCAGCAGTTGGGCAAGACGCTGGCACCGCTGATCGACCAGAAACTCATCACCATCCGCCGCAACGATCTGTGGATCGAGGTGGAGATCAACAGCGACATCCTGTTCGGTACCGGCTCGGCGGCATTGGCCGGCAGCGCCCGCGGCACCCTGTCGGCGCTGGCCGCGGTGCTGCGCGATGCGCCCAATGGCGTGCGCGTGGAGGGCTATACCGACAACCAGCCGATCGCCACCGCACAGTTTCCCTCCAACTGGGAGCTGTCGGCCGCGCGCGCCGCCAGCGTGGTGCACCTGTTTGCCGACGACGGCATCGCCCCGCAGCGATTGGCGATGGTGGGCTATGGAGAATTCCGCGCACGTGCCGATAACAGCACTGAGGCGGGACGGAATGCGAACCGGCGTGTGGTGTTGATCATCCTCGCTGACTCGGCTGGCTCACTCGCACCCGATCCGCCATCGCAGCTGCATGCGACCGCCGCCGGGGCGCCCAAGCTTCCCAAGTCTGACGGCGGCCAAACGGCCGTCACCACCGAAAGCGGCACAAGTTCCGTTCCCGCCGTAATTCAAGGAGTGCAGTGAGATGCGTATCTGGGCAATCGCCAACCAGAAGGGCGGCGTCGGCAAGACCACCACGACGCTGGCATTGGGTCGTGGCCTGGCCGCGCTCGGCCACCGGGTATTGTTGATCGACCTCGATCCGCACTCCTCACTCACCCGCGCGTTCGGGGTGGCGATCGACCCGCCGCCGCGCGGGGTGCTGGACCTGTTCGGCACCCCGCCGAGCGACCTGGCCAGCCTGGCCCACGAAAGTGCCATCCCCGGCCTGTCCTATGTCTGCGCGCAAGCCGCACTGGCCACGCTGGAACGCCGCAGCGCCAACCAGCCCGGGCTGGGCCTGGCCCTGCAGAACGCGATGACCCGGCATGCCGGCCAGCACGACTACATCCTGCTCGACTGCCCGCCCACGCTCGGCCTGCTGATGATCAACGCGCTGGCCGCCTGCGACCGCGTAGTGGTGCCGACCCAGGCCGAGCCGCTGGCGCTGCACGGCCTGGCCAGCATGGTGCGTACCGCCGACATGGTGCAGCGTTCGCGTCGCCGCGCACTGCCGGTGTCGATCCTGCCGACCCTGTTCGACCGCCGCACCCGCGCCGGCACCGAGACGCTCAAGGAGATGCAGGACACCTACGGCGCCGTCGTCTGGGAAGACGCGGTGCCGGTGGATACCCGAATCTGCAATGCCGCCGCGTTGACCGTCCCCGCCACCGGCGGCGACTACCAGGGCCGCGGCCTGTCCGCCTATCGCCGTGCGCTGGAATGGGTGCTGGCCGATGACGCGGTGCGTATGGAGCAAGCCGCATGAGCAACCACGCCGCCAACGGTGAGCTGGACGATTATCTGGAAGGCCTGCTGCACGATGCCGGCGTCGAACCCACTGCCCCGGCTGCCACTGCCACCGTCGCGGCGGCACCGGCAACTGCCGAGGCAGACGTCACGCTGGCCGAAGCGCCGGTGCAGGCTGCCGCGGCCCCCGAAGCCGCCGCTGTCTCCGAAGCGGCCACGTCCAACGCGATCGCCGCGGTGCTCAGCGCCGCGGACATCGCCGCCGATTTCCTTGCCGAAATGGATGCCGACCCGGCCTTCGGCCCGCCAGTGGTCGCTGCGCCCAGCGCCGCGGACATCGCCGCCGATTTCCTCGCCGAAATGGATGCCGATCCGGCCTTCGGCCCGCCGGTGGTCGCCGCGCCCAGCGCTGCAGACATCGCTGCCGATTTCCTCGCCGAAATGGATGCCGACCCGGCGTTCGGCCCGCCGGTGGCTGCCGCGCCCAGCGCTGCAGACATCGCTGCCGATTTCCTCGCCGAAATGGATGCCGACCCGGCGTTCGGCCCGCCGGTGGTCGCCGCGCCCAGCGCTGCAGACATCGCTGCCGATTTCCTCGCCGAAATGGATGCCGACCCGGCGTTCGCCACGGCGGCGCCCAGCCCGTTCATGAGCACCGCCGACCTGATGGCCGAGATGGACGCAGACCCGGCCTTCGCCAGCGCTGCCTCCGGCGCCGACCTGCTGGCCGCCGATCTGCTGTCGGAGATGGATGCCGACCCGGCCTTTGCCGATGCCGCACCCGCCGCGCCGGCACCTGCGCGGCCTGCGCCGGCACCGATGCAGGCACCGCACCGCGCACCGCCGTCGCCGATCTATCCGCAAGGCCTGCAGGCACTGCTGGCCCCCGGCCAGGCCGAGCACATCCAGGCCGAGCGGCGCGCGGCCGAACGCAGCACGCGCTGGCTGCGCCTGCGCTGCGGCGAACAGACCTATGCGCTGGAATTGCTCAAGGTGCAGGAGGTGGTACTGCCGGTGCCGCTGCTGCCACTGCGCGGCACCGCCAGCGCGATGCTCGGCATCATGAACCTGCGTGGCCAGGTGGTGCCGGTGATCGACCTGGGCATGCATCTGGGCTCGGCGCCGATCAACATGGATCTGCAGACGCGCGTGGTGGTGCTGGAGGAAAACGGCGAGACCATGGGCCTGCGCGTGTCGGCGGTGGAAGACGTCACCAGCCTGACCGATCAGCAGATCGAACCACCGGACAACGCACGCCTGTGCCGCATTTCCAACAACCTGTTCCGCGGCGTCGCGCGGCTGGGCCATCAGCCGATGATCCTGCTCGATGCCAGCCATTTGCTGCATTGATCCGGCCCGCAGCTGACGCGCACCTGCACGCGCAACGATTCACCGTTAAAGCTTTCCCGCCGCCCGCCGTTAGTACGCATAGAACCATCCGTTCGGAGCAACAATGAGCACAGTGACATTGGGTGAGGATCTCGGCATCGAGACCAGCGCCGACCTCAAGCAGAAGCTTGCCGCGTTCCTGGCCCAGGACGGCGAGGTGGTGCTCAATGCCGGCGACGTCCGGCGTATCCATACCGCCAGCGTGCAGTTGCTCTGTGCCTTTGTGCAGACCCGCCGCCAGGCGGGGTTGCATACCGAATTCGATGGCTGCAACGACACTTTTAGAGATGCGGCCCGTCTGCTCGGCGTCACCGACGCGCTCGGACTTTCCGCATCCAATGACAACCTGAAATCTGTGGAGAACGCCGCATGAGCGCACGTATCTTGGTGGTGGACGATTCGGCGTCAATGCGCCAGATGGTCTCTTTCGCCCTCACCTCTGCCGGCTTTGCCGTCGAAGAAGCCGAGGACGGCGCCGTGGCGCTGGGCCGCGCAAAGGGCCAACGCTTCAACGCGGTGGTGACCGACGTGAACATGCCCAACATGGACGGCATCTCGCTGATCCGTGAGCTGCGCCAGCTGCCGGACTACAAGTTCACCCCGATGCTGATGCTCACCACCGAGTCGGCGGCCGACAAGAAGTCCGAAGGCAAGGCCGCCGGTGCCACCGGCTGGTTGGTCAAGCCGTTCAACCCGGAACAGCTGATCGCCACCGTCCAGAAAGTTCTGGGTTAATTCCACTTGCCTCACCATCGGATGTCACGCCCATGAGCATGGACCTGCAACGTTTCCACGCCACCTTTTTCGAGGAAAGCCGCGAAGGGCTGGACGCGATGGAGGCCGGGCTGTTGTCCCTTGAAGAGGGCAACCGCGACCCGGAAATCATCAACTCGGTGTTCCGCGCCGCGCACTCGATCAAGGGCGGCGCTGCCACCTTCGGTTTCGAAGCGGTCGCCGGCCTGACCCACGTGCTGGAGACGCTGCTGGACGAGTTGCGCTCCAACAAGCGCCAGCTCGAGCCCAATGCGGTCGATGCCATGCTCGGCTCGGTCGACGTGCTGCGCGCGCTGCTGCGCGAAGCCGAACACGGCACCCCGGCCGACCCGGCCGCGGTCAAGGCCGTGCATACCCGTTTGAACGCGGTGCTGGCCGGCGAAGCGCCGACCGCCGCGGCGGTGGCCAAGCCGAAGGAAGAAGAACCCGAAGCCTGGCATATCGGCTTCACCCCGGCGCCGTCGCTGTTCATGAGCGGCAACGACCCGCTGCGCATCATCCGCGAGCTCGAGCACCTGGGCCCGCTGCAGATTGCCGCGCGCCTGGAGCGCATGCCGGGCTTCGAGAACATCGACCCGCTGGAAGCCTACCTGGCCTGGGATCTGGGCCTGATCGGCAAGATTCCGCGCAGCAAGATCGAAGACACCTTCGCCTGGGTGGTGGACGATTGCGAGCTGGAGATCCGCCCGATGGCGGTGCCCGGCCCGCCGCCGAGCCTGGCCGTCGAAGCCGCCGCTGCGCCTGTCGCCGTCGCTGCGGCACCTGCCGAACCTGCCGCCGCCGCTGCCACGCCGGCCAAGGCCGCCGCGGCCGAAGCGGAAACCTCGATCCGCGTCAGCGTCGACAAGGTCGATGCCCTGATCAATCTGGTCGGCGAGCTGGTCATCACCCAGGCCATGCTCAAGCAGGTCTCCACCGGCCTGGATCCGGCGCATGCCGAACAGCTGTTCGCCGGCCTGGATCTGCTCGAACGCAATACCCGCGACCTGCAGGAAGCGGTCATCGGCGTGCGCATGCTGCCGGTGGACGCGGTGTTCCGTCGCTTCCCGCGCCTGGTCCGCGACCTCTCCAGCCGCCTCGGCAAGCAGGTCCGCCTGCGCACCATCGGCGAAGGCACGGAACTGGACAAGGGCCTGATCGAAAAGATTGCCGATCCGTTGGTGCACCTGGTGCGCAACTCGATCGACCACGGTCTGGAAATGCCCGATGCGCGTCGCGCCTCCGGCAAGGACGAGACCGGCACGATCACCCTGGCGGCCTCGCACCAGGGCGGCCATATCGTGATCGAAGTCAGCGACGACGGCCGTGGCCTCAATCGCGCCAAGATCCTGGAAAAAGCCGCCGAACGCGGCATCGCCGTGCCGGACAACCCGACCGACGCGCAGGTGTGGGACCTGATCTTCGCACCGGGTTTCTCCACCGCCGATGCGGTGACCGACCTGTCCGGTCGTGGCGTGGGCATGGACGTGGTCCGCCGCAACATCCAGGGCCTGGGTGGCGAAGTGCAGCTGGAAAGCAACGCCGGCAGCGGTACCCGCGTGCTGATCCGCCTGCCGCTGACCCTGGCCATCCTGGACGGCATGACCGTCTCGGTCGCCGGCGAAACCCTGATCCTGCCGCTGGCCTACGTGCTCGAGGCACTGCAGCCGGCGCCGGAAGACATCCGCTCGATGGCGGGCGATGGTCGGGTGCTGCGGGTGCGCGGCGAGTACCTGCCGATCCTGTCGCTTACCGACTACTACGGCTTCGGCGGGCAGCAGTCCTCGCAGGAACCGCTGGTGGTGGTGGTCGAAGGCGACGGCCAGAAGATCGCGCTGGAAGTGGACGAATTGCTCGGCCAGCAACAGGTCGTGGTCAAGAACATCGAGAACAATTACCGCCGTATCCCGGGTGTCTCAGGCGCCACCATCCTAGGCGATGGCCGGGTCTCGCTGATCGTGGACATCGGCGGGCTGGTGCGCTCGCTGCGTGTGCCGCAGGCCGCGTAACACGCCAGGCCACGCACCAAGCGCGGTGTGGCTCCTTCTCCCGCGGGAGAAAAGGCCGCCGACTGTGTGCGGTCACGACAAAGCCCTGGCAGCGATGCCGGGGCTTTTCATTTCTGCCAGGCACCGCAGTCCGGCACAGTCCCGTCAATTGCGCACCTGCCCCGCGACGCGTGCCGCACGGCCTGCAGCCGCTGCCCCACGTGTCGGAACATGTGCGGCGCAGCGCCTACCCGCGCGCGCAGGGCCAACCACGGCGACGCTCAACACGCCCCGATCCTGCCGGGGCGTTCTGCCATCTGGCAGCGACCGACAGACGCACGCCCTTCGCAATACCCCCTGCGTTTCCCCCGCAAACGTGCCGTCCGTCGAAAGGTGATCAAGCGCGCGCCGCTGCGGCCGATACAGGGAGCAATGAGGGCTGCCTGGCCCGCGCCACGTCGAAGGAAGTCCGCATGCCCACCGTCAACTCACCACGCGCTGTCCGCCACCTGCTGGGCTCGGTGTGCGCCGCCGCGCTGCTGGCTGCCAGCATCTCGTTGCCGCCGTCCTTCGCAGCACCGGCCGCGCCGGTGTCGGTCCTGCTGGACAACGTGCCGGTGAACGCGCTGCAGTCCCTCGCCATCGACCTGGTGCAGTTGCGCGACGAGCAGCGGGCGCAGCTTGCCGCAGCGCATGACCCCGCCCGCATCGAGGCCTACGACGAGCGCCTGGGCAACCTGCGTCAACGCATCGCACGGCATGCGGGCTACGTCCAGGCCAGCGCGCCACAGGGCGAGCAGGCGCGCCAGTTTGCGCTGGTGCAGCAGCAACTGGGCCAGTATCTGGCGCAGCAGCGCCAGGCCAACCGCGCCCTGCATGCCGGCGACCTGCAGGCTGCGCAGGCCTTGTCGCTGGACCATGCAGGCGACGCACGGCTGTGGACGCAACTGCACACCCTGCAGCAATCGATGGCCAGCGTGGGCACAACGCAACGCCACTGAGCATTGCCCGCCTCGCGACCGCGATGCTCGCCGCGGCGTCGTAGGCTCTCCAGCCAGCCAGCCAGCCAGCCCCGCGCTGCGCGACGTGCGCCGAAGCGCCGGCCTGCGCTGCAGGTCCTATCGCCCTCGTGCGCACGGCCTTTGCCAGCGGGTCCACGGGCCGCGTGCCCTGCCCGGCCCGATACACGCCGCCGCATCGCCATGGCACCCGTATGACGCCCCCAAGGTGCGGCTGGCGCACCTGCAAAACGCACTGAAAAACGCCCTCACGCCGGCTGTCGCGCACTGCTCAACATTTTGGGGATCAGGTCGCTATTCGACTTACCTCGGTCACATTCCTTTGCTGGATACCTGCCATGACCTTCAAGACCACGATTGCAAACACGCTGGCCAACGTACCGCTGAAGCGCAAGTTTCTGGCGCAGACCGCGCTGGTGGCGCTGGGCATCATCGTGCTGGCGGTGATCGCCGCACGCTTGCAATACGTGGATCTCACCGATACGCGCCGCGACGGGCTCAAGAGCCAGATCGAAATGGCCATCGCGGTGGTCAATGGCTATGCCGAGCGCGCCGAAAAGGGCGAGATGGATGTGGACAGCGCCAAGAAGGCCGCGCTGCATACCTTGTCCACCATGCGCGCACGTGGCGGCGTGGATTACATCTACGTCACCGACCAGGCGCCGATGATGCTGATGCACCCCACCCGCCCGGACCTCATCGGCAAGCCGCTCAACGATGTGCTGAGCCCCGACGGCAAGCGCATCTTCCCGGCCTTCGTCAGCGCGGCGCAGGCCGGCGGCGGCTACGTCGATTACGCCTGGGCCAAGCCCGGCGAAAAAGACCCGGTGCAGAAAACCTCCTACGCCTCGCTGTACAAGCCGTGGGGCTGGGTGATCGGCACCGGCGTGTATCTGGACGACACCCAGGCGCAGGCGCTGGTCTTCACCGGCATCGTCACCCTGGCCGGCGGCGTGCTGGTGCTGCTCAACCTGCTGGTGGGCTGGCTGATCGGCAATTCGGTGCTGGAGCCGGTGTCGCGCGCGCTTGCCGCCATCAAGGGCGTGGCGCGTGGCGATCTGAGCGTGCGCACCGCCCAGCATGGCAGCGATGAAATCGGCCAGATGCTCAAGGCCACCGACGACATGGTGCATACGCTGGAGCGCTTCTCCGCGCAGACCAAGGTGATGATGCACATGCACGCCGGCGAAGACGTCAGCCACCGCATGCCCACCGATTTTCCCGGCGTCTACGGCGAGCTGGCCGGCGGCATCAACACGATGATCTTCGAACACCTGGACGCCATCATCGATGCGATCGGCATCCTCAACGAGTACGCGCAAGGCGACCTGTCGCGCGACGCCGCGCGCCTGCCCGGTACCCGGGCGGTGCTGCACGAAGCGATGGATGCGGCCAAGGCCAGCCTGCTGGCGATCAACACCGAGATCAAGCGGCTGGCCCAGGCTGCGGCCAATGGCGACTTCAGCCAGCGCGGCGATGCCACGCGTTTCAGGCACGACTCGGCGCGCATGATCAACGACCTCAACGCGATGATGGACGTCAGCGACCGCAACCTGGGCAAGCTGTCCGAGCTATTGGCCGCGCTGGCCGAGGGCGACCTCACCGCGCGCCTGGACGGTGAGTTCCACGGCGTGTTCGCGCGCATGCGCGATGATGCCAACACCACCGCCACGCAGCTGGCCGGCATCGTCGGGCGCATCCAGCAGGCCGCCGGTGCCATCACCGGGTCGGCCAGCGAGATCGCCGCCGGCAACAACGACCTGTCGCAGCGCACCGAACAACAGGCAGCCAACCTGGAAGAAACCGCCGCCTCGATGGAAGAGCTCACCTCCACGGTCAGGCAGAACGCCGAAAGCGCGCGCCAGGCCAACCAGTTGGCAATCGGCGCCGCATCGGTGGCCTCGCAAGGCGGCCAGGTGGTCAGCCAGGTGGTGGACACCATGTCCGGCATCCAGACCTCGTCGAAGAAGATCGCCGAGATCATCTCGGTCATCGATGGCATCGCCTTCCAGACCAACATCCTGGCCTTGAACGCAGCGGTGGAAGCGGCCCGTGCCGGCGAACAGGGCCGCGGCTTTGCCGTGGTTGCCTCCGAGGTACGCACGCTGGCGCAGCGCTCGGCCGGCGCGGCAAAGGAGATCAAGCACCTGATCGACGACTCGGTCGGCAAGGTGGCGCAGGGCTCGGCGCTGGTGGATCAGGCCGGCAAGACCATGGCCGAGATCGTGTCCTCGGTGCAGCGCGTGACCGACATCATGAGCGAGATCTCTGCCGCCTCGCAGGAGCAATCGGCCGGCATCGAGCAGGTCAATCTCACCGTCACCCAGATGGACGAGAGCACCCAGCAGAACGCCGCGCTGGTGGAAGAAGCCACCGCCGCCGCCAACGCCATGCAGCAGCAGGCGCAGCAGCTCGACGAGGCGGTGTCCAGCTTCCGGGTGACCGCGGCCTCGCCCGTGCAGCGCGGCCCCGGCCGTGGTGCCACGCGCGCGGAGGCCCTGCGCGTCGCCAGCTGATCGCCACCAGATCGCTCTCCCGTACCACCTCCTCACTTCGAAGCCACGCCCATGCCCTCGCCCCCCACGCAATCCCGCTCCGGCGGCAGTCTGGCGTACCGCCTGATGCTCGGCACCGCGGTCGCTGCATTGCTGTGCTTCGGCCTGACCGCGGCGATCAGCTACTGGCAAAGCAGTCGCGCGCTGATCGCTTCGGCACAGACCACGATGCAGAACGCGGCGCGCTATCAGGCCGAGCAGATCGGCAGCGAGCTGGGGCAGGCATTCACCACCGGCCAGTCGCTCGCCAGCGCCTTGCTGGCGCAGCGTGCGCATGGCGGGGTGAGCCGCGAGGCGGCGGCGGCGATCGTGCACGACGCGTTGCAGAACCATCCCGAATGGGTGGGCATGGGCACCTTGTGGGAGCCGCAGGCCTTCGACGGCAAGGACGGCGACTATGTCGATGCCCAGGGTCACGACAACACCGGCCGTTTCATGACCTACTGGGCCTACAACGGGCAGTCGCTGATCCGCGAGCCGTTGGTCGGCTACGAAAAGCCCGGCGACGGCGACTGGTACCTCAAGCCCCGCGAGCTGGGCCGCCAGATCGTGGCCGGCCCCTACGATTACCAGATCGGCGGCAAGCCGGTGCTGATGACCACCTTGTCCACGCCCATCCTGGACCATGGCAACTATGTGGGCGTGGTGTCGGTGGATTTCGCCCTGGCCGCGTTGCAGAAGCGCCTGAGCACCTTGCGTCCGATGGACGATGGCTATGTCGAGCTGATCTCGCCGGCCGGGGTGATTCTGGCCTCGCGCGACGCTGCGCGGATCGGCAAGCCGGCCGACGGTGCCGACTACCGCGCGATGCTGAAGGCCACCAGGGCCGGCAAGGACTATCTGGACTTCACGCCGGACGCCGCCGGCACGGTCAGCGCCTATGTGCCGTTGCAGATCGGCCACGCGCAGGAGCGTTTTGCGCTGGGCGTGGTGGTGCCGTATGCGGCGATCATGCAGCAGGCACATCGCCTGTTGTGGACCATCCTGGCGGTCGGCCTGGGCTCGGCGCTGGTGCTCAGCGTTGCGCTGTTCGCACTGTTGCGCCGTCAGGTGGTGGGCCCGCTGGATGCCGCTGCAAAGGTGGCAGGTGCCATTGCCTCCGGCAAGCTGGACAACCAGATCGCCGCGCAGCGCCAGGACGAGGTGGGCCGCCTGATGGGCGCCATGCAGCGCATGCAGACCGACCTGCGCCAGCGCATCGAGCGCGATGCGCAGATCGCCAACGAAAACCTGCGCATCCGCACCGCGCTGGAACATTCGGAGATGGAAGTGCTGCTGGCCGACGAGCAGCACACGGCGGTGTTCATCACCCAGGCGCTGCACAACTCGTTGAAGCGCAGCGAAGCGGCGTTTCATGCCAAGGGCCAGCAGGGCTTCAGCGCCGATGCGGTGGTCGGCAATCCGCTGGACTATGTGTTCGGCACCGATGCCGACGGCAAGGCACGCTTGCAACGCCTGCAACAACTGCAGTCCACCACGTTGGAGCGCTACGCCTTCGGGCCGGTGACGCTGGATCTGAGCATGACCCCGCTGTACGCCGCCGATGGTCATCGCAGCGGCAGCATGCTGCTGTGGCGCAATGTCAGCGCCGAGGTCAGCACGCAGGCAGAGGTCGCCGCGCTGGTGCAGTCGGCGCTGATGGGCGACTTCGGCCAACGCCTGGCATTGGACGACAAGCACGGCTTCTATCTGGAATTCGGCCGTCAGCTCAACGGCCTGCTGGAAACCACCTCGCAAGGCCTGGAACGTATTTCCCGCCTGCTCAGCGCGCTGGCCGAGGGCGACCTCACCGTGCGCATGGACGGACAGTTCCAGGGCGTGTTCGCCCGCATGCGCGACGATGCCAACGCCACCGTGGCGCAACTGACCGGCATCGTGGCGGGCATCCAGACCTCGGCCACGCAGATCAACGCGGCCGCCAGCGAGATTGCCGCCGGCAACAGCGACCTGTCGCAACGCACCGAACAACAGGCCGCCAACCTGGAGGAAACCGCCGCCTCGATGGAGGAGCTCACCTCCACCGTCAAGCAGAACGCCGAGCACGCGCGCCAGGCCAACCAGCTGGCGATCGGCGCGGCCGATGTCGCCTCGCATGGCGGCGCGGTGGTGGCGCAGGTGGTCACCACCATGTCCGGCATCGAAGTCTCGTCGAAGAAGATTGCCGAGATCATCTCGGTCATCGACGGTATCGCCTTCCAGACCAATATCCTGGCCTTGAACGCGGCGGTGGAAGCGGCGCGTGCCGGCGAACAGGGGCGTGGTTTCGCCGTGGTCGCCACCGAAGTGCGCACGTTGGCGCAGCGCTCGGCCGGCGCGGCGAAAGAGATCAAGCAGTTGATCGACGACTCGGTAGGCAAGGTCGCGCAGGGCGCGTCGCTGGTGCAGCAGGCCGGCACCACCATGGCCGAGATCGTGGCCAGCGTGCAGCGTGTCACCGACATCATGGGCGAGATCTCCGCCGCCTCGCAGGAGCAGTCCAGCGGCATCGAGCAGGTCAACCTCACCGTCACCCAGATGGACGAAGCCACCCAGCAGAACGCGGCCCTGGTGGAAGAAGCCACCGCCGCTGCACGCGCGATGGAAGAACAGGCCGGCCAACTGACCGATGCGGTGGCGGTGTTCAAGCTCAGCCACGTCGGCAGGCCGGCGGCGATTGCCGCTGCCGCCACACCCGGCGTCAGCCCGGTTGCGCCCTCCACACGGGCACCGACCGGCAACAAGCGCGCTGCCATGCCGCCGCGTCCCCCTACCCGCAAGTCGCCCGGCAGTGCCGCCGGCAACGACAGCCAGTGGCAGGATTTCTGAGTGCAGCGGCGCTGCCCTGACCGGGGCGGCTCCCGCGCACCTTCAGCGTCACCGGCGTGCGCACCCTGCCCGCCACGGCCGCGTTGCCGGCGGCTGATCGCCGCACACACCGGCCGGCGGCCCTACCGTTCGTCCTTCAAAAATAAAGAATCATCCCGGGCGGCCGTTAGCGTGCTGGAGAGCGTCCCTGCGCAATGTCCCGGAGTCACTGATGAACAAGTTCAACGATTGGCCGATCCGCCGCAAACTGATGGTTGCCTTCTGCCTGAGCGCCGTGCTCACCGCCTTGCTGGGCGGCCTGGGCTATTCACGCATGCGGCAGATGCAGCAGCAGACCACCCTGATCAACCAGGACGTGGTGCCGGTGCTGAGCCGTCTGTCCGAGCTGCGTGGCTTTGCCGGCGAATTCCGCGTCTATGAAGTGGGCCAGTTTGCCAATCTGGACGACCCGGAACGCTATGCGATGTTCTTCAAGCGCATGGACGAGATCCAGGCCAAGTACGTGGAGACGCAAAAGCTCCTGGACGCCAAGATCGGCGCTGCCTCACCGCTGAAGGCCGAATACGCCAGGCTGACCGATGCCAGCACGCGCTATTTCGCCGCCAACCGGCAGCTGCGCGTGCTCTATGCACAACCCGATCGCAGCGCGGCGATGGAATTTTCGCGCAATCAGTCCGGCGAACTGCGCAAGGAGGTGTTCGCCTCGGTCGACAAGCTCTATGCACAGCAGTCCAAGGCACTGAGCGACATGGTCGCGGCCAGCGCCGCCTCGTTCAAGCTGACCAGCGCGGTATTGCTGCTGGGCACGCTGCTGATGGCGGCACTGTCGGTAACCTTTGGCTGGCTGATCGCACGCAGCATCACCAATCCGCTGGCCAAGGCGCTGGGCGCCATCAAGGCGGTCTCGCGCGGCGACCTGAGCGTGCAGGTCCACAAGACCAGCAACGACGAGATCGGCCAGATGCTCGAGGCCACCGGCGGCATGACGCAGATGCTGCGCCGCTTCAGCGACGAGACCGCGCGCATGTCACACCTGCATGCGGCCGAAGACATCACCCACCGCATGCCGGAGGATTTCCCCGGCGTGTACGGCACGCTGGCCGGCGGCATCAACACGATGATCTTCGAGCATCTGGATGCCATCACCGACGCGGTGTGCATCCTCAACCAGTACGCACAGGGCGACCTGACCCAGGACGCACGCCGCCTGCCGGCCAGCCGCGCGATCCTGCATGAAGCGATGGATGCGGCCAAGGCCAGCCTGTTGTCGATCAATACCGAGATCAAGCAGCTGGCGCAGGCCGCAGCCGCCGGCGACTTCAGCGCACGTGGCGACGCGGCGCGCTTCAAGTACGACTTCGCGGTGATGGTGGCGGATCTGAACTCGATGATGGAGGTCAGCGACCGCAATCTGGGCAAGCTGTCGCAGCTGCTCGGCGCGGTGGCCGAAGGCGACCTGACCGCACGCATGGACGGGCAGTTCCACGGCGTGTTCGCGCGCCTGCGTGACGATGCCAATGCCACCACCCAGCGCCTGACCGATATCGTCGGCCGCATCAAGCACTCCACGCTGGCCATCAACACCGCTGCCGGCGAAATCGCCGCCGGCAACAACGACTTGTCGCAGCGCACCGAGCAGCAGGCCGCCAACCTGGAAGAAACCGCCGCCTCGATGGAAGAGCTCACCTCCACGGTGAAGCAGAACGCCGAGCATGCGCGCCAGGCCAACCAGCTCGCCATCGGTGCGGCCGATGTGGCCTCGCACGGCGGCGCCGTGGTCAGCCAGGTGGTGGACACCATGTCCGGCATCCAGACCTCGTCCAGGAAGATCGCCGAGATCATCTCGGTCATCGACGGCATCGCCTTCCAGACCAATATCCTGGCCTTGAACGCGGCGGTGGAAGCGGCGCGCGCCGGCGAACAGGGCCGTGGCTTTGCCGTGGTCGCCTCCGAGGTGCGCACGTTGGCACAGCGTTCGGCCGGCGCCGCCAAGGAAATCAAGAGCCTGATCGACGATTCGGTCAGCAAGGTGGCCGAAGGCTCGGCGCTGGTGAACCAGGCCGGCAGCACCATGAGCGAGATCGTCTCCTCGGTGCAGCGCGTCACCGACATCATGAGCGAGATCTCCGCCGCCTCGCAGGAACAGTCGGCCGGCATCGAGCAGGTCAACCAGACCGTCACCCAGATGGACGAGGCGACCCAGCAGAACGCCGCACTGGTGGAAGAAGCCACCGCCGCCGCACGGTCGATGGAAGAACAGGCGCAACAGCTCACCGAGGCGGTCGCCTTGTTCCGCCTGTCAGCCGAACTCGAAGCAGTGACCCGCGCCACGCCGGTGGTGCGCCAACTCGCTGCCAAGCGGCCTGCCGCGGCCAGCGCACCGGCGCCTAGGCCGCAGGTCGCCAGGCCGGCGGCACGTGCTGCCGTGGCATTGGCTCCGTCCAACGAATCGGACTGGGCCGAGTTTTAGGCCTCGCCGCAGCGGCCGCACACTGGCCGCCGTCAAACGCAAGCCGCGCTCTCCAGAGCGCGGCTTTTTTTATGCCGCGCCACGCTTTTTAAAAGGCGCATCAACCCGATAAAGAATAAAACAGCATTCGAATAACTTTTTATTTATGTAGCAATACGATTATTGTCGAGTCCGCCGTCATCCCCCGCCGATAACGATTACACAAACCGATCAATTCCATTCTCGCGATTTATTATTTTTCACAAGCCTGACCGCGTTATATATTTTTTTGATATCGAGGTATTCAGCGATGCTGTCGCGCGCCGTTACTGCGCATAGCGACATGTGACGCAGACACTGTTCGGCGTCACCTGATCGCTCCCATCCATTGCGCACCGCCTGCCGGGAATTGATCATGACTGCATTTCTTCAACGCTATAACGTCGCCCCCCGACTGGCGGCGGCATTTGCCGTGCTTATCGTTCTCTCCGCCCTCATTGCCATTATCGGCTATCGCGGGCTGAGCTCGGCACGCACCCTGGTCGACGATCTGGTGCACCAGAACATGGTGAAGATTCGCCTGTCCAACGACATGATGAATGCCAACTACATTATTGCGATGCAGATCCGCAATGTGGTTTTGCCAACCAGCAGCGAAGATAATCTCAAGTTTATCGAGACCATCCAGGCTGCGCGCGCCGACTATTCCAAGGCACGCGAAGCACTGTATGCGATTCCACCGTCTGACCAGGGCCGGGAGATCCGCGCAGAAATCGATCGCCGCCGCGCCGTGGTCAAGGTACTCAACGACCAGGTCATGGACCTGGTCCAGACCGGCCATAGCGATGAGGCCCTGCCCTTGCTGCTGACCAAGGCCGCACCGGCGATGCAGCAGTGGCAGGACAAGATCGCCGAGAACATCGCGCTGCAGAACACGCTGTCGGCCGAGGCCTCCGCCGTTGCGCTTCAATCCATGGACGACTCGCGCAAGCTGCTGATCGCCGGCTCGCTGCTGGTGGTGCTGCTGAGCGGCGTGCTGGGCCTGCTGATCACCCGCAGCCTGACCCAGCCGCTGAGCCGGGCCACCCGCGCGGCCGAATCGATTGCCGGCGGCAAGCTGGACAACGACGTCGACACCCAGTTCAACGACGAAAGCGGCCGCCTGCTCAAGGCGATGAGCAAGATGCAGCTGCAGTTGCGCAACCTGCTCGCCGCCCAGACCGACATGGCCAAGCGCCACGACGATGGCCAGATCAGCTTCCGTATCGATGCCGACGCCTTCCCCGGCGAGTACGGCCGCATGGCGCATGACACCAATACGTTGGTGGGCTCGCACATCGCGGTGAAGCTGCGTCTGGCGCAGATCATGGGCCGCTACGCGATCGGCGACCTGTCCGAGGACATGGAGAAACTGCCCGGCGAAAAGGCCGTGCTCAGCGAGACCATGGCGCAGGTCAAGGTCAATCTCGGCGCAATGAACACCGAGATCAAGCACCTGGCCGTGTCGGCGGCCAACGGCGACTTCAGTGCCCGCGGCGATGCCGAGCGCTTCCAGTACGACTTCCGCCTGATGGTGGAAAGCCTCAACAACCTGATGTCCACCGCCGACGGCAATCTGCAGTCGCTGTCCAGCCTGCTGCAGTCCATCGCCGCCGGCGACCTCACCGCGCGCATGAGCGGCGACTTCCGCGGCGTGTTCGCGCAGATGCGCGACGATGCCAACGCCACGGCCACGCAGCTGGCCGAGATCGTCAGCGGCATCAAGGCCTCGGCGGTGTCGATCAAGGGCGCCGCCAGCGAGATCGCGGCCGGCAACCAGGATCTGTCGCAGCGCACCGAACAGCAGGCCGCCAACCTGGAGGAAACCGCTGCCTCGATGGAAGAGCTCACCTCCACCGTCAAGCAGAACGCCGAGAGCGCACGTCAGGCCAACCAGCTCGCCATCGGCGCGGCCGGTGTGGCCTCGCAGGGCGGCGAGATCGTCAGCAGGGTGGTCGAGACCATGAGCGGGATCGAAGCCTCCTCCAAGAAGATCGCCGACATCATCTCGGTCATCGACGGCATCTCGTTCCAGACCAACATCCTGGCCTTGAACGCGGCGGTGGAAGCGGCGCGTGCCGGCGAACAGGGGCGCGGATTTGCCGTGGTCGCTTCGGAAGTGCGGACGCTGGCGCAACGCTCGTCGGCGGCCGCCAGGGAGATCAAGGGGCTGATCGACGACTCGGTGCAGCGCGTCTCCGAGGGGTCGGTGCTGGTGCATAGCGCCGGCAAGACCATGGGCGAGATCGTCTCCAGCGTGCAGCGGGTCACCGACATCATGGGCGAGATCTCCGCCGCCTCGCAGGAGCAATCCTCGGGCATCGAGCAGGTCAACCAGACCGTCACCCAGATGGACGAGACCACCCAGCAGAACGCCGCGCTGGTGGAAGAAGCCACTGCCGCCGCACGGGCGCTGGAAGACCAGGCCACCCAGCTCACCGACGCCGTTGCGGTGTTCAAGACCGATGCCCATGCCTATGCCAAGGCTCCGGTGCGCACCGTGCCGCCGCGCCCGGTGGTGACTCCCGCGCTGAAGGCCAAGGTGGCAGCGGCCGGACGCACCGCCGCGGCCAGGCCGCGCATGGTCGTCACCGCGCCCAGCAACGACACCAGCTGGCAGGAGTTCTGAGCCAAGCGGGCACAACAGTCTGAATGGAGCCGGCCGGCGCGACACCGGCCGGCTCAAGGCACAACGGTGATCGGCCGATAGGCTGCGTACGCCTATGAGACGCATCCATGATCACCTCGCCCGTGCCGTCGCCACCGACCGCCCCACGTTCTGCGCATCGCTGGAGCAGCCGCTGGGATGATCTGGCGATCGCCAGGAAGCTTGGTGTGATCGGGATGCTGGCGCTGGCCGGCCTGGTCATTCCGGTGCTGCTGTACAGCGGCAAGCTCAATGAAAGTGTGGCCATCAGCAGCAACGAGTTGCGCAGCTATGCGCCGCTCGAACAGATGCTGGGGCTGATCACCGATCTGCACGCGGCCCACGTGGACAGCGGCAGCACCGCCCGCGCCGCGGCCGAGCGCGCCGAGCGCGATCTGCAGCGCCTGCTGGCCACCACGGCAACCATGCCGGGCTTCGAACGCAGCCAGAAGGCCCTGCTGGGCCTGCAGCAACGCCACGTCGCCGCTGCCGCTGCAAACGGCTACGCCGCCGTCAGCGAACAGGCGTTTGCCGCACTCGATGCCCTGCGCGACGACAGCCAGCTGGTCTACACCCCGTATATCGAGAGCTACCACCTGGTGGTGGCCACACTGATCTACAGCCCCGATGCCACCGAGTCGCTGACCCGGCTGGATGCGGCCAGCGACCCGTCGCAGGCGGCCGGCAGCCGCGCCATGCTGCGCGAACAGCTCAACCAGCTGGCGCGCAGCCACCGGCGTTTCCGCCACGAGCTGGACAAGGCGATCGGCCTGCTGGAACAGCCCGACCTCGCGCTGGCCGATGCCGCCAAGGCCGAAACCGCGCGTGCGAACGCGGCGCTGGCCGCACTCGGCACCGCGCTGGACGGCAACGACGCCAGCGCCGATCTCCAGTGGAACGCTGCGCTGGACGCGCTCGGCCAGGCCATGCAAGCGCTCGGCAGCGTCTCGCTGCAGGCCTTGCAGCGCCAGTCCGAACGTCACCTGGCCGATGCCCGCAACGCGATGTGGCAGGCCATTGCCGGATTGTCGCTGCTGGCGGTGCTGATCGCGGCGCTGGGCTGGTCCACCCTGTCCAGGCTGACCCGCAATGTGCGCCGCGCCGCTGCGGTGGCGGCCAATATCGCCCAAGGCCAGCTCGGCGAGCCTATCGCCGCGCCCAGCCGCGATGAAACCGGCCAGCTGCTCGACAACATGCGCCGGATGCAGGAGCAGCTGCAGCGCGTTCTGGCCGCGCAGAGCGAGATGGCGCAACGCCACGATGCCGGCCAGATCAGTTACCGCATGGACGCCGATGCCTTTCCGGGCGCCTACGCCAGCATGGTGCACGACACCAACGCCCTGATTGGCTCGCATATCGCAGTGAAGATGAAACTCGCCCAGATCATGTCGCGCTATGCAATCGGCGACCTGAGCCAGGACATGGACCGCCTGCCCGGCGAGAAAGCCGTGTTCAGCGACACCATGGATGCAGTCAAGGCCAACCTGTCGGCAATGAACAACGAGATCAAGCTGCTGGCGCAGGCCGCTGCCAACGGCGATTTCAGCGTGCGTGGCGATACGCAGCGCTTCCAGCACGACTTCCTGGCCATGGTCGAGAGCCTCAACCAGCTGATGGCCACCGCCGACGGCAATCTGGGGGCGTTGTCCAGCGTGCTGCAGGCCATCGCGGCAGGCGACCTCACCACCCGCATGCAGGGCGACTTCCACGGCGTGTTCGCGCAGATGCGTGACGATGCCAATGCCACCGTGGCGCAGCTGGCCGATATCGTCGGACGCATCCAGCGCTCCACCGATGCCATCAACGCTGCCGCCAGCGAGATCGCCGCCGGCAACCAGGAGCTGTCGCAGCGTACCGAGCAGCAGGCCGCCAACCTGGAGGAAACCGCCGCTGCGATGGAAGAGCTCACCTCCACCGTGCGCAGCAACGCCGCGCACGCGCGGCGCGCCAGCGAGCTGGTGGTCGGCGCCGCCGCGGTGGCCTCGCAAGGTGGCACGGTGGTGGGCGACGTGGTCGGCACCATGGCCGGCATCCAGGCCGCGTCCCGGAAGATCGCCGACATCATCTCGGTCATCGACGGCATCGCGTTCCAGACCAATATCCTGGCCTTGAACGCGGCAGTGGAAGCGGCCCGCGCCGGCGAACAGGGGCGCGGCTTTGCGGTTGTCGCCTCGGAAGTGCGCACGCTGGCGCAGCGCTCGGCCGGCGCGGCCAAGCAGATCAAGCAGCTGATCGACGATTCGGTGTGCCGGGTCGAGCAAGGCAATGTGCTGGTCAGCCAGGCAGGTCGCACCATGCAGGACATCGTCGACTCGGTGCACAGCGTCACCGAGATCATGCACGAGATCAGCGACGCCTCGCAGCAGCAGTCGCAGGGCATCGAACAGGTCGGCCAGACCGTCGCACAGATGGACCAGGCCACCCAGCAGAACGCCGCGCTGGTGGAAGAAGCCAGCGCCGCCGCACGGGCGATGGAACAGCAGGCGCAGCAGTTGCGCGATGCGGTGTCGGTGTTCCAGCTGCACGCCGCCGTGGTGCCGGCCCGACGCGTGCGTGCCGCCTGACGCCCCTGCGTGCGGAGTTGGGTACGCGCGCGGTGGGCGACGCCGCGCGCATGGGGGCAGTCACACCGTGCACTCGTGCTGCGCGGTCACTGGCCGCGGTGTCTGCTACGTGGTCGCCGGCCGCGGTGTCTTGACCGAGACTGGCTGAGCCACCCCGCCTGCGCCTGCGATCGCGCATTGCACCCGGGTCGCAACCGAGGCAGTGGCGCCACCCCGCCGTTGCGGACTCGCTTCAACTGCCCAGCGCAGGTTCGATTCCTGCCGCAGGCAATACTGCCGCAGCCAATAGCCCCGCCTGCGCATACGGCGCCAGGCTCACCAGGCTGCTGCATCGCTCCAGCAGCCGGTGCCGTCCGCCCGTCTGTCCTTGCAACCGCAACGCCGCATCACGCTCGAACGAGTGAGCCAGATGTGAATCCGCCGGTCGATGCAACTGCGTCGATGGCACGCACATCGACGTTTCCGGTCCATTTCTGCACATGCGCGTCACTTCGGTGACGGCCGCCCATACGCAGCGCGGCTGACCAGTTCAGTCGCCCAACCACGGGCCGTTACCTTCCACGGCACGCTTACCAGCCTTGTCATCGCCGGGGTCTCCCGCTGTTGCCCGCGCGATGGATCGGCTGGATACCTGCCTTGCCGTACCTGCATCAGACCCACGCGTCCGCGCCGACGCGTTTTGTCCTTTCTTGCCCCACTGCCTCGAGACCCCCAAATGATCGCTCTTCTTCAACGGTACAACGTCGGCAAGCGCCTGAGCTTCGCTTTCGGCACGCTGATCCTGTTGTCGTGCGCACTGGTCGCTGCCGGCCTCTACACGCTGGCGCAGGCCCGCGATCGCATGGACACGGTGGTCAACCGCAACATCACGATCATGCAATACGCACAGGACATGACCAACGCCACCTCGGTCATCGCCGTGCAGCTGCGCAATATCGTGTTGCCCACCTCGCAAGAAGACAATCTGCGTTTCTACGCCGTCATCAAGGACCAGCTGAAGGACTACGAGGAGACCCGCCGCAAGCTGTACGCGTTTTCTGCCTCGCCCCAGGCCACCCAGATCCGCGACCGCATCGACCTGGCCAGCGACCAGGCCCGCAAGACCAACGACGCGGTCGCGCAGCTGGGCCTGACCGGCAAGCCTGACGAAGCACTCAAACTGCTGCTGGAGAAGGCCGCACCGGGTACGCAGCATTGGCAGAACGCATTGACGGAGTATTCGGACCTGCAGCGCCAGCGCACCCGCGAAGCCTATGTCGCCACCACGGAGGAAATGGCACGTGGCCGTGCGATGTTGATCGGCGGCGGGCTGGCGGTGGTGCTGTTCAGCGCCCTGCTCGGCTTCCTGATCACCCGCAGCCTGGTACGCCCGCTGACCCAGGCCACCCGCGCCGCCGAAGCGATCGCCAACGGCAATCTCGACAACGACGTGCGCACGCAGTCCAACGACGAAACCGGCCGTCTGTTGCAGGCCATGGATCGCATGCAGGGCCAGGTACGCAACCTCATCACCGCCCAGCTGGACATGGCCAAGCGCCACGATGACGGCCAGATCAGCTTCCGCATGGATGCCGGCGCCTTCCCGGGCGACTTCGGCCGCATGGCCAAGGACACCAATGCCCTGGTCGGCTCGCACCTCGCGGTGAAGATGCGCCTGGCGCACATCATGGGCCGCTATGCGATCGGCGACCTGTCCGAGGACATGGAAAAGCTGCCCGGCGAAAAGGCCGTGCTCAGCGACACCATGGCGCAGGTCAAGGTCAATCTTGGTGCGATGAATACCGAGATCAAGCATCTGGCCGTGTCGGCGGCCAACGGCGACTTCACCGCCCGCGGCAATGCCGAGCAGTTCCAGTACGATTTCCGCGTCATGGTGGAGAGCCTCAATAACTTGATGGCCACCGCCGACGGCAACCTGCAATCGCTCTCCGGCCTGCTGCAATCGATCGCCGCCGGCGATCTCACCGCACGCATGAGCGGCCAGTACCAGGGTGTGTTTGCGCAGATGCGCGACGACGCCAACGCCACCGCCGAACAGCTGGCCGGCATCGTGGGCCGCATCCAGAGCGCTGCCGACGCGATCGGCCTGGCATCGGGCGAAATCGCCTCCGGCAACCAGGACCTGTCGCAGCGCACCGAGCAGCAGGCCGCCAATCTGGAGGAAACCGCCGCCTCGATGGAAGAGCTGACCTCCACCGTCAAGCAGAATGCCGAGCACGCCAGCCAGGCCAACCAGCTCGCCATCGGCGCGGCGGCCGTGGCGTCGCAGGGCGGCGCCGTGGTGGCCAAGGTGGTCACCACCATGTCCGACATCCAGAGCTCGTCGAAGAAGATCGCCGAGATCATCAGCGTCATCGACGGCATCGCCTTCCAGACCAATATCCTGGCCTTGAATGCGGCGGTGGAAGCGGCACGCGCCGGCGAGCAAGGCCGTGGCTTCGCGGTGGTCGCCTCCGAGGTACGTACCCTGGCGCAGCGTTCGGCCAGTGCGGCGAAGGAGATCAAGCAGCTGATCGACGACTCGGTCGACAAGGTCACCCAGGGCGCCACCCTGGTCGATCAGGCCGGCACCACCATGGCCGAGATCGTGGCCAGCGTGCAGCGCGTCACCAACATCATGGGCGAGATTTCCTCCGCGTCGCAGGAGCAGTACTCCGGCATCGAGCAGGTCAACCAGACCGTCACCCAGATGGACGAAACCACCCAGCAGAACGCCGCGCTGGTGGAAGAAGCCACCGCCGCCGCACGTGCGATGGAAGAACAGGCCCAGCAGCTCACCGAAGCGGTCGCCGTGTTCAAGGTCGCAGAGCACGCACCGGTGGCGCGCCAGTTGTCGGCCATTGCCAATACGCCCGCCAATGCCCGCGGCACACCGCGTCCGATCGCCCGCACCAGCAGTGCCGCGCCGTTGCGGCGCAGCGCCGCAGGCGCATCCGCGACGGCAACCGACGTGGGCGACTGGCAGGAGTTCTAAGCGGCACCGACCGCTGCCGGCAACGCGCGTGTCTGTGCGCGAGGGACACACCACGCCCAGGCACGCGGCCATGTAATCCGCATCAGCAGCATCTTTATCACGGCACCGCACACGCGGTGCCGTTTTGCGTTGTGCACGACCAGGCAGCTGTCCGCACGCCGCTATGCACCGTGGGCAGCGTGAAATCGCACTTCACATCGTCCGGGCCGGCCTGCGCCGGCACACCCCCAAAACCGCTTTCAAGCGGGGTTTTCTAGGGATATTCCCCACACACCCCCACCGATTCCCTACCCCGCATACACATGGCAGTCACGTGCCTGAGACCCGGCTTTACCAACCGGTCCAGCCTGCCTCAATGCAGCAGCGCTAACGCCGTTATCTGACCGACGCATCACACAAGGGATGACGTGCAACGCACTGCTCCAGCACTGCGCTGCATGCCACTCCATCCAACGGCACATTCGCTCAGGTCACTCCATGAACTCCTTCCTGCACCGCTTCAACGTCGGCAAGCGCCTTTCCCTGGCCTTCGGCGTCTTGATCCTTCTCTCCTGCGCGCTGGTGGCCGCCGGTCTGTACACGCTCAGCCAGGCGCGCGAACGCCTGGACACCATCGTCAACCGCAACATGGCGATGATCCAGTACGCCACCGACATGCTGGACGCCAATGCCACCATCTCGTTGAATCTGCGCAACATCGTGCTGCCGACCACTGCCGAGCAGAATCGCCAGTTCGGTGAAGTGATCGACGCCCAGCGCATCCGCTACAAGGAGCTGCGCGACAAGCTCTACGCATTCCCCGCCGACGCGCACGACCAGGAACTGCGCAACGCGCTGGATTCGACCCGCGAGCAGGCACTGGCGCATAACCAGCAGGTGCGCGAACTGGGCACCGCCGGCAAGGTCGACCAGGCCATGCCGATCCTGCTTGAACGCGCCGCGCCGGCCACCCAGCGCTGGCAGGATGCGATCCGTACCTACTCGGACGCGCAGCGCAAGAGCAGCCAGCTGGCCTACGACCAGGCCAATGCTTCGATGGCGCGTGGCCGCAGCATGCTGATTGGCGGCGGCCTTGCGGTGGTGCTGCTGAGCGCCCTGCTGGCCTGGACGATCACCCGCAGCCTCACCGGCCCGTTGAACCGCGCCACCCGTGCTGCCGAGGCGATCGCCGACGGCAAGCTCGATAACGCCGTGCACAGCGAGGCCAGCGACGAGACCGGCCGTCTGCTGCAGGCGATGGACAAGATGCAGTCGCAGGTGCGCAACCTGATCACCGCGCAGCTGGACATGGCCAAGCGCCACGACAGCGGCCAGATCAGCTTCCGCATGGATGCCGAGGCGTTCCCGGGCGACTACGGCCGCATGGCCGGCGACACCAACGCGCTGGTCGACAGCCACGTCCAGGTCACGCTGCGTCTGGCACAGATCATGGGCCGCTACGCGATCGGCGACCTCAGCGAAGACATGGACGCGCTGCCGGGCGAAAAGGCCAGGCTGACCGACACCATGGCGCAGGTGAAGACCAACCTGTCCTCGATGAATCAGCAGATCAAGCAGCTGGCCCAGTCCGCCGCCGACGGCGACTTCGGCGCACGCGGCGATGCGGCGCAGTTCCAGTTCGATTTCCGCGTCATGGTCGAGAGCCTCAACCAGTTGATGGCCACCGCCGATGGCAGCCTGCAGTCGCTGTCGGGCATCCTGCGGGCGATTGCGGCGGGTGACCTGACCGCGCGCATGGACGGCGAGTTCAAGGGCGTGTTCGCACAGATGCGCGACGACGCCAACGCCACCGCGACCCAGTTGTCCGGCATCGTCGGGCACATCCAGCACTCGGCCACGTCCATCAACGCCGCCGCCAGCGAGATCGCCGCCGGCAACCAGGACCTGTCCCAGCGCACCGAGCAGCAGGCCGCCAACCTGGAGGAAACCGCCGCCTCGATGGAAGAGCTCACCTCCACCGTACGCCAGAACGCCGAAAGCGCTCGCCAGGCCAACCAGCTTGCCATCGGCGCCGCCAGCGTGGCCTCGCAGGGCGGCGAGGTGGTCAGCAAGGTGGTCGACACCATGAGCGGCATCGAAGCCTCGTCCAAGCGCATTGCCGACATCATCAGCGTCATCGACGGCATCTCGTTCCAGACCAACATCCTGGCATTGAACGCGGCGGTGGAAGCGGCCCGTGCCGGCGACCAGGGCCGTGGTTTTGCCGTGGTTGCCTCCGAGGTGCGCACCCTGGCACAGCGCTCGTCCGCAGCAGCCAAGGAGATCAAGAGCCTGATCGACGACTCGGTGCAGCGTGTGGCCGACGGCTCGCAACTGGTGGACCAGGCCGGCAAGACCATGGCCGAGATCGTGGCCAGCGTGCAGCGCGTCACCAACATCATGGGCGAGATCTCCGCCGCCTCGCAGGAACAGTCGGCCGGCATCGAGCAGGTCAACCAGACCGTCACCCACATGGACGAAGCCACCCAGCAGAACGCCGCGCTGGTGGAAGAAGCCACCGCCGCCGCACGTGCCATGGAAGAGCAGGCCCAGCAGCTCACCGAGGCGGTTGCCGTATTCAAGATCGTCGAGCAGGGCCCGGCAGCCCCCCGGCCCTCGTCGATGGTCGCCGCGCCGGTCAACGCACGCTTTGCCACACGCCCGGCCGCACGTGCGGTCGGCAACGCAGCCCCGCGCCGCAGCACCACCGGCACGGCGACGGCGGCAGCCACCGCCGGTTCCAGCGACTGGCAGGAGTTCTAAGCCCCACCGCAACGCGTCACACCCGCAGTCTCCAGAAACAGTATTCGAGCGCAGTTTGATTCGTGATCCACGAATCTTGAGGGCCGCTTCCTGGCGAGGGAAACGGCCCTTTTTTTGTCCCTTGGGGACCCGTCGGACGGCAGCAGGCGGGTACTGCGCAGAGCGCTATTCTTCACCCAAAAATAACAATCACTATTCCGCCACGATTGCTCCAGAAGGCAAGCGAACCGGACAATTGTGCTGTTTTCGACGCAAATCATTAATTAATCGCATAAACGGCCGCTATCGATTTCACGCATCCGTAACGCCCTCCCCCGGGCAAGGTCGATTTCTCATGCACTCCTTCCACCGGCTGTCTGTCGGTACCCGGCTGTCCGCGCTGCTGACATTGGTGATCGCGCTTTCCCTCGGCCTGCTGGCCCTGACCATCTACCGCCAGTCCGCCGCGGACATCGCATCCCAGGTCAAGGCCGAGCTGCACTCCAGTACCCGGCTGATGCAGCAGTCGGTCGCGATGTACGACGTCACCCTGACCGAGGGCACCCAGCGCCTGGGCAGCGTGTTCGACGACATGCTGCCGCGCGGCGCACGCGAGCTGGATACCGCCAGCACCGTGACCATCGGCGAGCAGAACACGCCTACGCTGCGCTCCGGCACACAGGTACAGAATCTCAATTTCGATGCGGTGGATCGCTTTGCGCAGACCACCGGCGGCGTTGCGACCATCTTCGCGCGCACCGGCGAGGACTTCGTGCGCATCACCACCTCGCTACGCAACAAGCAGAACGAACGCGTGATCGGCACCCTGCTCGACCGCAAGGGCAAGGCCTACGCCGCATTGTCCGAAGGCAAGCCCTTCACCGGCCAGGCGCAGCTGTTCGGCGAGCAATACATGACCCACTACCAGCCGCTGCGCAATGCCGCCGGCGACGTGATCGGCGCGCTGTTCGTCGGTCGCAACTACACCCAGGGCCTGGCCGCGCTCAAGGCGCAGGTCGGTACCACCAGGCTGGGCCAGGACGGCTATTTCGTCATCGTCGACATGGCGCCGGGCGAGCATCAGGGCCAGGTCATCGCCGCCCCGCCGGGCACGCCGGCCACCCTGGCGGCCCTGGTGCCGGCCGGGCAGCAGGCACTGCTGCAGTCGGTACTGGACGGCAAGCAGCCCAGCGCCAACCTGCAGTTGCGCGATGCCAAGGGCAACAGCCAGGCCTTCGAAGTCACCGCCCAGCGCTATGCGCCATGGCAGTGGGCGGTGATCGGCACCCAGCCGCGCAGCGCCATCGACGGCCCGCTGGACGAGCTGATGGGCAGCATGCTGCTGCTCTCGCTGGTGGTGCTGGGCCTGTGCATCGCAGTGGTGTTCATCGCCGCGCGCAAGATGGTCACCCGCCCGCTGCTGGCGGTGGAACGCGTGCTCGGCGATGTCGCTGCCGGCCGCCTGGACAACCCGATCGAGATCGACCGCCACGACGAACTCGGCCGCCTGCTGCGCGACGCGCGCACCATGCGCGACGACCTGCGCGCGCGCCTGCAACGCGACCACCTGATCGCCAGCGAAGCGTTGCGCGTGCGCACCGCGCTGGACGATGTCAGCACCAACGTGATGATCGCCGATGCGGATCGCCGCATCATCTACGTCAACCGCCCGCTGCAGCGCATGCTCAAGAGCGTGCAGGACGAGCTGCGCCGCGACCTGCCCAACTTCGATGCCGATGCGCTGATCGATGCCAGCATCGACCAGTTCCATCGCAGGCCCGAGCATCAGGCACGCATGCTCGATCAGCTCACCGACACGCACACTGCGCAGATCCATGTCGGTGGCCGCACCATGCGACTGGTGGTCAACCCGGTGCTGGGCGCGGCCGGCGAGCGCATGGGCTTTGTGGTCGAGTGGGCCGACCGCACCCAGGAAGTCCAGGTGGAACAGGAGGTCGCACGCATCGTGCAGGCCGCCGCTGCCGGCGACCTGAGCGGGCGTGTCGGCCTGGAAGGCAAGCAGGGCTTCCTGCTGCTGCTCGCCCAGCAACTCAACGTGCTGCTGGACAACAATGCAGACGGATTGTCGCGGGTGTCCGCGCTGCTCTCTGGGCTGTCGCAGGGCGATCTGACCGCACGCATGGATGGCGACCTGCAAGGCGTGTTCGCCACCATCCGCGACGACGCCAATGCCACTGCCGACCAGCTGGCCGGCATCGTGCGCCGGATCAAGGACTCGTCGCTGGCGATCAACGCGGCCGCCACCGAGATCGCCACCGGCAATGGCGACCTGTCGCGTCGCACCGAACAGCAGGCCGCAGCACTGGAAGAAACCGCCGCCTCGATGGAAGAGCTCACCGCCACCGTCAGGCAGAACGCCGACAACGCCGACCAGGCCAATCGGCTGGTGCTGGATGCCGCCGGCGTGGCGGCCAAGGGCGGCGACGTGGTGGGCCGCGTGGTCACCACCATGGCCGACATCGACACCTCGTCCAAGAAGATCGCCGAGATCATCTCGGTCATCGACGGCATCGCCTTCCAGACCAATATCCTGGCCTTGAACGCGGCGGTGGAAGCGGCGCGCGCCGGCGAACAGGGGCGCGGCTTCGCCGTGGTCGCCTCGGAAGTGCGGATGCTGGCGCAGCGTTCGGCCGGTGCAGCCAAGCAGATCAAGCACCTGATCGACGACTCGGTGGCCCGCATCGGCAACGGCGCCGCGCTGGCCTCCGAGGCCGGCAGCACCATGCAGCAGGTGGTCAGCTCGGTGCAGCGCGTCACCGACATCATGGGCGAGATCACCAGCGCCTCGCGCGAGCAGGCCGCCGGCATCACCCAGGTCAACCAGACCATCACCCAGATGGACGAAACCACCCAGCAGAACGCCGCGCTGGTGGAAGAAGCCACTGCAGCTGCGCGCGCGATGGAAGACCAGGCCGCGCAGCTAGTGGATGCAGTAGCGGTGTTCCGCCTGGAACAGCAGGACCAACTGAACACCTTGCTGGCCAACGCACGGCACGCCTATAGCTGATGCCACACGGTCCGCAACCGGCAAGGACACTGCACCAGACAGTTGGTCGATGCTCATCTGAAAAGCTGCCTGTCGTGCGGTGTGCATCAGACCTGGAGCCTATGCCTCGTGATCAAGCAAGGAGCATCCAGGACTGCTCTTGCCATGCACACCGACCATCTTGACTGGCCCTTGCCCGCTCACCGTCGCGGGACCCTGAGCGGCATGGATGCCGCGCCGGAGCCTACATGGACGTACTTGCGGCGTGTCCTGCGATGGTGGGCGGGCAAGGACCCTGCAGCAAACCCGCAGCGTCGAGCGCGCGGTGCCCATCAGACATGGAGCCGATACGTTATGAGCGAACGACGCATCCAGCACCGCTCTTACCGTGCACACCGACCATCTCGATAGGTCCTTGCCCGCCCACCGTCGCGGGACCTTGAGCGGCATGGATGCCGCGCCGGAGCCTACATGGACGTACTTGCGGCGTGTCCTCCGATGGTGGGCGGGCAAGGGCCCTGCAGCAAACCCGCAGATCCCGCCCGCTCCACAACTGGATCCATCCGCACCATCCAGCGCCAGGAACACAGCGCCGAAGCAACCAAGACGTCACGCAGTGGTTTTTTGTCAGCCGCTCTTAAAGATTTCGCTTTGCCGCCGATATCAAGGCGACGCCAGGACAACCGTTCCGGCGTCTTCCCGCATCTACTGTGCTTGTGCCCATGTCCCAAGGCGATACCTCAGAGCTGGACCACGACGATCACCTTGCCGAAGGTGACGAGCGCTATCTGCTGCGCAACAAACGGCAGATCCGTGGCCTGCTGCGCCAGTTGCTCGACCAGCGTGCCATCGTGACCATGCATGTGGCCGGACGCGACATGGCCGTGCCCACCGCCGTGCTCGAAGTGGATGAAGACGAGGACTGCGTGATTCTGGACGGCAGCCACAACGAGGCCTCCAACCGCGCCATCCAGGAGGCCAAGTACCTGCTGTGCTACGCACAACTGGAACGGGTCAACATCCGCTTCCGGCTGGAAACGCCCGATCGGCTGGAACGCGACATCCATGTCGCCTTCCGCGCCGACCTGCCCGAGGCGATGTACCACATGCAGCGCCGCGAGTCGTATCGGCTGGAGACGCCGATCACCGACTCGCCCATCTGCATCATTCGCCAGGACGAGGCACAGGGCGGCAATCTCAACCTGCAGTTGCGCGTGATCGACATCAGCAGCGGCGGCCTGGCGGTCTCGCTCACCGACGGCATGCCCCTGCTCGAACCACAGCGCACCTATCGCAACTGCACGCTGCAACTGCCCGACACCGCGCCGATCACCCTGCCGCTGACGGTATGCAGCCAGTACAAGCAGACCCTGCCCAACGGCAGCGAAGGCTTCCGTGTCGGCATGCAGTTCAGCGACCTGCCACGCGGCGCCGACGAGACCATCCAGCGCTACATCTTCCGGGTCGACCGCCAGCGCAATGCGCGCAAGAGCGGCGTGTTCTGAACCCACCCGCACCAGCCTCGGCGCACGGCTAAAGTTGCCCTGCACTGCGCCGATGTTGCTAGGGCAATCCTCATCCGCATGCTTTTTTATAGCTGCAATCCGACACTCAGCCGCAACGCCCGGAGTTTCCATGAACGACAAAAGCACGACCACCGGCACCGGTGGTGAATTCCTCAGCTTCGCCCTTGGCGAAGAACACTACGGCGTGGACATCCTGAAAGTGCAGGAAATCCGCGGCTACGACTCGGTCACCCGTCTGCCCGACGCACCGGACTACATCAAGGGTGTGATCAACCTGCGCGGCACCATCGTGCCGGTGATCGACCTGCGCCTGAAGCTGCGCCTGAAAGAAGCGCGCTACGACGCCTTCACCGTAATGATCGTGCTCAATGTCGAAGACCGCGTCGTCGGCATCGTGGTGGACAGCGTCTCGGACGTGATCCCGCTCAACGACGATCAGATCCGCCCCACCCCCGAATTCGGCGCCTCGGTCGATACCCGCTTCATCTCGGGCATCGGCACCCAGGACGATCGCATGCTGATCCTGCTGGATATCGAGACCCTGCTGGACAGCACCGAGCTCGGTCAGCAGCAGCTGGCCGAAGAAGCGGCCTGATTCAGACCATCTGGTGTCGGGAGCTTCCCGACACGAGACGCACAACGAAGTTGAAGTGAGATAGAAATCACGTTTTTCGGATTCAAGTTGAACGGCGGCTAGCCGATAGCTGAATAGAAGCCCGCGCACATAAACGGGTCACCGTTCGACTTTTGATTCTGGAGAATCCCAATGAAGTTCCTGCTCTCGCTCCTCCCCGTCGCTGCTCTCGTGATCGTTGCTCCCACGCTGTCGGCTCAGTCGCAGGAAATGATTCCGCCGGAAATGGCGACCCGTTTCGTCGGCAAGGACGGCATGGTGTGCGGCAAGGTCGAAAAGGCCAAGTACGCCCAGAGCTCGGAAGGTGAACCCACCTTCCTGTACATGGGCGGCATGTTCCCGCGTCACACCTTCTCGGCCCGCATCGACGGCGCCAACCGCGGCAAGTTCAGTTTTGCCCCGGAATCCCTGGAAGGCAAGGACGTCTGTGTGCTCGGCAAGATCCAGCGCGACAGCTCGCGTGCCGAAATCGAAGTCAGCTCGCCGGCCAGCCTGAAGTTGGCCACCATCAAGTAATCGCCTAGCAGATCGCCACGCCCTCGCGCGTGGCGATCTGCTGTTTGCGGTTATGCGCACTGACTTCTACCGGGGAATCGTGTCAATGCAATGGATCAACAATCTCAAATTGATGCCCAAGCTGATGCTGGCGTTCGGCATCGTGCTGCTGATCATGCTGGTGCAGGGAATCATCGCCTACGCGGGCCTGGCCTCGCTCAATAATGTCACCCGCGACCTGGCCGGCAATACCATGTCCAGCGTGCGCGAAGCAGGCGATCTGCGCGGCATGCTCGGCGAATATCGAAATGCGTCCTATCAAAATCTGGTGCGCGCCAGCGACTCGGTCAAGCAGGAAGCCAAGGTCCGCGCCAAGCGGCTCAATGGCGAAATCGAAGCCACGATCAAGGGCTATCCCCGCCTGATCGAGAGCCCGCAGCAAAAGCAGCTGTTTGCCACCTTCGTTGCGGATTGGAAGAAGGCCTCGGCCTCCTACGAAAGCGTCGACGAAATGCTGGAACTGAACCTGCCTGACGACGCCGTCGATACCTTCGTTGGCGAGACCAGCGCACTGCATGCCAAGGCACAGGCATCGTTGGCCGCATTGATCGCCGAAGACAACAAGTTGGCGCAGGCTGCCAAGAGCAAGGCCGAAAAGGTCCATGCCACCTCGGTCTCGTTGACCGTGCTGGTGCTGCTGATCGGCATCGCCGGTGGCCTGGGCCTGGCATTCCTGTTCGCACGGTCCATCGTCAAGAGCATGCGCGGCGCGGTGTCCACCGCCACCGAAATCGCCAGCGGCAAGCTCGATGGCCAGATCAATGTGCAGGGCCAGGACGAAGTGGGCGAACTGATGCGCTCCATGCACCGGATGCAGCGCGACCTGAAGGAACGCATCGAACGCGACAAGAAGATCGCCGACGAAAACCTGCGTATCCGTACCGCACTGGACAAATCCTCCACCAGCACCTTCATCACCGACACCGATCGGATCATGATCTACGCCAACGAGGCGTTCCAGAAGCTGGTCACCCATTACGAAGGCAGCATCCGTCTGTCCTCGCCCGAGTTTGAGGCCAGCAAGATCATCGGTCAGCACATCAGCTATCTCGGCCTGCCCGAAGCGACCGTGCACAAGGCCATCGCAGCGCTGGAACGCGACGGCATCACCAGCTTCGAGGAGCGTTACGGCGAGTTTGTGATGATGCAGACCGTCACCGTCATCAAGAACGAGCAGGGCGAGAGCACCGGCGATGTCTGTGAATGGCGCGATCGCACCATCGAGGTCCAGGTCGAAGAAGAAGTCGCCCGCATCGTGCGTGCCGCCGCCAGCGGCGACATGAGCGGCCGGGTGGAAACCGATGGCAAGCAGGGCTTCTTCCTGCAGCTGGCCCAGCAGCTCAACGGCCTGCTGGATGCCAACGCCGCCAGCCTGGAGCAGATCTCCGCATTGCTGTCGGCGCTGTCGCGCGGCGACCTGACCGTGCGCATGCGCGGCGAATTCAGTGGCGTGTTCGCGCAGATGCGTGACGATGCCAATGCCACCGCCGAGCAGCTTTCCGACATCGTCGGGCGCATCAAGGTCTCGTCCACCGCGATCAACTCGGCTGCCGGCGAGATCGCCTCCGGCAACAGCGACCTGTCGCATCGTACCGAGCAGCAGGCGGCCAACCTGGAAGAAACCGCCGCCTCGATGGAGGAGCTCACCTCCACGGTCCGGCAGAACGCCGAAAGCGCCCGCCAGGCCAACCAGCTCGCCATCGGCGCCACCGGCGTGGCCTCGCAGGGCGGCGACGTGGTCTCGCAGGTGGTCACCACCATGTCCGGCATCGAGGCCTCGTCCAAGAAGATCGCCGACATCATCTCGGTCATCGACGGCATCGCCTTCCAGACCAACATCCTGGCCTTGAACGCGGCGGTGGAAGCCGCCCGTGCCGGCGAACAGGGCCGCGGCTTTGCCGTGGTCGCCTCGGAAGTGCGTACGCTGGCACAGCGTTCGGCCGGCGCGGCCAAGGAGATCAAGGGCCTGATCGACGACTCCGTGCACAAGGTGGCCGAGGGCTCGGCACTGGTGCGCAAGGCCGGTGCCACCATGGCCGAGATCGTGGCCAGCGTGCAGCGTGTCACCGACATCATGGGCGAGATCTCCGCCGCCTCGCAGGAACAATCGGCCGGCATCGAGCAGGTCAACCAGACCATCACCCAGATGGACGAGACCACCCAGCAGAACGCCGCCCTGGTGGAAGAAGCCACTGCGGCCGCACGCTCGATGGAAGAGCAGGCCGGCCACCTGGCCGAAGCGGTGTCGGTGTTCAAGCTGGACGAGCCGGCTGCGCCGGCCGCGCCGGCTGCACGCGCCCGCCCGGTCGCCTCGCGCCCGGTTGCGGTGACGCCCGCAACCAAGCCGGCCGCGCGTGCGGCGGCCACGCCGTCGCGGCCGGCCAAGCCGCAGGCCGCCCTGGCCGACGGCAACTGGCAAGAGTTCTGATCCAAGGCTGTCCCGCAAAGCCCCGGCACTGCCGGGGCTTTGCGCATCTGCAGCCAGCGCAGTGCGCAGCGCCGCGCATTGGCCTCGCCGGCTACCCCGCCAACGCGGTTGCAGGCGCCAGATGCGACCTGCCCCCGCAAGACACCGATTAGTGCTTCAGTTGCATGACCACGTGGCCGATATCCAGTCATAGCTCACGACGCTTATGGATATGACGACCACCTCGACTCCCGCTTCAGACACACGCGAATTTGATTTTGGCGACCGCGATTTCAAGCGCGTCTGCGACCTGATCTATCAGCGTGTCGGCATCGCCCTGGCTCCGGCCAAGCGCGACATGGTGTATGGCCGGCTGTCGCGTCGTCTTCGCGTGCTCGGTCTGCGCTCCTTCCGCGACTATCTGGACCAGCTGGAAGCAGGCACCGACGAAGAGGAATGGCAGGCGTTCACCAACGCGCTGACCACCAATCTGACCTCGTTCTTCCGTGAGCCGCACCACTTCGACAAATTGCGCGAAGAACTGCAAAAGCGTGCCTCGCAGGCGCCCTTGAAGATCTGGTCGTGCGCGGCCTCCACCGGTGAGGAGCCCTACTCCATCGCCATCACCGCCTGCGAAGCCTTCGGCACCCTGACCCCGCCGGTCAGCATCGTGGCCACCGACGTCGACACCCAGGTGCTGGAAACCGCCTCGCGCGGCGTCTACGCCATCGACCGCGTCGCCTCGCTGGACGCATCGATCAAGCGCAAGTATTTCCAGCGCGGCAGCGGCCCCAACGAGGGCAAGTGCCGGGTCATCCCGGCGTTGCGCCAACTCATCGAATACCGCCAGCTGAATCTGCTGGCACCGCGTTACGACGTCGGCGGCCCGTACGCGGCGCTGTTCTGTCGCAACGTGATGATCTATTTCGACAAGCCGACCCAGCGCGGCATCCTGTCGCGTCTGGTCAGCCACATGGGCGATGACGGTCTGCTCTACACCGGGCACTCGGAGAATTACCTGCACGCAGCCGACCTGATCCAGCCGTGCGGGCGCACGCTGTATCGGCGTGCGCCGCGCGCCGGAGCCGCCACATGAGCACCGCCGTGCAGGTCGACGATGTCATGCGCTACCGCGACTCGCGGTTCCAGACCATCACCGCCAAACTGCTGCCCACCCAATACCTGGTGGTGGACGACGACACCGCGTTGACGACCACCTTGGGATCGTGCGTTGCCGCCTGCCTGCGCGACCCGGTCCTGAAGATCGGCGGCATGAATCACTTCCTGTTGCCGGAAGGCCAGGTCGGTGACGGCGCACCCGCGCGCTACGGCAGTTATGCGATGGAGTTGCTGATCAACGACATGCTCAAGCGCGGCGCGCATCGCAAACGCATCGAAGCCAAGGTGTTCGGTGGCGCCAACGTGCTCAAGGGCTTCACCAGCAATCCGGTCGGCACCCGCAATGCCGAGTTCGTGCGCCAGTACCTGCAGGCCGAGCACATTCCCATCATTGCCGAAGATCTGTGCGGCATCCATCCGCGCAAGGTGTGGTTCTTCCCGACGACCGGACGCGTGGTCGTGCAGCGTTTGCCGCATGCACACGAAGCCGAAGTCGCCGCCGCCGAATCGGCCGTGCGCGCCCGTCTGTCCAAAGCACCGGTCACCGGTGGAGTGGAGTTGTTCGAATGACGCTGGAAACCCCTGTGCGTGTATTGATCGTCGACGACTCGGCGGTCGTACGCCAGATGCTGACCGAAATCCTCTCGCGCGATGCCGGCATCGAGGTGATCGGCTCGGCCGCCGACCCGATCCTGGCGCGCGAAAAGATCAAACGCCTCAATCCGGACGTGATCACGCTGGATGTGGAAATGCCGCGCATGGACGGCCTGGTGTTCCTGGAAAACCTCATGCGCCTGCGCCCCACCCCGGTGGTGATGATCTCATCGCTGACCGAGCGGGGCGCCGACACCACCTTGCAGGCCTTGTCGCTGGGCGCGGTGGATTTCGTCTCCAAGCCCAAGATCGACGTCGCACGCGGGCTGGAAGGCTATGCCGAGGAGATCGTCAGCAAGGTCAAGATGGCCTCCAAGGCCAAGGTCAGCGCGCTCAATCGTCCCAGCGCGCCCAAGGTCACCCTGGACATGCAGTCGGCACCGGTGCCGGGCAGCGCGCTGCGCTTTCGCACCACCGACCGCCTGATCGCCATTGGTGCTTCGGCAGGCGGCACCGAAGCCCTGCGCGTGGTGCTCGAGCACATGCCCGCCGATGCACCGGCGGTGGTGATGACCCAGCATCTGCCGGCCAGCTTCAGCACCGCCTTCGCCGAGCGCCTCAATCGCCATTCGGCGATGTCGGTACGCGAGGCCAGCGACGGCGAGGCGATCCTGCCCGGCCATGCCTACCTGCCGCCCGGCGGCCAGCATCTGCGCATCATCCGCGACGGTGCGCGCTGGCGCTGCCGAATCGACGACGGCCCACCGGTCAATCGCCACAAGCCGGCGGTGGACGTGCTGTTCCGCTCCGTCGCTGCCAACGCCGGCCCGAATGCGGTCGGCGCCATCCTCACCGGCATGGGCGACGACGGCGCACGCGGCCTGCTGGAAATGCTGCAGGCCGGCGCGCCCACGCTGGTGCAGGACGAAGCCAGCAGCGTGGTCTGGGGCATGCCCGGTGCCGCCTATAAACTCGGCGCCGCGCAGGAAGTGGTACCGCTGGACCGCGTGGCCGAGCGCCTGATCGCTCTGTCGGCGCAGGCGCGCTGATCCGGCATGAAGTCCCGCCCCCCGCACCCGACCGAACAGGCGGCGGCTCCCGGCGTCGCGGATGCCGCGTCGCCGGTGACGGCGGATGCACGAGCAGATCACCCGCTCATGCCCGGGACGATCAAGGCCGGCCCGATCACCGCCGGCATGACCAGGCCCGACGAACATCCCGACGCCACGCGCTCGCGCCTGCTGGCCGAAGCGCTGGACGGCAGCAGCAGTGCGATCCTGATCTGCGATCTGCAATCGCGCCTGCTCTATGCCAATGACGGCTTCCAGCGCATGTTCGGCTATACCGAGGCCGAACTGGTCGGCAAGCGCCCCTCGGACGTGCTCACCCGCGCGCAAAGCGACCAGGACGAGGTGGCACGCATCCGCGACCGCGCTGACGCCCTGCAGCAGACCCAGGCCGACCTGCTGGTGTATCGCAAGGACGGCACGCCGCTGTGGATCTCGCTCAACTTCAATCCGATCTACGACGCCAGGCATCTTCCCTCGCATTACGTGGCGGTGCTGACCGACATCACCGACACCAAGATGCATGAAGTGCTGCAGCACCGCGTGCTCGAGGCGCTGGTGCAGGAGCGGCCGCTGATCGAGGTGATGACGCTGATCTGCACCGAGGTCGAGCGCATCGCGCCGGACGTGCTGGCCACGGTCATGAGCGCGGACAATCAAGGCTGCCTGCATTCGCTGGCGGCCCCCAGCCTGCCGCCGGAGTATGCCGATGCGGTCAACGGCTTGAAGATCGCGCCGGGCGCAGGCGCCTGCGGCACGGCCGCCTGGCGCGGCCGTGCGGTGATGGTGGAAGACATCGCCACCGACCCGCTGTTCGCGCAATTTCGCGAAGTATTGTTGCCGATGGGCCTGCGCGCCTGCTGGAGCACGCCGATCCGCTCCAACAGCGCACGCGTGCTCGGGACCTTCGCGCTGTACTACCGCAAGGCCCAGCGGGCCGATGCCTGGCACGTACGCCTCACCGATCTGTGCCAGCAGCTGTGCACGCTGGCACTAGAGCGCGAGCAGACCCGCCAACGCGTGCACCAACTCGCGTTTTACGATGCGCTGACCGGCCTGCCCAACCGCATCATGTTCAGCGCACGCGCCGAGCAGGCCCTGACGCAGGCCGAATATGCCGGCGAACCGGCCACGTTGATGTTCATCAACATCGACCGCTTCAAATTGATCAACGACAGCCAGGGCCATGCCGCCGGCGATGGTCTGTTACGCGACATCGCCCTGCGCATCGGCGAACAGCTGCCCGCCACCGCCATGCTGGCGCGCCTGGCAGGCGACGAATTCGCACTTGCGCTGCCGCAATGCAGTGCCGAGCAGGCCAGTGCCGCCGCAGAACGGGTGCTGGGCACCATTGCCAGGCCACTGCCGGTCGGGCACATGACCGTGCATCCGTCCGCCAGCATCGGCGTGGCGATGTTTCCCGAGGACGGGCGCGACATCAACATCCTGCTGCGGCATGCCGATCTGGCCATGAACCGCGCCAAGCAGGAAGGCGGCGGACGCTTCCGCTTCTTCAGTTCCGACATGAACCGCATGGCGCAGGAGCGCGTCGCGCTGGAAGCGGAGCTGCGCCAGGCCATCGGCCGCGATCAGCTGCAGCTGCACTATCAACCGCAATTGCACAGCGCCGCGCCGCACGCGCTGTACGGCGTGGAAGCGTTGTTGCGCTGGAATCATCCGCAACTGGGCGCCATTTCGCCGGCGCGTTTCCTGCCCGTGGCCGAAGAGCAAGGCATGATGCCGCAGCTCAACGATTGGGTATTGCGCAGCGCCTGCCGGCAGATCGCCGATTGGCGCACGCGTGGTGTGCCGGTGACGCGGGTGTCGGTGAATCTGTCGGCGAGCAGCTTCGAAAGCCCGCGCATGCTCAGCGACCTGTTGCGCCTGATCGCCGAGACGGGCGCGCAGCCCTCCGACCTCACGCTGGAAATGACCGAGAGCGTGATGCTGTCCGGGCAGCCTGGCGTGCTGGAGAACCTGCATGCCATCCGCGAAGCCGGTATCTCTTTGTCGCTGGACGACTTCGGCACCGGCTACTCCAGCCTGAGCCACCTGCATCGCCTGCCGATCGACGAACTCAAGCTGGACATGAGCTTCGTGCGCGACATCGAACACAGCGAAGACGCCCGCGCCCTCACCACCTCGGTGCTGCGCATCGGCGAGCATCTGCGCAAGCACGTGGTTGCCGAAGGCGTGGAAAACGAGGCGCAGCGCCTGTTCCTTGCCGACCTCGGCTGCGAAGTGCTGCAGGGCTATCTGTTTTCGCGGCCCTTGCCGGCGGCGGCACTGGAAGCCTGGTTGGGTGCGCAGCCTTAGAAGCGGCTCACGACACTACGTCGTGGTTTGTCAGGCTGTTCTCATAGCGTTTTACGTTCGCATCAGCAGGTCGAGGCAACCTGCTAGAAGGCAAAGCATCTGATCTGGTGCTTCGGTGCAGGGCCCTTGCCCGCCCACCATCGCGGGACACGCCGCAAGGACGTCCCTGTAGGCTCTGGCGCGGCATCCATGCCGCTCAAGGTCCCGCGACGGTGAGCGGGCAAGGACCAAGTGAGGTGATCGGCGCTCATGGTTGCAAGCAGCGCCAATCGAGATGGTCGGTGCTCATGGTTGCAAGCAACGCATGGTGTCGTTCTGATTCACCAGATCAGCAGCACACCAGTCAGAGCGGTGCCTGTGCCTGAGTGCTGCCTTCAAGCGCGCGCCTTTCCATCCGCGTCGAATCCGATGCCACCGTGCGCTTCAACCACCCCAGCAACTGCGCGGTGACGAACGCCGGATTCTCCAGCGATGCGATATGCCCGGCATCGGGAATCAGCTCGTAGTCGCAACCGATCACCTCGGCCATCAGCCACAATTCTTCCGGCGGCCGCGGAATATCGTCCGCGCCGCCGAGCAGGAACGTGCTGGCCGGATTCAGCGCAGACATCGCCTCCAGGCGATCGGCGCGCCCGAAGATCAGCCGGCCCAACGGCACGATGGAGGCGCGCACCTGCTCGGCCGACAGCGCCGCCAGGCGCTGTGCAAACGCAGCCGGCAGCGCGGAATTCAGATCGATGCCAGGACGGAAAAAGATCGGCACGATCGCCTCGATCAACGCAGGCGTCACCTGCCCCGCGGCTTCCATTGCATCGAGCAACCCGAAATAACGCATTTGCGTGGCCTGCGACTCGGCCCCCAGGAAGGTATCCATCAACACCAGGCTGCGCACGCGCTCCGGTGCCAGCAGCGCCAGCTCGGCGGCCCACATGCCACCGACCGACAAGCCGACCACCGCGCACTGCGGCAGCTCCAACGCGTCCAGCAATTGCAGCATCTGCCTGGCAAGATCGCCAACCGTCTGCGTGCCTGCCGGCAATGCTGCCGACTGTCCGTGCCCCCACAACTCGGGGACGATGACCCGATAGTGCTGCGACAGCGCCTGGATCTGCGGCTCCCACATGGCCGCATCCCAGAGATAACTGTGGCCGAGCAGAACCGGAAACCCGTGACCGTAGTGTGCGTAGTGCAGCGTTTGACCAGCGATCGTGCAAGTAGGCATTGGAGATCATCACAGCGAGTGGAAGCGGCGCCACTCTAGGCCTCCCGACTTCAGATTTTTGTTGCAATGCGGCAGGTGAGTTAACTGCGATTGCCTTTAACTTCCGGCATTACGCGGCCAAGACGAAGCCATCGCCCGAATAACGAAAAACGCCCGGCATTGCCGGGCGTTTTCGAACGGGTGATCCAACCCCTGGATCAGGCAGCGACGGTGTCGGCCACGTCCTGATATTCCTGGATCTGATCGAAGTTCATGTAGCGGTAGATCTGGTCGCCACTGGTCTTGATCACGCCCACATCGGCCATGTACTCGTCCTTGGTCGGGATGCGCCCCAGACGCGAGCAGATCGCGGCCAGTTCCGCCGAACCCAGGTACACGTTGGTGTTGCGGCCCAGACGATTCGGGAAGTTACGCGTCGAGGTGGAGAACACCGTGGCGCCCTCGCGTGCCTGGGCCTGGTTGCCCATGCACAGCGAGCAGCCCGGCATTTCCATACGCGCACCGGCCGCGCCGAAAGTGCCGTAATGGCCTTCCTTGGTCAGCTCGGAGGCATCCATCTTGGTCGGCGGCGCAACCCACAGGCGGGTCGGGATGTCGCGCTTGCCTTCCAGCAACTTGGCGGCGGCACGGAAGTGACCGATGTTGGTCATGCACGAACCGATGAACACCTCGTCGATCGCCGCGCCGGCCACGTCGGACAGTGTCTTGACGTCGTCCGGGTCGTTCGGGCATGCCACGATCGGCTCGTGGATGTCGGCCAGGTCGATCTCGATGACGGCCGCGTATTCGGCGTCGGCATCGGGCTGCAGCAGCTGCGGATCGGCCAGCCACTCTTCCATCTTCTTGATGCGGCGGCCCAGCGTGCGCGCGTCGGCATAGCCTTCGGCAATCATCCAGCGCAGCAGCGTGATGTTGCTGGTCAGGTATTCGATGATCGGCGCCTTGTCCAGGTGCACGGTGCAACCGGCCGCCGAGCGCTCGGCCGAGGCGTCGGACAGCTCGAACGCCTGCTCCACCTTCAGGTTCGGCAGCCCTTCGATTTCCAGGATGCGGCCGGAGAAGATGTTCTTCTTGCCCTGCTTGGCCACGGTCAGCAGGCCGTCCTTGATCGCGTACAGCGGGATCGCGTTGACCAGATCACGCAGGGTCACGCCCGGCTGCATCTCACCCTTGAAGCGCACCAGCACGCTCTCGGGCATGTCCAGCGGCATCACGCCGGTGGCAGCGGCGAACGCCACCAGGCCGGAGCCGGCCGGGAACGAGATGCCGATCGGGAAACGCGTATGCGAGTCGCCACCGGTACCGACCGTGTCGGGCAGCAGCATGCGATTGAGCCAGCTATGGATCACGCCATCGCCGGGACGCAGCGACACGCCGCCACGGGTGGAGATGAACTCCGGCAAGGTGTGATGGGTCTTGACGTCCACCGGCTTCGGGTAAGCGGCGGTGTGGCAGAACGACTGCATCACCAGGTCGGCCGAGAAGCCCAGGCAGGCCAGGTCCTTGAGCTCGTCGCGGGTCATCGGGCCGGTGGTGTCCTGCGAGCCCACCGAGGTCATCTTCGGCTCGCAATAGGTGCCCGGGCGCATGCCCTGGCCTTCCGGCAGACCGCAGGCGCGGCCGACCATCTTCTGCGCCAGCGAGAAGCCCTTGCCGGTGTCCGGCGGGTCCATCGGCAGGCGGAACAGGTCCGAGGCCGGCAGGCCCAGGAATTCGCGTGCCTTGGCGGTGAGGCCGCGGCCGACGATCAGCGGAATGCGGCCACCGGCGCGCACTTCGTCGAACAGCACGTCCGACTTCATCGCGAACTCGGCGATCACCTGTCCGTTCTTCAGTGCCTTGCCGTCGTACGGACGCAGCTCGACCACATCGCCGTGCTCCATCTGCGACACGTCCAGCTCGATCGGCAATGCACCGGCGTCTTCCATCGTGTTGTAGAAGATCGGGGCGATCTTGCTGCCCAGGCACACGCCGCCGAAGCGCTTGTTCGGGATGAACGGAATGTCCTCGCCGGTCCACCACAGCACCGAGTTGGTCGCCGACTTGCGCGAGGAACCGGTACCGACCACATCGCCCACGTAGGCGACCAGATGGCCCTTGGCCTTGAGGTCGGCGATGGCCTGGATCGGGCCACGCTTGCCGTCTTCTTCCGGCACGAAGGCCGCGCCGTCGCGGGCGTTCTTCAGCATCGCCAGCGCGTGCAGCGGGATGTCCGGGCGCGTGGTCGCATCCGGGGCCGGCGACAGGTCGTCGGTGTTGGTCTCGCCGGGCACCTTGAACACGGTGACGGTCATGCTCTGCGGCACTTCCGGCTTGCTGGTGAACCACTCGGCCTCGGCCCAGCTCTGCAGCACGGCCTTGGCGTGCGCGTTACCGGCTTCGGCCTTTTCCTGCACGTCGTGGAAGGCGTCGAACACCAGCAAGGTGTGCTTGAGCGCCTCGGCGGCGGTGGCGCCCAGCTCGGGGTTGTCGAGCAGATCGATCAGCGGCTGGATGTTGTAGCCGCCCAGCATGGTGCCGAGCAGCTCGGTCGCACGCGTGGGGCTGATCAGCGCGGTCTTTTCGGTGCCGAACGCCACCGCGGCCAGGTACGAGGCCTTGACCTTGGCGGCGTCATCGACACCGGCCGGCACGCGCTGGCTGAGCAGCTCGACCAGGAATTGTTCTTCGCCCGCCGGCGGAGCCTTCAGCAGCTCGATGACCTCGGCGGTCTGCTGCGCGGTCAGCGGCAGCGGCGGGATACCGAGCGCGGCGCGCTCTGCAACGTGGTGGCGATAGGCTTCCAACATGCGGATTCTCCGAAAGACAACAGTGAATGTGTAAACGCGAAACGTGGATCAGCGTGCGGGTTTGGGGACAACGATCTTCAAACCCTTGAAGTAGTCGCGGAAAAAGCCCTCGTCGCGGGTGATCAACCCGTCGCACTGGAGCATCGCGTGGGCGCCGATCAGGAAATCGGCCACCACCCGCTCGCGCTTGCCGCCGCGCGCGCGGAAGCGCTTGTTCATATGGCCGGCGCGCACCGCCGCCGCTTCCTGGGTGGCTTCGTAACGCACACCGATCGAGGCAAGGGTTTCCATCAGGTCGACCTGGGTGTCGAGCATGGCCAGCACCTCGGCCACCACCGCATCGCAGACCACCACCTCGTCGCGCGCCAGCGCATCGCCGATGCAGATCTCCGACACCTCGCCGTAGACCGCATCACCGACCAGGATGTCGAGCAGCACCGAGGAATCCAGGGCAATCATGGGTCGAACGGATCCCCGGGGGCGCGGCCACGGATGGCGCGCATCGCCTCATCGGTACTGGTCAGCCCGTCGACCAGCTTGAACTTGCCGCGCACCTTGCGCAGCGCCTCGCTGACGTCCTTGCGCAGGATGATGCGCCCGCCGTCGAGCTCGATCTTGAGCGTGGTGCCCTTGGTCAGGCCCAGGGCATCGCGCACGGCCTTGGGCAGCGTGATCTGCCCGCGTTCGGCAACTGTGGCTTCCATGGAGGTGGCCCCGGCAGAAAGTATGCAGTGATTTTACATACTTGACTTGTCGTACTCAAGGCCACATACCCTGTGCTGCAACCGAACGTACACACTGAATTGGTCACACTGTCCCAAACAGACCTAAAGCCTGCTGCCATAGGAGTGATGCATGAGCGATTCCTTTTCCACCCGCACCTCGTTCGAGGTCCACGGCCAGCGCTACGAGTACTACAGCCTGCCCAAGCTGGGCGAGCGCTTCGAGATCGGCCACCTGCCCTATTCGATGAAGATCCTGCTGGAGAACCTGCTCCGGCACGAGGACGGCGGCGTCACCGTCGGCAAGGACCACATCGAAGCGGTCGCCAAGTGGGACCCCAAGGCAGAGCCCGATATCGAAATCGCCTTCATGCCGGCCCGCGTGGTGCTGCAGGACTTCACCGGCGTGCCGTGCGTGGTCGACCTGGCCGCGATGCGCGATGCCGTGGTCAAGCTCGGCGGCAAGGCCGACCAGATCAACCCGCAGATTCCCTCCGAGCTGGTCATCGACCACTCGGTGCAGGTGGATGTGTTCGGCTCGGCTGACGCGCTCGACCTCAACGGCAAGATCGAATTCCAGCGCAACCAGGAGCGCTACGGCTTCCTGCGCTGGGGCCAGAAGGCATTCGAGAACTTCAAGGTGGTGCCGCCCAATACCGGCATCGTCCACCAGGTGAACCTGGAAAACCTGGCACGCGTGGTGATGAGCGCGGACAAGGACGGGACACGGATCGCCTACCCGGACACCGTGTTCGGCACCGACAGCCACACCACCATGATCAATGGCATCGGCGTGCTGGGCTGGGGCGTGGGCGGTATCGAGGCCGAGGCCGCGATGCTGGGCCAGCCCTCGTCCATGCTGATTCCGCAGGTGGTCGGCTTCAAGCTCAGCGGCAAGCTGCCCGAAGGCGCCACCGCAACCGACCTGGTGCTCACCGTCACCCAGATGCTGCGCAAGGCCGGCGTGGTCGGCAAGTTCGTCGAGTTCTACGGCGAAGGCCTGCAGCACCTGCCGCTGGCCGATCGCGCCACGATCGGCAACATGGCACCGGAATACGGCGCCACCTGCGGCATCTTCCCGGTCGACGAAGAATCGCTGACCTATCTGCGCCTGTCCGGCCGCAGCGAGGAGCAGATCGCCCTGGTCGAAGCCTATGCCAAGGCGCAGGGCCTGTGGCACGACGCCAACACTCCGCCGGCCCAGTACAGCGCCACGCTGGAGCTGGACATGGGCGAGGTCAAGCCGTCGCTGGCCGGCCCCAAGCGCCCGCAGGACCGCGTACTGCTGGAAGACATGCAGTCCAACTTCCGCGAGAGCCTCAAGCCGTTCGTGGACGCGCGCAGCAAGCGCCTGACCGACGTCAAGCAGGAAGACCGCCTGAAGAACGAAGGTGGCGGCGGCACTGCGGTCGGCGCCAAGGCTGCGCAAGCCGAGAGTTCCACCGACAGCGGCGCCGGCTGGCAGCTGCGCGACGGCTCGGTGGTGATCGCCGCGATCACCTCCTGCACCAACACCTCCAATCCGGCAGTGATGCTGGGTGCCGGCCTGCTCGCGCGTAACGCGGCGGCCAAGGGGCTGAAGGCGCAGCCGTGGGTGAAGACCTCGCTCGGGCCGGGCTCGCGCGTGGTCACCGATTACCTGAGCAAGGCAGGCGTGCTCGCCGATCTGGAAAAGCTCGGGTTCTACGTGGTCGGCTATGGCTGCACCACCTGCATCGGCAACTCCGGCCCGCTGCCGGACGATGTGTCTGCGGCCATCGCCAAGGACGATCTGGTGGTGTCTTCGGTGTTGTCGGGCAACCGCAACTTCGAAGGCCGCGTGCACCCCGAAGTGAAGATGAACTACCTCGCCTCGCCGCCGCTGGTGGTGGCGTATGCGATCGCCGGTACCACCGACATCAACCTCACCACCGACCCGCTGAGCACCGGCAACGACGGGCAGCCGGTGTATCTGCGCGACATCTGGCCGAGCAACAAGGAAATCGGCGACACCATCGCCGCCACCGTCGGCCCGGAGATGTTCAAGCAGAACTATGCCGACGTGTTCAAGGGCGACAGCCGCTGGAACACCATCGCCTCTCCGGATGGTGCGCTGTACGAATGGGACGCGGCCTCGACCTACATCAAGAACCCGCCCTACTTCGATGGCATGACCATGCAGGTCGGCCATGTCGAGGACGTGCATGGCGCACGCATCATGGGCCTGTTCGGCGACTCGATCACCACCGACCACATCTCGCCGGCCGGCAACATCAAGAAGGATTCGCCGGCGGGTCGCTTCCTGCAGGAGCGCGGCGTGCAACCGGCCGACTTCAACAGCTACGGCAGCCGCCGCGGCAACGACGACGTGATGGTGCGTGGCACCTTCGCCAACATCCGCATCAAGAACCTGATGTTCGGCGGCGAAGAAGGCGGCAACACCCTGTACTACGGCAAGGACGGCGCGGCGCCGGAAAAACTGGCCATCTACGATGCGGCAGTGAAGTACAAGGCCGACGGCGTGCCGCTGGTGGTACTGGCCGGCAAGGAATACGGCACCGGTTCCTCGCGCGACTGGGCGGCCAAGGGCACCAACCTGCTCGGCGTCAAGGCGGTGATCGCCGAGAGCTTCGAGCGCATCCATCGCTCTAACCTGGTCGGCATGGGCGTGCTGCCGCTGCAGTTCCTGGAGAACGAAAACGCCCAGACCCTGGGCCTGGATGGTTCGGAGGTGCTGGACATCACCGGCCTGCAGGACGGCGCCAGCCGTCGTGCCACGGTGGATGCGAAGAAGTCCGACGGCAGCGTCAAGCAGTTCCAGGTCAAGGTGCTGCTGCTGACGCCCAAGGAAGTGGAGTACTTCAAGCACGGTGGTCTGCTGCAGTACGTGCTGCGTCAACTGGCTGCCCGCAAGGCGGCCTGAGCGCAGCGCGCTGCCCTGTAAGCATGACCCCACTCCCGCCGCCCGGCGGGAGTGGTGTTTTGGGCAATCAGAACCTCGTATTGCCGGACAGGTGAGCAATCATCGGAAGCGGACGGGCGCTGCACGCAAACGCAGCGCAGCGCAGCGGGGAAATACCTTGCCACCCGACACCCACCGCGCCCACCTGGCGATGCGCGCTCCAGAATCGCAGCATCAGTGCCCGGTCGGCTCCCACTGCGCGTGGTACAGCTGCCAGTCGCCGTCCTGCAAGCGCCAGCCGGTGGTCACCTGGTAGGTCTGTGCCTGCTCGGGCAGCCAGCGCCCGCTGCCGCCGGTCAGCAGCGCGGTGAAACGCACGCGTGCGGTGTCATCGTGCAGTTGCACATCCATCGGCCCCAGGGTCACGCCGATGCGGCGATTGCCCAGCATCTGCAGCTGCATCAATCGCCGCAGGCCGGCTGCGTCCAGTCCTTGGTCGCCGACAAAATCCTCGGCCACCGGCGCCATCGCCTCGCCGATGTCGCGCGCTTCGATCGCCTGGTGCATCGTCTCCAGCGTTGCGCGCAGCCGTTGCTCCGGTGCGGCACGCGTGCAACCGACCAGGCCCACGATACAAATCGCAACCAACCCGCCCCGCCACCGCGCTTGAATGCTGCCCTGCATCACGCTTCGCCTTTTCCATCCATGACGGTATGCTGCCAGCTGTTGTAGCGCCGTGGAACACACCGCGTCACGTAGCGAACACCCTGGAGGGGGGCAGATGAATCAGGCACGTCCTTGGTTGCAAAGTTATCCGGCCGGCGTTGCCGCCGAGATCGATCTGGAGCAGTTCCGGACCGTGGCAGAGGTGTTCGCCACCTCGGTCAAGCGGTTCGCCGACCGCCCCGCGTATCACAGCTTCGGCAAGACCCTCACCTATCGGCAAGCCGACCAACTGGTCGAGCAGTTTGCCGCCTATCTGCTTGGCGAATTGCAGTTGAAGAAAGGCGACCGCGTCGCCCTGATGATGCCCAACTGCCTGCAGTATCCGGTGGCCACCTTCGGCATCCTGCGTGCCGGCCTGACCGTGGTCAACGTCAATCCGCTCTACACCCCGCGCGAGCTGAAGCATCAGCTGATCGACGCCGGCGCCAGCGTGCTGGTGGTGATCGACAACTTCGGCACCACCGTGCAGCAGGTCATCGCCGACACCCCGGTCAAGCAAGTGATCACCACCGGCCTGGGCGACATGCTCGGCTTCCCGAAAGCGGCGCTGGTCAACTTCGTCGTCAAGTACGTCAAGAAGCTGGTGCCCGATTACCGCATCAAGGGCGCGATCCGGTTTCGCGACGCACTGGCGCTGGGCCGCAAGCACAGCGTGCCGACGCTGCAGATCGAGCCCGATGACATCGCCTTCCTGCAGTACACCGGCGGCACCACCGGCGTGGCCAAGGGCGCGATGCTCACCCACCGCAATCTGGTGGCCAACATGCAACAGGCCCACCAGTGGCTTGCCGGCACCGGCAAGCTGGAAGAAGGCGCCGAGGTGGTGATCACCGCGCTGCCGCTGTACCACATCTTTGCATTGACGGCCAACGGCCTGGTCTTCATGAAGATCGGCGGCTGCAATCACCTGATCAGCAATCCGCGCGACATGCCCGGCTTCGTCAAGGAACTGAAGAAAACCCGCTTCACCGCCTTCACCGGCGTCAACACGCTGTTCAACGGCCTGCTCAATACGCCCGGCTTCGACCAGGTGGATTTCTCCACGTTGAAGATGACCCTTGGCGGCGGCATGGCGGTGCAACGGTCGGTCGCCGAACGCTGGAAAAAGGTCACCGGCCTGACCCTGGTCGAGGCCTACGGCCTGACCGAAACCTCGCCTGCCGCCTGCATCAACCCGATGGACCTGAAGGACTACAACGGCTCGATCGGCCTGCCGATTCCGTCCACCGATGCCTGCATCAAGGACGACGCCGGCGCGATGCTGCCGCTGGGCGAGATCGGCGAGCTGTGCATCAAGGGCCCGCAGGTGATGAAGGGCTACTGGAAGAAGCCGGAAGAAACCGCCAAGGTGATGGATGCCGACGGCTGGCTGCACACCGGCGATATCGCGCGGATGGACGAGCAGGGTTTCGTCTACATCGTCGACCGCAAGAAGGACATGATTCTGGTGTCCGGCTTCAACGTCTACCCGAACGAGATCGAGGACGTGATCGCCGAAATGCCCGGGGTGCTGGAAGTGGCCGCTGTCGGCGTACCGGACGAGAAGTCCGGCGAGATCGTCAAGGCCGTCATCGTGAAGAAGGACCCTGCGCTGACCGCCGATGCGGTCAAGGCGCACTGCCGCGCCAACCTGACCGGCTACAAGCAGCCGCGCGTGATCGAGTTCCGCAAGGAACTGCCGAAAACCAATGTCGGCAAGATCCTGCGCCGCGAACTGCGGGATGCGCCCAAGGGATAATCCCCCGGCGCCACCGCAGATCGACGGCCACCCGGCTGCCATCCCACGCCCGCACTGCCTCCAGGCCTTGCGGGCGTCTGCTTTTGCACGCTTCGGACGGTTCACGCGTCTCAGACGAGTGGTATGCGACCACGGGCATGCCGGAACGATGGCCAGTTTGCACCTGGTTATATCCGCATTTTTGACACCCGCAAATGCAGGCACGCACTTTGCGGTTGATAACACCGGCCAGGGGAGTCCTGCAGGAAACCATAGGCCAATGACCAGACAGATAATTTCAGCACTGGGTAATCCACAATAAACTGCATTTGTTTGCAGACATTCGCTGAAAGATTCAGCACACAGGGCTCACCGGGTAGAAAGGAAGCCCTCAGCGTTCATGGAGATAGTGCCGGTGTAGCATCGATTCGGAGTGGATCGCGCGCGCCCGCCGGCGTCCACTCTCCCATCGCGGGCTTTTCCAGGATCACGCCCATGAATACCGTTGAAAAGATTTCGATCGGCCGCCCCCACTCCACCATTCGGGTCGATGCGTCGGCCGCTGATGGCACCCACTGGTTGTTCATGCATGCCAATGCGCGTTTTGGCATCCGTCCCTGCTGCAGTCCCGAATTGCTGGACGACATATGGGATGTCATGGGATCCATCACCCGCGCCCCGCATGAGCGGCGCAGTGGTGAACTACGCCACTTCGTGCTTGCATCCGACTCCACTGCCTTCAATCTCGGCGGCGATCTGGACCTGTTTGCACGCCTGATCCGCGACCAAAACCGCGAGCAGTTGATGCGCTATGCCACCCGCTGCGTGGAAGGCGTCCATCACCTGCATGTAGGCTTTGGCGGGGACGTGCGCAGCATTGCGCTGCTGCAAGGCGATGCATTGGGAGGTGGATTGGAGATGGCGCTGGCCTGCCACACCATCGTGGCCGAAGAAGGCATCGGGATGGGACTGCCCGAGGTCTTGTTCGGTCTGTTTCCGGGCATGGGCGCGTATTCGTTCCTGTGCCGTCGCGTGTCGCCCCAACTGGCAGAAAAAATCATTCTCGACGGACGCATCTACAGCAGCGAGGAAATGCATGCGATGGGAATCGTGGACGTACTCGTACCGAAGGGCCAGGGAGTCGTTGCCACCGAAACGCTGATTCGCCAGCAAAAGCGCATCTCCCACGCCTATCTGGCGATGAACGCCGCACGCAACCTCGCGCAGGCGGTGCCTTACGACGAATTGCTGCGCATTACCGAGGTCTGGGTCGACACTGCCCTGGCACTGAGCGAGAAATCACTGCGCACGATGGACCGTTTGGTCAAGGCACAGAATCGCCGCGCTGGCGCAAGTGCCGCCTGATTTGGTGGATCCAGTACTGGGGGAATCAGGCCCGGCCTATCGCCGGGCTTCACTTAGCCGCGGTCGCCATTCCCGCTGACTCCGCCGTCGGACTTGTTCTGTGCGCGTTGAGCAAGCGCCTCGCGCCCGAGTGTCAACCCCGTCTTCAGCTGCTCCAGCCTCTGGCTCCATTCTGCGCGCAGCTGCGCTTCCGGCAGGCGCATCAACTCACCTCCCTGTTCGGCCAGCGCCACCAGCCCGAGATTGCTGGAAACGCCCTTGACCGCATGAGCATGCTCGCGCAGACGTGCCCAGTCCTGGTCCGCCGCCGCCTTGCCGAGCTGGACAACGCAAGCTGCGGCATCGCTGAGACATTGTTGAATGAACTCGCGTTCGAACTCATTCCCCATCCCCAGTTCCGCCAGCTCGTCGAGCACGGCAGGGTCGAGGACGGCGCCACTCGGCGCCGGGCTGCGGGTAGCGATGGCCGGATCGGCCTGACGCAGTTTCTGGTTGACGGCGATGTCGGCCAGCGTATCCAGCAGCTTGATCGCCGCCACCGGCTTGGCCAGGAAGGCATAGGCGCCCGCCTGCTCGCAGCTGCGAATCGACTCGGGGGTGACATCGGCGCTCAACACCACGACCGGGGTGCCCGGCATACCGCCCGCCTGCATCACCCTGAGCTGCTTCAACATGTCCAGACCGCTGACACCGGGCATGTGCAAGTCGACGATGGCCGCGTCGAAGTCTGCCTCGGCCAATGCATCCAGTACGGCCTCGCCGCCGTCAACGCAGGTCACGCGATGGCCTGCTTTCTGCAGCAACCGCTGCAGAACCAGGCGATTTGCCAGATGATCGTCCGCCACCAGGATATGCATGCTGCGCACGCGGGCACGGTGACGTAGAAACGGATCGGCAAACGCAATCACGTTGCCCGGTATCGTGGACTCCGCCTCATGCAGCACAGGCGATGGCGTTGCTGCGGGCTTGGCGGCCGCCAGGCCAAACGGCAGTTCAAACCAGAACAAGCTGCCGCCCGCGGGATTTTCTTCGAACCCGATCGCGCCCCCCATGGACTGGACCAGCCCCCTGGCGATCGTGGTTCCCAGGCCGCTGCCTTCGAACCGGCGTGCCAGTCCGGTATCTGCCTGTTCAAACGCCTCGAACAAACGCGGACGCATATCGACCGGCACACCGATGCCGGTATCGAGCACCTCAAAACGGAGCAGCAAACCGCCGCGGCCGCTGGCCTCGGTGGCAGCCACCTTCAACTGGACACTGCCGTGGTCGGTGAACTTGACCGCGTTGCCGACCAGGTTGAGCAGGATTTGCCGCAGATGTCCCGCGTCCCCGTGCACACGCGAAGGCACGTCGGCAGCCACGGCTGTCTGGTAATGCAGCCCCTTGGCCCTGGCCTGCGGCTCCAGGATCAGACCGATTGCCTGCAGGATGTCCTGCAACGCAAAGTCGGACGTGTTGATCCGCAGCTTGCCGGCTTCGATGGCCGAGATGTCCAGCACCTCCTCTACCAGCGCCAGCAGGCTGCGTGTCGATGCCTGAATGGTCTTCAGGCATTCGCGCTGCTCGCTATCCAGACGCGTCGTTGCCAATACCTCGGTCATGCCGGACAGGCCATTGAGCGGTGTCCGAAACTCGTGACTCATGTTGGCCAGGAAGCGGCTCTTGGCCTCACTGGCACGGCGCGCCTCGGCGGTGGCGCGGGTCAACTGCCGCAGAAGACTGGAGAAATACAACGGAACGGCGGCCAGACCAACGGCAAGCCCGATACCGAGCCGCTGGTTGCGTTGCCAGTAGTCGGTCATCCACAGCGTCGTGGAAAAGCTCACTACCGCCATTCCCACCGCAAGGTACAGATAGCGGTTGCCGTAGCGCAGGCCGTTGCCGACGGTGACCCACATCACCACGACATAGACCCAGGCTAGCGGCTCGCCCATCTGGATCATGCCGGCCGCCATCAAGCCGTAATCGGCCAACATGCCCTGGATGCGACGCGCATCCGAGCGCCCGGGCCGCCACAGCAGCCACCCGAACAACGCAAGTCCGAGACTCAGGCCCGTCAGCACAATGACCAGAACGCCGGTGTGCTGGTGCGGCGGCAGGCTGTGCCGGACACCCGGCAGCAGGACATACGCCAGAATCAGGCTGATCAGCACGATGCGGACGATCGCCTGACCATGTTCGCTGTCGGGTCGATGCATCAACCGCTGCCGGATCCTTCCGAACGGATTCATTGCCTCACACCCCGGGTCGTGCCGATGCGGTCGAGAATTCGCCGCAGATCTGGTCCAGCTGCGCGCGACCGCGCAGCAGCGCATCCACGCAGCGCGGGTCGAACAGGCGACCGCGTTGTGCATACAGATAGGCCAGCGCGGCGTCCATGGTCCATGCCTCCTTGTACGGGCGCGGCGACAGCAGCGCGTCGAAGACGTCGGCCACCGCCACGATGCGCGCTTCCAGCGGGATCGCTTCGCCAACCAGCCCATCCGGGTAGCCGGTGCCGTCGTAACGCTCGTGGTGACGCAACGCGATCAAGGCGCCGACCTGGATGAAACGGTTCTGGCTGCCGCTGAGCAGCTCGTAGCCGATGCGCGGATGCCGCTTCATGATGCTCATCTCGTCGTCGGTGAGCTTGCCCGGCTTGAGCAGCACCGCATCGGGAATGGCGATCTTGCCCATGTCGTGCAGCGGCGCGGCCATCTCAATGATGCGCACTTCTTCCTCGGACAACCCGAGCTGCTCGGCGATCAGGCCGGCCACGTGCGACATGCGCTCCAGGAAGGCGCTGGTGCCCGAGTCGCGGTACTCGATGGCGCGCGCCAGCCGCGACAACGTCTCGCGTTCGCGCTCTTCGACCTCGTTCATGCTGGCCAGCAGACGCTGCTCCAGCGACAGCGCGCGCTGCTTGACGCTTTCGCTCTGCTGACGCAGCTGCAGCAAATTGGCGCAGCGTGCGCGCAGTTCGCGCGGACGGATCGGCTTGACCAGGAAGTCGATCACGCCCGCCTCCAGCGCGGCCTGGCGGATCGGCTCGTCGCCGACGATGGTGATCAGGATGATCGGGATATCGCGATGGCTGGGCAGCCGGCGCAGACGCCGGGCGAACTCCAGGCCATCCATGCCCGGCATGCGATAGTCGAGCAGCAACAGATCCACCCGTCCGGCCTCGCACCACGCCAACGCGTCGAGCGGATCACCGAAATCGTAGACCTTCAATTCCGGTGCGATGTCCTCGATGACGTGGCGCAGCATCGTCCGCGCAGACATCTGGTCATCGACAATGACGATGTTCAATCCCAGATCCGCCTTTTCCGACCAGCTTCCCGATGTATCCGCCGACGACACGCCGGCAAGATTACCCAAAACATCCTGCATAGCCGTTGCTCCTCTTTCCTGAGAACGGAAAAGCGATGACGCCGGCCGCCGGGCCGACTCCCCCGACGATACGCCATTCGGGGCTCCGCTCTAGCATATGCAGTATCTGTGCCGTCGGCACGCCGACGGCACAAAAAAGATCAGGCTTCCGGGCGCATATATGGGAACAGCAGCACATCGCGGATCGAGGTGCTGCCGGTCAGCAGCATCACCAGGCGGTCGATGCCGATACCCAGGCCACCGGTCGGCGCCATGCCGTACTCCAACGCACGGATGTAGTCGGCGTCGTAATGCATCGCTTCGTCGTCGCCACCGTCCTTGGCCTGCACCTGCGCCTGGAACCGCGCGGCCTGGTCTTCCGGGTCATTGAGCTCGGAGAAGCCGTTGGCCAGCTCCTTGCCGTTGATGAACAGCTCGAAGCGGTCGGTATATCCCGGCTCGGTGTCGCTGGAACGCGCCAGCGGCGACACCTCGACCGGGTGGTCGGTGATGAAGGTCGGCTGCACCAGCGTGTGTTCCACGGTGGCCTCGAAGATTTCCAGCAACAGCTTGCCCCAGCCGTAGGACGGCTTGACCTTGATCTTCAGCCGCTCGCAGTGCGCCAGCAGCGCGTCGCGATCAGTGCAATCGGCCGCGCTGATCTGAGGATTGTGGTGACGGACGGCCTCATCCATGCGCCAGCGCCGGAAAGCCGGCGCCAGATCGATGGCGGCGCCGTCCCAGTTCACCTGGGTGGTGCCCAGCACCGACTGCGCGGTGTCGCGGATCACCTGTTCGGTCAGGTCCATGATCTGGTGGTACGTGGCATAGGCCTCGTAGAGCTCGAGCATGGTGAACTCGGGGTTGTGCCGGGTCGACACGCCCTCGTTGCGGAAGTTGCGGTTGATCTCGTAGACGCGCTCCAGGCCACCGACCACCAGCCGCTTGAGGTACAGCTCCGGCGCCACGCGCAGGTACAGGTCCAGGTCCAGCGCGTTGTGGTGGGTGGTGAACGGCTTGGCGGTGGCGCCACCGGGGATGTAATGCATCATCGGCGTTTCCACTTCCAGGAAGCGGCGCGCGTCCAGCCAGGCGCGGATCGCGCGGATGATCCTGGAGCGCTTGATGAAGACCTCGCGCGCCTCCGGGGTGACGATCAGGTCGACGTAGCGCTGGCGATAGCGCTGCTCCACGTCCGACAGGCCATGCCACTTGTCCGGCAACGGACGCAGCGACTTGGTCAGCAGGCGCAGCGCGCTGGCCTTGACCGACAGCTCGCCGGTCTTGGTGCGGGTCAGCCCGCCCTCCACCGCCACGATGTCGCCGACATCCCAGCCCTTGAACGCGGTATAGGCATCGCCGAGCACATTGCCCTGCAGGAACAGCTGCACGCGCCCGGACTCGTCCTGGATCTGCGCAAAGCTGGCCTTGCCCATCACCCGCTTGGCCATCAGGCGGCCGGCCATCCGGACCGTGCGCCCGGTTGCTTCCAGCGCTTCGGAAGTCCAGGTGTCGGCGTCGGCGAATTCGGCCTGCAGGTCGCCGGCGAAGTGCTCGCGCACGAAATCGTTAGGATAGGCGATGCCCTGGCCGCGCAACGCGCCCAGTTTCGCGCGACGCTCGGCGATGAGGCTGTTCTCGTCGGCGGGGATCTGCGGCGCGGGGGTCTGCTCGGTCATGGCGGGAATCGGTCTGCGATAGGTCGGGCGCATGCCCGGTGGAGAATGCGGAACCGGGCGGGCCGGCTCCTGCGTTTTACGGTGTCTCGGTGACAACTGCGCGGCGCAACGGGACTGCGTGGCGATGTGCCGCACTGCAACCGCGCCGCCGATGTGGCAGCGGGCGCGGCGGCCTCGCCGCGCGATCAGGCATCCAGGCGTTTGGAGCCTGCCGCCAGGCCGGCCTTGAGGCTGGCCTCGACGAATTCGTCCAGATCGCCGTCCAGCACTTTCTGCGTATCGCTGCGTTCGATGCCGGTACGCAGATCCTTGATGCGGCTCTGGTCGAGCACGTAGTTGCGGATCTGGCTGCCCCAGCCGATGTCGGACTTGGTGGCTTCCAGCGCGTCGCGTTCGACGTTGCGCTTCTGCACTTCCAGCTCGTACAGCTTGGCGGCCAGCATCTTCATCGCGTTGTCGCGGTTCTGGTGCTGGCTGCGGCCGGTCTGGCAGGCGACCACGGTGTTGGTCGGGATGTGCGTGATACGCACTGCCGATTCGGTCTTGTTGACGTGCTGACCACCGGCACCGGAGGAGCGGTACACGTCGGTACGCAGATCGGCCGGATTGATGTCGATCTCGATGTTGTCGTCCACTTCCGGCGACACGAACACCGAGGTGAAGCTGGTATGCCGGCGGTTGTCAGAATCGAACGGCGACTTGCGCACCAGCCGGTGCACGCCGATCTCGGTCTTCAGCCAGCCATAGGCGTACTCGCCCTCGATGCGGATCGTGGCCGACTTGATGCCCGCCACTTCGCCGCCGGACACTTCCATCAGCTCGGTCTTCCAGCCGCGCGACTCGGCCCAGCGCAGGTACATGCGCAGCAGGATTTCGGCCCAGTCCTGCGCCTCGGTGCCGCCGGCGCCGGCCTGGATGTCGACGAAGGCATTGGCGCCGTCCATCTGCCCGGAGAACATGCGCTGGAATTCCAGCTTTTCGACATGGGTCTGGTACTTGTCCAGATCGGCGATCACCGCCACCGCGGTGTCTTCGTCCTGCTCGCTCTCGGCCAGTTCCAGCAGATCGGCGGCATCGGCCAGGCCGGCCAGCACGTCGGCGATGCCGATCACGGTCTTTTCCAGCATCGAGCGCTCGCGCCCCAGGGCCTGCGCGCGCTCGGCGTCGTTCCACACGTCGGGGCTCTCGAGCTCCCGGCTGACTTCTTCTAGACGCTCTTTCTTGACGTCGTAGTCAAAGATACCCCCTGAGCGAGAGCACGCGATCGTTGAGATCGGTGATGCGCTGGCGGATCGGATTGGTTTCGATCATGACGGATTTCCGGCAAACAAGCCCGGTAGTTTAGCAAGCGGGCGGCGGCGGCGGAACGCGGTGGCGATCGTGACGGGCCGCAGTTTCGTGCCGGCCATGGACGTCATGGCGACCACTGCAAGCTCAGACCGGAGCAAGGCAGCCAGCAGGCGGTCCAGATGACGAGCGTCTGGGCTCATCTGCCACTGCGAGGCTGGCGCTCGCTCCGGTCGCAAGGCTGACCGCCTGGAACGGTCAGCCCGGCGCGGCCTCGACACGCTGCGGTGTGGGCGCCTGCCCCGCCAACGCCCGTAATGCAGCCAGGTAACGGCGACTGCACGGCAGCACGCCGGCGTCGGCCAGGTGTACGCGGGCGTCGCCGGATTCCAGCGGCTCGATCGCCTGCACGCGTGCCAGCTTCACCAGATAGCTGCGATGGATGCGCACGAACACGGCCGGGTCGAGCCTGGCCTCGATCGCGGCCATCGTGCTGCGCAGCGGGTAATCGTGGCCGCGTACATGCAGGTTGACGTAGTTGCCCGACGCCTGGATCCACTCGATGTCGGCGGTGGCGACCAGGAAGTCGCGCCCCAGCTTGCGCACCAGAAAGCGTTCCGGACGGTCCAGTGGCTCGACCGGCGGGCCTTCGTCCGGCGCGGCCAGCAGATGCGCCTCGCCCTGCCGACGCCGGCCATACCAGGCCAGCGTGTGGCGTAGCGCCACCAGCAGGGCAAAGGTGCGCAGATCCTTGGACAGTTCGTACATCCACTGCAAGCGCAAGGCGCCGAAATCGTAGTGCGCACCGACCGCCAGATAGACCAGCTTGCGCAGCAGCACCATGCCGCTCACGTGCAGCAGCCACCAGGCAAGTGCGGCCGCAACATAGACAGGAACGCGCCGCCGCCAGACATCGGCATGCAATGGCCAACGCGTGCAGAGCCAGATCAGCGGCGGCAAGAGCAGCAGTGAGACGGTCGCGCTGCTCAACTCCCAGGTCAGCACCTGCCACAGCAGCAACGGCTGGCCGTCGCGCCGTGCCGCCAGCCATGTGCTGGCGGTGTTGCCCAGCGCGCTGCCATAGAAAACCAGCAGCCAGATCAACGCTACCCAGCGCCTGCCCGCATTGGCATCGCTGTCGGTCTCGCGTTCGATCGCCACAGACACAGGTGAATTCATCCGCGCATTCTATGCAAACCGCCCGCTGGCCGCCCCCGGTTCGTCCCTGCAGGACCGCAACTGGTCACTCCGGGACGGCATTGCCACCCTTGGCGCAGCTGCCTGGGGCCGGCGTTGCCGAGGATGCGGGCATGTCTCCTACCGACACGACCATGACCGAGCGCCGCCACGATATCGACGCCTTGCGCGTCTTCGCCTTCGCACTGCTGATCCTGTACCACGCGGGCATGGCCTACGTGGCCGACTGGGAGTTCCACCTCAAGAGCGTGCACACCGCGCAGTGGCTGCAATGGCCGATGATCGTGCTCAACCGCTGGCGGATGCCCTTGCTGTTCATGATCTCCGGCATCGCCATCGGGCTGTCGCGGCCGCAGGCCACGCCCTGGCGCTTTGCCTTGCGGCGCTGCGGGCGATTGCTGCCACCGTTGTTGTTCGGCATGTTCGTGGTGGTCGCGGTGCAGGCCTATTGCCAGGGCGTGAGCAACGGCAAGGTCAGCCCGGGCTTGGGCAACTTCCTGTTGCGCTACTGGCAGGTGCGGCCGTGGCCGGCCGGCAGTTTCGATGGCTGGCAGCATGGCATCACCTGGAACCACCTGTGGTATCTGGCCTATCTGCTGCCCTACACCATCGCATTGATGGCGCTGGTGTCGCTGACACGCCCGCTGCGGCTGACCGCGTTACCGGGCCTGCCCGCTGCGCTGGCCGTGCCGGCACTGCTGCTGTTGCCGATCCTGTGGGAGGCGTTTTGCGTGCTGTGGGTGATGCCGCGCCATCCGCCCACCCACGCGCTGTTTGGCGACTGGTTCGTGCACGCCGAGTCGTTCCCGCCATTCGTCCTGGGATACCTGCTGGCGCGCAGCGAGCGCTTCTGGCAGTGGGCCGTGCAGCTGCGCTGGCTCACGCTAGGCACCGCGCTTACGGCAATCGGCACCGAACTGGCCATTCGCTATGCCAGCATCCATTGGCAGACTGCGCAACCGGGTGCAGCGCTGGCCGCGCTGCCGTGGGCGGTGATCGAGCACAGCGCACGTGCCGCCTACACCTGGCTGGCGCTGCTGACGATTCTTGGCTGGGCCAGGCACCGATTGAACCGCCCGTTCCGCTGGCTGCCGTACTGCACGGAGGCGGTGTTCCCGTGGTACATCCTGCACCAGAGCCTGATCATCGTGACGCTGTACTGGCTGATGCCCCTGCATCTGAATGCCTGGCTGGAGCCGACGCTGGTGATCGCCGCCACCGTGATCGGCTGCTTGGCGTTGCACGAGTTTGCGATCCGCCGGGTGCGCTGGTTGCGTCCCTTGTTCGGATTGCGCGCACGCACGCCGCGTTCGGCGAGGAAGGCCGACGTCATGCCGATGACCTCATGAACACCAGGCGCAGGGGTGGCGCTGTTTCGCATGCCACGCACTGGACTGCCCGTCGGCAGCAACGCAAGATGCGCGCCGGACACGCTCTTTCGAAGACACCATGCGCCCTACCCTGCTTGCCGCCACCTTGTTGCTCGCGCCTGTCGCCGCCCTTGCCGATGCGCCGGTCGGCATTGCCTTCGACCACCAGGACTGGACCATCGCCTGCGACAACACCCGCACCTGCCGCGCTGCCGGCTATCAGCCGGATGACGACGGCAGCACGCCGGTGTCGGTGCTGCTGACGCGCAATGCCGGTGCCGGACAAGCGGTCACCGCCGAGTTGATGCTGGGCCAGTACGACGAGGTCAAGATGCCGGCCTCGCTCAGCTTGCGCATCGACCAGCGCGACCTGGGCAAGCTGGCATTGAATCGCGACAGCGGCACCGCGCCGCTGACCAGCGCGCAGGTGACCGCACTGCTGGCCGCACTGACCCGCAGCAGCAAGATCGTGGCAGTGGGCAACGATGGCCGCCGCTGGCAGCTGTCCGATCGTGGGGCGGCGGCGGTGCTGCTGAAGATGGACGAGTTCCAGGGCCGGCTGGGCACGCGCGGCGCACTGGTGCGCAAGGGCGATCGCGACGAAGCCACGGTGCTGCCGGCCGTGCCGGCACCGCAGGTGCGCGCGGTCAAACTGGCAGCACCGCAAGCGGCCGATGCCCGCCTGGGCACGCTGCCTGCGCTCTATCAAGCACTGCGTGCCAGCTTGCCGGCCGATGAGGAATGCAAGGGACTGCAGGCCGACGATACGGCCGAGCCGCTGTCGATCACCCGGCTCAGCAGCGACAAACTGCTGGTGTCGACCGACTGCTGGATGGGCGCCTACAACGTCGGCACCGGTTTCTGGGTGATCAATGCACGCGCGCCGTTCGCGCCGACCTTGGTGACCACGCACGCCAGCGATATCGACGGTTCCACCATCCTTGAATCGCAGAAGGGCCGCGGCCTGGGCGATTGCTACAGCGAGGCCAGCTGGACCTGGGACGGCCGCCGTTTCGTGCCGACCTCCGAATCCACCTCCGGCCTGTGCAGATTGGTCGCCGCTGGCGGCGCGTGGGAATTGCCGACCCTGGTGACCGAAGTCAAGAAGGCGCCCTGATCGAGGCGAGGACAGTGCGAGCGAGTGCGAGCGTCAGTGTGCGCTTGCACGGTCTTGCAGGACGCTTCGAACTGCAAACCAGACTGCTTTGCGGCCGTCAGGCATGCGGCTCTTAGAGCATGTACTCCCGCATAAATGCCGCCTGTGGTGCGAAGCTCAGTGCAGAGCACGTGCAGAGCGGCTGAGCTGTTGCCTGGCTGCAGGCCCTTTCCCGCCCACCCTCGCGGGACACGCCGCAAGTACGTCCCTGCAGGCTCTGGCGCGGCATCCATGCCGCTCAAGGTCCCGCGACGGTGGGCGGGCAAGGACCTCTCCAGATAGTCGGTGTACGTGTTGCAGGCGGAGCACGACGCGTGTGGCTTGGATCACGGCGCGTCCGATCGGCTTCCCGGCACACGCCGAACAACACAGGGCCTTCAAGAAAACACCTGCAGCGTCGTCATCGCGAAGCTTGAAAACAAGATGGTGAAGCGGCCTGCCTTGACCAGGTCGCGGAAACGACATGCCGAGGCGGCAGCGTGGCCGGGGATTGGCGGAGAGCGGCACTCAGGATGTCCCGCGGCGGCGAGTCAGACAGGATGTCTGACCGAACCGAGGAGCCGATCCCCGGCCGCGCTGCCGCCCCTTACCGAAGCCAGCGACTGGCAGCCGCGCGCCTGAGAACCCGACGCTCAGCTCCCTCCACGGACGGATTCACGGCGCATCCCGCGAGCGGCTAGGACACCACGCGCCCTCGATCAACGCAGCTTGGATCATCCAGATGACGCCAGCTGCAGCCTACAAAAGGTAGAGAGAACGCTGAGCCCGCAGCTCAGCCAGTGACTGTCGCCGGCTCGCAATGTTCGACGATCAACTGCACCGCGGTGCCGCCGCGATAATCGTCGCTGACCAGGCGGTACGCCAGCCGCACCATGCGTGCCGGCTCGCTGCCGCGCCAGCCATTGAAGTGGATGGCGTTGAGCGGTTCGGCGCGACCCGCGCAGCGCAGGGTGAGCTTGAGATGGCGCTCCTTGAGCAGGCGCCATTGCAGCACTTCGAACCGGCCATCGAACAGCGGCTCGGGAAAGCCCTGCCCCCACGGCCCGGCCACGCGCAATGCCTCGGCATGCAGGTGATCGAGCTCGTGCGCGGCCAGTTCGCCGTCGCTCTGCAATTCGGCATGCAGCAACGAGGCGTCCACCATCGTCTGCACCTGGCGCTGGAATGCCTGCTCGAAGGTCGCCAGCGCGGCCTGCTCCAGGCTCAATCCGGCCGCCATCGCATGCCCGCCGAACTTCTGGATCAGGCCCGGGTGGCGCGCGTCCACCGCAGCCAGCACATCGCGGATATGCAGGCCGGGAATCGAACGCGCCGAGCCACGCAGCTGGCTGCTGCCCGGCTCGGCCGGCGCCAGTGCAATCACCGGGCGATGCAGCCGGTCCTTGAGCTTGGAGGCGACCAGGCCGATGACACCGGGGTGCCAGTCGGCGTCGAACAGGCACGCGGCGATCGGCAATTCGCCATCGGCATCCAGCACCACCTTGGTGACCGCCTGCTCGGCATCGTCGGTCATCAACTGCTGCACCGCGCGACGCTCGGCGTTGATCTCCTCCAGGGTACCGGCGATCTCGCGCGCCCGGCTCCAGTCTTCGCTGAGCAGCAGTTCGATGCCCAGGGCCATGTCTTCCAGCCGGCCGGCGGCGTTGAGACGTGGCCCCAATGCAAAGCCGATATCGCTGGCGCTCAGGCGCGCCACGTCGCGGCCGCTGGCATCGATCAGGGCGCGCAGGCCGATGCATCCCTTGCCCTCGCGCAGGCGGCGCAGGCCGGCCGACACCAGCGCACGATTGTTGGTGTCCAGTGGCACCAGATCGGCGACCGTGCCGACCGCCACCAGGTCCAGCAATACCGACAGGTCCGGCTCGGCGCGTTCGGCAAAGGCGCCGCGCGCGCGCAGCACGCCGCGCAAGGCCATCAGCACGTAGAAGATCACCCCGACCCCGGCCAGGGATTTGCTCGGGAAGCAGTCGTTGGCCAGGTTCGGATCGACGATCGCATCGGCCGGCGGCAATACCTCGCCAGGCAGGTGATGGTCAGTGACCAGCACCGTCCAGCCACGCGCCTTGGCCGCGGCCACGCCGGCGTGGCAGGCGATGCCGTGATCGACGGTGACCAGCAGATCCGGCTGCAATGCAGCCAGCTCGTCCACCAGCGCAGGCGACAGACCATAGCCATGCACCATGCGATTGGGCACCGCGTGGTGGACATCCAGCGCGCCGAGCATGCGCAAGCCACGCACGCCGACCGCACAGGCGGTGGCGCCATCGCAGTCGAAATCGCCCACCACCAGGATGCGACGCTGCTGTGCGATCGCATCGGCCAGCAGCTCGGCCGCGACGTCGCTGTTGTGCAGCAACTGCGGCGACAGCAACTGCCCCAGACGCGGCTGCGCGCCCTGCGTATCGGTCACGCCGCGCGCGGCATAGATGCGGCGCAGCAGCGGCAACATGGCATCGGGCCAACTGCCGGCCTGCCCGGGTGGGCGCCGGACGATCCGCGGGGTGGAGGTCATTGCGCCAGCTGTGCCCGCGGCTTGCGCCAGAAACGCCAGCGTTGCGCATGCGTCAGCGACACGGTGTCGCCATCCTGGAAATCCAGCACCAGCCGATCCAGTTCGCCACGCGCCATTGCCGCCAGCAACGGCGCCACTGCGTCGTCGCTGAACTGCTGCAGCGAGCGCAGGTGCCGCAGGTCCACCAATGCGTCCACGCGTTGTTCGCCCTGCGCATCGGCGCCAGCCGCCAGCGCCAGCGCACGCAGCAGCGATTCGCGGCTGCGCACCTGACGGTGCGGCGAGCTCACCGCCTGCGGCAGCACGCCGCCGCCCCAGAACCACAGCGAATTGATCGCCGGCTTGCCGCTGGCCACGCGGCCCTCGTTCCAGGGATGCTGATGCAGCAGTACCTGCGCTTCGGTCAGCAAGGCACGCCAGCGCCGGCCGATCTCGCCAGCCGGCAGATGCTCGAACAGGTCATCACCGATCGCCAGATCCGGTGGCGCAAATTCCGGCAATTTGGCATCCGGCGACAGCCGCAGATACCAGCGCGCAGGCGTGGGCGCATCCAGCAGGAAGCCGGCATCGCCGAACATCGGCTTGAGGATCGGCAACAACACCGCCAGATCCTCGGCGGTGGGGCCGAGCGCCTCGCCGTAGCCCATCAAGCGCGCGCCCTGCATGTCCGGTACCACGTAGGCCGGATCGGCACGCACCCAGGTCGCACCGGCCGCATCGCCGGCATCGAGCTGGCGGGTCAATGCGGCCACCGGCCACTGCGCCGGCGTCAGCGTGAAGTGGCGCTGCAGCTGCGCCACCTCGCCGGGCTCGGTGCTTTGCTGGTCGGCGCGCGCCAGCGCACGCGCCACCGGCGTGTCGCCCAACGCACCGGGCAGGCGGCGTCTTTCCGGCAGCAGCAGCGTTGCGGTGGTCATCGGTCGGTGGGGTCGCTCGATCCCGGCCAGTCAGTCCAGATAGGCAACGCTGACCACTTCGTACTCGCGCTGGCCGGCCGGGGCATCGATGGTGACCGAATCGCCTTCCAGCTTGCCGATCAACGCGCGTGCCAGCGGCGAGGAGATCGCGATCATGCCCAGCTTGATGTCCGCTTCCAGATCGCCAACGATCTGGTAGCGCTTCTCTTCGTCGGTCTCGGTGTCGGCCAGCGTCACCGTGGCGCCGAACACGATCTTGTTGCCGGCCGACAGCTTGGTGATGTCGATGATCTCGGCATGCGAGAGCTCGCCTTCCAGCTGCTTGATGCGGCCTTCGATGAAGCTCTGCTGCTCGCGTGCGGCGTGGTATTCGGCGTTTTCCTTCAGATCGCCGTGCGCACGCGCTTCGGCGATCGCGTTGATCACCGCCGGACGCTTGACCGACTTCAGCTGGTCCAGCTCTTCGCGCAGGCGCTGCGCGCCCTTTGCCGTCATGGGTGCTCTCATGCTTCCAGTTCCTTGTGCAGTTCCTGCAGCGACCAGACAGGGCCGGTGCCGCGGAATTCCAGCGAATGCACCAGCGCCTTGGCGCCGGCGACAGTGGTCGAATAGGTCACGCGATGCTGCAACGCTTCACGCCGGATCGAGAACGAATCGGAGATGGCGGCGCGGCCTTCGGTGGTGTTGACGATATACACGATCTCGCCGTTCTTGATCGAATCGACGATATGCGGGCGCCCTTCGGCGACCTTGTTGACGATCTCGCAGTTCAGCCCGTTCTGCTGCAGCCAGGCGCCGGTACCGCGCGTGGCGACCAGCGTATAGCCGCGCTCCACCAGGGCCTGCGCCACCGGCAGCACGCGCTGCTTGTCCGGGTCGCGCACCGACACGAATGCCTTGCCCACCGGCGGTGCCTTGATGCCGCCGGCCTCCTGCGCGCGCGCAAACGCGGCGCTGAAGCTGCGGCCCACACCCATCACCTCGCCGGTGGAGCGCATCTCCGGCCCGAGGATCGGGTCCACGCCCTGGAACTTGGCGAACGGGAAGATCGCCTCCTTCACCGAGTAATAGCCCGGCACGATTTCCTTGGTGGCGCCCTGCTCGGCCAGCGTCTTGCCGGCCATGCAGCGCGCGGCGATCTTGGCCAGCGGCATGCCGATCGCCTTGGACACGAACGGCACGGTGCGCGAGGCACGCGGGTTCACTTCCAGCAGGAACACCACATCGTCGCCGGCCTCGTTCACCTGCACCGCGAACTGGGTATTCATCAGGCCGACCACGTTCAGGCCTTCGGCCAGCATCACCACCTGGCGGCGCAGTTCGGCCTGGGTCCTGGGCGAGAGCGAATACGGCGGCAGCGAGCAGGACGAATCGCCCGAATGCACGCCGGCTTCCTCGATGTGTTCCATCAGCCCGCCGATCAGCACGTTGCCATCCTTGTCGGCGATGATGTCCACGTCCACTTCCACCGCGTTGTCGAGGAAGCGGTCCAGCAGCACCGGCGAATCGTTGGAGACCTTGACCGCGTCGCGTACATAGCGCGCCAGATCGGATTCGCCGTAGACGATTTCCATCGCGCGGCCGCCGAGCACGTAGCTCGGGCGCACCACCAGCGGGTAGCCGATCTCGCGCGCCAGCACCAGGGCTTCCTCGGCATTGCGGGCAATGCGGTTCGGCGGCTGCTTCAGGCCCAGCTTGTCGACCAGCTGCTGGAAACGCTCGCGGTCTTCGGCCAGGTCGATCGAATCGGGCGAGGTGCCGATCACCGGCACGCCGTTGGCTTCTAGCGCGCGTGCCAGCTTCAGCGGAGTCTGGCCGCCATACTGCACGATCACGCCCTTGGGTTTTTCCAGCTCGACGATTTCCAGCACGTCTTCCAGCGTCAGCGGCTCGAAGTACAGACGGTCGGAGGTGTCATAGTCGGTGGACACGGTCTCTGGGTTGCAGTTGACCATGATGGTTTCAAAGCCGTCATCGCGCAGCGCCAGCGCCGCGTGCACGCAGCAGTAGTCGAACTCGATGCCCTGGCCGATGCGGTTGGGGCCACCGCCCAGGATCATGATCTTGTCGCGATCGGTCGGCAGCGCCTCGCACTCGTCCTCGTAGGTCGAATACAGGTACGCGGTGCTGGTGGCGAATTCGGCAGCGCACGAATCCACGCGCTTGTAGACCGGGCGCACCTTGAGCGCGCGACGCAGCGTGCGCACCGATTCTTCGTTGGTGCCGGTCAGCTCGGCCAGGCGCGCATCGGAGAAACCGGCGCGCTTGAGCGTGCGCAGACGCGCCGCATCCAGTGCCTGCATGCCGTCATCGGCCAGCTGCTGCTCGTGGCTGATCAGTTCCTCGATCTGATCCAGGAACCAGGGGTCGATGAACGACAGCGCGTAGACATCGGCCACGCTCATGCCGGCGCGGAAGGCATCGGCGACATAGAACAGGCGCTCCGGACCCGGCGCCTTGAGCTCGCGCTTGAGCGCGGCGATATCGTCTTCGCTACTCAGGTCCAGGCCGGTCGGATCCAGCCCGATCTTGCCGGTTTCCAGCCCACGCAGCGCCTTCTGCAGCGATTCCTGGAAGGTGCGGCCCATCGCCATCACCTCGCCCACCGACTTCATCTGGGTGGTCAGGCGCGCATCGGCCTGCGGGAATTTCTCGAACGCAAAGCGCGGGATCTTGGTGACCACGTAGTCGATCGACGGCTCGAACGAGGCCGGGGTCAGGCCACCGGTGATCTCGTTCTTCAATTCGTCCAGCGTATAGCCCACCGCCAGCTTGGCGGCGACCTTGGCGATCGGAAAGCCGGTGGCCTTGGACGCCAGCGCCGAGGAACGCGACACGCGCGGATTCATCTCGATCACCACCACGCGGCCGGTTGTCGGGCTGATGCCGAACTGCACGTTGGAACCGCCGGTATCCACGCCGATCTTGCGCAGCACCGCGATCGAGGCATCGCGCAGGCGCTGGTATTCCTTGTCGGTGAGCGTCTGCGCCGGTGCCACGGTGATCGAGTCGCCGGTATGCACGCCCATCGGGTCGAGGTTCTCGATCGCGCAGACGATGATGCAGTTGTCCGCGGTGTCGCGGACCACTTCCATCTCGAACTCCTTCCAGCCCAGCACCGACTCTTCCACCAGCACTTCGGTGGTCGGCGACAGTTCCAGGCCACGGCCGACGATCTCGATCAGCTCTTCGCGGTTGTAGGCGATGCCGCCGCCGCTGCCGCCCAGGGTGAAGCTGGGGCGGATGATGGTCGGGTAGCCGACGCGGGTCTGGATATCCAGCGCCTCTTCCAGTGTATGCGCCACTTCGGCCCGGGGGCAATCCAGGCCGATCTCGCCCATCGCCACGCGGAACAGCTCGCGGTCTTCGGCCATGCGGATGGCTTCGCGCTTGGCGCCGATCAGCTCGACGTTGTACTTCTCCAGCACGCCGTGGTCGGCCAGATCCAGCGCGCAGTTCAGCGCGGTCTGTCCGCCCATGGTCGGCAGCAGGGCATCGGGCTTTTCCTTGGCGATGATCTTCTCGACCGTCTGCCAGTTGATCGGCTCGATGTACACCGCATCGGCCATGTCCGGGTCGGTCATGATCGTGGCCGGATTGCTGTTGACCAGCACCACGCGATACCCCTCGTCGCGCAGCGCCTTGCACGCCTGCGCGCCGGAGTAATCGAACTCGCAGGCCTGGCCGATGACGATCGGGCCGGCGCCGATGATCAGGATGGTTTTTAGGTCGGTGCGCTTTGGCATTTCTTTACTCGATTAGGAACATGCGGCGAGCCGCAGGTGCGGAAGAGTGGCCGCGGCGATCGCATCGCGACGCGGCATGATGTTGCATCGACTCCACGGAGCCGAAAGCCGGGGTCATCCGGCGTATCCATAGCCCAGGGCGCGCAGGGTGTTCTGCATCCACTGATGCAGCGCGAACGCGGCGGCGAAGCTGACCAGGAGCAACAGCCAGCCGGTCCCGGAGGTCTTGCCCCAGCGACGCACCTTGTCCGGGTCGGTGTTCTGCATGCGCTGGTGAAAGGATCCTCCTCCAACCACATAGCCGATGCCGAAGACGACACACATCGGCACCAGCAAGGCCAGTTTGATGCCTCCGGGCAGCGTGATCGACGCCACGCCCGCCTGCGCCTGCTGCAGCGGCATCCAGACGCCCCAATAGGCCACGGCGGCGCCCACCAGCAGGATCAGCACACCCATCAACCGAGCGCTCATGCGCGCTTGGCATCCTTGGCCATCAGCTCCACAAACCGGTCGAACAACGGCCCCACATCGCGCGGCCCCGGCGAGGCTTCCGGGTGGCCCTGGAACGAGAACGCCGGCGCGTCGGTCAGCGCGATGCCCTGGTTGGTGCCATCGAACAGCGAACGATGGGTCACCCGCACATTGGCCGGCAGCGTGCTTTCATCCACCGCAAAGCCATGGTTCTGCGAGGTGATCATCACCCGCCCGCCGTCCAGATCCTGCACCGGATGGTTGGCGCCGTGATGGCCGGTGGTCATCTTGACCGTGCTGGCGCCGGCGGCCAGCGCCAGCAGCTGATGGCCCAGGCAGATGCCGAAGGTCGGCACCTTCTGCGCGACCAGTTCCTTGATCGCGGCGATCGCGTAATCGCAGGGCTCCGGGTCGCCCGGGCCATTGGACAGGAACACGCCATCGGGCTGCATCGCCAGCACCTCGGCCACCGGCGTGCGTGCCGGCACCACGGTGACGTCGCAACCACGGTCGGCCAGCATGCGCAGGATGTTGAGCTTGACGCCGTAATCGTAAGCAACAACTTTGTGCTTCAGCTCGGCCCGCACGAACGTATCCGAATTCAGATCCAGCGAGCCTTCCTGCCAGCTGTAGCTGGTCTCGGTGGAAACCACCTTGGCCAGGTCCATGCCCTTCAGGCCGGGGAAGCTGCGCGCGGCTTCCAGCGCCTTGTCGACATCGATCTCGCCGGCCATCAGCGCGCCGTTCTGGGCGCCCTTCTGCCGCAGCAGGCGGGTCAGCTTGCGGGTATCGATGCCGGAAATGGCCACCACACCGCGGGCCTGCAGCCACTCCGGCAGTGCGACTTCGCTGCGCCAGCTGCTGGGGCGACGCGGCACATCGCGCACGATCAGGCCGGCGGCCCAGATCTTGCTGGCCTCGTCATCCTGATCGGTAAAGCCGGTATTGCCGATGTGCGGATAGGTCAGCGTGACCATCTGGCGGGCGTAGGAGGGATCGGTCAGGACTTCCTGGTAACCGGTCATGGCGGTGTTGAACACCACTTCGCCGACGGAAAGCCCGTTGGCGCCTACGGATTCGCCCTCGAACACGGTGCCGTCTTCGAGGACAAGGATTGCGGGTTGGGTCACGTGGGGGTCTCGCTCTGGCTGCCTGGGACTCCGATGCGCTTCCGGCCAAATTCCGGTTGCAGCAAAGCGCGGACGCGGTGCTGGGGACCGGTCCGACGCTGGTTCGGGCAAGCGAGAATTGTAAAGGCAAGTGCCCCGGCATGCCAGCCTGAAGAACGCCGGCTGCCGTGCCGGCATCGCAATGGCGGGATGAAGGCGCCACTGCGATCATTCGCCATTCATGCGCGGCGACGCGCCGGTTACAGCACCAGATCGCGCACGCGATAGCTGCCGGGCGGCTTGCCGAGCAGCCGCTTGGCCGCATGCAGGGCACCACGCGCGAAGATGTCGCGGTTGGTCGCGCGGTGCACCAGTTCCACCCGCTCGCCCAGCCCGGTGAACTGCACCGTGTGCTCGCCGACGATGTCGCCGGCGCGCAGGCTGGCAAAGCGCGGCTGCGCGCCACTGCCGGTGGCCGCCTCCCCCAGCGTCAGCGCGGTCCCGGAGGGCGCGTCCTGCTTGTGCACGTGGTGGGCTTCGACGATGTCGCAATCCCAGCCCGGCAGGCTGCCGGCGGCACGCTCCACCAGCTCGGTCAGCACCGCAACGCCCAGGCTGAAATTGGACGCCCACACCAGTGGAATCTGCTGCGCGGCCTCCAGCAAGGCGGCGCGCTGCGCCTCATCCAGACCGGTGGTGCCGGATACCAGCGGTTTGCCGCGCTGCGCGCACAACGCCAGGATCGGCGCGAAGCCCTGCGGCAGGCTGAAGTCGATCGCCACGTCGAAGCTCGGCGCACCGCCGAGCTCGCTGGCGGCGAAATACGGCACGCCGTCCACCACGCGCTGCGAGGGCGCACGCCCCACCACCGCACCGACGACGTGCAAGGCCTCGTCTTCGGCCGCCAGACGCAGCAATGCCTTGCCCATCCGCCCGGAGGCGCCGTGGATCAGAACTTTTACAGGAGACGTTGTCATGGCGGCAGGCCTAGCTGGGCGATGGGGTTGTACAAGATAGCTGGGAATCGGGAATCGGGAATCGTAAAAGCTGGGATTGGGGGGTCGGGATTGGGGAGTCGTTAAAGCCGGGAGTCGTTAAAGCCGGGAATCGGGATCAGGGACTCGTGAGAGCGGGTGCGGGTGTGCGCGTTTTATGTGCTGTGGCGCTTTGGCTTGGTGGCGTCCGTGGGGTGCGCGTGGTGGTTGGCACACAACGGCGCGAGCGGCCATGGGTCGGTGAGGGCTGCGCCGCTGTACGTTGGTAAGGACGATGAAGACGCATGGCACACGGCCATCATGGCGGCGCCTGGAAGGTGGCGTTTGCCGACTTCGTGACCGCGATTCCCGAATCCCGAATCCCGAATCTCAGCCCTGCAGCTAGCGCGGCTGCGGGCTTTGATTGCGTGCGATGGTGTTGGCGGCTCTCAGTCGCTTGCGCCATGCAGGCGCTTGCTCCAGCTCTCTATTTCGCGGCGTTGCAGGCGGCGTTCGAATAGCGCCCGCCATGACGGCACCAGCGGCAGCTGCAACACTGCGGTGATGGCGGCGGCATCGACATCGCGCGCGTACAACACCTGTTGCAGGCGCGACAGCGTCCATTGCGGATGCGGCCGCTGTTGCAGCGTCAGCATGTCGCCGGCTGCCACGTCGCCGGGTTGCAGCACGCGGTAATACCAGCCGGTGCGGCCGGTGTCCTGCACGCGGCGCGCCATGTCGCGCAGGCCGAAGCGGTCGGACAGCTTCCAGCACGGCTGACGCAGTTGCGACACTTCCACCACCGCCGTACCCAATGCAAAGCGATCGCCCAGACAGACCTCGGCCTCGGTAAGGCCGACGCTGCTCAGGTTCTCGCCGAACGCGCCGGCCGTCTCCAGCAACGCATGCGCGCCGAGGTCGGCCTGCCAGGCGGCGTAGTGATCGCGCGGATAGTGATGGATCGCCTTGTCCGGCCCGCCATGCACACGCAGGTCGCCCTGCTCGTCACCGTGCAGCCCGTCCGGACCGACGCGCACAGGCCCGCTCACCGCACGCTTGTCGATGGCGCTGCGGCTACCGGGCCGGGTGAAATCGCGTGCGACCCCGATCGCCACGCGGTCGATGCTGACCGCGAGCGCCGGCGCCTGCACGCCACTGGTCTGCGTGGTCACGCGCCCTGCCCGGGCAACTCGGCCAGCGCCTCGCGCAACACCTCACCCAGGACCTGGATGCCGGCATCGATCCTGTCGCCGGGCACGGTGACGAACGACAGCCGCAAGGTATTGACCTGCGGCAAGGTGGCGTAGAACGGCGCGCCCGGCACGAACGCGACATTGCGCGCGATCGCACGCGCCAGCAGCGCGGTGCCGTCCAGCCCGGGCGGCAGGCTCACCCACAGGAACATGCCGCCTTCGGGGCGATTCCATTGCACCTGGGGCGGGAAATGCCGATCCAGGGCCTCCAGCATCAGGCTGCATTGGCGCGCATACAGCGCGCGGATCTGCGGGATATGCGTGTCCAGGAAATCGTCCTGCAGCGTCTGGTGGACCACGCGCTGGGTGAACGACGGCGTATGCAGATCGGCCGCCTGTTTGGCCTGGATCAGCTTGCCCAGCACCGCCTCGGGCGCAACCACATAGCCCAGCCGCAAGCCGGGCGCGAGCACCTTGGAGAACGAGCCCATGTAGACCACGCCCTCCGGATTGAGCGACAACAGGCTTGGCAGCGGCCGGCCGCTGTAGTACAGCTCGCCATACGGATCGTCTTCGACGATCGGCACGCCCGCTGCTGCTGCGCGCTCCACCAGGGCCTGGCGCCGCGCCAGCGGCAGCCGGCGGCCGGTGGGGTTCTGGAAATTCGGCAGGCAGTACAGAAAGCGCGCATCGGCCAGCAATGCAGGGTCCAGCGCCTCCACCACCAGCCCGTCCTCGTCCGAGGGCATGCCGACGAAGCTCGGCTGGAACAGCGAAAACGCCTGCAACGCACCCAGGTAGCTTGGCGTTTCCACCAGCACCTTGCTGCCCTCATCGATGAAGACCTTGCCGAGCAGGTCCAGCCCCTGCTGCGAGCCGGTGGTGATCAACACCTGGCTGGGCCGGATGCTGGCGCCGTCGCGGCTCAGGCGTGCGGCCACCCAGTCGCGCAGCGGCGCATAGCCTTCGGTGGGGCCGTATTGCAGTGCGGCCTGCGGCGCATCGCGCAGCACCTGATCGCTGGCCGCGCGCATGCGCTCCGCCGGAAAGGTGGCCGGCGACGGCAGCCCGCCGGCGAAGGAAATCACCTCCGGCCGCTCGGTCACCTTGAGGATTTCGCGAATCGCCGAACTGGTCAGCGCCTGCGCACGTCGGGAGATCTGGAAGGAGGTCGTCATGGCCCAAGCATAGCGAAGGCGTATGGCCGGCGCGCTGTGCACTGCAGCGTCGGATGCGCACCTCGGCCAATGACGGGGGTGGTGCCGCACCGACCATCACCACGCGTAGCGACCTGCTTTCCTGCATTGCGCTGGCGCTACCGACATTGCCGTGCAGTACGGTCGACATACTCGCGTTGGCGTCTGCCAGCAAGGCGATCGCCGCGCGTGCATCGCCATGCACGGAATGTCACCTGTTTCTGCCGACGCAGGCTGCGCGCGCAGGTCGGCTGGGCAGCGAGCCAGATCGGCGCGTGCCGATGACCGGCATCGCGTCGGCGCATCGATGGCACCGCCTTGGCAATGCGGCAGCGATAGTGCCGGCGGCGCCTACTCGTACGCCGGGCCGACCCAGGCCGTGCCTTCGCTGCGTTCGATCAAGGTCTTCCAGCGCTTTCGGATCAGCTTGTCGCGCGAGCGGAAGGTCATGCGCACCCCCGGCAAGCCGAGCGTGGCACGTGTCTCGACCATGGCCGAGGCTTCATCGGCGGCGATCTCGATCCTGGTGATCGACTGCTTGTAGTCGATCAACTCTTCCGGGTTGGCCACATGACGCATCTGACGCAGCACCTGCGCCCACTCGCCATTGGATTTGCAGTACTGCTCGCGTGTGGTGGTCTGCCGCTGCTGATGCGAATCCATGCGGTACAGCACCACCATTTCGAACGCCGGCGCGGTCATCGCACACAGCGCTTCGCCGTCCTGACCACGCATTGCCTTGTCGTGCGCGGCGTAGAAATCGCGCACCTGCGCTTCGTCCAGCGCGTTGCCGCCATAGTTGTAAACACCGGCGACTGCCGCCAGGACCGCCAACAACACCAACAACCGCATCTGCGTCCCCTGCACCACCGCGTCCTGCGGCCGCGCAAGTGTAAGGGATGCAGTGCGTCAGTGACGACGGGGCGGCGTCGGCCCGCAGCTGTCGCAGCCACCACAGGCCGCGGCGTTCTGCGCGGCCGGCGGTGCGACGCGGCGGCCCAGCGCCCGCATCCATGCAGGCCGCCCATCGCGCAACAGGCCGATCGCCACTGCGCCACGCAGGCGCCGCAGCGTGCCGGGAAATTGCTTCTTCATCACCACCCACAGGCTGAGCAACACCGCCAGGGCGATGACCACGTATTGCAAGGTGAGCGACAGATCCACCTCAGCCGGCTCCCAGCAGCACGGCCAGCTGGTAGGTCACCAGCGAGGCCAGGTAGGCCAGCGCGAACAGGTACACCGCGCTGATGGTCATCTGCTTCCACGAGTTGGTTTCGCGCTTGATCGTGGCCAGCGTGGAAATGCACATGGGTGCATAGATGTACCAGACCAGCAGCGACAGCGCGGTGGCCAGCGACCAGCCATCGCTGATCAGCGGCGACAGGGCCTGCGCGGCGGCATCGTCGTCGGCAGCCGACAGCGCGTACACCGTTGCCAGCGAGGCAACCGCCACTTCGCGCGCGGCCAGGCCGGGAATCAGCGCGATGCAGATCTGCCAGTTGAAGCCCAGCGGCGCGAAGAAGATCGCCATCGCATGGCCGATGCGCCCGGCGAAGCTGTAATCGATCGCCGGCAAGGTGGCGTCGGCTGGCGCGGCCGGAAACGACAGCAGGAACCACAGCAGGATGGTCAGGGCCAGAATGATGCCGCCGACGCGCTTGAGGAAGATCATCGCACGCTCCCACAGCCCCAGCGCCAGGTCCGGCAGATGCGGCAGGCGGTAGGACGGCAGCTCCAGCATCAACGGATGCTCGCTCTTGTCGCGGCGCCACTTCTTCATCGTCCACGACACCAGCAGCGCGCTGACGATGGCCGCGGCATACAGCGCGAACAGGATCAGGCCTTGCTGGTTGAAGATGCCCCACACGGCTTTTTGCGGAATGAAGGCGCCGATCAGCAGCGCATACACCGGCAATCGCGCCGAACACGTCATCAAGGGCGCGACCATGATGGTGGCGAGCCGGTCGCGTGGGTCCTGGATGCTGCGGGTGGACATGATGCCGGGCACCGCGCAGGCAAAGCTCGACAGCAGCGGGATGAACGAGCGCCCGGACAAACCGGCCGCCGACATCATGCGATCGAGCAGGAAGGCCGCGCGCGGCAGGTAGCCGGACTCCTCCAGCGCCAGGATGAAGGCGAACAGGATCAGGATCTGCGGCAGGAACTTAATCACCCCGCCCAGGCCGGTGATGATGCCGTCCTTGAGCAGGCTGTTGAGCGGGCCCTCCGGCAGCGTGGTGCCCACCCACTCGCCCAGCATCGCGGTGCCGGCATCGATCAGGTCCATCACTGGGTTGGCCCAGGCGTACACCGCCTGGAAGATCAGGAACATCACCACCGCCAGCGTGACCAGGCCCCAGACCGGATGCAGCAGCCAGCGGTCCAGCGCATCGTCCACCCGCGAGGTGCGCGTGGGCATGGTCACTGCCGCACCCAGAATCTGCCGCACCTGGGCGTGGTAGTTGCCGTCGGCCGGTGGCGTGGCCGACGGCGCGGCCAGGCTGGCCGCCTGCGTATCGAGCCGCTCGACCAGGGCCTTGGCACCGCCGCGGCGCACCGCCACCGTTTCCACCACCGGCACCCCGAGCGCCTGTTCCAGCGCCGGCAGGTCGATGACGATGCCGCGCCGCTGCGCGGCGTCGACCATGTTCAGGGCCACGATCATCGGCCGGCCCAGCTCGCGCAGCTCCAGCGCAAAGCGCAGATGCAGGCGCAGGTTGGTCGCATCCATCACGCACACCAGCACGTCCGGCGCAGGCTCACCGGGATAGAAGCCGCGGCACAGGTCGCGGGTGATCGCTTCATCCAGGCTGGCCGGCTGCAGGCTGTAGGCGCCCGGCAGATCCAGCACCGCGAAGTCGCGCCCGGACGGCGCACGGAAATGCCCTTCCTTGCGTTCGACGGTGACGCCGGTGTAATTGGCGACCTTCTGCCGGCTGCCGGTCAGCTGGTTGAACAGGGCGGTCTTGCCACTGTTGGGGTTGCCGACCAACGCCAGACGCATGGGGACGGTTGCGGTGCTCATGCCTGCGCTCCATCGACGCGCACCTGCACGCGGGCCGCCTCGCTGCGCCGCAGGGCGAACCGCGTGTAACCGACCTGCACCAGCAAGGGTTCGCGCCCGACCGGACCGGTCGCCAGTACCGTGACTTCCTCGCCAGCGACAAAGCCCAGTTCGCGCAGCCGCCTGGCGATCGTGTCGTTGGGCAGACGCTCCTCCACGGATTCCACGATGGCGGCGCGATGCAAAGGCATGTCGGACAACGTCACAAAGACGGCCTGATTGTTAGGAATGGTTCTCAATTCTAGCATCGACGCACCGCGTCATGGCTCGGCCGACCCGTGCCACTATCATGGTTCGCATCCCATTCATGGACGTTGACGCTATGCAGGACACCGGCTTGATCGTGGAGGACCAGGGAGCGGTCCGCACGTTACGTCTGCACCGCCCGGCGGTGCACAACGCCTTCGATGCGACCTTGATCAGCGCGCTCACCGACGCCTTGCAGCAGGCCGGCCGGGCAGCGCAGATCCGGGTGGTGGTGATCACCGGTGCCGGCGCCGCGTTCTCTGCAGGAGCGGACCTGAACTGGATGCGCGGCATGGCCGGTGCCAGCGAGGCCGACAACGCGGCCGATGCGCTCGCCCTGGCGCGTTTGATGCGCACGCTGGACGAACTGCCCAAGCCGACCATCGCGCGCGTCAACGGCGCGGCGTTCGGCGGGGGCGTGGGCCTGGTGGCGTGCTGCGATATCGCCATCGGCTGCACCGAGGCGCGCTTCGGGCTGACCGAGAGCAAGCTCGGCCTGCTGCCGGCAGTCATTTCGCCGTACGTGATCGCGGCGATCGGCGCGCGCCAGGCGCGGCGCTGGTTCGCCACTGCCGAGATCTTCGACGCGGCCACCGCGCAGTTGCTGGGCCTGTTGCATCAACTGGTCGCCGCCGACCAACTGGATATCGCGGTGGAGCGCCAGGTCCGCCTGTTGCTGGCGGCCGCGCCACTGGCGGCCGCCAGCGCCAAGGCCTTGGTGCGCGCGGCGCTGCCGCCGACCGACCGCGACGCCATCGACGCCGCCAACGCCGCGTGGATCGCACGCCTGCGCGTTTCCCCGGAAGGCCAGGAAGGCCTGGGTGCCTTCCTCGACAAGCGCAGCCCGGCCTGGTTGCCGGAGGGTGCGGCATGAGCGACTTCGTGCGCATTGTCGAAGTCGGCCCGCGCGATGGCCTGCAGAACGAAGCCACACCGATCGCCACCGCCGACAAGATCGCGCTGATCGACCGACTCTCCGCGACCGGGCTGCGCAGCATCGAGGCGACCAGCTTCGTCAGCCCGCGCTGGGTGCCGCAACTGGCCGACGCGGCCGAGGTGTTCGCCGGCATCACCCAGGCGCCGGGCATCGCCTATCCGGTGCTGGTGCCCAACCTGCAGGGCTATGCGCGCGCACGCGCCGCCGGTGCACGGGAAGTGGCGGTGTTCACCGCGGCGTCGGAAGCCTTCAATCGCACCAATACCAACGCCGGCATCGACGAATCGATCGAACGCTTTCGCCCGATCCTGGAACAGGCGGCCCTCGACGGCGTGCGCGTGCGCGGTTACGTCTCCACCGTACTGGGTTGCCCCTACCAGGGCGAGGTGCCGGTGGCCGACGTGGTCGATGTCGCGCAACGGCTGTACACGCTGGGCTGCTACGAGATTTCGCTGGGCGACACCATCGGCGTGGGCACACCGGGCAAGGCACGCCAGATGCTGGCCGCCGTGGCGCAGGCGGTGCCGATGCCGGCATTGGCGGTGCACTTCCACGACACCTATGGCCAGGCGCTGGCCAATATCGCTGCCTGCCTGGAGCAAGGCGCGCGCGTGGTCGATGCGGCGGTGTCCGGGGCCGGCGGCTGCCCCTACGCCAAGGGCGCCAGCGGCAATGTCGCCAGCGAAGACGTGGTGTACCTGCTGCACGGGCTGGGCATGCCGACCGGCATCGACCTGCCTGCCCTCGCCGACACCGGCCGCTGGCTGGCGCAGTTGCTCGGCCGCCAGACCGGCAGCAAGGTCGGCAAGGCCCTGGCGGCCGCCGACTGAGGCGCCAGTCCGGCATGCCACCGTCGCCGCGCCCGCTCCATTCCAGGATCAGTCGCGCTAACGCTTCGGCTAGAATCGCCGGCTGCGTCGCCACCCGTTCGCCGGCCGGCATCACCGGCCTCCAGGATCTCCGAGGAACCACCGCATGCAGCCTTCTTCTGTTCTTGCCATCGTCACCGGCGGCGTTTCCGGCCTGGGCCTGGCCGTGGCGCAGCGCATCGTGGCCGATGGCGGCAAGGTCGCGCTGTTCGACGTCAACGCCGACAAGGCCGACGCGGCGCTGGCGCTGCTCGGTGCGGGCAACGCACTGTACGTCGCCACCGATGTCACCGACGAGGCGCAGGTTGCCGCCAACGTGGCGCAGGCCGCGCAGGCGCTGGGCGGGCTCAACCTGGTGGTGAATTGCGCCGGCATCCTGGGCTCGGGCCGGGTGCTCGGCAAGGAAGCGCCGATGCCGCTGGCGACCTTCCGCACCACCGTGCTGGTCAACCTGGTCGGCAGCTTCAACGTGGCCAAGGCCGCGGCCGACGTGATGCAACACAACCATGCCGGCGACGACGGCGAGCGCGGCGTGATCATCAACACCGCCTCGGTGGCCGCCTACGAAGGCCAGATCGGCCAGGCCGCCTATGCCGCCAGCAAGGGCGGCGTGGTCGGCATGACCTTGCCGATGGCACGCGAACTGGCGCGCTTCGGCATCCGCGTGATGACGATCGCTCCGGGCGTGTTCTGGACCCCGATGGTGGACGGCATGCCCGAGGCGGTGCAGCAATCGCTGGCCGCGGCGATCCCGTTCCCCTCGCGCCTGGGCCAACCCGACGAATATGCCGACACCGTCGCCTTCATCCTGCGCAATCGCTATCTCAATGGCGAGGTGATTCGCCTGGACGGCGGCGTGCGCCTGGCACCCAAGTAGCGGGAATCGGGAGTTGGGAATGGGGAATCGTAACGACGCCCTGCTCTCAGTGTCCCGGCCCCCGGCTTTTTCGATTCCCCATTCCCAACTCCCGATTCCCATGAAAGCCAACGACATCAAGAAAGGCAACGTCGTCGAATACAACGGCGGCATTTACCAGATCCGCGACATCGAGCGCAGCTCGCCGCAGGGCCGCGGCGGCAATGTGCGCTTCCGCTTCATCATGTACAGCGTGCCGGGCGGTGTGAAAACCGACGCCAGCTTCGACGCCGACGACAACCTGCCGGAAGTGGAACTGCTGCGTCGCCTGTCCACGTTCTCGTACAAGGATGGCGAGGCGTTCGTGTTCATGGACGACGAAGACTTCACGCCGTACACGCTGGATGCGGAGGTGATCGGCACCGACGCCGGCTACATCACCGACGGGTTGCCCGGCATCTACGTGCAGGTGATCGACGACCAGCCGGTGGCCGTGCAACTACCGCAGACGGTGACGCTGGAAGTGATCGAAACCCCGCCCGAACTCAAGGGCGGCACCGCCACCAAGCGGCCCAAGCCGGCCAAGCTCAACACCGGCCTGGAAATCATGGTGCCCGAGTACATCACCAACGGTGAGCGCGTGCTGGTCAACACCACCACCGGCGAATTCGCGGGCCGCGCCGACTGATGCGCACGCCGGTCGTGGTCCTTGCGCTGGGGCTGTTGGCCGCCTGCACGGAGCAACCGGCTCCGGCGCCGACGTCCGCAGCCACGCCCGCGCCAGTGGCCTGCACCGACGCCAAGGTGGACGAAGAGTGGCTGCAACATCCGCCCGGCCTGTGCGGCATGCCGGAGGATGTGCGCACGCTGGTGGAGGACTACGACACCTGCGAGCACTTCGCGGGCGAGGAGCCGTACGACGCCGATCGCCGCCACGAAATCGACGTGGCGATCGCGCAGTTCTGCACGCCGGCACCGGCGCGGCTTGCACAGCTGATGCAGCAGTACCGCAACAACGCGCAGGTCAGCGACTGGCTGCGCAAGTATTCGGTGCAGGCGGATCTGCAACCGACTGGTTGAGCTGCGCCGGCTGGTGTGACAGGTGCCAGCTGGCGCATGCGTCGTCCCTGGCCGGAGCACTGGAAACTGGGACTTGCAGCTGCACACCACAGCGCATCCCTTCTCCCATCTCGAGAAGGTGGCGCAAAGCGCCGGATGAGGGGACGGGCGAAGCCTCATGCAGTTGGACCTCTACGGGAGCTTCGCCCCGTCCCTTGACCCCAATCCCCGCTCCGCGCGCCGGTGGCGCGCACGCCGCGCCTTCTCGCCCCACAGGGAGAGGGGCCGGTACCGCCCTCCCCCGCGTGGTCCGAACCGCTATTGCGCCTGCGGAAGTATCCCCATCCCTGACCGCACTTCGTCGGCAGCCGCATCACCCCGCGCTAGCCCGCGCAGGCGGGCGCGCAGACGTTGCACATTTTCCTCGCCCTGCTCCAATCCAGTGCGGACCTCGGCCGGCAGTTGCTGCCGCCCCAGTGCCTGCAGCTGTTTCCAGCCGTCGACCAGTACGCCGGTTTCCTGCGCCACGCGCGCGCTCAGGTCCAGCTGCTCGTCTGCTTGCGGCAGTCCGTAGCCGGCGCTGCCCAACAGCGTGGCCGGGTGACTGAGCTGGGCCTGCCGCGCGAATAGCGATTGCAGTTGACCCTGCACCGGGTCACGCCCGGCTGCGCCGGGTGTCAGCAGGCGCTTGAGCGCATCGCGTGCCAGCAACTCCTGGCGGCGCAACGCGGCCTGTTCCAGCAACAACGCTGCAGCCGTTTCGCGCAGACCGCCGCGCTCGAACCATTGCGCACGTGCGTCCGGCCGCGCGTCCAGCCATTGCTCCACGCTGGTCTGCGGCAGCGGCAGGCCGCGGCGGATCACCTCGAACATGGCCTGGTAATGCGCCGCCGCCGACTCGAAGTAATAGCCCTGGTGAGTCGCCTGCGCACGGTCGTCCAGCACCTGCAGGTCGGCGATGTCGGCACGGTGCAGCCGCTGGCGCACGCCGCGCGGGGTGATCGACGACAGCCCGGCCGCGGCCAGCCGCGGCACGCCGTCGTGCAGGAGCTTGAAAGTCTCCACCGCGCAATTGTTGCCGATGAAGTAGTAGCGCCCGTCGTAACTCCAGTGCACCTGCGCGGCGCGTGCGAGCAGCGCGGCGATCTCCTCGGGCGTGAGCTTCAGCGGCACCGACGACAGGGCACGCAGCTCCACCTTGGTGTATTCGTCGACCACCTGATTCAAGGGCAATACGAACAGCCGCGAAGGATACGCGCCGGTCAGCCCGCGCCAGCTGGAAATCTGCACATCGCCGACGAAGGCGCGGAACGACAGCACGCGGTGATACTGCAGATCCAGACGGCAATCGGGGCCGGGCGCACGACCAGGGGCGCAGATCACCAGACGCAGCATGCTGTGGCCCCAGCGGCTCATCGGCTGCGCATTGCCCTCGGCCAGCAGGTAATCCACCGAATACACCCGCGATGGATCCAGTGCCAGCAATGACATTGCGCCGGCATCGTTGTCGGCCTGCAGATACGGCAGCGCCGCCTCGCAGCGCGTTGCATCGGGCATGGCGCCAACCTGCTCGGCAAACCAGGCCGCCAGCGCCGGACGCCGGCAGTGGTAATCGGCATCGAGCACGTAGTGTTCGAGATTCACCGCGACGAATTCGGCCGGGCTGCGCCGTTCGTAATCGTCGGGGCTGCGATCGCTGAACCGGTTTGCGCCACGCCCGATCCGCCAGGGACGCACCTGCCAGCCAGCCAGGTCGCGCAGGCGCGGGGAATGCGACAGGCCACCGTGCGCACCGCGGTCCAGCACGTGCGCCAGTTCGTGCACCACCGCCGCCATCGCCGCGCGCGTGGCCGGTGCACCGGAGTCGGCCTGCGCAGCTGTCGCCTGCGCGCTCCAGGCATCCAGCAGCGCACGATCGAGCAGGATGCGCCGGCCGATCGCGCGGCCATGCACGTGTGCCGGCAAATCCGTACGCCACTGCAGCTGGATCGGTGCGTCGATACGCTGCATCCAGACCGGCGGCAGGCGCTGCGCAACCTGCTGCACCAAGGCATGCGAGGCCTCGATCTGCACTGCCGACAGGCCCTGCGGATCGACATCGACGCGTGGTTCGGCCTGCGCCGCCGGTGCGATCGCTGCGGCCAGCCACAGCCACCAGCACCGGCGTGGAGAACTCACTGGGCCAGGATGGACTGCGCCAGTTCCAGGTCGCTGGACAGCCGCGCCGCATCGCTACGGCTGCGCAGCTGCAGCAGCGCCGCTTCCAGCCGCACGCCGCGGATCGCGCCATTGCTGGCGACAAAGCCGGCCGCATCTTCGCGTGCGTCGGCCACCACCTTGTCATCGCCGGAACTGCTGCCGGAGGAATTGGACGAACCGGCCGACGATGCACCGGCCGAGGTCCCGGCCAGGCTGGAGGCAACGCCTGCCAGCGGCAGCAGCGTCAGGGCGCAAAACACGAGGGAGCGCATCATTGGCGTATCGATTCCGTGTGAAGGTGGTGAAAGACTAACCGGCACGCGCGGCGGCAGGCGCGTCGTCGATCTCGAACAGCTTGCCGGGATTCAGCAAAAGATGAGGATCGAGCACATGTTTGATCCCGCGCATCAGGGCGATCTCCTCGGCCGAGCGCGTGCTCCACAGATAGGCCTTCTTGACCAGGCCGATGCCGTGTTCGGCAGAGATGCTGCCGCCAAAACGCTGCAAGGCCTGCGCCAGCAACTTGGTCACCTGGTCGCAGGCCGCGACGAAATCGGCCTGGCTGGTGCCATCGGGCTTGAGCACGTTGATATGCAGGTTGCCATCGCCGATATGGCCGAACCACACCACATCGAAATGCGGATACGCATCGTGCAGCAGCGCCTGGGTTTCGGCCAGGAATGCCGGCATCACCGAGATGCGCACCGACACGTCGTTCTTGTAGGGCGTGTAGCGCGCCAGCGCCTCGGTGATGCCTTCGCGCAGTCGCCACAGTTGCGCGGCCTGCGCATCGCTCTGGCTGATCACCCCGTCGCTGACCCAGCCCTGCTCCATGCAGGTCTCGAATGCCGCCATCGCCGCGGCTTCCTGCGCCGCGTCGCCGGCGGCGAATTCGGTGACCACGTAGTACGGATGCACCTGCGCAAACGGTGCCTGCGCGCCGTGCGCCAGCACGTGCTCCAGTGCGCGGTCGGTAAAGAATTCGAACGCCTCCAGCCGCAGCTGCGCGCGGAAGGCGGCGAACACCTGCATCAGCACCTCGAACGAGGGCAGCGCCAGCAGCATCACGTTGCTGGGCGGCGGCGGGTCGGTCAATCGCAGCGTCGCTTCGACCACCACACCGAGCGTGCCTTCGGAGCCGATCAGCAGATGGCGGAAATCGTAGCCGCTGGAATTCTTCACCAGCGCGTTGTTGAGTTCGAGCAGTTCGCCGGCACCGGTGACCACCTTCAGGCCGGCCACCCATTCGCGGGTGTTGCCGTAGCGGATCACGCGGATGCCGCCGGCATTGGTGGCGATGTTGCCGCCGATCGAGCAGGAACCGCGTGCGGCAAAGTCCACCGGATACACCAGCCCATGCTCGCGCGCGGTGTTGTGCACCGCCTCCAGCGGCATGCCGGCCTGGACGGTGAGCGTGCGATCCACCGCGTTGAACTCCAGCGGCTTGTTCAGGCGCTCCAGGCTCAGCACCAGCTCACCGTTGGCAGCCACCGCACCGCCGGACAGGCCGGTGCGCCCGCCCGAAGGCACTACCGCCACCGCATGCGCATTTGCCCAGCGCAGCACCGCCTGCACCTCGTCCACCGAGCCAGGCAAGGCGATCGCGAGCGGGTTGGGCGTCCAGCGCCGCGTCCAGTCGCGGCCGTAGTGTTCCAGGTCGGCCGGCTCGGTCTTCAAACGCAACGCCGGCACGGCCTGTTGCAACGAAAGGATGCGGGGATCGGTCATGGCACACGGCGCTGCGGTAGGAACCGCACAGCGTGCCAGTGCACGCCAGCCTCGTCCAGCTGCACGGCGTGCGGCCGAGGCGGTGTTGGATTCAGCTGAAACCGTTGCACCGCAAGGACTTTGCCTGCGCAAACACTGCGTTGCGACCGCCCCATCGCGCAGCCCATCTGGCATAGTTGCCGACCCGATTGCTGCAATGCGCTCCCCCCATGTCGCCGAAGAGAACCTCGTTTCCCAAGCAGGACATCCGCGTCCTGTTGCTGGAAGGCATCAGCCAGACTGCCGTGGATGTGTTCCGCGCCGCCGGTTATTCGCAGATCGAGCTGCACGCCAAATCGTTGCCGGAAGACGAGTTGATCGCCCGCATCGCCGAGGCGCATATCGTCGGCATCCGCTCGCGCACGCAGCTGAGCGCGCAGGTGCTGGCACATGCCAAGCGGCTGATCGCGGTCGGCTGTTTCTGCATCGGCACCAACCAGGTCGATCTGGACGCGGCCGAACTGGCCGGCATCCCGGTGTTCAACGCGCCCTACTCCAACACCCGCAGCGTGGCCGAGCTGGTCATCGCCGAGGCGATCCTGCTGTTGCGCGGCATCCCGCAGAAGAACGCCCAATGCCATCGCGGCGGCTGGTCCAAGTCGGCCGCCGGCAGCCACGAAACGCGCGGCAAGGTGCTGGGCATCGTCGGTTACGGGCATATCGGCACCCAGGTCGGCGTGCTGGCCGAGTCGCTGGGCATGCAGGTGATCTTCCACGACATCGAAACCAAGCTGTCGCTGGGCAACGCGCGCGCGGCGATCGACCTGGACGACCTGCTGGCACGCGCGGACGTGGTGACCCTGCATGTGCCGGAGACGCCGTCGACCAAGGACATGATCGGCGCGGCGGAAATCGCGCGCATGAAACACGGCGCGCACTTGATCAACGCCTCGCGTGGCACCGTGATCGACATCGACGCACTGGACGCGGCGCTGAGCTCCGGCCAGATCGGCGGCGCGGCGGTGGACGTGTTCCCGATCGAGCCCAAGGGCAACGGCGATGCGTTCGAATCCCCGTTGACCGCACACGACAACGTGATCCTGACCCCGCACGTGGGCGGCAGCACGCTGGAAGCGCAGGACAATATCGGTGTCGAAGTGGCCGCCAAGCTGGTGCGCTACAGCGACAACGGCAGCACCCTGTCGGCGGTGAACTTCCCCGAGGTCACCCTGCCCGAGCATCCCGACAGCCTGCGCCTGTTGCACATCCACCGCAACGTGCCGGGCGTGCTGTCCAAGATCAACGAACTGTTCTCGCGCCACAACGTCAACATCGACGGCCAGTTCCTGCGCACCGATGCCAAGGTGGGCTACGTGGTGATCGACGTCAGCGCCAGCGAGGCGCAGGCCACCGCGCTGAAGGAAGGCCTGGCGTTGATCGAGGGGACCTTGCGGACGCGGATCTTGTATTGATCTGTTGATGCACGCGCGGCCCTCATCCGCGGCCCTCATCCGGCGCTTTGCGCCACCTTCTCCCGCAAGCGGGAGAAGCAAGTGCAGGTCACCCTTCTCCCGGGAGCTCCCTTCTCCCGGGAGCTCCCTGCTACCGGGTGCCCCCCTTCTCCCGGGTGCCCCCCCTTCTCTCGCGTGCTCCCTTGTCTCGCTCGCGTCCCTCGCGCGCGCTCCCCTCTTCCGCGCGCCTTCTTCTCCCGCAAGCTACCTTCTACCGCTCGCGCCCCTCTCGCGCACGCTTCTCTCTTCCGCACGCCCTTGTCTTCCCGCTGGCGCCCTTCCCTCGCGCACTTCTTTCTCCAGCGCGCTCCCTTCTCCCGCTTGCGGGAGAAGGTGCCCGCAGGGCGGATGAGGGCACACGCCCTCAATCCCCCTTACACGCCTCGCGCCACCCACTTCTCGGCCATGCGCCGCATCGACGGATCCAGCTGCGGATCGGCAAGCAGCTCGGCGATCGGCCGCCACGCCAGGGCCAGTGACTCCTCGCTGACCTCGAACGCCTCGTCCGCTCCAGCCACCACCACATAGCGCGCGTCGTAATGCCAGTGCCCGGCCACCTCGCCGCGTGCGGGAATCCAGTGGCGGTCCAGGTCGAAGATGTCTGCATCCACCAGGCGCAAGCCGCTCAATCCGGATTCCTCCTGCGCCTCGCGCAGGGCCACCTGCGCCAGGTCGCGGTCGCCGTCGGCGTGCCCGCCCAGCTGCAGCCAGCGCTGCAGCTTGCGGTGGTGGGTCAGCAACGTGCGCGTGCCATCGGCGCTGACCACCCAGGCCGAACCGGTGAAATGACCTTCGACACGCTCGCGCAGGAACGGGTTGGTGGCATCGTCCAGCAGCTGTGCGAACTGCTCGGCCAGCCCGGCTTCGTCGGGCCAGCGTGCGCGGTAGTCGGCCAATCGCTGTTGCAGGGTTGCATCCACCATCTGTCGTTCTCGGTCGCCCGTCGCGGGCCGGGTGGCCATTATCGCCATTCATGCTGCGTACGTGCTTGTCGTGAGCGTGTAGCTTTGGCAAGGTAGGCCGCTTGCCTGTCCGTTGGGGACGCGGCGCACACCTTCGCCCGGGCGCCAGCGCCTTAGCCTTGCCACTTAGGGATGTACCGAATGCTGAAGTCTCTGTTGAGGGTCAAACCGATCGAGCCCGCTGGACATGTGGATGGGGGCGAACCGGTCGAAGGCAGCCTGCAAGGCGAAGCCACCCTGCAACGCACCCTCACCGCCAAGCACCTGATCATGCTCGGCATCGGCGCGGTGATCGGCGCCGGCATCTTCGTGCTGACCGGCCAGGCCGCTGCCAACCATGCCGGCCCGGCGGTGATGCTGTCCTTCGTGTTTGCGGGCATCGCCTGCGCGTTCGCCGGCCTGTGTTACGCAGAGTTCGCGGCGATGATGCCGGTCTCCGGCAGCGCCTACTCGTATTCATACGCCACCCTTGGCGAAGGCATCGCCTGGTTCATCGGCTGGTGCCTGGTGCTGGAATACCTGTTCGCCGGCTCCAGCGTGGCGGTCGGCTGGTCGGCCTACCTGATCAGTTTCCTGACCGGCACGCTCGGATTGCCGTTCCCGGCGGAGCTGGCCGGTGCACCACTGGCCTGGGACGGCCACAACTTTGTCAGCTCCGGCAACCTCATCAACCTGCCGGCCGTGCTGATCGTGGCTGCGGTGAGCATGCTGTGCTACGTGGGCGTCACCCAGTCGGCGTTTGCCAATGCCATCGTGGTGGCGATCAAGGTGGTGGTGATCTGCCTGTTCGTCGGCTTCGGCATCGCCTACATCGATCCGGCCAACTGGCACCCTTTCATTCCGGAAAACACCGGGCCGGGCCAGTTCGGCTGGGACGGCGTGTTCCGTGCGGCGTCCATCGTGTTCTTCTCCTACATCGGCTTCGACGCGGTCTCCACCTCCGCCGGCGAGACCAAGGATCCGCAGAAGAACATGCCGATCGGCATTCTGGTATCGCTGGCGGTCTGCACCGTCATCTACATCATCGTCTGCGCGGTGCTGACCGGCCTGCTGCCCTACACCCAGCTTGGCACTGCCAAGCCGGTGGCCACGGCGCTGGAAGCGCACCCGCAGCTCACCTGGCTCAAGACCGCAGTGGAGATCGGTGCAATCGCCGGCCTGTCCTCGGTGGTGCTGGTGATGCTGATGGCGCAGCCGCGCATCTTCTACACCATGGCCAAGGACGGGTTGATGCCCAGACTGTTCGGCAAGGTGCACCCGAAGTTCCACACGCCCTACGTCGGAACGATCTTCGTCGGCGTGGTCGCGGCGCTGCTGGCCGGGCTGATTCCGCTCAGCGTGCTGGGCGAACTGGTGTCGATGGGCACCCTGCTCGCCTTCGCCACCGTGTGCGCCGGGGTCATGGTGCTGCGTTTCACCAAGCCGGATCTGCCGCGGCCGTTCCGGGTGCCGCTGGCGATGCTGATCTGCCCGCTCGGCGCGCTGGCCTGCCTGTTCCTGTTCTTCCAGGCCTTCCAGGAACACTGGAAGGTGTTCGTGGGCTGGACCGTGATCGGCCTGGTCATCTATTTCGGGTATGGCATTCGCCATAGCCGGCTGGCCCGCAGGGTTTGACTGCAAGTCCCTCGCAAGAGCCCGCACATCTCGCACACGCCCGCACCTCCATGTGCAGGGATTCAACAGGAACCGCTGCATGTTCAAGCAACTCTGGGCCACCAAACACCCGCACGCCAGCCATGAGGCGGCCGACGGGCTGGGCCTGCAACGTGCACTCGGGCCCTGGGGGCTGACTGCCCTGGGCATTGGCGCGGTGATCGGCGGCGGCATCTTCGTCATCACCGGCCAGGCCGCGGCCGACCATGCCGGCCCGGCGATCATGCTGTCGTTCGTGCTGGCCGCGGTGTGCTGCGCGTTCTGCGCGATGGCCTACGCCGAATTTGCCGCGATGGTGCCGGTGTCCGGTAGTGCCTACACCTATACCTACGCCACCTTCGGCGAACTGGCGGCCTGGTTCATCGGCTGGATGCTGGTGCTGGAATACGGCGTCTCCGCCTCGGCGGTGGCGGTCAGCTGGACCGGCTACTTCCTCAGCCTGCTGGAACATTTCAACATCCACCTGCCGGCCGCCCTGGTCAGCGCGCCGCTGGACGGCAAGCTGCAGCGCACCGGCGCGATCGCCAACCTGCCTGCGGCCGGTATCGTGCTGCTGCTGACCTGGCTGTGCTACGTGGGCATCCGCAAGTCGTCGGCAATGAACATGGCGATGGTGATCCTCAAGACCGGCTTGATCCTGCTGGTGATCGCAGTGGGCTGGAAGTACGTCGATACCGATAACTGGCACCCGTTCATCCCGGCCAACGAAGGCCCGGGCAAGTACGGCATGGAAGGTGTGCTGCGCGGCGCGGCAATGGTGTTCTTCGCCTACATTGGCTTCGAGGCAGTGTCGGTGGCGGCGCAGGAATCGCACCGCCCGCAACGCGATCTGCCGATCGGCATGATCCTGTCGCTGGTCATCTGCACCGTGCTCTACATCGCCATGGCGGCGGTGATGACCGGCCTGGTGCCCTACACCCTGCTCGGCACCGACGAGCCGGTGGTGACCGCGGTAGCGGCACATCCGCAACTGGCCTGGCTGCGCGTGGTGGTGGAAGTGGGTGCACTGATCGGGCTGTCGTCGGTTGTGCTGGTGATGATCATCGGCCAGCCGCGCATCTTCATGATCATCGCGCGCGACGGCCTGCTGCCGTCGATCTTCACCCGCATCCATCCCAAGTACCGCACCCCGCACGTCAACACCGTGATCACCGGCGTAGGCATCGCCCTGCTGGCGGCGGTGTTTCCTCTGGATGTGCTGGGCGAGCTGACCTCGATGGGGACGCTGATCGCCTTCGCGGCGGTATGCGCCGGTGTGCTGATCCTGCGCCGTACCCACCCGGAACTGCCGCGCCCGTTCCGCATGCCGGTGGCCTGGCTGATCTGCAGCGCCGGCGTGTTGAGTTGCCTGGCGCTGCTGTCGGCGATGACCCTGCACAACTGGATGTTGATGGGGGTGTGGACGCTGGTCGGGCTGGTGGTCTATTTCGGCTACGGCTACCGCCACAGCCGTCTGCGCGACGGTCGCTGAGCACGCGCGCACGCCAGCAGCCACTGACGAACGACCGCCCGCCGGTGTATGGCAGAGAGGGCGACAGGTCTTCGGCTGCTGGGCGGCTGATCTGTGACCTGGTTGCAGGACCCTGATCCGCTGATCTGCAACTTGGTTGCAGGGTCCTGATCTGACCTGCGTCTTGGCTGCAGGGCCCTTGCCCGCCCACCATCGCGGGACACGCCGCAAGTACATCCCTGTAGGCTCTTACGCGGCATCCATGCCGCGTAAGGTCCCGCGCCGGTGGGCGGGCAAGGACCTGTCGAAATGGTCGGTGTGTGTGTTTGCAAGCAGTGCATGACGTGCTCTGGTTGGATCACTGGGCGTCTGCTCAACCTCTCACCACTTTTCATCGCAAGTCGAGCGGAAGACCAGACTACAAACGTCTAGCCTGCGCGCCGCAAGCCGAGCAACATGTTTTTTAAGAAAACAGCCGACCAACTGTCTGGTGCGGTGCCCTCACCGGTTGCGGGACCGTGTGGCGGCATGGATGCCGCCACCGAGCCCCCAGGGACGGGTTCACGGCGTGTCCCGCAAGCGGTGAGGGCACCGCGCCCTCGACCGACTAAAGCGTTTCACCTGGCCCTCTGACTGCCTCCGACAAGAGGCGGCCAACAAAAACCATTGCGTTCACCGCCTGACGCGCGCTCTTTGTCTTCTGTCGCCATTCGCGACCCGGGCGTGGCAGCAACAAACCCTGCTGCGCTGCACCTGACCGTAATCCGGCGGGGCAGTAGAATAGGACCATGAATGCGACCACTGCCCCCCTGCCCTATAGCGCCGCGCGTCTGCACGAGCTGGCGCAACTGCTGATCGGCAACATCCGCGAGCTGGCCCAGGCCGGCTGGACGCCGGCCACCAGCAGCAATTTCTCCCATCGCCTGGACGAACAGCACGCCGCGATCACCGTGTCCGGCCGCGACAAGGGCCGCCTGGTCGAGGAAGACATCATGGTGGTGGACTTTGATGGCCTGGCCGTCGGCCGGCCGTTGCGCCCGTCCGCGGAGACGCTGCTGCATACCCAGCTGTATCGCCGCTTCCCGGAGATCGGCTGCGTGCTGCACACCCATTCGCCGGTGCAGACCATCGCCTCGCGGCTGTATGCCGGCGCCGGCGTGATCCGGCTGGAAGGCTATGAGCTATTGAAAGCCTTCGAGGGCAACACCACCCATGAAACGGCAGTGGACGTGCCGGTGTTCGCCAATACCCAGGACATGCAGGTGCTGGCCGCGCAGGTGGAGGCCTTGCTGGACAAACAGAGCCTGTGGGGGTATCTCATCGAAGGACACGGTCTGTATGCCTGGGGCCGCAACATGGCCGAGGCACGCCGTCACCTGGAGGCCTTCGAATTCCTGCTGCATTGCGAACTCGAGCTGCTGAAGCTGCGCGGCCCGCGCTGAGTCCTCGCCACCTCCCCCTTCCCTTGTGAGCCAGATCGCCATGAGCCGACTGCGTATCTTCGCCGACACCAATCCCAGCATTCCGGAATTCGACAGCCGCGACGGCGATGCCATCGCCGCCGAGCTGACCAAGATCGGCGTGACCTTCGAGCGCTGGCATGCCAGCCAGCCGGTCGAGCCCGGCGCCACGCCCGAGCAGGTCATGGATGCCTACCGCGTCGACATCGACCGCATCAGTGCCGAGCGCGGCTTCAAGACCGTGGACGTGGTCAGCATCGCGCCGGACAACCCCAAGCGCGAGGAAATGCGCGCCAAATTCCTCGACGAGCACTTCCACAAGGAAGACGAGGTGCGTTTCTTCGTGGCCGGCTCGGGCCTGTTCACGCTGCACGTGGACGACAAGGTCTACGAGATCGAATGCGTGAAGGACGACCTGATCGCCGTGCCCGATAGCACCCTGCACTGGTTCGACATGGGGCCTGAGCCCCACTTCGTGGCGATCCGCTTCTTCACCGAGCCCGATGGCTGGGTCGGCCATTTCACCGGCACCGAAATCGCCCAACAATTCCCCCGCTACGCCCCCGAGAAACCTCACAAGGCCAGCTGACGATGACACGACCGCAAGCGATCCTCACCGATATCGAAGGTACGACCAGCAGCATCTCGTTCGTCAAGGACGTGTTGTTTCCGTATGCGCGCCGCGCCATGCCGGCCTACGTGCGCGAGCACGGTGGCCACCCACAGGTGCGGCACTGGCTCAACCAGGTGGCCGACGAGATCGGCGAGGATGTGCCGGACGAGGTGCTGGTCAGCACCCTGCAGACCTGGATCGACGAGGATCGCAAGCACACCGCACTCAAGGCGCTGCAGGGCATGATCTGGGGCGATGGCTACAAGACCGCCGACTTCACCGCGCATATCTATGCCGATGCGGCAATCCAGCTGCAGGCCTGGCATGCGGCCGGCATTCCGCTGTACGTGTATTCGTCCGGCTCGGTGCCGGCGCAGAAGCTGTTCTTCGCGCACAGCGATGCCGGCGACCTGAGCGGGCTGATCAGCGACTGGTTCGATACCGAGGTCGGCCCCAAGCGCGAGAGCGCCAGCTACCGCCGCATCGCCGAACGCATCGGCGTGCCGCCGGGCGAGATCCTGTTCCTGTCGGATGTGATCGAAGAGCTGGACGCCGCCAAGCGTGCCGGCATGCGCACTGCGCTGCTGGACCGTCTGGAGGATTACCCCACGCCACGCGCAGCCGACGAGATCGGTAGCCACCAGCGCGTGGAGAGTTTTACCGAGCTGGCGCTGTAAGCACGCTCGACAAGCCGGCTGCGCTCACCAATGGGTCAGCGCAGCCGCTGTCTGGTGCTGCGCGCGCTGCGGATAGGTGACGGTTCAAGTGCACCATCTGCGCCTGCCTGACGGCACGCTCGCGCCGCCTTTTGCCGGCTCGGGTCAGCCGGCCTCGCCAATGCGGATTGGCGAGGCCCGGCATGGAAGGCCAGCTGCACGGGACGTATTCTGCAAGATGTGCCTGAAGCACAGCGATGGACGTTGTGCAGCGTCACCGCCTGCGTCGCAATCACGGCGCCCAGGCGCTCCACCCGTCTCTCCCAGACTTCGGCGTTTTTCCATGTCGCTGCATTCCACCTTCGGACCGAGCGCCTTGCTGCGGCGACTCTCATTGTTGATCGTCATCGTGGCCTTGATGGCCGGCTGCCATCCCGATGCCGGTGCCGCATTGCCGAACCAGGCGGCAAGCGAAGACGAGGTCGATCCGGTCGACCACGCGGCGCTCGCGCAGGCCTTGAACGCGCTGCAGCCGCAGCGTCCCGGCGTGAGCGATCTGTATGTGGTCGGCTTCGCCGGCGATGCCAGCGACGATGTGTTTCGCAACGAGACGCTCTACCTCAAGCAGCTGTTCGAACGGCGCTTCGATGCGCGCGGCCGCGTGGTGGCGCTGGTCAACAACCCGGACAATCTGGGCGAGCAGCCGTATGCACCGTTGGCGACCTACGACAACCTCTACGACACGCTTGCGGCGGTCGGCAAGCGCATGGATCGCAAGGAAGACGCGCTGCTGTTGTTCGTCACCACCCATGGCACCGAAGACCACACGCTGTACGTGCAGGTGGACCAGAACGAAGAGGATTTCATCAGCCCGCAGGATCTGCGCCAGGCGCTGGACGATGCCGGGATCGGCAACCGCATCATCGTGCTGTCGGCCTGCTACTCGGGTGGCTTCATTCCGGCGCTGCGTTCACCGGACACGCTGGTCCTCACTGCTGCGCGCGCAGACCGGCCTTCGTTCGGCTGCGGCAACACCTCCAATGCGACCTACTTCGGCCAGGCCTGGTTGATCGATGCGATGAACCGCAGCGACGACCCGTTGGCAGCGTTCGCCAGCGCCAAAACGGCGATCACTGCGCGCGAGAAACAGGACGGCGAATTGCCGTCGTTGCCGCAGCAGTCGCTCGGCAGGCGCATCGCGCCGGTGCTGGCACGCTGGCGTGCAGGCCTGCATACAGGCCCGGCGGTGGCCTATCCGTATCCGCCGCTGGATGCTGTGCCGGATGACGGGCAAGACCGCGTTCCAGAAAGCGATTCCGATACGCAGCCACTGCACAGCCCGACGAACGCCAAAACACCGGCCGCTCCCACCCGCCCGCGCAACCCGCTGCCCGTGCCCTTGCCACCGACACCGACACCCTGATCACTGTCACGCGCTGAGACTAATTCTCATTTCGTCAGCGCTTGCGCGGCCTCGCTACACTCGCCCGGCCAGCCAGCACACGCCAGCCAGCATCGATCCCCGCCAGCGCGCCATCGCCTGCCAGCCCGGATCCCAGAACGCCTCCCTCGTGGAGGCGTTTGTGTTTCTGCCCCCCAGGATTCAGCCGCGCATCCATCCACAACGCTCCCGTAGGAGCGCATTCATGCGCGAAGGGCTCTCCACACACTCTCGCATCCCGCACAGCCCTGCCTGCCCCTCAAGGATCGGCGCGCTGCAGGCGATACACCGTGCGTGCGCTGTACTGCCCGGTCGGCAGCGACGCGCGCACGTCCACGGTGTGTTCGCCCAGCTCCAGCGTGGTCGGCAATGCGCCACGCCACAGGTGCGTGGACGGCGTGGCCTCGGGCGAGCGGTCGTAGCCGCGCAACTGCTCGGCCGCATCGTCGCGCACGTTCTCGGCCAGCAGCCGCGGATCGGCGCGCTCCACCCGCTTCATCGGCTGCCATGCGCCATTGTCGATGCGCATCTCGACGAGGGTGTCGTCCCGGCCCATGAACACATTGGCGTAGATCCCCCAGGCCGCATACGCGCCCTGGCGCAGCACCTTGGGCCCGTGCAGCATCAGTTGCGCATCATCGACCGAACGCGCGACGTGATATGCCAGCGTGTAGTCGCCGCCGGGCGCCACCTGCAGCACCGCGTAACCGTTCGGCGTGCCGTCGCTCATCGTCGCGTCGGGAATGCCGGCGGCGTCCTTGGCACCGGACCAGAACGCACCGCAGGCCGCGCCGACGTTGTATTCGTGCAGCGGGCGGGCGCCCTGCCAACCTTCGTCGGCGCCGTGATCGACCTGTCGCTGGGTATGGCTGTGTGCGCTCAGCACCAGCACATGCGGGAAATCCTTCAACAGGGCGAACAGGCGGCGGCGATCGGCATGCCGGAAGGTCTCCTGCCCCGGCGCTGCGTCGAACAACGGAATATGCATCCCCAGCACCAGCAGCCGCTCGCGCGGCAGCTGCGCCAGATAGGCCTGCAGGAACGCGAACTGGTCCTCGCGCAGGCCGCCGACATAGGCCGGTTTGCCGCCTGGCGTATAGATCACATCGTCCAGGAACACGAAGCTGGCGTTGGCCTCTTCCACCGCGTAGGTGTCCGGGCCGTAGACGGCACGCCAGCTGTCCAGTGACTGCGCATCGTCGCCCGCGTCGAAGTTGAGATCGTGATTGCCCGGCACATGGAACCACGGCACGCCCAGCTGGGTGGTGACCTTGTTCAGGGCCGGGTACAGGCTCAGATCGTCGCTGACGATATCGCCCAGCGTGGTGCCCAGCCGGGCCGGGGTCTTGCCGATGATCGGCGCGACGATATCGCGCTGGTAGTACCCCACGTCGGTCAGGCTGGCGGTCTGGCTGTCGGCGAACACCAGCATCTGGAACCCATCCCTGCCGGCGCTGGCGCGCGGGGTCAGCGCGAAATCCCAGTGCCGGGTGTTGCGCCCGGTGGCGGCGATGCCAGGGTACTTGCGCTTGGCCGATCCCGTGGGTGCGTAGTGACGCCAGAAACCCGGCAGTCCGTCCGCGCTTGGCACAAAGCTGCGGTCGCCTGGCTTGATCACGAACACCGTCTGCCCGTCGCGTACCGGCAGGCGGTAGCGGCCTTGCGCGTCGGTGCGCACCAGCTGCTCGCCGTTGGAGACGGTCACGTCGCCAATGCCCGGCTCGTCGGCGCTGCGTCCGGCACGCCCGTCGCGTTCTTCGTAGACGATGCCATCGACCACGGCATCGCGTGCGTACGCGCTCCCCGCGAGCAAACCCAGGGCCAACAGAGCGAAGCGAAGCTGCATGCGTTTTCCCGCGCGAAGATCAGCGGAAATTGTACCCGCCCTCGCCAGGCGCACGGCGCGAAAGACACGCCGACACGTGCCCCGTAGGAGCGCACCCGGGCGCGACGGGCCTTACCCCTAACGCGTCGCGCCCGGGTGCGCTCCTACATGACTACGTTACTTGTGCCGCGACTCCAATAGCGCCACCGCATCGCCCAGGCCCAGGCCGCGCGCGCGCAACAGCACGATCAGGTGATACAGCAGGTCGGCCGACTCGTCGAGCAACTCGGCATCGCCCTGCACCACGCCGGCCAGCGCGGTTTCCACGCCCTCCTCGCCCACCTTCTGCGCGATGCGGCGGATGCCCTGCTCGAACAGCTTGGTGGTGTAGCTGCCGTGCGGGCGCTCCTGCTCGCGCGTGGCGATCAAGGCATCCAGGCTGCCGAGGAACTGGCCGGGCGCGGTGGGGAAACAGCTGGTGCGGCCAAGATGGCAGGTCGGCCCATGCGGGCGCGCCTGCACCAGCAGCGTGTCGGCATCGCAATCGGTCTGGATCGACACCACCTTCAACACGTTGCCCGAGCTCTCGCCCTTGGTCCACAGGCGCTGCTTGCTGCGGCTGAAGAAGGTGACTTCGCCGCGTTGCTGCGTGACCGCCAGCGCTTCGGCATTCATGTAGCCCAGCATCAGCACGCGCAGGTTGTCGGCGTCCTGCACGACCACCGGCAACAAACCATCGCCCTTGCGCCAGTCCAGCGCGGCGAACGCGTCGCCCGCTGCCGTCTCGTTACTGCCCATCACGTACCTCGATCTGTTGCGCGCGCAGGAATTGCTTGAGTTCCGGGATCGGAATCGCGCCACTGTGAAACACGCTTGCCGCCAGCGCGCCATCGACATCGGCCTGGTCGAACACGTCGGCAAAATGCTGCATGTCGCCGGCACCGCCGGAGGCAATCAACGGCACGTGGCAGAGCGCGCGTACCTGGCGCAGCTGCGCGATGTCGTAGCCGCGCCGCACGCCGTCGTTGTCCATGCAGTTGAGCACGATCTCGCCCGCACCCAGGCGCTGCGCTTCGGCCACCCAGTCCAGCGTGCGCATCGGCAAGGCCTGGGTCTTGCTCGGGTCGCCGGTATAGCGACGCACCCTCCACTGCCCGTCGTCCTCACGAATCGAGTCGACACCGACCACCACGCACTGCACGCCGAAGGCATCGGCCAGCTCGGAGATCAACTGCGGGCGGCCAAGCGCGGGCGAGTTGATCGAAATCTTGTCGGCACCGGCATGCAGCACCGCGCGCGCGGTTTCCACATTGCCGATGCCGCCGGCCACGCAGAATGGAATATCGATCAGCCGCGCCACCCGCTCGACCCAGGTGTAGTCGACCGAGCGCCCTTCCGGGCTGGCACCGATGTCGTAGAACACCAGCTCGTCTGCGCCCTGGTCGCGGTAGCGCAGCGCCAGTTCGACGATGTCGCCCATATCAATGTGGTCGCGGAACTTGACGCCCTTGACCACGCGCCCGTCGCGCACGTCCAGGCACGGAATGATACGGCGGCTCAGCATGCCAGTGCCTCCTTCAACGCAAGATGCCCTTCCAGCAAGGCCTTGCCGAGCACGATACCGGCGCAGCCGGCAGCCTTAGCGGCCGCGACATCGGCCAGGTTGCGCGCACCGCCGGACACCTGCACCTGCAACTGCGGCGCCAGCGTGCGCAGGTGCGCGTACAAATCCATGTTCGGGCCGGACAACATGCCGTCGCGTGCGATGTCGGTGCACAGCAGATGCTGCAGGCCCGCCTGCGCGTAACGCACGGCCAACTGATCCAGCGTGGCCTCGGCGGGCTCGGTCCAGCCGTGCACCGGCAACTGCCATACGCCGTCGGCGTCCTGGCGCGTGTCCAGTGCGATGGTCAGCCGATCGGCGCCGAATTCCTGCAGCCAGGCGATGACGGTATCGGCCTGGCGCACCGCCAACGAGCCGATCACCACGCGCGCGGCGCCGGCATCGAGGATGCGCGCCACATCCTCGCGTGAGCGGACGCCACCACCGGTCTGCACCCGCAAGCCGGTGGCACGTGCGATCTCGCCCAGTGTGGTGGCCAGCGTGTAACCACCGGCCTTTGCCGCATCTAGATCGACCAGATGCATCCACTGCGCGCCGGCATCGGCAAACGCCTGCGCGCGCGGCAGCACATCGTCGCCGTATTGCGTCTCGCGTGCGTAGTCGCCTTGCAGCAGGCGCACCACGCGGCCGTTGCGGATATCCAGGGCCGGGTAAACGGTGAAACTCATGGGAAGCTCATCTCAAGAAAATTGCGCAGGATGCGTGCACCGGTCTCGGCCGAACGCTCGGGGTGGAACTGCGCGCCGCAGCGCAGGCCGTGCTGCACCACTGCGGTGAACAGACCGCCGTGGTCGCAGGCGGCCACGGTGTCGGCCGTCACCGGCGCGGCATACCCATGCACAAAATAGGCACTGGCGCGCTCCGGCAAACCGGCCAGCAACGCGGAGTCGCGCATCGGCACCAGCTGATTCCAACCCATATGCGGCACGCGTATGCCGAGTGCGGGCGTCATGTGCCGCACGATGCCCGGCAGCACGCCCAGGCAATCGACATCGCCTTCTTCGGAATGTTCGAACAGCAACTGCATCCCCAGGCAGATGCCGATCAACGGCACCTGCAACTGCCGCAACGGCTCGACCAGGCCCTGTGCGCGCAGGCGCGACATCGCCTCGGGCGCGGCGCCGACGCCAGGCAGGATCACCCGCTGCGCGCCCTGCAACCCTGCTGCATCGCGTACCAGGCGCGCTTCCACGCCCAGCCGTTCCAATGCGTAGCGCACCGAGCCCAGGTTGGCGCCGCCGGCATCGATCAACGCGACATCGGTCATAGCGCACCCTTGGTGGTGGGCAACGCAGTGCCTTCGCGACGGATCGCCTGGCGCAACGCACGCGCCAGGGCCTTGAAGCAGGCTTCGACCTTGTGGTGATCGTTCTCGCCACGCACGCTCAGGTGCAGGTTCAGGCCGGAGGCATCGCAGATCGAGCGGAAGAAATGCGGCACCAGTTCGGTCGGCATGTCGCCCACACGTTCGCGTTTGAACTCGCCTTCGAACACGAAGTATGGCCGGCCACTGAAATCCAGCGCGGCACTGGCGATGGTTTCGTCCATCGGCAGCGTGAAGCCATGCTGGGTGGTATCGCCGGCCACACGCCACGGGCTGTCGTCGGGGTCGAAGCCGTAACGGCCGATGCCGCGCTTGTCGCCCAGCGCTTCGCGCAAGGCCTGGCCCAGCGCCAGACCGGTGTCTTCGATGGTGTGGTGCTCGTCGATATGCAGATCGCCTTCGGCGCGGATATCCAGCGCAAAGCCTCCGTGCTTGCCGATCTGTTCCAGCATGTGGTCGAAGAACGGCAGGCCGGTGGCGGTCTTCGGTTCGGCCACGCGGTCCAGATCCAGTTCGACGCGGATCTTGGTTTCCTTGGTGTTGCGTTGAACCACCGCACGCCTTGGCGCATCGGCCAGCTCGTGCGCGATGCCGGGCCAGTCCCACTCGCCGCCGAATTCGTCGGTGCGCAGCTGGAAGCCACGGATATTGAGGTTCTGCGCGAACTGGATGTCGGTGATGCGGTCGCCCACCATTGCCGAGCGTGCCCAGTCGATCGTGCGGTCCTGCAGGTAAGGCACCATCAGGCCGACCCCGGGTTTGCGCGTGGGCGCGTTGTCGGCCGGCCAGCTGCAGTCGATCAACACCTCGCGGAACACGATGCCCTGGCTGGCGAAGATCTGCAGCATCAGGTTGTTCGGGCCATCGAAGGACGCCCGCGGATAGCTCTCGCTGCCCAGGCCATCCTGGTTGCTGACGATGACGAATTGATAGCCGGCGTCGCGCAGCTTCAGCATTGCCGGAATCACGTTGTCGACCAGGCGCAGTTTTTCGTAGGCGTCGATCTGGTAATCGGCCGGCTCGGTGATCAGCGTGCCGTCGCGGTCGACGAAGAGAATCGGGGTCATGCGGCGGCCTCCTGTGTGCGTTGCAGCGCGCTCAGCACGCGCGCGTTCTGTTCGGGCGTGCCCAGGGTGATGCGCAGGGCATCGGACAGCTGCGGTACCGCGCGTTGATCGCGCACCACCACGCCGGCCTCCAGCAGCGCCTGGAATGCCGCTTCGGCATCGTCGAAACGCACCAGCAGAAAGTTGCCCTGCGAGGGGTACACCTGACGCACGCCGGCCAGCTGCTCGAGTGCGGTGTGCACGCGTGTGCGCTCGCTGCGCACCTCGGCGATGCGCCGGCGCGTGACCTCCAGCGCCGGCGCGGACAAGGCCTGTTCGGCCATTGCCGCGCACGGCGTCGGCACCGGGTACGGCGCCTGGCAGCGCCGCAACAAGGCGATCAACTCGGCGTTGGCGATCAGGCTGCCGATGCGTGCCGCTGCCAGCGCATGCGCCTTGGACAACGTGCGCAACACCGCCAGATTGTCGTAGCGCGCAAGCAGGCTCACTGCTGAGGGTATGTCGGAGAACTCGCCGTAGGCTTCGTCAACCACCACCAGCGCCCTGCCCCGCAGGGCCTGCAAGGCGGTTTCGATCTCGTCCAGGGCAATTGCCGAGCCGGCCGGGTTGGACGGCGAGCACAGGAACACCAGCTTGGCCTGCGAGCTCAGCGCTGCTTCGACGATCGCCGGAATATCCGCGTGGAAACCGTCCGATCCATCCACCAGCGGCACCTCGACCAGGGGTGCGTTCTGCAGGCGCGCGCACACCGCGTACATGCCGAACACCGGCGGGGTCACCACCACCGCATCGCGCCCGGGCACGCACAGGCCGCGCACCAGCAGATCGATTGCCTCGTCGCTGCCACGGCCGATCAACAGCTGCTCGGGCGTACAGCCATACAGCCCCGCCAATGCAGCGCGCAGACCCTTGGGTTGCGGGTCCGGGTAGCGCCGCGTGCTGCCGCTGGGATCGGCAGGATTGCCCCAGGCCGATTCGTTGGCGTTGAGCCACACATCGCCCTGCAACGCGCTGGTGCGTGCCGACGAATAGCCGGCGAAGGCACGCAGATCCTCGCGCACCAGTTCCAGAATCGATGGCGTACTCATGCTGCCACTCCCATGCGCAATGCCACTGCATTGGCGTGCGCATCCAGGCCCTCGGCGCGCGCCAGGATCAGCGCGCATGCGCCGATGCCGTCGATGCCGGCCTTGCTGGCGGCCTGCACGCTGACCATGTTCTGGAAGCTGGCCACGCTTACGCCGCTATAGGCGCGCGCCGCACCGCTGGTCGGCAGCACGTGGTTGGTGCCGCTGCAGTAATCGCCCAGCGCTTCGGGCGTGTAATCGCCGAGAAACACCGAGCCGGCAGCTTCGACCTGGCCCAGCCACGCACGCGGCTCGCGCAGCGCGAGGATCAGGTGCTCCGGTGCATAGCGATTGCTGATCGCAAACGCCTCCTCCAGCGCCTGCACCTTGATCAGGCGCGATTGCGCCAGCGCCTGGCGCGCGATCCCGGCGCGCGAGAGTTGCGCCAGCTGGGCATCAAGTTCCACCTGCACCGCCGCGATCAGCGCATCGCTGTCGGACAACAGCAGCACCTGCGAATCCGGGCCGTGTTCTGCCTGCGAGAGCAGATCTGCGGCAACGAAGGCCGGCTGCGCGCCGGCATCGGCGATCACCAGCACTTCGGACGGGCCGGCCGGCATGTCGATCGCCGCCGCGCCGGACTGCGCCACCTGCTGCTTGGCCTCGGTGACGAAGCTGTTGCCCGGGCCGAACAACTTGTCGCAACCCGGAACCGAGTCGGTGCCGTACGCCATTGCCGCAATCGCCTGCGCACCGCCGAGCTTGAACACACGGCGCACGCCGGTCAGTTGCGCGGCGGCCAGCACCGCCGGATCCACGCTGCCGTCCTTGCGCGGCGGCGTGCACAGCACCACCTCGCGGCAGCCGGCCAGACGCGCGGGAACCCCGAGCATCAACGCAGTCGACGGCAACGGCGCACTGCCGGCCGGCACGTACAGGCCGACCCGGCCGATCGGCCGCACGATCTTTTCGCAGACCACGCCAGGCGCGGTCTCCACTGCATAGCCTTCGCTCATGCCCGCGCGGTGGAAGGTGTCGATGCGCGCCACCGCGTCCTGCATGGCCTGGCGCAGTTCCGGCGCCACCGCCGCTTCGGCGGCGGCAAATTCGGCATCGCTCACGGCGAAGCTGTCCAGTGCCACGCCATCGAAACGCGCGGTGATCTCGCGCAGCGCGACATCGCCACGCGTGCGCACATCGGCAATCAATGCGGCGACCGCCTCGCGCGTCTGCGTGGCCACGGTCTGCACCGGGCGGGTCAATGCCTGGGTCCGCGCAGCGGTGTCCAGTTGCGACCAATCGAGAATATTCATGCCAGCGAGCGCTCCACCGTCAACACCATCAGACCTTGCGCACCTGCGCGTTCGAGTTCTTCCAGCCGCTGCCAGGTCACCGCGCCATGGCACATGGTCTGCAGCCGCAGTGCGCCGTTGCCGTCGTCGGGCAGCTGCACCAGCGGCTCGGCATCGGGCAACAGGCGGCGCAGCGCATCCACGGCGTCCTGCTCGGCGCGGAACATCAGCAGCTTGCTGTCGCGCAGCTTGAGCACGCCGTCCATGCGCCGCAGCAGCATCGCCAGCAATGCTGCGCGCGCGTCGGCCGGCTCGCGCACCGCACCGGCCAGCACCGCTTCGCTTTCCATCACCAGTTCCACCGGCTTGAGCTGGTTGGCGGCCAGGGTGGCGCCGCTGGAGACCAGATCGCAGATCAGATCCGCGGTGCCCAGGCGCGGGGCGATTTCCACCGAGCCGGACAATTCCACCACTGCCGCATCGATGCCCTGGCGCTCCAGCCAGTCGGCCAGGATCGCCGGGTAGCTGGTGGCGATCCGCTTGCCGGCCAGTTGCGCCACGCCCTGCCAGTCCCACTCTTCCGGCACCGCCAGCATCAGCCGGCACTGGCCGAAACCGACCCCGCGCACCGCGTGATAAGCGGCCGGCAGGCCATTGCGGCGGCGCTCGGATGCCTGCTCCTCGAGTTCGTTCTGGCCGACGATGCCCAGGTCGCAGACGCCATCGGCGATCAGGCCGGGGATGTCGTCGTCGCGCACCAGCAGCAGGTCCACCGGCAGCGATTCACCGTAGCAGAACAGCTTGTCGCGGCTCTGCCGCCAGCTCAGCCCGCAGGCCGCCAGCAGGCTGCGCGCCGGTTCGGCCAGGCGGCCGCTCTTCTGGATGGCGATACGCAACCGGTCACGTGCCGGTGCTGCCGTGGAAGCACTCATCTTGTTCTCTCAGTGGGATTCGACAGGGCGCGAGGATTGCTCGCGCAGGGCCTCGGCATAGCCGCCGGCACCATGTTCCAGGGTGCGCGCAACGCGCCCGATGGTGGTCACGCTGACCTGGGTCAGCTCGTGGATTTCGCGATACGGCACGCCCTTGATCAGCAACGGCACCACCCGCCAGCGATCCGACATGGCCTCCAGCTCGGCGGGCGTGCACAGATCGCGCAGGAAGGCCTCGACCGCCCCAGGCTCCTTCAGGCAGGCCAGGGCATCGGCCAGCATCTTGAGGGAGGCGGCGGCATCGGCACTTTCGCGGGGGGCGGGTCGTTGTTTCATTGCGTTAATGTAATAGCGTGTTAGCACATTAACGCAAACGCAGGCCATAGGACAAGCGCCGCGGGCAAAGCGTTCAGGGACGTACCGGTCGGTGCGGCGAGTCAGAAACGACAAACCCACCGACACCGAGGCGTCGATGGGCCTGTCCGTGCATCGGGATGCACCCGGCGCCGCTGCTGCCGTTACCGACCAGGCGGCGCCTTCTTACCGCTTCCGGCGACGTCAATCGCCGTTGACGCCCCCGGCCACCAGCATCGCCCTGGCCTGCTCCAGTTCCACCAGCAAGGTGCTGGCCAGCTCGTCGCGGGCCACCTCGAACTGCTGCTCGCGCACCAGGTCCTTGACCGCCACCACCCCGCGCGCCAGCTCGTCGTCGCCGGCCAGCACCACGAAGCGGATGCCTGCGCGCGCGGCGTACTGGAACTGCTTGCCGATCTTCTTCGGCTCCATCTGCACTTCGGTATTGATGCCGCCGATGCGCAGCCGGCGCGCGATATCCAGCGCGTCCTCCAGCCGCGACTCGTCCATCAGCGCCACCATCGCGTGCACGCTGCTCTCGGCGATGCCCTGGATCAGGCCGGCCTCGCGCAGCTGCCAGAACAGGCGGGTCAGGCCGATCGAGATGCCCACGCCAGGCAACCTGGACTTGGTGTAGTGGCTGGCCAGGCTTTCATAGCGGCCGCCCGAGCAGATCGAGCCGATCTGCGGGTGGTCGGTCAGCGTGGTCTCGTAGACGGTGCCGGTGTAGTAGTCCAGCCCGCGCGCGATCGAGAAGTTCAGGCAGTACGCGCTCTCCGGCACGCCCAGTGCCTTGACCAGCTCCAGCACTTCGCGCAGCTCGGCGATGCCCTCGCCCAGGGTCGCGCTCGCAGCGACCGAGGCCTCCAGCGCCTGCAGCTGCGCCAGCGCATCGGCATGCCCGTTCGAGCGCACCGCCACGAAGGCCAGGATCCTGTCGACCTGCTCGGCGGCGATGCCGAAGCCTTCGCCCACCAGCGTGTCGCGCACGTAGTCGGCGCCGCGCTTGTCGATCTTGTCGACCTCGCGCAATACCGCCAGCTGCAGCTCGCCCTCGGCCACGCCCAGGCTTTCGAAGAAGCCGCGCAGCAGCTTGCGGTTGTTCAACTGCACCTTGAACGCGCCGATGCCCAGCTCGGCGAACACCGCGTGGATCACCGCCAGCACCTCGGCGTCGTAGCGGATGCTCAACGCATCCTTGCCGATCACGTCGATGTCGCACTGGTAGAACTCGCGGAAACGCCCGCGCTGGGCACGCTCGCCGCGATACACGCGCTGCATCTGGTAGCGGCGGAACGGGAAGCTCAGGTCGTGCTCGTGCTCGGCCACGTAGCGCGCCAGCGGCACGGTCAGGTCGAAGCGCAGCGCCAGCTCGGGCAAGCCCCCCTCGCCGCCTTCGTCCGCCACGGCGGCGGCATTGGCCAGCGCACCGGTGGATTGCACGAAATACACCTGGCGCTCGGTCTCGCCACCGGACTTGGTCAGCAACACATCGGACAGCTCGAATACCGGCGTTTCGACCGGCAGGAACCCGAACCGCTCGTAGTTGCGGCGGATGACGTCCAGCATGCGCTGGAACGCGATCTGCTCGCGCGGCAGCAATTCCATGATGCCGGGCGGCGTACGGGGCTTGATCACGAGCGAAACTCCTGCAGGGCAATGTGGCGAACGCGCAATTCTACCGGCTGGGCGGCCGCGCTGACCGCATGGCGTATCATTCACCTGCGTTCCAGCAGTGCGTGACTCATGTACCGGCAGCTTTCAGACCCCAGCACGACCTGCCCGGCGCCCAGCGCGGCCGGGCGCAGCGATGCGCGCGGTTCCGACTGCGCGCTGTGTGCGGTCCGCGGCCGGGCCATCTGCGCGGCGCTGTCGCCGCAGGAAATGGACGCGCTCGACCAGGCCACCAGCGCCCAGTCCTATGCGCCCGGCAGCACCCTGGTGCGCGCCGGCGACATCCGCCAGCACGTCTATACGCTGACTTCCGGCGCGCTGCGCATGGTGCGCACGCTGGCCGACGGCCGCCGCCAGGTCACCGGCTTCGTGCTGCCGGGCGACTATGTCGGCCTGACCGAAACGCCGCAGCACCGCCACGACATCGAAGCCATCATCGACAGCCGGGTCTGCCGCACCCCGATGGCACAGATGCGCCAGTTGCGCGAGCGCTATCCGCAGCTGGAACGCAAGCTGCTGCAGCGCGCCAGCATGGAACTGGCCGCCGCACAGGACACCGGCCTGCTGCTGGCGCGCCTGCAACCCAGCGAACGGCTGGCGCACTTCCTGCTGCGCCTGGCGGCCCGCTCCACCCAGCCCGGCGCCAGCGGCGACACCGTCGCGCTGCCGATGAGCCGTAGCGATATCGCCGACCATCTCGGGCTGACCGTGGAAACGGTCAGCCGCACCTTCACCAAACTCAGGCAACAGCAGTTGATCGCGCTGCCGCAGCTGCATCTGGTGCAGATCCTGGATTACGCGGCGCTGCGCAGCCTCGCCGGCGATACCGTCTGAGACTTAATAGCTGGCAAGCCGGAACGCCTCAGCGCCCGCCCGCATTCGCACTTGCCACCGACGCACCACATCCGCCGCCCAGCAGCCGCGATTGCCGCAGCCAGGCCCGGTCCGGGTAGTAGGCGAACACGAAGGCGCCTTCACGCAAGGTATCAATCAATTGCCTGGCCACCGCCGGACGCACCGCCGGGCAGCCCAGGCTGCGGCCGAGCCGGCCCTGCGTGCGGATCACCGCCTCGCTGACATAGGGCGCACCATGGATCACGATCGCGCGGTCGCGCGCATGGTCGTTGAACCCGGGCTCCAGGCCCTTGAGCCGCAACGAATAGCCGTTGTGGCCGGTATACGACTCCTGCGCGGTGAATGCGCCCAGGCTGGACTGGAAACTGCCGTCGTCATTGGAGAACTTGGCCGCCAGGTTGTTGCCGGTATTGCGCCCGTGCGCCACCCATTCCTGGAACAGCAGCCGCTGCCGCTCCAGATCGAACACCCATAGCCTGCGCTCGGTCGACGGCCGGCTGTAGTCGATGACGCTCAGCACGCGCTCGGTGCCCACCTGCTGGCGCTGCCGCGCGCATTGCAAAGCTTCGGCCGCCAGCGCCAGCACCTGGCGATCCAGCGATGGCGCCTGCCGCGCCAATGCATCGACCAGACCGATACGCGGTGCGCCCAGCGCCGGCAACGGCGAGGCAGACATGACATCGGCCGCGCTGGCCGCTCCAGCCGCTGCCCACCCGCACAACGCGGCGGCAACGGCGATCACTCGATAAGACATGCACCAACCCACATCGGACGCGGCGCCACGCTGGGGCCGCACCCGCTAGAAATAGCCCCATGGACGGCACTTTCCAACCCCAACACCCTGAACACGTTCGGTCAGGCCGCATCCGCAAGCAGGCGCTGCCGCAACGCGGCATAGTCCGGCGCCAGCGTTTCGGCACGCGCGGGACGCTGCAGCAGCGCGGCCAGCGCCGGCGGCACGCCCACCTCGCGCCCGATCAGGGGCTCGACCACGCCCTCGAACTTGGCCGGATGCGCTGTGGCCGCCACCGCCCAGTCGCCGGTGCCGCCTTCGGCCCCTTCCGCGCGCAGCTGCTCCAGCACATGCACGGCGGTGGCGGTATGCGGGCAATGCACTTCGCCATAGCGGGCAAAGCGCTGCTGCACGGTCTGGCGGATCGCGGCATCGTCCACCGAAAGCGCACGAAATGCCTCGCGCAACGCGGCATCGTCGCCGTCATAGAGCCAGCGCAGCCGTTCGAAGTTGCTTGGCGCGCCCACGTCCATCGCATTGGCCAGCGTCGCCACGCTGGGCTGCGGCGCGTAATCGTCGCCGGCAAAATAATCCGGCACTACATGATTGGCATTGGAGGCCAGCGCGATACGGCCCAGCGGCACGCCGAGCGCGCGCGCCAGGATCGCCGCCAGCCCGTTGCCCAGGTTGCCGGTGGGCACCACCAGGTTCAGCGCCGCCCCCGCGCCGGCATGGTGCTGCAGGGCGGCGTGCGCGTAGTAGCTCATCTGCGGCAGCAAGCGGCCCAGGCTGATGCTGTTGGCCGAACTCAGCGGCAGCTGCGCCTGCAGCGCGGCATCGTTCAGGGCCTGCTTGACCATCGCCTGGCAATCGTCGAACGTGCCGGCAACGCGCAGGGCCTGGATGTTGTCGCCGAAGCAGCCCAGCTGATGCGCCTGGCGCGGCGACACGCGCCCATCCGGATACAGCACCACCACGCGCAGGCCCGGCTGCCGATGGAAGGCCGCCGCCACCGCAGCGCCGGTGTCGCCGGAAGTGGCGACCAGGATGGTGAGCGGCCGGCCTTCGGCACGCCGCAGGCGAGTCAGGCAGGCCGCAAGAAAGCGCGCACCGAAATCCTTGAACGCGGCGGTCGGGCCATGGAACAGCTCCAGCGCGTAATCGCCGGGCGTGCCCAGGGCCACCAGCGGCGCCGGGAAGTCGAACGCCTCGGCACAGATGGCCGGCAGCTCTGGCGCCAATGCATCGCCGTCGAAGAATGGCTGCAGCAACGTGGCGGCGGTGTCGGCCAGCGTGGCGCCTGCCGTCAGCGTGCGTGCCGGTGGCAGGGCCTGCGGCACGTACAGGCCGCCATCGGGTGCCAGGCCGGCGGCAATCGCCTGGCTCAGGCTTGCGGCGGGTGCGCCGCCACGGGTGGAGAGGAAGTTCATGATGACGACTCCAGACAAGGCGAAGACGGGGCGTGGCCCGTGAATGAAAAGACCGGACACTGCGGCATGGCCGCGCTGCGCCGCAGGGGCGCCCGGCAGGAGCGGCGCGGCGCTATGCTGCGCGCACCTTCCAGTGGAGCCGGCAGATGATCAAGGTCAGCGTGATGTACCCGTACCGCGAAGGCGCCCGCTTCGACCATGCCTACTACCGCGACGCGCATATGCCGCTGGTGAGCGCGCGGATGGGCGCGGCCTGCCTGCGCTACACGGTGGACAAGGGCATCAGCGGCGGCGAGCCGGGCAGCCCCCCGGCCTTCATCGGCATGTGCCATATCTTCTGCGAGTCGGTGGAGGCCTTCGGCGCCAGCTTCGGGCCACATGCACAGGAAATCCTGGGCGACATTCCCAACTACACCGATCTTGCGCCGGTGATGCAGATCAGCGAGGTCGTGGTCGGTTGACGCGTGCCTTGCGCGCTGCACGGCCTGCCTGCCGTGCGCGGGCGATCGATCGACAACGACAGGCGTGCGACGGCTCATGCGAGCAACCGCGCGGCTGGGCTGGCGATCGGGGATACCCAGTGCTGGCTATCCAGGCCAACGCCTGCGAAGGCGGCCTTCACCGCTGCGGCGGCAGCGTCGGCGGCCGCGCGCGATGCAAACCAGGCGAATACGCTGGGGCCGGCGCCGGAAATGCTGGCACCCAGGGCATCGTGATCCAGCGCGGCCTGCTTGGCAGCGGCAAAGCCGGCGATCAACGGCGCGCGGCGTGGTTCGATCAGCACATCGCGCAGGCCCGCACGCACCAAATCGGCATCACCGGCATGGCAACCGGCCAGCACCAGGGCCAGGTTGGTGCTCTGCGCGACGAACTCGCGCAGTTGATAGTCGCCGGCCAGGACTTCTCGCGCGCGCCGCGTTTCCAGCACCGCGTCCGGATGCACCAGCAGGCTGTGCCACGCCGCCGGCACGTTGATCGGCACCAGACGCTCCAGCGTGCACAACACCAGGCCGCCTAGAAACAGCGGCCCCAGGTTGTCGCCATGGCGGCTGCCGCTGGCCACCGCCTCGCCATCGAGGGCGTGCTGATACAGCTGCTCGTTACTCAGCGGCGCATCCAGCAGCGCGTTGGCGGCAACCAACGCCGCCACGCAGGACGCTGCCGAACCGCCCATGCCCGAACTCAGCGCAATGCCTTTGTCGATCTCGATCTCGAAGCCGAACGGCAGCGCCAGCGCCGCGCGCAACGACATCAAGGCCGCACCCGCAGTGTTGCGCGCGGCATCCAGCGGCAAGGCCACGGTGGTGCCTCGGATGGCGGCGATGCGCACCAGCGGCGCCTCGATACGCCGCACCGTGACGGTGTCGCCGACGCCGTCGATGGGATAGCCGAGCAGATCGAATCCCACAGCCACATTCGCCACCGAGGCCGGTGCGAAGGCGCGTGCCTGGCCCAGCTCGCGCGCAGCAATCGCCACCTGTTGCATCTGCGCGGCCTGGTCTGCAACCGCCTGGTTCACAAGCGTGCCCCCTCGCCCGCCGCCACCCGCAGCAGATCGGCAAACACGCCGGCCGCGGTGACTTCCGGGCCCGCACCGGGCCCCTGCACCACCAACGGATTCTCGCAGTAGCGACGCGTGGTGAACTGCACCACGTTGTCGGTCAGGCGCAGATTGGCGAAGGCGTGATCGGCCGGCAGCTCGACCAGGCCCACGCTGGGCGCGCGATCCGGCGGCAGCTGCGCGACATAGCGCAGCACATTGCCGCGTGCACGTGCATCGGCCAGGCGCTGTGCGAAGGTCGCATCCACCTCATGCAGGCGCGCCATGAAATCGTCCACGCTGGCCTGACGCAGTGCTTCGGGCACCAGGCTCTCGACCTGCACGTCCTCCAGGCTGATCTCGCGCCCGGCTTCGCGCGCCAGGATCACCAGCTTGCGCGCCACGTCCACACCGGACAGATCGTCGCGTGGATCCGGTTCGGTATAGCCCATGCCGCGTGCCTGCGTCACCAGTTCGGCGAACGGCACGCTGCCGTCGTATTTGTTGAACAGCCAGGCCAGCGTGCCGGAGAAGATGCCTTCGATCGAGGTCACCGTATCGCCGGTATCGACCAGGTCGCGCAGCGTGGTGATCACCGGCAGGCCGGCGCCCACGGTCGCTTCGTAACGGAAGCGCGCGCCGCTGGCATCGGCCGCCGCACGGATCGCCTGATACCGCTGCAACGGACCGGAGCCGGCCTGCTTGTTCGGCGTCACCACGTGGATGCCGGCAGCCAGCCAGTCCGCATAGCGATCGGCCACGTCCGCGCTACCGCTGCAATCGATGATCACCGTATGCGGCAGGTGCGCGGACAACAGATGCGTGGTGAAACGCTCCAGATCGGTCGCGGTGGCGGCGGAGGCGAAGGCATCGCGCCAGTTGCCGACCAGACCGCGCTCGTCGAGCAACATGCGGCCGCGCGAGACCACCGCGCGCAGGCGCAGATCCAGGTTGGCCTTGCCCAGCAACTGCGGTTGCGCAATGCGCAACTGGTCCAGCAACGCCGCACCCACATTGCCCGGGCCGATCACACCCACAGAGAAGGTCTGCGGCGACAGCCAGAAGCCGGCATGCGCCGCGCGCAAGGCCTTGGTCGCATGCGCCGCATCGATGGCCACCGAGATGTTTCGCTCGGACGAGCCCTGCGCGATCGCCAGGATATTGACCTGCGCACGCCCCAGCGACTCGAACAGCCGCGCCGCCACGCCGGGTTGCCCGGCCATGCCATCGCCCACTGCCGCCAGCACGCTGATGCCGGTGGTCAGTTGCACGCGCTGCACCTGGCCGACCGTGAGTTCATGCGCAAAGGCCTGCAGCAAGGCATTGCGTGCGCGCTCGGATTCATGCTGCTTGACCACGCAACAGATCGAATGCTCCGACGAGCCCTGCGAGATCATCACCACCGACACCTGCGCCGTGCGCAGTGCCGCAAACACGCGCTCGGCGGTGCCCGGCACGCCGATCAGGCCGGTGCCTTCCAGGTTGAGCACAGCCAGATCCGGGCTCAGTGTCAGCCCCTTGATCGGCCCGCTCACCGCGCTGCTGGCGGTGATGCGCGTGCCCGGGTGTTCGGGCTGGAAGGTATTGCGGATGATGATCGGCAAGCCGCGCTCGATCGCCGGCGACATGGTCTGCGGATGCACCACCTTGGCGCCGAAATAGGCCAGTTCGCAGGCTTCGTCGTAGCTCAACGTTTCCAGCTGTACCGCTTCGGGCACCACGCGGGGGTCCGCCGACAGCACGCCATCCACATCGGTCCAGATATGCAGCTCATCGGCATCGAACAAGGCCGCGAAGATCGCGCCGGAATAATCGCTACCGTTTCGCCCCAACGTGGTGATGCGGTCGGCGCGGTCGCGCGCCACGAACCCGGTCACCACCACGCGCGTCTGCGGATGTGCCTGGCGCCAGGTCGCAAGCCGCTGCGCGCTGACCTCCCAATCCACATCAACGCCGAGTTCGCCGCGGTTGACCACCAGCACATCGCGTGCATCCAGCACCGCGCAATCCTCGCCAAGCGCGCGGAAATGATCGCCGAGCAACTGCGCCGAATACACCTCGCCCAGGCCTTGCACGCGGTCGAGCACCTCGCGCGGCAGCTCGCCTATCACCGCCAGCGCGCCGAGGATCTGCGCCAGATGCTCGAAGCGCTCGTCCAGCCACTCCACCGTCGGCCCGGAATGCTCGCCCAGCAGGGCCACCGCCGCACCGCGATGGCGTGCCCGCGTTTCATGCCAGCGTTCGCGCCACTCGGGGCGATCTTGCGCCGCCAGTTCGGCCAGTTCGATCAGCGCATCGGTCACCCCCTTCATCGCCGACACCACGGTGACCTGCACGGTCTCCTCGCGTGCCAGCAACAACTGCGCCACATGCCGGTAGCGCTCGGCATCGGCCACCGAGGTGCCGCCGAATTTGTGCACGACGGTGCGTGCGGAAGATGCGGCAACAGCAGCGGGTTCGAACGAAACAACAGGCGATGACATCGACAGACCTCGTTGGGGAGGCCCCGTCCGCATCAGATGAGGGAGGAAAGCCCCCGCATCCTGATCCGGGTGCGGGGCCGTTGTTTTCGGAAGTTACGCGAAGACGACGGACCGCACCGGGCGAATGGTGACGGTGGTAATGGTGGTGCTAATGCCGGCCACGCCCGCACCCGGCCGCAGCTGCGGCTGACAGGTAAGCGAGGCGGTGGCGAAAGCATTAGGCATGTGTGCAAAAGACATCACCTGGGCGAAGCCTGTCAAGCGTTGGATGACAGGGCGGCCGCACACGCTTGGCAGACGGAGCAGAAAACCTTGCCGTTCAGGGATTTAAGCAACACCGTCGCAAGCAATTGATTGCTACGGAAACTTTTGAAGCTGCCTCAGTGGGTGGCGCTGCGCAGGTTTCGAGCATGGATTGGTGCAGTCGTGCGACTTGGCTAATGCGATGCGGCTGGGGATCGCTTGTGCGCGAGTGCATCACATCGCTGCCGGTGCCACTACGCCAAGCAACAGATCACTTCGGATCAGCAGTAGATGATCGCCATCGCCGCGACGCATTGTGCAAGTCAGCAAGCGCGGCAGAAAGATCAGCCAAGCACCTGATGATTGAGTTGCCAGACCGAAAAGTTGAGCGCCGCCGCGAAGCTCACCCACGCCAGATACGGCACCAACAACCACGCCGCCAGTGCCTGCCGCTTGGCGAACACGGCGATCGTTCCGGCCAACACCAGCCACAGCGCCAGGATGTCGGCAAACGCCCAAGCTCCCAACTGCCACGCGAAGAACAGCCAGCTCCATAAACCATTGAGCGTCAACTGCAGCACAAACAGGCCAAGCGCAGAACGCGTCCCTGACGAGTTGCCGCGCCGCCACACCAGCCACACCGACACCGCCATCATTCCGTACAACACTGTCCACACAGGTCCGAACAACCAGCCCGGCGGTGCCCACGCCGGCCGCGTAAGGTCTGCGTAGAAGCTGGCCGCCTGTATCGATGCCATCCCACCAAGCCCAGCGACCGCATAGCACAGCACCAGCCAGCCGACGAGACCGAACCATTGCGACTTTCTTGAAATACCTTGCGTCATGACTGCCATGAGTTCTTGTCAGTGCTCAGTAGCGTGGCAGAACATCTGTGCAAGCCGCGACTATGCGAATGAACCGTCTTAGCTTGGCCAATCCAACATCGGTTTGCGCCGCCACAACGCAGACAGCAAGGCCAGCCAGACTACCTGGGCCACCGACATCCACCGGGTTAGGCGCTCAGCATCAACCGCTGACCTCTAAATTTTAGGCGGCACTGCATTGCGGGGAGTCGACACGCGCCTGGCGGCAGCGCAGTAGTTTTGTTAACCGCTATTAGTGGCCGCACAACCCTATAAATTTCTTCATCCTCTGATAAACGAGGCGTTGTATAAGAAAAAAAACCATGTAGTAATTGCCATTGCCACGTCAAATAATATAAAAAATCTAAATTTCATTAATCTAAATAACAGAATTACAGACAATGCTGGCAGAGCCGCAAGTGAAAAAATAAAAATTAAATTCGAATAGTTCTTGTACTCACCCGACCACAACTGATACAACCCAAGTCCGTTTGATGTATATCTATTTATAGATACAGCCACCCAATAAATAAAACAAATCACCCAAGAAATCCAATAAAAACTGCTGGCAAAATTATTTTTAATCATAATATTCTCGATTATTTTCTAAAATTTACCATCCGAAATCAGCGGCCAGCAGGTGGCATTTTGCTCCAATCTATCACGGGAGGAAGATTTTTTAATGGATTATTTCCCAACCCATAAATATTATAAATTGCTGGGTTTGCAGTATTGGCGGGCGTGCGATTCATGCAGGATTTATACAAAGGGCACTCAAGGACAGGTGAATCGACAAGCCCTGTACTCCATTTTCCATTGGTTGCGGAGGCCGCATTATCTAGAATCTTCTTCTGTATAGCTTCATCTTCTACGGCGGAAACTCGCCTTGCCAAATCACCGACATAAGCCGAATCTCTTCGAGCTCCACTCACGCCGCTTGCATTTGTAGCAGCACCGTAGATAGCAATTGCGTACGCTTGAAAAGCTGCTTTATTTGTATAGGCATTGTCTGGATCAGGCCCAATTAAAGTATCTTTAGCGTGCCCTTCACCGGGAGAGTAATGGGTTCCGTCCGCCTGAACATGTGCGTAGGAGTCGCCAAATGCGTGGAGAGCCCGTTGCACCTCTGGATCAGACAATATAGCAACCTTTACAGCTGGGTCGTTCTCATATTTTTTGAGGACTTTCAACACGCCTGCTACTTGCCCACCCCAGTACTCTTGAGCAGCCTTTACCTCTTCTGGATTTGAATTGCCATCAAGAAGGTGATAGTGCTGCTGAGCACCATTCGAATCACTACTGTTCCCCAAGTTCTCCCCGGTGATAGCATTTCTCTTATCGGTGTCTGGCGACCACGCTGCCAGCGCAATAGCTTTTGCATCACTTTCTGAGAATCCAGCTAAATAAATGATGGAAGCCATCGTCGAATAATGCCCGACCTCTCCCCAATTATTATCGACTGCATTATTTGCTATCGAGCTGCCAGCCATAGCATCACGCAAATCGCCTGCAAATGAGCCTAGAACTGCTCCGCCCAGGCCTACGACTGCGCTAATCGTCGATTTCTCTTCGGCATTGAGGTCTTTGCTGTCTCTGCCATACAAGAACTTCGCCAAGGCCGGAGCTGCAGCTTCCGCGCCGGCGGCCGTTATCGCTCCGATCAGCTCACTCCCTCCGCCAGCCGAAGCAATCGCTGCGCCCAGGACTGAGTGCGCAAGCAGGTGACTGGCACTTCCTTCCTCACCGCGATTGCCGCCATCCACGGTATTGCGCGTGGCATTCTCTTTGAAATATTGACCAATCTGATACGAGGCAACGGGTGCCAAAGTACCGGCCAAGATTTGACCTGTGCTGCCCGAGGCTGCCGAAAGGCCTCCGGTAATTGAGCTGACAAGTACTCCTACCTTTTGAAGGCGCTCAATTTCTTTATCTGCCTCAACAGCCATCATCGCTAGCTGGACCTTTTGCTCTGAAGTCAACGACGCGCTTAATGCTGGATCCTCAAGGGCAGCTTTTGCTTCCTTCTTCTGTCTTTGGGCTTCGTCAATAGACGCGTTGATGTCATTGCGAATACTAACGCCAGTCTGCACTACCGTCCCAATCGCCGCCGCCATCGCCTGCTGCTCGCCCAAGATCTTGCGTACATCCGGCAACGTCGCCACGGCCTCATGCGCGGCACTGGCATCGGTGTTGATGCCGGTTGCTGCTGCCGTGGTGGTCTTGCCCCCGATCTTGATGTAGCCTTCGGTCAGTGTGGCGCGGGTGTAGGTGGTGTCGCTACCGCTTTCACTCATCGGTACGCCCGGCATGAAGCTGCCGGTGTTGGCCTTGCCATAGTTGCCGTTGGCGATGTTGTTGCCGATGTCTCTGGACTGCTCACCAGCGGTCCGCTCGATCGGGTTGCCGTTGGCATCAGTTTGGTTGCCGGTACTGCCAAAGCCACCGCTGATGCTGCCCGACGAGGCGCTGTAGTCCATTTGGTTTTTCAGATCGGTAAACGTCAGCGAGTCGGCGGTCAGCTCACTCGCACCGGCGTTGGTGCTGGCGATGGCACCGCCGATCAGGTTTACGTTGCCGCCGGTAACGTGGTACCCGCCATTGCCCGCGAACAGGCCCGACTGCTCAACGACACCGAGGTGGTTGCCATTGGCCTTGGCGCCGCTTGCGTACCCGCTGGCATCCCACGCAGTACCCGCCGAGATCTGTACGCGTCCACCGACACTGCTTTCCTTGGACTGGATATCCAGCTTGTCTTGCAGCGATTCGATGGTCAGGTCGCCACCGGCTTGCACGTCGATTCGGTCGCCCTTGACCACCGCGCCGCGCAAGGCTGTATTACCCTCTGACTTGAGCACGATGTTCTGGCCAGCCAGTTGTGTGTTCTGCCAAGTGCTGCCGTCCACGTTCGACTTGTGGCTACCGGCACTGGCTTGCACGTAGGCATACACGCCGGTCTGCGCGCCGACCGATGCGCCGACGCCGACCTCGAACCCGGCATTACTGCCCTTGCTCTGCTCGGTGTTGCTGGAGTTGCCTGCCTCCAGCACCAGATCGCGTGCCGAATCTAGGCTCAGCGTGTCGCCCGCCTTGATGTTGCCCTGCACGATATGCAGGTCGCCTTCAGTGGTTTTCAGGCTGACATTGCCGCCGCCGGTGATGGTGGAGCCTTGTGAAATCTGACTGCTGCTATTGAAGCTGCTCTCGTTTGTGGCAAAGCCCACGCCTGCTTCGACACTGAGCAGCGAGCCACTCTGAACCGCCTTCGCGGTCTGATATGCATTGGCCGCTGCCGCCATGCCTTGCATCGCGCCCAACCGCCCATCGGACTTACGTGCATCGTCCACGTTGTTGATCAAGTCGATCAGCGGGGATTTGATGCGCGCGAACGCGCCAATCTTGAGGTCGTCGTCCTGCTGCGAAGCGGAGCTGCTGGTGTTGGCGGTCAGCAACTGGATCGATGCAGCAGTGATGTCAACGTCCTTGGTCGCGACCACATTGCTGGCCGACTGCGTGTACGTGCCACCTGCGGTCAGGCTGACATTGCCGCCCAGGCTGCCGACGTTGCTGGCTACCTGCGCCACCTGTGCGCTGTCGTCGGTGTGGTTCTTCTTGTTGTAGCCGGCAAAACGCTCGGTGTCGGAGATGACCACCGTACCGATGCCCTTGCTGGTGGACTGATTGGTATTGCCCAGGATGTCCTGGCCGCTCTGGATGGTCAGGTCGCCTGCGGCACGCACGCTGACATTGCCTTGCGCCGCGACATTGCTCGCGGTCAGCGTGATGTCGCCTTGCGTGGTGGTGAGGCTGGCGTTGCCGCCCACCGACAACTGGGTGCCGGTGATGGTGTCGGTCTGGCCGTTGCCGGTGCCTTGTTGGTTGTAGTTGCCGTACGGCAAGCCGGCCGCGTTGTTGAAGCCCCAGCCTTTGCCGGTGCTGGCGTTGCCGCTAGCCCGGGTGTTGTGCGCGACATCGAACACGATGTCCTTGCTGGCGAGCAGCAGCGCATTGCCCTCTGCCGACATCTGCGCGCCTTGGCTGGTGATCGAGCCATCGCTGGCGAGCAGGGTGAGGTTGCCGCCGGCGACCAATTGGCTGACGCGCGCATCGCTGGTGCTCTCGTTCTGCGCCGCATTGGAGCGGTGGCTGCTGGCCTGAATCACCACCGGGGTGATGGCGGCCATGGTGCCGGCCGCTGCGCCTTCGGCATCGCGGCTGATCTTGCTCATGGTCGAGCCGGTATCGACCATGTTCTTGGTGGTGGAATCGCGTGCGCTGCGATACGACGCACCTGGGTCGTAGGTCACGCCCACCGAGAAGCCGCTCGACTTGCTGGACTGGCTGGCCTGGTGATCGACCGTGTCCTGGCGTGCCAACAGCGCGATGTCCTTGGCCGCCAGCGTCATGTCCTTGCCGGCACCGATGTCCGAGGCGGCAATGGTCAGCTGGTTGCCTGCGCTGATGACGAGATTGCCATCCGTTGAACCGACCGACGATGCGACTTGGGTAACCGACTCGGTCGCGTTCTCGCTGTTGCTACGCGCCTCGCTATAGCCAATGCCGGCAACGCCGCCGCCAATGCCGCCGGTCAGGCCGGATCGCTTCTGGCTGAAGCTGTGCGCTTCGCTGCTGGTGTCCTGCGCCGATTCGATGGTGACGTTGTTGCCTGCCGCCAGACGCACATCGCCATTGGCAAGCACGGTTGAGCCGACCACTGCCACATCGTTACCGGCAGAGATATTGACGGACTCGCCATTCAGCGCCGTGCCGATTGCAAATGTGTCCTGCCACTCATCATGCGTGGTTGTGGTCTTGCTGGAGAACGTACCCTTCTTTTTCTTGGTCATGTCCTGCGCGGCGTCGTGCTGCTCGCTGGCGGCGAGCAGGTTGACGTCGTTGCCGGCAGCCAGGGTGATGCCGCCTTCCTTGGTAGCGGCCGATGCGGCGGTGAGGGTGATGTCGTTGCCGGCCTGCATCGCCAGGTTGCCGCCAGCACTGAACTCGGTGCCATGGACGGTTTCGTCGCTGGTCGCGGTGGTCTGCTTGAAGCGCTTGCGCGTCTCCAGCGTGTTGCTGGTAGCCACCGTGGTCAGTGTGCTGGCATTGATGTCGTTGCCGGCGCTGATGCCCAGACCCTTGCCGGCGTCCAGCTTGGCCGCGACCAGATTGACGTCGTTGCCAGCGCTGAGAATCAGGTTGCCGCCCGCAGTGAGCGCCTGCTGGTCGATGCTCTGGGTTGTCGTGGTGGTGGTGACGCGGGTCTTGCCGTTGCGGCTCTTGTAGCTGTTGGTTTCGGTTTCGTTGAGCACCGATTCGACATTGAGGTTGTTGCCGGCTGCGGCGATCAGATCGCCGCCGGCCTTGACGTCGGCCTGGCGGATGGTCAGATCGTTGCCGGCGGTCAATTGCAGGCTGTCGCCGGTGCTGATGTTGGTGCGGGTGGCGACCTTGCCGTCCAGGCCGGTGGTCGGGGTCAACGAGAGGTTGTTGCCTGCCTGCAGTGCGGCGCCACCGCCAGCGTTGATGGTCACGCCATGCAGTTGCAGGTCGTTGCCTGCAGACATCACCAGATCCTTCCCGGTGGTCACCGACACCGCATCGCCGCCGCGCAGCAGGCCGTTGTCGTTGCGCAAAGCGCTGGGCGTGAGGCTGAGGTTGTTGCCTGCGATCAACGCCGCGCTGCCATCGGCCTGCACACGGGTGCCGGTCAGCGTCATGTCGTTGCCGGCGAATAGTTGCAGGGTGTTGCTGGCGCTGATGCCGGACAGGATGCCGACGCCGTTGATGGCCTTGGTCGCTTCACTGACCAGGTTGTTGCCTGCCACCAATGCCACATCGCGGCCCTGGATCTGGCCCTGGTTGAGCAGGTCGTTGCGCGCTTCCAGGGCCACGCTGCCGGTGCCGCTGATGCGCCCCTGGTTGAGCAGGTCGCCTGCGGTGATGCTGACATCGGCGCCTGCGATGACGCCCTGGTTGCTCATGGCGTTGGTGGCGTTGAGCTCGACGTTGCCGCCGGCGATCAAGGCGCCATTGCCACGCAGCTGCAGCGAGTTGGAGGCCAGATACACGACAGGTACTAGCACCTTCTGGCCTTGGTAGTCCTGCTCCACCATCCAGACGATGTCCTGCGTCAGCGCGGCCGCCTGCGCGGCGGTCAAGCCCACGCCCATGCTCAGCTGCAGCTGACCTGCGGCGGCCACGCCGGATTCGAGCAAGGCGCGGTACTGCGCCACGCCATCGGCGTAATTGCCCAGATAGCGGCGGCCGGTGAGCTGGGTGACCTGGTCCAGCACCAGGCGCTGCTCATAGAAGCCATCGCCCAGGCGGGTCTGGGTCCACTCCGGGTCAACACCCAGCTTGTCCAGCAGCAAGTCGCTGCTGATGAAGTTGTCGTAGTTGACGAAGCGCGGGTCGGTCTCGATCAGGTAACGGCGGCCGGGGCCATTGCTGCGCCAGGCGTTGATGCCGCCCAGCCCGTTGGCGGCACGGCCCATTGCGATGAGATCGGTACCGGTGCCGCTGGATAGGCGATACAGCCCGCCAATGGGCAGGCCGCCCTATGCGCCGATGCTGTTAAGCGCGCTGCCGCTAATGCTGCGCCTTGACTGCTGGTCATGCTGGCGGTCAGGGCCGCCCCCTTAATTACCTCCGTCCCGGATGTTGCACAAATCATTGATTGGAAAGAGCTATAGCTGGGAAAACCTCAGCCTCCGCCCCTGATTTTTCAGGTTCGAGGTTCCACCTTACTACTCAACAACAGACCACGTATATTTCTCTAGAGAAGAAAATTCACAAAAATCCAAAAGAGCCATCCTTGCCAAATCATAACTCGCTAAAGAAGAGGATTCGTACTCTCCATATTGCCCACCAACACAAAGTTCAACATTGCTACCTGGCATATCTGACTTCACTTCATAGCTAATATCTTCCGGAGAAACTTTATTGACCAAGAATTTCTCACTTCCGCCACCAATAAAGAGCACCCAACCATCCTCTCTCTTCACACAAAGCAACGTATGCCGTTTACCATTCAATTTCCCAAGCAAATTAACCACACCACTTTGATCCAGACCATAAAACTCATCGTCCACATTATGAACTCCAACTCGATTGTCAAGATAAAATTTCATATTAAGGCCTAATCAATAAAGGACCATCAGGGCCAATAACTGTCAATTCCTTTAAACCCAACTGACGAACCATAGTACGTATCCCACCGTTTTGTCCGCAAGCCTTACATGGCTGCCTATCCACATACATAGTCAAACTCTTACCACTAAAATCTCCACCACTGTTTTTTAGTTGATTCAAAACATCGATTTCCGCATGACTTTTCGATATGTTGTTTACTCCAAAAGTAGGCTGGCCATGCGCATTTATACCATAAACTTCCTTGCCATCCACATTAATCTTTGCAATAGTTGATCTATCCGCGGCCGTACCAGATTCGGGCAAACCCAATTCAGTCCTGAATTTTTCCAGGTCTGAAAAAACGTCACCAATTTCATCAATGACCTGATCAGACGAAATTATTGATCCATTTGGCGACTGAACAACCACTTCACCATCAGAATTCAATAACCGCCTATAGCCTTGCGGCAAGCCGCCTGTTTCATTTGCCATTGCTCCAGCCGAATTGATCCGGCTATATCCCTTAGGTATTTCCGCGCTAGCAGCAGGCTTTAATTGGTTAATATATTCAATTACATCATCAGCCTTAAACGCCGTACCTACTTCCGTTGCAGCCTTTGCAGCGACACCACCCTTCCCTGCATAGAGCTCTGGAACAACGAGCGAGAGAACGTCAACGCTGACCTTGCCACCAATTGCACCCGCCTTGGCTATGTCATAGATATCCCAAGAGCCGCGCGTGTTCGTGTAGGCCGCAAATGCAAGATCCTCTGCATAGCCGCTGATACCAGTTTTTATTGCATTTAACGCGCCCTTTGCGTCGTTAAAGTTCTTCTCGGCAGTAGCTGCGTAACCATTCCCCCACAGGTAGGCTAGTTGATCAATCGATTTTCCGACCTGGCCTGCAGGACTCATACCTTTGGCCAGCTCTGCCACACCGGTAACCATTTCCCAAACCCGGCCGGTAGCACCGACCGTACCTGCTCCCATGCCCAGCGCCGCGCGCAGCGCAGAATCGGCGGTTGCAATTGATAGCGGGATGCTACCGTTCCATGCTGCCGAAGCCAGCGCTTGGTTGCTGCAATCACCTGCCATCGCACACGCAAGCTTGTGGCCAAGATCTGCAGTCGTCACATGGGTGACGAAGTCCTTGGTCAGCGTTCCGTCCTTGCCGGAGTTAAACAGGCCAACCAACTCAGGCACATGACCCGCAAGCCAAGCGGTGTATTCCCCAGCGTGATCGAGCTGATCTTGCATGGCTGCGGCGGCAAGCTGTTTTTGCTCCGCGCATCCGCCGCTGGCTGGATCGCTACACGCACCGCGCAACGCGAGATTGCGTTCTTCCGACAGCGCCTTCAGTTGCTCGGCGCGCTCACACTGGGTGCCAGACTTGGAACAAGCGATCAGGGCCGTGGCATATTCCATCCGCTCTTGATGGCCGAGGTAGTTGTTGGACACCTCATTCAAGGCTGCGGCACCGCCTGCAGCACCACCGGCCGCAGCGCCTAGCGCGCTCGCTGACAACCCTGTCAACGTGGCAGCCACCGCTTTATTGATTCCGGCTTTCTCCAACGCTTCTGCCAGGTACGGTGCCGCCACGGTGCCTGCCGCTGCGCCTAGCGCTCCTTCTGTGCCACCTGTCAGACCACCCACAACCGCATGTGACAGCACACGCAACGTGCCGCCATTGCCCCAATCCTTCATCAACTGATCAGCTTCAGCCCGCTTGCTGTCGTCACCGGTTGCATCTGCTTCCGCATAGAGCTCGGCCGCCTTGTCAACTTTTCCCTGTGCGTAATCGCCAACAAACTTCGTTGCCTGCTGCCCTGCGGTGGCGGTGATCTGCGCTTGCGCGGCAACTTGGTCACGCAGTGCCTGACCATCCCATTGCTTGGTCAAGCCACCTGCGTCATCGCCGCTGATCACACCGCGCTTAAGACCCGCCAATGCATCTGCAGCGGTCTTACCAGACTTGGCGAGTTGCCAAGCCTCGTCGGTGATGAGCAAGCTGCCACCACTGATCCCGCTGGTGGTGGTCGATGTCGCATCGCCACTCTTGCTCCCGATGCCAGCCGCTGTACCGGTGCTTCCAGTCTGGAAGTTCTGCCACGACCAGTTTGCGCCGTTGTTGACTGTCGGCTGGACCTGGTCGGTTTCTCCTTGCTGCTTCTTGTCGCCTGTTCCCTTGCTATATCCGCCCGACAGACTGAACCCTTTGGCGTCGTAACTGCTAGTGTTTTCAATATCGCTATAGGTCAGCGTGCCGGTCTGCAGGCGGTTGACGCCGGCATCCACCGCCGCCTGGGTGCTGGCGATCGCGCCGCCCTTGAGGTCGGTGTTACCACCGACACGGATATTGAAGCCGCCATCGCCGGCCTGGATACCGCTCTGTTCGGTCACGCTGGCAAAGTCGCCACTGACCTTGTTACTGCTATAGCTGGCGCTGGCACTGAACCCTGCGCCAAAGGTCACACTCGCGCCAACACTCTTGTCCTTGCTGTCGTACGTGCTGGTGTCCTGCAGGCTCTCGATGCTCAGATTGCCACCGACATCGGCGATCACCTTGTCCGCCGACAGCTGCGCGCCCTTGAGCGTGGTGTCATTGCCACTAATGACCGTGGCCGTGTTGCCCGCAGCCAGATGACTATTGCTGTAGGTCACGTCTTCGCCATTGGCTTTGCCGCGCGATCCAGCTGCACTGATCATCACGCCAAATGCGGCACCATCCGGGCCGTAAGTGATACCGACACCCAGCGACGCGCTGCTGCTCTTACTGGTACTTTTTTGCTCGGCGGTGTTCTTCGCTGTTTCGATGAGCACATCGTGATCGGCTGCCAGCAGAAGATCATTTCCCGCCTTGATGTCGCTCCCACGAATCAACAAATTACTTTGGTCGCCACCGCCGGTGGCAATCAGGTTGACGTCACCACCTGCCTGTAGCTTGGAGCCTTGTGCGAGACTGGCCGTCTGCGTGCTCTTGCTCTCGCTCTTGCTGCCGCCAATGCTGATGGCAATGCTCAGATTGGCCCCCTGAGCTGCGCCGGCGGCGCTGCCACTGCTCAACGCGCTGCCAGCTTGGCCCAGCGCCTGTCCTGCCCCATATGCACTATAGGCCGCCGATCCGAGCGCAAGTGCTTCCATGCGACTGTCGCCCTTGACCTCCTTGCTGGCCTTGTAGCTGTCATTTGCCGCCTGCGCCAGGCTGATCGCAGCCGAGCTCAGGGTCAGCGACAAACCGCCTTGGCTAAACTTGCTGCGCTGTTCCGCATCACTGTCGTTGTAGACCTCCGTGATCGCGATGTCCTTGCCGGTCGCGGTCAGGTCGCCCTGCAACGCCATGACATCGCTGCCCGTAATCGCCAACTTGTTGCCGGCCACCAGGGTGACGTCACCCTCAAGGCTGCCGACCGTCGTTCCGGTATGCGTGATCTGGTCGATGTCGGCGCCAGTGGTGACCTTTTGCTTACCGAGCGTCACCCCAATACCGCCACTTCCGAACAGACCGGACTTGGTGGTGACTTTGTCATGCTCTTCGCTATGCGTGTTCTGAGCAGTTTCCAAGGTCAGGTTGTTGCCTGCTGCAAGCGTGACGTCGCCAGTGCCAACGATTTGGGTGCCCTTCGACAGCAAATCGTTACCCGCCGCAATCTGCACCGTGTCACCACTGAGCGTGGTGGTGACTGCTACGCTGTCGTGCCACTCATCGTGCGTGGTCGTGGTCTTGCTGGAGAACGTGCCCTTCTTCTTCTTGGTCATGTCCTGCACGGCATCGTGCTGCTCGCTGGCGGCGAGCAGGTTGACGTCGTTGCCGGCGGCCAAGCTGATAGCGCCGTTCTTGCTTGCAGCGGTGGCGGCGGTCAGGGTGATGTCGTTGCCGGCCTGCATGGCCAGGTTGCCGCCAGCACTGAACTCGGTGCCATGGACGGTTTCGTCGCTGGTCGCGGTGGTCTGCTTGAAGCGCTTGCGCGTCTCCAGCGTGTTGCTGGTGTCCACCGTGGTCAGCGTGCTGGCATTGATGTCGTTGCCGGCGCTGATGCCAAGACCCTTGCCGGCGTCCAGCTTGGCCGCGACCAGATTGACGTCGTTGCCGGCGCTGAGGATCAGGTTGCCGCCCGCAGTGAGCGCCTGCTGGTCGATGCTCTGGGTGGTCGTGGTGGTGGTGACGCGGGTCTTGCCGTTGCGGCTCTTGTAGCTGTTGATTTCGGTTTCGTTGAGCACCGATTCGACATTGAGGTTGTTGCCGGCTGCGGCGATCAGATCGCCGCCGGCCTTGACGTCGGCCTGGCGGATGGTCAGATCGTTGCCGGCGGTCAATTGCAGGCTGTCGCCGGTGCTGATGTTGGTGCGGGTGGCGACCTTGCCGTCCAGGCCGGTGGTCGGGGTCAACGAGAGGTTATTGCCCGCCTGCAGTGCAGCGCTGCCGCCGGCGTTGATGGTCACGCCATGTAGCTGCAGGTCGTTGCCTGCAGAGACGATCAAGTCCTTGCCGGTGTTGATCGACACGGCATCGCCACCGCGCAGCAGGCCGTTGTCGTCGCGCAACGCGCTTGGGGTAAGGCTGAGGTTGCTGCCTGCGATCAACGCCGCACTGCCATCAGCCTGCACGCGGGTACCGGTCAGCGTCATGTCGTTGCCGGCGAATAGTTGCATGGTGTTGCTGGCGCTGATGCCGGACAGAATGCCAACGCCGTTGATGGCCTTGGATGCTTCGCTGACCAGGTTGTTGCCTGCCACCAGCGCCACATCGCGTCCCTGGATCTGGCCCTGGTTGAGCAGGTCGTTGCGCGCTTCCAGGGCCACGCTGCCGGTGCCGCTGATGCGGCCCTGGTTGAGCAGATTGCTTGCGGTGATGCTGACGTCGGCGCCTGCGATGACGCCCTGGTTGCTCATGGAATTGGTGGCGTTGAGCTCGACGTTGCCGCCGGCGATCAAGGCGCCATTGCCACGCAGCTGCAGCGAGTTGGAGGCCAGATACACCACCGGCACCAGCACCTTCTGGCCTTGGTAGTCCTGCTCCACCATCCAGACGATGTCCTGCGTCAGCGCGGCCGCCTGCGCGGCGGTGAGGCCCACGCCCATGCTCAGCTGCAGCTGACCTGCGGCGGCCACGCCGGATTCGAGCAAGGCGCGGTACTGCGCCACGCCATCGGCGTAATTGCCCAGATAGCGGCGGCCGGTGAGCTGGGTGACCTGGTCCAGCACCAGGCGCTGCTCATAGAAGCCATCGCCCAGGCGGGTCTGGGTCCACTCCGGGTCAACACCCAGCTTGTCCAGCAGCAAGTCGCTGCTGATGAAGTTGTCGTAGTTGACGAAGCGCGGGTCGGTCTCGATCAGGTAACGGCGGCCCGGGCCATTGCTGCGCCAGGCGTTGATGCCGCCCAGCCCGTTGGCGGCACGGCCCATTGCGATGAGATCGGTACCGGTGCCGCTGGATAGGCGATACAGCCCGCCGATGGGCAGATCGATCTGCGTCAGCGAGGTTTGCCCGCTACCCACAATGTTGGTCACCGGAATGGTGGCCGGATCGACTCGGGTACGGCTGTCGATCGCGCCGGCCGTGACGCCGGTACCGGCAGCGGTGGTCTGCACGTCTGCCTGATCGACGCTGCTGCGCACAAGTCCACTGTCGTTGGACGCGATAGGTGCGACCGACATCTTGACGATGCCACCCGATGTGGCCAGCGTTGCGTCCTGCGTGTTGGCGCCCACTTGTGCACCGGTGCTACCGACGGTGCCTGTGGCAACACGAACACTGTTCGCGCCGCCATTGGCACGGCCAACCACTGCTTGGCCGCCTACTCCACCGGCGCTTTGCGTGGCGCGACCGGTCAAGCCACCTTGTGCACCAACGCCATTGAGTGAGGCGCCGCTGATGCTGCGACCATCGCTGCCGACGGCGCCGTTGCTGATATTGGCACCGTTGATACTGACGCCTTGGCCGCCGGTCATGCTTGCGCCCAGGGCGATATAGCTCGTGTTGATCGTGGAAGAAGAAACGGTCTTTGATTCAGCATCATATGTACAGATAGGACGCCGATTCCCTTGGTTCAGCGCACAGTCGTCAATGACCGCTGTTACTGCATACTCGTAGTCTCTCTGTACGACTTGCCTATTCAAGGCAAGCGATTCGTTGAAGATCGACTCACCACCAACGAAAAGCCCATCACTCAATCCACCCACACCACGTTGATTTATTTGCAGCGCACCAGCCGCCGCAATCGACGAAGTGTTATTGGTGACGCTTCCGGAAATCGCTATATTTCCTCCAGCCGCGATTCGTCCCTCCGTACTTGCAGCGATGAGACGCTCTTGTTGCTCGACCGAATAGGAACGATAAACACCAGGATTTTTTCCGACGTAAGGAATACGAATGAAGTAAGACTGCCTTGGATAGACAATTCCGCGTGACTCAATAAGCTCCTCGGGCATCGTTGCATTCGCAGCTGCCTTTTCTTGCTCGGTCAATGCACCCAATGCAGTAGTCAAAACCCGCCGCCGATTATTCAGCTGGGTGGCCGCAATCAAGATGCTTCCATCCGCCTCGATGCTGCCCGACAGGTTATTCACCACACCCGTACGCGACACCAGCGTGCCGCCGCCATCCTGCGCGCCGCCGATGGCGATGTTGCCCAGGCTGAAGATGCGCGCGTCGCGATTGAGCAGCTGGTCGCGCACGATCAGGCTCATGTTGCCGGTGGAGCCGAGCAAGGCTGAGCCGTAGGCAGCGTTATCGATGGCACCACCGAAGTCGGCGCCATTGACCAGGGTGCCGGTGTTCACCGAGACGTTGCCGCCGACGATGCTGCCGGTGTTGTTGATGCTGTTGGCCACCAGCGACAGTGCGCCATTGCCGGAGATACTGCCGGCATTGTCGATGCTGCTGCCGTTGAGGCGAGTGTCGTTGGACAGGATGCTGGCGCCAGCGCGGTTGGTGATGCTGCCAGCCGTAATGTCCAGGGTGCGCGCAGCCTTAAGCGTGGACTCGTTGACCAGGCTCCCACCAACGCGCAGGTTGAAATTGCCGTTACTGGTCAGGTCCGCGCCGGCGCGATGGGTGTAGTCGCTGCGCAAGGTCAGATCTAGCAGGTTCTGCGCCAGGATGCTGCCGCCACCGTCGAAACCGACGGTATCGATCACCACATCGCCGGACCCACCGGTGATGCTGCCGGCGCCGATCTTGCCGCCCGCATTGTTCAAGTTCTGCAGGGCCAAGCGAACCGATTGCTCGGCCTTGATGGTGCCGTTCTGATTGTCGAGCGTTGCGCCTGCGCGCTGCAGCAGGAAACTGCCGCCGGCATACACATTGCCGCCCTGGTTGTTCAAGCCATTGCTGTTGGCGATCAGGTCGCCGCCGGCGACCAGCTGGCCGCTGTTGTTGGCGATGTTGGCAGCGTCGATGACCACGCTGCCGCGTCCACCGAGATTGCCGCCGCTGTTGGTCAACGCACCGCCGGTGGTGATGCGCGTCAGTCCGCCACCGTTGTTGACAATGCTGCCCTGCGTATTGTCGATCAGCCCACCGGAGGCGGTCAGCGTGTTGCCGGCATCGAGCTGGCCGCCGCTGTTGAGCAACGCGCCGGCGACGGCAACGTTGAGATCGCGGCCCGCGCTGAGCTTGCCGCCCTGGTGATTGTCCAGCTGGCCGCGTGCGTTGATGCTGAGGTCGCGTGCGGCTTGCAGACTGCCGCCGCTGCTGCTGATGTTTTCCGCGGTGATCACTGCGTCGGTGCCGGCACCGATCGTGCCGTTGCCGTTGTCCAGGCCGCGATTGAGTTCCACGCGCAAGCTGCCGCCCGCACCCGCGTTGGCGACTGCCTGCACAATGCCGCCGGCATTGCTGAGGCTGTCGGCGCGCAAGGTCAGCGCGCCACCGCTGGCCTGCAGCAGACCATTGCGATTGTCGGCCGCGCCGGTGCTCTGCACGTTCAATCCACGTGCAGAGACCGAGCCACTCACGTTATTGAGGCCGGCAACGGTCAACACCGCATCGCCTGCTGCGGCAATGGCACCGCCCTGGTTGTTCAACGTACCGCTGGCGCCCAGGTTTAGCTGGCCCTGGGTCAGGATGCGCCCGCTTCCGTTGCCCAGCGCACCGCGGCTGGTGACAGACAGGACGCCGGAGCCGGCGTGTTCGATCCGCCCCTGCGCATTCTCCAGGCTTGCCGCGGTAATGCTCAGATCCTGCGCATTGCTGGCCAGCGTGCCGCCGGTGTTGTCGATCGCACCACCGATGCTGACGCGGGTTAGACCATTGCCGCTTTGCACCAATCGCCCGCCGACATTGCTCAGGCTGGCGCCGTCGATGCTCAGCTGGTTGGACTGCATCTGGCCGGCGACGCCGTTGAGACGCCCGTTGTCGATGCTGCCGCCAGCCTGCACGGTGAGCGTGCCGCCGGCGAGCAAATCACCGCCACGATGATCGAGGTTACCGCCGGTGGTCAGGGCAACATTGCCGGTGGCACGTGTGCTGGCACCCGCCAGTTGCAGCTGACTGCCCTGTGCGGTGAGGTTGCCGCCGGCAAGCAATTTGCCGGCGGCGCTGAGCTGGCGATCGGCGATCAGGCTAAGCGTGCGTCCGCTGCCGAGGCTACCATCCGCGTTGATACCGGCGCCCGCTGTGCCGGCGATACTGATCTCACCCGCACGCAGGCTCAAGTCGCCCGAAGCGGTGGTCTGCCCGGCGTTCTCGATGCGTGCGCCCTGCAGACCCACTGTCGTACCGCTGACGGTGCCCTGTTGACGCAGCACTGCATCACTGGTCAACGTCACTTGTTGAGCGCCAACCTGGCCGGCCACGCTCAAGTCGCCCTTCGAACGCAAGTCGAGCGTGCTGCCCGCACTCAAGGTGCCGCTCTGTGCCAGCGCGCCATCGGCTTGCGCCGAGAAGCCGCCGGCCGATGCGAGGCTGCCGCCAAGCTCCAGGTTGCCACGGCTGATCAAGGCGACATCGCCGTGCTCGCTGCCCAGCTGGCCGCTGCTGCTGACTTGCGCCGCTTCCACGCGCAAGCCATTGCCGCCAATCAGGTCACCGCGATTGTCCACCGCTCCGGTGGCGGTGACACCCAGGCGCTGCAATCCGTAGGCCTGACCGGTCTGGCGCAGCGCCCCGACGCCCAAGGCGAGTTGATTGCCGGCGCGCACGGCGCCAGCATTGTCGAGCACGCCGCCGATGGTGAAGGTAGCGTCGCCCTGCGCGAGCAGCACGCCGCTGGCGGCATTGCTTGCGCCGGCTGCGGTGACGTCCAGGCTCTGACCAGCGACGACTTGCGCCGCATTGGTCAACGCGCCGCCTGCACTCAGAACCACATTGCGATCGGCTTGCGCCACACCGTCAACCGCCAGGTCGCCGGTGCTGCGTAGATTCAAATCAGTGGCTGCATCGAGTGCGCCACGGCTGTCGATCGCGGCACCATCGAGGCTGATCGCGCCACCGCTCTGCAGCACTGCAGCCTGCCCGGTTGCAAGATGCGCGCCACGCAACGTGGCATTGCCTGCAGACACGGCCTGTCCGTTGAAGGTAAGTGTGCGTTGTGCCTGCAGATCCAGTTGCGTTGCCGACTGCAGCGTGCCTGCGGCGGTGAGATCGCGACCGGACTGTAGCGCGATCGATTGCGCCTTCAGCGAGCCGGCCTGCTGCAGATCACCCACCGCAGTTGCCTGCAGTGTGGTCGCTGCGGCGACAACGCCTTGCAGCGTCATGTCGCCTAGGCTGATCAAGCTGACGTTGGCAGTTTCGCTACCGAGCTGGCCGCTGCCGCGCAAGCTGCCTGCCTCCACCTGCAGCGTCTCTTTGGCAATGAGGTTGCCGCGGTTGTCCAGCGTGCCAGTGACCTTTGCAGTCAGTGCCTTGCCTGCAATCGCAGTGCCGACCTGGTCCATGCTGGCGGCGGTGATGCGCAGATCGCCGCCGCTCTGCAGGCTGCCGGCATTCTGCAACGCGCCAGTGGTCAGCGTGACGCTGCCATCGGCAGCCAATACGCCAGCGGCCGCGTTATCGATGTTGCCGGCCTGCACCGACAGATCACGACCTGCAATCACCTGGCTCGCATTACTCAAGGTGTCGGTTGCGCTCAACACAACATCGCGATTGGCTTGCACCACGCCTGCGAGCGCAAGCGCTCCCGTGCTGCGCAGACGCAGGTCTGTGCCGGCATCGAGCGTGCCACGGCTGTCGATTGCCGCACCGTCCAGGCTGATCGCGCCGACGCTTTTCAGCACGGCGTTGCGGCCGGTGGCGATGCTGTTGCCGCGTAGGTTGGCGTCACTGCCCGCCTGCGCCTGACCGTTCAACGTCAAGCTGCGCTGCGCCTGCAGATCCAACACAGACGCGGACTGCAAGGTTCCACCGGCAGTGAGATCGCGGCCGGCCTGCAATATCACGGCCTGCGCGTTTAGCGAGCCGGCCTGCAGCAAATCGGTGCCAGCGGTGGCTTGCAGCGTGGTCGCCGCAGCCACCACACCGTGCAGATCGATCGCGTTCTGGCTGGTCAGCATCAGTGCGCCGTTGACCGAGCCGAGTTGCCCGCTGCTGACGATGCTGTCGGCAGCGATGGTCAGGTCCTTGCCGGACACCAGCTGGCCAGCGTTCTCGAATGCGCCTGTCGAAGCGATCGACACAGCGTCGCCGCTATAGACACGTCCGCGCTGAAGCAAGGTTCCGGTGTTCAGTGCAAGGCCACGCTCGCCATGCAGGCTGCCATTGTTTTCCAGCACGCCAGCGACATCGACGCGCAGATCGCGTAGTGCACCCAGGGTTGCCGTTGCAGCGTTGTTGGCACTGGCAGCCTGCACGTGCAGATCACGTGCTGCGACGACCTGAGCGCCATTGTTCAACGCGACCGCAGCGGTCAGCGCAACATCGCGCCCGCCCTGGACCACCCCGGCCAGCGCCAGATCACCAGCGCTGTGCACGTTCAAATCGGTCGCCGCATCGAGCGAACCGCGACTATCGATGGAGCCGCCATCCAGGGTGATGGCGGCTCCACTCTGCAGCACTGCTGCAGCGCCTGTCAGAACCGTTGCGCCGGTGACGGTTGCCTCACCCGTACTCGATGCTTGTCCATTCAGGGCGAGCGTGCGCTGCGCCTGCAGATCCAACGTGGATGCCGATTGCAGAGTGCCATTTGCAGTGAGGTCGCGCCCCGCCTGCAATGCGATCGACTGTGCCTTAAGCGAACCGGCCTGCTGCAAATCGCCGCCAGCAGTCGCACGCAAAGCAGTTGCCGCTGCAACCACACCCTCGAGTTGCAGCGCGTCTCGGCTGTTCAACGTGACATCGGCCCGCTCGCTACCCAACTGCCCACTGCTACGCAGCGCGGCCGCATCGACCTGCAACGCATCCTTGGCGATCAAATTGCCACGATTGGCCAGCGTGCCTGCGATGGCGGCGCGCAACGCCTTGCCTGCAGACGCGCTTCCGCCCTGGTCCATATTTGCTGCGCTGACCTGCAGATCGCCACCGGCCTGCACGCGGCCAGCGTTGTTCAGCAGTGCCGTAGTGGTCAGGCCGATGTTGCCCTCGCCCGCCAACACACCGCTCGTGGTGTTGTCGAGGCTACCTGCCTGCAACGACAGATTGCGGCCTGCAAACACCTGCGCTGCGTTGTTGAGCGCGCCGGTGGCATTCAAAACAACGTCGCGCCCGCCTTGTGCCACACCCGCCAGCGTCAGATCACCTTGGCTGCGGATGTGCAGATCGCTGCCCGCGTCCAGCTTGCCGCTGCTGTCCACGGCTGCGCTGTCCAGCGCGATCACTCCCGTGCTCTGCAACACCGCATCCTGGCTGGTTGCCAGTGTGGCGGCGCGCATCGAAGCATCACCGCCGGCCTGGCCCTGGGCAGCAAATGTCAGGGCACGTTGTGCCTGCAGATCCAGCGCGGACGCCGATTGCAGGTTGCCAGCAGCGGTGAGATCACGCCCGGCGCTCAATGCCAGCGATTGAGCCCTCAACGACCCTGCCTGCTGCAGATCGCCAGCGGCGCTGGCCTGCAGCGTGGTCGCAGCGGCAACCACGCCTTGCAGCGCGATATCGCCCTGGCTGACCAAGCGAACGCCTGCCGCTTCGCTGCCCAGTTGACCGCTGCTGCGCACGCTGCCGGCATCGATCTGTAGCGCGTTCCTGGCAACCACAGTGCCAGCGCTGTCGAATGACCCGCCCACCATTACCGAAAGCGTGTTGCCCGAGCTGGCGCTACCGCTTTGCGTGAACGCGCCTGCGGTCAGCTGCAGATCGTTCGCTGCATACAGGCTGCCGGCATTGTCCAATGTGCCAACCGTGCGCACGCGCGCATCGGTATCTGAGGAAAATGCGGCGCCCAGCGCGTTGCGCAATGAGGCTGCGCTTACATCCAGTGCACCGGCGGCGATCACCTTCGCGCGGTTCTCCAGTGCCGCGCCCGCCTGCAATGTGGCTAAGCCGGCGCTCTGCAGGGTGCCGCCCAACGAGAGATCGGCAGCACTGGCGATACGCAGATCGCCACCTGCATCGATGACCCCAGTATGCTCGACCGCGGCGCCGCGCAATTGCAACGCGCCATCGCCGCGGAGCTGACCACGCTGACGCAGCGCGCCGTTCGCCTGCAAATCGATCGTACCTGTCGAACCCACCGTGGCATCGCTGACGAGCTCACCGCCTGCGGCGATCACCAACCCACCGGCGGTGGTCTGCAGGGTGCCGGAGAGTGCGGTATCGCCGCCGCTACGAAGATTCACGCTGCTGGCGTTGACGATGCCCGAGACCTGCGCGTCCGCTGCGGCGTCCAGGCCCAGGGTGGTACCTGCCACGGTGTTGCCGCTCAGCGCCAGACCGCCGCGGCTGCGCAGCAACGTCTCCCCACGCTGGCTGCCGATATCGCCACGACTGTCCAGCTGGGCCGCGTCGATGGTCAGCGCATTGCCAGCAACGAACGTGCCGCTATTGACCAGGCCACCGGCAACCGCCGCCTGCGCATCGCGTGCGGCCGCCAGACTGCCTGTCGTGGTGGCAGTCGCTGCCTGGAGACGCAGATCGCGGCCGGCGTAGCCGCTACCGGCATTGTTCAACGCACCTGCACTGCGCAACTCCAAATCGCCACCCGCAGACACTGCGCCGCGCTGTGCGATGTCGATACTCGCCGCATCGAGCACAACTGCATCCGCTGCAATCAGCTGACCCTGCAGTTCCAGCCGACCGCCGGCTTGCACATCGGCACCCTGCCCGGCCTGCGCCAATCCACCCAGGCGCACGTCGCCGCTGCTGTTCACGCGCAAGGCGGTGGCCGCGTCCAGGGTGCCCAGTGCATCGATCGCATCTGCATTCAGCCCGATCGCGCCGCTCTGCAGCGTGCCGGTCAGGCCGATCTGCCCCGCGCGCAGAGTTGCAGCAGTTGCCGCATAGGCCACACCGTTGCTACGCAACACACCATCGGCGCCCAGATCCAACGCACCAGTCGTATGCAGGCTGCCATCGGCATTCAATTCCGAACCGAACAGACGGATGGCCCCGGCACTGCTGCGGCCGCTGTGGCTGAAGGTGCCACTGGCTTGTGCATCCAGGGTACCGGCGGCGACTAGATCGCCTGCCAGGGTCATGCGCGCGCCGCGCAGACGCACATCGCCTTGCTGCGAGCCGAGCACGCCGCGCTGGTCGAGGTCACCGGCGGCACGCACATCCATTCCATCGCGCGCCACCGTGGTGCCGCTCAGGCTCACCTGGCCCGCGCTGTCGATCTGCAGATCGCCACTCTGCGCCGCCAGGGTGCCGCGACTCACCACACCGACGCCGGCGTCGGTCGCGATCAGGCGGATACGGTCAGCATACATGCCGCCCAGCTGCGCCACGTCGATACCGATCGACGGTGCGGCGCCATCGGTGCCCGGCATCACGTCCAGCAGCATGCCGTCATAGTTGACCCGCCCTGCACCCGCGGCGGCGACCAGTTCCCTGGTCCAGATCGAGCCCTCCACGCTGAGCTGGCGCGACAGCAGGTCCAGGCGATCCACGTTAGACGCATCCAGACCGTTGCTGCCAATGCTCAGCGCACCGCCGGTGATGCTGAAGCCGTTCAACGCACCATCGCTGCCCAGGTTGGGCATGCCGGTGGTCAAGGTCACGCGCGAGGTGTTGAGAAATCCACAGCCGTCGCAGGAAATGCCGTTGGGGTTGGCGATCACCAACTGCGCCTTGGCACCGGCGATTTCGGTATAGCCCTGCAGGCGGCTGCTGGCCGAGGTGACTTCGTTGAGGATCAGCGAGGCGGCACCGCTGCGTTGCAGATTGTCGTTGCCGGCGACATAGCCGCCCAGCTCGGTCTTGGAGATCTGCGCGCTGTTGTTGAGGATCAACCCGTTCGGGCCGACGTTGAAATTGCTGTAGCGGTTATGCGAGATGCCGCGCGCATTGGGCGCGACGATGTCCACCACCGGCACGCCATTGGCGGCGACCTGTTGACCGGGTGTCTGCCCGCCGGGATTTGGCGTTGGCGCCACCTGTGCCCACGCCGGAAACGATGTCCAGGTGACCGTGCAGCACAGCAGCAACGCAAGCGCGCGCTTGCTTTGTTCGGCCAGGTAAGCACGTACGCTCATCGCTTCGGTGTCCATCGCTTCTCTCTCGCCACTGGTCGGCGTCATCAATCAACAGCGCGCTGCCGGCTGGCGGCGCGATCCATGTCAGAACTGGTAGATCACACGCGCGCCATATGCCGGCTGCGCGCTTCCAAACCCATCCGGGCGATGAATCGCCCAGCCGGCAAATGCATCGATGCTGGCGCCGAACCAACCGCCGCGCAGACCCACCGCACCGCCCACCAGGCTGCGCCCGCGCAGGCCGCTGGCACTGGTGCCATCGATGCGGCCGGCATCCAGGCCCAGGTACGGTGTCAGCCCGATCTGCTGGATCGGAAAACTCAAGGTGTTGCGCCAGTACGCGCCTTTTTCCGCGCCCAGGGTCGCTTCGCCATCGAAGCCGCGCACGCTGTAGCGGCCCCCGATGGTGACGAACTCCGACCCGAGCAGCAGCTCGCCTGCGGTTTGCGCACGCAGGCTGCTCTCCCACGCCATCGGCACCGGGCCCAGCTTGAACGGCATGGCGGTGCTCACGTCCAGCGTGGTCACGCCATAACGGAATGTCGGGAACCCGATCTGCGGGTCGTAACCAGTCCACTGGCTGTTGAACCACGGCGTGCCGCGCCGATGCGCGATGCGCACGTCCAGCTGCATCGCGCCCAGATAGCGGCGGTGAGTGAAGTAAAACTCCGCGCTGCTGGTATCGCGACGCTGGATGCCGATCTCCACGCCATCCAGATAGCTGCGCGCACGCCGCCGGCCAACCGTGACACCGGCGGAGGTCTTGCTGGTGCCATTGCGGTGCAACACGCGCTGGATATCCAGCTGCGCGTTGCTGGATTCGCCGCTGGACTGGAAGGTCTGCAAAAATCCGTCCACGCGCTGGTGATAGCGGTATGACGAGGCCGACAACGCAAACGTCCACCAGCCCCACGGCAGGTTGTAACTGAGACTGTTGCCACGCGTGCCGCGCTCTTCGTCGCGCGTGGCCAGGTCATGGCTGTAGCCGACGCTAAGCAGATCGTTGAGGCCCAGCGGGTTATCCAGCGAAACATCCAGCCCGCCTTGCACGCGGCCGGTAGCGTCCACGCCCGAGTCGTCGGCATTGGCCACGCCACGCCAGCGCCGACCGTGCTGCAAGGTGATGACCAGATCCGACTCGCCCGGTGCCTCGCCCGGCGCGATGTCGATCTTGGCGTCCTGCGATGGTAGTCGCTTGAACTGCTCCACCGCCTGCTCGATCGCACGCAGGTCCAGCAGATCGCCGTGCCGTAGCGGCAGCGCGCTCTTCCAATGTTCGCCGCCGGTGTCGGAAACCAGGCGCACCGCACGCAAGCGGCCGGGCATCAATTCGAAACGCAGTTCGCCGCGCGAGAGATCCTGTTCGGGCACGCCGATGCGCGTGGTGACCAGGCCACGCGCGACCAGCTGATCCAGGGCGCGACGGCGGATGATGTCGATACCGGCGCGACCGATGCAGCGGCCTTCATAGCGACGCAGCGCCTTCCACAACCACGCAAAGCGCGCGCCGTCGTTCCCTGCACCGGACAGGCGCACGCGGGCGATCGGAAAACACAGCTTCTCCTCGGGCAACACGGTGCTGCGCGCATCCAGGCGCTCGGCATCCTCGCGCGGGCCGGCGAAAGGTGCTTGTCGCTCCTGTTCCTGACGCCGCTGAATCTCCTCGGCCTGGCGCAATTGCTCCTGGCGATCCAGCGTTGTCGGTGCTGTTTGTTGTGCAGCCGCCAGCCCGGCGACAGCCCATAGGCAAGCCGCCAGCGCCGTTGACGCCGAACGCATCCACATCTGTCCTGCCCCCTGATACGGCGGGCCATGCCTTGGCACGCCGTCGCCTACACCGCCATGCCTGGCCACCAAAACGGCGCCGTAGTTCTTCAGCACAACGAATTCGGCGCAACTGTGACGGAACGTTAAAAATCGGTCAACGCGCCGTGTAGGGATCACCCTGTAAGAAAAACCCGACTCGCCCGATTATGTGATGCAAATCACATAAAAGGGACCGAGGAGCCCTACTTCTCCGTTTGCCTAGCCAATTACGTCGAGCCTAGTTCCGGATACGTCCGACATCTCAGCGCTAAAGTAGAAGTGAGGCGATAACTTTTACTGCCATATCGAATTACCTTCCAACGTTGAAATTCGATGGGTTCTAGGCAGGGCCGTACTTCAGTAAACAGGCTCGACAGTTCCAGTGGAGGTCTCACAAGTCCGGTCGACTAACCCGTACTCGGTTAAATTGAGACGCAATTCTCATTTCAAACGAGCTCATCCGATGAAGGTCGCGTCAATTTCTTGACGACGTAGACTTTACATAGGCATACGCAGTATCGCCGGTCGTCATACGCCCGGATCGCTAATGCACTGCCTCCTCCCCCAGCTCTTGCAACCACGTGCGTCGCGGTTGTCCTGACCGCTCAGGCCCATTCACCCCTCTGCTCAGCCTTGCTTTGATTGCCGCATGTGTGCCCCAAGCGCACAGTGGTGAAGTGCGGCCGAACGCGGTGACTGACGCCTCCATCGCCCCCACTCCCATGCGGCAGGCCGAGCAGTTACGCAGCCAGCAGCGGTATGCGGATGCCTTGGCCATTTACGAGCGCGTGTTGCGTGCGAACCCAAGGGATCGTGGCGCCTACACCATGCGCGCGATCACGCTGAGCGATCTTGGCAGTGCGCAGCTTGCGGCAGAGGCCGTATGGCGGCATCCGGACTGGTTCTCGCAGCAGGAGCGCGAGCGCATCGAAAACGACCGCGTCGCCCGCATGATCGGGTGGGCCAGCGCCGAGCCCATCGATGCCGTGCACCGCTACGCGGAGACCGACCAGGCCCTGGTCAACATCGCCCGCATCGAACGCGAATCACCGCCGACGTCGAGGTGGGAAGCCACGCGGCTGCGTGTCGATGGCCTGGCCGCACTCAACCAGCGTCAGCGACATCGCGACGTGGTGGCCAGCTACCAGGCCTTGAGAGCAGAAGGCATCGACGTTCCCGCGTATGTGCTGCCGACGGTCGGCGATTCGCTGATGGGCCTGCGCCGCCCGGCCGAGGCCGAGGCCGTGCTGCGGCAAGCCTTGCAGCACACCCCGGACGACTTCAATACCCGGCTGTTGCTGGGCTACGCCCTGCTGGAGCAGGAACGCTTCGATCTGGCAATGCCACTGTTCGAAACGCTCGCGGCCACGCAGGCACCCTGGCCGCGTCGCAACGGTGCGAACAGCGGCTACGAAAACTGGGATCGCTTCAGCGCAGATATCGCCCTGGCCACCGCGCGCTCGGCCGCCAATGACAATCGCGGCGCGGACCGCCTGCTGCGCGAGCGCGTGGCCATCGGCCCCGACAACGCGGAACTGCAGGCGGCACTGGCCTCGATCGAATTCCGTCGCGGGCACCCCGGCAAAGCGCTGCAGCGTAACGCGGTGGCATTGACGCTGGATCCGCATCAAAAACAGGCGCGCAGTGGAGTGGTCGAGGCGCAGCGCGATCTGGATTGCCTGGACCTGGCCGATGCGACATTTGCCCCGTTGCGCAAGGAATATCCGGATGACGCCGGCCTGCAACGGCTTGGCGCTTCGCTGGAACGTCAACGCGGCTGGCAGGTGCATCTGAGCCATGCACGCGGACGCAGCGACAACGACACCCTGACCAACAGCACCTCGCCGCTGGGCAACGACTTCGGTAGTACGTTGCTGGAAGCCGAATCGCCATTTCTCGGCGAAGGCTGGCGTGTGGGTTTGCGTGCACGCGACGACTGGGCCGACTTCCAGGACACGCGTGTGCGCTATCGCAGCTTCTGGCTGGGAACGCACTATCACTACGACCGCCTGGATGTCAGTGCGTACGGCGGACGGGCGCTCGACGACTTCGATCGCGATGGCACCGCCTGGGCACTGGATGCCGGCTGGCGTTTTTCCGATGCCTGGTACGGCAGCGTCGCCTGGCGCACGCGCGATCCGGAAGCCTCATTGCAGGCCCGCCGCTTCGGCATCACCGGCGACAGTATCGGCGCGGCCCTGCGCTGGACACCCAACGACGAAAGCCGTTGGGAACTGCAGGCACGCCAATTGCGTTACAGCGACGGCAATCGGCGCGATCAACTCGATCTTTCGGGCAGCCAGCGCCTGTGGGCCAGCCCGCACCTGCTGCTCGATGGCCTGTTCGCCGCTTCGGCCGGACGCGCCGAAGACGACCGCGCCGTCAATTACTTCAATCCGCGCCGCAACTCTGCGGTGGCCGCCGGCGTGCGCATCGATCAGATCGGCTGGCGTCGCTACGACTACGCCTTCCGGCAGCGACTGGAGGTCACGGTCGGGCCGACCTATCAGTCCGGCTTCGGTAGCCAGTGGGTGCCCGGCGCGGCCTACCGGCACCTGTGGTCGCTGGGCGACGGCAGTGCGCTCAGCTACGGCGTGAGCTGGTCGCGCCCGGTCTACGACGGCCAGCGCGAACAACAACTTGGATTCGACCTGGATTTCCGATGGGGAGGTACGCCTTGATCCGCCTGCCGCTGCTGCTGGTCGCCTTGTTGCTGATGACGTTCGCGTCGTCGGCGCAGGCGGGCCTGCTGGTGCTCAGCTACCACGATGTTCGCGACGATGTCGCCGCCAAGGGCGATCCCGATCGTTATGCGGTGTCCACCAGCAACTTCGCCGCACATCTGGACTGGCTGCGCTCGCATGCCTATCACCCGGTGAGCGTGCAGCAGGTGCTGGATGCACGTGCCGGCAAGCGTGCCCTGCCCTCCAGGCCGGTGTTGCTGACCTTCGACGACGGCTTGCGCAGCGTCTACACGCGTGTGTTCCCGTTATTGCAGGCCTACGGCTATCCCGCGCTGGTCGCACCCGTCACCAGCTGGGTCGAATTGCCCGCCGGCCAGGTGGTGCCCTACGGCCATCGCGATTTCACCCACGAGGATTTCGTCACCTGGGCGCAGCTGCGCGAGATGCAGGACAGCGGCCTGGTCGAAATCGGCTCGCACAGCGACGATCTGCACAAGGGCATCGCGGGCAACCCGTTCGGCAATCAGACCCCGGCGGCGGTCACCCGGCGCTGGGATGCAGGCAAGGGCTACGAGAGCGAAGCGGAGTATCGCCAGCGCATCCAGACCGATCTGCGCCATAGCCGCGACGCCATCGTGGCGCATCTGGGCACACCGTCGCGCGCCATGGTGTGGCCGTATGCCGCCTACAACCGCGCCAGCAACGCCATTGCCGCGCAACTGGGCATGACGCTGAGCTTCGACCTGGAAGGCCGCTCGCACGAAGCCGATATCGGCCAGCAGGGCCGCGACCGCGTGGACGGGCAATCGCTGGCCAGCCTCGGCCGCCTGTTGCTGTTCAACAATCCCGATGTGCGCGACCTGGCCGGCGAACTGCGACGCGATCTGTCGCGCGATGGCCTGCGCGCGATCCAGATCGATCTGGACTACGTCTACGACCCGGACCCGACGCAGCTGGCACGCAACCTGGACATCCTGGTCCAGCGGGTCAAGGACATCGGCCCCAGCCATGTGTTCCTGCAGGCCTTCGCCGACCCGGACGGCGATGGCGCCGCCGATGCGTTGTATTTCCCCAACCGCCATCTGCCGATGCGTGCGGACCTGTTCGGGCGTGTGGCCTGGCAGCTGCGTACCCGTGCCGGCGTGCGCGTGTTCGCCTGGCTGCCGGTGCTGGGCTTCCATCTGCCCGATGCACAGCAGCAGGCGGCGCTGCAGATTCGCGGCAAGGACGCCAAGGATGTGCCGCGCCTGGATCCGGGCAATCCGCGCACGCAGCAGCTGGTCGCCGACATCTACGAAGACCTGGCCGCCAACACCTACTTCGAAGGCCTGCTGTTCCATGACGATGCCTATCTGCGCGACGACGAAGTGCCTGCCTACGGCAATGGCGACCCGACCAGGCGCACGCAGCAGCTGATCGGTTTCACCCATGAGTTGAAGGCAGCCGCCGAACGCTGGCGACCCAAGCTGGTGACGGTGCGCAACCTGTTCGCGCAGCCAGTGCTGGAGCCGCACAGCGAAGCCTGGTTTGCGCAGCGCCTGGACGCCTTTGCTTCGGCCTACGACTACACCGCGCTGATGGCGATGCCGTACATGGAGCAGGCCAACGATCCGCAGCAGTGGCTGCAGCAGCTGGCACAGCGTGTCGGCCAGCAGCCGCATGGTTTGGAGAACACCATTTTCGAACTGCAGACCGTGGACTGGCGCACCGGCAAGCCATTGCCTGACGGTGTGCTGCTCGCACACAGCAAGTTGCTCCTGGCTGCGGGCGTGCGCCATCTGGCGTACTACCCCGACGACTTCATCGGCGGCCACCCGTCTCTTCCCGAAGCGCGCGAGGCCATGTCGGCTCGGCAATTCCCATATATCGAGCGGTAGCCGATGACGACCAGCCTCCTGTTGGGCGCCCTGTTCAACTTCGCGTTTTTCTATCCCATCATCATGGCGTTCTTCTGGATGATCGGAGGCACGTACTACTACCTGCGACGCGAACGCGGCACGCCCGGCCCCTCGTCGCCGCCACCGTTGGCCAGCGAGCCGTTCGTATCGCTGCTGGTGCCCTGCTACAACGAGGCCAAGCATGTCGGCGAAACCATCGCCGCGATGAGCGCGCAGAACTATCCGGATTTCGAGATCATCGCCATCAACGATGGCAGCAGCGACAACACGGCCGAGGCGCTCGACGATCTCACGCACCAGCATCCGCGCCTGCGCGTGGTGCACCTGGAGCAGAACCACGGCAAGGCCAACGCACTGCGGGTCGGCACGCTGGCATCGCGCTCGGACTATCTGGTGTGCGTGGATGCCGACGCCATCCTGGACCCGAATGCCACGCGCTGGATGGTGGGCCACCTGATCTCTGGCCCGCGCGTCGGCGGTGTCACCGGCAATCCGCGCGTGCGCAACCGCACCACGCTGATGGGCCGCATGCAGGTGGGCGAATTTTCCGCCATCGTGGGCCTGATCAAACGTGCGCAGCGCGTCTACGGGCGCCTGTTCACCGTGTCGGGCGTGATCTGCGCGTTTCGCCGCTCGGCGCTGCACCACGTCGGCTTCTGGTCCGACAACATGGTCACCGAAGACATCGACATCTCCTGGCGTCTGCAGCTGGACGACTGGGATATCCGCTACGAGCCCAACGCGCTGTGCTGGATCCTGATGCCGGAGACCTTCCGTGGCCTGTGGATGCAGCGCCTGCGCTGGGCACGCGGTGGCGTGGAAGTGCTGCTGAGCCATGGCCGCCGCGTGCTGTCCTGGCGCAGCCGACGCATGTGGGGCGTGTTGCTGGAATACGCGCTCAGCCTGGCCTGGGCCTACACCATGCTCTTCATCATCGTGCTGTGGCTGCTTGGCAAGGTCATCCCGCTGCCGCCTGCGCTGTACGTCGACACCATCCTGCCGCGCTGGCACGGCCTGGTGCTGGCGGTGGTGTGCCTGATGCAGTTCGCCACCAGCCTGGTGATCGAACGCCGCTACGAAAAAGGCCTGGCGCGCCAGTTCTTCTGGGTGATCTGGTATCCGGTCGCCTTCTGGATGATCGGCATGCTCACTGCCGTCATCGCCTTCCCCCGCGCCCTGCTCGCACGTCGCAGCAAACGCGCCCGCTGGAAAAGCCCCGACCGAGGAATCCAATGACACCGCCCATCATCAACCTGCCACAACGCCTCGGCCGCTCGCGCCGCCTCGCCTACGGCGCCGCCACCGCCGGCGCCTGGATGGTCTATTTCTATCTGTGGGCACCACTGGCAACGCTGATCGCCTGGTTCTTCGGCCTGCGCAGCGCCTACACAGAGCTGTATCTCAAGCACAACGCCCTGGACCCGTTCGCGCTGGGCGCCCTGCCGGTGATCGCACTGATGAGCGCCATCACCACCGTCGGCTGGGCCGAGTACAACCGCATCCGCTTCGCCAAGGCCGACCGGCGCAAGCGCCGCCCCACCGTGCTCGAACCGGAAGTCGATCAACGCCTGGGCGTCCCCGAACAGCTCGGCAGCCTGCTACGCCATAGCCGCATCTCGTCGGTGGCGATGGACAAGTTTGCGCGGCCGGTGGGGGTGCGGGTGGTACGGCGCGGGTGAGTGGTTCTTGCAGTTCGTGCAACATCCCTGCGCCTGATGAACAGGCGCATCGTACAGTGGAGATTTCGCCGGCATTACCCCCATTGCTACGAGGAGTCAAGTGACGAAGAAGTACGCGATCGCCCTAAAGATCGAACCCCACTCTGGCGGGGTTTTTGCTTTGCGGGGGTGTCTAGCTACGCGTGCTTAGATCGTTCGGGCTGCTAGGTCCTACCTTGGCAGTTCACCTTTCAGAGGCTGCACGACTTGCAACGTCGGTTGCCCCGCATCATCCAGACGCTGAGCAATAAAGTGCAGCTGCTGCGACATTGTCGCTAGTGCAGTGTTCGTCTTGCGCTGCTCCGCCAGCAGTTGTCCCAGTAGCGGCTTGATGCCAAAGACAGCAAACGGCACCAGCAGCCACAACACCGACAGCACCAGGCCGAAGATCGCAGCTGCGAAGTAGATCAGTTCCATGAGTCAGCCCTAAACTAAAATTTTCGAAGGTTTTTCCGACGCGAGTAGGTCCGCACTGGCCCATCTATGCTTTTGCGGGGTCTGGCGCTGCCGATCAGTTGCGAGGATCGGCGATCAGCCTGGACGGCGAGCCGTACAGAACCAGCACGCGGGCGCCTGCCACAAATGCGGGTGTTGCACCCTGCACTACCGTCATCAGTGATCCGTTTTCGGTCTGGACGACGTACTCCATGCCCTCCGCTCGCGCCGCCGAACGCTCAGCTGCAGCACCGACGATGGCGCCGACGACCAGTCCGCCAACCGCTCCGACTGCGTTGGCCCGACCGCTGCCCCCCATCGATGAGCCAGCAATGCCGCCCACAGCCGCGCCCGCCGCGGCGCCGCCACCCTGTGTGCCATCGATCGAAACAGCGCGCGCACTGATCACCGTGCCTGCTACGGTTCGGTTGACTTGGCCAACCGAACCCACCGAGTAGCTGTCGGTGCGCACATTAGGTGCGCACCCAGCCACTGCGGCCGTGAGGATGGCCGCGACGATGAGAGACTTCACGGGGTCGCCTGGCTGCTCGGGAACATCGGCTTGCTGACGTCGACCGTTTCCAACGCCTGCAGGAACAGCGCAATGTTGTTCTGGGCAGAGCGATTGATAGACTCGCGAGCGCGGATCACGCCGGCGAACGCATAGCCTGCCGGCACAGTGCCCGAAGCGCTCACGTCCTGGGTGTAGACGATGCTGCCGTTGGCTCGATCGATCAGCTCGTAGCGCGCGATGGTCTTGGTGGTCATGGATGCGCCGAACGACGGTATGTCGATCGCCAGGATCTTGACCGACAAGCTCAGCTTACGTGGCGCGTCGTCGCGGAAGATCGCCATTCGGTTGAGCGCCTCAGTGAGCGCGTTCTCCCACATGTCCGGTATTTCATGCTGCGCCTCGGGCGGCACCTTGCCCTTTGCCTCGTCCGGCCGGGCCAACGTGACCGTGAGCGACTTCAGCTCAGCATCGAGCTTCTTGCTGCTGACCCCTACGCCCGGCACTGAGAAGTTGAGCGGCGGATTGGCCGCACAGCCAGAAAGCGCCGCGATTACGATCACAGCGGCGAGTAGCTTCTTCATTCCATTCCCCTGTTGCTTCCATTGCGGCATGGGGCCGCACCCCTATAGCTAACGCGATAGTAACAAATGACTTGAACTGCACTAGATAAACATCTACCCAGCTATCGATGTCGCAGACCAGCAGCCAGCCGTCCCCACGTTCGGCTGGCACGAGCCCTCCGCCAATTTGACGAGCCGATGCTGGCGGCAAGACTGGTGTCGGTGAACAGGCGTTTCGCATGAGCTCGCCAGGCATTCGGAACCTGGATGCAGTCGTCGTCACATTCGTCGCGACAGAAATCATCGCGACAAACATGGTGACTTGCTTTCAGCACGTGCGGCGAACTAGGCCGGAGGGACTAGCCTGCAGAAGGGGCGCCTGCCCTGTAATTGCAGTCGTCCGTGCTTCGGCAGACGAGGCGATGTCCAGGACATGCTGGACTGCTTTACGGGCATGAGCAGCCGAACGCAGTGAGCAGGTGCCAATAACGAATCAGCAGTTGGTGCCGAGCAAGCGCCACAGCGGCCGCAGCTGGCGCCAGTTCGAGGCGCGCTGGAGTCGAAGGGCTACCGCGTGGAGTGGCGCCAACGATCACCGCATGGCACCGCGGCGAGCCGATACTGGTTGCGCCGGAGCTGGTCCCCTTCATCACCAAGCACTCGAACGCGGGTATTCAGCGCACCATGCGTGCCGAGGAGCCCGCGCGTACGATCTGCGCTGGCGTGAAGGGAGGCCGCTTCTCGACGGTAGCGCCAGTGCTGGCCAAGTTCCGTGGCGGTATCGACGGGTGCCCGGTCACCGAGCCGGTGCGGACGGATCACCGCTGGCGGCGGCGACGAGCTCCCTGCAGGTGCAGTGCACGCGCTTAGGCTGATCGCGCCGACGCTGGTGCAGACCGGCTACGGCGAGCGAGAGGGCCAAGCGCCACGCTCACTAGACCTCCAGCAGCCTCTCGGAAGCCTCGTCGCGGGCGACGTGCAGGATGCGATCGCCGCGCCGTGCCTGGCGCAGAGGGGACACGGCGAGGGGAAGACGCGCGGCAGCCGCTTTGGCCACGTTATCGGCCTGCGTATGCTCAAGCCGTACGAGCTTCCCGCGCGCAGGGCTTGGCTTGTTGCTTCCTGGTGACCCCGGCCCGATTCGAACGGGCGACCTTCCCCTTAGGAGGGGGACGCTCTATCCAGCTGAGCTACGGGGCCAAGGCGGGCATTGTCGCACGATCGTTGCGATTGCCAAGCCGGTGGGTGGTTGGCGGAGCCTGCTAAAATCGGCGGCTACCCGTGTCGCGACGGCCCTGGCTGCCGCGCGACCGTCCCGACCTTTGGAGATCCCATGTCCGCTGACCTGCTCAAGGCGCTCGACCTCGCCGCGTCCAATTCCGGTACTTATCTTGGCGAGGCGACCTGGTCGCAGGCGACCGGCGCCGGGGTGCTGCAGCCGCTCAATCCGACCACCAATGCGGTGATCGCCGATGTGCAGGCGACCACGCCGGAGGATTACGAGCTGATCGTCCAGCGTGCGCAGGCCGCCTTCAAGGTCTGGCGGACCACGCCAGCGCCGCGCCGTGGGGAAGCCGTCCGCCTGTGTGGCGAGGCGCTGCGCGCGCACAAGGATGCGCTGGGCTCGCTGGTGGCGCTGGAAATGGGCAAGAGCAAGCCCGAGGGCGATGGCGAGGTGCAGGAGATGATCGACATCGCCGACTTTGCAGTGGGCCAGAGCCGCATGCTGTACGGCTACACCATGCATTCGGAGCGTCCCGGCCACCGCATGTACGAGCAGTATCAGCCGCTGGGCCTGGTGGGGATCATCAGCGCGTTCAACTTCCCGGTGGCGGTGTGGGCGTGGAATGCGTTCCTGGCCGCGATCTGCGGCGATATCTGCATCTGGAAGCCGTCCAACAAGACCCCGCTGACCGCGATCGCGACGATGAAGATCTGCAATGCGGCGCTCAAGGACGCCGGCTTCCCGGACATCTTCTTCCTGATCAACGACGCCGGCACCTCCCTGTCCGAGAAGCTGGTCGAGGACAGCCGCATCCCGCTGATCAGCTTCACCGGGTCGACCCAGATCGGCCGCGTGGTTGCGGAAAAGGTCGCGCGCCGCCTGGGCCGTTGCCTGCTGGAACTGGGCGGCAACAACGCCATCATCCTGGACGAAACCGCCGACCTGAAGCTGGCCATCCCCGGCATCGTGTTCGGCGCGGTGGGCACCGCCGGGCAGCGCTGCACCACCACGCGCCGCCTGATCGTGCATGAATCCATCTACGACAACGTGCTGGCCACGCTGGTCAAGGCGTACAAGCAGCTCGACAGCAAGATCGGCGACCCCACCAACCCGGCCAACCTGATGGGCCCGCTCAACAGCCAGGGCGCGGTGGAGCAGTTCCTGGCCTCGATCGCCAAGGCCAAGGCGGCCGGCGGCACGGTCGAAGTGGGCGGCACCGCGATCGATCGCCCTGGCAACTTCGTGCTGCCGGCGATCGTCACCGGGCTGCAGAACAGCGACGCGGTGGTGCAGCACGAGACCTTCGCGCCGATCCTGTACGTGATGAAGTACAGCACGCTGGACGAGGCGATCGAGCTGCAGAACGGCGTGCCGCAGGGCCTGTCGTCGTCGATCTTCACCCAGAACCTGAAGGCGGCCGAGAAGTTCCTGTCGGCGGCCGGCAGCGACTGCGGCATCGCCAACGTCAACATCGGCACCTCCGGTGCGGAGATCGGCGGTGCGTTCGGTGGCGAGAAGGAGACCGGCGGTGGCCGCGAATCCGGCTCGGATGCGTGGAAGGTCTATATGCGTCGCCAGACCAATACGATCAACTACTCCGACTCGCTGCCGCTGGCACAGGGCATCAAGTTCGATCTCTGATCGACGTGTGCAGGCGCGCCGGGCATCGCGCCGGCGCGCTGTCGCATGCGTGCCGGACCATGGCTGCTCCGGTGCGTCCGCGCCCGGCATCCACGCTCCCGGCGGCGTGGCCCCGATGCCGTGGTCACAGCCGTGAGTCGCACCTGCGCATCATCTGGGCGTCCAAGGTTTCCCTCGCCGCTCAGTCCGATGCTGGGGGCGAGCAGACATCCAGCCCCGCCCGTTCGCGTCAAACCCGACCACGCGATCGCGTTTGGCCGCAGATGGCACGCCATTCGGGCGGCGGCTCTGGGATAATCGGGCCACGCCAGCCGTCGGCTGCCGCCACTTCAGGAGTTCATGATGAACGTCGTCGTTCGACAGACCAGCGCCATGGCCATCGTCAGCCTGGTCTCGGGCATTCTCGGCTGGACGCTGATCCCGTTCCTCGGCAGCCTCTGCGCCATCATCACCGGCCACATGGCGCGCGCGGAAATCCGCCGCAATCCGCAGGGGCTGGACGGCGACGGGCTGGCCATCGGCGGGCTGATTCTTGGCTGGTTGGCGGTTGCGCTCTGGGTGGCAGGGGTGGCGATCTTCATCCTGTTCTTCGGCGGCCTGGCCTGGCTTGCGGCCGCCAACAGTTGAGCATGGCCGCGCCCTCCTCCGCCCAACGCTTCAACGACCGCGTCGCGGCCTATGTGCGCTACCGGCCAAGCTATCCGCCACAACTGCTGCGCTGGCTGCACGAAGAGCTGGGCGTGACGCCGGCCACCACGGTGGCCGATATCGGTGCCGGCACCGGCATCTCCAGCCGGCTGTTCCTGGAGGCCGGCTATCCGGTCACGGCGGTGGAACCCAACCCGGCCATGCGCGAAGCCGCGCAACAGTGGCTGGCGGAGTTCCCCACCTTCCGCGCGGTCGACGGCACCGCCGAGGCCACCGGGCTGGCCGCTGCCAGTGTCGGATTGGTGTCCGTAGCACAGGCCTTCCACTGGTTCGACGTTCGGGCGGTGCGCGCCGAATGGGCGCGCATCCTGCAGCCCGGCGGGCTGGCGGTGATCTACTGGAACAGCCGCGAACTGGACACCACCGACTTCCTGCGCGGCTACGAACAACTGCTGCTGGACTACGGCACCGACTATTCGGCCGTGGCCGAGCGCTATCAGGACGATGCCACCATGCAGGCCTGGTTCGGCGACGGCTTCCGCGCGATGGCACGCTTTCCCAACGTGCAACGGCTGGACTTCGATGCCTTGCGTGGCCGGCTGTTGTCTTCGTCATATGCGCCGCTGGCGCATGACCCGCGTCATGTCCCGATGCTCGCCGCGCTGCGCACGCTGTTCGATGCGCACGCGCGCGACGGGCTGATCGACTTCCAATACCAGACCCGGGTGTTCGCCGGGGGATTGAACTGACCCACATGTATTCGCTTGCCCGCCCCCTGCTGTTTTCCCTCGACGCCGAGCGCGCCCATGCGCTGGCATTGCGCTCCATCGATGTTGCCGACCGCACCGGTACCGCGTCGCTGCTGGCCAGGCGCCCGGAGCCGCTGCCGACACCGGCCTTCGGGCTGATGTTTCCCAACCCGGTCGGTCTCGGTGCCGGCCTGGACAAGAACGGCGAGCACATCGATGCGCTGCTTGCGCTTGGCTTTGGGTTTGTCGAGATCGGCACGGTGACCCCGCGGCCGCAGGAGGGCAATCCCAAGCCGCGCATGTTCCGCTTGCCGGAGTACCAGGCGGTGATCAACCGTATGGGCTTCAACAACCTGGGCGTGGATGTGCTGGTGGCCAACGTGCAACGCGCGCGTCGTCGCGGCGGCCTGCTCGGCATCAACATCGGCAAGAACAAGGACACGCCCAACGAAGAGGCAACCAGCGATTACCGCTATTGCATGGAGCGCGTCTACCCGCTGGCCGACTACATCACCGTCAACATCTCCTCGCCCAACACCGCCGGCTTGCGCGAACTGCAGGAAGAACAGGCGCTGCGTCGGCTGATCGCCGACCTGCGCGAAACCCAGGAAGCCCTGGCCGCGCAACACGGCAAGCGCGTGCCGATGCTGGTGAAGGTGGCGCCGGACCTCAACGACCGCGACATCGATGCGGCCGCGCGCGTGCTGGCCGACCTGGCGGTGGATGGCGTGATCGCCACCAACACCACGGTGACGCGCACCTTGATCGCCAATCATCCGCTGGCTGGCGAGGCTGGCGGCCTGTCGGGTGCACCGCTGCTGGGGCAGTCCACGCTGGTGCTGCGCCGCTTGCGCGCCCGCCTGCCCGAGTCGATTCCGTTGATCGGCGTGGGCGGCATCAACTCCGGTGCCGACGCGGTGGCCAAGATGGCGGCCGGCGCGACCCTGGTGCAGTGCTACAGCGGCTTGGTCTATCGCGGGCCGCCGCTGATCGGCGAATGCGTCAATGCGATCCGCCGCCGCCGCGAGGCGCCCAGCGGCGGTGCGGTGTCGCCGTTATGAGCGCTGCAGCGCAGGCCGGCTGGCGCTTGAGCGAGCACGCGCCACTGCGCGCGCTCAACACCTTCCATGTGGAGGCCACGGCACGCTGGTTGCTGGGCATCCACGCACCCGATGCACTGCCGCAGGCGCTGGCGGCACCGGAGATCGCCGGGCAACCACTGCTGGTGTTGGGCAGCGGCAGCAACGTGCTGCTGGCCGGCGACCCGCCGGGCTGCGTGCTGTGTTTCGAAAACCGCGACATCGCCATCATCGCGCACCACGCCGACCATGCCATCGTGCGCGCCGGTGCCGGCGTCAACTGGCATGCGCTGGTGTTGTATTCGCTGCAGCAGGGGTTGTCGGGGCTGGAGAACCTGGCCTTGATTCCTGGCACGGTCGGCGCCTGCCCGATCCAGAACATCGGCGCATACGGCGCGCAGGTGGGCGACTTCATCCATGTGGTGGATGCCTTCGACCTGCAGGCACAGCAATTCGTGCGACTGACTGCGGCCGAGTGCGCCTTTGCCTATCGCGACAGCGTATTCAAGCAGCAGCCGGAGCGTTACCTGATCGTCGCGGTGGAATTCAATCTGCCGCTGCTGCATGAGTTGCGGCTGGACTATGCCGGCATCCGCGAGGAACTGGCCAGCATGGGCGCCGAACTGGCCGGTGCCGCCGATGTGGCGCAGGCGGTGATCAATATCCGTCGGCGCAAGCTGCCGGACCCGGATGTGCTCGGCAATGCCGGCAGCTTCTTCAAGAATCCGTTGCTGCCCAGCGAGCAGATCGCCGCGTTGCAGGCCACATTCGCCGACATGCCGGTGTATCCCGGCGAACAGCCCGGCCAGGGCAAGTTGTCGGCGGCCTGGTTGATCGAACAGTGCGGCTGGAAAGGCCGGCGCGAGGGCGATGCCGGGGTATCGCCGGACCACGCGCTGGTGCTGGTCAACTACGGCACTGCCAGCGGTGCGCAACTGCTGGATGTTGCGCGGCGCATCGCCGAGTCGGTGCGCGAGCGTTATTCGGTGATCCTGGAGCCGGAGCCACGCATCATCGGAGCGCATTGGTGACCGCAGCGCAGGCGTCGCGACGTGCCGCGCTGTGGATGCTCACCAGTACCTTCGCCTTTGGCCTGATGGCCATCTGCATCCGGCTGGCGTCAAGCACGATCGCCACCACCGAGATCGCGTTCTTTCGCAATGCGTTCGGGCTGCTGGCCCTGTTGCCGCTGATCCTGCGCCCCGGCAAGGCGCTGCCGCGCACGCGGCAGTTACCGCAATATCTGGCACGCACCCTGATCGGCCTGGCCTCGATGCTGTGCGGGTTCTGGGCGATCGGCCACCTGCCGTTGTCGCAGGCGATCTCGCTGTCGTACTCCACCCCGTTGTTCGTCACCGTCCTTGCCGTGGTGTGGCTGCGCGAACAGGTGCGCCTGCGGCGCTGGCTGGCGGTGGCGGCCGGATTCATCGGCGTGCTGGTGATCCTGCGGCCGGGCTCGTCCACCTTTACGCCCGGGCTGCTGATTGCGCTGCTGGCAGCGGTGATCAGCGCCGTGGTGGCGATCCAGATCAAGCAGCTCTCGCGCAGCGACGACTCGGACACCGTGGTGTTCTACACCTATGTGTTCTGGGTGCCGATGTCGCTGATTCCGGCACTGTTCCAGTGGACCTGGCCGCACGGTATCGACTGGCTCTGGCTGGCGGCGACCGGCATCTTCGGTACCGCCGGGCAGCTGTTCTGGACGCGCGCGCTCAAGCTGGGCGAAGTCTCCGCACTGCAGCCGATCAGCTTCATGCAGCTGCCGCTGGTGGCGCTGCTGGGCTGGTGGCTGTTCGGCGAGGCGATCGAACACCATACCCTGGTCGGTGCGGCCATCATCATCAGTGCCAACGTCTACATCGCGCATCGTGAAAGCGTGCTGGCACGCCGCGCCGCCACGCATGCGCCGCTGGAAGGCGCAAAACCGGGCGAGTGATCGATCGTCCGCAGGCGGCCTGACCGACACGCGCGATGGCGTGGCGACGCTGCCGACGTACACTTCGCCGATACGCGCTCCCCGGGCATCGAAGGGCGATGCGTACGCACATTCGTTGACTGTTCCAAGGTGAGGTCGGTATGCCGGTTCCAAGCAAAACCATCGGCCTGATCGGCGGCATGAGCTGGGAATCCACCCTGCCCTACTACCGCATCATCAACCAGCGGGTGCGCCATGCCTGCGGCGGCCTGCACTCGGCCAAGGTCTTGCTGTACAGCGTCAATTTCCATGAGATCGAGCGCCTGCAACACGCCGGCGACTGGGACGGCGCCGGCCAGGCGATGGCGGCAGCGGCGCGCGCGCTGCATGCCGGTGGCGCCGACTTCCTGGTGCTGTGCACCAACACCATGCATTGCGTTGCCGATGCGATCACCTCCGCCACGCCGCTGCCATTGCTGCATATCGCCGATGCCACGGCCGAGGCGCTGATTGCGGCGGGCGTCACCCGGGTCGGGCTGCTCGGCACGCGTTTCACCATGGAACAGCCGTTCTATCGCGAGCGCCTGGCTACGCGTGGCCTGCAGGTGCTGGTACCGCCGGCCGACGTACGCGCGCAGCTGCATCGGGTGATCTACGACGAACTCTGCCAGGGCATCATCCGGCCGGCGTCGCGCGGCTATTTTCGTCAGGTCATGGCCGACCTCGGCCAGGAGGGTGCGCAAGCGATCATCCTGGGCTGTACCGAGATTTCGCTGCTGGTGGACAGCAGCGATGCACAGTTGCCGTTGTTCGACACCACCGCCCTGCATGCCGAAGCGGCCGCGCACGCAAGTGTGCGCGACTGACCGCCACCAAAGGCGCAGCCAGCGCGCCTTTCCCGAAGTGCGTCCGCCCCGCCGTTGCGTGCAAACGTGCAAGCTGCGCATTGCCGCAGCGATGGCATGGGTGCCTCACACCCCGCGGCTCCAGCACGCGCGCGTGCGCGATCACCTGCCACAGGATGTCATGCCTTGAAGACCCGTCCAGCAACAGGCACCGCACCAGCAAGCCAGCTCACACGCGGTGATTACAAGACGCTGGCCTTGTCCGCACTGGGCGGCGCGCTGGAATTCTACGACTTCATCATTTTCATTTTCTTCGCCACGGTGCTGGGGGAGCTGTTCTTCCCGCCGGGCATTCCGGAGTGGATGCGGCAGTTGCAGACCTTCGGCATCTTTGCAGCCGGGTACCTGATCCGCCCGCTGGGCGGGATGGTGATGGCGCACTTCGGCGATTTGCTCGGTCGCAAGCGCATGTTCGCGCTGAGCATCGGGCTGATGGCGTTGCCGACGCTGGCCATCGGCGTGCTGCCGACCTACGCGCAGATCGGCCTGGCCGCCCCCTTACTGCTGCTGACGATGCGGTTGCTGCAGGGCGCGGCCATCGGCGGCGAAGTCCCCAGTGCATGGGTCTTCGTCGCAGAACACGTGCCTGCACAGCGCAGGGGACTGGCGTGCGGGACCTTGACGGCCGGCCTGGCAGCCGGCGTGTTGCTCGGCTCGCTCAGTGCGGGGGCGATCAATCGCGCCTTCACACCGCAGGAAATCGCCGAAGGCGCCTGGCGCCTGCCGTTTCTGGCCGGCGGCATCTTCGGCCTGCTTTCGGTGTATCTGCGGCGTTGGCTGCACGAAACACCGGTGTTCGCCGAGTTGATGGCGATGCGTGCCCTGGCGCGCGAAACGCCGCTCAAGGTGGTGCTGCGCGATCATCCACGCAGTGTGGCGCTGTCGTTGTGGCTGACCTGGATGGTGGCAGCCGGGGTGCTGGTGGTGTCGTTGATGACGCCGACGCTGCTGCAGAGCGCGTACCACTACCCGGCAGCGGTCGCCTTGCAGGCCAATCTGCTTGCGGTCCTGCTGCAGGCGGCCGGCTCGATCGTGGCCGGCGCCTTGTCCGATCGCTACGGCAATGGACGCGTGCTGCTTGCCGGCAGCGTATTCCTGGGCGCCAGCGCCTGGCTGTTCTATCGGCTGGCCGGCGATCCGCAGTTGCTGTTTCCGCTATATGCCCTGATGGGCGCGGCGCTCGGCGTCCTGGGCGCGGTCCCGCGCGTCATGGTCGAGGCGTTTCCGCCGGTGGTGCGCCTGTCCGGCGTGTCATTCGCTTACAACCTGGGCTATGCGGTGTTTGGTGGCCTGACCCCGTTGGTGGTGGTGATGCTGCTCAAGCAGCACCCGATGGGACCGGCGTATTACATGATTCTGCTGGCCGTGATCGGCAGCGTGATCGGGCTGCAGTTGTGGCGCCGGGAGCTGGCAAGCCCTCGCTGAGTCAAAGGCAGCGGGGTATTGGCGCCACGCTAGGCACCCCGGCCTGCGCCGGCCGCGTTCGACCGCAAAGCGGTCGTGCCCTCAGGTCGAAGCGGGATGGCGACGCCAATGCGGCCGCCGCGCGCCGCGAAACATCACCAGATACAGCCCGACCACCCACACCAGCGCGGCCGACCAGCCGCCCAGGATGTCGGAGGGGTAATGCACCCCCAGGTAGATCCGCGACACCCCCACCAGCACCGCGAACCCACTTGCGGCAATGGCCACCGGCCAGCGCCAGCGGGTGTTCCAGGCCAGCGAGACAACCACCGCGGCGAGCGTCATCGAGCCCATCGCATGCCCGCTGGGAAAGCTGAAGGTGCTTTCCGGGGCAATCGATTCCCACAGGCTTGGGCGGTCGCGCTGGAAAACCTGCTTGGCGCCCATGTTCAACAAGGCCGAGCCAGCAAAGCCGAGTGCGGCAAAGGTTCCCTCGCGCCAGCGCCGCAGCATCAGCAATACCAGCACGATGGCGATATCGGCCGGGATCACCCCGTACTGGTAGCCAAGCTTGGAAACCACCCCGAAAAACACATCCAGCCCCGGCGTGGCGATGCTGCGCATGCTCCACAGCAAGGGCTCGTCGAAGTAAAAATTTTCCAGTTCGTGGACTTCGTCGGCCAGGTCGACGAACAGGCCCAGCGGCAGCAGCACGCCGGCAAACAGCAACGCCATGCGCCACGCATTGCTGCGCAGCCATCCCCTGAAACCGGCCGGCGATTCAGCCGGCGCGGCGGACATACGTGCGTTCGACGTACTGATCGATCAGATCGATGAATTCGTAGGCAATGTTCTCGCCACGCAGGGTGACGCTTTTCTCGCCATCGATGAACACCGGCGCCGACGGCGCCTCGCCGGTGCCCGGCAACGAGATACCGATGTTGGCATGGCGCGATTCGCCCGGCCCGTTGACCACACAGCCCATCACCGCCAGGGTCATGTTCTCCGCGCCGGGGTTGCTGATCTTCCACTCCGGCATCTTGGCGCGCACATGGTTCTGCACCACGCCGGCCAGTTCCTGGAAGAACTCGGAGGTAGTGCGGCCGCAACCCGGGCAGGCGGTGACCATCGGCGTGAAGGCGCGCTGGCCGGTGGTCTGCAGCAGTTCCTGCGCGACGACCACTTCCTGGGTGCGCGACTGGCCCGGCTCCGGCGTCAGCGAGATCCTGATGGTGTCGCCGATGCCTTCCTGCAGCAAAACGCTCAGCGCCGCGGCCGAGGCCACGATGCCCTTGCTGCCGATACCGGCTTCGGTCAGGCCCAGATGCAGCGCAAAATCGCAGCGGCTCGCCATGTCGCGATACACCGCGATCAGCTCCTGCACGCCGGACACCTTGGCCGACAGGATGATGCGCTCGCGCGCCAGGCCCAGTTCCACCGCGCGCTCGGCCGAATCCACCGCCGAGCGGATCAGCGCTTCGCGCAGCACGCGGCCGGCATCCCAGGGCGTGTCGCGCTGCGAGTTCTCGTCCATCAGTTGCGCGGCCAGCGACTGGTCCAGCGAGCCCCAGTTGGCGCCGATGCGCACCGGCTTGTCGTACTTGATCGCAAACTCGATCAGCTGCGCGAACTGCAGATCCTTCTTCTTGCCAAAGCCGACATTGCCCGGATTGATGCGGTACTTGGCCAGCGCTTCGGCGCAGGCCGGCTCGGCGGCAAGCAGCTGATGCCCGTTGTAGTGGAAGTCGCCGATCAACGGCACCTCGATCCCCATCATGCGCAGCTTGTCGACGATGCGCGGAATGGCCGCGGCCGACTCGGCGTTGTTGACGGTCAGGCGCACCATTTCCGAGCCGGCGCGCCACAGGTCGGCCACCTGCTTGACGCTGCCGGCGATGTCGGCGGTGTCGGTATTGGTCATCGACTGGACGACCACCGGGTGGCCACCGCCCACGATCACGCTGCCGATCTTGACAGCCTGGGTGATGCGGCGCGGCCAGGCGGTGGCGTCGGCGGGAGGGGTTGGGCGAGTCACGGCGTCGTACATCGCGGTATTTTAGCCTGTCATCGGTCCGCTCACAGCTGAAGCGCTGCGCGCGCCGTCTTCCAGGCCGATGCGACGGTTTGTCGCAGGCCGCCACGCCCCCGAGCGCATAGCATTGCCGTGATGAATTCCTCAGACGCCTCCTTCCTGCGGACCCTGTGCAGCCTGCGCTGGCTGGCCACTGCCGGCCAGGCCGCCACCATCCTGGTCGCCACCGGGCTGATGGGCCTGGATCTGCCGCAGCAACCCTTGTGGGCCGGCGTGGCCGCGCTGGCGGTGTTCAACCTGTATGCACAGCTGCGGGTGGCCCATCGCGGCGCGGTCAGCCCGGCCACCGAATTCGGCCACATCCTGGTCGATGTCACGGTGCTGACCTGGATGGTGGGCTGGAGCGGCGGCATCGCCAACCCGTTCGGCTCCCTGTTCTTGGTGCTGATCGCCCTGGCCGCGCTGGCCCTGCCGCTGGGCTGGGCGATGGCGGTGGCGGCGGCCTGCGTGGCCGGTTATGTGATCAGTGCAGCGTTCGGGCTGCCGCTGCCCTACGGCAGTTTCGACCCGCTCAGCCTGCATATGTGGGGCATGGCCGCCAACTTCCTGTTGTCCACGGTGGTGGTGCTGGCCTTCGCCACCCGGCTGGCCTTGTCGATGCGCGAACGCGAGCGCGAGATTTCCACGCTGCGCGAGCGCTTCGCGCGCAACGAGGGCATCGTCGCGCTGGCCACGCATGCGGCCTCGGTGGCGCATGAGTTGAACACGCCGCTGGCGACGATGACGCTGCTGGTCGACGACATCGCCGACCAGTGCGACCAGAGCGAATTGCGCGAGGATCTGGACACCCTGCGCGAGCTGCTGGTGCAGTGCCACGAGCGCGTGCTGGCGCTGGCCGCGCCGGCCGACAACGGCCACCTCAGCCGCGAAGTCGCGGTCAAGGACGTGCTGGAACAATGGCGGCTGGTGCGCCCGACCATCGAGCTGCGCCGCAACGACGATGCGCCGATGCGCCTGCTGCTGCAGCCCGGGGTCAGCCATCTGCTGATGGTGTTGCTCAACAATGCGGCCGATGCCGGCGAACGGGCCGGCCGGCCGCAGATCGACCTGACGCTGCGCGTGGAGCAGGATCATCTCAGCGGCGAAGTACGCGACTACGGTCCGGGCTTCGATACCTCGCAAGCCATGCTGCCCGGCACCCTGTTCAACAGCGGCAAGCATGACGGCATGGGTGTGGGGCTGGCGCTGTCGCATGCCACCGTCGAACGGCTGCAGGGCGAGTTGTGGATGCTACCCGCCGAAGGCAGCGGCGCCCGCGTCGGTTTCCGTCTGCCGCTCTCCGAACACGAGGCACTCGCATGACAAGCACTCCCCTGCGCACCGGCCTGCTGGTCGACGACGACACCTTGTACCTGCGCACGCTGCAACGCAGCCTCGCCCGCCGCGGCGTGGACACCCTGACCGCCACCGATGCGGCCAGTGCCTTGTCGACCGCACGCAGCGCCCTGCCGGATTTCGCCTTGATCGATCTCAAGCTCGGCCATGATTCCGGCCTGAGCCTGATCCAGCCGTTGCGCGAGATCCGCGCCGACATGCGCATCCTGCTGGTCACCGGCTACGCGAGCATCGCCACCGCCGTGGAGGCCATCAAGCTCGGTGCCGACGACTATCTGCCCAAGCCGGCCAATATCCCCACCATCATGCGGGCACTGGGCGAAGAGGACGACGAGCTGCCCGAGCCGGACGAAGAAGAAACCGCGCGGGAAATGATGACACCGCTGAGCCGCCTGCAATGGGAGCACATCCAGCAGGCGCTGCACGAAACCGGCGGCAATGTCTCGGCTGCCGCACGCCTGCTCGGCATGCACCGCCGCTCGCTGCAACGCAAGTTGACCAAGCGGCCAAGCCCGGGGCCGTTACGCGAGCCTGGGCGTTAAGACGCGGCCAGTTGCCGTGAGGACAAATCGGTCGAGGGCGCAGCGCCCTCGCCGCTTGCGGGACACGCCTTGAATCCAACCACAGGGACGCATTGGCGGCATCCATGCCGCCAACGTTCCGGCAACCGGCAAGGGCACGGCTCCAGCCAGTTGGTCGGTGCTCTTGTGAGAGCTGTCTGTCGTGCGGCGCCCATCAGACATGGCCCATGCGTCGTGAGCGAACGACGCATCCAGCACCGCTCTTACCGTGCACACCGACCATCTCAACTGGTCCTTGCCCGCTCACCGTCGCGGGACCCTGAGCGGCATGGATGCCGCGCCGGAGCCTACATGGACGTACTTGCGGCGTGTCCCGCGATGGTGGGCGGGCAAGGGCCTGCAGCCAACGCGCAGCGTCGAGGGCGCGGCGCCCTCACCGCACCAAACAGTTGGTCGGCGCTCTTGTGAAAAGCTGTCTGTCGTGCGGCGCCCATCAGACATGGCCCATGCGTCGTGAGCGAACGACGCATCCAGCACCGCTCTTACCGTGCACACCGACCATCTCAACTGGTCCTTGCCCGCTCATCGTCGCGGGACCCTGAGCGGCATGGATGCCGCGCCGGAGCCTACATGGACGTACTTGCGGCGTGTCCCGCGATGGTGGGCGGGCAAGGGCCCTGCAGCCAACGCGCAGCGTCGAGGGCGCGGCGCCCTCACCGCTTGCGGGACACGCCGTGAACCCATCCCTGGGGGCTCGGTGGCGGCATCCATGCCGCCACACGGTCCCGCAACCGGCAAGGACACCGCACCAGACAGTTGGTCGGCGCTCATCTGAAAGCTGTCTGTAATGCGGCGGTGTGCAGATGCTCCACGATCGAACAAGGCGCATCCGGCACTGCTCTTAACTTTGAGTACCGACCATCTCGACTGGTCCTTGCCCGCTCACCGTCGCGGGACCTTACGCGGCATGGATGCCGCGTAAGAGCCTCCATGGACGGATTCACGGCGTGTCCCGCCATGGTGGCCGGGCAAGGGCCTGCAACCAAGCGCCGGATCGACCGCTCTACCGATTGTGGAGCTTCAATCTCAACGCGGGCCGAATACGCTCGCCCTGCGCGAGGTCGCGGTGATGCCATCGGCGCCCAGGATCAAGTTGCGGCCCCAACTGCTGAGGCGCGTGGCGTTCCAGCCGATTGCGATATCCAGCGATTGCGTGCTGCTGTCGTTGCCCGACCACGACCAGCCCAGGTAGCCAACGTTGTATTCGCGGGCGCGACGCATGATCGCCGCCTCGTCCACCTGCGCGCCGCGATGGTCTCCTCCGAACTCGCCGATCACCAGTGCCAGCTTTTTATCGCGGAAGGCGCGCAAATACTTGTTGACCGTTGCATCGCTGCCGAACACTTCGTACATGTGCACGCTGAAGATCAGGTTGCGGCGGCTGTCGCGCGCCAGCAAGGCGGCCGCGTTGTCGCGCATGTAGAACTTCCAGTCCTGGCCCCAGTTCGGTGCATCCACCATCAATGCGTGGGTCAGCCCGGTCTTGCGCAACGCGGCGATCGCCGTTGCATGGCCATTGACCCATTCGCTGGCGCTCAACTGGTTGCCGAACGGCTCGTTGCCGATGTTGATGATGACGTGGTCTTCGTTGCCGATCAGTGCCTTGCGGATGCTGGTCCAGTACGCAGTGGCATGGGACAGACCAGCGGCGGCGCCGTCTTCGCCATAGCCGGTGGTGTCGTGCACTTCCAGCACCGCGATCAAGCCCAGGCTTTTGCAACGCGCGATGATGCGCGCCACCTCGGCCTCCGGCGTACGGTTCCAGCGATAACCGGAACTGAGCACCACACGCACGCTGTTGGCGCCGGTGGCGGCAATGGCGGCCAGGGCCGCATCGGTTCGGCTTGCGTACCAGGCGTGCGGCAGATTGACGCCACGCAATACCACGGTATTGCCATTGGACTCACGCAGCTGGGTGCCGGACACCGACAGCCCTGCGTGCGCGGCAGACGACAATGCCAGGCCTGCAACGACCAGCAGCATGCGGCGGGCAAAACGGGGCAACGGTGATTTCACGATCGATTTCCAGGCAGCGGGGAGGATGACGGGCGATGGCGTAACTCACAGCGCCCGTGAACACTGTGTCAATTTGCGGTAGCTGTTGATGCAACCCCTGTCACACAATGAGCAGGCACCGAAATCAGGTGCGCTGAATCGTTACGGCTCGTGGGACGACAAGGCGGGCTTACCACCAGTGATCGGCCAGGCGTCGATAATGTTGAGCAACGCGCATCGGTGCCGACGGCGCTGCCGGACCGCTGCTTACATCGGGCATGACGCAGGAGCCGGCGCACTCGCCGGCCTGGCGCCCAGCCGTCGCCCAAACCGTCGCCTGATGCCGTCCCGTTGCGGCCGTCGCCGCGGCGATTCAACCGCGGCCACCGTGCGGGAAAGCCGCGTCAACTGAACAAAGCCCGGTGCTGTCGATCAAGGGATCACGCTTCAGGCCGATACGAGCACATGCATTCCGCGCTCGCTCCCGTCAGTTCCCCTCCTCCGCCCGAGGTCGATGAGTCGACCCGGTTGGCCGTCCTGCGTGGTCTTTGCCTGCTGGACTCGCCGCCCGATCCGGTGTTCGAGACCATCGCCGCGATGGCTGCCCGCAACCTGGGCGCGGAAATCGCACTGGTATCGCTGGTGGACGAGCATCGCCAGTGGTTCAAGGCCCGCATCGGCCTGGAGCCGCAGGAAACACCGCGCGACCAGGCGTTCTGCGCGCATGCGATCCGCACCCACGAGGTGATGGTGGTGCCCGACGCACAACTGGATCCGCGCTTTTGCGACAACCCGCTGGTGCTGGGCCCGCCGTTCATCCGCTTCTACGCCGGCGCACCGCTGACGCTGCGCGACGGCCACCGCATCGGCACCTTGTGCGTGATCGGAACCAGCCCGCGCCCGGGCCTGGACGCCGAGGCGATCACCCAACTGGAAGGCCTGCGCGACCTGGCGGTGCTGCGGGTGGAAAACCTGCGCAGCACCACCTATCGCGACGGCCCGACCGGGCTGCCCAATCGATCGCGCTTTGCCGAAGACCTGGATGCCTGGCTGTCGCAACGCGACAGCGCCCCGGCCACCACCGCCGTGGCGGTCGACATCTGCGGCAGCGATTATTTCCGCGAAATGGTCAAGGCGCTGGGCTGGGACTATGCCGACGGCTATGTGGCGCTCGCGCAGCGTCGCCTGGCGGCCTATCTGCCCGCCGGCACCGCGTTGTACCGGCTGGACCCGACCACCTTCGGCTTCCTGGCCCAGGTCGAGACGCACCGGTTGTCCACGCTGTGCACCAAGGTCTCCAAGGCCTTTGCCGAGCCGCTGGAACATCAGGGCATTCCGCATACCCCAGTCGCCTCGATCGGCGCGGTCTCGCTGCAGACCAGCTATGGCGCGGCCGACACCATCCGCTCGCTGACCACTTCGGTGGACATCTCGCGCGAGCGCGGCGCGCCCTGGAGCATGTACGAGCGCAAGCACGACGTGGCCCAGCGCAATACCTTCCGCCTGCTGGCGGCCCTGCCCGCCGCGCTGGACAGTTCCAGCCAGCTGCGTCTGCACTACCAGCCGCGCGTGGACCTGCACGATCACCGCTGCGTCGGGGTGGAAGCGCTGCTGCGCTGGCAGCATCCGATGATCGGCCCGGTGATGCCCGCCGACTTCGTGCCGATGGCCGAGAAGACCGCGTTGATCAACCGCATCACTGCCTGGGTGATCGACAACGGCATCGCCCAGGCCGCGCGCTGGCAGCAACAGGGCCTGGACTTCAATCTGGCCTTGAACGTATCGGCCGCCGACCTGGACCGGCCCGGCTTCGTCGGCCTGCTGCGGCGTGGCCTGGAGCGCCACAAGCTGGATCCGCGCCGGCTGGAGATCGAATTCACCGAAAGCGCGATGATCCGCCACCCCGAGCATCTGGCCGAGCAACTGGCGGCCATCGCGGCGCTGGGCGTGCACATCGCCATCGACGACTTCGGCACCGGCTACAGCAATTTCAGCTATCTCAAGCAGCTGCCGGCCAGCTCGTTGAAGATCGATCAGTCCTTCATCCGCTCGTTGCCGGACAACCGCACCGACCGCACCCTGGTGCCGGCCATGATCCAGCTCGGCCACAGCCTGGGACAGCGCGTGGTCGCCGAAGGCATCGAATCGGCGGAGGCCTACACGCAGTTGCGCGCCTGGGGCTGCGACGAAGGCCAGGGCTACTGGATCGCCAAACCGATGCCGGCGGCCGCACTGGAAACCTGGCTGCAGACGCCGTGGCACGAGCAGTTCGAAGCACCGGTCAACCTGCTCGCTGCGAGCCTGGCCGCAGCGCGGGTGTAAGCGGCAACCGCACAACGTCCAAACGCAATGCGGCGCGACACCTGCGTGTCGCGCCGCATATGCACGGCTGATCTCAGCGTGCGATCCGATCGATCACCAGAACACCGCATAGAGCGCGATCAGGATCGCCACGACCCCGATCGCACCGATCTTGAAGCCCAGCGTGGTGCCGTAGGCCACATCGTCGGTGCGGATCAGATCGCGTGCCTGGGTCGGGGCGGTCATCAACGACACCAGCACCGCCAGTACCAGCGCGGCCACGAACACCACCCCAATGCGGTCCATGAACGGCAGTTCCGGCCAGGCGAACTTGAGCGCGAACGACAGCACCACCGAGCCGATCGCCGCGGTCAGCGCGCCGGCTTCGTTGGCGCGCTTCCAGAACAGCCCAAGCATGAAGATCACCACCACGCCCGGGGTGAAGAAGCCGGTGAATTCCTGGATGAACTGGAAACCCTGGTCGAAGTTGCCCAGCAACGGCCGCGCGGTCAGGATGCCGATGAGCACCGCCACGATGGCCACGATGCGGCCCACGCGCACCAGCTGCTTCTGCTCGGTCTGCGGCCGGAACTTGGCGTAGAAATCCAGGGTGAAGATCGTCGCCACCGAGTTGATCTTGGAGGCCAGCGAGGCCACGATCGCCGCCACCAGCGCCGCGAACACCAGGCCCAGGATGCCGGTCGGCAACAGCTGCATCATGGTCGGATAGGCCTGGTCGGGCTTGGCCAGGTCCGGCGCCAGCACCACTGCGGCAATGCCCGGCACCACGATCACCAACGGCATCAGCAGCTTCAGGAACGCGGCGAACACCATGCCCTTCTGCGCCTCGCCGATGTTCTTGGCCGCCAGCGCGCGCTGGATGATGTACTGGTTGAACCCCCAGTAGCTGATGTTCATCACCCACAGGCCGCCCAGCAGCACGCTCAGGCCGGGCAGGTCCTTGTAGAACGGGTTGTCCTTGCTCAGGATCATGTGGAAGTGCTCCGGGTGCGCACTCCACAGATGCTTGAAGCCGGCCAGCACGCCGGCACCATCGCCGATCCGTGCCAGGGTCAGCCCGGCCACCAGCAGGCCGCCCAGCACCAGCAGCGTGACCTGCACGATGTCGGTCAAGGCCACCGCCTTCAACCCGCCATACAGCTGGTAGACCAGGGCGAACACGCCGATCAACGCCAGCGCCAGGGTCTGGTCCATGCCGGTGACCTGGCTGACCGCGATCGACCCCAGCCACAGGATCGAGGTGAGATTGACGAACACGTACAGCAGCAGCCAGAACACCGCCATCAGCGTGCGGATCCACTTGCCGTAGCGCTGTTCCAGGAACTGCGGCATGGTGTAGATGCCGTTGCGCAGGAAGATCGGCAGGAAGAACTTGCCGACGATCAGCAGCGTCAGCGCCGCCATCCACTCGTAGGACGCGATCGCCAGGCCGATCGCATAGCCGGAACCGGCCATGCCGATGATCTGTTCGGCCGAAATGTTCGCGGCAATCAGCGATGCGCCGATCGCCCACCACGGCAACGACTTGCTCGCCAGGAAGTAATCCTCGGCGCTCTTGGTGTGGCCTGCTTTCTCGCGCGAGACCCACTGCGCGAGCACGAAGATGCCGGTCAGATAGACCAGCACAATCACGATATCCAACGTCGCCAAACCCACTGCACTCTCCTGTCTGGCTCTGGGCGGCGCGTCGTGGAGCGGACAGGCCTGCAGACTGCCGCCGCCCGCACCGCGTGCGTGGCGGCAGCGCGGCGAACCGCAGCTGCAGGCCTTCCCGGCCGATCGACGCACGCGTCCCGCGGCGGCTGATGACACCACCGCTGAGGGTGGCCGCTGTAGCACGTCGCCGGGACCGGCGACGCGTGTGTCCTGATTACCTGGGCACACCCGCAGGCGCGCCTGCGGGTGTGCTGCTTACTTGACCGGGCAGTCGAGCGTGACTTCGGCTTCGTTGAGCGCGCCCAGCGCGATCTTCGACACCGACAGATCCAGCGCCGCAGCGCTTTCGATGCTGGCGACCTGGGTCAGCTTGGTCACGTCCGCACCGGCCACCGCAAAGCACTTCAGCGGCACGCCCAGCACCTTCCATTGGCCCTGCGGCAGCGCGGCCAGGGTCTTCTGCGCATCGACACGGCCGCCGCAGTTGTCGCCACAGCCCACGCCCAGCCATACCGGCCCGGTCACCGCGCTGTCGCGGCGCACGGTCAGCTGCAGCTGCCCATCGCCGTTGCTCTCGCGCGAGACGTCGACCGGCTTGCCGGACACCAGCAACACGCTGGAGGCCTTGGCACCGGACCACACCAGGCGCCGCGCATCTTCCTGCGCCTTGTGGTCGACGGCGGTCATCTTCAGGCTGCCATCGGACAGACCCACCGGCAGCGTGGTGGCCGGCATGTTGGCCTGGCCGGCGTTGGACAGCTGCATCGCAATGCCCAGCGCCGGCTTGCCGCGCACGAAGTACACCCCGCCCACCGACTGCTCGCCGGACACGCCCGATTCCTCCGGCAGCGCGGCCAGGTCGCCCTTGTCGGCATAGGTCAGGCCGAAGCCGAACTTGAACTGCGGGTCGTAATCCTTCTGGCCGACGTTGTTGGCGAACTGCACCGCGGTCCTGGGCCAGGAGAAGCTCAGCTTGCCCTTGAAGTCGTTCTGCACCGTGCCGTCGGCCTTGCGCAGCAGCACGTCGGCAATGCCCTCGCCTTCGGAACCCGGCAACCAGGCGGCGACGAACGCATCGGCCGCATTGATGTACTGGTTCATCCACAACGGGCGCCCGCTCAGGAACACCGCCACCACCGGGATGCCCTCGGCCTTGAGCTTCTTGATCAATGCCAGCTCGCTCTCGTCGCCCGGCTTGTACAGCAGGGTGGCGATGTCGCCCTGGAACTCGGCGTACGGGTTCTCACCGAACACCACCACCGCCACGTCGGGCTTGGTCTTGTACGCACCATCGACTGCCAGCTCGGCGGTGCCGCCGGCGGCCTTGATCTGCTTGTCCAGGCCTTCCCAGATGGTGTTGCCGTTGGGGTAGTCGCTGCGCTTGGTACCGGTGCCCTGCCAGTTCAGCGTCCAGCCGCCGGACTGCTTGCCCATGTCGTTGGCGCCATCGCCCAGCACCAGCACGCGCTTTTTCGGATCCAGCGGCAGGATGCCGGCCTGGTTCTTCAGCAGCACCAGCGACTCGCGTACCGCCTGGCGGGCGATCGCGCGATGTTCCGGCGCGCCCAGCAATTCGTACTTGCCGCCGAGCGGGCGCTTGGACGGCTTGCCGGCTTCGAACAGGCCAAGGCGCAGCTTGACGCGCAGGATGCGGCGCACCGCATCGTCCAGGCGCTCCATCGAAATCTGGCCAGACTTCACCGCGGCCAGCTCGGTCTCGTAGATGCCCTTCCAGCTGTCGGAGGCCATCGCCATGTCGACGCCGGCGATGAACGAGGCCGGGCAGTTCTCGTTGGTGCAGCCCTTGACCTGGCCGTGGCCATTCCAGTCGCCGACCACGAAACCGCCGAAGTTCATGCGGCCCTTGAGCACGTCGGTCAGCATGACCTTGTTGCCGTGCATCTTTTCGCCGTTGAAGCTGTTGAACGAGGCCATCACCGTCTGCGCACCGGCCGCGATCGCCGGCGGATAACCGGCCGCGTGGATGTCGCGCATGGTGGCTTCGGACACCTTGGTGTCGCCCTGGTCCTTGCCGTCGGTGGTGCCGCCGTCGCCGACGAAATGCTTCACCGAGGAAATCACGTGGCTGCCGTCGAGGAACTGCGGGGTGCCCGGCACGCCCTGCACGCCTTCGACCATCTTGCCGGCGAAGCTGGCCACCACGTCCGGCGACTCGGAATAGCCTTCGTAGCTGCGGCCCCAGCGGTCGTCCTGTGGCACCGCCACGGTGGGCGCGAAGGTCCACTCCATGCCGGTGACGCGGGTTTCGGCGGCGGTGACTTCACCGATCTTCTTGATCAGCTCCGGGTTGCGCGTGGCGCCCAGGCCGATGTTGTGCGGGAACAGCGTGGCACCGACGATGTTGCTCTGGCCGTGCACCGCATCGATGCCGAAGATGATCGGGATCGCATTGCCGCCCTTGGAGGTGTCCATCGACGCTTCATAGAAGGCGTCGGCCAGCTTCAGCCACTCGGCCGGCTTGGCGTCGTACTTGCCGCCCGGGTCGGAGTTGCCACCGGCCAGCACCGACCCGATGCGGTACTTGCGCACGTCGTCCGGGGTCATGCTGGCGATGTCGCCCTGGATGGTCTGGGCGACCTTCTCTTCGACACTCATCTTGGCCATCACATCGGTGATGCGCTGCTCCAGGGCCTGGTCCTGGGCGAACGGCCACTTCGGCGACGGCCACTGGTCGGGATGGATGGCGGTGGACGCCTCCGCGGGCGCGGCGGCCGGTGCGGTCTTGCTTGCCTCGGCGGCGGTGTCCTTGCCTTGGCAGGCGGCCAGCATCAGCACCGCGGCGGCGGTAGCCAGAGAGAGGGCACGACGCGCGACAGGCGCGGCGGTACGACGAAGCAGCTTGTCCAAGATCCAGGTCTCCAGGTGGTTCTCCCCACGGCGATGCGTGACGCCGCAGGCCATTAGGCGGCGTACGCTTGCGTGATTCCCATACCCTGTCAACACCGCGCGCTCGTATGCCAAACGACGGGCAACTTATTGGCCCGGGCTATAGGCTTGGAATACCGGCAGCACCCGTCAAACCACGGGAAACCGCCAAATCCGGCGTGGCGCCTGGGCTTGCGTGGCGGCGCACTTTGCTGCGATGCACCACCGTGCCGGCTCCGCACTGCGCAGCCCAACCCGCCGGTGCAGGTATTGCCGGGTTCGCTTGCGGCGCCCTGTTCGAATGCCCGCCAACAGGTGAGCTCGCCGTCAAACAACTGTCATACCCCGGGCCTAGCGTGACCGGCTTGCCGATGCGCCACCGGCCATCGTTGATCGTCGTCTTTGCCTGGAGTTTCGATGTCCGCCTCCCCCGATCCCGCCCGCCGCCGGCTGATGCACCTGCTGGCGTCCGTCCCGCTGTTGCCGCTGGGCAGCGCCAGCGCCGCCGCCCTGCAACACCTCGGCGGTGCGGCATTGGCCGCACGCCCGCTGCGGCCGTCGGACACCCCGACCCAGCTGGTGTCGGCCACCTTCCATGGCATGCCGGCGCCCAGCCTGGCCAACCCCGCGGCGATGGCCACCACCACGGTGGGCTCGTCGCTGACGGTGGCGCGCAGCGACGGCAGCACCCAGCGGTATGCGCTTGCGTACCACCCGTTCTTCGTCACCGGCGACCAGGTGCCCGACGGCAAGGGCGGCACCGTGCTGGCCGGCGGCTACTACGACATCCAGCACCGCCCGATCATCGACCGCTCCAAACCCGGTGCCGAACGGCCGTTCTTTTCCGACTGCCCGGACGGCTCTTCGCTGCTGACCCTGCCCGATGCCAAGGTGCCCGGGGTCAAGGGCAATCACGTCTTCGCGGTGGTGCAGTTCGAATACACCACCCGCGACCAGGCCGGCAACGACACCAACCGGCACCTGCCCGCGCCGATCGCCGTGCTGACGCTGGATCAGGACCCGGCCACCGGCAAGCTGTCGCTGGTGAAGTACCACAACGTCGACACGGCACCGGTGCACGGGCTGTGGACCACCTGCGGGGCCAGCCTGTCGCCGTGGAATACCCACCTGTCCAGCGAAGAATACGAACCCGACGCCACCGCGCTGGCCGGCAACACCCAGTTCCGCAGCTACAGCACGCATCTGTACGGCGACCCGGAAAAGGCCAACCCGTATCACTACGGCCACCTGCCCGAAATCACCGTCCACCCGGACGGCACCGGGAGCGTGCGCAAGCATTACTGCCTGGGCCGCATCTCGCACGAGCTGGTGCAGGTGATGCCCGACCAGCGCACCGTGCTGATGGGCGACGACGCCACCAATGGCGGGCTGTTCATGTTCATCGCCGACCGCAAGGCGGACCTGTCGGCCGGCACCCTATACGTGGGCAAGTGGCAGCAGACCTCGGGCGTGGGCCCGGGCGCGGCCACGTTGCGCTGGATCAAGCTCGGCCATGCCACCAGTGCCGAGATCCAGGCCATGGCCGACCGCCTCACCGCCGCCGACATCCTCGACGTGCATCTGAGCGACCCGGGCGATGCCGCGTTCACCAAGATCCCGTTCAACGGCACCTTCAACTGGATCCGCATCAAGCCCGGCATGGAGAAGGCGGCCACGTATCTGGAAACCCACCGCTACGCCGCCCTGGCCGGCGGCAGCCTGGGCTTCACCAAGCTCGAAGGCACCACCGTCAATGCCCGCGACAAGATCGCCTACATGGCGATGTCCTACATCGTCACCAGCATGCGCGACGGCTCGGGCGACGTGAAGGTGGAGGGCCCGGACGCGGGCGCGGTGTACGCCTTGAATCTGCGCGGCGGCCAGCGCGACCACCACGGCGCGCCGATCCACAGCGACTGGGTGCCGATCGACATGGCCGCACCGGCCGCGCTCACCGGCCACGACCTGGCCAAGGCCGACGCGCTGGGCAACCTGGCCGATCCGGAGCGCCTGGCCAACCCGGACAACCTCAAGTTCTCCGAAGCGCTGCGCACCTTGTTCATCGGCGAAGACAGCAGCCTGCACGTCAACAATTTCCTGTGGGCCTACAACGTGGACAGCGGCAGCCTCACGCGCCTGCTGTCGGTGCCGGCCGGCGCCGAATCCACCGGCCTGCATGCGGTCGACCAGATCCACGGCTGGACCTACGTGATGAGCAATTTCCAGCACCCCGGTGACTGGGAAAGCCCGCTGCACGACACCGTCAAGGCCACACTGGATCCGCTGGTGCGTGCCAACTACAAGAACCGCTTCGGCGCGGCGGTGGGCTACCTCACCGGCGACCCGGTGGCGGTGAGGTTGGGCAAGGCCTAGGCGCCGCCGTTCCAGTTGCAGCGTTGCGTGGCGCTGCAGCTGACACATACAGCACGGCGTTCTCGTTGCTGCCGCAAGGCCGGTAGGAGCGCAGCTGGACGCGAGGAACTTTGCCGGTATGCCTGTCGCGCCCGGGTGCGCTCCTACGGGTGAGGTCGCTGGATATCAGGCCGCGCCGCAGCGTTGCGTGGCGCTGCAGCTAACACATACAGCATGGCGTTCTCGTTGCTGTCGCAAGGCCGGTAGGAGCGCACCTGGGCGCGAGGAACTTTGCCGGTATGCCTGTCGCGCCCGGGTGCGCTCCTACGGGTGAGGCCGACGCGTGCAGCGTGGCGTCTCGCTGCTGTCGCAATGCCGGTAGGAGCGCACCTGGGCGCGAGGAGCTTTGCCGATCTAACCTGTCGCGCCCGGGTGCGCTCCTACCGGTGAGGTCGCTGGATGTCGGGCCGCGTCGGTGAGAAGCGGATCAGACCGCAAGTGCATGAGCGCGCGGCTCAAGACTGCCGCAACTCCAGCGCCGCCATCACGATGGGCTTGGCCCAGCCGGGCACCTGCGCCAGTTCGTCCGGCGTGGTCGGGTACTGCAGGCCGTTGCGGTCCAGTTCCAGCACCAGCAGCGGGGCGACCTGCCCGGTCGCATCGGCGGGCACGCTGTTGTCGTAGACATGCAGCACCGCCAGATGCGGCAGCAGCGCGATCAGGTTGGCACGCGAGGCATCGTAGCGCTCGCGGATCTTGTGCTCGGGGATGGCATGCCCGCCGGCGGCCACGCGCGCTGCCACCCGTTCGATATGCAGCTCGACGCTGGACAGGCCGCAGAACCAGATCGCCACGGTGTGCTGCGCGCAGGCCTGCCGCAGCAGGCGCGGGATGGTCGTCGCGCCCAGGGTGGTTTCGAATGCATAGTCGCTGCCGGCATCCATGGCCTTGCGCAGCCGTCGCACGCCCTCCTGCCAGGCTTGCGCATTGGCCTGTTCCGGTGGCCAGCCCTGCTCCACCAGCTCCCGGGTGAACGCGTCCGGGTTGAACCAGGTGCCGCCTTCTTCCCGCAACACGCTGCCCAGCAGCGAACTCTTGCCGGCGCCGTTGACGCCGGCCAGCACCAGGATGTTTCCCACGATCTAGAGCGACGGGCCCAGGGTGACCTTGCTACCCCGGCGTGCCGGCTTGCCGATCACCTGGGCCAGGCCTGGGCCATCGGTCACTGCCGCCAGATGCGCGTCGAACCTGGCCTGCAACGCCTGCAGCGATTGCGCCCGCGTCGAGGCGGCCGCCGCTGCGCTCGCCTGCCTCACCAGACGGTGGTACTCCTCCGCATCCACCACGACCGCCTCGGGATGATTATGGTTGGTGATGACCACCGCGCCATGCGAGCGCACCTTGCGCATCAGGCTGGGCCAGCCCTTCACCTTGATGTCGGCGGCAGGGGATGTTTCGAGCTCGGGCAGATCCTGGAGGCGAGACATGGGACGGTCCTGCACATGGTGGTGACTCACAGCCTACGCTCAACTTCCCATTTTGGGAAATTTGGCTATTTTGACCCAGTCCCATGCCTGCTAGTCCGCCGCACAACGAAAACGGGGCCCGCAGGCCCCGTCGTCTTGCAATCGATGCGCCAGGCTCAGCCGCGCAGCTTGGCCAGCAGTTCGCGCGTCACCGGGTCCGCCACGTCGGCCGACTCGCCCTTCAGTGCCGGCAGCAACTGGCTGGCCAGCTGCTTGCCCAGCTCCACGCCGAACTGGTCGAACGCGTTGATGCCCCACATCACCGACTGCACGTAGACACTGTGCTCGTACATCGAGATCAGCGCGCCCAGCGCTTGCGGGGTCAGCGCGTCGAGCAGGATCACCGTGCTCGGGCGGCCGCCCGGATAACTGCGGTGCGGATCGCTGCTGTCCTGGCCGTTGGCCAGCGCCTCGGTCTGCGCCAGCACGTTGGCCATCAGCGCGACATGGTTTTCCGCGTACGGATCGTCGTTGTGCACGGTGCCGATGAAATCGGCCGGCACCACGCTGGTGCCCTGGTGCAACGCCTGGAAGAAGCTGTGCTGCACATCGGTACCGGCACCGCCCCACCACACCGATACGGTGTCGCTGTCCACGGCAGAACCATCCAGCTTGACCCGCTTGCCCAGGCTTTCCATCACCAGCTGCTGCAGGTAGGCCGGCAGCAGGGCCAGGCGCTGGTCGTAAGTCATCACCGCATGCGTGGCGCTGCCGAGCAGGTTGCGGTTCCACACCGCCGTCAGGCCATGCAGCACGGCGACGTTTTCTTCCAGCGGCGTGTCGAGCGCATGCGCGTCGAACTGCGCCGCGCCTTCCAGCAATTGTTCGAAACGTTCGAAGCCGATCGCCAGGGCGATCGGGAAACCCACCGCCGACCACAGCGAATAACGGCCACCGACCCAGTCCCACATCGGCAGTACGCGGCTCGGCGCGATGTCGAAGGCCTTGGCGGCGCGGTCGGGATTGGCACTCACTGCGTACAGCCGCTCGCTGCCGCCCAGCCAGGCATGCAGGATGCTGCCGTTGAGCAGGGTTTCCTGGGTGCCAAAAGTCTTGGAAATCAGGATGCCGGCAGTGCGCGCCGGGTCCAGCGTGGCCAGCGTGCGCTGCATTGCCGCGCCGTCGACGTTGGAGACGAAATGCACGCGGAACCGCGCACCGGACGGCGCGCGCAAGGCGTCGGCCACCAGCCGCGGCCCCAGGTCCGAGCCGCCGATGCCGACGCTGACGATATCGGTGACGTCGGTGGCTTCCAGTTGCTGGATCAGCGCGCCCATGCGCTGGCGCACTTCCGCAGCGGTTGCATACGCTTCGGAGGCCACCGGCGCATCGGTCAGGTCGCCGCGCAACGCGGTATGCAGTGCAGCGCGCTGCTCGGTGACATTGACCTGCTCGCCGCGGAACAGGCGCTGGAACGCGCCGGCCAGATCACGCTCACGCGCGATGGCGAACAAGGCATCCAGCGCGGCGCGGTCGTACTTCTGCCGCGCGAAATTGAAATACAACGGACCGACCTGCCTGGCGTACTGCGTCGGCCGTTGTGGCTCGGCGGCAAGCAATGCGGGGATGGCAGCGCCGCGCAGGCGCTGGGCGTGGGCGTGAAGCGCGTCGAATCCGTTGGTGTGTGTCATGCGGCCTGCGTGGGGATGCTGTGGTTGGTGTGGGTGATCGTATTGCTGCCGTCCACATATACCAGATTGGGCTTGAAGGTCTCGGCTTCGGCTTCGCTCATGCTGGCGAAGGCGGCCACGATGATCAGATCGCCCACCTGCACGTGACGCGCGGCGCCGCCGTTGAGCGAGATGATGCCGCTGCCTTCCTCGGCACGAATGGCATAGGTGCTGAAACGCGCACCGTTGGTGACGTCCCAGATATGCACCTGCTCGAACTCACGGATGCCGGTGGCTTCCAGCAGCAGGCCGTCGATGGCGATCGAGCCCTCGTAATTGAGCTCGGAATGGGTGACGGTGGCGCGGTGGATCTTGGCTTTCAGCAGGGACAGGTGCATGACGGGCAACGGCAAAGGAAAGCCGGCATTTTAGCGGAAAGCGCCGGTGTCCACCGGCCTGCCCCGCAACCAGTGGTGAGTGCTTCAGGCCGGCGCTGGACAAACGTGCCCGTGCGCCGGTTCGCAGGCGTCGCCAGTCATGGCCCGACCCGGCGCTTGCAGCGGCATTGGGACGGCTCAGAATTCCAGGTTGTCGATCAGCCGCGTGGCGCCCAGGCGGGCGGCGATCAAGGCCACGCGCGCGCCGGCATGGCCATCGCCCGGCTCGCTCAGATCAGGCAGCCGCACCACCGCGTAATCGACGCGGAAACCGGCCTGTTCCAGCGCCTGGGTGGCGGCCTGTTCGACCTGCGCACGCGGGGTGCCGGCGGCGTAGCTGTCGCGCATCTGCAGCAGCACCTTGCGGATCTGCGTCGAACGCGGGCGCTCGTCGGCCGTCAGATACTGGTTGCGCGAGCTCATCGCCAGGCCATCGGCCTCGCGCACGATGCTGCCGCCCAGGATCTCGATCGGAAACGCCAGGTCGGCCACCATCTGGCGGATCACCGCCAGCTGCTGATAGTCCTTCTTGCCGAAGGCGGCCACGTCCGGCTGCACCTGGTTGAACAGCCGCGCCACCACCGTGCACACGCCATCGAAATGCCCGGGACGGCACACCCCTTCGAGCACGTCGCTGACGCCCGGCGCGTGGATCGGCGTGGCCAGTGCGGTGCCGAGCGGATACATGGTGTCCACGTCGGGCAGCCACAGTGCATCGCAGCCGGCGTCTTCCAGGCCGCGCAGGTCGGCCTCCGGCGTGCGCGGGTAACGCGCGAAATCTTCGTTGGGGCCGAACTGGGTCGGGTTGACGAACACGCTCGACACCACCCGGTCGGCGTACTGGCGCGCCAGCATCACCAGCGAATAGTGGCCGGCGTGCAGGTTGCCCATGGTCGGCACCAGCGCCACGCGCAAGCCCTCACGCTTCCAGCCGGTGACCAGCGCGCGCAGGGTGGAAAGATCGGTCAGGGTCTGGATCATGCGGCGTACGCGTGCGCTGCATCGGGGAAGCTGCCGTCGCGCACGGCCTGCGCGTAAGCGCGCACCGCGCCCGCCACCGAGCCGCCTTCGGCGAGGAAATCCTTGACGAACTTGGGCCGGCGGTGGCCGCTGTCCAGGCCCAGCATGTCGTGCATCACCAGCACCTGGCCATCGCAGCCCGGGCCGGCACCGATGCCGATGGTGGGCACGCCGAGCGCGGTGCTGATCTGGGTGGCGATCGGCGTGGGCACGCATTCCAGCACGACCAGGCTGGCACCGGCATCGACCACGGCCTGCGCGTCGCGGCGCAACTGTTCGCCGGCTTCGCCGCGCCCCTGCACCGTGTAACCGCCGAAACGCAGCACCGATTGCGGGGTCAGCCCCAGATGCGAGCAGACCGGGATCTCGCGCTCGACCAGATAGCGGATCACCTCGAGCTTGTGCCCGGCGCCCTCGATCTTGACCATCTCCGCGCCGGCCTGCAGCAGTTGGGTGGCAGCGTCCAGTGCGCGCTCGGGCGTGGCATCGGCCTGGAACGACAGATCGGCCACCAGCAACGCCCGCTCCAGCACCCTGGCCACTGCGGCGGTGTGGTAGACCATGTCGGCGGTGGTCACCGGCAAGGTCGAATCGTGCCCCTGCACCACCATGCCCAGCGAATCGCCGACCAGGATCAGGTCCACGCCGTTGGCATCGAAGGTCCGCGCGAAACCGGCGTCGTAGGCGGTCAACATGACCAGTTTTCGACCCTCGCGCTTGGCCTGCGCCAAGGCGGGCACGGTCCAGGGCTTGCTGTCGGTATGGCTGCTCATGAAGTCATTACGTGGGGTGATAAGCCGGCCATTATCTACCCAATCGGCTCCAGCCCACAGGCATCGATGGCCTGCAGGGCGTGTCGCACTGTTCCATGGCCCGGAATGATCGCGTCCGGGGCAAGCTCGGACAGCGGCAACAGCGCAAAGGCGCGCGCCTGCAGATGCGGGTGCGGTACCTGCAAACGCGGCAGGTCGATCACCTGGTCGGCGTACAGCAGCAGATCCAGGTCCAGCGTGCGCGGGCCCCAGCGCTCGCCATCCACGCGCTGCCGACCGAAGGTCTGCTCGATGCCGAGCAGGGCCTCCAGCAGCGGCAGCGGCGCCAGCGCAGTGCGCAGCTGCGCCACGGCATTGATGAAATCGGGCTGGTCTTCGCGGCCCCAGGCCGGCGTGCGGTACAGGCGCGAGGCGGCAATCAGCGTGGACTGCGGCAGCTCGCCCAGCGCGGCGATGGCCGCGCGCACGCTGGCCTCGGCCGGGCCCAGGTTGGCGCCCAGGCCGACAAAGGCGGTCTGCACGCCCTACTCGCCTGCGGGCGCGCCGGTGCGACGGCGGCGACGGCGACGCTTGCGCGGTGCATCCTCCTCGCCGGCGTGATCGGCCTGCGCGGTTTCGATCGCATCGACCAGTTCCTGGCCGGAGGACTTCTGTGCCTCGCGCCAGAACTCCACATCGGCGGCATGGTCGGCCGAGGCGAACTGGCGCAACACCAGGAAATCGAACGCGGCGCGGAAACGCGGATGCGACAAGGTGCGGAACACGCGCTTGCGCTGGCGCGAGGAGAACCGCGTCTGCAGCAGCCAGATTTCCTGCATCGGCAGCGAGAAACGGCGCGGCAGCGCCACGCGTTCGAGCTGATGCAGGGTGACCCGGTCGGCGGCGCGACGCTGCGCGTCCTCGGGCTGCACGCCTTGCGCCTGCAGGCCCATCAAGGTGCGGCAGAACGCCGGCCAGAGCAGCAGGGCGAACAGGAACGCCGGCGACACCGGTTCGTCGTTGGCCACGCGCGCATCGGTGTTGCGCAGGCCTTCCAGCACCATGGCGCGCAGTGCGCCACTGCGGTTGGATTTCAGGGCCGCCGCACTTTCCGGGAACAGCGCACCAAGCAGGCCGTAACGCTCCAGGCCTTCGAAACTGGCTACGCCGTGCCCGGACAGGAACAGCTTGAGAATTTCCTCGAACAAGCGCGCTGGCGCCGCTTCGGACAACAGACCGGCCAGGCGCGGAATGGGTTCTGCGGTGCCGGCTTCGATGTCGAAGTTCAACTTGGCCGCCAGACGCACCGCGCGCAGCATGCGCACCGGATCTTCCTGGTAGCGCAGCTCCGGGTCGCCGATCAGCTTCATCAGGCGCGCCTGCACGTCTTCGAAGCCGCCGCAGTAATCGCGTACCGAGAAATCCTCGATCGCGTAGTACAGGGCGTTGCAGGTGAAGTCGCGACGGATCGCATCGTCTTCGATGGTGCCGTAGACGTTGTCGCGCACCAGGCGGCCGTTATCCAGTTCGCGGTCGCCGCTGCCATCGTCGATGTTGGCGCGGAACGTGGCCACTTCGATGATCTCGCGACCGAACACCACATGCGCCAGGCGAAAGCGGCGGCCGATCAGGCGACAGTTGCGGAACAGCGCTTTGACTTCTTCCGGCGTGGCACTGGTGGCCACGTCGAAATCCTTGGGATGGCCGCCGACCAGCAAGTCGCGGACCGCGCCGCCGACCAGGTAGGCACCAAAGCCCGATTCGCGCAGGCGGTACAGCACGCGCAACGCGTTGGGGCTGATGTCCTTGCGCGAGATGGTGTGCTGATCGCGTGGGATGACGCGCAGCGTGAACGGAGATGTAACTGAGGATTCGATGATGGCGCTTCCGTCTTGTGTTGCAGGATTGCCCAACGGGTTTGAGCGCACTATACTAGCGCGCTGCACAAGACGCACCAAACGCTCCCTTCGTCTAATGGTTAGGACGTGGCCCTCTCAAGGCTAAAACAGGGGTTCGAGTCCCCTAGGGAGCACCACCGTCGTCTGGCTGCAGAACACGCCAAGGCCCCGCATTGCGGGGCTTTTGCGTTTTCGGGCATCGGTGACTGCCGCTGGCCGGGCAGCGCGCGATGATCCCGTTCCCCGCCCGGGCGAACATGTCGCCAATGGCGACTGCGTCGATCCGATGTACCGGTGCGCCGACTGGCTGAGGCCGGTTGCGGGCCAAACACCTGTACACCAAGCCGCGCAGTCGGCCGCCCGCTCCACGCCTGCGGCTGCATGTGCTGCCACGCGAGGGCGGCGCATCGGCCTGGCCGATGCCGATCACCCCGCGACAAACATCACGTACGGCCCGATCAGGACATGGACCTGCGCGACAATGCGTCCGCATCGGCGCCACGTGCGATCGCCCTCGTACTTGCGCGCAGCGATTGCAGATCGACGTGGATGTTTGCAGTGCATGGCAACGCCTCACTCGGCCAATGGATGAAAAATGCCGGCATCACTGTCGGTTTCGGCGACGGCGTCGTGGGCATGCAGACTTTCCAGGTGGCGCACCGCCACATGGAAAACGGCATGGTGCTCGGCCAGCACCTTGCGCAACCGCCGCGCGGCATCTTCGACATACATCAGGTTGGCGCCATTCAAGCGGGCGAACGCCTGCTCGTCGACACGCCGTACCGCCGCCTGTACCGGCGTCGCCAGCGCCTGCTCGCACAGGCCGACCAGCGCGCGGATACCGAAACGCGGCAAGCTCGCGCCCAGCTCCACGCGTATTTGCGCCACGCTGCGCTGGCTGTGCGGCGTGGCGTACGAACCGTGCTGTTGCAGCCACTGCGCCACCTCTTCGACCGGCAACGCATCGCGCCCTGCGTGTTGCTGCAAGAACGCACCGCTCAGCAACTGGCGCGACAAGGCCGCCGAACAGGGACAGGTGGAGGCGTACAGCACCTCGACCTGCAACTGGATCCGGGTGCGGCCTTCGCTTGACTGGGCATCGATGCGCACCGGATAGGCGCGCCAGCCGCTCAGTCCTTCGCTGCGCAGCGCCGGCACCCGCAACATCAGCTCAAAGCTCAGCGTCAGCCGCGCCGCACGGCTGCCACAATCGGCATGACTGTCGATCAGCGCCTGCAGCAGCTGCGACACCATCGCCGGCGACACCGGCTGCTCCAGATGCCGACCCAGCAAGCGATACAAGCGCGACATATGGATGCCCTTGAGTTCCGGGCGCGGCAGATCCACCTGCACGCCGGCACGCGCGGCCACGCTGCCGCCGGGTTCGGCATCGTCCAGGCGCACCGGCACGGCGATGTCCTGCATGCCGACCCAGCGCAGCGGCGCACTCGCTGTGGACGGTTCGGTAACGGCAACATCGGGAAGCGTGGTGGACATCGAAAGCTCGTTGAAGGAGATGGGGGAATCGCGCCTCAGGCGCGACCGGGGAACATCTGGAAGTAATCGTCGATACCGGCATGCAGCGTTTGCGCCAGTTCGTCCTGATGCGTATCGCCACACAGCCGCCGGCAATCGTCGCGATTGCTCATGAAGCCGATTTCCACCAGCAACGACGGAATGTCAGGCGACTTCAACACGGCAAAGCCGGCCTGCCCGACCTGGTCCTGATGCAGCCGCGTCACCTGCTGCAGCCGCCCGAGCATCACCTTGCCGAACGCCACGCTGCTGGCGATGGTGCCGCTCAGCGACAGGTCGGCCAGCACCTGTGACAGCACCGGGTTGCTGGGCATCCGCAAACGGCGCGCGCTGTCGCCCATCTGGTCGGCGGCGTTTTCGCTGTCGGCGATCCAGCGCGCCAATGCCGAGCTGGCGCCGTTCTGCGACAAGGCAAACACCGAGGCGCCGCGCGCCTGGCTGCTGGGCGCAGCATCGGCATGGATGGACACGAACAGATCGGCATTGCGGCGATGGGCGATCAACACCCGGTCGTGCAGCGGCACGAAGCGATCGTCGCTGCGGATCATGGTCGGCCGATAACGCGGATCGGCCGCCAGGCGCTGGTGCAGCCGCCCCGCGACCGCCATGGCCACATGCTTCTCGTAGCGCGCATCGGCACTGACCGCGCCGGGATCCTTGCCGCCATGACCGGCGTCGATGGCGACCACGTAGGGATGCAGGCGCGAGCGCGTGGGCGCAGCCGCCGCAACGGCCGGACCGGTCGGATCGGCTGCGGACAACGACGCAGTGCCGGACACAGCAGCAAGATCAAGCACCAGCGCACCATCCTCCCAGCGCGCCGTGGCTGTCAGCGGCTGCACCAGATCGAGCACCACGCGCAGCCCATCGCCATGCGGGCCGCTACGGATGGCAACGACTGCGAGACCGTCAGGCAATGGATCGACCTGCGGTGGCTGTGTCGAAACGCCCGGCAAGTCGATGACCAAGCGCGCTGGATTGGACAGGCTGAAGCTGCGGTAGGCAACCTGCGTACTCAATGCGAGTCGAAGCTGCAGTTCCCTACCCTGGCGCTGCAGGTTGCAGCTGCGCAGCGCCGGGAGCGACTGCGCATGGGCAAGGCCCGGCGACAGCACCAAGGCTGCGCCGACGGTGCGCAACACCTTCCGCCGCCTCATCGGGCCGGTTCCGGAGGATCGACGCGGCCACCGAGCCGATTCGAGTATGGAAGGTTCGGCATGGTGACCAGGCAAACAACGCTTTTTGGTAAGGGGCGCGACACGATGTGACCAGACGAACGACGGAACGAAGTGTTATAAAGTAACATTTATCGCGCAAAAGCAAGCCTGTTGTGTCCCGCCTACACCCTCACGTTCACTCTTGCCGAAGAGCCACGATGTCCCCCCGTCATCCCCGACAGCTATACCGCCTGGCGCCACTGCATCGAGGTCGACTGCGGCCAGCCACTGACCGCCTCCTTCATCGCCCGACGTCTCGCGAGCCTGCACGACCTCGGCAACCACCACACCCAGCAGTTCTTGCGTCGTTGGGGCAAGCCTCATCTCCAGCGGGTGATTGGATGGTTTGAGCGTGCTGATGGCGAACTCAAGCCGAGCCGCTAAATAGCGCGCGCTCTAGCGCTGCACATCACGCCTGACCGGATAGGTCCAGGTAACGGCGGATGCGGTTGACTGTTCCTCGCTGATCGGCGGACGGTATGCCGCAGCGATTTTCTGCGACAAACAATCAACAAAATCTGCCATTCAACAAGTAACGTATAAGCGCCTGAATCGCAGGCGGAGTTGCCCCATGCAGGGGGAAGGCAAAATCATGAAGAACGCAAAAACCTGGCCTATGGCTTTTTGTTTAATCGTCGGACTCTTCGCTTCGAGCGCGGCAATGGCTCAATGCTGCCCCTCTAGCGGTGGTATCGGTGCGCATGCAATGACAGGACTTGGCGATAGCAACCCCAAAGCCGCCAACCTGGCCATTGACCCATCGCTCGCCATATATGAACTGCATCGCGACGGAGTCACCTACTTGCAAATCAACGATGTCACCGGCGTGGTCCGCGCGGTAGTTGCGAGAGTGGACAACGCCCTCTGGACGTTGCCAATGGGCAAGGATGTAGAGCGCGTCGTGTTGCCTTCAGCAAACAAGATTTCTGCAAGCACGCGCTCAAATGACCCGGCAACACTTGATGTAACCCAACGCGATCAAGCGCGACTCGTCTATCAAACAAGGAACTTCAAGGTACTAACCCGGCGTGAAGCAGCTGGGGACCAGTGGATAGTCTCCCCCTGACCTCCACGGAATCAGGCTCAGCAACAAGGAATGTCACAACCAACGCATGGCGGCGGCGAAGCATGCCGCCATGCGCCTTCAATCGTGCATCCAGTTCGGCTTCGACATCGTCTGAGTAGCGTCCAGCCGGCTCAGCTGACGAAGAATCCGCAATAACACGCACCGCAACCCCCCTAGCCCCTTTGCCTGTCCACGCACGCGCCTGGATGAAATGCCTGCTCGCTGACGGCAAGATCTCGACACAGTTGAGCACACTGCGATACGCGCTCAGCTGTAGCTCCAACGACAGATTCTTGCAATCTCCGCGAAACACGTGTTGAAACCGAGATTGACAAAAACGCTCAAGTGCTGGCGAACGCAACGCTTGATAGAGCCCATGCGTCTCGATTTCCAAAGGATAAAGTGCGGCCACATATTGCTGCAATAACTGCGACTCAAGCACACCAACCCGTGTCATCTCCATTGCAATCGCGTGCTGCCCTTTCGCCCTCAAATCAGCCACGACATCTTTGCGCATCCTGTTGATCTGCACATTGATATCAGAATATTCAAGTACGCGGTTGCGCAACAGACGTTCTGCACTGGAATAGCTCGCGCGAGCGAATAGAAAGGCGTCATCCTTTGCCCGATTCGAAACATTATTGCGAGCAGACTCACGCAGGCGAGCGTTAAAAATAAAGAGAGCAGTTGTCATGACTCCATAGAGCAATTGAATATTGAAAACATGCTGATCGAAGAAGCCCGCCTGATAGACCCTGGGAAGAGAGAACTCAAGCCCAAAGCTAGCAAGTAGCGACCCTAATGCGATACCTTTCCATCCGTGCCTGAAGGTCATGACGATCATTGGCACAAGCATCGCGATCATCAAAATGTTTCGAATCGATGGGTTACTCCAGACACCCAGGCTGAAGAACAGTCCTAGAATGAAAACAACCGCAACAGCAAGATCTCTTGGCAGACTGGAATGCACTGGCCCGTCATTCCAACTGGTCCACAACATCGTGGGAAGCAGCAAAATCAGTATTCCAAGATAGCTACCCGAACAGTAGAGCAGCAGCAGATCAATCACAGGATAAATCGGTGGACCACCAAGCGTTTCATTTAACAACATACTGCAGACTGCATTCCAAAGCCCTAGCGCAAGTGCGGCAGGAATAAGCCAGTGCTGCTTCTTGACAATATTAGGGATATAGTAACGAAGCAGGAAAACACCGCTGGCAATCAAGGGAACATGCAAGAACGGACTCAGGTAAGCCCATAGCGGGTTGAACCCCTGCAGCTCGCCCAGCGGAATACGCAAGACCAACATGGCCGCAGCGTCTCCTGCTAACAGGAACGGCCATTCGCGATACGGTCGAAACAGCAAAGTGACGACCCGCAAGCCAACTGGCAAATACCACTGGTCAATGGAGAAGCGCCAGAGGATCAGAGACACCAAGCAGTAGCACACGCTGATCAGCATGCCCCTGACAAGCTCTTTAGCTACTGCCATACCACCACTCCTTGGTTCCACGATTCGCCCTAGTCTGGAGGGAAACTGCCTGGTGGAGTATAGCGGTGGCGCACAATTTGCAAAAAGAGCCGGTGCCCTTCAAGGCGGTTATCGCCGTTGAAGACGCGCATTGCACTTTGCTGGTGCATTGGGCCGCGCGGGAATCGGGTCGCCTGACACAGCAGAGGCCAGAGCTGCGAGCAGTCGCGAGGAGGCGTATGCACCGCACCCAGCCCAACGATGACAGCCGGTGCGATTGAGGCGCCTGTAGCGATGCAGGCATGCGAGACATCGGCAAGATGCCAGGCGAGACCGTCAACGAACAAGGCCGCGCAGTGCGCGGCCTTGTTCGTCTTCCATGCCGATATCAGCACAACAGAGCAGATCAGCCCTCCATCTGCTCCAGCTCCTTGCCCTTGGTCTCGTAGACGTATTTGAGCACGAAGAACACCGAGATGAACGCGGCGACGGTGTAGATGCCGTAGGCGCCGGCCAGGCCGATGCTGCCCAGCAGGATCGGGAAGCTGACGGTGATGGCGAAGTTGGAGGTCCACTGCGCGGCGCCGGCAATGGCCAGGCCCGAGCCGCGGATCTGGTTGGGGAACATCTCGCCCAGCATCACCCACATCACCGGGCCCCACGAGGCATTGAAGAACACCACGTAGACGTTGGCGGCCACCAGCGCGAGCATGCCCATGGCATCGGACATGGCGAGCTTGCCGTTTGGGTCCAGCGAGGCGGTGGCAAAGGCATAGGTCACCAGGGCCAGCGAGACCGCCATGCCGGCCGAGCCGATCCACAGCAGCGGCTTGCGGCCGATCTTGTCGACCAGCATCACCGTGACCAGGCAGGCGCCGATGCTCAGGCCGCCGGAGAGCACGTTGATCAGCAGCGCGTCCTGTTCGGAGAAACCCACCGCCTGCCACAGCACGGCGCCGTAATAGAACACCACGTTGATGCCGACCAGTTGCTGGAACACCGCCAGGCCCACGCCGATCCAGACGATCGGGCGGATCTTGCCGGTGGCCTTGTTGATGAGGTCGGAGAACTTGGGCTTGTGCTGGTCGGCCGACATCGAGGCCGAGATCTCGGCCAGCTTGGTCTGCGCGGCGGCGTTGCCGTACAGCCGCTTCAGCACCACCAGCGCCTGCTCGCGGCGGCCCTTGACCACCAGGTAGCGCGGGCTCTCCGGGATGACCAGCAGCAGCAACAGGAACAGCAGCGAGGGAACCGCCTGCATCCAGAACATCCAGCGCCAGGCGGCCTGACCGGCCCATAGCGGCTCGGTGGAGGCACCGGCGGCGTTGGCCAGCAGGTAGTTGCTCAGGAACGCGCAGAACAGCCCGCTGATGATGGCGATCTGCTGCATCGTGGCGAGCCGGCCGCGATAGCGCGCGGAGGCGACCTCGGCGATGTAGGCCGGCGAGATGACGCTGGCCGCGCCCACCGCAAAGCCGCCCATCACGCGGGCGAAGATGAAGAAGCCGGAACTGTGCGAGGCACCGGCGCCAATGGCCGAGAGCAGGAACAGTGCCGCAGAAATGATCAGGACCGCGCGGCGGCCCCAGCGGTCGGCCAGACGGCCGGCGAAGAAGGCGCCGATGGCGCAGCCCAGCAGCATCGAGGCGACTTCGAACCCGGTCTCGGCGGCACTGGAATTGAAGGTCTGCTTCAGGCCATCGACAGTGCCGTTGATCACGCCGCTATCGAAACCGAACAAAAAACCGCCGATCGTGGCTACGCAACTGATCAGGACGATGAAACGGGTGTTCTCGCCGGCATCGGGGGCGCCGTCTATGGAGACACTGGACATGGGTTCACCTGGAAGCATGCAAAGGAGCGGCCACGGGGGCGGCCGACATCGGCCGGCGACGCGCACTGCGCCGCCGGCCACGGGACATCAACGCGTCAGATACTGGTTGATCAGGTTCTCGTAGGCTTCCTGGCGGCCGCTGAGTTGCTTGGGTTCGTTGCCGGCCGCGTACTGGGCCAGATCCACCAGCGTGCTGCTGCCGTTGGCAAACTCCGCACCCGCGCCGCTGTCGAAGCTGGCGTAACGCTCGGCGCGCCACTGCTCCAGCGGCGAGGACGTCAGCAGCGCATTGGCCACTTCCAGCCCGCGGGCGAACGCGTCCATGCCGCCGATGTGTGCCAGGAACAGGTCCTGCGGATCGGACGACTCGCGGCGCACCTTGGCATCGAAATTCAGCCCGCCCGGTGCCAGCCCGCCCTGGCGCAGCACCACCAGCATGGCGCCGACGGTGTCGTACAGGTCGGTCGGGAACTGGTCGGTATCCCAGCCGTTCTGCGGGTTGCCGCGGTTGGCATCGATGCTGCCGAGCAGGCCGGCATCGGCTGCCACCTGCAGGTCGTGCTCGAAGCTATGGCCCGACAGCGTGGCATGGTTGGCTTCGATATTGAGCTTGAAGTCCTGGTCCAGGCCGTGCTGGCGCAGGAAGCCGATCACCGTGGCGCTGTCGAAGTCGTACTGGTGCTTCATCGGCTCCATCGGCTTGGGCTCGATCAGGAAGTTGCCTTGGAAGCCGATCGCACGGCCGTAGTCGCGTGCCAGGGTCAGAAAGCGCGCCATGTTGTCCTGCTCGCGCTTCATCTGGGTGTTGTGCAGGCAGGCATAGCCCTCGCGGCCGCCCCAGAACACGTAGTTCTCGCCACCCAGCTCGACGGTGGCATCGATCGCGGCCTTGACCTGCACCGCCGCACGCGCCACCACGTTGAAGTCCGGGTTGGTCGATGCGCCGTTCATGTAGCGCGGGTGCGAGAACAGGTTGGCGGTGCCCCACAACAGCTTGACGCCGGTGTCGGCCTGGCGCTGCTTGGCGATGCCGACCATGTGGGTGAGGTTGCGCTCGTACTCGCCGATGTCGTCGGCATCCGGCGACAGGTCGATGTCGTGGAAGCAGTAATACGGCACGCCGAGCTTGGTGAAGAATTCGAACGCGGCATCGGCCTTGGCTTCGGCACGGTCCAACGCGGTGTTGCCGATATCCCACGGATACGCGCGCGTGCCCGGGCCGAACGGATCGGCGCCATTGCCGCAGAAGCTGTGCCAGTAGGCCACGGCAAAGCGCAGATGCTCGGCCATGGTCTTGTCGCCGATCTGCTTGTTGGCGTCGTAGACCTTGAAGGCCAGCGGGTTGTCCGAGTCGCGGCCTTCGAAGCCGATCTTGCCGATACCGGGGAAATATTCCTTGGCGCCGATGTAGACGGTGTTGCTCATGGGGTGGAATGTCCTTGCTGCTGGGGGAGTCGTAGAAAGCGGGTCGATCAGCCGGCGTAGAGCGGGCTGACCACCTGCAGGTGCTTGAGGAAGCTCTGGTAGTGCTGCTGGTACTGGGCCACACGCTGCGGATCCGGGCGCGCCGACAGGTCCTGGTCGATCTGCAGATGCTCCAGCACCACATCCGACAATGCGTCCGCACCGCCGTCGTCGCGATCACAGGCCCACAGGGCCTGCAATGCGGCACCGAAGGCAGCGCCTTCGGGCTGGGTCGGCACCACGACCTGCAGATTGAAGATATCGGCCACCATCTGCCGCCATTGCGCGCTCTTGCTGCCGCCGCCGGTGAGCAGGATGGTGTCGAACTGCAGACCCGCCGCGACAAAGGCATCGAAGCCGTTGCGCAGGCTGTAGGTCGCCCCTTCCATCGCGGCGCGATAGAAATGCGCGGCGGTGGTGTTGTGCAGGTCCATGCCGAACAGGCAGCCGCGGGCGTCCGGCAAATTGGGCGTGCGCTCGCCGTTGAAGAACGGCAGCAGCACCAGGCCATCGGCGCCCGGCGTGGTGCTGGCGATCAAGGCCTCGGTCTGCTCGCGGGTGATCGAGAACATGCGCATCACCGCCTCGGTGGCGACGGTGCAGTTCATGGTGCAGATCAGCGGCAGCCAGCCGCCGCTGGACGAACAGAACGCGGCCCAGCGTGCGTCCTCGTCCACCACCGGGTGATCGGCGTAGGCGAACAAGGTGCCCGAGGTGCCCAGGCTCATGGTCAGGCGACCGGGCACCACGTTGCCGGTGCCGATCGCGGCCATCATGTTGTCGCCGCCGCCGGTGGTGACACGCACGCCGGCCGGCAGGTTCAATGCGTCGGCGGCTGCGTCGGACAAGGCATAGACCGCGCCGGTCTCCACCAGCGGCGGCAATGCATCGCGCAGGTCGCGCTGTGCGTCCACCGCGCCGAGCATGCGTTCGGACCACTGCCGTGTACGCACGTCCAGCCAGCCGGTGCCGGAGGCATCGCCGACTTCGGCAAAGCGCTCGCCGGTGAGCCAGAAGTTCACGTAGTCGTGCGGCAGCATCACCGTGGTCATCGCTGCATACGCCTCGGGACGATGCTTGCGTGTCCACGGCAATTTGGAAGCGGTGTAGCCGGCCATGATCGGGTTGCCGGCGGCGGCCACGCTGCCTGCCGCACCACCCACCGCGTCCATGATTTCGTCGCATTCCAGCGCGGTGCTGGTGTCGCACCACAGCTTGACCGGCGCGGTGACGCTGCCATCGGCGGCCACCGGCACGAAGCCGTGCTGCTGGCCGGAGACCGAAATACCGCGCACCCGTGCACGCTGCTCGCCATCGAGCTGGGCGAAGCAATGCACGATGCCGTCGATCCACCACTGCGCCTGCTGCTCGCGCGTGCCATCGTCGCGGCTGATCAGCTCCATCGGCGCGGCGATCGTGGCGACCACGGCGCGCTCCTGCGGATCGTAGGCGACCAGCTTGACGCTCTGCGTGCCCACATCCAGTCCTACGTACAAGCTCATTGCATCACCAATCGGTTGTTGTTGAGGCCCACCTGCTGGGTGCGACCGGCGCCCAGTTCCAGGTCCAGGGTCTGCCCTGCGTAAGACAGTTGATAGCGCCCACCACGATCGCTGTGCACGCGGGCCTGCTGCAGGCGACCGCCGTCCCAGTGCAGATCCACGCTGGCGCCGCCGCGCACGCGCAAGCCCCGCACACTGCCGCGCGGCCAGGCCTTGGGCAGGGCGGGCAGCAGAAACACGCTGCCGCCCCAGCTTTGCAGCAGCATTTCGGTGATGCCGGCTGTGCCGCCGAAGTTGCCGTCAATCTGGAACGGCGGATGCGCGTCGAACAGATTCGGGTAGGTGCGTTCGGGCGAGATCAGCAGTTGCAGGATGCGGTAGGCATGCTCGCCATCGGCCAGCCGCGCCCACAGGTTCAGCCGCCAGCCGATGCCCCAGCCGGTGGTGTTGTCGCCACGGGTTTCCAGCGTGCGCCTTGCGGCGGCGGCAAGCTCGGGCGTATCGCGCAGATTGATCTGGCTGGATGGATGCAGCGCGTACAGATGCGAGACGTGGCGGTGATGGATCTCCGGCGCCTGCATGTCCCAGTCCTGCTGCCACTCCTGCAGCTGCCCTGCCTTGCCGATGCGGTTGGGCGGCAATTGCTCGCGCAGCGTGCTCAGTTGTTGCGCGAAGGCAGCGTCGACCTTGAGCAGCTTGCTCATCGCGATGCATTGGGCGAACAGATCGCGCAGCAGCTGCGCATCCATGGTGGGGCCGGCACACAGCGCGGCGTTGAACGGATGCTGGTTTTCCGGCGACATCGAGGGGTTGGTCACCATCGCACCGGTCTGCGGATCCTTGACCAGCGTGGCGACGAAGAACTCCGCCGCGCCCTTGAACAGGGGATAGATCCTGCCCAGATAGGCACGGTCGCGGCCGTAATCCCAGCGATCCCATAGCTGTTGCAGCAGCCAGACGCCGCCCATCGGCCACAGGCTCCACTTGGCGCCATCGATCGGCCCGGCCTGGCGCCACAGATCGGTGTTGTTGTGCACCACCCAACCCGGTGCGTCGTACATCGCGCGCGCGGTGTGCGCGCCGGTTTTGGCCAGATCGAACAGCATGGCTTCCAGCGGTTCGACGCACTCGTGCAGCGCGTTGGCCTCGCTGGGCCAGTAGTTCATCTCGGTGTTGATGTTGATGGTGTACTTGCTTTCCCACGGCGGCTGCATCAGGTCGTTCCAGATGCCCTGCAGATTGGCCGGCTGGGTGCCGGGCCGCGAGCTGCAGATCAGCAGGTAACGGCCGAACTGGTGATACAGCGCGGCCAGCGCCGGGTCGTTGCCCTGTGCAAAACGCTGCACACGTTCGTCGGTGGGCAGCTTGGCTGCGTCGCTGCTGCCCAGGTCGATCGCCACGCGCCGGAACAGCCGCTGGTGATCGGCCAGATGCGCACGCAGCAATGCGGCGTAATCCAGTTTGCCCGCCCTCTGCATGCTTGCCGCGGTCAGCGCGAGCGGGTCGCCATCGACAGCGTCGTAGCGTTGGTAGCTGGTGGCGGCGGTGAGCAGTAGCACCACTTCATCGGCCGCTTCGATGCGCAGACGGTCGCGCAGACCGCTGAGCGTGCCGCCCTTGACCTGCGGCAGCACGCGCAAGGCAAAACACAGCTTGCCCTCGATGCCGGCAAAGCTGCCGTTGCGGCCGCTGAACAGCAACCCGCCCTGCTCCACCGTGACCTCGCCGGTCTGCGGGCTGTCGATGCCCACGCGCAGGGAAATTGCGCGTGGCCGATCGCAGGACAGGCGCACCACGATGCATTGCGACTGCGCCGACACGAACACCTCGCGCCGATGTAGCGCACCGCCGGAGCGGAAGGTGGTGGTGGCCACGCCGGTATCCAGATCGAGCTGGCGGCGATACTCGCTGATGCCGTCGGCACGATCGAAGTCCAGCAGCAGATCGCCCAGCGGTTGATACGGCATCTGCTTGAGCGGACGCGAGAGCAGCTTGGCGTCGGCCAGTGTTTCGGCCTCGGCATAGCGCCCGGCAAACACCAGCGCGCGCACCTGTGGCAGCGCCGCCAGCGCGTCGGGGCTGGTGGCATCGTACGGGCCGCCTGCGTACAGCGTGTCCTCGTTGAGTTGCAGGCGCTCGTGGGCAATGCCGCCCCACACCATCGCGCCCAGCCGGCCGTTGCCGACCGGCAGCGCCTGCACCCACTCGTTGGCCGGTTCGCGGTACCACAGCTGCAAGGCATCGGCGGGCGCCGCGACCGGCAACGCGGCGTGTCTGGACGATGCAGCAGCCTGCACGGCAACCGGTGCGGCGCCCAGGACCGCAATCGCGGCCCCGGTTGCCTTGCACAGTTCACGACGGGTCAGCACGGCCACCGCCGTGCGGCATCACCGGAACCGCCCGCGACTGCCTTGCGGCGTTCCGGCATCTGCTTGCTCATCGACTGAAGACAGCCTGCGATCATCGACGACGCGCTTTGCCGGACGCAATCTTGCGCTGCAACACGCTGACCGGCTTGCCGTCGTACTGGATGCTGGTATCGGTCTTGGGCTCGAGCGCACCGGCGTCGTCGCGCGGGCCATCGACGAAGCGCACGTTGATGGTGCGCTTGGCCTGCATGCCGGTCCAGCTGCCCTCGCGCTTGCCGATGCTCAGCTCGCCCTTGACCTGGTTCCAGACCAACGGGATGCGGCTGAACTCGCCCTTCTCGTAGCCGTAGCCCTTGCCGTCGTCCTCATACAGCGAGAACTGGCCATCGGCGCCGGTGTAGACCACCACGGTGAGCGGCGCATCCGGCTTCTGATCCACGTATTCCTGCACCGGGCCGGTCGGCACGATGGAGCCTGCGCGCACGAACAACGGCATGCGCTCGATCGGCGCGGCCGCCTCGATGCTCTGGCCGCCCTCGTAGCGCTTGCCGGTGGCGAAATCCAGCCAGCTGCTGCCGGCCGGCAGATAGACCTGACGCGAGGTGGCGCCGAAGCGGGTGACCGGTGCGACCAGGAACGCCGGGCCGAACAGGTACTGGTCGTTGATGTCGCGCGCCTTCGCGTCGTTGGGGAAGTCCATCATCATGCCGCGCATGATCACGCCATCGCGCTGGTAGGTATCGCCGGCCAGGCTGTAGATGTACGGCAGCAACGCGTAACGCAGGCGGTTGTAGTACGCCATGCTCTCGTAGAACGGCGTGCCTTCCGGGGCGATGTTCCAGATTTCGCGGTACGGGAACTGACCATGCGAGCGGAAGATCGGCACGAACGCACCGAACTGGAACCAGCGCGTGTTGAGCTCACGCCATTCCGGCAGATGCGCCGGGTCCTGGTTCTCGTAGCGCTTCTCCACCGCAAAACCGCCGATGTCGAAGGTCCAGTTGGGCAGGCCCGACAGCGCCATGTTGACGCCACCGGAGATCTGGTCGCGCATGTCGTCCCAGCGCGAGACGATGTCGCCGCTCCACACCGCCACCGCATTGCGCTGGGTGCCGGCATAGCCCTTGCGCGAGAGGATGAACACGCGCTTGTCGTCGGCCGCGCGGTCGCCCACGTACACGCCATGGGTGTGCGGCAGCGGATAGGAATTGAAGTACTCGGTGGACGAGCCCAGCGCATTGGGCGTGGTGCGTGCCTTGCGCTCGCCGATGTCCAGGTTGGAATGCACGTCCGGTTCGTCGGCGTCCATCCACCAGGCATCGAAGCCCTTGCTGTTGAGCTTTTCGTTGACCTGGCGCCAGTAGATCGCCTGGGCCTTTTCCGAATACGGATCGTAGAACGAGTTCTTGTAACCCTTGCCGATCCAGTCCAGCTCACCGACTTCGACATTGCGCTTGTACATGAAACCGGCCGCGTCCAGTTCCTTGTAGTTGGCGGTGGTGGGATAGAACTTGGGCCAGATCGAAATCATGATCTGCGCATGCATGTCATGCACGGCCTTGACCATGCCGTCCGGATCGGGGAAGTGCTGCGGGTCGAAATCGTGCGAGCCCCAGGCATTCTCGGGCCAGTACGACCAGTCGAGCACGATGTTGTCCAGCGACAGCTTGCGCTTGCGGTACTCGGCCACCGCGCCGACCAGCTCGTCCTGGCTCTTGTAACGCTCGCGGCTCTGCCAGAAGCCATACGCCCACTTGGGCAGCATCACCGACTTGCCGGTGAGTTCGCGATAGCCGGCCACGGCCTGGTCGTAGGAATCGGCGGAGACGAAGTAGTAGTCGATCATCTGGCCGGCTTCGGACCACAGCGACAGGTCCTTCGCTTCGGCGGCCGGCAGCGGGTCGCGATGCAGCAGCGCGATGTAGCTGGGGTCGATCAGGTCCCACTCGACCTTGACGGTGTGGCGCGTGCCCGGCTCCAGCGCCAGTTTGAACTCGTGATTCCACGGGTTCCAGTTCTGGCGCCAGCGATCGACGATCAGCTTGCCGTCCACGTACAGCTTGGCGTACTCGCTCGAATACAGCGAGAAGGTGTGCTCGCCACCGGTGAGTGCTTCGATCTGCCCCTCCCAGGTGACCTGCATGCGGCTGTTCTTGTCCTTGGTGATCGCCTTCTTCGGATACTTGGTCAAGTCGCTGAGGTACTGGTAGTTCACCTCGCTCTCGCGACGTTCGACGATCTGCTTGCCATTGACCGCATAACGCGCGGTCAGCGCACCGGCCTTGCCCTTGGCGTCGTACAACTTCAGCGTCTTGGGCAGCGGCTGCAGGCCACGCGGGTCGCCCAGGCGACTGATCGAGTTGTTGTCCCACAGCAGGCCGTAGTTGCGGCTGGACACCAGGTAGGGCACCGCCATGTCGATGTTGTTCTGCTGCAGCTCGACGTTGCGGCCCTTCTGGTTCATCCAGCCCTGCTGGTGCTGGCCGAAGCCGTACAGCGCTTCGTCGTCGGGCGACTGGAAGCGTTGACGCACGCTCAGGTACTGCTTGCCTTCCACCTTCAGCGGCGCAAAGCTGCGCCCGCCGGCCACTTCCGACAACACCGGCTTGCCATTGGCATCGGCGAAGCTGACATGGCCATCGACGGTGGACACGGTGGCGGTGACCTTGCCGGTCTTCAGCTGCACGCTGTCGCGCTGTTCGGCCAGCTGGAAGCTGCCATCGCCTTGCACCGGCACGCGCATCAGGCTGGGGCTGCGGGCGAAGTCGCCATCCGGGTCGGCACTGACGCGGATGATGCCGGCGTCGACGACCTGCAGACGTACCGGTGCGGCGCCCTTGGCGCTCGGCACCACGGTGACGCCGTCGGCGGCCTTGCGCACTTCCTGTGCGTGCGCGGCATTGGCCAGCAAGGCCAGCGACAACGCCAGGCACTGGGCAAGCGGTGTACGTCGGGTGGCAGGCGCATGGCCGGCGGAACGGTTGATGGTTTGCATGTTCACTCCCTTGGAATTACGAAACGGTGCCGCGGGGGCGGCAGCGCATGGTTCATTGGATTCAACCTGACGGACCGCGTGCTGCGCAGCGGTCGGGCTGTGCAGCACGCGGCCAAGCAGGCTTATTTGTAGGTGGCCAGCTTGATCTTCAGCAGCTGCGGCGCGCTGGAAAAGTTGACTCCGTAATCGGTCTGGTCGCCGTTCCAGTTGCGCTCGAACTTCCAGTCGCTGCCTTCGTAGACGCCTTCCTCGACACGGTCGTAGAGCATGTTGGCGGTCGCCTCGCTGGCCGGATGCAGGGTCACGCGCACGTGATAGCCGGTGACCAGGAATTCGTCCGGACCCAACTCGGCGATCAACGCCGCACCGATCGGCTCGGGGTTGCCCGGCGGCTCGCCCTTGAACCAGAACTGCGGCACGCCGTAGGTGATGGTGGCGCTCCAGCGGTCGTTGAGCTTCAGCTCCTGCACCGCCTGGCCGGGCTCTTCGGCGGTGCCGTGCAGCTTGCCTTCGGAGGCGGCCTTGGCGAACGGGCGCATGCCGCGCTTGACCAGCTCGAAACCCAGCGCGAACGGCGCCAGGGTTTCTTCGTTGACGTGCTTGGCGCCCAGCGGATAGTTGGAGTACCGCGTGTAGTCCATGCCGAACGCCGACCAGCCGATGCCGTCATGGCCCAGCGCGGGGAACAGGTAACGTGCGTATTCGGGGCGGTTGCCGGTTTCGGCGACGAACAGCGCATTGTCCGGGCGGGCGTAGCGTTCCAGCACCGTGGTGTAGGTGCGGTACTCGGGCATGTAGATATCCGGCGCCAGCAGATCGATATGCGGGCCGGCCGCCTTCCACACGTCCAGCACGTTGTCGGTGGGGCCGCCGCTGGCGTACTGGCCGGGCTGGCCGGGATTGAACGGGCCGCGCAGCGCGGCATTGACGTACATCGGCAACGGGTATTCGGCCTTGCCGGCCTCGGCCACCTGGTCGATGTAGCGACCGATCGACCAGGCATGGAAGATCTCGTCCGCATCGGCACCGAACACCTGTGCCCAGCTGCCCGGCTGCTTGTTCAGGCGCTTGAGCAGTGCGTCCGGCACCGGGCCGTCGAACAGCTTCTGCGCCATCGGCGAGAAATCACGCACGCTGCCGTAGGTGCCCGGCTCGTTCTCGGGCTGGATCATGATCACGGTGTGCTGCGGATCGACCTGCTTCAGATGTTGCATGAAGGCCACGAAGGCCTCGCGGTCGGCATCCAGGGTGGCCTGCGCATGCGGCGACAGCGACCCGATCGCCTTGCCCTCGCGCGTCACCACGCGCGGGAAGCGCTGGTTGTCGGTCTTGACCCAGTGCGGCGCGTACGCCGGGCCGTTGTTCTTCCAGGTCGCAAACCACAGCAGCACCAGCCGCACCTTGTGCTCGCGCGCTTGCGTGAGCAGCGTATCGACGAAGGAGAAATCGAACTTGCCTTCTTCCGGCTCGACCTGCTCCCAGGCGATCGGCACCTGCACGGTGTTGGGGCCCAGCACCTGCATCGCCGGCCACACCTTGTCCATCACGCCGGGATAGTTGCTGGAGTTGTTGACCTGCGCGCCCAGGATCAGGAACGGCGCCCCATCGACCATCAATGCGTGCTTGCCGTCCTTGCTGACGAACTGCGGCATCGACGTCTGCGCAGCCGGCGCCGCTGCCGTGGCAGGTGCGGTCGCTGCGGTACCGGCAGTCGGTGCGACTGCGGCCGGCTTGGCTTTGTCGTCCTGCTCGCCGGATTGGCACGCAGCCAGGGCCAGCGTCAGCGCGGACAGCAGCAGCGGACGCAGGCAGCGGCGTGCAGGGGAAGGAGTAATCACACGTGCAACGGGGGAATGCATGGACATAAGACTCCGTGTCACCAGGTATCGGTGCGGAAGGGGGAAACAGGAAGGTGTTCGCGATTGACCAGGTTGGCGTCTTCCGGGTTTTCGCTCCAGCCGTAACGCACCGCGACCGGTGCAGCCACCGCGTCGCTGCGCACGATTACCCGATCGCCGTCGATGCGCGCGGTGGCCGGATGGAAGTGTTTGTCGGCACCGGCGACGCGGAAGCCCTGCACATCGCCACCATTTCGCACCTGCAAGGCACTGCCCTGCAGGTCGAAGCGCAGCACGGCCTGGCCCTGGTCAAAGCGTGCCTGCTTGAACACCGGCGCGCTGTACACCAGCGTTTCGCCGTACGCCACATGACGTGCAGCAATCGCAAGTCGATGGCCGACATCGCGCTTGTTGGTCGGATGGATGTCGGTGGGGTTGCCGATATCGATGATCACCGCCTGCCCGGTTGCCGGCAGCGCCAGCGTCTTGGACTGCGACTCGCGCAACAGCGCCCACGGGCTCAGCTCGCCCCTGTCGCCACCGGCCTTGAAGTTGGCCAGCTGCACCCACAGGAACGGCAGCGTTTTCGCGCCGCGCTCGGCGCGCCATTGCTGGATCATCGCGGCGAACTGCGCGCGGTATTTCACCGCGCCGGCCTCACTGGCATTGGTTTCGCCCTGGTACCAGATCACGCCCTTGACCGGGAACGGCTGCAGCGGATGGATCATCTGGTTGTACAGCAGCGTGGGCAGCTGATTCTTGTTGTCGGCCAGCGACACGCGCACGGCGGCGGGACGGAACTTCCAGCCGCCCAACGCGCGCTTGGCACCGGCGCCGGTCTGCACGAAGCGCTGCGCGTCCGGGCCATGCATGCCGCCGCCACCACTGAGATCTTCCACCCGCACCGCGATGTGGTTGACGCCTGCATGCAAGGCGGAGGCAGGCACCTGGTAGACGCGCGGCAGGTTCCACTGTTTTTCGGTCGTGCCGACCTGCTGGCCATTGACGTAGGTGATGTCCGAGTCGTCGATCTGGCCCACGCCCAGTTCGATACCGGCCTTGGCCTCGGCAGCGCTCAGGGTGACCGTGGTGCGATACCAGGCGATGCCGTCCATGCCGTCATAGCCGCTGGATTCCCATTGCTGGCTGGTCGGGATGCTGTCCCAGTCGCTGTCGTCGAACGACGCTTGGCGCCACTGCGGCATGTCGCCATCGACCTTGGGCCAGCGCGCGATGCGCTTGCCGGTGGCGGCCTGCGCGGCAGCATCGCGCTGCTTGATCGCCTCGATCGCGCCCTGGTTCTTCTCGCCATTCAAGCCCAGCGAGGCCGCGTCCATCCACGCCTCGATCGCGCTGCCGCCCCAGGTGCTGTTGACGATGCCGATCGGCACGCCGGTGCTGGCGCGCAGCTCCCTGGCGAAGAAATACCCCACTGCGGTGAACTCGCCGGCGTTGTCCGGCGTGGCAGCCTTCCAGTCGCCGCCGGTCAGGCGCGCTTCCGGCTGCAGCGACCACGACTTGGGCACCTTGAAGTGCCGCAACTGCGGGTCGTTGGCCGCGGCCACCGCCTGCGGACCATCGCTGGCCTGCGCCAACGGCCACTCCATGTTGGATTGCCCGCTGGCCAGCCACACATCGCCGACCAGCACATCGCGCACCTGCAATTGGCCGCCGTCGCCCTGCACGCTCAGCACGTACGGGCCACCGGCGCTGTGCGCGGGCAGGCGAACCCTCCACTGCCCCTGCGCGTCGGTATTGGCAGTGGCCTGCTTGCCGTCGAACCGCACCGTGATGGCAGCGCCCGGGGTTGCCCAGCCCCACACCGGCATGGCCTGATCGCGCTGCAGTACCGCGCCATCGGCAAACAGCAACGGCAAGCTCGGTTGTGCCAATGCGGCGGGGCTGGCCAGGACCAGGCCCAACAGGCAGCCACGACAGATAAGGGAAGCGCTCATGCAATGATCTCCAGGGACGGCGCGACCAATCGGCGCGCAGCGATACGACGACGCACGCCGCCGTACACGGTAAGACAGCGCGATGACGCGCGCAGCGACGCAGCGCTCATCGTGGATCGCCGTAGAAGATGCCACGCCCACCGGTGGCGAAGTACACGCGCCCGGGGATGCGCGGATCGCCGGTGACGCTGTACGGCTTGCCGAACCGGTGCGCGTCGTCGTTGATGCGCAACCACTGCGCGCCTTCGTCGTCGGAGCGGAACACGCCGTCCACCCCATCCACGCGGCCGGCCAGATACAGCGCCGGCGGTGCGCCCGCGTGCAGCGCCTTGCCGATGCCCAGCGAACGCGCCTGGTCCGGTTTGGACAAGGTCTGCAAACGCCCGCCCTGCCAGCGCATCACGCCCAGCGTGGGGCTGGCCAGATACACCACCCCCGCCCGCCATGGATCCGGGCGCAGCTGCGGCCGCGCACGCTCGTCGCGCGCCGGGCTGCCGACCTGGGCACCGGTGTCGCGGAAGCTCGCTGCGCCATCGCGGCTTTCGAACAGGCGCCCGCTGGCGGTATCCACCGCGTACCAGCGCCGTGCATCAACGCGATCGGCCACTGCCACCGCGGTCTCGGGCAGCCCCTCTACACGCTGCCAGTGCTTGCCGAAATCGGCTGTGCGCCAGTTGCCGCCGGCGTCCGGCGCCCACACCACCTGCGAGGCATCGGCGGCAATGGCGATGGTGCCGGCGCCCTGCCCGGCCGGCGGCTCGCTGGCGAATGCCGTCCACTGCGCGCCGCCATCGCGCGAATACAGCGCACGAATCTCGTTGTTGCGGCGATCGCGCACGGTGCCGCTGCGCACCACCCACTGCGCGGCCTGCCCGGCGGCGTCGATGCTTTCGCCATTGGTCAGGCGCGGGCCGGCGTACTGCAGCTGCGCACGTTCCAGATCGTCGTGCCGAAAACCGTCGATATCGCCGAGTGCGCTGAGCAGATGCGCGCCGGCCATCGGGCTGAGCAGATCCAGCGGCACGGTCTCTTCCAGCCCGCGATCCTGGAACCACCACTGCAACGGCTGCTGCGCAGAGAACTGCTGCAGATTGCGCGAGGCCCAGATGCCGTAGCCGGTGACGAACAGGGCGTGGTTGCTGTCGAACGGATCGATCGCCAGCGCGCCCATCCAGTGCGGCGTGGCGTGCGCGGTCCACGGCGCATCGCCGTGATCGAACTGCGCGCGAGCCAGCAATGGCGTCCAGCTGCGCCCCCCATCGACGCTGCGGAACAGCTCATCGCGCGGGCTACGACGGCGGAACGTGCTGGCCAGCAGCACCTGCGGCTGTTGCGGATCCACCGCCACCGCGCCCCAGCCGAAGCCATCGCCGCTGGCCGGCTGCGCGATCGGGCTGATCTCGCTCCAACGCGCCAGTGCCGGGGTGTACTTCCACAGCGCGCCACCGGCCATCAGATCCGGGCCGGGCTGGTCGCCGTAGCTCAGGTACCACTGCCCATCGCTGCCACCGGCCATATGGCTGGGACGCAGGCCCCTGGGTTGCCCGGCCACTGCCGACCAGCTGCGGCCGGCGTCGTCGGAGACATACAGGCTGGTCTGCGCGGTGGACACGCCGACATAGATGCGCGGGGTCGGCCGACCGGCGCGGCCACTGGCGGCATCGAAGACGACAAAGGCAATGCCCACTGCCTGTTCGCGTCCGACATGATTGCGCGCGGTTGCACCTGCCAGGGCCTCGGCAGGAAATGCGTCCACCCGCGCCCAGTGCGCGCCGCGATCGTCGCTGCGCCACAGGCCCGCATCGCGTGAGCCCAGCAACAGCACACGGCCGTCGTGCGGGTCCACCGCCAGGCGTTCGCCATTGGACCGGCCCAGTTGATTGCCGCCGAGTTTGAACGGCAGCGCGGCACGCTCGAAACTGCGGCCGCGATCGAACGAGCGCAGCAGCGCGGCATTGCCGGCACGTTCGTGCATGTAGGTGCCCGCAGCCAGATACAGCGCCTGCGGGTCGGCAGGATCGACCGCAAACGCGTCGATCCCCATCAGATTCCAGTCGTCGGCGCCCAGCCAATCGGTCAGCGCCACCCACTGCTGCGCGCGCCCATCCCAGCGGTACGCACCACCGACATCGGTACGTGCATACGCAAGATCGCGCTCGGCGGGATGGAACAGCACACCGGTGACGAATCCGCCACCGCCAATGGCGACGCTGCGCCACTGGTAAGGCCCCTGCACCGCCGGATCGGCAGCCTGCAGCGGCAGGATCGAAAATGGCAACAGCAACAGCAGTGCCAGCCACGCACGGACCGGCCGCATCGCTGCGGTAACGCGGCGCACAGTAGGCGGATCGATTACAGCGATCATTCCTCCGGCTCCCTTGCGATCGACGGCGCGCCGTCGATAGGAAAAACACCGGTCCGACGGGCTGCCTGCACAGCTCGCCGAACCGGCGACGCACTTCCTACGGCGCGTTCTACAGGCTGGCCCGCAAGGTCAGGCCATACCGACGATCGTTGATCACGAAGTCGCGGTAGCGCGACTCGGTCCCCAGGTAGCTTTCGCGCCGGGTATCGAGCAGGTTCACGCCATCGAGCGAAATCGACCACACATCATTGATGTTGAAACGCAGCGAGGCATCCAGCTGGCCGAAGCCCTTGTTGTAGACCGGCAGATTGCCGGTGCCGTTGCCTGCGGTGGTCACCAGCCAGTCGCTGCGCCAGTTGTAGGCCACACGGCCCTGGAAGCGCGAGGTTTCGTAGCTGAGGATCGCGTTGTAGCTGTTCTTGGACAGGCCTTCCAGCGGCACGGTCAGCGCCTGGCCGTTGGTGTCGGTGGCGGTGGGGCTCGGCGCCTCGCTGTCGACATAGGTGTAGTTGGTCTGCAGGCCGAAGCCGCTCAGCCAGCCCGGCAGGAAGTCGAAGAACTGCGTATAGCCCAGTTCCGCACCGCGGATCTTGCCGGCATCGCCATTGACCGGGCGGGTGATCTGCCACACGCGGCCGTCGTAGACCTCGTTGAACACGCTGTCGGCGATGAAGCCTTCGACCTTCTTGTAGAACAGGGTGCCGTACATCATCGAACCCTGGCCGAAATACCACTCCAGCGCCGTGTCGAACTGATCGGCCTTGACCGGTTCCAGATCGGGGTTGCCCGCCCTGCCGGTGAAGGTCGAGGCGCCGTTGGAGGTGCCGGTGCTCAGGCTCAGGTTCGGGTTGAGGCGATCGAAGGTGGGACGCGAGATACCGCGCGAGGCGGCAAAACGCCACTGCAGCTGATCGCTCAGCATCCAGCGCAGGTTCAAGCTCGGCAGCACGTCGGTATAGGTCTGCTGCGCGTCCACCGGAATCAGGCCGCCGCCCTCGCCGTCGGTGCCGGTACGCACGCCGGTGGAGCCGACCTCGGTCCGCACCACGCGCACGCCGATGTTGCCGTCGAACGGAATCGAATCGCTGTCCACGCCGAAGCGCAACACGCCGTAGGCCGCGTAGGTCTTCTCGGTCTGCGCGTTGATGTTGTTGGGCGAAAACTCCAGAGGGCTGGCACCGAAGGTGGCCAGGGTCTGCCGATAGTTCGCCACCGCCGCATCGGACGCGGTCAGGGTCGGGCCGAAGGCATGGCTTTCACCGCGGAAGAAATCGGTGATCGGATTGGTCACGACACCAACGCTGGGGAACTGCGAGAACGGCGCACCCGCGCAGTTGTTGATGCACATGAAGCGATAGATATTGCCCTTGGTCTCGGCATCGCGGTCGGTGTAGCGCACACCGGCCTTGAAGCTGCGCACGAAGTCGCTGTCGAAGGCCAGATCCATGTCGGCGCGCCAGGCGAACTCGGTGCCCTTGTTGTCGTCCTTGTTGTCCAGGTGATAGCGCCAGCCGTCGTAATTGTTGACGTCGGCCAGGTAGCCTTCCGCGCCGCTGGCATCGGTCACCGACAGGCGCGGCAGATCGCCGCGGAAGTCGACGTTGAACTGCGGGCTGGTGGACTGACCGGTGGACAGGATGTAGCGCGTGCCGGTGGTGGTGGCATCGACATACTGGAAGTCGGTGCTCAGGGTCAGCTTCTCGTTGACCGTCCACTTGGCGCCCAGCGAGTAATCGGTGGTCACCGAATGCCGCTCGGTCAGGCTGGTGTTGGACTCGGTCGGCACGTTCTGGAACGAGCCGTTGACGAATTCGTTGCGGTCGTTGACTTCGATGCCGGGCAGGCCCTGCATCGGGTTGGCGCCGGTCAGGGCGAAGAACGAATAGTCGTGCCAGCTGAAGTCGTATTCCGAACGCAGCACCTGCGTGTAGACCTCCACCGCATCGTTGGGACGCCATTGCATCGCGAACGCACCGGTCTTGCGCTCACGCTCGCCGACGGTGGTGTTGATGCCGGCGCCGTGCGGCACCGACACGCCCTGGCCTTCATAGCCCGGCAGATCGGTCTGCGTGTACCACGGCTCGATCGAGATGGTGTCCTGGCGGAACGGGCTCTTCTGCTGCGAGTAGTTCACCAGCAGGCCGATCTCGCCGATGCCGGTCTGCCAGCGATCGCTGAACAGGCCCGAGAACGCCGGCTTGCCGTCGTCGGCCAGGTCGTAATAGTTGTACTGGACGCTGCCGGCGATCTTGCGGCCGTCGTAGTCGAACGGCAGGCGCGTGCGCAGGTCGACGGTGCCGCCCAGGCCACCTTCGATCATGTCGGCCGAGGGATTCTTGTAGACGTTGACGCCGCCGAGCAGTTCGGCCGACACGTCCTCGAAGCTCAGGCCACGGCCATCGTTGGCGGTGAAGATGTCACGGCCATTGAGTTCGGTACGCACCTGGGTCAGGCCGCGGATGGCGATCGAGCTGCCTTCGCCGTAGTTGCGCGTGATCTGGATGCCGGAGATGCGCTGCAGCGCCTCGGCGACGTTGTTGTCGGGCAGCTTGCCGATGTCTTCGGCAACGATCGAATCGACGATCTGCTCGGCGTTCTGCTTGACCAGCTGCGCCTTGGTGACGCTGCTGCGCGTGCCGGTGACCTGCACGGTGTCGAGCTGCTGGGTGGTGGAATCCTGAGCCGGAGCGGCAGTGGTGGTCGCATCCTGCGCGTAGGCCTGCGCGCTCAACAGCGTGGCCACACTGAGGGCCATCGCGGAGCGGCGGAAATCACGGATCGAACGCTGACCCACAGTCCGGCCTGCCGGAATGTGGCGATGTTGCACTGACATGGTGCTCCCTCCCAGGACGCATGTACTTCTAATTTTTTAGCGGGTCGGTGCGCGAACGCCCTGCCCGTCGTTGGTGCTGGCCCGCATCCGCCCACGACCGGAAGGCCGGGCGGTTGCGATGCGTGGTAATCCTGACAAGGCTTACCTAGCGGCTGCGGCCGGAGCATAGGGCGGCGCCGTCGTGCCACACCAATGAAATATTCCTGGAAAGCTATTCGTAAAAACTATAGCAACCCCGACAAACCCGCCGGGTCTGGCATTGCCGACCCGGCGGGCCGTATCGGCAAAAGCGGGCTCAACTCCGCGAGCCCGGACACAGCAGTTCCGTGACGGCTTGCGCTTACCAATTCATGCGCAGCACCAGCGAGTAGCGCCGGTCGTTGACGAAGGAAGAGCGCGTATACAGACGCCGATCCACTTCACCGCCTTCGTAGGAGGTCGGCCCCATCAGCACCTTGGTCACCGTGTTGGTCAGGTTGTTGGCCTGCACGCCCAGTTGCAGGTGCGCGTTGAAGCGGTAGAAGAACGAGCCGTCGAGCTGGCCGTAGTCGTCGGCCCAGGTGGGCAGACGGGTGGACGCATCGCTGGTAGTCAGCAGGTAGCGCGAGCGCCAGTTGTAGGCCAGGCGCAGCGACAACGGCCCCTTCTCGTAGATGCCGGCCAGGTTGTAGCTGCGCCGCGACAGGCCTTCCAGCGGCAGCTCGACCCCGGTGACGGTGGTGTTGGTGTACGGGTCGGTGGCGGTGTTGGCGCCGCCCTGGCTGTCGACGAAGGTGAAGTTGGCATTGACGCCGAACCCGCTCAGCCAGCCCGGCAGCTGATCGAAGAACTGGGTATAGCCCAGCTCCGCGCCGCGGATGGTGCCCTCGTCCATGTTGTACGGGCGTGTCACCAGCCAGGGACGGTTGTCGTAGATCTCGCTGCGGGTCTGGGTGGAGAAGTAGTCCTTGACCTTCTTGTAGAACAGCGTGGCGTACAGCATGTCGCTGGTGTCGAAGTACCACTCCAGCGCAGTGTCGAACTGGTTGGCCACCATCGGCTTGAGGTTCGGGTTGCCGGCGGTGCCGACAAAATCGGTCGCCTGGCCGGCGTCGTTGGTTTCCACGTTGAGCAATACATACGGCTGCAACTGGGTGTAGTCCGGGCGCGCCATCGCCTTGGAGGCGGCAAAGCGCCACTGCAGGCTGTCGGTGAAGCGCAGGCGCAGGTTCAGGCTGGGCAGTACGTTGGTGTAGCTGCCCTGCGAGTTGTTCTCGAAGTACTGCCCGGTATAGCGCGCCTGCAGTTCCGGCGAGACATTGAGCCCGGCCAGGTTCTGGAACTGGCCGAAGCCTTCGGCCTGGGTCTTGGTCTGCACCACGCGGATGCCGATGTTGCCGTCCACCGGCACGCCCCAGGCCTCGTCGTTGCCGAAGTACAGCGCCGCGTAGGCGGCCTGGGTGCGTTCGTGCTGCCGGTTGGTGTCCTGCGGCTGATAGGTGTCCGGCGCCCAGCCGTAGCCGCGCAACGCCACGATCTGCTGGATCATCTGCGAGGCCGAGGCGTAGTTGTTGACCAGGCCGCTGTTGGGCACCACCAGCGTGGTCGGCACGTTCACGCCGCCACGGAAGAAGTCGGAGAAGGTGAACAACGACGACTGGTCGGTCATGAACTCGGACATGTTGGCCAGGCCGTTGCTGGTGCCCGGAATGGCGGCCCAGTTGTCGGAGATCACGCCCCAGTTGTAACCGGAATTCTTGTTGATCTGGTTGCGGTCGGTGGCGCGCATGCCGAAGCGCGCAAAGCGCAGCCAGCTGCTGTCATCGAAGGTGTATTCCAGATCCACGCGCGTGGACAGCTGACGCCCGCGGTTCTTGCCCAGGTGGTCCATCGCCGCCGCCCAGAAGTAGTTGGACGGGTCCTGGGGGAAGGCCGGGTTGGCGATCTGCACGCTGGGATACCTGCCCGACACGTCATACGACAGGCCCGGCAGATAGGTCGCACTGAACACGGTGAAATCCAGCTGTTCGTTCTCCGACTCCACCAGCTGCATATCGCCCTTGATCTGCAGGTTGTCGTTGAAGAAGTGGCTGAAACCCACCGACATGTCGGTGGTGGTGGTGCGCTGTTCGGAATAGCGGTTGTCGGTGTTGAAGCGCACGCCGTCGCCGGTGAGCACCCCGCGCCACGAGCTGGACACCGGCGAGCCGCGCAGGAAGCCGCCGCGATCGTCGTAGTCGAAGGTCGTGCCTGGCGCCGGCGTGATGCTGTTGTTGCTGTCGTTGAAGAACGCGGCGCGCTCCTGCCAGTTCATTTCGTAGCGCGAGCGCAGGAACTGCGCGTAGATCTCGGTGGCATCGCTGGGCTTCCACTGGAACGCCGCCGCGATGCCGTCGCGCTTGCGCTCGAAATCCAGCTGACGCCAGTTCACCCCGCCTGGCACGAACACCTCGCTGCGTCCGCTGCCGGCCAGCACGGCCTCGTCGGTGCGCCGCACGTACGGCTCCACCTGGATGCCGTCCGAGCGCGTGGCCAGCTCCGAGTGCGCGACGTCGATCATGAAGCCCATTTCGCCGATGCCGGTGTTCCAGCGGTCGCTGAACAGGAACGAGGCCGACGGCTTGTACTTCTTGCTCATGTCGCCGTAGTTGTAATCGACATTGCCACCGACGATCCGGCCGGGGTTGTCGAACGGCATGCGCGTGCGCAGATTGACCGTGCCGCCCAGGCCGCCTTCGATGATTTCCGCCGAGGGGTTCTTGTACACGTCCACCCCGGCCATCAACTCGGCCGGCACGTCTTCGAAGCTCAGCCCGCGGCCGCTGGCGGCGCTGAAGATGTCGCGGCCATTGAGTTCGCCGCGCACCTGGGTCAGGCCACGGATCATCACGCCACTGCCTTCGGCGGAGAAATGGTCCGGGTCACTGCGCGCGGCAAAGTGATCGATGGTCACGCCGCTGACGCGCTGCAGGGTCTCGGTGACGCTGCGGTCGGGCAAGGCGCCGATGTCCTCGGCACTGACCGAATCCACGATCTGGCTGGCATCGCGCTTGATCACCTGCGACTTGATCAGGCTGGCGCGCACACCGCGCACTTCCACCGCATCCAGATCCACCGCGTTGCCGGCAGTATTGCCGACGGGGGCAGTCGGGGGCGACTGCGTCTGTTGGGCGTACACCGGTGCGGCGAGCAACAGCCCGATGCTGACGGCCATGGCGGAATGACGCAAACGCGGGGTACGACGTGCGTGCACGCCCGTCCCTGCCGAGGCATGGCTTGAAAACTTGTACATCTGAATCCCTCCCAGGACGCAAGACGACGGAAGACTGGTTAGCGCGGCACCGTCAACGGGCCACGTGATCGTGCAGGACACGGACGTTGCCGCCCGGCTCCACCTCCCACTGCATGGCGGCTTGGCCGCCGATCACCTGCCCGACTTCACGTGCGCTTCAGCGTGCGATCTGGCTCACAGATATAGGCGCGTGGTCTAGCGCCAGCCAATGAAAAATTCACAGCCTGGTATGCCCTTCTGGAATACGAATGGAAGAGCCCGCTTATCCAGTGGATTCCGGCCCGCGCAAGGCCGGATACAAGCGCCGTGCAGTGGTGCGCAGCGCCTGCAGGATGCGCTCGGCCCCCGGCGGCAGGATGTAATCGCGCCGGCGGATGATGCCGAACGACTCCATGCGCACACCCAGTTCGATCGGCAGCACGGTCAGCAGCTTGGCCTGGATCAGCGGCGCCACCGATTCCACCGGCAAGGCGGTCAGCATGTCGGTGCCGCGCAGCAGCGTGGAGGTCACCGGCAGCGACGAGGTCTCGATCGCATTGGTCGGCGTCTGCACGCCGTGCTCCATGAACATCGAGTCCAGCCGCGCGCGCAGCACGCTGTCGGCTGGCGGCAGGATCCAGCCATGGCGTACCAGGTCCGCATGCTGCAGGCCGACCCGGCTGGCCAGCGGATGGCCGGCCCGCGCGATCACCGAATGCGGCTCGTCGGCCAGCGGCTCGAATTCCAGCTCGCCCACGCCCTCGGGCCCCAGGATGCGGCCGATCACGATGTCCAGCTGGCCGTCCAGCAACTTGGCCACCAGCGGACGGCTGTAGTCCATTTCCACCCGCACCAGGATGTCGGGGAACTCGCGCTTGACCTCGGCGATCGCCTGCGGCACCAGGTTGGTGCCTGGATTGACCACTGTGCCGATCGAGGCCTGGCCCATGCGCCCGGCCCGCAACGCGGCGATTTCCTCCTGCGCCCGGCCAATCTCCGACATCGCCGCACGCGCACGCCGGATCAGTACATGGCCGTACCAGGTAGGCTCCACCCCGCGGGCATGTCGCTCGAACAGTTTCACCCCCAGCATGTCTTCCATTTCCGCCAGCAGCTTGGAGGCGGCCGGTTGCGTCATGCTGGCGGCCTCGGCCGCACGCAGCACCGAGCGTTGTTCGTGCAGATGCAGCAGCAGCAGCAGCTGGCGCGTCTTGAGGCGGGCAGCGTTGAACCAGGGAGTGCTGGAATTTGCCATGGGGTATCGCCACGCAGGTGTATTCGTAGGAGGAATAGAATATGCCGAAAATTTCATTTGCAGCACATATCTCCGCGCGCGAGGCTATCGAACGCCGCAGCAGGAGCCCCTACCTCCCGGGCGCGGCCAGAACAGACGTGACCCCATCTTCCACGAGATGGCAACACGCACGCCATGATTGCGGAGGTGGACGACGATGACGGCAACTTGCCGGCCAATTGCAGGCCGTTGGAGTGCGCACGCAGGTGCCGCAGCCACCGCGTCGTCGCTGCCTGCCATCCTCCGCGCAGCGCCGTGCAGCGCTGCACCCTCCCCCGACGTTGGCGGCCCTTCGGTCGCCGACGGCCGTTTTCCGCTCTATCGCGAGTAACACGATGACCTCAGACACCACCGCCAGCCTGTTCGCCCTGCCACTGATCGCCATCCTGCGTGGCATCACGCCGGAAGAAACGCTCGACCATGTCGGTGCACTGATCGACGCCGGTTTCGACGCGATCGAGATCCCGCTCAATTCGCCGCGCTGGGCCGAGAGCATCGCGCTCGCGCAGCAGACCTACGGCGAGCGCGCCTGGATCGGCGCCGGCACCGTGCTGCGCAACGACGATGTCGACACCCTGGCCGAGATTGGTGCGCGCTTCATCGTCACCCCGAACACGCGCCCGTCGCTGATCCGCCATGCGGTGTCGCGCGGGCTCACCGTGGTGGCCGGTTTCGCCACCGCCAGCGAGGCGTTCGACGCCATCGATGCCGGCGCAACGATCCTGAAGCTGTTCCCGGCGGCGACCTATGGCGCGGCGCACGTGCGCGCGCTGCGCTCGGTGCTGCCCACCCACATTCCGGTCTACGTGGTCGGCGGCGTCAGCCCGCAGACCCTGGCCGGCTTCCTTGCCCAGGGCGCCGCCGGCGCCGGCATCGGTGGCGAACTGTACAAACCCGCGCAATCGCTCGAAACGACCCAGACGCATGCACGCGCCTTCGTGCAGGCCTACCAGGAACTGCAAGGATGAAGATCACCCGCCTCACCACCTACCACGCCGCACCGCGCTGGCTGTTCCTCAAGGTCGAGACCGACGAGGGCATCACCGGCTGGGGAGAGCCGGTCATCGAAGGCCGCGCGCGCTCGGTGGAAGCTGCCGTGCACGAACTGGCCGGCTATGTGATCGGCAAGGATCCGGCGCGCATCAACGACCTGTGGCAGACCATGTACCGCGCCGGTTTCTACCGCGGCGGCGCCATCCTGATGAGCGCCATCGCCGGCATCGACCAGGCCTTGTGGGACATCAAGGGCAAGGCGTTGGGCGTGCCGGTGTACGAGTTGCTGGGCGGGCTGGTGCGCGATCGCATGAAGACCTATCGTTGGGTCGGCGGCGACCGCCCGGGCGCAATCATCCAGCAGATCACCGACTACCGCGCGCTGGGCTTTGACACCTTCAAGTTCAACGGCACCGAGGAAATGAAGCTGATCGACAGCGCCCGCGCCGTCGATGCGGCGGTGGTCAAGGTCGCCGAAATCCGCGAAGCCTTCGGCAACAGCATCGACTTCGGCATCGACTTCCACGGCCGCGTCGGCGCGCCGATGGCCAAGGCGCTGCTGCGCGAGCTGGAGCCGTTCAAGCCGCTGTTCGTCGAAGAACCGGTGCTGGCCGAGCAGGCCGAGTACTACCCGCGCCTGGCCGCGAGCACCTCGATTCCGCTGGCGGCCGGCGAGCGCATGTTCTCGCGCTTCGAATTCAAGAACGTGCTGTGCGCCGGCGGTATCGGGATGGTGCAGCCGGACCTGTCGCATGCCGGCGGCATCACCGAGTGCGTCAAGATCGCCGCGATGGCCGAAGCCTACGATGTCGGCTTCGCCCCGCACTGCCCGCTCGGGCCGATCGCGCTGGCCGCCTGCCTGCACGTGGACTTCGTGTCGCACAACGCGGTGCTGCAGGAACAGAGCATCGGCATCCACTACAACGAAGGTGCCGACCTGCTCGACTACGTCATCAATAAAGACGATTTTCAGTGTGTCGATGGCAGTATCGCCGCCCTGCCCAAGCCCGGGCTCGGTGTGGAGATCGACGAAGACATGCTCAAGCGCGCAAACGAAAATCCGCCGGACTGGCGCAACCCGGTCTGGCGTCACAGCGATGGCAGCATCGCCGAATGGTGAGCACGCCCGAACACACCGCCGTGCTGGCGGTCGACAGCCGCTGCACGCATGGCGAAGGCGTGCTGTGGTGCGAGCAGCGTGAAGCGCTGTACTGGGTGGACATCAGCGAAAAGCGCCTGTGGCGGCATCATCCGCACAGCGGCCACACCCGGTACTGGACGTTGCCGGACCGCCCCGGCTGCCTGGGATTGATGGACGACGGCCGCGTGCTGATCGCGCTGGCCAAGTCGATCTGCATCGCCGACCCGGACAATGCCGACGGCGACAGCCTGCCGCTCCAGCACCTGGCCGATATCGAAGCCGACAACCCGCATACGCGCAGCAACGATGGCCGCGCCGACCGCAACGGCAACCTCGTGTTCGGCACCATGGACGAGCACGACCACAAGGCCGCACGCGGCGCGATGTACCAGTTCTCGCTGCGCCACGGCCTGCGTGCATTGCCGCTGCCGGGCGTGTCGATCCCCAACTCGATCTGCTTCAGCCCCGACGGCCGCACGCTGTACTACTGCGACTCGCTGCGCCCGCAGATCCTGTGCTGCGATTACGATGCCGACACCGCCCAGACCAGCAACGTGCGCGTGTTCACCACGCTGGACCGCGCCGATGCCGAGCCGGACGGCTCCATCATCGACAGCCAGGGCCATCTGTGGAATGCGCAGTGGCGCGCCTGGCGCGTGGTGCGTTACCGCCCCGACGGCAGCATCGAGCGCATCGTGCAAGTGCCGGTCAAGCACCCCACCTGCAGCGCCTTCGGCGGCGCCGCGCTGGACCGCCTGCACGTGATCAGCTCGCGCCTGGACCACAGCGCCGAGGAACTGGCCCGCACCCCGGAAGCCGGCGGCCTGTACGTCTGCGACGTGCCGATCAACGGCCTGCCCGAGAGTCGGGTGGCCAGCGCATGATCGCCATCGACTGGGGCACCAGCAGCCTGCGCGGCTATCTGCTCGCTGCCGACGGCCAGGTGCTGGAGCAGCGCCGCGGCAGCGACGGCATCCTGGCCTGCCAGGGCCGCTTCGGCGAGGTGCTGAGCACGCTGATCGAGGGCTGGGACGGCCCGCTGCTGCTGTCGGGCATGATCGGCAGCCGCAATGGCTGGGTCGAACAGGCCTATCTGCCCTGCCCGGCCGATACCGCCGCGCTGGCGCAGGCGATGCGCAGCTACGACGACCTGCTGCCCGGACGCACGCTGTGGTTCGTGCCCGGCGTGAGCACCGGCCAGCAGCACGGCGTGCCCGATGTCATGCGGGGCGAGGAAACCCAGCTAGTCGGCCTGCTCGCCGCGCTCGGCGACGGCAAGCACGTCGCCTGCCTGCCCGGAACCCACAGCAAATGGGCACGGCTCGACCACGGCCAGCTGACCGGTTTTGCCACCGTCATGACCGGCGAGCTGTATGCGGTGCTGCGCCAGCACAGCATCCTGGGCAAGCTGATGCAGGACGATCCTGCGGACCTGGACACCGACGCATTCGCGCAAGGCGTCGATCGCAGCGCCGAGCCCGGCGGGCTCAGCCACCACCTGTTCGGCGCGCGTACCCTGGGCCTGTTCGACCGCCTCACCGCCGCCGCACTGCCGTCCTATCTGTCGGGCCTGCTGATCGGCCACGAACTGCGCGAGCACCGCGGCGATCACGCCACCGTGCACCTGGTCGGCAGCCCCGGCCTGGCACAACGCTATGCGCTGGCGCTGGCGCATCTGGGCGTGCAGACACAGCGGCATCCGGAAGATCTGGCCGCCACGGGATTGTTCGCGCTGGCCAGGCAGCGCGGGTTGGCCTGAGCGCAGACGCCCAGCACGCAACCGGCCGGCCACGGCCGGGGCGGACAAATCCCCGCCAACCCCACACCGGCCACCGGACTGCTTTAGAATTGACAGGCTAAACGCCGGATTCCGCCATGCCTTTTGTTGTCACCGAAAACTGCATCAAGTGCAAATACACCGACTGTGTCGAGGTCTGTCCGGTGGATTGCTTCCATGTCGGCCCGAACTTCCTGGTCATCGACCCGGATGAGTGCATCGACTGCACGCTGTGCGAGCCGGAATGCCCGGCCAACGCGATCTACCCGGAAGACGACGTCCCGGCAGGCCAGGAAGGCTTCGTCGCGCTCAACGCCGAGCTGGCCAAGGCCTGGCCGGTGCTGACCGTGCGCCAGGAGCCGCTGCCCGATGCCGCCGAATGGGACGGCAAGCCGAACAAGTTGCCGCTGCTGCAGCGCTGACATAGCGCCTGGCCGCCTCCAGCCGCAGCAACGCCACGGCAGCGCAGCGACGACACCGCATCAAAAACGCAAAACGGGCGCCGAAGCGCCCGTTCTGCTGTCTGCGATGGCTGCAGCGGCCTCAGCCGCCCAGCTTGCCCTTCAACGCGGTGATCACCGCCACCGGCGCTGCCGCGGTGGCCGGCATGCCGCGCGGATCCACTGCCGACACGTAGCTGCCGGCGTCGACCTTCACCACGCGCACCAGGAAGCTGGACCCTTCGTAGCTCACGTCGTAGGAGCCAAGCATCTGCGCCTTGCTGGCGATGGTCAGGCCGGGAATGTCGGCCAGTGCCGCACCCACCTTGGCGAACACCTCGTCGCGCTCGCCCGGCACGGTGAAGCCGCTGTTGGCGCTGGCAGACGGCGGCGCCGAGGTGTTCTGCTGCGCGGTCGATGCCAGCGTCGGCACCTTCATCGCGCCGGAGGTATCGGGCAGGTTCAGATCCGGCGGCACTTCCAGCGGACGGGCTTCCGGGGCCAGCGCGTAGTCACCGCGTGCGCCCTTGTGGAACCAGCTGCAACCGCTCGTGGCGGCGACGGTGGCGGTCGCCAGCAACGCGAGCGAGAGCACGCGGACGGGGGAAACGGAATGACGCATCGATAGATCTCCTGGGTCAGGCCGCGAGCATTTCGCGGCTGGAAAGCGCTTCCAACGCAATAGCGTCGGCGGCAAGGCGGTCAGCGGCAGGCTGGTGCGCCGCAGAAAGGGGCAGTAACGGCAAACGCAGGCCGTGCCCGATCCCGGCGCGCTGCAGCAGCGCCTTGACCGGGATGGGATTGGATTCGATGCCGCAGAAACTGTGGTACTCGCTCAGGCGTGCGTCCCACGTGGTGGCCGCCTCGCGCTGGCCGTCGCGGGCCAGGTCGCACAGGCGCCGATAGGCCAACGGCAAGGCGTTGGACGCCACCGAAACCAACCCGTCGGCACCGGACAGCATCGCCTGTGCGGCGCTGCCGTCATCACCGCTGAGCACCACGAAGGACTCGCTGCGCAGCGCCACCAGCGCGGCAAAGCGCTCCGGCTCGCTGCGCGCTTCCTTGATGCCGACGATGTTCGGATGCCCGACCAGCGCGGCAACCGTCTCCGGCAACAGGTCGCATCCGGTGCGGCCGGGCACGTTGTACAGCACCACCGGCAAGCCGCCGTTGTCGGCAACCGCCAGGAAATGCGCCTGCAGGCCGGCCTGGGTCGGACGCACGTACGGCGGCGTCACCACCAGCGCGTACTGCGCACCCAGCACAGCGGCGCGGCGCGTCTGCGCGATGGTCTTGGCGGTGCCCGACAGGCCGGTGCCGGCCAGCACCGGCACGCGGCCGGCCACCTGCGCAACGGCGGCACGCAACAAGGTGTCGTACTCCTCGTCGCTCAATGCGGCGGCCTCGCCGGTGGAACCGGCGACGACGATTCCCTGCACGCCGCCGTGCAGTTGCTGTTCCAGCAACCGCCGCCAGGCATCCAGGTCGAGTGCGCCGTCCGGACCGAAAGGGGTCGCCAGCGCGGTGATGATGCCGGAAAGGGACAAGATTCTGCTGCTCTTACGTGACAGGAAAGGCCCGCGCGCACGCGGGTTGTGGCCGCCTGCATGTTACTTGCGGCGCGAAACCACGGGCAAGTATGCTGGTCACCGCCAGGGCGCCTGCCCGGGCGGCCATTCAGCCTGATGCAATGCCGGAAGCCCCTTTGACCGACTCGACTCCCCGGCCCTCGCCGACCGAAAACCACCTCCTGATCAACGCCTACACGACGCATCCGGAGTCCCCCCTGTTGCCCGTCACCCGCCGCATCGCCGATAGCGGCTGCAATCTCGTGGACGCCCGCCTGGCCACGGTGGGGCGCGATGTCTCGGTCACCGCCCTGGCCACCGGCTCCTGGGACTCGGTCGCCAAGCTGGAGGCCATGCTGACCCGCCTCGAGCGCGAGGAAGGCCTGAAGCTGGTGTGGTACCGCACCGGCCCCAAGCAGACCCAGTCCAACCTGCTGCCCTACATCGTCGAAGTCATCGCCGCCGACAAGCCGGGCATCCTGTTCCAGCTGGCCGATTTCTTCGACCGCCAGGGCATCACCATCGAGAACCTGCAGAGCACGCGCTACCGCGCCATGCAGACCGGCGCGGAGATGTTCTCTGCGCAGGTGACGATCGGCGTGCCGGCCAACATGCACATCGCCGCACTGCGCGATGATTTCCTGGAATTCTGTGATCACCTCAATCTCGACGCGATCATGGACCCGATGAAGTTCTGAGGCAGACGTCCCGATGGCCATTGCCCTTTCCGCACTGAAACAGATGTTCGAGCACATCCGCTCCGAGACCGACTGGAATCTCGACGGGCCGTTGCGCTGGGAATATTTCTTCGCCGACCCGGCGCAGCAACCGCTGCAACAGCTCGCCGCGCAACTGACCCAGGACGGCTATCGCGTCATCGACATCTTCCTCGGCGAACGCGACGAAGACGATGGCGACGACGAGGAGTCCTACTTCCTGCATGTGGACAAGCTGGAACAGCACACCATCGAGTCGCTGAATCAGCGCAATGCGCAGTTCGACGCGCTTGCCAAACGTTTCCACGTGGCTGCTTATGATGGGATGGACGTCGGCCCGGCATGACCGCGCCGCACGCCCCTCCACTTTGGGCTGAGCAACGATGACCGACGCTGTACTTGACCTCCCCGCCGCAAGCCTGGACCTGCCACTGTCGCTGTCCGGTGGCATTCAGACCACCTTGCGCGGCTACGCCGGCAAATGGCTGGTGCTGTACTTCTACCCGAAGGACAGCACGCCCGGCTGCACCACCGAAGGCCTGGATTTCAACGCGCTGCTGCCTCAGTTCACGCAGGCCGGCGCGGTCGTGCTGGGCGTGTCGCGCGACTCGGTGAAGTCGCACGACAGTTTCTGCGCCAAGCAGGGCTTTGCCTTCCCGCTGGTCAGCGATGGCGACCAGGCCCTGTGCCGCGCCTTCGACGTGATCAAGGACAAGAACATGTACGGCAAGCAGGTGCTCGGTATCGAGCGCAGCACCTTCCTGCTGTCGCCCGAAGGGGTGGTGGTGCAGGCCTGGCGCAAGGTCAAGGTGGCCGGCCACGCCGACGCCGTGCTGGCCGCGTTGAAGGCGCACGCCAGACAGTGACGCCCCCTGGTTTCCCGTGTCCTCCATCACCCTGCCCCGCAGGCGTGATGGCTCGCCCCTGTTCCATCACTTGGAAGACCCAATGACCCGAGGCAAGCGCATCTACGTGCTGGACACCAACGTGCTGATGCACGATCCCACCGCGCTGTTCAAATTCGAGGAACACGATGTGTTCCTGCCGATGCAGGTGATCGAGGAACTGGACAACGCCAAGAAGGGCACGTCCGAAGTCAGCCGCAATGCGCGCCAGGTCAGCCGCTTCCTGGACGAATTGCTGGAGAACACCAACGCCGAGCAGATCCAGGCCGGCATCCTGCTCAGCCATCCGCAGGGCATCCAGCTCAAGGGCCAGGCCGCGATCGGCCGGCTGTATTTCCAGATCCATCCGATCGACCCGGGCCGCACCTTCGGCGCGATGATTCCGGACAACAAGATCCTGGCATCGGTGCTGGCGCTGTGCGAGGAGAATCCGGATGTACCGGTCATCCTGGTGTCCAAGGACATCAACCTGCGCATCAAGGCCTACATCAGCGGCCTGAATGCCGAGGACTACCAGAACGATCGCGCGCTGGACGATTTCAGCCTGCTGTTCACCGGCGCCATCGAACTGCCGGAAAACTTCTGGGAAAAGCACAACCAGGACCTGCGCAGCTGGAACGAGCGTGGCCGCACCCATTACGAGATCGTGCTGGCCGACGACGAGGACTGGTATCCGAACCAGTACCTGTATCTGCCGGGCGAGGACGAAGTGGAACTGCGCGTGGCCAAGGTCGGCGGCGGCAAGGCTACGCTGTGCCTGGTCGACGATTTCCGCAGCGGCCAGCACGCGGTGTGGGGCATCGTGGCGCGCAACCGCGAGCAGAACTTCGCGCTCAATGCCTTGATGGACCCGGAGATCGATTTCGTCACCCTGCTCGGCACCGCCGGTACCGGCAAGACCTTGCTCGCCCTGGCCGCCGGCCTGGCGCAGACGATGGATCAGCAGCGTTACCGCGAAATCATCATGACCCGCGCCACCGTCAGCGTCGGCGAAGACATCGGCTTTCTGCCCGGCACCGAAGAGGAAAAGATGACCCCGTGGATGGGCGCACTGACCGACAACCTGGAAGTGCTCACCCACAACCAGGAAGGCGGCTCGTGGGGCCGCGCGGCCACCAACGACCTGCTCGCCAGCCGCATCAAGATCCGCTCGATGAACTTCATGCGCGGGCGCACCTTCCTGTCGCGCTACCTGATTCTGGACGAAGCGCAGAACCTCACGCCCAAGCAGATGAAGACGCTGATCACCCGTGCCGGCCCCGGCACCAAGATCGTGTGCCTGGGCAATGTCGAACAGATCGATACGCCCTACCTCACCGAGACCACCTCGGGCCTGACCTATGCGGTGGACCGCTTCAAGGCCTGGCCGCACAGCGCGCATATCACGCTGCGTCGTGGCGAGCGGTCGCGCCTGGCCGACTTCGCCTCGGAGGTGCTGTGATGCACCTGCTGCGCAGCGCGGCGGCGTTCACCGTCCTGGCACTGGCCGGCTGCGCGACCACGCCGCCTCCGGCCAGCGTTCCCACCAACCTCAAGAGCGGGCAATCCTGGGTCATCACCCGCCAGAGCGTCGCCGAGCAGGTGCTGGACACCTGCTCGCGCGACAGCCCGGCGCGTCATCCTGGCCAGATCACCGGCTACTGGACACCGAGCCAGCAGCAGATCGAGCAGCTCGAATCCAGGCAGGATGCCTTGACCCCGACCATCCCCGAGCCACGTGATTTCGACCGCCAGTATGTCGGCGTGGTGATCCAGGGCCAGCAGCTGATCTACATCAACGCCTTCAGGCTGCCGAACGATCCGCCAGTGAAACCGGCCAGGGACGCGATCCGGGTGTGCGATGGCGGCGGTGCGTTCTGGGGCGCGTTGTACGACCCGCAAACCGGGGCGTTTTCGCAGATCGCCATCAACGGCACGCCCTGACCGGCGATGGGCCTGTTGCTGCCGCGCTGGGTCTGGATCGGCGCGGTCGCGTTGTCGGGTGTGGCCGGCATGGTCAACGTGGTCGGCTACCTGGGTTCCGAACACCAGGTGGTCAGCCACCTCACCGGCACCACCAGCCTGCTCGGCGTGGCCCTGGTGCAGGACAGCGCACCGGAGATCGGCTTCCTGTGGGGCATCCTGATCGCCTTCTGCGCAGGCGCCATGCTCAGCGGCCTGATCATCCAGGACGATGTCTTGCGGCTCGGACAGCGCTACGGCGCGGCGCTGCTGCTCGAAGCGCTGCTGTTGCTGGCCGCGATTCCGCTGTTCAAGCTGCATCACGTCGGCGGCGCGCTGGTCGCCGCAGGTGCCTGCGGGCTGCAGAACGCCATGGCCACCACCCTCAGTGGCGCCGCGGTGCGCACCACGCACCTGAGCGGCATGTTCACCGACCTGGGCATCGGCCTGGGGCATCTGATGCGCGGGCGCCCGCTGCAGGTGCGCCGGCTCACGCTGAGCGGGTTGATCATCAGCGGCTTTCTCGCCGGCAGCGTGCTTGGCACCTGGCTGTTCCAGCGCTGGCACTACGACGCGCTCTACCTGCCAGCCGGCCTCACCGGATTGACCGGTGCCGGCTACATTGCCTACCTGCAATGGCGTCGCTGGCGTACGCAATGATCCGCACTTCCGCCAGACGGCAGTGCAGAATCCCCTCATGACCACGTCCAGCACGCTGTCCGCCCTGACCATCGCCGGCTCCGATTCCGGCGGTGGTGCCGGCATCCAGGCCGACCTCAAGACCTTCGCCGCGCACCGCGTGCACGGCTTGTCGGCCATCGCTGCGTTGACCGCGCAGAACACCCGCGCCGTCATTGCCGTGCATGTCCCGCCGGTCGCGTTTCTGCGGGCGCAGATCGATGCCTGCTTTGCGGACTTCGAAATTCAGGCAGTCAAGCTCGGCATGCTCGCCAACGCCGAGGTCATCCATTGCGTGGCCGATCTGCTTGAAACCCATCGCCCACCCTTCGTGGTGCTCGACCCGGTGATGGTGTCCACCAGTGGCGCCCGCCTGCTCGAAGACGCCGCGCTGGAGGCCCTGCGCACGCGCCTGCTGCCGCTGGCCACGCTGATCACGCCGAATACGCCCGAAGCCGAACTGCTGACCGGCCGCCGCATCGACGATGCCGATGCCGCCGAGCACGCCACCGCCGCACTGCTCGACCTCGGCGCCAACGCAGTGCTGCTCAAGGGCGGTCACCTGCACGAGGGCACGCGCGTGATCGACCGCTTCGATGACGGCGTCACCCAGGACGTGTTCATGCATCCGCGCCTGCAGGTCGATGCGCACGGCACCGGCTGCAGCCTGTCGGCGGCCATTGCCGCGCAGGTGTGCCAGGGCCTGTCCCTGCTCAATGCCTGCGAAGCGGCCATCGACTACGTCGCGCGCGCCATCCGCCTCGGCCACAGCCCCGGTCATGGCGAGGTGCTGGTCCTGGACCATTTCGGCGCCGCGCCCAGCCCATGAGCGTGCACGCCAGCACGCTCACCGTCACCGCCGTGGATGGACATGCCTGGCAGGTGCTGCGTCACGCCCCGGCGCGGCCGATCGCCAGCCTGCTGTGGCTGCCGGCACTCGGGGTCGCCGCGCGACACTACCAGCCGTTCGCGCATGCACTGGCCGGCACCGGCATTGCGGTGTACCTGCACGAATGGCGTGGCATTGGCAGCAGCACCCTGCGCCCCTCGCGCCAGCACGACTGGGGCTATCGCGCGCTGCTTGCCGACGATATTCCCGCCAGCCGGGCGCTGCTCGACCTGCATGACCCGCAGCTGCCGTGCGTGCTCGGCGGTCACAGCCTGGGCGGCCAACTGGCCTGTTGCCATGCCGCGTTGCAGCCTGCACGGATTGCGCAGCTGTGGCTGGTCGCCAGCGGCTCGCCCTACTGGCGCAATTTCCCGGTGCCGATGCGCTACGGCCTGCCGCTGATCTTCCGACTGTTGCCATGGCTGGCACGTACCCAGGGCGTGCTGCATGGACGAACGCTCGGTTTCGGCGGAACCGAGGCGCGCAGCCTGATCGCCGATTGGGCGCAGGTCGGTCGCAGCAATCGTTATCGTGCGGCCGGCACGTCATGGAATCTCGAACAGGCGCTGGGCCAACTGCGCACGCCGATCAGCGCAGTAACCTTCGCACGCGACCGCTTCGGCCCGCCCGGCGCCTTGCAGGCCTTGCTGCAGAAAATGCCGCAGGCACCTGCCGAGCGCATCGCCCTGGACGATGCGCAACTGGGCGCGCGTAGCGATCATTTTGCGTGGATGAAGACGCCTGCTGCCGTTGCCGCTGCGCTGCGGCGGCAGCTTGGCGATGCGGGCAGCGACGATCGACTTTCACAAAGGGATTGACGAGCACTCCAGGCATCCGCATAATTCCGCTCCTGACGACGCGCCCGTAGCTCAGTTGGATAGAGTACCTGGCTACGAACCAGGCGGTCGGGAGTTCGAATCTCTCCGGGCGCACCATCTTCAGAACAACGAGAGACAGCCTTCAAACGCTGTCTTTTTAGTTAAAAGGTCTTATCGCACTGCGATGGATCTGCAAGTCGAAACGCAAGTCAAAACAAGATAATGCGCCCGTAGCTCAGTTGGATAGAGTACCTGGCTACGAACCAGGCGGTCGGGAGTTCGAATCTCTCCGGGCGCACCAATCTTGAAGAAAACGACCAGCTTGCTGGTCTTTTTTTTGCCTGCCGTTCGAGGACGAATCGTGGCTGCGCCGTTACGACGCAGCCAACACCAAGCAAGACGCGCGACAGGCCGGCATGCGCGCGGCATGTCACCGCATCACGGCGATCAGGCCATCGCATCCAGCGCATCGGCCCCGGCCACCACCACGACCGGCAGCAGCGAGGTCACCGGATGCCCGGCGTCGCGCCAGGCATCCAGCCCACCCAGCAGCGGCCGCACGTCGCGATATCCGCGCTCGCGCATCCGAGCGGCCAACCACGCCGCCGACACCTCGTCCGGGCACGCGCAATAGATCACCACGCTGCGATCGCGCGGCACGCTGGCAAGGATCTGCGCCAGCTGACGCTCGTCGGCAAACACCGCGCCGGGAATCGTGTACGGCTGCAGATCGCGATGGCCCGGCGCCCGGATATCCAGCACCGTCGGCCGCAGCGCTTCGTCGCCATCGAGCAGCGGCACCAGCTCCTCCACGGCGATCCGCGCATGCTCCAGCGAACGCAGCAGGGCATGCCGGCGCCACCAGCGCCAGCCGACGTAGCAGGCCAGCGACACGGCCACGACGACGATCGCACCGGACCCCAGGTCGGACAGCAGCGCCAGCACGTCCTGCACCTGCTGCGCGAACAGCGCGCCCAGGCCCAGGCCGACCAATGCCCACAGCGACGCACCCAGGGCGTCGTAGCGCAGGAACGCCGCCGGGCGCACCCGCATCGCACCGGCCATCGGCACCGAGACCATCGACAGACCGGGCACGAACTTGGCCACCGCCAGCACCCGCACCCCCCAGCGCGAGAAGAACCGCTCGGTCTTTTTCATGCAGGTATCGCGCGACAGCGACAGCCGGCACAGCGACTGCAAGGTGCGATTGCCGAAACGGCGGCCAGCCAGATACCAGGCCAGGTCGCCGAGCAGGCTTGCCAGCACCGACACCGCCAAGGCCGTCAGTCCGGCCAGCCAGGCATCCTCCCCGCCCTGCAGCGCGTAGCCGGCCCCGACCAGCACCAGGGTCGGCAGCGCCGGCACCGGCAGGCCCAGCGACAACGCCAGCACGTTGGCAAAGACCAGCGCCAATCCGTACTGTTCGATCAAGCCCTGCATGCGGCGCCCCTGCGCGACGGCGAGGGCCCATTATCGGCCCTTCTTCACGCGCGCGACTGCCCGGCGGCGACGGAACGATACGTTTCGGCAAGCGACTGCAACCAGCCATCGAACAGCCCATCGCTGCGCAATGCGCGCCGCCACCAGCCCAGCGCCTCGCCCTCCTCGCCCGGACGCCAGGCCAGGTAGAACGTTTCGTCGGGTTTGCGGATTTCCACCTGCAGCTCGCACAGCAGGCCATCCTGCAGCGCGCCGCGCGCATATGGCTCGGGCAGAAAGCCGTAGCCAGCGCCGGCCAGCTGCAGCTGCAGCTTGGTCTGCATGTCCGGCACGGTGAGCACATCGCGCGCGGACAGCAGGCCGACCGTGCGTGGCAGCAGACGCCGTGCCGAATCGGCCACCGCGATCGCACGATGTTCGGCCAGTTCGGCCGCGCCCAGCGTGCCGGCGCCGGCCAGTGGATGCGTGGAGGCCACCGCGAACACAAAGCCCAGCGTCCCGATCGCCTCGGCGACGTAGCCACCACCGCTCGGGCCCTCGCCCGCCGCGACGATCAGGTCCACGCGCCGATCCAGCAGCGCCTCCCAACTGCCGGACAAGGATTCGCTCACCACGCGCAGGCGCGTGCTGTCGGCCACCGTGTAGAAGTCCAGGATCTGCGCCTGCAGCAGGGCGACCGGCAGGATCGCGTCCAGCCCGATCGCAAAGTCCGACTCCCAGCCCGACGCCACCCGCCTTACCCGCACCTCCAGCTCCTGCGCGGCGCGCAGCAGCTGCCGCCCTTCGCGCAGCAGCTCACGCCCCGCCTGCGTGGGCGTGGCCTTCGGTCCAACCCGCTCGAACAACTGCACGCCCAGGTCGTCCTCCAGCTTGGAGACCGTATAGGAAATCGTCGACGGCACCTTGAACATCACCTTGGCCGCCGCCGTGAACGAACCGCGGCGGTCGATCGCGTCCAGGATCTGCAGCGCTTCCAGGCTGATGGTCATTGTTCGATTTTTTCGATGGTAGCTGCCAAATCTACTCGCTTTTCGTTGCCGATGCGCAGGCCCAGACTACGCATCAAGCCGCTGGGACACCGATTTCCCCTTCCCGGCGACACTCGAACCTTTCAAGGAGAAGCAGCATGTTGACTGTCCGCAAGAGCGAAACCCGTGGCCGCGCCGAACATGGCTGGCTGTCCTCGCGCCATACGTTCTCCTTCGCCAGTTACCACGACCCGCGCCACATGGGCATCGGCCCGCTACGGGTGATCAACGAGGACAAGGTGACCCCGGGCGAAGGCTTCGGTACCCATGCCCACCGCGACATGGAGATCATTTCCTACGTCCTGGGTGGCGCGCTGGAGCACAAGGACAGCATGGGCACCGGCTCGGTGCTGCACTACGGCGACGTGCAGCGCATGAGCGCCGGCAGCGGCGTCACCCACAGCGAGTTCAACCACTCGGCCAGCGAGCCGGTGCACTTCCTGCAGATCTGGGTGATGCCCGAACGCAACGGCATCGAGCCCAGCTACGAGGAGAAGCATTTCGATGCCGACAGCAAGCGCAACCAGCTGCGCCTGATCGCCTCGCCCGGTGGCGAGCACGGCTCGCTGCGCCTGCACCAGGATGCACGCCTGTATGCCTCCATCCTCGATGGCCAGGTGCGCCTGCAACAGCCGCTGGCCGATGGTCGCATCGGCTACGTGCAGGTGGCGCGCGGCAGCCTGAGCGTCAATGGCCAGGCACTGTCGGCCGGGGACGCGCTGCAGATCACCGGCGAGCCGGAGATCGTGCTGGCCGATGCACGCGATGCGGAAGTGCTGGTGTTCGACCTGCCGCAGTAAACGGCACCAGCCCGGCATGCAGCGTGCTGCAGACAATGCGGCACGCTGCGCGCTGGAGACTGGCCGACAGCACAAAGCCCGCTTCCGGCGGGCTTTTTTGTGCTCAGACGATCAGCCTGCAAGGCACCGGCGATGCCGCTGCCATGCATGGCGCCATGCATCGACGCCGCCGCGCATCAGCACATCCCTGCGCGGGGATCACGCGGCCTGCGGCTTGGCGAGCGGCTTGATCGGGGCCTCGCTGCGCACAGCCGCCGCCCCGGTGTCGCGATCACCTTCGCCATCGCCATTGACCAAGGCAAACAGCGCATCGGCATCGGCTTCCAGCACACGCGCCGAGCGCGCCAGGTCGTCGACCATCTGCGCCTGGTCTCGCGCCTGCACACCGATCGATTGCAGCGCGGTATTGGCGGTGGAAATGTCCCGCGCCTGCTCCTGGCTGGCAGCGGCAATCTGCTCCACGGTCGCGGTGACGCGCAGCACCGAGCCGACCATGTCCTGCATCACCACACCGGCCTGCTCGGCCAGGCGCGAACCATCGCCCACCTGGTCTGTCGCATTGTCGATCAAGCCACGGATCTCCTTCGCCGAGACGCTGCAGCGCTGCGCCAGGCTACGCACCTCGGTCGCCACCACGGCAAATCCACGGCCCTGCTCGCCAGCACGTGCCGCTTCCACGGCGGCATTCAAGGCCAGGATATTGGTCTGGAACGCAATGCCGTCGATCACCTCGATGATCTGGCCGATACGATCGGTCGCCGAGCGGATGCCGGCCGTGGTCTTGACCATGTCGGCGATGACGGTGGCGCCACGTCGCGCAACATCGGCCGATGCTTCGGCCATGCGCTGGGCCGAATTGGCGCTGTCGGAATTGGTGCGGACGGTCTCTGCCAGTTGGTCGATGGTGGTCGAGGTCTGCGCCACCGCTGCCGACTGCGTGGACGAGCGGCTCACCAGCTCCTGGTTGCTGACCGAAATATGGTGTGCCTCGCGCTGCACGTTCTGCGCGATGCTCAGTGTCTGCTGCATCAACTGCCCCATGCGCTCGGCAGAGCGCACCTGGTCGGTGACATCGGTGGCGTACTTGACCACCTTGTACGGCCGCCCGGACACGTCCAGGATCGGGTTGTAGGACGCCTGGATCCATACCGAACTGCCATCCTTGTGCAGCCGACGGTAGCGGCCCGCATCGAACTGGCCACGCGCCAGCTTTGTCCAGAAATGCCGGTAGTCTTCGGAGGCGCCGTAGCTTGCGTCGACGAAGATGCGGTGATGCTGGCCGATCGCTTCCTCGGCGGAGTACCCCAAAATGGCCAGGAAGTTGTCGTTGGCGGTCAGCACACGCCCTTCCAGATCGAACTCGATCACGCCCATGACCTTGTCGATGGCCTGAATGCGGCCATCGGCATCGGCCGAATCGATCACCTGACGGGTCACATCGGTGGCGTACTTGACCACCTTGTACGGCCGCCCGTGCTCGTCGAGGACGGGATTGTAGGACGCCTGGATCCACACCTCCCGACCGTCCTTGCCGATGCGCTTGTAGCGGCCCGCGTCGAACGCGCCGCGCCCAAGCTTGTCCCAGAACGCGCGATAGGCCGCCGACTGACGCGTTTGCGCGTCCACGAACATGCCGTGATGCTTGCCGCGGATCTCATCGAGCCGGTAGCCCATGGCCGCAAGGAAATTCTCGTTGGCATCGAGCACCGTGCCGTCCAGCGAAAACTCGATGACCGCCATGACCTTGTCGATCGCATCGATGCGGCCTTCGAAATCGGCGGTCTGGCGCACCTGCGCAGTGATGTCGGTGGCGTACTTGACCACCCGATAGGCCTTGCCCGCACGATCCAGCAACGGGTTGTAGGAGGCGTTGATCCATACCTCGCGCCCATGCTTGTCCAGGCGACAGAACTGCCCGGCGTTGAAATCGCCGCGGCGCAGCGCCTGCCAGAACTGCCGGTAGCTTTCGCTGTCGCGGTCGCCAGGAGTCACGAACATGCGGTGATGCTGACCGACGACTTCGTCCAGCCGGTAGCCCATCAGTGACAGGAAGTTCTGGTTCACATGCAGGATGCGGCCATCCAGATCGAACTCGATCACCGCCATCACCCGGTCCACGGCATCGGCCTTGTGCTGCAGCCCACGGCTCCGGGAAGAAAACAGGCGTCCAAGCAGCGGCGGTAGGCGCATCGGGTTGAGATCCGAAAGAGGTGTCACAGCCTTAGCGACCCATGCCCGGGTTACTTGAATCGCTGCCTACGGCACGTTTGTGGCAATTCAGACGCTGCCGCCGGTGCGGCTGCCGGCGTTGCGCCGGCGCCCTGCCTGCAATCGTCATCACCACGTCGACACAAATGAAAACGCCCGCAAATCATGGATTTGCGGGCGTTCAAAACACTGGCGGAGCGAGAGGGATTCGAACCCTCGATAGAGCTTTTGACCCTATACTCCCTTAGCAGGGGAGCCCCTTCAGCCGCTCGGGCATCGCTCCAGTTTTTGCGTCCTGCCGCGGTGTCCGTCGCAGGCCGCGAAGAATACCGGGTAAGAGGGGCTAACGTAAACCCTTTATGACGATCAATTCGAAGAATCGTCGCCGTGATGCGCACCGGAAGCGACCGGCTCATCCCCACGCTGGATCCGCTGATAGATTTCTTCGCGGTGTACAGCAACATCTTTCGGTGCGGTGATGCCGATGCGCACCTGATTACCCTTGACGCCGAGTACGGTCACAGTGACCGAGTCGCCGATCATCAAGGTTTCGCCTACCCGGCGAGTGAGGATCAACATTTTGCAAATCTCCTGGAACCGGTGGGCTTCCCACCAGCATCGGCGGCCGATTGATAAGGCCCGCCCTAGGTAAAGGGAATAGACCGGAAATGGTAGCGGGACACCCTGCCAACCAGCAAGGCATACCAGCACAAGTGTTCAGCCCAAGTGTTGCTTGACCCAGGAGGGCACGCCGTCGAGCGCGGTCGCAAGGGCGGGACCATCCTCGCCACCACCCTGGGCGAGATCCGGACGACCGCCGCCCTTGCCCCCAATCTGACTGGCGATATGGCCGAGGAGTTCCCCCGCCTTCACCTTGCCAGTTGGGCTGCCATTCACACCGGCCACGAGCGCAACCTTGCCACCGGCGGCACCTGCCAACACGATGACCGAATCGCCCAGTTGCTGCTTGAGACGATCCATCGCATCGCGCAGCGCCTTGGCATCGAAACCCTCCAGACGCACGGCGACCACCTTGACGCCTGCCACGTCGACGGCACTGGAACCCAGGTCCGCAGTGGCACCGGAGGCCAGCTTGGCCTTGAGCGACTCCAGCTCACGCTCAAGCCGCTTCTGACGCTCGGTGAGCGCGCGCACCTTGTCGACCACCTCGGTAGCGTTGCCGCCGAGCAGGCTGGCCGCCTCGAACATACGTCGCTCTTCATCGGCGACATGATCCAACGCGCCCTGCCCGGTCACCGCTTCGATGCGACGCACGCCCGAGGACACACCGCCTTCGGAGGTGATCTTGAACAGGCCGATATCGCCGGTACGGGTCACGTGCGTGCCACCGCAGAGTTCGGTGGAATAGCCGCCCATCTTCAGCACGCGCACGTTCTCGCCGTACTTTTCGCCGAACAAGGCCATCGCGCCGAAATCCAGCGCTTCCTGCATCGCCATGTTGTGCACTTCGACGCTGTGGTTGGTGCGCACCTCTGCGTTGACCTTGCGTTCGATCACAGCAAGCTCTTCGGGCGTGATCGGCTGGAAGTGCGAGAAGTCGAAGCGCAAGCGGTCCGGCGCCACCAGCGAGCCCTTCTGCTGCACATGCGTGCCCAGCACCTCGCGCAGGGCCGCATGCAGCAGATGCGTGGCCGAGTGGTTGAGGATGGTCTTGCCACGACGCTGCACGTCGATGCCGCCCGCCAGCACATCGCCCACTGCCAGCGTACCCTCGGTGATGCGCCCCACATGGCCATGGAACTGGCCGGCAAATTTCTGGGTGTCGACGATCTCGATGGAGACATCGCCACCGCTCAGCTGGCCGCTATCACCGACCTGGCCACCGGATTCGGCGTAGAACGGCGTGCGATCGGTGAATACGATGACCTCGTCGCCGGCTTGCGCGCGCTCGACCGGGCGGCCCTGCTTGAGCAACGCCACCACCTTGAGCGCATCGGCGTCATAGGCTTCATAGCCCAGAAACACCGTCGGCGACATGGTGGCGACCAGATCGGCCGGCAATGCGACGCCACCGCCGAACTTGCCGGCGGCACGCGCGGTCTCGCGCTGACGCTCCATGGCGAACTCGAAGCCCTCCATGTCCACGCGCAAGCCACGCTCGCGTGCAATGTCGGAGGTCAGATCGACCGGAAATCCATAGGTGTCGAAGAGGCGGAAGGCATCGGCGCCGGGAATCACTTCCTGCGAGCGCGCGGCAACCTCGTCGAAGATCTTCATGCCGGCGTCCAGCGTCTCGGCAAAGCGCTCCTCTTCGGCCAGCAGCGCCCGCGTAACGGTCTCCCGTGCGACCACCAGTTCGGGATAGGCCTCGCCCATCAGCTCGACCAGGGTCGGCACCATCTTGCTGAAGAACGGCTGGCGCACCCCCAGCATCCAGCCATGCCGCAGCGCACGCCGGATGATCCGGCGCAGCACATAACCACGGCCCTCGTTGGACGGCAGCACACCATCGACGATCAGGAACGAACAGGCGCGGATGTGATCGGCGATCACCCGCAGCGACTTGTTCTCCAGATCGGCGACCCCGGTCAGCGCACTGGCCTTGCCGATCAAGGCCTGGAACAGATCGATCTCGTAGTTGGTATGCACGTGCTGCAGGATCGCAGCCAGCCGCTCCAGGCCCATGCCGGTGTCCACGCACGGCGCCGGCAACGGCACCAGGGTGCCGTCGGGCTGGCGGTCGAACTGCATGAAGACCAGGTTCCAGATCTCGATGAAGCGATCGCCATCCTCGTCTGGCGAACCGGGCGGACCACCGGCGATTTGGTCGCCGTGGTCGAAGAAGATCTCGGTGCACGGGCCGCATGGGCCGGTATCGGCCATTTGCCAGAAGTTGTCCGACGCATACGGCGCGCCCTTGTTGTCGCCGATGCGCACGATGCGACTTTCGGGAATGCCGATCATGTCGCGCCACAAGGCGAAGGCTTCTTCGTCGGTGTGGTAGACGGTGACCAGCAGTCGGTCGGCCGGCAGCTTCCAGACCTGGGTCAGCAGCTCCCAGGCCCAGCTGATGGCGTCTTTCTTGAAGTAATCGCCGAACGACCAGTTGCCCAGCATCTCGAAGAAGGTGTGATGCCGCGCGGTGTAGCCCACCGAATCCAGATCGTTGTGCTTGCCGCCGGCACGCAGGCAACGCTGCACGTCGGCCGCGCGCACGTAGCTGCGCTTTTCCGCGCCGAGGAAGACGTCCTTGAACTGGACCATGCCGGAATTGGTGAACAGCAAGGTCGGGTCGTTGCCCGGCACCAATGGCGCGGATGGCACGATGGTGTGGCCTTTCCCCTCGAAAAACGCGAGGAAGTCACTGCGGATCTGGGAAGTGCTGAATTTGGCGGGTGTGTTCATGTGCTGGCATTGGGCGGGCGGCAGTCCCGTTCACCCAATGAGATGTGGGCGCAGATGAGCGGAACAACCTGAAACCACGAAGGGTAGCAGGCCTGACGCCCTCAGTCCTCAAGGTCGAAGCGCGTGGCACTACGAATGCTGTTGCCATCAAAACCACGCCGGGCCAGCAGATCGGCGGCCTTGCGCCGCTGCGGCAGATCGGTGGGGCCCTGGTCGCCAAAGCGACGGCGGATCAGATCGCGCGCGTTTTCGGTCCAGTCGCCCTCGAATGTCGCCATTGCGGCACTGATGGCGTCGCTGTCCAGTCCATGGGTTCCGAGCTCGGCACGGATATGCAGCGGGCCGTAGCCCGAGCCTGCGCGATTGCGCACGACCGAAGCCGCAAAACGGGTGTCGTCCTGCCATCCTTCATCCGCCAGGCGCTCTACGGCCGCCTGTGCGGCGTCCGGCTCGATCCCGCGCGCCAGCAGCTTGCGGTTCAATTCCTTGCGCGAATGCTCGCGCCGCACCAGCAATCCCAGTGCGCGTTGGACCGGCGTCTGTTCCTTGAACCGGCGTCCCCGCTTTGGCGCGGGCGGTTGCTCGTCCATCGTGGGTGTCCCGAGTACGAAACTCAAACAGCATCAATGCGCCATCCGTGGCGCCTGCCCTCCTGGCCTTCGATAGATCTACCGCGGGAAGCGACGGCACTGACTCCGCCGTCCCCGCGATAGAAAACTTGCCGCAGCCATCAGTTCGGCCGTTCTGCCATCAGCCGGGCGCGGCTGGCAGGCGGAACCGGGGATGGCCCACTCGGACATCCTGGTTCGCGCTTGCCGCCGACACCGACCTGATCACGGCTCAGCTCGCTCTGACGGGGCTGCTGTCATTCCTTCTCGACGTCGTCACCGGCTTCGCGCGGCGCTTCGGCCGGCTGGAACTTCTCGCGCAGCTCGGCTTCCAGCCGCACCGCAACCTGCGGGTTGTCGCGAAGATAGCCGCGTGCGTTGTCCTTGCCCTGCCCGATGCGCTCTTCGCCATAGCTGTACCAGGCGCCGGCTTTCTCGACCAGCTTGGCTTCCACGCCCATGTCGATCAGCTCACCCTCGCGGCTGATGCCTTCACCGTAGAGGATTTCGGTCACGACCTGCTTGAACGGAGGCGCCAGCTTGTTCTTGACCACCTTGATCTTGGTCTGGTTGCCGATGATCTCGTCGCCCTTCTTGATCGCGCCGATACGACGGATATCCAGACGGACCGAAGCGTAGAACTTCAGCGCGTTACCGCCAGTGGTCACTTCCGGGCTCTGGCCCGGCATCATCACGCCGATCTTGTGGCGCAACTGGTTGATGAAGACCACCAAGGTGTTGGAACGCTTGATGTTGCCGGTCAGCTTGCGCAGCGCCTGGCTCATCAGGCGGGCCTGCAGACCCGGCAGCTGGTCGCCCATTTCGCCTTCGATTTCGGCCTTGGGGGTCAGCGCGGCGACCGAGTCGACCACCACGATGTCCACCGAACCGGAACGCACCAGCATGTCGGCGATTTCCAGCGCCTGCTCGCCGGTATCCGGCTGCGACAGCAGCAGGTCGTCGACGTTGACGCCCAGCTTGGCGGCATAGATCGGGTCCAGCGCGTGCTCGGCGTCGATGAAGGCTGCGGTGCCGCCCTTCTTCTGGCATTCGGCAATCGCCTGCAGGGTCAGGGTGGTCTTGCCCGACGATTCCGGACCGTAGATTTCGACCACACGGCCCTTGGGCAGGCCGCCGATCCCCAGTGCGATGTCCAGCATCAGCGAGCCGGTCGGAATGACTTCGACGGCCTCGATCACACGGTCGCCCATGCGCATCACCGAGCCCTTGCCGAATTGCTTTTCGATCTGGCTCAGTGCGGCGGAAAGGGCGCGCTTCTTGTTCTCATCCATCTGGGTGATCCTTGTCAGTGATTTCGGTGTAGGGCTAATGTAACGGCGGTGTATCGCACAGGCTGAGACTGGCTGCGACACACTCAGATTAGAAAAGTGGCCATGGCGATGGCAGCGGGAAATCCTGTGGTACCGGCTCGGGATAACGCCAGTGCAGCCATCGGCGCAGGGCTCAACGATTCGGCCTCAACAGCCCGCAGTACAGGCCCTCGATTGCGAAATCCTGATCCGGCAATACTTCGATCGGCGCATAGTCCGGGTTACGCGGCAGCAAGCGGATGCGGTCCTTGCCGATCTTCAACAATTTGACCGTGATCTCCTCATCGATCCGCGCCACCACGATCTGCCCCGAACGCGCATCGCGGGTGCGGTGCACCCCGATCAGGTCGCCGTTGAAGATACCCTCGTCGCGCATCGAGTCGCCCTGCACCTTGAGCAGGTAGTCCGGCGACGGCGAGAAGAACACCCGGTCCAGCACCACGAAGTCGTCCGAGCCGATATCCGCACCGATCGGCAGGCCTGCCGCCACACGTCCCAGCACCGGCAGGCGCAGTACATCGTCGCGCATCGGCTCGTTTGCGGCAGGCGGGGTGCGTGACTGGGCGCCCTGCCCGGCCAGGCGGATGCCACGGGCCTGCCCGCGTACACGCCGGATCGCGCCGGCCTGCTCCAATGCCTCCAGATGGTATTGCGCGCCGCGCACACCCTTGAAGCCGAAGGCGCGCGCGATCTCGGTCTGCGAGGGCGGCACGCCATCGGCATCGATGCGCTCGGCGATCAAGGCCAGGATTGCTTGCTGGGTATTGGTCAGGTCCATGGTTAGTAGTATTACTACTAACTGACGCCTGCGCAAGCGCCGTGTCGTGCCTCACGCGCAGGCCGGCAACCGGGCGGTACAGGCGCCGCGTCTAGCGCCGACTCCGCCAGATGGAAAACAGGATCCAGACACCGCAGATGGCTGCGCCGATGAAGCCGCCGACCCCCAACGCAAGCAGCCAGCGACTGGCACTGCCGCCGACACTGTTCATGACGATCGACGAGCCGATCACCAGCGCGGCCGTCACGATGCCCATGGTGAGCCGGTTGGCCGCGCGATCGACCTGGTCGCCGAATTCGCGCAATGCCCGCGTTTCCACCTGCAGTTGCAACTTGCCGCGCCGCGCGGCCTGCAGCAGCCGTTTGAGATCGCGTGGCAGGTCGCCGATCAGGTCGATCGCGCCGGTCACGGTGCGACGGCTGCGCCGCAGCATCGCGCTGGGCGCATAACGCTGCAGCACCACGCGTTCGAGATAGGGGCGCGCCTCGGTGGCCATGTCGAAATCCGGATCGAGCTGGCGGCCCATGCCCTCGAGGGTGAGAAACGCCTTGATCATCAGCGCCAGATCCGATGGCAGGGTCAGCCCGTGATCGCGCAGGATCGAGGTGACATCGCCCAGCATCGCGCCGATGCGCAGCTCTTTCAGCGGCACGCCGCGGTATTCGTCGACGAAGGCGCCGATGTCCTGCTGCAGCCGCGATTCATCGATCTCCAGACTGGTGCCGGCCCATTCCAGCAACACGTCGATGACCGCTTCGGCGTCGTAGCTGACCATGCCATGCAGCAGTTGCGCGACCTGGAAACGACGTTGCTCGGAAACACGTCCGACCATGCCGAAATCGATGACGGCGATGCGCCCGTCGCGCAGGTAAAAGATGTTGCCCGGATGCGGGTCGGCGTGGAAGCAGCCATCCTGCAGCACCATCTTCAGCACGATCCCGGCGCCGGTGCGCGCCAGTGCCTTGCGGTCCAGTCCAGCCGCGTCCACAGCGCGCAGGTCCCGCCCGGGAATGCCGTCGATGAATTCCTGCACGTTGAGCGATTCGCAGGTCCACTGCCAGTAGACCGACGGCACCACCACCCCGGGGTCGTTAACGAAGTTGGCCGCGATGCGCTCGGCATTGCGACACTCGGCGGCGAAATCCAGCTCGCGTCGCAAGGAGACGGTGAATTGCTGCACCACTTCGGCGGGGCGATAACGCTTGAGATCGGGCGCGCGCGTTTCCACGATTTCCGCCAGGCGTGCCAGCAGGCGCAGATCTGCATCGATGACATCGCCAATGCCGGGGCGGCGGATCTTCAGCACCACCGGTGTGCCATCGGCCAGCCAGGCGCGATGCGTCTGCGCCAGCGATGCCGCAGCCAAAGGCTGTTCGTCCAGGCGTGCGAACACGCTTTCCGGCTCCGCGCCCAGGGCCGCGACCAGTTGCGGGCGGATCTGTTCGAACGGCAGCGCGGGCACTGCGTTCTGCAGCTCGCTCAGCTCTTCGATCCACTCCGGCGGCAGCAGGTCCACGCGCGTGGCCAGCACCTGCCCCAGCTTGACGAAGGTCGGCCCGAGCTCCTCGAGCGCGCGCCGCACCCGCATCGCCGCCGACAGGCGCAGGCGCCCCTCGGCGTTGTGCCAGTGCAGCAGCTTGCCGGCACGTTCGAGCACGTCGGCCAGGCCGATACGCCGCACCACGTCACCGAATCCGTAACGGATCAGCACCGCGGCGATTTCCTGCAGCCGCCCGAGATCACGAACGGTGCCGAGTGCCTCCCACATCAGCACACCGCCTGCGACTGCGCTGCGGCAACAGGCGGCATCGCACCACGCCGCATCGCCGGCCGCTTGTCGTCGTTCGAAACCAAGGTTGACCACGCTCCGCCACGCGCAACACCCATCGCTGCGCGATCGCTCGCGCACAGGACAGCGCAATCACCGGCTGCCTCACGCATCGGGCGCCAAAGGGCTGCGCACCGGTCATCCAGCAATGCCAGGACACCGCCAGCAGATGGATGCGGCGCGGACAACGACAGCACATGAGAAGAAAGCGGAAGCATCGGCACGCAGGTTGAAGGCGAGACCTTGTTTGTAGCCGATCTGCACGTGCCTGTCGCGCCATGGACAGCTGCGGGCTTAGCCGAGGTTGCGCTCACGCAGGCATCCTGATGCCGTGGCGAGGCCGCACCAGGGCCTGATGCCGCAACCGTAAGCTCAGCCCGTACATGCGGGGGCGCCCAGAAATGCGTTCCGACCCCGCCTGTAGCGGCGCATCGATGACGATCTGGCGACAGGTTGCGTTGCCGATATCTTCTGCCCACGCTTCCAGCACCAGCACCAGCACCAGCACCAGCGCTCGTCGTCGGCGCCGATGCCCAGCCACGCATCGAGCACCGTGCAGCCCGGTTGCACCTTCTGCGGATGCAGATCGGAGCGCGCAGCGAACCCGGCGCAGCCAAGGCTGCATTGCCACCATGCATCACATGCGCAACCGCCCGCTGTCGAAGAGAACCGCCGCGGCCAGAGCCACACCCCGCGCAGCAGGTACGTGCGCGTGGCTGCTGCGGCGTGGCCTAGAGCAGCACGCTCAAGCCCCGCAACGCGGCAACCACGGTCTGGCGACGCACTGCATCGCGATCGCCAGCGAAGTGGAACAACTGCGCAGTGGCATAGCCGCCGCGCCGCTTCCAGCCGATCCATACCGTGCCGACCGGCTTGTCCTCACTGCCGCCCCCCGGCCCGGCGATGCCGGTCACCGCCACCGCAATGCTCGCACCGGAATTGACCAGCGCGCCCGAGACCATTTCGATCACCGTTTCGCGGCTGACCGCACCATGCACTTCCAGCGTGTGGGGGCGCACTCCCAGCAAGGCCTGCTTGGCCTCATAGCTGTAAGCGGCCATGCCGCAATCGAACCAGTGCGAAGACCCCGCCACATCGGTGACCGCCTTGGCGATCCAGCCGCCGGTACAGCTCTCGGCAGTGACCAGGCGCTCGCGCGCGGCAAGCAGCTGTTGCCCGAGGTGTTCGGCCAGCTGCTGCAGTTCGGAATCGGCGGACATGGACATGGGCACGGCGAATGAAGGGGCAGCCGACGTTTTAGCCCAATTTGCCGCCCCTGTCTGCGCCGGCGTCCATTCGGCACCAGCGACGACGTGGCCCAGGTTCAGTGGCAGTGTGCAGCCCATCGCAGCAGGCATCGGCTGCGATGGCGAGCGGATCGCCAGGCTGTCGGCTGCGATGGCCTGCATCGTCCTGCCCTGGCGACTGCGGCAGACCTGTGTTGGCCGCCATCTGCCAAAGCGCCAAGACCGGCGTGGCGCGATCGCCACACCGTCCGACCCCACCGCTCCGACGCCATCGGCCTGCCCTGCCAGCGTCACGCTGCACGGCCGGCCAAGCCGACCGTGCAGCGCCGATCACGACTCCCAATCTTCGCGACGATCCGGCAGCATCGCGCGCAGTGGTGCACCGTCGTCGCCGGCAGCCAGGCGCTCGGCCTCGACCATCGGCAGGTCCACATCCAGCAACCAGCCGTCCTCGTCGGACTGCTCGCCGCGCACCACTTCCAGTTGATGCAACTTGGAGCGCAGGCGGCCTGCCGACGGTGGCAACCGCAGTTGCCCGGTCACATGGCGCAGATCCAGTCGCTGCCCCAGGGCGTGCTGCAGTTCCGGCAGCCCGCGCCCATCACGCGCAGAGACCCACACGCGCTCACGCCGCGCCTGGTCGGGAATGCCGTCCTGCGCATCGTGACGCACCTGCGCGCCTTCGATCTTGTCGATCTTGTTGAACACCAGCAGCTGCGGCAAATCGCCCGCGCCCACCGCATGCAACACCTCATCGACCTGCTGGATGCGTTCTTCGCGCAGCGGGTCGGCCGCATCGACGATATGCAACAACAGATCGGCGTCGCGCGCTTCGGACAAGGTCGAACGGAACGCAGCGACCAGTTGATGCGGCAGATCGCGCACGAAGCCGACCGTATCGGCCAGGATCGCACTGCCGCCCGGCAGCGCAATGCGACGCACGGTGGGATCGAGCGTGGCGAACAACTGGTCGGCCACGTAGGCCTCCGCGCCGGTCAGGGCATTGAACAAGGTGGATTTGCCGGCATTGGTGTAGCCAACCAACGCAATCCGCGGCAGTTCGCTGCGCATGCGCGCACGCCGCATCTGGGTGCGCTGCACCTCGACCTTTTCCAGCCGCTGCTGCAACTGCTCCACCCGCTTCTGCAGCAGGCGGCGGTCGGTTTCCAGCTGGGTTTCGCCAGGCCCGCGCAGGCCGATCGAGCCGCCGCGCTGACGTTCCAGGTGGGTCCAGCCGCGTACCAGCCGGGTGGCCATATGCCGCAACTGCGCCAGCTCCACCTGCAGCTTGCCTTCGTGGCTGCGTGCCCGTTGCGCGAAGATGTCCAGGATCAGGCCGGTGCGGTCGATCACGCGCCGCTCCAGGTAGCGCTCCAGATTGCGCTCCTGGCCGGGCGACAAGGTGTGGTTGACCAACACCAGATCCGCGCCGGTGGCCTCGGCGGCGGCCTTGATCTCTTCCAGCTTGCCGCTGCCGATCAAGGTCGACGGGTTCGGTTTGTCGATGCGCGCGGTGAGCGTGGCCGCCACCGTGGCGCCCGCCGACCTGGCAAGGTCGGCGAACTCCTCCAGCACATCCTCTTCGGCAGGCCCACCGGAGTGGGTCTGAATCAACAACGCGTGTTCACCCTTGCGTGAGCGATCAAACACGCACTACTCCATTACTGCTCGACGTCGTCATCTTCCGCCTGGTTGCCTTCATTGGATTGCACATACCCACCACCCGGTCCCACGCGCACGTTGCGCGCCGGCACGACCGTGGAGATGGCGTGCTTGTAGACCATCTGACTCACGGTATTGCGCAGCAGGACCACGAACTGGTCGAACGACTCGATCGTGCCCTGCAGCTTGATGCCGTTGACCAGATACACAGAGACCGGCACCCGCTCGCGCCGCAGCGCGTTGAGGAATGGATCCTGTAAAGATTGCCCCTTAGCCATCGAAAACTCCTCGTCATTATTGTTCTTATAGTCCCGGTCGACACCTGCCATCCCCAGCCGGTCCCGGAAACGGGATGTTACACGCCTGAAGCCTGCGGTACATCGGGACGTTGACCGAGGAAGCCGACAAGTGCGCGTTCCAGTCGATGCCGGTCAGTGTCCGGGTCGAACCAGCGTGCGTCGAGCTCGCCACGCAGCCAGGTGAGTTGCCGCTTGGCCAGTTGGCGGGTGGCCTGCACCGCCCTGTCGCGGAACTCAGCCAGGCTACCGGCCCCATCCAGATACTCCCAGGCCTGGCGATACCCCACCGCGCGCACCGCTGGCAGATCCAGCGGCGCGGCGACCGCGCGCAGTTGCGGCAGTGCTCGGAGACGTTCCACTTCGGCCAGGAAATCCTGTGCCAGCATCATGTCCAGGCGTCGTTCGATGCGCGCATGCAGCACTGCGCGCTCGCGCGGTGCCAGTACGACCTTCAGCACCCGCACCGGCAGACGTGGCCCCGGCGGCAGCGCCTGCCAGTAACTGATCGGCTTGCCGCTGATGCGATAGACCTCCAGGGCGCGCTGGATCCGCTGCGGATCGGTGATATGGATACGGGCAGCGGCGATCGGGTCCACGTCCGCCAGCTGCGCATGCAGCCTGGCCCAACCGAGCTGTTCGGCTTCGGCTGCGATGGCCGAGCGTACCGCCGGATCGGCCTCGGGTAACTGCGACAGCCCTTCCAGCACGGCGCGGAAGTAGAGCCCGGTGCCGCCGGCGAGAATCGGCAGCTTGCCGCGCGCCACGATTTGCCCGATCGCCTGCCGCGCATCGCTGGCGAATTCCGCCGCCGAATAGATCTGCCAGGGATCGCGCAGGTCGATCAGATGGTGTGGCACCGCCGCGCGCATCGCGGCATCCGGCTTGGCCGCGCCGATGTCCAGGCCGCGATACACCAGCGCCGAATCGACACTGACGATCTCGCCGTTCCAGCGCTGCGCTGCCTCCAGTGCCAGCGCGGTCTTGCCGCTGGCGGTCGGCCCCATCAATGCAATCGCCAGCGGGCGACGGTCGGCCGGCATCAGTCCTCGTCCGGCCAGCGAATGCTCGGTGCCGCAGGCGCGCTCACGCGTGGCAGCGGGATCGCCGCCATCGCGCTCCACACCTTCAGGGCATCCACGGTGGCGGCCACATCGTGCACGCGCAGCACCATCGCACCATGCTGGGCGGCGATCAGGTGCGCGGCGACCGAGCCGTACACGCGTTCTGCGGCGACCTGGCGACCGGTCAGTTCACCGATGCTGCGCTTGCGCGACAGCCCGGCCAGGATCGGCAGGCCGAACTCCTGCAGGCGCTGCAACTGCGCCAGCACGGTGAGATTGTGTGTGGTGGTCTTGTCGAATCCGAACCCCGGGTCGAGGATCAACCGGCGCTTGTCGATACCGGCCATTTCCGCCGCGAAGATGCGTTCGGCCAGGAAGCGATGCACCTCGGCCACCACGTCGTCGTAATGCGGCGCGTCCTGCATCGCATGGGGTGCGCTGCGTGCATGCATCAACACCACCGGCACCCGCAGTTCGGCCGCGGCATCCAATGCGCCGGGCGAACGCAGCGCGTGCACGTCGTTGATCATGCCGGCGCCGGCCGCGACCGCTGCGCGCATCACTTCCGGCTTGAAGGTATCCACACTGATCGGCACGCCGGTGTGCTGCGCCAATGCCTGGATCACCGGGATCACGCGCTGCAGCTCTTCGTCCAGCGATACCGGGGTTGCCCCCGGACGGGTGGATTCGCCGCCGATATCCAGCAGCGCAGCGCCCTGCTCGACCAGGCGCAGGCCATGCGCAATGGCGGCTTCGCAACTGGCGTACTGGCCGCCATCGGAAAACGAATCCGGGGTGACGTTGACGATCCCCATCACCTGCGGCGCGTCCAGTCGCAGTTCGCGACCGGCGCAATCCAGCTTGAGGGCGGTGTCGAACATCGGTGGTGTCTCCTTGGAGGGGTTGCGGTAGGGCGTGGTTGGCGATGTGGCCGTATAACGCATCAAGGCCGGGAATCGCTTCCCGGCCTTGATGAATGCTTCTGCAGCTGACCGATGCGGGCGTTACAGCTGCTCGGCTGGCCCGGCAATCGGCGCCAACGGACGCGGGCTGCCCTTGTCGTTGTTGTTGCCGCCGTCCTTGTCGGACTTGCCCCAGCCCGCCGGCGGCGGCGGCTCGCGGCCTTCCATGATGGCGTCGATCTGCGGCACGTCGATGGTCTCGTACTGCAACAGCAGTTGCGACATCGCGTGCAGCTTGTCCAGGTTCTCGGTGAGGATGGCCTTGGTCTTGCTGTAGGCCTTGTCCAGGATCGAGCGCACCACTTCGTCGATCATGCGCGCGGTCTCATCGGAGACGTTCTTGTGCTGGGTCACCGAACGACCCAGGAACACCTCGTCTTCTTCCTCACCGTAGGCCACCGGGCCCAGCTCGTCGGACAGGCCCCACTTGGTGACCATGTTGCGCGCCATCTTGGTCGCCCGCTCGATGTCGTTGGACGCACCGGTGGTGACCTTGTCACCGCCGAAGATCAGCTCCTCGGCCACGCGGCCGCCGTACAGCGAGCACAGCTGCGACTCGATCGCTACGCGGTTCATCGAGTAACGATCGCCTTCCGGCAAATACATCGTCACGCCCAGGGCGCGACCGCGCGGAATGATCGTGACCTTGTAGACCGGGTCATGCTCGGGCACGAGACGGCCGACGATGGCGTGACCTGCCTCGTGGTAGGCGGTGAGCGTCTTTTCGTCTTCGCTCATGGCCATCGAGCGGCGCTCGGCACCCATCAGGATCTTGTCGCGGGCACGGTCGAAGTGGTCCATGCGAACTTCCTTCTCGCTGCCGCGCGCGGCAAACAACGCCGCCTCGTTACACAGGTTGGCCAGGTCGGCACCGGAGAAGCCCGGCGTACCGCGTGCGATGACCATCGGCACCACGTCATCGGCCAACGGCAGCTTGCGCATGTGCACACGCAGGATCTGCTCGCGCCCCTTGACGTCCGGCAGGCCGACCACGACCTGGCGATCGAAACGGCCCGGACGCAGCAGCGCCGGATCCAGCACGTCGGGGCGGTTGGTCGCAGCGATCACGATCACGCCCTCGCCACCCTCGAAACCGTCCATCTCGACCAGCAACTGGTTCAGGGTCTGCTCGCGCTCGTCGTGTCCACCGCCCAGACCAGCGCCGCGGTGACGGCCAACGGCATCGATTTCGTCGATGAAGATGATGCAGGGCGCATGCTTCTTGGCTTGCTCGAACATGTCGCGCACGCGGCTGGCGCCAACGCCCACGAACATCTCGACGAAGTCGGAACCGGAAATGCTGAAGAACGGCACCTTGGCCTCGCCGGCAATCGCCTTGGCGAGCAGCGTCTTGCCGGTACCCGGCGGGCCGACCATCAGCACGCCGCGCGGAATCTTGCCGCCCAGCTTGGTGAACTTGGTCGGGTCGCGCAGGAAGTCGACCAGCTCGCTGACTTCTTCCTTGGCCTCGTCGCAACCGGCGACGTCGGCAAAGGTGATCTTGACCTGGTCCTCGCCCTGTAGCTTGGCGCGCGACTTGCCGAAGCTCATCGCGCCCTTGGCACCGCCACCACCGCCCTGCATCTGGCGCATGATGAACAGCCAGAAGCCGATGATCAGGATGACCGGCAGGAAGTTGAGCACCAACGACCAGAAACCCGGCCCGGTGGAGGGCTTCTGGCGGGTCATTTCGATGTTCTTGCTGTACAGCACGTCGACCAGCTTGTCATCGCGCGGCCCGTACACGGTGGCTTCGCTGCCGTCGGTGCGCTTGAAGCGGATCGCGTTGACCGCCAGATTGGTCTCGTCGGTGTAGTCCACCGATTTGACCCGCCCGGCATCCACTTCCTTCAGGAACTGGGTGTAGGTAATCGCGTCGGGGCCGACACCGCCCGCCATCCGCGGCGAGAAGCTCTGGAAGACGACCATCAGCACAACCGCGACGACCACCCACAACAGCAGATTCTTGGTCAAGTCGTTCATCCTCATTGGCTCCGGTGCCCTCTACTCTTCAATTCTTGAAACACGGTGGTCATTGGCAGCTTACTTGATCTGGGCACGCTTGCCCTGACCGAGCGCATAAACTTCCGGGGAGCGCTTGCGCGAGGCCGCCGGTTTGCGAATCGTCACCTTGTCATAGCGGCGGCGAAGCTCACGAATGTAGTCGTCGGACCCGACGCCCTGGAACAACTTGATCAGGAACGCCCCGCCCGGTTTGAGGTGGACATCGGCAAATTCCATCGCCAGTTCCGCCAGGTGCATCATCCGCGGTTGGTCGACCGCGTCCATGCCACTCTTATTGGGGGCCATATCGGACAGCACAAGGTCCACCGGCACATCGCCCAGCATCGCCTCGAATTCCGATAGGACGGCTTGCTCCCTGAAGTCGCCGTGAAGGAACTCCACCCCGGCCAGCGGCGGCATCTCCAGGATATCCAGCGCCACCACCCGGCCGCTGTCGCCCATGGACTTGCGTACCTGCTGCGACCAGCCGCCCGGCGCCGCGCCCAGGTCGACCACCACCATGCCCGGCTTGAGCAGACGGTCGCGCTGGAGCAGTTCTTCCAGCTTGTAGGCCGCGCGCGAGCGCATGCCTTCGGCCTGCGCCTTCTTGACGAACGGATCGGCGAAGTGTTCCTTGAGCCAGCGCTGGCTGCTTTTACTACGGGAAGGCATCGGCAAAGGGGTCTGAACGGGTCGCCATGATACCCTGAACACCCTTTGCTTCCCTTTGATCCTGCATGTCCATTGTTCTCACCTCCGCCCAGAACCGTTTCCTGCGCGGCCAGGCCCACGATCTCAAGGCACTGCTGCAGACCGGGGGCAAAGGGGTCACGCCGGCATTTCTGGCCGAACTCGAGGAAGTGCTCGAGCGCCACGAATTGATCAAGGTGAAGGTGACATCGGAGGATCGCGAGGCCCGTGACGCCATGATCGCCGAACTGACCCAGCACACCGGCAGCGCGCTGGTGCAGCGGATCGGCCATGTCGCCATCCTGTACCGCCCCAGCAAGGAAAAGCGTCAGATCGTGCTGCCGCGCGGCTGACAGACGAGTTCGCCATGCCTTTAAGCCAGGAACACCCCGACTACACCTATGCGCTGCGCGCGGCCGATGGCCGCCATGCCAAGGTGAACGACCAGATTCTGCAGCGCAGCTTCATCCTGATGCCCGACGAGCTGGTGGAAGGCTGGCCGGTGCCCGGCCTGGCGCAGCTCCAGGTCGCGCATATGGACGCGGTGCTGGCACTTGCCCCGGCGGTGATCCTGCTCGGCACCGGCGAGCGGCAGCAGTTTCCGAAGACGGACGTGCTGGCAGCCTGCCTGACCCGCGGCATCGGCCTGGAAGCGATGACCAATGCGGCCGCCGCACGCACCTACAACGTGCTGGCCAGCGAAGGCCGCCGGGTGGCGCTGGCGATGATTCTCGAAGGCTGATTAGGGAATCGGGAATCGGGAATCGGGAATCGGGAAAGCAGGCTGGACTGAAGTTTCGCTATCAGGCGAAATTTGACCAGGCCTTGGACGCCCTGCTCATGCCAGGCGTCGCACGCGACCTATCGATAAAGTCCCCGGCCAAGGCTGTTGCGATTCCCTATTCCCTACTCCCGATTCACTTCTTCGGCAGATACAGCAACGGATCCACCGGCTTGCCGTTGTAGCGGATCTCGAAGTGCAGCATGTCGCGGGCAGCGCCGCTGCGGCCCATCTCGGCGATCTGCTGGCCGGCCTTGACGCTCTGGCCTTCGTTGAGCAGGCGCTTGCGGTTATGCCCGTAGGCGGACAGCCACTGGTCGTTGTGCTTGATGATGATCAGCTCGCCGTAGCCGACCAGGCCGGCGCCGGAGTACACCACCACGCCGTCGGCGGCAGCGCGCACCGCCTGCCCGCTGGCGCCGGCGATGTCCACGCCCTGTTTGGTGGTTTCGCCGGTGACGAAGGTGCCGACCACCACGCCATCGGCCGGCCAGCGCCACGGAAATCCACTGCTGACCGGCGCTGCGACCGGGGCACTCGGGCGCGGCGGAACCACCGTGCCGGCAGTGGAGGTGCTGCCGCCAGGCTTGCTGGCCCCGGGCGGGTAGAGCTTGAGGGTCTGGCCGGGATAGATGGTGTTCGGCGAGGACAGGCCATTCCAGGCCGCCAGATCCGGCGCGGTGATGTTGGTGCGGCGCGAGATGGCGTACAGCGTGTCGCCGCGCTGGACGGTGACGGTCGCGCCCGGGCGCGGCACCGACGGACGTGGCGCCGCTGACGGACGTGCAGACGCCGAACCGCCGCCGGCTCCGGGCGAACGCACCACCGTGGCGCTGCTGCAGGCGGCCAGCCCGATGGCCACTGCGAGCAGGACTGCTGTCTTACATACCGAATTCATCTGCAACTTGCTCATCCGTTGGTTGTCTTCCACGCCAGCCACCCTGCTCCCACTGCCAGCACGGCCATGGCCACCCAGCCCAGCGGCTCGATCCAGCGATGCAACGCGGCTTCGGCGCGCGCTCCACCCAGCCGGATCGCGCCGGCCACCAGGTACACGCGCTTGCCCCGCCCCACCAGCATGCTGGCGATGAAGGGCAGGATCGGCACGCCGACCACGCCCGAGGCCCAGGTAAAGATCTTCAGCGGAATCGGGGTGAAGCCCACCAGCACCAGCGCCCAGAAGGCCTTCCACGGCGAATCGGCGACCAGCGTGCGCAGGGTTTCGATCTGCGCCTGGATCTTCGCGCTCCAGCCCAGCCATTCGATCAGCGGCGACAATGCGGCAAAGGCGAAATGGCCCAGCAGATAGCCGACCAGCGCGCCGCAGACCGAGCCGAGCAGGCTCAAGGTGGCGAACCACAACGCGCGCCTGGGTTCGGCCAGCGACATCGGCGCCAGCATCACCTCCGGCGGCACCGGGAAGATGAAGCCCTCCACGAAACTGAGGCCGGTCAGCAGCGCCGGAGCGCGGCGATTGCGCGACCAACGAATGGCCACGTCGTACAACGGCCCGAAGATCTTCATCGAGGAACTCTCATGGATTCAATCCAGCATGCCCGACAACAGCGGGACGAACGTGACCGGCGCCAGAACCTGCTGTTCGATCGCGCCGTCGGCAGCGCGCGTGAGCTGCACCAGCGACTGCGACGAGGCGCCACCGACCGGGGCGACCAGCCGCCCGCCGACCGCCAGCTGATCGACCAGCGCATCGACCAGTGCCGGGGCGGCGGCGGTGACCACGATGGCATCGTAGGGGCCGTGTTCGGGCCAACCGATGCGGCCGTCGTCGTGCTTGCTGCGCACATTCATGCCCAGATGCCGGAAGCGCTTGCGCGCCTGCCGTAGCAGGTCGCCGATGCGCTCGACCGTGTACACCTCCAGCCCCAGCGCGGCCAGGATCGCGCCCTGGTAGCCGGAGCCGGTGCCGACTTCGAGCACCCTGGTCGGGCCGACCTGCAGCACTGCCTCGGTCATCCGCGCGACCACCCAGGGCTGCGAGATGGTCTGGCCGTGGCCGATCGGCAGGGCGGTGTCTTCGTAGGCGCGCGAGGCCAGCGCTTCATCGATGAACAGATGGCGCGGCACCGTGCGCATCGCGTTGAGCGTGGCTTCGTCCTGGATGCCGGCCTCGCGCAGGCGCTCGACCAGCCGGTCGCGCACGCGTTGCGAGGTCATGCCGATCCCGACCGATTCCGGTTGCAGGCGCAGCCTGGGCGTCATGCTGGGGTATCCAGCGCGGCGGTCAACCCGCCCACCCAGCCGGCCACCGTCTCCAACGCCTGATAGCGGGTCAGGTCGACATGGATCGGGGTGATCGAGATATGCCCGGTGCGCACGGCGTGAAAGTCGGTGCCGGGGCCGGCGTCCTGCTCCGGCCCGGCCGGGCCAATCCAGTACACGGTGCGGCCGCGCGGATCGCGCTGCGGCACGCAGGGTTCGGAACGATGGCGGTTGCCGAGCCGGGTGACCTCGAAACCGAGCACATCCGACCAGGCCAGATCCGGCACGTTGACGTTGAGGATGGTGTTGGCGGGCAAGGGGTCGGCCTTCAGCCGTGCCACGATCTCCACCGCCGCGCGTGCGGCGCTCTGGTAGTTGTGCGCTTCATGGTTGTGCGTCACCAGCGACACCGCCACCGCCGGCAGGCCGAGGAAACGGCCTTCCATCGCGGCGGACACGGTGCCCGAATAGATCACGTCGTCGCCGAGATTGGCCGAGTTATTGATGCCGGAGACCACGATATCCGGCTCGTAATCGAGCATGCCGGTCAGCGCCAGATGCACGCAGTCGGTCGGCGTGCCGGCCACCGCGCAGGTCTGCGCGTCGATGCGGCGGGTGCGGATCGGCACATCCAGCGTCAGCGAATTGCTGGCGCCGGAGCGGTCGCGGTCGGGCGCGACCACCATCACTTCATGACCGGCATGGCGCAGCGCCTCGGCCAAAATCTGGATGCCGGGGGCGTCGACACCGTCGTCGTTGCTAACCAGTACGCGCATGGGACTCCTCGGAAAACCGGGCCATGATACCGGATGCGTCCGCGCCCTTCGCGCTTGATCTTCGCTTGCACCTGAGGTTGGGCACGTTACGCTGTGACCATGTCGCATCCAGAAGACGAAGACGACGGCGCGCTGTTCCGCGCAGCGATCGGCGCGGTCAAGCCGATTCGCGAGGTCGCCCCACCGGCCAATGCCAAGCCGCGCCCCAAGCCGCGCGCGCGCATGGCCGAGCGCGACGACGCCGAAGCGCACACCGAATTCGCACGCCTGCTGCGCGACAGCGCGCCACTGGAGGCTGGAGATACCGCCAGCTACCGACGCGAGAATCTTCCCACCCGATTGTTTCAACGGCTCAAGCGCGGGCAGTTCTCGATCCAGGACGAGCTGGATCTGCATGGCGCCACCGCCACGCAGGCCGAATCCCTGCTGCGGCAGTTCCTGCTGGAGGCACATGCGCACGACCATGGCTGCGTGCGCATCATCCACGGCAAGGGGCTGCAGTCGGACAATGGCGCGCCGGTGTTGAAGAACCTGATGGATCGCCTGCTGCGTCAGCGTAACGATGTGCTGGCGTTTCATTCCGCGCCGGCCACGCAAGGTGGCACCGGGGCGTTGCTGGTGTTGCTGGCGCGGCGTTAGGGCCGCTTGGGTGGCCGGTTACCGACCTGGATTGCAGGCATGCGCTTGCGTGGGGACGGGCTGAGGGGAAAGCCCGTCGCGGCCTGGTCCGCTCCTACGCGTTGGCGTGTTTGCCGGGTGGCTGACGACCACCGGGCAGGCCTAGGCGTCGGAACGCGGGCCGGTGTTGAGACGGCCGGCGTCGCTGACCTCGCCGAGCTCCCACAGCACCGCGGTGGCGTAGCAACCGGGCGGCAGTGCGAATTCGAGCTGCAGGCTGTGTGCATCCAGCCAGCGGAACTCCAGCTGTTGCGGACGCAGGCGCAGTGCGCGGCGCTCCTGCTTCAGGCCCGCTGCTTCCAGGCCGTGGCGCAGCGCGTCGGATTGCGGATCGGACAAGGCGCCCTGCTCCACCGCCGCGGCCTGGCCGGTCGAACGCAGCTCGCCGGCACCCCACAACGGCCCGCTGGGATGGATATCGAAGCGCGCCAGGCGCTCTGCCAGTGCCTCGCTGAACGGCTCGGGGCCGAACACGCTGCGCGAGCCGTCCAGCATCCACGCCTCGCCCTCCAGTGCGGTGTCCCAGGTGCCCTGCCCCACGCGTGCGCTGAGCACTCGATTGAACAACGCCGAGCGCGCCGCCGACAGCAGCATCGAGCGCTGATCGTTGCGCAGCCGCCGTCTGGATGCCGGCGCCGCTGACAACGTGCCGTCGGCATTGGACTGGTGGCCAAACATCGCCAGCGCGGAGGCCACGTTGCCGCCATCGCGACCGAAACGCTGTTCGCCAAACCAGTTCGGGATACCGCGCGCGGCGATCGCCTGCAGGCGCTGTTCGATCGCAGCGCGCTCGCCCTGCACCTGCCGCAACGTCAACACGAAACGATTGCCCAGCAGTGCACCGCGTTGCAGCTTGCGGTTGTGCCAGGTGCTGTCGATGACCTGCATCTCGTCGTCATCGAGCGTGGCGAGCTCCGGCGCGATGCGCTTGGGCAGATGCACGCTGAAGCGCTGCGTGGTCACCGCATGGCGATCCTTCAGGCCGGCGTAGCTGACGCCCATCTCGGCGATCCCGGCCCAGTGCGCGAGTTTCTTCGCGATATAGGCGGTGTTCTGCCCACGCTTGCGGATGGTGAGCAACAGGTGCTCGCCCTCGCCGGAGGGCTCGAAGGCCGGCAGCTCATCGACCTGAAAATCGTCGGGCGTGCTGCGCATTGCCGCGCCAAGGACCGCAGCGCCATGCGCACGTGGCAGAACAGAGGTGTCGCTCATGCTGTGATTTACCTTCGCGCCGACAGGTCGTGCGCTGTATGCCGAATGCCTCGGCGCAGTGATGTCGCGTTGCAACGCCAAGATGAGCCCGGCGCGGGCAACCGCGATGTGGAACGGCTAGAAACCTGGCCGGCAGTAGTCAGATGCGTGTGGACGGTGCATGCAGGGCATGCGTGATGAGCGCTGTGCTGCCCCATCGCCAGGCACCCTCTGTGCCCGGCCGGCGGTGGGCACCGGCCTTGCCGGCTGCGGTTATGCAGCGATCTTGCCAAGCAATACCGCCGCCTGCGCCGCAATGCCCTCGCTGCGGCCGGTGAAGCCGAGTTTTTCGCTGGTAGTGGCCTTGACGCTAACCGCATCGAGCTCGATCGCCAGCAGGCCGGCAATGCGTTCGCGCATGGCCAGCGCATGCGGGCCGATCTTGGGACGCTCGCAGATCACGGTGACGTCGGCATTGCCGACACGCCAGCCACGCTCGCGCAGCAAGTGATCGCAATGCTGCAGGAACTGCGCGCTGTCGGCATCCTTCCAGCGCGCATCGGATGGCGGAAAGTGCTGCCCGATATCGCCCAGCGCCAGCGCACCCAGCATTGCATCGCACAGCGCATGCAGCACCACGTCGCCATCGCTGTGCGCAAGCACGCCATGGCTGTGCGCGACGCGCACGCCGCCCAGCATCACGTGGTCGCCCGTGCCGAACGCATGCACGTCGTAGCCCTGACCGATTCGAAAATTGAAAGACATGGAAAATCCGTGGTGAGTGAGAGTGCCCAACAACAGGGAGCAAGCAGTCGTTTAGGTCGGCATGGACGCTGTAAACAGACCGCAGTGTACGAGGGCCTACACAGCCGGTTCCGCAAACCGGCCTCGCAATCGTTCGACAGCCGCCCTAACGCGTGTTGACGTCGTGATTGGCCTCGGCAACCACCGCATCGTTGCGTGTGGCCACCAATTCGGCGTCCACCGCCACGCCGCGGCGTGCGAGCTCGAATTCGAAGCGCGCCAGATCCGTTGGCGTGGTCACCTTGAAGTTGTCTTCGGCACCTTCCACCAGCAACGGGCGCAATCCCAGCCGCTCCATCGCCATCGCCTCGTCGGTCACGTCCACGCCGGCGGCCGACGCTTCGGTCAGGCCGCGGATCAATTGATGGCGACGAAACAGCTGCGGGGTCAGCGCGCGCCACAGCCGCTCGCGCGGTTCGGTGGCATCGATGCCGCCATCGTCGCCGACACGCTTGAGGGTGTCGCGCACCGGTGCAGCCAGGATCGCGCCGACCGGATCGCCGCGGCCGATTTCCAGCAGGCGCTCCAGGTCGGCCAGGCCGAGATTGGGCCGCGCGGCGTCGTGCACCAGCACAAAGTCATCGGCGCGCACGCTCTCGGGCAAGGCCAGCAAACCGGCCAGCACCGATGCGGCACGTGTCCCGCCGCCGACGCAGGTCAGCACCGGCTTGGCCTGCACCGACGTCCAGCCCGGCCAATCCGCATCGTCGGGCGCGATGGCTACCACGATGCCGGCCACCACCGGATGCGCGGCAAGCGCCGCCAGCGTGTAGGCCATCAGCGGTTGCCCGGCGGCGGGCAGATATTGTTTGGGGGTCTGCCCGCCAAAGCGCGTGCCGCGCCCGGCGGCCGGCACGATCGCCCAGATCGAACCGGTCATGGCTGTTCCGCCGGCGCGTCGGGCTCGACGGGTGCGGCCGACGGCGCGGCCACCGCGGGCGGCAGCGGCGGTGCATCCTCGACCACACGATAGAACGTCTCGCCCGGTTTGATCATGCCCAGCTCGCTGCGCGCGCGTTCCTCGATTGCCGCCTCGCCGTCCTTCAAATCCTTCACCTCTGCTGCCAACGCCTGGTTGCGTTGGCGCAGACCTTCGTTGTCCTGTGTCTGATGCGCGACCTGGGCTTCCAGCATCATGACTTCGCCGGAATTCCCAGGCCCGAACCAGAAGCGGTACTGCAGCCAAGCCAGCAGCACCGCCAGCACCAGCAGTAGCCAGCGCCAGTTGCGCACGGCTTATCGCTTGATCGAAACGAACGCGTCGCGGCCGGCGTAGCGTGCGCCGGAGCCCAGCGCCTGCTCGATGCGCAGCAACTGGTTGTACTTGGCGACGCGATCGCTGCGGCACAGCGAGCCGGTCTTGATCTGGGTGGCGGTGGTGGCCACGGCGATGTCGGCGATGGTGGTGTCTTCGGTTTCGCCCGAACGGTGCGAGACGATCGAGGCATAGTTGGCCGCGTGCGCCATCGCGATGGCCTCCAGCGTCTCGGTCAGCGTGCCGATCTGGTTGACCTTGATCAGGATCGCATTGGCGGTGCCCGAGTCGATGCCCTGCTTGAAGATCTTCGGGTTGGTGACGAACAGGTCGTCGCCGACCAGCTGCACCTTCTTGCCAACGCGGTCGGTGAGCAGCTTCCAGCCGGCCCAGTCGTCCTCGGCCAGGCCGTCTTCGATGCTGATGATCGGATACTGCGCGACCCAGTCGGCCAGGAAGTCGACGAACTGCTCGCTGGTCAGGCGCTTGTTCTCGCCAACCAGGTTGTACTTGCCGTTGTCGTAGAACTCGCTGGAAGCCACGTCCAGGCCCAGCAGCACGTCTTCGCCTGCGGTGTAGCCGGCCTTGCCGATCGCCTCGAGAATGGTGTCCAGCGCTTCGACATTGCTGCGGAAGTCCGGCGCAAAGCCGCCTTCGTCGCCGACTGCCGTGCTCAGGCCGTGGCCCTTGAGCACCGACTTGAGCGCGTGGAAGATCTCGGTACCGGCACGCAGCGCTTCGGAGAACGAGCTGCAACCGACCGGCAGCACCATGAACTCCTGGAAGTCGACGTTGTTGTCGGCATGCGCGCCGCCGTTGATGATGTTCATCATCGGCACCGGCAGCGCCACATCCGATTCGGTGATGGTGGACAGGTACTGCCACAACGGCTGCTTGCGCGAGGCTGCCACGGCATGCGCGGCGGCCAGCGAAACACCCAGCAGCGCATTCGCGCCCAGGCGGCCCTTGTTCTCGGTGCCGTCCAGATCGATCAGGCGGCGGTCCAGGCCCTGCTGGTCGGCGGCATCGAAGCCCTTCAGCGTCTCGGCGATGGTGCCGTTGACGTTCTGCACCGCGTGCAGCACGCCCTTGCCCAGGTAGCGGGTCTTGTCGCCATCGCGCAGTTCCACCGCTTCCTTGGTGCCGGTCGAGGCGCCCGAGGGCACGGCGGCGCGGCCGAACGAGCCGTCGTCCAGCGTGACTTCGGCCTCCAGCGTGGGATTGCCGCGGGAGTCGAGGATTTCGCGGGCGAGGATCTTGGCGATAGTGGTCATAGGTCGATCGGTTACCAGTAAGGGGGAAGGACACCGGAAACAAGCTGCCGGATTATCGCCGCAGGACTGCGGCTTGCCAAATGGCGAGATCAAGCGGCCGCCGCGATGGCGACACGTCAGGACGCCGGAGCAGCAGGTGGGCGGCAGTACGGACTGCGCAGTGCAGCGGTGTCAGCTGCAGCTGTCGCACGCGGTACCGTTGTGCGAACACCGGCACCACATCCGCATCCGCGGCGCTAACGGACCACGCAGCAGCGGCCGCGCGCGCCACCGCATTGCCTGATCAGACGCCTTGCTCGAGGAAGCCGTGGCGCTTGGTGATGGTGTCCAGCGCCAGCAGTGTCTCCAGCAGGGCTTCCATCTTGTCCAGCGGCCAGGCGTTGGGGCCGTCCGACAAGGCCTTGGACGGGTCCGGATGGGTTTCGGCAAACAGGCCGGAAATGCCCACCGCCACCGCGGCGCGCGCCAGCACCGGCACGAATTCGCGCTGGCCGCCGGAACTGCTGCCCTGCCCGCCCGGCAACTGCACCGAATGGGTGGCGTCGAACACGACCGGGCAGCCGGTATCGCGCATCACGCTCAGCGAGCGCATGTCGCTGACCAGATTGTTGTAGCCGAACGAGGCCCCACGTTCGCAGACCATGATCTGTTCGTTGCCGGTCGACTTGGCCTTGTCCACCACCGGCTTCATGTCCCATGGCGACAGGAACTGGCCCTTCTTGATGTTGACCGGCTTGCCGGCGGCACAGACGTTCTTGATGAAGTCGGTCTGGCGCACCAGGAAGGCCGGGGTCTGCAGCACGTCGACGACGGCGGCGACCTCGTTCATCGGGGTGTATTCGTGCACATCGGTCAGCACCGGCACGCCGATCTGCTGTTTCACCGCTTCCAGCACCTTCAGGCCTTCTTCCAGGCCCGGGCCGCGGAAGCTGGTGCCGGAAGTGCGGTTGGCCTTGTCGAAGCTTGACTTGAAGATGAAGTTGATCCCCAGCCTGCCGGTGATCTCCTTGAGCTTGCCGGCCACGTCGAGCTGCAGCTGCATCGACTCGATCACGCAGGGGCCGGCAATCAGGAACAACGGCTGATCCAGGCCGACGTCGAAGTCACAGAGTTTCATCAGGTCACCTTATTGATTGAGCCCCTCTCCCGTCGGGAGAGAGGTTGGGAAGAGGGGGCGGTTGCAACGCGCTGGTGAAGCCCGATGGCTTGCCCAGGCCGGCGCATGGCGACGCGTTCGTCATGGCTGCCATCTTCCGGTGCGTTGCGATGCCCACTCATCCGGCACGGCGCGCCCGCGTCTCCCGCAGGGAGAACAAGCGGCTCACGCACGCGCTTCCTTCAGCAGTTTTCCACCCGCCTTCTTCTCGCGCGCGGCGCGCACGAAGCCGATGAACAGCGGATGCCCGTCGCGCGGGGTGGAGAGGAATTCCGGATGCGCCTGGCAGGCCAGGAACCACGGATGCGTTTCGCGCGGCAGCTCCACCATCTCCACCAGCGTGTCGTCCATCGACTTGCCGGAGATCACCAGGCCGGCGTCTTCCAGCTGGGTGCGGTAGCGGTTGTTGAACTCGTAGCGGTGGCGATGGCGTTCGGCGACCACGTCCTTGCCGTACACCTCGCGCGCCAGCGTGCCCGGCTTGAGCCGCTGCTCCTGCAGACCCAGGCGCATGGTGCCGCCCAGGTCGGATTTCTCGTCGCGCTTTTCCACTTCGCCGGTGGCGGTGCGCCATTCGGTGATCAGGCCGATCACCGGGTGCGGCGACTGGCGATCGTTCTCGGTGCTGTTGGCTGCGTCCAGGTCGGCCACGTGGCGGGCATAGTCCACCACCGCCGCCTGCATGCCGTAGCAGATGCCGAAATACGGCACCTTGTGCTCGCGCGCGTATTTGGAGGTCAGCACCTTGCCTTCGAAGCCACGGTCGCCGAAGCCGCCCGGCACCAGGATGCCGTCGATATCCTGCAGCGCCGCCATGTCGCTGCCTTCCAGGTCCTGCGCTTCCAGCCACTTCAGGTTGACCTTGGTGCGCTGGCGCAGACCGCCGTGACGCAGCGCTTCGGCCACCGACTTGTAGGCGTCCTGGTGGTCGACGTACTTGCCGACCACTGCAATGGTGACCTCGTCCAGCGGATGCTTGACCGCATCCACCACCGCCGCCCATTCGGACAGGTCGGGCGCAGCCACCTTGTCGCGCAGCTTGAACTGATCGATGACCAACTCGTCCAGGCCCTGGCGACGCAGTTCCAGCGGCATGCCGTACAGCACGTCGATATCGGGGCAGCTGATCACCGCGCGCTCGGAGACGTTGGTGAACAACGCGATCTTGCGGCGCTCCGAATCCGGAACCGCCTGCTCGGAACGGCACAGCAGCACGTCCGGCTGGATACCGATCGAACGCAGTTCCTTGACCGAGTGCTGGGTCGGCTTGGTCTTCAGCTCGCCAGCGGCGGCGATGTATGGCACCAGCGTGAGGTGCATGAACATGGCCTTTTCGGCGCCCCGCTCGGTGCGCACCTGGCGGATCGCCTCCAGGAACGGCAGCGACTCGATATCGCCGACGGTGCCGCCGATTTCGATCAGCGCCACGTCGAAGCCGGCGGTGGCCTCGTCGATGCAACGGCGGATCTCGTCGGTGATATGCGGGATCACCTGCACAGTGGCGCCCAGGTAATCGCCACGACGCTCCTTGCGGATCACGTTCTCGTAAATGCGGCCGGTGGTGACCGAGTTCTTGCGCGACAGCCGCGTGCGCACGTAGCGCTCGTAGTGACCCAGGTCCAGGTCGGTCTCGGCGCCGTCGTCGGTGACGTAGACCTCGCCATGCTGGAACGGGCTCATCGTGCCCGGGTCCACATTGATGTAGGGGTCCAGCTTCATCATCGTGACCTTCAGGCCACGCGCTTCCAGAATGGAGGCAAGCGAAGCGGCGGCAATGCCCTTGCCTAGCGAGGACACTACGCCGCCGGTAACAAAAATCAGGGGGGTCATGGGGCTTGGAGCCTCCCGGAAAGCCATAGTTTAGCGGGTGACGGGCGAATGCCCAAGGGTTGCGTGACGATCATGCCGTCACAGCGGCGAAAGCGGCGCTGCGCCTGGCGCCCAAATGCAGACGCCCCGGCCAAGGCCGGGGCGTCTGTGTGGCGTGGCGCCGACTCGCACTGGCATCAGCGCGCCGGCTTTTCTTCTTCCTCTTCCTCGCGCGGGGCGTCATCGGCCTTGGGCTTGTGCGCCGCGGCGGCGGCACGGCGTTCGGCCTTGCGCTCGGCTTCGGTCTTGGCCTTGGCGTCGTCGGCCTTCTGCGCGCTGGCGCCGGTGCCCTGCCCGGTCTGCTGCGGGGCCGCCTGGGCCAGGGCAGGAAGCGCGGCCACTGCGGCAGCACCGAGGGTGAGCATCAGGATGTGCTTGAACTTCATGGTGTCCTCCGGTTTCGGTGACATCCTCAGGTGGGGACGTTTGGTTCCGAATCCAACGCCAGGGTATCCAGCGGCACCCCGCCCTGCACTGAACGTCGGTCGCGTGCAAAAAATCGGCCCAGCCCCCACACTTGCGCGTCGTTTCACGTGCCAACGAGATGCATGAACACCCGTTATAACGCCGCCGATATTGAAGTGCTGTCGGGCCTGGACCCGGTCAAACGCCGCCCTGGAATGTATACCGACACTGCGCGCCCGAACCACCTGGCGCAGGAAGTGATCGACAACTCGGTCGACGAGGCGCTGGCCGGTCATGCCAGGCAGGTCGAAGTGACCCTGTACAAGGACGGCAGCTGCGAGGTGTCCGACGACGGTCGCGGCATGCCGGTGGACATGCACCCGGAAGAAAAGATTCCCGGTGTCGAGCTGATCCTGACCCGGCTGCATGCCGGCGGCAAGTTCAGCAACCGCAACTACACCTTCTCCGGCGGCCTGCATGGCGTGGGCGTGAGCGTGGTCAATGCGCTGTCGACCAAGGTCGAGCTGTTCATCAAGCGCGAAGGCAGCGAGCACCGCATGGAGTTCCGCGACGGCCACGCCGCCTCCAAGCTGGAAGTGGTCGGCACCGTCGGCAAGAAGAACACCGGCACGCGGCTGCGCTTCTGGGCCGATCCGAAGTACTTCGACACCCCCAAGTTCAACGTGCGCGCGCTGCGCCATCTGCTGCGCGCCAAGGCGGTGCTGTGCCCCGGCCTGACCGTCAAGCTCCACGACGAGGCCACCGGCGAGCAGGACAGCTGGTACTTCGAGAACGGCCTGCGCGACTACCTCAAGGGCGAGATGGCCGCGCACGAGATGCTGCCGGCCGACCTGTTTGTGGGCAGCCTGAAGAAGGACACCGAGATCGTCGACTGGGCAGCGGCCTGGGTACCGGAAGGCGAACTGGTGCAGGAAAGCTACGTCAACCTGATCCCGACCGCGCAGCACGGCACCCACGTCAACGGCCTGCGTTCGGGCCTGACCGATGCGCTGCGCGAGTTCTGCGACTTCCGCAACCTGCTGCCGCGCGGGGTCAAGCTGGCGCCGGAAGACGTGTGGGACCGGGTCACCTTCGTGCTCAGCCTGAAGATGACCGACCCGCAGTTCTCCGGGCAGACCAAGGAGCGCCTGTCCTCGCGCCAGGCCGCCGGCTTCATCGAAGGCGCCGCGCACGATGCCTTCAGCCTGTACCTGAACCAGAACGTGGAGATCGGCGAGAAGATCGCGCAGATCGCCATCGACCGCGCCAGCGCGCGGTTGAAGACCGAAAAGCAGATCGTCCGCAAGAAGGTCACCCAGGGCCCGGCCCTGCCCGGCAAGCTGGCCGACTGCATCAGCCAGGACCTGTCGCGCACCGAATTGTTCCTGGTCGAGGGCGACTCGGCCGGCGGCTCGGCCAAGCAGGCGCGCGACAAGGATTTCCAGGCGATCCTGCCGCTGCGCGGCAAGATCCTCAACACCTGGGAAGTGGCTTCGGGCAGCGTGCTGGCCTCCGAGGAAGTGCATAACCTGGCGATCGCGATCGGCTGCGACCCGGGCAAGGACGACATCACCGGGCTGCGCTACGGCAAGGTGGTGATCCTGGCCGATGCGGACTCGGACGGCCTGCATATCGCCACCCTGCTGACCGCGCTGTTCCTCAAGCATTTCCCGGCACTGGTTGCCGCCGGCCATGTGTTCGTGGCGATGCCGCCGCTGTTCCGCGTGGACGTGGGCAAGCAGGTGTTCTATGCGCTGGACGAAGAGGAAAAGACCACACTGCTGGACAAGATCGCGCGCGAGAAGATCAAGGGCCAGGTCAGCGTCACCCGCTTCAAGGGCCTGGGCGAGATGAACCCGCAGCAGCTGCGCGAATCGACCATCCATCCGGATACGCGTCGCCTGGTGCAGCTGACCATCGACGATGGCGAACAGACCCGCTCGCTGATGGACATGTTGCTGGCCAAAAAGCGCGCCGGCGATCGCAAGCAGTGGCTGGAGACCAAGGGCGATCTGGCGTCGCTGGAAGTTTAAGAACCTCTGGAAAGCGTTAAGGCCCTAAAGGTCAAGCCCCTCTCCCGTCGGGAGAGGGGTTGGGGTGAGGATACGTGCGAAGCCACCGGGTAAGTAACCGCCTGAGGCTGCGCCCCCGTACCCTCATCCGCCCCTGCGGGGCACCTTCTCCCGACGGGAGAAGGGAGTGTCATCGGTTTTCTCTTAGGTCGATGTCTATTTCAGCAGCCTGCCCAAACCTCGCCCTTTGGGTCAGACGGCTGCCTGCCGCGGCACAGGCGGCGCCATGCCAGGCATGCGGCGTCGGCCGACGCGACACATGTGCCTTTGTGCACATCCATCGGGCGCCACCGGGGGGCCTAGCATCGTCGCTCCCCTGCCGAACGTCCGATGCTCATGTCCTTTTTTCTCCGCACCAGCCTGCTGGCCTGCGTCCTGCTCAGCGGGACGGCGCTGGCCGATGCGCCCGACAAGACCGATGCAAAACCCGATACCAAATCTGATGCGGCGGCGGCCAAACCCGCGCCACTGCCGGCCGATGCCAGCGTGCGGCAAAGCACGCGCGTGGCCGGGCGCTCGCTGAGTTACACCGCAACCGTCGGCACGCTGCCGGTGCGCGACGCGCAGGGCAGGACCACCGGCGAGGTGGTGTTCACCGCCTACACCGTGGATGGCAAGGACCGCCCGGTGACCTTTGCATTGAATGGCGGGCCCGGCGCGGCGTCGGTGTATCTGAACATGGGCGCGATCGGACCGAAGGTGGTCGGCTTCGGCGCCGAAGGCGACAGCGCGTCCGCACCGGCGACCTTGCGCGACAATCCGGGCACCTGGCTGGACTTCACCGACCTGGTGTTCATCGACCCGGTCGGCACCGGCTTCAGCCGCGCGCTCATCGGCGACGACGAGGCCAAGAAGCAGTTCTACAACCCGCAGGCCGACGTGGAATATCTCTCGCGCGTGATCTACGACTGGCTGCTGAAGAATCGCCGCCTGCAGACGCGCAAGTATCTGGTCGGCGAAAGCTATGGTGGCTTCCGCGGCCCGCGCATCACCCAGTACCTGCAGACCCGCCTCGGCGTGGCGATGAACGGCGTGGTGCTGGTGTCGCCGTACCTCAACCCGACCCTGGACGACAACAGCGATGTCTCACCCCTGGCATGGATGATGACGCTGCCCTCGATCGCCGCCGCGCATCTGGAGCGCCAGGGCCAGCTCAGCGACACGGCGATGCGCCAGGTGATCGACTACACCCGCGGCGACTATGCGGTGGCGCTGATGAAGGGCCGCACCGACCCGCAGGCCACCGAGGCGATGCTGCAACAGGTCGCCCGCATGACCGGACTGGACGCGACCTATGTGCGCCGCTCCGGCGGACGCCTGGAAACCCAGGCATACCTGCGCGAGGTGTTCCGCGACAAGGGCGAGCTGGGCAGCCGCTACGACTCCAACGTCACCGCGTTCGACCCCTTCCCCAACGATCCGGAGCAGCGCGCCAACGACCCGCTGCTGGACAGCATCATCGCGCCGACCACCACCGCGATGGTGGACTTCGTCACCCGGATCGTCGGCTGGAAAGTCGATGCCCGCTATCAGGCGATCAATTACGAGGTCAATACGGCGTGGGAATGGGGCGATGAACTGCGCAAGGGCGCGGTGACGCAGCTGCGTCAATCGGTGGCGATCGACCCCAAGCTGCGTGTACTGATCGCACATGGCTGGAACGATCTCTCCTGCCCGTTCATGGGCTCGGTGCTGACGGTGGACCAGATGCCGGCGATGGGCGACCCCACGCGCGTGCAGGTGCGCGAGTATCCCGGCGGCCACATGTTCTACAACCGCCCCGACAGCCAGGCCGCGTTCCGCAACGACGTCAAGGCGCTGTACGAAACCCGCTGAGCACAGCCATCGCCGGCCGCACACGCGGCTGGCGATGCAGCACACCGACGGCGCGTGCGTACCAACCCGTCGCCAAGCCACCGGCAAAGCCAATAGTGGTTTCGGGCCGCCACACATGTGACTTGCCCGCGTCAACGTTCAACACCACTCGCTGCCGTCAAGATTCAAATCAGCCGAACAAACCAAAACGCGCACCAGCTGTTACGAATCCCGACTCCCGACTCCCGATTCCCCATTCACAACGCCCCAGGCGCCACAGCCCGCACATTCCACCCCAGCCGCTCGTAGACCCGATAACGCGCAATGCCCAGATACTCGTGCAGGGCGACATCGGCCACGGTGAAGTTGTAGCTCTGCGGCAACCACGCCCAGGACGCGGTCAGCCAGTCCGACCGTACCGGCGTGGCATCGATACCGAAATGGCGGAAATACAGTTCGGCGCGCCGCAGATGCGTGGCCGAGGACACCAGCACGACGCGGTCGGGGCGGTACGTGCGCAGCAGTGGCTGGCTGAACTGCGCGTTCTGCCAGGTGTTCATGCTGGACGGCTCCATGATCAGGTCGGCCTGATCGATCCCGAGCCCGATCAGCACCTTTCGGTACACCACCGCCTCGGACAGGCCCAGCCCGCGTGCATCGCCGCCACTGATCTCGATCTTGCAGTCGCCGCCGTGCGCACGGCACTGCCGGTACAGCCGCGCCGATTCGACGATGCGGCCATAGGCGAACATGTTGGACTCGGCGGTGGCGTCGGGGCCATCCGGCCGCACCGTCCCTGCGCCCAGCAGCACGATCATGTTGCGCGCGCGCCAGTCGTTGAAGTCGTTGACGCCGGTCTGCTGCAAGCCGTGCAGCATCCAGCTCGCCAACGGGCCGCAGCCCACCAGCAGCAGCAGGGCCAGCGTGGCCGCCGCCAGCGCACGCGCACTGCGCAGCCAGCGCCGGCGGCCGATCAACCAGGACAGCAGGAACAGCACGCACACCAGCGCAAGCATCATCGGCGCGTTTCCTCAGGCAGGACGCGTTGGTACATCAAAGCCGAACGGGATGATCTGCAACAAGATGGCCTGCAGTCGGCGCGCATGCTCGCCGACCGAGGTGACCATCGCGCGACATCGCTCAGGTCCAGCCGAACCACTCGAAGCAGCGCAGGATCACATACGCCACGCCGCCCGCGGCCGGGATGGTCAGAATCCAGGCCCAGACGATGCGCTCGATCACGCCCAGCCGCAGCGAGCGCGGATTCTTGGCAAAGCCCACGCCCATGATCGCGGTGGAAATGCTGTGCGTGGTCGACACCGGCATGCCGAAATGCGCGGCCACGGTGAGCACGGTCGCCGAGCTGGTTTCCGCGGCAAAGCCGTGGATGGGATGCAGCTTGACCATCTTGTGGCCGAGCGTCTTGATGATCTTCCAGCCACCCGAGGCGGTGCCGGCGGCCATCACCACCGCACAGGTCAGCACGATCCACATCGGAATGCCGGCGCCTGCGGCCAGCCCGGTGCCCGGATGCAGGAACGACAGCCAGCCCGGCAGCTCGTCCAGTGCACCGGCCGACTGCGCGCCGATCAGGGTCATGGCGATGATGCCCATGGTCTTCTGCGCGTCGTTATGGCCGTGGGCATAGCCCATGTAGGCGGCCGAGGCGATCTGCGCCTTGCCAAAGAAGGCATTGACCCAGCGCGGACGCGCCAGCCGCCCGATCGGCCCGCCCAGCCTGGCCATGCCGGCGATGATCGCCCACAGCAGCAGCATCACCACGATACCGAGCAGGAAGCCGGCGATCGGCGAGGTGATCATCGGCACGAACACCTTCCACAACAGGCCCTTGTTCTTGGCCCAGTTGCCGATGTTTTCCGACCAGATCAAGGCGTTCCAGTTGTTGTGCGCGGCCGCCAGCCCGGCGCCGCACAGCCCGCCGATCAAGGCGTGCGAGGACGACGACGGCAGGCCCTTCCACCAGGTGATCAGGTTCCAGATGATGCCGCCCAGCAGCGCGCACAGGATCACCTGCGGGGTGACCTCGACCACCTCGGTGTTGAGCAGGCCGGAGGCGATCGTCAGCGCCACCGCGGTGCCGGTGAGCGCGCCGATCAGGTTCATGCCGGCGGCCAGCATCACCGCCCAACCCGGCGACAGCACCTTGGTGGCGACCACGGTGGCGATGGAGTTGGCGGTGTCGTGGAAGCCGTTGATGAACTCGAACACCAACGCCGCCAGGATCACCACCAGGACTAGGGTAAGCACGCGGCGACCTCAGCTGTTCTTCAATACGATCTGGTACACCACCACCCCGGCCTCGCGGCAACGGTCGATGGCCTTTTCCAGGATCTCGAAGAATTCCTTGAGCAGGAACATCTGCAGCGTGTCCAGGCGGCCGGAATAGATGTCGCGGTACAGCTCGAGCATCAGCCGGTCGGCTTCGTTCTCCAGCATGCGCAGCTTGTCGTTGAGCGCGGTCATGCGATCGATGTTCATGTGCGGCAGGTCGGTCACCATCTCCACCACCACCGCGGCGGCCTGTTCCAGCATCGCCGCGCGCGGGGCGAAGTCGATGTGCTCCAGGTGCTTGGTGGCCAGCGAGTACCGGTCGGCGAACTTCTCGACCTGCTTGGGAATCTTGTACAGCGCCGACCCCAGCGCCTCGATGTCCTCGCGTTCGATCGGGGTCATGAAGCTGTCCACCAGCGCCTGGCCGATCTTGTCGGAAGCGGCGCGTTCGCGCAGGCGGGCCAGCTTGAAGGCGTCCAGCGCGGGTTGGCGGTCGGACGTGCGCATCATGGCGTGCAAGGCCTTGGTGCTGTCGTAGGCGGCCTGCGCCGCTTCGTTCAGGAGCGCATAGAACTGCTTGCCGGAACCGAAGATGGTCTGCAACGAGAACATGGGTGGAGAACTTCCTGCCGTCGAGGGAGAGACGGACGCCAAGCGCGAATTATGACCGTTCCATGACCTGTCTGGGTATCTCGGCGCCACAAGTGGCCTTCACATCGGCATTTCCCGGCTCGAACCACCCTGTGGTTTGCTAACATGCTCCCGCGCCCTCGGGTGCACCCTATGGAAGACGACCCTATATTCCCCCGTTGCCGCCCCGCCCTTGTGCGCGCCGGCCAACCCAGTGCTCGCCCGCCCTCCCCTTCACTGACCGGGGAAGACGCCCGTGGTTGAGTTTCTGATCGTCATTGCGCTGATCCTGTTGAACGGCTTCTTCGCGATGTCGGAAATGTCCCTGATGACCTCGCGCAAGAGCCGGCTGAAGCAGATGGCCGGCTCCAGCAAGCGCGCTGCGCGCGCCCTGGCACTGGCCGAAAGCCCGGAAAACTTCCTGTCCACGGTGCAGATCGGCATCACCCTGATCGGCATCCTGACCGGCGTGTTCGGTGGCGAGGCGATCGGCGAGGCCATCAGCAGCTGGCTGCAGGGGCTGTTCCCGGCGCTGTCGGCCTCGTTCGAGCTGGTCGGCAAGCCGCGCCCGTATTCGGTGGTGATCGGCAGCACGCTAGCGGTGGCGCTGATCACCTTCCTGACGCTGATCTTCGGCGAACTGGTGCCCAAGCGGCTGGCGCTGCGCAACTCCGAGGACATCGCCGGGGTGGTTGCGGTGCCGATGGCCTGGCTGGCGAAAATCGCCGCTCCCGGCGTGTGGGTGCTGGCGCGCTCGACCCGGCTGGTGCTGCGCATGCTCGGCATGGGCAAGGACGAATCGGCATCGGTGACCGAAGAGGAGATCCGCATGCTGGTGGCCGAAAGCCACGAGGCCGGCGTGATCGATGCGCACGAGCGCGACATGATGAATCGCGTGATGCGGCTGGGCGACCGCACCGCCGACAGCCTGATGACCCCGCGCAACCGCATCGCCTGGCTGGATGCCAACGCCGAGCCGGAACGCAATCTGCAGGTGATGCGCGAGCACGAATTCTCGCGCTACCCGGTCTACCGCGGCAGCGACCAGGACATTGCCGGCGTGCTGGAAGTCAAATCGCTGGTCACGCGCATGGGTGGGCACGGCGAGAATCTTTTCCAGGCGCTGCGCGATACCTTGTTCGTGTCCGAGTCCACACATGCGATGAAGCTGCTGGAAATCTTCCGCGAAGAGCAGCAGTCGATGGCGCTGGTGGTGGACGAATACGGCGAGATCCGCGGACTGGTGACCATCAGCGACCTGATGGGCGCGGTGGTCGGCCGTCTGCAGGCGGTGGAGAACACCGACGAGGATGCGCTGGTGGTCACGCGCGCCGACGGCTCGCTGCTGATCGACGGGTCGCTGCCGGTGGAGGAACTGCGCGAAGTGCTGGGCGCCGAACTGCCGGAAGCCGACGAAGGCGACTATCACACGCTGGCCGGCCTGTGCATCTACTACTTCGGGCGCATTCCGCAGGCGGGCGAATTCTTCGATTGGGCCGGCTGGCGCATCGAGATCGTCGATCTGGATGGCGCGCGCGTGGACAAGCTGCTGCTGAGCCGTGTCGGCGACGAGGGCAGCGATGACATCGTCGGATAACGGCGTGCCGCCGCCGGATGCGGCCGACGGCGAGCAGATGCGCTATCGCAACGAAGGCATCCGCAGCCTGCTGGCGGCTTTCAGCGAGGGCGATCCGGCGCAGGTATTGCGGGTACGCGAGATTTTGGCCGACCTGCAGCAGAGCGCGTTCGGTGTGTTTCTGTTCCTGGCGATCCTGCCCTCGTTCATTCCCATTCCTGGCGTGGCCGGCGGCATCAGCGGCCCGCTGACGGTGCTGATCGGGCTGCAGATGCTGTGCTGCCTGCGCAAGCCGTGGGTGCCGCGTTTCATCGGCGAGCGCGGGCCGCGCCGCAGCACCAGCCAGCGTTTCGTCGCGCGGCTTGCGCCGACGCTGCAACGCCTGGACCGGCTGCTCAAGCCACGCCTGCACGGCATGCTGGACCGGATTCCGGCGCAGATGTTCACCGGCGTGCTGCTGGTGCTGGTCGGCGTCCTGCTGACGTTGCCGATCCCGTTCACCAACTACCTCTTCGGGCTGATCCTGCTGCTGTTCGCGCTGGCCCTGCTGGAGCGCGACGGCGCGCTGCTGCTGGTGGGCTGGGCCGCTGCGCTGATCTCGGTGGCGGTGTTCGGGGTCACGTCCGACCAGCTGCTGGATCTGGTGCGCGATTGGTGGCCGGCCGCCTGGCGCTGATGCGCGAGACGATCGGCCCCTGATCGTCGCCGTTACTTCAGATCGACCACACGGTTGTCGGACAGGCTGCCGGTGTCGTCGGTGACTGCCGTCATCACGAAGTACAGTGCCTTGCCCAGCAGCCCGCTCGGGCCGTCCCAGTACTCGGCCGATTCGGCACGCACATGGATCAGGCGCAGATTGGGGTCATCCTTGCCGCCGGGGAAAAACACCTTCATCGCCGGCGACCATAGTTCATCGATCTTGGCGCGGTCATTGACCACGCGCGCGGTGCCGGCGACCGACACGTAGCTGTTCTTCGAGGCCGAGGCATAGGCCACGTTGACGCGCGGGTCGGCAGCGATTTCGGCCACCTTCGGGCTGTCGGCGGCGGTGGCGAACCACAGGTCGCCATCGAATTCGACTTCCTGCGTGCCCAACGGCCGGCTCACCAGTTTGCCGTCGGCCGACACGGTCGTGAACATCGCGATGTCCACGCCGCGGATCAATTCCGCCAACTGCTTGATGCTCTCGCTGCGTTCCTGAAATTGCATGCTGGTCTTCCCAATGGAGGTGCATGCATCTGAGCGGATTGCCGCGCAAAGCGACGTGAATCACGCAGGAGTCACGTCCAGCTCGCGGCAGGCCATGGCGGCGATTTCGAACGAACGCAGACGCGCGGCATGGTCGTAGATGTTGGCGGTGAACAGCAACTCGTCCGGCGTATGGCGCTCGATGAACTCGGCGACGCCCCGCGCGATCTGCTCGGCATCGCCCAGCACCGTGCAGGCCAGCGCCCGCTCCACGCCGGCACGTTCGTGCGGCTGCCAGAAGCTGTCGATGTCGTCGATCGGCGCGGGAATCTTGCCCGGCTTGCCGCGGCGCAGGTTGACGAAACTCTGCTGCTGGGTGGTGAACAGGCGGCGTGCCTGCGCTTCGGTCTCTGCGGCCACCACGTTCAAGGCCAGCATCACGTGCGGCTTGGCCAACTGCGCGGACGGGCGGAACTCGCGGCGGTAGATCGCCACTGCCTCGTCCATCGCATCGGGCGCGAAGTGCGAAGCAAACGCAAACGACAGGCCCATCGCTGCGGCCAGCCGCGCACTGAACAGGCTGGAGCCCAGCAGCCATACCGGCACGTCGAGTCCGGCGCCCGGCACTGCCTGCACCAGTTGCCCCGGCACGGCAGGCGCGAAGTAGCGCAACAGCTCGGCCACGTCCTGCGGAAAATGGTCGGCGCTGTCGAAATAGCGACGCAGAGCGCGCGCGGTCGGCTGGTCGGTGCCGGGCGCGCGGCCCAGGCCCAGGTCGATGCGCTGCGGATACAGCGAGGCCAGCGTGCCGAACTGTTCGGCCACCTGCAGCGGCGCATGGTTGGGCAGCATGATGCCGCCGGCACCGACGCGGATGGTCTTGGTGCCGCCGGCGACGTGGCCGATCAGCACCGCGGTGGCGGCGCTGGCAATGCCCGGCATGTTGTGGTGCTCGGCCAGCCAGTAACGCTGGTAGCCCCAGCGCTCGGCGTGCTGGGCCAGATCGAGCATGTTGGCGAAGGCATGAGTGGTGTCGCTGCCTTCGCAGACCGGCGCCAGGTCGAGCACGGAAATGGGCGTCATCGGATGACTCCGGGGAATGAATGATGTGCAAGAGATGGGGCTGGCCAGGCGACTTTGCCACCTGCCCAGGTGGCGCTGGGGGGATTACAGCATTCCAGTGGTCGAACAACGGGAGGATCTGCAGTTGGACACTCCCCCGCTCCGTGCCCAGGCCCGCGCTTCGTTGCACCGGCACTGCACTGCACGCGCGGCAACGGCGCGCAAGCCATGCATTCGCCCCGGTGGGAGGGGCTTACGGCTACGCGCGATGGCTGTGGGTGTGTGGCGCGCGTTGGCTCGCCTGCGAATGCAGTTGCCAGGCCACGAAGCATGGGCGTCGGGTGACACCGTTGCTGGCTATGATGGACACCGCACTGGCAGCGCCTGCATGACGATGGCTTCGACCGCTCCGCTTGACCCCGCTTCGGACACCCTGCACATCGCCGCGCGGATCGACCGGCTACCGGCCAGCGCCACCCTGTGGCGGCTGGTCGGCCTGCTCGCGCTGGGCGGTTTTTTCGAGTTGTACGACCTGTTCCAGACCGCCTACATCAGCCCCGGGCTGATCCGCGACGGCATCTTTGCCAGCGGCGCCGATGGCGCATTCGGCATGTCCGACCAGGCCGCGTTTGCGGCGGCGACGTTTCTGGGGCTGTTTGTCGGCGCTGCCCTGTTGAGCCCGTTCGCCGACCGCTTCGGGCGCCGGCCGGTGTTCACCTTCGCCCTGGTCTGGTACACCGCCGCGACCGTGGCAATGGGCCTGCAGGACACCGCCACGGGCGTCATCGTGCTGCGCCTGGTGGTCGGGATCGGCCTGGGCATCGAGCTGGTCACCATCGACACCTACCTGTCCGAGCTGGTGCCGCGGCATATGCGCAGCGCCGCGTTCGCGTTTGCATTCTTCGTGCAGTTTCTGGCGGTGCCTGCAGTGGCGCTGACCGCCTGGCTGCTGGTGCCGCATGCACCGCTGGGGGTGAGCGGATGGCGCTGGGTGGTGTTGCTGAGCGGGGTGTTTGCGCTGGCGATCTGGTGGCTGCGCAGCCGTTTGCCGGAATCGGCGCGCTGGCTGGCAGCGCAGGGACGCCATGCCGACGCCGATGCAGTGCTGAGCCAGCTCGAAGCGCGCTGCGCGCGCGATCTGGGCGCGCCCCTGGCTGCACCGCAGTTGCCTGTCCCCTCGCCGGCCGGCGGCGTGCAGACCGCGGCGCTATGGCGGGCGCCCCATCGCGGGCGCATCGGCATGCTGGTGGTATTCCACATCTTTCAGGCGATCGGCTTTTTCGGCTTCGGCAACTGGCTGCCGGCCCTGATCTCGGCGCAAGGCACCGGCGTGACCAAGAGCCTGGGCTATTCCTTCGCCATTTCGCTGGCCTACCCGCTGGCGCCGCTGCTGTTGCTGCGCTTTGCGCAACGCTGGGAAAACAAGTGGCAGATCACCGCATCGGCGCTGGGCGCGGTGCTGTTTGGCGTGCTGTTTTCGCAGCAGCACCAGGCAATCGGCATGGTGGTGTGCGGGGCGATGATTGCGTTCTGCAACGCCTGGATGAGCTTTGCCTATCACGGCTATCAGGCCGAGCTGTTCCCCACCGGGCTGCGCGCGCGGGCGGTGGGCTTTTGCTATTCCTTCAGCCGCCTTTCCACGGCGGTGAGCAGCGTGCTGATCGGCTGGCTGCTCGCCCAGGTCGGCAGCCATGGCGTACTGGCCTTCATCGTGGTCAGCATGTCGATCGTGGCCGGCGTGATCGCGCTGTTCGGCCCCCGCACGCGCAACCGTGCGCTGGAAGAGATTGCCGGTTGAGCGTGGTGCCGAACCAACCCAGCCAGGTGGTATTACGCGCCTGAGCTTGCAAGCGCATCACCGTGGACGGCGGGCTGCGCGGCAGGCGCAACGCCCAGGGCTACCGTGCGATCGGCCACCGCCGCCAGGCTGGTGCGATGCGAGACCACCACCAGCACGGTCTGCGGCAGGCGTTGCCGCAGCATGCACAACAGCTGCTGTTCGGCCTCTGCATCCAGTGCGCTGGTGGCCTCGTCCAGCACCGCCAGGGTCGGCTGGCGCAACAGCACCTGGGCCAGCAGCAGGCGCTGCGACTCGCCGCCGGACAGCCGCCCGTCCTGGCCGTTGATCGGGCTGTCCAGGCCTTGCCCGTCGCGCCGCAGACGCGCGCTCAGGCCGACGTCGCCCAGCACCTCCCACATGCGCGCATCGGGAGCGCCGGGCAACGCCCAGTCCAGGCACGCGCGGACCGTGCGCTGCCACGGCCGCACCCCCTGGCCGAGGTAGGCGCCATGCCGCACCAGGGCGCGATACGCGGCAAAATCCAGCCGGCGCCCGCCCATGTGCGCGGTGAACTGCGCCGGCGCAGTCTGACCCGAGAGCACGTCCATCAGGCTGCTCTTGCCGACGCCGGAGGGCCCGACCACCAGGGTCAGTCCGCCGGGCAGCAGCAGCATCGGCGCGAGATCGAGCCTGGGCAACGGCGGCGCCAGGCCGATGTGTTCCAGATGCACGGCTGCCGGCAGCGGTGCTGCCGGCGCGGCCGCCGTGCGCGCGCGGGGCGCGCCCAGCGCCACATAGCGCCGCCACAACTGCAACGCCGGCCAGGCCGAGCGCAGTTGCTGCACGCTCTGGCGGGTGCTGACCAGATACGGCAGCAGGCGCCCGAGCAGCAGGCTGACGGTGATCAGCGCAGCGCGGTCCGCGCCCTGCCAGAGGTTGGCCAGCACCAGGATGGCGGCGATTGCCGCCACCGCGGTGGCTTCCAGCAGCAGCCGGCTGCCTGCCACCAGCGCCTGCTGCTGCGCATAGCCCTGCCCCAGCCGTGCGGAAATGCGTTCGTAATGGCGCGTTTCCAGCGCTTCGCGCTGGAACGAGCGCACATGCCGCAGGCGACGCGGGAAGTCTTCGCTCAGCCAGAACAGCTGCGTCATGTCGGCTACATAATCGCGGCTGATGCGCGCCTGTTTGTCGCTGCTGGAGATGCGCAGGCCCAGCCACGCCAGCCCCAGCAGCAACGGCGCCGCCAGCAGCAATGCAGGCGCGATCATGACCGCGATGCAGAGGCTCACCAGGGCGGTCATGCCGGCCACCAGCAGCTGCAATGCCGCACCGAAGCCCTGGGTGGCGATTTCGATGTTGTAGGTCAGCACATTGGCGATTTCCGCCGAGCTGGCGCCGGACAGCGCAGGCAGCGGTGCATCGATCAAGGCGGCATGTACGCGCTGGCGCAGCCCGATCGCGTAGCGGCTGGTCAGCCGCGCGGCCAGCCCTGCGCCATGCCAACGCAGTGCGGCAAACACCAGGCTCACAGCCACGAACAGCGCCACCTGCATCGCCAGGGCCTGCGGTAAGGCGAGCGCGTAGCCGGCCAGGCGGACGGCGTGCCCGGGCTGCACCAGCGGCACCAGGCTGACCGCGACGAGGCTGCCGGCCAGTGCGGCAAGCAGCGATACGCCGACGTAGAGCGCAATGGTCGGCACGTCCGCCGGCACCAGCGTGCCGACGAAATCGCGCCACATCGCGCGCATGGGCCTGCGCTCTGCAGCGGCGCGTATCTCAGTCACGTGCGGGGCGCACGGTGGCATGCGGCATGCCGCATGGCGTTGACCCTGCGGACGCATGCGTGCGGCGGCCGCGCGCATGCGCTCACCGCAACACCTGCAGCAGCGCGTGCAGCGAGGCCTGCGGATGCAAACCGCGGCGCAATGTGAACATGCCGATGCGCTGCACCTGCTCGACAAAGCGCGACCAGCCCGGTTGACCGGCCGCATACGGCTGATCGCCTGCCAGGCAATCGGCGATGCGTTCGGCCGGCATCGCCAGCAGCAACTGCGCGGGATCGCTCGCCGGCGTCGCCGACAGCATCACCACCGCAGACAACGGCAGGGGTGCGCGCGCCAGCTGCGCGCGGCCGTGGCGAATATCGATCTCGAACTTTTCCACGCCGCTGCGGCGCCGGATGGTCGGCGAGGCGCTGATCCAGGCGCGGGTCTGCGCGTCGACCAGGCCCAGCGCGCCGGCGCGCAGGTGCAGAAAGTTGGCCACGCCGGTGGTGAGCAGGCTCTCCGGCGCCACGAACACGCCGTCTTCGGCGATGAAGTCCAGGCCATGCAACAGGCTGTGCAGCGCCAGGGTCGATTTGCCGGCGCCGCTGGCACCGAGCAACAGCACGCTGCGTCCGTGCCGGCCCACGCATGCGCCATGCAGGGGCACCAGGCCCATGCCGCGCGCGGCCAGCAGGAACACGGCAAATTCGATCAGCTCATACCGCACGTGATAGGCGTGGGCGAGCATGTCGTCGGAGACCACCAGCATGGCCCGGCGCGCGGGCACCGACAGCATCAGGTAGTTGCAGGCATCCATGACGCCACACAGCAGGCCGCCGCTGGCATGGGTGCGCACCGGTGGCGGTTCTGCGCCGGGTGGCGCGTACCCGCGCGCCACCAGATCCAGCGTGACATGAAACTCCGGCGCACCCGGCAAGCGATGCGCGGGCAGGCCCGCGTAGGCGTGGTCCACCAACGCCAGCAGCGCCTCGCTGTCGCTTTCGAAGTGAAACAGCGCGCCGAGGATTTGCCGGCGCACGCCATGCCGGCGCGGCCGATGTTCGCCAAAGGGATCTGCTGCCGCTGCCGTTGCATCCGGCGTGCCGGAGCGTGTGTCATCGCCCACCGGCAGGAGTTGCGCCAACGCAGCCGACTGCGGCATGCCGTTCCATCCTTTGCATCGATCAGCCGGTATGTGCCGATCGGCAAGGGAAAGGTTGCCTGGCCGGCATCGACACGCATACCCGACGCGAGTCGGCAACCGGGCGCGCATCCGCACAACCAAAGCGGCCTGCATCCGCACCTACTGCCGAGCCGAATGCCGGTGTCTGCGCACGCCACCGCTGCGTCCACCTGGCGACAGAACGAGAGCCTTGTGCAGATGCTAAAGATCCAGGTCAGTCATTCGTATTTCCTGCGTTACGACCCCAAGCAATGGGAGCGCGGCAAACCCTATCCACCGCTGGCGACGCTGCAGGTCGCGGCGCTGCTGCGTGAGCGTGGGCATGCAGTGAGCCTGTTCGACGCGATGCTGGCCGAGGACGTGCAGGAGTATGACGGCGCCTTGCACCAGGCGCAGCCGGATGTGGTGGTGTTCTACGAAGACAACTTCAACTTCCTCACCAAGATGTGCCTGAGCCGGATGCGCGAGGCCGCCTGCCGCATGATCGCGCAGGCACGTGCCGCCGGTTGCCGCGTGCTGGTCGCCGGCTCCGACGCGTCCGACAACCCGGACGTATTCCTGGACGCCGGCGCGCATGCGGTGCTGGTCGGCGAAGGGATCGCACCGCTGCTTACGCTGATGGAACGGCTGGAAGCCGATCCGGACATCGACCGCGACGCCTGGCTGGCCGGTGTGGCACGGATCGCCACCGCGCAACCTGCCGCCACGCGCGCGCATCCCGGCGCGCAACCACCGGACGCGCGCCTGAGCGGCCTGCCGGCCTGGGACCTGGTCGACATGCCGCGCTATCGGCGTTTCTGGCAGCAACGGCACGGCTATTTCAGCCTGAACATGGCCGCTTCGCGGGGCTGCCCGTTTCGCTGCAACTGGTGCGCCAAACCGATCTGGGGCAATCACTACACGCGCCGCGCTGCGGACGACGTGGCTGCCGAAATGATCCATCTCAAGCGCAGCTTCCAGCCCGATCACCTGTGGATGGCCGATGACATCTTCGGCTTCCATATCGATTGGGTGGAAACCTTTGCGCAGCGCCTGAGCGAGGCCGATGGCGCGATCCCGTTCACCATCCAGACCCGTGCCGACCTGGCCAGCGAGCGCATGGCCGCTGCGCTTGCGCGCGCCGGCTGCGCCGAGGCCTGGCTGGGTGCCGAAAGCGGCAGCCAGCGCATCCTGGACAGGATGACCAAGGGCACCGAGGTTGGCGAGGTGATCGCCGCACGCCAGCGCCTGGGCGCGCACGGCATCCGTGTGGGCTTCTTCATTCAACTCGGCTACCTGGGCGAAGAACTCGAAGACATCCTGGCCACGCGCGCACTGGTGACGCAGGCCAACCCGGACATCATCGGCGTCAGCGTGTCCTATCCCCTGCCCGGCACCAAGTTCTACGAGGAAGTGAAGAACCAGCTGGGCGGCAAGACCCATTGGCAGGACAGCGACGACCTGGCGATGATGTTCCATGGCGCCTACGACTCGGAGTTCTACCGCAGCGTGCGCGACCTGCTGCATACCCAGGTCGACCTGCAGCAGGCGCGCGCCACGCTGGGTGCCGATGCATTTGCGCAGGCCTCGCAGACGCTGGAAGCGCGCTGGTCCGCCTTGATCGCCAGCGAACGGCAGCATCGCACCGCGCCGCTTGCCGGCGCTGCCGAACGCCAACCGCGCCAGCTGGCCAGCGTGCTGGTCGGCTAGCGCGCAAGGCGCCGACCTCGCTTCCCCCCCTTACCTCGCCCTTCGGATCACAGCCGCATGCAGCCTTCCCTTCGCACCATCAAGCACGGCCTGCGCACGGCCACCGAACGGCTGGCCAGGGAGTTGGCGCAGCCCGGCGCAGCGGTGCCGCAGTGGGACCGGCTGCAATGGCAACTGGCTGCGGCAGCGGCTGCAGCGCATGGCGTGTCGCCGCTGCTGCAACGCCGCTCGTTGTGGCAGGACGCCGACTGGACCGCGTTCCTGAGTGAGCAACGCAACCATGTCGAAGACCGTCATCGGCGCATCGCGCTGTTGCTGGCCCGCATCGACGCGGCAGCGCGTGCGGCCGGCATCGCCCTGGTCGGCCTCAAGGGCACCGCCTTGCATCGGCTCGGTGTCTATCTGCCCGGCGATCGGCCGATGGCCGACATCGATCTGCTGGTGGCGCCGGAAGATGCGCCCGCGGCGGCGGCGCTGCTGTGCGAACTCGGTTACGTGGCCTGCTTCGAACAATGGAAGCACCAGGTGTTCAAGCCGCTGCATGGCGAGGCGGTGGCGGGACTGGGCGAGCATCGCGATGCGCCGATCAATCTCGAGCTGCATACCCGCATCCAGGAACGTCTGCCGCTGCGCAGCGTGGACATCACCGCGTGCATCCTGCCCGAGCGGCCGCAGCCGGGATTGAATCCCTACCCGTCGGTCGGCGCGCTGATGTGCCATCTGCTGCTGCATGCGGCCGGCGGCATCTGCCACCGCAGCATCCGCCTGATGCATCTGCATGACCTGGCACTGCTGGCCACGCGCATGGGGCCGCGTGACTGGGACCAGTTGTGGGACGACCCGGCCGTGGCGCCATGGTGGGCGCTGCCGCCGCTGCTGCTGCTGCAACGCTATTACCGCAGTGTGGTGCCGCCGGCGGTGATGGCGCGGCTGCAGGCCGGGTGCCCGCGCGTGCTGCGCATGCGTGCGGCCCGCCAGACCCTGACCAGTGCCTCGTGCTCCAACCTGTGGTTGTCGGCCCTGCCCGGCATCGAATGGTCACGCTCGCTGGGCGAAGCGCGACAGTACCTGCGCAATCGCGTGGTGCCGACGGCCGAGAGCCGCAAGGAACGGGCGGACATGCTGCAGACCCAGTTGTGGCTCCAGGGCCAGCCCTGGGTGCGGCAGACCCAGCTGCGCCGGGTGATGACGCGCCTGACCCGGCCGGTGCCGCGCACCGACATGCTGTATGTGGTGCGTGCAGCGCTGGACGGCTATCTGCAGCCGGCCTGAGTGCGGCTGACAGCACTGCTGCGCTCAGCATCAGGTCGGCACGGCCTGCCCGGAGTCGGCAGGTGTCCGCCGCAGCGTCCGAGTCCGGGCGCGCTGCCTGCACCCAGCCATCGGCTGCTCGCAGCAGCTTTGTCGGTGATCGCAGGCCCGCAGCAGGCGCGCAGGCTGGCGCTTGTGCAGCCGATCACCGTTGCGATCACGTCCCCACGTTTTGTTTGGCAGCCTCGTTGCTGCACCACGCGCGTTGCCTTGCGGCTGATGCGATCTGCGTCATTGCGCCGCAGTCAGCGCAGCGGCCGCGCCTCGCACAGGTGCCGATACAGCTGTTCGAACAGCCGCGTGGTCAACGCCGCGTCCTCCCGGACCGCACGGCATTGCGCTGCCCAGGCCAGGCGCAAGCGCAGCTCGTCGTCGGCCAAGACCTGGCGGACGGCTTCTGCCAGCCCGGCCCAGTCGCCCGGCGGTACCGCGAGTGCGCACACCGGTGCCCATTCGACCAGGTGCCCGACCGCGGTACCGACGGTGGGCACACCGGCGACCGCCGCTTCCAGCAGCACCAGCGGTCCGGCTTCGTGCAGGGACGACAGCACCAGCAGGTCGGCCGATTGCATGATCGGGCGCAGCTCGCGCTGGGTCTTGAAACCGAGAAAACGCACCTGCGCGCCCAGGCCCAGCTGTTGCACCAGGCGTTGCATGGCGCCATCCAGCGTATCGACGCCGACCATGTCCAGGGTAAAGGCGACCTCGGCGCGTTTGAGCGCTGCCATCGCCTGCAGCAAGGTGGTCTGGTCCTTGACCGGATTGAGGCTGGCCACATGCAGCAAGCGGGCGATGCCGCCCGTGCGTGCACGTGGCGCGGCCGGCGGCCAGGCACGCAGATCCACGCCCAACGGCACCCGCTGCGCATGGATGCCGAGCGCCTGCAGCGACGCGAGGATGGGCGCGCTGGCCGCGGTGACGCGGTCGGCCAGGCGCAGGATCACCGCTTCGCGCAGGCGACCGCGCCAACGTCGCCGGCCGCCGTAGCCGATGCCATGCAACGCGACCAGCTCGCCACCGGCGATATGCACCACGCTTGGACGCCGCAACAGCTTTGCCGCGGCGACGGCGACCAGACCGCAATAGCCGGAAAAGATGGCCTGGATCACATCGAACGGAGCACGACGATGTTCGTCGACAATGGCGGCGATCGCACGCGTGCGGGTGCGGCGCGCGCCGATGTTGTGCACGGTGGCGCCACGCAATGCCCAGGTGCCGGGCAGCGGCTCCTGGTGCAGCACGAACACATGCACCTGGTGCTGGCGCGCCAGCCATTCGATCAGGGTCAGGAACACCGGGATCACGCGGACCTCGCCGCTGCGATCCACGCCGCCCGGAACCACCAGGGCCAGTTTCATGCGGTTCGCCCTGGCGCGGCGGCCAGCAGCTGGGTGTACGCTCGCTTCCAGCGCTGCCCCACGGCGGCAAACGACAGCCGTGCATCGAAATGCGCGCGCACCTGTGCGCGATCGGGGCGTTGCCGGACGACGCGCAACAGCAGGTCCGCCAGGGCCGAGGCATCGCCGACCGGCCACAACGCGCCGACCGCCCCACCATCGCTGAGCGCACGGAAGGACGGGATATCGGTCAGTAGCGGCAACGTGCCGCAGGCATAGGCTTCCACCGCGGCATAACCGCAGCTTTCGGCATGGCTGGCGGAGACGAACAGGTCGCAGGCACGCAACAGGGTTTCCACGCGGGCATGCGGCACCCTGCCCAGCAACTGCACGCAGCGTGCAAGCAGCGGATCGGCGCGCAGACGCTGCCGTACCTGCTCCAGCAACGGCGCCTGGTCGAACACGCACCACAGCCGCAACCCGGGCAACACGCGGGCGGCCAGGGCGACGGCATCGAGCACGCACAGCGGATCCTTGGCCGCGCTCAGATGCCCGACCCACAACACGCAGGGGTCGCCATGCAGACAGGTCTGCTCGCGTGCCTGCAGGCGATCGCCCGGCGAAAAGCGGCTGCTCGATTCGGGAACCGCAAACAGCTGCGTCTTTGCCTTGAACAGGCGCGCCTGGACGAACGGCTGCGCCATCTCCTGCGCGGTGAACGCGATCCCGGCGGCGGCCGCGTAGCGTAGGCGCCACCCACTGCGGGCCCACCAGCGCGGCGGGCGGTTGGCGTGATCCTGCAGCAGGATCGGCGTCTGCGGCAGCAGGCGGGCGAGACGGCGTGCATCGCCGGCAAATTCCAGGCCGTGGATGTGGACCACATCGGCACCGATCTCGTGCAGCATCGCAGCAAGCAGACCTGCACGCTGCGCACTGCCGCGCGCGCCGAGCTCGACGAAGCGGTAATCCACGCCCTGGCGAGTGAGCCGCAGGTTCAGTGCAGAGGCCTGGACCACCGATACGCGCACCCCGGCACTGGCGACGGCCTCGGCGATATCGGCCAGCGATGGCCACTGCGCGAACACCTGCTCGGCAGTCAGGCCGGCGGGAGTCGGCAGCAGATTGAGCTGCGCCACCTGCAGGCTCATGGCACCGACCGCGCCCGGATTGCACGCCCTGCCATGCTGACCAGGCCACGTGCCGCGCACTGCACCGCGCGCAAACGGCACCGCTCGCCTGCCACCGAGATGCTGCATGCACACGCCACCATGGCCAGTACGTTGGTCACGCGATGCGCCGCAGCCGCAGCACCAGCGCGACCGGCACCCGCAGCGCGGCCTGATCGAAGCGCGCACCGGGCGCGATGTCGGCCGGGTCCAGCATCGGCTCGGCCACCGCTTCGATCTCCATGCCCAGTGCCACGCAGGCCGCATGCCAATGGCTGTAGAGATGTTGCGTATGCCGCACCGCGTACTGCCGGCCGTCGGCCTTGAAGTCGCGTTGCCAGCCCAGCGCATGGCCGATGGGGTGCACGTCGCTGCACAGCACCAGGCCGCCGATGCGGGTGACGCGGTGCAGTTCTTCCAGCGCTGTCCATAGCTGCTGCAGATGGCCGACCACCAGACCGCAGACGCTGAGATCGGCCACTGCGTCGCCCAGCGGCAGCTGCTCCAGGCTGCCCTGCTGCAGGCGCATGCGTGCCGATGGCCAGTCCTGCGCCAGCTCGGCGCGCGCACGCTGCAGCATCTGCGGCGACAGATCCACGCCGGTCACCTGCAGCGCGCCACGCCGCAAGGCATGCAGCATGTAGCGCCCGCTGCCGCAACCGGCGTCGAGCACGTGCTGGCCCTGCAACACGTTCGGCATCAACGCGAGCATGGCGCGCTCTTCGGCCAGCATCACCGGGTTGTGCGCGTGCGGCGGATACGCCTGCGCCCACAGCGCATACGCCGCTGCCGGCTCGAGGATCGGTACTGCGTTCACGACACCGCACCGCTGGCGGCTATGGCGACGCCGGGCTGGCGCGCAGGTTGGTGTGCAGGCTGGGGCACGCGCTGCAGGCCGGGTTCCAGTGCCAGTACCGCCGGATCGGCCAGCGTGGCGTCGAGCAGCTTGGGGCGTCCGTCCAGCAGCACCGGGACGGTGCGGATGCCGGCCGCGTCGAACCAGTCGGCAAAATCCGGGTCGGCGATGCGCGGGGCGCCATCGCGTATCACCGCACGCAGGTCGCCGCGTGCGCAGCCCACCACGCTGAGCGCGGGCTCGCCACCGCGGTCGCGCACGATCACCAGGTCCGCCGCCGCCCCCGGCGCCAGGCGTCCACGCGTGGCCATGCGCAGGATGCGCGCCGACTGATGGGTGACCAGGCCGAGCAGCAGATCCGCGGCCAACCCGCTGCTGGCAGCGATGCGCAGTTCTTCCAGCAGATCGCGCGCGCCGCTGACGCGCGAATCGTTGCCCAACGCGAGCCGGCCCGCCATGCACAGGCGCCAGGGGTCGAGCGTGCGGCCCAGCAGCGCACGGTTGCTCGATGGGCACCACACCACCGCCGCGCCACGTGCGATCACCCGCTCGATGTCGCGTTCGCCCATGCCCACGCCGTGGATCAGCACGCTGTTGGGTGCCAGGCAACCAAGCCGGTCCAGTTCTTCCAGTTCGGCGGCCGCCACCGCATCGGTGCCTTCGGCCAGATGGATCATCCAGGGATGCGCGGGCGAGGTTGCGGCAAAACTGCCCTGCACCGGTGGGCCATAGCCGGTCCACCCCAGCGCATAGCTCCAGCCGAACTCGCGCAGCAGGCCAACCGGAAAGCCGGGCTCGTCCAGCGTGGCGTGCCACGGGTCGTGCTGGGCCACGCAGGTGACGCCGGCCAGCAGGTTCTTCAACCCACCATGACGCAGACGCACCGGCTTGGGCACACGCAGGGCAGCGGCCACGTCGGGATGCCGGAAATGCGCCTGGAACGCCTCGATCCACGCATAGCTGTTGGGAAACACCGCGCCCTGCGGCAGCGGCGGCACGCAGTTGACCTGCAGATGCTCGTGCGCATTGATCAGGCCGGGCGCCAGCACATGCCCCTGCAGGTCCAGGCGCAGGCTGCCGGTGCCGAGCGTGCCGCCGAAGCGCCCTGCGCGGATGGTCAACGGCGCGCGCGACGGGCCCGCCAGGGTGATCGCGCGCGCGCCCTGCAGGCAGACATCGGCCATGGACATCGGCATCTCCACTCAGCGCTTGCGCAGCACGATCAGGAAGTGGTCGCCCATGTCGCGCAGCAGCGGCAGCCCGCCCAGGCGGTCGTCGCACCGGCCCAGACGCTCGGACAGGCGCGGATGCCGTTCGCAGAAATCCACCAGGTACGGCGGCGGCAGGAACAGGCTCAAGGCGCGATAGCGGTCCAGCACGAAGTGCTTGGCGAAGGCGCGGTAGAACTCGCGCGGCAGGTGGTACCAGGTCCAGATGGTGTGGCCGTTCATGCCCACGGCGGTGACCCCGCGCGCGGCCCGCACCGCGGCGCGCCTGAACCGCCCGCGCACGCTGTAGTGGCCGATTTCCCAGGGGCAGATGCGCCCGATCACCGAGAACACCAGGCAGCCATCGGCGCGCAGCAGGCGCGCGCATTCGGCCGCCACCGCCGGGAGATCCGGCGCGCAATTGAGCGGGCCGAAGTTGGAATACATGCCGTCGAAGCTGCCCTCCAGCTGGTCCAGCTGCTGGATGCCGACATGGGCGGCGCTCAGGCGCTCTTCCAGGCCTTGCGTGGCCGCGCGCTGGCGGGTGCGCTCGACCATTGCCGGCGACCAGTCGGTGGCCAGCACGCGGTAACCGCGACGTGCGAATTCGCCGGCATCCAGGCCGGTGCCGCACCCCAGGTCCACCAGCCGCGAGCCCACCGGCAACTCGGCCGCGACCGTGTCCCACAGCGTGGTGCGCATACGCTGGATCAGCGCGTTGTTGCCGCGTGGGCCGTCGTAGTCCGGCGCCACGCTGTCGAACGCGCGTTGCGTCTCCAGCAGGCGCTCCGGGGCCACCGTGCCACCGCGCGCCGCATGCTCATTGGCCACCGACATGCGCAGCCTCCCACCCCGATCCAGCTGTTCTCACCACATTCTCCAGGCGCGACACCGCCGACGCGGCATCGCTTGATTGACCGGTGAGTGCCGCGCGCCGACGGTTTGGTTGCAGCGTCGGGCAGCGATGTCCACCGTGCCGCACGCCGCGGAGCGGCTCAGCCGTCAGTCTGCGGCGCGGCGCCGGTACGCCGCCGCCAGGCATTGCGCAATACCGCGGCCAGCACCGCCAGCCCCGCCCCGCCGAGCAGGCCGGCGGCCCAGGCGGTGACGGCATTCGGAAACGCCTGCTGCTCGGGTACGTACAACGGCCATGCCAGCGAGGTCTGATAGGTGTAGCGCGTGGTCAGGCGGGCAACCAGATCGTCGCGCTCGCTCTTCAATGCGCGCACGGTGGCGTTGCTGTCGGTCAGCAGCACGCCCGCCAGGACCTGGGCCGGGGTCGCCGCAGCGGCGCCCTGCCCGGCCTGCACCTGCTGCTGCAGTTGATCGCGGTTGCGGGTGGCCACGCGCAGATCGTCGGTCAGGCCCTGCAGGCGCGTGCGCGCCAGTGCGAGCGCCACTGCGTTGGTGTCACCGTGCAGACCCTGCAAGGCACTCACCGTCGCCAGCGCCAGGCTGCGCGCCTGCGCCGACGATTCGGCCCGGATGGTCACCCCGATCAGGTTGGCATACGGGTCCGGATCCGGCTTGAGGCTGCCGCGATACAACTGCGCCGCGCGGCTTTTCAGCGGCACGCCGGCCTGGCGCAACACCGCGTCCTGGAACAACCGCGTCTTCATGCGATCGATCACGCGCTGGAACGGTTCGACCTTGGGGTCGCGCCCGGCCGGCGTGGGGCCGATTTCGCCGACCTGGATCCAGGCGGTGGCTTCCCACTGCGGCCTGGCAAGGCGGGTAAAGGCAAAGGTCAGTGCAAGCACCACCACCAGCGCGGCCAGCGCCCAGCGCCATTCGCGACGCAGGATGCGCCACAGGTCGATCAGATAGATGTCGTCGTGTTGAGTCATGGTGCACCGGCTCTGGAACATGTGAAAACGAAGCTGCCGCGCATTACGCAGCAGCGGTGGGTGCGGCATTGCGGGTCGGCAGCAGCACCGTGCCGGCATGCAGCACCAGGCACAGCGCGATGAAGCCGAAATTGGTCCAGGTGAAGGCCTGCGGCGCAAACGGCGACATCAGGCAGGCATAGGCGATGCGCAGGAAGATCAGCACATGGAAGATCGATAGCGAGCTGTTGAGCAGGCGCACGCTCCACACCAGCCCTGCATACAACGCCAGCAGCGCCAGCAACGCACCGGGCGCGCCCCAGGCCATCAGGAATGGAAAGAACTCGGTCCCCACATTGATGTTGGGCGCATCCAGCGGGATGCCGGTGCCGGCGGTGGCGATCGAGCCACTGAACGGCACCAGCTGATTGACCAGGAAGCTGGCGTTGACATACCCCTTGGCCAGGATCGCGCCGAAGTTGTACGGCCCGGCGCTGATGTACAGCAGCAACCACTGCACGCCCTGCGGCATGGCGCGATACACGGCACTGAACGGCAGGGCGACCGTGGCCAGCGAGCCGGAACGCAGTGCGCCGAGGATGGAAAACACCCCGCCGCCGGCCAGCACCAGCAGGCCGATGGTCTTCCACGGCAGGCGGCGCGCCGGGTCGCGGCGCAACAGCATCACCAGCACGAACGAAAACAGCCCGGCAAAGATGCGGTTGCGGTCGATCACCACGATCGGGAACACGAAACCCAGCGTCACCATCGCCGCGCGCAGCCCGCGATGACGCACGCACAGCAGCGCGATCGGCGGCAGGATCCAGCACATGTTGGAAATGTGCCGCACATGCGCGCGCAACGGGCTCAAGGTGGCATAGGAGGACGGATCGCTGAACAGCGGAACCGGAAACAGCGCCACATCCACGATGCAGAACACCCCCACCACCGCCGCCAGCGTCATCACCACGAACGCGTCGCGGGTGCCGGCATAGCGGTAGGCGCGAAAGCGCTCCACCGCAGGCAACTGTATGCGCAGCCTGGCGTCCAGCACGCAGGTCGCAGCGGCGGCGATGGCCAGCAGCGCGATGCCATCCGCATAACCGCCGGGCAAGCTGTAGGTCAGCAGCGTCAGCGCGCAGCTGAGCAGCATCGGCAGTGCCAGATAGGTCGCCGGCCGGCGTAGTAGCGTGCTCATGCCGGCTTCGCTGCGCCGCGCGCCTGCCCGGGCCGCCACCTGGCTGGCAGCGACGACCAGGCATAGGCGAGCAGGTGCCCGACCACCCTGTGCGGCCGGCGCTGCAGGAAGGCCACCTTGGCCGCGATGTAGTGCGCCTGTGCGCGCAGCAAGCTGCACTCGGGCGCGTCGAACAACTCCGCACAGCGCACTGCCACCTGACGCGATTCGCTCAAGTTGGCAATCCGCGTGCGCACGTCCGCGGTCTTGCTGAGATTGCTGCCGTGCAGGCGGTAGGCACACACTGGCACGTCGATAAAACCCAGCGCATCACGTGCGGCCAGGCGCAGGAAAAAGTCCCAGTCTTCGATCCGCAGCGATTCGTCCCAGCCGGCGCGCGCATCGAAGGCACTGCGGCGCAGCAACGCCACTGCGCCGCCGACCGCCCACTGCTGGATCACCGCGCGGCGGATGCCGGACGCGTAGCGGTACAGATCGACATCCACACGATGCAGGTCGCGCATGGCGCTGGCGTGCAGCAGTTGCCCATGCTGATCGACCACGCAGGCATCGCCAATCACGGCCAGCTTCTGCGGATGCGCTCGCAGGTAGCGCACCTGTGCGTCCAGCCCGCCGGCCAGCAGATAATCGTCGCTTGCGCCCAGCCGCAGGTAATCGCCCCGCGCGCGCAGCGCCAACTCGTTGAGCGTGGCCGCCACACCGCGATTGGCGCGCTGGACGAACTGCACCGGCAGCCGGTGGCCGTGGGAAGCGATCCACTGCACGATCTTCTCGCCGGTCGCGTCGCTGGAGCCATCGTCGACGATGACCAGTTCCTTGCACGGGTACGGGTCTTCCAGCACGCTGTCCAGGCAGCGTTGCACGAAGCGTTCGTGGTTGAAGGCCGGAATCAGCACCGACACCAACGGCCAGCGCGCACGCCGCGTGGGATGGGTGGAAGCGCTCATGCCGGCTGCACCAGATAGCGGCGCACCACCACGATGTTGAACAGCAAATACAGCACATAGTTGGCGACGAAGGCATACATCGCACCGATCAGCCCCCATTGGGCGGTGAACAGGTACACCAGCGCCAGGTAGCTGGCGGCAAACACGCATTCGGAGATCACGAACAGCCGTGTCATCGCCTTGGCCAGCATCACGTACGACAGCACGAAGGCCGCGATCTTGATCACATCGCCCAGCAACTGCGGGGCATACAGCGGCGTGGCCTGGGCAAACCGGGCGTCGAACAACAGCCAGGTCACCCAATCGCGACACACATACACGCCCAGCGCCATGACGATCACCGCCGGCATCACATGGCGATACGCGGTCCGCAGCTCGCGCCCGAGCGCTGCGCGCTGCTGCAGCGATGCCAGCTTGGGCAGGTAATACACGTTGATGGCGGTGGTGAAGAACAGCAGATACGCATCCGACACCCGGCTCACCGCCTGCCAGTAACCTACCTGCTGCCAGCCGAACTGCAGCGCCAGATGGTCGCGCACCAGGATGGCCACCAGTTGCGGCACCAGCGTGGCGGTCAGCGTCATCACCGAGAAGGCCGCCAGCCTGCGCGTCATCTGCGCATCGAAGCGCATGCGCAACATGTCGCGCCGAAAATAACGGCTGCGCCGCAGCGCCGGCACGCCGGCCAGCAACCACAGCACCTGGCCCAGCACCAGCGCCAGCAATGCGCCCTGCAACTGTGCCCGGCTGGACAACCATGCCACCAGTGCCACGCTCAGCACTGCGCCGCTGACCTGCACCAACGCCAGGCGGCGCACGTCCATGAAGCCGTTGATCACCGCCAGGATGTAGTTGACCAGTGCGATGCCCAGCTGCGCCACGGCCACCACGCAGATCAGCGGCCGGTACGCCGCATCGCCGAGCAGGCGTTCGGCGATGGCGCCACTGAACAGCAACGCCAGCACCGCCATCACGCAAGCTGCGCAGAAGGCGTACCACAGCGCCGCGCTGAGCAGACGTGCCAGCGCAGCGGCATCGTCGCGATATTCGGCCACGTACTTGACGATGCCCGCGCTGATGCCGCCACCTGCCAGCACCGCCAGCACCGACATCAGATTGAGGAACTGGCCCAGGCGGCCGACCCCTTGCGGGCCGGCGTACACCGCCACCAGCTTCACCACCACCAGCGCGGCCAGCAGCTTGGCCAGCGTCGCAACGCCGGTGTAGGCGCTGCTGCGCACGAGATTCATGCAGCGGTGCCGAACGACTGGCATGCGGCAATCACACGCGTAACCGAGGCATCGTCCAGCGCAGGCCCCATCGGCAGGCTCAGCACTTCGCGGTGCAGCCGCTCGCTCACCGGCAGGCAGGCATCGCCCAGTGTGGTGTAGGCCGGCTGCCGGTGCGGCGGCACCGGGTAATGGATCTGGGTCTGGATGCCCGCGCGCAGCAGATGCGCCTGCAAGGCATCGCGCTGGGCGCTGCGCACCACGAACAGATGCCAGACGTGCTGCGCCTCGGCCACCACCGTGGGCAGCGTGATCAAGGGGTTGTCGATCCCGTGCAGGTAGCGCTGCGCCACCGCGCGGCGCCGGGCGATCTCATCGTCCAGATAGCCCAGCTTGACCCGCAGGAACGCCGCCTGCATCTCGTCCAGCCGTGAATTCACGCCCTGACAGAGGTGGTGATATTTCACCTGCGAACCGTAATTGCGCAGCGCGCGAATACGCTCGGCCAGGCGCGCATCCGAGGTCACCACCGCGCCAGCATCGCCGAGCGCTCCGAGGTTCTTGGTCGGGAAGAAACTGAAGGCCGCCGCATCGCCGAAGGCACCGGCACGGCGCCCCTGCGCGCTGGCGCCATGCGCCTGCGCGGCATCCTCGATCAGCAGCAGCCCGTAGCGATGCGCCAGCGTCTGTAGCGCCTCCACATCCACCAACTGCCCGTACAGATGCACCGCCATGATGGCGCGCGTCCGCGGGCCGATCGCCTTCTCCACGCTGGCCGGATCGATGTTGAAGGTCGTAGGGTCCGGCTCCACCGGCACCAGTACCAGGTGGTTCTGGCTGATTGCCAGGAAGGTGGCGATGAAGGTATTGGCGGGCACGATGATTTCATCGCCCTCGCGCAACACGCCCAGCTCGCGATAGCCGCGCAGGATCAGCGACAACGCATCCAGCCCGTTGCCCACACCCACCGCCTGCGCCGCGCCGCAGTAACTGGCGAATTCTTCCTCGAAGGCGGCCAGCTCCTGCCCGAGCACATACCAGCCGGCATCGATCACCCGCGCCGCAGCAAGCTTCAGCGCATCGGCATAGCGCGCATTGACCGCGCGCAAATCCAGGAACGGCACATCCATTACAGCACCCACCGATAGAAGTCCTGTACCACGGCACGCGCGCCGAAGCGCTCCTTTTGTTCGACCAGACCGTCGTTGAGCACCCGGCCAGCCTGTTCGGTCGAACTACCGAAGCTGAAGTAGTGGCGCTGCGCATACACCTGGGTGATCAGTTCGGCCAGCAGCAGGCTCAGCGCATCCAGCTGGCGACCGCGCGCGGAGACCGCCAGATACTGGGTATGCACGCTGCGACCGAAATCCAGCACCAGCGCTGCCGCCAACAGCTCCCTGTCGGCACGCGCCTCGTGCAGCACGATCTGCTGCGGAAACCGGTGTTGCAGCAATTGCAGCTCGTCCAGCCGATGGGTCGGCGCCACCCGATGGCGCTGCAGTACCTGGGTCAGCAGGGCATGAAATTCGTCGAGCCCGGTACCGACCCGGATCTGTACACCGGCCTTGCCCGCCTTGACCAGCGACCGTCGGCGTTCGGCGCTGAACGCAAACGGCTCGCGCAATGCAATTGCCGACGACAGGTCGCGCCGGTACAGCTGGGCGCCCACGCGATGCAGGGCATACAGATCCTCTTCGGCCGGATATGCGTGGAAGATATGCGGCACCGGCTTGTACACGAGTTCGCGCACCCCGTGCGCGCGATAGTGCGCGGCGATCTGTTCGAAGACCTGCAAGGTGGCGCCCGCGCGCAAGGCCCGCGACGACAGCAGGCCCGCATAGCTCAGGCCGGCGTGGCTACTGACGCAGTCGCCGTCCAGGTTCGCCGGCAACACCGCCACCACTTCGCCACCGCGCTCGATCAGCAATGACGCATCCACGAAGCGGTCGGCGTGATAGTCCATGTAGCCGCGTCGATGCAGGACATTGCCATTACGCGAGGACGCCACCAGCGCGTCCCAGGCAGGCGCATCACTGGCCTGGTACGGCCTAACCGAAAACATGGCGCCCCTGCAGCTCCGACGGCAACGCGGCATCGGCCAGGCCGAAGCCGGCCTGCCCCATTGCATTGCCGTTGTAGAACATCAATACCCGATCATGCTGCTGGATCAAGGCCGGATAACAGAGCGTGTGCGCATCCCAGCCGTGCTCGGACAGCTGCAGCCCCAGTTGACTGTCATCGCGCTGCCACTGCACGCCGTCGCCACTGAAGGCGATACCCGGGAAGTAGCCACCGTGGATGTCGCCGCGGGTGAAATACATCAGATAGCGCCCGCCCAGGCGGTACACGCGTGGCCGGCCGATGCGGTATTCGTCGCCCTGCGGACGCAGGCACACCACATCCTCGGCAGGGAGATGGCGCAGATCCTCGGTCTCCGCATAGCGGATGTGGTAGCGCGGATACGGCTGGCCGCTGATGGTTTCCCAATCGTCGCCCACCGCGTACCACAGCCGCCACCGCCCATCCTCGAAACGTGCCGAATGCACCGCGGCAATCGTGCTGCGGCCGGGGGCGCGATCCAGCAACGGGGTGTCCTGGCGGCGCTCAAAACGCTCGCCGCCATCGCGGGACACCGCAAGCCCGGTGAAGGCCAGGAACTTGGCCTTGGCCACACGCTGAAAGCCGACGTAGAACATGTACAGCCCATCCGGCCCGGCCACGACATCGCCGAGAATCATGCCGTTGTCGTCGAAACAGCCATCGCGGCCGATATCCAGCACCGGCTGCCGGCTCACGCCGACGATCTGCGTCGGCGCATCGGCGCACACGTCCACATAGCCGATCCGGCTCACGCCCTGCGCATCGCGAAAGCCTGCATAGACACGCAGCACCTGCGCAGACAACCGGTGCGGCGTCGGCGTCAGCGCGGCGTGCTGCATCCAGCCGCCCACGCCATCGCGCGCAACGTCGAAGACCAGGCCGCGCTTGGTCCAGGCAAACATGCTCACAGCGCCACGTCGAAGCTGGACCTGCCGGCCACCGCGCGCGCCGGCGAGCCCACGTAGACGCGCTCGGGTTCGGTATGCCGGGTGACCAGCGCGCCGGCACCGATGATGTTGTCCGCGGCAATGCGCACCTTGTCGCTGAGCGTGGCGTTGACACCGATGAAGCTGCCGCGCCCGATCTCGCAATAGCCGGAAATCACCGCGTGCGAGGCGATGAAGACATTGTCCTGCACCACGGTGCGGTGACCGATATGGTTGCCGCTCCACAGGATGCAGTTGTCGCCGATCCGGGTGAACGGCTGGATGACATTGCCCTCGAAGAGGAAACAGTTGGCGCCGATCTGCGCATTGCGCCAGACGAACGCATGCGAACTGACGTAGCTGGCGCAGCGATAGCCGCGCCGCAGCATGTCCTGAAAAAAGCGCGTCCGCAGGCGGTTGAGCCGCGTGGCCGGGATGGCCACGAAGACCTCGTACTGCGCGGGCGGATAACGCTGTTCGAGCTCCTCAAAGGCCACCACCGGCAGCTCGGCCAGCGTGGGCCGCAACAGGAAGTCGCGCTCCACGCTGAAGGCCACCACGGTGTAGTCGCTGTCGTGCTGAAAATACTCGCAGGCGATCTGCGCAAACTCGCCTGCGCCAATGATCACCAATGGCTTGTGCACGCTCATGCTTCCAACCTGCGTGCTTCCAGGCCGCTGCCAGCGCGCGCCTCGCTGAGGAACTGGTCGTAGTCCAGAATGTAGTCGGCGGGATCGTAGAACTGGTCGGCCAGCACCATCAGCACGCAGTCGGGGCTGAAGCGATGCAGGTCGCGCCACACCATGCGGCCGAGCAGCAGGCCCTGCGATGGATCGTCCAGCACCACTTCCTGCTGGCCGTGGCCATCGCCCTGGTCCAGCAGGATCGTCACCGAGCCATGCAAGGCCACCGCAAGCTGGTTGAGCTGACGGTGTGCATGCTGTCCGCGATGGACGCCGTTGCGGGTGCCGAACAGGTAATACACGCGACGTATCTCGAACGGGACATTGCGCTGCTGCTCCAACGAAATGAGCAGTCCGCGATCGTCGCCGTGGGTATGCAACTGGATGCGTTCGATGGCCATGATCGGAAGGGCGTAACCGCTGACTGCACGTAGTGCGACATGCCTGAGTGCGCCGGGATGCGCGAAAGGTTGCGCGTGGTCACGGCACTGCGAAGCCAGGTGCGCACAAGCGCAGTTGCGCACGCCGCAGCACCGCGATGTGCGGCGCATGCGAGCGAAATGCCGACTGCAACGCAACCTTTCTCCGACATCGCCGCACATATCGGTGCACGTTCACCTGGCCGCCGTTCGGCCGGCGTGGGGAGCCAGGCCTGGCAGCGCACTGCCGGAACCAACGACCACCACCGGAAGACAGATCAGATGAGTCCATCCCCCCAGCCGCCCGCCAGCGCGTCCGCCAGCGGCGCAGGCCCCATGCCGCTGCCGGAACAGGCGCCCACAGCGGCGCGCGTGCTGCCGCTGCCAACCTCGATGCGTGTCCTGCACTGGCTTACCGTGCTGTGCCTGGCCATGGCGGCCACGCTGATCCTGCTGCGCACCGAACTGGATGGCCGCGCACTGCGCCAGTGGCTGCTGGAAGGTCACCGCCACTTCGGCCTGTTGGTACTGGTGTTGTTCGCATTGCGGGTCGGTTTGCGGCTGCGCCTGCGCACGCTGCCACCCGGCCCGCCCGCCTCGCTGCCGATGCGCCTGGCCGCTGGTACCACGCATGTGGCGATGTACGGGCTGATGCTCGCGTTGCCGTTGCTGGGCTGGGCGCTGAGCGGTGCCTTCGGCAAGACGGTCTATTTCTTCGGCATCCCGCTGCCCGCGTTGGTCGCACCCGATGGTGACCTCGGCGACACCCTGGGCATGTGGCACTTGAATGCCGCCTGGGCGCTGCTGGCGCTGGTGCTGCTGCATATCGGCGCCGCGCTCTGGCATCACCTGGTCTTGCGCGACGGCCTGCTGCGTCGCGTGCTGCCGGGCAAGCGCGCATGAGCCGCCGCATGCCGCCCTCTGTGACCCATTTCCTCGCCCGTTCCCGCACCGCTGCATCCCGCACTGTCGAACAAGGACTTTCCATGCCTGCTCCCCAGCCCGCTCCGCGTCGCACCGCCACGCGTCCCGCCTCCCTGACGTCCTTGTTGTGCGTGTCCGGCCCGTTGCTGCTGCTGGCCAGCACGCACGCCCAGGCGATCCCATCGTTCGCGCGCCAGACCGGCTCGTCCTGCGCGGATTGCCACATCGGTTCCTACGGCCCGTCGCTCACGCCTTACGGCATGCGCTTCAAGCTTGGCGGCTTCACCGATACCAATGGCGAAGGCACCAAGATCCCGGTGTCCGGCCAGCTGACCTGGGCGCGCAACAATCCCAGCCGTGGCGACAGCACCGCGCGGCTGACCCAGGCCGACCTGTATCTGGCCGGCCGGGTCAACGACAACATCGGCGGCTACTCCAAGATCCGCTCCAACAACAGCGGCAACGCCACCTTCGATACGCGCCTGGACGATGTGGACCTGCGCTTTGTCAGCAAACCGTTCCAGATGGCCGGCAAGGACACCATGCTCGGCGTCAGCGTCAACAACAATCCGGGCATTTCCGACCCGGTGCATGTGTTGCCGAATGCGTCCACCCTGACGCCGGCATCCAATGGCGGCGCGTCCACCATGCTCAGCTCCTCGTCCCTGTCCAACCGCGTCATCGGTGCCAGCGTGTACGGGCTGTACGACAAGAACTGGTACGGCGAAGTGGGCAGCTACAGCGCGTTGTCGCCGTCGGCGCAGGATCGGCTCGGCTGGCCGATCAACGGCGACCCGGGCAAGCTCAGCGACACCAGTTATGCGCGTCTTGCGTACATGAAGGACATGAAGCGGCAATTCTTCTCGGTGGGCCTGACCGCGCTCAACACGCGTCGCCAGCGTCCGCGCAACGGGCCCAGCGATGACCTCACCGATTTCGGCTACGACCTGACCTATCAATTCCTCGGCACCCGCGAACACGTGCTGTCGCTGGCCTACGTCAACATCTACGAGCGCCGCAGATACGGCAGCCCGCTGATTCCGTCCGACCCGACCATGCCCGCGCTCGACCGTGGCAGCGTGCGCGACCAGACCATCAGCATGAACTACGCGTTCAAGCAGACCTACGGCGTGCTGGCCGCGCACATGATCAACACCGGTTCGTTCGATGCAGCGCGTTATTCGCCGGTCGGCATCCCCGACACCACCAGCAATCTGATCCTGGTGTACTGGAGCCCGTTCGGGCGCGAAGGCACCTACACCACCAATGCCAACCTGCGCGTGTCGGCTGGCTGGTTCCGCTTCGACAAGTTCAACGGCAGCACCTCCAACGTGTTCCGCGGACCGCCGATCACCAATCCGCGCGACCTCGACAGCTTCACGCTGTCGGTGAACCTGGCGTTCTGATTTCCCCTGTTGCACGCAACCGTACGGACTCCCATGCCTTCATTTCCCAAGACCCTGTTGTGCGCTTCGCTAGCCGGCCTGCTGCTGGCCGGCGCCACCCTGACCGCCCCGGCGCGGGCCGCCGATGGCAAGAGCGTGTTCGCAAGCGAATGTGCCGAATGCCACAGCGCCACCCAGGGCAAGAACAAGAAGGGCCCGTCCCTGTTTGGCATCGTCAACCGCCCTCCCGGCAGCGTGGCCGATTTCAGCGGCTACTCGCCCGACCTCAAAGCTTATTCGGCCGTGCTCAAGGGCCGCTCGACGGACCTGATGCCGAACAAGGGCGTCTGGGACGCAAACAGCCTCAAGGCATTCCTGAAACAGGACTCCAAGAAGGCCCTGCCGGGCACCAAGATGAAGTACGAAGGGCTGGAGGACGAAAAGGAACTGGACGCGCTGATCGCCTACCTCGCTACCCTGCATTGAGACCGTCCGGCAGGCGACGGACCGGCCGCGCCGGCACCCCGGCGCGGGATGCCTGCCCCAGGGCGGTCCCGGCACCGGCCTGACCGCGCCGCCGGTGGAGAGGGATGCCCGCTTCAAGCAGCGTACAGCCGGCCGGCCGCAGTGTCCGCGTCCAGCACCGCCCCCCGGACCAGCACTGCACATGTGTGCCGGGCCGCGTCGCCTGAACCGGTCCCTTCGCGTATACGGACGAAACCGTCGCAGCCGCGGCGGTCTCGTCCTGCGTGATGGGTGACTATCCCGCCCCGCCCTGTGCCGACGTCCTACGCCCATGCCCACCGTGTCACCCGCCCAGCACGCCCCCTTACGACCGCGACGCCGCTGCGCCTGCGGCGGGCAGCCGTGGGGCGCGATCGGTGCACGCCCGACGCTGTACGCCGTGTTTTTGTCGCCAGGCCTGCCCTGCATGTCTCTGCGCTGCGGGCGGCACCACCGCGCGCCGTTGCGCCGCAGTCTGTTGCTGGCGCTGGTGCTGGGCCCGTGCGGCAACGCGCTGGCGGATAACCTCGGCGGCGCGGTCGCCGTGGCCTCGACCCTGATCGACCGCGGCATCTCGGTCGCCCCCAACCGCGTCACCCTGCAGGCAGCCGGCTACTGGCTGCCCTCCCCCGGCTGGTCGGTCTCGGTGTCCACGGCACTGCAGTCGCCCTCGCTGAGCCGGCCGGTGGCGGTGACTGCCCAGGGCGCACGCGCCTGGATGCTGGACGACCGTTGGCAAATGCAGGCCAGCCTGTTGTATTACGCCTACCCCGCCGACCGCCAGTCGCGCACCTTCGACCGCCAGGAAGCGAGCCTGGCGTGGTCCTACCGCGACATGCTCACGTTCTCGCTGTCCACCTTCAATTTCCCGCGTGCGCAGCGGTCTCCCTGGAACAAGGTGATCGATGTCACCGCCAGCGTGCCGCTGTCGGCCAGTGTCAGCCTCTCGGCAGGCGCCGGCATCTCCGACTTCCCGGCCATGACCTACGGTGCCCAGAGTTCCGGCCGCTATCGGTATGGGCAACTGGGCCTGAAATGGAACCACGCCGCATGGACCGTGAAGCTGGACCGGGTGCTGACCAGCAGCAACACCCCGCGTGCGCAGGGCGGCCCCGGCGAAACGCCGTGGGTGGGCATGGTGTCGCGCGCGTTCTGATCCACCCGCAACCTTTTGCCCGCTCCCGGGCACCTAGATGTGTCCTCTGCCGTGCGTGCCTTGATGAATGATTCCGACACCCTGGGTGATGCCACCGATCGCATGCTGCTGCGCCGCATGGCGGCGGGCGATCGCGCCGCGTTGTCCACCATGTACACCAGCTATCACGGCCGGCTGTGCCGGTTCCTGTCGCGCCTGACCCGGCGCCCGGACATCATCGAGGAAGCCATCAACGACTGTTTCTGGATCGCCTGGCAGAAGGCCGGCGACTTCCGCGGCGATTCGCAGGTCTCGACCTGGATCATGGGCATTGCCTACCGCTGCGGCCTCAAGTGCCTGCGCCAGCACGACGGCGAGGCCATCGACGATACCGCCATGGTGGAAGACCACGCCCCCAGCGCCGACGACAACGACGACCGCGAACTGCGCGACTGGCTCGACAAGGGCATGGAACGGTTGTCGCCGGACCAGCGCCTGGTGATCGAACTGGTCTATGGCGTCGGCCACAAGCTGGAAGAAGTCGCCGAGATCATGCAGTGCCCGGTGGGCACCATCAAGGCCCGGCTGTTCCATGCGCGGGTCAAATTACGCAATGTGCTGCCCGGCCTGGCCGGCGGCGCCCCCTATACGGAGACCATGCAATGAAGACGTTTTTCATCGCGCCTGGCAAGGAATGCTCGCACGCCTGGGAACTGATGCCCGCGGTCCTGCTCGACAGCGCCACCGAGGAAGAGAACACCTGGCTGATCGCGCATGTGGCCAAGTGCGCCTCGTGCAGTGCCGAGTTCGCCCAGCAGAACCGCCTGCGCCAGGCGCTGGCACTGCCGTCGGCGGTGAAGCTGGACCCCGACGCCGGCCTGCAGCGCCTGCTCGGCCGGCTGGATGCGCCGGAGCAGATCAGCGCGCCTGCGCCGCCGCCGGCAGCGCGCCGCTCCGGCAGCTGGACGGTCCGTGCCCTGGCGGCCGCGGCCCTGGTGCAGGCGATCGGCCTGGGCGTCATGGGCGTCAAGCTGGCCTCGCCGGCGCCCTCGCACGACTACCGCACGCTCAGCAGCGCCACCGCCCAGCCGGTGCCGCAAGGCGCCATCCGGGTGGTGCCAGACGCCAGGATGACCGTGGCCGACTGGGACCGCCTGCTGCATGCGCAGCAGTTACAGGTGATCGGCGGGCCCAACGACATGGGCGCTTACACCGTGGTGCCGGCCGCACTGCAACCGCCGGCCCAGCCGCAGCGGACCGTGCAACAGCTGCGCGCCAACCCCGGCATCCGGATGGCCGAGATCGTGTCCGCGCCATGAAGCGCATGCTCGCCATCGGCGTGATCGCCGCATGCATCGGCCTTGGCACGCACACCAGCGTGCAGGCCGCAGCGCAGGAGCCGGCGCAGGTCGCCGCCGCCGGCAGCAGCACGCCACCGGCAGCCGATGCGCAGACGCCCGACAGCAGCCGCGACATCCTGCTGGCGGTGGCCAACCCGCTCAGTGCGCCGCCGGCGCGCGCCGGTTCCAGCCTGATCGGCTACGCCTCCAGTTACTACGGCGCCGGCCAGAAGGCGGCCGCGCGCATGGAAGCGCTCAAGCAGCGCTACAAGCTGCGCGAAGTCGCCGGCTGGCCGATCACCTCGCTGGGCCTGTACTGCGCGGTGTTGCAGCCGCCACCGGGCGTGTCGCGCGACGAACTGGTCACTGCGCTGGCCGACGACGACGGCGTGGAGCTGGTGCAGCCGGTGCAGGATTTCTCGGTGTTTTCCGCCGACGCGTCGGAAAAGACCACCGCGCTGTCCGGCTACAACGACCCGTACGTGGATCTGCAACGCGGCTTCATCGCCACCGATGCGGCCAGCGCGCAGACCGTCACCCAGGGCCGCGGCGTGGTGGTGGCGGTGGTGGATACCGGCGTGGACACCACCCATGCCGACCTGAAGACACGCATCCGCGATGTGCACGACCTGGTCGACGACGCGCCGGTGATGACCAGCAGCGACTCGCACGGCACCGAAGTGGCCGGCATCATCGCCGCCGGCAGCAACAACCATCAAGGCATCGTCGGCATGGCGCCCAAGGCCATGCTGAGCATCTACAAGGCCTGCTGGTATGCGCCCAGCGTCGGCGCCACCGCACGCTGCAACACCTTCACCCTGGCCAAGGCGCTGGCGGCGATCAACAACAGCTCCGCGCGCGTGATCAACCTGAGCCTGGGTGGCCCGGCCGACCCGCTGCTGAGCAAGATGCTGCAGCACCTGGTGCAGCAAGGGCGCATCGTGGTCACCGCAATGCCGCCGAACGGGCGCCTGGACGGCTTTCCCAACGATGTGCCGGGCGTGCTGGTGGTCCGCAGCAGCAGCTCCAGCGCCGCCATGCCCGGCGTGCTCAGCGCCCCCGGCAAGGACATCCTGACCACCCAGCCGAACGGCCGCTACGACTTCACCTCCGGCTCGTCGATGGCCACCGCGCATGTCAGCGGCATGGTCGCGTTGTTGCTGTCGCTGTCGCCCTCGCTCGATGCCAAGGCACTGCGCGAGCTGATGCAGCGCACCAGCAAGATCTCCGACGGCCAGTTGCAGGTCAACGCCGGCGCCGCCGTGCAGGCACTGGCGCCTCCCGCCCGACATTCCAACTGACGACACCGGCATGGCCAAGTGGATTCCCCTGTGGCTGCATAAACTCAGCTCGCCGCCCGTCTTCTATCGCGTCGCCGGACGCGTGCGCCCGTGGGCATTGGGCCTGGCGCTGTTGCTGGGTGCGGTGGCCGCCTACGGTGGGCTGGTGCTGGCGCCGCCGGATTACCAGCAGCACGACGCCTACCGCATCATCTTCATCCACGTGCCCAGCGCCTGGATGAGTCTTTTCATCTACGCGGCGATGGGCGTGGCGGCGTTCATCGCGCTGGTATGGCGGATCAAGCTGGCCGAGGTGGTGACCATGGCCTCGGCGCCGATCGGCGCGGCCTTCACCTTCATCACCTTGTGCACCGGCGCGCTGTGGGGCAAGCCGATGTGGGGTACCTGGTGGACCTGGGATGCGCGGCTGACTTCCGAGTTGCTGCTGCTGTTTTTGTATCTGGGCGTGCTCGGCCTGTACCACGCAGTGGAAGAGCGCCGCCAGGCGATGCGCGCGGCCGGGCTGCTCGCGCTGGTGGGCCTGGTCAATCTGCCGATCGTGCATTACTCGGTGGTGTGGTGGAACACCTTGCACCAGGGCTCCACCGTGCGCCTGCTCGGCCCCTCCACGATGAGCGCAGACATGCTGTGGCCGCTGCTGACGATGCTGCTGGCCACCAAGTGCTACTACGTGGCCAGCCTGTTCGGCCGCGTGCGCGTGGACCTGCTCGCCCTGGACAGCGGCAAGGACTGGGCACGCCGCATCGTGTTGACCGGGCGCACCGCATGACCACCTTGCTGGCCATGGGTGGTTACGGGCAATACGTGTGGACCGCGTACGCGCTGTTCGTGCTGGTGCTGCTGGCCGATCTGGCATCGCCGTGGTTGCGTCGGCGCCGCCTGCCGCGCGAACTGCGCGGCCAGTTGCAACGGCAGGCGCCGCGGCGCCCACGCGATGTGGCGGCTGCAGCGCCGCTGGAGCGTGAGGCCCCATGAACGCCACCCGCAAGCAACGCCTGTGGCTGGTGATCGGCGCACTCGCCGCCGCCGCTTTGGCCGTCACGCTGATCGTGCTCGCACTGCAACGGAACATGAGCTATCTGTTCACGCCCAGCCAGGTGCATGCCGGCGCAGCGGCGAGTTATCAGCAGTTCCGCCTCGGCGGCATGGTCAAGGCCGGCTCGATCCAGCGCGCCACCGACAGCCTCACCGTCCATTTCACCGTGATCGACAAGCACGCCGCGACGCAGGTCGAATACACCGGCATTCTTCCGGACCTGTTTCGCGACAACCAGTCGGTGATCGCCAACGGGCGCATGCAGGGCGGGCGCTTTGTCGCCAATGAAGTGCTGGCCAAGCACGACGAAACCTACATGCCGAAGGAACTGAAGGACGCGATGGCCGAAGGCCATGTCGGCAAGCCGATGCCCGCCACCGCCGCGCCGCTGGCCGCGCCGCGTTGAGGCGGCATCGGCTGCGCTTCGCTCACTCGATGACCTCTTCCTGCTGCACGTTGCGACCTACCCATGACGCCTGAACTCGGCCAGATCGCATTGATCCTGGCGTTACTGCTCTCGCTGGCCCAGGGCGTGTTGCCGCTGGTCGGCGCCTGGCGCGGCAACACCGCGTTGATGGGCATTGCGCGGCCTGCGGCGGTCGGCCAGGCGCTGTTCGTGTGGATGGCGTTCGGCCTGCTCGCCTGGTCGCTGCTGTCGCTGGATCTTTCGGTGCGCTATGTCGCCGACAACGCCAACCTTGCCCTGCCCTGGTACTACCGCTTCGCCGCGGTGTGGGGTGCGCACGAAGGCTCGCTGCTGCTGTGGATCGCGATCCTGTCGACCTGGACGGTGCTGCTGGCCGCCTTCAGCCGGCATCTGCCGCAGCAGTTCGCCGCGCGCGTGCTGGCGGTGCTGGGGCTGGTGTCGGTGGGCTTTCTGGCCTTCATCCTGCTGACCTCCAATCCGTTCGGGCGGCTGTCGCCGATCCCGCTGGATGGCAACGAGCTCAATCCGGTGCTGCAGGATCCGGGCATGACCTTCCACCCCCCGGTGCTGTACACCGGCTATGTCGGTTTCTCGGTGGCGTTCGCGTTCGCGGTGGCGGCCCTGCTCGGCGGCGAACTGGAACAGGCCTGGGTGCGCTGGGCGCGGCCGTGGACCAACGTGGCCTGGGCCTGCCTCACCGCCGGCATCGTTGCCGGCAGCTGGTGGGCATACGCGGAACTGGGCTGGGGTGGCTGGTGGTTCTGGGACCCGGTGGAAAACGCCAGTTTCATGCCGTGGCTGGTCGGCACCGCGCTGATCCACACCCAGGCGGTCACCGAAAAACGCGGCAGCCTGCGTGCCTGGACCATCCTGCTGTCGATCCTGGCGTTCTCGCTGTCGTTGCTGGGCACCTTCCTGGTGCGCTCGGGCGTGCTGACCTCGGTGCATGCCTTCGCCGCCGATCCGCGCCGCGGCCTGTACATCCTGATCTTCCTGGTCGCCGTGGTCGGCGGCTCGTTGCTGCTGTACGCGCTGCGCGCACCCAGGATCGCCAGCGGCAAACCGTTCGCCGCCGCCTCGCGCGAGACCGCGATCCTGATCGGCAACCTGCTGCTCACCGTGGCCGCGGCGATGGTGTTGCTGGGCACCTTGTTTCCGCTGGTGGCCGATGCCTTCGGCCTGGGCAAGGTATCGGTGGGGCCGCCCTACTTCGGCCTGCTGTTCCCGCTGCTGATGGTGCCGGTGATGCTGTTGCTGCCGTTCGGCCCGTACCTGCGTTGGGGCAAGGCCGAGGCGGCGCCGTTGCGGGCACTGGGCACGCGCGCCGGCATCGCCGCGATTGCCTGTGCGCTGGTCGGCAGTCTGTTTGCCGATGGCCAGGTCAAGGCGATTGCCGGGATCGGCGTCGCCGCATGGGTGGCAGCCGGCACCGCGCTGTACATGCACAAGCGCTGGCGCGAGATGCCGCGCGGCCGGCGCTTTCCTGCGGAAATGGCCGGCATGCTGCTCGCGCATGCGGGCGTGGCGGTTTTCGTGGCCGGCGTGCTGGTGTCTGAAAGCCTGTCGGTCGAACGCGACGTGCGTCTGGCACCCGGGCAGACCGCCGAGATCGCCGGCTACGCATTCCGCTTCGATGGCGTGCAACTGATCGACGGGCCGAACTGGAAGGCCGAACAAGGCAGCGTGCAGGTCAGCCGCGATGGCCAGGTGGTGGCCCAACTGCATCCGCAAAAACGCCTGTACAGCAGCGAGCGCATCCAGACCGAGTCGGCGATCGACCCCGGCATCACGCGCGATCTGTATGTCGCACTCGGCGAGCCGCTGGACGACCAACACATCGAATACGACTGGACGCTGCGGCTGTACTACAAACCCTTCATCCGCTGGATCTGGGCCGGCGGCCTTTTGATGATGCTGGGCGGTTTTGTCAGCGCCTGCGCCCGCCGTTTCCGTGCGCCGGCCCTCGCCGGCACGGCGGCCAGGGCACCGGCACACGGCGCCCTGGTCACCGCACAGGAATCGCACGCATGAACCGTCTGCTGCCCTTGCTGGGTTTCCTGTTGCTGGCGGCGCTGTTCGGCTTCGGCATCTACTGGACGATGCAGCACAACCCGCGCGAGGTACCCTCGCCGTTGATCGGCAAGCCGGCGCCGGCGTTCTCGCTGCCGCTGCTGGATCAGCCCGGGCAACGCGTCAGCCGCGATCAGCTGCTGGGCAAGGCCTACGTGCTCAATGTGTTCGGCAGCTGGTGCGCCGAATGCGTGCACGAACATCCGGTGCTGATGGCCCGCGCCAGCCGGCTCGGGGTGCCGCTGATCGGCTACAACTACAAGGACGCGCCTGCCGACGCCACCGCCTGGCTTGCGCAACATGGCAACCCCTATGCCTTGGTCATCGCCGATGAAACCGGCCAGACCGCGATCGACTTCGGCGTCTACGGTGCACCGGAAAGTTTCCTGATCGATGCGCAAGGCGTGATCCGCTACAAGCACATCGGCGTGCTCACGCCCGAGGTCATCGACGACGCGCTGCTGCCCGCCATCGCCGCATTGCCCAGGACCACGCCGTGATGGCGGCGCGCCGCGCATGGCGCTGGTACTGGCGCATGCAGGGCCGGCCATTGCGTTTGCTGCTGGTGCTGCTGCTGGGCGCGCTGCTTGCACCGCCGCTGGCGGCGCAGGCCGTGGACCCGCTGCCGTTCAAGAACCGCAGCGACGAAGCGCGCTACCAGCGCCTGACCGCACAGCTGCGCTGCCTGGTGTGCCAGAACGAGAACCTGGCCGACTCCAACGCCGCACTGGCGCGTGACCTGCGCCATCAGGTGTTTGCGCAACTGCAGGCCGGCAGGAGCGATGCGCAGATCAAGCAGTACATGGTCGATCGCTATTCGGATTTCGTGCTGTACGACCCGCCGGTCAAGCGCGGCACCTGGCTGCTGTGGTTCGGTCCGTTGCTGCTGCTGGGCGCCGGTGCGGGCGTGGTGATCCATACCGTGCGCAAACGTGCGCGTGCCGGCACCCCGATGGCGCCGCAGGCGGAGGAAGAGTGGTGATGACGGGTTTCTATGTCGCAAGCGCCGCGCTGGTGGTGGTTGCCTTGCTGTTGTTGCTGGTGCCGTTGCTGCGCCGGCCCACACGCAATGGCAACGCACGCTACATCTTGCCGATTGCCCTGGTGCTCGGCGTGCCCGTCGCCACGGCCGGTCTGTATCGGCTGGTGGGCGCGCCGGAGGCGATCGCGCGGCGCGTGTACGCGGCGGCGCAGCCCCTGGCGCAACCGGCCGCCGCGCCGCCGTCCATTGCCGGTGCTGAGCAAACGCGGGCCGCCCAGGCCGACGCTGCCGCTGACGCTGCGCAGGAGCAGAGGTTGGAAGCGTTGATGCAGCAAGCTAAAGCGCACGAGCAGGACAACCGCCCCGCCGATGCGCGTGAAGCCTATGCGCAAGCGCTGAAGATCGCGCCCGATCTCAGCGCTGCCCTGGTCGGCTGGGTGGCTGCGGACATGGCCACGCGCAGCGATTTCGCCATCGACGCCGACGCACGCGCCCGCCTGCAACAGGTGGTCGCACGCGAGCCGGATCATCAACGCGGCCTGTGGCTGCTGGGCATCAGCGACTTTCAGCAGCACGACTACCGCGCGGCCAGCGCGCACTGGCGCCATCTGCATGGCTTACTCGACGCCGGCTCGCCGATGCAGAAAGCGGTGGCCGACAAGATCGCCGTGGCCGAAGCCCTGGCAAGCACGCGGCAATCCAGGCGTGCAGCGCCCTGAAGCCAGCTGCGGACTGTGTCCGCGTTCAAAGACACCACGCTGCCAGCCGGCCGAAGCGCCGCCATGGCGGCGGCCGCAATCGACCGCGTGACGCATTCAGGCCGACGGCCCCAGCACCTCGTGCAGCTTTCCGCTGAACTCGCCCAGCGTAAATGGCTTGGCGATCATGCTCATGCCTTCGGCAAGAAACTCGCCGCGATCGCGCGCGGTTTCCGCATAGCCGGTCATGAAGATCACCGGCAGATCGCCGCGCGACTGCCGCGCGATCTCCGCCAGCTGGCGCCCGTTCAGTCCAGGCAGGCCCACATCGGTCACCAGCAGATCGATCCGCCGCGGCGAGGCCAGGATCGGCAGCGCCGCATCGGCATCGGCAACCACATCGGCCTGATAGCCCAACTCGTTGAGCAGCTCGGTCACCAGCAGCCGCACCTGTTCGTCGTCTTCCACCACCAGCACCTGCTGGCCGCGCCCGGCCACCACCGCGCCGGCTTGCGGCTGCGGCGACACCGCCTGCGGATGGAGACCGGCCGGCAGATACAGGCTCACCGTGGTGCCCTTTCCCAGCTCGGATTCCACCCATACCTGCCCGTTGGACTGCTGCATGAAGCCGTAGATCATCGACATGCCCAGGCCGGTGCCCTGCCCGATCGGCTTGGTGGTGTAGAACGGTTCGAACACGCGCTCCAGCACATCGGCCGGCATGCCGGCGCCGCTGTCGGTCACCGACACCACCGCGTAATTGCCCGGCGCCAGCGTCACCCCGCGCCCGAGTGCCAGCGGCTGCCCTTCGACCTGCAACTGGCGGGTGGCGATGCGCAACCGCCCGCCGTCGGGCATCGCATCGCGGGCATTGATCGCCAGGTTGAGCAGCGCGCTTTCCAGCTGGTTTTCGTCCACATACGCCTGCGGCAGGTCGGCCTGCAGGTCGGTGTCCAGGCGCACCGATTCGCCCAGCGTGCGCGCCAGCAACTCCTGCAGCGACACCACCAGATCGTTCAGATGCAGGTGCCGCGCTTCCAGCGATTGCCGGCGCGAAAACGCCAGCAGCCGTTGCGTCAGTGCGGCCGCACGCAGGGCCGATGCCGACGCTACATCCAGGAAGCGGCCCAGCCCCTCGGTGCGACCCTGGTCGATGCGCAGGCGCGCCAGATCCAGCGCCGACAGGATGCCGGTCAGCATGTTGTTGAAGTCGTGCGCGATGCCGCCGGTCAGCTGGCCCACTGCTTCCATTTTCTGCGCCTGGCGCAATGCCGCCTCGCTGGACTCGCGCGCCAGCATCTGCTGCTGCAGCTCGGCGGTGCGCTCGGCCACCTTGATCTCGAGCAGACTGGCCTGCTGCTGGATCGATTCCAGCGCCAGCGCGCGCGCGGTGATGTCGGTGGCAAATACATGAAAGCCGTCCACCTTGCCGTCCGCATCCAGGCGCGGCATGTAGCGGATCTCCGCATCCCGCCGGCGCCCGTCGGCGTGCGGCCAACTCGCCTCCACCGTCAACGCCTGCCCGGCCAACGCGGCTTCGATCCAGGCGCGACGCTCCTGCACCACCGCAGGTCCGACCACGTCCACCAAGGGCTGCCCGATCACTTCTGCAGGCGGGATGCCGATCCAGTCCTCGTACGAGCGGTTGGCAAAGCGGTACACCAGGTCCTTGTCGATGAAGGCGATCAGCACCGGCAGCGCGTCGGTGACCCGGCGCAATTCGGCCTCGCTCGACATCAGTGCGGTCTTGCTTTCGGCCAGTTGCGCCATCTGGTCGCGGATCACGAACTGCTTCTGGCGCGAGCGCAATGCAGTGGAAATGGCGCTCAGCAACGACGACGAACTCAGCGGCCGTTCCAGCTCGATGACATTGGTCACTTCCGGCGGCAGCGTGGCCTGGCGCCCGCCGTGGGCGCCGCGTGGTGCACGCAGCAGCACGAACGGAATATCCGACCAGGCGGCCTGGCTCTGCAGGATGTGCGAAAGCCGCTGCAGATCGCCGCCGACCGCTTCTTCGGTCAACACCACCACACCGGAGGCATCGAGCAGGTCGTCCGCCAGCGCTGCCAGCGAGCCATACACCCGGCGTGTCAGTCCGCGCTGGCCAACGATGCCGGCAATGCTTTCCGCATCGCGGCCGAATGGCGCGATGATGTGGACGATGGATCCATCCGGGTCACAGGTAGTCAAGGGGACGATCCAGCAATGGCGTATCGTCCCCGACGAAGTGCGGCGTACCGGTCAACACGCCGTGGAATTTCTCCAGCGGCTCGCTCAGATGGATACCGCTCGTCCCGATGCGCAACTCGCGGATCGAATCCTCATGCGCGCCACTGCGGTTCTTGATCACCGACAAGGCCTTGCGGATGCGCCCCTGCGCCTCAAAGAAGCGGAACAGGATGACGGTATCGGCCATGTAGGAGATGTTGAGGTTGCCGGTGGACATCGTGCCGACCAGGCCATGCTGCGGATTGACCAGGAAGGTGGTCACGCCGCTCTGGTTGAGATAGGAAAGCAACTCGTGCATCTGCAGCATCAACTGCTTTTCCTGCGGCATCGAGGTGAGATAGCCGTTGAGGCTGTCGATCACCAGCAAGCGGCAATCGCGCTCTTCCACACTGGCGCGCACCGCCCAGGCGAACTCGCCCGGGGTCAGTTCGGCCGGATCCATCTGATGCAGTTCCAGCAGGCCCGCGTCCAGATACTTGCGCAGATCCATGCCCAGACTCTCGGCACGCGTCAGCAAGGTGCCGGTGCGCTCGTCGAACTCCAGGATGCAGCAATGCTCGCCGCGCTCGCAGGCGGCGGTGACGTACTGCAGCGCGATATTGGTCTTGCCCGACCCGGCAGGCCCGGTCAACAGCGTGCTGGTGCCGCGCAACGGCCCACCGTGCAGCAGCGCATCGACCCGCTCAACGCCACTGGACACCGCATCGCCAATGAACGGCACGTGGTGATCGGAGGCGATCAGACGCGGATAGATCCGCATGCCGCCGGTGGTGATGGTGATGTCGTGATAGCCGGCGATGAAATCCACGCCACGCAATTTCTGCACCTGCATGCGCCGACGCGCCGCACCGAAATCCAGCGTCATGCGTTCCAGCGAAATCACCCCATGGCACAGGCTGTGCAGATGCGCGTCGCGTTCGCCATTCTCGCCGGTGAGGTCATCGACCAGAAACACGGTGATATTGCGCGGCGCAAAGAACTGCTTGAGCGCCAGCACCTGGCGCCGGTAGCGCAGCGAATCCTGTGCCAGCAGGCGCAACTCGGACAACGAATCGAAGACCACACGCGTCGGCTTGACCCGGTCCACCTCGGCCTGGATCAGCTTGATGGTGCCGTCCAGCTCCATTTCCCACGGGTGCAGAATGGACTGCTGGCGTCCATCGCCCAGAAACGCCTCAGCCGAAGCGAGCTCGAAGATATGCAGCGCCTCCAGCGACCAGTCGTGCGAGGTGGCCACCTCGTTGAGCTCGTCGATGGTTTCCGACAAGGTCACGTACAGACAGCTCTCGCCCTTGGCCGCGCCATCGAGCAGGAACTGCAGCGACGCTGTGGTCTTGCCCGAGCCCGGCTGGCCTTCCAGCAGGTACAGGCGGTTGGGCGGCAGCCCGCCGCGCAAGATGGTGTCAAGCCCTGTCGTACCAGTCGTAATGCGGTTTGCGATCATCGGCTTCAGATTTCCCATGGACCTAAATTTATCACGGGCGCGTCATGCGCCGCTGCGCGCGCGTGAATCGATCAGCTTGCTTGGCGCACCCTGTGCGCCTGCACTACCGGCATCGTGCCGTGATCGGTGCCGCGCTTTATGACAGTTCCGACACGTTCGTCACGCGCGCAGGCCTAGCGTTGCAGCTGAAGTGCATCGCGTGGTTGCGATCGCTCGAGGACTGCGGTGAATCACGCATCATGTAACGCCCGTATCTTGCTGGTCGAAGACGACGATGCCATTCGTGCGATGACCGCCGATATCCTCGGTGACGAGGGCTATCAGGTCACCGCTTCGCCCGATGCCGAGCAGGCGCTGGAGCAGCTCAATCGGTCGTGCCCGTTCGATCTGCTGCTTTCCGATATCTGCCTGCCCGGCATGAACGGGCGCGACCTTGCAGACAGCGCGCGCCGCCTGTATCCCGCATTGCCCATCGTGTTCATGACCGGCTACGCCGGCTCCATTGCCAAGCGCGCGGATTTTCTCGATACCGGCATGCGCCTGTTGACCAAGCCATTTTCCTTGCGTGACCTGCTCGGCATCGTGCGCACCGCGCTGTAGGCGCACCCAACCGCCCGCAACGTGCTCCACCTCCGCGTCACGGCGCTTTGCGCTCCAGCAGTTGCGCTACACGGCGCTCCAGGTCCACCGCCAGGAATGGCTTGGTCAACACTTCCATGCCCTCGTCCAGCTGCCCGGCGCCTACCGCCGCCGTTGCCGCATAACCGGTGACGAACAGCACCGGCAGTGTCGGCCGGTACTGCCGGCCCGCGTCGGCAACCTGACGTCCGTTCAACCCGCCGGTCAGGCCGACGTCGGTCACCAGCAGGTCGATCGCTTCCTGCGAGCGCAGGCGTTCCACCGCCGCGCTGCCTTCGGCGGTCTCGATGACGCGGTAGCCCGCTTCGCCCAGCACTTCGGACATCAGCACGCGGATCGCGGTTTCATCTTCCACCAGCAGCACCGTGCAGCTCTGCGCCGCCGAGTGCACCGGTTGCTCGCTCGCCGGCACCGTCTCGTCCTGCGGCAGCGCGCCGTTGAAGCGCGGCAGGTACAGCGCCATCGTGGTGCCCACGCCCACCTCCGAGTCGATCCGCACGTGCCCGCCGGACTGGCGGGTGAATCCGTAGATCATCGACAGCCCAAGACCGGTGCCCTGCCCGATCGGCTTGGTGGTGAAGAACGGCTCGAAGACCTTGGACATCACCTCGGCGCTCATGCCGGTGCCGGTGTCCTGCACGCTCAGGCACACGTACTCGCCGACCGGCAGGTCCAGCTGCTGGGCGGCTTCGGCCTCCAACACCCGGTTGGCGATACCGATGGTGAGCTCGCCGCCATCGGGCATCGCATCGCGCGCATTGATGCACAGGTTCAGCAGCGCGTTTTCCAGCTGTGGTGCATCCACCAGCACTTTCCAGGCATCGGGTGCGGGGCGCAGCCGCAAGGCAATCGACGGCCCCAGCGTGCGCGCGATGATGTCGTGCATGCCGTGCACCAGTGCCTGCACCTCCAGCGCGGTGGGCGCCAGGGTCTGCCGGCGCGAAAACGCCAGCAGCCGCTGGGTCAACGCGGTGGCGCGCGCGGCGCTGGATTGGGCCATCTCCACATAGCGTTCCAGGCGGTCGTACTTGCCCTGTTCGATCCGCGTCTGCAACAGCTCCAGGCCGACGCTGATCGCGGTCAGCAGATTGTTGAAGTCGTGCGCCAGCCCACCGGTCAGCTGGCCAACCGCCTCCATCTTCTGGCTCTGGCGCAGCTTCTCTTCGGCCAGCAGCAGCGCCGCGCTGCGTTCGCGCACACGCTCTTCCAGCGTTTCGGTCAGCTGGCGCAGCTGCTGTTCGGCCAGCCGCTTGTCGGTGATGTCGGCAGCGGTGCCGAACCACTCCACGATCTGCTCGCGCTCGTCCAGCAAGGGGATCGCGCGCATCAGGGTCCACCCCACCTGCTGATCGGCATCCAGCACGCGGTATTCCAGATCCAGCCCGGACTTGTTGATGATCGAATGCGCAATGGCTTCGGACAGCCGTGCGCGGTCGTCCGGGTGCACCATCTCCTGCTGCCAGTTCAGGCTCGACGAGAGCGCATCGCTCAGCGCGCCCTCGCCCACCAGCTGGCGAAGCTCGCGCCAATCGGCCGTGGCCGAAAAAATCGATTGCGAGGACGCGCGCACCAACGCATCCAGCCGGCGCTCGCTCTTGCGCAAGGCTTCGCTGGCCAGCCGCTCGGCGGTACGGTCGCGCAACACCTTGACAAAGCCGATCGCCGCACCGGTTTCGTCGCGCAGCACCATCAGCGAACCATTCGCCCAGAAGCGCTGGCCGGACTTGCGCACATGCCAGCGCTCGTCCATGCCGCTGCCGCTTTCCAGCGCCGCCGCCGCCTCGATCAGGATCTGCCGGCGCTCCACGTCTTCCGGGGTGAAGGTGCGCTCCAGCGTCTGGCCGAGCATCTCGGCCTCGCTCCAGCCCAGGATGCGCTGCGCGCCCTCGTTCCAGGACGTCACCAGGCCGTACAAGTCGGTGGCGATGATCGCGTAGTCCATCACGCTGTCCAGGATCTGCCGGTTGCGCACTTCGGCTTCGCGCACCGCGCGTTCCAGGCCGATGCGATCGGTGATGTCCAGACCCTGCACGAAGACGCCGGAGACGGTGCCGTCGGCACCGGCGATCGGCTGGTAGACCAGGTCCAGCAGGCGCCGCTCCACCGCGCCGCCCGGCTCCACCTGCACGTTGTAGGCGAGCGCGTTGGCCGTGTAGGCGCGCCCGGACTGATACACCTCGTCCAGCAGACGCAGATGCCCCTGCTCGACTAGATCGGGCAAGGCCTCGGCCAGGGGCTTGCCGATCACGTCGCGGTGGCCGATCAGGCGCGAATAACACGGGTTGGCAAATTCCACCCGATGCTGCGGACCACCCAGGAACGCCATGAACATCGGCGCCTGCTCGAACAAGCGGATCAGCCGTTCGTGTTCATCGGCAAGCCGGTTTTGCGCCACCTTGCGGGCGGTCACTTCGTTGGTCACGCAAAACGCGCCGCCCACGCGTCCATCGTCCAGATAAATCGGCGAGAACGAGAACGTCCACCAGGTGTCTTCCGGCGTGCCGTAGCGGTTCATGCCGATCGGCACTTCATCGAAGCGCGAGGCGCGCCCTGCGAACGCGGCCTCGATCGGCGCACGCACGGCCTCCCAGGCATCGGCCCACAAGTCCCGCAACGGCGCACCCAGGGCGTGCGGCTGCCGCGGCCCCAGGATGGGCGCATACGCATCGTTGTAGAAAAAGGTCAGCGCATCGCCCCACACCACATACATGCTTTCCGGCGAGCTGAGCATCAGGCTGACGGCATTGCGCAACGGCGACGGCCACTGCGTGGTCGGCCCTAGCGAGGTTGCGGCCCAGTCGTATGCGCGCACGGCCTGGGCCATGGCGCTCTGGCCATAAGGAAACGGCGCGCTCATGCGGCGCCCGGGCGTGCTGCCGTCCAGCGGCAGGCGTCATGCATGCAGCGCGCAACGCGGTGTGCGGCCAGCTTACCAGTCACCCAAACAAGCATCTTTGACAAAACCATTGAAGAGGAATCAGGGGCCAACGCCGCGCATCGCCGGCCGGCAGGGTCGGACATGCCGGCCTGACCTGCCAGCGCAACGCCCTCCGGCATCGCCGTCGGCACAGCGCGCAGCGTGCAGCGCCCGCCTACGTTACAACACCCAGGTGGCTGACGTGACCTGACTGCGCGCCGGCCCACCGCACCGCGCGCGTCGCTGCCCGGCATGCTTGGCTGGGAGACCTCGCCATGACGCGCAGGCAGTGCCCCGTGGCGCGGGTGCCCGGATAAAATCGCCAGCTGGCCCAAAAGGCGTGGCACGGTAACGCAGATGCAGGATCGCGACGTACTCATTCACCCCCTGGCCGCGGTAGCACCGGGGTATCTGGCCAACCATGCTGCGCGGGTCTTCAATCGCCTGGTGGATGCGCAACTGCGGCCGCACGGCATGTCGCTGGCACTGATCGGGCCGATCATGCTGCTGTCCTGGAAAGGGCCGATGATGCAACGCGACCTGGTGATCGCCTCGGCCGTGAAGCAGCCGGCAATGGTGGCCCTGCTGGACAAGCTGGAGGGCCTGAAGCTGATCAAGCGCTCCCCGACGCCGCAGGACCGCCGCGCCGCGGTGGTGTCGCTCACGCCTGCCGGGCGCAGGATCGCCGAGATCGGCGGCAGGATCCTGACCGATCTGAATGCCGATGCACTGAAAGACTTCTCCCCCGAGGAGGCGCAGCAGACCGTCGCGTTCATGCAGCGCCTGATCGCCAACCTGGAGAAGCGCGACCAGGGCATGTAATATCACCCATGATATTAATTCTCCGGGTGATCTGTCATGCCGCGTCGCATCCTCATCACCGGCGCAAGTGTCGCCGGCAACACCGTGGCGTGGGCACTGGCCCAACAAGGCCTTGAGGTCACCGTCGTCGAGCAGGCTGAACAGTTTCGCGATGGCGGCCAGAACATCGACGTGCGCGGCGTCGGCCGCGAGGTCCTGCGGCGCATGGGCCTGGAGCAGGCCGCACTCGACCACGGCACCGGCGAGGAAGGCACCGCCTGGGTCGACGAACACGGCCATGCGGTGGCGACCTTCAAGACCGACGACATCGACGGCGATGGCCCGACCGCGGAACTGGAAATCCTGCGTGGCGACCTCGCCCGCCTGCTCTATGCGGCCGCCCGCCAGCACGCGGAGTATCGGTTCGGCGACCGCATCGCCAGCATCGCCGACGACGGCAATGCCGCCACCGTCCACTTCCAGAGCGGGCACAGCGAGCGCTTCGATGCCGTCATCGTCGCCGAAGGGGTCGGCTCGGCCACGCGCGAGCTGCTGTTTCCCGGCGAGAACGCGCCGCGCTGGATGGATCTGACCATCGCCTACTTCACCATCGCACGCACCGCCGACGATGACCGCCTGTGGCGCTGGTATCACACCACCGGCGGGCGCAGCATCTCCTTGCGCCCGGACCGGCACGGCACCACGCGCGCCATGCTCTCGCTGCAGAAAGCCTCAGAGGGCGAACAGGACTGGGACGTGGCGACCCAAAAGGCCTACTTGCGCGAACGTTTCGCCGACGCCGGCTGGCAGGCGGCGCGGGTGCTGGACGGCATGGACAGCACCGAGGATTTCTACTTCGACGCCTTGCGGCAGGTCCGCATGCCGCGCTGGCACGCCGGCCGTGTCGTGCTCACCGGCGACGCGGCTTGGTGCGCAACCCCGCTGGCCGGCATCGGCGCCACCCTGGCAGTCACCGGTGGTTATGTGCTGGCCAATGAGATCGCACGCGCCCAGACGCTGGAACAGGCGTTTGCCGCCTACGCCGCGGCCATGCGGCCGATGGTCGACAAGGGTCAGGGCGTGCCGAAGATCGGCCCACGGCTGATGAATCCGCACAGCCGGCTTGGCATCCAGCTGCTGCACGGCGCACTGAAATTCGCCAGCCAACCCAGCATCCAGAACATCGCCACCAAGCTGATGACGCCGTCGATGCAGGCGCCGGACCTGTCGCGCTACGACTGAACCAAATGGATCAGTGGCTGCGCTGCCATGGCGGCAGTGGGCGTGCTGAGCTCAACACCGGCCATCGGCCGCAGTTCCCTCGCGGCGGCCGCCTCCCCGCGCCACACCTCATCGAGCTGGATCGGCGTATCTCCTGGGGCTGAGAGGCGCCGCAGCGCGTCACTTCGGCCATGCCCGCCGCTTGCGACCTCGCCCGCCCTGGCCCGGCGCCAGCGCGAGGCCAACCGTGGATGAATCCCTCCGGGCAGACGGTTTCATTTCCGATGGCCGAAGCCGCTAACGAACAGGTCGAGACATCCTTCGTGCAGCGGCAACGCTGCCGGCCCCATCGGTGTCCCGGGCGCATCGCCTCCCAGCTGTTGCTGGGATTCTCCCCGCTCTTCCGCTCGCCGGATCACCGATCAAACTCCCTATGTCCCTGCTTTCGAATCTGCGTATCGGTCAGCGCCTGGCCCTCGGCTTCCTCGCGATCATTGTCCTGATGGTGCTCCTCACCGTCGTCGGCATCCAGCGCGTGCGCAGCATCGACCAGCAGCTCACCGCCATCAACGAAGTGAACAGCGTCAAGCAACGCTATGCGATCAACTTCCGCGGCAGCGTGCACGACCGCGCGATCGCCCTGCGCGATGTCGTGCTGCTGGACGACCCGGCAGACCGGCAGACGGCAGAGCAATCGATCGACAAGCTCGCCGCGGACTACGCCCGCTCCGCCAAGCCGCTGGACGACATGATCGCGACCTCCACGGACGCGGAAGAAAAGGCCATCCTCCAGCGGATCAAGGCCATCGAGCAGCGCACCATGCCGTTGATCGCGCAGGTGCGTGCGTTCCGCGATGGCGCCGACAAGCCGCATGCCGAACAACGCCTGCTGCAGCAGGCGCGCCCTGCCTTCGTCGCCTGGCTGGCCAGCATCAACGCCTTCATCGACCTGCAGGAAGCCAAGAACCGCGCGGCTGCCAAGGATGCGGTCACCACTGCGCGCGGCTTTGCGATGCTGATGGTGGTCTCCACCGTCATCGCCCTGCTGCTGGGCGCAACGATTGCGTTGTTGCTGACCCGCAGCGTGGTGCTGCCGTTGCGGCAATCGCTGCGGCTGGCCGAGCGCATCAATGACGGCGACCTGCGCAGCCAGGACCTGCCCACCGGCAAGGACGAATCCGGCCAGCTGCTGCGCGCCATGCAGCAGATGCAGCGCCGCCTGCAGGATGTGATCTCCGCCCAACGCAGCATGGCGGCCCGCCACGATGCCGGCGAGATCAGCTACCGCACCGACGCCCAGCATTTCCCCGGTGAATACGGGCACATGGTGCAGGACACCAACGCCCTGGTGCATGCGCACGTGCAGACCCAGCTGCGCATGACCGAGGTCATGGGCAGCTATGCCATCGGCGACCTGGCACCGGAAATCGAGCAATACCCCGGCGAAAAGGCCGCCATCACCGCCACCATGCAGCAGGTCAAGCAGAACCTGCGCGCCATCAACGCGCAGATCCAGCAGCTCACCCAGGCTGCATGTGCCGGCAACTTCGCGCTGCGCGGCCAGCCGGAAAAGTTCGAGCACGACTTCCGCCTCATGGTCGAAAACCTCAACACCATGATGGCCACCTCCGATACCAACCTGGCCAGGTTTTCCGACCTGCTGCGGTGCATCGCCGATGGCGACCTGACCGTGCGCATGAGCGGCAACTTCCACGGCGTGTTCGCCTCCATGCGCGACGATGCCAACAGCACGGTGCACCGCCTGACCGACATCGTCACGCACATCCAGACCACCTCCAACAGCATCGGCTTCGCCACCGAAGACATCGCCAGCGGCAACCAGGAACTGTCCCGCCGCAGCGAACAGCAGGCCGCCAGCCTGGAAGAAACCGCCGCCTCGATGGAAGAGCTGACCTCCACCGTCAAGCAGAATGCCGAGCACGCCGGCCGTGCCAATCAGCTCGCGCTGGGCGCCGCCGCCATCGCCTCGGAAGGGCGCGACGTGGTCGGCCAGGTCATCGAACAGATGTCCGGCATCGAGGCCTCGTCCAGGCGTATCGCCGACATCATCTCGGTCATCGACGGCATCGCCTTCCAGACCAACATCCTCGCCCTCAATGCCGCCGTCGAGGCCGCACGCGCCGGCGAACAAGGCCGCGGTTTTGCCGTGGTCGCCTCGGAAGTGCGCACCCTCTCGCACCGCTCATCGGACGCCGCCAAGGAGATCAAACACCTGATCGACGACTCCGTACAGCGCGTCGCCGACGGTGCAACGCTGGTGCACAAGGCCGGCACCACCATGGGCGAGGTCGTCACCAGCGTCCAGCACGTCACCGACATCATGGGCCACATCTCCGCCGCCTCGCTGGAACAGGCCGGCGGCATCGAACAGGTCAATCGGACCATCGCCCAGATGGACGAAACCACCCAGCAGAACGTCAGCCTGGTCGAAGCGGCGAGCACCGCCGCACGTTCGCTCGAAGCGCATTCGACGCAACTGACGCGGGCGGTCGAGGTATTCAAGGTCAATGCGTCGGTGATCTAACCGGGCGGATGGCGTGGCCTGCCGCCGGTCCGGACCAGAGCCGACGTGCAGCGATTGGTGATCGGCCAACCTGCGCTGCCCGGCGCCGGATGGCCGCTCGGGTAAAGGGGGAAAACGACAACGGCAATCGCACGGGGAGGCCGGGACGAGGTGGATCGGCCGCTGATGCGCTGGTTCATGACATCCCGGCTCGCCGGGTCACACAGTGTCGTCGCCAGGTGCACAGATCAGTCGGCTCGCCTTCGCTGCCAGCGCTCGCGCACTGCTGGCGCCTGCGCGAGAGCACCACGGCGAAGTGACGCCACATCGCCGTGATGTGATTGCTACCCAGGTGCAGCTCGCCGAACATCAGCTTTTATTTGGACAACATGCGAGCATGACCGCCATGCAACGTATCCGCCTCTTCCGCAGACCAGTACTTGTAACGCTTCTGGCCGTTTCACTTGCCGGATGCGCGGCGGCTGGCTCCATCACTGCGTGGCCCATCGAAGGCCCGGTACGGCTGGGAGACATCGCGGCGGTCGATGGCCCCAGGGTTCGTCCCGACCGCGTCATCGAAGACAGCCGTTGCCCGGCCGAGGTGCAGTGCGTCGTGGCGGGCCGGTTGATCGTCAGGGCAACCGTGCTCGGCGGGGGCTGGTCCAAACAGATCGATCTCACGCTTGGCGTGCCGGTGGCTGTGGCCGATGGCCAGTTGACGTTGGTCGACGCCACTGCTCCACCAGCAGACTCGGCAACGGCCTCCACGTCGGCCATGCGCTTCACCTTCCGCTTTCAGGGTGGCCGTTAATCACACTACTTCAGACCCTCGGCGATGCAGCACGAACACGGGGTCCTACAGGTGCCAGCACGTCATCCAGCGCTGCTCGTAGCCGTTGAACCGAGGCATATGCCTGCTCTCGCGTTGCAAAGCTCGAGAATCCCATGAGTAAACCGCCCGACGATGAGGGCCGGATTCGCCACCTGCTCAATGCCTGAAGTGGCAGTCCGTGGGATTGGGCGGCCTGCGCCAGCAACGCATCACGTTGCCCTGTCGCGGGATAGGCCAGCACCTGGAGTCCGCCTGCCTGGGGCTGGATCGCCATGCGGGAACCAAAGATATCGGTGAGCGCATCGACCAGATAGCTGCGCCTCTGACTGTAGAGCGCACGCATCTTGCGCAAGTGACGGGAGAAGTGCCCTTGCTCCATGAACTCGGCGACCGTGGCCTGTGACACGAAGGATCCCACACCGCCAAGCTGCCCGGCTGCATCGGTGAAACGTTCGATCTGGGCCTTGGGGACAACCAGATAGGCCATCAATGCAGGTTGCCCGCGATGCCTGGCACTGCAGATAGCCCATCAAGGCACGGAATGGGAGCTTGCCGGCCGGCAGGAGCCTGATCGGCACACGGTTGCAGCAGCTGCTCACCGTTGCCTTCGCCGATCCAAGCGCGACGTACGGCTCCGCTATGCACCGCGTCGCCAAGTGCCGTGCATCAAGCACGGGCATCGCAAGCGCGGCCTGGTCGCAATCCCAGCTAGGATTGACCTCTGGCCTGGGGAAAACAGCGCTCCATTCGATCCGTCCACGCTGCCAGCTGCTCGAGCGTATACGCCTCGATGGGCTTTGCCATTGTCGACGCGGCTTTATGTTGTGAAGCAGTTGCAATCAACGACGAAGAAAGGCGATCCCAGCAACGCATGAGCAGCACGGGAGATGGATGCGAAGCAACCATTGCCTCAAGCACCGCACCTTGAGCCACCCTTGCTGCCTGCAGGTCGCTCAACGCATCCACAACCGCTGTCATCCATTGCTCGTTCAACTGCTCCATACCTGTCAACAACGCTGTGGGAAGCGCATAGCGTATCCGCATCCACAGGCTATTGGTGGCGCCATGTGTTCCTCGTTGCAAACACAGCTGAACCAGCAAGGTGATGCGGGGTTCAAGCAGAGCGTTGGCCCGACATACGTCTGCAGGCACCGGTGGCCGGCGCAGTCGCTGCGGCATAGACCCATCGCGCGAAGAGATACATGCCAGTGCTACACCGGGCGGGCGTGTTGATGATCGACGCCGGCTGACTGCCTGCGTCATTGGCCGGCCCCATGACGGTGACCGGATCATGGCCGAGACCCTGTCCATGCCCCACCCCTCTTCGCAGATAGCAGCCCATGCCCTCTGGCACAGGACGCTTGTCGCTCCTGTTGCTACCGTTCAAGGACCTACTCGATCCTCCTTCCAGCATGTTTCAACAAGGCGACGCAACCGCATATCCCCGCTCTGGCAGTCCTGCGCTGGGACATCCTTTGGCACGCATCGCAGCGATCGCAGTCCTCCTCGCGCTGGCGCATTACCGCTGGTTGCAGTTTCCCTGGCGGATGCCGGTGGTCGGCGTACTCGGGATCGCGTTGGTCTGGCTGGAAACGCGCTCGCTGGGTGCCTGCGGACTGCAGCGCCGGCCCTTTCGCGCCTGGCTTGGTTGGACGCTGCTGCTGCTCGCGCTCGTCATCGGCTTGGTCAATCCGTTCGTGCAACCGCTGATCGATGCCCTGACCGGGACCAAGGCCGATTACAGCGGCTACGGTGCATTGCGTGGCAACTTCAACGCGGCCGCCCAGCTGGCAGGCGGTGCCTGGCTCAGCGCCGCGCTGGGCGAAGAACTGGTCTTCCGTGCGTTCTTGATGCACCACCTCGATCACGTGCTGGGCCGCTACCGTGGGGGCCAGGTGATGGCGGCAGTGGCAGGGGGAGCACTCTTCGGCGCGATGCACCTGAGCCAAGGCATCTCGGGGGTGCTGCTGACCGGGCTTGTCGGCGCCTTGTTTGGCTATGTCTACCTGCGATCAGGACGCAACCTGTGGGCGACGGTCCTGGCGCATGGATTGATCGATACCTGGGGCATTGCGACGCTGTACCTGGGCTGGTATTAGGAAGCACGCACCCTGATCCGCTTGCTCCAGTGCTTGACTGCCCGGAGTCCTTGCCACGTCGTCCGCACCTGCTGTGCGGTGGCGACTTGCCTTCCCGACACGAGAAGATTGCCCAGACATGACCACCGATAACGTGCTCTCGATCGTTCAGGCGCAGCTGGACGCCTACAACGCCAAGGATATCGACGCATTGCTGGCGACCTATGCCGACGATGCCGAGCATTACACCTTGCACGGCCCCCGACTGGCGAAAGGACACGCCATGCTTCGCGAGCGCTTTCTCGCCCGCTTTGAAGAGCCGGACCTGCATGCGCGGCTGTTGTCGCGGACCGTCGTCGGCAACATCGTCGCCGATTCGGAGCTGATCACCCGCAACCTTGCTGACGGGACCAGTCTTGTTGAGATGCTCTGCATCTACGAGGTGGCCGATGGAAAAATCCAGAGGGCCTCATTCGCTACCGGCGCACGCATTGCCACTGCACCTGCGCGATGAAACATCCCAAGCGAGCGGTTTGCACCGTGCGCCTTTTCAGGCCGAGCGTAAAAAAGCCACCGACTGCATTCTGGTTTTCAGCGCACCGCCCTGCATCCCGGCGTCACCAGGTCGCAGGGCGGCGCGCTGGCTGCATGCGTCATGCAGCCAGTGCGAGTTTCGCCTTGCCACTGACGCTGCGTGAACTGTTCGCAACACTCTCCACCAGCGCGGTCGCCTGATCTTCCAGTGCGCGGGCCGACGATGCCATGGTGTCGACGAGCGCGGAGTTTTGCTGCGTGGCCGCATCCATCTGGGAGATCGTTTGATTGATCTGCTCGATGCCGGCGCTCTGCTCGTGACTGGCCGCCGCAATGCCACCCATGATGTCGTTGACCTGCCTCACCGACGACAGCAGCTCTTCCATGGCCTTGCCCGCCACGTTGACCTGCTCCGCGCCCTGCCCCACCTTCGCGCCTGAATCGGCGATCAGGTCGCGGATCTCCTTGGCGGCCATGGTGCAGCGCTGAGCAAGGCTGCGCACCTCCGAAGCGACGACCGCAAAGCCGCGTCCCTGCTCGCCTGCCCGCGCCGCTTCCACGGCCGCATTCAGGGCGAGGATGTTGGTCTGAAACGCGATGCCGTCGATGACGGTGATGATTTCGCCGATCTTGCGCGATGACGCCTGGATCGCTGCCATCGTGCTGACCACCCCATTGACCAGCTCGCCGCCATGCAGCGCGGTCTCTGCGGCCTGGCTCGCCAGCGAATTGGCCTGACGCGCGCCTTCGGCGTTCTTGCGAACGATGCTGGTCATCTCCTCCATGGAACTTGCGGTTTCCTCGAGGGCGGCCGCCTGCTGTTCCGTGCGCCGTGACAGGTCATCGTTGCTGCGCACGATATCGCCTGCCGCGTTGCTGAGCGTGTTTGCCACCTCGCCCAACTGACGTCCGGCTTCCACGTCCATCAACGCGCCCACCGCGCGCAGTGGCGTGCCATCTGCCGCGCGCTTGGTCAGACCGCGTGCGCGGAACCAGCGGTACTGGCCGTTCTTGAGTTGCAGGCGATACTCGATGTCGAAGTTGGTGCGGCCACTGCGGTCGTTCAGATGCGCTGCGAACGCATTCAGAGAACGCTCCTTGTCTTCCGGGTGAAGCCGTGACGCCCAGCTATCGAGCACATTGGGGAATTCCTGCTCGGACTCGAAGCCAAGCAGGTGGCGGAACTGCTGCGACCACCAGAACTCGTTGCTCGGATTGATCGGGTCACCCGCGATCACACTCATGTCCCACAACCCATCGCTGAGCATCTGCGAGCCGAGCTCGAAGCGCGTCAGCGTGATGTCGAGGAACTGCTCCCGCTCACGGCGCTCGGTGATGTCGGTGAGCGACCCGGCCACACGCAGCGGCAGGCCCTGCGCATCGCGCTCGGTCGTGCCGAATGCGCGGAACCAGCGGTATTCGCCGGACTTCAGGCGCAGGCGGTTTTCCACGTCGTAGGGAGTGCGACCACTGCGATCGGCAAGGTGCGCCGCGAAGGCATCCAGCGTCGGCTGCTTGTCGTCCGGGTGCAGGCACGCGACCCAGCTGTCCAGGACATTGGGGAAATCCTGTTCGGACGCAAAACCCAGCAGCCGGCGCATCTGCGGCGACCACCACACCGGGCTGTCCGGGTGCGTGGGATCTCCGCCGATGACGCCGATATCCCAGAGCCCGTCAGTGGTGCCGCTGGCGACCAGTTCGAAGCGCCCCTCCAGATGGCGCAACGCGGTCGTCGCCTCTTCCGCCCGGGCCTGTGCCAGATCGCGCTCCTGTTGCGCCGCATGCAGGGACTCGGCCAGCTTCCTGAGAAGCAGAGCCGTCCCGTTGTTCGGCCATTGCGCAGTGCCGCCGTTCAACGTGGCATCGACCGCTTTGGTCAGCGCGTCCACCTTGTGGCTGTCGGAGAAAAACATGGCGACCTCTGCTACTTGCGTTAGGGATGCGTCCCTAGCGGCAGCGATCGGTCCTTCTTGATAGTGGTGTCTCGATCTGACAGCCCGGCTGGGTCCAGCATTCAGCTGGACGCGACCGGCAGCGCTGGTGGAGAGGGGCTATCACCAGCAACGTCCTTGCTACGGGGGCCGGGCCAACCCCGGCACACCACGTGGACTGACGTCGTCGTCCATCTTTTGCGAGTTCTCAAACACTCCTGGCTGGCAGCTGCAGTCCGGGGCACGCAGACCACGCGGAGGCATCGGGGCCACACGGCAAGGTCAAGCAACGACCGCGCTAGACGCCAGTTGGCTCGTGGATCGGGCAGCGATTGAACTCGGCACGGAATCGGCGTGATGCTGCCATCACGACACGGCGCGCCCGGTTGATGGCACCCAGCGGCCGGTGAGCGGCCAGGGCATGCCACGGCGAGAAGGCGATGCGGTCTTCCAGCCGTTGCGAGTTCTCCCCGTCCCAGCCGGCCTGGCGCTCGACGACCACACGCGCCACTGCGACAAAGGGGCTGATGGATTGCGGCCACTCCGTCGAGGCATCCTCGACCGGCATCTTGTCCACATCCCGGCACAGCTGCACGCGCAGCTCCCACTCGGCGGGGCTGTCCAGGGTGCTGATGGCGTGATGAACGGCATCGCGTTGCGCGTCCTGGGAGTCGCCCACGTCCTCACCATCCAGTGCGAGGAGGTTGCTGGACACCGGCGCAAGCGAGAACTTGGCGATATAGCGGCCGTAGAGATACGGCACCTGCGAAAAGAAGGTTTCGCCTAGCGGATGAATCTGCGGCTGCCCGCCCAGCTGCTTGATGCTGCCACTTCCCGCGCCGATCTTCTCAAGGCTGTTTTCCACCCCTCGAAGCACTTTTGAGAGCGCTGCCTTGGCACGCGGCGCCTTCTCAGTAGTCGTCGCAAGAACACGAAAATTACGCAGAAAACCGTCAGGACCCGGCGTGGTGAAGGAAGGGCCATTGACCATCAAAAAATCCTGACTGTGCTTTTCGTCTCCACCCTCCACGCGCTCACCACTCACGCCCAATACCTTCAACGCCAACGCACGCGGAGTCGAAACCGCATCGCTCAACTGTTCTGCAGGCGGCGATGACAAGCGGATATATGAATCGTATTGCCCGGGTTCTGCGAACAGGCCTTGCCGTAGCTCTTCCGGCAGATCGTTGAGCACGGTGAATTTGGCGGTCAGCAGGCCCTGCCCTTTCGCATGGACCGCGCGGTGCGCATGCCCCTCCTTCTCAGCCACGGTCGTTGCCATGTCAACGAACAACGCTTCCAGGGAACGGATGGTTTCCTGCTCACTGACGCTGGGCGTTTCCAGATCGGGGCGGTATTCGACGGGCGGGTTCATGCGGTTCCTGGCTTTATGGCTGGTAAGGCCACTGTGCTACACGCCCTGTTTACGCCCCGTCGAAACCAGCAAGCGGATCAACGGTGGATGCTGCACATGTCGCCTTGCCCTGCCCATGCAATCGAAACCGCAAGTAGGCAGATATCCAGCCCGCGCACAGAAGCCCTTCGCTCTTTGTCCCCGGAGCTGCCGCTTCAACGAAGCGGGCGGGTGCCCGTCTTCCAAGCCGCTGGTCTTGATCATTTCATGAACAATTTATGGCAGGGACGCTCGCTTGCAGCGCGTCAAAGCTCGTGGCGCCGAGGCAGCCCTCGCGTGACCTGAGCGGTGCCTCCGGCCTGAAAATGGAGTCCCGGCTACCCGAGTCTTTCTATCGATGGGTTACTGCGGTGCAGCGCTCGCGCGAGCGTGGCTTCGCTTTGCTCGATGGCGTGCTTGATGGAGCGCGCTATCAGCGCGACCACGACATCTGGCTCGGCGATCTCCAGCGCGTCGCGGATCAATCCATGCACTGGCCAGACCGCGTCCCAGGGCTGCGCGATCTATCAGCAGCACTCCCCCTGTCATCCGGGTCTACGCCATGCGTATGCAACGCAAACAGGTCCCCTCGCCGTCTGAGCACACTCTGCGACACGCGCCGCACGTTTGAGTGTGTACACCTCGATCCGCTTCGCCATTGCCGAAGGCTTTTTTTTTGCGTCACCGTCGGCGCGTAGCCCAGCCTGCGACTGCCGCTCCTTCACCAGCGCTGCATTCTACGGGGGCGTCTTCTCCATCTGCACCACCGCCTGGTTGACCTACGCGACGCCTTCCTTCGCTGAATCCAAACACCTCAGCCTAATGCTTGCCGGCGTAACCACGCCTTTCTGAACCATCATGTATGCGTTAAAGATAATCACACGTAGGCCGATTATCGTATACGCCTTACGCATGCCGCGACCGCATAAGCGTTGACTGACGTGTCCCTGGCCCGGGCCAGGGTCGCCCCCCCCTACCTGCATTGGGATTTCCTTTAATGAACTTCACACGCCGCCTCCGGATCGGAGCGCGACTGGCGACCGGTTTTGGCTTGCTCCTCGCCCTCATCACATTGATCAGCATCGTTGCGCTACAAGGCAACAGGACACAGAACAAAGAGCTCCACAAGGTTGTGGATGTGAGTTTGGCCAAGATGGTGGCACTCACAACGCTATTGGATATCAACAACGACATGATTGTGGCGCGTCGCGAGATGACGCTGCTCCGCGATCCCGAAAAATTCGGGGACTACCAGGCCCGCATCAAGGGGCTGGTTAAGCGCTACGAGCTGACCTGGAAGGACTACAACGAAAAGTTTCCAGCGCCGGACGCAGCTGCCCGGGCTCGGCGCACGCGTATCGAGGAAATGCGCGCAATCGCAATGCCAATCAATCGTCAAATTGGCGAGCGGCTGGCAGCTGGTGATTACGATAGTGCGGTCGCTATCACCCTGGAAAAAGCCCGGCCTGCGATGCGGGCATGGAACCAAGCCATCGCCGAAAGCGTCGCGGAGCAAAAAAAGGCGATCGCCGCATCAGCTGCACAGGCAAACGACGCCAATCAGAGCAGCAACACAATGATCTGGGTGTTTGGCACCTTGAGTCTGCTGTTGGGCGGCCTGACAGCCTGGATCATCACGCAGAGTCTGACGAAGCCACTCTCCCAGGCACTTGCTTCGGTTAACGCAGTCGCGCGAGGCGACCTGAGCGTCATGAGCAATGACACAACTCAAGATGAGATCGGCCAAATGCTGCGAGCCTCTGACGAGATGGTGGCGATGCTACAACGCTATTCTCATCAAACAACGCTAATGATTCACAAGCATGCGGGCGAGGACATCAGCCACCGGATGCCTGAATCCTTCCCGGGGATCTATGGAGAGCTTGCACAAGGCATCAATACAATGATGTTTGAGCACCTCGACGCGATCGTCGACGCCATAGCGGTTCTTGAAGAGTATGCACGCGGAGATCTTCGCCGGGATGCGCGCCGCTTGCCCGCCTCGCGAGCATTTCTGCATGAATCCATGGATGCAGCCAAAGCCAGCCTGCTTGCGATCAATACGGAAATTAAGCGATTGGCCCAATCTGCGGCCAACGGCGATTTTGCTGCACGGGGTGACAGGGATCGGTTCCAGCACGACTTCCAAGTCATGATCGACGACCTGAATTCCATGATGCATATCAGCGATACCAACCTGGCCAGGCTGTCCGGGCTTCTTGAGGCAGTCGCACACGGCGATCTCACGGCGCGGATAGATGGTGAATTCAACGGTGTCTTCGCCAAGATGCGTGACGATGCCAATGCAACTGCCGGGCAACTCGCGACTATCGTGGGCCGTATCCAACACTCAGTGACCACGATCAGCTCTGCTGCGGGCGAGATTGCGGCAGGCAACCAGGATCTGTCCCAGCGCACCGAACAGCAGGCGGCCAACCTGGAAGAAACCGCTGCCTCGATGGAAGAGCTGACCTCCACCGTGCGCCAGAACGCCGAACATGCGCGCCAGGCCAACCAGCTGGCGATCGGCGCCGCAGGCGTGGCATCCCAGGGCGGCGAAGTCGTCGGCCAGGTGGTCGCAACCATGAGTGGTATCGAGGCGTCGTCCAAGAAGATCGCCGACATCATCTCGGTCATCGACGGTATCGCGTTCCAGACCAACATCCTGGCATTGAATGCCGCCGTGGAAGCGGCGCGGGCCGGCGAGCAAGGCCGCGGCTTCGCCGTGGTCGCCTCGGAAGTACGTACGCTGGCACAGCGTTCGTCCGGCGCGGCCAAGGAGATCAAGGACCTGATCGACGACTCGGTGCAGCGCGTCGTGGAAGGCTCGGCCCTGGTGCGCAGCGCCGGAACCACGATGACCGAAGTGGTCGCCAGCGTGCAGCGCGTGACCGACATCATGGGCGAAATCTCTGCAGCCTCGCAGGAACAGTCGGCCGGCATCGAGCAGGTCAACACCACCGTGACGCAGATGGATGAAGCGACCCAGCAGAACGCCGCACTGGTCGAGGAGGCGACCGCTGCAGCCCGCGCCATGGAAGAGCAAGCCACCCAGCTGACCGAGGCCGTGGCGATCTTCAAGATCGACAATGAGACAGTTCGTCGGGTCCAAGCAATCCCCCCTAAAACCGTCTTCGCCAACCCAGGCAGCAAGAAGACGGCAGCGCTTTTGAAGACACCTGCAAAACGCCTCCCGCATCAAGCACCGCGCCAAATCGAGTCACTCACTGGCTCAACGGACAGTGCAGGCTGGAAGGAGTTCTGACCGAGCCGAAGTGGGCCCAGATTTTCTGGGCCCACCAGAGTTGCGACTTGGCTCATCATCGCGCAGGAACAAGCCGTGGCAGCCGCTTTTTTTTGGCATTTTCCGAGTCCTCTCCCTGGTTGCCTCGGTGTCGTCGCATGTCGCCTGGCCCGGCCGCCACCCATGGGCGCTCCTGCCCAAGCCCGCCATGCTCACCGACCTGATCAACGCGGCAGGGTTCCCATATCCCGGAGTGCCCCTTGAGGGGCGGCACGCGATGCCGCTCCTTCACGAATTCCTGCGCTGGCGGGACTAACGTAGGATCGCTCGCTTACCTCTAGGGCGTATGGGCATGTGGAAACGAAATGGCTTATCGATCGTGCTCCTCTTCTTGCTTCTCTGCTTCTTTGCAGGCCAGGTGTGGACCGGCTTCCTGGCACACAATCAAGAACTCGCTGATAAGCAACGTGCGACATTGGATCTGTGGAACTACCTGCACAGCGGGCACTTCGTCAGCGCCACCTTCGAGAACTGGGAAAGCGAGTTTCTTCAGATGGGCATGTATGTCCTGCTGACCGTCAGCCTCCGCCAGAAGGGCTCGGCTGAATCACGCTCTTTGGACGAAGCTCAGGAAAAACAGCGCATCGAGGCTGGAACGACGCCTTGGGCCGTTCGCAAAGGTGGGATCTGGAAGACCTTGTATGGTCATTCCCTGGCAATTGCCTTCGGGGCCCTGTTCCTCATGAGCTTCTCCTTGCACCTGGCGGGCAGCTGGCGTGCGGAAGTGGATGAGCAGGTGGCGCTTGGACAGCCTGCCCCCACGTGCTGGGAACACCTCTGGAGCAGCAGCTTCTGGTTCGAGTCCTTCCAGAACTGGCAAAGCGAATTTTTGGCTGTGCTCTCATTGGTCATCTTGACCATCTTCCTACGCCAGAAGGACTCGCCTCAGTCAAAACCACTGGCCGCCCCGCACAGCCAGACGGGCGATTGAGGGAGTCAGGCCGTCCCGCTTTGCTGATCATCCACATGTCCCCTGTCTTGTCACTTTGCCGGGGCCAGCAGGGGTAGATAAAACGCGCAGAAGAGCCGCGTTTACGATCCGCTTCATGCACGATGGTCCGGGCTTGGCGAGGACCCGCGTCATCCAGCACCCCCTATCAACAGACTGCAAGCACCATGCGAGCGGAGCGTGCGCCGGGTGTGCCCGACCACGTCCCACTCAGGCACTGCACAGCTACCGGTCGGTCGAACCATTGGACGTCACGTTCTCCTTCCGATTGGAGGGCTGCTTATCCCGGCTCTCGGCTCCGTGCGCGTGTCCACCGCTTGGGTCCTGGATTTGGATCACCGTCCCCTGTTGCCAGGCGTCTGCCCCCGGATCTATGTTCGGCACGGGAATATCGGCGCGACGCTTTCGCTTGTCCTCGCTACTGACGCCAAGCCGCGCATCGCGAGTGGCCACCATCTCCGGGTTCGCTTGGCCATCGGCAGTGAAGCCCATCATCAACTGCGGCATGCCTCGCGGAAGGTCCTTGTCCAAGTCGGTGTGCCAGGTGTGCCAGGTTTTCCCGTACGTGCGGATGAGCTTTTCCATGAGCTCATGCTCGGCCACCTCCGGGATCCCTGGCGCGACCAGCTGCCCCGATGTCACCTCCTGGACGTGGCTATGCCAGAGCGCCTTCTCCTGCTCGGGCAGGCCCGCGAACAGCTTCTCGCTGATGATGTACTCCACGCCCATGAGCTTGGCGTCTTTCACATTGCCATCGTAGATGGTGCACTGGATGACATCCTCATTGAGAATTGAGCAGTAGTGATGCGCCTCCATCTGCGCCTTCATCTGACCATTGTAGAAATGAAAGCCGTCCAGGTAAGCGTTGACGGCATCGATCGGCGGCCGATCCTGCATCACTGCTGCACCCGTTTCCAGGGCCTTCGTCTTGGCCGTTTCCTCCGCTCCAGGCGCTTGAACACTGGACTGGGTGTTTCCGCCCCCGCACGCGGTTAGGGCGACGGCTGCCGCAGCGGATAGGATGGATTGACGCATCGGTTCTCTCCCAAATCAGTATCGAGGCAGGCGGCCAGTCAGGCGTCTTGCGCCCAGCGGGCCAGGTTTTGCTGGATCGTGTTGATGTCCGCCCAAGGATCTTTCTTGCGTCTGGCCAACTTCGCCGGCACGTCCTTCATGGTGAACGCGTCCGCACGGGTCAGCTTGGCAAGCTCGCTCCAGGCGATGGGCATGGCCACCGGGGCGCCAGGGCGGCCGCGCAGGGAATACGACGAGACCGCTGTCGCCCCGCGGCCGTTACGCAGGTAGTCCACAAAAATGCGTTTGTTGCGAAGGCTCTTGGTTGACGTGGCCAAAAAACGGGTCGGCTCCGATTGTGCCAACGCGTCGGCAAACCCCTTGGCAAAGCGCTTGGTCAGGTCCCAATCGCATCCCGGGTTCAACGGCACCACCACGTGCAACCCCTTCCCTCCTGACACCCGCAGGAACGACGCCAGTTCCAGCTGTTCGAGCAGCTTGCGGATATCCACGGCTGCCTTTTTGACTTCGGAAAAGGGCACGTCAGGGCCGGGATCCAGGTCAAAGACGACGCGGTCGGCCCGATCGGGCGCTTCCGCGTGGCTGCCCCATGGGTGGAACTCCAGCGCGTTGAACTGCACCAGCTCAAGCAGACTTGCCGCGTCCCTGACCACCAGGTAGTGGGCGTTGATCCCGCTGTCTTCTTTCAGCCGAACCGCATCCACGAGCTCCAGGCCGGCGGTGTGGTGCTTCTGGAAGAAGCACGGTTTGGCGGTACCGCTGGGGCACCGGATGATCGACAAGGGGCGGCCGATGACCTCGGGCAACACGTGGTCGATCACGGCGGTGTAGTAATCCCACACGTTCTGTTTGGTGGCCTTGATGTCAGGAAAGATCACCTTGGTCGGACTGGACAGCCGAGGGGGCGTGCGGCCTTGGGTTCCTGTCGGGGCCGTGCTGTGCTTTGAAGCATTGCCGTGCTTTGAATCGCTCTTGAGCTGCTTGCCAGGGGGTTTGAGCTTGGAGGCGTCGACGGGCTCTTCGACTGCGGCAGCCCTGTCGGAGTCCGCCAAATCGGCCACATCCTTGTCTCGCCTGACCGCCTTGAGCGAGGCCTGGCGCAGCAGTTGCTGCCCGCCGATGCCGCGATAGAACACCTCCACCACGAACCTCGGCTCAAACCACGTGGCCGAGCGAAGGTCGGTGTCCTTGGTGGGAACATGAGCACTAGGCGTCTTTCCGCCGGCTTGGCCAACCAGTTGGCCTACCTCGTTGATCAGCGCTTCGGAAAAGCCCGAACCCACCCGCCCAACGTAAAGCCAGCCGTGCTTGGGGTCGGGCTTGGCCAGGAGCAACGACCCGAAGCCCGTGCGGCTGCCCTTGGGCGCCGTGTAACCCACGACGGCAAACTCGTCGCTGGCCAGCTGCTTGGTCTTCTTCCAGTCCTCGCTCCGGCCTGCGTGATAGGCGCGGTCTGCACGCTTTGAGATGATGCCTTCAAAGTGGCGCTCGCCAGCCAGCCGGTAGGCCGATGCCCCATCGCCCTCGATGTGGGAGCTGAAGGCCAGGTGCCCTGGGCTGCCCTTCAACAACTGCTGCAGCAGTTGCTTGCGCTCCAGTAGGGGCGCATCGGCAATATCCACCCCGTCGATGTGGAGCAAATCGAACAAGGCATAGGCCAACGTGCCTTGCCGTTCCCCGGACAGGGTGGCCTGGAGGAGGTTGAAGTCCTCTTTGGTGCCGTTGCCGGCGATGAGCTCACCGTCCAGCGCCCCTGACGTCAGCCCGAGGGCAGCGACGGCATCCCGGATTTCGGGAAGCTTTTCGGTCCATTCCAAGGCATTGCGGGACCAAAGACGCACCTCCCCGTCGGCAATGGTGGCCAGAATGCGGTAGCCATCCCACTTGATCTCATGCACCCAGTGGTCGCCCTGGGGTGGGGCATCGCCGAGCTTGGCCAGCTGCGGTTCGAAGGGGCCCTCTGGCGGCTCGGCTTTTTTGGCCCTGGTCAGCGCGGCGGCCTTCTTCGACCAATCCTTGCGACGGCCCTTCTTTGGCAGGGCCACGGCGGTGAGCTTTTTCTTGTCGGTCTTGCCAGCCCCTGCTCGCTTCAGATCTTCAGCAGGCGGCGAGGCGACGTCGCCCAACAGATCATCCGCTTCCACGTCGCCGGCAAAGGCATCGTCCTCTTTGAAAAGAAGCCATTGCGGCTGCTTGGCCGGCTTCCCTGACCGGACCAGGTGCCAGCCGCCCTTGAGCTTGGTGCCGAAGAGCTCGAACCGCAGATGTCCCTTGGCGAGTTGGGCCTCCGGGTCGCCCGACGTAGCCCACACCCCATGGTCAAACTGGGCGACGTGGCCGCCACCGTATTGCCCCTTCGGAATCTCGCCTTCAAAGGCGGCATAGTCCACGGGGTGGTCCTCAACCTCCACCGCCATGCGCTTGACCTTCGGGTCGTAGCTGGGCCCTTTGGGAACGGCCCAGCTCTTGAGTGCATCACCGACCTGGAGCCGGAAGTCGTAATGCCGGCGGCTGGCATGGTGAAGTTGCACCACGAAAATCGCCCGTTGCCCTGATGGCAACACCTTTCCCGGTTCGGGTTCCTTGGTCTTGTCGAAGCTCCGCTTGCGGCGGTATTCGGTGAGGGACATGCCCTACTCCCGGTTACTTGCCCAGGTGCCTACGCACGGCCGCCGCGGTGGGGCCGACAGCCTTGACCGCCGCCCGAAGCTCCTCGGCGCTGACGCCCAGGGCCTTGATCCAATACTGCAGCTCGTAGTCTTCATTGACGTTGATGCGATCGCGATCCGGACTAGCCGCGTTGTTCTTGTCATCGATCATGGTGACCTCCTCGATGTGTGGCGATCTGCCATCGTGCCGGTGCTGCTTATTACGGTGCTCGCCCTCTGGAAGTTCGGCACCCCCACCCATCGCAGAACACTGGAATGTGGCGCAGAGCAGCGCCCCGGCGGAACGGCCGCCAGGGCGCCGATGGGGATCCAATGGTTACTTCTTTGCCTCGACGCCCGGCGTTGCGTCGCGCACCAGGAACTCTTCGGTGAGTTCCGGCAGGTGGGTCGCGAGCCAGTCGGCCATTGCTTCCTCCTGAACCAGAATCTGCTCGCACACCCGTGCCGTTTCCGGGTCGCCGGCGGTCTTGGCCGCAGCGATCAGCGCGGTGTAGGACGCGATTTCGAAATGTTCAAAGACATAGCCGGCCATCGCGCCTTTCACGATTTCGTCCGATGCGGTCATCCCACCCACCGCCTGGCCAAGCGCTGCCATCTTGCCCATCACGTCCTTGATCGTGGAGGGAGAACCGCCCAAACGCTTGATACACCCCTCGAGCAGCTCCCGCTGGCCGATCGTTTCCTGGATGTGTTCTTCAATCCGCGCCTTCAAGACGGGGTAGTGCTCAATGCGGGACGCCTGGCCCCTCAACATGGTTTCGGCCTGCTGCTCCATCGCATGGGCATCGCGGAGCCAATCAAGCAGGTTTTCTCTGGGTTCGGCCATGAGGATATCCTCGTTAGATCAGGGGAAACCGCACCCTATCCAGCCAAACATTGAGGAAAAGCGATGTTGAAGTGACGGCGGAGCGAATCTGAGCAACGAAGCGTCGGTTACGGACGTAGCAGCGTGAAGTTCCGAGATTGCGCGCTGCACGTCATCAAGGCGGCTTCAGGCAGACACCTTGCCTTCTCCCCTCGACCGCATAACTCAGGCTCTGGATCGATTTCTCCGGCTCATACACCAAGCCGGAGCGTGAGGTCGCCCTCGACCAACATCCAACTACTCCGGTCCCGTCTGCTATGTGCTCGCCCTCGCGCACAGCGTCTTGTCCATGGGCTCGGTTCCATGCTCTACGACATGCTGGCCACCAAGCTCAAGCATGCTCGGGCTACCCGGGAGGACGTCGCCACGATTACGGGACACTCCGAAGATGAGGGATGCACATGCGGGCGCTTCCTCTGCATGCATCCTGCATCCCAATCGACCCCATCAGGATCTTAATTTCAAATCAGTGATTTAAGAGTCGATGGCGGAGAGTGGGACGTGACGTAACTTCCTCTAACCCACTGATCTGAATACAAAGAACAAGCCGGATTGTGTCCTGGCGTGTGTCTGAAAAGCGAGTTGCCGAAGACCAGCGGCAAGAGTAAAGACCTCAGCCGCAGATCAGGGCAACACCAAAAGGTCTGCCCTTGACGCTATCGCTCCGCCCCCAACCAGCGCCTCACAGCGATCAAGAATGACCCGGCGAAGTTGTGGGCTCGTGCTCTTGTAGCCGAGCTGCCGAGAGACCATCGTCACCAACTCCTCAGCCTTCGCGCCCTGGTTGTTCCTCACGACCTTGATCAGAGCCGAATCGATTTCGGAAGGAGGCAAGAATTGTGGGCGTCGCAGTGTCAATGAGTCGACCATCGAGCGGTCCCGTACGCGGACTCGAAGAAGCCGGCTAAGCCCACATCGGTGTGAGATCGTAGCCCCGCGCGCGAAGAGCTTGGGCGACCTCTTGCTCGAATACGCTTTGCTTGACGTCGCGCTTCTCCTTGGTGAGTGTAAGACGACCAGTCCTGGCTTAGTTCAAAAAGAGCTTCAAGGCAAAGGTGCCCTTGCCTTTGCTCGATCGGTGTCGATGTCCTCGTCGGCGATCGAGGTGAATATTTCGCAGCGCGACTTGGCACGGCTGATGAGCACATTCAAGGTCGCTCGCCGCCGTCACTGCTCACGGGACCACAATTCATCGTCATGTGACGCTGCGCATCACGTCCATAACCCCCCGAGATATAGATCATGTCGCGCTCGTCACCCGGATGTTCTCCAAACGCTTTACGAAGAAGGGCTCTGCTGGATGATCCGCAAAGAACCCTCTGTTTCCAGGTGCTGGCGGCGCAGCAATTCCAATTCGCCGAGAATGGCGCGACGCTGTGCTGTGGAAGGTCGCCACACCTAGTGTGAGCTGCGGTGTGTTCTGCGCATGCGCAAGTACCGCAAGCGCGACCGCCTTGGCCTCCTTGGGATTGGTGCGCGTGTTGCCTCGGTCGTAGATGGCCTCTGGCAGATGATGAATTCGCAAGCCCACACCTGCCTCACTGGTGTAGGGACTGGGGACGATGAAGAGCTTGCCTTCATAGAACTGCTGATTGGAAACGGCAATCAGGGACTGATGGCGGCTTCGGTAGTGCCAACGAAGCATGCGCTCAGGTAACCCTCGTGCGCGGCAAAGGCCCAAGATGCTTTCCACATCTGGCGCCTGTGCCCCACTCTCATCCTCATCCCGATCACCCCCATCGCCAAGTGCTTTACAAAAGAAGCGCGTCGGCGGCAGCTGTCGCTCGTCACCCACCATTACCAGTTGCTTGGCACGCGCGATCGCACCGAGCGCATCGATGGGCTGGACCTGGCTTGCTTCGTCAATGACAAGCATGTCGAAGTCCGGCGCCCCTGCCTGCAGAAACTGCGCCACGGACAAGGGACTCATCATGAAAATGGGTTTAAACGCTTGGATCGCAGGGGCGCAGCGTTGCATGAGTTGCCGGATCGGCAGATGACCCGTTTTCCTGGGCATCTCGCCAATAAGAGTAGCTGCCGGACCGGTCGCTCCGCCTTGACGCGGGATCTTGTTGTGATGCGCCTTGACCACTTCATACCGAGCCAGCTGCATACGCTCCTGGTCGAGGCTTGCAACCTTGCCGCTTTCCTCAAACCAAGAACACAACAGAACCGTCTAGGTCTGGCCACTTTTGTCGCGGCCTCTTGACCGCTACGCATCTGGAAAACGGGGCTGACTGCCTTACTCGTTGAGTCATTAGTAGCGCCAAAGGCATCTGCATTCCGTTTATTTTCGATAAAAAAGTGCCAATTACGGCCGCGACATCTATAGTCACCCCGGACAGGTTGATCACCCCCATGAACAGTAGATCAGCACCCCCATGCGGCGGGCCTAGCCAACATATGACGAAGACATCGGATAAAAGCTTTTCTGCGGGCCAACACGAGCCCTTTTCAGTCTCGCTGCGATCAAGCAACCAGCACAACGACGTTGATGCTTTGAGTAATTGGCACAACATTGACCGATGATTGAACGAGGAAACCACATGAAAAAATTAATCGGCAACACCAAGGCTTTCACCCTGACACTTGGCATTTTGGCATCGCTTTGCGTGCTTACTTCATTCAGTGGGAACGCTACTGCGCATGACTTGCCTGCGGGAGAGAAGTGTCAAATAAATTCGCCAAAATCCTTCACTTCATGGAGCGACGAGGGGCTGGACGTAGCGTTAAGCCACATTGCTTGTGTCTGGTCAGAGCACCCCGTGCTTCTCATCGGTGAAACTCACGGTGCAGATCAACCTCTTGACCTAGTCACCGCTCTGATTGAGCGACAGTCCAAGTCAAGCAAGCTTGCTATCGGGCTGGAACTACCATCCATTGAAGACGAATGCCTGAGCCAGTTCTTGACAACGCCCATCACGAAACAGTCGACCGACGCCCTGCTTTCCGGAAAATTTTGGTCTTCGAACGATGGGCGAGCCAGCCAGTCTCTTGTGAAATTTCTGACTCGCGTTAACGCACTCAAGAAGAGTGGACGAGACATTGAAGTGTTCGGAATGGAAGATCTGACGAGCAAGCCAAGGAGTAAAAATCCTGCCGCCAACAAAGAACTTGGCATGGCAGAGATCTTGAAAAAGCGGGCCAAGCTTGGCCGGAAAATCATCGCAATTGGGGGCGATTTCCACATGAGAATCGAAGACCCCGAAAGCCCCAGATCGACGTCAGTTCCCAGCCAGCTGCAGGTGCTTTCACCGTATGTTCTTTACTTATCGTCCACGCATGGCGCGGCCTGGACATGCGCCACCATGAACGATTGTGGCGTCCATGAAAGGCCACAGGGTACTGTTCCGCCCAGCGATGAAGCGACGCTTGAAGCTACCTCGGCGCACGGCATCCATGTCGAGAAGATCGATCTTCCGCTCTTGACCGCCTCTCCACCGGCAAAAATCTAGCAGATTCTCACCCTTTGGTTCATGCGGCATCAGCGCTGGATGCGTTTCGCGGTCGCTTGCCCGTGTTTTAAAAGGAGTAGTTATGAATAATCAATTGAAGCCCGTCGTCGAGGAGAAAATCCGAGTACTGGGGCCGCAGAAGGGCCGCATGCTTTCGTAAGACGAGCTCGACGCGGTCGCAGGCAGCGTTCTCCACATCTTGTGTAACAATCCGCTCAATAGCGGCGGCAGGACCAACGATATGCAACACGCTCTTGACTTCAAACTGGCCCAGAGACGAATTCATGTCGTGGCCTGAGGGAGAAGCATCGCTTCCCCCAAGCTCTTGCTAAAAATATTGAAAGGTCGTTCTTGATGATTGTAATTGTCAGCCGATACGAGGATGCACATGCCATAGCAGCCAAGTGGGCACTGGAAAAGTCAGGCGTTGAATGCAAAACTCTCAACTTCTTCGAAATCGTTCAAGACGAGTGGGCTTCCGTTGAAGATGACTTGTCTTTATTCCGCTGGTGGGACCCTAAGGAAGAGCGAGAAGAGTCTCTGAGATTTGAGGATGTTTCCTGCGTATGGAGAGGGCGCAGCACACGCAGTTTCAACCTAGACTCCATCAACGAACGATGACGCAATCACGGTTCAGCGAGAACGCCTTTCATTTGTTGCATCCGCTGAGGCACTTTTATCCCATCACGCAAGAAGCAGCATCAGCCCAACTCGCATCAAGGGATCTAGCGATCAAAAATCTGTCCAGCTTCTGGCTGCGACCAAGGCTGGACTGACGAGCCCCAAAACCCTTGTCTCAAACGAACCTTCCTCAATTCGAGCGTTCTATGCCGATGTCTCGAAGTGCCTGATGAAGCCATACAACCAGAACACTTGGGTTACTAACGGCCGACACTTCACGCAGCACGCCGTTGTATTGGATAAGGAGGATCTTGCCAACGACAGGCCGCTGAGAAATTGTCCCGCCATCTACCAAGAGTATTCCGAGAAGTCCTATGAACTTCGGGTTGTGGTCTTTGGCGATGTCGTTCGGGCTATCAAGCTTGACTCTCAATCAGTTGACACCGCCCTCGTTGATTGGCGAGATGACTACATGGGAAGAATGGCTGTTGTAGAGGTTAACCTCCCCGAGGACGTGGAGGCAAAGATTCTTAAATTCATGCGCTCACTCGATCTTGCATTTGGCTGCCTGGACATGATCTGTGCACCCGATGGCACCTACATGTTCCTGGAAGTCAACGAGCAAGGCCAGTTCCTTTGGCTCGAAGATAAGAACCCGCAGCTTGATCTGCTTAGAAGCTTTATCGATTTTCTGTTTATCGAAGCTAGAATCGAGCACGATGCAGGCCACGTAAGCTTGTCCAGATATTACGCTGACAGCGCCCATCGGGTGGACACCGACTTTGCCCTGTTGAGACGCAAGATTAGAGCAAGGGTTAGAACGGAAGAAGGCATCTTGAGCCGCGTGTAAGAATTTCTCGACCAGCTACGCGGGGCGCAATTGCCGCAACCGAAATCTTTTTTGATCGTGTAGGTTTTGGGGAGCGTGCGGCTTTGGATTGACGCGAGCAAGCCATCCTTGCCTTGTCTTAGGCAATGTCCTGGGGCGACCTGGCGCCGGACGGGCTGAGATTGAACGGGCTCCCCAAAGTCCAGCGCGCCGATGGCGGCGACCTCAGCGGCATTAGCCCAGGTCTGGTTCTTGCGGAACAGGCATAGATCTTCGTCGTTATCGATCTGCCAGCGTTCGCTGATCGTGCCGTCCGGCGCTTGCGTTCGATGCAAGGTCAAATCGCGAAGCGATGCACCTTGGCTCAGGCGTTCGACCAGCGCATCCATGAATTGGCGGAGAGAGTGGGATCGGATCACATCCGACTTAATCCATTCAATCCGTTGCAGAAAGCGTGCTCGGCAGGTTTCCTGTCAATTTTTCCTCGATCATAACGCCGGGCTTGACTCGATTGCTAGCGCCCGCTTGCCATCGGCAACAGGCACCTGGCCGAGGTGGGTAAGAACTGGCCCAAGGCCAAGCGCGGCTTCCACTCGCTGCGCAAAACCCTGATCCAAGAGTTGCAAGGCGCGGGCGTGGTGTCTGAGCTCCGCGCCCAGTTGGTGGGCCACGAGTTGGACGACGAGCACCACGTGACCTACAGCCGCGCCTTTACCGCCAAGGAGAAGCTGGACGGGCTCCGGGCTGTCTCGCCGGGCCTGTCCGTGCTTGCCTACGGCCTCAACCTTGATTCCCTGTCGGCCTTGATGAATCAGACAACGTGAGTCGTTCCCTTTTTGCGCTCAAGCTCCTTGATGCTCCGGCGCCATCTTCGCCGAACGCTACCGGTTTTCCGGGGAGAACTTGCTTGCTCCGCTGATGGATCCACCTTCTCAAGAAATGGAACCTCAAGACTTCTCGGGGCGGTTCAGCAATTGGCGGCACGACGCCATCTACGTATGCCAAACAGCTGACCAACACCGATATCACAAACCCCTGCCTCTAAGCCCGACTGCTATTTAGATTGGGGTATGTCGCCTTGATTCACGCATGAATTTGCAGCAAATCAATAAAGCAAATAGCCAAGCTATTGCTGGATAAATTCCGGTCCAAACTTTATCCGCATTGTTGAGATCAAATGCCACGAGAACGACAAGGAAGCACACCACAAGGAATGCAAATGCCATCGCACTTGCCGCAAAAAATATCCTGACGATCATCTTGGTCCTCATCACTTGCAACCACATTTTGAAATGGATGAGTCTACAACTGTGGCTGAGCCGGCAACACCTCCAGCGCCTATCTCAAAGCCACGACTCGGGCCGCTCTCGAAGAAGTTGTAAGCACCCGACCTCTCAGGAGGACTCAATGATCCCCCATCACTGCCGACCTGGATCATTGAAAATCCATAGCCTCCAAATGCGGTAATGCCAGCGCTCCACATTGAAAACCACCAATTCAAAACGAAGGGCATCATCTGCTACCAAATTAAGCTCCTACCGCTGGATTTGAGCAGAGCCTACTATAAATATCAGGATTCACGTTATTCCACCGATACTGCCTGCCGGAGGCCGCCCCTAAAAACACGACTTGCTGATATTTCAACGACTCGCCGCTCGCCTTCACCTCTCTGCTCTCACATCCATAACGTATGTCCACGATAGTGGCGCCTGCAAATCCAACGTTGTCCTGAACAAGCTGGTATTGACCAGCAGGTAACTGGCGGTCGAACACTTCAGAAACAGCAACACTCTGAGCAGTCTTATAGGACATCATCGTGAGACCCGAATCAATATCAGAGTAAACATCGATTTCGGTAGCATCACTAGGCATGCCACCTAACGACGCTGAAACTGAAAAATCATTCGACCTCTCCAAGCTTTCCAGATCCTTATAAATTCTTGGGGCGCCATAGGGGGCACAGCCCGAAAGAGCAAGAAGAGCGAACGATAAAAGTGTGGATCTACTCATCTCCACCCCATTCCGGCACGTTCTGAATAAGAAGCCGACAGCGCTCCGGCACAAGCCAAAATCACAAGCAAACTACCCATCAGGCTGCCGCTGAGCAGCATTGCTCAGCGGCGTTACAAGAGCTTCAATTGAAAGGGAAACTATTGGGATGCAGGCCAGCCATAAAACTTGGGTTAAACCAAAATAATCAGGGAGCTCACTTTTTCTTCAAGAGATAGTTTTCGACCGAATAAGATGCAAGAGATACGACACCTACGAACGCGACAAAGAAGAGCACCCCCAAGATAGGCCTATAAACTCTTAGCCCAAAGAAATACTCAATTGCCAAGCAAAGCAAAAGCCCGACGTAAATGGCTATCAAGACCGCAAAACCAACTACCATGGCTTTATCAGACCTTAATTTTTTCCAATTTATTTCGTGCACCACACCGTCCTCGTTTGACATTGCTGTAATCCAGCCGAAACCTGTTACCCTATGCCAGCATTGATTCCTACCGAAGCGGTTCCATCCCTTGCCAACTCTACAGAACCTTTTGCGCCAGCCCCCTCCATGGCTCCAAGCTGCAACTGCATTGATTGGCTCTTCCCCACTGAAGAGTTTCCGGTGCCACACGGCATGCCTACGAAGCTTCCTGGACCACAAAAAAATTACTGTAAGAAGCTACCATGCAAAGTTAGCTCTAAAATAACTTTCTTATCCAGGCTCCTGCTATTTTCGTCATTCTTATCGCCATTTGCCGAGACGACTGGGAAAGAATGCCTCATGTGATTGGGGCCTGAAGCTTCTATACCTCGGTTATTTACGCGAAAGGTGAAAAGCTCCACCCCTCACGTAGCCACGCCCACCTTGATACTCAACTTCAACCACATAATCAGCCTTATTCAAGTAAATCACTCTCTTAACTGGCAGGGGGTTCGAAGCCACCCCCAACACTTCCGGACCATCTGATTTTTTATAAACCGTCACTTCGCCAACAGGAATGATCCCTATATCTGGAGCACAGCCCGTAATTGTCGACGTCAGCAGAAGAGCCATCAACAATGTCCGGAACCGCACAATCATGGCCTAGCCTGAAAGAGTGAATGTGACTTTTTTACAGCCGGATTGATATACAGCATCACATTCAGAGCCTCCGGGAAAATAGCATTTAATTGAGATAATGGAACCCCCATATCCCGCAAGCAATTCTAAAGCGGGGAACCACAGTTGTTCGCCAAGCCATATTCCCCTTGACCTTTCGACAAGCAGCGATGTCCGCCAATTTTGATTAAATCATTTATTTTTGGAAAAAATCAGAAGCAAGGATGCATATAAGCATCAAGCTTGCCCCAGAGATTGCAAGGTAGAATCCTTTTTTATCCCAGCTTGACCTAAATGGCTTCTTCTCGGGCGCAATCAGAAATGCGCCCCATCGAATTAGACCTCCAATGCCAAGTAGCGCAGCTGCAATTAGCATTAAGGCGATCTGCAATCCAATCATCGCTCACTACACTCGCACTTCTTTTTCTGGAGGATAAACGCGCTACCGGCGGCTACGCCGAAGACCGTACCATCAAACCCACCTTGGAATTGATTCCAGCCGGTGGACTCCGCTCCATTTCCAAAATTCCACCATGTCGCTTGCGTTGCGCCGCCAATGGTGATTTTTTGGTACGCCTGATATCCCGGCCCAAATGCAATCGATCCAGCGGAAACCTTACTATAAGGCCCCCGAAAAATATCTGGATCAGGGGTGTCACTGGAGTCGACAAGCTCGACGCTTGAACCTGCCATCGATATTGGCGCGCCTATACCCCCAGATCCGGAAATCGCCATTACATAAGCCGACGCTACTCCGCCATCTGGACATGGTGAGGTGAGCTGATAGAAATCAATATTGCCGCCAAAACGGCCAGCACCACCTCCAATCCCATAATTCGTGCCTTTCCAGGTGGCCAAGCCATATTCATCAGAGTTCAATAGCGGGGATTGTAAGGCATAACCATATGTACTAAATCCGCCGTTAAGTCCAATTGGGTCAGATTGCACATAACGTCCAATTTCTGGACCGATATCGCGGTAATAGTTGTAAAAAAGTCCACTCGCCGCATCAAACCGCTGCCCCGGAAACCGCATATCCAACACCAACGCCGCACCATCGCCATCCGGATCCTGATTCGGCGCAGTGTTGCCGAAGGGCTCGCCCTTTAGGCTCCAGCTCCACACCGTCACGTTACGAACCGGGTCAACCACCACACGCGGGCTGCCCAGGTGATCAGGTTCGATGTAGTGCAGCTTGTCGGCGTTGGCCAGCAGGCCCACCGGTAGGTCGTCCAGCCAGATCGCCTGCTGCTTGGGCGCGCCATTGGTGTCGTAGTCGCCCAGCCAGTGGCCGGCTTCATCGTAAAGCGTGTAGGTGTTGGTGGTGCCGAGGAAGCGGCGCACCTGCTCGCCTTTACCGTTGTAGCGATAATTCATCACAAGCACGCCTGCACGCTTGACCATGCTCATGCGGCCGGATGCGTCGTAGGGAAACTCCCGCGCCTTGCCACCGATGCTCAGCGTATTGCCTGTCTTGTCGTAGGTGCGCGCCACGCCAGCTACTGCACTCAGGCGATGATTGGTCGTTGGATAGGTGTAAGCCTGTGTAACGCTGCCGACCTTGGCGCTAAGGCGATTGCCGGTGGCATCATAGCTATAGCCATCAATGACGGTTCCAGTGACACCGTCGGTGAAGGCAGTGAGGCGGCCGAGCGTGTCGTAACCCAGGCCGATCTCCGGCGTTGGATTGCCGGCTGGGGTCAGTGCGGTGAGATTGCCCACCGCATCGAACCCGAACCCGACATCCAGACCGCCAACCGCTTTGTCCTGAATGGCCTTGGGGCGGTAATCCTGGTCGTAAGCTCGGGTCAGCACGCGCCCGTTGCCGTAGGTCCAGCCGGCCACCGGGCCCATGGGCAGATACGTGGCACCCTTGACCAACACCTCGCGCGAGCCGCCAGGCGCCGTATAGCCAACCTCGGCGATCTGGCCCAGCTCATTGCGGACATAGTCAACCATCGCCCCGTCCGGATAAACCATGCTCGTCAAGTTCCCACCTGCCGTGTAGGCATAACGGACCGTCAATGCCTTGCCATTGGTCGTCTGGACCTTGCGCACCAGGTCGCCGAATCGGTTGTAGCAATACTGCGTCGTGCCGCTGCCGTCCTTCATGCTAGCCAAGCGCCCGGCTGCGAATTGCTCTCCCGCCGCGCAGACGGCCGGGGCCACGTCGTAGACAAAACGGGTCTCGAGCGCTGCATCGGCATAGGTCACCGACACTGGGCGGTTCGAGGCATCGTAGGTGTAGGTGGCCTGCCGGTTAGCTGCGTCCTTCCTGGACAGCACGTTGCCTGCGTCGTCGTAGGTACAGCCGGTGCTGCCCGTGTCGGGACTCTTCAGCGCCAACAGTTCGCCCAGACCGTTGCGCTGGTAGGTCGTCTTCAAGCCTTTCGGGTCCGTCACCGCTGACAGCTGTCCCAGCGCGTCGTATTGGAAAGCACTCGTCGCCTTGATGTCGGCGGTGTCTTCAATACTCTGCTTCAAGCGATGCAATGCATCATAGGTATAGGTGCTTGACCTACCCATGGCATCTATCCGCTCCTTCAACTTGCCCACTGCATCGTAGGTAAAATCCGTTGGGTTGCCCTGCGCATCTGCGGTTGTTTTTAGGTGGCCTAGCTCATCGTAGAGCCGGGACATGGTGGCCTTAAGCACACCTTTTGAGTCCTGGATCTCCTCCTTAACTCGCCTTCCGGATTTGTCGAGCGTATAGAGGATGGCATTTCCGTAACGATCCGAAACCTTGGTCAGGCGGAATGCGCTGTCGTAGGTGAAGTCAGACACGTCGCCACCCGGCAGCGCAACCTGCTTGACCAAGCCGGTGGGCCAATAGCTGTAGCGCGTAATGCGGTCATCCGTCTCCGAGCCGCTGTCCTGTCCCCGGACCATGCTTGCCGTCAGCCGACCTCGCGCATCGTAGCTGTAGTCGGTCACAACCCCATTCGGATCCTTCTGCGACAACAGGCGGCCGGCGCTATCGTAACTGAGGAACTGGGTGACCTGGCCCACTGCATTGGTGATCGTCTTCAGGTCTCCGCCCTGGGCCGCGGGATAGTAGTCGTAGGTGGTGGGGTCGCTGAGATCCGAGCGCGCTCCGTCCACACGCAGCAGCACTCCCACCAGGGGGCAGCTTCCTGCGGTTACGTCGGCGTGCTCGCAATAGGTGAAGGTCTGCTGACGCTGCTTCCCGGAAACGGCATCTTGCTCGACCTGGGTCAGTGCTTGGCCACGCTCATTGCGAGTCCATCGCTTGGACACAACCAGCCCCTGCGCCCCTTTCACATTAAGCTCGGTCAATTGGTGGGTCAGCGCATCCCTCACGCTCTCGGTGCGCACCGCCTCCGGCGTGCCATCGCCGACCGTCACCGCTGATTGATACGCCGGTGCGTATTCGTAGGACACCTTGCTGCCCGATGCGTCCGTCACGCTTTGCAGTCGACCATCGCTGAAGTAGGTGTTGGACGTGCTTGCTGCGCCTTCGGTTACGTTGTTGACCGGGCTGAAAATGGTAGACCCATAGTCGAAGCGCTTGACCGCGCCAGAAGCTTGTGTGACTTCCGTAACGCCTTCGGCCACGTAGTTCAGGGTCACTCCATCGACCACCTCGGTATCGCCATGGAGAACGCTGCTGATCACGCGCCCATAGGTGTCGTAACCAAATGAAGCGTAACGCTGTCCGTTCTCCCCGGTGATACCAGTCAAATAGTTGACCAGCTGGGGCTCCGCAAGCCCCTTCTCATGGTAGTGGTAAAGGCGCTTTGCGCCGTCGGGATACGTTGCGACAATCAGATTTCCATCCACATCGTAGTCGTAAAGGACGATGCCGCCACCAGGAATCTCCATGCCTGTGACACGGCCGTCGGTATAGCTGAACGTCACGGCGCGGCCATGCCCATCAACCAATCGCGCAATGCGCGTGCCCTCGTAAACCACGGTTACATCACGATCCGGCGTGGCCGGATTGCGCACCGCGAGTAGCTCGCCATCTTTACCAAAATCGCGGTATTCGCCAGTTTCTTCGATGACCCGGTAATACGTAGTGCTGTTGCTGATGCGGCGATATATTCGCCCCGAATTCCGGGCACGGCCGGTGCCGGCAGCAACCGTGGTGAAAACATCTCTGTTGCCCGCTTCGTCGAGATAGGCTGTGTTGGAACTGTCGAATCTGTCGCTGTAACTCAGCGACCAGCCTTCTCCGACTGGGATGGCACTCTTGGTCTGATTGACGGAATGATAGTAGCGATTGAACGAGCGACCTGCGAACTCAAAGTCCTTCTCTTCGCGAGACTTATCGCCTGTCGTGGGATGGCAAGGATTGTTGGTGCTGCAGCTTTGGAACTGCTTCAAAGGCAACGTGACCCAGGTGTTGTCATCGTTCTTGGGCTTACAAAGAGCCTCTGTCGTAAGAGCTGCCTCCGCGAGAATTGAGTTTCCCAGAAAAGGCGTGAAGTTTGCTTCGCACGTCAACTTTCGCTTCTTGTAGACATTCCAACGCCACGACACCGAGACAGGTGCCCCCGAGTTCGACGGACAATTAAATGTCGAGGTGAAATATTTGTCTGAGCTATAGCTAACATCGCCACTTGGAAGCAGGCCCAGTCCCGTCGTGTTGTAGTCCGACGTTTGAACATTGGACTGGAGCGAGCAAGATTTCCCGACCTTGGTAGTTAGGATGTCCAACGACTTGGCGATGAGTGCACCTTCATCCGTGCACCAGCTTGATCCAAACTCTGGGGACGCTGTGCACCCGGGGTTTCCGACCCCGTAGATACCCAAATTGACTCCATAGGACGGGCTAGAGACCGAGGTGGCCTTTAGAGATGGGACCCGGAAATAGGTCCAGACCTCTCCCGCTCCCCGATTCAAAAAACCTCTTGAGTAGGCCTTCAAATACTGACCGATGCCTTGGTAGTCCTTGGAGTTGCGAAGGGCATCGGCAGCCTTCTCCATTGTGTCGTAGCAGCCGAGTGACAGCGCGCAGAACGTAGCTTTAGGCGGGGTTTGCGCCTGCGCAGGACTAGCAACCTGCAACGCATAGGCACCAAAAACAACCGGCATCAAGAGCGCCGCGTAACGCGCGCTCTTTGACAGAACTAAGGAAGCAGAGAAACGCGCCACGGCCCGATTTGACACGGCAACACTCCTTGTCAGCTGCACTTGCAGCATCAGTTAGGAATCCATTCCCACCCACCCGCGCTGGCAGCGGTAGTGATTACAACCAATCCCATGAAAGGACGGTTAGGCGTTAACGATATCGGATTAGCGATGCGGCTACAAGCAAGGCGTTTCCAAGCAGAAAGTATCGTCTTAAATCATGATGGCATCGTCAGCGGCAGTGGTTTGGAGCACCCGAATGCAATGAAGTTCAGACCGTTACAAAAAGCCTGCTCGGCAGGTTTGCTTTCAGTGTTGACATGATCAGAGCTCCGCGCTTTGCCCTCTTTGTAGCGCCCGCTTGCCATGGATGCGTTGCTGACGCCATTGTCTGTCTGCGTAAAACTTGGATCTCGCCGGCATGAGCAACCCGAACAGCCCGCATGAAGCACGTGTCGCGGTATTGGTCGACTGCGACAACGTGCCGACCGACATCGTCGAGCACGCGTTGTTCATGGTGGCCCAGTTCGGCCGGGTCGTGCTGCGCCGTGGGTATGGCAACCACAACACCCTCGCCAACAAGTGGCAGGAAGTCATGGTCCGCCAGGCGTTCACCCCTTGCCTTCAATATCAATACGCCTCCGGCAAGAACACGGCCGACATCGCTTTGGCGCTCGACGCCTTGGAAGCACTGTTCGACCACCGAGCCGACACCTTCTACCTGGTCACCAGCGACTCGGACTTTTCCTACCTCTGCCGCAAGCTCCGGGAGCGCGGCGCCACAGTCTTCATCGTGGGGGAGCCCAAAACCCCGGATGCGTTGCGCAACGCTTGCGACCAGTTCTTTGAATAGGACCGGACGGCCAAAGAGGCAACAATGTCCGAGGCCCAAGGTGGCGACCTTCCTGCAGTGAAGCCGGAGGTGACGAAAGAGGAAGCGCCCCGCGCAGAAGCCAAGCCGCAACCCAAGCGCCGCCCAAGGTTCTTGGTCGAAGCGGTGACCCTGCTGACGGGGGACACTTCTGAGGGGAAGGTTGGACTGGGAGCACTGGGGCCAATACCTCAAACGCACTGACCCGTCTTTCTCGCCCAACCTCTACGGCCATTCGGGGTTACTCAACATGGTCAAAACCTACGACCTGCTGACCACGCAACGGGAAGAGACCGGCGGTTGGTCGGTCAGTATCGCGCACAAGCCAGAGCCCACCGACCCGCCTTGACTGCTTCCCTTGCCTCGGCCCAAGTTGTTCGCCTGCGTCTGCACAAAAACGAGAAGCCAGGTCGCATTCGCAACACCTCCAGTCGTCAGACGACATAGCAGCCATTAATTTTTTTTCCGTATTCAAATTTTGTGAAATACGGTTCGAAGCGAGCTCTTGCGGAAGTGGCGATTCTTGGTTGGATGAGGACTTCCCCACACGTGTAGGAGTTTTCATGACCGCCCATCCCAAACACTCGAATCGCTGGCCAACTGCTCGCAGGGCTGATGAGCCAAACCCTTTCGGACGAGCCCCTCACGCGCCAGCGAAATGTTTGCAATGCCTGGGCCTCCGCTGGCGAACTGATCGTCTACAGCCAGAAGAACGTCCCGGGCGGAAGCAACGCCGCTTCATCGTTGGACCATGCTCCTCCCCGGCCCTCGCCGGCTGTGCGCACACGCGAGGCTGTCACTGTTCGAGAGCTCCCATCGATAGACGAATGGCGCGCGGACCGGAAGAACAAAGACGCACAGTTGGATCCTGTGCGTGCCAAAAAACGGCCGCCCCTTCACTGAGTCTACCGAGAGCATATAAACATTGAGCCCCGCAGTGCAGGGCTCTTTGGTTTCAGTGGAAGCGCGGCGGCCGGGGAACGTAGGCCGGCGCAGGAGGTACGACGATGACAGGGCTTGGACGCGGCTCATCGGGTTCATTCGCCATGTCGAGTGCCAAGGGATAGCGCTGGAGCATGTCTCGGCTCCACACCTCCAGATGCGCCGCACTGGCCAACGCATCTTTTTCGCAGAGGGCTTGTTCCTGCGGGGTCACCCGAGCCTTTGCATCGGCCAGCTCTGCGGCTTGGGCTTCGAGGGTGCTCAACCGACGCCCGCGCCGCTGCTTCCAGTCCCCCTGCATCCACGATGGACCGGGCTCGGGATTGTTCGCAACGAAGTCGTTCCACGCGTTCTCGGCCATGTGGTGCAGCTTCTCGGCGCGACGCACGGCCAGCAGCCGGCGGGCGAATTTCGTGGTCGCTGCCTTGAAGCGCCGCAGCCGACGCAGCAACTCGTTGAGGTCTGGGCGCAGCTGGGCCTCTTCGGCGAAGGCGGCCACGCGTTCCCTGATCCACTGCAGCAGGTCCAGTGTTGCGTGGAGTGTTTTCGCCAAGCGTGGATCCGCTTGAACAGCGACTCCCCATTCGTTGCTGGCCTCCTCCGCGAGCTCGGCGACCGAGCGTGGCTCGCGATGCGGCTTGGCATCCTCGGCTTCCAGCAGTCCCAGCCCACGGGCGATGGGTGCCATGCTGCTGGACATCTCGATGTGCCCCGCCCCGCGCCCCAGTGGCAGAGAGAGCACGGCGGAAGACCGGCGAGCCTCGTGCTCGGCCTGAGCCTGACTATGACCATCGGGCACCGGCATGGCGCGTCCTTCTTGCTCGAACACGGCGATGATTTTTTGGAAGGTCTCCTCATTGGTCTCTTCGATTCGACGGTTTGCGTCAGAACGCTCCGACGGCTGGCCCCGTCGAGCCAGCGCGGTGCCGTTTTTGCCGACGTGCTTGGTCGGCTCCCGGGACAGGACGGCGGCGGTAGCCAAGTCTCCACGAGCCAGTGCATCTTCGGCTTGGACCTCAAGTCGGCGGTGGTCCACCCGAATCTCAAGCGCCGCCTTCTCAAGGTGCGCGTTGATGGTGGAGGCGATGAGTTCGCGCACCCACTGCACCTCGACACGTCCCGACGGCCCGCCGTCCAGTTCCTTTGTCTTGTCCGTGAGACCGTCCGGCCCCATACGCCGCGTCGTGGCCAAGACATGGACGTGCCAGTTCAAGCCGTCCTTGCTGCCGGGGCTGTGGATGCTGGCCTGAGCCGCGAAGCCGTAGCGATCGACCAATGCGCGGGTGACCTCTACGGCCAGCTCGGACCTCTGGAGGTCATCGAGTTCGTGGCGCAAGGCAAATTCAAACTCCCGTGCAACCATCGAGTCCTTGCGACGCTCCGCAGCTTCCGCCGCCGGCCAGAGCTCAGCGGGGACCAGGGCCCAGTCGGGGGCGCCTTCGGGGGCAATGCAGCGCGTTTCGACCACGCCGTCTCGACGGCGATAGTCGTGTCGCATGCCAGTCGATGCGTCTTCGAGGAGCAGACCGGCCCGGTAGGCGGCAGCTGCTATGGAGGAATGTCCTTTGGCACGGCTGAAGGTTTTGACGTTGGCGTGGTAGATGGCCATGAATCGTGAGTTCCGAAGCGGTTGAGTTCGCTTCGTTTATGCCGTGGATTCGGATTTGCGCAAGGGCTGAAAGCGCTTGGGGTTCAAGGGGCGAAGACCCTTGCGCACGTGTTCCGCAGGAACACCTAGGTGCGCTCTTGCTTCTTTCTTCTAAGCCCTGTTTTTAAGCCTTTTCGATTCTTGGGGCGGACGAAATTCGAGACCACCCCAACGCTTGACGCAAGCCGTTTTCCTGTTTGACTCATTCCTATGGGACAGGAGAAACGCATGACCGCAACGAATCACTACCGAGACCAAATCCAACGAGCCACCGAACGCCTGGCTCAGCTGCAAGCAAAGGAACTTTTAGCCAACCAGCGGCGAGAAGAAAAAGCCCAGGAAACCGCGAGGCGGGAAGAAGTGCAACGACGGCAGCGCGTGGCCGACATAGTTTTTTTAGCCGGCGAACAAATCCTCAATGACAAGGAACTTGAAACCTTGCTCACCAGCCACATGAGAAATCGTGTTGGCTCACCTCACCAGAGCCCTCTTAACTAAACGTCCCGTCGGTGAGCGCGTTCAAGGACGCGGCACCATTTACTCAAGACCGGGGCCGCCGCGCGTAAAAAATAGCTACGTGCGAATACTCTCGCTCAAGTATTGGGCACTGGGAACGCAAGGTATCGGCTGGATGACGAAATCGTCAGCGACTCTCTCGCCCGAGATATAGCGACGTAGAACAACTTTGCAGCGGCAAATGTCTCGTTGGCGAAGTGGGCCGCATCAGGGATGACAACGTGGTCGAATTCAAGGCCTTTCAGCAGAAGTGGGGTTGACACAGTTCTTTTCTGGATTCCGCGCCCCGAAATGCTCACCCGTTGTCTGACGGCAGTAGCCGCATCGCGCACCGATTCGAACCGGGCAGCGTCAACCTCTCGCAGCGCGCGAGCCGTGTCTCGAAGCATTTCCCCCCTAAACGGTCGAACCCGGGAATGCTTACGGAACTCTTCAATGTAGGTCACCGCATCCGCTGCGCTACCCGACGTCCCCAAGGCTGCCAGCGCCCCACGCACTCGACCACCCGTTGCTAGATCTTCCTCAGTATCGGCAGCTCCGACTTCTAGCTTCTTACTTGTAGTTGTGTCGCTCAGTAGGCTCTTCAAGGCGGCAACTTTGGCCGTCGGTGAGTTTGCGTCGTCCCATTCACCGGCAAACTGCTGCAAGCGCCTAGCCCCGATTTCTTCAATCGATTGATAAGCGCCTTTCGAAGACTTGGCTAGCTGGTCGCATGCTCCACGCCTACAGTGAATGGCCGCCGCTGAGCCCTCGCGCTCATCAAACCTATCGAAGAGCGCTCCCATTTCATAGGCGTCCTTGCATGGCATGAAAGTAGCTGGACCTGCGGCCAAGTCAATCTGCTCGCCTCGCTCCAGTTGCCCGCGGATCTTGGCTATCCAAAGTCCCAACTCCACATTGTGGCCTCGCCATCGCATCGGCTCCTCCAACATCGCGACTAACGGGAAGCTAGGAAACACTTGAGTTTTCCATCTAACGCTTGACCGGGTGAACTCAAAAATACCCTGCATTGGATCGCCGAATACGATGGTCGGCAGTATGTTGGCCAAAGCGATGGCCAGCTCATGTTGCAACGCATCGCAGTCCTGATACTCATCTATCAAGATGCGATCGTAGGACGATTCAACAACTTTCCTGACTCCCGATATGGATAGAACATCCTTCCCTCCCCGGTAGACCTGGCTCCATTCAGCACCTTCGGGCATTCCCTTCGGCGGCTGGCCTTTCGCAGGAAAAGCGCCAGCGTAGCGAGCAGCCCAGCCGGCGATGGTGTCTACCACGCACGCCCGTTGGGCAACCCCAACCTTCTTAAGCCGAGCCCTCAAGGCATGCACGCCGGCATGCGTGTGTGTCAGGACTAGCGTCCGTTGACCCAGCGCGGCCGTTCGAGCAATCAGCTCCGTCTTCCCGTGTCCGGCAGGGGCTACGATGCTTCCTCGCCGGACAGCCAGCAGGTCAAGTGGCTCAACCATACATCCAGCTTTCGAGACGTGCTAAGACGGGTGCGAGGTTGTTCAATGGGTTCAGCCGAACGATAGTGTCTACTCGAGACGCCAAAGAGCGTGCGACATGACGGTTTTTGAACCAAGAATTCTTGCGAGCTAGGACTGCTAGGCGCTCAATGAAGTCGTCGTTGGCAACCTCATCAAACTGGTTCCACGTTTGAAATGGATCGGCGAAGTTAACGCCTGTGAGCTCTGGCAGTGCCTTAGCCAGTTGGTCATTAATAGCATTGAACCCTTTTACGTCTCGTGCGACCTGCAAAATGAAGTCCATATCTTCATCATTTTTGATCGCCCGAAACAGCGCTTGCTCCGTGTTGATCGCGCTTGCGTAAGTGATAACCTCAACCGATTTTTCTGCCAGCAATCTGGCCTGACTGGTCTCAAGTGGCACGTCAGAGTCGCGGTAGAGCGCCGTGTGGTAGCCCAGCGCTCCAAACCCCGCAGCAAGGAATGGGACCTCAGTGCCACAACCGTCAACAATAGCAACTCCCCGCTGCTCTATTGGAACGCCGGCATGCCTAGATGGGTAAAGCTCGCGAATCCCCAGCATCAATCCCAGTTCAGTCTCTCCTTCACAGACCAAGACGCGCCGAGCGAAGAGTGCTCGCGGCGACTTCTTGAGGATTCGGTGGAAGTCGGAGCCGGACGGGGGCTTCAGGATCCGCACGCCCTGCGCAGCGTAAGACCGCACAACATGAAGTGAGCTGGGAGTTATCTCACTCAGCGCAACATCGGAGTGTGTGGTCATCAGCACTTGCCCTACAGCCCTACCGTCGGCGTTGGCCTGCGCCTGAGCTGCCTTCAGGTGAGCGATCGCCCCCAATATGCGGTGTGGCTCAAGCCCCTGCTCGATCTCGTCAACGAGGATGATGGCGCCGTCCCCGATAGCTGCACACTGAATAGCAAGCGTCGCCAAGCGCCGGGTCCCCATTCCCGCCAACCTGAGTGGAACTGTGCCGTCGTGTAGCGCAATGGAGCCAGAGGAGAAGCCGCCCCGACCCAGCTCGAGGCCAGGTCCGTAAGAGCCGGTCACGTATGCGCCGATGCTCTTGGCGCGGGATTCAGCCTGAAGCGAAGCGTCTACCAAGCCGGAAATAGCGCCCAGATTGGCGCTCGCTTTGGCCGTGCGATACGCATCAGCAAGATGCTTGGCTGCTTCGTCAGTATCGTCTGTCAGCTTGGACAGGACCGAGCCTTGGCCCCAAGTCAAATGGCGGGCGTCATCACCCGATAACCGCACCAGGCCGAAAAGGGCGCGGTCACGGTTGGAAATGGTGCGCGGATGGCTCGCGCGTTCATTTATGATTTCCCAAACCGGTTCCATGGTTGCATCGACGCTCAACCGCACCGTCAATACAGGCTCGTCACCGTCTTCTGGCTCGTCATGAATCTGCCCATCGTTGCCCCATCCGCGGATGTAGAGCCCGAAGCGTTCGTCTGACAGCAATGCCTTCGAAAGCTCCCCAACGGTGACTTCAATGCATATGGACTGAGTCGTATCGCAAAGGTAGAAGTCTGATTCCGTAAAGCTGAACCAGCGCGACGACAGGGCAGCCTCGATGGCATCGAGGACTGTAGATTTCGTAGAGTCCCCATACCCGATAAGGCAGCAAAGGACGGTTCCCGCAGGCCACCAGTCAATTTGTGAGATGCCTCTGAAGTTCGATATTTTCAGCCGCCCAACTCTCATGATTTCGACCCCGAATCCTTCCGATGAAAAATAGACGCGATCATGGCGCCGGCAGCCGCCATCGCTAGCTCACAGCCCTGGCAAGTTGCTGTCCGACTGACAAGCCGTCATCGCAGGCGCCTTGGCCCAAAGGTGGTCCCTCTGAAGCTTTGTCCTGGCTGTCTTTGTTGCTCACCCGATCACCCCCCTTGTATTCCACAACCAGTAAGCGCCCATCAGTGAGCTTGGCTACGAAGTCCGGATAGGTGCGCCCCTAGGCCATGGGTAGCCAGCACTGGCTACCTTGCACTAGGTTGATCACAGCCCCCCAATTGTCATCCGCGGCCCCTGCTCCTGCTGCGGTGACTGCTGTTGTGTCTGCTCCAACGCCTGCTGACGCACCTGATCTTGCTTGATGACCTCAGCTTGCTGCAGATTCTGCTGCGCCGGTTGCTGGGAGGCCTCGCGCCCGTCGACATGCGCATGGAAGAACGGCCCCTTCTCCCCGAAGGGCGCATAGATTGCAACGACGTTCTGAGCACCATTGTTCCCCAAGCCTCCGGTCACCCGGTCGACCCGTTGCAACAGCGAGTCTTCGGCTTGCTGCTTGTAGAGCGAGGCCGACACGTTCCGGCTTTCCTCGTCGTTCCAGTTGCCCGTGCCTTTGACCCAGCCGTGGATGCGGGCATACGTCTGATGGTCGGGGTGCATCGGATTGTCGGCCAGCATGGCTTCGTTGCGCGCGACGGCTTGGGGTTCGATGTCTGGTTGGCCGGCGCCGCCTTTCCCGATCTGCCGCACCTCCGTGGGACGTAGCTGCCCGTCGGAAGTGTCGGTGAATCCGAAGGCTTTCCCTTGCCCGCCCAAAGAGATCCCCGCCGCCTGCACTTCTTCCACCGAACTGCCAAGCTCTTTGAGGTTGAGGCCAAGGCTAGGAATCGAGTGGCTGGAAGCCCGGTCTAGGTCACGGGATACCGCAGCGCTGGCGGACACGACATAGGACAAGTAAAAGGCGTTGTAGTCGGACTGTCCTAATGCGCCCAGGCCTTTGCCGGACTGATCGAACTGACAAATTGCAACGGCTTTTACCGCAGGGCTGTCGATGCGGTTGTCGGTGTGTCGGATGCCCTGGACATCCATCTGGATGCCTGGCGCCAGCCGCCCGTTCGTGACGCAGGGCGTGGTCGGGTCGAGGCGATAAAGCAGTTCTGCTTCGCTGACGTTGCTGTCTTGGTGCTTGACCCGACTGGCCACCGAATTCATCGATACCATTTCGGCGAGCGCTTCGTTCTGCCGGGAAGCGTTGATGTATTCCTTTGCCAACGGAGTTATGTCCACCGTCGCATCTCCGTAGCGCGCGCCCTCTTTGAGTGCCTCATCGATTCGGTAGGACAGCTTGTAGGTGCTGAGGTCGTTGGAGCGAGCCATCAACGCATGGCCCGCCTCGTGCCCCAGAACACCCGTCAGCTGGTCTATCCGCTCTGACCGGGTCGGTCGCTGGAATACATCGGCGTTGACGCTGATCGTCTTTTCGCCATGGTTATAGTGCCCGCCTTCGTTGGGCGTGCGAGCGAACTTAATGTGCTCAAGGTCGCCGTTGTCGATGGCTTTGGTATCACCTCAACCAAGTAAGGAGAGGACTCCACCGCTTCGCGGAGGTCCTTGGCTGCACCTGGGGACAGAGACGATCGTTGTTCGGTCTCCTGGAGCATGCGATCAATGCGAGGGTCAAGCATCGCTGCGCTCCATCTCAAAGACAACGACCGTCACGCAGGTCGGCGTGTCCCGATGGTCAGGAGTCACGGCAATGTAGAGCCCGAGCGAGGGGCCGACGATCTTGTCGAACGTGATTGGTTGATCGTCGCCGAAGGTTGGCACATACACCCGGAAGCCGTCGGCTTCCATTTGCTTTTTCAATGCGTCGTAGGCGAGGCAGGCATTCGGGGCAAGGGTCAGTTCCACCCGGTGCCCGGGGAGCTTGGGCGCGCCCTTCCACACAGCCCACTCGTAAGTGCCCTGTCCCACCTTGCCGGCCGCGCCCCTGCGCTCATGCTTAGCGTCGGGAGGAAGTGCAATGCCCAACACGCGCTCGACGTTGGCGGGGTCGGAGTCTGCTTGAGTGTGAAAGGACTGGGCGAGCGCTTTGATTTGTTTAAGCAGTTGATCGGCGGTGAGTTCAGCCCCTGGTTGCAGCGCGGGATAGCCGTCCCAGGTCATCATCGGTGCCGAACGCTCAGGGGCCGCGGCGTCGACAAGTGCCGCGACGCGGTCCTGCTCACGCCGAACGTCAGCCGAGGTCGGTTCCTTCATAGCTTTCTCCTGATGGGCGTTTGACGATTGCGCGCATGCGGCCACTCCCAACAACAGCGCACCTGCTGAAAGGGCTTTGGCGATGCGCCTTCCTTGCCTGGGTATATCCATGGCCAACATCCGAGTGTCGGGAGGTTGGACAGCTTAACGCCAGCGCTTGGGCGCAGGCCAATCTGATAGGCAGGGGTGGGCTATGCCCACCCCCTTGCGGCCAGGCTGGTGTGCTGCCGGCCACCGATGACCAGGTGGTCGAGGACTCGGATGTCCAGGAGGCCCAAGGCCTGCTCCAGGCGCTTAGTGACTTTGCGGTCGGCTTCGCTGGGCTCCGGATTCCCGCTCGGGTGATTGTGGAAGAGGATGACGGCGACGGCGTTGAGGTCCAGGGCACGCTTTGCTACGACTCGCGGGTGGACATCGCACCCGTCGATGGTGCCGCTGAAGAGGTGCTCGGTGGCCAAGATGTGGTGCTTGGTGTCGAGGAAGACGCATCCGAAGACCTCACGCGGCAGGTGGGCGCAGCGGGCGACCAAGTAATCGCCGGCTTGGTCGGGGCTGTGGATCCGACCTTGGCGCTGAAGCCGCCCTTCGAGGATGCGGGCTGCTGCGAGCAAAATGCCCTCCTCGTCCATCTGGAGTTGATACTGGACTGCTCGGTCTTGGGTGCGCTTCATCGCTTCTTCTCCACCAGCACGTTGTGCGCCTCGTGGGAACCGACAGGCGAAGCGTCCGGCCCTACCGCACCCGAGAGCGAGCACCGTGCAAGCGGTGCGCAGCGAAGGGCGGCAACAAAGCGCAAGCGTCGAGAAGGAGGCCTGCCCTTGCGGTCGGGACAGCGGAGCTAAGTTCCCTTTCAGAGGCCCAGCGCTGGTGGAGACAGCCCCATGCATGCCCTACAAGGCCTGCGGACTAAACGGTATTCGGATGGGCGGGGTCGATTGATGTCAGCAGGCGATGACTGGGCTTTGCAGCCAGTGATGGGCTACTGCGGCCCCATGCATGTTTGCCCTACTTAGCATCGCTGCGCATGAGAACCAAGCAGGCATCGGGATAGGCTGGCCGGCACCAATGGGCTCAGATGTGTTCGTCTATGTTTTCCAGCCCGTGCCAGGACAAGATTTCCTCGGCTCGACGGCCAACAAACTGCGCGTCCTCGTTCGACATGGCCTTGCTCTCGATGGCAGAGGCCATGCTGGCAAAGGCTTGCCAGAAGTGGCGGCGGTCAGGACTAGATGCACGCAATGTTGGCACGGCTGCATCCAGGCGTTCAAGGTGAAGGCGCAGCTCGGCTCTATCCATGCACTCGAGTATCGGCAGCGCTGTCGCACCGCTTGCGATGCGTCACCGCCAACGCAAACGCAAACGCAACACAAGCAGCCCCTCCAATGGAATGTATTGCATCAGTTCCTAAGTAGCCCCGATAAGTTCGCTTGTTTTTCACCACTGCAGGTCCCTCCGAGCCGAGCTGGCACGATTTGCGCGACCAACCCAGTGCAGCTACAATGCGAATGATTCTTATTTCGTACACTATGATGAATAGCGTTGCTATCACATTGTCGAACGAAGCTCGTGCTCATCTGCACGACCTCTACCTCAACCATCACAGCTACATCAGATCGTGGTTGCGCGCAAAACTTGGCAACGATGCCCTGGCGCTGGACCTGGCCCAAGATGCTTTTGTGCGGCTTATTGGTTCAAGCATCCCGACCGAAGCTATTCGCACACCACGCGCGTATCTCACCACCGTTGCTCACGGCCTAGTAGTCAATCACTGGCGTCGGCAGTCGATTGAGCGGGCCTACTTGGATGCCTTGGCTGCTCGCGGCGAGCTGGCCTTTCCCTCACCTGAGGACGCCAAGCTCGCCTTGGAAGCCTTGGAAGAAATTGACACGTTGCTTGATGGGCTCCCTGCCCGATCCAGGCAAGCTTTCTTGCTGTCTCAGCTCGATGGGTGGCCTTACGCCAGAATCGCTGCGCATCTTGGGATCACAGTGAACATGGTCCAAAAGGCCATGATCCGAGCGTTGCAAAGCTGCTATCGCGCAACTTATGGCTGACTTCCGCCCGCGCCCTTTGCCCTCGTCTGCCATCGACGGGGCCATTCGCTGGTATGTGCGTTTGTCCTCAGGGCAGCCCAATCCTAGCCAGGAAGACGCTTTTGCGCACTGGCAACAGGCCGACCCCAACCATGCCGAGGCCTGGCGACGGATTGAAGCGCTTCGGGGAAGCATGACGGAACGTCTTGCACCGATTCCAGGCGCGGTATCGCGCGAGGTGCTTGGCAGCGCCAACGCACACCATCGACGCCGAGCCTTGAAGGTTTTGATCTTCGGAGGCACCGGGCTGGGAGGCGGCTATTTCTTGCGAGAACCCCTGGGCCTATCACGTCAGTGGCATATCACGACAGCGGACATCCGCACCAAGGTCGGAGAACAAAGGCGCCTGACGCTTCCTGATGGCACAGTGCTGAGGTTGAACACCGCAAGTGCGGTGGACGTGCGTTTTAATCCAACACTCCGCCGCGTCATCCTGCGCGAGGGGGAGCTCGACATCACAACTGCGCCCGATGTCTTGGGGCGGCGCTTTTTGGTGGAAGTGCCTTCGGCCAAACTTATGCCGGTTGGCACACGATTTGGCGTTCGCCTCAGTGATACCGGCACGCTTTTAACCGTGCAAGAAGGGGCCGTCGATCTCACGAGAAGGATTGCTCCTGCCCTGCGGGTCTATGCTGGATCACAAATTTTCTTTGACTGTCTGAGCACGGGGAAACCAGTGCCGCTCGATGATAGCGCGGTCGCCTGGACGGATGGCCTGATCCGAGCTGATCGCATGTCTCTGGGAAATCTCCTCGCGGAGCTTTCTCGCTACCGGCGCGGATGGATCCGCTGCGAAGCATCCGTTGCGCAGTTTCGCCTCACCGCGCTTTATAGCTTGGTCGGCGCCGACCCGGTCATCGCCATCTTGGACACGCTACCCCAGGTGCTTCCGGTTTCAATCCGCCGTGTCTCGCCTTGGTTGATCCTCGTGGGACCCGCAAAGCGCTGAGCCATTGAGTCGCGCCGGAAAAATTTTTCACTGCTCGGTGGCAGATTTGGCGATCTCGATTGGCAACCTTATGAGCCCCTCTTTGACGATCAAAGCGGGTGAGACTTCCCCTCTGAGGATTGCCCTTGCCATGGCGGCACAACGCCCCTTTCCCACCCGAAACGCCCCGCGCATTCGCCGTCATCCGCTGGCACTTGCTTTTTTGCTGGCTCGATCTGCGCCACTGGCACTGTTACTCACAGCCGTTGTGCCTGTCGCTCACGCACAACAGGCGGCCATCGTCTTTGATGTCTCGGCGGGTCCGCTTGATCAAGCCTTGCTGAGCTTTGGTCGTCAGGCGGGCTTGGGTATTAGCGTGGATGCTTCGCTGACTCGGGACCTGAGAAGTGACGGCCTCAAAGGGAGCTTCACTCCTCAGGCGGGTGCAGCCCTGCTTCTGAACGGCACGGGTCTGGAGGCCAGTCAGCAAGGTCAGAACCTAATCGTGCATGCATCGCGCACCGCCGCCCACACCACGGACGTGCTCCGGGTTGGTGGGGATCTGGGAACTGGTCGTGGCCAAGAGCGGGACCTGCAAGGCCGTGACGATGTCTACGATCTCGATATTTCCACTTCCTACATCGATCGCGCCACGATTGAGCGCTTTAAGGGGAAAACACCCTCTGATCTGGTCAACGGAATCCCGGGCGTTTTCAGTGGCGATGCGCGCAACAGCGGCGCACTGGACTTGAACATTCGCGGCATTCAAGGCCCTGGCCGAGTGCCTGTAACCATTGATGGCACCGAACAGGCCCTGACCGTCTGGCGCGGCTACAACGGTGCGAGCAACCGCAACTACATCGACCCGTTCCTCATTGGCGGCATCCAGATCCTGAAAGGTCCTTCGCTGACGCGCAATGTCACCACGGGTGTAGGTGGCGCAATGGTGGTCAATACATTGGATGTCGAAGACATCTTGGATGAGGGACAAGCCTTCGGTGCCGAGCTTCGTCTAGAAGGCAGCAGCAATGCCGTTAAGCCGCGTCTTCCGACGCTCCATACCGGCGAAGACTACCGAACGTTGGATGGCTTCCCGCAGCAAACGCCCAACATTCCGTATACCGATCGGACCTTGATGTTCCAGCCGCGAAGTGGCGGCGGTGGGGTCAATGTCTTTTCTGGCCAGGATTACGCCTATCGCTTAGCGTTGGGTTGGAGAGCCACGGAAAATCTCGATCTTCTGGCCGCGTATAGCTACCGGGAACGGGGCAACTACTTTTCAGGCAAGCGCGGCGCAGACTACTACTCCAACGACAGAAGCAACAACGCTGACGACTACATCTTGTCCATGGCAAATTACTGGCTACCGGGCAACGAGGTGGCCAATACATCGAGCCAGATGGAGTCTTGGCTCTTTAAATCAACTTGGCGCATCACGCCAGACCAAGTGTTGCAGCTTGGCTACCGCAGCAGCTTGTCGCACTATGGTGAAGTGATGCCCTCGCGCATCATCGAGTCAGAAGATCGAGCCGCCATTCAATGGCCCCTGAGTCGCGTGGATACGCAGGCTTGGAACGCCGAATACAAGTGGCAGCCCCAAAACAGTCGCGTGATCGACCTCTACGTCAATGTCTGGCGAACCGATACACAAAGCGACACCTATACGGCAGGCGGCTTTCCGAACTACGCCCAAAGCCCCAACGCCCCCCTCTTAAAAAACACAGCACTTGCCAATGGCAACAATGCCAGAAATGGGATCACGTTGAGCAACAAGCTTCGCCTGACGGATCAATTGGATCTGACGGTGGGCGGTAGCTTCCAGCATGAGAAGCTCACCTCGACGGACGAATACTTTGGCGTGAGCGACGGCTGGCGCATGTATCCGCGCGCTGGACGGCGCGAAGAATGGCAAGGCAACTTCAACTTCGAGTGGCGTCCAATCGAAGCACTCTCACTCAGTGCAGGTGCCCGCTACTCCTCTTATTGGGCATTCGACGACTTCCTCGACGCGCATCAGGGCGATATTCGCCAGGCCATGACCACAGGCTACACCACGCGATACAGCACCACTGGCACCTACACACAAGCCGAGCGTGAGGCCCTCGTTGAAGATCAGTTGGCATCCAATCGTGAACTCCTCGACCTGGAGATCATCACGCAAGAAGAGTATGACGAGATTGCTTCCTTGATCTTGGCGGATGTTCCAACAACCTACACTGTCGATCACCAGGGCGCCTGGGAGCCAGATGCAAATGGAAACTTCACCAAGGCCGGCAATGCCTGCCTGAATGGATCGCTTGATGCAGATCCTGCCGCCCAAGGGCAAATCTGCCAGACCTCGGCCGTCTCCGACGTCACCGACGTCGCTGCGAAAAAGCGCAAGGATCACGGCTGGACCCCGTTTTATTCTGCGACCTTTTACCTAAGCGATTACAGCCGAGCCTACGTTCGATATGGCGAGACGCTTCGCTACCCCAGCATGTTTGAAAGCACGATCGCTTTTTCCGCCTCTCTCAATCCCGAAGGCGTGGAACCGGAGCACGCCTACAACTGGGAGGTGGGCTATGTCCATGACTTTGCCCCCCTTCTATCAGCTGACACCGTGGCTGACATCAAGCTCAGCTACTACAAGAACAAAACGCGCGACGTCATCGAGCGTGACCCGAGCTTCAAGTTCCGCAACATCGACAAGCAAACGATTGAAGGCGTTGAGTTCCAGGGTCGATATGACTCAGGGCGAGTGTTTGCGGACCTTGCGATCAACTACAACTTCAAAAATGAAGTATGCGATGAGCAAACGGCAGCCCTGCTGTCTGGCACCAACGGCTATATCATTGGCAGTGGGGTCATTGTGCCGAACTGCGTGGACTATGGTTTTGTCGGCGGCTACTTGCTCACTCAAAGCGCACCAGAGTTCTCGACCAGCATCTCATTGGGTGGGCGCTTCATGGACCAACGCTTGGAGCTTGGCACACGTCTGAGCTACTACAAGCAATACGAAAATGCTGATCTTGAATGGTTTAAAGACAACTCCATTCAAAGCGGCAATGGGCGCTTGGTCTACACCTTCAATGTTCCCTTTTCCTGGGGGCGCACGACACTGGTCGACGCGTATGTCAGCTACAAGCTCAGGCCCAATCTGTCGATGGAACTCACCGGCACCAACCTCACTGATCGCTATTACGTCGATCCCGCCACGCGATCTGCCATGGCTGCACCTGGTCGAACCATCAAGCTGAGTTTTACGGGCCGTTTCTGAGCCCAGGATCACGGACCGTTACACGGGCAAGGATGCCCTTTCCCTTCAACAAGAGACCAAACAGATGAACATCCACAACAAAGTGCTGTCCGTTGCCATTGGTGCCAGCGTCTTGCTGTTTGCCGGAGCAGCACAGGCGGCGAATTTCGTCGGCGGCTCGACCAACGAAGGCTATGTCAAAGTCGGCGCCTCCACAGTCAATGGCGGCCCTCACCAGGCCGGCTTTGCAGGAGTTGCCGTTAACTCCACGGGCTTGGATAAGCCTGTCGACTTCAGGGGCCTAGCATCTTATGGCGGCACGGGCTCAGTCAAAGTGCTGAACTTCCCGTATAGCGGCGCACCCACCAGTCATGACAGCTTGGGCGTCTTCGCTTTTGCGCAAGTCGGCACGCAGGATGTGTGGTTCGGCGAATGGTATTCCCGCAAAGACAACGCGGAGGGCCTGAACACCCATACCGTCTACTTCATTGGCGACAACGCCGACACCACCATCCCCGCTTCTGGTACGGCCAGCTACAATGTGGTTGGTATCAACAACTACACCTCCGGCAATCAGCTGAGTGGCACCTTCGATGCGAACTTCGGCACGCGCCGCCTGACTGGCTCGATCCAAAACAACGCCGGTTTTGCGGTGAACATTGGCACGGCCACGATCAACACCAACGCCAGCATCTCCGGCACCAACGCCACGGCGCGTCAGTCCGGCACACTGGTGGGCTCAAATGGTGCGGTCACTGGTCAGTTCTATGCCGGCCAAACTGCGCTCGCGGGCGCGGCGAACTTCACCGGTGTGCAATATGACACGGCCTTCGGTGGTTCGAAGAAGTAAGTGATGCCGCATACCACTTGATAGCGCAATGACAGGACAAGCCAGGCCAAGCCAGTCCTGTTTTACTCTCATGGCCGATCTTTATGCATGCAACGAAGACACCCATTTGGGTTGTCGCCCTCTCTGCCATCGCCGCGCTGCCTCTCGCGGCTGATGCACAGCAGCAGCAAGATGATATGCGCCGCATTTTGGAGCAGCGCAATCAAGCGCAGTCTGACGCTCGCGAGCGTGCCATCATGAAGGATGAAACGGACAAGTCCCGACCCACAATGGTGGTGGACGGGCGCGAATACACCGTTGGGCGCAATGCCAATGATGTTGGTCGCGCGCTTTACATCGCGCTTCAAAACAAACAATGGTCGGAAGCTCGATCCTTTCTCGATGAGTATCTGACGCTTCCCGATCGCGATCCCATGCTTGTTCATTACGCGCAAGGCGCCTTTGCCCGCCTTCAAGGCGACTACGCAAAAGCTCAGTCGGAATACGAAGCGCTCTTGAGGCTCAAAGCTGATTTCCTGCCAGGGCAGCTTGAACTGGCTCGCGTGCTGTTTGAGGATCAGCAAAATGCTGAGGCGAAAGCGCTATTTTCTTCTATTGAACAATCGATTGACCGCAGCGATGCCAAGACCTCAGGCGTGTTCGATAGCATCGGGAGCTTCCAACAAGCCCTGACGGAGCGAGATCACTGGCAAGGCACTTTCGCGCTGGGTCCAGCATGGAGTGACAATGTCAATCGCACCTCAGCCAGTTCCAACTGCCTGATTTTCTTGGAGGGACAGTGCTACTTCAATCGCAGCACCCCTGATGCAGTGAAGTCAATAGGTCTCGAATACGACGCAGCCAATGAGAAGCGTTGGAGCATCAGAGGTCATCACGGTCTGTATGCCCGCATGACCTTGTTTGGACAAAGCTACCGTGACAACAGCCAGTTCAATGAAGTCACGGCCGTGGTGCAATCAGGATACAGCTTCAAGTCTGGCCGAAATGCGTTTTCGCTGGCGCCTTCCTTTGAGTATTACGGCCTCGGCAATCAAAGCCTCTATGGTGCGCCAGGACTTCACGCAGACTGGTCATGGACGATATCCCCCACATCCTTGATGAAGCTCGAAGGGGACTGGAAGCGCCTGGGCTATCGACGGCAAGACTATGGCAACTACCTCGATGGTGAAACAACATCAGTCTTTGCCACCATGTTCAAAAGCTTCGGTGCGCAATGGATGGGCTTTGCTGGCGTCGACGCCGTCGACAGCCAAGCGCAAGAAGACGTCGATGGCTTCTTCCAAAGAGGCATTCGCGTGGGCGGCTCGTTGCAATGGCCCACTGGCATTCAGACGACCCTCTTCTCCTCTTTTCGATGGCGCGACTACGGCGCATACAGTGCTGTGTTGGAAGCTCGGCGTCGGGATCGTGAGCAAGGCTACACCCTGATTTTTCGTGCCCAACGCTGGTCTTGGGCAGGCTTCACGCCAGTGCTGACCTTTCGGCGAAACACCGTCAAAAGCAACATCGACTGGCTTTACAGCTACGACCGCGATGCGGTGAGTTTGAAGTTCGAACACGTGTTGTAGCGTCCACCTCTGAGCATCCCCATGACAATTCCAAAACAAATCCCGAGCGCGGCTAAGCACTTGAAGGCCCAAACGCACGATGCGCACGACGCGCTCGATCAGCGAATCATGGCAAGCGCCCCCTTCTCCTCGACCACCCGCTATGCCCAATTCCTAAGGGCACAACGGCGCTTTCATGCCACTATCGACCCGCTTTTCGGTGAGCCACGCCTTCAAGGCATTGTCCCGCAGCTTGCCGAGCGTCGGCGCTTAGCTGAGATCGACCTCGATCTGGGCGATCTCGGGATTGAGAGCCAAACTGATCGAAGCAGCGTTGTTGTCGATTTCACCTCTCCGGCCACGGCTTTGGGTTGGTTCTATGTAGCAGAGGGCTCCAAGCTTGGCGCAGCCATCTTGCTCAAACACGCACAACGGCTTGGCCTAAGTGAGGCCTTTGGCGCACGGCACCTGGCGGCTCACGATGATGGTAGAGCCCGGCACTGGCGCTCGTTCGTCGAGGCGACGGATCAGGTCGCTTGGACCAACGCGGAACTTGCTGTCATGGTTGAGGGTGCCATACGCGCTTTCTCGACAATGAAGGCCTTTGTCGAACAGGAAATGCCCTTGTTCGACCGCAAATCCGAAAGGGAGTTTGGTTGATTGAAGCGCATGGCTTGGCTTCTCTTGGGATTTGTGATGGTGGGCTTAGGGATCATCGGCGCCTTACTGCCTGTCATGCCAACAACCATCTTCTTGATCTTGGCCGTGGGTTGCTTTGCTCGATCGTCACCGGAATTGGAGGCCAAGCTTTTAGGCCATCCTCGCTATGGCGCCGTGCTTCGAGCCTGGTCTGAGGAAGGCGCGATTTCACGCAATGGCAAATGCTTTGCTACGCTCGGCATGGGTTTGGGGACAACCTTGTTTTGGCTGGGTGCCAAGCCATCTTGGGTGCTTGGCGCTGGCGTGACGCTCGCAATCTGTCTTTGCGCACTCTGGATCCAAACTCGGCCGCTGCCGCGCGTCGAGCAGCGCTTGCAAGACCAAAGCGAGCTTAGAACCAAGCTCCTGGCGCACGCATTGACGTGGGGCGGCCATGCATTGGTGCTTTACGCGCTCTTGTTTCACTGGCCTGAACCTTCAAAGCCCACAACACCCGAGCAGATTCGAGTTCAGTTAACCTTCTTGAGCCCGACAGCACCGCCTGTGCCCGTGGCAGATAAAGTCTCACCTGAACGCTTCGATCCTCCTGCCGCCAAGGCCCGGCCCAAGCAGGCCTCTCCCAGAATGACGCCAGAGCGCGTGCGCACGGAGACTTCCGCTCAACCGCAACTTGCATCACTCATGGGCGAAGTGCCCGTGTTCGATGAGGGTGCCTCAAATGCACCAAGCGTTCCAACGCCGTCCCCGCCATCGGCACCCCAATCTTTGTCCTTGCCGCCAAGTCCACAGACCAGCGGAGAGGTTGATCCAAACTGGGAAGGGGAAGTGCTCACCCGACTGGAAAAGTTCAAGCGATACCCCCGCCGTGCCAAAGTTCGCCGCCAAGAGGGGATAGTGCTTATCCACGCTTTGATCGATGGCTCAGGCCGCGTCATGTCGGCAACGGTCCGGCGCACAAGTGGCTCAAATGTCTTGGATCAAGAAGCCTTGGCTACGTTTGCGAGAGCCGAACCCCTGCCCGCACCACCTATTGCGATGAGAGCACCAGTGAGCCTTGACGTCCCTGTCAGGTTCTTCTTGAGGTAGATATTTTATAGACAGGTGCAAGCACATGTCCCATGGACGCGTTCCGAGACGGCGGAGGCAGCAACAAGCGCTTGGGTGACATTAAAAAATGTCACCAGATTTAGAAGTGTCACTTTGCTGCCACCGCCAAAGTTAGGCCCCAGCAATGGGAGCTTCGCGATTTTCGCCGTGCAATCCGATGAGCCTGCGACGGATGCGCTTGAACACTCTCGCGTGTGTAGAAAGGATGGAAGCGAACATTACGCACTCACTGACCGAGCTCTATCGGAGCTCGCATCTCGGCAGGTCTTCATGATCGTGGGTCACCAGTCCTCTCGGTGCAACATTGCCTAGGAGCTCTAGCGCGCATACGCAATCCCCGTTTGCTGCTCGTGCATCTGCCAGCCGATGTGATCCACCCTTCATCTGCTGTTTCCGCTCAACGAGCTCCGAAGCAAAAATGCCACTCGCCCCAAAGAGCGAGCGGCATCTGACCGCCGGTTTATCGAGTCAACTAAGTCAGCTCAGCGCGGCGCGGCGCGGCCATTTGCGTCACGAGCCAGTGCCGTAGCGGTGAATCTTCTAAAAGGAGTCAGTGGACTCATCCCTGCAAATCATGTATTCGCTGTCCGGCGGGATGTTCGAGGGGATGCCCATGTTGATGGTGTGATTGATGAAGCCACTATCCCGGCGGTTCCATTGGTCGGGAGAACTGGTGGTAACCAATGCCACCTCAGCCTTGGTCGTCCGAGCCTTGTAGACCATGCCATGCCAAAATCTCATCGACCCGGCGGCCAACGAATTCAGCATCTTGAGAAGTGAGAGCCTTTGCCTCAATGACCTGCGCCATGCCCGCGAACGCTCGCAAGAAGTGGTAACGGTCAGGGCTAGACGCCCTCAGCGCTGGCACTGCGTTGTCCAAGTGATCCAGGTGGATTCGCAACTCAGCTCTGTCCATGAGCTCAAGTATCGGTAGCGCTGTCGCAGCGCCTGAGACCACGGCAGCGCCTCGTCCACTATGGAGCTGACGTAGGGGAGTGTTGGGTGCTCTGCTTCACACAGATGGCAACACACGAAGAGCGGCTATACAGCCAGACTGTATGGACGCAACCTCAACAGAAATACTCGTGGGTTGCCGGCACGACGCTGCTCAAGCGTCCCGCGAGGTGAGCGACCATCGGTCTCCCGTCCGGCAGCTTTAGATTGCGCCACTGCATTCCTGAAACCATAGGTCTCGCGCCCTTCGGGATGTCAGGAAGTTCTGAGCTACGCGTCATCCAGGCGGAGAAACCCTTCGCGAAGCGATCGAACTCACAGCCATCATCTATGCCAGAGGCTTTGACTTACAGCCGCGTTTCTTGGCGACTTGATGCTCTTCAAATGCGATTCCATACCTCACGCAAGACACACTTCTGCTCAAAGCGCATCGCACCTAACGTGCCTAACGTATAAAATAGAACGAGTCTCGTTTGTATTTTCCACCGTGCCCTCCGCTACCGCTCTTTCTTCCATCCATGCCCTTGCCACACAGGAGAGTCGCTGGCAAAGGCTTAGTGCGGGCATTGCGACAGTTGTCATCCATGCACTCATCGCATGGCTTGTGCTTGATCAAACGCGCTTTGACGGCAGCATTCCGCCTCAGGAAGAAGTTCGGATGCGCCTCACTCTTCTTCCTGCAGCCGCGCCCCCCACACCGGTCGCACCAGTCCCGGCACCCAAACAAGTTCCACAACAGTCACGGATCACTTCTTCGTCCCCACCTCGCTTAGAGGCGCCCCCTGTCGAGCGTCCGACACGACAGCCCACGCCTGCCTCGTTACCTAGCATTCCCCTCATGCCGCCGTCCGATGTTGTCGAACATTCGATGGCAGCGTCACTTGAGCAAGACGCTGCCCTGACGCAAGCTGCTGCTCCAGCCTCGCCCCCTGCTCCGCCAGCTCCTGCCGCCGGAATGACAGACCCAAATTGGGAGGGGCGCGTCTTGGAACGCTTGCAGCGCTTCCGTCGCTATCCCACTACCGCCAAGGCACATCGACAAGAAGGTGTCGTCTTCGTGCGCGCTCTGGTCAATCATCAAGGCCGGGTGCTTGCCGCACGGGTGCACCTTGGGAGCGGCTACCTAGCCCTTGATGATGAAGCGTTAGGCACCTTTTCCCGGGCGCAGCCGCTTCCTCGGCCGCCCCACTCGTTGCCCGATCCGGTGGAACTAGAAGTTCCCGTAGAATTTTTCTTGCAATAAGAAGCAGGCCTTCAAAGCGTTTCCAAGAACGCCACAATGGCGTCGCGCTCTTCTTTTTGTAGGCCAAGGGGTCGAAGTAAGGGATCAGGTTTCGGGAAGAGCGGATCATCGATCTGCTCGTTTTTGGGCTTTGGCCTTGGCATGCCTGCGTTGTAGGCATTGACAACACTGCGCAGATCCGCGAAACCACCTGTATGCATGTAAGGCCCTGTCTTCCGCACATTGCGCAGTGACGGCGTGCGGAACTTCCCACTGTCTCGAACATCCTGGGTGGCCTCATACCGGCCCAGATCCTGGCGCTGACGTCCATAGAAATGAAGCCCAAGATTGTGGAAACGATTGTCGGCAAGCGTCGGACCGCTATGGCAGTTCATGCAGCGGGCTTTGGTCCTGAAAATATGCAAGCCCCACAACTGCTGATCGGTCAGCAGCTCCCGTTGCCCTTGTAGAAATCGGTCGTAGCGATTGGCGCGAGGCACCAAGCTTCGCTCAAAAGCTGCCAACGCCTGAGCAATGTCTTTCTCCGTGATACGTGATGAGCCAAACACGTGTCCGAACTCACCGGGGTAGTCATCGCTTTGATTGAGCCGCTCCACCATGGCAGGGAGCGAAAACGCCATTTCCTTGCCGTCCTCAATGGGATGGCGGATCTGCTCCTCCAACGACCCGGCACGTCCATCCCAGAAGAGTGACTCGGCAAAACCAGACATCGCCACACTTGGCGCGTTGCGTCGTCCTTGTTGTCGATTATGGCCAAAGGACACGCTACGCCCATCTCCCCATCCAAGCTCTGGATCGTGGCAGTTGGCGCACGCGATCTGTCCTGAGCTCGACAGTCGCGGGTCTTCAAAGAGTTTCCTTCCAAGAGCGACTTTTTGCACGGTTGTTGGGTTGTCAGCAGGTGTCGGCGCTTTCGCGGGTAAGGGAGCAAGTTCTTGCCATACCGCGCCTTCAGAGATCTCAGGTTTCGGCCACGACGCTTGCGGCCCTGCGTAAGCCAGGCGCAGACACGCAACGTCCACGCTAGTGGATGACAAGGCGAGCGTTGCCCGGCAGTCCCGAGGAACGGGCGTGTTCGTCCTCTCCGGCACGGCATGGCCTGCAACACAGCATGCGGCCAGCATCAGCCACCAACGCCAACATCGCGACTCAACGCGTGCCACCTCTCAACCACCCAACCGCATCGGCCGACCCACCTTCATTAGAACCGATACCCCGCTTCCAGCCAGTAGCTGCGCCCTTGCTCAAAGTAAGATGATGAAGATGTTGTGCCAGCAATCTTGTTGATGCGATTGAGCACATTCATGGCTTCCACACGCACATAGAGTTGCTGCTCGGATGGCAAGCGGAAGCTGTATTCGAGTGTGGTGTCCACGGTGAAGGCACGTGGATAGCTCACATCACGATAGACGTCATAGACCTCGCCACCAACGTCTTCACTTCCTTGCTGCACGATGTCGCGAAACCCATCGCGATATCGCAAAAAATTGCTCCAGAGAAGCTCGCCTGGCCCGATATCCACACGCGACTGTGTTGACAGGCGTGCTGTCCACTTGCGCGCGAAGTCGGTCGCCGGCAGATCGTAGAGCCAAACCCGGTTGCCTTTATAGAGCACCAACTGGTCGCTCTCATCGCTCCAGCTGGTTTGGTAGTTGCTGTAATTTCGCCGGGTGTCGGTGTAGTCGAAGGCAAACTGCACTTGGGTCCGACTAGGCCCCCAGACCAGGCTATTTTCAGGGCTCACGCTCAGCGTGTAGACATCGCTTCGGCTGCGCCCGTTGTTCACATACTCGTAGACGCTACTGGTGAACGCGCCGGACGGATCGTTACTTCGAACCGATTGGCGCAGGACTTCGTCGCGGTTGTCACGACTGACATACTTCAGACTCAGATCCAGGCCGCGCCAACGCTGATCCAGTCCGATGGTCCATTCATTGGTATAGGGGATATCAACATCGCTCAGCCGGTTGGTCGAACCAGCAGATGTGCCCTCGATACTCTCCCATGCCGCGCGCGCACTCGTGCGTGTCTTGACCAGGGTCAGGCGCTCACGCCCCTCGCGAAGCAGGTAACTAAAGAAGTTGCGTCCGTAGTAGCGGTTGAGCCCACCCGTCAGGATCGTGGTCTTGTCGCCGAATACATCCCAGGATGCGGCCAGCCGTGGAGAGAGCGTGGTCTTGTCCCAAATGCTGTCTTTGTCCAGACGCACGCCACCACGAAGGCTCAAGTCTCCAAGGCGCACGTCGTCTTGGAGCCACGCAGCATAAGCCTGCCCGCTGACCTTGAACTCTCCTGCTCGATAGGTGGTTTGCCGGCGAAAGTATTGACCACGCCCGGCGACAACCGTTCCGGTGACAGAGGTCAGGACCGGTGACAGCGAGCAGCTATCCGTGTCCACTGCCCCATTGCTGCTGGTGCAGCTTGTGGTGGCATAGGGTTGCAGGTAGTTGTAGTGGTCATTGAGGCGCTCGTAGTTTGCTTCTCGATGCTGGAAGGACACGCCCAGCTGCACATTGTGTTCGCTCGATCCCCAGGCAATGGGCTCCCGATCGAGCTGGGCTTGATAGCCCACCTTGCGATCATGCTGATCAACATTGCCCCAGCTTCCTTCGCGGCTACTGTTGTTGACGCCCCAATCGAACTCCCGTGACTTGGCCCAGGACTTCCAGTAGTCGACCTGGCTTCGCCTGGAGCTCTCCAGATCGCTGTAGCTCAAGGTATTGCGCATCGTCCAGGCCCCACGCTCGACGTTGGCACGCAGCGCGACAACAGGGCCACCTGATTTCAGATCGAACCATGAGTTTTTGGCGCTTTGGATGAAGTAACGATCATCGGTCGGCGCATAGGTGATGCTGGCACCGAGCTCGATACCACTGTCGCTTTTCCAATCGGCCGACAAGGAAGTCGCTGTGTTCTGCCGGGTTTGCGTTTTGCTGTTGGCATCGCTGCTGCTCACATTCCCCGAGGTATAGCCTCGAAGAGGGATCTCCGAGCGAGTCTGCGTGACAGTCCCGATCAGCCCAATGCCGCTCTTGGTCCGTCCTTCCAGTCGCGCCCCAAATTTGAACTTGTCGAACTCGGGTTGAAAATCGCTGGTTGCTGACTGCTCGAAGTCCTGCTCTTGCCCTTGAGGGATGATGATGTCATTCCAAACCGAACGCGCCATGCGGAACCAGACTTTGCCGTGTAGACGGTCACCTGCCTTACGGGTTTGTGCGTCCACCACGCCACCAGTGAAGTTCCCGAAGGCTGCCGGCACGTTGCTGTCGTAGACGGTCACGCCCTCGAGCAGATCGGTATCGACCGCGATGCCCTGTGACTGGCTAGGGACATCAGCATAGTGGTCAGCGTTGTTGAAGACCGGATCGATATCGTTGTTGAAGCTGATGCCATCGATCAGGAACAGGTTCTGGTAAAACGGCGCGCCGTTGATGCTGAAATCTGCCGGGCGGATCTCGCCAGCATTGCGCGAGCTTCTCGCTGTGTCGCTGAACTGCACCGATGGATTGATGCGCAGTAGCGTGGCGAGATCGCTTTCTCCCCGAGGCGCTGCATCAATGTAGGCTTGATCCAGTGCAATTCCCTCCGAGTAAGGGAACGTGCGCTGCGCCCCGATGCGCAAGGGCGACAGTGGAATGATCCCGCTGCTCGCAGCAGGTGCGCGAAGCAGTGTGTAGCTTCCATTGGAGCGTGCAAGCAAGCGCAGTCCCGAACCCGATAGCAGCCGCTCCAGGCCTTCGCGATCGGTCATGTTGCCCTCGAGCGATGGCGAAGTCAGCCCCTCGGTCAAGGCGGGATCGAACGACAATGCGATCCCGCGCTCCGTGGCAAACGCGGTGAGCGTTGCGCCCAGCGGCCCCGCAGGCAATCGAGCGGGCGTTGCCTGGGCAAACGCCGAGCTTGAGACGGTAGCCAGGGCAAGGACTAGAAGACGAATCCGCAGGGGATGGCAAAAACGACGCATGACAGCGCTCAACAATAGGGGTTCTTCCACTTGCCCCGCGAGATTGAAAAAAGGGTCACTCCGACTGCTTTTTATTTTGGGACGACCGTCGTCCACCAGCCTTTGGCTCGGCGCTCGATGGCCAAGCCATGTGTCTGGGCGATCATGTCGAGGCTCTGGTCGATATGAGCCAGTGGGAACACACCTGACACCAAGAGATGCGCCACGGACGGATCACAGCGCAGCACGCCATGGCGATAACGCCCAAGCTCTTCGAGCACCTGCCCGAGTGGCTCGGCATTGATGACCAGCAGGCCCTTTGACCAGCCCGTCAATTGCTCGGTTGGCTTCGGAGCGATGACGCAACGATTGCGGTCAAACCAAACGGCAAAGCCCGCATCCACCCGACACGACGAGCGCGTGTTTCCTCCGAGCTCGATGCGCACCGCGCCATCGAACACCGCCAAGTGTGTTCGATGCTCCTCTACGCGCACATTGAACCGTGTGCCCAATGCCTGCATACATCCGTGCGTCGTGGCAACCCGAAAGGGTCTCGGTGAAGGTATGGTGTCTGGCGCGGTCTTGATCAGCACCTGACCTTGTTGCAAGCGCAGCAGGCGTTGTTTTGCACCATAAGCCACGTCCAGCGAAGTTCCGGAATCGAGCTCTATCTGGGTCCCGTCCGCGAGCTGCTGGTGCTGCCACTCCCCAGTGCCCGTCCTGAAGCGTTGATCCCATTTCGATTGTTCCCACAGTTGCCAGGCAAGCCACCCAGCCGGGGCAGCGAGTAGCCAGGCGCCTAAGCGCTTCATGGCTAAGCGACGTCCCGGGTGCTTGGGGCGATCCAATACGGGGCGCGCAATCGAAGGTGGGACCGCGTTGATGGTCCCCAAGAGCTCTTCAACCCTTCGCCATGCCCGTGCGTTGTCGGGGTGCTGTTGCTGCCAACGCTCACAGGCAGCTTGGTCCTGAGCTCCTCCATGCTCTCCTAATCGCACGACCCATTCGGCGGCTTGTTCGAGCACGCAGGGATCAAGTGGCGTTGAGGACTTGGTGTCGTCAGGGCGCATAGGCCAGGCATGCGAGCCAAGCACGCTTCATATGTCGCTTGACGGTGCTCAGCGACAGGTCAAGCTTGCAGCCGATCTCGCCATACCCAAGGCCTTCAAACTGGGCCAGCAGGAAGACTTGGCGCACAGCCACAGGTAACCCTTCGAGCATTGCATCGATGAGGCAAAGCGCCTCGCAGACAATCGCTCGCTCCTCTTCTGATGGCACGATTGATTCGGGAAGCGCAGTCAAGCTTTCCAAGTAGGCACGTTCCAACGATTGGCGACGAAACCAATTAGCCATGAGGCCCTTGGCCACCGTCGTTAGGAACGCGCGTGGTTCATTCAATCCGCAAAGGTCGCGCCCACTGAGCAAGCGAGTGAAGGTGTCCTGCGTCAGGTCTTGCGCAACCTCTCGAGACCCAACCCGGCCACCGACCCAGCGCTGTAGCCAAGGCTGATGATCGCGGTAAAGCGAGGCAAGCAATGAATGGTCGACGGCCATGAAGAACCCTTGAAAGCGAGGGCGGCTTCAAACCACGTGGCTGACCCAAAGATGAGATTGATTCTCAATTGTGACACATTACGCATTGTCTGACTAGCGACGATAGTCACCTCTCAAGCCGCTAGTCACCAACAAGCAGAGACCAGCTTCCCGGTGATGCAAGACATGCCCGCTTCTCGCCATACAGCTATCGCAGCAGCATGTCCCCCGAAACGGCAGCCCTGCCTGCTCTTCCTGGGCCCGTTCGCCTTCATCGTCGGGCCGTTGATGGCTCGACCGAGGCCTGCGAAAGGCGGAACGGCTCTATGCGCAAGAAGCCTAAGCAGCTAGGCAGCGCGACCAGGGCCTCAGCTGGGCCCGATGGTGGCTCGTGACGCCCTTGACGGTCACCATGGGCTTGGGAGCGATGGCCGTCCTGAAATCGTTGCCGATACTGTTCTTGGTGCTGTGGCGCAGTAGGCGAACCGGCTAAATTACAACACACTCCCAAATGCGATGCGTCTCACCTATTGTTAAAATGCGACCTGCCAAAACTTTTGGCGCGGCGTCGGCTACGGCAACATCGCCTAGCCGAAAGCTTATGGAGATCAACGACTTATCCAGTAACTACATTGAAGCAAATCCATAGTCTCGCGACTGATAACGACGATTTCGCATCGACGACCAGTAGGTGGCATCCATGATGCTTGATGGTGAGGTTTTTCTATGCCATCGCCGCTTTTCTAATTGGCTGGGCTTCCGAAGGCTTGCTCGGGGAATTCATTGAAGAGGTCGCAAAGGAAGGCAAATGTGTGAGGAAATATAGCGTGCAGAGTTCCGCATCGTGCATCCAATGCGGGATATGCATGGCAAAGCTCCAAGAAGTTATCGACAAAAGCGGATTGAAATACTTTGGTTCGGCGGATGTCAGAAATGAAGACATCATTGAGTTCATGAACGAACTTAAGGAAGTCTTCCCGACCGGGATGGTGGAAGAAACAATTGAATGCACTGAGGGATAAATAATGTTCTTAAAAATAATTTACGCTCTATTTCTGGCTTTTGGATGCTTGGGATTGTTTTCCTATGCAGCCTTTTCATTCAATGTTCGAAACGAACTGCTCTTGATCATGCTCATGTTGCTTGGGGCGATGGTTTATCACAGCAAGCGAGACGCCTAACAAGGTAAGCATGGTGCTGGACAGACGTTCATCTGAGACCAGCTTATGCGGGCGGGGAGCTCTAAAACTCCACGAAAAACATGACAGCAGCTCCCATGGACTGCCAGCTACCCGAAGAAAGGCTTGGCTTCTAACTCACCGTTGGTCGGCGGGATTTTTGCTCCGGCCCGTTAAGCTCCGTGGTGCGGCGTGCCGGCTAGCAGCGGCCGCCGGTGGAGAGTGCCTTTATTCGCGAGCAGCTTATGCCCCCGTCAATGCGGCCAGGGCTTCAGGGGGGGCCAGTGGTGGGGGATGACCCCGCTGACCGTCATTGATCACCTCTGTGCTCAGCGGACTCCCATGGTGCTTTGGGTGCAGCTGACCCGATGAGCCAGCCAGCGCCGCGAAGCGAAGGCGCAGGAAACTGCGAAGCGGGAAGAAATCAAACGGCGGCAACGGGTGGCCGACCTGGTTTTCCTTGCAGGCGCTCATGCACTGGAGGATGCCGAACCCCAAGCCTTGCTAATCGGCCACATGAAGCACCGCGCAGGCTTACTCAACTAACCCGTGTTTAAGCAAGCAGGCTTTCTTGGCAAGCCGACTCATGGTCTGCCAATGGTCGTCCAATGCCGCTCACGACAACGCGACCGGCGCCCTGCAACGCCGCCCGGAAGACGAACCATTAAACGTAGTGCGGAAGAGCTCTACGGGCCAAGAACGGTGATGGCGTGAAGTCCCGACTCTATCGCAGCCCTGATGATCCTGTAGCTGTCCCGGTCGAAGCCCAACGGCTCGCCTTTCAGCTTCCTGGCCGCCGTCAGTGTCGTGACGGTGCCCAGGTAGTGCCAGGCATCCAGCACGTGGAGCTGGCGCAAGTTCTCGCCCTTCTCTTCCAACGCAATCCGGCCATGAAAGGGCCAGGTTGAAAGTTCTAGACGAATGAGTGCGGCACGTAAGCGCTCTTCGTGCTCATCCAGGGCCTCACCTCCCGAGCAAGCGCCCGCACAGCGCTTGAGCATGGCGCGAAAGCATGGGCGGCCCAAAGGCAGCCGCTCGAGCCCTACCAGGGAGTAGCAAAGCCGGTGGTCATCGGCGATACGCCGCAAGCTTTTTTGAGCGGACTGCGGGCTGGAGTAGAGCCCGTAGAGCATCGGTGAGGAGGTCACGTCGTATTCCGCCGAGTGGACGATAGAGACCTCGCCCCGATAGAGCCGGATGGAGAACTGACGCGAGACCTTCCGAAGCAGCTTGTTGTAGAGCGGCATCTGACGCTTGACCATTTGCGCCTCCAGCAGACGTGCACCAACGTCCCCTGCCATAGAGATACAGGAGATCGAGGTCGTTTGACGAAGCAGTGAGGCCTCTTCCGGGGTGCGGCAATGGTCCATCACCCGGGTGCGCACGTTGATGCTCTTACCGACGTAGAGCGGCAACAGGCCTTCCTTCCCGTGAAAGGTGTAGACCCCTGCTGTTTTGGGAAGTGCTTCCACGCAATCGCGTAAATGCTCTGGGTAAGCGTAATCGAAAACATCGGATGCGCGACGGGCGCGCCTGGCACTACTGGGCATGCGGTGTTGTGAAGGCGGTGATGTAGGGGTGACACTCTGGTGCAACGCCGTCTCAGTCTGTGCGACTGCACTCTGTCCCGCCCGCGTCAGCCCACTCCAAGCTAGCCTCAGCATAGCCGTGTTCAGCAGAACCTTGATACGAGGACGCCACCGGTCAAGCTCAAAGCACTTCGGGCGCAGTAGGCCGAGGCAAGCATCTCAGCGAAACGTCGTCACGCTTTGGGACACTCGGGGAATCTCAGGACTGGCGTCGAGACATGGGAAATGAACGACTGAAGGCCGCCCTGGACCCATGGATGCGCCTTGATGTAGCCCAGTATGGCCGTTCCACCTATCACGGGCTCGTCGTCTGGCTCTTCCACATCCTCGTTGTCGACGAAGGACGGCACCCACACCGTGGTGACGGGGGTGGCCTTCGCGCGCTTCCAGCACTGAGTGGTCGCTTGCAGGAGGGCATAACTTGGAGCGCTAAAAGTCAGCGAGGTCATGGGGTCGTGTCGGTGTATGCACCGCGATTCCAGGAACGATAGCGCCAAGGCACCACGTCCTCCAGAAACGTGATGCGGGGGCTAGGAAGGTTGCCAAATCCTGCGATGCTGGCGCGCAGCCGCTCGGCCTGAGCCTCGGGGACAAATAGCCAAGGCCTCACCGTCCAGCCCAGCGGCACACCGCTGTCTCGCGCAAGGGCGTTCCTGACGCCGGTCCAATGCTCGTTCCATCCCTTCAGGCGAGCAATCAACGACGGGCCCGAGCTGCGTAGCTGATTTCGCACAAATAAGCCGCCCCTCCTTGAAGCTCACGGCCACCGCATCGTAATACCAATGCGGGCCTCTGGTGTCCGGGTTGGCGCCCTCGTTGAGCTGGATGCAACACTGGCTGTTGACGAACAGCGCCCGGTCCGCTCGGAGGTAATCGAGCACCACGCCTTCGAAGTGATCCATGTTTGCAATGCTCCTCTTTAGACTAGGATAAGAGTTCAGACAAGTTATCTTAGCCAAGACCAATCTGAAAATGGCACGCCGATCGTGATCGAAAAATCAATCACCCCGCCGCCGAACGGAGTTGAAGCGGAGTTCGGATATTACCCTTTAGCATGCAACATAAAGACCAGACGGTTTATTTTAAAAACACTTCCTAACCACAAAGAAATTGTGGCTGATGTTCGAGACGACCGGAACGTGGTCAAAGGGTGGATTTATCCTGGAGCGCAACAAGTCCTAAAGGGGGGGCGCTCGTGAAATGCCTTACAGTGCGCGAACCTTCGGGCTTCCCAAAACTCACGTATTGACGCTTCGCAAAAGCGAAAGCCAAGAAGAACTCGTGTTTGTAGTGTGGTGCCTATCGTTCTTAACCGGCATTCGCTTGACCACAACAGACAGAGGCTTTCTCGACGCGACACTAATAATCCCTGGAAAGCTTATCGATTTTTCCTTAAGCCGCTGCACTCTGGCAGACGCTCTCAACCTAGCTCTAGATTACTTAGAATCAGAGCGCAGCAACCCACGTACTCTTAGGCGTGTAGAGGCAGTCATCCATACCCTCTTCAGAAGCTTCCTGAGGTCGTAATCGTAAGGAGCGACTTCGATCGACCGACATAGCGACATAAGCTTGACGTGTGCATCTTTAGCCCAACCCTTGCTGTCCCACTCATCACTGCACTTACTTTGGTCTGATTTGAACTCAAAAATGTAGTAACGCTCCCCCAAGCTTGCCAGTGCGTCGACCACTGGCCCTTCAGTATTTCCTGAGAGACCGAGATTGAGGCCGGGCACCTTACTATTTGGATTCTTAAGAATCCACTGAGCGTCTCGAAACGCCGTAACGACTCCAATTTCCTGCCCATTGACGGCAGTGGCCTTTGCAGCCGGGAACAGCCTCGTCTCACCTGCTTTTCGCTTGCGCTCCACCCATCTCAGAAACCCCATCTTGAGCAACTCGGGATGAAGCGGGACCGTGCGAAGGCTGACCTCCGTTTTGACTTTTTGGTGCTCGCCTTCATCTGAGATGCGGATGCAAGCGATGCCCTCCTCCTCGAACACATCCTTGACGAGAAACTGGCCGACCTCAGAGGCCCGGGCACCGGTATAAAGCCCAATGAGCGAGGCCCAGCGGGCCGATTCCGACAGCTTGGCCAGCGCTTCGGGCGCGAACAGCGTCTGGATCTGTGCACGGTCGTATGCCTTGAAGCTCAGCTTCTTACGGGCGCGCTTTTCTCGCTGTGAGTAGCTCACATGGCCGGACGCAGGGTTATCGCCCTTCGGGTAATGGCCCGACGCCATGGCCCATTCGAAAAAGCCTCCTCGCCCGCCGATATAGCTCTGCTTGTTGGTGAGCGTGGGCGTAGATGCCCCTTTCTCGCGCATGTCCTGATACCAGCGAGCCAGGTCCGAGCGCGTAATGGCATGGACCTTGGCCTTCTCGCCGAGGAAGCTCACCAAAGCCTCAATGGCGGTCTTCTTGATCGTGTAGGTCTTGGGCAGCGTCGAGCCCTTGAGTGTCGCCAGAAAGGCGTCACGGGCTTTGCCCAGCGTCATCGTCTCGATGGCCGGCGCAGATGACTGCCTATTTGGGCCAGCATGCGTTGAGCCAAACATGGTTGGCAAAGCAACCGGGTGGGCCCGAGCCTGCAAGGCAGCGCCGGCCATCGCTTCCAACTCCATAAGCTGCCGATACAGCTTCAAGTCCTTAGGGCTGTCGATCTGCCACTGCTCCGTCACCGTGCCATCCGGCTGGCGGGTGCGGTTGAGCGTCAGGTCCTGAAGATTTTCTGAGCTCGTCAGACGCGCAATAAGGAGGTCAGCATCCGTCTTGCTCAGCTTGTCCACGCGTTGATCCGTCAACTGTGCGAAGAGCCGAGCATAGCCCGCCCCAAGCAACGACTGCACGCACGTGTGCCTGAGCAAGGTCTTTGGTCTTAAGAGTCCGCTTGATGAGCCGGCAATCGAGCACGGCTTGAAGAGCAACAGGGACGCGCTGGACGAACGACCAGCGGCCAGTGGATGACCGGCTCAAATGATGAGGGGTGCGCATGCGAGTGTTTCCTCTGCATGCTTCCTGCCTCCAATCAACTCGCCTAAAAAATTAATGATTAAAAACAATGACTTAGAAGTGACTGGCGGAGAGAGTGGGATTCGAACCCACGGAAGGTTTGACCCTTCGCCGGTTTTCAAGACCGGTGCCTTAAACCGCTCGGCCATCTCTCCGATGCTGCTTTGCGCGACCGCCGAGGGCGTCGGGTGATCACGCTTGCGCCACGCGCGAAGCGGGTGACGTCTGTCGATGGACGCTGCATTGCGCGCTGCCCTCGACCCGGGATTGCTCCCGGGCGCGCATTCTCGCATGCCCGGACGCGCTTTGCTAAGCGCCGCGTGTCGTTGAGCTGCACAGCGCTGCAAAGCTGTTCCGTTTGCCAGGTTACGCAGCATTTCCGATTACGCAGCGCTGCCAGGCGACACAGCGCTGATGGGCCGACATCGGCAACCCGGACGTCGACGACCAGGCACAGCGATCAGCCGGCTTCGGCCACGGCCAGGCGCGGTGCGGTTGCGGCCGCACGCTTGAGCTTCTCGGCCAGCTCGGCGCAGTTACCGCCGCAATCCAGGCGCGAGCGTTCGATTTCCTGCGGCAGGTGTTCGGCCAGAAAGTCGATGAACACCCGCACCGCCGGCAGCAGGCCGCGCCGCGAGGCGAACACCGCGTGGCAGATGCCCTGCGGCAGCGACCAATGCGGCAGCACCACTTCCAGCTCGCCGCTGCGCACTGCCTGCGCGCACACGGTTTCCGGCAGCATGGTGATGCCGAAGCCATCGCGCGCCATCGACTGCAGCAGCGGGAAGTCGAACCCGGCCAGGCGCGGCTGCAGGTCCACCCGGCGCATCTCGCCGTTGGGGCCGTGCAACTCCCAGCGCTGGTGTGCTTCGTCCTCGCTGGTGCTCATGGTGGTGTGGTTGGCCAGCTCGCTCGGATCCTTGGGGCGCCCGGCACGGTCCAGATACTTGGGGCTGGCCACCAGCAACTCCTGCACCTGGCCGAAGCTGCGCATCACCAGGCTGCCGTCGTCGTCCAGGCGCGAGCGCACGCGCAGCGCGATGTCGTAGCCCTCGTTGATGACATCGACGCGGCGATTGCTGATGTTGAGCTGCAGCCGCACCTTGGGGTACTTGGCCAGGAATTCCGGCAACAGCTTGGGCAACTGGATCTGCGCCAGCGAGACCGGAACGCTCACGCGGACAAGGCCGCGCGGCTCGGCGCTGAGACGGTCCACCACCTCGCGCGCGGCCTGCGCTTCGGCCAGCATGGTCTGGGCATGCCGGTGCACGCTGGTGCCGACATCGGTGACTGCAAAGCGGCGCGTGGAGCGCTGCAACAGGCGCACGCCCAGGTCGGTTTCGAGCTGGCTGATGCGGCGGCTCAGGCGCGACTTGGGGATTCCGAGCGCACGCTCGGCTGCAGCGAAGCCGCCGTGGTCCACCACCATCGCGAAGTAATACAGGTCATTCAGGTCGTGCATGGCGCAGGCATCCATGGATAGAACGATAAGTGACATTTAATCACCTTTATCCCAACAGGGCAACGACCTGATACACCAGAAATGTAGTTTCATGAAATCAGGACCGCGAACTGCTGCGCTCCGAGCTCCATCGGTTTCGCCACGGTAAATGCATAGCTGGCGGCGCGCGGCTGGGGTGGAGAAAAAACGCCAGAGCACTTCGCCACGATCGGGCGACGCAAAGGCCGCTGCATGGACATGCAAACGGGGCCATCACTGGCCCCGTTCCTGTTCCGGGTTTGTCAGTGACGCGGCGGCACATCTGGCAACCCAGCAGCCGCGCGAGTACCACTGCTTAAGTGCCTGACGAACACGGGAGCGGTCGTCAATGGGAGCTGACGGCACACGGGGCACCGCATATCAAAACTGCACGACAACGCCGGGCATCGGCCGCGCCCGCCTGACAGCTGCGCTGCGCGGCAATTGCGCCAACCGCTCCTACCCGATCCGCTCGATCCCGCCCATGTACGGACGCAGCGCCTCGGGCACATCGATCGAGCCATCGGCGTTCTGGTAGTTCTCCATCACCGCGATCATCGCGCGGCCCACGGCGGTGCCGGAACCGTTGAGTGTGTGCAGCAGTTCCGGCTTGCCGCTGGCCGGGTTACGCCAGCGCGCCTGCATGCGCCGCGCCTGGAAATCGCCGCAGTTCGAGCACGACGAAATCTCGCGGTAGGTGCCCTGCGATGGCAGCCACACTTCCAGATCGTAGGTCTTGATCGCGGAGAACCCCATGTCGCCGGTGCACAGCAGCACCTTGCGATACGGCAGGCCGAGTTTTTCCAGCACCACTTCGGCACAACGCGTCATGCGCTGATGTTCGGCATCGCTGTGTTCCGGCGCGCAGGCGGTGACCAGTTCCACTTTTTCGAACTGGTGCTGGCGGATCATGCCGCGCGTGTCGCGGCCGCCGCTACCGGCTTCGGCGCGGAAGCACATCGAGTGTGCAGTCATGCGCAGCGGCAGACGCTCGGCGTCGACGATCTCGTCGCGCACGATGTTGGTCAGCGGCACCTCGGAGGTAGGGATCAGGTAGCGGCGCGATTCACCCACTTCGGTCTGGAACAGGTCGTCCTCGAACTTGGGCAGCTGCCCGGTCCCGCGCATCGACTCGGCATTGACCAGCAGCGGCACGTTGGTTTCTTCGTAGCCATGCTCGCCGACATGCAGGTCGAGCATGAATTGCGCCAGCGCGCGGTGCAGCCGCGCGACCGGCCCACGCAGCACGGTGAAACGCGCACCCGACAGCTTGGCAGCGGTCTCGCCGTCCAGCCAGCCGTGCGGCGCGCCAAGTTCCACATGGTCCTTGACCGGGAAATCGAACTGGCGCGGCGTGCCCCAGCGCGCCTGCTCGACGTTCTCGCTCTCGTCGTTGCCCTGCGGCACATCGTCGGCCGGCAGATTGGGCAGGCCCAGCGCAATGGTCTCGAGCTTGGCGCGGATCACGTCCAGCGCTTCTTCGGAGGCCTTGAGCTCCTCACCAAAACCGGCCACCTCGGCCATCAGCGCAGTGACATCCTCGCCCTTGGCCTTGGCCTGCCCGATCGCCTTGGATTTGGAATTGCGCTGGCTCTGCAGTTCCTGCGTGCGCACCTGGATGCGCTTGCGCTCGCTTTCCAGCGACTCCAGTTCCGCGGTGTCCAGGGAGAAACTGCGCGTGCTGCGCAGGCGCTCGGCAAGGTCGGCGGGATGTTGGCGAAGCAGGGCCGGATCTAGCATCGGGAGTCTGTGAGTCAGTGGGAAGCGCGAGATTATCGCCTGTTCCGCCACCTGCTGCGATCGATTCACCGCCGCTATGCCAGAATTGGCCCGATCCTTCAGGTGAGCCCTATGCCCGCGCCCCGCCCTGCGTCCGATCGCCAGATCGTCCTGCGACTGCCCCGCCACACCCTGAAAATTGCCGGTATCGCCTTCGTTGCCGGCCTGTTGTTGTTCCTGCTGGTGTGGGCCACCGGCCGCAAGGACGACTTCTACAAGGCCTCGCCGGCCCACCCGGCTGCCGGTGTGCAGGCCGACGACAGCATCCAGCCGCTACCTGCGCCGCTGCCGGCCCAGGACGGTGCCAGCGACATGCCGCAGGCCAAACCGCCGGAAGAAACCCCGACGCTGGTGGAGACCGCGCCGCCGGCTGCGCCTGCCCCCATGCCGTTGCCTGAAGACGCGCTTCCCGGTGCGCCGGGCAGCGCGGCCCCGGCAAACGCCGCTGCTGCAGGCGGAGATCGCCCGGTGCCGATGCAGGGCCAGATGCCGCCGCCGCGCTATCCCTCGGCGGCGTTGCGTCGCGGTGATGCCGGCGACGTGGTGGTGCGGGTGGACGTGGACGCGGCGGGCAACCCGGGCGGAGTGACGCTGGTGCAGCGCAGCGGCTCACGCGACCTGGACCGCGCCGCAATGGAAGCGGTACGTCGCTGGCGTTTCCATCCGGCACAGCGCAATGGCCAGCCGATTGCCGGGAGCCTGGATATCCCGTTCGAGTTCAAGCCGGCGCAGTAAGAGGCGCGGCGGTGCGATGCGTCGATTGCCCCGCACGCCGACGACGGCCCGCCTGCCGCAGGCGAGGAGAGCGCCGTGGGTTGACCGGAGATGGCGGATCGAACTGGCCCCGGCGCCGGCTCGACCAAGCTGAATGTCTACCGCGCATTGAATCCTCTTGAGTGCCTTGCCTTAGCTGCGCCTCAGGCAAGGCCGACCAGACTGGTCACGTCATCCCAAAGATGCGCCAGGAGGCCGGCCATGTCCTTCATCTCCAATCCCTCGCCACACCCCACGCAGGCATTGCCGCAGCGCTCCGCGCACACCGACGACCACGTCCACGACGACGCTGCCGATGGCGCCTCGCCCTGGCTGTGGGCGACCCTGCTGGCGGTGCTGGTGGTGGTGCCGACCTGGTGGTGGGCCCGACATAGCGACGAATCGTTCGCGACCGATACGCGCCCGGCGCCTGCGGCCAGCCGCCAGATCCTGCCGACATCGGAAGGCCCGCGCGCCATGACCATGATTGCGCATCAACCCGTGCGCGCGCCGACCAGCACCGAAGAAGCGATTCCGCTGCCTGGCAATGCGATGCCACGCTATCCCTCAGACATCGCACAGGCCGGTATCGAAGGCAGTCGTACTGCGCGCCTGCAACTGGATGTGCAAGGCCGGGTGAGCGATGTGAGCATCGTCGATCGCAGCGGCAGCAACGACCCGCGCCTGGATGCAGCGGTGATGGACAGCTTGCGTCAGTGGCGCTTCGAGCCAGCCACCCGCGATGGCCATGCAGTGGTCAGCAGCGTGCAGGTGCCGGTGGAGTTCACCGCAGAGCGCTGAGTGGGATCACCACTCGAGTGGGCTAGCGGTATCGCCGCACTGACTGCAAGGCGACACCCGAACCTCGACTCACAGGCGTTGCGCGCCAGCGCCGCCTCGACCGGCAATCCTTACCGGCCAAGAACTACCGCCTTTGTTCAAACGCTGTCTGTCTACTCAGGCTGTTTCAAGCCCGAAACCGGCACCCCGCGCCAGACTGTCGAACCCCGGGAACGAGGTGGCGACATTGGCCACGTCGTTGACCCGCACGTCGCCGGTGGACAGCTGGCCGGCAATGGCAAACGCCATCGCGATGCGGTGGTCGCCGTGGCTCTCGATCACGCCGCCGCCGATGCTGCCGCCATGAATGGTCGCGCCATCGGGGGTCTCGTCGACCTGCACGCCGAGCGCGCGCAGGCCGTTGGCCATCGCTGCAAGGCGATCGGATTCCTTGACCCGCAATTCGGCAGCGCCGCTGACCACCGTCTGCCCGGTTGCCGCCGCAGCGGCCACGAACAGCGCCGGGAACTCGTCGATCATGTCCGGCACCAGCGCTTCGGGAATCTGCGCGCCCTGTAGCGGCGCATAGCGTACGCGCAGATCGGCCACCGGCTCGCCGCCATGCTCGGCATGCTGTTCTTCGGCGATATCCGCGCCCATCAGCCGCAGTGCCGCCAGCAGCCCGGTGCGCCGTGGATTCAGGCCCACCGCACGCAGCAGCACGTTCGAGCCGGGAATGATGCTGGCTGCCACGATGAAGAACGCCGCCGAGGAGAAATCCGCAGGCACCGCGATATCGGTCGCGCGCAGGCGCTGGCCGCCGCGCAGGCGGGCCTTGCCGGGCGAGAAATCGATCTCCACGCCGAATGCGGACAGCATGCGCTCGGTGTAGTCGCGGGTGGGATGCGGCTCGGTGACCGAGGTTTCGCCCTGCGCATACAGGCCTGCCAGCAACACGGCGGATTTGACCTGCGCACTGGCAACCGGCGAGACGAAGTCGATGCCGTGCAGCGTCTGCCCGCCATGCACGCGCAGCGGCGGGGTGCCGTCGTCTTCGGTGTCGATACGCGCGCCCATCTGTGCCAGCGGGCCGGTCACGCGCCGCATCGGGCGCTTGGACAGCGATGCATCGCCGACCAGCACGCTGTCGAAGCGCTGCGCTGCCAGCAGGCCGGCGAGCAGGCGCATGCCGGTGCCGGCATTGCCACAGTCCAGCGCCTCGCTGGGCGGTTGCAGACCATCCACACCCACGCCGTGCACGATGCGCTGCGACGCCGACGGTGTGTCGATACGCACGCCGAGCTGGGCGAAAATGGCCGCGGTGGACCGGGTGTCTTCGCCTTCGAGAAAACCATCGATCTGCGAGACGCCATCGGCCAGGGCGGCGAACATCACCGCGCGATGCGAGACGGATTTATCGCCGGGAATGGCCAGGCTGCCCTGCAAGGCGCTGCCCTGCCGGGCGATCCAGTGCTGCGTGCTGCTGCTCATGCGTGTGATCCGATTGCTGCGGCATCGCCCTGTGCGGCGATACGCGTTGGAGAGTGTCGTGGCGCTGCCGCCACCTCGGCCGGCGACGGCATGCCGGTCAGGACTGCGCTTGCCGGACGCGCCCGCTCAGGGAATGGCGACCGGGTACGAGCCCAGCACCTTGATCTGTGCCGAGTGCGCTTCCAGTTCGGCCAGCGCCTGCTTCATCGCCTCGTCCTCCACGTGGCCGGCCAGGTCGATGAAGAAGCCATATTCCCACTTGGCCTGATGCGAGGGACGCGACTCGATGCGGTTCATGCTGATGCCATGCCGCGCGAACGGGCTGAGCACGTCGAACAACGCGCCCGGCTTGTCGTGGATGAACACCAGCACCGAGGTGCGGTCATGCCCGGAGGTGGGAAAGATCTGCCGGCCAATCACCAGAAAACGCGTGGTGTTGTCGTCGTCGTCTTCGATCGACTTCATGATGACTTTCTTCAAGCCATACACATGCGCGGCGCTTTCGCCGCCGATCGCCGCGGCATCTTCGGCATTGCGGGCGCGGCGCGCGCCTTCGGCATTGCTGGAGACGGCGATCTTCTCGACCTTGGGCAGGTGCGAACGCAGCCAGCCGGCGGTCTGCGCAAACGACTGCGAATGCGCGTAGATGCGCTCGATGTCTTCCAGCCGGCCATTGCGCGAGAGCAGGTACTGGTGCACGCGCAGCTCGACTTCGCCGCAGATTTTCAGGTTCGAGGTCAGGAACATGTCCAGCGTGACCTGGATGGTGCCCTGGCCGGAATTTTCCACCGGCACCACGCCGAAATCGGCATTGCCCGCTTCCACTTCCTGGAACACCTCCTCGATGGTGGCCATCGGCAGGCCCACCGCCGACCGGCCGAAGTGCTTGAGCACCGCCTGCTGGCTGAAGGTGCCTTCCGGGCCGAGATAGCCGATCTTCAGCGGCTCCTGCTGGGCCAGGCACGCGGACATGATTTCGCGATACACGTGCACCAGCACCTCATCGCTGAGCGGGCCTTCGTTGCGGTCCACCACCATGCGCAGCACCTGCGCCTCGCGCTCGGGCCGGTAGTAATCCACCGCCGCGGCGAGCTTGCCCTTGGCCTTGCCGACCTGATGGGCAAAGTTGGCGCGCTCGGCGATCAACGCCTGGATGGTGCGGTCGATCTCGTCGATCTTGGCGCGCACATCGGCCAGCACCGGTGCCGCCGTGGCCGGCTTGATCGCGCGCTTGTCTGCAGCGTTGCCCGCAGCCTTGGCGGCGGACTTGCCTGCCGGTTTGGTCTTGCCGCCGGTGGCGGCACTGGGCTTGTTGGACTTGGGAGCCATCGCTCGGCATTCCTTGAAATTGCGGCGCATGCGCCTGCGCGGCATGCGCCGCGGTCGAATGAAGACTCAGCCGTGACGCTGCTGGAAGTCGTGCATGAAGCTCGCCAGCGCCTGCGCGCCTGCAACCGGCATCGCGTTGTACAAGGACGCACGAATGCCGCCGACCGCCTTGTGCCCCTTCAACGCCAGCAGGCCGGCCGCCTTGGATTCGCTGACAAACAAGGCATCCAACTGCTCGTCCGGCAGAAAGAACGGGATGTTCATGCGCGAGCGCACCGCCGGGGTGACCAGGTTGCGGTAGAACCCGCCGGAGCCATCGATCGCGCCATACACCAGCGCGGCCTTTTCGGCGTTGCGGCGGGCGAACTCCTCCACCCCGCCCTGCTCCAGCATCCACTTCACGGTGAGTCCGAGCAGATACCAGTTCCAGGTCGGCGGCGTGTTGAGCATCGAATCGCGTGCGGCGTGCGAGGCGTAGTTGAAGATGTCCGCGCGCGGCTGGCCGGCGCGTTCGAGCAGGTCGCGCCGCACGATCAGCACCGAGATGCCGACCGGGCCCAGATTCTTCTGCGCGCCGGCATAGATCAACCCGTAGCGCGAGACATCCAGCGGCTCGGAGGCGATCGACGAACTGAAATCGGCAAACAGCGGCAAGGTACCCACTGCCGGCGTGTCGCGGAACTCGACGCCGTGGATGGTTTCGTTGGCGGTGATGTGCACGTAGGCCGAATGCGGCGACAAGGTCCAGCTGGCCACTGGCGGAATGTCGGTAAAGCCGCCTGCCTGGCCGTCGGCGGCAATGCGTGCATCCACATAGGTGGCCGCCTGCTTGATCGCGGTCTTGCCCCAGTGGCCGGTGATCACGTAGTCGGCGGCCTGGCCGGGTGCGGCGAAATTGAGCGGCAGCAGCGCCTGGATGGTGGTGGCACCACCGGCGGTGAACAGCACCGCATAGTCATCGGGAATCGACAGCAAGCGGCGCAGATCGGCTTCGGCCGCGGCCGCCACGGCCATGAAATCGGCGCTGCGGTGGCTGATTTCCACGATCGAGGCGCCGACGCCGTTCCATTCGACCATCTCCGCCTGCGCCTGCCGCAGGACCGATTCCGGCAATGTCGCAGGGCCGGCACTGAAATTGAACGCGCGTGTCATGGCACACCTTGTCGAGCTAGCCTTCTAGTATGCCGCAGCGCACCGGCCTTGGCAGCGTCGCAGAAAAGTTGCATGTGCATCCTTCTCACTGGCGGAGACGTATGGTTTGCGTAGGCCATCGGCAGCGCCATCACGGTGGTCCGTTATTCTCATCAGCAGCCACTGTCAGGAGCGAGCCATGTCCCTTCGCGATGTCTTGAAGACGCCGTCCAGCGAGATCACCGATGAGGCCGTCTACCGCGACCGACGCCGGCTGCTGCAGCTGTTTGCCCTGACCCCGGCGCTGGGCGTGGCCGGCTGCGCCGAGGCCGATCCGCCGCCTCCGCCCAAGACCGTGGTGACCCCGGCGCAGGCGCACAGCGGCTTCCGGACCGCCGAGGAACTGACCCGGCTGGAAGACGTCACCAGCTACAACAACTTCTACGAGTTCGGCACCGACAAGACCGACCCGTCCAAGGCCGCCAAGACCCTGAAGCTGTCGCCATGGTCGGTGAAGGTCAGTGGCGAGTGCGAAAAGCCCGGTAGCCTGTCGCTGGACGAATTGCTCAAGGGCATCAGCGCGGAAGAACGCATCTACCGGCTGCGTTGCGTGGAAGGCTGGTCGATGGTGATCCCGTGGACGGGGGTGCCGCTGGGCGAGGTGCTCAAGCGCTTTGCGCCAACCTCCAAAGCCAAGTACGTGGCGTTCACCACGCTGGCCGACCCGCAGCAGATGCCCGGCGTGCGCTACCGCTCGATCAACTGGCCATACCGCGAAGGCCTGCGCATCGACGAAGCGATGCATCCGCTGACCCTGCTGGCCACTGGCCTGTACGGCAAGCCGCTGCCGCAGCAGAACGGCGCGCCGCTGCGGCTGGTGGTGCCGTGGAAGTACGGCTTCAAGAGCATCAAGTCGATCGTGGACATCCGCTTCGTCGAGAAGATGCCCGAAACCGCCTGGCACGACCTGCAGCCCTCCGAATACGGGTTCTTTTCCAACGTCAATCCGGCGGTGGACCATCCGCGCTGGAGCCAGAAGACCGAGCGCCGCATCGCCGGCACCGCCAGCAAGCTGTTCGCCGAGCGGATCGCGACCAAGCCGTTCAACGGCTATGCGGACCAGGTCGCTTCGCTGTACGCGGGCATGGACCTGAAGAAGTGGTTCTAGGCAACAAACCCTCTGATATCCATCTGCCGTAGGAACGCACCCGGGCGCGACGGGCTTTGCTGGTGATGCCCGTCGCGCCCAGGTGCGCTCCTACGTTTCATGTCCGCGCACGTTTCCTGCCCGCGCGGCATCGCTTCCTTCTTCGAGATCGCATGGCCAAGACGTCCGCATCCCTGATCGCCGCCAAGACCCTGGCGCATGTCGCCGCACTGACGCCGATCGCCTTGCTCGGCTGGCAGTTCTGGCAGGTATGGCAAACCGGCAGCGATGCACTGGGCGCCGATCCGGTGGCCGAGATCGAGCACCGCACCGGGCTATGGGCGCTGCGCTTCCTGTTGATCACCCTGGCGATCACGCCGCTGCGCCAGCTCACCGGCCAGGCGCTGCTGATCCGCTTCCGGCGCATGCTCGGGCTGTACGCGTTCTTCTATGCCAGCGTGCACCTGGCGGCCTACCTGAGCCTGGATCTGCGCGGCTTCTGGACCCAGATCTTCGAGGAGATCCTCAAGCGTCCCTACATCACGGTCGGTTTTGCGGCATGGCTGCTGCTGGTGCCGCTGGCGATCACCTCCACCCAGGGCTGGATGCGGCGGCTCAAGCGCAACTGGGGCCGCCTGCACCTGCTGATCTACCCGATCGGGCTGCTGGCGGTACTGCACTTCTGGTGGCTGGTGAAATCCGACATCCGCGAACCGGCACTGTATGCCGGCATTCTGGCCGTGCTGCTGGGCTGGCGGATCTGGAAAAAACTCAGCGCGCGCCGAACCACAGCAAGGCGCTCAACGCCGCCGCCAGCAACACCGCGCTGAGCAGCAGCCATGGCCAGCGCGCGACCTTGACCGGCGCACGCGCCGGCTCGCTGGTCGCGCGTGGCAGCGGCTGCGGCTCCGACTCGGGGATGTCCCAGGTGGTGCCGTGATGGATACGCGGCACCTCGACGACAAAGCGGTGGCGCGCGTCGAACACAACCTGGTCGCCGGCCTGCAACCAACCGTCGCGCACCTGCACGCCGTTGATCCAGCTGCCTTCTTCCGAGCCCAGATCACGGATCAGCACACGGTCGCCGTGGCGCTCCAGCCGCGCGTGCTGGGCGGCAAAGGCCGGGTCGTCGATGACGATGTCCGCCACCGGGTCACTGCCGACCAGCCGCGAGCGGTCCAGGGTGAAGCTGCGCCCGTGATGACGGCCGCCGAGCCCGCGCAACAGCAGGCAGACCTCGCTCAGGCCGGTCTCGTCGTCTTGAACATCGCTGGCCGGCGCGCTCGACGGCGCACTGCGCAGGAGCATCTCCACGCCGTCGGCGTAGATCGCATCGCCGGGGCGCAGCAGCGCCATGCGCCGCACCGGGCGTCCGTTGACGTGGATGCCACGGATCCCGTTGGCCACCTGCAGCCACAGCCCGCGCTGGTCCAGGCAGAACTGCGCCAACAGCAGCGCCCCCTGCGCATCGGCAACCACCCGCACGCTGCCGGAGGCATGGCGGACGATCCGGTGGACGCCGGGCTTGAGGGAATGATCCGGCTGCTGCCGGTGGGTGAAATGAACTTGCAGATCGCGCACCCGCCGCAGCCTAGCAGGTTTGCCACGCGCCGCGGCCAACAACCTGACCGGTGTCGCCCCGCCCCATGCACCGGGCCGGGGCGTCGTTGCCGCTGCGTGCCACGCGCGCCGCACTTGGAGCCTGGCGCGCGCATGCGCACAATGCGCCCTCCTTTCGTCTTTTCCATGGAACCCATGTCCAGCATCGATATCCGCCACGACCATGCCCTGTCGCCGGCCCAGGCCCGCGCAGCGATCGACGCGGCGGCCCGCAAGCTGACCGATCGCTACGGCGTCGCCTCGCACTGGGAAGGCGATACCTTGCGTATCGCGCGTGCCGGCGTGGATGGGGCGATCGCCCTGTTGCCGCAGCAGGTGCATGTCACCGCCGAGCTTGGCTTCCTGTTGTCGGCGATGCAGCCGATGGTGGAATCGGAGATCCGTCGCCTGCTGGCCGAAAAACTCGCCTGAGCGTGCAGCGCCGCTGATCGGGTCTGATCGCCTGGCTCGGCCTGACGGCACTATCGCTTCAGCAACAAGTCAGCCGCGCCGTCCGTTGCAGGGGGATGCTTCATGGGTGCTTCACCTGCTCGATGCAGTGCCCGGACTAGGGTGAAGGCAACGTCACTTGGCAACCCAACAGGAGCATTCCATGACGACCGGATACGATCAGAACGGCAAGCGCGACGATGCAGCGCACGGCTTCCAGGCGCAGGCAGAACAGATTTCGCGCCGGCTCGGTGAATCGGCACAGACGGTATGGCTGGCCGGGCTCGGTGCGCTGGGTCGGGTGCAGAGCGAGGGGGGCAAGTTGTTCGACTCGCTGGTGCGCGAAGGCGCAGCGTACGAGCGCAGCGGCCAGCGCAAGGCGGCCGAAAGCGTCGATGAGCTGCGCGAAGAGGTGGAAACCCAGTTCGAGCAGGCACGCGACACCGCCGTGCGCGGCTGGGACAAGCTGGGCAAGGCCTTCGACGAACGCGTCAAGGGGGTCTTGCGCACGCTCAACATCCCCGAGCAGGACGAACTGGAAAACCTGCGTCGCGAGGTGGAATCGCTCAAGGCCCAGGTGCGTGCCAATACCGCCGCGACCAAGCGCGCCAATCGCACCGCCAACCAGGCAGCGCAGGCCGCCAGCAGCGACACCACCGGCGCAGGCACAGCCACCGGCAGCGCCACCTCAAACAATGCTGCATTTGATGGTGAATAAGACAGTTCGGCAATGTTGCAAAGCAGCATGATTTTTTAGACAATCGGGAAGGACCCGCCAGTCCTGCATTACGAAGTCCGTTTGCTCCCCTCCCCTCACGGCTTCGGACTGGCGGGTCTTCTGCTGCCTGGATCGGCGCGTGCGATCACTGCCGCCGATCCATTGACGAACCTACCGCGAAGGATTCTTCTAAGCGCACCGCTTCGTCATATGCGCCATCCCTTCGCTTGATGCTCATGCCTCCCTGGATTGTGGCGCTTGTGGCTTCCCTGCTGCTCTGGCTGGCGGTGTGCGCCTATGTATGGCTGGTGCGCCGCCGCGCCGACGAGACCACCGAGGGCGTGCATGCACTGGCGGCCATGCACTGGCGCGACTTTTCCGGCGTGGTGCTGCGCGTGCTGCAGGAGCAACGCGGTTGGCAACCGACCCAGGTACCGCAGGACGGCCTGCCGACGGCCGAATTCATGATGCGCACTGGACAAGGCACCCGCCTGGTGGCCTGCAAGCATGGGCGCAGCTACCGCATCGGCGTGGCAGCGGTGAACGAGCTGGGCGCGATGGCGCGGCTGGCCGGCGCAGGCGGCGGCGTGATGGTGACCGAAGGCCGGATGGAACGCGAAGGCATGGCCGCCGCCGAGAGGCAGTCCATCGAAGTGCTGGATGGCACGCGCCTGTGGCCCTTGCTCAAGCCGTATCTGCCGGGCGATGTGGAAGCCGGCGTGGTCCGCATGGCGCGCCGCCGCGCGATCCGTCACAGCCTCGGTGCCGGTGCAGCGCTGGCGACCCTGGCCCTGGTTGCGGTGCTGGCGCTGCAGCCAGCGCAGCCGCCCATGCCAACACAGCAGGCCGCACTGGTGGCCACTCCGCGCGTTGCCGAATCGGTTTCTGCAATCCCGGCACCGCAGCGCACACCCTCGCAACAGGCGGCGCCGCCGACAGCCGCAGCGCCTGCATCGATGCCGCTGGCAGGCACTGCCGAACCGGATGCGGCAACCGTGCAGGGCTATCAACGCGAGGTGTCAAAGGCGTTGGCTCGGACGCCCGGCCTGGTGCGCGGCATCTGGATCACCCAGGCAACGCTGGCAGTGGATCGCTCAGTCGAAGACGCTGCGGCGTGGCCGCTGATCTGCCGCGAACTGCAGCGCTACCCGTATCTGCGCAACGTGCGCGTGCAGCTTAATCCGCGGCCGGGCGTGGACGAACCGGTGCGCTGGCGGCAGTGCACGACGATCTGATGCATACATCGATCCATGTGCTCAGCCGTGCGTTTGAGGGTCAGCGCATTCCCGGCGCAAACCGCGCCACCAGGTCATAAGACCCGCCCAGAAACAATTGACGCACGTAGGTGACCGGCTGATCGCCGCGCCAGGTGTGGCGATCGATGACCAGGCAGGCCGTGCCATCGTCCACCTGCAGGCGTTCGGCTTGCGCGGCGTCCGCACTGGCGGCGCTGATGCGGTGCTCGGCGCGCGTCCACGGCACGTTGCGCAGCAACCAACTGCCCGGCGCGATGTCGGTGAACGGCTGCAGCAATGCCTCGGGCACGGTGGTGGTGTCGATCACCCGCTGTTCCAGCGCGAATGGGCTGCCGTCTGCCAGGTGCACGCTTTCCAGCGCCAGCAGCTTGCCGCTGCTGCCCAGGGCACGCTCCTGCGGCACGCGCAGGCGCGGGTTGCGCAGCCGCCGCGACACCAACGAGAACGCGTAAACGTGGCCGCGCGCGGTCATTTCCACTTCGATGTCGGGAATCGACAAGGCGACCTGCTCCAGATGCGGATGCGGGCGCGCCACGAACGAGCCGGTGCGGCGGCGGCGTTCGATCATGCCGGCATCGGCGAGCAGGCCGAGCACCTTGTTCACGGTCATCCGCGAACAAGCGTATTGCGCCATCAACTCGTGTTCGGGCGGCACACGGTGACCGGGCGGCCAGTCGCCACTGTGGATGCGTTGTTCCAGATCCTGCCGGATGCGTTGATGCAGGGTGCCGGGCGCGGCGATGGGGGTGGCGGTCAAAGCGGGTCTCCGGTCAGACCTGCATTGTGCGCGTATCGGCTCATTTGCTCAGCAGCGCTCGCAAAACGCCGGCAAAACGCATGGCAATCCGCGCGCGATCCACATGGCGCCCGTCACGCACCACCGGCCGCCCGGCGCGCCAGACAGTGCGCACCGCACCGCCGCGCGCGGCGAACAGCCAACTGTCCAGCAGCGCATCGTCATCGCGCGCCAGCAGCGCCGGATGGGCCGGGTCCAGCTCCAGCAGATCGGCCGATGCGCCGACCCGGATGCCAGTGTGAGCAATGCCCAAGGCCTGTGCCGCGCCTTCGCCCGCCTGGTCGAACAGCCAGCGCCCGCTCGAGGTACCCGCCTGCGCCAGCACATTGCGCGCCTGCAGCTGCAGACGCTGGCCGTATTCGAGCAGGCGCAGTTCTTCGGCCGCGTCGATCAGGACATTCGAATCCGAACCCACGCCAAAGCGCCCGCCCGCGGCGGCAAATGCCTGCATCGGGAACACGCCATCGCCCAGATTCGCCTCGGTGATCGGGCACAGCCCGACCACCGCGCCGCTGTCGGCGATGGCCTGCAGCTCGCTCGCGTCCACGTGCGTGGCATGCACCAGGCACCAGCGCGCATCCACCGGTGCGTTGGCCAGCAGCCACTGCACCGGGCGCTGGCCCGACCAGGCCAGGCAGGCCTCGACCTCGCGCTGCTGCTCGGCGATATGGATATGGATCGGGCCATCGGTGAGCGGCACCAATGCGGCCAGCTGCTCCGGCGTGACCGCGCGCAGGCTGTGCGGCGCCAGTCCAAGCACGGCATCCGGCAATGCCGTGAGGCTGCGCCTGCAGTCGTCCAGCAACCGCGCGAAACCATCGATGTCGTGGATCAAACGACGCTGGGCTGCGCTGGGCGTAAGGCCGCCGAAATCCGAATGCGCATAGAACACCGGCAACAGCGTCAGCCCGATACCGGTGTTGGCGGCGGCAGCGGCGATGCGCGCGGACATTTCGCCGGCCTGCGCATATGCCGCGCCACCGGGGCTGTGGTGCAGGTAGTGGAATTCGCCGACGCGGGTGAAGCCGCTTTCGAGCATTTCCACATAGGCCTGTTCGGCGATCGCCTGCAGGCTGTCGGGATCGAGCCGGTCGACGAAGCGGTACATCAGCTCGCGCCAGCTCCAGAAACTGTCGCCGCTGCGCCCGCCCACCTCGGTCAGGCCGGCCATGCCGCGCTGGAACGCGTGGCTGTGCAGGTTGCCCAGCCCGGGCAGCAGCAGCGCGACCCGGGTATCGCCGGCGACAGGTGCGCGATCGGCCTGCACCGTGGCGATGCGCCCCTGCGCCAGCGTGATCCGCACATCGCCAGCCCAGCCATCGGGCAGGAGCGCCCGCGCTGCCCACAACGCCTGCACCTGTTGGTCTGCCACTGGACACCCTCGATTGCCGGTTCTATTGTATATACATATCAGACAGCATGAGCCTGCGCCATGTATTGCGACGTCCTCTGGCACAACGCACGGCTGATGACCCTGGACGCGGCCGATGGCGGCCTGGGCATCGTGGATGATGGCATTCTGGCCTGCCAGGACGGCCGCATCGCCTATGCCGGCCCGGCCGCGCAGGCGCCGGCGTTGAAGCCGGACATTGCGCATGATTGCCAGCGCCGCTGGATCAGCCCCGGCTTGATCGATTGCCATACCCATCTGGTGTACGCAGGCAATCGCGCCAACGAATTCGAGCAACGCCTGCGCGGTGCCAGTTATGCCGAGATTGCCGCAGCCGGCGGCGGCATCGTGGCCACGGTGCGCGCCACCCGTGCCGCCGATGACGCAGCGCTGCTGGCCGCCAGCCTGCCGCGCCTGGACGCGATGCTCGCCGAGGGCGTGACCACGCTGGAAATCAAATCCGGCTACGGGCTGACGCTGGAGGACGAAACCAAGCAGCTGCGCGTGGCACGTCAGCTCGCCACGCTGCGCAAGGTCGAAGTGGTGCCGACCTTCCTCGGCGCGCATGCGGTGCCAGCGGGCGGCGATGCGCAAGGCTACATCGACGCCGTCTGCACGCAGATGATTCCGGCGATTGCCGCGCAAGGCCTGGCCGAGGCAGTGGACGTGTTCTGCGAACACCTGGCGTTCTCGCCCGCGCAGGCCGAACAGGTCTTCCTCGCCGCGCAGGCGCACGGCTTGCACATCAAGATCCATGCCGAGCAACTGAGCAACCAGCATGGCGCGCAACTGGCCGCACGCCATGGCGCCTTGTCGGCCGATCACATCGAATACCTGGATGACGCCGGCGTTGCCGCGATGGCCGGCGCCGGCACGGTCGCGGTGCTGTTGCCCGGCGCGTTCTATTTCACCCGCGATACCCAACTGCCACCGATCGCGGCACTGCGCGCCGCCGGCGTGCCGCTGGCCCTGGCCACCGACTGCAACCCCGGCACCTCGCCGCTGACCAGCCCGTTGCTGGCGATGAACATGGCCGCCACGCTGTTCCGCATGACCGTGGACGAGTGCATTGCCGGTTTCACCCGGCACGCCGCACGCGCGCTGGGGCGCGGCGAGCGGCTCGGTCGGCTGCGTGCCGGCATGCACTGCGACCTGGCGATCTGGGACATCGATGCGCCGGCCGACCTGGTCTACCGCATGGGCTTCAATCCTCTTCATGCCCGCGTCTGGCGCGGGCATTCCTGCTGAATCCGGAGTCCTCATGAGTGCATCTGTTGTCCTGCAGCCCGGCCAGGTCACGCTGGCGCAGTGGCGTGCGCTGTATCGCGGCGCCGAGGTCGTGCTGGACGACGCCTGCGCGGCCGCGGTGCTGCGCAGCGCGCAGACGGTGGAGGCCATCGTGGCGCGCGGCGAGCCGGTCTATGGCGTCAATACCGGCTTCGGCAAGCTGGCCAGCGTGCGCATCGAGCGCGAGGACCTGCAGACCCTGCAGCGCAATATCGTGCTCTCGCACGCGGCCGGCGTCGGCGAGCCCACGCCGGTGCCGGTGGTCCGGCTGATGATGGCGCTCAAGCTCACCAGCCTGGCCCAGGGCGCCTCGGGCGTGCAGCCGGGCACGCTGGCGTTGCTGGAGGCGATGCTGCGTACAGGCATCACGCCGGTGGTGCCCTGCCAGGGTTCGGTGGGCGCATCCGGCGATCTGGCACCGTTGTCGCATCTGGCCGCGGTGATGATCGGCGTCGGTGAGGCCTTCGTCGGCGGGCAACGCCTGCCTGCCGCCGACGCGCTTGCGCAGGTGCAGTTGCAGCCGCGCGTGCTGGGCGCCAAGGAAGGGCTGGCGCTGCTCAACGGCACCCAGTTCTCCACCGCCTGCGCATTGGCCGGCCTGTTCGAGATCGAGACCGTGCTGCAGGCCGCGCTGGTCACTGGCGCCTTGTCGGTGGAAGCGGCCAAGGGCTCGGACACGCCATTCGATGCGCGTATCCAGGCCCTGCGCGGCCAGCCCGGGCAGATCGCCACCGCTGCGGCACTGCGCGCGCTGATGGCCGATTCGAGCATTCGCGAATCGCACCGGCTCGGCGATGTGCGCGTGCAGGATCCGTACTGCCTGCGCTGCCAGCCGCAGGTGATGGGCGCGGCGCTGGACATCATGCGCCAGGCCGCACGCACGCTGGAGATCGAGGCCAACGGGGTCTCGGATAACCCGCTGGTGTTCAGCGATACCGGCGAGGCCTTGTCCGGCGGCAACTTCCATGCCGAGCCGGTGGCCTTCGCAGCCGACATGCTGGCGATGGCGGTGTGCGAAATCGGCTCGATCAGCGAACGCCGCACCGCGATGCTGGTCGACCCGGCGTTGTCGGGCCTGCCGGCGTTTCTCACCCCGCGCCCGGGCCTGAATTCCGGTTTCATGATTCCGCAGGTCACCGCTGCGGCGCTTGTGTCGGAGAACAAGCAACGCGCGTATCCGGCCAGTGTCGATTCGATTCCGACTTCGGCCAATCAGGAAGATCATGTATCGATGGCCGCGCATGGCGCGCGGCGCTTGCTGGCGATGGCCGAGAACGCCGCACACGTGATCGGCATCGAACTGCTGGCGGCCGCGCAAGGCTGCGACTTCCATGCGCCGCTGCGCTCAAGCGCCGCACTGGAAGCCGCACGCGCGTTGCTGCGCGCGCAGGTGCCCACCTTGCAGGACGACCGCTATTTCCACCCCGACATGCTGGCGGCCAGCGCGTTGGTGCGTTCGGGTGCACTTGCGCAGGCGGTTGCCACGGCATTGCCAGGCGTGGAGCAGCAGGCATGATGCGAGACGCCGCATGAGCGCCCTGCCCTGGCTCGACATCCACCGCGGCGATGCGCCGCTGATCCTCAGCTTCCCGCATACCGGCACCGAGCTGCCCGACGCGCTGGTGGACCAGTTCGTCTCGCCCTGGCTGGCACGTCGCGATGCCGACTGGTGGGTGCATCAGCTGTACGACTTTGCGCAATCGCTGGGCGCCACCACCGTGCGCACCGCGATCTGTCGCTCGGTGATCGACGTCAACCGCGACCCCAGCGGGGCGTCGTTGTATCCGGGCCAGAACACCACCGGCCTGTGTCCGCTGACCACCTTCGACAACCAGCCGCTGTATGCCGATGGCGCCGAACCCGACCAAGCGCAGATTGCCTGGCGCCGCACGCGCTGGTTCGACCCCTATCACGCGGCGATTGCCGACGAAATCGCGCGCCTGCGTCGGCTGCATCCCCGAATCGTGGTGTACGACGCGCACTCGATCCGCTCCTTCATCCCGCATCTGTTCGATGGCGAGCTGCCGCAGTTCAACATCGGCAGCAACGACGACCGCAGCTGCGCTCCGGCGCTGGCCGATGCGGTGGAGCGGCTGTGCCGCAGCAGCGGCTCGAGCACCGTGCGCAACGGGCGCTTCAAGGGCGGCTGGATCACCCGCCATTACGCGCAGCCTGAGCATGGCGTGCATACGCTGCAGATGGAGCTGGCATGCCGCGGCTACATGCGCGAGCCGGACGCGATTACCCCGCAGAACTGGCCGACGCCCTGGCTCCCCGCGCATGCAGTCGCGCTGCGCGCGGTGCTGCGGCACGTGCTGCTGGCCTGCCTGCAATTTGCCGCCGACAGCGCTCAGTCCTCCGACACCACGCCGCCTGCGGCGCACCGTTGATTGCAAGGAAACCGGCATGACCCGTCACGATGCAACCCGCGTCATCCGCGCCGCCACCGGCACCACGCTCACCGCCCGGAGCTGGCTCACCGAAGCGCCGCTGCGCATGCTGATGAACAATCTGGACCCGGACGTGGCCGAGCGCCCGCAGGAGCTGGTGGTCTACGGCGGCATCGGCCGCGCCGCGCGCGACTGGGAATCCTTCGATGCGATCGTCGCCGCGCTCACCCGCCTGGAGGATGACCAGACCTTGCTGGTGCAATCCGGCAAGCCGGTCGGCGTGTTCCGCACGCATGCCGATGCGCCACGCGTGCTGATCGCCAATTCCAACCTGGTGCCACGCTGGGCCAACTGGGACCACTTCAACGAGCTCGATCGCAAGGGTCTGGCGATGTACGGCCAGATGACCGCCGGCAGCTGGATCTACATCGGCGCGCAAGGCATCGTGCAGGGCACCTACGAGACCTTCGTGGAGATGGGCCGCCAGCATTACGGCGGCAACCTGTCCGGGCGCTGGTTGTTCACCGGTGGCCTCGGCGGCATGGGTGGCGCGCAGCCGCTGGCTGCGGTGATGGCCGGCGCCTCGTGCCTGGCGGTGGAATGCCGCCGCTCCAGCATCGACATGCGCCTGCGCACCGGCTACCTGGACACCTGGACCGACGACCTGGACGAAGCGCTGCGCCTGGTCGAGGAATCGTGCACGGCCAAGAAGCCGCTGTCGGTCGGCCTGCTCGGCAATGTCGCAGACGTGCTGGACGAACTGTTGCTGCGCGGGGTCAAACCGGACCTGCTGACCGACCAGACCTCCGCACACGACCCGGTCAACGGCTACCTGCCGCAGGGCTGGACGGTGGAGGAATGGGACGCCAAGCGCGTGTCCGCACCGAAGCAGGTGGAAGCAGCCGCGCGCGAGGCGATGGCCAACCACGTCCGCGCCATGCTCACCTTCCACGCCCTGGGCGTGCCCACCGTCGACTACGGCAACAACCTGCGGCAGATGGCGCTGGAAGCAGGCGTCGACAACGCGTTCGACTTCCCCGGCTTCGTGCCCGCCTACATCCGGCCGCTGTTCTGTCGCGGGATCGGGCCGTTCCGCTGGGTCGCGCTCAGCGGCGATCCGGACGACATCGCCAGGACCGATGCCAAGGTCAAGGAACTCATTCCCGACGATGCGCATCTGCACCGCTGGCTCGACATGGCCGCCGACAAGATCGCCTTCCAGGGTTTGCCTGCGCGGATCTGCTGGGTCGGCCTGGGCGACCGCCACCGGCTCGGCCTGGCCTTCAATGCGATGGTGCGCAGCGGCGAGCTCAAGGCGCCGGTGGTGATCGGCCGCGACCACCTGGATTCGGGCAGCGTGGCCTCGCCCAACCGCGAAACCGAAGCCATGGCCGACGGCTCGGATGCGGTCTCCGACTGGCCGTTGCTCAATGCGCTGCTCAACACCGCCTCCGGTGCCACCTGGGTGTCGCTGCACCACGGCGGCGGCGTCGGCATGGGGTTTTCGCAACATGCCGGCATGGTCATCGTCTGCGACGGCAGCGAGGCCGCCGACAGGCGCCTGGAGCGCGTGCTCTGGAACGACCCGGCCACCGGCGTGATGCGCCACGCCGATGCCGGCTACGCCATCGCCACCGACTGCGCCAGGCAAAAAGGCCTGGATCTGCCGGGGATTCTCGGCTGAGGATCCTCGGCCGCGGTTTCGCCGGCAGCGTGTACGCTGCACGCTGTCGGCACTTACCACGCCTACATCACCGGTGCTAGGCGCGCCGTCCGCAGCACGCGCCGACTAGCCGCTACATTCTGTCAGCGGCTTTCATTTCCATCACTGTCTACTGGCAGGCCGATGCAGCAGCAGCCAGCAATGCGCCGTCATCGAGCGCCGGCGCCGCCCCGCTTGCCGGATAGGCGGCTGCGATCGCCTTCGCCGCGCGATCGGCGTGCGCCTGGATATACCACTGCGACGACGGCGGCAGCGAACGCCCGCGCACCGCCTGCTCAAAGCGATACTGTCCCCAATAGATCGCCAGTGGTTCTTCCAGCGCGTTGAGCGGGTTCGGCAAGCTGGCCGCACCCGGACACAGCCGCATGAAGTTGGCAGCGAGCAGGCGTTTACGCGCCGAGGGCTGCACCGCAGACAGGTGGTGACTCAATTCGTGCAACACGATCGGCGCCCAGTCCATCGAGGCCGTGCCGGCGAGCGCATCCTGCTGCGAATACAGCAGCATGGTGCGTCCGCGTACCTTGGCCTGGGTGGTGTCCGGCTCCGGCCACCAGACGAATCTTGCCTGGAACAGCGCAGGCTCCGGCACCGCAAAGAACGCCCGCATCTGCGACGCCAACCGCGCAACGGCGGGGTTGGACAGTTCCTCGCGCAGCACGCGCGCCTGTTGCTCGAAACGGGGGGCAGCTGTGACCAGCCGCCTGGCGCGTGGAACGAAGCGGGCCAGATACGCACGCAACAACGCCTGGTCATCCGCCGACTGCTCCGCAATGGCGGCGCTCGCTGCGCCCTCGAATTCTGCATTCCCGAGGAAATGCCGCGAGAAAGGATCCACATCACGGGTGGCCTCTGGCGCAAACACACGGTCGAGCACCTCCGGATCGTCGCCCTTTGCCAGCCCCGAGGTGCGGCGGCGGAAATCTGCATAGGCGACCAGTGCTGCGTGATCGGCCTGATCCAGCCCTCCATGGGTTTCGAAGTAATTGCGATACACGGGCACCGTAAAACCCGGCAACCAGTCCGACAGGTTATCCAGCAGGTTGAACAGATCCGTGGCCTCGCTGTAACCCACCTGCACCGGTGCCGATGGCGGCACGGGTGGCGCGGCATGCGCGGTGGCATACAGCAATGCCCAGAGCAGTCCGACTGAGCCGATGCCCCGCAGCGTTGGCGGCCAGCGATCGATCCATCTGCGCATGCAAGGCTCCCGGCTGGCGAATGCGCTGATTCGAGCATGCCGCGACTTCGCCCGCCACGTGCCGTTCGTCAGGGGGCGGTGAGAGCTTCTGGCATCAGGATGCAAGCGGGGGACATCGTCGTCCATCACATTCCCGACGATTGCCCTCAAGTCCGCGGCGTGCAGGCCGACAAGGTGTGCAACGTTTTGAGGAATCTCCATGGGCATCTTGATCTACCTGGTGCCTGCATTCGCGCTCTGGGCGCTGATTGCCACCGTGCTGGCGTTCGTGCGTGGGCGGCAGCTGCGCGCCGAATCCGGCCAGCTCGCCAGCACGCAGGACAGCCTGGCCCGCTACCAGGCCGCGCTCTCGCAGCTGAAGGCGCGCGCGGCCGCCAGCGCGCTGGAACTGGAATCGCTGCAGCGCAGTTACACCGTGCTCAAGCAATCACTGGAACAGCGGGAACAGACAGCCGCCGAACAGGCGCCGGCCGCTGACAGCCAGGTGATTCCGATGGTGATGGTGCAGCGGCTGGATATCGCCAACGAAATCGGTACGTTGTTCACGCACGTCGCACGGGTGGCACGCAGCCTGCGCCGCTACAGCGCCTACAGCCGCGGCCACACGGCGCCGGAACCGGCCACGGCCCGCTACGACCTGCACTGGCTGGCCGATTGCCTGCACAGCTTCGACCAGATCGGTTATGCCTTGTTGCGCGGCAATGTCGCAGCGCTGATCACCGCCTGCCAGGACCTGCTGTCGATGTACGACCATTACCTGAAGGATGGGTCCGGCTATAACAGCCGCGATACCTTCCAGCGCCTGGGCAGCGATGTGCCGCTGTCGGATGCCACCGATGCCATCCGCTCGATCATCGTCAAGGCCACGCTCGCGCAGGATGTGCGCGATGCGGTGATGGAAGATGCGGCCGCTGCCAACGTCGGGTGATTTGGGAATCGGGAATCGGGAATCGGGAATCGGGAATCGGGAATCGGGAATCGGGAATCGGGAATCGTAAGAGCGTGGATGCGGGGTTCTGTTGGATCAACAGGTAGATGCATGTTGTTTGGCCACGATGCGATTGCCCATGAAAAAAGCGCACCGCTTGCGGTGCGCTTTTCGTTTCAGGCTTCGGGAGTGGCTAGCAAGCCTCAGCTAGCGCATTCGCTCGCTGCGTGCATCACGGTGCCTTCTGCGGCAGCGCGTAGGCCACCACGGCATCACCTGCAGGCGTCTCCATGAAGTGGTGGCCGCCGGCCATGATCACCAGATACTCGCGGCCGCCGTAGGCGTACACCATCGGGTTGGCCTGACCACCGGCCGGCAGCTTGGCATGCCACAGCTCCTTGCCGGTGGCCAGATCGATGGCGCGGATCAGGTCGTCGGTGGCCGCGGCAATGAAGATCAATCCGCCGGCCGTCACCACCGAACCGCCATTGTTCGGCGTGCCGATCTCGATCGGCAGACCCGAACGGATACCGAACGGACCATTGCCGCGTGCGCTGCCGAACGGACGGTCCCAAAGGGTCTTGCCGCTGGCCAGGTCGATCGCACGGATGCCGCCATACGGCGGCTGCTTGCACAGCAGCTTGGTGAACGGCAAACGCCAGCCCGCATTGACGTTGATCGCATACGGCGTGCCGGCCTGCGGATCGCCTGCGCCTTCTGCGCCCCCCGTATCGCCACGCACCTCATCGCGCGGCGCCCAGCCCAGCTTGTCGGCCTTGGCGCGCGGCACCAGCAGGTTGTAGTTGGGCATGTCGTTGTAGTTGGCCACGATCACGCCGCGCTGCGGATCCACCGACACGCTGCCCCAATCCGAACCGCCGTTGTAGCCGGGATATTCGATCGAATGGCGGTCGGCTTCCGGCGGCGTGTAGATGCCCTTGTAGCTGGCCTTGCGGAACTGGATGCGGCAGACCAGCTGATCGATCGGCGTCATCCCCCACATGTCGCGCTCGGTCAGATCCGGCTTGCGCAGCGTGTGGTACAGCGAAAATGGCTGCGTCCTGGCACGCATCTGCGGCTCCACGCCGCCACCCGGTACTGCACGTTCCTCCACGCCCACCAGCGGCTTGCCGGTGCGCCGATCCAGCACGTACAACTCGCCCTGCTTGCTCGGCAACAACACCGCCGGCACGTTGACGCCGTCCTTGGGGAAGTCGATCAGGCTCGGCTGCGAACCCAGGTCGTAATCCCAGGTATCGATATGCGTGGTCTGGAAATTCCATACCGGCTTGCCGGTGGTGACATCCAGCGCCACCAGCGAGGTCGCATAGCGATTCTCCTGCGGCGTGCGCGAGCTGCTCCAGTAATCGGCGGTGGAGTTGCCCATCGGCAGATACACATAGCCCAGCTGTTCATCGGCCGCGGCGGTGGTCCACATGTTCGGCGTGCCACGCGTCCAGGTCTGGCCCGGCGGCGGTGCGCCGTTCCAGTCCGGATGGGTCATGTCCCAGGCCCAGCGCAATTGGCCGGTCACCGCATCGAAACCCTCGATCACACCGGACGGCTCGTAACGCTTCTGCCCGTCCAGCACCTGATGGCCGGTGACCACCACCCCGCGCACGATGGCAGGCGGCGAATTGATCGACACATACCCCGGCGGCGTCTGCCCCATGCCGGCGGTGATAGCGACCTGGCCGTTGTTGCCGAAATCCGTACATGGCTTGCCGCTACGTGCATCCAGCGCGATCAGGCGGCCGTCCAGCGTGCCTTCGATGATGCGCGTGCGGCACAGCGCCGACGCATCGGCCGCCGCCGCTGCCGCAGCATCGTTGGCCGCCGCCGGCACCTGGTAGTACGACACACCACGGCAGGCGGCCGTATACGGAATCGCCTCGTCCTTGACCTTGGGGTCGTAGCGCCAACGCTCCTTGCCACTGGCGGCATCCAGCGCGATCACCTGGTTGCGCGCGGTGCACAGGTACAGGCTGTCGCCCACCTTCAGCGGCGTGGTTTCTGCACCCCAGCGCTTGCTCGGCAGGTCGCCCGTGTGGAAGACCCAGGCCCGCGTCAGCTGCGCCACGTTGTCGCGGTTGATCTGCTGCAGCGGCGAATAGCGCTGCCCGGCCTGGCTGCGTCCATACGCGGCCCAGTCGTCGTCGGCAGGCGCATTGGCCGGTTGACCATCAGAGACTGCAGGCGATGCAGACGCACTGCGCTTGACCAGGCCCGCAGCCATGCCGGCAGCATGTGCCAGCGCACCATCGGCCTCGGTCACTCCAAACGGCACGAAGGCGAGCGCGAAGGCCACCACGAACACCGCTGCCAAGACGCCGGCCACGCTGCGCGACACCGCGCGCGACACCGGGCGCTCCAGCTTCGGCAGCAGCAGCGCCAGCACGAATGCCAGGCCGACGATCAAGCCCAGCCGCGGCACCCAGCGCCAGTAGTCGCTGCCCGATTCCCACCATGTCCACAGCAGCGACGCCGCCACCACGGCGGCAAACCACCATGCGCCCGCATTGCGACCGCGAAACAGCAGCACGCCGGCAATCAGCAACGCCGCGCCCGCAGGCGCGTAATACCAGGAGCCGCCCAGCGCGGCCAGCCACATGCCGCCTGTCAGCAGCACGGTGCCCAGCACTCCAATCACGCCTCCCAACGTCGCCAGCGCCCAATGGCCGCGACGGGAAGGACGATGCAATGTCGTCATCAGTTGTTCCTCTTCGATCTGCGGCGACGCAACGCCGCCGCACCGCCGACAACCTTCGACCCGCCACGGTGAAAAAGCCGCGTTCTTTGCGACCGGCGTCGAAAAACACTGCGTTGCAGATGTCACCGCGTGCAATAAAAAAACGCCGGCTGTGCGCCGGCGTTTTTCTTCAACTGCGTTGCTCGCCTGCTGCGATCACGCTTCGGTCGGTGGCAGCTCGCCTGTGCTGGCTGCCGGTACGCCCGCTGCATCGTCCAGCACATCCTCGGCCTCCTCCAGCGAGGCATCCAGGCGTTCGACCGCCTGCAGCTTTTCGCCCTTGGACAAGCGGATCAAGGTCACGCCCTGGGTATTGCGACCCACGCGCGAGATCTCCGAACCGCGGGTGCGCACCAGGGTGCCGCCATCGGAAATCAGCAGCACTTCGTCGGTGGCGCCCAGCAGCACCGCACGCACCAGCTTGCCGTTGCGTTCGGTGGTCTGGATGCCGATCACGCCCTGCGTGCCGCGCCCCTTGCGCGGGTACTCGGTCAGCGGGGTGCGCTTGCCGTAGCCGTTCTCGGTGGCAGTGAGGATGTAGGCCATGTCGTCGCTTTCGGCGCCGTCGATCACCTCTGCCTCGACGCCGTCCGTGCTTTCCACCACGTCCTCGACAGCCTCGTCCTCGACATCGCCTTCGATGCCGCCGGCACGCTCGGCCACGATCAGGCTGACCACCTCTTCGCCCTTGGTCAGACGGATGCCGCGCACGCCGGTGGCGGTACGGCCCATCGAGCGCACCGTGGCTTCACCGAAGCGCACGGTCTTGCCGTTGGAGGCGAACAGCAGCACGTCGCGATCACCATCGGTCAAGGCCACGCCGACCAGCGCATCGCCCTCGTCGAGGTTGATGGCGATCTTGCCGCGTGCCAGACGGAACGCGAATTCGCTCAGCGGAGTCTTCTTGACCGTGCCGTTGCGCGTGGCAAAGAACACATAGCGGTTGTCGGCGTACTCGCGCACCGGCAGCACTGCCTGCACCCGCTCGCCCGGTTCCAGCGGAATCCAGTTGATGATCGGACGACCACGCGCATTGGAGCCGGCCTCCGGCAGCTGGTACACCGGCAGCCAGAACACCTTGCCGCTGCTGGTGAAGGTCAGCAGCGTGTCGTGCGTGTTGACCAGCCACAGCTGGTCGATGAAATCCTCTTCCTTGGTCGCCGCCGCAGACCGGCCACGGCCGCCACGGCGCTGCGCACGATACGCGCTGACCGGCTGGCGCTTGGCATAGCCGGCGTGCGAGAGCGTCACCACCACGTCTTCCGGCGAAATCAGGTCCAGGATGTCCAGATCTTCTTCGCTGTGACGGATCTCGGTGCGGCGTTCGTCGCCGTACTCTTCGCGAATATTGATCAGCTCGTCGCGGATCACCTGCAGCAGCACGTCCGGGTTTTCCAGGATGCGGATCAGGCCCTGGATGACCTCGAGCAACTGCTTGTATTCGTCGGTCAGCTTTTCCTGCTCCAACCCGGTCAGGCGATGCAGGCGCATTTCCAGGATCTGCGAGGCCTGCACTTCACTGAGCTGGTAGAAGCCGTTGGCCAGGCCCACGCCCGGCGCCAGGTCTTCCGGCTTGGAGGCTTCGGCACCGGCAGCGCCCAGCAGCGCGCCCACCAGACCCGGTTCCCAGGTCTTGGCCAGCATGCGCTCGCGCGCTTCCTGCGGATTGGCCGAGGTCTTGATCAGCTCGATCATCTCGTCGATGTTGGCCAACGCGACGGTCAGACCTTCCAGCACATGCGCACGCGCACGCGCCTTGCGCAGTTCATAGATGGTGCGGCGGGTCACCACTTCGCGGCGGTGGCGAATGAACGCCTGCAGCATCTGCTTGAGGTTCATCAACTGCGGGCGGCCATCGATCAGCGCCACCATGTTGATGCCGAACACCGACTCCATCTGGGTCTGCTGATACAGGTTGTTGAGCACAACCTCGGCCGACTCGCCGCGCTTGACCTCGATGTAGATGCGCATGCCGTCCTTGTCGGACTCGTCGCGCAGCTCGCTGATGCCTTCGAGCTTCTTTTCCTTGACCAGCTCGGCGATCTTCTCGATCAACCGCGCCTTGTTCACCTGATACGGAATCTCGGTGACGATGATCGCTTCACGGCCATTGTCGGCCACTTCCACGTCGGCCTTGGCGCGCATGCGCACGCGGCCACGGCCGGTGCGATACCCGGCAGCGATGCCGGCGGTGCCGTTGATGATGCCGGCGGTGGGGAAATCCGGACCGGGGATGTACTCCATCAGGCCTTCGACATCCAGTTCCGGCGTGTCGATCAAGGCGATGCAGGCGTTGATCGCCTCGGTCAGGTTGTGCGGCGGGATATTGGTGGCCATGCCCACCGCGATACCGGCCGAGCCATTGACCAGCAGGCTCGGGAACCGGGTCGGCATGACCGTCGGTTCCAGTTCCTTTTCGTCGTAATTGGGCTGGAAATCGACGGTTTCCTTGTCGATGTCGGCCATCAGCTCATGCGCCAGCCGCGACATGCGCGACTCGGTGTAACGCATCGCCGCGGCGGAGTCGCCGTCGACCGAACCGAAGTTACCCTGGCCGTCCACCATCATGTAGCGCAGCGAGAACGGCTGCGCCATACGCACCAGCGTGTCGTACACCGACTGGTCGCCGTGCGGGTGGTACTTACCGATGACGTCGCCGACGATACGCGCCGACTTGAAGTAGGCCTTGTTGCTGTGAGCGCCCAGCTCGTGCATGGCGTACAGGACGCGGCGGTGCACGGGTTTGAGGCCATCACGGGCATCGGGGAGTGCGCGGCCCACGATCACGCTCATCGCGTAATCGAGATAGCTCTTGCGCATCTCGTCTTCCAGATTGACCTGGATGATTTCCTTGGCGGTTTCTGCCATTCGGGTTCCGTAAGTGAGGTGGCGGGCCAGCCGGAAAGCCGCGTCGGGGGCGCCTTGGTCACAGGCTGCCGACCCCACGCTCCCGCCGATCGATTCAAGCCCCGGATTGTATCACGAAGGGGCACCACGATGCCGCCGGTTTACCGGCCAGAAACAAGCACTTGCAGGATTTTGACGGGACGATGCGGCGATAGCGCGCCGCACTGGCCTCAGCCGCCGAACGCCGCCTGCATGCGCGCCGGGTCCGGCTGCACGATCACCCCGCGTTCGGTGACGATCGCATCGATCAGGCTGCCGGGGGTGACATCGAACACCGGATTCCAGGCATGGATGCCATCGGCCACGGTGCGCACGCCGCCGACCCCGAACAACTCGCCCGGATCGCGCTGCTCGATCTCGATCTGCTCGCCGCTGGCGGTGTCCATGTCGACCGTGGACGACGGCGCCACCACCATGAACTTGACGCCGTGGTGGCGCGCGGCGATCGCCAGCTGGTAGGTGCCGATCTTGTTGGCGGTATCGCCATTGGCGCAGATGCGGTCGGCGCCGACGATGACCCACTGCACCAGCCCGGACTTCATCAGATGCGAGGCGGCCGAATCGGCGATCAGGGTCGCGTCGATGCCATCCTGCTGCAACTCCCACACGGTCAGGCGCGCGCCCTGCAACCACGGCCGGGTCTCGCCGGCAAACACCTTGGCGATGCGCTGCTGCGCCACGCCGGCGCGGATCACGCCCAGCGCGGTCCCGAAACCGGCGGTGGCCAGCGAACCGGTATTGCAGTGGGTCAGCACGCCGCTGCCGGTGTCGATCAACGCCGCACCAAGCGCGCCCATCTGCCGATTGGCCGCCAGGTCTTCATCGGCGATGGCCTGCGCCTCGCGCGCGATGACCTCGCGCCAGTCGGCGCCGGCAGCGCCCAGCACGCGACGCATGCGCATCAGCGCCCAGGCCAGATTGACCGCGGTCGGACGCGCGGCATTGAGCCGCAACAGCGCCGGTTCGAGTTTCTGCAAGGCCGCACTACCGTCCTCGGCAGCGATGTCGCGCGCCGCCAGTACCACGCCCCACCCGGCCGCGATGCCGATCGCCGGCGCTCCGCGCACGGCCAGCGAATGGATCGCCTCGGCCACGGCGTCGCTGGTGTCGCAACGCACATGCTCGACCACGAACGGCAGCTTGCGTTGGTCGAGCAGTTCCAGGGCATCGCCGGTCCACAGCAGTGGGCGGATATGGTCGTAGCGGGCGTAGTCGATATGGGCGCTGTCGTTCATGCGGACATTGTAAGTCATGCCCTGCCTGCAACCACGCTCGCCGACCGTCGTGACTGGTCCTTGCCCGCTCACCGTCGCGGGACCTTAAGCGGCATGGATGCCGCGTGCGCCCACACGGACGTATTTGCGGAGTGTCCTGCGATGGTGGGCGGGCGGGCCCTGCAGCAAACTGACAGCGTCGAGGGCGCGGTGCCCTCACCGCTCGCGGGACACGCCGTAAACCCATCCCTGGGGGCTCGGTGGCGGCATCCATGCCGCCACACGGTCCCGCAACCGGCAAGGGCACCGCACCAGACAGGTGGTCGGCGCTCATCTGAAAAGCCGTCTGTCGTGCGGTATGCATCAGACGTGGAGCCGTTGCTCATGATCAAACGAGGCGCTTCCAGCACTGCTCTTCCCATGCACACCGACCATCTCGACTGGTCCTTGCCCGCTCACCGTCGCGGGACCCTGAGCGGCATGGATGCCGCGCCGGAGCCTACATGGACGTACTTGCGGCGTGTCCTGCGAGGGTGGGCGGGCAAGGACCCTGCAGCCAACTCGCAGCGTCGAGGGCGCGGTGCCCTCACCGCTTCAGGGACACGCCGTGAATCCATCCCTGGGGGGGCTCGGTGGCGGCATTCATGCCGCCACACGGTCGCGCAACCGGCAAGGGCACCGCACCAGACAGGTGGTCGGCGCTCATCTGAAAAGCCGTCTGTCGTGCGGTATGCATCAGACCTGGGGCCCATGCTTCATGATCGGACGAGGCGCATCCAGCACTGCTCTCCCATGCACACCGATCCTCTCGACCGGTCCTGCCCGCTCACCGTCGCGGGACCCTGAGCGGCATGGATGCCGCGCCGGAGCCTACATGGACGTACTTGCGGCGTGTCCTGCGATGGTGGGCGGCCAAGGGCCCTGCGGCCAAGCCGCAGATCGTCCGCGCTACAGCCGGTAAATCCGCAACCCGCTCAGTTTCAAGACAACCGAGGGCTTGAGTTGTTGATCAATTCTCTCAGTCGACGATGAACTCGGCGCGGCAGCCGTCGTTGACCCACACGCCGTCTCGGCTCCAGCCCCAGGTCTGGCCTTCCACGCATTCCTTTTTGGAGAGCTGCCGGCCCACACGCACCCGGCGCTCCACCGAGACGCCGCAGGTGCGACGTGCGCCCTTTTTCGATTCGCAGGTCACCATGCGCGGCACTACCACGAAGCCGGAACCGTCCTCGGCAGCGACTTCGAATTCGCCATCGCAGCCGCGCGAAACCCAGATTTCGTTACGGCGCGCGCCCCAGCTGCGGCCTTCCTTGCACGGCCAGACAGAGCGCTGGCGCAGCAAGCGCACCGGCGCACCACGCAGCACCACCGGGCAGACCACCTTGCCGCCGTTGGAATCGCAGCGCACCACGCGGCGCATCTGCGGGGCCTGCGACGCGCGCGCGCTGGCAAACTCCGCACGGCAGCCCTGTTCGACCCACACGCCATCGCGTTCGACATCCCACTCGCTGCCGCGGATACAGCTGGTTTCGGACAGCTGGCGCACCAGTTGAATGCCATGTTCGGTATCCATCGCGCAATGCACGCGTGCCATGTCCTTGGACTCGCAGCGCACCACACCGGAGACGCGATCGACCGCGCGCGCATCGGCGAGCATCAGCAGCGGCACGCACCACAAACCGCATAAGCTGATCAGCCACTTCATGCCGACAATCCTCACCCAAACACACTCTGCGCCGCGCCCCCCGTGGACGCCACGATGAGAGCATCATCGATGTGAAGATAGCAATACGGGGGACATGACAGCGGGATGGCAGCGGGCCACACCGTGCGCGACGAGCCACGCCGGGGCCACTGCAGGCCTTGTCGGGGTCAGGCGCGGGCGAACGCGAAGGCCAGCACATCGGCAATCTGCGTGGTGTTACGCATGGCCATCAACAGCCGGTCCACGCCGACCGCCACCCCGGCGCAATCGGGCAGTTGCGACAGCACCGCCAGCAGCCGCTCATCCACCGGCAGCTGCGGCAATCCGCGCGCCGCACGCACCGCGTTGTCGCGCATGAAACGCGCACGCTGCTCGTGCGCATCGTTGAGCTCGTGGTACCCATTGGCCACCTCGTAAGCGCCCAGATACAGCTCGAAGCGTTCGGCCACCGGCGGGTCGTCGTGGCGGATGCGCGCCAATGCGCATTGGCTGGCCGGCCAGTCGTGCACCACGGTCAGCGTGTCGCTGGCAAAGCCCGGCTGGAGCCGATGGGTCATCAGCAGATCCAGCCAATCGTCGCGGGTCAGGCCCTCCGGATCGATCGCCACATCGTGCAGCGGTGCACGCAGCGTTTCGATCGGGTCGCGCAACGGATCGATGCCCAGTGCCTGCACGAACAGCGCGCGATAGCTCAGTACCTGCACCTGCGCCTGGCGCCCGACCAGCGCAAGCGCGCGGCGCACCAGCGCGACGGTTTCCTGCGCCAGCGCGCGATCGTCCCAGCCCACCCGGTACCACTCGAGCATGCTGAACTCGGGATTGTGGCGGCCGCCGGCCTCGCCATTACGAAACACCCGCCCCAGCTCGTAGCAATCGCCCACCCCGGCGGCCAGCAGCCGCTTGAGCGGATATTCCGGCGATGTGCGCAACCAACGCACCGGCGCGCCGGCATCGACATGGCCGCTGAAGCGCGTGCTGAAACTGTCGATATTCGGCTCGGTGTTGCCGGCCTCCGACAGCACCGGCGTCTCCACTTCCAGCACGTCGCGCTCGGCGAAGAAATCGCGGATCAGCGCGTTGAGCCGCGCGCGCAACCGCAACGCGTCCAGATCGACCTGCGTCGCAGTCATGGCTGCTGGCCGTGCTCGCTGAGGAAGGCCAGCAAGCGCGCCTCATCCCAGATCTCCACACCCAGCGACTGCGCCTTGTCGAGCTTGGACCCGGCCTCTTCGCCGGCCACCAGAAACGCGGTTTTCTTGGAGACGCTGCCGGCGACCTTGGCGCCCAGCGCCTCCAGCCGTTGCTTGGCCGCATCGCGGGTGAGCGCAGCCAGGGTGCCGGTGATCACCACGGTCTGGCCGTCGAGCGGGCCCGTTTGCAGCGCACCGGCTGCGGGCAGACGCGACAGCACCGTTTCCATCGCCTGTTGCGCGGCGCTGGCCAGGGCCGCGTTTTCCGGCCGCTCCAGCCATTGCAGCAGCGACGCCACCACCGGCGCGGGAACGCCAGCCTGCAACAAGGCATCGGACCCGGCGCTGCGCAGCGCATCGAACGAGGCCACCGCGGCAGCCAGCTGCTGCGCACGCACCGGCGTCACCTTGGGGATGTCCATGTCTTCCAGCACGCTGGCAAAGCTCAGCGCCTCGCGCAGCTTGGGCGATGGCGGATGCGCATCGCCGATGCGCACGCCACGCTGCAGCAGGTCGTCGATGGCCTGCTGATTGCCGGGCTGGTCGAGGAAGTGCCCGAGCGAACGCGCCACCTCGCCACCGATGTCCGGCACGCGCTTGAACAGCGGCCACGGCAGATGGCGGATCAGTTCCAGGTCGCCGAACCACGCCGACAAGGCCTTGGCGGTGCTTTCGCCGACATGCTCGATACCCAGCGCGAACAGGAAACGCTCCAGCGTGGTATCGCGCGATTGCGCGATCGCCGCGATCAGGTTTTCCGCCCACTTGGTGGCGATCTTCTTGCGGTTCCAGTCGAACGCCGGCAGGCCGGCGCGCAACAGGTCCGCCTCCCAGGTGTGCGGCACCTCGCGCTCGCCGGCCAGGTCCACACCGATGCCGACCACGGTGGTTTCCAGCTGGCCATACGCACCGCTGGCCAGATGCTCGCGCGCCTCGCGCAGGAACGCATGCGGGCTCTCGGCGGTGCTGATCAGGCGCAGTTGCAGCAGCTGGTCCACGGTGAGCAGATACAGATCGGCCACGCCCTGCACCACACCGCTATCGACCAGCACCTCGATGAATTTCTCGCCCAGGCCATCGACATCCATCGCGCGGCGCGAGACGAAATGCCGGAACGCTTCCTTGCGCTGCGCCGGGCAGGTCAGCTCGCCGGAGCAGCGCCACACCGCCTCGCCCTCCTCGCGCACGATCTCCGACCCGCACACCGGGCATTGCGTGGGCATCTGCCATGGCCGGGTGCCCGGCGGCCGTTGCTCGGCGACCACGCCGGCCACCTCCGGAATCACATCGCCGGCACGCCGCACGATCACGGTATCGCCCACGCGCACATCCAGCCGCGCGATCTGGTCGGCGTTGTGCAAGGTGGCATTGGTGACGATCACCCCGGCCACGTGCACCGGCTTCAGCCGCGCCACCGGCGTGGCCGCACCGGTGCGGCCGATCTGGATCTCGATCGCCTCCACCGTGGTGGACTGCTCCTGCGCCGGGAACTTGTGCGCAATCGCCCAGCGTGGCGCGCGCGCGACAAAGCCCATCTCGCGCTGGCCGGCCAGATCGTCGAGCTTGTACACCACGCCATCGATGTCGAAGGGCAAGCCATCGCGCGCTTTACCGATGCGCTGGTAGTACGCCAGCAGGCCGTCGCTGCCCTGCACCACCTCGACCAGGGCGCTCACCGGAAAACCCCACGTGCGCAACTGCGCCAGGATTGCCGAATGCGTCTGCGGCAGCGCACCTTCGCTCACTTCGCCCACGCCGTAGGCAAAGAAACTCAGCGGGCGCTGCGCCGTGATGCGCGCATCCAGCTGGCGCAGCGAACCGGCGGCGCCATTGCGCGGATTGGCCAGCACCTTGCCGCCCTGCAGGCGCATCTGCGCGTTGTAGGTCTCGAAGGCGGCGCGCGGCATGTACACCTCGCCGCGCACTTCCAGCACCTTCGGCCAGCCCGCGCCACGCAGGCGCAGCGGAATCGCCTTGACGGTGCGCAGATTGGCGCTGACATCCTCGCCGGTGGCGCCGTCGCCGCGCGTTGCGCCCTGCACGAACTCGCCGTTTTCGTAGCGCAGGCTGATCGCCAGGCCATCGAGCTTGGGCTCGGCCGAGAACAGCGGCTGTTTCACCTCCAGGCGCTCGCTGATGCGCCGCACGAACTCGGTCACTTCCTCGTCGCTGAAGGCATTGCCCAACGACAGCATCGGCAGGGCATGCCGCACTTCGGCAAAGCGCGAGGCGGCCAGGTGGCCGACGCGCTGGGTCGGCGAATCGGCGCTGGCCAGCTCCGGATGCGCGGCCTCCAATGCCTCCAGTTCACGCATCAGGCGGTCGTAGTCGACGTCGGCCATCTGCGGCTCGTCGAGCACGTGATAGCGGTAGTTGGCGTCCTCGATACGATGACGCAGGGCGTCGATACGCTGCGCGGGGTCCGGGCTGACAGTCATGCGATCGCTGGGCTGGCTCTGGGCCGCCCATTCTAACGGGCCATGCCGGGATGCAAGTGCGACCCGGCAGCTGGCAAACCGTGCGACAGCGAGCCCTGCAGCGATTCTCCCGATAGGCAGACAGGCGCAAACCCGCTAGCGTGGCGCCCTCTTTGCCTGCTCGCCTGGAGCTTACCCCGTGTCGTTGCCTGTCTCGCGCCGTTCGTTTCTCAGCCTCGCCAGCGTTGGCGTGGCAGTTTCCGCACTGGGGCTGCCCCCTGCGGCCGAGGCAGCCCGCAAACGCGCGGCTGCGCCGGCCAAGCCCGGCGTGGCGCCGGCGGCCGGCGCGGTGTTTCTTAACCTCAACGAGCATCCGCTCGGCCCCTCGCCCGCCGCAGTGGACGCGGCAACGCGTTCGCTGGCACGCGCAGGCCGCTATCAGTTCGAGATGGAGCAGGACCTGCGCAACCTGATGACCGGCGAGCTGCAACTGCCCGGCGACCATCTGGCGTTCTTTCCCGGGTCCAGGGATGCGCTGAATCGTGCCGGCAGCCTGTTCACCTCCGCACGTGCGGGGCTGGTGGTGGCCGACCCGAGCTTCGATCCGATCGTCGACAGCGCGAATGCCCGCGGCGTGCCGGTACGCAAGGTGCCGCTGCGGGCCGATGGCGCGCACGACGTCAAGGCGATGGCCAAGGCCGACCCGTCCGCCGGCCTGATCTACCTGTGCAACCCCGGCAACGCCAGCGGCGCCATCACCCCGCGCGCCGACATCGAGTGGCTGCTGGCCAACAAGCCGGCCAGCGCCGTGCTGGTGGTCGACGAAGCGTATATCCACTACAGCAACGAGCCGTCCGTGGCCGACCTTGTGCGTCAGCGCCAGGACCTGATCGTGCTGCGCAGCTTCTCCAAGCTCTACGGCATGGCCGGCCTGCGCCTGGGCGCCGCGCTGGCGCCGCCGGGGCTGCAGACCAAGCTCGCCAGCCTGGGCAGCAACCCGTTGTCGGTTCCGGCAATGGCCGCCGGCATCGCCAGCCTGCGCGACCCCCAGCTGGTGCAGACCCGTCGCGCGGAGAACGCCCGCGTGCGCGACGACACCGTCGCCTGGCTCAAGACCAAGGGCTACACCTGCCTGCCCACGCAGGCCAACTGCTTCCTGCTCGACGTCAAGCGCGATGCCGGCGTGTTCGCCGATTCGATGCAGAAACAGGGCGTGATCGTCGGCCGCAGCTGGCCGATCTGGCCCAAGCGCGTGCGCGTGAGCGTCGGCACCGAGGCGGAGATGCTGCGCTTCCGCGAGGCGTTCGCCAAAGCCAAGCGCTGAGCACGTCTCCGGAAGGCAAAAGGCGTTGATCCCTTCCCGCCTCGGGAGACGGTGCAAGGCAAAAGGCTTTGATCCCTTCTCCCCCGGGAGAAGGTGCAAGGCAAGAGATTTTGGTCCCTTCTCCCCCGGGGAGAAGGTGCCCCGAAGGGGCGGATGAGGGGACGCGCGAAGCCTAGTGTCGCCCAGCCGCGCGAGGGCATGGCCTCCGAACCTTCACCCCAGCCCCGCTCCCGGCGGGAGAGGATCCCAAACTACTCATCCAACGCCTCGCCCTGCGTCGCGCGCAAGCTGCGACGGATCCACAGATAGCTGATGACGAACGTCAGCAACATCGAGCAGGCATTCCACAGCAGCAACTCACGCAACATCGGCGGGCCTTGCAGGATGTGCGCGTAGTAACGGCGATCGAACAGTGCGATCACATGCGGCAGGAACACGCTGATGAAGGGTGTCGGCACCGGTGCTACCAACAGGGTGATGGCAGCGGCAAAACTGCCCACCACCCACGGCGAGTTGCGCGGGCGTTTGCGCAGGCGCGCGGTGATCAACGAAAAGATCCACAGCAGCGGCATTGCCAGAATTGCCCACAGTACCAACAGCAATGCCACTGCCAAGACGCCCTGCAGACTCAACATCGTCAACTCACCAGCGCGGCGACTTGGTCAGCGGCGGGGCCTGATGCTGGCGGTCGTAGGCGCGCAGCTCGTCGCGGATATGCGCCACCCGTTGACGGCCCAGCGCATTGCGGCTGTCGTCCAGCACCACGCCGTCGAGCAGTTCGGCCATGCGCTGCACGGTCGGCAGCATCTTTTCCCAGGCATCCAGCGCGGTCATCGGCGCCGGCAAGGTGAGGAAGAACGCAATCGCCGGGGTCTGCATCTCGCGGATGTTGGCCATGTCGAAACTGCCGGGCTTGAGGATGCTGGCCATGCTGAAGATCGGCCCGCGCTCCGGATGCCCTTCCACCAGGCGGTGGAACACATTCATGTGCCCGAACACCAGCCCGGTCTTCTCGGCAGCGACGACAATGTCTTCGCCGCGCAGGACCTGGCCGGCCTTGGCGGCCACGAACAGCGACACGATCTTGTCGAAGTCCTGGTTCGGGCGCTTGCCGACATCGTTGCCGCCGGCCGCATCGGCATCGTCCAGGTTCAGTTCGCTTTGCTCGGCGCCTTCACTGCGCGCGAACGGGTCGCCCTCCACGCCGGGCTCGCCGGAAATGACCGGTTCGCGGCGCTCGCGCGGCTGCCCGTCGTCCTTGTCGACCCGGCGGCCTTGCGGCGATTTTTTCGGGCGACCAAACAGGAAGATGGCCGCGACCAGCAGCAGTCCAGCGATCAGGATCCCGATCCGGATCATGGCCATGTCGGACATTCAGCGTGCCTCCGCATAAGAGTGACAGGTGTCGATATTCCAACAAGCATGGCACGTCATGCCGCACCCGCCAAACGTGCGGCCTCTTCCAGGTCCACGCTGACCAGGCGGCTGACGCCCGGCTCGCGCATGGTCACGCCCGAGAGCTGACGCGCCGCCTCCATCGTTGCCTTGTTGTGACTGACGAACAGGAACTGCACCTTCTCGCTCATTTCCCGCACCATGTTGGCCAGGCGGCCGACATTGGCTTCGTCCAGCGGTGCGTCCACCTCGTCGAGCAGGCAGAACGGCGCCGGATTGAGCTGGAAGATCGCAAACACCAGCGCCACCGCGGTCATCGCCTTCTCGCCACCGGACAGCAGCGAGATGCTGGACACGCGCTTGCCCGGTGGGCGCGCCATGATGGTCACGCCGGTATCGAGCAGGTCTTCGCCGGTGAGTTCCAGATACGCGTGCCCGCCACCGAACAGGCGCGGATACAGTGCCTGGACGCCGGAATTGACCCGGTCGAAGGTGTCCTTGAAACGGCCGCGGGTTTCGCGGTCGATCTTGCGGATCGCCTCTTCCAGCGTCTCCAGTGCGGTGTTGAGATCCAGGTTCTGCGCGTCCAGATATTCCGAACGCTGCGCAGCCTCGCCGTACTCCTGGATCGCGGCCAGGTTGACCGGCTCCAGCCGCCGCATGCGCCCGTCGATCTGGCCGACTGCCGCTTCCCACTCGGCCACGTTCGCTGCTTCCGGCAATCCATTGACCACGTCCTCGAGCACGAAGCCGGCTTTCACCACGGCGGCCTCCAATTGCTCTGCGCTGAGCACCAGCGCCTGCTGATCGAGCTTGCGCTGCGAGATGCGCTCGCGCTGGGCCAGCGCCTGTTCGTCGCGTTGCTGACGGGTCTGCTCGTAGCTGCGCAGTTCGCCATCGATGCTCTCCAGCATCGTGCGCGCCTCGCTCAGCACGCGCTCGGTACGCACACGCTCGCTCAAGGCGGCCTGATGCTCGTGTTCCAGCGTTTCCACCGGCGAGTCGCCGTCGCTGAGCTGGGCGACCAGATCCTCCAGGCGCGTATCGAGCTGGCCACGCTGGCTGTCCATGCGCTCCAGCGTCTGGCTCAGCGAGGTGATCTGGGTGCGTTGCGATTCCAGCGTGAGCGCCAATGCATGCATCGCATCGCGCACGCCACGTGCGGCATCGCGGGCCTGGTCGCGCGCATCGGTGAGCTGGCGGCGTTCGTTCTCCAGCGCCTCGCGGGTCCCTTGCAGATCGCCCATCAGGGTCACCGCGTCTTCGAGCTTGGCGCGTGCCTCGCGTGCCTGCTCGCGGCTGGTGTCGAGCGTTTCCAGCAGCTGCGACAATTCGTTTTCGATGCGTTCGATGCGCGTGCGCGCGGCATCGACCTTGCCCTGCTGACTCTGCAGCTGGCCGGCCAGTTCGGACACGCTGCGATGCGCCATGTACAACTGGCGCTGCGCATCTTCGCGCTGCTGTTCGGCCGCCAGCAGCTGCTCGCGGAAGCTGCCCAGGCGCTGTTCAAGCTCGGCTTCGCGCTCCTGCAGCGTTTCGATCTGCGCGCGCAGCTCCTGGATCTCGCGCTCGCGCAGCAAGGCGCCCTGCTTGGCGGCGCCGGAACGCGATACCCGCACCCAGCCCTCGCCCAGCCGCTCGCCGCTGCGGGTGATGACCGAATCGCCCTCGGGCAGGCTGCGCTGCAGCGTGCGTGCCGCGTCCAGATCCTCGGCCGCGTGCAGGCGCGCGAGCAGGCGACGGATCGCGATCGGCCCCTGCACCTTGGCCGCCAGCGAGGTCGGCGCAAATGTCGCGTTGTCGTCGGCACTGGACACCAGCGCGATGCGGCCATCACCCAATTCGCCCAGCGCATCGACCAGTTGCTCGGGCGCCTCCACCAGCACGCCTTCGATCAACTGCCCCAAGGCGCCTTCGACCGCGTTTTCCCAGCCGCTTTCGACCGTGATGCGCTCGCCCACACGCGCGGCAGAATCCAGCCCGCGCGAGGTCAGCCACGCCACCGCCGCGCCCTGCTCCTGGCCGAGTGCGGCCTGCTGCAAGGTTTCCAGCGACGACAGCCGGCCACGCGCGGCCTGCGCCTGCTTGCGCACCTCGGCCAGCTCGCCCTGGCTGGCGCGCTGTTGTTCCTGCAGCCCGCCGAGCGCGTGCTTGCGCGCTTCGACCTGCTCGGTCAGCCCGTCCAGCGAGGTCTTCTGGGTTTCGTGGCGCAGCTCGATCTGCTCGAACGCCTCGGCCAGCGCGTCCAGATCCAGCCCGGCGCGCTCGTTGACCAGCGCTTCGCGGCGGCGTTCGGCCTCCAGCGACTGGCGATCAAGGTAATCCACACGCGTGCGTTCCACCTCGCCGACACGCGAGGCTTCGCCGGTGTCGCGGTTATGGGTTTCCCAGCGCTGCTGCCAGTCGGCCAAACGCGCTTCAGCCTCGCGTAGCGACTCCTGGCGGAATTCATGGTCTTCGCGCAGCTGTTCCAGCTGCGGTTCGGCAGCGTCCACCGCCTCGCGCAACACCGCCAGCCTGGCCGAGTCGCCGCTGATGTGCTGGGTCAGTTCCTGCAGTTGGCTCTGCGCCTCGTCGCGCGCCTTGTGCAGGCGATGCGAGAGCTCGCGCTGGTGCTGGATCTGCTGCTCGATGCGCGCCAGCGCACCACCGACCTGATAGACATCGGCCTGCGCCTTGGCCACCGCTTCGGCGGCTTCCTCGCGACGCGCGCGCCCGGTTTCGATCCGCGCCTCGGCATCGCGCTGTTCGGCGATCAGCTGCTGCAGCCGGGTCTCTTCCTGGTTCAATTTCTCGCGCAGGCCCTGCAGCCGCCCATCCAGCCCGCGGTATTCCAACGCCTTCCACTCGGCGTCCTTGATCCGGCGCTCTTCCTGCAAGGCCTGATACTGCTCGGCCTGGCGCGCCTGGCGCTGCAGATGCGCCAGCTGCTTGGTGATCTCTTCGCGCAGGTCGCCCAGGCGATCGAGATTCTCGCGGGTATGCCGGATGCGCGTTTCGGTTTCCTTGCGGCGCTCCTTGTACTTGGAAATGCCGGCGGCTTCTTCCAGGTACACGCGCAGGTCTTCCGGGCGCGCCTCGATGATCTGGCTGATCATGCCCTGCTCGATGATCGAGTAGCTGCGCGGGCCAAGACCGGTGCCCAGGAACAGGTCGGTGATGTCGCGGCGCCGGCACTTGGTGCCGTTGAGGTAGTAGGCGCTGTTGCCGTCGCGGCTGACAAGGCGCTTGACCGAGATCTCGTTGAACGAGGCGAACTCGCCGCTGATGGTGTGATCGGAATTGTCGAAGATCAGCTCCACCGTCGCCTGCGACACCGGCTTGCGCGCCGAGGAGCCGGAGAAGATCACGTCGGTCAGCGAGTCGCCGCGCAGGCGGCTGGCCGAACTTTCGCCCATCACCCAACGCACCGCGTCGATGATGTTGGACTTGCCGCAGCCATTGGGTCCGACGATGCCGGTCATGTTGGTGGGCAGGTGCAACGTGGTCGGGTCGACGAACGACTTGAAACCGGACAGTTTGATCGTGGACAGGCGCATGGGGCTGAAGGTTCCGGGCACCGCACGGGCGAGGCCGGCAGGCGCTTTTTCCTGTGAAGCCGACACCTAAGCCCTTGATCCACAAGATCTGCAGGCCGTGGAACCGGCAATGGAACACGAGTATAGCGGGCCTGCCATCGTTGGCGCGGCCGCATAAAGACGAAGGGCGCCCAACCAGGCGCCCTTCGGGTACAGCGTGCAGCGCGGATCAGGCGTCGGATTCGACGATGACCTTGACCGAGGTTTCCACATCGGCGTGCAGGTGCAGCACAACGTCGTACTCGCCGACATTGCGGAACGCGCCTTCGCCCAGGATCACTTCGCTCTTTTCCAGCGGCAGGCCGGCGGCGGTGAACGCCTCGGCGATGTCGCGCGGACCGACCGAGCCGTACAGCTTGCCTTCGGTCGACGCATGCGCGCCGATGGTGACGCTGGCGCCTTCGAACTTGCCGGCGCGGCTCTGGGCATCGGCCAGGATGGTGTTGGCCTTGGCTTCGTAATCGGCACGCTTGGCTTCAAACGCTTCGACGTTGGCAGCGGTGGCCGGCACGGCCTTGCCCTGCGGCACGAGGAAGTTGCGGCCGTAACCCGGCTTGACGCTGACCTTGTCGCCCAGGCCGCCGAGGTTGGTCACTTTCTGCAGAAGAATCAGATCCATGGTGGTGCTCCGTTATTCGTTAGCGCCGGCGCTTTGGCCGACGCAACGTTTGCTGTCCGAAAAGACGGGATTCGGGAATCGGGATTTGGGAATCGCAACAGCACGATCAACACCGCATCTCGAATGACCGGCCTCTATATGTTTAGTAACCCGCACATGGATGTGCGGGCTTTTGTGAGGGACTCACATACAACCGTGCGGGGCTCTTGTGAGGGACTCACATCAACGACTCGGATTAAACGTCGTGATTGTCCGTGTACGGGATCAGCGCCAGGAAACGCGAGCGCTTGACGGCCGTGGCCAGCTGACGCTGGTACTTGGACTTGGTGCCGGTCACGCGGCTCGGCACGATCTTGCCGTTCTCGGTGAGGTACTGGCGCAAGGTGTTGAGATCCTTGTAATCGATCTCCTTGACGCCCTCGGCGGTGAACTTGCAAAACTTGCGACGACGGAAGAACTTGGACATGACAGCGCTCCTTAAGCGGCTTCGGCGTTGTCGCCGTCGGTATCGGTGGCGGCAGGTGCAGCATCGCCCTCATCGTCATCACGACGACGACGCTCGCTACGCTCGGGCTTGTCGCCCTTCTCGTCCTTGCTCTTCATGATCAGCGACTGCTCGGTGTCCGGGCCGTCGCGCTTGACGACCAGGTGACGCAGCACCGCATCGTTGAAGCGGAAGCTTTCCACCAGCTCGCTCAGCACGGCCTGGTCGACTTCGATGTTGAGCAGCACGTAATGCGCCTTCACCAGGTTCTGGATCGGGTAGGCCAGCTGACGACGGCCCCAGTCTTCCAGACGGTGGATGGTGCCGTTACCGCCCTCGATCAGCGACTTGTAGCGCTCGATCATGGCCGGGACCTGCTCGCTCTGATCCGGGTGGACCAGAAACACGACTTCGTAATGACGACTCATGTTGTATTACCTTTCGGATGTGGCCACATGGGCCGGACAGCTCCCCGGTGACCCGCGCAAGGCGGCCGGTGGAGCAAGGGTTCCCGCCCGGAACCGGGCAGGAAGCAGGAAAGTATGGCAGTTCAGGTGCTTAGCCGCAACCGGGCCGTGCCAGCGGCCGAGCCTACGAACGTGACGTCTGCGTGGTGACTGCTTGAGCCCCTCTCCCGCCGGGGCGATAAGGCACCGCTTGCGCGCCACTGGCGCGTGTGCCTTGGAGCGCCCGCGCCGCAAGCGCGGGCCGGGGCGTGGAGCGGGGGTTGGGGTGAGGGTCCGGGTCGAAGCCACTCGTGACGCCTAACCGCGCGAGGCTTCGCTCCGTACCCTCATCCGCCCTTCGGGCACCTTCTCCCGGTGGGAGAAGGAATAGCGCGCGCCGGCTGGCTCAGCGGTGCTCGGCTTCGGTCGTGAAACTCTCCCCGCATCCGCACTCGGCGGTCGCATTGGGGTTGCTGAAGGTGAAGCTCTCGCTGAGGCCGTGCTTGCCGAAATCGATGCAGGTGCCATCGACCAGCGGCAGGCTGACCGGGTCGACGAAGATGCGCACCCCCTGCTGCTCGAACACCGCATCGTCGTCGCGCTTCTCGCGCGCCAGGTCGGTGACATGGCCCCAACCCGAGCAACCGGTCTTGGTCACGCCAAAGCGCAGACCCAGCGTCCCCGGGGTCTGCTGCACGAAACGCTGCACGCGCTCCAGCGCGGCGGGGGTGAGGCTGATGGCCATGGGAGATGCTCCGGAAACGATGGTGAAACACTGGTGGCAAGTATAGCGAGGCTGCAATGACCGGGGCGGCACCCGCTGATACGACGTGTTCCCCAGATGGGGCCATGCCACGCCGTCGACAAGCGCGACCACCGGCAAGCCGTTCAGATGCTCGCGCCAGCGCGCCCGCAGCCAGTAAACTCGCAGACCATTCAAAGTCGCTACGGCGAGGACAAGTCATGACGGTGGTCAGCGTTGAACATGCGCTTGCGGGAAAACTCCCGGAAGGCGGCGAAGTCACGGTACGGGGGTGGGTGCGCACGCTGCGCGGATCTGCCGGACTGGCCTTCATCAACGTGACCGATGGCTCGTGCTTTGCCCCGATCCAGGTGGTGGCCAACGACACCCTGCCCAACTTCGACGAGATCAAGCGCCTGACCAGCGGCTGCTCGCTGATCGCCAAGGGCGTGCTGGTGAAGTCGCAGGGCAAGGGCCAGTCGTTCGAGATCCAGGCCAGCGGCGTGGAGATCGTCGGCTGGGTCGAGGACCCGCTGACCTACCCGATCCAGCCCAAGCCGATGTCGCCGGAGTTCCTGCGCGAAGTGGCGCACCTGCGCCCGCGCACCAACCTGTTCGGCGCGGTCACCCGCATCCGCAACTGCCTGGCGCAGGCGGTGCACCGCTTCTTCCACCAGAACGGCTTCAACTGGATCAGCACCCCGATCATCACCACCTCCGACGCCGAAGGCGCCGGGCAGATGTTCCGCGTCTCCACGCTGGACATGGTGAACCTGCCGCGCGATGCGAGCGGTGCGGTGGATTTCAGCCGCGACTTCTTCGGCAAGGAAACCTTCCTGACCGTGTCCGGCCAGCTCAACGTGGAGGCGTACTGCCTGGCGCTGAGCAAGGTCTACACCTTCGGCCCGACCTTCCGCGCCGAGAACAGCCACACCACGCGCCATCTGGCCGAATTCTGGATGATCGAGCCGGAAATCGCCTTCGCCGACCTGGCCGAAGACGCGCGCCTGGCCGAACAGTTCCTCAAGTACCTGTTTCGCGCGGTCCTGGACGAACGTGGCGACGATCTGGCCTTCCTGGCCGAGCGCGTGGACAAGAACGCCATCAGCAAGCTGGAAGCCTTCATCAATGCCCCGTTCGAGCAGATCGACTACACCGAGGCGGTGAGGCTGCTGCAGAACTCGGGCAAGAAGTTCGACTTCCCGGTCGAATGGGGCCTGGACCTGCAGACCGAGCACGAGCGCTGGCTGACCGAAGAACATATCGGCCGCCCGGTGGTGGTGACCAACTACCCCGAGCACATCAAGGCCTTCTACATGCGCCTGAACGACGACGGCAAGACCGTCGCGGCGATGGATGTGCTGGCGCCGGGCATCGGCGAGATCATCGGCGGCAGCCAGCGCGAAGAGCGCCTGGACGTGCTGGATGCGCGCATGGCGCAGTTCGGCCTGGATCAGGAGCACTACGGCTGGTACCGCGATTTCCGTCGCTACGGCTCGGTGCCGCATGCCGGCTTCGGCTTGGGCTTCGAGCGCCTGGTGGTCTACGTGTGCGGGCTGAGCAATATCCGCGACGCCATCCCCTACCCGCGCGCACCGGGCAGCGCCGAGTTCTGACCGTGCGCCTGCTGGCTGCCGCCGCCCCGCACCCGCAATCGCCGGCCTTGGCGCCGGCCTTGCCAAGCCTCGGCATGGCCGGCGTGTGCGGCGTCCGGCCAGCCGAGCCGGCAGCCACGCCTCCGGTTCCAGGTGCGTGGCGGCAGGGTGACACGGCACGCCAGGCCGTTCTCCGGGCCAGGCGTCCGCTGGGGTGGACCATCGCTGCGCCGGTGGCTGGCGCAACACTTCTGCAACGCGTACTGAGGCCGGCGGGCACATGACCCTGTTCTTCGCACTGTGTTTTGTCGGCGTCGCCGTCGCCGGGCTCACCGCCTTGCTGATCTTCTGGCCACTGACGCTGGTGCACCTGCGCGACCGTCATCCCGAGGCGCTGGCCAGCTTCGGCGATCCGGCCTTCATCAGCCCTGCGGCACTGCGCTGGTTGCTGACACGGCGCTACCGCAGCCACCGCGACAATGCGCTGTCCGGTCTGGCCACACCCGCCTGGCTGTCGCTGCTGACCATCTTCTTCGGCCTGGGCATGGCGGCCCTGCTCGGCCTGCTCTCCAAGGTAATGCCATGAATACACCGCAAGACACCGCACAGGACGACCACGATTCGTGGTGGCTGGCCACGATCGGCCGCACGCTGATCTGGGCGCGCCTGCGCGTCAAGCAGGCCGGCACGGCCGAAGTCCTGGACAGCGACGGCAAGATCCTGCCCTACGACAGCGAAGACAGCGCCCGTGCGGCCTTGTTCGATGCCGAATTCGTCGCGCTCGACGGGCTGGACGAGGAAGACGCGCTGATGCGTGGCTTCTCGCTCGACGAGGTGTCGCCGCCGCGCGGCGACGACGATGCCGACCTGCGCGAACGCATGGTGCTGACCCTGGGCGGTCGCGCCTGACATGTACGCCCCGCGCGCGTTCGCGCAGACCGATCTGGCACTGCTGGACTGGCTGATCGCGCGCGACCCGTTCGTCACCCTGATCAGCGGTGGCGAGGACGGGCAGCCGGCGATCTCGCATCTGCCGGTGCTGTACCGACGCCAGGCGCAGGCAGTGGTCATCGAAGGCCACTGGGCGCGCCCCAATCCGCAGGCACGCAGCCCCGGCGATGCGGTAATCGTGGTGCAGGGCCCGCACGCCTATGTGTCGCCGAGCTGGTATCCGGACAAGGAAGCGGCCGCACGCGTGCCGACCTGGAACTACGCCGTGGCGCATCTGCATGGACGCTGCGAGCAGGTGAGCGATGAGGCGGCGCTGGGCGACCTGATCGGCCGCATGAGCGCGCACTTCGAACAGCGCGCCGGCAGTGACTGGCTGTTCGAGATGGAACGCGACAGCCACCGCCGTCAGTTGCGCGGCCTGATCGGCTTCCGCTTCGTTCCCAGCCGCATCGAGCTGACCTTCAAGCTCAGCCAGAATCATCCGGCCGGTAATGTCGCTGCCGTGAGCGATGCATTGCAGCAACAGGCGTCCGCCGACTCCCGCGAGCTGGCATCGCTGATGCGCGATGCCCTGCAGGTACGCGATGGCGCAGCATGAGCGGTGCCGTACAGCATCGATTTGCGCATCACTTCCTTTCGCTCATCTGTCGATCACACACTGCCCTTCGTCCTCTGGAATACTGCCCCCATGAACGAGCTCAACCATTTGCTTGAAAACAACCGTGCCTGGTCCGAGCGCATCCGTCGCGAGGACCCGGAATTCTTCTCCAAGCTGTCCACCCAGCAGACGCCCGAGTATCTGTGGATCGGCTGCTCGGACTCGCGCGTGCCGGCCAACCAGATCATCGACATGGCGCCGGGCGAGGTGTTCGTCCATCGCAACATCGCCAACGTGGTCGTGCACACCGATCTGAACTGCCTGTCGGTGATCCAGTTCGCCGTCGACGTGCTCAAGGTCAAGCACATCCTGGTGGTCGGCCATTACGGCTGCGGCGGCGTGTTTGCCAGCCTGACCCAGAAGCGCATGGGCCTGGTCGACAACTGGATCCGCCACGTCACCGATGTGGCCGACAAGCACGAGGCCTGCCTGCACGATGCGGGCGACCTGCCGGTCCAGCACGCGCGCCTGTGCGAGCTCAACGTGCTCGAACAGGTGGTCAATGTCTGCCGCACCACCATCGTGCGCGATGCCTGGGAGCGCGGCCAGGCGCTGCAGGTGCATGGCTGGGTCTACAGCCTGCGCGACGGACGTGCGCACGACCTGGGCATGTCGATCGACCGCCCCGAACTGCTGCAGGAACGCTACGACGCGGCGCTGGCACAGATCCAGGCCGATCACGCCGAACGCTGAGCCGCACCCGCACGCCATCCCGCCGCGGCGCCCATCGGCGCCGTCGGTTGGCTATGCTGGACGTCTTCTTTGCCGAGGAACGTCGATGCTGGTCCCGCCGATCAACCTGCAAGCCTGGATCGAGCAACACCGCCACCTGCTCAAGCCGCCGGTGGGCAATAAATGCATCCAGCAGGACGGCTTCATCATCATGATCGTCGGCGGGCCGAATGCGCGCACCGACTATCACTACGACGAAGGCCCGGAGTGGTTCTTCCAGCTCGAAGGCGAGATGGTGCTGAAGGTGCAGGATGACGGCGTGGCACGCGACATCCCGATCCGCGCCGGCGAGATCTTCCTGCTGCCGCCCAAGGTGCCGCATTCGCCGCAGCGTACGGCCGGCTCGATCGGCCTGGTGATCGAACGCGAGCGCCTCCCCGACGAGCAGGACGGCCTGCAGTGGTATTGCCCGCAGTGCAATCACAAGCTGTACGAGGCGATGTTTCCGCTGCAGGACATCGAAACCGATTTTCCGCCGGTGTTCGATCATTTCTACCGCTCGCTCGCGCTGCGCACCTGCACCCGCTGCGGACACCTGCATCCTGCGCCGGAGCGCTATGCCATTGTCCAGGCATGAGCGGGCCATGGCGTATGGCACGGCCGGGCACGTCTTGCGCAGGTCTTCGGAGGCGCGTTCGCTCGATGGCCGCGCGTGTGCGTCACGTCGGCAGCGTAATGCCGCGCAATTGCAATGACGGCGCAACTGCCCGCAACGTGCTGCGTTTCAACCGCGTGCACGCGCCGCAGCCACGCTGCGTATACGCGCTGAACCCCATGCCATGCTGCGCACGCTGATCGACCTCAAACCGCGCGACGTGCCGCTGCGCGTCGCGCTGCGCAACACCGCCGCGGTGGTGCTGCCGCTGGCGGCCGGCGTGGCCACCGGGCATGTCGCCGCCGGCCTGGCCGTGTGTACCGGCGCGCTCAACACCATGTTCACCGACCAGCCCGGCCCGTATCGCGCGCGCCTGCAACGCATGCTGATGGCCGCGCTGGCTGCCGGCCTGGCCGCGTTGCTCGGCATCTGGGTCGGCCACAACACGCCGGCCCTGGTGATCGCCGGGCTGCTGCTCGGCCTTGGCGGCGGCTTGCTGGTGGCGCTCGGCCCGGTGGCGGCGCGTGTAGGGCTGACCAGCATGATCCTGCTGGTGGTCAGCGCCGACATGCGCTTGCCGGTGCAGCAGGCAGCGGGTGTGGCGGCGTTGATCTTTGCCGGCGGCCTGCTCCAGGTGGTGCTGGCGTTGGCCGCCTGGCCGCTGCAACGCTATCGCCCGGAGCGCTTCGCGCTGGCCGACCTGATGCGTCAACTGGCCGGCATCGCACGCCAGCGTCCGGAAGCCAGCGCCCCGCCGCCGGCAACCCAGGAAGTGCTCGATGCGATGGTGATGCTGCATGGCGAGCACCGCTCGCGCGCGATCGCCGTGCAGAGCTTCCGCATCATTGCCGAGCTGTGCGAGCGCGTGCGGCTGGAGCTGCTGTCATTGGCCGATGCCGACACCCGCCTGACCGAATCGCAGGCGCGGCCGGCGATCGAGCGCGTGCTCGAACGCAGCGCCATCGTACTGGAACAGCTCGCGCATGCGATGACGGTGGGCGAAGACCCGCTCGCCGCCAATGCCTCGATGACCGGCTTCGACGATCTGGTCGCCGCGCTGGCGCAGTTCCAGCACGACAACGCCGACACCCGCGAGCGCCGGCTGGTGCGGGTGGCGGTGGCGCGCGCGCAAGGCCTGGGCGGCCAGCTGCGCGCGCTGATCCGCAATGCGCATTGGGCCAGCAGCCGCGGCGAAATCCAGGCGCAGCTGGCCGAAGCGCGCCTGCCGGCGGCACTCAGGCCCGCCGCGACCTGGGCCACGCTGCGCGCGAACCTGGATCTGTCATCGGTGGCCTTCCGGCATGCCTTGCGCTGCGGCGTATGCCTGGCGCTGGCCATCGCCTTCCAGCGCTGGCAGCAGATTCCGCACGGCTTCTGGATTCCGATGACCACCGCGATCGTGCTCAAGCCGGATTTCGGCGGCACCTTCAGCTTCGGTGCCCTGCGCGTGGCCGGCACCTTCGTCGGCCTGCTGGTAGCGACCTTGCTGGCGCATCTGGCGATGGACGGCGCGAGCGTCCGCCTGGCGTTGCTGGCACTGTTCTGCCTGGGCTTCCGCCTGCTGACGCAGGTGAACTACGGCATCGGCGTGGCGTTCCTGACCGGCATGCTGGTGCTGCTGCTGTCCTTCGAGGGCGTGGCACCGGGCGAGGCCATCGGTGCGCGCCTGCAGGCGACGGTGGCCGGCAGCGCCTGGGCGCTGATCGCCTACGCGCTCTGGCCCACGCGCGAGCGCCGGCACATCCGCGCCTCGCTGGCGCAGCTGCTCAGCGCGTATCGCGATCATCTGCGCAATCTGTTGCTCGGCAGGATGGAGGATCTGGGCGACACCCGCGCTGCCGCACGCGTGGCGCGCACCAATGCGCAGGCCTCGATCGAACGCCTGCGCGGCGAGCCGCGCAGCCGGCGCAATCTGCACGAGCTCAAACTCGCCGAGTCGTTGCTGGCCAACGGCAACCGGCTGATCCGCGCCACCTTGTCGCTGGAGGCGGTGCTGCGCGACGGCCATCCCCTGCCTGTGCTGGACGCGCTGCCGGCATTCGCGCAACAGGCCGACCAGGCACTGTCCGAGCTGATCGCCTGCCTGTTCGACGGCGGCATTCCCGCCGCGGCCACCTTGCGCAGCGCCGAGCGCCAGCTGTCCGATGCATTGGCGGCCCTGCCCGACGGCTCGCCGGCCACCGCCGCACTGGCCGACACCATCGACCGCATCACCGACAGCATCGGCACGTTGACGCATCTGCTGCGTCCTGCCCGGCCAGCCGCGACCACCGCCGCACCCGACACACCGGCCGCGCATGACGGCGCACAGGGTGCCGGCGGGTAAACTGCGCCACTGACCTGCGTTGCGAGCCGTGATCATGACCGACCTGCTGTCCCGCGCCCATGCCGTTGCACTGGACGCCGCCGACCCGCTGCGCCAGCTGCGCGATGACTTCATCTTCCCGCAGCATGCCGGCCAGGATCAGACCTATTTCGTCGGCAACTCGCTGGGCCTGCAGCCACGCGCCGCACGCGCGATGGTGGCCGAGGTGCTCGACCAGTGGGGTGCGCTCGCGGTGGAGGGCCACTTCACCGGTCCCACCCAGTGGCTGACCTATCACCAGCTGGTGCGCGATGGCCTGGCCCGGGTGGTCGGCGCACTGCCCGGCGAAGTGGTGGCGATGAATACGCTCAGCGTCAACCTGCACCTGATGATGGCCAGCTTCTACCGCCCCACGCCCGAGCGCGGCGCGATCCTGATCGAAGCCGGCGCGTTTCCGTCCGACCGCCATGCAGTGGAATCGCAACTGCGCCTGCATGGGCTGGATCCGGCCACGCAGCTGATCGAAGTGCAAGCCGACCAACCCAATGGCACGCTGTCGATGGCAGCGATTGCCGATGCCATCGCCCGGCATGGTCCGCGGCTGGCGCTGGTGTTGTGGCCCGGCATCCAGTACCGCACCGGCCAGGCCTTCGACCTGGGCGAAATCGTGCGGCTGGCACGCGCACAAGGCGCGGCAGTGGGTTTCGATCTGGCGCATGCGGTCGGCAATATCGCGCTGACGCTGCACGACGACGGCGTGGATTTCGCGGTCTGGTGCCACTACAAGTATCTCAACGCCGGCCCCGGCGCGGTGGGTGGCTGTTTCGTGCACGAACGCCATGCCAACAGCGACCTGCCGCGCATGGCCGGCTGGTGGGGACACGAGCAGCAGACCCGGTTCCGCATGGATCCGCAGTTCGTGCCCTCGCCTGGGGCCGAAGGCTGGCAGCTGAGCAATCCGCCGGTGCTGGCGCTGGCGCCGCTGCGTGCGTCGCTGGAGCTGTTCGATCAGGCCGGCATGCCGGCGCTGCGCGCCAAGTCCGAACAACTCACCGGGCACCTGGAACAGCTGATCCACGCCCGCGTGCCGCAGGTACTGCAGATCGTTACCCCGGCCGAGCCGGCGCAACGCGGCTGCCAGTTGTCGTTGCGGGTGGCCGGTGGCCGCGCGCAGGGGCGCTCGCTGTTCGAGTACCTGCAGTCGGTCGGCGTGCTCGGCGACTGGCGCGAACCGGACGTGATCCGCATCGCACCGGTTCCGCTGTACAACCGCTTCAGCGATCTGCATCGGTTGGTGGAACAGGTGGAAACCTGGGCCAGCGCCTGAGCACACGCGGCACAGACTGTGCCATCGACCAGATCGGCGCGGGGACCGGAACCGGCACACGCGCACGTACACTCCGAACCCGCACCTGGCTGACCGCGGCAGGTGCCGTTGCCAGCCATCCCTGTTCTCCCCCTTCGCCGGCACTTGCGTCCGGCCGCTGCCGGATACCGCATTGAGCGCAGTCTCTCCCCGTTCCCTGACCTTGATCGGCGCTGGCCTGGCCGGTTGCCTGCTGGCCATCCTGTTGTCGCGTCGCGGCTGGCAGGTCACCGTCTACGAGCGCCGCGGCGATCCGCGCATCAAGGGCTACGAGTCCGGCCGCTCGATCAACCTGGCGCTGGCCGAACGCGGCCGCCATGCACTGCGCCAGGCCGGCGCCGACGACGCGGTGATGGCCAAGGCGGTGATGATGCGCGGGCGCATGGTGCACCCGCTGCACGGGCAGCCGCAGCTGCAGCGCTATGGCCGCGACGACAGCGAAGTGATCTGGTCGATCCACCGCGCCGCGTTGAATGTCGCGCTGCTGGATCTGGCCGAACAGGCCGGCGCACGCGTGCACTTCTACCGCCGCCTGCATACGGTGGACTTCGACGCCGGCTATGCGCGCTTCATCGACGACCGCGACGACCAGCCGCACGAAATCCATTTCCAGAGCCTGATCGGCAGCGATGGCGCCGGCTCGGCATTGCGCGCGGCGATGCAGCGCAAATCGCCGCTGGGCGAGCGCACCGAATTCCTCGATCACTCCTACAAGGAGCTGGAAATTCCGCCGCTGCCCGGCGGCGGGTTCCGCATCGAAGGCAACGCGCTGCACATCTGGCCGCGCGGGCGCTACATGTGCATCGCGCTGCCCAACGACGGCGGCACCTTCACCGTCACGCTGTTTCTGCCCAACGCCGGCGAACCCAGCTTTGCCACCACCCGCAACGGCGACGAGGCGCTGGCCTTGTTCGCGCGTGATTTCCCCGATGCGCTGCCGCTGATCCCGCAGCTCAAGGAACATTGGGAAGAACATCCGCCCGGCCTGCTCGGCACCCTGACGCTGGACCGCTGGCATCTGGGCGGCCGCGCATTGCTGATCGGCGACGCCGCGCACGCGATGGTGCCGTTCCACGGCCAGGGCATGAATTGCGCGTTCGAAGATTGCGTGGCGCTGGCAGAGCAACTGGACGCGCACCACGATCTGGAAACTGCGTTTGCCGCGTTCCAGGCCGCACGCCGTGAGGATGCGGCGGCGATCCAGCAGATGGCGCTGGAAAACTATCTGGAGATGCGCGACCGCGTCGACGATCCCGACTTCCTGCTGCAGCGCGCGCTCGAACAGCAACTGCAGGCACGCTGGCCCACCCGTTTCGTGCCGCATTACACGATGGTGACCTTCCTGCGCACGCGCTATTCGATCGCCCTGGCGCGCAGCGAGATCCAGCGCCAGATCCTGGTCGAGGCCACGCGCGGGCACAGCGACCTGTCGCGCATCGACTGGGCGGCACTGGAAGCGGTCGTGCATGCGCGCCTGCAACCGCTGGAAGGCGCGCACTGATCAAGCTGCACAGGCCGGCGTCAGCGGGCCGGCGCGCGGATAAGAGATACTAGGCAGCACTGGCGGCGCCCTCCGCAGCGCGCCGCGGATCTGGATTTGATACGGCATGCCTGACAGCTTTCTCTTCTACGACCTGGAAACCTTCGGCCAGGATCCGCGCCGCACGCGCATCGCGCAGTTCGCCGCGGTGCGCACCGATGCGCAGCTGCGCGTGATCGAGGAACCGATCAGTTTCTACGTGCAGCCGGCCGATGACCTGCTGCCCTCCCCGTACGCGACCATGGTCACCGGCATCACCCCGCAGCACGCACTGCGCGAAGGCGTGAGCGAGGCCGAAGCGTTCGCGCGCATCTCCGAGCAGATGAGCCGGCCGCAGACCTGCACACTGGGCTACAACTCGATCCGCTTCGACGACGAATTCGTGCGCTGCGGGCTGTTCCGCAATTTCTATGACCCGTACGAGCGCGAGTGGCGCGGCGGCAATTCGCGCTGGGATCTGCTGGACGTGCTGCGGCTGGTGCATGCGCTGCGCCCGGACGGCATCGTCTGGCCGCAGCGCGAAGACGGCGCCACCTCGTTCAAGCTCGAACACCTGGCCGATGCCAACGCGGTGCGCGAAGGCGATGCACATGAAGCGCTGTCGGACGTGTACGCCACCATCGGCATGGCACGCAGGTTCCAGCAGCATCAGCCTAAGTTGTGGGACTACGCGCTGCGCCTGCGCGACAAGCGCTTTGCGGCAACGCTGCTGGACGTGATCGGCATGCAGCCGGTGCTGCATGTCTCGCAGCGCTATCCCGCCTCGCGCATGTGCGCTGCCGCAGTGCTGCCATTGACGCGCCATCCACGCATCGACAGCCGCGTGATCGTGTTCGATCTGGAAGGCGACCCTGAAGTGCTGTTGCGCCTGAGCCCGGACGAGATCGCCGACCGGCTGTATATCCGCGCCGCCGACCTGCCCGAAGGCGAGCAGCGCATTGCGCTCAAGGAAGTGCATGTGAACAAGTCGCCGGCGCTGGTGGCCTGGCAGCATCTGCGCGCGGCGGATTTCCAGCGCCTGGGCATCGACCCGGACGCGGTGCTGGCCAAGGCTGCACGCCTGCGCGCGCTCGGCCCCGAACTGGCCGAAAAGGTGCGCCAGGTGTACGGCAACGAGCGCGCTGCGGCGCCGGCGGTCAACGATGCCGATGCCTCGCTGTATGACGGCTTCCTGGCCGAAGGCGACAAGCGCCTGCTGGCGCAGGTGCGCGCCAGTGCGCCGGCCGAGCTGGGCGCGCTGGAATCGCGCTTTCGCGATCCGCGCCTGATCGAGTTGCTGTTCCGCTACCGCGCGCGCAACTGGCCGCAGACCTTGTCGTTCGACGAGCAGGAACGCTGGAACGTCTACCGCCGCCAACGCCTGCTCGAGGACCGTGGCCTGGGCGAGGTCACGCTCGACCAGTTCCATGCGCAGATCGCGGATTTACGGCTTGCTCACCCGGACGATGCTACCAAGCAGTCCCTGCTCGACCAGCTCGCCGCCTGGGGTTTGGACCTCCAACGCACGCTATGACCACCTATTTTTCCGACGCCAGCTTCAAGTTCCTGCGCGCCCTGGCGCGCCACAACGACAAGACCTGGTTCAACGACCACCGGCATCAGTACGAGGCGCACGTGCGCCAGCCGTTCCTGCAGCTGATCACCGATCTGCAGCCTGCCTTGGCACAGGTCAGCGAGCACTATCGCGCCGACCCCAAGACCCAGGGCGGCTCGCTGTTTCGCATCTACCGCGATGCGCGTTTTTCCAACGACAAATCACCGTACAAGAACTGGCAAGGCGCGCGCCTGTTCCATGAGCGCCGCCGCCAGGTGCCGGCGCCGTCGTTCTACATCCATCTGCAGCCGGGCGAGAGCTTCGTGGGTGCGGGGCTGTGGCATCCGGAGCCGGACACCCAGCGCAAGCTGCGCCAGTTCATCTTCGACAATCCCGCCAACTGGAAAGCGGCCGCCTACGAGCCAAAACTACGCCGCAAGTTCGCGTTGGATGACAGCGAGAAACTGGTGCGTGCGCCGCGCGGCTTTCCCAACGATTTCGAGTTCATCGACGACCTGAAGCATCGCAACTGGGCGTACCTGCGTCCACTCGACGATGCCATCATGACCGGCCCGCGCCTGCGCCAGACCATCGAGGCGGACCTGGTGGTGCTGGCGCCGTTCGTCGATTACCTGTGCGCCGCGCTGGATCTGGAATTCTGATGCATCACACGGCGCCGACGGCAATCGACGCTGCGCAGGTAACCGGCGGACCGCGGCGATTTCTCGCTGCGCGGCGCCATGCCTCGATGCGCCTGGTACAGACAACAGCAATGGACTGCATGCCATGAAGAAGCGCTGGTTGCTGCTGCCTGTGCTGGCCGCGTTGCTGCTGGCCAGCTATGTGGTTGCGGGCCCGTATCTGGCCATTCGCGGCATCAGCGAGGCAGTCGCCAGTCGCGACGCCGCACAGCTGGAACGTCATGTGGACTTCCCCAGCCTGCGGGTCAACCTCAAGGCGCAGCTGGACGATTACCTGATCCGCCAGGCCGGCAGCCGCATGCAATCCAGCCTGCTGGGCGGATTCGCCCTGCAGCTTGCCAGCGGCATCAGCGGCGCCGGCGTGGACACGCTGGTGACGCCGCTGGGCATCGGCGCGTTGCTGCAAGGCCATAGCGTGTGGAATCGCGTTACCGGCACCACCGTCAGCCCGGACACCTATGCGGCGCCGGCACCTGCGCGTCCGCTGCAAGGCGCGCAGCAGCGCTTCGAGTCCACCCGCCGCTTCACCGCCACCATCCGCACCGCAGCCGGAGCGCCGGTGGTGTTCGTGCTGACCCGGCAAGGCCTGCGCTGGCGGTTGACCGATATCCGCTTGCCGCTGGCAGAGGCGGAAGCGGAACATCCGCTGACCCCATAAGCGCGCGCCTGCGAGCGATATTGGGCGTGTCGCATTTGCAAGCGGACGACGGGCGCCGGACAGCGGCTCAGGAAAACCGCCAGGCCCGCTCCATCCACGCCGCCTGCAGCCGCAACATCGACGGCCGCAGCTGCCGGCGTGCTGACCACGGCAGCACCGCCAACGCCTGCTCCGCAGTGCCCGGCGTGCGCTTGCCGTTCCAGGCGTACAGCAGCTGGTTGCGCGGGTCCGGCTCGGGCAACAGCAGCACCCGTCCCTCGAACACCTCGCGCAGCGCGGCCAGATGCCCGGCCAGCGGCACCTGGAACAGGTTCAGGGCCAGCACACCGCTCGGCGTCAGCGCAGCGCGGCAGTCGGCGTAGAACCCGGGCGTGCACAACGCCGGCGGAATGCCATCGGCATCGTAGGCATCCAGCAGCAGCAGGTCGTAGCGCCCGGCACGCGTGCCGATCCACTGCGCACCATCGCCGTGCGTGACCTCCAGCCGCGCATCGTCGCGCGGCACGCCGAACGCATCGCGCAGGGCCAGCACCTGCGCATCGGCGTCCACCGCTTCGATGCGCGTGCTGCGCAGATAGCGGTGACAGAACTTGGCCTGCGCGCCGCCGCCGAAGCCGATCAGGCCGACGCGCTCGGGGCGCGGCTGCAACCACAGCGCCGCGAGCATGCCGCGCGTGTACGGCAGCATCAGCCGGTACGGCGCCCAACGCGACATGCGCGTCTGGACGGTGTCGTCGGCAAAATACAGCTCCAGTTGCCGCCAGCTGGAGCGCAGCGCGGCGCGTCCAGACGGCCTCGGTGCCTCGCTCACTCGCTCACCTGCCCGGCGGATCGTTGGCCACGCCATGCGGCACGTGGCCGGCCGCCACATGCTGGTGTTGGCGCGCACTGTCGATGTTGTGCTGCGAATCGTCGAAAAAGATATCCGCGCCGAATGCCTCCAGGAACGGCCCCTTGTGGCGCCCGCCGAGGAACAGCGCCTCGTCCAGGCGCACGCCCCATTCGCGCAGGGTGCGGATCACCCGCTCATGCGCCGGCGCCGAACGCGCGGTGACCAGCGCGGTGCGGATCGGCGAGGCCTCGCCGGGCGGGAATGCCGCCTGCAGCGCATGCAGCGCCGACAGGAAATTGCGGAACGGCCCGACCGACAACGGCTCGCGCGCACGTTCGCGCTCGTGGCGCCCGAACGCCTCCACGCCCTGCTCGCGCGAGATGCGTTCGCTCTCGTCGCCGAAGATCACCGCATCGCCGTCGAAGGCGATACGCAATTGGGTGGACAGGCGGCTTTCGTCGTTATGCACGATCGCCGCGGCGGCCTCGGCGCGTTCGCCCGGCGCACGCGGCATGATGGTCGCCGCCGCGATGCCATGGGTGAGTGCGCGGCGTACCGATTCCGGATTGGCCGACAGGAACAGATCGGTGCCGAACGGCTTCACGTACGGCCAGGTCGGCTGGCCCGAGGTGAAGGTCGCCCGCACGATGCCCAGGTTGTAGTGCTGGATCGAATTGAAGATGCGCAGCCCGGTATCGGCGGAATTGCGCGACAGCAGGATCACCTCGACACGCGGGGTTTCCTCGGGCACATCGTGGTTGAGCGCCAGCAGCTTGCGCACCACCGGAAAGGCGACACCCGGCTCCAGGATGTCGTCCTCGTGCTCGCGCTGGAACGCCGAATACGCCTCCACGCCATCGGCCTCAAACAGCGCATGGCCTTCTTCGAGATCGAACAGCGCGCGCGAGGTCACCGCGACGGTCAGGAGCCTGGGGGAGTTGTCAGCCATTTGGGTGCCGGGAATGGGGAATCGGGATTGGGGAATGGGTTGGAGCAACAACGAAGTTTCTGGGGTTTGCGATGGTTACTTGCACTGCATCGTACCTTGGCCACGCGCAGGCTCGGCTGCACGCCACGCTGCTGCCGGTGCCAATCCCGAATCCCCAATGCCCAATCCCCGCGCCTCAGACCGCAAACTGTTCGCTGAAGATGCGCTCTTCCAGATTGTGTTCGGGATCGAACAGCAGCGTGACCTGGCGTTGGGTGGATTCGCGGATGGTCACTTCGACTACGTCGCGGATCTCGTGCGAGTCGGCAGTGACGCTGACCGGGCGCTTGTACGGGTCCAGCACGCGGAAACGCACTTCGGTATCGGCCTTGAGGATGGCGCCGCGCCAGCGGCGCGGCCGATACGGGGCGATCGGCGTCAGCGCCAGCGTGTGCGAGCCCAGCGGCAGGATCGGCCCGTGCGCGGAATAGTTGTAGGCGGTGCTGCCGGCCGGCGTGGCGACCATGACCCCGTCGCCGATCAACTCGGCGATGCGGGTCTGGCCATTGAGATCCACGCTCAGGTGCGCGGCCTGGCGGGTCTGCCGCAGCAGCGAGACCTCGTTGTAGGCCAGCGACACCGTGCTGGCACCGGACTCGGTCTGCACCTGCATTTCCAGCGGGCGCAGATGCGCCGGTTCGGCCCGTTGCAGACGTGCGAGCAGGTCGTCCTCGTCGTCGCGGTACTGGTTCATCAAGAACCCGACCGAGCCCAGCTTCATGCCGAACACCGGCTTGCTGGCAGCCCCATGCCGGTGCAGGGTCTGCAGCATGAAGCCGTCCCCGCCCAGGGCGCAGACGATGTCGGCGGTGTCCAGCGCATGATCGCCATAGCGCTGCACAAGACGCGCGCGCGCGGTCACCGCCGGCTCGGCGTGACTGGCAACAAAGGCAATCCGTGGTGGTGCGGTCATCGTTGACTCCAAAGCATGCGAATCAGCATACCGCAGCGCTGTGGTCGGCTTGTTGGCTGCCCGCCCCGCCCTGGCCTGCACGGCTGCAGCTGCGCCACCACGCGCCGCTGGCATGGCGCACCGCAGCCAGCCGGGCGCCGGCGACAGCGGGCGCGCAATGCCTGCACTGGCCGGTCAGACGCGACCGGGCCGCGGCATCAGGCGGTCAATCGCCAGGCACGGTGGATGCGCGCATGCCGCTCGAAATCCGGGTCGATGGTGCGCGGGCTGATTTCCTCGCACTGCGCAAACTCGGCCACCAGTTCCTCGTCCAGCTTGAAGCGACGGAAGTTGTTGGAGAAGTACAGCACCCCACCCGGCGCCAGCCGCGCCATCGCCGCACGCAGCAGCCGCACGTGCTCGCGCTGGATGTCGAAGTCCTCGGCGCGTGCGGAGTTGGAGAAGGTCGGCGGGTCGCAGAAGATCACGTCGAAATGCGCGCGCTCGGCTTCCAGCCAGGCCAGCGCGTCGGCCTGCACCAGCGTGTGCTTGCTGCCGGCCTGGCCGTTCAGGGCCAGGTTGTCGGCGCACCACTGCAGATAGGTGCCGGACAGATCCACGCTGGTGGTCGCGCTTGCCCCGGCCACCGCCGCTTCCACGCTGGCCACGCCGGTGTAGCAGAACAGGTTGAGGAAACGCCGCCCCTTCGATTGCATGGCCATGGTGCCGCGCAACGGGCGATGGTCCAGGAACAGGCCGGTATCCAGGTAGTCGAACAGATTCACCCGCAGCAAGGCGCCATGCTCGCGCACGTTGATGAATTCGTTGCGCTGCTCGAAGCGGCCGTACTTGCTGCCACCCTTGCCACGCTCGCGCGATTTGAGCGCCACGCGTTCGCCCGGCACCTCGAAGACCTCGCGTGCGGCGGCCAGCAGCTCGCCCAGACGGCGGCGCACGTCGGCTTCGGGAATCGTCGCCGGCGCGGCGTATTCCTGCACGTGCAGAAACACGCGGCGATCGCCATCGGCCTGCTGGTACACGTCGATGGCGGCGGAATATTCCGGCAGATCGGCGTCGTAGGCGCGGAAGCATTCGATGCCTTCGCGTGCGCGCCACTTCTTGAACTTCTGCAGATTCTTGCGCAGGCGGTTGGCGACCATCTGCGCGCCTTCGCTGAGCGCGGTCGGCGCCGCCAGCGGGGTGCGTCGCGGCACCGCGATCGGGTCGCAGACGATCAACGCGCATTCGATCGCGCCATTGAACAGCTGGTATTTCTTGCCCGCGCGCAGGCCGGTGGCATACGCCAGCTCGGCGTTGCCGCACAGCAGGCTGGCCCGCCATTGCGGCACGGCGCGCTGCAAGGTGTCGCCCAGGCGGCGGTACAGCGCCGCGTCGGCAGCCAGGCGTTCGTCGTAAGGCGGATTGCACACCACCACGCCGGTGGCCTGCGGCGGGGTCTGCAGATCGCCCACCTCGCGCACGCCGAACCAGATCGCCTCGGCCACACCGGCCACCTGCGCATTCTCCTTCGCGGCGCGGATCGCATGCGGGTCCATGTCGCTGCCGTGGATCACCTGCCTGAGTGCGGCGCGGCCGCGACTGTCGCGCTCGCGCGCTTCGCCCACCAGCTGCTGCCAGCCCTCGCGGTCGAAGCCGCGCCAGCGGCTGGGGATAGCGCTGCCATAGCGCTGCAGGCCGGGCGCCACGTCGGCGGCCATCAGCGCGCCTTCGATCAGCAAGGTGCCGCTGCCGCACATCGGATCCAGCAGGCCGCCGCCATCGGCATAGGCGCGCGGCCAACCGGCGCGCAGCAACACCGCCGCGGCCAGATTCTCCTTGAGCGGCGCATCGTTCTGCGCCATCCGCCAACCGCGCCGATGCAGCGGGCCGCCGCCCAGATCCACCGAAATGGTGGCGCGGCCCTTGCGCAGCGACAGGTTCAAACGCAGATCCGGGCTGTCCACATCCACCGACGGGCGCTCCAGGCCCTGCCGGCGCATGGTGTCGACCACCGCGTCCTTGATGCGCTGCGCCGCGTAACGGGCGTGCGTGATCGCGGTACCGGAGACATGCGCGTCCACCGACAGCGTGTGGCCGACGGACAGGTGCTCGTCCCACGGCAATTCGGCCACCCCGGCATACAGTGCGTCCTCGTCCGGGCAATCGAACTCGCTCAGCGGCCACAGCACCCGGCTGGCCAGCCGCGACCACAGCACGGCGCGCTGCGCATCGCGCAGCTCGCCCTCGACGTTGACGCCGGAGATGGTGGCGGTGGCCTTGCTGGCACCGAGCGACAGCAGCTCGTCGGCAAGCAGGTATTCCAGGCCCTTGGCACAGGATGCAAAGAATTTCACGTAGGCAGGTATCGATGGAGACGCTGGCCGTGGGGGCGAGCGCGGGAGCAGGACGCTGGGCCGGCGCCCTGGAGGGCAGAGCCGTGGCCGCCGCGGGCGGGGCGCAAATGGTCGGCCATCGGGCCCGGCTTTACCAGCCCGCCGGCCGGATCGCCCGTCGTGCGGTTCACCACGGCGCCAGCCGCCACTGCGCCTGCGCGGTATCCAGGCGCTGCCGCAGGCCCAGCCGCTGCAGGAAGGCGGCATCGTGCGAGGCGACGATCAGCGCACCTGGGTAGCTGTGCAGCAGCGCCTCGATCGCCTCCACCGCGGCCAGATCCAGATGGTTGGTCGGCTCGTCCAGCAACAGCAGTTGCGCCGGCTGCGCCCGGTACAGCGCGCAGGCCAGCGCCGCCTTGAGCCGCTGGCCGCCGCTGAGCTGGCCGGCGGGCAGGTCGGCACGCCTCTGGTCCAGCCCCAGCAGCGCCAGGCGCAGCCGCTGCGCATGCGCCGGCGCGCCCGGGTCTGCATCGTGCAGCTGCGCAGCGGCCGAGCGCGCCGGGTCCAGCAGCCCCAGGTCCTGATCCAGATACGCCACCGGCACATGCACCTGGCACTGCCCCGCGCTGGGCTGCAGGCGCCCGGCCAGCAGCTGCAGCAACGACGACTTGCCGCTGCCGTTGGGGCCGACCAGGCCGATCCGCGGCTGCCCATGCAACAGCAGATCCACCCGCCGCCCGCCCAGCCGCCCGTGCGCCAGTTCCACCTGTTGCAGCGTGGCCAAGCGCTGCGATGCGCCGGCGGGCGATGTCGGCGCCAGTAGCGCGATCGTGGGGTTGTCTTGCACCAGCGCCGAGGCCTGCACCACCGCCTCGCTCAGCCGCGCCTGGTCGGCCTGGCGTTGCTGCTGCAGCCGCCCCGCGCTGACCTCGCTGCGCTGCTTCTGCGCGCCAAGCAGGATCGCGGCCTGGTTGGCCTGCCCCGCAGCACGCGCGCCGCGTGCCTGGCGTTGCTGGTGACGTTGCTGCTGCTCGCGCAGCGCCTGTTCGCCGCGTGCGCGCGCCTGTTTGCGCTGGGCCAGCAACGCGCTGGCGGCCTGCTGTTCGATGGCGCGCTGCTGCGCATAGAACGCGTAATTGCCGCCATAGCTGCGCAGCCCCTGCCCGGACAATTCCAGAATGCGCTGCATCGCATCGAGCAGGCTGCGGTCGTGGCTGATCACCAGCACGCCGCCGTTCCATGCCAGCAACTGATCCATCAGCCGCTGCCGCTGCGGGCCATCCAGGTGATTGCTGGGTTCGTCCAGAATCAACAGGTCCGGCTGGCTCAGAAACGCACCGGCGAGTGCCACGCGCATCGCTTCGCCGCCACTGAGCTGCGCGGCCGGTGCACGCGGATCGCGCCCACCCAGGCCTTGCCGTTCGAGCTCTGCGGCAAATTGCGCATGGGCGGCCCAGCGCTCGCCGACCAGTTCGAAATCGGCGGGCGCAACGCTGCCAGCAGCGATACGGTCCAGCGCCTCCAGCAGCGGCGCGACGCCGGCCAGGTCGGCAATGCTCTGCCCCGGCGCCACGCGCACGCGCTGCGGCAGGTAACGCACGCTGCCGTTGCGCACACAGCGCCCGGCACTGGGCAGCAACGTGCCGGCCAGCAGGCGCGCAAGCACGCTCTTGCCAACGCCATTGCGCCCCACCAGGCCGGTGGCGCGCTGGTCGATGTGGATTGTCAGATCGGAAAACAGCGGGCTGCCATCGGGCAGCACATACGCAACGCGTTCCAGCGTCAGCGACGGACAGGTCATACGGGTCTCCATTGCATGCCAGCACACGCACCGATCCAGCCGGACCGGCAGCGGGTAAGGCCGTCATCACGACGGCGGCATCAATGGCGCATTGGACCAATCCTCAGACAATGGGCAACGCGACAAAGTGTAGGTCAGCCTGCGATGCAAGCCAAATCCCGGGCACTGCGGCAGACTGGCCCTGTTCAAGCGCAGCAGCAGCACCGGCAGGCGGCACCGTGCAGACATGCCCACGCTCCTGCAGGCCGGCTCATTGCCGGCTAACAGGGACCATCGAAGACAGCCATCGCGGGGATCGCTGCCGTGGCAAAATCACCGGCAACGCGGGCCATCAGGTGTCCCGATGATGCAACGCTCAGCCCAGCCCGAACGCCGGGTGATAGGCGACATCGGCCAGCGGCAGCAGGCGGTCGCCAAACGCCAGCGCCTGCAGCTCGGATGCCGGGACGCCGGGCAAGGTCAGCCCCGGCTCCATCGCAAAACCCAGGCGCCTGAAAAACGCCGGCTCGCCCAATGCCAGGCAGCCGGCCGCGCCACGCTCGCGCAAGCTGGCCAGCGCCGCCTGCACCAGGCGCGTGCCCAGCCCCTGGCGTTGATGTCCCGGGCCGATCGCCAGCGGCCCCAACGCGTACCAGCGGGGCGAATCGTCCGACAGCCACACCGGCGATACCGCCAGATGCCCGACCACATACCCGTCGTGGTCGGCTACCAGCGACAACGCCAGCGCGCCGTCGTTGCGCAACCCGGCGATCACGTGCTGCTCGTCATGGCGGCTATGTTCGTCGCGCATGAACGCGACCATCGTCAGCAGTTCGATTGCCGCCGCATCGCCGTCGCTCGCTTCGCGAATCAATACGTTCATCGGACGCCCCAAAACCCGCACACCCTGTTCCGCATCACAGGCTCTGCAACAGTTCGGCGAAGGCGCGCGCCGATGCATCCACGTGCGACGCCAGCCGGTGTTCGTCGTCGACCAATAGCAAGCGCGCATGCCGCGCCTGCGCCCAGGCGATCACCTCGCCGGCCGGAATCAGTTCATCGCGCCAGGCATGCACGATCGAAATCGGCACGCGCGCCGCATCCAGTGCCGGCAACGGCCCCATCCTGGTCGGCGGCACCATCAGGAACAGCCCGCGCGTGGGCACCTGCAACGACACCTGCGCGGCGATGTACGAGCCCAGGCTGGAACCGACCAGCACCAGCGGGCCCTTGTCGGCCGCCGCACGCGCAATCTCCAGCAGGCGCTGCAGCCGGCCTTGCACATCGCCCAGCGAACTCACCTCGCGGCGTGCGTCCAGATCGGTGTAGTCCGGGCGCTCGTGGGTCCAGCCCAACTGCGCGGCGACATCGGCCAGGGCGGTGACCTTCAGCGCATCCGGGCCGCTCTCGAAGCCGTGCGACAGGATGCAATGACCGCGGCTCATAACGCCTGCACCGTGTCGCCGATGCGCAGCACGCCGCCACGCAGGATGCGCGCGCACAAGCCGCCATGGCCGCGCATGGCGTTATAGCCACCCGCGCCCAGCGCATCTTCCATGCGCGAGCACGGATCGCAGGGGTCGGTGCCTTCCAGCTCGACATCGCCGATGCGGAAGCGCCGCCCCTTCAAGGCGATCAGCGGGATACCGGACACCACCAGGTTGCGGCGCAAGGTGGCCGGCGCAATTGCTGTATGACCGGCCAGCGCTGCGATCACCGGCAGATGCTCGGCCTGGATCAGGGTCACGCCGCGCTTGCCGCTGCCGCCCTTGTAGCGGTCGCCGACCAGGCCGATGCCGGTGGTGGCCTGCGCCGCGTCCACCTCGATCATGTCCACGTCGCGCGCCGGGCGCACGCCGATCCAGGTCACCTGGCCGGTCTGCGGCAGGGTTGCCATCAATTTGCCCAAAGGGCTGTCGGGATTCAAAGCCATCGTCGAATGCTAGCATCCGCCCCATGTCCGATGCCGTCCTGCCGTCGCCACCGATCACCTACGCGCCGTTGTCCTACGAATCGCGGCTGGCGCGACGCGCGCTCACGCAGATCGACATGGTGGTCATCCATTGCACCGAATTGCCCGACATGGCGATGGCGCGCGAATACGGCGAACGCGTGCTCTACGACAGCGGCACCGGCAACAGCGGGCATTACTACATCGACCGCAACGGCAGCATCCAGCAGTACGTTGCGCTGGAGCGCGTCGCGCATCATGTGCGCGGCCACAACCCGCATACGCTGGGCATCGAACTGGTCAACAGCGGCCGTTATCCGCACTGGCTGGACTCGCGCCATCAGTGCATGAGCGAACCGTACCCGCAGGTGCAGATCAATGCGCTGACCACGCTGCTGCAATGGCTGCAACAGCAATTGCCGTCGATACGCCGCATCGCCGGCCACCAGGCACTGGACACCACCCAGGAAGCGGCCAGCGACGATCCGTCGCGCAAGATCCAACGCAAGCTCGACCCCGGCCCGCTGTTTCCGTGGCCGCAGATCGAAGCGGCGATCAGCTGGGCGCACACACCGCGCTAGCGGCGGCGCACACAGGGCCATCGACACGGCGGGCCGCCTTCGCGTGTTCGGTGCTCAGCGCTCGGTCGCGCGGTAGGTCTTCTCGCCCGCATTCACTGCCAGGTCCAGGCGATTTTCCGGCGATGCGATCGGGCAGACCACGTGCGGCGTCAACGCACAGGGCGGATTCTCGGCCAGATTGAAGTCGAGCACGAGCCGGCCGTCGTGTGGTGCCGCGGTGTAGAGATAGCGCGCGCCGCCATACGTTTCCTTGCCGCTGGTGCGATCGGCGAACAGGAAGAACAGGCCTCGCCCGTCGTCGCTGACGATCGGCTGCAACCGGTAGTCCCGGCCATTGCGCGAAAACACCGCCTCGCCCGGCACCTGGACGGTGAGCGGTGTACCGATCGAGGTCAGCAGCGTGGTCGTGCGCGGCGTGGGATACGCCTGCCAGCGCGCCTGGATGCGCCACTGCGGGTCGGTCGGAAAATATTCCAGCCCGGCGAAGTGGGTCAGCAACGGCGCTGCCGGGTCGCGGAAACGCCAGCCGAACAAGCTGCCGGTCTGCACCAGATAGAACTGCCGGCCCTCCACATCCAGGCGATCGCCACGCTGCCCTGCACGCTCCGGCCTCAGGCGCACGCGATCGATGCGCTGGCCGTTCAAGTGCACCGGTGCGGAGGCAGCGGAGTCGAAGTGCACCCGGCCGTCGGCATCCAGCGTCAGCTGCCCCAGTTGCGCAGGCCCGGCCGGCAACACCAGGTCGCTGCGTGGATCGCTGCCCACCTGGTACCGGCCGGCACGCACGCGCCCGGACCCGGTGTAGCTCAGCCAGCCATCGGGCGCACGCAAGCGCTGCACGCGCTCGGCGCGTGCACGTTCGAGTTCGACCTGATACATCGCGTGGCGATCGCTCTGCCCACGACCGGCGATGCGCGCACCGTTGGCGTCGGCGGTCGACCCCGCCGAACAGGCAGCCAACGACACCATCGCGACGCACAACGCGCCGACCTGCAACTGCAACCGCATGAGTCACCCAGCACTGCGAGAAACTGCGCTCCGCGCAGCGAACCTGCGTCCCCACAGGTCACCGTTCCTGCCGCCATTGTGCCTGCAATCAGGGGCTGGTCGCGACCGGACGTGTGGAATCCTGCAGCCACCCACTCCAGGAGCCGGCGTAAACGCGCGCGCCCGACAATCCGGCCACTTCCAGTGCCAGCAGCAGATGGCATGCGGTCACCCCGGAGCCGCACATCACCACCGCCTGCTCGGGACGGTACGCGCCCAGCAGCGCGGACAACTCGGTGCGCAGTTCCTCTGCCGGCTTGAACCGCCCGTCGCGCAGGCTCACGCCCAAGGGGCGGCTCACCGCACCGGGCACATGCCCGGCCACCGGATCGACCGGCTCCACCTCGCCGCGAAAACGCTCGCCCGCGCGTGCATCCAGCAACCAGCCCGGCGCCTGATCCAGCCGCGCCAGGATCTGCTCGGCCCCGACCACCGCATCGCTGTCGAAGCTGCCTGGATATGCCACGCCATCGCGCACTACAGGCGGTTCGGTGCTCTCCGGCAGCCCCGCGGCACGCCAGGCGGCCAACCCGCCGTCGAGCACCGCCACGCGGCGATGTCCCATCAGCCGCAGCATCCACCATGCCCGCGCCGCGGCCATGCTGCCGTCGGCGGCATCGTAGATCACCACCTGGCTGTCCGGGTCGATCCCCCACGCGCCCAGCCGCCTGGCGAATGCCGCACTGTGCGGCAGCGGGTGCCGCCCCTGTGCAGGCAGCGACAGATCGGCCAGATCCTGGTCGAGATCGACGTAGTACGCGCCTGGCAGATGCCCTTGCGCATAGGCCTTGCGCGCGGCATCCGGGTCCGGCGCAGTCGGTGGCGCAGCGCGCGCGTCCAGCAATCGCAACTGCGGATGCAGCAATGCCGCTGCCAGCGTGGCGCTGTCGACCAGCGTGGTCCAGTGGGGTTCCGCACTCATGCAACCTGCTCCAGACGACGACGAAGATTGAGGAGGATCGCCGCGGTGGCACCCCAGATGCGGTGGCCCGGCCAGTCGTATTCCAGCACGCGGCGCGGCCGGCCGCGATATTCCAGCTCCACGCTGCGCAGGTTGTCCGGATCCATCAGGTAGGCCAGCGGCACCTCGAACACCTCGGCCACTTCGTCCGGCTGCGGCACCGCCACGAACGCCGGGTCGATCACCGCCACCACCGGCGTGACGCGAAAACCGCTCACGGTCAGGAACGGATCCAGATAGCCCAGCGCATGCACCTGGCCGGCGCCGAGCGCGATTTCCTCGCAGCTCTCGCGCAGGGCCGCAGCGGCCGCATCCGCATCCGACGGCTCGATCCGTCCACCGGGAAAACTGACCTGCCCGGCATGGTGACGCAGGCTGTCGGTGCGCCGGGTCAGCAGCACCATGGTGCCCTGTGCGCGCGGCACCAGTCCGCACAGCACCGCAGCCTCGGCCGAGGCGCCGCCCTCGGTCAGGTCGATCAACTCGGCATGATTCCAGCCCGGCCCGTCGGGCGCGGTGTCCAGCGCATACAGCGCGCGCTGCAACTGCGCACATTCGGGCAGCCGCGCGGCCAACGCGCGCGCCGGCAGAACCGTGTGCAGATACTGCTGACGTTCGGTGTCGCTCATGCTCATCCAGCGTGCAATTTCATCCAGGCTGCGCAGGCAGCCGACACAGTGCGCCTGCGCGTCCAGCGAACATACACCGATACACGGGCTGGGCAGACCATTGCGGGTCGAATCCGTGTCGCTCATCGCTGGCTCCCGCTGCACCGCATCGTCACGCCGTTCGTCCATCCTCTCGCGCATGGCCGCTGGATCCAAACGACAACGCCGGCCTAGTGGCCGGCGTTGTCACAGCAACATCCAATGCAATTACTTGACGCTGACCAGCTTGATCTCGAACTGCACAGCCACGTTCGGCGGGAACGGGGTGCGCGGATCGGCACCGTAGGCCTTCTCCGGCGGCAGGGTCACTTCCCACTTGGAGCCGGCCGGCATCTGCAGCAGCGTGTCGCGCATGGCCTGCATTTCGACTTCGCTGACCTTGATGGCCGGGATCTGCTGCGCCGGACGTGCCTTCTCGCGGTCGCCGAACGGGAACGGACCGGCCACTTCCAGCTGCACGGTGCTGGCCTGGGTCGGCTTGGCGCCCTTGCCTGCTTCGATCACGCGGTACTGCACGCCGCTGGGCAGCGTCTGCACGCCCGCGGTGCCCTTGTTCTTGGCCAGGAACTGGTCGCTCTTGGTCTTGTTGGCCGCAGCGGCCTTGTCGTACTCGGCCTTGGCCTGCTGGGCACGGCCCTGCTCACGCTTCTGGAACGCTTCGACGGCCGGCTTCAGCTGGTCGGCAGTGATGGCCGGCTGCTTCTTGGCATAGGCGTCCTGCAGACCCTTTACCACCGAGTTGATGTCGAGCTGCTCGCCGCGACCGGTGAGCTCGGCAAGGTTGTTGCCGTAGTCATAGCCGAAGTAGTAGCTCAACTTGCCCTTCTCGGACGTCGTGTCCTGGGCCAGTGCATTGCCCGTCAGGGCCAGGGCCGCCACAGCGACCGCGATAGAACGCAACTTCATCAAACAATTCTCCAGGGTGGTGGCACAGGACGGGTCTGCCGCCTGAGATGACGCGCTAGGATAGCGGCCGCGATACCGAACCGCTACTTATCACGAAAGCTAGGACCAGCAAGGCTTTCGGAAGTTCCGTATTTACTAATTTTTTACGTTCGCAAGGATTTCCATGTCCAATCACGTCATTCTGATCGCCGACCACGCCAGTGTACGGACGATCACGGTCAATCGACCGGACAAACTGAACGCCTTGAACCAGGAAACGCTGCGGGCACTGGATCATGCCTTTGCCGAGGCAGCCAGCGCAGACCACATCCGCGTGGTGATCCTGACCGGCGCAGGCCCCAAGGCATTTGTCGCCGGCGCGGACATCGCCGAAATGCGCGAGCTGTCGGCGATGCAGGGCCGTGAGTTCTCGCTGCTGGGCCAGCAGGTGATGCGCCGGATCGAGCGCATGCCCAAGCCGGTGATCGCCATGGTCAACGGCTTTGCGCTGGGCGGCGGGCTGGAGCTGGCAATGGCCTGCCATCTGCGTATCGCCGCATCCACCGCACGCCTGGGGCAGCCGGAGATCAACCTCGGCCTGATCCCCGGTTTCGGCGGCACGCAACGGCTATTGCGTCTGACCGGGCGAGCGGCGGCGCTGGAGCTGTGCCTGCTCGGTCTGCCGATCGATGCGCCGCGTGCGCTGCAGCTGGGCCTGGTCAACCGCGTGGTCGAGCCGGAAGCCCTGCAGGAAGACACCCTGGCCGTGGCACAGCGTCTGGCCGTCGCCGCACCGCTCGCGCTGCGCGGCATTCTGGATGCGGTAGTGTTCGGTGGCGAATGCGCCATCGAAGAAGGCCTGCAGCTGGAAACCGCGCAATTTGCGCTGCTGTTTTCCAGCGACGACATGCGCGAAGGCACCGGCGCGTTTCTCGAAAAACGCCCCGCGCACTTTCTCAATCGCTGATCGGCTTGCCATGACGTTCGACCCCAACCCGGCAGCACGTCCCCTGCCCCTCCAGCTGTTCGACTGCGTACACGCCGACGATCTCGATCGTGCGTTGGCACTGGGTTTGATGGAGTATCGGCCCGATCCGGGCGACGACCTGCTGGATCCGGCCTGCCCGCAGCTGCGCGCGGTGTTGCTTGCCGCACAACAGCGGCTGCGCGATGCCTGGGCCGCCCGCGACCGCTACCGCGCACGCGCCGCGCGCCTGCAACGTCGTGCTGCCGAACGCGATGCACGCCGAACGCCGGCACCGGCGCCCAGCCAACCCGCCGCAGCCGCATTACCACCGCTGGCCGCAGCCATCCTGGCGCGCGCAAAGGCCAAGGCCGCTGGCGGCGCACCGCCATGAACGCGATCCGTCAGACCCCGCCGGCAAGGCGCGGCAACCTCATGCGCAAGCCTGAAATACAGGAGATGTTCGCGCGGTTGCGCGAGCTCAATCCGCACCCGACCACCGAGCTGGAATACACCACGCCATTCGAGTTGCTGATCGCGGTACTGCTGTCGGCACAGGCCACCGATGTCGGCGTCAACAAGGCCACCCGCAAGCTGTACCCGGTGGCCAATACCCCGCGTGACATTCTCGATCTCGGCGAAGAAGGCCTGAAGCGCTACATCGCCACCATTGGCCTGTTCAATGCCAAGGCCAAGAACGTCATCGCCACCTGCAGGATCCTGCTGGAGCAATACGGCGGCGAAGTACCGCACGATCGCGCCGCGCTGGAAGCCTTACCCGGTGTCGGCCGCAAGACCGCAAACGTCGTGCTCAACACCGCGTTCGGCGAGCCCACCATGGCGGTGGACACGCATATCTTCCGCGTCGCCAACCGCACCGGTCTTGCGCCGGGCAAGGACGTGCGCGCGGTCGAGGACACACTGGTCAAGGTCATTCCTGCCGAGTTCCTGCACGACGCACATCACTGGCTCATCCTGCATGGCCGCTACGTCTGCAAGGCACGCAAGCCCGACTGCCCAGGCTGCGTGATCCACGACCTGTGCCGCTACCGCGACAAGACTCCCGCACCCGCCGAACGGCCAAAAACTCCCAAAAGCTGACGCAATCCGAATCAACATGGCTGACACGACCTAACAAAACCATCGCAACTGCAAGCGCTCAGTCGGGCACCAGGCTTGCCGTATCAGCACCTCAGCACCGCCAATCCCGGCTTTTCCGATTCCCCAATCCCGAATCCCGATTCCCGGCCATAAAAAAATCGCGACCAGATGATGCGTCTTGCGGCGCCATGCATCACCCGGTCACGATGGAGTTCACCCGGCGCGAGCGCCGGGCGTTGCAGCAGGTTTACGCCGCCTTGGCTTGTTCGACGCGCTGTTCGAGCAGCACGCTCTCCACCGCCGGCTGGCCTTCCACGCGTCGATCCAGTTCCTTCCAGTCCACCACCAGCTCGCAGCCGCGCGAGGCCGCATTCCGGCTCCAGTCGCGCAACAACTCGATGCAGGCATGGTCGACGTGATGCAGCTTGGCCACATCCAGATGCAGGGCGGTGTTCGGCGGCACGCTCTCCAGCGTGCGCGCCATCGCCGGCACCTTCAGGAAGGTTGCCGATCCCTGCAGGGTCAGATGCATCTCGTCCTTCTTGTGCTCGTGCTCACGCACGTCCACCTTCAGGCGCGAAGAATGCAGGGCCAGACGGAACAACGACAGGCCGAAGCCGATCAGCACACCGGTCAGCAGGTCGGTCGCCACGATCGCGAAGGTGGTCGCCAGATAGATCGCCGCGGTGCCACGACCATAGGTCGCCAGCTCCTTGACCTGACCGATCTTGATCATCTTCACGCCCGTGTAGACCAGGATGCCGGCCAGACATGCCACCGGCGTCATCCGCAACAGCCACGGCAGCAGCATTGCGAAGACCAGCAACCAGCCGCCATGCAGCACCGTGGACATGCGCGTGGCCGCTCCGGCCTGCACATTGGCCGCGCTACGCACGATCACGCCGGTCATCGGCAATGCGCCCAGGAAGCCGCACAGCATATTGCCCACGCCCTGCGCCGCCAGCTCACGGTCGTACTGCGTGCGCGCGCCCTGATGCATGCGGTCCACCGCCGCCGCCGACAGCAAGGTCTCTGCGCTGGCGATGAAGGCAAAGGTCACCGCCGACACCAGCAACGTCGCATTGAACACGCCGAAGATGTCCGCGACGCTGGGGATGCTGATCGCCGAGAACAGATTGGTCGGCACGTCCACCTTGTTGACGTTCAGGCCCTGCAACTGCACCGTCGCCGTGACCACCACTACCGCGATCAACGCACCTGGCAAAAAGCGCAGACGCTGCGGACGCAGCTTGTCCCAGGCCAGGATGATGCCGATGGTGGCCAGGCCCACGAACAACGCGGTACGGCCGGTGCCTTCGGTGATTGCCTGCCACACCACGGCCGGCAATGCAGCGAAGTTTTCCAGACCGCGCGCCTTGGGAGCGGCGTCCATCAGCACATGCGCCTGCGAGGCCACGATCAGGATGCCGATGCCCGACAACATGCCGGCCACCACGGCCGGCGATGTCATCCGGAACCACACGCCTGCGCGGCACAGACCAGCGATCAGCTGGATCGCACCGGCCACCAGGATCACCGGACCGAGTGCGGCAATGCCATGCTCGCGGACCAGTTCGAACACCAACACAGCCAGGCCGGCGGCCGGTCCGCTCACCTGCAGAGGAGAGCCCGCCAGGAAGCCGACGACCAGTCCACCGATGATGCCGGTGATCAGGCCTGCGGCCGGCGGCATGCCGGAAGCGATCGCAATGCCCATGCACAACGGGAGTGCGACGAGGAAGACCACGACAGACGACAGCAAATCACGCCCGAACAGTCCCTGGCGGAAATATCCGCCGATACCTGATGTTTTCATGATGTGCTCCGTCAGGCGAGTTCGGCGCGCACGACTTGCTGCAGTCGCGGGCGTGGGGTGGCTTCGGGGGTGTTGTCCGCCAACAACGGACGGAAGCCACCCTTCTCGGCATCGAAGGCGCGGATCTCGCCGTGGGCGATGTCATAGATCCAGCCGTGGATGCGCAAGGTACCGGCCGCCAGACGCGCGGCGACCACCGGCTGCGTGCGCAGATGGTCCAGCTGCGAGACCACGTTCTCCTCGGTCATGCAGCTCAGCGCTTCCTGGCTGTGCGGGTCGTGTCCGTGATGGGCCGTGACGTGACGCGCCGCATCGGTGTGCTTGAGCCAAGCCGCCACGGACGGCACGTCCTCCAGCGATTCCGGCTTGAGCACGGCCTTCATCGCACCGCAGTCGGTATGGCCGCAGATCACGATGTGCCGCACGCCCAGTACGGCGATGGCGTACTCGATCGCCGCAACCACGCCGCTGACGTGCTGGGAGTAAGGCGGCACCACATTGCCGATATTGCGATAGACGAACAATTCGCCTGGCTGCGCGGAAAAGATCAGCTCGGGCATGACGCGCGAGTCGGCGCAGGTAATGAACAACGTGTGCGGACTCTGGCCGCCGGCCAGTTCCTGAAAGCGCGCACTCTGGCGCGGATACACTTCCTTACGGAAATGACGAAAACCTTCTAGCAAACTTTCCATGGGAGATACCTCTAGGCAACGAATGGCTATCCGCGGCGCAGGCCGCGAATTGCAAAGACGAACAAATCAAAGGAAGCCGGTGCGCTGCACCGGTTGACGCGACTAACGAAGGATCAGGCGCGCGCTGCGTTGGGAGGACGCAGTTGCGGGATCAGGTCGCGTTTTTGAGTTGCCGGCGCGTAGTGCGCGTACCAGGAGGGGAAATAACGTGCGACCACCGGCCATGCCTGGGAGAGCAAGGGGATGTCGTCTGCAGAGTGCGTATCGACCTGGGTCTGTGCGTCCCCGTCGTCCTGCAGATCATCGGCTGCGTCGCGTTCTTCACCAGCATCCGTCATCACCGCCACGCCGTCGCCCACAAGCGCATCGTGGATGCGGTCGTGCGCATCGGCCGCCGACCACGCAGTGAGCGCGAGCAGGCAGGCCAACAGCAATTGGAGGAATCGGGGAAACATGGCCTCGAAACTAACAATTTAGAACGCGCCTGTGCAAGTGGTGCGACGCACAAAGCGCCTGATACGCCGCCGTTCCACCTGGTTGGTTCAGGTCGCAATAAGCTTGAGCTCGCTGAAACGGTGAACCACGCCGCTGTCACATCTGTCATACGGCGCGGCCCGTTCAGACTCATGACACACACTGACAAAAAACAAACACGCGTAAATCTTTGTCTTTGTTGACAAAAATCAGATTGCAACGTGATCCGAAGTTGTCACATTAACGCAACTTTCACGCCATAGCCTGCGCTCACTTTCTCAGGTCGCAAGGCACATATGAAACTTTCTCCCACCCTGCTGGGCGCTGCCCTGTTGCTGGCGCTGGCCGCACCTGCCGCGCATGCCGAAATCGCCATCGACGTGATCGGCAGCTCGGAGATGTCGCTGGAAGGCCTGGTCCAGGCTGATGGCAACTGGTTCCACAACGATGTGCAGGATCTCAATGGCCCGATCGGAGCCAATGGTGACAATTCCGAATTCAGCATCCGCCGTGCCGAGCTGGTGCTCAAGGGCAAGGGCCCGGGCAATTTCGAATGGGTGGCCGGTTACGACCCGAGCGTACTGAAGGAAGTCACCATCCGCGGCACCACCATCCGCAGCACCGGGCGTTTCCTGGACAACAACATCAAGTACAAGTTCGCCGGCAACGCCAACAACTATCTGCAGATCGGCCAGTTCAAGCAGCCCAACAGCCTGGAAGAGCTGTCCAGCACCAAGAACAACGACTTCGTCTCCAAGGCCGCAGTGACCAACACCTACGGCATCTCGCGCCGGCTGGGCGTGGCCTACGGAATGGGCGACAACGACTGGAGCATCACCGCCAGCGCGTTCGGCCGCGAACTGACCCGCAACCAGGCACATGGCAGCGGCTACGGCGCACGCGGCACCTGGGCGCCGATCAACGAGAGCGGCAATGTGCTGCACGTCGGCCTGAGCTACCTGGGTTACGACACCGACGACGACACCCTGCGCCTGCGCGCGCGCCCGGACGCCGACCTGACCACGGTGCGCCTGATCGACAGCGGCGCCATCACCAACGTGGACAGCGTGGGTGTGGCCGGAGCCGAGGCGATGTGGATCACCGGCCCGTTCAAGCTGCAGGGCGAGTTCTTCCAGGAAAACGCCAAGCGCATCGGCAACAACGCCAACGACTACAAGAGTGACGGCTGGTACGTCAGCGGCGTCTGGAACATCACCGGCGAGACCTGGGGCTACAAGGCCGGCGTACCGACCACCCCGCTGCCGAACGCGCCGGCCTCGGGGATGTGGCAGCTGGCGGTGCGCTACGACACCCTGGACCTCAACGACGGACACCTGGTCTCCAACGGCACCACCCCGTTCGTGGACGGCGTGCTGGGCGGCAAGATGGACGTGTGGACGGTCGGCGCCAACTGGTACTGGCGCTCCAACTTCAAGTTCGCACTCGACTACGCCAAGGTGGAAAGCACCCGTTACAACAGCGCCACGCGTGGCCTGGTCGACGACAACCCGTCGATCATCGAGGCACGTGCGCAGTTCTATTGGTAAGTGCGCGATCGATCCGGCCGCCCTGCCGCGCTGCTGTGGGCGCGCCATGGCGGCGACCCGCCTGGCCCGGCAATGCGCCCGGCCGCAACGCCGTCATCTGCATGTCATCTCTTCGACACCGCGCGGTCATGCCCCTGCCCTGCAATGGCGCGACCCCGGGACGTCCTCATCCCTTCGCTACAGGAGCTGTTCCGTGATCCACTCTCTGAAGACCCGTCTGGCCGTCGGCGTGCTCACCGCCTCGCTGGCCTTGTGCGCCCAGGCCGCCGATGTCACCGGCGCCGGTGCCTCGTTCATCTACCCGGTGATGTCCAAGTGGTCGGCCGACTACAACGCGGCCACCAAGAAGCAGGTCAACTACCAATCGATCGGTTCGGGCGGCGGCATCGCCCAGATCAAGGCAGCCAGCGTGGATTTCGGCTCGTCCGATGCGCCGCTCAAGCCGGAAGAACTGGCCGCGGCCGGCCTGGCACAATTTCCGTCGGTGATCGGCGGTGTGGTGCCGGTGGTCAACGTGCCCGGCGTGGCGGCAGGCGCGCTGAAGCTGGACGGCAAGACCCTGGGCGACATCTTCCTGGGCAAGGTCAGCACCTGGAACGATCCGGCGATCGCCGCGCTCAACCCGGGCGTGAAGCTGCCCGAGGGCAAGATCACCGTGGTGCATCGCTCCGACGGTTCGGGCACCAGCTTCAACTTCACCAACTACCTGTCCAAGGTCAACCCGGACTGGAAGGGCAAGGTCGGCGAAGGCACCGCGGTGCAGTGGCCGACCGGCATCGGCGGCAAGGGCAACGAGGGCGTGGCTGCGTACGTGAAGCAGATCAAGGGCGGCATCGGCTACGTCGAGCTGTCGTATGCGCTGCAGAACAAGATGGCCTACACCGCGATGAAGAACGCCGCCGGCAAGTTCGTGCAGCCGTCCGACGAGACCTTTGCCGCCGCTGCCAACAGCGCCGACTGGGGCAACAGCAAGGACTTCTACCTGGTGATGACCAATGCCTCCGGCGACAACGCCTGGCCGATCACCGCCACCAACTTCATACTGGTGCAGAAGAAGCCGAAGAACCCGGCCGGCCTCAAGAACACGCTGGAGTTCTTCCGCTGGGTCTACAGCAAGGGCGATGCGCAGGCCAAGCAGCTGGACTACGTGCCGCTGCCGGACAGCCTGGTGACCCAGATCGAAGGCTACTGGGCCAAGAACCTGCCCAAGTAACGCCACGCACAGCAACAGGAACGACGCCGTCTCTCTCCCCGGCGTCGGCACCGGGACGCGGCCCCACGGGGGTCGCGTCTTTTTTGTGATGCCTTCTCCAAAAGGCACTGTCATGCACGTGTAACAAAAACATCATTTCATAGCGTGGTCTGCCGGGTCCCCCGGCCAATCCAGCCTCGGAGCTTCCATGAAACTGCAGTCGGCCAGCCTGACCGCCCTGTCCCTCACCATCGCCCTCGCCCTGGCCGCCTGCTCGCCCGGCAAGGATGCGCAGTCCGGCGATACCGCCAAGGGCGCGCCCAGCGCGGGCGCCACCGCCAGTGACAGCAAGAGCGCCGAAATCTCCGGCGCCGGTGCATCCTTCATCTATCCGCTGGTCTCCAAGTGGTCGGCCGACTACAACGCCGCCACCGGCAACAAGGTGAACTATCAGTCGATCGGCTCCGGCGGCGGCATCGCGCAGATCAAGGCCGGCACGGTGGACTTCGGTTCCACCGACAAGCCGCTGGACAGCGCCGAACTGCAGCAGGCCGGTCTGGGCCAGTTCCCGTCGGCGATCGGCGGCGTGGTGCCGGTGGTGAACCTGGAAGGCATCGCACCGGGCAAGCTGCGCCTGACCGGCGCGCTGCTGGGCGACATCTTCCTGGGCAAGGTCACGATGTGGAACGATGCGGCGATCGTGGCGGCCAATCCGGGCGTGACCCTCCCGGCCACCAAGATCAACCTGGTGCATCGCTCCGATGGCTCGGGCACCACCTTCAACTTCTCCAACTACCTGTCCAAGGTCAGCCCGGAGTGGAAGAGCAAGGTCGGCGAAGGCACCTCGGTGCAGTGGCCCGGCGGCGTCGGCGGCAAGGGCAATGAAGGCGTTGCCTCGTACGTGCAGCAGATCAAGGGCTCGATCGGCTATGTCGAACTGGCCTACGCCCTGCAGAACAAGATGCCCTACGCCTCGCTGCAGAATGCCGCCGGCCAGTGGGTGGAGCCGAACGCGGAAAGCTTCGCCGCCGCTGCGGCCAGCGCCGACTGGGCCAACGCCAAGGATTTCAACCTGGTGATCACCAACGCACCGGGCGAGAAGGCCTGGCCGATCACCGCCACCAACTTCATGCTGATGCACAAGCAGCCCAAGGATGCGGCGCGCAGCAAGGCGACGCTGGACTTCTTCAAGTGGGCGCTGGACAACGGCCAGGCCCAGGCCAGCGAACTGCATTACGTGCCGCTGCCGCCGGAGCTGGTGCAGCAGATCCAGGCCTACTGGGCCAGCGAGTTCAAGTGATGCCCTGCACCCGCTGTGATGGCGGGTTGCGCTGCGGTGAGGTGCCTGCGGGCGCCTCGCCGTTCCTGCTGTCTCACGCTCCCGCCAGTGCGCGGGTGACGAGTCCAATCGAATGAATGCCACCGCCATTCCCGAAGCGATGACCGCCCCGCGCGGCCGCGACCTGCGCGATGCACGTGCCGATCGCCTGTTCAAGCTTGCGCTGGCCGCCACGGTCGTCTTCGTCCTGTTGGCGCTCGGCAGCGCCGCGCTGTCGATGCTGTGGGGCGGACGCCATGCCTTGCAGATGCAGGGCCTGAGCTTTTTCTATTCCGCCGACTGGAATCCGGTGGAAAACAAATACGGCGCGCTGGCGCCGATCTACGGCACCCTGGTCACCGCATTGATTGCGATGGTGATTGCGGTGCCGGTGAGCTTCGGTATCGCGTTCTTCCTCACCGAGGTGGCGCCGCGCTGGTTGCGTGGCCCGGTCGGCACTGCGATCGAACTGCTGGCCGGCATCCCGTCGATCATCTACGGCATGTGGGGCCTGTTCGTGCTGGTGCCGGTGATGACCGAGCACGTGACGCCCTGGCTCAACGATCACCTTGGCACGCTGCCGCTGATCGGCCCGTTGTTCCAGGGCCCGCCGCTGGGAATCGGTCTACTGACCGCAGGCTTCGTGCTGGCGATCATGGTGATTCCGTTCATCTCCTCGGTGATGCGCGAAGTGTTCCTGACCGTGCCGACGCGCCTGAAGGAATCGGCGTACGCGCTGGGGTCGACCAAGTGGGAAGTCAGCTGGGACATCGTGCTGCCCTACACCCGCTCCGCGGTGATCGGCGGTGTGTTCCTGGGCCTGGGCCGTGCGCTGGGCGAGACCATGGCGGTGGCGTTCGTGGTCGGCAACACGGTGCGGCTGTCACCGTCGCTGCTGGAGCCCGGCACCACCATCGCCGCGTTGATTGCCAATGACTTCGGCGAGGCCACCGAAACCTATCGTTCGGCATTGCTGCTGCTGGGGTTTGTGCTGTTTATCGTGACCTTCATCGTGCTGGCGATCGCGCGTTTCATGCTGATGCAGCTGTCGCGTCGGGAGGGCAACTGATGTCCTCGGTCTCGCAATCACTGTACAACCGCCGCCGCGTGACCAACGCGATCGCCCTGTTGCTGTCGTGCGTCACCGCGGTGTTCGGCCTGTTCTTCCTGGCCTGGATCCTGTGGACCCTGTTGTCCAAGGGCGTGCCGGGCATCGACGTCAACCTGTTTACCAAGATGACACCGCCGCCGATGCAGGAAGGCGGCCTGCTCAACGCCTTCTTCGGCAGTGCGGTGATGTGCGGCCTGGCACTGGCGATCGGCACGCCGCTGGGCATTGCCGCCGGTACCTGGCTGGCCGAGTACGGCAATGCACGCAAGGCCGGGCTGGTGGTGCGTTTCGTCAATGACATCCTGTTGTCGGCACCGTCGATCGTGCTGGGCCTGTTCGTCTACACGCTGTACGTGATGCAGACCGGCGGGCGCTTCTCCGCGTTTGCCGGCGCGCTGTCGCTGGCCTTCATCGTGCTGCCGGTGGTGGTGCGCACCACCGACGAAATGCTGCGTCTGGTGCCGGCGCAGATGCGCGAAGCGGCGCTGTCGCTGGGCATTCCGCAGTGGAAGGTGACCGTGCAGGTGCTGTATCGCGCCGCCTCGGCCGGCATTCTCACCGGCATCCTGCTGGCCCTGGCCCGCATCAGCGGCGAAACCGCGCCGTTGCTGTTCACTGCCTTCGGCAACCAGTACTGGAACAGCAATGTGTTCCAGCCGATGGCCAGCGTGCCGGTGATCATGAATCAGTTCGCCGGCAGCCCCTATGAGACCTGGCAGACCCTGGCCTGGTCCGGCGCGCTGGTGCTGACCGTGTTCGTGCTGCTGGTGAGCCTGGGCGCGCGTGCCCTGCTATTGCGCAACAAGATCTCCAATGACTGACCTCTCCCTCCGGACACCCCACATGAACGATCTCCAAAACGCCATGCCGATGCATCGCATCGCCGTTCCGGCCGCCAAGGGGGCACCGACCGCACAGGCGCCGGTGAAGGTGGCCGCACGCAACCTGGATTTCTATTACGACAAGTACCACGCGCTCAAGGGCATCAACATCGAGATTCCGGAAAAGCGCGTCACCGCGCTGATCGGGCCTTCCGGTTGCGGCAAGTCGACCCTGCTGCGCATCTTCAACCGCATCTATGCGCTGTATCCGAAGATGGAGGCGCGCGGCGAAGTATTGCTGGACAACGAAAACATCCTCTCGCCGAAGTACCCGATGAACCGGCTGCGCAGCAAGGTCGGCATGGTGTTCCAGAAGCCGGTGCCGTTTCCGATGACGATCTTCGAAAACGTCGCCTACGGCATCCGTCACCACGAAAAACTGTCCAAGGCCGACATGCAGAACCGTGTCGAGCAGGCGCTGCGCCAGGGCGCGCTCTGGGACGAGGTCAAGGACAAGCTGGGGCAAAGCGCGCTGGGCCTGTCCGGCGGCCAGCAGCAGCGGCTGTGCATTGCACGCGCCGTGGCGCTACGGCCGGATGTGTTGCTGCTGGACGAACCGACCTCGGCGCTGGATCCGATTTCCACCAGCCGCATCGAGCAACTGGTGGAAGAGCTCAAGCGCGAGTACACCATCGTGATCGTGACCCACAACATGCAGCAGGCCGCGCGCGTGTCCGACTACACCGCCTTCATGTATCTGGGCGACCTGATCGAACACGACCGCACCGAAACGATTTTCTCCCAGCCGTCCAAGCAGCAGACCGAGGACTACATCACCGGTCGTTTCGGTTGATGTAAGGCGGGCGCCGCATCCCGCATCGACGCCGCTTCGCCGCACCCTTGCCCTGCACGACATCCCCCTCACCTGCGATGTCGCCAAGGTGAAGGCGGACACCCACCACCGCCACGAATCGAGACCACGATGAACCAGCACCTCAACGACCATATCGTCAAAAGCTACGACGAGGAGCAGCACCGTCTTGTCGCCGAGATCGTGCGCATGGGCGACACGGCGGTGGCGCAGCTGGAAGCCGCACTGGATGTGGTGGAACGTCGCGACGACAACGCCGCACATCGCATCGTGGTCAACGACGAGGCGATCGATGCGCTGGAGCATGCGATCAGCCACGACGTGATGCGGCTGGCGTTGCGTGGCCCGATGGCGCGCGACCTGCGCGAGATCCTGGCCGGCCTGCGCATTCCGGCCGATATCGAACGCATCGGCGATTACGCGGCCAATGTCGCCAAGCGCTCGATCGCGCTCAATTCGGCACCGCCGCTGCCGCAGACGGTGGGCCTGCGTGCACTTGGCCAGATGGCGGCCGACGCCGTGCGCGAGGCGGTGCAGGCATACCGCAACAAGGATGCCGATGCGGCCATCCGCGTACGCGATGAAGATGCACGCCTGGATGCGCAATACACCGCGCTGTTTCGCGAGTTGCTGACCTACATGATGGAAGACCCGCGCAACATCACCCCGTGCACGCACCTGCTGTTCATGGCCAAGAACCTGGAGCGCATCGGCGACCACGCCACCAATATCGCCGAGAACGTGTGGTTCCTGGTCCATGGCGAGCAGCCGCTGCCGCCGCGCCTGAAGCGCGACGACACCAGCACCACCGGCGTCATCTGATCCGCCCGGCCTGCGACACCTGCAGGCACGCTGCGAACACGCGCAAAGGCCCTGATCATTACGTATTCAGCAAATTGCGCCTAGGGTGCAATCACACAGGCTGTTCCTGTGACGCAGGAGTACGCAGATGAAACGCATCATCGGATCCCTCATGGTTGTGTCGCTGCTGACGTCCGGGGCAGCGTTCGCTGCGCCGCAACAGCATGACGACCGCGATCAGCGCGCGCAGCACCACGACGCGCGTGGTCCGGACCGTGGCGATGAGCATCGCGACGACAGGCACGATGACAGGCGTGACCACCGCCCTGGCGCGCACAACGACGACCACCGCAACGATCGTCGTGGCCCGCCCTATCGGCGCGGCGAACGTCTGGCACCGGACCATCGCGGCACACGCGTGGCCGACTACCGCAAGCATCATTTGCATGCGCCGCAGCGCGGCCACGAGTGGCGCCGCGTGGACAACAACTACGTGCTGATTGCGGTGGCCACCGGCCTGATCGCAAGTGTGGTTGCCGCCCGCTGAGGCCAGCGCTTGCGATGCGAGGTTATCGGGCCCGATCCGTGGCAACACGGGTCGGGCTTTTGTTTGCCCGATCGCCAGTGCAGACGTGCGGGCAAGCTGCCGGCTGCCACGATCGGGCCGGTCGTGCGACCTGCTAGGCTATGCCGATGAACGCACCGGTCGACCTGCCACCTGCCCCCTCCTTCCTGCCCATGTCGCGGCGCTTTCGCGGCTACCTGCCCGTGGTGGTGGATGTGGAAACGGGAGGATTCGACTGGAACAGGCACGCCCTGCTGGAAATCGCCTGCGTGCCGATCGAGATGGATGCCGACGGGCGGTTCTTCCCCGGCGAGACCGCCAGCGCGCATCTGGTGCCGGCGCCAGGGCTGGAGATCGACCCGAAGTCGCTGGAGATCACCGGCATCGTGCTCGACCATCCGTTCCGTTTCGCCAAGCAGGAAAAGGACGCGCTGGACCACGTGTTCGCACCGGTGCGCGCGGCAGTGAAGAAGTACGGCTGCCAGCGCGCGATCCTGGTCGGGCACAACGCGCATTTCGATCTGAACTTCCTCAACGCCGCGGTTGCGCGCGTCGGCCACAAACGCAATCCATTCCATCCGTTCAGCGTGTTCGACACCGTGACCCTGGCCGGCGTGGCCTACGGGCAGACCGTGCTGGCGCGCGCGGCACAAGCCGCGGGCCTGGACTGGAACGCCGCCGACGCGCATAGCGCGGTCTACGACACCGAACAGACCGCGCGGCTGTTCTGCACGATTGCCAATGCGTGGCCGGGGCCTAGCGCGGGCTGATCGAGCCGGGAATCGGGAATCGGGATTGGGGAATCGCAAGAGCAGCGAGGCTTCCTGCTTGAGAAATCAGCAGTTAGTGGCGCCGCCGTGTGGCCGTGCCCTCATCCGCCCTTCGGGCACCTTCTCCCGCAGGAGAAGGAAAGCGCCAGGCACCTTGCTCTGCGATTCCCGATTCCCGATTCCCGACTCCCCAATCCCAGCACCTAACCCACACAGATCCGGTCGCGCCCCGCGCTCTTGGCCTGGTACAGCGCCTGATCGGCGCGCTGCATCAGCGATGAGCCGGTGTCGTCATCGCGCAACTCGGCCACGCCGGCACTGAAGGTCACCTGCAGGCCGTCCACGCCGCCCCAGTCGTGGCGCGCATGGAACAGCTCGCGGATGCGCTGGCATAGCGCCTGCGCATCGTCCAGCGTCGTATCGGCCAGCAGCAGCGCGAACTCTTCGCCGCCCAGGCGTGCCGGCAGGTCCGATGCGCGCGCGGCGGCCGTCAGCAGCACGCCGACGTCGTGCAGTACCGCATCGCCGCTGGCGTGCGAGTAGTGGTCGTTGATGCGCTTGAAGTGGTCGATGTCCAGAATCGCCAGCACCAACGGGCGCGTGCTGCGGCGTGCGCGGCTGATGTCGCGCGCCAGTGCCTCGTCGAAATGCCGGCGGTTGGGCAGCCCGGTCAGGGCGTCCTCGTGCGCCTGGCGCTCGAACACGTCGGACTTGATGCGCAGCCGCGTCAGCAGCTCGCTCTTTTCCTGGTTGGCCTGCAGCAGGCGCTGTGCCTGCAATTGCAGATCTTCGGTGCGTATGCGCACCAGCTCGGCCAGGCGCGCGTTATGGGTCTTGTAGCGGCGCAGCAGGAAGCGATACACCAACGCGAGTGCAAACATCGCGCCCAGTACCGCGGCAAAGCGCACGTCCTGGCGCTGCCACCACAGCGGCAGCACCTCGAATGCCCACATCGCCTCGTGCGTGCTCCACGCACCGCCGGGGTGACGGGCCGCCACATGCAGACGGTAGCGTCCCGGCGGCAGGCCGATGAACTCCACGCTGCGTTGCCGGCCACGCTCGATCCAGTCGTTGTCCAGGCCTTCCAGGCGCGTGCGGTACTCGATGCGCTCCGGCAGCAGGAAGCTCATGCCGACGTAGGACACGTTCAGCCGATGCCCGCCCGGTAGCCGTGCCTGCTGCCGCCATGTCAGCGGACGTGCGTCCTGTTGCACGCTCTCGATCACTGCAGGCGGTGCGGGCCGCTCGCGAAAGCGCTGCAGGCGCGCCGGGTCGACCGTGCTCACGCCGCCGGCGGTGACCACCCAGATCGAGCCATCGGCACGCTTGATCATGCTCGGCCCGGAGCTGCCGTTGGCCTGCGCGTTGCCCATGCCGTCGATCTCGCCATAGCGTTCGATGACCAGCCGGCCGCGCCCATCGGCAACCGCGTCGAGCAGCATCAGTGGCGTGCGCAGTACGCCGCGATTGCTGCTGATCCAGGCGTTGCCGAATCGGTCGTCGACCAGCTGGAACACCGTATCGACCGGCATGCCCTGCTCCAGGCCCACGCGTGCGAGCCTGCCGTTGCGCATGCGGTACAGGCCGCGATCGGTGGAGATCCAGACAGCGTCACCGATGCGCTGAAAACCGAACACACTCCGCGCGCCGCCCTGGGCTTCCAGATCCAGCTGCTGCAGCTTTCCGTTGCGCAGCACCGCCGCGCCGTCGACCGAGCCAATCCACAGCGCGCCATCGATGCTGGCCAGTGCGGTCACGACCCCGTCCGGCAGGCCTTCGACGGCCAGGGACTGGCGCCTGCCGTCGACCAGCTTCACCACCCCGCGCTGCGTGGCCAGCCACACCACGCCGGGGTCTTCGGTCACGATGGCGCGGATATGCCCGCTGGGAATGCCCTCGGCATCGCCGTAATGCCGCAGCAGGCGTCCGTTGCGCAACACGAAGACGCCATCGGCATAGGTGCCCACCCACAGATCGCCGCGCCGATCCAGCGCCAGGCTGAGCACCGAGAGCTTGCGCCCGGATGGTGTGGCCACCGCCACCGGCACGATGCGTCCGTCCGGCAGCATGCGATCCAGGCCGGCGGTGCCGGCGATCCACAGACTGCCGTCGTGGTCTTCCAGCACGGCACGGGCGTAGTCGCCGCTCAGGCCATCGCGCTGGCTGTAGCTGCTGAACAGGGTTTCGCGCAGGCGAAACAGCCCGCCGTTTGCACCGACCCAGATGCTGCCTTCGGCATCCTCGCGCAGGCTGACGATGCGCCCGGTCGGCAGGCTGCGACCGGCCGGCAAGTGCTCCACCCCATGACTGCCGATGCGCAGCAGCCCCTGATTTTCGCTGCCCAGCCACAGGTCGCCGTGGCGATCCTGCAACATCGCCGTGAAGTGGCCTTGCCCGGGCACACGATGCACCAATTCGGCGGACTCGCCCTTCAGCCGGTACAGCTGCTCGCCGGCGACGACCCACAGCGTGCCGTCCGCTGCGCGGTACGGCCATGCCAGCCCTGGCGGCAGGCCGAATGCGGCCGGGGCACGATGCATGCGTCCGTCCGGTTCGCGGTAGATCAGGCCGTCCAGCGTGCCGATCAGCAGCCGGCCGCGGTCATCGAACGCCATGCGCGGAAAGCTGCTCTGCAGCGGCACGCCATCACGCGGCGGAAAGTACTCAAAGCGCCCATCCGGCCACAGGCAGCCCAGCCCGTGTCCCTCGAACAGCAGCCACATGCGACCGCGCGCATCCATGGTCATCGCATGGATCAGCGCCTGCGGCCACTGCCCTTGCCGCTGCCAGTGCCGCCACTGCCCATCGCTGCCATGACGCACCAGATTGCCGCGCGCATCGCTGAGCCACAGCGCACCATCGCGGTCGACGTACAAGGCACCGACGCCGTTGTCGGGCAAGCCAGGACGCGTGCTGCGGTCGATGATGCTGAATTCCAGGCCGTTGTAACGCACCAGCCCTTCCCAGGTGGCGAACCACAGGTAGCCGTCGCGGGTCTGGGCGATATCGCGCAGCGAGTTGTGCGGCAGGCCGTTACGCGAGCTCCAGCTGTCGATCGCGTAATCGCGCAGTGGCGCCGTGCCGGCCGGTGCAGCCAGTGCCGCGAGCGAGCACAGCGCCAGCAGCATGCAGACAACGGCACCGAGCCAGCGCTGCGGCCGCTTGCCTCCCCGTGCCGACGCCTTGGCATCGCATCCGTTCTCGCCCGTCGACCAGGCCCCCGCCCCATCTCTCATCAGACATAACACGCCGTTCGCTAGCGATATGGTAGGCAAAAACGGGCACGCGCGCCGGTGGATCTCCACATGCCTGGACGAAAGTCATCTGCAGCGCGCTACCTGCGCGCCCGGCACTGCAGCGGCAAGTGCACCGGCGCCATGGTTTGCGCAGATCGGCTGCTGCGTGAGTGCGCGGATCGCGCCGCGCCGCACGCGCGATCTCGCCATGCCGATCGACCTGCGCGGTTCGCCATTGGCACGCACGTGCAATTCAAAGTGGTTTGCAACACAGGGCGAACAGTCGCCAGCTGGATGCGGACGACGCGCAGCAAGCGCAGTGCACGTTGGCGCATGCCGAGTCAGGGCATCGGCCGCTTCCGCGCCCACCTAGCGGTGAGCGCAGTCGTTTCGGTCGCCGCTTCAGGCGCCCAGGCGCTGGCGTACCGCTTCGAACAGGGTCACGCCGGCGGCCACCGACACGTTGAGGCTTTCGATATCGCCCGGCATCGGAATCTTGACCAGGCCGTCGCAGTGCTCGCGGGTGAGGCGCCGCAGGCCATCGGCCTCGCCACCAAGCACCAGCCCGACATTGCCGCGCAGGTCCACGCTGTACAGCGAGGCCTCGGCTTCGCCGGCCAGGCCGTACAGCCACACGCCCTGCTTTTGCAGGTCGCGCAGGCAACGCGCCAGATTGGTCACCGCCACCACCGGAATACGGTCGGCCGCACCGGCCGAGGTCTTGCGCACGGTTGCGTTGACCGTGGCCGACTTGTCCTTGGGAATGACCACTGCCGTGACGCCGGCGGCGGCAGCGCTGCGCAGGCATGCACCGAGATTGTGCGGGTCCTGCACGCCGTCGAGGATCAGCAGCAGCGCGCGTCCCTCGGCCGCGGTCACCAGCGCCTCGAGCTCGTTCTCGGCCCACAGGCGCGCTGCCGCATAACGCGCGACCACGCCCTGGTGGCGCACCTGGCCACCGACGCCATCGAGTGCCTGGGTGTTGACCCGGCGCACGTCGATACCCTTGCGGCGGGCCTGCTCCTCGATCTCGATCAGGCGCGGATTCTTGCTGCCGGCCTCGATCAATACCTCGCGCACGTTGTCGGCGTCGTTCTCGACGGACGAGGCGACGGCGTTGACGCCGACGATCCACTGATTCTGCTTGCTCATTGCGCGGGAATACGAAGCGATAAAGGGAGAATGGTAGGGCCTGCGGCCTGCCACGTCACGGGCGGACTCTCGCTACGAGCACCACATGCCAGTCGCAGCGCAACGGAAGTGGCCGTCGCCGCGACGCGCAGTTCAACGCGCCAGCTCGACAAACGCCGATGCGGCTGCCAGGGTCACGCAGGCCAGCGGTCGGTATCGTGATCCGGATGCTGGCGCGACACCAGTGCAGCCAGAAACGCCGGCGCCTGCGGGTCGTCCTCGGTGCGATGTGCCGGCAACGCGCCCAATGTGTCGACAAACGGCAGTTTGCCCTCGATCCCGTACTGGATCACCGGCGGCAGCAACGCGGGCGTGTCGAAGCTGCCGGCGGCAATGGCCAGGCCGTCAGGCGCCTCGTAGGTCAGCGGCGTTCCGCAGTCGGCACAGAATCCACGCTGCACCAGCGAGGAAGACGCAAAGCGCCTGGGCTCGCCGCGTGTCCAGGCGAACTCGGCGCCGCGCACCGACACCAGCGGCGCGTAATACGCACCGAAGGCCTTCTGGCACATGCGGCAGTGGCAGATCGAGGCGTCCGACAACCGGCCGCGCACGTGGAAACGCACCGCACCGCATTGGCAACCACCGCTGTACCCGATTGCTGTGTCCATCGTTGCCTCTGCGCCATTGAAGACGGGTGACTCGTGCACATTGCGCGCTTTTGCACGCAACACCCTGCACGCGTGGCCAGCGATCCCTACGCATCGCGAGCGGCCGCCAGGCGACGGCTCGCGACGATGCCACCGTGTTAGTGCTGCTTCTTCCTGCGCTTGGCCGGCTGATCGCGTGGCGGCAGCGGCGATTCGGGCGAATCGCCACGGTCCTCGGCCAGGCGGAAGTCGATCTTGCGTTCTTCCATGCTGGCCTTGAGCACCAACACCCGCACCGGGTCGCCCAGGCGGAATGCGCGGCCGCGGCGCTCGCCACTGAGCGTCTTGCGGATCGGATCGAACTGGTAATAGTCCTGCGGCAACTGGGTGACATGCACCAGGCCATTGACCTTGGATTCGTTCAATTCCACGAACAGGCCGAATCCGGTCACGCCACTGATCACGCCGTCGAACTGGCCGCCGACATGCTTTTCCATCCACGCGGCGCGATAACGCTCGTCGACTTCGCGTTCGGCTTCGTCGGCACGCCGGCCACGCTCGGAACACTGCAGCGACAACGCTGCCATCTGACGCGGGGTGTAGATGTACTTTTCCGGGCTGGCGCCGGTCAACGCGTGCTTGATCGCGCGGTGCACCAGCAGGTCCGGATACCGGCGGATCGGCGAGGTGAAGTGCGCATACGCCTCCAGCGCCAGACCGAAATGACCGTTGTTGTCGGGCGAATACACCGCCAGGCTCTGGCTGCGCAGCAGCACCGACTCCAGCAGCGCCGCATCGGGGCGCGCACGCACCTTCTTCAGCAACTTGGTGTAGTCGCCGGGACGCACCTTGCTCCATGCCGGCAGGCTCAGCTGGAATTCCTTGAGGAACTCCAGCAGGTCTTCGTACTTGCTCTCCGGCGGCCGCTCGTGCACGCGGTACGGTGCAGGCACATGCATGCTCAGCAGGTAACGCGCGGCTTCGACGTTGGCGGCGATCATGCATTCTTCGATCAGCTTGTGCGCGTCGTTGCGCACCAGCATGCCGGCCTGGGTGACCTCGCCGGTATTGTCGAGCACAAAGCGCACTTCGGAAGTTTCGAACTCGATCGCGCCGCGCTGCGTGCGCGCCTTCGACAGCACGTTGTACAGCTGATGCAGGCGCTGCACCTGCGGCAGCAACGGGCCGATGAAGGCCTTGGTATCGGCATCGTCTTCGCCGACCGCCTTCCAGACCTGGTTATAGGTCAGGCGCGCATGCGAGTTCATCACCGCTTCGTAGAAACGCGAGCCGGTGACTTCGCCGTCGCGACCGACCTGCATGTCGCAGACAAAGCACATGCGGTCGACCTTGGGCATCAGCGAGCAGATGCCGTTGGACAGCGTCTCCGGCAGCATCGGCACCACGAAACCCGGGAAGTACACCGAGGTGGCGCGCTTTTGCGCCTCGTCGTCCAGTGGCGTGCCGGGACGCACATAGTTGGACACGTCGGCGATCGCCACCACCAGGCGGAACCCGTCGGCGTTGGGTTCGCAATACACCGCGTCGTCGAAATCCTTGGCGTCCTCGCCATCGATGGTGACCAGCGGCATCTGCCGCAGATCCACACGCCCGCCGACCATCTGCGGCTCGACCACCAACGGCACCGCCGCGGCTTCGTCCAGCACTTCCTGCGGGAATTCGTGCGGCAGCTCATGGCCATGGATGGCCATTTCCACCACCAGCGACGGCGTCAGCTTGTCGCCGAGCACCGCGATGATCTTGCCGATCGCCGGGCGCCGGGCGTCCGGCGGCGCGATCAGTTCGCACACCACCAACTGCCCCTCGCGCGCCTCGCCGATGCCGTCCGGTGCGATCTGCACGTTGCGTTGCACGCGCTTGTCGTCCGGGTCGACATAGGCCACGCCATGCTCGTAGAAAAAGCGCCCGAGCATGCGTGACATGCGGCGCTCGAGCACGCGGGCAATCGCACCTTCGCGACGGCCGCGGCGGTCGATGCCGGTGACATTGGCCAGCGCACGATCGCCGTGCATGACCTTGCGCATTTCGTACGGCGGCAGGAACAGGTCGTCCCCACCTTCGTCCGGCTTGAGGAAGCCGAAGCCTTCCGGGTTGGCGATCACCACACCCGCAATCAGGCTGGTCTGCTGCACCGGCGCGTAGCCGCCGCGGCGGTTCTGCACCAGCTGCGCTTCGCGCACCATCGCTGCCAGGCGCTTGCCCAGCGCGTCGATGCGGTCGCTGAGGTTGAGTTGTTCGGCGATTTCCTCGGCGGTCTGCGGGCCGTCGCAGGCATCGAGCAGCTGCAGGATGGCCTCGCGGCTGGCGATCGGCTCGGCGTAGCGCAGTGCTTCGCGATCGGCATGCGGGTCCTTGAACCCGGCCGCTGGTGCGGGCGCTTCGGTCGGCGCCTGTTGGAAGCGTTCCGGCGGCGGCGCCGGCGGGCCGCTCTTGCGCGGATGCGGTGCGCGTGGTGCCGGCGGCGTGGGCAGCGCGGGCGCTACCGGCAGCTCGGGCGAGGCATTGGCGGCCTTGTCGGCAGCGCGTTTGTTCGCGGACTTGGTCGACGCGCCGGCGGCGGCGCGGACCAGGAAGTCCGGCATCCAGCCCGGCAACTTCTGTTTTTCGGCGGTGGTGGCATCGCCCGGGCTGGTGGACTTGCGGCGACTGGGCCGATCGGAATCTGGGGTGTTTTTCTTTGTCATTGCTTACATGGTACCCCTTGCGGCCGCGACATGGGCAGCACGCCTTGCCCGGTCGGTCGCAATTGCTGCGTGCCAGGCATTGACAAGCCTGCCGGGAATCTGCAAAATTCGCGGCTCACCTGCCCAGGTGGCGGAATTGGTAGACGCACTAGCTTCAGGTGCTAGCGGGGGCAACTTCGTGGAGGTTCGAGTCCTCTTCTGGGCACCAGTTTAAAAAGACCTCCGAGCAATCGGGGGTCTTCTGGTTTCTGGGGTCAGGAAAGTCGTGATCGGGGGCGGTGCGCCGCGTTGCCGGCCGCCGGGAGCCTGCCGTTGATCGGCGGCCGAAGCTTGATTCCGCCTGCGCCGTGCTCGGCAACGCCGCAACAGGCCAGCCTGCTGCTGACGGTGGCGCCCTCGTCGACACCACCGTCTGCAGCGGGGGCCGTCAGGGCGCCGCCGTAATACCCGCCTCGCGCAGCGCCGTCGCCCAGATCGCGTACCCGGTCTCACTGGGATGGGTGCCGTCGGGCATCAGCGCCTCGGGCAAGGTTCCGTCCGGTTGCAGCATCCGAGGGCCGATATCGAGCAGACGCACCGACGGATCCTTGCCGTAACGCGCGGCCAGCAGCCGGTTGGTCTCGGCAATGGGTGCGCGCTGCGCATCCCCGGCATGGCGACCGCGCGGCATGATCGCCATCAGGATCAGCTGGCTCCTGGGCAAACGACGACGCACCTCGCTCACCACCGCCTCCACGCCCTGTGCGGTCTCGGCCGGCGTGGCCGCGCGCGCTTGCGCGGTGCCGGTGAGGTTGTTGGTACCGATATGCAGCACCACCCAGCGCGGGTCCAGGCCGTCGAGCTCGCCCTGGCGGATCCGCCACAGCACGTTCTGGGTGCGGTCCCAACCGAAGCCCAGATTCAGCACCGGGCGCCGGCCGTACAACCAGCGCCAGGACTCGGGCCCGCTGACACGCGTGGCCAGCGGCGGGCCCGCCCAGAAATGCGTGATCGAATCGCCGATCACCACCACCTGGGGCGCAAGCGCGCGCGCTTCAGCCAGCGCCGCATGGTGACGTGCATACCAGTCGTAGGAATCCTGCTCCAGCCGGTCGACCGGAATCAGCGAGGTCGCAAAGTCGCGGCCCAGCTGTGCAACCGGTTTGACTGGCGGCTCGCCGAGCAGGCGCGCCAGGGTCGGTTCGATCGCCTCGGCCAGCATGCGTTGACCTTGCGTGTCCGGATGCAGGGCACCGGCCGGCGGGCGGAAGCGGGTGTCGTAGAACAGCTCGCTGCGCAGCTTGCCATCGCGCCGGAAGATCGACCCCACATCCAGATAGGTCACGCGCGGATTGTCGCCGTAGCGCACCGCCAGGCCCTGGTTGATCTGCGCATCGCGGCGCGACTTCTCGCTGGAGATGTCGCTGGGCAGCACGCCCACCAACAGGATCTGCGTGCGCGGCAATTTCTGTTCGACCGCCGCGACCACCGCATCGATGCCGAGCTGGGCCTGCTCTGCGGTCTGGCCGAGATGGCCGGTGTTGTTGGTACCGATCAACACCAGCGCGACCTTGGGTTGCAGACCGTCGACCTCGCCATTGGCCAGCCGCCACAGCACGTTCTCGGTGCCGTCGCCGCTGAAGCCCAGGTTGAGCGCGCCACGGCTGCCGTAGAAGGTCTGCCAGGTCGGCTGGAAATCTTCGTCAGGCGCCTTGGCTTTTTCGTAGTTCTGGGTGATCGAATCGCCGATCAACAGCAGCGGGGTGTCAGGGTGCTGGCGCACCTGCTCCAGCACCTGCGCATGTCGCTGCGCCCACCACGCCTCCTGCAGGCGGTCGGTGGGCACGATCGAAGGTGGCGGCGTCTGTGCGCTTGCCGCGGCGCAGACCAGCAACAGGCCACAACACACCAGCACCGGCGCGATGGCAGACAGCGAAAGACGAGGAAACACAGCGTGCAAAGACCGGAGCATGCGCGCACCAGAGGCTGGAGAAGCCACGATTGTGATCCGCGCGCGCCGCGCACCACAAGCGTGGACGCAGCCACCCGCCATGTCGGGCTGCGACGTGCTTGTGGTATGTCGGCGCCAGGCCACTGATACGGCGCATCTGTGATGCCGGATCGCTCATGCTTGCGTAGGAGCGCGCTTACGCGCGATGCGGCGTTATCGGTAACGCTTCATCGCGCGCAAGCGCGCTCCTACCTGGCAGTGGGAAGCAATCGCCTCCATCAAGGCACCGGATCGAGCGCTGCGCACCTCGGGCCAATGGAGTCGGCACCCGGCGGCGCGCTGCCGAACTAGTTACTCAGCGCAGGCCGGTCTCGGCGCGCGCGATCACCAGGCGCTGGATTTCCGAGGTGCCCTCGTAGATCTCGGTGATCTTGGCGTCACGGAGAACGCTTCAGCGTTGCCGCGCCCTGCGGCAGCGCTGGAGCGTGGCCGACCTCAGCGCAGGCCGGTCTCGGCGCGCGCAATCACCAGGCGCTGGATTTCCGAGGTGCCCTCGTAGATTTCGGTGATCTTGGCGTCGCGGAAGTAACGCTCCAGCGGCATTTCCTTGGAATAGCCCATGCCACCATGGATCTGTACCGCCTGATGGGTGATCCACATCGCCGCTTCCGAGGCGGTGAGCTTGGCCACGGCCGCTTCGGTGCCGAACTTCTGGCCCTGCCCCTTCAACCAGGCCGCGCGCAGCGTCAGCAGCAACGCTGCGTCCAGCTTGCACTTCATGTCGGCGATCTTGGCCTGGGTCATCTGGAAGGTACCGATGGCCGCGCCGAACGCCTTGCGCTCCTTGACATACGCCAACGTGGCTTCGTACGCCGCACGCGCGATGCCAACCGCCTGCGAGGCGATGCCGATGCGCCCGGCATCGAGCACGCTCATCGCGGTCTTGAAGCCCTCGCCCTCCACGCCCAGCACTTCATCGGGCTGGGCGATGTAATCGGCGAACTCGATCTCGCAGGTGGCCGAGGCGCGAATGCCGAGCTTGGGCTCGGTCTTGCCGCGATGGAAACCGGGGCGATCGGCATCGACCATGAAGGCGGTGATGCCGCGCGCGCCCTTGTCCGGCTCGGTCACCGCAAACAACACGATGTACTTGGCGACCGGGCCGGAGGTGATCCAGCTCTTCTTGCCGTTGATCACGAAGCTGCCATCGGCCTGCCTGACCGCGCGGCACCGCATGGCCGACGCATCAGAACCCGACTGCGGCTCGGTCAACGCGAATGCGCCAATCTGCGCACCTTCGGCAATCGCGCGCACGTACAGCTGTTTCTGCGCTTCGCTGCCGTTCTTCAGGATACCGGTGCAGAACAGCGAGTTGTTGACCGACACGATGGTGGAATGCGCGCCGTCGGCAGCGGCGATCTCGATCATCGCCAGTGCGTAGCTGATCGGGTCCATGCCGGCGCCACCGTACTCGGCCGGCACCTCGATGCCCATCAGGCCGTTCTCGCCAAGCAGGCGGATGTTCTCCAGCGGAAACTCGCCGCTGCGATCGAACTGCTCCGCGCTGGGGGCGATCTTTTCCTGGGCGATGCGGCGCGCCACATCCTGGATCATCAATTGTTCTTCGGTAAAGCTGAAATCCACGTGGCACCCCTCCAGGCCTAGGCTGAGCGCCCATTGTAGCCCCAACCATTCGCATGCGTATGTAGTTGACCCCACACCCTGCCCGGTCGAAAATATCTCCATATCGCGATATAGAGATATTCATGGATCTGGAAGACTGGTCGGCGCGCCTGAAGGTATTTGCCGACGCCACCCGCGTCCGCCTGCTGACATTGCTGGAGCAGGAAGAACTCACCGTGGCCGAGCTGTCGGCGATCACCCGCCTGGCGCAGCCGCGCGTGTCCACGCATCTGGCCAAGCTCAAGGAAGCCGGGCTGGTGCGCGACCGCCGCGCCGGCGTGTCGGCCTATTACCGTTTCGATGAGGTGTCGCTGGACCCGGCGCAGCGCGCCCTGTGGCTGGCGCTGAGCACCGGCAGCGACGATCCGCTGCTGCGCCAGGACGCCGAGCGGGTGGCCGCGGTGCTGGCCAACCGCGCCGCCGACCAGAATTGGGCCGATTCGGTGGCCGGCGACATGGAGCGGCATTATTCCCCCGGTCGCACCTGGGAAGCGCTGGCGCGCACCGCCCTGCCCTTGCTGGAAACCGGCGACGTGCTCGACATCGCCTCCGGCGACGGCGTGCTGGCCGAGCTGGTGGCACCGCATGCCACCCGTTACATCTGCATCGACACCAGCGCGCGCGTGGTCGCCGCCGCCAGCGAGCGCCTGCGCAAGCTGCGCAATGTGGAAGTGCGCGAAGGCGACATGCATGCGCTGCCGTTTCCTGATGCCAGCTTCGACCTGGTGGTGCTGATGCATGCGCTCACCTACGCAGCCAAGCCCGCGCAGGCGGTGGCCGAATCCGCGCGCGTGCTGCGCCCCGGCGGCCGGCTGCTGCTGTGCAGCCTGGCCAAGCACGAACACCGCGCCGCGGTGCATGCCTATGGCCACGTCAATCTCGGCTTTGCGGCCAAGGAACTGCGCAAGTTCGCCGAGAAAGCCGGGCTGGACGTGTCCAGCCTGGAAACGGTGACGCGCGAGAAGCGCCCGCCGCATTTCGAGGTGATTTCGTTGATTGCGGTGAAGCCGGGGATCGGGAGTCGGGAATCGGGATTGGTTGAAAGCAAAGGCGCTGCTTTGCGGAGAGCTGAATCATGACGCATGTATCCAATCCCCAACCTCCAATTCCGTTTGCGCTGCCGTGGCTGCATCCCGAGCGCGCCGCCAAACTCACAGCCGCGCTTGCCGAACGCATCCTCATCATCGATGGCGCAATGGGCACCATGATCCAGCGTCACGGGCTGCAGGAGCCAGACTATCGCGGCACCCGCTTTGCCGACGGGTACGACAGCACGCAGGTACACGTGCATGGCCCCGGCTGCGATCACGCACACGTGCCGCAAGGCCACGACCTGAAAGGCAACAACGACCTGCTGTTGCTGTCGCGCCCGGAGATCATCGCCGGCATCCACCGCGCCTATCTGGACGCCGGGGCCGACCTGCTGGAAACCAATACCTTCAATGCGACCTCGGTGAGCCAGGCCGACTATCACCTGGAACATCTGGTCTACGAATTGAACAAGGCCGGCGCGCAGGTCGCGCGTGCGTGCTGCGATGAAGTCGAGGCGCTGACCCCACACAAGCCGCGCTTCGTGATCGGCGTGCTCGGCCCCACCAGCCGCACCGCCTCGATCAGCCCGGACGTCAACGACCCCGGCTATCGCAACACCAGCTTTGACGCATTGCGCGACACCTATCGCGAGGCCATCGACGGCCTGATCGACGGCGGTGCCGACACGCTGATGGTGGAAACCATCTTCGACACGCTCAACGCCAAGGCCGCGCTGTATGCGATCGAGGAAGTGTTCGAAGCGCGCGGCGGGCGGCTGCCGGTAATGATCTCCGGCACCATCACCGATGCATCCGGACGCACCTTGTCCGGCCAGACGGCGGAAGCGTTCTACGCCTCGGTCGCGCACGGGCGGCCGCTGTCGGTGGGCCTGAACTGCGCGCTCGGCGCCAAGGATCTGCGCCCGCATGTGGAGACCTTGTCGCAGATCGCCGACGCGTATGTCAGCGCGCATCCCAATGCCGGCCTGCCGAATGCCTTCGGCGAATACGACGAAACCCCGGAAGAAATGGCGCAGACCTTGCGCGAGTTCGCGCAGGCCGGCCTGCTCAACCTGGTCGGCGGCTGCTGCGGCACCTCGCCGGATCACATCCGCGCCATCGCCGAGGCGATGGCCGACCTGCCGCCGCGGCAGTTGCCTGGCGCGCAGGAGCTGGCCGCGTGATGCGGCAGGCACACCCTCATCCGCCCTTCGGGCACCTTCTCCCGCAAGCGGGAGAAGGGCAGTGCATGGCGTGGCTTGCCACGAAGACGCCCCGTGCGCAGCACAGCACCCTTCTCCCGCCCGCGGGAGGAGGACGGCGCATGGCTTGGCTTGCCACGAAGACACTCCGTGCGCAGCACAGCACCCTTCTCCCGCCCGCGGGAGAAGGACGGCGCATTGCCTGGCTTGCCACGAAGACGCCCCGTGCGCAGCACAGCACTCTTCTCCCGCAAGCGGGAGAAGGGCAGCGCATGGCTTGGCTTGCTACGAAGACACTCCGTTCGCAGCACAGCACCCTTCTCCCGCTCGCGGGAGAAGGACAGCGCATGGCGTGGCTTGCCACGAAGACGCCCCGTGCGCAGCACAGCACCCTTCTCCCGCCCCCGGGAGAAGGACAGCGCATGGCTTGGCTTGCCACGAAGACGCTCCGTGCGCAGCACAGCACCCTTCTCCCGCCTGCGGGAGAAGGTGGCGCGCAGCGCCGGATGAGGGCCGCGGTGTCTCGCGCCCCATGGCCAGGCCGCGAGGAACGCCCACGCACCAAGACCAATCGCGCCGCCGTCAACGTCCAGCAGAGCCTCGCATGAGCACTCCCCGCTACACCCGCCTGTCCGGCCTGGAACCGCTGGTCATCACGCCGGACCTGTTGTTCGTCAACGTGGGCGAGCGCACCAACGTCACCGGCAGCGCGCAGTTCCGCAAGCTGATCAAGGAGGAGCGCTACGAAGAGGCGGTGGAAGTGGCGCGCCAGCAGGTCGCCAACGGCGCGCAGATCCTCGACGTCAACATGGACGAGGGCCTGATCGATTCGGAAAAGGCGATGACGCGCTTTCTCAACCTGATCATGTCCGAACCGGACATCGCGCGCATTCCGGTGATGGTGGATTCGTCCAAGTGGAGCGTGATCGAAGCCGGCCTGAAATGCCTGCAAGGCAAGAGCGTGGTCAATTCGATCTCGCTCAAGGAGGGCGAAGCGCAGTTCATCGAACAGGCACGCAAGGTGCTGCGCTACGGCGCCGCCGCGGTGGTGATGGCCTTCGATGAAGTGGGCCAGGCCGACACCTGCGCGCGCAAGGTCGAGATCTGCACGCGCGCCTACAAGGTGCTGACCGAACAGGTGGGCTTCCCGCCGGAAGACATCATCTTCGACCCGAACATCTTTGCCGTGGCCACCGGCATCGAGGAGCACGACAACTACGCGGTGGACTTCATCGAAGCCACCCGCCAGATCAAGCGCACATTGCCGCATTGCCATATTTCCGGCGGCGTTTCCAACGTGTCGTTCTCGTTCCGCGGCAACGAGATGGTGCGCCAGGCGATCCACTCGGTGTTCCTGTTCCATGCGATCAAGGCCGGCATGGACATGGGCATCGTCAACGCCGGCGGCATGCCGATCTACGACGAACTGGACCCGGAACTGCGCGAACGCGTGGAGGATGTGATCCTCAACCGGCGCAAGGACGGCACCGAGCGGCTGCTGGACATCGCCGAACGCTACAAGGGCAGCAAGGGCGCGGCGAAAGTCGAGGACCTGGCCTGGCGCGAGAAGCCGGTGCGCGCACGGCTGGCGCATGCGCTGGTGCATGGCATCGACGCATTCGTGGAAACCGATACCGAGCAAGCGCGCCAGCAATCCACCCGTCCGCTGGATGTGATCGAAGGGCCGCTGATGGACGGCATGAACGTGGTCGGCGACCTGTTCGGTGCCGGCAAGATGTTCCTGCCGCAGGTGGTCAAGTCCGCGCGCGTGATGAAGAAGGCGGTGGCGTATCTGCTGCCGTTCATCGAAGCGGAAAAACTGCGTACCGGCGATGTGGGCAAGTCCAACGGCAAGATCATCATGGCCACCGTCAAGGGCGATGTACATGACATCGGCAAGAACATCGTCGGCGTGGTGTTGGCCTGCAACAACTTCGATGTGGTGGACCTGGGCGTGATGGTGTCGGCGCAGGTGATCCTGGACCGGGCGCGTGCGGAGAATGCCGACCTGATCGGCCTGTCCGGCCTGATCACGCCGTCGCTGGAAGAGATGTCGCATGTCGCGCGCGAGATGCAGCGACAAGGTTTCGAGATTCCGCTGTTGATCGGTGGCGCCACCACCTCGCGCGCGCACACCGCATTGAAGATCGACCCGCATTACACCGCCCCCACCGTGTGGGTGAAGGACGCTTCGCGTGCGGTGGGCGTTGCGCAATCGCTGATCTCGCGTGACCTGCGCCAGGCCTTTGTCGCCGCCAACGATGCCGATTACGCGGAGATCCGCGCGCGCCATCGCAATCGCGGCGACGCCAAGCGCCTGGTGCCGCTGGAAAAGGCACGCGCACAGCGTTTCGATGGCGACTGGGACAGCTACACACCGCCCGCCCCGCGCCAGCCCGGCCTGCACGTGTTCGACGATTACCCGCTGCAGGAGTTGATCGAGCTGATCGACTGGACCCCGTTCTTCCAGGCCTGGGAACTGGCGGGCAAGTTTCCGGCGATCCTCAGCGACGCGGTGGTCGGCAGCCAGGCCAGCGAGTTGTACCGCGACGCACGCAAGATGCTGCGCACCATCGTCGCGGAAAAATGGCTGACCGCCAAGGCCGTGTTCGGGCTATGGCCGGCCAATGCCGTGGGTGACGATGTCGTTGTGCTGACCGATCCTGCGGAATCGGGAATCGGGAATCGGGAATCGCAAGGCGATCCTTCGGCGCCGGACCATTCCCGATTCTCCATTCCCCATACCCTGCACTTCTTACGCCAGCAGGTCGACAAACCCATCGACCGCCCCGACTTCTGCCTGGCCGATTTCATCGCGCCCAAGAGCAGCGGCAAGCAGGACTGGATCGGCGCGTTTGCGGTCACCACCGGCATCGGGATCGACCCGCATGTGGCACGGTTTGAAGCCGCGCACGACGACTACAACGCGATCCTGCTCAAGGCCCTGGCCGACCGCCTGGCCGAGGCGTTGGCCGAGCGCCTGCATCAACGCGTGCGTACCGAGTTCTGGGGCTATGTGGACGACGAGACGCTGGATAACGAGGCGCTGATCGCCGAACGCTATCGCGGCATTCGCCCGGCACCGGGGTATCCCGCCTGCCCCGAGCATAGCGAAAAGCGCACCCTGTTCGACCTGCTCGATGCCGAGCGCCACACCTCGATCACGCTGACCGAAAGTTTCGCGATGCTGCCTACCGCAGCGGTTTCCGGCTATTACTTCAGCCACCCCAGGAGCCAGTACTTCGTGGTCGGGCGCCTGGGCAAGGAACAGGTGGCCGACTACGCCAGGCGCAAGGGCATCACCTTGGCAGTGGCCGAGCGCTGGCTGGCATCGAACCTGGATTACGACCCGGAATAAGGGCCGCCGCAAACCCCGTAGGAGCGCACCCGGGCGCGACAGGGCGTTACCAGTAATGCCCTGTCGCGCCCGGGTGCGCTCCTACGGTGGGGCCGCCGACCTTCGACGGCGGCGCTTTGATCACATCAACATCAGGTAGCCGGCCGCAACACGTTCAAGACCTCGTAACACGCGCCCATGGTGTGGTAATCGGTCTTGCCGGCGGGGCTTTTTTCATCGCTGTACTTGCGGTTGTCCGCATCCAGGATGCGATACCACGCGCCATAGCGGTGGTCGACCATGTGTTCCCAGGAATACGCCCACAGCTTGTCGTACCACTGCCAGTAGCGCTCCTGGCCGCTGCGCTGGGCCAGCAACGCCGCCGCCGCCAGCGATTCGGCCTGCACCCAGAAGTACTTGTCGTCGTCGCAGACCTGGCCGTCCGGGTCGAAACCGTAATACAGCCCGCCACGCCGCGCATCCCAGGAGCGCTCCACCGCCACATCGAACAGATGCTGCGCGGTCGGCAGCAACCAGTCGCTCGGCGCGTAGCGATCCAGCAGCATCAGCAGCTTGGCCCATTCGGTCTGATGGCCGGGCTGGAACCCCCAGGGGCGGAACAGGTGCTTGGGATTGTCGCGGTTGTAGTCCCAGTCGATGTTCCACTGCGGATCGTAGTGTTCCCACACCAGGCCGTCGGCCTTGGCCGCCTGACGCCGGGTCATGGTGTCGGCCAGCGACAAGGCGCGGTCCAGATAACGCTGCTCGCCACTGGCTTCGTACGCGGCGATCATCGCCTCGCACATGTGCATGTTGGCGTTCTGGCCGCGGTAGCTGGTGAAGTTGAATTGCGCATCGGCTTCATCACGGTACAGGCCGAATTCCGGCTCCCAGAAATGTGTTTCCAGCAGCTGCCAGGTTTCGTCCATCCATGCCCGCGCCTCTTCGATGCCGGCCTTCAGGCCGCACGAATACGCCAGCAGCACGAACGCCACGCCGTAGCAGTGATTCATGTCGTCTTCGACCACGCCATCGCGCAGGGTCCAGGCATAGCCACCGGTGGCCGGATTGCGGTGCACGTTGCGCAGGTAATCCAGGCCGTGATGCACCGCCTGCAGGTATTGCGCATCGCCGAATTCGCGATACGCCATCGCATAGTTGAAGACAAAGCGCGTACTGCTGACCAGATGTCGGTGCCCGGCATCGTAGATCGCGCCATCGTCGCGGAAATACTGGAAAAACCCACCCGCCGGGTCGATCGCGCGCGGGTGGTAGAACGCCATGGTGTCGGCGATATGCTGACGCAGCACATCGGCCGAACGGAAATCGGGTGCGGGGGTCGCAGGCAAACGGCTCATGGTTGTTCCTGGATCAGGGAATGGACTTCATCGACGCTCGGCATCGCCGCAAACGCGCCCTTGCGCGTCACCGCCAGCGCACCGACCGCCGCGGCAAAGCGGATCACCGCGGTCATCGCAACCGCATCGCCACACAGCTGCTCCAGCGTGGACACGCGCGCAGCCAGCTGAAACAGCAGGCCGCCGACGAATGCATCGCCCGCTGCCGTGCTGTCACGCACCTGCACGTCGAAGGCCGGCACCTGGCCGGAATCGGTGCGTGTCTGCCAATGCACCGGCCCGCCGCCGTCGGTGACCAGCAGCCAGCTGGCCTGGCCCTGCCAGAGCTTGCGGGTGACCGCGCTGGCATCGCCATCGAGCGTGCCGGCCAGGTAATCGAGTTCCTCGCGCGAGAGCTTGACCACGTCGGCCAGTGCCAACGCCTCCCACAGCAACGCGGCCGGGTCCACATCCTGCGGCCACAACATCGGGCGCAGGTTGAGATCCAGGCTGACGATGGCGCCATCGGCATGAGCGCGGCGCATGCCGTCCAGCGTGCACTGCGCGATCGCAGGTTCGGTCATGCTGTTGGAGCACACATGCAGCACGGCGGCCTGCGTGAAGGCGTCCGCGGCGAAATGCTCGGGGCGGAACAACAGGTCCGCCGCAGGCGGACGATAGAAACTGAAACTGCGCTCGCCGGCTTCATCCAGGGCCACGAAGGCCAGCGCGGTCTTGGCTTGATCAGTGCGCACGATGCCATCGGTGGCGACGCCGGCCTGCTGCAGACTCTGCAGCAAGAAGTCGCCGAACATGTCGCGTCCCAGCATGCCGACAAAATGCGCCGCGCCACCCAGCCGCGCCACCGCAACCGCGACATTGGCCGGCGCACCACCGGCGTATTGCGCAAACGTACGTGCCTCGTCGGGGCCGGCGGATGGCAATGCCAGCATGTCGATCAAGGCCTCGCCGAAACAGACCACCCGGTTCTTGACCGCACTCATGCGTGCGCCTCCGCCAGTGCGCCACGCAGACGCGAGCCCCAGATGCCATAGAACACGATGTACAGGTAGCACACCAGCGGCAGCACGAACGACTCGTGCAAGCCGATGCTGTCGGCCAGCAGACCTTGCAGATACGGCACGATGGCGCCGCCGACAATGGCCATGATCAACAGGCTCGACGCGCGACCGGTCAGCGGACCAAGCCGCTCGATGCCCAGCGTAAAGATGGTCGGGAACATGATCGAATTGAACAGGCCGATCGCCACCAGCGCATACACCGCCAGCATGCCGCCACTGGCCATGGTCAGCACCAGCAGCAGCGCGTTGATCCCGGCAAACACCGACAACAGCACGCGCGGCGACAACTTGGCCAGCAGCGCCGAGCCGATGAAGCGGCCGATCATTGCCAGCGTCCAGTAGGCCGACACGTAGTGGGTCGCCTCGCGCTCGGTGAACCCGCCGATCTGCGGCAACGAGAAATAGTTGACCATCAGGCTGCCGATCGCCACTTCCGCGCCGACATAGAAGAAGATCGCCAGCACACCGAAGCGCACATGCGGATGCGCCAGGGCGTCCAGCAGCGAATGCCTGCTTTCGTCCTTCTGCGCGCCCGCGTCGGTCAATGCCGGCAGACGGAACAGGAACACGAAGATCGCCAGCAGGAACAGCACGATGCCCAGACCGATGTACGGCCCCTGCACGGCCTGCGCCTCCTGTACGCGATAGGCCAGCTGCTCGGCCTCGGGCAGCACCTTGAGCTGGTCGCCGCTCATCACGGTGTTGGACAGGATCAGCCAGCCACCGAACAGCGGTGCGATCGCAGTCCCCAGCGAATTGAGCGCCTGCGCCAGCGTCAACCGGCTGGAGGCACTGCGCTCCGGACCCAGCAGCGCAACATACGGGTTGGCGGCCACCTGCAGGATGGTGATGCCGGTGGCCAGCACGAACAGCGCGCCGAGAAATGCGCCATAGACGCGCAGTTCCGCCGCAGGCCAGAAGCCCAACGCACCGACCGCGGCAACCGCCAGCCCGGCCACGATACCCTGCTTGTAGCCAAGCCTGGCCACCAGCCAGCCAGCCGGCAACGACATCAGGAAGTACGCGCCGAAGAAGGTGAACTGCACCAGCATCGCCTGCGCGAAGTTGAGTTCGAACACCGCCTTCAGATGCGGAATCAGGATGTCGTTGAGGCAGGTGAGAAAGCCCCACATGAAGAAGATCGTGGTGACGACCGACAACGCAACGCCGTTGTTGACGGGCGCCTTGTTGCCACTTGGCACTGTGGATTGCGTGGAAAGGGAAACCATAGGAATTGCCTGGTCAGCGGCCTGAGGCCTTGGTGGGGGAATGTGCGGGGGAATCGCTGGGGGAGTGAAGCGAAACGATGGAACTCGACGCGCTGACGCTGCTGGCGCGGATCTTCAATTCGACCGCGGCGGTCAGGCGTTGCGATGCAAGGTCGGGACTGCCGATACGCTGCAGCACCAGCTGCGCCGCCTGGCGGCCGCGCGCGCGCGGATCGGCGGCCAGGGTGGTCAGCGCGGGGGTAAACAATGCAGCTTCGGCGATATCGTCGAAGCCGGTCACCGCGAAGTCACGCCCCGGCACGATGCCGTGCATCGCCAGCGCGGCCATCAGGCCCAAGGCGACACTGTCGTTGTAGCAGACCGCCGCGGTTGCGCGATCGTGTTCGGCACGATCCAGCATGCGACCGGCGCATAGCGCAGCCTCCTGCCGGTTCGGTGCGGATTCGACATAGTGCGCGGGCAGGCCGGCATCGGCCATCGCGCGCGCATAACCGGCACGGCGTTGCCTGCAGGAACTGGATTCGGCATGCCCGCCGAAGAACACGATGCGCCGATGGCCTTGCGCAATCAGATGCGTGCAGGCAAGCAACGCGCCCTGCTCGTTGTCCAGCGCCAGCAGATCCCAGCCCGCGCCCTCCACTTCGCGGTTGAACAACACCACGTTGTGTTGACGCCCAAGCACCTGGGTCAAGGCCTGCGCCTGGCTGCCTTCGGCCGGCGACAGGATGATGCCGGCAGGCGTGTGCTCCATCAGCGAGGTCAGCACCGCCTGCTGGCGCTGCGTCGATTCGCCGGTGCTGCCGAGCAGGGTCACATAACCGGCTGCGCCCAGCGCCTCGTCCACGCCTGCGGCAAATTCGGCAAAGAACGGGTTGGACAGATCGTTGATGACCAGCGCGATACTGGATGACGTGCGGCGGCGCAGATTGGCGGCGGCACGGTTATAGACGTAGTGCTGCCGATCCAGCTCGGCCTCCACGCGCGCGCGCGTGGCCGCGTGCACCAGCGGGCTGCCGCGCAGCACCAACGACACCGTCGCACGCGACACGCCGATGGCGCCGGCGATATCGCGCAAGGTCACCGCACCGCGTCCGCCGCGACGGGCATCGCCGTCCTCCGCAGCGGAGGGAGTCGGTTTGGCACGCGTCACGCTGCCGACCTTGCAATGGAAGAAGTGCGCATGCATCTGGCGTCGATTGGATCGATCCAATTAGGCCTTTTCCGCGCACCCAATGCATGCGGCAGTGCAACATAGTCAGCAGCCGCGCCGATCCCGACTGCAATCGCCTCCTTACTGGAATGCGATCGACAGGCCGATCCCGCCCTGCCAGTCCAGGCTTTCGGAGGTCAGCCCGCGCAGCACCGAGACATCCAGTTGCATCGCATGCGGCAACTGCCAGGCACCACCGGCGCCGGCCACGCGCGAGTGCTCGCTACCGGTGTCGAAACCCGCTTCCACATAGCTGCTGAAATGCTCGCCGGAGAAGAACGTGTAGTTCGGCGAGAAAGTCCAGGTATGCCCCTCGCTGTCGCGTGCGTAGTTCACGTACAGCGCCAGGGCGCGCTGCTGCGCCAGATCCCAGGACGCGGTCACGCCCAGTTCGCGCGCATAGCCGTCGCTGAAGGCGGGGCTGCCGGTCGGCACGCTGTAGCTGCCGAGCGCGGCCCAGTGAAAGCTGTCCGACTGCGACGGCAATGCCACCTTCAGGCCGATATGGCTATCGCCCCCGCCACGCACACGCTCACCGCCACCGTGCTGCCAGTTGTAGCTGTCGCTACCCACCTGCAGCTCCACGTTCTGGAACAGCCCCAGGCGCAGTAGCGTATCGGCGGTGTACTGCGTGGTGCGTTGCCCGTCCCTGCGATCGGTACTCGCGTCCGGCAGGCCCTGCTCCCAGGCGAACGCGCCGGGCTGCAGCACTTCGGCAGCAAACGGAATACCGGGACGGTCGAACGCCGGTGCATCCTCCGCCTGTGCAGCGGCCTGCTGACTCACCACGCACAACCCAAGCATCACCGCGGCCGGCCCCAAGGCGCGCGTCGCCTGCAAACCCGAAGCGCCGCGCGCGGTGGATGTGGCCGATGCAACAACGCAGGCCTTCAACATTTTCGACAACATGGACATACACGGCACCATCGGCAGGGAATGAGCGGCAACGCAGCAGGCACCATGCCCGGAGGCGTCGACCGGTAAGGCCGCGATGGTGCCGCGCGCGCCGTGACCGGCCCGTATATCGCCCACGCCGCGTCTGCTGCATGGCTCGGCCGGACCGCGCGCAGTAACGATCAGGTGCGCACCACGCAAGGCAACGCACCAAACAACATGGGCACCCATCAGGTGCCCATGACCAACAACACCTAGCGCACGCAGGGTTACCAGACCAGGTCGTCGGGCACCTGATACTGGGGGTCGGCATACGGGTCTTCGCCTGCCGGCGCATTCGGATCCACCTTCAATGCCACCGATGGCGCGAACACCGCTTCGGCTTCTGCCAGTACCTCGGCGGTGACCAACAGATAGCGGCCGTTGAGCTGCAGCACACCCAGCTTGCCGGCGTTGAGCGCCTTGAGCTGATCGGCAGTCACGTAGATACGCTTGATCTTGCCGCCATACGGGAAATGCCGGGCGATGTCCGCATCGGCATGATTCAGCCCCTTGTCCTTGAGCAGCTCTTCGAGCTTGGCCTTGGCTTCGCGACGCAGGCGTGCTTCTTCCTGCTTCAGCCGCTCGGCTTCGATGCGCTCGTCCTTCTCGCGCTGCGCGCGGATCGCATAGGCCTTGGCCAGATCGATGTCTTCGCGCGTGCGTGCCGGCCTGGGTCCGCGACGCTCGGCAGTGGGCTGCTGCGGACGCGGCGATGCCGCCGGCTTGCCATCGTTACGACGCTCGGGCCGGCCATCGTGTTTGCGCTCGCCCCTGCCGTCGGTCGCCGCAGCGACATGCGGCCGCTGCGGCCCCCTGCCCTGGCCGCCCGGCTTGTTGCCGCCGGGCGCAGGCCTGCCACCGTTGCCATGTTGACGCGCGGCAGGCCGTGCGTCGGGTTTGCGTTCGGGCTTGGGCGCGGACTTGAAGCCCAACCCAAGCAACTGGTCACGTAAGGTATCGCTCATGGCGGTGGCAATCTGCAATCAATAGTGCGGAGGCGGCGGTTCATCCGCAGCGTCGGCAAACAACGTGGAGCGCACCTTGCCCAGATCCTCGAGCAGGTGGCGGATCAGCTCGGCGTTGCGGGCGCCCGTCAAACGGGCGTCCGCAAGTGCTTCACTCAGTTCGTTGAGCGCCTGCTCCTGAAAGGACAGGCGCGTTTCCAGTTCAACCAACCGCGCGTCCAGTTCCTGGTCGCGCGGCGAGAGTTGCTCATGCATGCAACGAACGGCCTCGTCCGATGGCGTAGTAGGCCAGACCTGCGGCTTCGATTTCCTGCGGGTCGTAAAGGTTGCGACCGTCGAACACGACGTCGTCCTTCAAGGCCTGCTTGATCTTGCCGAAATCCGGGCTGCGGAACTGCTTCCACTCGGTGACCACGACCAGGGCATCGGCGCCTTCCAACGCGGCAAATGCCTCGTCGCAGAAGGTCAGGTCGTCGCGCTCGCCGAAGATGCGCTTGGCTTCATGGGTCGCTTCCGGGTCGTAGGCACGCACGGTGGCACCGGCTTCCCACAACTGCTCCATCAAACGCCGGCTGGACGCGGCACGCATGTCGTCGGTATTGGGCTTGAATGCCAGGCCCCAGACCGCGAAGGTCTTGCCGGCAATGCTGCCGGTGCCTTCGGCGCCGTAATGACGCTGCACCAGTTCGAACAGGTGACCCTTCTGCGCATTGTTGACGCTTTCCACCGCGTTGAGCAGGGTCGGCTCCATGCCGTACTGCTCGGCGGTCTTGGCCAATGCCTGCACATCCTTCGGGAAGCACGAGCCGCCATAGCCGGCGCCGGGATAGATGAAGTGCCAGCCGATGCGCGGGTCCGACCCGATGCCGTTACGCACGTGCTCGACGTCCGCACCGACACGCTCGGCAATGTTGGCGATCTCGTTCATGAAACTGATCTTGGTCGCCAGCATCGCGTTGGCCGCGTACTTGGTCAGCTCGGCCGACCGTACGTCCATCTCCACGATGCGATCGCGGTTGCGGTTGAACGGCGCATACAGACGGCGCATGCGTGCAATGGCCGCCGGCTTCTTGGCACCAATGACGATGCGGTCCGGACGCATGCAGTCGGCCACGGCGTCGCCTTCCTTGAGGAACTCGGGGTTGGAGACCACGTCGAACTCATGGTCCAGGCCGCGTGCGTCCAGCTCTTCCTGGATCGCGACCCGCACCTTGTCGGCGGTGCCGACCGGCACGGTGGACTTGTTGACGACCACCGACGGGCCGTCGATATGCCGGCCGACGGTACGCGCAACCGCCAGCACGTACTGCAGGTCGGCACTGCCATCCTCGTCCGGGGGCGTGCCCACGGCGATGAAGGTGATTTCGCCGTGCGCAATCGCCTCGGCCGCATCGGTGGTGAAGCGCAACCGGCCAGAGGCGTGGTTGGCTTTCACCATCGGCTCCAGGCCGGGTTCATAGATGGGAATCACCCCACGATTGAGACCATCAACTTTCGCCTGGTCGATATCCACGCAGATAACGTGATGACCTACTTCCGCCAGACAGGTACCGGTGACAAGACCAACATAGCCGGTACCAAAGATCGCAACTCGCATGGGTGGGGGTACTCCTGTGGGGGATCAGGGAAGGATACCCATCAGTTCGACATCGAACGTCAACGTTGCGTCTGGTCCGATCGGCCCCCCCTGCGTGCCGTTCGGGCCATAGGCCAAGTTGGATGGAATCCAGAAACGATACTTCGAACCGACCGGCATCAAGGCGACGCCCTCGGTCCAACCTGCAATGACTTGATTCAGACCGAACTCGGCCGGCTGGCCGCGCTGGTAGGAGCTGTCGAAGACCTGCCCGTTGAGCAGCTTGCCTTCGTAGTTCACGCGCACCGTGTTGGTGGGCATCGGACGCTCGCCGCTGCCCTGGCGCAGCACCATGTACTGCAGCCCCGATGCGGTGGTGATCACGCCCTTTTCGGTCTTGTTCTTGGCCAGGAAGGCGTTGCCTTCCTCGCGGTTCTTGGCACCGACAGCGCCCTGCTTGGCAGAGGCGAATGCCTGCATGGTAGCCGCGGCTTCCTGCTGGGTCAGGCGCGTGGTGCCCTTGGCGAACACGGTGCGGACGGCTTCCATCAGGATCGACAGGTCGATCTCGTCCTTGATGCCGGCCAGCGAAGGACCGACTGCGCGATCGCCCAGCATCAGGCCGACATTTTCCTTGGACGGCGCGGCCGGCGCGCTGCCCGGGGCCATGCCCGGAACCTGCTGCCCGTTACGTGCCGCCAGCGCGGTGCGCAATGCGGTATCGGTGGCCTGGGTCTGCTCCTCGGACAACAGCGGCTTGCCGCCCTTGAATGCATTCTCGATGGCGCGTTGCAGTGCGCTCACATCGATGTCCTGGGCAATCGGCTCGAACGAACGTGCCACATCCATACCGATGGCGTAGCTGACGTTGTCGCGCGTGCTCTTCTCAGACGATGCATTCAAAACTGGCTTCTCCTTGGTGGCCGCTGCGGCCGGTTGCTGCGACATCGCCGGCATCGATGCCGACAGTGCCACCATCAGTAGCGACGCCGCCGCGCCGCGCTTTCCCATCTTCATTCGATGCACTTCCCGAAAGTGAAAAGACACGCCGACGCCGGCGCTGAATGCGCATTGTCGCATGTGCGCGTGGCGTTGCGAGCGCCGCGCTCAGCGCGACGGCGCGTTGAGCTCGCGTTCGATTGCCGCCAGCACGCTCGGATCATCCGGTTTGATCTTGCTGGGGAACTGCGCCACCACGCGTCCATCGCGACCAATCAGATACTTGTGGAAGTTCCAGCCCGGCGCCACGCCCGTGGCCTGCGTCAACCGCTGATACAGCGGCGTGGCCTGCGCGCCCAGCACATGCACCTTCTCAAACATCGGGAACTTGACGCCATAGGTCAGCGTGCAGAATTCCTGGATCTGCTTCTCAGATCCCGGTTCCTGCCCCTGGAAATCGTTGGACGGAAAGCCCAGCACCGAAAAACCGCGACTGCCGAAGCGCTGGTTCAGCGCCTCCAGCCCTTCGTACTGCGGGGTGTAGCCGCATTTGCTGGCGGTGTTGACCACCATCAGGACCTTGCCGCCGTAGGTACGGTTCAGGTTGATCGGCGCCTTGCCGGCCAGCGGCCGGTAGTCCAGATCCAGCACCGGCGCGCCTGCGGCCAGCGCCGCGGCGGAAAAAAAGCCAGCGAATACAACCACCAGCAGACGTTTGAGCAACATGGGCGATCCCTCTCGATAGGTCCGGGCCACCCGCGGGTGCGGGGTGCCATCAGTTGGGTATGACAGGCAGTTGACTGCCTGCGTGTCGGTGTTATAGTTGAATACAACACCAGTCATCCAACGCAGGGGGAAAGCATGAACAGCACACGCTTCACGCGACCAGCTCCATTGCTGCTGTTCGGCAGCGCCCTGTTCGTCATTGGTTGCCTGGGAGCCGCTTCCAGTCAGGTTACGGAGTCCGGCGCCGATTATGGCGTGTCGGAGGCGGTTACGGAAAACGCGACGACTCCCCCCGAAGCGCGCACCCGGCCCGGCCGGCACCTGCGCGCTTCGCTGTCGATGCCCTATTTCTCCTTCGCGCAGGTCCTGCGTCCACGGAGCTGACCATGAACGACATCCAATGGAGCGACGGCGCTCCCATCTACCGCCAACTCAAGGAACGGGTGATTGCCATGATGCTCGATGGAATCCTCAAGCCGGGCGACGCCCTGCCCTCGGTACGGCAGGTGGCGGCCGACTACCAACTCAACCCCATCACCGTCTCGCGTGCCTACCAGGAACTGGCCGACGAGAACCTGGTGGAGAAACGCCGCGGCCTGGGCATGTTTATGACCCCGGAGGCCGCGCAGAAATTGCGCGGCAGCGAACGCGAGCGTTTCCTGAATGAAGAATGGCCCGCGGTGCTGGAACGCATCCAGCGCCTGGGACTGTCCATCGACGATCTGTTGCCACAGGGAAAAACACCATGACCGCCGTCTCCTCCGACCATGTGGTCGACGCACGTGGCCTGCGCAAGGCCTACAAGCATCGGCTCGCGCTGGACAACACCAGCTTCACCATCGCTGCCGGGCGCATCGTCGGCCTGATCGGCCCCAACGGCGCCGGCAAGACCACCGCGCTCAAGGCGGTGCTGGGGCTGACCGATTTCGACGGCGAGCTGAGCGTGCTCGGCATGGATCCGCGCACCCAGCGCAACGCGCTGATGAACGAGGTCTGCTTCATTGCCGACGTGGCAGTGCTGCCACGCTGGCTGCGGGTTGGCGAGGCGATCGACTTCGTCGCCGGCGTGCATCCGCGCTTTGATCGCGCCAAGTGCGAACGTTTCCTGGCCAATACGCAGCTCAACCGCAAGTCGCGGGTGCGCGAACTGTCCAAGGGCATGATCGTGCAGCTGCACCTGGCGCTGGTGATGGCCATCGACGCGCGCATCCTGGTGCTGGACGAGCCCACGCTGGGCCTGGACATCCTGTATCGCAAGCAGTTCTACCAGCGCCTGCTGGAGGACTACTTCGACGAGCAGAAGACCATCATCGTCACCACCCACCAGGTCGAGGAAATCGAACACATCCTCACCGACGTGATGTTCATCCGCGACGGCCGCATCGTGCTGACCGCCGACATGGAGAACGTGGCCGAGCGTTACACCGAAGTATTGGTGGGTGCCGAACATCTCGACGCCGCCAGAGGCCTGACGCCGATCGACGAGCGCGGCCTGCCGTTCGGCAAGACCGTGATGCTGTTCGATGGCGTGCCCAAGGCGCAGCTCGCCCGTTTTGGCGAAATCCGCAATCCCGGCCTTGCCGACCTGTTCGTTGCGGTCATGAAGGGGACCTACGCATGAAGACACTCACCCACCAAGCTTCTCCCGCACGCACGTTCGGCTGGCTGCTCAAGCGCGAGTACTGGGAACACCGCGGCGGTTTCGTCTGGGCGCAGGTCATCACCGGCGGCATCGCGGTGTTCTTCGCGCTGCTGGGCGCGGTGATCGGCGCGATCAGCGCGCGTCGCAACATGATCGGCGACAGCATCACCATGGACGATCTGGCCGAGTACACGCGCACGCTGGGCCAGGTCGGCGACGGCCTGCTGCTGGGCGGCATCGGGATCGCCTCGGTGGTGCTGGCATTCGTGGTGTTCTTCTACTCGCTGGGCAGCCTGTACGACGACCGCCGCGACCGCAGCGTGCTGTTCTGGAAGTCGCTGCCGGTGTCCGATGTGCAGACGGTGCTGTCCAAGGCGGCATGGGCGCTGTTGCTGGCGCCGCTGATCGCCATCGTGATCGGCGTGCTGGTCGGCCTGGCACTGTGGCTGATCGCCATCGTGGGCGCCTCGATCGCCGGCGTCCCCAGCCCCTGGGCACTGGCAACCCATTCGCATCCCTTCTCGCTGCTGTGGCTGTTGCTGAAGACCGTGCCGATGAGCCTGCTGTGGGCGTTGCCGACCGTGGGCTGGCTGATGTTCTGCTCGGCCTGGGCCACCAGCAAGCCGTTCCTGTGGGCGGTGCTGTTCCCGCTACTGGCCTGCGTGATGTTGAGCATCCTCTCGGCGATGCCGGGTGTCTCGCTGCCGATCGGCTGGATCTGGTACATCGTCGGCTACCGCGGCCTGCTCAGCGCCCTGCCCGGCACCTGGTCGCCACGTGCGGTCAGCGGCAACCTCGACAGCAGCGCGATGCAGAACCCCAGCGACCTGGTGCAGTGGGCGCTGCAGCACACCGACAGCGCACTGGTCTACGGCAATCCGGACATCTGGATCGGCGCCGCCATCGGCGTGGTGCTGATCGCTGCCTCCATCTACCTGCGCCGTCGGCGCTCCGAAGCCTGAAGGACATCCCATGCGTCGTCTGCTGAGTCTGGCCATCCTGTGCGCAGTGCCCGGCGCTGCGTTTGCCGAGGAGCAATGCACGTTTTCCGAACCGCGCAGCCTGGAGTTGAAACTGAGCGGAGTGAAGTCGGTGCTGTTCGAGGTCGCCTCCAACGACCTGCATCTGGACGCCGCGCCAGGCAACGGCGGCCGTCTGAGCGGCCGCGCCTGTGCCGCCAGGGCCGACCTGCTCGAGGGCCTGACCGTCACCCAGAAGCGCGTCGGCGACAAGCTGGTGGTGACGCTGGCCGATGACCGCCCGTCGCGCATCTCCATCGGCGACAGCTACGCGTACCTGGACCTGCGTGGCAACGTGCCGGACTCGCTGCTGGTGCAGTTCGACGTGGGCTCCGGCGACGCCGAGATCAGCGGCGCGGCTGCAGTGAGTGCCGATGTCGGCTCCGGCGACATGGCCATCCACCGCACCAAGGGCCGGGTGACCGCCAAGGTCGGTTCCGGCGACATCGAACTGGAGGACATGGGGGCATTGCGCGTGCTGGCAGTCGGCTCCGGCGATCTCAAGGCGCGCCGGATTCGCGGCGCGGCCGAGGTCGGCAAGGTCGGCTCCGGCGACGTCAAGCTGCGCGGCGTTGCCGGCCACGTCAAGCTCGGCACGGTCGGCTCCGGCGATGTCGATATCGACGATGTGCAGGGCGATGTCGGCGTGGAAGCGGTCAACTCCGGCGCCCTGAGCGTGCACAAGGTGCGCGGCGACGTCAGCGTCGCGCGCAAGGGCAGCGGCGACATCGACGTCAGCGATGTTGCCGGCACCACCCGCGTACCGACCGACAACTGACCACTGCATTGACCATTACTGAGGGGGACTGCTGATGAAACTGTTGATTTGTGCGGTATTGGCGGGTGCGCTGCTGGTCGGTTGCGGCAAGTCCGAACCCACCGTCGTGGTATCGGGCAAGGCCAACGCGCGCGGGGTGAGCTTCAACGGCAAGAGCCTGACGCTCCACCGCGACGGTCTGCCTGCCGCCACCATCGGCGCGGATGGCGCGCTCAGCATCGCCGGCAAGCCGGTGAGCCTGAACGATGCGCAGCGCCAGGCGATGCGCACTTTCTATGTGCAGATCCAGGGCGTCGCCGAAAAAGGCATCGACATCGGCACGCAGGGCGCGGCCTTCGGTGCGCATGCCGCCGGCGAAGCACTCAAGGGCGTGCTCAGCGGCAACACCGACCAGATCGGCGACAAGATCCAGGCGCAGGCGGAAACCTTCAAACACAATACGATGCAGATCTGCGACCAGCTGGCCACGCTGCGCAACGCGCAGGACGCCGCCGCGCAACTGGTGCCGGCATTCGCGCCGTACTCGACCCTGACCCAGCACGACGTCGACGACTGCCGCAAGTAAGCGCGGCACCGACCGCCGCTGCGCCCCCATCGACGGGCGCAGCGGCGGACCGGAACCGGCTGGAGCGTCGTGTCGATTCCTGCGCGCACGCCAGGCACCCGATACCGGCCTGCGACATCTTGTCAGTGGCGCCATGTGCCGCCGGCACTGATCGGCTGCCGGAGCGGGATTACACTAATGCGCTCCCCAGACCCCAGCGACCCCATGAACAAGTTCGTGATGCTTTGCATGGCGCTCCTGCTATGCGCCCTGACCGCCTGTGGCGACCAGTCGTCGCGGCGCGCCGAACGCGGCAAGCCGCGCGTTGCCATCACCACCCAGTCGGTGATGATCCGCCGCCCACCGGCCGCCAATGCGGAAATCACTCCGGACGGCACGCTGAAGATCGACGATATCGCGCTGCCGCAGAAGGAACCGACGCGCGCCAAATTGCAGTTGCTGTTCGGGCACCTGCAGATGCTGCGCCAGCAGGCCGTCAACGAGGCCGGCGCAGATCCGGAGTATAGGTCGATCAAGCTGACCGCCACGCCGGAGATCCAGCAGCTCAGCGGCGAATTGCTGGACGAGATCCCGTCGCTGCAACCGTATCGCGAGAGCTTCGGCAACGTGCAGGCCGAGCGGCACTGAGTCGCTGGCGACGCCGCGGACTCGCGCAAGCCCGTGTAGGAGCGCACCTGGGCGCGACGGGGCTGTATCGACAACGCCCGTCGCGCCCAGGTGCGCTCCTACACACACGCTGTCAGTGATCAGCCACCGCCGCCACTGCTGCCGGCCTGGATGCCACCACGCGTCAGCGCGGCCGGGTCCAGCAAACGGCGCAGATCCGCCTCGGTGAGCCCGCTGTCTTCCAGCGCCACGTCCAGTACCGGGCGCTGTTCCTTGTAGGCACGCTTGGCGATCGCGGCGGCCTTTTCGTAGCCGATGATCGGATTGAGCGCGGTGACCAGGATCGGATTGCGGTCCAGCGCCTCGCGCACGCGCTCCTGGCGCACCTTCAAGCCGGCAATCGCGCTGTCGGCCAGCAGCCGCGACACATTGCCCAGCAGGTTGATCGAATCCAGCAGGTTGTAGGCGATCAGCGGCAGGGTCACGTTCAACTGGAAGTTGCCGGTCTGCCCGGCCACGGTAATCGCCGTATGGTGGCCGATGACCTGCGCGCAGGCCATCACGGTGGCTTCGGGAATCACCGGATTGACCTTGCCCGGCATGATCGAACTGCCCGGCTGCAACGCCGGCAGCTCGATCTCGCCCAGCCCGGCCAGGGGGCCGGCATTCATCCAGCGCAGATCGTTGGCGATCTTGATCAAGGCCACCGCCAGCGCATTGAGCTGGCCGGACAACTCCACCGCATCGTCCTGCGCGGCCAGGCCTTCGAACTTGTTGTCGGCACTCTCGAACTTGACCTTGCTCAAGCCCGACAAGGCCTTGGCCACCTTGCCGCCGAAACGCGGATCGGCATTGATGCCGGTGCCGATCGCGGTGCCGCCCAGCGGCAGCCGCCGCAGGCGCTTGAGCGAATCGTCGATGCGCTCCTGCGCCGAACTCAGCTGCGCCGACCATGCACCGAATTCCTGGCCGAAGGTCAGCGGCATCGCATCCATCAGATGCGTGCGCCCGGTCTTGACGACCTTGTCCAGTCCCTTGCCGCGCTTGTCGATGGTCTTGCGCAGATGCTTGAGCGCCGGTTGCAGGTGTTCCTGCACCGCAAGCAGCGCAGACACGCGGATCGCGGTGGGGACCACGTCGTTGGAACTCTGCCCGAGATTGACGTGATCGTTGGGATGCACCGCGTCCTTGCCGGCGCGCGTGGCCAGCGTGGCGATCACCTCGTTGGCATTCATGTTGGACGAGGTGCCCGAGCCGGTCTGATAGACATCGATCGGGAACTGCGCGTCATAGGTGCCGTCGGCCACCTGCAGCGCCGCGTCCTGCACGGCCTTGCCGATCGACTTGGGCAGCAACCCGAGCTCGGCGTTGACGCCGGCCGCGGCGGCCTTGATCAAGCCCAGCGCGCGGATGAAGCCGCGCGGCATCGGCTGGCCGGAGACCGGAAAATTCTGCACGGCACGCTGGGTCTGCGCGCCCCACAAGGCATCGGCGGGCACCTGCAATTGCCCCATGCTGTCGTGTTCGGTCCTGAAACGTTCGCTCATCTGCACTCTCCGCACATGGTTGGTCTGTGGTGATGGATGGCTGGCAGCGGGCGCACCCACGCTGGCGAGACTGCCTACGATACTCGCTCGCGGCGTTGCGACCGTGTCGTCGCAAGCCGTGGGCTAGACTGCCCATCGATCCATACGAGGTACCACGCTGCCATGGGCGACGACCCTGACTGTAGCAACGCATTGGTTGCGTCCTTGCTGCCCGCACACCGCCCGCCCCCTCACGCGCAACGGCGGACACGCCGCGTGACCGCCGCTGCACGGCACCGGGGCCGACGCCATGCTGGGTAATGTGCTGCTGTTGTTCGTCGCGTTGCTGCTGGTGCTGCTGAACGGCTTCTTCGTGGCCGCCGAGTTCGCGCTGGTCAAGCTGCGCCACACGCAGGCGGTGGGCCTGGCGCAAACCAACGGGTGGCGTGGGCGTCTGTTGCTCGGGGTGCATGCGCACCTGGATGCCTACCTGTCGGCCTGCCAGCTCGGCATCACCCTGGCATCGCTCGGCCTGGGCTGGGTCGGCGAGCCGGCGTTCGCGCATCTGCTGCAGCCGCTGTTCGACAGCGCCGGCCTGTCGCCGGAAGCGGCGCAGTTCACCGCGCTGGCGATCGCCTTCAGCCTGATTTCGTTCCTGCACATCGTGCTAGGCGAACTGGCGCCCAAGACCATGGCGATCCGCCGCCCGGAGCGGATGTCGCTATGGACCGCCGCGCCGCTCTACGTGTTCTATTGGCTGATGTATCCGGCGATCTGGGTGCTCAACACCAGCGCCAACCGCCTGCTGCGGGTACTGGGCTGGGGCGATGTGGAACATCAGTCGCATCGCTATTCGCGCGAGGAGCTGATGCTGATCGTCGGCCGCCAGGATCCGAACGCGGCCACGCCCGATCACGGGCTGGCCCTGATGAGCCACGCGCTGGAATTGCCCGACCTGGTCGCCGGCGACCTGATGCGCCCGCGCGAGCACATGCGCAGCCTGCGCGAGGGCATGGCGCTGGAATCGGTGCTGGCCGAGTTCAGCGAGTCGCGCTACAGCCGCTACCCCTGGTTCGACGCCGATGGCGAGCAGGTGCTGGGCATCCTGCATACCAAGGATCTGCTGGTGGCCATGGCGCGCAGCCAGGACCTGGACGATCTGCGTCCGTTGCTGCGCCCGCCGACCCTGCTGACCTTGGAAACCCCGATCCCCAGCGCGCTGGAGCAGTTCCGCACCGGCACCACCCATCTGGCGCTGTGCGTGGAAGACCAGGGCCGCATCCTGGGCTTTTTCACCCTGGAAGACCTGCTGGAGGTGGTGGTCGGCGAGATCGAGGACGAGCACCGCCACGTGGTGCGCGATGCCCCGATCCGCAGCCAGGACGGCTCGCTGCTGGTGGCCGGCAGCACCTCGATCTTCCGCCTGGAGCGCCTGCTCGGCCGGGACCTGAGCGCGCCGGACCACGTCAATTCGGTCGGCGGGCTGATCGTGCACCGGCTGCAGCGGCTGCCCGAAGAAGGCGAGACCCTGGAGCTGGACGGCCACGCACTGACGGTGCGGCGCATGGCCGGGCACCGGATCCAGGCGATAACGGTGCGGCCGATCGGCGAAGCCGGCGCCGGGGCGGCGTAGAATACGCACCCCCGCCAGCCTCCCAGTGCCCTGCCCATGTCGGATTCCGCCCTGCTCGCCCTGTCCCCGCTCGACGGCCGCTATGCTTCCAAAGTGGATGCGCTGCGCCCGATCTTCTCCGAATACGGCCTGATCAGGGCACGGGTCAAGGTCGAGATCGAATGGCTGCTGGCACTGGCCGCCGAGCCGGGCATCGCCGAGCTGGCGCCGTTCTCGGCCGCCGCCACCCAGACCCTGCGCCGCCTGGCCGACGACTTCAGCGTGAGCGACGCCGCACGCGTCAAGCAGATCGAGCGCACCACCAACCACGACGTCAAGGCGGTGGAGTACTTCATCAAGGAACAGCTCAAGGACGATGCCGAGCTGGGCCCGGCGCTGGAATTCGTGCATTTCGCCTGCACCAGCGAGGACATCAACAACCTCAGCTACGGCCTGATGCTGGAACAGGCACGCCGCGAGGTGCTGCTGCCGACGCTGGACGGCATCATCGCCACGCTGCGCACCCTCGCCCATGCCCAGGCCGGCCAGCCGATGCTCTCGCGCACGCATGGCCAGACCGCCTCGCCCACCACGCTGGGCAAGGAAATCGCCAACGTGGTCGCGCGCCTGGAGCGTCAGCGCAAGCAGATCGCCGCGGTCGAGCTGACCGGCAAGATCAACGGTGCGGTCGGCAACTACAACGCGCACCTGGTGTCGTACCCGGAGCTGGACTGGGCCGCGTTCGCGCAGCGCTTCGTCGAGAGCCTGGGCCTGGTGTTCAACCCCTACACCACCCAGATCGAGCCGCACGACAACGTGGCCGAGATCGGCGACGCCAGCCGTCGGGTCAACACCATCCTGATCGACCTGTCGCGCGACATCTGGGGCTACATCTCGCTGGGCTACTTCAAGCAGAAGCTCAAGGAGGGCGAAGTCGGCTCCTCGACCATGCCGCACAAGGTCAACCCGATCGACTTCGAAAATGCCGAAGGCAATTTCGGCATCGCCAACGCCTTGTTCGAGCATTTCTCGGCCAAGCTGCCGATCAGCCGCTGGCAGCGCGATCTCACCGACTCCACCGTCCTGCGTGCGCTCGGTACCGCATTCGGCCACACCCAGGTCGCGCTGGATTCGCTGGCCAAGGGCCTGGGCAAGCTGACCGTCAATCCGCAGCGCCTGGATGCGGACCTGGACGCGGCCTGGGAAGTGCTGGCCGAAGCCGTGCAGACGGTGATGCGTCGCCACGGCCTGCCCAACCCGTACGAACAGCTCAAGGCATTGACCCGCGGCCAGGGCATCACCGCCGCGTCCATGCAGGCGTTTGTGGAGAGCCTGCAGCTGCCGGAGCAGGACAAGCAGCGCCTGCGGGCGTTGGCGCCGGGCGCCTACACCGGCCTGGCCGAGCAGCTGGCGCGCGCGATCTGAGACCAGCGGCAGTCAACGACCGGCATCGCGAGGCTCCATCCAGCCGTCAGGAGGAGTGCCATGGCATTGCGCTCACTGCTGTCCGTGTCCCTGCTGGCATCGGTCGCCTGCGGGAGACAGGCCGCTGCCGCTTCCACCGCTGCCGCGTCGCAAGCGCTGGCAGGCGTGTCGACCACACGGTTGGGTCGGTGCCTTCGCCCAGCGACAGCCAGCTCGCCATCCACTGACCCGCCGATGCCGGCATCCACCGTGCATGCCGGCCACGCATGGCAGGCACAGGTGCACTGAAATCACCGCCACACCCGCCAGCAAGGCATCGCATGGCGGGCTGGGCGACAATAAGCCACTCCGCCGGCCGCACAGCGCCGGCCCTCCTGTCGGACCCGTGACACCATGAAAAAGACCGCCGCAAAAAAGATCGCCGCCAGGAAAGGCGCGCCGCTGCCCTTCGAGGTCCACGCCACCGGCGACCAGCCCCTGGGCATGCCGGTCGAGCGCTTCCTGCGCAACTACTGGCACAAGCACCCGCTGCTGATCCGCAACGCGTTTGCGGACTTCCAGTCCCCGCTGCAGCCCGAAGACCTGGCCGGCCTGGCCTGCGAAGACGGCGTGCTGGCACGCCTGATCAGCCACGACCGCGCCACCGACGGCTGGGACGTACGCACCGGCCCGTTCCAGGAAACCGACTTCCCCGGCCTGCCCGACCATGACTGGACCCTGCTGGTACAGGACGTGGACAAGTGGGACGCCGACGTGCGCGCGCTGCTGGAACAGTTCCGCTTCCTGCCACGCTGGCGCATCGACGACATCATGATCAGCTTCGCCGCCACCGGCGGCTCGGTCGGCGCGCATGTCGACCATTACGATGTCTTCCTGCTGCAGGGCCAGGGCCACCGCCGCTGGCAGATCGACGCACGCGCGCAACAGGGCCGCAAGGCCGCGCCGCTGGCGTTCCGCGACGATGTCGAGCTCAAGCTGCTGCGCGACTTCAAGCCCACCCACGACTGGGTGCTGGGCCCGGGCGACATGCTGTACCTGCCGCCGCTGGTGCCGCACCACGGCGTGGCCGAAGACGCCTGCCTGACCTTCTCCATCGGCACCCGCGCGCCGTCGTCGGCCGAGCTGATCGGCGACTATCTGGATACGCTGATCGCCGATGCCGACGAGGCCGTGCGCTATCACGACGAAGACCTCAAGGTGCCGGCCGACCCGTACGAGATCGACGTCACCGCGATGAACCGCGTGGTCGAAGCGCTCAATGCCCTGCGCATGAACGACCCGGATCGGCTGGGCGACTGGTTCGGCCGCTTCATGACCACCTACCGCGCCTCCGGCGACGTGCTGCCGGCCCCCGAACCGATCCCGCGCGAGGCGGTCGAGCAGGCCCTGGAGGAAGGCGTGCTGCTGCACCGTCACCCCTGGTCGCGGCTGGCCTGGCGGCGCGCCAAGCGTGGCGCCACCCTGTTCTGCAGCGGCCTGGAGTTCGCGCTGTCGGCCAAGGACGCCGCGCGCCTGGCCGCGGCCGAAGAGATCGACGGCACGCTGTATGCGCAGTTTTCCAACCGTGGCCGCGAGGTGGTGCTTGAGCTGCTGGCGCAGGGCCACTACCAGCGCGCCCACGAGGACGCGGAGGACGACATCCAGGACATCGACGACGACCAGGCCCATGGCCTGAGCCTGTCGGCCGACCAGGACGACGCCGAGGCCGACGCGCCGGATGCGGACGACGAGATCGACGCGGAGGCCGACGTCGAGCAGGTCGCCGATACCGCCGACGGCCCGGCCCAGGCTGATGAGGACGAACCAGCTGCCGACGCCGACCTGGACGACGACAGCGAGCTCGCCGACGACGCGGCAACGGACGCTGGCGACGACGGGGCCGACAACCGCGCATGAGCCCCCAGGCCGGCCCGCGGATCGTCTCGCTGGACCCGGCGTCCGACGCCGCGGCCCTGCGTGCGCTGCGCCTGGCCTGCGGCAGCGGCGACAGCGGCGCTGCTGACTGGGACGCACTGGACCCGCTCAGCCTGCACCTGGCCCTGCGCAGCGAGGACGGCCAGCTGATCGGCTCGGTGCGGCTGACCGCGGATCTGCGCATCGACAGGCTCGGCATCCTGCCGGGCTGGCGCCGCCGCGGCCTGGCCGACCAGTTGCTCGCAGCCGCCGTCGCCACCGCGCAACAACGCGGCTGGCCCGGCGTACGGGCCCGCGTCAACGCAGATGCCGGGGCGGTGTTCGCACGCCTGGGCTTCCTGCCGGACACCTCTTCCGACCCGCATCCCGATCGCGCCGCAACGGCGGGCGATCGGCCTGACGGGCCGTTGCACCGCCGTCTCGACGGCCCGATGGCGGTGGACGACCTGCGCGCGGCGCAGGCCGCTACCACCGGCCTGCTGTGCGCCGCACGCCGCCAGGTCCTGATCTATACGCGGGCACTGGATCCGCCGCTGTTCGACAACGCCGCAGTGCTCGATGCGCTGCGCCGCTTCGCCACCGCCCGCCACGACAAGCGCGTGCAGGTGCTGGTGCAGGACACCGCCATTGCCGGCGCCAGCAGCAGCGCGCTGCTGCGGCTGGCCCAGCGCCTGCCCAGCGTGTTCCGCTTCCGCGCGGTCAGCGATCCGGTCGACAGCAGCTATGCGTCGGCCTATGTGGTGGGCGATGACGCCTACTACTTTCGTCCAACAGGCCATCGCTTCGACGATGGTGAAACCTGGCTGTCGGGCGCGGCGCGCAGCCGCCAGCTGGAGCGCGAATTCGCGCAGATATGGGAGCGCAGCGCGCTGTGGAACGAACCGCGCGCACTCGGCATCTGAGACCGCAGCGCCTTTCGCGCCTGGGCGCCAGGCGGCCGCACCTACCCGCTCGGTCAGCTTGCAGACGCCCCCTCACTGGCGCAAGGGGGTATAATTTTTCGAGATTTGAGACCGACCGATGGGGCATCTCGCCCTGCCGCTTCCGCACAATCATCCCCACAGCAGACCCGACTTACCATCGTGGATAATCTCCTAAAGCAGTTCGCACAGTCATCGCAGCTCGCCGGCGGCAACGCCGCCTATATCGAGGATCTGTACGAGCAGTACCTCGTCGCCCCGGACAGTGTCGACCCGAAGTGGAAGAGCTATTTCGATGGCTTCAAGGGTCGCGATGCCGGTGATGTGCCGCACTCGGCGGCCATTGCCCACATCCTCGCCGCCTCCAAACAGGCCGCCAATGCCGGAACCGGCGCAGGCGCCAGTGACGAGCGCGAGCGCAACGTCGGCCGCCTGATCACCGCCTATCGTGCGCGTGGTCACCTTGGCGCGCAGCTCGACCCGCTCGGCCTGACCCCGCCGGTCAACCCGCCCGATCTGGACCTGCCGTTCCACAGCCTGTCGCAGGCGGATATGGACAGTGAGTTCAGCACCGGCGGCGTCGGCGGCCAGCCGCGCATGAAGCTGAAGGATCTGCTGACCCGCCTGAAGGCGACCTACGCCAGCACCATCGGCGCAGAGTTCATGCACATCCAGGAATTCGACCAGCGCCAGTGGATCTACAAGCGCCTGGAAGATGCCGGCGGCAAGATCGCCGGCGACGCGGCCAGCCGCAAGCGCACGCTGGAGCGGCTCACCGCTGCCGAAGGCCTGGAGCGCTACCTGCACACCAAGTACGTCGGCCAGAAGCGCTTCTCGCTGGAAGGCGGCGACGCGCTGATCCCGATGATGGACGAGATCATTCGCCAGTCCGGCAACGATCAGGTCAAGGACATCGTGATCGGCATGGCCCACCGCGGCCGTCTCAACGTGCTGGTCAATACGCTGGGCAAGAACCCGCGCAAGCTGTTCGACGAGTTCGAAGGCAAGTTCGAGCACGCCCACGACGACCGCGCGCACACCGGCGACGTCAAGTACCACATGGGCTTCTCGGCCGACATCGCGGTCGGTGGCGACAAGCAGGTGCATCTGGCACTGGCCTTCAATCCCTCGCACCTGGAAATCGTCGACCCGGTCGTGGTCGGCAGCGTGCGGTCGCGCCAGGAACGCTTCGGCGATGCCGAGCGCAAGACCGTGCTGCCGATCCTGATCCACGGCGATGCCGCATTCGCCGGCCAGGGCGTGGTGATGGAGCTGTTCCAGATGTCGCAGGCGCGCGGTTTCGCGGTCGGCGGCACCGTGCACATCGTGGTCAACAACCAGATCGGCTTCACCACCAGCGCCCGCGACGACGCCCGTTCCACGCTGTACTGCACGGACGTGGCCAAGATGATCGGCGCACCGGTCTTCCACGTGAACGGCGACGACCCGGATGCGGTGATGTTCGTGTCCAAGCTGGCCTACGAATTCCGCCAGCAGTTCAAGAAGGACGTGGTCATCGACCTGGTCTGCTACCGCCGTTGGGGCCATAACGAGGCCGACGAGCCGGCAGCGACCCAGCCGGTGATGTACCAGACCATCCGCAAGCACAAGACCACCCGCGAGCTGTACGCCGCCAAGCTGGAAAGCGACGGCGTGCTGAGCGCCGACGAGGCCAAGGCGCTGGTCGACGGCTACCGCAACAAGCTCGATTCGGGCGAATACACCACCGAACTGGCGACGCGCAAGCCGGACGAATTCGCCATCGACTGGTCCAAGTACCTGGTCGGCACCGCTGCCGATCCGGTCGATACCCGCGTCAAGCGCGAGCAGCTGGATCGTCTGGCCAAGCTGATCACCACGATCCCGGAAGGCGTGGAGCTGCATGCCCGCGTGGCCAAGATCTACGAAGACCGCGTCAAGATGTCCGCCGGCGACCAGGCCGGCGACTGGGGCTTTGCCGAGAACCTGGCCTACGCCACCTTGCTGGCCGAAGGCCACAAGCTGCGCCTGGTCGGCCAGGACGCCGGTCGCGGCACGTTCTTCCACCGTCACGCGATCCTGCATGACCAGAAGACCGACAGCTACTACTTGCCGCTGCGCCAACTGGTGCAGAACCCCGAGGACGCCACCATCATCGACTCGCTGCTCAGCGAAGAAGCAGTGATGGGCTTCGAGTACGGCTACTCCACCACCGACCCGAATGCACTGTGCATCTGGGAAGCCCAGTTCGGCGATTTCGCCAACGGCGCGCAGGTGGTGATCGACCAGTTCATCGCCGCCGGCGAAGCCAAGTGGGGCCGCATCGCGGGCCTGTCGCTGTTCCTGCCGCACGGCTACGAAGGCCAGGGCCCGGAGCACAGCTCCGCGCGTCTGGAGCGCTTCCTGCAGCTGTGCGCGTTGGAGAACATGCTGGTCTGCGTGCCGACCACCCCGGCGCAGTGCTTCCACATGATCCGCCGGCAGATGCGCATGACCACCCGCAAGCCGCTGGTGGTGATGACGCCCAAGTCGCTGCTGCGCCATAAGCTGGCGGTGTCGAGCCTGGAAGAACTGGCGGAAGGCGAGTTCCAGCATCTGATCCCCGACGCCAAGGCCGATGCCGGCAAGGTCAAGCGCGTGGTGCTGTGCTCGGGCAAGGTCTATTACGACCTGCTCGAAGACCAGACCAAGCGTGGCCAGGACGACGTCGCCATCCTGCGCGTGGAGCAGCTGTATCCGTTCCCGCGTGCGCAGCTGGCCGCCGAGCTCAAGGCCTATGCCAACGCCACCGACGTGGTGTGGTGCCAGGAAGAACCGCAGAACCAGGGTGCGTGGTACCAGATCCGCCACCACCTGAACTTCTGCCTGGCCAGCGGCCAGAGCCTGCATTACGCCGGCCGTGCCCGTTCGCCCTCGCCTGCCGCCGGCCATATGGCCGACCACATCGTCGAACAGCAGAAGCTGGTCGCCGATGCGCTACTCAATCCGTTCAACGACCAAGTCGCTGAATAACTCCTCTTCCCCAAAGAACGAAAACCCTAGGACGCTCCCCGAATGGCCACCGAAGTCAAAGTTCCGGTACTGCCCGAATCCGTTTCCGACGCCACCATCGCCAGCTGGCACAAGAAGGCCGGTGAAGCGGTCAAGCGCGACGAGAATCTGGTCGACCTGGAAACCGACAAGGTCGTGTTGGAAGTTCCTTCGCCGGTCGACGGCGTGCTGAAGGAAATCAAGTTCGAAGCCGGCAGCACCGTCACCAGCAACCAGATCCTGGCGATCATCGAGGAAGGCGCCGTGGCTGCGGCCGCACCGGCCGAGGAGAAGAAGGCCGATGCACCGGCACCTGCCGCTGCTGCACCGGCCGCCGCGCCGGCCCCGGCTGCCGCCGCGGCGCCTGCTGCTGCCTCCAAGTCGGCTGCCGATGCCCTGCCCCCGGGTGCGCGTTTTTCCGCGATCACCCAGGGCGTGGATCCGGCCCAGGTCGAAGGCACCGGCCGTCGTGGCGCGGTGACCAAGGAAGACATCGTCAACTTCGCCAAGGCCGGCGGCGTGGGCAAGGCGTCCGGCGCCCGTCCGGAAGAGCGCGTGCCGATGACCCGCGTGCGCAAGACCATCGCCAAGCGCCTGATGGAGTCCAAGAACTCCACCGCGATGCTGACCACCTTCAACGAAGTGAACCTGGCCAAGGTGTCGGCCGCACGCAAGGAACTGCAGGACGAGTTCCAGAAGGCGCACGGCATCAAGCTCGGCTTCATGAGCTTCTTCGTCAAGGCCGCCGCCAACGCGCTGCAGCGCTTCCCGCTGGTCAACGCCTCGATCGACGGCGACGACATCATCTATCACGGCTACAGCGATATCTCGATCGCGGTGTCCACCGACAAGGGCCTGGTCACGCCGGTGCTGCGTAACGTCGAGCGCCAGTCGTTCGCCGATGTCGAGCAGGGCATCGCCGACTACGCCGCCAAGGCGCGCGCCGGCAAGCTGGGCCTGGACGACCTGCAGGGCGGCACGTTCACCATCACCAACGGCGGCACCTTCGGCTCGCTGCTGTCCACCCCGATCATCAACCCGCCGCAGAGCGCCATCCTGGGCATGCACGCGATCAAGGAACGTCCGATCGCCGAGAACGGCCAAGTCGTGATCGCGCCGATGATGTACCTGGCGCTGTCCTACGACCACCGCATCATCGACGGCAAGGATTCGGTGCAGTTCCTGGTCGACATCAAGAATCAGCTGGAAAACCCGGGCCGGATGTTGTTCGGTCTGTAAGAGCCGGGAATCGGGAATGGAGATTGGGGAATGGGCAAGCACCCGTCGACCGCTCCATTCCCGCCTTGACTCGGATGGGACGCGAGCGGCGCATGCGCTGTTGCGATTCCCCATTCCCTACTCCCCATTCCCGTGAGCAAATGAAATGAGCGAACAATTCGACGTCGTCGTCATCGGTGCCGGTCCGGCCGGTTATCACGCTGCGATTCGCGCGGCCCAGCTGGGCATGAAGGTCGCCTGCATCGACGCGGCCATCGGCAAGGATGGCAAGCCTGCACTGGGCGGCACCTGCCTGCGCGTGGGCTGCATTCCGTCCAAGGCGCTGCTGGATTCCTCGCGCCAGTTCTGGAACATGGGCCACCTGTTCGGCGACCACGGCATCAGCTTCAACGACGCCAAGATGGACGTGCCCACCATGATCAGCCGCAAGGACAAGATCGTGAAGCAGTTCACCGGCGGCATCGCGATGCTGTTCAAGGCGAACAAGATCACCCCGTTTTACGGCTTCGGCCAGCTGCTGCCGGGCAACATCGTCAAGGTCGCCCAGCACGAAGGCGGCGAGATCGAGCTCAAGGGCACCAACGTAATCCTGGCGCCGGGTTCGGAATCGATCGAGCTGCCGTTCGCCAAGTTCGAAGGCGACACCATCGTCGACAACGTCGGCGGCCTGGATTTCACCGCCGTTCCCAAGCGTCTGGCAGTGATCGGCGCCGGCGTGATCGGCCTGGAGCTGGGCAGCGTGTGGAAGCGCCTGGGCGCCGAGGTCACCATCCTCGAGGCACTGCCGGACTTCCTGGCGCTGGCTGATGCCGAAGTGGCCAAGACCGCGCTGAAGGAATTCAAGAAGCAGGGTCTGGACATCAAGCTCGGTGCCAAGGTCAGCAAGACCGAGATCACCGGCAGCGGCGATGCCAAGCAGGTGGTGGTCAGCTACACCGACGCTGCCGGCGAGCAGACCCTGACCGTGGACAAGTTGCTGGTGGCCGTGGGCCGCAAGGCCGCGACCAAGAACCTGCTGGCCGAGGGCACCGGCGTCAAGCTCAACGAGCGTGGCCAGATCGAAGTGGACGGGCATTGCCACACCGGCGTCGATGGCGTGTGGGCGATCGGCGACTGCGTGCGCGGCCCGATGCTGGCGCACAAGGGCTTCGAGGAAGGCATCGCGGTGGCCGAGCTGATCGCCGGCCTGCCCGGCCACGTCAACTTCGACACCATCCCGTGGGTCATCTACACCGAGCCGGAGATTGCCTGGGTCGGCAAGACCGAGCAGCAGCTCAAGGCCGAAGGCGTCGCCTACAAGGCCGGCAGCTTCCCGTTCGCGGCGATCGGCCGTGCGGTGGCCATGGGCGAGCCGGCCGGCTTCGTCAAGGTCATCGCCGACGCCGAGACCGACCGTGTGCTGGGCATGCACCTGGTCGGCGTGGGCGTGTCCGAGCTGGTGCACGAAGGCGTGCTGACGATGGAATTCAACGGCTCGGCCGACGACCTGGCACGCATCTGCCACGCGCACCCGACGCTGTCCGAGGCGGTTCACGATGCCGCAATGGCAGTGAGCAAGCGCGCGATTCATAAGGCTAACTAAGCCGGGAATCGGGAGTGGGGAATCGGGAATCGTAGAAGCATTCCCATTACCTCACTCCTCATGCTGACGCCGGACTTAGGTCCGGCGTCATGCGTTCTGGCTTCCGCTGTGCTTCGACACATTCCCTATTCCCAACTCCCGATTCCCGTTCCCATGAAAAGCATCTGCGTCTACTGCGGCTCCAATGCCGGCAACAAACCCGCCTACGCCGAGCGTGCCACTGCGTTGGGGCAGCGCATCGCCGCGCAGGGACTGCGGTTGGTGTATGGCGGGGGCAATGTGGGTCTGATGGGCACCGTGGCCAATGCGGTGCTGGCAGCCGGTGGCGAGGTGACCGGGGTGATTCCGCAGCAGCTGGCCGATTGGGAAGTGGCGCACCGTGGGCTGACCACGCTGGAAATCGTCGGCTCCATGCATGCGCGCAAGATGCGCATGTTCGAGCTGTCCGATGCGTTCGTCGCCCTGCCCGGCGGCTTCGGCACCATGGAAGAGATCTTCGAGATGCTGACCTGGCGGCAGCTGGGCATCGGCAACAAGCCCTGTGCGTTCCTGGATATCGAAGGCTTCTACGCGCCGCTGATCGGCATGATCGACCGAATGGTGGAAGAACGCTTCCTGCATCCGGACCAGCGCACCGACCTGTGGTACGGCGCCGACATCGAGCAGATGCTGGAGTGGATGCAGCACTACACGCCGGCGCAGGCCTCCAAGTGGATCGACGAGAAGCGCCGCTCCACCCTGGTGTAAAACGGCAGCGCCTGCGCTAACCGCACCCCCGGGGACTGCGCGCGCCCATCGCGCGCCCAGCCCGTCTCAATGCATCATCGAACACCCTCGATCTGCCGGCTTGCAACGGCAGTCACGACGGCCGCAGCGTCCGGCACGACCGGCTCGCATAGAATGGCGACGATGCTCGATACCCTCGCCGCTGACGCGCACCACAGCCTGGACATCAAGCACAGTCGCTTTGTGGCCAATGCTGCGGCACTGGACTCTCCCGCGCAGGCGCTGGAGATCGTGCAGCGCGTGTCCGTCGCCGATGCCACCCACAATTGCTGGGCCTATCGCTACGGGCAGGACTACCGGTCCAGCGACGATGGCGAGCCCAGCGGCACCGCCGGGCGGCCAATCCTCGCGGCCATCGATGGCCAGGGCTACGACCGCGTGGTCGTGGTGGTCACCCGTTGGTATGGCGGCATCAAGCTCGGTGCCGGCGGGCTGGTGCGTGCCTACGGCGGCACCGCAGCCGAATGCCTGCGGTTGGCGACGCGACAGCCGTTGATTGCGTTGTCGCTGCTTGATCTGCAGTGTCAGTTCGACGACCTGGGCCTGGTGCATGCTGCCTTGAGCGCCTTCCGCGCCGACAAGCTGGATGAACGTTTCGACGCGCAGGGCGCCGCGCTGCGCGTGCAACTGCCTGCCGATCAACTGGCCAGCTTGAAAACACGCCTGTGCGACGCCACTCGCAACCGTGTCCATCTCTCATCACCGGAAGCCGCATGAACCAGCCAGCCGCCGCCAGGCCCAACCCATTGCGGAAGCTTGGCAGCCTGCGCACCTTGTGGCCGTTCGTGCAGCGCCAGCGTGGCCTGTTCGCCGCCTGGCTGATCGCACTGGCCATTTCCTCGGCCGCCACATTGAGCCTGCCGGCGGCAGTCAAGCAGATGATCGACCATGGGTTTTCCGGCGGCTCGCAGATCAACCACGCCTTCGCGCTGCTGTTCGCCGTGGCGGTGGTGCTGGCGGTGGCAACGGCCGCGCGCTTCTATTTCGTCGCGCTGCTGGGCGAAAAGGTGGTCGCCGATCTGCGCGGCCGCCTGTATGCGCATCTGATCGGGCTGGACGCCGGCTTTCATGATCGCAGCCGCAGTGGCGAGCTGGTCTCGCGGCTGTCGGCCGACAGCGAGCTGCTGCGCGGGGTGATCGGCACCACCATGTCGGTGGCGCTGCGCAGCTCGGTCACGGTGATCGGCAGCATGGTGATGCTGTTCGTCACCAGCCCGCGGCTGGCCGGCTTCACCCTGATCGGCATTCCGCTGGCGGTGCTGCCGATCGTGCTGGGCGCACGCCGCCTGCAGAAGATCTCGCGCGCCAGCCAGGACCGCGTGGCCGATGCCAACACGCTGGCGGCCGAAACGCTGGGCGCGGTGCGCACCGTGCAGGCGCATGCGCGCGAGCGCTACGAGAGCCAGCGTTTCAGCCAGGCCCTGTTCGCCGCAATCGATACCGCACGGCTGCGCATCCGTACCCAGGCCATGGTCACTGCGGTGGCGATCATGCTGATCTTCGGCGCCATCGTCGGTGTGCTGTGGCTGGGCGCGCACGATGTGATCGCCGGACGCATGACGCCCGGCACGCTGGGACAGTTCGTGCTGTACGCACTGATCGGTGGCGGCTCGGTGGGTGCGCTGGCCGAGGTCTGGAACGAGTTGCAGCGCGCGGCCGGCGGCATGGGCCGGGTCGGCGAATTGCTCGACGAGCAACCGGCGATCGTCGCGCCGGCCACGCCGCAGCCCTTGCCGCAGCCGCTGCGTGGTGCGATCCATTTCGACCAGGTGGTGTTTCATTATCCGCAGCGCCCCGATGCGCCGGCGCTGGACGGCTTCGACCTGCATGTCCATCCGGGCGAAACCGTGGCGCTGGTCGGGCCCTCCGGTGCCGGCAAGAGCACGGTGCTGGCGATGTTGCTGCGCTTCCACGACCCGGTCAGCGGCAGACTGCGCATCGACGAGGTGGACCTGCGCCAGACCGACCCGGTGCTGCTGCGCGAACGGATTGCATTGGTGCCGCAGCAACCCACGTTGTTTGCCGCCAGCGCCGCCGACAACATCCGCTACGGGCGCCTGGACGCCAGCGACGCGGAGGTGCAAGCCGCCGCGGCGGCCGCCGAGGCCGATGGGTTCATCCGCGCCCTGCCGCAGGGCTACGCCAGCGAACTCGGCGAACGCGGCACGCGCCTGTCGGGCGGCCAGCAACAGCGTGTGGCGATCGCGCGCGCCCTGCTCAAGGACGCGCCGATCCTGCTGCTGGACGAGGCCACCAGCGCGCTGGATGCGCAGAGCGAACGCGCGGTGCAGCAGGCGCTGGACCGCTTGATGGAAGGCCGCACCACGCTGGTCATCGCCCATCGCCTGGCCACCGTGCTCAAGGCCGACCGCATCGTGGTGATGGAGGCCGGCCGCATCGTCGCGCAGGGCACGCATGCGCAATTGATCGCCGAAGGCGGCCTGTACGCCGAACTGGCGCGGCTGCAGTTCATCGATCAGTGACGCCTGGGTGACACCGGCATGTGCTGTCATGCCGGGGTGTCCGCGGCAGCGGCCCGGGCCGACCCTGCGCCCCCACGCGCCCCACCCCTGACGACATCCCGCATGCCCCGCCCCAGAACCACCATTCGCCAGCTCAGTTATTTCGTCGCGCTCGCCGACACCGGCAGCTTCACCCGCGCCGCCGAGCAGATGGGCGTGTCGCAACCCTCGTTGTCGCAGCAGATCCGTGCGCTGGAAACCATCGTCGGCGCCGCGCTGTTCGAGCGTGGCGTGCCGGCCATCCTGACGCCGCTGGGGCGCGACCTGCTCGATCGCGCGCGCAGCATCCTGCTGGACGTGGCCGATCTGGAAGACGTCCGCGCCACCTCGGCCGACACCTTGATCGGCACCATCCGGCTGGGCGTGTCGCCCACGCTGGGCGCCTACCTGATGCCGAGCCTGGTCGCGCGCCTGCATCGCGAACACCCGGCACTGCGCGTGCACGTGCGCGAAGGCCTGCCGACCGTGCTCGCCAGCGGTCTGGCCAGCGGCGTGCACGACCTGATCCTGGCGCAGCTGCCGGTGGCCGGGCGCGGCCTGCACAGCGAGCGCCTGTTCCGCGAACCGCTGCACGTGACCATGGCCGCCGATCACCCCCTGCGTGCCAAGGCCTGCATCACGCCGGCCGATCTGCGCGGCGCCAACCTGCTCACCCTGATGCCCGAATACCGCCTGGCCGAACAGGTCGCGGCGATCGCCATGGACGTCGGCGCCAATGTCCTGCGCGATTACGAAGGCACCAGCCTGGATGCGATCCGCCAGATGGCCGGGATGGGCATGGGTCTTGCATTACTGCCAGACCTGTATGTGCGCCAGGAGATCCGCGAGGGCGACGATGTTGTCGTACGGCCGATCAAAGGCGGACGCTACTATAGGGAGATCGGTCTGCTGTGGCGGCAAGGCGCAGGACGCGCGCCGGCCTTCGGGCTGATTGCCGATCTTCTGCGTGCGGTGGCCGCATAGGAAAATCCTATGCGTCGAATAAGCGCTGCTGCCTTGTTCGCCAACTGCAACTCGTCAATGCTTCATTGAACTCATCAACGGAAATCGAATGGCGGGCAAGCAGATCGGATGGCGGGAAGCGGGAGCCTGGCTGGCGGAGATCGTCGGGCCGGACATGCCCTATGTGCGCCTGGCCATGGTGTACGGGGTCGCGATCAGCCTGCTGTCGCTGGCTACGCCGATCTCTGTGCAGTTGCTGATCAACAGCGTCGCCAACACCGCGCTGCCCACTCCGCTGTGGACCCTGTCCAGCCTGTTGCTGGGCCTGCTGTTGCTGGTGGCGGCGCTCAGCGCGATGCGGGTGTGGATGATGGCGCTGTTCGAGCGCCGCCTGTTTGCGCGGGTGGTGGCCGAAATCACCGTGCGCGCGGTGCATGCGCAGAACCCGTTCTTCGCCGACCAGAACCGTGGCGACGTATTCAACCGCTACTTCGATCTGGTGGTGGTGCAAAAAGCGGTGCCCAGCCTGGCTGTCGGTGCCTTCACCATCGTGCTGCAATCGGCGGTGGGCCTGATCGTCACCAGCTTCTATCACCCGTTCTTCCTCGGCTTCAACGCGCTGCTGCTGCTGATCATCTTCGCGATCTGGATGATCTGGTCGCGCGGCTCGATCCGCTCGGCGGTGGAACTGAGCCACGCCAAGCACAACGCGGCGCACTGGCTGGAAAGCGTGGGTGGCTCCAACGGCTTCTACAAATCCAGCCGCCATCTCAACTTCGCGATGGAGCGCTCCGAAGCGGTGACCGCCACCTACGTCGCCCGGCATCGGCGCCATTTCCGCTACACCTTCACCCAGACGGTGGCGTTCCTGCTCACCTACGCGGTCGCCAGCGCGGCGCTGCTGGCACTGGGCGGCAGCCTGATCCTGCGTGGCGAACTGTCGATCGGCCAGCTGGTGGCCGCCGAGCTGATCCTCAGCGCGGTGTTCTACGGCATCGCGCAGTTGGGCACCTACCTGGACGTGTTCTACGACCTGGTGGCCAGCGCCGAGGAATTGTCGGTGCTGTATGCCATTCCGCAGGAGCGCCCGGTGGCTGCCGCGGGCAAGATCCCCGGCAACAGTGCCGTGCGCCTGGACGGGGTGGTGATCGAGGGGGCGCGCTTCGATTTCGCGCTGGAGGCCGGCGAACAACTGGTGACGCTGGCCGACGGCGGCGCCGAACGTCTGCTGGCGATGGTGCTCAAGCGCCATGTCGTCCCGGACCGCGGGCTGGTGATGGTCGGCGGCGCCGACATGGCCACCTTCGACATGTACCTGCTGCGCTCTGAAGTGACCGTGCTCGATCGGCCAACCATCGTCGAGGTCACCATCCGCGAATACCTGTCGATGGCCTCGGCCGAGGTGACCTCCGAGACGATGCTCGAAGCCATCGATACGGTGGGGCTGCGCGCGCGCATCGCCGCGCTGCCGCAAGGCCTGGACACCCGGCTTGCCGCCTCCGGCTACCCGCTGTGGATCGGCGAAGTGATGGCGCTGAAACTGGCCAACGCATTGCTGGTGCGTCCGCGCGTGCTGATGCTGTCGCAGCTGTACGACCTGCTGCCGGCCGAACGCCTGACCCGGGTGCTGCGGCAGCTGAAGCAGGCCGGCACCACGGTCCTGCTGTGCACCGGCCGGCCGGAGGACATCACCCTGGATGGCTGGTTCCGCCTGGAACCGGAGCGCCAGCAGCGCTACGCCACGCGCGCCGACCTGATCGCATCCACGCAGGAGGCCGACGATGCAGCACGCCTCTGACCGGATCGCGCACTTCCCCACCCTGGCATCCATGCGCCCGCCCAGCATCGCCAAGGTGTTGGCGTGGATGCTGCTGATCGGCGTGGCCATCGCCGGTTCCATCCTGGCGTTCGCGCCCTGGGTGCAGACCGCCAGCGGCAAGGGCCAGGTGGTGGCGCTGGACCCGGGTGACCGCCAGCAGCAGGTCACCGCCTTCGTGCCGGGCCGGGTGGAGCGCTGGTATGTACACGATGGTCAGCACGTCGCCAAGGGCGACCCGATCGCCCGCGTCGGCGACCTCGACCCGGACCTGCTGGCCCGTCTTGCCAGCGAGCGTGCGCAGGTGGCGGCGGAAATCAGCGCCATCCAGCAATCGCGCGCGGTCGCCAGTATCGATGTGGAACGCAGCCGCCAGCTGCTCGCCGAAGGCCTGGCCGGCCGCCGCGACTACGAGCTGACCCAGATCAAGGTGGCCGAAGCCGATGCCAAGCTGGCCGAATCGCGTGCCAAGCTGACCCGCATCGACATCCAGTTGAACCGTCAGTCGGCGCAGCTGGTGCGCGCACCGCGCGATGGCCGCGTGCAGCAGCTCAACGCCGCCAGCGGCAGCGCGATGGTCTCGCCCGGCACGGTGCTGGCGGTGATCGCGCCGGAGCGGGTGGAACGTGCGGTCGAGCTGTACATCGACGGCCGCGACGTGCCGCTGATCCGCCCCGGTCGCCCAGTGCGGCTGGAGTTCGAGGGCTGGCCGGCGATCCAGTTCAGCGGCTGGCCGTCGGTGGCGCACGGCATGTTCGATGGTCGCGTCCGCGCCATCGACCCCAATGCCGCACCCGACGGATTGTTCCGCATCCTGGTCGAACCGCAGCCGGGCAAGCCGGCCTGGCCGGCGCAGGAATTCGCCCGCCAGGGCGGCAAGGTGCGCGGCTGGGTACAGGGCGAAACGGTGAAGGTGGGCTACGAACTGTGGCGCCAGCTCAATAATTTCCCGCTGGAGTTCGGCCGCCGCCCGTCGGCGACGACGACGCAGGATGAGGGCAAGGCCAAGCCGGCGTCGGCCGGCAAGTCCGAAGACGACGAGACCGGCAAGAAATGATCCGCCGTCTTGTCGTCCTGCTGGTCGCGCTCGTACCGGGCGTGGTTGCCGCCCAGACCACCGCGCTGACGCTGGATGAAGTGCTGCGCTCCTCTGCCCGCGCTTCTCCGCAGATCATCGAGTCGCTGGCCAAGGTCCGCCAGGCCGAAGGCAAGGGCATCTCGGCCGATGGCGCGTTCGACACCGTGTTCGATATCGACGGCCGCTCGCGCGAGGCCGGCTACTACGACGGCAGCGCGATCGAAAGCACCGTCAAGCGCCCGTTCGACGACAACGGCGGCTATTACTACGGTGGTTACCGCTCCTCGCGTGGTTCCTTCCCGGTCTACGAAGACAAGTCCTACACCGACCGCGGCGGCGAAGTGAAGGTCGGCGCGCTGTATGCGCTGCTGCGCGACCGGGTGGTCGACGAGCGCCGCACTCGCCGCAGCGTTGCCGGTGCCGATATCGATGTCGCGCAATACGAAGCGGAAATGGTCGCCATCGGTGTGCAACGCCGCGCGGTGGACGCCTACCAGAGCTGGGTCGCGGCCGGCCTGAAGCTGCGCGCGTACAACGACCTGCTGCAGCTGGCCGAGCAGCGCCGCAATGCGATTTCCCGGCAGGTGACACTGGGTGCGCGGCCCACCATCCTGCTGACCGAAAACGACCAGAACCTGGTCCGCCGACGCGCATTGGTGGTGCGCTCGGAGCAGGACTTCGCCAATGCTGCCAATGCCTTGTCGCTGTACCTGCGCGATGAAGCGGGAATGCCGTTGATCGTGTCCACCGAACGCCTGCCGGCCGATACGTCGGCGCTGGAAGGTCTGGCCGGCGCCAGCAAGATCACCGCACCGGTGGAGCGCCCCGATTACCGCGCGGTGCTGACCCGCATCGATCAGGCCACTGCACGGCTGATGCTGGCGCAGAACGACCTCAAGCCACGCCTGGATGTGAGTTTCGAGGTCAGCAAGGACCTCGGGGCGCCCGGTGTCGGCGGCCCGAACCGCTCGCCGACCGATGCGATCATCGGCTTCCGCTTCAGCGTGCCGCTGGAAAACCGCGCCGCCAAGGGCCGGGTCGCCGAAGCACGCGCCGAGATCGAGGCGCTGGATCAGCGCAGCCGTTACCTGCGTGACCAGATCACGGTGGAGGTCGAGTCGATCGTCATCTCGCTCACCGCCGCCGAACGGCTGGCCAAGATCGCCGACGAAGAACGCGCCCTGGCCGACCGTCTGGCAGCCGCCGAGCGCCGCCGCTTCGAGCTGGGGTCGGGCGATTTCTTCCTGGTCAACCAGCGCGAGGAAACCGCCAACGATGCCCGCGTGCGCCTGATCGATGCGCAGGCGCGCATTGCCTCGGCGCGTGCAGAGCTGGCGGCGGCGACGGCCGATCGGGATGCGTTGCAGCTGAGCCGGTGAACGGGCTGGTGGTTGGCTCGCCAAACTTGCCGCATCGCGCAATGACGCCCGGGTAACACCTGCCTGCGCATGCTCGCTTCGGCCGGCCCGGCGCCGGTGGTGCGATCCCTGGCAGCTCGCACGACGTCCCTGATTCTTTCGGAGGTGCGTATGTCGTTCCGGCAATTTCCCGCAATCGGTGCAGATGGCGAGTCCTACGTCATCATCGAATTCCGCGACGAGCCCCAATCCCGCAACGGGCAGCAAGCCCAGATGCAGTCGCGCGCTGCGCCACGCTACGAACTCCCCGATGGCCGCCGCCTGCAGCGGCAGGGCCAGCGCTTCATCACCGATGGTGGCGAGTTACGGCTGTCCACGTCCTGAGATGACGCTGGTCATTTTTTGACCACCCGGGCGGCAACCCTTGCAGTGCAAGGGCTGCACGCGGTTATCCACATGCTTGTGCAGGTTTCATCCACACCCTGTGTGGATGAAACCGCTGTGGCAAGCACTTGGCGTCGTGCCCGGCCACACCCGGTATTGCCCCCATATCGCCCTCGGCGCATCGCATGCGGTTCAGTCAGCCAACATGGATCGCCGCAGGTCGCACGCCGCGATATCGGCATCGATCAGGCCGGCTGTGGATCGTGGCTACCCGGTGCGATCGGAACGCTCCAGCACCCGCCCGATGCCGCTGCGGTCGATGTCGCTGGCTGCCTGCGCCAGCGCCGCGCGATCGCTGTCCGGCTCGAACCCGATGCGGAAATGCAACTCGCCCACCGGCGTGCGCGACGAGTGGATCGACGACAGATTCACCCCATGCTGCTCGAACACATGCAACAGCGCACGCAACGAACCGGGCTGGTCTTCCGGCAGGTAGACGCTCACGGTCAACGGCTCGGTGAGGTCGGCCAGCAGGTAGCCCACGCGCTCATAGGTGTAGTTGCCCGCAGCCAGCGACTCGCCGCGTAGCGCCTGCGCGTTGTCGTCCAGAAACCGGGCGCGAAACTGCGCGCGCGCCGCATCGTCGCCTTGCGCGACCAGCGCGCGCAATTCGCGCAGCTGCAGCAACAGCCGGTCGAGCATCTCGCCCACGTACGGGTTGCCGAACTGGATGTCTTCATAGATCGCCGGATTGAGCGAGAGGATGCGCGCGATCACAGCGCTATCCAGCTCGAACGAGGCCGAGCGATACGGCATCAGCGCGCGCAGTTCGCCCAGCAGCGGCGCGTAGTCGCGCAAGGTGCCGGCCTGCGCCAGATGGGTGGCGTGCACCATCGCCTGCACCAGCGCCATCACGCGGTCGTGGTGCTCGGGCGTGGCGTACACGCACTCGGCCTGCAGCGCGGTGCACAGCATCTGCACCCATGCCGACCACTGCTGCAACCGTGCCTGGCAGACCACCATCACCCGCCCTTTCAAGGTGGGCGATTTGGGCGGTGCGGTCATCGGATGCAGGCCGACGACCTCGGCCGGCGATGCCAGCATCGCGGCAACCGGCGCCTGCTTGATCGAGGTGACATCCATCCACAACTGCGACGCGGCACGCGGGCCGGCAAGGTCCACATAACGCGCGATCAATGCGGCGGTGTGGCGAATCGGCGCAGAAAAGATCAGCACGTCCGCACGCTGCGCCAAGGTGGCCTCGTCCATGTCGCCGGCACCGGCCGGATCGAAGCCGATCACCTCCAGCCCCAGGCGCGTGCGCAAAAACTGCGCCAGCCAGCGTCCGTAGGCACCGGCGATGCCGACGATGCCGACCACCGGCTGCGCCATCATGCCAATCGCTCGAGCGCAAAACGCGGGGCAGCCGCGAGTGCGGCCGGTGCGGCGGCCAGCACATCGAACTCCTCGACGCCTGCATCCAATGTGGCTTCCAGTGCACCATGCACGCCGCTGAGCGCATGCCCCACCGCCTGCTCGAACGGCATATCGCGCAGCAGGAAACCGATCAGCAAGGCCATCAGCACATCGCCGGTGCCGGCCACATCCACCGGCAGATGCGGCGTGGCCCAGCGATACACCGCCGTGTTGCTGACCGCCAGGGTCACCAGCTCACCTGCCGCACCGGCCACGCTGTGCGCGAGCACCCACTGCGGACCGCGCGCCAGCAATGCGCGCGCGGCAACGACGGCATCGTCCTGCTTCAGACTGGGCAAACCGGTCAGTCGCCCAAGCTCGAACGCATTCGGCGTCACCAGCCAGGCATGCGGCAACAGCCGCTCGGCGAACACGCGCTCCAGTCCGGGTTCGACATACGGGCCGGTGTGCGTGTCGCCGATCACCGGATCCAGGCAATAACGCAGTTGCGGGGCCTGCGGCAGGGTCTGCTCCAGCCAGTCGGCAAACGCCTCGCCATTGGCCAGGCTGCCGAAATAGCCGGAAACCAGCATGCGGGCACGCTGCGGCAGGCCGCGCTCGCTCGCCCCCAGCAGCAGGTCGGCCAACCAGTCGGCCGGCAGGATGCGGCCGCGCAAGGTGGCGTAGAACGGCGCATTGCTCAGCAGCGTGGTCGGCACTTCCGCCACCCGCAAGCCCAGCGCACGCAGCGGTGGCACCGCCGCGCTGTTGCCGGCATGGCCGTAGACCAGTTGCGACTGGACCGAGATCACATCGATCGGCGAAGGACCATCCGGACGCTGGCGGCGGCCGTGGACCAGATGACTGTCGGGGGCATTGTTCATCGCAGCATTTTACGCCAGCGCCACGGCGCGCCCACCTTCGATCGATGCGACCGTCGTCCGCTCGCCGCTACGCCTACCGTCGCCAAGCCAGTCCTCGCCAGGCCGGTCCGTGCGCTGGCAGCAGTCGATATCGCCTCCGATCTGCGCCGGCTCCTGCCGCAAGAACGCAAATGCCGGCCCCGGGGCCGGCATTCGTCTGGAGAACCTCGCTCAGTCATTCAACTTTCCGGACATTCGGGAGCATTCATCCGCTCCCGCACATCCCGAATCGCCAAAATGGCGCACCGCTCCGGCCACACCGCTCTTACGATTCCCCGATCCCGATTCCCGATTCCCGATTCCCAGCCTCAGGACGTCATCCGATCCCAGAAGCCCTTGACGCCATCGATGAAGGTAGCCGACTTGGGCGAATGCTTGCGCGCATCCTCGCCGGTGAACGTGGCTTCGAACTGCTGCAGCAACTCGCGCTGGTCGGCGGTCAGGTTCACCGGCGTTTCGACCACCACGCGGCAATACAGATCGCCTTCGCTGCGACTGCGCACCGAGCGCACGCCCTTTCCACGCAACCGGAACAGCTTGCCGGTCTGGGTTTCGGCGGGAATGCGGATTTCCGCCTCCCCGCCCAGGGTGGCCACGCGCACGGTGTCGCCCAGCGCCGCCTGCGAAATACGGATCGGCACTTCGCAATGCAGGTCGTCGCCGTCGCGCTGGAAGATCGCATGCTCGCGCACGCGCACTTCCACATACAGATCGCCCGGCGGCGTGCCGGCCGGGCCGGCTTCGCCCTCGCCGGCCAGGCGGATGCGGTCGCCGGTATCCACGCCGGCAGGCACCTTGATCGACAGCACCTTGTCTTCTTCCACGCGACCGGCGCCGTGGCAGGTCTTGCACGGATTCTGGATCAGCGTGCCGCGCCCGTCGCAATGCGGGCAGCTCTGCTGCATGGCGAAGATGCCGCGCTGGATGCGGACCTGGCCGCGTCCGTGGCAGGTCCCGCACACTTCCACCTTGCCGTCTTCCGAACCACTGCCATGGCAGGGCTCGCACTCGATCAGGGTCGGGATCTCGATGCGGCGTTCGATGCCGGCAACGGCTTCTTCCAGATCCAGTTCCAATACGTAACCGACGTCGGCACCACGTCGCGCAGCGCGCGGACCGGCGGCGCCACCGCCGAAAATATTGCCGAAGATATCGCCAAAGATATCTCCCATGTCCGGGCCACCCGGCCCGCCACCACCGCCCATGCCGTGCTCGAACGCAGCGTGGCCGTGCGCATCGTAGGCGCGGCGCTTGTTGCCGTCCGACAACACCTCATAGGCTTCCTTGCACTCCTTGAACATCGCTTCGGCAGCAGCGTCGCCGGGATTGCGGTCCGGGTGGTGCTTCATCGCACAGCGCCGATACGCCTTCTTCAGCTCCTCGTCGCTGGCGCCACGGGCAACGCCCAGCACTTCGTAGTAATCGCGTTTGCTCATGACAGGGAATCGGGAATCGGGAGACGGGAATCGTTCAAAGCGTACATCCTCAGTAAATCGCAATCGAAAGTGGAAGGATCAGACAACGGGAAGGAGCGATGCCGCAGCACCGCTCCTCCCATTCTCGATTCCCTATTCCCCACTCACGCCTTCTTGTCGTCCTTGACTTCGGTGAACTCGGCGTCCACCACGTCGTCGGCGGCCTTGGAGGCCTGCGCGTTGCCGCTGGCCGCATCGGCGTTGCCGCCCTGCTCTGCCGCGGCAGCGGCGGCGTACAGCGACTGGCCGGCTTCTTCCAGGGTCTTGCTGCGGGCCTCGATCTGCACCTTGTCGTCGCTCTTCATGGCGGTTTCCAGATCCGACAGCGCCGCTTCCACCTTGCCGATCACATCGCCACCGACCTTGCTGCCATGCTCGGTGATCGCGGTGCGGGTGGCGTGGATCAGGCCATCGGCCTGGTTGCGGGCCTGCACCAGTTCCTGGAACTTCTTGTCTTCCTCGCGGTTGGCTTCCGCATCGGCGACCATGCGCTGGATCTCTTCGTCCGACAGGCCCGAACCGGCCTTGATCTCGACCTTCTGCTCCTTGTTGGTCTTCTTGTCCTTGGCCGACACGTGCAGGATGCCGTTGGCGTCGATGTCGAAGGACACTTCCACCTGCGGCATGCCGCGCGGGGCCGGCTCGATGCCGGACAGGTCGAACTTGGCCAGCGACTTGTTGAAGCGGGCCTGCTCGCGCTCACCCTGCAACACATGCACGGTCACGGCCGACTGGTTGTCCTCGGCGGTGGAGAAGGTCTGCGAGGCCTTGGTCGGGATGGTGGTGTTCTTTTCGATGATCTTGGTGAACACGCCGCCCATGGTTTCGATACCCAGCGACAGCGGGGTCACGTCCAGCAGCAGCACGTCCTTGACGTCGCCGGCCAGCACGCCGCCCTGGATCGCAGCGCCCACGGCCACGGCTTCGTCCGGGTTGACGTCCTTGCGCGGTTCCTTGCCGAAGAAATCGGCAACCGCCTGCTGCACCTTCGGCATGCGGGTCTGACCGCCGACCAGGATCACTTCGTTGATGTCGCTGGCGCGCAGGCCGGCATCGTTCAACGCGGTGCGGCACGGCTCGATCGACTTCTTGACCAGGTCCTCCACCAGCGCTTCGAGCTTGGCACGGGTCAACTTGATGTTGAGGTGCTTCGGGCCCGAGGCATCGGCGGTGACGTACGGCAGGTTCACTTCGGTCTGCTGGCTGGTCGACAGCTCGATCTTGGCGCGCTCTGCGGCGTCCTTCAGGCGCTGCAGCGCCAACGGATCCTTGCGCAGATCGATGCCCTGATCCTTGTTGAATTCGTCGACCAGGTACTCGATGACGCGGTTGTCGAAGTCTTCGCCGCCGAGGAAGGTGTCGCCATTGGTGGCCAGCACTTCGAACTGCTTCTCGCCGTCAACTTCGGCGATTTCGATGATCGACACGTCGAAGGTGCCGCCGCCCAGGTCGTACACGGCGATCTTGCGGTCGCCGCCCTTCTTGTCCAGGCCATAGGCCAGGGCTGCAGCGGTCGGCTCGTTGATGATGCGCTTGACGTCCAGACCGGCGATGCGGCCGGCGTCCTTGGTGGCCTGACGCTGGCTGTCGTTGAAGTAGGCCGGCACCGTGATCACGGCCTCGGTGACCTTCTCGCCCAGGAAGTCCTCGGCGGTCTTCTTCATCTTTTCCAGCACGCGGGCGGAGATTTCCTGCGGCGCCATACGCTTGCCATCGCTGGTCTGCACCCAGGCATCGCCGTTGTCGTGGGCGAGGATGCCGTACGGAACGTGCGAGATGTCCTTCTGCACTTCGGCGTCGGTGAACTTGCGGCCGATCAGGCGCTTCACCGCGTAGAAGGTGTTCTTGGGGTTGGTCACTGCCTGGCGCTTGGCCGAGGCACCGACCAGGACTTCGCCGTCCTTGGTGTAGGCGACGATCGAAGGCGTGGTGCGATCGCCCTCGGAATTTTCGATGACGCGGGCCTTGCCGCCGTCCATGATCGACACGCACGAGTTCGTGGTGCCGAGGTCAATACCAATGATCTTGCCCATGGATACGCTCCTGATGATTCTTTAGCTGTGTCCGGCGACGCCGGGTCTGGCTGAGATGTGGGGGTGGTGCGCGGGTGTTCAAGCCACCTGCACGAATCTGCGTTTCGCGCATGCGCCCGGCAGTTCAGCCGGGCGCCACGGTTCAGTCGTGCTTGGCCACGACCACCAGGGCCGGGCGCAGCAGACGTTCGTTGAGCAGATAGCCTTTCTGGAACACCTGCACCACGTGGCCCGGGGCGATGCCCTCGGCCTCGCCCTGGCTGATGGCCTGGTGCTGGTCCGGGTTGAACGGCTGGCCGACCGGGTCGAGCAGGGTCAGGCCGTTGTCGGCCGCAACCTTGAGCAGCTGCTTGTAGGTCATGTCCAGGCCATCGCGCAGCGGGCTGGGCTCGGTGCCGGCCGCGGTCAGGCCGGCGTCCAGGCTGTCGAACACCGGCAGCAGCTCGCCCAGCAGCTTTTCGTTGGCGAATTTGCGCGCGTTCTCGACATCACGGGCGATGCGCTTGCGCTGGTTCTCCAGATCGGCACGCTCGCGCAGGGCATCGGCCTTGACCAGCGCGATCTCGCTGCGCAGCGACTCGATCTCGGCCTTGAGCGGATCGGTCTCGGGTGGGTTCTGGGACAGGTCTTCGGAGTCGAATTCGGGGTGGTCTTGGTTCATGTGCAGTTCCCGGGCAAGCGGAACGCCCGCCCCAACGTCACCCCGTATGTGGGCGCGCACGCGCGTTTCAAGCAAAATGATCGTATCGATCGTTGCCGCTTATCGCGTGCCGGGCGGTTCCATCGCCGCGCCCAGCACCTGGGCGGCGGTCTGCACCAGCGGAATCACCCGGTCGTAGGCCATGCGTTTGGGCCCGATCACGCCCAGCACGCCCAGCACCTGGCCATTGGCGGCGTACGGCGCGGTGACCAGCGAGACGTCGTCCAGCGACACCATGCCGGTCTCCTCGCCGATGAAGATGCGCACGCCCGGCGCCTGGATGGTGCGTTCGAGCAGCTGCAGGATCTCGCGCTTGCTGGCGAAGGCCTCGAACAGCTCGCGCAGCCGGTCCAGGTCCGACAGGTCCTGCACGCCCATCAGGCGGGTCTGCCCGGCCATCACCATGTCGTCGGCATCGGCCGGTACCAGCGCCTCGCTGGCCAGGTCCACGCTGTGCGCCAGCAACTGCTCCATCTCGTTCTTGGCCAGGCGCAACTCGCGCAACAGGCTGGCGCGGATGTCCGCCAGCGCGCGCCCGGCAAATTGCGCATTGAGGTAATTGGCCACCCGCTCCAGCTCGGCCGGCTCGTAGGCCCGGCGCGGCTCGATCACCCGGTTCTGCACCTCGTTGTCGGCAAACACCAGGATCGCCAGCACCCGCCGGGCGTCCAGCGCCACGAAGTCGATGTGCCGGAACGCGAACTGCTCGCGCCGCGGCGCGCTGACCACGCCGACGAAATGGCTCATCGCCGACAGCATCTGCGAGGCACTGCCCAGCAGCGACTGGGTGCCGTTGCCGCTGGCAAGCTCCGCGCGCAGGCGCCGCACCTCCTCCTCGCCCGGTGGCTGCATCTGCACCAGACTGTCGACGAACACCCGGTACCCGTGCGCGGTAGGCACCCGCCCGGCCGATGTGTGCGGAGAGCTGAGCAGCCCCACGTCCTCCAGATCGGCCAGGATGTTGCGGATGGTGGCCGGGCTGACGTCCAGTCCCGCGTGCTGGGCCAGCGTCTTGGAGCCCACCGGCTCGCCGTCGCGGATATAGCGGGCAATCAGCGTCCGCAGCAGCTGGCGAGCGCGGGGGTCGAGCGTTGGGGACTGTGACGCGCGCATGGGATCATCCGGTGAGACTGGGCATAGATAATGTCTGGCCCTGCGGTTGGCAAGCGTCTTATTCCCTGCCCGCCGCTCCCACCCTAAGCTTCCCCAAAGCGTTCACACTCGACCCCATGCTCAGACACCTCTCCATCAAGGATTTCGCCGTCGTCCGCGCCACCGAACTGGAATTCGGGCCAGGCATGACCGTGGTTTCCGGCGAAACCGGCGCCGGCAAGTCGCTGATGGTGGACGCCCTGGGCTTTCTGTCCGGGCTGCGCGCCGACAGCGGCGTGGTCCGCCACGGCGCCGACCGCGCCGAACTGTCGGCCGAATTCCAGCTGCCGGCCCAGCACCCGGGCCTGACCTGGCTGTCGGACAACGAACTCGACGACGATGCGCAATGCCAGCTGCGCCGGGTCATCCGTGCCGATGGCGGCTCGCGTGCCTGGATCAACGGCCGCCCGGTGACCTCCTCGCAACTGGCGGAACTGGCTTCGCGGCTGGTGGAGATCCATGGCCAGCACGAACACCAGGCCCTCATGGCCCGCCACAGCCAGCTCGCCCTGCTCGACGCCTACGCCCGCAACGGCGCGCAGCGCGAGCAGGTGCGCCAGGCCAGCCAGCGCTGGCAGGCCTTGCTGGACGAGCGCGACGCGCTGTCCGCGCAAGGCGATGTCTCCGACCGCATCGATTTTCTGGAACACCAGCTCGGCGAACTGGAACGCGAGGACCTGGACCCGGCCGCGATCGCCGCGCTGGACGTCAATCACCGCCGCCAGGCGCATGCCACCGCCTTGATCGGCGCCTGCGACAGCGTGGCCCTGCAGCTCAATGGCGACGACGGCGCCTGCGCGCTGGGCCTGCTGCAGGACAGCCGCCACGACCTGGCGCGCGTGGCCGAGCACGAGCCACGCCTGGGCGAGGTCGATGCGCTGCTGGACAGCGCGGTCATCCAGATCGAAGAGGCGTTGGCCCTGCTCGACCGCGTGCGCGACGACCTGGAGGCCGACCCGGCCCAGTTCGAGGCGATGGAGCGCCGGCTCGGCCGCCTGCACGATCTGGCGCGCAAGCATCGCGTCACCCCGGACGAGCTGGCCGCCCAGCGCGAGCGCATGAGCCTGGAAGTGGAAAGCCTGCGCGGCGCCGACGAGCGCCTGCAGCAGCTGGACAAGCACATCGAGGCGGCAATCGGCGTCTGGCGCGGTGCAGCCAGCACCCTCAGCGCCAGCCGCACGGCCGCTGCCGAGGCCCTGTCGGCCGCCACCACCACGCTGATCGGCGAGCTGGGCATGGGCGGTGGGCAGTTCCTGATCCAGCTGCAGCCGCAGGACACCCTGCGCCCGGATCCCAATGGCGCCGAGCGGGTGGAGTTCCTGGTCGCCGCCAATGCCGGGCAGCCGCCCCGCGCATTGCGCAAGGTCGCCTCCGGCGGCGAGCTGTCGCGGATTTCACTGGCCATCGAGGTCGCCGCCCTCGGTCTGGACAGCGTGCCGACCATGGTCTTCGACGAGGTCGATTCCGGCATCGGCGGCGCGGTGGCCGATATCGTCGGGCAGAAGCTGCGCGCCCTGGGCGAAGAGCGCCAGGTGCTGTGCGTGACCCACTTGCCGCAGGTGGCCGCCAAGGGCCATGCGCACTATCGGGTCAGCAAGGCGCCGGTGGACGGCATGACCCAGAGCGCGGTCGAACTGCTCGGCCCGCAGGCCCGCCAGGAAGAACTGGCGCGCATGCTGGGCGGGGTGGAAGTCAGCAAGGAAGCCCGCGCGGCGGCACGCAAGCTGCTGCAGAGCGCCTGAGCAGATGGGCGTGGCGCCGGCAGAGCTCGGGGTGGCCGGGCAGCCGATGGCTGCAAACGCACAAGGCGGCCGAAGCCGCCTTGTCGTTGCCGCAATGCCACTGGCTTGCCGTCAGCGCGGGCGCTTCTTGCGCACGTACAGCACCAGCGAGTGCTCTTCCAGCTCGTAGCCATGCTGGGCGGCGATCTGACGCTGCAAGGCCTCGATCTCTTCGCTCTCGAACTCGATCACGTGGCCGGTGTCCACGTCCACCATATGGTCGTGATGGCCGCCGCGATCCAGCTCATAGACCGCCTGGCCGCCTTCGAAATTGTGCTTCAGCACCAGGCCCGCAGCCTCGAACTGGGTCAGCACCCGATACACCGTGGCCAGACCGATTTCGTCGCCATGATCGAGCAGCTGCCGATAGATGTCTTCTGCGCTGAGGTGGTGCTGGTTGCTCTTCTGCTCGAGCAATTCCAGGATCCGCATCCGCGGATGGGTCACCTTGAGCCCGACTTTGCGCAGGTCGTGGGTTTCCATATGTTCTCCGTTCATTGGCGATTTAGCGCCAGCTGCCATCAAACGGGTCGCGGCGACCGGCGGGAGTGTATCATCGGCGTGATTTCCTCAGCACTTAATCCCCGATGCGTAATCTCCTGCTGGTCGCCGCCGTTGCTCTTTCCACCGCTGGCTGCGGCATCATCTACAAGCAGCCGATCTACCAGGGCAATCTGATCAAACAGAATGCCGTGGAGCAACTGCAGGTAGGCCAGAGCAAGCAGCAGGTCAGCGCGTTGCTGGGTACCCCCTCGATTCCCGACCCGTTCCATTCGCAGCGCTGGGACTACACCTCCACCCAGCGCGTGGACCGTCTGGCGCGTACCGAGATCAAGAACTTCACCGTGTTCTTCGAAAACGAGCAGGTCGTGCGCTGGGAAGGCGATTATTTCCCGTCGCAGGACGAGCAGCTGGCCAAGTCGGCGCCCAAGCAGTTCGGCCGCAATCTGGCCCGCGACAAGAAGAAGCAGCGCGGCCGTTGATGCGCCTGCTTGGCGGTCTTGCGGTCGCCTGAGTGTCGGTCAAATCAGAAAACGCATCCCTTTGAACGGATGCGTTTTTTATTTGCCTGGTCGAAACGACTGGTTGATCGCGGACGACGGTGCCGAGCCAGCTGCCGATAGCTGGGGCTTTCAGTCAGATGTTTTGCATCACCCTGCGCCGGTCCAGGCCACCGAGCGCGTTCACGCCGCTGACCTGCCACCGGCACAGTTCGCTATCACGCGCACACGCACCGCGGCACTGGCAAGCCGCTACTTGCTGGGACCGGCTTTTTTGCTCGGTCCGGCACGGCGACGCCGCGCGTCCTTCGGATCCAGCAGCAGCGGCCTGAGCAGTTCGACCCGATCGCCGTCGCGCAGCACTTGATCCGCTCGCGCAATCAGCCCATGGATCGCCTGCGCCGCGGGTGGTCGGTTCGGCGCCAGACCGGACGCGGCAATCGCCTCGGCCACGGTGGCGCCCTCGGCCAGGTCCAGCGACACCGAACTGTAGCGGTCCGGCCAGGCCAGCACGACGTCGACGCGCATGCTCAGGTGTCGCCGCGATCGGCGACCCGCACGAAATCGTTGACCATGCGGTCGGCCAGGCCTTGAAAGCCCAGCGCCAGCGCCGGACCCAACAGCCGCGAGCTGGTTTCCACTTCCAGGGTCAGGCTGACCTTGCAGGCGTTCTCGCCCAGCGACTGGAATTCCCACAGGCCTTCCAGCCGCTTGAACGGCCCGTCGCGCAGATGCATGACGATGCGCTCGGGGCGCTCGAGCATGTTTTCGGTGGTGAACCAGGTGCGGAACGATCCCAGCCCCAGATCCAGCCGCGCAACGATGTGCGCCTGGTCCTGTTCAAGCACCTGCGCAGCATCGCACCAGCCGAAACGGCGCGGATAGGCGGCAACATCATTGACCAGGTCGAACATGCGGGTGGCGCTGTGTTCGACCAGGGCGCTGCGACGGATGGTAGGCATTCGCTAACTTGTGAAAGACAGAAGATCGTTTGATGACGCCGAATCGGCGACAATAGCGGCATGAGCAAGAAACCAGCCAAGGATAAAGCAAACGGCGCGACGGCCACGAAAACCATCGCGCTGAACAAGCGTGCGCGCTACGAATACCACCTGGAAGAGCGCTACGAAGCCGGCTTGGCGCTGCAGGGCTGGGAAGTCAAGGCGATCCGCGCCGGTCGCGCCAACATCATCGATGGCTACGCCTACGTGCGTTCAGGCGAGATCTTCCTGATCGGCGCGCAGATCACCCCGCTGATCCAGGCCTCCAGCCACACCGTGCCGGTGGAACGCCGCGACCGCAAGCTGCTGCTGCACCGCCGGGAGATCGACAAGGTGTTGAGCAGCGTCGAACGCGACGGCTACACCCTGGTGCCCACCGCGCTGTACTGGAGCAACAACAAGGTCAAGCTGGAAATCGCACTGGCCAAGGGCAAGCAGAACCACGACAAACGCGACGCCGCCAAGGACCGCGACTGGCAGCGCGACAAGCAGCGCGTGATGCGGCGGCATAACCGCGATGCGTGAGTGGCGAATCGGGAATGGAGAATCGCAAGAGCTGGGCAGGCTCGCTGCATTGGTCTCAGCTGCGTTGACCGCACGTTAGTTGAAGACGCGGGCATTGCTGGATCCGTGAGAAGCATCGCGCTTTTACGATTCCCGATTCCCCACTCCCGATTCCTCACGTCGCCCCAAGCATCCGCATCAAATTCGGCACCCCCCTGCCCTGCACATAGCGATCGCGCTGCAGGTCGGTGCAGGTGTCCAGCATCAGTTGCTTGACCCGATCCGGGAAGCCGATGAACTCGCGGCGTGCGGAGAGGAATCCGGCCAGCACGCCGGAGACGTGCGGTGCGGCCATGCTGGTGCCGCTCATCTCCACCATCAGGCTCGCCGGGTCGTTCGGGTCGAAGTCGTAATAGGCCGACAGGATCTTTTCGCCCGGCGCAACGACGTCCGGCTTGCCGCGACCATCGGCGGTCGGCCCGCGCGAGGAAAAATACGACACGCCGTAGTTGTGCGGGCTGCTCTTGTGCACCGAGCCCACCACGATGGCGTCTTCCAGATTGCCCGGGTCGCTGATCGACAGATCCATGTTGGCCGGATATGCATCGCCGTCGTTGCCCATCAACCACGCCAGGCCCTCGTTGCCGGCGGCCACCACCACCAGCACGCCTTGCCGCCATAGCCGCCGCAGCTCGTTGCACAGCGGCGTAAAACCGCAGCCATAGCTCTCCGGATCGAAGTAACCGCCAAGGCTCAGATTGACGCCGTGAATGACCAGCTCGCCGGCGCGCTCGTTGATTGCCGCCACCTGCTGCACCGCCTTGATCATCCACGAATCGCGGCCGTTGCCGGCGTCGTCCAGCACCTTGAAACCGTAGAGCTGGGTGTCCGGCGCCATGCCGGCGAACTCCAGCGGCTTGCCCGGGTTGCCCTGCGCGTCGGCAATCACCGCGCGGCTCTGGCCGGCGATGATCCCGGCGATATGCGTGCCGTGCCCGTGCCGATCCAGCCGGGCGAAGGCATCGCCGTCAGCGCGTGTCAGTCGCTTGGCTGCGCCGCGGCGCGTGCAATCCCATTGCGCCACCACCGTGTCGCGCTCGCCCTTTGCGAAGAAATGCGGATGACTGGCCGCGATACCGGTGTCCAGCACTGCCCAGCCGATCTGCTGGCCGCGTGCGCGATACGCGGTGCGCGCCGCATCGGCATGCAGGACGTTGCCGGACACGTTGATCAACGCGCGCTTGCCGGCATCGCGCCACATGCGCCGGAATCCCAGTGCCCGGTAGCGGTCCTGCAGCGATTCGATCTCGAACCGCGTCAGCCGTGCCGACACAAACCGCTGCAGGCTATCTTCCAGCGCGATCGCCTCGTCCAGCGCTTCGCCGCTCAAGCCGGTGGTGCCTGCAGCGGCCTGGCGCAGTTGCGCCAGCAGCAGCGCACGCGTGCCGGCCGGATCGTCGCCCGACACCCGCCGATCCAGCTCGATGAGCACCTCGTGCCGGTACTCGGCGCCATGCGCTTCCAGTTGCTCGCTGAGATCCTTGATCAGCACGGCATTGGACACCGGTTGATCGAACCCGACGCCCACCGCCTCGCGCACCGCCGCACGCACCTGCGGGATCGACAGGTAGCCCGAACCCGAATGCGCGTTGTGCTGCCAGTCCGGGTTCAAGCGCGCGCCTGAGAGGTTTTCGAACCGTCCCTTGGCATTGGCGATGTCGTCGCTGAGATCCGGATCCAGCGCGATCGGATCGCGCGTATCGGCGACGTTGATCCAGCGCCGCACGCACGCAGGAAATGGCAGCTTGCGCGTGCCGGTCCAGCGCTTGAACATGCTGCGCACCTGCGGCAGGCCCAGGGGCGAGCCCAACGTCAGGAACAGGCTGACCTCGCACTCGGCAGCCTGGAGCTGACGCAGCACGTCGAAGGCGATCATCGACCCCTGGCTGTGCGCGACCACCACGAACGGCCCGCCCCCCGAGCGCAGGCGCTGCATCAGGCTGTCGCGCATCAACGCTGCACGCTCGGGCACGAAGAACAAATCGTGCACGTCCTGCAGCAGCGCGGCAGAGATCAGCCGCAGCAGCACGCGGTTGATTGCATCGATCGGACCTTTGGCCTGCACCTCGCCGGCTGCCGGCATGGCGGGCGCGGCATCCAGCTCGTCCAGCAACCGATGCAGATCGCTGCGCTCCTGCTCGCTCTGCGCCAGGGCGTCGGCGAGCAGATGCAGGTCCTGCTCGCCTGGCACCAGCCCAAGCGTGCTCAGGGCGCGCTGCACGCTCTGATTGAGTGCCGGGCCGACATCGCGCGCATCGCAATTGCCGGGTTCGGCAACCGGATAGCGTTCGCGATTGACCCAATACGCCAGGCGCGTGCGCTCGCCCATCGGCCGCCCGAACAAGGCCTTGTCCCACTGACAGCGCAACACCTCGGCCGGCGGCTTGTTGCCGATGCCGTGGATGTAGATCACCGTGCGCGCCTTGCCCTGCACGCGTGTCAGCGTGGTCTCCTGCGCCTGCTGCTGCGAGGCCGTGGCTGCGCGCCGAGGCTTGGCTGCATCGACACCTGGTGCGCGCTTGCGGGGGACGCTACGTACATGCCGCGAACGGGGGGGCTTGCCTGTCGCCATCGCTTCTCTCCTTGAGTACCAGACTATTCCGTCCGGTAGGACTGAAGCCACTGTAAGCGCCGCACGTCTCACCACTTGTGACAGGGCGCCCCGATCCCTACACTGATCAGGTCAGCGTTTTGATGCTTTCCCCGGGGGTGCACTGGTTTCGACGGGGGTCGCGAAGTCGCTTGGCGCATGCCGAGGGGGCAGCTTTCCTCGTTAATCCAGCAGCAAACTTTTAGTTGCCAACGATGACAACTACGGTTCGGACTTCGCTATCGCCGCTTAATTGGCTTTAGTTGTAGTTCTACAGCCGCCTAAGGCGAACCCCCGAACCTACTTGTGCCCGTGCTCGTAGGTGTAGGGTCATTATCACGGAACCATCGGTAGTGGCTGCCTGTCAGCTACCGGTTAGATAAAGCAGGCTGGTTTCCAGGTGCGCTTTGCCAACCGTGCTGCCTGGGAATGAGATCTAACGGAGGGCTAAGCATGTAGTGCTGAGGATGGAGTGCTTCCGGACGGCGGTTCGATTCCGCCCACCTCCACCATCTGATCGCGGAAAAGAGCAGTAAGTGCTTGATTTCGCGAAGGTTCGGCCCGGGGTTTGATGATCGATTTGAGCCTGGTCTAGGTATCAAACGAGGTATCAAACCCCGTGCCGAAGCCTTATTTTCTGCGCCGCCCTGCTGGGCTCTATGTGCGCTTCTTCGTCCCGACCGACCTTCAAGCCCTCATCGGCTCACGCTACCTTGTCCGTCCCGTTCGCTTGACCCTGGGTGATGCTGCCCGTCTGGCCGTGGCACGAACGGCTGTGGCACTCTCGGAAGCATTCGGTCAGATGCGGCAGGGAGCAAGCAGCATGAAGGACGATTTGCTGAACCAGGCGCTGGCCGCGTTGCAAGGGAACGAACCCCGCCCTTACACCATCAAAGTGGGTGGCATGGAGCTGTCTGCCGACGGAGCAGAGGATCATGCTCGGCTGCTGGACGCACTGAAACACCTCCCTCTTCAGCAACTGGCTTCTGTGAAGAGCGCCGGACCGCTGCTGTCAGAGCGCGCCACCATCCACATCAGTGAGATGCGGCGTGTTGGGCGAAGCGCGAAAAACGTGCTGGATACCGAGCACAGCCTGGGTCTTTTTGTGGCGCTTGTCGGCGACAAGCCGGTCGAGGACTACAAGACCGATGACGTCCGAAAGTTCCTGGATGCGCTTGAGCACTACCCCAGCAACGCCACCAAGAAGGCGGTGTTCGCCGGCCTCACCCCTGTCGAAATCCTGAGCAAGGCGCAGCAAGGTGGTCACGAACTGCTAAGCATGCGCACCAAGGAAAAGCATCGCGATCGCATTGCGTCCTTCTTCAACACCTTGGCGAACGAAGACCTGATTAGCAAGGCGCCTCACAAAGCCATCCTCAATCGTGCCAAGTCGCTCACCGATGAGCCGAGTCGTGATCCGTTTAGCCAAGCCGAGCTTGAAGCGCTGCTCGAACTGAATGCATTCACGTCCTGGGCGAAGAAGTATCCCCATCGATGGTTTGGCACGCTGTTGGGATTTGCCACCGGTGCTCGGGTCAACGAGGTCGCTCAGCTCTATGTTGACGACATCGGCAAGGTCGGCGACTTCTGGGGCGTGCATTTCCGAGGAGCAAAGCCCGATCAACGCTTGAAGAACCCTCATTCTTCCCGCTTTGTGCCCCTGCCCACATCGCTGATCGAGGCTGGGTTCTTGGTCTATGTGGATGAGGTCAAGCGCGCAGGCTTTGAACGACTGTTCCCGCATTTGCCCTACAACGCCGAAAATGGCTACGGCGACGCGCTGGGGGATCAGTTCCGGGCCTATGCGATCAAGCAAGGGTTAACCCAACGGCTCAAAAGCTTTCACTGCTTCCGACACACTTTGTCCAATTCGTTGGTCAACGAGCATGGCGTCTCGCTTCCGATCTCCCAGCAAATCACCGGGCATGAGTTGACGCTTCCGCCAGGTTTGAAGCATTACGTTGATCCACCTTCCGTGCCCGCTCGCTTTTCGGCCATTGAACAGTTTGGCCCTCCGCTTCCCTTGCCCACCTACACGCCAGGGCAATTTGATCGTGCGTTCAAGCAGGTTCGCCACATGGAACGACGACGAGAGCAAGCGGCCAAAAAGAGGACGAACAAAACAAGAACAACAGGGTGGAAGAATTAAAATCACGGGGGATCTCGCCCCGAATACCGTGTGGTGGCTGAGTGGATTCTATCGTCGCGGAATCAATGCCTGCACCTAAGCGGACACACGGAATTTGCAAGCTAGGCGATCAACTTGCTAGGCGCTAGAGGCTTGCGCCTAGTGAGACCGGAGGTTAGCCATGCAACTAACTTATAGTCCTTTGGCAAATCTTACACCCACTTCTTCCCAACTTAACTTAGTAGCCATTGCAAATCCAATTCTTTGATCTAGAAAATAGATAGCGTCCTCCGTACTCTCCAAGGGCGGTAGAACTTTACACTCTTCTGGAAGGTGTCCCACACCGTATGCGCCCGAGGCACTTACTATAACAGCAGCCCTCTTATCACCTTTCTCGAAGATGTGTTGGACACGACTCTTCAACAAAGACATGTCTGGTTTCAACGGCCCCGTGGGCACCAAGGTGTGATGGACAGGAAAACGAATTTTATCGACCGCATCTACGCAAAGACGAAGCACATCTAAAAGCCTATCAAAATCTAAATCCTTGAGGCCGGACACTATATTAGCTTCACCCTCAATATTTGCAATGGATGTCAGCCCCTGAATGTAGTCTCTTACATACAATCCATTTCCGCGCGAAATGTGCTTATTTTGACCCCACTCAATCATCTCCTCAGTCACGTTTCGGCAGAAGAGGATCATTTTCTTCCGAATCTCTTCGAAGCCATCTGGCGTTTCATTTAACGGCTTTCCAGCATTAAGGAGCTCGTAGCACCCACTTAGTTGCAATCCCAGCAAGAATGCCACCTTGTGATAACCACTCTCGTCAATAAGATGATTCGTTACCCACTCAATGATGGCACCCACACTCTCGACCGAATTTTCCTCTCTGTTAGAGAGCGGTGGCGGTGGTACCTGAATAGATGAGTAGCTTTTAAAAAGCTGGGCCAGCTCAGCCATTAACGCGACAGCGTCCGGGAAACACCATTTAGACAAAGCGACAGCAATGCGCAGTGCGCTTTCTTTCTCGCCACTTCGATCGTTTCCGCGTTGATCCAGTAATGATCGAATGTGTAGCAGGCATATTTGCAGCGAACCTAGGGTTATACCAGCTTCGAATAGATCCCTGCAGAAGACCTGACCCTCGACGAAGGGAATTCTGCCCGACATGTAGCCGATGGCGGGAAGTGCCACAAGGGGATGTGTCCAGTCAAGCTTTGAAGTCGAAAGAAATGGGAGTAGAGAGGATCGAACCGTTTGGCTTGTCACAAAGGATCGCGAGAAGTCGCCTGGCTCGCCCCAAAATTCAAATAAAAAAGGTTCAGAGCGGCCGCGATGCTGCCGCTGTTTCTCTTTCCAAGTGTTATGATTCTCAATCTGGATATCGTAGTCTTCCGAAAGAAGATTCTTCGCATGATCTATAATTCGGTATCCGCTGCCCGGCATAGAGCCATTTGAAAGACCGCCTACTTTAGCAAAATAGGTGGTCAACGTAGATTGCCGACCATCAGCGTTCTTCTGCATTGTTGCGTGAAAGACGCCAGGGTCAAGCGTGCACAACGTGAACACCCAATACGCCCTATTCGAGTCAACAAGGTTTCGCCAAAGCATCAAAAAACCATGAGATCGCATCCGGTCCCCTTCACGAGCAATCATGCTGATGGCCGTTTGAACAAGTGGAGGTGGAAACTCACTGTCCCGATTTAGCGAGTCATCAGTTTTTTCGTAGAGGACAACATCAAAACATTGCATCGCCTCTTCGGGAATATCAACAGTTGCGGTCGGATACCAGGCCTCGACGATACGACATTGTAATTGCCGTGGTTCAGCATCGTAATCCAGGCTCAAGGCCAAACACTGCTTGCCTGACCATGTAGTCAAGCTTGCGACACCATGGTCTAAAAGGTCACTCCAATCACGAGCAACGATGACAAAGCAAATGTCCATGTTCGAAAGGAATGGAAACAGGTTTTGAATTTCATGCTCATAACCTGCCACCTCTGAAACTGCCTGCCGCTCTGGCCCCTTCTCCCTCTTCACTTCAAAAATCAGCACCACCCTTGATTCCGGATTGTAAGCAATGATATCAGGCCTCAGCACCTCGCCAGATACCAGCGAAATGCTCTTGTCAACAGCAACGATTTCTAGAAGACCCAATTGGCCAAGGACGAATTTTGAAGCCCTCGCACTGGCTAGCCGACTCATTTTGTCGATCGAAAATCTGGGGAGGTGGCTGGCCTGGTCGGCAGCCCCAATAACGGACTCGACTTCATCCTTCCCGACAATTTCATCTACTAGCTTGCCACTGTTTATTAAGTCGATGAGCCAATTCGCAACAACCGACTCTTTGCTCAGGACCTTTCCCATAGGCGCTTTCTTTTTACGGATCTTTGCCATCCCACCCTCGCTAAGTGAATTTTTCAGAAAATTTGGATTTTTTCCAATCTATAGCAAGCTGAACCGAAGGTAGAAAAGCTATTATACCTAACCAGGGTCTGCGCCCCCCTTTTGGAAAATCTCTCACATCGGCCGCATTCGCCTCTCGACATTAAATTTCTTCTCGCCTCACCCAATATTCCTGTCGCCAAAAGCCCTCCAAAAAACAGCGCCATATGCTTTGTTCCCCATGCCCTACCCAGCTCTCATCAGGTATCACCAGGGCTCGCAGAAACAGCTCACACAAACGCATGGGCGCGGGAGCTTGGATCGCGCTTATTGTCATTGTTCTGATGGTCTTGCGTTGGTGCTCTAGCTAATCGCAGCTTCGCGTGTCAACGCGGAGTTGTGACCGATGAGCCCTGCCCAGTGATGAGTTTTGGCTGCTAGACGAGAACATCAACATCGTTCCCAAGTGCTCGAAGCGCTTTGCTTGTGCGTGAATTCCGTGGTGGGTATTCCGTCGGGCGGGCCCAGCCCACCACCTCACCCAGGATGCTAGTGCCGATATGCGAAAGCTTGTAGTCATGATCATGGCTCGCTAGCCAGATGCGCTCAGCCACATCACCATCCCCCCAAATTACGAAATCAAGCACCTCGGGCGCAGTCATTCCGTTCCCAGAATGTTGCTTCCAAAGTATCCGCGCCAAGGCTTCACTCTTCGCTTGGCTGCCTGGATCGGTGCCCAAGCCCAAATATAGGTTGCTGATCTTCATCGCATGATCGCCAAAAGCGTATACGCGGGTAAGGGCATCGACCCATTCACCTTCGGTCAGTGTGGTGATCCTGCCTCGTGCGAGAAGCTCGTGTAGCAAGGGCGCCGACGTATAAATCGTATATTCCTCATGCTCATGCTCATATTTACCTGCCTTCCACCAAGCCAGTCCACTCCGTAGTGCAACCTCTGGATCGAGACGATTCTTTCGGAATTCTCGTTCGTAAGCATCTTTTTCGGTATGAGGCCTGACGACTTGGTAGTAGTAGGCGTGAAGGAACTGATCGCCTTGAACGCCTTGAGACACATCTGACGAGATCCAACTGGGGCGATTCTCATCAAGCGCAACACGAGCGCCAACATTTCGGATCAAGGTGAGTGTGCGTGACCATTCGGCTTGGAAAGCTGCAATCTTCGCTTCGCGCGCCTTTCGATTTGGCGTGGGAGCGATAGGGGGCGTGCGGTCTTTCAGCTTCCAATGATCGTCTTCGAATTCACTCTCGATCTTGTTGAGCTTGCCGACTAGATCTTCCCTCCTTTTCTCCTGTTTGATCTGACGCTCATATTCCTCTCTATCGAGCGGGAACGACTTCTGCGCAAGGCCATCGAAGAATGCTTCAAGTTGGAGCACCATCCCAAAGTGCTCAAGCTCTTCGTGCTTGATGTAAACCCCAGCTTCAAAGTTCTTGAACCACGCCCGATCGGTCAGATTTGCCGAACCAATATATGCCCCTTGGCCTACCCACCAAATCACTTTAGCGTGTAGCCAGTGCGGCACAAGATGGCACACTAAGTTGGGCGATGCACGACGCAAGAACCAGTCGAGAATACGCAGATCGATGGGACATGAGCCATCGACACGGCCATAGAACGTCAGCTTTTTCCCCTTGGCAACGCAGTCCTCAAATAGAAGGATATCGCCGGATGGCTTCGTGGCGTATGCAATTGCAACCTTGACCTCAGAACAGTCTGCGATGGCAGAAGCATGCTTGTTATAAATCATCTCACCCGTGATGGGTTTACCCACAAACTCCATGTATCTAGCCTCCCCTGTTCCGTAAAGCACAGCTTCGCAAAGTAGGAGAGGTTCGTCTACGGGGCAGGAAGCCACGTCAACTACCTCAGGGTGCAGACGTTGATTTGCCTTGCACTTCAACAGATCTGTGCGAAAAGCCGTAGCATTCGGGCTGCAACAGAAAGAGCCCCGCATGCGGGGCTCCTGTGTCGCTGGGGTTGGAGCCTTGGCCTCGGCGCCGGGTGCCAATGGCGGGCGGCGTTGTTCCGATCATTTGGCGGGAACCTTCTGCGACGACCCTAGCTTCCAGGCAAATGCCTAGGCGCACCATCAGTCTGCTGCGCGGTCGACGGTCAGAAATATCTGAGCCGTCATAGACTTGGCTTCGGTGGCCGAAACTTCAACTCCCAATGCCCGGCATCACCTTCGGCCTGTGGTGGAAGCGCATCATCGCCAGATGCCTCAGGCGTCAGCACCTCGATCGGCTGTGCGGCAAAATTCTTCTCCAAGGCCTCAGCCGCTTCCACCATCGCCTTTCGAGCCCGCTTGATGCGCCATTGCTGGATGGCCTGGATGCGAGAAGAGACATGCACCTTTGCCCTCCCCAAACGCTGGCGTGCCCTCGCCACCGCTTGCGCGTCTCCGCTGCCTTCTTGCTCAACAAGCTTGGCTTGCGCATCCAGCACGGCCACACGCGCTTTGTAGGGTCGCACCAGCGTATGGGCATACCTGCTGATTGAGCGAGCAAGCATCTCCGTGTCCTCGAACAAGAAAGGCTTTGTGGCGTAGCTGTCGACCCGCCGGCAAATGAGTGCGAAGTGCGCCCGCTGGAACTCTGGTTCAATCTGGATACCCGGGATCTGCCGCAACACCTCCAAAGACTGCTGCGCGACCTCCCGTTGCGCTTCGAGCCAGTCTTCGATGAGCTGCGCCTCCGCATTGAGCACCTCCGCGTCTTTTCGGCCCGAAGAACGAGCCAGACGCGTCACACGGCCCAGATGTCGGGTCTGACCACTGTAAGGCGTGTAGAGTCCTGCGCTTGGCGCTGGCGCACGCGCCAAGCGCTCTTTGATCTGCCGCACCCGCTCTGCGCCTGACAATCGCCCCGGCCCACCCGCTGCGCGCCCTTCCAATCCAGACTCTTTTGCGTTGGCCCGGTCCCGAAGTGCGGCCGCATGACTGTGAGATGGCGGCACCTCGTGCACGAGACTACCGCTTTTCTTCATGTGTTCAGCAACAAGCTTTGAAAGCGCTAATGCCGCAGCTTTCCCACCTGCACCTTTGACTTCTGCGGTGAACTTCGTTTTGCGCATCACCGCCACTTTGGCTTTGCCCAAGTGCTTGCCGGGCCGGCGCGTGAGTTCACGAGCGCGTTCAAACTCTCCATTGCGCGCGGCCTCCTGCGCCTGTGCTCGGAGACTGCGGTGATCCACACGAGCCGCGTTGCCGGCATTTTTCAAGTGCGCATTGATGACCGTTGCGATGTCTTTGCGGATTTGTCGCAGTGCTCGTGTGCCGCCGCCTTGTCGTGCATCAAACTCAGCGCAGGCGCGCTCCCCTAGTCCTCCCGGTCCGACTTGTCGCGCTGACATCAGCAAATGCACATGATGATTGCGCTGATCACCATATTTGCTTGGTGTGTGCACAGCGACCAATACGGCGACCTTGAACCGATTGACGAGCAATTGACCCAGCGCCAAGGCAAGCACTCTTCGTTGGTGCGGATCGAGTTGATGCGGAAGCGATACTTCGACTTCTCGGCAAACGCGCGCGTTCTTGCGAGTCTCGGCCGCTTCGTTCGCGTTCCAAAAATACTGCGCATCGAAGCACCACGAGGGGGCGCCCTTTGGCGCAAGCATTCGATGGAAATCGACACCGCCTCGGTGGGAATAATTGTGACCAAGCCCCGTGCTTGTATCGAGCAGATCAAACCCTGCGCGGTAGGCTGCTGCTGCGACTGATGAGTCGCCGTTGCCTCGGCTAAAAGACTTCATTGTTGCGTGATAAATCGCCATTTGTGTAACTCCTGTTTGTGGAGCACACAAAGAAGCGGCAGAACATCCCCTGTCGAGAGATAAGCGAACTCGACAACAACGAGATTTGAATCTCAGGGTTTTGAAGAGGCCGTGTTGCCTAGCGAAGCATAGCAACGAGGTGGCGAAAGCCACCGCACCAACGCGTAGCGTTGGCGCACGGTTTCTGCAAAGCAGAAACCATAAGTGCGCTCTTGCTGTTTGATTCTTTATTAGAATTTTCGCGCTACGGTTGGATAAGCAATTGCACCCCCTACGTATAATTAATAGTCATAATAAAAAATGAATAAGACCTGTACAGATCTGATTTTTGCAATGCCCTGTGTCGATTTCAAGGCAACGGTATATGCGAGAGGCGATGTCCTTTGGTTTTCGGAAATACAAGCAACAGAAGGACGAACGGCCCCCAGATTGGTAGCATCACCAAAGCCGATCGAACGCGAATTCGCAGCAGCTGCGGAAACAAGGAAGCGAAATGCCCAATGACTACTGGGACATGGATGACAAGAACGACCCCAACCTGTTGAACCTCGCCAGCGTGGGCACTTCGATGCTCGTGCCCTTCCCAGTGGGAAAGCTGCCAGATGCTTCCTTGCTCTGGCTCAATGAGCGCTGGTTTCATGACTTGGGCATCGCCATCCACGACAAGCCCACTCGGACCAGCATCTCAGCGTCCTTGCTTGAACGCTTCGCCGTGACCTCCCTCGAAGCTCACTGCGTTGCCGGCAGCTTCGGCGGACGGACACTGGGCGCTGATCGCTATGGTGGGAGCGGTGGGGCAATCCACGGAGGGAGTGGCCGCTGTGGCTCCGATGGCATGCTCATCGCCAAAGGAACCGGCCCCACACCATTGGTCTCCGAGGCCCATGATTGGTCGCACTCGCATGGCTGTCTCTATCTTTACGATGCCATTCGCGAGGCAGTCGCCAGCGAGATCCTCAACGCAGAACTCCCCCACGGGGCAGTCCCCATCGTTGCCATCATCGATGCCGGCTTCTCCCTGGCACGCACCGATGCAGACGAACCGGAACGTTGCGCCATTCTAATCCGGCCCGCTTTCCTTCGCCTGGCGCATTTCGAGCGCAGCCTGTATTTCGGAACATCAGGCAGCGCAAACAGCGATCAATTTCAAGATAGCCTGCGGGTCAAAGATGCCATCCACTTTGCCGACGAACACGCGCAGCTCGATGCGGGCAATCCCAATGGCTTAGGCGTTAACTTGTCTGAGCTCTACCTCCGCCTTGCCGAGCAGATTGCCGCAAGTCGCGCGCATCGCCTTTGGACAGGGCGCCCGACAAGCGACAACATCACATTGAACGCGCAGTTCCTGGATTTCGGCGGCTTCCGCGCAGTTCCCAGCTGGAAGCATGGCACCGATGGACATGGTCACTTCTTCGGCGATGAGATGCGTGATGTTCGCCACTCGCTTCCCTCGCTTGCCTATTTCTTCAAGAAGTATTCCCGCTTCGAGAACACAATCGCCAACATCGATCAGCTGCTCATCCAGATCGAGCATCACATGGAAGCTTCGTTTCTCCATCACTGTGCAGAAGCCTGTGCCTTGCCTGAGTCAAGCCCAGAGGCGTTGCATTTTAAAGCACTCATTGCGCGCTACTACCGCGAGCAACAGCGCAGTGACTATGCGCTCGATCAGCCCACAAAGCACGATGAGCGCCACGATTGGCTCTCCGACCACATCAGAGGCAAAGCAACCCAGGGGTCTCAGATTGGCGAGGAAATCAACTCGCTCCTGCGCGCACTTCCGAATGCAAATCTCCATCTTTGTGCAGCCAACCGCTGGTTGAGACCACGACCACGCCTTTCTTATCGCGTCTCCAAGCGCCGGGCGATCAAGCTCGTGCGGTCGATCCTTGCCGATCGGTCGTCGGGACCCGAGCGGGTCTCGGCCTTTATCGCAACCGAGGTCGCGGCATCGCGCCGCGTTTGGAAAGGCATACCGTCACACTGGCTTGTCCTGGGCTACGCAAGCGATCACGTGTCCACCGCGTTGTATTTCTTTGATACGCATCGTATTGCCTGTACAGTCCAGCTGGAGGGGCCACGCGTGCATGGCGGAACACTGCTTTTCGGTGCCGAAGTCGCAGATGAGACACTCGGCATCACCAATTCTGGCCATCGAACCGTCGCGCTTGTCGACTGCGAACCTAACAGCTACCTGGTAGGTCTAAGCTTGAACGGGCGTGCATCAATCCCTGCCGCACTGCTCACCTTCCCGGACGCTGCAGTTGCAGCGCAGACATTGAGCTCAACCACCGCCCATGCAACCGAATACCGTTGATGCGCAGGCGCTTGGCCTGGCGATGCAACTTCTGTTCAAGACTGACCGCAAGAGGTTCAGTATCGCAGCTGCCTATGTATGGCTATGGCCTGCGATTCGCCTAGGCCAGCTCGTCACGATCGAAGACGAAGAGGGAGTCTGGACCGGCTACGCCTTATGGGCTTATCTGACGCCCGAAACCGCCAATCATTTGGTTCTGCAAGATCCCCCATTCTTGCCAATTAGCGACTGGAACGAAGGTGATCAACTCTGGATCCTGGATTTCGTGGCTATGCCAGGGCATCACCGACGCCTGGCGAAGGCACTTCGGGACCGCGTGCGACCACACTTCAAGCAAGCGCATCGCTTGGTGCGAGATAAGACGGGCGCTATGCTTGGAACCAAGGCTTACACACTTCGCAAAGATGGCTGAGGAAGACACGTTGCTTCCTTGATACGAATGGACGAACCGAAGCGACAAGGCAGTTGCAACCTATGCACGAAGTGACATCAAGGTCGACCAAGGCCTGGACTGGATTTTTGTTCCTGGGCTTCGGTTCTGGTTTGCCCTATCCGCTGATCGGCAGCACCTTAGGCTATTGGCTCAGCGAAAAGTCGCTTTCGATTGCAGTCATCGGTGCCTTGGCTTGGACCGCACTTCCCTACTCCCTCAAATTCCTATGGGCCCGCCATCTCGACCAACGTCGTGCGCCGGCCGTTGGAAGCACCATGTCGCACCGTCAAGGCTGGGTTGTCTTGTCTTCGATCATGGTCGCCATCTCTCTCCTAGGCCTTGTCTTGAGCGTTGTCGCTGGCAGCCTTCCGCTGATTGCACTGAGCTGCATCGCAGCAGCCTTTGGCGGTGCGACCCTGGATGCCTCAGTCGATGCGTTCCGGATCGAACAAGAGGCAGTGCACCAGCAGCCAGCAAAGCTCCTCACTGCCTACCAATTTGGCTACCGCGTTGCTCTGCTGCTGAGTGATGGTCTGGTGTTCTTGGTCGCAGCGCGGTTGTCCTGGCAAGTTGCTTATGCACTTCTGCTTCCCCTGATGTTGGTGCCCATCTGCGGAACGCTCTTTCTGCGATCTGCCCCCGATAGCGTCCTCACCCCAGGTCGCACGAGTGCGGAGAAGCACGGGGCTCCGCTGATATCCCTTCGACCCTCCACGCTCCAAGGATGGATCGCGGTGGTCGTCTTCATCGGCTGCTATCGCCTACCGGACATTCTTCTGGGTCCCATGATCAATCCGTTCTTCTATGCCCTTGGCATTGGAAAGAATGTGGTCGGATCCCTCCATATCTGGCTTGGTATCCCAGCAGCCTTCCTCGGAATTTTGGCTGCAGGCACAAGCTTGAAGCGCATATCCTTGAGCACGACCATCCTTGTTGGCGCAGCTCTCCAAGCACTTGCACTCCTCGGTCTTGCATTGCTTTCGTCAAACGAGCAGTCCGTTGAGCTGCTTTGGGCTAGCGTTATTCTTCAAAACCTTGCCAGTAGCTATACCGGCATCGCGTTGGTTGCTTACATGTCAAAGCTAGTCACACTCGGGCGCGCAGGAGAGCACTACGCTTGGCTAACAAGCTTCTACTCGATCTTCGGGAGGGTGCTTGCCGGCTTTTCAGGCCTTGCAGTGGCTTATCTCACCACGCGATATGGACAAAGCCAGGGCTATGGCACTTTCTTCATTGGCATCTGCCTGACGTGCATGCCTGCCCTCCTCGTCTACTCGCTCATCATTCGGAGCAACTTGAAGGAGCGACCCGAGCCGTAAGCGCCATCACGCTATTGCCTTGCAATGACCTTGGGCTGTTTACGAGAACATGTAATGCGTGAGCTCAGTCGTTATGCACAGGCCGGTGCAAAAATGAACACTATTTGCTTGACGTTTGAGTGACAGCATCCAAACCATCAGTCAGCCTCGTCGAAACCGTCAGCCCAGAAGCACAAGGCGAGGTCACGTCCGTCGTCGAGACATAGATTTTATACGGCCCTTTCGTCAATGTCGCTGGTTGGGTCCAAGCTGCATTTTTTATCACGGCCCGAGGCTCACGTATGCCTTCCACAAAAGCATATTTTTTAACGATATCACTATATCTTTCGCAGCCTCGGGCTTTTTTGTCAGTAGAAATTACAGCTAGAGCAGCTACTGTCCAAGCCTGAGAACTTTCATCACTGCGATGAACGCCGAAGCTCAACGCTGTTACCTGGGACTTCTGATCATTCAATGAAACTCGATAGTGACGACGAAGGGGCTCGTCTCTGACAATCTCGGTTTTGCCGGCTCTAATTAATTTGTTGGCCTGAGACTCTTCAACAATAACGCCGCTACTGAATAGCGACACCAGTTCGTCAAGCACTTTTTCTGAACCATAGGCGTCACCACAGAATGTGGTCGATACTAAAATAGAAAAGGCCACGATAGTTGATGACCATACAATAATCTTATAAAATTTCACTCCAGCCCTCATTGCATTTAAAGCGCTTCAAGTGTTGTCTTGAAGCCTGCCCAGGTGTCGGCCCAGATTAGCGCTAACCAATTAGATGCCTAATTGGCTAGCACCAGCGGACCTCATCAGTTTCGACTTCTCGTGAGACCAAGCAAGCACTCGCCCTTCGAACTCGCCTTTACATACACCGACGTTTCACCAAGATTGGTTTTATAGAAGACATCCTTACTAACGTCGGCGATTGGCTCATGGGGATTTGGGGGCAAGACATATGGAGTGAGCGCAAATTTTTGCTTGATCTTAGACACTTCATAACAGCGCCCGGGAGCTAGCTCCATATACATAAAATTCACTCCTTTATCGAGCTCAGGCGGGACCCTGAACTCAATAAAAGAGATCCCATACTGATCCCGCGTCTTGAACGCATTTGAGCGAAAAGCAATATTCAAAGATCGACTTGAACTCACCTGATGGAAATCACGGAGTCCAATTTCGCGGAAAACTTCATAGTTTACCGGCTTACCCGGATCATAGATTTTACCAACTATTTCATCCATGGCGAGCCCTGAAATTCCATCTTCCGCAATGGCGCTTGTGCAGAAGACAGCCATCAGCAATGTAACCGCAAGACCTTTGTGCACGCCCAACATTACTGGCCTCTCAAATAAGCACGCAATTCAATTTCAACCTGATCTACAGGCGATAAATATCTAAAGCAACCGACAACAAGGAAGAGTCACCTTTGACCAAAGCATAAAGAGTCCCCTGGTCAACCCTGTGCAGCGCACCGATTTGAGCCAGTGAAACTACTTCACCATCGATCTCGGCAATTGCCTCTCCCTTTTTCGGAAGTCCTGATTTGTTTTTTGAATACGTCATGAGGCGCGTTTTACCATTAGTGACCCAGGCTCCCACGTATTTGTCGTCTGAGTGATCGTGTGATGGCGATACGAGAATTGAATCGACCAATACGCCCTTTGACAGCGCACCATCTTTAGCTGCAAGAGAATTACCCTTATCAATCTTCTCGGGACGAGGATCTATATCACCAATAATCCCTGGCTTCGCCTGAATTTTCAGGTTGGTGGACAGGTAGTAGGTATCACCAGAATAATAGTCAACAAATTGAGCACACGTGCCTTTGATCGCATGAACTCGGACATTGTCAACCTTACTTACCTTGGCTAGGGGGACTACCAAATTCGCACTCCCGCCCTCCACATAGAAATTGTCTTTAAGCTGAGACTTTTCTGAACATAGAGCCCTAGCAGCACTCTCTCGCTGGTCATTTGAGCGGGCCTGCCCGACCGTTAGGCCGGCGAGCGTAAGCACGCAAATCGAATTTAAGGCAACCCTAACTATGGACATCGAAAGCACCTTTTTAACGCGAATGTAAAATCAAGGGGTTGGAACAATGATAGTCGGAGTTACCTCACTATATCCACCAACAACCTTTGTATCACTGGGACCAAGCACGCCTATGCTGAGATAATTTGCAACGCCCCTAACAATATCATTGGCAAATTTCTCACTTTGATTAAACTCAGCATTGGTAAAACCATCTTGATAGAGGTTCTGGTAAAGGGTTCGAGCAGCTGCTGCGTTATGTGCCAGCTCATGCATCACCAAGAAATTCGCCCCTCCCATTAGATCGGAATACCCCTTGATGGTGTCAATGTTTATTGATATCTGTGGGTCGCCGTTGTTATAGTCGGACTGCCCAGTCGCAAACCCATTACTATAGCTGGTGCCCGCTTCGTTTACCTTATAGTCTGCATTGAGCATCAGACTCTTGATTTCAGACATCTGCACGGTTGAACCATCGCTCATTTGCATATAAGCGTTATCAGGAAGCGAGCTGATAGAGTCTTTAACAAAGTAGATTGCATCGTCAAATTTAACCAGAGCGGCAGACTCTTCCGCTGTCAACGCACGGGTGAAGTTGAGATCGTATTCCGGCGCTGTTGGCGGAGGAGTGCCGCCCCCACCTGGAGGACTGATCGGTCCTGGCTGCTCAACTGGCGGTGAAGGGGGAATAGTCGGAGGCGGACTCGGAGGTGGACTCGTGGGCGGGTTCACCACAATTGGTGGCATCTCAGTGGGCGGCTCACTTGGATCGACGTCCGCAGCGGCTGCCGCACCTGCCACTAGTAACAGCTCTTCGTTTGTCAATTCTCTCATTACAGCGCTCCATCCTGTGAGTAGATTTTTTTCCTGATCGTTTTTTCTATTGAATGTTCCATATCTCTTTTTCCTTTTAACTTATTTTGATAAGCGTTGTAACTCCTCATTGTTGACTGGACTTCTCAGCCGTTTCCCCGGCCTCGTCCTGTTCAAATTTGCTGGGCTGCTCTTTGATCAAAGGCCTTAGGATCCCGCCCACAAAGAGATAGTGCATATCGCACATCCGAGAGATGTTCTTGTCGTGCGTCACGATGACTGTGGTCGCGCCAATGCTCCTGATGTTCTTCATCAGCTGTATGCCCATCTGCTCATCAACCCCAGTTGTTGGCTCATCCATCAACAACAACTTGGTGCGCCTGTAAAAGGCTCTGGCCAAGAAGATCCGTTGTTTTTGACCGCCTGACAGCGTATTTCCCAAGTCGCCAACTCTGGTGTTGAAGCCCATTGGCATGCGCTGAATATCGTCGTGGATGCATGCCAATTTCGCAGCCTGCACGAGGCGTTCTTGATCAATGTGCTCATCGAACATGGAGATGTTTTCCGACAGCGTTCCCGACAACAGATTGTCTCCCTGCATGACGATGCTGACCTTGCTCCGGTAGCTCGACTTACCGACCTTGCGCAGATCCTCTCCATTGACTAAGAAGTCCCCGACTTGAAGATCTTCAAGCCCCGCCAGAACGCGGATAAGTGTGGTCTTACCCACGCCTGAGTTCCCGACAATCGCAATCACTTGGCCTGCCGGGGCCCTGAGCTGCAAGGCGCTCATGATCCACTTGTCGGTGGATGAGTAGCGGAAGTAGCCGTTAGCAATGGCAATAGCGGGCGCAGCATCCTCCAGCGCGCCGTTACCATGCAAAAACGACTCAGGCTCGCTGTGGGTGATGTCTGAAATGCGTTCTGTGTGCAAACGAAGCAGCCGGAGCTGCATCAAGTAGTCGGCCAAGTTGATGCTGCGTTGGCTGAACTGGGTCGCGTAGATCAAAAAGACCGTCAGCACCCCGAGTGTCATATCCCCACTGAGCACCAACCGGGTGCCTTCCCAGATCACAAAGATGCGGCACAGGCCTTGGATGAGGAGCTGGACAGAATCGAACCCGATGCGGATCCGCTCGGCCCCGATTGTCGCGTTGGTCGCTTTCGCGCTGTAGTTCGTAAAGCGCGACGCCCAGAGCGCTGACTTGTTGAACAGCTTGATGGGCTGGATGCTTCGGACCGTTTCGTAGAGCAAGCTTTGTCGGCGTGCATCAATGTTGATCTGATCGAGGTTGGCTTCTTTGAGCTTGGCGTAGTAGGCGTAGCGCGAACCCACATAGGCAATGGTAAAAGCCAACAAGGCGAAGGCAAGCGGCGCGTCGTAGCTCATCATGAGCAACAACATGAGGAAAGACATCACCCCATCAATGACCGCTTCCAGCATCTTCGTCGTGAGTGACTGCTGGATGGAGTAGATCGACTGGAAGCGGCTTGAAATATCCCCGGTATGCCGTTTCACAAAATACGACTGGGGTAGCGACACCAGGTGACGGAACAAGTTGCTGCTCCACCGCAAGCCGGTGGTGGAAGAGATCCACAGCAAGGTCCACTTCCTAGCAACGGTCAAGACGAGTTGGACCAAGAGCACGATCGAAAAGCCGATCGCCAATGTGGTGACCAGGCCATCGTCCTTCACGCTGAGCACCTGATCCATGGTCAGTCGCAGATACTGCGGCGCAATCAGCGCACAACCTTCCAAGAAGAGCGCCAAGATGCCAACAACCCAGAACGCGGGCACCAGGGACCGAAGCGAGCCTGCCAGATCGCGAAGCGATACCGATGGCACACTCTTGATCTTCTTGAAGGCCGGGCCTGGATGCGCTTCCAACGCAATGCCGCTAAAGAGTTCATCGAACTCATCGAGCTTGATCTTCTTAACGCCGGTTGCGGGATCGCTGATGTGCACGTGCCCGCCCCGCACAGCCGTCAGCACGACAAAGTGCCCGTGATGCAGGTGGACCATGCAAGGCAGCGACAGCTTAGGCAGTTCGTAAAGCTCCAAGCGAAGCGGGCGCGTTGTAAGCCCGTTGGCATCAGCGATTTCAATCAGCGAAGCGAGCGTTGCCCCACTGGTCGACACCGTAAAGCGGTTGCGAAGCTCCCCGAGGCTCGTTTCATGGCCGTAGTAGGAGAGCAGCATCGCAATGCAGGCCAGGCCGCACTCGCTCGACTCCGTCTGACGGATATGCGGCACACGGCGCTTCGAGGAGAACACCAGGCTTGGTTCAGCAGAGCGATCCGTCTCGGCAGCGCCATCGGCGGATGGTGTCAAGACGTCCTTCATCGCTTTTCACCCGTCAAGCGTGATCCCATGGTTTGGAAGGGGTCAAACATCCACTCCCAAATCTTGCGCCCCTCCAAGATCAATTCCGCATCCACTTCCATCCCCGGCAGGAAGGACTTCGCTTCTTGGGCGACTCCGATGGTTTGAGAAGGCAAGGCCACCTTGGCGGTGTAAACCGGCTCGGTGGGTGACTGGCGACCATAGCGGCGCTCCAACTCACCGAGCGGACTCGTTTGCGTCGACAGCGATGCGATGCGCCCCTGGATGGCGCCATATTTTGCTTTCGGGAATGCGGCGATGTTGAGCAGCACCTCGGTGCCGACATTCACATGTCCGATGGCCCTTGAAGGAATGAGGATTTCAGCTTCGAACACCGACTCGCTTGGGGTGATGGACGCGATGATCGAGTCGGTGCCAATGCGTTGACCTTGGGATGCGTAGATCGCTGCGACTGTGCCGCTCAAGGGCGAGGTGATGGTTTGCAGCCGGTCGGACTTGGCTCTGGCCACTTGATCTTCGATCGTGGATTTCTCGCGCTCGATTTCACTTGCTTGTCTGCTGGCCGTTGTCTTTATCTCGGTGATCTCACCCAGCAATGCGGCACGTTGATTGCGAAGTGTGGACTGCTGCGCGCGGGCATCCTGAATCTCCGCCTCTGCATCCAAGAGAGCATTTTCGTAGGTGAGGTAGGTGTATTTGGACACATACTTCTCAGCAAGCAGCGGCTCAATAGTCTTCAACAGTTCTTGGTTCTTGGCGTATTTCTTTTCCAAGATTGAGATCTTGCGAGCGACTTCCTGCATCGCACCGCTCGTTTCTTCGACTTGACGCGTCAGTTCCCGCTCGCGCTGGCCGGAAAAGTCATGCGCCTGCAATTGCTCCTTGGTCAGCTCTTCTGATCGGGTGAGAGCACGCTTGATCGTCTCATCGGACAGAGAGCGGCCCGCTTCATCGGTAATGTCGGCTGACAGCTCCGCGAGCACTTGGCCCTTCTTGACCAAGGCATTAGGCTTCAATGTCGTTGAAAGGATGAGGCCAGGCGTTCCACTGCGGATGTCCACTCGCCCATGCGTGGAAATGATCTGGCCCGACACGTGCTCCCGCTTGGAGTAGGACGCGGTCAGAACAAACGTGGCCAGAAAGAGGAAAAGCACACAGCCACAGCCGATCCAGATCCGGATGGACGAGGGAAACGCATCTTTTAGGTCGCCGAGTGTGGAAGTTGTCTCCGGCCCCTTTCGCTTGCGAAAGAGCGGTTGTTCTGCGTCATCCGTCTGACCTGACTCGCTATCCATAGCACCTACACTTCGAGATCTACTGCACACTTGCGTGAGTTGAGGCTACCCGCGCAGACATTAAAATTACATTTGCATTTTGTTGATCTGGCGTTGGCATTGGCGCCAAACCTAAGGTTGCAAGCCCCACACTATTGCTTTTTCAGCAACCAAGGTTTGCGTCAAGCGAAGGTGCGTTGCGCAAAGCGCAGCCGCACATTACGGAGTCGAAGCATGAACCCTACGCTCAATGCGTCAACCACCGCCCCCATCACCACCACCGCTTCCATCGCCGCCAGACATCGCCTGCTGCTGAGGGTGGGCAGCAAGCGTCATCACGGGGCCTGTTGGATTCTTGTCGATTTCTTCGCGCTCGCGCTGGAATTGCACCATCTCCTGCGCCCGCTGTTGATCCAATGCCTCTGTTTTCTGCAAGGTCTCATTGATGCCAGGCGATGGCGTGTTGAGCGAGGTTTCCGAGTGAAAGCCGGGCGTTTTGCCAAAAACAAAGGCGACATCATCTTGGATGATCACTTTGCGGAGTTCATCCGCGCGCTCAATCCCTGACTCTTTGACGGCATGCAGCACTTCGGTCGTCTTCTCATCGGAGGTGCCTTTCGGGAGCTGCGCCTGGATGGCGGAGAACAACGCGTAATCCCGATGATCAGAGGGAAACGCCTGCTGAGCGACATCTTGGAAGGGCCTCGCTTGCTCGAACCGATCCTCATCGTGTTCGTATGCGTTTGAGCGGGCGGTTGCACCACCAAAGCTAGGTAATGACGTATAGGAGGATGACGTGCGCTCAGGCAAAACGATCTGTGCCGGCACTTCGCTCTGAGTTGGATTTGCTGGCAACGAGGCCTGCATCGCCGCCTCTTGCTGCTCTGCCTGCAATGGAACAGCCGATGGCGCTTCGTTCCGTGGCGTGACTCCTTGCGCTTGCTGCTCGCTGCCCTGCTCCACCGGGTTATTTGCCGAGGCCGGTGCTGTGGGCTTCAATGCTTCCCGACGCGTGTGTTGTGCTTGGGACAACGCCGCATCCAGATCTTGCCCGGCAACGCCCGTCGCCGGCAAACCTTGGTCCTGCTGGAACTGCCTCACGGCATGTTCGGTCTCTGGACCGTAGTGCCCGTCTTGCGGCACGGCCTGACCATTGGGACCACGGGCATCCACTTGCTGCAAGCGATACTGCAAGAACTCGACCTCTTGTCCCCGGTCGCCCAGGCGCAACCCTTCCACCTCATCTGATGCTGACGGCGTTGGAACAGTTGCCTGGCTTGGGGTTTCCTCACGAGACGTTAGAGCTGATGAAGGCGATCCGACACTCGGCGCAGATGCGCTTGCAGAAGCTGGCGCCACTGCCTCTGCCTTCGGCTGGACTGCGCCGGCTGCCGAGGGTGCGGCAACCTCAGGTGTTCGGGTTTCTTGGGATTCGCGTTGTGGGACAGGTTCGGGCTTCGGTTCGGCAGGCTTGGCAACCTGGGACGGCTCTTCTCGCACTTGCGCATTGACGGGTGCAGGCATCACGACCGGGGCAGGCGTTGCCGTCTCCGCAACAACAGGCACCTCGGGTGTGCGTGCAACATATCGATCCCGCTGCGCATCAATAGCGGCCTGAGGCGCTTGGTTTTCGTCTACCCGCGCAGCGGTGACGGTCGTTGCGGCGAAGCTTGCGACCTGTTGCGCTTCTTGCGTCGAAACGCCTTGCCGATTGGCCTCCCGCAAGGCTTGATCGTAGGCATCGCGCTCTTGGGGCGATTGCGCGTCAATGCGCAGCTCTGGTGCACCCGTCGAAGGTGGTTGCTCCTGCCGAACTGATTGCAGCTGCCCAAGTGCCTGATGGATCTCATCAGTGCTGGTCGTTGCTGCAACACGCACTACACCATCGGCGCCACGGCTCAAATGCTGGATGGGGCTGTCCACCGAATATTGACCGGTCGCATCACGCTCCAACGCCAAAGAGCTGGTCGCGGCATCAATCCCGTTTGCCTCACGGGTTTTTTGCACCGCAAGCTGGATCGCGCCCGCAGTCTGGGCATTGGGCGCAACGCCATAGGCGGCATAGGTCGCTTCGGTATTGGCCTGGTCTTGCTGCTGTGGCGTTGGCGTTTGCCTTGTAGGCATCTGTGCCAACGCCTGCGCGTGCTGCTCTAAGGCTGGCTGCAGGCGTTCACGCGTTGCGTTGAGTTCTAACGGGACATTGCCTTCGGCAGCAACGCCGTCATGCCGCCACTGGCCTTGCGTATCGCGCTGATACTGCTTGCCGTCCGATGCTTGCAGTGAGTCGGGGTTTAAGGCGGCTTGCACGGCCGCTGGCACGGGGCCAAAGTCGTCCCAACCATTGCGCTGATAAGCAGCTTGATACGTCGCGGCAATCGCAGCTGGGCCACGGGCAATGTTGGCGTCCACCTCCTGAGCTGCTTGCTGGTTCAACGCGGCACTACGCTCAGGATTTGCCGGATCAACCGTCCAGACAGGTCGATCGTTCCGATCAACTTCGTCGGCGATCATCCGTGACCACTGGCCACTCGCCGGATCGTGTCGCCAATCCCGTGCGTAGAGATGCGCCGCATCTGCCTCACTGGATGGCTGCACATAAGGATTACTGGGTTGCACCTTGCCCAGCGCCTGCTCGGTCGCTTCGCTACTTGCGTGATAGTTCAGCTCGCGCGCTTTTTCAGGCAGCGCGAACATGCCCTGCTTCTGTGGGGTATCCGTGCCATCGTTTTGCAGGTCGGCTTTTTCTTGACGAAGCCACTGGCTGCCGTTGAACTCCCAGCTCACGCCCTGCTTGTCGGTCTGTGTATAGATCTGGCGGTTGTCCCAAAGCGTCACGGCCTTGTCGGCAGCAGCACTGAACAGATAACTATCGGCCACCACCAGCGCGACGGGTCCGGCACCACTTGTGCCAACCACAGCAGCTGCAGCGGCGCCCCCCGCCCAGCCGCCCGCACCTCGGGCAGCAAAGTGCAACGCTTCTGAGCGCGCAGCGGTGAGGTTGTCTTGCGCCAACAGCGTGCCAACACGCTCTCCAGTTTGCGACGCATCGTAGGCGGTCGCGGCAACACCCAAACCCGCAAGCCCTGCTGTCATCCCGGCGCGGCGCAAGCCTGGGATTTCAGGTTCCGGCACAGGCACGCGTGCAGGTGGAGCCCCTGGTCGCACAAGTTCATCGATGGTGGCAATGCCTTCCAGCCGGCTGTTCACGCCGTCACTGACGTGCAGCTCGGCGTGCTCAGCGAGCAATTTCGCTTGGAGAGCAGGATCGGATCTGGGGACTTCTTGCACGTGTTCCGGCAGATCACGGTGCCAATCGAATTGTTTTTGCCAAGCCTCTCGAAGATGCTCTGTGAAAGCCGGATCTCTAAGCCGCGCGTTGCGCGCTTCTTCCATCGCTTGGCCAGGCATGCGTGCATCGGTGCGGCTGTCGTAAAGCTCGGTGCCCTCTCGATTGAAGATGCGGATGGGCACGTTGTTGACTGCATGGATCGTGTCTAAACTACTCGGAATTCTGCTATAGATTGCATCACGCGCGCCCTCAGGCACATAACGACCATAGCCCTCCCTGTCGATATTCGCCGTAAATCGGCTGTCGACACCATGCTCGCTTTCTAGCTTAGGTGACGCAACGGCGCGGACCTCAACTTCATAACCATTGTCTTGAAGACCTTTAATGAGCGTCTTCGATGCCCATTCCCCATTTGCCAAGGTTGTATCGAAGATTATATTTTTCTTTGAAGAGGTAGCTTCCGCTAAAAGTTCATCGGCCCATTGACTTGCGTCGGAATGAGTCCGACTTGACCAAGAGAACGGATTTTCATGCCGAAACTCATCTATCCTTGGATGATATCTGCGAAGCTCGTCAGGATCGATCTTTATGGAATCACCATGCAAATCGCTGCTTGCCGCTCGCGCTAAACTGCCTTTACCAGCTCCAGGCTGGCCCGCCAGAATGATTGCCCTAGGACTTTCATAACTTGAGAGTCCCTCAAATTTCAGGTCAGCTAGAATTTGCTTCCTGAAAATATCTTCGTGCTGTCCCAGATCAAGCGGGTCTTGAATTCCGGTCATGACTGCCGATTTCCGCGTGCTTCAAAGTAGGCAAACATGTTGCTGCCTTTCCAGTTGTGACTGAACCCCGCAGGCCCAAGCTGCCTACGCTTTTTCTCGGCCGCCTCCAATTTTACCGGATCACCGTCCTCCTCAGCTTCCCTAAGCTCCCTGTTGACCTCACCCAAGATGGAATCCAAGCAATCTTCTAGGTTCCATATTGCAATTTCAAGAGGAGGAGTGACCAATGACGGACTATCCACCGACTCTTTGAGGGCCGATTTCAATCTATCCATATATTCAGGGTACTCCTGAAAAATTTTCTGCAACCCTTCGGGAACGGGAGGATATTCGTCAATCGAGCCAGATGAAGGAGAATTTTCCTGTGTCATTTGAACATCCTGATCGGTGCGCTGGCTTTGACCATTGGGATACTTCGAACTTGGGAAGCCAAAATAATCCATCAAGTTCTGCCCCTTCCATGCGCCCTTAGCGGCGCTGTGAAGCATAAGCAGATGCGTTGACCTCGCTAATGCGATTGCCTCTTGGTCAACTGTTTGCTCCGCAATGCGTACCTTTTCGCGTGACTCGTCAATGAAAGTATCGATACAGCCCTCGATCGCCCAGATCGCAAACTCCAACGGAGGGGTGATCGGCGATGGCTTATCGACCGACTCTTGGAGGGCGCTTTCCAGCCGCGCGATGTGATCGGGGTAATCCTTGAAGCTTTCGCGCAAGCCTTGTGGCACTGGCGGTCGTTTGCCGACCGAATCAGGGGAAGAATCGTTGGTCTGAGTCATGAGAGCATCCTGATTGAGGCCTTGCATTGGACGTGGAAAATTGGGCTTACGCTTAGGTTTTTCTACGGATGCACTTGGTTGCAATGGCCCTAACTGCTGCACAGTGCGCGCATTGATTAATGCCAGGTCACGCAGAAGCTGTTGACTGTGACTGCCACCAGCCTTCAATCGATTCTGAGGCACATTGGAAGGTGTGCTATCACTCATGCAAGCGCCATCTGTAAGGCTTCGATCTTCACCTTCGGCAACAAGCGTTTGGTGAAATACGCATCTTCGTAATACTTGATCTTCTCGCAGAGCACCGGACTTGGGATGCCTTCATAGAGGAAGACTTCCTTGTCAAAGCCCATCGCCTTCAACTCCTGCGGCAGCATCAAGGCGCGGCGTTGCTCGGTCTCGGAGTAGGACACGCTGCTTTGCTTGCCACTGGTTTGCGACTTGTTCTTCTTGCGCACCGTGGTGTAGCCGAGCATATCCGAGTAGTCGTTGGCATCTTGCTGCTCGCGTGGGGCGTAGACGATTTGCAAGGCATGGTTGGTGATGATCGTGCGCGAGACATCCTTGCCATAGGTCGCATCCAGCTGCGCCATGCTCTGGATGATCGGTAGCAAACGAATGTTGTAGCCGGCCATGTAGCTCACCGCGCTTGCAATGATGTCGACCCGGCCGATGGACGTGAACTCATCCATCAGCAGCAAGCATTGATGTTTGAGCGCCGGGTTGTTCTGCGGCAGCTCTTTGGTGTTGAGGTTGATGAGCTGACTAAACAGCAGGTTGATCAACAAGCGGCTTTCGGCCAGCTTGTTCGGCTGGATGCCAATGTAGATGCTCATCTTCTTCTTGCGCACATCGGTGAGCAAAAAGTCGTTGCCGCTGGTAGCTGCATCCAGGATTGGGTTGATGAACTGGTTGAGCGGCTCCTTGAACGTGCCCATGATCGAGGCGAACGTCTCTTCGGCTTGCGAGAGCAAGTTGTCAAAGGCCATCTTGGCATCGCGGCCCAGGAAGTCGCGCTGCGAGAGCTTTTTGAGGTAGCCCTTCAAGTCGCTCCCATCGCCAGACGACACGCGATAGAGCATCCCAAGGGTTGGGAACATCCAGGTGTCTTTCGGGTGCTTGCGCTTGATCTGATCGTCCAAGCTATCGAACAGATAGAGCGTAAACGCCATGAAGGCGTTGCGCGCTTGGCTCACCCAGAACTTCTGGGCGTCAGAGCCATCTGGATAGAGCATCGCCGCGATACTCATCAGATCCGACACGCGAAAGGCGGGATCGGGCGAAATGTAGCTCAGGGGGTTCCAGCGGTGCGTGCGCCCGTCTTCGGCAAAGGGGTTGAACAAAAAGACCTCTTGGCCTTGGCTCTTGCGCCAGCCGGAAGTCAGATCGAAGTTTTCCTGCTTGATGTCCAGGACCACTACCGAGCCTTGGTAGTCGAGCAAGTTGGGGATGACGATGCCCACCCCCTTGCCCGAACGCGTGGGCGCGGCCAGGATCACAAACTGTTGCCCAGGTAGGCGCACCAACTTGCCACCGTGCTTCCCAACCACGATGCCGGTTGGCGACGGTTTGAGCATGTCCTTCTTGGCCAGATCACTGCCGGAGGCAAAGCGCGCGTCGCCATGCAAGGCGGCCGCCTTTGGCTTGAACAACGGGATCAGCAGTGCGATCCAGGCCAGCAGCGGCACACCGAAGCCGAGGGCGCCAGCCAGCTTGATCTTGGTGGCATAGGGAGCGAACTGCGGGAGTTCGAGCGCTTTGACGTAAGACCAATAGGTGCCGACGCTGAGCGGCCCAGCCACTTTCAACAGCATCAGGATCAACTGACCGGAGAGGTAGACCCCTGCAATGAGGGCGAGGAGCAAGAGCGCGATGGCGACACTGAGCTTGATCTTGCCGGTCATGACGCGCTGCCTTCCATCTGTGATCCCTGGCTTGTTTGAAAACGACCGTCCGCTCGCAAGATTACAGGATCACACCGCCCGGCCAGATCGGATGGGCGTTGGCATCCGTGTAGGAATTGTCTGATCTGCACGCAGGCCAAGACACCAGCAGCGAGATCCGATGCACTATGGGCTAGGCGGATCGCTGCGCTGGGCTTTGAGCTGCAATTCGGCGACGACCTTTCGCTGCTCTTCGACGGAGAGCTTCGCGAGCGCTTGGATCGCGTCTGCCACCTCATCGGTCTCGGCGAAGAAGGCAGCCAGTGGCATGCCGAGGGCATCGGCCAGGCGCTTGGCGGTGCGCAAGTCGCACTCGTTGACGCCCTTCTCGTAGCGATTGATGCGCGTCCTGGCCACCTCAGGTGCCAGTCCAGCGGCAACACCCAAGGCTTCCTGGGTCAGATCGGCCTTTTGGCGCGCGTGACGGAGGCGGTTGGCGAAGATGAGACGAGCGTCGTCCAGATCCAAAATGTGACCACAAGCATGCAATGTGATGAATGAGCATGAGGTCTCCGACTTGCCTTGTCTGTTACTTTATCAGTAACATGGTTCCGTCAGCCAATCAACTGCGACTGCCAAGCACCAACACCGGTCATTCCCGCCGGTGTCCGGAGGCTTGCAGTCATTGAGCATGCCGGCAATCAGGGCATCCGAACCTGTCGGTCTGGTGGATCCCCAGCGCTCTTCCCTTCCTCTTTTGGAGATGCACATGTCAAAGCTTTATTTGGCCCTGGTTGGCCTGATGTCGGTCTGTTTGGCCAGCTGCTCTGGCGGCGGCCCTGCTGAGACTGAGCGAGAGCACGCTTTTTTGCAGTTCGTCAAAGCGAACAGCAACGAAGAGGCGCGTATCGAAGACTTCGAGAGTAACCAGTGCACGAAGGCAGAAGGTGCGCCCAGCTACACCTGTGACGTAAGCGCCAAGATTGAAGCCATGGAGCGGGACTTTGGTCATCAAATGGATGGGGTCTACACCTTCACCAAGGTGGGCGGCACTTGGAAGATCACCGGCCGCGTCCAATAGCCGTCCATTTGCAATCAACGATGGTCCCATTCTGTTCTCAGGAGTTCACATGACCGTTAGCACGTTTCTCATCTTGCTTGCCCTGGGCACAGCGGTGCTGGTCGCCGTTGCCGTCAATCGGGCTGACCGATTGCGCAACCAGCGGGAGGCCTTTGGGCGGGAGTTTGATCGCTCCTATTTTGGGCGACAAGGCGCTTTGGCGATCTCGATTGAGCGGTCGCGGTTGAAGATTCGTGCCGGCAGGGCAGTGAAGATCTACCCGTTGATGGATGTCCGCTCTTGGGAGAAGCACTGGCACAACTCAAGGCGGGAGGGAACGATCACAGTCAGCGTTCGGGATGTGGATCATCCAGTCTGGACGATCAAGTTCGGCAGCGAGCGCGAGATGAACCAGTGGTATGAGATCTTGAGTCAGGCGATCAATGAGGGCGAGAAGCTCTGACCGACTTCTGTGCAGCCATGACGTCGCCGCCTTGACGATTAGTGATTCTCTGATACGAATCATGGTATGAACCAGAACTCAAAAATCCATAAAAGAACATTGAAGGCCAGCTCGTCGCTTGACCGCGACGAGCTGCATTTCCGCGAGGAGCTTCTGACGCATTGCGTCGAAGAATTCCTGGAAAAGGGCTTTGGCCTAGACCCCCACCTTGAACAAGCACTCGATGGATATCGAGCTGGCCGCTACGACATGCCTGCATTGCAGCGCGAGATCATGCGCCCTTATCTACACTGATTGATCAGACATCGCCTCACCAGCTCGGTCTCCCGTCCTGACATCACTGCGTTGATTCTGGGGCGCGGGCACCCGATTGGCGCCGCGCGCAAGAAGTCTTTCTGCAAACGCTCGCTCCGCCGTGTGGCCTTCTGGGACACCCATGAGCACTCCACCAGAACGGTAGCGGGTGAGCAGCGATGCGAAGCCGGCTTCGCCATCGACCAGTGCTGGACTGTCTGCACGCATGTCCTGTGTTGCCGTTGTTACTGGATAAGGCTCGTCTACTCGGTCTTGAACATCCACCTTCGACAGGTGAGCATTGATCTGAGCGGCGACCATTGCTCGGACCCACTCCACCTCAACCCTTCCATTGATGGGCCCATCCAGCTCGCGGGTCTTGGCGGCCAGACCCTCCGGGCCCAACTTCCTTGTCGTGCTCAGCAAGTGGGCATAGAAGTGGCGAGGATCGCCTTCGACCGGCGCGTGTGAGCTTGCCTGGACTGCAAAGCCATACCGATCCACCAAGCGTTGAGCCAGGTCTTCGATGAGATCCCAGCGCTGCGCATGATTCAACTCGTGCGGGAGCGAAACGCAGAAGTTTCGGCACAGCGTGCTGTCCTTGCGCTTCTCCGCAGCTTCCGCAGCCGTCCAAAGCATCTGAGGATCATCAGCCCAGACCGGGGAACCTGCTGGAACAAAGCATCGACTTCTGAGGACGCCTCGGCGCGCTCTATAGTCGTGAAGCTTTCCGCCTGGGTCAGTGAGCAGCATTGCACCGCGATACGCGGCTGCCGCAACGGCGGATTGATTTTTAGAACGACTGAAAGTTTTGACGCGAACATGAAAGATAGCCATATGTAGTCCAGTGAGTGAAGGTCGCTCCTGTATGACCTCAAGTTTTCTCCTGGCCAGAGCACGTAAATATAAAAATCGCGGTCCAATAGAACGCCTAATAGTGATGGTTTTTAGGCCCCGCAAATATCATTTATTTAACGTTTACATTTCAATAACGAAGAATGGCCGGAATTGAACTCCGCGCAAACGCCTAATCTAGCTCTTATAATAAAATATAATAAGGCGCCCTTTAGGCGTCTATTTTGGAAAAAAATAAACACTATAAAAAGTTGCCTAGTGTTTTCTTTTGAATATTGGCTAAACCGCCTGGGCACAAGCATTCTTCTAAGTTAAGCCCGCTAATTTTAAATGCGCCGATACTCCTTATTCACATCAATCTTCAAGACGCCGAGGCGTCGGCCAAATTCATTATTTCAATTTTTTTATCCTTGACAGTTTAAAGACTGACGTTATCGCTGGATCATCTTCAACCCAAAGGAAAGTCGATGACTCCAAAGCAAAACAAACCACCCGTTGTCCCTCTCATCAATGATGGCGAACAACTTCACTTCAAATCCATCCAAGTCGGAAAGACGCTGTTTAATGACGTCACCGTTCGCGGAAGACAAGCCGCAATCCAATTGAGCGAAATGCTACAAAGTGCATGGCAAACTTTCTGTGCATCTCGTGCTCGCCGCCCTCGATCACGCTATCCAGAAGCACTTCCCACGGGATCACCTGCCCGGCTGCTGTCTGTTGAGATCGCGGATTACCTCAAAGACATGGCGAGGCGTGATCTCCAAGACACCACCATCAACTCCGCCGCCCGATCCCTCAAAATTTTGCGTCTGACCTGTGGCGATGTGCCGGTGTCGCAGATCGACCACCAACACATTCACCAGATGTGGGATGTGTTGCGATGGGCACCGCCTGGCTTGACCAGCAATTCCCGGTTCGAGTCGATGAGTGTCGAAGACATCATTCGCGAAGGAGCCGCACTCAATGTGCCCTGCCCCGCAAGCGCCACGACCGAGCTGCATCGTCGGATGGTCACAAGCTTTTTCAATGCGTTGCTCAAAACGCAAGCTGTTGCGCACTCGCCGATGGCAGCGTTCAAGCCCAAGAAGCCATCGCTCCTCACCAACACCACAACGCCATCCAGGCTCTTGTCGTCCAGTGACATTCAGAAGATCTTCGATTCTGCGACCTTCAATGCTTGGGCGTCTAAGTTCCCTCATCGGTGGTGGGGACCGATCTTAGGCCTTTACACAGGCGCACGTATCAATGAGGTCGCGCAACTGAAAGTTGCCGACATCATGTTGGAACAAGGTCAATGGTGCATGGCCATCCGGATGACGGCAGACGATGATCTTGCCCAGTCTAACGGTGCTCAAACCCGCCAACGCCTGAAAGGCAAGAGCGCGATCCGCAAGATCCCGTTGCATCCTGAGGTGATCAATGCCGGCTTCTTGGATTTCATTGCCGACATCAAGGCCTGCGGCCATCCCAGACTGTTCCCGCACTTATCCGCCGGCAAGAACAAGAAAAGCGGCGCGAGCAATTGCCGGTATAGCCAAGGACTCCTCAATCAGTTCAGTGACTACCTCAAAGATCTTGGCTTTGCCAAAGGTATTGGCTTCCATGGTTTCCGCCACACCTTGGCCACAGAGCTTCATGCGGCAGGCATCACGCCTCAGGACATTGCGTTGCTCACGGGTCATTCGCTGGTTAAAAGCGTGCCAGTGCTGCAAGACCACTACATCCACAAATCGTCAGGCAATGTTATGCAAAGACAGCTCGCGGCACTCTCGCTCTATCAGCCGAGCGTCCAATTGCCCACGTATCAACGAGGCCAGTTCAAAGAGAAGCTGCGTAAAGGCGCAAAGATGTATCCTTAAGAAGAGCCATGACAGCTACCAACACCATGCTGCATAGATGCGGCATGGTTTGACATCTCGTTCGAATCAGTGACGACCACACGCAAGCTGCACGCCGCAGCAGTCACACTTTAGAGCACTGCGCTAATCACTGCGCATGCGCTTGCTAAATCCGCGCCTGCCCTTCAAACGCACTGCATTCACCAAGCACCGATGCATGTCTTAGCAAGCACAATTGCTGCCATAGGGAAGTCAAGCCAGGCGTCGCTTAGCCTCGCTATGTGCGAGGTCAGTTTGCCAGCTAAGTCAACAAACGCACGGAGGTCTATTCCAAGGCTAGCAAGGGACACTTCCGCGTGCTCTTAGCAACTTGTCAGTGTGGCCACCTCACTCGAAGCGGCTTTACATCCCCCTCATCACCCAGAAACTCGGTCAAGTTCTCTGGGAGCCCCAACGTCCAAGACCCCAATACAGCGCACCACTGGCCAACAAGTAAGGAATTAGCACTAAGAGCGAGACCATCAACATCCATTCGAATTTACCGAGCGAGTCAACTGCCCGCTCCCATCGCTCCGGCTTAGCCGCTCTTCGACTGGCATCTGCACGATGCTCCTGCATCAGCAGGTCCGAGCGCATGGCCCAGTAGACCTCACGCTTGATGATCTCCTGCTCTCTCTGCTGAGGCGTCGGCCAAACAACCTGTGTGTAGCTCCACTTCGCCTCGTCGCAATACCACACCACCTCTGGGTCTTTGCGTTGCATGGCTCCGATGCAATCATCAATGGCGCTGAGTGCACGAAACCGAAAAGCATCCTCAATTGCCCAACTCTGTTCGGCACTTCGCTGGGAATTGCGACTATCAATTTCGGCCATCAGGAGCTTGACAAAGATAGATGAGCCAAGACAGATCATGATGCCCATGAGCATCATGAAGCTAATGCGCCGCCACACGGTTCTTCTGCTCTGACCCAGCAATTGGCAAAACAGAGCGAAGCTCGTCTTGGATACTTCCGCAATCAGATCGGTTGCACTCATTACAGCACCAGGGCCACGGCGTGCTATCTGGTCACCCAACCTACGCAAACGCAAACGCCCGCCTGCCATTCCGCGACGAAGGACACAGTTCCACCCACACTCGATGAGCTGGCTAGAAGCATGGCTGAGACTGGGCTCTAGAACCCGCACAGAAATTTCGCAAAAATGCCAATGGACTGATTTAACAAAATCCTCGTTTGGCGAAAACTCGCTAGAAGCTTGACGATGAACGCCGCAGTTACGAAGCTAGGCCTATTCTGCACCTGAGCCCACGGATGAGCCGCCCGCATCTATCTAAATCCATCGACCAACTCGAAGAGCTTTACGCTGCATCCATTTCCGACGAGGCCACACTTGCCGAACTCGCGGAAGAACTTGGCTTTCGCCGAACTCCGCGTGCTAAGGAGCTTGCTACGGAGGTGGTCAATGCCTTGAATCGCTCCCGAGCACAGGGTCGGGCTGACAGCGCACACAACCATGCACCGCCTGCGCCACGCGCCGCCCCAACCGAGCCAACGCGCCCTCGTCCTGAGCCGAGCGATATGGCGGGGCAGCAGGCTGGGCCCGCCATCTCCCCGCCTGACCTCGAACCAGTGAACTACACCAATCGCGCTCCCGACATTCTGGATGCCTGGTCGGCTCTGGAAGTGTTGTCTCCTACCACCTTCAAGCGCCGAGCAGAACTTGCGAGCAACATTGCGCAGAATATCGTCTCGATTGGACCAGAGCTGCCTTGGGATGGCGGCTCCGCCCGCTCCAAGCCCAACTTCAAGGTCTACTTTCATATCATCCTCGGAACGCTTGCAGCCGAGCCCGCTTTCGGCAAGCTTCTCACGCGTTTTCAAGAGGCACGCCCCAACCCGCCCAACATCAAGGGCGAAGTCGTTCTGGCATCGATCTTGGTCGACAAAAACGGACTTCTGGCTGGCGAAATGCCGGTGTCCATCTCGGCTTTTGGCTGGGGCTTACCTGTTGCGCTCGAAGGCTCATTGCAAAGCTTGGCTGCTTGGACACAGGAGGAAGGACGCCTGATTGAAGGTCTGACCAAGCAGCTCCGCCCCGACCCAAGTGGGACGGATACGCCGATCGCTTACGCCACGCTTCAAAAGGCGTTCTCCTGGCTGGTGCAAACCCTCAAACTCCCTGCCAACATTGTGCAAGGCCCACAATTTGCCGTCGCTGCCTATATAGGCTTTCGTAGCAACCTCGTCCCGGACCCGCTCCTGCTCAACAGCTTCTTCTTGCGCGATCTGGCCCGAGCCAAGGATCGCGCAATGCGTCAGGCGCTTCCACCCGCATTAGCGCGCTTCTTAGGCCAGACGAAGCCCTCAGAACGCCATGATCTTTTGCATGATCCCCAAGCGCTCGACCAAGCGTTGTCACCCGCTACTACGCCCTTGGGGCGCTGGATCACCCCACCCAACCAGCGTCCTGCGCTCTTACAGCAGGTGGCGGTGAACCTGGCCTCGCAGTTGCCTAAGACGAACCCGTTGCTTGGCGTCAATGGCCCTCCTGGCACGGGCAAGAGCACGCTACTGCGCGATGTTGTGGCCGATCAGCTGACGCGTCGGGCTGAGGCCATGTGCGCCTTCGATGATCCCAAAAAGGCCTTCAAATCTGCATGGAGTAAACGCATCCGAGGTGAAAACCAGGAGCTATTTTCTCTCGATCTGTCGCTTCGTGGTTTCGAAATGGTCGTGGCAAGCTCGAACAACAAAGCAGTCGAGAACATCAGCGAAGAGATCCCGGCAGTCGGCTCCATAGCCAAGGAAAGCACGCTTCGTTACTTCGAGCCTTTGGCAACCCAGCTGCTTGGCAAAGATGCCTGGGGTCTTTCGGCAGCTGTCCTGGGGAACGGCACCAATCGCTCCCGCTTTCGAAAGGCGTTTTGGACAGAATCGCACCTCTCGTTCAAGACCTACCTGGAACGCGTTAGTGGCATCACGCCGCGCCAAGAATCTGATCGCGAAGGCCTAGCTGAGCTTTGCCAAGCCCCTGCAAATCCAGTTGAGGCAATGACGCGTTGGCAGCAAGCGAAACAGCACTTCCAAGCTTGCTCAGCGCAAGTGCGCAAGCGCTTGGCGGAATTGGAGTCGCTTCGACAGGCACTCGGTGCGCTGCCTAATCTACGGGAGCGCGAGCAATATGCCTCGCGACAAAGGACCGATGCTGAGCGAAATGCTGCCATAGCTATGGAGACTTGGCAGACAGCGCAATCGACATCAAGCGACGCTAGAAGCCAGCTTGAAAGCAGCGAGGAAGCGCTGAGCCAACACGAACGCAATCGTCCCAGTCTGTTCGCCCTGAAACGCCTGTTTGGTTCGAGCGGCGCTAAACAGTGGGAAGCCACGCGCACACCTCTTGCTCGCGCTCATGATCAAGCACAAGGAGCCCATCGGAAAGCAAAATTAGAAGAAGATGCTGCGCTCGAAGCATCTGAGCAAGCGCAAAAAGTTATCCGTAATGCCAGCGCATCTCACGCCACGGCAAAGGCTGCACTGAACAATGCCCTTGCTCAATGCGGAAGCATTCAAGTGGGCGAAGGCGCTTGCGTGCTTGATGCGAGCTTCCATGATCTTGCGCACGGCGCTAAGAATTTGGCGTTGCCTTGGCTAGATCGCGATCTTCAAACCCAGCGTTCTGAGCTGTTTGAAGCGGCCATGGATGTCCACCGGGCGTTCATCGATGCGGCAGCCTTACCACTCCTTCGCAACTTGAATGGGCTTGTCGGCAGCAACTTCAAACTTGGCGCCGATCGCAAGCAACTAGCAGCAGATCTCTGGGCGAGCTTATTCCTTGTGGTGCCAGTCATTTCCACTGCTTTTGCATCAGTCGAGCGCATGCTCAATCAGCTTCCTGATGAGAGCCTAGGTTGGTTGCTCGTCGACGAAGCTGGCCAGGCGACGCCGCAGTCGACGGTTGGTGCACTGCTTCGCACCAAGCATGCGCTCATTGTGGGCGATCCAGTGCAAGTAGAGCCTGTGGTCCCGCTGCCGCCCGTGCTCACGCAAGCGGTGATGCGCGAGTTCAAGGTTGATTCGGATCGCTTTGCTGCTCCTAACGCTTCTGCCCAAACGCTTGCTGACGACGGAAGCCTGCATTGCGCGCGCTTTGAAACCACATCAGGTTCTCGCGCGGTTGGCGCGCCGCTGTTGGTGCACAGGCGCTGCGCCTCGCCGATGTTTGAAATTTCCAATCGTGTGGCCTACAACAACCTCATGGTCCAAGCCAAAGTGCCTGGTGCTTCGATCATCCGGGATGTCTTGGGTCCTTCACGCTGGATCGATGTTCGCGGAAGTGGGCGCGATAAGTATTCGCCTGAGGAAGGCGAGCAAGTGGTAGCGCTCCTGCGAGCGCTGCACGCAGCTAGCATCAAGCCTGATCTCTATATTGTCACGCCATTCGTCGTGGTGCAGGACGAACTTCGAGACTTGGTCCGCCGCTCAGGCTTACTCAACGGCTGGGTGGATAGCCCTTATGAGTGGACCAAAGAGCGCATCGGGACCGTACACACTGTCCAAGGTCGCGAAGCCCAAGTTGTGATCTTCGTGCTGGGCGCTCCGCAAGCTGCCCAGCATGGTGCACGAGGATGGGCTGGATCTACTCCAAATGTGCTCAATGTTGCGGTCACTCGCGCGAAGGAGGCGCTCTATGTGGTTGGTAACAGATCACTTTGGAGCGGTGTTGGTCACTTTGCGGTGCTTGATCAAATGCTCTAAGAATCAGCGCTCTCCACCAGCCACATCGATCTGGATCGACTTTTGATGGAAGGAAATCAAATGAACCAATGCTTGCAAGATGTTCGCGATGTGCTGCTATTTCCTCTTCCAAAGGAGGTGGTGGACCGAATCCAAATGCTCTGCAAATTTGGGCTAAAGCCCTCTGAGATCATTGTGATCATTCAACAAAAGTTTTTCACAGCTAATCAGAAGCAAGCTCAGGCCCATGAGGAGCAGCTAAGAAGTGAGGGCGAAAAACAATGGCCTAGTGTGGAGCGTATTCGCCAACTTCGCGCCCTACAATTTATGGTGAGCTACGAAAATCGCGCTTGGCAGACCTTGATCACGCAACTCCTAATGGAAGACACAGTTGATGTTCGAGAAATGGTTGAGCTCTTCAATCTCTTCACACAAAATGGAATGCTCACAATCCAATCCGCACGAACGCATCTGAAACAGATGCGTTCGCCAAAGCAGTCGATGTGACCAATGTGTCACCTGTAAGCCCCGCCATACTGGCAGCGTGGATCAGAGTAGAACCACCAAAACGTGCCGTTGGATTGCACACGAACCAATCAATGAAACTGTTCGCAACCGCCCGCTGCTCATCGCAAAGCCCCAGAAGATCGCGCACGTCGAACGGCACTATCTTGTCGTGACCAGCCACATGCAGAGCCAAGCGTGCTAAGCGACGCTGACCTCGGGTTTGATCAGCAATGTATTCAACAAAAGATGCGCCATTCATAAGATATACAAGCCATATTCTCCATCGTCAGCTTGCCCTTCTTTCGCGAATTCCCGCAATTCGACCACTCGCCCATCGCTCCAAGACAGCAGCTGGCGGCGATCAATGGCACAGTAGTCCAAGCAAGCTCTGACCAACACCCGCTCGACAGCGCCAAGTTCAAGCACTTCGATGAGTGAGACAGGATAGAGATCAGGATCGTAGAGTAGGTTCAATGCCACTCGAGCCATCACGGATCGATCTGATCCGCTCGGCATGCGATCAATATGCTCGACTAGATTTGCGGGATGAAACATAAGCCCTCCTGAGAGCAAGCTATGCTCAAAATGGCATCTGTCAAGCTTCGGCTGCTTCAGGTAATGCCACTGCTTTCAAGGAGCTGAAAGAACGACGGATCCCTAGGGGCCGTCGCTTGAATTATTTCTTCTTGCCCTTTGCCAGTTTGCTTGGCTTAATGCTGATCTGGCGACCCTTCTCGACTTCAGCCGTGCGCGCGTTGAAGCGCTCTCGTTCATTCGATCCAGTTGGAGGTAGATCTTGAATGCCCCCAAAGACTAGGAGCAGCCAGAGAATTTCTGCATGATGCCTGGGGTCTCAATGACAGGCATGAATGATGTGGGTTGTTGAAGTTAGCGGTGAGCGCCCTACCCTCCAAGCGCTCGAAGCAAGCCGGATCGAGGGGTCGCCCCTCCAAGAGGTCGATAGCGTCTATCGGCTGGATGCTGCTCGCTTTGAAGGCTTGCAAGGGCCTTCTGAGGTCAGGCGCAGAGGCGAAGAACTGTTGGCGAGCCTGCGCATCTACCAAGTCTTGTATGCGCTTGCGCCCGGTCAAATCGGACTGGGCCAAGTCCGCGAGATCGTTCAAGGGCAGACTACAACTCACCATGTGGCCATCGTTGAAAGTTTGGTTGTTTCGATGTCGTTGGTCAGCATCCAGCTGGGCGATGGGCCCATTGTGTATGCCAAGCAGTCGTCCGGCCCCGCCTTTAATCAGTTCGAAGCCGCTTTTCAAGGCGGACGCCTGGGCGAGCAACTTAAAAGCTATCTCGCTCAACCTATAAATGATTGGACCAATCTGGCACGCATCATCGAGCTGATCAAGCACGCAGTTGGAGGCCCTAAGGCGCTTGAATCGCGCGGCTGGGTTTCTCAAAAAGACCTCAAGAGGTTCGACCACACCGCCAACCACCCCTCATCGGGACCGACTGCTCGGCATAGCGCAGACAGAACCTTGCCGCCTGATGCTCCAATGACACTTGACGAAGGAAAAGCGCTTGCACTGTCGCTGACGCGCAACTGGCTGCTCGCCCAAGCAAGTTCGACAGGAAGCCTATGAACATGCTCCAAGCCCAAAGGAACCACGCCGATGTATAGCCTTCTGGTCACTGCTGATGAAACGGCCTGGGACGGCACCAGCTTCACCTACACCTATCCACGCAGTCGCTTCTTGGAATACACCAACGAGTCAGTCGCCGCGCGGTTCAAGGAACTCAACTCCGAGCAGATCGAACATCTGCTAGACCTGCCATGCCTGTTTGCCTACGAAGGCCGAGAGAATATGCAGCTTGGTCGACTGACCAGCATCAAGTTGCACGGTCGAGATGTGGTAATTGGCTTTCAAATCGATCCGGATATTGCGCCAATCCCCTTCGAACACATCGACCCAATCCAGCATCGCCTGGATATCCGCGGCTGGGAAATGAACCGGACGCACTGGGCGATCAAGGAGGCAGATCTCTTTGAGGAGCTTGCTGGTGCCGGCTTGCTTAACGATCTTCGCAACCCCGAACCCAGCCGCGTCGATCTTCCTCCCCCAGTGCACCCACAGCACAGCGCATCGTCAGTGGCTGAATTCGTCGATATCGTGCTTGCAATGCCCAAGCACGGCAAAGAAATTTTCTATCGAGGGCACTCCAATCGCGACAGCTATCGACTGGAACCTTCCGTCTTTCGCAAGGATGGTGCGGGTAATCCTCTTCACCTGCGCCAAGAGCATCAGCTCTACAACGAGCTGATCCTTTCTCATTCCGGAGAGTTCCAGGGCGACCAATACACCTTAGATCGACTTGTGCGCATGCAGCACTACTCTTTACCGACTCGCCTTCTAGATATCACCTCCAACCCGCTCATTGCTTTGTTTTTTGCGTGCAAGAGTGTTTCAAAAAGTGGGCAAGCCCAAGAGGTTCCTGGCGAAGTGATCTTGCTCTCGCTGAAACAAGCCTCAATCAAATATTTCGACTCTGATACCGCGAGCTGCCTGGCCAACCTGGCGAGATTGCCGCAAGCGGAAAAGGATGCAATTGACTACACGCTGGACACCGATGCGTTCAATGCACAAGAGCCGATCCGGAAGCTCTTACACCTCATCCGACAGGAAAAACCCCATTTCACGCCACAAATCAATCCAGAGGATCTGGGCAGCGTTGTGTGCGTGAAGAGCAAACGGAGCAACGACCGGATCTCGTTTCAGTCAGGCGCCTTCTTGCTGTTCGGACAGGATGCGACCTTGGATGAGGAAGGCAGCGACAAGATTGGCATTGAGCGCATTGAGATCCGCAACAAGCGAGGGATCTTGAAGGAATTGGATCAGCTCAACATCACTGAGCCAACGGTCTTCCCGCGCATCGAGACCTCCGCTCTCTACATCGCTGAGAAGTTTCGCTTCAAGCAGGAAGAGCAAGCGTAGCCGCCGCTATGGGTGCGCATCATGACAGTTGCACAGCGATCAATCGGTTGCACAGTCGTCTTCGGGCACACCAATGGCAAAGGTCAGGTCAAAACCCCCCTTAATTCCACCGGACCATTCGAAGAGGGTCATCCTTACCGAATGGCGTCCAATGATGGTGACCTGATCCACTTCAATCTCAAAAGGTAGATCCTGCGCGTAAGCAAAGGGAAGCGCTTTTCTGAGAAGCTCATGACAGAGCAAGCCAAAGTGCCTAGTGGCATTCTCTTGTTCCTCCGGTCGATTGACATTGAGCTTCAAGCGAAGCTCTTTGACGATGAACGCGTCTCCGGAGATGTAGTAGCCCACATTGTTGGGCAAGATCCCCGTGCCCAATTCCACCATGCCAGACGCAGCCAGCCACTCCCTATCATCCGCCCGATAGTAAGGCCGCGTCTTCAACCCTTGGGATGAAAGAAAGCCCATCGCGTCTTCGGGTAGCCAACCCACCACAGGCTGGACGCGATGAGGATTTTTCTGACGGCAACGGGTCTTCTTGACCTCCAACACCGACGCCTCAACTTCGGAAAAGCTTGAAGGCGCAAAGCGCCCTGCATGGCGCTGCCACTGCCGCCACGCGGGCATATCCAACCCTAAGTGGCGCAGAAACTTGGCGCTTGCATATCGCGCAAGCTTGGGTGCTTTGCTTTGATACTTAAAAGCGACCAACACACTCTCGGCAACCAAGTAAGCATTGAGAAGGAACAAGAAAGGTAGCAGCAGTAGGCCCAATATGATGGGCAACAGGAACTCCCGAACGGTCTGCATCTTGGCGAAATCGTTGAAATCGACCGTGATGTGAAAGATCGACTTTCCCAGCATCAGAAGGCCGAGTGCAATTAGCAAGGCATTGGCCCCGCGATGCACGAGGCGTTGGGAAGGCTCTTTGGCGCTTACAGCGCTCAGTAAGGCCAGCAAAAACGCACCGCCGGCGATGAAAAATTCCACCCAAAGCGGAAATGTGTCGACTGCTGCGAGGAAGTCCACAACAACGGCAACACCGATAACCTCCCCCAGTGCGCGTTGGAAGAAGCTCGCGTCGTCTTCCACCTTATGGACATTGAACACCGCAACGCAGGCAGAACCGAAGGCCCAAATCAACGTCGTTTTTAGGTTGGCAATCCCCCACCAGCCGAGATGCCAAAGCCCCAATATGATCGGTGCGATGTAGGCAAACAGTAGCGCCAGAACTGAAACAATGCTGGGCTGGCCCAGGGCTTTCAGGAGGGCCCAGGAAGCCTGCCTTAAATTGGCACTTAGAAGCACCCCAATGAGGGCAATGGTTAGCCAAATCACCAATGCCCATTCACGATTATCCAGTGCCATCGATCGAGCTACCCCCAACGGCTTTTACTCGGCGCCGAAGTGCCCCGCCGAGATGATCGCCCACCCAAGCGTCCAGTGGGAAGTACTCGCTTTACTTGGTCATCAATACATCTCCGTACGTCGTCATGGCCAAGGCGTATTGCGGCACGATCCCGAACTGCGCTTCCACCCGTTTGTTGGCCAGATGCGTTGCATCCATGGCCGTCAAGCCGTCTTCCCACCCTGCCATGAACGCTTCAAGCCAACGCCCGGTAAAAATGGGGGAGATTGGCCAAGGCGAGGCGATGACCACGCGTGAACCCGCGACCAGAAGTTGCTTCGGAAGCCCCACTGCCGTATTGGCGTGCGGATGGCGGTCCACTCGCCCACCACTACACACAAACAAGATCACCAGTTCAGTTCCCGCCAGGGCGCGGCTGAGGTTGCGGGGTGTCAGCGTCAAAGTGCCTTCGTCACTGACCCGGTGCAAAAAGCGCCCATCTGCACCCACACTGCCGTGTGCCGCCACTACGGCAATACTGGCCTCGGTCAGTGTCTCCGGCACCGAGCCATCGGTGTTGACTTCAAAGCCGTGGTCTTCGAAGGCATTACTCGTGCGCACCAACACTGCCGAAAGCGCGCTGTTATCCACCTGATCGCCCGGATCTGAAATCCAGGCAAGTCTCTTCGCACCCTTCAACCTTGGCTTAGATCTACTGGCTTTGAGCCAAGTGAGCGAGGGGATGAAGCCAATTGCGCACGACTGACCCAAGAACTGATCGCCATCGGGAACCAGATTGAGCGGCACTTGGAGCAGCTTGGGCTCAGCCACCACAATCAAGCGCCGGGATTGCGGGATAGGGGTCGACAACGGCCCCATCGACATGAAGAACTCGTTGTTGCCATCCTGAGGATCGATCATGCCGTAGCGCCAGGGATAGCGAGCAGACCAGTCGTCAAGCACATCGCCAAATGAAGACTTCTCAGCCTCACGCTTGACCAAAGAGGTCCGCCCCTGGTCTTGCAAGACGGCAACAAGCGCATCGTCCCGATCCAGCGCCATCATGAGCGCGGCACTTCCCGGAGCTGAGATCTGTTCCATGAAGGCCAACGGCCATGCTGCGTCCTCTAAACGCGCGCCGTCCACCGGATCGAGCTCGCGATCAGCCAGCAGCTCAATCGCGGCGGCAGCATCGGAGGGCGTTAGTTGATCAGCCTTGGTCGAAAGGACGCGTCGGGCAACGATTTCGGCGGCAAGAAGGTCGGCCGGAACATCGTCACCATAGCGCGCTCCTTCCACGCGACAACTTAAACGAATGGCATCGTCAATCGACGGGCGTGCGGTTGAGATCAGGCGAACATACTCCTTAGCGTTGTCGTCAAGCCCCGCGATCGCCTCTTCCAAAGCCGCCAGCGCCTCTGCTCCAACCCGGCCACCCAATATCTCGCATTGGCCGATGGCCTGACCCAATAGCGCTGCCGACGGCAAGAGCTCATCGTCAAGATCTTGCACCAGACGATAGTGATCCACAGCGTCCGCAACCAACTGTTCATAAGATGCGGTGTCCCGCCCTTGGGGATCGACCAACCCAAGCCCCAGCTCAAACGCGCGAATTCTTGCCTGTCCAGACGCATTGTCATCCACATGAACCTGCAAGGTTTGAAGCGGGACAAGGAGCTGCCTGGCAAAGTCAATCAACCCAAGATCTCGCACGACGCGAAAAAGCGTATAGATCTCCCACCAGCGCTCGCGAGGCCCGACATCACAGTCAAGATTAAAAGCGCAGGACAGCCCCACCAGGGCGTCAATGGGGTGGCGCGAGCGCTGATAGATATCGGCGTAGGCATTCCAGGCGATACGCTTGCGGACATCAGAGTTCTGGGAAATTTCCAAAATGTGCTCAGCCATATCTCGGCTTCGCTGCACTTTCCCGCTGATTGAGAAGCGACTGGCAACCAGACGAAGCACATCCAGATCGAGCGTGGTTTCCTGCACCTGCCTGGCCAACATCGAACCGACCATTGCGAAGCGATAAGCCGCTTCAAGATCTTCATCTTGGCCTTCATCGATCAACACCGTGACCATTTTGGCAAGAGCTTCAAGCAGGGGCGCAGCATCGCCTTTCAAAACATGACCGGGCAAAACCGCCTTACTCAAATCAATGGCGCCGAGGCTTTCCATCCACTCAAAGCAACGCTCTAAAAATGCTTCCAACTCCGCCGGAGTAGCAGCTGGCCTTTCCAGCTCCATCGGAGCAACATTTCCTAGCTCTTGGCGCGACAGATGAACGGCCTGAGCCACCAGCACCGGCAACCCCCTCCTACCGCTTGCCTCCACCCCAAATAGACCGCAGAACGCCTCACGAAGCGCGGGCTCTTCCGGATGATGAGCCACATAATGGCGCAGCCGAGCAACGGGCAAGTCGAAGAAAACACCATCTTCATCTTGCTGCGCTTCTTTCAGTAGCAGCTCACGCAACGCTGCAACGACCAACCAACTCGTCTGCCGGGCATAAGGGCCTTTCTGGTCGATACCCAGCGTGCAATCAATTGCAGCACGGGGGTCTTGCAGGGCCTGAGCGCGATGTCCCAAGCACAGTAGAGCAAAGTCACGCTGTTCTTCGGTGACATCTTGCAACAGCGCGTTGAGTCGATCTTTGTCACCAGCCCCTTCGTCGTTCAGAAAGTCCGCGACCTTGCGCTGCTGCTCACTGAGATCTACATGTGCGACCACCTCGCGCGCAACGCCAGGATTGACCTGAGCACTCAGCCGCAGCAGCAACCGCTCTCGATACACATCAAGATACCGGGTTTGCTGATAAAGGCTTGCCAATCGCCGATAAATCCGAAGTTCTAACTGAGCATCTTGTAATGCAACCGCCGAACCCAAGGCACTGGCAAGATGAGCCTCGCTTACGGCGCCATCGACACCAACTGCCAGCCAAGCCTTGGCAATCTCATATTCTCCGCATTCTTGGGCAAAGCTACCAAAACACAGCGAAAACTCAGGCGGAAGAGCAGGGCCTGTCGCGAGTTCTCGCAACTCAGCTGCCATGCGCAGCGACTCTTTGGCGCGATGGAGCGCTTGGATACGCAGCTGTCGCTTGACTTGATCGTCCAACTCAGAGGCATCGATCTCAGCGATCGCTTGATCCACGCAACCGGTTCCAGCCAAGCCACTCCAACGGGTATAGCGCTCGGCAACCCAAGTCATTTGTTGCGCGTCTTTGTCATTTCCCCAGAAGGCAACCAACAGATCCGGTATTTCATCAATCGCGTCCTTATTGACGCTTTTGACAGGAGCGTCTTCCGACACGCTTACGACCATCAAGCAAGGCTGGCCACTGATCGCCTCAACGGCCTTGGTTAGCCAGCTCGACAAATGTGGGACCCACTCGTCTTCCTTGGTCAGCGCACTCACGCGCCCCATGTCGGGAGGCACCACCGCGTCAGCGTCTTTGTAAAGGTGCGCCAGAGGAATGAGCACGAGCTTACCGGTCAGCTCTGAAAGACACGCAAGCAAGGCCATGGACGTCAAATCCTGGCAGCGAACAACCTCAACATGAGCAGCAAGACCGGGATCTTTCGCCATGCCGGGATACTTGCCACATAGCTCACGGTGTCCATCTACGACCAGGTCAACCAGTTCCGGATCGCTCTTCGCCCATGCCTGGATCGGCGGGGCAAGTATGGCGACCCGATTAAATGCGCGTTGACCCGCAGGATCAGCAAAATTCAAGAACCCAAACGCACCCGTTCGTCCAATGACCTCCTCGGTCTTGGCACCCACCACCAAAGCCGATAGAACGCCCTCAGCAAAAAGCCTCACTGGATCAAAACCATTCATTGTCTGCCTGACCTTGCTTGCAAAGTTGCTGACTGGACCGCCATCACCTAGCGTGCTAGATCCCCACCATCCACCGGGACCATTACCCCAGTGACATAGGTTACTAAGTCTGACGCCAAGAGCAAGATGGTGCGAGCGATAGCGTCGGGCAGTCCAATGCGCCCTAAGGAACCTCTGAACAAAGCACAGCAGATACGCAACACTACACGTCCGTTGCTCGGATCGAGCACACGCATATCTACCAAATGTGGGATCTGCTGCGATGGGCACCCGAAGACTTCATGACCAACCCCAAGCACCAAGGGTTGAGCGTCGATGCCTTGATCGCCAAAGGTCAACGCCAAGGGCGGGCTCAACCGGCCAACGCCACCTTGGAACTGCATCGGCGCTTCCTCGCGTCCTTCTTCAACACCCTGGTCAAAGCTCGTGCCATCCCGCACTCGCCCATGGATGCGTTCAAGCCGGCCAGAGAAGAGCTACTGGCTGATCAGGACGAGCCCGAGCGGCTTCTCTCACCAGAAGAAATCCAGAAGATCTTCAACCCCGAAACCTTTCTGCCTTGGGCCAAGAAATACCCGCACAGATGGTGGTGCCCGCTCATTGCCCTCTTTACAGGCGCTCGAATCAATGAGATCGCCCAGCTCAAAGTGGCTGACATCGTGCAAGACCAAGGCGTGTGGTGCTTCTCGATCCAGAAGACGGTGGACGAGGACCTGGCGCAAAGCGCAGGCAAACGCACTCGGCAAAGCCTGAAAGGAAAGAGCGCCATCCGTAAGGTGCCGATCCACCCAAGGCTCATCCAGGCGGGCTTCCTCGACTTCCTGGCAGACGTCAAAGCGTCTGGCCACCCTCGCCTCTTCCCCAACCTGTCGGCCGGCACCTGCCGCAAGACCGGTGAGCCAAACGGGCGCTACAGCCAAGGCTTCGTCAACCAATTTGCGGCTTACTTGAAGGGCCTAGGCTTTGGCAAGGGCATCGGGTCGCATGCCTTCCGCCATACGCTTGCCACAGAGCTGGATGCCAAAGGCGTGCGGGTTGAGCACATTGCGCTGATCACCGGCCATGCCCTCAACAAGAAGGCGCCCGTGCTGCAGGACAACTATGTCCACAAGTCGGCCGGCAACACCCGGAAGATCCAAGTGGAGGCACTGGGCCACTATCAGCCGGCTGTGACGCTGCCGAGCTATGTGCGTGGACAGTTCAAAGAGCGGTTGAGGAAGGGGGCAAAGGTGTATCCGTAAGCTCCGGCCCGACCAACATTAGGAGGCCCAGATGCTTGACATTACTCCGCACTTGATTACATATAATCGCGGAGATAAACATGAACTATAAACAATGTGCTCGATACCTCTCTCAGTTTGGGATTACCCTCTCTCGGAATGAGCGAGGAGCTCAAAAAAGATGGTACACAACAACCCCTGCCGGCAACATTACCCAGTTCAGCAGCCTAAGACATGCTAGGAATTATTGGGACTTGGAAGCTAAACAGTGCGCGTATCAGCTAGCTAGGTCACGAACATTGGTTCTGGCCGCTGAGAGCTTGGATGAAAGAAGTCGGAGCGAGTTTAACGACTGGATTGATGGCATCCAGCACTCGTTGCCAGATGAGATGTTCAAAAAAAATATTAACACCAAATTAGAACACTCTACGGAAAGCTGGGAATTCGAAGCAAAGAGACTTGCAAAGATACATGGATCTATTGCGGATGCAACTTTCACTGTGCTATTGAAGCAGGCCCGGCAAGAGCGCTTAGACGCGTTCAGCCCACCCAATGAAGGCTTGCAGAATGGAAAACTGGGTCAGCAGTGCGGTTGGAGATAAGGTTCGCAGTCTCGTTGAGCTCCGCGTCGGCCCTTTGATGCAGATCATCGATCCACCAACTCCGCTCGCTGGCGCCTTACAAGTGGCGACTATTGAAGCCCTAGCCGTCAATGAAGCAAGCGAGCTGGACGAGGAAGAGATGTCCGCGACCTTCATCGGCGCAATGGCCGCGACCATTCCATGGTTCGCCTCAGAATTCACTGATTCGTTCACCCCGGGATTTGATTGGCATAAATACTCAAAAAATGGGCGAGGTGAAACATCCGAAGGATCAACTGGCGCGGATTTCGCCCTCTTGATTAGAATCGATGATAACAATGCAAGAGTTGCGGTTTTCCAAGCAAAACCCGCGTCCGACGAAGGATCGATCGACATCCATCGCATCTCTCCGAACCGCATTTCAGAAAACATGTTGCCTCAGCCGCAGATCCTAAGGCTGGCGCAGCACGGCTTTAAAGCGTTACCTGAAGGCGCAACTGCTACTGACCTGACATGGGTCCACTACGCCATTTACGACAAAGCAAACTGCTTTTGCATTAGTCTTAGCAGCATAGTCGGGCTTTTGGACGAATATACGAAGTTTGATGCGTCTATACAAGACGACTTGCGGAAGCGCATAGATGCACTGGTAAAGGAGAAGCCTACCGCATTGGCAGAGGCATCAAAGGCTGCGGCACGCGAGCTTTGGGCACCTCACAAGTCGAGGGAGATCAAACGCCTCCCCGATTCGGTGGACCTGGTTCACCTACTCACTATCGGCGCAGCAACCCGCTGGGGTTTCAATGCGCCTGGCTGGCTTCCACTCGAGGGAAAGACGGCCGTTGACGGCTTTGTTCAGCGCGCTGCTGGCTCCTTGAGGCTCATTGAAGCCCGATTAGCAACACCGCCCACTCCCGAGAACACACCTACGACCGAAGGCGGCGCGCCTCAAAGTCCCAAGGGGAAAATTGTTGCGAGCTTGAACAAAGCAGCAGAAGGCAAAGATTGGACGCCCAAACAGACCAACTCCGGAAAAGCCGTGTCAAGGAAGCTTAGCGTCTAAGCAAGGCGTTGCTCAAAGCCGTAAGTCTCATGATTAGAAAAATCTATGACCGTTTTAAGCCTATTATTCCACACCATCCTGCAGCCCTATCCCGATGAAATGGCAGTATCTTCACTGGCTGAAAGACTGGTTCAAACCACGCAACGCCTCAACAATTCGGCGGAGCGTGGGTTCCTCAAAATCCTCACGATCTTCCTCTTCATGGGTTCCCTTGTTCAACGACATCCATGCCAATGAATTCGCTCGAACATTGATGATCGCATCCAAGTGATCCCGTCTGGTGATCCAGACTCCGTCCAAGGTGCCAGCGCTGACCCCCTTATTGAGAGCGCTCAGTAGGGATTGGACAATGTTGCTCAGATCCGTAGGCGCACCAGGCCGTCGCGTCTTTAGCGAGAGCTCTGCCAAACTTGGGGCAACATCGGCTAACCTCTTCCAGACCCGTGTAACTAAACTTTCGAGCGCTTGGCGCGAGCACGAGAGCGCCGCGCGCGAATCAAAGTCGTCGATGTGTGATTCGGCACGCTCGATATAGTTGCGTGTCTTGCCTCCCGAGACTATTGGATGGTGGTCGCCCTGATGATGACGCAAGACGTAGAGTGGCGCGTCCTTCGTGTGATTGTTGAAGATGTCCTTGATGAACTCAGGGCTATGACATGTGATGATAAGCTGCTTTTCCGTCAATGCCGAATGGCCAAACAGCGTCACACGGATGCCCTCCCGGTGTTCGTGATCGATGGCGTTCACGGCATCGTCAAGCAGCACAGCCGGGAGTTTAAGCTTGATGTTCTGGGCCAATAGGATCGAAAGACCCAGACACCGAAGATGCCCTTCGCTCAAGATCGCCAAGGCGTTATGGAAGCGATCCGGCTCGCGGGCGAAGGCGATTTCAAGCGGCGCACCACCCCTTAATGGAAGGCGTAGCGTATGGATCAAGTCATCTGCGTGGTCATGCGCATTGAAACTATTGTAAAGGTCTACCGTGATCTCATTGAGATCAGCCATTAGCTGCTCAGGAAGAGTTGCCAGGTAGGTCCTCAATAAGCCTAAGAAGGACTCGTAGGCCTCTTTGATTTGGACTTCAACACCATGGGCTACTGCTTCGGCCGACACCTCCACTACTAGTGCGGCAGTTTGAGTGGCAAACGCCGCAACCCGCTCCTTAGCTGACGCGACATCTGCGTCGAACTGGCTCTGCTGACCCGCAATTTTTGCCAATTGCGTCCTGGCCGTTTGCAGCTTCTCAAGCTCGGCCTCCAAGGATTGCCGCTCGGCCCTCTTGACTACAAGACTTTCGTCGAGTCGTTGCAGCTCGCGCGCCGCCGCGAGCAGCTGACGCCAACCTTGCTTATTTCCATTTGCTAACAACTGCTCTATTGGCGCCAAGGTGCCGATGTTGGGGAGCTTAGCGATATGCTCGATCGCTTGCCGGAGCGCTATGTCTAGCGTGCTTTGGCTTCGGTCCACCTGTCGCTCTAACCGGTTCGCTTCCGCTTCAAGTTGGGAGAGTTCACTGAGTGCCGCCAAGCCGGTTGCTGCCCGAGCGAACGGATTAATGGCCACTTGGTCCAGCGGGGTCTCGCACGCCGGGCAGCGGTCTGCATGTGCGTCTTGGAGCGCAACGACAGAGTGATACAACTCTCGATACGATACTTCTTGAGCGCGTGTTGCCAGCGCTCCCCGTGTTATTTCCAGCTCTCGGGTCAGATCACGGTGTGCTCGACGCGAAGCGATCAAGTGCTCAGGACGAATTCCCGTTTCGGCAGCCAAAGGTGTCGCCAAAATCGCACGAATCTCTTGAAGCCGTCCCGGGGTCTGTGCAGTGCCAATTCGCGCTTTCAGACCCAAATAGTCAAGACCATGCTCAAAAGCGGTGGCCACCTGATTGCGCTGCACATCAAACTCAGCGTGTGTGGCAGCTTCGGATGCGATCTTGGCCTCATCGGCCTGGATTGCAACGCGTCGCTGCGCTAAGTCGGCAGCCTTGGGAAGAGCGAGGTTGAGTTGCCGATCCAAGCTTCCACCAAAACCCGCCACGAAATCATTGAACGCAGTGAGACCGAACAATGCCGCCAGCATGGACGATGCCTCAGCTGGCCTTCGTGCGCCGATGCGCGCAAATGATTCGATTCGGTTGCGCTCGATGATGATGAACCGATGACGCTCCTCGTCTGGTTGAACCTGGTGCTCTGCACCGTTGCTCTTAGCAATTAATACGGGCAACTGGTGACGGCCTTCATGGGCATTATCGAAGTAGCGCCGAGAATCCAATGCACGCTCGTCGGCCTCCTCAATGCGTCCGAGAAGTGCAAGTTCAAGCGCTTCACAGAGGCTGCTCTTTCCCGAGCCATTGGCACCCAAGACAAGAACAGTTCGATGATCAAGCTCAAAAACCTCTTGGCGACGGAAACCCCTAAACGGCCCAAGTTGAAGCCTGGACAAGCGTGTCCATCCCAGCTCTGACTGGTCCACCATTGCCGTCTCAGCCCTTTCAGGCAGCGGGCGCACCAGACTGGCACGGATCAAAGGCGTGATGAGCCGAGTGCGCTGACCGCCCGCGTGGGTCGTTCGCGCGATTTGCTCAAGGTTAGCTTCAACCACAGCGCAGATCTTCAAGACTGCTTCGGGCGCCAGCTGATCTCGCGCCCATCTCTCAAACCGAGAAAAATCGTTGTAAAGCGCCATCTTAGCCCCCCATCCCTGAGATTAGGATAGCAATCAAGCAGGCTCGATCTCAATTTCTAGCAGCCAGCCGAGAGCACCCTGCGTGTTTTCAAAGCGCTAAGATGAATAAGGATAGACGCCGTAGGCAGGGGGCCACGTGGCGAGACGCAGGAAAAAGCAAGGCTCAGACCTTACCGTGATCGCATTGGTGATCGCATTAGCGGTCATCGCGATGGTGCCTAAGCAAGTGTGGATTGCCATCGGCATTACTGTTGTGGTCGCTTTCGGGATTTATCTCTTCGTGAAGTGGCAAGCGCAGCAGAAGCCGCCCGCCCCGATCGTGCGTGAGCCCACCCTAGCGGAACTGACGGGAACAAAGAGAGTTCAAAGCAAACCTGGTGGCTCTACAGCCGCTGATCCCGCTAGCGCCAATCGGAAGATCCTCTCTTCCATGCTAGAGGCCGCTCAACCACCGATCGCTCCATCGCCCTCGCAGAGCAACCGGGTTGCCAGCGAGCCCGTTGCGGAACCGACTGCAGCCTTGCGCCAATCAGTCCCCCCTTCTCAGGTGGCGCCTCCACAGAACCCAGCTCTTGCTGCAAAGGACCGCCCTGGGAACTTGCGGACCGCGATGGCGCACATTGCCGAGCACGGCCCGACGACACCAGTAGCACCACCGACTCCTGCCCCTCCCGGGCAGGCGGAAATGTCTCCGATCATTCTGTCAGGCACACGTGCCGCACTGGAACCGAGCGCCACCGGAAATCCTCAAGATCGCCCCGTCCCTCAGCAGCCCAACGGCAATTTGCTTGAAGCAATGCGCGCTGTGGCTGAGCAACCATCAATCAGTCGGCAAGCGAACTCTGCCATTGATGCCGCGTCAGACGCTCCGCGCATCATCGTGCCCACCCCGAGCCGCCCACGCTCAACTGCTTCGCTTAGTCCAAGCGATCTAGGAACAACCAAGACACCAGACGCGCAAACCATCGCCTCGGCACCTACGGAAGCCCCATCATCGCCGCAGCAACTGAACAGCAATCTTCTCGACGCTATGCGTGCGGTCGGTGCTAGAGCTGCGATGCCTCCACCCGCCCAAACAGCTTCCGACCCCACACTTGAAAATCAACACGTGATCGCGCCAACGCCAACTGCTGAAAGAGTTGAGACGATCCCAGCACTGCCACCTGCATTGCCGCCTATTCCTGCTCCGCAGCGCGAGGCACGTGTGCCATCAACCCCGCCACCATTACCTGCAGCCTCCCACACAGAACCGGCTAACGCCTTGGACGAACTTCATCGCACCAGCATCGCCGGCAGTGCACCTGCAAAGGAATTCTTGGTGCCCAAGCCTCCTGCGGGCTGGGAGAAGACGCGTTGGGTGCAGCCGGGCGAGATCATTGAAATTCGCGGGGTAAAAATCTCGGGCGGACTGTTCTACTCAGGGGTCAAGCTCGCCACACCGAGGGGTGGGAATGAACCCAGCTTGGTCAATGGCGTTCTCGCCGTTGCACCAACTGGCAACTACCGGGAGCCGATCGGCTACCAGGAAAACTACGCAGACCTATCTGCAACCGAACGTCGCGCCTACATCAATTGGCTCGCTTCTGATCGATCCGATCCCGAATGCAACTACCGTTACGTGATGTTGTTCTTTTATGGCATTGAACGCCGGGTCGTGATCGATGGAATCGATGAGCCAGAGTCAAAGCAGGGTTGGCCGGCCATCAAAGCAGCACTACGGCAGCTAGAAGCCGCCTACGGCAAGATCTACAGCGTTATCCGATTCCAGATCAACAGCTTGCTCGACTGGATGGAACTCGATGACATTGAGGAGAAGCTTTACACCAAGCCGCTTCCTAGCTTTCAGCGCACCCATGAGCTTCCGTTTTATCTACGTCTAGCATTGGGGCAATGCTCACTAGATCGCGCCCCGATTCCAGCACAATTGGCCCTCGCATGGGCTCGCCTGAGCCCCGAAATCCCCCTCAGAACTGCCACAACGCGCTGCGCAGAGGAATTCGATCAGCTCTTCGTTGAGCGCTACCGGGAGCTTTTTGATGCAGGGTTGGTCCTGCCCAAGAACCGCACCAAGCTTAAATTCTCAAGACAGACCTTTTCTCCTGCTTTGTATGGCACCAGCTTAAAGCCCAAGACCTTTGGCGAGACACCCGATGTCACCGCGCTCACCGCGCCCATCAAGAAGCTCAACGAAATCGTCCAGCAATGCACGGATGAACTCGGCCCGCTGAGTCGCCTTATCAACAAGAACCCCGAGGCTCGGAATACGCTGGATGGCTTGCTACACTTGCCAACCAGCATTTGGCCGGCACCGCGCAAAGCAGCGCTCCAATTGCTGGTGGACGAGGTTCAAGATCGTGCGATCACCCTGCCCCTGACTCAGCTTGCCGATCGCTTTGGCAATGGTGGAGCGTCGCTCAACCGAGAAAAGATCCGAGATCTCGCCAGGACCCTTGAGTTGGCTCACATCGGAATGGAGCCCAACGTGCTTGAAGGCGCGCGGGCGCCCAGCGATGCTGATCCTGTGGTCCTCTTCGCGTTGTTGCCCGGCCAAACCCATCAAGCCCAAAGCAGCGCGTATCAAATCGCGCTGTTGACCTTGCAACTTGCTTCCACCGTTGCACAAGCCGATGGTGATTTCAGTGCACACGAAATCGAACATCTTGGCCGAGAGATTGATGCATGGAGTCACCTCAGTCCCGCGGACCACAAGCGCCTTCGTGCACATCTTGTGTGGCTGAGCCAAGCACCAATCACTCTGGCCTCCCTCAAGAAAAAGCTTGATCCATTGGATCAACCCACCAAGGAAACAATCGCAGCCTCAATGGCAAGCCTTGCGCAAAGCGACGGTACGGTCTCGCCAGACGAAATGCGCTTCTTGGAGAAGGTTTACAAGACGCTCGGCGTGGAGACCAAGCGCGTCTTTAGTGATGTCCATGCAGTGAGCGCTGGAAGAAGCGCCACCAAGGCAGAGCCAGCCAAGCAGTTTCGCCTGGACCCCAAACGTATTGCCGAACTCCAACACGATACCGCCAAAGTCTCCGCCCTCTTGGCTGGCATCTTTACCGAGGATTTCGCCGAACCCGTCATCGAGCCCCAAGCACTGCCGCTCCCCAGTCAAGAAGCTGCTTCTACTCCTGGCCTGTTGGGTTTGGATGAAACGCATAGCGCACTGCTGCGCCTCATGCTCTCCCGACCCAACTGGACGCGCTCCGAACTGGAAGATGGCGCTTCGGATCTGGAGCTGATGCTCGATGGCGCACTTGAACACATCAATGATGCATCGTTTGATGCTTATGACATCCCATTCTCTGAAGGAGACGATCCGGTGGAGATCAACCCAGAGTTCATCGAGAAAATAGAGCAATGAGCAACCCTATTCGTGCCAAGGATCGTGATGCGGTCATCCAGTCATTGCGTGCAGGTGTCGTGCCACGTGCGGGTCAGCACCTGATCCAGGTGGGGCGCATTCGTGAAGTCGAAACGCTGGTCAGCGACATTGATCGCTTGGCCGATGGCGGCTCCTCGTTCCGACTGGTCGTTGGTGAATACGGTGCCGGCAAGACCTTCTTCCTCAACCTGGTGCGCGCCATCGCGATGGAGCGCAAGCTCGTCGTGGCAAGCGCGGACCTCAATCCCGATCGGCGTTTGCATGCATCTGGTGGCCAGGCGCGCTCTCTCTATGCAGAACTCATGCGTAACTTGGCCACGCGCACCAAGCCTGACGGTGGCGCGCTGCCAGGGGTCGTTGAGAAATTCATCGCAACCGCCAAGACCGAAGCCAAAGCAAAGGATGTTCCCACTGAGCAAGTCATCCGCGCCAAGCTTGAACAGCTGACGGAACTCGTTAACGGCTATGACTTCGCTGACGTCATTGCGGCCTACTGCAAAGGCTTTGAAGAAAGCAACGAGCAACTTAAGTCCGATGCTATCCGCTGGCTGCGTGGCGAGTTCTCCACCAAGACCGATGCGAAAGCTGCGCTTGGTGTCCGCTCGATTGTTGATGATGCCTCGGTCTACGATCAGCTCAAACTGATGGGACGCTTCGTGCGACTGGCCGGCTTTAGCGGGCTTCTGGTTTGCCTGGACGAGCTCGTTAATCTCTACAAGCTTGCCAACGCCCAGGCACGCAACTCGAACTACGAGCAGATCTTGCGCATGCTCAATGACTCCTTCCAAGGCACTGCGGTCGGTCTTGGCTTCGTGCTGGGTGGCACGCCGGAATTCCTGATGGATCCCCGTCGCGGCGTTTACAGCTACCAAGCCCTCCAAAGCCGCTTGGCCCAAAACACCTTTGCCAAAGAAGGGCTGGTGGACTTCTCTGGACCTGTCGTGCGCCTTTCGAGCCTCACTGCGGAAGACTTCTATGTGCTTTTGACCAAGATCCGCCACGTTTACGCAGGTGGTGATACAGATAAGTATTTGCTGCCTGACGAAGCGATCCAGCAATTCATGGAACACTGCGCCAATCGGATTGGTGATGGCTTCTTCCGCACGCCTCGCACCACGATTACCGCGTTCATCAATCTCTTGGCAGTCTTGGAGCAAAATCCCGGCACGGCCTGGCAAACCTTGATCGGGGAGGTCGAAGTCAAGGAAGACCATGGCGGCGACGAAGATCTAACGGTCCAAGCGGATGACGAACTGGCTTCGTTCAAACTCTAATCGATGAGCCAGTCAAGCGCGTTCTCTCTTCTTTCGCCAGGCATCCAGCGCTACTTGTGGGCAGAGCAATGGGAAGCCCTGCGAGATGTCCAGGAAATGGCCATCCCACTGATCCTGCCTGCCGATCAAGATGTGATCGTTGCCGCTAGCACCGCCTCGGGCAAGACGGAAGCGGCCTTCCTTCCAGCGCTGACCTATCTTGAACAGCAAACCCCAGCAGGTTTGATCGTTTACATCAGCCCCTTGAAGGCCTTGATCAATGATCAATTCGGTCGATTGGAGCGACTGTGCGAAGACCTCGAAATTCCGGTGTGGCCGTGGCATGGGGACATCAGCAGCACAAGCAAACAGCGCTTCTTCAAGAAACCACATGGCGTCGTTCTAATCACGCCAGAGTCGCTAGAAGCAATGCTGTGCAACCGAGGCACCTCGATTGCCGGCATCTTCAAGCACCTGGCTTACTTTGTGATCGACGAGCTGCATGCCTTCACCGGCAGTGAGCGCGGCAAACAACTTCAATCCTTGCTACACAGGATCGATACCGTCGTTGGTCGCAAAGTGCCTCGCATCGGGCTGTCGGCAACACTCGGTGACATGCAGGCTGCGGCGCGCTTTCTGCGTCCAGCGGGCACCGCCGCGATTGTAGACGCCCCTTCCGATGCGTCAGAACTTCTCCTTATCATCAAAGGCTTTGAAGAACCTGTTCCTCAAAAGGGCGAAGCTGATGACAAGAAGGAGAAGCAAGAACTAGCACCATTGGCTGTGGCCGAGCACTTGTTCAAAACCCTTCGCGGCAGCAACAATCTGGTCTTTCCCAACAGCCGCCGTGAGGTCGAGCGCTATACCCACCTGCTCAATGAGCTTTGCGAAAAAGGTGGCGTGGCGCGCGAGTTCTGGCCGCACCATGGCAGTCTTTCCAAAGAAATTCGCTACGACACTGAGGCTGCGCTCAAACAAAAGGATCAGCCAGCGACTGCCGTCTGCACCAACACATTGGAACTCGGCATCGATATCGGAGCGGTCAAGAGCGTTGCCCAGATTGGCACGCCCCCTACCGTTGCCAGTCTTCGTCAACGCATGGGCAGATCCGGAAGACGCAAAGGTGAAGCTGCGATCTTGCGCGGCTATGTGATTGAAGATGCCATTGACTCGCAGGCGGATCTTCGAACACGCCTGAGGCTCGACACCTTCCAAACTTTGGCCGTGGTCATGCTGCTCACCGAGAAATGGTATGAGCCGCCTGTGGTCAAAGGTGCGCATCTTTCCACCTTCATCCAGCAACTCCTTTCAGTCATCGCACAGTATGGCGGCCTGACCGCACCCCAGGCGTTTCAGTTGCTATGCGCGCCTAGCGCTCCTTTCAATCAAGTGTCTCGTGATGCGTTTGTCGAGCTGCTACGCCATTTGGGTCAACAAGACATCTTGATCCAAGATGGATCCGGGCTCTTGCTGCACGGGCCTGTCGGCGACCGGATCGTCAACCACTACTCGTTCTATGCAGCGTTCACGGTCGACGAAGAATGCCGGATTGTCGCCGCTGGCAAGCCGCTTGGCACCCTGCCCGTTTCCCAGATGCTCACGACCGGCCAGCGTATTTTGTTTGGTGGGCGCACCTGGCTAGTCGAGCAAATCGACGAAGGACAGAAGACGATCTACGTGTCTGCCACCAAGAGTGGCGCGCCACCTTTGTTTAGCGGCGGCGGCGGACGCGTGCACACCAAGGTGCGTCAGACCATGCGCGCGATCTATCAGGGAGCGCTGACGCCAACGTTTGTGGATGCGTGTGCGCAACGCTTCATCGACGAAGGACGGACCAGCTACCACCAACACGGCTTGGATGATCAGCTTTTCCTGGATCGTGGAAGCGACATCCTGCTTCTCACTTGGCTGGGCGATGCGGCCAACGATGCAATCGCTTGCTTACTCAATGCTAGGAACTTCAAGGCGCAGGGTAGCCGCCTGGGGGTCGAGATCATGCAGGGTCCGAATGCCCTTGAGAAAATCCAGACAGCGCTCAGAGCGATTGCCGCTACACCAACCCCGTCAATTGAAGTGCTATTGGCAGGTGCGAAAAATCTGGCCAGCCAAAAGTGGGACAGTTTGCTTTCGCCCCACTTGCTTCAAGTGTCTTATGCCAGCTCTAACCTAGACCTTGATGAGGCGATGGGTTGGCTACGCAGCTCCTTCCCATCTCGAAGTTGATCTACGAAAACTATGCGCCATATCGAAATTGTCCAATCGAAGCGTTCCACCCCGTCACCAGAAGACGCGAACAGTGCATCTTCCAAGAGGTCGTGGTCCATCACCCGCTTCGTCGGTAGTCTGGCTGCCGTGACAACACTAGCTGGAATCGTTCTTCACGGCTGTGGGCATGTTGCTTACACAAGCTATCTCAAAGCCTGGGGCGTTCAGGCCGACCTATTTCCACAATCGGCCGACTGGAAGGTCGTTCGCGGCTACTATGCCATCGTGCTGCAAGGGCTTGGAATGTTTCGCTCGTTCCCCTGGGTTTCCGTAGCAACAGCCTTTGTTTTTGTGTGGATCGCAGTTTTGATCTACCGGTTGCCCACTCGATCAGTTGGCGAAGGTCGAATTAACGAGTTTTTCCTTCGACATCCATGGATCAAGCTTATTTCCTCATCGGCCGGCATTGCTGCCTCGGGGGTTTATCTCGCACTGACACTATTTCTCGTCGGCCTGTTGGTGGCGACCCTGCCGGGTTTGCTTGGCGAGCATGCTGGTAAAGATGACGCAAACACAGAAAAGGTCCGACTCCTCGGTCCAGTCTCGCGAGGAGACTCAGAACTCTGGGAAAAGGGTGAGCGAAAGATCCGAGGCCACATCATTGCCAGTAGCTCTGACCTGATCGCCATCTACGACACCGACCGCCATCAGGTCAGAACACTCTCGCGTGGCGATTGTGAAATACGAAGAGTAAGTCCTTAGAAGCAGAGGTGTAAGGATGCTGGCGACATCTGGTCTTATCTCGGCAACATCTGCTTACAAGCGCACGCCACGAGACGGGTTCATCATCGGCCCTGCCGTATCGCTCTGCGCCACCCTTTTGCGCTCGTTGGATTGAAGCTCTCTGCGCTGCTTGGCCGTATCAACTCTGGCAATCGCCTCATCAAGCTTCGCCTCAATCGCTTCGTCTGTGATCAGGTCCCGCACATCATCTAAGTTCGCTCGGCGAACCAAGATGTCGGCCACCTCATCATGGCCATTTTCGAGTGCGACGTGCAAAGCCAATTCGGGATAAGCGGTCTTGTGCGCGAACTCTAAGATGGACTTGACGATACCTACATGCCCATTTCGTGCCGCAGATTGCAGCGCCTCTTCGCCAAAGTCACGAGGCGCACGGTGGGTTGTCACAATCGCCCCGAGCAAGGTGCGCACCAGGCGTTCATGGCCTTTCGCAGCAGCGACGTTAAGTCCCAATGCGTAGGTGTCCTCGGGATCTGGAAGGCCCGCTTCTATCAAGAAATCAACGACGTCGACATGGTTGTTCTCGGCTGCCACTGCAAAGCCGTGCTGCGCACATTGGATCTTGGATGAGAACGGCAGCAGATGCTTGACCACTTCCAAGTGGCCTTCCCGACAAGCGGCGATCAGCGCGCGACTGTCCTGTGCCTTGGCATCTGAGAACAGGACAATTTGAAAGACGACATCTGCATGACCACGGCGCGCGGCCTCATACAACGCAAGTGAGTCATGTTGCAGAGGGCTGCACTCTTTGAGCAGTCGTTTGATGCACTCCGTGTGCCCATGCCTAGCAGCAAGCACCAATGCCTCGTCATCCTCCGTGTCGCAAAATGCCATGAGCTGCTCGACTGCCCGCAGTGATCCTGCCTTAGCAGCCGCATCAAGCGGATAGACCTCAAATGACTTTGACAGCAGTGGAATCAATTGATCGACCAAGCTTTCCTTTCCGCTCCTGATTGCAACATCAATAGCGTAGCGTGCAGCAGCATCGCTCTCGCTATCGCTTTGAGCCTGACAAAGCGACATCACATAGGCCTCACTCCCCTGCTTCACTGCCTGTCTAATCTTTCTTTTAAGTGTCTGGTCCATTTTCTCTCCTCCCCTTCAACTTAACGCCATCACGCCTTTCGTCAAGATCACGGCGTGATGGCGTAAGCAGCGAAAGAAGCTCGATGACCGGCCTCAAGCGCAGCGTGATGTCTCTTGGAAAACATGCGCACGGTAGCCCTATGCCAACAACCGATGAAAGAGAGGGGCTATGCCCACCCCCTTGCCGCGAGGCTGACGCTCTTCTGGCCACCGATCACCAGGTGGTCCAGCACCCGGATGTCGAGAAGGCTCAGAGCCTGCTGCAGGCGCTCGGTGACCTTGCGGTCAGCTTCGCTGGGCTCGGGGTTTCCGCTTGGGTGGTTATGGAAAAGGATGACAGCCGCAGCGTTCAGATCCAGGGCGCGCTTGGCGACCACCCGAGGGTGCACCTCGCAGCCGTCGATGGTGCCGAAGAAGAGATGTTCGATTGCCAAGATCTGGTGCTTGATGTCCAGGAAGACGACCCCGAAGACTTCGTGACTCAGATGTGCGCAGCGGGCAATGAGGTAATCGCCGGCTTGCTCGGGGCTGTGGATGCGGCCTTGCCGTTGAAGGCGTTGTTCCAGGATGGTGGCTGCTGCGAGCAAGATGCCCTCTTCGTCCATCTGGAGTTGGTATTGAGCCTTCAGGTCTTGGGTGCGCTTCATCGGTTCTTCTCCACCAGCGCGTTGTGCGCCTCGTGGGAACCGACAGGCGGAGCGTCCGGCCCTACCGCACCCGGGAGCGAGCACCGCGCAAGCGGCGCACAGCGAAGGGCCGCAACAAAGCGCCAGCGACGAGAAGGAGGCTCGCCCTTGCGGTCGGGCCAGCGAAGCTAAAGTCCTTTTCAGAGGCCCAGCGCTGGTGGAGATGAAAATGGGTTGAAACCCCAACTCAAGCGGCAAATACCGACCTCGGTGGTCAGGAGGAAAGCAAGAGTTCTCGGCCAGCGAGCTGATGGGTCAGCGCCCCTGAGGACTTGGCCTTTGCGCGTTGCATTGCGGCGCGCTTGCGTGTCCGAGGAAAATTTGACGCATGCATACGACTCGGACCTGGAATCCTGACGACTTCAGCGCCTGCTTGGCGCTGTTCGATGGCAACGTGCCGGCGATCGTCGGCAATGAGGAACTCCCTGACTTCGTGCGATTTCTAACGCACCATGCTGCCGCCTGGCATTACCAAGTCATTGAACGTGCGGGCGAAGTGATTGCATGCGCCGGCAAGTCAATCAACCCGTATGGCACGACGGCCAGCCTCTTCTATAACAGTGATGTTTTTTTTACAACGTGCTCGTCAGTTACCGCGTCACTGTCGCCCAATTTATGGCCCCATAACCTCTTGCCATCGACACCCAAAATTTCGCGCTTTTATATATATTTAGCGACGCCCAGCACGCTCCCTCCAAGCGCGCTCGACTAGTTCTGGGCTAATGGCCGCTTTCAGAACTCGAAGTGCGTTATCCGAGTAACGAGGGTGCTTTTGAGAGCCGAACTCAAAAACCATGACATTCGCCGGATCCTCATCAACTTTTAGAAAATCTCGCACCGCCTTGGCCTTACTGGTATTCAAACCAAGCTTTACCGCAAGAGCACTAGGGCTTAAATGATACTTCCTCTGAAGATCCACCTCGCGAATGGCGGCTGCTCCCTCAGGATCGTCACCAGACACATATCGAATTCTGGGAGCATCTGGGGCCTTTGTGATTCGAACTCGAATAGTAGGACCCTCGCCTGAAACATCGGTTGCCAATGTCATCAGGCGTGGAAACACCTGTTCCACCTGAGTGCCACTCTTGATTGCATCTTCGATTCGATCCAGGTCTCGTTTCGACACCGAGACCTCTTCACTCACGTGTGCTTCCATTGCCAATAGCGCAGTGATTCGTCCTCTCGCCTCATCACGAGCACGGCGACCAGGCGCTAACAACTCTCGGATTTGAGCATATTCCCGATTTATCAGCATAATGAAATCTGGAATGGGCAGCGTTGAGAGTGGAAGAACTCTCAAAGGAAGGTGATCAGCGAGAGAGTCACCGAAATGAATAGAAAGAATTTCATCCAGCGTCGTAATAAGCGCTCGCGCATTTATATAAAGCGCATCCTCAGGCACAACGATCATCCAGTGCTGAGCTTGATCTCTCATGGCATCAATAACTCGAATAGACCCTACCTGAGCTACGGTCAGCCAACCCTTTGATAGCCCGATTTTCAGAGATCTCTCAAGGCCGATAGATGTCCCTTTCTCTTTATCAAATACATCTTCGTCCTTTTGAACCAAGAGAGCCTTTGTGAGCATCTCGCTAGCATGTTGGAGCAGCAGCAAGATTACCTCGGGTCGACCAATATCATCGTGACTATTAAAAGCTTCAAGTCCTCGGCGCAATGAAGCCAATGACTTGGATTTCAGTGTTTTAGCTTCCCGCTTAAGCTTCATCGCCTTCTCCTCTGAAGTTAAAGGGTAGCAAAAGAGAGGGGTGGGCTATACCCAGCCCATTGCCGCCAAGCGGGTGTGCTGCTGGCGGCCTATGGCCAGGTGATCGAGGACCCAGATGCCCAGGAAACCCAAGGCTTCCTGCAGACTCAACGTGACATTACGGTAGGGACAGCGAAGCCAAGGTCCCTTTCAGAGGCTCAATGCTGGTAAAAAATCTCGATGGATGCCTCAAGGCTTGCAGGCCAAACAGAGGATGGAAACAGGCGCGGCCAATGTCAGCACTGGCGGTTGCCTACTGTGCCCTGCCATGGATGGGGCATTAGCAGACACGCGCCTGCGTGCGTCATGCCTGCATGCAAGCGCATTGCTGTCCACAGGGTCGGGCTATGGCAGCACCGATGACCTCAGGTGCTTTCGTCGCTGCTCTCGAGCCCGTGCCACGACAAGATTTCGTCGGCTCGACGGCCGACGAACTGCGCGTCTTCACTCGTTAACGCCTTGCTCTCGATGGCAGAGACCATGCTGGCAAAGGCTTGCCAAAAGTGGCGCCGGTCAGGGCTGGAGACCCGCAAAGCGGGCACGGCCTCATCTAGGCGTTCGAGGTGAAAGCGCAGCTCGGCTCTATCCATAGGCTTAAGTATCGGCAGCACTGTCGCACCCTCTGAGATCGCACCGCCTGTGTCACACCATGGATCCACTCACTTGCTGGCTCGGGCGTTGGAGCTGGGTCACAACTTCAAGAATTAAGAATTGACGCTAGAGTTCGTTTGTTAGATACAAGTGACGACCGCGTGCCACACCACGGCAACAGGGGGCGGCGCAACCCTGCCACTCGCCCAGTTGGGCTGCCTGCTTCAACTCCGTCAACTCATGCGTTCCTGAACTGGCAACGGCCTTTTTCCGTGCTTGCCGAGCATGTGCTACCCCAGAAAACACAAGGAGATGTGCTGCTATGCGATTCCGAATCTTCCTCGCCGTGTCGTTGATCACCACGTTCAGTGCTGCGGCCCAGGCCCAGGTGGTCACGCTCAACAAGGGTGGCTACACGTTGAGCTACGACTGCACCAACCGCACCGCGCTGCGCTACGAGTATGTCTTGCAAGCCGACACCGGCTCGGCAGCGCGCCCTTCAAGCTTCAACTTGGATACTGAACTGCCCAGCGGCTGCGCAGGCCAGACGTCCAGTGCTTCCTATGCCAGCGTGCGTTCGGGCTATGACCGGGGGCACTTGGTGACGTCCAACCACATGGACTACAACGCAACTTACATCCGCCGCGCTAACTTGATGTCCAACATCGTTCCTCAGGTGGCTAGCTTCAATCAAGGCATCTGGGTCCGTGCCGAAGAAGTGGCTGAGTGTTATCGCGATATCGCAAGCGTCCAAGTCTATGGCGGCGTCATTTATAGCGACACGACCAACGACTACTTCCTCACCAGTCATGGCATTCGGACACCAGACTTCTTCTGGAAGACCATCATCACGGCCAATCCAAGTGGCGGCTCTCGGGCCATCAGTTGGCTCATTCCAAACAGCGCCACGCTCGGCTCGCTGGACAGCTACATCGTCAGCATCAATGAGCTGGAAGACACCTTTGGCGCCAGCACGATTGGCATCACAGCGCCAGCTAATGTCAAAGCGATGCTGCCGGCAACCACTTGGCCGCAGCCGAGTGGTTGTGATCTGAGCTAATGGACGACAATCCGCAGACGTAGAAAACGAGTGCCCGAAGAGACTTCGGGCACTCGTTGCCTCGCATTCGCAATGCCTCAGCCAGGGAAAGCCGGGAACTTCTCATCCGGGTGCTTGGCTTTCCATTCCTTGTAAGAGGCACTGCCCTGCCAAATGGTGAAGGCTTTGGGTGGACGGCCACGCCCTGACCACGTTTCTTGGTTGTGTGGCAGCCAATACTTCGGCGCCACTTCTTTCTTTGCGGAAGCAGCTTTTTTCGGCTTGGCCACACCAGCACCGATCAGAGCCGCAATCTCCGACTTCTGCTTTGCACTGAAATGCTCGGTGTATTGGTCGAGCAACTTGACGATCTCTGAATAGGCTTCAGATGATTGCTGCTGGCGTAGCTGAGCTTCCTGCTCTTCCAACTTCCGAATTTCTTCTGCCAATTTTTCTTTAGCAGCGGCAAGGGCACTCAAAGACGCGGTTGTCATTCAGGACTGTTCCAATCAGTTGATTAGCAAATTATTCGTGAGAAATCTATTGCAGTAAAGCTGCACGGCGATTTATCGAAAAGCTCTACTATTCTATCGTATTGCTCCGCAGCGGCTTCTGTCTTCTTTGGATATTGGGAGGGCATGAGGCCGGTCGGGCCTCCTCAACTTGAACAGCTTGACTACTGCCACAACCCTTGAAAGCATGTAGGTCAAGACAGGGGGTGTCTATGGATAAAGCAAGGGATCGTCGAAGCGACCAGGACTACACGGCTCAGGAGGTGGCGGACCTGAATCCTTCTGCTCGCCGAGCATTGAAGCCTCATCTGCGTTGCCCTCATTGCGAGGCAACTGCTCATTTCAGGTCGGCGTCCAGGCCCAGCCCAGGGCGGCGCAGCAAGGTTGCTCACTTCTACGCACTACCCCACGGCGACGAGTGCGACATCACCCGAAGCTATGGTGATCCATGGGAAGACGAAGATACCGATCGGACTGTGGCCCATTGGGAGCAACGAAATACCACGCTGATCGTTCGTATTCTGACCGATCAAGAAGAAGGCTTGGCCGATAACGGCTCAATCGGTGAACCCACGGAGAGCGAAAGCCGATCTCGTGGCGGCGGGGACCGGACGCGATCAACGAACTCTGTGTTGCGAGGCCCTCAAAAGCTCCTTGAACAGCTTGTGCATTGGCCAAGCTTCAAGACCAGCTCTCTAACGCTTCGCATGCCGGATCCCAATCGCACAGAGATGGCTGTCCATGACGCTTTCGTGCGCTTCGAAGATGCAACGTGGAGCGCCATACACAGCGATGGCATGGGCTCTGGGGCATTGTGCGTCCTCTTCGCTTCTGGGCACGCGGCAGCTGCTATTACTCGAACTTTGGGCCTGCTGATAGCGATTTCCGCATTTCTATTCATGAGAGCCACGTTCCAGATATTTTACGTCGCTATGGCCTTGCAACCATCGGAGAGCTGGCTGGACACTACTTGCTCCTTTTTGATATCGCTCGACAATCAACCTCATTGCGATTTACAGCAGACATCATATCCCCGAAACATATTGGTTTTATTTTTAATGATAGAGGCAACTAGCGTAGACCAATCGCCTTCGGCAACCGAGTCGCACAAACGAATTGCCTAAGTGTTTTATTCTCACCTCAAAATTCACCAAACACCAATCGGTCTCATCAAAACGCTACCACGCGCCAATAACGAAAGGAATAGTCATATGGCCGATCTCTCAGAGATGTCTGTTGTGTTGGCACTACGCGACTGGCAATGGCGTCGTGCCAAGTTGGTTGGCGCCGAACCCAAGCCAGCCGTCGGATTGTCCGGAAACGCTGAAAAAAAAGTCGGAGATAACTTAACTGACATCAATGATCGGCTTTTCATCTTTGAAGTAAAAGCGAAGCGTTCGAATATCAATGATGAATGGAATCGCCCCCAAGTAAAGCACGCCCTCTCGCGACTGGAGACGCTCGGGACATCTTTCGTAGTCCGTAATCAAGAGCAGATGTCAGTTGATGATGCCCTGCGATTTCATCAGTCGCTACAGTGCCATCACTTTGCGTTTTGGGCTCCAGACTTCAAGCGCCGCCCTAAAAACTTTGAAACGGGGCGCCCGGTTCCTGGGGCACTTTATTTAACCCCTTATTTTCTAGGTGTAATGCATCGATTCAACTCTAACTGTTGGAAGCTTATTCGATCAGATTTTAAGCGGGCCTATGGCCTCGGCCATTCATTTCCGTCAGTAACGACAGACCCGCCAGACTCAATCAGATATTTATACGATACTGAGTCTAAACTGGACGAAGTTGGAGACCAGAAAACAAAACTTATCAGTCGCTTTGAGACGCCGCACACGTGGAGTGAGCTCGGACTTCCTCTCAAAGAGTTCAGTGAATATATCGGCTATCTCTGCGGGGACGAAAAGCAACAAGAGACAATAAATGTAGTTATAATGGATAGCAACGGAAAATTCTTTGCCCACATTACTTCCACCAACGACCTACGTTCGATTTTCGAGCCCAAAGATCCTGATCCTGAATGGTCTAACTCAATAGAAGGCAAAGCAAGTATGGAGCAGTCTCAATTGGATCTAACATTACTTGAAACTGCTGAATCCAAAAAAAATGAGCTAAATCATAAGCATGTTCGTAAGGGTTTTACTCCAAACTAGCTTAACTCTATCGAAGCTCTGTTGCATCGATCTGCAGCAGCCATGCGAGCGCATAACTCTGCATAGCGCTCTTCTTGATTAATATCTCCATATAAGACTTTATTTCTCAGTCGAGTGACTGCTTCTTGTGCCATTTTTTCGGCCTCCTCAGGACGCACTTCTGATAGTGCTCTTAGGTAGGAAATAGTCCAAGCCTGCTCTGACAACTCATTTAGTCGCTGATGATTGACGTGCATACACCCCCCTTTTACTAAAAATAAGCTAGGAGAAATTCTTGTCAAGCAGCACCCTACAATTGAAGACGGAAATTAAATTTTTCCAGTCCAGGACAGTGTTGACTCAATCCGACCAACTTCTCTCGCGTTGTGAAGACCCTACTATAGGTTGAATGATGCTTATCATCGAGTTCATGCCCCACGATCTGCGCGCGCAGCTCCGACGACACACCCAGTCCTTGCAACTCTTGGATGAAGGTCTTTCGCAAGGAGTGGAAACCGCGCTTGGCCTTAGGCCAATCCTTGCCGATCTCACCCAGGTAACGGCTAAACGCCTTCGTGATCCAGTTTCCCTGCCCGTTCATGGCATCTGCTTTGGCGTGCGGGAACAAGCGCTTGTGACCAGCAGCCTTTCGGCTCTCAAACCAGTCCCAAAACCCTAGCGCCAGCAGCTCGGGATGGATGGGCACCGTGCGCAGGCTTACCTCGGTTTTGACCTTCTGGTGCTCTCCCTCATCTGAAATCCGGATGCAAGGGATGTTCTCCTCGTTGAACACATCCGCCACCAACAACTGCCCGACCTCAGAGGCTCTGGCTCCCGTGTAAAGGCCAATGAGCGCCGCCCAGCGGGCATTTGGAGAAAGCCTGGGGAAGTTGACCGGCGAGAAGATTGCCTGGATTTGCTCACGATCAAAAGCCTTAAACCCAAGCTTCCGTCGAGCCCGCCGTTCCCTTGCCGAATAGCTCACATGACCCTTGGCCGGGTTATCGCCTTGTGGGTAGTGACCCGAAACCGTGGCCCAATCGAAAAATCCTCCCTTCCCGCCCATGTAGCTCTGCTTGTTCGTCAGCGTTGGTGTGGACGCACCCTCCTTCCGCATCTGCTGATACCAGCGAGCTAGGTCTGACCGCGTGATCGTATGGATCTTCGTCTTCTCACCCAGGTAGTCCACCAATGCTTGTATGGCCGACTTCTTGATGACATAGGTCTTGGGCAAGGTGCGTCCCTTCAAGGTCGCCAACCACGCATGTTGTGCCTTCCCAAGCGTCATTGGCTCAAGGGTCGAGCCGAGCTTGGTGGCATACGCTGCGATGGCCAGTGGCGACGCCGGCAGCGCGACTGGTCGTTCGCCTTCCGAGCCGAGGCCTTCGTGGAGTTCTCGAAACAGCCTCACGCCTTTGGTGCTGTCGATTTGCCAGCGCTCATGCACGGTCCCGTCTGGCGTCCTGGTTCGATGCAAGGTCAGGTTGCGGAAGGGGGGTGCTGCAGAGGCGGATGCCACCAAGGCGGAGGCGTCTGCCTGACTGCGATGATCCAACACGTCGTCCCGCAATCGAGCGAACAGCCGCTCGTAGTGCGATGCCAAGGTGGCCGCGCGCAGTTGCGCCTCTTCCAAAACGGTCGTGTGCAAGGTGCGCTTGATCGCCTGCAAGCCGAGCAGCGGTTGAAGGTCAGCGGGAACCCGCTGCCGAAAGGACCATCGACCGGAGGGCAACGAACGCGACAAATACTGAGGGATACGCATCAACAACGAACCGGTTGCGCACTACCTTGCCTCCCTTGGAACTCCTGTTGGGCTCCGAAAACGACGACAGCGCGGACCGATCAACCTCTCAAACCGAGTGCGGGGGCAGCACTATCGCCGGAGGCAACTGGTGGTCAAGGTTGCGGCTTCGCTTTGCGAGAGCCGCTGTCAGTAGTCGTGGACTTGGCCTATCGCCAGGCCCTGAGGCGTCGGTCTTGGAGTGCGGCAAGCCAAGACGCAGAAGCAAGCTGGACTGCTGTGTGGGCATCTCAGAATGGGCTAGCGATCAAGCGGTGCAGCCGACCGCTCGCTGCACCTGATCAGCAGCGCCCCCTACTCATTCAGCCCTGACTTTAGGTATCATTTGAGGTATCAAAGCAGGCTCAACTGCAAGGCCCGAAATGCTTTAGGGTCAATGGCTTGCGTAGGGGCGTCTTCAGGCTCCGCCCACCTCCACCAAACAACGGTCCTAAGACGACCGACTAAGGCCGGGACTCCTCGATGCAGAGGGCTCCCGGCCTTTTTCATGGGCGATACCGAGACCGCCGGCTCTGGAGACCGCGTGATCTGCCACCAACTGGCGCTGACAGGCTGCCGCGCCAGCCGTTGCCAGATGCGAACACAAGACAGGCCGAAAATTGCGCCGGTGCTGGCGCACGTGTCGAATGCCTGCGACGTGCGCCTACCCTCCAGCGCGCGGGTCTTTCAGGCCTCCTCCCCCACGCCCGCCGGGAACTTGCCACGCATCGGCCGCGCGTGCGCCACGCGCGGGTGCACGCCGGCAGGATGCGTCAATTACTGACGCGGGCGGTCTGTTCGGTGCGCCCGGCAGGTCCGTCCGCAACGACGTTGACTGGCTCGTGCGCCGGTGCCGCATCGCCACGCAGTTGGTCGAAGAGCGCGAGCAGTTCGGTGGCTTCCTGTTGCAACAGGATCAGGGCGCTTTTGTTGGGTTCTTGCATGTCGCCTCCGTCCAAGACGCTCCCCAGCGTTCTCCAGGGCTGGAGCAAACCGCATGCCAGCCTGTCTGGTGCTGGCTTGGCCGATGAGACCATGCGCACCAGCACCTGCGCTCAGGCGGGTTCGAGCTGTCGTTGCGCTTCGGCGTGCATGGCCTCCAGCGTCACCATGCCGGCGACGCGAGCGGCCGCCATGGCGCTGCGGTGGTCGGGAAACGTGGCAGAAAGTGCGCTGCCTGCCCGGTCGCCGGCGCTTCCGGCACCGATCTGGGCGATCTGCCAGTCGGCAACCCAGCCGGGGCTCGGGCCATCGCCCCGGGCAGCGCGGCAGGTCAATTGATAGCTACCTAGAAAAATGACCAATCTGTTGCCCGGCTCGATGACGAGCGTAAAGCATATCGCCGTGCCGCCGCCGGAGCGACCTTGAGCCCGTCCCGCAGCTGACTGGCAAGCGAAGTGAAGCATAGGCACGCGACTTGCATCGGTCTCTACTAGACAATCAGTGTCGGGGAAACACGGTGTTGACCAAGAAAGCAAAACGCCACGCTGCCGGCGCCTTGTTGCTCGGCGGGATGATCTTCGTCCTGATCGGCATAGGCGGGTATTTGACCACGCAGCGTTCGCTGTCCGACGCCGGCTGGGTGACGCACACGCAGGAGGTGATCGCCAGCATCGACGAAATCCAGGCCGGAATGCTGTCGGCGGAGTCGTCGGTGCGCGGCTATGTCTTGACCGACAACGAAGCGTTTCTCGGCGTGTACGCCGATGCGATCGGGCGACTGCCCGAGCGCATCGTGCGGCTGGACGCCCTGGTGCAGGACAACCCGGTACAGCGGCGCCATGTCGTGGAGCTTGGGCGCCTGGTGGACATTCGCCTGACGCAGATCGACGACCTGTTGCACAGCTACCGCAAGCAGGGCCTGGATGGGGCGCGCGCCTCGATCGCACGTGGCGTGTTCCAGACCTCGTCTTCGCTGCGCCGCCAGGTGCAGATCATGACGGAACTGGAGCGCCAGCAACTGGTGAAGCGCAATGACACCAACACGCGCAGTGCGCAGTGGGTGCTGTGGGTCACGGTGGTCGGGATTTTCAGCGGCTTGCTGGTGATGTTGCTGGCCTACCGGCTGCTGTCACGCGAACTGGAACGGCGCGTGCGGGCCGAGGACGCCGCCAGCACGACCAGCGAGCGCCTGATCGAATCGTTCGCCACACTCGAACGCACGTCGGCGGGACTGGAGGCGCTGGCGCGTTACTCGGGGCTGCTGCAGAACTGCCGCGATGCCGAGGAAGCACTGGAAATCACCGCACGCACGATCGCGCCGCTGGTCCCGGGCGCGGCCGGTGCGGTCTATCTGCTGCGCGCCTCGCGCGATCGTGCCGAACAGGTGGTGGCCTGGGGCACGATGGCCGACGACGACAACGCCAGCATCGCGCCGGACACCTGCTGGGCCTTGCGCCGCGATCGCACGCATGTGGTGCAAGACGCCAGCCAAGGCATGCTCTGCCAGCACGTCGGCGCCAATCTTCCGGCGCACGCGAGCACCGTCTGCATCCCGTTGTCGGCACAGGGCACGCAGTTGGGGATGCTGGCGCTGCGCAGCGAGGATCCGCGCGACCTGGCCTCGTTGACCGTGGCCGAGGCAGCGGCCGAACAATTGTCGCTGGCGCTGCACAACCTGCGTCTGCGCGAAACGCTGCGCCAGCAGTCCATTCGCGATCCGTTGACCGGACTGTATAACCGCCGGTATCTCGAAGAGGCGCTCAATCACGAACTGGCGCGCTGCACGCGACGGGTACAGCCCTTGTCGGTGCTGATGCTGGATGTGGACCACTTCAAGCAGTTCAACGACCTGCACGGCCACAGTGGCGGTGATCGCGTCCTGGCGGCGATCGGCGAATTCCTGCTGGCGCAGACGCGCGGCGAAGACATCTGCTGCCGCTACGGCGGCGAGGAGCTGACGATCATCCTGCCCGAAGTGGACCTGGCGACCGCCTGCCGGATGGCCGAGAAGCTGCGCGCCGGCATCGAGTCCCTGCAGGTCATGGCCGATGGCGTCTCGTTGCCGAAGGTCAGTGCATCGTTCGGCGCGGCCAGCTTTCCCGAGCATGCAGGCAACATGGCGCAGCTGCTGCGGCGCGCGGACGAGGCGCTGTACCGCGCCAAGCAGGCCGGACGCAATCAGGTGGTCAGTGCCGGCGCGCCGGCCACACGGTAAGCCACGCCGTTACCAGCATTGGGGCTGCGCCTGCAGCCCCACCTTCGCGCCGTCCCGGCCGACTGCGATGCAGGCGGCTCGCCGGTTGGGCAGAGCAGCAATCACGTGCAGCTCTGCCCATCCTCATCGGTAGGAATCAGGCCGGCGCCCGCCAGCATGCCGTCCACACGGGTCCGCACATAGGCTGCGTCCTCGGACGCGGCGCTGCTCAGCAGGGCCTGGGCACGCGCCTGGAAATCGAGATAGTCGAAATCCGCGTCCTCATCGGCGGACAGCTGCGGCAGTTCGTCCTGCAGCGCATCCAGGCGCGTGTCGAGTTCTTCGCGTGTGGGCATGGCAGACTCCGACGACAAAGACGCTACGGTTGCGGCACGGCCGTCAAGGATGTGCGAAGCCCGGCGCGGCAACGCTTCATTTTCCTACCCGTTGCCGCGGCGCGTGCACGCTCAACTTTCGCAAGGCTCCGCCGATAATGATGCCGACTCCTATAGAACCTTCCCTGTGATCCTCCACCTGCGGCGGGATTTCCGCCTCGGCATCGTCAAGACGCTGGGGCCGATCACCGCGCTGTTGCTTTGCCTTTATGCGGTGTACCTGGCCATCACCGGTCAGGCGCTGGCCTGCCTCATCACCGCCTCGCTCGGCATGTTTGCGATATGGCGGGGCTGGAGGATGCGCGATGCCGAACGCACTGGCGCTGGTGGCGTGTGGCTGGCCTCCATCAACGTCGGTGGCTGTCTCGTGGCCTGCTGGACCGGCGGCGATGGTGCCCTGCCCTGGCTGTTTCCGGTGCTGGCCACCAACTACTTCCTGTGCGGCCCGCAACGCGCGGTGCTGCTGAGCCTGCCGCTGCTGGCGGCACTCTTGCTGTTGCCCGGCCTGATCGTCAGCCCCGGCCAGGGCGTGTCGACGGTCGTGGTGACGGTGGTGACGCTGGCGGTGGGCTATGCGTTTTCGTTGCGCATGCAGGACGACCGCGTGCATCTGGAAGAACTGGCCTCGCTGGATGCGCTGACCGGCCTGCCCAACCGACGCATGCTCGAGCGTGCGCTCACCCACCAGATCGATCGGCGCCAGCCGCATGAACGCCTCAACAGCCTGATCATCCTGGATCTGGACCATTTCAAGGAGGTCAACGATCTGTACGGGCATGCCGCAGGCGATGCCGCGCTGTCGGATCTGGCCACCATCCTGCGTTTCGAAGTGCGCGAGCCGCATCAGGTGTTCCGCTTCGGCGGCGAAGAATTCGTGGTGCTGTTGCGTGCCGGTTCCTTGCAGGAACTGGAAGCGGCCACCGAACGCCTGCGCAAGGTGATCCGCAACGGTCTGCGCGGCCCGGGTGGCCGTATCACGGTGTCGCTGGGCGCGGCGCGCCACGATGGCGAGACGCATTGGCAGGACTGGTTTTCGCGGGCCGATGCCGCGCTGTATCTGGCCAAGAACGGTGGCCGCGACAGCGTGCGGGTGGCCGACTGAGCGCAGGCCGTCGTCTCAACGCCCGGGCAGCGGGCACACCGGTTCGGCGCTGAGATCCCGGCACCGCGTTGGCCAACAGCCGACAACGCGTCGGCGCCGCTTGTCGCAGGCCGGCGCAGCTGACAGCGGCTCGCACGGCTGGCGAATAGCCGTCAGGTAACCCGGCAACCGGCGGATACCGGTGGTACTTGCCGATGGCGAGCCCTGGCCGCACTCGCCCGCCGGCGGTCCATCAGGGAGTCAGCCGCGCCAGACGGTTACGTCTCCGAGTGAGACTGCGGGGCGACCTGACCGCCGCCCCGCATGCCTGCCTAGCGATCGAGCACTGCCACCGGTGCTGCAGGCGCCTGGTCCTGCTTCCAGCCGCCCAAGGCCTTGTACACACCGACCACACCGACATTGACCGCTGCTTCGGCCTGCGCCAATGCATCGTCGGCGGCCAACTGGGTGCGTTGTGCGTCCAGCAGGGTCAGGAAGTCTTCCGAGCCCTCGCGGTAGCGGATCTGCGCCAGTTGTTCGGCACGCCGCGCCGCATTGGCCTGCTCCACCACGATCGCCAGGCGCGCCTGCTGGCGGCCGTAGCCGATCAAGGCGTTCTCGGTGTCTTCCAGCGCCAGCAACACCGTCTGCTGGTATTGCGCCAACGCGCCGTCGGCCTGCGCCTTGCTGGCACGCAGGCGTGCCCGTACGGTGCCGAAGTCGAATGCCGCCCAGCTGATCGACGGGGTGATCGACCAGGCCTTGCCGCTGCCCTCGGTCAGCCTGGCCGCGTCGCCGGACAGGAAGCCGACAAAGCCGCTGACGCTGATGCGCGGAAACAGGTCGGCCGTGGCCACGCCGACCTGCGCCGTGGCCGCCGCCAGCCGACGTTCGGCGCTGCGCACGTCCGGGCGCTGACGCAGCAATCCGGCGGTATCGCCCAGCGGTAACGCACGTGCGAACGCCGGCGTGGTGCGCGCCACCAGGGTGGCATCCAGGGCATTGGGCGGCTGGCCGAGCAGCACCGCCAGGCGATGGCGGTACTGCGCTTCGGCGGTTTCCAGCAGCGGAATGTCCGCCTCGATCGCCTTCAAGCGCGCCAGGCTGCTCTGCACATCCAGCTCGCTGCCCGCGCCCAGGTCCCAACGCGTCTGCGTCAGCCGCTGGGTGTCGTGCAGGTTGGTCAGCGTGCGCTTGGAAACCTCCAGCTGCTTCTGCGTGCCGCGCAACTCGAAGTAGTTGCGCGCCACTTCGGCGGCGACGGTGACCTGCACGTCGAGCAGGCCGGCCTGCTCGGCTTCCAGATCCGCGCGCGCCGCTTCGGAGGCGCGCCGCTGACGGCCGAACAGATCCAGCTCCCAGGCCGCATCCAGCCCCAGGGTGGTCTGCTCGGTGAGGAAGCGCTGGTTGCCGGCGACCACCTGCTGTTGCTCGCGGCGATCGAAACTGCCCTGCGCGGTGATGTGCGGAGCCTGGTCGAGGCGACGCTCGACGAACACCGCACGCGCCTGCTTGACGCGCGACACGGCGATGCGCAGATCGTGATTGGCGAACAAGGCATCGCGCACCAACTGTTCCAGCACCGGGTCGTCGAACTGCGACCACCAGTTGCCGACCGGCGATTCGGCACTGAAGGCCGCGTCCTGCGCGCCCTGCAAGGTCACCGCGGCCGGCGGGTCGGGCCGGTAATCCGGCCCGACCGCGCAACCGCTGAGCACCAGCGCGGCCAGTGCCACGCTCAGAAGGTTTCTTACCATGGCAACACTTCTCCCAGATGCGTAAAGCTGCCGGTGGCGCCGTGCGCGTCGAGCAGCGCCATCTGCACGCTGCTGTGCGCGCCCTGCTCTACCTCGATCTCGCCACCACCGCCGTTCATGTCGGTTTTGACGTAGCCCGGATGCACGGTGTTGACCTTGATGGCGGTGTCGCGCAGCTCATGTGCCAGATGCACCGTCCAGCTGTTGACCGCGCTCTTGGAGGCGTCGTAGGCGGGAATCTTGAAGTCGTAGATCGGCGAGCCGGGCTGGGTATGCAGGGTCAGCGAGCCAAGCATGCTGGACACATTGACGATGCGTCCGGCCAGCGAACGACGCAGCAGCGGCAGGAACGCCTTGGTGACGCTGACGACCGCGAACAGGTTGGTGTCGAAGGTCCGCTTCCACACCTCCAGGCTCTGCTGCGACGGGGTGCGCTGCATGTCCTCGATCATGATGCCGGCGTTGTTGATCAGGATGTCCAGGTGGCCGTGACGCTGTTCCACCGTGCCGACCGCCGCGGCGATGCTGATGTCGTCGTTGACGTCGAGCTGGATGGCTTCCACCGGCAGGCCTTCGGCCTGCAGCTTGAGTGCGGCGGCGACGGCATCGTCGCGCTTGCGGCCTGCCAGCAGCGTGTGCACGCCGGCCTGGGCCAACTGCCGGACGGTTTCCAGGCCGATGCCGCGGGTGGCGCCGGTGACCAATGCGATCTTGTGGTTGCTCATTTCAATGTCCTTCTACTGCGAATGGGGGTTGGGAATGACGCACTCACGCCTTGACGTGATCGTGCGCAACAGCGGCCGGTGCGGCGGGTTCGCGACGCGTCACCCACTTGCGCAGGGCCACGTAGAACACCGGGGTCAGGAACAGCCCGAACAGGGTCACGCCAAGCATGCCGGCGAACACGGTGATGCCGGTGACCGAGCGCACTTCGGCGCCGGCGCCATGCCCGAACACCAGCGGCACGGTGCCGGCGATGAAGGCGATGGAGGTCATCACGATCGGACGCAGACGCAGGCGGCAGGCTTCCAGCGCGGCCTCGACGATGCCCTTGCCATGCATTTCGAGTTCGCGGGCGAACTCCACGATCAGGATCGCGTTCTTGCACGCCAGGCCCATCAGCACCACAAGGCCTACCTGCACGAACACGTTGTTGTCGCCACCGGTGAGCCACACGCCGAACAAGGCAGACAGCAGGGTCATCGGCACGATCAGGATCACCGCCAGCGGCAGCGTCCAGCTCTCGTACAACGCGGCCAGCACCAGGAACGCCAGCAACACCGCCATCGGGAACACGATCAACGCCGAGTTGCCCTGGGTGGATTGCTGATAGCTCAGGTCGGTCCACTCGATGTTCATGCCGTTGGGCAACACCTTCGGCGCCATGCCGGCCAGCGTCTGCATCGCCTGGGTGGAGGAGAGCACGCGCGGGTCCGCTTCACCGATCAGGTCGGCGGCCGGATAGCCGTTGTAGCGGATCACCGGATCCGGGCCGTAGGTCTGCCCCAGCGTGACCATGCTGCCGATCGGCACCATCTGCCCGCGATCGTTGCGGGTGCGCAGGTTGGCGATGTCCTCGACGCTGTCGCGGAACTGTCCATCGGCCTGGGCGATCACCTGATAGGTGCGACCGAAGCGGTTGAAGTCGTTGATGTAGGACGAGCCCAGATAGGTCTGCAGCGTGTCGAACAGATTGGTCAGCGGCACGCCCTGTGCCTTGGCCTTGTCGCGATCGACCTTGGCGTCGAGCTGCGGCACATTGGCCTGATACGTGCCGATCGGGAACTGCATGCCCGGTGTTTGCGAGATCGCACCGGACATCGCATTGACCGCACTCTGCAACTGGCCATAGCCCAGGCCGGCGCGGTCCTGGATGTACAGCGAGTAGCCCGAGCCCTGCCCCAGGCCCAGGATCGGCGGCGGCATGAACGCAAACGCAAAACCCTGCTGGATCTGGCTGATGCGCGCATTGATCTCCGCGTTGATCTGCGCCGCCGTGCGGCTGCGCTGACTGAACGGCTTGAGCGTCAGGAACACCGTGCCGGTATTGGGCGTATTGGTGAACTGCAGTGGATTCAGGCCCGGAAACGCGATCGCGTGGTCCACGCCTTCGGTCTGCAAGGCGATCTGGGTGATCTGACGGATCACCTCGTTGGTGCGTTCCAGCGAGGCGCCTTCCGGCAACTTGGTGCCGGCAATCAGGTACAGCTTGTCCTGGGTCGGGATGAAGCCGCCCGGCACCACCTTGAACATGAAACCGGTGACCACCAGCAGCAGCACATACACCGCGAACACCGCGCCACGTTTGCCCAGGGTCCGCGAGACCGCGCCCTGGTACTTGTGCGAACTGCTGTTGAAGAAGCGGTTGAACGGACGGAACAACCAGCCGAACAAGCGGTCGATCAACCGCGACGGGCCATCCTTCGGTGCGTCATGCGGCTTGAGCAGCATGGCGGCCAGTGCCGGCGACAGGGTCAGCGAGTTGATCGCCGAAATCACCGTGGAAATGGCGATGGTCACCGCGAACTGCTTGTAGAACTGGCCGGTCACGCCCGACAGGAACGCCATCGGCACGAACACCGCGCACAGCACCAGCGCGATGGCGATGATCGGCCCGGACACTTCGCGCATCGCCTGATGCGCCGCGGCCAGCGGGGCCAGGCCTTCTTCGATGTTGCGTTCGACGTTTTCCACCACCACGATCGCATCGTCGACCACGATGCCGATGGCCAGCACCAGGCCGAACAGGCTCAGCGTGTTGATCGAAAAACCCAGCAGGTACAGCGCGGCAAACGTACCGACCACCGACACCGGCACCGCCAGCAACGGAATGATCGAGGCGCGCCAGGTCTGCAGGAACAGGATCACCACCAGCACCACCAGCAGCACCGCTTCCAGCAGCGTGTGCACCACCGCGCTGATCGAGTCGCGCACGAACACGGTCGGGTCGTACGCAGCCGACCACGCCATGTCCTGCGGGAACTGCTTTTCCAGCTCGGCCATCTTGGCGCGCACCGCATCGGACAATTCGATCGCGTTGGCACCCGGCGACTGGAACACGCCCATGCCGACCGCGTTCTTGTTGTCCAGCTGCGAGCGCAAGGTGTAGTTGCCGGCGCCCAGTTCCAGGCGCGCCACATCCGACAGGCGCACGATCTCGCCGCTGTTGCCACTGCGGATCACGATGTTGCCGAATTCTTCTTCGGTGGTCAGGCGGCCCTGGGCATTGATCGAGAGCAGGAAATCGCTCTTGTTGGGCATTGGCTCGGCACCGAGCTGGCCGGCGGAGACCTGCACGTTCTGCTCGCGGATGGCCGCGACCACATCGCTGGCGGTGAGCCCGCGCGCGGCGACCTTGTCCGGATCCAGCCAGATGCGCATGGCGTAGTCGCCGGCACCGAAGATCTGGATCTGGCCCACGCCCGGCAGGCGCGACAGCTCGTCCTTGACCTTCAAGGTGGCGTAGTTGCTCAGGTACAGCGAGTCGTACTTGCCCTTGGGCGAGGTCAGATGCACGACCATGGTCAGCGTCGGCGACTGCTTCTGCGTGGTCACGCCCTGGCGCCGCACGTCCTCGGGCAGACGCGCCTGCGCCTGGCTGACGCGGTTCTGCACCTGCACCTGCGCCTGGTCCGGATCGGTGCCCGGCTTGAAGGTCACGGTGACCACCAGCACGCCATCGGAGCCGGCGACCGACTTCATGTACATCATGTCTTCCACGCCGTTGATGGCTTCCTCAAGCGGCGTGGCGACGGTCTCGGCGATGACCTTGGGGTTGGCGCCCGGATACACCGCACGCACCTGCACGCTCGGCGGCACCACTTCCGGGTACTCGCTGATGGGCAGCAGCGGCATGGCGATCAGGCCGGCAGCGAAGATGATGATCGACAGCACCGCGGCAAAGATCGGTCGGTCGATGAAAAAACGGGAAAAGTCCATGGGGGTGGTCCTGAAAGAGGTTGCCGCCGGGTGGCGGCGCGGCACAGCGGGCCCGAGCCGGCCTCGTTGCGAGGCCGGTGGTCACGGGTGCGATGCAGCGATGAATCAGTTCGAGGCGGTGCGCTTGTCCGGTGCCGTGGCCATGGCGACGGGCTTGGCATCGACCGGCATGCCGGGCATGAAGATCTTCTGCACGCCATCGACCACCACGCGGTCGCCGGCAGCCAGTCCCTTGCGCACGATGCGCAGGCCGTCGGCATTGCGGCCAAGCTCGATATCGCGCCGTTGCGCCTTGCCGTCCTTGTCGACCACGTACACGTACTTGCGGTCCTGGTCGGTCAGCACGGCCTTTTCGTCGACCAGCATGGCCTTGAACTGGCCGCTGCCCAGCAACTGCACGTGCGCATACAGGCCTGGCGTGAACTGGCGCTGGGCGTTGTCCAGCACTGCGCGCACGCGGATGGTGCCGGTGCTGCGGGTGACCTGGTTATCCAGGAAATCCACGCGCCCGGTGTGCGGGAAGCCCTGCTCGCCGACCAGGCCGATGCGCACCGGCAACTCGCCACCGCGCGCATCCGGGCGCTCGCCGTTGCGCGCCATCTGCGAATAACGCAGGAAGGTGCCTTCGTCGGCATCGAAGTACACGAACACCTTGTCCAGCGACACCAGCGTGGTCAGCACGCTGGCGCTGTCGCTGGCGGTGACCAGGTTGCCGGCGGTGACCATCGCACGTCCGGCGCGGCCATCGATCGGCGCACGCACGCGGGTCCAGTCCAGGTTGAGCTTGGCGGTATCCAGCGCGGCCTGCGCGGCCAGCAGATCGGCGTCGGCCTGATCGGCGGCAGCGCGACGCTGCTCCCAGGTCTCGGTGGAAATGGCCTGCTGGTCGGACAATTTGCGCGCGCGTGCCGCCTCGCTGCGGGCCAGCGTGGACTGCGTGCGTGCACGCACCAGTGCGGCATTGGCGCGCGCGAATTCGGCGCGGTAGCTGCGGTCGTCGATGCTGAAGAGCACATCGCCCTTCTTCACCTCGGCGCCTTCGACGTAATTGACCTTGTCGATATAGCCGGACACGCGCGGGCGCAGCTCGACGCTTTCCACCGGCTCGATGCGGCCGCTGAATTCGTCCCACTGGCTGATTTCCTTCATCAACACCGGGGCGACGCTGACGCTGGGCGGCGGCGGCGCACCGGTCTCGGCAGCCTTGCTACCGCAACCGGCCAGCACAACCGCGAGTACGGCGCCCGTCAATACAGTACGCAAGGGAAAACGGAACGGGGTGGCGTTCGGGGTCATGGGGAGATCTCTCGGGTGGGGATGGGAAAATGCAGACCGGCAAGCCGGTCGGCCGATGGAGCGGCGTGCGGGCGACGGCTGACGGTCACGATGGCTTGCCCGGGCTGGCCAGGCCCGGCGATCAGCGAGACTGCGGCGCGGCCGACATCCACGGCGCGGATCCATTCCGGACACGCATCCTTGGCACGGCCCGGCGTGCACACCGGCTGCTCGACCGACAGCAGATGCACGCGGACGCCGAACGGCTTGGCTTCCTCGTGCAGGACCTGGGCGAGCATGCGCGTGGCCGCGGCGGCAACGGAGGTATCGCCGTGTGCAGCCCAGGCGCGCAGTGCGCAGGGGCTGCCCAGCAGCAGGTAGCGACCGCCGCCCTCGGCCTCGGCCAGCAGCGGCAGCAGATGCCGCGCGGCCGCCAGATGCGGCAGCACGTCGCGCTCCAGGCGGCGACGCAGCGCAGCGACCGGGCGGTCCAGCAGGCGGCCGGCCTTCAACGGGCTGCCCAGGCTGGCGATCACCGCCGCCAGCGGACGCGGGCGCTGCGCCAGTTCGCCGGCCAGCGCCTGCGCCGAGGCGTCGTCGGCCACCGAACCCCGCAGGGTCTCCAGCAGCGGTGTGTTGCCATGCTGCGCGCGCAGCGCGTCGAGCTTGGCGGTGTCGCGTCCAATCACCAGCACCGGCATCCCGGCATCGAGCAAGGCGGCGACGATCCCGGCGCCGACATCGCCCGTACCGCCGATGACGGCCGTCTCGGATTGGACCATCCCGGTCATGGGACTTTCACTCCCGACATCGGGACAATGCCACGCTGCGCCAGACGCGCCGACAGTCCGGTCCGCTGCGCAGGCGCCCCGCCGGCCTGACGCCTGGGCGGCGTCGAAAATGCACGTGAAACACTGGCACGCGGGCTTCTCGCCGCCGGAATCACGGGATCGAAGGCGCCTTCGATGGCGCTACGGGAGGCGGACGACATGCCGAACACATTGCACAACCACATGGCCGTGCTCCTGGATGGAGGGGATGGCGCATAAGTTAGGCCTCAAACCAGCACTTGATTAGTCCGGATTTAGGGGAATAATCGTCCCGTAAGCGGTCTAATCCCTCCTGACCCCCGGAAGGCAGTCCCATGACTCACGATCTCAACGACACCCTGATCTTCGTCAAGGTGGTCGAACAAGGCAGCTTCATCGCGGCAGCCAACGCGCTTGGCCTGCCCAAGACCACCGTCAGCCGCAAGGTGCAGGAGCTGGAAACCCGCCTGGGTGCCCGCCTGCTGCACCGGACCACCCGCCGCATCGGCCTGACCGAAGCCGGCTCGGTGTACCACGAACACTGCCAGCGCATCGCGCGCGAACTGGAAGAGGCCGAGAGCGCCGTCGGGCAATTGCAGTCCGGCCCGCGCGGCTGGCTGCGTTTCACCGTGCCCTACTCGCTGGGCATCACCTGGATCGCACCATTGCTGGGCGAGTTCCATGCGCAGTACCCGGAAATCCAGCTGGACATGCATCTGGGCAACGAGAAGCTGGACCTGATCGGCGGCGAAGCCGATCTGGCATTGCGCGTCGGCGCCCTGCCCGATTCCAATCTGGTCGCGCGCAAGCTCGGCAGCCTGCGCACGCAGGTGTTCGCCAGCCCGTCCTACATCGAGCGCTATGGCGAGCCGTTGCATCCGGACGAGCTGCAGTTCCATCGCACGCTGGCGCTGCGCAAGAACCGCAACGTGCACAACAACCGCTTTTTCTGGTCGCTCAGCGACGGCAGCGATGTGCGCGATTTCCCGGTCAATCCGTTGATGGTGGCCAACGATCCGGCTGCGCTCAATGGCGCGGTGTTATGCGGCGAAGGCTTGCTGCTGACCGGCGACGTGATGGCCAAGCCATTCGTGCAATCGGGTCTGGTCCGCCGGGTGCTTGCGGGTTGGACCGGGCCGGAGGTGGACTTCAACGCGGTGTTCGCCGGCGGCCGTCTGGTCTCGCCGAAAGTGCGCGCCTTCGTGGACTTCCTGGTGACGCGGATGAACTTCGATGCGGATTACATGATGGCGCAGTGCCCTGCACGTCTGGCGGCACAGAAGGCCGACAACGATGCAAAGATCGAAATCGGCGCAGACGCGCAATTGCGTGCAGAAGGCAAGCGCATCCTGGAAAACGTCACGGCGTAGTCAGAACTCGAATAGTCGCCTAACGGAGCACCATCGCCCCCTCGGACAAGGTGCCCGAAGGGCGATGGGGAGACGTTACCCGTACAAGCGAAAACGTCCTGGCTGCTACAAATCTCGAATCCCGAATCGCTGCAGGAGTGTCTGTGCCATCCGGCGCCGGTACTTTTTGTCGTGGCGAATCACCGCTGTCGGCGGATGCAATCTTGAAGCGACCGAACGCGCGAGCTTTAGCGTGGTCTGGAGATCCGAAGCTGCGTTGGTCAACGCCTAGCGGTAGCGTCTAACTGCAAGTCAAAAGACCAGTTGGTCGAGTGCGCGGTGCCCTCACCGCTTGCGGGACACGCCGTGAATCCGTCCATGGAGGCTCCTCGGCGGCATCCATGCCGCCGAGGGTCCCGCAACCGGCAAGGACACCGCACCAGAGAGTTGGTCGGCTGCTTTTTTGAAGGCATGTCGCTCGGCTTGCGTTAGGCGGATGAGAAGTTTGTAGGTTATGTATTGAAAGCCTGTCTACTGCTCTGCTGGCGATGGGAAAATAGTGAGACGCTGGTCGAACCCACAGCGATCCGCCCAGCGCACCTCATACTCTGCTTGCAACCACGCACACCGACCATCCCGACTGGCCCTTGCCCGCCCACCGTCGCGGGACCTTGAGCGGCATGGATGCCGCGCCAGAGCCTACACGGACGTACTTGCGGCGTGTCCCGCGATGGTGGGCGGGCAAGGGCCCTGCAGAAAACTCGCAGCGTCGAGTGCGCGGTGCCCTTGCCGAGCGGCCGTCAAGAGATTGCGCGCTGCTGTTGATCGACAAGATTCGCAGCGCAAAAAAACAGGCCGCTTTCGCGGCCCGTCTTGTTTACTCATCGCGGCTCGTCAATCGACTCGTCACGATTCAGTGCGGCACACTCAACGCATGCCGGTGTTGTTCCCCGCACCCTCCGAGCGCAGCGGAATCAGACGAATTTCCACGCGGCGGTTCTGCGCGCGGCCGGCATCGGTGCTGTTGTCGGCAATCGGGTAGCGCTTGCCGGCACCCATGGTTTCCATCCGCTCGCGCTGCACGCCTTGTGCGGTCAGGTACTGCGCGACCGCGCCGGCGCGTTCTTCGGACAGACGCTGATTGACCGCGTCGCTGCCCACGCTGTCGGTATGACCGACCACTTCCACCATGGTCTGGTTGTACTCGCGCAGTGTGGAGGCGACACCATTGAGCGCGCTGTAGAACTGCGGCTTCAACGCAGACTTGCCGAAGTCGAAGGTGATGCCGTCGGGCAGGTTCAGGGTGATGTTGTCGCCCTGGCGCTGCACTTCGATACCGGTGTTGGCGGTGCGCTCACGCAGCGCGCGCTCCTGGCGATCCTGGTACTGGCCAACCGCCGCGCCGCTGAGCGCGCCGATGCCGGCACCCACCATCGCATGCTGACGACGCTCGGTGGCGCTGTCGCCGGTCAGCAGACCAGCGGCCACACCGATCGCAGTACCGATCAGCGCGTTGCGGCCGGTGCGATTCTGCTGTTGCGTCTGCTCGCCATATTGGTCGCGCTGCACATACGAGCCGCCGGTGGCGCAGGCGGACAACGCGATGGCGCTGGCCAGGGCAACGGCAAGGCTCTTGGTGGCTGCTGGGGACATGGTGTTCTCCTGTGGCCGGACCATCCGGCACTCAATCGTGTCGGCGAGGATAAACAGGCCAACGCGACTGGCGCATGATGAAACCGACCGCCGGCTGCATCTGGCTAGTGCTGCATTCAGGAAAACGTTTTCTGTTCGAACTGCGCCTTACATCTCTGCATCGTCTTCGTGCGCGTGCCACGCAAGCGACGCAGCGCAAGCATGCGACGGCTCAGCCCGGCAAAAGAAACGCGCGGAACTTGAGTCTCAGGTGAGTACGCAGCACCGTTGGCCTTCGCGCTGGCGCGCGTGCTTATCCGCGCGTTTTCGCATAGGCCGCCAACGCCGCGTCGCGGCCCTCGGCCAGGCCGATGACCGGCGTACGCGGATACTCCGGTGCCAGACGCGCCAACGACAACGGATGCAGCCACGGCGCGAAGCGTTCCTTCACCGCAAGCTTGCCGAGTTCCGGTATCCAGCGCGTGATGTAGGCCGCCTGCGGATCGAACTTCTCCGCCTGCGTGACCGGGTTGAACACGCGGAAATACGGCGCTGCATCGGCGCCGGTACCGGCGACCCATTGCCAACCCATCGTGTTGTTGGCCAGGTCCGCATCCACCAAGGTGTCCCAGAACCAGCGTGCGCCCTCGATCCAGTGCACGCGCAGATGCTTGCACAACAGGCTCGCCACGATCATGCGCACGCGGTTGTGCATCCAGCCGGTGTGCCAGAGCTGGCGCATGCCGGCATCGACGATCGGAATCCCGGTGCGGCCGCGCTGCCAGGCCTGCAACGCGACCGGGTCCACCTGTGCCCAGTCGAAGCCTTCGAAGCGCGGGTTGAGATTCTGATTGGTGGTATCGGGAAAATGGTGCAGCAGGTGATACGCAAAATCGCGCCAGCCCAATTGGCGGATATAGCCGTCGATCTCCGCCGCGTTGCGTGCGTTGCGATTGGCTTCCAGCGTGCTGGCGATCCGCCACGGCGCGATCTCGCCGAAGTGCAGATGCGGCGACAGCTGCGAGGTGCCAACCCGATCGGGCCGGTCGCGGTTTTCGCGGTAGCCGGACAGCGCACCGTCGATGAAGATCTCCAGCATCTCGTGCGCGCCGGCCTCGCTGGGCTGCCAGTGCTCCCAGAAGCCTCCGTCCCAGTCCAGCGCCGGCAGCAGCCCCAGCGTGTCCAGCGCAGCGCTCTTCAATTGCGCAGGCAGCGGTGGCAGGCTGCGCGGTGCCGGCACCGCAGCCGGCAATTGCAGTTGGGTGAGCGCATTGCGCCAGAACGGGGTGAACACCTTGTAGGGGCCGCCCTGCTGCGTCGTCAACTGCCACGGTTCGAACATCAGTGCGGAGTTGCAGCTCTGCACTTCGATCCCGCGCTCGCGCAGGCTGCGCTTGATCTGCGCATCGCGCGGCTGTGTGGCCGGCTCGTACTTGCGGTTCCAATACACCGCCACCGCCTTGGTCTGCGCGATCAGCTCATCCAGCACCTGCGCGCTGTCACCGGCGCGAATGACCAGGCCGCTGCCCAGTTCGCGCAGGGCCGCGTCCAGCGCCGCGAGCGAGCGATGCCGCCAGCTCCGCGAGGCGGCGCCCGGCGTCCACTCGCCCTCTTCGTGCGGCGCATCGATATACAGCGGAATCGGCTGGTGCCCCGCATCCAGTGCAGCCTGCAAGGCCGGGTTGTCTTCCAGGCGCAGATCGCGACGGAACCAGACGATGGCGTATGACATACAAGCTCGGCAGCGACGATGAGGCGCGCAGGATAAGCCAGCCGCTGCAACGATGGCGCGATGCCGCAGCGACGGATTGCCGCCCGGCACCACGCGGGACGCTTACTCGAAACTGCCTACCGAGTCGTGGGCCAGATTGTCGAAACGGGTGTATTCGCCGAAGAACTTGAGCTTGCACGAACCGGTCGGTCCGCCGCGGTGCTTGCCGATGATGATCTCGGCCAGGCCCTTGTCCGGCGAATTTTCCTTGTTGTAATAGTCGTCGCGGTAGATGAACACGATCATATCCGCGTCCTGCTCGATCGCGCCGGATTCGCGCAGGTCGGCCATCACCGGGCGCTTGTCGGTACGTGTTTCCAGCGAGCGGTTGAGCTGCGACAACGCGATCACCGGCACGTTGAGTTCCTTGGCCAGGCCCTTGAGCGAACGCGAGATTTCCGAGATCTCGGTCGCACGGTTTTCGCTGTTGCCCGGCACCGACATCAGCTGCAGGTAGTCGATGACGATCAGCCCAAGGTCGTGCTCGCGCTTGAGTCGGCGGCACTTGGAACGCAGCACTTCCGGCGACACGCCCGGCGTGTCGTCGATGAAGATCTTGGTTTCCTTCAGCATCTTGATCGCGCCGGTCACCCGCGCCCAGTCCTCGTCTTCCAGCGCACCGGTACGCAGCCGCTGCGCATTGATGCGGCCATTGGACGAGATCAGGCGCATGGCCAGCTGCGAGGCCGACATTTCCATCGAGAACACCGCCACGCCCTTCTTGGATTTGATCGCGGCGTATTCGGCGATATTCAGCGCAAAGGTGGTCTTGCCCATCGCCGGACGCGCGGCCAGGATGATCAGGTCGGTCGGCTGCAGGCCGGAGGTCATCGCGTCGAAATCGTTGTAGCCGGTCGGCAGGCCGGTGATGTTGCCGCCGTTTTCGAAACGGCTGCGCAATTCTTCGAAGGCGTCCTTCAATGCGCCCGGCATCGCCACGAAGTCGGTGCGCCCTCGCGCGCCGGCCTCGGCGATCTTGAACACCGCCTTTTCCGCCGACGACAGCAACTCCACGCTTTCGCGACCCTCGGGCTGGAAGCCGTCGTTGACGATGGTGGTACCCACTTCGATCAGTTGCCGCAGCACCGCCTTGTCGCGCACGATCTCCGCGTAGGCGGCGATATTGGCTGCCGAGGGCGTGGTGCTGGCCAGCTCGATCAGGTAGGCGCCATCGCCCACCTGTTCCAGCTTGCCTTGCGATTCGAACCACTCGCCCAGGGTCACCGCATCGAAGGGGCGGTCCTTTTCGTTCAGTTCGCGAATCGCGCGGTAGATCAGGCGATGATCGCGGCGGTAGAAATCGTTGTCGGTCAGCTGGTCGTTGACCCGGTCGAACGCCTCCGGCGCCAGCATCAGCCCGCCGAGCACGGCCTGCTCGGCCTCGACCGAATGCGGCGGCACCCGCAACTGGTCAAGCCGCGGCTCGGGACGATCGTAATCGTCGTCGCGAGCGCGATTGCGCTTGGAACGGAAACCAGGACGAGCAGACATGGACAAACAGACCTGACACGAGGGAGACGGAGGCAGGAAGCATAGTCATCGGCGACGCCGACGACCATGCACAACTCTGTGGATAACTGGTGGACAGCCGGTGCATCACCGTTCTACGCGGCAGCTGTCGCAACCGCCGAGACGCCTGCGGTGCCTGGGTTTTCGCCGCACCACCGGCCGCCATCGGCGGCCGCCTCCAGGCGCACCACCGCTGTGGTCAACTCAGCGCTTGAACTGTTCGGTCAGGCCCAGGAAGGCGTCGACAAAGCCCTGCAGGAACTTGCGGCTGTCGGCGTTGGCAATTTGGTTGTCGGCCCCGAACAGCCCGTCCTTGTACTGCAGGAAGACTTCCGGCTGGCCGAGCACATGCATGTCCAGATACGACAACACATTGCGCAGATGCTGCTGCGCGGTGGCGGTGCCGATCGCCCCGACCGAGATGCCGACCACGGCGGCCGGCTTACCCGCAAAGGCGCTGTCACCGTAGGGACGCGAGCCGGTATCGAGGGCGTTCTTGAGTACGCCGGGAATCGAGCGGTTGTATTCGGGAGTCACGAACAGCACCGCATCCGCCGCCCGGATCTGCTGCTTCAGCCGCGTGCCTTCAGCCGGAAAATCACCGTCGCGGTCCTGGTTGTACAGCGGGATGTCGCCGATTTCCAGGTACTCGAACACCGCCTTGTCGCCGGCCAGATGCTCCAGCGCGTGCGCCAGCTGGCGGTTGTAGGACGCTGCACGCAGGCTGCCGACCAGCACGGCGATGGTGATCTTGCTCATGGGAACGCTCCATTGGGGAATCAGCGCCCGACTTTAGTCAGCCTGGCGCTCATACCCGGTGAAGCGCGGCCGCCTCAGCGGCCGATTGCGGCGCGTTGCGTGCGCCAGTGCGCCTGCCAGGCCTGAAACATCAGCACCGTCCACAGATGGGTATGCCATTTGCGCTCGCCGCCATTGAAGTCGCGCCATAGCCCGGCCACGGTGTCGGCGGCGAACACGCCGTCGCGCTCCAGCGTGGCGTGCGCCAGCAGATCGTCGGCCCAGCCATGCAGATCCCCGCGCAGCCAGGCGCTCACCGGCGCGCCGAAGCCGCGCTTGCCGCGGTAGACCATCGGCTCGGGCAGATAGCGGCACAGCACGCGCTTGAGCAGGTACTTGCTCACCCCGTCGCGGTACTTCAGCGACAGCGGCAGCGACCAGGCGAACTCGGCCACGCGCCAGTCCAGCAACGGCGCGCGCGCTTCCAGCCCCACCGCCATGGTGGTGCGGTCCACCTTGCACAGCAGGTCGTCAGGCAGATAGGCGGCAAAGTCGGCCAGCATCATCGCGTCGGCCGGGGTACCGGAGCCGTGCAGCGGGTCGGCCAGGCTGTAGAAACTGTCGGGCTCGGTCGCGCCCAGCACCACCGCGGCCGGATCGCGCCAGCGCGAAATGCGGTTGCGGTAGATGTCGCCGATGCCGCGTGCGCCGGCCTCGGCCACCAGCGCGGCCAGGCCACCGGTGCGCGAGGACTCGCCGTTGCGGCGCGCCGCCAGCGCCATCAGCCGCCGCAGCGGCCCCGGCACCAGCCCATGCATGCGCCAGTTGCGCAGCGCACGCTGGTAACGGCCGTAGCCGAAGAACAACTCGTCGCCACCATCGCCGGACAGCGCCACCGTCACCCCGCCACGCGCCAGCCGTGCGACCAGCGCGGTCGGCACCTGCGAGGCATCGGCGAAAGGCTCGTCGAACATGTCCGGCAGGGTCGGCACCACCGCCAGCGCATCGGCGCCGCTGACGTACAGCTCGGTGTGGTCGGTGTGCAGATGTGTGGCCACCTCGCGCGCCAGCGGCGCCTCGTCGTGATGCGAGCCTTCGAAGCCGATGCTGAAGGTGTGCACCGGCTGGGTGCTCTGCGCCTGCATCATCGCGGTGACGATCGACGAATCGGTGCCGCCGGACAGGAACACGCCCACCGGCACGTCGGCCACCATGCGCAGCGCCACCGCATCGCGCAGCACCGCATCGAGCTGTTCCTCGGCCTGCACGTCGCTGCCGGTGAACGGCGCCGCCAGTGCGCGCTGCATCGCCTCGCGCGCGTTCCAGAACGGCTGCTGCGCCTGGTCCGGCCGATGCGCCGCCGCGCCGGCCGCCACCATCTGCGCATCCAGCCGCAGCACGCGCCCGGGCATCAACTTGAAGGTCCGCTCGTGGATGCAGGCCGGCGCCGGGATGTAGCCCAGCCGCAGCAGCAGGGTCAGCGCATTGCGATCGACGCCGTTATCGAACTCCGGGTGCTGCCACAGCGCCTTGAGTTCGGAACCGAACACCAGCGTGTCGCCGGCCCAGCCGTAGTACAGCGGCTTCTTGCCGACGCGGTCGCGGGCCAGAGACAGGCAGTTGTCGCGCTCGTCCCACAGCGCCAGCGCGAACATGCCGTTGCAGCGGGTCAGGGTGTCGTCCAGCCCCCACTCCGCCACCGCCGCCAACAGCACTTCGGTATCGGAATGACCACGGAAGCGGTGCCCGAGCGCGGACAGGGCCGCGCGCAACTGCGCGAAGTTGTAGATCTCGCCGTTGTAGGCCAGCACATAACGGCCATCGGCCGAGCGCATCGGCTGATGGCCGAGCGGCGACAGATCCAGGATGCTCAGGCGTTGATGGGCCAGCGCCACGCCGGCCTGCGCATCGCACCAGGTGCCGGCATCGTCGGGGCCGCGATGACGCAAGGCGGCCCCCATCGGCCGCACCAGGGCATCGAGTTGTTCGCCATGCATGCGTGGCGAGGCCAGCAGCAGTCCAGCCAATCCACACATCGTCAGTGCTCCTGCCGGCAGCGCATGCGGCTCATGCCGTCACCGCATTGGGTGCCGGTGCCGGCATTGCGATGAAACCGGGTACTGCCTGCACGCGCTGCAGCCAGGCACCGATCGCCGGCCAGCGCTCCAGATCGAAGCCGCCGTCCTCGGCGCAATGGGTGTAGGCAAACAGCGCGATGTCGGCGATGCCGTAGTCGCTGCCGGTGAACCAGCGGTGCTGCTGCAGATGCTGTTCCATCACCGCCAACGCCTGCTCGCCGCGTGCGCGCAGCTGCGGCAATTCGGCGCGGCGCGCGGCATCGCGCGGCGTCCACAGGCTGATGAAACGCGCCACCGCCACATACGGCTCATGGCTGTACTGCTCGAAGAACATCCAGCTCAGGGCCTGCGCACGCTGCCATGCGTCGGTGGGCAGATATGGGGTGCCTTCGGCCAGCCAGAACAGGATTGCGTTGGATTCGACCAGCACGCGGCCGTCGTCGCGTTCCACCATCGGCACCTTGCCATTGGGATTGATGGCCAGATACGCGGGCGTGCGGGTTTCGCCGGCGACGCTGTCGACCTCGACCCAGTGATAGCGGCTGCCCAGTTGCTCCAGCAGCAGGCGCACCTTGTAGCAGTTGCCGGAACTGGACATGCCATGGACGGTCAACGGGGGACGCACGCTCGACATCAGGCTGGCTCCGCGGCAGCAACGAGGGGCTGGCAGTGTCACAGCCCCGGGAGTCTTTGCAAAGCCCTGCGCCGATTCTGCCGCAAGGCGTGGCCGCGGCTGCGTGCGCCGCGGGCGGCGCGCCTCAGCGCATCGCCACCAGCGCCACCGGCACCCCCAGCACGGCAATCAGCATGCCCAGCACCGACAACGTCAATGCCAGCGCACCAAAGGCACGCGCCCGTGTACCGCCGGTCGCACCGGCGACTGCCTGGACCGCCGCGATCGACCACCATAGCCCGCCCAGCAGCATCAGCAGCACCGCCATGGCCAGCTGCGCCAGCCTGGCTGGATCATGCACGCCGGTGCCAAACAGCACGCTATCGCCGCCGAGCGCGGCCAGCGCCGCCAGCAGGCAGACCAGCCATGGCAATGCGCTGCCCAGCAGCGCCGGCAGCAACGCACCGACCTGTGCGACACCGCCCATCCAGCGCAGCATCCGCTGCAGCAGCACGCAGCCCACCAGCGCGATGGCCAGCATGATCACCACGGCAATGGCGTGCACCCACAGCGGCCGCGGAGACACCCACATCCAGCTCGAGAGCACGACGACCAGGCCGAATACACACCACGCGCTCCAGCGCGCGCCGGGCTGCGCGTGCAAGCGCTGCGCAACGGTGTGCGGATCGAACAGCATCCCGCCCAGGCCACCGCCGCGCCACCAGGCCAGGCATGCCAGCACCAACACGACCAGCGCCAGCAGCCCGGCCAGCGGATAGACGAAGACGTGCATCTCCAGCGGCTGTCTGCGCGGATGCGGCTTGAGATCGTGATTGAAGTACAGCAGGTCGCGGGCACGCTCCATGTCGGCGGCCGCACGCTTCACGCCGCTGGCGGGAATGCGGTCGGACAGGCGCTGCCACTCGCCGACGATGACGATGCGTCCCTGGTGCATGGAGACCGTGCGCGAGAACCGGAACCAGGGGTTGGCGACCACCTGCGTATCGGCCTCCACCTGCACCGCCGGATCGACCCGCACCCGCACGGTCTGCCGCGCCAGCCGCGGGCCGTCCAGTGCCAGCGGGCTCTTGCGCGCCGCGGCGGGCAAGGCGTCCATCCATTCGCCGAGCTGGAACAGCGGGAAGCCGACTTCGTCGCCCTCGTCGGCCGGCCACTCCAGGCGATAGGCCTCGTGCGTGCGTACGTTCAGTCGATCGGTCGCGTCGATGGTCGGCACGCCGACCTGGGTCAGCGCGGTGTAGTACTGCTGCATGAATTCCAGATAGTGTTCGCCGACCGCCTGCGCGCCGTTGTCCTCGAAACTGGTCGCCACGCGCTCGCCGCGCCCCTGCCGGTACGTCGTGTCCACGCTGAAGGTCGCCACGCGCTGCGGCTTGCGCAGCGACACCGCGATCTCCTCGCCCACCTCGATCATCGGCAGCGTCGGCATCGGCGATGGCACCGCCACCAGGTCGCGCTGGCCGGCCATCACCGGCAGGCCACGCACGAACGGCAACGGCAGCCGTTGCGCAAGCGGGCCCTCTTCGCGATCGCGCGTGGCATCCACCCATACCTCGCCCTGCGGCAGGTGCGCGCGTACCACCACATGATCGAAGGCATACGGACTGGGCAAGCGCAGATCCAGTCCATGGCCCTTGTCGCTGCTGACCAGCACCGGCTCGGCGCGGATGCCGGCCAGCTGCAGCAGCGCAATCAGCAGCGTGGCCTTGTCCTTGCAGTCGCCATAGCGGTTGCGCAGCGTCACCTCCGGCGTATGCGGCGCGTGCGAGTTCTCGCCCATGTCCAGGCCGACGTAGCGGATTTCGCCCTGCACGAAGGCCACTGCACGCAGCAGTGCGCCCTGCGGGTCGTCGCTGCGCAGCTGCAGGCTCTGCACCATGCCCTCGGCGGCGCGTGCGTCCTTGAACGCGCGCGGATACAGCTGCGCTGCCCACGCCGCCACCGTTTCCCAGTTGCCGGCCGTGGAGACTTCGATCAGGCCATACGGATCGACATCCTCCGGGGCGTCTTTTTCCTCCTGCACCGCGGGCAGGTCGCGCGCCGCAATGTCCAGCGTCGCCACGTCGCCGGCGCGGCTGACGTTGCGGCTGAAGCCTGGCGCGCTCACCCGCCACTGCAATCCCATCCCGGCGGGATACCGCACGCGCACCCGGCGCTCGCCCAGCGGTACGCCGTAGCGCGCATCGAACACGTCGTAATAGCCCTTGCCGAACACCGGATTGCTGCCGGTGATGGTCACGCCGTAATCGACCCGGTCGCCCACGCGCAGGTCCGGCAAGGTGATCGACAGCGTCAGCGCGCCATCGATCAAACCGTCTTCCAGTCCGCTTTCGCGGCGCAACCGGGCATAGTGCGCCTGCTTGCGCATGTCGATGCGCTTGCCGTCGCGCCAGACTTCCAGGCTGTTGAGCGCCAGCTGCTGGTATTGCGGCTGGTAATCGATGGAGATCTGCCCTGCCTCGTCCAGACTTTTCGCACGCTGCACGGTGTAACTGAGGCGGCGATACGCCTGCGGCGCCGCGCCGGTCAGATCGACCTGATCGGACACCAGTTCATAGCGCAGCCCGCTGGAACCGGGCACCTTGTCGGGCACCGCATCGGCGATGACCCAGGCCGGTGGCGGCGCCATGCGCGGCGCCTCGTTGGCCTGCGCGCTGGTGCGATCACGCTCGCAACCACCGCCAGCACGCAACTCATCCAGAACAAGCCACGCAGGCGTCGCCTCCCATCCCTGTCGATCAACACCCACTCCTCGTCAAAACGCATTGAGTCCCGTCAGCGCACGCCCGACCACCAACTGATGCACGGTCTCGGTACCCTCGTAGGTGATCACCGATTCCAGGTTCAGCGCATGCCGGATCGCCACATGTTCGGTTGTGATGCCGGCCGCGCCCAGCAGATCGCGGCACTCCCGCGCCACATCCAGGGCCATGCGGCAATTATTCCACTTTGCCAGCGAGATCTGTTCCGGCCGCAGCTGGCCGGCCTGCTTCAGCCGCCCGAGCTGCAGCGCCAGCAGTTGCGCGGTGGAAATCCGCCGCGCCATGTCGGCCAGCTTGATCTGCGCGCTCTGCGTGGCCGCCAGCGGCCGGCCGAACAGGATGCGTTGCCCGCTGTAGGCCAGCGCCTCGCGCAGACAGGCCACCGCCGCGCCGATCGCGCCCCAGGCAATGCCGTAGCGCGCCTGATTGAGGCAATTCAACGGCGCCTTCAGACCGGCCGCGTTCGGCAACCGCATTTGCTCGGGCACATAGACATCGTCCAGGAACAGGCCCGAGGTCACCGACGCGCGCAGGCTCATCTTGTGCCCGATGTCCTGCGCACGGAAGCCGGCGCAGCCGGTCTCCACCAGAAAGCCGCACACCCCGTCATCGGTATGCGCCCAGATGATCGCAATGCCGGCGATGCTGCCGTTGGTGATCCACATCTTGGACCCGTTCAAGCGCCAGCCATCGCCCTGCCGTACCGCGCGCGTGGTCATCGCGGCCGGGTCCGAGCCACCCTGGGCTTCGCTCAACCCGAAACAGCCGATCAGACGCCCCGCTGCCATCTCCGGTAACCAGCGCTGGCGCTGTTCGTCGCTACCGTAGGCATGGATCGGGTACATGCACAGCGAGGACTGCACGCTGACGAAACTGCGCAGGCCGCTGTCGCCGCGCTCCAGTTCCTGGCAGATCAATCCGTACGCCACCGCGCCCAGGCCCGCGCCGCCATCGCGGACCGGCAGGCTGGCACCCAGCAGGCCGAGCTCCGCCAGTTCCGGCACCCATTCGCGCGGGAAGCGCCCTGCATCGAAGGCGTCTCCGATCGCCGGCAGCACCCGCGTGTCGGTGAAGCGCGCCACCGCATCCTGCACTGCCCGCTCTTCATCGGTCAGCAGCGCGCGTACATCGAACAGGTCATCGGGGCGTACCGGCATGTCGGCTTCCACTGCAGGAGAAGCGACGATTATCAGCCAGTTGCCGGCCGGACATGGCGGCCCGTGCAGCGCACGGGATGCACCGCTGGCGCCTGGAAACGAAAAGAGCCGGCAATGCCGGCTCCTTTCTTGCTACTGCAGCGATCCCGGGAGGGTGGCTGCCAGCGATTTACTGGCGCGTGCTGCCCGCATCCACACGGACGCCGCGGTCACCGGCCGTCGAGGCGGTCTGGGTCACCAGCTGACCGTCGACCACCGGCAGGCGGTCGCTGGCCGGCTTGTCGTTCATGCGTACGGTCTTTTCGAAACCGTCGTAACGGTAGGTCACGTCGTAGGCCACCACGTTGTCGGCATCGCCCAGCGAGATGCGCTCGCCCGGCTTGCTGTCCATGCGCATGGTGCCGGTGGTGCCGTCGGCATTGCGGTAGGTCACGTCGTAGCCCACCACGCGCGAGGACTGCGAATTGGCGTTTTCGGTATGGCACTGGCGCTCGGTGCGGTCCACCACGCGGCCACCGACATGGTTACGGTCCACACGGTTACCGACCATGCCGCCACCGACCGCGCCGGCCACCGTGGCCAGCTTGCGGCCGTTGCCGCCGCCGACCTGGTTGCCGAGCAGGCCGCCGATCACCGCACCGGCGACGGTGCCGCCGACATTGCCATCGCGCTCGGGCAGACGTTCCTGCACCACCACGTCGCGGCAGACTTCACGCGGCGAGGAGCTGGTGGTGGTTTCGCGGATGGCCGCACTGTTGACGACCTGTGCGTACTGCGGCTCGCGCTCGGTGATCGGTGCCACCTTGACCACGTCGGCGTATTCCAGACCACGCGGTGCCGGCTCGCCGTTGGCGACGAAATCGCCGGATGACGGGCGATTGTTCATAAAGGCAGCAGTGGCCACGCCTCCGACCAGCAACGCACCAGCAGCGACCAGTATAGTTGTCGTATTGCTCTTCATGATCCAGCTCCGTGCGGACACGCCGCGTTGTTGACGGGGTGATTCCAGCACGTGAACCCTGAACAAAAACGCCCTCGCTCATGAACGCCGCAGTTAAGTTCAGCTAGCGGTTACTTCATGCGCTTCTAACAGCCGGAGCATTCGCATGCGCAACCCCATCACCTCGCGCGCCCTGGACTGGGCCAGCAAGCTGCGCTACCCCACCTTGTTCAAGCTGGCTGCGGCGCTGTTTCTGGTCGACCTGGTGCTCCCGGACCCGATCCCGTTCCTGGACGAGCTGCTGTTCGGCCTGACCACGCTGCTGCTGGCCAACTGGAAGACGCGCAAGGCGCCGCTGCCCGCGCCGGTGCGCCGCGATTGATGCAGCTGGTCGATAGCCATTGCCACCTGGATGCCGGCGAGTTCGAGCACGACCGCGCCGCGGTGATCGCGCGCGCGCAGGCGGCCGGTGTCGTGCAGCAGGTGGTCCCGGCGGTCACCGCCGCCAGCTGGCCGCAGCTGCGCAGCGTCTGCACCCAGGCCCCCGGCTTGCACCCGGCCTACGGGCTGCACCCGATCTTTCTCGAGCAGCACCGCCCCGACCATCTGGAGCTGCTGGCCGACTGGATCGAGCGCGAGCGTCCCTGCGCCATCGGCGAGTGCGGGCTGGATTTCTATCTGGACGGGCTGGACGCGCAGATGCAGCGCGAGTATTTCGACGGGCAACTGCAGCTGGCCAGGCGCTTCGACCTGCCGCTGATCGTGCATGCGCGGCGCGCCACCGAAGAGGTCATCGCCCGCATCAAGGCCGTGGGCGGCCTGCGCGGGGTGGTCCACAGCTTCGCCGGCAGCCCCGAACAGGCACGGCAATTGTGGAAGCTGGACTTCCTGATCGGCCTGGGCGGCCCGGTGACCTACCCGCGCGCCAACCGCCTGCGCGGCCTGGCCGCGACGATGCCCCTGGAGTGGCTGCTGCTGGAAACCGATGCGCCGGATCAGCCCGACGCCAGCATCCGCGGACAACGCAACGAGCCGGCCTGCCTGCGCACGGTACTGGACTGCATCGCGCAGCTACGCGACGAGTCGGCCGAGCGCATCGCCGCGCAGACCACCGCCAACGCGCGGCGGTTGTTCGGGTTGCCGGGCTGATACCGGTACGCGATGCAGACGAGGTGACGCAGCGCGGGTGACGCCATCAGCCTGCAGCGGCCTCGGCCGCCGGCGACGCGGTGGTGGCCCGCTTCGGCTTGAGCAACATCTCCAGGGCCTTGCCCACCGCGACAAACGCAAAGGTGCCGGTGATATGCGTGGCCGCGCCCAGCCCGGCGCCGCAATCCAGCTTGAGCGTGGCGTCGGCATCCAGCTGCGGGCGGATGCCGCAGACGCTGCCATCGGCCTGCGGATATTTGACGTTCTCCAGCGAGTACACCGCCGGCACGCCGAAATAGCGCTGCGGATTCTTGGGGAAGTTGAACTCGCTGCGCAGCTTCTTGCGGATCAGCGCCAGCATCGCGTCGTGCTCGGTGCGCGAGACATCGCGTACACGCACCAGGGTGGGGTCGGTACGCCCGCCAGCGGCGCCCACCGTCAGCAAGGGCAGCTTGCGTCGGCGGCACCAGGCGATGGTTTCCACCTTCACCCGGAAGCTGTCGCAGGCATCGATCACCAGATCGAAGTCATCGCCGAGCAGCTGTTCGATATTGCCGGCGGTGAGAAACGCCTCCACCGCATCGGCCTGGATCTCCGGATTGATCGCCAGGCAGCGTTCGGCCATCGCGCGCGCCTTGTTGCGTCCGTACTGCCCTGCCAACGCCGGCAGTTGCCGGTTGGTGTTGGACACGCACAGGTCGTCGGCATCGATCAGGCGGATGTGCCCGACGCCGGTGCGCGCCAGCGCCTCGACCACCCACGAGCCCACGCCCCCCATCCCGACCACCGCCACGCGGCAGGCGGCCAGGCGCTCCACCGTGCCGACTCCGTACAGCCGGTCGATACCGGCAAAGCGTTCACGCCATTGTGCTTTCATCGGCCTATTTTACGCGCGCCGCTGCGCGCGCGCCCACCGACGTGGCGACACCTCACGTCCACCGGAGTCCTTGCATGCCCGCCTCGTCCACCGAACAATCGCGCGCGTCCCGCTACGCCTTCCTGCTGGTGCTGGGCATCCTGATCGGGCTGGTCGGCACGGTGATGGTGGCGCGCGTGCTGCAGGCCACACGCAATCCGGTGCCGGACAGCCTGATGCAGGTGATGGCTTACCAGCTGCGCGCCTTGCAATCCGACCCCAATGCCAGCTGCGATGCCACACGCCAGCGAGCGCGGCTGCAATCGTTGCGCCTGCTTGCCGACGAACTGGAACCGGCCTTCCCGGACATCGGCGAAGACCGCCGCTTCGGCGAGCATGCCAGCGCCCTGCGCACCGTCCTGGACCAGGCACGGCGCACGCCCCCAGCCGATTGCGCCGCGCTTGCCGCAGTCAGGACACAGATCAATGACGCCTGCGAGGCCTGTCATCGCGACTTCCGCTGACCCGGCATCGCGCCGCCGCATTGATGCGCGCGGCAGCGGTGGTGAACAGGACGCTCGGGTTTCGTTAAGCCTGGAGTGATGCAGTTGGCAGACCGTTCACCCAGACCAACACAGGATGACGTCGCCGCGGCCCTGACCGCTTTTTTCGAACCACCCCGGAGAGACCTCATGAAGACCCGACTGCTCGTCATTGGCCTGGCTGCAACCGCAACGCTGGTTGGCTGCGCCACCTCCCAGCCCCAGTACGGCAGCTATCGCGGCGACCGCGGCTACGACCAGGGCTACTCGCAGCCGCAGGCACGCTGTGTGGATTGCGGCATCGTGACTCGCATCGATGAAGTCGGCCCGACCCGCAGCGCTCCCACCGGCACCGGCGCGGTGCTCGGCGGCATCGTCGGCGCGGTGGCCGGGCGCCAGATCTCCAAGGAGACCGGTGGCAGCAAGGGCAACAAGAACGTCTCGGCCGTGGCCGGTGCCGCCGCCGGCGCGGTGGCGGGCAATGCGATCCAGAACAACGTCACCAGCGAGAGCTTCGATGTGCAGGTGCGCATGGACGATGGCCGCGTCGTCGTGGTGAACCAGCGCGATCTGGCCGGCGTGCGCGAAAACGCCTATGTGCGCGTGGTCAACGGCAAGGTCGTGCTGCGCTGATCGACGCACGCAGCCGGAGCGCCAGCACAACGACGGCGCTCATCGTCAGGTGGGCGCGGTTGGCCGCCGGAACCGGCGTGGACCACGCGTGCAATGCGATTGCTCCGCACCCGCCTGACGACTGCTCGCTACATTCGATCCGCCAGCGTTGGCGAGACGACAGAAAGGCCCGGCAACGGGCCTTTCTGCTGTCTGCACGATGGCCTGGCGTGTCGCGCCTCGCTCAGACCACCTGCACCGCGTCGGCCTGCAGGCCCTTCTGTCCCTGCACGACGGTGAAGCTGACCTTCTGGCCTTCCTTGAGGCTTTTGAAGCCCTGGATCTGGATCGCACGGAAATGGACGAAGACGTCCTCGCCGTTTTCGCGACTGATGAAGCCAAAGCCCTTGGCATCGTTGAACCACTTCACGACACCATTCTCGCGTTCGATATTGGACATCTCGACTGACTCCCTACGACACTGTGATGGACTGACGGTGGTGGCTGTGATTGCAAGGAGGAAGCGAGGTACAAGGATGTAGCGGATCGAACGATCTACCGCATCAGGCCACGATTCACGGTGACCGTTGCAAACAGCAGCGCTGGCAACTTAACCCGCACAAAACGAATTTTCAAGCAGGTCTTGCACAATTTTGTCAAGCCTGAAACGGGACATTTTTGAACCTCATGGATACGACCGTCGTCTACTACATCCTGGCTGGCGTGCTGGTACTGATCGGCCTTGCCGGGGTCGTCCTGCCGGCGCTCCCGGGCCTGCCGCTGGTGTTCGCAGGACTGCTGGTGGCCGCCTGGGCTGATGGCTTCGCCCATGTCGGCTGGGTGGCGCTGGTGATCCTGGGCCTGATGACGGCGTTGTCGTTTGCAATCGACTTCCTCGCCACGGTGTACGGCGCCCAGCGGGTGGGTGCCAGCAAGGCGGCACTATGGGGATCGGTGATCGGCTCGGTCGTCGGCATCTTCTTCATGCCGATCGGCCTGTTCGTCGGCCCGTTCGCCGGCGCGTGGCTCGGCGAATACTGGCAGACCCGCAAGTCCGACCAGGCCACCAAGGTCGGCATCGGCACCTGGCTGGGCATCGTGTTCGGCACCGCGACCAAGCTGGCGCTCGGCCTGTGCATGCTGGGCGTGTTCGCCATCGCCTGGTTCTTCTAGCGGCTCGCAACGGCCCGACAACGAGCACTTGTTTGCGTGCAGGCTCGTCCTGACGAGGACGGCGCAGGCGTTCGTCGGCTGCCGACCTCCTTCAATTGCAGCATCGCCAGGATGTTATGCCACCGTGTACACATCGCGTATGCAGGCGCGACCGTTAAGCTTCGCATCTGACGCGCCTGCCTGGCGCCTTTTTCGGCCAGACTGCCCATGTCCAAGCACCGCACCCGTCCCCTGATGCTGATCGCCCTGGTGGCCGCGCCGCTGGCGCACGCCCAGGAAATCGCCCCCACCCCCGCTTCCCCGCAGGCCTGCACCTCCGTCACCTCGGATGCGGCGCGGCTGGCCTGTTACGACCAGGCGCTGGGCTACACGCCGCAATTGACCGCCGAGGCCGACGCCGCCGCGCAGATCGCCAAGCAGAAGCACTCCAAGCCGCAGGATGAGCGCGCCATCAGCCGCGTTGGCGATTTCTTCCGCGCCGATGGCCAGGACCAGCCCAAGGCCGAGGCAGTTGCCAATGCCGGCCGCGGCTCGTTGCTGGATCGCCGCTGGGAGCTGGCCAAGGATTCCAAGCTCGGCACCTTCCAGCTGCGCGGTTACAAGCCGGTTTACCTGTTGCCGGCGTTCTGGACCAGCGATTCCAACCGCACCCCGCAGTCGCCGAATCCGGCCAACTCGGTGTCCACCCCGCAGCAACTGGACAGTACCGAACTGAAGTTCCAGCTCAGCTTCAAGACCAAGGTGGTCGAAGATCTGTTCGGCGACAACGGCGACATCTGGATGGGCTACACCCAGAGCTCGCGCTGGCAGGCCTACAACAGCGATGCCTCGCGCCCGTTCCGCGAAACCAATTACGAGCCGGAAGCGATGCTGGTGTTCCGCAACAACTACAGCCTGTTCGGCTGGAAGGGCCGCATGAGCGGCATCAGCATCAACCACATGTCCAATGGCCGCGAAGATCCGCTGTCGCGCTCCTGGAACCGGGTCATCCTCAACATCGGCCTGGATCGCGAGAACTGGGCGCTGACGCTGCGCCCGTGGTTCCGCATCAAGGAAGACCGTGCCGACGACAACAATCCCGATATCGAGGATTACATGGGCCGTGGCGATGCCACGCTGGTCTACAACAAGGACGGGCACGAAGTGGCGTTGATCGCGCGGCATTCGCTGCGCGGCGGCGACCGCTCGCACGGCTCGGTGCAGCTGGATTACGGCTTCCCGATCACCAACCTGCTGCGCGGTCACGTGCAGGTGTTCGACGGCTACGGCGAAAGCCTGATCGACTACAACCACAAGGCCACCTACATCGGCCTGGGCGTGTCGTTGCTGGAGTGGTTCTAAGCAGGTCACGTTGCTGCAGTGAGCAACGTCCAGCCTCATTGAAAAGCCGGCATGCGCGCATGCCGGCTTTTTACTTATGCGATTGCGGGTAGACAAACAGCGCAGCAGACCATCCTGCGCCATGTCCATGAAACGGCTTTGCTGGATGACGCGGTGCTGGCGGCGATCAGACGTCGAAGAAATCGACCTTGCCATCTTTCAAGGTGTAGTACGCACCGACCACGCGGACATTGCCTGCACGCAGCGGTTCGAGCAGCGCCGGTTCGGACGCGCCTCGCAGGCGGTCCACGGTGCGCTTGACGTTGGCCTTGACCGAGGCCGCCAGCAGGTCGCCGCCGCCCTTGCTCTTGGCGGTCAGTACCGCCGGGACGATGGGCTCGATCATCGCGCCGATCGCACCGGGGAAGAAGGCGTTCTGCTCCACCACCGACACCGCCGCAGCAACCGCGCCACAGCTTTCGTGGCCCATCACCACCACCAGCGGCACGCCGAGCTGGCTGACCGCGTATTCGATCGATCCCAACGCGGTGGTGTCGACGGTATTGCCGGCATTGCGGACGATGAACATCTCGCCAAGGCCACGCCCGAACAGCAACTCCGGCGGTACCCGCGAATCCGAGCACGACACCAGGATCACGAACGGGGTCTGCCCCAGCGCCAGTTCCAGACGGCGCTTGCTGTCGGAAATGACCTTTTTGGGGCGGTTTTCCACGAACGCGGCATTGCCGTCACGCAGGATCTGCAAGGCCTGCTCGGCATTGAGATCGGTCTTCTTCGACGGCGCCGCGCCTGCGGCAAACGGCAGTGACGCGGCGGCGGCGGCAATCGGCGCACAACAGGCGCATTGCAGCAGTTTTCGACGGGATGCGGAATGCGACATGGACGAGCCCCTGCTCTCTGGTTGTCTCGCGATCGTACACCGGGCCAGGCGCGGCACCATGGCCCGGCGCGGGCTTATGTCGACACGATTTCGCAACCCGCGCCCCCGGGTTCAGGTCCAGTCCGTCAGACCCTCGCGGCGATAGGTTTCCTGAAATGCCGGGCGGACTTTCATTCGCTGCGCATGCGCCTGCAGGGCCGGCCAGGTGTCGCTGGGCCGGGGCATGTTGCGCGACCAACGCATCAGCATGGTCAGCATGAAATCGGCCGCGGACAGGGTCTGGCCCAGCAGATACGGACCATTGGCCTGCAGGTGCGCGTCGACCTGGGCCCAGGCCGCTTCGAGCCTGGCGCGTGCCTGGACCTGCACGGCATCGGCATGCGCGGCGCCGGCCGGCTCGTCCGGATAGAACCAGGCCCGGTAGGCCGGCTGCAAGGTGTTGGCGCAGAAGAACATCCACCGGTAGTACGCCGCCCGTGCCGGCGTCCCCGGCGGCGGTGCCAAGCCAGCCTGCGGATGCAGGTCGGCCAGGTGCAGCACGATGGCCGCCGCCTCGGTCAGCACCTGCCCATCCAGCACCAGCGTCGGCACCACGCCGGCCGGGTTGAGTGCGAGATACGCGGGGGATTTCTGCTCGGCGCGCTCGAAATCGAGCGGATGCAGCACGTGCGGCACATCGAGTTCGATCAGCAGCCAATGCACGACCAGTGCGGCAGTGCTGGGGGCGTGGTACAGCGTCGTGGTCATGCAGACTCCCTCGTTAGTTGGTGCAGGACTAGTTGGTACAGGAACGCAAGCAGGCGAGCTTGTGCGGTTCACAGCGATTGACATCGCTCTGCTGGGTGCAATCGAACACCTGGGCCATGCAATTGGCCCGCTGCGCCGGATTCTGGGTGGCGTCGCAGCTCTTTCCGCGTGGTGCCACCGCCATGCGGCAGCTGCTTTCGCTGGGCCGGTCGGCGGCGCACTGCGCGGCGCGGCGGTTGCACTGCGCGATGCAGCGCTCCATCGCCGAGGGGCCGTCGAAGCGCGTTGCGGTGTCGCTGGGCTTGAGCGGCTTTTTCTCTGCAAACGGTACTGGCGCGGTGGCTTGCGGCGCATAGTTGCCGGACGGAAACAGCACGGTGGGCGGGGTCCTTTGTTGCGCTGCCAGCGGCAGGCTGGCGCACACCAGGACGGCAAGGCAGATGAGACGGAGCATTCCTGTTCTCCTGAGGGCGCCGGCATGTAGGCCCCGAGCATAGCCCGTTCCTGCCGGGCCGCCCGCACCCGACGTGAGACACGCATGCAGGCGTTTTTTCCAGGACCCAGGCACCGCGTGCGAACAGCAGGCACGCGCAGCGCCCAAACCGAAAACGGCGACGCAGTGCACGTGCGTCGCCGTTCCAGGTTTACTTACTCCACCACCACCGGAATCTTGCCGATGCGCGATTGCCACTGGCGCGGGCCGGTCTTGTGCACCGACTCGCCGGTGGCATCCACCGCCACCGTCACCGGCATGTCCTTGACCTCGAATTCGTAGATCGCCTCCATGCCCAGATCTTCGAAGGCCAGCACGCGTGCGGCCTTGATCGCCTTGGAGACCAGATAAGCCGAGCCGCCGACCGCCATCAGGTAGACGGCCTTGTTGTCGCGGATCGCATCGATGGCGGCATCGCCGCGCTCGGACTTGCCGACCATGCCCAACAGGCCGGTCTGCTCGAGCATCTGGCGGGTGAACTTGTCCATGCGCGTGGCGGTGGTCGGGCCGGCCGGGCCGACCACTTCGTCGCGCACCGGATCGACCGGGCCGACGTAGTAGATGAAGCGGTTGGTGAAGTCGACCGGCAGGGTTTCGCCGCGGTTGAGCATGTCGATCATGCGCTTGTGCGCGGCGTCGCGGCCGGTCAGCAGCTTGCCGTTGAGCAGCACCACTTCGCCCGGCTTGAAGCTGGCCACGTCCTCGCGGGTGATGGTGTCCAGGTTGACCCGGCGCGCATTGGTCGGGTTGTAGGTGAGCTTGGGCCAGTCTTCCAGCGACGGCGGATCCAGCATCACCGCGCCGCTGCCATCCAGGGTGAAGTGCGCATGGCGGGTGGCCGCGCAATTGGGAATCAGCGCCACCGGCAAGTTGGCGGCGTGGGTCGGGTAGTCCTTGACCTTGATGTCCAGCACCGTGGTCAACCCGCCCAGGCCCTGCGCGCCGATGCCGAGCGCGTTGACCTTCTCGTACAGTTCCAGGCGCAATTCCTCGGCACGATTGGACGCGCCGCGCGCCTGCAGGTCGACGATGTCGATCGGCTCCATCAGCGCTTCCTTGGCCAGCAGCATGGCCTTTTCCGCAGTGCCGCCGATGCCGATGCCGAGCATGCCCGGCGGGCACCAGCCGGCGCCCATGGTCGGCACGGTCTTGAGCACCCAGTCGACGATGGAGTCGGACGGGTTGAGCATGGCGAACTTGCTCTTGGCCTCCGAGCCGCCGCCCTTGGCCGCGACGATCACCTCGACATGGTGGCCGGGCACGATCTTGGTGTTGACCACCGCCGGGGTGTTGTCGCGGGTGTTGGTGCGCTTGCCGGCCGGGTCGGCCAGCACGCTGGCGCGCAGCTTGTTGTCGGGGTGGTTGTAGGCGCGGCGCACGCCTTCGTTGACCATGTCCTCCACGCCCATCGTGGCGTCGTCCCAGCGCACGTTCATGCCGATCTCGAGGAACACGGTGACGATGCCGGTGTCCTGGCAGATCGGGCGGTGGCCTTCGGCGCACATGCGCGAGTTGATCAGGATCTGCGCGATGGCGTCCTTGGCCGCCGGCGACTCTTCGCGCTCGTAGGCAGCGGACAGGTTCCTGATGTAGTCGACCGGGTGGTAGTAGCTGATGTACTGCAACGCGTCGGCGACGGACTGGATGAGGTCTTCCTGCTTGATCGAGGTCACGGCTGGCTCTACGGCTGGCGGGGGCAATCCGGCCATTTTAGTCGAAACTTCCGGCGCGTCCGGGCGTTGCGTCAATCGAGGCGATTGATCGGGCCATCGATCGCGCAGGGCCGGCCCGCGGCACGGGCGCGCCGCCAGACACCGATCGCGTTGCCGTGCAAGCGTGCAGCCAGCGCCGCAGCAGCGATCGCGCGCCACTGCCGCAATGCGCACTGCTGCGCTCCAACACCCCGCGCCCACGCAAAGCGCTGCACACTGATGCGATGTCAGCTCCCCGTTCCGGCGCCACCGCGCCCACCGTTCCCCGTCCCGGCCCCACCCTGCGCGAGCGCCTGGACGCGCTGCGCAACCTGCCCCCGTTCCTGCGCCAGATCTGGCAGACCAGCCGCTGGCTGAGCGCCAGCAGCATCGGCCTGCGCGTGCTGCGCGCGTTGATGCCGGTGGCGTCGCTGTATATCGGCAAACTGATCATCGACGAGGCGATCCACCTGGTCGGCCAACCACCGGCCTTCGACTCGCTGGCCCAGGCGCTGGGCAGCGGGCGCCTGAACCGGCTGCTGGAATTGCTGGCGCTGGAATTGGCCCTGGCGATCGGGTCGGACCTGCTCGGCCGGCTGGTCGGCTATGCCGATGCATTGCTGTCGGAACTGTTCAACAACGCCGCCAGCGTGCGCCTGATGGAACACGCCGCACAGCTGGATCTGGAGGATTTCGAAGACCCCGACCGGCAGGACAAGCTGGATCGCGCGCGGCGCCAGACCATGAACCGCATGAACCTGATGAGCCAGCTGTTCGGCCAGGTGCAGGACGCCATCACCGTGGTCAGCCTGGCGGTGGGCCTGGTGGTGTATGCGCCGTGGTTGATCCTGCTGCTGGCGATCGCCCTGATCCCGGCCTTCATCGGCGAGGCGCATTTCAACGCATTGGGCTATTCGCTCAACTTCCAGTGGACGCCGGAGCGGCGCCAGCTCGACTACCTGCGCCAGGTCGGCGCCAGCGTCGAGACCGCCAAGGAAGTCAAGATCCTCAACCTGCACCGGTTCCTGATCACGCGCTATCGCCGGCTGGCCGACAAGTTCTTCCAGGCCAACCGCGCACTGGCGCGCAAGCGTGCGTTGTGGGGCGCGTTGCTGGCTGCACTGGGCACGCTGGGCTACTACATGGCCTATGGCTACATCGCCTGGCGCACGGTGCGCGGCGATTTCAGCATCGGTGACCTGACCTTCCTGGCCGGCAGTTTCCTGCGTCTGCGCCAGTTGCTGGAAGGCCTGCTGATCGGGTTTTCGCAAGTCGCCGGCCAGGCCTTGTATCTGGACGATCTGTATTCGTTCTTCAACATCGTGCCGGAGATCCGCTCGCGCCCGAACGCGCTGCCGGTGCCACGACCGATCCGCCAGGGCTTCGTGTTCGAGGACGTGGGCTTCCGCTACCCGGATGCCGAGCAGTGGACGGTGCGGCATCTGGATTTCGAACTACGCGCCGGCGAGGTGCTGGCGCTGGTCGGCGAAAACGGCGCCGGCAAGACCACCCTGGTCAAGCTGCTGGCGCGGCTGTACGACCCGGACGAAGGCCGCATCCTGCTCGATGGCCAGGACCTGCGCGATTACGACCTGGACGATGTGCGCGCCAACCTGGGCGTGATCTTCCAGGACTTCGTGCGCTATCACCTGAGCGTGGGCGAGAACATCGGCGTCGGCCAGGTCGATGCGATGGACGATGCGCCGCGCATCCGCGCCGCTGCGCAGCGTGCGATGGCCGGCGAGCTGATCGACAGCCTGCCCGATGGCTACGACCAGTTGGTCGGGCGCCGTTTCAAGAACAGCGTGGACCTGTCCGGCGGGCAATGGCAGAAGATCGCCATCGCGCGCGCCTACATGCGCGATGCGCAGCTGATGATCCTGGACGAACCCACCGCCGCACTGGATGCGCGCAGCGAGTTCGAGGTGTTCCAGCGCTTCAAGGAGCTGTCGGACAACCGCACCGCGGTGCTGATCTCGCACCGCTTCTCCAGCGTGCGCATGGCCGACCGCATCCTGGTGCTGGCCGCCGGCCGCATCGAGGCCAACGGCACCCACGCCGAGCTGATGGCGCAGGGCGGGCGCTATGCGGAGCTGTTCGAGTTGCAGGCGGCGGGGTATCGGTGAGGCTGGGAATGGGGAGTCGGGAATGGGGAATCGTTAGAGGCGGCTTCGCGGCTGCTGACAGGCACTCAACCTCCCGATCCTGAAGGGGCCCAGATCTTTCGGCGCTGCACTCCATTCCCGATTCCCGATTCTCCATTCCCAGCCAAATGAGAGTTCATCTCATTTGGCCGGCTTGAGGTAGAATTGGCCGGTACTCTTCCCACGACACTTACCGGTATGTCTTCCGCTTTCGGCGCCGAAACGGTGCTTGAGGTCCGCCACTGGACCGATGCCTACTTCAGCTTCACCACCACCCGCGATGCCGGTTTCCGCTTCGAGAACGGGCAGTTCGTGATGATCGGCCTGGAGACCGAGACCCGCCCGCTGCTGCGGGCGTACTCGATCGCCAGTGCCAATTGGGAAGAACATCTGGAGTTCTTCAGCATCAAGGTGCCGGATGGCCCGCTGACCTCGCGGCTGCAGCACATCCAGCCCGGTGACAAGGTGCTGGTCGGCAAGAAGCCCACCGGCACGCTGCTGATCAGCGACCTGCACCCGGGCCGCAATCTGTACCTGCTGGGCACCGGCACCGGCCTGGCGCCGTGGTTGTCGGTGATCAAGGATCCGGAAACCTACGAGCGTTTCGACAAGGTGATCCTGACCCAGGGCGTGCGCTTCGTGCAGGATCTGGCCTACCGCGACTACTTCGAGCGCGAGCTGCCGCAGCACGAATTCCTCGGCGACCTGCTGCGCGAGAAGTTGCTGTATTACCCGGCGGTGACGCGCGAGGCGTTCGCCAATCAGGGCCGCCTGACCGAACTGATGGCCGATGGCCGCATGCAGCACACGCTGGGCTTGCCGCCGCTGGATCCGGCCAACGACCGCTTCATGATCTGCGGCAGCCCGCAGATGCTGGCCGACCTGCGCACCCTGCTGGACGCGCGTGGCTTCCAGACCTCGCCACGCATCGGCACGCCGGGGCATTACGTGTTCGAGCGCGCCTTCGTCGAGAAATGATGCGGCGCGCGTGAGACGTCAGCGCGATGCGGCGTTTCCTGTGCGGAACCAACCGCCGTAGGAGCGCACCCGGGCGCGATGAAGCGTTCCCGGTAATGCCTCATCGCGCCCAGGTGCGCTCCTACGATTCAACTAACGCGCGTTCGATGTCCGCCGCCAGGGCGTCCGGCTTGGTGGTCGGTGCGTAACGCTCCAGCACCGTGCCATCGCGGCCGATCAGGAATTTGGTGAAGTTCCACTTGATCGCTTCCGATCCCAGCACGCCACGCTGTTCGTGCTTGAGCCACCGCCACAGCGGATGCGCGCCGCTGCCGTTGACCTCGACCTTCTCGGCCAGCGGAAAATCCACGGCATAATCGAGCGAGCAGAACTGGCGGATCTGCGCGGCATCGCCCGGCTCCTGGTGACCGAACTGGTCGCAGGGAAACCCGATCACCACCAGCCCACGGTCGCGATAGCGCTGCCATAGCGCCTGCAGTCCGGCGTATTGCGGGGTAAAGCCGCATTTCGACGCGACATTGACCACCAGCACCACCTTGCCGGCGTAATCGCGCATCGACTGCGTACGACCGTCCAGGTCGGTGAATTCAAACGTGGAGATGTCACTCATGGCCGCCCCGCTGTGTGCAAGCAGGGCAGCGTAACGCAACGGCCCGTAGCGCGGCATCGCGATCGCAAGCGTGTCAGCGGGGAAAAGGCGGTCCTCGACGGATCCATTGCCGCAGCCACCTGGCCCTACCCGATGATCCCGACCGTTGCCGGCCGCTGGCACGGCGCACTAGCGGCCAGCATCGGCCAGGCAGGCAGATCGGCAGCTCGCCGGGCAGCCGGCATGCAGCCAAATGAAAAGCGTGCCGCAGCACGTATCTGCAGCGCCCGTCCGGCGGCGGCGCACGCACGGCGTCAGCGGTCCTGGGCCCGCAAGGCGCGCACCGCTCGCGCCCGCCTGATGGCAAGGCGAGGACCTTGCAGCCATGCCTTTTGTCACACGCCTGTCCGGCCCGGCTGGGGTAGCCTCGGCGGTTCGCACTTTGGAGCAACCCTCTTGACCACCCGTCTCGCCTTTGCCCTGGCCGCTTCCCTGGGACTTGCCATGCCGTCCTACAGCATCGCCGCACCTGCCACCACGCAGGCCGCCACCCACGCCAATCCGTTCTTCGCAGACAGCACGCTGCCGCTGCACTACCCGCAGTTCGACAAGATCACCGACAGCGACTTCGCACCCGCCTTCGACGCCGGCATGGCCGAGCAGTTGAAGGAAGTGGACAAGATCGCCAACCAGAAAGCCAAGCCGAGCTTCGACAACACCCTCATCGCGCTGGAAAAAAGCGGCGCCACGCTCGATCGTGCCACCACGGTGTTCTTCAACCTGGTCGGTGCCGACACCAACGACGCGCGCAAGAAACTGCAGGCCGACTACTCGGCGAAGTTCGCCGCGCACCGCGACGCGATCTCGCTCAACGGCAAGCTGTTCGCGCGCATCCAGACGCTATACGACCAACGCAGCCAGCTGGGCCTGGACGCGCAAGGCGTGCGCCTGGTCGAGAAGTACTACAGCGATTTTGTCCGCGACGGCGCCAAGCTCTCCGATGCCGACAAGACCACGCTCAAGGCGATGAATGCCGAGCTGGCCAACCTGGGCACCACCTTCAGCCAGAACGTGCTGGCCGAAGTCAATGCCGCTGCCGTCGTCGTCGATGACGTCAAACAGCTCGACGGCCTGTCCGAGGAGCAGATCGCCGCCGCCGCCGAAGCCGCCAAGGCGCGCAAGCTCGACGGCAAGTACGTGATCGCGCTGCTCAACACCACCGGCCAGCCGCCGCTGACACAGTTGAAGAATCGCGAACTGCGCAAGAAGATCTACGATGCCTCGGTCTCGCGTGGCAGCCACGGCGGCCAGTACGACAACACCGCGCTGGTGTCGCGCATCATGAAGCTGCGCGCCGACAAGGCCAAGCTGCTCGGCTTCCCGACCTACGCGGCCTATTCGCTGGAAAACCAGACCGCCAAGACGCCCGAAGCGGTCAACGCGATGCTGGGCAAGCTGGCACCGGCGGCGGTGGCCAACGCCAAGCGCGAGGCGGCCGACCTGCAGGCGATGATCGACAAGGAACAGAAGGCCGCACGCAAGCCGAGCTTCAAGCTCGAGGCCTGGGACTGGGCCTACTACAGCGAGAAGGTGCGCCAGGCCAAGTACAACTTCGACGAATCCCAGCTCAAGCCGTACTTCGAGCTGAAGAACGTGCTGGAAAACGGCGTGTTCTACGCGGCCAACCAGGAATATGGCCTGACCTTCAAGCAGCGCACCGACCTGCCGACCTACCGCGACGACATCACCGTCTATGACGTGTTCGACGCCGACGGCAAGCAGCTGGCGATCTTCATCGCCGACATGTACGCACGCGAATCCAAGCGCGGCGGCGCCTGGATGAACTCCTACGTATCGCAGTCGGCGCTGACCGGTTTCAAGCCGGTGGTCGCCAACCACCTCAACATCCCCAAGCCGCCGGCCGGCCAGCCGACGCTGCTGACCTGGGATGAAGTGACCACCATGTTCCATGAGTTCGGCCATGCGCTGCACGGCATGTTCTCGGACGTCAAATACCCGTATTTCTCCGGCACCAGCGTGCCGCGCGACTTCGTCGAGTTCCCCTCGCAGGTCAACGAGATGTGGGCCGACGAGCCGTCGATCCTGAAGAACTACGCCAAGCATTACCAGAACGGCACGCCGATGCCGCAGGCCTTGCTGGACAAGGTGATTGCCGCGTCCAAGTTCAACCAGGGCTTTGCCACCACCGAGTACCTGGGTGCGGCCATGCTCGATCAGAACTGGCACCAGATCAGCGCCAGCCAGGTGCCCGACGCCGCCGGCGTGATGGCCTTCGAAGCCAAGGCCCTGCAGCAGGACGGCATCGCCTACGCGCCGGTGCCGCCACGCTACAAGACCCCGTATTTCAGCCACATCATGGGCGGTTACGCGGCTGGCTATTACGCCTACATCTGGTCGGAAGTGCTCGACGCCAACACCCAGCAGTGGTTCAAGCAGCACGGCGGGTTGAGCCGCGCCAACGGCGACCGGTTCCGTCAGACCCTGCTCTCGCGCGGCGGCAGCGTCGATGCGATGGAGCTGTTCCAGAACTTTGCCAGCCATGCACCGCAGATCGAGCCGCTGCTCGAGAAGCGCGGCCTGAGCGCGCAAGGTGGCGATGGCGCCACACCGGAAGCGCCGCAGTCCAAGCCGTAATCGCACTGCAGTGAAATGAAGACGCCGCCCGGAGCGATCCGGGCGGCGTTTTTGTTGGTCGCCATCAGAAGACCTGCTGCAGTCAGCGCAAACGCCGCGCTCAGAGCTCGACCGAATCCACGCCGTCGAGCAGTTTCCTCAACAGCTTTTCCAGCCGCACCTGCTCGGCATCGCTGATGCCGGACGTCTCTGCATTGAGCAGCGTGCAGGCATCGGGCAGCAGACTGTTGATCAACGCCAACCCCGCAGGCTGCAAGGTCAGCATGATCTTGCGTCGATCGTCCGGACTGCTGCCCCGCGCGATCAATCCCTTCTCGCACAACTGATCGGTGAGGCGGGTGATGTTGGCCGGCTTCTCGCTGGCAGCCTCGGCCACCTCGGTGGGCGTGATCGCCTGCTCCGGGGTGCCGTAGAGCATCATCAGAATCTCGTACTCCGGCGGGCTGATGCCGTAGGGCTTCAACCGCACACACCCTTGCGTGTGCAGCCGCTTGTAGAGATGCTTGATCAGCCTCACCAGGACGGCCGGTTCCCGCGGAAACGCCGGATAGCGCACACAGGTGTGGTCCACGCGACGTGCGGTTGGATCGAAACTACTCATATCACCCGTTTGATTACATTACTGAATGGCCAAGCCATTCAATCACATCGTCTGCCGGGTGACACCTCAGCGTGCGAAGAGATGTACATATTCCGGCGCGACCCACGCCAACAACGTCGAGGCAGCGACCTCGGCCGTCTGCGTGCCATCCGAGTATGGCCCCACCTGATACGGCGGAAACACGAACCGAAGCGCGGTGATCTGCCCGGCAGCATTGAGCACCGGCACGAACTGGGCAAAGTTGTCGACCTGCGCCGCAGTGCCTTCGGCAATCATGCGATCGGCCGAGGCCACTTGCGCGGCCTGCTCTTCGACCGGCACACGCTCGGCTTCCACGCGTTGGGCGGCGGCGTTGTGCAATTGCACCGCCACCTCGCGCCCGATCGCCTCCCAGCCTGCCGGGTCCGGAATCAGGGCCTGCGCAGTCAATTGCCTGCGCTCCTTGACCAGCCAGACGAAGCGCGCCACCAACGGTTCGCCATGCGCACCACCGGTGTAGCGGCTGCCGTCGGCGGACACGACGATCAGGTCCGGGGTCTGCAACACGGTCTCGAACGCCAGCGACAATTCGTAGGGCGCAGCCGGCTTGTCGTTGCCGAGCCCGGACACCGCCTGCATGAGTTCGGCACGCGCTGCCTGCGCATAGCTGCGGATCAGCGCGCTCAGTTCGGGAAATGCGTCCAGCCCGCGCGGATAACTGATACCCACCATATAGGCGGGCGCGTGCTCAATCACGTCTTCCAGCGGTCCGCTTTGCACAAGCACCGGCTCTGCCGGCGGTGCCGTCGCAACGCTCGCCTCAGCGGCCGGCTCTGCCGATTCGGCCGTCGTCGGCGCGCGCTGGCTACAGCCTGCCAGCACGGCCAGCATCAGCAAGCCCCCGACTGCGTTCACTCCTGACAACCGCCCCATTCCCGCCTGCTCCCTTCGATACATCTGCAAAGACTCGCCGCCGCCGCTCAGGCCAGCAGATCCTGAAACTGTTGGTGCCGCCGGATATACGCCTGCGCGTAACTGCAGGCAGGCACGACCGTGTAGCCCTGCTGCCGTGCATGGGCCAGGGCCGCCTCGACCAGCGCTGCGGCAATGCCACGCCCGGCGATCGCGTCCGGCACCTGCGTGTGGGTGATGGTCATGCGCTCGCCTTCCAGACGGTACGCCAGCTCGGCGCGTTGTCCATCGGTGTCTACGCTGAAAAGCTGCTGCGCGGAATCGTGATCTGCCTGCACTTTCGCTGCCTCCATGGTGGTCTGCACGAGGCAGTGACGATGACGATCAGTGTGACCAGCGCGGCGCCGCGCCTGCGTGAAAATGAATCGATGCCGTGACTGCCCGCGCAGCCTGCCGAGCAGGCACTTAAGTTCGCTCGCGCCGCGCCGATAGCTCAGCCGAAGGCGCCCGTTGCCACTGGGGGCGGTACGACCTGCCAAGGCCTTCGCCTTACCTACGAGGAGTCACCGCATGAACACCGATTCGGCAGGACACAGCGCAGACAGCGATAGCTCGCTGCTGGAAGGCCTGTTCCAGTTCGCCATCAAGGGCGACACCCACAACCCCGACTTCGCGCAGCTCAACGACACGGTGTACCAGCGCCTGCAGCAGGCCTACGGCGCGGTGCCCACCAGCAGCGTCGGTAACGGGCAGAAGCGCGACGCGGCCTGAGCCGGCATCGCATCACTCGCCAGGACCCATCGCGCGTTGGCGCTGGTCCTGGCCCGGTCGCCCAAGGCGACCCGCTATTGCCACCACTTCGACCTAGCGCGCATGCCCGCCTGCGGCCAGCGGCGCGTGTGCCCGCCGCTATCAGCCGAAGCGCGGGTTGGACAGCTGCTCCAGGAATACCTGCAGCACGCGCGGCTCCATGATCAGCATGAACATCACGCCGAACGCGGCACCGGCCAGGTGCGCGCTGTGGTTGATGCGGTCGCCGCCGCGGCGGTCCATCCACAGGCTGTAGCCGACGTAGAACACCGCGTAGATGATCGCCGGCGCCGGAATGAACAGCACCAGGATGATGGTCCACGGCTGCAGCAGGATGAAGGCGAACAACACCGCCGACACCGCGCCGGAGGCGCCCAGGCTGAGATAGTTCGGGTTGTTCTGGTTCTTCAGATAGCTGGGCAGGATCGAGACCACCAGCGCCGCCAGATAGAACAGCGGATAGGTCAGCACGCTGCCGGTCAGCTGGGTCATCACGTTTTCGATCACCCGGCCGAAGAAGAACAGCGTGATCATGTTGAAGACCAGGTGGCCCAGGTCGGCATGGATGAAGCCGTAGGTGACCAGGCGGTCGTACTGCTTGTGCTTGTCCAGCGCCGGCGGCCACAGCACCAGCCGGTCGGCCAGCTTGCGGTTGTTGAACGCCATCCACGAGACGATGCCGGTGATGGCGATCAGGATCAGGGTAATCATGCGGACCTCAGGCAGAACGGTAATTGTCGACCATGCGATACCGGCGCGCGTACAGGCCGAAGGCCAGTGCCGCCAGAAACGCGAAGGCCGCGAAGAAGAACATCAGAAATGCCGCCTCACTGAGCCCAGTATCGGCGATGTGGGAGGTCACCGTCGCATTGCGTACCGCCACGTTCGACAGCAGCACCCATAGATTGCCCACCGTGGTGGTCAGGTACCAGAAGCTCATCACCACGCCCTTCATCGACGGCGGTGCCTGGCTGTAGGCGAACTCGATCCCGGTGGCCGACACCAGCACCTCGCCGAAGGTCAGCAGCGCATAGGGCAGGATCTGCCAGGCGATATGCATCGGCTCGCCGCCGTCCATGCTGATCTGGATGGCACCGACCGTGATCCAGGCCAGGCCGCCGAAAGCGATGCCACAGGTCATACGGCGCAGCGCTGTCGGCTCCCAGCCGCCACGCCGCAGCAGCGGATACAACACCAGATTGTTGAACGGGATCAGCAGCATCACCAGCAGCGGATTGAGCGCCTGCATCTGCGAGGCGGTGAACCAGGCCGGCATCGTCATCTCGCGCCCCTGCAGCACCCAGGTGGAGGCCTTCTGGTCGAACAGCGAGAAGAACGGCGTCACCAGCGCGAAGATCACCAGCACCCGCAGCAGCGCGCGCACGCCTTCGACCGCGGTATCGGGATGGACGCCACGCGCACGCTCCAGCTGCCACCAGGTGCCGCCACCGATACCGGCCAGCAACAGCACCAGCGCCATGCACAGGCAGATGACGATGCCGAGCTGGTCGACCAGCGCGACGCAGGCCAGCGCCAGCAGCACCGAGACGATTGCCAGCATCAGGCCCGGACGGCCCTGCCCCGGCGCCTGGGCCAGCAATGCAGTGCGCACCACCGTACCGAAGCCGTGCGGATCCTTCGGCGGCAACGGCACCCGCACATAGCGCCTGCGGCCCAGCCAGAACACCAGCGTGGCCACGAACATCAGGATGCCGGGAATGCCGAACGCCCACGCCGGGCCGAGATGCTTCAGCGCCAGCGGGATCAACAACGAGGCAAACAACGAGCCGAAGTTGATGATCCAGTAGAAGCCGTCGAACACCACCTTGGCCAGGTGCTTGTTGGACTGGTCGAACTGGTCGCCCATGAACGAGGCCACCAGCGGCTTGATGCCGCCCGCACCCAGCGCGATCAAGCCCAGCCCGACAAAGAATCCGCTGCGGCTGCCTTCGAACAGCGCCAGGCAGGCATGGCCGGCGCAATACACTAGGCTGAACCACAGGATGGTGTTGTACTTGCCGAAGAAGCGATCGGCCAGCCAACCGCCGAGTAGCGGGAAGAAAAACACCCCGATCATGAAACTGTGCAGGATGTGCTTGGCCTCGGCCTCACGGCCGGGCCCGCTGACTTCCTGCAACAGCAGCGAGGTGATCAGGAACTGCACCAGGATGTTGCGCATCCCGTAGAAGCTGAAACGCTCGCAGGCTTCGTTGCCGATGATGAAGGGAATCTGGCGCGGCAGCCGTGCACCGGCAGTGGCGCCCGGCAAGGTGGAAGTGGTCAAGGGCAGTCCGGTCGAGCGAAAAAACACGCGCTATCGTACCGGCGGCTGCCGGTTGGCCGCCATCGCGACCATGGGATAAGGCCACGGGCGCGCCGCTGCATGCGTCGAGCGCCGCACCTGGCAGGCGTTGATTGCGGACCCGGCGGGCGGGTGGCTGCCGTTGCGGCACACCTGGCCAGTGACTCGGCCCAGGCGTGCCGTCCCGCCGTCGATACACCGCAACCACGCCGATCACACGCAAGTCATGACGCAGTGCAGATTGGCCTGCTGCGCCGGCTCGGCTACATTGCAAACGTTTTCCTGGAACACTGGACCGCTGGATGCCCCGCTTCACCCGCCTGGCCCTGAGCCTGCTGCTGCTGACCACCTGCCCCGCCGCACTGGCCGCCGAACCGCTGACCACCCAGGCCGAGCGCAGCGGGTTCGCGCAAACCGGACGCTACGATGAAGTCATCGCACTCTGCGATGCCTTTGCACAGCGCTACCCGCAGGCGGTGCGCTGCATCGAATTCGGCACCACCCCGGAAGGCCGGCCGATGAAGGCGCTGGTCGTCTCCACCAGCGGGGCACTGGATGCCGGCAGCGCTGCGCAACGCACGTTGCCGGTGGTGCTGGTGCAAGGCGGCATCCATGCCGGCGAGATCGACGGCAAGGACGCGGGGTTTCTGGCCCTGCGCGAATTGCTGGACGGCAAGATCGGCAAAGGCGTGCTCGACAAACTGGTCTGGGTGTTCGTGCCGGTGTTCAACGTCGACGGGCACGAGCGCTTCGGCGCCTGGAACCGGCCCAATCAGCGCGGCCCCGCACAGATGGGCTGGCGTACCACCGCGCAGAACCTCAACCTCAATCGCGACTACCTCAAGGCAGACGCACCGGAAATGCAGGCGATGCTGCGGCTGGTCCAGCAATGGGATCCGCTGATGTATGTGGACCTGCACGTCACCGATGGCGCCAAGTTCGAACACGACGTGTCGGTGCAGGTGGAGCCCGTGCACGCCGGCGATGCCACGCTGCAACGCGACGGCACGCGCTGGCGCGATGCGGTGATTGCCGACCTGGCCAAGCAGGGCTCGCTGCCGCTGCCGTATTACCCCTCGTTCGTGCACGAGGACGACCCGGCTTCGGGCTTTGCCGATGACGTGTCGCCGCCGCGTTTTTCGCATGGCTATTTCCTGCTGCGCAACCGCTTCGGCATGCTGGTGGAAACGCATTCGTGGAAGACCTACCCGGTACGTGTGCGCGTCACCCGCAACGCGATCGTGTCGGTGCTGCAGCAGGCCGCGCGCAACGGTGCCAGATGGCGCGCCGATGCACTGGCGGCCGATCAGCGTGCAACCAAATTGGCTGGCGAGATGGAGCCGTTGAGCTTCGCTGCCGGCCCGGCCGCACGCACCGTGGCCTTCCGTGGCTACGCCTACACGCGCACGCCCTCGCCGATTTCCGGGGCGTTGATGACGCGCTACGACGAGACCAGGCCACAGGTGTGGAAGGTGCCGTTACGCGACCAGATCAAGCCCGACGTGGTGGTCGATGCGCCACGCGGCGGCTACCTGGTGCCTGCCGCGCAAGCGGCCCTGGTGGCGGAGAAACTGCGCCTGCACGGCATCGCCTTCGACACCATCGCCACCACCGGCACCCATCCGGTACAGAGCTTCCGTGCCGACACCGCCACGTTTGCCGCGCGCTCCAACGAAGGCCACCAGAACCTGGCAATCACCGGGCAGTGGCGCGACGACACCCGCACCGTGCCGGCCGGCTCCTTGTTCGTGCCGATCGCCCAGCCCAGGTCGCGCCTGGTGATGGCAATGCTGGAACCGCAGGCGCCGGATTCGCTGCTGCAATGGGGCCAGTTCAACACCGCATTCGAGCGCAAGGAATACATGGAGGATTACGTGGCCGAAGAGGTCGCGCGCGACATGCTCGAACGCGACCCGGCAGTGAAGGCGCAATTCGAACAGCGCCTGGCCAGCGACGCGGCCTTCGCGGCCGACCCGAAGGCACGCCTGGAATTCTTCGCTCGCCTGCATGCCTCCTGGGACGAGCGCTACCGCTTGTATCCGGTGTTACGCACCGCGCAGACGCAGTTCTGACGCGGCACCGATTCCGGCCAACACCTTGGCGCGCACGCGCCCGCTTTGAACACGGGCAGTGCGCTGCCCTCCCCTGATTGCAACCGCACCACAAGGACCACTCGTGCCACATCCCGATATGAAACCGTTTACAAATTCCCGACCACGCCGTCTCGCGCTCGCCATCGCCGTTGGCGCCAGCGTCGCGTTTGCCGCCCCGCTCGGCGCACAGACCGCCGCTGCAGCGCAGCCGTGGATGGACACCGCCCTGACCGCGGACCAGCGTGCCGACCGCCTGCTCGCGCAGATGAGCGACGACGAAAAATTCCAGATGCTGCGCAGCTACTTCGGCCTGGGCACCGACAAGATTCCCAAGCCCGAAGGCGCACTGGGCTCGGCCGGCTATGTCCCCGGCATCCCGCGCCTGGGCGTCCCGGCGCAGCAACTGGCCGATGCGGGCGTGGGCGTGACCAATCCCGGCGGCATCCGCAAGGGCGACTTCGCCACCGCCATGCCGTCCGGCCCTTCCACGGCATCGAGCTGGAATCCGCAGCTGGCGTATGCCGGCGGCAAGACCATGGGCCGCGAATCCTGGCAGCAGGGCTTCAATGTGCTGCTGGCCGGCAGCGTCAACCTGCAGCGCGACCCGCGCAACGGGCGCAATTTCGAATATGCCGGCGAAGACCCGCTGCTGGCCGGCACCATGGTCGGCGAGTCGATCCGCGGCGTGCAGAGCGAGCACGTGCTGTCGACGATGAAGCACTACGCGCTCAACGACATGGAGACGCGCCGCAATTTCCATAGCGCGGAGATCGGCGAGCAGGCGATGCACGAATCGGACCTGCTGGCGTTCGAGATTGCGCTGAAGATCGGCGACCCCGCCTCGGTGATGTGCTCCTACAACAAGATCAACGGCATCTACGGCTGCGAGCACGATTACCTGCTCAACCAGGTGCTCAAGCAGGAATGGAAATACCCCGGCTATGTGATGTCCGACTGGGGTGGCGTGCACAGCGGCTCCAAGGCGGCCCTGGCCGGACTGGATCAGCAATCGGCCGGCGAAGTGTTCGATGCGGCGGTGTTCTTCGACGCGCCGTTGCGCATGGCGGTGTCGGCCGGCGTGGTGCCGCGCGCGCGCTTCGACGACATGGTCAAGCGCGTGCTGCGCAGCCTGTTCGCGCATGGCGCGTTCGATCATCCGACCCAGCGCCAGCCGATCGATGGCAAGGCCGGGCTGCTGTCGGCGCAGCATGTCGCCGAAGAAGGCAGCGTGCTGCTGCGTAACGAGCGGGCCACCTTGCCGCTGTCCACGGACGTGCGCCGCATCGCGGTGATCGGTGGCTACGCCGACAAGGGCGTGATGTCCGGCGGCGGTTCCTCGCGGGTGGACTACACCATCAACGGCGGCAACGCCGTGCCCGGCATCACCCCGACCACCTGGCCGGGCCCGGTGATCATCCATCCGTCCTCGCCGCTGCAGGCACTGCGCGCCGCGTTGCCGAACGTGCAGATCGATTATGTCGACGGCAAGGACCGCGCTGCCGCGGCACGCGCGGCCAAGGCCGCCGATATGGCGATCGTGTTCGCCACCCAATGGTCGGCCGAATCGGTGGACCTGCCGGACATGCAATTGCCCGACAACCAGGATGCCTTGATCGAGGCGGTGGCCAGGGCCAACCCCAGGACCACCGTGGTGCTGGAAACCAACGGCCCGGTGCGCATGCCCTGGGCCGAGCGCGTGCCGGCGGTGCTGCAGGCGTGGTATCCGGGCATCGGCGGCGGCGAGGCGATCGCCAACCTGCTGACCGGCAAGGTCAATCCCTCCGGCCATCTGCCGGTGACCTGGCCGGTGGACGAATCGCAGCTGCCGCGCCCGTCGATTCCGGGCCTGGGCTTCAAGCCGGCCAAGCCGGGCGAAGACACGATCGACTACGCCATCGAAGGCGCCAACGTCGGCTACAAATGGTTCGCCGCGCGCAAGCTGACCCCTCGCTACCCGTTTGGCCATGGCCTGTCGTACACCCAGTTCCGCATGGGCGGGCTGCGCGTGGACGCCAACGGCAGCCAGCTCACGGCGAACTTCGAGGTGGAAAACATCGGCCCGCGCGAAGGCGCCGCCGTGCCGCAGCTCTACGTCACCCTGCCCAGCGGCCACGCCACCCCGCTGCGCCTGATCGGCTGGCAGAAGCTCACGCTCAAGCCGGGCGAAAAGCGCAACGTGCAGGTGATCGCCGAACCCAAGACACTGGCCGACTTCGATGCCAAGACACGCCACTGGACGATTGCCGCCGGTACCTATCGCGTGCAACTGGCGCGTTCGGCAGGCGAACCAGTGCAGAGTGCGGAGGTCACCTTGCAGGCGGCGCAGCTGCCGTGATCGCGTGCCGCGGCGGGTATGCAGTGCGCGTGTCTGCCGCGCCGTCTTCTCCCGTGGCCGGCATGCACCCGCCACCACGAAGAATTTGTGCCAGATGCGTTGACAGCGTCGCGCGTAACTTGCACAATTCGCCTCCTGAGTCGCCCAGGTGGCGGAATTGGTAGACGCACTAGCTTCAGGTGCTAGCGGGGGCAACTTCGTGGAGGTTCGAGTCCTCTCCTGGGCACCACGACTCACGGTAGATCGCAAAAAACCCCGCGCAGGCGGGGTTTTTTGCGTCTGGGCCGTGCTATGGGACGATAGTGTGCGGCATCGGTGATGTCTGCAGATCGGCAGCGTCGCAAGGCTGCGGCGCCAGTGACTTTCGACACGCGACCAGCTGTTGTCGCTGTGGCGACCATGTACGACGCCTCCACGACGGCAGCACGCCCCATGCGCATCCTCCTCTGGCTTGCCCTGCTGCCGGCCGTTGCCAGTCTGCATGCACAGGCACAGCAGACCGACAAACAGGATGCCCCGCGCCATCGCGCGCAGGTGTCTTCGCAGCAATGCGGTCTCGGCACACCATTCAACGTGCTCGCCGACAGCGGCGGCATCTGGCTTTACCGCGACAGCGATTGGCCACGCGAAATTTTCTTCCACGGCGGCGAACTGAGCATCGACCACAAGCTGCAGCAGACCAGCACGGCCGATGCACGACGCCTCTGGGAGATGGAACAGCGCACCCGCGCACTGATGCCGCAGGTTGCCGGCATTGCACATCAGGTAATCGACCTCAGTTACGACGCACTCGGCGGTGTCATCGAGGTCATGACAGGCAGTGCGCTCAACGCCCGCAAGATCGAACGGCTGCGTAAACGCGCACGTGCGTATGTCGACGGCACCCTGGGCAAGGGGCGTTGGGAGCAGAAGGCCTTCGGCGGCAACTTCGCAAATTACGTCGAACACGAAGCCGAGCAGTTCAAGGGCAGCATCGCGCGCCACATGCTCTGGCAGATCGTCACCGGGCGTTCGGACGGAATCGACAAACGCGCCCAACAGATGGAGGGCCAACTGGATGCAAGGCTGGACGCCCAGGCGTTCACCATCGAGGCCAACGCCAACGCGCTGTGCACCCAGGTGCAAGCACTGCGTCAGTTACAGGACGCGCTTGAGTTCCGCTACCAGGGCAAGCGGCTGCAACTGCTCGCGCCCCTGCAGGACGACACGCCGCGCCATGACGCCGAGCATGCCGAACAGAAGTCTGACAACGGCGACGCACCACCAAACCGCGCAGTCAAGCTGCAACCAGTAACAAACAGCTGAGGCCTCACGCCCTCGGTCGGATCATTGTTTCCCTGGCGGGGCGGGCATGCCCTTGATGCGCTGCCGGATGGCGCTCGAACGGGCGAGATCTCCGCTTGCCTCATACGCCTCGGCAAGGCTGTCCAGCGCATTGCGGGACGCCGGAAACAGCAACACGTTGAGCGCAAACACACGAATCGCCGCATCTGCGTCGATCAAGGCTGCAGCGCCCTCACCGCCCCAAACGGTTCGTTGGTTGCTTTGCGAAGCGCTACGCAACCGACCATCCCGACTGGCTCTTGCCCGCCCACCGTCGCGGGACCTTACGCGGCATGGATGCCGCGTAAGCGCCTACACGGACGTACTTGCGGCGTGTCCCGCGATGGTGGGCGGGCAAGGGCCCCGCAGCCAAGTCGCAGATCATTCGCTCTGCACTGGACCGACGTGAGGTCGTTGTCTTAGCCGATGTCAGAACGGCCAAGCGCCTTGTTAGCCGGCGCCTAATGCCCCCCGGCCGCCGCTGCGCCGCCCGCACCTGCACCGAACGGCGGCTTGGCCAGCCACAGGAAGAAGATGATCGCCAGGAAGGTCCAGCCGAGCAGGTAGAAGATGTCGTTGAAGCCCATCTGCGAGGCCTGGTGATTGATCATGTTGTTCAGCGATGCTGCGCCGCGTTGCAGGTCGCCCTGCCCCATCGCGGTGACCTGCTCCTGCATGCCCGGGGTGTACACCGAAATGTGTTCGGTGATGTGCGCGTGGTGCACCTGGGTGCGGCGTGCCCACAGATAGGTGGTCAACGATGCGGCAAAACTGCCGCCCAGGGTGCGCAGGAAGGTGGCCAGGCCTGACCCTGCCGCGATCTCGCGACCGTCCAGGTCCGAGAGCAGAATCTGCAGCACCGGCATGAAGAACAGGGCCACGCCCACGCCCATCACCAACTGGACCGTGGCCACATGGCCGAAGTCCACCTGCAGGTTGAAGTTCGAGCGCAGGAAGCTGGTGAACGACAGGAAGATGAAGGCAACGGTGGCGAGCATGCGCAGGTCGAACCGCAGCGCGTACTTGCCCACGAATGGGGTCATCAACACCGGCAGGATGCCGATCGGCGCGGTGGCAAGGCCTGCCCAGATCGCGGTGTAGCCCATGTCGCGTTGCAGCCATTGCGGGATCAGCAGGCTCACGCTGAAGAACGCTGCATACGCCACCACCATCGCCAGGGTGCCGGCACGGAAGTTGCGGTGCCGGAACAGCTTGAGATCGACGATGGGGTCCTTGTCGGTGAGTTCCCAGATCACGAACACCACCAGCGCTACCGCGGCAACGCAGGCCAGCACCACGATCTTGTCGGAGGAGAACCAGTCCTCGTCGTTGCCCAGGTCCAGCACCAGTTGCAGCGCACCGACGCCGACCACCAGCAGGATCAGGCCGATGTAGTCCATGCGCGGTTTTTCCAGCTGCTCGGGACGATGCCGCAGCTGCGAGCCGACGATGCTGCTGGCGATGATGCCCAGCGGCACGTTGATCAGGAAGATCCATTCCCAGCTGTAGTTGTCGGTGATCCAGCCGCCCAGGATCGGCCCGGCAATCGGTGCCACCACGGTGATCATCGCCAGCAGGGCGAGCGCCTGCCCGCGTTTTTCGCGCGGGTAGATCGACACCAGCAGGCTCTGGGTGATCGGGTACATCGGCCCGGCAACAAACCCCTGCAGCGCACGCGATACCACCAGCATGCCCATGCTCTGGGCCAGGCCGCACAACAACGAGGCAATGGTGAAGGCCAGCGTCGACCACACGAACAGCTTGGTCTCGCCGAAGCGCCGGCTCAGCCAGCCGGTCAACGGCAGGGCGATCGCGGTACTGACCGCGAACGAGGTGATGACCCAGGTCGCCTGCTGCGAGCTGGCGCCGAGATTGCCGGCGATGGTCGGCAACGAGACGTTGGCGATGGTGGTGTCCAGCACCTGCATGAACGAGGCCATCGCCAGGCCCACGGTGCACAGCGCCACGCTCGCCGGGCGAAAGCCGGCGGCGGGCGCAGGTGCCGAGGGACCGCCTGGCGCGGTGGGAGCTTGCGAGGACATGCTGGCTCAGCCCGCCTTGGACGCAGCCTGCGCAGGCAGGTTGTCCTGGATGATGCGTTGGATGTCCGCGTCGGCGGCCTGCAACTGCTGCGCATACACGTCGGTGGAGAACACCGCGCCATTGGCGAACTTGGTCGGCAACACGCTGCCCTGCTGGTCGTGCAGGTTGACGTCGACCTTCATCGACAAGCCGATGCGCAGCGGATTGCCGGCCAGTTGCTTGGCATCCACCGCGATGCGCACGGGCACGCGCTGCACGATCTTGATCCAGTTGCCGCTGGCGTTTTGCGCCGGCAACAGCGAGAACGCGCTGCCGGTGCCCAGGCCCAGGCTCTCGATGCGGCCGGTGTAGTTCACGCCGCCGCCGTACAGATCCGAATGCAGTTCCACTTCCTGGCCCAGGCGCATGTGCTTGAGCTGGGTTTCCTTGAAGTTGGCTTCCACCCACACCTGTTCCAGCGGCACCACCGCCATCAGCACGCTGCCGGGCTGCACGCGCTGGCCCAGTTGCGCCGAACGGCGTGCCACGTAGCCGGACACCGGCGCAATCACCCCGGTGCGGGCATGGTTGAGATAGGCCTGGCGCAGCTGTGCGGCGGCGGTCTGCACGTCGGGCTGGTTGGCCACCGCGCTATCGTCCACCAGCGCGCGGTTGCGTTCGAAGCTCTCGCGCGAACCGCTCACTGCCGCTTCGGCAGCGGCCAGCTCTTCGCGGGCATGCGCCAGTTCTTCGCTGGAGATCGCGCCGCTGGCGGCCAGATCCTTGCGGCGCGCGAAGTCGGCACGCGCGCTGCGCAGGCTCACCTCGCGCGAAGACAGGTCGGCCTGCGCGCCTTCCACGCTGCGGTACAGACCACGCACCTGGCGCACGGTCTTGGCCAGGTTGGCCTCGGCCTGCTGCAACGCGACCGCGGTGTCGGCCGGGTCCAGCTGCACCAGCAACTGGCCGCGCTCCACGCGCATGCCGTCTTCGGCGCCGATGCTGACCACGGTGCCGCCAACCATCGGGGTGATCTGCACCTGGTTGCCTTGCACGTAGGCGTCGTCGGTGTCTTCGTGCCAGCGGCCGACCAGGAAGTACCACACCACAAGACCGATGATCGCCAGGATCACCACAATGGCCACGATGCGCAGCGCCGCGCGGCGCTTGCTGGGCGCGGCCGGCGCAGGTTGGGAAGAAGTTGGAGTCGTCTGGCTCATCGTCGCTGTCTCAGGAATTCGGTTGTGCGGAAGTGGTCTCGGCGTGTGCGGTATCGCGCGCAGGTTCCGGCGTGAATCCGCCGCCCAGGGCACGCTGCAACCTCACCGAGGCCAACAGTTGTTGCGATTGCAGGCTGGCCATGCGCTCGCGCGCGGTGAGCAATTGCTCCTGCACGCTGAGCACTTCCAGATAGCTGCCGATGCCGGCGTGGTAGCGCTGTTGGGCAAGCGCGAAGGCGGCCGACACAGTCTGCACGGCGTCGTCCTGCGCGCGTGTGCGCTGCTCCAGCGAACGCACTGCGTTGACCTGGTCGGCCACCTCGCGCAGGGCGTCGATCACCTTCTGGTTGTAATCGGCCACCGCCAGGTCGTACTGCGCATCGCTGCCGGCCAGATTGGCGCGCAGCTTGCCGCCATCGAAGATCGGCAGGCTCAGCGCCGGCGCAACCACGCCAAGTACCGAGGCGCTTTCCAGCAACTGGCCGACGTCGCGATTCACCACCCCGCCCAGTGCAGTGATGTTGAAGCTGGGGTAGAAGCGGGTCTTGGCCGCGGCGATGTCCTGATTGGCCGCCTCCACGCGCCAGCGCGCGGCGACCACATCGGGACGGCGGCCCAGCAGGTCGGCCGGCAGGTTGCTGGGCAGCTGCGCGGCGATGGCCGCGCCCAGCGTCGGGCGCGCGATCTCCAGCCCGCGATCCGGGCCCTGCCCGACCAGGGCGGCCAGCGCGTTGCGCGCCTGGTCGATCTGCTGCTGCGCCGACTGCAGCTGCTGCTGCGCCGACGGCACGCGGGCCTGCGCCTGGCGCACCTGCAGATCGCTGTCGATGCCGGCGCTGCGGCGTTGCCGGGTGAGGTCCAGGGTCTTCTGCGCGCGGGTCAATTCATCGTTGGCCACGTCATGCAGGCGCCATGCATAGTCGAGCTGCGCATAGGCCTCGGCGATCGCCGCCGACAGGTTCAGGCGTGCCGCCTGTGCATCCACGTCGGCCGCATGCGCCTGGTCCACCGCCGCTTCCCAGGTGGCGCGCTTGCCGCCCCACAGGTCCACGCCGTAGCGGAAGTCCAGCACCACCTGCGCGCTGCCGGCATAGCTGCCGCCGCGCTCCTCGCCCACCATCGATTCGGGCAATTGCAGGCCGGTGTAGCCGCCGGAGACCGACAGGCTGGGGCCGCGATCGGCCTGGGCGGTACCGATGCGTGCCTGCGCCTGGCGCAGGCGTGCGTCGGCCGCGGCCAGGCTGGGGCTGTGCTGCAGGCCTTCGGCAATCAGCGCATTCAATTGCGCATCGCCCAAGGCGCGCCACCAGTCGCTGGTCGGCCAGGCGGCCGGGCTCAGGTTGGCCTGGGCGAGGGTGCGCTCGGCATGCAGCGCGCCCGGCTCCAGCACGGTGCCCTGCGGGGCAAGCCCGCGGCTGCTGGCGCAGGCAGCCAGCGCCAGCGTCAGCGCAGTGAGGACGAGCGGCCGCGCAAGCTGCGTGGAGCGCAGGCGCAGCATCTGAATCGGGGAACTAGCAGCGTTCATGAGTTGAGTGCATCGCGGACACGGATGAGGAGAGAGGTGAGTTGCTCGCGCTCGGGCGGGGCCAGATCGCGCAGGCCATGCTCGATGGCGCGTTCGCCGCGCAGCTTCAGGCGCTCCCACAGCGCCACGCCCTGTTCGGTCATGACGATCTGCAGCGCACGCCGGTCCTGCGCATGCGGCTCGCGTCGCACCGCACCGAGCGCTTCGAGCTTGTCGAGCAGGCGGGTGACCGCGCTCGGGGTCTGGTCCAGCGCCAGCGCCAGTTCGTTGGCCGTGCAGGGCGAGCGCACCGCCAGGATCTTCAGGCCGACGTAGTGGCTGAAGCCGAAGTCCGGCAGCTCGCCCTTCATTTCGGCATCGAGCTGGCGCATCAGCGCGTCACGCACCTGGCGCAACAGCAGCCCGAACGACGGCGAGGTGGTGGAGAGGTCATTCATGGCGGGCTATTTTCTTCCGAAAAATATATTTGTCAACGCAAATATCCCGGAAGGTATTAAACCGCCAGCAAGGATCGCCACCTTACGCGGCTACATGTCTGGCCTGGTAATACAATTGCGCCAATGACTGTCGAAAACCCGCCAACCACGGTCGATGCGCTGCCGCCCGGTGTGCGGGACAGCTTCGAGTGGGCCGACGGACCGGAGGTGATCGCGTTCCTGGCCAATCTGCGCGCGGTATGGGCGCCGGAGGCGGTCCGGCACGCCCATGTCCGCGGGCAATTGATGTACGTGGAGCACGGCGTGCTGACGGTGCATACCGCGCAGGGAACCCTGTCGCTGCCGCCGGGCTGCGCCGGCTGGATGCCGCCCGGGCAGCAGCACACCGTGGAGCTGGCCGGGCCGCTGCGCGGCTGGGGCGTGGTGGTCCGGCCGGATGCCTGCGCTGCGCTGCCCGCGCAAGGCGGGGTGATCCGCCTGACTGCACTCGCCCGCGAGGTGATCATGCGCGCAGCGGACTGGCCCCTGGGTCAGCCATTGGACCCCGCGCGGCAACGCCTGGCCGCGGTGCTGCTGGACGAGCTGCGGCAGGTGCAGATCGACCACCTGCACCTGCCGATGCCGGCCGACCGCCGGCTGCTGCGCATCGCCCGGCAGTTGCTGGAAACGCCGGCCGACCCGCGCCCGCTGGACGCCTGGGCTGACTGGGGCGGGCTGTCGGCGCGCAGCCTGAGCCGGCATTTCCGCAGCGAGACCGGGTTGAGTTTCGCGCAATGGCGGCAGCAGGCGCGGCTGGCGGAAGCACTCCGGCGGCTCGGCCAGGGCAGCCCGGTCGCCCAGGTCGCCGACCAGCTCGGATACAGCAGCCCCAGCGCCTTCGTCAGTGTGTTTCACCGCCATTTCGGCGCCCCACCCACGCGTTATCTGGCCGGCACGCATGCGCGCGGCTTGGCATCCCCCGCCGCATCCGGATAATCGGCGCTCTTCGAGCGCGCGCCACGGCGCGGGCTCCTCTTTCGTAGGACCTGGCTTTACATGACCGATCTGACCCGCCCCACCTTCCACGGCTTCGAGCAGCTGCCGCTGCGCGAGTACGCCGAACGCGCCTATCTCGACTATTCGATGTACGTGGTGCTCGACCGCGCCCTGCCGTTCCTGGGTGACGGCCTGAAGCCGGTGCAGCGGCGCATCATCTTCGCGATGAGCGAGCTGGGCCTGAATGCCGCGGCCAAGCCGAAGAAATCCGCGCGTACCGTGGGCGATGTGATCGGTAAGTACCATCCGCACGGCGACAGCGCCTGCTACGAAGCGCTGGTGCTGATGGCGCAGCCGTTCTCCTACCGTTACCCGCTGATCGAGGGCCAAGGCAACTTCGGCTCCACCGACGACCCCAAGTCGTTCGCGGCGATGCGTTACACCGAATCCAAGCTGACCCCGATCGCCGAGGTGCTGCTGGGCGAGATCAGCCAGGGCACCACCGATTGGGCGCCCAACTTCGACGGCACGCTGGAGGAGCCGACCTGGCTGCCGGCGCGCCTGCCGCACCTGTTGCTCAACGGCACCACCGGTATTGCCGTCGGCATGGCCACCGATGTGCCGCCGCACAACCTCAACGAGATCGTCAGCGCGCTGCTGCGCCTGCTCGACAATCCCGATGCCACGGTTGCCGAATTGTGCGAACACGTGCTCGGCCCGGACTACCCGACCACCGCCGAAATCATCACCCCGGTGGCCGACCTGCGCGCAATCTACGAGACCGGCCACGGCAGCGTGCGCGCACGTGCCACCTACAAGAAAGAACACGCCAACATCGTCATCGACGCGCTGCCGTACCAGGTCTCGCCGTCCAAGGTGATCGAGCAGATCGCCCAGCAGATGCGCGCCAAGAAGCTGCCGTGGCTGGAAGACATCCGCGACGAGTCCGACCACACCAGCCCGGTGCGGGTGGTGCTGGTGCCGCGCTCCAACCGTGTCGACGCCGAACAGTTGATGGGCCACCTGTTCGTCACCACCGATCTTGAGCGCAGTTACCGCGTCAACCTCAACGTGATCGGCCTGGACGGCCGCCCGCAGGTGAAGAACCTGCGCCAGTTGCTGAGCGAGTGGCTGACCTTCCGCAGCGACACCGTCACCCGCCGCCTCAACCATCGCCTGCAGAAGGTCGAGCGCCGCCTGCACCTGTTGGAAGGCTTGTTGATCGCCTTCCTCAACCTGGATGAAGTGATCCGTATCGTCCGCAGCGAGGACGAGCCCAAGCCGGTCCTGATCGCGCGCTTCGCGCTCAGCGAAGAGCAGGCCGAATACATCCTGGAAACCAAGCTGCGCCAGCTGGCGCGCCTGGAAGAAATGAAGATCCGCGGCGAGCAGGAAGCACTGGCCAAGGAACGCGCACAGATCCTGGCCATCCTGGAAAGCAAGACCAAGCTGAAGAAGCTGATCAAGGACGAACTGACCGCCGACGCCAAGAAGTTCGGCGACGCGCGTCGCTCGCCGCTGGTGCAGCGTGGCGCCGCCCAGGCGATCGATGAAACCGAGATGGTCGCCAGCGAACCGATGACCGTGGTGCTGTCGGAAAAGGGCTGGGTACGCGCGGCCAAGGGCCACGAGGTCGATCCGGCCGGCATGTCGTATCGCGAAGGCGACAGCCTGCTGGCGGCGGTGCGCAGCCGCAGCACGCATCAGGTGGCGTTCCTGGATTCGGAAGGCCGTGCCTATTCGACTGCGGTGCACACCCTGCCCTCGGCACGCGGCAACGGCGAACCGTTGACCGGCCGTTTCTCGCCGGCCTCGGGCGCGGCATTCCAGGTCATGGCCAGTGCCGACAACGCCACCCGCTTCGTGCTGGCGTCCTCGCATGGCTACGGCTTCGTCACCCGCTTCGAAAACCTCACCGGTCGCAACAAGGCCGGCAAGGCGATGCTCAACCTGACCACCGGCGCGCACGTGCTGACGCCTGCGCAGGTGACCAACCCGCAGAGCGACCGCATCGTGGCCGTCACCAGTGCCGGCAATCTGCTGGCGGTGACCGCCAGCGATGTGCCCGAGCTGGACAAGGGCAAAGGCAACAAGATCATCGACATCCCCAAGGCCAAGCTCGGCACCGAGCGCGTGGTCGCGGTGGTGGCGGTGGCACCGGGCAACACGCTGCTGGTACGCAGCGGCGCACGCACCATGAGCCTGTCGTTCAAGGATCTGGATACCTATGTGGGCGCGCGTGCAAGTCGCGGGGCGTTGTTGCCGCGTGGCTGGCAAAAGGTGGACGGGTTGGAAGTGCAGTAATGGTGATTCGCTGACGCGCAGCGCAATGTCACGTGGGCCGTGCGGTTCTAGCGACCAGAAAAGCACTGCCAGATGGACGCGGCAGGCTTTGTTGTTCCTATCAGCACACGGCGAATTTGGCAGCTGCGATGTCCTCATCGCCTGCGCGGCCTTGTCGCGGCATGGATGCCGCCGCCCCTCCAGTAATGGATTTACGGCGTTTCCCGCAAGCGATGAGGGCGCCGCGCCCTCGACCTGCTCGGCTTGGGGATCTCCAAACACGCTGAAGTTCAAGCTCTCGGTCGCTTCGAGAGGTTGAGCGAACGATGCGGATGCGTCGGTTGTGGAGCGGCTGATCTGCGGCTTGGCTGCAGTGCCCTTGTCCGCCCACCATCGCAGGACACGCCGCAAGTACGTCCTTGTAAGCTCTTACTCGGCATCCATGCCGCGTAAGGTCCCGCGGTGCGGGGCGGGCAAGGACCAGTCGAGAGGGCCGGTGTGCATGGTAAGCGCAGTAAATGTCGCGCGGCGGTGCGGTATGGTCTGAGCGGCTCATTTCGATCTGCAGTGCCACCGTCATTCCGACAACACGTCACTCGTCAACGCAAACCGGCAAGACACCATCATGGACACAGCATTCTGGTTGCAACGCTGGCAGAACGGTCAGACCGGCTTCCATCAGGACGAGGTGATGCCGCTGCTGCAAAAACATTGGCCGGCCTTGCAATTGCCGACAGCTGCCCGCGTGCTGGTGCCGTTGTGCGGCAAGACGCTGGACCTGCACTGGTTGGCCGCCCAGGGGCATCGTGTGCTCGGTGTGGAGCTGTCGCCGCTGGCGGTGACGCACTTCTTCGATGACGCCGGCCTGCAACCGCAGCGTCACACCAGCCGCGCGGGCGAGCACTTCATCGCCGGCCCGATCGAAATCATCTGCGGCGACGCATTTGCACTGGAGCCAGGCGTGCTGGCCGATTGCAGCGCCGTCTACGACCGCGCCGCGTTGATCGCCCTGCCTGCCGGCCTGCGCCAACGCTATCTGCACAGCGTGTACGCGCAGCTGCCTGCGGGATGCCGCGGCCTGTTGATCACCCTGGACTATCCGCAGGCCGAAAAGGCCGGCCCGCCGTTTTCGGTGGACGCTGCCGAGGTGCACGCCCTGTTCGGCACGCAATGGCAGGTGCAGCAACTGGAACACCGCGACATCCTCGACCAGGAGCCGCGCTTCCGTGCCGACGGCGTCACTGCCCTGTCGACCGGCGTGTATCGCCTGCAGCGCAACTGATTGTCCCTGGCAAACGCTCCGTCGTAGCCAGACCATGCCTTCACGGCAGTCGGCCGCCGCATGCGCCGCACGATCGGCGCCTTGCGAGCCGATCACCAACCGCGCGGCATTGCGCCACGCAGCGGTGTTGCCGAACGGTGTGACGCGCCAGGCGGCATGCTGCAGTAGACAGCCGGCAGCCGGCCCAGACCACGCGGCGATGGCAATGCACAGCACAACCCGGCACCCGCGACTGCATACCTGCGCTGCGCCCGCTCAGCGGCTGCGCAGCGCCGGTCACCGGGCTCAGCCGGCGACATGCCCCTTGTCGATCTTCGAGGTCTGATACAGCTCCAGACCGATGCGCTTGATCAGGCCGAGCTGCTGCTCCAGCCACCAGGCGTGGTCTTCCTCGGTGTCCTGCAGCTGCTTGAGCAGGATGTCGCGGCTGACGTAATCGCCGTGCTCTTCGCACAGCTTCATGCCGGCGGCGAGATTGGCGCGGACTTCGTATTCCACGACCAGATCGCGCTCGAGCATTTCGACCACGGTCTTGCCGGGCGCAAACTCGGCCGGCCGCATGTCCGGGTCGCCTTCCAGGAACAGGATGCGCCGCAGCAACGCGTCGGCGTGCTCGGTCTCCTCTTCCATTTCGTGATTGATGCGCTCGTACAGCGCCATCAGGCCCTGGTCCTCGTAACGGCGCGAGTGCAGGAAATACTGGTCGCGTGCCGCCAGTTCGCCGCGCAGCAGCTGTTTGAGGTAGTCGACGACTTCGGGATGGCCTTTCATGATGTGCTCCAGCAACGCAATGCGCGCATGGTGCCCTAACCCGCCGGGCAATGATCTAATCGGAATCACTTTCAGTTGCGCTTGCGGCCGGACCCGCCACGGTCATGACCGGCGGCCACACTGTGACCGAACTCAAGGACCCGACAACAATGCGCAAATGGCTGGGCCGGCTGCTGCTGGCAATCGTGGTATTGGCCGTGGCGGCCCTGTTGGCCGTGTACCTGCTGATGCGTGGCAGCCTGCCGCAGCTGGACGGCAACAGCGCACTGACGGGCCTGGCGGCACCGGTCAGCGTGCAACGCGACCGGCGTGGCGTGGTCACCATCGATGCGGCCAGCCAGGTCGATGCCATGCGCGCACTCGGCTATGTGCATGCGCAGGAGCGCTACTTCGAGATGGACCTGATGCGCCGTGCACCGGCCGGCGAGTTGTCCGAGCTCTTCGGCGCCGCGGCGCTGGACCTGGACAAGCGCAATCGCGTGCACCGGCTGCGCGCCCGCGTGCAGGCCAGCCTGGATATCGCCGTCGGTAGCCAGCGCGCGGCGCTGCAGGCCTATACCGAGGGCGTCAATGCCGGGCTGGCCGCCCTGCGCGTGCGCCCGTGGCCGTACCTGTTGCTGCGGCAGACGCCGCGGCCGTGGACGCTGGACGATTCCATCCTCACCGGCATGGCGATGTATGCCGACCTGCAGGACAACGACAACCAGACCGAACTGGCAGCCGCACGCATCCGCGCGGTGGTGCCGGCGGCGCTGGCGGCCTTGCTCGATCATCAAGGTTCCAGCTGGGATGCCCCGCTGCTCGGCGCCGCGCAAGGCGATGCCGTGCTGCCCGATGCCGCCGCACTGGACCTGCGCCGCCTGCCGCATCCGGCCGCCGCGCCCGGCGCCGAGCCGCCGACGCCGGGCAGCAACAACTTCGCCGTGGACGGCAGCCTCACCAGCGACGGCCGCGCCATCGTCGCCGACGACATGCACCTGGGCCTGCGCGCGCCCAACATCTGGTTCCGTGCACGCCTGCGTTACCCGGACACCGGCGCGCCCGACGGCAAGGTGGATGTCACCGGCTTCACCCTGCCCGGTTTGCCGGCGGTGGTCGTCGGCAGCAATGGGCATGTGGCCTGGGCCTTCACCAACAGCTATATCGACACCGCCGACTTTGCGCGGATTGCGCCGGCCACGCCGGGCCATCCGCAGGCGCTCACCACCCATGTCGAAACGATTCGCGTGGCCGGCGCCGCACCGGTGCGTTTTGCGGTCCGCGAGAGTGCGTGGGGACCGATCCTGCACGACAACCCCGATGGCAGCGTGCTGGCGCTGCGCTGGGCCGCGCAGCTGCCCGGCGCGATCCGCCTGGACTTTGCGCAGATGAGCACCGCGGCCGATCTGCAGGCCGCCTTTGCGGTGGCGGATCGTTCGGGCATTCCGGCACAGAATCTGTTGCTGGCCGATCGCAGCGGGCGCATCGCCTGGCGGTTGATCGGCGCGCGCCCGGTGCGCAATGCCGGGTGTGGCCCGAGCGGCATCGCCGAACTGGCGGGTTCGGCGCAGCACGCGGACGCGGCATTGCCGTCGGCTGCGGTCACCACAGCCTCGGCACCCGCGCCGACCGGCTGCCTGCCCTGGCCGGTGCGCAGCGACGACGCCCCTGCGCTGATCGATCCCCCCTCGCACCGGCTCTGGACCGCCAACAGCCGCGTCGTCGATGCGCAGCAATTGACCACGCTCGGCAATGCCGGCTACGACCTGGGCGCGCGAGCGCAGCAGATCCGCGACGACTTGTTCGCCAGGCAGCGTTTCAACGAGTTGGATCTGCTCGCCATCCAGCTCGACGATCGCGCCGTGCTGCTCACGCGCTGGTGGCAGTTGTTGCGCAGCGTGGTCGAACACAGCCAGGACCCGGCCTTGCAGCAGATCGAAGCCGCCACACGGCAGTGGGACGGGCACGCCTCCACCCGCTCGGCCAGCTATCGCATCGTGCGCGGCTTTCGCGGCATGACCATCGACGCAGTGGAAGCCGGCCTGCTGGCCCCGGCAAAAGCCGCGCTTGGCAAGGACTTTTTACCGCCGCGTCGCGCGCAACTGGAAGGCATCGTCTGGCCATTGCTGCAGCAACGCCCGGCGCATCTGCTGCCGCCGACCTATGCGAACTGGGACCAGTTGCTTGCCGAAGCGGCACGCAACGCGCAGGCGGAGCTCGCTGCGCAGGACGGCGCCTCGCCGGATAGCCCCTTGAGTGAACGCAGCTGGGGCGAACGCAATACCGCTGCCATCTGTCACCCGATCGCGCGGGCATTGCCAGCGCTCGCCAAGCGCTGGCTGTGCATGCCGCCCGACCAGCTGCCCGGCGATCGCGACATGCCGCGCGTGCAAGGCCCGGCCTTCGGCGCCTCCGAACGCATGGTGGTGTCGCCCGGCCACGAGCAGGACGGCATCGTGCACATGCCGGGCGGCCAGAGCGGACATCCGTTGTCGCCGTTCTGGGGCGCGGGGCACGAGGATTGGGTGCACGGCCGGCCGACCCCCTTCCTGCCGACCGCTACCCGCTACACGCTGCGACTGCAGCCGAAGTAGGCACGAGGCTTCGCGCGGGCCCTCATCCGCCCTCCGGGCACCTTCTCCCGGAGGGAGAAGGACAGCCGCGAGCACCTCTCCGGGAGGGGGAGAAGGACAGCCGCGAGCGCCTCTCAGGGAAGGGAGAAGGACGGCCACGAGCACCTCTCCGGGGGGGAGAAGGTCAGCCGCGAGCACCTCTCCGGGAGGGAGTAGGACAGCCGCGAACCCTCTCTCGTCGGGAAAGGGATTGGCGTGAGGGTACGGGCACACGCCGTGCGACCGGGGGCATTGCGCGTCCCGGTACTCGCAGATCTCAGACCGCAGCTCGCGCCTCGCATGCCGCATGCGGCGTCTCGCACCCTCGCACCTCGCACCTCGCACCTCGCACCTCGCGTGCGCACGCGCACGCGCACGCCGCAGTCTGTGCCGCAACGCCTACCCGCCGACCTGCGCAATCAAGCGAGCACAACATGCTAAGATGCATTTGATAACCATTCCCATTAGTGACCAATGCGCCCCACGCTCCTTGTCACCGCGCTCGCCGCTGTCTTGGCTTTGCCCTCGCCCCGCGCCTTCGCCCAACAACACACCAGCACCTCGGCAGCCGTCACCGACCTGGATGGCGTCGAGGTCGTCGGCCGTGCGCAGACGCTGTACAAATCCGACGACGCCGCAGTGGCCACACGCACCGACACGCCGTTGTCGCTGGTTCCGCAGTCGGTCCAGGTACTGCCGCGCGAACTGATCGACGACCAGGCCGCACGCCAGATCACCGACCTGTATCGCAGCATCAGCGGCATCAGCTTCTTCAGCTATGCCGGCGTCACCCTGCGCGGATTCCGCCAGGAAAACGTGCTGTACGACGGATTGCGCGGCGATCCGTATGCCGGCTTCTCGGTGCCGCAGTTGTTCAATATCGAACGCGTGGAAGTGCTCAAGGGTCCGGCCGGTGCGCTGTACGGTGGCGGCGAACCCGGCGGCGTCATCAATTACGTCACCCGCAAGCCCGGCCATCAGGCTGCGCGTCGGGTGGAGCTGCAGGCGGGCAATCAATCCTTCGGAGCCGCCTCGTTCGAAGCTACCGGGCCGGCACGCGACGACGGACGCATTCGCTACCGCATCGGCGCCTATGCCGATGGCGAGGACGGTTTTCGCCGCAACACCGATAGCCAGAGCCAGATCGGCGATGCGTCGGTGGCGTTCGATATCGGCCAGACCGGCGAGCTCACCTTGCAGTACACCGACATCACCCAGAACCTGGGCGGCAATCGCCTGCGTGGCGTGCCGGTGGATGACGACGGCAACTTCCTCACCGACCGGCGCTGGAACCACAACGAACCCACCGATTTCCTCGACATGCGCGCCAAGGTCGCATTCGCGCAGTACCGCTTCGCGCCGTCGGATGCGTGGGACGTGGACATGGCGCTGCGCTGGTTCAAGAACGACGAGCATCAGATCTATCACGAGCCGATGGGCCTGATCGACCGCGATGGCGACGGCACCGCCGAATGGATGACGCGGCAGTTGCGCAACCAGTTCCGCGACAACGATGCGATCTCCAGCAACGTCAACGCCGTGTTCCGCACCCACATCGGCGCGATCGAGCACAAGCTGCTGATGGGCGCGGACTACTATCGGCTGGATGCGGATTTCCGCGCGCAGACCGCCAACACCGCCGACACCGGCCGCGTGCGCGGGCCGGTGCCGGGTATCGATCTGTTCAACCCGGTGTACGGGCGCAGCGGCTTTTACGACTACGGTCTGGACAGCCTACCCTGGCGCGCCACCAGCACGCGCAGCCAGCGCTACGGCGCGTATCTGCAGGACGAACTCACGCTGACGCCGCGCTGGTTTGCGATGGCCGGACTGCGTTGGGACGGCTTCAAGGACGACAACCGGCTGGACGGCTCGCGCGTCACCGGCAACGATCTGAGCTGGCGTGTGGGCAGCACGTTCGTGCTGCGCGATGGCGTCAACGCGTACGCCAGTTATGCCAGCGGCTTCCTGCCGCAGGATGCGGCCAATCAGGACAGCAGCGTCGGTGGCCCGTTCGATCCCGAGCGCAGCACGCAGTGGGAAGTAGGCCTGAAGACCGCGCTCAACGACGGCGGGCTGACGCTCAACACCGCGCTGTATCGCATCGAACGCAGCAACATCGTGCAGGCCGACGGCAGCATCGTCGCTGGGGTCAATCAACTCGCCGCGCTCGGCCTGGTGCGCAGCGAAGGCCTGGAAGTGGATCTGCTGGCCGACCTCACCGAGCGTTGGGTGCTCAACCTGACCTACGCCTACAACGATGCACGCGTGCTGGATGCGGGCACCAACGGCATCACCAACGCGTCCGGCGACCGCTTCGCCAATGCACCGCGCAACACCTTCGGCCTGTGGACGCGCTACGACCTGCCGGCCTGGAACTCGGCAATTGCCTTCGGTGCCGACTACGTGGGCGAGCGGGTCAGCCTGGAAGGCCAGCGCGTCAAGCCGTATGCCATCTTCGACATCAGCTGGCAGACGCAGTGGGATGCCTGGAAGCTGCAGGTCAACGTCAAGAACCTGTTCGACAAGGTGTACGCCGTCAGCGGGTTCACTGAGCGCACCGGCCACTTTCCTGGCGAACCGCGCCGCATCTACGCGCAGCTGGCTTACGATTTCTGAGCAGGGCGAGCACGCGTCTGTGCAAATCTCGAACGTTGCCCAAGTGTGACGTTCGTCGGCCACCGCATGCACGATTGCGGCCTCGACCACGACAGTGCAATGAACCTGCGCCGAATCAGGCCGGCCGGAATCAGCCAGACTTTAACGTCCGGTGGGACACACTAGAGGCCGTCGCGATCTGGAACGTGTTTCCACACGATCGCCCTCTTCCCCCCACTGACCGGAATCCGCATGCCTCAGCTTGCCCGCTCCGTTTCCGCCCTGTTGCCCCTGCTCGTTGCCACTGCCTGCTCGGCAGCGCCGCCCGCCAAGTCCGGCCCACCGGACGCGCCGGTCGCGGCCTGCACCGCCAGGGTGCGCCCCGGGCAGGATCTGCAAAAAGCCATCGACAAGCTTCCGCAAAGCGATACGCGTGCGGTGTTGTGCCTGGAAAAAGGCGAATTTCCGCTCAATGGCCTGGTCTCGATCCACCGCGGCAATCTCACCCTGCGTGGCACGGGTCCGACCACGGTGCTGCGCATGGCCGATGGCGTGCAGCAACCGGCGCTGGTGGTCGGCGACTATGAAAACCAGCAGCCTACCGGCGTGATCCGCAATGTCAGCATCGAGGACATGCAGATCGTCGCCAGCACCGGCGACAAGGAATTCATGCCCGAGCGCCCGTACCTGAGCAATAGCGCGGTGGTCGTGCGTTCCGGCCAGGGGATTCGCCTGGCCGGCCTGCAGGTCAACAAGTGCCGCAGCGCCTGCCTGCTGAGCGAGTACGACACGCGCGAGATCACCATCGAAAACAATGATGTCTCCGGCGCGATCTGGGACGGGGTGTCGTTCAACCGCACCGCCAAGGTCACGATGGTCAACAACTACATCCACGACAACGTGGCCGCAGGCCTGACCACCGAACATCTGGAAGACAGCGAGATCCGCAACAACCGCTTCGAGCGCAACGGCAGCCAGGGTATCTATCTGTCCGACGCGCGCCGCAACCGCTTCAGCAACAATCAGTTCGACGGCAACAAGGTCGCCGGCGTCTTCCTGGCCTGCGCCATCCGCTATCGCACGCCGGAAATCCTGTGCTGGGACAACAGCATGAGCCAGGACAACGTGTTCGAGAACAACCGCTTCTCCAATACGCCGTTCACCTACACCATCGGCGTGGACCGCGCTGCCAACTGCACTGCGGCCGACTTCAAGCCTAACCTGTGGCGCAACAACCAGGCCGATGTGGCAGGTGTGGATATCGAGCCGCAGCGCTACGGCTACTGCGTGCGCCACGAGTGAGCGCAGCAGCGGCCGGCAGCGCGTGCGCGCATGCCGGCCGCTGCAGTTGCAACTTGGGATGCAGCAGCGTTACGACGCCAACGCCTGTTCGTGCACGCCGGCAATCGCACGGCCGGAGGGATCGGCCATCGCGGCGAAGCTGGCATCCCAGGCGATCGCGGTCGGCGACGAACACGCGATCGACTTGCCGCCCGGCACCGTCTCCGCGGCCGCCTGGCTGGGGAAGAACTGTTCGAACAGCGTGCGATAAAAATACGCTTCCTTGGTCTGCGGCGGATTGACCGGAAAACGCCTGGAAGCGGCAGCCAGCTCGCGGTCGCTCACCTGCGCGGCGGCATGTGCCTTGAGTCCATCGATCCAGCCATAGCCCACGCCATCGCTGAACTGCTCCTTCTGCCGCCACAGGATGGATTCGGGCAGATACCCGGCAAACGCCTCGCGCAACACGCCTTTTTCCATCCGCGTGGCGCCGCTGCTGGTCTTGTCGATCATCTTGAAGCTGGCGTCCATGCGCATGGCCACGTCCAGGAACTCGCGATCCAGGAATGGCACGCGCGGCTCCACGCCCCAGGCCATCATCGACTTGTTGGCGCGCAGGCAATCGTAGTTGTTGAGCGCATCCAGCTTGCGTACCAGTTCCTCATGGAATTCGCGCGCGTTCGGTGCCTTGTGGAAATACAGATAGCCACCGAAGATCTCGTCGCTGCCTTCGCCCGACAGCACCATCTTCACGCCCATCGCCTTGATGCGGCGCGCCAGCAGGAACATCGGCGTGGAGGCGCGAATGGTGGTGACGTCGTAGGTCTCGATATGGCGGATCACCTCGGGCAGCGCATCCAGGCCTTCTTCGAAGCTGTACTCGAAGCCGTGATGCACGGTGCCCAGCGCGGCGGCGGCGACTTCGGCAGCGGCCAGGTCCGGCGAGCCTTTCAAGCCGATCGCGAACGAATGCAGGCGCGGCCACCAGGCTTCGGTGGTGTCGTTCTCTTCAATGCGATGGCGCGCGTAGCGTGCAGCGACCGCGGCGACCAACGACGAATCCAGCCCGCCGGACAGCAGCACGCCATACGGCACATCGGTCATCAACTGACGATGCACCGCGCGCTCGAAGGCCTCGCGCAATTCCTGCAACTGCACCTGCACGCCTTCCACCTCGGCGTATTCGCGCCAGGCGCGCTCGTAATAGCGACTCAATGCGCCGGTGGCACTGTCGTACCAGTGACCCGGCGGGAACTGCGCCGCGTCGGCGCAATCGTCCACCAGCGACTTCAGTTCCGAGGCTACCCGCAGCCGGCCCTCGCGATCGTGGCCCCAGTACAGCGGCACCACGCCGATCGGATCGCGCGCGATGATCACCCGCCCGGCTGCCTTGTCCCATAGCGCGAACGCGAAGATGCCGTTGAGGCGGTTGAGGTAGGAGGCCGGCGCATCCTCGCGGTACAGCGCGTTGATCACCTCGCAATCGGAGCCGGTCTGGAAGGCGTACGGCTGCACCAGTTCCTGCTTGAGCTCGCGATGGTTGTAGATCTCGCCATTCACTGCCAGCGCAAGCTCGCCATCGTCGGACAACAAGGGCTGCGAGCCGCCGGCCGGGTCGACGATGGCCAGGCGCTCGTGCACCAGGATCGCGCCGGTGTCGACATACACCCCGCTCCAGTCGGGTCCGCGATGGCGCTGCCGCTGCGAACATTCCAGTGCCTGCCGGCGCAAAGCCTGCAGATCGTCACCGGGTTGCAGGCCGAAAATACCGAAGATGGAACACATGGAAACACTCCTGGATGAAACTGCGGGGGTTGGCGGCCGGTGGAAGAGCGTGCTGCGCGAGAATGACACCCATAAAAAAACCCGCATCGGCCGATGCGGGTTCTCTGATTCCTGGGCGTTTGGTAGACGTCGCCTAGTCGCAGACCCGCATCGGCCGCGCACGATTGTTCGCGCGCAGATTGTTGCGGTTGGCGTTATTGATGTTGGCGAGCTGGAAGACCATGTGACCGACGCTAACCGTTCGTTTTCGCTGGCGCAACTGTTTCAGCGGCAACGACGGCGGCAACTGCTCCGTCAATCGACCAGCAGCCGCTCGATCAGGCTGCGGTACAGCGCCGGCAAGGCCTGCAGATCGGCCACGCGTACATGCTCGTCGACCTGATGGATGCTGGCGTTGACCGGGCCGAATTCGATGCACTGCGCGCCCAACGGTGCAATGAAGCGTGCATCGGAGGTGCCGCCGCCGGTGCTTTCTTCCGGGGGCGCGCCGGCAAACTGGCCCAGCACCTCACGTGCGACGCTGCGCAGGCGCCCTTCCGGGGTATAGAACGGCTCGCCGCTGCGATGCCAGCGCAGCGCATAGTCCAGCCCGTGGCGATCCAGCAATGCGACGATCTCCGCTTCCAGCCGCGGCGCATCCCACAGCGGGGTGTAGCGCAGATTGAAGGCCACCTGCAGCTCGCCCGGAATCACGTTATTGGCGCCGGTGCCGGCATGGATGTTGGAAATTTGCAGACTGGTCGGCGGAAAACTCTCGAAACCCTCGTCCCACTGCCGTGCCACCAGCTCGGCCAATGCCGGCGCGGCCAGATGGATCGGATTGCGCGCCTTGTGCGGATACGCCACATGCCCCTGCACGCCCTTGACGACCAGCGTGCCGGACAGACTGCCGCGACGGCCCACGCGCAGCAGGTCGCCCAGCCGCTCGGTGGACGAGGGCTCGCCGGTGATGCACCAGTCGATCGCCTGCCCGCGCGTGCGCAACAGCTCGGCCACGCGCCGCACGCCGTCGATGGCATCGCCTTCCTCATCGGAAGTCAGCAACACCGCCAGCGTACCGGCGTGCTGCGGATGGGCGGCGACGACCTGTTCGGCGGCGACCGCGAAGGCGGCCACGCTGCCCTTCATGTCGGCCGTGCCGCGCCCGTACAGCACACCATCGCGGATCTGCGGATCGAACGGATCGCTGGTCCAGGCCTCGCGCGGTCCCGGCGGCACCACATCGGTGTGGCCGAGCAGCACCAGCACCGGCGCACCGCTGCCATGCGTGGCCCACAGATTGTCGACCTGGCCCAGGTGCAGATGCTCGCAAGTGAATCCGGCGGCCTCCAGGCGTTGCGCAATCAGCGCCTGGCAGCCGGCATCGTCCGGTGTCACCGAGGCGCGTGCGATCAGCTCGCAGGTCAGTTGCAGTACGTCACTGGTCATGCTCGTCCTTCCGATAAAAAGATGCACCCGGGCCGTCGCAGCAGCAGGCAGCCTGGCTTCCACACGCCCGCCACGCACACATGTGCGCGAGCCGATGACGCGATGGCGCCATCAGGCGATGTTGAACCTGGCCTTGAAGCCGTTGTCGGAGAAGCCCTGACTGAACGCACCATCGTCGCTCACCACCACCGGGCGGCGGATCAATTGCGGGTATTCGCGCAGCAGCAGCTTCCATTCGGCGTCCGAACCCGGCGTCTTCTTGTTGTCGGGCAGCTGCCGCCAGGTGGTCGAGGACTTGTTGATCATCGCCTCGAATCCGCCGGCCTTGCCGGCCCAATCCAGCAACGTCTCCGGCGCGGGTGCGTGCTCGCGGTAATCGACGAAGCTGTAGGCCACGCCGAAGCGGTCCAGCCACTTGGTCGCCTTCTTGCAGGTGTCGCAGTTCTTCAATCCGTAGAGCGTGGTCATCTCGTCTCCTTCTCGACCCCGCGGCGCGCGTTTGCACGCGCCAACAAAGTGGTTACCAGTTGATCGTGTTCCTGCCCGTGTGCGGGCAGGAACACCACATCGGCGCGTGTGCCGTGGAATCTCAGCGCCATCCGCCGTGGCGGAATCAGCCATGCGGCATCGACCGAGCGCAACTCGGCAAGATCCACGCACTGCGAGCGTCCACGCTGGACGATCACCAGTGCATCGCCCGCATCGCGGACCTGCGCCCAGCGGGTGGATGCCCATGCCAGACGCAGCGTCATCAGCACCACCAGTGCAGGCGCCAGCCAACGCAGGACCTCCAGCTGCTGCGGCACGCCATCGCGCACCAGCGCGCCGGCCACGTAGAGCGTCACCCATCCCAACCACATGGCCGGGATGCCCCAACGGATCCAGCCACTGGCCGGACGCGACACCATGGCGCCGAGCACCGGCTGCGCGCTACTCAATCGGCCAGACCGCGCAGCAGCTCGTTGACGCTGGTCTTGCTGCGCGTCTTGGCATCCACCTGCTTGACGATCACCGCGCAATACAGCGAGTGCGAGCCGTCCTTCGACGGCAGCTGGCCGGACACCACCACGCTGTAAGGCGGCACGTAACCGTAGGAAATCTCGCCGGTGGCGCGGTTGTAGATGCGCGTGCTCTGGCCGATGAACACGCCCATGCCGATCACGCTGTGGTGACCGATCACCACGCCTTCGACCACTTCCGAACGCGCACCGATGAAGCAATGATCTTCGATGATGGTCGGGCTGGCCTGCAGCGGTTCGAGCACGCCGCCGATGCCGGCGCCGCCGGACAGGTGGCAATGCGCGCCGATCTGCGCGCACGACCCCACCGTGGCCCAGGTATCGACCATGGTGCCTTCGCCCACATAGGCGCCGATGTTGGTGAAGCTCGGCATCAGCACCACGTCCTTGCCGAAGTAGCTGCCGCGCCGCGCCACCGCGCCCGGCACCACGCGCACGCCGGCCTTGCGGAACTCGGCCTCGCCGAAGCCGGCAAAACGCGACTCCACCTTGTCCCAGAACGGCGCCGGCTGCGCGTCGATCACCGCCATCTCGTTGACGCGGAAATACAGCAGCACGGCTTTCTTCAACCATTCGTTGACGGTCCAGCCGCCCTTCCCGTCCGGCTCGGCAACGCGGAACTCGCCGCGCTCCAGGCCGTCGATGACGCGGGTGACGATGGCGCGGGTGGAGCCGTCGATCTCATCGACGGTCAGGCTGGCGCGGCGCTCGAACGCACTCTCGATGCCGAACCTGAGTTCGTCATTGCCCACCTGCGTTGCAGCACCCTGCACCGCCTTTTCGGCGATCGGCAGTTTCTTTGCAGCGGCAGCCTTCTTGGCAGCTGGTGCCGACACCACGCTGGTCGGCTGCTTGGCCACGCGCGGGGCCGCACTGGCGGCCGGCTTGGCCGCGCTTTTCTTGGCAACGCTTTTCTTGACGACACGTTTGCCGGCGCCAACGGCCTTGCCGGCCGCCGCGGTGACCTTGGTCTTGTCGACGGCCGGTGCCTGACGCGCCTTGCCGCTGTCGCGCGTGACGCGCTTGGGCGCTGCGCTGGTGGTGGTCGCGCCCTGCTTGCGCGTGGTCTTCTTGCTGGTGGCCATGGGGGTCTCCGAACGGACTGACGGACTACTTAGGTGGGATCGAGGCAGGCGCACAGCGCATCGCGCAGCGCCTGCCGTGCGGATTCGGGCAACGGGCGGTCGTGCTCGTCGGTGATCTGGAACTGGTCTTCGGCACGCTCGCCGAAGGTGGCGATGCGCGCATCGTGCACACGCAGGTGTTGCAGGCGCAGCACGTTGGCCACATCGGCCAGCAAGCCGGGGCGATCGGGCGCAACCAGGCTGATGCGGGTACGGCGGCCACCGGCGCTTTCGCTGAATTCCACGCGCGGCGCAAAGCGGAAGTGGCGCAGCTGGCGCGGCACCGCCCGCCGGGAGGGCCGCACCTTGTGCAGGTCGCCGGCCAGCACCTGGCGCAAGGCCGCGGCCAGACGCTGCGGGTCGCCATCGGCGGAGCTGTCCTGCGGCAGCACCTCGAACACGTCGAGGATCGCATCGTGCGGCGCATCCAGCACGCGGGCGCGATGGATGCCGTAGCCCTTGCGATCCAGCGTGGCGACGATCGCCGAGAACAGGCCATCGCGATCGGGCGAATACACGAACACTTCCAGCGCGTCGTTGTCCGGCACCGCGCGACGCGCCTTGACCAGGGTCTGCCCGATCTGCACTTCAATCAGCGACACCGCCTGCCAGGCCAGTTGCTCGGGACGGAAGCGCAGGAAGTTTTCATCCGGCATGCCGGCAAACTGGCGGTCGATGGTGGCATCGTCGTGGCCTTGCGCCTGCATCAGCGCGCGTGCGGACTCGCGCGCTTCGCGCAGGCGCTCCTCGCGCGGCGGCGGATGTTCCAGGCCCTCGCGCAGCGCGCGCCGCGCGGCGAAGTACAGGTCGGCCAGCAGCCGGTCCTTCCACGCGTTCCACAATTTGGGGCTGGTGCCGGCGATATCGGCGCAGGTCAGCAGATACAGATAGTCCAGGCGCTCGCGCGTGCCGACCAGGGTGGCAAAACGGTGGATCACCTCCGGGTCGGAGATGTCCTGCTTCTGCGCGGTCACCGACATGCGCAGGTGCTGCTCCACCAGCCAGGCCACCAGCGCGGTATCGCCGTCGCTGAGCCGATGCGCCTGGCAGAACGCGCGCGCATCCACCGCGCCCAGCTCGGAATGGTCGCCGCCACGGCCCTTGGCGATATCGTGGAACAGCCCGGCCAGCAGCAGCAATTCCGGCTTGCGCAGGCGCGGCCAGACTTCGTGGGTGATCGAAAAACGCTCGTCGGCGCGACCGGCGGCGAACAACGCGATGTTCCGCAGCACCATCAAGGTGTGCTGGTCCACCGTGTAGACATGGAACAGGTCGAACTGCATGCGCCCGGACACGCTGGCGAATGCCGGGATCCACTGACCCAGCACGCCCAGGCGCGCCATGCGGTTGAGCGACTCCACCGCCCGCGGGCCGCGCAGCAGCGCCATGAAGCGGTCGCGTGCGGTCGCATCGGCCACGTCGTAGGCCGGCAACTCGCGCAACACCTCGGCCAGCGCGCGCGCGGTCAGCGAATGCAGCCCACGCACCTCGCGGTGCGCCGCCCACTGCGCAAACAGCGCAAAGACCTGCAGCACATCGCCGGCCGGCCAGTCCTCCGCATCCGCGGCCAGATAGCCGCGACGCAGACTGAAGCCCTCGCCGAGCGGCTCCGGCACCGCTTCGCCATCGAATTGTTCTTCGAAGCGCTGCAGCAAGCGGTCACTGATGCGGCGGATCAACGCAGCGCTGCGGTAGAAGCGCTGCATCATCTTTTCCACGCCCAGGCTCTCCGGGTCGTCGGCAAAGCCCAGCCGCTGGGCAAGCGTCTTCTGGTAATCGAACCCCAGCCGCTCTTCCGGCCGTTTGGCGACCAGATGCAGGCCGAAGCGCAAGCGCGCCAGCTCCTCGCGTTCGCGCCGCAGCGCTGCGGCCTCGTCGAAGCCGACATGGCCGAGCCCGACCAGCGCTTCCAGATCCTTGACCCCGAACGCGCGCAGCGCCATCCAGCCCAGTGTCTGCAGGTCGCGCAGACCACCGGGGCCGTCCTTGATATCCGGTTCGAGATTGTCGGCGGTATCGCCGAAGCGCTGGTGCCGCGCCAGCAGCTCTTCGCGCTTGGCCTGGAAGAATTCGCGCGCCGGCCAGACCTGCTGCGGCGAAATCGCGGCCGCCAGGGCCGCACGCGCCTGGCTGCCAGCCATCAGCGGGCGCGACTCGATCAAGGCGGTCAGCACTGTCTGGTCGGCGGCCGCGGCGGTGCACTGCGCCGGCGAGCGCACCGCGTGGCTGATCGGCAGGCCCACATCCCACAGCAAGGCAAACAACCGCGCCAGGGCCTGCTCGTGCTGTTGCTGCACGCCGGTCTCGCCCAGCACCAGCACATCCACGTCCGAACGCGGGAACAGTTCGCCGCGCCCGTAGCCACCGACCGCATGCAACGACAGTTCGGCATCGGCCGGGATGCAGCGCGTCCACGCATTGCGCATCAATTGATCGACCGCGCGTGCGCGCAAGGCCACCAGGCGCTCGATCGGCTCGCCCTGGTCGAAGCGCTTGCACAGCCGCATGTCGGCGTGCACCAGCAGCGGGCGCGCCTGCGCGGCCCACTCGGCATCGCCGGCGGCACCCGGGTCGGGTCGGTCCGCCGGCGTGGCCGTCATACCGGCGCGGGAGCGTTCGGCGACAGCGTCAGCACATCCACGCCGTCTTCGGTCACCGCGACCATGTGTTCCCACTGGGCGGACAACTTGCGGTCCTTGGTCACCACGGTCCAGCCGTCCGGCAGCGTCTTATGGTGGTAGGTGCCTTCGTTGATCATCGGTTCGATGGTGAAGGTCATGCCGGGCTTGAGCACCAGGCCTTCGCCGGGGCGGCCGTAATGCATCACCTGCGGCTCGTCGTGGTAGACCTTGCCGATGCCGTGGCCGCAGTAGTCGCGCACCACGCTGAAGCGCTCGGCCTCGGCAAACTTCTGGATCGCGTGACCGACATCGCCCAGCGTCGCGCCCGGCTTGACCGCGCGGATGCCGCGCCACATCGCTTCGTAGGTGGTTTCCACCAGCCGCTTGGCCATCACCGATGGCGTGCCGACGTAGTACATGCGGCTGGTGTCGCCGTGCCAGCCATCCTTGATGACGGTGACATCGATATTGACGATGTCGCCGTCCTTCAGGACCTTGGCCGCGCTCGGGATGCCGTGACAGATCACGTTGTTGACCGAGGTGCACACGCTCTTGGGAAAGCCGCGATAGCCGACATTGGCAGGAATGGTGCCCTGCACGTTGACGATGTGGTCATGGCAGATGCGGTCCAGCTCGGCCGTGGTCACGCCCGCCTGCACGTACGGAGCCACGACATCGAGCACCTCGGCGGCCAGACGGCCGGCGACGCGCATCAGTTCGATTTCTTCTTTGGTTTTCAGATTGACGCTCATGGCCACGATTATCGCCGATTCGGGCTAAATCTGAACGGCCTGCGCGCGCGTTTTTGCGTTGCGGAGGCAGAACCGCAGAAACGGACGGGGCAGCAGGAAACTGGCGGCGCCACGTATTCATGTGTGACGCACTACCGCGCGCGTCAAAAAGCCTGTCAGCGGAGTCATCCGAAAGACATCGCACTTTCGGGAAAAACCCTGAGGTTAAACAGTGAGATAGCCAAATCATTCAGGGTAATCTTTGGCATGGCTGATGCATTGGGTCAGGGGCGACGAGTCGTCGCGTCACCAATGACCAGACCGGTCAAGGAAATGTCCATGCGTACTGTCCGCCCTGTCCTGCTGTCCCTTGGCCTGCTCTCGACCATTGGCGCTGCCACTGCAGCAGATACCACCACATTCAACGTCAAGATCGCCGTCACCAAGGCCTGCACCATCACCGCCGCCTCCGCGACGGACGTCGACTTCGGCTCGGTGTTGTCCACCTCCACCGCCAATGCCGACGCCAACGGCAGCGTGACCGCACAGTGCACCGCGCTGACCCCCTACAACATTGCGTTGAGCGCGGGCAGCAATGCCGGCACCGCCAACGACGTCACCACCCGCCGCATGAAGAACACCGATGCGCTGGTCACCACCAACAACTTCATCGCCTACCAGCTGTACCAGGATCTGGGCCGCAGCACGGTCTGGGGCAGCACCACCGGCACCAATACGCTGAGCCGCACCGCCACCGGCATCAACCAGGTCTATCCGGTCTACGGCCGCGTGACCAACCCGTCGGCCAACAATCCCGCCACCGGTACCTACCAAGACACCATCACCGCCACGATCGTCTATTGAGCGCGCGCATGCCATTGCACCACCCCCTGTCCTACCGGATGCCGGGCCGGCTGGTCACGGCCGGGCTGGCACTGATGCTGGCGCTTGGCAGCGGCTGGCCGCTGCAACCGGCCCATGCGGCCAGCCTGCAGCTGGCACCGACCTCGCTGACGCTGAACGCGCAGCAGTCCGCCGACGGGCTGTGGCTGAGCAACAGCGGCAGCGCGCCGGTGCAGGTGCAGACCCGGGCCTATCGCTGGACCCAGCGCGACGGCAAGGATCAGCTGGACCCGACCCAGGAACTGCTGATCAGCCCGCCGATGCGCACGCTGGCCGCCGGCGAGCGCCAGCTGATCCGGGTCATTCGCGCCGGACCCGCGCCCACCAGCGAGGAAGCCTGCTACCGCATCATCGTCGACGAATTGCCCAATGCCGATGCCGATCGCAAGGGCATGCAGTTCGTGCTGCGCTACTCGGTGCCGATCTTCCTGCTGCCGCCGGGCAGGACCGAATCCGCGCCGACCTTGAACACGCAGGTGATCGCCGGCAGCGACGGCACTGCGCAGATCCAGATCAGCAACACCGGCAATGGGCACGCCCAGGTCGCCGACCTGCAGCATCGGGTCGACGGCACGACCAAGACCGCATTGAACGGGCTGGTGGGCTATGTCCTGCCCGGCCAGACCATGCGCTGGTCACTGGGTGCACCGCTGGCCCAGTTCGGCCGCGGCACCATCATCGCAAGGATCAATGGTGAGGCGGACGAACGCACCTTGTTGGCAGCGCCGACAGCGCCGTGATGCGGGCCGGCTGGCGATGACGCTGCTTGCGACCGCCACCTGCCTGGCGCATGCCGGCTCCGGCGACCTGGCCGATATGGCGCCACTGCCCGATCAGGCCCCGCAGAGCGTGGCGGCCCTGCCGCAGACGCTGTACCTGGATGTCACCCTCAATCAGGCCGACCGCGGCCTGGCACCGTTCGAGCTGGTGGACGGTCACCTGCGCGGCTCGGTCGACACGCTGCGCAAGCTGGGCTTCATCCTGGCCGACCGCGCCGCCAGCGAACTGGTCGACCTTGATCGCCTGCCCGACGTGGAAGTGCGCTACGACGCCGCGCTGCAACGGCTGGCGCTGCAGGTACCGCTGGCGCAGCTGTCGCTCTCCACCACGGTGCTGAAGGCCGAACAGGTCGCACCGCCCAGCGCCACCGCCTCGCCGGGCATGCTGCTCAACTACGACTTCTATGCCACGCGCAATGCCGGGGCCAGCAGCGTGTCGCTGGCGACCGAAGTGCGCGGCTTCGGCATCGGCCGCGGCATGGTCGATACCACTGCGGTGTTCCTGGCCTACGACCGCCCGCAGGACCAGCGCTGGCGCAGCGAAGCGGTGCGCCTGGACAGCGCCTGGCAGATGGACTTCCCCGACAGCGCCACCAGCCTGACGGTCGGCGATTTCTACAGCGGCTTTGTCGACTGGAGCCGCTCGATCCGCCTGGGCGGGGTGCAGATCGGGCGCAATTACGCCTTGCAGCCGTATCGCGTGCTGACCCCCACGCCAAGCTTCCTGGGCGAGGCGGTGGTGCCCTCGACCGTGGAGCTCTACGTCGATGGCCTGCGCCAGTACAGCGGCCAGGTGCCGGCCGGCCCGTTCCAGCTGGCCGCGCAACCAGGCATCAGCGGGACCGGACAGGCGCAGATCGTGGTGACCGATGCGTTCGGCCAGGTGCGCCGGCTGGACTTCGCGTTCTATGGCACGCCGCAGCTGTTGGCCCGCGGCATTTCCGAGTGGTCGGCCGGCATCGGCCATCTGCGCCAGGACTACGGCGTGCGCTCGTTTTCCTACGCTTCGCGTACGGTTGCCAGCGCCACGCTGCGCAAAGGCCTGCGCGAAGACTTCACCATCGAGGCGCACGCCGAGGCCGGCGGCGGCGTGGTCAATGCCGGTGCGGGCGGTGTGTGGCTGCTCGGCGTCGGCGGCGTGGCCAACGCCGCCTATGCGCACAGCCGGATGGATGCGCTGCGCGGTGGCCAGTACGTGCTGGGCTATGCCTGGAACAACCGTCGCTTCAACGTCACCGCCGGCACCCAGCGCACCCACGGCGACTATCGCGACCTGGGCGCGCTGCAGGGCGCGTTACCGGCGCGCATCAGCGACCGCGTGGCATTCGGCATCAACGTCAATCCGATCGGCTCGCTGGGCACCAGCTATGTGCGCCTGAGCTACCCGCAAGGCGACACCTCGCGTTACGCGAGCCTGTTCTGGTCGCGCAACTTCGGGCGCAACTGGGCGGCCAACCTGTCCGGCAACCAGAACCTGGATGTGCGCAGCGACCGCAGCCTGTACCTGTCGTTGTCGACCACGTTCGGCGAGTTGCGCCAGGCCAGCGCATCGATGCAGCGCAACGGCAACCGCACCGGCTTTGTGGCCGACCTCAGCCAGCCGCTGCCCGGCGACGGCGACCTGGGCGGGATCGGCTGGCGCCTGCAGGGGCGGGCCGGCGACGATGCCAGCGGCGGCCTGGCCGAACTGGGGTGGTTGAACCGCATCGGCCGCTACAACCTGGGCGTCGCCAACCAGGATGGCAACAACTTCGGCTATGCCAGTGCCAGCGGCAGCCTGGTGTGGATGAACGGCCGCGGCTTTGCCGCGCGCGACATCCAGGATGCCTTCGCGGTGGTGTCCACCGACGGCCAGCCCGGCATTCCGGTGCGGCTGGAGAATCGCCTGATCGGCGTCACCGACGCCCGCGGGATGCTGCTGGTCACCCCGCTGCAGTCGTGGCAGCGCAACCAGTTGTCCATCGACACCCTGAACCTGCCGGCGGACCTGCGCGTGGACCGCGTCGATACCGCAGTGACACCGCGCCAGCAGTCCGGGGTGGCGGTGCGCTTCGGCATCACCCGGGTGCGCGCGGCCATGATCGTGCTGCACGACGCCCAGGGTGTGCCGTTGCCGGTCGGCAGCGTGGTGCAGCGCGAAGGCGATGCCGAACGCGTGGTGGTCGGCTACGACGGCGAAACCTATCTGGACAACCTGCAGATCGACAACCGCATCCTGGTCGAGCTGCCCGCTGGCCGCTGCAGCGCTCGGTTCACCTACCCGGCCAACCCCGGCGGCATTCCGCGGGTCGGCCCGCTGCCCTGCGTGCTCGAGCAGGAGACCCCATGAGCCTGCCCGCACCCTGGCGCCTGCTGCTTGCGCTGGCGATCGCCGTGTTGTGGCTTGCCCCCGGCCAGGACGCGCGCGCCGACACCACCTGCAGCGTCACCCTCGGCACCCCGCTGGCATTCGGCAATGTGGCGGCCAACGGCACCACCGATGCGGTGGCAACGCTCAATGTCACCTGCGCGACCGCCGCGCTCAGCGTGCTGGGCTATGCCCAGGTGAGTCTTTGCCTGGACCTTGGGCCGGGCAGCGCCAGCAACGGCCTGTATGCGCCGCGCCGCATGCTCAACCCCACCGGCGACAGCCTGGACTTCCAGATCTACAGCGAGGCCACGCGCACCCAGGTCTGGGGCTCCACCGGATCGACGACGCCTTCGCCGCGCCTGCTGACGCTGTCCTACGGCGTTCCGGTGATCACCGGCGGCTCGCAGACGACCACCCTCACCCTGTACGGGCGGATTCCGGCCAGCCAGACCCTGTCGGTCGGCAACCACACCAGCAGTTTCGGCGGCGCCGACACCGTGCTGCGCTACTCCTACAACGAGAGCATCATCGGCGTCCCGGCGGCGCCGAGCAGTTGCACGGCCGGCGGCAGCGGCGCCAAGACCGCCAGCAATGCGTTCCCCTTCATTGCCTCGGCCAACGTGCCGGCACGCTGCAATACCTACGTCACCACCGACCTGGATTTCGGCAGCATCGCCGGCACCATCGATACCGCCATCGATCGCACTTCCACCATCAGCCTGTCGTGCACCAACCGCACCGCCTGGAATATCGGGCTGGGCGATGGCATCAATGCCACCGGCAGCGTCCGGCGCATGCGCCATGCCAGCAGTGCCAACTACATCGCCTACGAGCTGTATCGGGACGCCGGCCGCGGCAACCGCTGGGGCACCAGCATCGGCGTCGATACGCTCAGCGGCACCGGCAACGGCGTCGCGCAGACGGTGACCGTCTATGGGCGCGCGCCGGCACCGCAGCAGCCCATTGCAGGGGCCTACAACGACACGGTGACAGTCTCCATCACTTACTGACAGTTAATAAAGTTCGCATCGGGGGCGTCGCTATTTGTTACGTCTCCAATGCAAACGATTGCCTTCATGACGCTGGTCACTCTCCTGAAGCGCCTGACGCTGGTCGCCCTCGTCTGCACCGCGACCTCGACCGCGGCCAACGCGGCTGCTGCGCGCGGCCCGGAAAACTTCACCCTGCACATCGGATTGCGCCTGCTCAGCGGCTGCGAGCTGCGTACTGCGCCCCCGCGCGCCAGTTGTTCCAGAGGCACGCCGATGGCGATCGCCCCGCCGGCCAGCACCGCCGAAGACCCCGCCGTCACCAGCACCGGGCAGGATGCCAGTGCACTCGCCGGGCCTGCGCCTGCCGGCAGTGCGCGCATGACCACGATCGCGTTCTGAGCATGGCCACGCCTCGCTCCCGCTGCTGCCTGCTGGCGCTTGCACTGGCCGGCCTGGCCATCGTCGGCACCGCCGCTGGCGCCGAGATCGCCATCGCCCCGACCACTGCACGCATTCCCGCCGACAGCGACCAGGCGGCCGTCTGGCTTTACAACCAGGCCGCGCTGCCATGGCGCGCCGAAGCCAAACTCTACCGCTGGCGCCAGGACGGCGACCGCGAGCTGCTCGAACCGGCTACCGCGGCCACCGTCAGCCCGGCGCAGTTCGAAATTCCGTCGCAAGGCCGGCAGCTGCTGCGGGTGATCCGGCTGGGCCCCAGCCCGGCACAGGCCGAGGACAGCTACCGGTTGGTGGTGACCCAGCATGCCGCCGGCAGCGATACCGAGCTGCTGCGGTATTCCACGCCGGTGTTCGCCCTGCCCAGCCAACCCGGCGAACAGCACCCGGTGCTGCAGGCCAGCGTGTCCGGCCACGGCAGCGGCCGCGCCCTGCAGGTCCACAATGCCGGGCCGAGCCATGCCCGGCTGGCCGACCTGGCCTACATCGATGCCGGCGGTACCCGCCGCAGCATCCGCGACGACCTGGCCGGTTACGTGCTGCCCGGCCAGACCCGCCAATGGCCGCTACCGGCCAACCTGCCCGCCGGCAACGGCCGCTTCGTGGCACGCATCAACAGCGATACCGAGACTACGCTGGCACTGGAGCCGTGAATCGTGAGTCGGGAATGGGGAATCGGTACGGCGCATCGCCATAGCTGATCGTTTCGCGTGCGGATGCTCAAGCAGCTAGGCTCCCGATTCCCGATTCCCGATTCCCGATTCCCGATTCCCGATTCCCGTCGATTGCACCACCCCGCCCCGCCGGCTATACTCCGCCGGCTGTTTTGCGTATTGCACGCAGTGCGTCGTTCACGTCGGACGTCACCGACGAATTCACACCTGCCGCCGCCATCCGTGCCGGGGTGCCCCCAACAGGGGGTTCGACACGGAGGCGACAGGGAAGCCCAACCCCGGAATCATGTGCGTTTTGATGCGAGTCCCTCGCAACAGCCCGCACATCCATGTGCGGACTCCTCAAAGTCAAGGCCGCGCACGGTGATTCCGCTATCAGGAGTTACTTCAATGCCCCAAGTCACCATGCGTCAGATGCTGGAAGCCGGCGTCCATTTCGGTCACCAGACCCGCTACTGGAACCCCAAGATGGCGCCGTACATCTTCGGCGCGCGCGGCAAGATCCACATCATCAACCTCGAGAAGACCGTTCCGCTCTTCAATGACGCGATGAACTTCCTCTCCTCGATCGCGCAGAAGCGCGGCACCGTGCTGTTCCTGGGCACCAAGCGCAGCGCGCGCGAGTCCATCAAGGAAGAAGCCGAGCGTTGCGGCATGCCGTTCATGACCCAGCGCTGGCTGGGCGGCACCCTGACCAACTTCCGTACCGTCAAGCAGTCGGTTGCCCGCCTGAAGGAACTGGAGTCGGCCGAGACCGACGGCACCTTCGACAAGCTGGTCAAGCACGAAGTGCTGGGCCTGCGTCGCGAGCGCGAGAAACTGGACGCCTCGCTGGGCGGCATCAAGGAAATGAACCGCCTGCCCGACGCGATCTTCGTGATCGACATCGGCCATGAAGACATCGCCATCAAGGAAGCCAAGAAGCTCGGCATTCCGGTGATCGCGGTGGTCGACACCAACTACGATCCGGCCCTGGTCGACTACGCCATCCCGGGTAACGACGACGCCATCCGTGCCGTGCAGCTGTATGCACGCGCCGCTGCCGACGCCGTGCTGGAAGGCAAGGCCGCTGCGCCGAATTCCGCGTCGGTGCGCGAGGAAGAGTTCTCCGCCGAGTCCGCCGACGAAGGCAAGGGCCGTCGCGCTCCGGCCAAGAAGGGCGACAAGAAGGCTGACGCGCCGGCCGACGCGGCCGCTCCGGCTGCCGAGTAATCGGCCTGCAATGCGGCCGCACCATGCTGTGCGGCCGCAGCCCCGACGGGTCCACCGCGGCCCGTCGCCGAGGCCACTGAACATCTCTACGGGGGCGGCCGGCATGGCTGCGTCGTCTCCTACTGGCGGAACATTCCGCCGCACGCATTCGTCCATATGAGGTAATTCCATGGAAATCACTGCTTCCCTGGTCAAGGAACTGCGCGAGCGCACCGGCGCCGGCATGATGGAGTGCAAGAAGGCACTCGTCGAAAACGCAGGCGACATCGACGCCGCTGCCGAATGGCTGCGCAAGTCCGGCCTGGCCAAGGCCGACAAGAAGGCTGACCGCGTCGCCGCCGAAGGCCGCATCGCCACCGCACAGGCCGGCGGCAAGGCCGTGCTGGTCGAAGTCAACTCCGAGACCGACTTCGTCGCCAAGGACGAGAACTTCCTGGCCTTCACCGAGACCGTGGCCACCGCCGCGCTGAACGCGGACGCAGCCGATGCCGAAGCGCTCAAGAGCGTCAAGCTCGACAGCGGCGAGACCATCGAAGAGCGTCGCGCCGCGGTCATCGCCAAGGTCGGCGAGAACCTGCAGGTGCGTCGCCTGGTCCGTATCGACAGCGCCAACAACGTCGCAGCCTACGTGCACGGCGGCCGCATCGGCGTGCTGGTCGAGCTGAAGGGTGGCGACATCGAGCTGGCTCGCGGCATCGCCATGCACATCGCCGCGATGAACCCGCCGCACGTCAAGGCCTCCGACGTCCCGGCCGAGTTCATCGCCAAGGAAAAGGAAATCGAACTGGCCAAGATGTCCGAGAAGGACAAGGCCAAGCCGGCCGAGATCCTGGAAAAGATCATCAGCGGCAAGATCAGCAAGATCGTCAACGAAGTGACGCTGTACGGCCAGCCGTACGTGCTGAACACCGACCAGACCGTCGAGCAGGCGGTCAAGGCCGCCGGTGCCGACGTGGTCGGCTTCCAGCGCCTGGCCGTTGGCGAAGGCATCGAGAAGGTGGTGGAAGACTACGCCGCCGAAGTGATGAAGCAGGCCGGACTGGCCTGATCCTCGCCGCACCGTAGAAAAAGCCGCGGCTTGCCGCGGCTTTTTTTTGCCCGGCGCTGGCGCGCGCGCCAGCAACGCGCGAAACTGAAGCGAACGCATCCGCCAGGCCCGCAACCGGCCTCAACATCTACAGATGTCGTGGCGGTGGCCGCTACAGCTGGATGCCGACCAGGCTTTCCGCGTCCATCACGCACGCGCTGCAGCGCGGCGGCGGCCAAGCGTGGCGTGCCCCATTAACGAACGCAGCGGTATGCTTGCGTTCACCGTCGGCGATGACCCATGCAACCAGATCTACAGGCCGCCCTGCACTATTGCCGCAACCTGCCGTCGCCTCCGGGTGTGGCGCTGCGCGTCATCGAGCTGGCGCAGGACCCCGACGTGGACATGACCACCACGGCCAACGTCATCGGCATGGACATGGCATTGAGCGCGCGCATGCTGCGGGTTGCCAATTCGCCGCTGTACGCCAGCCGCCGCCGTATCGACAACCTCGGCCAGGCGCTGACCATGCTCGGCCTCAACGCGACCCTGAGCCTGGCACTGGGGTTTTCGATGGTGCACGGCGTGCGCAGCACCTTCGCCGCGCATCCGCTGCATGAGCGCATCTGGCGCCGTGCCGGGCTGTGTGCGCTGGCCAGCCGCATCCTCGGGCAGGCCTATGGCATCCGCAAACCCGAAGAACTCATGCTGGCCGGCCTGCTGCAGGACATCGGCAAGCTGGCCCTGCTGCAGGGCGCGCCGGAGCTGTATGCGCCGCTGCTGGAGCAGGCGCCGGACAACGCCGCGCTGCTCGAGGCCGAACGCGAGCAGCTGGGCGCCACCCATGCCGAAGTCGGCGCCTGGCTCGCGCATCAATGGCAGTTGCCGCCGTACCTGCAGAACGCCATCGCGCAAAGCGAGCAAGAGCCCGCCGGCCTGGAGCCGTTCATGGCCTGTGTCGCGCTGTCCGGGCGCCTGGCCGACATCTGGCTGTCGGCCAGCGCCGTGGCGGCCACCGAACGCGCGCAACAACAGGCGCAGGAGGTGCTGGACCTGGACGCCGAACGCTTCGAGAAGGTGATCGAACGCATCGCCGAATCGCTGCCCGAACTGGAAGCCCTGTTCGACATTCGCGTGCCGCAGCCCGAGCACATCCAGATGATCTTCGAGCAGGCGCGCGAACTGGCGATGCTGCGCAGCCTGCGCGAATTGCAGGACGTGGCCGAAGCGCGCCGGCATGCCGACGAATCGGAAAACCGCATGCGCCATCTGGCCGAACAGGCCAGCCGCGATGCGTTGACCGGCGTGTTCAATCGCCATCAGCTCGGCACTGCGCTCGCGCACGAGTTCGAGCTGGCATCGCGCCAGAACTGGCCGCTGTCGATCGCCTTCATCGACCTGGACGACTTCAAGCGCGTCAACGATGCGCATGGTCACCTGGTCGGCGACGAGGTACTGCGCAACTTCGCGCAGACGCTGCAGCGCATGGTGCGCACCAGCGACTTGGTCGCCCGCTATGGCGGCGAGGAATTCCTGGTGATCCTGCCCAACACCGCGGCCGAAGCGGCATTGATGGTGGTCGAGCGCATCCTGGCCGAAACCGCACGCACGCCGATGGCGCAACTGCAGGGCGGCCCGCTGCACATCACCTTCTCGGCGGGGCTGGCCACCCACGGCGGCGACGACCGCCAGTTCGAGAGCATCGAGCATCTGCTGCAGGCCGCCGACAGCACGCTGTACCGCTCCAAACATCGCGGCCGCAACCGCGTCACCGCCTACGATGCGACCGACGTGCCGACACCGCAGCCGCCGCGCGCGCACTGAGCAACGTGTCACGTCATCGCCAACTACCGAATTTTTACCACGCCCGGTGACAGGCTTCCGCTAGACTTGCCGGCGTTTGCCGATCCCCCACACCGAGGTTTCCCCCATGTCCGAACTTGCCTATCGCCGCATTCTTCTCAAACTTTCCGGGGAGGCGCTGATGGGAGACGGGGATTACGGCATCGATCCCAAGGTCATCAACCGCCTCGCCCATGAAGTGATCGAAGCCCAGCAGGCCGGCGCGCAGGTCGCCCTGGTGATCGGCGGCGGCAACATCTTCCGGGGCGCCGGCCTGGCCGCCAGCGGCATGGACCGCGTCACCGGCGACCACATGGGCATGCTGGCCACCGTGATCAACGCGCTGGCGATGCAGGACGCGCTGGAAAAGCTCGGCGCCAAGGTGCGCGTGATGAGCGCGATCAAGATCAACGATGTCTGCGAGGACTTCATCCGCCGGCGCGCGATCCGCCATCTGGAAAAGGGCCGCATCGCGATCTTCGCCGCCGGCACCGGCAACCCGTTCTTCACCACCGACTCGGGCGCGGCACTGCGCGCGATCGAGATCGGCGCCGACCTGCTGCTCAAGGCAACCAAGGTCGACGGCGTCTACGACAAGGACCCGAAGAAGCATTCTGACGCAGTGCGTTACGACAGCCTGACCTACGACCAGGTCATCCTGCAGGGCCTGGAAGTGATGGACACCGCCGCCTTCGCCCTGGCGCGCGACAGCGACCTGCCGCTGCGCATCTTCGGCATGAGCGAGCCCGGGGTGCTGCTGCGCATCCTGCATGGCGAGCAGATCGGCACGTTGGTGCAGGGTCGGAGCTGAGGGCGGGAATCGGGAATCGGGATTGGGGATTCGTCAAAGCGCAGTGCTGACGCCTGCGTTGACGCCTGTCCGTCGCGCGCCTCCAGCGGCAAGCGGCGCCGGCAAGTGAACCGGCTGCGCGGGTCCTGACGACCCGCGAGTCGTGAAACCCCAGTCCCGGCTATAATCTCCGGATTCAGCTCCACACGGATTCCGGCGATGCTCAACCAGATCAAACAAGACGCGCAGACGCGCATGACCAAGAGCATCGATGCTCTGCGCCATTCCCTGACCACGGTGCGCACCGGCCGCGCCTCTCCGGCGCTGCTGGACGGCATCAAGGTCAAGGCCTACGGCACCGACACCCCCCTCAACCAGGTTGCCAGCATCAGCGTCTCAGAAGGCCGCTCGCTGGTCATCAGCCTGTTCGACAAGGGCATGATCAAGGACGTCGAGAAGGCGATCTATGCCTCGGATCTGGGCCTGACCCCGACCGTGGTCGGCACCGTGATCCGTCTGAACCTGCCGCCGCTGACCGAGGAGCGCCGCAAGGAGCTCAGCAAGTCCGTGCATGGCGAGGGCGAGGACAGCAAGGTGGCCATCCGCAACATCCGTCGCGATGCCAACCAGCAGGTCAAGGATCTGCTCAAGGACAAGGCGGTCACCGAAGACGAGGCGCGCAGCGCCGAGGACGACATCCAGAAGCTGACCGACAAGGCCATCAAGGATGTGGATGAGGTCGTCAAGGCCAAGGAACAGGAACTGATGACGGTCTGATCGTGGCATCGCCTGCCATGCATCCAGCACCTTCCGCTGCCGCCGTGCCGCGCCACATTGCCATCATCATGGATGGCAATGGGCGTTGGGCGCAGCGTCGGCGGCGTCCGCGCATGATCGGTCATCGCGCCGGCGCGCGCGCGGTCAATCGCACCATCGATTTCTGCCTGGAAAAAGGCGTCTCGGCGCTCACCCTGTTCGCGTTCTCCAGTGAAAACTGGGGGCGCCCGCAGGAGGAAGTCGATGCGCTGATGAAACTGTTCCTGCATGCACTCGACCGCGAGGTCGACGAGCTGCAGCGCCGCGGCGTGCAAGTGCGCTTCATCGGCGATCGCGGCCGCTTCGCGGCGCCGCTGCGCGAGCGCATGGCCGGTGCCGAACGCATCACCGCGGCCAATTCGCGCCTGGTGCTGAGCATTGCCGCCAGCTATGGCGGCCGCCAGGACATTGCGCTGGCCGCGCGGGCCCTGGCCGAAGAAGTGGCGGCCGGTCGCCTGCAACCGCAGCAGATCGACGAAGCGCTGCTGGCCAGCCGCGTCGCATTGGCCGACCTGCCGGCGCCGGACCTGTTCATCCGCACCGGTGGCGACACCCGCATCAGCAATTTCCTGCTGTGGCAGCTGGCCTATACCGAACTGTGGTTCACCGAAACCCTGTGGCCGGAGTTCGATGCCGGCGTGCTGCAGCAGGCGCTGGATGACTACGCCGGGCGCGAACGCCGCTACGGCCTGACCAGTGCCCAGATCGCCGAGAAGGCGACGGAGAGCTCCTCCGCATGACCAAGACCCGCGTGATTGCCGCGCTGATCATGGCGCCGCTCGCCATCTGCGCGATCGTGCTGCTGCCCACGCAATGGCTGGCGGCGCTGGCGGCGATCCTGTTCCTGACCGGTCTGTGGGAGTGGCTCAAGCTCTCCGGCATCGACGACAGCCTGCCGCGCACCGTGCTGCTGATGCTCAATCTGCTGCTGATGGTGCTGATGGTGTGGGCCTCGGCCGGCTCCATGGTGCTGTTCCAGATCGCCGCCCTGGTGGGGGTGGTCTGGTGGCTGCTGGCGCTGCTGTGGCTGCGCTTTTTCACCTTCGGTGCCGATCACGGCAACGGCCAGGCGCGCGCGCTCAAGCTCGCCGCCGGCACGCTGGCGGTATTGCCGGCCTGGGCCGCGCTGGTGCTGCTGCATGCCAACCCGGACAAGGGCAACCTGTGGCTGCTGACCGCGCTGACCATGGTGTGGGCGGCCGATTCGGGCGCCTATTTCGCCGGCCGCGCGTTCGGCAAGCACAAGCTGGCACCGCGGGTCAGCCCCAACAAGACCATCGAAGGCCTGCTCGGCGGCATGGTCGCCGGCATCGTGGTCGCCTGCGCGTTCGGCTGGCTGGCCGGGCTCACCCTGGCGCACGTGCCGCAGCTGATCCTGGTGGCGGCGGTGGCGGTGCTGGCCTCGGTGCTGGGCGATCTGTTCGAGAGCCTGCTCAAGCGTCATGCCGGCGCCAAGGACTCGGGCGCGGTGATTCCGGGCCACGGCGGCGTGCTGGATCGCATCGACGGCGTGCTCGCCGCCCTGCCGGTGTTCGCACTCGGCAAGGAAATTCTCGGGTTCTAGATATGGCTGGCTCTGCTCTCCGTCACGTCGCCGTCTTCGGCGCCACCGGCTCGATCGGTGCATCGGCACTGGATGTGATCGCCCGTCATCCGCAGCGGCTGCGTGCCAGCGTGCTGTCGGCCGGCAGCAAGGTCGACGCGCTGCTGGCGCTGTGCGTCACCCATCGCCCTGCGCACGCAGTGATCGCCGACCACTCCCTGTACCCGGCACTGCGCGACGGTTTGCGCGCGGCCGGCCTGGCCACCCAGGCCCACGCCGGCAGCGAGGCCCTGGACGCGCTGGCCGCCAGCGATGCCTGCGATACCGTGGTGGCGGCGATCGTGGGGGCGGCCGGCCTGCCGTCCACGCTGGCCGCGGCCGGCGCCGGCAAGCGCCTGTTGCTGGCCAACAAGGAATCGCTGGTGCTGGCCGGCGAATTGCTGACCCGCACCGCGACTGCGGCCGGCGCCGAGATCATCCCGATCGACAGCGAGCACAGCGCCATCTTCCAGTGCCTGCGCTCCTGCGACGCCAGCCGCGGCGTGCGCCGGGTCATCCTGACCGCGTCCGGCGGTCCGTTCCGTGGCTGGGACCGCGCCGCGCTCGGTGCGGTCACGCCCGCGCAGGCGGTCGCCCATCCCAAATGGTCGATGGGCCCGAAGATTTCGGTGGATTCGGCGACGCTGATGAACAAGGGCCTGGAGGTGATCGAGGCGCATCACCTGTTCGGCCTGCCCGGCGCCCGGATCGATGTGCTGGTGCACCCACAGAGCCTAGTGCACTCGCTGGTGGAATTCGTCGATGGCTCCACCCTGGCCCAGCTCGGCCTGCCCGACATGCGCACCACGCTGGCGGTCGGCCTGGCGTGGCCGGAGCGGGTCGAGTCCGGCGTTGGCGGGCTGGACCTGCTGACCCAGGGACGGCTGGATTTCGAGGCGCCGGACACGGCCGCATTTCCGTGCCTGCGCCTGGCCTGGGAGGCGCTGGAGGCCGGCGGGACCGCGCCTGCGATCCTGAACGCGGCCAATGAAGTGGCTGTTTCAGCGTTTCTTCAGGGCCAGGTGGGTTTCCTAGCGATTCCCGCGTTGGTCGAACACACACTGACAACGCTCGCACGGCACAATGCCGACTCCCTCGACACCCTGCTGTCTGCCGATGCGCAAGCGCGGCAGATCACCGAACGCGCCCTCGCCAATCACCGCCTTCATGCCTGATCGATTTACGCAACCGAGTTGCATCCATGGGTGATTTCATCGGTTCGGTCTGGTGGATGATCGTCAGCCTGGGCGTGTTGGTGACCTTCCACGAATTCGGGCACTTCTGGGTCGCGCGCCGCTGCGGCGTCAAGGTGCTGCGCTTTTCGGTGGGCTTCGGCAAGCCGTTGTGGATGCGTCGTGACCGCCACGGCACCGAGTTCGTGGTGGCGGCCATTCCGCTGGGCGGCTACGTCAGGATGCTCGACGAACGCGAAGGCGACGTGCATCCGGCCGAGCAGGACCAGGCCTTCAACCGCAAGACGGTATGGCAGCGCATCGCCATCGTCGCCGCCGGCCCGATCGCCAACCTGTTGCTGTGCATGGCGATGCTGTGGGCGATGTTCGTGGTCGGCAAGCAGGATTACTCGGCCACCATCGGCCGCGCCGACGGTCTGGCCGCCGAAGCCGGCCTGAGCCCGGGCGAGCGCATCGTGCGCATCGATGGGCGCAGTGTCAGCAGCTGGAGCGATGCCAGCATGCAGCTCACCACGGCGGCGATGGACCGGCGCGACATCCGCGTGCTGACCGCCACCGAAGGCGCCGGCAACCGCGAGCACACGCTGCGCCTGTCGCAGCTGCCGGCCGGCTTTGACGAGCGCCGCGTGGCGTCGCTGGCCGGCATCGGCTGGCAGTTCATGCTGCAGCCGCCGGTGGTGGGCCAGGTGGTCGCCGGCTCGGCGGCGCAGGGGCTGCTGCAGCCGGGCGACCGCATCGTGGCCATCGACGGCCAGCCGATCCGGTCGGCCGACGAGATTCCCGCCCAGCTGCAGGCACTGGGCGCGCAGGGCGGGACCGGCATGATCGAGGTCGCGCGCGGCGACGACCGGCTGGCGCTGGAAATCGCCCCGCGCCGGTCGCCGCAGGGGCAATGGCTGCTCGGCGTGGGGTTTGCGCCAGCGCAGGCGCCGGCCTACGACAGCCGCCAGCAGTACGGCATGTTCGCCGCGGTGCCTGCCGCGATCCGTGAGACCGGCCGGATGACCGCCGACTCGCTGGGCATGATGAAGCGCATGCTGACCGGCCAGGCCTCGGTCAAGAACATCTCCGGCCCGGTCACCATTGCGCGCGCCGCCAACGCCTCGGCCGAACGCGGGCTCGACTGGTTCCTGTATTTCCTGGGCTTGCTGTCGCTCAGCCTGGCGATCATCAACCTGATGCCGATCCCGATCTTGGACGGTGGGCATCTGCTGTATTACCTTATCGAGTTGGTCAAGGGCAGCCCGATCAGCGAACGGGCCATGATTGCCGGGCAATATGTCGGCCTGGCGGTCCTGGCCGGGCTGATGGGACTGGCGTTCTACAACGACATCCTCGGCCTGGTTCCACGATGAAGCTGCTCCACTCTTTCCGCCTGTTGTCGTCGTCATACGTCGGCATCCAGCAACACCCGAAATCGACTCCAACCGGATGTGACATGACGCGTCTTCCCACTCGCCGCCTGCTTGCCCTCGCTCTCGCCGCCGGCCTCAGCCTGCCAGTTGTTGCCCTGGCCGCAGAGCCGTTCGTTGCCAGCGACATCCGCGTCGACGGCCTGCAGCGCATCGCCTCCGGCACCGTGTTCACCTATCTGCCGGTGAACCGCGGCGACACCGTGGACGATGGCAAGGTCGCCGACTCGATCCGTGCGCTGTACCGCACCGGCTTCTTCGAGGACGTGCAGCTGGATCGCCAGGGCAACATCCTGGTGATCACCGTGAAGGAGCGCCCGGCGATCAACAAGCTCACCGTGACCGGCAACAAGGACATCAAGTCCGAGGAACTGCTCAAGGGCCTGGGCGACATCGGCCTGACCGAGGGGGGCACCTTCGACCGCCTGAGCCTGGACCGCGTGACCCAGGAGCTGACCCGCCAGTACAACAACCGCGGCAAGTACAACGTCGAGATCACCCCGACGGTCAGCCCGCTGGACCGTAACCGCGTGGACGTGGCGATTGCGATCAAGGAAGGCAAGGCAGCCAAGATCCGCCACGTCAACCTGATCGGCACCGAGAAGTTTGCCAACGAGGACATCCTGGAGAACTGGGAATCCAAGGAGCACAACTGGGCCTCGTGGTATCGCCGCGACGACCAGTACTCCAAGGAAAAGATGTCCGGCGACCTGGAGAAGCTCAACTCCTGGTACCTGGACCGCGGCTACGTGGACTTCAGCATCGATTCCACCCAGGTGTCGATCAGCCCGGACAAGCGCGACATGTTCGTCAGCGCCGGCGTCACCGAGGGCGAGCAGTACAAGATTTCCGAGATCAAGGTCACCGGCGACACCGTGCTGCCGCAGGCCGACATCGAGCGCCTGGTCATCCCCAAGGCCGGCGACATCTTCTCGCGTGCGCTGCTGGAGTACACCTCCGATGCGATCACCAATACGCTGAGCAACGTCGGTTACGCCTTCGCCAAGGTCAACCCGATCCCCACCCCGAACCGCGAGGACCGCACTGTCGCGGTGAACCTGCAGGTGGTGCCGGGCCCGCGCGTGACCGTGCGCCGCATCCTGTACAAGGGCAACAGCCGCACCTCGGACGAAGTCCTGCGCCGCGAGATGCGCCAGTTCGAAAACACCTGGTATTCGCAGGCGGCGATCGACCGTTCCAAGATCCGCCTGCAGCGCCTGGGCTACTTCGAGAGCGTGGATGTGGAAACGCCGGCCGTGCCGGGCAGCAACGACCAGGTCGACGTGGTCTACAACGTCAAGGAGACCACCTCCGGCAGCTTCGTGTTCGGCCTGGGCTACTCGCAGAGCTTCGGTGTGACCACCTCCGTGCAGTTGTCGCAGAACAACTTCCTGGGCGGCGGCAACCGGGTGGCGGTGGAAGCCTCGCGCAGCAGCTACCAGCAGCGCTACGCGTTCTCCTACACCAACCCGTTCTTTACCGACGACGGCGTGTCGCTGGGCTACAACCTGTCCTGGCGCTCGCTGGACTACTCGGACTTCAACACCGCCCAGTACAACAGCAAGAATGGTTCGGCGCAGGTGGTGTTCGGCGTGCCGATCACCGAGAACGATACCGTCTCGGCGATGGTCGGCATCGACAGCAACCAGATCAATACGTTCCAGGGCCAGACCCCGCAGGCGATCATCAATTACATCGATGCAATCGGTACTAGCACCTTCCATGCCTGGCGCACAGAGCTGGGCTGGGCACGCGATACCCGCAACGACTTCTTCATGCCTACCCGTGGCATGTACCAGCGCGTCGGCCTGGAGACCACCCTGCCTGGCTCCACGGTTGAGTACTACAAGTTCAACTACCAGATCTCCAACTACTGGCCGATCATCCCGGCGATCGTGTTGAACACCCGCTTCGAGCTGGGTTACGGCGACAGCTATGGCAATGACAGCCGCCGCGACATATGCGGCGTAGTCACCAACATTAACAACAGCCCCACCTACACAGAGCAAGGCTGCAACGGCAGCAACCTGATCCGTACTGTCACTGCGACCGGGCTGCCGTTCTACGAGAACTTCTACGCCGGCGGTACCAACTCGGTGCGCGGCTTCGAAGACAACACGCTGGGTCCGCGTTCGGAAAGCACCTTCAACTACACGCGCGGCCAGCCGCTGGGTGGCTCGTTCAAGACCGTCGGTTCGGTGGAAATGTACTTCCCCAAACTGTTCGACAGCCCGTCGGCACGCGTGTCGGCGTTCTTCGACTTCGGTAACGTCTACGACGGCGTGGACAACTTCAAGGCCAACGAGCTGCGTGCGTCCACCGGTGTGGCGCTGTTGTGGCGCGCCCCGGTCGGTCCCATTTCGATCAGCTACGCATTCCCGCTGAAAAAGGAAGACAACGACGAGATCGAACGTCTGCAGTTCACCTTCGGCGGCCAGTTCTAATAGCGAACGGCAACAAAGAAGGCGGCCCGCGCAAGCGGGCCGCCCGTGTATCACCGGTTGGATGTGGGCCGGTCAGAACCAGCTGTCCAACCATGTGGAGACGGTGTTGGACAGACAGCTGGCGATGTCGCCGGCAGGCAGGCTGAGACACTGCAGCTGCTGCTCACCGGTTGCCCTGCCCTGCTCGACATCGAAGGATTGGGCCGATGCACCTGCGACCGCGCCCATCATGACCAGACCACCAAGGATGGAAAGAACGGTTTTCATATGCGTGTTCCTGGATTGGCCGCTTGATTGCGACAGGACCCTAGATACGCAGGCTTTGTTGGGAACTGTTTAATGGTGTTTTCTCCCCGTTAAAGCGGCTCTCCCACACTTACAAGAGGTTTACCCTGATGCGCTTGACCGCCAGTGCGATTGCCGAACAATTTGGTCTGACCGTCATCGGTGATGGCGCCATCGAAGTCAGTGGGGTCGCCACCCTGGCGCATGCCGGCGCCGGGCAACTGAGCTTCCTGTCCAATCCGCGCTACCGGCCGCAGCTGGGCCAGAGCCAGGCCGCCGTGGTGGTGCTGCGCGCCGACGATGCGCAGGACGCACGCGGCACCGCGCTGGTCGCCAAGGATCCCTACACCGCCTTCGCCAAGATCGCCGCCTTGTTCGATGTGGCGCCGGTGCGCGAACCGGGCATTCACCCGTCGGCGGTGATCGATCCCAGTGCCCAGGTCTCGCCGAGCGCGCATGTCGGCCCGTTCGTCAGCATCGGTGCGCGCAGCCGCGTGGGCGATGGCTGCGTGATCGGCACCGGCAGCATCATCGGCGAGGATTGCGTGGTCGATGACGGCAGCGAGCTGCTCGCCCGCGTCACCCTGGTCACCCGGGTGCGCCTGGGCAAGCGCGTGCGCATCCATCCCGGTGCGGTGATCGGCGCCGACGGCTTCGGCCTGGCGATGGATGCCGGCCACTGGATCAAGGTGCCGCAGCTGGGCGGTGTGGTGATCGGCGACGATTGCGAGATCGGCGCCAACACCTGCATCGACCGCGGTGCACTGGAAGACACCGTGCTGGAAGAAGACGTGCGCGTGGACAACCTGGTGCAGATCGCGCACAACTGCCACATCGGCGCACATAGCGCCATCGCCGGCTGCACCGGAATCGCCGGCAGCGCCAAGATCGGCCGTTACTGCCTGCTTGGCGGGCATGTCGGCGTGGTCGGGCACCTGGAGATCTGCGACAAGGTCGTGATCACCGGCAAGTCGGTGGTGCGCAATTCCATCCATGAGCCGGGCGAGTATTCGTCCGGCACCCCTCTCACCGACAATCGCACGTGGCGCAAGAATGCCGCGCGCTTCAAACAACTCGATGTGCTGGCAAGGCGCATCCTGGCTGTGGGCAAGGAGAAAGAATGAGTCACCCCACTTACGAGCTGCCGATCGACGTCAACCAGATCCAGACGCTGATCCCGCACCGCTATCCGTTTCTGCTGATCGACCGGGTTGTCGAGCTCGACCTGGAAGCCAAGCGCATCGTTGGGCAGAAGAACGTCAGCATCAACGAGCCATTTTTCCAGGGCCATTTCCCCACCCGCCCGGTGATGCCCGGGGTGCTGATCATCGAGGCACTGGCGCAGGCCGGTGGCGTGATGACCCAGCTCGGGCTGGGGCGCGACGCGCTGTCCAAGCTGTTCTACATGGTCAAGGTCGACAACGCCCGCTTCAACAAGCAGGTGGTGCCGGGTGACGTGCTGATGCTGGAAGTGCAGATGAAGCGCCTGATCCGCAACATGGGATGCTATTACGGCGAGGCCAAGGTCAACGGCGAAGTCGTGGCCAGCGCCGAAATCATGTGCGCCGGCGCCAAGGAATAACCCGTTTTTGGAGGTGAGACACGATGCGTGATCAAGCACCCTTGATTCATCCCACCGCCGTCATCGATCCGTCGGCGCAACTGGCCAGCGATGTGCGCGTGGGCGCGTTCTCGTTGATCGGCGCCGATGTGCAGATCGATGCGGGCACCGAGGTGGGGCCGCATTGCTCGATCCACGGCCCGACCCGGATCGGCCGCAACAACCGCTTCATCGGCCATGCCGCGATCGGCGGCGAACCGCAGGACAAGAAATACGCCGGCGAGCGCACCGAACTGGTGATCGGCAACGGCAACGTGATCCGCGAATTCGTCACCATCAATCGCGGCACCGGCGGCGGTGGCGGCATCACCGTGGTCGGCGACGACAACTGGATGCTGGCCTACACCCACGTGGCGCACGACTGCCATGTCGGCAACCACTGCGTGTTCTCCAACAACACCACGCTGGCCGGCCATGTCACCGTGGGCGACTACGTGATCATCAGCGGCTTTGCCGGTGCCCATCAGTTCTGCCGGATCGGCGCGCACGCCTTCCTGGGCATGGGCGCGCTGACCAACGGCGACGTGCCGCCGTTCACCATGGTCGGCAGCGAATCGCTGGGCCGCCCGCGCGGCATCAACAGCGAAGGACTCAAGCGTCGCGGCTTCGATGCCGAGCGCATCACCGCGATCAAGCGCGCCTACCGCACGCTCTACGTCGCCGGGCTGCCGCTGGCCGAGGCCAAGCTGCAGCTGGCCGAACAGGCCAAGAGCAGCGAAGACGTGCGCGGGCTGCTCGAGTTCATCGAGGCGGCGGAAAGGCCGTTGTTGCGATGAAGGGAATCGGGAATCGGGAATCGGGAATCGATGCAGGCGCGCACGCTGACACGCCTGCCGCCGGCCCACCGCCGGCACTTCCGATTCCCCATTCCCCACTCCCGATTCCCGGCGCGCAAACGCGCGCCCCACGCATCGCGCTGATCGCCGGCGAAGCTTCCGGCGACATCTTGGGTGCCGGCTTGATCGAGCAGCTGCGGCGCCGCTATCCGGCTGCCGAGTTCGTCGGCATCGGTGGCGATGCGATGCGTGGCGCCGGCTGCCAGACCTGGTTCGATGCCAGCGAACTGGCGGTGATGGGGCTGACCGAAGTGCTGCAGCATCTGCCGCGGCTGCTGAAGCTGCGCCGCGCGTTTCGTGAGCGTGTGCTGGCATGGAAACCGGACGTGTTCATCGGCATCGATGCACCCGATTTCAATCTGTCGGTCGAGCGCTGGCTCAAGCAGCGCGGTGTGCGCACCGTGCATTACGTCAGCCCCTCGGTGTGGGCCTGGCGCGAGAAGCGTGCGGAAAAGATCGGCGCCAGCGCCGACCTGGTGCTGTGCCTGTTTCCGATGGAGCCGCCGATCTACGCCAGGCACGGCATCGATGCGCGCTTTGTCGGCCACCCGATGGCCGACGACATCGCCTACCAGGCCGATCGCGCCGCCGCGCGCGCCAAGCTGGGCCTGTCTGCTTCCAGCACCGTGCTGGCGGTGTTGCCCGGTAGCCGGCATGGCGAGATCGGCAAGCTGGGCGAGACGTTCTTCCAGGCCGCCTGGCTGGTGTCCGAGCAGTTGCCCAACCTGCACGTACTGGTCCCGGCGGCCAATCCTGGCTGCAAGCAGCTGCTGGCCGAGCAGTTGTCGCGCTCGTCGCTACCGGTGCTGCGGTCGCACCTGCTCGATGGCCAGGCGCGCACCGCGATGCTGGCCGCCGACGTGGTGCTGCTGGCGTCGGGTACCGCGACGCTGGAGGCGATGCTGGTCAAGCGCCCGATGGTGGTCGGCTACAAGGTCGCCCCGCTCACCTACCGCATCGTCAAGACGCTGGGCCTGCTCAAGGTCAACCGCTACGCGCTGCCCAACATCCTGGCCAACGACGACCTCGCCCCGGAGCTGATGCAGGACGACTGCACCCCGGAGCGCCTGTGCGCGGCCCTGCTGGACTGGTTCAAGCACCCGGAAAAGGTCGCCGCCCTGCAACCACGCTATCTCGCCCTGCACGCGGAACTACGCCGCGACGCATCGGCACGCGCGGCCGATGCGGTGGCGGAGCTGCTGGAAGGCGGGGATTCGGGAATCGGGAATGGGGAATCGGCAGGAGCTGGGCCATGAAGCGCTCGAGCTCCCACAGTGCCGTTGTCGTTGCGACGACGCAGGACGCGCTCTTCCACGATTCCCCAATCCCGATTCCCGATTCCCGATTGATCGCCGGTGTCGACGAAGCCGGGCGCGGCCCGCTGGCCGGGCCGGTGGCGGTGGCGGCGGTGGTGTTCGATCCCGGCAAGCCGCGCATCAACGGGCTGGACGATTCCAAGCAGCTGAGCGCGCAGCGGCGCGAGCAGTTGTATGCGCGCATCGTCGAGCGGGCGCTGGCGTGGTCGGTGGTGCTGATCGACAGCGAGGAGATCGACCGCATCAATATCTACCAGGCGACCATGCTCGGCATGCGGCGTGCGGTGGAAGGGGTGGCACATGTGGCCGGGTTTGCCCGCATCGATGGCAACCGGGTGCCCAAGGGCCTGCCCTGCCCGGCCGAGGCCTTGATCGGCGGCGATGCGCTCGATCGCGCCATCATGGCAGCCTCGATCGTGGCCAAGGTCACCCGCGACCGCCTGATGCACGACCTGCACGTCCAGCACCCCGAATACCGCTTCGACCAGCACAAGGGCTACGCCACGCCGGTGCACCTGGCCGCGCTGCGCAGCCATGGGCCGTGCCCGCAGCACCGTCGCAGCTTCGCCCCGGTGCGGCGTGCATTGGGCATCGAGGCGGCGCAGTCGCCGTGGGACGTGCCCTGCGCGCCCCCGGCCGATGCGCTGCTGCTGGTCGACTGAGCGCCCCCTTCCAGGCTGACCTGGCCCGGTCCCGGGGCCACCCACCAGTGGCGCGGAAACGGCCGGTGCAGCCAGGGCTTCGCGCAGCACGTCACGCACGCCCAGCCCCGCACGCCCCCCGATCCGCGCAATCGCCACCGCTGCGCTGCATCCAGCTAGCCACAGCCTGAATCGGCCACACCGCCCAGCCCCCGTGGCAGCTGGCCGAGGCGCCGCGCCGGTGCTGTCAAGCCTTGTCCGACCCGACCACGCTCGCTACCCTGACCCCGCATTATTCCGGTCTCGCATGTCCACTTCCCGCTTCGTCCATCTGCACGTCCACACCGAGTTCTCGCTGGCGGATTCCACCATCCGTGTGCCCGAGAAACCGGATCAGGCTGACCCGAAAAAGGCCAAGCAGGCCAACCTGCTGAGCCGCGCGGTCGAACTCGACATGCCCGCGCTGGCGGTCACCGACCTCAACAACCTGTTCGCGCTGGTCAAGTTCTACAAGGCCGCCGAGGGCGTAGGCATCAAGCCGATCGCCGGCGCCGACGTGATGATCGCCACCCCGGACATGACGCCCTGGCGCATGACCCTGCTGTGCCGCGACCGCGAAGGCTACCTGAGCCTGTCGCGCCTGCTGACCCGCGCCTGGATGGAAGGCCACCGCCCCGAAGGCGGCGTGGCGATCCACCCCGAATGGCTGCAGAGCGGCCATGCCAACCTGTTCGCCCTGGCCGGCCGCGACAGCCTGGCCGGGCGCCTGTTCGGCGAGGGCCGCGCCGACCTGGCCGAGCAGCAGCTGGCCGACTGGCAGCGCGTGTTCGGCGACGGCCTGCATCTGGAACTCACCCGTACCGGGCGCCAGGGCGAAGAACGCTTCAACCAGTTCGCGCTGCATGCGGCCGGTGTGCGCGGCCTGCCGGTGGTGGCCAGCAACGATGTGCGCTTCCTGTATGCCAGCGACTTCAATGCGCACGAGGCGCGGGTGTGCATTTCCTCCGGCCGCGTGCTCGACGACCCCAAGCGCCCGCGCGAGTACAGCGACCAGCAGTACCTGAAGTCCGGCGACGAAATGGCCGCGCTGTTCGCCGACGTGCCCGATGCAATCGACAACACGCTGGCGCTGGCGCAGCGCTGCAACATCGAGATGCGCCTGGGCACCTACTTCCTGCCCGCCTATCCGGTGCCCGAAGACGAGACGCTGGACAGCTGGATCCGCAGCCAGTCGCGCGACGGTCTGGCCGCACGCCTGGAAAAGAGCCCGATCGCGCCCGGCAAGACCCGCCAGGACTATGTCGACCGGCTGGAATTCGAGCTGGATACCATCATCAAGATGGGCTTCCCCGGCTACTTCCTGATCGTGGCCGACTTCATCCAGTGGGGCAAGAACCAGGGCATTCCGATCGGCCCGGGGCGCGGTTCCGGTGCCGGTTCGCTGGTGGCCTGGGCACTGCAGATCACCGACCTGGACCCGCTGCCGTACAACCTGCTGTTCGAGCGCTTCCTCAACCCCGAACGCGTGTCGATGCCCGACTTCGACATCGACTTCTGCATGGATCGCCGCGACGAGGTGATCGACTACGTGGCGCGCAAGTACGGGCGCGAACGGGTCAGCCAGATCATCACCTACGGCACCATGGCGGCCAAGGCGGTGGTGCGCGACGCCGGGCGCGTGCTCGGCTTCAGCTACGGGCTGGTCGACAGCGTGGCCAAGCTGATCCCCAACATCCTGGGCATCACGCTCAAGGATGCGATGGGCGAAGGCAAGGACTCGGAGATGGCCTCGCCGGACCTGATCCAGCGCTACCAGGTCGAAGACGACGTGCGCGACCTGATGGATCTGGCCCGTCAGCTCGAGGACCTCACCCGCAATGCCGGCAAGCACGCCGGTGGCGTGGTGATCGCGCCCGAGCCGCTGTCCGAATTCTGCCCGCTGTTCGCCGAACACGACGAGGACGGGCGCGGCAAGAATCCGGTCACCCAGTTCGACAAGGACGACGTCGAAGCGGTCGGCCTGGTGAAGTTCGACTTCCTCGGCCTGCGCACGCTGACCATCATCGACTGGGCGGTCAAGGCGATCAACGTGCGCCATGCGCGCGCCGGCATCGACCCGGTCGACATCACCACCATTCCGCTCGACGACGTGCCCACCTACAAGGGCGTGTTCGCCTCGGGCAATACCGGCGCGGTGTTCCAGTTCGAATCCTCGGGCATGCGCCGCCTGCTCAAGGACGCGCGCCCGGACCGTTTCGAAGACCTGATCGCGCTGGTATCGCTGTACCGCCCCGGCCCGATGGACCTGATCCCGGACTTCAACGCGCGTAAGCACGGCCAGCAGGAGATCATCTACCCGGATCCGCGCACCGAAGCCATCCTCAAGGACACCTACGGCATCATGGTGTACCAGGAGCAGGTGATGCAGATGGCGCAGATCGTCGGCGATTATTCGCTGGGCGGCGCCGACCTGCTGCGCCGTGCGATGGGCAAGAAGGTGCCGGCCGAAATGGCCAAGCACCGCGAGATCTTCCGCGAGGGCGCGGCCAAGGGCGGGGTGGGCGCGGCCAAGGCCGACGAAATCTTCGACCTGATGGAGAAGTTCGCCGGCTACGGCTTCAACAAGTCGCACGCCGCCGCCTACGCGCTGGTCAGCTACCAGACCGCGTGGCTGAAGCGGCATTACCCGGCCGAATTCATGGCCGCGACGCTGTCCTCGGACATGGACAACACCGACAAGGTGGTCGGCTTTCTCGATGAGGTGCGCAATCTCGGCCTGACCGTCAAGCCGCCACGCGTCAACGAGTCGGCCTACATGTTCGAAGCTGCCAGCCCGGACACGATTCAATACGGCCTGGGCGCGATCAAGGGTGTCGGCCAGGGCGCCTGCGAGGCGATCGTCGAAGAACGCCAGCGCGGCGGCCCCTACACCACGTTGCTGGATTTCTGCACGCGCGTGGGCACCGCCAAGCTCAACCGCCGCACGCTCGAAGCGATGATCAATGCCGGCGCGATGGACGGGCTGGGCAAGAACCGCGCCTCGCTGATGCTGCAGTTGCCGGAAGTGGTCAAGGCCACCGAGCAGCTGGCGCGCGAGCGCGCCTCGGGCCAGAACTCGCTGTTCGGTGGGCCGGACCCGAGCGCGCCGGCGCTGCGCCTGGACCTGCCCGAAAGCGAGGAATGGCCGCTGGGCCAGCTGCTCACCGGCGAGCGCGAAACGCTGGGCTTCTATCTCAGCGGCCATCCGTTCGACCCGCACCGCGACGAGGTGCGCGAGCTGGTCGGCTGCGACCTGGGGTCGCTGGAGAAGATCCTCGCCTCGCAACAACGCGGCGGCGGTGGTGGCGATGGCGAAAAACGCGCCTGGCGCCCGGAAGTCAGCGCCATCCTGGCCGGCCAGGTGATCGGCGTGCGGCGCAAGGGCGACAGCCAGGTGTTCGTGCAGCTCGAAGACGGCCGTGGCCGGGTCGAATGCAGCGCGTTCTCCGATGCGATGGCCGAGTTCGGGCACCTGCTCACCCGCGACCGCATCCTGATCGTCAAGGGCGGCCTGCGCGAGGACGAATTCAACGGCGGCTACAGCCTGCGGATCCGCCAATGCTGGGACTACGAGCAGATCTGCGCCGACCATGCGCAACGCCTGTCATTGCGCCTGGACCTGCGCGAGAAGCAGGCCTGGAAGCGCATCGACGCCCTGCTGACCAAGCACCGCCCCGGCAAGACTCCCCTGCGCCTGGACCTGCTGCTGCGCGCCCCGACCGGCGGGGTGGCCGGCATGCTCGACCTCAACGGCAGCCACTCGGTGCGCATCGACCAGCAGTTGATGGACAGCCTGCGCGCCGATCCCGCGGTGCGGACCCTGAAGATCAAGTACAGCCCTCCGTGGGCGTGAGAATGGGGAGTCGGGAATGGGGAATCGCAAAAGCGAGGCCGCCATCCGCCCTGCTTTGATTCCCCATTCCCGATTCCCGATTCTCCTAACCCCACCGTACGGGTTCATCGAACGCATTCGGCTACACTCCCCGCCTTACGTTGACGACACCACTGCATGAATCCCAACTACCTCGACTTCGAGCAACCCATCGCCGATCTGGAAGCCAAGATCCAGGAACTGCGCAAGGCCAGCACCGGCCCTGCAGTCAACGTGGACACCGAGGTGCGTGCGCTGCGCGACAAGCTGCGCGTGCGTACCGCACAGATCTTCCGCGACCTGTCGGCCTGGCAGGTCTCGCAGCTGGCGCGCCACCCGCAGCGCCCGTACACGCTGGACTACATCAACACCATCTGCGACGAATTCCAGGAACTGGCCGGCGACCGCGCCTATGCCGACGACAAGGCGATTGTCGGGGGCCTGGGCCGCATCGATGGCCGCACGGTGGTGATCATCGGCCACCAGAAGGGCCGCGACACCAAGAGCAAGGTCGCCCGCAACTTCGGCATGCCGCGTCCGGAGGGCTACCGCAAGGCGCTGCGCCTGATGAAGCTGGCCGAGCGTTTCCGCCTGCCGCTGCTGACCTTCATCGACACCCCGGGCGCCTACCCCGGTATCGGCGCCGAGGAACGCGGCCAGTCCGAAGCGATCGCCCGCAACCTGCTGGAGATGGCCGAACTGAAAGTGCCGGTGATCTGCACCGTGATCGGCGAAGGCGGCTCCGGCGGCGCGCTGGCGATCGGCGTGGGCGACCGCACCTTGATGCTGGAATACGGCACCTATTCGGTGATCTCGCCCGAAGGCTGCGCTTCGATCCTGTGGAAGGACGCGGCCAAGGCCAAGGACGCCGCCGAGCAGCTCGGCCTGACCGCCAAGCGCCTGAAGGGCCTGGGCCTGGTCGACAAGGTGATCCGCGAACCCACCGGCGGCGCGCATCGCAATCCCGAACAGATGGGCAAGCGCCTCAAGGCCGTGTTGCTCAACGAGCTGGAAGCGCTGGAAAAGCTGCCGGTCGAAGGCCTGCTGCAGCGTCGTTACGAGCGCCTGCGCAGCTACGGTGCCTACGAAGGCAACTGATCGGCGATACGTCGAGGCGATGGTGCTGCGTGCACCATCGCCAGCCAGCGAGACGATTGGTCATCGAGGAAGGACCTGGTCGCAATAAGCCCTGCCTCTCCTGTCACAGGTGTTGCAGGCCGCCTGCTGCGCGCATGTCGTACTCAGCAGGCGGCCGCTGTACTGGATCTTCATCCTGGTCGCGTTCGCGTTCCTGGCGGTGTTGATCCAGGTGTGCGGCTGCAGACGTGGCCGGATCCCGGCTTGTCTCCCATGCGTGTCGGCCACTGCGCGCCCAGGGGATGTCCGCCGTCGGCACGCGGTGCCGGCCTGCACCCCGCGGGATCGCATCGCCATCGTCGCTGCGCATCGACAGCGTCAGGCAAACGCACGCGCTGCCTGTACTTCAACAACGCTCAGAACGGCTTGGCCAGCACCAGCCAGATTACCGCGACCAGCAACACCACCGGCACTTCATTGAACAGCCGCAGCGCGCGGCCGCTGGGCAGGCTGCGGCCCTGATCCACGCCCTTCAACCAGCGCCCGGCCACGATGTAATGCGCCAGGATCAAGGCCACCGCAAACAGTTTTGCGTGCAGCCAGCCACCGGCCACCATCGTCGGAAAATCCGGAATCACCCGGTAGCCCTGCCACAGCACCGCGCCCAGCAGCAGCGCCAGGCCCAGCATGCTGTGGCCGAATCTGTAGAGGCGGCGCCCCATCAGCACCAGGCGTGTGCGTACCGCAGGCTCGGCACCGGCTTCGGCGATATTGACCAGGATGCGTGGCAGGTAGAACACCGCCGCCATCCACGCAGTGACGAACAACAGATGGAAGGTCTTGATCCACAGGTACAGGGTCATGTGCTGGCTTCGCTGGCTGGCGTAGGATGGCCCGCATTTTCACCCATCCGCTCATGCGAAAGCACCTGAAGTCCATGTCCGAACCCGACGACAAGCAGTACGACGCCCACTATTTCCGCCGCTGGTACAGGGATGCGGGGCTGGCCGACCCTGCGCGCCTGCGACGCAAGGTCGCACTGGCGGTGAGTCAGGCCGAGTACTACCTGGAGCGCCCGATCCGCAGCGTGCTGGATATCGGTTGTGGCGAGGCGGCCTGGCGCGCGCCATTGTTGGCCTTGCGCCCCAGGCTGAGCTATCTGGGCTTCGACAGCAGCGCCTATGCGGTACAGCGTTACGGGCGCAGCCGGCAGATCCATCCTGCCCGCTTCGGCGATTTCGCCTGGCTGCGCCCCTGCGCGCCGGTGGATCTGCTGATCTGCTCGGACGTGCTGCATTACGTGCCCACCCGCGAGTTCAACCAGGGGCTGCCGGGGCTGGCCGAGATGTGCGCGGGTGTGGCGTTTCTGGAGACATTTGCCGAAGAAGACGCCTTCGAGGGCGACCACGAGGGTTTTCAGGCGCGCCCGGCGCGCTGGTATCGGCGCCGCTTTGCCAGCGTGGGGTTTGCTGCACTCGGTTCGCACTGCTGGTTGTCGCCGCAATTGGCCGATGAGGCGTCTGCGTTGGAGCGCGGCTGAGCAGGACGTTGGCCGGCTGAGGCACACATGGCGAGGCGAGTGGCTCGCCGCGCGCCCTCCCGCCACCCTCGCCCGCGGGAAAGCGGCCTTACTCCCTTCTCCCGGCGGGAGAAGGTATCCCCGCAGGGGCGGATGAGGGAAAGCAGGAAGCCTGGTGGAAGTTGAGTGCGTGTGGGCCACACCCCTTGCCTTACTCGCCCCTCCCCGCACGCAGAGGAGCCTGCCAGGCAGTCCGCACGGCTCTGCGAGAACGCGCACTTCCATCCCGGCGCCGTCGTCCGACGTATCTCCGATGGCGGCAACGCAAAATCGCGGCAAATCAGGGCGCTCGCGCCTGCCACAGCTTGGATGACAGCCTCTACCGTCCGCAGCCCCATTAAGGTGCAAATGCGCCAAAGGGGGTATGCTGCGCGGCAGCAAAGAGCCGCACGGATGGGTGGAATGCTTTATCAACTGCACGAGCTGACCCGCAATCTGCTAGCCCCTTGGGTGCACCAAGCCCAGGCGAACGCCAAGATGTTCTCCGACCCCGACAGTCTGTGGGCCTCGCTCCCTGGCGCCGAACGCATGGCGGCCGGCAACGAGCTGTTCCATCGACTGGGCAAGGAGTACGAAAAGCCGGCCTGGGCGCTGGACGATGTCGAGGTCGACGGCCACTCGCTGCCGATCATCGAACGTGAAGTGCTGAGCAAGCCGTTCTGCCGCCTGCTGCGCTTCAAGCGTTTCAGCGACCATGTCGAGTTGATCGGCACGATGAAGCAGCAGCCGGCCGTGCTGGTGGTGGCGCCGTTGTCCGGCCACCACGCCACCCTGCTGCGCGACACCGTGCGCACGCTGCTGCGCAACCACAAGGTCTACGTGACTGACTGGGTGGACGCGCGCATGGTGCCGCTGGAAGCCGGTGCCTTCCGGCTCGAGGACTACATCAGCTACATCCAGGAGTTCATCCGTCACATCGGCGCCGAGCGCCTGCACGTGGTGAGCGTGTGCCAGCCCACCGTGCCGGTGCTTGCGGCGGTGTCGTTGATGGCCACCAACGACGAGCCCACGCCGCGCTCGCTGGTGATGATGGGCGGGCCGATCGATGCGCGCCGCAGCCCGACCCAGGTCAACAACCTGGCTACCGAGAACGGCATCGAGTGGTTCCAGAACAACCTGATCCACACCGTGCCGTTCCCGTATCCGGGCCATGGCCGGCAGGTGTATCCGGGCTTCCTGCAGCACGCCGGCTTCCTGTCGATGAACCCCAATCGGCACGTGATGTCGCATTGGGATTTCTACACCGACCTGGTCAAGGGCGATCTGCAGGACGCGCAGGCGCATCGGCAGTTCTACGACGAATACAACGCCGTGCTCGACATGCCGGCCGAGTATTACCTGGACACCATTCGCGTGGTGTTCCAGGACTTCCTGCTGCCGCAGGGCAAGTGGAAAGTGGATGGCCAGCTGGTCAAGCCCTCGGCGATCCGCAACACCGCACTGCTCAGCATCGAAGGTGAACTGGACGATATCGCCGGCCTCGGCCAGACCGAAGCGGTGCACGATCTGTGCACCGGGATCGACGCGGCGCATCGCCGTCATCTGGTGGTGGAAGGTGCCGGCCACTACGGCATCTTCAGCGGCCGCCGCTGGCGCGAAGTGGTGTACCCGCAGGTGCGCGAATTCATCGCTCGCTACGATGCCGACCCGGTGGGCAGCCGCGATCCGGCCACCGTCACCCCGATCCGCAAGCGCGGCAAACGCGCTTGACCGGCAACAAAAAACGCCCCTCGATCGAGACCGATCGAGGGGCGTTTTTTATGCGCAGATTCCTGGTTCGCGCCAACCCTGAGGACTGCGTGGTCGCGTGCGCGGTGCCCTCACCGCCCTCACCGCCCGCAGGAGTGCCCTGAACCCTCCCCGGTTCGGCATCGTGGAGCGCATCCTGGAGCGTCGCCGGGTCCGCGCAGGCCCGGGCTGGCGCACTTGCACAAGGTCATCGGGACTGGTGGTCGGCAACGGACGTGCCTGTCATCAGTGGGTCCCCTCCAGCACTGCGTCAACCGAATCGCGGGGGGCGCGCCAGGCGGCGCTCCAGTCGCGCAGGCAATCACGCCCGGTTTGGGTGATGCGGTAGTAGCGCCGCGGCGGCCCGGACGCGGAGGGCTCGACATGGCTGTGCGGCAGCCCTGCGCCGTCCAGATTGCGCAGCACCGGATACAGCGCGCTGTGCGTGCCGCTGAGCACGCCGCCCAGCCGCTCCAGCCGCTTGGCGATCAGATAGCCGTACAGCGGCGCATCGGCCTGCGCCAGCACTGCCAGCAAGGCCAGCGACACCGTGCCGGCACTCAGCTCCTTCTGGAATTTCCGCAGGCAGGCATCGGATTCGCTCATCGGCCAGCTCCACCAGGTCGAAGGCAATGCTATTGCGAAGTTAGGAATAGCGAATATGTCGGTAGTCACGGGCCGGGATAGGAAAATCGGGATTGGGGAATCGGGATTAGGGATTTGCAAGGCAAGCAACCGAGAATTTCCGTACACGACTCAAGCGAACTGAAGAATACTTGGCGCGTTATTTGCAGGCCCGCTTTTGCGAATCCCCAATCCCGACTCCCCAATCCCCGCTCATGTACTTAGAACCATTGGGTTACTCCCTTTGCGGCAGCGCTCCACTACAGTCATTGCCCACTGGGCCGATACCACTTGCTCAGACGACTCACTTTTTCGATAGGGCGACACGATGCGACTAGCACGCTTGGCACAGCCGGCCATGGCTGAAACTTCCTTTGGCGCCACCCGGTGCCTGTGCTTGGCGATCGGGTTGTCTCTGCCGGCACTGGGGTTTGCGCAGGCGCAGACCGCGCCGGTCAATGCCGAGCAGACCCAGCCGGAACCGGCGAAGGCCGCGCCCGCCAAGGGGTATCCGCTCGAAGCGCAGGGCTGGGGAGCCAAGCAGGGCGGCAACATGTGGCAGGTGCGTTGGGCCGAGGACTGGTCGTATCTGAAGGATCCGTCCAAGCGCAAGAGCCCGTTCGATCCGCTCAAGTACATTCCGTTCAATGAATCGGGCGATGTGTATGTCTCGCTCAGCAACGAACTGCGCGTGCGCAGCAACACCATCACCAATCCCGGTCTGATTCCCGGCAGCCACTCGCAGCAGCAGTACCTGTTGCGCGCGTTCTTCGGTGCCGACTTCCATATTGGCGAGCACTTCCGTCTGTATACGGAACTGGCGCACGGCAGCCTGGATGGACGCAACGAGGGCGCCAAGACCGGTACGCAGGAAAACAACGCGATCCTGCAGCAGGTGTTCTTCGACGTGAAAGGACGCGTCAACGATGCCGACCTCGGCCTGCGCGTGGGCCGCCAGGTGTTTGTCGATGGCCCCACCACGCTGATGGCCCTGCGCGACAACACCGACATCTTCGTGACCTTCAACGGTGTGCGCGCCTGGGCGATCGGCGAAAAGACCCGCGTGGACCTGTTCGATTTCAACTTCAACCTGGATGGCACCGAGGGCCTGGGCGACGACCGCATCGACCGCTCGCGGCACTTCCGCGGCGTGGTCGGCGGCTGGCGCATGCCGACCGCCAAGCCGATGTATCTGGAGCCGTTCTTCTACCAGTTCCGCAACGACAACCAGGTCTGGGGCCGGCAGACCGCCGAAGAAAACCGCAACTACTACGGGCTGCGCCTGTGGGGCAATGTGGGCAAGCTGCGCACCGATTCGTTCGTGACCGTGCAGCGCGGCAGCTACGGCGGGCGCGACCTGCGTGCCTACATGGCCAGCACCTCCAATGCGTGGACGCTGAGCGACAACGGCTGGAAGCCGCGCCTGGGCTTCCATAGCGAAATCGCCTCCGGTGGCGGCGGCACCTCCGGCACCGGCACGCTGCGCAACAACAACTTCCTGTACGGCAATACGATCTACTTCAGCTGGGCGACGTTCTTCGGCCCGGTCAACCTGGTCACCGCCGCGCCCACGTTCACCTTCTCGCCCACGTCCAAGCTCACCGTGAACCTGGAATGGGAAACCCTGTGGCGCCAGACCACCAGCGATGCGATCTACAACAACCAGGCACGCGCCTACGCACGCACGCAGAACACCGGCGAGCGCCGCATCGGCACCATGCCGCGCATCAACGCCACCTGGAACATCGACCCCAACTGGTCGGTGACCTTCCGCGCCGAACACCTGATGGCAGGGCCCGCGCTGGAAAAAGCCGGCTACGGCGATTCGACCTTCGTCATGGGCTGGCTGAACTTCCGGTTCTGAATGCCGTTTGTCGGCACTGCAATCTGCTGACTCGATGTGCGAGCGTTTTGTTTTAACGCGTACTCGATCACATGCCGCGTCCCGCAAGGGCGCGGCATGTTGGTTTCTAAGCCTTGGCCCATCTGATGAGCATGCGTTTTTCGCAGGCTGCATGCATCTGGCAAGCGAGGCCTTCGCCTACTTGTACGACCGATTGCCGCGCTGCTCCGGCGTTCGGCCGATGCCGCCACTGGCTGCCTTGCACATGCAAACGCTTACGCATCCGCAATCGGCCTGACTGTACCAGGTACGTCGAAAAGGCGCCTTGCTTTACTCAATCGGCGCAGCACGGTGCGCCGCCGCAAGCGCACTGCCGGCCAGCGGCCAGCGGTCGTCAGGCGCACTTCCTTCCGGCCTTGCGTACTGCCGCAGCAGCAGGCTGTTGCCGTCGGAGCCAGGCTGCAGGGCGCGTGCCGGCCCGCGTAGCGCAGGTGGCAGGTCGGCAACCCGCTGCGCGAGCGGCCTCGCATCGGTCGGGCGATCGCGCAGCCACTGCACCGCCGACAACGCACGCAGGGCAGCGGCAGCGTCCTGCATCTTGTGCTGGTAATTGGCGTAGTCCGGCTGCCCTGCACTTGCCAGCAGACAGCCCATCGCATTGGCGACGCAGGCCACCGACGCCGTTTGAGGCGCCGGGATCAATGCCTGCGGCACCGGCCGATCCTGTGCCAGCAGGGCGCGCACCGGTGCGCTGCAGGCCCAGGTATAGGTCGGCGCGAGCAACGCCTGGGTGCGTTCGCGATCGAACACGCGTAGCGACAGGCGCTCTTCCCAGGACAGGTCGCCGTTTTGCGTCAGCACCCTCTCCTGCAGAAGCGAAAACGCCATGCGCGACTCGCCGTGCAAGGCGTTGCACAGCGTGATCTCATCCACCGCCAGCGGCGCAAAGGCAGTGGCGCACTGTGCCGGCAACGGGTGCTGCGCCGGCAGTTCGGCCAGCATGTCGGCGAACAGGTGCGCATTGCCGCGCAACATGGCCGCGCCAATCAAGGGCATCACCAGGTTATCGCCGCTGCGCAGCAGCACCCGCGCTGTCTGCGCATCGGCGCAGACACCCGACAACGCCTGCTGGGTGCGTCCGTGCGCGAAGTCCACTGCGTTGCCGGTCATCGACAACGGCAACCGTGGCGGCTCCGGCAGCGGTGCGGTGATGTCTGCGCGGAACGGGCTGCGGTAATCGGCGTACGTGGCCAGCGCGCGCAGCCTGGCCAACAGTGGCGCCTGGGTAGCCAGCGCATCGGCATAGGCCTGCGGATTCTGCCGCACCCGCTCCAGGCAGCCGTCGGCGCTGGCGCTGCATAGCGCAGGGGCAGACGATGGCCAGTGCGGCAGGCCCGGGACAAGCGCCAACGCACTCTGAAAGGGAGTCCCTGCCGGCATGCTGTTGAACCGTTCCACATCCTGGGCCAGCAAGCTCTCTCGCCGTGCCTCCGGCATGGCATACGACAGCGACCAGAGCGCGACGAACATGTTGGTTCCGCGCAACGGCGCTGCGGTTGCCGCAGCTGCGCCAGTGCCTGGCGTTGCGGCTCGGAAATCGGCCAGCGCCTGGAAACAGCATACAGCGCCACCAACGCTGCCAGCAGGATGCACACACCCAACAAAGCCGACTTGAGGAATCTGCCAAGCATGCGCGTTCAACCTTCCCTGGAGAGGGCACATCTTAGTGCGACAGCGTGCGCAAACGACATCCTGAGCGAACGCGCATCGACGCCACCCTGAGCGAGATATTTCAGGATGCAACAAACATCGGCAGCCGTTCGACGGACAACCGCGCCCCCGCCTGGCCGAGACACCACACCACCGCCCCCCCAACCGAAAGCCATGTTTGGCTTGAGCCCGGCAGCACCAGCCCAGTCGCCCAGGCAGTCGCGGTTGTCATACGCGCATCCAGTGCCGTGTGTCCCTTCTCTCCGGCGGGATGAGGAAGCGACCTGCTACCGCCTTGCGCACGCAACGTGTCACTGCCTGAGGGCGACCTTTCAGCACGCAGCAGTGCATCTTTTACGCATCCCCAATGCCCAATCCCAAATCCCCGCCTCACCTGCACCGGGCACGGCCGAATGCCTACAATGCGCGCATGTCCGAATCTCCCACTCCGCATTCCCGCCCTTCCCTGCAACGGGTCTTCCTGACCGGCTTGCTCACCCTGCTGCCGGTCTGGTTGACCTGGGTGGTGGTGAAGTTCGTGTTCTCACTGTTGTCGGGCATCAGCAGCCCGTGGGTGGTGCCGCTGTCCGAACGCATCGCCGCCTCGTTCCCCGATTATCTGGGCTGGATCAAGGCGCTGTGGGTGCAGAACACCATCGCGCTGATCGCCACCGTGGGCGTGATCCTGTTCGTCGGCATCCTGAGCCGGCGCGTGATCGGCCAGCGCCTGCTGCGCTGGTTCGAGGCGATCATGCGGCGCATCCCGCTGGCCAGCGTGGTCTACGACAGCGCGCGCAAATTGCTCGACATCCTGCAGACCCAGCCCGGCAGCACCCAGCGCGTGGTGCTGATCGACTTCCCCCATCGCGACATGAAGTCGATCGGCCTGGTCACGCGGGTGATCAAGGAACAGGGCACCGGCCGCGAGCTGGCGGCGGTGTATGTGCCGACCACGCCCAACCCGACTTCCGGCTATCTGGAGATCGTGCCGGTGGAGCTGCTCACGCCCACCGACTGGAGCGTGGATCAGGCCATGAGCTTCATCATCTCCGGCGGCGCAGTGGCGCCCGACTCGGTTCCCTTCACCCGCACGGCGGATCGCTGACGCAATGACACGGCCGCGTACTCTCGACGATCGTGCGGTCCGCCTGTTCATTGCACTGGCCGCGTTCTTTTGCGTCAACGCGGCATTGGCCGAGTTCATCGGCGTCAAGATCTTCGCGCTGGAAGACACGCTCGGCATCGCGCCGTTGAACTGGAACCTGTTCGGCCAGACCGGCTCGCTCAGCTTCACCGCCGGCACCTTGTTGTGGCCGGTGGTGTTCATCATGACCGACACCATCAACGAGTTCTTCGGCAGCCGCGGGGTGCGTTTCATCTCGTGGGTGGCGGTGGTGCTGATCGGCTACGGCTTCGTGTTCGCGTTTGCCGCGATCGCATTGGCGCCGGCAGCCTGGTGGGTCACTGCGGCGCAGGGCCAGGGCGTGCCCGACTACCAGGCGGCCTTTGCGGCGGTGTTCGGCCAGGGCCTGTGGACGATCGGCGGCTCGCTGGTGGCGTTCCTGTTCGGCCAGTTGATCGACGTGTCGGTATTCCATCGCATCCGCCGCGCCACCGGCGAAAAGCACGTGTGGCTGCGTGCCACCGGCTCCACGGCAGTGTCGCAACTGGTGGACAGCTTCGTGGTGATCTACATCGCCTTCGTGCTCGGACCGCAGCACTGGTCCATCGACCAGTTCCTGGCGGTGAGCACGCTCAACTACGTCTACAAGATGGGGTTTGCGATCGCATTGATCCCGCTGCTGTATCTGGCGCGCCGCGCCATCGGCGCATACCTGGGCGCCGAGCGCGCCGAGCAGCTGCGCGAAGAAGCCGCCTCCGGCTGACAACGCGGAAGCCTGCCGGCCGCATCGCTGCCAGGCCACGACCGGTGCCCGGAGCGGCGGCGTCAAGCTGGCGCATCGGCCTTGTGCGTAGCCCGCCTGACGACTGCTCGCTGCGCTTGCCGATCATGCGACGGCCGCAGCGGCCGCCCATCGAAATTTTGTTCAATCCGCGGCTGCGGTCGCCAGCCATGCTGGTGCGCCCCGCTACGGATTCCGCGCCATGGACCATCTTGTCGCAATGGCCAGCTTTGCGCTGGTGTGCTCGATTTCGCCCGGCCCGGTCAACCTGGTCGCCCTGAGCACCGGCGCCAGTGCCGGCGCGCGTGCCGGGCATGGCCACGTGATCGGCGCCACCGTCGGCTTCGTCGCGCTGCTGCTGTTGGTGGGCCTGGGACTGCAGCAGGTGTTGCTGCGCTGGCCGCTGCTCGGCCGTGCCTTGCATCTGGCAGGGGTGGGGTTCCTGCTCTACATGGCCTGGCGCCTGCTGCGCGACGATGGCGTCATCGAAACGGCCAGGCCGCGCCCGGCCGCCTCGTTCTGGACCGGTGCGGCGATGCAATGGCTCAACCCCAAGGCCTGGTTGGCGGCGACCTCCGGCGTTGCGCTGTATGCAACGGCAGGCACCACGCAGCTGGCGGGCTTTGCGGCGGTGTATGCGCTGGTCTGCTACCCCTCGCTGGCGTGCTGGTTGCTGGCCGGCGCAGCGCTGCGGCGGCATGTGCAGGTGCCCAAACAGCTGCGGCGCTTGAACCGGGTGTTGGCCGCGCTGCTTGTACTGAGCGCGGTCTATCTGCTGATGGAACTAGGGACCGCATTGCGATAACGCCCCGGTGTCACCGCCCAGGCGCGTTTGAAGCTGCGCTGCAGATGCGCCTGATCGGCATAGCCATGCGCATAGGCAACTTCGGCGATCTCTCCGCCACGCCGCAAGGCCTCGCGTGCACGCTGGAAACGGCAATCCAGCAGATACGCATGCGGGGTCATCCCATGGGCCTGGCGAAAGCCGCGAATCAGCCGCGGCGCCGGCATCCCGGCCAGCGTGCACAGTTCGCGCAGCGATACCGCACGCGCGTGATGGGTCTGCAGATACTCGGCCACCTGTCGCATCGGCCCGGTATCGACCGCAAGCGCGCGACTCATCGGCTCCACATGCAGATGCAGCCGCGCCACGAACGCGATCAATGCACTCTCGCGTGCAAGCGCGTCGGCATTGCCATCGGTCAATACCGCATGCATGCGGTCGAAGGCGGCATAGGCTGCCGGGGTCTGGCACAGCGGTGCCGCCAGCAGGTGCACATCGGCGTTGGTGGCCAGGCCGAGTGCGCGCTGTTGTTCGCGCAGCCACGCCACGTCCAGATACAGCATGCGGAACGACCAGTCCTGCTGCTGATCCGGATTGCAGGCATGCACCTCGCCCGGGTTGATCAGGGTCAGCGACCGCGCGCCCACCTGCGCCCTCATGCGTCCATTGCGATAACGTGCAAGCCCGCGGTCGACCGCGCCCACCGACCATTGCTCGTGCGTATGCGCGGCATAACACAGGCTGCGGCTGTTGATCACCTGGCGCAGTTCGACAAAGGGCAACGCCGGATCGCGCCAGAAACCCTGCCCACCCTGCACGGGCACCTGGGTCCCGCATGTCGATTCATCGCTTGGCATGAGCGCAAGCCTATCGCACTGCAGCATGCCTGCGCGCCGCAGGCATGCGCAGCGGGCTTCATGAATTCCAGGCGCGCCCCGTGCGCCCGATGGGTGGCCGGAACGGTGCGGATCGGGCAAGCTCCCCGCTCGCTTGTTCCCGGAGCCGGTAATGCCCCTCAGCTTTTCCCGCCTGCTGTCCCTGGCCCTGGCCGCCGTACTGAGCCTGTCAGTGGCAGCGCCCGCCGATGCGGCCAAGAAGAAGACCGCCAAGGCGCAGACCACGCAAACGCGCGCGAAGGCGAGCAAGGGCAAGAAGACCGCCAAGCCGGCGGCCAGAACCAGCAAGGCCGCCAAGGGTGGCAAGGCCGCCAGGCCCAGACCACGTGCGGTGGCCGCCCCGGTGGTGCTGACCAAGGCGCAGCAACTCAACCTGCTCTACGACCAGTACTGGGATGCCTCGCTCAAGCTCAACCCGCTGCAGGCCACCTTCCAGGGCGAGACCCGCTACAACGACCAGCTGCCCAACTTCCTGTCGCCGGCGTTCCGGCAGCAGTCGCACGACTTCACCGTGCTGTGGTTGGGCAAGGCCGAGGCGCTGGGGCCGGACGGCCTGAGCGGGCAGGACCTGCTCAGCTACCAGATCTTCGTGCGCGATGCGCGCAGCGCACTGGCGGCCGAGCAGTTCCCCAGCTGGATGCTGCCGATCAACCAGTTCTACAACATCGCCAGCATCGCGGTGGTGCTGGGCTCGGGCACCGGCGCGCAGCCGTTCAAGACCGTCAAGGACTACGACAACTGGTCGCGGCGTGCGGTGGGCATCCCGGACCTGTTCGACCAGGCCATCACCAACATGCGGGCCGGCATGCAGGCCGGCGTGGTGCAGCCGAAGGTGCTGATGCAGAAGGTGCTGCCGCAGCTGGATGCGATCATCGCGCGCAATGCCGAAGACAGCCTGTTCTGGGGCCCGGTGCGCAACCTGCCGGCAGACATGCCCGAGGCCGACAAGCAGCGCATCACCGCCGAATACAAGCGCCTGATCGAAGTGCGGATCATGCCGGCGTACCGGGCGCTACGCGGCTTCATCGCCACCGAGTACCTGCCGGCCTGCCGTGACACCGACGGCCTGACCGCGCTGCCCAATGGCGCGGCCTGGTACGCCTACGACGTGCGCCAGAGCACCACCTCCGACCTGACCCCGGAGCAGATCCACCAGATCGGGCTGGACGAGGTGGCGCGGCTGCAGGGCGAGATCGCCGCGCTGGCCAAGCAGGTCCGGTTCCGCGGCAACCTGCCCAAGTTCTACAAGTTCATGCAGACCGACAAGCGCTTCGCGTTCCGCAACGAGACCGAATTGCTGGGCTATTACCGTGGCCTGCAGGGACGCGTGCAAGCGGCGGTGCCGCGCCTGTTCAATACCCAGGGCATGCCGGCGCTGGAAGTGCGCGTGGTGGAACCGCAGCGTGCGCAGTCGGCCGCCAGCGGCTCGTACATGCGCCCCAGCGGCGACGGCAGCACGCCAGGGGTGTTCTACGTCAACACCTCCGACCTGGACGCGCGCAGGACCTGGGAAACCGAAAGCCTGTATCTGCACGAAGCCATCCCCGGCCACCACTTCCAGCTCGGGCTGCAGCAGCAGCTGACCGACCTGCCCAAGTTCCGCCGCCTGGGTGGCGAGACCGCCTACATCGAGGGCTGGGGGCTGTACGCCGAATCGCTGGGCCGCGAACTGGGCCTGTATCAGGACCCGTACAACTACTACGGCTATCTGCAGAACGCGCTGTGGCGCTCGATCCGCCTGGTCACCGACACCGGCCTGCACAGCAAGGGCTGGACCCGCACGCAGGCGATCGACTACATGCTCAACAACTCGGCCATGACCCGCACCGATGCCGAGGCCGAGGTGGACCGCTACATGGCCATCCCCGGCCAGGCGCTGGCGTACAAGGTCGGCGAGATGAAGATCGCGCAGTTGCGCGAACAGGCGCAACGCGAGCTGGGCCCACGCTTCGATGTGCGCGCCTTCCACACCGAGGTGCTCAAGGACGGCTCGGTGCCGCTGGATATCCTGCAGGAGAAGATCCAGCGCTGGATCGCCACGCAGAAGGGGTGAGGCGAGCTGGCGCGGCATCACGGTCGTCAAGCAACCGCAGGTAACGCGCTCCGGACCAGGCGCGTCACCTGCGGGCGTGGCCCGAAGCGCAGGCGACCTGACGCGTCTGCCAGTGGCACACACGCGACTGACAGGCTCGTCCGAGGCCCTGCCCTGCGATCAACGCCGCTGCTCTACCGGCTGCGTTTCAACCCGCCACGCGTGCGGCCGCCAGCGCGGCGATGTCGCGCGGCGTGGTGCGGCAGCAGCCGCCGATCAACCGCGCACCTGCGGCCAGCCACTGCGCATGCTGATCGGCCAGGGTGCACGCCTGCGCGGCGCCGGCGTGCCAGCGCTTGTCGCTGGCGTCGTAGTGTTCGCCTGAATTTGGATACACCACCAGCGGCAGCGTGGTCAGCGCGGACAGGCTTTGCAGCGCGGCGGTGACGTCTTCCAGCGCAATGCAGTTGATGCCCACCGCGATCACCTGCGCGCAGGCATCCAGCGCCGGCACGACCTGCGCCAGCGGCGTGCCATCGCTCAAATGCGCCGCATCACGCAAGGTGAACGAGAACCACGCAGGCAGCTGCGGGAATTCCTCCAGCAGCAGCCGCAGCGCGACGATCTCGCTGGCCGACGGCAGCGTCTCGCAGGCCAGCACATCCACGCCCGCTGCGGCCAGCGCGGCGATGCGCGGGCGATGGAAGTCCATCAGTTGCGCCAGCGGCAGGGCATAGTCGCCGCGGTATTCCGAACCATCGGCCAGGTACGCACCATACGGCCCGACCGACCCGGCCACCCATAACGGCGCGTCCTGCGGTTGCGCCTGCAGATGATCGGCGCGCGCCTGTGCAGCCAGCGCCACGCTGCGTGCGATCAGCGCCTGCGACTGCGCCAGGTCCAGCCCGCGCGCGGCAAAGCCCAACGGCGTGGCCTGGTAGCTGGCGGTGATGGCGCACTGCGCGCCGGCAGCGAAATAGTCGCGATGCACCTGGTAGATCAGCTCCGGCTGCTCCATCAGCACGCGCGCCGACCACAGCGCATCGTTGAGATCGCAGCCGCGTTGTTCCAGTTCGGTGGCAAGCGCACCGTCGAGCAGCACGTAGCCGTCGTGCTGCAGCGCCTGGCTGAAAGGCGCCCCGGCGCGCGGCTGGCGGGGAAGAATCGTCATGGGTGTGGCCTCCTGCTGGCAAGCCATTGGGTGAGTGCATGGGCGCCGTAGCACAGCGCCACGAACGGGATGCCGCACCACAGCGCAATGCGCTGCTGCGGATCGAAGGCCAGGCCGATGCAGGCCAGCAGGCAGAGCGCAAACCCCAGCAGCGGCGTCCACGGATACCACGGCGCGCGGTAGGCCAGGCTCTCCGGCGCGATGCCGTCGCGCAGCAACTGGCGTCGAAAGACGTAGTGCGAGGCGCAGATGCTCAGCCACACCACCACCACCGCAAAACCGGACACCGCCGAAATCGCCACGAACACGGTATCGGCGGCGTAGACGCCGGTGAGCAGCGCCAACAGGCCGCCCAACATGCTCAACAGCAAGGCCGGCAGGGGAATGCCGCGTCTTGTCAGGCGTGCCAGCCGCGCCGGCAGCGTGCCCTCGTTGGCCAGCGACCACAGCATGCGCGCGGCCGCATACAGGCCGGAATTGGCCGCCGACAGGATCGCGGTCAGGATCACCGCATTCAACACATCGGCCGCATACGGGATGCCCAGCAACTCGAACGCGCGCACGAACGGGCTGGTGTCCACTGCCGCCTGCTCGGCCGGCAGCAACGCGGCAAGCACCAGCACGGTGCCGACGAACAACACCACCAGCCGTACCAGCGTGGTGCGGATCGCCAGCGGAATCGCACGCGCCGGTTGTGCGGTTTCGCCCGCGGCCACGCCGATCAACTCGGTGCCGGAAAAGGCAAAGTTCACCGCCACCATCGTCATCAGGATCGGCAGCGTGCCTTGCGCAAACCAGCCGTCGGCGCGCAGGTGGCGCAATCCCGGCGCCGGCGACCCATCGGCCAACGGCAGCACGCCGATCACCGCCGCGCCACCGAGCACGATGAACAGCACGATCGTGATCACCTTGATCAGCGAGAACCAGAATTCGCCTTCGGCAAACCAGCGCGCCGACACCGTGTTCAGGGCGAAGATCAGCGCGCAGAACAATAGGCACCACGGCCATGCCGGTATGTGCGGGAACCAGTACTGCATGCAGAACGCCGCCGCGGTCAGGCTCGAGCCCAATGCCACCGTCCAGGTCAGCCAGTACAGCCACGCCACCACGTACCCGGTGGCCGGGCCGAGATACCGCGCGGCATACACATGAAAGGCGCCGGTCTGCGGCATCGCCACCGCCAGCTCGCCCAGGCATTGCATCACCAGGTACACCACCAGCGCGCCGATCAGATACGCGATCACCGTGCCCAACGCGCCGGTGCTGGCGATGATGTAGCCGGTACTGAAGAACAGCCCGGTGCCGATGACCCCGCCCAGCGAGAGCATCACCAGATGGCGCACCTGCATGCTGCGCTGGAATTGCGGTGCGGCATTGGACGACGGCTCGGGCATCGGCGTGTCTGATCGGTGGCAGCGCATCCTGCCATGCGCGCGCAGGCGAGCACAGCCATGCAGTGGCCAGGCGTGACGCGCAACCAGGTATTGCGGGATGCCATGCGGCATGTCGCGCCCACGATCGGCCCACGTACGCTTCGCGCTCGGCCCGGCCGGCACGACACGCCCTGGCGCTACCGGGGGTATCCTCGCGACTGCTCATCCGGACTGTTGCCATGCCATACCATCTGCACACACGCACGGCGGCGCAGACGCAGCGCTGGAGCGCATCCCGGCTGCCGGCACGTCTGGCAGCCCGGATCGCTGTCGCCGCGCCTCGCGCATCCGTGCCGGCCCCGCAGCAGCGCCAGCGCCCGCAACGCGTGCGAGGCGCCGCATGAAGCTTTCCGGCATCCACCACGTGGCGATCATCGCCGGCGACTACGCGGTCTCCAAGCGGTTCTACTGCGACATCCTGGGCCTGCGGGTGCTCGATGAGCATTACCGGCAGGCGCGCGATTCCTGGAAGCTGGACCTGGCGCTGCCCGATGGCGGCCAGATCGAGCTGTTTTCGTTTCCCGACGCACCGCTGCGCCCCAGCCGCCCGGAAGCCCGCGGCCTGCGCCATCTCGCCTTCCGCGTCGAGGATCTGGACGCGGCCGTGGCGCATCTCGCTGCGCACGAGGTGAGCACCGAGGACATCCGCATCGACGAATACACCGGCCGCCGCTTTACCTTCTTCGCCGACCCGGATGACTTGCCGCTGGAGCTGTACGAGGTCGGTTGAGCGCCGCGGCCAGCAGGGTCCGGTCACATCCGCCGCACGGTCACGTCGAACAGGCGTAGTCGATCGTCGCTGTGACTTCCGGCGGATGCGGCGATACCGCAACGTCGTGAAGATCCAACCACCCCAGGACACAGGAACCGTCCATGCTGCAGATCCGCGCGCTGTCCAAGACCTACGCCAATGGCGTACATGCGCTGCAAGGCGTCACGCTCGACATCCCTCGCGGCATGTTCGGACTGCTGGGGCCAAACGGCGCCGGCAAGTCGTCGCTGATGCGCACGCTGGCCACGCTGCAGGAGCCCGATTCGGGCAGCGTCAGCCTGACCGGCGCCGATGGCAGCAGCATCGACGTGCTCACCGACAAGGACGCGTTGCGGCGCCGGCTGGGCTACCTGCCACAGGATTTCGGCGTATACCCGAAGGTGAGCGCGCTGGACATGCTGGATCACTTCGCCGTGCTCAAGGGGCTCACCGATCGCGGCCAACGCAAGGAGGTTGTCGAGCGGCTGTTGCAGCAGGTCAATCTGTGGGATGCGCGCAAGCGCAAGCTCGGCACCTATTCCGGCGGCATGCGCCAGCGCTTCGGCATCGCGCAGGCGCTGCTGGGCAACCCGCAGCTGGTCATCGTCGACGAGCCCACCGCCGGGCTGGATCCGGAAGAGCGCAATCGCTTTCTCAATCTGCTGGCCGAAATCGGCGAAAACGTCGTGGTGATCCTGTCCACCCACATCGTCGAAGATGTCACCGACCTGTGCCCGACGATGGCCATCATGAACAGGGGCCAGGTGCTGCTGACCGGACGGCCCGCCAATGCGATCGACATGCTGCAGCAGCAGGTCTGGCGCAAACAGGTCAGCAAGCAGGCATTGCCCGATTACGAGGCACGCTTCACCGTGCTGTCCACGCGCCTGATTGCCGGCCACCCGGTGATCCACGTGTTCAGTACCGATTGCCCGGAGCCGGGTTTCGAACAGGTCGCTCCCGATCTGGAGGACGTCTATTTCCAGCGCCTGCGCACGCAAGCGCTGGCCGCCTGACGGAGCGCGGCGATGATCCTGGCGTTCCTGCGCTTCGAGCTGCGCGAACAACTGCGCTCGCCCCTGCTGTGGCTGCTGGCTGCGTTGTATGCGCTGCTTGCGTTTGCCGCGCTGTCCAGCGACGCGGTGCAGATCGGCGGTGGCATCGGCAACGTGCTGCGCAATGCGCCTACGGTGATCGCCACACTGCTCGGGCTTTTCAGCCTGCTCGGCCTGCTGGTGACCACCCTGTTCGTCAGCAATGCCTTGCTGCGCGACTTCGACCTGGGCACCGCCGAGCTGGTGTTTTCCACGCCGGTACGGCGGCGCGACTATCTGCTCGGCCGTATCGGCGCGGCGCTGATCGCCGGCATGCTGATGTATGTGGTGATCGCGCTGGGCATGTTCGCCGCCCAGTTCATGCCGTGGATCGATCAGGCGCGGCTCGGGCCGGTCGCCGTACTGCCTTATCTGTGGTCGCTGCTGGTGCTGGTGCTGCCCAACCTGCTGTTCACCACTGCGCTGCTGTCGGTGCTGGCGGTGACCACGCGCAGCATCCTGTGGGTCTATATCGGCGTGATCGTGTTCTTCGTGCTGTACGGCGTGAGCCGTGCGCTGATGGCCGACCTGGACAATGTATGGATCGCCACGCTGTCCGACCCGCTCGGCATTCGCGCGTTGTCGCAGACGCTGCGCTACTGGTCGGTGGAGCAGCGCAATCACCAGCTGCCGCCGCTGACCGGTTACCTGCTCGCCAATCGCGCGCTGTGGCTGGGCATGAGCGGTATGTTGTTTGCCGCCACGTTCGCGCTGTTCCGTACCGAGCGCAGCGGGACGCGGCGGCGCCGTGGTGCGGCGTCGGTTGCGCCTGCTGATGCACCTCCCGCCAGCGCGCGCGTCACCACGACACGCCTGACGGTCACGCCCAGCTTCGGCGCGGCCACCGCATGGCGGCAACTGCTGCGCCAGATCCGCTTCGACACGCTCGGCGTGCTGCGCAGTGCGCCGTTCGTGGTGCTGCTGATGCTGGGCCTGGCCAATTTCATTCCGACCGCACTGTTCACTGCGCGCCTTTACGGTACCGCCGTGCTGCCGGTCACCTCCTTGATGCTGCAGGCGCTGCAGAACAGCTACAGCTTTTTGCTGATCATCGTGGTGCTGTTCTATGCCGGCGAACTGGTGTGGAAGGAGCGCAGCAACCGTATCGACGGCATCACCGATGCCATGCCGGTGCCGGACTGGGTTCCCCTGCTGGGCAAGTTCGTCGCCTTGCTGGCGGTGATCGCCAGCTTCCAGGCCGCCGGTGCGGCGACCGCGATCGCGCTGCAGCTGGGCCACGGCTACACCAGCATCGAGCCGCTGCTGTATCTCAAGACGCTGGCGCTGGGCTCGGTACTGTATGTGCTGATGGGCGGCATGGCGCTGGCGCTGCAGGTGCTGAGCAACAACAAGTTCGTCGGCTATGCGTTGCTGATGCTGGTGCTGATCGGGCAATCGGCGCTGTCGATGCTCGACTACACCCAGAACCTCTACACCTTCGGCGGCTGGCCCAATGCGCCCTATTCGGACATGAACGGCTACGGGCACTTCCTGCCCGGCCAGTTGTGGTTCCAGGGCTATTGGGGCGTGTTCCTGCTGGCCCTGCTGTTGCTGTCTTCGGCGTTCTGGCCACGTGGCGTGGGCCATGGCCTGCGCCAGCGTGTGCGGCAGGCGCTGCAGCGCCTGCGCAGCCCGACCGGTGCGGCCCTGGCGGTCACCCTGCTCGGCTTCGTGGCGGTCGGCGGCTGGCTGTACTGGAACACCAACGTCTACAACAGCTTCCTGTCGCCGGAACAGCGGCTGGACCTGCAGGCGCGCTACGAGCGCGATTACCGCAAGTACAAGGATCTGCCGCAGCCGCGCATCATCGCCGTCGACAACCATGTCGACCTGCATCCGGAAACCCAGTCGGTGGTCATCGATGCCACCTGGACGGTGCGCAACACCCACCCCACGCCGATCAGCGAGGTGCACATCGGCATGCAGGGCCGCACGGGGGACCGCAGCCTGGTAAAGGTGGACCTGGGCGGGCAAACGCTGACCCTGCACGACGTGCCGGCCGGCTACCGCATCTATCGACTACAGCGGCCGCTGCAGCCCGGCGAAGAGCGCGTATTCCGTTTCCGCGTGGACCAGCATCCACATGGCCTCACCGCCGAGCAGGCACAGACCGAACTGGTCGCCAATGGCAGCTTTTTCAACAACACCTTGCTGCCCTGGTTCGGCTACAACACCCACACCGAGACCAGCGACCGCAACGACCGCCGCAAGCGCGGCCTGGGCGAACCCACGCGTATGCCCAAGCTCGAGGACCAGGCCGCGCGCGCCAACACCTACGTCAGCGACGATGCCGACTGGCTCGACTTTGCCAGCACCGTCTGCACCGCGCCGGATCAGATCGCCCTGGCACCGGGCTATCTGCAACAGGAATTCCAACGCGATGGCAGGCGCTGCTTCCGCTACGTGATGGACCGGCCGATGCTCAATTTCTACGCCTACCTGTCGGCACGTTGGCAAGTGCGCAAGGCGCGTTACAAGAACATCCCGATCGAGGTCTATTACGACCCCAAGCACCCGTACAACGTGCAGCGCATGATCGAAAGCGTGCAGAAGTCGCTGACCTATTACGAAGCCAACTTCAGCCCGTATCAGCATCGTCAGGTGCGCATCATCGAGTTCCCCGGCTACGCGCGCTTTGCGCAGTCATTCGCCAATACCATCCCCTATTCCGAGTCGATCGGCTTCATCGCCGACCTGCGCGACAAAGACGAAATCGACTACGTGTTCTATGTCACCGCGCACGAAGTGGCGCACCAGTGGTGGGCGCATCAGGTGATCGGGGCGAACGTGCAGGGCGCCACCTTGCTGTCCGAATCGCTGGCGCAGTATTCGGCGTTGATGGTGATGGAGCGCGAGTACGGACGCGCCCATATGCGCCGCTTCCTCCGCTACGAACTGGACCGCTATCTGGAAGGGCGTGGTGGCGAAACCATCGAGGAGTTGCCGCTGTATCGCGTGGAGGATCAGCAATACATCCACTACCGCAAGGGCTCGCTGGCGTTCTACCGGCTGCGCGAGGAGCTCGGCGAGCAGGCGCTCAATCGTGCATTGCAGCGCTTCCTGGCGGCCGAGGCATTCCAGCAGCCGCCCTACACCACCTCGGCCGAGCTGCTGCAGGCCATTCGGGCCCAGGCACGCCCGGACCAGCAAGAACTGATCACCGACCTGTTCGAGAAGATCACCTTCTACGACAACCGCGTGGTCAGCGCGCAGGCGCGCAGGCGCCCCGATGGCCGTTTCGAGGTGACCGTGCAAACGCAGGCGGCCAAGTTGCAGGCCGACGGCACGGGCAAGGAGCATGCGGTGCCGCTGGACGACTGGATCGAGGTGGCGATCTACGGTGCTCCGGCCGGCAAGAACGCACAGGCGCCGGTACTGGCCTTGCAACGGCAGCATGTCACCAGCGCCGCGCCCAGTTTCAGCATGACCGTCGACCGCCTGCCGATCGAGGCCGGCTTCGATCCGGACAACAAGCTGATCGATCGCGTGCCGGCGGACAACCGCAAGCAGGTGACGCTGCAATAGCGGGTGGTTGCTGCCGTGGCTGCTGATCGGTGATCGGTGATCGGCGAGGGCATGCGGGACACACAGCCGGCAGCGCAAGCAAGCCGAACAGCGCCATGACCCCGACATGAGACATACCCGGCCCCGTCAGCGGACGTGGACCGGCAACGGCAGCGGGCGCGCGTGGCATGAACGCATTCCGCAGCGCGTCTTTCCGCCACCATACTCGACGGTATACATTCCGGTAAGGCCGCCGACGGTGGCCACAGCAATCCCTGGGAGGGGACACATGCGCAAGACCTTCAAGACCCTGATGCTGGCCCTGCCGCTGGCCGCCGCCTCGCTGCTGGCCCAGGCCGCCGATTCGCCGGTGGGCCGCTGGAAGACCATCGACGACGAAACCGGCAAGCCCAAGTCGGTGGTGCAGATCGAGCAGCTCGGCAACGGTACGCTGAGCGGCAAGGTGGTCGACATCCTGCAGTCCAACCATGGGCCCAACCCGACCTGCGACAAGTGCGATGGCAACCAGAAGGGCAAGCCGATCAAGGGCATGACCATCCTGTGGGGCCTCAAGCCCGACGGTACCGCGGTGTGGAGCGGCGGCTCGGTGCTCGACCCGGCCAAGGGCAAGACCTACAAGGCCAAGGTCACCCTGACCGACGGCGGCAAGAAGCTGCAGATGCGCGGCTATGTGGGCGTTGAGGCATTGGGCCGCACCCAGACCTGGATTCGTGAATAGCTGGGATTGGGGAATCGGGAATCGGGAATCGGGAATCGTAAAAGCAGGCGCCCGCGAGGGCGCCTTTTTTGTGCGTGTCCATCTGCGCGTAGCTGTGCAGCGAGTCCTGGCAGGCGACCATCGTCGATCCATAGCGCTCCAGGGCCAGCCAAGTGCCTGCGCGCCTCAACAACACGGTCGCCTAGCCCTGCTTTGACCGATTCCCGATTCCCGCCACCATTCCCGACTAATGCGATAATCGGCTGTCCCCCGCATTACGCCTGCCATGACCCGCACCGCACTCGTCACCACCGCCCTGCCCTATGCCAACGGCCCGCTGCATCTTGGCCATCTGGTCGGCTACATCCAGGCCGACATCTGGGTGCGCGCGCGCCGCCTGCGCGGCGACAAGACCTGGTTCGTCTGCGCCGACGACACCCATGGCACGCCGATCATGCTTGCGGCCGAAAAGTCCGGGGTCACCCCGGAGGCCTTCATCGCCAGCATTCAGGCCAGCCATGAGCGCGACTTTGCCGCGTTCGGGGTGACCTTCGATCATTACGATTCGACCAATTCGCCGGTCAATCGCGAACTCACCGAGGCCTTCTACACCAGGCTGGAGGCCGCCGGTCACATCAGCCGCCGCTCGGTGGCGCAGTTCTACGACCCGGCCAAAGGCATGTTCCTGCCGGATCGCTACATCAAGGGCATCTGCCCCAATTGCGGCAGCGCCGATCAATATGGCGACAACTGCGAGGTCTGCGGCGCCACCTACGCGCCGACCGAGCTGAAGGAGCCCAGGTCGGTGATTTCCGGTGCCACACCGGAGTTGCGCGACTCGGAGCATTTCTTCTTCGAAGTGGGCCATTTCGACGGCTTCTTGCGTGAGTGGCTGGCCGGCGATGTGGCACTGCCCGGCGTCAAGGCCAAGCTCAAGGAATGGCTGGACACCGAAGGCGGCCTGCGCGCCTGGGACATCTCGCGCGATGCGCCGTATTTCGGCTTCCAGATTCCGGGCCAGCCGGGCAAGTATTTCTACGTGTGGCTGGACGCGCCGATCGGCTACCTGTGCAGCTTCAAGACCCTGTGCGCGCAGATGGGCGAGGATTTCGAGGCCCATCTGGTCGCCGGCACGCAGACCGAGCTGCATCACTTCATCGGCAAGGACATCGTCAACTTCCACGGCCTGTTCTGGCCGGCGGTGCTGCACGGCACCGGCCATCGCGCGCCGACCCGGCTGCACGTCAACGGCTACCTCACCGTGGACGGCGCCAAGATGTCCAAGTCGCGCGGCACCTTCGTGATGGCGCGGACCTTCCTGGACGTGGGCCTGGAACCGGAGGCGCTGCGCTACTACTTCGCGGCCAAGTCATCCGGCGGCGTGGACGATCTGGACCTGAACCTGGGCGATTTCATCGCGCGGGTGAATGCGGATCTGGTCGGCAAGTTCGTCAACCTGGCCAGCCGCTGCGCCGGCTTCATCGGCAAGCGCTTCGACGGCAAGCTGGCCGACGCCCTGCCCGACCCGGCGCAGTACGACCGCTTCGTCGCCGCACTGGCGCCGATCCGTGAGGCCTACGAGCGCAACGATGCGGCCAGCGCGATCCGCCAGACCATGGCGCTGGCCGACGAGGCCAACAAGTACATCGACGACACCAAGCCGTGGGTGATCGCCAAGCAGGACGGTGCCGATGCGCAGCTGCAATCGGTGTGCACGCAGGGCCTGAACCTGTTCCGGATCCTGGTGGCCGCACTCAAGCCGATCCTGCCGCGCACCTGTGCCGAGGCCGAAGCCTTCCTGTCGGCACCGATGACCAGCTGGGACGACGTCGCGCGCCCGCTGACCGCGCACGTGATCCAGCCCTACACCGCCCTGTTCACCCGTATCGACCCCAAACTGATCGACGCCATGACCGACGCTTCAAAAGACACCATGGCCGCACCTGCGGCACCCGCTGCGACCACCAAGCCCGCACCGGCCAAGGCCGAGACGAAACCGGCGGCCGTTGCGACTCCCCAGTCCCCAACCGCCACTCCCAGCCTCATCGGCATCGACGATTTCGCCAAGCTCGACCTGCGCATCGGCAAGGTGCTGGTGTGCGAATTTGTGGAAGGCTCGGACAAGCTGCTGCGCTTCGAGCTGGATGCCGGCGAGCTGGGCAAGCGCCAGATCTTCTCGGGCATCCGCGCCAGCTATGGCGAACCGGAAACGCTGGTCGGCCGCAGCGTGGTGTTCATCGCCAACCTGGCTCCACGCAAGATGCGCTTCGGCATCAGCGAAGGCATGATCCTGTCGGCCGGCTTCGACGGCGGCACGCTGGCACTGCTGGACGCCGATGCTGGTGCGCAGCCGGGCATGCCTGTTCGGTGAAGCGGGAATGGGGAATCGGGAGTCGGGAATCGTAGGAGCCAGAGCTGATTGTTGAGGGAGACCTGACACCAGTGCCTGGCCCGTCCCCTCATCCGCCCCTGCGGGGCACCTTCTCCCTGTGGGAGAAGGGAAAGCAGATGCTGCGCCTTCAACCAATCCCCACTCCCGACTGCCCAATCCCCGCCCCTCATGCACCTGGCCCTGTTCGACTTCGACCACACCATCACCACCTGCGACAGCTATGCGCGCTTCCTGCGCAAGGTGGCCACGCCCGCGCAGCTGGCGACGGCGAAATGGCAGGTGGGCCCGTGGCTGCTGGGGTATCGGTTGGGCATGGTGTCGGCTGCGGCGCTGCGCGCGCGGGTCACCCGCATCGTGTTCAGTGATCGCCGGCTGGACGAGGTGGCCGCGCACGGCGCCGATTTCGCGCGCACGGCATTGCCGGGCGTGCTGCGCGCCGAGGTGATGCAGCGCATCGACTGGCATCAGGCGCAGGGGCATGAAGTGGTGCTGGTGTCGGCCTCGCTGGACCTGTACCTGCAGCCGTGGTGCGCGCAGCATGACCTGTCGTTGATCTGCAACAAGCTGGAACACCACGCCGGCGTGCTGAGCGGGCGCTATGCGGAAGGCGATTGCGGCCCACGCAAGGCCGCGCAGATCCGCCTGCGCCATGACCTGTCGCAATACGAATGCGTGCATGCCTACGGCGACAGCCGTGAAGACAAGCCGATGCTGGCGCTGGCACAGCAGCGCTGGTATCGCGGCAAGCTGCTGCACTGACATGCACACCGCAACGCCCGCCGCATCGCCCGACCTGGTCGAACGCCTCGACCGCCTGCTGCCGCAGACCCAGTGCGGCCAGTGCGGTTACGACGGCTGTCGCCCGTATGCGCAAGCGATGGCAGACGGCAAAGCGGATGTCGATCATTGCCCGCCCGGCGGCGATGCGGGTGCGCGTGCGCTGGCGCATGTCCTGCAGGTGCCCGCGCGCCCTTACGACCGCACGCGTGGCCTGCAGACACCGGCGCAGGTGGCGTGGATCGTCGAAGCCGACTGCATCGGCTGCACCAAGTGCATCCAGGCCTGCCCGGTGGATGCGATCATCGGCGGCGCCAAGCACATGCATACGGTGATCGCGCCGCTGTGCACCGGGTGCGCGCTATGCCTGCCGGCCTGCCCGGTGGATTGCATCGTGCTGCGCGCAAGCGGCTAGACCGCTGGCCGGACGCGTGGCGCAGGTGCCAGGCGCGCCACGCCCGGAACGGGAGGTGCCACCTGCACCGCGATGTCTGCACGCCATCCGTGCCTGCACGACGCGTGCGTGCTCGCGGCCGGCCCCCTGAGCCGGCAGACTTGTGTCCACGCCCCGGCTTCCGCACCTGGCTTCGCCCTCGCCCTGGCCGCTCGCGCGTGACCGGCGCGGCATGGGCAATCCCATGCACGCACCTGCACTCTGGGCAGCGCCCAACGCCCCAACCCGTGGCACTGGCCTCCAGGTACTACGCCGCGTCAGGAACGTCCTGACGCATCCGGCGCATCCGCACTGCGGATGCGCTCGTATTGGTAGCCACTCCCATCGAGGAATCCGCCGATGCGTCCACTCGCCGCTGCCCTTGCCGCGCTCGCCACCGTATGCCGGCCGGTTCCGCCGTTGCTGCTGCTGGTGTTGGGCGGCTTGCCGCTGAGTGCGGCGGCAGTCACCCGTGTGGATGGCGATGCCTTCGATGGCGACAGCGGCGCGCTGCGCTATCGCGAGTCGCACTGGTTGCTCGACGATGGCGGGCGCGTCGTGCTGTATCGCTGCGCGGACGGACGCCCGTTTGCGCGCAAGCAGGTCGATGGCGGCGGCAGCTCGCCCGACTTCAGCCTGATCGACGGCCGCGACGGCTATCGCCAGGGCGTGCGTCAGCGCGACGGCGTGCGCGAGATGTTCCAGCAGGAACCCGGCAAGGCCGAGCAACGCACGCCACTGCCGGCCGACGACGGCCCGCGCGTGATCGATGCCGGCTTCGATGCATACCTGCGCAGCCACTGGGAGGCGCTTGCCGGCACGCCGCAGCGCGTGGACTTCGTACTGCCAAGCCTGCAACGCCAGCTGGCATTCCGTGTCGAGCGCATCGACGATACCGGCGGCCAGCGCCGTTTTCGCCTGAGCCTGGATGCGTGGTACGGCGCGGCAGTGCCAGCGCTCGAAGTGCGTTATTCGATCGCCGACAAACGTCTGCTGCAATTCCGCGGCGTGGGCAATCTGCGCGACGAGCGCGGCCGCTATCCGCATGTGCGCATCGTTTTTCCGGACACCGGTGCGCGTGCGGTCAGCGCCGATGAGCTGCGCCAGGCGCGCGAGCAGCCGCTGGTCAAGAGCTGCAGCGCCCCGTGAACCAGGTCCGCGCCATCTTCACGTTCGACCACGCGCGGTTGCGGACAACGGCCCGGTCACCTCTTCCCCATACAGGACCATCGCCATGGCCAAGGCCTACCTCTGGATCAACGCAGTGCTCTACGTCGTGCTGGCGATCTGGTGCACGCTCTCGCCGGCCAAGACCGCCAATGCCGTGGGCTACACCCAGCTCTCGCCGGCCGGGCAATCGGAATACCTGGTCATCTATGGCGGCCTGCAGCTGGGCATGGCGTTCCTGTTCGGCTACTTCGCGTGGATCGATCAACCGCGCACCGGCCTGCTGGTCGCACTCGCGTTCTACGTGCCGATCGTGCTGTTCCGCAGCGTCTCCCTGGCGCGCCTGTGGCCGGTCTCCGCGCCCACGGTGGCATTGGCCGGCGTCGAGATCCTGCTGCTGCTCGCTGCCGTCCTGCTGTGGTTTCAGCAGCGCAAGTGAAGGACAGCGTCCGCCCAGTCCGGTAGCATCGCCCCCACCTCAAAAAACGCCCGACCGCATGAGTGCCATCCCTGGCCACGACGACGATGAAACCGGACGACTGCTGACCGCGACCGCGGGTGGCGACCGGCATGCCTTCGAAGCGCTGTACCGGCAGACCTCGCCCAAACTGTTCGGGGTGTGCCTGCGCATGATCCCGCACCGTGCCGAAGCCGAAGAGGTGCTGCAGGACGTGTTCACGCTGATCTGGCACAAGGCCGGGCAGTTCGACCCCACCCGTGCACGCGGGCTCACCTGGCTGGCGATGATCGCGCGCAACAAGGCCATCGACCATCTGCGCGCCAATGCCCCGCAACGCCGCAACGTGGCGCTGGACGATGCCGGCGAATTGCGCGCCAGCGATGCCTCGCCGCTGGAGCGCACCGAGCGCGCCAGCACGCGCCGACGCATCGACCACTGCCTGGCGGAGCTGGAACCGCCGCGCAGCGAATTGATCCGCACCGCGTTCTTCGACGGCATCACCTACGAAGAGCTCGCCGCGCGCACCGACACCCCGATCGGCACGGTCAAGAGCTGGATCCGCCGCGGCCTGGCCAAACTCAAGGCATGTCTGGAACGATGAGCACGCCCTTTCCCATCGACCAGGAACCGCCGCGCGACGTGCTTGCAGGCGAATACGTGCTGGGCCTGTTGAGCGCCGACGAGCGCCTGGCTGCCGAACAACGCGTCGCCACCGACGGCCAGTTTGCGCAGGCAGTGACGCAGTGGCAGGAACATCTGGCGCCGTTGCTGGACGAGATCGCCGCCGTGACGCCGCCCGGCCAGGTCTGGGCACGCATCCGCCAGACCCTCGGCTTCGACACGCCATTGCACGCAGTGCCCCCCGCGCCGTCGGCGAGCGCGCCCACGACAGCGGTGTGGAACAGTGTGCGGTTCTGGCGCTGGGCAAGCGCCGGCGGCCTGGCCACCGCGGCCGTGTGCCTGCTGGCATTGTTGAACCTGCGCACGCAACCGGCACTGGTATCGCCGCCGCAGGCCACCGGCCCGGTGGTACAGACTCCGGTCACGCCGCCGGCGGCCACCACCGCGCCGGCGACCGGCATTGCGATGACCTCCACGCTGGCCACCGAAGACGGCCGCCCCGGCTATGTCGCATTGATGGATGCCGACAAGCACACCATCACGGTGACGCCGCTGGATCGCACCGCCACCGCCGACAAGGTACCCGAGCTGTGGCTGATCACGCCGGACGGCAAGGCGCATTCGATGGGCACCTTCGACGACCAGCGTGCACGCCGCGCGCAGATTCCCGACCAGCTGATGCCCATGCTCAGCAACGAGGCCATCCTGGCAGTGACGCTGGAGCCGCCGGGCGGTGCACCGGGCGGCGTCGCCACCGGTACCGTGGTGGCCAAGGGCGGCATCAGCACGCTGGCAATGGCGCCCTGATCCGGCGCGCCTGACGCCGCCTGCGACCACGTTGCAGGCGGCGTCAGGCGCGCAACAGCCTCATCTGCGTCACCCCTGGCTGGCGCGATTCAATGTGTGCGCAATTGCGCGATTCGTTCGCACCGGCACGCCAAGCGCGCGCACGCATGCGACGATCGAACGCGCTGGTGCATCTGTTTACCGGCAGCGTCCGTAAAGGGTCACCACTACACACGGAGAACCACGCGTGCCGAGTACTGGCTTTGACCCACATGCCGCGCCGCCGCAGCCTGCCGACACCCGCCGGCGTGGGTGGATCGCAGCGCGTACCGGCAGCCTGCGTCGTTGGGTGGATTCGCAAACCGACGAACCGCTGGACGAAGCACGCGCAGACCGTATCGACTGGCTGCGTGCCCTGCCCTTCATCGCGCTGCACCTGGCCTGCCTGGCGGTCCTGTGGGTCGGTGCGTCCTGGTTCGCGGTCGGCATGGCGGTGGCGTTGTACGCGCTGCGCATGTTTGCGCTGACCGGGTTCTACCACCGCTACTTCTCGCACCGCGCGTTCAAGACCTCGCGCGTGCTGCAGTTCGTGTTCGCGGCCATCGGCGCCACCTGCGTGCAGCGCGGGCCGCTGTGGTGGGCCGCGCATCATCGCAATCATCACCGCCACACCGACACCGGCCGCGATCCGCATTCGCCGGCGCAGCACGGCTTCTGGTGGAGCCATACCGGCTGGTTCCTGACCCCGCGCAACTTCCGCACCGACTGGGAGGTCATCCCGGACCTGCGCCGCTTTGCCGAGCTGCGTTTTCTGGACCGCTTCGACATCGTGATGCCGGTGTTGCTGGCAACCGGGCTATACCTGCTCGGCGACTGGCTGGCGGTTGCCGCGCCCGCATTGAAGACCAATGGCGCGCAACTGCTGGTATGGGGCTTTGTGATCTCCACCGTGGCGCTGTTCCATGCCACCTTCACCATCAATTCGCTGGCACATCGCTTCGGCAGCCGGCGTTTCGACACCCGCGACGACAGCCGCAACAACTGGCTGCTGGCGCTGCTCACCTTCGGCGAAGGCTGGCACAACAATCACCACTTCTTTCCCGGCTCGGCGCGCCAGGGGCTGCGCTGGTGGGAGTACGACGTCACCTGGTACGGGCTCACCGTGATGTCGTGGGTGGGCCTGGTCTGGGACCTCAAGCCGATGCCGACATCGCTCACGCAACGTGCCGAGCGGGTGAGCCGATGAGCGAGGGCAGGATTGCCGTGGTCGGCAGCGGGATCGCCGGCCTGGGCGCGGCGTGGCTGCTGTCGCGCCGCTACGAGGTCACCTTGTTCGAGGCCGCCGATTATCTGGGTGGACATACGCACACCCACGACATCCAGCTGGACGGCCAGCGCTATGCGGTGGACAGCGGCTTCATCGTGTTCAACCCGCAGCACTATCCGCTGCTCACGCGCATGTTCGCCGAGCTGGACGTGGCCGCGCAGCCGACCACGATGAGCTTCTCGGTGCACGACGCGCGCAGCGGGCTCGAATACAACGCCGGCAGCCTGGGCGGGCTGTTCTGCCAGCGCAGCAATCTGCTCAGCCCGCGCTTCTGGGGCATGCTGGCCGACCTGCGTCGCTTCTATCGGCAGGCGCCGGCGGTGCTGCACAGCCAGGAGCGCTTCAGCACGCTGGGCGCGTATCTGCAGCGGCATGGGTATTCGGCGGCGTTTCGCGACCAGCATCTGGTGCCGATGGCCTCGGCACTGTGGTCATCGCCCTCGCAGCGCATCCTCGAATTCCCGATGGGCCAGCTGATCGGCTTCATGGCCAACCACCACATGCTGCAGCTCAGCGGGCGTCCGCAGTGGCAGGTGGTGCGTGGTGGATCCAGCAGCTACGTGCGTGCGCTGCGCCGGCGCTGGCAGGTGCTCGAGCGCATGTCCACGCCCGTGCATGCGATCCGCCGCGCGCCCAACGGTGTGGTGCTCAGTTCCCTGCGTGGCGAAGAGCACTTCGACAACGTGGTGCTGGCCTGCCATGCCGACGACGCGCTGGCCTTGCTCAGCGACGCCACCGCAGCCGAGCGGCAGGTCCTGGGCGGCATCACCTACCAGGACAACGACACCGTCCTGCACACCGACGCCAGCGTGCTGCCACGCGATCGCCGCGCCTGGGCGGCGTGGAATGCGCATGTGCCGGCCGACCCGCAGGCGCCGTGCACGGTGAGTTACTGGATGAACGCCCTGCAGTCGCTCAACGCGCCGCAGCCGTTCATCGTCAGCCTCAATCGCAACCACGACATCGCCCCGGACAAGGTGCTGCGGCGCATGCGCTACCGCCACCCGGTGCAGAACGCGGCCGCCCTCGCCGCGCAGACGCGCAAGGCCGAGATCCAGGGCGTGCAGCACACCTGGTTTGCCGGCGCGGCCTGGGGCTTCGGCTTCCATGAAGACGGCCTGCGCAGCGGCGTGGATGTGGCCCATGGCCTGGGAGTGGACTGGTGATGCAGCTGCTGCGCGACGCCAGCCCCGATGCGGTACCGCTGCCTCCCGGCGAGGACAGCGGTGCCGTCAGCGGGGTGGGCGCGATGCGCAGCGCGATCTATACCGGTTGGGTGCGGCACCGCCGGTTTGCGCCCAGGCCGCTGGCGTTTCGCTACCGGCTGTTCCTGATGTACCTGGACCTGTCCGAGCTCGATGTGGTGTTTGCGCGGCGCTGGCTATGGTCGGTGGGGCGCGCCAATCTGGCGCAGTTCCGGCGCAGCGATTATCTCGGTGACCCGGACATTCCGCTGGACCAGGCGGTGCGCGACTGCGTGCAGGCCCAGACCGGCGAGCGCCCCGATGGCGCGATCCGCCTGCTCACGCATCTGCGCTACTTCGGCCATGTGTTCAATCCGGTCAGCTTCTACTACTGCTTCGATCGCCACGGGGGCCTGCGCTGGGTCGTTGCGGAAATCACCAATACGCCGTGGCAGCAGCGCCACACCTACGTGCTGCCGGTCGCGCAGGCGCGCACGCATCGCCAGGTGCATGCCTGGCGCTTCGACAAGCGCTTCCACGTCTCCCCCTTCATGGGCATGCAGCACCAGTACGACTGGCGTTTCAGCGTGCCCGAGGCGCAGTTGCGCGTGCATATGGACGTGCTGGATGCGCCTGGTGGCGACGCGCCGGGCGGCAGCCCCGCGGCCGAGGCCGATGGCGCAGGCAGCGGTGCACGCCGCTTCGATGCCACCCTGGTCCTGCAGCGCCAGCCGCTCAACGCGCGCACCCTGGCGCGCACGCTGCTGGCCTATCCCTTGATGACCGTGCAGGTGGTGCTGGCCATCCACTGGCAGGCCCTGCGCCTGTGGCTGCGCGGCAACCCGGTCCACGATCACCCTCATCCGCCTGTGCGAGAACCCCGATGAACGCCACGTCCCTGCCCGACACCGCTGCGCCGCGCGCGGCTTCCTGGACGGACCGCCTGTTGCGCAAGCGCCTGCTGGCCACGCTCGGCGAGCTGCGCGATGGACAGTTGCAGCTGCACGAAGCCGACGGCGTCACCACCCTCGGCAACGCCAATGGTGCCGATGCGCTGCAGGTGCAGTTGCGTGTCATCGACCCCGGCTTCTATCGCCAGGCCGCGCTCAACGGCAGCGTCGGTGCCGGCGAGTCGTACATGGATGGGCAGTGGCACTGCGACGACCTGGTCGCGTTGATGCGCCTGCTGCTGCGCAATCGCGACCGCCTGGATGCGATGGAAACCGGCACCGCGCGGCTGGGCGGCTGGGCAATGCGCAGCCTGCATGCGTTCGCACGCAATACCCGCAGCGGCAGCCGGCGCAACATCGCCGCGCACTACGACCTGGGCAACCCGTTGTTCCGCCTGTTTCTCGACGAGAACCTGATGTATTCCTCGGCGATCTTCGTCGATGGCGAAGAGGCCCAGGGCGAGGCGGCCCTGGAGCGCGCAGCCACGCGCAAGCTCGAACGCATCTGCCAGAAACTGCAGCTTGGCCCGCAGCACCACGTGGTGGAAATCGGCACCGGCTGGGGCGGCTTCGCGCTGCACGCCGCACGCGCGCACGGCTGCCGCGTCACCACCACCACCATCTCGCGCGAGCAGTTCGAACTGGCCACCCAGCGCATCGCCGCGGCCGGCCTGAGCGACCGGGTCACGGTGTTGTTGCGCGACTATCGCGATCTGGACGGCCGCTATGATCGGGTGGTGTCGATCGAGATGATCGAGGCCATCGGCCATCAGTATCTGGACACCTATTTCGCCAAGGTCGGCAGCTTGCTGGCCGACGACGGCCAGGCGCTGATCCAGGCCATCACCATCGAAGACCATCGCTATGCGCAGGCCTTGCGCTCAGTGGACTTCATCAAGCGGCATATCTTCCCCGGCAGCTTCATTCCATCGGTGGCGGCGATGACCGGCGCGATCGCACGCGCCAGCGACCTGCGCCTGTTCAACCTGGAAGACATCGGGCCGAGCTATGCGTTGACGCTGCGCGCCTGGCGCCAGCGCTTCATGGCGCAGCTGCCGCAGGTGCGTGCGCTCGGCTATGACGAGCGCTTCATCCGCATGTGGGAGTTTTACCTGGCCTATTGCGAGGCCGGTTTCCTGGAGCGCTCGATCGGCGATGTGCATCTGTGGCTGAGCAAGCCGGGCGCACGTCCGCCGCAGTTCGTGCCTGGCCTTTGAGCGGACGCATGCGGCAGCTCGGCAACTATCTGGGCCTGCAGGTGCTGTGGCTGGTGGCCGTCAGCGCGGCCGCGCAGGCGCGCATCTGGCCTACCCTGCTGGTGCTGGTGCTGTTCGCGCTGTATCAGCTGTGGCCGTCGCGGCGTGCGCCGGGCGATCCGCAGCTGCTGGTCGCCGCGCTGTCGCTGGGCCTGCTGCTGGACACCACGCTGGCGGCGGGCGGCTGGGTGCGTTACGCCGCGCCGTGGCCGGGCACGTTGCTGGCGCCGGCCTGGATCCTGGCGTTGTGGCTGGGCTTTGCGCTCACGCTCAACCATTCGCTGGCATCGGTGATGCAGCGGCCATGGCTGGCGGTGCTGCTGGGCGCGATTTTCGGTCCGTTTTCGTACTGGCTGGCACAACGCGGCTGGCAGGCGGTGGAATTCCGGCCGCCACAGTTGCAGGCGGTGGTCGCAGTCGGCATCGGCTGGGGCCTGGCCTGCGGCGTGTTGTCGCTGTATGCACGCCGCCTGGCGCGACCATCGCCTGAACACCTGAGGGGAGAACTGCAATGAATGCCTGGCCGCTGCTGCATGTGGGCGTGTTTGCGAGTGTGGTGATGGTGGTCGGCTGGCTGTGGCAACGCCGCAGCGGCAATGCCGGCCCGGTCGATGTGCTGTGGGCCGCGTGCCTGGCGCTGGCTGCGCCGTATTGCGCGTGGATGTCCGATGGCGCGCTGCTGCCGCGCGTGCTGGTCGCCGTGCTCGGCGGTGTCTGGGGCGCGCGCCTGGCGCTGCATCTGGGCGTGCGTGTGTTCGGCGACCCGCATGAAGATGGCCGTTATCGTGCCTTGCGCGAGCACTGGAACGGCGACCAACGCAAGTTCCTGGGCTTTTTCCTGGCGCAGGCGGTCGTGGTGGTGCTGTTTTGTGTGCCGTTTGTGGCCGCTGCCAGCAACCCGGAGCCGGCCTGGAGCGTGTGGAGCACGCTGGCGATCGCGGTGTGGTTGATCGCGGTCGGTGGCGAAGCCCTGGCCGACCGGCAACTGTCTGCGCACAAGGCCAACCCGGCCAATCGCGGCGTCACCTGCCGCAGCGGGTTGTGGCGGTATTCGCGCCATCCCAATTACTTCTTCGAGTTCGTGCACTGGTTCGCTTACCTGGCGCTGGCCATCGGTGCCGGGCCATGGCCGCTCGCCCTGGCCGCGCTGGGGCCGGTGGTGATGTTCGTGTTCCTGTATCGCTTCACCGGCATTCCCTACACCGAGCAGCAGGCGCTGCGCTCGCGTGGTGAGGACTATGCGCAATACCAGCGCAGCACCAGCGCGTTTTTCCCGCTTCCCCCTTCGTCCTGAGTCGCCTGGAGAGTCGTATGTCCACCATCACCGTTCCGCCCTCCTCGCTGCCCGAAGAATCCGTCGCCACCCGGCTGGCCGAATCCGGCGTGCTCCCCGACGCCGCATTGCGTTACGGCATCCGCCGGTTGTGCGCGCAGCGCCTGCGCGATGAGCGCACCGGCGGTGCCGATGCCAGCGGCGAGCGCCAGCGCGCCTTCATCGACAGCCTGCGTGCCAGCGCGATCGCCATCGAAACCGATGCGGCCAATCGCCAGCACTACGAATTGCCGCCGCAGTTCTTCACCCTGTGCCTGGGCCGCCGGCTCAAGTACAGCAGCTGCTACTGGGACGCCACCACGCCGGATCTGGATGCGGCCGAAGAACGCATGCTGGCGCTGTACGGTGAGCGCGCCGAACTGGCCGACGGCCAACGCATCCTGGAGCTGGGCTGCGGCTGGGGCTCGCTGACCTTGTGGATGGCCGAGCGCTATCCCGGCGCCACCATCACCGCGGTGTCCAACTCGCGTCCGCAGCGCGCGCACATCCTGGAGCAGTGCCGGGTGCGCGGATTGAGCAACGTGCAGGTCATCACCGCCGACGTCAACGCGCTGGCGCTGCCGCCGGGCAACTTCGACCGCGTGGTGTCGGTGGAGATGTTCGAGCACATGCGCAATTACCGCGAGCTGCTGGCGCGCGTCGGCAGCTGGCTGGCGCCGGGCGGCAAGCTGTTCGTGCATATCTTCTGCCATCGCGACCTGGCCTACCCGTTCGAGGTGGCCGGCGAAGACAACTGGATGGGGCGGCATTTCTTCACCGGCGGGCTGATGCCGGCGGCCGATACCCTGCTGCATTTCCAGCAGGACGTAATCATCGAACAGCGCTGGGTGCTGTCGGGCGAGCATTACGAAAAAACCGCCAACGCCTGGCTGGAGAACCAGGACCGCCACCGCGCGCAGATCATGCCGCTGCTGAAGCAGACCTATGGCGAGGATGCACAGCGCTGGTGGCAGCGCTGGCGGATGTTCTGGCTGGCCTGCGCCGAGTTGTTCGGTTACGACCAGGGTCGCGAGTGGGGTGTGGCGCACTATCGCTTCGTCAAACGCTGATTACCGCGCGCGGCCCGGGACGCCATCGCGGGCCGCCTGGGTGAACGCGAATATCCCGGCTTTCCGTTCGTGCCGGCGCACCGGCAGGCGGGTTGGCACCATGGCCATGCCAGCGCGCCGTCCGGGGTTTGCACTGTCTGCTGACAACGCTGCGATGCGATGCGCAACGCATGCGCGCAGACGATGCCATCGGCGCGCGCGATCGCCCCGCGACCGCGCGCCGCCCTGCGGTCAGCTCGCCGCAGCGGTGATCACGATTTCCACCTTCCATTCCGGCCGCGCCAACTTGGCTTCGACCGTGGCGCGCGCGGGGGTGAAGCCGTGCGGCACCCATTCGTCCCAGGCCGCGTTCATGCCGTCGAAATCGGCGATGTCGGCCAGGAAGATTTCCGCACGCAGGATCTTGGTCTTGTCGCTGGCCGCCTGCGCGAGCAGCTTGTCGATTTCGCCCAGCACCTGGCGGGTCTGCCCGGTGATGTCTTCGCTGGTGTCTTCGGCAACCTGGCCGGCCAGATAGCACACGCCGCCATGGACGGTCATTTCCGACATCCGCGGACCCGTTTCGAATCGCTGCAACATTTCAGACTTCCTACGGTTGATTGACCCGGGCATTGTCCCGCGAATGCGGCAAACGTGCAGCCCCGGCGCGCGGGTGCTGCGCCAACCACGCCCCCACCCGCACCATCCAGGCCACGATCAGCACGATGGCGCTCTTCTGGCTGATGCCAGCGGCACACTGCTGACCGTGACGTGCACCAGCAGTACCGCAAATGCACTCAGCCCCAGGCCAAACGCGGTGGTGAAGCGGCCCCGCCACACCCGGTCGCGGCGGAAATACCACGATTGCAGCAACACCGCCGCGATCACGCACAGAAACGTCATGTCGGCCGAGAGCAGATGCACCAGCATGGCCGCGTCGGGCGCCAGCTCCGGCATCCAGCTATCGCCGATCGACACCATGCTCAGGCCCAGCGCCGCGCTCCAGAACAGCGCCACCACCGTGCGGCTGCGCGCGGGCGACGCAAGTGCCGCCTGCAGGCCCGGCGCCATCCACGCCATCGTGGCAGCCAGCACGCAATAGGCCGTGCGTAACAGCAGGCCGTGGTCGCCGTGCAGATAGGCGCTGAGCTGTGCGTCGATCCAGTCCAGATCCCCACGCAGCCATTGCAACAGCAGAATCAATCCAATGAAGGCCATGCCCGTGCAGGCGGCGACTGCGCCGGCCTGCACGGCCCAGCGTGGCGGGCACGACGGCCCGGGCGGCATCGCGGTGCCGGTGTGGTGTCGATCGTCCATCAATTGCCTGTCTGTGGTGCAACGGTCATCGTGTCCAAGTGGGTCGCCTGCGGCACGTGGTCGCGGCGATGCCCTATGATGCGCGCGGCCGTCCCGAGCCGACACCTGTCGGCGCGACCGAAGCCTGCGTTCACCTCATTGGGCATCCACGCGATCACCCTGCATGTACCTTGACACCGACCGGCCCATGCAGACCAAACGCCCGCACGGCACGCACCATGCATGTGCCCTTCTTCCCCTCCAGCAGATCCCGTTTCCCTCATGACGGATACCCCAGTGTCTTCCCAAGCGCCGGCCAGCGGCTGGCGCCGCGCCTTGCCGGTGATCATCAGCCTGGCGATCCTGGCGATGGCGCTGCACGCGCTGTCGGGACAATTCACCGACCACGGCTATCGGCAGATCCGCCAGGCGTTCCGTGCCTTGGGTGCCGGCCAGATCGCGCTCACCTTGCTGCTGGGCTTGAGCAGCTACGCCTGCCTGGTGGGCTTTGACTGGGTCGGGCTCAAGCGCACCGGCAAGCGGCTGCACCCGGCGCGCGTGGGCATCACCGCCTTCATGGCGCATGCGGTGGGGCAGACGCTGGGCTTTGCCGCACTCACCGGCGGCGCGGTCCGCCTGCGCGGCTATGGCAGCGTCGGGCTGACCCTGGCCGAGATCGGCCAGGTGGTGCTGATGAGCACACTGGGCTTCGTCTTCGGCGCCTGGGTGTTGCTTGGCCTGGCGCTGATGCTGGAACCGGAAGCGGCCGCGCGCGCACTGCCGATCACCGCAGAAGGCATCCGCATCGCCGGTATCGCCTTGCTGGTGGGCTACGTTGCAATGCTGGGACTGGTTGGCAGGCAGGGCCGCGAATTCGGGATTGGCCGTCATCGCTTCTGGTTGCCCGACCGCACCACGGTGCTCGGCGTCACCGCGCTGAGCGTGGTCGAGCTGGGCCTGGCGGCTGCCGCGTTCTACGTGCTGCTGCCGCCGGACCCGGGTACCGGCTACTTCGGTTTCATCGGGATCTGGCTGGTGGCGGTGGTCGCCGGGCTGATCTCCACGGTGCCGGCCGGCTTGGGCGTGTTCGAGTGGAGCCTGCTCAAGCTGCTGCCGCATGTCACCCCGGCTGCGGTGCTGGCCGCCGCGCTGGCCTACCGGGTCACCTACTACATCGTGCCGCTGCTGATCTCGGTGGCGATGGCGGCAGCCTCCGGCCTGGGCGCACCGGTGCGCGCCAGCGCCAGCACCGCACGCACCGTGTGGAAGGCCCTGCGCCCCTGGTTGCCGCAGATCCTGGCGTTGGCAGTGTTTGCGGTGGGCGCGGCGCTGGTCATCGACGGCACCTTGCCGACCCCGCGCGCGCGCCAGGAAGTGGCGCCGCTGCCGCTGATCGAGACCTCGCATCTGCTGGTCAGCCTGGGCGGCATGGTGCTGCTGCTGATCGGCCAGGGCCTGCAACGCCGCAGCCATGCGGCCTGGGTGCTGGCACTGGGCGTGTGCATCCTGCTGCCGCCGCTGTCGCTGTTGCGCGGCAGTCATATCTCGGTGTCGCTGTCGGCGGCGCTGGCCGCGGTCGCGCTGTGGGCGGCACGGCGCGAGTTCTACCGCCAGGGCGCGCTGCTGGACGAAGCCTGGTCGTGGCGCTGGCTGAGCAACCTTGGCCTGGTGCTGGTGGCCACGTTCTGGCTGTTGTTCTTCGTCTACAGCCATGTCGAATACAGCAACGACCTGTGGTGGGAATTCGCCACCTCGGCCAACGCGCCACGTGCGCTGCGCGCGGCGTTGATCCTGTGCGTGGGCGTGATCGTGTTCGGCATGGCGCGCCTGCTGCGTGGCGGCCGCCGCCCGATGCCGGCCGCCGATGCCCAGACCCTGCAGACGCTGGCGCCGATCCTGGCCAGCAGTACCGACACCCAGGCCTGCCTGGCGCTGACCGGCGACAAGGCCTTCCTGCTCGACGAGCAGGGACGTGGGTTTGTGATGATGCAGCGTTACGGCGGCTCGCTGATCTCGATGGGCGACCCAGTCGGCGCGCCCGAGGTCGCACGCGCACTGATCTGGCGCTTCCGCGAAGAGGCCGACCATATGGGCCTGCGCCCGGTGTTCTACCAGGTAGGCGAAAAATACTGGCAGACCTATCTGGACATGGGCCTGACCCTGGTCAAACTGGGCGAAGAGGCGATCGTGCCGCTGGAAGGCTTCACCCTGGAAGGCCGCGACCGCGCCGATCTGCGCCAGGCCTGGAACCGCGGCAAGCGCGGCGGCCTGACCTTCCGCATGCTGCAGCCCGAGCAGGTGGATGCGGTACTGCCGCGCCTGACCGAAGTGTCCGAGCAATGGCTGGAAGAAAAATCCGGCGAAGAGAAGGGCTTCTCGCTGGGCAGCTTCGATGCGGACTATCTGCGCCGCTTCCCGGTGGCGGTGGCCGAGGCGGAAGGCCAGATCGTGGCCTTCGCCAACGTGTGGCAAGCGCCGGCTGGCGGCGAGCTGTCGGTGGACCTGATGCGGCACAGCGCGCAGGCCCCCAAGGGCACGATGGATTTCCTGTTCATCGAGCTGTTCCTGTGGGGGCAAGCCAACGGCTATACGCGCTTCTCGTTGGGCATGGCGCCGCTGTCGGGCCTGGCCGAGCATCGCCTGGCCGGCCGCTGGAATCGCTTTGCCAGCCTGGTCGCGCGTCACGGCGAGCGCTTCTATGGCTTCAGCGGCTTGCGTCGCTTCAAATCGAAGTTCGCCCCGACCTGGCGCCCGCGCTACCTGGTCGCGCCGGGCGGCATGCATCTGCCGGCCGCATTGCTGGATGTCACCCGATTGATCTCGGTGGATCCCGGCCGCCAGGAGTAACACCACACAGGGCCTGCGGTTTTCATGCGAATGCGTCGGTCTATGGCGGGCGCCTGCACGTGTGCCTGATGGCAATGCTTGTTGGAGAGCGGTAGCGAGATTGGGAGCGTGGTGCCGCGTCCGGGGGCGGGACCGTGTGGCGGCATGGATGCCGCCACCGAGCCTACATGGACGTACTTGCGGCGTGTCCCGACACCGGATGCGGCGCCGCGCTGCCGACCGACTCCGCTTACCGATCAATCGTGCGCACCGCATCTGTTGTTTCCATGCGAATGCTTCGGTCTGCGGCAGGCGCCTGCACGCGTACCGGCGTGGGACACGCCGCAAGTACGTCCGTGTAGGCTCTGGCGCGGCATCCATGCCGCTCAAGGTCCCACACCGGCACGCGCGCAGGCACCTCCGGTTGCTGTCGGTTGCGAAACGAAAAGCGAACGGATTGCTGGGCTACACGTCCTTCGAGTGCCCATCCTGGCCGTAGCAGCAGATAGATAACTCACCATGTGCGTTGGCGACGGAGTCCGCAGGCATTTACACGTGTTGAGCGCATTGCTTGCCGATCAGCGGTAGCAATGTTGGAAGCGTGGTGTCGCGTCCGGGGGCGGGACCGTGTGGCGGCATGGATGCCGCCACCGAGCCTACATGGACGTACTTGCGGCGTGTCCCGACACCGGATGCGGCGCCGCGCCACCGGCCGACTCCGTACACCGATCAATTGCGCACTAAATCCGTCCGCTTCATGCGAATGCTTCGGTCTGCCGCGGGCGCTTGCACGCGTACCGGCGTGGGACACGCCGCAAGTACGTCCGTGTAGGCTCTGGCGCGGCATCCATGCCGCTCAAGGTCCCACGCCGACACGCGCGCAAGCACCGCCGGTTGCTGTCGGTCGCGGAGAAAAATGCCAAGCGCCCGCCAGGCTGCTGGCGGCCGAACCGAACGGCGACGACCAGGTTGTTGACATGCGTCAGCCGGAAGTCGGCTGACGCATGGGCAAAAATGCACTGCTCGCTTATGGCTTCGACAGAGCGTGCAACTGCTCCATGATCACCTTGGCCAGGGTCGCGTAATCGCCCTTGAAGTGATGATCGCCCGGCAGCGCGACCCGCCTGGCGGCCTGTGCCGGCAGGCTCGGGCAGAGCGCATCCTGGTCGTCCTGGCCGTAGATGCAGACGGTGGTGCCGGCGGGCAGTCGCTGCACTTCCGGCGCAATCGGCAGGCCATCGTCGTCCGAACCCAGCCAGTTGCTGACGTGGAATTCGTAATCGGCCAGCTTACCTACCGACAACAGCGCGGTCATGCGCAGGTTCTGCTTGGTCTGCGCCGGCAGCGTGTTGATCGCGGCCGGCAATACGTCCGCGCCCTGCGAGAAGCCGATCAGCACCACCCGCTGGCGTTGCCAGCGCTGCGCATAGAAACGCGCGATGCGATCCAGGTCGGTCGCAAAGCCCTGCGGTGTACGCTCGGTCCAGAAGTAACGCAGCGAATCCAGGCCGACCACCGGGATGCCTTGCGCGGCCAGCGCATCGGCCACCTCTTCGTCCAGGCCTGCCCAGCCGCCATCGCCGGAGACGAAGATCACGAAGGTGTCGTCGTCGCTGTCGCCGTCCGGCTTGGCCGGCACTTCCACCACCGGCAGATCTTCCAGGCCGCCCGGCGGTGGCGGCAAGGCCACGCCCTTCTGCTCGCCCAGCGAGCGTGCCGCAGCGCGCAGGCCCGGCAGGATGTCGCCTCGCGCCGAACGCGTAAAAGTGCGTGCCTGCGGCACCTGCTTGAGGAAGCTGTCTTCGGCGGCGGCCGGGCAACGCTTGTCCTGGCTCCCGGCAAGCACCCAGGGAATCTGCAACGGCACCGGCAGCAGCGTGTTGCTGCCCGGGCGCACGCCCGGCTGGCAGATCGCCTGATCGGATACCGTGGCCGGGCACAGCCCATCGGTCAGCACGCCGGCCAGCACATGCGGCTTGGCTTGCGCCCCGATCGCATAGGCCAGCGCGGCCCCCTCGCCGTCGCCGACCAGCAGCGGCAGGCGGTAGGTGGGCACGTGGTAGAAGGCCTGTACGTAGCGCGAGAAATTCTCCACATCGCCGACTGAGAACGCGCAGGTGCCGCCGGCCTTGCGCAGCACCGCATACAGATGCGCGGTATCCACCATCGCCACCATCGCGCCATCGGCACGCAGGCTTTCCGCCTGCGTCTGCCGCTTGACGTTGTTGCCGGTGCCGGTCAGCCAGATCACCACGCGCTGCGGCTCGCCCTTGGGCATCAGCACCGGCACCTGCTCGAAGCGGCCGTGGCTCACTGGCTGCGTCGTCTGCGCAGCCGCCATGCCCGATAGCGTCAACATCGCCGCGCCGCAGAGCGCGCTCCACATCTCAAGTCGTCGCATGTCGCACCATCGGAAAGAGTGGTTCAAAGATAATCGCTCCGGGCGGCCACGCGAAGCGCGGCGCTTCGCTTATCGCGCATGTGCCTGCTGCCGCGCTTCCCAGGCGGCCAACGCCTGCCGGTAGCGCGCCAGTTCCTCCGCGTACAGATCGTGCACGCACAACGGGCAACCGCTCTCGCAGCACTCGTTGGGTGCAGGCGGCTCGGGCGGCTGCGGGCGTGGATCATGATCGGGAGCGACGCGGTCGTGCATGTGCGCATTGTAGCGTGCGCCACCAGCGCGCCCGGATGAACCGCCTGGCCCCGTGTGCCGGGTCAGCGCCCCAGCCGCCGCCGCAGATTGGCCCGTGCCGCAGCGTCGTAGCGCGCATGGAAGTCGTCGCTCAGAAAGATGCGCGGACGCTCCAGCAGGCCGGCCAGGAACCGCCTGCGGTTGAGCCGGAACAACAGGCTGGGCACATGCCCGCGGTATTCGACGGCAATGGCCTGGTCGTAGGCATCGAACACCGCCGCCGGTGCGGCCAGGATCGCCATGTCGCAATCCAGGAACAACGCCGCTTCGGCATCCACATCCGCCGGCTGCAGTTGTCCATGGCGTGCGGTCAGCAGGATCAGGTGCTGCACGCGCTGCAGATCCACCGACACCTGCGGCCACCAGCGCGGGATGCAGTCCGCCGCCCACCTGGCCGATTCCGCCTCGTTGTCGCTGCGCCCGGGTTGATACACCGCATCGTGGAACAGCACCGCCAACCAGACTTCGACCGGCTGCTGCCAGCCCGGCCCTGCGGCGACCTCGGCGTAATGCTGCAGCAGCGCGCGCACATGACCGAAGTGGTGATAGGCGCGCGGCGGCGTGGCATAGGCCTGTTCGAGCGCGGCCAGGTGCTCGGGCTGCAATGGCAGTGGTGTGGTGGTGGCGTCCATGCACGCAGGCTACCGCGGACGCACCTGCCCGCGCATCAGCGCAGCGACCACCGCCCTTCGAGCTGGTAACGCGACTGGCCAAGAAAGCTGCGCACCAGCGCGAACTCCCGCACCGTCCACGCCAGCGCCTCGCAGCGCCGTTGCGGCAACGACTGGTTGCAATACAGCAGCGTCATATGCGGCGTGTACTGCGCATCGCCGGCAATGCCCGCATGCGCCAGTTGCCGGCCCAACGCGCCTTGCAGTTCGTACAGCCCGCGCACCTTGTCTTCGCCACGCAGCACGCACGGCAGCTGCGAACGTCGTCCCCCGAAGGTGCCCACCCGATCGAACTCCACCGCGAACGCGTCCATTGCCACGCGCTCGGCCGCCTGACTGGCACGGCTCACCAACGACGGCGGCAAGCCGCCCGCGTAATCACCCAGATGATGCAGGGTCACATGCAAGCGTTCGCGCGCCAGCGGCCTGCCATCGACCTGGCCAGCATGCAGCAGCCCATCGGCAATCGCCGCGGCGCGCTGGGCAGTCGATGCATCGGCCATCACCGCGAAGAACAGGCGCTCGGTGGTCTTCTCCTCGCCAAGGCCAAGCGACAGTTGCGCCTCGGCCGAGGACAGGTACAGGAACTTCTGTTTCATGGGCTGATTCCACGACCGCGTACGCGGACCTGCCGGAAGAAGGGCGGCGGATACTAGCAGACCAACTGCGTGCGTGACACGCCTTCAACATCCACGCCACGACGTGGAACGCGCGCAATGCGTGGAACAAGAACAGTGTCACTGGCTGCGCGTGGCACAAAAAGAAACGGGCAGCTCGCGCTGCCCGTTTCCGCCTTTATCGGTTCACTCCACAAGCTGCATCACAGGGATGCGCCTGGGTCACGCGCGCAGGTTAGGCGGCGCTCTTCATCGCATGCTTGCGGTTACGCATCACGTCATGACAGGCGCGCACTTCCGGCAGCAGACGCAGTGCGGCGTCGCGTGCGGCGGCCGGGGTGTCCTGATCGGCGATGGTTTCATCGAATGCCTTCAGCAAACGATCTTCGGACTCTTCCAGTTCGGCCACATAGCCATACTTGGTGTCGCCCAGGGTTGCGCGCACCTTGCCGTAGAACTGCTGCATGCTGCCGACCATGGTGCCGCTGGTTTCCGGCTTGCCACCGACCGAGGCGACGACGCTGCTCAGGTTGCTGACGATGTCGGACTTCACACCGGCGATGCGGCGGAACAGCGTTGCAAGTTCCGCATCGCCCACCTTGGCAGCAGCTTCTTCGTAGAAGTCTTTGCCGTCGCGGGAAATGGCGATGAGGTCGTTGAGGCTGTGCTCGGTCTTGCTCTGAATGCTCATGTGTGGCTCCTGGTTACGATGGGCCAGCTCTGCGCGAAGTCGAAAAGGCGCTTGCGCTGGCTTTCGGGGGATGAGGCAATCGATGTGCTGATTGCATGCCTTGACGTTGTGTACGGCCTTAGCTTGGCGGGCCACCCATAATCGAGATGTGAGTGCGGTGGCGATTGTCCTCACGCGATCATGCAGGCAATGAATGGCGATTCATCGATGCCAAGACCGGGTCAAGCTATTTCGGCTGCCGGCTCGCCCACATGTTGTCGACCAGGTTGGGATACGGCCGACCAGCCTCCTCCGCACGCTGTCTGGCAGCGGTTTTCTGGGCAGCGGTCAGCGGCGTGGACGCGGACCTGCCCTTGGGCTTCGGGCGCTTCCATGGAGGTGGGGTGAAGTCGGTCATGGCGCTGTATGGTCCGCTCGCAATGAAGCATGCAGTCTCGATGTCGGGCCGTGAGTCGGCCGTGGATGGAGCCATGCATCCCGGATGTGCAACTGCATCGCGGGTAGGACCGCTATCCATGCTGCCACTCATCACGGCAACGGCCGCATGCGGCAGAGCCGGCTGGATAACCGCCTGTGCCACCGCGCCCCAGCCGCTGCGCTTCAGCAGCTCGCCAGCGCCGTCCGCTGCCGGCGTTCCTGCCAGACCGCCAGGGCGTACACCAGCAAGCCGCCCAGCGCAGTGGCCGCGCCCACGTAGCCGGTCGAGGTCCAGCCCCACCCGGCCATGATCGCCATGCCACCCAACCATGGGCCCAGCGCGTTGGCGGTATTGAACGCGGCATGGTTGGACGCCGCCGCCAGGGTCTGCGCCTCTGCGGCCACATCCATCAGCCGCGTCTGCAGTGCAGGTGCCAGCGCACCCATGGTGCCGACCGCCACGATCGACACGAATACCCACAGGCCCGACTGCGCGGCCAACGGAAAGGTCAACATCACCAGCACCGACCACACCAGCAACACCGGTACCGCACGGAACTGCATGCGATCGAACAGCCAGCCGCCCAGGATGCTGCCGAGCACGCCGCCGACACCGAACGCCACCATGGCCAGCGGAATCCGCGCCGGCGCCACGCCGGTCACTGCGGTCAAGGTGGGCGCCAGATAACTGAAGACGCAGAACATGCCGGAAAAACCCACCGCGCCGATCGCCAGGGCCAGCCACACCTGCGGCTGGTTGAAGGCCCGCAGCTCGCGCAGCGGCTGTTGGCGCGGCTCGTCCGGCGCGGGCGGCAAGCGTGATGCCACTGCGGCGACCGTGCACAACGCAAGCACCGATACCGCCGCGTAGGCCCAACGCCAGCTCACGATCTGGCCCAGCCAGGTCGCCAACGGATTGCCCACCAGCAAGGCGATGCTCAGGCCCAGCAACACCCGGCCCACCGCAGTGGCGCGCTGATTGGGCGGGCTGATCGACGCGGCGACCAATGAAGCAACGCCGAAGTAGGCGCCATGCGGCAAGCCGGCGATAAACCGGCACAGCAACATCGTGTGGTAGCTCGGCGCCAGCGCACTGGCGAGATTGCCCAGCGCGTAGAACACCATCAACAGCAGCAACAAGGTGCGCCGCGGCCAGCGGGCGCCGACAATCGCCAGCAACGGCGCACCGACCACCACACCCAATGCATAGGCGCTGATCACATGGCCGACCTGCGGCTCGCTGATCTGCAGGCCCTGCGCGATCTGGGTCATCAGCCCCATGGTGGAAAATTCGCTGATGCCGATCGCAAAGCCACCCATCGCCAACGCAAACAGGATCAGCACGTAATCGCGCCGGGACACACGCGGCGTTGAAAGATCGGTATCGGACATGCCCGACTCCAGGATGACGGGGCGGCTTATTATTGTGCAACGCAGCAATCGACGAAAGCGCGGCGCCTGCTGCGATTCAGCGCCAGGCCCCAGCACATCACAGTTTGGCCGATCCCGTCGCGACAGAAGACGCTGTGTCCTATCGCTATCGCTCGAATCCGCTTTGGTCCGCCACCATCGCTAGGGGGCACTCGCGATCGGCGCGGTGTCGCGCACGGCGCGTGATCCACACCCAATTGGTTGCTGATGTCCACATCCACTGAATCCCCATTGTTCTCACCGGTGCGCCTGGGCGCGCTGGATCTTGCCAACCGCGTGATCATGGCGCCGCTGACGCGCAATCGCGCCGTCGCCGGGCAGGTGCCCTCGCCGCTCGCCGCCGAGTACTACGGCCAACGCGCCAGTGCCGGATTGATCGTGGCCGAAGGCACGCAGATCAGCCCGCTGGGCCAGGGCTATCTGGATACGCCCGGCATCCACACCGCCGCGCAGGTCCAGGGCTGGCGTGCGGTCACCGATGAAGTGCATCGTCGTGGCGGCAAGATCGTGTTGCAGCTGTGGCATGTGGGCCGCGTCTCGCACACCAGCGTGCTGCCGCCAGGCGAATCGCCGGTGGCGCCCAGCGCCATCCGCGCCGAGGGCAAGACCTACACCAAGGATGGCTTCCAGGATGTCTCCGAGCCGCGCGCGCTGGCGCTGGACGAAATTCCCGCCTTGATCGAGGACTACCGCATCGCCGCGCGCAATGCCATCGACGCCGGCTTCGACGGCGTGGAAGTCCATGCGGCCAACGGCTACCTGCTCGACCAGTTCCTGCGTGACGGCTCCAACCAGCGCACCGACGCGTACGGCGGCGACATCGAAAACCGGACCCGCCTGCTGACCGAAGTGATGCAGGCCATTGCCGACGAGATCGGTGCCGAGCGGACCGGCGTGCGGCTGTCGCCGGTCACGCCGGTATACGGCATGCACGACTCCGATCCGCAGCCCTTGTTCGAACGTGCGGTGGAGCGTCTCAACCTGATCGGCGGGCTGGCCTTCGTGCACGTGATCGAGGGCGCAACCGGCGGTGCACGCGACAACGTCGCCTTCGACTACGCCGCGCTGCGCGCCAGGTTCGACGGCGCCTGGATCGCCAACAACAGCTACGACAAGGCACTGTCCGAGAAAGCCCTCGACAGCGGCTACGCCGATGCGATCGCCTTCGGCCGGCCCTTCATCGCCAACCCGGACCTGGTGCGTCGCCTGCGCGAGAACGCCCCGCTGGCCGATGTCGACCAGGCCACGCTGTACGGCGGCGGTGCCAAGGGCTATATCGACTACCCCGCCCTGCCGGACTAAGAGCGCTGCGCACTACCGCGCCGCGGTCAGGCGGGCGCGGCCGGTGCGTGGAATCGGCATCACGTCGGTTCCTCCGCGCCATCCGCACCCATCTGACAACGGCTCGCTATGTTCATCAGCCGCTGTAAGGCACACCGGCTGCGCTCGGCATCAAGCGAGCGCAGCCGCTGCAGCAGATCGGTCCGTCCATGCACGCAGCGCGGCCCCAGGCCTCGGGCAGCCCCGTGCGTCTTGCATGCGCCAAGCGCCCTGCTGCCCACTCAATCGTTGAACCAGCGCGCAACACCACGCGCTTGTGCGTGTTACGCAACAGGTTGGCGACGACGCATACGTATCCATGGCACCGTGCTTGCAACGCCGATGCCTTCGCACCGTCGCACTATCGGCAGCAACCACATGACGCGCGCACCCGGCCCCGCTAGGATCATGCCGACACTGATTTCTGGACTGCCGATGCGGCCCCTGCTCACTGCTGTTCTCTTCTGCACGTTGCTGATCTGCGGGCAAGCCTCCGCCGTGCCGTTCTGGGGCGCGCGCCAGTCAAGCCCTGCGGAAACGGCGCCGGCCGACCTCAAGCCGGGCGAATGGATCTGGGGCGGCGTCAGCAAGGGCTGGGGACCGATGGCGGTGATCGTCAGCCTCACCGAGCAACGCGCCTATGCGTATCGCAACGGCATCCTGATCGGCATTTCCACCATCAGCTCCGGCAAGCCCGGGCACGAGACACCGACCGGTGTGTTCACCATCCTGCAGAAGGACAAGGACCACCGCTCCAATCTCTACAACGCCGCGCCGATGCCGTATCAGCAACGCCTGACCTGGGACGGCGTGGCCCTGCACGCAGGCGGCCTGCCCGGGTATCCGGAATCGCATGGCTGCGTGCATCTGCCGTCGGAATTCGCGCGGCTGCTGTTCGACAACTCCAACATGGGCATGGTGGTAGTGGTTGCGCAGGCCGGCGTGGATGCCGACGCGGTGGTGCATCCACGCGCGCTCAGCCCGATCGACCCCACCACCGGCGCGCAGCGTGCGTTGCTGCCGCTGCCCAACGGCCAGACCTTTGCGTGGCAACCGGAACTGGCGCCCACCGGCCCGATCTCGATGCTGGTCAGCAGCAGCGATCAGCAACTGGTGGTGTATCGCAACGGCGTGGAAATCGGACGCGCGCAGGTGGCATTGCGCGCACAGACCGGTGCCGCGCCGCTGGGCACGCAGGCGTTCATCGTCGGCCAGGGCTTCCTGCCTGGCGAGGTGCCTGGCCTGCCCGGTCAACGCATGCCCAACTGGATGCGCATCGGCATCCCCGGCAGCAATGCCGCGGCAGGACAGCCGCTGGATGCCGACACCATCGCCCGGCTGCAGGTGCCGCCGGCATTCCTGGCCGGCCTGCTGCCGCTGCTGACGCCGGGTGTGGTGTTGGTCGCCACCGATCAACGCATCCTTCCCGAAACCACCGGCGGCAAGCTGCAGGTGCTGGATTCGGATCCGCCCGAGGCGCCGTGAGCGCAGGCTGCGCCGCGTTATCGCGCCGGCGAGTTGCAAGCTGCGCGTGAGGTTGCGCGCGCACATGCTTGCAACCCAGCATCGGCAGGCACTCGTATGCGCTGGCGGTGCAGAGCGCTGGCCGCCCGCCCGGCGTTGTTGAGCGCGCGACCCGACGCGCGTTGCTGCGATTGTCAGCGCGACCTGCCTGGCAGATGATGCAGACATCCCTCATTGCCAAGGATGTGCGTGATGCGTTTACTCACTGCGGTTCTGCTCGGCAGCACGCTATTCGGTTACGCGTCCTCCACGGCAGCGACCGAGCCGCTGCGCCCTGCCGCACCGAACGCCGAGTGCCTGGATGCGCGCAAGGTGACGGAACTGCATCAAGCCGATCCGCGCACGCTGGCGGTGGCCGAACAAGGCGGACGGCTGTTCCGCATCAGCCTGGCGCAGGACTGCCCGCAACTGGCCGCACAAGCCGATGCCAGCCTGCTGGCGGCGCACGGCTGGGTCTGCAACGGTGCGCCGGCATACGTGAGCTCGGGCCAGCAGCGTTGCGCGGTCAGCCAGATCGCAAGCCTGAGTGCGCGCGAGTACGCCAGCGCGGCGCGGCAACGCGACGGCATTATCCCGACCCTGGACGGGGTCAGCGTGCGCGAAGCGCGCCGGCGCAATTTCGCCGGCTCGTCCAGCTACTGCTTCAACCCCAGCATGCTGCGTTCGTGGTCGGAAGACGGCCAGGGGCTGGTGGTGGAAGTGTCGCCTCGTCACCCCGGCACGCATCGCCACTACCGCGTCGAACTGATGGACAGCTGCCGCGAACTCAGCGGCGCGCCGCCGATTCGCTTCGTCTCCGGCATGGGCTTGAACGCGATCTGCGGCAATCCCGGCGACAAGGTCGATGTGCTCGACGAAATGGCACTTGCCGGCGCAGCTGCCGGATCCGGCCAGCAGGGCGACCTGAGCACCACCCGCGGCGGCCTGGCTGCGCGGATGCGCCAGAGTTGCATGGTCGCGGCGGTGTATCCGCGCGACTGAGCGTGCCGCAACGTAGGAGCGCGCTTGCGCGCGAGGGAGCATTAGCGATGACGCCCCATCGCGCGCTAGCGCGCTCCTACACACGCTACATGCGGCGCCCCCGCAACAGCCTCAGGCCTTGCGCAGGAAACAGGTCTTCAACACCAGGCCCTTGATCTTTTCCGAATTGCCTTCGATGTGCTCGGCATCGTCTTCGACCAGGCGGATGTTGCGGATCAGCGTGCCCTGCTTAAGCGGAATCGACGAACCCTTGACCTTCAGGTCCTTGATCACGGTCACCGTGTCGCCGGCCTGCAGCAGGTTGCCGTTGCTGTCGCGCACCACCGTCGTGGTCGCGGCGGATTCGCCGGCGCTCCATTCGAAGCCGCAGTCTGCGCAAATCCACAGCGCGCCATCGGCATAGGTATTGTCCAGGCCACATTGCGGGCAGGCGGGAACGGGAGACATGCGATTCCTGAGAGTTGAAACGGGTGTGAATTGTAGCCTCCCTGCCGCGCGATCACGTCTCCGGCACGGCACCAGCGCGATAGTGCGGCGCTTGTCGAATGCCCTGCAGGTCGCGCGTGTCCAACCCATCGGTTCCCCAAGCCCCCGGCGCTGCGCCAGGACCCACCGAGCCCGCGGCTGGCGAACCGGGCGCGGCAAAAAAGACCGGCTCGCATCTGGTGGTCTACGTCGCGCTGGCCGGCAACCTTGCCATCGCGGTCGCAAAATTCATTGCCGCAGGGATTTCGGGCAGCTCGGCGATGCTCAGCGAAGGCGTGCACTCGCTGGTGGATACCGTCAACGAAGTCCTGCTGCTGTACGGCCTGCGCCGCGCAGCGCAGGCACCGACGCCGACCCATCCGTTCGGTTACGGGCGCGAGCTGTACTTCTGGAGTTTCATCGTTGCGCTGCTGGTGTTCGCGATGGGCGCAGGCGTGTCGCTGTACGAAGGCATCGTGCATCTGCGCAACCCCGAGCCGGCCAAGAGCCATCTGGTCGCCTACATCGTGCTCGGCGTGTCGATCGTGTTCGAAGGCATTTCCTGGGTGGTGGCGCTGCGCGAATTCCGCGCCAAGAAGGGCCGCATGGGGTATTTCCAGGCATTCCGGCAGAGCAAGGACCCCAGCACGTTCACCGTGCTGCTGGAAGACAGTGCCGCCTTGATCGGCTTGTTCATGGCGGTACTGGGCCTGGCCGGCGCGCAATTGCTGGACATGCCCGAGCTCGATGGCATCGCCTCGATCGGCATTGCCTGCGTGCTGGCCTTCACCGCATTCCTGTTGGCGCGCGAAACCAAGGGCCTGCTGATCGGCGAACCCGCGCATGCGCACGTCACCGAATCGCTGCTGCGCATTGCCGCCAGCGATCCGGACGTGCGTGCCGCCAATGGCGTATTGACCATGCAGATGGGCCCGAACCAGGTGGTCGCCGCCCTGAGCGCCGAGTTCGAGGACAGCCGCACCACCCCGCAGATCGAGGCCTGCGTCGGGCGCATCGAAGCGGCCGCGAAGCGCCAGCACCCCGAACTCACCGCGCTGTTCATCAAGCCGCAGACACCGGAAACCTGGCATGCGCGGCGTGTCCAGATGGAACAGGGTGCCGAGAAGGAATAGCGCGCTGCAGGCCGTGGATTGCGCGCGATGCGATCCGCTGCGATACGGCCAACCGCTGCACAGTGTTGCGCATGGCGCTGCTGACGTTCGAGCACCGATGCAGCGCCAGGAATGGGCCGCATCGCAGAGCTGACAGCGTCACCACCAAGCTGATCCTCGCCATAACCGCCGCCGCGGCTGCGGTTGCATCGCCCGGGGCGATTGCCTACGGTAGGCGGGCACCAACTCCTGGCGTCGTGAGTCAGCCGACGCATCCCACTCGATCATCAGCATGGAGGTTTCCGATGGAAATCAGCCAGGGTCGCGTTGCGACCATTCATTACACCCTTTCCGACGACAGCGGCCAGGTCCTGGACCGTTCGACGCCAGACACGCCGTTGAGCTATCTGCACGGCGCCGGCAACATCGTGCCCGGCCTGGAACAGGCGCTGGACGGCAAGCGCAGCGGCGAGACGCTCACTGCCGACGTGGTGCCCGAACAAGGCTACGGGCCGCGCCACGCGCAGCTGATCCAGCAGGTGCCGCGCGCGGCATTCCCGACCGATGTCGAGGTCGTGCCGGGCGTGCAGTTCGAGGCGCGCACGCAGCAGGGCCCGGTGCTGGTCACCGTCACCGAGGTCGGCCCGGAACAGGTCACCGTCGACGGCAACCATCCGCTGGCCGGGCAGACCCTGCACTTTGCGGTCGAAGTCGTCGACGTGCGCGAAGCCACCACCGAGGAACTGAACGAAGGCCAGGTCGCCAGCGTCGCTGCCTGACCCTGCGTGCCGCGTGCCGGCGGGCATGCGGCACGTCGCTTGCTGCGACGTCCGAACGCGGGGCGATGGGCGTCGCCGGCGGCAGAAGTAGTAAAGTGCGCGGCCCGCTCACAGGCCCGTCCGCATGAAACTCGGCATCGACTTCGGTACCAGCAATTCCGCCGCTGCGGCGATCGTCGATGGCCAGGTGGTGCCGGTGCGCTTCGGCGAGGCCCTGCAGTTCCGCACCACGGTGTATTTCCCCGACACGATGCGCGACCCGGACGATTTCAGCCTGACCCCGGCGCTGGAATACGAGGTCGAACGGCTGATCGACTCCGGCCGTCGCGACGCCGCCGCCGCCGGCCGCGCCTCCAGCACCGAGAGCCTGCGCCGCGACGCGATCCGCATCGTGCGCCGCCAATGGATGGAAGAGCAGGTGCGCGAGCCGCGCAGCTCGGCCGCCCTGCTGCAGAACGCGGTCTACGGCGACGAAGCGCTGGATGCGTACTTCCTGGAAGGCGAAGGCAGCCTGGTGCAGAGCCCCAAATCGATGCTGGGCTACAACCTGCATCCGCGCGCGCGCCAGACAATCACCGGCATCGCCACGCACGTGCTGGAGCACATCCGGCTCACCGCCTCGCGCCAGTTCGACATCAACATCCGCAGCGCCACGCTGGGCCGCCCGGTGCAGTTCCGCAGTTCCATCGGCGAGGCCGGCAACGCGCAGGCATTGGAAATCCTGCAGACCGCCGCGATCGCCGCCGGCTTCGACCAAGTGGATTTCCTCGAAGAACCCGCAGCGGCCGCGATGCACTACCACGTCAGTCACGACAGCCGTCATGACACCGTGGTAGTGGACATCGGCGGCGGCACCACCGACATCGCCCATGCCAGCGTCGGCGGCAGCGCCGCGCCGCAGGTCCACCGCGCCTGGGGCATCGCGCGCGGCGGTACCGACATCGATCTGGCGCTCAGTCTGGCCGCCTACATGCCGCTGTTCGGCCGCGGCATCACCCGCGTGCCCACCCACCACTACGTGGAAGCGGCGATGGTGCAGGACATGACCCGCCAGCGCGAATTCCGCCTGCACAAGTACCAGGACGTCCCCGCCCCGTTCGACAAGCGCCTGCAGGCGCTGCAGGACACCGGCAACACCGCGCGCCTGTACCGCGGCGTGGAAGCCTGCAAGATCGCACTCAGCGAGCGCGACCGGCATCAGGCCGCACTGGACTTCATCGAACGCGGGCTGGACGTGGAGGTGCAGGCCAGCGCGCTGGTCGCGTCCGCTTCCAACTATCTGGGCGAACTTGAAGGCCTGCTCGCACAGGTTCGTGCCGACCTGGCTGCGCCGCCCGCGACACTGTTCCTGACCGGCGGCATGTCGCGCGCCGGCTATATCCGCGACACGGTGGCAGCCGCGTTCCCGGAATCGCGCCTGGTGCAGGGCGACCCGTCCTTCGGCGTGGTGCAGGGCCTGGCCTGGGCAGCGGCCGCCGGGGCCCGCCCGTCGGGCGGTTAAGGCAACCCGCGCTCGCATCCCTTATAATGCACGGTTGCTGCATGATGCTTAGCCGTCTTGTCAGCAAGGCACGCTTGCCGTGCCACCGCGATTGCGCACCGAACGCGACCGCACCTCTCGACACCGCTTCCGCGCGCGCCACCCTAGCCGCACGCGGTGTCATTGCACTTCCCCGCTACAGGAGGCCACATGGCACGTCCCGCGACCAAGCAGAAATCCCAGCCCAGCATCGCTCGCAGCGAAGGCAAGTCGCAGCCGCTCAGTCGTGAGCGCATCGCTGCCGACATCGCCGCGTTCCGCAAGACCGGCGGCCGGATCGAAGTGCTCACCACCAACTTCGGCCCTGCGCGAAACGACGGCGACAAGATCGCTTAAGCGTTACCCGCAATCGAAAAGCGTTGAACCGACGTGCCACCGCAAGGTGGCACGTTCGTTTCCGGCCCTGGGCGTTGCGGGCGTCCGGCATCGTCATCGATGCGCCCCCGACCAACATGCGATGCCGGCCCAGTGGCGCCATCGCCGGTCCCCAGCGGCAACGCCGCGGCGATATGCGCGATCCCGCAAGCCATCGCAGCAGCCATGAGCGCGCCCTGCCGTCGCCACCGCTGCGCGCACATTCACCCCGCGCACCGGCCGCGCAACGACGGCCCCGTTACAATGAGGGTTCTCCACGAACCTGCACGATGTGATGTCCGCGTCCGACGCTTTGCCCACGATGATCCGTAGCCTGCTGCCGCACTGGAACCCGCAGTGGCTGACCGTCGCCGTAGTGACGGTGCAGATCGTGTTGATCCTCAGCGTTGCCGCACTGGTTCGGCTGCTGCTGCGGCAAGTGCTGCGACGCCTGTGTACGCGCTACAGCCTGCCGGCGGAAATGATGATCGGCATCCGTCGCGTGGGCAGCTTCGTCATTTCCGTCACTGCGGTGCTGACGGTACTGAACGTGCTGGGCGTCTCCAGCGGCACCTTGTGGACGGCGTTCACCGGATTTGCGGCAGTTGGTGCAGTGGCGTTCTTCGCGGCATGGAGCGTGCTGTCCAATATCTTCTGCACCTTCCTGATCATCACCACGCGCCCGTTCCGCCTGCACGACCATATCGAACTGCTGGAAGGCGGCGACAAGCCCGGCCTGAAGGGCCGGGTGATCGACATCAACGTGATTTACACGACCCTGGAAGAAACCGGCGACCACGCCGGTAGCGTGCTGCAGGTTCCCAACAGCCTGTTCTTCCAGCGCACCACGCGGCGCTGGCGCGAGACCAGCCACTTCACCCCCAACTGAGCGTAGGCGCCAGCAGTGCCCGATAACACCTGGCCGGCGGCTTTCAGAGGTGCGGTCGGCGCATCGGCCGCTGCGGCGTACCATCGGCACAGGCCGTCACGCGCACCGGCCGCGCCCGCTTTTGCGCCTAGCCCAGTCGTCGGTTGGCCGCGCTGGAACGCCCCGCATGGCGATCAACGCAGCTGGCTGTCCTTGCTGCCACGACGGTTGTAGCCGCCTTGCGCGGCCTGCTCCTGGTCGTGCGCCTGCTGACAGTTCACGCATAAATGCACCCCCGGCACCGCCTTGCGGCGTGCCTCGGGAATGGGGGCATCGCATTCTTCGCAATGCGTCAGGCTCGGGCCTTGCGGCAGCTGGCTCCGCGCGCGCTTGATCGCATCCTCGACGGTCGCATCGATCTGGTCCTGCACCGCCCCATCACCTGCCCATCCGGTCGCCATGATCGCCTCGGCTTGTCTGCTCAGAATTGGAATATGGGCATGCGCACGGGCAAATCCAAGCCACACGTGCACAGTGCGCTCAAACCAGGTGCTTTAGCATCCGCTCATCCGCACTCTTCGAGGAAGTCGCAATGGAACAACCCGTCCACCCGTTCTCCGAACTATTTTCCCAGTTGGGCCTGCCATCGGACGAAGTCAGCATTCGCGGCTTCATCGATGAACACTCGCCGCTGCCGGGCGACATGCGTCTGGAAGAGGCGCCCTTCTGGACGCCGGCACAGGCGCAGCTGTTGCGTGAAGAACGCCTCGACGATGCCGACTGGATCGTGACCATCGATCAACTCAATATTGCGCTGCATACCACTGCCGAGAACACCGGCGTCTGATCTGCGCACGCGGGCAGCGATCGCCCTGCGCTCGACCTCGCTCGCGGCCCCGCTGTCGTTGTCTCGGTTCAGCAGATGGCAGGAACAAAAAAGGAGCGGCCAATGGCTGCTCCTTCTGCTTTCCGGGTGATGCGGCCGGCCTGCAAAGCGCACGCCGCAGCCACGCCCTGCGGGTCAGGTCACCTTCTTGGCGATCGTCATGCCGAGCACGAACAGCACGATGGCGATGATGATGCCGGCCCAGAACAGGAACTTGGCAATCCCCATCGCAGCGCCTGCCATGCCGCCAAATCCGAGCGCACCGGCAATCAGTCCGATGATGGCGAAAATAATGGCCCACTTGATCATGTTTGTTGTCTCCTCATCCGGCACGGTGCCGTGTTCAGTCGTGTGCTTGCGCGGTCGTGCCGCAAAACATGCGCTGCACGCTACGCATCCGGATGTGCCGCATTCGTGAATACGCCTGACACACGACGCCACATTCGTGCATGCACCGTCGCCAGCAGCACCCGCATCGGCGATCATGCGCACTTCGCAGCAATCGATTGGCATGGACACTCTTCGCTACCTCGCCGGTTACCCGCCCGCCGTGCTGGATCAGGTGCGCGAGCTGATCGCGCAGGACAAACTCGCCCTGGTGCTGGCACGCCGCTACCCGGATCGCCACACGATCCGCAGCGACCGGCAGTTGTACGACTACGTCAAGGCCATGAAGGAGCGCTACATGCGCTCCTCGCCCACCGTGCACAAGGCACTCTACGACAACCATCTGCAGGTGGTGAAGCATGCACTGGGCACGCACACGGCGATCTCGCGCGTCCACGGCAGCCGCCTCAAGGCCAGCCGCGAGATCCGCATCGCCTCGGTCTTCCGCGACGCGCCCGAACCGTTCCTGCAGATGATCGTCGCCCACGAGCTGGCCCACCTGAAAGAAGCCGACCACAACAAGGCCTTCTACCAGCTGTGCAACCACATGCGCCCGGACTACCACCAACTGGAGTTCGACCTGCGCCTGTATCTGACCCAGCTGGCGCTGTCCACGGACGCCTGATCGCGCACCGGCAGGCGAAGGCAGCGCGGCCAGGTCGCCGCCCGTCCGTGGCGGCCGGTTGCAAGGCCGGCAAGCACCATCTGCACCGATCACCGGCACTGCTGCCCTCCACCTGGCCTCGGGCGGCATCCGTGCCCGCCCGAGGTCAGATACGACAGGGGGGCTGGCCTCTCCTAGAATGCGGCCATGCAGGCACCGTCCCTCCAGCAGCTCACCGATGCCGCGCAGACCGCGCAACCTGCAGCAATGACGGCGTTGGCACATGCATTGGTGCGCATGGGGCAGGCCGAGCAGGCGCTGGACTGGTACACGCGGAGTGCGGCCGCAGGCGATGCCAGCGCGCAGATCGAAGCCGGCCGCATGCTGGCCTACGGTGTCGGGTGCGAGGTGGACGTGGCCCAGGCGCTGACCCACTGGCAGCAGGCCGAACGCCAGGATGTGGCGGCAGCGCGCTATCTGTTGGCGACCCTGGCCGTCACCGACAACCCTGTAGCGCTGGACGTGCAGGCGGCCTCTCGCCTACGGGCCGCAGCCGCTGCCGACCATCCGCCTGCGCTGCGCGCGCTGGCCATCCAGCACGGCCGGATCGATCACCCCGCGCAGCAACGCCGCTGCGTTACCTTGCTGGAGCGCGCGGCCGCAGCCGGCGATGCAGTGGCGGCCGCGCTGCTGGCCGAGCGCCTGCTGCGTGGCGAAGGTGTCCCGCCGCAGCCCGACGCCGCGGCCCAGCTGCTGCGGCAATTGCAACCGCTGGGCATTGCCGCGCCGCCTGCCGTGCGGATCACGCCACCGGATCCGGGCGGCGACGATCAGCGCATCGGTTTCGCTGCCCGACACATCGCCGCGCGCCGCCATGACGCGCCCATGATCGAAGAAATCTCCGGCGTGCTGTCTGCCGACGAGTGCCGCTTGCTGATGTTGCTGGCGCGGCCGCACCTGCGCGCCTCCGAGGTGGTCGACCCCGACGATGCGAGCACACGCCGCGCGCCGATCCGCACCAGCCGCGGCGCCACGCTGGACCCGATCCTCGAAGACTTTGCCGCGCGTGCGGCGCAGGCGCGCGTGGCGGCCTGCGCGCAGCTGCCGTTGACCCATGCCGAAGCGCTGTCGGTGCTGTGCTACGCGCCGGGTGAGCAGTATCGTGCGCATCGCGACTATCTGCCGCCCGGCACGATCGCCGCCGACCGCCCCACTGCCGGCAATCGCCTTCGCACCGCCTGCGTCTACCTCAACGACGTCGACGCAGGTGGCGACACCGACTTCCCGGTCGCGGGCGTGCGCGTGCGTCCACGTGCCGGGTCGGTGGTGTGCTTTGACAACCTGCACGCCGATGGCCGCCCCGACCCCGACTCGCTGCACGCCGGCCTGCCGGTCAGCGCAGGGACGAAATGGCTGGGAACCCTGTGGTTTCGGCAGCGGCGCTATCGGCATTGGTGAACAGATTCATACACCAGCCCCCGCCGACGTGGTTTAAAATGTTGCAGCGCGACGTGATCGGACAGGGTCTGCAGACGTCGCGTTTTTGTTTCCCATTGCACGGGTTCCGGCCCGGCCTCAGGGAAGGCACATCACGCAGCCCCCGCGGAGCCTTCGATGCTTTTCGAAACCCTCGACACCACCGGCCACGAGCAGGTGATCTTCTGTCACAACCGCGACGCCGGCCTGAAAGCGATCATCGCCTTGCACAGCACCCGTCTCGGGCCTGCGCTGGGTGGCGTGCGCATGCGCCCGTACCCCAATAGCGAGGCGGCGCTCAACGATGCGCTGCGGCTCAGCCGCACCATGACCTACAAGAACGCGCTGGCCGGATTGAATGTGGGCGGCGGCAAGGCGGTGATCATCGGCGACCCCAGAAGCGACAAGAGCGAAGCGCTGTTTCGCGCGTTCGGCCGCTTTGTCGACACCCTGGGCGGACGCTATATCACCTCCGAGGACGTCGGCACCGACGTCAACGATATGGAACAGATCTATCTGGAGAGCGAGTACGTCACCGGCGTCCATCAGGTGCACCGCGGCTCCGGCGACCCGGCCCCGTTCACCGCCTATGGCGCGTTGCAGGCACTGATGGCCTCGCTCAATCGCAGGCTCGGCCACGAGGAAGTCGGCAAGGCCAGCATCGCGATCCAGGGCCTGGGCCATATCGGCATGGAGCTGGTGAAACTGCTCAAGGAACGCGGCGCCAAACTCTATGTGGCCGACCTGAACCCGGCGTTGGTGGACCGCGCGGTGGCCGAATACGGCGCCGAAGCGGTGAGCATCGAGGAGATCTACCAGGTGCCGGCCGATGTGTTCGCACCGTGCGCGCTGGAAGGGGCGATCAACGAAGACACACTGCCGCGGCTGAAGGCCAAGATCATCTGTGGCACCGCCAATAACCAGCTTGCCAGTGCTGCCATCGGCGAAGAACTGCACAAGCGCGGCATCCTGTATGCGCCCGATTACGTGGTCAATGCCGGCGGCGTGATGAATGTGTCGCTGGAGATCGACGGCTACAACCGCGAACGCGCGATGCGCCTGATCCGCAGCATCTATCACAACCTGGAAAAGGTGTTCGACCTGTCCACCCGCTTGGGCGTCGCGCCGCAGCAGGCAGCCGACCAGATTGCCGAGGCGCGGATCGAGGCCATCAGCAAGCTCAAACTGCCGCTGGGCCGCACCGCACCGCGTTTTCTGCACAAGCTGCGCGGCGAGTGATCCACCTGCCCAGGCACCTTGCCTGGACAGGTGCACCACCGATCACACACCAACGCTCACCCATGCAACGCGCCGATCAGAAATCGGCGCTGTAGCGCAGGCTCAGCGCGCGATCGTCACCGCGCTCGCCCACCCGCTGGTCATAGCCGAATCGCAACTGGCTCTGCTGTCCCAACGGCGCGGCCGCGGTGATGCCGAACAGCCCACCCGAGCGCGCCGGCTGCATGCCGCGCAATGGTGCCCATGCATCCACGCCGATGAAGCTGGCATCGAGCATCAGACCTTCGCTGCTCAACGCCTGCTGCCATTCGGCATAACCGCCGAGTTGCACGCCGCGCCAGCGATAGGCCGAACGCACACCGGCCAGCACCTGGGTGCGCGAGGACGTGCTGGCATCGGCACGCAAGCCGAAGCCGTCGCCACCGCTTTCGCGGAACCCTTCGCTGCGCAGGCGCACGTAATCCACGCCCATGTAGGGCGTCAGGCTGGCGCGCGCGCCGCCCAGGCGATATCCGGTTTCCAGGTTGCCGCTGAGGTGACTGCCGCTGTAGTCGCTGAAGGCATTGCTGCGCTCTTCGCCCAGTTGCAGGCTGCGCTCGATCTGCCGGTTGACGTTGCCGAAACCCAGCTGACCCAGCGTGTACGCCGCCCCCAGCGTGGTGCCCCAGTACAGCTGCCCCTGCACCTGCCGGTCGCGCCCGCGTGCACCGTCCAGATCGCCCAGGCTGCTGGAGCGCGTTTCGCCGAAGGCAAAACCGGTGACTGCGCCGGACGCCAGGCGCAGGTCGTTGCCCATCATCCACCCCGAAGTGGCGAATCCCGCGGTGGTCACCCCACCCTCGCCCGGCCCGCCCAGCGCACGCTGCCAGACGCCCAGCAGGCGCGGCTGCTGCGATACCCCATCGAAATGCGCGGCCAACGCACGCCTGCCCAGATCGATGGTGTCGAAGGTCATCGCTGCCGACTCGGCATGCGCACGCCCGGACAGACTCCGCAGCGAATCGGCGGCAGCCCTGGCATCCGGTGACTGCTGCAAGGCCGCTGCGGCGCGGATAAAGCCGCTGCTGATGCCGCCAGCGCCCTGCAGCTGCTGCGCATCCACCTGCTGGAATGCCTGCTCGACACGGATTGCCGAATCCATCGCCGCCGTGCCGGTCATGCCCAGCGTGGCGGCAACGGCGGTGGCATTCAAACTGCGCAGGGCAAGGTAGGCCGTATTGCTGTCGTAGGTCAGCGAGGCATCCAGAAAGGTGACGGCCGCGCCGCGGCTGAGCGTATCGAAGGTGCCCTGCAGCCCGCCGCTGGCCTGCAACAGCGTGTAGGTGGTGTTGTCGACCACGTAATCGCGGCGACCGAGCACCTGCAGATCGCCGGCAATCGTCGCGGTCCCGGTCACGTTCACCCGGTCGCCCACGTTCAGCGCCAGGCGACCGTCGCTGGCCTGGGTGTAGTTGCCTGCGATCGACAGCGTCGCACTGTTGACCTGCAACGTGCCGGCATTATCGACGCGTCCGCCGATCCTGCCCGCGCCGATCAACGCCGCGCCATTGGCAATGCCCACGCGCGCACTCTGCAGGCTGGCCGTCTGCAAGGTGCCCTCCAGCACCTGGGTGTCGCCGTTGAACGTATTGGCGCCACTGCTCAACACCAGCGTGCCGGTGCCGCGTTTGGTCAGGCCACCTGTGCCACTGATGTCGTTGGCCCAGGTGGAACGCAAGGTGTTGACGGTGACATCCACCGTGCCCCAATCGAAGCGCGCCGGCCCCAGCACCGCCTTGCCGACATTGAGCAGGCCGTAGCCGAAGGTCGGGTCGACACCGGCCGCGCCGAGATCGGTCGCCGTTCCCAATAGCGTCTGCCGCACCAGGTCGTTGTCGAAGTAGGGAAACGCCTGCCACACCAGCGCAGCCGCACCGGACACCAGCGGTGCGGCAAACGAGGTGCCGCTGCCATAGAAATAACGGAGATTGCTGGCGGTGGCATCTGGGTCGAGGAACATCGAGGTGCCCGGCGCCACCAGGCAATAGCGCATCGCCACGCCGCAGGCATTGGAATACGACGCCAGCTGCGTGGGATTGGCGGTATCCAGTGCACCGACGACCAGCCAGCCGCGCTCCAGATCGGCGGCCGGCAGCGTGCCGTTCGGGCCCACCTGACTGGGCAGCGCGGCGGTATCGGACGGTTGCGATCTGGATTCGTTACCCGACGCGAACACCACCAGCCCATCGTTGCCGATGACGAACGGCCGGTATTCCTGCGCGATCTGGTTGGTGACGGCCGGGTCGTTCCAATACAGCCCGCCCCACGAGTTGTTCATGATGCGCACGCCTGCATTGACCAGATCGGCATGCACCGGCGCCAGGCCAAGCGGACCATCGACCTGGTTGCCTTCGCCGCTGCCGTCATCGTCCGGTGCTTCGTCGCTGATGATGCGTGCCGATACCAGGCCGGCGCCGCTGGCGATGCCGCCCGGCCACTGGCCCACTGCGCGCCCGGCTGCCAATTGCGCCACGACGGTGCCGTGGCCCACCACATCGCCTGCGGCGACATTGTTCGTGCGCGGATCCACATAGATGAAGCTGTCGCTGACCCGCCCCTGCAGGGCCGGATGATTGGTATTGATGCCGGTATCGATCACGCCGATGCGATATCCCGCACCGGTGAACCCCAATGCCTGCGCGGCGCGTGCGTTGGTCAGCGTCAAATGCGCATCGATTGCAGGCTCCGGCGTGGTCGGCGGTGCCACCACCGGCGGAGGCGGGGGCGGCGGTGAAGTCGGCGGCGGCGGGGGTGGTGGCGAGGTCGGTGGCGGTGCCGTCGGCGTGCTCGGCCGGATACCACCGCCCCCGCCACCGCCGCCACACGCGGTCAATGCCACGGCCAACGCCGAGGCCAGGACAGTCCTGGCGACGTCTCTCTTCTGCATTTGGATGTTCTCCCCGAACCCATTCCATGGATGGGGCCCAGTCCCGGGCCCGAACGCCGTCTTTATACTGCATCCTCACACCCCTGTCGCAGCTGAGTGCGTAGTGCATGGCGCCGCATCGGCACGTGCTGGCGCGAACCGGGCGCGAGGCAGATAATCGTTTCACTTTCAACGGTATCTCCTCATGTCCGACATCGTCATCGTTGCTGCCAAACGCACTGCCATCGGCTCGTTCCTTGGTCAATTCAACGGTGTGCCGGCGCCGACACTCGCCGCCGCCGCGATCGAAGGTGCGCTGGCGCAGTCCGGCGTCGCGCCGGCCGACATTTCAGAAGTCATCGTCGGCTGCGTCCTGCCGGCCAACCTGGGCCAGGCACCGGCACGGCAGGCGGCGATTGCCGCAGGCATCCCCACCTCGACCGGCGCCACCACCATCAACAAGGTGTGCGGCTCGGGCATGAAGGCGATCATGTTCGGCCACGACCTGATCAAGGCCGGTTCGGCCAGCATCGTGGTCGCCGGCGGCATGGAGTCGATGAGCAACGCGCCGCATCTGCTGCCCAACTCGCGCACCGGCAACCGCTACGGCAACTTCCAGGCGGTCGACCACATGGCCTGGGACGGCCTGACCAATCCCTACGACGGCCAGGCGATGGGCGTGTTCGGCGAGGCCACCGCCGAGAAGTTCGGTTTCAGCCGTGCCGATCAGGATGCGTTTGCGATCGCCTCGGTCGAACGCGCGCAGGCGGCGCAGCGCAACGGCGCGTTCGCCGATGAAATCGTTCCGGTCACGGTGGCCACGCGCAAGGGCGAGGTGGTCGTCGACAGCGACGAGCAACCCGGCAAATCCGACATCGCCAAGATCCCGACCCTGAAGCCGGCCTTCAAGAAGGACGGCAGTGTCACCGCCGCCAGTTCGTCGAGCATCTCCGATGGCGCGGCGATCACCGTGCTGATGCGCGCAGACGAGGCGCAACGGCGTGGCATCGCGCCATTGGCACGCATCGTGGGGCATGTCACCCACTCGCAGGAACCTGAGTGGTTCACCACCGCCCCGGTCGCTGCGATCAAGACCTTGATCGGCAAGATCGGCTGGCAACTGGACGAGGTGGATCTGTTCGAAATCAACGAAGCATTCGCGGTGGTGGCGATGACGCCGATCGCCGAGCTGGGCATTTCGCACGACAAGGTCAACGTCAACGGCGGTGCCTGCGCATTGGGGCATCCGATCGGCGCATCCGGCGCCCGCTTGGTGGTGACATTGGTGAATGCGTTGCGCACGCGCGGTGGCAAGCGCGGAATCGCGACCTTGTGCATCGGCGGCGGCGAGGCGACTGCCATCGCTATCGAATTGATTTAATTGTTTTTAACGGCGATTTTGCAAAACTGAATGCGCGTACGCTTGACACTGGTCTTTGGACCGTCATCATGTCGGGGGCGCGCAATAGCGCGTTGCCTAATCTAACGACGAGGATTGAAACAATGACCATTAACAAGCTGCTGATCGCAATGGCTCTGGGCCTGGCCCTGACCGCTTGCTCGAAGCCGGAACAGGCTCAGGACGCTGCTGCTTCGGCTAACGAAGCCGCTGCCGACGCTCAGACCGCTGCTGACCAGGCTTCCGCCTCGGGCTCGCAGTCGGCTGACGCCGCTCAGGCTGCTGCCAACACCGCCGCTGCTTCGGCTGACACCGCTGCTGACGCTGCTCAGGCTGCTTCCGGCGCCGCCACCGACGCTGCTGCTGACCAGGCTGCCGACGCTGCCAAGACGGCTGAAGACACCGCCGAAGCTGCCAAGGACACCGCCGAAGAAGCCAAGAAGTAATCACTTCTTAGCTCCAAGCGAGTTCGGAGAAAGCCGCTGGTTTCCAGCGGCTTTTTCTTTGCCTGCGATTGGCCGTGAGCGGGTTGCGTCGCTGTCCAAACCGTCGAACGCGCGCCATGTCGCGGCGTGGATGGCGCATGCCGCCTACCGGCTGAATGGCCGGCAGCGCATTGACGCCGGCTGCATCGGTGGGTGCATAAGCTCCGCCTTCCAACACCGGAACAGGAACAGGACCACCCATGAAGACGATCCGCATGCTGTCGTTGAGCGCCATCGCCGCTTTCACTCTCGCCGCTTGCCAGGGCCCTGACGCAGAGCAGGCGCAACGCGATGCCGCCTCCGCTGCCAAGCACGCGGCAGCTGCGACCGAACAGGCTGCCGATCGCGCAGCCGTGCAGGCCAAGGCCGCCACCGCCGATGCACGCGTGGCAGCACGTGAACTGGCCGCCGATGCGAGCCGCGCAACCGCCAACGCCGCAGATGCCACCGCCGACAAGACCCGCGAGATGGCCAACAAGGCCGAGCAGAACGCCGACAAGCACGACGCCGAACATCCGCAGCACTGATCGACCGTGTGACCGTCTCAACAGTTTGCAGATGTGCCGGCCAGATTGCGCCGGCGCATCTGCGTCCTGCCAACGGCAACCTCGTGTTGTCCAGTCTGGCGGGCTAGCATCCGTCCATGCCCTTCTCTTTTACTGCGCGCCGCCGCAACCAGCTGGCGCTGGCGTTTTCCGCCCTGATCTTCATCGCCATCGGTGTCGGCATCTTTGTCGGTGCCCGCCGCTCACTGGCCGACGCGGCACTGGTCTCGCATACGCATGAAGTGATCGGCCGGGTCGACGAGATCCAGGCGCGTGTGCTGGACGCCGAATCGGCGCAGCGCGGCTTTCTGCTGACCGGCAACGATGCCTATCTGCTCGACTATCAGACCAGCGTCGAGCGCCTGCCGATCCTGCTCGACAACCTGCGTCGCCTGATTGCCGACAACTCCGACCAGGTACAGCACCTGGACAGCTTGCGGCGACTGGTGGAAACGCGACTGCAGCAGATCCAGCATGTCCTGGACGTGTACGCGCAGGACGGTCTGGAGCCGGCGCGTGCCGGCATCCGCCAGACCGCCTTCCGCACCACCAGCGCGATCCGCGAGCAAGCGCTGACCATGGTGCAACGCGAGCAGGAACTGTTGACGCAACGCGCCGAAAGCAGCCGGCAGAGTGCGGCCTTGTTGCTGGTGCTGGCACTGGCCGGCATCCCGTTCGGGCTGGCGGTGGTCGGCCTTGTCTATGCCCTGCTGATGCGCGAGCTGCGGCATCGCTCGCAGGCCGAGAAAGAGGCGGCGCAGGCCAATCGCGAGTTGGCCGACAGCGTCGTGGCGCTGCAACGCAGTACCGCCGATCTGAATCTGCTCAGCCGCTACACCGGCCTGCTGCAGGGCTGCATCAGCGCAGAAGAGGCGCTGATGGTGACCAGCCGCACCCTGGCCAGCCTGCTGCCAGGCGTTGCAGGAAGCGTCTATCTGCTGCGTGCCTCGCAGGATCGCGCCGAGGCGATCAGCCACTGGGGCGAGCCGCTGGTGCACAGCGCGCCGCATCTGTTGCCTGAAGAGTGCTGGGCACTGCGCCGTGGTCAACCGCACATCATCGAAGACCTGGCACGGGATGCGCCATGCGCGCATATCGGCGCGCCCGAGCACGGCAGCGCCGTCACCACCGCATGCCTGCCGATGTCTGCGCAAGGCACCCAGCTCGGCTTCCTGTTCCTGTCTTCGCTGGGCCCGGGGCCGATGCCGCGGCTGGAAATCGCCGAGGCGGCCGCCGAACAGCTGTCGTTGGCGCTGAGCAACCTGCGCCTGCGCGAATCGCTGCGCCGGCAGTCGATTCGCGACCCGCTGACCGGGCTGTACAACCGCCGCTATCTGGAAGAATCGCTCAGCCACGAGCTGGCGCGCTGCGCACGCCGCGGCCTGCCGTTGTCGGTGCTGATGCTGGACGTGGACCACTTCAAGCAATTCAACGACAGCCAGGGCCACGCCGGCGGCGATCTGCTGCTGGCGGCACTGGGCGAGTTGCTGCTGACCCGGTTGCGCGCCGAAGACGTGGCCTGCCGCTACGGCGGCGAAGAATTCACGGTCATTCTTCCCGAGGCCGACGGCGCCGAGGCAGCGCGTGTGGCCGAGGCCATTCGCGGCCATATCGCGGCGCTGGCAGTCAGCGACGGCCAGCGCGCGTTGCCGCGGGTGACGGCCTCGATCGGCGTGGCCAGCTTCCCGGTCGATGGCGAACTGGGAGCCAGCCTGCTCCAGAAGGCCGATGCGGCCTTGTACGTGGCCAAGCGCGGCGGCCGTAACCGGGTCGAGCGGCACGGCGCGGCCAGGCCCGCACTGGACTGAGCACGCGCGCCATCGACCTTGGTTTGCGCAATCCGTCACACAAAAGATCGGTCCACGCGGCGATAGTCGGCTTTGATCCCCTGGCGAGGCAGTCCGATGTCGATGTGGCGCGATCAAGGTCCCAACAAGAAAGACGGCGTTCCCGCAGCAGCCGAGGTCCCCGCGGCCGATGGGCGGCTGTTCACTGCCGAGGCCAGCCCGGCGCCGCCGGTCCCTGCCCCCGCTTCCCCCAGTGCCGCGCCCGCAGCGCCTGCACCACAGCGCCACGGCGAGGCCAAGGAGTCGCTGATCGCCGCCGACATCAGCATCGAAGGCAAGATCGAGGGCGCCGGGCACGTCCGCCTGGCTGGCCGCTTCAAGGGCGATGTCAACGTCAAGGGCGATCTCACCATCGAGCGTGGCGCCAAGCTCAACGGCGGCGTCCGTGCCAACAAGGTGATCATCGCCGGCGAGCTGGAGGGCAATATCGAATCGGCCGCGCAGGTGGAACTGCAGACCTCCGGCGTGCTGGTCGGCGACGTCAAGGCCGGCAGCCTGACCGTGGCCTCGGGTGCGCGCATGCGCGGCCAGGCCGATTTCGGCTGGGGCGAGGACACCGGCAAACCGGTCGGGACGGCCAAGCCGGTTGTCAGCGGAGACAGCGACGCCACATGACCGCGCTCCGCCCGGGCACGCCCGGTGCCACGCGCAGCTGCCCGCATTGCAAGGCGACGATCCTGGAAAGCGCCAGCGTCTGCCCTGCGTGCAAGCACCACCTGCGCTTCGACTCGGCGGCGGTGCAGCACGCACAGCCGGCCCCGATCGTGCCGCTCAAGGTGGACGGCACCATCCGCCATCCCGCCGATGGTGATCCGTGGGAATACACCGTGGTGGTGGTGGTGCGCAACGGCAAGGGCGAGGAGATCAGGCGCCAGGTCGTGGACGTGGGCGCGATGCAGGGCGGCGAAGAGCGCGGCTTTACGCTGGCGGTGGAGGCGACCGCCGTGCGCGCGCCTGGACGGCGGGTGCGGCATTAGGGGTTGGGGCGGGGATTGGGGATTGGGGATTGGGGATTGGGGATTGGGGATTGGGGATTGGGGATTGGGGATTGGGAATCGGGAATCGGGAATCGGCGAGGAGGATGCTGGACAGCGCATGCGTGGGTGTTCGATTTCCAAGTTCTGACTAATTGTTCCGATGAGCAATGGCGCGAGCTGGCGGCGTGCGTGCTGCATTGAAGGCCAGTTCACGCCACCCGCCTGATCGATTCACTGACCTCGCATTGATCGTGCACTGGCTCGATTAGCGATTGCGTTCTGCAGGCTTGCCGCATCGGTGCACCGATGCGTGCCATTCCCATTCTCAGGATCTGCACACCGGCTTGGCCAGAGTTGCCGCATGCGCAACGGCAACGAACAATCTGGTGATCTGGTGGTGCTCGGGCCCGAAGGCCTGTATTGCCCGCAGGGTGATTTCCATATCGATCCCTGGCGGCCGGTGCCACGCGCGGTGATCACCCACGGACACGGCGACCACGCACGCAGCGGCATGGGCGAGTACCACTGCACGCACGAGAGCCTGCCGATCCTGCAATGGCGCCTCGGCGAGCAGGTCTATCACACGCATGCCGACGGCGAAGCGTTCGATCTGGGACGCGCGCGGGTGTCGTTGCATCCGGCCGGGCATGTGCTCGGCTCGGCGCAGGTGCGCATCGAAGTGGACGGCGAGGTCTGGGTCGCCTCGGGCGACTACAAGCGCCAGCACGATCCCACCTGCAAGCCATTCGAAGTGGTGCCCTGCGACACCTTCATCACCGAGGCGACCTTCGGGCTGCCGGTGTATCGCTGGCCGGACACTTCCGATGTCGCGGCCGACATCGTCGCCTGGCGCCACGAATGCGCCGAACGTGGCGAGGCCGCCATTCTGTACTGCTATGCCCTGGGCAAGGCGCAACGCGTGCTGGCCGAATTGCGCGCCTGGGATACGCAACCGGCGTTGCTGCATGGCGCCATCGCCGTGGGCGTGGAGGTGTATCGCCAGGCCGGCATCCCGATGCTGGATACCCAACCGGTCAGCGAACATGCGCGTGGCGCCGACTATGCCGGGCAACTGGTGCTGGCGCCGCCATCGGCGGCCGGCAGCGCCTGGATCCGTCGCTTCCGGCATGCGCAACAAGGTTTTGCGTCGGGCTGGATGCGTATTCGCGGCAACCGCCGTCGGCGCAATTACGACCGCGGCTTCGTGGTGTCCGATCATGCCGACTGGCCGGACCTGCTGCGCACCATCGAAGACACCGGCGCACGGCGGGTGATCGCCACCCACGGCAACACCGATGCCTTGATCCAGCACCTGCTGGAGCGCGGCGTCGCTGCCGAAGCCTTCCGTACCGATTTCGGAGCCGAGGAATGAACCCCTTGCCTGCACGCCGCTATGCGCGCGCGCGCCCACGTCTGCGACTGACCGGCGCCCTCGCGTTCCGCCGGCACGCATTGGCATTTCGCCTACATCGCGCAGTGCCGGCCGCGGTGATCGGGCCGCCGCGGCCCTACCGGCGTCCACGCTGCCTGAGCGCATTTACGCGCCGCGCACTGAAGCTGCGTGCTGCCGACCACCGCGCATACCTGCAGGGCCCGGCGTGAAGCGATTTGCCGCGTTGTACCGCACCCTGGATCGCAGCACCGGCACGCTCGACAAGCGTGCGGCCTTGGTTGCCTACTTCAGCAGCGCACCGCCGCTGGATGCGGCGTGGGCGCTGTACCTGCTGGCCGGCGGCAAGGTGGCCGGCACGCGCATGCGCATTGCCAGCAGTGGCGAATTGCGCGAATGGATCACCGAAGCTGCCGGCATCGCCGACTGGCTGGTGGCCGACAGCTACGACCATGTCGGCGACCTGGCCGAGACCTTGGCCTTGTTGCTGGACGACCCGATCACCGAAGCGGCCGATCTGCCGTTGGCCGACTGGATCGAGCAGCGGTTGCTGCCAATCGCCAATCAAGATGTCGAGGTGCGCAAGGCCTGCATCGTGCAGGCGTGGCGCAGCCTGGCCTTCGACGAGCGCCTGGTGTTCAACAAGCTGCTGACCGGCGCCTTGCGCGTGGGCGTGTCGCAGCGCCTGGTGCAGCAGGCGCTGGCGGAGATGTCCGGAATCGAGATCGCACGTATCGCGCAGCGCATGCTCGGCAGCTGGCGGCCGCATCCGACCTACCTGGCCAATCTGCTGACTGCCGAAGAACTGCCCGGCGATCGTCAACAGCCCTACCCGTTCTTTCTCGCATCGCCACTCGAAGCCGAGGTCGAAACGCTGGGCGCGGTCGATGACTGGTTGCTGGAATGGAAGTGGGACGGCATCCGCCTGCAGCTGATTCGACGCGCGGGCGAAGCGGCGCTGTGGTCGCGTGGCGAAGAACGCCTGGATGGCCGCTTCCCGGAAATCGAACAGGCCGCGCTGCAGTTGCCCGATGGCACCGTCATCGACGGCGAGCTGCTGGCCTGGCAACCGGAGCAGCCCTTGCCGATGCCGTTCACCGCGTTGCAGACGCGCATCCAGCGGCTCAAGCCCGGGCCAAAGACCTTGGCGGCGGCGCCGGCGCGGGTGGTGGCCTACGATCTGCTTGAGCTCGGCGGCGAGGACTTGCGCGAGCGCCCCTTGCAGGAGCGCCGCGCGTTGCTGGAAGGGGTGCTGGGCACGCTCGCCGACCCGCGCATCGTCGCCTCGCCGTTGGTGCAGGTCGGCGACTGGCAGGCGGCGGCGCAGGTGCGCCTGGATGCACGCGAGCGCGGTGTGGAAGGGCTGATGCTCAAGCGCGCCAGCTCGGTCTACCAGTCAGGCCGCCGCCGCGGCGACTGGTGGAAATGGAAGATCGACCCGCTCACCATCGACGCGGTGCTGCTGTATGCGCAGGCCGGCCACGGCCGCCGCAGCACGCTGTATACCGACTACACCTTCGGGCTATGGCACGAGGGCCAGCTGGTGCCGATCGCCAAGGCCTACTCGGGTCTGGACGACAAGGAGATCCTGCAGCTGGATCGCTGGATCCGCGCCAACACCACCGAGCGCTTCGGCCCGGTGCGTGCAGTCACCGCCCATCATGTCTTCGAGCTGGGGTTCGAAGCGGTCAACCGCAGCGCGCGGCACAAGTCCGGCATTGCGGTGCGTTTCCCACGCATCCTGCGCTGGCGGCAGGACAAGCCGATGAGCGAAGCCGATCACCTGAGCAGCCTGCAGGCGCTGGCACGGTGAGTGCCGCGCAGCAGACGCGCGGTACGCCCTTGCAGCAATGGCGTGCCTGGTTCGCGCAGCGCGGCTGGGCGCCGTTGCCGTTTCAACGCGATGTGTGGAAGCGCTATCTCGCCGGCGAGTCCGGCTTGCTGCATACGCCCACCGGCAGCGGCAAGACGCTGGCTGCCTTCGGCGGGCCATTGCTGGAGGCCTTGTCCACGCGTGGACGCAAGCCGGCGAGCAAGCCGGTGCCGGCCGCGCGGCGCCAACAGCAACGCACGCTGCAGGTGCTGTGGATCACGCCCCTGCGCGCACTCGCCGCCGATACCGCACGCGCCCTGCGCGAGCCGGTGGAGGCCTTGGGGCTGGATTGGCAGGTGGGCCTGCGCACCGGCGACGCCAGCGCGCGCGACAAGCGGCTGGCGCGCAGCGGCAAGCTCGATGTGCTGGTCACCACGCCCGAATCGCTGGCCTTGCTGTTGTCCTATCCCGACACCGCGCCGCAGTTGTCGGCGTTGCGCTGCGTGATCGTCGACGAATGGCATGAGCTGCTCGGCAACAAGCGCGGCGTGTTGCTGCAGCTGTGCCTGGCGCGGCTGCGCGGCTGGGCGCCGGCGCTGCGCATCTGGGGCCTGTCGGCGACGCTGGGCAACCTGGCGCAGGCACGCGACGTGCTGCTGCCGCATCTTCCCGATGCTGCGCTGGTCTCGGGTGTCAAACCCCGCGCGATGACCCTGGAGACGCTGCTGCCCGACAGCGGCGAGCGCTTTCCGTGGGCCGGACATCTGGGCCTGGCGCAGCTGGCGCGCGTGCTGCAGAAGATCATGCAGCAGCGCACCAGCCTGGTGTTCACCAATACGCGCGCGCAGGCCGAGTTGTGGCATCAGGCCTTGAGTGCGGTGTGGCCGGACGACCTGGCCACACTCGCGTTGCATCACGGCTCGCTGGACCCGTCCTTGCGTGCGGCCGCCGAACAGGGCTTGCGCGATGGCAGCCTGCGCTGCGTGGTCGCCACCTCCAGCCTGGACCTGGGCGTGGATTTCCCCGCCGTCGATCAGGTGCTGCAGGTCGGCAGCCCCAAGGGCATTGCGCGCCTGCTGCAACGCGCCGGCCGCGCGCGCCACCGTCCGGGCGAATCCGGGCATGTGGTGTGCGTGCCCTCGCATGCGCTGGAGCTGGTGGAGTATGCCGCCGCGCGGCGCGCCATTGAGCAGGGCCAGATCGAAGCGCGGCCGCCGCCGCGGCTGTCGCTGGATGTGTTGGCGCAGCACTGCGTGACCCTGGCACTGGGTGGCGGCTTTCAGGCCGATGCAGTGTTCGAGCAGGTGCGCGGCACCGATGCGTTTGCAGCACTGGATCATGCCACCTGGCAGGCGGTGCTGGACTTCATCGTGCAAGGCGGCAGCGCGCTGGCGCATTACCCGGATTTCCACAAGGTCGTGCGCGACGAACAGGGCGTGTATCGCGTCATCGATCGGCGCGTGGCGCTGCGGCATCGCCTGTCCATCGGCACGATCACCAGCGACGGCAGCGTGCGCGTGCAGTTCCTGCGCGGCGGGCGCCTGGGCGCGGTGGAGGAACAGTTCGTCGGCCGTCTGCGCCGTGGCGACCGGTTTCAGTTTGCCGGCCGTTTGCTGGAGCTGGTGCGGCTGGAAGACATGACCGCCTATGTGCGCGTGGCCAAGGGCGGCAGCGGCGTGGTGCCCAAATGGATGGGCGGACGCATGCCGTTGTCGTCGGCCCTGGGCCGCGAGGTCGAAGCGGTGTTCGCCGATCCCGGCGACGCGCCGGAGATGCAGGCGCTGGCACCGTTGCTGCGCCTGCAATCGTCACTGTCCTCGTTGCCCGGCCCTGACCATCTGCTGGTGGAAAGCATCAAGGCGCGCGATGGCCGGCACGTGTTCGTGTATCCGTTCGCCGGCCGCCAGGTCAACGAAGGGCTGGCCGCGTTGCTGGCGGCGCGCTGGGGCCGGCGCCAGCGCAATACCTTCAGTTTTGCTGCCAACGATTACGGCTTTGTGCTGTCGCCGGCGCAGGATGTGGACCTCGATGCGGGCGTCTTGCAGGCCTTGCTGTCGCCGGAGGGCCTGTTTGCCGATCTGCGCGACAGCCTCAACCTGGGCGAGCTGGCACGCCGCCAGTTCCGCGAGATTGCGCGCGTGGCCGGTTTGCTGTCGCCATCGTTGCCCGGCCGTGCACCACGCAGCCTGCGTCAGCTGCAGGCCTCCAGCGGATTGCTGTACGACGTGTTGCAACGTTTCGATCCGGATCATCTGCTGCTCGCGCAGGCCGAGCGCGAAGTATTCGAAGGCCAGCTCGAACTGGCACGGCTTGCACATGCGCTGGAAGATTGCGCGCGGCGCGACCTGCGCCTGTGCAAACCGCGCAGCCTCACCCCGTTGTCGTTTCCGCTGTGGGCCGAACGTGTGCGCGGCCAACTCAGTACCGAAGACTGGAAGGCCCGCGTGTTGCGTGCTGCCGAACAACTGGAGCGCAAACATGGGCGATAGCGTGCAGCTGCAGCTGGCCGGCGAAACGGTGGAACTGCTCGGCGAACGCGCACTGTATCGGCCGGCACAACGCGCCTTGTTGATCGCCGACCTGCATCTGGGCAAGGCCGATGTGTTCCGTCGCGCCGGCATCGGGATGCCGGCCGGCGGCACCGCGCACGATCTGGAACGGCTGGATGCGCTGCTGGAACAGCGCACGGTGGACGCGTTGTGGATACTCGGCGACCTGCTGCATGGCCCCGCACCGCGCGCAGCCTGGCACCGCCGCTGGAGCGCATGGCGCGAGCGGCATTGCGCATTGCGCGTGATCGCCATCCGCGGCAATCACGACCGCGCCTTGGCAGGCGCCGATCTGCATATCGAGCCGGCCGGCGAACAGGTGGAAGATGGCCCCTTCGTGCTGCGCCACGATCCGCTGCCGCATCCGACCGGGCACGTGCTGTGCGGGCATCTGCATCCGCTGGCCGCACTGCCCGGCATGGCGCGTCGCTGGCCGGCGTTCTGGTTGCGCGAGCGCGTCACCATCCTGCCGGCGTTCTCGCATTTCACCGCCGGCATCGTGCCGACGCTGGTCGAAGGCGAACGCCTGGTTGCCTGCGTGGAAGACGATGCGCTGGCGTTGCCGGTACGCTAGCGGGCGCGGCCGTGCGTGAGCCGCGACGGCCTCTATGCGGCCGCTCCGGTCTTGTCGACGGCCACACGCGGCACCGGTTGCGACAAGACCTCCACGAACTCCGGCGCCAATGCCAGTTTGCCGAACCAGCCGTGCTGGGTGCCGCTGAGCACGCGCAACATGTGTCCGCGCCCGCCGGGCACGCGCCCCATCGGGTGCAGCAGCAGGTCGCGCCCGTGCGCCCACAGATCGCGTTCGGACTGGAACAGCGGCGTCAGCCAACGGCTCCAGCGGTGGTAGATCGCCACATGCGCCTGGCGCTCGCGCTGGTAGCGCTGCAAAGCCGCATCCAGATCGGCACCGGCCCGCAAGGCATCGCGCAGCGCCAATGCGTCCAGCAGCGCCATGTTGACGCCCTGCCCCAGCTGCGGACTCATCGCATGCGCAGCGTCGCCGGCCAGCACGAAACGGCCGCGATGCCAGCGTTTGACCACCGCGTCGCGGTAACTGGCACGCGCCAGTGCGCCATGCACCTGCACGCTGTCCAGACGCGCATGCGCCTGCGGCCACATCTGCGCGATCTCCTCGCGCCATGCGGCAATGCCGCGCTGCTCCCATGCGGCAAAGTCGCTGCACGGCAGGCTCCAGAAAAAACTCAGCCGCGGGGTGTCGTCGCCCGGGCGCGTGCCCACCGGCAGCAGGCCGATCATCTTGCGCGCGCCGATATAGCGCTGGCGTAACTCGTCGACAAACGGCCAGTCCTCGCGCGGCAGCAGACACCACAACGCCCCCCACGGATACATCCGATCCAGCCGCGTGCCCTGCGCCTGCGCGCGCAAGGTCGATGCGGAACCATCGGCGGCGATGATCAGATCATACGGGCCATGCCAGTGCCCACGCTGGTCCTGCACGCGCACGCCGTCGTGATCGATGGCGGTGATCTGCGTATCCACATGCAGTTGCGCGTGCTCCGGCCAGGCCTCGCGCAACAGCGTGAACAAGGCGCCGCGCTGCATCCCCAGGCCCATCAGCCGCGCATCCAGGTCGCGATATTGCATGTCCATCACCGCGCGTCCGCACGGCGTTTCGCCATACAGCCGGCGCACCGGCGCGCCATGCGCAAGCGCCTGCGGCAGCAATCCCATCGTCCACAGCACCTGCAGGCCGCTGGGCTGCAGCAGGAACCCTGCGCCGACCGGCCCGGGCGCGGCAGCGCGTTCGAACACGTCCAGTCGATGCCCGTCGGCGCCCAGCAGCGCGGCCAGTGCCTGCCCTGCCGTGCCATAGCCCACTACCGCAATCCGCAATGTTCGCTGCATGTCCTTCGCTCTTTGAAGCTCACCGACCCCGCATGGACCGGTGCAAAAAAAACCCCGCCGTGGCGGGGTTCTTCAACCGCACAATCGAGTCACATCACTCGACCGGCGTGATGTTCGAAGCCTGGGCACCCTTGGGGCCCTGGGTCACGTCATAACTGACGCGCTGGCCTTCCTGCAGGCTGCGGAAGCCCTTGGAGTTGATCGCGGAGAAGTGCGCGAAGACATCGGCGCTGCCGTCCTCCGGTGAGATGAAGCCAAATCCCTTGGCGTCGTTGAACCACTTGACGGTACCGTTCGGCATGGTGATGCGAGACCTTTGCAATAATTAATGGGTGGTGTACGGCAATGCGTACGCGCCGAGTATGCAAAGCTTATGCCCCGATGACAATCACCCGCGTGCAAGTTCGCCAATCAGCTCCGGCAATCCGGACGAGGCGGCATCGACGTTGGCCAACACCTCTGCCATGGTGATTTCCTGCGCGTCGCCGCAGCCGGCCGCCCAGTTGGCCACGATCGCCAAACACGCATATTCCAGGCCTTTTTCGCGTGCAAGACCAGCTTCGGGCATGCCGGTCATGCCGACCAGATCGCAGCCGTCGCGACGCATGCGGGCGATCTCTGCAATCGTTTCCAGCCGCGGTCCCTGGGTGGCTCCGTAGCATCCGCCGGCAACCATCGTGACGCCGGTCACCTTGGCCGCGGCGATGACCTTGCTGCGGAACATCGGCGAATACGGATGGCCGAAATCCACGTGCTGCACCTCGCTGCCCGGCTCTTCGCAGAAGGTGGACACGCGGCCCCAGGTGTAATCGATCAGCTGATCCGGGCAGGCCAGCACGCGCGGACCGAACTGCTCGGTGATGCCGCCGACGGTGTTGAGCGCCAGCACGCGCGCAGCGCCGATTTGCTGCAGCGCAGCGATGTTTGCGCGGTAATTGACCTTGTGCGGCGGCAGCGAATGGCCTTCGCCATGGCGCGCCAGGAACGCCACGCGGTGGCCCAGCAACATGCCGACGTGGATCGGGCCGGAGGGCGCGCCATACGGCGTTTCGATAGCGTGCGTCTGCACCTCGTCCAGCTGGGCGAGCTTGTAGACGCCAGTGCCGCCGATGACGGCCAATGCGATGGAATTGGGGGACACAAGCAACCTCTGCTACAAAAAGACATGACGGTGCGCGCCCGCGTGCGCGCCGGGCTGCCCGCGGCAATGCGGGCACGCTGCGGCAGTTACTGCTTCATCGCGTAGATGGCGGGAATGCCGCGCAGCTGCTCGTTGACGTCCATGCCGAAACCGAACACGTAACGGTCGGCCACTTCCACGCCGACATAATCGGCGGCCACGCCGGGCACGCAGCGGTCGTGACGCTTGACGGTCAGCACCGCCACGCGCACGTCGGTGGCGCCCTGCTCCAGGCACCACTGGCGCACGCCCTGCAGCGTGTAGCCCTCGTCGAGGATGTCATCGACCAGGATCACCCGGCGGCCGAACAGCGCAGTGGCCGGACGGTGCTTCCACACCAGCTCGCCGCCGGTGGTTTCGCCGCGATACCGGGTGGCGTGCAGGTAATCGAACTGCAGGTCCTGGCCGCGTGCGCCCAGCTCCAGCGCCAGCTGGCCGGAGAACGGCAGCGCGCCGTGCATGATGGTGAGATACACCGGCACTTCGCCGGCATAGTCGCGCGCAATCGCGTCGGCGATGCTGGCAACGGCCGCATCGATGGCAGGGCGGTCGACCAGCAGGTCGGCTTGGGCCAGGGCCTGGGAAATGGTGAGCGTGGACATCAGGCAGTTGTTCCGAAAGAGGCGGAAAGGGGAGTGGTGAATGCGGCGTCGGAGCCGGCGAGCAGGCCATCCCAGCCCAGCGCGCCGCGGCCGATCAGGCCGATCAATGCTGCGGTGTTGAGGCTGCGGCCGGCCACGGCCTGCAGCGATTCATCGACCAGTTCCGGGTGGCAGACCAGCACCACGTCGCAGCCGGCATCCAGATGCGCATGCACCCGGCCCGCCACGCCGCCGGCGCTGAACGAGGCGGCCATGCCGATGTCGTCGGAGAACACCACGCCACGGAAGCCCAGTTGCCCGCGCAGGATCTGCTCGATCCAGCGCTGCGAATAGCCGGCCGGTTCCGGGGCGATCTGCGGGTAGACCACGTGCGCCATCATCACCGCATCGGCGCCGGCCTCGATGCCGGCCACGAACGGCACCAGATCCTCGGCCAGCAGGACCTCCAGCGGCCGCGGGTCGCTGGCATGGTCGACGTGGGTGTCTTCCAGCACGGTGCCGTGGCCGGGGAAATGCTTGAGCGTGGCGGCCATGCCGGCGCCGTGCAGCGCCTGCACATAGGCGCGGGTGAAGCTGGCCACGACCTGCGGGTCGTCGCTGAAGGCACGGTCGCCGATGGCGCGGTTGCCACGGCCCAGATCCACCACCGGCGCGAAGCTCAGGTCCACGCCGCTGGCACGCACCTCGCTGGCCATCAGCTGCGCATGCGCGCGCGCAGCGGCGAGCGCGGCCTCGGGGCCCTGCGCGTACTGCACGCCGAAGCTCTGCAGCGGCGCCAGCGCGCTGTAGCCGTCGCGAAAGCGCTGTATGCGCCCGCCTTCCTGGTCCACGCAGATCAGCACCGGGCGCGGTGCGGCCGCGCGGATGGACGCAGACAGCTCGGCCACCTGCGTGCGCGAGGCGAAGTTGCGCGTGAACAGCACTACGCCGGCGACCGCGTCGTGCTGCAGCCAGTCGCGTTCCTGTGCGCTGAGTTCGGTACCGGCAACGCCGATCAGAAGCATGTTGGGGGACTCCCGGGCCAGGCGCCAGGTTGGCGCAGCGCGGCATTGTCGCAGATGCGCGTTGCAGCGTCAGATCGCGCATTCAGGCAGGCGCGCGTTTGCTGCCGTCTGGGCCCCGCCGCGGCCCGCCGGCCGTGCCTCAGAGCACCTCCAGATTCGCTCGCCAGTGCGCGGCCTGCGCCTGCACCTGGTCCAGCACCTCCGGTGCCATGGCATCGAGCTGCCGGTACGGCAGCGCCAGGCGCTCGTTGGCACCCAGCAGCGTGCGCTGCCGCGTCAGGAAATCCCAGTACAGGGCGTTGTACGGGCAGGCCTGCGCGCCAACCCGCGCCTTGCGCTGGTAACGGCAGCCGCCGCAGTAATCGCTCATGCGGTCGATATAGGCCGCGCCGCTGATGTACGGCTTGCTGCCGAGCAGGCCGCCATCGGCGAACTGGCTCATGCCGACCGTATTGGGCAGTTCCACCCATTCGAACGCATCGACATAGACCCCCAGGTACCAGCGATGCAGCGCCTGCGGCTCCAGCCCCGCCAGCAGCGCGAAATTGCCGATCACCATCAGCCGCTGGATATGGTGCGCGTGCGCGTTGGCCAGCGAATTGCCGATCGCATCGGCCATGCAGCGCATGCCGATCTGCCCGTCCCAGAACCAGTGCGGTAGCGGTGCATGCTGGTCGAGCTGGTTGGACTGCGCATAGGCGGGCATCTGCGACCAGTACACGCCGCGTACGTATTCGCGCCAGCCCAGGATCTGGCGGATGAAGCCCTCCACCGATGCCAGCGACGCATGCCCGTCGTGCAACGCCGCCTCCGCGCGCGCGATCACCTCGCGCGGATGCAGCAGCTTGACGTTGAGCGCGAACGACAGCAGCGAATGGAACAGCCGCGGGCTGCGCGTGCTCATCGCATCCTCGTAGCGACCGAAGTGCGGCAACGCATGCGTCATGAAGGCATCCAGGTGCTGCAAGGCTTCGTCGCGGTCCAGCGGCCACGGCAGCGCGTCGGCGTTCGGTGCGCCGAAGCTGCGGACGCCGGCTGCCTCGATAGCGCTCCACAGCGCGCGGTGATCGTGCGCTGCGCGCCATTCCTGCGGCGCGGGCGGATCGCCCGGCCATGGCGCACGGTTGTCGTGATCGAAATTCCAGCGCCCGCCTTCCGGCTCGCCCGCGGCATCGAGCAGGATCCGGTGGCGACGGCGCATCTTTCGGTAGAACATTTCCATGCGCCATGGGCTACCGGCGCGAAAACAGCCGGCGACCTCATCGCGTTCGGTCAGGAAATGCTCGCTGCCGACCATGCGCGTGGCGAACGGCTGGCGCGCGCACCAGTGCTGCAATGCCTGATCCAGCCGCCATTCGTCCGGCGCCTGGTACTCCATCCGGCTGGCGCGGTAATGCGCCATCAGCGCGTCCAGATTGGCGGGGATCGCATGCCGATTGCTGGGGTTGTCGATGGCCACATAACGCACCCGGTGACCGGCCTGCCGCAAGTGCGCGGCGAACGCGCGCATCGCCGCGAAGATCGCCAGGATCTTCTGCGCGTGGTGCAGCACGTAGTCGGTTTCCTCGCGCACTTCCATCAGCACGTAGACCACGCCCGCATCGATCGCATCGAACCAGCTGTGCTGCCGATTGAGTTGATCGCCCAGGATCAGGCGCACTGTGTGCGCGGCAGCCTGCGGGGTGTGGCCAGCTGTGCCTGCCACCACATCAATCCTGACCGCTGCCCGCGGCGTCGCCGGCACACGCCCGCGCTGCCAACGCCACACCGCTTTGCCAGGCCCCCTCGACCTTGCCGCCGGCCAGCCAGTCGCCGCAGATGCCGATGCCCGGCCGCGCCTCCCAGGCACAGCCGATCTGCAGCGCAGGCTCGGTGCTGGCCACCGTCCAGCGGTATGCATCGCAGGAGTGCGGTGGTGGCAGGCCGAGCGCGGCCAGCGCCGGCAACAGGCTGGCGATCACGGCCTCAGGCGTTGCGTCCAGATGCGCCTGACTCCAATCGGCAGTGGCATGCAGCAGCCAGGTTTCCACGCCCGCCCTCCCCGGCTTGCTGGAGTTGCGTGCCACCCAGCGCACCGGGCCGGCGTTGACGAACAAGGCGTCGTAGCCGGGATCGACCGCCAGGTCGAAACGCAGCACCACCGCCCAGGCCGGCTGCATCCGTGCAGTGGCGGCAAGCGTCGCCAGCGTGGGGGCGAAGCCCGCCAGCAAGGCAGCCGCACGCGGTGCCGGAACCGCCAGCAGCACGGTATCGAAGGCGTGTGTCGTCGCGTCCTCCGCCAGCTCCAGCTGCCAGGCGTCGCCATTGCGCTGCAGTGACCGCACGCAGGTGCCCAACCGAACATCGAGGTCGGCCGCAAGCGCACGCGCCGGTGCGGCCATGTCCGGCACCCCGACAAAGCGCGTCAACCCGCTGTGCGACGCACGCAGGGCGGTGCCATCCCAACTGGCGACGCGCGCAGACCAGGCCGCCGCCGCGCCGCGCGCGATCCACGCATCCACCAGGGCGGCAAACGCCGGGGCGCGTGCGGTGAAATACTGCGCGCCGTGATCGCACTGCCAGCCATCGCCGCCACAGCTGCGCATGCGTCCGCCGGGCAGAGCGTCCTGCTCGAACAGCGTCACCGCCAAACCCGCCGCCTGCAGCCGTTGCGCGCAGGCAAGCCCGGCCAACCCGGCACCGATCACCGCAACCGTCTTCGAGCGGGTGGGCGTCATCTCTCAGCTGCCGGCAGTCGCATCGCGCCGCCGGCCGTTCATACCGCGCAGCCGTCCGGCCCGCAGGCATCGGGACCACCGATCGGCGTCGATTCGGCCGCCAGCTGCAACAACGCCTGCGCGAAGCTCTCCGGCGGCTGCGCGCCCTGGATCAGGCTGCGTCCGTCGATGACGAAACTGGGCACCGCACGGATTCCCAGCGCAGCGGCTTGCGCCAGTTGCGCCTGGACGGCAACGACGCCTTCGTCGGAGTCAAGCAACGCGCGCACGCGCGCCTCGTCCAGGCCGCCGGCGGCGCCGGCGGCCACCAGCGTTTCGGTCGCGCCGACGTTTTGGCCTTCGGCAAAATACGCATGGAACAGCGCTTCGATCACGGCCTCGACATCGCCCTCGCGGCTGGCCAGCCAGATCAGCCGATGCGCGCGCAGGGTACTGACCTGCACCTGCCCGCGCCCGAAGTCGAACGGCAGGCCTTCGGCGCGCGCGGTGGCCTGGGTCTGCGCCAGCATCTGCTCCACGCGCGCGGCACCGCCGAACTTTTGCGCCAGCGCATCACGCAGCGGCGTCGGCTCCAGGCCGGCCTCGGGATCGAGCTGGAACGCGTGGTAATGGATGTCCAACGCCGGCGCCTGCGCACCAAGCGCGGCCACCGCCTGCTCGAAACGGCGCTTGCCGATCCAGCACCAGGGACAGACCACGTCAGACCAGATATCGATGCGCATGGGCGGGGATTGGAGATGCGTCATTGGGGATGCGCAAAGCATAAACCCAATACCAAGGCAGGGATTGGGGAGTCGCAACGCAATCAGCCCAAGTCCGACGCATCGCGTTAGCGTTTACGAATCCCGAATGCCCAATCCCGAATCACGCATCCCCGCTCCAGTTCTTGAACGGATGCGAGGCCAGCGCCAGATTGTAATAGCGCACGTCGTCGGTGACTTCCGCGCCGACCCACACAGGCCTGGCGAAGGCCTGGTCGGCATGTTCCAGTTCGATCTCGGCCACCACCAGCCCGGCATTGTCGCCAAGGAATTCGTCCACTTCCCACACCTGCCCCTGGTACTGGACCAGATGCCGGCGTTTGTCGATCAAACCGCCGACGCACAGCGCCAGCAGCGCACGCGCCTCGACCACCGGAATCGGATACTCGAACTCCTGCCGCGTGTGCCCCACCTCGCGCGATTTCAGATTGAGGAACGCGCTCTCGCCCTGGATACGCACCCGCACCGACGCGTTCTGCGTACCACTGCGCAAGGCGGCCTGGTCGTTGATATAGCCCTGTGCCATCGGGATCACCGCATGCGCGGCAGCGCGCCAGCCATCGCCGGTCACCAGGAATTTGCGTTCGATTTCGATGGGCATGGGAATCGGGAATCGGGAATCGGGAATCGGGAATCGCAACAGCATACGGCGAACCGCACCTACGATTCCCGATTCACTATTCCCGATTCACCGCCGTTCAAACACCGCAATGCTCTCCACATGCGCGGTATGCGGAAACATGTCCATCGCGCCGGCGGCCTTGAGCGTGAAGCCCTGCTCGTTGACCAGGTAGCCGGCGTCGCGCGCCAGCGAGCCGGGGTGACAGCTTACATAGACGATGCGCTCGAACGTTTTCAGCGGCAACTGCTGCAGCACTTCCAGCGCGCCCGAGCGCGGCGGGTCCAGCAGCAGCTTGTCGAAGCCCTGCCGCATCCACGCAGCATTGCGCTGGTCCTCGGTCAGATCGGCCGCATGGAACTGCGCATTGGCCAGCCCATTGCGCTGCGCGTTGTCCCGGGCGCGCGCCACCAGCCCGGCATCGCCCTCCACGCCGACCACTTCGCGCACGCCGCGCGCCAGCGGCAGGGTGAAATTGCCCAGCCCGCAGAACAGGTCCAGCACGCGGTCGTCGGGCCTGGCATCGAGCAGCGCCAGTGCGTGCGCGATCATCTTCTGGTTGAGCGAGGCGTTGACCTGGATGAAATCCAGCGGCCGGAACGCCAGCTCCACATCCCACTGCGGCAAGCGGAACGACAGCGGCACCTGCTGCGGCCACAGCGGATGCACGCTATCCACGCCGCCCGGCTGCAGGAAGATCGCAAAGCCCTGCGCCTGCGCGAACGCCGTCAGCGCCTGCAGATCGCGCTCGCTGAGCGGCTGCATGTGGCGGATGGTCAATGCCACCGCCTCGTCGCCGGCAATGAATTCGATCTGCGGGATGTCGCGCTTGCCGTCCAGGCCTTCGACCAGCGCCGCCAGCTGCGGGATCTTCTCGCCGATCTGCGGGATCACCGTGTAACAGACCGACAGATCGGCCACGAAACGCGGATCCAGCTCGCGAAACCCCACCAGGGTCTTGTCCTTCTTCTCGACGCGACGGACCGAAAAGCGGCCCTTGCGCCGGTAGCCCCAGTTATCGCCGACCAGGGCCGGCAACACCGCCTGCGGCGTGACGTGGCCGATGCGCTCCAGGTTGTCCAGCAACACGCGCTGCTTGGCCACGATCTGCTGCGACTCTTCCAGATGCTGCAGGACGCAGCCGGCGCAGACGCCGAAATGCGGGCAGCGCGGGGTCACCCGCTGCGGCGATGCCTCCAGCACCTCGATCGTCCGGGCCTCGTCGAAATGCCGGCTGCGCGCGGTGGGTTCGGCACGCACCAGCTCACCCGGCAAGGCGCCACTGATGAAGGTGACTTTGCCGCCCTCGCCGTCGCGGCGGGCCACACCGCGCCCGTCGTGGCTGAGGTCGGTGATCGCGGTCTGGAACGGCGTACGGTCGAAGCGGTTTCGGGTTCTGGCCACGTGGCGACGAGCTGCGGGCAAAAAGGGTGCGTATTGTCGCAGATGCGATCGATCGCGGCCGCCTCGCGCCGTAGAACAATTGTCGCGCCCCGCAAACACAGGCACACTTCCGCTGCACGCGGCTGCTAGGACGCGGCATCGCTGACAAGGAGGCAGCATGAACATGGCGACACGCCAGGAACCCCAACCACGACTCTTGCTGGTAGAGGACGACCCGATCAGCCGTGGCTTTCTGCAGGCGGTGCTGGACGGTCTTCCCGCCCACGTGGACTGCGCAGACTCCTTGTCGTCGGCACTGGACCGCGCGCGCGCACGTCGCCACGACCTGTGGCTGATCGACGTCAATCTTCCCGATGGCACCGGCAGCGGCCTGTTGCGGGCACTGCGCCTGCTGCACCCGGACGTGCCCGCACTGGCCCACACCGCGGACACCAATCTGGCGATGCAACGCAGCCTGCAGTCCGATGGCTTCCTGGAAATGCTGGTCAAGCCGCTGACCTCCGAGCGCCTGCTGCAGGCGGTCCGTCGCGGACTGGCGCGTGGCCGCTACAGCATGGCACCGGTGGGTGTGGTCGACATCGCTGCCAGCGATTGGGACGAAGCGGCCGCGCTCAGCGCGCTCAACGGCCAGCAACACCATCTCAACGCGCTACGCGAGTTGTTCCTGGCCGAGTTGCCGGGCACCCGCGATGCGGTGGATTCGGCCCTGCAGGTCAGCGACGATCAGGCGCTGCGCAGCCATCTGCATCGGCTGCAGGCCAGCTGCGGATTTGTCGGCGCGGCGCGGCTTGCCGGCGCAGTGCGCCTGCTGCGCGGCGACCCGCATTCCAGCACGGCGCAGACGCAGTTCCACGCGGCGGTGGCTGCGCTGCTGCACTGAAGGATGACGGCGCCGATGCTCTTGGACGCGGCGCAGCGTCGGCAGTCGGGACGCGCGACACCGAGCATCATGGGTGCGCGGCGGGTCCACCCGGACCCTGCCGCGCGTCCGCGCACTGCTCGCCAGGCCTGGTCGAGCAGCCTTGCGCCCCTCAACGCCGCCGCGCCAGATCCTCGAGCATTTCCCAGGATTTCAGCCCGCGTCCGCTCAGATGATGCAGCAGCACGCCACGCATGCTGCGACGCAGGCCCGGCATGTCGTCGGCCGCGGGCATGACGTCCTGGCCCAAGGCCAGCAGCGCCGCGCCGGTCACGGTGTCGCGCCGATCCTGCGCCATCGCCTCGCTCAATACGCGCAAGGCGCCTTCCTGTGGATCGAGCCGGTAGCGCGCCGCCGGGTCGATCGCCTGGCCGTCGCGGTCGTGCTGCAGATCGAACGCAAAGCCCAGGCCATCGAGCACATCGCGCTCGAACTGGCGCAGGCCCCAGGCCAGCGGCAGGCCAGAGGCCAGGTGCGCGCGCACCTGCGCATAGCAATCGAACAACTCCGGCACCGGATCGTTGCGCGGCGCCAGGCGCAGCAGCAGCTCGCTGATATAGAAACCGGCCAACATGGATTCGCCCGCCAGGCGGGGGGCGGTATCCAGCGCCTCGGCCTGACGCAACTGCGCCAGTTCGCCGCGTTGCACCGCGGTGAACTGAATCAGCTGCAATGGCTGCAGCGCGGCCCGCAGGGCCTGCTTGCGCGGGCCTTGCACCCCGCGCGCCAACAGCCCGACCCTCCCATGCTGCTCGCTCAGCACTTCCACCAGCAGGCTGGTCTCGCGCCAGGCGCGCACATGCAGGACGAACCCGCGTTCGTGTTCGATCAGCATGCGCTGCAGAGCCCTGAGCGACGTCCGGAAATCCGGGGCGCGGGAAATGCCAGGGCAGGCATTCGATCCACATGCCGCCGAAGCGGCGCGTCATCGCATTCGCCAGCCCCGCGTGCGGCGTGACCAGCACATGGCTGGCTGCGCAGCACCGGTCCACCCCGCCTTGCGACGGCCGATCCGGCGCTGCTCTCGGGTCCCGGGTCCTTGGTCCCAGGTCCCGGCTTCATTCGTATCCGAACGCCTTCAATGCCGCTTCGTCGTCCGACCAGCCTTCGCGCACGCGCACCCACGTTTCCAGGAACACTTTTGCACCGAATAGCCGCTCCATCTGCAGCCGCGCCTTGCCGCCGATGTCCTTCAGGCGGGTACCGCCCTTGCCGATCACGATCGCCTTCTGGCCTTCGCGCTCGACCCAGATCACCGCGCCGATGCGCAGCAGCGCGCCATCTTCGGCGAAGCGTTCGATCTCCACGGTGGTGGCATAGGGCAGTTCTTCGCCGAGCTGACGCATCAATTGCTCGCGCACCAGCTCCCCGGCCAGGAAGCGCTGACTGCGGTCGGTGATCTCGTCCTCGCCGAACATCGCGTCGGCTTCCGGCACCAGCTTGAGCAGGTCGCCGACCAGCGCCTCCAGGCCCTTGCGCTTGAGCGCCGACACCGGATGCACCGCCGCGAACGTCCGCCCCTCGCTGACCTGGGCCAGGAACGGGAACAGCGCGGTCTTGTCCTTGAGCCGGTCGACCTTGTTGACCACCAGCACCACCGGTACCTCGGCGTCGCTCAGGACCTTGAAGGCCAGGGTGTCCTCGTCGTCCCAGCGACCGGCTTCGATCACCAGCACCGCCGCGTCCACGCCTTCCAGCGAGCCGCGCGCGGCGCGGTTCATCACCCGGTTCATCGCGCGCTTCTGCTCGCGATGCAGCCCGGGCGTGTCGACCAGCACCAGTTGCCCTTCGGGGAAGGTGGCAATGCCCAGCAACCGATGGCGCGTGGTCTGCGGCCGGTTGGACACGATGCTGACCTTCGCGCCGACCAGAGCGTTGGTCAGGGTGGACTTGCCGACGTTGGGCCGGCCGATCACCGCAACGCTGCCGCTACGGTGGGGGGAAGAGGTTGCGCTCACGTGTTCGAATCCAGTTGTGCGATGACGAGGGTGGCCGCCTGTTGCTCGGCGAGGCGACGCGAGGTGCCCTGGCCTTCGGCGCGGGCGACGGGCTGCTCCAGGATGCAGGCGACATGGAACTGCTTGGCATGTTCGTCGCCGCTTTCGCTGATCAGCGCGTAATTGGGCAGCGGCAGCTGCCGCGCCTGCAGCCATTCCTGCAGCCGGGTCTTGGGGTCTTTTTCCGCCTTGCCCACCGGCAGCGCCGCCAGCGAGGGCTCGAACCAGGGCAGCACCACCGCGCGGCAGCGTTCGAAGCCGCAGTCCAGATAGATCGCCGCCACGATCGCCTCGACCGCATCGGCCAGAATCGAATCGCGTCGATGGCCGCCGGACTTCAGCTCGCCCGGGCCCAGCGTCAGCCGCTCGCCCAGGTTGAGGGCGCGGCCGATCACCGCCAGCGCCCCTTCGCGCACGAGTTCAGCGCGCGCGCGGGTCAATGCGCCTTCGTCGGCCTTGGGCCAGCGCTGATACAGCGCCTCGGCGATCAGCAGATTGACGATGCCGTCGCCAAGGAATTCCAGTCGTTCGTTATGCGGAGTACCGGCGCTGCGATGCCGCAGCGCCTGGGCGAGCAGACCCGGATCGGCGAACGCATGCCCGATCGGATCGCCACGCTGGAATGTCCTATTCGCCACCACGTCCCGTCATGTCCTGGGACGTCTCGAACTTGCCGACGACATCAAGATTGCCGATCAATTCGCGGCGGACTTCATAGTTGACCTTCATGCGCCAGCCACCGTCCACGCGCTCGAACTTGACGTCTTCCTTCTTGACGTTTTCCGAGTAGTTGATGTACAGCCGACGAAAGAACAGGTCCTGCAACTTGGACGGGTCCATGTTGGCGCTATCGGGCTCATTGGCCAGGCTCTTCATGGCCGTGCGCACGGAGTAGTATTCCTGGTACATCGGAAACAGCTTCATCCCGATGTACAGGGCAAAGCCCACCACCGCCAGCACCACCACGAACGACGTCAACGTCATACCGCTTTGCTTGCGCTTCATTGTGCTTCCCCGGCACGCCGTGCGTGCATTACTGGATTCCGGTCCCGATCCGCGACGGATCGAAACTCCCCTTGCAGAACCATCCTTCGCAATTGAGCCAGATCAGGAACGCCTTGCCGCGCAGGTTGGCCTCCGGCAGGAAGTGCGTCTGGGTCCAGAATCGGCTGTCTTCGCTGTTGTCGCGATTATCCCCCATCACGAAATAGCTGTCCGCCGGCACGGTCCAGTCGCCCTGCCCGGCCGGCATGTTGCGGTCGACCCACTCCAGCACGGTGTGGGTGCGGCCCGGCAAGTCCTCGACCAGCAAGGTGGTGCCGGTCATCTCGGCGCCCTTGCCCTTGCCGATGTACTCGCCCTTGACCGTGTAACGCATCGGCTTGTCGTTGATGTACAGCGTATCGCCGTGGAAGCCGATCTTGTCGCCCGGCAGACCCACCACGCGCTTGATCCAGTTCTGGTCGGGCGCATGCGGCGGCTTGAACACCACCACGTCGCCGCGCTTGGGCTCGCCGGTCGGAATGAACTTGGTATTGGTGATCGGCAGACGGAAGCCGTAGGCGAACTTGTTGACCAGGATGAAGTCGCCGATCAGCAGGTTGGGCATCATCGAGCTGGACGGAATCTTGTACGGCTCGGCCACGAAACTGCGCAGGATCAACACCACCGCCAGCACCGGAAAGAAGGCGCGCGAGTAGTCGATGATCGCCGGCTCGCTGTCCAGCAGACCTGCACGTGCCGCGCGGCGCTTGGCCAGGAACAGCTTGTCCAGCAGCCAGATGAAGCCGGTGCCCAGCGTCAGCACAACCAGGGCGATTTCAAACCATTTCATTGATGTTCCTTTCGGAAAGGGAATCGAGAATCGAGAATGGGGAATAGGAACAGCAGGAGCACTCGCGCCCTTACGATTCCCGATTCCCGATTTACCATTCCCAGCTACTTATCCATCTGCAAGACAGCCAGGAAGGCTTCCTGCGGAATCTCCACGCGGCCGACCTGCTTCATGCGCTTCTTGCCTTCCTTCTGCTTTTCGAGCAGCTTTTTCTTGCGCGAAACGTCGCCACCATAGCACTTGGCCAGCACGTTCTTGCGCATCGCCTTGACCGTGGAGCGCGAGATGATTTGCGAGCCCACGGCGGCCTGGATCGCCACATCGAACATCTGCCGCGGGATCAGGTCCTTCATCTTTTCGCACAGTTCGCGGCCGCGCCGGTCGGCGTAGCTGCGGTGCACGATGATCGACAGCGCATCGACCTTGTCGCCATTGATCAGCGTATCCACGCGCACGAACGGGCCGGCATCGAAACGCAGGAAGTGGTAATCCAGCGAGGCGTAGCCGCGCGAGACCGACTTGAGCTTGTCGAAGAAATCCAGCACCACTTCGGCCATCGGCAGCTCATAGCTGATCTGCACCTGGCTGCCCAGGTAGTTGATGCCGATCTGGGTGCCGCGCTTTTCTTCGCACAAGGTGATGATGTTGCCGACGTAATCGGGCGGGGTGAGGATGTTGGCGCGGATGATCGGCTCGCGAATCTCTTCGACGTTGTTGAGCGGCGGCAGCTTGGATGGATTGTCCATCGGGACGATGCTGCCGTCGGTCTTGAGCACTTCGTAGACCACGGTCGGCGCGGTCGAGATCAGGTTGAGGTTGTACTCGCGCTCCAGCCGCTCCTGCACGATCTCCATGTGCAGCATGCCGAGGAAGCCGCAACGGAAGCCGAAGCCCATCGCTTCGGAGCTTTCCGGCTCGAAGCGCAGCGCCGCATCGTTCAGGCGCAGCTTGTCCAGCGCCTCGCGCAGATCCGGGTAGTCCTCGGCATCGACCGGAAACAGGCCGGCGAACACGCGCGGCTGCATTTCCTGGAAACCGGGCAATGCATGCGGCGCCGGGTCGGCCGCCAGGGTCAGGGTGTCGCCGACCGGCGCGCCGTGCACATCCTTGATCGAGGCGTTGATCCAGCCCACTTCGCCCGCGCCCAGCGCGGCAAGCTCCTTGCGCTTGGGCGTGAACACGCCGACCTTGTCGACCAGATGGGTGCGGCCGGTGGACATCACCAGGATCTTGCTGCCCGGCTTGATCTCGCCCTGCATCACGCGCACCAGCGAGACCACGCCCAGGTAGTTGTCGAACCACGAGTCGATGATCAGCGCCTGCAGCTTGTCGGTGTCGCGGGGGGTGGGCGGCGGAATCCGCTGCACGATCGCTTCCAGCACCAGGTCGATGTTCAGACCGGTCTTGGCGCTGACCGCCACCGCGTCCTCGGCATCGATGCCGATCACCGCCTCGATCTCGGCCTTGGCCCGCTCGATGTCGGCGGTGGGCAGGTCGATCTTGTTGAGCACCGGCACCACTTCCAGGCCCTGCTCCACCGCGGTGTAGCAGTTGGCCACCGACTGCGCTTCCACGCCCTGGGCCGCATCCACCACCAGCAGCGCGCCTTCGCACGCGGCCAGCGAGCGGCTGACCTCGTAGGAGAAGTCCACATGCCCGGGGGTGTCGATGAAGTTCAGGTGGTAGACCTGCCCGTCCTTGGCCGTATACGGCAGGGACACCGACTGCGCCTTGATGGTGATGCCGCGTTCGCGCTCGATCGGGTTGGAGTCGAGCACCTGGGCCTCCATCTCGCGCGCCTGCAGGCCGCCGCACAGCTGGATGATCCGGTCGGCCAGGGTGGATTTGCCGTGGTCGACGTGGGCGATGATGGAGAAGTTGCGGATATTCCGCATTGAATCAGAGGACATTGAGGTGGGCGCCGGCGGTGCCGTCGTCAGGGTAACGCAGCATTATCGCACGCCACGGCCCCGCGGGGCCGAGAATTGGGAATCGGGAGTGGGGAATCGGAAAAGCCAGGCGAGCTCTCACCTCGCAGAGCCGCTCTTGCCATTCCCGATTCCCGATTCCCGATTCCTCCCTCAGCCGCCGGCCTTCAAGGCCACATAGCTGGTCGCCTTGCCATCGGTGACCAGCAGCATGACCACGTCGCCCTTCTTGTAGCTAGACAGGGCGCGGTTAAGGTCGGCGACGCTGCCGACCTTGGTGCGGCCGACGCGGGCGATGACCAGACCCGGCGACAACGGCGGCTGGGTGCTGCGTGCTGCCGCGCCGGTCACCGCGGCGATGCGCACGCCCTCGCCTGCTTCCAGGCCCAGGCGGCTGCGCTCGACGGCGGTCAGATCGGCCACCTGCAGGCCGAGCAGCTCCACGCTGGCGGGGGCGCCGGGCTTGGCGTCGTCGGCAGCGGTGCGCGGTGCGGCGTTGCCGGCTGGGTTGTCCAGCGTCGTCAGGGTGACCGCCACCTTGCGCGGCTTGCCATCGCGCAGCACGTCCAGGTTGACCTTGGTACCCGGCGCCATCAGCCCGATCATCGGCGGCAGGTCGCTGGCGACATCGATCGGCTTGCCGTTGACCGCGCGGATCACATCGCCCACCTCGATCCCGGCCTTGGCGGCGGGGCTACCGGGCGGGATGTCGTTGACCAGCGCGCCGCGCGTATCCGGCAGGCCCAGGCCCTGCGCCTTGAGCGAGTCGATCGGGCCGACCGCCACGCCCAGCATGCCGCGGCTCACGTGGCCGGTGGCCTTGATCTGCTCGGCGGCGCTGAAGGCCAGATCGATCGGGATCGCGAAACTGATGCCCATGTAGCCGCCGGAGGCGGAGAAGATCTGCGAATTGATGCCGACCACCTCGCCGCGCGTATTGAGCAACGGGCCACCGGAGTTGCCCTGGTTGATCGCCACGTCGGTCTGGATGAAGGGCACGTAGCGCTGGTCCGCATACGGATTGCTGCGCCCGGTAGCGCTGACGATGCCGGCGGTGACCGAGTGGTCCAGGCCGAACGGCGAGCCGATCGCCACCACCCACTGGCCCGGCTTGAGCGTGTTGGAATCACCCAGGCGCACCGTCGGCAGGCCCTTGGCGTCGATCTTGAGCAACGCCACGTCGAACTGCTCGTCGCTGCCGACCACCTTGGCCTTGAACTCGCGGCGGTCGGTCAGCTTGACGGTGACCTCGCTGGCGCCATCGACCACGTGGTGATTGGTCAGCACATAGCCGTCGGCCGAAATGATGAAGCCCGAACCCATCGACTTGCCGGCGATGCCGCCATCGTCATCGCCGCCCTGTCCCGGCCCCTGGCGCGGCCCGCCCGGCATCTGGAAATCCGGACCGAAGAAGCGACGGAAGAATTCCGGCATCTGCTCGTCGCCGGGCATCGCGCCGCCGTCCTGCCCACCCGGACCACCGCGCCGCTGGCGCGCCATGGCGTCCTTGCGGGTGATGGTGGTTTCGATATTGACCACACCCGGGCCGACCTGCTCGACCAGATTGGTGAAGTCCGGCAACCCGGCCACCAGCTGCGGCGCCGGCGTGGCGCTGCGGTTGGCGGCAATCGGGGCAACGTCCTTGGCAGCGGGCGCGGGCTGCTGCGCGCAGGCGGCCAGCGGCAAGGTCATGGCGATCAGGCCGAACATCTGGGTGCGAATGCGGTGGTTCATCAGGTTGCCTCCGATGGCAGGGCGACAGGGGCCAAAGCCCCTGCCGTTGCAGGGGTCCGGCACGATAACGGAAGGGGAAGCGCCGAACGGATGAAGAGCGGCGGCGGTATCAATCCTGCGGCGGCTGCACCGGCAGCGGCCGGCTTGGCGCAGGGCTAGCAACACCCTGCGGCGCGGGCTCGAACGGATAGAACGCGGTGCCTTGGCCGCTTTGGCGGAAGCTGGCATTGAGCGGACTGTCGCCGGCACCGGACAGCGCCGCACGCGGCCACGGGCGCGCCTGCAGGGTGGTATCCGGATGCGTGAACGGATTCGATGGCGCCGCAACGGCCGTGGCGGCCGCCGGGGCGGGAGCAGCGGATGCCAGCGCGCGGGCTGGAGCCTGCTGCTGCCGCGCAGCGATGCTGCGGGCGACCTGTTGGTTGCGCGTGGCCGCGCCACGGCGCGTGGATGCCAGCGCGGCAGCCGGCACCGCTGCGGCCAGCGCGGCGACCTCGTCGGGGGCTGCCGGGCCAGGCTCGGCCGGCCCCTTCGGCACCACGGGCGTGGTGGGAGCCTGCGCGGTGGCAGGCAGCTGTGCCACGGTGGCGAACACCGGGACCTGCGTGGCAGGCGCTGCCGTCTCCGGCAAGCGCTCGCGCGCCATGAACAAGGCGATCGCCGCAACCGATGCCGCAATCGCCGCGCCACCACCCCAGCGCCAGCGCGCCGCCGGACGCGTGGATGGCTGCGCCTGCGGCACCGGCTCATCGGCGATGGCACTGCGCACGCGCGCGGCAAAATCCAGCGGTGCCGGCGCGCTCGCCGCACCACGCAGCACATCGCCGCACAGCTGCCAGCGTTCGTGGCAGCCGGCCAGTTCTTCGTCGTGGGCCAGGCGGCGCAGCAAAAAGCGCGACTCGTCGGCGCTCAATTCGCCATCCACCAGCGCAGACAGCTGCTGGCGGTAGTGACGCTCGAACTTGTCGGTCGTGGACATGGCAGGGTTATGGCTCATACACGGTGTCGCTCACGGGTAGCGCTTTCGGTCTCCAGCAGAGGCCGCAGCTCGATGTCGATGGCCTCGCGCGCCCGGAAGATGCGCGAGCGCACCGTTCCGATCGGGCAATCCATCTTTCGCGCGATTTCGTCGTAGCTCAGCCCATCCACCTCGCGCAGGGTGATGGCCGACCGGAGCTCTTCCGGCAGGGCTTGGACCGCGCGCATCACCGTTTGTTCCAGCTCCTGTCGCATCAGTTCACGCTCCGGGGTGTCGGTATCGCGCAAGCGGGTGGCACCATCGAACTGTTCGGCATCGCTGATCTCGATATCGTCGGTGGGCGGACGGCGGTTGTGCGCAACCAGATGGTTCTTGGCAGTGTTGACGGCAATGCGGTGTAGCCAGGTATAGAACTGCGAGTCGCCGCGGAAACTGTTGATCGCCCGGTAGGCGCGCACAAACGTATCCTGGGCCACGTCCTGGCATTCGCTCCAGTCGGCGATGTAGCGCCCGATCAACGCAACGATGCGGTGCTGGTATTTGCGCACCAGCACATCGAACGCTGCGCTCTCGCCGCGCTGCACACGCCGGACCAGTTCCAGGTCAAGCTCCTGAGGTGTATCGACTTCGGCCATGTCGGGCCGCACTCCTGTCAGCCCACCGAAGTCGGGCAATGAGACAACCATTGAAGGGAAAAGTTCATACCGATCCGTACGATCGTCACGCAACAGGCTAGCTGCACCGATGCGCCACTGGCGACGCCTCGCACCAGGCGCGCGTCGCCCTGCCAACAGGTATGGGTATTTGACGTGAAGGAAACAACCTCTGGATGATAACGACCTTTCCTTATATCTCCGGACGGCCAGACGCATGCTTCCAGGTTTCGACGGGCTCCGATTCAGCCATTGGCAGGCCGACCTGCGCGAGGACGGCGTGGTCGTGCTCAGCCTTGATCGCCAGGGCGCACCGGTCAACGCATTTTCGCAGGAGGTGCTGCTCGAACTGGGCGCGCTGGTCGAACGCCTGGCGCTGGACCCGCCCAAGGGCGTGGTGCTGCGCTCGGGCAAGCCCAACGGCTTCATCGCCGGCGCCGACCTGAAGGAATTCCAGGAGTTCGACCGCAAGGGCACCGTCAACGATGCGATCCATCGCGGCCAGAGCGTCTTCCAGAAGCTGGCCGAACTGCCCTGCCCCACGGTCGCGGCGATCCATGGCTTCTGCATGGGCGGCGGCACCGAGATCGCGCTGGCGTGCCGGTATCGCGTGGCCTCCGACGATGCCGGCACCCGCATCGGCCTGCCGGAAACCAAGCTCGGCATCTTTCCCGGCTGGGGCGGCAGCGCCCGCCTGCCGCGCCTGATCGGTGCGCCGGCAGCGATGGATTTGATGCTGACCGGCCGCACCGTCGCGGCCAAGGCCGCACGCGCCATGGGCCTGGTCGACAAGGTCGCCGCGCCGGCGGTGCTGGTCGATGTCGCCGCCGCGCTGGCGCTCACCGGCAGCAAACGTCGGTTCAAGCAGCGCGCCACCGCATGGGCCACCAATACCCTGCTCGCGCGCAAGTTGCTGGCGCCGCAGATGCGCAAGCAGGTCGCACGCAAGGCGCGCAAGGAGCATTACCCGGCGCCCTACGCCTTGATCAACGTGTGGGAACGTGCCGGCGGCAGCGGCATCCAGGCGCGCCTGGCGGCCGAGCGCAAGGCGGTGGTCAAGCTCGCCAGTACGCCGACCGCACGCAACCTGATCCGCATCTTCTTTCTCACCGAGCGCCTGAAGGCGCTGGGTGGCAAGGACGCCGGCGCTGCGGCCTTGCCCCCGATTCGCCATGTGCATGTGGTCGGTGCTGGCGTGATGGGCGGCGATATCGCGGCCTGGGCGGCCTACAAGGGCTTCGAGGTGACGCTGCAGGATCGTGAGCAGCGCTTCATCGACACCGCACTGGGCCGTGGTGGCGAGTTGTTCGCCAAGCGTGTCAAGGACGAGGCCAAGCGGCCGGCAGTGGCCGCGCGCCTGCGCGGCGACCTGGCCGGTGCGGGCGTGGCGCAGGCGGACCTGGTGATCGAAGCGATCATCGAGAACCCGCAGGCCAAGCGCGAGCTGTACCAGTCCGTCGAGCCGCAGCTCAAGCCCGATGCGTTGCTGACCACCAATACCTCGTCGATTCCGTTGACCGAGTTGCGCGGGCATCTCCAGCGCCCGGCGCAGTTTGCCGGCCTGCACTACTTCAACCCGGTAGCGATGATGCCGCTGGTGGAGATCGTGCAGCACGACGGGCTGGATCCGGCCAACGTCGCGCGCCTGGCGGCATTCTGCAAGGCGCTGGACAAGTTCCCGGTACCGGTGGCCGGCACACCGGGCTTCCTGGTCAATCGCGTGCTGTTCCCGTACCTGCTCGAAGCGGCCACCGCGTATGCCGAGGGCGTGCCGGGCCCGGTGCTGGACAAGACGGCGGTCAAGTTCGGCATGCCGATGGGGCCGATCGAACTGATCGATACGGTGGGGCTGGATGTCGCCGCCGGTGTGGGCGCAGAGCTCGCGCCCTTCCTGCACCTGCCGATTCCCGCGGCACTGGCCACCGTGGAGCCGGGCAAGCGCGGCAAGAAGGACGGCCAGGGTTTGTACAAGTGGGAGAACGGGCGCGCGGTCAAGCCCGAGGTGGCCAGCGGCTACGCGGTGCCGGCAGACCTGGAAGATCGCCTGATCCTGCCGTTGCTCAACGAAGCGGTCGCCTGCCTGCACGACGGCGTGGTGGCCGATGCGGACCTGCTCGATGCGGGTGTGATCTTCGGCACCGGCTTTGCGCCGTTCCGAGGCGGCCCGATCCAGCACATCCGCAGTGTCGGCGCCGACGCGTTGCTGGAACGCCTGCTGGCTCTGCAGGCGCGCCATGGCGAGCGTTTCGCACCGCGCCCGGGCTGGGAGTCGCCGTTGCTGCGTGAGCCGGTGGCGTGACTTTTTCGCAGCCCCGATAACAAGAAGGCCGCCATTGGCGGCCTTCTTGTTTGGAGCACCAGACTCACCCATCAGTGATGATGATGCGCGCCATGCGCATGCGGGTGTTCTTGAGGGTTATCGTCCGCAGAGCCTTGCGTGGCCAGGAGCGTGCCACACGGCTCGGTGCCGCAGTCGCCGCTCTCCACCTGCAAGGTGACGTGGGAGATCTCGAAGCGCTCGTGCAGCAGCTCGGCGAGGGCGTCGCGCAGGCGGTCGCGGTCGATGGTCTCGCCGACCACCACGTGTGCGGTGAGCGCAGGCGTGCTGGAGGCCAGTGCCCAGACGTGCAGGTCGTGCACGTCCTCGACGCCGGGGTAGCTGGCCAGCGCCTGCTGCACCTGCGGCAGATCGATACCTTTGGGAACACCTTCCAGCAGCACGTTGATCGCCTCGCGCAGCAGCACCCAGGCGCGTGGCAGCACCCACAGGCCGATCAGCACGGCCAGCACCGGGTCGATCCACTGCCAGCCGGTCCAGCGGATCAGCAGCGCGCCGATGATCACCGCCACCGAGCCGAGCATGTCGCTCCAGACTTCCAGGTAGGCGCCCTTGACGTTCAGGCTCTCGCCGCTGCCGGCGTGCAGCAGCTTCATGGCGATCAGATTGATCACCAGGCCGAAGCCGGCGATCAGCAGCATGCCGCTGGAGGAAATATCCTGCGGTGCGCGAAAGCGCTGCGCGGCCTCCCACAGGATGTAAGCGCCGACCGCGAACAGCAGTGCACCGTTCGCCAGCGCGCCGAGCGCTTCCAGCCGCACATAGCCATAGGTGCGGCGCGCATCGGCAGGGCGACGGCTCAGGCGCACGGCAAGCAGGGCGATCATCAGGCCCACGGTGTCGGTGGCCATATGTGCGGCGTCAGACAATAGCGCCAGGCTGTTGGTGATGAACGCACCAATGACTTCCGCCAACAGGAACGTGGCGGTGAGCCCCAGCGCCCACCATAGCGGTGTCTCGTGGCGGATTTCGCTGGGTGCGTGGTTGTGGTCGTGTCCCATGGATGCGTTAGCCTCGTGCGATGCGCGCACCTTAGGCGCACGCGATGGCGGAGACTATTACACCCGGGCGTGATGACATCACATCACGTGGGCGTGGTGCTGCGCCTTGTTGCCCAGGCCGGGCAGCAACTTGGAGCGGCCAACAGAACCTCTCGAACGCCGCAGCGATCGCGGCAACGCGTCGGCCGCCCTCGCTTTCGTTAGCGTGTGGAGTGATGTCGTATTGGCAGTGAGATTGCTCGGATAGAAAGAGCCTGATCAGACCGCACCTCATCGGACAGCTGCGCTGCATGCACTGCCTGCCCCTGCTTGCAACCATGCGTACCGACCATCGTGACTGGTCCTTGCCCGCCCACCGTCGCGGGACCTTACGCGGCATGGATGCCGCGTAAGAGCCTACAAGGACTTACTTGCGGCCTGTCCCGCGATGGTGGGCGGGCAAGGGCCCTGCGGCAAAACCACAGCGTCGAGTGCGCGGTGCCCTCACCGCTCCAGACAGTTGGTCGACGCTCATCTGAAAAGCTGCCTGTCGTGCGGTGCGCATCAGACCTGGAGCCTATGCCTCATGATCAAGCAAAGGCACATCCGGCACTGCTCTTCCATGCACACCGACCCTCTCCACTGGCCCTTGCCCGCTCACCGTCGCGGGACCCTGAGCGGCATGGATGCCGCGCCGGAGCCTACATGGACGTACTTGCGGCGTGTCCCGCGAGGGGGGCGGGCAAGGGCCGTGCAGCCAGCTCGCAGCGTCGAGTGCGCGGTGCCCTTACCGCTCGCGGGACACGCCGTAAACCCATCCCTGGGGGCTCGGTGGCGGCATCCATGCCGCCACACGGTCCCGCAACCGGCAAGGACACCGCACCAGACAGTTGGTCGATGCTCATCTGAAAAACTGCCTGTCGTGCGGTGCGCATCAGACCTGGAGCCTATGCCTCATGATCAAGCAAAGGCACATCCGGCACTGCTCTTCCATGCACACCGACCCTCTCCACTGGCCCTTGCCCGCTCACCGTCGCGGGACCCTGAGCGGCATGGATGCCGCGCCGGAGCCTACATGGACGTACTTGCGGCGTGTCCCGCGAGGGGGGCGGGCAAGGGCCGTGCAGCCAGCTCGCAGCGTCGAGTGCGCGGTGCCCTTACCGCTCGCGGGACACGCCGTAAACCCATCCCTGGGGGCTCGGTGGCGGCATCCATGCCGCCACACGGTCCCGCAACCGGCAAGGACACCGCACCAGACAGTTGGTCGATGCTCATCTGAAAAACTGCCTGTCGTGCGGTGTGCATCGGACCTGGAGCCTATGCCTCATGATCAAGCAAAGGCACATCCGGCACTGCTCTTCCATGCACACCGACCCTCTCCACTGGCCCTTGCCCGCCTACCGTCGCGGGACCCTGAGCGGCATGGATGCCGCGCCGGAGCCTACAAGGACGTACTTGCGGCGTGTCCCGCGATGGTGGGCGGGCAAGGACCCTGCGGCAAAACCACAGCGTCGAGGGCGCGGCGCCCTCACCGCTCGCGGGACACACCGTAAACCCATCCCTGGGGGCTCGGTGCGGCATCCATGCCGTCACACGGTCCCGCACCGGCAAGGACACCGCACCAGCGTAGACGCTTTGTCAGCCGCTCTCAAACCTTGGCCACCAGCTTGATCACGCTGGAAAAATCCAGCGCGCCGTTGCCGGCTTGGCGGTTCATCGCATACAGATTGCGCGCCAGTTCGCCGAGCGGAATCGACACGCCCGCCTGCACTGCGGATTCGGCGACCAGCCCCAGGTCCTTGAGCATCAGATCGTTGCCGAATCCACCGCTGTAACCGCGCGATGCTGGTGCGTTGGGCAGCACGCCCGGCCACGGATTGCAGACTTCGGTGGCCCAGCTGCGCCCGGTGCTGACCGCCATCATCTGCGACAGCACCGCCGGGTCCAGGCCCTGTGCAACGCCGAGCGCCAGCGCCTCGCCGGTGGCGGCCATGATCACGCCCAGTGCCATGTTGTTGCATAGCTTGGCGACCTGGCCGGCACCGTTGTCGCCGACGTGGAAGATGTTCTTGCCCATCGCCTGCAACACCGGCCGCGCACGCTCCAGCACCTCTGCAGCGCCACCGACGATGAACGTCAGGCTGCCGGCCGCCGCGCCAGCGGTACCGCCGGAGACCGGCGCATCCAGCATCGCCAGGCCACGCGCCTGCGCCTCGGCGGCGAGCTTGCGTGCGCTGGCCGGTGCGATGGTGCTGCAGTCGATCACCAGGGCAGCGGCGGGAATCTGCGCCAGAATCCCGCCCTCGCCCAGGTACAGCGCTTCGACATGGCGGCTGGCCGGCAGCATCGAGATCACGATCTCGGCGTCGGCCAGGGTGTCGTGCGCGGAGCTGGCTGCATGCGCGCCGGCGGCGACCGCGGCGTCCAGCGCGGCGGGCACCAGATCGAACACCCGCAGCTGGTGCCCGGCCTTGCTCAGGTTGGCGGCCATCGGCCCGCCCATGTTGCCCAGGCCGATAAAAGCGATCTTGCTCATGGTGTGGTTTCCAGGGTTGGGTGGCCATCACCGATTGGCGCGGCCGTTGAATGGTGTGCCCGGCCGCAGCGCAGCGCGGCAAACGGGTGCAATGGCATCCCTTGGTCCTGCAGTGCGGATGCGGCTCATTGTCCGCATCCGCCAAAGACCGTTCGCAGCGGCGTGTCAGCGACTCAACTTGCACCAAGATCGGCAAGCGGATGCCGAGCAGCCGGCCAGGGCGATTGCAGGAATGCAGCCGCCCATTGCGCATCGGCCTGTTCCAGTTCGGCAGGCTGCCACTGTGGCGTGCGGTCCTTGTCGATCAACAGCGCGCGAATGCCTTCGGCAAAATCGCCGTGGGCGGCCACATGCAGCGCCACCACGTACTCGGTGCGAAAGGTGTCCGCCAACGTGCCGGTTTCCGGATGATGGCGCAGCTCCCAGGCCAGTCGCGCCGAGCCGGGGGCACCGGCTGCCAGCGTTGCGCGCGCGGCCTGCAGCCAGGCGTCCTCGCTTTGCAGTGCCAGGATTGCAGCGACCACCTCCTGTAGCGTCCGGCCTGCCACCAATTGCGCGATCAAGGCCGCATGCACCTGCAGTGGGCCCGGCTCCAGCGGTTGCGCAATCCCGTGCAGGAACGCGCCGAGCTGGGCGCGATCCTCGTCTGCATCGCCTGTCCAGGCATGTGCGCTCAAGGCTTCCAGCACTGGCCCGTATTGCGCATGCTCCAGCCGGACATCCGCAAGCCCGGCGTAGATGGCATCGCTGGCATCCAGCGGCGCACCGGTCAGTGCCAGAAACAACCCGGCAGCGTGCGGCACCCGGCGCAGCAACCAGCTGCCACCGACATCGGGAAACAGGCCGATACTGATCTCCGGCATCGCCAGCCGCGAGCGCTCGGTGACCACGCGATGGCTGGCACCGGACATCAAGCCGATGCCGCCGCCCATCACGATGCCGTGGCCCCAGCACAGCAGCGGCTTGGGATAGGTGTGGATGCGATGGTCGAGCCGATATTCCTCTTCGAAGAACGCAGCGGCATGCGCATTGGCTTGCGGCTGCGCGCGACGCTCCTGCGCATCCGGCACCGCCTCGCGATGCGCACGCATGCTCTGGTACAGCCCATGCAGGTCGCCGCCCGCGCAGAACGCTTTCTCGCCTGCGCCACGCAACACCACGCAGGCAATTTGCGCATCGTCGGCCCAGGCGCGCAGCTGTGCATCCAGCAGGCGCGTCATCTGCAACGACAGGCCGTTGAGCGTCCTGGGCGCATTCAAGGTGGCGATGCCGATGCGGTGCCCGTCGGCGCAATGACGTTGCTCGAACAGCACCGGCGCTTCTTCGGTTGGGCGCACATCCAGCATCAGCCATTGCTCCACTGCGGTGCACGCTTTTCCAGAAAGGCTGCCACTCCCTCGGCCTGATCGGGCTGCTCGAACAGGTCGACGAAGGCCTCGCGCTCTGCCACCAGCGCGGCGGCATGGGTGCCATGGCGGGTGGACTGCACCAGGCGCTTGCACGCTGCGACACTGGCCGGACTCTGCTTGCCGGCGCGCTGTGCCCAGGCGATGGCATGCGCACGTGACTCGCCCTTGCCGACCACCTCTTCCACCAGGCCGATCCGCTGTGCAGTGGCGGCATCCAGACGTTCGCCGAGCAGGATCATGCGCTTGGCCCAGCCCTCGCCAACCAGGCGCGGCAGGTTCTGGGTACCGCCGGCGCACGGCAGCAACCCGACGCTGGCTTCCGGCAAGGCCAGTTGCGCGTGTTGCTCGGCAATGCGCAGATCGCAGGCCAGTGCGCACTCCAGGCCACCGCCCATCGCATAGCCGTTGATGGCCGCGATCGACACGCCGCGAAACGCGCTCAGCGCTTCGAAGGCTTCGCCGAACCGCCGCGCCGCGGCGCGCGCATTGGCCTTGTCGCCATCGGCAAACTGCTTGAGATCAGCGCCGGCGCTGAAGAACTTCTCGCCGTCGCCGGTGATCACCAGCGCGTAGATGCTGCGGTCCGCATCCAGCGCGTGCACCAGATCGCGCAAGGCTGCAAGGCTGTGCACGGTCCAGGTATTGGCCGGCGGATTGCGCAAGGTGACGATGGCGACATGGCCATCGCGTTCGACCTGCAAGCCGGTATGCGCGCGTGTTTCCCAATCGCTCATCGCAGTTCCTCCTCGCCATTGAGCAGGTGGCGCGCAATGATCATGCGCATCACCTCGTTGGTGCCTTCCAGGATACGGTGCACGCGGCTGTCGCGCAGCAGGCGCTCGATCGGATACTCGCGGATATAGCCGTAGCCGCCGTGGATCTGCAGGGCATCGTCGCAGATCGCAAAACCGGCATCGGTGGCGAAGCGCTTGGCCATCGCGCACCACACTGTGGCATCGTGGCTGCCGGCATCGAGCTTGCGCGCAGCGGTGTGCACCATCTGCCGGGCGGCAACCAACTGCGTGGCCATGTCGGCCAGCTTGAACTGCAGGGCCTGGAAATCGGCCAGCTTCTTGCCGAACTGACGGCGCTCGCCCATGTAGCGACGCGCGGCATCCAGCGCGCCTTGCGCCGCGCCCAACGAACAGGCCGCGATATTGATGCGGCCACCGTCCAGCGCCTTCATCGCCATCTTGAAGCCCTCGCCCTCCCTGCCGAGAAGATTGCCGGCCGGAATGCGCACATTCTCGAAGCTCACCCCGCGCGTGGGCTGGCTGTTCCAACCCATCTTCTCTTCCTTGCGGCCGTAGCTGATGCCGGGCGCATCGGCAGGCACCACGAAGGCGCTGATGCCACGGGCGCCGTCGTCGCCGGTGCGGGCCATCACCACCAGCACATCGGTGGCGCCCGCGCCGGAAATGAAGGCCTTGCTGCCGTTGAGCACGTAGCTGTCGCCATCGCGCTGTGCGCGGGTCTTGAGCGAGGCCGCGTCCGAGCCGGCGCCCGGCTCGGTCAGGCAGTACGAACCCAGCTTGACGCCGCTGGTCATCGCCTCGCCCCATTGCGCGCGCACCGCGTCATTACCGTAGCTGGCGATCAACCAGGTGGCCATGTTGTGGATGCTGATGAACGCCGACGTGGACGGATCGACCGTGGCCAGTTCTTCGAACACCACCGCAGCATCGAGACGGCGCATGCCCAGGCCGCCCACGCCTTCATCGGTATACAGCCCGCAAAAGCCCAGCTCGGCCGCCTTGGCGATGGCCTCGCGCGGGAAGTGGCTTTCCGCATCCCAGCGCGCGGCGTGCGGGGCGAGTTCCTTGTCGGCGAAGTCGCGCGCAGCGGCGCGGAACGCTTCCTGCTCGTCATTCAAATCGGCCGTATTGGCGTGTAGCTGGATGGCTGCATTCATGGCGATCAGGTCACTTGAGGGAGATGGTGGTGTTGACGCCGTGGCCCAGCGTCTCGTCGTCGAACCAGCGCGCGGTCACGGTCTTGGTCTGGGTGTAGAACATCACCACCTGCTTGCCGTACGGGCCCAGGTCGCCGAGCTTGGAGGCACGCGAGCCGGTGAAGGAAAACAGCGGCACCGGCACCGGAATCGGCACGTTGATACCGACCTGGCCCACATCGATGTCCTCTTGGAAACGCCGCGCCGCCGCGCCGGACTGGGTGAACAACGCGGTGCCATTGCCGTTGGGATTGGCATTGACCAGGGCGATGGCGTCATCCAGCGTGGCGGCCTCCAGGATCACCAGCACCGGGCCGAAGATTTCCTCGTCGTAGATGCGCATGCCGGGTCTGACCCCGGAAAAGATCGTCGGGCCGACGAAGTTGCCTTGCTCGAACCCCGGCACGCTGGGCGCGCGACCATCCAGTTCCAGCGTGGCGCCCTGCTCCACGCCGGAGGCGATCAGGCCATCCACGCGCGCGCGCGCCGCGCAGGAGATCAACGGCCCGACCTCCGTGCCCGGCGCATTGCCCGCGCCCAGCTTCAGGCCCTTGGCCTTGGCCACCAGCGCCGGAATCCACTGCCGCGCCTCGCCCACCAGCACCAGCGTGGAGGCCGCCATGCAGCGCTGGCCGGCCGCACCGAAGGCCGCACCGACCATCGCGTTGAGCGTCTGTTCCTGATTGGCGTCCGGCAGCACCACGGCATGATTCTTCGCACCCATCATGCATTGCACGCGCTTGCCTGCCAGCGCGGCGCGTTGATAGACGTGCGTGCCCACCTTGGTGGAGCCCACGAACGACAGCGCCTTGATGTCCGGGTGGTCGCACAGCGCGTTGACCACGTCCTCGCCGCCATGCACGACATTGAGCACGCCCTTGGGAATGCCCGCCTCCAGCGCCAGTTCCACCAGCCGCATCGTCACCATCGGGTCCTGCTCGGATGGCTTGAGCACGAAGGTGTTGCCGGTGGCAATGGCCATCGGAAACATCCACAACGGAATCATCGCCGGGAAGTTGAACGGGGTGATGCCCGCGCACACGCCCAGCGGCTGCAGCAGGCTATAGGTGTCCACGCCGTTGGCGACGTTGTTGGCCAGCTCGCCCAGCTGCAGGTTTCCGATCGCCGCAGCGTGTTCCACCACTTCCAGCCCACGGAACACATCGCCCTCGGCATCGGCCAGGGTCTTGCCCTGCTCGGCACTCAGCAACGCGGCCAGCTCGGGCAGGTGCTCGCGGATCAACTGCTGGTACTTCAGAAAGATGCGCGCGCGCGTGCCGATCGGGGTCTTGCGCCAGCTCACGAACGCCTGGCTGGCCGCAGCCACCGCCGCGTCCACTTCGCCGGTGGTGGCAAACGGCACCTGCGCCAGCACGGATTGATCGGCCGGGTTGACCACCTCCTGCCACTGGGTGCTGGCGGAGGTGACGAACTGGCCGTCGATCAACAGGGACACGCGCGGGACGGAATCACTCATTGCAGGTTCGCTCGCAGAAGGCAGTGCAGATGCTTCGCATTGTTCGCAGCGCGAGCTGGCTTTCCCAGCCCGAGACTGCTTAATCGCGCTAAGCTGCCGCCACTCTTTTGCGAATCTTGCGAATGCCCCAGTCGCAGCTCCCGCTCCGTCACCAGCTCGGCCTGCGCCTGCAACGGCTGCGCCAGCGCCACGGCCTGACCCAGGCCGAGCTGGCGCGCCGGCTCGGCCTGTCGCCGAGCTACCTCAACCAGATCGAGCGCAACCAGCGCCCCTTGACCCTGGCGATCCAGCAACGGCTCAAGGCCACCCTGGGCGATCTCGATGGCCTGCTCGACCTGGACGACCCGGCCGCGCTGGTCGAGCCGCTGGACGAATCGCTGCGCAGCCTGGGCCACAGCCTGTCGGCCGCCGAGCTGCGTGTGCTCACCGGCAATCTGCCGCAGGTGGCCCAGGCCCTGCTGGACCTGCACCGCGCCCACCAGCACCTGCTCGAGCGCAACGCCGCGCTGGAAATACAGATCGGCGCCGACCACGCCGCGCTGCCCTCGCTGTCGCCGGGCGAGCAGGTGCGCGACTACTTCAATCGCGCGCACAACTATCTGCCGGAACTGGATGAGCGCGCCGAGGCGCTATATGCCGAACTCGGCCTGACCTCGGACAACCTGCCGCTGCGGCTGAGCCAACGCCTGGCCGACCGCCACGGCCTGCTGGTGCAGGACGCGCCCGATCTGCACAGCGACAAGCGCAGCGTGGATACGCAGGCGCGCGTGCTGTGGCTGCCGGCGCATCTGCGCCCCGGCCAGCAGGCCTTCCAGATGGCCGCGCAACTGGCCTTGCTGGAATGCGCACCGCTGCTGGACGCACGCATCGCCGATGCCGGCTTCGAGGATGCCGAGCGCATTGCACTCTCGCGCATTGGCTTGTCGAACTATTTCGCCGGCGCGCTGGTGATGCCGTACGGCGAATTCCTGCGCAGCGCCCAGCGCTCGCGCTACGACATCGAATGGCTGGCTGATCGCTTCGGCGTCGGCTTCGAGGCGGTCTGCCACCGGCTCAGCACCTTGCAGCGGCGCGGCGCGGCCGGGTTGCCGATCTTCTTCATGCGGGTCGATCGTGCCGGCAACGTGTCCAAGCGCCATTCGGCCACCGACTTCCATTTCTCGCATGTCGGCGGCGCCTGCCCGTTGTGGATCGTCTACGAGGCCTTCAACCAGCCCGACCGCATCCTCACCCAGATCGCGCGCATGCCCGATGGCCGGCGCTATTTCTGGCTGGCGCGCCAGGTCAGCAGCGGCGCGCCGGGCTATGGGCGCCCGCGCAAGACCTTTGCGCTGGCGATGGGGTGCGACCTGCGCCATGCCGATCAGCTGGTGTATGCGCGCGGCTGGGACCTGGATGCGGTGGACGATGCGGTACCGATCGGCCCCGGCTGCCTGACCTGCGAACGCAACGACTGCGTGCAGCGCGCATTTCCGGCATTGCCGCGGTTGTCTACCAGCGCGCGCTGACCCGGGACCGGGGTCCGTCGCATCGACCAGGCACGTCATTGCCCGGCGCCTGCAACTCACGCCGCAACGGTGACGAACCAGACGCTACCGCTGCAGTGCAGCATTCCAACGCGAGATAGCTCACGCAAAATGCTTCATTGGAATGGAATGACTTGCGCTTCTACCCTGAAGCGGACACATGCAGGACAGGGGGACGCCAGGGCGATCGACGATCGTCACAGCGTCACGCAAACGACCAATCGGCTCCACACCGCAGTACCGCAGCAACCGCCATGCCCGCGCCGGACGCACCCGCGCGCAGCCGCGCCAGAGCGCCGCACCAGCGGCCACTATTTCATTCGGTAACTTTGTCCTGGGAGGGATCAAACGATGCCCGTTCACCACACCGGCCACCCGGCCAGCCGGCGCCTGCGCCGCACACCCGTGCGCGACGTCCTCTGCACCACCATCGCCTGCGTGCTGGCCACCGCCTTCAGTGCGCACGCGCAGGACAGCGCGCCTGCCGCAGCGCCGGCCACCGATGCCACCACCGCGGCTGCGCCGCCGGTCACGCTCGACAACGTCACCGTGATCGGCCAGCGCGCCAGCCTGAATCAGGCGGTGCAGGCCAAGCAGATGTCCGATCACGTCATGGAAGTGATCTCCGCAGACAACATGGGGCAGATGCCCAACGTCACCGTGGCCGAAGCGCTGGTGCGCCTGCCCGGCGTCAACGGCACCCGCGACCGCGGCAACGAGAGCCTGGCCACCGTGCGCGGCCTTGGCCCGCGCATGACCATGGGGACCGTCAACGGGCGCGAGATCGCCTCCTCCGAGCCCAATCGCGCGGTGCGCTGGGAAGTGTTTCCCACCGAGATCGTCTCCACCGTCAAGGTCTACAAGACCCAGTCGGCGGACCTGGTCGCCGGCGGTCTCGCGGCAACGGTGGACATCTCCACCATCAGCCCGCTGGACTACACCGGCCCGGGCTTTGTCGGCACCGCCGGCCCGGTGTTCTACGACCACGCCAAGGACGTGGATGGCTACACCCCGTGGGGCAGCCGCTTCGGCGCCAGCTGGGTGCACCAGATCAACGACAACCTGGCCGTTGCGCTGGGCGCGACCTACCAGAAGCAGAAGAATTCCAACTCCTCGATCGGCAGCTGGGGCTATACCGATGCCACCACCTCGCGCGATGTGGATGGCGACGGGACCGTGGACCCGACTCCGTTCGGCGCGGCCGACCAGCTCAAGCTGACCGACCAGACCCGCACCGGTGCGATGGGCACCGTGCAATGGCGCTCGGGCAACTTCGAATTGAAGTTCGACGGCCTGTATTCGCGTATCGAAATCGACGAGGACCAGTTGCAGAACTGGTTCAACGGCCTGGCCTACAGCACCTTCTCGACCGGCGCCAATCCGTACACCACGCCGGGCTCGTCCTACACCATCGTCGATGGTGACGTGGTGGCCGGCACGCTGGCCAACTCGAACCTGCAGGTCGACCATGTGGTCAGCCACTACAACGAGGTCAAGACGCTCACCGCCGGCGGCCTCAACGCCAAGTGGAGCGGCGACGTGTGGACGCTGGGCAGCGACCTGTCGTTCTCGCAGGCCAAGCGTGACAACACCTGGCAGGCGGTGCGCTTCGGCAGCAACCCGGACACCGTCTCGTTCGATTTCCGCCGCAGCGTCACCCCCACCATCAGCACCAGCTCGGACACGCCCGAGTGGGGCATCGCCGGCCAGACCGAGCCGCAGGGGCTACGCGACAAGATCGCCGCGCTGGCGCTCAACGCCAGCCGCTCGATCGATGCAGCCGCCTTCACTTCGCTGGAGTTCGGCGCACGCGCCGCGCGCCGTGAGAAGCAGAACCGCCGCTTCATCAGCAACCAGTCCGGCTATGACCAGCCGATCTCGGCCTATCAGGGCCTGATCTACCCGGTCACCATGCCGGACTTGAACGTGCCCACGCTGACCGGCGGCAACATGGATGCCATCGCCGAGATCGGCTTCGGCGGATTCGACCCGGCCACGCTCAACGAGCAGTTGCTGGACCACTGGAACGTCAAGGAAGACGTGCGCGAAGCCTTCGCCAAGGCGGTCTTCAGCTCGCATCTGTTCGGCACCGATGTCACCGGCAATATCGGCGTGCGCCTGGTCAACACCAAGACCACCAGCGATGGCTTCGATTCGGTCGGCACCACCGTGCAGGCAAGCAGCGACCGCAAGGAATACACCGACGTGTTGCCCAGTGCCACCGTCAACTTCCTGATCGACGATCAACGCATCCTGCGCTTTGCGGTGGCCAAGGTCATCGCGCGTCCGCCGCTGGACGAGTTACGCACCGGCCGGCGCCTGGACGACCCCAACGTCACCATCGGCCAGCTCACCGGCAGCGGAGGCAACCCGCAGCTGGATCCGTTCAAGGCCACCCAGGTCGACCTGTCCTACGAGTGGTACTTCCACAAGGAAGCGCTTGCCGCACTGGCCGTGTACCGCAAGGAAGTGGATTCCAGCATCGGCTACCGTACCGACCGCGAAATCATCAACGGCCTGGACTACCTGGTCAGCGCGCCGTTCAATGGCGGTGGCGGGCATATCAACGGTGTGGAACTCACCTTCCAGACGCCGTTCTACTTCATTCCGCACATGGAAAACTTCGGCGTCTACTCCAACTTCTCGCTGGTCGATTCCAACCTCAAGGAGTTCTCGCCGGAGAACAACCCGCTGCCGCTGAGCGGGCTGGCACGCAAGACCGGCACCTTCGACCTGTGGTACAGCAACGGCAGCTTCGAAGCCCGCGTGGGTTACAAGTACCACAGCCCCTACACCGTGGTGTATGGCTGGAATGCGGCGCGCCTGGCACGGCTGCAGAGCGAAGGCACGGTGGATCTGAGCCTGAACTGGCAGTACAGCAAGCAGCTCGGCTTCCGCTTCCAGGCCGGCAACCTCACCAACGAACCGCTGCGCGCCTATACCGACAACAAGCCCAACCGCTTGGCCAACCAGGACGACGGCGGCTACCAGGTGTTTGGCCGTCGCTACTCGCTGGAAGCGACCTACAAGTTCTAGGCGCCACCGACACCGCTGCTTTACGACCGCTCCACAGCTGCGGTCGGTGCGCAACCGTCTCCGTCAGCAGCGGTGCGATTGCGCACCGACCGCACGACGGCACCGCCGCCTGCGGCAGGCTGTCACCCGCTCCGCGCTCTATCTGTCGAGGAATTGCATGCGCTCCACCCGTCGCCTCTGGACACCCGCGCTGCTCGCGCTGGCCATCTCCACCTTCGCACACGCCGCCCCGGCCCCCGCCACGCTGTATCTGGGCGCGGACCTGTCCTACGTCAACGAGATGGAGGAATGCGGCGTGCAATACCGCGAGAACGGCGTGGTCAAGGACCCATTCGAACTGTTCCATGCGCATGGCGCCAACCTGGTGCGCGTGCGGTTGTGGAACGATGCCCGCTGGACCCGCTACAGCGACCTGTCCGACGTCAAGAAGACCATCGCGCGCGCACGTGCGCAGGGTATGCAGGTGCTGCTGGACCTGCACTATTCCGACGACTGGGCCGATGGCGAAAAACAGCTGATTCCCAAGGCCTGGGCCAGCATCACCGATACCGATGAACTGGCGCGCACGCTGTACGGTTTCACCTATGACACGCTCAGCGCGCTCGACCGTGCCGGCCTGATGCCGGAGCTGGTGCAGGTGGGCAACGAAAGCAATTCCGATCTGATGGACAGCCAGCCGTGGGACAAGCAGCGCCCCATCGACTGGCAGCGCAACGCCAAGCTGTTCAACGCCGGCATCAAGGCAGTGCGCGACATCGGCGCACGCTCCACGATCAAGCCACGGGTGATGCTGCATATCGCCCAGCCGGAGAATGTGGAGCCGTGGTTTGCCGCCGCCACCAAGGCCGGCGTCACCGACTACGACCTGATCGGCATCAGCTACTACCGCAAATGGTCGACCCAGTCGATGGCCGAGCTGGGCAAGACCATCAAGCGCCTGCGCGGCCGCTTTGATGCCGATGTGGTGGTGGTGGAAACCGCCTATCCGTGGACGCTGGAGTCCGGCGACACCTCGCACAACCTGCTCGGCGAGGATTCGCTGATTGCCGGCTACCCGGCCACACCGCAGGGCCAGTTCCGCTACATGGTCGACCTCACCCAGCTGGTGATCGACACCGGCGGCGCCGGCGTCGTGTACTGGGAGCCGGCATGGACCAGCAGCAGCTGCAAGACGCGCTGGGGCACCGGCTCGTCGTGGGAAAACGCCAGCTTCTTCGACTTCAAGCACGCCAATGAAGTGCTGCCGGCGATCGACTTCATGCGTCACCCGTATACCGGCGTGCCGGCGTCCGGTCAGCCTGCGGCAGCCAAGCCTGCGCCGATCACCCCAGGCAAGCCCACCGACGCCCGCAGGAGGACCCAGCCATGACCGGCATCAATCGCCGCGAGCTGCTGCGCGGCATGCTCGCCAGCGGCGTGGGCGCCGCACTTCCGGTCGGTACGGCCGGTGCATTGCTGCCCGCCATCGCCGCTGCAGCGCCAGCTGCAGCCGACAACGCCACGCCGCTTGCCGCACTCGGCGATGCAGCCCTGGCACCGCGCGAACGGCTGCTGTTCGACTTCGGTTGGCGTTTCCATCTTGGCCACGCCAGCGACCCGTCGCGCGACTTCGAGTTCGGCACCTTCCAGCGCAGCTTCGCCAAGGCGGGCAAGGACACCGCCACAGCCGCGCAACTCGCCTTCGACGACAGTGGCTGGGAACTGCTGGATCTGCCGCACGACTGGGCGGTCACCCTGCCCTTCCGGCAGGAACCGATCTCGGCCACCATCACCGAAGAGGACCCGGCCGCTGCGCACGGCTACAAGCCGCTGGGCACCAGCTTTCCGGAAACCAGCGTGGGCTGGTATCGGCGCACGCTGCAGATTCCCGCAAGCGATCTGGGCAGGCGCATCAGCCTGGTGTTCGACGGTGTGTTCCGCGACTGCATCGTGTTCTGCAACGGCCACATCGTCGGGCGCAACGCCAGCGGCTATTGCGGCTTCGAGGTCGATCTCAGCGAAGTGCTCGACTACGGCAAGCCCAACCTCATCGCCGTGCGCGTGGATGCCACGCTGGGCGAAGGCTGGTTCTACGAAGGCGCCGGCATCTACCGCCATCTGTGGCTGCACAAGACCGACCCGCTGCATCTGCCGCAGGACGGCGTGTTCGTGCGCAGCACCGTGCACGGCGACAACGCCACCGCGCAGCTGTCCACCGAAGTGCGCAACGATGGCGGCGCCGCGCGCCAATGCACGGTGCAGGCGCACGTGACCGCGCCGGATGGGCGCGTCGTCGCACAGGCAGCCAGCGCCACGGTCACCGTTGCACCCGGCCAGGTACAGCGCGTCGAGCAGACCCTGCCGCTTGGCCAGGCTGCGTTGTGGTCGATCGACACCCCGCAGCTCTACCACCTGACCACCAGCGTGCACAGCGATGGCAAGGCGGTCGATGCGCTGGTCACGCCGTTCGGCGTGCGCACGGCGGTCTTCGACGCACAACGCGGCTTCCTGTTGAACGGCGCACCACTCAAGCTGCATGGCACCAACAACCACCAGGATCACGCCGGCGTCGGCACCGCCATCCCGGACAGCCTGCACGAATGGCGCCTGCGCCAGCTCAAGTCGATGGGCTGCAACGCCTACCGCAGCTCGCACAATCCGGCCACGCCCGAACTGCTCGCACTCTGCGATCGGCTCGGCATGTTGGTGATCGAAGAGACCCGCCGCATGTCCACCGACCCCGAAGCGATGGGCGAGTTGGAGACGATGGTGCGGCGCGGGCGCAATCATCCCAGCGTGATCCTGTGGTCGCTCGGCAACGAAGAGCCGCAGCAGGTCACCGAGCGTGGCGCGCGCATCGTCAGCCGCATGCAGCAACGCGTGCGTCAGCTCGATCCCACCCGCCCCACCACCTTCGCCATGGACAAGGGCTTTGGCGATGGCGTCGGCCAGGTCGTGGATGTGGTCGGCTTCAACTACCGCACCAGCCAGATGGACGGCTTCCATGCGCAGTACCCCCACATTCCGATCTATGGCAGCGAAACCGGCAGCACCGTGTCGGTGCGCGGCAACTACCAGCGCGACGACACGCGCGGCTACACCCGCGCCTACGACACCGACCACCCCTGGTGGGCCAGTACCGCCGAAGCCTGGTGGAGCTATGTCGCCCAGCGCCCGTTTATCGCAGGTGGCTTCATCTGGACCGGCTTCGATTACCGCGGCGAACCCACGCCCTACAACCGCTGGCCGAATGTCGCCTCGCAGTTCGGCGTGCTCGACAGCTGCGGCTTCCCCAAGGACAACTACTGGTACTACCGCGCGCAATGGACCGGTGAACCGGTGCTGCATCTGTTCCCGCACTGGAACTGGGACGGCCTGCTGCAGCCCGACGACAAGGGCCGCGTCGCAGTCTGGTGCCACAGCAATCTCGAAGCGGTGGAACTGCTGGTCAACGGCGTCAGCCAGGGCCTGCAGCAGGTCCCGGCCTACGGCCATGTCGAATGGCGCGTGGTCTACGCACCCGGCGTGATCGAGGCCCGGGGTTACCGCGGCGGCAAACTGGTGCGCAGCGAACGCCGCGAGACGGCCGGCACGCCGGCAGCGATCCGCCTGAGCTGCGACCGCAAGGCAGTGCGCGCCGATGCCGAAGACGTGGCGGTGGTCAAGGTGGAAGTCGTCGATGCACAGGGCCGCGTCGTTCCCACCGCCGATACGCTGGTGCAGTTCGCATTGCGCGGCCCGGCGCGGTTGATCGGCGTGGGCAACGGCGACCCTGCCAGCCACGAGGACGACAAGGCGCCGCAACGCAAGGCCTTCAATGGACTCTGTGCGGCCCTGCTGCAGAGCACGCGCAGCACCGGCAGCATCGTCCTGCAGGCCACCGCGCCCGGCCTCGCCGCTGCCGCCCTGCGCCTGGATGCCGACAAGGCCAGGCAGCGCGCATCGGTGGCCTGACGCTAGCAGGAGCAGCGGCTGCGTTGATCACCAAAAACCACGTCAGCACCAACTGACCGCAGGCCCGGGAGCCATGACCGGCTCCCGCCACAGTCACTGGCGCCCGCCTGCGCAAGCGTCATGCAGAGTGGCCACACCCGCCCGGCCCATCGCCACTGCGTCGCGCGAATGGACAGTTGGCCGACGGGTTTACGCATCCGCGCTCCCCGCATCCGGCGCACGCGGAAAGTAGCGGCTGAGTTTTTCTTCCCAGGCCTGGAACTGCTCGAGCGTGTAGGCATCCATCGGCCGTGGATCGGCGGCCACCGCTTTTTTCTGCGCGACATATGCGATGCGCTGGGACGACAACTCGTCCCATGCCTTGCGCAGCATCACCGGGTCGGGATGCGAGACCATCATCGCTTCCAGCAGCGTGGCCTGGGCCACGCGTGCGGCCAGCAGGTCGCTGAGCGCCTCGGTCACGGCCTGCATCCACTCATGTTGTTTCTGTTCCATACCCGACCGGACCGCCTGCGTGATGTGCCCCACACGGTAGCGCCTCCGCTGGCACGGCCATGTGCAGCCATCATCGACCCGGTGCCGGCGAACACGTCTCCCCGGTGTCGCGGCGCGCGCGGGCCCGCCTCACGCAGGTCTTGCATATCGAGACGAACGCGCAAGCAGGACCCAACGCGACAACGTCACGTTCACTTCCGCCAGCAGCGACGATAAACGCAATCCCTCGGTCTCCAGGCAGCGCCCGACGTCCGCATCACAGGCGCGGCCATTGTCGGAGACGATGCCGCTCGACATCCCGCGCTCATTGCCCGGACCATGGGGGGCGCTGCGCGCACGCCGTCATTGCCGACCATGATCGAAGATCCGGCGGATAACGGCCTCGGCCATGACATGCAGCAGCGCACCGGTGATGCCCCCGAGAAGAACCTCGGTGCCGCGATAGACACCGACCAGAAGATAGGAGCTTTCCGGGTCTCCAGTCAGAAACACGATGGGGCACGTCCACATGCACACCCGCAAAGGCGGATAAAGACGCGCGACCGCTGCCGCAAGCCCGACGGACATGGCGACTTTGGCGGCGATGGCGATCCCCAATGGTGTGGTCAACGTCCCGACCGTCACCGCGATGGCCACGCCAACCAGCGTGCCGAGCAGACGGCTCACCGTTGCGTCGCGTGTTTCACCCAGCCTCTCCTGGGAGACGATGATGCCGGACATTGCCGCCCAAACCGGATGGGGGAGCCCGACAGCCTGCCCGAGCATGAAGGACACGGTCGCCGCCCCCGAGCAGCGCAGCACGAAGGCGACATCGCGGGCGTGCTTCTCGGCCCGCGACTGGACGATTTCGGCTCGGTCGTCTGGATCTGCCAGGCCCATCATCCGATCAGAACCTCAGGTTGGTGCGGGCAAGATCGACCACCTCGTCACCACGTCCGTTGATGAGCGCTTTCAGCATGAAGAGGCTGAAGCCTTTGGCCTGCTCGAGCTGGATCTTTGGCGGCATCACGAGTTCCTGCTTGGCAGTCACCACGTCCACCAGCACCGGCCCGGGGTGGGCAAAGGCCGTGCGCAGCGCATCGTCGACATCGTCCGATTGCTCCACCCGTATGCCCTTGACACCCATCGCCGTCGCCATGGCGGCGAAATCGGGATTCTTCAGGTCTGTGCCCGTGTCCAGATACCCGCCGGCCTTCATTTCCATTGCCACAAAGCCCAGCGAGCCGTTATTGATGACGATCACTTTCACCGGCAGCCCGAGCTGAGACAGGGAAATGAAGTCGCCCATCATCATGGAAAATCCGCCGTCGCCTGAGAGCGACACCACCTGCCGCTCCAGCGCGGCCGCCTGTGCCCCGATGGCCTGGAGCAACGCATTGGCCATTGATCCATGGTTGAATGAACCGAGCAGGCGGCGCTTGCCGTTCATGGCCAGATAGCGTGCCGCCCAAACCGTCGGCGTGCCGACGTCCGCGGTGAAGATGGCATCTTGCGCTGCGAGCTCGCTGATACGGCGAACAAGATACTGGGGATGGATCGGCCTTCCTGGCGGCGATGCAACGGCAAGATCGTCCAGTCCCTTGCGCGCCTGCGCGTAGTGCTGGCGCGCCGACTCCAGGAAGGCACGATCCGTGCGCTGGTTCAACAGCGGCAGGAGGGCTGCGAGCGTCTCCCCCACATCGCCGACCAGCCCTTGCGTCAGCGCAACGCGCTTACCGAGGGCGCCGGGGTCACGATCGATCTGAAGCACCTGCGTGTCGTTGGGATAAAAGGCGCGATAGGGAAAGTCCGTGCCCAGCATCAACAGCGTGTCGCTGGACAGCATCGCGTGATAGCCGGAGGAGAAGCCGATCAGCCCCGTCATGCCGACATCGTAGGGATTGTCCCACTCGACATGTTCCTTGCCGCGGAGCGCATGCACGATTGGCGCGTTCAGCTTGGCCGCCAGCGCAACCAGGGCATCGTGACTGCCCGCGCATCCGCTGCCGGCGAGGATGGTGACGGTCCTGGCGGCATTCAATCGCTCCGCCAGTGTTTCGATTTCGCTGACGGCGGGAAGTGTGCGCGCGGGCTTGGGCAGTGCGGCATTCCAAGGGGCGATCGCCGGGGCGGGCAGCAGCGCCACATCGCCGGGGATGACGAGCACGGAGACACCGTGACGGCCGATGGCGGTGTTTAGCGCCCGATGCAGCAGTCCGGGCATCTGCGCGGGGTTGGAGACCAGCTCGATGAAGTCGGCACACTCGCGAAACAGTTCCTGCGGATGGGTTTCCTGGAAATAGCCCGATCCGACCTCCGACGATGGGATGTGCGCGGCGATCGCCAGCACGGGAACATGATTGCGCTTGCAGTCAAACAGGCCGTTGATCAGATGCAGGTTGCCCGGCCCGCAACTGCCGGCACAGACCGAGAGTTGTCCGGTGATCGCCGCTTCCGCGCCAGCGGCAAATGCAGCGGTTTCCTCATGGCGGACATGCATCCAGTCGATCTTGCCGAGCCGGCGCAGGCTGTCATTGAGGCCGTTGAGGCTGTCACCTGTGACGCCCCAGATCCGTTTCACGCCCGCATCCGCGAGGGTATTGGCGATCAGGTCGGCGATTGTGAGGGACATGACGGCGTGGTTCCTTGCGTTTCGAAGTGCACGCATCGTAGCTAAGCTTTCAATATATTAAAATCGCGTTTTTGATATCCTGATATGAATAACATCGACCTCCGGCATCTGCGCTACTTCCTCGTTCTCGCGCACGAACTCCATTTCACGCGTGCGGCCCAGAAGATTGGAATCCGGCAACCGCCGCTGAGCATGCAGATCCAACAGCTGGAAGACATCGTCGGTGCGCGGCTCTTTCGTCGCCGGTCACGCGGCGTGGAGCTCACGGCTGCGGGGCGAAGTCTGCAACTGTCGGCAACCGAAATCTTTGCGCGGCTGGACGCTGCCCTGGCCGACGCGCGGCGTCATGGCGAAGGGCAAGCCGGGCAGTTGCGTGTCGGCTTTGCTGGCGCAACCTATTTCAACCCCGCCATTCCTGCAGCGATCCAGGCTTTTCGCACCCGGCACCCCGATGTCGTGCTGTCGCCCGAACAGAGCAATACGCCCGCGCTGCTGGCGGGCTTGCGTGACAACAGACTGGATGTGGCATTCATCCGCCCGCCGGTTGACCAGGATGATCGCGTGACGGTGCGCCCCTTCGTGGACGAGGAGATGGTCATCGCCGTTCCAAGCGGCCATCCGCTCGACGGTGAAACGCCGCTCCCCCTGTCTGCCACAGCGGGCGAGACCTTGATCCTGTTTCCTCGCACCATCGGCACGGGGCTTTACGACACCGTGATGTCCGCCTGCCGCGATGCGGGGTTCACCCCTCGCCTGGGACAGGCGGCGTCCCAGATCGCGTCCATCATTCCCATGGTGGCGGCGGGGTTCGGCGTATCGGTCATTCCGCAATCGGTCAGCCGCATTCAAAACGAAGGCGTCACCTACCGAAGGATCGCTGGCCAGACGCTACACGCGCCTATCGCACTGGCCACCCGTGCAGACGACCTTTCTCCGCTGGTGTCCGGTTTTGTGGCCGCAGTGCAATTGATCCAGCAGGCCGGAATCCGGACGACAGCGTGAGGCCAGCCTGGACGCTGCGCTGATTTGTCAGATCGCATGGCCTGATTTGCGATTGCATCGCACACGTGTGCCCATCACTCATCGCTCCAGGGCAGCGCGTAGGAAACGAATCACAGCCGCGCCGCTTTCCCGGTCGGCTCTTGCATACCCCTGAGGGCTGCCTCCGACCTGAAGATGGGGACCCAACTCATGCCGGTAGGTTGTTGGCTGCCACAGCGGCGAGATCAGATGCCCCGCATCGCTGAAATAGAGGATCTGATCGGGCTGCTTGCGCGCGTGCTGGGCCAGGTATCGCTTTGCCACCGCCGCCATCTGGCCGGAAAGACCCAGTTGGTCGTCCCCTGCCGCGACAAGCATCAGCGGGCCATTGATCCTCTCAAGGGGCAACATTGCGGCCTTCAATGCCGATTGGGCCTGCAAATCCGTGTCGTCCAGCCAGGAGGCGCCCGCACGGTAGGGCAGGAATGGCAGGTCCTTCCCTGCAAGGGTCAAGCCGGGCTTGTCGACGGCGCGGAAGTCAGCCGGCTCGACGTCTCGCTGGATGCCCCGAAAGGGCGCCGGGCTTCCCACCAGCGAAACCACGGCGTGGAGTCGCTGATCATGCGATGCCGCCGCCATCGCAATGGTGCCGCCCCATGAGCCGCCCAGCACTCCAATCCCGGATGGGTCGACGTAGCGTTGCTTGTGTAGCCAATCCACGGCCACCGAGACAGGATCGATCGGCACCCGCACGAGATCCTTGGGCAATCCAGGCAAGCGATAGTAGCCGACGGACATCGCCACAAACCCATGCGATGCCAGCCAGGCGGCATACATGTCTGCACTGTCGATACCCCCCTCGGAACCACCCAGGGTAATGACGGCGGGATGGCGGCGTCCGTCCACCAACGCACTTCTGGGCGCGTAAACGTGGGCAACGAGTCCGGGGGAATGCACCGCGAATGCCGAGACGCCTTCACCATCGATCCATCGTCGCATCTCGACGGTATCAACTACCCGCCCGGCCAGCACCATCTCCACCGTGAACTGAGCCGGTGCAAACCTGAGATCCGCGTTCCTCCTCCTGATGGGAAACGGCGAAGGCCTGGAGGGCCCCTCCGGCCGCATCGACCAAAACAATCCCGCCTCATCGACTCCGACGTAGGTTCCCGCTTCCGACGCCGTGCTCGATGGATCCACCCTGCCGTCCAGATCCGCACGGTACAGCGCGCTCGAGCGCCAGAGGTTGCCCTTGGCATCCCTCATGGAGAGCCTGAGTTCCACAAGCTCGGTGGGCTGCATGCCTGAGACGTACACACCCAGAGGCGCATCTGCGCCGCTGTCCAATGACCAGACGCGAAGATCTGCCGCAGAGGCGGTGTTGCAGCCCAGCAGTGCAACAAGGGCGATGGCGAGTCGGCGCATGACGGAAAAATCGGGAAAGGACACCGGGACGATGCGCCCGCCGCACTCGGCTTTGGCTGCGTGTGGCGCGACTCGTGCGTCCGACGACCTCAGTCGTGCAACAGCGGCTGAGACAAGGTGGGCAGGCGCGCTTGGAGTTGTCCTCGAAACTGTCGGCTCACCCGCAGCGTTGCGCCGCCTAGAAGCTCCAGTTGAGCATCCTGGTTCCGCGCCGGACGGAGCGCCACGACACGCGTCACATTCACCAGGGACGATCGATGGATACGGACAAATCCATGTGGCTCAAGGCAATCGGCCAGGTTTGCCAGGCTATCGCGGCGCAGATACGTGTCCTTTCCGGCGTGGATACAGACGTAATGGCCCGCCACCTCGACATAGTCAATCTGCGCCGGTTCCAGGTAGACGGTGCGATCCCCCACGTCAACGGCCAGGCGGGCTGTCTGCGCACCCTTGCCGTCGATGCGTTGCCGCACGCGGCGTATCGCAAGCTGCAGGCGTTTGGGATCCACCGGCTTGAGAAGATAATCCAGTGCCCCGGCGTCGAACGCGCGCACCGCGTGCACGCTGTAGGCGGTGACGAAGACGACATGTGGCACGAGCATTTCCAGGTGACGCACCAGGTCCAGGCCACTGCCATCGGGCAGACCGATGTCCAGCAGGACCAGGTCGACATCTCCAAGCCTGGCCCGCGCAAGCGCGGCTTCGAGGGTGGCCGCTTCACCGACCACGAGAACATCGGGCTCGGACGCAAGAAAACGCACAAGCCGGTCGCGCGCAAGCGCCACGTCATCGACGACCAGTGTACGAATCACGCTGCCTCCGTCCCTACCGGGAGACGGAGCGCTGCGACAAAGCAGGTCGCCTGCCGCTCGGTGGACAACGATGCCGCTGCGCCATGGGTGAGAGCCAATCGCCTCCTCAGGTGATCCAACCCTATGCCCAGCCCCCTGGGCTGATCGCCACCGATCGGGTTCAGCACAGTGATCATGAGCTCGGCGTTTTCGACAATGGCTTTGACTTCGATACGAACAAAGCCACCCACCCGTGCTCCATGCTGGATGGCGTTTTCGAGCAACGGCTGCAATGCCATCGAGGACACCGGGGCATTCCATGCCCGCGGCTCTATGTCGATATTGAACGTGATGTCACCAGACAGCACCTGGTGCAACTCGATGAACTCCGCGCTTGCGCCTATCTCTTCCCTTAGCGATACCACGGGCGCGCTTTCCAGCATCGCGCGAAGAAGATTTGCTACATGGCCAAGCGCAAGGTCCGCCCGAGCAGCGTCACGATAGCCAAGCTCTCCGATCGCATTGAGCGCATTGAAGATGAAGTGCTGATGCAACCTGGACCGAAGCGCCTGTTCGTTCACTCGGGCCAGCAGCAGCTCTCGCTCACTTCTCAAGACCAGGTGGCCCCAGAGCTGCCCTGCCCCCATGACGACCAAATAAAGGGGAATAGCGAACAGGGTCGTCGCGGTGAGGGCGCCCTGGCCGTCTTGAAGATCACGCCACCCCATGCCCTCGAACCCTGCCAGGTGCAAGAGACCATGGCCAAGCAGCCAACCCAGCACCGTCAACACCGGTATGGCCACCAGGCCGGTCAAGGCGATCAATGCCAGATGACGCGCGCTTCGCCCTGTTCCAATGATCCATCGTCTGGACAGCCAGAGAAGCGTCGGCGTGAGCGCTGCCCAAGGCACGTAGCTTCCCACCAGAAACAGGAAGGCACCGAGCAGGCCCAGAGCACCGCGCGGCTTGTCGGCCAGCGATGTCAGGGCCACCGCGGGAGCGTAGGCCAGGGCGAGCACGAGCCATGGCACGGCGATGCCCGCCCAGTGGAGGCCTACCGGAACCAAGGGACGCTTGGGAATCGAAGAAGTGTGTGTCCGCATGGACGGTCATGCTCGGGACAGCGCAGATTACCCCACATCACCGATATCCACGACATGGCGCACCTGGCGCCTTCGCCTGCCCGGCGCCTCTACCGTCGGCGTCGATGTTCCCTGCCACGCCTCGCTTGCGCCTATGCGGCAGCGGCCTGGCTCGCCCGCTCGCCTCCGCGGTTCACGGTTTCGTGGGGACAGCGGTCCTGCCGAATGTCGACTTCAGGCCAACCTACGCCTGCCCTGTGGCGGCCTTCCGCCGTTCAGAAAATGGCGCGAGGTCTCGCTATAGGGAGATCCTTTACTGCCGATATCAGATGCATCCCAAACGCTGCCGCTCCATGTCGACCGAACTCAGAACCCAAGTCCCCTTCTCCGGCATGGCAGACACCGCGAGCGAGCTGCTTGAGCGGCTTGCCGAGCTGACGCCGCTGAAAACCTGGGTGCTTGCCGAGGTCAAAAACGATCATTGGATCATCCGTGGCTGCACCGACGCCTCCTTCGGGTTGAAGGTCGACCAGTCCTTGAGCTGGCCCGAGTCGGTGTGCCGCAGCATGATCGTCATGGGCGGCCCCCAGTTCGCCCCAGACCTGCAGAAAGTCGAACACCTGGCCCAATCCGCCGTGGCGACACGGCTGGGTATCGCAAGCTACCTGGGCGTGCCGATTCGAATCCCTGGCAAGGTCGAGGGGATGCTCTGCGGGCTGGACAACCGGGTCGTCGACGACAAACTCGAGCACCTCCTGCCGCTGGTTGAAACCTTTGGACGGGTCCTGGCCGGATCGTGGGCCCAGCACCTGGCCGAGGTGCAACGGCTGCCGGCTGATCCGCAGGCCATGGAAAATGCACAAACGTTGGCCGGCCTCTACGATCTCGGGACGTTCCGTGATGTCCTGCAGGCAGCGGCGGATCATCGCCATCGCAACGAGCAAGGCGGCGTATTGCGCTTTGACGTGGACGCCAACAGCTCGGTAGGCGGCGTCGGGCCAGAGCAGAACGTAGCAAAGGCCATTGCCCTGCTGAAGCAGGCCACCCGCCCCCAGGACAGCCTGGCGCAGCTGGCGCGCGGAGAGTTCGCCCTGTTCCTGCCTGGCAGCAGCGAAGCCGGGTTGGTGTCGGTCGCCCGGCGTATCCAGTCGTCCTTGAACGCAGAGGGGCTCAGCGCGCGATGGGGAGCCAGCTGGTTCAAGGAAATGCAGCAGCTCGACAATATCGATCAGCTCATCAAGGTGGGTCCCCTGCCAAGCGCGAATCCGGCTGGAAGCAATGCGCATCCGATCCCGTCGGCCGCCCAATAGGACCGGGCCAAGCCTTACAGGCCGCGGGCACGGAGCGTTGGCAGCGGCACCGCCATCGGCGGGTCAGGAAAATACTTACAGTCACGTTCGTCTATTGCCGATAGTGGATTGCGCTGTTTTCTTCAATGATGGCGTGTCACCCGGCGAGCATCGACAGCCAATCGTCTGACACTGATGTTGGACGAAGGTAGGTGCCTGCCCATCAAGGAGGATTGCTATTGGGCGTCACCGCAATTCGGCACGTGGGCGATTATCTGCTCACTGCCCACAGCGTTCCGTGCGATGGAAAGTTCCTGCCGGAGCTTCTGATTTCCAGGCCCGGCGGCATCACCTTGCACCGCTGCCAACCTGGAAGCATCGCCTTTGCCGATCAACGCGCCGCGTATGACTACGCCAAACGCTGGATGGCGACCTGCCAGGTGTCGAGCACGGGCTCGGTCAGCGCAGCCTAGCAACGAGCAGGCCTGCGACTGCGTCCTCGCCTGCGGGACGCAGCGCTCGATGCGATCGTTCCATGCCGCCAACTGTTCGAGCGTGTAAACCTCGACCGGCTTCGCCGCTGCCGACAAGGCTTTGCGTTGGGCAACCGTCGCCATCAGGGATGACGACAGGCGGTCCTGGCAGCCAGTCAGCGATGCGGGGGCCGGATGCGAGGCGCGCACCGCCTCGAGCACCGCGCCTTGAGCCGCTCTTGCCGCCTGCAGGTCACTCAGTGCATCCGCCACTGCTGCCATCCATTGCGCGTTCACTGCTCCACCTCTTCCACAGTGCCTAGTCGGAAGTGGATAGCCCTGCCATCGGTGTTATCGCGCATCAGCCATCGACAACTGCCGAACCCTCAACTGCATTGCCTTCCCACGCGCGCAACCGCTCCGCCTGACATGCGTCAGGCGTACCCCGGCAGCGCGGACGTTTTCTGAAGGGTTAGATTATCGTTTAGTGACAGATATTCCAGTTTTTGAGCAGAGCGCCGTTATTGGGAAACCGATGCCAGGCTCGCTAACCGCGTGAGCATCGATGCCTCTACTGATCTCTTCTGGGACGTCCATGATCGCTTTTCTCCAACGCTTCAACGTCGGCCACCGCCTGGCCGTTGCATTTGGAATCTTGATTCTCCTCTCAGGCCTGCTCGTGGCCACCGGCCTGGGCACCATGGCGAACGCGCGAGCGCAGCTGGACTTCATCGTCCTCGACCGCACCGCCAAGATCCAGGTCGGCAACGGCATGCTGGATGCCAACTCCTCGCTGCTGATCGCATTGGGCACGTATGCCATGGCGACAAGCGAAGAGCTCAACACCGAAGCACTCAACACGATCAACGCGCAACGCCAGCGCTACCAGGAGCTGCGCACCAAGCTGGACGCGCTGTCCAGCTCGGAGGAAGGGCGGAAGATTCGTGCCGAGATGGACGAGCGTCGGGCAGCGTCCATGAAGTTCAACGACGAAGTCATCGCGCTGGCAGCCAGGAACGAGAACGCGCAGGCCCAGGACATCCTCAGCGAGCAAGGGCGGCCCGCTACCCTCGCCTGGCAGGACAAGATCCGCGAACTGGTCACCCGCCAGGAAGGACAGAGCAGGCAGGCCTACGCAGAAGCAGTCAAATCGATGGACCGGGGCAAGCTCCTGCTCATCCTTGGCGGTGCCGCGGTCGTGCTGGTCAGCAGCCTGCTGGCGTGGCTCATCACCCGAAGCCTGACCCAGCCGCTGGCACGCGCCACGAAAGCGGCTGAAGCCATTGCCAATGGTCAGCTCGGCAACGACGTGCACACGCAGGCCAAGGACGAAACCGGCCGGCTGTTACGCGCCATGCAAGGCATGCAAACGCAGCTCCAGGCCCTGTTGACCGCGCAGGGCGACATGGCAAAGCGCCACGATGAAGGCCAGACCAGCTTTCGCATGGATGCCCAGGCCTTCCCGGGTGACTACGGCCGCATGGCCGAGGACACCAATGCCCTGGTGGCCTCGCACCTGGCCGTGCAGTCGAACCTTGCACGGATCATGGGGCATTACGCCATCGGCGACCTGAGCGAGAGCATGGAGCGCTTGCCCGGTGAGAAAGCCGTGCTGACGCAGACCATGGACGAGGTCAAGGCGAACCTGTCTGCCATGAACATCGAGATCAAGCAGCTGGCGCAGTCCGCGGCCAACGGTGACTTCACCGCGCGCGGCGATGCCGATCGCTTCCAATATGATTTCCGCGTCATGGTGGAGAGCTTGAACCTGCTCATGGCCACCGCGGACGGCAACCTGCAATCGCTGTCGTCGCTGCTGCAATCCATCGCTGCAGGCGACCTCACCGCGCGCATGACGGGCGAGTTCAAGGGGGTCTTCGCGCAGATGCGCGACGACGCCAACGCCACCGCCGCGCAGCTTGCAGAGATCGTCGGACGCATCCAGCAATCGGCGGTGTCGATCAACTCGGCGGCCAGCGAGATTGCTGCCGGCAACCAGGACCTGTCGCAGCGCACCGAACAACAGGCGGCCAACCTGGAAGAAACCGCCGCCTCGATGGAAGAACTCACCTCCACCGTTCGCCAGAATGCGGAGCACGCACGCCAGGCCAACCAGTTGGCCATCGGTGCCGCAGGCGTCGCCTCACAGGGCGGGGAAATCGTCAGCAAGGTGGTGGGGACCATGGCCGGCATCGAGGCCTCGTCCAAGAAAATTGCCGACATCATCTCCGTGATTGACGGCATCTCGTTCCAGACCAATATCCTGGCCTTGAATGCTGCCGTGGAAGCGGCGCGGGCTGGTGAGCAAGGCCGTGGGTTTGCGGTGGTCGCATCGGAAGTGCGGACGCTGGCACAGCGTTCCACCGCTGCGGCCAAGGAAATCAAGACCCTGATCGACGACTCTGTCGAGCGCGTCACCGAAGGCTCCACGCTGGTGCATACGGCGGGCACCACGATGGCCGAGATCGTCTCCAGCGTGCAGCGCGTCACCGACATCATGGGTGAAATCTCTGCGGCCTCGCAGGAACAGTCGGCCGGCATCGAGCAGGTCAACATCACGGTAACGCAGATGGATGAAACCACGCAGCAGAACGCGGCCCTGGTGGAAGAAGCCACTGCCGCTGCACGCTCCATGGAAGAACAGGCCGTCCAGCTCACCGAGGCCGTTGCGGTGTTCAAGATTGACACCACCGCGATGTCGCCATTTGTTCAAACCGCTGCACTCGTCTCCAGCAGGAAGCCAGCGGGCCCCAGGTCGCTGCCTTCGGTTGCACGTGCGAAGGCGAACATCAGTGCCCCGCAACAGGCTGTTTCCTCGACAGCTGTCGCCACGGATTGGCAGGAATTCTAGCCACCGTCTCAGGAGGCCCGGCACTGCCGGGCCTCTGCCACTCAGAAACATGCTCCTTTGCGATTCCTTTTTTCCACCGAAAACGCAGCGCAAGCGTCCCCGGCGCCAGCCTTCAATGATGGATGCCTTGCGCCGAATCGCGCATCCGCATCATCCGGCCTTATCGAGTTTCCGGCGCGCTTGCGGGCAAAAAGCATCCCGTTGACTCCATTGGTTAATAGCGTTCGCCGACAAGGTCCTCGCTCCTGCGCCATGGTTCAGCCGCGCGTGCTGCATCCATCGCATAGGGACGATAGCCTTCCGACAAGCCATCGTCCTGCGCGGCGTTGAACTCGGTAGAAACCTGGCAATCTTCGCAGTATCTGCTGGCCCTGACGCTGGCAAGAACTCCCAGGTCCAGCTCGACCAGCTCGAACCGGCCACGACGCACGGCCGCATCGCGTCGTGCCGCGCTGGCACCAGGCGTTTTTTCATATCCCTCACGGTGCCTACGACCTCGGCACCGTGTGCAACGAGCACCCGCGCCGTCTCGCGACCCAGACCAGACGATGCTCCCGTGACAAGGACACGCTTGCCTTCCAGGTCGCCTCCCGCAAGGACGTCGTCGCATGTCGATGTGGCTCCACAGTGTGCAGTCATCGGTCACCCGATGTATTGCCCGACGCAATGCCCCCGGGCGGGATTGACGGGGTGTGAGGTCAGATCGCAGGCAGGCCAGGGTCGATTCCGGTCATGGCGACAGAGATGTCCCACAACCGCCTGGCAAGCGCCGGGTCTTCAGCCTGCGGGGCGCGTCTGGCCTCTCCGGCCACACCCCTGATCCCGCGGAAGCCGGTGGGGCCGTAATAGCCGCCGGGCTTCACGGGCCCGGTCGCTGCCAGCAGGGCCGGCCACGCGCCCTTCGCAGCACTGTTGAGCAGCAGGCCGACAAGTGGGCCCATCACCTGGATGGGGCCCATGTGCCGTCCCAGGCTGGTGCTGGCCACGCCGGGGTGGGCACCGACAGCCATGGTGGGCGACCGGGTCGCGCGTAGGCGCCGGTCCAGTTCGAAAAAGAACAACGCATTCGCCAGTTTGCTCGCTCCATAGCGATCGCCCTTGGAGTAGCTCCGCTCGGCGTTGAGATCATCCCAATCGAGGGTTGCCTTCAAATGCGCGATGCTGGACGTGACCACGACGCGCGAGCCGGGTGTCTCGGCCAGCTTGGGCAGCAGCAACGAGGTCAGCGCAAACACCCCGAGATGGTTGACGCCGAACTGCGATTCGAAGCCCTGCTTGGTGCGCATCAGCGGCGGATTCATGATGCCGGCGTTGTTGATGAGCACATTGATGCGTGGCTCCTTCAAAACATGTGCGGCGGCTGCACGGACGCTATCGAGATCGCCCAGATCCAATGGCAACCATGCAAGATCGGCACCGGGTGTCAGCCGCTTGATGCGCGCAATCGCCGCATCGGCCCTGCCCTGCTCGCGACAGCCCAGCAACACCCGCGCGCCCCGCGCGGCGAGCACCCGGGAGATCTCAAAGCCCACGCCTGCGTTGGCGCCCGTGACGACGAAGCATTTTCCTGCCTGGTTCGGCACATCTGTTTCGGTAAAGCCGCTTTGATCAAGCAACATGGGTCGCTCCTTTTTGAGTGAGTGCTTACGCATTTAACTGGCAAAAAAATTAGGCGGCAGACCCCTTCCAGAAAAGGTCGAATCCGGCCCGTTGAATCGCCTCGCGCTCGGCGGGGTTTGCCACGATGGCGTTCATGGTGATGTCGGCAAGCTCGAACAACACGGTGTCGATGTAGAACGTGAGCCTGTCAGGCGCCGAATGCTCCGCAAGACACCGCTCCACGAGTGAGCGCGCGTCCAGAAAAATCGAGTGGCAGCGCAGGCGGCTCTCGGTCGTTACACGGTCCGAGACCTTCAACTGCCGTAAGGCGTTACGTGCCGCCGCATGCTTCAGCCCCCAATCGATCAGCCGACTCCACACCACGAAAAGCCGGTCGTGGGCGGATGCGTCCGCCGGGTACGGCCCCGCCATCGATTCGGCAAGTTCGCCTTCCAATGCCAGGAACAGCGCATTGAGAAGGTCATCCTTCGTGGGAAAGTAGGTAAACAGGGTTCCTTCGGACACACCTGCGGCCTTGGCAATCTTCGAGGTGGGCGCCCCAATGCCCAACTGCGCGATGAGCGCACATGCGGCTCGAAGAAGCGCATCGCGCTTTTCTTCGCTCAGGGGACGCGCCATGATCTGCCACCGTGTAATGAGTGATCACTCAATCATCTTAGAATGACACATTTCTGTCAAGGCTTACCTCGACCGGTGCCCGTTCACGATCACGTCTGCGCTCACCGAAGTGATGCGCGTCGTACAAAACTCAGGAGGTTCTCTCACCGCCGTCATCCAGAGGCGATACGTCATTCTCAACATGCACCTGATCCTCGGACACCCCATCGCTAATGGGATCCCATGTCGGCAGATAGGCGGTTCTCCCCGGTGCTTCTCAACACCGCCAACTCATCCCTGGCGACGGCACAGGCGCCCCTCCAGGCCGATGTCAGTAACGTGATCCAGCAAGAAGCGACGCACGCCCTGCGGGCCACGCCGGACCACTTCATAGGTCGTTGTCCGCTTTCCTATGTAGAAGCCAAACCCTGTCGGGGCCTCTTGGTTGCCATCCAAGATTCGGTAGGGCTTGCGTTCTTCGTCTGACGGTCTCGGACCGATGGTCAATCGCCCGCTGGGGCCCATGGCCGGCGCCTTCTCGACAGACAGCTCAAGGATTTGCCGGTGGGTGAGCTTAAACTTGAGCCATGCAGACTTGAGGCGGCCCCTGGTTCCGTCGCAACATCTGCGCCACTCCAAGGCCTCGTCCGTTTCGTCGCATATCGATCCGATCTCGTTCGGAGGGTCGCCGCAACGGCGTCGCGACAAAACTCACCGTCACTCGCCGCTACCGACCCTGATTGACCGCCACATCCCGGAAGAACATTTCTTGCAAAGCACTGACACAAAAGAAAAAACCAAGAACACCGGCGGGGCTGCAGAGCACACCCCGCTCATGAAGCAATTCTTCGCCGCCAAGTCGGACTATCCCGACCTGCTGCTGTTCTTCCGCATGGGCGATTTCTACGAGCTGTTCTACGACGACGCGTGCAAGGCGGCGCGGCTGCTCGACATCACCCTGACCCAGCGCGGCAGTTCCGGTGGCGCGCCGATCCCGATGGCCGGCGTGCCGGTGCATGCCTACGAGGGCTACCTGGCCCGGTTGGTGGCGTTGGGCGAGTCGGTGGCGATCTGCGAGCAGATCGGCGACCCGGCGCTGGCCAAGGGCCTGGTCGAACGCAAGGTGGTGCGCATCGTCACACCGGGCACGGTCACCGACGAGGCGCTGCTGGACGAGCGCCGCGACACGCTGCTGATGGCGATCGCGCGCAGCAAGCAAGGCTATGGCCTGGCCTGGGCCGATCTGGCCGGCGGGCGTTTTCTGGTCAATGAAGTGGACAGCGTGGATGCGCTGGAAGCGGAGATCGCGCGCCTGGAACCGGCCGAGCTGTTGGTACCCGACGAGGACAACTGGCCGGAGTTCCTGCGCGGCCGCGTCGGTGTACGGCGGCGGCCACCGTGGTTGTTCGACGCCGACAGCGGCCGGCGCCAGCTGCTGGCCTTCTTCAAGTTGCACGACCTGTCCGGCTTCGGCATCGACGACAAACCCTGCGCCACCGCGGCCGCCGGCGCGCTGCTGGGTTATGTCGAGGAGACCCAGAAACAGCGCCTGCCGCATCTGACCTCCATCGCGATGGAAGTGGCCAGCGAGGCGATCTCGATGAACGCGGCCACGCGCCGGCATCTGGAACTGGATACGCGCGTGGATGGCGACACCCGCAACACCTTGCTCGGGGTGCTCGACAGCACGGTCACGCCGATGGGCGGGCGCCTGCTACGGCGCTGGCTGCACCGCCCGCTGCGCCTGCGCGAGGTTTTGGTGCAGCGCCACCACGCCGTCGGCACGCTGATCGACAGCGGCGCCGACGCCGACGTGCGCGAGGCCTTCCGCGCGCTTGGCGATCTGGAACGCATCCTCACCCGCGTGGCACTGCGCTCGGCGCGCCCGCGCGATTTTTCCACCTTGCGCGATGGTCTGGCGCTGCTGCCGAAGGTCCGCACGATCCTGGCGCCGCTGGATTCGCCGCGCCTGCAGACGCTGCATGCCGAACTCGGCGAACACGATGCCACCGCGCATCTGCTGCTCAGCGCGGTGGCCGAACAACCGCCGCTCAAGCTCAGCGACGGTGGCGTGATCGCCACCGGGTACGACGCCGATCTGGATGAGTTGCGCCGCCTGTCCACCAACGCCGATCAATTCCTGATCGACCTGGAACAACGCGAACGCGCCAGCAGCGGCATCGCCACGCTCAAGGTCGGCTACAACCGCGTGCACGGCTACTACATCGAGATCAGCAAGGGCCAGGCCGACAAAGCTCCGCTGCACTACAGCCGCCGGCAGACGCTGACCAATGCCGAGCGCTACATCACCGAAGAACTCAAGAGTTTCGAGGACAAGGTGCTGTCGGCGCGCGAGCGCGCGTTGTCGCGCGAAAAGCTGCTGTATGAAGGCCTGCTCGATGCACTCGGCGGCGAGCTGGAAGGCCTCAAGCGCTGCGCGAGCGCATTGAGCGAACTCGACGTGCTGGCCGGCTTCGCAGAACGCGCGCAAGCACTGGATTGGTCGCGGCCGGAACTGGACAACGCACCGTGCCTGCGCATCGAACGCGGCCGCCACCCGGTGGTGGAAGCGGTGCGCGACCAGCCGTTTGAACCCAACGATCTGGAGCTGCACGCCGACCGCCGCATGCTGGTCATCACCGGCCCGAACATGGGCGGTAAATCGACCTACATGCGCCAGAACGCGCTGATCGTGTTGCTGGCGCATATCGGCAGCTATGTGCCGGCCAGCCGCGCGGTGATCGGGCCGATCGACCGCATCCTCACCCGCATCGGCGCCGGCGATGACCTTGCGCGCGGGCAATCCACCTTCATGGTGGAAATGGCCGAGACCAGCTATATCCTGCACCACGCCACGCCGCAATCGCTGGTACTGATGGACGAGATCGGCCGCGGCACCTCCACCTACGATGGCCTGGCATTGGCCGATGCGGTTGCACGCCATCTGGCGCATAGCAATCGCTGCTACACGCTGTTCGCCACGCATTATTTCGAGCTCACCGCACTGGCCGACGAATCGCATGCCGGCGGGACCAGCGGCATCGCCAACGTGCATCTGGACGCGGTCGAACACGGCGAGCGCCTGGTGTTCATGCATGCGGTCAAGGACGGCCCGGCCAATCGCAGCTTCGGCCTGCAGGTGGCCGCGCTCGCCGGCTTGCCCAAGGCCGCCGTGACCCAGGCGCGTCATCGCCTGGCCGAACTGGAACAACGCGGCGGCGAAAGCCAGGTCGCACAGATGGCCCCGGCGGCACTGGATGCGCCGCAACAGTTCGGTTTGTTCACTGCACCTTCTTCCGCTGCGCAGGAAGCACTGCAGGCGCTGGACCCGGACGAACTCACGCCCAAGCAGGCACTGGAAGCCTTGTATCGGTTGAAGGCGTTGCTTTGAGTGCGGGGATTGGGGAATCGGGAATCGGGAATCGTAAAAGCGTAGTTGCCTGGCTCTACGCTTTGCGGGGTTGGTCAACCTTGCCGTGTTGTTGTCGATTGAAGTGGCTTGATTGCCACTGTGCGGTATCGCTGCCCTCGCCCTGCATTGCGACGCGTGCCGTGTTGCCCTGATGGCGCGACGGGCGCACGCTGCCGCAACGTTTTGTCCAACCGGAGACACCGATGACCACGTCCGCCTCGTTGACCGATCAACTTGCCGCGCAATTGCAGGGCCCGCAGTTGCAGCAGCTCGCCAGCCGGCTCGGCATCGCGCCCGAGCAGGCGCAATCGGCGGTGCAGACCGCGCTGCCGCTATTGATGGGCGCGCTGGGCCGTAACAGCCAGCAGGCCGGTGGCACCGATGCGTTGCTGGGTGCCTTGCAGCGCGATCATGCCGGCAGCCCGGACATCGGCAGCCTGCTCGGTGCGTTGCTGGGCGGCTCGGCCAGCGGTGCGCAAGGCAATGGCGCCGGCATCGTGGGGCATCTATTCGGCGACAAGGCACCGCAGGCTGCCGCAGGCCTGGGCCAGGCCACCGGGCTGGAAACCGGCAAGGCCAATCAGCTGCTGCAATTGCTGGCACCCATCGTGATGGCATATCTGGCCAAGCGCTTCCTCGGCGGCAATGCCGCGGCCAGCAGCCAGCTCGGCCCGGCCCTGGCGCAGGAACAGCAACGCGCCGGCAGCAACACCGGGGTCAACGGCCTGCTGGGCAGCGTGCTGGATCAGGACGGCGACGGGAAGCTTGGGCTGGGCGATGTCATGAAGCTGGGTGGCAGCCTGTTCGGCAAGCGCTGACATCGCGCGCGCAGGTTGGGAACATCGGCATACCATCCATAGCGTCTCGCTATCGATATGGTTGAATAATTCGAATTCCCCAAGCGATCGATGCTGCTTATCGTGTGCGCACGCCACCACGATGAGTCCGCCTGATGCGCCTGTCTGCCAGTCACAGTCTGCATATCGACCTATACCGGCGCCTGCAGGCAGGCGCTAGCATCGGCACACCCGGCGACGATTCTCGATAACCCCACGGCCGCATCTGCGCCTTCGATCGATGACCACCGCTGACGCATTGCCCACCGTTTCGATTCCACCAGCACGTGTCCGCAGTTTCGGCACACAGCTCCCCAGGTGCTCACGCACACAGGTATTGCCATGACAACCGAAGCAAAGTGCCCGTTCAACCACGCCGTCGTCGGTACCGGAACCACCAACCGCGATTGGTGGCCCAAGCAGTTACGCGTGGACCTGCTCAGCCAGCATTCGAGCAAGTCCAACCCGCTGGGCCAGACCTTCAACTACGCCGAGGCGTTCAAGCGCATCGATCTGGCCGCGCTCAAGCAGGAACTGCGTGCGCTGATGACCGACTCGCAGGACTGGTGGCCGGCCGACTTCGGCCATTACGGCCCCCTGTTCGTGCGCATGGCCTGGCATAGCGCCGGCACCTATCGCATCGGCGACGGGCGCGGCGGCGGCGGTCGCGGCCAGCAGCGCTTCGCACCGCTCAACAGCTGGCCGGACAACGTCAGCCTGGACAAGGCGCGCCGGCTGCTGTGGCCGATCAAGCAGAAGTACGGCCAGGCGATCTCCTGGGCCGACCTGATGATCCTCACCGGCAACGTCGCGCTGGAAAGCATGGGCTTTACGACCTTCGGCTTTGCCGGTGGCCGCGAGGACACCTGGGAGCCGGATCAGGATCTGTACTGGGGCCGGGAAACCAAGTGGCTGGGTGGCGACGAGCGCTACTCGCGCGGCTCGCCCGGCGTGGACGAGGCGCACGGCGTGCTGGTGAAGGACGACGACAGCGAAGTGCCGCATACCCGCGACCTGGAAAACCCGCTGGCCGCCGTGCAGATGGGCCTGATCTACGTCAACCCGGAAGGCCCGGACGGCAAGCCCGACCCGGTTGCCGCCGCGCGCGACATCCGCGACACCTTCGCGCGCATGGCCATGAACGACGAAGAGACCGTGGCGCTGATCGCCGGCGGCCATACCTTCGGCAAGACCCATGGCGCCGGCCCGGCCGACAACGTCGGTGCCGAGCCGGAAGCCGGCGAGCTGGAAAGCCAGGGCCTGGGCTGGCACAACCGCTACGGCAGCGGCAAGGGTGCCGACACCATCACCAGCGGCCTGGAAGTCACCTGGACCACCACCCCGGCGCAGTGGAGCAACGACTTCTTCGACCACCTGTTCAAGTTCGAGTGGGAGCTGAGCAAGAGCCCGGCCGGTGCGCACCAGTGGGTGGCCAAGAATGCCGACGCCATCATCCCCGATGCGCACGATGCGTCGAAGAAGCATCGGCCGACCATGCTCACCACCGATCTGGCGCTGCGTTTCGACCCCGCTTACGAGGCCATCTCGCGTCGCTTCCACGAACACCCCGACCAGTTCGCCGATGCCTTCGCCCGCGCCTGGTTCAAGCTCACCCACCGCGACATGGGGCCGCGCTCGCGTTACCTGGGGGCGGAGGTGCCGAGCGAAGAACTGCTGTGGCAGGACCCGGTGCCGGCCGTCGACCACCCGCTGGTCGATGCGCAGGACGCCGCCGCCCTCAAGCAGGCCATCCTCGACTCCGGCCTGAGCGTGGCGCAGCTGGTGTCCACGGCGTGGGCATCGGCGTCGACCTTCCGCGGCTCGGACAAGCGCGGCGGCGCCAACGGCGCACGCATCCGGCTGGCACCGCAGAAGGATTGGCAGGCCAACCAGCCCGAGCAGCTGGCGCAGGTGCTGGGCACGCTGGAGCGCATCCGGGCCGACTTCAACGGCGCGCAGGCGGGCGGCAAGCAGATCTCGCTGGCCGACCTGATCGTGCTGGCCGGTAATGCCGCGGTCGAACATGCCGCACAGGCCGCGGGCCACAGCGTCACCGTGCCGTTCGCACCCGGCCGCACCGATGCCTCGCAGGAGCAGACCGATGTCGAGTCCTTCGCGGTGCTGGAGCCGGTGGCCGATGGCTTCCGCAACTACGCCAAGCAGCGCTACGCAGTGCCGGCAGAGGCACTGCTGATCGACAAGGCACAGCTGCTGACGCTGACCGCGCCCGAATTGACCGTGCTGGTCGGCGGCCTGCGCGTGCTCGGCGCCAATGTCGGCGACTCCAGGCACGGCGTGTTCACCACCCGCCCCGGCGTGCTGAGCAACGACTTCTTCGCCAACCTGCTCGACATGCGCACCGAATGGAAAGCCACCTCCGAAGCGAAAGAGGTGTACGAAGGCCGCGACCGCAGCACCGGCGAACAGAAGTGGACCGGCACGCGCGTGGACCTGGTGTTCGGTTCCAACTCGATCCTGCGTGCGGTGGCCGAGGTCTACGCCAGTGCCGATGCGCAGGAGAAGTTCGTGCACGACTTCGTTGCCGCCTGGACCAAGGTGATGCAGCTGGATCGTTTCGATCTGGCCTGAGGCGCAAGGCGCACGCACGCCTTCGTGCGTGCGCCTGCAGCGGTGTTGAAATACACGCAAGAGCTCGACTCGGCACACTGAAGACGTCCGTGGAGCGGCTGTTCTGCGGCTTGGCTGCAAGGCCCTTGCCCGCCCACCCTCGCGGGACACGCCGCAAGTACCTCCTTGTAGGCTCTTACGCGGCCTCCATGCCGCGTAAGGCCCCGCGACGATGGGCGGGCAAGGACCAGGCGGGATGGTCGGTGTGCTTGGTAAGAGCAGGCACGGTGCCCTGCCGTTCTGACAAAGAAGCGTCAGCCAATTTCCTAACGCAAGCCGATCAACGACAAGCGTTTAAGCAAACAACCGATCAGCTATCTGGTGCGGTGTCCTCGCCAATTGCGGAACCGTGGGGCGGCATGGAGGCCGCCACCGAGCCTACAGGGACGGATTCACCGCGTGTCCCGCAATTGGTGAGGGCGCCGCACACTCGACTCAGCTGGGAAGCGCCGTTTCCTCTTGCGTCAACAACAACGCTCTGGGTGTTTTATGTCCATCACCCAATTCGCAGCGGACAACCACGCACTGCTACAACGCGTCGATATCGCCCAGTGCGTTGATCAGCCGGCGTGCACGCTTGTCCGGCTTGCCCTCGGGTGCGCGGTAGCCGGTGCGTTCGGCGGCACGCTGCAGCCGCCATTGTGCACGCGCCTCGCGTGAGGCATCGCTTTCCAGGTACAGCGTCTGTGCGACCGGTGCCGGACCACGTACATCACTCAGCGCGGCAACGGTGATTTCGAAGATTTCGCCGCCGCGGTCGATGCGCAGTTGCTCGCCGGTGCGCAGCGTGCGCGAGGGCTTGGGCCGCTGGCCGGCCACATCCACTTTGCCGTTGTCCACCGCCGTCTTGGCCAGGCTGCGCGTCTTGAAGAAGCGCGCCGCCCACAGCCAGACATCCAGCCTGACCGTCGTCGCTTGTTCCACCAGTTGAGTCATCGGGTTGTGCTTGCCGTCGGGTCCAATGGGGCCACAGGCCGCCGTCGTGATCGCCGCTGCTGCGGCGCCTCGCAACGGGCTGCGTTGAACAAAAAACATTTGGGCACCTTCGCCGGAACTCAAGCATGGCGAGCTGCAGGACCTGGCACGCCGACCACGCCCTGGCTGACCGATACAGGCAGAACCGCAGAACGGGTGCCTGCCCCGCGTCCTCGAAACGCCGGGCAACCGCATGCCTCACACAAGCCAATGCTAGTGTTCGCAGCTTCCGTCCCACGGCGCGTCTGCGATGCCCAAATCCGCTGTCCTGACCGAAGGCCCGATCGGCAAGAATCTGCTGCTGTTCGCGATGCCGATCCTTGCGGGGAACATCGCGCAATCGCTCAATGGCTCGATCAACGCGATCTGGGTAGGTCGCTACCTCGGCGAGGCAGCGCTGACTGCGGCAGCCAATGCCAACAGCATCATGTTCTTCCTGATCGGCTCGGTGTTCGGCATCGGCATGGCTTCGACCATCCTGATCGGCCAGGCGATGGGCGCGCGCGACATTGCGCAGGCGCGCAAGGTCATGGGCACCAGCGCCAGTTTCTTCGGCGGGCTGTCGGCGCTGATCGCGGTGCTGGGCTGGTTTCTGGCGCCGCACCTGTTGACCGCAATGGGCACGCCGCCGGCATCGCAGACGCTGGCCGAGCAGTACCTGCGGGTGATCTTCCTGGCCATGCCGCTGATCTATGTGTTCGCGTTCCTGTCGGCGGCACTGCGCGGCACCGGCGATGCCCGCACGCCGTTCCGCTTTCTGCTGGTGTCGGTGGTGCTGGACATCGTGTTCAACCCGTTGCTGATCTTCGGTCTGGGGCCGTTTCCGGCATTGGGCATCGCCGGCGCGGCCTGGGCCACGTTGCTGGCGCAGGCAGTGGCGCTGGGCGGTCTGCTGCTGTACCTGCGCAGTCAGCGTCATGTGTTGTGGCTGGGACGCGGCGACCTGCACCTGTTCCGCATCGCGCCCACGATCCTGCGCGCGCTCATCGTCAAGGGCGTGCCGATGGGCCTGCAGATGGTGCTGATTTCGCTGGCCATGATCGCGATGATGACGTTGGTCAACGGCTTCGGCACCGACACCGCCGCCGCCTACGGCGCTGCGTTGCAGCTATGGACCTATGTCCAGATGCCGGCGATGGCGCTGGGCGCGGCGTGTTCGACGATGGCGGCGCAGAACGTGGGCGCCGGATTGTGGACGCGTGTGGATGCAACCGCACGCACCGGCATCGTCGCCAACTTCCTGATGACCGGCGTGTTGATCGGGCTGCTGATCGTGTTCGACCGCTGGACGCTGGCGCTGTTCCTGCCGAGCGACAGCCCGACACTGGAGGTTGCGCGGCATCTCAATCACATCGGTATCTGGTCGTTCCTGCTGTTTGGCGTGAGCTTTGTGATTTCCGGCGTGGTGCGGGCCACTGGCGCGGTGATCCCGCCGCTACTGATCCTGGCCTTCGGTCTGTGGGGCGTGCGCGTGCCCCTGGCGAACGCCTTGATTCCGCACCTGGGAGCCGATGGCATCTGGTGGAGCCTTCCGATCAGCTCGGTGTGTTCGATGCTGCTGTCGCTGGCGTACTACCGCTGGGGCGGCTGGCGCAAGGCACGCATGCTGACCACGCCAGCGCATCCGGCGAATCCTGCGGAGCTGGCCGCCGCCGCCGAAGTACCGGCGCATCCGGCCTCGCCGGTCGCCGATACCGCGCCGATCGCAGCATTGCCGCAGCACCGCCAGCGCTGATGTCGGCCGGCATCACCGGGCAGCGGGCGGCAACAGCGACTGAAATCAAGCCAAGTCGAACCCAGCAGCCGGATGCCCTGTTGGGATGATCGATCCAGCGCATGGCCGCCTGGTGAGTGATCCACTCGACCAAGTCCACGGAACACCTAGCGGGCAGCTGCCAGGACGTCTTTCCCTCGACCAACGCAGCACGCGCGCCTACCCCGCGAACCTCAACGCATGCCCCACCGCCCAATCCCCAATCCCGATTCCCCAATCTCGATTCCCGATTCCCACAACGCAAACGGCCGCCCGAAGGCGGCCGTCTGGCATCAGCAGGACAAGCCTGCCGGTGACTTACTCAGCCTTGGCAGCAGCCTGGCGAGCAGCCTTGGCCTGTGCAGCGGCGGCCAAATCTTCCTTGATGCGGGCGGCCTTGCCTTCCAGACCACGCAGGTAGTACAGCTTGCCGGCGCGAACCTTACCGCGACGCTTCACTTCGACCGAGTCGATGATGGCGCTGTGGGTCTGGAACACGCGCTCGACACCGAAGCCGTGCGAGATCTTGCGCACGGTGAAGGCGGAATTCAGGCCGGCGTTCTTGGTACCGATCACGACGCCCTCATAGGCCTGCACGCGCTCGCGGTTGCCTTCCTTCACCTTGACGTTCACCACGACGGTGTCGCCCTGGTTGAACTCGGGAAGCTTGCGCTGAATCTGGGCGGCTTCGAAGTCAGCCAGGATGGTCTTGTTGAGTTTGCTCATGATGGGCACCGCGTGTCTGGTGATATTGGACCGGCAGTCGCCGCACGGCGATTGCTCGAGGTTCGTAGGAGGGCCAGACGCAAGGCTGGCCAGCAAGCCGCATATTGTACCCCAATCGATATTGCAAGAGCTAGGGGTGCGCCCTTATTTCTCGTCGCCTTGGGCGAGTTCGCGGCGAAACTCGTCCAGCAGACGGCGATCGTTCTTGTCCAACCCGGCCTCGTCGAGCAGGTCCGGGCGACGCAACCAGGTCCGGCCCAGCGACTGCTGCCGACGCCAGCGCGCAATTGCAGCGTGATTGCCCGAGCGCAATACCTCCGGTACATCGCCCCAGTCATGGGTCGACGGATGGCTGTAGTGCGGGCAGTCGAGCAGGCCTTGCGGGCCTTCGAAACTGTCCTGGGCTGCGGATTCGGCGTCGTTCAACACCCCTTCCTGCAACCGCGTCACCACATCCACCAGCACCGCCGCGCCAAGCTCGCCACCGGACAACACGTAGTCGCCGATGGAGATTTCCATATCCACCGCCTGCGCCAGAAAACGCTCGTCCACGCCTTCGTAGCGCCCGCACAACAACACCATGCGTGGCAACTGCGCCAGCTCGCGGGCAAGCGGCTGGGTGAGCGGCCGCCCCTGCGGGCTGAGATAGATCACCGGCCCCGGACGCGGGTCTGCCGCTTGCACCGCGTCCAGACAGGCCCGCAACGGTTCGATCAACATCACCATGCCGGGCCCACCACCGAACGGACGGTCGTCCACGCGGCGGTAATTGCCCTGCGCATGCTCGCGCGGATTCCAGCCCTGCAATTCCAGCAGGCCACGCTCCTGCGCCCGCCCGACCACGCCGAACGCTGCGCATTGCGCAATGAACTCGGGGAACAGGCTGATGACGTCAATGCGCACTAGCGGGAGTCGGAAATCGGGATTGGGAATGGATAGAGCAAGCGCGGAGCCGGGGCATCGCCTTGATCAGAAATCCGGATCCCAGTCCACCACGATCAGGTTGGCGTCGAAGTCGACCGACTTGACGAAATCCGGCAGCACGAACGGCACCAGCCGCTCGCGATCGCCGCGCACCACCATCACGTCGTTGGAGCCGGTGGAGAACAGGTGCGACACCGTGCCGAGCTTGACGCCCTCGACGGTTTCCACCTGCAGCTCTTCCAGATCCACCCAATAGTATTCATCGGGCTTGGGCGGCGGCAGCACGCTGCGCGAGACATAGATCTCGGTCCCGTGCATGGCTTCGACGGTGTCACGGTCGCTGACGTCCGGGAACACTGCGATCAGATTCTTGCCCTGATCGCGTCCACGGACGCCACTCACGACCGACTCCTGCCCCGAGGGCGTCCGCACAATCCACGGTTGATACCGGAAGATCGCACTGCGCGGCTCGGTCCAGGATTCGAGCTTGAGCTCGCCCTTGACACCAAAAGCGCCGACAATCCTGCCTAACAGGATGCGGCGCTCGGTCGGCTTCATCTGCGTCGACTCTGGGCCGGACGGTGACGCCCGGCCATCAAGATCAGGCCGCAGCGGCCTGGGACTTGGAGGCTTCGCGATACAGGTTACGCACCTTATCGGTCAGCTGGGCGCCCTGGCCGACCCAATGGTCGACGCGTGCGACGTCCAGCACGACGCGCGGTTCTGCGCCCTGTGCAACCGGGTTGTAGTAACCCAGACGCTCGATATTGCGGCCATCGCGCGCGCTGCGCACGTCGGTCACGATGATGTGGTAGAACGGACGCTTCTTGGCGCCGCCGCGGGTCAGTCGAATCTTGACCATGGTGTCGTTTTCCTAAAGTTGCCCAGTCGCCAGAATGGCGCGGTAAGCCGGCGATTATAGCGGGCTCCGGCGGCGAAGCCAAGCCACCCCCAATTCGCTCAGATCCCTTGCCAGGCCTGGGTCTGCAGGGCCTGCTCCAGCAATGGCAGTTGCGCGGCCTGCGCCGGCCACGACGCCGCTCCGGCTTGCACGATCGCCTGCTGACCACGCGCATTGCAGCTGAACACCCCATCGAACCCGTCCAGTTCGCCCAGCGTGACCGGGCGCGACTCCTGCTGGATCCCGAGCATTTGCAGGCCTGCCTGCAGCAGACGCTGCTGGGTGCCTAGCAGCGCCGGTCCTTGCGGCCACACCACCCTGCCCTGCTGCCACAGGCCCAGATTCCAGAAGGCACCTTCCAGCAGATGCTCCTGGGCGTCGACCAGCAGGGCATCGTCGTAGCCGGCCACCAGGGCCTGGCGACGCAGGTGCAGCAGCGCGAAGGTGCCGACATGCTTGTGCCGGGGTTGCTCGCGCACGTGGCAGACCGGCTGCACGCGTAGTGCGGTGGCCGGCATCCGGGCGGCGGGCGCGATGGAGATCAGCACATCGAGCGCAAGCTGCCGCGATGGATCGCGCAGGTCGAAATCCTGCGCAAACACAGTGATGCGCACGCTGGCATCGGCGCAGTCCGCAGCCGACAACGCAGCGCGCAACTGGGCGCGCAGGGATGCCTCATCGATCGCTGCACCGAACAAGGCAGCGCCGTCGTGTTGCAGCCGCTGCAGATGCAGGTCCAGCCCGCGTACCGCACCGGCGCGCACCTGCAACGTGGTGAAGTGGCCGTAGTTGATCAGTGCGGCGGCGCCCAGTTGCTGCGCTGTCGCCACTGCACCGTTGCAGAAGATCAGCGGCACACCAGCGCCTGCGCCTGCGCCCACCACTGGGTCACCAGTTGCGCGGCAGGCTGGGCCGGTGCCATCCAGGCCGATTGGCCGGCCCAGGCCTGCATGGTGTCCAGGCGGTTGTCGCGCGCCGCGGCCTGACGCATCGGCGCGGTCAGCGCGCGCTGCACCGGATACGGCGCCGGCACCGGTGCCTCTGCGGCGGCGGACGCATGCACATACGACGTGGCGAGCGCACGCCCCAGCCGGCCGGAAAATGCGCGGGTCGGCTGGGTCTGTTCCGGTTCGGCCTGGGCCAGGGCATCGGCCCAGGCGCTTGGCAGCGCCGCCTCGGGGGTGCGCAGCAGGCCGGTGCCGATCTGCACCGCGCTTGCGCCCAGCGTCAGCGCCGCGGCAATGCCGCGCGCGTCGGCGATGCCGCCTGCGGCGATCACCGGGAGATCGAGGTGATCGACCAGTCGCGGCAACAAGGCGAACAGCCCGGTCATCTGCCGCTCGGCACGGCCGGCGTCGAACGCGCCGCGATGCCCACCGGCCTCGGCCCCCTGCGCAACCACCGCATCGGCACCGGCCGCCTGAGCCGCGCGTGCTTCGTCCAGCGTGGTGGCGCAGGCGAACCAGGCGATGCCGGCGTGCTTCAGGCGTGCAACCTGGTCAGGCCGAAACACGCCCATGATCGACGAGGCCACCGCAGGCCGCGCGGTGAGCAAGGCCTCGAACTGGGCATCGAAGTCGGCAGGCGCCGCATCGCCCGCATCCTCGGGAACCGGCGGCCCCCAGTGCGACAGAAACTTACGTACGCGCGCCTCCGCAGCGGCGTCGCGCACCGGTGCCGGATCGGGAATCCATAGATTGACCTGTGCAGGCCCGGCGCTTGCGTCACGGAAGGCCGCCATCCACGCCACGATGTCCTGCGGCTGCGACAACACCGCGCCCATCGCACCCATGCCGCCGGCCGCAGCGACCGCCGCCGACAACGCCACCGGGCAGGCGCCGGCCATGGGGCTGAGCAGGATCGGAAGTCCTAAACCAAAACGCTGCTGGAAGGCGTCGACATGCGAAAACGAACCCATCGTGCGTGGCCTGAAATCATGAGACTTCATGGTAACCGCCCGTGCATCCGGACGTCCGCGCGCCGCCTGCAGGTGGCGCGCGTGCGCAGTGGGGCGATCAACGTCGGCCCGACATTTTCGACCCAACGCATGCGTGTCGCGGCACGCACTGCGCGTGTTGCTGCTTGAAACTCAGCGGAACGGCATGCCGCCGCGGCCGCCCATGGCGCCCATCATGCCCTTCATGTTGCGCATCAGGCCCTTCATGCCGCCGCCGGCCAGCTTGCCCATCATCTTTTCCATCTGCTGGTACTGCTTCATCAGCTTGTTGACGTCGGCCGGCTGCATGCCGGAGCCGCGGGCGATGCGGGCGCGGCGCGAGCCGTTGAGCAGGGCCGGGTTGCGCCGCTCCTTCTTGGTCATCGAGTTGATGATCGCGATCATGCGCGGCACTTCCTTGCCGGTGACCTGCTGCTTGACGTTGTCCGGGATCTGGCCCATGCCCGGCAGCTTGTCCATCAGCCCATGGATGCCGCCCATGTTCTGCATCTGCTCGAGCTGTTCCTTCATGTCGTTGAGGTCGAACTTCTTGCCCTTGGCGACCTTGGCGGCGAGCTTGGCGGCCTTTTCCTGGTCGACGCTGTGCTCGACCTGCTCCACCAGCGAGAGCACGTCGCCCATGTCCAGGATGCGGCTGGCGACGCGGTCAGGGTGGAACACGTCCAGGCCGTCGGTCTTTTCGCCGGTACCGACGAACTTGATCGGCTTGCCGGTGATGTAGCGCACGCTCAGTGCGGCACCACCACGGGCGTCGCCGTCGGTCTTGGTCAGCACCACGCCGGTCAGCGGCAGCGCCTCGCCGAAGGCCTTGGCGGTGTTGGCCGCGTCCTGGCCGGTCATCGCATCGACCACGAACAGGGTTTCGGTGGGGTTGACCGCGGCGTGCAGCGCCTTGATCTCGTCCATCATCGCCGCATCGATCGCCAGGCGGCCGGCGGTATCGACCAGCAGCACGTCGGCGAACGACTTGCGCGCATCGCTGATGGCGGCGCGCACGATGTCGACCGGCTTCTGCGAGGCATCGGACGGGAAGAACAGCACGCCGACCTGCTCGGCCAGGGTCTTGAGCTGCTCGATCGCGGCCGGGCGATAGACGTCGGCCGAGACCACCATGACCTTCTTCTTGCGCTTTTCCTTCAGGTGCTTGGCGAGCTTGCCGACCGTGGTGGTCTTGCCCGCGCCCTGCAGGCCGGCCATCAGGATGATCGCCGGCGCCGGCACGTTGAGGTTGAGGTCGGTGGCGGCCGCGCCCATCACCGCGGTCAGCTCGTCGCGGACGATCTTGATCAGCGCCTGGCCCGGGGTCAGCGACTTGAGCACTTCCTGGCCGACCGCGCGCACCTTGATGCGCTCGATCAGCGCCTGCACCACCGGCAGCGCCACGTCGGCTTCGAGCAAGGCGATGCGCACTTCACGGGTGGCTTCGCGGATGTTCTCCTCGGTCAGGCGGCCGCGGCCGCGCAGGCGCTCCATGGTGCCGGAGAGACGTTGGGTAAGGGACTCGAACATGCGCAAGGGACCGCGTGAGGGGAAACGGGCGTCGATTATAGCGGCACCGGCCAATGCGCCGCCCCGGCGGCCCCGCTGCCCGGCCGGTCAAGCCAGCCCGGGACGCCGCCGCACCACCGCCCGTCCATGCGCGCAGCCAGCCAGCGCCGGCGCCGCGATGGACAGAAACCGCAGCCGCCGGACCAGTGGCCGCCCCATCCCAGGCCCGCCCCACCCACTCGCGCCGGGCCCCCGCAAGCCGCCCAGCGCCAGCCCGCAGCTCGCAACCCGCTTTTCCCGATTCCCGATTCCCGATTCCCGATTCCCCGCCCCACCAATATGCGAAACTGACACGATGACAATCGTTCTCATCGCGTTCGCCTTGTATCTGCTGGCCACGGCGCTGCTCACCCGGTCGGTGCTGCGTGATGGCAACCAGGCGCCCGCACGCTGGCTGATCCCGGCGCTGGCGGCCGTGGCGGTGCACGCCGGGTATCACGTGCTGGTGGCACTGCGCACCGCCGGCGGGCCGGACATGCATTTCTTCGCAGCCCTCTCGCTGAGTGGCCTGGGCATGGCCGCGCTGACGGCGGTGTTCGGCGCGCGCGGGCGCATGGCGGCGGTGGGCGTGGTGGTGTTCCCGCTGTCGGCGATCCTGCTGGCCTGCTACCACGCCTACGGCCACGAACCGAGCTCGGACCTGGGCTGGCGGCTGGAACTGCATGCGTGGATGGCACTGCTGGCCTATGCCACGCTGGGTATCGCCGCGTTGCTGGCGATCATGCTGTGGCTGCAGGAGCGGGCCCTGCGCCGGCGCGATTTCCACACCTGGCTGCGCGCGCTGCCGCCGTTGACCGAGCTGGAGACGCTGCTGTTCCGCACCATCACGGTGGGCTTCGTGCTGTTGAGCCTGACCCTGCTGACCGGCCTGCTGTTCGTGCAGGACTTCCTGGCGCAGCGGCTGCTGCACAAGACCGTGCTCAGCATCCTGTCGTGGATCGTGTTCGGTGCGCTGCTGATCGGCCGCTGGCGCAACGGCTGGCGCGGCACCAAGGCGGTGCACTGGACGCTGACCGCGATGGCGCTGCTGGTGTTGTCGTTCTTCGGCAGCAAGTTCGTGATCGAACTGGTGCTGGGGCCGCGCTGATCGGCCCGGCTTCAGGCGCGCCGCGGCCTCACCGTAACTGCGATCCCCGCGCTCAGGCGTCCAGCGCAGCGCTCACCACCGCCCAGGGCTGATCCGGCCCCGGGTCGGCGAAGTGATAGGCGATGCGGCGGTGGTAGACCTGCCCGGGCCGCAGGATCGTCGACGGGAAGTGGGGGTGATTGGGCGCATCCGGGTAGTCCTGCGGCTCCAGGCAGACGCCGCGGCCAAGGCCGGGGTGGTGGTCGTCCAGATGCTGGCCTTCGTAGAGTTGCACCGCCGGCGCGTCGCTGCTGATGCGCAGCGCCACGCCACTGTGTGGCGAGTACAGCTCGGCAACGCACTCGGCCCCGGCGGCCAGCACCAGGCATTGGTCGTAGCCCTTGCCCAGCACCACTTGCGGGTGCGACGGAATGATGTTGTCGGCCAGCGCCGCCGCATGGCGGAAATCGAACGGCGTGCCGGCGACCGAGGCGATCTCGCCGGTCGGGATCGATTCGGCATCCACCGGCAGATAGCGATCGGCCGGCACGCGCAGCACCTGCAGCGCGGCCCGCTGATGCGGGTTGCCGGAGAGATTGAAGTAGGGGTGATGGGTCAGGTTCAACGGGGTGGCGGCATCGCATTGCGCCTCGAAGTCCAGCTGCAGGCGGCGTCCTCGCAGCTGCAGCCGCGCGCGCACCTGCAGATTGCCGGGATAGCCTTCTTCGCCATCGGGCGAGTGGTAACCGAGCAGCAGCTGGTCCGGCGCCTGCTCCAGCACGTTCCACACGCGCCGCCCGAAGCCGCGCAGGCCGCCGTGCAACTGGTTACGCCCTTCGTTGGCGACCAGCGTGTGGGTGACGCCGTCCAGCGTGTAGCGCGCACCGGCGATGCGGTTGCCGAAGCGGCCGACCAGGATGTTGAGGCTGTCGCCATCGGCGGCGTACGCCGGCAGATCCGGCAATGCCAGCAGCAGCGGCACTACCCCGCGCGCGGTGGTCAGCCGCAGCGCATGCAGGATGCCGCCGTAAGTGAGCACTTCCGCCTCCAGTCCGGCATCGCTGCGCAGCGTGAGCGCATGGACTTCGACACCGCCTGGCAACTGCCCGAACACTCGCTGCATGGATCGTCCCGCCGATACTGGAAGCTGGCGAGCATAGCGGGGGAGCGCGGTCGACGACCATGCCCCGGCGCACATCCCGGCGCGCAGCGATGGCGAGGTCGGCAAGGCATGCACCAGCGTTCGGCGGCTTGATCGCGATGCAGCAATACAAGCCGAGGTTGCAGGCACTAGGCTAGCGACGCGCCCGCCCACGCTGCGGCGTGCGACCACCTCGATCGATCAGCACAGGAGCGCCAAGCCGATGCAGTGGATTCTTCCCGCCTTGCGGATATCGCCCAGACGGCTGTTGCAGGCTGTCGTTGGCGCGGCCGTGGTCGCCAGCGCGCTCGCCGCCTCTGCTGCCGAGGTCGAGGTGACCGGCACGCTGCGCGCGGACCAGCCCGGCGCGCAGGTGTCGCGGCAGCTGTTCGGCCAGTTCGCCGAGCATCTGGGAACCGGCATCTATGGCGGGGTGTGGGTCGGCGAGGACTCGGCGATTGCCAACACGCGTGGCTATCGCAACGATGTGCTGGCCGCGCTGAAGGCGATTGCCGTGCCCAACATCCGCTGGCCCGGCGGCTGCTTCGCCGACGAATACCATTGGCGCGATGGCGTCGGCGCGCCGGCCCGGCGCCCGGTCAGCGTCAACACGCACTGGGGCGGCGTGGAAGAATCCAATCGCTTCGGCACGCACGAGTTCATGGACTTCACCGAACTGCTGGGCACCCAGGCCTATATCGCCGGCAACGTGGGCAATGCGGCGCCGGACGAAATCGCGCAGTGGGCCGAATACATGACCGCACCCACCCGCTCCAGCCTGGCCAACGCGCGCCGCGCCAATGGCCGCGACGCGCCGTGGCAGGTGCCCTACTTCGGCGTGGGCAACGAGTTGTGGGGCTGCGGCGGCAACATGCGCGTGGAATACGCGGCCGACGTCTATCGGCGCTACCAGACCTTCGTCAAGGCACCGGCCAACCAGAAGATCCTCAAGATCGCGCCCGGCCCCAACAACGACGACTACCACTGGACCGAAGTGATGATGCGCGAGGCCGGCACGCTGATGGACGGCCTGAGCCTGCACTACTACACCGTGCCCGGTGGCTGGCCGCCGCGCGCCTCCTCCACCGACTTCGACGAAACCGCCTGGATCGACACGCTGTCGCGCACGCTGGTGATGGACGAGCTGATCAGCAAACACAGCGCGATCATGGACCGCTACGACCCGGGCAAGAAGGTCGCGCTGGTGGTGGACGAATGGGGCACCTGGTACGCCGGGCTGCCGGATGCGAACCCGGGCTTTCTGCATCAACAAAACAGCCTGCGCGATGCACTGGTGGCGTCGTTGAACATCGACATCTTCAGCGCACATGCCGAACGCGTGCGCATGGCCAACATCGCGCAGATGGTCAATGTGCTGCAGGCGATGATCCTCACCGACGGCGACAAGATGGTGCTGACGCCGACCTACCATGTGTTCGCGCTGTACAAGCCCTACCAGGACGCCACCCAGCTGCCGCTGCAACTACGCACACCCGAGTATCGCCACGGCGATGTCCACGTGCCCGCGGTGCACGGCTCGGCGGTCAGGGCCAAGGACGGACACGTCTACATCGCGCTGACCAATCTGGCGGCCAACGCAGCGGCGAGCGTGAGCGTGCAGGTAGAAGGCCTGTCAGCGAGCAGCGTGGATGGGCAGATCCTCACTGCGCCGGCGATCACCACGCACAACACCTTTGCCCAGCCGCATGCGGTGGAGCCGAAGGCGTTTAAGGGCGCACGGGTACGAGGCAAGGCCTTGACGTTGGCCTTGCCGGCGCGTTCGATCGTGATGCTCAAGCTGGAGTGAGTGATGGCGGCGGCACCAGCTGCCGTCGCCGCAGTGGCTGGCGAGCGATGGCTGCGCAAACGGTGTTGCAAGGCGAATGCTCTCGACGCATCGCGCGCCCGCGCAGGACGCCTGCGTGCGCCTGGTGGACCAGGGCACGCAACCGGGCGGTCTCCAGATGTCGAATGCCGGCTATACCCCGGTTGCCGCCTGGGCGGGCGCAGGCGCCAGCGTGGGTTCGGCGATACGCCATTGCACGGGCAGGCGTTCGAGCACGTGCTGCATGAAGGCACGCACCTTGGGGGTGAAGTCGCGGCGGTCGGCGACGCAGAGGTAGATCCGCAGCGGTTCCGGCAATGCCTGGGCGGTGCTGCCGAGAGCTGAGACAAACAGCGGCTGCAGCTGGCCGCGCTGCAGATAAGGCTGCACCACATAGGCGGCCAGGCGCGCGATGCCGCCGCCGGCGGTGGCCATGGTGGCGAGCGCATCGATATCGTCGCTGACCATCGCCTTGCCCAGCTCCGGCTGGAAGCGCACGCCATTGCGCACGAAATTCCATGGCAGGCAGCGTCCGTCGACCGGGTAACGCAGCAGCAGGCAATCGTGATACTTCAAGTCGTCCGCGGTTTGCGGCGTCCCGCAGCGCGCCAGATACTCGGGCGCTGCGCAGACCACCAGCGGCACCTGGGCGATGCAGCGCGCCACCAGGCCGTCTTCCAGCTGCGCTTCGATGCGCAGGCTGACATCCACGCTTTCCTGGGCGTGCTGCACAGCCCGGTCGGTACACAGCAGCTCGATCTCCAGCTGCGGATACTGCTGACGCAGGGCCGGCAGCATCGGAGCGAGCACGTGCCGCGCGAAGGCCGCGGTGCTGGCCACCCGCAATCGCCCCGCCGGCGCCTGCTGCGGCCCGGCCACCGATTGCCGCGCGCGCTCCAGATCGCGCTCCAGCTGCCGCACCTGTTCGAAGTACAGCGTGCCGCGCTCGGTCAGCGCCAGGCTGCGCGTGGTCCGGTGCAGCAGACGCACGCCCAGATGCTGTTCCAGACGCGCGATGTTCTGGCTGACCGCGGCGGCACTGATCCCCAGCAACTTGGCGCCTCCGGCAATGCTGCCGGCATCGACAGTGCTGACAAAGCTGCGGATGGACTGAAGAATGTTCATTGAATAGGCAAGTATTACCAAACGATTCGTAAGTTTTTCTTACGTAAGCCGCAAGGCTACGCGATCTACCCCGGCCGCGGTGGCGTCCCTACAGTGCTGCCCATCGTGCCGATCCGCGGCAACCGAGGCCATTGCATGTCGACATCTCCCCCTTCCTCCCCGTTGATGCGCCCACGCTGGAAACTCGGCGTGCGCACCACCCCGTTCGTGTTCGCGTTCTACATGGCCGCGATCATGGCCCTGCTGATGTGCCTGGTGATCACGGGCGCCAATACCGGCCTGGCCCCCGGCTACCTGTGGCGCGTGCTGGACGCCTACCGCATTGCGATGCCTACCGCATTCTGCTGCGTGCTGGTGGTGCGCCCGCTGGTGATACGACTGGTGGCGTGGACGGTGCACGCCGGGCATTGAGTCAGGCGTGCGCGAGCATTCCCGGAAACGGCCGTACGGCAAGCGTACCGATGCGTCTGCGCAGCCATCGATGCGCAGCAGCATGCGCCTTGCCTGACGCAGTGGCATCCAGGACGGGGCATTGCGGCAGGTGCTGCACGCGCTCGCATGCATCGTCGACCCGCCATCCCCCCGCTTGAATGTTCCGACCTGGACGCTGCGCATGCCACCTGCCGGCAGCGGACATTCGCAGCCAGCTGCTGCCGCGCAACATCCGGTGCATGCGGTCTGCGACCGCCGTCATGCCAATGATGGACTATTCCGGAATGAACACCACGGAACTGAAACGCGCCACACAATTGCTTTGACACTGAAGTAGCCGCTGCGCAGCGTCACGTCTCCATGGACATCGGTCCACTTTCTGGAGAAGCACGCATGAACACGCGACGCAGTGCCGCTGTGCAGCTCGCCCTGCTCTGGGCCGTGGCGATGCCACCAGGCGCGCATGCGCAAACCCTGGTGTGGGAGGACAACTTCAATGGGCCCGGCATCGATGGCAACAAGTGGACCTACGATGTCGGCAACGGCTGCCAGATCGGCTTGTGCGGCTGGGGCAATGGCGAGATGCAGTACTACACCAGCCGCGCCGAAAACGCGCGCATCGAGAATGGCCGGCTGGTGATCGAAGCGCGGCGCGAAGCGTTCCAGGGCATGCCGTTCACCTCGGCGCGCCTGAAGACCGAAGGCCGCATGCATTTCAAGTACGGCACGCTGGAAGCGCGCATCAAGACGCCGGTGGTGGGCAACGGGCTGTGGCCGGCATACTGGATGCTGGGCACCATCGGCGTGTGGCCAGGCCGTGGCGAGATCGACCTGATGGAAGCCGGCATGGCCGCGGCGATCGCCAATGGCACCGCCAATCGCCGTATCGGCGCCGCCGTGCACTGGGACTACAACGGCCAGCAAGCAGACTACGACACCAGCTACACCAGCCCGGTGGATCTGCATGCCGACTTCCATGTGTACCGCATGACCTGGGACCCGCAGTTCATCCGCGTGTCCATCGACGGCCAGCAATACTTCGAATTTGCGATCTCCAATATCGAGGGCGCCTCGCTGCACGAATTCCACCAGCAGCAGTATCTGCTGCTCAACCTCGCCGTGGGCGGCAGCTATACCGGTATCACCTCGCCTGCGGCGGTGACCGCGCCGCTGCCGGGCAGGATGGAGGTCGACTACATCCGCCTGTATCAAAATCCCGGTTCGCAGCTGTACGTGGGCGCGCAACATGCCGCGCCGGCAGGGCGCTTTGGCGTGTTCACCGAGCAGGCCGACACCAGCGGGCGGCTGCAGTTCGGCCAGGATGCCTAGCTGTATCTGTGGAACAACCTCACCCCGATTGCGGAGGCGCCGTTCGAAGGCAGCAACGTGATGGCGTACCGCGCCAACGCCGGTGCCTGGTATGGCCTGGGCATCCAGACCGACTATCGCAACATGGCCGCCTACGCCGGCGGCGCGCTGAAGCTGCAGCTGAAAACCACCACGCCGTCGACGTTCAAGATCGGCATCAACACCAGCTTCGGCGACAGCTGGGTGGATTTTGCCACTGGCGGCAATCAGTACGGCCTGGTGCGCGACGGCGCCTGGCACGAGGTGAGCATTCCCTTCAGTGCGTTCTACGATCTGGACCTGCAGGCGGTCAAACAGATGTTCATGCTGGTGGCCGATCCACCCGCCGCGCCGGTGGAGATCGCCATCGACAAGGTGTATTACCAGAGCCGTTGAGCGGCATCCATGCAGCAGTCCCGGCGAAGGCGCTGCACGATGGCCGCGCAATTCCATGCAGCGGCTTCGGCAGCGCGCGACCGGCGCAGCCAGTGCTCAGGCGTTGGCTGCAACGCCTTTCAACACGTCGATCAGCTGACGCAGGCGATACGGCTTGGGCAGGAAATCCACCCGCGCCGGCAGCGGTGGCAACTGCGCCTTTGCGAATCCCGAGGCCAGGATCACCCGCGCCTGCGGCAGCAGTTGCGCTACGTGTTCGCTCAGTTCGATGCCCGACATGCCGTTGGGCATGCGCACATCGCTGAAGACCACATCATAGGGGCCATTCTCGCGCAGCATGCGCAAGGCGCTATGGCCGTCGTCGGCGGTCTCGACGGTGATGCCTGCATCGCGCAGCGCCTCGCCGATCAGTTCGCGCAATTCCTGCTGATCTTCCACCATCAACAGACGCAGGGGTTCAGTCATGCTCAGCCTCCTCGATGGCCGGGAGAAACAGGGTAACGGTGGTGCCGCGGGCGGGAGCGGTGTCCAGCTCGACGAAGCCGCCGGACTGTGAGGCGAAGCCATACATCTGGCTCAATCCCAGGCCCGAGCCCTTGCCCACGTCCTTGGTGGTGAAAAACGGCTCACTGGCGCATCGCGCCACGTGCGCGGACATGCCGGGGCCGTCATCGCGCACGGCGATACTGACGTAATTGCACGGCTGGCCATGCGGATCGGACGGCGCAGCACGCTGCTGTACGGCCGTTTCCAGCACGATGTTGCCGCCGCCGGGCATGGCATCGCAGCTATTGAACACCAGATTGAGCAAGGCCGCTTCCAGTTGGCCAGGGTCCACGCGGATATCGGGCAACTGCTCGGCGAACGCCAGCGACAGCACGATCCCGGCCGGGCAGGCACGCCGCAGCAGCTCCAGCGAGCGCGTCACCACCGCGTTGGCGCCATGGCGCTCGGGAATCAGCCGCTGCCCGCGTGCGAAGGACAGCAGTTGGCGCGTCAGCAAGGTGCCACGATCGACTGCGGTCTGCGCTGCTTCCACCAGCATGCGCGTGCGCGCATCGTCGCCGGCACGCAGCGCGATCAGATCCAGGCTGGTCACCATCACGGTCAGCAGATTGTTGAAATCGTGCGCCATGCCGAGCGTCAGGCGGCCCAGCGCATCCACCTTCTGCGACTGCAGCAGGGCGTGCTGCGCCTGCTGCAACAGCTGCTGCGCCTGGTGTCGCTGGTCGATGTCGCAGGTGACCTTGGCAAACCCGACCAGGACGCCGAACTCCAGCACCGGTTCGATCGCCACGCTCGCCCAGAAGCGGCTGCCGTCCTTGCGCAGCCGCCAGCCTTCGGTGGCAAAGCGCCCTTCGCGCTTGGCGGTGTCCAGATTCTGCGCCGGCTCGCCGCGTTGCACGTCCTCGGGCAGGTAGAAACGCGAGAAGTGCGAGCCAATGACCTCGGCGGCGGTATAGCCCTTGATGCGCTCGACACCGGGATTCCAGCTGCACACATGGCCGCCCGTATCGAGCATGTAGATCGCGTAATTGGACACGCTCTGCACCAACAGCTGGCACTGCCGGCTGTCGTGAGAAAGCGGCCCCGCACTGTCGACGGCCGTCTCCGCATCCATCGCGCGACTTTTCCCCGGAAAAGCGCGCGACCATAGTGACGGACGCGTGAAGGCTGCGTGCAAGCCGACCCGACTGCAAAGCGTCAAAATACCGGCGATTTTCGCGTGAAACTTATCGGCTACCATGACCGCCCCCCCAGTCAGGTCCGCGCCGTCATGCAGAACATCTCGACCACACGCGACCGCTGGGTGTGGGTGATCGCGGGGGCCCTGATGGCGGGGACACTCGGCGTGGAGTTGGTCACCCCACTCGGCTATGCAGTGTGGCTGACCTACTTCGTCGCAGTGGGCGTGACGGTCTTCCAGAATCGCGTGCAGGCGCCACTGGTGGTCGCCGCGCTGTCGTGCATGCTGCTGGCGGTCGGCTTCAAGCTGGCGCCGGCCAGTACCAGTTCGAGTTTCTCCTCGATCAACCGCAGCATCGGCGGGGTCTCGTTCCTGGCAATGGCGCTGGTGGTGATGCAGGCCATCCGCGCGCGCCGTCAGGCCGAATTGGCGTTATGGCTGCAGCAGGCCGAAAACACCGTCGAAGCCAGTCTGCGCGGCGACCACAGCCCGGACGATCTGGCCAATGCGGCCGTGCAGGCACTGTGCGACACGCTGGATGCCCAGGTCGGCGCGTTGTATCGCATCGAAGGCGACCGCTTGCGGCTGACCGGCGGCACCGCGCTGCCGGCCGATGCATCCAGGACGCTGCCGACCGATGCCGGCCAACTCGGCGAGGCCTTGCGTGGCGGCACGGTACGCCGGGTGCGCGGCGTGGACGCCGGACATCTGCAGATCGCCTCCGGCCTGGGCCGCAGCGCCTGCCAGGAGCTGCTGCTGGCGCCGGTCATCGCCGATGGGCGGGTGATCGGCATTCTCGAGCTGGGCCGCGCCGCCGCACCGGGCATCGCCCGCACGCGCGAAGAAGAGCTGCTCGCACGCTGCGGCGAAAACATCGGCCTGGCCTTGCGCACGGCATTGCTGCGCGCGCAGCTGGTGGCCCTGCTGGAAGAAACCCAGCGTCAAAGCGAAGAACTGCAGACCCAGCAGGAAGAGCTGCGCGTGGCCAACGAGGAGCTGGAGGAACAAAGCCGCAGCCTGCAGCAATCGCAGAGCGATCTGGAGATGCAGCAAGCCGAACTCGAACAGACCAATGTGCAGCTGGAAGAACGCACCCAGGCACTGGAAGCGCAGAAGCAGGCCTTGCTGGTGGCGCAGAATCAGCTGGTGCGCAACAGCAACGAGCTGTCCACCGCCTCGCGCTACAAATCCGAGTTTCTGGCCAACATGTCGCACGAGTTGCGCACGCCGCTCAACAGCGCGTTGATCCTGGCCAAGCTGCTGGCGGACAACAAGGACGGCACGCTCAGCCCCGAGCAGGTGAAGTACGCACAGGCGATCCTGTCGTCCAACAACGATCTGCTGGCGTTGATCAACGACATTCTCGACCTGTCCAAGATCGAGGCCGGGCATGTGGAACTGGCCGACGAAACCATCGCCACCAGCTCGGTGGTACAGCGCCTGCGCGAAACCTTCGAGCCGCTGGCGCGCCAGAAAGGCCTGGCCCTGCAGCTGGCTGCCGAATCCGATGCACCGACGCAACTGGTCGTCGACAGCCAACGCCTGCAGCAGATCCTCAAGAACCTGCTGGCCAATGCGATCAAGTTCACCGAGCACGGCAGCGTCAGCCTGTCGATCCAGGCGCATACGCCGGGCCGGGTGCTGTTCAAGGTCAACGACACCGGCATCGGCATCGCGCACGAACAGACCGAGATCATCTTCGAAGCGTTCCGTCAGGCCGATGGCAGCACCCGCCGTCGCTATGGCGGCACCGGCCTGGGCTTGTCGATCTCGCGCGATCTGGCCCAGCGCATGGGCGGCAGCATCCGCGTGGACAGCCAGCCGGGGCGCGGCAGCTGTTTTACGCTGGAATTGCCGATCGACGGCGCCCCGGCCGAGCTGGCGATGGCCGCGCCGGCAAACGCGGGCGCGGCACTCGGCGGCACGCCGTCGCCGCGGTTCGCCAGCGGCACGGCCATGGCCTCGCGGCTTGATGGGCGCGCCACGGTGGCGTCCACCGGGATGCCGCTGCCGCTGCCGATTCCGGCAACCGCCACTGCGCCGCTGCAGCGCGCCGACGACGATCGCGACCAACGCACCCGCCCCGGCCGGCTGATTCTGGCAGTGGAAGACGAAGCACGCTTTGCGCAAGCGCTGGTCGACCTGGCGCACGAACTGGATTTCGACTGCGTGGTGGCGCCCAGCGCCGAAGAAGCGCTGCGCCTGGCAGCCGAACTGCGCCCCAGCGGCATCCTGCTCGACCTCGGCCTGCCGGATGCGTCCGGGCTGAGCGTGCTCGAACGCCTCAAGCGCGATCCGGCCACGCGCCATATTCCGGTGCATGTGGTATCGGCGCTGGAGCGCAGCCAGATCGCGCTGGAACTGGGCGCGGTGGGCTATTTGATCAAGCCGGCCACGCGCGAGCTGCTGGCAGGTGCGATCCGGCAACTGGAAGACACCAATGCCCGCGCGGTACGCCGCCTGTTGATCGTCGAAGACGACAGCGCCCTGCGTGCGAATCTGCAATTGTTGCTGGCGCGCGACCAGCTGGACATCATCGCGGTGGGCAGCATTGCCGACGCGATGCAGCAGCTGGCCGGCTCGACCTTCGACTGCATGGTCACCGATCTGGCGCTGCCCGACGGCAGTGGCTACGACCTGCTCGAACGCATGGCCGGCAACGACGCGGTGGCGTTTCCGCCAGTCATCGTATACACCGGGCGCGCGCTCACCCGCGACGAGGAACAGCGCCTGCGCCGGTATTCCAAGAGCATCATCATCAAGGGGGTGCGCTCGCCCGAGCGTCTGCTCGATGAGGTGACGCTGTTCCTGCACAGCGTGGAAGCCTCGCTGCCCAGCGACCAGCAACGCCTGCTGCGCGAAGCGCGCCGCCGCGACGCGGTACTGGACGGCGCCACCGTGCTGCTGGCCGAAGACGATGTGCGCAACATCTTCGCGCTCTCCAGCGTGCTCGAACCGCTCGGCGTGACGCTGCAGATCGCCCGCAACGGCCGCGAGGCGCTGGAACATCTGGCCAAGCACGAGGTGGACCTGGTGTTGATGGACATCATGATGCCGGAGATGGACGGGCTGACCGCGATGCGCCAGATCCGCGCCAATCGCCAGTGGCAGGATCTGCCGATCATCGCGCTGACCGCCAAGGCCATGGCCGACGATCGCGAACGCTGCCTGGAGGCCGGCGCCAACGACTACATCGCCAAGCCCATCGACGTGGACAAGCTGGTGTCGCTGTGCCGTGTGTGGTGCTCGCGGCAATGAACGCGGTGGAGCTGTTCGATCTGGAGCTGCGGGTGCTGCTGGAAGCGGTCTACCAGCGCTATCACTACGACTTCCGCGATTACGCGGTGTCCTCGCTGCGCCGGCGCATGCGCCACGCGATGGCGCGCATGGAGTGCACGCGCGTGGCCGACCTGCAGCACCGCCTGCTGCACGAACCTGACACCTTCGCGCAGGCGATGCAGTTCTTCACCGTGCAGGTGTCGGAGATGTTCCGTGACCCGGCCTACTTTCGCGTCCTGCGCGAACATGTGGTGCCGGTGTTGCGTACCTATCCGTCGATCAAGCTGTGGGTGGCCGGCTGCAGCACCGGCGAGGAAGTCTGGTCGCTGGCCATCCTGCTGCACGAAGAAGGCTTGCTGGAAAAGGCGGTGATCTACGCCACCGACATCAATCCCGAAGCCTTGGGCATGGCCGAAGCCGGCGCCTTCGGCATCGACCGCATTGCGCAGTTCAGCCGCAATTATCTGGACGCCGGCGGCCGCAGCTCGCTGTCCGACTACTACACCACCGCCTACGATGGCGCGGTGTTCGACCGCCGTCTGAAGCGCAATATCGTATTCGCCGATCACAGCCTGGCCACCGATACGGTGTTCTCCGAAGTGCACCTGGTGTCGTGCCGTAACGTGCTGATCTATTTCAACCGCAGCCTGCAGGACCGTGCAGTGGGCCTGTTTTACGATGCGTTGGTGCATCGAGGCTTCCTGGGCCTGGGCAGCAAGGAGTCGCTGCAGTTCGGCGCGCATGCGCAGGCGTTCGAAACCGTGGCGCGCGAGCAGCGCCTGTTCCGCAAGGCGGCCGCATGAACGTCTTGCACACGGCGGCAACTCAGTTCGACGCGATGGTGATCGGGGCCTCGGCCGGCGGTGTCGTGGCCTTGCAGGCGCTGTTGTCCAGCCTGCCTGCGGATCTGCCGATGCCGGTGCTGGTGGTGCTGCATCTGCCGCGCGACCGCACCAGCCACCTTGCCGAGCTGATGGATGCACGCTGCGCCTTGCCGGTGCGCGAGGCCGAAGACAAGCAGCCGCTGCTCGCCGGCAGCGTGACCATCGCCCCGCCCGACTACCATCTGCTGGTGGAAACGCGCGACAGCCTGGCGTTGTCGATGGATGCACCGGTGCTGTTCTCGCGTCCGGCGATCGACCCCTTGTTCGAATCGGCTGCCGACGTGTTCGGGCAGCGCCTGCTGGCGATCCTGCTCACCGGCGCCAGCAGCGATGGCAGCGCCGGGGTGGCGGCGGTGCGCGCGGTCGGCGGCAGCGCCTGGATCCAGCGCCCCGACGATGCCGCCTCACCGCTGATGCCCGCCTCCGCGCTCGCCCACGCCGGCGCCGATGCGGTGCTCACCCTGCAGGCGATCTGCAGCCGACTGGAAACCTTTCACCCATGAACCTCACCGCGACCGGCCTGGCGACAACCAGCAACGATGACGAACCGGCCAAGCTGCTGATCGTCGACGACGTGCCGCAGAACCTGGTGGCGATGGAAGCGCTGCTGCAGCGCGACGGCATCCAGGTGCTGTGCGCCGCCTCCGGTGCGCAGGCGCTGGAGCTGTTGCTCGAACACGATGTGGCGCTGGCATTGCTGGATGTGCACATGCCGGAAATGGACGGCTTTTCGCTGGCCGAGCTGATGCGCGGCTCGCAGCGCAGCCGGCATGTGCCGATCATTTTCCTGACCGCCTCGCCGAACGATCCGATGCGCGCGTTCCAGGGCTACGAAACCGGCGCGGTGGATTTCCTGCACAAGCCGATCGAGCCGCACGTGATCCTGAGCAAGGTCAATGTGTTCATCGAGCTGTACCAGCAGCGGCGCCTGCTCAAGGCACGCAACGCCTCGCTGGAGCGCGCGCTCACGCTCAACGAAACCATGATGGCCGTACTCACCCACGACCTGCGCACACCGCTGTCGGTGATTCTGCTGTGCGCCGACAAGCTCAGCCTGGATGTGGACGCCGATGGCTCGGCCGCGCGCACGCTCGATCACCTGGAAAACAGCGCGCGGCGGATGGCGCGGATGGTCGAGCAGCTGCTGGATTTCTCGCGCCTGCGCAGCGACGGGCTGTCGATGCAGTTCGGCCCCTGCAATCTCGGCGACGTCACCCACAGCGTGGTGGGCGAAGTGGCACAGGCCAATCCGCACACCCCGATCGACCTGCGTACCGAGGGCGACCTGCACGGCGATGGCGATGGCGATCGCCTGGCACAGGTGGTGTCCAATCTGGTCGGCAACGCGGTGCTGCACGGTGGCAGCGAGCCGGTGCGGGTGCACCTGGACGGACGCGAACGCGACACGCTGCGGCTGTCGGTGCGCAACGTCGGGCGCATCCCCGACAGCCTGATGCCGCGGCTGTTCGAGCCGTTCAAGGCCAGCTTCCATGCCAGCCAGGGCCTGGGGCTCGGTCTGTTCATCGCCGACCAGTTCGTCAAGGCGCACGGCGGCACGCTGCAGGCACGCAACGAAGACGGCGACGTGGTGTTCGAAGCGATCCTGCGGCGCCACAACCTGGCCGCGTAATTGCACCGGACCGCCCACCGAGCGTCCGCCGCGGCGGGGCCTGCGGTCTGATCCAGGCCCGCGCAATGCCGATGCCGCCGGCCTTCCGCAACGCCGGCCCATCGCGACGGGATACCCCTCCCTGACGAACTCATCCAGGACGCGTCACGCGGCGTGCCTGCGGCTGCGATCCGGCAAAGAAAACCGGGCACAACGCCAGTGTGGATCGCCATGCGGGCGCGAGCAGTGCTTGCCATCCAGATGCACCGTATGCTCGCAATCCACGCGCGGGCAACACGCACCCTGGCGCTGCTTTCCAGCGTGTTCCGATCGCACCAACATCTGTTCGCCGTCATCAGGTGCACGCCGTGCGCCATGTCTGAGGAGGTGCTTATGTCGTATGTGGATGGGTTTGCACTCGCGGTGCCCACGGCCAACAAGGCCGCGTTTCTGGAACATGCCCGCATGGGCGATGCCATCATCATCGAATACGGCGCACTGCGCGTGGTGGAGTGCTGGGGTGACGACGTCCAGCATGGACAACTGACCGACTTCCATCGCGCGGTCGCTGCCGGAGAGGACGAAACCGTGGTGTTCTCCTGGATCGAATGGCCGGACAAGGCGACCCGCGATGCGGGCATGCGCAAGATGATGGACGACCCGCGCATGGACCCGTCGGTCAACCCGATGCCGTTCGATGGCAAGCGCCTGATCTACGGTGGCTTCGTCCCGATCCTGAGCCTGGGGCAAGCGGGCTGACCACCGCAGCGCGCTGCGGCGCACTTCTCTGTCGCGGCATTGCGGCACACCCGGTGAGGCGGCGGCAGCCTTCGGCATCGGGTCCTTGGCGATGGCCGTTACACTGGCCGCATGCCGCCGCGCCCGCCGCCCATGGGATGCGGGCGCGGCGACTGCATTGCCTGCCACCGGAGACCGCCAGATGCCCGACGCACCGCTCCTGATCGCCTGCCCGAGCTGCGCGGCGATGAATCGTGTCGCACACGCGCGTCTGCGCGATGCGCCCAACTGCGGCAGTTGCCATAAACCATTGTTCCTGGGCACGCCGGTGGCGTTGTCGGCGGTCGACTTCGACAAGCATGCGGTACGCAGCGCGCTGCCGTTGGTGGTGGATTTCTGGGCGCCGTGGTGCGGGCCGTGCCTGAGCATGGCACCACACTTTGCCGCCGCCGCGGCGATGCTCGAACCGCAGGTGCGGCTGGCCAAGGTCGATACCGATCTGCATCCGGCGCTGGGCACGCGCTTTGGCATCCGCAGCATCCCGACCTTGCTGGTCATCCGCGGCGGCAGTGAGCTGGGCCGTCACTCCGGCGCGGTGAGCAGCGCGCAGATCGTCAGCTGGGTGCAGTCGGTGTTGCGCAGCCGTTGATACAAAAAACCCGCGGCATGATGCACGCAGCGGGTCTGTTCTACGTTCTACGATCGGCATCACTGCGGCACACGCGCAGTGATGCAGTCGATCGATCAAGCACCGGGAGCGGCTGACCAGAGCACTGTGCAGCCGCTCGCTACTTTTCAGTCGCTCTTACTGCCAGTTGACGTTGACCGACACACCCACCACGCGCGGCTCGTTGTACACCGCCGCCATGTAGTTCTCGATCACGCCCTTGACGTTCTTCTCGTTGGTGATGTTGCGCGCGAACGCCGCCACCTCCCACGCGCCATAGCCGCCGGTGTAACCGAGCTTGAGGCCGCCTTCGACATTGCCGTCGGCGCGGAACTCGGTGGAGTCGTACAGCACGAAGCTGGTTTCGCCCTGCTTGTTCCAGTCGGTGGAAACGAAGAACGCGCCATCGGTGCCCACCGGAATGTCGTAGCGCGCCGCCAGGTTGAGGTTGTACTTGGGCGCGTTGGGCAGCGGGTTGCCGTCGATCTGCGCAAAGGTGTTGGCACCGACGCGGATGGTCGGGTCGTTGACCGTGCACACCACCACGCCATTGAGCGCACAGGCCTGCGCGTAGACGCGATTGTCGTGGATTTCGCTATGCAGCAGGCTCAGGCCGGCGGTCAGCGACAGGTTGGAGATCGGGCGCCAGTCCAGGTCTGCTTCCAGGCCGTAGGCCTTGGCCTTGTCGGCATTGAACAGTACGCCGTTGCCGTCCGAATCGTTACCGTTGAGCTGGATGTCGTCCACCGTGTAGGTGAAGCCGCTGACATTCAGACGCAGGCGATTGTCGAACAGGCTGCTCTTGATGCCGGCTTCCCACGACAGGATGGTTTCCGAATCGGCGGTGGTGAAATCCGAATTGAACACCGCGCTGCGGCCCTGGATGGTCGGGCCACGGAAGCCGCGTGCCACGCGCGCATAGACGCTCAGCTCCGGATTGATTTCATACATCGCGCTGAGATCCCAGCTGGGCTGGGTGTCGGACAGGCGCACGTCGCGACGGCCGCGATAGGTCACCGCGCCAGCGGCGGTATCGGCGGTCTTGAGCAGGCGGGTTTGCTTGGTGTCCTTGGTCTGGCGCAGACCGGCGGTCAGGGTGAGCGCGTCGGTGGCCTTGTAGCTGAGCTGCCCGAAACCGGCCCAGGAGGTGTTGGTGTTGCGCAGGCGCACCCAGTTGTTGGGATTGCGCGCGGCGGTCTGCAGGAAATACGCACGCTGATAGAAATCGGTGGTGTCGCGCCCGTCGAAGTAGAACGCGCCGACCTGCCATTGCAAGGCATCGTCGCCTTCGCTGGCCAGGCGCAGTTCCTGGGTGTACTGATCCAGGTCGCGGATCTGCCCCATCGACTGGCCGAAGCCGTTCGGCACGCCGTTGACCGGGTAGTTCGCCGCCGCACCGCCATCGGTGTCGCCACGGCTATAGCCGGAGGTGGTTTCGTAGGCGGTGATGGAGGTCAGCGACACGCCACCGAAATCGTAGATCGCCTTGATCGAGCCGCCATCGGTCTGATACGCCTGCGGGTTGTCGTGTGCCTCGTCATAGGCCACGCGATCGCGCGGTACGTCGACCTTGTCGCTGCCGCGCGTCACTGCATTGCGCAGGAACAACGTGGAGGTGCCGTCGTAGTCGCGCGTATGCACCGAGCCCAGCAGCGAGAATGCGTCGTTGGGCTTGAGAAGCAGCTGCAGGCGCGCATTGCGGTCGTTGTAGCCGCCCATCGCATCCTTGCGCGGCGTGCGCGTCCCGTCGGCACTGCTGCCGACGAAGGTGTTGTCCACCCAGTCGTCGCGGTGCTGGTACAGCGCCGACACGCGGAACGACAGCACCTCGTTGATCGGCCCGCCGAAGCCGCCATCCAGCGACACCGTGTTGTAGCTGCCGTAGCTGGCATCGACACGGCCGGTATAGGTCTCGCTGGGCTTGACCGTGTCGAACTTGACGATGCCGGCGGTGGTGTTGCGGCCGAACAAGGTGCCCTGCGGGCCGCGCAGCACTTCGACCTGGTCCACGTCGTACACCGGGTTGGACTTGAGCACCACGTGTTCCAGTACCACGTCGTCCTGGATGATGGACACCGGCTGCGAGGCGCCGAGGTAGAAGTCGATATTGCCCAGGCCGCGGATATAGAAGCGCGGGAAGATACGCCCGGTGGTGGTCTCGGCGTAGAAGCCCGGCACGCGGCCGGACAGCGCCAGCAGCGTGTCGTCGCCACCGGCGGTGAACTCGCGCATCGCCGCGCCCTGCACCACGCCCACCGACACCGGCACCTCCTGCAGGTTTTGCTCGCGGTGCTCGGCAGTGACGGTGACTGCATCCAGCGCCGTCGGGCTGCCCTCGCCCTGGCGCGCCGGCACCTGCTGCGCAGCGGCCGCTGCCGCCAGCGAGGCGAGCAGCAGGCCGGCGCAGGCGCGCGCCAGCGGCGTGCGCTGCAATGCGGCGCGACGGGGTGCGGTTACGTGCGTGGCGGCGGGCGTCAGCGACGCGGAGACAGACGAGGACAACGACATGCGAGATGATCCTTGGGTAGGTGACGCGAGGGGTGAGACAGGGGCAATAGCGGCGATCAACATGACTGCGCAGCCATCAGGCGCGCGCGGCCGGCGCTCGGAACCGGCTGCACCACCGGCACCCGGTTCCTCTGCGCCATCCGCGCCATCTGACAGCCGCGCTACGTTTTGTTTTCCCCACCAACATCCGTCGGCATCGAACATGCCGGCCGGAGGCGCAACGTGGCGCCGCGCGCACGATATGTCAGCAATGTTGCAGCTCTATGGCAAACGTGCCGCCACGCACATGGCGGCCGCCGCAGAGCCACGGTCGCCGTGGCGTGTTCAACGCATAAGCGGGTCGCCACACCATCGTTGTGCGATCGGCAGGCGTCGAAAGCAGGCCCCAGGCGCGCAACCCCCGCGTCAGGAGCGGGCGGCCAGCACGCTGCTGTCGAGCATTTGCCCGACCATGTTCAACAGATCGTTGAGGCTGAAGGGCTTGGGCAGCAACGCCATGCCGTCGGCCAGGAATTCCTGGCGGGTGGCGGCGTTTTCGGCGTAGCCGGTGATGAACAGGATCGGCAGGCCAGGCCGCAGCGCGCGCGCCACGTCTGCCATGTCGCGCCCGTTCATGCCGGGCAGGCCGACATCGGACACCACCAGATCGATCTCCACGCCGGCACGCAATTGATCCAGCGCGCCGTTGGCATCTTCGGCTTCGACCACGTGGTAGCCGGCGTCGCTGAGCACCTCGCTCACCATCATGCGCACCACGTCGGTGTCGTCCACCAGCAAGATGCGCTCGCTGCGGGTACGGGGCGAATTCGGTACCGGTGCCGGCGGCAATGCGCTGGCAGTGAGGCCGCGCGGCAGCAGCAAGGCCACCGTGGTACCGCGCCCCACCGTGCTGGTGATGCGTGCGGTGCCGCCGGACTGGCGCGCAAAGCCGTAGGTCATCGACAGGCCCAGGCCGGTGCCCTCGCCGATCGGCTTGGTGGTGAAGAACGGCTCGAAGACCTGGTTGAGAATGGCCGGCTCGATGCCGCTGCCGTTGTCGATGACGTTCACCGCCACGTACTCGCCATCGTCCAGTTCCGGATCGCCCTGCGCGGTATGGGCCGCGCTCTGGATGCGGATGGTGCCCCTGCCCTTCAACGCGTCGCGCGCATTGATCACCAGATTGAGCACCACGTTTTCGAGCTGGTTGGCATCGGCCACCGCCACCAGCGGCGTGTCCGCCAGGTCCAGCTCCAGCACGATGTTCTCGCCGATCGAGCGGTGCAGCATGTCTTCCAGCGAGCGCACGCGTGCGTTGATGTCGAAGGCCTGCGCATCCAGCGATTGCTTGCGTGCGAAGGCAAGCATGCGCTGGGTCAGCGCGGCAGCGCGATGCGCCGAGCCGGTGGCGATCTCGGCCAGCCGCGGCACACGCTCGATGCGATTGGACTCGACCGCCAGCTGGATCATGTCCAGGCCGGAAATGATGCTGGTCAGCAGGTTGTTGAAATCGTGCGCGATGCCGCCGGTGAGCTTGCCCAGCGCTTCCATCTTCTGTGCCTGCAGCAACTGGATCTCGGTGCGTTGGCGCTCGGCGATCTGGTGGGCCAGCTCGGTGGTGGCGGTATCCAGTTCCTGGCGCTGCTCACGCTCGCGCATGCGTTGTTCGGTGACATCCTCGACCAGCAGCAGGCCCAGGTCCGGTTCGCGATACGGCGACACGCGCCACTCGGTTTCGCACACCTTGCCCTCGCGCAGGATCGACAAGGCACCGCTCCAGCGCTCGCGCTGCGCCAGCGCGTCGATCAGCGCGTGCACGGTGGCGGCCTGGTCCACGCCGGGCACGGCCAGCGCCTCGCCGGGTGTGGCGGTGCCGATCAGGCGCTGGAACGCCGCATTGGCCTCATGCGTGTGCAGCCTGGCGTCGACCACCGCAATCGGTGCGCTGATGTGCTCGAAGATCTCGCGGAAGCGGGCCTCGCTGATGCGCAAGGCGTCCTCGGCCTGGCGCGCGCGCAGCAGGGTGCGCAACGTGGCGACCAGCACGCTGGGGTCGACCGGGTGAATCAGGTAGGCATCGGCGCCGGCTTCCAGGCCGGTGATCATGTCGCCGGTGGCGATCGAGGCGGCCGATACATGCACCACCGGCAGCAACGCGGTGCGCGGCTCGGCGCGTAGCGTGCGCACGATGTCGAAGCCGCTCATGTCCGGCAGATTGACGTCCAGCACCACCGCAGCAAACGCCTGCTCGGCCAGCCTGGCCAGGCCGTCGGTGCCGGTGCCGGCTTCTTCGACCACGAACTGATGGTGTTCGAGTACGCGCCGCACCGAATAACGCGTCACCGCGTTGTCGTCGACGACCAGAATGTGCGGCTTACTGCCCAAGTGCATCCTCCGCTGCCAGCGTGACCGGCAGCACCACGAAAAACTCCGAGCCCTGCCCGACCACGCTGTTGATTCCCACCCTGCCGCCCAGCAGCTCGGCGAAACGCTTGCAGATCGACAGCCCCAGACCGGTGCCAGTGAGGCGTTTCTGCAACGGTGAATCCACCTGTACAAAATCCTCGAACAAGGCGTCGTGAAGCTCGGCCGGGATGCCGATGCCGGTGTCCTGCACGCCGAAGCGCACATGGCTCTCGCCTTCCAGCTGCGCGAACACGCGCACATGGCCTTGTGGGGTGAACTTGAGCGCGTTGGAAATGAAGTTGCGCAGGATCTGCGCCAGCTTCTTGTCGTCGGTATAGAGCATCGGCAGCACCGGCGGATCCTCGAAGATCAAGGTGGTGCTGCTGACATCGGTGAGCGGGCGGAACATGCCGCGCAAGGCCGCAAACAGGTCCATCAGATCGAACCAGCCCGGCGAGATGGTGATGCGCCCGGCTTCGATCTTGGCCAGATCCAGCAGGTCGTCGACCATCTCGGTGAGTTCGCGCGCAGAGGCGCTGACAAAGCGCACCTGCTTGGACTGCTCGGCAGTGAGCGGCCCGTCCATGCCGTCCTCGAGCAGCCGCGTGATGCTCAGGATCGAGCTGAGCGGGGTGCGGAACTCGTGGCTCATGTAGGACAGGAAGCGGCTCTTGAGCTCGGACACGTCACGCAGCTGCTCGGCCTGCTGATCGAGCTCGGCATACAGCGCCAGCACTCCCTGGTTGGTTTCTTCCAACTCTTCGCGCAGGGCCTGGTTCTGCTGCCGCAGCGCGTCCAGTTCGGCCAGCGGATCGATGGGCGATGTCTCACCGGAAGCATTCATTGCAGGCCTCCCAGCCGCATGACGAACACGCCGCAATCGTCGCGGCCCCGCGTGTAATCGCGCAGCAGCACGGCCGCAATCAGGCGCGGATGGCGCGACAGCAGACCCGGATGATCGCGCAGGCTCCAGCGTGATTGCAGACCATCACTGTGCATGACCAGCAGTTTGCCGGCGGCATCCGGAAAATCGAACGGCTGCGCCTTGCGGAACTGCACCCCGACGATGCCCGGATGCGAGGGCATGCCACGCACGCCGTCGCCATCGCACAGCGACGCGACGATATTGCCCACGCCGGCAAAGCGTACCCGGCCGGTGCTGCTGTCGAATTGCATCACCGCCGCCGCGCCGCCGCGGGTGCCGGACATGCCCGCATGCAGCTGCGCGATGCGCTCGCCGGGCTCGCCGCTGGCCGCGGCTGCAGCGCGCGTGCCGGCATCGGCAGCGTCGGCGGCGCCTGGACCGTGGCCCAGGCCATCGATCACGGTGACGGTTACGCGCTGCTCGCCAACGGCCAGATGCCAGGCATCACCGCACACCGTTTCGTTGTGCAGCGGCAGGCGGATCGCGCCGTACGGCAGGTCCAGTTCGGCGCGTTGCTGCGCAAACAGCCGTGCCATCACCACCGCGCCCTTGGCATCGGAATACGCGTCCAGCACCTGCGCCTGGCGCTGGATCGCGCCCAGCCCGGTGCCCGGCGTCCCGGCGGTTGAATAGCCATCGCGCAGGCCGTCCACGAGTGCGAAGCCCGGCCCGCCGTCGATGGCGCAGATTTCCACGCCCATGCCCTGGCGTGTGGCCACCGTGGACAACTGCAGGCAGCCGCCACGTCCATGCTTGACCATGTTGGTGGCCAGCTCGGTGGCCACCAGTGCCACGCGGCCGCAGGCGGCCTCGTCGAAACCCAGTGTCTGTGCCAAAACCGTCGCTTCGCGACGTGCCTGCCCGACTTGGCTGATTTCGTCCACACGAAACGCGCGCGTGACCTCGCCGGCGAGCGTCACTTCCATTTGGTGATGGTGATGCGCGTGCCCTTGCCGGCTGCGGTATCCAGGACGAAGTCATCCACCAGCCGCCGGCTTCCGGACAGGCCCAGTCCCAGCCCGCTGCCGGAGGTCCAGCCATCGGTGAGCGCCAGGTCCAGGTCGGGAATGCCAGGACCTTCGTCGCGGAAGGTCAGCTGCACGCCCTTGCGGATGCCGCTTTCCACCAGGGCCCAATCCATCTCGCCGCCACCGCCATAGATCACGGTGTTGCGCGCCAGTTCGCTGGCTGCGGTGACCAGCTTGGTCTGGTCGACCAGACGCAGGCCGCACTGCACCACCAGCTTGCGTACCGTCTGCCGGGCCAGCACCACATCCTGTTCGGTACGCACCGATTGCGAACCGGTCGTCATGAAGTGCGATCGGGCTGTAGCAGCAGGCGCATGCCGCGTTCGACATCGAGCGCGGTGCGCACCGATGGCAGGGTCAGCCCCAGCTCGACCAGCGTGATCGCCACGGCCGGCTGCATGCCCACCACCACGGTCCTGGCATCCATGATCGCCGCCAGCCCGGAGATGGTGCTGATCATGCGGCCGATGAAGGAGTCGACGATGTCCAGTGCGGAAATGTCGATCAGCACGCCACGCGCGGAGGTGGCGCTGATCTTTTCCGACAGGTCCTCCTGCAGCGTCATCGCCAATTGATCGTGCATGTCCACCTGGATGGTGACCAGCAGCAGGTCGCCCATCCGCAGGATCGGGATGCGCTCCATGTCAGCCTGCCTTGTTCACGGTCACGCCGATGCGCTTGAGCGCCAGCGCCAGCGCATCGGACAGGTTGGCCTTGGTGACGATGCCCTGCAGGTCCAGCCCCAGATGCACGATGGTCTGCGCGATCTGCGGGCGCACGCCGCTGATGATGGCATCGGCGCCCATCAGGCGGATCGCGGTGACGGTCTTGAGCAGGTGCTGCGCGACCAGCGTGTCCACGGTGGGTACCCCGGTGATGTCGATGATGGCGATTTCCGAGCCGGTATCGACGATGCGCTGCAGCAGCGACTCCATCACCACCTGGGTGCGCTGCGAATCCAGCGTGCCGATCATCGGCAGTGCCAGCACGCCGTCCCACAGTTTGACCACAGGGGTGGACAGCTCCAGCATTTCTTCCTGCTGGCGCACGATGATGTCTTCGCGGGTCTTCTGGAACGCCTTGACGGTGTACAGGCCCAGACGGTCCAGCAGCTCGGACAGCGCCCACAGCTGCTGGCCCAGATCCTCCGGCGTGTCGGCGTATTCGCGCTGCACCAGCGCGAACAGCACCCGCTTCAGCGAGAAGATGAAATTGGCGGTTTCCTGCGAATCGAAGCCACGGGTGGCGCGATCGCGCGACAGGTTTTCCAGGAAGCGACGCACCTCGCTCCAGTCGGCGCTGTCCAGGCTGCTGCCACCGTCCTTCAGGGAGGCGACCAGCAGGTGCAGGAAATCCGCGCTCTGGGTTTCGACGTCCTGTCGGGAAATGCGTCCATCGCTGCCCAGGCTGGAGCCCAGCCATGCCGCCAACAACGCAGCTTCCTGGCCACGAATCGCATCGATCGAGCGCTGCTGCAATGCCACCATGAGATCACCCGCCAAGAGTTAGAAGAGAGAAGGCTGGGCATGCGGGGCGATTGCGCCCCCCTGACTGGCGCGGCGCCCCCACGCCGAAGCGCTGCAGAGTAAAGCAATTCAGTTTCGGCAACCAGCGACGAACCTGTAGCGGTCAGAGGAAAATCCGTACGGAGTTTGACATTGCCGCGCACGCCGCGAACGTGAGCGCGACCACGCCTGGACAGATGCGCTTGCCGCCGTTGCGCCACCCTGCTCTCGGCGCAACGGCGGCCGGTCACGGACCGCCGCCGGACCGGCCGTGATGTGGCCACCGACCGCTGCGCGAAGGTGGTCCAACTTGCGGGAAGACCGCCTGACGCCGGCCCGGACCGATCGCAACGCCCCTCCCATGGCGGCGGACGCGCTCGATGTGCCGGCAGGCCGGTTTGCCCACGCCCGGCACCGCATGCACGCGCCGGATCTCGCCACTGCGGGGTCAGCCTGCAGTGCGTACTGAAGTCATCGCTTGCCGATCGGCACTAGCGATATCGGGAGCATGGTGCCGCGTCCGGGGGCGGGACCGTGTGGCGGCATGGATGCCGCCACCGAGCCTACATGGACGTACTTGCGGCGTGTCCCGACACCGGATGCGGCGCCGCGCCGCCGACCGACTCCGCACACCGATCAATCGTGCGCACCGCATCTGTTGTTTCCATGCGAATGCTTCGGTCTGCTGCGGGCGCTTGCACGCGTACCGGCGTGGGACACGCCGCAAGTACGTCCGTGTAGGCTCTGGCGCGGCATCCATGCCGCTCAAGGTCCCACACCGGCACGCGCGCAAGCACCACCGGTTGCTATCGGTTGCGGAAGGAAAAGCACTGCTTGGTTGAGTGGTCGTGGCTCGGATCGAGTTTTCAGTTGCCACTGCAAAGATCAAATGTTGAGGCGATCTCAACGACATGAAGCGCCAACTCCGCAGGCACGATGACTGCCTGAAACCAGTGCTCGCCGATCAGCACTAGCCATATTGGGAGCGTGGTGCCGCGTCCGGGGGCGGGACCGTGTGGCGGCATGGATGCCGCCACCGAGCCTACAAGGACGTACTTGCGGCGTGTCCCGACACCGGATGCGGCGCCGCGCCGCCGACCGACTCCGCACACCGATCAATCTTGTGCACCACATCTAGAGTTCAACGTGAATGCTTCGGTCTGCTGCGGGCGCTTGCACGCGTACCGGCGTGGGACACGCCGCAAGTACGTCCGTGTAGGCTCTGGCGCGGCATCCATGCCGCTCAAGGTCCCACGCCGGCACCCGCGCAAGCACCACCGATTGCTATCGGTTGCGGAAAGAAATGCGAACAGCCAGACGGGCTGCACGTTCTTCCGAGCGTCACCATTGCTGACGACATACCAGCAGTTGGCATGCAAACCACACATGCCAATCCCGAATGCCCGCTCCCCAATCCCGGCGGCAGCGGCGACCGCATCAGCAGCCGCTGCGCGACGAGCCTGATCGCCGCCCTACAGCCCGTAACGCTCCACTGCGTCCAGATGCGGGCGCGGGTCCTGATCGCAGGCCTCGGCCAGGCGCAGCCAGCACATCGGGTGCGCCCACTGCGCGGTTGTGGCCAGCAGGACGCGATGCAGTTCCAGCGGCGCCGCCGCTTCCGGCAGCGCCACGGTGAACAGCACGCCCGGCAGACCCGTGCTTGCATCTTCCGGGTCGAATGCGTCCGCGTGTGCCGGATCGACCACGCGATAGTCGTCGCGGCTGTGCAACCACAGCTTCCAGCCGCGCGCTTCGACGTCCTGCCGCAAGGCCTCGATCGCCTCCTCGCCAGGATGCACGCCATCCACCAGCCAGCTGCTGCCGTAACCGCCTGGCTCCAGCACATGCACCTGCGCATAGGTCGGCACGAACCGCTCGCGCTCGGCCTCGTCGTCCGGTGGCGGATACAGCAACTCCGCGTCGAACACCACCCAGTCGCCGACATGCTGGCGCCGATGTGCCGGTGCATTTTCGACGATACGCGCGGTGACCGGGCCGGTGCGCCGTGCGTAGTACTCGGCTGCCTCGCCGTCGTCCACGCAACGCACGATCACCCACCCCCAGGTTTCTTCGACCACGCCACTGGTGCTGCTCAGCTCCATGCCGAGCGCCAGCGCCGAGGCGCGCACCGCGTCCCACTGCTGCGCCGCGCTGGCCGCGGTCATGTGATCCCAATGTGCGGAGCGCGGCTCCTGCATCAACTCGGTCAGCTGGCGATACACCTCGGTGGCTTCGGCGAAGCGGCCGGTGTTGAGATACATGCGCCCCAGCAAGCCGCGCGCGCCATGCGAGCCGGGCGACAATTCCAGCAACGCGGTGCAGGCCTGCTCCAGCGCCGGCCAATCGGCAAGCCGCTGGGCCAGCTGCGCCTCGCACCACAGCGCCGCCACCGGCACCAGCGGGCGATACAGCTGCGCCAGCCGCCGCAGGCCGGTTTCGTCGCCGCGGCCCAGCAACAGGTTCATCAGCCGGAAGGTCGGGCTGGTCTCGCGGTCGGCATGCCGCTGCACGAATGCCCACAGCAGCGCGATCGCCTCGTCGTCGGCCGCACACGCGCTCAATGCCGACGCCGTGGTGTCCACCAACTCGGCGTCGTCGGGACGCTCGGCCACTGCCTGCAGCAACCACTGCGCCTCGCGCTCGGGATTCCGCGCCACGTCTTCGGCTTGTGCATCCAGCCACTGCAGCAACTGCTCAGCGGGCACCGGTGCCGGCTCGCCCGCCGGTGCGGCCTCGATGCGCGCAGCCAGGCCGTCCGCCAGTTGCGTGGCGCCACGGTCCTGGCGCAACTTGGGCACATGCGCACGCGCAAGCGCCAGGTGCCGGCGCGCGGTCCACACCGCACCACGCTGCAACGCCAGCGCGATCGCCATCTCGGCCGCTTCGATCAGGATGCGATGCGCACCCACCTGCGCGTAATGATCGAGCATCACCTGCAGGCGGCTGCCCAGATCCCAGGTGTTGCGCTCGGGCTGGCGCGATACCAGCACCACCACCGCACGCAACCAGTGCAGGCGGTAGCGCGGCGCAACCTCGCGCCACGGCAAAAAGGCTTCCAGTGCTTCGTCGTCGCGATTCAACATTGCCAAGGCACGGGCTTTCTGCAGGCGCCGCGGCTGACTGCAGTTGGCCCATTCGGCCCCTTCGCGCGCGGCTTCGCGTTCGCGCTGTTCGATCAGCGCCAGCGCCTCTTGCGCGCGGCCCAGCGAGAGCAGGATCGAGATGCGCATGTCCGGCACGCCGTCGTAGATCTGCCCGCCATGCGCAACGATGGTCTGCGACTGCTGTTCCAGATAACTCAGTGCCGCCTCGCCGCGTCCATCGTCGAGCAGGGCATCGGCTTTTTCGCAGCTCAGGCACTGGTAGCACGACCAGCTCGGATCGATGCGGCCCAGCGTCTCCTCGCACACCTCGATGCGCTCTTCCACCCAGCCCGGACCGTCGATATTGGCGTAGCAGGCGGCCAGGTCCTGGGTCACGCACACCGACTGCGGGCACTCCACCGCATCGGCGCGATGCGCGCGTTCGAACAACGCCACCGCGTCGCTGAGCGCACGCTCACCCTCGCAGAGATTGCCGACGCGGTTGCGCATTTCCCAATGCCCGACGAACACCTCCAACCACGGATTGGCCAGCGTCTTGCCCAGCGCACGCGCCTCGGGCAACAGCGCTTCGGCGCGTTCGATCTGCAGATCGCAGATATGGTCGGTCAGGCGTGTCAGCAGCTGCGCATTCTGCGGCTGCCCGGCTTCGCCCAGATCGTCCTGCAGCTTCTCCACCCAGTTCCAGATTTCCATCGTGTTGCTCCTTCGATGCGGCGCTCAGCGCGCCAGCAGTTGGGTCACGGCCTCGGCAAGATCGCCAAAGGCCCGGTTCAAATCCGATCCGCCCGATGCGTTGGCACCGGGCTGCGGCTGGCTGCGCCCCTGCGTCGACACGATCACCTTGAGTGAGCGCAGCAACCGCGCCGCCACCGCCGCCTGCGGATTGCCGGCGCGCTGCGCCGCCAGCAGTGCCTGCAAGGCCGGGTTGTCGAGATTCAGATACAGCCGCTGGGTCTGCCGCGCCTGGATCCCCGCCGTGAATTGCCGGGCCAGCCGCAACGCGGCGGTGGACACGCGCTTGTCGTTCTCGTCCTGCTCCAGCCGGCGCTTGAGTTCGGCCTCGCGGTCGGGCACCACCACCAGCGGCAATGCCTCGGGACTGAAACGTGCCGGCACCAGCGCCTCGCCATCGCCCAGGTGCTGTTCCAGCCAGGCCAGTTCGTCGGCCGGCAACGTATCCAGCTGGAACAACTGCCGGTTGCCCTGCTCGGTGCCCAGCTCGACCAGGCGCACGCCCTTGGCCTGCGCCCAGCGGCGCAGGAACGGCACCACCGCATAGCGGTTTCCGTAGGCCACCGGCACGCCCATCGCGCGGAACAGCATTTCCTCGAAACCGCTGTCGCTGTCCAGGATCACATGTACCGCGCCACGCGCCGGCAACTGCTGCGCGGGCAGGTCGCCCTGCGAGGTCGGCACCCGCACGTGTTCCATCAGCAGCGCGAACAAACGCTCGTCGCACAGCGCCGCGCCCAGCAATGCCTCGTTGTGCCGCAGCAGGATGCGCCGCCAGGCTTCCGGCTGCTGGCGCGCCACATCGGCCAGGCCTTGCACCAGCGCTTCGGACAGCGCGTGCTGCACGGCCGTGTAGGTGGCATCGCGCTGCAGATCTTCGCGGCTGGCGGTGGGCGTCAAGCGATTGGACTCGATCACGCCCCCGATAAAGCCCGCCCACGGTGGCAGCAGTTCGCGCGCGTTGTCGTCCAGCAGCATGCCGCGCAGGAACACCGACAGGTTGCGGTTGTCGCTGGTGCCGTAGGTGGCTCCGTCCTGCACCCACAGCAGGCCGACCGCATCGCTGCCCTCCTCCGCGCGCACCGGCATGCAGCACAAGGGCTCGAAGTTGCGCTCGAAACGCGCGGCAAACTCGCGCTGACGCCGCCAGGCCTGCACCGGATGCAACGGCACCGCATCGTGCATGCGCCACGGCGGCGGTTCGGGATTGATCGCCTGGGTATCGCCGCCGATCCAGATCGGCTCGCGCAACAGCGCGCAATAGCGCGACAGGATCTCGCGCAGCCGTGCTTCCTGGGCCAACGGCAGATAGTCCTCGTGCAGCTCCAGCACCACTTCCGTTCCGACCTGGGTACGTGCCGGGATCGGACTCACCGTGTATTGCTCGGCATTGCTGGAGATATAGCAATGCCCCAGCGTCGGGCTCTGGTAGGAGGTGGTGCGAACGGTGACGCGGCGCGCCAGCACGAAGGCCGACAAAAAGCCCAGCCCGAACATGCCGATCAGGCCGCTGTCCTCATGCCCGCCCTGACGCAGGCCACGCGTATACCCCACGCCGACGGTGGCCAGGTAATCGTGGATTTCCTGCTGGGTCAGTCCGGCGCCGGTATCGACGATGCGCACGATGCCCTGGGCACCATCGGCATGCACTTCGATGCGCGATTGGCCTTGCCAGTCGGGTTGTTCCAAGCGGCGCCGCAGGATCGAGTCGTGCGCGTTCTGCACCAGCTCGCGCAGCGCGACCACCGGCGTGGAATACAGATGCTTGCTGAGAACGGACATCAATCCGTTGAGATCGACGCCTGCGCGGCGGATCTGGGAGGCGTCCGTCGCCTCGGAGGTGTGATCTTGCATGATCGTTCGTCGTTTCCTTGGCGGCCACGCCCATCCTCGGACGCGCCTTCCTGGGTGGCAGTGCGAGCCGCACAGGATAGCCGCAAGCCGCCCCACACGCACGCACGTCACACTATGACGGCGTCTCGCGCGTGGCCGGCGCGCGGCCGCCATGGCAGCGCCCCCCTTGCAGAAACGACGCGCCACGGCCTGCGTCGACGCATGGCCGTGGCGCGCAACGGCTTACCGCTGCAAGGTTTCCATCGGCGCCTCATTGAAATGCTGGCGATAGCCCTTGGCCAAGGCCGACCGGCTGCCCACGCCCCAGCGGCTCGCCGCCTGCAGCACGCTGCCGCAGCCGCCTTCGGCCAGCAGTTCGTCGCGGATGCTCTGCATCCGGTAACGCCGCAGCACCTGGGTCGGCGACAGCCCGGTGGCGGACTTGAACGCCTGCTGCAAGGCGCGCCCGGTCACGCCGATCTGCGCGGCCACCTCGTTGATGGACAGGTCCGAACGGTGCGCATTGGTGATCATGTAGGCGTAGGCGCGCCGATACTTGGCCGGCAGCCGCGCGGAGATGTCGTCGCTGACATGTGCCGGCGTGCCGCTTTCCAGCAGCCGCGGCGCCTGCACCTCGCTGCGCAGGCACTGCACCGCGCCCAGCGCATACCGGTTGTACAGCAACAGCGCCTGCTCGGTCTTGCCCAGCGCCTGGCTGATCTTGGCCTGGCAATACTCGAACTCCAGATTCCAGCGCGGCGCGTGGTGCCGCCCGGCACCGGCCAGGGCGCGCTCTGCCAGATCCGCGCGCCCCACCGCCAATGCGGCAAGCGCCAGTTCCACCTGCGCATCCTGCCGGGCGCATGGCGGGCACCCGGTGGCAGCGGCCGGCAGCGCATCGATCTGCGCATCGAAACCGAAGGTGTCGCCACCGGCAATGCGCAGCAGGTTGCGCACGTGGCGCATGCGCTGGGCGAGCACCGGCATGCTCTCGGCCAGGTCGGCGATGCAGGCGCGCAACTCGTTGGGCTCGAACGCATGCGCCGCATCCTCCTGGCGCAGCGTGGCCTGCCAGAACACGTGGTCGCTCATCCGGTCGGCACGCCGGATGCGCAGCTGCGCGATCATGTCCAGACGCAGCGCGTTGGCGATGCGCTGCCACTCGGTTGCGCCGCTGTCCAGTTCCCCCAGCGCTTCGTTGGCACGCTCCAGCGTCTGCAGCGCCAGCGTGCTCTGGCCCAGATGGAAGTGGGTCAGCGCCTTGCCCAGCAGACTCTCCCCGCATAGGCAGGGCGGCGTTTCGCGGTCCATCGCCAGCTGTGCGAAGCAATTCAATGCAGCGCTCAGGCGGCGCTGGCTCAGCATCAACCAGGCGGTGTTGCGGCAGGACAGCAGCCGCAGTTGGCGCTGATGCCCGCGCATCGCCTTCAAGGCGTGGCGGTAGGCATCTTCGGCCTCCTCCTGGTATTCGAGGATCAACAAGGCATCGCCGCTGGCACCGAGCAGGCTGACTTCATCCTCTGCACCATCCGGGGCGGCCTGGCCGTCGCGGCGTTGTTGAAGATGTTGCAGACCTTGCGGCCAGGCACCAACCAGCATCCTGCTTGTATAGATAGGAAGACGGTCTGCGTACGACAACGCAGAGATTGCCGCGAAGTAGGTTGAAAGGATCATGCCGGGCTCTCTCATAGGGGGACGAGCAAAAACAACAATGCGCCGGTCTGGCTGGCGCAAACGATTGTATGCAGCGGATCCAATGGAATTTCTCACTCCAAGGCACTAAGAAAATCAAAAATCCTCACTCTGTCTGTCGGCGAACCAGTTAAGCGGCGTGCAGATAAAGGGCACTTTTTGCATACCGCCACCGCATGCGTGCATAGGACATTCCGCGCCATGCGAAGCCGTATTGAAGACAGGACGCCAGCCAAAAAAGCAATCGTCGGCCATTCGAGCACCTGAGCCCGTGCGCAGCTGGACCATTGTCCTGGCATGTCGCGGCGATGGCCGCGTGCAAGGTATTTCAGTAAATGAAAGATGCACTTCAAACGAATGCTGCCGCGTTCCATGACATCAACCGATGGCCCACATATTCCATGCGCGCTTCGTGCACGTGCAAATCGCAATACCGTGGTATAGACCCGGCATTGCATTCAACGACCTGGCGATCGTGCGTATTGTTTTCCGCCGGAACCATCGGCCCGCGTACCGCGCGATGTCGGAATTTTGTTAGTCGCCGTCGACGCATGCCCTGGATGTAAGAGCTGCGTTGCGCCTAAATGAGCGTACGTTAAAGCCGGCCCGCCCGAAGCCGAAGAAAAGTACGCAGCAGTGAAACTTTCTGGCTCCGCAATGGTACATACCATTCGTCCGGCCTCAGGCCGGATCCCCTGGCAGCCAAAGGCGATGGCGATGCACTTATCTATACATGTGGGTTTTGTATTGGCGCCTGCTGCCCACAACAGGCATCCAGCACATGACTGGTACGTGGGCAGACATGGGAAGGCCGGCTGATGCACGGCAACCCTACCGGCAAGCAAGGATCGGCTTTCCTGTTGACGCAGGACGCGCGTCTGGCATCGCAGGTCAATGCGAGCCTTGCACCGCTGGCCCCGAGTTTTGCGGTGTTTTCCGACGAACTCGAACTCCTGCGCTCGCTGCGGCATTCCCCCTGCGAGCTGCTGGTCTTCGACGCGACCTGCGTCGCGTCAGACGACAGCTCGCTGCTGGCCTGGCAACGCTGCCACAGCGGTCATCCCACGCCGCTGATCGTGCTGGGGCGTTTCGACTGTGCGCACGACATTCTGGCCTGGTACCGCGCCGGCGCACACGATGTGCTCGCCCTGCCGTTCAATTCCCACGAACTGCATGTACGCGCGGCATTGGCGCTTTCGCCGGTGGCCGAGGCGTGCTCCGAGAGCCAGCAGCTGAGTGTTGGTCCCTACCACCTGATTCGCGACGAAAATACCGTGTACCTGCACGGCAAGCCGATCGTGCTGACCGCACGCGAGTTCTCGATCGCCTGGCTGTTGTTTTCCAGCCCCGGCGTATGTTTCCGCCGCTGCCAGTTGGCCAAGGCGGTGTGGGGTAGCCACACCGAGTTCACCGACCGCACGATGGAGCAGCACATCTACAAGCTGCGCAAGAAGCTGCAGCTATGCAACCACAGCGGCGTGGTGCGCATCAGAACCGTGTATTCGCATGGGTACAAATTGGAACTTGCTACGCCCGACAAGCACGCGCCCAGCAAGGCCGTCAGCCCCAGCACCGCCCATCACGCCGCGGCCTGTTGATCAACGCGGGCTCGCAACAGCGGCAGCGCGGCGAACGGCGGCGAGCCGCGCTTGCTGCATGCCATCGGCGCCTGCAGTGCAGTGAGCCGTCCGCTGTGATGCGTTGATCTGGTCGGGCATTGGCTGGACTGCTTTTCGCCTGCTGCCACGCCGGGCGGAAAACCTGTCCACCTGGTAGTTCAATCATGTAGTGAACACACGAGCAGGCTCTTGGCCTATTGCCGCTCGACCGCTTCCCACGCCCTGGCAAGACGGATACGTTTTTGCGGTCGGCTCAAATGCCCCTATCGCACCCAGTGCCGCACTCGAACAGGTGCGTGCCCTTTGGCAACCTCCGCCGGCGGCTCTCCAGAAACGACAATGGCGCGGAGGACTCCCCGCGCCATTGTTCGATCAGGCATTGCACCCGGTTACTGCTTGGGATTCTCGCCGTACTCGTTCGGGCCGGGCGTGCCTTCCAGGCACATGAAGACCAGCACGATGAAGCCACCGACGTAGGGCACCAGGCTGATCAGATAGAACCAGCCGGACTTGCCCTGGTCATGCAGGCGACGCACGGTCACCGCAATGCTCGGCACGATCAGTGCCAGTACGAAGATCCCCATGATGGCAAGCACCAGCCATGCCAGTGCGCCGGGACCGTTCTCGCCGCCCATCACTGCCGCCGCGATGCCGAACAAGCCACCCAATACCAGCAGGACGATCGCCTGCAGCAGCATGAACATCCAATATTCCTTGCGGCGCGAGCGGCCATTGAAGTCGGCGTAGCGCTTGAGTGGCAACAACATCCATTCCATCGTGTTCTCCTGGTGACGCGCAGTGGGCGCTGTCTGTGATCCGGTGCACCGTGCAACGGGCCGCGCATGTTGCCATAGCCGCCCTCTGCTGAAAACGGTTTCTTACCGGCTGGCGGCATCTCGCGACTGCTGGCCGACCAACGGTCGCCGCAGTTGCCGGCGGCCAACCCGACAACGTCACTGCTGCAATTCCGCCATCGCGCGGCGCAATGTGTGCGGCCCTGCACCGGCGCGCGCGATCAGCTCACCGCGTGCAGCGCGATGCCCCGCGCACGCGCGCTCCATCCCACGCCGGCATCACTCGGCCGCCGCTTCCAGCGCCTGGCTCAGCCGCTCCACCGCGACGATCTCCATGCCCTTGATGCTGGCAACCTTGGGCGCGTTGGCCTTGGGCACGATCGCGCGCTTGAAGCCATGGGTGGCGGCTTCTTTCAGACGATCCTCGCCGTTGGGCACCGGCCGGATCTCGCCCGACAGCCCCACTTCGCCAAAGGCAATCGTCTTCTCCGACAGCGGCCGGTCGCGCAGCGAGGACAGCACTGCCAGCAGCACCGGCAGATCGGCAGCGGTTTCCTGCACGCGGATGCCGCCGACCACATTGACGAACACGTCCTGGTCGCCCACCACGATGCCGCCGTGGCGATGCAGCACCGCCAGCAGCATCGCCAACCGGTTCTGCTCCAGCCCCACCGCCACGCGCCGCGGATTGGACAGCGGCGAGGCGTCCACCAGTGCCTGCACCTCCACCATCAGCGGCCGGGTGCCTTCGCGGGTGACCATCACGCAACTGCCCGGCTGCTGGGTGCTGCCGCCGGACAGGAAGATCGCCGACGGGTTGGAGACCTCCTTGAGGCCCTTCTCGCCCATCGCGAACACGCCCAGCTCGTTGACCGCCCCGAAGCGGTTCTTGAACGCGCGCAACAGGCGAAACCGGCTACCGCTCTCGCCTTCGAAGTACAGCACCGCATCGACCATGTGTTCCAGCACGCGCGGGCCGGCGATGCCGCCCTCCTTGGTCACATGGCCGACCAGGAACACGGCGGTGCCGGTCTCCTTGGCATAGCGCACCAGCCGCGCCGCGCTCTCGCGCACCTGGCTGACCGAGCCCGGCGCCGCGGTCAGCGACTCGGTCCACAGCGTCTGGACCGAGTCGGCCACGATCAGCTTCGGCCGCGCCACGCTGGCATGCTGCAGGATGTTTTCGATGCCGGTTTCGGCCAGCGCATTCAAGCCTTCCAGCGGCAGATCCAGCCGCACCGCGCGCCCGGCCACCTGTGCCAGCGATTCCTCACCGGTCACGTACAGCACCGGCAGCGTGCTGGCCATGCTCGCCAGCGCCTGCAGCAACAATGTCGACTTGCCGATGCCCGGGTCGCCACCGATCAGCACCACCGCGCCCTCGACCAGCCCGCCCCCCAGTACCCGATCGAACTCGCCGATGCCCGTGGACACACGCGCCTGCTCGGACTGCTGCACATCCTTGAGCGCGGTGATCTTTGGCGCCTCGGCCTTGCCGGCCCAGCCGCTACGCCGCGAGGCCGCAGGCGAGGCCTTGCCGCCGGGCGTGGCGCTTTCGAGCACGATCTCGCTGAGCGTGTTCCAGACCCCGCATTCGGTGCACTGCCCCTGCCACTTGTTGTACTCGGCGCCGCACTCGCCGCAGACATAGGCCGTTTTCGCCTTCGCCATCGTCAGTTAACCCATCGCTTCTGGAGCGACAGGATAGTCGGCGTCAGTCTCAGGATGCGCGACGTTGGCTCGGGAGTCGGGAATCGGGAATCGGGAATCGGGAATCGAACAGCTGACGCCGCCGCAGGAAGGGATGCAAGCACCCATTCCTGCGGCGGCGTTTTCACCTGGCCGCATTGATGAGCGGACCAGTCGGCTGGCGCGCTGTCTTTCGATCGGTCGGCACCGGCATCGGTACCGACGAAGACCGGCGCCTGGCACTGCATGATCGATCGCTCCCGGGCACGCACCGCCAGGTTTTTCCATTGCCCGCTCGAACGGCTGCTCGCAGGCAACCGCCGCTCAGCGCGGCTTGTACAACTCGCTCAGGCGGTCCGGCTTGCCGGGGATACGTTCCAGATGCGGATACAGCAGGCCGCCGTGGTAATCGATGCGCACGGTGTCGTAGCGGTCCAGGCGCTTGACCAGCAGTTCGATCGGCGCGGTGGTGCCCTTGGCCGCCTTGATCGCGTCCTTGATCACCTCGCTGCTGAAGGCGCGGCCGTTGACCGCCACGATGGTGTTGCCGGCGATCAGGCCGGCATTGAAGGCCGGGCCGTCCCACAGCACATCACCGATGTCGCCAGAGGCTTTCAAGGACACGCCAAGCGAATAGGCCAGGTTGGCGTCCTTGTCGTCGCTCTCGTCGGCCTTGGTGGCCAGATTGGGCTCGTCGTTGTAGACCAGCTTCCAGCCATTGGCTTCGATACCGCCGTTCAAGGAACCATGCCCGTCCATGCGGCTGCGCAACAGGCTGGCCCAGTCGTAGGCGGCAATGCCGTTGAGCGTGGCGACGATGTCGTCGAAGGTGTACGGGTTGACGTCCCAGTCGCCGTTGTTCATGCCGAAGAACGCCTTGCCGAAATCGTCGATGGAGCGCTTGTTGTTGGTCAGCGCGCGCAACTTGCTGTCCACTTCCAGCCACATCATCTGGCCGCCGGAATAGTAGTCCTCGCTCATCTGATAGCTGCGGTACGCCTTGGGCCGGCGCATCGACATGGTCGGGTCGTTGGTGGTGTCCTGCACGGTGCGCCAGGCCATGCCGGGGCGCCCGCGCTCATAGCTCGCCGCCACGCCGGCCAGCATCTCGCGCGCCTGGTCCTGCGTCCACAGGCCCGAACGCGCGGCCATCACTTCGCCCCAGAACTGGGTCTGGCCCTCGTACAGCCACAGCAGGCTGTCGCCCATCGGCACGTTGAAGTTGGGCGTGGCCAGGTCGGCGCCACGGCGGTACTTGCCGTTCCAGGAGTGGTTGAACTCGTGCGCGAGCAGGTCGCGCCCGGTCCAGCTCTTGTCCCACTCGGTGAAGTACGTCGGCACGCCGCTGTTTTCGCTGGAGCGGTGATGCTCCAGGCCGATGCCACCCAGTTTCTTGGTCAGCGCCAGCAGGAATTCGTAATGATCGAAATGGCGCGCGCCGTAGAGCTTGTCCATCTGCTGCACCAGCGCTGCATGCGCCTTGATCTGCTCGGGCTTGGCCTCCAGCGACTTGGCTTCGTCGGCGAACACGTTGAGGTAGACCGGCTGCTTGCCGACGCTCAGCTCAACGCGCTTGTAGTACTTGCCGGCGAACATCGGCGAATCGACCAGGTCGTCGAAATCGATCGGCTTGAAGGTCACCGTGTCGCCGACGCGGCGGTCGGTTTCCAGTGCCGTGGCATAGCTCCAGCCGGCTGGCAAGGTGACGCTGGCCTGGGCCTTGATGTTGCGTGCGAACACGCCGGCCGGATACAGCGCGGTGGTGTTCCACTGCAGGTTGAGCATCTCCGGGGTCATCATCACCCGGCCCTGGTTGGGGGCCTGCGGCGAGAGGAACTTGAACTCGGCCACCAGCTCGGTGGCGCCCTGGGGCACGTCCACGGTGAAGGCGTACACATCGAACTGGTCGCGCTTCCACGGCACCACCTTGCCATCGACCTTGATCACCAGACCGGCCAGCTTGTCGATCGGCCCGGTCGGCGAGTGATTGCCGGGAATCCACTGCGGATACAGCAGCGTCATCGGGCCGGGCTTGGCCGGCATGGTGGTTTTGACCTTGAAGATGCGGTGGGCCAGATCGGTGGCATCGACGTCGATCTTCAAGGTGCCGTCGAACGGCACGTCCTGCGGCGCAGCGGTTTGTGCGGCCGCAGGCAACGACAGTGCCGCCAGCAGCGACACGGACAACAAGGTGGGGATCTTCATCGCAACTCCGCAGGGACCTGGAACAGGCAAGCCCACGATGCTAAGCGCCTGCCTGCGCTTCCCCCGTATGCCATAGGTCATGCTGCGCGCCGATTCGCACGCAAAAAAAAAAGCCGCCAGTGACCTGGCGGCTTCGTTCTGTCCGGTATGCGTCGATCCGGCGTGCCGGGATCGGGCGCCATGCCGTCTCAATGCATCATGTTGACGTTCATGTTGTGCAGCACCCACAGCGAACCCACGATCACGATGCCGATGATCAGCAGCGAGAACAGGCCCACCTGCACGTTGGAACGCTGCTCGGGCGAGCGGTCCATGTGCAGGAAGTACACCATGTGCACCAGCATCTGCACCGCGGCCATCAGCGAGATCACGATGACGGTGACGCCCTTGGAGAACGCTCCGCTCATCACCATCGCAAACGGGATGACGGTGAGGATCACGGCCATCACAAAGCCGATCAGGTAGGACTTCAGGCCGCCGGCATGTGCGTCGGCAGCGGTTTCATGCGCGTGGTGATTGGCCATTACAGCGCTCCCAGCAGGTAGACGACGGTGAACACACCGATCCAGATGATGTCCAGGAAATGCCAGAACAGGCTCAGGCAGGCCAGACGCGTGCTGTTGCGCGGGGTCAGGCCGTTCTTGGAGATCTGGATCACCAGCACTGCCATCCACAACAGGCCGGAAGCCACGTGCAGGCCGTGCGTCCCCACCAGGGTGAAGAAGGCCGACAGGAACGCGCTGCGTCCCGGACCCGCCCCTTCGTGGATCAGATGGTTGAACTCCCAGACTTCCATGCACAGAAAGCCGATGCCCAGCAGCGCGGTGACGCCCAGCCAGGCGTACAGCCCGGTCATGTTGCGCTTGTGCGCGGAAATCATCGCAACGCCGAAGCTCAGGCTGCTGAACAACAGCAGGAAGGTTTCCACCAGCACGAACTTCAGGTCGAACAGCTCCTTGGCGGTCGGTCCGTCCACCGTGGCGCCGGAGAGCACCGCATAGGTGGCGAACAGGCCGGCGAACAGCAGGCAGTCGCTCATCAGGTAGACCCAGAATCCGAAGACGGTGTTGCCACCGGCATCGTGATGTTCGTGGTCGTCGTGGCCGCCCGCGTGGGCGGCGTGGTCTAGCGTGGTCGAGGAAGACATGGTCATACCACCTTCGCGGCCTGCGCCGCATGTTGCTGTTCGAGCAGGGCAAAGCGCGCGTTTTCGATACGCTCCACTTCGTCGGCCGGCACCCAGTAATCGATGTCGTCATCGAAGGTACGGGCGATGAAGCTGCCGATCATGCCGACCAGGCCGACGATGGCCAGCCACCAGATGTGCCAGATCAGACCGAAGCCCATCAGCACGCTGAAGGCGCCGATATACACGCCTGCACCGGTGTTGCGCGGCATGTGGATGGCCTCGTACTTGGACGGACGCACCCAGCCCTTGCCGTTCTGCTTGTCGGCCCAGAACTGATCGCGGTCGTCGATGTGCGGCAGCACGGCGAAGTTGTAGAACGGCGGCGGCGAGGAGGTGGCCCACTCCAGCGTACGGCCATCCCACGGATCGCCCGTGTAGTCCATGTGCTCCTTGCGCTTCCACACGCTGTAACCGATCTGCACCAGGTTCAGGAAGATACCCAGGCCGATGATCGCAGCACCGGCCGCGGCGACATACAGCCACGGCGCCCACTCGGGGTGGTTGTAGGTGTTCATGCGACGGGTCATGCCCATGAAGCCGAGCACGTACAGCGGCATGAAGGCCACGAAGAAGCCGATGATCCAGCACCAGAACGAGGCCTTGCCGATCTTCTCGTTGAGCTTGAAGCCGAACGCCTTCGGGAACCAATAGGTCAGGCCGGCCAGGTAGCCGAACACCACGCCGCCGATGATCACGTTATGGAAGTGCGCGATCAGGAACAGGCTGTTGTGCAGCACGAAGTCCACTGCCGGGATCGCCAGCATCACGCCGGTCATGCCGCCGATGGTGAAAGTGATGATGAAGCCGATCGTCCACAGCACCGGCGAGGTCATGTGCACACGACCGCGGAACATGGTGAACAGCCAGTTGAAGATCTTCACGCCGGTCGGGATCGAGATGATCATCGTCGTGATGCCGAAGAAGGCATTGACGTTGGCACCCGAGCCCATGGTGAAGAAGTGGTGCAACCACACCACGAACGACAGCACGCCGATGCACGAGGTGGCGTAGACCATCGAGGTGTAGCCGAACAGGCGCTTGCGGCTGTAGGTGGCGATCAACTCGGAGAAGATGCCGAACGCCGGCAGGATCAGGATATAGACTTCCGGGTGACCCCAGATCCAGATCAGGTTGACGTACATCATGGCGTTGCCGCCACCGTCATTGGTGAAGAAGTGCGTGCCCAGGTAACGGTCGGCGCCCAGCAGCGCCAGCGCCACGGTCAGGATCGGGAATGCGGCGATGATCAGGATGTTGGTGATCAGCGCGGTCCAGGTGAAGATCGGCATGCGCATCAGGGTCATGCCCGGCGCGCGCATCCGCATGATCGTCACGAAGAAGTTGATGCCGGTCAGCAAGGTGCCCAGGCCTGAGACCTGCAGCGCCCAGATGTAGTAGTCGACGCCGACCCCCGGACTGTATTCCAGCCCCGACAACGGCGGATACGCCAGCCAGCCGGTCTGGGCGAATTCGCCGACACCCAGCGAGATGTTGATCAGCGCCGCACCGGCCACGAACAGCCAGAAGCTCAGCGAGTTCAGGAACGGGAACGCCACGTCGCGCGCACCGATCTGCAGCGGCACGATCAGGTTCAACAGGCCGGTCATGAACGGCATGGCCATGAAGAAGATCATGATCACGCCGTGCGCGGTGAAGATCTGGTCGTAGTGATGCGGCGGCAGCACGCCTTCGCCGCCGTTACCCGCCAGCGCCTGCTGGGTGCGCATCATCGCCGCATCGGCGAAGCCGCGCAGCAACATGACCAGCGCCACGATGATGTACATCACGCCGATGCGCTTGTGGTCAACCGAGGTGAACCACTCGTTCCACAGGTAGCCCCACAGCTTGTACTTGGTGATGGCGCCCGCGATGAGCAGGCCGAGCAGGCCTGCACCACCGAGTGCGACCATGATGATCGGCTCGTGGTACGGAACCGCCTCGATCGTAAGTTTGCCTAGCATCACTTGTCTCCAGAAGTGCACATGGCAACCGGCTCTGCAGCCGCTGCCTGATGGTCGCCATGGCCTTTGTTATGGCCCGGACCATTCATGTATTTGTCGACGAGCGAGCGGAACATGCCGTCCTGCACCGACGAGTAGTAGGTGACCGGATACTGTTCCTTGTCGTTGCGATTGGCTGCCAGCACCTGGTACTCGGCGGCGTTCAACGCGGTCGGCGATGCCTTGACCTTGGCCACCCATGCATCGAAGCCGGCCTGATCGACGGCATGCGCCTTGAAGCTCATCTTCGAGAAACCGTGACCGCTGTAGTTGGTCGACAGGCCGAAGTATTCGCCCGGCTCGTTGGCCACCAGGTGCAGCTTAGTTTCCATGCCGGCCATCGCGTAGATCATCGTGCCCAGGTGCGGGATGAAGAACGAATTCATCACCGTGTCGGAGGTGATCTTGAAGTTCAGCGGCGTATGCACCGGGAACGCGATTTCGTTGACTGTGGCGATGTTCTGGTCCGGGTAGATGAACATCCACTTCCAGTCCAGCGACACCGCTTCGATGGTGATCGGCTTGACGTCCGAATCCAGCGGCCGGTACGGGTCCAGCGCGTGCGAGGAGCGCCAGGTCAGCACCGCCAGCACCAGGATGATCACGCACGGGATCGACCACACCACCACCTCGATCGCGGTGGAGTGCGACCAGTCCGGCTCGTAGCGTGCCTTCGTGTTGGATGCGCGGTATTTCCACGCGAACGCAATCGTCATCACGATCACCGGGATGACCACGATCAGCATCAGCACGACCGAGGTGATCAGCAGCTGCTTCTCGTCGTGGCCGATCTGGCCTTTCGGATTGAGAATGGCCGAACTGCAGCCTGCCAACAGCAGGAACGGCAGCATCAGGCCTGGACGAAGTACACGCCCGAGATGTTTCAACGGAATCATCGGTCGATCCAAGTGCGAAGGAACGCCAGCCTCGTTCGTCGTATCCAGGTGGGACTTGTCCTGACGGCACGCTTCCTGAAGGAAGGTGGCCACGCAGACCGAAGACACGAGTTAGCTCCCTGATTTTAGACTTTGCTGCACCTGCACGAAACCCATCGGCAATGATCTGTCGCAATTAATGCGCGCAAAACTGTGCGACATGTTGTCGCAGCGCTGCGCAGGACGACAAAGATGCAGCCGCGACCATCGATTGCGGCCGGCACGACGTGCCGCGTATATGGCCGGGCCAGCGGCAAGATGCGCGTGCTTCGGCCCAAACGCAGCTGGGCCGACCAATGGTCGACCCAGTGTTGAAGCAATGGTGCCGGAAATAGGAATCGAACCTACGACCTACGCATTACGAATGCGCCGCTCTACCAACTGAGCTATTCCGGCGAGCCGTGCATTGTAGGAGCGGAGCCGGTGCCCGGTCAATCGCCGCCAGGCGGCGCACTACGTATCCCGGGCCCGGACCTGTTGGCCATGGCCGGCGGAGGGCGACCACCTGCAGCTGCGAAGCAGCCGGGCTAGCCGCGAGGACCCGCCACCGCAAGCAGCCCGGAGCGCCAGCTGTCAGCTGACCAGGCGCAACCGCAATTCCTTGGGCAGCGCGAACACCATCGATTCCGGCTCGCCTTCCAGCTCCGACACACTGCTGGCGCCCAGCTCGCGCAACCGCGCCAGCACGCCATCGACCAGCACCTGCGGCGCGGAGGCGCCGGCGGTCAGGCCGATGTGTTGCTTGCCGACGATCCAGGCCGGGTCGATCTCGCTGGCGTTGTCGATCAGGTAGGACTCCACCCCGTCGCGCCGGGCCAGCTCGCTGAGGCGATTGGAATTGGAGCTGTTGGGCGAACCGACCACCAGCACCAGATCGCATTGGCGCGCGAGATCGCGCACCGCGTCCTGGCGGTTCTGGGTGGCGTAGCAGATATCGTCGTGGCGCGGCCCCTGCATGGCCGGGTAGCGCGCACGCAGGGCCTCGATGATGCCCATGGTGTCGTCCACCGACAGCGTGGTCTGGGTGGTGTAGGCAATGTTCTCCGGCTGGCGGATCTGCAGCGTGGAAACCTGCTCGATGTCCTCGACCAGATAGATCGTGCCCGCGCCGCGTTCGCGGCTCCACTGCCCCATCGTGCCCTCAACCTCCGGGTGTCCGGCGTGGCCGATCAGCACCACGTCGCGACCGGCCCGGCAATGCCGCGCCACCTCGAAATGCACCTTGGTCACCAACGGGCAGGTCGCGTCGAACACCTTCAGCCCGCGGCGCTCGGCTTCCTGCCGCACCGCCTGCGAGACGCCGTGTGCGCTGAAGATCACCGTGGCGTTGTCCGGCACCTCGTCCAGCTCTTCGACGAAGACCGCGCCGCGCTGCTTGAGGTCGTCGACCACGAAGCGATTGTGCACCACTTCATGGCGCACATAGATCGGCGCGCCCAGCGTTTCGATCGCGCGCTTGACGATCTCGATCGCACGGTCGACACCGGCACAGAAACCACGGGGATTGGCGAGCAGGACATCCATGGCGGGCATTCTACGGGAATGGGGAATGGAGGATGGAACCGGGCGATGCCGGTACGCCGCGACTTCAGCGACGATTCCTACTTCCGGATCCCCGCCTCCCGCTTGCCGGACCTGTCGAACAGGCCGAATACCGCGATGCCGATGGCGCCGCCCACGATCGCCGAGTCGGCGATGTTGAACGCAGGCCAGGTATGGCTGCCGATATACCACTGGATGAAATCGACCACGTGGCCGTGCATCAGGCGGTCGATCACGTTGCCGATCGCCCCACCGATCACCAGCGCATACGGCAACGCGCTGCGCCATTCGCCGCGCGCGGTGCGCGACAGCCAGAATGCCAGCAGCCCGCTGATGCCCACTGCCAGCGCAGTGAAGAACCACAGCTGCCAGCCGCCGGCATCGCTCAGGAAGCTGAAGGCAGCACCGGTGTTGTAGGTGCGGTACCAGTTCCAGAAGCCGTCGATCACCGGCACCGGGGTGTACTCGGGCAGGCTGGACAGCACCCAGGCCTTGCTCCACTGGTCCAGCCCGACCACCAGTGCCGACAGCAGCAACCAGATCAGGGCGGAGGGTTTGGGGCGTTGACTCATGTCGAAAGATCGCAGTTGGTGGTGACTTCTCCGACGCCGGAGAAGATGCCTGGATGGCGTTGGGGATGGCGGTGAGCAGAACAAAAGCTGGAAGACAGGCGGGCAAGGATGGCATGGACGCCCGAGCCAGCCGCCCTGCCCCGCATTGCCGCGTGCGCCACGCTTCAGCAAGCGAGGGACTGCGGCACCGGGGCCATCGACGGCAGCGGTGGCTGCCGATGAGCTCGCGCGCAGGCGCACGCCCGGCCCATCCGGGTCTCGATCACGCGTGGCAGGATCGGCCCGCCACGCGCAATCATGCGCACCCCATCAGAACCAGCGACGCTCCTCGCCGGGGCCTTCGATATTGCTGACGCAGCGGCTGCACAGTTCCGGGTGACGCGGATCGCTGCCCACGCTGGCCTGGTGGTGCCAGCAGCGCACGCACTTGGCCTTGCTGGTCGGCTGCGCGCTGACGAAGATGTCGTCGGTGCTGGCCGCGGTGACGGTGACATCGCCACTGATGAACAGGAAGCGCAGCTCCTCGGCCAGCGGCTGCCAACGCGCGGCAGTCTGTGCATCGGCAGCCACGGTGATCTCCGCCTCCAGCGCCGCACCGATCGCGCCATTGGCACGCATCGGCTCCAGCACCTTGGCCACCTGCTCGCGCAAGGCCAGCAACTTGTCGACATCCGCACCGGTCAATGCAGCATCGGCCGGCAGCGGCGCCAGGCCGTCGTACCAGGTGGCGAACAGCACGTTATCGGTGTGCTTGCCCGGCAGGTAGCCCCACAGCTCTTCGGCGGTGAAGCTCAGCACCGGTGCGATCCAGCGCACGAACGCCTCGGCCACGTGATACATCGCGCTCTGCGCCGAACGGCGGCCGCGTGCATCCTCGGCCATCGTGTACAGACGGTCCTTGGTCACGTCCAGATACAGCGAGCCCAGATCCACGCTGCAGAAATTCAGCAGCGCCTGCACGATCTCGGCAAAGTCGTAGCGCGCATACGCGGCGACGATCTTCTCCTGCAGCTCGTGCGCGCGATGCACGATCCAGCGGTCCAGCAGCACCATGTCGTCCAGCGCCACCAGATGCTGCAACGGATCGAAGCCATGCAGGTTGCCGAGCAGGAAGCGCGCGGTATTGCGCAGGCGACGGTACGCGTCGGCATTGCGCTTGAGGATCTCCTGCGACAGCGACATCTCGTTGCTGTAATCGGCCGAGGCGATCCACAGGCGCAGGATGTCCGCGCCCAGGGTCTTCATGATGTCCTGCGGCTCGATGCCGTTGCCCAGCGACTTGGACATCTTGCGGCCGTGCTCGTCCACCGTGAAGCCGTGGGTCAGGCACTGCTTGTACGGCGCCGCCCTGTCCATCGCCACGCCGGTCAGCAGCGAGGACTGGAACCAGCCACGGTGCTGATCGGAGCCTTCCAGGTACAGGTCGGCCGGCTTGGGCAGACCGCGGTCCACCAGCACCGCTTCATGGGTCACGCCGGAGTCGAACCACACATCCAGGATGTCGGTGATCTTGTCGTAGTCGGCGGCCTCATCGCCCAGCAGTTCGGCCGCGTCCAGCGTGTACCACACGTCCACGCCGCCCAGCTCCACGCGGTCGGCGACCTGGCGCAGCAACTCGGTGCTGCGCGGATGCGGCTCGCCGGTTTCGCGATGCACGAACAAGGCGATCGGCACGCCCCAGGTGCGCTGGCGCGAAATCGTCCAGTCCGGACGCCCGTCGACCATGCCGGCGATGCGTGCCTGGCCCCAGGACGGATACCAATGCACGTTGTCGATGGCCGCCAGCGCATCGGCGCGCAGGTTGGCCTGCTCCATCGAGATGAACCACTGCGGCGTGGCGCGGAATGCGATCGGCGTCTTGTGGCGCCAGCAATGCGGATAGCTGTGTTCCATCTTGCTGGCCGCCAGCAGCACGCCGGTGTCGCGCAGCGCCTCGATGAGGATGTCGTTGGCCTTCCAGATGTGCAGCCCGGCCAGCACGGTCTCGCCCAGCGGCGGCGTGGACGGCAGGTACACGCCGCGCCCGTCCACCGGGTTGATCTGCGCAGCGCCATAACGCTCGAGCAGGCCGTACTGCTTGGAGACCTGGTAGTCCTCCTGGCCATGTCCCGGTGCGGTGTGCACCGCGCCGGTACCGTCCTCGGCCGACACGTGGTCGCCCAGCAACACCGGGATTTCGCGCTCGGCATAGAACGGGTGGTTCAGCAGCATCTGCTCCAGCGCCGCACCCTTGGCATGCCCGTGCACCACCACCGTGTCCACGCCGTAGCGCGCCAGCGCCTTGCCGGCCAGGGCTTCGGCGACCACCAGCCAGCGCGGCTGGCCGCGATCGGCGGGGCCTTCGACCAGCACGTAGTCCAGGTCCGCGCCCAGGCTCACCGCCAGCGACGCCGGCAGCGTCCACGGGGTGGTGGTCCAGATCGGCACCGCCACGCCCACGCCCGCCGGCAGGCTCGCGCCGAATGCAGCAGCCACGGCCGCCGGATCGCGCGCCGGATAGGCGATATCCACCGTCGGCGACACCTTGTCGGCGTATTCGATCTCGGCCTCGGCCAGCGCCGAGCCACAGTCGAAGCACCAATGCACCGGCTTGACGCCGCGGGTCAGATGGCCGTTGTCGACCACCTTGGCCAGCGCACGGATCTCGTTGGCCTCGAAGCGGAAATCCAGCGTCTTGTACGGGTTGTCCCAGTCGCCGATCACGCCCAGGCGCTTGAAGTCGCGCCGCTGCAGGTCGATCTGCTCGGTGGCGTATTCACGGCACTTCTGGCGGAATTGCGCCGCATCCAGCTTCACGCCGACCTTGCCGTACTTTTTCTCGATCGCGATCTCGATTGGCAGGCCGTGGCAGTCCCAACCCGGGATGTAGGGCGCATCGAAGCCAGCCAGGTATTTCGACTTGACGATGATGTCCTTGAGGATCTTGTTGACCGCGTGGCCCAGATGGATCTGGCCATTGGCATACGGCGGGCCGTCGTGCAGCACGAACAGCGGGCGCCCGGCCGCATTGGCGCGCAGTTGCGCGTACAGCCCCTCGCGCTCCCAGCGCTCCAGCATCGCCGGCTCGCGCTTGGGCAGGTCGCCGCGCATCGGGAATTCCGTCGCGGGCAGATGGAGAGTGGCTTTGTAGTCTTGGGTCACAGGTCTCTACCGTTGCGCTGGATTTTTTGATAAGTCCGCACATGGATGTGCGGGCTCTTGCGAGGGACTCGCATCATAGGTCGGCTCCTGCGAGGGACTCGCATCATAGGCGGGCTGTTGCGAGGAATTCGCGTGTGTCGCAGAAACTGCATGCCTGTCCAGCACCGCACGCGCCTGCTCGGCATCGTGGTGCATCTGCACCGTCAGCGCGTCCAGGCCGTCGAACTTCTCTTCGTCGCGCAGCTTGGCGACGAATTCGACGGCGATATGCCGGCCATACAGATCGCCCTGGAAATCGAACAGGTGCGCTTCCAGCAGCGGCTCCACGCCGGCCACCGTCGGCCGCGTGCCGAAGCTGGAGACCGACGGCCACGGCCGCTCGGCCACACCATGCACCCAGGTTGCGTAAATACCCGACAGCGCCGGCGTGCGCGGAAATCGCAGATTGGCGGTCGGATAGCCCAACGTGCGTCCAAGCTGCTTGCCGCGCACCACCCGCCCGCCAATGGCATACGGCCGGCCAAGCAATTGCCCGGCGTGCGCGAACTCGCCTGCACCCAGCAGCTCGCGGATGCGCGTGGCCGAGATGCGCTCGCCGTGCAGATGCACCGGCGCGATTTCGCCCGCCTCAAATCCGTAGTGCGCACCGAGCGCGCGCAGCAGGCCGATATCGCCACCACGCCGATGGCCGAAACGGAACTCCGGGCCGATCCAGACCTCCTTGGCGCATAGCCGGCCGACCAGGGCCAGCCGCACGAAATCCTCGGCGCTCATCGCCGACAGGCGGCCGTCGAAACGGATCATGCCCACGCTGTCGGCACCGAAGCCGTGCAGCCCTTCGATCTTGGCGCGGGCCAGGGTCAGCCGGGGCGGCGGCGCGGCCGGGGCGAAAAATTCGCGCGGCAGCGGCTCGAAGCTCACCGCCACCGCCGGCACGCCCAGCGCGCGCGCGCGCGCGACTGCGTGCTGCACCAATGCCCGATGCCCCAGGTGCAGGCCATCAAAGGCGCCGATGCAGACCACGCTTCCGTGCGGGAACAGCGTCCCGCCCTCGACGTCTCTAAACAGCCTGCTCATTCCTCGATCCAAACAGATGCCGGCCTGCCGGCCGACCCTCGTTGATGCATAACCCGCAAGTATAGCCGTGCCTGTCAACCCGCATGGGCGCCGCCCGGCCGGTGCCGCGCGAGCTGCGTCCCGGAAGCGGGCAGGCGATTGCGCGCCCGCCTGGCCCGGCATCAACCCCCACCGTCTGACCGATGGCTCTGCACCCGCGGCCGACTTGGCAGGCGACTAGCCTTCGCGCAGATGCCGCGGCCGCAAACCGAGCGCCACCTGCGCCACCAGATAAGTCGCCCCGCCGCTACCGACCAGCACTGCCAGCCAGCCGATGCGATCCCACTTGCCCATCACGGTGAACGATGGCAGCCACCACAGCAGGCTCAACAGCACCGCCACCATCGCCGCGCACGCCAGCAGCAGGCGCAGCGCATAGCCTGCCCAACCCGGCCGGCGCTGGTAGACGCCGGACTTGCCCAGCCAGTACCACAGCAAGCCCAGGTTGAGGTAACTCGACAGCGCGCTGGCAATGCCCAGCGCCAGATGCAGACCCGGCTGCTTGCCCAGCGCCTGCATCACGCCCTGCGCCTTGAGCTCGGGCGGCACCATGACCTGGTAGACCACCGCCAGCAAGGCGAAGTTGAACACCATGTTGGCGATCAACGCCGCCACGCCGGCCCGCACCGGGGTACGGGTGTCCTGGCGGGCGTAGAAGGCCGGCAGCAGCACCTTGAGCATGGCGTACGCCGGCAGGCCAAAGCTCAGGCCATAGACCGACATCGCGGTCATCCGCGTATCGAAGGCAGTGAACTGGCGGTACTGGAACAAGGTCGCCACCAGCGGCTCGGCCAGCAGCAGCAAGCCGAGCATTGCCGGCACTGCGATCAACAGCGTGGTGCGGAACCCCCAGTCCAGCGCGCCGGAGAACGCACTGCGGTCGGTCTTGACGTGATGGCGCGCCAGCGCCGGCAGGATCACCGTGCCCAGTGCCACCCCGAACACGCCCAGCGGCAGCTCCAGAAAGCGGTCGGCCAGCGACAGCCACGACTGCGAGCCATCGGTCAGCCTGGCGGCGATGACGGTGTCCAGCAGCAGGTTGATCTGCGCGATAGAAGAGCCGAATAGGGTCGGCACCATCAGGGTCAGCACCTTGCGCACGCCTGGATGTTGCCAGCCCCAGCGCGGCAGGGTCAGCAGGTTGATGCCTTTCAGCGAAGGCAGCTGGAACAGCAACTGCAGCATGCCTGCCGCCAGCACCGCCCAGCCCAGCGCGATGATCTGCTTTTCCGGAGTGCCGCCCAGCTTCGGCGCCAGCCACACGGCGCCGGCGATCATGCATAGGTTGAGGATCACCGGGGTCAGCGCCGGCATGGCGAACTTCTGGAAACTGTTCAGCGCCCCGCCGGCCAGCGCAGTCAGCGAGACGAACAGCAGGAACGGGAAGGTCAGACGAAACAGATCCACCAGCAGGCCATGCTTGGCCGGATCGGTATCCACCCCGCTGGAGAACAGCGTGGCCAACTGCGGCGCAAAGATCAGCGCCAGCGCAGTGACCAGCAGCAGCACCCCGCCCAGGGTGCCCGCCACGCACGCCATCAGCTCGCGCAGCTCGGCATGCGGGCGGGTTTCCTTGACCTCGGTGAACACCGGCACGAACGCCGTGGCGAAGGAGCCTTCGGCAAACAGCCGCCGCAGGAAATTGGGGACCCGGAAGGCCGTCCAGAACGCATCGGTGATCGCATTGGTGCCGAAGGTGGTGGTGATGACTTGGTCGCGCACCAGCCCCAGCACCCGCGACACCATGGTCATACTGCTGAATGAGAGCAGGCCTCTCAACATGCCGGGCTTGCTCACGCAGCCTCCCTCTTGACAACTGACTTGACGTACATAACTAAGCCCATCATACTTTCCCGCTTGCTTTTTCCACTACACCGATTTTTCAGGAACCCACCACCGTGGCCAATATCAAGTCCGCCAAGAAGCGCGCCAAGCAGACCGTTGTGCGCAATGAGCGCAACACGGGCCAGCGTTCGATGCTGCGCACCGCCGTCAAGAAGGTGATCAAGGCCCTTGACGCCAACGATGCTGCAGGCGCCGAAGCTGCTTTCGCCGTCGCTCAGCCCATCCTCGACCGTTTCAGTGCCCGTGGCCTGATTCACAAGAACAAGGCTGCGCGTCACAAGAGCCGTCTGACCGCTCGCATCAAGGCCATCAAGGCCGCGTAAGCGCGCCGTGTCGGCATCACCGCAGGCCTGGCCTGCGGTGGCATAGAAAAACCCGGCCTTGGCCGGGTTTTTTGTGTGCCTGCGCATGCGCTCAGCCGGCATTGCGTGCCTCGAGCTCGTCCTCGCGCTGACGGTCGAAGAACGCCATGACGTCCTTCATGATCGGGAAGGTGCCATCGCGGCCCAGCGCCGAGACCAGATACCACGGCGCGGTCCAGCCCAGTTCGGCCACGATCGTCTCGGCCGCAGCCCGCGCCTCGTCCTCGAACATCAGGTCGGCCTTGTTGAGCACCAGCCAGCGCGGCTTCTTCAGCAATTCGGGATCGTGACGTTCCAGTTCGCGCTCGATGGTGCGCACCTGGTCCACCGGCGACGCCTCCACGCCACCATCCATCGGCGAAATGTCCACCAGATGCAGCAGCAGGCGGGTGCGCTGCAGATGGCGCAGGAACTGCGTGCCCAGCCCGGCACCGTCGGCCGCGCCCTCGATCAGGCCCGGCACGTCGGCGATGACGAAGCTGCGATAAGCCTCGACACTGACCACGCCCAGATTCGGATACAGGGTGGTGAACGGATAGTCGGCCACCTTCGGGGTCGCCGAGGACACCGCGCGGATCAGCGTGCTCTTGCCCGCGTTGGGAAAGCCCAGCAGGCCGACGTCGGCCAGCAGCTTCAGCTCCAGCTTGAGCAAGCGCTCCTCGCCCTCTTCACCGGTGGTGGACTGGCGCGGCGCACGGTTGACCGAGCTTTTGAAATGCATGTTGCCCAGGCCGCCCTTGCCGCCCTTGGCCACCAGCAGGCGATCGCCATGCTGGGTCAGGTCGCCGATGACTTCGTCGGTCTGCACGTTCATCACCACGGTGCCGACCGGCACCACGATGATGCGGTCTTCGCCACCCTTGCCGTAGGCCTGGCGACCCATGCCGTTCTCGCCGCGCTGCGCCTTGAAGGTGCGCTCATGCCGGAAGTCGACCAGCGTATTGACGTTCTCGTCGGCCACGATCCACACGCTGCCGCCGTTGCCGCCATCACCGCCGTCGGGCCCGCCGAGCGGGATGAACTTCTCGCGGCGAAAGCCGACACAGCCATTGCCGCCATTGCCGGCACTGACCAGGATTTCTGCTTCGTCGACTAACTTCATGAGCTTGCAACCGGGAATTGGGAATGGGGAATAGGGAATCGGCCAAAGAAACCAGCCTACCCCCTGCCGGCGAGCGCACTCACCAGCAAGACAGCAAAGAGCGAGAAGAAACCTGGAGCCGGCTTTTCCGATTCCCGATTCCCTATTCCCCACTCCCGGCCGTCAAACGAAAAACCCCGCAAAAGCGGGGCTTTCCGTCTCGTCCACCGGGCAGCGATGCCTGGCGGACTGGCCTGCATGGAGCGGGCGATTACGCCTCGGCAACCACGCTGACGGTACGACGCTTCTTCGGGCCCTTGGTGGAGAACTCCACCTTGCCGTCGACCAGCGCGAACAGCGTGTGGTCACGGCCGAGGCCGACGCCGGCGCCCGGATGGAACTGGGTGCCGCGCTGACGCACGATGATGTTGCCGGCATCGATGGCCTGGCCACCGAAGATCTTCACACCCAGGTACTTCGGGTTGGAATCGCGACCGTTGCGCGAGGAACCTACGCCTTTTTTATGTGCCATGACTGGTTCTCCTTACTTCTTATCGCCACCGGCAATGCCGGTGATCTCGATTTCGGTATAGTACTGACGGTGTCCCTGACGCTTCATGTGGTGCTTGCGGCGACGGAACTTGATGATGCGCACCTTGTCGGCGCGGCCATGGGCCACGACCTTGGCGGTGACCGAGGCGCCCTTCAGCGCATCGCCCAGCTTGATGCCATCGCTATCGCCCAGCATCAGGACGGTGTCGAACTTGATCTCGTTGCCAGCTTCGACTTCGAGCTTTTCCACGCGGAGCGTTTCGCCCTGCGCGACGCGGTATTGCTTACCGCCGGTTACCAGAACTGCGTACATGACCAGGTTTTCCTCTGTAGTTATTATGGTCGCACTGACGTGCCCTAGGGCAGACAGGAGCGGGATTGTACGGGCTGACGGGGTTTGGGGTCAACCTGCCGGGCGCCGGGCCGCAGCCATGCCCGATCCACCCGTGCAACGCATCATCCGGCCGCCACAGCGGCCCGGTCAGACTGGCATTTGGGGCAATTGCCCTCACCTAGGTCGGCGGGTAGGCTGATCGACTGCCACTCATTCCTGCTGAGCACGCTCGCACCACTGCCGGTTCGCCGGCCCGACATCGGATCCCCCATGGCGATGGATTTCATCCGCATCCGCGGCGCGCGGACGCACAACCTCAAGAACATCGACCTCGACCTGCCTCGCGACAAGCTGATCGTGATCACCGGCCTGTCCGGCTCGGGCAAGTCGTCGCTGGCGTTCGACACCATCTATGCGGAGGGTCAGCGCCGCTACGTCGAGTCGCTGTCGGCGTATGCGCGCCAGTTCCTCAGCGTGATGGAAAAGCCGGACCTGGACCACATCGAAGGCCTGTCCCCGGCGATCTCGATCGAACAGAAATCGACCTCGCACAACCCCCGTTCCACGGTCGGCACCATCACCGAGATCTACGACTACCTGCGCCTGCTGTACGCGCGTGTCGGCCAGCCGCGTTGCCCCGATCATGGTTTCCCGCTGGAGGCGCAGACCGTCAGCCAGATGGTCGACCACATGCTCACGCAGGACCAGGAGCAGCGTTACATGCTGCTGGCGCCGGTGATCCGCGAGCGCAAGGGCGAACATGCGCAGGTCTTCGAGCAACTGCGCGCGCAGGGCTTCGTGCGCGTGCGCGTGGATGGCGAGTTGTACGAGATCGACGCGGTGCCGCCATTGGCGCTGCGCCAGAAGCACACCATCGAGGCGGTGATCGACCGCTTCCGGCCGCGCGAGGACATCAAGCAACGGCTGGCGGAAAGCTTCGAGACCGCGCTCAAGCTCGGCGAAGGCATGGTCGCGGTGCAGTCGCTGGACGACCCGGCCGCCGCGCCGCACCTGTTCTCGTCCAAGTACAGCTGCCCGGTCTGCGATTACTCGCTGCCGGAGCTGGAGCCGCGGCTGTTTTCGTTCAACGCACCGGTGGGCGCCTGCCCGAGCTGCGACGGCCTGGGCGTGGCCGAGTTCTTCGACCCGGATCGCGTCGTGGTGCATCCGGAGCTGTCGCTGTCGGCCGGCGCGGTGCGTGGCTGGGATCGGCGCAACGCCTATTACTTCCAGCTGATCGCCTCGCTGGCCAAGCACTACAAGTTCGACGTGGATGCGGTGTGGAATTCGCTGCCGGCCAAGGTGCGCCAGGCGGTGCTGTTCGGCAGCGGCGATGAGGTGATCAGCTTCACCTACTTCACCGATGCGGGCGGTCGCACGACGCGCAAGCACCGGTTCGAAGGCATCCTGCCGAACCTGGAACGCCGTTACCGCGAAACCGAATCGCCGGCCGTGCGCGAGGAGCTGAGCAAGTACGTCAGCCAGCAGCCCTGCCCGGCCTGCAACGGCACGCGACTGAATCGTGCCGCGCGCAACGTGTTCGTCGCCGACCGGCCGCTGCCCGAACTGGTGGTGCTGCCGGTCAACGAGGCACTGAGCTTTTTCCGTGGTTTGTCGCTGCCGGGCTGGCGCGGCGAGATCGCCAGCAAGATCGTCAAGGAGATCGGCGAGCGGCTGGGCTTCCTGGTCGATGTCGGCCTGGACTACCTGACGCTGGAGCGCAAGGCCGACACCCTGTCCGGCGGCGAGGCGCAGCGCATCCGGCTGGCCAGCCAGATCGGTGCCGGCCTGGTCGGGGTGATGTACGTGCTGGACGAGCCGTCGATCGGCCTGCATCAGCGCGACAACGAACGCCTGCTCGGCACGCTGACGCGGCTGCGCGACCTGGGCAACACCGTCATCGTCGTCGAGCATGACGAAGATGCGATCCGCCTGGCCGACTACGTGCTGGATATCGGCCCCGGCGCCGGCGTGCACGGCGGCGAAATCTGCGCGCAGGGCACGCTGCAGGACATCCTGGATGCGCCCGGCTCGCTGACCGGCCAGTACCTGTCCGGCAAGCGCCGCATCGAGATTCCCAAGCAGCGCCACAAGCCCAACCCGAAGATGATGCTGCACCTGCGTGGGGCCACCGGCAACAACCTGAAGAATGTCGATCTGGACATTCCGGCCGGCCTGCTGACCTGCATCACCGGCGTGTCCGGCTCGGGCAAGTCCACGCTGATCAACGACACCCTGTTTTCGCTGGCCGCCAACGAGATCAACGGTGCCTCGCATCCGGTGGCCGCGCATCGCGAGGTCGAGAACCTGGATCTGTTCGACAAGGTCGTGGATATCGACCAGTCGCCGATCGGGCGCACCCCGCGCTCCAATCCGGCCACCTATACCGGCATGTTCACGCCGTTGCGCGAGTTGTTCGCGCAGGTGCCGGAAGCGCGCGCGCGCGGGTATTCGCCGGGCCGTTTCAGCTTCAACGTGCGCGGCGGACGCTGCGAGGCCTGCCAGGGCGATGGCCTGATCAAGGTGGAGATGCACTTCCTGCCCGACGTCTACGTGCCCTGCGATGTCTGCCACGGCAAGCGCTACAACCGCGAGACGCTGGAGATCCGCTACAAGGGTTTCAACATCAGCGACGTGCTGCAGATGACCGTCGAGGACGCGCTGCGGCTGTTCGAGCCGGTGCCGTCGATCGCGCGCAAGCTGGAAACGCTGGTGGATGTGGGCCTGAGCTACATCAAGCTGGGCCAGAGCGCGACCACGCTGTCCGGCGGTGAGGCGCAACGCGTCAAGTTGTCCAAGGAGCTGTCGCGTCGCGATACCGGACGCACCCTGTACATCCTCGACGAGCCGACCACCGGCCTGCACTTCCACGACATCGAAGCGCTGCTCGGCGTGCTGCACAAGCTGCGCGACGAGGGCAACACGGTGGTGGTGATCGAACACAACCTGGACGTGATCAAGACCGCCGACTGGATCGTGGACCTGGGCCCGGAAGGCGGCCATCGTGGCGGCAGCATCCTGGTCTCCGGCACGCCGGAAGATGTGGCTGCGCACAAGGCGTCCTACACCGGACAGTTCCTGGCCAAGATGCTGCCGTCGGTGAAGGCGCGCGAGACCCGGCCGGCGGCGATGGCCAACAAGCCCGACGCGCGTCCGCCACGCAAGGTCAAACCGGAGAAGGTGGCGAAAGTCGCCAAGTCCGCCACCAAGAAAACCGCGAAGAAGAAGGCAAGCTGATGAGCGAAGAGCACAAGGTGTTGGCACGCATCCCGATCAGCGTGCGCTGGCGCGACATGGATAGCATGGGCCATGTCAACAACGCCAAGTACATTTCGTATCTGGAAGAAGCGCGCGTGCGCTGGATGCTGGGCGTGCAAGGCGTGGCGATGACCGACCGTATCGCGCCGGTGGTCGCCGCCACCAACGTCAACTACAAGCGCCCGCTGGTATGGCCGAACGACATCCTGGTGGAACTGTTCGTCGAACGCCTGGGCAGCAGCAGCATCACCATCGGCCACCGCATCCTCGACCAGAAGGACGCGAGCGTGCTGTATTCCGATGGCAACGTGGTGGTGGTGTGGATCGATACGCAGACCGGCAAGAGCGCATCGCTGCCGGACGCGGTACGCGCTGCCAGCAGCTGAGATTTGCCAGTTGTGCGCTGGATCTCCAGCGCCATAAGACGACGGCGGCTCTCCCGGGAGCCGCCGTTTTTGTTTGCAGCGATCCTGTCATGCCGCTGCGCGATATCACCGACAGGCCGCGTGATCGGGAACGGACCGACACAATGAAGTGACAGCCTGCTCGCCACCACGCATCGCGTTTGATCGGCTACATCGCGCAGTGGGCTCTGCAAGGACTGCAGCCTGCGAGGCTACAGCCTCGCTCAGCCACGCCTGCGCGCGGTTACGCCCCCGGCGCGCGCTTGCGCGCCTGCAGCGTGGTCTTGATCTGGCGGCCATCCTGCAGGGTGAAGGTCACCGGCACCTGCGCGCCTTCCTGCAGCGGCGCACGCGCTTCCATCAGCATCAGATGCAGGCCGCCCGGCGCAAGCGGCACCGACCTGCCGGCCGGCAACGCCAGCTCCGGCACCGCGCGCATGCGGCTGACACCGTTGGTCTGCGTGGTCTCGTGGATGGACACATCGGCAAACGCACTGCTCCTGGCCGCAGTGACCTTCGACGGCTGCGCACAGCCGTTGTGGAACTGCCCGAATCCCGCTGCCATGCCCATGCCACCAGGCGGCGGAATGCGGATCCAGCCATCCTTGAACTCGGGCAGGCACTGCGCGCCAGCGCCTGCACTTGCCAGCATCACCAACGCACCCAGCAGCAGGCGTCCCTGCATGCGCCGCCTGCTTCGACTGCCGTCTATCATGACCCAACCTCCAGGAGCCCCGAATGAGCATCCAGATCTTAGACCATGGCCGTCTTCGCGAAATCCGTCTGGCGCGCCCGCCGGTCAATGCACTGGACAGCGCGTTGTGCCAGGCGCTGAGCGTTGCGGTGCAGCAGGCCGGCGAGGAGACCGACGGCATCGTGTTGTCGGGCAGCGAGCGGATCTTTTCCGGTGGCATGGACGTGCCGCACCTGCTGGCGCACGGCACCGACCGTGCCGCGTTGCTGGCCAGCTGGACGGCCTTCTTCGAGGCCGCACAGGCGCTGGCCAACAGCCGCGTGCCGGTGGTGGCGGCCATCGGCGGGCATGCGCCGGCCGGCGGCTGCGTGCTGGCGCTGTGCTGCGACTACCGGGTGATGGCGCGCAGCGCCGATACCGCCAGGCCCTATGCGATCGGCTTGAACGAGGTGCAGGTGGGCCTGGCCGCACCGGAAGGCATCCAGCGCCTGTTGCGCCGTGTGGTCGGTGCGCACCGCGCCGAGCGCCTGCTGATCTCCGGCCAGTTGCTGCCTGCCGAACAGGCGGTCACGATCGGCCTGGTCGACGAACTGGTCGATGGCGACCTGGTCACCGCCCGCGCGGTGGCCTGGCTGCAGGAGCTGCAGCAGCTGCCACGCCAGCCGATGCTGACCACGCGCGCGATTGCGCGCGCCGATCTGCGCGCGGCGCTGGCACCGGAGCTGATCCAGCTGGAGCGCTTTGTCGACGGCTGGTACGCGCCCGATGCACAGGCTGCCTTGCACGGCTTGGTCGCGCGGCTGCAGAAGGCCTGAGCCGGCTCCCGGCACGGCGCGCACGGGTGGCCCGCTATAATCGCGGTCCGTCGCACGCCCAGGCCAGCCCCTTGTCCGCCACTGCTGAACCCGTCGTCTCCGAACTGATCAGCCTGCTGTCGCTGGAGCGCCTGGAAGACAACCTGTTCCGCGGCCAGAGCCGCGATATCGGCACCAAGTACGTGTTCGGCGGGCAGGTGCTGGGCCAGGCGCTGGCGGCCGCGCAGGCCACCGTGGACAACGGCCGCCAGGCGCACTCCCTGCATGCCTATTTTTTGCGCGCCGGCAATATCGACCACCCGATCGTCTACGACGTCGATCGCACCCGCGATGGCGGCAGTTTTTCGGTGCGCCGGGTCACCGCGATCCAGCACGGCAAGGTGATCTTCTTCTGCGCGGCCTCGTTCCAGCAGCGCGAGGACGGCGCCGAGCATCAGTCGGTGATGCCGGTGGTGCCGCCGCCCGAAGACATCGAACCCACTCCGCCATTGGCAGCGGAGGTGCTGGAGAAACTGCCTGCCAAGGTGCAGCGCTGGCTGTCGCGTGGCGGCCCGTTCGAGTTTCGCCATGTCTTCCCGCGCGACGAACTCAGGCCGCCCAAGCGCCCGCCGTTCCAGCAGATGTGGCTGCGCCTGAGCGACCCGGTCGGCGACGACGTGGGCCTGCACCAGGCCTTGCTGGCATATGCCTCGGATTTTCAGCTGCTGGGCACCTCCACGTTTCCGCACGGCATCAGCTACTACACGCCGAACGTGCAGATGGCCTCGCTCGATCACGCGCTGTGGTTCCACCGCCCGTTCCGCACCGACGACTGGCTGCTGTATTCGCTCGACAGCCCCACCGCGCAGGGTTCGCGTGGCCTGGCGCGCGGGCAGTTCTTTACCCGCGATGGCGTGCTGGTCGCCAGCACCACGCAGGAAGGCCTGATCCGCGTGGTGCCCGACGGCAGTACGATCGCCGTGCCGGCAAACGACGTGCCATGTTGATGTCTCCACTGCGTTGGCCGTGCATCGGCATGCCGGTTGCCGCGTCCACCTTGCCGCGCGGATCGATGCCCCTGGCTTTCCTCTTCTTCAGCTCGGACACGCGCCCTCGCCATGCGCTCTGTTCGGCAATCGCCGGCACCCCTTAAGCATGCGCAAGATCTTCAGCAGTCAACGTATCGAAACCGCCGAAGGCGTGGCCGATCTCCTGCGCAACGCCGGCATCGACGTGCGCATGAGCAACGGCCGCTCCTACGAGAGCAAACGCAGCGGCCAGTTCAGCTACCTCGAACAGGGCAACGCGCAGGCCTACCCCACGGTGTGGATCGTGCACGCCGACGACCAGCCGCGCGCACGCGACCTGCTGCGCGACGCACGCCTGCTCGACACCACCCGCCGCGATCTGCCGAATGTGGAATACACCTTCCGCGACGGCGAAAACGGCTCCAGCACCAACGCGCGCAGCTGGGCCTGGCGCATCCGGCTGGTACTGCTGCTGGTGATCGGCGCGGTGGCCATGTTCGTGGTGCTGCGCCATCGCAATGCGCCCGACGCAGTCGGGCCGGCGGCACAGCCGGCAGCGCGGCAGGCGCCTGCCGGCACCACGGCGCCGCCAGCCGCAGAGGACGAAGAAGTGCGCGTGCGGATCCAGCCGGCGCGCTGAGCGCGGCCAGCCAGGGTGCAACGCGGCCACCAGCCGCTGCGGTCGGCGCGCCACCACCATCCCTCCGGTCACATCCGGCGCTCGCATGCGTCATGCTGGGACCAGGACATGGATCACGCCGATGCACACCGACACGCTGGAGCTGATGCTGCAACACGAATTGCCGGTCGCTGCCGCCGGCTGCCAGCAGGCGTATGGCCGCATCGTGCGCGCCTGCCAGAACACGGTGACCGCCATCGCGCTGGCGATCACCCGCGATATCGCTGCCAGCGAAGACATCGCACAGGAAGCCTTCCTGCGCGCCTGGCAGCGACTTGCACAATTGCATCAGCCGGCCAGCTTCCTGCCCTGGCTGCGGCAGATCACCCGCAACCTGGCGCGCGACTGGCTGCGCGCCAACCGGCATCGTGCCCTCAGCGGCGAGGCGGCCGAGCTTGCGATCGCCATGGCCGCCGACCCGGCCCCCTCGCCCGCCGACCATCTGCTGCAGGTGGAAGAAGAAATCGCCGCGCTCGACATCATTTCGGCATTGCCCGAGGAAAGCCGCGAGACGCTGCTGCTGTACTACCGCGAAGGCCAGAGTTCACGGCAGGTCGCCGCACTGCTCGGCCTCAGCGACGCGGCCGTGCGCAAGCGCCTGTCGCGGGCGCGGGCCAGCGTGCGCGGCGAGCTGTTGCGCCGGTTCGGCGAATTCGCGCGTGGCAGCGCGCCCAGCGTGGCCTTTGCCACTGCGGTGACCTCGGCAACCCTGCTGGCTGCGCCCGGGACGGCGAGCGCGGCCATCGTGCTGACGGGCATGGGTGGCGCGGGCAAGTTAGGCGTGAGCGGGCTGACCGGCTCGGCACTGGGTGGGGGCGGCGCCGCGGGTGCGCTGAGCCTCTGGCTCGGCATGCCGGCGCTGTTCGCCGCTGGCGCCGTGCTGGTTGCTGGAGTCGGCACGTACTGGTCGTGCTGGTATCTGCTGCGCTTTGCGCAGACCGCCGCCGAGGCCGCCGCGATTCGTCGTTTCCTGCACGCCACCACGCTGACATCGGTGCTGGTGGTGGGCAGCACGCTGCTGTTGAAACATCTGGATGCGGGCGCGTGGGCGTCGTTGCTGATGCTCTGCGCAGGCATGGCAGTGCTCAACTATCAATCCATCCGAGTGCTGCCCCGCGTCATGCGCCCGATGCTGGAACGCGATGCGCAACGACGCGGCAGCACGCAGGCACCGCTGCTGTATCGCTGCATGTTCAGCCCGGGTGCGACGCTGGTGAGCACGGCGGCAGTCATGCTGCCCATCCTGCGGCACTACATGAAGCTGGGGATGCTCTGATCCCGGCGTGACGTCACCGCCGCAGGCAGCAACGGCGAACATGTCCAATCGACAAAAAACGGCCCCCTGCTTGCGCAGGAGGCCGTCGGTCGATCGGCGCCTTGTTGCGTAGTGCTGTTTACATGCTACAGATGACGCGGGGCCTGCCCCCGGTCGCAGCACTGCGACCGGATAACGCTGCCGCGACGGGAGGAACTCAGTTGCCCGCAGCAGGCTTGGCCGGCATCGGACGCTTGCCGTGCTCGCCATGCTCGCCCGGACCACGCGGGCCATGCTCGCCACGCTGCTTGGATGCGGCATCGAACTCGGCCTTGCTCAGCTTGCCGTCCTTGTCGGTGTCGGCCTTGGCAAACCACGCGTCGCGATGCTGCTGCATGCGCAGTTCACGGTCGGCGCGATCGACAAAGCCGTCCTTGTTGACGTCCATCTCATCGAAACGCGCAGCGAACTTGGGCTCGGCCTTGGCTTCTTCGCGGCTGATGCGGCCGTCCTTGTTGGTATCGAGCTTGCTCATCCATTCACCACGTCCACTACGCCCCGGGCCGCGGTGATGCGGGCGCTCGTCGCGCGACAGCTTGCCGTCCTTGTTGGTGTCCAGGGTGTCGAACTGTGCGGCCAGCTTGGGGTCGGCAGCGGCTTCGCTGCGGTCGATCACGCCATCGCCATTCTTGTCCAGCCTGGCAGGACGCGGCGCATCGCCGGCGGCAGGCGGGGCGGCGAACACCGCGCCGGTGGACAGGGCAGCCAGCACGGCCAGTGCGAGAAACGGTTTGCGAGACGTCATGGGAAACTCCTGGGATGTGGGAACCACACGCGGCACCTGCATGGGCCGCATCGCGTGGGTGGCGCATCCGGATCCACCGTGCGCTGCCACCAACACCCACATCAACGAGCCATCGGCGCGCGCGTTGACGCGGCGACCAGGCGTATTCATCCGGCGGACAGTCGCCGCTGTTGCGACGCGCAGGCGCTATCCTGACGCCATGGCCATCCACGCCGACACCCATGACGACCTGCGCCTGTTCCAGACGGGCGAGCATGCCTGTGGCTACTGGCCCGACCGCCGCGCACGCGACCTGGTGCTGGATCCGCACGATCCGCGGCTGGGCGCGATCTATCCGCAGGCCCTGGCATGGGGATTCCGTCGCTCCGGCGATCTGGTCTACCGGCCGCATTGCGAACATTGCCGCGCCTGCGTGCCGGTGCGCATCGCGGTGGATGCGTTCCGCCCCGATCGCAGCCAGCGCCGTTGCCTGGCGCGCAACACGGACCTGGTGGTGCGCGTGGTCGCCGCCGAACGCACCGACGAACAACTCGCGTTGTATCGGCAGTACCTCCAGCACCGCCATCCCGGCGGCGGCATGGACGAACATGGCGCCACCGAATTCGACCAGTTCCTGATCGGCGGCTGGTCGCATGGACGCTTCCTGGAAATTCGCGAACCCGCAGTGGCGCACGCGCCGGGGCGACTGCTCGCCGTTGCGGTCACCGATGTCACCGAGCATGCGTTGTCGGCGGTGTATACGTTCTACGCACCGGATGCCACTGCGCGCAGCCTGGGCACATTCGCGATCCTGCAGCAGATCCAGTGGGCGCAACGCGAGCGCCGCGCGCATGTGTATCTGGGCTACTGGATCGACGGCCATGCCAAGATGAACTACAAGCGCCGCTTCAGCGCGCTGGAGGCCTACGACGGCCGCCAATGGCGCGGGCTTCCTGCCACTGCACCGGAAGGTTGAACCACGCCGGGACGACATCGGCCTGTCGTCTTGCACATGCGAGAATGTCGCGATGATCAAACCTCTTTTCCTGCTTGCGCTGACTGCGCTCTGCGCCGCCTGCGCACATCAGGCGACCTCTCCGGATACAGGCGCCAAGGCAACTGCCGCCTCCGCGCCGGCCCGGCTGCGCATCGCCACCTACAACACCTCGCTGTATTCCGACCAGGCCGGCGGCCTGGTGCGCGAGCTGCAAGGCGACAGCGCACATGCGCGCAAGATCGCCGCAGTGCTGCAGCGGGTACGCCCGGATCTGGTGCTGCTCAACGAGTTCGATTTCGACCCCGAGCACCGCGCCGCCGACCTGTTCCAGCAGCGCTATCTGCAGGTTGCCCAGGCGGGAGGCGGCGAGGCGCTGCGCTATCCGTACCGCTATCTGGCCCCGGTCAACACCGGCGTGCCGAGCGGCCTGGATCTGGACAACAACGGCAGCATCGGTGGCGACGGCCGCACCCGCGGCAACGATGCCTGGGGCTACGGACTGCACCCCGGCCAGTACGGCATGCTGGTGCTGTCGCGCTACCCGATCGATGCGCAGGCGGTGCGCAGTTTCCAGTTGTTGAAATGGAGCGCACTGCCGGGCGCGCTGCGGCCAACCGACCCATCCAGCAAACGATCGTTCTATCGCGATGCGATCTGGGCGCAGCTGCGGCTGTCGTCCAAATCGCATTGGGACGTGCCGGTGCGCACGCCGCTCGGTGTGGTGCATGCGCTGGTCTCGCACCCCACCCCGCCGGTGTTCGATGGCGCCGAAAAGCGCAACGTCGCACGCAACCATGACGAACTGCGGCTATGGCGCGAGTACCTGGACAATCCCAAGGACGCCGGCTGGCTGTGCGACGACCAGGGCCGCTGCGGCGGGCTGCCCGCCGATGCGCGCTTCGTCATTCTCGGCGACCTCAATAACGACCCGGTCGATGGCGCCGGCCGGCACGATGCGATCCGCGCGTTGGTCACGCACCCGCGGGTGCTGCAGTACCCCGCGCCGCACAGTGCAGGCGGCCCGGAAAAAACCGCCGAGTACGCCGCGCAAGGCATCGCGCACAAGGGCGATGCGCACCAGGTCACCGGCGACTTCGGGCCGCAGGCGGGCACGATGCGCCTGGACTACGTGCTGCCTTCGCGCCAGTTCAGCTTGATCGGCAGCGGCATCTTCTGGCCCGCCAGCACCGCGCCCGAAGCGGCCATTGCCGACGGCAGCGATCATCATGCGGTGTGGGTGGATGTGGCTGGGGAGCCGTGATTGGGGATTGGGGATTGGGGATTGGGGATTCGAAGCGTTGGGCTGTTGCTTGTGGCGTGACGCGAATGCAGCTTGTCGCCGCAATCGCGCCATGCAGATCACCGCACTCAGGCGTCCAGTTGAACCTGTAATGCCTCGGCGGCCGTACGCGCCTTCGCGCGCGCGGCGTCGATGCTGTCCGCGCGTGCCAGGGTGACGCCGACGCGGCGGTGGCCGTCCACGCGCGGTTTGCCGAATAGACGCAACGCGGCGTCCGGGTCGCGCAGGGCCTGCGCGACATCGTCGAACACCGGGACGCCATGGCCATGGGCAAGCAGCGCGCACGAGGCCGACGGGCCGCTCTGACGGATCACGCCACCGTCCTGCGCACCGACCGGCAGGCCGAGAATCGCACGGGCATGCAGTGCGAACTCGCTCAGGTCCTGCGACACCAGCGTGACCAGGCCGGTGTCGTGCGGGCGCGGCGAGACTTCGCTGAACCAGACCTCGTCGCCCTTGACGAACAACTCCACGCCGAACAGGCCCAGGCCGCCCAGGTCGTCGGTGATGGCTTGCGCGATCTGCTGCGCGCGTTGCAGGGCGGCCGCTGACATCGGCTGCGGCTGCCAGCTTTCGCGGTAGTCGCCATCCTTCTGCCAATGCCCGATCGGGTCGCAGAACGACGTGCCGCCAGCATGCCGCACGGTCAGCAGGGTGATCTCGTAATCGAAGTCGATGAAGCCCTCGACGATGCAGCGGCCGGCACCGGCGCGCCCGCCGGTCTGCGCGTACTCCCAGGCCGCATCGATGTCCGCTTCGCTACGCACGGTGCTCTGGCCCTTGCCCGAGGACGACATCACCGGCTTGACCACGCACGGCAGGCCGACCGCGGCGATCGCCTCGCGGTACTCGGCGGCCGTGTCGACAAAGCGATACGGCGAGGTCGGCAGGCCCAGCGTCTCGGCTGCCAGGCGACGGATGCCTTCGCGGTCCATGGTCAGCCGTGCGGCGCGCGCGGTCGGGATGACCCGCTGGCCCTGCTCGCGTTCCAGCGCGACCAGCGTTTCGGTATGGATCGCCTCGATCTCCGGCACGATCAGGTGCGGTTGCTCCTGGGCGATCAGCGCGCGCAGCGCCTGCGGATCGAGCATGTCCAGCACGTGCGAGCGGTGCGCAACCTGCATCGCCGGCGCGTTGGCGTAGCGATCGGCGGCGATCACTTCCACCCCGAAGCGCTGCAATTCGATCGCCACTTCCTTGCCCAGCTCACCCGAGCCCAGCAACAACACGCGGGTGGCGGAAGGCGACAACGGCGTGCCGAGAGTAGTCATGAGCGCGGTCCAGATCGGATGGGGGGCCGCCATTCTAACGGGCCGCCATCACGACCGACGACCGAAGGCCTTGCATCGACTGATATCACTTTGATATCTTTTTTTCACTTCCCAAAGGACACCGCCCTCATGAAAGAGAAGCCGATCAGCTCACTGCCGGGCATCCCCGTCGTTCTCGTCGCGGCTGCGGCATTCGCCGCCGCTGTCTGGATGCTGCTCACCGGCGACGCCAAGCCTGCAGCACTGATCACCACCGGCGTGGTCGGGGCGGCTGGCATCTTCTTCCTGGCCGGCCTGTACACCCTGGAACCGAACCAGGCGGCGGTGTTGAGCCTGTTCGGCAAGTACGTCGGCACGGTCAAGGATGCGGGCCTGCGCTGGAACAGCCCCTTCTACGCCAAGCGCCGGGTCAGCCAGCGCGTACGCAACTTCGAAAGCGGCCGGCTCAAGGTCAACGAACTGGACGGCAGCCCGATCGAGATCGCCGCGGTGATCGTGTGGCAGGTGCTGGATGCCTCCGAGGCGGTCTACAACGTCGACGACTATGAGAGCTTCGTGCATATCCAGTCCGAAGCGGCGCTGCGCGCGATGGCCACCAGCTACCCCTACGACCAGCACGAAGACGATCAGATCTCGCTGCGCAGCCATCCGGCCGAGATCAGCGAGCAGCTCAAGCGCCATCTGGACGAACGCCTGACCCAGGCCGGCGTGGACGTGATCGAGGCGCGCATCAGCCACCTCGCCTACGCGCCGGAAATCGCCCAGGCCATGTTGCAGCGTCAGCAAGCCAATGCGGTGATCGCCGCACGCACGCGCATCGTCGCCGGTGCAGTGGGCATGGTGGAAATGGCCTTGTCCGAGCTGCAGAAAAACGGCGTGGTGCAGCTGGACGAAGAGCGCAAGGCGCACATGGTCAGCAACCTGCTCACTGTGCTGTGTTCTGATCGCGGGACCCAACCGGTGGTCAACGCCGGCTCGCTGTATTGAGGTGATGCAATGAATGTCATGGTGCCGTTGGTCGTCGCGCTGTCCGGCTTGCCTGCACTGGCAATCGCCGCCTCCATCGGTGCGGACGACGACGAGCGTGCGCGCGGCCTGGGGCTGCGCTGGGCCTTGATCAGCCTGGTCATCCTGGTCGGTGCCGCCTGCCTGTACTGGGCCGGCGACAACCGCGCCGGCATCTACGCGGTGGTGATCGGCATGCTGGTCGGCGTGAACGTGTTGATCGTCTCGATGGTCATGCACCTGCGCCGCCACAGCGGCCGCGGGGAGCGCGAATGAGCGAGAAGAAGGCCTATCCGCTGCGCATCAACGCCGATGTACTGGCCGCCGCGCAGCGCTGGGCCGACGATGAACTGCGCAGCCTCAACGCGCAGATCGAATACCTGCTGCGCGATGCCCTGCGCAAGGCCGGGCGCCTGCCAAAGCCGCGCGATGACAAGGAACCACAAGCATGAGCAAACGTTGGAACTATCTGACCATTGAGTTGAAACCGTCGTTTATCGGCACGATCAAGCGCGAGGACATCCAGGCCGAACTAGTCAAGCAGGGCAGCCTCGGCTGGGAGCTAGTCAACGTCCTCATGCAAACGCCGCTGAGCGCAGCGCTGCTGGTATTCAAGAAGGAACTTTGACGTCGGCGCGCCAGCGAGCCTCGGCAGCTAACGCGCAGCGGCCTCTCGTCCGCCGCGTTAGTGAAGTAGCTCGGCAGCGGTCGTCGCAAAGCGCTTGCAGCCACAGTCAACCGCCGTCGGACCAGGATGTGCCTGCGCTGGCCGCGCTGACCACTTCGGCCTACTCTGTGTCGATGCAAAGACGCCCCTTGCCGACCCTGCTGCTCAATACCCCCTCTATCGAACTGGTGCCAGCCGCCCTTCTGCAGGCACGTAGCAATGCCGACGCGCGCGTGTTGGCGCAGGCCGACTGGCTGCTGAGGCGCAAGCGCGACGGGCGTTATCTGGCCGCGCAGCTGACGCAAGGGCTGATGCCGCTGGTGCCGCGGCTGGCACGCGAGCCCGGCCTGGATGAGGCGCTGGATCGGCTGGATGCCGACACGCCTCGCTCGCCGCCTGGCGCCACCACGCTCCCGATCGACGGCCTGCAACGCCGTCTGGCGCAGTTGGGCATTGCTCAAGACGATTACGTCAGCCAGACCGGCCTGATGCTGATCGCGGAGCCGTCCGTGCTGCAGCATGCCGGCCGCGACCGCTTCGGTCGGCCGCTCTGGCTCAGCCACGGCGCGGCCCGCGCCTGGTACCACATGCGCATCGATGCGGCGCGCACGGGCATCCTGCTCGATGCGATCTCGGGCTATCGCAGTCACGACTATCAACTTGGCATCTTCGAACGCAAGTTTGCGCGCGGCCTCACGCTTGCCCAGATTCTGGCCGTCAACGCAGCGCCAGGCTTCAGCGAACACCACAGCGGCGATGCACTGGATATCGGCACACCAGGCGAGCCGCCGGCCGAAGACGCCTTCGAAGCGACGCCGACGTTCGCGTGGTTGCGTACGCATGCCGCGCAGTTCGGTTTTCGCCTCAGCTATCCGCGCGATAACCCGCATGGCATCGTCTACGAGCCGTGGCACTGGCGGTGGTCGGCGGCGTAAGCTGGCCGCGCGTCACGCGACGCAGCGCGACACGCCCTCCCATCTCGTCCGCAGCCTTCCAAGCAAGCTACTCCTGCGAGCGCGGTGTCGGCACCTTGGCGGCCACGCTGAAGTCGGCGATCTTCCACAGATAGAACGCGGCATAGCTGCGGTACGGGCCCCAGCGTTCGCCGCGGATGGCCAGTTCCTTCGGCGTCGGCATCTGCTCCTGCCTGTCCACGCGCTGGGCGCCCTTGCGCACGCCAAGGTCGTCGACGGGCAGCAGGTCCGGGCGACCCAGCCGGAACATCAGCATCATTTCCACCGTCCAGCGGCCGATGCCACGCACCGGCACCAGGGCCTGGACAATCGCTTCCTCGTCCATGAAGGCGAGCTTGCGCAGGGAAGGAATCTCGCCATCGCGCTCACGGCGCGCCAGATCGCGCAAGGCCAGCGACTTGTTGCCGGAGACACCGCACGCACGCAGTGCCGCATCGTCGATGCGACCAAGCGTGTCTGCATGCAGGCGCGACGCACCGATGGCCACTTCCACCCGTGCCACGATCGTCGACGCGGCCTTGCCGCTGAGCTGCTGAAACAGGATCGCGCGCGCCAAGGCATCCACCGGGTCGAACGGCTTGCGCCAACCCGGCTGCGCGGCAATCGGGCCGATGCGCTTCATCCATGCACCCAGCGCGCGATCGCGCCGGGCCAGGTGCGCGAATGCGGCCTCCACATCGAATCCGCGGGCGTGGCGCGGCATGCTCAGCGCCTCAACGCGCCGATCGCCAGCACCACCCAGCCCAGCATCAGGCTGACCCCGCCAACCGGCGCCAGGCTGGTCGGCCAGTGCAACACCGCGCCACCGGCCAGGCTGCCGGCAAACAGCAGCGTGCCGAGCAACAGCAGATACAGGCCGATCCGGCCAAGCGCACGCGTCTCGGTGGCGCCGAGCACCGCCAGCACGGCGCCATGGCCGAAGGCATACAGCGCCGCCAGTTGCAGCCGCGATTGCACCAGCGCATCGGTCACGCCATGCGAGGCATAGGCCGACAGGCCCACCGCGATGGCGGCCAGCAAGGCGCCGCAACACGCCAGCAGCGAAGGATGTTTCTTGCGACGTTCGAGCAGGGACATGAAGGCGGTTCCATTGCAGCGCCGTGGCGCAAAAAAAAACGCGCCGCAGGACTGCGGCGCGTTTTGGTCTGGATCAGGTCATCGTGGCGAAACGATTACTTGATGGCCCAGTAGACGTCGTAGGTACCGTCCTGCGTAAACGACTTGTCCACGCCGCCCTTCCACGACTCGTACGGACGCTCGGTCACGTCGTTGCCGTTGGTGGCAGCCCAGGCACGCAGGGAGCTACGCACTGCATCCAGGCCGGCCATGTGGCCTGCATAGGTCGCAAATGCGGAACGGTGTGCCTTGGTGCGCTCGTACTTGACCGGTGCTTCCGACGGGATGTTGACCTTCAACTCCTCGCCCGTGGCAGCAACCGGCGTTGCATCCACAGGTGCGGCAGCCGCGGCGTCATCCTTCTTGGCATCAGCCTTGGCGGTGTCGGCCTTGGCATCGGTCTTCGGCGCGCCACCGGCACGCTTGCGGACCGGCTGCACCACGTCGAAGGCGTACTTGTCGGAGGCAAAGTCGGTGGTCACGATGCGGACCGGACCAGCAGCCTCGAGGCCGTTGGCGTCCATCACGCGCTTGATCCACTCCTGGTTGTCCTTGATCGACTTCTTGATCGTCTCGTTGTCACGATCGATGTTGCCTGCGTTGACGACCAACAGGTCCTCGGCCGGCACATCGACGATCTTGAGATCGCTCAACACCGGCTTGCCGTCGAGCTGGGCGCGGTAGTCGAAATTCGGCACGGTGGCCAGTGCGGTCGCCAGACGCGACAGACCCAGCTTCAGGTCGTCGCCCACGTGGCGGCTGACATACAGGCCGGCATAACGACCAAACAGGTTCCAGCCGTACTTGACGCTGTAGTCCTGGGTGATCTTGACGTTCTTGTTGTTCTTGCCAGTCGGCGCAAGGGTGAAGTTGGTGACTTTGTCGTAGCCCTTGGTGGGATCGTCGATCGAAATCTCAACACGCTCGTTCTTGACGCTGTTGGTGATCTCCCAGCTGCCGTCGCCGATGTAGCCTTCGGTGGAGCTGTATTCGACGCGTGCACCCTTGCCCTCTTCCGGGCCGACCAGCTTCAGCTGGATCTTCGGGTCACGCAGCACAAGCGGGTTCCAATCCTTGAAACGACGGAAGCTGTTCACGGTGTCGTAAACAATCGTCATCCTGCGGTTGGTCTCAACACTCTCGGACATCTGCCGCTCCGAGGGCAACACCAAGCCCACCACGACAAACAAGCCAGCCACGATCCCCAAGGCGATCAGGAACTCGATAATACGGGTCATTCAGGAGGTCTCCGGGGCCGATCCCACGGCCGGGTTGAGTGAAGCGAAGCCGCCATCCTAGCAGGCTTCGAGAAAGATGTTCAGTTGTGCGACGGGTAGCGCGGTCTTGCGGTGTCATCCACCGCGCAACCGCGCGGTCCATGACTGCGCAATCCCAACCTGCACAAGGGTTTGGGCAGAGTGCGCGCAGCTATCATGCACATCGCGCGATGCCTGTGTGTGATGCGATGGCTGCCGGCGCCGTTTTCGGCCTCCGGCAGCGCGCTGGATCCGGTCCGGAAACGACCAGACCACCCCGCCGCGCCCGCTGGCGCACGCGCGGCGGAGCGCACGCACCGCCGCAGGCCGGAAGCAGCGCCACCTGCGTTGCCGATCAGACCAATTGCAGTTCGAAGGCCTTCAGCACCGCGCGGGTGCGGTCACGCACGCCGAGCTTGGACAGGATGTTGGAGACGTGGTTCTTGATGGTGCCCTCGGCCACGCCCAGCGAGTTGGCGATCTCCTTGTTGGAAAAGCCGCTGGCCATCAGCCGCAGGATCTCGGTCTCGCGGTCGGTCAGCGGATCGGGCCGGTCCAGGCTGACGAACTCGTTGCGCATGTGCTCCAGGCCCGACAGCAGGCGCTGGGTCACCGCCGGCTGCACCAGCGAGCCGCCGTCGGCCACGGTGCGGATCGCGCCGACCAGCTGCTCCAGCGAGACGTCCTTGAGCAGATAGCCCTTGGCGCCGGCCTTGAGTCCGGCCAGCACCAGCTGGTCGTCGTCGAAGGTGGTCAGGATGATGGTCGGCGGCAGCGTGCCGTTGCGCGAGAGCATCTGCAGCGCTTCCAGGCCGGACATCACCGGCATGCGCATGTCCATCAGCACCACGTCGGGCTGGATCTGCGGGATCTGCTCAACCGCCTGCTTGCCGTCGGAGGCCTCGGCCACCACTTCGATGCCGTTGTCCAGCGCCAGCAGCGAGCGGATGCCCTGGCGTACCAGGGTTTGGTCGTCGACCAGGCACACACGGATCATCAAAACACTCCTTGAGTAACGGCCGCAGGCATCAGTGCCGGCGCGCCTGGAACGGAGATGCGCAGGCCGAAGCCGTCACCCCGCCGGGTCTGGATCTCCAACTGGCCACCATACTGGTTCAGCCGTTCGCGCATGCCGCGCAGCCCGTTACCGGGCGCCACCGTCTCGGCGCCGTGGCCGTCGTCGCGCGCGTCGATCAGCACGCTGTCTCCGTCCCGGCGCACCTGGATCCACAGGTTGCGCGCACCGGCGTGGCGCACCGCATTGGTGATGATTTCCTGGGTACAGCGCAGCAGCACATGCGCGCGTTCGGGGTCGTCCAGGGTCAGCGGCTGGGCGATGTCCAGATGGATGTCCAGCGACGGCACCTGGGTCACCAGCGGGCGCAGGGCCGCTTCCAGGTCGATCGCGCCGCTGTCGCGCAGCTGGCTGACCGCTTCGCGCACATCGGTGAGCAGCAGCTTGGCCAGCGTATGCGCCTGGCGCACATGCTCCTGGGCCTGGCCGTCGGTGATGTGGCCGGCCACTTCCAGGTTCAGGCTCAGCGCGGTGAGGTGGTGGCCGAGCAGGTCGTGCAGTTCGCGCGAGATGCGGGTGCGCTCGTTGACGCGGGCGCTTTCGGCCAGCAGCGCGCGGGTGGCGCGCAGTTCGGCATTGAGCCGGCGCTGTTCTTCGCGGGCATCGGTCTGCTGGCGCGCGACCAGGCTGGTCACGAAAATGAACATCGAGAAGCCGCCGTACAGCAACGACTGCATCAGCGCGGCGAACAGGGTGAAGTCCGGGCGCAGGTAATAGAACACCGGCAGCACCGCCAGCTGGCTGAGTACCAGCCAGGCCACGCCGATGCGCAGCGGCAGCAACCAGGGGATCACCCCGGCCGCCACCATCATCAGGATGCTGCCCAGCCCGGTTCCGCTCAGATAGCTCACCGCCAGCGCGAAGATGGTCAGCAGCAGCAGGATCAGCCGGTCGTACCAATGGGCGTGGCCGCCGCTACTCAGGCCGCGGGTCAGCCAGAAGTAGCTGGCGCCGAAACCGACGAAGAACGCCGACATCAGCAGGCCCTCGGCCACGCTGCGGTGGTCGCCCTCCTCGGCGGCCGGCCAGTAGGTGTACACCAACGGCATGGCGATCATCGCCCAGGTGAACAGGCCGGCGAAGCGCAGGACGCGCGTATGACTGAGGTATCCCAACATGCAGGCATCTTAGGCGCTCGCCGGGCGGCTGCCCTCTTGCCGGAAGTCATGCATGTGCTTGCACGGACGGACGGTCCCGGCAGCAAGACCTCCCGGCGTCGGCGTGGTGCGGCCGCCTCGTACGCACAGGGCCGGCACACGGCGGGTCGCCGCTTCAGGCCACGCATGCAATAATCCGACGCAGATCCGATTTCGGGTCGAGAGCGTTACCCCACGGAGTCCCAATGTCGATCGTTATCCGCGACGTGCGCGAGCACGAGCTCGATTCCGTCCTGGCCCTGAACAACAATGCCGGACTGGCAATCCTGCCGCTGGATTCAACCAAGCTGCAACGTTTCTACGAGCAGGCCGAATATTTCCGCGTCGCCGAGCGCGACGGCAACCTGGCCGGGTTCCTGGTCGGGTTCGGCAGCGGCAGTGCGCATGACAGCAGCAATTTCGCCTGGTTCCGGGACCGTCACCCGGAATTCTTCTATATCGACCGCATCGTGGTCGCCAGCCGCCGTCGCGGCGGCGGCGTCGGGCGTGCGTTCTATGCCGATGTGCAGAGCTACACCGAGTTGCGCTACCCGCAACTGGCCTGCGAAGTGTTCCTGGACCATGGCGCCGATGCGGCGTTGCTGTTCCATGGCAGCTTCGGCTTTCGCGAGGTCGGCCAGAACACCATGGCCGATGTCGAGGTGCGCGCCAGCATGCTGATGAAAGACATGTGCAGCTATCCGTGGGTCAAGGAGACCTATGCCGGCAAGTTGCCGGACCATCTGCCGTGGGTCGGCCGGCCGCGGCATGCCGCCACCGACAACCCGTCGACGGGGAGCTGAGGCGTGGCAAGCGTGAATGTGGATTTCGAACAGGCCGGCGAACTGAAGATCGGCCAGGTGGGCATCGCCAACCTGCGCGTGCGCACGCTGGACGTCCCGCGCCTGGTGCGCGAGATGCGCGAACGCGTGACCCGCGCGCCGAAGTTGTTCGGACGCGCGGCGGTGATCCTGGATTTCGGCGGGCTGTCGCAGTTGCCGGACCTGGACACGGCCAAGGCGCTGCTGGACGGTCTGCGCGATGCCGGCGTATTGCCGGTGGCACTGGCCTACGGCACCAGCGAGATCGACCTGCTCTCGCAGCAGCTCGGCGTGCCGCTGCTGGCCAAGTTCCGGGCGCAATACGAGCCGACCGCGGTGAGCCCGCCGCCGCCCCCGCCTCCCCCGCCGCGTGCCGAACCCGCAGCGCCTGCCGCGCGGCCGGCACCTGGACGCATGCAACGCAACGCGGTGCGCTCGGGCCAGCAGCTGTATGCGGAGAACTGCGACCTGACTGTCCTCAGTACGGTCGGTGCCGGAGCGGAGGTCATCGCCGACGGCAGCATCCATATCTACGGTACCCTGCGTGGCCGCGCGTTGGCCGGCGCCCAGGGCAACCCTGACGCGCGCATCTTCTGCCGCGACTTCCACGCCGAACTGGTTGCCATCGCTGGCCACTACAAGGTGCTGGACGATGTTCCCATGGACCTGCGTGGCAAGGCCGTCCAGGTCTGGCTGGAGCAGGATCAGATCAAGATCGCTGCGCTGGATTGACGCAGCCCAACCACAGAAATATTTCGGAGAAATCCTTTGGCTGAAATCATCGTAGTCACCTCCGGCAAGGGCGGCGTCGGCAAGACCACCACCAGCGCGAGCCTAGCCTGCGGGCTGGCACGGCGCGGCAAGAAGGTCGCCGTCATCGACTTCGACGTCGGTCTGCGCAACCTGGACCTGATCATGGGCTGCGAGCGGCGCGTGGTGTACGACTTCGTCAACGTCGTGCATGGCGAAGCCACGCTCAAGCAGTCGCTGATCAAGGACAAGCGCTTCGACAACCTGTACGTGCTGGCTGCCTCGCAGACCCGCGACAAGGACGCGCTGACCCAGGAAGGCGTGGAGAAGGTGCTCAAGGACCTGGCCGCCGACGGCTTCGACTACATCGTCTGCGATTCGCCGGCCGGTATCGAGAAAGGCGCATTCCTGGCGATGTACTTCGCCGACCGCGCGGTGGTGGTGGTCAATCCGGAAGTCTCCTCGGTCCGCGACTCGGACCGCATCATCGGCCTGCTCGATTCCAAGACCCGCAAGGCCGAGCAAGGCCAGACCGTGCCGGCCTTCCTGCTGCTGACCCGCTATAGCCCGGGCCGCGTGGAAGGCGGCGAGATGCTCAGCATCACCGACGTGGAAGAAGTGCTCGGCCTGAAGGCCATCGGCGTGATCCCCGAATCCGGCGACGTGCTCAATGCCTCCAACAAGGGCGAGCCGGTGATCCTGGATGCCGAGTCCCCGGCCGGCCAGGCCTACGACGACGCGGTCGCCCGCATCATGGGCGAAGAGCGCCCGATGCGATTCACATCCGTGGAGAAGAAAGGCTTCTTCAGCAAGCTGTTCGGAGGGTAAGCATGGGCCTGCTCGATTTTCTCAAGAGCAAGAAGAACACCGCCGAGACGGCCAAGAACCGCCTGCAGATCATCATTGCGCAGGAGCGCAACCACCGCGGCGGTCCGGACTACCTGCCGCTGCTGCAGCGTGAATTGCTGGAAGTGATCAAGAAGTACGTCAACATCGACGCCGATGCGGTGCGGGTGGACCTGGTCAAGGATGGCGAGCATGACGTGCTCGATATTTCTGTCGCCTTGCCCGAAGACGGCGACAAGTAAGCGATCGCCGCGGCACCGTGCCTGCACGGTGCCGCGGTGACGGCCCGAACCGACCGCGAGCCCTTGCGTGACCATCGATTCTTCCTCCAGCCCCGAGCCAGCCCGCGTGTTGTGCGTGGGCGATATCGGCCTGGATGCACCCACTGCCCTGCTCTCAGGTTATGGTTTGCGTCTGCATCGGGTGGACGCCGGTGCGCCGATCCCCGGCAGTTTCTGGGGCGAACCGGAGGCCGGCATCATCGGCTGCGATGTCTATGTGCGCGACGACACGCCGGTGCATTCGCTGCTGCACGAGGCCGGGCACCTGATCGTCCTGCCGGCCGACAAACGCGCGGCCGTGCATACCGACGCGACCGATTCGGTGGATGAAGAAGACGCCACCTGTTACCTGCAGATCCTGCTGGCCGAGCAATTGCCGGGCGTGGGCAGCGCGCGCCTGATGGCCGACATGGATACCTGGGGCTACACCTACCGGCTCGGATCCACGCGCGCCTGGTTCGAGCAGGATGCGGACAATGCGCGCAGCTGGCTGCTCGCGCGCAACCTGTTGCCGCAATAACGCCGGATCGCCGCTACCTGATCGTCAGGCCGTGGCGTACCTGCAGGCCGGCATGCACAGGCTGCCAGCATGCAGCCCCCGAATCGAGCCAGTGGCCACGCGCTGCAGTGCCGCTTCACTGTGTGGCACAAGCAGGCTACAGACGACGGGGTCGTCAGCATCCGCATAGACCATGCCGAATGCTCGCGTGTAAAACATGCCGGCTGCCGTCTCCGTGCAGGTCGCGCGCCATCGCCAGGCGCGGTGTTTCGTAGCACTGCAGGTCACGCCGCGCAGCATCACGACGGCGCAGACATCTCCTCAACGCCACGCCGCGTAGGCTGCAGCGCATGCATAGCCTGTTTCTCAACACGGTGCTGCTGGGCGGCACCGCAGCCGATAAATTGTCGGCCGCGCAGGCGGCCGGCTTCGATGCGGTCGAATTGTGGGAACAGGATCTGCAGCAGTTGGCGCGATCGCCGGCGCAGGTGCGCGGCGCCCTCCACCAGCTCGGGCTTGGACTGACCGACTACCAGGTGCTGCGCGATGTGGACGGTGCCGCTGACGGGCAACGCGACCAGTGCCGCGCGCACGCGCTGCAGATGCTGGAAACCGCCGCCGCGTTGGGCGCGGGCGTGGTGCAGGCACCGGCCAACACGCGTACCGACGTCGTGCCTGCACGGATCGTCGAGGATCTACGCTGGCTGGGCCGTGCCGCGGCCGAGCACGGCCTGCGCATCGCCTACGAACCGATGGCGTGGAGCACGGTCAATCACACCCTGCCTGCCGCGTGGGCAAGCGTGCGTGCCAGCGGTGCGGACAACATCGATCTGGTGGTGGATGCCTACCATGTGTTCGCGCCAGGACGACCTGGACGCCATCCCGGCCACGCGCATCGCCAACGTGCAGTTATGCGATGTGGCCCAGCCGGTGGCGCCAGGTGCGCTGGCCGCGGTGGCGCGGCATGCGCGCCTGCTGCCGGGCGAAGGCTGCTTTCCGCTGTCGGCGCTATTGCGGCGCCTGGCCGGCATGGGCTACACAGGGCCGATCGGCATCGAGGTCTTCAACGATGTCCGCAAGGCTGCCGCTGCTCCGGCCACCGCGGCGGCGGCGATGGCCGCACTGCGCAGCTGCCTCGAGCGTGCCGGCGCTTAGCCGCGCTGCGCGCCGCTGAGATCCAGCGTCACCACCGTGCCCTGCCCCGCGCTGGAATCCAGGTGCAGATGCCAGCCCAGATGCTCGCAGAGCCGTCCGATCAGCTCAAGCCCGATGCCGTTGCCCTGGCGTGCGTTGTCGCGCGCCAGGCGCGCGTAGATCGCGCTGATCTCCTCCGGCGTCATGCCGTGGCCCGGGTCGGCAATGCGCACTACCCCTGGTGCCGATAGCGAAACGCGGATGATGCCACGGTCGCTGTTCTCGATCGCGTTGCGCAACAGATTGCCGATGGCGGTGTGCACGATCGCCACCGGTGCGGTGAGGCTGCATGGCGGAAGCGGGTCGGTGAGCACCTGCAGATCCTTGTCGGCGAGCAGATGCGCGTGGTCGGCGACGATCTCCGGCAGCAACAGATCCAGGCGCAGCGTATCGCTGCTGCGCGTCAGCCGGCCGGGGTCCTTGGCCAGCACCAGCAATAAGGTGATCAACTGCTCTACCGCGGCGCTGGTCTGCGCGATGCGCTCCAGCTGGTGGCGCACCGCCGGCGGTGTGCCGGGTTGTTCCAGTGCCAGTTCGGCAGCGTTGCCGATCACCGCCAGCGGAGTGCGCAACTCGTGGCTGGCACTGTCGATGAAGGCGCGTTCGCGTTCGACGAACTGGCCGTTGCGATCGAGATAATCGTTGAGCGCATCGGCAATCACGTACAGCTCGGCGCTGCCCTGCGGGCCAACAGCAATGCGTTGTGCACGCCGCTCCGGACGCAGCGCGCCGATGTCGCGCGCCAGCTCCACCAGCGGGCGCACCAACCGCGCCATCGCATACGTGCCCATCAGCAGGGTGATGCCGATCAGCGCGACGCCGGCGGCCAGCATCCAGCGGGTGATGAACTGCTCCAGCGCTTCGAAGTCGGTGATATCCAGCACCAGCGCCAGGCGCCCGGCATGCGGGGTGTCGCGCACCATCACCGCGCTCTGGCGGCCGGCGATCTCCAGCTCGTCGTGCAGGCCGGGATGCAGCGTACGCAGGACCGGCGGCACCGTCGCGCTGCCGTCGACACGATACAGCCGCAAGGTGTCCGAGTCCTGCCAGCGGTAATCCGGATTCTGCGCACTGCGGTCCAGGATGCTGTCCAGCTCCGAATTCAACAACGAGCGCCACACGCCGTGTTCCGCGCGCTCGTGCAGATACTGCGCGGTGCCGAACACCGCCAGCACCATCAGCAGCGTGTAGCCGAACAACCACACCAGCACGCGGCGGCCCAACGGGCGCTGCCTAAGCATCGCTGCACTCGCCCGTGGCCAGATCGCCGACGCCTTCCAACGGCGCCAGGCGATAGCCCAGCCGCGGCAGCGTATGGATCAGTTTCTGCGCGAACGGGCCATCCACGCTGCGGCGCAACTCGTAGATATGCGAGCGCAGCATGTCGCCATCGGGCGGATCGTCGCCCCAGAGCGATTGCTCAAGACGCTGCCGGGTGACGGCGGCGGGGCTGGCCTGCATCAGCACTTCCAGCAACTTGCGGCAGGCTGGATACAGGTGCAGCACCTGGCCGGCGCGGGTGGCTTCCAGGGTGGACAGGTCCAGACGCAGATCGGCCACCTGCAGCAACTTGCCGCGTCGGCGCCCATGCGCACGCGCCAGCAGGGCCTCGATGCGAACCTCCAGTTCCGGCAGCGCGAACGGCTTGGTCAGGTAGTCGTCGGCACCGGCGCGAAACCCGGCGATCTTGTCGGGCAACTCGTCGCGGGCGGTGAGCATGATCACCGGCAATTCGGACTGGTGCTGCTCGCGCAGGCGGCGCAGTACTTCCGGGCCGTCCATGCGCGGCATCATCCAGTCCAGCACCAGCACGTCGTAGTGCTGGGTGGTGGCCAGGTGCAGGCCGGTGACGCCATCGGGCGCGGCGTCCAGGGTGTGCCCGCGCGCTTCGAAATAGTCGAACAGGTTGGCAACCATGTTGCGGTTGTCTTCGATGACCAGCAGCCGCATGAGCGCGTTTCCAGGGCGGCCCGGCAGGGACGATGTGCGCATCCTAACCGAGCCTGGCCGAACACGGCCGCTCTGGAGGGTTCCGACAAAATTCCGACCTGCCAGCCGGATAGTGTGGCGCCCCACCGCTCGGGGCGTGCGCGTGTCGCCTGCCATCTCCGCCGCCACTTCCCGCCAGCGCGCACTGCTTGCCGCCGTGGTGCTGATCATCGTCAGCCTGCTGGCCGGCCTGGGCCTGCGCCAGCCCAACCCACCGGATGAGCCGCGCTTTGTGCTGGCCGCACGCAGCATGATCGAGACCGGCCAGTGGTTGCTGCCGCATCGCGGCCGCGACCTGTATGCCGAAAAGCCGCCGGTGTTCATGTGGTTGCAGGCGGCCAGCTACAAGTTGGTGCCGCACTGGACCGTCGCCTTCCTGCTGCCTTCGCTGCTGGCTGCGCTCGCCACCTTGTGGCTGACCTGGGACATCGCGCGGCGCCTATGGAACCGGCGCGTGGCGCGTCATGCGGTGCTGGCGTTGTTTGCGGTGCTGCAGTTCGGCCTGATGGCCAAGCGTGCGCAGATCGACATGGTGCTGGTCGCGCTGACCACGCTGTCGTTGTGGGGGATGCTGCGGCATCTGCTACGCGGGCCGGACTGGCGCGCATGGACGCTGGGGGTGTTCGCAGCCGGCGTGGGCACGGTCACCAAGGGCGTGGGCTTTCTGCCATTGCTGCTGTTGCTGCCGTGGATGGCGCTGCCGCGCAGGCGCTGGAGCGTGCTGCCGGCACGCGCACAGGCCGGGCGCAGCTGGTTGCTGGTGCTGCCGGCGTTTCTGGCCGGCACTGCGGTATGGCTTGGTCCGCTCGGCATCGCGTTATGGCAGAGCAACGACCCGGCGCTGCACGCCTACGCGCACGAGTTGTTGTTCAAGCAGACCGGCACCCGCTACGCGCACGCCTGGCATCACCTCAAACCGGCCTGGTACTACCTGCAGGTGATCGCCACGCTGTGGTTGCCGGGCTGCCTGGTGTTGCCATGGTTGCTGCCGGCGTGGTGGCGACGGCTGCGGCGCGGCGACCCGCGCTATCTGTTGCTGCTTGCCTGGAGCCTGCTGGTGCTGGTGTTTTTCAGTGCCAGCCCGGGCAAGCGCGAGGTCTACATCTTTCCGATGCTGCCGGCCCTGTGCATCGCCGCCGCACCGCTGCTGGCCGGGCTGCTGCGCAAGCGTGGCGTCCGCATGTTGCTGACCGGCTACCTGCTGCTGCTTGCGCTGGCCGCTCTTGCATTGGGCAGCGGCATCGCACTGCATCTGCACTGGGCGGAAAACACTGCATTGAAGCGTGGCATGGCGTTGGCCTCGCTGCAGTCGGTCGGCATGTGGTTGATCGGCCTGGGCGTGGTCGGCCTGGCGGCACTTGCCTGGTCGCGCGGCAAGCGCACCGGCACCGCGGTGGTGGTGGTGACCGCCGCGCTATGGATCGTCTACGGCCTGGGCTTGATGCCTGCACTGGATCCCTACAGCTCTGCTGCGCGGGTGATGCAGCGCGTGGGGCAGCACATCGGCCCGGATGCCGAGCTGGGCATGCTGGCCTGGCGCGAACAGAACATGCTGCAGGCGGACCGGCCGGTGACCGACTTCGGCTTCAAGGCAAGCTGGCAGCAGCAATGGGCCAAGGCATGCCCCTGGCTTGCACACGCCCCCGAGCGTCGTTGGTTGTTCGTCCTCAAGCAGGCAGTACCGGCCTGCATCGATCCGGCGCAACGTTTCGATGTTGGCGAATCCAATCGCAATCAATGGCAGTTGGTGCCGGGCACGGCATGGCATGCCGGCTGTGTTGCCGCTGATACCGATACCGATACCGCTACCGATCCTGGTGCCGGCGACAGCGAGACAGACTGAACGCCGGATAGCGTGTTAACGGCCGAGCAACCCCGGTCCGACCGCTTTCCGACAAGCCGCTTTCGAAGATGCCGGGCATAGACCACCGGCCGATGCTTCGATGACCACGTTTCCCGTATACGCACCTGCCCTGACGCGCACAGCCACTGCTGCGCAAACCCGCTTCCTGGTTCGGCATCTGTGGCTACCGCTGGCCGGCGTGCTGGTGCTCAGCGCGTTGTTGATGGGTGCCGGTGGCGACCAGTGGATTGCCGATGCGCTGTACCGGCTGGAAGGCGGGCATTGGCTGCTCAAGGACCACTGGTTCACCAGTGGCGTGATTCACCGCGTCGGCAAATGGCTGAGCACCGCAGCCGCTGTCAGCGTGCTGGTGCTGGCGCTGGTTGCCTGGTGCCGGCCACGCCTGCGTGTGCTGCGCTGGCCGCTGACCTATCTGGCTGCATCGATCGCACTGTCGACCTCGCTGGTGTCCTTGCTCAAGTCGTGGACGGCGATGGATTGCCCCTGGGATTTGAGCCGTTATGGCGGCACCCAGCCGATGATCGGGCTGTTCGAATCGCGCCATGGCATTGCCGCGTCCGGTTGTTTTCCGGCAGGTCACGCCAGTGCCGGTTATGCGTGGGTGGCGTTGTATTTCTGTGCGCTGGCACTGCGTCCTGCATGGCGTGTTCCTGCATTGTGGCTGGGCATCGCGGCAGGGCTGTTGTTCGGGATTGCGCAGCAACTGCGCGGCGCGCATTTCCTGTCGCACGACCTGTGGTCGCTGGCGGTGTGTTGGGGAACCGCACTTGCACTGTACTGGGGGATGCTGGCTCGACCGCATCGCGCCAATGAAGTGGTGTTGCAATCGGGGGATGCAGCATGAGCACCTATCTACCGCAATCGCGTGGGCGCAAACGCCTGCGCGCACTGACCTGGACAACGCGCCCCACGGTCTCGACCGAGACGCTGGTGCTGTTATCGAGCGTGTTCTTTGCACTGGTGTGCAATCAGCTGTTCTGGCACACGGCCATGGCCACGCATCCGGGCAGCCTCGGGTTTGCCATCTCGCTGATGGCGCTGCTGGTGGCCGTGCATGCGTTGTTGCTGGGCCTGCTGGTCTGGCGCTGGAACGCCAAGCCACTGCTGACGCTGCTGCTGTTCACCACAGCGCTGGCCGCGCACTACATGGACAGCTACAACGTCTATCTGGATGCGGACATGCTGCGCAACGTGCTGCATACCGACCACAAGGAATCGCGCGAGCTGCTCACACCCGGCTTGATCCTGCCGCTGCTGTGCTACTTCCTGATTCCGACCACGCTGTTGTGGCGCATTCGCCTGCACGCGCGCAGCATCGGCAGATCGCTGGCAACCCGCGCCGGCTTTTTGCTGGTGGTGGCAGTGCTCGGCGCGGCCGGCGCGATGCTGTCCTCGCAAGACGTCTCCGCGTTGATGCGCAACCACCGCGAGGTGCGTTACCTGGCCACGCCGATCAATTACATCGTTGCGCTGCGGCAGAACCTCAAGTCCGATTCGCCGATCAAGCACGCGCCCAGGCAACCGGTCGAGCACGATGCCATGGCCACGCCACGCGCACCGGGAAGTCGTCCGCGCCTGCTGCTGGTGGTACTGGGCGAAACCGCGCGTGCGCAGAACTGGGGCCTCAACGGCTATGCGCGCCAGACCACACCCGAGCTGGCGCAGGCCGGGGTGATCAATTTCCCCGACATGCATTCGTGCGGCACCAGCACCGAGGTCTCGGTGCCGTGCATGTTTTCGCCATTCGGCCGCCGCGATTACAACGAGGACATGATCCGCAGCCACCAGTCGCTGCTGCATGTGCTCGAACATGCCGGCATTTCCACGCTGTGGCGCGATAACCAATCCGGCTGCAAGGGCGTCTGCGACGGACTGGAGATCCAGAAGCTGGACGATGCCACCACGCCAGGGCTGTGCGCCGACGGCCGTTGCATGGACGAGATCCTGCTGAGCGATCTGGCTGCACAAGTGCGGGCAAAGCCCGGCGACCGCGTGGTGGTGCTGCATCAACTCGGCAGCCATGGACCGAGTTATTTCGAGCGCTACCCGGCACGGTTCGAGCGCTTCAAGCCGGTATGCAAGACCGCCGACCTGGGCAGTTGCAGCCGCCAGGACATCGTCAACGCCTACGATAATTCCATCGCCTACACCGATCACTTCCTCAACCAGGCCATCCACGCACTGCGCGGGTTGCAGGATTACGACACCGCGATGATCTACCTCTCCGATCACGGCGAATCGCTGGGCGAAAAAGGCCTCTACCTGCATGGTGTGCCGTACGCGATCGCGCCCAAGGAACAGACCCATGTCCCGATGGTGATGTGGTTCTCGCCGGAGTTCGCACGCGACCGCGGCCTGGACGAAACCTGCCTGCGCCACCGTGCCGGCCAGTACACCGACCAGGACGCGCTGTTCCCATCGGTGCTCGGGCTGATGCAGGTCAAGACCAGCGCCTATGCACGCGAACGCGATCTATTTGCGCAATGCACGGGATAAACGCGGTTGGATACTCCGAACTTGGTTATCGAGTGCGCAGCGCCCCTCAGACATGGAGCCAATACGTCATGATCGAACAGGGCGCATCCAGCACTGCTCTTCTATGCGCACCGACCATCTCGACTGGTCCTTGCCCGCCCACCGTCGCGGGACCTTACGCGGCATGGATGCCGCGTAAGAGCCTACAAGGACGTACTTGCGGCGTGTCCTGCGATGGTGGGCGGGCAAGGGCCCTGCAGCCAAGTCGCAGATCAGCCGCCATGCAACTAATCTATCCATGCTATCCAAGCCCTTAAAGCACGACATCCAAAGCAATCGGGACTTAGAACACTGGCATCGTTTAAGTGCGATCAAATGCTTGAGTCAAAAGCTTAGTCAGTAGAGGGCGCGGCGTCCTCACCGCTCGCGGGACACGCCGTGAACCTATCCCTGGGGGCTCGGTGGCGGCATCCATGCCGCCACACGGTCCCGCAATCGGCGAGGACACCGCACCAGACAGTGTGCTGATTGTTTTACTGAAAACCATGCACACCGACCACCTCGACGGGTCCTTGCCCGCTCACCGTCGCGGGACCTTGAGCGGCATGGATGCCGCGCCAGAGCCTACACGGACGTACTTGCGGCGTGTCCTGCGATGGTGGGTGGGCAAGGGCCCTGCAGCAAACCCGCAGTGTCGAGGGCGCGGCGCCCTCACCGCACCAGACAGTTGCGTTGTTGAAAACCATGCACACCGACCATCTCGACGGGTCCTTGCCACCCATCGTCGCGGGACCTTCGTCTCCCCTGATCAGCAGATATGCACCTGCAGACGTCCGCGTCGCGTGCGCAGTGACAATGCTTGCGGTAGATCGCGCTGCGTTCTAGCCTGCGTCGGACTTCACCGCAAGGACCACCCGTGAATCCTCGTTTGTTGTGGCTGGCACTGGCCGTGGCCGCCGGCACGCTGTCGTTGTCGGCCTGCCGTCGGGATACGGCAGAACCCGCCAGGCCCGCAGCGGCCAAAACCGCCCCGCAGGAAAGCGCCGACCAGTTTGTTGCTCGCATCAGCGCCGAGTACAAGGCCGCGTACCCGGAAGTCACTGCCGGGCAGTGGTTGTCTTCGACCTACATCAATGGCGATTCCCAGTTGCTGGCCGCCAAGGCCAACGAGCGCTCGCTGGCGCAGCTGGACCGCTGGATCGAACAATCCAAGCAGTACGCAGGTACCCCGATGTCGGCCGACAGCGCGCGTGCATTGCAACTGCTGAAACTGATGAGCGCCCTGCCCGCGCCACGCGACCCAGCCAAGCTGGCGGAGCTCACCCGGATCGCCGCCAAGATGGAAGGCGACTACGGCGCGGGCAGTTATTGCGTGGGCGATGGCGAGCAACGCCGCTGCCGCCAGCTCGGCGAGCTGGAGCAGGTGCTGGCCAGCAGCCGCGATTACGCAGAGCAACTGGATGCCTGGCAGGGCTGGCATGGCACCGCAATCCCCATGCGCAAGGACTACCAGCGATTTGTCGAGCTCGCCAACGAGGGCGCGCGCGGACTGGGCTTTGCCGATGTCGGCGTGCTATGGCGCAGCGGCTACGACATGCCGCCGGCGCAACTGGCCAGCGAAACCGACCGTCTCTGGGAGCAGGTCAAACCGCTGTACGCACAACTGCAGTGCTATGCGCGCGGCAAGCTCGATACGCAATACGGCAAGGACAAGGGCGAGCTTGCCGGCGGCATGTTGCCCGCACATCTGATGGGCAATATGTGGCAGCAGGACTGGAGCAATCTGTGGGACCTGCTGCAGCCGTATCCAGGTGCCGGCGATCTGGACATCACCGCCGCGCTGGAAAAACAATACCAGGGCAACCTGAGTGCGGTGCTGGCACGCACCACGGGCACCGAAGGCGGCAGCGGCGCCCGCTTCCAGGCCGAACGTGAAGCGCAACTGCGCACCGCAAGACAGATGACCGAGCGTGCGCAGGACTTCTACACCTCGCTCGGCATGCCCAAGCTTCCCGACACCTATTGGCAGCGGTCGCAGTTCATCAAGCCCCTGGACCGCGACGTGGTCTGCCATGCCAGCGCGTGGGACATGAACATGGGCGGCGAGCCAAACCAGAACATCGGCGCGGACGTGCGCACCAAGATGTGCATCAAGCCAACCGAAGAGGATTTCACCACCATCTACCACGAGCTCGGCCACATCTATTACGACCTGGCCTATAACCCGCTGCCGCCGCTGTTCCAGAACGGCGCCAACGATGGCTTCCACGAAGCGATCGGCGACACCATCGTGCTGGCGATGACGCCCAAGTATCTGCAGTCGATCGGCATGGTGGGCGAACAACAGGCCGGCCGCGAGGCGCTGATCAATTCGCAGATGCGCATGGCGCTGAGCAAGGTTGCCTTCCTGCCATTCGGTTTGATGATCGACCGCTGGCGCTGGGGAGTATTCGATGGCTCGATCACCCCCGAGCACTACAACCAGGCCTGGTGGGAGCTGAAAGCCAAATACCAGGGCGTGGCGCCGGTGACCCCGCGCGGCGAGGAGTTCTTCGATGCAGGCGCCAAGTACCACGTGCCGGGCAATACGCCGTACACCCGGTATTTTCTGGCGCATATCCTGCAGTTCCAGTTCTACAAGGGCCTGTGCGAAGCCGCAGGCCATCAAGGCCCGTTGTACGAGTGCAGCTTCTACGGCAACAAGGACGCCGGGCAGAAGTTCTGGTCGATGCTGCAACGTGGCGCCAGCCAACCCTGGCAGACCACGCTGAAGGAACTTACCGGCAACGAGCGCCTGGATGCCGGCCCGATGCTGGAATATTTCGCACCGATGAACGAGTGGCTGAAGCAGCAGAACCAGGGGAAATTGTGCGGCTGGCAGGCGACCGCGCCCGCTGCCGCCGGCAACGCGCCGCCGCCTGCCGCGATGCACTGACGCGCCGCTTTCCCTGCGGCATGCGGCGGCCGCCGCCCTGGCCGCCGCATAACATTGATTTGATAAATGCCAAAAACGCCGGCGATATACTGCGCGCCCGCTGCACCGGCGCAGCATGCAGGATGCATCCAATGAACAACGCCTCCACCGGCCCGGACCCGCGCGACGCGGACACCAACAAGCAGCTCATCGACGACGCGAACGACCGCGCGTTCGACCCGACCTACAGCAGCAAGAACAGCGACTATTCGGTGGAACTGGGCAGCAGCACCGTGGAGCTCAACCCCGAAGATCAGTCGGTCAAGTATTCCCATACCAGTGAGCAGAGCAACGGCAGCCAGGCCCGGCCACTGGGCGAGAACAGCCTGCAGACCAGCACCTCGCTGGGCCTGGGCAAGCTCAGCGATGCCGACGCGAAGGCCACCACCTTCAATCTGGAGGCCGACGCGCGTACCGGCCAGCAGCAAAGCCTGCAGACCAAGCTCGGCGACGGCAAATTGAACATCGAAGCTGGTGTCAGTGGCGGGCAGCGCATGCGCTACGCACTGACGCTGCCCGGTGCCGACCAGCCTGCAGAGGCTGCCGCGCGCGTCAATCCGCTACAGCCGGAGAGCCTTCCGGTCGGCGCGCGTGCGGTGATGGACACGCAGACCTACACCCAGCGCGATTCCTCGGCGAGCCTGCAACACCTCAGCATGCAGAGCGAGATCACCGAAGCCAGCGGCCGCAGCTACCTGATCGAGCGTGTGGACGAGCGCCACGTGCGGGTGGTGACTGGACCCAACGCAGCCATCGAGGCGGTGAACGCAGCTGGCTTCAAGGTGGGACCGGCGCAGGCTCTGCTCGGGCGCGCCGACTCCCTGGGCCAGTCGCGGGTGGAGAGTGCGCAGTTCGACCTGGCCGATCCGCGTGCGCTCGCGGCCATGGGCCAGTTCGTGCGCGAGGGCACGCTGGAATCAGGCGTGCCCGGCGTCGACGAACAACAGACGCTGGAGCGCATCAACTTCAGCTCGCAGCAGCGGCTGCAGCTGGAATTGGGCCCGCTCAGCGCCGATGTGGCCGGCAACCGCAACCAGGGCAGCCAGGTGCGCATCAGCACACCGGGCCAGGACGGCTACACGGTGGTGCAACAGCTGCAATACGGAGACAACGTGCCGCTGACGATCGTGCGCCAGTACGACGGCAACGACACCGAACGCGTGCAGGACCGCAGCTACCGCTTCGAGATCGATGGCGACGTTGCCACGCCGGGGCTGCTGCAACGCCTGGGCGGGCGCAACGAGGCCAGCGAGGAAAAGGCGATCGCGCAGAATCTCAACAGTGCGCTGAGCGGCGAGATGGCGGGCACCGGTGCGATCGCGCCAGGGCAGAAGACCACGCTGGCCTTCAGCGAGGCGCAGATGCAGGCGCTGATGGAGCAGACCCAGGCCAGCGTCGAGGCCAGCAGGATCGGCGGCAGCTCGCTGAGCTCGCTGGTCGGCGACCGCGGCGCCGCGCCGCAGTCACCCGAACGCTTCGCGATCGCGATGGCCCGCAATGTGGGCAGCACGCCGTATCCATTCGTCGAGCGGCTGCAGCGCATCGCCGACGGTGCCGATGGGACATACGACGGCCAGTTGCAGCGCATCGATGCCGAGGTCGTTCCGCGCCAGGCAGCGACGGCGGCCGCCGCCTCGGATGCGCGCCATCCGGCCAATCCGGACCATGCGCTGCTGAACCAATGCACCGCAGCGGTGGAGCAGCTGGAGACCGCGCGTGGCCGCGTGCCCGATGCGGACAGCGAGCGCCTGGCAGCCGGAGCGCTGGTGGCCGCGCGCGAGCATGGGCTGCAGCGCGTGGATCACGTGGTGCTGGGGCGCGACCCGGCACAGGGCTTCGTGGTCCAGGGGGCGCTGGATTCGCCGGCCCACTTGCGCGGACCCTTCGATGCGCAGGCCGCGCAGCAGACGCCGGTGGACCACAGTCTGCAGCGCGCGCAGGCGCTGGGCGCCGGGCAGGATCGCAACGCCGCCGCGCAGGAACAGACGCAGCAACAGGACCTGCAGCGACAGGCACCGGCGCGCTGATCCGGCGCACTGGCTGATCCGCAGCCAGGCGCTGGCGCAGTTCAGCCCGACCACTGCCCATCTACGCGGAATGGGCAGTGGTCGGAATCGGCTTCGCCGACACCGCTGCGTGTATGGCCTCAGTTGGGACGCGCGGGCACCAGCTTCTGCGCGAACTCGATCCGGAACGCCTCGAAATCCCTGCCGTCGGCAGCGGCCTCGGCATGCGCCGCATCCTTGAGCGCGTCCGAGTAGGTCAGCCGTACCGGCGTGCCCTGGCGTTCGTGCAACTCGGCCGCGCGCATGATCAGGGCCAGCACCTGGGCGGCACTGGTGCTCTCGCCGACGATGCGGCCGTCCATGCCCAGCACCCATTCGCCGTCGCGGCGGACGATGCCGGCCAGTAGCGTGCGCTGCTGGTCGCGCAGTTCGGCATGCGGCTCGATCGGCGAAACCGGCACGGGATTGGCGGCGGCCTGGTTGCGCAGGCGCTCGGCGGCGCGCTTGCGGGCGTCGCGGCGCAGCTTGGAATCGGTGGACATGCAGGCTCCTGTGAGGTCAGAGATGGTCGGCCGGCTCCAGAGGCACGGCCTCTTCGGCCTGGCGGCGGCGTAGACGGCGGCCGCTGCGGCGCTCCCAGCGCCAGAATAGCCAGCCCAGCAGGAAAAAACCGGTCATGCCGATCGCCAGGTGGCGCGGGTGTTCACTCAGCAGCGGCGACAGCACCCCGGCTACCAGCGTATTGGTCATCAACTGGGTGAAGGCCTGCAGCGAGGACGCCAGGCCGCGCTGGTGCGGGTACATGTCCAGCACCGCCAGCGCCAGGATCGGAAAGATCAGCGCCATGCCCACACCGGCCAGGAAGATCGGCAGCACCGCCCATGGCAGCGCGATCTGCGCTGCCGTCATGGTGTAGCCCAGGTTCGCCAGCGCCGCCACGCCGCAGCAGATGAAGCCGATGCGGATCTGCCGCACCGGGTCCATGCTGCCGGCCATGCGCCCGGACAGGAACGAGCCCAGCGTCATGCCGCCGATGGTGGGAATGAACAGCCAGGCGAAATCGCCTTCGCCCAGGTGCAGGTGGCGCATGATCAGCACCGGCGCCGAGGCGATGTACAGGAAGATGCCGGCGAAGTTGAACGCACCGGCCGCGGCCAGGCGCTGGAAACGCGGGTTGAAGCCGATCCGCACGTAGTCGTGCAGCAGGCGCTTGAGCTGCAGCGGCGTGCGCGCCTCCACCAGGTGAGTCTCCGGCAGCCAGGTCAGCGTGGCCACCAGCAGCACCAGCCCGAACGCCACCAGAAACCAGAAGATCAGCGGCCAGCCGGCGCCGCTGAGCAGGATCCAGCCGCCGATGATCGGCGCGATCGCCGGGGCGATGCCGAAGATCATCGACACCTGGCTCATCAGCCGTTGCGCATCCGGGCCCTGGAACAGGTCGCGGATCACCGCCCGCCCGACGATCATGCCGACCCCGGCCGACAGGCCCTGCAACGCGCGGAACGCCAGCAGGGTGGGCAGGTCTTGCGACAGCGCGCAGCCCACCGAGCCGGCGATGAACAGCACCAACCCGCCCAGGATCACCCGCTTGCGGCCCCAGGCATCGGACAGCGGGCCGTGCGCGATGCTCATCAGCCCGTAGGCGAGCAGATAGACGCTGATGGTCTGCTGGATCGCCACCTCGTCCACCGCCAGGCTGCGGCTGAGCCGCGAAAACGCCGGAAAGATGGTGTCGATGGAAAACGGACCAAACATCGCCAGCCCGGCGAGCAGCAGCGCCATGCGACGGGTGGAAGGCGTGGTGGGGGGCATGCAGGGATCCGAAACGTGGTGCACCGGGGGACGCACGCCGACGCTGGCCTGGGGGGGCGCGTCGGGATGGGCACAAGGGCGTCGATGATAGGCGCTCGCCGTTGCAAGGTTAAGCAGGCCCGAGTGCATGGGGCGTGCGCCCGCCCTGGCGGACGCGCCCGCCGCTGCGCACGCAGGCTATAATCGGCCGGCAACACGGTGGGAGAAGCGGCACTGCCGCTGCCGAAGGCGCAACAGCCCGTAATCGCTCAGGCCCGATACCATCCGCAGTACAACTCTGGAGAGACCGGCCGATGCCGGCGCCGAAGGGGCACGGAACGCAGGCAGGCCCAGCGCCATGCCGCGCTCTTAAACTCTCAGGCAAAAGGACAGAGGGGCGCGAGGAAGACTGTCGCTGCGACAGGAGGTGATGCGCTGCGCGCGTCACGCCGGTCCGGTGGTTGTCGACCATTCGTCTGCCCCCTGCCCCGGATGCCCGCCATGTCCCAGACCACGTCTTCCTTGCGCGACCTCGAACACCACAGCGCGTTCGTCGAACGCCATATCGGCCCCAACGACGCAGAAATCGCACAGATGCTGGACGTGGTCGGCCACGCCTCGCTAGATGCGATGACCGATGCGATCGTGCCGGGCAACATCAAGTCGCCGGCGGCGCTGGCGCTGCCCGAGGCGATCACCGAAGAAGAAGCGCTGGCCAAGATCCGCGCCATTGCCGGCAAGAACCAGGTGCAGCGCAGCTTCATCGGCCAGGGCTACTACGGCACCCATACCCCGAAGGTGATCCTGCGCAACATCCTGGAAAACCCGGCCTGGTACACCGCCTATACGCCGTACCAGGCGGAGATTTCGCAAGGCCGCATGGAAGCGCTGATCAACTTCCAGACCCTGTGCGCCGATCTCACCGGCATGCAGATCGCCAACGCCTCGCTGCTGGACGAGGCCACCGCCGCGGCCGAAGCGATGACGCTGGCCAAGCGCTCGGCCAAGTCGAAGTCGGAGACCTTCTTCGTGCACGACGCGGTGCATCCGCAGACCCAGGAACTGCTGCGCACCCGCGCCGAGCCGCTGGGCATCGTGCTGCGCGTCGGCACGCCGGAGGAAGCGCTGCAGGCCGAGTGCTTCGGCGTGCTGCTGCAGTACCCGGACAGCTTCGGGCATATCGGCGATCACGCCGCGCTGGCCGAGGCAGTGCACGCGCAAGGCGGGCTGGTCGCGGTGGCGACCGATCTGCTGGCGCTGACGCTGATCGCCGCGCCCGGCGAATGGGGCGCGGATATCGTGGTCGGCAATTCGCAGCGCTTCGGCGTGCCGTTCGGTTTCGGCGGCCCGCATGCGGCCTTCATGGCCTGCCGCGATGCCTACAAGCGCTCGATGCCGGGCCGGCTGATCGGCGTGTCGATCGATGCCGCCGGCAACCCGGCCTACCGCCTCACCTTGCAGACGCGCGAACAACATATCCGCCGCGAGAAGGCCACCTCCAACATCTGCACCGCGCAGGTGCTGCTGGCGGTGATGGCCTCGATGTACGCGGTCTACCACGGCCCCGCGGGCCTGACCCGCATCGCGCGGCGTACCCATCGCCTGGCCGCGATCCTGGCCGCCGCCTTGCGCGGTGCCGGCGTCACGGTGGGCGAGCATTTCTTCGACACCCTGCACGTCAAGGCGATCGATGCCGATGCCATCCACGCCAAGGCCCGTGCGGCCGGCATCAACCTGCGCGCGATCGACAGCGAAGCGGTCGGCATCAGCCTGGATGAAACCAGCACGCGCGCCGACGTGGTCGCACTGGCCGCGTTGTTCGGCGCGCAGGCAGATGTGGATGCGCTCGATGCCGCCACCGCCGACGCGTTGCCGCAGGGCCTGCTGCGCAGCACGCCCTTCCTGACCCACCCGGTGTTCAACACCCACCACAGCGAGCACGAACTGCTGCGCTACATGCGCTCGCTGGCCGACAAGGACCTGGCGATGGATCGCACCATGATCCCGCTGGGCAGCTGCACGATGAAGCTCAATGCCACCGCCGAGATGATCCCGGTGACCTGGCCCGAGTTCGGCGCGATCCATCCGCTGGCACCGGCCGAGCAATCGGCCGGCTACGCGCAGCTGATCGATGAGCTGGAAGCGATGCTGGTCGAATGCACCGGCTACGACGCGGTGAGCCTGCAGCCCAACTCCGGTGCACAGGGCGAGTACGCCGGCCTGCTGGCGATCCGTGCCTATCACCGCTCGCGCGGTGAGGCGCACCGCGATATCTGCCTGATTCCCGAATCGGCGCACGGCACCAACCCGGCCTCGGCGCAGATGTGCGGCATGACCGTGGTCGTGACCAAGTGCGATGCCAACGGCAATGTCGATGTCGACGACATCCGCGCCAAGGCAGAGAAGTACTCCGGGCGCCTGGCCGCGTTGATGATCACCTACCCGTCCACCCACGGCGTGTTCGAAGAGGACGTGGTGGCGATCTGCGAAGCGGTGCATGCGCATGGCGGCCAGGTCTATACCGACGGCGCCAACATGAATGCCCTGGTCGGCGTGGCCAAGCCCGGCAAGTGGGGCTCGGACGTGTCGCATCTGAACCTGCACAAGACCTTCTGCATTCCGCATGGCGGCGGCGGTCCGGGAGTGGGTCCGTGCGCAGTGAAGTCGCACCTGGCGCCGTTTTTACCGCGCACGCTGGGCGGCGAAGGCGACGTCGGCATGGTCAGCGCCGCCAGCTACGGCTCGGCCTCGATCCTGCCGATCAGCTGGATGTACGTGACCATGATGGGCAGCGCCGGCCTGCGCAAGGCAACCCAGGTGGCCCTGCTCAACGCCAACTACATCGCCAAGCGCCTGGCGCCGCACTACAAGACGCTGTACACCGGCCGCAACGGCCTGGTGGCGCACGAGTGCATCCTGGACATCCGCCCGCTGGAAAAGACCAGCGGCATCGGCGCCGAGGACATCGCCAAGCGCCTGATCGACTTCGGCTTCCACGCACCGACCTTGAGCTTCCCGGTCGCCGGCACCTTGATGGTGGAACCGACCGAAAGCGAATCGCAGCATGAGCTGGACCGCTTCATCGACGCGATGATCCAGATCCGCGAGGAAATCCGCGCCATCGAAGACGGCCGCCTGGACCGCGACGACAACCCGCTCAAGCATGCCCCGCACACCGCCACGCAGGTATCGGCCAGCGAGTGGACCCACGCCTACCCGCGCGAACTGGCCGCCTTCCCGCTGCCCAGCCTCAAGCAGCAGAAGTACTGGCCGCCGGTCGCGCGCGTGGACAACGTCTACGGCGACAAGAACGTGATGTGCGCCTGCATCCCGGTGGATGCCTACAAGGACGATGTGGAGGCGTAAGCGCCGCCCTGTCGCGCTGACGTGTGGCATTCAAACCCAGCCCGGGAATTGCCGGGCTGGGTTTTTCGTTTCTGGCGGCAGCAGTCAGTGTCTGGCCACATCGCGCGTTGCTGGCAAGCGCCTGCGCCGTAGCCGGGCACGGCTTGGGTGGGGCCATCAAGCGACGCCAAGACTCACCGTCGCGGTCACTGCGAAAGGTGATTGAACGGCAGAAGCGTCAGCGGCAAGGGCGGCTGATCTGCGGCCTGGCTGCAGGTTCTTGCCGCTCACCATCCACGGCGTTAGAAAGCGTGTGTCAGCCGCCCTTGGTCGGGCGGCCTGCGCGTTTTCCTTCCCTACACGTGCACTCGCGATGATGGGTGTCCGGGATAGGACACGACAGACCGTGATCAAGCGCGACAGAGATTCATTGAAACGCAACCTGGCCTGCCTGCTGCTTGCAGGCCTTGCGTTGACCGCGTGCGCGCCACGCCGCCCTGGCGAGGTGCCGGCGCTGGTGCATGCGGCCGATGCGCAGGCCGAGGTGGTGCAGACCGATGCCGGTGCAGTCCGCGGTGTCGCCGGCGCGCAGGGGCGGGTGTTTTTGGGCGTGCCGTTCGCCGCGCCGCCGGTGGGCGCGTTGCGCTTTCGCGCCCCGCAAGCTGTGCCAGCCTGGAAGGGCGTCCGCGATGCCACCCAGGCCGGGCCGGCCTGCCTGCCGCGGTATCGCTTCGGGCAGAAGCAGATATCGGAGGATTGCCTCACCCTCAACATCTATGCGCCGCCCGGCCCGGCGCCGGCGCATCCGCGCCCGGTGATGGTGTGGATCTACGGTGGCGCGCTGGAGCTGGGCAGCAATGTCGACTACGACCTGAGTGCCTTGGCGGCGCGGCAGGACGTCATCGTGGTGGCGCCCAATTACCGGCTGGGGGTGTTCGGTTTCTTCGCGCATCCGGCGCTGCGTGGCGAAGGCGAAGGGGCCTATGCATTGCTCGACCAACAGGCCGCGTTGCGCTGGGTGCAACGCAATATCGCCGCCTTCGGTGGCGATGCCCACAACGTCACCGTGTTCGGTGAATCGGCCGGCGCCTGGAGCATCTGCTATCAGCTCGCCTCGCCGGGCGCGGCCGGTCTGTTCCAACGCGCAATCCTGCAGAGCGGCAGCTGCCTGGCCAGCGATTCCAGCGTGCCGCGCGCCGAGGCCGAGCGCGGCGGTGCGCGCATGGCGCAGACGCTTGGCTGCGAGCACGCAGGCGATGTGGGCGCGTGCCTGCGCGCATTGCCTGCCGATACCGTGGCCGATGCGAAATCCCAGCGACGTGGCCTGACCGGCAGCGATGCCTGGGCGCCGATGTCTGGCGGTGACGTCTTGCCGTTGCCGCCCGCCGAGGCGATCGCCAACCTGCACCATGTGCAGGTGCCGGTACTGATCGGCACCAACCGCAACGAGGGGCGGCTGTTTGCGCAGTTGCTGTCCTACGTCGGCAAGCTCAACCTGCGCAGCGGCTATGAGGCACGCCTGCAGCGCATGCATGCCGACCCGACAGCGATCATGGCGCACTACGCCGACGTTGCCGGGCAATCGCGCTGGGATGCATTCGCCGACATCGTCACCGATGGCGGATTCGCCTGCCCGACGCGTCGGCTGGGCCAGGCCTTGCGTACCCGCGCGCCGGTGTATGCATACGAATTCGACGACCCCCAGGCGCCGTACGGTCTGTGGCGCCTGCCGTTCTCGCATCCGCTGGGCGCGTATCACGCCTCCGAACTGGTGTACCTGTTCCAGCGGCCGTGGGTGCTCAGCGGCGAGCCGGCGTTCACTCCGGCGCAACAGGCCTTGGCCGATACGCTGCAGGATTACTGGGGCGCGTTCGCGCGCACCGGCGATCCAAATGGAGCTGGGCGTCCGCCGTGGCCACGCTTCGATGGCGACGCTCCGTTGACGCTGTCGCCCGGCAGGATCGGCGCAACGCCCGACTTCGCGCAACGGCATCGCTGCGCGTTCTGGGATGCACAGGCAACGCTGACGCCACCGCACGCGACCGCAACGCCGGCACAGTCACCCTCGCATTGATCGCATCATCAGGAGCCACCCATGCCCGTTTCCACTTCATCCCCCTGCCCCACGGTGCGCCTGCGCAACGGACGCAGCGTGCCGGCACTCGGGCTCGGCTCATGGAACCTGGGCCAGGGCCGCCACGCGCCGCAGCAGGAGATCGATGCGCTGCAGACGGGCCAGCAACTGGGCATGCGCCTGATCGACACCGCCGAGATGTACGGCAATGGCCGGTCGGAGCAACTGATCGGCCAGGCGATGGACAGCGTGCAGCGGCCTTATCTGGTGTCCAAGGTCCTGCCGAGCAATGCCAGCGCGCGCGGTATCGCGCGTGCCTGCGAGGCCAGCCTGCAGCGGCTCGGCGTGCGTACACTGGACCTGTATCTGCTGCATTGGCGCGGCGGCAGCGATCTGCACGAAGTGGTCGATGCCTTCGAGGCGTTGCGCGATGCCGGCAAGATCCGCGACTGGGGCGTATCGAACTTCGATGTCGATGATCTGCAGGATTTGTGGCGCATCGATGGCGGGCAACACTGCCTGGTCAATCAGGTGCTGTATCACGCCGGTAGCCGCGGCATCGAGTTCGATCTGCTGCCGTGGTGTGCACAGCACGAGGTAACGGTGATGGCGTATTCGCCATTGGGCAGCCGCGCATTACTGGACCATCCGGTGCTGCACGCGATCGGCGAGCGACGCGGCGTGGCTGCAACCGCCGTGGCGCTGGCGTGGGCGATCCGCAGCGGGCAGGTCATTGCCATTCCCGAATCGGGAACGCCTGCCCATGTGCGCGAGAATGCAGCAGCGTGCACGCTGCAGCTGGACGCGCAGGATCTTGCCGACCTGGACCGCGCATTCCCGCCGCCGACACGCAAACAGCCATTGGATCTGCTGTAGCCCACATGTAACGCTTGGGTCCGCTACATGCGTTCGCAGACAGCGCGTCGGATCATTGCGTGACCTGCGCATCAGCCCGCTGCGATCCAACGCAAGCTTTCGGCTGCATGTGAGTATTCGTTCGCATGCAGACACGTGCATTTAACAGCGCCACTCCCACGCTGAACGGATCAGCCCGCATCCCAGCCCGCCAGAGTGGAGTCCCCATGGCCAAGTCCCCCAGCAAGCCCGCGCAACTTCCATCCACCGCTGCTGTCAGCGCAACTCCCGAGACGCTGCGCGGTACGGGCGACGAATTGCACCAGAAGGCGGGCGGCACGCATCCGCAGCTGACCACCAACCAGGGCATTCCGGTTGGCGACAACCAGAACTCGCTGCGCGCCACGCCGCGCGGGCCGACGTTGCTGGAAGACTTCATCCTGCGCGAGAAGATCACCCACTTCGACCACGAGCGCATTCCCGAGCGCATCGTGCATGCGCGCGGTAGCGCGGCGCACGGCTATTTCGAGCTGACCAAGTCGTTGAGCCAGTACACCACCGCCAAGATCTTTACCGAGGTCGGCGAAAAGACCCCGTTGTTCACGCGTTTTTCCACCGTCGCCGGCGGCGCCGGCTCGGTGGACACGCCGCGCGACGTGCGCGGGTTCGCGGTGAAGTTCTACACCAAGGAAGGCAACTGGGATCTGGTGGGCAACAACATCCCGGTGTTCTTCATCCAGGATTCGATGAAGTTCCCCGACCTGATCCACGCGGTGAAGATGGAGCCGGACCGTGGTTTCCCGCAGGCCGCCAGTGCGCACGACACCTTCTGGGATTTCATCTCGCTGAGCCCGGAATCGATGCACATGATCATGTGGGCGATGAGCGACCGCACGATCCCGCGCTCGCTGCGCATGATCGAAGGCTTCGGCATCCACAGCTTCCGTTTCCTCAATAAAAATGGCGACAGCACCTTCGTCAAGTTTCATTGGCGCCCCAAGCTCGGCCTTCAGTCCACGATCTGGGACGAGGCGGTGAAGATCGCCGGCGCCGACCAGGACTTCCATCGTCGCGATCTGTTCGAATCGATCCAGAGCGGCGACTTCCCCGAGTGGGAGCTGGGCGTGCAGCTGTTCACCGAGGCGGAAGCCGATGCATTCCCGTTCGATCACCTGGATTCGACCAAGGTCATTCCGGAAGAACTGGTGCCGCTGCAGATTGTCGGCCGCATGGTGCTCGACCGCTGGCCGGACAACTTCTTCGCAGAGACCGAGCAGGTGGCGTACTGCCCGGCCAACATCGTGCCCGGCATCGACTTCAGCAACGATCCGCTGCTGCAGGGCCGCCTTTTCTCGTATCTGGACACGCAGCTAAGCCGCCTGGGTGGACCGAACTTCCACCAGATCCCGGTCAATGCGCCCAAGTGCCCGTTCGCCAACAACCAGCGCGACGGCCATATGCAGATGGGCGTCCCCAAGGGCCGTGTCGCCTACGAGCCCAGCTCATTGCAGGCCGATGCGCCGCGTGAGGCGCTGCGTGGATTCCCCAGCCATGCGACACCGGCCGAAGACGGCGCCAAGGGCCGCGTACGCGCAGCAAGTTTTGCCGATCACTACAGCCAGGCGCGCATGTTCTTCCGCAGCCAGACCGCACCGGAACAGGCGCACATGGCATCGGCGCTGGTGTTCGAGCTGTCCAAGGTGGAAACCCCGCACGTACGCGAAGCCATCGTCGGTCACCTGCGTCACATCGACCCGACGCTGGCACAGCGTGTGGCCGATGGCATGGGCATGACCACGTTGCCGCCGGCACCGCCGGCTGCGGTCGCACCGACCGACATGCCGCTGTCGCCTGCCTTGCAGCTGATCGGCAAGATGAAGGACACCTTGCAGGGCCGCACGGTCGGTATCCTGATTCACGACGGCTCCGATGCAGCGACGATCAAGGCGGTGCGCAAGGCTGCCGAAGCCGCCGGTGCCACGGTCAAGATCGTCGCGCCGAAACTGGGCGGCGCCAAGCTCAGCGACGGCAAGCAACTGGCCGCCGATGGTCAGCTGGCCGGCACGCCGTCGGTGATGTTCGATGCGGTGGCGGTGCTGCTGTCGTCAGAAGCAGCCAAGGCGCTGACACGCGAATCGGCAGCGCTGGATTTCGTCAGCAATGCCTGGGCCCATCTGAAGGCGATCGCCTTCGACGACGGCGCGCAGCTGCTGCTGAAGGCCGGCAATGTCGGCAAGGACGCCGGCGTGATCGCGGCAACAGATACCAAGGCCTTCATCACTGCCGCCAAGACCCGCCAGTGGGCACGCGAACCGAAGGTGCGCATGCTGGCGTAACCGCATCCGCATAGGCTGCACAGACTTGGGCGCGAACGACTTCTACGTCGTTCGCGCCCAAGGCGTTTATGCGGGCAGCACAGTATCCTCAACGGAAAACCAGCGCATCCTCTGCAACGGCCAGCCTTCAACCCGTCTTTTGGCCGCGTCTCATAAACGACGCAGCGATTTGGAATCCGGCTGTCTTTACGTCGTTGCGCGGCCGTGTCTTTGGGATGTCGGCGCGCGCGGCCAGGTCGGCATAGAGCCGCGGGCTGCGGTTTGGCTGCAAGGCCCTTGCCCGCCCACCATCGCGGGACACGCCGCAAGTACGTCCGTGTAGGCTCTTACGCGGCATCCATGCCGCGTAAGGTCCCGCGATGGTGAGCGGGCAAGGACCAGTCGAGTTAGTCGGTGTGCATGGTAAGAGCGGTGCTGGATGCACCTCGTTTGATCATGAAGCGTCGGTTCCACGTCTGGTGCATCAGTTCCCCGCAAGCAATACAGAGGAGCCATGCTCGACCAACTCAGCAACTGAGCAGTCGTCCTGTCGGATGCACTAAGCCGGTTCGGCGGGAAACTGCGCAGCGTTCGCCAGCGCGCGGTACTCGCGTGGCGTCATGCCCACCGCCAGCTTGAATTGCCGCGCAAAGGCGCTTTGATCGCTGAAGCCGCAGGCATGCCCGATTTCGGTCAGGCTCTTGTTTCCGTGCAGCAGATGCATCGCCATCTGCAAACGCAGCTTGGCCAGCACCTGTTGCGGAGTGAGTTGGAACACCTTGCGGAACGAGCGCTGCAGCTTGGACATCGAAAAACCGGTGATCTCCACCAGTGCCTGCATGCGCACGTTCTGCGCGTAGTTGGCGTTGAGGTACGCCAGCGCGAGCCGCAGTTTTTCGTACTGCGATTCGTGCCCGTCCTGCGGTCCCAGATCACGCGAGATGCCGATGATGCCCTGCACCTTGCCGTCGACCAGCAGCGGACGTTTGCAGGTCAGGCACCAGCCCGGTTCGCGATTGGCGAACAGATGCAGTTCCAGCAGGTTGTCGATCACTTCGCCGGCCAGCACCTGCTCGTCCTGGTTGGCGTAGTTGGTGCCCAGACCGCTGGGATAGACCTCGGCAACGCGCTTGCCGATCAGGTCCTTGCGCGACTTCAGCCCCAACCGCCGCAGCATGGTCTGGTTGACGTGGGTATAGCGGCCCTCGCGATCCTTGACGAAGAACAGCACGTCCGGCACGGCATCGAACAACGCTTCCAGATCGGCAGGATCGATGCTCTTCATGCAGGACGTCATGCAGGACTGGACTCGGAATCAGGGAAGACGCAGCTGGCGATGGCACCTGCCGCCGATGCAGGCCGCAGCGCATGCAGCGCCATGATACGCCGCGCGCATCAGCCGCCGCCGCCCGCGCTCAGCGCGGGTTGTCGGCCACGTTGGCCGCGGCCGGCGCGGCCTTGCTGTCCACCGCCGCAGCCGTGGGATTGCCGATGCGATCCAACGGCACCTGCTGCGCGCGCCAGCCACTGACCACCGCCGCACCGGACTGCGAGCCGACCTGCACCTGCAGGCGTGCACTGCCGCCGGGCGCGATGAACTCGACGGCGCAATCGCCGGCGGCCATGCAGCTGTCGGCGGCAAGCGGATCCACCAGCTGCCAGCCCTGCTCCATCACCGCCTGTGCGAATGCGCGGTAGCCCATGCCGGACTTCAGCGTGGCCGGCAGCGGCACGCTCGGGTCGCTGGCCGCGTCGGTACCGGCGACAGTCGCGGGTGCCGAAACGGGCGCACGCGCGGGCACCGTGGGCCGCGATGCGGCATTCAGGGCAGGACTACAGACTAGGGCGAGCGCCCACAATGAGGGGCGGAACAGCGTGCGCATGCGAACGGTCCTTGCGGCCTGCAGGGAACTGGGGAAGTTAAAGAATCGCTATTTTGACATGGCGCGCCTGCGCTGCGGCACTGCTGGCGCCGGCCATTCAGCCGGGCGCAGTGATCCAGGCCAAGTCTATTAGCCACAAGCGGACTCATCCTTCAGGCGTCATCGACCTTGACGCCTACCTGTGAATATCGTCCGGCAGGCAACGCGCGACTGCACTTGCGACGGGTGGGAGATCGAACCATCCCATCCAGGGCGGGCACCGCGCTCGGTCGCCATCCTTGCGAGCGCGTTGCATCATTGCGGTTTGCGCGTGGAGTACCCGATGCCCGACACCACCTCTCCCGCTTATGCGGTTGGCCAGCTGTGGCGCTGCCGTGGGCGCACCGCGACGGAGACGCCGTTGCTGCTGATCAACCAGATCGACGTGCATCCTCACGGCGGCCAGATCCTGCACGTGAGTATCAGCGACAAGCCATTTTGATCGAGACCAGAAAATTCTTAATAGGCCTTCAATCCCTAATGATGGCAACCACTTCACCCACTGCAACTTTTCGCCCCTCCCACAAATATATTTCCGCCCCGACGGCCAGCCTTGGAATCGCTAGTTCACTATAAAGGAACCTAATTGGCACCTCATAAGTCTGCCCCAACTCAATGCGCCTGCCACCTAGTAAGAGCCGACAGTCGAACGCTTCATTGTTGACAAAAATCGGACAAGCGTACGACTCTCCTTCGACGGCCGTTTTACGACCACCTTTCTCAGCCGTGAGGAAACAAACCTTGATTATGGCATCCGGCTTCATTTTCAAAACCCAGTGGGAGGTAGAGGCGAATTATTCATTATACGAGGAACCAATCCAGGTAACCGCTCCGTTGGTATCACCCAGGCTGGTATACCGCGATCAACGGTCACAGGAGACAATCCTTTAAAAATGCTGGTAGGGACTTTCGTACTGACGATTGTGTAAGGCTGGTCGCCAAATGCCTTAACCGCCTGCTTCGCATAAGCCGATGCCTCGCTCGCAGATGTCGTAAAGTACTTACCTTCTGCTGAACCCAGGTTTCTAAACGCCGACATTGCTTTAATGTCAGCAAGCTCATCTGGACCGACTGCGCGGAATAGAGATGTTGTTCTGGTTCCACTACCCAAGCCCCCGCCAGTAGCTAACCCAATGATCGCACCGACAAATTCCTCGTGAGTCGATCGCGCTTGCGCTAAAACATTTACGTCTCCGCCAACACCTTCAATAAGCCTAGCTTGACTCGACGGCGTTTTCGCTCGTTGCCCTAGCACAGATGCAAACGACCTAGTCGACGTCGTCATCCTACCCAAGTTACTTGAATGCGATGCTAGCGAGCGTGAGTCCTTTGGCTCTCGCTCCTCCCTCCCATCTGGATCAATGAAGCGAAAAGGATTCTCAGCCGCGTACGCGTAGCGATTAAAGCCTGCCCCACTATCTGCATTTGCTGCGATCGGATCAACGGACAAGAATCGCGGGATCGTTGGATCATAATACCGCTGCTGCATATAAATCAGTCCGGTCCCGCCATCCATTGCGTGGCCGGTATAACCCACGCCATCAACCGTCTTGCCGATCGCCGCGCCGTAGGGCTCGTAATGGGTGCGCTCGACGACCTCGCCTGCCGCGTTGGTCGTTGCCACCGGGCTGCCCAGCGCATCGGTGTGCTGGTAGGTCACGGTCTCGGCGCCGCCCGCGGCCGGGCGGGTGCGCAGGGCCACGACGCTGCCGGCCAGATAGATGTAGTCGGTGTTGATGCCGTTTCGGGCGTCTTGCGTGTAGAGCAGCTGGCCCAGCTGGCTGTACAGCTGGTAATTGCAGGCCGCACTGCCGCAGGCGATCACCCGCCGGCCGTAGCCGTCGTAGGCGTACCACTCCTTGTTCGCCACCGAGCGCAGCCGGTTACCCTGCGAGAAGGTGTAGGCCTGGCCGTTCTTGTTGGACAGGTTGCCCTGCACGTCGTAGCTCAGCCCCACCACGCTGGCGCCGGTAGCGACGTTCATCAGGTTGGTCAGGCGGTTGGCGCCGTCGTAGTAGTACTCGTAGCTGGTATCGCCAGTGACATGCGTGCGCAGGTTGTCTTGTGCGTCGTAGGTATAACGATGCGCGCCGCTGCCGCCGAAACTGGGCGATGCGGCCACCCGCAACCGGTCGCGCGCGTCGTACTCCATGGTGCGGCTGTAAGCATCGCCCAGGGTCTGGTCGAGAATTGTGCTGACGTTGCCGTTGGCGTCGTATTGGTACTGGTACTGCTGCGCGCCCGAGTCCGACACCATCGCCGGCAGCTGCCGCGCGTTCATGGCCATGCTGTGTACAACCCCATTGCCATAGCTGAACTGCGCAATTGCCCCATTGGGGTGATAGCTGATTCCTGTGGCATAGCTGCCGACTCTGGTCGGCTGCCCAAGCGCATTCGGGGCGTAGTCCACCGACAGGCTACTTGGATACAGCTGGCTCGCCAAGGCGCCGTTGGCGTCGTAGCTGTAGCCGACGCTCCAGCTTGTCCAGCCCGCCGTTCCTTCACTGGTCAGCAGACGACGGCGGTTGTACTCGTAGGTGTTGACCACCGTGTTGCCGCCACCGTCGGTCGTGGTGGTCTCGATCCTGGCGGGCAGGCCGTCGGGCGTATAGGTCCAGCGCTGGTCTCCATTACTGTCGGGGAAGGAAAGCCAGGACAGCCGGTTGCGTACATCGTAGGTCCGCAACACCACGCGCCCCGAAGCCAGTGCCTCTTCGCGGTTGCAGCTCTGCGCATCCGGTAGCGACAGACCACTGGCGGTCCAGCTGATGTTGCCAGCCGCGTCGTAGTCGACCACCGTGGCGCCTGTTTCCGGTTCGATGGTCTTGCATAGCCGCTGATACTCGTCATAGACATAGCGACGCGCGATCGACACCGGCGGCGGAACGCGGAACGTGCCGGAGTTGGAGATCAGATCGCTTTCCGCACCGACTGGCGAAATCCCGTGGATGTAGATCAATTGATTGGCATAGCGCTGGCGTGCTGCAGCATCCAGTGGAATCGAAAAGCGGTAGGCAGCTCCCTGGGCACGACACGTGCTGGCCACTCCAGCTTCACTGGCCTGGTTAGCAGTGGATGCAGCGAAGAAGCTACCGCTGCCTGAAGGTCCGCCAAGATAGGCGTGTACGTCAATCGATGCGTTACGCCCGGTCGAGCACGCCCAACCGGTAATGAGATAGGTGCTGCCCTCGCCGGACGCCACCGCCTCGATATTGCCCACGATGACGGATTGTTCGACAGTGACCGTCAGCGGCGCGGAGGTGGCCTGCTTGCCGTTGTTGTCGGTCGCCCGCGCGGTGATGCTGTGGTTGCCCACTGGCGCTTCTGCCCAGGCGATTGCGTAAGGCGCAGTGCCACTGCTTCCGATCGCAGCACCATTGGCGAAGTACTCGACCTGGGTGACGCTGCCATCGCTATCAGACGCGTTGGCGGAAAGACCTACCGTGGCCGGCGCAAAAAATGGTGCGCCGTTCGCATCATTCAGGCTGATACTCGGTGGATTATCCCCCGCAGCCACGACCGTGACCGCAGTTATCGGGGTCGTCGCGGTTCCCCCAAGATTGCTGGTGGCGCGTGCTGAGAACTGATGTGTGCCGGCCTGTGCTCCATCGACGACAAAAGAAGCACTCTCCTGGCCATTGACGCTCGCGATGACGCCTCCATTCTGATAAAGCGTGATGCTGGAAACACTGACACCGTCGTCGATGGTGCCGGCAGAAGCGCTGACCAAGATGCTTGCGGGCGCAGTCAGCGTCGTGCCTGCTGATGGAGCATCCAGTTGCACCCAGACATAGGGATTTGCTTCTTGCGCATGGACGGCCGAGGACAGCAGCATCCAGCCGCACAGGGTATAGAGAAAACGCAACATTCGGCTCGCCTTCAATGTATGGCCAACGCGCACCGTTACGCCCATCCAGGCCTAACGGCATCCTGATTCATTTCGATTGCAGCCTGACTAAAGACCGGGCCCCGAGCGCACCAGCTCCAGAGGTTTGCCGAAGACGTCACGGGTGATCGTGGTCGAAACGCCTTCCGGCTCGTCGATCCCTACAGGTGCTGCATAGCTGGGTTGACCGAAGACCTGGAAGCGTTCGGTAGTCGCGTTGCCGCGCGGATTCGTGGTTTTGCGCTGAAATCCTGAGAGGTATTCGGTGGTGGTTGCCAGCACACCGCCTTCGGCATCGTGCTCCACACGTACCGCCCGTCCCAATGCGTCGTACTGGGTTCGCGTGCCTAGGACGGACTGGTTGTAGGCGGAGATGCCGCGTTGCGGATAGGACTGGAAGGCCAGGCGGCCCGCGCGGTCGTAGCGCTTGACGACCTGCACCGATGTCCCGGCCGGATCGGCCTGATCGACCGTCTCCTCCAACACCGGACGCCAGAGCGCATCAAGATAGCTGGTGACACGTTTATTTCCCTGCGTCGTGATGACGCGCCAGTGCCCGGCAGGAAGTCCCAGCTCGACGCTGCCGACACTGCGGAAATCCGACGCCACCGGATTCCACTCGATATCATCGCCAGCAGGATAGCCGAGACGTGTCAATCGACCCATCGCGTCATAGCTGTAAGAGGCCGAGTAGCCGTTTTCATCGGTGGTTGAATTGATCCAACCCATGTCGTCAACTGCCGCCGACTCGATTGTACCGTCTGCGTAGCGAATGGATTCTGGAATACCGCGCTTCCACGACGGAATCGCTGTCGTGTTACCTGCACCATCGGCCACGCTCGCCACCATGCCGTTGGGGTGGTAGGCAAACGTCTGCTGGAGCTTGCCGAAGACGTACTGTCGTAAGGGCAGCGCAGTGGCGGTGTCGTAGTCCGTATTGCTGGTGACTCTTCCGGTACCGTCATAGCGTTGGCTCAGCACTTGACCCATGACCCAGAGCGAGGGTTGATCCTGGTAAGTCACCGTGTCCTGGCGACTGTATCCCAAGCTACTCCATTGAGTTATCGTCAATGGGCGAGCCATCACATCGAACGTGTCCACCCTACGATTGAAGACCACGCCATCCAAGGACACGCTCGCTGCATTTTCCGGCCGCAAGTACTCGGAAGAGAAACCGTCGCCCCGGTCTTGCTGCGTGCTTCCGATTCTGGCAGCGAAGGGTTGCCCTTCGAACGGCCACAGGTAGCTGGTCGTTTCGACCTGCTGGATGGCTGCAGGTCCCGAGCCGCGCTCCACCTTGAGAAGCTTTCCTTCGTTGTAGCGGTAGCTATTGCCGAAGGTGTAGCGAACCCAAATGTTTTCCGGCTCGCTGACTTCGGTCACCTGGGTGCCGGAACAGCTCTCCGACTTGCAGACCACGGCTGCACAATCGCCACTGGTGCAGGTGGGACCGGTGCCAGCGGCAAACGATGCGACACCGCCATATGCGTAGCTCCATTCCGCCGGATCGATACCAGGGCCGGACAAGCGCTTTTGGGTAAGCGCGAAACCGTCGTAAGTCATCGCATAGCGCGCGATGTCGTCGTTGGGATTGTTGTTCGGGGTGGCGTAGTTGTTGCAGACACGCGGCACATTCGAACGCCCCCTACCGACCACCGATACCGTGAATTCGCCGACCGCACCTGAAGGGTGAGTCATTGTTCCCTTCGCGTCCGGAGGGCTGACGATAAATCCGGGGTAGCCGCAGGTACGCACGATATCTTCAGGAGAGACAGCCTGCTCGTACCAGATCGCTGCCGACGCCAGTGCTGCCATGTCGAGAGACCAACGACTACCATCCGGAAGATCGATCGCGCTCAGATGGCCGGCTTGAGCCGACGGATACGTGTAGTGGTACGTCCACGTTTGAGTTCCACTGGTGATGCGGGAAATATGCCCACGCTCGTTGTAGGCCAATGCAATCGATCGTCCATCGCTACTTGAGACAGCATCAAGCCTTGCCGGCGCGTTCGCCGCATTGCTATAGCTATAACTGACCCAGTTACCGAACCGGTCTTCGACACGGGTGGCGTACAGGACTGCCTGCCGCCGTCCCAATGTGTCGGGGCTGCCGCTCGAATCGGGACGCAGCAGGACCGGTTCACTATATTGTGATTGCCAGTCGAACCAATACTTCACACCATCCTGCGTGATCGCCAGGAATCCCTCGCCAGATGCATTCTTCTGTGCGGCGATACAGGAAAAATAGGTGAAATCAGGTGCTATCCAGGTATAAGGCCCCCCATTGGTCGGCCTGGGTAAACTGGTGTTATCCGCCACAAGCATGTCCTGCCTTCCACGGCCAGGAATGATCAGCTGATTGCCGTGCCAGTACTCGCTGGCAAGGAACAGAGCGCCGTTGTCCGACGTTGCCGTGGCCGGTTGACCGTTTCCGTTATGGGTACATGCACTCGCCCAGCCCGTTGTGTTGGCGAAGACACCAGACAGACGTGGAACTTCGAGGTCCCAGTCGGCAAATGGCAGATCGTTGATGACATAGCCTTGCCGATTGGTAATCGCCAGGCTGCGGCCCAAGCTTAGATCCAACGCATTTCCCGGCAAGCTGACATCGACGGTGGAAAAGCTCAGCGCCCCGCTGTAGAGATCGACTTGGTCGCCGAACAGCGTTGGCCCCAGCGCGGTCACTGCCTGACGGTTGTGAATCAGCTTGTCGTACTCTTCCCAAGGCGCTTTGGCATTGGATTGGGCGCTTGCCCATCCAGAGAAGAAAATTCCCATGACCAGCGCAATCCCTGCCCGGCTGACATTCATTACGAGCCTCTGACGGCATCCCTTTTTTCCCGATCATCCAAGCGAAAGATGCACGCTGTCAAGGCATTGCAGATAGACCTTAATCTTTATCGCGCCGCCGCAGAAACCAAAAAATGCCGGAAAACACTCCAACTGCGGACAGGGAATATCTTAATCACTGCGACACCAAGAGAATTCCGCTATTTCAGCTGAATTTGCCGCGCAGTGGTTTTTCTTGTTTATCTAGACCTACCAGGTCCTATGACAGGCTTTACTTGCGCACGATGGACACATCCACGGGTACGCCAGATGGCGCTGCACCAGCCCTCACTCGCTTTGGGCGTACAGCAAACCAAACGTACTCCACTCTTTTCAGTCGCTCCCGATCAGTCTGACCCCAGGGTTGCTCCCACCAACCGGCACGCCGCTCCAGGCGGCGTGCCGGTCGCCCCCTCACTGGCCGATATGCTGCTTCAGCCAGCTGTTGACGGTGTCGTGCCACAGCACGCTGTTGTCCGGCTTGAGCACCCAATGGTTCTCGTCCGGGAAGTACAGGAACTTGGAGTCGATGCCCTTGCGCTGCAGCGCGGTGAACGCGGCCAGGCCCTGCTCGACCGGGATGCGGAAATCCTGCTGGCCGTGGATGACCAGCATCGGCACTTTCCACTTGTCCACGTGCAGCACCGGGTTGAACTTCTCGTAGCCGGCCGGGTTCTGCCACGGCGTGCCGCCGTTTTCCCATTCGCTGAACCACAGCTCCTCGGTGGCATAGCCCATGGTGCGGTTGTCGAACACGCCGTCGTGGTCGACCAGGCACTTCCACGGCTGGTTCCAGTTGCCTGCCATCCAGTAGACCATGTAGCCGCCGTAGCTGGCGCCCAGCGCGCAGGCCTTGTCGCCGTTGAGGAAGCCGTATTGCTTCTGCGCGGCGGCCCAGCCCTTCTGCAGGTCTTCCAGCGGGCGGTCGCCCCAATGCTGGCTGATTGCGTCGGTGAATTCCTGGCCGTAGCCGGTAGAGCCGTGGAAGTCGATCATCACCACCGCGTAGCCCTGCCCGGCATAGGTCTGCGGATTCCAGCGGTTGCTCCAGCCGTTGCCGAAGCTGCCCTGCGGCCCGCCGTGGATCAGGAATGCCACCGGGTAGGTCTTGCCTTCCTGGTAGTTGTACGGCTTGACCACGTAGCCGTGCACGGTGTCGTTGTTCCAGCCCTTGAACTGGAACTGCTCATAGTCGCCGAACTGCACGTCCGGCAGCAGCTCGCCGGCGCTCTGGGTGATCGCACGCAGGCCCTGGCCCTGCACGTCGCTGACAAACACCTGGTCGCCGCTCTTGAGCGAGTTGCGGGTGAACGCCAGCGTGGTGCCGGCCAGCGTCGGTGCATGCACAACGCCCTCGCCGACCAGTTTGGTCGGGGTGCCGGTGGCGATGTCGATCTTGAACAACGGATGCTCGCCGAGGTCGTCGGCGCTAGTGTAGATGCTGGCGCCGTCATCGCTCAACACGATCTCGCCGGCCGAGCGGTCCCACTTGGGCGCGATCTCGCGCGTCTTGCCGCTGGCCACGTCCATCGCCATCAGGCCGAAACGGTCGGCTTCGAAACCGGGGCGCTTCATCGCGCGGTAGTACAGCGTCCTGCCGTCGCTGCTGAACACCGGGCCGGCATCCCAGGCCGGGTTGGCCGCGGTCAGGTTGACCGGCGCCGCCTTGCCGGCCGCATCCAGCCGGTACAGGTCGAAGTTGGTCTGCCACGGCTCGTCGTTGCCGGTGGGCTTGGCGGCGGCCTTGGCGTTCTTGCCCGCTTCCGGGCCATGTGGCTGCGGGATGCGCACGCTGGCCACCACGCTGGCACCATCGGGCGACCAGGTGTAGTCGTCGTTGCCGCCGAACGGCTTGGACGGCGCATCGCCGGCCAGCGTGGCGCTGATCGCCGAGGCGCCGACCACGGCGTTGGCGCCGGCAGCCGGCAGCTCGGCGACGAACAGCGTATTGCGGCGGCCGTCGTTCCAGGTATCCCAGTGCCGCACGAACAACTGGTCGTAGACCACGCCGCTGGCCTTGGCGTTCTTGACGCTGGCGAGTTTGGTCTTGGTGCACGCCAGGTCCGAGCCGCAGTCCTGGAACACGCCGGCACTGAAGGCGATGCGCTTGCCATCGGGCGAGAGCTTGTAGCTGTCCACGTCCACTGCGAACGCGGTCACTTGCTGCGGCGTGCCGCCAGCCAGCGGTTGTGCGTACAACTGCTGCGTGCCGGATTTACTGCTGAGGAAATACACCGTCTTGCCGTCCGGCGACAGCGCCGGGCTGTTGACATTCCAGCCGTCGGGCGTGAGCCGCCTGGGCGGCGCTGCATCGCGGGTACGCAGGTTGCGCGTCCACAGGCCGGTGGACGGCTTGCCGTTGCTGCTCTTGGCCTGCCGCTTGGCAAACACCAGCACGCTGCCGTCGGGGCTGAGCGTGGGCGAGGACACCCGGTCCAGCGCGACCATGTCGCGCACATCGAATCCGCGCGCGGCGGCAAGACTTGGCAAGGTAGCCAGCAAACACAGGGGCAATACGGCGTGACGCAGCTTCATCGAGAGTTCCCGCAACGGCAAAACGTCGATGGTAGGCGTTGCTGCAGCGCACGCGCAAAGGTAGGAGGTCATGCGCGCGCAGGTGCCGCACGTTGCTGCGCCCGGTACCGGCCCGATGCGCGCCATGCGCATTGGAGGTCGGCAACGGCGCCCCACGCTGCAGCGCAGGTGGTGCTCAGAACGTGAGCTTGGCCTGCAGCCCGACCACCAGTGCGTTGTGCGTGCGGGTATAGGCGTAGGTTCCGGGGTTGACGATGTATTGCACGTCCGGCCGCAGCATCAGCCACGGCGTGAGCTGCGCGCTATAGGCGAGCTCGTAGAGCTCCTCGGCAGCGCTCAGGCCGACCAGTGGCGAATCGGCCGGCACGCCGGCATCGATCGACTCGGCGCGGCGTGCATCGAGCAGCCGATGATTGATCCGGCCGGCCACATAACCCAGGGCGATGCGGTCCTGCGTGCGTGCGCCAATGCCCTGGTACACCCCACCGACCGAATACCAGCGTGTCATCAGCGCACTGTCGTGGTCGCTGGCCATGAACTGGGCGAATCCGGTCAGGCCGATGCTGGCGTCCGCTCCGGGAGTGACCAGCTTCTGTTCGACCAGCAGATAGGCGCCGTCGCGTCCGGTGCTGCGGCTGGTATCCAGCCCACGCCTGGCGACCGTCGAGGAGTCGTAATAGCCACCGAACTTGTACACGCCCGGATAGCGCGAGGCGGCCGGCTTCCAGGTGAATTCGAGCGGGAAGATCGCACCGGTGGTGCCGCTGGCGAACGGCTTGAACGCGTAGGTGTCGCGGGCGCCGAAGCCCAGATTCGGATTGACCTGGAACCAGCCGGCATGCAGGTTGAGCTGCGGAGTCAGCTGCTGCGCCCCTTCGATGCCCCAGCGCGCGGCCGGGTAGTTGTACCAGCCACTGTTGGCCGAAAACGCCAGCGGATGCGCGCAGAACGCGGCATTGACGAAGTTCACCAGCAGCGTGTGCGAGGCGAACTGGTTGCCCATCGCATAGAAGCCCAGTTTCAGATACGTGCCGCCCTGGTGGAAGCTGCGGTCGTAGCTGAACTCGCTCAGGCGGGTGTACTGGCCGCCGTACACTTCCTGGATGGGGAAGCGGTTGCCCACCAGGTCGGCGGAAGTGCTGCGGCCGCGGCGGTCGTTGATGGTGACATGCAGGCTGCCACCGTCCCAGCCGGCGAGTTTGGCCATGTCCAGATCCACGCCCACCCGCAGTTGCTGCGCATAGCGCGCACTGTTTTTTTCGTAGCCGCCGTCCACCACGCCGAACGTCTCGGACACGTAGTCGCCGCGAACGCTCACTCCGTGCTCGGCCCAGGCTGACCGACGCCCGCCCCAGTCGCCGGTCAGCGTGGTGTCGCCCGCGGCGACTGCGGTGGCCGGCAGTGCCAGCAGCAAGGCGTAGCCCAGCGCACTGCGGCGCGGGAAAAAAGTCAGACGATGCATCGTGGTTCTCTGAGTCGGGGCAGCGTGCACCGCCGGCGGTGGCGATGCAGGGCGGTGATGCCCAGGCGCCGCTGCGGTAACGGGACCGTTGGCCGGATGCGCCAGGCACCCGGCCGTCGGGTTGCGCCAAGCGCGGCTGACACGCCGGTGCGCAGCCGTCAGGCGCGCGCGGTGTGTTGGCCGCTCCAGGACCACGCGAGCAGATGCCGGCGTGGTCCTGCGTGGGCGGTGGGTCAGTGCGCGTCGGGCAAGCTGTAGGCGATGACGTTATCGCCACGATCGGGCGACTGCCGCGCACCGCCGGCACTGATCACCACGTACTGTTTGCCGGTCTTGTGCGAGACGTAGGTCATCGGCCCGCCCTGACTGCCGACCGGCAGGCGGCCCTTCCAGAGTTCCTTGCCGGTGCCGTTGTCGAACGCGCGCAGGTAGTAGTCCTGGGTGCCGGCGATGAACACGAGCCCGCCCTGCGTGGACAGCGTGCCACCCAGCGTCGGCATGCCGATCGGGATCGGCAGATGCATCTTGATGCCGAACGGGCCGGTGTCCTGCACCGTCCCCACCGGCACCTGCCAGGTGATGCTGCGCGTCTTGAGGTCGATTGCGCTGAGCGTGCCGTACGGCGGCGCCTGGCATGGAATGCCCAGCGCCGACAGGAAGCGGTTCTTGTTGACCGCATACGGCGTGCCCTTCAGCGGCACGGCGCCCATGCCGGTATTGACTGCCTCGCCACCACCGGACGCCTCGGCCTTGCGGGTGTCGGCGGGAATCATCTGCACCCACAAGCCCAGGCGCATGTCGTTGGCGAAGATGACGTCATGCACCGGGTCGGTCGACAGGCCACCCCAGTTCATGCCGCCCAGCGAGCCGGGAAAGCTCAGCGACACATCGGTGCCCGGCGCGGTGTACAGGCCTTCATACCGCATCTGCTTGAACGCGATGCGGCACAGCATCTGGTCGATCGCGGTGGCCCCCCACATGTCCGATTCGGTCAGGTGCCGGGTGCCGATCTGCGGCATGCCCACCGACAGCGGCTGGGTCGGCGCGTACTGCTCGTGCGCAATATCCGAGCCTTTCACCGGCACCTCCCTGACCTCGGTCAGCGGCTTGCCGGTGGCGCGATCGAGCACGTAGATCTGCCCGGCCTTGGTGCCGATGACCACGGCCGGGGTGTGGCTGCCGTCCTGGTTGGGGAAGTCGATCAGGCTGGGCTGCATCGGCAGGTCGAAGTCCCACAGATCGTTGTGCACGGTCTGGTAGACCCACTTCTCCGCACCGGTGGTGGCATCCAGCGCCAGCACCGAGGCGCCGTAACGGTGATCGAGCGCGGTGCGCTCGGCGCCGTACAGATCGGTCGATGGCCCGCCCAGCGGCAGGAACACGGTGTTCATCGCCGCGTCGTAGGACATCGGTGCCCACACGTTCGGCGTGCTGCGCACATAGCTGCTGCCGGCGGCCGGCGCCTGGCGATCATGCGGATTGCCCGGGTCGAAGGCCCAGCGCTGCGCGCCGGTGACCACATCGAAACCGCGCACCACGCCACCGGGCATGTCGGTCTGCACGTTGTCGGCCACGCGTCCGCCCACCACCACGGTGGTGCCGGCCACCAGTGGCGGCGAGGTCAGTTGGTAGAACGGATCCGGCGCAGCGCCCAGGCCGGCCTTGAGATCGATCTGGCCGTTGCTGCCGAAACCCTGGCAGAACGCACCGGTGTCCGCATCCACCGCGATCAGGCGACCATCGATGGTGTTGGTGAACAGGCGGCGACGGCAGTTGGCATCCTGCGCCACCGCCACTGCGGTGATCGGCGAGGGATTGGCCACGCTCGGCGTCGGCAACGCCGCATCGGCATCGAAGTAGCCCAGGCCACGGCAGCGCTGCCACACCGACGAGGTCGCATTGATCTCGCGCCGCCACAGCTGCTTGCCGGTGCTGGCGTCGAGCGCAATCAGATTGTTGTGCGGTGTGCACAGGAACACGGTCTCGCCCACCTGCAGCGGGGTCAACTGGTCTTCGGCACCGTTGCCGTCGCTGTTGGCGATCTCGCCGGTGTGGTAAGTCCAGGCGACCTGCAGCTGGTCGACATTACTGCGGTTGATCTGGTCCAGCGCAGCGAAGCGGCTGCCGCCATCGGTATTGCCGTAGGCGGACCAGTTCCGTTGCGCGCTTGCCGGCTGCACCGCCGTCATGCCGGGCCCGTGCTCGCCTGCCACCGGCGGATGCGGCACGAACATGCCGCCGATACCGGCCACGACCGCCAGCGCCAGCACCGTTGCCACGCCATAGGCAGTACGCCCGGCCGGCAAGGCCCGGCTACGCCGCAGCGCCGGCCAGGCCAGCGCCACCAGCACGGCGAACGCCGCAGGCAGCATCAGCCGCGAGATCAGCGGCCAGAACTCCAGCCCCGCATCCCACAGCGCCCAGACCAGCGTCAGCACGAAGGCGGCGCCGTACACCAGCGCACCGGCCGGCCGACGCAGCACGATCAGCACGCCGGCCACGGCGGTCGCCAGGCCCATCAGCAGGAAGTACCAGCTGCCGCCCAGGCTGGCCAACCTCGCGCCACCCAGCAGAAAAATCAGCCCCACCAGCGCAATCAGCATGCCCAGCACCAGCAGCAATGCCCGGCCCGGGACCGGCAACTTCGATTTCGTTTCCACGTTGCAACACCTCGATCAGGAGATTCCGCCCTGCACCGCGCCCGGCATTCCGATCTGGATGCTGCAAGGTGCCCGCACGGCGGCCAGTAGAGGCAGCATCACTGCCCACTTTCCGTCACTCCCCTCCCCGGCCCACGTACCGCTGGTGGGACCGGCACCGGCATGCCCGGCAGACTGACGACATAGTGTCGCACCGCACCGGGCATTTATTACATATCTGAAGCGGTTGCCTGCAGAACACTGCAGTCCGCACAGGCGCGGACCGCAGCGGCTTTTGTGTGCGCAGCGCGCGCTGCGCGCCTCAGAAGCGGTGCGACATGCCCACATACACCTGCGCGTCCGGGGTGCGGTCGTTGAGGCCGAAGTTGGCGCCCACATCCAGCTGCAGCAGCGGATTGAGCAGATACGCAGCGGCGATGTCGGCCGAATACTGCTCGATGGTCTGCGCCGGGTCGCGGTTGATCGACGACCACACTTCCACCGCCATCGACAACTTTGCGGTGAGCGGATGCGCCAGGTTGATCGCGTTGACGATGGCGACATGCTTGCCGCTGCCATCGCTGTCGGCCAACCAATCCACCTCGGGCCCGAAGGTCAGCGAGAAACTGTTGGGCAGCGCGAAATTGATCGGCAAGGCGACGCCGCCTTCCCACTCGTCGTTGCCCAGGCCGGTGCGCGCGGTCGGTGCCTTGACGAACGGCAGCAACGCCACGCTGGCGGTATCGCTTTCGTAGAAACGCGCCTTCATGCGCAGGAAGATATCTCCGCCGCCGCTCAGGCTGCTGCGCGCGCCGGTGGCGCGGTCGGTGGTCTTGACCTGCAGCTGCGGTGCCCAGTTCAGCTGCAGATCGATGCGGTCGCTGACGCCGTATTTGAGCGTGGGATTGGTGAAGTACGCCGTTTCGACGCGGGTGGCGGGCTGGCTGTCGCGGGTGTAGCTGCCGATATCGGTCTCCAGCTGCCAGGCGCCGGTTGGCACGGTACAGGTGGAATTGGCCTTGGTCGGGCGATCGGTACACAGCGCCGCTTCGGTGGCCTCTTGTGCCTGTGCCTGCAGCGCGAGGCTGCTCAGCACGCCGGCCAGGGCGAGGCTCAACAAGGGGACGCGTCGTGCGCGGGTGGAGCGGTGGGAGATGGCAGTCAGCATTGCAGTGGTTTCCATGGCAAGACGCTGGACAGCTCGCGTGAACGGTCAGCGTTGGGGAGGGGGAATGCGCGTGGATGTCGAACGACTGCATGGCCGCCAGTCTGGCGGCGTGTTGCCAATCGATCTTATAGGCGTCGGCGGGCCTGAAGACGCCGTCGGTGACAAAAGCGGCCTCAACAGTGTGCGGATGTCGCACAGCGTGATGCGAGTCGCTTTTCCACGCCCATCGTGGATGGGGTTACGCGGTGCGAGGACGTGCGCGGTGGCGCGTCATCGGGATCGATCGAGGCATGCGGTCGCCGTGGTGCACCCATCGGTGCGGGAGACGGCACGATACGGAGCAGCGGCATAAAGTCGCTATGCACGCGGCCTGCGCAGGGCGTAAAGCCGGCGCAAAGGCGCTGCAGTGGTGCAGACGCGATGGCCTGGGCGTTGGGCGTGCGTTGCCTGAGCGCAGGCGCGTAAGGCGTCGCCGGATTGCAGCTGCGCGCGTGTCGGCCGATCAGCAGGTCAGCCGGGCGCGCCGATGTCGTTGCCCTGCATCGACAAGGCAGATCTGCTCACGGGGGCAACATACGATCTTGCGGAAACGTGCGGAATGGGACGTGCCCGCCACGGCGTGGCATCGCCGATTCGATGGGCCGTGCGTGCCGGAAATGCGGCTCCGCTTGCCGCGTTCGTCATGGGGCCGCATCCGAACCGCGCGTCCTGCGATGCACCCGGCACAGCGGCAATTCGACCGCAATGCCCCAACAAAAAACGGACACGCATCCAGCGATGCGTGTCCGTCCAGAGGCAGCGCGCAGGCGCATGCCTTAGTGAAGCGTCACCCTCAGGCGGCCTGTTCGCCGCGCTTGCCAACGCGGTACAGCAGCCAGCCGACCAGGGCGAGGATCGCCAGGCCGAACCATTGGTTGAGCTGCAGGCTGGCCGGCAACGCCAGCACATCGGCACGGCTGGACAGCACGATCGGCACCGCGATGGCGATCCCCATCAACGCCTCGCCGGTGATCAGGCCGGCGGCGAACAGCACGCCCGGGCGGTGCACGCGGTCGCGGCCTTCCTCGTCGTCGGCGCGGATCTTGTGGAAGCGTTCCACCAGATGCGCGATCAGGCCGCCAATGAAGATCGGCACCATCAGCTCCAGCGGCAGGTAGATACCGATCGCCGCCGCCAGCACCGGCACGCGGAAGCGCTTGCCGGTCTTCTTCAGCCATTCGTCCAGCGCGATGATCGCCGCGCCCACGCCGGCACCGATGGCAATCATCGACCACGGCAGCTGCCCACCGAACAGGCCCTTGGCGACCGAAGCCATCAGCGTGGCCTGCGGCGCAGCGAGCGAATTTGGATGCTGCGGGGTAGCCGGGCCGATGCCGTAGGCCTGCGCGAGCAGGTTCAGCACCGGCGCCATGATCAGCGCGCAGGAAAACGCGCCGATGCCCAGCATCAGTTGCTGCTTCCACGGCGTGGCGCCGACCAGATAACCGGCCTTGAGATCCTGCAGGTTGTCGCCGCCCACCGCTGCCGCGCAGCACACCACCGCGCCGATCATGATCGCCGCCACCGCACCCAGAGGCGCGGCGCCGATGCCGACCGGCACCAGGCCATCCTTGCCCAGCAGCAGCACCAGCACTGCCGAGGCGAACAGGATGGTGGAGATGGTGATACCCGAGACCGGGTTGTTGGACGAACCGATCAGGCCGGCCAGATAGCCGGACACCGACACGAACAGGAAGCCGGCCACGATCATGATGATGGTCATCGGGATCGACACGTGCCACTGCTGCACGATTGCCTGGTACAGGCCCAGCAGCGGCAGGGTGCACAGCACCAGCGCCACCAGCATCCACTTCATCGGCAGGTCGCGTTCGGTCTCGGCAACCACACCGCCACCGCTCTTGCGCGCAGCGGAAAAGCCGCTCTTGACCCCGGACAACAGCGATTTACGCAGCGAGAACAGCGTCCACACGCCGCCGATCAGCATCGCGCCGACACCGAGGTAACGGATCTTCGCGCCCCAGATGCCGAATGCCGTATCGGCCGCCGGCGCGCCGACCAGGCTCTGCGCCAGTGCCGGGTCGCTGCCCATGAAGAACTGCTGGTACAGCGGAATGGCGATATGCCAGGACAGGATCGACCCGGACAGCACCACGATGCCGACATTCAGCCCGACGATGTAGCCCACGCCCAGCAGCGCCGGCGACAGGTTGGTACCCAGATAGCCGACCAGGCGGCTGCTGCCCAGGTAGGTGGCCTGCGCCCAGGTGTCCGGGATCACCCGCAGGCCGCTGGCCGCACCCAGCTTGACCAGCGCACCGATGGCGCCGGACATGGCCAGGATCTTCAGGCCCGGGCCGGGATTCTCGCCGGCCTTGAGCACCTCGGCCGCGGCCTTGCCTTCGGGGAACGGCAGCGGGTCTTCGACGATCATCGAGCGCCGCAGCGGCACCGAGAACAGCACCCCGAGCAACCCGCCCATGCCGGCGATACCGAGCACCCACCAGTACTTGAAGTCCGGCCAATAGCCCATGATCACCAGCGCGGGAATGGTGAAGATCACCCCGGCCGCGATCGACGAACCGGCCGAGGCACCGGTCTGGACGATGTTGTTTTCCAGAATGGTGCCGCCGCCGAGCAGGCGCAGCACGCCCATCGAGACGACCGCGGCCGGAATGGCGGTGGCGATGGTCAGGCCGGCAAACAGGCCCAGATAGGCATTGGCGGCCGAAAGCACCACCGCCAGCACGATGGCCAGCACGACGGCGCGGAAGGTGAGCTGGCGCGGTTGCGCGTCATGGCTCATTGGGCAGTTCCCCTGTGGCAAAAAATCCGCACCACGCTAGCGCCTACGCGGGGTTCCGTCCAGCTGCGCCGCGGCGTGACAGTGTGCGTGATGTGGCGACTGGAATGCCTGAAGGTGTGTCCACCAGGGCGGCAGGCGTGCATCAACGTGTGCCAGCGGCTGCATCGTCATCTCGGGGATCTTCTACCGGTGACGATGCGTCGGCTGCTGCACCGACGCTGGCAGCGTTGGCGCGGCCGTTTGCCGCAGCAGGCGCGCCAGCCACACTGGCTCAATGAAAATCGCGCGAGGGCAGCTGCATGTCGCCGAGCAGGTCGCTGAGGTCGTGCAGGTCGCCGGCGATCAGGTGCTCCACGCCGTCCACGCGTTCCCAGCGGCCACGCACGGCCAGCAGGCGCGATTCCAGCAGTGCGCGGCGGCGGCGCAGCGCCAGGTGCGACCAGACGATGACGTTGATCATGCCGTGCTCGTCTTCCAGGGTGACGAAGATGGTGCCCTTGGCAGTGGCCGGGCGCTGGCGCTGGGTGACCAGGCCGGCGACATGCACGCCGCTGCCGTGGCGGCGTCCCTGCAATTCGCGCAGGCCGAGGATGCGCCGTTGCCGCATCTGCGGGCGCAGCAGCGCCATCGGATGCTGGCGCAGACTCAGGCCGACCGAACGGTAATCGGCCAGGATCTCCTCGCCTGCGCGCGGTGCTTCAAACTCCACCTCGCGTTCCTGCGGGCTGCCCGGCAGCAGCGGCCGGCGTGCTTCCACGCCGGCCATCGCCCAGCGCGCGGCATTGCGGTTGCCCACCATGCCCTGCAAGGCGCCAGCTTCGGCCAATGCCAGGCGTGCCTTTTCGTCGAGTGCGGCGCGCAGGCACAGATCGCCGATATCGGCGAAGGCCCGCTGCGCGCGCGCGGCGACAATGCGATTGGCCACCACCTCCGATAACCCGGCGACCTGGCGCATGCCCAGCCGGATCGCCGGTTGTTCGCCGGGGTCTTGATCGCTGCGCCAGGGCCGGCCACCGACCAGCGTGTTGTCCCAATCGCTGTGCAGCACATCCACCGGCAACACCTCCACGCGCGCGCGCTCGGGACTGCCGCGGCGCGCGTCCTGCACGATCTGGCTGGCCGAGTAGAAACCCATCGGCTGCGCATTGAGCAGCCCGCAGGCGAAGGCCGCCGGCTCGTGGCGCTTGAGCCAGCAGCTGGCGTAGACAAGCTTGGCGAACGAGGCGGCGTGGCTTTGCGGGAAGCCGTAGGAACCGAAGCCCTTGATCTGCTCGAAGATCTGGTCGATGAAGGTGGAGGCGTAGCCTTTGCCCTGCATGCGCTCACGCATCCGCGCACGGTGCTGTTCCATATCGCCGCCGCGCCGCCAGGCCGCCATCGAGCGACGTAGATTGTCCGCTTCGCTCTCGGTGTAATCGGCAGCGTGCATCAGCAGTTCCATCACCTGTTCCTGGAACAGCGGCACACCTAGTGTTGGCTTGAGGATGTCCTCCACTTCCGGCGAGGGATAGTTCACCTCCTCGCGGCCCTGCCGCCTGCGCAGATACGGGTGCACCATATCGCCCTGGATTGGGCCGGGGCGCACGATCGCCACTTCGATCACCAGGTCGTAGAACACCGCAGGCTTGAGCCGCGGCAGCATCGCCATCTGCGCGCGCGATTCGATCTGGAATACGCCCACGGTATCGGCGCGCTGGATCATCCTGTAGGTCGGCGTATCCTCGCCCGGCAACGTTGCGATGCTGTAATCGCGCCCACGATGCCCGCGCACCAGCTCCAGCGTCTTGCGGATGCAGGTCAGCATGCCCAGCGCCAGGCAATCGACCTTGAGCAGCTTCATCGTTTCCAGGTCGTCCTTGTCCCACTGGATGATGGTGCGGTCGGCCATGGCCGCGTTTTCCACCGGCACCAGCAGCGACAAGGGTTCATCGGAGATGACGAATCCGCCCACATGCTGCGACAGATGGCGCGGGTGATCGCGCAGGTGTTCGGTCACGACGAGGATCTTGTTGATCAGCGGGTTGGCCAGATCGAACCCGGCCTCTTCGATGCGCTGTTCCATGGGCGTTTCGCCATTGCCCCAGCCGTAGCAATTGGCCAGCAGCGCGATCTGGTCCGGCGGCAGGCCGAAGGCCTTGGCCACGTCGCGCACGGCGCTCTTGCCGCGATAGCAGATCACGGTGGCGGCCAACGCCGCGCGTTCACGCCCGTATTTGTTGTAGACGTACTGCAGCACCTCCTCGCGGCGTTCGTGCTCGAAATCGACGTCGATGTCCGGTGGTTCGTTGCGTTGTTCGGACAGGAAGCGCGCCATCAACAGACGCGTTTCATCCGGGTTGACCGCCGTGATGCCCAATGCATAGCACACCGCCGAATTGGCCGATGAGCCACGGCCCTGGCAGAGAATCGTCTTCGACCGTGCGAACTGCACCACGTCCTGCACGGTGAGAAAGAACGCCTCATACTTCTTGTGCGCGATCAGCGCCAGTTCCTTCTCGATGACGGCGCGTACCTTTGCCGGCGTTCCATCCGGCCACCGCTCACGCATCCCCTCTTCGGTGAGCTGTCGCAGATAACTGGCCGGCGTATGTCCTTCCGGCACCAGCTCGCGCGGATAGGTGTATTCAAGCCTGGAAATATCGAAGCTGCAGCGCTGCGCCAGGTCCACGGCGGCCTGCAACAACGCATCCGGGTAGATGTTGCCCAAGGCCCGCCGCGTGCGCAGATGGCGCTCGCCGTTGCGGAACAGATGCGCGCCGCACTCGGCCAACGGCAAGCCGTGGCGGATGGCGGTCAGGGTGTCCTGCACGATGCGCTCGCGCCGCTGCGCCATGTGCACATCGCCGCTGGCCAGTGCGCTCATGCCCAGTTGCTGCGCCAGCACCTGCAGGGCAAGCAAGCGCGCTGCATCGTCCTGTTCGCGATGCAGCTCCACCGCCAGGAATGCACGCGCGCCGAACACCTGCTGCAACCAGGTGCCCTGCCCGGGCTGCGGCTGCGCACCGGGCAACCACACTGCGAACACGCCGGGCTCCACGCCGCGAAACTGTGCCTCCACCTCGGCACGCCCCAATCGATAGGCGCCCTTGCTTGCCGCACGCCGCGCGGTGGTGATCAGCGCGCACAGCTGCGGATAGCCGTGCGCGTTTTCCACCAGCAGGACGAAGCGGGTGCCATCGACCAGGGTGAACTCGCTGCCGACGATCAGGCGCACGCCGGTGGCGCGCGAGGCTTCCAGGCCGCGCACGATGCCGGCCAGCGAGCACTCGTCGGTGATCGCCAGGGCGCTGTAGCCGCAGTGTTGCGCGCGCGCGAACAACTGCTCCGCGCTGGAGGCGCCACGCAGGAACGAGAAGTCCGACAGGCAGTGCAGCTCGGCATACGCGGGCAGCCCATCGGCAACCATGGCATGGGCGATATCGTCGTTTGCCGCGCGCAACCGCGCGGCGACCGTCCAGCCGCGTGGCATGCGCCCACCGGGCGTATCGCGGTCCACGCCATCGACGGCGTCATCCCAGCTCATGCGCGCACACCGTCAGCCTCGCGCTGCCAGTGCACGGGTTTTCCAGTGCGCTGCAGGTCGATGCGTTGCCGTTGCCGCTTCGCTGCGCGGCATCGAACGCCTGCGCTACCGCTGCGGCGACCGGCCCGGCAGGCAGTGCGCCGGTGCTGCAAGGGGATGGGGCGGATCATGCAAACCACCCGTGCAGCATCCAGCCATCGACACGGCCTGGTGCGGCAAACACCCAGGCCTGCCGCCCGCGTGCGGTTTCCACCACGTAGTAATCGCGACGCGCCTCGTCGTCGTCCCACCAGCCGCTTTCCAGCCGCTCCGGCCCGGAGACGATGCGCAGCTGGGTCTCGTGCAGGGGCACCGGTTGCGGCAGCAGCCAGGTCGGGCGCGGCGGACGTGTCGGCGCACCGGTTTCGCGCACCGCATCGCCAATGGCGCGCCGCCAGGCGCGTTCCGGGCGCGGGTCGTCGGCCGGCAGTACGCGATACACCGCCTCGTCGCCGAGCCGCGCACGCAGGCGCTCGCGCAGTTGCGGCCACTCCACCGATTGCTGCGCACGCTGATCGAACAGATCGCGCATGGCCGGCACGAACGGCGGCAGCTGCCGCGCCAGCAGGCGCATCGCCACCACCGGCCGCGGGATCTCCACCCGCTCCAGCCGGTTGCGCGCAAGCTCGAACAACAGCGTCGGCGCCCGTTCCGGGGTGAGCAGGCCGATCTCGACATCGGTGGCGCCTTCTTCGTGTTCCAGCCGCAGCAGGAACCGTTGCACGCCGCCATCGCGGATGGACAGGTAGGTGCACAGATCGCCGATCAGGCGCCGTAGCGGGAACAACAGCGCCGGATGCATTTCCACCTCGTAGCCGAGTTCCACCCGCTGGTCGAAGTGATCCGGTGGTGCGTAACACTCCAGGGGGTCGTCGACCTGGCCGTAGAGGCGGTCCAGATGCTCGAGCAGGCCCGCACCGAACCGCCGGCGCAACCCATCGCGCGGCAACGCGCGCACCGCCGCCAGCGTGCGCACGCCCATGTGCTGCAGGCGCTCGCCGGCATCGCCCGGCAACGCGGCGCGGCGTACCGGCACCTGGTCCAGCGTGGCGTGCAAGGCCGGCAACTGCGTCACCACCATGCCATCGCGCAAACCGGCCAGCACACGCGCGGCGCGCGGTGTCGGTGCCAGGGCAAGCCGGTGCTGGAAGCCCAAGGCCTGCAGTTCATCGCGCAGCCGACGCTCGAAACGCGGCCACGGCCCGAACAATTGAAAACTGGCGCCGGCCTCCAGCACGATGGCACGCGACCATTGCTGGCTCACCAGCGAACTGTGCCGGTACGCCCACGCCGCAAGAAACCGCTGGGTGCGCGCCTCGGCCTGCGCCTCGTAGTCGATGGTGCGCACGGTGGCCATCAGCGCATGCGCCGCCGACAGCCGCATGCCGGCTTTCAGGCCGGCGGCGGACGCCGCTGGATTGACCGAATGCAGGCTGCGCAACTGTGCCGGCCCTTCCACCAGCACCAGCGGTGCGTCAGGCTCTTCCAGGCGCCGAAGGACGGCGTCCAGCGCCAGCTGCGGCAGCAAGATGCAGGCCCACAACATGCGCGCGCCTCAATGCGCCAGCCGCAACGGCTGCGACGGGACCTGCCCGCCGCGGCACTTGCGCACCTGCCAGGCATCGCGCTCTGGCAGAAATTCCAGCCGCAACGCGGCCGGCGATGCATTGACCGCATGCTTGCGATCGCGCAGCGCGAACGCGCAACAGTTGCCGCTGTCGGCGGCCACTTGCAGCCGCCGCAATGCGCGTGCATCGCCGGTCTGCGGCCAGCCCAGTACCGCCGCGCAGGCCCCGCTGCGCAGGCATTGCTCGAACGCCCACAAGGCATCGCGCGGCTCGGCCTGCACCACTTCCAGATGGTCCAGCACCACCCCGCCCGCCTGCCAGGCCGGCGCATAGGGAATGAACGGCGGCGCCACCAGCACCACCCGGCTGCTGCCGCCGGTCATGCGCGCCAGCGTGGGCAACAGCAGCGCGATCTCGCCCACGCCGTGCGCGGGCAGCAGCAACTCGGTCAGTGCCCGCCGCGGCCAGCCGCCATCGGGCAGCAATGCGTCCAGTGCCGCATGCCCGGTGGATTCGCCACCATGGGCGATGGCGGTGCCGTGACCTGCGCGCCACACCGTGCGTGCGGCCAGCAAGGCGTCCAGCGGCAGGGCGACTGCCGCGTTGCCGTCCTGCCTGATGCGCGCGGGCTCCTGGCTCATCTCAACCCTGCCGGATCAGACCGCAGTACAGCCCTTCGATCGCGAAGTCGGCATCGGCGGCCACCACGATCGGCGCATGCGCGCGGTTGCGCGGCAGCAGGCGGATGCGTTCGGCACCACGCTCCAGCCGCTTGATGGTGATTTCGCCATCCACCCGCGCCACCACGATCTGCCCATCGCGCGCCTCGCTGCTGCGATGCACGCCGACCAGATCGCCGTCCAGGATGCCGTCGTCGATCATCGAATCGCCTTGCACCTGCAGCAGATAGTCCGGCCGCAACGAAAACAGCGCACGGTCCAGCCACAGCTGCCGGTCCAGGCCGATATCCGCCCCGATCGGCACGCCGGCCGCCACCCGCCCCAGCACCGGCAAGGCCAGCAACGCATCGCGCGCGGCGCCGCCCGGCATGCGGATGCCCCGCTTCTGATTGGGCAGCAACTCGATCAAGCCGGCCTCGGCCAGCGCCTGCACGTGCTTTTGCGCGGCATTGCGCGAGGCGAACCCGAATGCCTGCGCAATCTCGGCCAGGCTGGGAGACACCCCTGCGTGGGCCTGCTCCTGCAGGAAAGCCAGCACGGCCAGACGTTTGGGAGAGAGAGGTTCCATGGGAGTGCAGCGGCCGGACGGGGCAAGGTGTACATTTGTACACCTATCGGTCGCAGCAGGCGAGATTGGCCCGTGCAGGTTGCTGAGCCGCTTCAGCCAGGACCGGCCTGCGCCCGGCCGGATCCGATCCACCGCCGAATCTGGCCGCGCGGGCCGCTGCGCTTGCGCCTGGTTTATCGCGCACGCATCCGTCTGGGATGGCAACAAGCGCACGGCTGCGGTCGCCGGCAAAACCGTCATCGTGCTCAATGGCGCTGCGCTGTCAGCCGACGATCCGGAGCTCTACGGCAGCTACATTGGGCTGGCCGACGGCGTGATTGAAGCACCTGCCTTTGCCGATTGCTTGCGGCAGCCCCTGCACCCCCGGCAGCAGGAGCGGGTCCACCCACCTGCGGCGGACTACCGCCGAGATCACGGCGCAGGCTCACTCTCAAGAACCTTGCTCTCAAGAACCTTGCTCTGAAGAACCTCGGGGCGCTGGGACATCGCGTGTGACCAGGCGCCCGCCCTCTCGTCGGGCGCCCAAGACGGCAGCAGCATCGATCAGCTCTCGCGCGTGCTCGCCGGCCGCTTCCGCGTCGCCGCCGCTTTCCTGGCGGCAGCCTTGCGCACGCCAGGCCCCTTGGTCTTGGCAGCTTTCTTGGCCGCTGCCGAGCGGCTGCTGGAACTGCGTTTGGCCGCTGTACTCCTGGCCTGGCGCGACAGCGCCTGGGTGCCGGCAACCTGCTTGGCGGTGGTCTTCTTGCTGGCCGTCTTCAAGGCTTTCTTGGCGCCTGCCGACCGCGTTGGCGAGGTCTTCTTGGTGGCGTTCTTGGCGGCCTGTTTCGTCGTCTTCTTGGTGGCCTTCTTGGTGGCCTTCTTGGTGGCCTTTTTCGCCGTCTGCTTGGTCGCTTTGCGGGTGGTCTTGTTTGCGGTCTTGGCGGTGGTCTTCTTGGCCGCCTCACTGTCCTGCGCCGCCTTTTTCCTGGTGCTCCTGGAGGCGCTCTTGGACGGCTTGGCATCCACGCCATCGCGGCGCGCCTTGGACAGGCCAATCGCAATTGCCTGCCTGGTGCTCTTGGCACCATGCTTGCCTTCGCGCACGTGGTCGATTTCTTCTTTGACGTATTCGCCGGCCTGGGTACTGGCCGACTTGCCCTCGCGCTTGTCCTGGGCGGCCGCGCGCCGCGTCTTGGCTTCTGGCATGGGGATGCTCCCGGTGCGTTGTGACGTGCCGATGTAAGCAACCGCCACGTCAACGCATGGTCGACAACGCGCTTGCGGTTGAACAACACGCCGTTGAACAGCACGCTGCCAGCCTGCATCCAGCGCGTTGCTTGTCAGCCTTCGCCTGCCGGCAATGGCTCGCCCTGCGCATCGTAGGCTGGCGGGTGATAGAAGTTGACCGTCTTCAGCGGCGTGTCACCGGTATTGCGAATCTCGTGCGCCTGGCCACGCTCGATCGCGATCAGGCTGCCGGCCTGCAATGCCTGCGTGTGGCCATCCATGATGGCCTCGCCCGCGCCGTCCACCACGAACAGCCATTGGTCGGCGCCGCGATGGCGATTGTCCGGGCCACCCTCGCGATCGCCCGGTGCCATCACCATTTCCGCCGCCTGCACCTGGCGCAGCGAAAACAGCACCTTGAAGGGGTTGCTCAATTCCAGCGTTGCGTACTGCATGCGCGCGTCTCCTCATCGGTTGCGCCGATGCTGTCGCCGCACACGTCAAGGCGGCGGCAATGCACTTGGCTATTGGCTGCGGCAGTACCAGTCCCAGATCACATCGGGCAGATGCGCCTGCAGTGGCAGCTCCAGTGCGCGGTAGCCATCCAGCACATCGCGCAGCATCTGTTGCGCTGCGGTGGGCCCGGTGACGCCGTCGAGTTCATCCTGGCTCAACTGCAGCAGCGACCAGTCGTACAGGCGATCGATCCGCTGGGCCATTGCCGCCTGCAGCCAGGCCTGGAGTGCGAACACGCGATATCCCTGCTGCTCCAGCTGCGCCACTGCCACCTCGAGCACCTCCCCCACACCACGAAACCATTCGGTGTGCCCGCCCGCCGCACTGCGAATCGCCAATGGGGCCGGTGCGTTGTGCTCACCCAGGGGCCGGCGCAGTTGCAGTTCCAGATCCCGCGCATCGCGTTCGCGCTCGGCTTCCACCAGCACGCCGCGCTCCAGGTCGAAGAACGCAAACCAGCGCGGATGCAGGCTGCCGATGCGGCCCAGCGGGTCGCGCGAAAAGCCGATCTTGCAATGGTCTTCCCACTGGCACGGGAACACATAGGTGAAGCAGCGGCCGTCGATGGCCACCTTGCCACGGCGCAGTTGCGCGCTCATTGGCCTGCCTTGCGCTGCGCCTGCGACTCACGCGGTTGATGAGCCTCGACCGGCGGCTCCCAACCGAACACGCTGCGCCCGCCATAGCGGTGCGCATCCACGCGTTCCTGCGCGATATACGCCTCCACCGACGGACCGCGTGCGCCGGCCTCCAGCCGACGTGCCTGCGCATCCAGCCGCGCAATGGCCTGCAGCCGCTCCTCGTTGCCGAGCCGGGCCTGCTGCATCGCCTGCTTGAGCACGCCGATGGTGTGATCCAACACGCGCGTGGGCACCGGGAACGGATGCCGGTCCTTGCCGCCGTGGGCAAGCGAAAAGCGCGCCGGGTCGCTGAAACGACACGGGGTGCCATGCAACACCTCGGCCACCATCGCCAGCGAACGCACGGTGCGCGCGCCCACGCCCGGCACCTGCAACAGCGCGGTGAAATCGGCGGGGCCGCACTCGGCCGCAGCCGCCAGGCTGGCGTGCAGCCGGCGGGTGATCACGTTTTCGCTGCGCACGTCGTGATGGCCGGGCATGCTCAGATGCGGTTGCTGCGCGGGGTCCCAGCCCTGGCCTGCAAACAGGTCACCGGTGACCGGCGCCTGCGCCACAGCAGGCGCAACCGGTGCCTGCGCGGCGTCGATGCGTTGCCACTCACGGGCAAGGCGATCCGGCGGCAGCGTCTGCAACAACGCCACCTGCGCCGCACGCGCGGCAGCGGCACGATGGTCGGCCAGGTTGACGATATTGCCCTGCTGCGGCCCGTCGATGGCCGCATGCGGCGCATCCACAAAACTGCTCAGCCCTTCCGACAACCAGTGATAGCGGCGCGCCTGCTTGCGTTGCCCGTTCATGCCCTGCTGCACCACCACCCAGCGCCCGTCGTCGCTGACGATGAAACTGTGCAGATACAGGTCGAAGCCATCCTGCACCGCGGCGCTGTCCACCTTGGCCACCAGGCGACTGGCCTGCGCCAGCGCAGCGCCATCCAGCCCGACCCCATCGCCTACCGCAAGCAATTCGGCCGGCGTTGCGCGCGAATGCCGCCCGCGCCCACCGCAGACATGGATGCCGAGTTCGCCGGACAACGGCGTGAGCCCGCGCTTGAGTGCGCCCATCACGCTGGTGGTGATGCCGGAGGAATGCCAGTCCATCCCCATCACCGCGCCAAAGGACTGGAACCAGAACGGATGCGCAAGCCGCCGCAACAATTCATCGCGCCCATAGGTGTGCACGATCGCCTCGCACATCACCGTGCCCAGGCGCGTCATCCGCTCACCCAACCAGCGCGGTACGCGCCCGCCATGCAGCGGAAGATCGGCACTGCCGCCGCGCCGGCTCATTGCAACCTCGTCGTCATCTGCACAGGATACCGAGACCGCCGTCGCACGCCGTGCGATTGGCGTGGACCGCAATAACGCGCAACTGACGAGTTCAGTTCCAGCTGGCCGCTGGCGCCGGCGCGGCGAGCTCGGCCCATTGCCATCGCGCAGTGCCGCACATGTCCGGGCATCACCCACGTACCGATGTGAACACCATCACCGCATTGCCTACACCCTGCGTTGACCGTCGCGTGGTCAAGGTGAAGGCCCTCTCAGCCATCGCCACGGGGCTCGCATGAATGCCACTCCCGCCGCAGCCCGTGACACGGCGCCGGCCACCGCCACCACTGCCGCGCCGACCTACCCGGTCAACCTGCGCATCAATGGTCAGCCTTACCAATTGCAGCTCGAAGCCTGGGTCAGCCTGCTCGACCTGTTGCGCGACCGGCTCGACCTCACCGGCACCAAGAAAGGCTGCGACCACGGCCAGTGCGGTGCCTGCACGGTGCTGGTCGATGGGCGCCGCATCAACAGCTGCCTGACGCTTGCCGTCATGCAGGACGGCGCCGAGATCACCACCGTCGAAGGCCTGGCCGAGGGTGACCAGCTGCATCCGCTGCAGCGCGCCTTCATCGACAACGACGCCTTCCAGTGCGGCTATTGCACGCCCGGGCAGTTGTGTTCGGCGGTGGGCCTGATCAAGGAAGGCAAGGCACACGACCGCGACCAGGTGCGCGAGCTGATGAGCGGCAACCTGTGCCGCTGCGGTGCCTACCCGCAGATCACCGATGCGGTGATGCAGGTCATGGGCAAGCCCAGCGACAGCAGCGACAGCGCCGCCACGCCATGGACCCCAGGGACGGTGCCGGCATGATTCCGCTCACCTACACGCGCGCGGACTCCGTCGATGCGGCCCTCACTGCGTTGGCGGTGCGTGGCAGCGACCCGCACCCGGTGCCCGCCGAAGCCCCGGTGCGCCTGATCGCCGGCGGCACCAATCTCACCGACCTGATGAAGCTGCAGCTGATGCGGCCGGGTAGCCTTGTCGACATCAATCGTCTGCCGCTGGATGGCATCACCAGCCAACCCGATGGCGGCCTGCGCCTGGGCGCGCTCGCGCGCAACGCCGACACCGCTTACCACCCGGAGGTGGAAACGCGTTACCCCCTGCTGAGCGCGGCGATCCTCGCTGGCGCCTCGCCGCAGATCCGCAACATGGCCAGCAATGGCGGCAACCTGCTGCAGCGCACGCGCTGCCTGTATTTCTACGACCACGCCACTCCGTGCAACAAGCGCGAGCCCGGTACCGGCTGCTCGGCCATCGGCGGGCTCACCACCTACAACGCCATCCTCGGCGCCAGCGCGCAGTGCATTGCCACGCACCCGTCGGACATGTGCGTCGCGCTGGCTGCGCTGGACGCGGTGGTGCACGTGCAAGGCCCCAATGGCGAGCGCGACATCCCGTTCGCGCAGTTCCACCGCCTGCCCGGCGAGCACCCGGAGCTGGACAGCACGCTGGCCCCGGACGAGCTGATCGTGCATATCGACCTGCCCGATGCGCAGCGCTTCGTCGCGCATAGCGCCTACCTGAAGATCCGTGAGCGGCTGTCGTACGCCTTCGCGCTGGTGTCGGTGGCCGCCGCGCTGGACCTGGCCGAGGACGGCAGCATCCGCGAGGTGCGCGTGGCCCTGGGCGGCGTGGCGCACAAGCCCTGGCGCAATCCCGACGCCGAAGCGCAGCTGGTGGGCAAACCGGCCACGGCCGACAGCTTCGGCATCCTGGCCGATGCCCTGCTGCAGGGTGCGCAACCGCAAGGCAAGAACGCCTTCAAGCTGCCGCTGGCACGCCGCGCGATCGTGCGTGCGCTGGACGTCGCCCGCGAGGGCACCATCGACAACCGCGGGCGAACCAGCGCGCTGGAGGAAGCGCCATGAACGCACGCAGCACCGATGCACTCGACAACGACCTGAGCCCACCGGTTGCCGACAGCGGCACCGGCTATCGCCCCACCGGCACCGGCGTCACCCGCATCGACGGGCGCGCCAAGGTCACCGGCCAGGCGCGTTATGCCGCCGAATGGCCGGTGCCCGACCTGGCCTACGGCGTGGTGGTCAACAGCAGCATCGCCAAGGGCGAGATCGTCGCCTTCCATCTCGACGCCGCGCGTGCGGTACCCGGCGTGCTGGAGATCGTCACCCATGAAAACCGCCCGCATATGCGCGGCATGGACGTGTTCTACAAGGACATGACCGCACCGGCCGGTTCGCCGTTCCGTCCCTTGTACGACAACAAGATCCTGTACAGCGGCCAGCCGATCGCGCTGGTGGTGGCCGACACCTTCGAAGCGGCGCGCCATGCTGCGCATCTGGTGGAGGTGGAACTGCTGCAGGACCCGCACGACACCAACCTGATGACCAACCTGGACCGTGCGCACAAGCCCAAGGCCATGAAGGCCGGTTTTTCGCCGCCACCCAAGGACAAGGGTGAGCCGGACAGCGCCTTCGCCAATGCCGCCGTCCAGGTGCAGGCCGACTATTACAGCGGCGTGGAGCACCACAATCCGATGGAGCTGTTCGCCTCCACGGTGATCCGCGACGCCGATGGCCACTTCACCATCTACGACAAGACCCAGGGCTCGCAGAACAGCCGCTGGTACGTCTCGCATGTGTTCGGCCTGAGCAAGCGCAAGGTCACCGTGCGCAACCCCTACGTGGGCGGCGCCTTTGGCTCCGGGTTGCGCCCGCAGTACCAGTTGCCGCTGGCGGTGATGGCCTCGATCCTGCTGGACCGCTCGGTACGCGTGGTACTGACGCGGCAACAGATGTTCACCTTCGGCCATCGCCCGGAGACACTGCAGCGGCTCAAGCTCGGTGCCGACCGCGATGGCCGCCTGCAGGCGATCTGGCACGAGGCCATCGCCGAGACCTCGCGGATCGAAGATTACGTCGAGGTGGTGGTCAACTGGAGCGGGCAGCTGTATGCCTGCGACAACGTGCATCTGGGCTACAACCTGGTGAGCCTGGACCAGTTCAGCCCGATGGACATGCGCGCCCCCGGCGCCGCACACGGCGTGCATGCGCTGGAAGTGGCAATGGACGAGCTGTCCTATGAATTGGGCATGGATCCGCTGGCGCTGCGCCTGAAGAACTACGCCGAGGTCAACCCGGCTGACGACAAGCCCTACTCCACCAAGGCACTGCGCGCGTGCTACCAGCAAGGCGCCGAGCGCTTCGGCTGGGCGCAGCGCCCGTTGCAGCCGCGCGCACGCAAGGAAGGCAACGAATGGGTGGGCTGGGGCATGGCCACGGGGCAATGGGATGCGATGCAGATGTTTGCGCGCGCGCACGCGGTGCTGCACGCCGATGGCCGGCTGGTGGTGAGCAGCGCAGCCAGTGATATCGGCACAGGCACCTATACGGTGATGGCGATGATTGCGGCCGAAGCACTGGGCCTGCCGCTGGAACAGGTCACCTTCCAGCTGGGCGATTCGACGCTGCCGGTGGCACCGATCGAAGGCGGCTCCTCGCACGTGACCACGGTGGGCTCGGCGGTGGATGGCGTGTGCGGCAAATTGCGCGCGCGGCTGCTGCGGCTGGCGCAGGCGTTACCGAATTCGCGCTTCACCAAGGCCAAGCTGGACGAGGTGGTCTTTGCCGATGGCATGCTGGCGTTGCGCGCCGACGCCGGCACCACCATGGGCCTGACCGAGCTGTTGCGTGCTTCCCAGCTGGAACAGATCGAAGACAAGTTCCTGCTGCTGCCCAATGTGCTCAAGCAACGCAACTACACCCGTGCCACCCATGGCGCGGTGTTCGTGGAAGTACGGGTGGACGAGGAGCTCGGCACGGTGCGGGTCACCCGCGTGGTCAGCGCCGTGGCGGCCGGGCGCATCCTCAACCCGATCACCGCGCGCAGCCAGATCGTCGGCGGCGTGGTCTGGGGCATCGGCCAGGCGCTGCACGAACACACCCAGTCCGATCACCGCTTCGGCCGTTTCATGAATCACGATTTTGCGATGTATCACGTCTCGGCCAATGCCGACATCCACGACATCGATGTGATCTTCGCCGACGAGGACGACCGCATCGTCAGCAGCCTGGGTGCCAAGGGCGTGGGCGAGATCGGCCTGGTCGGCGTCTCGGCGGCGATCTGCAATGCGATCTTCCATGCCACCGGCAAGCGCATCCGCAGTACCCCGATGACGCCGGACAAGGTGATGGCGGACTGAGGCCTGCACTGCAGGTGCCCGCGCGCGCCCGTCAGGTAGAGCCATCTGCTTGAGGGCGGACGCGCCAGCAGCGTGTTATCGCTGCAGCGTCTGCGGCAACCGCAGGCGCAACAATCCGGTCAGCCGCGCGTCGGTGGTGCCGAACAGGACAGACGGCGCGTCCAGCTGATTGGAGGATGGGTCTTTCGGAGGATCCAGCGTCAGCGGCACAAAAGTGCCGCTGACGGTCGACGCATCGCGCCCAACCGACCATGCCATGCACTCAGGTGCGCGTGGCCGCCAGAAAATGCGCGCGGTCCTGCTGGGTGCGGCGGCGGATCTCCGCCAGGGCATCGCTCTCGGTCGCTTCCAGCATGGATTCGAACAGGCGCTGGAAGTGGTTGCGCATGGCCGTGCGTGCCGCCATCGGGTCGCGTTGCTGCAGGGCCTGCAGGATGGCGGTGTGTTCGTCCACACGGGTGGCGCCGTCGTCGTGGCAGACCCGCGCGTACACCTCGCGCACGCGCGGCAACTCGTTGCGCATGCGCCAGATCAGCTGCACGCAGTGCGCCACCACCGGGTTGCCGCTGATCCGCGCGATCGCCAGATGGAAGGCGCGGTCGTAGTCGGCGGCGGCCGCATCGCTGAGCCCTGGTGCGGACAGCGCCTGGATCATGCCATTCAATTCATCCAGCTCCGCATCGGTGATGTGGCTGGCCGCCAACGCGGCCGCTTCCGCCTCGATCACCGCGCGCGCGGCGGTCAGCTCGAACGCGCTGACATCCGGCAAGGCGCCTTCGTCCGAGGCCAGGCGTGGCTTGACGTACACGCCCGAGCCGATCTTGATCACGATGCGGCCCTGCGCCTCCAGGGCGATCTCGGCCTCGCGCACGGTCACGCGGCTGACGCCGAAGCGCTCGGCCAACTCGCGTTCGCCCGGCAGGCGCGAGCCGACCGGGAATTCGCCCGTATCGATCAGCGCGCGGATCTTGGCGGCAACGGAGTGGTACAGGCGGTTTTCGGACATCGGCGACTCAAACCCTCAAGGTGATCGGCCCGGCACGCGGGTGCCGGACAGGTGGCGCGGCGGAAACCGCGCCGGTGGCGACGCTAGAACCGGTAGCGCACCCCCAAATAATAGCGTCGCCCGTAGGTGTTGTACTCACGGAAGCTGCCGGGCACCGGCATGTCGGAGATCCGCGGCTCGTTGGTCAGGTTGGACGCCTCCAGCGACACCGACAGCTGCGCATTGAAACGGTAGCTGGCACGCAGGTCCAGGGTGCCGCTGTCGCGCACGTAGCGGTTCTGCGCCGGGGCACCGACGAACTTCTGGAAATACTCCGAGCGGTACTTGTAGATGGCCTGCAGGTCGACCGCGCCGATGGCGTAATACAGCTGGCCGGAGAACACGTGCCGCGACAGGCCGAAGATATTGGCCGGCGCGACGATGCCGCCGCTCACCAGCCCGGTGGCCGGATCGATCTGGTCGCCCAGGCGCAGATCCTGGGTCTTGTAGTTGGAATCGGCGTAGTTGTAGCTCAGCTTGACACCCAGGCCGTCGAATGGTGCCGGCGGGTAGGAGAAGCGGTGGGTGCCGGTCAGCTCCAGCCCGGTGAGATCGCTCTTCTGCCGGGTGGTGACGTCCTGCACCACCGGCACCACCACCGACGTGCCGTCGATGACGAAGCGTTCGTCCACCACCGTGGGCACCGCGCCCCCGGTGAACTGCTTGTAGTAGACCGCGGCGCTGAGCAGGGAATCGGCATTGGGGTACCACTCCAGCGACACGTCTGCATTGGACGACAGCAGCGGCCGCGTGCGCGGGTTGCCGGTGGCGGTGATGCTGCCGATCGCCTCGCCGACGGTCGTGAACTCGGTTCCCGGTTCCAGGATGAAGGTGCGCCCGGCAGACAGCGCCACCAGATCCGGGCGGGCCATGGCCCGGTACAGCCCCAAGCGCAGCTGGGTCTGGTCGGTCAGGCCGATGTTGGCGTTGAAGCTGGGCAGGAACACGCGGTTGGACGCGCGCACCGTCTGCGCGGCGAAGCGTCCGGTTTCCACCAGCTGGATGGTGCCGTCGGGGTTGTCGATGACGTCCAGCTCGCCGCGCAATCCCACCGAGCTCACATCGGTGCGCACCCAGCGCACGCCCAGGTTGCCATCCAGCGGCAACCCGAACAGCGTGCTGGCGAATTCGCCCATCACGTACAGCGCGCGGGTCTTTTCTTCCACGTCGGAGTCGGCGGTGCCGCGCGGGTCGGCATTGCGGCCGGTGTCGTCCACGCCGGTAATGGCGCCGAACAGACAGCGGCTGTCGAAGGTGGCCCATTGCTGGATGGTGTTGCCGCTGGCGCCGGAGAGGAAATCCTCCTGCGGGAACGGTTGCCGGCAGGCCAGGTTGGCGGCGCGGATCGTGGCCGCATCGGTGACGTTGCGTTCGACGCGGTCGTCCAGGTCGCGGTAGGTCGCCTCGGACAGGCGCACGCCGCCCTTGATGGAGGTCAGCAGCCCGCTTTCCGGGGTGAAGGCGCCATCGAAGCGCCAGGCCCGGATGGTGTGCTCGCGGCGCAGCTCGTCGCGGCGCGCACGCGCGGCCGCGCTGAAATTGTCCGGGTTGTTCAGGTCGAACGCAGGATCGACCACGATCCCCGGCACATCGCCGGCATAGGTATAGGTGTAGTCCACGCGCTGCCCGTTGATCCCGGGCACGCGGTTGCCGTTGATGTCGGTGGCATTGGAGCGCAGCCGCATCATGCGGTCGATCTCGCTGCGCTCGGTGCGCGAATACGACAGGTCGGTGGACAGCATCCAGGCCGCGTTCGGGCGCCATTCCACGCGCAGCCCGCCACCGCGATACTGCTCGTCGCGCACCTTATAGTCGGTGGAGGATTCCACCGTGCTGCTGCCGGTATGGCCGAGCAAGGCGCCGTTGTCGCCCACCTGGCGGTTGTTGAGGTTGCGCAAGGTCTCGGAGAAATTGAGCTCGGCGCGATCTTCGGTGACGGTGCGCTGCGAATCCTGGTAATCCAGGGCCACGTCCAGGCCGTCAAACGGCCGCCATTGCAGCGCGGCGAAGGCGGCATCGCGTTGATCGTGTTCGCTGATCTGGCGGTACACGCGACTGCCGGGCGCCAGGTAATACGGCGTGCCCGCCTGCACCTGCGCCGGGGTCACGGCTGTGCAGTTGCGGCTGGCGCCCACCACCTCGTTGGCGTTGCAGGCCGTCCAGGTGGAGCTGCTGCTCATCACCTCTTCCGGGTTGGTGCCTTCCAGCCGCTGCAGGCCGAGCGAGACCCCCAGCTTGCCGGCCCCGCGCAGGTCGAACTGGTCCAGGTAGCTGACGGTGCCGCGCCAACCCACGCCATCGGCGTTTCGCAACTTGCTGTCGCCATCGGCATAGGTCGCCCGCCCGTCCAGCTGCACGCGGCGCTTGCCGAATTCCAGCGGCCGCACGGTCTGCATGTTGACCGTGCCGGCGATGCCGCCTTCGACGAAGTCGGCGCGCTGGGTCTTGTAGATCGCCACGGTGTTGATGAGTTCGGAGGGGAACTGGTTGAAGTTCACCGAGCGGTCGCCGCTGCCGTTGCTGGCCTCGCGCCCGTTGAAGGTGGCCGAGCCCAGGAACGGCCCCAGGCCACGGATGGAGATCTCCGACGCGCCGCCCTTTTCGCGGTGCGTGGCCGCTCCGGTGATGGTCTCGATCGCCTCGCCGATCGACAGCGCCGGCAGGTCGCCGATGTCCTCGGCCGACAGCACGTCGGCCACCACCGTCTGCTCGCGCTTGCTGTCGATGGATGACTGGATCGAGCTGCGGATGCCGGTGACCTTGACCTGGTCCAGCGTGGTGGGCGCCTGCTGCGGCGGCGACTGGGCAGCATCGGTCTGCTGGGCCATGGCCACGTGTGTGCCGGCCAGCGCAACAGCGCCCAGCAGTGCCTGCGCCAAGAGGGTCCGACTAACTGGTATACGCAATTGGACTATTTCTGTGTATCGCACAATTCCTCCTCCCAAAGGATGCTCGAAACCGAGCGCGATGGAGATTCCACGGGGATACACGGCAAGTCAATCATTTCTTTCATTTACCGATCGAGCCACCTATCTAGGCCAATTTCGAGTCCATTTTTGTGCGTACGCAGCATGACATCCGGCGTTTCCCGAGCTTCAATAGCAACCAACTGGACTACTCTTTTGGTTGACGATCCAGCCTGCACTGTTACCCTCGGCCATCACCGACGCGCCAGCGTCCAGGAGCATCCCGATGCGATCCCCCGTTTCCCTTGCCTGCCTGTTGCTGCTGTGCGCGCCCGCCTGGATCGGCTCGGCCCAGGCCACCTCGTACCTGGTGCACGACCAGAGCGAATACGCCGTGGCAGCGGCCGCGCTGCGTGCCGGCGATCGCATCGTGCTGGCCGATGGGCAGTGGCGGGATTTCGCCATCGTGCTGCGCGGGCAAGGCACCGCCGAGCAGCCGATCACCCTCACCGCGCAGACGCCCGGCAAGGTGATCATCAGCGGCACCTCCGACCTGCGCATGGCCGGCACCTACCTGGTGGTGTCGGACCTGGTGTTCCGCGACGGCCACGGCCCGGGCGACGCGGTGCTGTCGTACCGCATCTCCAGCAAGGAACGCGCGCGCCACAGCCGCATCACCCGGGTGGTGGTGGACGGCTTCAGCAAGCCCACCCGCAACGATTCGGACAACTGGGTGGCGCTGTACGACAGCGACAACCGCTTCGACCACAACCAGCTGGTCGGCAAGACCAATGCCGGCCCCACCCTGGTGGTGGTGCGCGACGCCACCCAGGGCCTGGACAATCGCCATCGCATCGACCACAACTGGTTCGGGCCACGCCCCAACCTGGGCGCCAATGGCGGCGAGACGCTGCGCATCGGCACCAGCAGCGACGCCGACAGCGCCTCCAACTCGGTGGTGGACAACAACTGGTTCGAAGGCTGCGACGGCGAGGTGGAGGTGGTCTCCAACAAGTCCGGCGGCAACACCTACCGCGGCAATGTGTTCAAGCAATCGCGCGGCGCGCTGGTGCTGCGGCATGGCGATGGCAACCTGGTCGAGCGCAACGTGTTCTTCGGCGACGGCAAGGCCAACACCGGCGGCATCCGCGTGATCAACCGCAAGCAGACCGTGCGCCACAACTACCTGGAAAACCTGGCCGGGGATGGCTATTCGTCGGCGCTGAGCATCATGTACGGGGTGCCCAATTCGCCCGCCAACCGCTACGTGCAGGTGGACCAGGCGCGCATCGAGCGCAATACCTTCGTCAGCGTCAACCAGCTGTTCTTCGGTGCCGGCATGGATGCCGAACGCACCGCCGCGCCGATCAACAGCCGCTTTGCCGGCAACCTGATCGTGGCCGCGTCCGACCCGGTGCGCGTGCTGGGCGATCTGTCCGGCATCGCGTTTGCCAGCAACCTGCAAAGCCCGCTGGCCTCCACCCGCCTGCCCGGCGGCGTCGACAGCCGCCAGGTGACGATGACCCGTGCCAGCACCGGCTTGCTGGTTGCCGACAACGCCACCGGCGTCGGCGCCGACCCGGCGCTGAGCTACATCGCACGCGACCAGGTGGGCGTGAGCTGGTATCCCAAGCAGGCGCCGCAGGCGGTGACCGACAGCGGCCGCCGTACGCGCGTGCGGCCAGGCCCGGCCAGCCTGACCGACGCCGTGGCGCACGCCAGCCCCGGCGATCGCCTGCAACTGGATGCAGGGCGCTACCAGGTCGATGACATCCTCGACGTGGACCGGCCATTGACGCTGGAAGGCCCGCAACACGGGCGTGCGCGGATCCGCTTTTCGCAGCCGGCGCTGTTCCAGATCGCGCCCGGCGGCACACTCAGCCTGGCCCGGCTCGAGATCGACGGCCGCGCCGCGCCCGCACAGCCAGGCAACGCGGTGATCCGCACCAGCCCCGGCACCGCGGTGGCGCAATACCAGCTCACGTTGCGCGACACCCACCTGCATCATCTGGATGCGCAACCCGGCTTCGATGTGATCGCACTCGGCAAGGGCAGCCTGGCCGATCACATCCTGCTGGACCGGCTGCTGGTCGAAGACGTCTCCGGCCGGGTGCTGTCCGCACGCGCCGAGACCGACGACCGTGGCACCTACAACGTCGAACAGGTGACGGTGCAGCAGTCGCAGTTCCACCGCGTCGCCGGGCCGGTGCTGGACCTGTATCGCGGTGGCCGCGATGAAAGCACCTTCGGCCCGGTGCTGCAGGTGAGCGACTCGCACTTCACGCAGGTCGGCCGCGCTGCGGATGCGTCGCTGCGCCTGCACGGCGTGCAGCGCGTCGCGCTGCGCAACAACCGCTTCGTCGACAGCGCCGCGATCCTGGCGCAGCCCACCACCGGCACGCCCCACCTGATCGCCAGCGGCAACCAGTTCGTCCGCACCCCGGCGTTGCATGCCGACGCAGCGGAGCCCCTGCTATGACCCGTTCCACCCGCCTGTTGCTGCTGGTCCTGGTCGGCGCCGGCAGCGCCCTGCCCTGCAGCGCCGCCCCGTCACCCGCGGCCGAACAAGCGGCGCAGCCGCAACCGCGCGCCACCGACGCCGCGCCGGTGCTGGTCACCGCCCAGCAGTGGCGCGAAATGGCCAGCGCTGGCGCCAGGCTGCCGGTGTTCGCCCGCGAACAGGCACGCGCAGAAGCCAGCGTGCGCGCGGCAATGCGGGCCGGGGTGGACGTGCCGGTGCCCAGCGATCCCGGCGGCGGCGCCAGCCACGAGCAGCACAAACGCAACTACCAGGCCATCCAGGCCGCCGGCGCGCTGTACCGGCTCACCGGCGATCGCGCCTATGCCGACTATGCGCGCGACGTGCTGCTGGCCTACGCGCGCCTGTATCCCACGCTGGGCGCACACCCGGCCGGGCGCGGCCAGGTGCCGGGGCGACTGTTCTGGCAGTCCTTGAACGACTCGGTGTGGCTGGTCTACGCAAGCCAGGGCTACGACGCCATCCGCGACACGCTCAGCGCGCAGGACCGCGCCACCATCGACCGCGACGTGTTCGCGCGCATGGCGCACTTTTTGTGCGACGAAAGCGCAGACAACTTCGACAAGATCCACAACCACGCCACCTGGGCGGTAGCCGCCGTGGGCATGACCGGCTATGTGCTGCGCGACCAGGCGCTGGTGGACAAGGCGCTGCGCGGCAGCGGGCGCGATGGCAAGGCCGGCTTCCTGGCGCAGGTGGACCAGCTGTTCTCGCCGGACGGCTACTACGCCGAAGGCCCGTATTACCAACGCTATGCCCTGGCGCCGTTCGTGCTGTTCGCCAGCGCGATCGCGCGCAACCAGCCGCAGCAACGCATCTTCCAGCGCCGCGACGGCGTGCTGCTGAAGGCCGTAAACAGCCTGGTGCAGAGCAGCTACGGCGTCTATTTCTTCCCGATCAACGACGCCATCCTCGACAAGGGCCTGGACACCGAGGAACTGGTGGCCGGCATCGGCATCGCCTACGCGCAGACCCACGATGCGCAACTGCTGTCCATCGCACAACGCCAGCGCCGCGTGCTGCTCACCCCCGAAGGCCTGGCCGTGGCCAGCGCGCTCGCGCAGGACCGCGCCCAACCGTTCGCCTTCGGCAGCGTGTTGCTGCGCGATGGCGCACAGGGCGACCAGGGCGCGCTGGCGATCCTGCGCAGCGGCGGCGACGACGGCCAGACGCTGGTGATGAAGAACACCTCGCAAGGCATGGGCCACGGCCATTTCGACAAGTTGAACTGGCTGTTCTACGACAACGGCCAGCGCGTGGTCACCGACTACGGCGCGGCGCGTTTCCTGAACGTGGAAGCCAAGGCCGGCGGCATCTATCTGCCGGAAAACAGCAGCTGGGCCAAGCAGACCATTGCGCACAACACGCTGGTGGTGAACGAGACCAGCCACTTCAACGGCGACTGGAAGGTGGGCGAGCAGCATGCGCCGACGCAGCTGCTGTTCGCCAGCAGTGCCGACACCCGGATCGCCTCGGCGCGCATGCAGCAGGCCTACGACGGGGTCAGCTTCACCCGCACCCAGGCGCTGCTGTCGCACCCGCAGCTGCGCCTGCCGGTGGTGGTCGACCTGCTGCGCGTCAGCGGCAGCGCGCCGGCACGCTACGACCTGCCGCTGCACTTCAACGGGCAGATCATGCAGGTCGGCTTCACCGCAGAGCGCGCACTGACGCAACGCCCGGTGCTGGGCAAGGCCAACGGCTATCAGCATCTATGGGTGGATGCCTCAAGCGATGCGAGCGCCGACACGCGCAGCCTGAGCTGGCTGCTCGCCGGCCGCTTCTACAGCTACCGCTTCGGCAGCAGCGCGCCTGCGCGTGCGCTGCTGGTGGAAAGCGGCGCCAACGATCCGGACTTCAACCTGCGCCGCGAACCGGCGCTGATCCAGCGTGTCGATGGGCAGGCGAACGTCAGCTTCTTCGGCGTGCTGGAACCGCATGGCGAATACAACGGCACCGCCGAATACGTGCATGGCGCCGACAGCCGCATCCGCGCCATCGAGCGCGTGCGCGGCGACGATGCCGAGGTGATCGTGCTCACCCTGGTCGGCGGCCAGCGCATCGCGCTGGCGGTGGCCGACGACGCCGATGCACAACGCGCCCACCAGGTGCAGGCCGGAGGCCAGCACTACCGCTGGCGCGGCGGTTACGCGCGCTTCGATCGCGCTGCAGGTGAAAAATGAGCACCCACTCCACCTCCACCACCCGCACGCGCACGGCGGGCAAACGCTCGGCGGTGCGCTGGCTGATCGTGGCGCTGATCGCGGTGGCCACGGTGATCAACTACATCGACCGCAACGCGCTGGCGGTGATGTGGCCGGCGATCTCGCGCGACATCGGCGCCACCAAGGAAGACTACGCGCTGCTGGTCACCATCTTCATGCTGTTCTATGCCGCCGGGCAGTTCGTGTTCGGGCGGCTGTTCGACATCATCGGCACCCGGCTCGGCTTTGCCTTGTCCATCGCGGTGTGGTCGCTCTCCATTGCGCTGCATGCCGTCACCCACTCCATCATGGCGTTCTCGGTGGTGCGCGCGCTGCTGGGCATCAGCGAAGCCGGCGCCTGGCCGGGCGCGGTCAAGGCCAATGCGGAATGGTTTCCCGCCCGCGAGCGTGCGCTGGCGCAGGGCATCTTCAATGCCGGCGCCTCCATCGGCGCGATCGTCTCGGCGCCGCTGATCGCGCTGCTGTTCCTGTCGTTCGGCTGGAAGGGCACGTTCGTGCTGGTCGGCGTGCTGGGCATGCTCTGGTTGCTGCCGTGGCTGGTGATCTACCGTGCCGGGCCGGACCGGCATCCCTGGGTCAACGCGGCCGAGCGGGCGTTGATCCTGGATGCACCCGAGGCCGGCAGCGCGCCGCCGGCCTACCTGCCCACGCTGCGCCAGCTGATGTCGCACCGGCAAAGCTGGGGCATCGTGCTGGCGCGGTTCTTCCTGGATCCGATCTGGTGGCTGTTCGTGTCGTGGCTGCCGATCTACCTGGCCGAGACCTTCCACTTCGACATCAAGCAGATCGGTGCGTTCGCCTGGGTGCCATTCGTCGGCGCGATGCTGGGCAGCCTGTGCGGCGGCTGGCTGTCCGGGCGCCTGATCGCGGCCGGCTGGAGCGTGGACCGCGCGCGCAAATGGACCATCACCCTGGGGGGGGCCATCATGGCGCCGGCGCTGCTGGGCGCCGTGCAGGCGGCCGACCCGCGCATGGCGGTGCTGACGATTGCCGCCGTGCTGTTCGGCTTCCAGATCGCCATCGGCAATATCCAGACCCTGCCCGGCGATCTGTTCGCCGGTAAATCGGTTGGCTCGCTGGCCGGCATCGGCGGCATGGCCGCGGTGGCTGGCACCCTGATCACCACCTGGCTGGTCCCGGTGATGACCGCAACCTCCTACGCACCGATGTTCATCCTGGTCGCCGCGCTGGTGCCGGCCTCGCTGGCCGCGCTGTGGCTGGTCACCGGCCGCATCCACCGACTCGACGCACCGGGCACCTGACCGTGCCCGCCGCCTACTCCGCTTTCCCCACACCAACAGGACATACCCGCATGCATTTCCACGACAAGGTCGCCATCGTCACCGGCGGCGGCCGCGATATCGGCCGCGCCATCTCGCTCAAGCTGGCCGCGGCCGGCGCCAAGGTCTGCATCAACTACGCCAACGACGACGCCAGCGCGCGCGACACGCTGGCACAGCTGCAGGCCGCCGGCGGCCAGGGCATCCTGCACCGCGCCGACGTCACCGATGCCACCGCCGTGGCCGGCCTGCTGACCGCCACGCGCACCGCCTTCGGCCAGCACATCGATGTGCTGATCAACGTGGCCGGCGGCATGCTGGCGCGCAAGCCGCTGGCCGATATCGACGAGGCCTTCTTCCATCAGGTGATGGACCTCAACCTCAAATCGGTCTACCTGACCACCCAGGCGGTGGCGCCGCATATGCGCGAAGGCGGCGCGATCGTCAATTTCGCCTCGCTTGCCGGGCGCGATGGCGGCGGGCCGGGCGCAGCCATCTATGCCACCGCCAAGGCGGCGGTAATGACCTTCTCGCGCGCAATGGCCAAGGAACTGGGCCCGCGCGGCATCCGCGTCAACGCACTGTGCTGCGGCATGATCGCCACCCGCTTCCATGACGACTTCACCAAGCCGGAAGTACGCGCCTTCGTCGCCAATGCCACCCCGCTGCGGCGCGAAGGCCGCCCGGAGGAAGCCGCCGATGCGGCGTTGTACCTGGCATCGGATGCGGCCAGCTTCATCAACGGCGCCAACCTGGACGTCAACGGCGGCGTGTTCTTTTCCTGATCGAAAAAGGAGTTCTGCGCATGGTCTGGCGATGGATGATGACTGCGACACTGAGTGTGGTGCTGGCAGGCCCGGCCACTGCGCACCCGGCACCCCGCTGGGTGCCGGCCTGGATCGCCTCGGCGACGCCGGACCGGCTCGACGGCGGCGCCGACACGCCGCTGCAATTTGCCGATGAAACGGTGCGCCAGGACATGCGCCTGGGCAGTGCGGCGGTGGCCCTGCGCGTGCGCATCAGCAACGAACTGGGCACCACCCCGCTGACGATCGGTGCTGGCACGGCGCGCCTGCTCGGCGGCGCCGGGGACACGCACCCGCTGCGCTTCGACGGACGCGCCAGCGTGACCGTGCCGCCCGGTGGCGTGCTGCTTAGCGACCCGGTGCCGCTGCGTGCACCGGCATTGGGCGAGGTGGCGGTCAGCCTGTATTTCCCCACGCCGGCGCGCCCGGCGGTACGCCGCACGGCCGTGCGGGTGGTCAAGGGCCAGGCCGAGGTGCCGGACAGCAAGGCGTTGGCGTATCGCCAGAACGTCATCTCCGCCCTCTACGTCCAACCGCCGCACCCACGCCAGACGGTGGTGGTGGCGCTGGGCGATTCGATCACCGAAGGCGCCACCGCCACGCGCGGCGCCAATGGCGATTGGCCGGCCCTGCTGGCCAGGCGGCTGGAGCAGCGTTGCCCCGGCAGCGTGGTGGTGCTCAACGCCGGCATCAGCGGCAACAAGCTGCTCGACGATGGCCGCAGCCCCAGCGCGCTGGCGCGTCTGGATCGCGACGTGCTGGCACTGCCCGGCGTGGACCAGGTGATCCTGTTCGAAGGCATCAACGACATTCGCCACAGCGGTCCGCCGGATGCGATTCCCGGCCGTACTGCCGCCGACATGGTGCTGGGCTATCGCCAGATCGTGACCCGGCTGCAGCAACACGGCATCGCCGTGATCGGTGCCACGCTGACCCCGTTCGGCAACTCCGATCGCTACGAGCCGGTGGCGGCGGCCACGCGCCAGACGCTCAACGGCTTCATCCGCGATGGGCAGGCATTCGATGCGGTGATCGACTTCGACGCCGCGCTGCGCGACCCGGCCAGGCCGGAGTGGCTGCCTGCCGCGCTGACCCGCGACTTCCTGCATCCCAACGATGCCGGTTACCAGCGCATGGCCGAGTCGGTGGACCTGTCGTTGTTCTGCAAGGCCCGCTAAGGCGCCTTGCCACGGTGACGCGCCTGCGCCAGGCGCGCTGCCACAGCGATACGGCGGTGCGGCCGCATGCAGGCTTGCCTGCCTTCAGCCCCGGCGCTTTTTCAGGATGCTGATCTCCCCGGAGGTCTCCAGGATCGCCATGTCGATATCGGCATCGTCGCGGCAATCGGCCTTGCGTTTTGCCACCTCGAAGTCGGCATAGCTGACGTTGTGGCGGACCAGTTCCTTCCAGTAGATCTGCCCGCCCCGCGCCAGCAGCGCCGGGGTGCCCTGCACCCAGGTATCGATCCGCCGGCTGCGCGCGGTCGCCATGCCCACCAGCCAGTTCAGTACCAACAGGGTGGCCGCCAGGATCATGCCGCCCAGCAACGAGACGTCCTTGCCGATCAGCGAGTTCTGCACCGCGGTTCCCAGCAGCACGATCAGCAGCACGTCGAATGGCGTGGATTGGCCCAGCGCGCGTTTGCCGGTCAGGCGCGTCAACAGCAGGACCACGCTATAGACCGCAATCGCGCGCAGCACGAACTCCCACCACGGCATGCCCAGGTGCATCATTTCGTAGAAGCGCACGCGTGTTTCCACGTCCAGCATCGTGTGTCCTGACCGGTTTGATCGATGGCGCACGCTAGTGCGCAAACGGTGAAGGGGCCGTGCTGTCGCAGCGTTACCGTGGCGGACCACTCGGCACCCCTCGTGCACCGCAGCACGGCTTTTCGCTGGCGATCCGTTAGCGTCTGGCCTGGACACACGGGGATGGCGGGCATGGGGACTGGAATCACACGTCGCGGGTTGCTGCTGGGTGCCGCGTCGGCAGCGTTGTCGGCACAGCTGCCGGTAGGGTTTGCGTTGCCGCGACGTGCGGCCGCGGCGCCGGCCTTTATCGATGCGTTGATTGCGCGCATGAGTGTGGAGGAAAAGGCCGGCCAGCTGACGCTGTCCGGTTCGGCGCAACAGACCGATGCGGCGGCGGCGGCCAATCCGGTCAACACCGTGCCCACCGCCGAGGGCCAGCTTGCCGCCGCGCGTGCCGGGCGGGTGGGCGGCATCTTCAATGGCTCCAATGTGCTGTGGCACCGGCAACTGCAGCAGGCCGCGCTGCAGAGCCGGCTGCAGATTCCGCTGCTGTTCGCCGCCGATGTGATCCACGGGTTCACCACGGTGTTTCCGGTGCCGCTGGCCGAGGCCGCCAGCTTCGAGCCGGCGCTGGCGCAACGCACCGCGCGTGCCGCCGCACTGGAAGCCAGCGCAGTCGGCATCGACTGGACGTTCGCACCGATGGTGGATATCGCACGCGATGCGCGCTGGGGGCGCGGCGTGGAAGGCAGTGGCGAGGACGTGCTGCTTGGCCAGCGGTTTGCGCAGGCGCGCGTGCGCGGCTTCCAGGGCGAAGGACTGGATCATGCCGATGCACTGGCGGCCTGCCCCAAGCATTTTGCCGCCTACGGCGCCGCCGAAGCGGGGCTGGACTACAACACCGTCGACATCTCCGAGCGCAGCCTGCGCGAGGTCTACTTCCCGCCGTTCCAGGCCGCGTTCGATGCCGGCGCAGTGACCACGATGGCGGCGTTCAACGAGATCGCCGGCATCCCTGCCACGGCCAATCGCTGGTTGCTGGGCGAGGTGCTGCGCGGCGAGTGGGACTACCGCGGCCTGGTGGTGTCCGACTACACCGGCGATCTGGAGCTGATCGGGCACGGGGTCGCCAGCGATGCGCGCGAGGCAGCCAAGCTTGCGTTCCTGGCCGGTGTGGACATCAGCATGCAGAGCGGGCTGTACCTGCAGCATCTGCCGGCGCTGGTGGCCGCCGGCGAGGTGACCATGGCGCAACTGGATGCCTCGGTACGCCGCGTGCTGCAGTTCAAGGCCGCGCTTGGATTGTTCGACGATCCGTTCCTGCGCATCGTGCCGGCACGCGCACAGGCGCGGCAGCGGCGCCCCGAAACACTGGCGCTGGCACGCGAGGCGGCACGCAAATCCATCGTGCTGCTCAAGAACGATGACGAGCTGCTGCCATTGAAGACACAAGGCCAACGCATCGCGTTGATCGGGCCGATGGCACGCAACTGGACCGACACCGCCGGCCCATGGAGCCTGTTCGGCGGCGACGACAGCGGCAACGACCTGGCCACCGCACTGCACGCGCGGCTGCGCGACCCGGGCAGCCTGCAGGTGGTGCAAGGCTGCGACTTCGAACATGGCCTGCCCGGCGGCGTGCAGGCAGCCGTCACCGCAGCGGCATCCGCGGATGTGGCGGTGCTGGCGATCGGCGAGCCGATGCGCTACTCCGGCGAAGCGCAGTCGCGCAGCGAGATCGTCATACCCTCCGGGCAGCAAGCGCTGCTGGCGGCGGTGGCGGCCACCGGCACGCCGGTGGTGGTGGTGCTCAGCAACGGCCGTGCGCTGGTGATCGATGGCCCGGTACTCAAGGCGCCGGCGATCCTGGTCGGCTGGTTCCTGGGCTCGGCATCGGGCGCCGCGCTGGCGGATATTTTGTTCGGCGCGCACGGTCCGTCCGGGCGCTTGCCGGTGAGTTTTCCGCACGCGTCCGGGCAGCTGCCCTACAGCTATGCCCACAAGCCCAGCGGCCGTGCCGACCCGCGCCCGGATGCCTTGCAGCCGTTCAAGACGCGCTACCGCACCGCGCCCAATGCCGCGTTGTTTCCGTTCGGGCATGGGCTGACCTATGGCCGCATCGAATACGGCGAGCTGCGCCTGAGCGATGCACGGCTGGCGGCGACCGGCAGCCTGCGCATCAGCGCGCGCATCCACAACCGCGGCACCCGCGATGCCGAGGAAGTGGCGCAGCTCTACATCCGCGACCGCAGCGCCAGCGTCACCCGCCCGGTGCGCGAGTTGAAGGACTTTCGCAAGCTGGCGGTGCCGGCGGGCGGCAGCGCGGTGGTGGAGTTCGTGCTGCGCCGTGAGGACCTGCTGTTTATCGGCCAGGCATTGCAGCCGACGGTAGAGCCTGGCGTATTCGATCTCTGGGTAGCGCCCTCTGCAGAAGCCGAGGGCGTGTCTGCGAGTTTTGAATTGATGGGCTGAGCGCCAGCCGCAATCGGATGGCTCAGCTCAGGGGATGGATACGGGGCGTGTCTCGCTCACGCAGAGGGCATCGTGCCCAGGTTGGCTCGGGAACATATCCCCATTGCGCTGACGCTCACGCTCTCGGTCGCCTTGAGAGGGGGACTGGGTCTTGAGAGATTGGACGGTGCGTGTGCCTCGGTTTACAGCGGACGATCTGCGGGTTTGCTGCAGGGCCCTTGCCCGCCCACCATCGCAGGACACGCCGCAAGTACGTCCTTGTAGGCTCTTACGCGGCATCCATGCCGCGTAAGGTCCTGCGATGGTGGGTGGGCAAGGACCCGTCGGGATGGTCGGTGTGCATGGTCAGGAGCAGTGATGCCGTGCCCTGCGATGTGATGAGACGCAGTGCGATGTGATCGGCGTCCTTCGACGCGAGCAACTCGCTGCCATGCCGACATCGATTCACTCGTCATCAAGGGCACGTCTAGCCAACATGCTGACGCCATCGCTACAACCTTCGAAAGCTTTGTTAGCCGATCGTATTTCCGCGCAACACCTCTGCCAGGAACGGCGCAGTGCGGCTGTCACGCTGCCGCGCAACCGTCTCCGGCGCACCGGCCACCACGACAGCGCCACCCGCCCCGCCCGCGCCCGGCCCCATGTCCAGCACCCAATCGCTGCTGGCGGCCACGCGCATGTCGTGTTCGACCACGATCACCGTATTGCCGGCTTCCACCAGGCCTTGCAGCTGCCGCATCAAGGTATCCACGTCGGCCGGATGCAGGCCGGTGGTCGGCTCGTCCAGCACGTACACGGTGTCGCGTCGCTGCGCGCGTTGCAGTTCGGTCGCCAGCTTGATGCGCTGCGCCTCGCCACCGGACAGTTCGGTGGCCGGCTGGCCAAGCCGCAGATAGCCCAGCCCCACTTCGCGCAACACCTGCAGCGGGCGCAACACGCTGGCATCGTCGGCAAAGAATGTGGCGGCCTGGTCCACCGTCATCTCCAGCACCTGCGCAATGGTGTGGCCACGCAGCGCGATCTCCAGGGTCTTGGCGTTGTAGCGCGCGCCGTGGCAGGTGGGGCATGGCGCATAGACGCTGGGCATGAACAGCAATTCCACGTGCACCGAGCCCTCGCCCTCGCAGGTGGCGCAGCGGCCCTTGGCGACATTGAACGAAAACTGCCCCGGGTCGTAACGGCGGCGGCGCGCGGCCGGTGTGGCCGCAAACAACTTGCGCACCGGGTCGAACAGGCCGGTGTAGGTGGCCAGATTGGAGCGTGGCGTGCGGCCGATCGGCTTTTGATCCACACGCACCAGACGCCGCACCTGGTCGAGCCCGCCGACGATCGCGCCACCCAGCGGCACCTGCGTGCCGCGCTCCAGCGGATCCAGCGCTTCGTCGTCCTCTGCCTGCGCCTGTCCAAGATGCGCGCCGAGCAATTCCACCAACGCCTGGCTCACCAGCGACGACTTGCCCGAGCCGGACACACCGGTCACGGTGGTGAACACACCCAGCGGCAGGTCCACATCCAGGTCGCGCACATTGTTGCGGGTGATGCCGCGCAGCTGCAGCCAACCGGTGGCCGCACGCGCGTGGCTGTGCACCTGCGGCGGGGTGCCGAACAGGTAGCGGCGCGTGGACGAGGCTTCCACCTGCTCCAGTCCCGCCGGCGGGCCGCTGTACAGCACCTGCCCGCCGTGCACGCCGGCCGCCGGGCCGACATCGACGATCCAGTCGGCGTGGCGGATCACATCCACCTCGTGTTCGACCACGAACACCGAATTGCCGGCCGCCTTGAGCTGATCCAGCGCGCCCAGCAAGGCCTGCGCATCGGCCGGGTGCAGGCCGGCCGATGGCTCGTCCATCACATACACCACGCCGAACAGCTGCGAGCGGATCTGCGTGGCCAGCCGCAGCCGTTGCAGTTCGCCCGGCGACAGCGTCGGCGTGCTGCGCTCCAGGCTGAGATAGCCCAGGCCCAGCGCCTGCACCACGGCGATCCGCGCGCGCAGGTCGGCGGCGATGCGTTGCGCGGCGATCGCCTGTTCCGGGTGCGTGTCGGCCTGCCTGCGCTTGCCGTTGCGCTTGCGCTGGCCATCGGCAGCTTCGGCAGCCGGGCGCAGCAAGTCGGCCACCTCGTCCAGCGGCCGCCGCGACAGCTCGCCGATGTCCAGGCCCGCAAAGGTCACCGACAGCGCTTCGCGCCGCAGCCGCTTGCCGTCGCACTGCGGGCACTGCGTGCTGATCAGGTACTGCGCCGCGCGCTTTTTCATCTGCGCGCTCTGCGTGGTGGCAAAGGTATGCAGCACATAGCGCCGCGCACTGGTGAAGGTGCCCATGTAGCTGGGCTCCTCCTTGCGGCGCAGCGCGCGCCTGACCTCGTCCAGGCTGTAGCCGGCATACACCGGCACCACCGGTTGCTCGTCGGTGTAGAGGATCCAGTCGCGGGTCTTCTTCGGCAACTTGTGCCACGGCAGGTCAACGTCGTGGCCGAGCGTGGTGAGGATGTCGCGCAGGTTCTGGCCATGCCAGGCACCGGGCCAGGCGGCGACCGCGCGATCGCGAATGCTCAGCGTGGGATCCAGCACCATGGTCGCTTCGGTCGCATCGTAGATGCGCCCCAGGCCGTGGCAGGTCGGGCAGGCACCGGCCGGGGTATTGGGCGAAAAGCCGTCGGCATAGATGATCTCCTGCCCCGGCGGATAGCTGCCCGCACGCGAATACAGCATGCGCAGGGAATTGGAGATGGTGGTGACGCTGCCCACCGACGAGCGCGCACTCGGCGCGCCGCGTGCCTGCTGCAAGGCTACCGCCGGCGGCAGGCCCTCGATGGAATCCACCTCCGGCACGCCGACCTGGTCGATCAGGCGCCGCGCATATGGCGAGATCGAATCCAGGTAGCGCCGCTGCGCTTCGGCGAACACGGTACCGAACGCCAGCGACGACTTGCCCGAGCCGGACACACCGGTGAACACCACCAGCGCATCGCGCGGGATGTCCACGTCCACGTTCTTGAGGTTGTGCTCGCGCGCACCGCGCACGCGCACCAGGCCGGAGGATGACGAGATTGCGTTGGACATGACCACCAGACCGACATTCGACAACGCACTAGCCTAGCGCGGGACGCATGCAGCCGATGTCAGGGGCAACGGCTGCCATGCGGCGCCTGACGCTGATCGCCTTGAAATGCGTCAATCGAGGGCCCTGCAGCCAACTCTCAGCGTCGAGAGTGCGGCGCCCTCACCGCTTGCGGGACACGCCGTGAACCCGTCCCTGGGGACTCGGTGGCGGCATCCACGCCGCCACACGGTCCCGCAACCGGCAAGGACACTGCACCAGACAGTTGGTCGGCGCTCGTTCGGAAAGCTGTTTTTCGTGCGGCGTGCATCAGACGTGCAACCGATGCTTCATGATCGAACGAGACGCATCCAGCACTGCTCTTCCATGCACACCGACCATCTCGACGGGTCCTTGCCCGCTCACCGTCGCGGGACCTTACGCGGCATGGATGCCGCGTAAGAGCCTACACGGACGTACTTGCGGCGTGTCCCGCGATGGTGGGCGGGCAAGGGCCCTGCAGCCAACGCGCAGCGTCGAGAGTGCGGCGCCCTCACCGCTTGCGGGACACGCCCTGAACCCGTCCCTGGGGACTCGGTGGCGGCATCCACGCCGCCACACGGTCCCGCAACCGGCAAGGACACCGCACCAGACAGTTGGTCGGCGCTCGTTCGGAAAGCTGTTTTTCGTGCGGCGTGCATCAGACGTGCAACCGATGCTTCATGATCGAACGATACGCATCCAGCACTGCTCTTCCATGCACACCGACCATCTCGACGGGTCCTTGCCCGCTCACCGTCGCGGGACCTTACGCGGCATGGATGCCGCGTAAGAGCCTACACGGACGTACTTGCGGCGTGTCCTGCGAGGGTGGGCGGGCAAGGGCCCTGCAGCAAACCCACAGCGTCAAGAGCGCGGCGAGAACACCTCACCAGAAAGTCAGTCGGTTGCCTTATCGAAAACCACACACACCGGCCATCTCGACAGGTCCTTGCCCGCCCACCGTCGCGGGACCTTACGCGGCATGGATGCCGCGTAAGAGCCTACATGGACGTACTTGCGGCGTGTCCCGCGACGGTGGGCGGGTAAGGGCCCTGCAGCCAACTCACAAACCAGCCGCTCTACAACACAATCACCCCAGCGCGTGCGCCGGCACCGGCTGCTCGCCGGTCTCGGCCAGCGCCTGCATGCGCGCCACCACACCACTGAACAGCCGTGCAGTTGCCGCGCCACGCGTGCGGAAGATCTCCTCAAGCTCGCCGTAGTACCACAAGGTGCCGGCGCGCCCGGCGGTGAATACATTGAAGATGTCCTGGCCCACGTCCGGGTTTTCCAGGTCCTGCACGATGGTGCGCGCGTTATAGAGCTTGTCGCAGCCGGACACCAGCAAGGCGCGCTCGGGCGTGTTGCGCAGGTGGTCCAGATAGGCCAGCTTGCGCTCGCGCCAGTCGCGTTTGCGCGCGCTGGCGGTGTTGTCCACCTCGGCCTTGTCTTCGGCGGTGGCATCGGTACATGCCATCACGATGTCGGCCACCGCATCGCCGAACTGCGCGCGGATCGAGGCCTCATGGCCGCCGCCGCAATCTTCCACCACATCGTGCAGCAGCCCGGCAATGGCCTGTTCTTCGTCGCCGCCGCATTCCAGCACCAGCGTGGACACCCCCAGCAAGTGGCTCAGATACGGAATCTGCGTGCCCTTGCGGACCTGCCCGGCATGGGCGATGCGCGCGTAATCCACGGCCAGGGCGTAACGTTCGGTGAGAGCGGTCATGGGGCGTCCGATGCGAGCGAGGAGGCATTATCGCCGAGCGCGGTGACGCGCCGGGTGAGGATGGCGCGAGGGTGCATGTGCAGACTCAATGACGCGGCGTTGCGGCCGATACCGCTAGGCTCACCCCACGCCGCACGATTGCCCAGCCATGCCCACGCTTCCCGTTTGCAACGCCTGCCGCGACGGCCAGGACTTTCCCACCGCCATCACCATGGCGTTCCAGCCGATCGTGGACGTGTCCACCCGCAGCATCTACGCCGGCGAAGCGCTGGTGCGCGGGGTCAATGGCGAATCGGCCGGCAGCATCCTGGCCGCCGTGGATGAGCGCAACCGCTACGCCTTCGACCAGGCCTGCCGCATCAAGGCGATCGAATGCGCCGCGCAGATCCCGCTGCCGGCCTTGCTGTCGATCAACTTCATGCCCAATGCGGTCTACAACCCCGAACACTGCCTGCGCGCCACGCTCTCGGCCACCGCGCAGTACGGCTGGCCGCTGGACGCCATCATCTTCGAGGTCAGCGAACAGGAACACCTGGCCGAACCGGCGCATCTGCTCGACATCATGCGCACCTACCAGGCACGCGGCCTGAAGACCGCCATCGACGACTTCGGCGCCGGCTATTCCGGCCTCGGCCTGCTGGCCGACTTCCAGCCGGACCTGCTCAAGCTGGACATCGCCCTGGTGCGCGGCATCGACGCCGACCGCAGCCGCCAGGCCATCGTCCGCCACACCACCCGCATGTGCGAAGAACTCGGGATCGCCGTCATCGCCGAAGGCATCGAACACCCGGACGAATGCCGCGCCCTGCGCGACATGGGCATCCACCTGCAGCAAGGCTACCTGTTCGCCCGCCCGCAGATCGGCGAACTGCCGCAGGTGCATTGGCCGGAATAGGCATCAGGCGCGCCACCACGCCAGCGTGTAGCTCCGCTACGGCCCCGGCAGCTGCCGGCGCACGCAGTGTGACGATGTGTCGGGCCAGCGACCTCAGATCGCGCGTACCGAGTGGTAACAGCCTGATGGTCAAGGAATGGAGGAATCGAGCCGCCAAAAGCACTCGCCCTTCCGATTCCCAATTCCCAATTCCCTATTCCCCAGCACTGGCCAGCTCGGAAGCCGGCACCGGATTGGCCTGATGTGCCAGGTACTGATGGATCTGTGCCACCACCGCCGCGCCTTCGCCCACCGCAGCGGCCACCCGCTTGACCGAGCCGGCCCGCACATCGCCGATGGCGAACACGCCGGGGCGGTTGGTTTCCAGCGGCAGGCAGGCCGGCACGCCATCCCCACGCGCGTTGCCGGTGACGACGAAACCGCGCTTGTCCATCTCGACGCATTGCTGCAGCCAACCGGTGTTGGGGTCGGCGCCGACGAACAGGAACAGATGCCGCAACTCCACCCGCGTGGTCTGCCCGTCGGCGCGCGTGCGCAACACCGCCGCCTGCAGACCACGCTCCGGATCGCCCTCCAGCGCAGACACCTCGGTGCCGGCATGCAGCTGCACGTTCGGCAGCACGGCGATGCGGTCGATCAGATATTGCGACATCGACGATTCCAGCCCTTCGCCGCGAATGATCAGGTGCAGTTCCTTCACCCGCGGTGCCAGGAACGCCACCGCCTGGCCGGCGGAATTGCCGCCGCCCACCAGCGCCACCACCCCGCCCTCGCACAGCCGCGCTTCCACCGGCGAGGCCCAGTACGACACGCCATGGCCTTCGAAACGCTCCAGCCCGTCGATCTCCGGACGCCGGTAACGCGCACCCGAAGCGATCACCACGGTGCTGGCTAGCAGCTGCTTGCCGTCGGCCAGATCCAGCTTCAGCGCGCCATCGTCGCGCCCGCATTCCAGCGTGCCGGCCTCGATCGGAATCGCCAGCTCGGCGCCGAATTTCAACGCCTGGTTGTAGGCGCGCCCGGCCAGCGCCTGGCCGGAAATACCGGTCGGAAAGCCCAGGTAGTTCTCGATCCGTGCCGAGGCGCCGGCCTGCCCGCCGATGGCGCGCTGGTCCAGCACCAGCACCGACAGGCCTTCGGACGCGGCGTACACCGCCGTCGCCAGGCCGGCCGGGCCGGCACCGACAATCGCCACGTCGTAGCGCTTGTCCGGGTCGATATCCGGGGTCATGCCCAGGCAATGCGCCGCTTCGGCATCGCTGGGCTGGCGCAGCACCCGCCCGCTGGGGCACACCATCACCGGCAATTCCTGCTCCTGGATGCCGAAGCGCTGCACCAACGCGCGGCCTTCCTCGTCGGAGGCATCGATCACCGTGTTCGGGTACCCATTGCGGGTCAGAAAGCCCTGCAAGCGGGTCAGGTGCGGATCGTCCGGCTCGCCGATCAGCACCGAGCCCGAGGCATCGCCTTCGATCAGGCCGACCCGGCGCAGGATCAACGCACGCATCACCACCTCGCCCACTTCGGCCGAGCTGATCATCAGCGCGCGCAGATGCGCGGTGTCGAACGGCAGCGCCAGGCAGCCCTGCGGCCCGGCACGTCCGCCGGCCAGCGACGCGCGCCCGGCGAGTTGACTCACCTCACCGGTGAACTGCCCGGGCGTGTGCGAGGTGACCGGCTTTTCATTGCCCAGTCCGTCGCGCCGGACCACTTCGATGGCGCCTTCCAGCACCACCCACACCGGCGCGTGCGCATCGCCCACGTCGAAGACGATCTCGCCGGCAGCAAAACGCTGCGCCGGCCCGCTGGCAAAACGCCGCGTGATCGCCAATTGGCCCGAGTCCAGCTCGGGAAACATCTGATGGTGGCGGGTATCGGCCAGGGACATGGAGGGGCGACGCTGAGGGGGGGAGTGCATGCAAGCATGGCCAGCCGTGAGGGCGATGGCAATCACCCGAATGGGCCATGCCGGGCGCGACAGAGCGCGCATGCACGACCAGCACGGGTGGGTACGTCAGTGCGGTGTTCGCGCAGGCACAACGCATCACGCAGGTGTCAGCGCATCGCACGCTCACCAGCGGCGATCGGCACGACCAGCCGCAACCGTGCGCGCAGAACGTAGCTGACGCGGCCGCTGCGCTGGCCGCCAAGCGAACACGGCCCTGGAGCCGCTGCCGGTACGCCGCGCTCGAACGCTTCGATTGCTCCGGTTACCTGTCGCTACTGTTGCTGCTGTTGCTGCTGTTGCTGCTGTTGCTCGGGCTGCTCTGGTTACTCCGCTTGCTCCGCAGCATGCCGACAAACGTGCACCACGCCTTGTCAGCCACGCTACGCTTGTACCGGCTCCCAGTGCGGCCCGTGCTGCCCGGCCGCCATGCGCTCGGCCGGGCGCACGCGAAACACCACGCTGATGCGCTCACCCACCGCACGTGCGGTCTTGGCAATGCCGTGCTCGTGGCTCAGTTGCGAGGCATGGCTCATCGCCAGCAGGCTGCCCGGCGCCAGTTCCACAGCGATCGCACGCGTGTTGCCGTCCTTTGCGCGCAGCTGCATCCGCCGCGTCGCGCCCAGCGACACCAATGCGATCGGATACGGCGCCAGCAACGTCTGCAGCTTGTCGTGATGCATCGCCACGCTGTCGCGGCCATCGCGATACAGATTCAGGCCCGCCGCGTTGTACGGCGCAGGCAACACCGCCTGCACCGCAGCGAGCAGCGCCTGCAGCGGCAGCCCGGGCGGCAGCGGTGCATCCAGCCGATACGAGGCCAGCAGGCGCGGCACCTCCACCACACGGTCATACATCTCGCGGCGCTGGCTGCGCCAGTCGGTCGCCTGGCGCAGCGCGGCAAAGCACTGCTGCGCCACGGCAGGCGCCAGCAGCTGCGGCCAATAGCGCACGCCGCCTTGCGCATCGTGCAGCAGCTGCACCGGCGCGGTGGGAGCATCGAACAGATCCATCAGGATCATATGCGGGCGGTTTGCGCGATTTCAGCAGCCGGGCGTTGCGCTTGCCTGCGACCGGAGCAGTGCAGGTGCACGCTGTCTCGCATCTGCTGCGAGGCCTTGCTGCGTGTATCGGGGCAATCGACCTGCACACCCGCAGCCTCCGGCGCGCAAGGTCGGCAACCCATGGCGACCACACGCGTCCAGCGCCCACCGCGGCCCACGCATGCATTAGCGAGCTCAACGATGCAGGCATGGATGCCATGCGATCAGGCCCGACAGCTGTGCTACGGTCCGGCGCTGCATCCGCCTGGAACCGTTCGCATGCAGCATCGCTCAATCGCCTTCTCTCCCCTGCGTTGGCTGGCGTTGCTTGCCGCCTGCGTCAGCTTCGCCGGCAGCGCGGCGCCACGCGCGGACGACGCGGGCTTCAGCGCGGTGGACCCGTTCATCGGCACCGGTGGCGAAGGCCACACCTATCCCGGCGCCACGGTGCCGTTCGGCATGGTGCAGCTGAGCCCGGACACGCAGATCAAGCCGCGCAAGGAGGCCTACGGCTGGGCCGCCGGTTACCGGCATGGCGACAGCACGATTGTCGGCTTCTCGCATACGCACTTTTCCGGCTCCGGGCATTCGGACCTGGGCGATGTCCTGCTGATGCCGCAAACCGGCCAAGTCAAGCTCGAACGCGGCGATGCCGCCACACCGGGCAGCGGCTATACCGCGCAGTTCGACCATGCCAGCGAGCAGGCGCAGCCCGGCTACTACGCGGTGACCTTGAAGGACCGCAACATCCGCGCAGAACTCACCGCCAGTGCGCGCGTGGGTGTGCATCGCTATCAGTTCCCCAAGGGCGTACCGGCGCATGTGCTGGTGGACCTGCGCACCAGCCTGTACGACTACCCCGGCAAGGTGCAGTGGTCGCGGCTGCGCGTGCGCGGCGACGGCACCGTCACCGGCTTTCGTGAAACCCGCGGCTGGGCACCCGGCCGCCAGCTGTACTTCGCCATGCGCTTTTCGCGCCCGCTCACCGCCACGCAGTTGCACGACACCGAGCAGGACATCCCGTACAAGGGCTTTCCGCCGCCAGGCGAGAAAAACCCCGCGCAGCGCGCACAGATCGAAGGCCGGCAGCTGGTCGGCGTTTTCGATGTCGCCAACGATGGCACGCCGCTGGTGGTCAAGGTTGCGCTGTCGCCGGTCAGCGAGGCCGGCGCCATTGCCAATCTCGATGCGGAGGTGCCCGGCTTCGATTTCGACCGCGCGCGCGCCGAGGCACGCGCGCAATGGACGCAGGCGCTGTCGGCGATCGACGCGCAAGGCACGCCGCAACAACGCACCCAGCTCTACACCGCGCTGTACCACACCCTGCTCGGCCCCACGCTGTTCATGGACAGCGACGGCCAGTACCGCGGGCCGGATAATGCCGTGCATCAGGCGCGTGGCTGGACCAACTACTCCACCTTCTCGCTGTGGGATACCTACCGCGCCCTGCATCCGCTGCTGACCCTGGTGCAGCCGCCGCAACGCAGCAGCGACATGGTCAATTCCCTGCTCGCCTCGCGCCGTGAGAGCGCCTACGGCATCCTGCCGGTCTGGGCGTTCCACGGCCTGGAAACCTGGTGCATGATCGGCTACCACGCCGTGCCGGTGATCGCCGACGCCTACATGAAGGGCATCGGCGGCTTCGATGCCAACGAAGCATTGGACGCCATGGTCGCCAGCGCCAACTACGGCCCCTACGACGGCATCGCGCAGTACCGCGCGCTGGGCTACGTGCCCATCGACGAAGAAGGCGAAGCGGCCTCCAAGACGCTGGAATACGCCTTCGACGACTGGACCATCGCGCGCATGGCCGACAAGCTCGGCAAGCCCGCCATCGCTGCGGAATTCAACAAGCGCGCCGGCAACTGGAAGCACGCCTTCGACCCGGCCACCGGCTACATGCGCGCGCGCACCCGTGCCGGCGACTTCCGCGCGCCGTTCGACCCCTCGGCCAGCGGCTACGGCAGCGACTACACCGAAGGCAATGCCTGGCAGTACTCCTGGTATGTGCCGCAGGACGTCGCGGGGCTTGCAGCCGCGCATGGCGGCGACGACCAACTGCTCGCGCGCCTGGATGCGGTGTTCGATGCCAAGGTCGATCCCAAGGTGTTCGCGCACATGGAAGACATCACCGGCCTGATCGGCTGGTACGCGCACGGCAACGAACCCAGCCACCATGTCGCCTATCTGTACGCCTACGCCGGCCAGCCCTGGCGCAGCCAGGCACGGCTGACCCAGATCATGGACACCCAGTACCACGCCGGCCCCGAAGGCCTGGCCGGCAACGACGATCTCGGCCAGATGTCGGCCTGGTACGTGTTCACCACGCTGGGCTTCTATCCGGTGGCACCGGGCAGCAACCAGTACATCATCGGCCGCCCGTTCCTGCCGCGCGCCACGCTCAAGCTGCCCAATGGCAAGCGCTTCAGCGTGATTGCCGATGGCCTGAGCAAGGCGCGCAGCTACATCGGCAGCGCCACCCTCAACGGCCAGGCATTGAATCGCGCCTACCTCACCCACGAGGAAATCCAGGCCGGCGGCGAACTGCGCTTCCGCATGCAGGCCACGCCGAACACGCAATGGGCCACCGATCCGGCGCAGCGGCCGTATTCGATGTCGACGCAGACGCGCTGAGTCAGTAGTGGATGCCCATGCGTAGCCCGCAGGCGTCGCGCTCCACCACCGCCGGCAGGCTGCCGGCGGTGCCCGCGGCAATGCGCTGCGCACTCCAGCAGGCCACCAGGGCATCCAGCACATCGTCCGGCTTGGCCAGCGCACGCGGCACACGCTCCAGTAACGCAGCCACCTGCCTGGCGCCGTAGCACTGGCCCAGCAAGGCGGCGCGCTGCTGATGGCCCGCACGGCTCTTCTTGCCCGCCGCCAGGCCCTGCCCGCCGGCGAGCACGGCGAAGGAAACTTCCGGGTGCACCTCGAACACGCGCTGCGCCCATGCCGGGTCGGCGCGCAAGGCATCGTCCCAGGCGCGAATCTTCGACAGCAGCGCAAACGACTGCACGCCAAAGCCACGCTGGCCGTCGTGGTCCAGCACCCGATGCAGCGCAGAGGCTTCCGCCTGCGTACGCGCATGCAACATGCCCCGCAGGGGCGCAGCAAAGATGCTGCATGCGCGGCGCCCACCGACAAAGCGCCGCGCCTGCGCATCCGCAACGCGGGGTGCGTGCTCGCTCAAGCCGATCGGAATGTCCACGCCCAGCACAGCGACGCCGCCCAATGCGCTCGCCAGCGCGGCAACACTGGGGTAGCCGTCAAACTGCAATCCATCGCCGGCCTGCCACACCGCCAGCCAGCCGCTGCCGGCGCCATCGATCCCTACACACTGCATTGCTGTCCTCCCGGTCTGCCGTGCGTGCACGGCGCTACGGCATCGCCCGCACGCTAGCTGCGTGACGCGTTCACATCATGCACAACATTCGTTCACCCGCACGCATCGCGATGGTTTCCAGACTGCTCCGCATCGGCCGTAGCACGCTGCGGCCTTGTCGTCCCCCAATGCAGGAGCCAGTGCATGTCCAGCACCAAGAACCAGTACGAAATGCAGAACCCGCTCACCCAGTTTCCGCAGCCCAAGTTCCCCGAGCAGACCCAGGAAGCGCCAGGCACCATCCATGCATTGCAGCCCAAGGCCGACCATGGCGAGCAGAGCTACCAGGGCTTCGGCCGCCTGAAGGGCCGCAAGGCGCTGATCACCGGCGCCGACTCCGGCATCGGCCGCGCCACCGCGATTGCCTACGCACGCGAAGGCGCCGACATCGTGCTGAATTACCTGCCGGAAGAAGAGCAGGACGCCGCGGAAGTGGTGAAGTTGATCCAGGCCGAAGGCCGCAAGGCCATCAGCATCCCCGGCGACCTGAGGGACGAAGCCTTCTGCAATGAATTGGTGGCACGCGCGGTCAAGGAACTTGGCGGGCTGGATCTGCTGGTCAACATCGCCGGCAAGCAGACTGCGATGAAGGACATCGCCGACATCACCACCGAGCAGTTCGACGCCACCTACAAGACCAACGTGTACGCGATGTTCTGGCTGTGCAAGGCGGCCATCCCGCATCTGCCGCCGGGGGCATCCATCATCAACACCGGCTCGATCCAGTCCTACCAGCCCTCACCGACGCTGCTGGACTATGCCTCCACCAAGGCCGCCATCGTCAACTTCACCAAGGGCCTGGCCCAGCAGGTCGCCGACAAGGGCATCCGCGTCAACGCGGTCGCACCCGGCCCGGTGTGGACCCCGCTGCAGCCCAGCGGCGGCCAGCCGCCGGAAAAGATTCCCGAGTTCGGCTCGGAAACCCCGCTCAAGCGTGCCGGCCAGCCGGTGGAAATGGCGCCGCTGTACGTGATCCTGGCCTCGCAGGAATCCAGCTACGTCACCGGCGAAGTGTTCGGCGCCACCGGCGGCTTGTTGCTGTCCTGAGCAGCCCAGCGAACGCGTTTCCAGCCTAGCGCCACCAGGGCCCCGCCGATCGCTGCGTGCGCAGCGATCGGCATTTCTTCGGTGGCATTTCTTCGGCGGGTTTCTTTGACGGCGTCTCTTCGGTGGCGTTTTTGGTACCAGCGACGGTATCGACGGGTGACGCATCAGTGGGACGTACACGCACGGTGGTCCGACCGGCGACGCAACGCTGGCTACGAGCACCCGTAAGCCCCCTTCTCCCCCGGGAGAAGGTGCCCGAAGGGCGGATGAGGGTACGCAATCTCTACTAAAACTCCGCCCACAGTCCGCGCTTACTGCATCACCACCGTCTGGATCGCATGCGCCGGGATCTCCAACTCACTGGACGCGGCGCCCACATACAGGTTGTAACGGATCGCCACATCGCTGGCATTCATCACCACCGTCGCCAGGCTGCCATCGGTGTTGAGAAAGGACGTCGTTGCCAGATTGCTGCGGCTGCTGGCTGCACTCACCCGCCGCGCGCCGGGGCGGATGAACTTGGAAAAGTGGCCGATATACCAATAGCTCGGCGTGTAGATCACCTCGCCGGTGCGTGTATCGGCATGCACCGGCGCAAAGCAGTAGTTGCCCACATGGTTCGGCCCGCCATGTTCGTCGAGCAGGATGTTCCAGTCCGTCCAGCCCACCGCCCCATGATTGAGATCGTTGATGATGGCAGTGCCATAGCGCTCGCCGTTGGGCCAATGCTGCAGCTTTGCCGGGTCGAACTTCTCCACCGCCGCTTCGGTCAGCAATAGCGGCTTGTCCGGGTACGCCTGCGCCACCGCCGCCACGTTCTCCACCATCGGCGCGAACCCGGCCCAGGTCTCGTACCAATGGAAGCCCATGCCCCACGCGTATTTCGCCGCGTCCGGGTCGTCGAAGATCACGTGCGCGCGGTGCAGCATCATGTCGCGGTTGTGGTCCCACACGATGATCTTGCGGTCGCCATAGCCGGCCTGCTCCATCGTCGGACCAAGATGATTTTTCAGAAAGTCGCGCTCTTCCTCGGCGGAAAACACCATCGACTCCCAGGTCTGTACCGCCATCGGCTCGTTCTGCAGGCTGATGCCCCAGATCGGGATGCCGGCCTTTTCGTAGGCCGCAATGAAGCGCGTGTAGTAGGTTGCCCAGGCCTGCGCATACGCGGGCAGCAACTTCCCGCCCTTGAGCATGTTGTTGCTGTCTTTCATGAAGGCCGGCGCGCTCCACGGGCTGGCAAATGTCGTCAATGTGCCGCCGGCCGCCGCGATGGCCTGGCGCAGCATCGGAATGCGATACCGCTCATCGTGCCTGACCGAAAAGCTCTTCAGCGCCGCATCGCCGTCCTTGATGTAGGTATAGCTGCCGCTGCTGAAATCCGAGCTGTGGATGGTGGTGCGCGCCAGCGTATAGCCGATGCCCTTTTGCGGGTCGTAGTAGGCAGTGAGCAAGGCGCGCTGCGCGGGCTTGGGCAGCCTGGCAAAGGTCTCCGCACTGGCATCGGTGATCGCCCCGCCAATGCCCAGCACTTCCTGAAAGCGCCGCTGCGGATTGACGAAGATGGAGTTCTCCTTCTCGGTCAACGCATGCCCGGCCCTGGGTGCCTCGGCGATGCTGGCGCGCATCTGCTGCGTTGCACCTTGGGCAGAGGTGTAGACGCGTAGTGCGCCGGCGGGTGCTGCTGGCGGAACAGCAGCATCCGCAACCGCAGCGTCTACCGCCGTCGATGCGGGCGTGGACGCAGACGGTGCCGTCGATGCCGGCATCGGAATCGGCGTTGCTGTTGCTGTTGCTGTTGCTGTTGCTGTTGCTGTTGTTGCTGCAGATGCCAACACCCTTTCAGTCGCAGCACCCCAAACTCCCAGAACCCCCACCATCGACCAGGCAATCGTTCGCTTCACCGTGCACCCTCCCAGGTTGGTGACCAAGCCTAACCGACCAACGCGGCGCAACATCGCGCTACAAACGAGCGCAACCATGCATCCTTCCATCGCCGGACTTTCCCTTCTCCCCTCGGGAGAAGGTGGCCCGAAAGGCCGGATGAGGGTACGCCTGCCAAGAGTGCAACCCGCCCCCTGCAATCAAGGCAACAACCTAAACCCCAACTGGAAAGACAGCCCCACGCCTTCAGCAAACGTACCCTCACCCCAACCCTCTCCCGCTGGAGAGGGGCTTTGGTCAGCGCGCGGCATCGCCGCGACGAGCGTCGATCACCCGCGCGCCAACCGATCCAGAATCCCAGGCACTTCCAGCCCAAGCTCCCGCGCCAGAAACCCCACCGGCCCGATCCGCTTGGCCAACTGCCTGCCCGCCGCCGCATGCACAAACACGCCCCATAACGCAGCGCCCAACGCATCGCAGCCGCGCGCGGCAAAACCCGCAATCAATCCCGCCAGGACATCGCCAGACCCGGAGGTGCCCAACCCGGATGCGCCCCCGCGATGCATCCACAGCGCACCATCCGGCCCGGCAATAAAACTGTCCGCGCCCTTGACGATCACCACGCTGCGCAGCTTCTGCGCAAACTTCAGCGCGTACTCCCCCGGCGCCGCTTCCACCGCGGCCTTGTCGTCGCCGGCCAGGGTCGCCATCTCGCCCGCGTGCGGCGTCAGCACGAACGGCCGCCCGATCGGCGCCCGCAGGCCACGCGACAACGCGCCGGCATCCAGCACCAAGGTGCAAACCGCCTGTTCGGCAGCGCGCCTGACCATCGCCGTGGTGGTGGCCGACGACGCCATGCCCGGCCCGATCACTGCCGCATCGCAGGCCGCCATCGCCCCGTCCAGCGCGCGGTGCCCGCGCACAATCTCGCCCTGCCCGTTCTGCGCCAGCCCCAACACCAGCGCCTCCGGCACCGCCAAGGCCATGCCCGGCGCCACACTGGCGGCGGTGGCAATCTGCAGCTTGCCGGCACCGGTGCGCAGCGCCGCCTCGCCGGCCAGCAGCACCGCACCGGGCACACGCATCGAGCCACCCACGATCAACACGCGCCCGCGCTGCTCCTTGTCGCCCCCCGGGGCCGGCAGCGGCATCGACCGCAAGGCCGCGGCGGTGAGCATGCGCATGCGCGGGGCGGCCATCAGCGCGCCCCGGCCGGGCGGTCGGACTCGGTGGTCACCGGCTCGTCGGCCAGCTCCGGCGGCACGAACTTGGTGCGCAGCAACTCCAGCGATTGCCCATCGGCCGCAGCCGCATATTCGGTGACGCCGCAATTGGGCACATCGCCCTCGCGGTCGATGCCCAGAATGGTGGCCTCGTCCATCCGCTCGATCAGATAGCGGAAGCAATTGACGATCACCTGGTGCCCCACGATCAGCACCCGCGCGCCCACATGGTTGCGCTGCAGGTCGCCCACCACCCCACGCAGGCGGAAGATCACATCGCACCAGCTCTCGCCACCGGGCGGGCGGAAGTAGAACTTGCCCACCAGCTTGCGCTGCTCGGCCAGCTCCGGAAAGGTCGCAAGAATGCCGGCCGTGGTGTAGCGGTCGAGCACGCCGAATTCCTTCTCGCGCAAACGCTCGTCCACGCTGACCGACTCGGCGGGCTGGCCCAGCGCACGCGCCACCGCAGCGGCGGTCTGGCGCGCACGTATGTAGGTGGAACTCAGGATCAGCGTCGGGCGCTCCTGCTCGGGCAAGCCGGCCATCCACGCCCCCAGCGCCTCGGCCTGGCGCTCGCCAAGGTCCGACAACGGCACATCCGCATCGCGGTGCTCCAGGTCGATCAAGGCCGAGCCATTGGACTCGGCCAGATCACGCGCCACATTGCCCGCGCTCTGCCCATGCCGCACCACCCACAACCGCGCCGGCCACTGCGCCGAGACACCGGCTACCGCACTGTTCTCACTCACACGCTTCTCCTGCACAACGTCGGCCTCACATGTCGCACAGCCGCCGTGAAAACATGGTCGACCAGCGCATCCGTGACCGGCGTTTCAATACGCACGCGCATCCATGACTGATGGCACAGCAACAAGCGAACGCAACGGCCGACGAACGCCGCGCCGCTATACTGCAGCCCCCCACCAGCCCGCCGCCCATGTCCAACGTCCTGTTGCTGCGCACGGCAAAAGAGCGCGAAGAACTGCTGCTGGAAGAGGTGCTGGACGCCACCGAGCAATGCATCGACGCCATCGGCCTGGGCGCCACCAGTTTCGAACTGATCGCCGAGCGCGCCAGGGTCAGCTGCGGCAGCCTGTTGCAACGTTTCGAAGACAAGGACGCGCTGGTGCGCGCACTGCTGGAGCGCAACTACACGCGCGCCATCCGCCAGATGTGGCTGGTGGAACGCCCGGCCAACGTGCACGTGGTGGATTTCATCGCCGGCCTGCTCGAAGAATGGCTGCTGCAGGAAATCAACATCAAGCGCACCCGCATCGACCTGGAACTGCACCTGGCCACCCTGCGCGACCCGGTGCTGGCCGCCTTCATGCGCCGGCAGAGCGCATCGCTGATCGAACACCTCAGCGCCCTGCTCAAGCGCCTGCTGCGCGGCCACGCCGACCCGGCCAGCAGCGAGCAGGAATTCCAGGCCCGCGTCTTCGCCGTTGCCGCCATGTGCGGCGGCCTGCACAGCGTGATGACCAGCGGCATGGAACTCAACCGCATGCATCTGCAGCTGATCCTGCGGGAGAGCTTGTCGGGGATTTTGAAGTCCGCGCCGGTGTAGCAGCGCTACTTCTTTCCGCCTGACCCTTCCAGACTCGCCGGCCACTGCACCTGCTTCAGCGCATGGGTCATCTGATCGGCAAGCAGCTCCAGACAAGACGCCAGTTCGTCCATACAGATGGCCGGCTGCCGCGCCTGCTCTTCGGCCTGCGTGCATGGCTGCGCCAAGCGCGCGAGAAAGCGCATATGGTCGCGCAGCTGCTGCAAGCGGTACTGCGCGCCTTCTGGCAGGTAGTAGCCCGGGTATGACTGCGCATCGCGTAGAACGTCCGACATGGCCTGCTCCTCATTCCATGGAATCAGCCCGCCCGCCGCAAGGCGACGGACGGGAAGTCGGGAGGCTCGAAACCGCAAACAGTCGGCGGGCTTATTCCCCTTGCGGGTGTTGTATTCACCGCCCTCCCGACGCAGAGCAGCACGTCGGTTGCATCTGCAGAAAACCTGCAGACACAAAAAACCCACCGGTTTGTCGGAGGTGGGTACCGCTGTTTGCGGAGTTTCGAGGCTCCGTAACGCAAGCGTGCTACCGCAGACGCGGCGCGTCAAGAGGGTGTCTCACGTGCGTCTGCGCACTTGTCTCCCTGATTGCAGCCATGGCGAACATCAGCATCAAGGCAACGGCGGAAGTCCCAACTCCAACAGGAAGGCGTTGTGCCGCGCCTTGCTCTCGCCAATTTCCTCTTCGATCTGCTTGAGTTGCGCATGCACGGCATGCAGATCGACCTCCTCTGCGGCCTGTGCGGTGCTGACATAGCGCGAGATATTGAGATTGAAATCATTCTTCTCGATCTCCGCCATCTCTACGCGACGTGCGTAGCGTGGTGCCTCCTTGCGGTCGCGGTAGGTATCGACAATGTTGTCGATATGCTCGGGCAACAAGCGGTTCTGGCGCTTGCCCTTCTCAAAATGCTCAGCCGCATTGATGAAGAGCACGTCATCAGGCTGCTTGCACTTCTTCAGCACCAAGATGCACACGGGGATGCCGGTGGAGTAGAACAGATTTGGCGGTAACCCGATCACCGTATCGATATGCCCATCCTTGAGCAGTTTCGTCCGGATGCGCGCTTCAGCACCGCCACGAAACAACACACCGTGCGGCAGGATGATGGCCATCACGCCGTCGTCCTTCAGGTAATGGAAGCCGTGAAGCAGGAACGCAAAATCCGCCGCCGATTTGGGCGCCAGACCATGGCTGCGGAAGCGCATGTCTTCGCTCAGCGCCTCGTTCGGCTCCCAGCGGTAGCTGAAGGGGGGGTTGGCCACCACCGCATCGAAGCGCGGCATGCGGGCGGGGTTGGATTCGCGCAGCCAGTCCCACTCGTTCTTCAGCGTGTCGCCGTGGTGAATCTCGAATTCCGTGTCCTTCATCCCGTGCAGCAGCATGTTCATGCGTGCAAGGTTGAAGGTGGTGACGTTCTTCTCCTGCCCTACCAGTTTGCCGATGGCGTGCGTCCCCATGCGCTTGCGCACGTTGAGCAGCAGCGACCCCGACCCGCAGGCGAAATCCAGCACCTGATCCAGGTGCGCCCGTGGACCGGCGGCCGGGTTCTGGCTGTCCAGGATGACGATGGCCGAAAGAATGCTGGAGATAGGCTGCGGGGTGTAGAACTCACCTGCCTTCTTGCCAGACCCGGCCGCGAACTGGCCGATCAAGTACTCGTAGGCATCGCCCAGGGTGTCGCTGTCGGTTGAGAACTGGGTCAGCCCCTTGGCAATCTCACTGACAATCTTGACCAACTGATCGTTGCGTGCCTTGCGCGTCTTGCCCAGCTTGTCCGAGTTGAGGTTGATCTCGGAGAACAAGCCAACGAAGGCGCTCTCGAATGAGTCCTCTTCGATGTGCTTGAACGTCTCCTGCACAGTGGTCAGCAAATCATCGCTCTGCTCGCGCGCCAGCTCGACGATGTTGGTCCATAGGTAATCCGGCGGGATCACGTAATGCACCTTGCGCCGCATCTGCGTCTCGAAAGCGGGCACGTCGCCTGGGTTGTCGGCATACCAGAACGACAGCGGCGCCAGGCGGTCGCCCGGTTCCAGCTCCGGGCATTCATCGCCCAGCTCGCGTGCCGCAGCCGCCTCGTAGTTGTCCGACAGATACTTCAGAAACAGGAAGGCGAGCATGTAGTCGCGGAAATCATCCGCGTCCATCGCCCCGCGCAGGGTGTCGGCGATGGCCCAGAGCAGCTTGCCAAGCTTGTTTTTCTCGTCGTGGGTCATACCGCTTTCTGATCCTGCGCTTCCTGGCGAAGCTGATCTGCTGAAATGCTGATCAACTGCCCATCCCTGACGATGACCAGTTCGGTGTCGGTCTGTATGGCGGTCTTGCGCGCCAGCGCCGCAGCCCGGCGTAGCGCAGCGAGCGAGGCGCGCAGCTCGGGGCTCTTCGCCTGGGCAAGGTCATGGGCATTCATGTGTTTTCTCCAAATTCCAGTAGCACCGGTTCTGGACCGGCATTGTCGTACAAAGCCCACGTATCCACCCGGGCTTTGTAATGGTGATTGAGGTGGTGCAAGCCTGCAGCAAAGCGGCGCCGGATCACCGATTCGGGAATATTGTGCCCGCCCTGCTTGACCCGCGCGGCGACCCGCGCGATGGCAGCCTCGGCATTGGGCAGGGACAGGAAATACAAGCTGACGTGGTAACCCAGCGACCGCCAGTGATCGATGTGCTTCCTATAGCCCAGGCCGGACAACGTGGTCTCGAACGCAAAGCTCTCGCCGCGTTGAACGCACTGGGCGATCTCCTCCAGCATCAGGCGGCCGGCCTTGACCGCCTCAGCCTCGGGCGCGAAAGGAGACAGCCCTGCCGCAATCAGATCTGCATTGATGAAGCGCGGGCAATGCGCCTCCTCTGGCAGGAAGACCCTGGCAAAGGTAGTTTTTCCGGCGCCGTTGGGGCCAGCAAGCATGATGATGCGTTTGTTGACCGCCATGTCAGCCACCCCCGTCTGCTAGCGCGACCCGATTGAAGGGATAGAAAGCGAGGAAGTCATCGAGCACTTTCTCGAAGTGCTCCTTGTTTTCCTGCAGCATTTCTACCGGGTCATAGAACGAGTAGTTGCCGTGGCTCATGATGTTCACCACGCGCCCGTACAAAGTGGCGTCCGGATCATTCTGCGCATCCTGCTGGATGCACACCGACCACCGGTCGTGACCGTGGAAGATCTGCGCTTTCTCCAACAGGCCACGCAGCGCGTTGAAGTGATGCGTATAGATCTGGCCTGAGTCACGGGCACGGCACAGGTCTTCCAGCAAGGCTAAATGATGGAAGAACGGGGTGTCGTCGCTATAGGTCAGCATGAACTCGCCCGTCCCGCGTGCGCGTGACAACAGCCATGGCTGGAACCTGCTGCGGTCGATCAGTCTGATCTCGTTCCATAGCACGTTGAAGAACAAGGCGTGATGCGTCGAGATCACCGTCTTGATGGCGTGGTCTTTGCGCGCCAGGAACTGGCCCAGGTGATTGGCCACGACAATGGCATTGTGTTCGTCCAGCGAGGAGATAGGGTCGTCAATGACGATATATTTCACCCACCGGTAGGCCTCGGCACCGTCCATTGCCAGTTGCACGATGGCCAGGAAAAAACACCAGATAAACATAGTCTCCTCGCCACGGGAGATCTTGATCGGCTGCTCGGCATCACCTTTCGGGTAGAAGCGCACCAGTCCTGCGTCAGCATCGATCTGGAAATCGAAATCCGCGTAGCGCTGCAGCAGCGGCCGGATACGGGTATCCATCTCCAGTTCCGCCAGACCCGCAAAGAAGCGGGAAGCGGTATTGAGCACCAGCTTGCGGTCGCTGTCGCCGGTCAGGTCGTTGTCCCAGCTGAATAAATCCTCGGTGTACGCATTGAAGTACAGGGTGTCGCGCGCTTCGCCCTGCCGACCGATGTTCTTGAATGCCATGGATAGCTGGGTCTTGCCGACGCCGTTGTGGCCGTAGAGGAGCACGAAGCGCTTTGCCTTGTCCGGGGCATCAGCCGAGCCGTCCAGCGTCGTGCGGACATGGCTGGCCAGCGCTGGCAGGTCGGTGAAATTCGGCGGCGGACTCATGGGGACTTCAACTCGATGGCTGGGAACAGCCCCTGCATCAATCCCTGCTTATGCCTCTTAAGTACGGCAATCTTTTTGGACTGAGCAGCGATCTGTGCATCGAGGGAGGATAAGCAGCCAGCAATGCGTTGCTCCTCTAGCTCTCCCGCAGAATGAATTGGATACTCCTTGATTTGCTTTGCGCTGACGTGAGGAATCCCGGAACTGGTGTTTATTCGATCCACGTAAGCATGAAAACGAGGAGCATGGATCTGATGAAAAATAAAATTAATCTTCGGCAACGATGTCGCCCTTAGTCGCGCAACACGCTGAACCAGTAGCGCGCCAGCATCATTCTTAGTGATTAAGGCCGAGTTTTTCCCAACTTTTGAGCCGTCCATACCGATAACCAGATCACCAGGATGAAGGCGGTATTTTTCCAGACTTTCGGTAGGACCTTGATAGTAGCGATCTATCTCATCGTTATGCCGAATCGCCCCTTCTGTGATGTTAACACCACGCATCAACCGCTCACCAGTATTGTCCGCGACTATCTGCCTTCCCTCGAACGGATAGCCGGACAGAAGATCAACAAGCTCACCTAAGGGCCTTACCACCCAATCAGGCGAGCCCCGAAATTCGGGGAGGCGAAGGCGCGGCAAGCGCTGGCCTTCAGCGGGAAAAAGCTGATCCATCAGGCCTTGCTTGTGGGTCTTGAGGGCGTCGAACTTACGGATTTCCGCACCAATGCAGTCATCAAGGGAGGACAGGCAGTCTGAAATTTTTCTTTGTTCGTCTGGCTTGCGTGGATAGGGCAGAAGCACGCCTGCAAGTCGTGTTGGAGATATGCCAAGAACCTTAGCCCCCTGCGATTCCCGCTTGATTTGTTCTCGAACCGCAGGCGATCTGAAAAGGCATGCACCAAATCCGACTATAAGCTCATCTCCAATCCGACGCGCTAAGATCGTATGAAGACCGGCTACGACACGCTCACCAAGCAAATCGATGATCTCGATGCTTTTGCCGACATCATCGACATCCTCAGATGCATCCGCAAGCACCATGTCTCCAGCCACGCAAAAACTATCGACATTCAACCGAACTGAAAGTTCGCCATCGTTGACAAAGGGAACTTTCTCTTTAGCCAGGATAAAACGCGGGGAAAACTTTGTATGGATATCACCGTAGTGAATGTTACGGATCCCGCTCCCGTTATAATTCAACTTGTCACGCGACAAGGTATTGGTTGATTTAAATTCATAGAGATCGCGGATCGAAGCCGATAGCCACGCTTCATCGAAATCTGGAAACCGCAATCTTGGTATAACGCCATTCAAATTCGCTTTCATTGTCCCGCCATACTTACTGCGCATACGCACTCAACCCTGCAATCTCTCGTCCCTGCGCCAACCGTTCAAGCACTGGCGTCAGGTGCTCCATCAGTTCCAGCTCGCGGCGCGTGCGGTCCTTCCAGCCCAGCCCCAGCGGCGCCATCAATACACTCAGTGCCTCACCGTCGAACACACAGCGGCGCAGGATGTCGTCCACAAAGGCCTTGAACGCATCAGGCTCCAGCCCGTGCGCCTGCGCGATGGCGTTAAGCTCGTCGGTTCGGCGGTGCGCCTTGAAGGTCTCGTATCCTTTGCGGATAGCGGCTTCCTCCAGCGGCTGGTCCATGGGCAGGCTTCGCAGGTAGTCGGCAATCAGGTCGCGCTCATCCAGGAACTTGGCATCGGCCTGGATCAGGCCAATTAGCTGCTCGCGGGTCATGCTGCGCTCGGCCGGTGGCTTGCCACTGTCGCGCGCCACCAGCGCCATGATGTAGTCGTAGTCGATCAGGTTGGAGGCAAACAGCACGAACTCGAATTCCAGATTCTGCACCTCCTGCGACGCGGTGCTGCCTTGGGCCTGCTGCTGGGCCTTGAGCCGCTGCGCGGTCTCCAGGTAGGTGCCGCGCCAGGCGCGCAGGTCGTCCGGGCTGATCACCTTGTCTACCTGCGCCTGTTGCTCGGGCGTGATGTCGGTGTACTGGTCCACCTGGGTCTTGAGCCGCTGCACTTCCTTGAATAGCTCCACGAAGCGGCTGCGTGCGGTGTCGCCGCGCAGGTTGGCCACTTCATCGGGCGCGTTCTGCAACCCTTGCGACTGCATGAACTCGTCTAGCCGCTGCATGGCGCCCGCAAGCTGATCGATGACCTCAGGCGCCGGGTCCACCAGCCAGATGCGCGCGGGCGCTTCATTGCCTTCGCCGGAGAACAGCTTGATGGCCTCGTTCACCGGGTCCTGCTGCTGACGGAAATCAAGAATGCTGCCGTAAGGCTTGGCATCGTTGAGGACGCGATTGGTGCGCGAAAACGCCTGGATCAGGCCGTGATACTTCAGATTCTTGTCCACATACAAGGTGTTGAGGTATTTGGAGTCGAAGCCGGTCAGCAGCATATCCACCACGATGGTGATGTCGATCTTCTCAGCACCCTTGCCAGGCAGATCGCTGTCGGGGATTTGCTGCAGCTTGATGCGCTGTTGCACGTCCTTGTAATACCCGTCGAATTCGCCGATACGGAAGTTGCCACCGTACTGGGCGTTGTAGTCGGCGATGATCTGTTTGAGCGCGGCGTATTTGCCTTCCGGGTCTTCGCGGTTGTCGGCTTGCTCTTGCGGCAGATCTTCCTGCAGCTGGCGCACGTCTGCGGCGTTCTTGCTGGCGTCTTCACCACCCTCGGCCGCCACTGCTTGCGCCGGCGGGGAAAACACACAGGCGATTTTCAGCGGACGATAGTCGGCCTCTTGTGCCTGGCGCTCGGCTTGCATCTTGCCGAACTGGTCGTAGTACTCGATCGCGTCGTTGATCGATGCGGTGGCAAATACGGCATTGAACCGGCGCTGGGACGTCGCCGCGTCATGTTTACTCAGGATCGTCTCGATCACTTTTTGCTTGAGGATAGCCTCGCCCGGCTTGGGCGGGTGTTTGCCCTCGGGCTTGAAGTGGTCCACATGGAACTTCAGCACATTCCGGTCATCGATGGCGTGGGTGATGGTGTACGCATGCAACTCGCGCTGGAACAGATCCACAGTCGTGCGATAGCGTCCGCTCTGGCCCTCGCGCTGAACGCTGGCGGCGTTCTTGTCGAAGATCGGCGTGCCGGTGAAACCAAACAACTGGGCGCGCGGGAAGAACTCCTTGATGGCCTGGTGGTTGTCACCGAACTGGGAGCGGTGGCACTCATCGAAGATGAAGACCAGGCGCTTGTCACGCAGTGGTTCCAACCGTTGCGCATAGTTGCGCCGATTGTTGCCATCCAGCGCCAAGCCAAGCTTCTGGATGGTGGTAACGATGACCTTGTCGGCCTTATCGTCGGACACCAGCCGGCGCACCAGCGCTTCGGTATTGGTGTTCTCCTCGACGCACCCTTCCTGGAAGCGGTTGAACTCTTCCCGTGTCTGGCGGTCCAGATCCTTGCGGTCCACCACGAACAGACACTTCTCGATGTCCGGGTTGTCCTTGAGCAGGGTGGATGCTTTGAATGAGGTGAGCGTCTTGCCGCTGCCAGTGGTGTGCCAGACATAGCCGTTGCCGCCGTTCTTCTCGATGCAATCGACAATCGCCTTGACCGCATAGATCTGATAAGGACGCATCATCATCAGCTTCTGTTCGCTCGCCACCAATACCATGTAGCGGCTGAGCATCTGCCCTAGCGTGCACTTGGGCAGGAAGGCATCGGCGAACGCGTCAAGGCGGCCAATCTTGCGGTTGGCCTCGTTGGCAAACTGGTAGATGGGCAGAAACTGTTCCTGCGCACTGAAATTGAAGTGGCGCGGGTTATTGTTGGCAAAGTAATACGTTTCCGTCCGGTTGCTGACGATGAACACTTGCATGAAGCACAGCAGCGTGCGGGTATAGCCATTGCCCGGGTCGGCTTTGTAGTCGACGATCTGCTGCATGGCCCGACGTGGGTTGATGCCCAACGTCTTCAGCTCGATCTGCACGACCGGCACGCCGTTGATCAACAGGATCACGTCGTAGCGATGATGGCTGTTGTCGCTGTTGATCCGTAGCTGGTTAACCACCTCGAAGGTGTTCTTGCACCAATCGCGGGTGTTGACCAACGTGTAATGCAGTGGCGTGCCGTCGTCGCGGATGAATGTTGAGGTCTCGCGCAAACGTTGGGACGCGCTGTAGACATCGCTGGTCACGATGTCTTCAAGAAGCCGCTGGGATTCGGTCTGCGTCAGGTAGACGCGGTTGAGCACCTCGAACTTCCTTAGGAAGTTGCGCTCAAGTGCCGAGCGATCCCGCAAATCCGGGCGCAGCGTGTACTTCAGCTCGTCGAGCTTGGCGATGAGATCCCGCTCGATATCACTTTCCTTGACGTACATGAAAACCTCTTGATCTGGCGGCCAGCCCCTCTTGGACATAGAGCATGGTCATGCGGAGCATTTTAGCTGCTGACTACAGGTGGTGCTGGTTCTGACCAAAGAACCAGAGCTACGACCCAGCCGCATCGCCAATCCCCAGCAATTGCTTGAGATAGCGCGCTGCCAGCGTGCGCTCGCGGGCCCGCCCGCTGCGCAGGGCGTCCTGCAGCGCCAGCAGCTCATGCAAGGCAGGGTCTGCCAGCGCAGCGTTGGGCGCACCGGCCGACAACGGCAACAAGCTGGGGCCTTTGGCTGTGCCCTGCGCGCTTGGCCACACCGGTGCATCCCCTGGGGAGCTGGCAATGGCAATGGACAGTGGGGGCATACCAAAGGCCGTAGGAATGCCACGCCTTAACGGCCCGATGACCGCAGGAAAGGCGTAACGCACGCCGTGAACCGCAAACTCGTGCAGCGCCGTGCGCACTGTCTCCCACTCGCCGCGGCTTTTTTCCAACGCCAAGCCGGATGCCACCGCGCGCTTGACGCTGCGATGCACCTGGGAGGCGCTCATGCCCAGCGCCTCTCCAAGCGATGCATACGTCCAGGCCTGGCTCGCCTGGGCGACCTGTTTGTAGAGCACCACCAGATCCTGAGGCTTTAGTTCCACAGCCGAGCCCGCCTTATTCCATATTCCGGAATATGGAATATCCAGCGAGAGAGCTGTTTTTGCAAGCAGTCTTCGCTAAGCACTCTGACTAAGCGAGGGTCTACTGCTCAACGGCGAAAGCCAGACACGCTCACCCAATTCCTCGCAGCGCTGCCCGAAGCGCCTCCCCCGCCAACCGCGCGCTCGCCAGCAGACGCTCTAGGCTCTGCCCATGCCGGGCGCTGGCCGACAGCCCGGCCATGGTGGTGCTGACGAAATCGGCCAGCCGGTCTGCGTCGTGCGGGCACTGCTTGGCGATGTGGGAGCGGATCAACGCCTGGGCGGCGACATGAAAACCGCAGGCCGCCTCGCGCGCCTGCGCGTCGTTGCTGCGCGTGCCTTCCAGCACCAGGCAACCGGTGGCGACGGGGTCTGCGGCGTAGCAGCGCGCAGCCTGCTCCAGTACGTCTGCCAGCGCGTCGGCCAGCGGGCGCTCGGTGTCCAGAATCTGTGGCAGCGGGATGGCCCCGGTCTGCGCGTAGCGGTCGAGGATGCGCGCATACAGGCCGGCCTTGCTGCCGAAGGCGGCGTAGAAACTGGGCGGGTTGATGCCCAGCGCCTGGGTGAGGTCGGCCACGCTTAGTGCGTCGTAGCCGCGCGCATGAAACAACTGCTGCGCAGTGGCGACCGCTTGATCCGGGTCGAACGCCCGCGGCCGCCCGCGGGCTCGGGAGTTTTCTGTAGTCATTATTACAAAATTCTTGACGGCAGACGAAATCTATTATGTATTACTCGTTACATTAATTGCGAGGTGAGTGCATGTCAGCGTTCAAAGACAAGTCGGTACTGGTGCTCGGTGGCAGCCGGGGAATTGGGGCCGCCATCGTGCGGCGCTTCGTGGCCGAGGGCGCACGGGTGACGTTTACCTACGCCGGCTCTGCCGAGGCGGCGCAGCGCCTGGCCAGCGACACCGGCAGCACCGCGGTACTGGCCGACAGCGCCGACCGCGATGCGGTCATCGATACGGTGCGCCGCAGCGGGCCGCTGGATGTGCTGGTGGTCAACTCCGGCATCGCCTTGTTCGGCGATGCCCTGGACCAGGATCCGGACGCGGTGGACCGGCTGTTCCGCATCAACGTGCACGCGCCCTACTACGCCGCCGTAGAGGCCGCGCGGCAGATGCCGCCCGGCGGGCGGATCATCGTGATCGGCTCGGTCAACGGCGACCGCATGCCGCTGCCCGGCATGGCGTCCTACGCGCTGAGCAAATCCGCGCTGCAAGGGCTGGCGCGCGGGCTGGCCCGCGACTTCGGGCCGCGCGGCATCACCATCAACGTGGTGCAACCAGGCCCGATCGATACCGACGCCAACCCGGAAAACGGGCCGATGAAAGACCTGATGCACAGCTTCATGGCGATCAAGCGCCACGGCCGCGCTGAGGAAGTGGCCGGCATGGTGGCCTGGCTGGCTGGCCCGGAGGCGGGCTTTGTCACCGGGGCGATGCATACGATCGACGGTGCGTTTGGGGCGTGACGCGGCAACGCTGCGTTGATGGCACTGCAGCTAGACACGTGCGACCGATGGCGGCAAACGCCCTCCGTCAACACACATGGCGAGCTGACGTTGCACCGCCAGCATCTTGACTCACCGGCATCTCCTGCCGGCAGCGCGTGATCGCATTCCCATGCCATGCGGCGCATGGCACGGGTCATCGCAGGCTTGGTCCTTGCTGTCGCGCTGAACCCAGGTTGCCTATAGTTGTGGCGAACCCTGCAATGGATTGACCAATGCACATGATGTCATCCGGCCGGTGCCTGGCCCTTGCACTCGCCGTTGCTGTGACCGGCAGTGCCTGTGCACGGACGCCATCACCCGAACAGAAAAGGACCTTCCCCATGCCAGCCAACGTCACCACAGGCCGCACCATCAACGGGCACACCTATTCGGACGCTCCGGTTGACGTAAAGCTGGGGCCGAACACCTTCCGCATCCCCGCCAACTACCTGGACAGCCAGATCGCGCCGTGGTCCATCGAGGTGGTGACGCTGGTTATCGAGTGGCCAGATATGACCCCCACCCCGCCCGGTGCGCGGGCGAACCCGCGCACGAATGATTTCCGCAAGGAGATCCATGCCTCCATGAATTATGTTGACCGTGTCCCCATCGAGGGATTGCTGGCACGTTATTCGTCTAACGAAGCGCTTACCGAGCCTGACTCGGTCGAACGGGGTGATCCCGTCGACAGACTCGATCTGCGTATTGCACAGCCTGAAACACTCGGATTGACGCCGTATGCTATCGATGAAGAAAAGATGGCGGTGTACGTTAAAGCGTACGAGGCCCGCTACAGCAAACCTCCGACGCGCAACCCCGCGTTTGAGGACGATTGGTACGTCGCGCGCGACTCCAGCGGCAATCTCACCACTTTCATCAAGTGCGATAGCGCCAAGTTTCGTAAGGACGGCATCCTGCTTGAGGGCGACCAAGTCATTGACGAAGAAGAACCAGTTATCGCCGGATGTACGCACTACCTTGTAGATGTCGAGAACAAACTATCCATCACGCTCAACTACCATCGCGCGTTTCTAAGGGACTGGAAACGTATGGAAAAAGCGATTCGGGACGTTTTGGAACGCACCAAAGTTGGGTAATCCACACTTTGGTCAACACGCATGGCGAGCTGCTGTTACATCGCCAAAAATCATGATCCACGCGTATGCTCCTATTGGCCGCAAGTGATCGCTCTCCCATTCTTCCGGGGTATTGCACACGCAATCGCTGGCTCGACCTTGGCTGTCGCGTTAATGCTGATTTGTCTATAGTTTGCGGCGAACCCCGCAATGGATTGACCAATGCACATGATGTCATCCGGCCGGTGCCTGGCCCTTGCACTCGCCGTCGCTGTGACCGGCAGTGCCTGTGCACGGACGCCATCACCCGAACAGAAAAGGACTTCCCCCATGCCAGACAACGTCACCACAGGCCGCACCATCAACGGGCACACCTATTCGGACGCTCCGGTTGACGTAAAGCTGGGGCCGAACACCTTCCGCATCCCCGCCAACTACCTGGACAGCCAGATCGCGCCATGGCCGGGCGAAGGCGTCACGCTTGTCATCGAGTGGCCAGGCATGACCCCCACCCCGCCCGGGGCACGGGCCAACCCGCGTACGAATGATTTCCGGAAAGAAATTTCCGTGTCGATCGACTACATCGACCGCGCACCCATCGAAACATCGCTGGAGAGGCTGTCGTCCAACGAGGCCATCACTGAAGACGGTTCGGTGGAACGCCGAGATCCAAGAGATCGCCTGGACTTACGCATTGCCCAAACCGAGACCATGGGGCTAATGCTATACACCATTGACGAAGCAAAGATGGCAGGGTTTTCGAAAGAATACGAAGCACGCTATGGCAAACCACCAACACGTAACCCCGGCTACGAAGACGACTGGTATGTCGCGCGCGGACCAAAGGGCAACCTGACGACATTTATCAAATGCGACAGCAAAAAGTTTCGAGGAGATGGCGTGCGCCTGGAGGGTGATCAGGTCATCGACGAGGATGGCGCAGTTTCCGCCGGTTGCTTTCATTATTTCTCGGATATCGAGAATAAGCTGTCAATCAGGTTGACCTACAAAAGGGCGTTCCTGAAGGATTGGAAGCGCATGGAAGACGCAGTACGGGATGTACTGGCGCGAACCAAAGTGCAGTAATCCGCCCATTACAGGAGTGAATCATGAGTGGATTGACTAAGAAGGATTTGGCTGTCCTGACCAGCTATGCCAGAGATGGCAACCGCGAACTCTACTGGAACTATCTTTCCCAGTTGCCAGGTGCCGATGGCTACGGAACGTTGGCACTGGGTGTCGTTCGCAATGACAGCTTGCCCGGCCAAGTGGCAAACAGTTATGCGCAGGATTACGCCAGGCAGCAACACGACAACGGATCGCGCTTTGCCAATGCCGAACTGAGTGAGCGCCAATGGGAGGTATTCGGGCAGACGCTGGTCAAACAGGATTTGGCGCAGCGGATGCATTGGATGGAACAGCGCCGCCCGGACCTGGCCTTGAACCTTCCTGGCAAGGATGTGATGACTGCACATGATCGAGCATTCGAATTTCACCAACTCGACCCCAACTGCTGGACACCTCGCGTCCTTTTAGAAGCAGCCGAGCAAAAAAGCGGCTCCCAGAAGCTGGAACAGATCTGGGTCAACATGCTCGACAACGAAGCTGCCGGTGCCACTCGTATCGGGAACACGGGCTACGAGACCTTTGCGCAGATGGGACTGGCGGCCGGCAGCCAGTACCTGGCCAAGCTCGGCACCACCGAGGCGATCCAGATGCTGGAGGGCCGCTCCGCCGTCGACCCCAACGTCATCGGCAGCAACAGCTTTTACGCGATGTACTTCGAGAAAGAACAGAAGTGGGTGAACGTCAGCGCTGGCGGCGGGCATCTGTCCATGCGCGAAGAAACCAATGCCGGCCGTATCGCCGAACTCGATGATGCCCGCGCCGTGCGCCTGGAGCGGCAGCAGAAAGCCACGCAGTTCCACGAAGACGACCCGTATCGCTCCATCACCCGCAGCCCGTTCACGGCGTCGGCCGACGGCCTGCCGGATCGGACGCAGGCGCCCACCAAACTGACCGATATCGGCCCTGACCACCGGGACTACGCACTGCTGCAGCAGGTGCGTGCGGGTGTAAGCGCCATCGATGCGCACGCCGGGCGCACGCCGGACGAGAGCAGCGAGCGCCTCATCGCCAGCGTGATGACCCTCGCCCGCCAGAACAACCTGGACCGGGCCGACCATGTGGTGCTGAGCCAACAGACCGCCGACAGCCCGGCCGGCCGCCACGTGTTTGTGGTGCAGGGCGAGTTGAACAACCCGGCGCACCTGCGCGCCCATATGCCGACCGATGTGGCTGTGCAGACGCCGGTGGCGCAGTCGCTGCAGCAGCTGGAGGTGGCCAGTACCGACCGCCAGCAGGCGTTGGCGCAGAGCCAGCAGCAGGAGGCGGACCGGCAGCGCGAGAATGCGTCGATGCGCATGGGATAAGGCCGGCAGCGCGGCAAAGAAAAGCCCGGCAAGGCCGGGCTGTTTCCTGTGCTGCGATGGCCGCAACGCTCAGCGCTTGCGTGCCTTCAACCACGCCTTGATCTGCGGCAGCGAGGCCGCCCGCAGCTTCACCCGCGTCTGGATCGTGTTGATGGCGTTGTCTGCGGCCTGCCGCGAGGTGGGCGCGATGTACTGCTCGGCATAGGCCTTGATCCGGTCGGCGGTGGCAAGCTCGGCCGAGTCGATGCCCAGGCCGGGGTAGTAGCGGGCACGCGAGGTGGAGTCCACCAGTGTGTCCACCTGCGTGCGATGCGCCACGGCGAAATCGAAGGCAAGCTCCGGATGCTGGGAGGCGACCCGGTCGATCATGCTTGCGCCGGTGGTGGCGCCCGGCTCTGGTGTCAACGCCAGTGCCAGCGCGCGCTTGGCCAGCGCCTCGTCGATGGGCATGGAGAGGAAATCGTAATAGGCGTCGCGCACCATTGACGAGGTTTCCTGCTTGGCCAAGGCATGCAAGGCGTCCCAGGTGGCGGTGTCGGCATTGCGCGCAACCGCACCCAGCACGCTGTCACGCAGCGCCGGCGACAGCGATGCGGGAGTGGCCTGGAAAGCGGCAAAGCGCCGGCGCGCCTCGGCGATCACGGCGGCATCGCCCATGTCGCTGAGGCTGGCGATCAGGCGGGTACGCAACTGCTGGATCTGCGCCGAGTCGCCATCGCGGTTGTCCCAACCCAGCGTTGCGAATTCGGCCGACAGGCGCGGCACTGCATAGGCACGCCACGCGGCGCGCCCTGCCGGGTCATGCTCGAAGCTGCCATCCACACCATCGTAGATGCCGGCCACCATGTCCCAGACGTCGGGCGATGCGCCGACTACCACCTGTGCGGTGAGATCCAAGACATCGGCCTCTGTCTGCATGCCCGCGTCGGCCAGTGCGTCGGTGTCGTTCAAAACGCCCAATTGATCCACCACCGGCAGCGCGCCAAACCTGCTGGTCAGCGCCTTGAACTGTGCGGGCGCATACAAGGTGCGGAAGTAGCCTTTTTGCCCGGCGTTGACCACCACCGGTGCGTCGCAGCTCGGCACCTGCACCTGGGCGGTGCCGTCTACCAGCACACGTACCGGCGTGGCGTCGCCGCTGCGCACGACCACCGGCACATGCCAGCGCAACGGCTGCTTGTCGGGGCGGTCCAGCGTCAACTCGCCCTGCTCCAGCGTCACCGTGGTCTGGCCACCCACGCAGCGGGTGCTGGCCTTGATCAACGGCACGCCCGGCTGCAGGGTGAAATCGTGTGCCACCTGGGTGAATTGCTTGCCCGGGGCCACGGCGTCGATCTGCTGCCACAACTGGTCGGTCACCGCATTGCCGTACTGATGCTGCTTGATGTAACTGCGCACGCCGTCGCGCCAGTGATCCGAGCCGACATAGTCTTCCAGCATGGCAATCACTGCCTCCCCCTTGGCGTAGGTGATGGCGTCGAAGGCCTGGCTGGCCTGCTCCACGGTGGCCACGTGCTGCACCACCGGGTGGGTGGTCACATACGCATCGCGCCACATGGCCAGGCGGCTCTTCTTGGCCGGACCGGTCTTGTCGATGTCCCATTCCGGATGCAGTTTTGCCGTGGTGCGCGCTTCCATCCAGTTGGCGAAGCCTTCGTTGAGCCACAGGTCATCCCACCACGCCATGGTCACCAGATTGCCGAACCACTGGTGCGCGATCTCGTGCGCGGCGACGGTGAACACGCCTTGCTTGGTATCGATGTTGGCCACCGCCGGATCCAGCAACAACGAGTATTCGAACGTGAAGATCGCGCCCCAGTTTTCCATGGCGCTGAAGAACTGGCTGCGCCCGGGCGCGGCGATGTTGTCCAGCTTGGGCAGCGGGTATGGGATGCCGAAGTAGGCGTTGTACTCGTGCAACACATCGCGGCCGGATTCCAGCGCGAATTGCGCTTGACCCACCTTGCCCTTCTGCGCGATGACACCGATCTCGGTGCCATTGTCGGCGGTGACGGTGGCGCGCTCGAAATCGCCCACGCTGACGAACAGCAGGTACGTGGACATCTTGGGCGAGGTCTGGAACGCGATGCGGGTGCGCCCGTTTGCGCTCGGCCGCGACGAGGCCACCGGCATGTTGCTCACCGCCATCTGCCCGGCCGGCGCATTGATCGCCAGGTCGAAAGTGGCCTTGAAGTTGGGCTCGTCCCAGGAAGGAATGAAGCGGCGCGCATCGGAGTTTTCGAACTGGGTGAACAACGCGCGGCGCGCACCTTGCGCGGTGGTGTAATCCAGCGCGAACAAGCCATTGGCCTGCGTGTTGATCACGCCGCTGTAATCGATGGACAGCACGTACTCGCCCGCTGCCAGCGACTTGCCGAACGCGAACGTGGCGGTCTGCGCCTCGGCATCGGTGCTGATCTTGGCCGATTGCGGCTTGCCGCCTTTTTGCGTGAGCGTGCCGCGCGCGAAGCTCAAGCTGGCCGCTTGCAACACGATCTGGTCGGTGGGCTGCAGCACACTGATATCGATGGCGACCTTGCCGTCGAAGCGCATCTTGTCAGCATGCGGAGTGATCTCCACTGCGTAGTGCGTGGGCTTGGCTGTGCGCGGCAACTGGGTGGTGATGGACGAAGCCTCGGCGCTCGGCGGCACCGGCGCAGCTGCGAAGGCGGAGACAGCCGGGCTTGTACCGACCAGGGCCAGTGCGATGGCGGTCACCAGGGGAAGACGCATGGGAGATTCTCGATGGGGACGAAGTGGGCACGCAACGGCGCCAGACCGCGGATGATCCGCCGGAACCGGGCACGCAGGCACCGCCAAAAGTCATGCCAAATCTCAGTAATCCTCAAACGCCAACGGCCCGGACAAGCCGGGCCGTTGGACGATGCCGCGATAGGCCTCAGCCGATCAGGCGAACGGGTCCTGCAGCACCATCGTGTGGTCACGGTCCGGGCCGGTGGAGACGATGCTGATCGGGCAGCCGGCCAGTTCTTCCAGCGCGCGCAGGTAGGCACGTGCGGCCACTGGCAGCTTGTCCCACTCGGTGATGCCGTGGGTGTTCTCGGTCCAGCCCGGGAACTCCAGGTACACCGGGGTGCACTCTTCCCAGCCCTGCGCGTCCAGCGGGGCGTATTCGGTGCGCTTGCCGCGGTATTCGTACGCGATGCAGACCTTGAGCTTTTCCATGCCATCGAGCACGTCGAGCTTGGTGATGCACAGGCCGGAGATGCCGTTGATAGCCACCGCACGCTTGAGCGCGACGATGTCCATCCAGCCGCAGCGACGCGGGCGGCCGGTGGAGGCGCCGTACTCGGCGCCGCGGTCGCGGATGCCCTGCCCCACTGCGTCGTCCAGCTCGGTCGGGAACGGGCCGCCGCCCACACGCGTGGCGTAGGCCTTGGCGATGCCCAGCACGTAGTCGATGGCGTCAGCGCCCACGCCGGTCCCGGCCAGTGCGCCGCCGACGGTGGTGTTGGAGCTGGTGACGTACGGATAGGTGCCGTGGTCGATGTCCAGCAGCGCGCCCTGCGCGCCTTCGAACAGCACGCGTTTGCCCTGCTTGCGCAGGTCGTGCAGGATGCCGGCCACGTCCGACTTCATCGGCTGCACGTAGTCGCCGAAGGCCAGTGCCTCGTCGAAGGTCTTCTGAAAGTCCACCGCTTCCACACCCAGGTACTTGGTCAGCACGAAGTTGTGGTAATCCAGCGCGGTGCGCAGCAGCTCTTCCAGCTGCGGCGGGTAGTGCAGGTCGGCGATGCGGATACCGCGGCGGGCCACCTTGTCTTCGTATGCCGGGCCGATGCCGCGGCCGGTGGTGCCGATGGCCTTGCCGCCGGCGGCCTTCTCGCGCGCCTGGTCCAGGGCGATGTGGTACGGCATGATCAGCGGCGCAGCCGGAGAGATCTTCAGGCGCGAGCGCACTTCCACGCCGGCGCCTTCAAGCTCGCTGATCTCCTTGATCAGCGCGGCCGGGGAGATCACCACGCCATTGCCGATCAGGCACAGCGCGTCGTCGCGCAGGATGCCGGACGGAATCAGGTGCAAGACGGTCTTCTTGCCATTGATGACGAGCGTGTGGCCGGCGTTGTGGCCACCCTGGAAGCGGACCACCGCACCGATCTCTTCGGTGAGCAGATCGACGATCTTGCCTTTGCCTTCATCGCCCCACTGGGCACCGAGCACGACAACTGACTGACCCATGACGGGTGAACTCCTGAGTTTTGCTGCGGCCATCGGGGCCGCGGGATGGGACCGGTTCACGGCTGGCGGCGTCGCCTGGCGCGCGGCTCCATCGGAGAGCCTTGCAGCGGCGCGTAAAGCCCTGACACGGAAAAAGCCGAACGAGGTGCTCTATGTGAGCGTGCCCGGCCGGCTTTTGTGCATTATCCGGGTTTCCGGTGACGTGCACTACCCCCGGCGAACGGCGGATCGGGGAGCTGGTCGGATTGCGGCTGGCCATCGGTTGCGCGGTGTTCCGGGCGCTGCCGGTCCCTGGCAATCCCAAGCCCCCATCGCGGGTCGTAGGAGCGCACCCGGGCGCGACTGCTTCACCGGTAATGCCTGTCGCGCCCCGGTGCGCTCCTACGCTGCCCGTTGCGGTCGGAACCACCCACTCAGTGACGCACGATCCACAGCGCGATCGCGCCCAGCACCAGGGTCACACCGCCGATGGCACGCAGTTGGGCCGTGGGCAGGCTGAACAGTTGCTCGACCATCCGCTTCCAGGCGGCGGGCGCGGCGAACAGCAGCAGGCCTTCGATGACGGCGATCAGGCATAACGCGGACAGGAACTCGTGCATCAGCAACACCAGGACAACGTGGAAACTGCAGTGTGCCCGGTTCGGCGCCCCGCCACGCCCCACCGTAGGAGCGCACCCGGGCACGACGGGCATTGCCGGTAAAGCAGTCGCGCCCGGGTGCGCTCCTACGAGGATGCCGGGGTTTGGATGCGCATTAATCACCTCTCAAAGCCAGATTGCGTCCCAGAACGGGTAATCGCCCACGCGGCTGACCAGCCCGGCACGGAGGGGATTGGCGATGAGGTAGCGCGCGGCTGCGTGCAGGTCCTCGTCCTTGCGCAACGCGTGGTCGTGGTAGCTGCGGCTCCAGACCGGTGCGTGATGCTGGCGCTGATCGTTCACCGCGCGCGCTGCACACGCTTTCATGCATGAGACGGCGTTGGCCAACCCGGTGGTGCTTCCAAGCTGCAATAACCAATGCACATGATCCGGCATCAATACCCAGGCCAGCAGCCTGGCGTCGGAGGGCGTTGCCGCGGTGAACGCGCGGCAGGCCGCTGCGGCCAGCAGAACATCTGCGAACACAGGGCGACGCTGCCATGTCGTGGTGGTCAGCAGGTAAGCGCTGTTGGGCGAAGACTGCCTGCCACGGCGCAGCGCGCGATGCCCGGGAGTGTCGATGTTGGCCATGGCACGATGCTGACGGCCTTGGACCACGCGAGATATCGGCAGTTGCCGCGTTCTGCGCTAGGGATCCATGTGGCGGCTGCCTGTCAAAGGCAATCAGCGGGGTCGGCCGGCAAGGCCCGTCGCGCCCGGGTGCGCTCCTACCGGGTCGAGTCTGGCCAACCCGACGGGGAAGGCGCGCCAGGCAGCTGCGGACTCCGGACATACCCACCACCATCGCAGTCCACGAAACGCCATCTGCCCGATCCATCGGCCCACACGCGCCACGCGTAGGAGCGCACCTGGGCGCGACGGGCATTCCCGGTAAAGCAGTCGCGCCCGGGTGCGCTCCTACGGTGGGCGCGCGTCTGCCTGCCCGGCAGTGAGAGGCACATACGACAACGCCCGCGTTAGGCGGGCGTTGTCGTTTCAAGGCATAGCGATCAGCCAGCGATCAACGATCGCTCTTGAGGTATTGCAGGAACGGGTCGTTCTTGTCCAGCACCACCACGCCGTTGCCGTCGGTCATGGAGCCGCGGTATGCCTCCAGGCTGCGATAAAACGCGTAGAACGACGGATCCTTGGCACCGGCCTGGCCGTAGATGCGGGCGGCGTCGGCATCGCCTTCGCCGCGCAGCTTCTGCGCATCGCGCTCGGCGTCGGCCACGATCACGGTGGACTCGCGGTCGGCCTGGGCGCGGATGGTCAGGGCCTGCTCTTCGCCTTCGGCACGCAGCTTGCTGGCTTCCTGCTTGCGCTGGGCGCGCATGCGCTCGTAGACGTCGGTGATCACCTGGCTGTCGGTCGGCAGGTCGATCTGCTTGATGCGCAGGTCGGTGATCTGCATCCCTAAGCCCTTGATGGCGCCGTTGATGCCCTTGAGCTGGTTGGCGATCAATTCGCTGCGGTCGCCGGAGACCAGCTGCTGCAGGGTGCGCGAGTTGATCTGGTTGCGCAGCGAGTCGGTGATGATCGGGGCCAGGCGCGAATTGGCGACCGACTCCTCACCACCGGTGGCGCGATAGAACGCCCGCACGTCGGAGATGTAACCGATGGCGAAGAAGTCCACGCTGACGTCTTTCTGCTCGGCGGTGAAGTAGCGCGCCGGGGCGGTGTCCAGCACCTGGAAGCGGCGATCGAACACGCGCACCGATTCCACCACCGGGATCTTGAAGTGCAGGCCGGGCTTGAGGTCGGCACGCACCACACGGCCCAGGTTGAGCACCATGGCGGTCTGGTCCTCGCGCACCACGAACACCGAGCCCATCAGGGTCAGCAACACGGCGACGATCAGGCCGATGACTAGCGAATTCTTCATTATTCGGTTCCCTCACGGCCGGTCGGGCGCGGGCCGCGCTCCGGATTGCGGATGCCCTCGCTGCCGCTACTGGTTTGCGGCGGATTCAACAGCACATCCTGCGGCACCATCGACGGCATGCCGCTGTTGCCCGTAGTGCCGCTGTTGCTGGCGGACTTGCCTGCGTCGGCCGGCAACGGCACGTAGATGACCTGGCGGCCATCGCTGCCGATCACCTTGCGGTTCTCCGACAGCACCTTCTGCACGGTTTCCAGCCACAGGCGCTTGCGCGTGACCTCGGGGGCGTTGGCGTACTGCTCCTGCAACAGCGTGAAGCGATCGGCGTCGCCTTCGGCCTTGGAGATCACCGCCTGCTTGTAGCCTTCGGCGCCGGTGCGGGTGCGCGCACCCTGGCCGCGTGCCTCGGGCACCACCTTGGCGGCGTAGGCCTGGGCTTCGTTGATCAGGCGCTCGCGCACCTGCTGGGCACCGTTGACCTCGTCGAAGGCCGGCTTCACTTCTTCCGGCGGGCGGGCGTCGGGCAGGGTCACGCCGGTGACGGCCAGGCCGGTGTTGTAGGCGTCCAGTGCCGCCTGCAGGCGATCCTTGGAGGCAATGGCCAGCGGGCCGCGGTTGTTGAGCACGGTATTGAGGTCGGAACGGCCGACCTGCTCACGCACGGCACTCTGCGCGGCCTGCTCCAGCACCAGATCGGCATTGCGCGAACCGAACAGGTACTTGCGCGGGTCGCTGATCTGGTACTGCACGTTGAGCGAGACGTTGACGATGTTCTCGTCGCGTGTCAGCACCGGCACCTGGTTGCTGAAGGTCTTGATCTCGGTGGCGTTGACCTTGCGCACCGACTCGACCGGCCAGGGCAGCTTGAAGTTCGGGCCGGGCTGCAGGATGCGCGAGAACTGGCCGAAGCGCAGCACCACGCCGCGCTGCTGTTCGCCGATGAGCTGGAAGCTGGAGAACAGCACCATCAGCACCACCGCGACCAGGATCCAGCGCCCCACGCCACCATCGAACAGCTCTTTCAACGGGGCGGGCAGATTGCCCCAGCCACCACCGTTGCCACCACCACGCGGGCCCCAGGACCTGCGACGGTTGGGGTCCGGGCCGTCTCCGCCCTTGTTGCCGGGTGTGTTCCAGGCCATGCACGCTCCATGATCGAGGGGCTGTGCGGGCCAGTCCCGCAGTGCCGCCGTGTTGTTGATTCGCTGATTCTACTAGATGGGGCAGACCGACCGTTTTGAAAGGCCCCAATTGGTGCGTCCCGGTTTAGCCGCTGGGGTGGATCGAGCCGATGGCCGGGTTCGCAGACGGGGAAGGACACGGTGTCAGCGCGATCTGGGGGCAAGCACCGGGCGCGCGTTCTGGAGTTGGCCAATGGGGATCACGCCGAGACTGGACGCGGACCCGGCCTGCGATGCGCTGCACGATGACGCCGACGACATCGTGCTGCTCGCTGACGCGTGGCCATTGTCAGTCGACCGATCCGGCGTCTGGCCTGGCTGGATAGCCCAGGGTCGCGGTCAGGCCAAGCAACCGCTGCGCTTTGCCGACCCCGGGTTGCGGCGCAGGATGCCGCCGATGGCAGGCGGGCATCGGTGTCCAAACGGCACTGGCGGCGCAGCTGACGTTGGCATCAGCGCTGAGGGGCATGCGGCTGGGGCGATGCTGCGCTGGCACAACGCAGTCCGGAACGCGTCCGCCAACCCTGCTCCCCCCTCGTCGCCGCACTCACGCCATCGGCGGTTCGTCTTTCTGGTTGAACACGCGCTCCATCACTTCCAGCAACTCGTCTTCGGAGAACGGCTTGGTGATGTAGGCGCGTGCACCCTGGCGCATGCCCCACATGCGATCGGTGTCCTGGTCCTTGGTGGTCACCAGGATCACCGGGATGTGCTGGGTGGTCGGCTCGCGCTTGAGCGTGCGGGTGGCCTGGAAGCCGTTGAGGTTGGGCATCACCACATCCATCAACACCAGATCCGGCAGCGAAGACTTGGCCGCTTCCACGCCGGCGGCACCATCGGTTGCAGTGATGGTCTCGTGCCCCAGCTTCTCGACGATGCGCTGAATCCCCAGCAGCTGCGACGGCGAGTCGTCGACGATCAGAATGCGTGCCATGTGTTTCCCCTAGTGTGCGCGGCGAGTGTAGTGCGCCGGCCGCGCTTGCGGTAGCTGGGCCAGGCGGTGCGCCCGGCGATGCCGTTACGAGGCGTGATCCGGTGGCGCGGCGCGATCGCCTCAGCCAACACTTACTACGTTGGACAGGACGCAGCTGGATGCAACAACGTCGCAGCAGGCCACTCGCCCACGTATTACGTGCATGCTGCCCTGCCCTCAATCCCTCATCGATACGAGGGGGACGACGGGTCCCTTCTCCCATCGGGAGAGGAGGGCGTACAGCGCTGGATGAGGGGACGGCGGCGATTCAACCGCGCAGATCGACGTTCACCATTACGCCCCTGCCCACCGAGCCCTTACCCCAATCCCTAGACGAAGAAGGACGATTGCTCCCTTCTCCCATCGGGAGAAGGGGGCGCACAGCGCCGGACGAGGGACGGCGGAGATTCAACCGCGCAGATCGACGTTCACTGGCGCACCACCTGCCTGCCGACCCCCCATCCATTTTCCGCGTCACCCCACGCCGCCTACACCGACTCGCCGAACGCCTTGGCCAGGTTGCGGTAGGCCTTCTTCTGCGCATCGTCGGTGGGAGCCGGGGCCAGGATTTCCAGCTCCACGATCTGGTCGCCCGGGGTGGCGCCCGGCAGGCCGCGGCCGCGCAGGCGTAGCTTGCGGCCGGCGTCGGAGTCGGCCGGCACCTTCAATTCCACCGCCCCGCCCAGGGTCGGCACGCTGATCGTGGTGCCCAGTGCCGCCTGCCAGGGCATGACCTGCAGGGTGTACAGGATGTTGCGCCCGTCCACCTCGAACTGCGGGTGCGCGGCGTATTCGATCTCCAGCAGCAGGTTGCCGCCGCCATTGCCCTGCCCGCTCAGGCGGATCACCTGGCCAGGCTGCACGCCCTTGGGCACGCGCACGTCCAGCTGCTTGCCGTTGATGGTGATGCGCACGCTGTCGCCCGCATACACCGCTTCCAACGGCACCGCCAGCTTGGCGCGGGTATCGCCGCGCGCCTGCGGCCCTGCGCCGGCACCAGCCCCCGGGCCGCGCGGCCGGCCGCCGCGCTGGCCGGCAAACAGGCTTTCGAAGAAATCGCTGAAGCCGCCACCGGCGCCACCATTGCCGAACACTTCCTCGAAGTCGTAGCCCTGCCCGCCGCCGTAGCTGGGCGGGGCCTGGAACTCGTCGCCCGGGCGGAAGCCCTGTGCCTTGAGCTGGTCGTAGGCCTTGCGCTTGGCCGGGTCGCGCAGCGCCTCGTAGGCTTCGTTGATGGCCTTGAATTTGTCTTCGGCGCCGGCTTCCTTGCTGACGTCGGGGTGGTACTTGCGCGCGAGCCGGCGGTAGGCGGTCTTGATTTCCGCATCGCCTGCGCTGGGCTCCACGCCCAGCGTTGCGTAGTAATCCTTGAATTCCATCTAATCACCTCTGAAAAAAACGGCCCGCAGCCGAGGCCACGAGCCAGTCATATCGCAGCCGGGCGGGCAACCGCACCTATTCTACGGTGCGGTTGCCGCCGGGAAGCGAAGCAGGCCGCTTCGCTCCAGGTTTTGCGGCCTTACTGCACCGTGCCGCCGCTGGTGTCCTGGCCGGTGCCGACCTGGATGCGGCGCGGGGTGGCCGCCGGGCGCTTGGGGATGCGGATTTCCAGCACGCCGTTATGGCCGGCGGCGGTGATGCCGTCGGGGTCGGCACTGTCGGGCAGCGCGAAGCGGCGGTGGAAGCTGCCGTAACGGCGCTCGATGCGCGAGAAACGCTCGGTCTCGGTGCTGGACTCGCTGTTGCGCTCGCCCTTGATCGACAGGATGCCCTTGTCCATCTGCACCTCGATCTGGCTGGGGTCGATGCCCGGCAGGTCGGCATACAGCACGAAGTGATTGGGCTCTTCCTTGATGTCCACGCGTGGCACCCACTGCGCGGTCACCACCGCCGATTCGTCGGTGTCGCCGTTGTGCTCGAAGAAACGGTCGAACACGTGCTTGATCTCGTTTTGCAGCGCGTGGGTGGGCCACTGGGGATAACGAACGATGTTCATTGCGAGCCTCCAAAAGGTTGGGTGAGGGGCCGGCTGCCGCGGCGTGCGCACGTTGCGCCGGCCATGTGCGTCAGATAGGCGTGCGGCTGCGGATTTCAAGCGCGTTGACGCGCTTTTCCCCTGCCCCTTTCTAGAATTCGTTCAGCCACAGGAGCCCGCCCCATGACCATCCACGTTGGTGACCGCATTCCCGAAGTCGTGCTCAAGCGCCTGCGTGAGGGCATCGAGGCGGTCGACACCCACAGCCTGTTCGCGGGGCGCAAGGTGCTGCTGTTCGCGGTACCGGGCGCCTTCACCCCGACCTGCTCGGCCAAGCACCTGCCCGGCTATGTGGAGCATTTCGATGAATTCCGTAAACGCGGCATCGAAGTGCTGTGCACCGCGGTCAACGACCCGTTCGTGATGCAGGCCTGGGGCCGCAGCCAGCTGATTCCCGACGGCCTGCACCTGCTGCCCGACGGCAACGCCGAACTGGCCCGCGCGCTGGGCCTGGAGATCGACGCCAGCGGCTCGGGCATGGGCCTGCGCTCGCGCCGCTACGCGCTGTATGCCGACGATGCCGTGGTCAAGGCCTTGTTTGTCGAAGAACCTGGCGAATTCAAGGTGTCTGCCGCCGATTACGTGCTGCAGCACCTACCCGATTGATGCATTGATTCCCCCCGTCCACTCAGAAGGAAACCGGCCAGCCATGTCTACCCAGCCAGCCAAGCAACTCCCCGGCATTACCGATACCGCCACCTTGCGCAGCCGCGCACGCCAGAGCATCGAAGACGGTGCCATCACCGAGAGCTACCACGCCGACCGCGAGGCGGTGATCGACCTGCTCAACACCGCACTGGCCACCGAGTACGTGTGCACCCTGCGCTACTACCGCCACTACTTCATGGCCAAGGGCATGCTTGCCGACGCGGTCAAGGGCGAGTTTCTGGAGCATGCGCAGCAGGAACAGGAACACGCGCACAAGCTTGCCGAGCGCATCGTGCAACTGGGCGGTGAACCGGACCTCAACCCGGACACGCTGACCAAGCGCTCGCATGCCGAATACAAGGAAGGCACCGACCTGCGCGACATGGTCAGGGAGAACCTAATCGCCGAACGCATCGCCATCGACAGCTACCGCGAGATGATCGACTTCATCGGCGACAAGGACACCACCACCAAGCGCATCCTGGAAAGCATCCTGGCCCAGGAAGAAGAGCATGCCGACGAGTTTGCGGACCTGCTGGAAGGCTGGATCGGCGAGTGAGTTGAGCGAGCCGCGTGATTGCAACGTAGCGATGCGTTGCGATCGATGGTGGCGTCGCATCGACAACGACGTCGAAGTCGAAGATAAGTTGAAGTTGAAGTTGAAGTTGAAGTCGAAGTCGAAGTCGAAGTCGACTCGATGATGCAACAGACAGGGCGCCTAGAGCGCCCTGTCTGTTTTCGCGCCGCCCAAGCGCCGCGTAGGAGCGCACCCGGGCGCGACTGGGCGTTACCGGGAATGCCCTGTCGCGCCCGGGTGCGCTCCTACGGGGGTTGCCGGCCACCGCACATGCCCGTTACCGACCCGGTCAGCGCAATACGCGAAAGCGCAGCTGTGTCCAGGCACCGTCGCTGGCCATTGCGGTGAGCGTATGCGTGCCGACTTCCGCGAAATCGCGCTGAAATCCCTGGCGTCCGTTGGTCTGTGCGATCCAGCGGCCGTCCAGCAACCAGTCGATGCGCGCGTCGCTGCCCAGCGCACGCAGGTGCAGGCGCACCGGGCGCGATGCGGCGTTGGCACGCGCCAGCGTGGCGCGATCGCTCAGCCCGTCGATCCGCAGCACACCGCCACCGGTCATGCGTCCATCCGGCAGACAGTCCGCGGCCAGTGGTGGCAATTGCGCGGCCTTGCGCTCGGCCGCACTGAGCCAGGGCGACACCAACGCCGGCCAGCGTGCCACGGCCTGCGCCACGCGCTGATGCGGCTGGCTGCACTCCTGCGACAACTGCTGCCCGCTGCGCGCATCCACATCGAAATGCAGCTGCCCGCCGTTCCATAGCCGCGCATCGCGTTCGGCAAAGGTGGGCGGCACGGCGCCATCGAGCACGTAGGCGTCGGCGCGGCGTGCGCATTGCGCCGGTGGTGTCTGATCGGCCGCGCCGCCGAGCGGCCAGCAGATGGCCAGCGCCTGCACGGTGGGCGGCATCGGCACCGGCGCGCTGTCGCCGGCGCTGCGGGGCAAGGCGTCGATGACTTCGAACATCAACGGCAACGCGGTGACGGCGCCGTACTGGCCGGGCAGCGGCGTGCCGTCCGGCCGCCCCACCCACACCCCGACCGTGTAGCGGCGCGTGCCGCCGATCGCCCACGCATCGCGGTAGCCGTAGCTGGTGCCGGTCTTCCAGGCCACGCCCGGGCGCGCAGCGGTGTCGAAGGTCCCGCCGCCATACCCGGGGCGCGGATTGCTCTGCAGGATCTCGCGCACGATCCAGGCCGCACCCGGCGACATCAGCCGGCGCTCGATACGCGGATCGGCCGGCGTGTAGCGCACGCGCCCGGCGATGCCGCCGCGATTGAGCGCCGCAAAGGCACCGACCAGCTCCTGCAGTTGCGCACCGGTGCCGCCCAATATCAATGCAAGCGACGGCGTGCTGCCATGTGCGAAACGCAGGCCGATGCCGGCATTGGACAGCCGTGCGGCAAACCGCGCCGGGCCGATCCGGTCGAGCAGGTCCACCGCCGGCACGTTCAACGACAACCGCAACGCCGTCGCCGCGCTCACCGGGCCATTGAAGGCCGCATCGAAATTGCCGGGCCGGTAGCTGCCAAAGCTCTGCGGGGCATCCACCAACAGGCTTTCGGAATGGATCACCCCATCGTCCAGGGCCATGCCATACAGGAACGGCTTGAGGGTGGACCCGGGCGAGCGCCAGGCCTGCACCATGTCCACATGCCCCAGCCGCTTGCGGTCGCCGAAGCTGGCCGAACCCACATACGCGCGCGCTTCCATGCTGGCGTTGTCCACCACCAGCAAGGCGGCCGAGGTGCGCTCGGGCAGCTGCGAGAAATAGGTGGCCACGCGCTCCTCCAGGGTGCGCTGCAGTTCGACATCCAGCGTCGTGACGATGCGCGCTGCACGCGGTTGCGCGCCGTGCAGCCGCTGCGCGAGCAAGGCCGCATGCAATGGCGGTGTGAGCGAGCGCGTCACCACCGGCTCGATCCGCGCATCGTCCACCTGCGCGCGCGACCACACCCCCAGCTCCACCATGCGATCGAGCACCTTGTCGCGCGCGCGTTGCGCGGCCTCGGGATGGCGATCCGGGCGCAGGCGGCTGGGCGATTGCGGCAATACCGCCAGCAATGCGGCTTCGGCCTGCGACAGAGCCTTGGCCGGCTTGCCCAGATACGCCCAGCTCGCCGCTTCCACGCCTTCGATGGTGCCGCCGTAGGGCGCGCGCTCCAGGTACAGCGTCAGAATCTCGCGCTTGCTCAGGTGCGCTTCCAGCTGCAGCGCGCGCAACAACTGCTTGGCCTTGCCCCACGGTGTGCGCGTGTGCGGGTCCAGGATGCGCGCCACCTGCATGGTCAGCGTCGAGCCGCCGGAGACGATGCGCCCCTGCCCGATCCACTGCCCGCCGGCACGCAGCAGGCCCCACGGATTGACCCCGGGATGGCGCCAGAACCAGCGGTCCTCGTAGTTCAGCAACGCCTGCAGGTACAGCGGCGACACACTCTGCGGGCTGGCCGGATAGCGCCACACCCCGTTGCGGTCGGCGAAGGCGCGCAACGGCGTACCATCGCGTGCCACCACCAGCGTGGAGGTGTCACGCGACTTGGGCAGTGGCAGCGGGAAGGCCAGGTCCAGCAGCAACACGGCAGACAGCAGTGCTACAGCGCCCCAGCGTAGCCCCGTCAACCAGCGGCGGCCATGCCGGGCCACACCATCGTCGCCAGCGGCGCGTTCCTGCGTCCGGTCGGTCCTTGCCTGCACGTGCTGCTGCTCATCCATCCTGCCAAGGATGCAGGGCAAAACGCATTTCGGCCACTATCGCGCGGCATGCTGTGGCAACGCGCGATCAACGTTGCTGCACGCTGCTGCCTTAGGCGAGGACACGCGCGCTAGCCCACGACCGCCGCGCGCAGCGGGTGAGGCGGCCGTGCGAACAACCGCAACAAGCCCATCGCCAGGAACACCGCAGACAGGCGCAACGCAATGCCGAGCCAGCCACTGGCCGCCGAATCGGAGACTGCAAAGACGGTCCAGGCCGCGTTGAGCGAGACATGCAACACCCAGCCGCTCCAGATCGTGTAGCCATCCTGCGCGTCCACGATGGCAAACAGCAGCGCACCGATACCGGTTATGGCGAAGATCAACAACGCCTCGCCACCTCCACCGCCGGCCCCGAGCCAATGCACACCGCCAAACACAAGCGCCTGCACCAGCGCGGCGATCGCCGGGCGCCAGGCCAGCGCACGGCAGGCAAAGACGAAGCCGAAACCGCGAAAAACGATTTCTTCGGCCAGCGGAAACAGCAGTGCCAGCCACAGCAGGCCAAGCAGATCGTCGGTACCGACCGAGCTGGACTGCGTCCACAGCCCAACCCAGCACGGCAGCGTGGCCAGCAACGTCAGCGCAGGGCCACGTATGCCGTTCCAGCGCAGCCCCAGACGCGCCGCGAGTTCGCCTGGCATCCCAGGACGCAGCAATGCCGCTGCGACCAGCACGACCACCACGCTGAGCAGATTGTCGGCAATCCCGCCGCCGTAGGGCACCGGAATTTTCGGGATTGGAAAACCAAGGGCCTTGGCCACATCACGCACCTGCAGCGCGACCAGCAGCACCACCAACCAGACCACATGCCGACCGACGCGGCGCAGGGGTGTATCGAGCGGCATGCAGACATCCTTGCGTGCAAACAGCGGGTGACTATACCGCTGGCGGCGACATCGGCGCAGCGTCTGGGGTTGATGTGGCGCGACCAGATTCGGTTCGCATCGCGCGCCAGCTGCCTGCCGCAATGCAATGGGCGGCCTACTGCTGCTCCAGCGCGGCGCGATAACGCAGCAAGGCTTCCGGCGCGTCGGTCTGGATGATCGACACGCCATCGCGGTACAGGCGGCCCCAGACCTTGTCCGGGTCGCGCACCGCATCGGCATCGCCACCGTAGCCGGCAATGAAGCCGTCCCACAACGAGTTGACCATCAGCCGCACCCTGTGCGCCTTGCTCACTGCAACCAACGCCGGCAACTGGGCTGGCGACATCCTGGGCAGCTCGAACGCAGCCGGATGTGCGTTGCGTGTCTGCGCAGTGGCAATCGCCGCCAGATCGGCAGTGCCATGTGCGTTGATCAGGATCGGGAAGAAATACACGGTGTCGAACGGCAGCATCGCGGCCAGTGGCGGCGTGGCGATGCCGGCTTCGGCCTTGACGATCACCTGGTGCTGCATGCCGGCACGGGCAACCGCATCGACCACCTGCACGTAGATCGCGTCCTTGACGTCCAGGTTGAGCAGGATGTGGCCCTTGGAGGCGGCCAGCATCTGCTCCAGCGTGACCACGCGTTGGTCGGTCAGCGGCGCCTGCGCGCCACCTTCGTCGCTGCGCAGCCGCAATTTTTGCAGGTCGGCCAGGGTCAGCTCTGACAGTTTGCCGGTGCCGTCGGTGGTGCGGTCCACGGTGGCGTCGTGCAGCATCACCAGGGTGCCATCGGCGGCGCGGCGCACGTCGGTCTCCATCACGTCGGCGCCGATGGCGATGCAGCGCTCCAGTGCGGCCAGCGAATTCTCCGGTGCGCTGTCCTTGAAACCATGCTCCGGTGCCGGTGCATGGCAGCCGCGATGGGCCACCACCACGATACCGCCGCCGGGATTGGTCAGCCGGGCCTGGATCGCGGCGACGCCGCCAGGTGCTGCGCTGGCAGGGGTGGCAAGTGCCGCGCCCAGCATGGCCGCGACGGCGGCGACAGAACGTAAGGTCATCGAACAACTCCACTATGAAGGGGTTAACAGAACCATTGCGCTACCGTCAGGTGAACGCGGTCGGCACAGGGCATGGCATCTGCCACGTGCACATCTTGAGTTCCACGCACCGCGCGCACTTGCCTGAGCTCTGCTCGCCATGCCAGCTTCGCCGCGCCTAGAACGTCGGCGTAAAGCGCAGGCCGAACCAGTAGGTCGTTGGCACCGAATAACTGTCCTTGAGCAGATTCTGCCCGGGCCCAGTCACGCTGGTGATGCGGCTGTGGGTGAGGTTGCTGACCTGGCCGATCAGGCTGAGCTGCTTGCTGATGGCATAGGTGGCGGTGAAATCCAGCTGCGAACGCGGCGACCAGTACAGATCCTGCCAGTCGATGTTGCTGACGATGGCGCGCAAGGCCTTGCCCTGGCGATTGTAGGCCGCACGCAGCTCCAGCCCGCCGGTGTTGTAGAACAGCGTGGCATTGGCGGTGTAGTCCGGCTGGCCGACCAGGTTGTCGAGCTTGCGCTCGCGCTGGCGCACGTTGCTGCCGCTGCCGACGCTGTAGGGCACATCCAGGCTGCCATCGAGCACCGCGAAGTTCGCACTGAAACCCACACCACTCAACCACGGTGCAATCGGCGCCAGGGTGTTGACGATGCCGTTGAATTCCACACCGCGGATGCGCGCCTTGGCAGCATTGGCCGGGGTGCTGATCAGTGCGTTGGCATAGGTGATGCCGTCGAAGCTGAAGCTGTCGGTGCGCGAGAGCGTAAAGATCTCGTCCTGGATGCGCTTGTCGAACACGGCGGTGGAGGCGAACGCATCGAAATCGCCGGGTAAACGCCATTCCAGCGACAGATCCAGGTTATTGGACACGCGCGGCTTGATGTCCGGGTTGCCGATGGTGACGGTGACGCCTTGCGCATTCGGGTTGCCGGCATCGGCGGTGTTGACGAAGCCGATCGAAGTGCGCGCCGCATACGCATCGTATGGCGGACGGCCGAGCGTGCGGCTTGCGCCGGCGCGCAGGTCCAATGCATCGCTCAGGTGGTAGGTCATGATGGCCGAGGGCAGCAGATAATCGTAGTCCGCGTTGGTCGGGTTATCGACATACACATAGCGATTGGTCGCGGTATCCAGCTGGCGCTGGCGGCCGACCGTGTTGAGCCTGGTGCTGTCGAAATGCAGGCCGCCCTGCACGTTGAAACGTTCGCTGCGGTAGCTGACCAGCCCATAGCTGCCGACGGTCTTTTCGGTATGGGTGAAGTTGTCCTGGTTGCTGAAGGCCTGCTGGTCGGTGCTGTTGAACGCGCTCAGCGGCGTGGCAGCCAACGCGCGATTGGCCTTGTCGGGATCGATGGTGATCAGGTTCAGGCCGGCATAGCGCATCGGCGCCCTGCCGGTGCCCGCCACATCGGCCAGGCCCAACGCCGGCGCACTGGTATTGGGCTGGTACTCGACGCGATAGATATCGTAGGACGGTTTGTCGGTGGTATACGACACGCCTGCCGCAAAGCCGATGCCCTGGTCGCTCTCGCTCTGATTGAACCCGTAATCGAGCCGACCGGTGAGAATGCGATCGGCGGCGGTGCGTTTGTAGTCCGGGCGCCAGTACGACAGGCTGTAGTTGCCCAGATCGTTATAGCCCCGCGGCGACACGCCGAAGCGCTGGTCGAAGCCGGAGGTGTCGTAGTTGAACGCGTAATCGGGCGTGGCATTGACGGTCACGCCGCTGCCGGTCTGGCCCACCGGTACCGGCGCGGCGCGGGTGATGCCGGTGGCGTACTTGATCATGCGGATCGGCTCGTCGTAGGTCGCATCCGACCACGCACCGCGCGCGGAGAACTGCTGCCGGTCGGTGGGCCGCCAGATCGTGCCCAGTTGCGCGACCTTGGTGCGCGTGGTGACGATCTGGTTCGAATAGCCCACTTCGATATCGCCACCGGGGTAGCTGCCGGAGGTGGCGGTCTGGTTGAACACCTGGCCACGGTTGCGCGGGTCGATGATGACCTCGTTGCGCTCCATGTTGTCCTTGAAATAATAGTAACCGGCCGTTGCATAGGCCTCGAGCGCGGCACTGGGATGTACTTCGAACTTGCCGGTGACACCGTAACGGTCGCGCTGGTTCTGCACGTACCAGTACTTGTCCTGCTGCGGCACCGCCCAGCCATTGCCGAGATTGGCGCCGGTCTGCAGCACGCCGTTGCTGTCGTAGAACCCGTAATGCACCGTGTCGGTGGTCATGTGGGTTTCGGTGTAGCTGCTCAGCGTCTGGTAGTTGGCCGATAGCGTAAAACCGTACTGCTGCTCGCTGCCGAAGGTGCGGCTGCCGGTGGCGTTCAAACGATAGCCGGGGTCGTCCTGATCACGCGGCTTGCCGACATCGTTGGCGTGGCCGAGTGTGGCTTCGGCGCTGAAGAACGGCTTGCCGCCGTTTTCGAATGCGCTGCGTGTCTTGAGGTTGATCGCCCCGCCGGTCGCATTGGGATCCAGGTCGGGCGTGAAGGTCTTGACCACCTGCAACTCGCTGACCATCGATGCCGGCAGCAGATCCAGCCGCACGCCGCGCGTGATCGAACCGAGCGTGCCGTTCGGCGTGCCGGGCGAGGCGATGGTCAGCCCGTCGATGGTGACGTTGTTGTAGGACGGGCCCAGGCCGCGCAGCACCGGTGTGGCAGCCTCGTCGCGCGGATGCTCGTTGTCGGTGGCCGGCAATACCGACAGGCCGGGCACGCGGCGCAGTGCTTCGACGATGGTGCTGTCGGGCAAGGCGCGCACATCGGTGGCGCTGATCACATCGGTGATGTTGGTCGCCGCGCGCTTGCTTTCCACCGCCGCTGCGTTGGCACGACGCACGCCGGTGACTTGCATGGCATCGAGGGTTCGCACGCCGGTCTTGGTGACGGCGGGCGATGCGTCTGCGTTGGATATTTCATCTGAAGACGCCACCGATTCGGCGCCGACTGCGTCGCCCGGTGCTGCGCTAGCGCCTGCGGGATTTACGGATGATGCAGGCGACGATGCAACGGTGCGCTCTGCACTAGCAGAAGTCGCGTTGGTCTGCGCCTGCACCGCCGGTGAACATGCCGCGATGGCGACGGCGAGAACGGACAGCTGAAAACGGTACGAATTGGAGCGCTGCATGGAATCCCGGAGTTGCGCAGCAGGAAATGCTGCGCTTGTACGAAAGCACGCCACCGTAGCCGCCAAAAATGACCCTTGCGTGTCGCGCGCATCGCACCGAGAAGACAACGCGAAGCAGTTGCGCCCTCAGCGAAGCAATAAGCCGACGATCATAGAAAACCCGATTTGCCGATTGCGAGAAGTGGCGAGCCCCCTCCGGGAGCAGGGATACGTTACCGAAGCACGCAGATACCAAACGTTTCCGTCTCGGGGTTGGCGACTGGCTTGGCGGTCAATTCACAGACGAAGTTCAGGGGCCGCCCATGCACCTCACCATGGTTGCTGTAATTGTGTTTGGTGAATACCCATCCCTTGTGCTCCTTGCCCTGATATCGCAGCGTGATGCGCTGGCCGATGACCGGCTCATGCGGCATGAATCGTGCCAACCAGGACGTCGTAGTGACGGCGCGAAATTGAAAGCGGCCTTGCGCATCGGTCTTGACAGAATGTGTCTGGCGCTCGTTGCTCCAGTGCCAGTGATATTCCTGCTCGATGTCCACACCCTCGACCGGCTCACCATCGAGCAGCACGCTGCCCTGAACTTCCGAAAACAGGTAGAGGACGTTTGAAAAAGGCATGGCGTTACCTTGAAGGAATAAGCAGGCAAGCAGCAGCCCGACGAAGATCGGTAATTTGCGATTGATGATCATGTCGCTGCCAACTGAGGCCAATACATGGGAAAGGCGACCGGATCCGCATCTGCAGGATCTGCCGCGGCTGTCGAATCAACGCTCTGACTATCAAACACAGATACCGAAGCTCCCGATGTAAACGCGCGGCGCAGGCTCGCCTGCAAGATCGTACCCACTGAACCTCGCGTAATTTGCATGTAGAGGACAGCATTTCCTCTACGACTGCTCCCAGTATCCAAATGCCGCTGTACGGCTAACCTGCGTGGACGTTTCATGCAGCTTGAATCATTCACGCACGCTTATCCCCGCGTCGCGGTTGCGCTGCACGGACTCCCTCGCAACCACGAATCTAGCGAGACGCCACGCACCTGGTGATGATTGCGAAGACCGAGGCGTGGGAGCGGAGGCCTGGAGCACCAGAGCGAGCCCACCATGACATCACTCCACGCGTTTCCACGCGACACCGTCAAAGGCCAGGATATCGCGTTGACCCACAGACCAAAGCAATCCATCCGCACTGCTCAAACTGTGGCAGCTGTTGGGCATCACGCCACCAAAATCCACCAGCTCAAGTACGCCGTCCCTTAACCAGTACAAGGCACCGAGCGTCGCGACATAGAGCTTTCCGTCGAACCACTCCAGGCCCCATAGATCCACATCGGTGGTTGCATGCTCGACGGTTTCCCAGCGAGCGCCTCGCCCTCTCAGCAAGGTACCGTGCATTCCGCAGGCATACACCCAGCCATCTTCCGCGCAGCAGACCCGGGTAAGGTTGATGGCGGTGGGACTGGCGCAGCGCGTCCAGGCAGCACCATCGAAATGCCAGATTTCGCCATGCCAGCCCACGGTATAGACATCCACCTCGCTGTAGCCGTGAATGGACTCAAACCCGAACACCATATCCTTGGCTGGCTGGCTCGGCATGTCGCCGTGCAGCGCAATCCAGTTGCCTGGACTTTCCCGCTTGAAGACCTGGCGATCCATTCCGCAGACGTAGGCAAAACCGCCGACATTACGGATCTCTCGCATGACGCTGAGCGATACGCCAGGGCAGGCGATTTGCTCGTCATAGTCGTCGTCGTTGCCCATCACGCGCACGGTGCCATGCTCGCCTAGCGCGATCGCCTGGTCTTTGGGGCGTTGGGTGACACAGATCGAGTGGGCGTTCCAGCGACCTATCTCATACATCCCCCATCCGCCGCCATCCCATGCGTAAAAGGCGGTGTGCGGCAGGCCGTCTGCCTCCAGGTCGGGATCGATACACAGCACGTAAGCGAGGTCGCCATAGCGCACGACTCCGTTGCGGTAGCGATAGCCGATGTCCTTGAACAGCATGATGTGTCTTCCTCTAGATCGTTTGGCATTTCACATGCCTACGCCCCACGCGCCGGATGCATTGCGATCCGGGTCATCCGAATCGCCGCTGCTGGCTCCGCTTCTTCTGCAGAACGATGGACTTGCCGCCCGCTTCGCTAACCTGCGCGAGGATAAGTAGATCAATGTCCCGCACCGGATCCGATACAGGACAACGCTCCATCGTGCCGCAGGCATCTCGTGCCAAAGCGCGATCGCGCAGACAGATGCGCTATCTCCCGTCTCCTTGGATGGCACACGCCCGCGCTCTCGAGGACGTGTGCCATCAGGCGCGTCAGGGCTGCACCACCGTGATCGTTGCCGGAGTGGCGCGGCCCACGCCGCGCAACTCCGGTCGATACATGTCTTCCACCAGCGACGGCGGCACCGTGTAGGTGCCCGGCGTCACCGCGCGCACCAGGTAATACAGCTGCGCCTTGCTGCCCGGGGAGAGCGCCAGCGCGGCCACATAACGGTCGTCGCGGAACTCTTCGTGCTTGACATCGGCGGCGCTGGAACGCTCGCTGATGCCGATGCCCTCCACCACCACGTCGGCCCACTGTTTGGCATCGCCGAGATTGAAGTTCTCGATCTCCAGCCCGGCCGGCAACAGGTCGGTCAGCAGTGCGTCGGGCATGTCGCTGTTGGCGGTGATGGCCACGCGCACGATCAACGCCTCGCCTTCCTTCAATGCACGCGGCGTCCACGGTTTGCCGTCGGTGGTGTACCAGCTGCGCTCCACGCTGAGGGTGCGCGCGTCCGGCTCCGGCGCGCTGCGCGGGATGCCGGCCACTTCCAGGCTGGCGTACATCGGGGCCTCGCCCTGCGGCGCGAACTGCACGCCGCGCGCCAAGGCGGCGCTGTCGAAACTGCGCCCGAACAGGCGCGCCGGCGCGATCTGCTGCGTTTCGCCGCCCACGCTCAAGGTGCCGGAGACCTGCTTGCCCTGCCCGACCATCAAGGCCTTGCCCAAGCGCGCCAGAGCCACCTGCTCCTGCGTGCTCAGCCACAGCCAGCCGGTGGCGCGTCGTGCATCCAGTGCACGGCCCAGCGCGACAGCGCGGGTGTCGTACTCGGGCCTGGACAGGCCACGCTCGTGCAGCAGCGCCATCATCAAGGCATCGTCGCGGATCGCGCTGCCGTAATCGGCGAAGTACGACGGGCGTTCGCTGCTGTCCTTGGCAAAACCGGCCTTGATCGCCGCCTGCCCACGCTTGGTGTCGCCCTGCAGCGACAATGCCGCCCCCAGATGCACCAGCGACAGACCGGTCAGCGCCTTGTCGCGCTGGTTGTCGTACAGCGCACGCAGCGTGCCCAACGGGGCGCGGTTGACGCGTGCCAGCACGTAGCCGGACCAGGCCTGGTTGGCGAACTTCAGGCTATCGCGGCGATCCTGCCCGTAGAACTCGTTGCCACCGGACAGCAGGTCCTCGCTGAGCCGATTGAGCGCCTTCTGGAGCACGTTGTCGGGCACCGCAAAACCGGCGTCCTTGGCATCGAGCAGGAACTCGGCGATGTACGGGGTCAGGCCCGGATTGACGTAGCCGTCGTCGCCCCACATCGAAAAATGCCCGCTGGCGATCTGCATCGAGGCCAGGCGACCGAACGCGCCTTCCATGCGCTCGCGGCGCTTGGCCGCCTCCAGCCCCTTGGTGCCCAGCGCCCGGGCGGTGGCGTCGTCGAGCAGCAGCGCGGCGTAGCCCTTGCTGGTGGTCTGCTCGGCGCAGCCGTACGGGTAGTCCAACGCACCCTGCAGGGCGCTGGCGAACGGAATCGGCGGCAGCGGGCTGACCACCATGCGCGCGGTCACCGAGCCGGCCATCAGGCCATCGGCAAAGCCGCTGTCCAGGCTGATCGGCGCCAGCGGATCGAGCACGCGCGTCTGCGCACGCAACACCTGCGGCCAACCGGCACGCACCGGCAGGTCGTAGCTGCGGTCGGCCTTGAAGCCGTTGCCGTCCACGCGCACACGCACCTTGGCCACGCTATAGCCTTCGGTGGCGCTCAGCGGGAAGCTCAGCGTCTGCTTGGCATCCACACCGAGCTTGACGCTGCGCGCCGCCTCGGCAATGGCCAGTGGGCCGATCCCGTCCACGCGCACGTTGAACTCGCCCGGCTTGCCGGTGAAGTTCTGCACGTCCAGCGTCACCGTGCTGCGGTCACCCGGCGCCATCACGCGCGGCATGCTGGCCTCGGCCAGGATCGGCGCGCGCACCACGGTTTCCATGGACTGATTGCCGAACCGCGTCTCCGAATACACCAATGCCGAGACCCGCAAGGTGCCGTTGAAATCCGGCACCGGCAGTTGCACGCGCGCATTGCCCCGGGCATCGAGTTTCACCGAGCCGGAGAACAGGTCCACGGTCTGCACGCGCGCGGTCGGGCGCTTGGCTTGCGGCAAGGCTTCCAGCGCCATGTCGCCGCCGAACTTGAGCTTGCCGCTGGCGCCTTCGAAGCTTTCGATCACCCGCCCGTAGATATCGTAGGCATCGGTACCCAGGCGTCGCTGCGCGAAGAACTGCGCATTGGCATCGGGCACCGGGAAGCGCGTGATGTTGAGGATGCCCACGTCCACCGCCGAGATGGTCACGTGCGCCGCCTTGCCGGCCAGCTCCGGCACGCTCACCGTCACCGGCAAGGCCTGCTCCGGGCGCATCTGCTTGGGTGCCGCCAGGCCCACCGCCACACGCCGCGCCTTGCGGTCCATCGGCACATACGCCACGCCCACTGCGCGCGCCGGCGTGATCTTGCTCGGCGCGCTGCCGCCGCGGAACACCAACGCGGTGACGTACACATCGTGGCGTTCCCAGGCCTCGGTGACCGGAATGTCGAACGTGCTCCCCGGCTTAACGTCGATGTCCTGCACGTACAGCAGCTTGTCGCTTTCCACCAGCAACACGCCCTTGCCGGCATGCGGCGGGGTCAGCGTGACGGTGAGCGTGTCGCCGGCGCGGTAGCCGGTCTTGTCCAGCGCCAGCTTGACCTTGTCCGGGCGCGCGTCCAGGCCGCGGTTTTCGTCGTTCCAGCTCCAGCCGGCGCGGAATGGGTAGCGCGTGGTCAGCCCGGTGGCCGGGTCGAACACGTCCAGGCGGTACTCGCCCCACTCCACCGGAAACTCGAGCTTGGCGTTGCCGCCGGCGATGTCGAGCGTGCGCGTGTCCTTGTTCTCGAAGCGACGGGTGAAGTCGTAATCCCAATGGTCGTCGGTGTAGTTCCAGTGGTAGTCGCGCAGCTCGCGCACCAGCGTGGCCTTCAGGCCCTTGGCCGGTTGCGGCTTGCCATCGGCGTCCACGCGGGTGAGTTCGAAGCGTGCGGTGCCATTGGCATCGGTGCCGTCCTTGTCGTCGAACAAGGGGCGCACGCCGACCAGCGCCTTGGCCGGCCACAGCACGCGCTTGACGGTGCGGGTGACGGTGCGCCCGCCGGTCTCGTAGACGCTGCCGGAGACCACTGCGGCGATCGTGCTGACCGGCCTGGCTTCGGCCGGCAGCGCGATGTCTTCGCGCAGGATGCCGTCGCTGCCGAACGTGGTATCGATCACGTCCTTGGCTTCGCGCGGCAGTTCCAGCGTGGGGTCGCCGAAGAACCAGCCCGGCAAGGACGCGAGCGGATGCTGCTCGACGCTGACCGCCAGCTTGGCGGTGAAGCGGTTGCCGTCGGCCGGCGCGCCGTACAGGTACGCGGCATTGGCGAGCAGCGTGAACGGCTGGCCGGCGCTCAGGGTCTTTTGTGTGCTGTCCAGATCCAGCTTCATGCGTTCGGGCAGGAACTCTTCCACGCGCACGCTCATGCCCTGCACGGCGTCCTTGCTGGCCGGATCGGTGCGGAATTCCACCTGCCAGCGACCGGTCGGCGCATCGGCCGGAATCTGCTGGCTGAACTCGAAATAGCCCTGCTCGCCCGGCTGCAGCCGGGTCTCGCGGAAGGTCTTGCCGTCCGGCTGCTTGAGTCGCAGGAACACCGGCTGCGGCTTGGTGGGCTTGCCGTCGTTGTCGCGCAGGATCGCCGACACGCGCATGGTCTCGCCGGGGCGATACAGGTCGCGGCCGGCCCAGGCGAACACATCGAACCAGGCGCTTTCGCGCCCGGCCACCGCGAATTCGCTCAGGTCCAGCGCCGGCTGGTTGAACGGCAGCACCGAGATATCGGTCTTGCTGCGCGCCACCAGCACGTGGCCGGCATCGAGCGTGTAGTTGAGCAGCGCATTGCCGTTGCCGTCGGTGGCGCCCTTGAGGAACAGCTCGCCCTTGGCATCGAGGATGCGCACTTCCACGTTCTTGATCGGCTCGCCGCTCTGCAACGAGGCGGTGTGCACGAACAGCTTGTCCTTGTAGGCGCGCGTATGCAGGCCGATGTCGCTGACGGTGAAGAACGCCGTCTCCTGTTCGTTCTCGAAGCTGCCGGCGCGCTTCATTACCGCAAAGTACAGGCCCGGCTCCTGCAGCTCCTTGATGTCCTGCGTCGGCAGGTAGGTCAGCACGCGCTCGTTCTGCTTGCCGCCGAGAATGAAACGATTGACGTACACCGGCTCGGCCAGCCTGGACAGCGGTTGTTTGTCGTTGTATTCGCTCTCCAGCTCCCAGCTGCCGCGACGGCCGCCGCGCTGGAACTGCTGGAAGAACGCCGGCAAAGACTTCTCGCGCACACGCAGGAACTCCACGTCCACTTCCGGCACGTTGACCGACACCACCGGCAGGCCGCGGCTTTCGCGCGCCGGCAGCACGCTGCCTTGCGAGGCGAACCCGGCCACCGGCTTGAGCGCGCCGGTGTAGACCTTCTGCTTGAGCGGCTTGCCCAGGCGACTGCCATCGGCCGCCAGCAGGTTGGCGTCGACCAGCACGGTGTAGTCCTTGGCCGCTTCCACGTACGGGTAGCGCAACGTCTTGCCATCGTCGGACAGCGTCCAGCTGCTGTCGCCGGTGCCGACCTTTTCCTCGAAGCGCACCAGCGCATCGAAGTCTTGCGTGCCGACCAGCGGCCGCGAGAATTCCAGCGCCAGCGACAGCCCGTCGCTGGTCTGGTCGGGATAGGCGCGCGCCAGCGCAAAACCGGTGATCGCCTGCTTGTCGGCCTTGATCGCCTCGCCGCTGGCGGCAGGCAACTGGCCGCTTTCGTTGCGCTTGCACGCCACCGCGCCGATCGCCACGCACAGCAATACCACCCACAGCAACATCCGCCGCGTGCCCGACCACCTCATCCCTGATTCCCTGCTGTCCATTCGCGCTACCCCATGACTGAGGACGTAAGTATAGCGATGCCGTTCACGTCACCGATGGCGGCATGAGGCGACGCAGGGACTTGCCGATGGGCGGCGATGATGCGCCACCTGGCCAGCGCTGCGATGGCACCTGCGTGCCCGACCGACGGTAAGCGCAGTGGTTTGACGCCGGTCCATGGCAGGTCGCTGAGTTGCCGCTTGGCTGCAGGGTCCTTGCCCGCCCACCATCGCGGGACACGCCGCAAGTACGTCCCTGTAGGCTCTTACGCGGCATCCATGCCGCGTAAGGTCCCGCGACGGTGGGCGGGCAAGGACCCGTCGAGATGGTCGGTGTGCAGGGGCGCAAACAGGGCGTGGCGTGCATTGTTCGGATGATGGTGCGTCCAACAAACGTTCCATCACAAGCAGAGCAGCAAGCAGGCTTTCAACAAAGCAACCGACGCATTTTCTGGTGCGGTGTCCTCACCGCTTGCGGGACCGTGTGGCGGCATGGAAGCCGCCACCGAGCCTACACGGACGTACTTGCGGCGTGTCCCGCGAGCGGTGAGGCACCGCGCGCACGACCAACCAGGCTTTTGACTGCATCCCAAAGTGCGGCCAATAAAACCACTGCGCTCGCCACCAAGCGGGCGCTCACCACACTTTGAAAGCCACTCCTAGCGCAACTGCAGCACCGTGCGCATGTACAGGTCGATCAACGCCGGCTTGTCCGCGCGCAGGCAGGCCTGCACGTTCGGCGTGCCTGTGCCTTCGCGGGTGTACCCCTGCGCATCGACGTCCAGGTGCAACGGCGTGGTCGGGCACAGTGCGGGGCGCAGCAGCCAGGCCACCGGCACAGCGTCGAACAAGGTCGGCGTGGCGCTGGCCCAGGGCTGGTCGGTGTTGCGCCACTGGTAATACAGCTGGGTGAGCGCATCGGTGAGCCCGTCGCCGTGTGCAAACAGCGCGACGCGCTCGGGCTCTTCCAGCGGAACCTGGGTGGCGTCCAGGGGCAGCAACACGATCGGCACGCCGGCCGCGAACACCCGCTGCGCCGCCGGCACATCGGCCAGGATGTTGTACTCCGCCGCCGGCGCACTGGCCGGCCGATACGCCGACTTGCCATAGCCAACCCGGACCGAGCCGCCCATCGCCACGATGCGCTTGAGCTTGGCAAAGCCGGCCGGGTCGCGCCGCTGCGCCAGTGCCGCGTCAGTCATCGGCCCCAACACCAGCAAGGTCACCTCGCCGGGATGCAGGCGCGCCTGCTGCAGGATCATCGCCGCCGCATCCGGCAGCTTGCCTGCCGCCTGTCCCCTGGCGGCCCAGCGCGCCTGGCTGAAGGGGATCGCGCTGGTGGTGCGTGCCCCCACCGCCAACGGGATCTCGCTGCGCCCGGCCTGCTGCAACAGGCGCTGCAGCAACTGCGCGCGCAAGCCGGTGTCGCCCCAGGCCGATGCGATGCCCAGCACCCGCAGCTGCGGGCTGCGCAGCAACAACCCCAGCGCAAATGCATCGTCGATGTCGTCGCCGATATCGGTGGAGACCACCAGCAACTCGGTGGATGTGGGTGTTGGCGGCGCCTGCGCTGCGGTCACGGCAGGCGTCTGCCCCCATGCCACTGCCAATGCGCACCACAGCCCGAGCATCCACCACGCGTTTGGCCATCTCTGCTGCATGTATCTGCTCCTGCGACCATAAAAAAACCGCCGGCGTGTTGGCCGGCGGTTCAATCGTGCTACACCACCACGCCGATCAGAAGTTGGCGCGGAACTGCGCACCGACGATGCGCGGGTCGTTGATGAAGCCGGTGAGGTTGTTGAAGTCGATCGCACCGGTCACGCGGATCTGGTTGGTGCAGTTGCGGCAGAACACCGACACCTCGTACGCGCCCGCGCCCCAGTTGTAGCCGATCTTGGCGCCGCCTTCGACCAGCGGCTGGCCGGTGAACTCCTTGGAGTCGTACAGGAAGAAGTTCACTTCGCTGCGGTAGGACCAGTCGGTGTAGAAGAACAGCTCGCCGTCGTTGCCCATCGGGATGCCGTAACGCAGGGTGGCGTTGGCCATCCACTTGGCAGCCTGCGGCAGGTCGTTGCCGTCGATGATGGCGTTGCCGGCCGCGTTGAGCGGGTCGGTCACGGTGCAGGTGCGGCACACGCCCACCGACAGCGCCGGGTCGTCGATGCGGGTCCAGTTGTAGGCGCCGCCGGCGGTGACGCGCAGGTTCTGGGTGAGCAGCGCTTCGAAGTCGAACTCGGCGCCGCGCGCCTTGGTCTTGTCGGCGTTGAGCAGGCGCACGTCGTTGGAGACGCCGCCCACCGCGGTGAGCTGCTGGTTCTTGACGCGGAAATCGTAGATGTCGAAGCTCAGGCGCGCGCGGTTGTCGAACAGATCCGACTTGATGCCGATCTCGAACGAATCCACCGTCTCCGGCTCGGCCACGGTCAGCGGCGCGGTACCCGAGGGCACGCCGAAGCTGGCGCCGCGGAAGCCGCGTGCCGCACGGGCGTATACGTTGACGTCGTCGTTGATGGCGAAGGTGGCCGCCAGATCGCCGGTGACCTTGGAGTTGTCGGTCTCGCCGCTGGACGGCTCGACCAGCGTGACGCGATCCAGCGCCAGCACGTCGAAGGTCTTCTTGTCGTAGGTGTAGCGGATGCCGGCGCGCAGGTTCAGGCGGTCGGTGGCCGCATAGTTCAACGAGCCGAACGCCGCCCACGAGGTGTTGCGCTGGCGGGTCAGCTGGTAGCTGGCCAGATCGCCGCCGCTGAAGGTGTTGTAGGTGTAGTTTTCGCCTTCCACATCGTCGTGGAAGTAGTACAGGCCGGCCTGCCAGTTGAGCGGGCCCTCGTACTGCGATTCGGCGCGCAGTTCCTGGCTGTACTGGTCCAGGCTCTTGATGCCGCCGGCGGTTTCCACCGGGAACGGAATCACGCCCGGGCCGGACGGCGGTGCGAACACCGCGCCGAAGCCGCCGTCGATGTCGCCGCGGCTGTAGTACTTGCCGATGCCTTCGTAGGCGGTGATCGAGTGCAGCGCGATGTCGCCCAGGTCCCAGGTCAGGTTGGCGCTGCCGCCATAGGTCTGCAGTTCCTGGTTGTTGGCGCCGTCGATGAAGGACTTCTCTTCGTCGAAGCCGTCCACCAGCTGGTTGGTGCCGGGCTGGATGACGTTGGCGCGGAACAGCCGCGCGGTGCCGTCCAGGTGACGCGCATGCGCGTTGAACAAGGCGCTGAAGTCGTCGCTGGCCTGGTACAGCAGCTGCAGGCGCACGGCCGAATCGGTATAGCCTTCCAGGTCGCGGCCATCGCGGTTTTCCACCCAGTCGTCGCGACGCTGGCCCAGCGTGGACAGACGCGCCGCCCAATGCTCGCCCATGGCGATGCTCAGGCCGCTTTCCAGCGTCATCGTGCCGTAGGTGCCGTAGGACAGGCTAGCGTAGCCGTCATTGGCGCCAATGGTCGGCTTGACCGAGTTGAACTTGACCACGCCGGCCGGCGTGTTGCGGCCGAACAGCGTGCCCTGCGGGCCGCGCAGCACTTCCAGGCCTTCCAGATCGAAGATCGGGAAGCCCTTCAGGAACGCGTTTTCCTGCACCACGTCGTCATAGATCAGCGACACCGGCTGCGAGGCGTAGGTGTTGAAGTCGGTGTTGCCGTAGCCGCGGATGTACACGCGCGGGAACACACGGCCGTTGGACGATTCGATGTTGAGGCTGGGCGCCTTGCCCGCGAGCACGCGGATATCCGAGCCGCTGGTGGAGATGGCATCCAGAAATTCCGGACGCAGCACCGATGCCGAGACCGGCACGTCCTTGGAATCTTCCGAGCGGCGCTCGACCGTGACCTTGACCGCGTCCAGGCGCACGACACCGTCGTCGCTGGGCGCCTGCTGGGCGGCGGCATGAAGCGGAAGAAGGGAAGCGACGGCAACGGCGAGCGCGCTGATCTTGAGCGACCGGCTGGCGGACATGGGAAGACTCCGAATTCGGTTGGCGGAGCGGCCTGATCTGCATGCCGCGTTGCAACAGAATTAACACGATTTACACAAATTTGGCAGAGCGCGTGCGAAAAAGTTTTCCGAATTCGAAAAGGCGTTCGAATTAATGCAACACCCGCGTGCAATTTGTGTGCCGGGGCGTGCCCGGTCTCAATGGGCGATCAGCCGCCCCCGGCAGAGTCGACCGGCACCCGCACCCAGCCTTCCATCAGCACCCGCGCACTGCGGCTCATCAGCGCCTTGGTCACCTGCCACTGGCCGTCCACCAGCTGCGCCTCGGCGCCGACGCGCAAGGTGCCGGACGGATGCCCGAAGCGCACCGCCGTGCGCGTCACGCCGCCGGCGGCCAGATTGACCAGCGTGCCAGGCACAGCCGCGGCTGTCCCGATGGCCACGGCCGCGGTGCCCATCATGGCGTGGTGCAACTTGCCCATCGACAGCGCGCGCACCAGCAGATCGATCTCGGCCGCGCGCACCGGCTTGCCGCTGGACGCGGTGTAATCGGCCGGTGGCGCCACGAAGGCCACCTTCGGGGTGTGCTGCCGCGTGGCTGCCTCTTCCACCTTCGCAATCAAGCCCATCCGCAACGCGCCGTGTGCACGCAAGGTCTCGAACATCGTCAGTGCACGCGGGTCGCCATTGATCGCCTCCTGCAGCTCGGTGCCGGTGTAGCCCAGGTCGCGTGCATTGACGAAGATGGTCGGAATGCCGGCATTGATCAGCGTCGCGGCGATCGTGCCCAGGCCGGGAACCTCCAGCTGATCGATCAGCCTGCCGGTGGGAAACATCGCCCCCCCCTCGCCTTCGGCAGCGTCGGCCGGGTCGAGGAATTCCAGCTGCACCTCGGCGGCCGGAAAGGTCACCCCATCCAGTTCGAAGTCGCCGGTTTCCTGCACCTGGCCATCGGTCATCGGCACATGCGCCACGATGGTCTTGCCGATATTGGCCTGCCAGATCCGCACCGTCGCCACACCGTCGCGCGGCACCCGCGCGGCATCGACCAGGCCATTGGCAATCGCAAACGGCCCCACCGCCGCCGACAGGTTGCCGCAGTTGCCGCTCCAGTCCACGAACGCGCTATCGATGGATACCTGCCCGAACAGGTAGTCCACATCGTGTCCGGCGCGCGTGCTGGCCGACACGATCACGCCCTTGCTGGTGCTGGAGGTCGCCCCACCCATGCCGTCGATCTGCTTGCCGTACGGGTCGGGACTGCCGACCACCCGTAGCAACAACGCATCGCGCGCAGGCCCGGGCAATTGGGCGGCAGCGGGCAGGTCCTGCAAGCGAAAGAACACGCCCTTGCTGGTGCCGCCACGCATGTAGGTGGCCGGGATGCGGAGTTGGGAGAGAGGGGTCATGGGCTTGGTGTATCTCGGTTGATCGTGATCGCGGCGAAGACGCATCGACTGCGGCGCTGCCGGAGAGTTGAGGCAAAACTCGCGTCGAACCGCTCAGGCGTCGCCGCTCATCCACGCAGGAATGTCGCGCTGCATCTGCAGCACACGCCAGATGACGATGTCCGTGTCGCGTTCGATGTAGAAAATCAAATAGGGAAACCCCTTCAGTGGCCACACCCGCAGGTCCTGCAGCTTCAACAGCACCGCATGTCGGCTGGAACCGACACCCGGGTGCTGCATCAGCATCTTGACCGCCGACTCCAGCGCGTCGGCAAACGCCAGTTCCAGCGCGAGCCCGGCTTGTTCGCCATACCACGCAGCGGCTTCGTCGACGTCGCGCAGCGCCAACGGGCGCCAGCGCGCCGGCTTCACTTGCTGGCAGCGCGTGCCTGCGCGCGCTCACGCATCTTGTCGAAAAAATCAGGCTCCATTGCCACGGCCGGCCCGGAGTTGGCCCCATCCAGCAGCAACCCACGCAGCTGTTCCACATCGCGTTGCTTACGGATCAGTTCGCGTAGGTACTCACTGCTGGACCCGTAGGCATGCTCCTGAACTTGCTGATCGACGAACTGCTTGAGCTCGTCGGGCAAAGAGATATTCATCGTGGCCATACGACCTCCTGATGGCAAAGATTGCCAAAGTGTGCGCGCCTGCACGGGTGAGTGCAAGCGCGCGACCTGGCGTCCTCGGGCGTGGAAGCCATCAGACTGCCGAGGCCTCAAGAAAATCCTGCGCAAACCGTTGCAATACGCCGCCCGCTTCGTAGATCGACACTTCTTCGGCGGTATCCAGCCGGCAGGTCACCGGCACCTGCAACTGCTCGCCATTACGGCGATGGATCGACAGCGTCAGCGTGGCACCCGGCGTGCGCTCGCCGACCACATCGAAGGTTTCGCTGCCGTCGATGCCCAGCGTCTTGCGATCGCTGCCCGGCTTGAACTCCAGCGGCAACACGCCCATGCCGATCAGGTTGGTGCGGTGAATCCGCTCGAAGCCTTCGGCCACGATCACCTCCACGCCGGCCAGACGCACGCCCTTGGCGGCCCAGTCGCGCGAGGAGCCCTGGCCGTAATCGGCACCGGCAACGATGATCAGCGGCTGCTTGCGCGTCATGTAGATTTCGATCGCCTCCCACATGCGCAGCACCTGCCCTTCCGGTTCCAGCCGCGCCAGCGAGCCTGCCTTGACCTGTCCATCGACCACCGCCATTTCGTTGACCAGCTTGGGATTGGCGAAGGTGGCGCGCTGCGCGGTGAGGTGGTCGCCGCGATGGGTGGCGTAGGAATTGAAGTCCTCCTCCGGCACGCCCATCTGCGCCAGGTATTCGCCGGCCGCGCTGCCGGCCAGGATCGCGTTCGACGGCGACAGATGATCGGTGGTGATGTTGTCGCCCAGCACCGCCAGCGGGCGCAGTCCGCGCAAACTGCGTGCACCGGCGAGCGCGCCTTCCCAATACGGCGGGCGACGGATGTAGGTGCTGGTCGGCCGCCAGTCGTACAACGGGCTCACCTGGATGCCCTGGCCCACGCTGCGCTTGAACATCGGATCGTAGACGCTGCGGAAGTGTTCCGGCTTGACGCTGCGCGCCACCACCGCATCGATCTCCGCATCGCTTGGCCACAGATCCTTGAGCGTCACCGCCACGCCATCGGCGTCGATGCCCAGCACATCCTTTTCGATATCGAAGCGCACCGTCCCGGCAATGGCATAGGCGATCACCAACGGTGGCGATGCAAGGAACGCCTGCTTGGCGTAGGGATGGATGCGCCCGTCGAAATTGCGGTTGCCCGACAACACCGCTGTCGCGTACAGATCGCGGTCGATGATCTCCTGCTGGATCGCCGGATCCAGTGCGCCACTCATGCCGTTGCAGGTGGTGCAGGCAAACGCGACGATGCCGAAGCCCAGTTGTTCCAGCTCGCCCAACAGGCCGGCGTCTTCCAGATACAACTGCACCGCCTTGGAGCCCGGCGCCAGCGAACTCTTGACCCACGGCTTGCGGGTCAGTCCACGCGCGTTCGCGTTGCGCGCCAGCAAGCCGGCGGCAATGACATTGCGCGGGTTGGAGGTATTGGTGCACGAGGTGATCGCGGCGATGATCACCGCGCCATCGGGCATCTGCCCCGGCACGTCGTCCCAGACACCGGCAATGCCGCGCTCGGCCAGCGCGCTGGTGGCCACGCGCTTGTGCGGATTGGACGGCCCGGCCATGTTGCGCACCACGCTCGACAGGTCGAACTGCAGCACGCGCTCGTAGTGCGCGGTGACCAGGTCGTCCGCCCACAGGCCGGTCTGGCGGGCGTAGGTGTCCACCAACGCAATCTGCGTCTCTTCGCGCCCGGTCAGACGCAGGTAATCCAGCGTCTGCTGGTCGATATAGAACATCGCCGCGGTGGCACCGAACTCCGGCGTCATATTGGAAATGGTCGCGCGGTCGCCGATGGTCAGCGCGCTGGCGCCGGCTCCATAAAACTCGAGATAGGCACCGACCACGCGTTGCTGGCGCAGGAATTCGGTCAAGGCCAGCACGATGTCGGTGGCGGTGATGCCGGGCGCCGGCCGGCCCAGCAATTCCACGCCGATGATGTCGGGCAGGCGCATCCACGAGGCACGGCCGAGCATCACGTTCTCCGCTTCCAGCCCACCCACACCCACCGCGATCACACCCAGCGCATCCACATGCGGGGTGTGGCTGTCGGTACCCACGCAGGTATCGGGAAAGGCCACGCCGTCGAGCGTGTAGATCACCGGCGACATCTTCTCCAGATTGATCTGATGCATGATGCCGTTGCCCGGCGGAATCACCTCCATGTTCTCGAACGCGCGCTTGGTCCACTCGATGAAGTGGAAGCGGTCGGCGTTGCGGCGATCTTCCACGCTGCGGTTCTTGGCGAAGGCCTGTTTGTCGAAGCCGGCGTATTCCACTGCCAGCGAGTGATCGACGATCAATTGCACCGGCACCACCGGGTTGACCTGCGCCGGATCGCCCCCCTGCTCGGCGATTGCATCGCGCAGTCCGGCCAGGTCGACCAGCGCGGTCTGCCCCAGGATGTCGTGACAGACCACACGCGCCGGAAACCAGGGAAAATCCAGGTCGCGCCTGCGCTCGATCAGCTGACGCAGGTAGGCCTCCAGCATCTGTGACTGGGCGCGCCGCACCAGGTTTTCGGCATGCACGCGCGCGGTATACGGCAACGTTGCGTAGGCGCCGGGTTGCAGCGCATCCACGGCGGCGCGTGCATCGAAATAGTCCAACGAGGTGCCCGGCAAGGGCTTGCGGTACTGGCTGTTCATGGCTGGCGATATCACAAAGCGGGCGGGGTCTGCTGGTGCTGGTGCTGTTGCTGTTGCTGTTGCTTCTGTTGCTTCTGTTGCTTCTGTTGCTTCTGTTGCTTCTGTTGCTGCTGCTGTGGCTGCTGTGGCTGCGGCTGTTGTTACAGGCGCTCGTGCTGCTAGTCACCACCTGCTGCTCGCCACTCTCCCTTCTCCCGCAACGCGGGAGAAGGTGCCCGAAGGGCGGATGAGGGCCGCTCGCAGGCAGCAGCTTTCAGGAGCGCTGATCCAGCGGCACGAACACCTGATCCTCTGGACCCGTGTAATTCGCAGAAGGCCGAATGATCTTGCCGTCCATGCGTTGCTCGATGACGTGCGCGCTCCAGCCAGCCGTACGCGCCAGCACGAACAGCGGCGTAAACATCGCCGTCGGCACGCCCATCATGTGGTAGCTGACCGCACTGAACCAGTCCAGGTTCGGGAACATCTTCTTGATGTCCCACATCACGCTCTCCAGGCGCTCGGCGATGTCGTACATCTTGCGGCTTCCCTGTGCCTCGGAAAGCTCGCGCGCCACCTCCTTGATCACCTTGTTGCGCGGGTCGGACACGGTATAGACCGGATGCCCGAAGCCGATCACCACTTCCTTGCGCTCCACACGCGCCTTGATGTCGGCCTCGGCCTCGTCCGGCGTGTCGTAGCGCTTTTGCACCTCGAAGGCCACTTCGTTGGCGCCGCCATGCTTGGGCCCGCGCAGTGCGCCGATGCCACCGGCGATGGCGCTGTACATGTCGCTGCCGGTGCCGGCAATGACGCGGCTCGCAAACGTCGACGCGTTGAACTCGTGCTCGGCGTACAGGATCAGGCTGGTGTGCATCGCACGCACCCACGCGTCCTTCGGCGCAAACCCGTGCAGCAGGTGCAGGAAGTGCCCGCCGATCGAGTCGTCGTCGGTTTCCACCTCGATGCGCTTGCCGTTGTGGCTGTAGTGATACCAGTACAGCAGCATCGACCCCAGCGAGGCCATCAGCTTGTCGGCGATATCGCGTGCGCCAGGATGATTGTGGTCGTCCTTTTCCGGCTGCAGGCAGCCCAGCACCGACACGCCGCTGCGCATCACATCCATCGGATGCGACGACGGCGGCAGCTGCTCCAGTGCGGTTTTCACTGCCGCCGGCACGCCGCGCAGCGAACGCAACTTGGCCTTGTAACCGCGCAGTTCGCCACTATTGGGCAACTTGCCATGCACCAGCAGATAGGCGATTTCCTCGAACTCGCTGGTGGTGGCCAGGTCCAGGATGTCGTAGCCGCGGTAATGCAGGTCGTTGCCGCTGCGCCCCACCGTGCACAGCGCGGTGTTGCCCGCAGCGGTGCCGGACAAGGCGACGGATTTCTTCGGCTTGAAGCCGGGATTGACGGTGTCGTTCATGCGATGCGCTCCCAAACGGTGTCGTGTTGCGGTGTCACGGATGAAATGGCCGAACCTGCACGCAGCAAGGCGCGATCATGCGCCTTTGCGTGCAAACAAGCCGTCCAGGCGCTGCTCGTAGTCGTGGTAGCCGATGCGCTCGTACAGCTCTTCACGCGTCTGCATGGTGTCCAGCACGGCCTGCTGATGCCCATCGCGCCGGATTGCGGTGTAGACCGCTTCGGCCGCCTTGTTGGCCGCACGGAACGCCGACAGCGGAAACAGCTGGATCGCCACGCCGGCCTGCGCGAGCTGGTCGCGCGTGAACAGCGGCGTCTTGCCGAATTCGGTGATGTTGGCCAGCACCGGCACGCGCACCGCATCGACAAACCGCGTGTAGGTCTCCAGGTCGTACGCGGCCTCGGCAAAGATGCCGTCGGCACCGGCCTCCACGCAGGCGATCGCACGCTCGATCGCCGCATCCACGCCCTCCATCTGGATCGCATCGGTGCGTGCGATCAAGAAGAACGCCGCATCGGTCTTGGCATCGGCCGCCGCCTTGACCCGGTCCACCATCTCGGCCTGGCTGACGATCTCCTTGCCCGGCCGATGCCCGCAGCGCTTGGCGCCGACCTGGTCTTCGATATGGCAGCCGGCCGCGCCCGCCTTGATCAGCGACTTGATGGTGCGCTCGATATTGAACGCGCTCGGCCCGAAGCCGGTATCCACGTCCACCAGCAGCGGCAGCGCGCAGACATCGGTGATGCGGCGCACGTCGATCAGCACGTCTTCCAACGTATTGATGCCCAGGTCCGGCAACCCCAGCGAACCGGCCGCAACGCCACCGCCGGACAGGTAGATGGCCTGATAGCCGGCGCGCTGCGCCAGCAGCGCGTGGTTGGCATTGATCGCGCCGATCACCTGCAGCGGCGATTCGGCGGCCAGCGCGGCGCGGAAGCGCGTGCCGGCGGAAGCAGTGGGCGAGGACGTCATGGTGGTTCCTGGGGTGGGATGCGGGATAGAGCGCAAATGGCATGCCAACGCCAAGCCATTGATTCGACTGAACCAGCCAGCGCCGAATGTTGCAATACTGCAACGCGCCAAGCACGATGCAACGTCACTGCAACGCGACACCACCGATGCGCAGCCCCCGATTTATCGAGCCGACGGAGACCTCTGCCCCCGTCATCTGGACCGTCAGCGTCTCTCGCCTGACCGGCCTGCTGGCCGACGTCATCCCCGAGTTCGACCAGCGCGCGCGCATCGAGCAGGTCAACCTCGGCTTTGCCGAGGCGGTGGAGGTCATCGGCCAGCGCCTGCGCCGCGAGCGCTGCGACGTGCTGGTCGCCGGCGGCTCCAATGCCGCCTATCTGCGCAGCCGGCTCGCACTGCCACTGGCACCGATCCAGGCCACCGGATTCGATCTGATGGAAGCGCTGGCGCGCGCACGCCGCATCGCACCGCGCATCGGCGTGGTCACCCATGCCACCGACGTGCCCTCGTTCCGCGCGTTTCAGGACAGCTTCGACCTGGACATCGAGCACCGTCGCTTCGTCACCGCCGAGGACGCGCGTGACTGCATCGCCGACCTGCGTGCCAGCGGCATCCAGGTCATCGTCGGCACCGGCATGGCGATCGATTTCGCCGAGCAGGCCGGCTTGCCCGGGGTACTGCTGTATTCGGCAGATTCGGTCCGCCTGGCACTCGAACACGCCATCGCGCTGGGGAGCGCACCCGGCAACGATCACTCCGCCAGCCGCACCGTCACCCGACGGGTGCGGCGCACCGACGCATTGCTGGGCGACGATGCTGCAATCACCCAGGTGCGCGAGTTGGTGCAGCTGTACGCCCCGCATCCGGGCACCGTGCTGATCAGCGGCGAGACCGGCACCGGCAAGGAACTGGTCGCACGCCAGTTGCATGCCGGCAGCCGCCGGCGTGGCCGCTTCGTCGCCATCAACTGCGGCGCCATCAGCGAGTCGTTGCTGGAGGCGGAATTGTTCGGCTACAGCGACGGCGCCTTTACCGGCGCACGCCGCGGCGGCCATGTCGGCCTGATCGAAGCCGCGCAGGACGGCACGCTGTTTCTCGACGAAATCGGCGAACTGCCGATGCCGCTGCAGACACGCCTGCTACGCGTGCTGGAAGAGCGCGAAGTGCTGCGGGTTGGCGCCACCCTGCCGGTCGCCGTGGACGTGCGCGTGGTCGCCGCCAGCCTGCAACCGCTGCAGGCACTGGTCGAGCAAGGACGCTTCCGCCGCGACCTCTTCTATCGCCTGGCAGCGCTACGCATCGCCCTGCCGCCACTGCGCAACCGCCCCGACGAGATCGCCTTGTTGCTGGCGCATTACTTCCAGCACCTCGGCGGCATGCCTTCCCCGCTGTCATCGATAGCACTGCAGCGGCTGCAACAGCACGTATGGCCGGGCAATGTGCGCGAATTACGCAATCTGGTCGAGCGCCTGTGCATTCATTGGAAGGCACAACCGCGCCACAGCCTTGACCTGGATCAACTGGAACGCTGGGCACCTGAGCTGTTCGAGATGCGCATTGGCGATGGCGATGGCACAGCAGCACCCGGGCACACCGATCTTGCGAGCTCGCGCCTGCAACTCACCGCAGCGGCCGTTCGCGCAGCGCTCGATCGCGCAAACGGCAATCGCGCCCTCGCCGCACAGGCACTGGGCGTCTCGCGCACAACGCTGTGGCGCTGGATGCAGGCACACGCGGCAGCATCGCGGGATTGAGATACAGGCCTCGCCTGGCCGGGCTGCACGCGCAGACCTGTTTCGCGAATCTTTACAACGCCAGCCGCGCGCTCGCGGCAACAGGTCATGCGCCGCGTTCCTCACGCCAGGGGTGCTGCCCCATTGGTGATGTGATCACACGCAGCGCCGCTATCCAGCACCCGCCCATTGAACGAGTGCGCAGCGATCACTTGACCCGCATGTACTCGGTATCGCCCGTACTCAGGTGCCCGGTCGCCTGGTCGATCGCATAGTTGACGGTGCCATCGGCGCCGGACACCTGCAGCACGCCCTTGTTCAAGATCGCCGGATGATTCTTCGTCCTGACGCCGCCGCCGAGCCGCTCCGGCGTGGTATCGCGAATGATGAAGCTCTCGCCGTTGTGCTCGATGCTGAGCACGTTCTTCTCCGACGTCGTGTTGACCCACCTGCCCACGTACTGCTCGCCCACATCGCGTGCACAGCCGGCCAGCAACGCCATCGCAACCAGAGCACTTCCAAGCAGCGCCTTCATCGCCACTCCTTCTTCAACGCGGGGGACTGCAGGATGGCGATTCGTTCCTGCGCCTGCAACAAGCAGGCACAACCGGATGAACAGGCCTGTCAGCGACTTGAACAAGTCGTTGGATCAACGGGCTCTGCATCCCACTCGCACAGATAGCGGCGACACCTGCGTTTTGACGGCATCGGCTGTGGTCCACACCACTTCAACCGAGCCAGACGCCCAAGGCGGTTGCAGGAGCGCCTTTAGGACAACAAAAAAGCCGGCGCATGGCCGGCTCTTCTTCTCGCGTTGAAACCCTTGTTGTTGCTGGATTTCGATGGTGGGCGGTACAAGGTTCGAACTTGTGACCCTTGCCGTGTGAAGGCAATGCTCTACCGCTGAGCTAACCGCCCGGTGACGCGAGCCGCACATTATAGGGCAGCTGCGGCGATCGTCAACAGGTTCATCGGCGACGGCGGCAATGCGCTCGAAAACGCCCCATTCCGGTGGCTGGGCGTGGCGCCATGACTCCCTGGCGCGACGCTGTGGCAATCGATTCGGCGCCGTCAGATGCCCGATACGCCCGTCGATGCCCCGCGCCAGACAACGGCGATCACGCGCGCGACCGCAGCGCGCCGCATCACATCGTGTGCGTCGGCTTGTCGGAGGTCGTCAATCCCGCCAGCAGCGTCTCGATCTTGTTGCGCACGCTCTCGCCTTCCTGGCCGTCAGGGAACTGCACGCCAATGCCGGCGGCGCGGTTGCCCTGCGCACCGGCCGGGGTGGTCCAGATGACCTTGCCGGCAACCGGCAGGCGTTCGCTGGAGTCCGGCAGGGTCAGCAGCAGGAAGACTTCGTCGCCGAGCATGTAGCGCTTGGGCGTGGGCACGAAGATGCCGCCACCTTTCACGAACGGCATGTAGGCGCTGTAGAGCGCCGGCTTGTCCTTCAACGCCAGCGACAAAATGCCCTGGCGTGCATTCATTGCACTCATCGAGTTCCCCTAGAACGTGCCGGACGCTCTCCCTCGCGCCAGGCCAGCAACAATTCCGTCACCGCCAGATCGGCGCGGACGGTGGTGCGCAGCAGGTCGCGGGTGCGATTGGCGGCGTCGAACCAGGTCGCCAGCTTGTGCAACCGCGATGGATCGGTCAAGCCGGCCGATGCCTGTGCCAGCGCAAGGTCCGCCGCGTGGCGCAGCCGTTGGTCGGCCTGGCCGTCGTTGGTCCAGCGCTGCGCAACCTCCACTGCGCCGGCGCGCCCAGCGGCGATCTGCTCCAGGTCCTGCGCCACCGCGCGCCGCACCGCCAGGCCGTCCTCGCGCAGCCACTGCGCCGCAAGCCCCGGATGACCGCGCGCGGCGTCCAGCGCTTCCTGCGCAGCCCGCTCGTCGACGCCCTGCGACAGCAGCCAGGCCAGCGCCTCGTGCGCGGGCGGCAGCTTGAATTCCAGGCGCTGGCAGCGGCTGCGGATGGTCGCCGGCAAGCGTGCCGGCTGCGCGCTGATCAGCCACAGGTAGCGCCCCGGCGAGGGTTCTTCCAGCGTCTTGAGCAGCGCGTTGCAGGCAGCGCGATTGATCGCATCGGCCGGGTCGACGATCACGATCTGGGCGATGCCGTACTGCGGGGTCAACGAGAGCTTTTGCGAAATCTCGCGCACCTGCTCGATCACGATCTCGGTGCGCAGCTTGTCGCCGGTGCGGTTGGGAATGAACGAGATCAGCTGCAGATCGGGGTGGGTTCCGGCGGCGATCAGCTGCCGGCTGCGCTGCGCCAGCGCCGGGTCCGGCGCGCTGGCCAGCACGTGCTCGGCCAGCGCCAGGGCCACCGCACGCTTGCCCAGGCCATCCGGCCCGCAGATCAGCAAGCCGTGGCCAAGCCGGCCGGCGTCCAGCGCCGCCAGCGTCTGGTCGTAGGCGCGCTGCTGCCAGGGCGAAAATGCAGTGGTCATGGAGTGGGCTCCGGTTGCGGCAGGCGGCGACGCTGCAGGTAACGCGCCACCGCCGCATTGTGTTCGGCCAGGGTGGCCGAGAACACGTGCGCGCCGGTGCCGTCGCCGACCGCCACGAAGTACAAGGCATTCCCCGGTGCCGGACGCACTGCCGCCAGCAAGGCCTCGCGGCCGGGCATGGCGATCGGGGTCGGGGTCAGGCCGGTGCGGGTGTAGGTGTTGTACGGCGTATCGGTGGTCAGGTCGCGGCGGCGGATATTGCCGTCGTAGCTGCTGCCGATGCCGTAGATCACGGTGGGGTCGGTCTGCAGCTTCATGCCCAGCTGCAGGCGGCGCAGGAACACGCCGGCAATCAGCGGACGCTCCGCACCCAGCGCGGTTTCCTTTTCGATGATGGAGGCCAGGATCAACGCCTGTTCCGGCGAGCCGAGCGGCAGATCGGCAGCGCGCTGCGCCCAGGCCTGCGCCAGCGCTTTGTCCATGGCGAGGTGAGCGCGCTTGAGCACGTCCAGATCGCTGTCGCCGCGCTGGTAGAGATAGGTTTCCGGCAGAAAACGGCCTTCCGGGTGCTGGTTGGCAAAACCCAGCCGCGCCATCACTGCCGCATCGTCCAGCGCAGCGATGGATTGCTGCAGCGGCGTGGCGGTGGCGATCGCGGCGCGCAGCTGGCGGAAGTTCCAGCCTTCCACGATCGTGAAGCGGTACTGGATCACCCGGCCCTGGCGCATGCGTTCGAGCAGCTCGCGCGGCGACAGCGCCGGGGCCAGCGCGTATTCGCCCACCTTGAGCTTGCCGGCCGCATCGACCTGGCGCGCGAGCAGCTGCCATTCCAGATCGGTGCCCTGTGCCACGCCGGCGGCGCGCAACTTGCGCAGCGTGGCCTTGAGTGAATCGCCGGGCGCGATCACCACGCTGGGCGCACTCGCGCTCATCGGCGTCTGGGCAAAGTGCAGGTAATGCCGCCACGCCACCACCGCCGCAATCGCCAGCAGCGCTGCAAGCAACAGCACCGTGCCCAGCACGGCCAGACATCCACGTTTGCCAGTCACCGCCACACGCACCTCGTCATTGCCCCAGCGCCGCGCAGGATACCGCGCGCCGGTGATGTCCCGTTGAAGCGCTCATGCCTGGTCGAAGGCGCGCAGCACGCCGCGCGCCTTGGCGCGGGTTTCGTCCAGTTCGCGCTGCGGGTCCGAATCCACCACGATCCCGGCGCCGGTGCGGAAATGCACCTGGTCCCCGGCCACCTCGGCGGTGCGGATCAGGATGTTCAGATCCATGTCGCCGTCGCGATTGAGCCAGCCGAAGGCGCCGGTATAGGCGCCACGCGCGGTACCTTCGAGCTCGGCGATGATCTGCATGCAGCGCACCTTCGGGCAACCGGTGATGGTGCCGCCGGGAAATACCGCGGCAACCACCTCGCCCGGGGTGACGTCGGGGCGCAGACGGCCACGCACGTTGCTGACGATATGGTGCACATGCGCGTAGCTTTCCACGCCCATCAGCTCGTCCACCTCCACCGTGCCCGGTGCGCAGATGCGCCCCAGGTCGTTGCGTTCCAGGTCGATCAGCATGACGTGCTCGGCGCGCTCCTTCGGATGGCCGACCAGCTCGCGGATGCGCGCGGCATCGTCGTCGCCGGCAAAGCGCGCGCGGGTACCGGCGATCGGGCGCGTCTGCACCACATCGCCCTGCACCGACACCAGCCGCTCCGGCGAGGAACTCACCACCGCGCGGCCTGCCGCGACGAACAGGCCGGCAAACGGGGCGGGATTGGCCGCGCGCAGGCGCGCATGCAACGCCGCCGGATCGACCGCAGCGGCGAATGCCGCATGCCAGGCGCGCGAGATATTGGCCTGGAATACGTCGCCGGCGCGCAGGTAATCGAGCACACGCTCCACGGCAGCGGTAAAGCGCTCCGGCGCATCTTCTTCGACAGCCGCCGGCCCGGCCCACGCTGGCAACGGCGGCAGCGCGGCGCAGGCGGCGATGTCCTCGACGATGCGGGTCAGCAGATCGGCGCGGCCCGGCTCGGCCAGCGCGATGCAGCGGCCCTGCACCCGATCGCGCAGCACCGCGGCCGGTGCACGCAGCGCCAGCGCGCTCGGCAAGCCATCGCTGCGCGTGGGTAGCTGCAGAATCGGTTCGACCTGCGCGGCCAGCTCGTAATCCAGCAGCACCGCCCAGCCACCGCGAAACGGCCACGGGCTGGCCGCAGCGTGCGGCAGGCGCTCGGCCTGCCAGGCCGCATCCAGTGCCTGCAGAAATCCGCCGTCCAGCACCCGTCCATCGCCGTCACGCGTGCGCCCGTCGGCGTCCAGCCGCAGGCTTGCACCGTCTGCCAGCAACAACACATCCCAGCGGCCGTGGGCGGTGCCGGAAGCAGTGGATTCGAGCAGTGCCGGATAGCGCTGCGGCGCCAGCCGATGCAGCGCCAGCAGGTCGATGTCCGCGTGCAGGGGTCTGGTGAGCGTCATCGGCCTGGTGTGGCGTGGGGTGCTAAGACGCGCCACCCTGCGATGGAGGCAGGGCACGCATGATGAGAGGGATCAGGTCGCGCAGCGACGTTTGGCAGCGCCACTGTCCGGCTGTGTGGCGGGCGGAATCCCATGCGTCATGTACCGCGAGACATCGCTCGCGGTACACACGCACAGTGATCTCAGATGCGCTTGAACACCAGCGTGCCGTTGGTGCCGCCGAAGCCGAAGCCGTTGGACATCACCGCGTCCACCTGCACTTCGCGCGCCACGTTCGGCACGTAATCCAGGTCGCAGCCTTCGCTGGGCTCTTCCAGGTTGATGGTCGGCGGAATGATGCCGGTGTGCAGCGCCATCACCGAGAAGATCGCTTCCACGCCGCCAGCCGCACCGAGCAGATGGCCGGTCATCGACTTGGTCGAGCTGACCATGGTCTTGTAGGCGTGGTCGCCCAGCGCGCGCTTCATCGCCAGGGTCTCGGCCAGATCGCCCAACGGCGTGGAGGTGCCGTGCGCATTGAGGTAGCCGATCTGCTCGGGATTGAGCTTGGCATCGCGCATTGCCGCGGCCATGCTGCGCGCCGCGCCCTCGCCGTCTTCGCTGGGCGCGGTCATGTGGAAGGCATCGGAGCTGGCGCCAAAGCCGACCAGTTCTGCATAGATGCGCGCGCCACGCGCCTTGGCGTGTTCGTACTCTTCCAGCACCAGCACGCCGGCACCGTCGCCCAGCACGAAGCCGTCGCGCTGCTTGTCCCACGGACGCGAGGCGCCGGTCGGATCGTCGTTGCGGGTGGACATCGCCTTCATTGCGCAGAAGCCGCCCACCGAACTCGGCGAGGAGCCGCGCTCGGCGCCACCGGCCAGCATCACGTCGGCGTCGCCGTGCTGGATCATGCGCATCGCGGTGCCGATCGAATGGTTGGAGGTGGCGCAGGCCGACACCGCCGAGAAGGTCGGGCCCTTGAGGCCCTTGATCAGGCTCACCTGGCCCGGCAGCATGTTGATGATGGTGCTGGGCACATAGAACGGCGAAATCTTGCGCGCGCCGCCCTCGTGGAATTTGATGGTCTGCTCTTCGATACCGAGCAGCCCGCCGATGCCGGAGCCGAGAATGGCGCCAATGCGTTCGGCATTGCTTTCGTCGATTTCCAGGCCGGAATCGTCCAGCGCCATGAACGAGGCGCCGACGCCGTAATGGATGAACGAATCCATCTTCTTGACGTCCTTGGCGGACACGAACAGCGTGGGATCGAAATTCTTGATCTCGCCGGCAATCTTGGTGGTGAACTGCGAGGCATCGATCTGCGTGATCGGGCCGATGCCTGAGCGCCCGTGGATGATTCCATCCCAGCTGGTGGCCAGATCATTGCCCAGCGGCGACACCATGCCCATGCCGGTAACGACAACACGACGACTCATTGCAGATCTCCTCACCACGGAACGGACGGTGCTTGCGGTTTGCGGATGACGCTTGAAAAACACAGGGCCGCATCAGCGGCCCCATGGAATGTCTGACGCAGCAACGGCTTGACGCACGCCGCCGCAGTCAGGAACAACGCATCAGCTCTTGACGTGAGCCTTGACGTAGTCGATCGCCTGCTGGACCGAGGTGATCTTCTCAGCCTCTTCGTCCGGGATCTCGCACTCGAACTCTTCTTCCAGCGCCATCACCAGCTCGACGGTGTCCAGCGAGTCGGCACCCAGGTCATCGACGAACGATGCGCTGGTGGTGACTTCCTCTTCCTTGACGCCGAGTTGTTCGACGACGATTTTCTTGACGCGTTCTTCGATGGTGCTCATTGGGGATATCGCTCCAGATGGAGTAGTGGTGGTACGAAAAAAACGCCATCGCCGCTGCGATGGCCGCGTTGGATAGTGTAGTGGAAGCGACCGAGCCTTGCATTGCATCACAAGTCCCCGCCAATCAGCCACTTAGCGCCTCCCGGCGCCGCACGCTCACGGCATGTACATGCCGCCGTTGACGTGCAGGGTCTCACCGGTGATGTAGCCGGCACTCGGGCCGGCCAGGAACGCCACCGCGTTGGCGATGTCGTCCGGCTGGCCCAGGTGGCCGAGCGCGATCTGCTGCAGCAAGGCAGCCTTGGCCTCGTCCGGCAGCGCCTTGGTCATGTCGGTATCGATGAAGCCGGGCGCCACCACATTCACGGTGACCCCGCGCGAGCCGATCTCCTTGGCCAGCGACTTGGAAAACGCAATGATGCCGGCCTTGGCCGCGGCGTAGTTGGTCTGGCCGGGATTGCCGGTCACGCCCACCACCGAGGCGATGTTGACGATACGGCCCTTGCGCGCCTTCATCATGCCGCGCATCACCGCCTTGGAGGTGCGGAACACGCTGGTCAGATTGGTGTCGATGATCGCCTGCCAGTCGTCGTCCTTCATCCGCATCAGCAGGTTGTCGCGGGTGATGCCGGCATTGTTGACCAGGATCGAGATCGCGCCGAACTCCTTGCCGATCGCATCGATCAGGCCATCGACCGCCGCAGCGTCGGTGACATCGAGCTCACGGCCGTGGCCGCCTTCGGCAGCCAGGCGCTCGCCGATCGCCGCAGCGCCGGAGGCCGAGGTCGCGGTGCCGATCACGGTGGCGCCCTGGGCGGCCAGCGTCGCGGCGATGGCCGCGCCGATCCCGCGACTGGCACCGGTGACGAGGGCGATCTCGCCCTGCAGAGGCTTGCTCATGAATGCTGTTCCTCGAGTGGGAAGCGCGCGACCGCAGCCGCGAGCGGTGAGGGCTGCCGGCAGGACCGGCAGGTGCGTCGAATCAATGGGTCCACGCCTCGAGCGCGCCGGCATAATCGGCAGGCGTGGCCAGCGGGCGGGCGTCCAGGCGCTTGTCGATGCGCTTGATCAGCCCGCTCAGCACCTTGCCGGGGCCGCATTCGGCGATCCGGCTGATGCCCTGGGCGGCCAATGCCTGCACGCAGCCGGTCCATTGCACCGGCAGGTACAACTGCTCGGCCAGCGCCTGGCGAATCGCCTCGCTGCCGGTGTGCACGCGTGCATCGACGTTCTGCACCACCGGAATCTGCGGGGCGTGCCAGCTCAGGCCGGCCATCGCTTCGGCGAGCTGGTTGGCCGCATCGCGCATCAACGGGGTGTGCGAGGGCACGCTCACCGCCAGCTTGACCGCCTTGCGTACGCCGCGTTCGGCCAGCAAGGCCAGCGCGCGGTCCACCGCCGCCGCATCGCCACCGATCACGATCTGACCGGGCGAATTGAAATTGGCCGGCACCACCACCTGGCTGCCTGCCGCCTCGGCACAGACTTCGTGCACCAGCGCATCCTCGGCGCCCAGTACCGCCGCCATTGCGCCGACACCGGCCGGCGCGGCGGCCTGCATGAACTGGCCGCGCAGCCGGACCAGGTGCGCGCCGTCGTGCAGCGACAGCGCGCCGGCAGCGACCAGCGCGGTGTATTCGCCCAGGCTGTGCCCGGCCAGGACCGCCGGGCGCTGCCCGCGCTGCGCATTCCACAGCCGCCAGACCGCCACACCCGCAGCCAGCAGGGCCGGCTGAGTGTATTCGGTGCGGTTGAGCATCTCTTCCGGGCCGCCCTGGGACAGGGCCCACAGGTCGACGCCGGCGCCATCGGAGGCTTCGGCAAATGTTTCGCGGATCTGCGGGTGCAGTTCGGACAGTTCGGCCAGCATCCCTAAGGACTGCGAGCCCTGGCCGGGAAACACGAAGGCGAGAGTGGATTCGGTCACGCGTTGCTGCCTACAAAAATCGAGCCGGGATGATACGTGCGAAATCGTCCCGGCGTCTGTACTGCCGCGTATGCAAGCCCCGCCAGCGGGGCCGCCGGCACGCCTACAGCAAGGCGTTGAGCAGATCCATGTCGCCATCGGCCAGCCAGTCCACGCACATCACCAGCACCAGCAAGACGCCGAGCGAGGTTGCCGCGTGGATGGCCAGGATGGCACGCGCCAGCGCCCCGGCAGAGCGGCCCAGGCGGCCGGTGAGCTGCGCAAACCGCTGCAATCGCCCGGTCACCACATGCGCATGCGCCGCCACCGCCGGGCCGGCCGCATCGAAGGCGCACGTCATCAACCGCTGCAGCACCGCGCGGCGGCCGCGGTAGTACTTGGCCACCCCGTAGCCGAACACCAGCCAGTCGCGCGCCTGGGCCTGCGCCAGGTCCATCACTTCCAGCGGGTCTTCCTCGAAATCGATGAAGCCGACCGCCTGCCCGTCGAAGGTCATGTTGCGCGGAAGCGGTTGGCCGAAATAGGCGCCATCGCGATGGGCATCGGCAATGGCCGCCACCGCCAGCGCAATCAGCCGGTCGCGCTCGGGCGCATCGGCCTCGCGCAGGCAGCTGGCAAAGGAACGCCCGTTGTCGCTGAGCACCAGGGCCGCCTGTCCGCAACCGACCACGCGCGGCACATTGACCGCTTGCGCCTGCAGCTCGCCGAGCCGGCGTGCCTCCAGATCGCGCGCAGCATCGCCGCCACGGTGCGGCGGTGGACGCAAGGCATCCAGGCCCCAGCGGCGGGCAACGAAGTTGAGTGCTCCAAGCGAGACCGCGCGGCTGTGGCGGCGGTACTGCTTCAGCCAGACGCGCTGTCCGGCGATGACGATGGGTTCTGCCATGACGGGCCCGTCCCTGACGCTGTCAGGCAGCGCCGGCGGACGCGGCGCTGCCTGCCGGACTCAGTAGCGCAGCAGCGCCGAGCCCCAGGTAAATCCGCCACCGAATGCTTCCAGCAGCAGCAATTGACCACGCTGCACGCGGCCGGAGCGCACCGCTTCGTCCAGCGCCAGCGGCACCGAGGCCGAGGAGGTATTGCCGTGGCGGTCCACGGTGACGACCACCTGCTCCATCGGCAGATCCAGCCGCTTGGCGGTGGCCTCGATGATGCGCAGGTTGGCCTGATGCGGGATCAGCCAGTCCAGGTCGTGCTTGTCGTAGCCATTGGCGGCCAGGGCCTCGTCGACCACCGAATCCAGGGCCTTGACTGCGTACTTGAACACGTCGTTGCCCTTCATCAGCAACGCGCCGCCGCCGTTCTTGCCCTCGCCGAAGCCCACCGATACGCCAACCGGATCCCACAGCAGTTCCTTCTTGCTGCCGTCGGCATGCAGATGGGTGCTGAGGATGCCGGTTTCTTCGTCGGCCTTGAGCACGACCGCGCCAGCGCCGTCGCCGAACAGCACGCAGGTGGTGCGATCGGTCCAGTCGACGATGCGGGTCAGGGTTTCGGCGCCCACCACCAGCACGGTCTTGGCGTCGCCACTGCGCACGAACTTGTCGGCCACGCTGAGCGCATAGACAAAGCCCGAGCACGCCGCGTTGACGTCGAAGGCACCGCAGCCGACATTGCCCAGCCGCGCCTGCAGCAGGCAGGCAGTGGACGGGAAAATCAGGTCTGGGGTGGTGGTGCCGACAACGATCAAGTCGATCTCGTCGGCGGTCACGCCGGCCGCTTCCATCGCCTTCAACGACGCGAAATACGCCAGGTCGCTGGTGGTCTGGTCGTCGGCGACGATGTGACGCTCACGGATACCAGTGCGCGAGAAGATCCATTCATCGCTGGTGTCGACGATCTTGGACATGTCGTCGTTGGTCAACACCTTTTCGGGCAAATAGCTACCCGTGCCCGCGATTCTGGAATAGATCCGCTTGCTCATACTGTTCCCTGTTGCAAGAGCCGCGGTGATCGGCGGCTCCGGAAGAAGCGAGGGTCACCCGGCGGCGTCGAACGCGCCGGGTGCCACGAATCAATCTTCTTGGACGGCCGACGACTTGGTCGCAATCACCTTCTTGCCGCGGTAGTAACCGTCAGCGGTGATGTGGTGGCGCAGATGGATCTCGCCGCTGGTCGGATCGGTCGACAGCTGCTTGGCGGTCAGGGCATCGTGCGAACGACGCTGGCCGCGACGCGACGGGGTAACTCGGGATTTCTGCACAGCCATGGGATTGCTCCAACTTAAGTTCGATAACTTGTCTGTCGAGTCGAACTGGACGCTTCACGCCCGCGCCGACCTGTCTTTCCGCCCTTCACAGCGGCGGTTACTGTTTTTTGAACGCTGCCAGCGCCGCGAACGGACTGGCCTTGTCTTGCTCTTCCTGGGTCGGAACCCACTCGGCCTCGACGGCCTCGCTGCCCGGCGCCATCGGCACCACCGGGATCGACAGGACCAGCTCGTCCTCGACCAGGTCTGCGGCCCGCAGCATGCCATCTTCCGGCACCAGCAAGGCTTCGTACTCGGCCGGCAACGCCGCTTCGTCGGCTTCGTCACGGATCAAACCAAGACGCTGCCTGATTTGCACCGGATACAGAAAACGCTGCAGGCTGCGCTGGCAGGCCAGCGGAAGCTCGACATCGACACTGAGCTCGACGTAGGCGACCTTCAACAGGCTGTCCTGATCGAACTGGAGCGAGTAGACACACTCGCCCTCGGTATCGACCAGGCTGCCTTGCAGGCGGGTCATCGCAGAGAGCGGGATGCGGCCATCGAAGCGCCTGCGCGCTGCGACCATCCGCCAAGCATCCAGCATTTCGGGTACGTTCGCGGACATAAGCCGCAGAATGTTAAAGATCCGCCGACGCCCTGTCAAATGCCCCTATTCACGCACATGGCGCGGCGCCAAGGCTGGCAGACTCCCCTACCCGTCCGACGCAGCGCCCCATGATGCCACGCCTGATTCTTGCCTCCACCTCAGTCTATCGGCGCGAGCTGCTTGGCCGGCTGCGCCTGGACTTCACCACCGCCCGGCCGGAGGTCGACGAGCAGGCGCACCCCGGGGAGGCCCCGGACGCGCTGGCCAGCCGGCTGGCCGCGGAAAAGGCGGCGGCGGTGGCCGCGCAGGCGCCCGACGCCTGGGTGATCGGTTCGGACCAGGTCGCCGACCTGGACGGCCAGGCCCTGGGCAAACCGGGCACGCTGGAGCGGGCGCATGCGCAGCTGACGGCGATGTCCGGGCGCGTGGTGCGCTTCCATACGGCAGTGAGCCTGGTCGGCCCTGGACGCACGGCACACGCGCTGGACCTGACCGAGGTGCAGTTGCGCCCGCTGACGCGCACCGAAATCGATCGCTACCTGGCCGCCGAGCCCGCACTGGATTGCGCCGGCAGCTTCAAGTGCGAGGGCTTCGGCATCAGCCTGTTCGACGCCATTCGCTCGCAGGACCCCACCGCCCTGGTCGGCCTGCCACTGATCGCGCTGGCGCGATTACTGCGGCAGGCGGGGTTTCAACTGCCCTGAGCTGCCATCGGGTTTCATCGATCGAGCCTGCAGAACTGGTAGGGATACTCCCCCTGCCCGATTCGCGAGGAAAGCCTGCGGCAGCTGGCCGGATTCAGCGTCACCCCATAGGCAAGCAGCTGTTGTTGCGCCTGCTCCAGCAGACGGCGATCGGCAGCGACCAGTTCCATCGCCTTGTGCTCGGGAACGCGCAACTGACACAGTCCGGGCCGGGATGCATCGAGTTCGGCGCGCAAGCCATGCGCCGTCAGCCAGCGCAATTGGGGGCATTCCGGTCGAGTGCTCCATCCCAGACGCCGCGCCCACCGATTCATCCGCTCTACCCGCGGACTCTGCTTGTCCTGCGTAGCATCCCATAACGCATACAGCTGCGGCCGCTCGGCCACCAGCGCGCGCACGCGGGCGCGATAGGCATCCGATTCGGCAAGGTTGCTGGCTACACCGACATAACGCGCCGCTGGCGCAAGCAACGCAATCCGCCATGCCTGCGGCTGGTTTCCGACCAGCAACACGGTACTGGACGCTGGCGCATCGATCGGTGGTGGCTGCACCTGGATGCTATGCCGTGCCCAGGATTCATGGCCCCAGTCGTTCCAGCCTCCGAGCGCGATCACCGCACTGAAGAGCACCAGGCAGGCCGCCACCGTGCGGGCTCGGGCGGCGGCGAACAGCCGCTGGCAGCAGAGCCAGAGCGCCAACGGCGCCAGCAGTTCCAGCGCCGCGAGGTAGCGGTGAATCGAAAACATGCCCTGCCAGAGCAGATAACCCACGCCGACAAACACCAGCAGCGTCGTGGCCTGTGCATTCCAGCCAGGAACGGGCAAAGACCTGCGCCATAGCGCACGCCCCACGATTCCCAGCACGGCCAGATAAAGCAGCGCCCAGATGCATTGAAACAGCCCAATTTCACTGACCCGCCAGGGGTTGAAGGTCAGTACCAGCGGCCACGCCAACCATTCGCCCACACCACGCGGCAGCCAACGGGTATCACCGAGCGAGACAGGTTGCGCGAGCGGCGCGCGAAACACGCCATTGAACTGCGGAAACAAGGGATTGCCGAACTGCTCCCAGACCCGCAGATACCAGGGTGCGGCGATCAGGGCAAAGACCAGCAACGCCGCCAGCGCCATGCTCACCACACCAAGCACCCGTGCGCGCGGGCGCCCACCGGCGCAGAGCCCCGCACAGGCCAACGCCACTGCATAGGGCGCATTGGTCAACTTGCACGCCACGGCGAGACCAAGCAAAAGCCCGGCGAGCAGCCAATGACGGGCGGCCAGCGCGCTACCGGCCTGTTGTCGGCGCTGCGCGCGCATCACCAGTGCCAGCGCCGCCAGCAACGGGAGCGCGGTACTCGCATCGCCCATGGTGTTGGCAAATTCGGAAAGGAATGCCGCGCTGCACAGGCCAGCCAGCGCCAACAGCGGGGCCAGGCGGGCGCGCTGGGAGTCTGCGTCCAGCACATACCAGGCAATTGCCGCCACCGGCACGAACACCATTGCATGCAGCACGCCCATCAACGCGCCGGCCAACGGCCCGGGCCAGCGTGTCAGCAGCCCATACTGGACGATATCCAGCGCCGGATTGAAGTAGCTCTGCAACTGCGCCGGGGCCAGATCCTGGGTCAGACGGCCGTGCCACCACGCATAGCCGTTATAGACGTGGTAATTGCGCAGGTCCCAGTTCGCATCCTGTCCGAGACACAGCGCCACCAGGCCACCCAACAGCGCAACGACGGTCACCGCCGCGACCACGTTGGCTGGACGCCGAAACGCGAAGCGGTGATCGGCCCAGTGCAACAAGCGGGAGATCCCGCGCCCCGGTCCGGAGGCCGCAGCACCGGCGTAGACGCGCGCGAGCAGGGCACTCATCGACGCCCCTCCGGCCCCAGCAAGGGCTCGGCAAGATAGGCCAGATGCTTGGCCTCGATGCGTCCACGGGTGACGGTATCCAGGATCAACCCGCAGGCCAGCAGCAAGAACCCCAACAGCATCAGCGCCACGCACAGGATGGCGGTGGGAAAGCGCGGAACCAGGCCAGTCTGGGCGTAGGTTTCAAACAAGGGGATCGCCAACCCCACCGAAGCCAGGGCACAGGCAATAAAGCCCATCGAGAAGAACAACAACGGCCGCTCAGCCTTGAACAGCTTGGCGATGGTGGTGAGGATGCGCCAGCCGTCGCGCCAGGTGTTCAACTTGCTTTGCGAGCCTTCCGGGCGCACGCCGTAGGCGGTTTCGACCTCGGCCACCGGCATGCGCAGCTGCAATGCGTGCACGGCCAGTTCGGTTTCGGTTTCGAATCCGTGCGCATGCGCAGCGAAGGATTTGACGTAGCGCCGGGAGAACACGCGATAGCCGGACAGCATGTCGTCGAAGCTGCGACCGAACAGCAGCCCCGCGCAACGCGTCAGCAACACGTTGCCAACGCGATGACCGGGCCGATACGCGGCCTGCTGCTGATCGCGCCGCGCCCCGACCACCATGTCCAGGCGCTCGTCGATCAGCTTGCGCACCAGCACCGGTGCCGCAGCCGCATCGTACGTCGCATCACCATCGACCAGCACGTAGATGTCGGCCTCCACATCGGCGAATCCACGCCGCACCACATTGCCCTTGCCCTGCAATGCCACGCGATTGACCTGCGCGCCCGCCGCCGCCGCGACTGTCGCGGTGGCATCGCTGGAATTGTTGTCCAGCACATGGATCGCCGCGCCCGGCAAGGCAGCAGCAAACGCGCCGACCACCAAGGCGACCGTGGCCGCCTCGTTATGGCAGGGCACCAGCACGGCGATTCGGATCCCGGGCACAGGCACGGAAGGGACAACAGTCATGGCATCGGTCATTGCGTGATCTAAGGTGTGGAAATGGTAATGGGCTGTTCCCACCAGTCCTCGACGCTGCCGTCGTGGCCGTGCAGGCGCAGTCCCAGCCAATGCGTGCCCGGCGGCAGCGCATGCGTGTCGAAGGTGGCGCTGAAACCGACATTGGGGTGCTGCGGGTCGGTGGAGATCTTCCAGTACGGGCGCACATCCAGCAGCGTGCCGTACTCGGCCTGCGCGACCGGACGCCCGTCCAGCAGCAGCTCCACATTCGACAGGCCGACGCCGTCCTTGAATGCCCAGCCACGCACCTGCACCTGCCCGGACACCTGCACGTCCGGCAGCGGCGTATCGATCCAGGCCATCGCCGGGGCGATGCACGACCCAGGCTGGCGCTGCGCCGGCAGCGCGAACAGCAGGAAGCGCTGGTAGCCGTGATCGGTGGACACCACGGTGGGCGGCGGCAGCGGCCCGACCATCTCGCAGATGGCGTGATAGCGCTTCAGCAAGTCGCGATAACGCTGATCGCTGGGCGAGAGCACCAGCAGCCGCGGCCCGTTGCGCGTGCCGTCGCTGAGCAGCCCCCATTGCAACAACTGCGCGCTGCGCCCGTGCTTGTCGTTCAACTCTGCACGCAGCACCTCGACATTGGCATCGTGCAACTGGAAGCCCAGCTCGGCACCGACCTTGAAATTTTCCGCCAGCACGCGCGTACCCGGCGGCATCTGCGCCAGCCGGGTCTTGACCGCGCGCGCCAGGTCCTGCCACCCGGCGAAGTTGCGCGGATAGTATTTTTCGCCGGCCGCATGCGCGCGAAGCGACGGCACCGACACCGCCAGGTAGTAGCCATACGCCCCCAGGGTGCCGAGCAGCGCGATCACCCAGGCCGCGCGACGCAGCGTATGCGGCCAACGCATCAGGATCACCGGCACCGCAACCAGCAAGGCCAGGTAGCCCGGCAGCGGCCAGTGGAAACTGATCCGCTCGGCATCGCTGAAGAAACCGAGCACGAAGATCGCCACCGTCGAAATCCCGCCCAGCAGGCCGAAATAGCGCCATTGCGCCCGCGAACCACCGCCGGCGCGCGTGCCGGCCAGACCGACCTTGAGCATCGCCCAGGCCAGCGGCGGTGTCACCAGCACCGCCTGTATCAGCAAGAACCACAGCCCGGTGACCTGGAAACGCCACGGATGCCGGTCGACCAGCTGGAAGCGCAGCCCGGCCTCGTCGTGCTCGGTATTCCAGAACAGCAGCGGCAGCCAGCTCACCGCGCCCACCGTCAGCGCCATCCAGATGCGCGGGTCGCGCATGACCGCGCGCCCCTGCGGGATGCACAGCAGCGCGATGCAGCCCACCCCGATCACGCCGGCAAAACGGTAGTGACTGAGCGCGCCGATCACCAGGCCGATGGCGAGCTCGAGCGCACTGGTGGCATCGACCTCGCGCAGCAGCCGCGCACCGGCATCCATGCACAGCACCGCCGCCAGCGCCATTGGCACATCCGGCACCGCCAGGATGCCCAGCGTGGCCGACAGCGGCATCAGCAAGGTCAGGCTGCCGGCCTGCCAGCCCAGCGTGGAGCCGAACCAGCGCGTGGCGATATGCGCGATCAACCAAGGAATCAGCGCGGAAATGGCCAGAAACGGCAGGCGCAGGGCCAGCAGGTGATGCCCGCCCAGTTCAACGCCCAGCCGCGCCAGCCAGGCCGTCATGCCCGGCAGATCCGAGTACGCAGCGGCCAGATGCTGGCCTTCCTGCCAGTAGAACGCCTCGTCGACGAACAGCGGCAGCCGCGCGGCAATCAACAGCTTGACGGCCGTCGCCAGTGTCCACAGGATCACGAAGGTGCGATGTGCGCGTTGGTCCCCCTGCATTGCCCTATGCACTCTTCTTCCACCTACGGAATTGTGATGTCGATACCGCTGCGTTCCACGGAAATGCTAACCGATGCGCTGCGCCAATCGCTGCGGCGCGCACAAGACCAGGTCAATTCGCTGCTGTTGGGCAAGGCGCAGGAAGTGCGTCTGGCGTTCGTGGCGCTGCTGTCCGGCGGCCATCTGCTGATCGAGGATCTGCCCGGCCTGGGCAAGACCACCCTCGCCCACGCGATGGCCTCCAGCCTGGGGCTGGGCTTCCAGCGCGTGCAGTTCACCTCCGACCTGCTGCCGGCAGACGTGCTGGGCGTGTCGGTCTACGACGCCGCCTCACGCCAGTTCCAGTTCCATCCGGGCCCGGTGTTCACCAACGTGCTGCTGGCCGATGAAATCAATCGCGCCCCGCCACGCACGCAAAGCTCGCTGCTGGAGGCCATGGCCGAACAGCAGGTCACGCTCGATGGCGTCACCCATGCGTTGCCGGAGCCGTTCTTCGTGATCGCCACGCAGAACCCGGTCGATCTGTCCGGCACCTTCCCGCTGCCGGATTCGCAACTGGATCGCTTCCTGCTGCGGCTCAGCCTGGGCTACCCCAGCGCCGATGCCGAGCGCGCGCTGCTGTCGGGCGTGGACCGGCGCGAATTGATCGCCCAGGCGGCGCCGCAACTCAGCGACACCGACGTGGTGGCGCTGCGCACGGTGGTGGGCCAGATCCATACCAGCGATGCGCTGATCGGCTATGTGCAGGCCTTGCTGCTGCGCAGCCGCCAGCACGCCGGGGTGCGCGTGGGGCTGTCGCCGCGTGCCGGCATCGCGCTGCTGCGTGCGGCCAAGGCCTATGCGCTGCTGCTCGGGCGTGAGCACGTGCTGCCGGAAGACGTGCAGGCGCTGTTCGTGGCCGTGGCCGGGCACCGGCTGGTGCCGGAGGCCGAATCATCGTCCGGGCCAGCGCTGGCCAAGGCGCTGCTGCACAGCGTGCCGGTGGACTGATCCCGGTGCGTGCGCACGTGCGCGGCATCGGCCGCCGACTCAGCCTGCTGGCGCGCCCGCGGGGCGCGGAGGCCTTGCCGATCGTGCTGGACCGGCGGCGCATCTACGTGCTGCCGACGCGCTTCGGGCTGTTCGTCACCGCCTTGCTGCTGGCAATGCTGCTGGGCGCGTTGAACTACAACAACAACCCGGCCCTGCTGCTGGCCCTGTTGCTGGCCACCGCCGGGATTGCCAGCAGCATCATGGCGCACCTGCAGCTGTCGGCGCTGCGCATCGAGGCGGTCTCGGCCGAACCGGTGGTCGCCGGCGAGCCGTTGCGCATGCGGGTGTCGCTGGCACGTCGCGACACCCGCGCACGGCGTGGGCTGCGCCTGGATCATCGGGACAGCAGCGGCTTCTGTGCGTTGCACGCGCACGACATGGCCGAGGTCGACCTGCTGGTGCCCACCGAACGGCGCGGCTGGCAGGACATCGAACGCATCCGCCTGTCCAGCACCCAGCCACTGGGGCTGGTGCGCGCCTGGTCATGGGTCTGGCCGGAAACGCCACTGCTGGCCTATCCCAGGCCCGAAGAACAGGGGCCGGCATTGCCCGAGGGCGCCGGTTCGCCCAACCAGACCCGCCTGCACCCGCAAGGCGAGGAGTTGCACCAGCTGCGCCCGTATCGCGCCGGCGATGCGCCACGCACGATTTCCTGGAAGCACTCGGCGCGCCGCGACAGCCTGCTGGTGCGCGAGTACGAGCAACCCCTGGGCATCGAAGTCACGCTGGACTGGCGCACGCTCAACGCGCTGCCGTACGAGCGCCGCATCGCGCGGCTGGCGCGCTGGGTCAACCTGGCCGAACGCGACGGACGGCGCTACCGCCTGCTGCTGCCGGGCCAGCCGCCGCTGGGGCCCGCACAAGGCAGCTCCCACCATCACCTGTGTCTGCGCGCCCTGGCCCTGCTTCCCCATGACTGAGCCATCCGTCCCGATCACCCAGGCCAGCCGCGGCTGGGTGCTGGTCACCAGCTGGCTGGCACTGGCGCCGTTGCTGCTGCAGCTGCCTGGCCTGCTCGCCGGCACCATTGCCGTGGCCGCCGTGCTGGTCGGCGTGCTGAGCTGGCGCGCCACCCTGATGGCACCGGTGCGGGTGTTGCTGGTGGTGGCGATGCTGGGCGCGGTGTACTGGCAGATCGGCATGCGCTTCGGCCGCGACACCGGTTGCGCAGTACTGGCGTCGATGCTGGCGATCAAGGCCTCCGAGCTGCGCACCCTGCGCGATGCGCGCAGCCTGCTCGGCTTTGCGTTGTTCGCCCCGTTCGCGGCGTTTCTGCTCGACCAGGGGCCGGCGACGATGGGCTTGGCACTGCTGGCGGTGGTGAGCGCACTGCTGAGCATGCAGCGGCTGGCCGACGAGGAGCACCGCACCGGCACGCCTGCGCTTCGGATGCAATTGCGCAGCATCGGCAAGCTGGTCGCCATCGGCGTGCCGTTGACCCTGGCCACGTTCTGGCTGCTGCCGCGCCTGAGTTCCCCGCTGTGGGGCGTGCCCGAGCGCGCGCTGTCGCGGCCCGGCCTGTCGGACGACATGTCGCCGGGCGAATGGATCGACCTGATGGCCGACGACAGCCCGGCGCTGCGCGTGCAGTTCACCGGCACGGCGCCACCGCCGCAACAACGCTACTGGCGCGGGCCGGTGATGTGGGACTTCGACGGGCGCACCTGGCAGCGCGCGCGCTGGACCGGCCGCAGCCAACCGGCATCGGTCACTGCCGGGCCGCAGACTTATCGCTATCGCCTGGACTACGAGCCCACCGATCGTCGCCAACTGGTATCGCTGGACCTGCCCACGCAGGCGGTGGCCAATGCCGATCTGTCGCCCGACTACGAACTGTTCGCACGGCGGCCCTTGAGTGCGTTGACCCGCTGGGAGCTGCAGTCGGCACCACCGGCCCGCTTCGACACCGACCTGCCCGACCCGCTGCGCAAGCGCGCCCTCGCGCTGCCGCCGGGTTTCAATCCACGCACGCTCATGCTGGCACGGCAATGGCGCAGCGAGGCCGGCGGCAACGACGATGCCGTGGTGCAGCGGGCGCTGCAGTGGATCACCCGCGAGTTTGCCTACACCCTGGACACGCCGCTGCTCGGCCGCAACAGCGTGGATGAATTCCTGTTCCAGCAGAAAGCCGGTTTCTGCGAGCACTTCAGTTCTTCGTTCGTGGTGCTGATGCGCGCGGCCGGCATTCCGGCGCGCGTGGTCACCGGCTACGCCGGCGGCACCTACAACGGCTTTGGCAATTACTGGGTGGTGCGGCGCATGGATGCGCATGCCTGGACCGAAGTCTGGCTGGCCGGGCGCGGCTGGGTGCGGGTGGACCCCACCGCCGCGGTGGCGCCGGAACGCATCTACGACACGCTGGAAGACCGCGTACAGGTCGGCGCGGGCAACAATTTTGCCCAGCTCGGGATGTGGGCCAGCCTCGGTCAGGTCAGCGACCTGCTGCGCCGGGGCTGGAACGACCTGGTGCTGTCCTTCGATGCGGACCGCCAGCAACGGCTGTTGCAGCCGTTCGGCATCGATCGCCTGGACACCTCGCAACTGGCCGCCATCTTCGGCATCTTCGCGGTCAGCGCACTTGCATGGATGGGCTGGCTGCTGGCGCGCGGCGAGCGTGAGCGCGACCCGCTACTGCGCGCCTGGCATCGCCTGGGCCGCCGCTACGGCAAGCTCGGCCTGGCCCGCGAACCGCACGAACCGGCCATCGCCTGGGCGCAGCGTGTCGCCCGTTCACACCCGAATCCGGCATTGTTGGCGCTCAGCCAACGTTTCGCTGCCGCGCGCTACGCTGGCGCTGATTCGGACAGCGCCTCACTCCTCAAAGATCTGCAGCAGCATCGCCCGCGAACCGGAGCTTCCTCATGAGTACCCGCTTTCTCCTTCCCATTGTCGCCGTGCTCGGGCTCGCCGCCTGTGCCACCGCGCCCAAGCCGCTGCAGGGGCAGTTCCCTACGGTCAGTCCGAGCGATTCCACCGCCAGCGCCCAGGTCGGCACGTCGGTGCGCTGGGGCGGCAAGATCATCCAGACCAAACCCGGCCAGGGCCAGACCTGCTTCGAGCTGATCTCGCGGCCACTCAATGCCAGCGGCCGCCCGGACCGCAATGCGGTGGACGCCAGCGATGGCCGCTTCCTGGCGTGCCGCTCGGGCTTCTACGATCCGGCCGTGTTCGAGCCGGGCCGCGAGGTGACCTTCATTGGCAAGATCGAAGGGTATGAAACCACCAAGATCGGCGAGTACGACTACAAGCTGCCCAAGGTCAATGCCGACGTGGTCTATCTGTGGCCGGTCGTGCGCGAAGTGGACGTGGTGCCGGCCTACCCGTACGGCCCGTGGGGCGACCCGTGGGGTCCGCGCTGGGGCGGTGGCTGGGGCTGGGGCCGCGGCTGGTGGTAACCGGCTGCTGAGTCAGTGACACGCAAAAACGCCGCTCCCAGGGAGCGGCGTTTTTGCGTGTGCGTCTCGGCTGCTCGAACAGGCGCATGCGCTCGCTCGCGCAGTGAGGTCAGGGCGTGCCGAAACGTCCCAGCGGCGCACCGGCCAGCAGATGCAGATGGATATGGAACACGGTCTGGCCGGCATGCTCGCGACAGTTCATCACGATGCGATAGCCGTCCTGCGCCAGTCCCTGCGCGCGGGCGTATGACGCTGCGGCAAGTGCGAGCTTGCCCACCAGCACCGCCTGCTCGGGCGGCACATCGTCCAGCGTGGGAATGGCGTGCTGTTTGGGAATGAACAGCACATGCACCGGCGCCTGCGGTGCGATGTCCTGAAAGCCCAGCACCTCCTCATCTTCATAGACGATGCTGGCCGGGATTTCGCGACGAATGATCTTGCCGAAGATGGTGTCGGACATGGTGGGAATGGGGAATGGGGAATGGGGAATCGCAAGAGCTTACCGCGTGCGCTACTGTTTTCGCTTTTCCAATTCCCGATTCCCCACTCCCGATTCCCGGCGCTCAAAGCACCTCACTGCGGGTGCCAAAGGCATGCGACAAGGTGCCGCGATCCACGTACTCCAGCTCGCCCCCCAGCGGCATGCCCTGCGCGAGCCGGCTCGGGCGCACCGCATGCTGGCGAGCCAGCTGCGCCAGGTAATGCGCGGTCGCCTCGCCTTCCACGGTGGCATTGGTGGCGATGATCATTTCGGTGACTTCACCGGTAGCCAGACGCTCGCCGAGCCGGTCCAGCCCCAGCTCGCGCGGGCCGATGCCATCCAGCGGCGACAGCCGGCCCTGCAGGATGAAGTACAGCCCGCGGTAGCCGGTGGCGTGTTCGATCGCCAGGCGATCGGCCGGCGATTCCACCACGCACAGCTGCTGCCGGTCGCGACTGCTGCTGGCACAGATCGCGCAGATCTCCGACTCGGTGAAGTCGCGGCATTGCACACAATGGCCGACCTTCTCCACCGCATTGGCCAACGCGGCAGCCAGCCGACGCCCACCCTCGCGCTCGCGTTCGAGCACGTGGTAGGCCATGCGCTGCGCCGATTTCTGGCCCACACCCGGCAACACCCGGAAGGCCTCGATCAGTTGTTCGAGAAGAGAGGACATTGGGTTGGGAATCGGGAATCGGGATTGGGGAATGGCAAAAGCGAAAGATAATCTCGCTCTTACGATTCCCGATTCCCCACTCCCGATTCCCCGCCTCTCAGAACGGCAACTTCATGCCCGGCGGCAGCTGCATGCCGGCGGTGGCCGAGCCCATGCGGTCCTTGGACTCGGCATCGATCTTGTTGGAGGCGTCGTTGAAGGCGGCGGCGATCAGGTCCTCGGCCATTTCCTGGTCGGAGAGGATGCTCGGGTCGATGCGGACCTTGCGGCACTCCTTGGCGCCGGTCAGCGTCACGCTGACCATGCCGCCGCCGGCGGTGCCGGTGACTTCCAGCTTGGCCAGTTCTTCCTGGGCGCGCTGCAGGTTTTCCTGCATCTTCTGCGCCTGCTGCATCAATTGGGCAATGTTCCCACGCATGTGTCGTTACTCGTCGTAAGGGCGGATGGAATCGGGGACGACCCGCGCGCCTTGCTGCTGGATCAGCTGCTGCACATTCGGGTCGTTCATGAATGCTGTTTCGGCCGCGCTCTGGCGCTCGCCTTTCTGGCGATTGGCCCGCTCGTGCAGGGTCTCGACATCGGCGTTGCCGGTTTCGATGACGATGCGCGGCGTGTTTCCCAACTCGGGCGCGAGTGCCTGCGCAAGGTTGGCGATGGAACGCTCGGAATTGAGGTATTCGAAGCCCGGCGCCAGCGCCAGACGCAGTACGCCGTCGCGATGGCCGAGGAAGGCGGCATTGGCAGCGAGCTGTCGCGAGGGACCGTTCAGGCCACTGCGGGTAACCAGCTCCAGCCACTGCTCGGCGTCGGCGATGCGGCCGTCGCAGAGCAGGACCGACGGCTCGGTTGCCGGCGCCGGCACGGAAGGCGCAGCCGCCGGTGGCATCTGCAGCACCGGCGCTGCAGATGCAGGGGCCACGGCGGCGGCAGGAACTGCCACGGCAGCGTCGGGCGCAACCGCAGCGGGCAATGCCGTATCGGCTGCCACGGGTGGCGCCATTGCCGCTTCCGGCGCCAGCACAGGCGTCGTCGCAGCGACGGGGGCAGCGTTGGCGCGCACCGGGGCATCGTCCATCGCCCAAGGCGGCGTGTCGTCGCTGCGCGCGGGAGCTGTGGACGGACGGCTGTCGGTCGCCGCTTCCACAGCGGGCAATACCACGACGGGGGCTGGCGCAGCAGTGGCCGGTGCCGGTGCGACGACCGCAGCCACGGCAGCAGGTACGGCTTCCTTCAACCCTGCCGGCTGTCCCACGGCTGCAGGCGCGGGCGCGGCTGCCACCGGTGCGGCGGCCTGCACGCCAGTTGCCGCAGAACGCGCGTGACCGCCGGCATTGGCACCACGTCCATCGTCACTGCCGCCAGCCGGCACCGCCGCCGCAGGGCGGAAGGCCAGCATGCGCAGCACCGCCATCTCGAACCCGGCGCGCGGACTCGGCGCCAGATACAGATCGCGGCGGCCGTTGAGCGCCATCTGGTACCACAGCTGCACCACTTCCGGACGCAGCTGCGCGGCATAGGCGGTCGGGTCGATGCCATCGCCGACAAAGGCCACCGACGGCACCAACTGCTGCACCTGGATGCGGTGCAAGGCCTCGGCCAGCGCCTCCAGCACGCCGCTCCAGTCGGGCGAGAATTCGGCCAGCGCCGCAACCACCTGCATCAGGCGCGCGCCATCGCCATCGGCCAGCGACTGCAGCATCGCCCCGACCTGGGTGCGATCGACCGTGCCGAGCATGGTGCGCACCACCTCCTCGCGCAGTGCGCCGCCGGCATAGGCAATGGCCTGGTCGAGCAGCGACAGGCCATCGCGCAGCGAGCCGTCGGCGGCCTTGGACAGCTGCACGATCGCCGACGGATCCGACTCGATCTGCTCGGCGGCCAGGATCCGGGTCATCTGGCCCTGGATCTGGTCCTCGTCCAGCCGCTTGAGGTTGAACTGCAGGCAGCGCGACAGCACGGTCACCGGCAGCTTCTGCGGATCGGTGGTGGCCAGCAGGAACTTCACGTGCTCCGGCGGCTCTTCCAGCGTCTTCAGCAGCGCATTGAACGCCGCCTTGGAGAGCATGTGCACTTCGTCGATCAGATAGACCTTGAACTTGCCGCGCGAGGGCATGTACTGCGCGTTCTCGATCACCTCGCGCACATCGTCCACGCCGGTGTTGGACGCGGCGTCGATTTCCAGCAGGTCGATATAGCGGCCGGCGTCGATATCCAGGCAGGCCGGGCACTGGCCGCACGGATCGGCACTGGTGCCGGTCTCGCAGTTCAGCGATTTGGCGAAAATGCGCGCAATCGTGGTCTTGCCCACGCCGCGGGTGCCGGTGAACAAGAACGCGTGGTGCACCCGCCCACTGTCGAGCGCGTTACTGAGCGCGCGGACCACGTGTTCCTGGCCTACGAGTTCGGCAAAACGCTTCGGGCGCCACTTGCGGGCGAGAACGAGATAAGACATCGGGCAACCAGCTTCCTCTGAACCGATATTGTGCCACGGCGCGTCAAGTGGGTCGTTCAGCGGCCGTCGTGCCCGCCGCCTCCCGGACCGGCGGACCCCCGCAGCAGGGTCGGTGACCGGCCAGACAGCCGCGCTGGCAGCGTCGTGCCGGCCCGGCGGATCACTTACCTTGTTAATGGCGCCCGCGGCGGCTAGAATCCCGCTCCTGCCGTCGACCCGGTCGCACGGCAGGTACGGAGAGGTGTCCGAGTGGTTGAAGGAGCACGCCTGGAAAGTGTGTAAGCGTCTAAACCGCGCTTCGGGGGTTCGAATCCCCCTCTCTCCGCCAGTTTCATGATCCTGCAACGCGCTTGCATGGATCCAGGGCCGCGCCAGTGGCCCACGTCTTATGGTGGCCCCGTCGGTCCCTCGCGACGCTAGATCGAAAATCCCGCCAGGGCCGGAAGGCAGCAACGGTATCGATTGATGCGGGCGCCGAGGTCAACCGGCGGGGACACCACCCCAACTCCCTGGGTTCCCCGCAGCGTTTGAGCTGCGAGCGTCTACTGTGCCTGCGATTCCGGATGCAGCCAGCCCGCGTCGCCTTCAAGATAATGCTCGTGCTTCCAGATCGGCACGCGTGCCTTGACCTCGTCGATGATGAAGCGGCAGGCATCGAATGCGGCGCCGCGATGCGCCGCGCTGACCCCGACCCACACCGCCATGTCGCCGATGCGCAGCTCGCCCACGCGATGCACGCAGTAGGCGTTGACGATGGCAAACCGGCGCATCCCCTCGTCGAGCACGCGCTGGCCTTCGGCCTGGGCAAGTGCGGCATAGGCTTCGTAGCGCAGCCCGGCCACGCTGCGGCCTTCATTGTGATTGCGTACCCAGCCTTCGAAACTGGCGAACGCGCCGGCGTGCGGGTGCTCCAGCGCGGCACGCAAGCTGTCGACCGGCAATGGCACATCGGACAGCGCGAAGAGGGCGGTTGTCTGCTGGCTCATGCTCAACCTCCCGACACCGGCGGAATAAACACGATTTCACTGCCATCGCGCACGCCATCCTCCCAGCGCGCGAATGCGCCATCCACCGCCACGCGCAGCTGCGCCGGCGTCCAGCGCAGGCCGTGACGCGTCTCGAGTTCGGCATACAGCGCGCGCAGGTCCTGCGCCGCTGATTGCACCTGCTCGCTGGCAATGCCCGCCGCCTCACGCAGGCTGGCGAAATACAGCACCGTCACCGTGGCGCTCATTGTCTTGCTCCGATATCGCGCTTGCCGCCGCGCTTGGACACCAACTTGGTCGGGCCGATGCTCATGCTGTGCGACAACGCCTTGCACATGTCATAGACCGTCAAGGCCGCCACGCTGGCACCGGTGAGCGCTTCCATTTCCACGCCGGTGCGATGCACGCAACGCACCGTGCAGCGGATGTCCAGCACCTGCTCGCCCTCCCACTCGATCTCGAAGCGGCACGCGTCGATCGGCAATGGATGGCAGAACGGAATCAACTCGTGGGTGCGCTTGACCGCCATGGTGCCGGCGATCACCGCCGTTTCCACGATGCCGCCCTTGGCGCTGCGCAAGCCATTGGCGCGCAGCTGCGCGGCGACAGCGGCCGGAAAACGCACCCGGCTCTGGGCGGTGGCGCTGCGCGCGGTGACCGCCTTGTCCGAGACATCCACCATCGTGGGCAGTCCGGAAGCGTCCAGGTGGGTCAGGCGTGCGGAACGGGAGTTTGCGGGCATGGGAAACGACACGATGACAGGCGCTCAGGATGCGGCATTCTCGGTGAACGCGGCGCCTCGATGGAACCGCATTCCCTACCCGCCGATCAAAAACATTTCGACCGGCTTGCCGCGCCGTGGCGTCGATGCACGCACTTCGCTGTAGCGATCGCCACGCACGCTCCAGCGCGCGCGCAGATGCTCGGACAGTCCATGCTCGCCCTCGGCCAGGGCCGGCTTGAGGTCATGTCCCTGGCTGGCGAACAGGCAGGTATACAACTGCCCATCGGCCGACACGCGTGCACGCTGGCAATCGCCGCAGAACGGCACGCTGACCGAACTGACAAAACCCACCTCGCCCGCGCCATCGGCAAATGCATGCCGCTGCGCCACTTCGCCGGTGTAATTGGCATCCAGCGGCACCAGTGGCCAGCGCGCGTGGATGCGCGCGTGCAGTTGCGCGGAGGTCACCACCGCATCGGCCGTCCAGCCATTGCAGCTGCCCACATCCATGAACTCGATGAAGCGCAGCACATGGCCGCTGCCACGGAAGTGCTCCACCAGGGGCAGCACCTGATCTTCGTTGACGCCGCGCTGCACCACGCAGTTGATCTTCAGGCGCTGGAAGCCGGCCTGCTCGGCGGCGGCGATGCCGGCCAGCACCTGCGCAATCTCGCCGCGGTTGCCACTCATGCGCCTGAACAGCTCCGGCTCCAGGGCGTCCATGCTCACGGTGATGCGGCGCAGCCCGGCCTGGCGCAGCGCCACCGCCTGCCGCGCGAGCAAGGTGCCATTGGTGGTGAGCGCCAGATCCTCGATGCCCTCGATGGTGGTCAGGCGCGCAATCAGGCTGGGCAGATCGCGACGCAACAGCGGCTCGCCGCCGGTCAGGCGCACCTTGGTGACCCCGACCGCGACGAAGGCACGCACCAGCGTTTCCAGCTGGTCGAAACTCAGGCGCTGCTGCGCATCGAAGCCGTAATCGTCGGGCACGCGGTCGGCCGGCATGCAGTAGCCGCAACGGAAGTTGCAGGCCTCGATGACCGACAGGCGCAGATCGCGCAGCGGCCTGCCGTAGCGGTCCTGCATCGGCGCGGCGGTCAGGTTCGGCAACAGCAAGGCCGCCATCAGGGCACCATGGCGGCAGTCGGCTCCGCCAGCGGCAGATGTTGGCCGGGCACGGCCACGCGATGGCCGCGTGCGCGCAGCACGTCGCCGTCGGCGTCGCTGGCGTAGTGGTACAGCAGCATGCGGCTCAACAGGTCCTGCGGGTATTCCCGCTCCAAATCGTCCACCCCAGTATGCGACGGGTTGCCGTGAACGCCGCAGTCATGCGCGATGAGCTCGCTGTCATCGGCGTAGCGGGCCAGGATCTCCGGGATCGGCCGGGTGTCGCCGCTCCAGACCAGGGCCCCTTTCAGCCGCAGCCCGTAGGCGGTCTCCGGCCAATGGTGGCGCGCCGGGAACACCTCCAGCCGCACCCCGTCGTGCCAGAACGCCTCGCCGACCGGTACCAGCTGGAACGCGTCCCAGAAGTTCGCACCGCCCTCGGCCAGCACGTTCGGGTAGTCGGCGATCCGCCGCTGCAGCAACGGCACCACCAGCGCCGGCACGTACAGGCGTGTGCGCCCGCGGCGTTCGGAGAAATAGCTGTCCACGAACAGCCGTTCCAGCCCGCCCACGTGGTCCAGATGCACGTGGGTGATGAACACCGCCTGCGGCAGCTGACCGTAATGGGCCTGATAAGCGGTGAGCCCTTCGCTGCCGCAGTCGATGGTCAGCCACGGCGCGCCGGCGCGCTCGATGGTGGCCATCGGCGAACCAAGCGCGACCGCCGACGCATTGCCGACCCCCTGCACACGCAACGCCCAGTTCATCAGTAGCCCCGGCCCCAGGCCAATTCGTAAGCGCGATGCAGGCGCTCGTAATCCTTGTCGACCTCTTCGCGGCTGCGGCTGCCGCGCAACTTCAGCAGCGAGCGGTGCAGGCGCTTGAGATTGCGTTCGCGCCAGCGCGTGGCCGGAATCCGCAACACGCCACGGTCGAAATCGATCAGCCAGCCATGCCCGCCGGCATCGAACAGGATGTTGTGCGCGTTGAGGTCGGCATGATCCAGGCCGGCGCGATGAAAGCGCGCAATCAGCCGCCCGGTCTCTTCCCACGGCGCACCGCGCCCGGCCACCTGCGCGTGATCGGCAAGCGAACGCACGTTCTCCAGGCGTTCCATCAACAAGGCAGCGCGATAGCTCAGCCCTTCGCGCAGGTAGCAGGCCGCCAACGGACGCGGCACCGGCAACTTGCGCTGGACCAGTTCGCGCATCAGCCGGAACTCGGCAAAGCTGCGCGTGCGTCCCGCTCCCTTCCACAGATAGTGATCGCGACTCACGCGCGCGGCCATGCCGCCGCGCAGGTACTGCCGCAACACGCTACGACCGAACGGCGCATCCACGAACCAGGCCCCACCCCGCCCGCCTTCGTCGACCGGCCGTGCCCTGTCACCCCAGCGTTGCGGCGAAAACAGCCCGGCATCGGCTTGCCGCAGCCGTTCGCGGTCGAACAGAATGGCGCCATAGCCGCGGCCTTCGCGGTACGGCGTCAGCGCTTCAGTGGCGTCGAAAGCAACCATCCATCGAGTCTAACAACACCATGGCTTCTACGCCCGCTTCGTTATGCCTGCTGCGCCTGTCCGCCCTGGGTGACGTCACCCATGTGGTGCCGCTGGTGCGCACCTTGCAGGCGGGATTTCCGGCAAGCCAGCTGCATTGGATCATCGACAAGGCCGGGTTGAAATTGCTCGACGGCCTGCCCGGCGTGCAGTTCCACGCCTACGACAAGCGCACCGGCGTGGCCGGCATGCGCGCGCTACGCCAGTCGCTGGCGCCATTGGGCCGCTTCGATGCGCTGCTGCAGATGCAGGTGGCCTTGCGCGCCAACGTGCTGTCGGCCTTCGTGCCGGCGCGGCGGCGGATCGGCTATGACCGCAGCCGTTCCAAGGACCTGCACGGCCTGTTCGTCAACGAACGCATCGCCGACCGCCCCGGCATCCACGTGCTTGACGCCATCGGCAGCTTCGCCCAGCCGCTCGGCCTGACCCAGCGCCAGGTGCGCTGGGATCTGCCGGTTCCCGACGAGGCCCATCACTGGGCACGCGCACAATGGGACGACGACGGCCGCCCGGTGCTGATGATTTCGCCGTGCTCCAGCCACGCACGCCGCAACTGGTATCCCGACCGGCATGCCGCGCTGGCCGACCATGCCGCAGCCCAGGGCTGGCGGGTCGTGCTGTGCGGTGGCCGCAGTGAGCTGGAACGCAGCACCGCCGATGCCATCGTCGCGGCCACGCGCGCGCCGGTGCTGGACCTGGTCGGCAAGGACACGCTCAAGCAACTCCCCGCCCTGCTCGCCCGCGCCGATCTGGTGGTCACCCCCGATTCCGGGCCGATGCACATCGCAAACGCGATGGGCACCAAGGTGCTGGGCCTGCATGCGGCCAGCAATCCACTGCGCAGCGGCCCGTATTCGGACGTGCGCTATTGCGTGGACCGGTACGACGCGGCCGCCCGCAAGTTCCTGGGCAAGCCGGCCGACCAGCTGAAATGGGGCACCAAGATCGAGTTCGACGAGGTGATGGCCCTGATCACCGTGGACGATGCGATCGCCGCATTCGAGCGTTATCGTGGTGATCATCCGCGCTAGAAGACCGGCGGCGGACCGTCGCTGTAACGGCTAGTCAGTCGCTGCCGGACGGTCCACGCCATGGCCCGTTTGCCGGGAACAACGGCGAAGTCCCGACCCGGCACGCGCGCGGCAGCCAACCACTGCGGTACCCGATGACGTACACCCTGGCGGCACGCCAGGGTGCGCGGCTCACGGACCGGCCGCCGTCATGCCTCCGGTCACGCAGGCCTGCGATCAGCGGCCATCAGGCACCGGTGGCGCGATAGTCCTGGTACGACTTCTCTTCCACGTACGACGAACCCAGCGCCAGGTTGATCTCTTTCTTGATGCGCGCGCGCTCGTCGTTTTCGATATAGACGCTGCGCGCCAGCTGTACGAATCCGTCGTCGAAGCTCTGCGCCTGCTCCTTGAGCCGGATGTCGTCCTCGATCACCCATAGCCGCTCGTTGACGGCCTTGAGCGCGGCGCGCAGACGCACGATGTCGTGGCCGGCGGCCGGATGCGCCATCCAGCTGGTCTCCAGCGCGGACAGCTCGCTGCGCACATTGGCCAGCTTGGCGGGGTCGCGCATGCGCTCGGACTTGATCTGCAGGATCGCGATCTTGTCGAGCAGCTCGCCAAAGGACACGGGTACCAGGATCTCGGACATGACAGGCCTCCAACGGATATCGGGCGATTGTAGCCAGCGCAGCAGCGCGCGGCGGCGACACATAAACAAAAGCCCCCTTGCGGGGGCTGATGCGAATCTGGCGGAGAGGGGGGGATTCACTCGGCACTGCGTGCCTTCGCCCTGCGGGCGGCTTCGCCGTGCAGACAGCGATGCTGTCTGTCGAACCCGGGGCTTCTCACCCCCCAATGACGCCGGCGAAACGCACGCGGCACTGGCACAACTGCTCGCCTCAATCTGGCGGAGAGGGGGGGATTCGAACCCCCGAGGCGCTATAAACGCCTGCCTGATTTCGAGTCAGGTACATTCAACCGCTCTGCCACCTCTCCAGATGGTCCCCAGTGTCCCGGGGCCGTGCATCATACGGGCACGGGCGCCCGGCCACAAGCGGCCCGGGCCGGCATCGCCGGCACGATCGCGGCTCCGGGCGTGAACCCGCCCTGCGGCATCGGCGATCGGCGTGTTGCTGCTGGCCGGCCGCCCCGCGATGATGGTCACGCACCTCCTCTCTTTGGCGACCCGCCCCCATGCTCGAATTCGGACACCTTACCCATGTCGGCCTGCGCCGTGACCTCAATGAGGACACGTACTACGGCGACAGCGAATTGGGGCTGTGGCTGGTGGCCGACGGCATGGGCGGGCACGCCTGCGGCGAAGTGGCCAGCGCGCTGGCGCGCGAAACCATCGTGCGCGAGGTGCGCGCCGGCACCCCGCTGGCGCAGGCGGTACGCATCGCCGACGAAGAGATCATCAAGACCTCGCGCCGCTGCAACGACACCTTGCCGATGGGCACCACGGTCGTCGCTGCGCGCGTACTCGGCCAGCGCTTCGAAGTGGCCTGGGTCGGCGACAGCCGTGCGTACCTGTGGCGCGACGGGCGGCTGGCGCAACTGAGCCAGGACCATAGCTATGTGCAGGAACTCATCGCCCAGGGCACCCTGACCAGCGAGCAGGCGCGTGCACATCCGCATCGCAACGTGGTGACCCAGGCGCTGGGCGTCACCGATCCGGTCCACCTCAATGTCGCCACCATGCAGGGCGAACTCAAATCCGGCATGCAGTTGCTGCTGTGCAGCGACGGCCTCACCGAAGAAGTCGACGACGCCGCGATCGCCGCAACCCTGTCGCAGGCCGATTGCAGCGCCCAGGAGTGTGTCGAGTGCCTGGTCGCCGCCGCGCTCGATGGCGGCGGCTCGGACAACATCACCGCGATATTGGTGCGCAGCTACTGAAAACGGCCAACGAAGCTTAGCGAGCGCTGGCAGGCGGTGAGCACGGGAGTTTCGTCGGCCGCACCTTGTGCGATGCAGACAAATGCCTGGTCGGTCGAGGGCGCAACGTCCTCACCGCCTGCGGGCCACGCCGTGAATCTAAGCCTAAAAACTCCCTGGCGGCATCCATGCCGCCAAGTGTCCCGGAACCGCCGAGAGCACTGCACCAGAGCATGATTGGGCTGCCTGGTCGAATACCCTGCACACCGACCATCTCAACCGGTCCTTGCCCGCCCACCGTCGCGGGACCTTACGCGGCATGGATGCCGCGTAAGAGCCTCCATGGATGGATTCACGGCGTGTCCCGCGATGGTGGGCGGGCAAGGGCCCCTCGGCAAAGCCGCAGATCACCGGCCTGCAGCGAAGAGCAACATCATCCCGCTCCGCACTAGACCAGAGAGACATCAGCTTTGTTGGTAGAGCCAGGCACGGACATCGAACCCGCGCGGTAGCCATTCCGGGCGCGTACTTCGCGGCCTCGCCGGGCACCAACTGCGCACTGCACTCCCACCACATCGCCCGCCGCGCGACAGCAGGACACCAGTTGCCGAAAGCCGCACTACCCGGCAGCAGTCACCTCTTCGACCGGCGCATCCCACAACGCGCGCCCAGCCTTCTTGCGCAGATACGCCAGGCGCGCCTCGTGCGCCTGCGACTCGGAGGCGGTCACCACCACCCGTGCGCGCGGCAACAGCAGCGCCGGATCGAAGGTGATCATGCCCTCGCCGTGCTCGCTGCGCTGGCCGGTATCGGCACTGGCAAAGCCGATTTCTTCCTGGCCCGAGGTCAGTGCGATATACACATCGGCCAGGATCTGCGCATCGAGCAAGGCGCCATGCAACTGGCGATGCGAGTTGTCCACGCCCAGGCGCTTGCACAAGGCATCCAGCGAGTTGCGCTGCCCCGGATAGCGCTCGCGCGCCATCATCAAGGTATCCACCACGGTGGTGCGATCGACGATACGGCCGTAGTTGTCGCCCAGCAGCGACAGCTCGTTGTCCAGGAATCCCAGATCGAACGCGGCGTTGTGGATGATCAGCTCCGCGCCGTCGATGTAGGCCAGGAACTCCTCGACCACATCGGCAAACAGCGGCTTGTCGGCCAGGAACTCCAGGGTCAACCCGGTCACTTCCTGCGCACCGGGTTCGAAGTCGCAATCGGGCTTCAGGTAGCGATGGAAGTTGTTGCCGCTCGGGCGCCGCTCCAGCAGCTCCACCGCACCAATTTCGACGACGCGGTTGCCCTTGCGCCACTCCAGGCCGGTGGTTTCGGTATCGAGAATGATCTGACGCATGAATCCTCTTGCTTACGCGGTTGCGCTGCCACCGCGCTGGGCGATGGCCTGATTGCGGGCGAGCACGTCGACGCGCTCGTTGTCCGGGTCGCCATTGTGGCCTTTCACCCAGCGCCAATCGATGCGGTGACGTTGCGTGGCCGCATGCAGCCGCTCCCACAGTTCACGGTTCTTGACCGGGTCGCCGCCGGCCGTCTTCCAGCCGCGGCGCACCCAGCCGGACATCCACTCGGTAATGCCCTGGCGCACGTATTGCGAGTCGGTATGCAGCACGATCTGGCACGGCTCGGTGAGCGTTTCCAGCGCCATGATCGCCGCCATCAATTCCATGCGGTTGTTGGTGGAGGTGGCTTCGCCGCCGGACAGTTCCTTCTCGCGGCCGTTGTAACGCAACAAGGCCGCCCAACCGCCCGGCCCGGGATTGCCGAGGCAGGAGCCGTCGGTATGCACTTCAATGGATTTCATCAGGTTCTGGTGGTTGGAAAGTGGTCGGTAGTCAGATCGTGGCCACGGGCTGCGGCCAGCGTGAGGGCATCGCGATCGGGGTCGGCCCGATCGACGCTGCGGCACGCTTTTCCACCTCGAGCAGATACACCGCGCGCCAGGGTGCGCCATCGATGTCGGCCGCGCCACGCCCGGTGCGCCAGATCGGTCCCAGATAGCGCTCGGTCTGCACGCATTGCAAGCCCGCACGCTGCGCCAGCAACCGCCAGCGATCCGGCCGCAGCGCCACCGGACCACGCCGCGCCCAGCGAAAGCGGTACGGGCTCAGCGGATTGAGCGCAAACAGCCATAGCCGCCCGCCCGGCATCAGCAACCGCTCGCATTCGGCCAGGAAGTCCGCCGCGCCGCCCACCACTGCATGCTGCACCACGATGGCCTGCAGGCTTTCGGTCGGCAACGGAAACGGCATGGCGCAACATGCGTCGCCGACAAAGCGGCCAGCGCTGCGAGACAGCCGCAGCCCGCGCCCCTGCAGGACCTCGCGCGGCGGCAACTCGGTAGTCGGCGTCAGCCACAGCCAGGGCTGCGACGGGCGCGTCTGCAGCGCTGCAAGCGCCAATCGGCGCTCCAGCTGGAGCAGGCTGCGCCCTGCACCTGTTTCAAACCAGGATGAGACGCCAGCTTGACGGGAGAATGGCGTGACAGGCATGGTCCCAATTCTATGCGACTGACCGCCCTGCCCGCATTCGACGACAACTACATCTGGGCGCTGGTCGCCACCGATGGCCGCGCGGTCATCGTCGATCCGGGCCAGGCCGAGCCGGTGTTCGCCGCCGCGGAGCGCGACGGCTTCCGTCCCAGCGCGGTCCTGTTGACCCACCACCATGCCGACCATATCGGCGGCGTGGCAGCGCTGCAGCAGCGTTGGCCGGACCTTGCGCTGTACGGCCCGGCCGACGAACGCATCCCCGCAGACGCCCGCCGCGTGGGCCAGGGCGAGCGCTTGAACCTGCTTGGCACCCATTTCGATGTGCTGGACGTGCCGGGCCATACCCGCAGCCACATCGCCTTCGTCACCGACCGCCATCTGTTCAGCGGTGATACCCTGTTCAGCCTAGGCTGTGGGCGGATGTTCGAAGGTACCGCTCCTCAGATGTTCGACGCGTTACAGCGCCTGGCCTCCCTGCCCGGAGAAACGCTTGTGTGTTGCGGCCACGAATACACGTTGGCCAACGCGACCTTTGCGCTACACGTCGATCCCACCAACGCTGCCTTGCAGCGCCGTCAACAGGAAGCCCAGGCCATGCGTCAAGCAGCCCGTCCTACCCTGCCGATTTCGCTCAAGAGTGAACTGGCCACCAATCCTTTCCTACGTACCAGCAGTCCTGAAATCCGTGCCGCAGTAGCATCGCGTGCAGCCGGCGCACTTTCCTCTGAAGTTGACGTTTTCGCCGAACTTCGGCGCTGGAAAGACGAATTTCGCGCATGAGGCGCCTGCTTTTGGCAGTGCTGGCCGCATCGGCGGTCATAGCACCTGCAGCCGCATCGTCCAACGACGCAAGCCGCCTCACCCCCGCACAGAGCTCGATCACCCAGACCGTCGCACCCGAAGTGCGCAATGGCCGGGAGATCTTTTCCTCGTTTCTGGACGGCCGCGCCGACCCTGGCTGCGACAGCGCGCATAGCGATACGCGCTGGGAACAACATTTCTCGCGCGCACCGGCCCGTCTGGCCGACGATGCGCAGGATGTGTTGCCACTGTTCGGCTACGTGGTCGATGAACTGCGCGAAGCGGATATGCCGACCGAATTTGCACTGATTCCGTTCGTCGAAAGCGGTTATCGCCCGGGAGCGCGCAACGGCAGCGGCCCCGCCGGCCTCTGGCAGTTCATCGCCACCACTGCCCGCAACCACCATGTCCCGGTCGGCGCGCAGTACGACGGTCGCCTCTCGGCAGTGGATTCCACCACGGCGGCGGTGCGCTATCTCAAGACGCTGTATGGCATGTTCGGTGGCGATTGGCGCCTGGCCCTGATGGCCTACAACGCCGGCGAGTATCGCGTGCTGCAGGCCATGCGCAGTGCCGGCATGAACGCGCAGAATGCCCGCCCGTCCGAGTTGCCCGGCATGTCCAAGGTCACCTACGAGTATGTGGAAAAGCTGCACGCACTCGCATGTGTGCTCGACCATGCACAGCAGCAAGGCAATCTGCTGAGCTCGCTCGACCGTCCGGTGCCGGTACTCACCGAACACGCGTTGCCGGCCGGCACCAGCCTCAACGCCTTTGCGGGACAACGTGCCATCGAGCCGCAACTGCTGGCCCGCCTGAATCCGGCGCTGGCCGGCGCGCGCGCCGCACCGCGCGGCGTGCACGTGCTCGCCCCGATCGCGCCCGCACAGCCGGGCGCGACAGGCACTGTGGTCGCATCCGCCGAAACGGACAGCCTTGCCGACCAGAGCACTGACGCTCCCACGGTCGTTGCCACCGCAGCGACGAAGGCATCCAGGCCGCAAGCGCGCACCACGCATACGGTGCGCAATGGCGAATCCGCCTGGGCCATCGCGCGTCGCTACGGCGTCACCGTCACCACCTTGCTCACCAGCAATGGCCTGGACAAGCGCGCCGTGCTGAAGCCCGGCATGGTGTTGTCGTTCGACGACGCACGCTGACGCGACCGGCCTGCCTACCGCGCCGCTGACGGCTACCGCCCCAGCGATGCCCGCTTGATTCGACATTGCACACGCGGAAGACCCATGCCGCGCTGCCCGGACGGAGGCCGGATGCGAACCGAACCTCTGACACTTGCCCGTCGCTTGCATGGCTACAGCGACGCCTAGCGGGATAGAAAACCCGGACGCGGCATGCTCCCGGCCGACTGGCCACGTCATCGCTGCAAGCCAACCAGACATCGCCGTGATTTCGCGCCTGCAGTGCCAGTTGCCAACCCCACGCAGGTAGTCTTCCGCCACGGCGCCAACTGCGCAAACCGACCCCCGGCACTTCCTGGTCTGGCAGATCAGCACACTGAATCACGCACGTCGTCGCGGCTGCCACCCGCAGTCCCGACCTAGCCAGCGCGCACGTCCGGCAGACATGCAGCCAACCGGTAACGCTGCGCAGAACCTGAGCTCGGTTGCCGCCATGCGCCCGCCGCCCGGCTCCATGCGACCACGGCCTCGCAGTCACGCCGGCAGCCGGATGACGCAGCACCCCGCAGGGAAAGCGGGCGGCGGCCTGCGGCACCGGCCAAAGAAAAAGCCCGGTCACCCGGGCTCTTTCTCCTCCAGTCCAAGAGCAGCTGTTACAGCTGCGCCTCTTCGATCTGGATCTTGTAGCGCTTGCGCATTTCCTTGACGTAGGCCTGCGCCGCGTTGTTGCCGTCGATCTGGCTCAGCTGCTCGCGCAGCATGGTCTGCTGCTCGGCCGGCATCTGCTTCAGATCGCCCGGAGTCGCCTTGCTGATGACGAAGACCGCAAAGCGCCCTCCATCCAGTTCCACCTTGCCCACCGACGGCTTGCCTTCGCTCGGACGCGGCGCGCTGAAGATTGCGCGGTTTGCCGCCGGCGTCGGAATCGGCGCAGTGCGCGGCAAGCCCGGGATCGGCTGCACCTGCAACTTTTCGCTCGCGGCCAGCGCCTGCAGGGTCTCGCCTTTCTGCACCCGTGCCAGCAAGGCATCGGCAGCCGCCGCGGCCGCCTTTTCGGTGCGGTCCGCATGGACCGCCGCGATCACGTTGTCGCGCACCTTGTCCAGCGGCAAGGCCGCCTCGGCGGTGTGGTTGGTCACGCGCAACACCACGCTGTGGTTCGGCGCGATGGTGATCGGATCACTCACCGTGCCGTCCTGTACCAGTGTCTCGGAAAATGCCGCGCGCAGCACCGCCGGGTTGGCCGCGATACCACTGGCATCGGCGCGCGAGAACGGGCCCAGCGTCTGCACCGGCAGACCGACCTGCTTGGCTGCAGGCTCCAGCGCGGTGGGATTCTTGTAGACCTGATCCACCAGCTTGCCGCTCACATCCGCAAACGCCTTGTCGGCATCGGCCTTGAGCTGCTCGGCGGCGAGCTGGTCGCGCACCTGCTCGAACGACTTGCCCTGGCCGCCCTTGACCTCGCGCAACTGGATCACGTGGTAGCCGAACTCGCTCTTGATCGGGCCGACCACCTCGCCAGCCTTCATCGCGAACAAGGCGTCTTCGAACGGCTTGACCATCGTTCCCTTCTCGACCCATCCCAGGTCGCCACCGGCACCCTTGGAACCGGGGTCCTGCGAATTGGCCTTGGCCAACGCGGCGAAATCGGCACCCGGCTGCTTGGCTTGTGCGGCCAACTTGGCCGCCTTTTCCTCAGCGGCCTTCTGCGCGGCGGGATCGCTGCCGGCGCTGATCAGGATGTGCGATGCCAGACGCTGATCCGGCTCCACAAAGCGTGCCTTCTCTTCGTCGTAGCGCTTGCGCAGCGTCGCCTCGTCAGCGGCGGTTGCCGGCGGCAACTTGGCGGCATCGAGCTCGACATACTCGATCGTCACCGTCTCCGGCTGACGGAAATCCTGGGTATGCCCGTCGTACCACTGCTTGATCTGCGCATCGCTGACCGGGGCGGTATCGGCGGCCGGCGGCGGCAGCATCGCCAGTTGCACGTCACGCGTTTCGCCCATGAGCTTGAGCAGGCGCTCGAACTCGGCCTTGGTCGCAAAGCCCGACTCGGCAATCGCCTGCGGAATCACCGACTGCTGCAAGCTGTCGCGCACCAGTGCGTCGAACTGCGCCGGCGTGCGCGGCGGCGTGCCTTGCGCAAGGGCCGCGCGGTACTGGTCGGGGCTGAACTTGCCATCGACCTGGAACGCCTGAATGCCGGCGATGTAATCGCGTACCGTCGCATCGCCGATCACGATGCCGGCATCTTCTGCACCCAGACGCACGACTTGCTCGTCGACCAGCTGGTCGAGCACCTGCAACTTGTTCTCGCGGGACTCGAACGTGCGCGGATCGAATTTCTCGCCCTGGCGCTGCCGCTCCTGCATGCGCGCCTGCTCGAAGCGTGCGCGAAAATCCTGCGTACTGATTTCATGGTGCTGCCACAGCAGCGACACCGGCCACCAGGACGGTGCCGATTTCCACCATGTCGGTGGTGCCTGTACCTTGGCCACGTTATTGGCGCCAATGCCGCCGAGGTAGCTGTTGTCGATGACGAACAGGAACGGAATCATCAGCAACCCCAGGATGGCGGTAGCGATCCAGCCTGACGTCTTGTCGCGAAGTTTCTGCAGCATTGGCAAATCACGGCCTGTGGGCGAGCCGCGCAGTGTAACGCGCCTGACGCCGGGCACCCAGCCCAATCCCGCACTGCACCGGGTTCGGCATGGCTTTCGATGCGTAATGACCGCCATGGCCGCAAAAAAAAGCCCCCGGCATGACGCCGGGGGCCTTGTATAACTGGCGGAGCGGACGGGACTCGAACCCGCGACCTCCGGCGTGACAGGCCAGCATTCTAACCAGCTGAACTACCGCTCCGCTTTAAACTTGGACTTCTGCTTCTTCACCGCAACCGCATTGCGAATGCGGTGAAGAAGACGAAGCCCCCAATCGCTCAGGGGTTTCGGTGTAACTGGCGGAGCGGACGGGACTCGAACCCGCGACCTCCGGCGTGACAGGCCAGCATTCTAACCAGCTGAACTACCGCTCCGCGCTTGAAACAGTTGCCTGGTGCTTAATGGTGGGTGCTGAGGGTTTCGAACCCCCGACCCTCTCCGTGTAAGGGAGACGCTCTACCGCTGAGCTAAGCACCCTAGCGAGTCGATTAGTTTACTGCATCCTTCAGGGCTTTGCCAGCCTTGAACGCAGGATTCTTCGAAGCAGCGATCTTGATGCTGTCGCCGGTCTTCGGATTGCGGCCGGTACGCTCAGCGCGCGCGCGGACCTGGAAGGTGCCAAAGCCAACGAGGGTGACGGCATCGCCCTTCTTCAGCGCCTTGGTGATTTCGCTCACAACCGCGTCAACAGCACGGCCGGCCTCAGCCTTGGAGATGTCAGCGGCAGCGGCAACGCCATCGATCAATTCGGTTTTATTCATTCTTGAAACTCCCTTTGCGGCAGATGCCGCGGAATCGACAATCGGCGCTCTTGCCGTTAGCGAAGAACCCGACACAAGTGGTATCGCGTGACGCATCACAATTTGCCGCGCCCACGAGTCGTGCATTTATACCAGCGCCCCCAACCGCACGCAAGCCAAAACCCAATAACGACGCGGGTTTTGGCTTGTTTCGCCTGGGTTTAGACAAGCGGTTTTAGTGCTTGACGCGGGCACCCGGAGTAGTGCGTGACTTGCCGCGAACCGCAACCCGCGAGGCGGTCTTGCGGACCTTTTCCTTGCTCGCCTTCTTCGGTGCCAACGGACGCTCCAATGCAAGGTCCAGCACTTCGTCGATCCACTTGACCGGCACGATCTCCAGGTCACGCGTGACGTTGGCCGGGATGTCGGCAAGATCCTTGCGGTTCTCGTCGGGGATCAGCACGGTGCGGATGCCGCCGCGCAACGCGGCCAGCAACTTTTCCTTCAAGCCACCGATGGCCGACACGCGACCGCGCAAGGTGATCTCGCCGGTCATTGCCACATCGGCGCGGATCGGCACCTTGGTCAACACCGACACCAGCGAGGTCACCATCGCGATACCGGCGCTCGGGCCGTCCTTCGGCGTCGCGCCATCGGGCACGTGCACGTGCACGTCCTGCTTCTGCAGGAAATCCACATCGATGCCCAGGCGCTCGGCGCGCGAACGCACCACCGACAGCGCAGCCGATGCCGATTCCTTCATGACATTGCCAAGCTGACCGGTCAGGATCAGGTTGCCCTTGCCCGGCACCAGCGTGGACTCGACCTGCAGCAATTCGCCGCCGACCTCGGTCCAGGCCAGGCCGGTCACCAGGCCGATTTCGTTTTCCTCTTCGGCACGGCCGAAATCGAAGCGACGCACACCCAGGTACTTGTCGAGGTTCTTCGCATTGACCGTGACCAGCGCCTTGGGCGTGCCCTTCTTGGCAGGCACCTTCTTGGCAACGAGCTGCGGACCGGCAAGGGCAATTTCCTTGACCACCTTGCGGCAGATCTTGGCCACTTCGCGCTCGAGGTTACGCACACCGGATTCGCGCGTGTAGTAACGCACAATGTCCTGGATCGCGTCGCTGCCGATCTCGATCTCTTCCGGCTTCAGGCCGTTGGCCTTGATCTGCTTGGGCACCAGGTAGCGCATGGCGATGTTGAGCTTCTCATCCTCGGTGTAACCGGGGATGCGGATGACTTCCATGCGGTCCAGCAACGGCCCCGGAATATTGAGCGAGTTGGAGGTGGCGACGAACATCACCTCCGACAGGTCCAGGTCCACTTCCAGGTAGTGGTCGTTGAAGGAGTTGTTCTGTTCCGGATCGAGCACCTCCAGCAGCGCCGAGGACGGATCGCCACGGAAATCCATCGACATCTTGTCGATCTCGTCGAGCAGGAACAGCGGGTTCTTGCTGCCGACCTTGTTGAGGTTCTGCACCAGGCGGCCGGGCATCGAACCGACGTAGGTCCGGCGATGGCCACGGATCTCGGCCTCGTCGCGGATACCGCCCAGGCTCATGCGTACGAACTTGCGGTTGGTCGCCTTGGCGATCGACTGGCCCAGCGAGGTCTTGCCCACGCCCGGCGGCCCGACCAGGCACAGGATCGGCCCCTTCATCTGCTTCACGCGCGACTGCACCGCCAGGTACTCGAGGATGCGCTCCTTGACCTTGTCCAGGCCATAGTGGTCGGCATCCAGCGTGTCCTCGGCGACCTTCAGGTCCTTGCGGACCTTGGTGCGCTTCTTCCACGGCACACCCAGCAGCCAGTCCAGATAGTTGCGAACCACGGCCGCTTCGGCAGACATCGGCGACATCTGCTTGAGCTTGTTGAGCTCGGCCTTGGCCTTGGTCTCGACCGGCTTGGGCATGCCCGCCTCGGCGATCTTGCGCGCCAGTTCTTCCAGCTCGCCCGGCGCATCGTCCAGATCGCCCAGCTCCTTCTGGATCGCCTTCATCTGCTCGTTGAGGTAGTACTCGCGCTGACTCTTTTCCATCTGCGACTTGACGCGGCCGCGGATGCGCTTTTCCAGCTGCTGCACATCGATCTCGCCGTCCACCAGCCCGACCAGCAACTCCAGCCGCTCGCCGATCTCTGTGATTTCCAGCAGGCGCTGCTTGTCGGCCAGGCGCACGCCGATGTGCGCGGCGATGGTGTCGGCCAGACGGCCCGGCTCGTCGATACCGGCCAGGGTCTGCAGCAACTCCGGCGGCAGCTTGCGATTGGTCTTGACGTACTGCTCGAACAGCGACATCAGCGAACGCGCAATGGCCTCCACTTCGCGCGGCTCACGCGCGTCGCTGGCTTCGATTTCGATGCCCTGACCCTGCAGCGCACCATCCAGCTCGACGACCTTGTCGACAGTGACCCGCGACAGGCCTTCGACCAGCACCTTGATGGTGCCGTCGGGCAGCTTTAGCAGCTGCAGCACCTGCGCGAGCGTGCCGACGGTATACAGGTCGCTGGCGGCCGGGTCGTCGGTTTCGGCCGACTTCTGCGCGACCAGCAGGATGCGCTTGTCCGCTTCCATGGCTTTTTCCAGCGCGCGCATCGACTTGTCACGGCCGACGAACAGCGGAATCACCATGTGCGGAAACACCACCACGTCGCGTAGCGGCAACACCGGCAGATCGAGAACTTCTGATTGGGACTGGGCCATGGGGCGCTCCGCAGGAATGGGGGTTTTGGGGCGTAAAAAAAGCCGATGGCCCCGTTATGGGGCCATCGGCGAGGTGTTGCAAGTAGCGTTCGGAAACCCTTTATCCGCGAGCGAGGCCAGGGCCCGGCGAAGCGGCCTCAGGGACTCAATCGCCGGACGCTGCCTTGGCCGGAGCCGGCTGCGCCTGGTAGATCAGGTACGGCTCGGATTTGTGCTCGATCACCGACTCGTCCACCACCACCTTGCTGACATTTTCCTGCGAGGGAAGCTCGTACATCGTGTCCAGCAGCACCGATTCGACGATGGTGCGCAAACCACGCGCGCCGGTCTTGCGCTTGAGCGCCTTCTTGGCGATCGCAGACAGGGCGTCCGGGCGGAACTCCAGTTCCACGCCTTCCATGTCGAACAACTTCTTGAACTGCTTGGTGATGGCGTTCTTCGGCTCGGTCAGGATCTTGATCAGCGCCGGCTCGTCCAGTTCCTCGAGCGTGGCGACCACCGGCAGGCGACCGACGAACTCGGGAATCAGGCCGAACTTGATCAGATCTTCCGGCTCGACGTCGGCCAGGATCTTGCCGACTTCCTGCTTGCGCTCGCTGCTCTTGACCTTGGCACCGAAGCCAATGCCGCCGGCATCGTTGGAGCGCTGCTGAATCACCTTGTCCAGTCCGGCGAATGCACCGCCGCAGATGAACAGGATGTTCTTGGTGTCGACCTGCAGGAATTCCTGCTGCGGATGCTTGCGGCCGCCCTGCGGCGGTACCGAGGCCACCGTGCCTTCGATCAGCTTCAACAGCGCCTGCTGCACGCCTTCGCCGGACACGTCGCGGGTGATCGACGGGTTTTCGCTCTTGCGCGAGATCTTGTCGATTTCATCGATGTAGACAATGCCCTGCTGGGCCTTTTCAACATCGTAATCGCACTTCTGCAGCAGCTTCTGGATGATGTTTTCCACGTCCTCGCCGACATAGCCGGCTTCGGTCAGCGTGGTGGCATCGGCGATCGTGAACGGCACATTGAGCAGCCGCGCCAGCGTTTCGGCCAGCAGCGTCTTGCCCGAACCGGTCGGGCCGACCAGCAGGATGTTGGATTTCGCCAGCTCGACGTCATCGTTGCGGCTGCGGCTCTCGATACGCTTGTAGTGGTTGTACACCGCCACGGCGAGCGTGCGCTTGGCGCGCAACTGCCCAATCACGTATTGATCCAGCACCTCGAGGATCTCGCGCGGCTTGGGCAGGCTGGAACGTGCCGACTGCGCCTTCTCTTCGAGTTCCTCGCGGATGATGTCGTTGCACAGCTCCACGCACTCATCGCAGATGAATACGCTGGGACCGGCAATCAGCTTGCGGACTTCATGCTGACTCTTACCGCAGAACGAGCAGTAGAGAATCTTGTTGCTGTCGCCGGAACGACCTTGGCGGTCTTCGCTCATGCTTCTGTTACCCAGTTACCCCACCCGATGCACGGGGGTTCGATTTCGAGAATAGCACAGGGTCGGGAGGACATCCGCCACCCCGACCCTGCCGGTTTTTCCTGCAATTTCAGCAATCTGGCGATCAAGACGGCTGGATCGACTCTTCCGGACGGCGTTCCAGCACCTGGTCGACCAGGCCATAGGCCTGCGCATCGACCGCGCTCTTGAAGTTGTCGCGCTCGGTGTCGCGCGCAATGGTCTCCAGGGACTGGCCGGTGTGCTTGGCCAGGATCTCGTTCAGGCGCGAACGCAAGGTCAGGATCTCGCGCGCGTGGATGTCGATATCGGTGGCCTGGCCCTGGAAGCCGCCCAGCGGCTGGTGGATCATCACGCGCGAATTCGGCAGCGCATAGCGCTTGCCGGCCGCACCCGATGCCAGCAGCAGCGCGCCCATCGAGGCGGCCTGGCCGACGCAGATGGTGCTCACGTCCGGCTTGATGTATTGCATGGTGTCGTAGATCGCCATGCCGGCAGTGACCACACCGCCTGGCGAGTTGATGTAGATGCTGATGTCCTTTTCCGGGTTGTCGGCTTCCAGGAACAGCAACTGGGCCACGATCACGTTGGCCATGTGGTCGTCGATCGGACCGACCAGGAAGATCAGACGCTCCTTCAGCAGACGCGAGTAGATGTCATACGCACGCTCGCCGCGGCTGGTCTGTTCGACCACCATCGGCACCAGGTTCAGGGCTTTGGTCACAATGCTCATCAGTCTTCCTGTAGTGGCAGCGGCGTGCGCCGATGCCCGGGTTTGACATCCGCATCCCAGCCATCGGGATGCGGGTTGGTGTCACGCGGTCGCTTACCTTAGACCCGAATGGCGTCCTGGAACGACAGCGACTGCTCGGTGTGCTGGGCGCGCTCGGCGATCCAGTCGATCACCTGCTCTTCCATGACACGGCTCTGCAGTCCACTCATCAGTTGGGGGTCGTTGCGGTACATCTCAATGACCTGTTCCGGCTCTTCGTAGGTCGAGGCGATCAGACGCAGCGTTTCGCTGACGCGCTTGGATTCCAGGCGCAGCTCGTTGCGACGGGCCACCTCACCCACCAGCAGACCGACCAGCACGCGCTTGGCCGCCGCATCCATGAACCCCTGATGGGCATCGGCGGGGATCTCGCCCGGGTCGCGGCCGCTGCGGCGGACCTGCTCGACCTGCTGTGCCAGCATCGAACGGGCTTCGTTCTCGACCAGACGCGGCGGCATCTCCACGTGCGCATAGGCGGCGATCAGCTGCTCGCCCACTTCGCGACGCAGGCGGTTCATCAGCGCGCCCTTGAGCTCGCGCTCCAGGTTGGTGCGGATGTCGGCGCGGAACTGCTCGGCATCGCCACTCTTCACGCCGAAGCTCTTGATGAACTCCTTGTCCACCACCGGCAGCACCGGCTCGGAGACCTCGACCGCCTTGACGTGCACCTGCACGGTCTTGCCGGCCAGCTGCGGCACGCGCCACTCGGCCGGGAAGTCGATGGTCAGGGTCTTGTCCTCGCCCTTGGCCAGGCCTTCCAGGCCCTTTTCAATCTGGTCGAACATCACGCCCGAGCCCAGCACGCTGCTGCCGGTCTCCACGCCTTCGGCGGGCAGACGCTCGTCGCCGGCCTGCGACCAGGTCTCCAGCGCCACCAGGTCACCGACCTGCGCGCCGCGCTCGACCGGGTTCCAGGTGCGGCGCTGCAGACGCAGGTTCTCGATCATCTGATCGATGTCGGCATCGGTCACTTCGGCGGTATGACGCACCACCGACAGCTTGGCCACATCGATATCACCGAAATCCGGCACCACTTCGAAGGTGGCGACGAAGTCGAAATCGCTCTCGCCCTGGTCGATACGCGGGTTGCCGGCCAGACGCAGCGAATGCTCGCGCACTGCCGAATCGAAGGTCTCACGCAGCAGGCCTTCCATCGCCTCGGCACGCACCTGCTGACCGAAGCGCTGCTCGATGACCTTGGTGGGCACCTTGCCCGGGCGGAAACCCTTGATGCGCGTGGTGCGCGCGAGTTCGCGCAGGCGGCCACCGACGTGCGTCTCCAGGCGCTCCTGCGGCAGGGTGAAGGTCAGGCGGCGTTCCAGATTGCCGGTGGATTCGATCGATGCTTGCATGTTGACTCCTGCCACCGACTGCACAAGCGTCGGCACGAGATGGAAGATGCGGGTTGACGGATGGCGAGAAAGCCGCCGAGCCTTGTAGTTTCGCCGATAATGGCGGCCGCTGCCAGCGGAATACGCGTCACCGCAGCACGCAAGGCAGAGGCGCCAAGCCTATGGCTGAAAGCGGCCGGATGACACACGGCCGCACTGCATTGGTGCGAAAGGGGGGACTCGAACCCCCACGCCTTGCGGCGTCAGAACCTAAATCTGGTGCGTCTACCAATTCCGCCACTTTCGCGATGCTGCAGTTGCCCGGCCATTGTTGCAGGGATGCCGGGAAAGAAAAAGCATCGCGGGCGTAATGCTGCCGCCCATTGGCCGCGAATGGATGCCGCCTGCCGGTGCAGGCAAACTGCCCCCTGCCGATGCCCCACCCGGCGCGCCGACGGTAAACGCATTCATCATGCGAGGCATCACCTGCGCGCGCCCCTGGTTTGCTCCGCTAGCGTTGGGTAAAGCTGAGATTAGCTAAAATTCCGTTAACACCTGAGAGGCAGTCATCACGATGAGAGATCGGTATCGGCAAATCGTGGCGTTGTCCCGCGATTGCATCAAGGAGATCGACCTCGACGGGCGGATTACCGCGATCAACGTCAATGGCCTGACCGAATTGGGTGCCAGCCACCAGGATCAGCTGATCGCGCGGCCATGGCGCGAGCTGTGGCCACCGGAGGCGGCCGAGCTGGTGGACGCGGCGATCGCCGGCTCCCGCGCCGGTTCGATCCAGGAATTCGAAGCTGCCAGCGTGAACTTCGCCGGCGTGCGCCAGATCTGGCAGGTTGTCACCAGCCCGCTGTTCGATGCGCTTGGCAAGGTCGAAGCGATCCTGGCCGTGAGCAAGAACATCTCCGACCGCCGAGCGCTGGAGATCGCCTTCCGCACGCTGGATTCGACCCTGGCAGCAGAGCGCGCGTTCTCCAACGGCGCGCTGCGGCTGGCACGCGCGCGCGAACATTCGCTGTCGACCGAGCTGCACAGCCTGCGCGACCTGCAAGAGCGCATCGAAGGCGATCTGGACATCGCGCGCGCCGCGCAAGGCGCTGCCGAAAAGATTTCCGAGCAGGCGCAAAAAGGCGAAGCGGTGGGACAGCTGCTGGCCGGCGTCGTGCACGATTTGAACAACGTCCTGCAGGCGGCCACCTCGGCCATCGACCTGGTGGTACGGCGCGCCAGGATCGACGCGCACGACGCCAAGCTGTTGGGCGTGGCCGATGCGGCGCTTCAACATGGCTCGGTCATGGCCCAGCGCCTGGTCGGCTTTTCCCGGCAGTATCCGTATAGCCCGGAATCGGTGGATCTGGCCGCCCTGACCGAACAGCTCGGCCCCCTGCTCGAACAGGTGATCGGCGCAGACCTGCAGCTGCAGCTGCGCACCGCCGAAGGTGGATGCTGCGCCATGGTCGATCGCCACACGGTGGAACGCGCCATCTTGAACCTGGTGATCAACTCCCGCGATGCCTGCCGACGGGGCGACGTCATCCGCGTGGAGACCGGCGACACCGTGGTCGCCGAGGAACAGGCCAACCTGGCCAGGCCGGCCGGGCACTACGTCACCATTGCCGTGGCCGACAACGGGCATGGCATGGATGCACACGTGCAGGCGCATCTGTTCGAAGCGTATTTCACCACCAAGGATGCCGACAAAGGCGCGGGCCTGGGGCTGGCACAGGTGTACAGCGCGGTCTGCCAGGCGGGCGGCTTTGTCGAAGTGACCTCGGCGCCTGGCAAGGGCGCGTGCTTTACGCTGGCGTTCCCACGCATGCAGCAGAGCGCAGCGCCGGCGCCCGCCGCATCGCCGTAAGCGACCACGGCTGCAGTTGCCCGTCGCCGATCAGGCGTAGCGCATTGCCCCAGGACTGTAAGCGCCGTCCAGTGCAGCAAAGAACCTCTTCCTGCGCATGCGGATGGACGTTGCCTGGCGGCCCGTCACCCGGCGCGAGGCAACACTGCCAGGCGCGACCACATCAGCCAGACAAGCACGGCGCAGGCGCCACCTGCCGCCAGCCCACATTGCAGCAGCGTCAGCATCACTGCGCGATCAGACATCATCGACCAGCCGCCGATGATCGCCAGCAGCAGCACGATCACCCCGGCCGAGAGCAGACCGCTCAACGCACCGATGCCAACGTGGACCAGCAGGTTGGGCCGGCGCCCGCGATACCACCAGGCGCAGATGCGCGCGCACAGCCATCCCGCCGCGGCGCAGGCAATCACCGGCAACACCAGGCCGTAGGACCAGGCAACGATCAACAACGCGGTCTGTAGGTCGAAACGGGTCAATCGCGCCAGGCCCAGCAGCCCGCCGAGCGGAGGACCGACGATCGCGAAGACGCCAACCTGACCCAGGATCGAATGCCGCAATGCTCCGGACACCTCAGACCTCACTGGCATCCGCTCATCCGAGCGACGGTCGGCGGCGATTGCGCACCTGACGCAGGCCATACATCGTGCCGGGCCGAAATCGGCACTGCGTTGCCGCGGCCGCCGACCGAGACGACAGCGAAGCTGCAGCCGATTCCTTGCGTCATCTTTTCCTCAGCACAAAAAGAAAAGCACCTAGGCTGCTGCCTAAGTGCTTTTGTTTGGTGGGCCGTCAAGGATTCGAACCTTGGACCTATTGATTAAGAGTCAACTGCTCTACCAACTGAGCTAACGGCCCTGAAACTGGTCGCACATTGTATGCGCGTTTTTGCCTCGTTGCAACACCCGCGATGCATCGGGTCCAACTTTTCCTGCAATCAGTGGGGTGGCTGAGGGGACTCGAACCCCCGACATCTGGAATCACAATCCAGTACTCTAACCAGCTGAGCTACAGCCACCACTGAAACCTACTTCCTACCGCACCGCCGATGGCGCGCCCGACAGGACTCGAACCTGTAACCGCCGGCTTAGAAGTCAGGACAACTAAGCCGAAAGATCAACAACTTGCCTCATTTCTTTTTCAGGAGTGGGTAACTTGAAAGCCGCACCACGCCGAGGCAAGTCCGCTATTTTTCAGGAGCTGAGCGCGGATTGCAAGTGTTCGTTTCCATGTCCTTGGTCGAACAGCCTCGCTAACCCTCTTTTGCCGTGTGAACCGGCCGCCAGCCCTTATGGGGAAGTAGCTCACGAACAGCGGGCGTGAACAGCCAATGTGGCCATAGTCCTAGGTCTGCCCGGAACGTAAGCTTCGCTGGATTCGCGGCACCCGCCGGACTGACGGACCCCGGGGAAGATCCGCAGGGCTTGCCCTGACAACGTCGGGCTCTGCATGCCTGATCCCGGCGCACACTGTAGTCCCGTGTTCCACTCTCCGTTAGCAGGGCATCAGCCAGGTTCAGGTGATGGCATGGGAGGGTCTCACCTGCCGCCCCACGTACTATCCGACGACGCCTGGACACAAGAAACATGCACGTGACGGAACAAATTGCGCACATAGAGCTGAAGCCGCTGACCTGGACGCTTGCCGTCGGCGCCGAGGCTTCTCAAGGATCTGCTGTAACGGTCGGCTCCATGCAGATGACAGCTGTCGCCAGCATGTACGCCCTAGTCACCACGGACGGCCTCGACCTAGCCCATTTCACCTGGAACGTGTCGATCACCGACCGCCTAGCGATTGGCCTGCCGCCGCCACCGCATACCGTGGGAATGATGTCCTGCTAGCCGCTTGCCGGTGGAACCGAGCCAGGCGCCGAGCTCGCCGCGTTCGTCACGTTGACGACAGATGCCATGCGGAATCTCGTGAGCTCGGTGGCCAACGGCTTCGTGCCTACTGCTATCAGACTTCAGGTCCCAACGAAGCCAGGGGAAGCCACACAGGAAGGGTTGGCCTTCACCTGGGACACAAACAACGAGCCTGAAATCGAGATTGCCAAGGTCGAGATCCTGACTACCCACGAAGGCACGCCGTAGGCAGACAGCGTATCGGCAGATCAACGACGGCGCCGCCGTTTGGTGAAGGTTGCCGGATCCAAATCGGGGTATTCGGCGCGTGCGGCGGCGGCCGACTCATCCTGCAGCTGTACGGACCTGATGGCGTTGTCGATCTCAGACTTGGCCTGGCCGCGCCACTTCAACAGCCAAGCGCCAACGTAAAGGAGGGCGCCGGCCTCCGTAGCCATGTGCCGTGTGACGGTCGGCCCTTTGCTGTACGCGCGTGTCCGAATGCTGACTGTCCCATCCTCAAGCGCGCAGATCCTGATCACTGGCGATTCGCGATAGACAAGATCCAGAAATTCTGCCCATCGCCGCCACTGCATCTCGGGGTCCGATGACGCCGGCACGCTGTCACACGGCGCGCTCATGCCGCAATTCGGTGCTCGTAGAACGGATGGCGCTTATCGTCGAAGATCGCCTGCAACGCCTGCAGATTGGCCGGATCCGGGTTGAGCCAAGCGTCGACATGCTCAGGCTTGATGTTGATGATGGTCCGGTCGTGCCCCACCGCGGCGACCTCGGGCTCCGGCTCGTCGGTAATCGCGGCGAAGCTCAGCAGATCAGGCTGCTCGCCGCTCGGATCCGTCCAGCGCGACCACAGGCAGGCCACCAGCATCGGCTCGCGATCGCTGGGCTGGAACTGCACGATGCGATTCTTGCCGTCCGGCCCCTGCACGTTCTCGTAAAAGCGTCCGACAACGATCAGCCCGTGGGTATAGCCGAACTGCTCGCGCCAGAAGCCCTGAAGGTTGTCCCGGCGAGCGTTGTAGGTGCCGGGGTACTTCGCGTCGTAGATCGGCGGCTTACCGGCCGGGCGGCACTGGTAGCGCATCGGCTTGATGACGCGGCGCCCACCCTCGGAGATGATCACGGGAACGTAGTAGCCGGGAAAGATGCGGTAATCCCGTGCCTTGGGCTCGGTCCGCTGCAGGTCTGCTATGCGGCCTTTGATCTGCTCGATCTTGGTGGTTGCGATGCGCTGGTCGTTGGCCGCCTTCTTGGTCGGCTTGGCGCTGGCCAGGACCCGCTCCGCATCAGCAAGGCGCCGAGCCTGCTTAAAAAGCTCCTGCTCCAGGCCCTGCATATCCTCGGCGTCCCACGCGGCCAGATCCGCAGCGATTGCGGCCAGCTCACCCTCCCCGCCCACGCGAAATGCATCATCCATCGCCTTCGCGGTCTTGGGCCGCTTCTCGCCCTCGTTCTCCCGCAACCACAGCTTCGCGAATTCCTTCAGCGACATGGTGGCGCCGTAGTGGCGGACCAGCTTCCGGTAGTCGGCCTGGATCTCCGCGGAGTAGCACATGGCGGTCCCTCAGCAGTCGCGGTCGCCGTTTTCTAGGCCATGCCAAGCCAGGATCTCGTCGAGCCGCCGGGACACGAATTGGGCATCCGCCCCCGTGACGGCACCGTCGCCGACGACGTCCGCCATGCCTGCGAAGGCCTGCCAGAAGTGACAACGGTCGGGGCTGTTGGCGAGGAGTGCCGGCACGGCGGCGTCCAGGTTGTCGAGGTGGGTTCGAAGCTCGGATCTGTCCATGCCCGCAGTATCGGCAGGGCCGTCTCATCGCTTGAGACGTGGCCTCGTAGACTGCGATGCATGTACACCCGAACCCTTAGCCTCTTCGAACAGCTGCAGCAGCGCCTGGCGATCACGTCCGAACCGCTGGAAGTCCTCAACCAGTTCGAAGCGGAGCTGCTGCATGCGTTCCCGTTTGAGGCGGCCCTCATTGTCGAGCTGGTTGCGTCGTGGGGTCATCGCCTGGGCGTGCTCACACGCGATGACCTTAAGGGTTACGTATAGGGCGCCGGCTGGGCGCTGCTCAGGCGCCACGCGGGTTGAGCGGCCATCATGGCGCCGCGTCCGGCAACTTAAGTTTGTATCGAGGTGCGGCTGCTAAAAATAGGAAAAAGTAACGGGACCCTGTAGGAACGCACCTCATTACTTGTAGGACTCCACCGGTAGGAATTCCACGTTATGACTTGATCGACAGAGCTTCCGCCCGAGTAAGTTACAGACTTCGACGCAAGCACCCGTCTTCGATGCGTCCACCCGCCTTCTCCAGCCATAGATTCAACGCGAGTCGCTTTTAGCGAAGTAAGATGTATTCCGACTTACACTCCTCAAGTGCAATCCTTATTTTTTTAAAATTCCCACCCTTAATTACGCTTCTGATTTCGGCGATGGAGCCTTGCGTTGAGGGTTTCAACGTAATAGTGCCTAGAACGGCGGGGTCGGCTACGACTGCATAGACCACCGAATCACCATCGGGTGCACCTGTTATTCGCGGTGCAATTTCCCGTAGTTTGGGGGCAACGCACTGCTCAAGTTCAATGGCTGATCGATCACTAGTCATAGTGAACCAGGGAGCTTCCGCCTGTCTCTCAGAGTAAGACGCGCAGCCAGCCAGGGTAAGGACAACCGTGGTCATCAGGAGTGCTTTCATTGAAGCTCCAGTACGTTAAAGAGTCATCGTAACGCTCAGCGGGCGCCGAAAAGCAAGCAATCCCGCATCTTGGCTCCCCCAGTAAAGACGCGGTCCGTTGCAAGTCGCACCTTTCCGTAGTTCAAGCAGCCGACATGCATCCATCAAAACAGCGTGGTACCGCTGTCGTCCCACGACTTGATGATCAGCTCGCCACACTGCTTATCGCGAGTGCCCGCGCTCCCGATTGTGTAGTTCAGCTGTAGAGGGACCATCTCGAAGCCTGCAAATATTTGCCGGATATCGACATGGTCGTTCAGCGATACGACAATCTTGCCGCGGCATGAGCGCATCAGCTCCGCGATCCGTTCATATGCCGAAAACGGAAATTCAATCCCATAGCCTTCGGTTTGCCAGTAAGGCGGATCGAGATAGAACAGCGTTTCGGGGCGGTCGTACCGGGTGATGCATTCGTGCCACGGCAGCCGCTCAATGACGACGTTCGCGAGGCGCAGGTGCACGGCACTTAGCTCCTCTTCGATCCGCAGCAGATTCAGTCGCGGCCCCATGCCGCTGGCCACCACGCCGAAGGTCTGCCCTTCGACCTTGCCACCGAAGGCCAACTTCTGCAGGTAGTAGAACCTGGCAGCGCGCTGGATGTCGGTCAGGGTCTCTGGACGCTCCATCTGCGCCCACTCGAACATTTGGCGGGATACCAGCGACCACCGGAACATGCGGACAAACTCGTCGAGGTGGTGCCGCACGCAGCGGTACAGGCACACTAGGTCGCTGTTGATATCGTTGAGCACCTCCAGCGGTGCTGGACGAGGCCGCATTAATAGGGCAGCTGCGCCACCGGCGAAGGCTTCGACGTAGGTCTCGTGTGCGGGGAAGTGGGGATAGAGGTGCTTGATCAGGCGGCGCTTGCCGCCCGGCCAGGGAATCATGGGTCGGGTCATTCGGTTCTCAGCATTTGCGATGTCGGTGGCCGACACTGCACCCGCTCTCGCGAGGGCGCAGGGTCTAGGCCAATGCCAGGTGGTGAGAACACCTGTGTTGCGGTGTCGTGCATGCAGTGTCAGCTTCATGCACGGCGCCCTGTTTCAGGCTTCGGCCATTGGGTCGGCTGGTGCCAAGCTGGCCGAAATGGCGGTGTTGGTCGCGGCCTTGATCAAGGCTTGCAGCTTCCAGCCTTCAAGTGTCTGCGCCGCTGACGCCCCGGGAAAACGAATCAGATAAGCAGGGGCAACCAGATCAGCGATCGACTCAGCCAGCACCCCCAGGGTAGCGCCTCGGTCTTCAACCTGGAAGGTCACATTTCCCGCGTTGTTGGTCGGATTCCAGATGATGGTGATCTGCCGCGCAATCGGGTCAGCATCTGCGTCGGGCGCGGCGACATTGGAATCGTAGGCGGCGCGCGTGGCCGCCTTGATGCCCAGCAGCAGATGCACGCCGGGTTCGGTCACCGTGTCGCCGGGCACCTTGATCAATTCGCCTGTCGCCGGGTCTGGCTGGGTCGTCGCTGGTGCGGTGATGTCGTAGCTGCGGCCAATAAGGTCGCTGATCTGCACGGTCAGCACGCGCAGGAAGAAACGCTCCAGCGTCTGGGTCCAACCGTCGGGGTGTGGCTTGGTGGTCATCTGCTCGAGGTGGAACTCGACCGGCCCGTCATTGGTGGCCGGGTCCCACCGGATCTCGATACGCGGCGACACGATTCGGGTCTGCGTGCCAAAGGTAGAGTTTTCGCTGATGATCATTTGGCGAGCTCCATGCCTTCCAGCGGGCCGTCGATCCACGCCATGATCCCCATGCCGTGCACGGACACTGCATAGGTATCCCAGCCGATTCGCTCATCCAAACCACTGCCGTACTTCTTCACACTGACCATGTCTGGCGTGACCACGAAAGCCCCACCCCCGTCGCCGCGCAGAAATTCTACGACGGCACCGAGGGTCGGCTCGATGTTTCGGCAGTTGGCCATGGCTTCGGCCAAGGCGCCACGGTGAGGTCGAATCTTCATGCTATTTCCAGTGTGACACGTGATCATGTTTAGTATCCGGTGACGTCGAGGATGGGAGCGCGCACCCAGGCCTGGCCGTAGTTGCCAGGGGGCGGCTGTGGATTGCGGTCAGTACCGGTGCGCAGATCCTGAGCGGTGTCGATGGCGGATATGGATGCGACGTTGCCATTGATGTTGACCACGCCCTTGCGCCACAGCACCTGCACCTGCCACTGCGGGCCGCCACCAATCAGGCCGCCGATGGCCAGCATGATGTTGCCGGTGGAGCCGGCCAACGCGGCATAGGTTCGCCCGGCCGGCAAGGTGATCGACCCGCCCTGATTGGCATTGCCCTGCAGCAGCGCCCGCACCTTCATGTACTTCAGTGTGGCGTCGAAGTGCACCTGATCCGTATCGGGATTAGTGACCACCAGATAGTCCCGTCGCCCGAAGTTCGGCTCGTCAAACACGTAGGCGGCAAAGCTGCCGCTGGTCGTGAAGCCGGTGAACGTGAAACTATTTCCGGTCTGAGTGCGCGTTGCGAGCACGGCGTTGCTCTCACCCAGAAAAGCGAGGGCCGGATTGGTGCCGGTGACAGTCAGGCTCCAGGTTCTGAGCGTCCCGCTGCCGGTTGGCGTGATGGTCTGCTTCGACGCTAGCGCCAGGTTCTTCCATGTCTCAGAGATGACAACGCGATTGGGACCGGCCTCGAAGATCGCATAGGCCATCAAAACCTCCCGTAGAACAGCGTGCCGCCGGCGCGTGCCGTGAGTGTTGCCGAGGGCGATACCCAACTGATGGTGTTGCCGTCGTCACTGAAGTAAGGCAGCAGGCTGTTACCGGCCCCGGTGTCAGCCACAAACCAGTAGTAGAGCTGGTTGGCGCTGCCTGTGACCGGCACCGGCACCGAGCCGTTGCTGCCGCTCGCGATTCCGATTGCACCCATGTGCTGCGTCAACAGGTCCGAGTCGGCCTGATCGGTGATCTGCAGCAGCACGACGCCGGTGTCGGCGTCGTTGATGATCAGGACGTTGGTCATGTCACTCCATACCCGAGGGCAACCACACGGCGACCGTTGGGCGCGTAGGCGTAGAACTTGCCACCTACGAACTCGTTTCGGCCGCCACCCGGCGTGGCTCCGATGATCTCCACCACGTCCGCCGAGAACGTGATCTTGCCGATCCGGCCGTTATTCACCGACTGCATGCCGATGACTTTGCCGTTTACGTCCAGCGCCCACGTGTATGAGGCTAGGTAGCTGGCTACCCCATTCTCGGTGCTCGTGACCCGCGTGGAGATCGATTGGGTAACAAGAGCGTATTTGCTTTCAATGCCATAGGAGCCGGGCTGCCACGGGGAAGGAACAGTTTGGTCTGCACGTGCCTCTTCCAGCATGGGCCGCACCACCCAAGTGGCCGGACCATTAGCCTGCGCCACTGCCCAAACGACAAACCTCACATACGCTGCGTTACTGGGCGCTTGCAGCACTGCAGTTGCGCGAACGTAGCCGTTGAGATTGGAACCGCCTCCTGGCGAAGTGTGTCTTGTTCCGTCTACGAACGAGATTTGATTGCCATTGACATCGTAGAAGTACATCGAGACCCAGCTCTGCATTGTCGCCATTGCTAGCCATGCAGATGCGATGTACCGGGCCCCAGGCCTTGCCGCCAGCAATCCACAACTCACAGAAGCCGAGGTTGACCCTGGTGTCGTTGTTCCAGGATTGTGCATGACCAACGCATGCATAGCCCCCGGCGTACGGCTGTCAAAAATGATATCTCGACCTATTGCCCAGCCAGATCCGGAGTTTTGATAGGCCGACCAGTACGACGAATCTATCTCGAACCCTGCGTTTGGTAGCAGATTTCCGCTTCCGCCGAGTTGCGAGCGGACCGCCGTCAATGCTGTGCCCTGGCTCGTGACTTCGTTGCCGATTTGGGTGACCTGCGTCTGGAGCGCCTGCACCGCGCTGGCGTCTGCCTTGCCCGACAATGTGGACTGCACGGTGCTGATCAGCTGCGACAGCGACGAGATGTTGTTCTCGGCCTGCGTCAGACGCGTGTTCATCGCCTGCACCGCCGATGCATCCGCCTTGCCGGCGAGGCTGGACCGCACCCCGCTCACGTCCTGCGCGAGGACCTGCAGCTCCTGCTCGACCTGCTGCACGTCGGTGGTGACCTGCTGCATCGCCACGCCAATGGCGCCCACTGCCTCGGCAAGGCTCGCGTACTGCCCGATCAATGACCAATAGGCGGTATTGGTGATGGCAGTGCCCACCGGCACGTCCTGCCTGGCCACGTACAGCCCGCCGTCGTGCTTGACGATCGAGCCAGACGGCCATGCTTGGTCCACCCATTCGGGTGCTTCCACCAGCGCCTGCAGATTGGCCAGATCCCGAGCCTGCTGCTGCAGCTTGTCGGCGAGTTCCTGATCGCGCGCGATCGCTTCGAGGAAGCCCTGCCGGATCTCCTCGGTGGTCTGGTCGATCGCCTGCTGCATCTCCCCCTGCAGCTCGCCCAGGTTTTTGCCCAGCGTCTTGGTGATGTACTTGGCTGCCACCGACAGCGTGCCGTTGGTGTTGCGCGCGCGGATGGCAAACGTCCACTTGCCCGAGGACGGGATGGGCGAGTCGAATGCACCGGTGTGGTAGCCGCTGTCTCCGACCGGCGTCATGGTGTCCCACGCAGGCATCGGCGCGCCCTGCTCCGGGGCCTGGGCGTAGCGAATCTCCGCGCCGGCCAGGTTGGCCGACTGGATGGTGTCGGTCCAGAAACCCCAGGTGTAGCGCCGGATGCCGCCGGAGATCTCCTCCACGTCGAACAGGTCGTAGTTCACCGGCGGCGCGTCGGCGCCTACGGTCGTGAAGATCAGCGAGGCACCGATACCCATCTGCCCCTCCGGGCCGAACGGGCGCACGTTGATCGTGTAGGTGCCGGCGCGCGGGATCCGCCACCGCGCGGTGCGGGTGCGCGTCTGCGCCACTTCCTGCAGTTCGCTATTGCCGTCCGACGCCGAGGCATAGACCACCGCGTGATCGAACGGGCCAGTGATGTCGAAGGTCGCCACCAGATCCGTCGCAGTGACGTCGCCAGTGGTGATCTGGTCCTCGTTGATCGCCAGGTTGTTGAGGATCGGCCGGGTGGCCAGTGAAGAACCGTTCTCCGGCCGGATGTACTGGCCGGTCTTGACGAAGATCCAGAACTGCGGCGACTCGGGCACCACGGTGATGCCGGCACCCTTCAAGTCACTTTCGGGCGCGATGCTGGTAACGCGAACGCTATATCCCGGCGTTGCCTTAAAGTCATAGATCCAGATCGTGTCGTGCGTCGGGTTGTCCTGCCAGCCGCCGTCGACCATTGAGTCCGCATAGCCCTCGCCTGGCAGCGGCGCATCATCCGGCCACTCCTCCACCAACTGGATGACGTCGGTCGCCTCGGTGAAGCCCCGCACGCGGAACGTGCGGTAGACCGACTCCCCAGGAATACGCAAGCCGATGAACGCATTGCCCGCTGTGGGCGGCGGCACCGGCTCGTCCAGCGTCAGGGTAATGGTGCCCAGCAGCGGGCTGCGCTCGGCAGCAACGATGCGGCCACCGAAGCCCCACTGCGTGAGGTCGTGGGAGATGGCCAGCTTGCTCAGCCGGCGATAACTCAGATACTCCAGGTCCTGATCAAAGCTGATGTCTTTGTACTGGAACAGGCTCTGGGCCAGGTGGTAGCGCGCCATTTCGACCGCATGGGACTCACGCCGGATCCCTTCGCCGGTGAGGCGCGCCGGGTTGAGCATCGTCTCCACGCCGGGCGCCGGCACCCGCAAGGTCTCAACCTTGTTGGTCGTGCTGTCGAAGTAGCTGTATTCGATGCCGTCGGCAGCGCTGGCCAGCGTGTAGTCGACTGCGAAGCTACCCTTTTTCATCGTGGCCATGTTCACCACGCCCGACACCGGCTGCTCGTCGGCGGCCCACACCACCGACAGCCGGCCGCCGGCCCAGCTCACCTGCCCCATGCCCGCCAGCGCAATCGCCTGCAGCACTTCCTCGTGGTTGCGCTCCTCGGTCAGCCAGTAGTCGTACGTGTAGCCGTTGGCCTCGCAGTGGGCCATGAAGCCCTGCAACGACTCGATGTCGATCTCTTCGTCCGACTTGCCCATGCCGGCAATCAGCTGGCCCTTCTTATTGAAGTAGCCGCGGGCGTACTTGAGGATATGCGCGCCGTTGTTGCTGGTCTCCTCTGTTACCCAACTACCATTACGCCAGACCGGAATCGGCGCAGCGATGTGCTCGGCACGCAGCTCGTCGGGCTGGCCGTTGAGCTGTCCGGTGGCCTTCATCAGGATGCCGCTGCGCGAGATCCCGTCGTATGTCGCGGTATCGGCCTGGACGCTTCCCATGGTCGACCACTGGAAGTCGTTGCGCTGGTTGTTCGGGCCTTCGTAGTTACCTTGACCGAGGATGCGTACCCGCACGTCGTACTGGCCCTTGGCCACATCCGCCGACAGCGTCGCGCGCTTGCTGACGTCCAGCTTGTCACCGGTGTACGTCTGGGTGGCCAGCGTGGCCCAGATACCGGTGCCAGCGGGCGCATACTGCACCTGCACGGTTTCGGAGACGTTGTAGGTCTTTCCAGAGGTGCCGACGCCGCCCAGCACGTATTCCAGGTTGATCTGGATGCGCACGGTGTCGGCGCTGGTGGTTCGCGCGACGAAGTCGGCCGTGTCCGGCAGTTCGCCACCGTCGATGGTGTCGACATTGCTGTACAGCGGGATGGCCTGGTCTGGCATCTGGCTGTAGCCGGCATGAAAGACGCTCACGCCCTCGTAGTTGGCCAGCGGTGTGTCGCCATTGGAGAACGCGCCCACGCGTCCCACGCCGATGCCTGGTGTCAGCACCATCCCGAGGTACTGGTCGTCGCCTTCGTAGAAGGTGTAGGGCTTGCTGGCGATGTCGGGAGCAATCGGCACGCGGCCGAACAACAGGCCGAGCGGCTCGTAGGGGCGCATGCGATTGCGTGGCGCCCCAAGGCTGAAGACCGTGCCAGCCGTGCTGGCGGCCGGATTCTCGACCTTAGGCCCGAGCACCTTGTTGATCAGGATCGAGCCGGCAACAAACGCCGCGCTATAGGCCACTGCCGCACCTGTCGTGCCCAGGCCAGCGGCCCAGGTAGCACCCGCGCCACCGGTGAAATAGATCAGCGCTGCCATTGCCACGATGTACAGCGCGTTCTTACCGACGGCGCCACGCACCTCAATGACCTGGCGGTCCTTGGGAAAGACATGCGGCCACATGTGACGCGGCACCACACGCCCACCGATCGACACCGTCCACTGGCCCCGGTCCAGGTCCAGCACATGGCGGTGCAGGAACTCGCACAGCCGTTCGCCGGGCTTCAGATCCATCGGGATGTGCCGCTGGCCGTCCTGCGTGAGCGGATGCGGCGTCAGCACCAGCTGGCCTTCAATCGCAGGCGCAGTCATCAGACCCATGCGTAGTAACCCTCAATCCTTGCGCCGTAGTCCGGCAGCTCGCGCACCCGGTGAAGCCAGCTGCTGCCCAGCGCATGTGTTGTATGAAGCACCCAGCCCTCATGGGCGAGGTGAAAGAACAGCCCGACATGCCCGGGCCGCGTCTGGCCCTTGTCGAACATCAGCACCAGGTCGCCGTCGACTGGAGTGGTGGTCGGCACCGCATAGGCACGCGACAACTCGCCCAGCGCCACCTGCCCCGCAGCACCGCGCGGTCTGCGTGCGGGCATCTGTACCTCGCGACCAAACAGCTCGCGTTGCACTTGCACAACCAGGTCGGCGCAGTCGTAGCTGTCGTTGTCGTAGGGAATGCCCAGATACCGCTCGATCTCATTCGCCCGCATCAGTGGATACCTGGCAACGTGTGCGGGTTACCGCGCAGCTTCACGGCCTGCTGGCGCATGAAGAAGTCCACGCCGATCTGCGCGGTGATCAGCGGACCGCCGGCGCGTACCTGCGTCAAAGGCAGATAAAAGCGGCGCGCGATGACGTTAGGCGCGGTGCGATCGGTGATCAGGTAGCGACACATCACCAACTCGTTGGGCTGGACCCGCTCTAGATCCTCGGTGATGCCGCGCCCTACGTTGTCCACTTCCAGCTGCGCGCGTGGTGTCTGCCCGGCCTGGTCGGCGGGCGGCGTGAACCGGAATGGGCAACGAATATAGAGGTTGCCGTTGCTGGTCCAGTCCTGCGTGTCGTTGACGATGCGCAACACGGCAGCAAACGATGGCGCGGTCATCTCCAACAGCTCCAGCGGACCGTCCGTGTCGGTGACGCGCTGGCGGCGTTCCTGGAACGTGCTCATCGCAGGTACTCGATCTGCACATCACACTGGTAAGGCCGATCCACCCCTTCCACGGTGCGCAGCTCCCCGATATCTCCACCGACGAATTGCGCGGTGATCTGCTTGCCAGTTCGCGGGTGTGCCATGGTGAAAGTGCCAACCACCTTGATCACATCGAAGTACCAGTCCAAAAACGCCGTAGCGTCATCCACGCTGGAAAAGTCGAAGGACAGCGGCAGATTCACCACCGTCCGCGAATTGATCCGCTCCTGCTTGGCGAGGCCACGCTCCATCTCCGTGCGCTTGACCGAGGGCACGGGCCGTTCGCGAATTGCGTCGTAGAGCACGCCTACGTAGGCGGGAAGGCTTGCCATCAGCGGCGATCCTTGACATCGAAGCGGCCGCGAATCATGCCGGCCGTGCTACCACCTCGGGCAATCTCATTGTCGACGATGCTCAGTACAAGTTTCTTCATCTCCGAGCCGTCAGGCATCCGCTGTTTTTCTTCGCGGGCAGTGACCTGGCTTCCGGAGTAGTTGTTGATCTCGACGCTCATGCCACCAGCACCTGCAACGGATGGCCTTGCAGTGCTACCAACGAGCCCGCCGGCGGCATAACCGCGCCCCCTGCGGATCGTGCTCAGTAGCGAAGCGAACCCGCGCGGCCCGCCGATCGCAGCGATATCGAGCTGGCTCAGCACGCCCTCGCCCTTGTGCACAATGCCCGCCGGCTCGAACTTGCCGCCCGGCCCGGTGTAGCCGCCGGTGTCCCAGCCCTGCAGCGGGATCGTTTCGCGCTGCACGGCTCCCACCTGGCTGCCACCGAACACGCCGCCCAGCAAGCTGGTCATTCCCTTGCGCACTGTGATCCGCGCGAAGTCAGCGATGATCGAGTTCGCCATGTCCCTAAAGCTGACTTTGCTGTTGGTCGTGGCCTTGACCACCATGTCCTCGAATGAGGTCAGCGCAGACGTGGTGGCGCTCTCTACCGCGCCGGCTGCGTTGCTCGCCTCATCGCGGTAGTTGGCCCAGGCGGCGGCTGCGCCCCTGCCCCAGTCAGCCTGCGCCTCGGACATGCGCACGTAGCCGTCGCGAATGACCTGCACACGGCGCTCGGTTGCATCGCGCACGGCCTGCTCCTCTGCAGCGGCAGTGGCTTCGTCAATGCGCCCGGTGTTCTTCTGCAGGGCAAGCTCGGTGAGGCGCTGCGCTTGCTCCCGGTAGACGCCGTTGAGGCGCTGCTGGATCTCGAATTCGCGATCGCCCGCGCCGACACGGGCGATCATGGCGTCCATGTCTTCCTGTAGCGCATCGGTGCTGGCGTTGAGCGCCGCCTTGTAGGAGGCAAGCGCGTCCTCGCGCTGCTTCTTCAGCTTGCCCTCTTCGGTGGACAACACCTCAAGAGCCGCGGCGCCCTCGGTGCGCACCTTTGCCAGCTGCGCCTCCAACTCGCCGACCTGCTTATTGACGTCGATCGACTGTTTGCCGCTGACGTTGCGGCTATTCAGGTAATCGATCTGCTTCTGTAGCGACTGCGCCTCGGCGGCAGTGCCCCGCTCGGCCAGCCCCCGCATGCGCTGGTAGTAGGTTTCGGCCGATACCTCGCGCGCCTGGTATTGCGCCTGCAGAATCTTGGTGCTGGTGGCGATCTGCGCCTGCTCGGCGGTGAACGCATCCTTGATGCTCTGCAGGCCTGCAGAGCGGGCAGCGGTCGCAAGACTTGTCGCACCTTTCGCTCCTTTGGCTGCCGCTTCGGCACGCATTACCTTTTCACGCTCGGCGAGCAGCTTTGCGTCGGTAACTCCCGCCTTCGCCGCATCCTCCTTCATCTGCTTGATCTGACCCTCCAGGTCAAGCGTCTTCGCCAAGCGACTATTGGTGTCATCCTGGAACTTAAGGCTAGCCCGCGCTTGCTCAGAGTCGATAGCGGGTCCTCGATCGACCGTTGCGACCACGTTGGAAAAGTCCGGCCCGGCCGCGCTCTCCAGCGCGCCCTTGGATGCCTTGATGAGGCTGCCCAGCGCACCCAGCGAATTGAGCATGCCGCCGCCGATCGTCTGGCCAGCGGTGCTCTTATCGGCCTGATCCTGCTTTTGGGCGATCTCGTCCAACAGCCCCGAGTAACGAGCAAGGCCGCCGACGACGCCACCTGAGTTGGCCAATGCGGCGCTCAGCCTTTTCCAGACGACACTGTTGCCAAGCGCGTCCTGCTTGGAGATCACGCGGTCCAGCAGATCGGCGTACTTCTCCACCTCGCCCCAAGCGCCAGACGCCTCATCCTTAACACCCGTCCATGCTTTAGACATTGCAGGCATGTCGGTAAGCGCGCGCCGCGCCACGCTCTCCACTTGCTCGTCATAGAGCTTGACCGCCTCAGCGACAGCTTGTTGCTTGTTGCCTTCCTCGACCAGCGTGTTGATCCGCTCCAGCTGTGTCTGGGTCAGAAAGTGCTCTTTTTCGTTGAGCTCCAGGAGCGCCTTTACCGGGTCCTTGCGGATCTCAACAAACTTCGCAATGGTTTCGTCGATCGCCTGCCCCGTGGCCGTCTTCATCATCGCGGCACTGGCAGCAACTTGCTCAAACTGCTGCCCGGTGAACTTGCCAGTCTCCGCGACCTTGAGCACAGCCTCTCGAGCTGTACCCAACGAAATCCCGTCCAGCTTGTCAAGATTCGAAACCAAGCCCTCCAGCTGCCCAGTAGACGCAGCTGCGTAGTTACCTGTGTCTAACAGCGCCTTGCTGAAGGCGAAGGATCGATCCTCGCCCTGCTTCCAGGCCAGAGCTACCGCTGCCACGGCGGCGGCTGTGATCGTCAGCGGATTAACCATCCCGAGCAGCGCGGAGGAAACACCCGAAAGCGCCGGCCCGACGCCGCCGAAGCTGTCCTTGATCTGCCCACCCTGTTGCACCAGCACCGTGAACCACGGCATGCCACCTTGTAGGCTAGTGAAGATGTCAGTGAACTGCATCGGCAGCTGGGCCATCGCCTGACGCGTCTGCCCAGCGGAGATGCCCAGCTGCTTGATCGGATCGTTCGCAGGAAGCGGGGTACCTGCCTGCTTGCGCAGGTCAGTCAGCTGGCCCCGCAGTAACGCGAGGCCCTGCTTGATGTCGTTGACGTCCGCACTGATGCGAACACGCAGGTTTGCTGATTGGTCGGCCATTTACCGGGTCAGATCGTTGAGGTACTTCGTAAAGGCGGCAGGCTCAGCACCCATCGCCATCCGCACGGCCTGCGCCGTGGACGCCTCGCGCATCAGCAGCTGCTCGCGGTCATCGCGTATAGCAGCCGCCACAAATGCCTTTGCTTGCGCCCAGGTGTAGGTCAAGACATCTCGGCGCTGGTGACCTCGGGCGACGAGGAAGTGGATAAGGTCGGCCCAACCGATTGCGCCTGCGTCACTCCCACCGCATCGATCGCCTTGCCGGCGGCTCGCATCAGGCTCGGCAGGCGCTGGCCAAAAAAATCTTCGTTGAGCTCCACCACCGCCTCGGCCAGAGCAGCGGCATCTGCCAGTGAAGCGCCGCCAACCCATGCTTCCGGCTTGCCGGCCACGATGGCACCGCCCTTTGCGAAGGCATCGGCATCCTGCTCGAGCACGTCCATCATCAGCGCAGCCACCTCAATGGTGGCGCCTGCACTGACCAGGCTTGCGGCGACGATGACCCGGCCGATGATCGGCCGGGTTGCCTTGATGAAGGGGCCGATCTGCGCGAGTGTCAGCGGCGTCACTTCGACCTGCTCGCCGCGGAAGGTAATGGAGCGTGTGGGTGGCATCAGCACATCAATGTCGTCGCTCACTTCTCGGCATCCCAGGTGAAGTACTGCGACACGCCGGCCGGCTTGCTGGTGTCCTTGCTGAGGGTGCCGGTAACCGTGCCGGCGCCGTACTGCTCACCGATCAACGCTAGTTCGCCGATCACGCCACCGGAAACGCGGTAAGCCTGGGCGCGCACCTTCTTGCCGCTACGCGCTTCGTTGAAGCCCAGAAACAGCAGCTCGTACTCTTCGTTGGGTTTGACCAAGGCCTGCAGGCGCTCGGCTGCGCCGAAACTGTAGGTCACCTTGATGTTGGCCCCACCGTCCACCGGGTCGGTGATGGCCGAATCCGCCGGCACATAGAGCGCGCCGTTCTTGATGTCCCAATCCTTGCCCTTGGCGTACACCGCAGCGCCGGTGGTCGGCTTCACCGCGGTGATCTCGGCGGCCAGATTGGCTAACGGCGTCACGCCGTCTTTGTAGGCCACCACGGCCTCATCCACCGCATTACCGGCCACGATGGTCGTGGCGGTACCGCGCAGCACGTCGGCAAAGTTTTCCGCGCTGAAGTCATGCATGGTGAAACTCACCTGCACCTCGGTGATGCGGTCCACCGAGTTGCGGTTGCCGCCACCGGGCTGCGTGCTGTCGAGCAGGTTGATGCGATTGGTCTGCGGCGAAAAGCTAAACGCCGAGCAGTTGCCGACGCCGCGGAACGGCTTGGCCGCACCACGCTTACGCAGGTGCAGCTCGCCGCTACCCAGGTAGCTGTAATCGGGGGAATTGATGGGCATGGATGCTCCTCGTAGGTGCCGCGGGCGGCGTCAGGTGATGGGGATGTGGGTTTGGTAGGTGAGCAGCGCGCCGATCCAGCTCATGCCGGCCTCCGGCTTCACCGGCTCCATGGACACGTACTGCGGAAACTGGATGCCGTGCGGGTAGCGAAACTGCTGGTCGGCCATGGCCAGTTCGATGTCGGACACCAGGGCGTCCAGCTGGCTCTGCGCGGTGTCCAGCGGCGCGGGCACTTTGGCGACGATCACCAGCGTGGTGAGCCGATGAGTGCGCGTCAGCGCGCTCTCGCTGGCGCGCTGTTGCTTGGCCACCAGCACGGTCAGCACGGCAGTTGCGTCTTCGTCGACCTGGCCCGGCTCCAACGTCAGGCTATTGCCGGCGTCAGTCTGGTAGCCGCCCGCGCGGCTGATGCGCTGCAGACAAGCGCCGACCGCTGCGCGCAGGCTCTCGCGTGGGCTAGACATGGTCAGCCACCCATTGGCTGATGGACTCGTCCTGCCGCACGCGCTCCGCCAGCACCAGCGTCTCGCCGGGTAGCATCAGCCGGCCGCGCTTGGCCGGCTGCACCTGTGCGCGCTGGAAGGTCACCAGCATGTAGCCGGTGCTCACCGGCGCCAGGTCGCCACCAAAGTCGCGCACGTCGCGGTCAATCTGCACGGTGCACGGAACTGATTCCGCGGTATCGGGGGCCTGGTAGCGTGCCTCGCCATCAGCCAGGCCTACCTCAGCGAAGGCCGAAAAAGCGGCCGCATCGAAGGCTTGCAAGAACTCGCGCTGGCTCATGCACGCACCCGGGCGATCGCACTTTGGATGGCCTTGTCCAGCTCGCGGTTGAAATAGAACGGCATCAGCTTGTCCCAGGTGCGCTGGGCCAGGCCGTAGATGTCGTAGCGCGGCGTGTAGCTGGCGCGCGTGGTGAACACAAACACGCTGCGTACCGCGCTGCCGAAACCGGTGCCGATGCGCTCGTAGATGCCCGGCGCCAATTTGCCGCGCTGGCGCTGCAGTGCGAAGTAGCGCCCACCGCGGCGAACGGTGCGCTGCATGACCGCTACGGTGTTCAGCCGCGTGCGGCCGAGGTAATCGGAGCGGCTACGCTCGTTGCTGCGACGCTTGGGCTCTTCGGTGTTGGCGTTTTGGTAGGCGTCGCGTTGCGCGCCCAGCTGCGACAGGATCGCAGTCACCTGGCCGCCGGGCACATTGCCATACTGGTCAGTGCGTGTCCCGCGGCCGGTGACCGCGAACTGCCCGGCCGGCATCAGGCCCTTGGCCTGCAGCAGCACCTCGAAACCCTTCTTGCGCCGCTGCCCGCCGTCCACTTCCGTGCGCAGGTACTTGGCCGGCGGCGTGCCCTTGAAGGCCTCATCGCGCAGGAAAATCTCGGCAAACAGGCGGGCTTTGGTCGCCTTGCGGTACATCGCCGCATTGATAGTCAGCGCGGTCGGCCGGTCGAACACGCGCGGCGCGGTCCGCTTCCACACTTCGCGGATCTCGTATGCGGTGGCGTTGCACGCCTGCACGATGGCAAACGGCAGCTGCTCGCGCTCCAGCGCACTGAACTGACGGCCCAGCAGGTTGTCGGCATCCACGGCGATGCGGATCTGGCTCACGGCGAAGCCTCTGCGGCCGGTGTGCCCTGCACCTGCTCGATCTCGCCCAGGTTGGCTTCGTAGAATTCCAAGCAGCGCTTGCGCCCACGCGAGACGTCCAGCACCTGCTCCAGCGTGCCGTTCTTTACCCAGGGGCAGCGCTGAGTCAGGCGCCGATCGATTTCCACATAGGTACGCACCGGCACCGCAACCACGGCCGGCGCCGGTGTCACCACAATCGGGCGCGCCGGATCTGGCCGGGCGGCCTTGTTGCCACATCCAGCCAGCAGCGCGGCCAGCAGCGCAGCAGTAAGCAGTGCGCGCATCAGTAGCCTCCCAGGCTGGGGCATGCCGCGGCCAGCGCCTGCAGTGCGGCGGTGCACTCGGCCGGGCGTTGGTCGTATTCCTGCTTGAACGCCTTCGCGCTGCGGTCGGCAGCGGCCTTGGCGGCTTCGGTCTTGTCGCGCAGGCCGGCGTTGCGCTCCTGCAGTACACGCAGCTTCTCGGCCTCGGCCTGCAACTTGGCGGCGATGGTCGCCAGTGCGGCATCCTTGTCGGCGTTGTTACGCTCCAACTCGGCGCGCTTGAGCTGTGCCGCTTCCAGGGCCGATGTGCGATCGCTCTGGCACTGCGCCACCTGGCGCGTCACCACGATGACCTGCTGGCCCTTGCGGTAGGACGTGAGTGCAGCAATCGATAGCAGCGCGGCCAGGAGCGCACAGACCACCTTCAGCCGGCTGCCTGGCTTGCGCAGCCAGGTCAGTGCATCGGCAGCCCATCCGAAGACCAGCGCCACCAGCGCCTTAAGGAAGGCCAGAATATTCATCGTTCGCTCTCCCGGCGACGCCACGGGTAGATCAGCAGTACCGTCAGGCACACGCGCACGAGCAGCACGTACCAGGGTGCGGGTGTGTGCTGCGCCAAGTCGCGCAGGAAGATGCCCAGCATCCCGACCGCCAGGCCGATGAAGCAGGCGCCCCGCAGCGCCCAGGCGGCGCGATCGCGCACGCGCTCACCGCCATGAAAGGTGTGCAGCAGTTGCCAGGTCGTGGCGCAAAACACCGCCAGCGTGCTGACCAGGCTCAGGAGGTAGATGCTCACGCGGCGCCTCCTGCCCGGCCAGCCAGCCGGTCGGACCACTTCTGCAGTGCGCCCAGGTAGTGCGGCAACATCGGCTTGATGATGAAACCGCTCAGCCCGCTCACTGCAATGCCGATGCGATGCACCGAGGGAAAGTAGTTGGCCAGCGCCACCACGATCCAGCCGGCCGCCAGCGCAAACCCCAGCACGAACAGCCCCAGCAAGCCCACGCGCAGCAGCAACGTCAGCCACCGCACGCCCGGGCCGCCACTGGGCGCGGACACCTTGCCCACGTCGATCTCGCTGAGCAGCAGTAGGCCCACCAACGCGCCCACCACCGCCGCCAGAAACCACGACTGCGGGATACCCAGGAACAGGTGCTCGCTGCCGGTGATCACCTCGGTGACCACTGCACTGCCTGCGCTGGTGGCCACCAGCAACGCGGCCGTCTTGAGCAGCACCGTGGCGCCGCCGTCCATCACCGGGCGATCCCCGCCAGCTCCACGCCGTCCCAGATGACGGCATCGCCCCAGAAGTTGCCGCCGTTCTCGTGCTTGGCGATGGACTTGGCCAGCTGAAACGCCGTAGCCGGCGCTTCCACGTTGATGCGCTGGTCCACGTCCACACCCAGCGCGGCGGCGACCTGGCGCGCGTAGGCGCCGGTGTCGTTCTCCACCGGTGGCGCCCAACGGTTGATGATGCCGCGCACTGTGCGCAGGCCATGCTTGCGCTGGTAGGTCAGCAGCGTTTTGACCAGTGCACGGAAACCGTATTCGGGAGTATCGAACACGGCAAAGCGCGCCTCACGTGCGCGTACGGCCGCGGTGCGATCTTCGCCCTGCCAGGCCACGCCCGTGCGATCGATGTTGCCTGGATTGTTGTTGCGGACGCCGCGCGGCGGGGCCATGTGCTGATCCTTGGGTCAAGTCGAAAAGAGCCACCACCGCACGCGCCACCCGGGCATCTGCGTGCGGTGGTGGGTAAGGCTTAGGCGGCCACCGGCGTGGCAGTACCCGGGGTCAAGCGCACCAGCACCGTGGCGACGCCGTTACCAGCCGCCTCGATCGCGTAACCGATGCTGTTGGTGTCGCCGGCACCACCGGCAGCGGCAATGGCCTGCTTGGCGTCGACGTCCCAGTTGACCGCGGCGCCGACGGCAAACACGGCGGCAGACAACTTGGGCAGTGCAAACACGCCTTCGACGTGCGCGGCGATGGTGTCGCCAATTGCGCCGTCGGTGACGGCAATGCCGACGAGCTTGCCGGCGGCGATCACACCGCCGCTGGTGACCGCAGCGGTCAGGGTGACGTCCAGCACGCGGCCGTCTTGATATGCATTTTTCATTGGGAGTACTCCAGATACGAAGAGACTCCGCACCGCGCCTGCGGTGCGGCAGGCGGCTTACTGGCCGGGGTTCTTGTAGATGCCGCGGTAATCGGCGATGGCCGGCGCCGCATCCATGCGCACCTTCCAGGCCACACCGTCCACGGTGAATCCCTCGTGCTGCTCCAGGTACGGCGTCTGGTTGCCGTCCAGGTAGCCCACCACCAACGCATCCACGTAGGCCGAGTTGGCCAGGCCATACCACGCCTTCGGGTCTGCCCCATCCAGGCGGCCATCGCTCTCCACTTCGAAGGTGTTGCGCACGATGTTGGGCGTGGTCTGGTTGTTGGCCCCGCCAACCGCGTACTCGGCGGCACGCACGGTCAGTGCGGCGCCGGAGAGCGCCACCGGCGTCAGCAGGGTCTTCATCGGCACGCGGATGACGTTGCCGTCGGCATCCTTCTGCAGCGCCATGCGCGCCTGCATGGCGCTGACGCTTTCGGTGGTGATCGTCGCGGACGGCAGCAGGTTGCCGTGGTCGGCATGGAACAGCGTCTTGCCGTCGGCCAGCTTCGGGTTCTTGGTGATCAGTTCGAACACCGCCTTGGCCAGCGTGCGCTTGGCAGCCTGGCCCATCTTGCGCGGCACATCGCTGAAGATGCCCAGGTCGTCATTGATGACGGCCTGTCGGGTGATGGTGTACAGCCGGCCCCAGGTCACGATCTGCATCGACTGCGACTGCTCGCTGAAGGTGCCCTGCTTGTACTCACCGCCCTCGCGAACGGGCAGCAGATCGGAGAATGCGCCCAGGCCCACCAGGTTGGTCGGCTTGAAGTCCGGCACGCTCACCGCGCGGGTGAACTCGCTGAAGCGCTCTTCCACTTCCTGGTAGCCCTGCAGCACCGACCGACGCGCGGCATCGCCCAGCAGCGCCGGGAAGTCCGAAGTGGAATGGGTAAACGCCATCCCCACGATCTCGCGTCGGTCCATGCCGCGCGGATTGACGCCCGCCTGCACCAGGCATTCGCGCGCCATCTCGGCCAGCGAGTGGCCACGGTACGGATTGTCCGCAGCCGCCTGCGCCATGCCCACGCGCGCCTGGATGGCGTTGGTCATCGCCGCTCGCACGTTGTCGCGCTGGTCGCCGCCTGCGACCACGCCGGCGCGGCCGTTGAGTGGCTCGCCGTTGCGGCCCATCAACGCCAGGATGTGGCGGCCAACATTGTCGGCAGTGACGTTAGGGTCGGCTGCGGCAATGACGCCATCCACATAGGCGCGGATCTCCGCATTGCCCATGTGCGGCTCGGCCATCGCCATGATGTCGGTGTTGCGCCCGCGCATGGCAACGAGCGCTGCCTGCACCGCAGCGGCAGCGTCCGGCGCGGCGGCAACTACCGGCACGGGTGCGGACGCAGCCGGCGGCGGCGTCACGGTGGTGGTCGTGGTTGCACCCTGCCCGCCACCGGCGTTGGCGAGGATGCGGAGATAGGTTTGCTGGGTCATAGGATCCTCGATGTGGCCAACAACGGCCGTTTGGGTGACCTCGGGAAGTGAGGCGAAAACGCTGGGGCTGAGCGCGGCGGCAATGTGCCCGCGCAGCTGCGCGGCAACCGGGCCGGGCGCTTGGGTGATGGCCTGCAGATAGCCGGTGAGCGCCACAACGCAGGCTCCCTCAGCGCGGGCGGCGGCCGCGGTGTCTGCCACGCGGTCGGCAAAGCCGAACTCCACCGCCTGCGCGCCGGTGTACCAGTGGTCGGCGCCGTCGGTGAGCAGTTGCTCTACTTCGCTGCGCTTGCCTGTCTTGGTGGCATAGGCCTCCAACATCGCGCCGGCATGCGCGTCGAGCGCGGTGGCGTACTGGCGGAAAGAGGACGCGTTGCCGGCGGCAATCGTGTGTGGCGCATGCACCATCAGCAGCGAGCTGGCATACATCACCACCTCATTGCCGGCCATGGCGATCAGCGAGGCAATCGATGCCGCCTGGCCGTCTACAAACACCACCTTGTGCGCGGCGTGCTGGCTCAGTGCGTTGTAGATGGCCATGCCATCGGCCACCACTCCGCCGCCGCTGTTGATGCGCACGTGGATCGTGCCGGCGGTGATCTGGTTGATCTGCTCGGCAAGCTCCAGTGCGGAGACCGATTCAGACCACAGGCTGTCGCCGATGGTCCCGTAGATCATCACCTCGGCGACGTCGTTGGCGCGGGCCTCGATCTTGAGCAGGCAAGGGCCGAGCGCCTGGCCGGCATCGGCAAGCACGCGGCCCAGCGCCGCAGTGAGTGCATGGGGTCGCATAGTTAGATGTCCCTCAACATGTCGCGCGAAAGGTCGGCGCGCAGCTGCGCCCGTGCTTCCGCTGGTGCCGGCGTTGCCGGCTGCAATTGCTGCTGCTGTTGTTGCCAGTCCTGGCGCTGGCGCAGCACCTCGTCGGGGTTGTTGCCGTACTGCAGCGTGTTTTGCTGCGGGCTCACCCAGCCACGGTCCTCGGCCTCGCCCTTGGCGTAGGCCTCTTTGAGCGGATCAATCCACGGCATGATCGGGCGCACATACGTAGACGCCGCCAAATGGCGCAGCGACCAGCCGCGCGGCAGGCGCACCTTGCCGGCGAGCACCGCCGCCTCTACGAAGCGCTGTCGTTGCGGCCGCACCGACATCGCAATGAAGCGCTCGGCCAGCATCAGGTAGCTGCCCCACTTCTCGACCAGCTCCTGCCGCTGCGCGGAGTACGTGCCGTTGTAGTCAAGCGACAGGCTTGAGAAGCTCACGCCGATACCGCCGGCCGCAGCGCGCAATTGTTCCTTGCGCCAGGTTGCCGCATTCGGGTTCGGGCGGTCGGTGCCCAGGCTTTCGATGGATTCGCCCGGCAGCAGGTCGTCGAAGATGGCGCCGGGCGCCATGCGCAGTTCGCGCACCGGTACGCCTTGCTGCATCAATGCGACGCCGCCCAGGCCTTCGCCGGCCGGCTGGTAGAGCTCGCCCGAGCCCTTCTTGATCTGGAACGTCATTGAGGCAGCCACCTTGGCCGCGATGCGTTCGGATTCCTCGTAGTCCTTGACGTCTTCAAAGCGCGACATCGCGCTGGCAAACACGCTCAAGCCGCGCACCTGGTGGAGCCGCTTGAGGTTGGCAATGCAGTGCATCACCTCTGAGCTGACGCGCTTGGTTTCCGTAGTCCAGCCGAGCGGGTCGCCAGGGTGCTGCTTGTACACGTGGTAAGCCACCGGGCGGCCCCACGCGTTGCGCTCCACGCCCTGCAGGATGTTGCGCGCCGGGTCATTGAAGTCCAGCGGCACCAGGTCGGCCTCCAGCATCTCGATGCTGTACGGAACGCCGCCGCCATGCTCCAGGTACGGCACAGTGCCGACCAGATCCTGGTAGAACGCCTCGCCGTCACGCAGCCAGCTGCGCGCCAGCAACTGCTGGCACGCACCGTAGTCGTGCGCACGGGTGACTTCGGGCGCGTCCCACCACACGTCCCACAGCTCATCCAGCTGCAGGGCCAGCTCGCGATTGATCGGCTGGCCCGCCAAACGCGGCGCAGAGAGCACGTCGATGCCGGAGCCCACGGTGTTTTGCACCAGCACGTTGAGCGCGTTGTCGGCCAGGTCCAGGTCGCGCTCAAGGTGGCGCGCTTGGTCACGTAGCTGGCGCGCATCCATGCCGGCAATGGCATTACCGCTGCCCCAGTCGCGCGCTAGCTTGCGGCTGCGCGATGGGCGGGTGACTTCGTGCGCCCGCGCCAACACGCGCAGGTGCTCGTTACCCTGAGCTAGCTCGGTTTCCTTAGCGGCGATGACATCGGCAGCGCGTGCTTCAATGACACGCACGCTGCGGTCTTGGGAAACGGCGGCGCTGAGGCGCTCGCGGGCAATCAGTGCGGAAGCCATCAGGTCCGACCACCGAAATCGGCAGTGGCCCAGCGAGCACGACGGCCGGCGCCGGCCTCGCGATCTACCGCGCCCTGCCACTCCTGGCGGCCCTTGCGGATCTCTGCCAGATCCGCACGGGTGAGCATGCGCTCACCGAATCGGAAGCTCTGCCCCTGCAGCACGGCAACCTCTGCCTGCTGGTACGTGGTGAGCATTTCCTGAGCCGTCTTCATGAGAGATCAGGGTAGGCGTTACATCGTCCGGAAACCTTGAAACATCGGGACTCCGCAAACCATAAGCTCTTGATTTTTAATGCAGACAGATCGCCAAAGTCCTTGAATTTTCCCAACTTCAGGACTCATCATTAGCGGAAATCGCAAATCTGAGGAAACAAATGCCGGCTCATTGGAAAAAAAAATATCGTCCGGATCTAATCATTTCGCGGATAAATAGGTCCATTAATTACAGTTCAACCGGAATTAGCTTTACAGGATTCGATTATCAGGAGCACTTACCGGTTCTTGCTTCAATGATTGAATTCCCAACGGCCGCGCTTCGCCAAAATAAAATAGCGCTAATCTGGGGTGCAATCCGACGGACTCGCGACCGCCTTACCCCGGAATCTTTCCTGATCGCATTAAACGAAGAACTGAGTAAAACGCTAGCCCAAAAACAAAAGATGTACTCGCTCATTACCAGCCTTTCAATCGAAAGAAAAGGCTTTCCTAAAACCATCAAATTGGCGGATTGCAAGATTACGTTCCATGACCTTAGACTCCCCCGAAAATTCAGCGTAAGGAATACGCACTTAAGTGACGCAAAGATTGACATCCCGCCAACACCGGAAAATTATTGCTTCGTGCAGGTCGACGTAACCGAGCGGTCCCCGGAAACCGCCGGCGAGAAAGCTATTGAGCTGCTAGATTACTTGCGAGGACTGCTCGCTATGCGCTGCAATTTCAACATGGAATGGTCATTAGACGGCCATTCCTCATTCAGCCCCATAAACAGGATTCGCACCGGCGGCGTTCACACACTTCATTTGCCCGATGGGACCGATTCGAACGGACCATTGTGGTACGAGCCAAACTTCAAACCGGCTAAGATTTATCGGTTCAAAGAAGGAGCTAAGATGGGAAAAGCAGTTATTAACGATGAAAAATGCATTAGCCAATGTAAATATGAAAGCTCGATAAGAAAGGCCGTTACATCATATGCTCGCTCGTTAGACCAACGCGATCACACCACGGCCTTTGTAAAACTATGGTCTGCACTTGAATCGCTCACGACTCCCAACCAAGCAAAATACGATGACCTGATTCGGCGCTGCAGTTTCATTTTCACCGAGAGCGACTATCACAAGCAAATGCTGGAGCATCTTCGGGACTTTAGGAATCGCTCTGTGCATTCTGAAAGTGAGTCCGAAAGCGCTCGAACCAATTGCTATTTATTGCAAGATTATTTCCGAGGAGCCGTCAGATTCTATGTGTCGCAGCGAAAGACATTCTCCACCCTAGACGAAGCCAATGGATTTTTAGACCTCCCTGCTGACAGGTCACAGCTTGCCTGGCAACTCAAATTACTCAAGAAGGCCGTTAAATTCACTACTCCTCGCACCGAACTCAGCGAGACTTGATGCCTTGCGACTTTGCGGGCCTCGGCAGACCGCCTGGAAAAAGTTCATACAATTTGGTACGGGATAGCTGGAATCTGCACACGACCTCCTTGACGCTTGCCCCGTCATGAATAGCAGCGGCTATTTTCTCGACCGGATAGCGCCGATGTTCTGCGGGGAAATAGAGTCTCTCTCCAGCAAAGCAGGCCATGATTACATCCACGAACGGAACTGCTGTTTTTTCGTTTATCCCTGTTTCGCGACGCATCGCCTCAAGCATTCGCCGCCTCAATTCGATGGTGGTACCGACACGTTTAGTCATTAGAAGCTCCAGTCGCCAGACACGAGTCCGGTCGAGCGCTGCGGCAGCGAAGTGTCTTGATGTTGCGACTGCGCGCGGGCGCGCGGTGTTTCACGGGAATCAGGCTCACCACCTTCATTTCGCCCCTGCCGTTCCGAGAGCGCATCCCAATCCGCTTTGTTGTAGCGATGCAATCGCATTTCAGGGTGATGGCTTGCTGCATATGCATACACCCAGGTATCCAATGGCTCATTACGTACGACCCGCTTCTCAAATCGGTTCTTCACCGGGTTGTAGACCTCGGACACAAGCCCTGGAAAAAACTCCGGCGGCAACTGGTCGCTGAAGTGCACAAGCCGCCCGTCGGCCTGCCGCTCGGCGTCGGCTGACAGTCGACTGTAGAGGTAGTGCTTCGCCGCCACGCCGCCCACGTGGTAGATCGTAATGCCGCGCTTGTCGGTGCGCCCGCGCCAGGTCACATCCGCCAGCTTGCCCTTCGACAGGATGGGCGCGTTGTTCGGCACGGCACCGAAGATGCACATCGGCCGGGTGATGAGTCGCTGGCGCACGTAATGCTTCACCGCCTCAGTGCGATGACCACCAGCGTCGATGGCGGTGGCCAGCGGCCGAAGTTGGGCACCGTCTTCGCGTTCGATCGGTCGGTTGAGCAGATCGGTCAGCGCTACCCACACCGCTTCCTCCGCTGGGTCGCCGGGCAGTTCCACGTAGTCCAGCGTCCAGGCGGCCATTCCCCTGCCCCAACCGACGATATGCACCGCCAGGCGATTGTCCTGGGTGTCTACACCTACGGTGATGGCAAGCACGCCGCGCGGCGCGTGCCGCAGGCGGTATGGCTCGGCACGATCGGCGATGACGTTGTGCTTCACCGCCCGCATCGATGGGTCCTCCCACGTCTCCGCCAACCGGTCGTTGATGAAAGTCTTGAGCGATGCCGGGTCGTTCTGCGCGTCCATCCACTCGCGCGCCAAGTCCGCCCACCGCGGCCCCAGGCCGAACTGATAGTAGAGGCAGTTGATCGTGTAACCGCGCACGTCCGAATCCGGGTTTGCCGCCACCCAGCGGCCGGCAGCGATCATGTCGGTCTTGTGGTGCTCTTCGATTGCGGAGCCGCACTCGCTGCACCCGTACCAGGCGTGCTTGGCATCGGGTGACCACACCAGGCCGCTCCAGCTCAACGCCTGGTAATGGCCGCAATGCGGGCATGGCACGTGGAACCGGCGCTGATCGCTCTTTTCGTAGAGCTTGGCAATGCGGCTCAGCCCCGCGATCCCGGGGGTGCTGATGTAAAGGCGCTTGTAGGTGGACGGGAATGCCGAAGTGCGCCCGTCCAGCATCTTGACCGGGTCGTCGCCGGTAATCAGCTGCTGCGGCGCCTCATCGATCTCATCGACGCCCAGGTATTTCACCGTCGTGGATTTCAGGCGCTGCGGGCTGCCCATATGCTCCACGTAGAGCTGGCCGCCGGCGAAGTCTTTGAACGTGCGCTGGTTGGCGCTGTCGCGGCTGGCGGTGCTGCTAAGCGCGCGACGCACCGCCGGGCACACTTCGATCATCGGGTTCAACTTTTGGGCGATCCATTTGTTCATGGAGGCCTCGCCCGGCAGCGCGTACATGATCGGCGCCGGTGCGTAGTCCATCCAGTAAGCAATGGCGTTGGTGGCCAGCTGGCTCTTGCCGAACTGGATCGGGAACATCGCTACCAGCTGGTGCACCGAGCTGCGCGCAGACATCGCGTCCATCGGCTCGCGCAATGGCGGATTGCGGTCGGTGACCCAACGCCCCGGCTTGCTGCTGCCCTTGCTCGACAAGCGCATATGCTCATCGCACCACTGCGACACGGTAAGCGGGCGGCGCGGCTGCAATGCACGCGCGAGCACCGCATTGATGCGGAGGGATGCCGATGTGTTCAAAGGGCAACCTCGTAGCGACGCACCGGCTTCAACACGATGCGGATGGCACGCACTGCATCGGCCTCGAGTCGGTGCTGGCTCGGAACGACGCCGCAGCAAATCATCAGCACGACGGCAGGCGTGTACAGATAGGTCCACCACCAGGCCACCCGCACCATCATCGTATATCGCTGCTTGTTCATCGCGCTGCTCCTTGGTCTTGGCGAACGCCTGTTTCGTGAAAGGCCGCCTGGTCGAGGTAATGCCGCACCCGCTGCTCCCGTACTGCGCCGTAAAAGTGCGGATCCACTGCCGCGATCTCTGCAGCCTCGCGATACGCCCTGGCCAACTCTGGGTCGCACTCGCGGATGAGGTGGCGTTGGTTGTTGTCCGACCTCACCCCTCTACCTCCGCCGGTTTGGTAGCTGATCGAAAACCGCGGCTCATCTCTTCCAGCGCATGGGTCAACTCGTCCCACAGCAGCTGCCGCACCTTGGCCTCATCGGTCGCCGCGGCCAGCTGCGGGGCTAGCGTGTCAGGGATGCGCTCCAGCGCCACGCGCAGGCCCGTTCCCGCTTCGGAGATAGCCTGCTCCACGTCGGCGCGCGGCAGCAGTTCGCCCAGCTTCTCGGCCAGCTCGATCTGCGCCATCTGAGCATCCGTCTCGGCCTTGTCCGCCAGCGCCTTGGCCTTGCGTTTAGCGTCGCTGGTCTGTGGCTCGTCGCTCTCGTCCTGCTCGTCGCTGCCCTCGCCCACCAGCGCCGCGCCGCGGGCCTCGGTGTGGCGCGCAGCAACGCCAGCCCGCGACGGGTCGCGGGTCTGCTCGTAAAGCGCCAGGGAAGCGCTCTTGAGATAGCCCTTGCCGCCGTCGGCCTGCACCAGCCGGCCGTTGCGCTTGAGCTCCACGATGTAAGACGGCCGGCAGCCGATGTAGGCCGCCAGCTCCTTGCCCGTCACTACCACATCGTTGTCCGTCATACCCAGTGCTCCACTTCTTCCATTTCTTTCAAGGCCAGCAAGACAGGAAAAAACGCGCGCGCGTGAGCGTGTGCGGCCTGTGCGGGAACGTGTGCGGGACGCGCATCGCCTGAAACGCCCGTGGCAGTAGCGATGTGCGGGATGTGCGGGATGTGCGGGCACACACACGCGGGAGAGGACTCGCACGCCTGCGATGAGCGCACGCCCCACGCGCCCGCGCCCCCGTAGGAAGAAAAACGCCCGCACATCCCGCACATCGCTACTGCCCCAAGCATTTGCGCGCGCACAGGTGCCCGCACACCGTCCCGCACGTCCCGCACATCAACAGGCGCACTACTCATGCACGCCCCTTGTATTCGTTGAAGGCGCCGCGAAAGCCCACCACCTCGGTACCCAGCCAGGCCGATTCGGTCTGTTCGTCCGGGCAATTGGCGTTGCCCAGCAGCAGGAACCCGTGCGGGCCGTGGCTGGTCTGCTCGATGAGGTAGCGCTTGCGCGCGCGATCGGGATGCGTGATGCCGCGCTTGCGCACCAGCGCGTTGATGAACTTGGGTGACGGTGCAGGCTTCACGCCTTCGCGGCCGCACCAGACCTTGTAGACCTCATACCACTCCTTCGAGGGCGCCGGCCGCGGCTTGAGCCCGGGGATGTCCTGGCCATACAGCTCGTCGAGGAACCGCTGCGGGCTGTCCTGCCCCAGGTTGATCAACTCGGCCTTTGCCGCCGTCATCGGTGGATTGGTGCCATTGGTGAAGTCGCCCAGGTCGACCTGCAGCAAGTAGTGGTGCAGCGCTGCGGTGCCACCGGCGCGGATCTCTGCCAGCACCTCCTGGTAGAACTCGGCCGGCAGCTTGTCCGGCGTCCAGATCACCGCGTGCCGGCGATCGTCTTCCTCGAGCACGACCGGCATCGCCTCGTTCGAGAGGAACACCAGATTGGCGTGGTTGTCTTCCTCGTAGGCCTGGATATTCTTCGGATTGATCCGGATGCGGTCGCCCGTGATCAGGGCCTTCAGCTTGTTCTTGAGGTGGTACACCTCGGTGCGGGCCACCACTTCGTCGGCCAGCAGGAACAGCTTGCGGCTGGCCCAGTCGTTGAACTTGTCCTCCAGCGCCGACTGGTCCAGCACGCGCCCGTATTCGCCGAACAGCTTCATGTACTCGTCGAAGAACATGTTCTTGCCGGTGCCCTGCGGCCCGTGGATGACGATCGTCGATTTCATCTTTGCGCCCGGGTGCTGTAACGGGTACGCCAGCCACTTGATCACCCAGTCGTAGAGCATCCGCTGGTTGGCTTCGTTACCGCACATGTGCCACAGCAGCTGCAGCAGTTTGTCGCAGGTGCCCTCTTGCGGCACCGTCGGCCAGCCGGCAAACAGGTTGCAAGTGATGCCCGGCTTGCAGCCCGACGGATCGAAGTCCACCTCTTGCACGCGCACGATGGCGCGCTGCGGGCTCTCCAGCCAGGCACGGTGCAACTCGCGCCGCACGCACGCATCGCGCATGTCGCCCAGCGCCACCAGCATGTGCTCTTGGTGATCGAACACCGTGCCGCCCTGCCCGTACACCAGCGCAAAGCGGCTGAGCAGTGTGTCGATGCTGTCGATCGGCTTGAGGAGGGCCTTCCCCGCGCCCCCGGTGCTGGGGATGGAAGCGGCGCGCTTCTCTACCGGCGCACGCCACGACAGCTCCGTGATGCGAGCCTCCACCTGCGCACGCACCACGTGCAGCCCTTCGGCCAGGTGCAGGTCGTTGAAGTCGCTAACCTTGCGACCGTGCTCGATGAATACCGCGCGCCGCGCGATCTCTTCTGCGAAGACCGGCAGCAAGGTCGCGCCGTGCACATCGAGTGCGGCCGCGCTCGCGCCGAGCATGCCGGCGTTCTCGGCCTTGTGGTCTTCGCCACAGGTGGGACATGTTTTCGGATGCTCAGTGAGCACCAGGCGCGACTTGCACGCGCGGCACTTCTGCAGCGTGTCGTCATCACCGCAGATCAGCACTTTGGTGCTGCGGTAACGCTTTGCCAGAGCGCTGGCCACTGGCATCAGATTGCCGGCGTCGAAGGCCACCGCTACCGGGTAGCCGGTGGCCATGTGCAGACTGGCGGCAGTGGCGTATCCCTCTGCCACCAACAAGATCCACTGCGGCGTGCCTCCAATCAGGTGGAAGTGCCCACGCTTCGCGAGGCCCGCCGGCCAGAATTCCTTCACCGGCTTGCGTTGCTGGTCGGCCTGCTTGGCCGTGCGCAGCAGCTGCAGCCCATGGATAGCGCCATTGCCGTCGAGCAGCGGCACCACCGCAATGCCCGAGCCGCCGTAGCGCAGGCCAAAGCCCTGCACGCCCTTGGCGGTCAGGTAGTCCGATTCGCCATCGTGCAGCGCCTTGCCCCACGCGCGCGTGGCGCGCTCGGCGGCGCGGCGGTTTTCTTCCTGGCGTGCGGCTTCTGCGCGGCGGCGGTCTTCCGCCAAGCGGCGTTTAAGTGCTTCGCGCTGCTCGGTGGTGAACTCGCTGTCGCGCTTGCGCAGATCTACCTTGATCGCGCCATTGTCGTTGCCGCGCCAGATCCCGTAGGTGCCAACAATCAGCACATCGCTGCCATTGGTCTGGAGCTCGTGCAGCACATACCAGCCGCGCCGCTCCCGTGAGCCCTCCACCTTGCAGCGGACCATGCGGCCGCTCGCATCCAGGCTGTCGAGGGTCAGGCCCGCATCGCGCAGCTGGCCAAGCACATCATCGTAATTCGCCAACATTCAGTAACTTCCAACCGCGCTATCTACCAAGGAAACGGGGTCCGAATTGCCCGCATCGGGGGTCGGCCAGGAGGACCCATCGCCCGGAGCTGAACCGCTCGTTGCTGCATTCAGATTCAGTGCCCCGCCCTGCCCGCGCGTGCTTTCCGTCGCCTCCCGGGGAGATGGGGCGCAAGGCAACGGCAACACGCCTTGCGCGTGCTCGTCAGCAGCGTCTGCGCAGCGCAAGCGCTCGCGCTCTGCCAGTGCGTCATCGCCCGCAAGTCCAGGCGCATCGCCATACAGCAGCTGCAACGCCTCAGCCACGTAACGCTGCGCGGTGGCGCTCAGCGTGCGGGTGCGTGGCGCGCGGTCGATGGTCATCTCAAGCACGTTTCCGGCCTTTGGCGGCCGCCCGGCGCACGTTGCGCTCCAGGCGGTGGCACATGGTGCGGATCGCCTGCAGCTCGTCCACCATCAGGTCGGCTTCCTGCAGCGAAAGATGCGCATCGTCCAGCGCTTCCAACGCCACACCAGACAGGCGCCCCGCGTGCTTAGCCACATGCAGCAGCTTTGCTTGCATCGCCGCCACCTCGTCCGGCCAGCCGTTGTCGGGCGCCGGCGGTACGAAGTCCATCGCCAAATCGAACTGCGCCCCCAGTGATTGAATCCAGCACGTCGCCTGCGCCTGGCCGGCACTCAGCTCCTGCATCCACTCGGTCAGCATCTCCGCCATCTCCATCGACAGCGACTCGCCCTCCAGGCCGCGCAGCTTCTTGCGCAGCGATTCCGCCGCGATGGTTTTGCCGCGGCGCTCTTTCAGGTAAGTAGCAGCCGCGCGCACATTGCCCGGCATCTGCGACACCGCGTTGTACAGCGCGTCGCGCCAGTAGATGTCTGAGCGTTGACACGTCATCGCGCGCCACCCTGAAACGTCGTGCAGTTCATCGTGGTGGCGGGTTGGCCGGCCGACGCACCATGTGCGTCATGCACACCACCACCCCATTCCTGCGATTCACTGCCTTGCGGCGCTACGACGTGCGCACCGGCGTCGGCGATGTCGTGGCTGTCTTCTTTGTTGCCGAGCAAACCGGAGCAGAACGCGACCAAGCCCGCCACAGTCAAGGCGATCGCAGCGCCGTTGCGCACAAGCCCCGGAATGGCTGAGCCCGCCGGCGCCCGCGCGCCCCGCTCCCATCGCCGAAGCACGGCATTGAGCGCCACCTCTTGGCTCGGCCTACGCATGGGTGCCACCCTCCCCGCGATATGCTGGAACCCCCACGGCACCAACAAGAGCCCGCAAGGAGGGCGACATGGACGCAGAAGTACAACAGCGATTGAACGAAATCTTGGCAATCATGCAATCGCAGAACAATGTGCAAGCGGAGTTCAAAGACCAAATTGCCGCAGCACATGTCTTACTAATCGGCATCATTCGGGCATTCGCAGACACGCCAGGATTCAAAGAAAATGTAGAGCGCACGATTTCGGAAATCGAAGCGGGTACGATCCAACCTGGGGCAAAAAAGCAGATTGCGGAAATCACTCGTCGCGCCCTTTACAGACACGAGTAAAGCCGCTCGCTTTGCCATTGGCGTCTAGCACAATTGTGTTGGACGCCTCCGGGTGGTGTATCGACGCTCTGAGAGCAGCAATTTCGGTATCAATTGCTTTCCAGCTTGCCTTCTCTTTTGCAGTCTGGCGGTTAAGCCAGTCACGAATCCAGAGCCGTGGATTCCAGCGATCAGACACCATCAGCAACCTCCAAAAAATTGAGAGGCCAACCCACGCGACGCCGGCGCTCTATGAGCGCTGCCCATTCGTCGGCGGTCAGCGACAGGTCGGCGGTGTCGCCGTTGTTGTGGAGAGGAAGCCCCACCAGCGACGCAAGCTCGCCCGCGTCCAGGCGCTCGCTGAGCGGCGTGATGTATCTGCCGTCCTGCGAGCAGCCTGCGGCGATGTACGATCCAACGTCAGACCCAATCTCACCTACAGAGGCCACAGGCATGCCGAACAAATTGTCCGAGAAGGAAGTCAGCGACCAGCGCCTCGACGCGATCGAATTGGTGCTGGAAGTCGTGCTGCCCATGCTCATCAGCAACGCTCCGAATCAACGCCAGATCCGACGGCGATTGTTGGAACTGGCCGATGCACCGCCTGCCCACATGTCGGACAACACGGCGCTGCCTCTGCTGGTAGATGCGATCGAGCCAGCTTGCCCCGACAACGACGCATCGCCTCTTTGACGAACGCTACGCCCGACGGGCCCATTGCGTGCGCCAGCTGGATCTGTTCTTTCCTGCTGGAAAGCCCGGCGACTACTTTTGCCCTAAGGCTTTCCAGGTGGTCAGTGCCAATCATTCGATATTCCTTTCATAGTCGACTTGCGCCAGCGGCGGCCCAAGATGCGGAGGCGGTCGATGCGCTCAGCCGCCCCTTTTGCCGCTAGGGTCGCTAATTGGGATGCCAACTTGTCGCCCTAAGCTTTCTCTCCACGAATCACTTCCGAAATCGAATTCCGCGCCTTGTTGGGCATCAAGGGTGCTGTCTCTCCTACGCCTTTTTCAGACTCAACCCAGATCAAGATTCTTTGATCAAGCTCGGGATCTGCCCGAGACATTCGCAGCGCAAGTGCCCGGCCAATTCCCCGATTCCCGTTACAGATTCCAGCGATCGTCGAATAAGGGATACCCAGGCGGGCAGCGACACCGATCGGGCCACCGTGCCTATCCATGTACTCGTTCCAGTAGCTACGTGCGCTCATCGGCTCTATGCGTTACGCGTAGTGGCAAATTATGCATAACGCATAGCCGCAGCGCAAGCGATATCTTTAGGCTCCGTCTCACCATATGAGCACGCTATCCGACAATCTCACGGCCCGTAGAGAATCACTGGGCCTCAACGTTCCTCAAGTCTGTGCAGCTCTGACACTGCAAGGCGTTAACGTGGCCGAGTCGACCGTCTACGGCTGGTTTAACGGCAGTAGGAGCGTGCGGAAAATGGAACACCTGAAGGCGCTTTGCGAGGTCTTGCAGACAGATCTGAACTCCCTGACAGGAGACGAGGCGGAGGTTGCAGAAGGCCCCTTGCCAACGTCGATCGTTCGCGAGCTAGCCGGATTGAGTCAGACTCAGCAAGAAGCGGTGCTTGCGACTATTCGGGCAATGAAGGGCGGCTAGTACATAAGGGGCAAGGATGAAGGGCACGGGTCTATTTCCCCGGACGGAGCTGTTGAAAATTAAGGCGCAACCGAAGCGGCTGATTGCCGCTGCGTTTACTGCACATCAGAAGCGTAGATTCCCGCCCCCGCTTCACAAGGTGCAGCCAAGCCGTCGCTCCTCCACCAACCTCATCTCCCTTGGAGGTGATTTCTACGCAGCATTTGTAGCCCGTACCGCCGATACATACGAAAAGAAAGCCATGTACGGCTTTCTCCTAAGAGGCGACAAGGAAGCGGAGTTGACCTGCCTTCTCCGCTTAGACTGGCATCCCTCCCATAAAGGCATGCACTGCATCGTGAACTGCGAGCAAGAGCGTGATCTTTCTGGACGAAACCTTGCAGGCTGCAAAGAGCTTGCACTGAAAGACTCGCCAGTCTCAGGCCTTGATCCTGACATCGAGGACCATCGGAAGGAATTCATCCGTATCTTCTGCGATGTTTGCAACATCAGCGCTGGGGAGGCTGGCCTGTTGTCATGAAAATTGATCTTTGCCGCCACCTCAACACGCGCATTACACAGGAAGGCTTTCTTGTAGAGACGCCTTTTTGCTACTACGACCATGATCACGTAATCGTCTATGCGAAGCGCAACCAAGACGGGACCTACCTGCTTACTGAAAACGGAGAAGCAGCTGAGCGGCTCTCTTTCGATGGTGTTGAGGTCGACAGTGAGCGCATAACACGCTGGCTTCACGAGATGACGGTATCGCTCAATGTGAGTTGGAATCACAACGATCAAAGCATTGAGGTGCTATGCAGCGAGTCGGATGTCTCGTTAGCCGTTTTCCGTATCGCTGAAGCGGCCGTCCAAGTCCAAGCACTCACTGCGACTCGGGCACAACGATCCGAGTCTTCCTTCAAGATCGAGATGCTAGCGATCCTGAGAGAGGTGGCAATAGAGTCCGGGGTGGGCGTGGCCTACAACCAGAAGATCAATGACTTCGCAGCAGACGCGGTTTTTCACGCTTCTCGCCCCATCGCTATCGTCCTCGCAAGTACGAAGGAGCGCCTGCTAGAAGCGGAGCTGATGTGGTCCACTGTCCAACGACGAAACGACAATGTCGATGTCATAGCGGTAATTGAAAGCCCTGAAAAGGTCGGGAAATTAGAAGCTGACAGGGCTCCCTTCTACACATCCAAGGTGCTGTCTTTTAAGGGCAATGCATGGCGGATGCAGGAGGCATTTCTGTCCTCGCTGCGGACGGTTAACTGAACCCATAATAAATCATTACGCATAGTGCGCAGCAAGTTATGCGTTTTGCATTGCGCTCTAGCTATGCATAACGCATAGTTCTGCAGCCGGTAGGTACCGGTTCTGGCTGGAGAAGCTATGCGTTTGCTGATCACGGAACATCGCTCAGTCAGGCAAGAAGAGCCGGACCGAGCAACTACGCGGTGCTTTCGCATCTGCGCTGCCGACGACCGTACTCGCGCCAAGGCACTGCAGCAGCGCGGCATGTCGAAGGGAACGAAACGCTACCCGAAGCGTAACGATCGTATCGAATTAGCGGGCCTTCGAGCTGAGGCGGCTAGCCGCGACTTCGTCCGGGAGCTGCGTGCATGAGCGCCATTGCCGCTTCGTTGACTGCTGAAGATCTGACGTCCGCAATTATCTGGGCAGAGGACGCGATCCGCGAGGATCAGCACACCCTCAACATGCTGGGCGATTGCGCCTCTGCCAGCTATGCCTCCTGCCTGCAGAAAAGGATCGCCAAGCGTAGGGAGCAGATAGAGCGTTTTCGGTCCGCCCTCATCCAGGTGCGCGGCGCATGAGCGACTTTCCCTCTGCCAACTTTCGTCCGGGCCGCGGTCAGGGCACCTTGCTGCGTCTATCCATCAAACACGAGTCGGTGAGTGCCGCGCTGTACGGCACCGACCGCAGCAGCGAGGTCGCGGTGACTGTCTGCCGCCTCACCGATGTGCGTCGCATGGAGGGCGCATTGCAGCTGGGCCAGACCGCCTACACCGCAAGCGACGATGCGCTTCAGGCCATGTGCGAATGGATGGCCGCGCACGGCGTCCCGGTACGGGTGACGCCATGAGCACGCGCCCAGTCGAAGCAATTTTCCCCACCGGCCATGCAGGCCAAACGCTCGCGCTCATGATCTGCACAGATTGGATCTGGGCCGGCCTGTACGACGGCAAGGTCACGCCATCGCTGGATGGCTGCGCGGTGGCGCCGCGCCTGCGCGCGCGCACCACCACGCGCCAACTGTGCATCGGCCGCGACACGTATGCGCTGGCCCCGCGCGTGCTGCAACGGGCCACGCGCTGGCTCCGGCAGCACGGCGTGCAGGTACAGGAGCCACGCGCATGAGCCGCACCTACCAACGCACCCTGGCCGCCGGCTGGGCGGTGGTGGCGATCCTGGCGGCCGTCTGCATCCCGCTGCGGCTGGCAGAGATCCACTCTGCCCACCGCAGCGGCGGCACCCACCGCACGTATGCCGACGAACAGCGGCCCGCCCTCCCCCACGTTCGGCTAGCGCGGGCCCAGGACTGACATGCGCCAGGAAGCCACGCCACTGCCGCTCAGCATTCCCGCGTGCCAGCCAGGCCACCGCCCGCAGCTGGTCACCACACACGGCGCACCACACCGCTACCGCATCGGCGGGCCGGCGCCGGCCACGTTCCACATCGAGTGCTGCCGCTGCGGCAAGGCCACCACGCCGAGCACCAGCCGCGCACTCACCGAAGGCCGCTGGACCGAACCCACCGGCCAGCACCGCATCCCGCTGTCCCACCTGAGCCGCGCCCGCGAACAGCTGTTCGCGCACCTGGCCACCGCGGCACACGCCGCCTGATCGAGGTCACCATGCATCTACAACCCAAAGCACAGGCCGCGCTCAAGGCGGCATACACCGCACAGGGCCGCACCCTGCGCCGCACCCGCGGCGGCTTCGCCGCCATGCCCGCCCAGGTGCAGACCAGCGGCCCCGTGCAGATCCAGGCATTCACCCGCCGCTGCATCAACTGGCTCGACAACGCCGGCCTGGTGCAGCTCGACGACCCGCAGTTCCCCAACACCATCACCCTAAACCAGCGCGGCGTCGCCTACGCCGAGCAGCTGCTGCGCGACGAACCCGCTGCGCGTGGCAAGGCAGGTGCGCAATGAGCGCCTTCGCCCTCTCCACCGTCCGCCACAAAGACCGCGAACGCGCCGACCTGGCGGCACACCTCAAGGCATTCGCTAAGCGCGGCGGCAAGGTGCAGAAGTTGGGTGCTACGCCGGTGCGTAAGAGCCTATCGCGGCGCGAGGCAACCGATGCGCGAGTGATCAAGGTCTAGTTGTATGCGGTCAATATTTCACTATCAAGCCGGACCGATTGAACTTGCTGTCAGAGCCAACGCAGGACTCAGGAAAAGGTCGGTCTCTACGAGCATCTTTGATCACGTCCATCGTGATGAAGAACGTGAAGGATGCCGCCAACACAAGAGCCGAAAAGACGCTAACGCCCTTAGCCCTCGCACGCCACTCGGAGGGAACGTTGTGCATATATGGCTTCACAAAGATCAAGACAGCACAAGTAACTGTCAGGGCGCCGCCGATCGCGCAACCAGCTACTCCCACAACCTTCGCACGGTATGCAATCCCAGACGCTGCTACTGCCGACCCACCAATGCCGAACGACACCCCAAGAGCCATGCATTTCATCAGCTCCACGAACCGTTTGAGCGATTGGTCAAAAGTATCTGCGTCAGCATCCTTCAGCTGCTGTACGCGTTGCTCAGCAGGAATATCCTCGTTGTGGCAACTGCAAGTACAAGTGTCCGACATAAGCGTTCCATCGAGATAGCAGGCGCGCAATGGTAAGACAAGCAGCCACAGCGAACATTGGCACTGGCAGCATTACCTTTCTGCTGCTTAAAGAAATCGCAATCAGGTCCGCAACATGATTGGAACCGTATTGCAGTTTGAGGATATGCAGTCCCTGTGCCGACCGGGCGAGCGCCCGCGTCTATCGACCGTCGAGCAATGGGCACGTCGCTGCGGCATTCGCTATCACTACGATGGCAAGGGAGGCATCTGGACCACGACTGATGCCCTGAACGCCGCAATCGGGCTTACGCCAAACGCGCCAAACGCTGACTGTTACAGCGCTAGCGATCTGCTCTGAGAACCATCGCTCGAACCGACTCGCCACACGAGTCCGGCCTACTCATTTTTCGGTGTCAATCAGCATGGCTACACGCGGCCGCCCAAGGAAAGAACCAGCAAACCTTCCGGGTCATATCGACTACAGCAAGGTACCCAAAGGCATCTACTGGGATAACAGTGGCAGAGGGCGCTGGTACGTACTGAATCCGCACCCGGAAGGGCGAGGCTACAAAGCAAAGACCGTTGCACAAGCGACCGCGCGCCTCTCCGATCTGCATGTGATCGCAGAACAACGCAGCGGAGTGGCTGTGCGAGGAACGATCTCATTTGTGATTGATCTGTTCGAAGGCAGCCTGACATTTGCTCAGTTGGCGAGCACAACCCAGCAGCACTATCGGGACTATGCCAAAGCGATCAGGCTGTACCCCTTGAAGAACGGAACAATGCTGGGCGACGCTGTCGTGGATCGCCTTACCCCAGGCGTCATTCGTCGGCTGGTGGACGTGATCGCCCACGGGAGACCAGCCGAAAAACCTGGGCAGAAGGATGTGCCTGGGTACCCCACCAAGGCAAATCACTGGCTGCGCTATCTACGCCGAGTCTTCGGCTGGGCACGTGAACACGACCATGTCCAGACCAACCCGGCCAGCGGCGTGAAGCAGGTAAAGGAAAGGCGTGCCCACCGAATGCCGAAGCCAGAGGTGTTCAGAGCGGTGCAAGCCTATGCCCGAGAATGCAGTACCCGGGGTCCAAGAGAAAAGGGTGCAGTACCTCTCTATCTTTGGGCTGCCATGGAGCTCGCATATCAAGCAAGGCTCAGGGGCATCGAGGTTCTCACCCTCACGGACGCTCATGATGTTGGGCAAGAACTGATGACTAACAGACGCAAAGGAAGCCGCGACAATCTTGTCCGAAAAGGCGGGCCCCTCACTGAAGCAATTCAGGCCTTGCAAACCTATCGCTTCAACGTCTGGCAGCGTCAGAAACGGCCTGTGCCACTAGATGCGTCGGAGCGCTATCTGTTCGTCGGCGAAGACGGTGGCCCACTCACCAGGTCAGGCTTCAACACCTCGTGGCAACGTCTCATGAAGAACGCGCTACGAGATGGGGTGCTAGTTGAGACAGATCGCTTTGCACTGCACGGGCTGAAGCACCGCGGCGTCACGGATACAGACGGCGACAAGAAGCTGGCCAGCGGGCACAAGACCGACGCGATGCTCCACGTGTATGACCACTCACTGCCTGTCGTTTCCTCCACAAGTGGGAGCATCCACCCCGTGGCGGCTTATACTGCTAACCGCATCATGGAACCCGACAAATGACCCAATCGCATGGCTTCTACACCCCTCTTCGCTACCCAGGAGGCAAGGGAAAGCTGGCCGACTACGTTGAGAAGGTCCTGGAGCTGAACGGTCTCTTCGGTGGAACCTATGTCGAGCCATATGCTGGCGGTGCTGCTGTGGCTATGGAATTGCTGATCCGTGGACTTGTCAAGCGGATACATATCAATGACCTCAATCCAGCGGTGCATGCCTTTTGGTCGGCAGTTCTGACAGATGCTGAACGGCTAATTCGCCGAATTCAAAAATGCAAGGTGGATATGGACACCTGGCAATGGGCCAGAACTGTCCAGCAAGAGGCTTCGCCAGACACATTAGATTTAGCTTTTTCGACATTCTTCCTAAATCGAACTAACCGTTCAGGAATTTTGCTGGGTGGAGTCATTGGCGGCAAAGAACAGACTGGTCCTTGGAAGATTGATGCCCGCTTCAACGTTGAAGATTTGATCTGGCGGATCGAAAGAATCGCAGAGAGAAGCGAGGGCATCCGCCTGCATAACGAGGATGCTCAGACTCTCGTGAAGAGGCTTGCGCCGAAAATTGCAAAGAAAAATCTGATTTATTTTGACCCACCTTATTTCACCAAGGGCCAGGGGCTTTATATGCATCACTACAACCCGTCAGATCACGCTGATGTAGCAAAAACAGTCGGCAATCTCCCCAAAAACTGCAATTGGATGGTTTCATACGACGACCATCCCGTAATCAGAGGCCTGTACTCCGGATACGAAGAACTCACTTACACTCTCAATTATACAGCCCAGGAAAGAGGGCGCGGCACAGAGGTTATATTTTACTCACCAGGCCTGGTCGTCCCAGCTCCAGTGAAACCTATGCGCGTCATGCCTATGAATAATCTTGCGTTCGTCTGAGCACTTTAATAAATGCCTTCTCACGCGCTATTAGTCGGGGCAATTCATTAGAGCGGTGACAAAAGATTGAACCCGAGCGTTCTAACAACAAACCGCGCGCGGCATATGCAGGAAGAATCTCTCGATAAAATATTGATCCGTACATCGCTGAGAAATATCGAACCTGCTCTCTATAGGTAGCTCCGAAGAGAGGGACGATAGAAAATGGAATAAACATTGCTGGTTGAGGGGGAATTATCCATGGACTCGCCAGCCAATTCTTCTGCAGTGCATCTATATATGGCGAAATAGGCTTATCGCGCCAATTTGCGCCACTTGCCACCTGCCCAAATAGATTTAATTTTCCACTAGACTTATCTATTCTTTCTTTCCATGCGATAACGTCAATCCCTGCATCTTTTTCGCGACCGGCTGAACCAGCGGGGGCATTGCTATGCGGGACAATCTCACCATCAGCCATGAGCGTGACGAATACATCATGCAAAGCAACTTGGAAGTCGCTTCCGTCAACTCGCGGCCATCCAAACACATACGATGAACCATCAATCGACCCGGCTGCGGCCCAGCCTGAGCATGCCTGAAAGGCATCTCTCATCCATGGCGTGATGGGAATTGGATCTACGAAGACGGAAGTATCTCTGGCCACTGATAAAAAGAGACAGAGCAAGTAAACTGCCTCACCATCAGCAATTTCTGCATCACCTTTAAACCTAAGAGCAGTGTCATCATCGGAGAATTCGAATGGATACGACTCTCCAAGTAGCTCGATGCGTCGTTGAATAATCATAACTCTAGCGTTGAGCCACTCGTCAAACTGTTCAAAACCGCCCCCCGGGTCTTGATCCTCTGATTCGCGATTTGCTTCCCAAGCCCTTTCTATATCGGTAAACGAAAGCCGATCCTTAGGACCTAAGATCGCTTTCATTTCCATCCAGTCCGCGGCCGTGTGCGTGTCGGCGTCAAATGGAACAGCTTGCAGCCTCATTCTTGACCCTGCTTACCTTTCATGGCTGCACTTACAAGTAACGTAAGGCCTTTTGCTTGCGTGTGAATTTCCTTTGCAATTTCAGCTAGTGCTTCCGGTAACGTTTCGGCGCGAGCAGCCAACTGGGTAGCCTCTCTCAAACGCAGATTAATTGTCACCAAAAGCTCGTTGAGCATTGTTTCCGGAGGCCTAAATTCCTGCCGAGCCTCTTGCAAACTTGCGCCACCACGCAGCACGTGCAGAGCAATATTGTTCCTCAGCGCCTCACCGAGATGCGCAAGATCAGGGTTTTGCGATTTGATTAACGACGGTTTTTTTTGCGACTTGCTACCGTACAAATAAAGCAGAACCTCTGAAAGCTCCTCCGACTTTTCAACAGGAATAGGATCAACCTCAAGCTTCTGTGCCCACCCCTTCCTGAGGCCAAGATGATCCATATACTCTGCTCGGGACAGGGCAGTGTACAAATGCGAGAACGCGAAACGCCCCTTGTTAGCTCTATCCGATATCTCGAAGCCGATTCTCTTTCCCTGCTCGAGCACCAACATGCCGGCAATCATGTTACGTATGGTGTTGTTATCGTCCCCAAGCCTATCCGCTATTTCATTAATGGTGAGCCCGGTCTCTCGCTCATCAAGCCACCAACTGGTAACGTACTTCGCTTTTGCAAACGATTCCCAGCGATGCGGGCCATTGATGTGCTTGAAGCCAATGAATGCCCTTGCGTCAGAGGGGTTATGTACCCGATAGACAGGAACCGTCTGGATTGAATCAAGAACTGATGGTGGTACCGGCCTTGGTACTGAGACACCTAATTCGTCAGCCAAAGCAGTATTTTTGAGCAATCTGATGCACGCAAGGCGCCGGTTGCCTTCCAGTACCGTATAAGGCCCGCCGTCAGGGCCATGGATCACTAGTGGCTCAATCCGCTTGAAACCGTTATGCGTGATGGAAGATATCAACTCATCCAAAGCTGCCAAGTTGCGCAGCCATTGAATGATCTCCTTTTCACTGGTCGGCTCATTGCCGTCTACGCCGTCCTCCAGACGCGGATTTTGGATATCGAAGACCAAGCCCTCAGGCGCAATGTCTTCAATTTGCTCGAACACAACATTCTTGGAGGGCATAACTCACAGCCGGACGGATTCACGGCTATTGTTACGCGAGCAGCCACCAGATGAACAGCCCCAATGACACAAGGCCGCTCCACATCTAAAAATTCAGGAGATTTTTAGGGAAAACTGACAGATGCGAAGCTAAGTCATTGATCTATATGGCGCGCCCGACAGGACTCGAACCTGTAACCGCCGGCTTAGAAGGCCGGTGCTCTATCCGGTTGAGCTACGGGCGCCCGGACCGAACTTCGCATTCCCACGCCGTCAAGAGCTCGGAATGGTCGGGGTAGAGGGATTCGAACCCCCGACATCCTGCTCCCAAAGCAGGCGCGCTACCAGACTGCGCTATACCCCGGCGGGACCTTTCAATCCCGAAGGCTGGAAAGGTCGGCTATTTTGGGAATGATTGGCCTTGCTGTCAATCACTCTGTGTAAATTGGACGATCCGGTATCCTCACACCCATTGCTCGCCAAGTCGGCAGGCACCTACATTCATGGAGAATACGCATGCGTAGCGGCAATCCCGCCCTTCGGGAATCCACCTTCCTCGACCTTGGCTCCGGCGCGGTGGTCACGCGCGACGGTCAGGCGATGACCCTCAACGGCACCGTCAACAAGACCGGCCTGCTATTGCTGATGGCGGTACTCACTGCCGCCTTCGCCTGGTCGCAATCGATCGGCGCCGATGGCATGCCGCTACCGGCAGCACGCCTGTACATGATCGCCGGCGCGATCGGCGGACTGGTATTCGCACTGGCGACCAGCTTCAAGCCGACCTGGGCCCCGGTCACCGCGCCGCTGTATGCGCTGGTGGAAGGCTTCTTCCTGGGTTCGATCTCGGCGGTGTACGAGGCGCGTTTCAACGGCATCGTGTTCCAGGCGGTGTTGCTGACCTTCGGCACCATGTTCGCGCTGCTGTTCGCCTACCGCAGCGGCATGATCAAGGCCACCGAGAACTTCAAGCTGGGCGTGGTGGCGGCCACCGGCGGCATTGCGCTGGTGTATCTGGCGACCATCGTGCTGGGCTTTTTCGGCGTGCGCATTCCCTTCATCCACGACTCTGGCCTGATCGGGATCGGCTTCAGCCTGTTCGTGGTCGTGGTGGCCGCGCTGAACCTGGTGCTGGACTTCGACTTCATCGAAAGCGGCGTCGAACACGGCGCGCCCAAGCACATGGAGTGGTACGGCGCGTTCGGCCTGATGGTCACGCTGGTGTGGCTGTACATCGAGTTCCTGCGCTTGCTGTCGAAGCTGCAGTCGCGTAACTGAGTGGAGAATCGGGAATCGGGAGTGGGGAATCGCAACAGCGACCCCTTCGCCTGATGGCGTGACACTGGCTTCAAGCAACCCGCTTCCAGCAAAAAGAAAGGGCGCCGTCGGCGCCCTTTCTCTTGTGCGACCTACCGGCGCGCTCAGAGGCGGCTGGCGATGGCCTTGGCGAAGCCCATGGTGTTGCCGGTGCCGCCCAGGTCGGGGGTCAGCGCATCCTTGGCTTCCAGGGTGGCCACGATCGCTTCGCGCAGGCGCTCGGCGTTCTGCGGCTGACCGATGTGGTCCAGCATCTGCGCGGCACCCAGCAGCAATGCGCACGGGTTGGCCTTGCCCTGCCCTGCGATGTCCGGCGCCGAGCCGTGCACGGCTTCGAAGATCGCCGCGTCCACACCGATGTTGGCGCCCGGGGCCAGGCCCAGGCCGCCGACCAGGCCGGCACACAGGTCGGAGATGATGTCGCCAAACAGGTTGGTGGTCACGATGATGTCGAACTGTTCCGGACGCATCACCAGCTGCATGCAGGTGTTGTCGACGATCATTTCCTGGAACTCGATTTCCGGGTACTGCGCGGCCACGTCGCGTGCCACCTTCAGGAACAGGCCCGAGGTCGACTTGATGATGTTGGCCTTGTGCACCGCGGTGACCTTCTTGCGGCCGGTGGCGCGCGCCAGGTCGAAGGCGTAGCGCACGATGCGCTCGGAGCCCTTGCGGGTGACGCGGGCGCCGGAGAACGCGGTCTCGCCATCCTCGGATACGGTCTGGCCTTCGCTCAGGTAGGCACCCTCGGTGTTCTCGCGCACCGTGATCAGGTCCACGCCATCGGCGAAACGCGACTTGGTGTTGGGGAACGACTTGGCCGGACGCACGTTGGCATACAGGTCGAACTTGCGACGCATGGCCACGTTGATCGAGCTGAAGCCCTCGCCGACCGGCGTGGTCAGCGGGCTCTTCAGGGCCACCTTGTTCTTGGTGATCGAGGCCAGGGTGGACTCGGGCAGCAGATCGCCGTGCTTTTCCAGCGCGACCAGGCCAGCGTCGGCGTACTCGTAGGTCAGGCCAGCCTGCAGCGCGTCGAGCACGAACAGCGTGGCATCCATGATCTCCGGGCCAATACCGTCGCCGCGGATGACCGTGATTGTCTGCGTCATAACGTTGGGTTTCCGAACTTGAAGGGGGGAGCGCCAGCCGCAATACCCGGCAGAGCGGCGCAAGGAGGTTTCACAGGCAATTATGCCCGATGCCGGTGAAGGCGCCCAAACCGACCTTGGTCTAAGAGCGGCCCGGATGACTGTTGCGGAAACCCGGTGCAGTCAGTGGCATCAGACAACCGCAGTGCGCGCCCGCAGCCTCCAGGCGCACCAGGACCCAGCGTGTGGAGGCGCTCTGGACGCACCGCCCTAGCCTACGGCCGGCACCGGACAACCAGAGCGCACAAAGTCTGTGCCGCCGACTAGGGCAGCACGCGCGCGCCCGCTTTTACGAATCCCGAATCACCACTCCCGACTCCCGCTCGACACATCAATCGTGCGCGTGCTGCGCCGGTGCCTGGGCGCCGCCCTCGAGCTGGTCGAGGAAATCCACCGCGCGACGCAGATGCGGGATGACGATGGAGCCGCCAACCACCAGGCCGACCGAGAAGGTCTCGAAGAACTCTTCGCGGGTCACGCCGGCTTCCTTGCACTGGGCGACGTGGTAGCTGATGCAGTCGTCGCAGCGCAGCACCATCGAGGCGACCAGACCGAGCAGCTCCTTGGTCTTCACGTCCAGCGCGCCGGCCTGGTAAGTCTGGGTGTCCAGCGCAAAGAACCGGCGCACCACCTGGTTGGGCTCGGCCAAGATGCGCTGGTTCATGCGCTGACGAAATTCGGTGAACTCGCGCAAACGGTCGTCGCTGCTGCCGTCATGCTCACTCATGCCTGGCCGCCTGCAGTGCCGGCCAGCAACGGTTCGAGCTTGCCGGCCCGGTGCATGGCCATCATGTCGTCGTAGCCGCCCACATGGACGTCGCCGACGAAAATCTGCGGCACGCTGGTGCGCTTGGCCAGCGCGACCATCTTGTTGCGCTCGGCCGGGTCCAGGTCGATGCGCACCTCGGTCCAGGTCCGGCCCTTGCTCTTGAGGAAGTTCTTGGCCGCCACGCAGTACGGGCAGATCGCAGAGGAATACAGGGTGATCTGCGGGCCGGCGGCCGCATCCTGCACATTGGGGTCTTGGCTCACGGGAAACTCCGCGGTTGGTCTGAGGTCTGACAATGGTACCGGGCGACTGGAATTTCCATGTCGTCACCGCAACACTGTGGATTAACCGATGATTCACGCCATCGCGCCGTGCTGCCCGCATGCTCCGCGCATTACCTGGGAGTTCCACTTGCGCCTGCTACCGCTCGCCATTGCCCTCACGCTGGCCGTTGCCATGGGCGTGGCACCCGCGCAGGAAAACCGCCTGCCCGACATCGGCTCGTCCGCCGGCGAGCTGCTGACCCCGGCGCGCCAGGCCGAGTACGGCAAGATGATGCTGGCCGAGTTGCGCAACTACGACTACGTGCTGGACGACCCGCTGATCACCGACTGGCTGCAGACCATGGGGACCCGGCTCGGCGCCAACAGCGACCAGCCGCAGCAGCCGTTTACGTTCTTCATGCTGCGCGACCGCCAGATCAACGCCTTCGCCACGCTGGGCGGCTATATCGCGGTCAATGCGGGGCTGGTGTTGACCGCCGAGCGCGAGGACGAAGTGGCCGCGGTGCTGTCGCACGAAATCGCCCACGTCACCCAGCAGCACGTGCTGCGTGGGGTGGAGCGGGCCCAGCGCGACCAGATCCCGATCCTGCTGGGCATGCTGGCAGCGGTGGTCGCCGCGCAACAGGCCGGCGGCAATTCCAAGGGCGATGCCACCATGGCCGGCATTACCAGCGCGATGGGCCTGATGCAGCAACGCCAGATCGACTACACCCGCTCCAACGAATCGGAGGCTGACCGGCTGGGTATCCGCACGCTGGTGCGCAGCGGCTACGACGTGGATGCAATGGCCGGCTTCTTCGAACGCATGTCGGTGGCAATGCGCGCCAACGAGGGCGGCTACAGCGCGCCCGACTTCCTGCAGACCCACCCGGTCACGGTCACGCGCATCAGCGAGGCCAAGGCGCGCGCCGAACAGATGAAGAAGAACACCGTGGTGCTGACCACCTCGGTACCGGGCGGAACGCGCCAGGAACGGGTGGACCCGGCCGACCCGTCGCTGTCCGAACCGCTGAGCCGCAACGGCAACGCGATCCTTCCGTATGCGCTGCGGCTGCCGGTGGATGCACTGAGCCGCGGCGACGACCAGCAGAACTTCGACTGGGCCAAGGAGCGCCTGCGCGTGCTCAGCGCGACCACGCCGGATGCGGCGATCCGCGAATACGAGACCCTGCGTCGCAGCAACAAGCACGGCCTGACCGATGCCCAGCGCTACGGCCTGGCGCTGGCGCGCCTGCGCAATAGCGGCGGCCGGCCGAGCGAACCGGTGGCCGAACTGACCAGCCTGCTGGAGGCGCATCCGGATAATTTATGGCTGACGCTGGGCCTGAGCGAGGCGCAGGCGCGGGTGGGCCAGCGCGAGGTGGCCAATGCCCGCTTCGACGCGCTGCTCAAGCAACTGCCGAACAACCGCGCGGTGGCGCTGACCTACGCCGGCGCGCTCAACGAGCAGGCCAGCAAGGAGTCCGGCCAGCGCGCGCGTCAGGTGCTGGAGCCGCTGCTGCATCGCAGTAGCGAGGATGCCTTGTTGCAACAGACTTACGCACGCGCCTGCGAGCTGTCCGGCGACCATCTGCGCGCCAGCGAGGCCTATGCCGAATCTGCGTATCTGAACGGACGCCCGGAACAGGCGCTGATCCAGCTGGAAGCGCTGAAGAAGAAAGATCTCGACTATGTGACACGGGCTCGGGTGGATGCGCGCATCGCGGCGATCACCCCGAGCGTGCTGGAACTGCGCCGGCAAGGGATTCGCGACCCGGATCTGTCGACCCGCTAGCGCTTGTGACGGTTGGCGCAACGGTCATCCCGGCGTGTGCCTAGACGTCCCGCACTGCGCCGGCCCCCGGTGCAAGCCGCTGTCGCCGAGGGCCTGGTCACCGCGCATGTCACATTAGAGTCACAAAACCGTAGTCTACTGGCGATCACCAAAGCCAGACGGTAAGCCCCGCGTGCAAAAACGCATTCTGATCGTCGATGACGAACCCGCGATTCGCGACATGGTGGCGTTCGCGCTGCGCAAAGGCGAGTTCGAACCCATCCATGCCGGCGATGCCCGCGAGGCGCAGACCGCCATTGCCGACCGTGTGCCGGACCTGATCCTGCTGGACTGGATGCTGCCGGGCACCAGCGGGCTGGATCTGGCGCGGCGCTGGCGCAAGGAACAGCTGACCCGCGAGATTCCGATCATCATGCTGACCGCGCGCGGCGAAGAGAACGACCGCGTCGGTGGCCTGGAAGCCGGGGTCGACGATTACGTGGTCAAGCCGTTCTCGGCGCGCGAGTTGCTGGCGCGCATCCGTGCGGTGATGCGGCGCACCCGCGAGGACGACGAAGACGGCAGCGTGTCGGTGGGCCGCCTGCGCATCGACGGCGCCGCGCACCGGGTGTTTGCCGGCGACGCGCCGGTGCCGATCGGCCCGACCGAATACCGCCTGCTGCACTTTTTCATGACACATCCCGAGCGCGTGTACACGCGCACCCAGCTGCTGGATCATGTCTGGGGCGGCAGCGTGTACGTGGAAGAGCGCACCATCGACGTGCATATCCGCCGCCTGCGCAAGACGCTGGAACCGTTCGGCCTGGAAAACATGGTGCAGACCGTGCGTGGCTCGGGCTACCGTTTCTCTTCGGCAACCTAGTGGTTGCCGCACAGCCGGCCGGCCACGCAGGCCGGCCGGCTCGCACGCCCATCTGACGCCCGGTGGTAACGCCTTCCATGCCTCGACATATCCGTTCCGCCTGGCTCAAGACGCTCGGCACCCTCGCGCTGTTGCTGGGCGCTGCCGTGCTGGTCGGCGTGCTGATCGAGCATGTGTGGATGGCGCTGACGCTGACCGCCCTGGGCGTGCTGGCCTGGCATTACTGGCGGCTGCGCCAGGTGCTGCGTCGCCTGACCGCCCGGCAGCGCGCCGAACCCGCCGCCGGGATCGGGGCCTGGAACGAACTGGACCGCCTGCTGTATCGCAGCCAGGCCGAGATGCGCGGGCGCAAGCGTCGCCTGATCGAAATGTTGCGAACTTATCGCGCCGCCGCACAGGCGCTGCCGGATGCGGTGGTGGTGGTGGATCGCAACAGCCAGCGCGTGCAGTGGTTCAACCGGGCCGCGGGCGGACTGCTCGGCCTGCATCATCCGGGCGACATGGGCGTGTCGGTGGTGGAGCGGCTGCAGCCGTTGCCGCTGGCGCACTGGCTGGCGGCCGGCCGCAATGCCGAACCCATGCTCGACGCCGCCTCGCCGGTGGATCCGGACCTGCGCCTGAACCTGCGCCTGATTCCCTACTCCGACGATTACTGGCTGCTGGTGGCGCGCGATGTCAGCAAGCTGCTGCGGCTGGAGCAGGTGCGCCGCGACTTCGTGGCCAACGTCTCGCACGAACTGCGTACGCCATTGACGGTGGTGCATGGCTACCTGGACATGCTCGACCCGGAAGACTTTCCCGATGCCGGCCCGATGCTGGCCGAGATGCGCAAGCAGTCGCAGCGCATGGCGCAGCTGGTCGAGGACCTGCTGACGCTGTCGCGGCTGGAATCGCAGGAAGAACTCGGCGAGGAGCACGTGGCGATGGCGCCGATGCTGTCGACCCTGCGTCGCGAGGCCGAAGCCCACAGCCAGGGTCGCCACACGGTGCATGTGCTGGACGAGGCCGGCGTGGACCTGCTCGGCTCCAACAAGGAACTGCATAGCGCCTTCTCCAACCTGGTCACCAATGCGGTGCGCTACACGCCCGGCGGTGGCACGGTGACGATCCGCTTCGTGCGCGAGGGCGATGGCGCAGCCCTGGCGGTACGCGACACCGGCTACGGCATTCCCGCCTCGCACCTGCCACGCATCACCGAGCGCTTCTATCGCGTGTCCAGCAGCCGCTCGCGCGAGAGCGGCGGCACCGGGCTGGGGCTGTCGATCGTCAAGCACATCCTGGGACTGCACCAGGCGCGCCTGGAAATCGAAAGCGAAGTCGGACGCGGCAGCGAATTCTCATGTCATTTTGTCGCTGCGCGCGTCGTACAGCGCGATCAGTCCCTGCCACTGTCACGTTCAGCGTGATATGTAGGGGGTGCGCGCCGCAACGCGGTGCGATGCCCGCGCGCCGGACGCGCTGCATTGCCTGCGCTGCGACCGGCGCGCTGTCACGCCGCACACCATCTCCGTCTTGATGACCGATTCCATGGGCCACGCCAAACACTTGCACGACATCACCCCTTCCGAAGACGTCGCCACCGATCCGCTGCGCGATCCGTCGCTGTACATCAACCGGGAACTGTCGCAGCTGGACTTCAACTTCCGGGTGCTGGCACAGGCGATGGACGACCAGGTGCCGTTGCTGGAACGGCTGCGCTTCCTGTGCATTTCCTGCACCAATCTGGATGAGTTCTTCGAAATCCGCGCGGCCACCGTGCGGCATGCGCAGGAATTCGGCCTGCCGCCGGCACCGGACGGGTTAAGCCCGACGGCCATCCTCAACGCGGTGCACGATCGCGCGGCCAAATTGGTCGAGCAGCAGTACCACGTGTGGAACGAGGTGCTGCGCCCGGCGATGGAGACGGCCGGCGTGGCGGTACTTGGGCGCTCGACCTGGAATTCGCGTCAGAAACGCTGGCTACGGGCCTACTTCCGCAACGAGATCATGCCGGTGCTGTCGCCGCTGGGTTTGGACCCGGCGCATCCGTTTCCCAAGATCCTCAACAAGACTTTGAACATCGTGGTGGTGCTGGAGGGCCAGGACGCATTCGGGCGCGCCGGTCATCTGGCCATCGTGCGTGCGCCGCGGTCGTTGCCGCGCATCATCCAGCTGCCGGCGAGCCTGTCGCCGGAGGGCGCGCAGAGCTTCGTGTTCCTGTCCTCGGTGCTGTCCGAGTTCGTCGACGAGCTGTTCCCGGGCATGCAGGTCAAGGGCTCGTATCAGTTCCGCGTCACCCGCAACTCCGAACTGGTGGTGGACGAGGAAGAAGTCGAGAACCTGGCGCTGGCCTTGCGCGACGAACTGGTTACGCGCGGCTACCGCCCGGCGGTGCGCCTGGAGATCGCGCACGACTGCCCGGCACCGATCATGCGCACCCTGCTGCAGAACTTCGGCCTGAACGAGAACGCGGTGTATCGCATTGTCGGGCCGGTCAATCTGAGCCGCGTCATCCAGGTCTACGACCTGGTGCAGCGCCCCGAACTGAAATATCCGTTGTTCAATCCGCGCACCTTGCGCGACACCGACGGCATCTTCCAGATCGTCAGCAAGGGCGATGTGCTGTTGCACCACCCCTTCGATGCGTTCACCGCGGTACTGGACGTGATCCGTCAGGCCGCGGTCGACCCGAACGTGCTGGCGATCAAGCAGACGCTGTACCGCACCGGCAAGGATTCGTTGATCGTCGATGCGCTGATCCTGGCCGCGCGCAACGGCAAGGACGTCACCGTGGTGGTGGAGCTGCGCGCGCGCTTCGACGAAGAGGCCAACCTGGGCCTGGCCGACAAGCTGCAGGAAGCCGGCGTGCAGGTGGTGTACGGCGTGGTCGGCTTCAAGACGCACGCCAAGATGCTGCTGATCGTGCGCCGCGAGGGACGCAAGCTCAAACGCTATGTGCACCTGGGCACCGGCAACTACCACAGCGGCACCGCGCGCCTGTACACCGACATCAGCCTGATCACGGCGGATGTGGAAATCGGCAACGATGTGCACATGCTGTTCCAGCAATTGTCCGGGCTCGCGCCGCGCATGAAACTGGAGCAGTTGCTGCAGTCGCCCTTTACCCTGCATGCCGGCGTGTTGAAGCGGATCGAGCGCGAAACGCGGCTGGCCCGTAACGGCCGCCCGGGCCGCATCATCGCCAAGATGAATGCCCTCAACGAGCCGCAGGTGGTGCGCGCGCTGTATACCGCCTCGCAGGCCGGTGTGCAGATCGACCTGATCGTGCGCGGCGCGTGCACGCTGCGCCCGGGCGTGCCCGGCGTCTCCGACAATATCCGCGTGCGCTCGATCGTGGGGCGCTTCCTGGAACATAGCCGCGTGTACTGGTTCGGCAACGATGGCGCGGCAGAGCTGTACTGCGCCAGCGCCGACTGGCTGGAACGCAACCTGCTGCGCCGCGTGGAGACCTGCTTCCCGATCCTGGATCCGGATCTGGCCAAGCGCGTCTACCGCGAAGTGCTGCAGAACTACCTGGACGACAACGTCAATGCCTGGGAACTGGATGCCGAAGGCGTCTATCACAAGCGCGTCCCCGGCCCTGGCGAGCCGGCACATTCGGCGCAGATGACCTTGCTCGAGCGGATCTGAGGGGGCGCGGGCGCGGCCCCTCACGGGGCCAACGGCCCATCGGCTACCATGCGCCCATGCCAATGCCCTCCCCCACGATCCCGCCCCTGCGCGATGGCGATTTCCTTGCCGCCATCGACTTAGGGTCCAACAGCTTCCACATGGTCATTGCGCGCTACCTGATGGGTCAGCTGCGTGTGGTCGATCGCCTGCGCGAAACCGTGCGCATGGCCGACGGCCTGGATGGCAAAGGTGGCATCTCCAACGAAGCGCGCCAGCGCGCGCTCGAATGTCTGGCGCGTTTCGGCCAGCGCATCCGCGAAGTGCCATCGTTGCGCGTGCGCGCGCTGGCCACCAACACGGTGCGCCAGCTGCGCTCGCCGCAGGCGTTTCTGATGCCGGCCGAAACCGCGCTCGGGCATGCGATCGAAGTGGTCAGCGGACGCGAGGAAGCGCGCCTGATCTATCTCGGCGTTGCGCATGCGCAACCGCCCAAGCCCGATCAACGCCGGCTGGTGATCGATATCGGCGGCGGCTCGACCGAGTTCATCATCGGCCGCGGGTTCCAGACCCTGGAACGCGAGTCCCTGCAGGCCGGCTGCATCGCCAGCACGCGGCGCTTCTTTCCCGGCGGCAAGCTGTCGAAGAAGAAATGGAAGGATGCGCTGACCGAGATCGGCGCCGAGTTCCAGCAGTTCGCCAATCAGTACAAGGCACTGGGCTGGCACGAGGCGATCGGCTCGTCGGGCACGCACAAGGCCATCGGCGAGATCTGTGCGGCGATGAAGCTCACCAAGGGCGCGATCACTGCCGAGGCGCTGCCGGCGCTGCGCGACGAACTGCTCAAGGCCAAGCGCATCGAGGACATCCAGTTGCCCGGCCTGGCTGCCGAACGCCGGCCGATCATCGCCGGCGGCATTCTGGTGCTGGAAGCGGCGTTCCAGGCCCTGGGGCTGGAAAAGCTGATGGTCAGCAAGGCGGCGATGCGCGAAGGCATCCTCTACGACATGCTCGGCCGCGGCGGCGAAAACGACCCGCGCGACAGCTCGGTGGCCTCGCTGGTGCAGCGTTACGGCATCGACGAAGTGCAGGCGCAGCGCGTGGAGGCCACGGCGTGCCGCCTGTTCGACCAGGTCTGCGAATCCTGGCAGCTGGATGGCGACGACGCGCAGGTGTTGCGCCGCGCCGCCCGCCTGCACGAGCTGGGGCTGATCATCGCGCACAGCCAGTATCACGTGCACGGCAGCTACATCCTGGAGCACTCGGATATCGCCGGTTTCTCGCGGCAGGAGCAGCAGGTACTGGCATCGCTGGTGCGCACGCATCGGCGCAATGTGCCCAAGACCGCGTTCGATGCGCTGCCGGATCGGTTGCTGCTGCCAACCCGACGCAAGGCCGCACTGCTGCGGCTGGCGGTGCTGCTGCATCGCGCGCACGAATCCGACCCGATTCCGACCCTGGAACTCACCGCCGATGACACCCGCCTGTCATTGATCCTGTCGCAAAGCTGGATCGACTCGCGCCCGCTGCTGCGCGCCGACCTGATCGGCGAAGTCGAAAGCATGGCCGGGCTGGGGATTGCGTTCAAACCGTTTGTGACCTGAGGCCTGCGGCCTCAGGCGGGATTGGGGATTCGGGATTGGGGATGTGTTGACCTCGGCACGTGATGTATTGCGTGCTTACCGAGATGCGCAAAGGCCGCTTTTGCGAATTTCCAATCTCGAATCCCCAATCCCGTCGCGCTTGTCACCGCCGCGACTTGTGGGCGCAACATCCATGCCATCGCCCTCCCGGAAGCTAGCGAAAACCGGAGAACGGGCATGCGCTACGCGATCGTTACCGAAACCTATCCCCCTGAAGTCAACGGTGTTGCGCTGACCGTGCACGGGCTGGAGACCGGCCTGCGCGCACGCGGACACCAGGTGGACGTGGTGCGTCCACGGCAGAGCGGCGATACGGATGCGGCCACGGCCCTGCTGGTGCGCGGCGCATCGCTGCCGCGCTATCCGGGACTGAAATTCGGGCTACCGGCAACACAACGCCTCGTGCGTCATTGGCAGATCACGCAACCGGATGCGGTCTATGTGGCCACGGAAGGCCCCTTGGGCTGGTCGGCGATGCGTGCGGCACGCCGACTGGGCATCCCGGTCGCCACCGGCTTCCACACGCGTTTCGACGAGTACCTGCCCGACTACGGTGCCGCCTGGCTGCAGGGCACCGCGTTGCGCTGGATGCGCCGCTTCCATAATCAGGCCGAGGCCACGCTGGTGCCCACGCGCGAGCTGCAGCAGTTCCTGCGCGACGGCGGCTTCGAGCGGGTGCAACTGCTGGCGCGCGCGGTGGACAGCCAGCAGTTCGATCCGGCCCGACGCGATCCGGCCCTGCGTGCCGAATGGGGCATCGAAGGCGAAGGCTTCGCCGCGATCTACGTCGGACGCATCGCCAATGAAAAGAACCTGCCGTTGGCGATCCGCGCCTTCCGCAAGTTGCAGCAGATCCGCCCGAAGGCGCGCTTCGTCTGGGTCGGCGATGGCCCGGCACGCGAAAAGATCGCGCATGAAAATCCGGACTTCCTCTTCTGCGGCGTCCAGCGCGGCGCGGCGTTGGCACGCCACTTCGCCAGCGGCGATCTGTTCCTGTTCCCCAGCCGCAGCGAGACCTTCGGCAACGTGACCCTGGAGGCAATGGCCAGCGGTGTGGCCACGGTCGCCTTCGACTACGGCGCCGCGCGCGAGTATCTGCGCAACGGCCACAGCGGTGCGGCTGTGGAGAACGACGAGGCGTTCATCCAGGCCGCCGTCGCACTCACCGAGGACGATGCGATGCGCCAGCGCCAGGGTGCGGCGGCCGCACAGGCGATGAAGAAACTGCATCCGGACAACGTGGTCTCCGACTTCGAGGCCTTGCTGATGGGCATCACTGCGGCACGGGGGCGTTATGTCGGCAACGCGGCTTGAACTTCTGCGCGGTCACGAAGCGCGCTGGTGCCGGCGCGCCAACCACTGGTGCCGGCGCCACCCGGTGCGGCGCGCGTTCGCCACCATCAGCCGGCTCGGCGATGGGGTGTTCTGGTACAGCCTGATGGGCTTGCTGGTGCTGCTCGACGGCATGGACGGCGTGCGTGCATCTGCGCACATGGCCGCCACCGGCGTGCTCGCGTTGACCTTGTACAAATCGCTCAAGCGCTGGACGCGTCGGCCACGCCCGTATGCGGCCGACGTGCGCATCCGCGCCTGGGTGGCGCCGCTGGACGAGTTCAGTTTTCCGTCTGGCCATACCTTGCATGCGGTGTCCTTCAGCATCGTGGCACTGGCCTACTACCCGTGGCTGGCGCCCCTGCTGGTGCCGTTCTCGGCCGGCGTGGCGCTGTCGCGCGTGGTGCTGGGCCTGCACTATCCCAGCGATGTCCTCGCTGCCACCGCGATCGGCGTAGTGCTGGCCAGCCTGTCGCTGTGGGGATTGCCGGTGTTGCTCGGCTAAAGCGTGAGATCTGCCATCACCGCGCTTGCCTGACCAAGCCGAGGCCCCTCGTCGCCCAGCCGGCCGTTCACCCGGCACTCGCGCCGCGATGCAACGCTCCAGCGATTCCCGATTCCCCATTCTCGATTCCCCACCCCCGATTCTCCATTCCCGATTCCCGTCCCGCGCTGCCGCCGTACAATGGCGCAATGACGACCCTGTTCATTTCCGACCTGCACCTGGATCCGGCCCGGCCGGCGATCACCGAGCTGTTTCTGGACTTCCTGCGCACGCAGCTGCCGGGCAGCGACGCGCTCTACATCCTCGGCGATCTGTTCGAAGCCTGGATCGGCGATGACACGCCATCGACCGCTGCCGATGCGGTGGCCGTGGCGCTGCATGCGGTGGCCGATAGCGGCGTGCCGGTGTTCTTCATGCCGGGCAATCGCGACTTCCTGGTGGGCGAGGCATACGCGCAACGCGCCGGCTTCCGTATCCTGCCCGATCCCACGGTGGTCGACTTGTACGGACACCCGACCCTGCTGATGCATGGCGACCTGCTGTGTACCGACGACACCGCCTACCAGGCGTTCCGTGCACAGACGCGCGATCCGGTCTTCCAGGCGCAGTTCCTGGCGCAGCCGCTGGCCGCGCGGGTCGCCTTCGCGCAGCAGGCACGCGCTGCCAGCCAGGCGCGTCATGCAGAACTCAAGCAAGGCGACCAGTCGCGCTTCGAGACCGTCACCGATGTCACCCCGGCCGAGGTGGAAACCACCTTCGTGCGGTATGGCCTGGACCGTCTGATCCATGGCCACACCCATCGCCCTGCGATCCATACCCTGCAGGCCGGCGGCCAGACCTGCACCCGCATCGTGCTGGGCGACTGGTACGAACAAGGCTCGGTACTGCATGTGGATGCCGACGGCGTGTCGCTGGAGCAGCTGAGTCTTTAACGTGGCTGTCAGCAGCTAGCGAGCGGCCAGCTCGACAGGCCGCTCGTCCGGAACCCGTTTGCAAGCGACAGACCGCGATGGGCACAGGCCGCGCCGTCTGCAGGCGAGCGTCTTGCTTCGAGATCAGGCATGCGCACCCTCGGCGTGCTGCTCATCCGTGCTGGAATGCAGCTTGACGCGCTGTCGGCACGCCTGCTCGCGACAGCCTGCTGATACGTAACCGCACGGTCATGCAGTATCCAGAAGCATCACTGCATGCTGCGCGCATGCTCGGCGTAGTCGACAAAGTCGGCGTTGACCACGTCGTACCAGAGCACCGTGCCATCGGCCTGCACGCGGAAACGATCGCGCACCGGGTTGGTCTGCGGGTCGCCGGGGCACTCGTTGCCGTGCCGCTCGCGCACTGCGAAGTCGAACGCATCCGCTGCGGACTCAACGTCGTCTTCCTCGACGATGCTGATGCAGTTGTCCGGATAGAAATGGTCAGCCTGCAGCCGGGTCTCCAGCACATCCAGCGCACGGGCGCGGGCATCGTTGCCGGTCGGCGCGGCCTGCGCGGACACGGCCGGTGTGGGTGGCGCAGGGGCTGGGTCGGCAGGTTGCTGTTTGCAGCCGGCAACTGCCAGCGCGGCCAGGCACAGCGCCGCGTAACGCAGGGACTTGGACATGGGTGCTCCGCTCCGCAGGACACGCCGGCGACAACCGGCAGTGCCTCTAGTCTGCGCGATCACTGCGCCTGCGTGTAGCGGCAAAGGCCCGGCACCTGCGGTGCCGGGCCGACAGCGGTAGACGCGTGGTCCTCAGCGGAAGCCGGCGATGGTGGCCTTGGTATTGACCAGCACGCGCTGATTGTCGGCGGTGCTGGCATTGCCCATCGGCACGCCGTTGTAGCTGATGTTGGGGTTGGACCAGTAGTTCAGGCGCGGGCAGCCGCTGCTGCAGTCGTAGGCCATGATGGTGCGCCAGCTGTTGCCATAGCGATAACCATGCCCGTAGGCGTACGGCGAGGTGCTCGGGTCGTTGGTGGCGTCATGACGGGCGCTCTGCAGATGGCCGATTTCATGCGCGAAGCTGTAATAACCGGTGGCGCAATCCCAGTACACCGAGGCGAACGCGGTCGCGGCGGTAGAGCCGATCCCCGATGCCAGGCCGCAGTAGCTGCTGTTGTTCAACACGATCACGCCCACATCGGCGGTGTAGGTGTTGCGGCTGGTGTGGATGCTGTCCATGTAACCATCGTTGGTCACGCGGAAGCGCTGCAGGTCGGTGGTGAAATTGCCGGTTTCGCTATAGCTGGTGGTCTCGTAGCGCGCCAGTTGCAGGGTGATGCCGACATTGCTGTTGATGTAGCCCTGGTTGGCCTCGGCCACTGCCAGTTGCACCAGCGACTGCATGTTGCCGCCGTAGGCGGTCACCGCCTGATTGGTCGCCACCACCAGCACGCGGATGGTCGCCGGGCTGCCCGACGATGCGGCGGCCGCGGTGACGCGCCCGTCGCTGGGCATGTCGATCTTCGGCAACAGGCTGTATTCGGCCGGGTGCTCCTGCGGCAAGCGGCTTTCCTCCACCTGCACCAGAACGTGGCGGCCATCGGCGAGCGGGCGCAGCCGATACAGCTTGCCGGCGTAGCGGATGGTGCCGGTGACGGTATCGCCGCTGCGCACCAGGATGGCCGAGTTCAGCGGATCCACCCCAGACAGCGTGCGTGCGCGGGTCCCGGCGCGCGGGCCGAGGTTGCCGTACCACACGCTATCGCCGCCTTCCAGGGCATCGACCTTGGCCTGGGTGGCGGTGATGGTCTGGCCGTCCAACTGCAGCTCCAGCAGCTTTTCCGAGGCGGTGACCGCACCGGCGTCGAGCTGGACCACCTGCGCGTTGGCCGTGGACGGTGCGCTGAGCAGGCGCTGCAACGAGGGTTCGGCAGTGGCGGTGGCGGCCGCGCTGCGGCTCAACGCCGGGCCCGATTGATACAGCGGCTTGCCGGCAGCGGCGGCCGAACCGGCCAGGCACATGGCGATCAGACCCACCGTGGTGCACATCGACTTCGACTTCATCGTCTCTCTCTCCTTAGACATGGAAGTAACGGATGTGAAACACCGGGCCCCTGCCCCCGGGACGCCATTAAGGCGCGCCGTGCCGTCCGGATTGCAAGTTGTTACAAAAGAAAATTACGTTTTTGTGATGTCTACCGTTGAATGGATGCGATTCCGGCGGCTGCATGGAAGGACCCAGCGCACAGTCCGGCAGTCGAAGGCGCATTGCGACGCACGTCGCCTGCGGCATCCGGCGACATCGAGTCCGCGTGACTGCCGGGGGCGACCGGTGGCGGCACGCACTGATGCGGCGCGTTGCGCGCGTTCCGCACGCAGTGCGCCCGGTGCTGCATGCACGACACGGCGGGCACGTTTCAGGCAGCGCGGCAACGGTACTGGCCGATTCGATCTGCCCGCCTACGGCGCTCGAGCAAGCGTGCAACTACGGCCCACGCCTCCCACCACCGGCTGCTCAGCCGGCCTGCTCCACCAGGTCGGCCAGTTCGTCCTCGTCGAAGCCGGCAAGCAGCCGCGCCTGCAGATTGAACGGCCCGTGCAGGTAACCGCCGGCGTACTCGTGCAGCAGCGCCTTGAAGCGCGCGCGCGGCTCGATGCCGGCCTGCGCGCAATACCAGCGGTACCAGCGCGAGCCGGCCGCCACGTGCGCCACTTCCTCGCGCAGGATGGTGTCCAGCACCTCGGCAGTGGCGGTATCGCCGAGCGAACGCAGTTTGACGATCATCGCCGGCGTCACATCCAGCCCGCGCGCTTCCAGCACGCGCGGCACCAGCGCCATGCGCGCCAGGCCGTCGTGCGCGGTTTTCTCGCACATTTCCCACAGGCCGTTGTGCGCGGCGAAGTCGCCGTAGTCGTGGTCGTGTGCGTGCAACCGCGCGCGCAGCAGCATGAAGTGGCGCGATTCGTCATCGGCCACGCCAACCCAGTCGGCATAGAACGCCTCCGGCAGCCCACGGAAGCGATACACCGCATCCCAGGCCAGATCGATGGCGTTGAGCTCGATATGCGCGATGGCGTGGATAAAGGCGGCGCGCCCTTCCAGGCTGCCCAGCCCACGCCGCGGCACCTGCCGCGGATGCACCAGCACCGGCCTGGCAGGCCGGCCCGGCATGCGGATCGGCTGCGGTGGCGCCGCCTGCGGCGATGGCAGCGGCAAGCTGCCGGCGCGGAACGCGGCCGCATGCCGCTGCGTCAATGCGACCTTCTCCAGCGGATCGGCCGCCTGCAGGCAGGCATGTGCGGCTTGCAGAAGATCCATCGTGTCCATCACTCCGTTTTTGCGATAAACCGCAGGGCCGACAACACCGGCAGTTGGCGCTTCACGCTGCAGCGGCGATCGCCATCCCGACGCCGCCATCGCAGGTTCGGTCTGCGCACATCCACAGCGGCTGGCGACACTGCCGCACCACCGCAGCGCACGTCGTTTCGCACCCGACTGCAGCCAGCTGACGCGATCACCACGCAGCCGGTCCGCATGGCACAGGGACGCCATGCCATCCCTGGGGAACGCCGGCCTGCAGCGCTAGCGCAGACCCTTACGCGCGGCGACGCTTCTTGGCATCGTCCGAGCGCAGCTGCTGGATGCGTTCGAAATAGCCCGGCTCGATGCCGGTGATGTACTCGCCGTTGAAGCACGAGGAATCGAACTGCTGGATGTCCGGGTTGCCTTCGCGCACCGCCACTTCCAGGTCTTCCAGATCCTGGTAGATCAGCCAGTCGCAGCCGAGGAATTCCTGGATTTCCAGCTCGCTGCGGCCATGCGCGATCAGCTCTTCGGCTGCCGGCATGTCGATGCCGTAGATATTGGGGTAACGCACAGGCGGCGCGGCCGAGGCCAGATACACCTTGCGTGCACCGGCATCGCGCGCCATCTGCACGATCTGCCGGCTGGTGGTGCCGCGCACGATCGAATCGTCGACCAGCAGCACCACACGGTTGCGGAATTCCAGGTGGATCGGATTGAGCTTGCGCCGCACCGATTTCTGCCGCTCGCCCTGCCCCGGCATGATGAAGGTCCGGCCCACGTAGCGATTCTTGACGAAGCCCTCGCGGTACTTCACCCCGAGCACGTTGGACATCTCCAGCGCCACATCGCGCGAGGTGTCCGGGATCGGGATGATGGTGTCGATATCGTGATCCGGGCGCAGCCGCAGGATCTTCTCGCCCAGTTTCAGACCCATGCGCATGCGCGCCTTGTGCACCGAGATGTTGTCGATCATCGAATCCGGGCGCGCGAAGTACACATACTCGAAGATGCACGGCGCGTTGACGGTCGGCGCCGCGCAGACTTCCGAAAACAGCTCGCCGCGCGCGGTGATCACCATCGCCTCGCCGGGGCGCAGGTCGCGCACGCGCTGGTAGCCGAGGATGTCCAAGGCAGCCGATTCGGAGGAGACGATGTATTCGGTGCCTTCGGCGTGCTCGCGCTTGCCCAGCACCAGCGGACGGATGCCGTGCGGGTCGCGGAAGGCCACCAGTCCCAGGCCCAGCACCACGCTGACCACCGCATAGCCGCCCTTGCAGCGGCGGTGCACGCCGGCCACCGCGCGGATCGCCGCCTCGGGGGTGAGCATGCGCTGCGCGTCCAGCTCGTAGGCGAACACGTTCAGCAGCACTTCGCTGTCCGAATCGGTGTTGATGTTGCGGCGGTCGGCCTCGAACACCTGCTGGCGCAAGGCCTCGGTGTTGATCAGGTTGCCGTTGTGCGCCAGCGCGATGCCGTAGGGCGAGTTGACGTAGAACGGCTGCGCCTCGTCCATGCCTTCCGAGCCTGCGGTCGGATAGCGGCAATGCGCGATGCCGACACGGCCTTCCAGCACCGCCATCTTCTTTTCGTCGAAGACATCGCGCACCAGCCCGTTGGCCTTTTGCACGCGCAGGCGCGTGCCGTCTGCGGTGGCGATGCCTGCGGCGTCCTGCCCACGATGCTGCAGGACGGTCAGGCCGTCATACAGCTGCCCGGCGACGTTCTGGTTGCCGACAATACCGACGATGCCACACATGGTGCGCGTTCTCCGCTACGGCTTGCGCCGTTACTGTGAAGGGGGCCGTGCCTGGCCTTGGGGCTCGACCCGAGCCGGGTCGCTTTCTCCGCCGCGAACCTGCGCCGGATCGATATTGGCCGGCATCGCCTGCGCCGGATTGCGTCCGTCGCTGGCAGCTTTGCCGGGTTGTCCAAGCGCACGCGTGATGGTGTCGCTCAGACCGGACCCGGACAGCGCCTTGCCCAGGTCCGCATTATCGCCTGCCGAGGGCAACTTCCCCAACTCCGTTGGCAGGTTGCCGAGTTCCATCGTTGGCATGTCCATCGACGGCATCCGCCAGGCCGGCAGTTGCGCCCGCATCCAGCTCGCGCCCGGCGACAGCATCGGCATCAGCATCGACTGGCGCCAGGCCGGCTCGCGCGGCAGCGGCGTGAAGCTCATCAGCAGCACCAGCACGCTGGCCAGAAAGCCGCCGCGCACCAGGCCTAGGCCGAAGCCGAGCATGCGGTCCATCCCGCCCAGGCGCACCGCATCCACGCCGGCGCGGATCACCATGCCGATCACCGCCACGGTGATCAGCACGCCGACGAACACCATCGCGTAGCCGCCGAACGACTCGGTGGCCGACGGATGCTTGCCATCGGCAATCCAGCGCGCGGCCGGGCCGCCGAACTGGAACGTCGCCCAGCCGGCCAGCAACCACGACAGCGTGCCGACCACGATGGCGACAAACCCGCGCAGCAAGCCCAACAGGGCCGACACCAGGATGATGACGCCCAGCACCATGTCGATCATTGCCCACTTCTCCGCGCGGCGCGCACGCCGCTGGTCCAACCTGGCTCGGTGTTCATTGCGCTCCCCTCCATGGGTGTGAGGCGATCAGGAATCCGCTCGCCGCCGGCGATACCACGCGAAACGGTGACCCGGCGTGCTGCGGGCGAGCCGCACCACGCAGCGAACCACCCGACTGCCGATCCTCGGCACTGACCGCGCCCGCCCGACGGCGGCGCAGTGGCTTACGGATGCGGACGCACCATGCCGGAAATGCCGACCTTGGCCGCCACCTGCGCGCGCAGCTGTTCGGCATCGCCGCGATTGGCGACCGGGCCGACGCGCACGCGGTTGAGCGCGCCCTTGTCGGTGCGCACCTGTTCGACGAAGGCGCTGAAGCCGGCGGCGCGCACGCGGTCGCGCAAGGCGTCGGCGTCTTCGGCCCGGCCGAAGGCGCCCAGCTGCACCGCAAAGCCGACCGAGCTGGCTGCCGGCGCGGCGGGCGCCGAGACGACCGGCTTGGCGGGCTCGGGCTTGGCCGGCTCCGTTTTCGCCACCTCCGGCTTGGCCGGGGCAGGCTTGGGCGCTTCGGCCGGCTTGGGCGCGGTGGCCACCGGCTTGGCCGGCTCCGGAGGCAGGCTTTCGGTCTTGGTCGGGGCGGTCGTGCCGGCGGCGGCCACGCTGCTGGTCGGCTTGGCGGCCGTTGCGGGCGCCGGCGTGCTGGCTGCCGGCGCCGGCGCGGCGGCGTTGGCAGCCAGCGTCACCACCTGGGCGTTGACATCGCTGCGCACCTTCACCGCCTGCAGGCGCGCCGCTTCGGCCTGGGCCTGATCGACATACGGCCCCACGCGCACGCGCCAGGCCGGGCGGCCGTTGATCTGGGTTTTTTCGCTGAAGCCGGGCAGCTGCGCCTGCTTGAGCCGCGCCAGTACCGCGTCGGCATCGGCGCTGGTGGCGTAGGCACCGAAGTTGACCGCGTAGTTGCCGGCCGCCACCTCGGGTGCCGATGGCGTACTGGCCGGGTTGGCCAGATCGGCTGCATCGGGGTTGTCCTGTACCGCGGCCGGCGCGGTGGCGGCACCGCGCATGCCCAGCGCGCCACCGGCCGGCGCATCGCCCGGGGTGACCAGCGGCAATTCGCGGGTCTCGAACTCGCCATTGGCCGGTGCGGCAGGTGCCTCCAGCGGCACGTCGGCCACGCCGCTCGATGGCGCAGGGCCCTTGACCAGCATCGGCAGGAAGATCACGGCGAGCGCCACCAGGACGATGGCGCCAATCAGTCGCTGTTTCAGAGCAGTATCCACGTAGAGAGACGAAAGGCGGCGTGGCGGGGTGCCGCGGCGATTATAAGGCCGCAGCCGGGCTACCGCCCCGGGTGGACTGAACGAAGTGCGTTTAGCGCGTCGGCAACGGTATGAAACGAGCCGAACACCAGCACCCGATCACCGGGGGCGGCCTGCGCCAGCACTGCGGCCAATGCGCCCGCCACGTCGCCGTGACATACCGCCTGCGCTGCCGCACTGCCCTGCAGACGGGCCTGCAAGGCCTGCGCCGACTGCCCACGCGCGCCGTCCAGCCCGGCCAGGCTCCATTGGTCGACCTGCGTGGCCACCGCCTCCACCACGCCCAGCACGTCCTTGTCCGCCAGTGCGGCGTAGATGGCATGCGTGCTGCCCGTATGCGCCTGCGCGCCCAGTGCATCAGCCAGCGCGCGCGCGGCCTGCGGGTTGTGGCCGACGTCCAGCAGCACCTGCACGCCATCGACGTCACAGCGCTGCAATCGCCCGACCACCTGCGCGCTGGAAATTCCCTGCGCCCACGCGGCATCGGGCAGCGCTTCCGGCAAGGCCTGCAGCGCGGCAATTGCCGCGGCCGCATTGGCCAGCTGCACCGGCGCGTGCAGGGCCGGCATCGGTAGTTCCAGCGTCACCGCGACATCGCGCCAGCGCCACTGCGGCGCTTCCGGATGCTGCGCCTCGATCGGCTCGAAGAAATAATCGCTGCCGGCGCGGATCGCGTTGGCGCCCAGCTGGTAGGCACGCCGCAGTACGCTCGATGGCGGGTCGATTTCGCCCAGCACCACCGGCTTCCAGGCGCGGATGATGCCGGCCTTCTCGGCGCCGATCGCTTCGCGGTCTTCGCCCAGCCAATCGGTATGGTCGATATCCACGGTGGTGATCACCGCCACATCCGAATCGACGATATTGACTGCATCCAGGCGCCCGCCCAGGCCGATTTCCAGCACCGCCAGGTCCAGCGCGGAGCGCTGCAGCAGCCACAGTGCCGCCAGTGTGCCGTATTCGAAATAGGTCAACGTGGTGTCGCCGCGCACTGCCTCGACCGCCGCAAATGCCTCGACCAGCGCGGCATCGCTCGCATCGACGCCATCGATGCGCACACGCTCGTTGTAGCGCAGCAGATGCGGCGAGGTGTAGCTGCCCACCTTCCAGCCGGCGGCGCGCCCGATCGCCTCGATGAAGGCCACGGTGGACCCCTTGCCATTGGTGCCACCGACCACGATGACGTGCCTGGCAGGCGCGGCAAGCTGCAGACGTGCCGCCACCTCGCGCACGCGCTCCAGGCCCATGGCAATGGTGCTTGGATGCTGCTGCTCGATATAGACGAGCCAGTCGGAGAGGGAGTCGGTTGCGTTCACGGCGGGGACTGCGCAGGAAGAACCGCATTATCGCGAATTTTCAGGCCCTCACGTCGTCGGACAAACGACGCCATCTTGTCCAGGCGCATGCGCCTGTCGTTGCCGACTCCAATTGTCTGTGTCGGACGTCCCGATCACCGGGCGTCTTCGATCGCTGCAACCCGCATTCCCAACAGCGAGCGCTGACCGGTCAACACCACGGTCACCTGCTGATCGAGATGCCGACGATAGAGCGCCTCGCTGACGCACAGATGGCCGGGAAACCGATTTTCCAGCGGCCCGCCACGCAATCGGTATTTGCACGAACGCCCGCTTTGAAAGTACTCGACCTGCATCACATGCGTTTCCTTGAAATCGACACCGGCCATACGCGTGTACACCCACGGCGCCCCTAGAGCCAGTACGAGCCAGCACAGAAATCCCAACAGCGGCGGCGCCAGGCAGATCGCCAGAACCGTGTTCAGCGGCTGCGTACCGAAGACTGCCTTCCATCCGCCGATGCGATAGGCCGGCGCAAAGATCAGCACCGTCAATGCGCCTCCCAGCAGCACCATCGGCGCTACCCAGTTCCGACCAGAAAGAAACGGTGCGGGAATGAAGTCGGAAAACACCGCTAGCGCCAACAGGCCGCACACACTGCCCAAGACAGCGCACCGAAGCACCTTAGGCCAGTTGGCGATGATCCCGGGATGACGCGCCACAGCGTGTCCTGCATGCTTGCCAGGCGTTGCCTTACAGCGCCCGATGCTTGGCTTCACCAAAGAACGGCGTGTGGTGCGCGCAGTCGTTCAGGCGCACCACTTCCAGGTGATCCACGTCCTCGCCTTCGAGCAGGTTGAGCGTGGTCGGCGCCTGGCGGAAGGTCCATAGCCGGGACAGCGGCAGGCCCAGGATCTTGCACAGGATCACGCGGTTGACCGCATCGTGCGCGACCACCAGCAAGGTGTCGGCCGCGCCCAGGCCATCGGCCGCGCGCGCCAGGCCGCGCCAGCTGCGGTCCAGCACCTGACGCAGGGATTCGCCGCCGGGCATCAGCACGGTATCGGGCTCGTCGCGCCAGGCGCGCAGACGTGCCGGATCCTTGTCGTTGATCTCGCTGGCCAGCAGGCCTTCCCATTCGCCGTGGGCGATTTCCTGCAGGTCTGCATCGGTCTGCAGCAGGTTTTCGCGCGCGCTGCCCAGCGCCAGCCTGGCGGTGGCCTGCGCGCGTGACAGCGGCGAGGCCACCGCGCGGGTGATCTCCAACGACTGCAGACGCGCGCCGAGCGCGGCGGCCTGGCCTTCGCCGACCGGCGACAGCGGGATATCGATCTGGCCCTGGTAGCGGCCTTCGGCGTTCCACGGCGTCTCGCCGTGACGGGCAAGCAGGATGCGCATGCGCGAGAGATTCCTTGGGGGAAGGGGCCGGCTCGCCGCAGCGAAACGGGAGCGCATGATAACCCCTCCCGCTGCGGTGCCGGCCGCCCGCGTCAGCGCAGGCCGGGTTGCTGCAGCGGTGGCGGTGCCGGGGGCCACTTCCGTCATGACCCAGCGCAACCACCGCGATCCACGGCGACGATGCGAGTCATCGCCGGATCGGAGATCCAGCTGCCGCTCACCGACTTCCGGTTGCCATCAAAGGCCGGGGCAACCAGCCTGCCCTGCGCCTCAATCACCGGCGAACCACGACACCGGCTCAGGCGCGCCCGAATGCCGGATCACTGCGGCTGGGCCTGCCGGTTTCCAGATGCCCGGCCAGCCGGCGGCGGAACGCGGTTCCGGGCTGTTCCAGCACGACGTCGTACCAGTGATCACTGGCTGCAAGCGCCAGCCGCACGGTCTGGCGCTGACCTGCGGCCAGGTGCATCGACCGCACGGCCGGGTCTGCATAGTCCAGCGCGCGCAGCTGCAGCGTGCACGGTTGCCGCCCGGCGTTGCCGATGTCCAGCACCAGCATCTCGCCGTCCTGCCGGGCCTCCAACCACGGCGCTGCCGATTGCGTCCCGGCTGCAGCGAGGTCGCCAGCAAATTCGCGCAGGAAACCGTTGGGCCCATACACGCTCAGCGCATAGGCGCCGTTGTGCGCAGCGCCGACCGGCACATCGTCCAGCTGGGTGCCAGGCAATACGGTGTAGTACCACGGGCCGCCGCTTGCAGCGCTGGTGTAGACATTGAACGCAGCCGCCGCAGCGCCGCTGTTGACGAACTGCAGTTGCACGCCACCTTCGCCCTGCACGCGCGCATGCACCTGCAAGGCGTACGGCAATGCACGTGCCGGACGTTGTCCCGGCTCCTGGCGCGGCATGCTGGCCCTGGTCGGCGGCACCGGTAGCGGCTTGTCGCGCACCGCGGCGGTGCGCGCGCGGTAGTCATCGACCGACGGCAGAGCACTCACTGCCGAATCGTCCGGCTTGCGGAAATCGAACACGCTGGTCAGATCGCCACTGACCGCCCGGCGCCACGGGCTGATGTTGGGTTCGGCCACACCGAAACGACGTTCCAGCAGCCGCAGTACCGAGGTGTGATCGAACACCTGCGAATTGACCCAGCCGCCGCGCGTCCAGGGCGAGATCACCAGCATCGGCACGCGGATGCCCAAGCCCATCGGCACGCCCGCGTAGACCTCCCCGCGCGTATCGACGTTGCTGCGCCCCATGCGCGCATCCAGCGCCGGCAACGCTGCGGGCACGTGATCGAAGAAGCCGTCGTTTTCGTCGTAGTTGATGATCAACGCGGTCTTGGCCCACACCTGTGGGTTGGCGGTGAGCGCATCGATCAGGCGCGCCACCAGCGACTCGCCATAGGCCGGCGGCGCTTCCGGATGTTCGCAGTACGCGGTGGGCGGCACGATCCAGGACACCTGCGGCAAGCGGTCGGCCTGCACGTCGGCGGCGATCGCGGCGATGAGATGCTCGGCCTGCGTGGTGGCGGCGTTGTCGGCGGTGGAACCGGGCACGCAGGCACGCGCGCGTCGATAGCGTTCGTCGTCGGGGTGCAGATCACGATAGTGCGAAAAATACGCCAGCGAGTTGCAGCCGAAGTTGTCGTACTCCTGGTACACGCGCCAATCCACGCCTGCGGCCTGCAGGCGCTGCGCGTAGGTGGTCCAGTCCATCGCCGCATACCCGGGCTTGTCGCGTGCCATGTCGGCGGTCCAGTTGCCGTCGTCGGCGTTGGTCACCACCTGCGCGCCGAGATTGCCCACGCTGGTGCCGCTGGTGCCGGTGAACAGATACATGCGATTGGGATTGGTCGGCCCGTGCAACGAACAGAAATACCCGTCGCAGATGGTGAAGGCATCGGCCAGTGCGTGGTAGTACGGGATGTCGTGACGCTGGAAATATCCCATCGTCAATTCGCCCTTGTACGGCACCCAGGCGTCGTACTCGGCCCAGCGCGCCGGGTCCTGCCCGTGGCCGGCTTTCCACGAGTGATCCAGGCTCTTGATCAACGGTGCGCAGGTGTTTTGCGAATCGAAGGCGAACGGCAGCAGGCGACGACCATCGGCGGCCGGCTGGCTCCATACCGGGTGACCGTCGCGCAGCTGCAACGGACGCGGATCGCCGAAGCCGCGCACGCCGCGCAGCGCACCGAAGTAATGATCGAAGGAGCGGTTTTCCTGCATCAAGATCACCACGTGTTCGATGTCGCGCAGCGTGCCGGTGCGCGAGTTGGCCGGCAGCGCGAGTGCGCGGCCGATCGAGGACGGCAGGGCGCCGGCGGCGGTCAGCGCGGCGACGCGCTTGAGGAAATCGCGGCGCGAGGGGGAGGACGTCATGGCTACGGAACCTGCAGGAAATACGTGTACGTCGCCGCGCAGTGCGGCTGGGTACGACACGTATAGCGGGCAAGCACGACAGTTTTGCGACAGCCATCGTCATCAATGTTTCACACGTCGTTGACACCCTGCGTCGCGAAACGCCGGTCTTGCACCGTGCGTCGCCCTCAGCCGTGCTCGAACAGGATTCCCCCATGACTTCCGCTCGCCGTTTTCATGTCACTCCGCTGGCGCTTGCCCTGGCCGCGCTGCTTCCGGTCATCGCATCTGCGGCCACACCGGTTGCCGTTGCAGAGGCGCCGGTAGCCGATACCCCGGCCACCGTGGCCGATGCCGCCGCCAATGCCACCCAGCTGGACGCGATCAATGTGGTGTCGCAAGGCAGCACCCGCCAGGTCCAGCGCATCAGCCGGCAGGACATCGAGCAGCTGACACCGGGCAGCAGCGCCTTCAAGGCGGTGGAAAAATTGCCGGGCGTGCAGTTCCAGTCGGCCGATCCGTTCGGCACCTACGAGTGGTCCACGCAGGTCACCCTGCATGGCTTCGACCAGAGCCGGCTGGGCTACACGCTCGATGGCATTCCGCTCGGCAACATGAGCTACGGCGTCACCAACGGCCTGCACATCACCCGCGCCATCATTTCGGAGAACCTCGGCTCGGTGGAGATCGCGCAAGGCGCCGGTGCGCTCGGGACGGCGTCCAACACCAACCTCGGCGGCACCATGCAGTTCTACTCGGCCGATCCACAGACCACGCCCGGCCTGCGCCTGGTGCAGACGGTCGGCAGCGATGCCACGCGGCGCACCTTCGTGCGTGGCGACACCGGCGACCGCAATGGCCTGTCGGCGTATCTGTCCTACGCCAATGCCAGCACCGACAAGTGGAAAGGCTTCGGCGACCAGCAATCCGAGCAGGCCAACCTCAAGACCGTCTACCAGTGGGGCGATGGCAACCGTCTGAGCCTGTTCGTGGATACCTCGCGGCGCAAGGAATACGACTACATGGACCTGTCGTTGACCAGCCAGCGTGCGCTGGGCTGGGACCACGACTATCTGCAGCCGGATTGGGCCACCGCGGTGCAGATGGCACGTGCGTATCAAACCACCGGTGCCACCAGCGGCGTGGCCAACGGCTATCCGCAATCGCTGGCCGGTCTGCCCGACGATTACAGCTGGCTCGACGCCAGCTACTACGCCGGCGGCGGTCTGCGCCGCGACAACCTGGCCGGTTTGTCGGGCACGTTCGTGTTCGGCGGCGCCACGCTGGATGCCACGGGCTACTACCATGCCAACCGTGGTGAAGGTCAGTGGGTGACGCCCTATGTGCCGACGTCTGCGCAGGTTCCGCTGTCGATGCGCACCACCGACTACGGCCTGGATCGTTACGGCGGCACCAGCGCATTGAAATGGTCGTGGGGCAACCACGATCTGGAAGTGGGCCTGTGGGCGGAAAACGCACGTACCACGCAGCAGCGCAACTACTTCGCGCTCGGCAACGAGGGCTATACCTCGCTGTACAACGTGTACGAAGTGCAGACGCCGTTCCGCCGCGATTTCCTGCAGCGCTACACCACCCAGACCCGCATGCTGTACCTGCAGGACAGCGTGCGCCTGCTCGACGACCGCCTGACCATCAACTACGGTGCAAAGGCGCTCAGCACCACCACGCGTGCGCAGTCCCTGGTGCCGACCACCGCGCTGGCACAGGGCCGCATCCGCGCCGAGGACAACTTCCTGCCGCAGGTTGGCATCAACTACAAGCTGGACGAACGCCAGGACATCTACGCCTCCTACAGCAAGAACATCGCCGCATTCGGCTTCACCCCGTTCGGCACCTCGCAGGCGGCGTTCGACCGCAGCCGCTCCACGCTGGAGCCGGAAGAATCGCAGACCGTGCAGGTGGGTTACCGCGTGCAGGATGCGCAGTTCCAGCTGTCGGCCGACGCCTACTTCACCAAGTTCTCCAACCGCTTGTTGACCACCTCGCCATGTAGCGCGGTGCAGACCTGCGCGGCGATCCTGAGCAATGTGGGTGCCGTGCATAGCGCAGGTGCGGATCTGGCCTTGATGTGGCGTCCGATGGAAGGCCTGAGCTGGTTGAATTCGCTGTCGTGGAATCGCTCGCGCTACCAGGACGATTACCTCAACAACGGCGTGGTCGCCACCTCCGGCAAGGACGTGGTCGGCATCCCCGCGTTGATGTTCTCCTCCAGCGCCAGCTACCAACTCGGCAACCTGCGCCTGGATCTGGACGGCAAGTATGTCGACAAGCGCTACATCACCTTCCTCAACGATTCGCAGGTGCCCTCGTACTGGCTGTTCAATGCGGGCGCGCGTTACGACTTCGGTCGCGTGGGCGGGGTGGCCGATGTGGCGTTGGCGCTCAACATCACCAACCTCACCGACAAGCGCTATTTCGCCAGCACCGGCACCAACGGCTACGTGGCCTCCGATCCGCAGGGCTACAACCAGACCATGGTGGTCGGCGCGCCGCGCCAGTACTTCATGAGCCTGGATGTGAAGTTCTAAGCAGCTTTGCACCACCTAAGGCGCCCTCATCCGGCGCTACGCGCCACCTTCTCCCGCATGCGGGAGAAGGCATGCCGACACTCCCCGATACCTCGAGCAGGTCGGCAAGTTTCTTTTCCGGGCCTTCACGCCTTCACGCCTGCTTGGCCGCTCCGTATCTCGGCCTCATCTGCTTGTTGTCTCCCCAGCTTTTCCTTGTTTTTCCTAATTCTCTTCTGTCTTCCCCGCTTTTCCTTTCTGCCTTCCCTGCGTGTCTGCCCTCCCTGCATGGACACCGACGCATTCACGCAAGGCGTCGATCGCATCGGCCCGCTGCGGTGGCCCTTCCTGCACTGCAACTTGCCTGCTTGCTGACTTACGTGCTTGTTGGCTTCCCTGCCTGGAATTCCTTACTTGTTGCCTCCCTGCTTCTCGAATTCCCCGCTTCTCGAATTCCCTGTTTGTTGTGCTCCCTGTTTCTCGACTTCCCCGCCCTTCCCCCGCTTGCGGGGGAAGGGGCCCGAAGGGCGGATGGGGGCAACCGCCCCGCAACAAACACATGCTGTCTGCCAACCAACCCAGCGCCACCGCTGCCCCCGACCGCACGGGGACCATTGCTGTTGCACCGCCACATGCACTCACCGCGCGCCGCATATAATCGCCGCCTTACTTTCACTCAGCAGGTCCCGCCAGATGGCGCAGACGATGAAGGCGCTGGTCAAGCGCGAAGCAAACAAGGGCATCTGGCTGGAACAGGTCGCCGTTCCCAGCCCTGGCCCCAACGAGGTGCTGATCAAGCTGGAAAAGACCGCGATCTGCGGCACCGACCTGCATATTTACCTGTGGGACGAGTGGAGCCAGCGCACCATCACCCCCGGCCTGACCATCGGCCATGAGTTCGTCGGCCGCGTGGCCGAGCTCGGTTCGGCGGTAACCGGCTACCAGGTCGGCCAGCGCGTGTCGGCCGAAGGCCACATCGTCTGCGGACATTGCCGCAACTGCCGCGGCGGCCGTCCGCACCTGTGCCCCAACACGGTCGGCATCGGCGTCAACGTCAATGGCGCCTTCGCCGAGTACATGGTGATGCCGGCCAGCAACCTGTGGCCGATCCCCGACCAGATTCCTTCCGAGCTGGCCGCGTTCTTCGACCCCTACGGCAACGCCGCGCACTGCGCGCTGGAGTTCGATGTCATCGGCGAGGACGTGCTGATCACCGGCGCCGGTCCGATCGGCATCATCGCCGCCGGCATCTGCAAGCACATCGGTGCGCGCAATGTGGTGGTCACCGATGTCAACGACTTCCGCCTCAAGCTGGCCGCCGACATGGGCGCCACGCGTGTGGTCAACGTGTCCAAGACCTCGCTCAAGGACGTCATGGCCGACCTGCATATGGAAGGCTTCGACGTGGGCCTGGAAATGAGCGGCAACCCGCGCGCCTTCAACGACATGCTCGACTGCATGTACCACGGCGGCAAGATCGCCATGCTCGGCATCATGCCGCGCGGCGCCGGTTGCGACTGGGACAAGATCATCTTCAAGGGCCTGACCGTGCAGGGCATCTACGGCCGCAAGATGTACGAGACCTGGTACAAGATGACGCAACTGGTGCTGTCGGGCTTCCCGCTGCACAAGGTGCTGACCCATCAGTTGCCGATCGACGACTTCCAGAAGGGCTTCGACCTGATGGAAGAAGGCAAGGCCGGCAAGGTCGTGTTGAGCTGGAACTGACCGGCCAATACGTTTCAACGCAAAAGGCGCCGCGAGGCGCCTTTTGCATGTCCGTTTTCAGAGCGCAGGCAACGCACGCAACGCTTAGTGGGTCGAGGGCGCGGCGGCCTCACTGCACCAATAAGTTAGTCGGTGGTCAGGTAAAAAAACACGCTTATTGCTAGGCGCTGAGACGCCCAGAGTTCCATAGATTGCTTGTTGGCAGTCCGCCCGTTGCTCAGCGCGCGACGGGAAAATTGTCGGACGCAAGGTGATCCGGACGATGCACGCCATGGTCTGCTTGCAACCACGCACCGACCATCTCGACTGGTCCTTGCCCGCCTACCGTCGCGGGACCTTACGCGGCATGGATGCCGCGTAAGAGCCTACATGGACGTACTTGCGGCGTGTCCTGCGATGGTCGGCGGGCAAGGGCCCTGCAGCCAGGCAGCAGATCAGCGGCTCTGCATCTGCAAGTGATCCATCCGCACGTTGCAATCACTTAAAGACAAGACAAACGCAATTTGAGTCTTGGGGTCTTTCAACTTCAGGGCACCTAGGAGTGCGAGCATCGACCTTCCCGCCTCATCACCCCATAGCCAGATCGTCAAAACCGCTGTTCAGGCGATTGCCCTCACGGCCAGGTGACTGTCGCAGTCGCCACCAGATGGTTCTGCGAATTCTGCCGCCCGAAGCCGAATTCCGCCGCTTCGCTGGTGTCGTAATAGCCCACGCTCAGACCCAGTGGACCGAACACCTTGCCGACATTCACGCCAAAGTCGTTGTAGTCGTGGTCCACCTGGCTCAGCGAGGAGGTATAGACGCTGTGCCCCGCATGCGCGCCGAAGGTGAAGTCGTGTGGCAGCGACCAGTTGGCATCCAGCGCGTAGTAGTAGCCATCGGTCTTGGTGCCATAGAGATCGTTGGTATAGGCAACGGTGAGGCTATAGGTCTTCAGGAACGTGGTCTTGGTGATCAGCTCGGCGTAATTGGACGCGCCCGCTCCCAGATACTGGTAGCGATTGACCATCACATCGAAATTGAAGTTGTTGCCCAGATCGGTGTTGTAGCCGACAAAGCCATCCACTTCCCAATCCGGGTCGCCTGCACCGTAGTCGACGTTGGAGGTCCAGGTGCCGATGTACAGGCCGAACGGCGTCTTGTAGGTGAGCCCGGCCTGGAAGGCGGGCTCCTCATTGGTCTGCGAAATACCGCGGAACAGGTAGTCGCTGGTCACCGCGAAGGTACCGGTGAACGGCGAGGCGGGCGCCTCCTCATCCTGGGCCTGTGCCAACGGCGCGACACCAAGCAGCAGCAACGACAGACAACACGCGAGCGAGGACGGCTTCATGGACATCTCCTGGAGCGATGGGCGGTCGGATTGCGCGAGGCGGGACTGCCATGCCTTATTAGTCCAACCGTCATTGCAGCGCAACAGACAAGTCGCGCTCGCTTGACCTGGCGCACAAGCTTGAGAGCAGATGACGCCGGTCAGGGTTCTGTCTCATCGACCGCCCGCGCGGAATCTTGATGGGCCGGGAGTGGAGATTGGAGATTGGGGATAGCAGGGATTCGCTTCGCTTTTGCGAATTCCCAATTCCCAATTCCAATCCCGAATCCCGAATCCCGAATCCCGGCCCAAATCAGACCGGAAACACACCGTAATGCCGCGCTGCCAGCCGCAGCTGCTGCCCAGGCTGGAAGCTGCCCGCCGATGCCGGCAGCTCCACTTCCACCTCGTTGCCTGCCGGCTCCAGCGTGGCGCGCAGCCGCAGACGCGCCCCGCTGCGCTGCGACCAGGCCACCGTGGCCGGCCAACCGGCATCGTCCGGCACCAGATCTTCCGGCCGCACGTAGACTTCTACCGGGCCGGCCGCCAACGCGGCATTGGCTGCCGGCAAGGCATGCCCGGCGACCTGGATCTGGCCTTGCACCAGCACACCCGGAATGCGGTTCACCGCGCCCACGAACGAATACACGAACGGCGAGGCCGGCTTGTCGTAGATCATCGCCGGCGTGTCGAGCTGCTCGATGCGGCCGCGATTGAGGATCGCCACCCGGTCGGCCAGCTCCAGCGCTTCTTCCTGGTCGTGGGTGACGAATACCGTGGTCAGGCCGGTGCGCTCGTGCAGCTCGCGCAGCCAGCGGCGCAGGTCGCGGCGCACCTGCGCATCCAGCGCACCGAAGGGCTCGTCCAGCAGCAACACGCGCGGCTCGATCGCCAGTGCACGCGCCAGCGCCACGCGCTGCCGCTGGCCGCCGGACAGCTGGGTGGGATAGCGTCGCTCCAGGCCCTGCAACTGCACCAGCGCCAGCAACTCTTCCACGCGTGCGCGGATGCGTGCTTCGGCCCAGCGCTCGGGACCGCGCCGCACCCGCAGGCCGAAGGCGATGTTCTCGAACACGTCCATATGCTTGAACAGTGCATAGTGCTGGAACACGAAACCGACCCGGCGCGACTGCACGCTCATGCGGGTGGCATCTTCGTCGCCGAACAGCACCTGGCCGCCATCGGCATGCTCCAGCCCGGCCATGATCCGCAGCAAGGTGGTCTTGCCGGAGCCGGACGGCCCCAGCAAGGCCAGCAACTCACCCTGACGCACGTCCAGGGTGATGTCGTCCAGCGCGGTGAACGTGTCGAACTGCTTGCGCAGGCGGTGGATGCGGATGCCCATGTTCACCTCAATGTCGGTGGTTGGCGGCGAGCGAATCGCCGTGCCGCCATTCCAGGTACGTCTTCAGCGCCAGCGTCAGCAGCGCAGTCAATGCCAGCAACGAGGCACACGCAAACGCGGCGCTGTAGGCGTATTCGTTGTAGAGGATTTCCACGTGCAGGGGCAGCGTGTTGGTGCGCCCGCGGATATGCCCGGACACCACCGACACCGCACCGAACTCGCCCATCGCACGCGCCGCGCACAGCAACACGCCATACATCAGGCCCCAGCGGATGTTGGGCAGGGTCACCCGCCAGAACATCTGCCAACCATTCGCGCCCAGGCTCAGTGCGGCCAGCTCCTCATCGCTGCCCTGCTGCTCCATCAGCGGCATCAGCTCGCGCGCGATGAACGGGAAAGTGACAAACGTCGTCGCCAGCACGATGCCGGGCAGCGCAAACACGATGCGCGGCAACTGGACCAGCAGCTCGCCAAAAAACGGCAGCTGCAGCCGCCAGCCTTCGTCGATCAATGGCCACGCCCAGCCGCTGCGGCCGAAGATCAGCACGAAGATCAGGCCGGCCACCACCGGCGATACCGAGAACGGCAGGTCGATCAGGCTGATCAGCAAGCGCTTGCCGGGGAACTGGTGCTTGCTGACAGCCCACGCTGCCGCCACGCCGAACACCAGGTTCAGCGGCAGCACGATGGCAGTGACGATCAGGGTGAGCTTGATTGCCGACAGCGCATCCGGGTCGACGATCGCACGCAGGAAGGTCTCCCAGCCGCCGCGCAGCGCCTCGGCGAACACCAGCACCAGCGGCAGCAGCAGAAACGCCAGCAGGAACAGCAGCGCACCCACAATCATCAGCCACTGCACCCAGCGCGGCTCGTTGGTGGCCGAGTCGGTGATCCGGCGCGCCTGTTCGGTCATCTGGCGGGTCTGCACCATGGCGGGCAGCGGCGAGACAGCATCGTTCATGCAGTCCTCCGTTGGTAGCGCAGCAGGCGTGCCTGCAGCGTATTGACCACCAGCAGGATCACGAACGACAGCAGCAGCATCGCCGCGGCAATCGCGGTGGCGCCGGCATAATCGAATTCCTCCAGCCGGATGGTGATCAGCAGCGGCGCGATCTCGGTGGAATTGGGCAGGTTGCCGGCGATGAAGATCACCGAACCGTACTCACCCACGCCGCGCGCGAATGCCAGCGCGAACCCGGTCAGGACCGCCGGCCAGAGCCCCGGCAGCACCACCCGCCACACGGTCTGCCAGCGCGATGCGCCCAACGTGGCGGCGGCCGCTTCCAGTTCGCGCTCGCTCTCGGCCAGCACCGGCTGCACCACCCGCACCACGAACGGCAACCCCACGAACACCAGTGCCAGCACGATGCCCAGCTGGGTGTAGGCCACCTTGATGCCGACCGCTTCCAGCCAGCGCCCGACCCAGCCGTTGCCGCCGTACAAGGCGGTCAGCGCGATGCCGGCCACCGCGGTCGGCAACGCGAACGGCAGGTCGATCACCGCATCGAACAGGCGCTTGCCCGGAAAGTTGTAGCGCACGAACACCCAGGCCACCCAGGTGCCCATCACCGCATTGAAGGCGCCGGCCGCAAACGCGGTGCCGAAGCTCACCCGCAACGCCGACAGCACGCGCGGCTCGCTCCACACCCGCCACAGGCCGTCCCAGCCCAATCCGCTGGTCTTGATGAAGATGCCCAGCAGCGGAATCAGCACGATCAGTCCCAGCCAGGTCAGCGTGATTCCAAGACTCAAGCCCAGCCCGGGCATGACGCGTCGGCGCGGTGCCGGCGCTGGGTGGGGTGCAACCGACATCTGCATCGCCTACTTTTTTGCCTGGATCTGGTCGAACACGCCACCGTCGGCGAAGTGTTCCTGCTGGGCCTTGTCCCACGACCCGAACGCGTCCTGGATGGTCACCAGCTTGATGTCCGGGAACCGTGCCAGATCGGCGGGGTCGGCAAATTCCGGGTGGCGTGGGCGATAGAAATGCTTGGCCGCCAGCTTTTGCCCTTCCGGTGCATACAGATAGCGCAGATACGCCTCGGCCACATCGCGGGTGCCGTGCTTGTCGACGTTCTTGTCGACCAGCGCCACCGACGGCTCGGCCAGGATCGACAGCTTCGGCACCACGATCTCGAACTTGTCCTTGCCCAGCTCCTCGCGCGCCAGCAGCGCCTCGTTTTCCCAGGCCAGCAGCACATCGCCGATGCCACGCTGCACGAACGTGGTGGTGGCGCCGCGCGCGCCGGTATCGAGCACCGGGACGTTGCGGAACAACGCCTGCATGTAGCGCATGATGCGCTCGCGGTCGCCCTTGAAGATGTGGTCGGCGTAGGCCCAGGCAGCCAGGTAGTTCCAGCGCGCGCCGCCGGAGGTCTTGGGGTTGGGCGTCACCACCGCCACGCCCGAGCGCAGCAGGTCCGGCCAATCGTGGATGTTCTTCGGGTTGCCCTTGCGCACCAGGAACACGATCGTCGAGGTGTACGGCGCGCTGTTGTCCGGCAGGCGCTTTTCCCAGCCGCTGTCGATCAGCTTGGCCTTTTCGGCGATCGCATCGACGTCGTAAGCCAGTGCCAGCGTCACCACGTCGGCTTCGATGCCATCGATCACCGCGCGCGCCTGTTTGCCGGAGCCGCCGTGCGAGGTCTCCACCGTGACGGTGTCCTGCGGATGCTGCTGCTTCCACTGCGCGGCGAAGGCGCTGTTGTAGTCGCGGTAGAACTCGCGGGTGGGGTCGTAACTGACATTGAGCAAGCCGATGTCGCGCGCGCCCGCCTGGCCGGCCAGGACCAGCAGGCTGCACAACACGGTCGATACAAGACGGAAGCGGGGGTGGGTCACAGCAATCTCCAAACCGTTGGGGCGCAGCTGAACAGCAAGCATGCCATGCTGCGCAGCGGCACGCAGGCGGTGAAATGACATCAAGGCCGCGCCTTATGCCGATTTTGCATGACGTAGTGGTATGCCACCGTGATCGTTAAAATCATGCGTCTCTTGCCACTGCGATCGCCATGACCCACGCTCACGCCGCGCTGACCGCCCATTACGCCGCCGAACTGGACACCATCCAGGCCCAGGGCTTGTTCAAGTCCGAGCGCATCATCACCGGCCCGCAGTCGGCCCGGATCACCCTGGCCGATGGCCGCAGCGTACTCAACTTCTGCGCCAACAACTATCTGGGTCTGGCCGACCACCCGGACATCATCCAGGCCGCCAAGGACGCGCTGGACACGCACGGTTTCGGCATGGCCTCGGTGCGCTTCATCTGCGGCACCCAGGATCTGCACAAGCAGCTCGAGCGCACCATCGCCGACTTCTTCGGTACCGAGGACACCATCCTCTACGCGGCCTGTTTCGATGCCAACGGTGGCCTGTTCGAACCGCTGCTCGGCGAAGCGGACGCGATCATCTCCGATGCGCTCAACCACGCCTCCATCATCGACGGCGTGCGCCTGTGCAAGGCCAAGCGCTTCCGCTACGCCAATTGCGACATGGCCGATCTGGAAGCGCAGCTGCAGGCCGCCGATGCGGCTGGCTGCAAGACCAAGCTGATCACCAGCGACGGCGTGTTCTCGATGGACGGCTTCATCGCCCCGCTCGACGAGATCACCGCCCTCGCCCGCAAATACAACGCGCTGGTGCATATCGACGAATGCCATGCCACCGGCTTTCTTGGCGCCACCGGCCGCGGCTCGGCCGAGGTCAAGGGCGTACTGGACCGGATCGACATCATCACCGGCACGCTGGGCAAGGCGATGGGCGGTGCGTTGGGCGGCTTCACCACCGCCAGGCGCGAAGTCATCGAACTGCTGCGCCAGCGCTCGCGCCCGTATCTGTTCTCCAACTCGCTGCCGCCGCATGTGGTGGCCGCCGGCATCAAGGCCTTCGAGATGCTGGAAGCCGCCGGCGAGCTGCGCACGCAACTGGTCGACAACACCCGCTATTTCCGCGAGCGCATGACCGCCGCCGGCTTCGACCTCAAGCCCGGCGTGCATCCGATCAGCCCGGTGATGCTCTACGACGCACCGCTGGCGCAGAAGTTCGCCGAGCGCCTGCTGGAAGAAGGCATCTACGCAATCGGCTTCTTCTTCCCGGTGGTGCCCAAGGGGCAGGCGCGCATCCGCACCCAGATCAGTGCCGCGCATACCCGCGCGCAGCTGGATCAGGCGATCGACGCGTTCATCAAGATCGGCCGCGAACTCGACGTCATCAAGGACTGATGCGCACGGTACTGCGCCAACGGCTGCTGCTGGCGGCGCAGACCGATACCCAGGCGCAGCTGCTGGACGGCAACTGGGAAACCCGTTGCCTGCATTGCCGTCGGCGCCTGCAGCTGCGCGCCGATGGCGAACCGCTCGGGCACACCACGCTGGAACACGTGGTCCCGCAGGCCTGGTTTGGCCGTCGCGCGGCGGCAGCGCTGTGCGCGCTGGTCGACGACGATGCCAATGCAGCGCGTAATCTCGCCCTGGCCTGTGCCGGCTGCAACCACGCCAAGGGCCGTCGCCACGATGCCAACGGTGCCGGCGACGCCCGCGCCGTGGAGGTGGTCAGCGCCTTGCTCAGCGCGCGCCTGGTGCGTTGGCGGGAGCCGCCGTCAGCGCGCTGACTTCCTCCGGACTGAGCATCCGCCACGCCCCCTTACCCAACTCGCCCATCGCCAGCGAGCCGATTGCCACCCGCACTAGCCGCAGCACGCCGATCTCCACCGCCGCCAGCAAGCGGCGTATCTGCCGATTGCGGCCTTCGTCCAGCACGATCTCCAGCCACGCATTGCGCTCGCCCTCGCGCAGTACGCCGACCCGCCCGGCACGCAGCAGCACGCCCTCGCCGTCCGGGTCGGGATCGACCACGCCGGCCTGCAGCTGCGCCAGTTGCGCAGCGCTCGGGCGGCAATCGATCTGCACGTGATAGGTCTTGTCCGGCCCGGTTGCCGGGTCGGTCACGGCCGCTGCCCATTGCGGGTCGTTGCTGAAGAGCAGCAGGCCTTCGCTGGCCTTGTCCAATCGCCCGACCGGGGCGATCCATGGCAAACCGGCGCCATCGAAGCAGCGATACACCGTGTCCCTGCCCTGCTCGTCGCGCACAGTGGTGACCACGCCGCGCGGCTTGTTGAGCATCAGGTAGCACCGCGCCGGCCCGGCCAACGGTTGTCCGTCGATGCGGATGGCGGAGTGCTGGTCGGCACGGACCGGATATTCGGGATCGTGCACCACGCGTGCCGCCACGCTGACCCGCCCTGCAGCGATCCAGCGCGCCGCTTCGGTACGCGAACACACGCCCAGTTTGGACAGCACGCGCGCCAGCCCGTGGCGTGGCGCGCTGCTCGCCGTGGTCATGCCGGAGGCGCGTGACGCGCCCGCCGGACCACGCGTGCGCTGCCGGGACGTCGCCGGCGCAGGCCGCCGGGTCATGCCGTCCCGACCGCGACTTATTTGTTTTCGACCGACTTGGCGTCGGCCGCGGGCGTTGCGGTTGCCGCAGCAGCCGGCGCCGGCGCAGCCACCGGACGCGCCTTGACCACGCGCACGCCGCGCGCCTTCATCCAGGCGTCGAATTCTTCGGCGGTCATGCGCTTGCCGTTCTGGCTCATGTCAAAGCGCCACGGCGTGTTGTCGAATGCGGTGGTGGCCTTGTAGGCGGCCGGATCGTTCGGATTGACGGTGCCGCCGGGCGGAATGACCTTGGCCAGGTCCTGGCAGCCTTCCACGCGCAGACGCAGCAACACGCGGTCCACCGACTGCTCGGTGGTGTAAGGCTGTGCCAGCACGCCGGTGGGCATGCCCAGCTGCACGCTACGGGTGTAGAACTCGGCGGCCGCCGGCGCAATGACGGTGGCGGGCAACGGCAGCGGCTGGGACACCGTGCTGCCGGCACAGTTCGGAGCGGCGTATGCGGCGGGAATCAGGGCGAGACAGAGCAATCCAGCCGTAGCGGTACGCAGCATCGGGTTCTTCCAGTATGAGTGTGGTGTTGACGCGGCGAGTGTAGGCAGCGATGAACGCTGTTTCAACCGGAAGCGTGCCTGGATGGCAACGCAGACAGGATTTGCACTGTCCGGGTACAGATTTCCGGTTCCCACAAAGACAAAACCCGGCGCAAGGCCGGGTTTTGTATGCAACAGCTAACTGTCCAATTAGTTCTGGACGTTCAGCTCGGTACGACGGTTCTTCGCACGGCCTTCCGGATTGTCGGAACCATCCGGGTTGGCGTTCGGAGCAATCGGACGGCTCTCGCCGTAGCCGATCGGACCAACCAGACGCGACGCATCGACGCCGTTCTTGGTCAGGTAGTCGTACACGGTGGTCGCACGACGCTCGGACAGCTTCTGGTTGTACGCGTCGGTACCCTTCGAGTCGGTGTGACCGGCAACCTCGACCTTCAGGTCGGGGTAACGCTTCAGGATCTCGGTCGCTTCGCTCAGGATCGAGACGGCGTCCGGACGCAGGGTCGACTTGTTGAAGTCGAAGTTCACGCCCTTCAGGTCGATCGACACAGGCACCGGGCAACCGTCCGGACCGATGGTCTGGCCAGGCTGCGAAGCCGGGCACTTGTCGTCGCAGTTGTTGACGCCGTCACCGTCGTCATCCAGGTCTGCGCAGCTCGGAGCAACCGGAGCCGGAGCCGGCGGCGGAGCGGTCGACGGAGCCGGTCCCAGCGGGATCACGACGCCGACCGAAGCCAGCACGTCGCCGAACCAGTCTTCCTGCGGAGCAGCAACGCTCTGGTCGTTGAAGTCAGCGCGGTAGGCCAACTCGGCACGCACGGCGACGCGCTTGTCGAAGGTGGTCTGCAGACCGACACCAGCCTTGGCGGCAAAGTTGCCGTCCTTCTGCTGGCCCGGCGAAACCGGGTTCGGGGTGGCGTCGAACTCTTCTTCCGAACGCTGGTAGCCCAGACCGAACAGCAGGTAGGGGTTCCAGCCGCGGCCTTCCTGGATGAAGTGGCGACGCAGGTCGAACGAGATGCCGTACTGGCTCCAGTTCTGGTCCTGGTTGGCATCGAAGTTCGGGTTCTGATAGTTCAGCTCGCCGTCGATCGACCAGTTCGGGCTAACGAACTTGCCCAGACCCAGGGTGACGAACGGGGCGTCATTGGTCAGACGATCGCTGTCCTGGAAGTTGAAGCCAGCGCTACCGGTCAGGTACCAACGGTCATCGAACTCCTGCGCGGAAGCAGCCTGGGCAACCGCCAGACCGCCGAGCAACGCGGCAGTGAGAATTTTCTTGTTCATGTGTATACAGCTCCTTCTTTGGGAGATAAAACCGATAGAGGCGTTGTTCTTGGTAAAGATGCTCGTCACATCCAGAGCCATCGGGGCGCAGATTAAGCCGGCTTCAGTGAAGATCGCGTTAACGGTCATATAACATGTGAAAGCAATCACCAGGGCCGGCGATCCCTTTCAATACTACGTATACAGTTTCATGAAGGGAAGGACCGCGCACGCAGTTTGCACATCCCGGCTGCATGAACCGCAGCCCAATTAAGCCAGTTGAATACGCTGGCGGATCCAGCCTTCCGGCCCGCTGCGCACTGATGCGTCAACCACATTGGTGAACGCCAGGCCCTGTCCGAGCTGAATTGTGGGGTCGGTGGTTGCGGCGCGACGGCGACACAACGCACCCTGAACCCCCCACCTGGAGCGACCCGATGAAAGCTGTCGTCATCACCCGTCACCTGCCGATCGACGATCCCGCGGCATTGCTTGACATGGAACTTCCAGCCCCGTCAGCCCCGTCGGGGTATGACTTATTGGTGCGTGTCGAGGCGGTCTCGGTCAATCCGGTCGACACCAAGGTGCGCGCGCCCAAGCCGCAGACACTGGATGCGCCGAAGATCCTGGGCTACGACGCGGCCGGCGTCGTCGAAGCGGTGGGCCCCGATGTCACCGCGTTCGCAGTCGGCGACGAGGTGTATTACGCGGGCGACATCGGGCGACCGGGCAGCAATGCGCAATATCAGCTGGTCGATGCGCGCATCGCCGGCTGCAAGCCCACCTCGCTCAGCTTCGCCCAGGCCGCGGCCCTGCCGCTGACCACCTTGACCGCATGGGAGCTGCTGTTCCAGCGCATGCCGTTCTCTTTCGACGGCGCCCGCAATCGCGGCAAGCACCTGCTGATCATCGGTGGCGCGGGCGGCGTGGGCTCGATCGCGATCCAGCTGGCGCGGCATGCCGGCTTCAGCGTGATCGCCACGGCCTCGCGGCCGGAGACCATCGAATGGACGCGGCAGATGGGCGCCCAGCATGTGATCGACCATCACCAGCCGCTGCAGCCGCAGTTGCAGGCCTTGGGAATGCAGAGCGTGGACGCCGCCCTCAACCTGGCCGACACCGATCGCTACTGGCAGCAGCTGGGCGAGATCCTGGCGCCGCAGGGGCATGTGGGCCTGATCGTGGAGCCGCGCGGCCCGCTGTCGATCGGCGATCCCTACAAGGCCAAGTGCATCGGCATCCACTGGGAACTGATGTTCACCCGCGCCCGCTACGCAACCGAGGACATGGTCGAGCAACACCGCATCCTCAACCGCGCCGCCAGCCTGATCGATGCGGGCGAGTTGCGTACCACCCACACCGAAACGCTGTCGCCGATCAATGCGCAGCACTTGCGCGAGGCGCATCGGCGCCTGGAAAGCGGCAGCACGATCGGCAAGCTGGTGCTGGCGGGTTGGTGATCGGCCTGCGCGCTTGAGTTCGGCTGTTGCGTGGTGCACGGGCCGGTTGGCTTGCACATTAGAAGGCAGCAGGACCACGGCGCGCGCACGTGAATCAGCAGCAATGCGGGACCGGCATCCGGATCGCAGGCAGCGTTGCTGCTGTGGCGTCTGCGCACTCGCAGCCATGTGAGTCGCAGTGCGCGCAAGGCAATCTGTTCCGCAGCAACGCGCGGATGGATCGGCCTTTTGCTCTATAGAGAGTCGCCATTGCGGCCATGGCGACCCGCGTGACGCGTCGGATGCGGCTGCCGATCAGGGCCGTTGATCGGGAAGCCGGCAAGCCGGATTGAACGCCAGGTCTCCCAGACGGTCTCATCCAGCAAGCGGGATCGCACCAGGGACGTGCCGTGCTGCCAACGGGTACGCGGCCTGCTGCGGACGCCACCCGCCCTGTCCTGCCCCTGCCCGAGCGGCCGACTGCACCCGCTGTGCGCGTCAGGACTTGCCGCCACGCCCGTTTGCCGGCATCGTGCGCACTCCGTACGCCAGCGTATCCATACCATGTCGCCCGCCACCGGCCCGTCCGTCTCGCCCTATCCGCACCTGTTCACACCGCTCGATCTGGGGTTCACGCAACTGCGCAACCGCGTCCTGATGGGCTCGATGCACACCGGCCTGGAAGACCGTGCGCGCGATTTCCCCAGATTGGCCGCGTATTTCGCCGAGCGTGCTGCCGGCGGTGTCGGGTTGATCGTCACCGGCGGGTTTTCGCCGAACGTGGTGGGCTGGCTCAAGCCGTTCGGCGGCAAGCTGTCGTGGCCGTGGGAGGTGCGCCCGCATCGTCAGGTCACCCAGGCGGTACATGCACACGGCGCCAAGATCTGCCTGCAGCTGCTGCACGCGGGGCGCTACGCCTATCACCCGCTGTCGGTGGCCCCGTCCCGGCTCAAGGCGCCGATCAACCCGTTCACTCCACGCGCGCTCTCGGCACGTGCGGTGGATCGGCAGATCGCAGCCTACGCGCGTGCGGCGCGGCTGGCGCGCGACGCCGGCTACGACGGCGTGGAGGTGATGGGATCGGAAGGCTACCTGATCAACGAATTCACCGCTGCGCGCACCAACCAGCGCAGCGATGCCTGGGGTGGCGATGCGGCAAAACGCATGCGCTTTGCGGTGGAGATCGTGCAACGCATCCGCGACGCCTGCGGGCCGGACTTCATCATCATCTACCGGCTGTCGCTGGTGGACCTGGTCGACGGCGGCAACCAGTGGCAGGACATCCTGACCCAGGCGCAGGCGATCGAGGCGGCCGGCGCAACCATCATCAATTCCGGCATCGGCTGGCACGAGGCACGCATCCCGACCATCGCCACCTCGGTGCCGCGCGCGGCATTTGCCGGTGTGACCGCCAAGCTCAGGCCGCACCTGCACATCCCGGTGGTGGCGACCAACCGCATCAACATGCCGGAGGTGGCCGAACGCATCCTCGCCGACGGCGCGGCCGACATGGTGTCGCTGGCACGCCCGCTGCTGGCCGATCCGCAGTGGGCCAACAAGGCCCGCGCCGGCCAGTCGCAGGCCATCAATACCTGCATCGCCTGCAACCAGGCCTGCCTGGATCATGTGTTCGACAACAAGCTGGCGAGTTGCCTGGTCAACCCACGCGCAGCGCACGAAACCGAACTGATCTACGCACCGACCCCTGACCCCAAGCGCATTGCAGTGGTCGGTGCCGGCCCGGCCGGTCTGGCCTGCGCCACGGTGGCGGCCGAGCGCGGCCACCGCGTCACCCTGTTCGATGCAGGCGATGCAATCGGCGGGCAATTCAACGTCGCCAGGCGCATCCCGGGCAAGGAAGAATTCACCGAGACGCTGCGTTACTTCGGTCACCGCATCGACGCAACCGGGGTGCAGTTGCATCTGAATACCCGCGTGCAAGCGGCCGATCTGAAGGACTTCGACGAGATCGTGCTGGCCACCGGCATCGAGCCGCGCAAGGTGGATTTCCCCGGCGCCGATCACCCGATGGTCGTGAGCTATCTGGACGTGGTGCTGGGCCGTCATGTGGCTGCCGAGAAAGTCGCGATCATCGGGGCCGGCGGGATCGGCTTCGATGTGGGCGAATTTCTCGTGCACACAGGGCAATCGCCGTCGCTGGACCCGGCGCGCTGGATGGCCGAATGGGGCGTGGACCCCAGCTTCGAGACCCCCGGCGCATTGGCCAGGCCGCAGCCCGAGCCCCCCGCCCGCCAGGTCTGGCTGCTGCAGCGCAGCCCCGGCAAACCCGGCGCGCGCCTGGGCAAGACCACCGGCTGGATCCACCGTGCCACGCTCAAGGCCAAGGGCGTCAAGATGCTCGGCGGTGTGGAGTATCTGGGTGTGGACGACGCCGGCCTGCGGATCCGCGTGGAAGGTAACGAGCAACTGCTCGATGTCGGCACGGTGGTGGTCTGCGCCGGGCAGGAACCACGCCGCGACCTGCTTGCCGCGCTGCAGGCGGATGGCCGGCAACCGCATCTGATCGGCGGCGCGGATGTTGCCGCCGAACTGGATGCCAAGCGTGCGATCAATCAGGCCTGCCGCTTGGCGGCGACCTTGTAACGCGCGCTTGGCAGCGCGCTGAAAGCCACGGCGGCCTGCTCACGGCGCCACTCGAACACGTGTACGAGCGCAGGTGTGCGCCGGATGGGCGCACCGTCACCGCTGCGGGTGGCAGCGGCAGGGCGATGACCGGTCTGCGCGTCAGATGCCGCCGCAGGGTTCTCTAGCGAAGTCCGATGCGCCGGATCGGTGTGGACTCCGGCGCCGTTGGCGATCGCGCCAGGCGGTACAAGCGCCACCGATTGGCGCGGCACCGGTAGATTCTTTTTCCTGTCGTGCAGCTCGGCTATAAACCGGCGATGCGCTCCACCCTGACTGCACCGCCCCACATGCTGCCGCCGGCAGCATTGCGGGCCTATGTTGCGGCGCATTTCGGCAAAAGCCTGCTGTGGTACACCGGCGAATTGCTGCTGATTTTTGCGTTGACCGAATACGTTGGATTGAGCGCGGTGGCGGCTGGCGCGTCGGTCGCCGGCGGATTGGTGATCAGTGCAGTGATGGGCATGGTCGCCGCGCGACGCTGGAGTGCCCACGCCAGCCTGGCCTGGGCCGGGCGTTCGCAATGGCGTGGCATTGCGTTGGCAGCCCTCGCCCTGGCACTGGTGTTCGTGACGCCAGCGCTTCCTGCCGGTGCCAGGCTGATCAGCGTGTTGCTGCTCAGCCTGCCCTTCCGCGCGGCCTATGCGATCGGCGACGTGGCACAGAACACCTTGTTGGGGTTGGGCCACTGGCCCTGGCGCGGTGCGCGCGGCGTCAGTGCGCTGCGCCTGATCGGCAGCGGGCTGGCCGCGCTATCGGTCAGCGCAGCGATCGGCCTGGTGCTGAAGGCTGGGGCATATGCCGGCGCATCGACAGCGTTGATGGTCGTCGCGCTGGTCAGCAGCATCGCACTGCTGTCGGCATGGTGGTTACGCAACACGCTGCAGCCTTACGCGCACGCAGTTGCCGCCGCTCCGTTACCGCCAGCCACGTCGGAGTGGCAGCGCAATCAGTTGCTGCCCGTGGCGGTCATCGCAGCACTGGCGTTGGCGTTGCCGACGTTCACCAAATTGGCGCCGTATCTGGCGCAATCGCGCATCGGCTCGGCCGGATGGGGCAGCGCGGTGTTGATTGCGTACGCGTTGGGCAGCGTCTGCATACAGCCCTTGGCAGCGCGTTGGCCGACCGTGGCGCTGCGTCGATTGGGCCTGAGTGGAGTTGCACTGTCCGGGCTGGGGTTGATCTTTGCCATCACCATGGCTCGACACTGCGTGCTGGATGCCGGCCTGGCCTTCGGCATGGGTGTGGCGGCGGGAAGTGCCGGGCAATGGGTCTGGGCGCGCCACGCAGAACTCGCCTCGCGCCATGGCCCCGCACGGCAGGCCCGCGCATGTGCCGCACTCACTGCGACAGCCCAACTCGCACTGGCGGCCGGCAGTGGCGTGATCGGACTGCTGCTGAACGTCTCCGGCTATCCGCATGGGCACGCTGCGCAGCTGGCGTGGGCGATGGCCCTGGGGCCGATACTCTGCGGCGTGTCATGCATACTGATCGCCTGGATCGGCAGCGCGTTGGCGAGGTCTGAAAAACGCAGACCTGTTGCAACAGCGCTGCCAACAAGTCAGGCATGAAATCCCGATTAGGCCACAATAACGTAACGCTTACGCGCAAGGTGCTGTGCCGACCGCAATCACGTGCTTCGGCGATCGCCATGCACGTCTGCACGCTTGCAGGTTCTGCAGGTTCTTTTTTTTCATCAAGTCGAACTTGATGCGCGTGGTTCAACGTGCCTAGTTCTTCTGGAAATAAACAGTGCGCGTACGCAAGGCGGCAGCAAGCGCACGATGCAGTCGCAATATCGTCAACGACGATGCGCCGCTTCCACCGTCAAGAAATCGTGCGACGGGGTCTGGCGATTTCGGCGGCATATCTGAGTGCTGCCACTGCGGCGCATCCTTGCGTGATGCAGGTGCAGGCGTGGCGAGCGACCTGGGGATGCGATGCGACAGCAATAGCTGTCATGACGCGTCGTGGATACCCATCCCCATCAATTCGCATCGAACACGCCACCGCCTTCTCTGGCTTTAGCGACTGCAACATAGGGTTATACGCTGCATGAGCAATCGCACGATGCATGATCCCGGCAGCACGGCATCTGCACTGACAGTTCTTTCCTGCACCCTGCGTTCGCATGTGGATGTCCAACCGCTGCTGCGGCAAGACGCCGGCGTACAAGCACATTCATCAGTGACGATGATGTGTAGCGCACCATGCCGATGGCACTGCATGCGTAGCCTGCGCATGAGGCGTTGCGTGTCGCAAAAAACACGCAGACGCGCAACACCGCATGCGCATTGCGCCGATGTTGATTGCCACATCCGCTGTCGCCACCACGATGCGACGCACACGACGGATGCAGCGCGCTGTTGTGCTCGAGCCAAGCGGTAGATGTAGCAAGCACTCACACGCGTCAACCCCGCCTATTCAGCCGCGATTCTGTGATCGACGCCTACCTTGCGCCAACTTTTTGACCCACCGCATTTGGTGGGCACCTCCGGTAGATCCTTGTTTCGCCGGAGACCGGGCGACCCGTGGCAGGCCGCCTCCCCATGACGCCAAGCCCTCTGTACTGGTGCATCCACCTTGGATGCTCTGCGGATCGGCCCATACGGAGCAAGGAGTTCTATGAAACTGGTTTGGATACTTTGGCTGTCGCAGTTGTTGCCGCAGCCAGCTGCAGATTCGTTGTGCTTGAGCACCACCGTGTACCTGGAAGCGCGTGATCAGACCTTGCGCGGCCAGCAAGCCGTCGCGGAAGTTGCGTTGCGTCGCCTGGACAGCGGTTTGTGGGGCGATTCGATGTGCCAGGTGGTCACCGCGCGCAAGCAGTTCGCGCCCACCATCGTGGCCCCGGGAACGCAGCTGAAAAATGACGATGCCTGGAACAAGGCGCTGCATGTGGCGCTGGCTGCAGAGCGCAACTGGGCGCTACCGGTGGGTCAGCGCAAGGAAATCGTGCCGGGCGCCAGCCACTTTGCCGCAAGCGCGATCGCCAGCCCGAGCTGGCGCAATGCATACCAGGTGGCCACCATCGGCGACCACACGTTCTATCGCGTGCAGAAGCTGCGTCCGCGCACCGCATCCTGACGTCACCCGCGCACTCACGTGTTGCCGCTAAGCTTGCGTCTTCGTCTTTGTGCGGGAATTCTCATGAAGCTGTATACCAAGCCGGGCGCATGTTCGCTGGCAGATCACATCGTGCTGCGCTGGTCGGGGCTGCCCTTCGAGCTGGAAGTGGTCGACGCCGCCACGATGAAGTCGCCCGGGTATCTGCGCCTCAATCCGGCCGGGGCGGTGCCGTTGCTGGTCGTCGACGACTGGGCGCTGACCCAGAACGCGGCCATCCTGAACTACATCGCCGACGTTGCACCCCTCACCGGGCTGTCCGGCGATGGCAGCGCGCGCAGCCGTGCGGAAATCAATCGCTGGATCGCCTTCGCCAATGCCGATGTGCATCCGACCTTCAAGCCGATTTTCGGTAGTACCGCCTATCTGCAGGACGAGGCGCTGATTGCGCGCAGCCATGACGACGCACGCAACAAGCTGCGCGCCCTGTACGAACGTGTCGACGCGCATCTGCAGGGGCGCAACTGGCTGGCCGGCGACACCCACACCGGCGCCGATGCGTATCTGTTCGTGACGCTGCGATGGGCGCAGAAGGCGGGCGTGGACCTGAGCGGGCTGAGCGCCGTGGCTGCTTTCGTGCAGCGCATGCTCGACGATGCCGATGTGCAGGCCGCGCTAAAGGCCGAAGGCCTGGCCTGAGCCGAGCGCACCGCGTGATGTGATCGATGCGGCGGCAACGCGTATCGCATCGGCCTTGCAGGATCGATGGGCGTGATGGCGCGCTTCCCGCGCCACCGACCGGCGCATGTAACGCAACGCATCACGGAAGCGACGCATAAAAAAACGCCGGGCAGTGCCCGGCGTTTTTTTTTACTGCCAAGCCGGGAAACTCAGCCCAGCAGATGCGACACGCCGCTGCGCTCTTCTTCCAGCTCGGCCAGGGTCTTGTCGATGTACTTCTGGCTGAAGTCGTCGATCGGCAGATCCTTGACCAGGGTGTACTCGCCGTTTTCGGTGGTGACCGGGAAGCCGAAGATCACGCCTTCCGGAATGCCGTAGGAGCCGTCGGACGGCACGCCCATCGTCACCCACTTGCCATTGCTGCCCAGCACCCAATCACGCACGTGATCGATGGCGGCATTGGCGGCCGACGCTGCCGAGGACAGGCCGCGCGCTTCGATGATCGCCGCGCCGCGCTTGCCCACGGTCGGAATGAAGGTGGACGCATTCCATTCCTGGTCGTTGATCGCATCACCGATGGACGCACCATCGGCGGTGGCGAAACGGTAGTCCGGATACATGGTCGGGCTGTGGTTGCCCCACACCACCAGCTTCTCGATGCCGCCGACCGGCTTGCCGAGCTTCTGCGACAGCTGGCTGAGCGCACGGTTGTGGTCCAGACGCAGCATGGCGGTGAAGTTCTTCGGGTTCAGATCCGGCGCCGACTTCATTGCGATGTAGGCATTGGTGTTGGCAGGGTTGCCGACCACCAGCACCTTGACGTCACGCTTGGCCACCTTGTTCAACGCCGCGCCCTGCGCGGTGAAGATCTTGGCGTTCTCCAGCAGCAGGTCCTTGCGCTCCATGCCCGGGCCGCGCGGGCGCGCACCGACCAGCAGGGCGACATCGATGTCCTTGAACGCCACTTCGGCGTCGTCGGTGCCGACCACACCGGCCAGCAACGGGAATGCGCAGTCTTCCAGCTCCATGATCACGCCCTTGAGCGCGGCCTGGGCCTTTTCATTGGACAGTTCCAGCAATTGCAGGATCACCGGCTGATCCTTGCCCAGCATTTCGCCGGAGGCGATGCGGAACAGCAGGGCATAGCCGATCTGGCCGGCAGCGCCGGTCACGGCAACACGAACAGGTGCTTTCATGGGGAGTTTCCTCTGCTAAAAAACATGGGTGGAGGTGCACGCTGGCGTGGCGCGAGGCCTGGCGGCGCGCAGTGACAGACGAACGGCCGCACACGGCGGCCGTTCGGGAAAAGCCGTCAGGCGGCGAGGATCTTGTTCCACTCCGCGACGCGGTCGGCCTTGGCGGCCAGCACGGCGTCGGTATCGCCTTCGATCGTCACCTTGTTGATCACATCGCCCTGGGCGACGGCATCGACCACGTCCAGGCCCTGGGTGACCTTGCCGAACACGGTGTGCTTGCCGTCCAGCCACGGGGTGGCGGTGTGGGTGATGAAGAACTGGCTGCCGTTGGTGTTGGGGCCGGCATTGGCCATGGACAGCACGCCGCGCTCGTGGCCGACGCCGTTGTTGGCTTCATCCTCGAACCGGTAGCCCGGGCCGCCGCGGCCGGAACCTTCCGGGCAGCCGCCCTGGATCATGAAGTCGGCGATGACGCGGTGGAAGCTCAGGCCGTCGTAGAAGCCGCGCTGGACCAGGTTGACGAAGTTGGCGACGGTCAGCGGGGCCTTGTCGGCGAACAGCTCGACCACGATCGGGCCGCGGGTGGTATCGAAATGGGCGATCAGGGACATGGAAATCCTTGCAGGTTTCAGGGTGTATGACAGCCCATTAGAATACACCCGGCCGTGCAGGCGGCCGTGCAGGTTGGACCATCGTCGGGGGTCTCACAGCAAGCTGAATGGGCGTTTTGAACCGCTCGACGGCCGAACGCAACGGCACGGCAACGAAACCGCTATAATGTCGGGCTTACCTCATCTCAAGACTGGCGCCAGACAGGGGCCCTTTCCGCATGTCTATCGAAAAACTCCGCAATATCGCCATCGTCGCGCACGTCGACCATGGCAAGACCACCCTCGTCGACTGCCTGCTGAAGCAGTCCGGCACCCTGTCCGAGCGCACCGTGCTGGCTGAGCGCGTGATGGACAGCAACGACCAGGAAAAGGAGCGTGGCATCACGATCCTGGCCAAGAACACGGCCATCACCTGGAACGGCAACCGCATCAACATCGTCGACACCCCGGGACACGCCGACTTCGGTGGCGAGGTCGAGCGCGTGCTGTCGATGGTGGACTCGGTGCTGATCCTGGTCGACGCGATGGACGGCCCGATGCCGCAGACCCGCTTCGTGACCCAGAAGGCGTTTGCGATGGGCTTCAAGCCGATCGTGGTGGTCAACAAGATCGACCGTCCCGGCGCACGCCCGGACTGGGTGATCGACCAGGTGTTCGACCTGTTCGACAAGCTCGGCGCCACCGATGAGCAGCTGGACTTCCCGATCGTCTACACCTCGGCCCTGAACGGCTACGCCAGCCTGGATTCGAGCGTGCGCGACGGCGACATGACCCCGCTGTACGAAGCGATCATGCAGCACGTGTCGGCACCGGACGTGGATCCGGACGGCCCGTTCCAGATGCGCATCAGCCAGCTGGACTACAACAACTTCGTTGGCGTGATCGGCATCGGCCGCATCCAGCGCGGCGTGCTGAAGAAGAACATGCCGGTCAGCGTGATCGACCGCGAAGGCAAGAAGCGCCAGGGCAAGGTGCTGCAGGTGCTGGGCTTTTTGGGCCTGGAGCGCATCGAGCAGGACACCGCCGAGGCCGGCGACATCGTCGCCATCTCCGGCGTGGCCGAGCTGACCATTTCCGACACCGTGTGCGCGCTCGACGCGCCGGAAGCGCTGCCGGCGCTGACCGTGGACGAGCCCACCATCTCGATGACCTTCCAGGTCAACAACTCGCCGTTCGCCGGCAACAAGGACCTGTCCGGCGGCAAGTTCCTGACCAGCCGCCAGCTGCGCGACCGTCTGGACCGCGAGAAGGTGCACAACGTGGCACTGAAGGTCGAGGAAGGCTCCGACGCCGACAAGTTCCTGGTCTCCGGCCGTGGCGAGCTGCATCTGTCGGTGCTGATCGAGAACATGCGTCGTGAAGGCTACGAGCTGGCCGTGTCGCGTCCGGAAGTGATCATCAAGGAGATCGACGGCAAGCAGATGGAGCCGATCGAACAGCTCGTGGTGGACATTGAAGAACAGCACCAGGGCGGCGTGATGGAAAAGCTGGGCACCCGCAAGGGCCAGCTGAAGAACATGGAGCCGGACGGCAAGGGCCGCGTGCGCCTGGATTACATGATCCCGGCGCGTGGCCTGATCGGCTTCCAGAACGAGTTCCGCACCCTGACCCAGGGCTCGGGTCTGCTGTTCCACGTGTTTGACCATTACGGCCCGAAGGAACAGGGCGCCATCGCCAAGCGCCAGAACGGCGTGATGATCGCCAATGCCGCCGGCGCCACCCCTGCCTATGCACTGGGGCCGTTGGAAGAGCGTGGCCGTCTGTTCGCTGCAGAAGGCGACAACGTGTACGAAGGTCAGCTGATCGGTATCCACTCCAAGGACAACGATCTGACCGTCAACGCGATCAAGACCAAGCCGCTGACCAACATGCGCGCCTCGGGCAAGGACGATGCGATCAAACTGACCCCGGCGATCAAGTACACGCTGGAACAGGCGCTGGACTTCATCGAGGACGACGAGCTGGTCGAAGTCACCCCGAAGGAAATCCGCCTGCGCAAGAAGTTCCTCACCGAAAGCGACCGCAAGCGCGCTGGCCGTTCCGGCTAAGCACGACCGGTCCATCATCGTGCGCAACACGCCCTACAGCCCGGATCCGCGCGCGCATCCGGGACTGCATGTGATCGCCTTGCTGGAGACGGTCAAGGGGGCGCTTGCGCTGTTGGCGGCGACGGGCCTGGAAATTCTGGGCCCGCTCCCGCTGCAGAACGCGGTCAGCACGCTGATCCGCCGCTTCAATCTGGATCCCGACCACGGCGCACTGCCGTCGTTGCTCAAGACCATCAGCCCCGACGCCGTCCATCTGGCCGCAGCCGCAATGTTGGCCTACGGCCTGCTGCACGTCGTGGAAGCCTGGGGTCTGTGGCGTGCCAAGGCCTGGGCGTCGCTGCTGGGCTGCCTGTCGGCGGCCATCTATCTGCCTTTCGATATCTACGCCATCGTCCGCCATCCCGGCTGGACTGCCTGGGGCGTGCTGGCAATCAATCTGATCGTGGTCGGCGTGCTGGCACGCGACCTGATCAAGCGCCGGCGGCACTGACGCACCCTGCCCGTCTGCGGACACCTCATACACGTTGTCACCCCGACGCAGCGCCGTTAGCCTGCAAACAGTCCTCCGGGGAAGACCACCCATGCGATCCACCACCTTGTCCTTCGCGCTACTGCTGGCGCTGTGCGGCTGTGCGCATGCCGACGACGGCCTGGCGCCTGCCGATGCCCATGCAGCCGCTGCCAGGCAAGACGCTCTGAGCGATGCCGACGTCGTTGGCCTGCAGGCACGCATGGCGTCCGGCAAGACCAGCAGCCTGGATCTGACCCGCGCGTACCTGCGCCGCGTAGCGACCATCGATCGCGCCGGCCCCACCCTCAATGCGGTGATCGAACTCAACCCGCAAGCCGAAGCCGACGCACGCGCACTGGACGCCGAACGCCGCGCCGGCCATGTGCGCGGGCCCCTGCACGGCATTCCGGTGTTGCTCAAGGACAACATCGATGCGCTGCCGATGGTCAACAGCGCCGGTTCGCTGGCGCTTGCCGATTTCAGGCCAGGCCGCGACGCCTTTGTGGTGCAACGCCTGCGCACGGCCGGCGCAGTGATCCTGGGTAAGACCAACCTGAGCGAATGGGCCAATTTCCGCTCCACCAAGTCGAGTTCCGGCTGGAGTGCACGCGGTGGTCTGACCCGCAACCCTTACGCGCTGGATCGCAACCCCTGCGGCTCCAGCGCCGGCACCGGCGCGGCGATCGCCGCCAGCCTGGCCACCGTCGGTATCGGCACCGAGACCGACGGCAGCATCACCTGCCCGGCCTCGGTGAACGGTCTGGTCGGGCTCAAGCCGACCGTGGGCCTAGTCAGCCGCGATGGCATCATTCCAATCTCGGCCAGCCAGGACACCGCCGGCCCGATGACGCGCAGCGTCGCCGATGCTGCCGCCGTGCTGCAGGCGATCGCCGCGCCCGACCCGCAGGATCCGGCCACGCGCACTGCGCCTGCGCCCACCCCGAACTACCTGGCACACCTCAAGCCCGATGGCCTGCGCGGGGCGCGCCTGGGCCTGCTGCGCAATCCACTGCGCGAGGATCCCGCGATCGCCGCCACCTTGGACCGCGCCGTGCAGACCCTGCGCGCGGCCGGTGCCACCGTGATCGAAACCCGCCTGGTGACCGATGGCCAGTGGGATGCTGCCGAACAGACGGTCTTGCTGGTCGAGTTCAAGGCCGGCCTGAACGCGTATCTGCGCGGACACGCCGCCCCGGTGTCGAGCCTGGAACAGGTGATCGCCTTCAACCGCAGCCACGCGCAGCGCGAGATGCCCTACTTCGGGCAGGAACTGTTCGAGCAGGCACAGGCCGCGCCCGGGCTCGACGATGCCGCGTATCTCACCGCCCGCGCCACGGCCAAACGGCTGGCCGGGCCGGAAGGCATCGATGCCGCGTTGCAGGCCGATCGCCTGGATGCGCTGATCGTGCCCACCACCGGTGCCGCCTGGGTCACCGACCTGGTCAAGGGCGACACCTTTCCCGGTGCCGGCTACGGTGCGGCCGCGGTGGCCGGTTATCCCAGCCTGAGCGTGCCGATGGGCCAGACCCAGGGCCTGCCGCTGGGCCTGTTGTTCATGGGCAGCGCCTGGAGCGAGCCACGCCTGATCGAACTGGCCTACGCGTACGAGCAGCGCAGCAAGGCGCGGTTTGCGCCCAGCTATGCGCCAGCGGCACCAGGCGCGTCACCGGCAGCACCGCCTGCAGCTACACCGTAGTCGCAGGCTCGCCGTCTTCGGCACCGGGCGAGCGCACGCTCTCCGGGGCGATCGGCGCGGCGGCGCGCAGGGGCGGCTTTTCCTGCGCGGCGATTTCGGCACGGATTCTCGGCAAGGCGTACGGGTGCTCGCGGGTCAGGAAGTCGATCATGCGCTCGCGGCTGATGCAGCGCAGGTCGAACGCATCGCCGGAATTGCGCGCACTCACCAGCAGACGCACCTGGATCGTGCTCTCGCTGGTTTCGGTCACCTGGGTCACGCAGACCCGCCCATCCCAGAGCGGCTCGCTCTTGCAGATGCGCTCCAGCTCGGCACGCACCGCCGCGATCGGGGTGCGGTAGTCCAGCCACAGGAATGCGGTGCCGAGCAGGTCGGCGCTGCTGCGTGTCCAGTTCTGGAACGGGTTTTCGATGAACCAGGTGAGCGGCACCACCATCCGTCGCTCGTCCCAGATCCGCACCACCACGTACGAGCTGCCGATCTCCTCGATGCGGCCCCATTCGCCTTCCACGATCACCACATCGTCCAGCCGGATCGGCTGGGTCAGGGCGATCTGCAGGCCGGCGATCAGGTTGCCGAACACCGGCTTGGCCGCGATACCGGCCACCAGCCCGATGATGCCGGCCGAGGCCAGCAGCGTCTTGCCGATCTGGCGTACCTGTTCGAAGCCAAGCAGCACCACCGAGATGCCGAGCAGGATCACCGCGCCCATCACCACCCGGCTCAGCACGCGTGTCTGGGTCTGGATGCGCCGGGCGGTGAGGTTGTCGGACACCTCGATCGGATTGCTGCGCAGGATCGCCATCTCGCCAGCGGCGACCGCACGCACGAACAACCAGGTCACGCAACCGACGATGCCGACGTGCAGCAGGTGCTGTACCGCTGCCAGCGTCTTGCCGGCCAGTGGCGTCGCTTCGGTGGCGATGCCCAGAAACAGCAGCGGCAGGATGAAGGCAGCCGGCAACGTGACCACGCGGATGATGCGTGCGCGGCGGTAGTCGCGGCCCTGCATGCGGCGAAACAGCCACAGCATCAGCGACCAGGTGACGATGCCCGCCAGCAGCGAGGCACCAAGCGGGATTGCGTATTCGCGGATGACGTTCCAATCGGCAGTCAAACCGTTCCTCCTGTGGGGGGAAAGAGGGATGGCTGCAACAGCATGCCGCACGCGGCATGAGCATCACGTCATGCGCACGGGGACCTCACCCGCCCAGCGGCTGCGCCGCCACCTGCTGTTGCTTGCGCACGATTGCCATTGCGATTTCCAGCGACTGCTCGTAGTTCAGGCGTGGATCCACGCTGGACCGGTAGGCGCGTTCCAGATCGCGCTCGGTCAACTCGCGCGCGCCACCGGTACATTCGGTGACATCTTCGCCGGTGAGTTCCAGATGCACCCCGCCGAGCCGCGTCCCGGCTGCCGCGTGCAGATCGAACGACAACTCGACCTCGCTGCGGATATTGTCGAAACGGCGTGTCTTGTAGCCATTGCCGGTGCTTTCGGTATTGCCGTGCATCGCATCGCACACCCACAACACCCGACGCCCGTCGCGCCGGACCGCCTCCAGCAGCGGCGGCAACTTTTCGGCGATCTGCGCCGCCCCCATGCGGTGGATGAAGCTCAGGCGGCCAGGTTCGTCTTCCGGATTGAGCACATCGATCAGACGCAGCAGCTGATCCGGCTGCACCGACGGCCCCACCTTGATTGCAATCGGGTTGCGTACCCCACGCAGATATTCCACATGCGCGCCATCCAGCGCGGCGGTGCGCATGCCGATCCACGGGTAATGCGTGCTCAGGTTGAACCAGCCCCACTGACGCGGCACCTGGCGGGTCAGGCCCTCCTCGTACGGCAGCAACAACGCCTCGTGCGAGGTGTAGAAGTCGATGCGATTGAGGTTGTAGACCTCGGCGCCGGACAGGGTTTCCATGAAGCGCACCGCATCGCCGATCGACGCCACCATCTTCTGGTAGTCCGCAGCCAGCGGCGAATAGCCCACCCAGTCCAGATTCCAGTATTCGGGATGGTGCAGGTCGGCAAAGCCGCCGTCGATCAGGGCCCGCACGAAATTCATCGTCATCGCCGAGCGCGAATGCGCGGTGATCATGCGCTGCGGATCCGGCACGCGTGCCGCTTCTGTGAAGGCGGGTGCGTTGATCACATCGCCGCGGTAGCTCGGCAAGGTCACCCCATCGCGGGTCTCGGTATCGGCCGAGCGCGGCTTGGCGTACTGCCCGGCAAAGCGCCCGACCCGCACCACCGGCAGGTGCAGGCCGTGCACCAGCACCAGGCTCATTTGCAGCAGCACCTTCAGGCGATTGGAGATCGTGCCCGATTCGCAATCGCTGAAATTTTCGGCGCAATCTCCGCCCTGCAGCAGGAAGCGCTTGCCCTCCTGCGCCTCGGCCAGCTGGCGCTTGAGCGCGAAGATTTCCCAGGAGGTCACCAGCGGCGGCAACTGCCGCAACTCACCCAGGGTGTGCTCCAACGCAACGGCATCCGGGTACACCGGCATCTGCAGCGCCGGCCGCTGCCGCCAACTCTGCGGCGACCACTGGTCTGCCTGGTTGACGGACGAATGAGGGGAAGCGGACATCGTGAACTCCAGAAAGCGTGGGCGCCGGCCAGTGCCGGAACGGAACGATCAGAACAGTTTGCGCGGACCACGCTGCCTGAACCCGGCATACAGCGCCCACAGTGCCAGGCCCACGAACCAGAGCATGCTCCACATCGGCATGCTCAGGCCCAGGAAGCGCCAATCGATGTTGCCGCAGTCGCCGGTGCCGGTCAGTACCGTGCGGAACACTTCGAACGGCCCCATCGTCTCGCTCAGGAAGCTCAACGGCGGCCCGCACGACGACATCATGTCCTTGGGCCGGATCTGCACCCAGACATGCCGCGCCGCGATGCCCATGCCCACACCGGCAGCGAGGAAACTCAGCACGCCATAGACCTTACGCGTGCCCGCGGCGCGCGGCCCATGCAACGCGCCCAGCAAAAACAACACCGCCAGCGCCGCAAAGGCGATCCGCTGGAAGATGCAGAGCGGGCATGGCTCCAGACCAAGATGCAGCTGCACATAGATCGCATAGGCAAGCAATCCTGCGCATCCAAGAAAGCCCAGCAAAAACTGCGCCCGGAAACCCCAACGAAATGGATTCATCGCTACCGCTTGCCTAGGACCGAATGTCCGATTATCAGCCATCGCCGCCGCGGTGACCACGGATGCCTGCATCGGGCAGGTTGCAGCGCGAAGTCCCGTCCAGCCATGCCTATCGCCCGCCACGCGCCACCCTGCATGCTGGCGATGCAACCCTGACGCAGCCACCGTCGCAGCAGGCTGCTTGGCGATGGTTGAACCCTGCAGGTCGCTGCACTGCATTGCGGCTGTAACACCGACGCCAAGGCGACAGACCCGGCTCGGGGGCCTGCAATGAAAAAGCCCGGCGCTAGCCGGGCTTTTCAAGATCCTTGCGAAGGGCGAACCGATTACTCGGCCACTTCCTCGGCGACGACCGGACGGTCGACCAGCTCGACATACGCCATCGGCGCATTGTCACCGGCACGGAAGCCGGCCTTCAGGATGCGCAGGTAGCCGCCGGGACGGGTCGCATAACGCGGGCCCAGTTCGACGAACAGCTTGCCCACGGCTTCCTTGTCGCGCAGGCGGGCAAACGCCAGACGACGGTTGGCAACGCCATCGACCTTGCCGATGGTGATCAGCGGCTCGGCGACGCGACGCAGTTCCTTGGCCTTCGGCAAGGTGGTCTTGATCAGCTCGTGCTTGAACAGCGAGGCGGCCATATTGCGGAACATGGCTTCGCGGTGCGCGCTGGTGCGGTTGAACTTACGGCCAGATTTCTGGTGACGCATGAGTGTGATTTCCTAAGGAATGTTGAGACTGCTTTGAGAGACGTTGTCGCCATCCTGGCGCTGTTGAATGGACTGCGGTTGGTCCGAGCCGGCCGTCCTTTGACCGGATGTCACCGCGGGCTTTGGCCCGTCGATGTAAAAACAGCATGGGCGCCCGAAGACGCCCATGCGGGTGATGCATTAACCAAGCATGCCGTGCTGGGCGACACCGGCCGGCGGCCAGTTCTCCAGCTTCATGCCCAGTGCAAGGCCGCGCTGTGCCAGCACTTCCTTGATTTCGGTCAGCGACTTCTTGCCAAGATTCGGGGTCTTGAGCAGTTCCACTTCGGTCTTCTGGATCAGATCGCCGATGTAGTAGATGCTCTCGGCCTTCAGGCAGTTGGCCGAACGCACGGTCAGCTCGAGGTCGTCGATCGGGCGCAGCAGCACCGGATCCACGCCGCTGGCAGCCGGCTTGGCCGCACCGCGATCGCGGTGGGTGAAATCGCCGAACACCGACAGCTGATCGCTGAGGATGTCGGCGGCGGTGCGCACGGCTTCCTCGGCATCGATCGTGCCGTTGGTCTCGATATCGATCACCAGCTTGTCGAGGTCGGTGCGCTGTTCAACGCGCGCAGCTTCCACGGCATAGGCAACGCGACGCACCGGCGAGAACGACGCATCCAGCATCAGACGACCGATGGTGCGGGTCTCTTCGTCCGGACGACGACGCGCGGCAGCCGGCTGATAGCCGAAACCACGCTCGATCTTCAGGCGCATGTTCAGCGCCGTGTCCTTGGTCAGGTGGCAGATCACGTGGTCGCCGTTGATGATCTCGACGTTGTGATCGGTCCTGATGTCGGCCGCAGTGACCGTACCCGGACCCTGCTTGGACAACGACAGCGTCGCGCTGTCGCCACTATGCATACGAATCGCCACGTCTTTCAGGTTGAGCAGGACGTCAAGCACGTCTTCCTGCAGCCCTTCGACCGTGGTGTACTCGTGCAGCACGCCGTCGATCTCGACCTCGGTGATCGCAAAACCCGGGATCGACGACAACAGCACACGACGCAGGGCATTGCCCAGCGTGTGCCCGTAACCGCGCTCCAAGGGCTCGATCACGACCTTTGCGCGATTGTCGGTAAGACGTTCGATCTGCGGACCACGGGGGCGCAGAACCTGGTTGGCGGTAACCGTCATGTTGCGGGGTCTCCTGCGAACCTCCGGCGGTGCCGGAGGCTCTCCAATGTGAATTACTTCGAATACAACTCGACGATCAGCGCTTCGTTGATATCCGAAGGCAGGTCAGCGCGATCCGGAACGGCCTTGAACACGCCGCTGAACTTCTTCGAATCGACTTCGACCCACGACGGCGTCATGTCGTGCTGCTCAGCCACGGTCAGGGCTTCCTGCACGCGGAGCTGCTTCTGTGCCTTTTCCGACAGCGTGATCGCATCGCCAGCCTTGATCTGGTACGACGCCAGATTCACCGACTTGCCATTGACCAGCACGCCACGGTGCGACACCAGCTGGCGCGCGGCCGGACGGGTGACGGCAAAGCCCATGCGGTAGCAGACGTTGTCCAGACGGGTTTCCAGCAACTGCAGCAGGTTCTCGCCGGTGTTGCCCTTCTTGGTCGAGGCCTTCTTGTAGTAGTTGCGGAACTGGCGCTCCAGCAACCCGTAGATGCGCTTGACCTTCTGCTTCTCACGCAGCTGGGTAGCGTAGTCGGAGAGCTTGCCTTTGCGAGCCGCGCCGTGTTGGCCGGGCTTCTGCTCAAGCTTGCACTTGGAGTCCAGCGCACGCGCCGGGCTCTTGAGGGAAAGATCGGCGCCTTCGCGGCGGGCGAGCTTACAGGTAGGACCGATATAACGAGCCATTTCTTATCGCTCCCTTTAGACGCGACGCTTCTTCGGCGGACGGCACCCGTTGTGCGGGATTGGCGTCACGTCGATGATGTTGGTGATCTTGTAGCCCACGTTGTTCAACGAACGCACGGCCGACTCACGGCCCGGACCCGGACCCTTGATACGTACTTCCAGCGACTTCACGCCGTAGTCGAGCGCAGCGCGGCCAGCCTTTTCGGCGGCAACCTGAGCAGCGAACGGGGTCGACTTGCGCGAACCACGGAAGCCGGCGCCGCCGGACGTAGCCCACGACAGCGCATTGCCCTGGCGATCGGTGATGGTGACGATGGTGTTGTTGAACGAAGCGTGGACGTGGGCGACGCCATCAGTGATGACGCGCTTGATCTTCTTCTTCGTTTTCTTTTCTGCTGGCTTTGCCATGATCTATCCCTTACTTCCTGATCGCCTTGCGCGGACCCTTACGGGTGCGGGCGTTGGTACGGGTGCGCTGACCACGCAGCGGGAGACCACGGCGATGACGCAGACCGCGATAGCAGCCCAGGTCCATCAGTCGCTTGATCGCGATACCGATTTCGCGGCGCAGGTCGCCTTCGACGACATACTTGCCGACTTCGGCGCGCAGGCGCTCGATTTCGGGTTCGGACAGATCACGAATCTTCGTGGTCGAGGTAACGCCTGCGGATTCGCAGAGCTTCTTCGAACGGGTACGGCCGATGCCGTAGATGCTTTGCAACCCGACCCAGACGTGCTTCTGGGCTGGCAGGTTGACGCCTGCAATACGCGCCATGACGCGATTCTCCAACTGAGTGATGGCCCGACAGCGCCCAGGCGCCATCCGGCAGGATGGATCAAAAGTGAACTCGGAATTGTAGCAAGGCCTCGGATTGCTTTGAAGCCCGTGGAACCAAAAGTTCCATGGACCCGGCGTGGGGAGTGTGCCCTCGCTCCGGCGCCGGACGATGTTGATCCAGAAAACTTCTCCGAATCGCCTGTACTACTCCCGCACAGGACCACCTCGTCACACCCGCGCGCGAGACGTCGCGCGAGCCGCCCTTCTGATCGGAAGATCGTGGCCCGGGAACCAGGCCGTCTTCACGCAATGAAGATCTAGTGTACCACCTAACCGCCCGCGAGACTTAACTGCGCGCCAGACCGCCGCGCGAGCCACCCTTGAGGTTGGCCTTCTTCAGCAGGCTCTCGTACTGATGCGACATCAGATGCGCCTGGATCTGCGCAATGAAGTCCATCACCACCACCACGGCGATCAGCAACGACGTACCACCGAAGTGGAACGAGGTGCCCAGCTGCGTACGCATGATTTCCGGCAGCAGGCAGACGATCACCAGGTACAGCGAACCCGCTGCGGTCAGACGTGTCAGAACGCCGTCCACATAATCCGCCGTCGCCTTGCCAGGACGGATGCCTGGAATCAGCGCGCCCGACTTCTTGAGGTTGTCAGCGGTTTCCTGCGAGTTGAACACCAGCGCTGTGTAGAAGAACGCAAAGCCGATGATCAGTGCCGCAAACACCAGCATGTGCACCGGCTCGCCCGGCCCGAGCGCATTGGCGATCTTCTGCAGCCAGGAGCCCACGCCGCTGCCGGACGCCGCCTGACCGGACCACATCGACAGCGTCGCCGGGAAGGCGAGGATGCTGGAGGCGAAGATCGGCGGAATCACGCCTGCCATGTTGAGCTTCAGCGGCAGGAACGAGGTCTGGTTCATGTACGCATTGCGACCGCCCTGGCGGCGCGCGTAGTTGACCGTGATACGTCGCTGCCCGCGTTCGACGAACACCACAAACAGCGTGAAGGCCAGAATGGTGATGACGATCAGCAGCAGTGAAATGAAGCTTAGATTGCCTTCGCGGAAGGCCTCGACGGTCTGGATCGCCGCCGACGGAAGGCCTGCCACGATGCCGGCGAAGATGATCAGCGACACGCCGTTGCCGATGCCACGCTCGGTGACCTGCTCGCCCACCCACATCAGGAAGATGGTGCCGGCGGTCAGCGCGATCACTGCGGTGAGCACGAAGCCCATGCCCGGCGCATACACCACCGGAGCACCACCGGGCGCGGTCTGATTCTGCAGTGCCAGCGCGATACTACCGCCCTGCACCACTGCCAGAAGCACCGCACCGATGCGCGAATACTGGGTGATCTTGCGTCGGCCGGATTCGCCTTCCTTCTGCATCGCCTTGAGGGCGGGAAAGATGTGCGTGGCCAACTGGATCACGATCGATGCCGAGATGTACGGCATCACGTTCAACGCAAAAATACTGAAACGGTGCAGGGCGCCGCCCGAGAACATGTTGAACATGTCCACGATGCCGCCGCCCTGCGCCTGCATCAACGAAAGCATGGCATCGGGATTCACGCCAGGCACCGGCACATAGCAGCCGATGCGATAGACGATCAATGCCCCGAGGACGAACAGCAGCCGCTGGCGAAGTTCCGTGAACTTGCCGAGCCCGCCACCGAGGTTACCAATGCCAGCCTGCGCCATCTGCCGATTACTCCTCTACGCTGCCGCCGGCAGCTTCGATTGCTGCCTTGGCGCCTGCACTTGCAGCCACGCCCTTCAGCACGAACTTCTTGCTCAGCTCGCCCTTCAGCACGATCTTCGCCTTCTTGGCGCGGCTCGGGACCAGATTGGCCGCACGCAGCGCTGCAAAGTCGATCTCACCGGCTTCCAGCTTGTCCAGCTGGTAGGACAACACTTCGGCACTGTCACGCGCCATCTTGGAACGGAAACCGATCTTCGGCAGACGGCGCTGCATCGGGGTCTGGCCGCCTTCGAAGCCGGCCTTGATCTTGCCGCCGCCCTTGCGCGCGAACGAACCCTTGTGGCCGCGGCCACAGGTCTTGCCAAGGCCGGAGCCGATGCCACGGCCGACGCGGGTGCGCTCGGTGCGGGCGCCGTCGGCGGGCTTGAGGTCATTGAGATGCAAAGTCATGGGATTAGTCCTCAACCTTGACGAGGTAGTGAACGGTGTTGATCAGGCCGCGAACCTGCGGGCTGTCCTTCAGTTCACGCACATCGTTGAGCTTATTCAGGCCCAACGCACGCACCGACAGGCGGTGACGCGACTGGGTTCCACGCAGGCCACGCACCAGGCGCACCGTCACGGTCTTGTTGGTGTCCTTAGCCATGGTTGAGCTCCTCCACCTTCTTGCCGCGCTTGGCCGCAACACGCGCCGGCGACTGCACTTCCGACAGACCCTTCAGGGTTGCACGGACCAGGTTGATCGGGTTACGCGAACCAACCGCCTTGGCCAGCACGTTCTTGACGCCAACCGCTTCCAGCACAGCGCGCATGGCGCCGCCGGCGATGACGCCCGTACCTTCCGAGGCCGGCTGCATGTAGACGCGTGCCGCGCCATGGCCGGACTTGACGGCATGCCACAAGGTACCGTTGTTCAGATCGACGGTGGCCAGGTTCTTGCGCGCCTGCTCCATCGACTTCTGGATGGCGACCGGCACTTCGCGCGCCTTGCCATAACCGAAACCGACCTTGCCCAGACCATCGCCGACCACGGTCAGCGCGGTGAAGGTGAACTGGCGACCGCCCTTGACCGTCTTGCTGACGCGATTAACCGCGACCAGCTTTTCGATCATGCCATCGTCGACTTTCTCTTCGCGGTTACGGTCGCGATCACGACCCCGCGGTGCACGTTCTTCTGCCATCTTGATTCCTTGATTGATTGAGTATGTACGGCTCGAAGCCGCTTATGGTTGTGAAGTCACGCAGTGTTCCCGGCTCCGTTGCAAAAGAACGGGACGGTCCGGCATCTCCCTGCCGGCGGTATCGCGGACGTGACCGATGGCCACATCCGCGGCAGTGCTTAGAACTGCAGGCCGCCTTCGCGAGCTGCATCGGCCAGCGCCTTGATACGGCCATGGTAGCGATAGCCCGAGCGGTCGAACGCGACCTTCTCGATGCCCGCAGCCTTGGCGCGCTCGGCGATCAGCTTGCCGACCTTGACGGCCGCATCGCTGTTCTTGCCGTTCTTCAGGCCTTCCTTGACGTCGGCCTGCAGGGTGTTCGCCGCGGCGATCACCTTGGAACCGTCGGCGGTGAAGACCTGCGCATACAGATGCTGGCCGGTACGCAGCACCGACAGGCGAGCGACGCCCAGCTCACGGATGTGCGAACGGGTGGACTTGGCGCGACGCAGACGGGCGATGTTCTTGTTGATGCTCATGATATTTATCCTACGGAAGCTGAAGGGAAAGCGCGCTCCTATCAAAAGTCCGCACAGGGATGTGCGGGCTCTTGCGAGGGACTCGCCATTAAGCCTTCTTGGCTTCCTTGCGAATGATGACTTCACCGGCGTACTTCACACCCTTGCCCTTGTAGGGCTCCGGCGGACGGAAACCGCGAATCTTGGCGGCGACTTCGCCGACGCGCTGCTTGTCGGCGCCCTGGACCACGATCTCGGTCTGGGTCGGGGTCGACAGCGTGATGCCTTCCGGCGCCACGAACACCAGCGGATGCGAGAAACCGAGCGCCAGGCTCAGATCCTTGCCCTGCATGGCGGCGCGGTAACCGACGCCGACCAGCTCGAGCTTGCGCTCGAAGCCTTCGGACACACCCTTGACCATGTTGGCCAGGATGGCGCGCACGGTACCGGTGATGGCGATCTGCGACGGGTCATTGGCCGACAGCGTGGCAACGTCGCCGTCGATGGCGATTTCGACGCCAGTCGGCTTCGGCAGGGTCAGGGTGCCCTTCGGGCCCTTGACGCTGACCAGCTCGGGCTGGACGTTGAGTTCAACACCCTTCGGAAGGGAAACAGGCTTCTTGGCTACACGGGACATGATCGATTCCTTCCCTTAGGCCACGAAGCACAGGACTTCACCACCAACGCCGGCTTCGCGAGCCTGCGCATCGGTCATGATGCCCTTCGACGTGGAGATGATGGCGATACCCAGGCCACCCAGGACCTTGGGCAGCTCGGTCTTGCCGCGGTACTGGCGCAGACCCGAGCGCGAGAAACGCTTCAGGGTCTCGATGACCGGACGGCCTTCGAAATACTTCAGCACGATTTCCAGCTCCGACTTGTTGTTCTCGGTCGCTGTCACGCGCAGGTCGGTGATGTAACCCTCGTCCTTCAGGACCTGGGCGATCGCAACCTTGATCTTGGACGACGGCAATTTCACCGTCTGCTTACCAACCGCGGCCGCATTCTTGATGCGTACCAGCAGGTCGGCGATGGGATCAGTCATGCTCATATGAGTACCTTTGAGTGCACCGATATCCGCTTTCGCGAAAATCTTGTGTTTTCCTGGGGATGGGCCAGGACCCTTTACGCCATGCCGCGCCCATGCAGGCAAGACAGAAGCGGAAGTATACGACAAAAGAGCCCGACTTGCGTCGGACTCCCCTGTTGAACAGAACGATCCTGTTCAAGCCGGCCGCAAACGGCCGGCAATGCTGTTACCAGCTTGCCTTGCGCAGGCCCGGAACGTCACCGTTCATCGTGGCCTTGCGCAGCATGTTGCGACCCAGACCGAACTTGCGGTAGACACCGCGCGGACGGCCGGACAGCTCGCAACGGTTGCGGTGGCGGCTCGGCGACGAATCGCGCGGCAGCTTCTGCAACTTGGTCGACGCATCGATCTTCTCTTCGTAGGACGCATCCTGACTGGAGAGGATCTTCTTCAGCGCATCACGCTTGCCGGCGAATTTCTTCGCCAGCTTTGCACGCTTGATGTCGCGGTGGATCATGGAGGTCTTTGCCATTTCGGATGTCCTCGACGGTCAGTTACGGAACGGGAACTTGAACGCTGCCAGCAGCGCCTTCGCTTCCGCATCCGTCTTGGCGGTGGTGGTGATGGCGATATCCATACCGCGAATCGCGTCGACGGCGTCGAAGTCGATTTCCGGGAAGATGATCTGTTCCTTCACACCCATGTTGAAGTTGCCACGACCGTCAAAGGAGCGACCGGAAACACCACGGAAGTCGCGCACGCGCGGCAGCGAGATGTTGATCAGACGATCCAGAAACTCGTACATCTTGGCGCGACGCAAGGTGGTCTTGCAGCCGATCGGCCAACCGTCACGAATCTTGAAGGATGCGACCGAAACGCGCGACTTGGTGACCACCGGCTTCTGGCCGGAGATCTTGGACATGTCGGCGACCGCATTTTCCAGAATCTTCTTGTTGGTAGCCGCCTCGCCCACGCCCATGTTGAGCGTGACCTTGACCAGCTTCGGCACTTCCATCGGATTGGTGTAGCCGAATTCCTTCATCAGGGCCGGCACCACGTTTTCCTTGTAAAACTTTTCGAGACGAGTGTTCATGATCGCATTCCTCAGGCGTCGAGCGCCTCACCGCTGGAGCGGAACACACGCAATTTGCGTCCATCCTCCAGCACCTTGAAGCCAACGCGCTCGCCCTTGCCCGTTGCCGGGTTGACGATATTGACGTTGGAGATATGGATCGACGCTTCACGCTCGACCACGCCGCCGGCGACACCCGCCTGCGGGTTCGGCTTGGTGTGGCGCTTGATGACGTTGGCATTGGAGACGATCACGCGATCGCCGTCCACACGCACAACTTCACCCTGCTTACCCTTGTCCTTGCCGGTGTTGATGACGACCTGGTCGCCCTTCTTGATACGGTTAGCCATGTATATGTCCTCCGCTCACAGCACTTCGGGAGCGAGCGAGACGATCTTCATGAACTTCTCGGAACGCAGCTCGCGCGTCACCGGCCCGAAGATGCGGGTCCCGATCGGCTCCTGCTTATTGTTCAACAGCACAGCGGCGTTGCCATCGAAGCGGATCAGCGAACCGTCGGGACGGCGCACACCCTTGCGGGTACGCACCACGACGGCGTCGTAGACTTCGCCCTTCTTGACCTTGCCACGCGGAATGGCGTCCTTGACGGTCACCTTGATGATGTCGCCAATGTGTGCGTAGCGGCGCTTGGAGCCGCCCAGCACCTTGATGCACATCACTTCCTTGGCACCCGAATTGTCGGCGACATCGAGGTAGCTCTGCATCTGGATCATGATTCAGATCTCCCTTATTCGGCCGAACGGGTGACGATTTCGACCACCCGCCAGTTCTTGGTCTTGGACATTGGAGCAATCTCGGTCACACGCACGACGTCGCCTTCGTTGCAGGCATTGTCGGCGTCGTGTGCGTGGAGCTTGGACGAGCGCTTGATGTACTTACCGTACAACGGGTGCTTGACCTGGCGCTCCACCAACACGGTGACCGTCTTGTCCATCTTGTTGCTGACGACACGGCCTTCGACCGTGCGCAGCGTTTGCTTTTCGTTGTTGTCGCTCATCGCGGCCGTCCTTACTTGGTGCTGCCGAGCAGGTACTTGACGCGAGCAATCTCGCGGCGCACCCGGCGGGTATCGTGGGTCTTCGGCAGCTGGCCGGTGACCTGCTGCATACGGAGCGAGAACTGCTCCTTACGCAGATCGGTCAGGTGGGCCTTCAGTTCGTCAGCCGACTTCTCGCGGAGTTGTTTGATATCCATCAGCGCACCGTCCGGGTCACGAAAGTGGTGGTCACCGACAATTTCGCGGCGGCAAGGCGGAACGCCTCACGTGCGATATCTTCGGGAATCCCCTCGATTTCATAGATCATGCGGCCCGGCTGAATCTGCGCGACCCAGTACTCCACGTTGCCCTTACCGGAGCCCATGCGGACTTCGATCGGCTTCTTCGTGATCGGCTTGTCGGGGAACACACGGATCCACATCTTGCCGCCCTTCTTGACGTGGCGGCTGATCGTACGACGTGCTGCTTCAATCTGACGCGCGGTCAGCTGACCGTGCGCGGTTGCCTTGAGGCCGTACTCGCCGAAGCTGACGGCGTTTCCGCTCCATGCCAGGCCGTCGTTACGGCCCTTGTGCATCTTGCGGTATTTGGTTCGCTTGGGTTGCAACATTGCCGTTACCTCGCTTCACGAGCCGGGCGCGAAGGACGGTCACCACGGTCGCCGCGATCGTTACGATCGTTGCGCGGGCTGTCGTCCTGCTTCTCCTGGCCAACCTGGGAGAAGTCGAAGACCTCACCCTTATAGATCCAGACCTTGATGCCGATGATGCCGTACGTCGTGGACGCCTCGGCAAAACCGTAATCAATGTCGGCACGTAGCGTGTGCAGCGGCACGCGGCCTTCGCGGTACCACTCCGAACGGGCGATTTCTGCACCGTTGAGGCGGCCAGCCACGTTGACCTTGATGCCCAGGGCACCCAGGCGCATCGCGTTGCCGACCGAGCGCTTCATTGCACGGCGGAACATGATGCGACGCTCAAGCTGCTGCGCGATCGACTCGGCGACCAGCTGCGCATCCAGCTCCGGCTTGCGCACTTCGGTGACGTTGATGTGGGCAGGAACACCCATCATCGCGCTCACTTCCTTGCGCAGCTTTTCGATGTCCTCGCCACGCTTGCCGATCACCACGCCCGGGCGGGCGGTGTGAATGGTCACGCGGGCGGTTTTGGCAGGGCGCTCGATCAAGATCTTGCTGATACCTGCCTGCGCGAGCTTCTTGCGCAGCATTTCACGCACTTTCAGGTCGGCTGCCAGATAGGCGGCGAAGTCGGCCTTGTTTGCGTACCACTTGGAATTCCAGTCCTTGGCAATGCCAAGGCGAATTCCAGTCGGATGAACTTTATGACCCATGGTCTTTTCCTTTCCGCTTACTTGGCGGCGCCGACAATCACAGTGATGTGACTGGTGCGCTTGAGGATGCGGGTACCGCGGCCTTTCGCCCGCGCCATGAAACGCTTCAGGGACGGACCTTCATCAACCATGATGGTCTTGACCTTCAGCTCGTCGACATCCGCGCCCTGATTGTTCTCGGCATTGGCAATCGCCGACTCCACAACCTTCTTGATCAGGTGCGCAGCCTTTTTATCCGAGAACTTCAGCAGATTGACCGCACGTTCGGCGGACAAACCACGCACCTGGTCAGCGACCAGGCGGGCCTTCTGCGGGGAGATGCGCGCGGTGCGCAGGATTGCTTTCGCTTCCATCGTCATCTCTCCCTTACCTGCTCGACTTCTTGTCGCCACCGTGACCCTTGAAGGTCCGGGTGACGGCAAATTCGCCGAGCTTGTGGCCGACCATATTCTCGTTGACGAGCACCGGAATGTGGTTCTTGCCGTTATGCACGGCGATGGTGATGCCTACCATTTCCGGCAGGATCATCGAACGGCGCGACCAGGTCTTGATCGGCTTCTTGCTACCCGCAGCGGACTCCACCTTCTTTGCAAGGTGGTGATCGACGAACGGGCCCTTCTTGAGTGAACGTGCCATGGTCGATTAGCCCCTACGATCGCGGACGATGAATTGCTGGGTGCGCTTGTTCTTGCGCGTCTTGTAACCCTTGGTCGGAACACCCCACGGGGTGACCGGATGCGGATTACCCTGGCCAGCCTTGGCCTCACCACCACCATGCGGGTGATCGACCGGGTTCATGGCCGCACCGCGAACGGTCGGGCGAACGCCGCGCCAGCGCTTGGCGCCAGCCTTGCCCAGCTTCTCGAGGTTGTGCTCGTCGTTGCCGACTTCGCCGATGGTGGCGCGGCACTCGACCGGCACCTTGCGCATTTCGCCCGAGCGCAGACGCAGCGTGGCATAGATGCCTTCGCGAGCGACCAGCTGGACGGCTGCACCGGCAGCACGTGCGATCTGAGCGCCCTTACCCGGCTTCAGCTCGATACCGTGGACCGTCGTACCGACCGGGATGTTGCGCAGCGGCAGCGTGTTGCCGGTCTTGATCGGTGCGTTGGCACCGGCAATGACCTGATCGCCAGCCTTCAAGCCCTTGGGGGCGATGATGTAGCGACGCTCGCCGTCGACATAGCACAGCAGGGCGATATGAGCGGTACGGTTCGGATCGTATTCGATCCGCTCCACACGCGCCGGAATACCTTCCTTGTTGCGCTTGAAGTCGATGATGCGGTAGTGCTGCTTATGACCACCACCGACGTGACGCACGGTGATGCGGCCATGGTGGTTACGACCACCGGACTTGCTCTGCGAATCGAGCAGCGCCGCGTGCGGTGCGCCCTTGTGCAGATCGGGAGTAACCACGCGCACGGCGGAACGACGGCCGGGAGAGGTGGGTTTGAACTTCATCAATGGCATGGGATGGACCTCAGGCCTTGGCCGTTACGTCGATGGACTGACCATCAACCAGGCGGACGTACGCCTTGCGCCAATTGCCACGGCTGCCAGCACGGTTACGGAAGGACTTGCTCTTGCCCTTGACGTTGACCACGTTGACCGCTTTGACCTTGACGTCGAACAGCTGCTCAACCGCGGCCTTTACATCGGCCTTGGTGGCTTCGTTCGAAACTTCGAAGACATACTGGTTGGAGATTTCCTGCAGGCGCGCGGTCTTTTCGGAGACTCGCGGAGCACGCAGCACGCTGAAGATTTTTTCGTTGCTGCTCATGCCAGCCACTCCTCGACCTTCTTGACCGCATCGGCGGTGATCACGACCGTATCGGCCCCGACCAGAGCGACCGGATCCAGACCCTGCACATCACGCACCTGCACATACGGCAGATTGCGAGCGGACAGATACAGGTGCTCGGAGGCTTCCTCGGTGACGATCAGCGGGCGCTTGCCCACATCCAGTCCCTTCAGCTTCTCGATCAGACCCTGGGTCTTGGTGGTTTCGACGTCGAATGCATCGACGATCATCAGGCGACCCTGGCGATTAAGCTCAGAGAAGATCGCGCAGATGGCCGCACGGTACATCTTGCGGTTGACTTTCTGTTCGAAGCTGCGTGGCTTGGCCGCGAAGGTCACGCCGCCGCCGACGAAGATCGGAGCCGTCAGCGCGCCATGACGCGCACCGCCGCCCTTCTGCTTCTTCGACTTCTTGGTCGTGCCCGCAACTTCCGAACGCGTCTTCTGTGCCTTGGTACCAGCGCGACCGGCATTGCGATAAGCGACGACGACCTGGTGAACCAGATCTTCGCTGAATTCGCGACCGAACACGGCATCGGAGACCGAGACCTTGTTGTTGCTACCCGTGATAACGAGTTCCATCGTCATCTCTCCTTATGCCTTGCTCGCCGGACGGACGATCACGTCGCCACCAGCTGCGCCAGGCACGGCGCCGCGGATAGCAATCAGACCACGCTCGACGTCGACCTTGACCACTTCCAGGTTCTGCGTGCTTTGCTGCACGGCGCCCATGTGGCCCGACATCTTCTTGCCCGGGAAAACGCGACCCGGGGTCTGGCGCTGACCCAACGAACCCGGCGCGCGATGCGACAGCGAGTTACCGTGAGTTGCATCGCCCATACGGAAGTTGTAGCGCTTGATGGTGCCCTGGAAACCCTTACCCTTGGTGACGCCCTGGACGTCGACCTTCTGGCCGACCTCGAAGATGTCCGCCTTGATTTCGCCGCCGACGGCGAAATCGCCGAGTTGGGCATCTTCAACGCGGAATTCCCACAGGCCGCGACCCGCTTCCACCTTCGCCTTGGCGAAGTGGCCAGCAGCCGGCTTGTTGACCAGCGCGGCACGACGGGCACCAACGGTAATCTGCACGGCGCTGTAGCCGTCAGCTTCGACGGTCTTGATCTGCGCGATGCGGTTTGGAGTTGCTTCGATCAGCGTGACCGGTACCGAGCGGCCGTCTTCGGTGAAGACGCGGCTCATACCAGCCTTGCGGCCTACGAAGCCCAACGAATATTTCTTCGTCATGGTCGTAGTCCTCAGGTCAACTTGATCTGAACGTCGACGCCAGCCGCAAGTTCGAGCTTCATCAGCGCGTCCACGGTCTTGTCGTTCGGGTCGACGATATCGAGCACACGCTTGTGCGTGCGGGTTTCGTACTGGTCACGCGCATCCTTGTCGGCATGCGGGGATACGAGGATGGTGTAACGTTCGATCTTGGTCGGCAACGGGATCGGGCCACGCACTTGCGCGCCGGTCCGCTTAGCCGTTTCGACGATCTCGCTGGCCGAACGGTCGATCAAACGATGATCGAACGCCTTCAACCGAATCCGGATCTTTTGTTCCGACATGACGGAAGCTTCCTTCGTTAAAAGAGCGACGGGCAAGGCCTCTGGGATACCTGCCCCGATATTCCTGACGTAGATGAAATCGCCATGCATCCTGCTGACGAGGGCATTTCCTCCGCCCAAAAACTGAGGCAGACCGGTAAACCGGCCTGCCCAGACGGAAAAGTATAATGCGCAACAAGAGCACGGTCAACAACAGGTGAGTTGTTGAGTGCTCCATGCAACGCGACCTTCCCGGTCTGGCGAACACGAGCGGCATCCTGCCGTTCTTTTCGCTGTAACTCAGCGCCCTACCCAGGGACACCGAGCCGCGCATTATAGCGGGGCACTTTTACATGCGCAAGCGCCCTACCCGATGAGGACGCCGGCCACGCGCGCGCCTCCGACGCGGCCCACGAAAAAGGGCCAGCTTGCGCCGACCCTTGTTCGTGCGGATCCAGCGACCGAAGCCGCCGGATTGCAGGACTTACTTGACGATCTTGGCAACCACGCCGGCGCCGACGGTACGACCGCCTTCACGGATGGCGAAGCGCAGACCTTCGTCCATCGCGACCGGGTTGATCAGGGTCACGACCATCTTCACGTTGTCGCCCGGCATCACCATCTCCACGCCTTCCGGCAGCTGGCAGGCGCCAGTGATGTCGGTGGTGCGGAAGTAGAACTGCGGACGGTAGCCCTTGAAGAACGGGGTATGACGGCCACCCTCGTCCTTCGACAGCACGTAGACTTCGGCTTCGAACTCGGTGTGCGGCTTGATCGAACCCGGCTTGCACAGCACCTGGCCACGCTCGACGTCGTCACGCTTGGTGCCGCGCAGCAGCAGACCGGCGTTGTCGCCTGCCTGACCCTGGTCCAGCAGCTTGCGGAACATTTCCACGCCGGTAACGGTGGTCTTCTGGGTATCACGGATACCGACGATTTCGATTTCGTCGCCAACCTTGATGATGCCGCGCTCGATACGACCGGTCACCACGGTGCCGCGGCCGGAGATCGAGAACACGTCTTCGACCGGCATCAGGAACGGACGGTCGACGTCGCGGGTCGGCTCCGGAATGAACGAATCCAGCGCCTCGACCAGCTTGAGGATCGCCGGCACGCCGATGTCGCTCTGGTCGCCGTCCAGCGCCAGACGCGCCGAACCGTGGATGATCGGCGTGTCATCGCCCGGGAAGTCGTACTTGCTGAGCAGCTCGCGCACTTCCATCTCGACCAGCTCGAGCAGCTCGGCGTCGTCGACCATGTCGGCCTTGTTCAGGAACACGACGATGTGCGGCACACCGACCTGACGCGAGAGCAGGATGTGCTCGCGGGTCTGCGGCATCGGGCCGTCGGCGGCCGAACACACCAGGATCGCGCCGTCCATCTGCGCCGCACCGGTGATCATGTTCTTGACGTAGTCGGCGTGGCCGGGGCAATCGACATGCGCGTAGTGACGGGTCGGGGATTCGTATTCGACGTGTGCGGTCGAAATCGTGATGCCGCGCGCCTTCTCTTCCGGCGCCGCATCGATCGCGTCATACGCCTTGAACTCGCCACCGAAACGCTCAGCACCGATCTTAGTCAGCGCGGCTGTCAACGTGGTCTTGCCATGGTCGACGTGACCGATGGTGCCGACGTTCACGTGCGGCTTGGTGCGCTCAAATTTAGCTTTTGCCATGACTAACTACCTCTAATTGAAAAATTTGTGAGAAGCGGCTGAGCGAACTCAGCCCTTCTTGGTGACGGCGTCGGCGATGTTGGCCGGTGCCTCTTCGTAGTGGTCGAATTCCATCGAGAACGTCGCACGGCCCTGGCTCATCGAGCGCAGCGAGGTCGCATAACCGAACATCTCGCCCAGCGGAATCATCGCGTTGATGATCTTGCCCGACGGGCTGTCGTCCTGACCCTGCAGCACGCCACGACGGCGGCTCACGTCGCCCATCACGTCACCCAGGTAATCCTCCGGGCTGACGATCTCGACCTTCATGATCGGCTCCAGCAACACCGGGCTGGCTTTCGCAAAGCCCTGCTTGAACGCCATCGACGCGGCCAGCTTGAACGCCATTTCCGAGGAGTCGACGTCGTGGTACGAGCCGAACACCAGCTTGACCTTCACACCCACCACCGGGAAGCCGGCGATCGGACCACTGGTGATCGTCTCGCGCAGACCCTTTTCGACCGAGGGGATGAATTCCTTCGGGATGATGCCGCCGGTGATGTCGTTGATGAAGAGGAAATCGTCCTTGACGTTGTCGCTCTTGCGATCTTCCTCGGTCATCGGCGACAGCTCGATCACCACGTGACCGTACTGACCCTTACCACCGGACTGCTTGGCGTGCTTGTAGTCGGACTTGACGTCGGACTTGCGGATCGTTTCGCGGTAGGCCACCTGCGGCTTGCCGACGTTGGCCTCGACATTGAACTCGCGACGCATACGGTCGACGATGATGTCCAGGTGCAACTCGCCCATGCCCGAGATGATGGTCTGGCCGGATTCTTCGTCGGTCTTGACGCGGAACGAGGGATCTTCCTGCGCCAGACGGCCCAGGGCCATGCCCATCTTTTCCTGGTCCGACTTGGTCTTGGGTTCCACCGCCATCGAGATCACCGGCTCCGGGAACACCATGCGCTCCAGGGTGATGACCTTGTCCTGCGCACACAGCGTGTCGCCGGTGGTGACGTCCTTCAGACCCACGGCAGCGGCGATGTCACCAGCGCGCACTTCCTTGATCTCTTCGCGATTGTTGGAGTGCATCTGCAGGATGCGGCCCACGCGCTCTTTCTTCGACTTGACCGGGTTGTAGACCTGGTCGCCGGAGTTCAACGTGCCCGAATAGACACGGAAGAACGTCAGCGAGCCCACGAACGGGTCGGTCATGATCTTGAACGCCAACGCCGAGAACGGCGCGGTATCGGTGGCAGGACGGGTGTCTTCCTTCTCGTCCTCGTCGATACCCTGGACCGGCGGACGGTCGGCCGGCGACGGCAGCAGGTGCACGACGCCGTCGAGCATGGCCTGCACGCCCTTGTTCTTGAACGCCGAGCCGCAGAACACCGGCACGATTTCAACCTTCAGGGTGCGCTCGCGCAGACCCACCAGGATCTCCTCTTCGCTCAGGTCGCCCTCGTTGAGGTACTTATCCATCAGGTCTTCGCTGGCTTCGGCAGCCGCCTCGACCATGAACGAACGCGCCTCGGTCGCGATCTCGACCAGGTCGGCCGGGATGTCGCGGTATTCGAAGGTGGTGCCCTGCGATGCGGTATCCCAATGGATCGCCTTCATCTTGAGCAGGTCGACCACGCCCTCGAAACCGTCTTCGGCGCCGATCGGCACCTGCATCGGCACGGCGTAGGCACCCAGACGGGCCTTCAACTGCTCGACGACCTTGTCGAAGTTGGCACCGGTACGGTCCATCTTGTTGACGAAGGCCATGCGCGGCACGGAATACTTGTTGGCCTGGCGCCACACGGTCTCGGACTGCGGCTGCACGCCACCAACGGCGCACAGCACGAACACCGCACCGTCAAGCACGCGCAAGGAGCGCTCCACCTCGATGGTGAAGTCGACGTGCCCGGGGGTATCGATGATGTTGAAGCGGTGCTGCGGCATGGACTTGTCCATGCCCGACCAGAATGCAGTGGTCGCAGCGGAGGTGATGGTGATACCACGCTCCTGCTCCTGCTCCATCCAGTCCATCACTGCAGCGCCGTCATGGACTTCGCCGATCTTGTGACTGACACCGGTGTAGAACAGGATGCGCTCGGAGGTGGTGGTCTTGCCGGCATCGATGTGGGCCATGATGCCGAAGTTGCGGTAACGCTCGATAGGGGTGGTGCGGGCCACGGGGAGCCTCTCAATTTCTTGGATTTCGGATGGCCGAACGCCGCCTTTCGGCGGCCTTCGGATTGGATGCGACGCCAAAGGCGTCGCAAACAGCACTCAGATGGTGCTGAAGGGCCCCGTTACCAAGGCCCACGAGGTCACCAGCGGTAATGTGCGAACGCCTTGTTCGCCTCCGCCATACGGTGCGTCTCTTCGCGCTTCTTGATCGCGCCGCCACGGCTTTCCGAGGCGTCCAACAGTTCTGCAGCCAGCTTGCGCGGCATGGTGTTCTCGCCACGCTTGCGCGCGGAATCGATCAACCAGCGCATTGCCAGCGCCATGCGACGGGAGGAGCGCACTTCGACGGGCACCTGATAGGTAGCACCACCGACGCGACGCGATTTAACTTCGACAGCCGGGGCCACGTTGTCCAGTGCTTTCTGCACCAGCTCGACGGCATTCGGATTCTTTTCGCCAATGACGTCCATCGCGCCATAGACAATTTTCTCAGCAACCGACTTCTTGCCACTTTGCATCACCATATTGATGAAGCGGGCAATGGTTTCGCTGCCATGCTTTGGATCAGGCAGGACGGTGCGCTGCGGAGTAGAACCTTTACGGGACATTGGAGTGTTTCCTTAGCTCTTCGGGCGCTTGGCGCCGTACTTGGAACGACCTTGACGGCGCTTTGCGACGCCGGCGGCGTCCAGCGAACCACGGACGGTGTGATAACGCACACCGGGAAGATCCTTGACGCGGCCACCGCGAATCAGGACCACGGAGTGCTCCTGCAGGTTGTGGCCTTCACCACCGATGTAGCTGATGACCTCTTCCTGGTTCGTCAGGCGCACCTTGGCAACCTTACGCAGGGCCGAGTTCGGCTTCTTCGGGGTAGTGGTATAGACGCGTGTGCAGACGCCACGGCGCTGCGGACACTTGTCCAGTGCCGGAGAGGCACTCTTGTAGGTGGTCGCTTGCCGAGGCTTGCGGACCAGCTGATTGATCGTCGTCATCAGTTGATTCTTCTGATTGAGAGGCCGAGACGGCCTTGCACGAAAACAAAGGCAGGCCGAAAAACGGCCCGCCGAGACAGGGAAGTATAGCTGGCAGGACGAAACTCCGTCAACTTCACGGAAATCTAACCCTGCTGGCCCATCCAAAGGCCGGAAAACGGAGGGCCTCCTGCCCTCCTTTTCGCTTGGCTTACGGCGATCTTGCAACCGCCGTCGGAGCGCTTACTCCTCGTCCGCGCCAGCGTCGGCCACGGCTGCGACCGGTTCGGCAACCGTCGGCTTGCCCGACAGCGTTTCCATTTCCGAGTCGGTCAGACCCGACGACTTGCGACGTCCGGCGTGATACGCCAGACCGGTACCGGCCGGGATCAGACGACCCACGATCACGTTTTCCTTCAGACCGCGCAGGTTGTCGCGGGTGCCGCGCACGGCAGCCTCGGTCAACACGCGGGTGGTCTCCTGGAACGAGGCCGCCGAGATGAACGACTCGGTGGCCAACGAGGCCTTGGTGATACCCAGCAGCACCGGATCGTACTTCGCCGGCAGCTCGTTGCGCTTGACCAGGCGGGCATTTTCCTCGATGACGCGCTGGCGCTCGACCTGCTCGCCGTTGAGGAACTTGCTGGTGCCCTGGTCGGTGATCTCGACCTTGCGCAGCATCTGGCGGGTGATCACCTCGATGTGCTTGTCGTTGATCTTCACGCCCTGCAGGCGATACACGTCCTGGATTTCCTTGACCAGATACGCGGCCAGCGGCTCGACACCCAGCAGACGCAGGATGTCCTGCGGGCTCGGCTCGCCGTCCACCACGGTCTCGCCCTTGGTCACATGCTCGCCTTCGAACACGATGATCTGGCGGTACTTGGGGATCAGCTCTTCGTGTTCCGACCCATCGGTATCCTTGATGATCAGGCGCTGCTTGCCCTTGGTGTCCTTACCGAAGCTGATGATGCCCGAGCGCTCGGCCAGGATCGCCGGATCCTTCGGCTTGCGCGCTTCGAACAGGTCGGCAACGCGCGGCAGACCACCGGTGATGTCGCGGGTCTTGGACGCTTCCTGCGGGATCTTGGCGACCACGTCGCCCACGCCGACGGCGGCGCCGTCCTGCAGGTTGACGATGGAGCGCGGCGGCAACAGGTACTGCGCCGGCAGATCCGTATTCGGGATCGTCAGGTCGTTGCCCTTGCCGTCGACGATGCGCACGATCGGGCGCAGCTCCTTGGCATGTGCACCGCGACGCTTCGGGTCGGTGATTTCGCGCGAGGCCAGACCGGTCAGTTCGTCGGTCTTCTCGATGACGGTGACGCCGTCGACGAAGTCGATGAAGCGGATGAAACCGGCCACTTCCGACACGATCGGGTGGTTATGCGGATCCCAGTTCGCCACGCCCTGCCCGGCCTTGACCGCATCACCATCCTTGGCGGTGATGGTGGCGCCGTACGGCAGCTTGTAACGCTCGCGCTCGCGGCCATGGCCGTCGAGCACGGACAGTTCGCCCGAACGCGAGACAGCGACCAGCGCGCCGCTGGCGTGCGCCACCGACTTGAGGTTGTTGAACTTCACCGAACCGGTGGTCTTGACGGTGATGTTGTCCACCGCCGCCGCACGCGATGCCGCGCCACCGATGTGGAACGTACGCATGGTCAGCTGGGTACCCGGCTCACCGATCGACTGCGCCGCAATGACGCCGACCGCCTCACCGATGTTGACCTGGTGACCGCGAGCGAGATCGCGACCGTAGCAGCGTGCGCACACGCCGAACGAGGATTCGCAGCTGATGGTCGAACGCACCTTCACCGACTGCACGCTGGCGTCTTCCAGCTTGGCAACCCAGGCTTCGTCCAGCAGCGTGTTGCGGGTGACGATCGGCTCTTCGTCGTTGCCCGGCAGGTACACGTCCTCGGCCACCACACGGCCCAGCACGCGCTCGCGCAACGGTTCCACCACGTCGCCGCCTTCCACGATCGGGGTCATGATCAACCCTTCGGTGGTGCCGCAATCGACCTCGGTGATCACCACGTCCTGCGCCACGTCGACCAGACGACGGGTCAGATACCCCGAGTTCGCGGTCTTGAGCGCGGTATCGGCCAGACCCTTACGGGCACCGTGGGTGGAGTTGAAGTACTCCTGCACGTTCAGGCCTTCGCGGAAGTTCGCCTTGATCGGCGTCTCGATGATCGAGCCATCTGGACGCGCCATCAGGCCGCGCATGCCGGCCAGCTGACGGATCTGCGCCTGGCTACCACGCGCACCGGAGTCGGCCATGATGTACAGCGAGTTCATCGACTTCTGATCGATGGTTTCGCCCTTGGCATTTTCGACCTTCTCGGTACCGATGGTGTCCATCATCGCCTTGGCGATGCGCTCGCTGGTGCGCGACCAGATGTCCACGACCTTGTTGTAGCGCTCGCCGGCGGTGACCAGACCGGACTGGTACTGTTCCTGGATCTCCAGCACTTCGGCTTCGGCCTCGGTGAGGATGCCCTTCTTCTCGTCCGGGATCAGCATGTCGTCGATGCCGATCGACACGCCTGCGCGGGTTGCGTAGGCATAGCCGGTGTACATCAGCTTGTCGGCGAACACGACGGTGTCCTTCAAGCCCAGCAGACGGTAGCTGGAGTTGATCAGGCGCGAGATGTTCTTCTTGGTCATCTCGGTGTTGGCCAGCTGGAACGGCAGGCCTTCGGGCAGGATTTCGCTCAGCAGCGCACGACCGACCGTGGTGTCCACGATCGAGGTGCCGCTGCTGCGCTTGCCGTCGGCTTCCACGTCCACCTGGGTGATGCGGACCTTGACCTTGGCGTGCAGTTCCACCACGCGGTTGTCGTAGGCGCGCTTCACTTCGCTGGTGTTGGCGAACACCATGCCTTCGCCCTTCTTGTTCTCCAGGGCGCGGCTCATGTAGTACAGGCCCAACACCACGTCCTGCGACGGCACGATGATCGGCTCGCCGTTGGCCGGCGACAGGATGTTGTTGGTGGACATCATCAGCGCACGCGCTTCCAGCTGGGCTTCCAGCGAGAGCGGCACGTGGACGGCCATCTGGTCACCGTCGAAGTCGGCGTTGAACGCAGTACACACCAGCGGATGCAGCTGGATGGCCTTGCCTTCGATCAACACCGGCTCGAACGCCTGGATGCCCAGGCGGTGCAGGGTCGGCGCACGGTTCAGCAGCACCGGATGCTCGCGGATCACTTCTTCCAGGATGTCCCAGACTTCGGCTTCTTCGCGCTCGACCAGCTTCTTGGCGGCCTTGATGGTGGTGGCCAGGCCGCGACGCTGCAGCTTGGCGAACACGAACGGCTTGAACAGCTCCAGCGCCATCTTCTTCGGCAGGCCGCACTGGTGCAGCTTGAGGTAAGGACCGACGGTGATGACCGAACGACCGGAGTAGTCCACGCGCTTGCCGAGCAGGTTCTGACGGAACCGGCCCTGCTTGCCCTTGATCATGTCGGCCAGCGACTTCAGCGGACGCTTGTTGGTGCCGGTGATGGCACGGCCGCGACGGCCGTTGTCCAGCAGCGCATCGACCGATTCCTGCAGCATGCGCTTCTCGTTGCGCACGATGATGTCCGGCGCATTGAGCTCGAGCAGACGACGCAGACGGTTGTTGCGGTTGATCACGCGGCGGTACAGATCGTTCAGATCCGAGGTCGCGAAGCGGCCGCCATCCAGCGGCACCAGCGGACGCAGGTCCGGCGGCAGCACCGGCAGCACGGTCATGACCATCCACTCCGGACGGTTGCCCGATTCCAGGAAGGCTTCGATCAGCTTGATGCGCTTGGTGAGGCGCTTGAGCTTGGTTTCCGAACCGGTGCTGGCGATTTCCTCGCGCAGGCGGGTCATTTCCGACTGCAGGTCGATCGTGCGCAGCAATTCGTACACGGCCTCGGCGCCCATGGCGGCGTCGAAGTCGTCGTTGTACTCCTGGCGTGCGGTCAGGTACTGCTCTTCGGTCAGCAGCTGGCGGCGCTCGAGCGGGGTCAGGCCCGGCTCGGTGACCACGTAGGCTTCGAAGTACAGCACGCGCTCGATGTCACGCAGGGTCATGTCCAACATCAGGCCGATGCGCGAGGGCAGCGACTTGAGGAACCAGATGTGCGCGACCGGCGAGGCCAGGTCGATGTGACCCATGCGCTCGCGACGCACCTTGGCCAGGGTGACTTCGGTGCCGCACTTTTCGCAGACCACGCCGCGGTGCTTCATGCGCTTGTACTTGCCGCACAGGCACTCATAGTCCTTGATCGGTCCGAAGATGGCGGCGCAGAACAGGCCGTCACGCTCGGGCTTGAAGGTCCGGTAGTTGATGGTTTCGGGCTTCTTCACTTCGCCGTAGGACCACGAACGGATCAGGTCCGGCGATGCCAGCGCGATCTTGATCGCGTCGAAATCCAGCGTCTGGCGCTGTTGATTGAAGAGGTTGAGCAGGTCTTTCATTTGATATCTCCGGGTCGGAGGAATTTCGTATCTGAGATGAAACCGAGGGACTTACGTTCCGGCTCCCGGCACCGCGTTGCGGCGCCGGGATCCGGCGCGATCACTCTTCCAGTTCCATGTTGATCGCCAGCGAGCGGATTTCCTTCACCAACACGTTGAAGGATTCCGGCATGCCCGCGACCATCTCGTGCTCACCATCGACGATGTTCTTGTACATCTGGTTGCGGCCCTGCACGTCGTCGGACTTCACCGTCAGCATTTCCTGCAGGGTGTAGGCCGCGCCGTAGGCTTCCAGCGCCCAGACTTCCATCTCACCGAAGCGCTGACCACCGAACTGCGCCTTGCCGCCCAGCGGCTGCTGGGTGACGAGCGAGTACGGGCCGGTCGAGCGCGCATGCATCTTGTCGTCGACCAGGTGGTTCAACTTCAGGTAGTGCATGTAGCCGACCGTGGTCTTGCGATCGAACGCTTCGCCGGTACGACCGTCGTACAACTGGGTCTGACCGCTCTGCGGCAGCTCGGCCAGTTCCAGCATGCGCTTGATTTCCGCTTCGCTGGCGCCGTCGAACACCGGGGTGGCCATCGGCACGCCATCGATCAGGTTCTTGCCCAGGTTGAGCAATTCCTCATCGCTGAACTGCGACAGGTCCACGCGCTGTGCATTGATCGCGCTGTCGTGGTTGTAGATGTCGTCCAGGAACTTGCGCAGCTCGCTGACCGCCGCCTGGGCTTCCAGCATGCGCTGGATCTTGCGACCCAGGCCCTTGGCGGCCCAGCCCAGATGCACTTCCAGAATCTGGCCGATGTTCATACGCGACGGCACGCCGAGCGGATTCAGCACGATGTCGACCGGCTCGCCGGTAGCCATGTACGGCATGTCCTCGACCGGCACGACATTGGAGACCACACCCTTGTTGCCGTGGCGGCCTGCCATCTTGTCGCCCGGCTGGATGCGGCGCTTCACTGCCAGGAACACCTTGACCATCTTCAGCACGCCCGGTGCGAGGTCATCGCCCTGGGTGATCTTGCCGCGCTTGTCGGCAAAGCGTGCTTCAAATTCCTTCTCGTGCGCCTGGATCTGCTTCTGTGCGCGTTCGATGGCGTCGGCGGCGTCTTCGTCCTTCATGCGCAGCTGGAACCAATCGGATTTCTTCAGCCCGTCCAGATACGCGTCGGTGACGTTGTCGCCCTTCTTCAGGTTCGGACCGCCGTTGGCAACCTTGCCCACGATCTGCGAACGCAGACGTGCGTAGATGGCCGCTTCCAGGATGCGGAACTGGTCGTCGAAGTCCTTCTTAACGCGCTTGATCTCGGACTCTTCGATCTGACGCGCACGCTTGTCCTTCTCGATGCCGTCGCGGGTGAAGACCTGCACGTCGATGACGGTGCCGTCCATGCCCGGGGGCACGCGCAGCGAGCTGTCCTTCACGTCGGACGCCTTCTCACCGAAGATCGCACGCAGCAGCTTTTCTTCCGGGGTCAGCTGGCTCTCGCCCTTCGGCGTGACCTTGCCGACCATGATGTCGCCGGCGCGTACTTCCGCACCGATGTACACCACGCCGCTCTCGTCCAGACGGTTCAGCGCCTGCTCGGACACGTTCGGGATGTCGGCGGAAATTTCCTCCGGCCCCAGCTTGGTGTCGCGTGCAACGCAGGTCAGTTCCTCGATGTGGATCGTGGTGTAACGATCCTCTTCCACCACGCGCTCGGAGAGCAGGATGGAGTCTTCGAAGTTGTAGCCGTTCCACGGCATGAACGCGATCAGCATGTTCTGGCCCAGCGCCAGTTCACCGATGTCGGTGGACGGACCGTCGGCCAGCACGTCGCCGCGCGCGATCACGTCACCCACGTTCACCAGCGGACGCTGGTTGATGCAGGTGTTCTGGTTGGAGCGGGTGTACTTGATCAGGTTGTAGATATCCACGCCGGCATCGGTGCCGCCGCCGATTTCCGCCTCGTTGACCTTGACCACGATGCGGGCCGCGTCGATCTGCTCGATCACGCCACCACGCAAGGCATTGACGGTCACGCCCGAGTCGCGCGCAACCGCACGCTCGATGCCGGTACCAACCAGCGGCTTCTGCGAACGCAGCGTCGGCACGGCCTGGCGCTGCATGTTGGCGCCCATCAGTGCGCGGTTGGCGTCATCGTGCTCCAGGAACGGCACCAGCGCCGCGGCGACCGACACGGTCTGCATCGGCGAGACGTCCATGAAGTGCACTTCGGCCGGCGGCTTCAGCAGCGACTCGCCCTGGAACCGGCACGGCACGAACTGCTCGGTGAGCATGTTCTTGGCATCGGTCAGCGCGTTCGCCTGGGCGATCACGTACTCGTTCTCTTCGATCGCCGACAGGTATTCGACGTCGTCGGAGACCTTGCCGTCCAGCACCTTGCGGTACGGCGTCTCGAGGAAGCCGTACTGGTTGGTGCGGGCAAACACGGCCAGCGAGTTGATCAGGCCGATGTTCGGGCCTTCCGGGGTTTCGATGGTGCAGACGCGGCCGTAATGGGTCGGATGCACGTCGCGCACTTCGAAGCCGGCGCGCTCGCGGGTCAGGCCGCCCGGGCCCAGCGCGGAGACGCGACGCTTGTGCGTCACTTCCGACAGCGGGTTGTTCTGGTCCATGAACTGCGACAGCTGCGAGGAACCGAAGAATTCCTTGATCGCGGCAGCCACCGGCTTGGCGTTGATCAGTTCCTGCGGAGTCAGACCCTCGGACTCGGCCATCGACAGGCGTTCCTTGACCGCGCGCTCGACGCGGACCAGGCCCACGCGGAACACGTTCTCGGCCATTTCGCCGACCGAACGCACGCGACGGTTGCCCAGGTGATCGATGTCATCGACCACGCCGCGACCGTTGCGGATCTCGGTGAGCACCTTGATCACTTCCAGGATGTCGGAGGTATCGGTGTGCTCGGCGACCAGGCGCTTGGATTCTTCGTCGTTGCGCTCGGCAAAGTACTTCTTGTCGTACAGCACCGACTCGCCCAGCACGTCCTTGCGGCCGACGCGGCGGTTGAACTTCATGCGGCCGACCGTGGACAGGTCGTAGCGCTCGAAGGTGAAGAACAGGTTGTGGAACAGGTTCTGTGCGGCTTCCTTGGTCGGCGGCTCGCCCGGGCGCATCATGCGGTAGATTTCGACCAGCGCTTCGAGCTGGGTCTTGGTCGGATCGATGCGCAGGGTGTTGGACAGGTACGGACCTCGGTCCAGATCGTTCACCCACAGGGTGCCGACCGCATCCACGCCGGCCTTGCGGAAGGCCGCCAGCTGGTCTTCGGTGATCTCGTCGTTGGCGTTGGCCAGCAGTTCGCCGGTCGAGCCATCGACCACGTCGTGCGACAGGATGCGGGTGAGCAGATAGTCGTCCGGCACGGCCAGCGCGGCAACGCCGGCGGCTTCGAGCTGCTTGACGTGACGGGCGGTGATGCGCTTGCCCGCTTCCACGATGACCTTGTCGCCATCGGCCAGGTCGAAGTTCAGCGTTTCACCGCGCAGACGCTCCGGCACCAGCTCCAGCTGCACGCCTTCGTCCGGGTTGATGTGGAAGGTGTTGATCTCGAAGAACTCGGCCAGCATCTCTTCGTTGCTGTAGCCGAGCGCACGCAGCAGGATCGACACCGGCAGCTTGCGGCGGCGGTCGATACGGGTGAACAGCGCATCCTTCGGGTCGAACTCGAAGTCCAGCCAGGAACCGCGGTACGGAATGATGCGGGCGCTGTACAGCAGCTTGCCCGAGCTGTGGGTCTTGCCACGGTCGTGGTCGAAGAACACACCCGGCGAGCGGTGCAGCTGCGAGACGATGACGCGCTCGGTGCCGTTGACGATGAAGGTACCGTTGTCGGTCATCAGCGGGATTTCGCCAAGATAGACCTCCTGCTCCTTCACGTACTTGATGGCCTTGGTCGATGACTCGCGGTCGTAGATCACCAGACGCACGGTCACGCGCAGCGGCGCGCCATAGCTCATGCCGCGCTGACGGCATTCACGCTCGTCAAACACCGGCTGACCCAACTTGTAGCCGACGTATTCCAGCGCGGCGTTGCCGCTGTAGCTGGAAATCGGGAACACCGACTTCAGTGCCGCGTGCAGACCGAGGTCCTTACGCTTGGTCGGCTCCACGTCTTCCTGCAGGAATTCGCGGTAGGAATCCACCTGGATCGCAAGCAGGAACGGCACTTCGAGAATCGAGCGCTGCTTGCCGAAGTCCTTGCGGATACGCTTTTTTTCGGTGAACGAATAAGACGTCATGAGTCTTCACCCTAGGCTGCGGGGGCCGCGTCGCGGCGGCCCTGAAATAACAAAATTGTCAGTTGGAAGTCGCTGGTATTGCCGGCACCAGCACGCCTTCTCCCGCTACTTCCAACTACCAACTCGGTGAAGCAGGGATTGGGGATGACGAGATTGGGAATACGCGAAGATTGCCTTCGAATCCCGAATGCCGACTCTCAAATCCCGGCCTTCCATCAACGGCCAAAGGCCGGGAGCTTTACGCTCCCAGCCTTCAGTGCATCACCATGAAACGCTGGCGATGCAAGGTACTGCTTACTTGATTTCGACAGTCGCGCCAGCTTCGGTCAGTTCCTTCTTGATCTTCTCGGCTTCGTCCTTCGAAGCGCCTTCCTTCAGCATGCCACCGGCTTCGGTCAGGTCCTTGGCTTCCTTCAGACCCAGGCCGGTCACGGCGCGGACGGCCTTGATGACGCCGACCTTGTTGGCGCCACAGTTGGTCAGCACCACGTTGAACTCGGTCTGCTCTTCGACCACGGCGGCCGGGCCAGCTGCAGCAGCAGCGACCGGAGCGGCGGCGGAGACGCCGAACTTCTCTTCGATGGCCTTGACCAGCTCCATCACTTCCATCAGGGACTTCTCGGCGATGGCGTCGACGATCTGTTCGTTGGTAAGGGACATTGTGATTACCTTTAAATGATTTTCTGGATTGGGGTTCTAGCGAATGCTAGGACATCAAGCTTCGGCAGTCTCGGCGACCGGCGCGGCGGCTTCGTCGCCACCACCCTGCTTGTCGCCCACGGCCTTGACGGCACGGGCAAACATGGCAGCCGGTTCGGACAGCACGCGGGCCAGCATGGCCAGGGCCTGGTCGCGGGTCGGCAGCGAAGCCAACACGTCGACGTGGCCCGCCGGGAACAGTTCCCCGCCGATGGACACGACCTTGGCCTGCAACTTGTCGTTGCCCTTGGCGAATTCCTTGATCAGGCGACCGGCAGCGCCGGGCTCCTCCATCGAAAACGCATACAGCAAAGGACCGACCAGCTTGTCAGCGACGACAGCGAACTCGGTACCTTCAACGGCGCGCGCAGCCAGGGTGTTCTTGACAACTTTCAAGAACACACCGGTTTCGCGGGCCTGCTTGCGCATCGCGGTCATCTGGGAGACCGTGATGCCAGCGTATTCGGCGGCGATCAAGGAGTGAGCCTTGGCGGCGATGTCTGCCAGCTCGGCGACTACTTCTTGCTTCTGAGACAGATTGAGAGCCATTGCACTCCTCCGTTAAAGCCGGGATGGGTGATTGGCGATTGGTGATTCGTCGAAAGCCATGAAGCCGCTCCTGCAAATCCCCAATGCCGAATCCCTAATCCCCGCTTCAAACTACTCCGCTCGCGGCTCCTGCCGGTTGCGGTCCAGGGCAGCCTCCTTCCTGGAAGCCGGGAACATCGACCGATGTTCCTTTGGTGGCCGTTCTAGACCTGGAGTGGGCTCGATCCGGGATGTCCCAGACGCGCGTAAACCAGAAAGCTCCAGAAGGGCGACACCATCTACGCCGGCCGGCTCTTGCGAACCTGATTAAGCGATCCCGCTGCATCGACGGCGACTCCTTGCCAGTGCGAGCATCCGTGCCCGTCGTCGATCTGCGCTGACCGCGCCTGCGGTCTTTGACGGCTACCGCCGGACAAGCCGGCGATCGCCTTCAAAATGTCCGTTACCCCAAAGGAGGGAACGGACTCCCAGCACACGGTGACCCGGGCCGGAAAAACAATGCTGTACTCCATCGACGGCTCAGGCCCATGACAGGCCCGACCCCTCAACTCACTTCAGTGCAAGGCTCGACTGGTCGACCGTCACGCCAGGACCCATCGTCGAGCTGACCGACACCTTCTGCAGGTAGGTCCCCTTGGAGGTGGCCGGCTTGGCCTTGATCAGATCGACCAGCAGTGCCTGCAGGTTCGACTTCAGCGCTTCGTCATCGAAGCTGGCCTTGCCGATGGTGCAGTGGATGATGCCGGCCTTGTCGGTGCGGTAACGCACCTGACCCGACTTGGCATTCTTGACCGCTTCGCCCGGGTTGGCCGACACGGTGCCGACCTTCGGGTTCGGCATCAGGCCACGCGGGCCCAGCAGGGTGCCGAGCTTACCGACGACGCGCATCGCGTCCGGGGTCGCGATGACCACGTCGTAGCTCAGGTCGCCGGCCTGCATCTTCTCGGCCAGGTCGTCCATGCCCACCGCCTCGGCACCAGCGGCCAGGGCTTCGTCAGCCTTGGCGCCGGCCGGTGCGAACACCGCAACGCGCACGCTCTTGCCGGTACCGGCCGGCAGCACGGTCGAACCGCGCACCTGCTGGTCGGACTTCTTGGCGTCCACGCCCAGGCGCACGGCAACGTCGATCGACTCGACGAACTTGGCCTTGGCAACGGTCTTCAGGATCTTGATTGCGTCTTCGAAGGCATAGGTCTTGCCCGGAACGACAGCGGCCGCAATGGCCTTAACGCGCTTGCTCTGTGCCATGTCTTAGCCCTCCACCGTCAAACCCATGCTGCGGGCAGAACCCGCAATCGTGCGCACTGCCGCTTCCAGCTCGGCCGCCGTCAAATCGGCTTCCTTGACCTTGGCGATCTCTTCCAGCTGCTTGCGCGTCACCTTGCCCACCTTGTCGGTGTTGGGGCGCTTGGAACCGGAGGTCACGCCTGCGGCCTTCTTGAGCAGCACGCTGGCCGGGGTGCTCTTGGTGATGAAGGTGAAGGTACGGTCGGAATACGCGGTGATCACCACCGGCGTCGGCAGACCCGGCTCCAGCTTGGAGGTCGCTGCATTGAACGCCTTGCAGAACTCCATGATGTTCAGACCGCGCTGACCCAGTGCAGGGCCGACCGGCGGCGCAGGATTGGCCTGACCGGCCTTGACCTGCAACTTGATGTAAGCAGTTATCTTCTTTGCCATTTCGATACTCTCCGGGTGCTAGCGCCTTGACTGCAGGCTCCCCATCGGACCGGGAAATCACGTGTCCCGGCTTCACGTTTCTGACCACACGCAGATGGCTGCCATGCGGCAGCCATTGATTCCCGGCGGTTCGCCAGGTGAGCGAGCCGCGCACTATAGCAGCATTCGAGGCGGGCGCCTAGACAGCGCCCAACCGACCTCAGCCCTTCTCGACCTGACCGAACTCGAGCTCGACCGGCGTGGAGCGGCCGAAGATGAGCACGGCAACCCGCAACCGGCTCTTCTCGTAATTGACTTCTTCCACGACGCCGTTGAAGTCGTTGAACGGACCGTCGGTGACGCGCACCATCTGGCCCGGCTCGAACAGCACCTTCGGACGCGGCTTCTCGACGCCATCCTGCACACGCTGCAGGATCGCATCCGCCTCTTCGTCGCGGATCGGCAACGGACGGTCGGCGGTGCCGCCGATGAAGCCCATCACCTTGGAAGTTTCCTTCACCAGGTGCCAGCTTTCATTGTCGATGCGCGGAATACCGGCTTCTTCGTGGGTCTCGATCTGCACCAGCACGTAGCCGGGGAAGAACTTGCGCTCGGACCGGCGCTTCTGGCCGGCGCGCATTTCGATGACTTCTTCGGTCGGCACCAGGACGTCGCCGAAGCGATCTTCCATTTCGGTGCGCGCGATACGGTCGCGCAATGCCTGCGCAACGGATTTTTCGAAGCCTGAATAGGCGTGAACGACATACCAACGCTTCACTGCTTGATTCTCCTCAACGAGCCAGGAACCACTGCGTGAGCTTCTGGATGACAAAGTCGAAGCCGCCCAACAGCAAACTCAGAATGATCACAACAACAATCACGACCCAGGTCGTGCGAATGGCTTCCTGGCGCGTCGGCCAGACCACCTTGCGCAACTCGAACCTGGATTCGGACATGAATTCACGGGCTTCCCGACCTTTGCCGGTCCCCAGAAACACAAACGCACCGGCCACCAACCCCACGATCACAGCCAGCGCGCGCAACTGCGGCGTCCAGGCTCCAAACTGCGTGGCACGCTCGGGTGCAGAAAACCAGAACCACACAAACAACCCCGCGATCACCAGGAGCGCGGAGATGACGTATTTCACGATATCGGCGCTGGCAGCAGACGCGCTTTTGGAAGGCTCGATTTTGCTATTCATCCGGCTCTAGTTACCGATCTGACCCGAATCGCTGGGCCGGAAAGAGGAGTGGCACGCCAGGAGGGACTCGAACCCCCAACCTGCGGTTTTGGAGACCGCTGCTCTGCCAATTGAGCTACTGGCGTATGTACTCGTTTACCGCAAACCCTAAGACAACGAAGGCGGACCGCGGTTTAGCCGGCCCGCCATTCGTTTGAATCCAGCCGCCGCAAGGCGACTGGACGCAGGCACTTACTTGACGATCTTGGCAACCACGCCGGCGCCGACGGTACGACCGCCTTCACGGATGGCGAAGCGCAGACCTTCGTCCATCGCGACCGGATTGATCAGGGTCACGACCATCTTCACGTTATCGCCCGGCATCACCATCTCCACGCCTTCCGGCAGCTGGCAGGCGCCAGTGATGTCGGTGGTGCGGAAGTAGAACTGCGGACGGTAGCCCTTGAAGAACGGGGTATGACGGCCACCCTCGTCCTTCGACAGCACATAGACTTCGGCTTCGAACTCGGTATGCGGCTTGATCGAACCCGGCTTGCACAGCACCTGGCCGCGCTCGACGTCGTCACGCTTGGTGCCGCGCAGCAGCAGACCGGCGTTGTCGCCTGCCTGACCCTGGTCCAGCAGCTTGCGGAACATTTCCACGCCGGTGACGGTGGTCTTCTGGGTGTCGCGGATACCGACGATTTCGATTTCGTCGCCAACCTTGATGATGCCGCGCTCGATACGACCGGTCACCACGGTGCCGCGGCCGGAGATCGAGAACACGTCTTCGACCGGCATCAGGAACGGGCGGTCGACGTCGCGGGTCGGCTCCGGAATGAACGAATCCAGCGCCTCGACCAGCTTCAGGATCGCCGGCACGCCGATGTCGCTCTGGTCGCCGTCCAGCGCCAGACGCGCCGAACCGTGGATGATCGGCGTGTCATCGCCCGGGAAGTCGTACTTGCTGAGCAGCTCGCGCACTTCCATCTCGACCAGCTCGAGCAGCTCGGCGTCGTCGACCATGTCGGCCTTGTTCAGGAACACGACGATGTGCGGCACACCGACCTGACGCGAGAGCAGGATGTGCTCGCGGGTCTGCGGCATCGGGCCGTCGGCGGCCGAACACACCAGGATCGCGCCGTCCATCTGCGCCGCACCGGTGATCATGTTCTTGACGTAGTCGGCGTGGCCGGGGCAATCGACGTGCGCGTAGTGACGGGTCGGGGATTCGTATTCGACGTGTGCGGTCGAAATCGTGATGCCGCGCGCCTTCTCTTCCGGCGCCGCGTCGATCGCGTCATACGCCTTGAACTCGCCACCGAAACGCTCAGCACCGATCTTGGTCAGCGCGGCTGTCAACGTGGTCTTGCCATGGTCGACGTGACCGATGGTGCCGACGTTCACGTGCGGCTTGGTGCGCTCAAATTTAGCTTTTGCCATGGGTGCGTGTCTCGGTAATCGTTTGGAGTTGAAGACGATTGAGTAATGGTGCTCACGAAAGGAATCGAACCTTCGACCTCCTCCTTACCAAGGAGGTGCTCTACCGACTGAGCTACGTGAGCGAGTTTTGCATTATGCCATGCATTTGCGTTCAATGGAGCGGGAGACGGGAATCGAACCCGCACCATCAGCTTGGAAGGCTGAGGTTCTACCGTTGAACTACTCCCGCGCCGGGAACTGCATGCCACAACGTGAAACTGGTGGAGGGAGGTGGATTCGAACCACCGAAGGCGTAAGCCAGCAGATTTACAGTCTGCCCCCGTTGGCCGCTTGGGTATCCCTCCAGCTTTTACTACCGGACCGGTGCGCAATGAAGCGAATTCGGTTCGGGGTGAAGCAGCCCGTTATTTTGTTGTGGGACGCACCCGGTGTCAACAAAAATTTTGAACTCTTCGCCACTCCCGAAAGCGCGCGAGGACCAGCGCCGCGCGCACGGGATCAGACGTTGAAACGGAAGTGCAATACGTCGCCTTCCTGCACGCGATATTCCTTGCCTTCCAGGCGCAGACGCCCGGCATCGCGCGCACCGGCTTCGCCGCGGTGCTTGATGAAGTCGTCAAAGCCGATCGTCTCGGCGCGAATGAAGCCCTTCTCGAAATCGGTATGGATCACCGCCGCGGCCTGCGGCGCGGTCGAGCCAGCCTTGACCGTCCACGCGCGCACTTCCTTGACGCCGGCCGTGAAGTAGGTCTGCAGGCCGAGCAGCTTGTAGGCGGCGCGGATGACGCGATTCAGGCCCGGCTCGTCCAACCCCAGATCGGCCAGGAAGGTGTCGCGGTCCTCGTCGTCGAGCTGCGACAGCTCTTCTTCGATCGCTGCCGAGACCGGCACCACTTCCGCACCCTCGGTCAACGCATGCTTGCGCACTGCCTCCAGGTGCGGATTGTTCTCGAAGCCGTCCTCAAGCACGTTGGCGATGTACATCACCGGCTTGAGCGTCAGCAGGAACAGGTCGCGCACCAGCGCCTTTTCATCCTCGTCCAGACCGGCTGCACGCCCGGCCTTGCCGTCGGCCAGCGCGGCCTGCAACTTGGCCAGCACCGGCTTGCGCGCCGCTGCGTCCTTGTCGCCGCCCTTGGCGCTGCGCTCGGCACGGTTGAGTGCCTTTTCCACGCTGTCCAGGTCGGCCAGCGCCAGCTCGGTATCGATGGTTTCAATATCGGCGATCGGGTCGACCTTGTTGTTGACGTGGATGACGTCGTCGTTTTCGAAGCACCGCACCACGTGGGTGATGGCATCGACCTCGCGAATGTGCGCGAGGAACTTGTTGCCCAGCCCTTCGCCGCTTGCCGCGCCCGCCACCAGGCCGGCGATGTCGACGAACTCGACCGCGGTCGGAATCAACTTCTGCGGCTTGACGATCTCAGCCAGCTGATTGAGGCGCGGGTCCGGCACCGGCACGATGCCGACATTCGGCTCGATGGTGCAGAACGGGAAATTGGCCGCAGCGATGCCCGCCTTGGTCAGCGCATTGAACAGGGTCGACTTGCCGACGTTGGGCAGGCCGACGATGCCGCATTTGATACCCATGGGTTTTCCAGTGAATGGAGAATCGGGAATCGAGAATGGCAAGAGCAGCGCTCCTCCCATTCCCGATTCCCCATTCTCTATTTTTCCGTATGCAGGCGCTTCATCGCCTCGTTGAAATTACCTTGCATTGCCAGCGGCAGCACGTCGATGGCGGCGTCCACTGCAGTCCCGATTGCCGCGTCGTCGTCGCGCCCTGCCCGTCCCAGCACCCAGGGCACCACGCGGTCCTTGTGGCCGGGATGGCCGATGCCAACCCGCAAGCGGTGGAATTTGCCGTGCCCCAGCAGGCGGATGGTATCGCGCAGGCCGTTCTGGCCACCGTGGCCGCCATCGAACTTGAGCCGTGCGACGCCTGGCGCCAGATCCAGTTCGTCATGCGCAACGAGCAACTGCTCCGGCTCGATCTTCCAGAACCGCAACGCGGCGGTGATCGATTTGCCGCTGAGATTCATGAAGGTGGCCGGCTTGAGTAGCCAGACCGGCTGGCCGGCGATCTCGACCTTGGCGGTCTCGCCGAACAACTTGGCATCCAGCCCCCAACGCGCGCCATGGCGCTGGACAAGGGCATCGACGAAACGAAACCCGGCGTTGTGCCGGGTTTGCGCGTGTTCCGGACCGGGATTCCCGAGTCCGACAATCAGGCGGAGTGCAGACATGCCAGCGACCGCGGCCGATCCCACGCAGTGCGAAGGATCGGCCAACGGCTTACTTGGTCTCGGCGCCGTCGCTGCCTTCTTCACCAGCAGCGTCTTCTTCCTCGACCCGCACGTGCTTGGCAGCAACCACCGCCACGTCGTGCTCCTTGCCCAGCTTCAGCTCCGGAATTTCTACGCCGGCCGGCAGCTTGATCTCGGACAAGTGGATCACGTTGCCCACTTCCAGGGCACCGAGGTCGACCTCGATGAACTCCGGCAGGTCCTTCGGCAGGCAGACCACCTGGACTTCGTTGAGCTCGTGGGTGACGACCACTTCGCTGGACTTGCCGGCCGGCGAGGTTGCCTCGTTGACGAAGTGCAGCGGCACAGCGGCACTGAGCTTCTCGTTGGCGCTGACGCGCTGGAAGTCGATGTGCATGATCAGCTGCTTGAACGGATGGCGCTGCATGTCACGCAGCAGCACCTGCTGCACGTCGCCATTGAGGTTCAGGTCCAGGATCGACGAGTAGAACCACTCGTTCTGCTGGGCAAGCCAGATCTGCTCGTGGTTGAGCTGGATACTGACCGGCTCGAGTTCGCCACCGTAGACGATGGCCGGAATGACGCCAGCGTGACGCAGGCGGCGGCTCGCACCCTTCCCCTCGTCTGCGCGGCGCTCGACCTTGATTTCGTGAGTCTTTGCCATGTTGTTTCACTACCTAGATTGGAATACCGCCTCGCGGCGATAAAGCGTCTCACCCGCGACCAGGAGAGACGTGGTACCGGCACCCGCACACTGCGGGCACCGAATGGGGTTCAGTCGACGTAGAGCGAACTCACCGATTCGCCGAAGGCGATGCGGCGAATGGTCTCGGCCAGCAGTTCGGCCACGCTCAGCTGACGAATCTTGGCGCAGGTGCGCGCAGCTTCGGTCAGCGGGATCGTGTCGGTGACCACCAGCTCGTCGAGCTGCGAATTGTTGATGTTGTCCACCGCCGGGCCGGACAGCACCGGGTGGGTGATGTAGGCCACGACCTTGAGCGCGCCGCGCTGCTTCAGCGCTGCGGCGGCTGCGCACAGGGTACCGGCGGTATCGACCAGGTCGTCGACCAGCACGCAGGTCTTGCCCTGCACGTCGCCGATGATGTTCATCACCGTGGCCACATTGGCGCGCGGACGACGCTTGTCGATGATGGCCAGATCCGCATCGTCCAGGCGCTTGGCGACGGCGCGCGCACGCACCACGCCACCCACGTCAGGCGACACCACGATCAGGTTGTCGGTGCCATAGGCGCGCCAGATGTCGGCCAGCAGCAGCGGCGAGGCGTAGACGTTGTCCACCGGCACGTCGAAGAAGCCCTGGATCTGGTCGGCGTGCAGATCGACCGTCAGCACGCGGTCGGCCTCCATCGCGCAGATCATCTTGGCGGCAACCTTGGCGGTGATCGGCACGCGCGAGGAACGCATGCGGCGGTCCTGACGCGAGTAGCCGAAGTACGGGATGACCGCAGTCACCGAGGCGGCGCTGGCGCGCTTGAGCGCGTCGATCAGCACCAGCAGCTCCATCAGGTTTTCCGCACTCGGCGCGCAGGTCGGCTGGATCACGAACACTTCCTGCCGGCGCACGCTCTCTTCGATTTCGACCTGCACCTCGCCATCGGAAAAGCGCGTGACCAGCGCCTTGCCCATGCGAACACCGAGCTCCTTGCAGATGCTCAGGGCAAGCGGCTTGTTGGCATTGCCGGAGAACACCAGCAGATTACGTTGGTCTTGCATGAGGTCTCTCGGGCGGCGGCAAAGAGCGTGCGGGCGATGGTTGAGCTGGACAAACCGACCAAATGCCGGGCTTTCCTTGAATCCCCGCACATGGAGGTGCGGGCTGTTGCAGAAGGATCTGCATATACGACTGTTGCAGAGGGATCTGCATATTGGCAGGGGCGGTAGGATTCGAACCTACGAATGCCAGGATCAAAACCTGGTGCCTTGGGCCTCTTGGCGACGCCCCTGCATCAAACCTGTCTCGCGTCCAGTGCGTCGAGCAGTGGCGAGTGCGCTGCACCTTCCACGACCCACGCCCTCAGGCTGCCCGGCAACTGCGCCATGGCCTGCTCTGCAGCAGCGCGCGTGGCGAATTCGACGAAACACCCGCCCCCTGACCCGGTCAAACGCGGCGTCCCGATCCTGGACAGCGCCTGGAACACTGCCTCGATGGCGGGTTCACGGCGCCGCAGGACCGGCTCGAACGCATTGTCGAGCAGAGAACCCGAAGCGAAGTCCGCTATTTTCACGGGCGCAGCATCCCGCGTCAATTCCCGTGACTGAAATAAGGCCGGGGTGGGCACGTGGATTCCCGGATCGACCAGCACATAGGACGCTGCCGGGAGGCTGATTGGCGTCAGTTGCTCGCCGACACCCTCGGCCCAGGCATTGTGCCCGCGCACGAACACTGGCACGTCGGCACCCAGCCGCAATCCCAGCCCGGCCAGCGTATCGACCGGCAAACCCAGGCCCCACAAGGCGTTCAGCGCGACCAGTACGGTGGCGGCATCCGACGAGCCCCCCCCGAAACCACCGCCGGCGGGGATGCATTTGTCGACCCGGATGTCGGCGCCGGCCTGCGTGCCCGCGCTGGACTGCAGCAGGCGCGCGGCACGGATCACCAGGTCGTCGTCTTCCGCCACGCCGGGCAGGCTGTCGCCGATACGCCGGATCAGCCCGTCATCGCGCAGGCGAAGATGAATGGTGTCCCCCCAGTCCAGCAGCCGGAACACGGTCTGCAGCAGGTGGTAACCATCGGCGCGGCGCCCGACGATCCGCAGGAACAGGTTGAGCTTGGCCGGCGCAGGCCACGCCGACCAGCCCGCTTGCGCCGCAGGCATCAGGGCGACACCGCCCAGTGGTCGACCAGCAGGCGCACCTTGGCCTCGCCATTGCGGGCTTCGATGCGCTGCGGCAGCTCGGGTTGGCCTTCGCCAGCCGGCGCCCAGGCGAGAAAATCGATCGTCCAGCCATCCTGCTGTACGGTCCGCGGCCGACCGGCTGCATCCAGGTCCACGCGTTCGGCGCCCGCGTCGGCGATGCGCAGCGCACGGACCCAGTCCGGCATCTGGTTGACCGGGATGGTCCAGCCGGTTGCTTCCAGCAGTACCTGCTCGGCATCGGGGCCGCTGCGCGGGCCACCCTCCAGTCCTTCCAGGCGTCCGGCGCCAGTGGTGGTGTCGCCGGTGAGCACCCAGCTCTGCCGGGTCACCGGCGCGCTGAGCTGCACGCGGTATTGCGCACCGTCCTGCTGCCAGTCGATACGGCCGCTCCCGCCCTGACTGCCCTTGCTGATCGCCACCCGGCCCTGGAACGACCAGGCCGGATGCGCCTGCAGCCAGGCCTGGCGCGCAGCTTCGGCCTGGCGCGCGCGCTCGGACACCTGCTCCACCACGGCCGCGCCATTGCCCTGCCCGCGCGGCACGCTGACGCAGGCCGACAGCCCGACCAGCACCAGCCCGCTCAGGGCCAGTGTTCGGATCGCCGTGCTCATAGGCCGAACTTTTCCACGGCGCGTTGCAGCGCGCGGTTGTCCGGGTCCAGACGCCGCGCTTCATCGAAGTAGCGCCGCGCTTCGTCCTGCTTGCCGCTGACCCACAGCACCTCGCCCACATGCGCGGCGATTTCCGGGTCCTTGACCAGTGCCCAGGCACGGCGCAGCTGCACCAGGGCCTCCTTGGCGCGGCCCATGCGGTACAGCACCCAGCCGTAGCTGTCGACGATGGCCGGGTTGTCCGGGTCGGCGGTGCGGGCGCGGTCGATCAACGCCAGCGCTTCCTTGTAGCGGGTGGTGCGGTCGGCCAGGGTGTAGCCCAACGCATTCAGCGCCGCCACGTTTTCCGGCTCGGCGACCAGGATCTTGCGCAGGTCGGCCTCGGCACGTGCGACATCGTCGCGGCGCTCCCAGGCCAGGCCGCGGGCATACAGCAAGGCTCCGTCGTCCGGATAGGCGGCCAGGCCGCGCTCGAAGGCATCCAGTTCGCCCGGTGCGTCGCCGGCGCGCTGGTGCAGCTCGGCCTCGAGCACATAGGCGTCGCGACGTGCGTCGTCGTCGGCAGTGGCATCGCTCTGCAAGGCGCGGACCTCGGCCAGCGCCTCGGGCTTGCGGCCCAACTCGTACAGCGCACTGGCGGCGCGCAGACGCGCTTCGCTCAGCTGCGGGCCGCCGGGTACGCCGCGATACCACTCCACCGCCTCGTCGTAGCGCTTGAGGAATTCGGCGATCTTGCCGAGCAGCAGGCGGCGGTCCGGGTCTGGCTTGGCGGCAGTGCTCTTGAGCTCGCCGTACAGCGCCTCCAGCGCAGTGCGATCCTTTTCCTTGGCCAGCATGGAGGCGCGCAGCCCGTAGGTCTGGGTGTCCTGCGGCCCGGTCGACAGCACCCGCGCGGCGGCTTCGGTCTGCCCCATGGCATCGTAGGCAAAGGCCAGCGCGCCACGCAGCTCGGAATCCTTGACCGCCTGCGGCTCGACAGTCTTCAGCAGCGCCAGCGCCTCGTCGTTCTTGCCCTCCTGCTGCAGCTGGGTGGCGTGCAACAAGGCCACGCGCGGCTCCTCGGGGAAACGGCGCACCACTTCGTCGACGATGCGCTTGGCCAGCGCCGGGCGCTCCATGCGCAGGGCGAGCCGGCCGAACTCCTGCCAGGCTTCGATCTGGTTGGGAATGGCGCCGGCCTTGACCAGGTCCTCGAGCACGTCGGCCGAGGCTTCCGGCTCGCGTCCGCCATTGGCCAGGGCGATCAGGGCGAAGCGCCAGCCGCGCGGGTCGGATTCCTTGAGCAGGCCGAGCAGATCACGGCGGGCGGTCCGCAAGTCGTTGCGGCGCAAGGCCAGCGAGGCTTCGGTACTGCGCATGGACATCGACGACGGTGCGCGGGCGCGCCACAACGCCAGGGCCTCGATCGCACGCGGGTCGTCGTTGGCCAACATGGCGATGCGGGCGGCGCGCTCGGCCAGCCCGGCGTCGCCGGCCTCGGCCTTGGCAGCGTCCAGATAGGCGCGGGCGGCCTCGTCCAACTGCCCGGCCTGCAAGGCGAATTCGCCGGCGAGCACCGGCTCCAGCGAGGTGGTGCCGGCACCCTTGGGCGGCGGCGCGGGCGGTGCTTTCTTGGGTACTGCGGTGGCACTGGTGGAGACTGCGACCAGCAGAAGAACACACAGGATGCGAATCGGTACAGGCATCGGGGGCAACCGGGCCGTAAAATGGGGCCCTGAATGGCCGCCAGCTTATCGCAAGCAACTGAACAATGACGTTGTGGGTGCTCGGACTGAATCACCAGACCGCACCTGTGGACCTGCGCGAACGCGCGGCGTTCGCAGGTGACGCGTTGCCGCGCGCGCTCGAATCCCTGCGCGCGTTGCCGCAGGTGCGCGAGGCCGCGTTGCTGTCCACCTGCAACCGTACCGAGCTGTATGCGATGGCCGACGACCCGCACAGCCTGGTGAGCTGGCTGGAAACCCACGCCCCTGGCTTGAGCGGCTATCTGTATCAGCATCAGGAGGAGCAGGCGGTACGCCACCTGTTCCGCGTCGCCACCGGGCTGGACTCGATGGTGCTGGGCGAGCCGCAGATCCTGGGCCAGGTGAAGGATGCCTGGGCAGTGGCGCGTGCGCACGGCGCGCTGGGAAGCGGACTGGACCGCTTGTTCCAGCAGACCTTCTCGGTGGCCAAGCGGGCACGCACCGATACCCGCGTTGGCGCCAACCCGGTGTCGGTGGCCTCCACCGCGGTGCGGCTGGCACAGGAATCCTTCGCACGGCTCAACGAATCCACCGTGCTGTTGATCGGCGCAGGCGAAACCATCGAGCTGGCCGCCAAGCATCTGAGCGAAGGCCGGGTGCGCCGCCTGTTGATCGCCAATCGCACGCTCGCCCATGCGCAGGCGCTGGCCAGCCAGCACGGCGGCTACGCACTGCCGCTGACCGATCTGGACCGCCACCTGGCCGAGGCCGACGTGGTGTTCTCGGCCACCGCCGCGCGCGAGCCGATCGTCACGCGCGCGCAGGTGGACCAGGCGCTGCGCGCGCGCAAACGCAAGCCGATGCTGCTGTTCGACCTGGCGGTGCCGCGCGATATCGAAGCCTCGGTGGCCGAGCTGGGCGATGCCTACCTGTACACCGTGGACGACCTGGAACGCGCGGTGGAAGACAACCGCCGTGGCCGCCGGGAAGCCGCCGACCAGGCCGAGGCCATCATCGACCTGCAGGTGGCACGCTATGTCGAAACGGTGCAGGCCAATGCGCGCCAGGCGCCGCTCAAGCGCTTGCGCGCGTTCGGCGACAGCACCCGTGACGAGCTGCTGGCCAAGGCGCGCCAGCAATTGCACAACGGCAAGCCGGCCGACGAGGTGCTGGAACAGCTGGCGCACGCGCTGACCAATCGGCTGCTGCATCCGCCCACCGCCGCGCTGCGCGATGCTGCGCTCAACAACGACCTGGAATTGACCAGCGCGGCCGACCGGCTGTTCCCGGAAAAGCCCGGTTACCAACATCCCCCTGTCACTACCCCGATCGCGAGGACCGATGACGCCGACCCTGCGCCGTAAGCTCGAAGCGCTGGCCGAGCGCCGCGAAGAACTGCAGCACCTGCTCTCCGACCCCGATGTGGTCAGCAACAACGACAGGTTCCGCACGCTGTCGCGCGAACTGTCGCAGCTGGAGCCGGTGGCCGTGGCCCTGGAAGACGAGGCGCGTGCCAAGGCCGACCTGAGCGCGGCCGAAGCGATGCGCAACGATCCGGAAATGCGCGAACTGGCCGAGGAGGAGATCGCCGCCGCCCAGGCGCGCCTGGAAGAACTGGATGCGCAACTGGCGTTGCTGCTGGTGCCGCGCGACCCGCGCGACGACGGCAACCTGTTCCTGGAAGTGCGCGCCGGCACCGGTGGCGACGAGGCGGCGATCTTTGCTGGCGACCTGTTTCGCATGTATGCGCGCTATGCCGAGCGCCAGGGCTGGAAGGTGGAGATCGAGTCCGACAGCCCCGGCGAGCACGGCGGCTACAAGGAGGTGGTGGCACGGGTGGTCGGACGCGGCGCGTATTCGCGGTTGAAGTTCGAATCCGGCACCCACCGTGTGCAGCGCGTGCCGGCGACCGAATCACAGGGCCGCATCCACACCTCGGCGGCCACGGTGGCGATCATTCCCGAAGCCGACGACGTGGAAGAGATCGTGATCAACCCGGCCGACCTGAAAGTGGACACCTTCCGCTCCTCCGGGGCCGGCGGCCAGCACGTCAACAAGACCGAGTCGGCGATCCGCATCACCCACGTGCCCAGCGGGGTGGTGGTGGAATGCCAGACCGAACGCAGCCAGCACGCCAACCGCGACAAGGCGATGAAGCGGCTGAAGGCGCAATTGGTGGAAGCCGAACGCAGCAAGGCGGCCGCCGCCGAAGCGCAGACGCGCAAGTTGCAGGTCGGCAGTGGTGACCGCAGCCAGCGCATCCGCACCTACAGCTTCCCGCAGGGGCGCATCACCGACCACCGCGTGGAAGGCCTGACGCTGTACGACCTGCCCAACATCATCGAAGGCGACCTGGATGCACTGATCGCACGCCTGCTCCACGAGCATCAGGCCGACGAACTGGCACGGTTGAGCGACGGCCCGTGAGTGCGCAGGTCCCGCGCGAGCTGCTGCAGCTGCGCGAGGCGGTGCGGCGCCAGCCGGGCGATTTCATCGCCTGGCTGATGCTGGCCGATGCAGAACTCGGCATGGGCGCGATCGTTGCGGGCGAGGCCGCGGTGCAACGCGCGCTCGCGCTGCAGCCGGGCCACCCGGAAGCCGTGGCCCGGCTTGGCCGGGTGCGCTGGACCCAGCAACGGCATGCCGAGGCGGCAGCGTTGCTGCAGCAGGCATCGGACCTGGTGCCCCAGCATCCGGGCATCGCGTTATGGCTTGGGCATGCATTGGAAGATGCGGGCCAGGCCGAAGCTGCGGCGGCCGCGTATACGCGTGCGCATCAGTTGCTGCCCGACGAGCCGTATATCACTGCGCAACTGCTCAACTGGCGGCGCCGCCTGTGCGATTGGCGCGCGCTGGACGCACTTGCTGCGCAGGTGCGCAATGCCGTGGCGCGGGGCGCTGCGGCGGTGGAACCGTTCGCCTTCCTGAGCGAGGACGCCAGCGCAGCCGAACAGCTGGCGTGTGCACGGACACGCGCGCAGGCCGTCGCCGCGATGCTGCGCCCGCTGGCGCCGACTGCCGTGCGCAGCCAGGGCGCGTTGCGGCTCGGCTTCGTTTCCAACGGGTTTGGCGCGCATCCCACCGGCTTGCTGACGGTGGCGTTGTTCGAAGCGCTGAAGCGCCGGCAGCCGGCGCTGCAACTGCATTTGTTCGCCACCAGCCACGACGACCGCAGCGCGATCCGCACGCGCCTGGCGCACGCCACCACGCTGCACGATGTCACCACGCTCGGGCACCTGGCCACCGCGCAGCACATCCGCGACCAGGGCATCGATCTGCTGTTCGACCTGCGCGGCTGGGGTGGCGGCGGGCGCCCGGAAGTGTTCGCGCTGCGGCCGGCGCCGGTGCAGCTGAACTGGTTGGCCTACCCGGGCACATCGGGCGCGCCGTGGATGGACTACGTGCTGGGCGATGCCTTTGCGCTGCCGCCGTCGCTGGAGCCGTTCTATCGCGAGCGCGTGCTGCGCCTGAACGGTGCGTTCCAGCCGTCGGATACCTCGCGCGTGGTCGCCGAACCACCATCGCGGGCGCAGTGCGGCTTGCCCGAGCATGGCGTGGTGCTGTGCTGCTTCAACAATAGCTACAAGCTCAATCCACGCAGCATGGCGCGCATGCTGGCGGTGTTGCGTGCGGTGCCGGGCAGCGTGCTGTGGCTGTTGTCCGGGCCGGGCGAGGCCGACGCGCGCCTGCGTGCGGTGGCGCAGGCGCAAGGCGTGGATGCGCAGCGCCTGGTGTTCATGCCGAAGCTGCCGCATGCGCAGTATCTGGCGCGCTACCGGCATGCCGACCTGTTCCTGGATACGCATCCGTACAACGCGCACACCACCGCCTCGGATGCGTTATGGGCGGGTTGCCCGGTGCTGACGACGCCCGGCGAGACGTTTGCCGCGCGCGTGGCCGGCAGCCTGAATCATCACCTGGGGCTGGATGAGATGAATGTGGCCGACGACGCCGCGTTTGTGGCCAAGGCGGCGGCGTTGGCGAGTGATCCAGCGGCATTGAGTGCGTTGCGTGCGCGGGTGGCGGAGCGTCGGCGCGAGTCGGGCGTGTTCGATATGGATGGATTTGCCGACGGGTTCGCCGACCTGATGCAAGCACTCGCGCGCCAACATGGTTGGCCAGGTAACTAGCGGCCTGCTTGCCTTTCCAAGGTAGATGGCTGTCTTCTGCTGTACCCCAATCCAACTCCCGCTCCGTGCCCCGGCCCGCGCTTGCGGCGCGGGCGCTCCAAGGCACGCGCGCCCAGCTGTGCCTCCTCGCCCCTGCGGGAGAGGTGCTTAAAAGCGTCATTGATTTCTTCGAGACCTTTTCAGGTCATGGAAACAACGTGCAGAGCGGCAGCGTGGCCGGGGATTGGCGGAGAGCGGCACACGGATGTGCCGCGGCGGCGAGTCAGACAGGATGTCTGCCGAGCCGAGGAGCCGATCCCCGGCCGCGCTGCCGCCCTCACCGAAGCCGGCAACTGAAAGATGGCGCTGGATCCACCCTCGCCTGTCTCGGACGTATCGGCTTCGCGCGAGCTGTCAGCCATGTATCACCCGCGTTGGGGACCACCCGCCTGCAACTAACGTCGTGCGGCTTCACGCCGTAGCGCTGTACCCGCGCGTCCCGGCTCGCTAGGCTTGCGGCATGCCTTCCAATCTCGACTTCATTCCCTTGCACCTGTGCGTGCTGACGGTGTCCGACAGCCGCACGCTGGCCGATGATCGCTCCGGCGACTATCTGGTCGATGCCCTGACTCACGATGGTCACGTGCTGCACGAGCGCGCCCTGTGTCCGGACGACCGTTACCGCATGCGCGCGATCGTCTCTGCGTGGATCGCCGACGCGCAGGTCGACGGCATCCTGATCACCGGCGGCACCGGCTTTACCGGCCGTGACAGCACGCCGGAGGCAATCACGCCATTGCTGGACAAGACCATGCCCGGTTTCGGCGAATTGTTCCGCGCGGTCAGCGTCGACGAAATCGGCACCTCGTCGCTGCAGTCGCGCGCGTTTGCGGGGCTGGCCAACCACAGCTTCGTGTTCTGCCTGCCCGGCTCCACCTCGGCCTGCCGTACGGCCTGGGAAAAGATCGTGCGTGCGCAGCTGGATGCACGTACCAAGCCCTGCAATCTGGCGACACTGCGTCCACGCCTGGGCGAATAGCCTGCGCGCTTCATCGCTGTCGGAACGCGCATGTCGCACCTGAAACGCAAGGCCTACAAGAAGCTGTTGGCACCGCTGCAGCTGGAACTGGTCAACATGGCCCGCTGGCTGCGCCACACCAACCAGCGCGCGCTGGTGCTGGTGGAAGGCCGCGACACCGCCGGCAAGGGCGGCGTGATCCAGGCCATCGCCAGCCATCTGAACCCGCGCCAGTGCCGGGTGGTGGCATTGCCGACACCCAACGACCGCGAAAGCACGCAATGGTATTTCCAGCGCTATGTGGCGCACCTGCCCGCGGCGGGCGAGTTGGTGCTGATGGATCGCAGCTGGTACAACCGCGCCGGCGTGGAACGGGTGATGGGCTATTGCACCGACGCCCAGTACGAAGCGTTCCTCGATCAGGCGCCGCGTTTTGAACAACTGCTGGTCGACGACGGCATCCTGCTGTTCAAGTACTGGCTGTGCGTGGACCAGGCCGAGCAGGAACAGCGCTTTGCCGAACGCCAGGAAGATCCGCTCAAGGGCTGGAAGTTGTCGCCGGTGGACCTGCAGTCACGCAGCAAGTACGAGGACTACACCACCGCGCGCGAGCGCATGCTCGAGGTGACGCATACGCCGGACGCGCCGTGGACGTTGGTGGATTTCAACGACCAGAAGCGGGGCCGACTGAGTCTGATCCGCAACCTGCTGGATCGGCTCCCGGACATCGCGGTGCCCGATGACACGCTGCAGCTGCCACCGCTGGATGGCAAGCCGCACAAGGAACGTTACGGAGTACTGGAACCGATCGACGATTACGCCGGCCAGTCCTGAGAGATTTCGTCGCTGGCCGTGGCGCGTGGCAGGGGATACAGGCCGGACTGGCGTTCGGCCTGTTCGGCCTGCAAGACCAGCTGGCTCAGGCGCTGACTGAACAGCTGCATGAACCCGCGGTGCAGCGGGCGCATCGCTTCGATGTAATCCACATCGTCAGCCTGCGGACCGAGCGGGCTGCAGGACGATAGCAGCACTTCGTCCAGGCGCAGCGCGCTGTCGGGCAGACGCACCAGCGCGGCGCGGCGCAACCAGTCGCGCATGCCCTGGCGGTACTCGGCGGCCAGGATGTAGGCCACTTCGACCTGATCCAGGTCCACGTCCGGATTCCACGCCAGCACCTGGATGACCTGCGAGCGCTCGTCCAGCATGCGGCTTTCGGCAACCAGGCCGTGCAATTGCTGCAGCAGACGCCATTGGACGCCGGCGGCTTCGCGTTGCGGGGCCGGCAGGCTTTCGATCGCCAGCGCCAGGCGGCGGGCGAACAATGCAGGCACCTCGGCCAGGACGACCGGGCCGGCATCGGCGCCGAGCAGGAAACGTTCGGTGCGCAGCGTGGCGGTGTCGGGCAGGTAGCCGTCCTGCAGCGGCCGCATCACGCCATGGTCGAGCAGCGACAGCACCACATCCAGCCAGTAGCGACGCTCCTGTTGCAGTGCGCGGTTGGCGGTGGCGTTCTGCCAGGCCGGACGGACATCGTCCAGACGCGCGATGCAGGCCTGGGCATCGAGGTTGTCCCAGGGCGCACGGGTGGCGTCATTGGGATCGAAATTTTCCACGCTGAGCATGCCGCCGCCGAAACGGTGCCAGGCTGCGCCGCGCTGGGTGCCGGCAGGATCGGGCTTGGACGCGGTCATCGGCGCGGCGGTGGCCGGGCGCAACAGGGCAGCATAGGCATCTGCCCAGGAATCGGGCAGACGCGCCGACAGCGGATAGCCAGCAGCGGACGGGCCCAGGCCGCGACGAGCAAGTTTCAGGCTCCACAGCACCGCACCGATCGCGATGCCGCCGAAGATCCAGGCCAGCAGCCAGCTGGTGGCCGCCTGCCCAGGCTGCAGCACACGGGTCTGCGGCTGCAGGAACAACAACCAGCCGCTGCCCGCCACGACGCCCAGGTACAGCCATGGCGCAAGCTGCGCCAGGCGGCGGTTGCGATGGTGGGCAGGCGGTTCGTGCCCGTCGGTGTGATCTTGAGATGGAGCGGCCATATAGTTCCCCTGCGCGCCTGATCGCGCTGACAATGTTATCGGCGACGCATCGCAAGTCTGTTGGCCTGCGCCGGCGGCAGCGACTCAGCCAGTTACACATTCTTCAGTCGGCGGCTGCGCGCAGGGCATGCGTGTCACCGCCGCGACCCGGGCCGCCGGCGGGCCTTGCCATAACCAGGTCTCCAGCGCATCCAGGGCGGCGTCGGTCCCGGCAGCGAGCACCTCCACACTGCCGTCGGGCAGGTTGCGCGCGTGTCCACGCAGGCCCAGCGCAACCGCGCGCTCGCGGGTGGCCGCACGGAACCACACACCCTGCACCACGCCGGTGACGAGGAAGCGCGCCGCCTGCATCAGCCGGCCTTGCCGGTGATGCCGACCGCCGTTTCGATGTCGCGCGCGGTGACCGGGCCGAGGAACTGCTTGGCGACCTTGCCGTCCGGACCGATCAGATACGTCATCGGCAACCCGCGCGGCGTGGCGAAGTCCTGGGGCGGCTGGTAGGGGTCGAGGACGGCGATCGGGTACGACACCGGATGGTCCTTCAGGAACGCCTGCATGTCGGCGCTGCTGATGTCTTCATAGGCCAGGCCCACCACTTCGATGGTGTCGCGCATGGTGTGCAGCGCCGACAGCTCGGGCATCTCCTTCAGGCACGGCGCGCACCAGGTGGCCCAGAAATTGACCACCACCCACTTGCCGCGATGCGCGGCCAGGTCGTAGGCCTCGCCGGTCACGGTCGGCAGCGACAGCTTGGGCATCTCGGCGGTCTGCTGCACCACCGAGGAGTCGGTCGCGCCTGCCGGGTCGGCGGGGGCGGCAGGGGTTTGCGGCGTCTGCGCGGTGGGCGCAGGCGCTGCACCGCCCGCAGCGGGCGTGCCCTCGCTGGCGGGCTTGCAGGCGGTCAGCAGCAACAGCGGCAACAGCAGCGCACAGGCGCCGCGCACGAGGCGCACGGTCATGAGGGGTCTCCGGGAAGGTGGGTGTAGAGGTCGCCGACCGGTTGCGCCAGCACGCTGCGCAAGGGTTGACGCAGTTGTTCCAGCGCAGCGGACGCGGCCTGGCCGTAGGCATCGTCGCGGCACGGCAGGGGGCGGTCTTCGATCGGCACGCGCAGCTGGCAGTTTTCGTAGAGTTCGGCCAGCGGCACCACGTCCAGGTCGCGCGCCAGCAGCCATTGGCCGCGCTCGTCGCGGCGCAGCAGGCGGATGCGTTTGAGTTCGCACAGCAACTCCTGCATCAGCGTGTCGGTGAGCATCGGCTCCAGCGCCAGGATACGGTCTTCGTCCAGCCCGTTGCCATGGATGCGTGCCTGGCGGAAACGACCAAGCAGGCGCAGCAGGCCATAGATCTCAAAGCCGGGCGGCAGCCGCATCGCTTCGGGCTGGTAGCGAAACGCGGACATCGACGAGGCCAGCGAAGCGCCCAGCAGCACCGACACCCAGCTCAGATAGATCCACAGCAGCAGGATCGGCAGTGCCGACAGTGCGCCGTAGATGCGCTGATAGGTCTGGAAGTTGCCCAGATAGAAGCCGAAGCCCCATTTGACGATCTCCATCAGGATCACCGCCAGCAATGCGCCCGGCAGCGCGTGCCGCAGGCGCACCGCATGCTGCGGCACCACGCGGTAGATCAGCACGATGCAGACGAACTCCACCGCCATCGGCGCCAGCCGCCAGGCGAATTCGGCCAGCCACTGGCCTTCGGTGGTACGGAACAGCGGCAATGCGAACACGTAGGCGGCCATCGCCATCGAAGCCGCCGCCAGCATCGTGCCCAGGGTCAGCACCGTCCAGTAGATCAGGAAGCGGGTCACCTTCGGCCGTGCGGCGGCCACCCGCCAGATGCTGTTGAAGGTCTGCTCGATGCTGTGCAGGGTGATCAGCAGCGAGGCCACCAGCGCGACCATGCCGGCCACGGTGAACTTGCCCAGATCTTCCAGCGAACGGTTGAGGTAGTTCTGCACCGAACGCGCCGCGCCGGGCACGAAGTTGTTGAAGATGAAGTCGGTCAGCGCGTCCTTCCATTCGTTGAAGGCCGGAAACGCCGACAACACGCCGAACACCACGATCGCCAGCGGCACCAGCGCGAACACCGTGGTGTAGGCGAGCGAGGCGGCCGCCTGGAACAGGCGGTCATCGAGAAAGCGGCGCCACAGGAAGCGCCCGAAGCTCACGGTCCGCGCGCGGTCGCGCAGCCGTTCCTTCCATTGGTGGAGTTTGTTCACGCGCGACATCGCGCAAGGGTACCCGATGCGCCGTCATCGCGGCCTTGCCGCAGCCGCAGGGTGCAGCGAGGTGGTGGCTTGGCCGATACTGCGGCAACTTACATAGGCGGTGGATGCGCGATGGCGGAGATTCTGGTGCTGTATTACAGCCGTGGCGGTTCGGTGGCGCGGCTGGCGCGGCAGATCGCGCGCGGCATCGGCGAAGTGCCCGGCATGAGCGCGCGGCTGCGCACGGTACCGCCGGTGGCGGCAGTGACCCAGGCCAGCGCCCCGCCGGTGCCGGACGAGGGCGCGCCGTATGTGGACAAGGCCGATCTGGCCGAGTGCAGCGGGCTGCTGCTGGGCAGCCCGACCCGCTTCGGCAACATGGCCGCGCCGATGAAGCATTTCCTCGATAGCCTGGGCGCCGAATGGGCCAGCGGCACCCTGGCCGGCAAGCCGGCAGGCGTGTTCACCTCCACCGCCGCGATGCACGGCGGCCAGGAATCCACCTTGCTGTCGATGCACCTGCCGCTGCTGCACCACGGCTGCCTGATCGTCGGCATCCCGTTCACCGAGCCGGCGCTCAGCCAAACCACCAGCGGCGGCACGCCCTATGGCGCCAGCCATGTCTCCGGCGCCGGCGGCGACCCGCAACCGAGCGAGGACGAAGCCCTGCTGGCGCGTGCGCTGGGCCGGCGGGTGGCCGACATCGCCCGGCGCCTGGCCAGCCCGTGAGCCTGCGCGCCACGCATGGGTTGCTGACCGCCGCGCTACTCGCGCTGACGGTGTTGTTCGTGACCTGGTTTCACGACGACCGCCACCGCGCCGCGGCGCTGATGGTGTTTGCACTGCCGCCGGCGCTGATGGCTGCGCTGGCGCTGCGGAGCGCGCGCGCGCGTTTCTGGGCCGGCGTGTTCGCGCTGGGCTGGTTCAGTCACGGCGTGATGGCCGCCTGGAGCCAGCCGCAGGCGCGTGCACTGGCGTGGCTGGAAGTGCTGCTGGCCCTGCTCGTGGTGGCACTGGTGGGTGGCCCCGGGATGGCGGCGCGCTTCGGCCGCCCTCGCCCTCCGCGTTGACCCGGCTTGGGCAGCGCATGCGCCGGGGTCGTATCATGACGGCCCTCGCGCGGCCTGCACCGCGCCCGTTTGAAGGACTGGCAGCAATGGAAGACCTCCTGATCGTCACCACCGGTGGCACGATCGACAAGATCTACTTCGACGACAAATCGGACTACCAGATCGGCGACCCGCAGATCGGCCAGATCCTCAAGGAACTGGGCGTGACCTTCCGCTTCTCGGTGATCCCGATCATCCGCAAGGATTCGCTGCACATCACCGATGCCGACCGCGAACTGGTGCGCGCCACCATCGCCGCCCAGCCGACGCGCCACGTGCTGATCACCCACGGCACCGATTCGATGGTGGAAACCGGCAAGGTGCTGCAGTCGATCGCCGACAAGACCATCGTGATGACCGGCGCGCTCAATCCGGCGCGCTTCCGCGGCTCGGATGCCGAGTTCAATATCGGCTGCGCGGTCGGCGCGGTGCAGTCGCTGCCGGCCGGCGTGTACATCGCCATGAACGGGCGCATCTGGAATCCGGAAAAGGTGCGCAAGAACGTCGCCGCCAACCGCTTCGAGTCGCTCTGACGCCATGAGCAAGGCCACCCGCGCGACCAGGGCCCTGGATGCCGCCGGCGTGGCCTATGTGTTGCACCCCTACGTGTACCAGGCCGATGCGGACGCCAAGGGCGTGCAGGCGGCAACCGCCCTGGGGCTGGCGCCGCACACGGTGCTGAAGACACTGATGGCCTGGGTCGACGACCAGGCCGTATGCGTGGTGATCCCGTGCGATCGCCGGGTGTCGTTGAAGAAACTGGCCAGTGCCTACAACGGCAAGTCGGCGCGCATGATGGAGGTGGCCGATGCCGAGCGTCGCACCGGCTACAAGGTCGGCGGCATCAGCCCGCTCGGGCAACAACGCCAGGCGCCGGTGCTGATCGAAGCCAGCGCACTGGATGCCCCGTCGCTGTGGATCAACGCCGGGCAACGCGGTTTGCTGCTGGAATTGCCGGGCGACGGCATCGTCGCCGCATTGCAGGCGCGGCCCTGCAGTGTCTGCGACTAGACGCGGCGATCCCCGTGCCGCGTGCATGTCGGCTGGCGCCGGCCGGCACCTGGGACATGCAAAAAGTGCCTCCTGCTTGCGTCAGCGATCACGCACGTGCCAGGAAACGTGAGTGGTGCGCCGGCGCCACGTGCCCGACGCGCGATCACGCGCACAGGCCGGGCGCAGCCCTGCACCCACCGGCGCAGGGCCGCGCGCACGTTCAGTACGTGGCCACCAGCGTGACCGCCGAAAATGCCAGCGTGGCCTTGAGCCGCACGTAATACACCCCTGCCGCAGGCGCGGTCAGCGTGCAGCTGTCGGCGTTGCCCACCACCGCGGTACGGCAGCCATAGGCGGTATCGCTGGGCAATGCGCCGGCGCGCAGCGACAGATCGGCATTGCCGCTGCCACCGCTGAGCGCCACCCGCAGGCTGCGCGTGCCCGCGGGCACATTGACCTGGTAATACAGCGAACCACCGGTCGCCGCGGCCAGGCCGCTGCGCGCTGCATTGCTGGTCAGGGTGGTCGAGGCGATCACCGCAGCCACCGCACCATCGGCATTGACCAGCCCTGCCCCGCACCCCTGCGGACATGCCACCGGCAATGCACGCGCAGTGCTCTTGAGCATGGCTTCGACGCTGGCCGCACTGAGCGGATTGAGCGCCACCGACTGCATCAACGCCACCACGCCGGCCACGTGCGGCGCCGCCATCGAGGTGCCGCTGTAGACCGCGTAACTGGGATTGCCCGCCGCGGTGGTGCCGCTGTTGAGCGTGGACAGAATCGCCTGGCCGGGAGCGGCGATATCCACGCCCTTGCCGAAGTTGGAAAAACTGGCCTTGGCCCCGGACGACGTGGTCGCGGCCACCGCGATCACGTTCGAGCAATTGGCCGGCACGCTGTTGGAGACATCGACATTGCTGTTGCCGGCGGCCACCACCACGCTGGTGCCGCGTGATACCGCGCTGGCGATCGCATTGCTCAAGGTGGTCGAACAGGTGCCGATGCCACCCAGCGACAGGTTGATCACCTTGGCCGGGGTCGGATTGGCCGGCACACCGGATACCGTGCCGCCGGAGGCCCACACGATCGCATCGGCGATATCGGACAGATAACCGCCGCAACGGCCCAGTACGCGCACCGGCAGCACCTTGGCATTGAATGCCACGCCTGCCGTGCCGGTGCCATTGTTGGCGGCGGCCGCGACGATGCCGGCCACATGGGTGCCATGCCAGCTGGAGCTGGACGCACTGGCACCGCTGCCGCAGTCGTTGGCCGCGGCCCAGTCGCCCACATCGGCGGCGCTGGTGTCGCGTGCGTTGCCGTCGCGGGCGATGAAGGCGTCGCTGATGAAGTCGTAGCCGGCCAGCACATTGGCCGACAGCTCCGGATGCGTGGTGACGCCGGTATCGATCACGGCCACCACCGCGCCCTTGCCGGTCGCCTTGTCCCAGGCCGGCCGCACGTTGATGCCGGCGGTCGTGGTGCCCAGCGCCCATTGCTCGGACAGGCGGGTGTCATTCGGCACCAGCATCGGGCGCATCAGCATGTCCACTTCCACGCGCTTGACCGACGGGTCGGCCGCCAGACGCCGCATCAGCGTTTCCGCGTCGACCCGGTCCAGCGCGCGGTCGGCCACCAGCAGTTGCGGCCCGACGCCAAGCCAGCGCGACGACGACAGGCCGAGCGCGCGCCCGCGCCGCGCCGGCACTGCGCGGGCGATCTCGCGCAGCGAGCCGCTCAGACGCCCGCCACGGTTGCCGGCGCTGCTGTCCTTGTAGCTGACGATGAAACGCTGATGGGCCGACGCCGACCCCAGCCCCTGCAGGCTGACATCGCCGGCGAACGCGGGCGCAGTGCCGCACAGCAGTGCACAGGCCAGCGCGACATGGCGTAACCCTTTGAATGATAGATGGTGCATGGATCGACCCCTCCCCAAGATGTCGTGGTGCAAACGCGGGCACAGGTGTGCCGCTTCGCATCGTGGTGAGGCGCGCCGACTGGCGTCGCTGCCCACCTGCCCACGCTATCGACCCGGTACGAGCGGACCTGAGCCGGGATCGCCGGCCAGACGTGGCGAGCCATGGGGTCTGTTAAGGCGGCCGCTTGAACGGCAGATACCGGCGGCGACCGGAACTGAGCCGACCTGCCCTCCCAGTACACCCCAAAAACGCCATTGCCCCGCGTTTTGGCGGGGCAATGGGGATACCAAGCGTGCTGCAGCCACGCTGCATCACGCAGACCGACGCGGTGCCAACGGTCCGGCCGCTGGCACCGCGCGTGGCTTACGGGGTCTGGCTGACGGCACCGGCCGCGTTGACGATGCCGGCACCGCAGCCACCCGAGCAGGCGCCCGGCAGCGGACGGGCGGTGTTCTTCAACAGGGTTTCCACCGCCGCCGGGGTCAACGGACGGCTCGCCGCCGACTGCACCAGCGCCACCACGCCGGCCACGTGCGGGGCCGCCATCGAGGTGCCGTTGTAGGAAGCGTAGCTGGCGCTTCCCGGGGTGGTGGTGCCGCTGTTGAGCGTGGACAGGATCGCCGAGCCGGGGCCGGAGATGTCGATGGTGCTGCCGAAGTTGGAGAAGCTCGAACGCGCCCCGGCCGAGGTGATCGACGCCACCGAGATCACGTTGGCGCAGCTGGCCGGGGTGAAGTTGGCCACGTTGGCATTGCTGTTGCCGGCCGCCACCACCACCGTGGTGCCGCGCGACACCGCGCCGTTGATGGCGTTCTGGTAGGTGCTGGAGCAGGTGCCGTTGCCGCCCAGCGACATGTTGATCACCTCGGCCGGGTTGGCGTTGGCCGGCACCCCGGACACGGTACCGCCGGACGCCCAGACGATCGCATCGGCGATGTCGGAGGTGGTGCCGCCGCACAGGCCCAGCGCACGCACCGGCACGATGCGCGCATTGAACGCGGTGCCGGCCACGCCGGTGCTGTTGTTGGTGACCGCGGCGATGGTGCCGGCCACGTGGGTGCCATGCCAGCTGGAGTTGGCCGCTGCCACGCCGGAGCCGCATTGGTTGGCAGCGCGCCAGTCGCCCTGGTCGGCCGGATTGTTGTCGCGACCGTTGTTGTCGCGCGCGCGTGCCGCGTCGCTGATGAAGTCGTAGCCCGGCAGCACGTTGGCATTGAGGTCCGGGTGGCTGGTGATGCCGGTGTCGATCACCGCCACCACCACGCCGGTGCCAGTGGCCGTATCCCAGGCCGGACGCACGTTGATGCTCGAGGCGGTGGTGCCGAAGCCCCACTGCTCGGACAGACGGGTGTCGTTGGGGGTCAGCGTCGGGTACATGATCTGGTCGACTTCCACGTACTCCACGCTCGGGTCGGCGGCGATCCGGCGCATCAGCGTCTCGGCCTCGGCGCGGTCCAGGCCGCGGTCGGTCTTGAGCACTTCCGAGCCCAGCGCGGTGCGACGCACGTGATTCAGGCCCAGCGCACGGCCGGCGCGTGCGGGCACGGCGGTGGCGACCGACCTGAGCGATGCACGCATCGAGGTCGGGCTCACCGCGGCGCTGGAACCGTCCCTGTACTTGACGATGAAGCGATCCAGGGTGGGCTGCGAATCCAGGCCGGAAAGATTGACCTGACCGGCAAACGCCGGCACCGCCAGCAGCGAGGTCAGCGCGGACACACCCAGGACCACCAGCGCGCGCGTGGGCGCACGACGTTGCGACACATTGGACATCGATCGTTCCTTATTTGAGAGGGTGCCGCAGGTGCGGCGAGATGGCCGAACCATCCCCGCGTGCTGCGGATCGGGTCGGGCAGTGCACGGGCGCGTGCGCCCGGCAAGACGACTGACCGATGTCCATTCCGGTCGAGCGGCAACACATCACCGGCGCCTGCCGATGCGGCAGACGTGGGCGATACGTCGCTGATGGGGTAAAGCCGCTCTGCGGCAGCGAATCGGCACTGCCCGGCCATGGCCAGGCAGTGCCGACGTGCCTCAGTAGCTGGCGCGCAAGGTCACGCCGGAGAACGTGCTGTACGCCTTGACGCGCACGTAGTACGTGCCCGACGGCGCGCTGATGCTGCAGGTCTCGGCATTGCCGCTGCGGTACGGGCGGCAGGTGTAGGTGGTGTCGGTCGGCGCACTGCCGGCACGCACGTACAGGTCTGCATCGCCGCTGCCGCCGCTGATCGCCACGGTCAGCGTGCCGCTACCGGCCGGCACCGCGATGGTGTAGTTCAGTTCCGCACCCGTGGCCGCACCCAGTCCGGTGACCGGCGTGCCGTTGGTCAGGGTGTTGCCGGTGCCGCCACCGCCGCCACCGTTGCTGCCACTGATGGCGGCGGTCACCGCCGCATCGGCATTGACGATGCCGGCACCGCAGCCGCCCGAGCAGGCCCCCGGCAGCGCACGCGCGGTGTTCTTCAACAGGGTTTCCACGGCGGCCGGCGTGAGTGCACTCGGCGCGACCGACTGCACCAGCGCCACCACGCCGGCCACGTGCGGCGCCGCCATCGAGGTGCCGTTGTAGGAGGCGTAGCTGGCGCTGCCCGGCGTGGTGGTGCCGCTGTTGAGCGTGGACAGGATCGCCGAGCCCGGCGCCGACACGTCGATCCCGGTGCCGAAGTTGGAATAGCTGGCCTTGGCGCCGGCCGAGGTGGTGGCTGCCACTGCGATCACGTTGGCGCAGTTGGCCGGCAGCGAACCGGACACGTTGACGGAATCGTTGCCCGCCGCCACCACCACCGTGGTGCCGCGCGAGACCGCACCGCTGATCGCGTTCTGCATGGTGGCCGAGCAGGTGCCGCCGCCGCCCAGCGACATGTTGATCACTTCGGCCGGGTTGGCATTGGCCGGCACGCCGCTGACGCTGCCGCCGGACGACCAGACGATGGCGTCGGCGATATCCGACAGCGAACCGCCGCACTTGCCGAGCACGCGCACCGGCACCACCTTGGCGTTGTAGGCAGTGCCAGCCACGCCGGTGGTGTTGTTGGTCACTGCGGCCACCGTGCCGGCCACATGGGTGCCATGCCAGCTGGAAGTGGCGGCGGGAATGCCGGTGCCGCACTCGTTGGCGGCGTACCAGTCGCCTTCGTCGGCGGGATTGCTGTCGCGTCCATTGCCGTCGCGCGCCGTGGTGGCATCGCTGATGAAGTCGTAGCCCGGCAGGATGTTGGCGTTGAGATCGGCATGGGTGGTGATGCCGGTATCGATCACGGCCACCACCACATTGGCGCCGGTGGCCTTGTCCCAGGCCGGGCGGATATTGAGACCGGCGTTGGTGGTGCCGAAGGCCCACTGCTCGGACAGCCGGGTGTCGTTCGGGGTCAGCGTGGCGTGCAGGATCTGGTCCACCTCCACGCTCTGCACGTTGGGGTCGGATGCCAACTGGCGCATCAGGGTTTCGGCTTCGGCGCGGTCGAGTGCGCGGTCGGTCCTGACCAGCTCCGGTCCCAGCGCCAGGCGGCGCACCGAGTTCAGGCCCAGCGCCTTGCCGGCCTTGGCCGGAACAGCGCGCGCGGCGGTGCGCAGCGACGTGCTCAACGCGGTGGGACTGGCCAGCGCGGTGCTGCCGTCCTTGTAGGTCACGATGAATTTCTGGTGGGTCTGGGCGGTGGCCAGGCCATCCAGATAGACCTCACCGGCAAAGGCCGGGGTCGCCAGCAGCAACGAGGTCAGCGCAGCCGCGCTCAGGATGGTGAGTGCGCGGGGGCACTTGCGGAAAGACTCGTTCGACATCGAATTCCCTTCTAGATCAAAGAGCACCGCCGTGGCGGTGGTAGCCGGTGCCGCCTTCCATAGGTCAGCACCGAGGTCCCGGATCGACCCCCTGTTATCGATCCGTTCAGCGAACCTACCGCACTACAACCAGACTGGACAATAAGAAGTTCGCACTTTCTACAAATCAAATATCAGATTTGTGACACCGTACGGCACCGTTCAGTCAGTTGAAGACATGTTCGGACATGCATAGCCACGCCCCTGCTGCGCTGCGCCCAAAAAAAAAGGCCCCTGCGCGACTGCGCAGAGGCCTTTTTTGACGCGATGTGTTGGCTCAGGACAGACGCACCAGCCAACCATGGCGATCCGGGATGCGCCCATATTGGATATCGGTCAGCTCCTGGCGCAGCGACATGGTCACCTCGCCAGCCGGGGCGGACAGATCGCCGACCGCAAAGCCATCGCCCTTCAATTCGCCGATCGGGGTGACCACGGCGGCGGTGCCGCAGGCGAACACCTCGGTGATCTCGCCCGACGCCACGCCCTGCTTCCACTCGTCGATGGCGACCTTGCGCTCGATCACCTGCATGCCGCGGTCGCGGGCCAGTTGCAGGATGCTGTCGCGGGTGATGCCTTCCAGGATGCTGCCGGACAGTTCCGGCGTCACCAGCGTGCCGTCCTTGTAGACCAGGAACACGTTCATGCCGCCCAGTTCTTCGATGTATTTGCCTTCCACCGGGTCCAGGAACAGCACCTGCGAGCAGCCTTGCGCATAGGCCTTCTGCTGCGGCAGCAGCGAGGCGGCATAGTTACCGCCGCACTTGGCCGCACCGGTGCCGCCCTTGGCCGCACGTGCGTACTCGGTGGACAACCAGATCGACACCGGTGCCACGCCCTTGGCGAAATACGGACCGGCGGGGCTTGCGATGACGTAGTACGAGGCCTTGTGCGCCGCACGCACGCCCAGGAACGCCTCGTCGGCAATCATGAACGGGCGGAAGTACAGGCTGGTTTCCGGGGCCGACGGCACCCAGCTCGCATCCACCGCCACCAGCTGGCGCAGCGATTCGACGAACAGGTCGACCGGCAGTTCCGGCAGCGCCAGCCGCCGCGCCGAGCGCTGCAGCCGCTCGCCATTGGCCTGCGGGCGGAAGGTCCAGATCGAGCCGTCGGCATGCCGGTAGGCCTTGATGCCTTCGAAGATTTCCTGGCCGTAATGCAGCACCGAGGCGGCCGGATCCAGCTGCAGCGGGCCATACGCGCGTACCTGCGCGTCGTGCCAACCGAGCTCGTTGGTCCAGGAAATGGCGACCATGTGGTCGGTGAAATGCAGCCCGAAGCCGGGCGCGGCCAGGATCACGGACAGCTCGTCGGCACTGCGCGGCGACGGGGAACGGATGGAAGCGAAGGACACGGACACCGGAAGATTCCTGTATGGCGGGCGAAAGGACGCGGCGCCACCTCTTGGACATGGCGCCTGACGGTCAGAGCATGCCGGTCTCGAGACGGGCTGCTTCGGACATCATATGCCGGCCCCACGGCGGGTCGAAGACCAGCTCAACGTCGGCCTCGGCAATGGTCGGAATCATCTCCACCTTGCTGCGCACGTCGTCGACCAGGATCTCGCCCATGCCGCAACCGGGCGCGGTGAGGGTCATCTTGACGTCCACCCGGCGCTGATCGTCTTCCTCGCGATGGCTGACCACCGCCTCGTAGACCAGGCCCAGATCGACGATGTTGAACGGGATCTCGGGGTCGAAACAGGTGCGCAGCTGCTGCCACACCAGTGCCTCCACCTCTTCGTCGCTGGCATCGGCGGGCAGTTCCAGCCCCGGCGGGGACTCCTTGCCGATCGCATCGCCATCCTTGCCGGCAATGCGGAACAGGTTGCCTTCGACAAAGACGGTATAGCTGCCACCCAGTGCCTGGGTGATATAGCCGTAACTGCCAGCGGGCAGGGTCACCGAATCGCCCTGCGGCACCATGACGGCATCGCAATCGCGTTCGAACTGGACGGGTTCGCTGCTACGGGAGTACATGGGCTGGATATGGGGCCGCGGCGGATGCGCGCAAGTCCGCCATTCTAGCCGACCACGGCAAGGCCGCTGCCGTTGCGGGATGGAGCCAGCGACGACGCTGCATTCCATCGGCGCATCCATCACCGCGCAAAGCACGTCGCGCGCCTTATCATGTGCGCACTGTCAGGAGCTCCAATGCCGCCTACCACCGCGTCCGCCAGAACCGCCCACTGGCTCTGGCCCCCGCTCCTGCTGCTGGGATGCGTCACCGCCCTGATCGCCTGGATGCTCATCGCGCTCGCGCTGGGCAACCAGGCCGGCTGGATGGCGGTGCTGGTGGCCCTGGAAATCGTCTGGATGCTGCGCCTGGGCACGCTGGGCGCCGGCCCGTTGCGCATCGGCATCGCGGTCGTGGCGACCGCGCTGGTCATCGTCGGCGCCAACTGGGGCATCGCCTCGGCGCAGCTGGGTGGCGCACTGGGCCTGGACCCGTGGACCTCGGCACAGAAGATGGGCGCCGGGCTGGCCTGGACCCTGCTGCAACTGGCCAACAACGGTTTCGACCTGCTGTGCTATGCCGCCGCACTGGTCCTGGCGTGGTGGACGGCGCGCTGAGCCAGGCGCGTTTTGTCGCAATCGCCGGCGCTCAGATGCGTTGAAGCGGCCGCCGCGCAGCTTCGGGTAACGCTACTGCTACTGGGTGCTATGCGCTTTGTTGCGCTGACGCAGCGATGCCTGGAGAACTGTGCGACTTGGCTGCAGGGCGCTTTAGCTTGGCTGCGGGGCCCTTGTCCGCCCACCATCGCGGGACACGCCGCAAGTACGTCCTTGTAGGCTCCGGCGCGGCATCCATGCCGCTCAGGGTCCCGCGACGGTGAGCGGGCAAGGACCAGTCGAGAGGGTCGGTGTGCATGGAAGAGCAGTGCCGGATCCGGATGCACCTTGTTCGATCGTGAAGCATCGGCTCCAGGTCTGATACACACCGCACGGCAGACAGCTTTTTCAGATGAGGGCCGGCCAACTGCCTGGTGCGGTGTCCTCGCCGGTTGCGGGACCGTGTGGCGGCATGGATGCCGCCACCGAGCCCCCGATGGATGTGTTCACGGCGTGTCCCGCAAGCGGTGAGGGCGCCGCGCCCTCGACTAGCCAGGCTTTTGACTATCTGCAAAAACACCGCTGCGACTCGAAAGCCCGGTGTTTTTCTGAAAGCTCCGCGTCCTGCTCGGGACTGGCTGGACACGGCGAAGAGATTCGACTTGGCGCGGCTGTCCTGCAGCTCCGCTACACGGGCCAGGTGCTGAGGACGGCGCCGCTTCCACGCATGACGTCACAGACGCATCCACCTGATCCGTCGCACGAGGCCTCAGTGCCCGCCCCCGTCCAGCGCCTTCAGCTCGCTGACCAGCGCACCGGCCGCTTCCGCGCCATCGCCGTACAGCATGCGGGTGTTGTCGGCGTAGAACAGCGCGTTTTCGATGCCGGCAAAGCCGGTGCCCTTGCCGCGCTTGATCACCACCGTGTTCCTCGAATTGACCACGTCCAGGATCGGCATGCCGTAGATCGGACTGGCCGGGTCGGTCCTGGCCACCGGGTTGACCACGTCGTTGGCGCCGATCACCAGCGACACATCGGTGCTGGCGAACTCGGGGTTGATGTCGTCCATGTCGGCGATCAGGTCGTAGGGCACGCCGGCTTCGGCCAGCAGCACGTTCATGTGCCCGGGCATGCGCCCGGCGACCGGGTGGATCGCGAACTTCACCTTGACCCCGCGCGCGATCAACCGCTGCGCCAGCTCCCAGATCTTGTGCTGCGCCTGCGCCACCGCCATGCCGTAGCCGGGCACGATCACCACCCGCTCGGCGAACGCCATCATCGCCGCCACGTCGCCGGCCTCGATCGGCTTCTGCGCACCGCCGATCTCCTGCGCCTGGCCGCCGCCACCGAAGTTGGAAAACAGCACGCCGCTGATCGGCCGGTTCATCGCCTTGGCCATCAAGCGGGTCAGCAGGATGCCGGCCGCGCCGACCATCATGCCGGCGATGATCAGCGCCTCGTTGCCCAGCACGTAGCCCTCGAACGCCACCGCCAGGCCGGTGAAGGCGTTGTACAGCGAGATCACCACCGGCATGTCGGCGCCGCCGATCGGCAGCGTCATCAACACGCCCAGCGCCAGCGCGACCAGGAAGAAGGCGACGATCGCCAGCGGCTGCAGACTGCTGGCCGCCCAGATGCCGAGCACCAGCACCGCCAGTGCCACCAGCAGATTGACCGCCTGCTGGCCCGGAAATGTCACCCGGCGGTCGAGCCGGCCATCCAGCTTGGCCCAGGCCACGATCGAGCCGGACAGCGACACCGCGCCGATCGCCGAGCCCACCACCGCCAGCACCACGGTGGTGGTATCCGGCCGCCGCGCCGCCAGGTCGGCGATGGCCTGTGCGCTCCAGTGGGTGGTGTCGCGGTTGGCGAAGAAGGCAAAGCGCAGCAACTCCACTGCCCCGATCGCCGCCGCCGAGCCGCCGCCCATGCCGTTGTACAAGGCCACCATCTGCGGCATGTCGGTGATGGCGACCTTCCTGGCCGACCACCACGCCACCCCGGTGCCGATCGCCAGCGCGGCCAGGATCAGCGGCACGTTATGCAGTTCGGGCAGGAAGAACGTCGCCACCGTGGCGATCAGCATGCCCAGCCCGGCCCAGCGGATGCCGCTGCGCGCGGTCAGCGGCGAGGCCATGCGTTGCAGCCCGAGCAGGAACAGGGTCGCCGCGACCAGATAGCTGGACTTCACCAGCCATGCCAGCAACGCGGCGGTGGAGACGTTCATGGCGCGTCCCCGCCCGGCGGCTTCCTGCTGGGCCTGAACATGTCCAGCATCCGCTCGGTCACCACGTAACCGCCGGCCGCATTGCCCGCACCCAGCATCACCGCGACAAATCCCAGCGCCTTTTCCAGTGTGGTGTCGGCATGCCCGAGCACCACCATCGCGCCGATCAGCACGATGCCATGGATGAAGTTGGAACCGGACATCAGCGGGGTATGCAGGATCACCGGCACCCGCGAGATGATCACGTGGCCGGCGATGGCCGCCAGCATGAAGATGTACAGCGCTACGAATCCGTCGCTCATCGTCGTTCGCTCCACTGGCCGGTGTGGCCCGCCGATCATACCCACGCCATGCGTGCCTGGGCGCGTGTCAACCGAATCGGCGCTCGTCCGTTGACGTCGTATCGTCTCCGCGGAAGCTACGCTGTGCTGGTGGGAACCCCTTTCGATCCGCAACCTGCCGCACCGGCCGCCACCGCGCCGGTTTCGCTGGACGCCTTCCTGGCCGGCATCGGCCCGCGTGCGTTCCGCTTTGCCGAGGCCGGCCTGCGTCACCGCGAGGATGCGCTGGACGCGGTGCAGGACGCCATGGTGAAGCTGCTCGGCTACCGCGAGCGCCCGGCCGCCGAATGGACGCCGCTGTTCTGGAGCATCCTGCGCAGCCGCATCATCGACCTGCAGCGGCGGCGCAGCTTCCGCCTGAAGTTCTGGGCACCGGCCGAGCGCGCCGACGACGAAGGCACCATCGACTGGGCCGACCCCGGCACCGGGCCGGTGGACGAACACCAGCATCAACAGGCCTACCAACGGCTGGTCGAGGCCTTGCGCAGCCTGCCGGCGCGCCAGCGCGAAGCGTTCACGCTGCGGGTGCTGGAAGACCTGGACGTGGCCACCACCGCCAAGGCGATGGGCTGCTCGGAAGGCTCGGTCAAAACCCACCTGTCGCGTGCGCGCGACGCGTTGCAAACACAGTTCGAGGATTTCCTGTGAATCGCTCCCACGACCCGGCCAAGCTGGATGCGCACCTGCGCCAGCTGCATGCCACCGCCCTCACCAGCCTGCCGCCGCAGACCCTGGCGCGCCTGCGCCAGGCCCGTCATGCGGCCGCTCCCACGCGTGCCCGACGCGGTTACTGGTTGCTGGCGACCGCGTGTTCGGGGCTGCTGGCGGTCGGCATCGGCCTGCAACTGCGTCCGGGCGAGACTGCCTCGCCTGCCTCCACCCCGACCCAGGCAATGGCCGGCACCACCACCGATACCGACGACATGCTGACCCAGAATCCGGACCTGTACGTCTGGCTGGGGTCCGACACCGCCCTGGCCATGGAATAAGCACGATGACCCGCACCACCCGCCTGTTGTTGACCCTGCTGCTATGCGCGGCGCCCTGCGCCTCCCTGCTGGCCCAGGCCCACTCCCCGGGACCGCCGGGACCGCCACTGCCGGATGGCCCCGGCCCGCGGGAACCCGGACCGCGCGCGGCAGAGACGCCGATGCCCGAGTGGGACAAGCTCACCCCGCAACAGCGGCAGGTGCTGATCGATGCGCTGCGCGAGCGCTGGAACGATGTGCCGGAAGAACGCCCGCGCATGTATCGCCACGCGCGCCGCTGGCTGGACATGACCCCGGAGCAGCGCAAGCAGGCCAAGGCCGGCATGGACCGCTTCCGCAACATGAGCCCCGAGCAGCGTCGCGAGGCCAAGGCCTTGTTCGACCGCATGCGCACGCTCAACCAGCAACAACGCAACGAGCTGCAGCAACGCTGGCAGAAGATGAGCCCGGCTGAGCGCAGCACCTGGTTGCGCGAGCATCCGCCAACCGACGACTGACGGCAGCGTCGCCGCGGCGAGCGCGGCACGCCATCGCTAGGGCGGCATCCCGGGCGCAGGTGGACGTGCGTGCGGCCACTGTAGGAGCGCGCTGGCCCGCGATGGAGCTTCATCGGTAACGCTCCATCGCGCGCCAGGGCGCTCCTACCCGGAAACGCCGACGCGCAAGGCGCATGGACGCGGCGGGGCTATGCAGTCGCTGTCGCCGACCAGCGTGTCTTGGCCAGCAGTTCGTCGTCCCAGTCGAACGACAGCGCGCCATCCTTGATCAGCAATGCGGCGAACGCGTAGACGTTGCGCGCGAACATCTCGCTGGCGTGCACCGCACCCTGGCTGGGCAGATCGAGCGGGCCGGCGATCACCACGCCGTCGAGCTCATACGTTTCGCCCGGCCGGGTGGCGGCGCAATTGCCACCGGTCTCCGCGGCCAGATCGACGATCACGCTGCCGGCGCGCATGCCGTGCAGCATCTGCATGCTCAGGATCTTCGGCGCCGGCCGGCCGGGCAGGGCGGCGGTGCAGACCACCACGTCCACGCCCTTGAGATGGTCGGCAAGACGGCGTTGCTGTTCGGCACGCTCCTCGTCAGTGAGCTGGCGCGCATAACCGCCCTCGCCGGCCGCGCTCACGCCAAGGTCCAGGAAGCGCGCGCCCAGCGAGGCGATCTGTTCGCGGGTTTCGGGGCGCACATCGAAGCCTTCGACCTGCGCGCCAAGCCGTTTGGCAGTGGCGATCGCCTGCAGCCCGGCCACGCCCGCACCGATCACCAGCACCTTGCACGGGCGCATGGTGCCGGCGGCCGTGGTCAGCATCGGAAAGAAGCGTGGCGCCAGCTGTGCGGCGATCAGCATCGCCTTGTAGCCCGCCATGCCGGCCTGCGAACTCAAGACGTCCATCGATTGCGCACGCGTGGTGCGCGGCAGCCGCTCCAGCGGGAATGCGATCAATTCATGCCCGGAAAAGGCCTGCGCGCGGGCAGGGTCGGCATCGGGCGAAAGCATGCCGATCAGCACCGTATGCGGCTTGCACTGCAGCAGGACATCGATCGGCGGTCCCTGCACGCACAGCACCACGTCGGCCTGTCCCAGTGTGTGTGCGCCGGCCAGTTGCGCGCCGGCCTGCTGGTAGGCCGCATCGTCCATGCTGCTGGCGCGTCCGGCGTCCGGCTCGATCCACACGCTGGCGCCAAGCGCGACCAGTTTCCTGATCGTTTCCGGCGTTGCCGCCACGCGGCGCTCGTCGGCCGCCCGTTCTTTCAGCACCAGCACCTGCACAGCCATGGGTTGCTCCGGTCTCGCGCTCCAGTGGCGGCGATGCTAGCAGAGCCACGCACCGCCGCCGGGCGTGCGGACCGGCACGCGGCCAGCCAGGCCATGCCCGCGCAGGTCCGGCCCGTGTTTCAGGGTTCGAGCACGGCGTGCAGCAACGGCGCAAACACCACCTCCGGTGCGAAGGCCAGCAAGGCCGTGTGCTTGCGGTCGATCGCAAGCGAGGCATAGCCATGCACCGCGCTCCAGGCCAGCAGCGTGCGTTGCTGCAGCACGTCCGTGGCCGGGGCATGGCCGTGACGGGCGACCCACTGCGTCCGCACTGTCTCGCGCAGGCTCGCCATCGCCGCATCGCTGGCCTGCACGAGCCGCGGCAGGCTGCGCGGGCTCACCTCCAGCCCCAGCATCAGCCGAAACTGCTGCGGGTAGTCCAGCGCAAACCGCACATACCCCAGGCCACAGCCGAGCAAGGGGTCGGCCAGTTCCTGCTGGGCGGCACGAATGCAGGCGAGCATGCGTTCGTAGCCGTCGGCCGCCAGCTCCGCGAGCAATCCGTCCAGCGAACCGAAGTGATGCGCCGGAGCCGCGTGCGAGACGCCGGCGCGCCGCGCGCATTCGCGCAAGCTCAACCCACGCACGCCGGATTCGCTCAGCAGCTCCCAGCCGGCGCGCCGCAGCGTGGCCGGCAGGTCGCCGTGATGATAGGCAGCAGACGCATCGGTGCGCGACATGGCGGCTTCGTTTTTCGGGATTCCAGTGGAGCAGATCATCTTGACGATGACAAGATCCAACTGCAGACTCGCTGATCTTGTCACCAGCAAGATATAGCGCCTCCTCTTCCACAAGGATCCTTCCGATGAGCGCGTCCATCGCCAAACTGCGTCTCCGGATGCTTCGCGGTGTGCTGGCCGGCGCCAGCTGCCTGGCCCCTGGCCCGACCGGGCGCTATCTGGCGCGCCGTTTCGTGACACCTGCGCGTAAAGGGCGGCAGCAGGCGGCTGCCCTCGCGGCAACCTTGACCGACGTGCAACGCCAGACGCTGCACATCGACGGGTTCGACATTGCGGTGTACCAGTGGGGCGAGCTAAGCCAGCAACCGTATGTGCTGCTGTCGCATGGCTGGTCCAGTTACGGGCTGCGTTTTGCTGCATGGGTGCCGCAGCTGCGCGCACTCGGCTACGCGGTGCTGGCGTTCGATCAGGCCGCGCATGGCCTGAGCAGCGGACAGATCAGCAACATGCCGCATTTCGTGCAGGTCCTGCGCCAGATCGGCAGCCGTTTCGGCCGCCCTGCCGCCTTCATCGGGCACTCGATCGGCGCGGCAGCGGCGGTGTTTGCCAACGACCCGGCATGGCGGCCCGAGCGCTACGTGCTGATCGCGCCACTGGTCGAACCCAGCGCCAGTGCGCACCGCCAGTTTCGTGCCTCGGGGATCGCACCCGCCGCGTTTGCGCCATTCGAAAACTGGCTGTGCCAGCTCACCGGCCTGCGTTTTGCCGATCTCGACGCGAGCCTGCACCTGCCACAGTTCGATCGCCCGGCGCTGGTCATCCACGACCGCCGCGACCGCGAGACGCCGTGGGAGGAAGGCGCGCGCTTTGCCGCATTGTGGCCGGGCGCGCAGCTGTTCAGTACCGAGGGCCTGGGCCATAACCGCCTGGTCGATCACGCTTCGGTAATGGCGCGGGCGCTGGAGTTCATCGGCCCGGCAGCGCAGTAACTGCACGCGCGTTGTGCCGCAGGCGCGTGCTGCGGTGGTGCGATGCCCCCCGGCACGCATGCTGGACGAAGCCTCGCTTGCGCCGGTTGCGGTGCGCTGCATCGCAATCGTACGGCCCTGTGCTGATCAACCACGACGCGGCAACGCGGTGACTGCCGCTCAGTGCACCGTGCTGTTATGCAGCGGATCCAGCCGATCGATCACGCCCTGCATCGCGCTGTCGAACGCGCCATCGTTGATGTGTTCGCGCAGCCGGCCCAGGCGCACCATCACCGCCAGTTCCTCCGGCGAGGCGACGCAGAAGCGCACGCCGCGGCGATTGACGAACAGCAGCCGCTGCGAGATCGGACTCACCCACGACAGCTTGCCTGCCTGCACCTTGCCGTCCTTGTCGACGAAATCCAGCCAGGTGCCGATATCCATCGCGCGGAAACGCTCGGCATCGGCGCTGTCGATGCTCTGCGCCACCGCTTCGGCGCCGAGCACCACGCTGACGCTTTCGGCAGCCGGCGGCGGCAGATTGACCTGCGGCAGCTCCGGCAAGGCCTTTTCCAGCTCCGGACGCGCTTCGGCGATCGCCTGCAGGGTGTCGTGCAGCGCGCTGATCGCCACCACCACCGCATCACCGTGCAGGCCGATGCTGGCGAACACGCGATGCAGGGCCGGCTGCCAGACCTGCAGCCACGGCTTGCCGACGATGTGGCGACGTGCCTCGGCCAGTTCTTCGAGCACGCCGTCGGCCAGGGCGAGGGCCTCGAGGGTGCCGGGACCTTCGTCGCCGTCGCGCAGGATCGCCATGGTCAGGTGATGCAGCCACGGCTGACGCAGGAAATCCTCCACCGCCCCGGGCAGCGGCGTGCCGGCCTGGGTGCGCTGTTCCAGCTCCGACAGCGCGCGGCTGCGCGCCAGCTCGAGCTTTTCCTGGCCACGCTGGGTTTCGGTGGCGCGGCGCTCGGCGATCTCCACCCGGCGCCGGTGCTGGGACAGGAAATCGCGGAATTCCTCTTCCAGGGTCATGAAGATCGCCAGGTTCTCGTTGAACTCGGCCACCAGGCGGTCGACGATTTCCTCGACCTTGCCCATCAACACGCGCTCGGCGGCGCTGTCGCCGTTGTTGCCTTCGCAGGCCTCGGCCAGCGAGTTGAGCAGGCGCCGCGCGGGATGGGTCTTCTGCACGAACATCTTGCGGTCCAGCAGCGCGACCTTGACGAAGGGCACCACCAGGCGGCCGATCATTTCGCGCGAGCGGTTTTCCAGGTCGCGTTCGTCCAGCATCACGTCGAACAGCATGCCGACCAGATCGATCGCATCCTCGTCCATCGGGTCCAGGCGCGCGGTGGCCGGATCCACGCCCAGCCGGGTGGCGCTGGACAGCACTTCGTTCTTCAGCCGCTGGGCCAGCGATTCGGTGTCGTCGCCGATGGCCGCCTGCAGCGTCGCGCTCGGCGTGGCCTGCAGCAACGACAGCACCGACATCATTTCGCGCTGGCTCAGCGGGCGTTGCTGGCCCACCGCCACCGAGGCGGCAGAGGCGGCGTTGTCGCGCACGCTGCGGGTTTGCTGCAGCAGTTCGTGCAGCGCCTCCAGCAGCATGCCCTGGCTCCCGCCGGGATGATCGGCCTCGCCACCGTCCATGCCGCCCGCACCGCCGCCGTCGGCCTGGCCGCGCTGGGCGGCAGCCTGCATGCGGCCGCGGCTATGTGCCCAGCGGTCCAGAAAACGGTTGGCCCAGGCCGGTGCGTACTGGTCATTGAGATCGTCGCCGCCCATCTGCGCAGCAGCGCCCTGGGCCGCGGCCTGGACGCGCTCTTCGGGCGTCTCGCCCCGGGGCTGCGCGCGCGGCGGCGGGCGCTTGGGCTGGGAGATCTCCGGCATGACGCCGGCCTTGGCCAGCGTCTCGTCCAGACGCGCATACAGCTTGCCGATCGACTCGGCCAGGTCGCGCTCGCACAGCTTGATCAGCACCAGGCGCACTTCCGGCGCCAGGTCGCAGGTGGCGAAGGCTTCGTGGATCGCCACGCCCAGATGTTCCGGACCCAGCGGATTGGTATCGGCCACCAGCTCCAGGCCGCCGGCAATCCAGCCCAGGCGGCGGTCCACCCGCGCCAGCACCTGCTTGAAGTCGCGCAGCAGCACGGTGGCCAGATTGCGCACCGCCAGCCGCGACTCGAGCACGTGTTCGGGCACCAGGCTCAGCGGGCCGGTGCCGATGTCCCCTGCCAGGACCACCTCGGCCGACAAGGGCTCGCCCAGCAGCAACGCCTGCCAGCCGTCGTCCAGCTGCTGGCGGAACTGCGTGGCCACCTCGTCGCGCTTGCGGCGCAACTCGCGCATGCCATCGAGAAACAGCAACTGCGATGCGCCGGCGGACTCGGCGCGATCGAACAGCACATCGTCAAAGTGTGCGACGGCAGCTGCGAACACCTGCGCGAGTGGGGGCACGAACACGGCGTGCGCCTGTTCGAGCAAGCGTTGGTCACGGCCCGGATGTCCCGACGGACTGGGCTGAAAAGTCATGCGCAAAGGCTCCCCGCCCCTGCAGGCGTGAAAATATTCAAACGAGAAACAGCAGACGCGGCCCCAAATTCCGCCACCGCATGGTAGGCGTTTCGCTCGTTTGTTAAGTGTGACACCGTTCGCACTTTACTCGTGACCGCCCAAGGTTTGCGTGTCAAGCCAACATCCTAGCTGCATCGTTGCGGTGGCGCTTGCCCACGCGCGTTCATCGCCTGCGGGGGTTAAGCCTCCAGGCTGTACGGCCGCTCCAGCGCATCGACCACGTCCTGCATCGCGCCGTAGAACGCATCGTCGTCGCGATGCAGGCGCAGCCGGTCCAACCGCGCCATCATCGCCAGCTCCTCCGGCCAGGACACGCACAACCGCCCGCCGCGCCGGTTGACGAACATCAGCCGCCCGGAAATCGGGCTGATCCACGACAGCTTGCCGGCCTGCGCACGGCCCTGCCGGTCGATGAAGTCCAGGCAGGTGCCGACCGGCATGGCACGGAAGAAATCGGCGGTGACGCGATCGAATGCCACCTGCGCGCTGGCGTCCAGCATCGGGTTCAGCGGCGCGCCGACCGGGTCGGCTGGAGCGGGGCTCGGGAGCAGCGCGGCCAGGGTTGGCGCGCGCAGGACCGGATCGGGCGGCCCGGTCACCGCGACCGGGGGCGTGGACACCAGCGCATGCTGCAACTCCTGCACGGCCCGCCCGGCCTCGCATGACGCCAGCCCGGCCAGGGTGAAGGCCTGCAGCAGCTGCGCACGCTGCGCCTCCAGCGCCGTGTCGCCATGGGCAGCCGTCAGTTGCGCCAGTACCGCATCGCCCAGGGCCACCGCGGCCTCCAGCGCCGGGCCGCCGCCGTCGCCGCGCAACGCCGCCTGTTGCACATACGGCTGCCAGACGCGGCCGAGAAAATGCGCCACCAGCGGCGGCAGCGGCCCGCGCGCCAGGCGTTCGGCCAGCGCCTGCGCGGCGGTGCTGCGTGCGCGTTCGCGGCGCTCTTCGGCGTGCTGCAATTCGTTGGCACGGCGCTCGGCGATCTCCACCCGACGACGGTAGTGCGCGTAACTGGCACCGAACTCTGCTTCCAGCGTCAGAAACACCCCCGGATGCTCGTCGAAATCGCGCACGAGCGTATCGACCACCGCCTGCACCTGGCCGAGCAAGGCCTGTTCTGCCGCAGTTTCGCCGGCATTGCCGTCGCAGGCCTCCACCAACAGGTTGAGCAGGCGACGCGCCGGGTGGCCATCGCGCACGAACAGGAGGCCGTCCAGCATCGCCAGCTTGGCCATCGGCACCAGCAACTGGCCGAGCACACTGCGCTGCGCATCGGACAGATGGCTTTGCACCAGGATCGCGGTGAACAGCAGGGCCACCAGATCCAGCGCGTCGTCGTCGTCGGGGTTCAGGCAGGTGGTGGCCGGATCCACGCCAAGCGCGGCAGCGGCACGCCTGAGCTGCTGCCGCAGGCCACGCGCCAGGCCCAGGCCGGCACCGTCGATGGCGTCGAAACCGGCCGCAGGCATGGTCTGCAGCAGCGACAGCGCCGAGACCACCTCGCGCGGCGACAGCAGACGCCGCGCGGCAAAGCCGGGCGTATCGATATCCGCATCGGGTTCGCGCTGGCGGCGTGCATGCTGCAGCAACTGGTGCAGGCCCGCCGGCAGCAGCGCGCGGCCGCTGCGCAGATGCACGTCGATCGCCCCGCCGCCGGCCAACGCGCCCTGCCCGCCCGACCAGCCGGCAAAGAAGCGCGCAATCCAGTCCGGCGTCTCGGCGGCCTGCGCGCCTGCGCCGTCGTCCTGGCGCGGAATGCCACGCCGCCGGCTGCGTGGCTGCGGCAGCTCGCGCAAGCGCGCCACCTGCACCAGCGCCTGTTCCAGCGCGCCATAGCGCTGGCCGATGCGTTCCATCAGGTGCTGCTCGCAGACCTTGATCACCGCCAGATGCGCCTTCGGCGCCAGCGGCACTCCCTGAAAGGCCTCGTACAGGGCCACGCCCAGATGCTCCGGCCCGAACGGATTGCTGTCGCCGTCGATACGCAGCCCGCCGGCAATGAAGCCGAGATAGCGATTGAGCCGCATCAGCTCCGGGCGCCACTGGTGCTGCAGCGCGCCGGCCAGATTGCGTACCGCCAGGCGCACCTCCAGATCCTGCTCGGGCAGCAGGGTCAGCCCGGCCGCACCGCGCCCCAGGCTGCGATCGGCCGACAACGGCCGCCCGGCTTCCAGTCCCTGCCAGGCCTTGGCCAGATGCCCGCGAAAACGCGCAGTGATCGGCTCGCGCTGCTGCCGCACCGCCTGGATGGCTTCCAGAAAGTCGTTCTGGGCCGTGCCGGCATCGGCCGCCAGCCGGAACAGTGCCTCGGCCAATGCATCCTGGAATTGGACAAAGGCATCGGCCAGCGGCACCAGCACGATCTCGCGTACCTGATCGAGCAGCTGCGGGTTGCGGCTGGGAAGCACGGGGGTGGACACGAACTGGGTCATCGGGCAGCGCACAGGACGAACACGGAAGGGATGTCACGACCGGGCCGACCTCGGCCCGCCGCCCATGATGCGGCGGACGTTGGGAAGGGCCCGTCTATACTTGCCCGCATCCTCGCCTCGACCCGAAATTATGCACGCACCGTATTCGCTCCAGGCGCTGGACGCGCGCCGCTCGGTCCCATCCAAACAGCTGGGCGAACCCGGCCCGGATGACGACACCTTGCTGCGCATGCTCGCCTCGGCAGTGCGCGTGCCCGACCACGGCAAGCTGGTGCCGTTCCGCTTTCTGCGCATCAGCGGTGACGCACGCCAGGCACTGGGCGATTTCCTGGCCGAGCGCACCCAGGCCGCCGACCCGCTGGCGCCGCCCGCAGCAGTGGAAAAAGACCGCAACCGCTTCAATGATGCGCCGCTGGTGGTCGTGGTGATCGCCACACTGCGCCCCGGGCACAAGGTGCCCGAGCAGGAACAGCTGCTCACCGCCGGCTGCGTGTGTTTCGCGCTGCTGCAGGCCGCGCAGGCGCATGGCTTCGGCGCGCAGTGGCTGACCGCATGGATGGCCTACGACCCGGCGGTGACCGGCTATCTTGGCCTGGAGCAGAACGAGCGCATCGCCGGTTTCATCCATATCGGCACCCCGCGCATGCAGGTGCCCGAGCGCGAGCGCCCGCACCCGCGTGCGCTGCTGCGCGACTGGACCCCGTGACCACGCACACCCCCACGCTTGCAGGCGTGCCCCTGGCGGTCACTCGCCCGACCCCGCTGTATCTGGTCGATGCCAGCCTGTACGTGTTCCGCGCCTGGCATTCGATCCCGGATGAATTCCAGGATGCGCAGGGCTGGCCGACCAATGCCGTGCACGGCTTTGCCCGTTTCCTGCTCGACCTGCTCGAGCGCGAGGACCCCGCGCACATCACCATCGCCTTCGACGAGGCGCTGGACAGCTGTTTTCGGCATGCGATCTACCCGGCCTACAAGGGCAATCGCACCCCGGCACCGGATGCGTTGCGGCGCCAGTTCGCACATTGCAAGGCGCTGTGCGCCGCGCTGGGCCTGAGCGTGCTGGCGCACCGCGATTACGAGGCCGACGATCTGATCGGCAGTGCCCTGCACAGCGTGCGTGCGCACGGCCTGCGCGGGGTGATCGTGTCGGCCGACAAGGACCTGTCGCAGCTGCTGCTCGAGCACGACGAACAGTGGGATTACGCGCGCAACCTGCGCTGGGGCATGGACGGGGTCAAGGCGCGCCACGGCGTGCATGCGCACCAGATCGCCGACTACCTGGCGCTGTGCGGCGATGCGATCGACAACATTCCCGGCGTCACCGGCATCGGCGCCAAATCGGCGGCGGTCCTGCTGTCGCATTTCGGCAGCCTGGATGCGTTACTGGAACGCATCGACGAGATTCCGTTCCTGCGCCTGCGCGGCGCGGCGCAGATGGCCGCGCGCCTGCGCGAGCAACGCGAACACGCATTGCTGTGGCGCCAGCTCACCACCATCGCCCTTGACGCGCCATTGGCGCTGACCGCTGCCGGTTTCACGCGCACGCAAGCCGATACGGACATGCTGAGCGGATTGTGCGAGAGCCTGCGCTTTGGCCCGCTCACCCGGCGCCGGTTGCTGGCCGCGTGCAGTGGCGCGCCGGCACCGCGCACTCCCGTTTCCCTGGAACAAGGTCTGCATCCATGAACCGACACGACACCCCGCCCACCGTGGTCTACGAAGGCAAGTACCAGCGCATGGTCGTGCGCGGCACCTGGGAATATTCCGAGCGCGTGCATGCCGGCGGCCTGGCCGCGATCATCGTGGCGGTGACCCCGGACGATGCGATGTTGTTCGTCGAGCAGTTCCGCGTGCCGCTGCAGGCGCGCACCATCGAAATGCCGGCCGGCCTGGTCGGCGACGTGCATGCCGACGAGTCGATCGAGCTGTCGGCCATTCGCGAGCTGGAAGAAGAAACCGGCTGGACCGCCGAGCACGCCGAAGTGCTGATGATCGGCCCCACCTCGGCCGGCGCCAGCAGCGAGAAGATCGCCTTCGTGCGCGCCACCGGCCTGCGCAAGGTCGGCGCGGGCGGCGGCGATGCCAGCGAGGACATCACCGTGCACGAGATCCCGCGCGCGCAGGTCGGCGCCTGGCTGGTGCAGAAGATGGCCGAGGGCTACCAGATGGATCCCAAGCTGTGGGCCGGGCTGTATCTGGTCGATCACGCACTGGACGGCACCCCGCGTGGCTGAAGCGACCGCTTACCGCCTGCTGGGCGCCGACGATCCGGCAGCCTTCAGCGTGCACAACCCGCAGGCCGCCTCGCCGTGGCTGTTGATCGCCGACCACGCCGGTCAACGCGTGCCGGCGCGGCTGGCCAATCTCGGCCTGCCGCAGCATGCGCTGGACCGCCATATCGGCTGGGATATCGGCATTGCCGGGGTCACCCGCCTGCTGGCCGATGCGCTGGATGCCATCGCCATCGCGCAGACCTATTCGCGCCTGGTGATCGACTGCAATCGCCCGCACGGTTCGGCCACGCTGATGCCCGAGGTCAGCGACGGCACCTCGATTCCGGGCAACCTGCAGCTGTCGGCCGACGCGCGGCAGCAACGCATCGACGAGATCTTCGCGCCATACCACGCGCGCATCGCGGCGGAGCTGGATGCGCGTGCACAGCGCAGGCAACCGACCGTGCTGGTGTCGATGCACAGCTTCACACCGATCATGGCCGGCACTGCGCGGCCCTGGCATGCCGGCGTGCTGTACAACCGCGACACCCGGCTGGCACACCGCCTGCTGCAGGCCTTGCGCGAGGAGCCGGATCTGGTGGTCGGCGACAACCAGCCGTATGCGGTCAGCGACAGCAGCGACTACGCGATTCCGGTCTACGGCGAAGGCCGCGGCCTGCTGCATGTGGAGCTGGAGATCCGCCAGGACCTGATCGCCGACGCGACCGGCCAGCAGGCCTGGGCACGGCGACTGGCACGCATCCTGCCGCCACTGGCACAGGCATTGCTGCCGCCCTGAAACCGACAATCACGGTAGGAGCGCGCTTGCGCGCGATGGGGCGTCATCGGTAACGCCTTATCGCGCGCAGGCGCGCTCCTACGGGGCATGCGGCGGCGCTGATCCGCAGCCTCGGTGACGACGGTTGCCTCGTAGGAGCGCACCCGGGCGCGACAGGCCGTCCCGTTACCCTACGTCGCGCCCGGGTGGGCTCCTACCGCTGGCGCGCGAGCGCTGCTGCAGCTTCCCGTGCACGCTCCCGGTTGCGCTCAGGCAAACCCATCGGTCGCGCGCACCAGCGCATCGACGTTTTCCGGCTCGAATGCCGAATGACCGGCGGCCGGGCTGACCTGCAGCTGCGCCTTCGGCCAGGCCTTGTGCAGATCCCAGGCGCTTTGCATCGGGCACACCACGTCGTAACGCCCCTGCACGATCACGCCGGGGATATCGGCGATGCGGTGCGCGTCGCGCAGCAGCTGGTCTTCGACCTCGAAGAAACCGCCGTTGACGAAGTAGTGGTTCTCGATGCGCGCGAACGCCAGTGCAAAGTGCGCGTCCTCATGCCCGGTGACGAAATCATCGTCCACATGCAGGAAGCTGGTGGCGCCTTCCCATACGCTCCACGCCTTGGCCGCGGCCAGACGCGTGGCTTCGTCGTCGCTGGTGAGGCGGCGGTGGAAGGCAGAGATCAGATCGGCGCGCTCCACCAGCGGAATCGCGTTGATGTAGTGCTCCCAGGCATCCGGGAACAGCCGGCTGGCGCCTTGCTGGTAGAACCATTCCAGCTCGAAGCGGCGCAGCAGGAAGATGCCGCGCAACACCAGCTCGGTGACCTGTTGCGGATGGGTCTGCGCGTAGGCCAGCGCCAGCGTCGAGCCCCAGCTGCCGCCGAACACCTGCCAGCGCGCGATGCCCAGGTGCGTGCGCAAGCGTTCGATATCGGCGACCAGGTCCCAGGTGGTGTTGTTCACCAGATCGGCATGCGGGGTGGAGCGGCCTGCGCCACGCTGATCGAACAGCACGATGCGGTACTTGGCCGGGTCATGGAAGCGCCGCATCTTGTCGTTGCAACCGCCGCCGGGGCCGCCATGCAGCATCACCACCGGCTTGCCCTGCGGATTGCCGCACTGCTCGAAATACAGGGTGTGGCGGTCGTCGACCTGGAGGGTGCCGTGGTCGTACGGCGTGATCTCGGGATAGAGCGTGCGCATGCGTCGGTCCTGCGGGAAACCACTAGTGTATCGGCAGCCGGCGCACCCACGCCGGGCGCACCCACGCGATCGACCAGGGCCAGGTGCACGGCGGTACACGAAGGCCTGGTGCAGCTGATCCAAGACGCCCGCAGGCGCCGTCAGGCAGGCGCGGTCGCCGCCCGGAACGGACTGCCCCCTGCGCCTGGCCGGGGGCAGAGCGCGCCATCTGCACCCACCTGACGACCGCTTTTCACCGTGGCTAGCCTAACTGTGGCTAGCCGCCTAGTCCGTCCGCAGCGCGCGACCAGCGCCCTGACGTCACCCGATCGCGCTGTTCCAGGTCCTGATGGGTCGCCACCGCATCGAAGCCGCGCGCCCGCAGCAGCTCGGCCACCGCCGCGCCCTGGTCCCAGCCATGTTCGAGCAGCAACCAGCCGCCCGGCAGCAGATGCGCGGGCGCATCGGCAACGATCAGGCGGATGTCGTCCAGGCCGTCGGGGCCGGAGGCCAGCGCACTGGCCGGCTCGTAGCGCAGATCGCCCTGGCGCAGATGCGGATCCTGCGCGGCGATATACGGCGGATTGCTGGCAACCAAATCGAAGCGCTCGCCGGCCAGCGGCGCGAACCAGCTGCCCTGCCGGCAGTCGACATTGCGCAACCGGTGGCTGTCGGCATTACGCTGGGCAACCGCCAGCGCCGCCGCACTGGCGTCGGTGGCAATCACCTGTGCCTGCGGCCGCTCGCTGGCGATCGCCAGCGCGATCGCCCCGCTGCCGGTGCCCAGATCGGCAACGCGGCGGCCAGGCAGGCCGTCCAGGCGCTCGAGTGCCAGTTCGACCAGCAGCTCGGTGTCGGCGCGCGGGATCAGCGTGGCAGTGGAGACCGCCAGCTCCAGCGTCCAGAACCCACGGCTGCCGGTCAGATACGCCACCGGCTCGCCGGCCTGGCGCCGCTGCACCAGCGCTTCGAACGCCTGGGCCACAGACGGGTCGACCGGGTCGCGGCCATGCGCGAACAACCAGGCACGCTCGCGGCCCAGCGCGTGCAGCAGCAGCGGCTCGGCATCGCTGCGGTCGATTCGCTCCACTGCCCGTCGCAACAGTTGCTCGGCGGCAAGACCGTCCGGGTCCTCGCTCATACGGTTCATTCACTCATGCGCAACATCGGCCGACCATTATCGGAGATGGAATCTGCCCCTGCAGCGGCAGACGCCGTCTGCGCACTCGATAGCCACAGCCTATCTATACAATTCCATCAATCGATTTGAGAAATCTATCGATCCTGCCTACCATGGCGACTGTTCCATCCCCCGTCCCCTTCACCGCACGAGGAAACTCAATGTCTCTCATCAACACCCAGGTCCAGCCGTTCAAGGCGAATGCGTACCACAACGGCAACTTCATCGAAGTCACCGAGGCCAGCCTGAAGGGCAAGTGGTCGGTGCTGATCTTCATGCCGGCCGCCTTCACCTTCAACTGCCCGACCGAAGTGGAAGACGCCGCCGACAACTATGCCGCGTTCCAGAAGGCAGGCGCCGAGGTCTACATCGTCACCACCGATACGCACTTCTCGCACAAGGTGTGGCACGAAACCTCGCCGGCCGTGGGCAAGGCGCAGTTCCCGCTGATCGGCGACCCGACCCACAAGCTGACCCGTGCCTTCGGTGTGCACATTGAAGAAGAAGGCCTGGCCCTGCGCGGCACCTTCATCATCAACCCGGAAGGCGTCATCAAGACTCTGGAAATCCACGACAACTCCATTGCCCGCGACGTCACCGAGACGCTGCGCAAGCTGACCGCTGCCCAGTTCGTCGCCAACAACCCTGGCCAGGTCTGCCCGGCCAAGTGGAAGGAAGGCGCCAAGACCCTGGCTCCGTCGCTGGACCTGGTCGGCAAGATCTAAATCGACCATCCCTTGCGGCCTGTCCTCAGGCCGCAAGGACATCTCCGGCCCAGCACTGGGCCGGGGGTGAACCGGAGCCGGTGCCGGGCTGCCCGCCAGCCATCGCCAGCACGCATTCCCGACATCGCGCCGGCTGCGGTTCATCCCCTCCTCCCCGGCGACCTGCCCCACCGCAGCGACGCCACGCCCTCCCCTTGCCCATTCCCAGGAGTTCTCCATGTTGGATGCCAACCTCAAGACCCAGCTGACCGCCTACCTGGAACGGGTCACGCGGCCGATCCAGATCAATGCCTCGATCGACGACAGCGCCGGCTCGCGCGAAATGCTCGACCTGCTCGAGGACCTGGTGCTGCTGTCGGACAAGATCAGCCTAGACATCCACCGCGACGACAACCAGCGCAAGCCTTCGTTCGCGCTGACCACGCCCGGCCAGGACATCTCGCTGCGCTTTGCCGGCCTGCCGATGGGCCACGAGTTCACCTCGCTGGTGCTGGCGCTGCTGCAGGTGGGCGGGCACCCGTCCAAGGCTGCCGCCGACGTGATCGAGCAGGTGCAGCATCTGGATGGCGACTACCAGTTCGAGACCTATTTCTCGCTGTCGTGCCAGAACTGCCCGGACGTGGTGCAGGCGCTGAACCTTGCCGCTGTGCTCAACCCGCGCATCAAGCACGTGGCCATCGATGGTGCGTGGTTCCAGGACGAAGTGGAAACCCGCCAGATCATGTCGGTGCCCACCGTCTACTTGAACGGCGAGCTGTTCGACCAGGGCCGCATGACGCTGGAGCAGATCGTCGCCAAGCTCGATACCAATGCGGCCAAGCGCGATGCCGCAAAAATCGCTGCGAAGGACGCGTTCGACGTGTTGGTGGTCGGCGGTGGCCCGGCCGGCTCGGCAGCGGCCGTGTACGCCGCACGCAAGGGCATCCGCACCGGCGTGGCCGCCGAGCGTTTCGGTGGCCAGGTGCTGGACACCATGTCGATCGAAAACTTCATCTCGGTGCCGGAAACCGAAGGCCCGAAGATGGCTGCCGCGCTCGAGCAGCATGTGCGCCAGTACGACGTGGACATCATGAACCTGCAGCGCGCCGAGCAGCTGATCCCGGCCGGTGCCGATGGCCTGATCGAGATCAAGCTGGCCAATGGCGCCTCGCTCAGGAGCAAGACCGTGATCCTGTCCACCGGCGCGCGCTGGAGGCAGATGAACGTACCGGGCGAAGACCAGTACAAGAACAAGGGCGTGGCCTATTGCCCGCATTGCGATGGCCCGCTGTTCAAGGGCAAGCGCGTGGCGGTGATCGGCGGCGGCAATTCCGGTGTCGAGGCCGCGATCGATCTGGCCGGCATCGTGGCGCATGTCACGCTGGTGGAGTTCGACGACAAGCTGCGCGCCGACGAAGTGCTGCAACGCAAGCTGCGCAGCCTGCACAACGTGCGCATCATCACCAGTGCGCAGACCACCGAAGTGCTGGGCGATGGGCAGAAGGTCACCGGCCTAGTCTACAAGGACCGCACCGGCGGCGACATCCAGCACGTCGATCTGGAAGGCGTGTTCGTGCAGATCGGCCTGCTGCCCAACACCGAATTCCTCAAGGGTTCGGTTGCATTGTCGCCACGCGGCGAGATCATCGTCGACGATCGCGGCCAGACCAATGTTCCGGGCGTGTTCGCGGCCGGCGATGCCACCACGGTGCCGTACAAGCAGATCGTGATCGCGATGGGCGAAGGTTCCAAGGCTGCGTTGAGCGCGTTCGACCACCTGATCCGCTCCAGCGCACCGGTCAGCGCCGACAACGTCGCCCAGGCTGCGTAAGCGCACTCGAGTCAGCGCCCGGCCCGGCCGGGCGCTACGCTCCAGGCGTCCCCCGTCACCGCAATGAGGGCTGCTGCACATGAATCTGCGTGACCTGAAATATCTGGTCGCCCTGGCCGACCACAAGCATTTTGGCCGTGCCGCGACGGCGTGCTTCGTCAGTCAACCGACGCTGTCCACACAGATCAAGAAACTCGAGGACGAGCTCGGCGTGCCGCTGGTGGAACGTGCGCCGCGCAAGGTGATGCTGACCCCGGCCGGCCGCGAGGCGGCGATGCGCGCACGCGGCATCGTGGCCGAAGTGGAACAGATGAAGGAAGCCGCGCGGCGCAGCCAGGATCCGGAAGCGGGCACCGTGCGGCTGGGCATCTTTCCCACCCTGGCGCCGTACCTGTTGCCGCATGTGGTGCCGCGGATCCGCGAGCGCTTCCCGCGCCTGGAACTGCTGCTGATCGAGGAAAAGAGCGATCAGCTGGTGCACCAGCTGCGCGAAGGCCGCCTGGATGCGGCGCTGCTCGCACTGCCGTTGCAGGATGAGCAGTTGCATGCCGAATTCCTGTTCGAGGAACCCTTCGTGCTGGCCGTGCCGGAAGGTCATCCGCTGTCGCGCCATGACAGCATGACGCTGGACGATCTGTCCGAGCAGCGGCTGTTGCTGCTGGAAGATGGCCACTGCCTGCGCGAGCAGGCGCTGGATGTCTGCCATCTTGCCGGCGCCCTGGAAAAATCCGAGTTCCAGGCCACCAGCCTGGAGACGCTGCGCCAGATGGTGGCCGCCAACGTCGGTGTGACCTTGCTGCCGCTGCTGGCGGTCAAGCCACCGGTCGCACGCTCGGAGAACATCCGCCTGATCCGCTTCCGCGAGGACAAGCAACCCAGCCGCCGCATCGCCATGGCCTGGCGCCGCAGCTCGGCCATGACAGCGTTCCTGGAGCAGCTGGCGCAGTTGTTCAAGGAGTTGCCGGAGAGCCTGTTTACGCTGGACCAGCCGGTGACGGGTCCCAAGGCGGTTGCGGCCTAGGAATCGGGAATCGGGAATCGGGAATCGGGAATCGGGAATCGCAAGATCGTTTCATGGCTGCGATTGCTTGGCAGGATGTTTTTTCACCTGTTCTCGGACATAAGCGACGCGCAAGCGTCGTTTTTTGTTTGGCCGCTGGTGACGGTGCGATGCATCTGGACACGGCCGGCAGCTGCGGCGTCATTGACTGCGACGGACTCCATCCCGTCGCAGGGCGCTGACGCGCGCGGCGTGTGCTGACGCATTGCCGCGCTTGCCTGATCCCTGGCCACGGCCCGAAACGCGCGGTGCCGCGCCGGCCTCAACGGTGGCATGCGCTGCCCCATCTCGCCATGCATTGCGATCGGGCAGGGGCGCCCTCATCTGGTGAGTGACGCTCACCATGTCGGCGAGCGGTAGTCGTCAAGGAGATTGCCATGACTTCGCAGCACCACAGCGGCTTGCCGCCGTCCATCCTGGTTTCCAGCCATGACCTCGCCCGGCTTGAGGCCCTGCTCGATTCCCCCGCATTCAACAAGCACCCGGCCGCCACCGCGCTGAGTGACGAACTGGGCCGTGCACGCGTCGTGCCGCCCGACCAGATTCCCGGCGATGTCGTCACCATGCACTCCCGCATCGATTGCGAAGATGAGCTGCATGGCGAACGGCATACGCTCACCCTCGTGTATCCGCACGAGGCCGATGTGCAGCACGGCCGCATCTCGGTGCTTGCGCCGGTCGGCAGTGCGCTGCTCGGCCTGTCGGTCGGCCAGAGCATCGACTGGCGCACGCCCGACGGGCGCGACCTGCGTCTGCGCGTGAGTGCCGTGCACGATCAACATGCGCTGGCCGGCGCCTGACTTCCCACGCCAGGCGCGCTACCGTAGCGCGCTGCGTCCTATCCACGACCCGTTCCACGATTCGAGAGAACCCGCATGACTGCATCTCCCTCCAAGCTTGCCCAGCTGCGTGACCTGTCCGTCGTCGTTGCCGACACCGGCGACTACGACGCCATCAAGCGTCTGAAGCCGGTCGACTGCACCACCAATCCCACCCTGGTCAAGAAGGCCCTGGACCTGCCGGTCTATGCCGATCTGATCGAGCGCGAACTGGCCTGGGGCCGCGAACATGGCGGCGAAGACCGCACCGCCACCGTCAACGAAGTGGCCGACCGCCTCACCATCGGTGTCGGCGTCAAGCTGGCCGAACTGGTGCCGGGCCGTGTCTCCACCGAGGTCGATGCCGACCTGGCGCACGACACCGAGGCGACCATCGCCAAGGCGCGCAAGTTCATCGCGATGTATGCCGAGCGTGGCGTGTCCAAGGACAAGATCCTGATCAAGATCGCGGCCACCTGGGAAGGCATCGAAGCGGCCCGCCAGCTGCAGCGCGAAGGCATCGACTGCAATCTGACCCTGATCTTCAACCGCTCGCAGGCGCTGGCCTGTGCCGAGGCCGGCGTGTTCCTGATCTCGCCGTTCGTGGGCCGGATCCTGGACTACTACGTCGCCCAGGGCCAGACCCCGGCCAGCATCGACGAAGACCCGGGCGTGGTGTTCGTGCGCACGGTCTACAACGAGTTCAAGCAGCGTGGCTCGTCCACCGTGGTGATGGGCGCCTCGTTCCGCTCCACCGCGCAGATCGAAGCGCTGGCCGGTTGCGATCGCCTGACCATCTCGCCGGAGCTGCTGGAAAAGCTCGATGCCGAACACGGCCAGCTGCCGCGCAAGCTCTCGCCTGCGCAGGCCAACAACACGCAGATCACCCCGATCGACAGCGACCGCTTCGCCACCGATCTGGCGGCCGACCCGATGGCCACCGAAAAGCTGGCCAGCGGCATCGATGCCTTCGCCAAGGATCTGCAGGCACTGCGCAAAACCATCACCGACAAGCTCGCCGGCTGATTGCAGCGCCACGGGTCGCACCGACGACGCCTGCAGCCTCCTGGCTGCAGGCGTTTTGATTTGCATCGTCTGGCTGCGCGACATGCTGACGCCACGACGCGTGGCGATGCCGGCCGATCGATGGCTTTCTCCAAGGCGAATACGCCCGTTCCACCGCGGCCATTCTCGCCCAGCTCGGCGTGCGAGACTGGCGCGGGAACTGCAGCCGGCCAAGGGTGGCCTTGCCGGGCATCGCTGAGCGTGCGGGCATGTTGACGCCTGCGCGGCCGCCGCCGGGCTGCCAAGCGTCTGTTTGGTCTGATCGAAGAGCACATCGACGTCGCTCTCCACACATCGCTTACACCCGCCCGACCCGCACTGCCTAGAATCCGGGTTCCTCAACTGGCGTAGCGGACAATGGCAAACATTGCAGTGGTGATGGTCGACGGCGTGGCCGACTGGGAAATTGGCATCGTCCTGCCGGCGGCGCGCGAATGGTTCGGCGACCAGGTCGCCATCGCCAGCATCGATGGTCAGCCGGTGCAGTCGATCGGCGGGCTGCGCATCACCCCGGACTTCGCCCTCTCCGATCTGGCGCCGCTGGATGCCGATCTGTGGATCCTGCCCGGCAGCGAGCGTTGGCAAGCAGGCGAAATCCCCGGACTGAGCGGCCTGCTGGTCGAGCGCGTGCAGCACCAGCGCCCGGTCGCCGCGATCTGCGGTGCCACCATCGCCCTGGCCTATGCCGGCCTGCTCGACGAACGCGCGCATACCAGCAACGCGCTGGCTTTCCTGCAGGAACACGTGGTGCCGTACGCCGGTGCTGCGCAATACCGGCACGAAAAGGTGGTGAGCGCCGACGGCGTGATCACCGCGCCCGGCACCAGCCCGGTCGGCTTCGCGCTTGCCTGCATGCGACTGCTGCATCCGGAACGCACCGACATGCTGGCCCAGCTGCGCGGCATGTTCGCCGGCGAGTTCGTCTGATCCAGCGGATTCAGTCGCACCCGGCGCATTGGCTGCACTGAGGCGCATTGGCTGCGCTGACTGGGTGGAGCGGGTCGCCGCACCGATCCATTGCACCGATTGGCCGTCGGGATTGACCGCAATGATCCGTCGGGCCGGTTCGCCGCTCGGCCACCCGCAGCGGCGCCGGCGCGTCTTGCGTACGCCCCACACAAAAAAGATGGCCACGTCGTCTCCGACGTAGCCATTCGAGTTGCCTGGCATGCACTCCCATGCGCTGCCTGATCGTGAGAACGCTGCCGGTCACTGTTGGCCATCGGCACGCCGCCACGATCACGTGGATGACAGCGCTTCAATCCGGCCCGCCTTTCCGTCAGGCATCCAGCCCGATCGGGCAGCTCACTCCCGTTCCGCCAAGCCCGCAATAGCCGTTGGGATGCTTGGCGAGATACTGCTGGTGATCGTCTTCGGCGTAATAGAACGTGGGCGCCGGGAAACGGATCTCCGTGGTGATGGCGCCATACCCGGCGGCGTCCAGCTGCTGCTGGTACGCATCGCGGCTGGCTAGCGCGGCGTCGTATTGCGCCTGTGTCGTGCAATAGATCGCCGAGCGGTACTGCGTGCCCACATCGTTGCCCTGCTGCATGCCCTGGGTGGGGTCGTGGCTTTCCCAGAACGTGCGCAGCAGTTGCGCGAACGACACCTTCTCTGCGTCATAGACCACCAACACCGCCTCGGTGTGGCCGGTCTGCCCGGAACACACTTCGCCGTAGGTGGCGTTGGGTGTTTCGCCGCCGGCATAGCCCACTGCCGTGGTGTACACCCCTGGCAGGTTCCAGAACTTGCGTTCTGCACCCCAGAAGCAGCCAAGCCCGAATTGCACCTGGGCCAGGCCGGTGAATTCCCCGCGCAACGGATGGCCGTTGATCAGGTGGGTGTTGTGGAGCGGTAGTGCCTGCTCGCGTCCGGGTAACGCCTCGCCCGGACGTGGCATACGTTGTTTGAAAGCGCCGATTCCCAGCATGGTGCAACTCCGCAATCGTGAGGATTGCCTGCTGGATGGCGCCGGCCGTAGCGGCTTTCAAGCCACTACGGCCGATGCGGCATCACTTCCTGGTCAACGAGGCGGTGGCGGTGTCCACTTCCGGCATCGCCGAGCTGTGGTGGTTGATGATCAGCCACTTGCCGTCGCGCTTTTCGTACACGAAGGTGTAACGCGCCTGCACCTTGCTCTGCTTGCCGTCCTTGTCGGTCAGCGTGAAGGTATAGACGCCGGCATCCACTGCGCTGTCGTCATCGAGCACGCGCACGGTGCGGTAGTTGACCACGCCCTGCGGCTTCTTGGTCAGGAACATCTCGAAGTACTTTTCGATCTGCGCGCGCGAGGCGCGTACCTCATTGGACACGGTCGGCAGCAACACGCCGTCCGGGGCGTACAGATCGGCCACCTTGTCCGGATTGCCGGTGGCCAGCGCCGCGTTCCAGGTGTCGAACAGGGACGCGACTTCGCGTTCTTCGCCGCCTGCCGGCAACGTGGCCTTGTCGGTGTAGTGCATCACGCCGCCAGCCAGCGCCGGGGTGGCAGCCAGAGCCAGAACCAGAGAGAACAGAGTGCGACGCATGGGAAATCTCCGTGTGGTGGATGGGGGTGCCTCATCGGGCAAGCGCAGTATCGAAACCAAGCGGCCCCAACAATTCTGCCGGGTGGCATATACTCAAATATGCTGATCGGCCTAGAGCGAACCTATGGAAACCCCTACCAACGCTGGCGATTGGCGCCTGACGCTGCGACGCGAGGCATCCGACAGCGCACGCTGGCAGGCGCTGTGGGAGGCGGCGGTGGCGCTGCGCCAGGCACAGACGCCGGAGCAGGCCTGCGACGCGGTGCTGGGCCGGGTGCTGCTGTTGCTGGGCCTGGAACATGGCGCGGTGCTGGCACAGCGCGGGCCGCGCGCGCAGGTGCTGGCCAGCCGCGGCCGCGCATTGCCGCCCGGAGCCAGCGCGGCCGGCGACAGCCATGAGGCCGCATGGCTGATGCCGCCGCGCCCGGCCGATATCCGCGAGGCCAAGATGCCGATCCATGCGCTGGGCAGCACCCTCGGCATGCTGTGCGTGGCCTGGAACGACAACCGCCCCGCCCCCGGCAACGATGACGTCCAGGCGCTGCAGGCCTTCGCACTGCTGCTGCCGGCGATGGTGGCCGAACCGGCCAAACCGCTCGCCACGCGTCGGCGCAAGCCGGTGCAGGACGACCGCCTCGCCTCGCTCAGCAAGCGCGAGAAACAGGTGCTGTCACTGCTGCCGCGCGGCCTCACCAATGCCACCCTGGCAGCTGAACTGGGGATTTCTCCCGGCACGGTCAAAGTGCATGTGGAGCGAATCCTGCAGAAACTTGAGGTAAAAGATCGCACCCAGGCCGCGGTGTACGCGGTCCAAGCCGGACTCGCGCTATGAATGCAGTGGCGGTGCGTTGGAACGATTGGCCGATCACCCGCAAGAGCCTGGCGGTGGTGACCCTGCCCTTGCTGCTGCTGGCGGTCGCGTTGATGGCGATCTACAGCGTGGAGCGGCAGAACATCGCTGCCGAAAACGATGTGCGGCAGACGCTGGAAGTGCTGAGCGATCTGTACGAAGCCCATGCGCTACTGGCCGAAACCGCAGCCGGCGTGCGCGGCTATCGGCTGGTGCGCCGCGATGAATTCCTCACCCCGTACCGCGATGCCGAGCCGCGCCTGCAACGGGTGGCAGAGCGGCTGTCGCAACGCATCACCGACCCGGGGCAGGCGCAGCGGTTCGCGCGCATCAAGCCCTTGTTTGCGGAAAAGATGCAGGGCTGGCGCCGTCTGCTGGCGCCGGATCTGAGCCGCGAGGAAGAGATCCGCCAGCTGTGGGACGGCAAGTACAAGCTCGACATCCTGCGTGCCGAACTGCGCGAACTGCGCAATTACGAAACCGCGCAATTGCAGGTGCGTACCGCCAAGGCGCAAGGGCTGCGCCAGCGCAACCTGATCATCACCCTGAGTGCGGCAATGCTCGGCGGCCTGGGCGCGGTGTTTGCGGTGGCGTGGTTTGCCTCGGCGCTCTCCGGGCGCCTGCGCACGCTGGCCGCCAACGCCGACCGGCTGGGCGAAGGCCTGCCGCTGGCACCACAGCCACGTGCCGGCGATGAGCTGGGCCAGGTCGGCCAGCGCCTGGCCCAGGCCAGCGAGCTGCTCGCCGCACGTGCGGCCGAAGCGCAACTGGCGCGGCGCGAGGCGGAAACCGCCAACCGCGCAAAGACCGAATTCCTGTCGCGCAGCAGCCACGAATTGCGCACGCCGCTCAATGCGATCCTGGGCTATGCGCAGGTGCTGGAAATGGATCTGCCCGAACCCGGGCACCGCCGTCATCTGCAGCATATCCTCGGCGCCGGCCGGCACCTGCTGGGGCTGATCACCGAGCTGCTGGACATCGCGCGCATCGAGGCCGATCAACTGGACCTGAGCCCGGAACCGATCTCGGTCCGCGCGGCCGTCCACGAGGCCCTGGGCCTGATCGCGCCGGACGCGGACAAGCACGGCATCGCGCTGCAACCGGCGGCCATCGACGGGCCGTGGACGGTGCGCGCCGATGCGCAGCGGCTGCGCCAGGTGCTGCTCAACCTGCTGTCGAATGCGGTCAAGTTCAACCGCACCGGCGGCCAGGTGCAGGTGAGCGCGCAGCCGGACGGCGAGCAGGTGCGCATCACGGTCGCAGACCAGGGCGCGGGCCTGACGCCGGCGCAGATCGAGCGGCTGTTCACGCCGTTCGAGCGGCTGGGTGCAGAGCGCTCGGCGGTGGAAGGCACCGGGTTGGGCCTGGCACTGAGCAAGCGGCTGATCGAGGCGATGGGTGGGCGCATCGGCGTGGACAGCAGCCGCGATGGCGCACGCTTCTGGATCGCGCTGCCGCAGGGCGAACCGCAGCGCCGCGAGCCGGCGCGCACCAGCGTGCCGCCCAGTAACACGGGCAGCGGCGTGTGCCGGCTGCTGAGCATCGAGGACAACCCGTCCAACCAGGCCCTGATCCGCACCCTCAGCGAACGTCGCCCGCAATGGCAGCTGCTGGAGGCGGCCAGCCTGGCGCAGGCGCGCGAACTGCTGCAGCACGGTGTCCCGGACCTGATCCTGCTGGACCTGCATCTGAGCGATGGCAGCGGCGAAGACCTGCTGCACGAGCTGCAGGCGCAGCCGGCCACGGCCGGCGTGCCGGTGGTGGTGATCAGTGCCGATGCCACCACCGCCACCCTGGCGCGCGTCGGCAACCAGGGCGTGCGTGCGTATCTGACCAAGCCGCTCGACGTGGCGGAATTCTTCACTGTGATCGACGGACTACTGGCATGACACGCGACGAAATCCTCGGCTCGCGCATCCTCATCGTCGACGACGAGCCGGCCAATGTGCGGCTGCTCGAAGACCTGCTGCAGCGCGAAGGCTTCCAGCAGGTCATCGCCACCACCGACCCGCTGCGGGTGATGGGGCTGGTGTCGGCATTCGCGCCGGACCTGATCCTGCTGGACCTGAAGATGCCCGAACTCGACGGCTACGCGCTGCTGGAACAACTGGCGCGGCTGTCCGATCCGGGCCACTTCCTGCCGGTGATCGTGCTCACCGCCGACCCCAGCCGCAGCGCGCGCCACCGCGCCCTGGGCCTGGGTGCCAAGGACTTTCTGACCAAACCGCTGGACACCTTCGAGGTCGCGCTACGGGTCTGGAACGTGGCCGAAACCACCGTGCTGTTCAAACGCCTGCGGGCGCTGGCGGCGCCGGAGGCCGCGCCGCCCGGGTGGCGTCAGCCAGGATGATGGGTGCACGTCGTAGGAGCGCACCGGGGCGCGAAGAGGCTTTACCGCTAACGCCCGTCGCGCCCCGGTGCGCTCCTACGACTGGTACTGCGCTACAGCGCGCGGGTGCCTCGCCGCACTGACCGAGGGCCGCCAACGGGTAGCATCAGCCGGGATGATGCGCGCCATCAATCCCGAGCGCCTACCAGCGTAGGAGCGCACCCGGGCGCGACGAGGCTTTACCGGTAACGCCCGTCGCGCCCCGGTGCGCTCCTACGACTGGTGCTGCGCTACAGCGCGCGGGTGACCTCGCCGCACAGGCCGATGTCTGCCAGCACCGCCTGCGCCTGGCTCAGGTGCAGGTCGGCCACGCAGACCTGCAGCACGCCGAAGGCGGGCAGCTCGCCGGCACCGCCCAATAGCGATTCGCCGAACACGAAGGCGGTGATGCCGGCATCTTCCAGCGCGTGCTTGGCCAGGTGCGCGTCGATGATGTGGCTGGCGCGATACGCGATCTGCATGTCAGCCGCGCTCCAGACGTTCGCGCTCGGCGCCCTGCGTCCACTCGCGCAGTGCCGGCAGCGCATCCAGCGCGGCCAGGTAATCCCCGGCAGTCTCGAACAGTGGTACGCCGTAGCTGGCAAAACGCAATGCGACCGGGGCGAACATGGCATCGACGATGCCGAAGTCGCCACACAGAAACTGCCCAGCATGGCCGTGCTCGGCGCGCAGGCTGGCCCATAGCGCCTGGATGCGGGTGATGTCGCGCTCGGCGGCCGCGTCCCAGTGGGCGGGGCCGGGCTGACGAGCAAGATTCATTGGCAGCTGGGTGCGCAACGCGACGAAGCCCGAATGCATTTCAGCCGCAGCCGCCCGCGCCTGCGCCCGCACCGACAGCTCGGCCGGCCAACCGCGGCCGGCGAGCCAGCGCTCGTTGACGTACTCGCAGATCGCCAGCGAGTCCCAGACATGCAGGGCGTCGTCCCACAGCACCGGCACCTTGCGCGTCGGCGAATAACCGGCAATGCGCGCCTGGAACTCGGGCGTGTCCAGCGGCAGGCGGACTTCTTCGAACGGTACCTGGAAGTGCCGCAGCAGCAGCCACGGGCGCAGCGACCAGGAAGACAGGGTCTTGTCGCCGATCACCAGGCGGGGCAAAGGCATGCGCTGCTCGCTGCAGAAGGTCGGCGCAGCGTACGCGTCGGGGCCGGCGACCGCCAGCCGTGGCCGATCGGGCGCTCCCGGCACGCCTTTACCCACCGGCGCAACCGTCTCGCCGACAGCCACATGCCGCAGCCAATAGCGGCCTTGAGCAGGCCCGTGGCCCCACTGGGTGGCATTGGTGGCATTGGTGGCACTGGCCAACGGGCCTGCTGGCGCTTCACGCCACAGCGGAAAGCACCAGCCCACCACGCAACATCCCCCGCCGCCTACCCCTAAACCGGTGCCACCGCCTAAACTTGCGGTTTACCTATTGCTGATGCGCGCATGTCCGAGACCCTAGCCACCGACGCCACCGCCCCGGCGGAGAAGAAAGACTTCATCCGCCAGATCGTCCGCGAGGATCTGGCCAGCGGCAAGCACACGGTCATCCGCACCCGCTTCCCGCCCGAGCCCAACGGCTATCTGCACATCGGCCACGCCAAGGCGATCTGCCTGGATTTCGGCCTGGCGGCCGAATTCGGCGGGCTGTGCAACCTGCGCCTGGACGACACCAACCCGGCCAAGGAAGACCCCGAGTTCGTGGTCGCCATCCAGGACGACGTGCGCTGGCTGGGGTTCGAATGGGCGCAGCTGCGCCATGCCTCGGACTACTTCGAGGTGTACTACCTGGCTGCGGAAAAACTGATCCGCGACGGCCATGCCTTCGTCTGCGACCTGTCCGCCGAACAGGTGCGCGAGTACCGCGGCACGCTGACCGAGCCCGGCCGCAATTCGCCGTTTCGCGAGCGCAGCGTCGAGGAAAACCTGGACCTGTTCCGGCGCATGCGTGCCGGCGAATTCCCCGATGGCGCGCGCACCCTGCGCGCCAGGATCGACATGGCCAGCGGCAACATCAACCTGCGCGACCCGGCGCTGTACCGCATCAAGCATGTCGAGCACCAGAACACCGGCAACGCCTGGCCGATCTACCCGATGTACGACTTCGCGCATTCGCTGGGCGATGCGGTGGAAGGCATCACCCATTCGCTGTGCACGCTGGAATTCGAAGACCACCGCCCGCTCTACGACTGGTGCGTGGACAAGGTGGACCTGGCCGCACATCCGGAGCTGCTGCAGCCGCTGCTGGACAAGGGCCTGCCGCGCGAGGCCGCCAAGCCGCGCCAAATCGAGTTCTCGCGCCTGAACATCAACTACACCGTGATGAGCAAGCGCAAGCTCACCGCGCTGGTGGAAGAACAGCTGGTGGATGGCTGGGACGACCCGCGCATGTACACGCTGCAGGGCCTGCGCCGGCGCGGCTATACACCGGCGGCGATGCGCCTGTTCGTGGATCGTGTGGGGATCAGCAAGCAGAACTCGCTGATCGATTTCTCGGTGCTGGAAGGCTGCCTGCGCGAGGATCTGGATGCGGCCGCGGCGCGCCGCATGGCGGTGGTCGACCCGCTCAAGCTGGTGCTGACCAACCTGCCCGAGGGCCACGCCGAGACGCTGCAGTTTTCCAATCATCCCAAGGACGAGAGCTTCGGCACGCGTGAGGTGCCGTTCGCACGCGAGCTGTGGATCGAGCGCGAGGATTTTGCCGAAGTCCCGCCCAAGGGCTGGAAGCGCCTGGTGCCCGGTGGCGAGATCCGCCTGCGCGGCGCCGGCATTGCGCGCGTGGACGAGGTGATCAAGAACGCTGCGGGCGAGATCGTCGAGCTGCGCGGCTGGCTGGATCCGGAATCGCGTCCCGGCATGGAGGGCGCCAACCGCAAGGTCAAGGGCACCATCCATTGGGTCAGCGCCGCACATGCGGTGGAAGCGGAAATCCGCCTGTACGACCGTCTGTTCTCGGTGGAAAAGCCCGATGACGAGTCCGAAGGCAAGACCTACCGCGACTATCTCAACCCGGAGTCCAAGCGCAGCGTGCGCGGCTATGTGGAGCCGAGCGCGGCGCAGGCGGCGCCCGAGCAGTCGTTCCAGTTCGAGCGCACCGGCTACTTCGTGGCCGATCGCCGCGACCACAGCGCTGCCACGCCGGTGTTCAACCGCAGCGTGACCCTGCGCGACACCTGGGCCAAGTGAGTCGGAACCGCGCCGGGGGCCAGCCGTCCGGCGCGGATATGGCGTCAGGCAGCCAAGCCGGCGTGGCTGGCGCGATCGGCCGCTGATGGCTGTCACCGCAGATCAGGCAAGCAGCGCGAAGCCACCGCAGCGCGGTGTCTTTTGAAGTAATGAACAAGCGCAATGGAGACTGCGTGCCGCACTTCATTGCATGGCGCATGGCATGAAGGAGCAGCACGATGCGTGAGCGCTTGATGGTCGGTGTTGCCTGCGGCATCGGTGCAGGCGCGTTATGGGGACTGGTGTTTCTGGCGCCGCAGTTGCTTGCGGCATTTACGCCGTTGCAACTGGCCCTTGCCCGTTATCTGTCCTATGGCGCGGTCGCCGCCCTGGTACTGGCACCGCGCGCGCGGCAGACCGCTGCACGGCTGGGGCGGGCCGAATGGTGGGCGCTGGTGCGTCTGAGCCTGCTGGGCAACCTGATCTATTACGTGCTGCTCGGCAGCGCGGTGCAGTGGGCCGGCAGCGCGGCGACCGCGCTGATCATCGGCCTGTTGCCGGTGGTGGTCACCGTGATCGGCACGCGTGCCGCAGGCGCGGTGCAGCTGCGACGCCTGGCTGCGCCATGCGTGTTGTGCGTCATCGGCGTGGCGCTGGTCGCCCTGGACACCTTGCAGCACGATGCCGGTCACCACGCCAGCGATCGCGCCACCCGCATCGCCGGCCTGCTTTGTGCGTTCGGTGCGCTGGCGTCGTGGTCGGCCTATTCCATCGGCAATGCGCGCTGGCTACGACGGCGGCCGGACCTGTCCGGGGGCGATTGGTCGCTGCTGACTGGCGTGGTCACCGGCGCATTGGCACTCCTGCTGGCGCCGGCCGCCCTGCTCGGCAGCGCACCACATGCGCCGATCGACTGGGCGGGTTTCTGGGGCATTTCGCTGTTGCTGGGCATCCTGGCCTCGGTGATCGGCAACGCCTTGTGGAACCGGGCCAGCCGCGTGCTGCCGCTGACCCTGGTGGGCCAGATGATCGTGTTCGAAACGGTCTTTGCGCTGCTGTACGGCTTTGCCTGGGAAATGCGCCTGCCCACGCCGCTGGAGCTGGCCGCCATCGCCTGCCTGCTGGTCGGCGTGCTGTGGTGCGCAGCACTGCATGCGGAAGCGAAATGACGCCGGCGGCTGATGCGCGCAGCGGCCTAGATTGCAGGCTGTGTCCGTCAGGAACGTCGCCATGTGCCTCCCCCAACCATGTTCCCGCCCGCCTGCAAACACGCTGCGCAGCGCGGTGTTTTCGCTGTCGATCGGCCTGGCGGCCTGCTCGCCGCAGCCACCCGCCTCGACCGCGGTGACCCCGGCCGAGGTGTTCTGCACGCTGCTTCCGGGCCGGTCTGAGGACGATCTGCCCAGCGATCGCCGCGACGAAAGCATGCAGCAACTGGACCTTGCCACCCGCTGCAACCGGGCCTTGCGCAGACAGCGCTGACTGCACCGACGCTGCAGGCGTGTTCCGGCCACGCGCCAGCCACAGCCGGCCCATCGGGCGCAACGCGCGCAGACCCCGGCGCCCCGGAGGTGTGCCGGGGCCCAGGTCCAGCCGCACTCCACGCAACAGGGGCTTACCATGGCCGCTCACCTGTCCTGATCGGAGCGGCCGCATGTCCCGTCTTTTGTCCCGGTGTCTGAGTTCGATGCTGTTGCTGGCCTGTCTGGTGTCGGTCGGCTGCGCCGCACCGCCGGCCGATACGGCCACGCCGCCTCCAGCGACCGGCTCGGCAACCGGTCCGGCAAGCGGCAAGCCGATCACCGTCACCACCACCTGTCGCACCGACGCCGACTGCACGGTGAAGAACGTCGGCAACTGCTGCGGCGCATTTCCGGCCTGCGTCAACGTCAACAGTGCCACCGACCCCAAGGGCGTGCAGGCGCAATGCCAGGCCAGCGGCATGATGAGCGTGTGCGGCTTCCGCGAGATCAGCGCCTGCCAGTGCGTGGCCGGGCAATGTGCCGCAAAGGACGCCCAGGCCGATACACTGCGCCCCGCTCCCCCCTCTACAGAAATGGTCCACTGATGCTTTACGCGCAAGTCCACCTCACGCTGCCCGACTGGATTCACGCGCATGTCGACGACAGCCGCGCCTATCCCAGCGACGAGGACAAGGTGGCGCTGGCAATCGACCTGTCGCGGATGAACGTGCATGAGCGCAGCGGCGGCCCGTTCGGGGCGGTCGTATTCGGCCCGGACCACCGCATCATCGCCGCGGCGGTGAACCGCGTGGTGCCGCAGACCACCTCGCTGGCGCACGCCGAAAACATGGCCTACATGCTTGCCCAGCAACGCCTGCAGACGCCGCGCCTGAACGATGTGCTGTCGCCGGTGACGCTGGCCACCTCGGCGCAGCCGTGCTGCCAGTGCTACGGCGCCACGGTGTGGGCCGGCATCGACCGCCTGCTGATCGGCGCACGCGCCGAAGACGTGATGGCGCTGACCGAATTCGACGAAGGCCCCTTGCCGGCCGATTGGGTGGGCGAGCTCACCCGTCGCGGCATCGAGGTGGTGCGCGACGTGCATCGCGACCAGGCCTGCGCGGTGCTGCGCACCTATGGCGAGGGCGGCGGTGACCATTATTGACCTGCCCCGCAGCGATCGCGCACGCCAGGCCCTGCGATGAGCGGCCTGCTGTGTTACTGCCGCCAGGGCTTCGAGCCGGAGCTGGCCGCCGAGTTGAGCGCGCGCGCCGCCTTCGTCGGCATCGCCGGCTATGCGCGGACCCAGCGCAACGACGGCTATGTGCTGTTCGTCTGCGATGAGGCCGCGCAACTGGCCACCAGGCTGCACTGGCGCGAGCTGATCTTCGCGCGGCAGAAGCTGGTGGTGGTCGCCGAACTCAAGGGCATCGACCCCAAGGACCGCATCACGCCGATCCTGGCCGCCCTGGAAGGCCAGTCGCGTTTCGGCGACCTGTGGGTGGAACACCCGGATTCGGACGCGGGCAAGCCGCTGGCCGGGCTGGCACGCAGTTTCGGCAATGCCTTGCGTCCGGCCTTGCGCAAGGCCGGCCTGCTGACCGACAAACCGCAGCCGCGCCTGGCGCGGCTGCATGTCTGTTTTCTCGATGGCGACCATGCCTTGCTGGCGGTGGCCGACAGTGCCGACAGCGCGCCGTGGCCGTTGGGCATTCCGCGCCTGAAGCTGTTGCCGGAGGCGCCATCGCGCTCGGCGCTCAAGCTCGACGAAGCCCTGCTCACCCTGCTCGCACCGGAAGAACGCGAGACGCTGGTCAAGCCCGGCATGCGCGCCGCCGATCTGGGCGCGGCGCCCGGCGGCTGGACCTGGGTGCTCACCCGCCAGCACCTGCATGTCACCAGCGTCGACAACGGCCCGCTCCGCGAGCATGTGCTGGAGACCGGCCTGGTCGAACATCTGCGTGCCGACGGCTTTCACTGGAAGCCTGCGCAGGCACTGGACTGGATGGTCTGCGACATGGTCGAGCAACCGCGCCGCGTGGCCGAGCGCATGGCCACCTGGATCCGCGAAGGCTGGTGCCGCAACACCATCTTCAACCTAAAGCTGCCGATGAAAAAGCGCTGGGACGAAACCCGGCTATGCCTGGACCTGTTCGAACAGCAGGCCGAAAAATCGCTGATCGTGCGTGCCAAGCAGCTGTATCACGATCGTGAGGAGATCACGGTGCTGGCGATGCGGGGCTGAGGGCGGGAATCGGGAATCGGGATTGGGGAATCGTAAGAGCCGGGATTCGGGATTCGGGAATCGTAAAGGCGGGTGATTGGCGGCGGAATTGCTGTGGGTACTGGCCAGTGGCAGCGTGCTGATGTGCATGACACCACTCCTGGGGCCCATGCAGAGCACCTGAGTAGGCGTGCGGCTCGCAGCAGGCGCTGGTCCCGCGCGGTGGCACGGCATGTGCTCCAGCGTCGGATTGAAAGGCCTCCTCGTACGCGAAGGCCTTTTTAGCTCTTGGTGGCGGCAAGCTGGCTTGAGCCAGTCCGCTCTCTCAGATCAGGGCCAGCCTGCTCCGTCGCCCGACGGAGCAGGCTGCGGTCACAGCACGATCCGCTTGCTGCCCTCGCGGGCCGAGCGGTAGATCGCATCGACGATGCGGATGTCGCGCAGGCCTTCTTCGCCGGGTGCGCGCAGCGGAGTGCCGTTGATGATCGCCAGCGCGTCCTCGTCCATCTGCAGTGCCTGCTGGTGCGGCACCTTGGCGTCGAACACGCGCCCGTCGCTGGCCTTGCCGGTCACGCCCTGGTAGCTCTGGAACGGCGACAACTCATACCAGCCGCGCTCGCACTCGGCGCGCAGCACATTCATGTTCTTGCCGAAGCTGGTCTTGCACTCGGCACGCACCGCATTCGGAAATTCCAGCGTGAAGTCCATATGCTCGTCGACTTCGTCGAACAGCTCCGGGCGATCGGTCCAGCGCTTGGCGGTCACGGCCAACGGTTCGCTGCCCGCCGTGTAGCGCGCGGCATTGAGCGGATACACGCCCATGTCGTACATCGCCCCGCCGCCGAACTGGGAACGCAAGCGCCACGGACGATCGGCCTTGGTCGCATCGTGATAGCCGTTGTACCCGGCCTCGGCACGCACGCGTTGCATCGCGCCGAACGGCTTCTCGCTGGCCATCGCGATCAGGCGGCGCGTATTGGGTTCGTGCTGCATGCGGTAACCGATCGCCAGCGCCACCTTGTTGCGCCTGCACGCCGCGATCATGGCCTCGCATTCGCCGGCATGCATCGCCATCGGCTTTTCGCACCACACATGCTTGCCGGCCGCCGCCGCGCGCAGGGTCAGCGGCGCATGCAGGTGGGTGGGCGTGACGATGTACACCACGTCGATGTCGTCGTTGTCGGCGATCCGGTCGAAGTTCTCGTAGCTGTAGACGTTGCGATCGGCGATGCCGTACTTGGCCTGCCACTGCGGAATCTTCGAGGGCGTGCCGGTGACGATGCCCGCCAGCTTGCAATGCTTGGTCAACGCCAGGCCTGGCGCGAGTTGCTCGCTGGCATAACTGCCCAGGCCGGCCAGCGCCACATTCAGCGGTTTGCCCGGCTTTTTCTTCGGCAATGCCCAGCCGGGCGCCGCCAGCAGGATGCCTGCACCGCCGAACGCGGCAAGCAGACGGCGACGTGTGATCGATTCCACGGACATGCAAACCTCCTTCGCAAGATTGAGAGCGGCTGACACCATCGCATGCGGTCATCAGTCGATGACGACGCACGCGCACCGGAGTGTCAGTGGATACATGCCGCACCACGTCCCAATCGCACTGCCCGCAGATGGGCGCAGTGGTGCTGTTGGTCGCTGGTCGGCCAATACTGCCCGGGCACCTTACTTGATCGCGCGTGATCACCGCCATGGCCGCTGCGCACGTTCTGGCACACTGGCAACGATCCCATCTGGAGCATGCCGCATGACCGCTGTCGCCCGCCGCCGTTTCCTGCCATTGGCCTTACTGTTGTCCAGCTCGCTGGCGACCGCTGCCGATGCGCCATTCGTTGCGCGCGACCTGATCGGCGATGGCGCCTTCACCCACAATGCCGAAGGCCCTGCGGCAGGGCCGGATGGCGCGCTGTATGCAGTGAATCTGGGCAAGGACGGCACCATCGCGCGCATTGCCCTGCACGCCGATGGCAGCGCGAAGGCAGAGGTCTTCGTGACCTTGCCCGACGGCAGCACCGGCAATGGCATCCGCTTCCGCGACGGGACGATGTACGTGGCCGATTTCACCGGCCACAAGATCCTGCAGGTAAACCTGCGCACGCGTGCGGTCAGCACCTTCGCCTCGCTGCCCGACGCCGATGGTCCCAATGACCTGGCGCTTGCGCCCGATGGCAGCTTCTATGCAAGCGACCCGAACTGGAAGGACAACAGCGGCCGCCTGTGGCACATCAGCCGCGAGGGCGTGGTCCAGTTGATGGAGTCGGGCATGACCACGCCCAACGGGCTGGACGTCAGCCCCGACGGCAAGCATCTCTACGTCAACGAAAGCATGTCGCGCAAGGTCTGGGTGTACGACCGCGTCGATGGCGGCCTGCGCAACAAACGCCTGCTGATCAGCTTCCCGGACTTCGGCATGGATGGCATGCGTTGCGATGCCGACGGCAATCTCTACATCGCCCGCTACGATGCCGGGCAGATCGCGGTGGTCTCGCCGCAGGGCGCGTTGCTGCGCACGGTCGCGTTGAAGGGCCGCAAGGCCAGCAATGTGGCGTTCGGCGGCAGCGATGGCAGACAGGTGTTCGTCACCCTGCAGGATCGTGGCGCAGTTGAAACGTTCAGGTCCGATCGCCCGGGGCGCGAAACCGGACGCTGAAACTGCTGCGCGCGTCGCAACGGTTCTCAGGTCGCGCAACAGCGTCCTGGCATCCTGCAGGTCACCCGTGGAGGACTCCCCATGCAACCGATCGAACTCAAGGACGCGGCCGCCTTCGGCAACGAATTCCTGCGCCTGACCCTGCTGCAGGGATTCCAGTCGCTGACCAAGCGCGACCTGGAATTGCTGATCTTCGTGCTGCTCGAACGCGATGGCGCCATCTCGCGCAACAGCTCCAACGCGATGGTCGCGCTGCAGCTGCGGGTGACCTCGGCCAAGGTCAAGGCATTGCGTCGCGACGGCTATGCGCGTTGGCGCTCGCTGGTGCCCGAGGAAGGCGACGCGGCGATGCAGCGCATCGTCGCCAACGTGCTCACCGAAGACAACCTGCGCTCCGGTGCCAAGCACGTCAGCGAACGTAGCCGCAAGGAAGGGTTTCTGGCGGTGCGCATCGAACACCCCGATGACGCGCAGCAATTTGAGCAGGCCATCCTGGATGTCGGTGCCTTGCCGGTGTACGAGCGCAATCGCGAAGTGGTCGCGGTGCGCTTCGACACGCTGCTGAAAGTCGCCGAGCGCTGGGGCTATCTGCAGCCGGATCCGCAGGCCACCGTGCGCGAACTGCAAAAGCTCACGCCCACGGCAGAGGAAGTGGCGGATCTGCTGAAGAAGGACATCGCGCAACTGCGTTGGGAAGATGTCCGGCGCGCGCTCAACAGCCTCGGCGCCAAGGCGGTGACCAGCACTGCCGAGGGTGGCCTGAAGGGCTTGTTGAAGATCGTGTTTCCGTTCATCCCGGGCTGAGCAGCGGAGCCGGGTGCACTGTCCGAAGCTGCGGTGCGGCGGTGGGTTCCGGCTCCGGTCCCGGTTGGCCGATGCCGCATTTCGTGCCGCACCGACGGTCGCCTGGCACACGCAGACGCTGTCGCCGTACGCCGGGCGCAGCGTGCACGCACCTCAACACGCCCGCCAGCCTCTATGCTTGCGGGCTGTTCCACATCAGGGGGATCTGATGACCACCGTTCGTATTGCCTCGTTTTCCGTACTGCTGCTGTTCGCCGGCCACGCGCTCGCGCAACAGACGCCGACGCCGGCCAGCAGCGTGCCGCTGATCGAGGTTCCCAATGTGATTCGCACCCAGCCGCTGTCCAGCGGCGAGGTCACCCATCAGGCCCAGCTGGAGCGTCCACGCGGCGAGGCCAGCGTGATCGTGCGCTCGATCCAGCCCAATAGCGTGGTCGGCAGCTACCGCATCGACTTCCAGGCGCTGGATACCGATGGCGACGGCCGCATCAGTCGCGCCGAGGCCCAGGCCAACCCGGCACTGGCAGAGGAATTCGACGCGCTCGACACGCGTCACAGCGGCCACCTGAGCCGCGAGCAGCTGGCCGGCTGGCTGATTCAGTAAGGTATTGGTCAGCAGTGTGCGCGGCTGCGCTACGCAGGCGCGCACGCTGCTTCGTTTGTGACCGCGGCAACCTCTTGCAGTGCCCGCTTCGGTCGGCTAGATTGTATTTAACGGATACAATTTGGACGGATCGATGACTGCTCGCCTGGCCCTTGCCGCAGACCTTGGCTATCAATTGCAACTGGCGACCCTGGCCTCCAGCCACGCCGCGCGCCAGGAACTGGCCGAACTGCATCTGACCCCGGCGCGCGTCACCGCCTTGATCCACATCCGCGACCAGCCTGGCTGCGACCAGACCGAACTGGGCAACCGCCTGCTGGTCAATCGCGCTGCCGGCATGAAGATCGCCAACGCGCTGGCCGAGCAGGGCCTGATCGAACGCCTGGCCGGCCGCGACCGACGCAGCAAGGGCCTGTATCTCACCTCGCTTGGCGAGCGCACGCTCGCCACTGCCCAGGGCTGCCTGGCACGGGCGGTTGCGCGTACCTGCACCGGCCTGCAAGCCAGCGAGCAGCAGACCCTGCTGCGCCTGCTCTGCAAGTTGAACGCCAGCGCCACGCTGGAACGGGCAAACGTGGCGGACACCGCGCTTGCCGAAGACCTGTGATTCCCACCTTGTACCGACTCGAAGGAGACGCCGCTTGAACGAGCATGACGTGGTATCGGTCCGCATCGAAAACCGCATTGCCTGGGTGAAGTTCGCACGCCCCGACAAACGCAACGCGATGAGCCCGGCGCTCAACCGCCGCATGATGGACGTGCTGGACGAGCTGGAATTCGACGACAACGTCGGTGTGCTGGTGCTCGGCGGCGAAGGCACGGCCTGGTCGGCCGGCATGGATCTGAAGGAATACTTCCGCGAGACCGAGGCACAGGGCCTGCGTGGCGTGCGTCGCTCGCAGCGCGAGTCCTACGGATGGTTCCGCCGCCTGCGCTGGTATCAGAAACCCACCATCGCAATGGTCAATGGCTGGTGTTTCGGCGGCGGCTTCGGGCCCTTGTTCGCCTGCGACCTGGCGATCGCCGCCGACGAGGCGCAGTTCGGCCTGTCGGAGATCAACTGGGGCATCCTGCCCGGCGGCGGCGTCACCAAGGTCGCGGTGGAGCTGCTGTCCATGCGCGATGCGATGTGGATGACGCTGACCGGCGAAATGGTCGACGGCAAGAAGGCCGCCGAATGGCGCCTGGTCAACGAAAGCGTGCCGCTGGAACGGCTGGAAGCACGGACCCGCGAAGTGGCCCAGTTGCTGCTCAAGAAGAACCCTGTCGCACTGAAGTATGCAAAGGATGCCGTGCGTCGCGTCGGCACGATGACCTACGACGAAGCCGAAGATTATCTGGTGCGCATGCAGGAAGCGGCCAATTCGTTCGACAACAACGCCCGCAAGGAAGGCATCCGTCAGTTCATCGACGAGAAGAGCTACAAGCCCGGCCTGGGCGAATACGACCTGACCAAAAACAGCGCCTGAGCAGTTCCCAGGGCGCCTGAAGCGATGCGTGCACCCCACGCATGGCTGGCGCTGCCAGTGGTTTTCTGCACCGAGGAGGGAGTATGGAAGCCTTGTCCGCAACCCTGCGCGGGATCGCTGCGCGTGGACCATTGGGCCTGTTCATCGACGGCCAGTGGCGCGCAAGCAGCGGCGATCGCGACGTCGATGTGATTGCACCGCACACCGAGCAACGCCTGCTGCGCTACACCGAGCCCGCGCCTGCCGACACCGAGGCGGCCATCGCCGCCGCGCGCGCCGCGTTCGACACCGGCCCCTGGCCGCAGCTATCGCCACAAGAGCGTGGCGTCGTGCTCAAGCGCGTGGCCGCGCAGTTGCGTGCGCGCCTACCGGAACTGGCCGAGGCCTGGACCGGACAGGTCGGCGCCACCATCGGCTTCAGTCGCCGCGCCTCGCAACAGGCGCCCGGCCTGTTCGACTATTACGGCGACCTGATCGCGACCCATCCGTTCGTGGAGCCCCGTGCACGCGCCAACGGCGGCCGCGTGCACATCGTGCAGGAGCCGGTGGGCGTGGTCGCCACGATCACCCCCTGGAACGCCCCGCTGGTGCTGCTCTGCTACAAGGTCGCTGCCGCCCTGGCGGCCGGTTGCACGGTGGTGGCCAAGTCCTCGCCGGAAACGCCGATCGATGCCTACATCCTGGCCGAGTGCATCAGCGCGGCCGGCGTGCCCGATGGCGTGTTCAATCTGCTGCCGGGTGGTCGCGAGGTCGGTGAACACCTGATCCGCCATCCGCAGGTGGACAAGGTGAGTTTTACCGGGTCCACCCAGGCCGGGCGGCTGATCGGGATGGCCTGCGCCGAGCGTCTGGCGCGGGTCGGGCTGGAGCTGGGCGGCAAGTCCGCCGCGATCGTGCTGGACGATGCAGACATCGCCAAGGTGCTGCCCAGCCTGGTGCCCTACTCGATGCCGATCACCGGCCAGGTGTGCTTCGCGCTCACCCGCGTGCTGGTGCCGGCGCAGCGACGCGACGACATCCTGCAGGCGTATTGCGCGGCCATCGGCGCGCTCAAGCTCGGCGATCCGTTCGCTGCCGAGACCGGTATGGGTCCGTTGGCGCTTGGCCGCCAGCTCGAACGCGTGCAGTCCTACATCGCACACGGCCGCGCCGAGGGTGCGCGCCTGGTCATGGGTGGCGGCCGCCCGACGCATCTGCCGCGCGGCTTCTTCCTCGAACCGACGGTGTTTGCCGGGGTGACCCCGGACATGACCATCGCCCGCGAGGAGATCTTCGGCCCGGTGGTGAGCTTTATCGATTATCACGACGAGGCCGACCTGATCGCCAAGGTCAATGCCAGCGACTTCGGCCTGCACGGCACGGTCTACAGCGAGGATCCCGATCGCGCCTACCGCATCGCCCGCCGCGTGCGCAGCGGCAGTCATGCGATCAATGGCATGTGGGTGGACTTCGACATGCCGTTCGGCGGGGTCAAGCACTCCGGGATCGGCCGCGAAGGCGGCATCGAAGGACTGCATGCCTTCCTCGAGACCAAGACCATCTATCTCAGTTAGGCCCTTCAGCCCAGCGACCGCACAGATACCAGAGCAAGTGCGGTCGCAACGCGGTGGCAGGCACCGCCTCGTCCATCGCCTCCCGCGGCACACCCGCACTCTCTGGTGAACGTTCGCCAGGTGGATCGGGCGCACGTATCAACCTTCAGCCGTAGCCGTCGCACTCACGCCAGTCACTCCCCCATCTGCATTCGGAAGACAGCGCCATGACCATGCCGACCGACTCGATCTCCTTCCACGCCCGCCTCACCCCGCACCGGCTTGCCGCCCGCGACCTGCTGCTGGACCAGCAATGGACGTACGCAGAGCTGGACGCCTTGATCGGCCGTCTGGCCGCGTTGCTGCAGAGGCGCGGCTGCATCGATGGCGAACGGCTCGCCGTGCTGGCACGCAACTCGGTCTGGCAGGTGGCGCTGCATTTTGCCTGCGCACGCGTCGGCGCGATTTACGTACCGCTCAACTGGCGGCTGAGTGCAACCGAACTGGATGCATTGCTGCAACGCGCAGAGCCGCGCCTGCTGCTGGGTGACGAGGTTGCTGCAGGGCGCGTCGATGTCGAGGCGCTGGCCGATTTCGTCGATACGGCGAAGACGCTGGAACCAGCAGACACGGCGGCGATTCCCCCCGACCGCGTCACCCTGATCCTGTTCACCTCAGGCACCTCCGGCCAGCCCAAAGGCGTGATGCTGAGCGAGCAGAACCTGCAGCAGGTGGCACACAACTTCGGCGTCACCACGCGCGTGGAGGCCGGCAGCAGTTTCCTGTGCGAAGCGCCGATGTTCCACATCATCGGCCTGGCCACCAACGTGCGCCCGGTGCTGGCGGTGGGCGGCTCGATCCAGGTCTCCAACGGCTTCGAACCCAGGCGCACACTGGGCTGGCTGAGCGACCAGTCGCTGGGCATCACCCATTACGTCGGCGTGCCGCAGATGATGCAGGCCTTCCGCAGCCAGCCCGGTTTCGATGCAGCCGCGCTGCGGCATCTCACTGCGCTGGTCAGCGGCGGCGCGCCGCATGCCAGCGATGACCTGCTCGGCTGGCTGGACGATGGCATCCCGATGGTCAGCGGCTTCGGCATGAGCGAGGCCGGCACGGTGTTCGGCATGTCGGTGGACTGCGCGGTGATCCGCGACAAGCTGGGCGCGGTCGGCATTTCGGCGCCATCGGTGCAGACGCGCGTGGTCGATGGCGATGGCAACGACTGCCCGCTCGGCGTGCCCGGCGAGCTGTTGTTGCGCGGCCCCAACCTCAGCCCCGGCTACTGGCGCGATCCGCAGGCAAGCGCCGACGCGCGCGACGCCCACGGCTGGTTCCACACCGGCGACATCGTGCGACGCGATGCCGATGGATTTTTCTGGATCGTCGATCGCAAGAAGGACATGTTCATCTCCGGCGGCGAGAACGTGTATCCGGCCGAGATCGAGGCGGTGCTTGCCGACCATCCGCAGGTACGCGAATGCGCGGTGGTGGGGATCGCCGACCCGCAATGGGGGGAAGTGGGCTACCTGGCGATCGTGCCGGCCGACGACGCGCCGGATCTGGAGCAGATCCGCGCCTATCTGATCGAACGACTGGCCAAGTACAAGGTGCCCAAGCATCTGCGCGTGGTCGAGGCGCTGCCGCGCACCGCGACCGGCAAGCTGCAGAAAGCGCGCCTGAAAGATGCCCTGGCCAGCGAGGCGTGATGCATGCCGGGCGATCGCGCCGCGCGCAGCTGGCAACGCCCCGCGTTTTCGCACTGCCCAGGTGCGGCAGCGACCAACGCCCCGACAGCACGACGGGCAGCCTGCGCTGCCCGTCGTGTGCATCCCTCGCGGCTGCGGCGTGCGACGCAGCCGCAGCTTGCTGCCGCGGTTGCAGCGCTCAATCGATCACGCGGACTCGTCCAGCAACAGGTTGTCCTCGCTGATCTGGTCGTCCACCCACACCGCACCCTGCCCGGCCATGACCGCCAGCTGGCGCTCCAGCTCACGCATCAGCAAGCGCACGCCGGGCTTGTGGATGGCACTGCCATCGCGATAGATCACCCCGCCTGCGCGCGCCTGCGACGGCTGTTGCAGCTGGAAGGCCCGCAGCTCGCCACGTGCGATATCCCCGGCCACCATCATGCTTGGCATCACGGCAACGCTGTCGGTGCCGAGCAGGATCTCGCGGGTAAAGCTGGCCGAACTGGAACGCAGCTGATCGCGCGTGGCCAGCCCGTGCTCGCGCATCACCTGCGCCACGTCACGCTCCACATGCTGGCTCAGCGTCGGCAGCACCTGGCGATACGCGGCGGCTTCGCCGATGCGCACCTGGCCGTTGGCAAACAGCGGATGATCGCTGCGCGCCACCAGCGCGATCGGATCCTGGTACAGCACCTTGCGGATCAATGCGTCGTAGCGGGCCAGCGGATACAGCCGGCCCACCACCAGGTCGATCTCGTTGCCGGCCAGCTTGGGCAGCAGCTCGTCGGTACGCCCATGCAGCAGGCGCACCCGCAGCGTGGGTTCGGCGCGATACAACGCAGCCAGCACGGCCGGCAACAGGCCGCTCGCCGCGACCGGCAACGCGCCCACGGTGATGGTGAGTGCGTCATCCTGCAGCAGACCCTCGAAGGTGTCCTGCGCGCGGCGCAACTGGCCAAGCACGACGTGCGCGGTCTGTACCAGCACCTCGCCCATCGCGTTGGGGCGCACGCCACGCGAGTGACGCTCGAACAGCGGCGCGCCGACGATCTCCTCGATCTCCTGCAGGGCACGCGTCAACGCGGGCTGGGTGACGTTCAATACGCGTGAGGCGCGCAGCAGGCTTTTCTGCCGGTCCAGCGCCTCGATGACACGTAGATGCCGGACCTTGATGCGGTGTTCGAAGAACACGGAGGACATGGTCATGGGGGTAGACCTTACGTTGGGAAGTCGGGTAATGCGGCGCGACGGCACCTGGCCGCCGCCTGCAGATCAGCGTGCATCGGGCACACGCCGTGTCTGCATGAAGTCTTCGAAGGACTCGCCACGCATGATGGCGTAGACCTGCAGATTCGTCATGCGCACCACGCGTGCGAATTTTTCGATGACGAAGAAGTTGGCGCCGTACTGCACCAGGCCGAGCCAGTCGCGTGCACGGATCAGCGCCTTTTCGTGCTCGGTGAGGCCGGCTTCCTGCATCAGGGTTTCGGAATCCTCAAGAAAGCGATCGCGCCACGGGGCGCGGATCATATGCCAGAAGAATCGGTTGATGCGCAACGCGCGGTTGCTGGTGCGCAGATCGAACAGGTAGGTCCCGCCGATCTGGTCCATGCCCTGTACTTGCGGATTCATGGGTCGGCCCTCATGCCGCGTTTGCGGTATGCGCGGTGTGTGCGAGCAACTGCGCCGAAGACGGCGCGTCAGCAGCTTCGACACCCGGCTCGTACAACACCACCGTCATCGCGGTGGTGGTCATCAGGTAGTAGTTCTGGTGCAGCTTGCGGATCGGCCCGCCCAGCGCGCCACGCATCGCCAGCCACATGATCTGCTCCACGCTCTCGGCTCCGCCCAGGCGCACGTAATCGGTGTGGGTCAGATCGGTCAGCGTTTCCGGCGCATGCTGGAAGCGGTCCAGAAATTCCATGTCCCACTCGGTGTTGTTGAAGCCGGTGCGCTCGCCGTGGATCTGATGCGACAGCCCGCCGGTGCCCACCACCACCACCCTGAGATCCTCCGGATAGGATTCGATCGCCCGCCGCACTGCCTGGCCCAGGCGATAGCAGCGGCGCGCGGTCGGCAGCGGGTACTGCAGCACGTTGATCGCGATCGGCACCACCGTGCCCGGCCAGTCCGGCACGTGCGGCCACAGCAAGGGCAGCGGCGCCGCGCAGCCATGGTCGATCGGCTTGTCCTGAAAGACGGTCAGATCGAATTCGTCGTTGACCAGGCATTCGGCGATATGCGCCTGCAGCTGCACATCACCGCGGATCGGCGGCAGATTGCGCAGCCCTGCGCCTTCATCGGCCACCGGGAAGCGCTCGCCGATGCCCAAGGCGAAGGTCGGGTACAGGTCGAAGAAGAACGTCGTGCAATGGTCGTTGTAGAAGAACACCAGCACGTCTGCCTGCTGCTCGGCCAACCAGGCAGCCACCGGTGTGTAGCCGTCGAACAACGGCTTCCACAAGGGATCCTGCTGTTTGCCCTTGTCGTAGGCCACCCCGATGGTGGGAACGTGCGAGGTTCCGATGCCGCCGATGATGCTTGCCATGCTGCACTCCTGCGATACGTGCCGGCCACTGGCAGTGACCGATTGCGCATCATTGATTGAGCCGAAATCGTCCTGCCACGGGATCCCAACAGCGCCGACTGGCCACTCGGGACCGCCAAAACGGTATCCTTGGGATCCAAAGTGCCACCAAGCGATCTGATCTGCAAGGTTTTTTATACCGGGATTGCGAGTTTTCCCCTTCGAAGGAACGTGCGCCGCAGTACGGCGCGAGAGAATGGAGCCAATGGCGAACAACCACCGATTGCAAGCGGTCCAGCAGCTACGCGAACTGATCCTGTGCGGCACCTTCGCCCCGGGTGAGCGCATCACCGAGGCCGCCCTGGCCGAGCGACTGGCCATCTCGCGCACTCCCATCCGTCAGGCCCTGCCCGCGCTGTGCCAGGAAGGCCTGCTGGTACAGGCAGGCAACCGCGGCTATGCAGTGCGACGCTTCAGCCAGCAGGAAAGCCTGGACGCATTGGCGGTGCGCGCCTTGATGGAAGGCATGGCCGCACGCGCCGTCGCCGAACGGGGCGCTTCCGCCACGCTGCTGGCCACCTTGCATGCCTGTCTCGCCGAAGGCGACCGGATCCTGGCCACGCGCAGCCTCAATGCCGACGACGAGCAGGCCTATGGCGCGATGAATGCCCGCTTCCACCGCGCCATCGTGGTGGCCGCCGACAAACCGATCCTGACCGAGACCGTGGACCGATGCACCGTGGTGCCCTTCGTCAGCCCGGTCAATGTGGTGTTCGGTCAACGCTCGCCCACGCTGGCCTACGACGATCTGTACTACGGACATCGGCAGCACGGCACCATCGTCTCGGCCATCGAACAACGCGATGGCGCGCGTGCGGAGCTGTTGTTCCGCGAGCACGCCAATACCCAGCGCCACAGCATGGGCATCTGACGCGCGCAGGGGTTTGGTGCGGACAGCGTGCACTGGCCTGGCGCAGCAGCCTGCACAGCTCAGAACTCGAACGTAGGACTAACCGGGCTTGCGCTGCATGCAGCGTTGCCTGCAGCAGCGTGCTGCATCCGTCTGCGCCGCAGCACGCACGCGGACGCGCCGGCGTGCATGCTGCGCATATGTGCGTGCTTCCACGTTAAAGGGAATGCACGAACATCAGATTGACACTGGTGCCGGCCACCGAGTTCTTCACCTCCACCGGCAGGTAGACATTGAAATTCAGCAGGTTGTTGGCATCCAGCCGCCAGGACAGCCCCGGCCCGAGATAGAACTGCATGCGCTTGCTGTCGGGTACACGCTGCCCGTTGGTGCGGTTGTCCTGCAGCTGCTGCAGGTAATACCCGTTGATGCCCAGGCGCAGCTGTTCGCTCACCTTCACCGAGCTGGCCAGATTGGCCCACACCAGATCGCCGGCCTGACCATTGCGAAAACCGAACCCCGGGATCGGCGGTACGCCGCCGGCGCGATCGGTGCGGAAGTTGTAGAGATAGTTGACCCGCATGCTGATCTCCCAGGTGTCGCTGGGCTGCACGGTGAATGCCCAATGCGGCGCCACCGACCAGAATCCGGTGCTCTGGTTGATGGCGGCATCGCGATCGAACTTGCCCACCGGAGCGAACGCATCGATCGCAAAGCGCTGGAAGAACAGGACACGTCCGTTGCGCATCACCGGGTCGATCTGCAGCGCCGGCCCGAAGGAGATATCGCCGATCCCGAACCCGTTGCCGCGTAGCTGCACCGGGCTGTCTGCAGCGAAGGACGTGTCGTAGTTGACCAGCGGCACGATCGTATTGAAGCTCAGCGACGCGCGCTTCCAGCGATAGGGCGTGACGTAGATCAGCTGGGTCAGCAGGACGCTGACACCGACCTTGGGATCGCGGAAGGCGGCCGCATCGTCGCCGCGCGCGTCCTTGATCGCGTCGAAGTCGTAATGGCGCAGATATTCGATCACCGTCCAGCCCGGCGTCGAGGAGCCGAAGCCATCGAGAAAACTCGTCCCGCCCAGATTGATGCCCTGCGGCGGTGCAGCGGTTTCCGGCACCGCTTGCGCGGACGCCGCAACGGGCAGGCCGGCACCCAGCAGGGTGACCAGGGTCAGGACACGCTGCCGATACGACGACAACCGTGGCAGTGCAACGGCACAACGGGCAGATGAGCTCACGCGTTCCACTAGGCGATTCTCCAATGCGATGGATGGATGACTGCGGGCGCGACGTGGGGGAGGAAAGCGGTGCTGCGGCAGGCGACGACGAGGGCGCCGTCCGCCTGTGCGTCCAGGCACGGATGCGAGGCAGTTGATCAATCGGCGCCGATACGCATCAGCAAGGCGCCAAGCCGCTGCTTGAACAGCCAGCGCTCCTGCTCCCGCACCAGCACGTCGTCGAAACTGCCGAGCAACGCAGGCGACTGGGCCGCCCAGGGCGGTGCTGTGGAGGTGTCCGCGGCGGTATAGAGCAGGACCTTGCTGTGCGCGTGCGCCACGGTCGGCGATTGGATGCTGACCAGGGTGTTGAGCATCAGATGGCAAGTGGTGCGCGGCGGGCGCGCGCGGAAGGAGTGCAGGATCGCCTCGCGGCCGTGCACCGGCAGCTCCGGTGCGCTGGGCCGGGCGAACACGCCGTCGGCAGTGAACAATGCGGCAAGGCCTTCATGGTCATGCCGATCGTTGAGCAATGCGAATTGGCGAATCACCTGCTCGCAGGCAATGATGATCGATGCATCGTCGTGCATGCAGCCTCCTCAAGTCGCTGCTGATAAAGCGGCAAGCCTGGTCAACGACAGCGCGCGCGTCGCCGGCCGGACCGGATCGCCATCACGCCTCCTGCAACCAGTCGCGCATTGCTGCGCTGACGGCGGCGGGGGCTTCCAGCGGCGCCATATGCCCGCTGTTTTCGAAGACCACCAGCCGTGCGTGCGGGATCTGCTGCGCCATCTGCTGGTGCTGGGCCAGGGGACTCCAGGCGTCCTGCCGGCCCACGCCCAGCAGGGTCGGGCAGCGAATCTGCGCCAGCACCGGCGCGGCGTCGGGGCGCTCCAGCAACGCATGGATCTGCCCGGCGTAGGCCTGCACGCTGTGCCGCTGCACCATCGCGATCAGGGGATTCATCAAACCGGCATCGTCGTGCCGGTCCGGATGCAGCATCGGTGGCAGCCATTGCCGTGCGAGCGCCTGCATGCCCTGCGTGTGGGCAAGCTGCACCAGTGCCGCGCGCTGTTCACGCTCGCCATCGCGGCGTGGCGCAATGCCGGTGTCCAGCAAGGCCAGGCGCTGCACGCGTTGCGGCGCCTGGCGCATGATCTCCAGCGCCACCCGCCCGCCCATCGAATGGCCGGCCACGGCGAACTGCGGCGGGGCGACGGCCAGCACGTGTGCGGCCATCCGCGCGATGCTGTCGAAGCCGGCGAAGTCCAGCACCTGCACCGCGGCGAGATCGCTCAGCGCCTCGCGTTGCGGCTGCCAGATGGTGGCATCGCAGAGCAAACCGCAGAGCAGCAGCACGTTGGGCCTGGACGAACGGGTGGCGAAAGATGACATGGCTCGACTGTAGCCACGCCGGCTGCGCCCGTCGTATGGAACATGCTGCCTGCGCTATAAGCGCATCAACATACAAAGACGGGGCCGACGACGGTGGCGTCGGCCGGCATGTCGGTCACGCGCTGCCGGAGGCGCGCTTCCACAGCACATCCACCAGCGGCGGCAACCTGCCGGCCAGCCCGAGGACCGACCCGCGCAACAGCGTCAGGTGAATCTCGTCGTTGGAGAACACCGTGTTGATCGCATCGAAGCCATAGGCGGCCACGGTGTTCTCGCTGCGGCGGGTGCGTGCCCAGCGCTGCAGCCGATGCGGGGCGGCCCAGTCCGCACGCTTTGCCAGCGCATGGCGCACCTCCGCGCGCAACGCGGCGACATCGCGCAGGCCCAGGTTGACGCCCTGCCCGGCCAGCGGATGCACCACGTGCGCGGCATCGCCCAGGGTCAGCACGCGGCCGCTGACGTATTGCTCCACCAACTGCCGCTGCAGCGGAAACGCTGCACGTGCAGACACCACGCGCACCTGCCCCAACCGCGCCGCGAAGGCCTGGGTCAGCTCGCGCGCGAAATCGGCATCGTCCAGCGCCAGCACGCGCCCGGCCTCGGCATCCGGCAAGGTCCATACGATCGAACTGCGGCCATCGGCGAACGGCAGGAATGCCAGCGGGCCGGTAGTCAGAAAGCGCTGCCAGGCAGTGGCCTGATGCGGCTGCTCGGTCTCCACGAAGGCAACCACGCCACGCTGCGCGTAGGCATGCCGCGACACCGGCAGGCCGGCGAGCTCGCGCAAGGTCGATGCGGCGCCATCGGCAGCGATGGCGACCGCCGCTTCCAGGCGGCTGCCATCGTCCAGGCGCAGGCGCACGCCGTGTGCATCCTGTTCCAGCTCGACCACGCGTGCCGGGCAATGCACATGGATGCCGGCCGCATGCACCGCCGCCCACAGGCGATCGACCAGCACCGCGTGTTCGATGATCCAGCCCAGTTGTTCGCGGCCCAGGGTATCCGCGTCGAAGCGCAGTTCGCCGCCACCGCCGGCGTCCCAGACCCGCATGCGCCGGTACGGCTGCACGCGGGCAGCGCGCACGGCGGCCCATACGCCCAGGCTGTCGAGCAGCGCGGCATTATCGGCAGCGAAGGCATACACGCGCAGATCGGGCTGGTCGGCCCGCCAGCGCGCGGGCTCGCGGCCTTCGACCAGGGCCACGCTCAGGCCGGCATTGGCCAGGGCCAGCGCGCAGGCGGCCCCGACCACGCCGCCACCGACGATCAACGCATCGCGGCTACCACGGCGGCTCATGCCACGCCCCTGCACAACTGCGGCACATCGCCACGGAACCCCATCGCCCCGCCGACCAGCATCGACTGCAGCGGCGCCGCCTGCGAGGTCGCAAGCAGGCCGAGGCTGCGCAGCGGCCGCAACAACGGCGCCGGATTGCCGGTGAGACGCGCCAGCCCGCTGGAAAACCCGATGGTCTGTTCGCGGTCCACGCATCGGCGTGCCAGGTACTCGGCCAGCAACGCGCCCGCACCGGCATCGCGGCGATCGTGCTCGATCAATTCGGCCAGTGTCAGCGCATCGCGCAAGCCGAGGTTGAAGCCCTGCGCGCCGATCGGATGCAGTGTCTGCGCGGCGTTGCCCAGCAGCACCACGCGCTCGGCGACCAGCGCGTTGGCCAGCACCTGCACCAGCGGATATGCGCTGCGTTCGCCGCTGGCGACAAAACGCCCGGCGCGCCATCCGGCCGCCCGCTGCAACCGGGCCAGCCAGCCGGCTTCGTCGAGCGCGGCCACCGCCTCGGCCTCGGCGCGCGCCACGCAATGGATCGCGCCGTAATGGCGGTCGCCGCGCGGCAACAGCGCGGTTGGCCCATGCGCGCCGAAGCGCTCCCACGCGGTGCCATCCGGTGGGCGGGAGGCGCGCACCCGCGCCACGAACAAGGTCTGCAGGAAGTCGTGCGCGTCGCTGCCGATATGCAGCAGCTCGCGCACTGCGCTGTGGGTGCCATCGGCGCCGACCACCAGCCGTGCCTGCACGCGCTGCTCGCCGTCATCGGTGACGATCCGCAACGTGCGCAGACCGTCCTGTACCGGCTCGACCCCGATGCAGCGTGCCGGGCGATAGCGGCGCAGCCGGGTCAGCTCGTCCAGGCGGGCCTGCAACGCCTCGCCGAAATCGCGCGCCACCACCACCTGGCCGAAGCTGTCGCGGCCGTAATCGGCCGCGTCCAGCTGCACGCGGCCAAAGTCGCCGGCGCGGCTGACGTGGATGCGCCGGATCGGGCCGGGGGCGCTGCGCAGCTTGGCCATCACCCCCAGCACACCCAGCGCATTGACAGTGGCGGCGGCAAAACTCAGGTTGCGCTGGTCGAACACCGCTGGCGGCGTGCCGGCCGGGGTGGCTTCCACCAGCCCGACATCCAGGCCGATGCGGTCCAGCGCAATCGCCAGGCTGGAGCCGACCAGGCCGCCGCCGACGATCAGAACGTCATGTGGATGTGTCATCGCCACATGATAAGCCTTCGCCCATGACCCGTTGCCGCGTCCGGGTGGGACAGCTTGCCGCGCCCGGGCCGGCGTAGCGCGGCCGGCTGCTCACCCAGGCCCCGCTGCCCGACCCTTGCCGCTGCAGGGCACACCCAGGCGCCCACCGGTCTGCATCCGCGGTGGGCGGCGGCAACGGCAGCGCTGCCACGGTCGCTTGCGCCAGCCACTCCCGCAGGACCGCCGAGGCGCGGGCGTGCCGGGTTCCACGCTACACTCGCCAGCCTGTGATCCGGCCACCTCCGCGCATGACTCCTCGCTCGCACGACACCCTGATTTTGAGCCTGCTTGCCGTCCTGATGGCGGCCACGCGGATCAATCACTTCGCGCCGGTCCCGGACGCGTCCTGGGCGGTGTTCTTCATTGGCGGCTTCCACCTGACCGCGCGCACCAGGCTGGCCTTCCCGCTGCTGATGCTGCTGGCGGTAGCGGTGGACTGGCTGGTGATCACCCGCCAGGGCCTGAGCTTCTGGCAGCACTACTGCGTATCGCCGGCGTACTGGTGCCTGGTGCCGGCGTATTTCGCGCTGTGGGCCGGTGGGATGTGGTTGCGCCGGCAGTACCACGGTGCGCAATGGAGCGCGCTGGCCAGGCTGGTGCCGGCGCTGTTGCTCTCCGTGGCGCTGTGCCAGTTGATCGCCCAGGGCAGCTTCTACTGGATCAGCGCCAGCGTGGCCGAGCCGACCGTGGCCGGCTGGTTCAGGAACTACAGCGACTGGCTGGGGCCGTATCTGCGCAGTGCCGCGCTGTATGTGGCCGCCGCCGCGGCGATCCAGGTGGCAGCCGAGCGCCTGACCAGCGCGCCCGGCCAGATCCAGGCCGGCTGAGATGGGCAACCGGCTCTCGCGGATCTATACGCGCACCGGCGACGACGGCAGCACCGGCCTGGGCGACGGCAGCCGTACCGACAAGGACGCGTTGCGCGTCAACGCCTATGGCAGCGTGGACGAGGCCAATTCGGCCATCGGCGTGCTGCTGGCCGCCCCCGGCGTGCCGGAACCGGTTGCCGAGCTGCTGACCACCCTCCAGCACCAGCTGTTCGATCTGGGCGGCGAGCTGTGCATCCCGGGCCATGCGGCGATCGATAGCGCCGATATCGCTGCACTGGAGCGCCAGCTGGATCTTTTCAACGACACGCTCCCCCCGCTGAAGGAATTCATCCTGCCGGCCGGTGGCGAGGCCGCCGCGCGCTGCCACCTGGCCCGCACCATCGTGCGCCGGGCCGAGCGCGAGACCGTTGCGCTGTCGCGCCAGGAGACCGTGCGCAGCGAGGCGATCGGCTATCTGAACCGGTTGTCGGACCTGCTGTTCGTGCTGGCGCGCGTGCTGGCGCGTGCCGATGGCCAGCAGGAAGTGCTGTGGCGGCACGACCGCCGGCGCGGCTGACCTGCACATGGCACGGCGGACAGGCTAGATTTGCCCCATGTTGGTCTTTACCCATCCCGCCTGCCTCGGTCACGACGCCGGCCCCGAGCATCCCGAGCGCCCCGCCCGTCTGGAAGCGGTACTGGAGGCGCTGCGCGACGCCTTCCCGGACCTGGACTGGCGCGAGGCGCCGCTGGCCAAGCTCGGCGACCTGTGCCGTGTGCACGAGCGCGAACAGGTGGATGCGGTGCTGGAAACCGCCTTCGACGGCCACCATCGGCTCGACGTGGACACCGTGATGTCGCCCGGCTCGCGCGCGGCGGCATTGCGCGCAGCCGGCGCCGGCGTCGCCGCGGTAGACGCGGTGATGCAGGATGCCACCCGGACCGCCTTTTGCGCAGTGCGCCCACCCGGTCACCACGCCACCGCGCAGGTGTCGATGGGCTTTTGCCTGTTCAACAACGTCGCCGTGGCCGCCGCGCATGCGCGCGACCGGCATGGGCTGGAACGCATCACCATCGTGGATTTCGACGTCCACCACGGCAACGGCACGCAGGCGATCTTCGAGCGCGACCCTGCCGTGCAGTATCTCAGCACCCACCAGTCCGGGCTCTATCCTCACTCGGGCAGCGTTTACGAGCGCGGCATCGGCAACATCCACAACCTGCTGCTGCAGCCAGGCAGCGACGGGCTGCGCTTCCGCAATGTGTGGGAAGACGAGATGCTGCCGCTGATCGACGCCTTCCGCCCGCAGCTGATCCTGATCTCTGCCGGCTTCGATGCGCATCTGCGCGATCCGCTGGCCGATCTGATGCTCGATGCCGACGATTTCGCCTGGCTGACCGGCGCACTGCGCACCCTGGCTGACCGCCATGCGCGTGGCCGGGTGGTGTCCATGCTGGAGGGCGGCTACGACCTGCAGGCCTTGCGCGAGAGCAGCGTGGCGCACGTGGCCGCGCTGCGGTGAACCCCGACGGCGCGTCGCTCGCGCCCCCATCGCGATGAACCTCGCCCCCCCGACCCGGGAGCTCTTCATTGCCCCTATGCGGGGTATGCGGCAAGCTAGTCGCCATTTTATTGGTTGAATCACGCGTGCGCCGAGTTCTCCGCCTGCTGCCCCTGCCTTTGAGCATCGCCATCTGCCTTCCGGCCATGGCTGCCGACAAGCCGTTGAACTGGGGACTGTGCCCGGCGGTGGATCCGCTGCCCGGCTTCGACGGCGCCCCCGCCGCCGATGCCAAGGCCGCCGAAATGCGCCAGGAGTTGCCGACCGACATCGAAGGCGACCAGCTCTCCGGTACCGATACCACCCCGCAGTACCAGGGCAACGTGGCGCTCAAGCGCGGCGACCAGTTCCTGGGTGCCGACAACCTGCGCATGGACACCGAGACCGGCAACTACATCGCCGAAGGCAATGTCCGCTACCAGGACACCTCCTTCCGCATGGTCGCCGACCGCGCCGAAGGCAATCAGGACACCGACGCCCACAAGGTCACCAACATCCAGTACCAGTTGGTGGACCGGCGCGGCAATGGTGCGGCCGAATCGGTGGATCTGCAGGGCCAGGTTGGGCAGATGCACCGTTCGACCTACACCACCTGCGATCCCTCGCAGCCGATCTGGCGCGTGCGCGCGCCGGAGATCGACGTCGACAACGAAGAAGGCTTCGGCACCGCACGCAACGCCGTGCTGCAGATCGGCAAGGTGCCGGTGCTGTACTTCCCGTGGTTCAAGTTCCCGATCGACGACCGCCGCCAGACCGGCCTGCTGTTTCCGCAGTTCGGCCTGTCCGGCCGCAACGGTTTCGACTACCTGCAGCCGATCTACCTGAACCTGGCGCCGAACTACGACGCCACCCTGCTGCCGCGCTACATGAGCAAGCGCGGTTTCATGTTCGGCACCGAGTTCCGCTACCTGTACGAAGGCGGCCGCGGCGAGATCACCGGCAACTACCTGCCCAACGACGACCTGCGGAAAAAAGACCGCGGCAGCGTCTTCTATAGCGGCTATCACAACATCAATGATCACTGGCAGGCGCGCAGCAGCATCTCCTGGGTCAGCGATACGCGCTATGTGGAGGACTTCACCAGCCGCCTGAACGGCATGGGCTCGGCCTCCAGCCTGCAGAGCACCATCGGCATCTACGGTACCGGCGAGACCTGGACCGCCGGCCTGATGGCCGACCGCTGGCAGCTCACCGACTACACGCTGGACGAGCAGTCGCTGCCGTACAACCGCCAGCCGCGCGCCTATTTCACCTGGGACAAGCCGTTCGGCATCTTCGAGGCCGGCGTGTATGCCGAAGCGGTGCGCTTCACTCACGACGATTCGTACTTCGTCAGGCCCCCGTTGAACGGGAGCACCAGCGGCGATGACGATGATGACGACTATGTCCGCACCAACATCCGCAACAAGGAATATGGCAGCGGTTCGCGCCTTGACATCAAGCCCTACATCTCCATGCCGTTGTCCGGCGCGGCCTGGTTCTTCACTCCGACCGTGGCATGGCGCTACACCACGTACCAGCTGGATTCGACGCTGGCCAACACCGCGCCACTGACCGGTGATCGTTCGCCCTCGCGCAGCCTGCCGATCGCCTCGCTGGATGCCGGGCTGTATTTCGACCGCGAGACCTCGGTGTTCGGCACCAACTATCTCAATACGCTGGAACCGCGCCTGTACTATTTGTACGTGCCGTACCGCGACCAGGACGATCTTCCGGTCTTCGATACCCGCCCGTTCACCTTCAGCTACAGCCAGTTGTTCCGCGACACGCGCTACACCGGTGCCGACCGCCAGAACGATGCCAACCAGCTGACCCTGGCGGTGACATCGCGCTGGCTGCGCCAGGACGATGGCCGCGAGAAGCTGTCGCTGAGTGCAGGCCAGATCCTGTATTTCAACGACTCGCTGGTCACCATCAACAACAGCACCAATTCGGCCGCCGGTAGCGAACAACCCATCGAGCAGGGCAAGTCCGCCTGGGTGGCCGATGCCAACTACATGATCAACGACCGTTGGTCGATGGGCGCCACCTACCAGTGGAACCCCAACTCGCGCAAGGAAGACCTGGCCAGCCTGCGTACGCGCTATCTGCTGGGCAACGACGGCATTATCAATCTGGCCTATCGCTACCGCCGCAATCCGACCAACAACACCGACCAGCTCGAGCAGGCCGATTTCTCGTTCCTGTATCCGATCAACCCCACCTGGAGTGCGGTCGGCCGTTACTACTACTCGCTGCTGGACCGCAAACCGCTGGAAATGATCGGTGGCGTGCAGTGGGACAGCTGCTGCCTGGCGGTGCGCGCGCTGGTGCGCCGGTTCGTGCGCAACCGCGATGGCGAGATGGACAACTCCATCCAGTTCGAGTTCGTGCTGAAGGGCCTGAGCTCGTTCGGGCAGAACACGGACCGCACTTTGCGCCGTGCTATTCTCGGCTATTACCGCGACGACCTCTACCTGGTCCCGCCCAGCAACACCACGACTAATCCGGACGATTACGATCCGAACTTGATTCCATGACCAAGCCTTTCTCTGTTGTTCTCGCCTCGCTGCTGGTACTCACCAGCACGCTCTCGCCGTTGGCCTCGGCGCAGCAATCCCAGCCGCTGGATCGCATTGCCGCCATCGTCGACGAAGACGTGGTGCTGCAGAGCGAGCTTGATCGCGCCGTGCGCAACGTCAAGTCGCAGTACGCCGGCCGGGAGAACCAGCTGCCGCCGGACGATGTCCTGCAGCGTCAGGTGCTCGAGCGTCTGGTCCTGGTCAAGCTGCAGGTCGGCCGCGCCGATGGCAGCGGCATCCGCGTCAGCGACGAGGAACTCAACCGCGCCATCGCCAGCATCGCCCAGCAGAACGGCACCACCGTGGACGGCCTGCGGCAAAAGCTGGCGGCAGACGGCATGGGTTATGGCGACTTCCGCGCCTCGGTACGCGACGAAATCATCGTGCAGCGGTTGCGGCAGAGCTTTGCGCAGAGCCGCATCAGCGTGAGCGAAGGCGAAGTGGATACCGCGCTGGCGCAGCAGGCCACCACCGGCAGCCAGTACCACCTGGCGCACATCCTGGTGGGCCTGCCGGAAGGCGCAACCGCCGATCAGATCGCCACCGGCCAGAAGAAGGTCGATGGCGTCAAGGCATTGATCGACAAGGGCGAGCTGGATTTCTCGGCAGCCGCGGTACGGTATTCCGATAGCCCCAATGCGCTGGAAGGCGGCGATCTGGGATGGCGCAGCCTGGACGAAATCCCGAACGCATTCGCCCAGTTGATCCGCGACATGCAGCCTGGCCAGGTGGCTGGTCCGCTGCGTGGTCCGAGCGGTTTCCAGCTGCTCAAGCTGGTGGAAATGCGCGACGCCAATGCCGGCGGCGAGAAGAAGCTGGTCACCGAGTACAACGCCCGCCACATTCTGGTGCGCATCGGCGACAACCAGACCGAAGCGCAGGCGAAGGCCAAGATCGACACACTGCGTGCGCGCATCACCGGCGGTGCCGACTTCCAGGCGGTTGCGAAGGAGTCGTCCGAGGACACCAACAGCCGTGGCCAGGGTGGCGATCTGGGCTGGTTCCCGGCCGATGCGTTCGGCCCGGACTTCGGCAAGCAGGTCGAAGGCCTGGCCGATGGCGCGGTGTCCGAGCCGTTCCGCACCCAGGCGGGCTGGCACATCGTGCAGCGCGTGGGCAGTCGTCAGACCGACGTCAGTGCCGAGAGCCAGCGTGCGCAGATCCGTGAAACGATCGGCCGCCGCAAGCTGGAAGAAGAGTACAACCGCTACCTGCAGGAGCTGCGCGGCGAAGCCTACGTGAGCTTCCGCACCGGCGACCGCGCCGATGGCGATGCCACTGCGGCACCAGCCAAGCCGGCCGACCCTGCCGCACCGACCCCGCCGCCGGCACAGCCGACGCGCTGATTCGATGCTCCCGTCGCTCGCGCTGGTGCCAGGCGAGCCGGCCGGGATCGGGCCGGAACTATGCGTCCGGCTCGCTCAGCGGCCGCGCTCGGACGCCCACCTGGTCGCCTACGCCGATCCGGACACCCTGCACAGCGCCGCAAAGGCGCTGTCCTTGTCTGTGCGGTTGCTCGATCCGGACCAGCGCGCGCGTGCGCCCGGCGACTTGCCGCTGCATCCGATCCGCCAGGCCGTGGCGACCCGCTTCGGCACGCCCGACCCCGCCAACGCGGCAGCGGTGATTGCCGGCCTGCGTGGCGCCGCCGGCGCCTGCCTGTCCGGCAGGCTGCAAGGCATGGTCACCGGCCCGGTGCACAAGGCGGTGATCAATGCCGGCGGCATTCCCTATACCGGCACCACCGAGCTGCTGGCCGAACAGGCGGGCTGCCCGGTGGTGATGATGCTGGCCAATGCCATCGTGCGCGTCGCCCTGGTGACCACCCATCTGCCGCTGCGCGCAGTGGCCGATGCGATCACCGCCGACACCGTCACGCGCTGCCTGCGCATCACCGACGCTGCACTGCGACGCGACTTCGGCCTGGAACGCCCGCGCATCGCGGTGCTGGGCCTCAACCCGCATGCCGGCGAAGACGGGCACCTGGGCCGCGAGGAACTGGACATCATCATTCCGGTGCTGGAGCAGCTACGCGGCGACGGCATGCAGCTGATCGGCCCGCTGCCGGCCGATACCGCATTCTTGCCGCAGAAGCTCACCGGTTTCGATGCGGTGGTGGCGATGTATCACGATCAAGGCCTGCCGGTGCTCAAGTACAGCGGTTTCGAGCAGGCGGTCAACATCACGCTCGGCCTGCCGTATCCGCGCGTGGCGGTCGATCACGGCACCGCGCTGGAGCTGGCCGGGCGCGGCCTTGCCGACCCGTCCAGCCTGATGGCGGCCACCGACCTGTGCGCGCGTCTGGCGAAACGCGACTGAGCAACGGCGATTGCCGCGCTCAACGGTGCGCAGCGTGCACGCAGCCCGTCTGTCGCGTCTTGCAGGCGCAGAACCGGCACCGCGTGCAGGCGCTGCCACGTTAAACTGCGCGCATGAATCATTCTTTCAGCGCACCGGCCAAGAAGTCGCTTGGCCAGCACTTTCTTGCCGACCGGTATTACATCGACCGCATCGTGCAGGCGGTGGACCCGCGCGCCGGCCAGCACCTGGTCGAAATCGGCCCTGGTCAGGGCGCGATCACCTTTCCGCTGCTGCGCAAGCACGGCGCCCTGACCGTGATCGAATTCGACCGCGACCTGATCGCCCCATTGACGGAGGCGGCCGCACCGATCGGCGCGCTGAGCATCATCCATCGCGATGTGCTCAGTGTGGATTTCACTGCGCTGGCCGATGGCACGCCGATCCGCTTGGTCGGCAACCTGCCCTACAACATCTCCTCGCCGATCCTGTTCCATGCGCTGGACCATGCCGCAGCGGTGGCCGACATGCACTTCATGCTGCAAAAGGAAGTGGTCGACCGCATGGCTGCCGGCCCCGGCAGCAAGGTGTACGGGCGGTTGAGCGTGATGCTGCAGGCGTACTGCGAGGTGACCGCGCTGTTCGTGGTGCCGCCGGGCGCATTCCGGCCGCCACCGAAGGTGGATTCGGCGGTGGTGAGGCTGGTGCCGCGCGATCCGGCCACGGTGCTGATCAGGGATCGGCGGCGCTTTGCCGACGTGGTGCGCGCCGGCTTCGGCCAGCGTCGCAAGACCCTGCGCAATGCCTTGTCCAACGTCTGCGAGCCCGCCCATTTCGAGGCCGCGCAGGTGCGCCCGGATGCACGCGCCGAACAACTCGAGGTCGCGGATTTCATCCGTCTGGCCAATGTCGAGCTGGCTTGAGCGCCGCTCCCACACGGTTTTCTTTAGACTTTCCGCATGCACGATGATCCACGCTACCGGGTCGAGGTCGAGGTGTCGCCCCGCTTCCTCGCCCATCAGTCGACCCCCGACGAAGGCCGCTATGCCTTCGCCTACAGCATCCGCATCCAGAACGCGGGCGCCGTGCCCGCGCGCCTGGTCGCGCGTCACTGGCAGATCACCGACGCCAACGGACGCACCGAGCGGGTGGATGGCGAAGGCGTGGTCGGCGAGCAACCCTGGCTGCGTCCCGGCGAGGCGTTCAGTTATACCTCCGGCGTGCTGCTGGAGACCGAGCAGGGGCAGATGCAAGGCCACTACGACATGGTGGCCGACGATGGCACCGAATTCACCGCCCCGATCGCCGCCTTCGTGCTGAGCGTACCCAGGACGCTGCACTGATGGATGCTGGACTGATGGAGCGCACGCGATGAGCGTCTGGGCAATTGGCGATCTGCAGGGGTGTTACGACATCACCCAGCGCTTGCTGGAAAAAATCAACTTCGATCCTGCGCAGGACACCTTGTGGTTCTGCGGGGACCTGGTCAACCGCGGCGGTCAATCGCTGGAAACGCTGCGCCTGGTGCATTCGCTGCGCGCACATAGCGTGGTGGTGCTGGGCAACCATGATCTGTCGCTGCTGGCGATCGGCGCGCGCTCGGAAGAAGAGCAGCGCAAGGTCAATCCGGATCTGCTGCGCATCGTGCTGGCCGAAGACCGCGACCTGCTGCTCGACTGGCTGCGGATGCAGAAGCTGGCACACGTGGACCGCGACCTGGGCTGGATGATGATCCATGCCGGGCTCGCGCCGAAGTGGACCACGCAGATGGCCGAGAAACATGCACGCGAGGTCGAGCAGCAACTGCAGGGCGGCGGCTACCGCAAACTGCTGCGCAACATGTACGGCGACCAGCCGGGCTGGTCGCCGGGCCTGAGCGGGTACGACCGCAGCCGCGCGATCATCAACCTGTTCACGCGCATGCGCTATTGCACCCCACGTGGACGCATCGCCACCGATGACAAGGGCACGCCGGGGACGCAGGCACAGGGCCTGTACCCGTGGTTCGAAGTGCCGGGCCGGGTCGAGCGCGACCTGAAGATCGTCTGCGGGCATTGGTCCGCGCTCGGGCTGACCATCACCCAGGGCGTGCATGCCATCGATACCGGCGCCGTGTGGGGCGGCAAGCTCACTGCGCTGCAGCTGGATACCGACGAATTGCGCGTGGTGCAGGTGCCGGGAATTCCGATCACGCAGCCGGCGCAGGCCGCGCAGCGCAACCGGCCACCGCGCCGGCGGCAACGCCAGCGCGGTGGCGGCGGGGACCATGCGAACGCGAGCGCCGGTTCCACCACTGCTCCCGATACCGCCCCGCCCGCTCCTGCTGCTGACTGAGGTGAGAGACGGGTCTGGTCAGATGAATCGAACCAAGCGCTGAGCCACCCGCGCTTCGGTCGAAGCACACGCCTCAGCGTCGCCGATAGTCCACGTAATCGAATGCGAAGGCATGACGGGCATCGGCCGCATGCGGTTCGCGCTGCACGGCTTCCCACACGGCCGGGTCGATCGGCGGAAAGTAGGTGTCGGCCCGCTCCACGCTGGTGTCCACGTCGGTCACCGCCAGCAGGTCGGCACGCTCCATGGTCAGGCGATACACCTCGCCGCCACCGATGACGCACAACTCCCGGGCGCCGGCCGCCTCGGCCTGCGCAATCGCGGCATCGACCGACGCCACTGCCTGCATGTCCGCGAACGGCACCTGCCCCGAACGTGTCAGCACCAGGTTCAAACGCCCCGGCAGGGCGCGTCCCAACGACTGCGCAGTCTTGCGCCCCATCAGGATCGGCTTGCCCAAGGTCAGCGTCTTGAAACGCTTCAGGTCGTCCGGCAATTTCCACGGCAGCTCGTTATCGCGGCCGATGGCGTTGTTGCGGTCGAAGGCAACGATCAGGGTCAGTTTCATGCAGCAGACGATATCCCTTCGAGCATCAAGGCAACGTGTGGCCTCACGCGGCCGGCGAAGCGCCGCCTACACCGCCACCGGTGCCTTGATCGCCGGATGCGGGTCGTAACCCTCGATGGCGATGTCGTCGAAGCGGAATGCGAACAGATCGGTCACGGCGGGATTCAGGCGCAAGGTCGGCAGCGCGCGCGGGGTGCGTGTCAGTTGCTCGCGTGCCTGCTCGAAGTGGTTCGAGTACAGGTGCGCATCACCGAGGGTATGCACGAAATCGCCCACGCCCAGGCCGGTCGCCTGCGCCACCATATGCGTCAGCAACGCATAGCTGGCGATATTGAACGGCACGCCCAGAAAGATGTCGCCGCTGCGCTGATAGAGCTGGCAGCTGAGTTTGCCGTCGACCACATAGAACTGGAACAGGCTGTGGCATGGCATCAATGCCATCTGCGGCAGTTCGCCGACATTCCAGGCGCTGATCACCAGCCGGCGCGAATCCGGGTTGCGCTTGATCTCGTCCACCAGCCATTGCATCTGGTCGATCTCCACCCCGTCCGGGCCGGTCCAGCGCCGCCACTGCTTGCCGTAGACCGGGCCGAGATTGCCATCGGCGTCGGCCCACTCGTCCCAGATGCGGACCTGGTTGTCCTTGAGATACCCGATATTGGTATCGCCCTGCAGGAACCACAGCAGCTCGTGGATGATCGAGCGCAGATGCAATTTCTTGGTGGTGACCAGCGGAAAGCCGTCGTTGAGGTCGAAGCGCATCTGCCAGCCGAACACGCTGCGCGTGCCGGTGCCGGTGCGATCGGACTTCTCGGCGCCGTGTTCCAGCACATGCTGCAGCAGGTCCAGATAGGGCTTCACTTGCCCGCCTCCACGCCCACGGCCTGCACCCGCCCCGGCTGCAACACCGGCGCGCGGCGCGACATCGCCAGCAGCACCAGGCCCACCGCAATCAACGGCAGGCTCAGGATCTGCCCCATCGTCAACCAGTTGAAGGCCAGGTAGCCGATCGGCGCATCCGGTACCCGCACGAATTCCACGATGAAGCGGAACACGCCGTACAGCAGCGCAAACAACCCGGACACCGCATAGCGGGCGCGCGGCTGCATCGAGAACGCCCACAGCACCACGAACATCACCACCCCTTCCAGCGCCGCTTCGTACAGCTGCGACGGGTGCCGCGCGAACTGGGTCAACGCACCGGCAACGTATTGCGCCTGGATTTGCGCTGGTGCGACATTGGCCAGCTCCGGCGCATGCGGAAAGATCACGCCCCAACCGGCCTGGGTGAACTTGCCCCACAACTCGCCGCCGACGAAATTGCCCAGCCTCCCGAAGCCCAGCCCCAACGGGACCAGCGGCGCCACGAAATCCATCACGTCGAAGAAGTGCAGCCGATGCTTGCGCGTCCACAATCCGCAGGCGATCAGCACGCCCAGCAGGCCGCCGTGGAAGCTCATGCCGCCTTGCCATACCTTGAACAGGATCAACGGGTTGGCCAGCAAGCTGTCGAACGCATAGAACAGCATGTAGCCGATGCGCCCGCCCAGCACCACGCCGAGCATGCCGTAGAACAACAGGTCGGAAAATCCGTCCATGTCCACACCCGGCAGGCGGCCGCGCAGGATGCGCGAGCGTCCCAGTGCCCAGGCAGAGAAGAATGCGGCCAAGTACATCAACCCGTACCAGTGCACCTGCACCGGTCCAAGCGAGAAGGCGATGGGGTCGATGGCGTGCAGATAGATCATGCGGACCGCGGATCACAAAAAAGCGAGGCGTCTATTCTGACACCTCGCGCGCGCTCAGCCTAAGAGCTGGGGACGATCGGGCAGCTCGTCTTCATGCTGGGAGCCGGGGACGGCGGGGAAATGCTCGGTCAACAGCGCGGTCACCGCCTCGATCCCGGCCAGCACCGCTGCCTCGTACTCGCCATCGCGCAGGAACTGCTGCATGCGCCGGCACACCTCGGCCCAGTGCGCCTCCGGCACCCGGCTGCGCAGGCCACGGTCGGCAACCACCTCGATGGCGTGGTCGGCCAGCAGCAGATACAGCAGTACCCCGTTATTGGCCTCGGTGTCCCAGGTGCGCAATTGCGCGAAGACCTGTTCGGCGCGCTGGCGCGCGGTCTGCCCACGCCATAGCGCGTCCAGCGGCAGGTCGGCATCCACCGCCACCATGATCTGCCCGGTGTGGGTGCGCTCGCTGGCGGCCACTGCCGCGGCGATCGCATCCATGCAGCTGGCCGGGAAACTGCGCTGCGCCGAGGGCGCGAAAACGTGTCTGAGCCACCGCATCACCAGCTCCCCGAGGCGCCACCGCCTCCCGATGATCCACCACCACCACCCCAGCCGCCGCCACCGAAACCGCCGCGGCCACCGCCTCCAAAGCCGCCGAATCCACCACCGCCCCAGCCACCGCCGCCGACAAAGCGCCCCGGCGAACCGGACGCCAGGCCCGCCAGCAGCCCGATCACCGCAGCGCCGGCGCTGGCAAACAGCAGCGAGGTAAACAGCAAGGCAGCGCCGCCGGCCGCGACGCCGGTCAGCAACGCACGCAGCGGCCGCGGCAGGGCGCCGAGGATTCCACGCGCCACCATCGCGACCACAAAGCCGATGAACAAGGCCATGATCCAGCCACCGCCTCCGCCCGAACCATTGCCCGTGCCGGCAGCGGCGTGCCCGCTGACCGGCGCCGGCAAGGGCTCGCCCTCGATCAGGCCGGCCAGCGTCGCAGTCGCAGCGCCGATGCCGCCAGCGTAGTCGCCCTCACGGAAGCGCGGTGCCAGGTACTCCTGAATGATGCGGTTGGCGGCAATGTCGGGGATCGCGCCCTCCAGGCCGTAACCGGGCTGGATGCGCACCCGGCGATCGTCCTTGGCCACCAGCAGCAGCACGCCGTCGTCCACGCCCTTGCGACCGATCTTCCACTGGTCGAACACCCGCTGGGTGTACTGCTCGATCGCCTCCGGCTGGGTGGTGGGCACGATCAGGATCTGCAACTGCGCGCCCTTGCGCTGCTGCAGGGCCAGCGCCTGCTGCTCGAGTTGCCGGGTCTGCGTGGCGTCCAATGTGCCGGTGGTATCGACCACCGGCGAGCGCAGTGGCGGAATGGCTGCAAGGTCCTGCGCCAGCAGCGAGGCCGGCAGCAACAACAGCGCCAACATCCAGAACACCCAGCTGTGCGTTTGCCGCATTGCCTGACTCCTGCCTGGTAAGCGCTGTTACTGCGCAGGCTGCGGTTGCTGCGAGGGCTGTTGCTGCGGCGCCTGCTGGTTGCCGAAATCCACCTGCGGTGCGCGTGAGATCTGCGCCTCGTTTTCCACGCTGAAGTTGGGCTTGGGCTGGTAGCCGAAGATCTTGGCGGTGATCACCTGCGGAAACGAACGGATGTAGGTGTTGTAGTCCTGCACCGTCTGGATGTAGCGACCGCGCGCCACGGTGATGCGGTTTTCGGTGCCTTCCAGTTGCACCTGCAGATCGCGGAACGACTGGTCGGATTTCAGCTGCGGATAGTTTTCGCTGACCACCATCAGGCGCGACAGCGCGCTGCCGAGCTCGCCCTGCGCCTGCTGGAACCGTTTCAGCGAGGCTTCGTCATCGGCATTGACCTGGATCTGTCCGACCCGCGAGCGCGCGTTGGTCACTTCGGTCAGCACCTGACGCTCCTGCTGGGCATAGCCCTGCACGGTGCGCACCAGATTGGGAATCAGGTCGGCACGACGCTGGTACTGGTTCAGCACCTCCGACCAACCTGCCTTGACGCCTTCTTCCTTCTGCTGGATCGCGTTGTAGCCGCAACCGGACAGCGAGACGGTCAGCATCAGCAACACCAGGGCGCGAATCAGGACGGGCATGCAGGCGATTCCGTTGAAAGAGAGCCGCAGCATGCCACGCGGCGAGTCAACCCGGCATGCACATGCGCCCGCCAGGCAGCTGATCCCGGCCAGATGCGAGAAAGCCTGCAACCGCGGCAGTCACCGCGGGCTCCGTGGCGGCCGCCACGACCGCCGGCGCGCTCTGGTGCGTCGCTCGCACGAACGTCTCCACCTTCGCCGATCCAATCGCCTGCAGAAGCTGATCGGCGGCTGTGGCCTGCGCAGACGCACGGGCCGTCAGAGCCACCGCGGCAGCAGTATCAGTCCCCAGCAGAGCAGCACATTGATCAACAGCAGGAACACCGCCGCCGAACCCATGTCCTTGGCGCGGCCGGCCAGCACATGGTGCTCGGGGCCGTAGCGCTCGATCACCGCCTCGATCGCCGAATTCAGCAATTCGGCCGCCAGCACGATCAGCAATGGCGCCACCAGCGCGATACGTTCCAGGCCGGACTGGCCGAGCCACAGCCCCAGCGGCGACATCACTGCCGCCAGACACACCTCCAGCCGAAACGAGGATTCATGCAGCCATGCCGCGCGCAATCCCTGCCATGACCAGATCGCCGCCTTGAGCATGCGGCGCGGACCGCGCGGCACGTGTCCCAGTTGATCGGCCATGCGGTCAGTGCTTCCGGCCGCAAGGGCATGTCTGGGGACGGCTCGAACGCATGGCGGGGTCACTGCTGAGGAAAGTGCGAATCTTGCACCGTCGTGCAGCGCGCCGCCAGGGCGCTGCCACGCGGCAGAACAGCTGGCGTTGGGCCTGCCGGGCCGTCAGGTGCTGCCGCATGGCGCAATCTTCGCCACAGCGTCGGTGCAGGCACGGCGAGGCGATCTGCACGCACGGCGATCGCAGGCGCTGGAAGCCCATGGGTTTGCCCTGCGCTTCCAGCCTGTCGCACCATGATGGCCCGTTTTACTGTTGCAGGTTCCTTCGCATGACCAAACATCCCTTGCGCACGCTGCTGTGCGCCCTTGTGCTGTTGTCCGGCCAGCTACACGCCGCGACCCCGCACACCACGCCGCAGATACCGGCGCAGGTGTCCAATGCCGCCTGGGAAGCGGATATGCAGCGCTTCGCCGACAGCGACGCACAGCAACCGCCCCCCAGGCACGGCATCGTCTTCGTCGGCAGCTCGTCGATCCGTTTCTGGGACACGCTGGCACAGGATTTCCCCGGCATGCCGGTGATCAATCGCGGCTTCGGCGGGTCGGAAGTGCGCGACAGCACCTGGTACGCCGACCGCATCGTGATCCCGTATGCGCCGCGCCAGGTGGTGCTGTATGCCGGCGACAACGATCTCAACAGCGGCCGCACGCCGCAGCAGGTCCGCGACGACGTGCTGGCATTCGTGACGCGCATCCGCCGCGATCTACCCAGCGCGCGCATCAGCTACCTGTCGATCAAACCCAGCCCCTCGCGCGCCCATCTGCTGCCGGCGATCGTGACCGCCAATCGCCTGATCAAGGACGCACTCGCGCCGCTGCCGCAGGTGGACTACGTGGACGTCTACACGCCGATGCTCGATGCCACCGGCAAGCCACGTGCCGCGCTGTTTCGCGATGACATGCTGCACATGACCGCCGATGGCTATGCCATCTGGCGCAAGGCCGTGGCACCGGTGTTGGAGCAGAAGTAACGCTTGGCGGGTCGATCTGGCGTCGCACTCGCCAGATCAACCCATTGCGTCACCGATCCCGCAGAGGCACCTGGCGTCTGCGGCAGATCGGCACGGCACGCAGCCTCGTTGCCATGTGGTGGAAAACAGCAGCATCGGTAGCCGCAACCGGCGCCCTGGGCGCGTGCGGCGCATCTCCCTGGTCAGTGGCAGATTGCAGGCACCCATATGCCGCTACGGCCACTACTCCCTCAGGCCACCACCACCGCAACCGAGGTGCCGACACCGGACTCGCTATGCAGTTCGATCCGCCAGCCGAAGCGATCGCACAGCCGGCGCACGATCGACAGGCCCAGCCCGGTGCCCTGCGGGCGGGTGGGATCGGCGCGGAAGAACGGCTCGAACGCGCGCGCGCGCGCCTCTTCGCTCATGCCGATCCCGGTATCGCGCACGATGATGCGGTCCTGGGTGACTTCCACCTCGATGCTGCCGGTATCGGTATAGGCGCAGGCATTGCGCAGCAGGTTGCTGAGCACCACGCGCATCACCCGCGGCGGGGCGAACATCTGCAGGCTGCGGTCACCGACCATCGTCAGGGACACCGGCTTGTCGCCCAGCAGCTGGCGGGCGCTATCGAGTTCCTCGCTGGCCAGTTCGGCGGCATCGAAGGTCTCGCTTTGCGGGTCGATCTCGGCTTCGCGCGCCAGGATCAGGAAGGCGTCGATCACCGCTTCCATGTCACGGCCGGCGCGCTGGATCCGGCGCAGGCTGCGCTGGGTGCGTTGCGACAATTCGTCGTCGGCCAGCGCCATGTCGCTGGCCACCCGGATCACCGTCAGCGGTGTGCGCAGTTCGTGGCTGGCATCGCGGGTGAAGTTGCGCTCGCGCGCGACATGGTCGCTGACCTTCTGCCCGAGCGTATGCAGGGCAGCGGCCAGCTGCCGCGTTTCACCCTGCAGGTCGGCGGGCAACCGCTCCGGTGCCAGTTCGTCGACATCCGGGTTGCGCGGGTCCCACTGCGAGACGCGCCGTGCCAGCCAGCTGATCGGCGACACCAGGCGTTTGGAGATCCGGTAGGTCACCCAGAACACGCCATAGATCGCCAGCAGCACCAGCATCGCCGGCACGATTCCGAACCAGAGCGTCAGATGGGCCGCACGCGAGCGTGGGAACACCAGGTACAAACGCCCTTCCGGACGTTGATCGACGTACACCAGGGCATCGGCGGCAGCCACTTCGCTGAAGCCTGGCGACAACCGCTGCAACTCCGCCGGCGCCGTGTCGCGGCCCTGGCCGGCAGGCAAGAAATAGCCCTGGATATTGCGTGTATTCGGCGGCGGGTTGTTCGGTGCGTCCTTGTGCACGCGCCAGAAATGCACCGCCTCGTCGGCCAGCACGGTCCGTACCAGGCTGTACTTGATGACGAAGGACAGCAGATAGCCACCCAGCACGATCGCCAGGCTCGCCAGAGCGACCTGCAGGAGGAAGGCCAGACGTATTTTTCGTGGAAGCCCGTGCGGCATTGCTGCATCCAGGGGAGAGCGCCGGATTATAGGCAACGCTTCCGTAAGCCCGTCGTGCAGCCAGACGGCAGCGCGCGGAAACGAGCGGCGCGTGGGCGCCTACAGGAGGTGGCCGGCCGCCAGCATGGCGGCCGGCCGGCGACATCAGGCCATCGGCTGGGCGATGTCGGCAATGCGATAACCGGCGCTCTGCACGGTGTGCAGCAGCGGGCGATCGAACGGCTTGTCGATGATCTTGCGCAGGTTGTACAGATGGCTGCGCAGGGTGTCCGAATCCGGCAACCCGTTGCCCCAGATCTCGCGCTCGATTTCCTGGCGGGTCACCACCCGCGGCGACTCGCGCATCAGGATGGTGAGCAGCCGCAGACCGATCGGCGAGAGCTGCAGCTCGGTACCGGCGCGGGTGGCGCGCATGCTGACCGGATCGAGCACCAGGTCGGCGACCTTGAGCACTTCCGACCCGACCTGGCGGCGCTCGCGACGGATCAGGGCACGCAGGCGCGCTTCCAGTTCCTGGATCGCGAACGGCTTGGTCAGGTAGTCGTCGGCGCCGAAACCCAGGCCGGTGAGCTTGTCGTCCAGCGTATCGCGGGCGGTCAGCATCAGCACCGGGGTGGACTTGCGTGCGTCGTTACGCAGGCGGCGGCACACTTCGATGCCGTCCAGACGTGGCAGCATGAGATCCAGCACGACCACGTCGTAGCTGTTCTCGGCGGCCAGACGGTAGCCGTCGAGTCCGTCCTGCGCATAGTCGACCTCGAAGCCACGGCCTTCCAGGTACTCGCCGATCATTTCAGAGATATTGCGGTTGTCTTCAACGACCAGCACGAGGCCGGACGTTTCCTTGGTCTGACGCATGGACTTTCCTCGGTCTTCAGCTTTGTGAAACATGCCGGATCGGCAGTGGAAAGGGCGTGAAGACCATCTAACGTTTTGTGACGGCGGGCGTTGCCCGCCGGCCGTCAACGGCCGAGCAGGGGGCGCAGCGCGGGCCACACCGTTTCCAGCACCCTGGGCTGGGCCGTGGCAGTGGGATGCAGGCCGTCTGCCTGCATCAGGCCTGGCTGCAGCGCGACCTTTTCCAGGAAGAACGGCACCAATGCGGTCTTGTACTGGCTGGACAGGTCGGCATAGGTCGCCTTCAGGCGTTCGCGATAGGCGGGGCCATAGTTGGGCGGCACATCGATGCCGAGCAGCAGCACCTTCGCGCCGGCCTGCTGGCTGAGCTGGATCATCTTTTCCAGGTTGCCCTTCAGCTGGGCCGGGGTCAGGCCGCGCAGCGCATCGTTGCCGCCGAGTTCGATCACCACCACGCCGGGGTGGTGCTTCTGCAGCAGGCCGGGCAGCCGCGTCAATGCACCGGAGGTGGTCTCACCGCTGATGCTGGCATTGACGACCGCCGGTGGCGTCGCCATGTCACGCTTGAGGCGTTGGTCCAGCAAGGTGACCCAGCCAGACTGCACCGGGATGTTGTGCGCAGCGCTCAGGCTGTCGCCGACGACCAGGATCGGGGCGGTCGCCACCGGACTTTTGGCAGAGGCAATTCCCGGCGCGAGCAGGGACAGTGTCAGCAGCCACAGGACCAGCACGCCATATCGCAGTGTTCTTTCACGCATTCGGAGATTCCTCATCGACAGTCTGGCCCCCCACTCCAGTACCCGCATTGCCATCGACGTCCGCGACGTCGGCAAGTCCGTCAGTGGACCGGAGGGAACACTCCACATCCTCGACAAGGTCAGCTTGACGGTCAGTGAAGGCGACAGTATCGCCATCGTCGGCGCATCCGGCTCGGGCAAGACCACCCTGCTCGGCCTGCTGGCCGGGCTGGACCTGCCCAGCCGCGGCAGCATTGCGCTGTCCGGCCAGGAGTTGGGGCAGCTGGACGAAGAGGCCCGTGCCGCCTTGCGCGCGCGCGAGGTGGGCTTCGTATTCCAGAGCTTCCATCTGCTGCCGGCGCTGACCGCCGAAGAAAACATCGCGCTGCCGCTGGAACTGGCCGGGCGCGAGGACCCGGCGCGGGTACGCGAGGTACTGGAGGCAGTCGGCCTGAGCGCGCGTGCGCGCCACTACCCGCGCCAGCTGTCCGGTGGCGAGCAGCAACGCGTGGCGCTGGCACGCGCATTCGTGGCCAGACCGCGCATCCTGTTTGCCGACGAGCCCACCGGCAGCCTGGACCAGACCACCGGCGTGCAGATCAGCGACCTGTTGTTCGCGCTCAACGCCACCAGCGACACCACCCTGGTGCTGGTGACCCACGACATGACGCTGGCGCAGCGTTGCAAGCATATCTACCGCATCGACAGCGGCCGCCTGCACGCCCAGACCGGTCCGGCCGCATGAACGTGCTGCGCCAAGCCGCACGCGCGGTGCGCCGCGAGTTCCTGGCCGGCGACCTGCTGACCGTGTTCGCCGCGCTGGTGCTGGGCGTGGCGGTGATGACGGCGGTTGGCACGCTGGTCGATCGGGTGACCCTGGCGCTGACCTCCAGCGCGGCCGAGGTGCTCGGTGGCGATATGGGCGTGACCGGCCGCCAGGAAATCCCGGCCGACTTCGCTGCCGAGGCACAACGCCGCGGCCTGCAGAGCACGCGCATGGTCAGCTTCCCCAGCGTGCTGTTTCACGGCGAGGCCAGCCAGATGGCCAATATCCGCGGTGTTGGCGCGGGCTACCCGTTGCGCGGGCAGTTGCTGGTGTCCAGGGACAGCGCCGGCATGCAGGGCACGCCTGCGGGCGCACCGCCGCCGGGCCAGGCCTATGCCGATCCCCGCCTGCTGGAGGCCCTGGGCCTGCGCGTGGGCGAACAGCTGGAGTTCGGCGCCGGCCACCTCACCATCACCGGCGTGCTGCGGGCCGAACCGGATGCGTCCGGCGAGCTGATGCAGCTGTCGCCACCGCTGCTGGTCAATCGCGCCGATATCGACGGTGCCGGATTGCTTGGCCCCGGCAGCCGCGCTTCGTACCGGCTGATGTTCTCCGGTGCGCCCGATGCCATCGCCGAACTGCGCGCCTGGCTGAAACCGCGCGCCAGCGAATTCCGCCTGGTCGGCATCGAGGACACCCAGCGCGGCATGCGCGCAGCGTTCGATCGTGCGGGGCGCTTTTTGGCTTTGTCGGCCTTGCTGGCGGTGCTGTTGTCCGGTGTGGCGACCGCATTGGCAGCGAACCGCTTTGCGATGCGCCGGATCGACACGGTGGCGGTGCTGCGCTGCCTGGGCGCACGCCAGCGCGACATTCTGGCGATGCTGTCGCTGCAATTGCTGCTGACCGCGATTCCGGCCTGCCTGGTCGGGATCGGGCTGGGCATGCTGGCGCAGGAAGGCCTGGTGCAGGCGCTGGGCAGCCTGATCCCGGACCGGCTGCCGTTGCCGCAGGCCACCCCGGCCCTGGCCGGTGCAGGCATCGGCCTGGTGCTGTTGCTGGGCTTCGGCCTGCCGCCGCTGCTGCGGCTGCGCAACGTGCCGCCGATGCGTGTGCTCAACCGCAGCTTTGCCGCGGTGCCGCCGAGTTCCCTGCTGGTCTACGCCGCGGCATTGGCGGCCACGCTGGCGCTGACCGTGTATGCGACCGGCAACCTGGTGCTGGCCGGCTGGGTGCTGGGCGGGCTGGCCGCACTGGCGCTGGTGGCGATGGCACTGGGGCTTGGCCTGCTGGCCTTGCTGCGGCCGATCCAGCACCGCCTGCGCGGCGCCTGGAAGCTGGGCCTGGCCTCGCTGACGCGGCGCCGCGGTCTGAGCGTGGTGCAGCTGGTCGGGCTGTCGCTGTCGTTGTGCGCGCTGCTGCTGCTGGCGGTGGTCGGCCCCGGCCTGCTCGGGCAATGGCGCGATCGCCTGCCGGCGGAGACGCCCAACTATTTCCTGATGAACATCCAGCCCGAGCAGACCGGGCCGGTGCTGCAGACGCTGCGCGGCCTGGGCGTGGACGATGCGGCCGTGGAGCCGTTTTCGACCGGGCGGCTGGTGGCGATCAACGACAAGCCACCGCTGCGCGGCGACCGCGATCCGGCCGACGATGGCGACGGCGACAACCGCCCGGTCAACTTCTCCTGGCGGCACGCATTCCCGCCGGCAAACACCTTGCTGGAAGGCAGATTCTGGGCGGCCGACAGCACTGCGCCGGAGGCCTCGGTGGAAGAAGGCTGGGCGCAGCGGTATCAGCTCAAACTCGGCGATCGCATCACCTTGCTGCTGGGCGAGCAGCAGCGCAGTTTCACCGTCACCAGCATCCGCAAGGCCGACTGGGATTCATTCCGGGTCAATTTCTTCCTGCTGCTCAACCAGGGCGCGGTCGGCGATGCGCCGTACAACCTGATTTCCAGCTTCCATCTGCCGCCCGGCAATGCGCCCAGGCTGGCGTCGTTGAGCCGCGACTACCCCAACATTTCGGTGCTGGATATCGATGCCATCCTCGGCCGGGTGCGCGAGGTGATCGACCAGGTGGCGCAGGCGGTGCAACTGGTGATGGGCTTCAGCCTGCTGGCCGGTGTGCTGGTGCTGCTGGCAGCCCTGCAGGCCACCGCCGGCGAGCGTCGCTATGACAGTGCGGTGCTGCGCACGCTGGGCGCGCGGCGCGGCCAGTTGCGTGGTGCGGTGCTGGTGGAGTTCGGCGCGCTTGGCCTGCTGGCAGCGACACTGGCGGTGACCGCCGCGGCGGTGATCGGGGCGGTGGTCGGACAGAAGGCGTTCGAGATTGCATTGACGCCGGATTGGCCGCGCCTGCTGCTCGGCGGCGCGTTTGGCCTGGCGTTGAGCCTGCTGGCCGGTTGGTCGGGCACGCGCCGCATCCTGTCCACGCCGCCGGCGCTGGCACTGCGGACCGACTGAGGCCGGGTTGGCTGGACACGTGAGCAGGGCGGCGCGCAGGCGTCGCCCTTTTGCATTCCGTCGCACCGGTGCATATACCGGCAGCGCATAAGCACCTTGCCAATCGTACGTTCGCAGCGGCGAGCGGACTGCCTACAGTGGTGTGTCCGGCCGCCGGCCCAGGCGGCCCTTCGTTGCCGTCGAGGTGCCACCGTCATGGCCAGCGTCCCTTCTGCTGCACGTGCGCAGCCGCCGCGCGATGCGGTTTCCGCCGAACACGCTTCCAGTGTCCGGATCGTGCCGTTCGATGCCCCGCTGGGCGCCGAAGTGATCGGCCTGGATCTGTCGCAGCCGCTGGATGCGGGGACCTTCGCGCGCATCCACCAGGCGCACCTGGACTACCACGTGCTGGTGTTTCGCGAGCAACGCATCACGCCGGCACAGCAGGTCGCTTTCAGCCGTCGCTTCGGCCCGCTGCAGATCCATGTGTTGCGCAATTTCCAGTTGCGCGGGCATCCGGAGGTGCTGGTGGTCTCCAACATCAAGGAAAACGGCAAGCCGATCGGCCTGGGCGACGCCGGCCACTACTGGCACTCGGATCTGTCCTACAAGGACACCCCCAGCCTGGGATCGCTGCTGCACGCGCAGGAACTGCCCAGCGAAGGCGGCGACACCTTGTTCGCCAACCAGCACCTGGCCTGGCAGACCCTGCCCGACGCGCTCAAGCAGACGGTGCAGGACCTGCGTGCCGAGCACAGCTACCTGGCCAAGTACGAGGAGCTGCGTGCGCGCAATCCGTGGCGCCCGGCGCTGACGCCGGAACAGATCGCCGAAGTGAAACCGGTGCAGCATCCGGTCGTGCGCACGCACCCGGAAACCGGCCGGAAAGCGCTGTTTGTCAGCGAGCATTTTACCACCCGCATCGTCGGCCTGCCCGACGACGAGAGTGCCGCGCTGCTGCAGGCCCTGTTCGACCACAGCACCCGCGATGCCTTGGTGTACCGGCATCACTGGCAGCCGCACGACATGGTGTTCTGGGACAACCGCTCGGTCATGCATCTGGCCGCCGGCACGCCCGATCACCTGCGGCGCCGCCTCAACCGCACCACCATCGAAGGCGATGCGCCGTTCTAGCCAAGGTGCCGCCTCGCGCACGGTTTACAGCGCGTGATGCGCTGTGAAACGCGCCATCCCCTCCCCCTCCCGACTGGAGCGCCGCATGCGTCTGACCGTCACCTCTCACGCGCGTCCGCAGCGCCGACGCGTTTCCCGGCGTATTGCGCTGCTGCTCCTGGCCGCACTGCCGTTGCTGCACACCGCACAGGCACAGGCCGAAGGAAAGCTGCGCATCGCCAAGCAGTTCGGCATCGTCTACCTGCTGCTGGACGTGGCGCAGGATCAGAAGCTGATCGAGCAGCAGGGCCAGGCGGCCGGCGTGGACATCGACGTGCAGTTTCTGCAGCTGTCCGGTGGCGCGGCCGTCAACGATGCCCTGCTGACCGGTTCGATCGATATCGCCGGTGCCGGCGTCGGGCCGTTGTTCACCATCTGGGACCGCACCCATGGCCGCCAGAACGTGCGCGGCGTGGCATCGCTGGGCAACTTTCCGTACTACCTGATCAGCAACAATCCGCGCATCAAGTCGATCGGCGATTTCACCCCGCAGGACCGCATTGCGGTGCCGGCCACCGGCGTGTCGGTGCAGTCGCGTTTCCTGCAGCATGCCTCGCAACAGCGTTGGGGCGACAAGGGCACCCATCAGCTGGATCCGCTGCAGGTCGCCTTGCCGCATCCGGACGCGGCCGCAGCGATCATCCGCGGCCGCACCGAGATCACCGCCCACTTCGCCAGCCCGCCATTCCAGGAGCAGGAGCTGGCGCGCAATCCGGCCGCGCACATCGTGACCAGCTCCTACGAGATCGAAGGCGGCCCCTCGTCGGCCACCGTGCTGTATGCCACCGAGAAATTCCGCCGCGACAATCCCAAGACCTACCGCGCCTTCGTCGCGGCGCTGGACCAGGCTGCGCGCTTTGTCACCGCCCATCCGGAGCAGGCGGCGGATATCTTCCTGCGTCGCAATGGCTCGAGCATCGATCGCGCGCTGGTGCTGCAGATCCTCAAGGACCCGAAAGTACAGTTCACCGTGGTGCCGCAGAACACGCTGGGACTGGGCAAGTTCATGCAGCACAGCGGCGCGATCAAGCAGACGCCGGGCAAGCTGGGCGACTACTTCTTCGACGATCCGCTGATCGCGGGCGGGAGCTGAGCGATGGCCACGCCCACACCATTGCTGCAGGTCGACCACGTCAGCCTGGAATACGCCTCCGCGCAGCGCGTGGTGCGTGCCACCCACCGCGTGCGTTTCGACGTGCATGAGGCCGATCGCTTCGTGCTGCTGGGGCCGTCGGGTTGCGGCAAATCCACCTTGCTCAAGGCGGTGGCCGGCTTCGTCACCCCGCGCGAGGGGCAGATCCGCCTGGATGGCAACGCGGTCACCGGACCCGGACCGGACCGGGTGGTGGTGTTCCAGGAATTCGACCAGTTGGCGCCCTGGAAGACCGTGCGCGAGAACGTGGTGTTCGGCTTGCGCGCCGCCCGCAAGCTGTCGCGTGCCGAAGCACGTGAACGTGCCGACGACAGCCTGGCGCAGGTCGGGCTGAGCGCGTTTGCGCAGGCGTATCCGCACACCTTGTCCGGCGGCATGAAGCAACGCGTGGCGATTGCGCGCGCGTTGGCGATGCGGCCGCGCGTGTTGTTGATGGACGAACCATTCGCCGCGCTCGATGCGTTGACGCGTTCGCGCATGCAGGAGCAGGTGCTGGAGCTGTGGGAGCAATCGCGCTTCACCCTGTTGTTCGTCACCCATTCGATCGAGGAGGCGTTGGTGGTCGGTAACCGCGTGCTGTTGTTGTCGCCACATCCGGGCCAGGTACGTGCCGAGCTCAACGCGCATGCGTTCGGCCCGCACAGCGCCGGCAGCGTGGCGTTCCAGCAGACCGCGCAGCGGATCCATCGGCTACTGTTCGACCTGCCCGACGACACCCTGGACGATGCCAAGGTCGCGCCATTGCGTCGCCCCGCCGAGCGCCAGCGCGAGGTGCTGCCATGAGCGGCGGCAACGCCACCGCGCTGCCGCCATTGCCACCGGTGCGGGCCGAGTACGAAGTGGCCCTGCAGCCGCTGGATCCCGCATTGGTTGCAGCCGCCGCGCCGACGCGCTGGCAGGCACCACCGTGGCTGCGCAAGGCGCTGGTGCTGGTGGTGCTGATTGCGGTGTGGGAGATCGCCGCACGCGTGGTTGGCGACGATCTGATGCTGCCCAGCGCGCTGCAGACCGCACGCGCGTTCTACGACGGGCTGCTCTCGGGCGAGTTGTTGCGCCGCGTGGGCGCGTCGCTGCGCGTGCTGGCGCAGGGCTACGCGCTGGGCGTGGTGCTGGCCTTCGTGCTGACCGCGCTGGCCGCCTCCACGCGCTGGGGCCGCGACGTGCTCGGCACGCTGACAGCCATGTTCAATCCGCTGCCGGCCATCGCGCTGCTGCCGCTGGCCCTGCTGTGGTTCGGCCTGGGCACCGGCAGCCTGGTGTTCGTGCTGGTGCATTCGGTGCTGTGGCCGCTGGCGCTCACCACCTACGCCGGCTTCCAGGCGGTGCCGGAAACCCTGCGCATGGCCGGGCGCAATTACGGGCTGCGCGGGCCGCGCTACGTGGCGCAACTGCTGATTCCCGCCGCGCTGCCGGCGATCCTGTCCGGGCTGAAGATCGGCTGGGCCTTCGCCTGGCGCACCCTGATCGCGGCCGAACTGGTGTTCGGCGCCACCTCCGGCCAGGGCGGCCTGGGGTGGTACATCTTCCAGAACCGCAACGAGCTGTATACCGACCGGGTGTTCGCCGGCCTGGCGATGGTGATCGTGCTGGGCCTGCTGGTGGAGGGCGTGGTGTTTCAGGCCATCGAGCGGCTGACCGTGCGCCGCTGGGGCATGCAGCGCTAGCGGGATGACCACGGGAGCCCGGGGCGCCGCGATGCCTGGCCAGTCGCTTTGCCTGGCCACGCTGCAGATGAACGTGCCGCGCCGGCCACCAACGGCCTGAGCCCGCGTGCCGGGCTCATCGGCACGGTCGCGTGCGCTTAACGGGCCTGGCTTATGCTGCCGGCCCCTTTCCTGCCGCCTGCCGTCATGCCTACCGCTCCTTTCACTGCCTATCTGTATCCGGTGCTGTTGCTGATCGCCAGCAATGTGTTCATGACCTTCGCCTGGTACGGGCACCTGAAGTACAAGAGCACGCCGCTGATGATCGCCATCCTGGTCAGCTGGGGCATTGCGTTCTTCGAATACTGCCTGCAGGTGCCGGGCAACCGGCTGGGCAGCGCGGTGTATTCGGCGCCACAGCTCAAGGGCATGCAGGAGGTGATCACGCTGCTGGTGTTCGCGGGCTTCTCCACGTTCTACCTGGGCCAGTCGTTGAAGTGGAATCACTGGGCCGCGTTCGGCTTGATCCTGGTCGCGGCATTTTTGATGTTCAAGGAATAACGACCAAGCGCCGTCTCGCCGGTAGGAGCGCACCAGGGCGCAACCTCGCAGGAGCGTCCCGTTCGAGACCTCGCGTGAGCGTCCCGCGGCGCGATGGGCCTTTTCGGGAATGCCACGTCGCGCCCGGGTGCGCTCCTACGGCATGCGGGTGGCTAGTTCGCGGGTTCGACCCACTGCGCGAACACCGCGTCATGCTTGGTTTTCGGATGCAGGCCGGGGCGGCGTGTCGAGCAACCTGGCCCAGCGCGTGCGCACCTTGGCCCCATCGCTCTGGGCGCCCTTCCAGCCGTCTCGCTGGTAGGAGCGCACCCGGGCGCGACCTCGCAAGAGCGTCCTGCGGCGCGACGGGCCTTCTCGGGAATGCCACATCGCGCCCGGGGGCGCTCCTAGGGAATGCGGACGCCTAATTCGCCGGTTCGACCCATTGCGCGAACACCGCGTCCAGCTGCGCGTCGTTGACCCGCTTGCCGTCCTGCACCGCCTCGGCCTGCTGGAACATCGGCATGATCATCGCCATGCCGTCCGGCTTGGTCTTCAGATGCACGCCCGGCGGCGTGTCGAGGAACCTGGCCCAGCGCGTGCGCACCTTGGCCCAGTAGCCCTGGGTGCCCTTCCAGTACGCATAGGCCGGGGCGAAGTCGACCTCGGTGGTCTTGCGGTAATCGTTGAAGCCGAACTCGCGCGCGATCGCTTCCTGGCTGCCGTCGGGTTTGCGCAGCACCTTGGTGTTGAACTGTTCGTGGGTCCAGCCGTTGGGCGTGAGGGTGTGGCGATTGATCACCGCGAGCGCGTTGTAGTCGCTGCGCTTGGTGTACTCGCGGCGCGGCAACGGGCGCCAGCTCAGATCGCTGGTCCAGGTGGGATGGCCGTCGGCGTAGTCCCAGCGACCGGTGCCGCAATAGCGCGGCGCGTCGCTGACCTCGTAGACGCACTGAGTCCAGGCGCCGGTGGTCACTGCCGGCGGCAGCGCATGCACCGTCCAGGTCTGATCGGCGCTGAACTCGAACCGCTGCGGCGCTTCGTAGATCCAGTCCTGCCGCCAGTGCTTGGTCACATGCTTGCTTTTTTCATCCACCAGCAGGTGCTGCAGCACCAGCTTGCGCGGTGAATCCTCCACCACGATTACCACTTCGCTGGCGCCGCTGCGCATGGCCGACGCACGCTCGTAGCCGGGCTTGAGCAGCACCGTTTCGTCGAAGGCAAAGTCCACCGCGTATTCGCCCTGCATCGCCAGGATGCTCTGGCGATCGCGCTGGACGTCGGCGGCGGCGATCAACGGCAACAGGCTCAGCGTCACTGCGATGCAACGGGGAAACAGTCGGCTCATTCGGAACTCTCGGGAGTGTTGGAGACCGTCAGCGGCGCAGGCGCACCAGCGCCGTCGTCATGTCGGATGGGTTGGTGTTGCTGGATGTGGCGGAGGCCGTGCGCAAGGCGGCAGCGCGTGCGCAGCAGCAATCGTCCACCGCCACGCGTCCGTCGATGCCCTCCTCGCGTGCCAGGCGTGCGGCAACCTCGGCGCCCAGCGCCGACACGCTCGCCAGGCTGGCGACAAACGGTTGCTCGCCGGTGGCGGCGGTCTGCAGCCACAGCGCGCTCAATCGCCACGCCTGCCCCCGCATGCGTCCGGCCAGGCGACGCCACAGCCGCTCCCCGACGCCCAGCTCATGGGTTTCCACCGGCAGCGGCGGCAGGCGCGAGACCAGGCGATCCCAGACCAGGAAGTCGCTGTCAGGCAACAGGCAGATCCGCCAGCAGCACTGCCCTTCGGCATCGAAGAACCAGATGCTTTCGCGCACGCCGTCGCTGTCGACCTGCCGACACGCCGCCGCATCCACCGCGTGCTGCCAGCCGTCCAGTTCGTTGCCCAAGGCAGGCCGATACAGACACAGCACCGTGCCCAGCGCGGCCAGCTGCTGCGGCCGCGGCAACGCGGCGCGGGTGGCACGTGCATGCGACAACGACGGCAGCGGGCGGGCGATGGGCATGGCCGCTACCAGCTCACTGCCAGGCTGACCGAGGCGGTACGCCCGGCGCCGGTGAAGCGGTCGAGCACCGTGCTGCTGGCCAGCGTGCCGTTGGGCAGCGCGTTCCAGTCCACGTAGCGGCGGTCGGCGAGATTGAAGATGCCGGCGGTGACCTTGGCACCGGGTGCGAACTCCCAATGCCCCATCAGGTCCAGCGTGGCGTAGCCGGCCGGGGTGTAATAGCTGTCCAGCTGCGGGCGACGCTTGCGTGCGACGAAGGTGCCGATCAGCTCCGCGCCCCAGCCATCGCTGTCGAAGGCCAGGCCGAGCGTGCCGCGCAGCGGGTCGACCGAGTTGAGCGGGGTGCCGTCGGTGAGGTTGTCGCCTTCCGAATACGCCACGGCGCTGTTGAGCGACCAGCCCTGCCAACCGGCCAGGGCGCCCAGATCGATCCCGCCGCGCGCTTCGGCGCCCTTGATCACCACATCGTCCACGTTGCGCGACTGGAACAGCATCAGCCCGTCGGCGTTGAAGCCGGCCGGCGCATAGGATTCGATGAAGTTGCGGTAGTCGGTGTAGTACACGCTGACGCCCAGATAGCCGATGGCATCATTGAAGCGCAGCCCCAGCTCGCCACCGCGGCTGGTTTCCGATTTCAGGTCCGGATTGGCGATGGCGGTGTAGCGCGCCTGCAGGTTGGTGAAGCCGATATTGACGTCGTTGTACGGCGGCGCGCGGAAACCGTGCGCGTAATTGGCATAGGCCGACCAGGCGTCCGAAAACCGCCACAGTGCACCGAACTTGGGAGAGACCTGGGTCTGGTCGATGGTCTCGGCGGCAACGCCGGGATTGTCTTCGCGGAAGATGTCGTCCACCTGCGGCGACAGCCGGAAATAATCCACGCGCACGCCCGGCGTCAGCGACAGCTTGCCATCGAACAGGCCGATCTCGTCCTGCGCATACAACCCGAGCTTGGTGGTCTGGCTCTTGGGGAAGTCGCGCACCGGAAACACATCCTGCCCCACGCGATTGGTGATGGCGCCATTGGCCAGATTGACCGAGTAGCCATCGCGCTTGGCGCGGGTGTCGGTCCAGGTACCGTCCAGGCCATAGGTGATGGCGTGACCGAGCGTGCCGGTGTCGATGGCCTTGTGGGCGTTGACCAGCAGGCCGTACACGCGCTGATCGAAGTTGTGTTCGTTATGCCGGCGGGTGTTGTTGCCACGCAGTTCGTCGGTGCGCTGCAGGCTCTCGCTGTCCTGGCGATACAGCTGCCACTGCAGGTCGTCGGCCAGCGACCAGCCCAGCGCATCCAGTTCGTGCCGCAGCGAAACGCGCGCACGGGTCTGATGGTCGCGCCCGTCCTGCGACAGGATGCGCAACGATGGGGTGGTCACACGCGGGTCGATGCCGGTCAATGCCTCGATGCTGCCGTAGTCTTCGTTGCCTTCCACGGTGAGCTTGAAGCGCTGCTGCGCGCTGGGCGCGTACACCAGCTTGGCGAGCACGCTGCGGCCATCGATGCGCTGCGGGTTGGCCGCGGTACGGCTGACATCGCGGCTGCGGATGTCGCCCTGGTTCTGCGCCTCCTGGCCCTGGCGGTGGCTGACCGCCACCATGCCGCTCCAGCGTTCGCCGCCGAACGCACCGGTGGCACCGGCGAACAAGCCGTTCCAGTCGCCTTCGTAGCCGAACTTCAGGCCGACATAGCTGTGCCTGTCGGCGCCCAGGTAATCGGAGGGGTCCTTGGTGACGAAGGCCACCACGCCGCCCAGGGCGTCGGAGCCGTACAGGGAGCTGGCCGGCCCGCGCACCACTTCGACGCGCTTGAGCGTTTCCAGATCGACAAAGTTGCGGTTGGCGTTGAGGTAGCTGCCGAAACTGAAGGTGTCCGACACCGGCACGTTGTCGACCAGGATCGCCACGCGGTTGCCATCCAGCCCGCGGATGCGGATGCCGTTGGCGCCGCTGAAGCGGCCGCTGGTGCTGGTGACCGACACGCCCGGCGTGTAGCGGAACAGATCCTTGAGCTCGCGCACCAGTTGATTGTCCAGTTGCTCGCGGTCGATCACATCCACCGTGCTCGGCACATCGACCAGGGCGCGCTGGGTACGGGTGGCGGTGACCTGCAACCGGCCGAAGTCGTGGACACCACGCGCGGCGTCACCACTGGCGGCGAGGTCGGCAGCGTGGGCACACGACGAAACGGCAGGCAGCGCAAGCGACAGCGCGACCACCAGCGGATGCAGGCGACTCATCGGGAACCCTTGAAAGGACATTCCCGGCAGCGTGTGCTGCAGACAAGGCCGCGGCCGGCCGCCGGGGAACAGCGTGGGGTGCGCGGACGGCGGCGGCAACGCCCGCGACAGACGGTCCGACCCTGCGCAAGGCGCGGATCGGAGCAAGGCGCTTACTTGGTCAGGATGAGCTTGTCGTTGCTGGTATGGCGCAGGCGATAGACGCGGTCGCCATGCTGGATCAGCACTTCGCGACGGCCCTTGAGCAGCGCCTCGCTGCTGATGAGGTCTTCTGCTGGGACGGCACGCGGAGCAGCGCGGTCGCGCAGGTTGACCGGTTCGGAGCGGAGCAGCACGGGATGAGCGGTCATGATCTGGATCTCCAGTCGGTTGGCCAGACAAATAATAACCATTCTCATTTAATGATCAAGAGCCATTCTCATCTTCGCCACACGATCTTTGCATGGACTGAACATTTTCGATTCACAAAACCTATCGGAGTATTCCAGCCAAGCCATCCAGCGCTGTCTTCTGCGCGATGATCGCGGCTCGATCACATCGCTCTGGCATGCGTTTCTGGTCGAGCGAGAAGCAGCCAGCGCCTGACGCCACAGCGACCTGGCCGGCGTGCACGACAGGGAAGACGCAGCCTCACCGGCTCGGTCGGCTAGCAAGACAAAGCCGACAACCTTGCAGCCGCACCACCCCCAGTGCGTGGCGTGCTCTTAGCGCGTTACCGCCTCCACCTGCGCCCAGCCGGCGGCATCGACCTGGGTCAAGGTGTCCAGCGCGCCGAGATTTTCTTCCAGCTGGGCCACCCGGCTGGCCCCCAGGATCACCGTGGATACGTGCGGGTTGCGCAGGCACCAGGCGATGGCCAGGCGTGCGGGCGACTGGCCCAGCTCGGCGGCCAGTGCACAGAACGCGCGGGCGCGTTCCAGGCGGCGCGCTTCCGGCGCGCCCAGCACTTCGTCCTGCAGCCAGTGATTGTCCGGTTGGCCGAGGCGGCTATCGGCGTCTACACCGGCGTTGTACTTGCCGGTCAGCAGGCCCGAGGCCAGCGGCGACCAGATCGTGGTGCCCAGCCCGCCCTCGCACAGCGGCGCGTATTCGCGTTCCAGCCGGTCGCGGTGCAGCAGGTTGTACTGCGGTTGCTCCATCGACGGAGCGTGCAGGTGTTCCTGCTCGGCGATGGTGATGGCCTCGCGCACCTGCTCGGCGCTCCACTCGGAGGTACCCCAGTACAGCACCTTACCCTGGCGGATCAGGGCATCCATGCTGCGCACGGTCTCCCGGATCGGCGTGTCCGGATCGGGCCGATGGCAGAAGTACAGGTCCAGATAGTCCACCCGCAGGCGCTTGAGTGCGGCATGGCAGGCGTCGGTGACATGCTTGCGCGACAGCCCGCGCTGGGTCGGGCGCGGGCTGTCCACCGCGCCGAAAAACACCTTGCTCGACACGCAGTACCCGTCGCGCGGCAGGCGCAGGTCGGCGATCACATCGCCCATCACCTCTTCGGCGCGGCCGCGTGCGTAGACCTCGGCGTTGTCGAAGAAAGTGACGCCGTTGTCCCAGGCGGCGGCAATCAGGTTGCGCGCTTCGCTGCGCCCGATCTGCTTGCCGAAGGTGACCCAGGCCCCGAACGACAGGGCCGACAGCTGCAGCCCGGTGGACCCCAGACGACGGTAATGCATTGGCACACTCCAACAACCTCCGCGGCGCCCTGCCCCGGATCGGCGTGCGCAGTGTAGGACGTGGTGCTGCCGGCGCGACAGGCTTGCGCGGCATCCATGCCGCTCAAGGTCCCACGCCGACACCCGCGCAAGCACCACCAGTTATTGTCGGTTGCGGAAAGAAAATGCCGAGGGCCCGGTGGTCTGCAAGTCTTTCGGAGCGTCACCATCGCTGGCGACATGACAGTAGATGGATGGCTTACTGACTACATCGGCCACGAAGTCCACGGGCATTAACACCTGCTTGACGCATTGCTTGCCAATCAGCGGCGGCAATGTTGGGAGCGTGGTGTCGCGTCCGGGGGCGGGACCGTGTGCCGGCATGGATGCCGCCACCGAGTCTCCAGGGACGGATTTATGGCGTGTCCCGACACCGGATGCGACGCCGCGACGCCGACCGACCCTGCGCATGAGGTCTGCCGGTGCTACGTGGAAGCTTCGGTTTACGGCGGGCGCTTGCACGCGTACCGGCGTGGGACACGCCGCAAGTACGTCCATGTAGGCTCTGGCGCGGCATCCATGCCGCTCAAGGTCCCACACCGGCACCCGCGCAAGCACCACCGGTTGCTGTCGGTTCCGGAAAGAAATGCGAACAGCCAGATGAGCTGCACGTTCTTCCGAGCGCCCATTCCTGGCGGCGTGACAGCAGATGGATGGCTTACCGATTACATCGGCCACGGAGTCCACAGGCATCGACACGTGCTTGAAGCCTTGCTTGCCTATCGGCGGCGGCAATGTTGGGAGCGTGGTGCCGTGTCCGGGGGCGGGACCGTGTGGCGGCATGGATGCCGCCACCGAGCCTCCAGGGATGGATTCACGGCGTGTCCCGACACTGGATGCGGCGCCGCGCCGCCGACCGACTCCGCATACCGATCATTCTTGTGCACCACATCTAGAGTTCCACGCGAATGCTTCGGTCTGCTGCGGGCGATTGCGCGCGTACCGGCGTGGGACACGCCGCAAGTACGTCCATGTAGGCGCTGGCGCGGCATCCATGCCGCTCAAGGTCCCACGCCGGTACGCGCGCAAGCACCACCGGTTTTCGTCGATGGCTGAGGGGAAAAGCGGCGGCCGGTCGGATGATCGCGCTTCGGGGCGCGGTCTTTGCGGGCGACGCACGGGCAGCGAATCGATGCCCCCGATCCATGACCTTGCGCAAGCGCGGCTCGCCCGCCCGCGCGCAGGGAACTGCCCGCGCCCGCCCTGGCTCGCCTGCGGGTCAACGGGCGGGGCCTGAATGCTGCTCGCCTTGCCCGCGGTCACCCCCTGCTCTAGGCTTCTCGTTTTGCCGTCAGCAGCCCCGGGGATTGGAATGGTCGAAGGTTTGGGAAGGATCGGTTTCGGCCTGTTCGGTCTGGCGGTGCTCATCGGCATCACCTGGCTGTTTTCGAGCAACCGCCGCGCGATCGACTGGAGGCTGGTCGCCACCGGTCTGGCGCTGCAGATTTCGTTCGCCGCGCTGGTGCTGCTGGTGCCGGGCGGACGCGATGTGTTCGATTCGCTGGGCAAGGGCTTCGTCAAGGTGCTGAGCTTCGTTAATGAAGGGTCCACCTTCATTTTCGGCAACCTGATGAACATCGACAGCTACGGCTTCATTTTCGCGTTCCAGGTGCTGCCCACCATCATCTTCTTCTCGGCGCTGATGGGCGTGCTCTACCACCTGGGCGTGATGCAGGTGGTGGTCCGCGCGATGGCCTGGGCGATCACCAAGGTGATGCGCGTGTCCGGCGCGGAAACCACCAGCGTGTGCGCCAGCGTGTTCATCGGCCAGACCGAGGCGCCGCTGACGGTGCGCCCGTACATCCCCAAGATGACCCAGTCCGAGCTGCTGACGATGATGATCGGCGGCATGGCGCATATCGCCGGCGGCGTGCTGGCCGCCTACGTCGGCATGCTCGGTGGCAGCGATCCCGCGCAGCAGGCGTTCTACGCCAAGCATCTGCTGGCCGCCAGCATCATGGCCGCGCCCGCCACCCTGGTGGTGGCCAAGCTGCTGGTGCCGGAAACCGGCACCCCGCTGACGCGTGGCACGGTCAAGATGGAAGTGGAAAAGACCACCAGCAATGTCATCGATGCGGCCGCGGCCGGCGCCGGCGACGGCTTGCGGCTGGCGCTGAACATCGGCGCGATGCTGCTGGCCTTCATTGCGCTGATCGCCCTGATCAACGCACCGCTGACCTGGCTGGGCGAGATCACCGGCGCTGCCGCGCTGCTGGGCCGGCCGACCAACCTGTCGACGATCTTCGGCTACGTGCTGGCGCCGATCGCCTGGGTGATCGGTACCCCGTGGGTGGACGCGACCACGGTCGGCTCGCTGATCGGGCAGAAAGTGGTGATCAACGAGTTCGTCGCCTACAGCGAACTGTCGCGTATCGTGAAGGGCGAAGTGCCGGGCGTGGGCCTGAGCGCGGAGGGTCGGCTGATTGCCACGTATGCGTTGTGCGGCTTTGCCAACTTCAGCTCGATTGCGATCCAGATCGGTGGCATCGGCGGGCTGGCACCGGAACGCCGTCACGATCTGGCCAAGTTCGGGCTGCGCGCGGTGCTGGGCGGTTCGATCGCCACGTTCATGACCGCTACCATTGCCGGTGTGCTCTCGCATTTCGGTTGAGGGGCGCGGGTTCATCGGTGTGACGGTCTAATCGCCGCACGCCACGTTTCATTCAGTCATTCAAGTCAAGGGTATTTATGAGTTCGGTCGTCGTTGTCGGGTCCTTCAATGTCGATCACGTGTGGCGCTGCGACGTGCTGCCTGCGCCGGGCGCCACCATCGCCGGTCGCTACAGCACCGGCCCGGGGGGCAAGGGCTTCAACCAGGCGGTCGCGGCTGCACGTGCCGGCGCCAGGACGCACTTTCTGTGCGCGCTGGGCGACGATGCCGGCGGTGCGCTGGCGCGCTCGCTGGCGGCGCACGACGGCTTCGCACTGATCGCCGAGCCCAGCAACGAGCCGACCGGCACCGGCGGGATCTACGTCGACGCGCACGGCCGCAACACCATCGTGATCGGTGCCGGTGCCAATTCGGTGCTGAGCGCTGCATTCGTGGACAACCAACGCGCACTGGTGGCCTCGTCCAGCGTGTTGCTGGCGCAGCTGGAATCGCCGGCGGAAACCATCGAGTCGGCGCTGGCACTGGCACGCGAGTGCGGCGTGCTGACCGTGCTCAACGCCGCACCGGCCAATGCACCGACCTCGATCGGCCTGCTCAAGCTGTCGGATGTGCTGACGCCCAACGAAACCGAGTTTGCCGCCCTGCTCGGCCGCCACGTCGGCGAACGCATCAATGCCGACGATGTGGCGGCGCTGGACGGCAACACGCTGCATTCGCTGTGCCGCAAGCTGTTGCCGGGCGGTACCGTGGTGGTGACGCTGGGATCGGTGGGCGCCTTCATCTCGCACGCCGAAGAACAGCTGCGCGGCGACACGGCCGCGCATTATCGGGTGGGCGCGGAAAGCGCGCAGACCGTGGACACCACCGGCGCCGGTGACGCCTTCAACGGCGCGCTGGTGGCCTCGCTGGCACAAGCGCCGACTGCCAGCTTCATCACCCACGTGCGCTTTGCCACCCGCTACGCCGCGCGCTCCACCGAAGTGGAAGGCGCCGCCACCTCGATGCCGCGCATGGCCCCCGAACCGGCCGTGTGATCCGCGCGCTTCAGGCAAACAACGAAGGCGACCGCAGCGATGCGGTCGCCTTCTGCGTTCAGGGCGTCGGCCATGCCCACCAGACTGGTTTGATCCGCGACCGGCATGTCGAGGCCTGTCCATCGACGGAGGCTGCGAGCCCCGCTGCGCCGGCGCTTCGATCTTCTTCATCTGATAGCAGGCTGGGCGGCGGCACCAGGCGTGATGCAGCGTCGGGCGCCCTACCCTCATCCGGCGCTGACGCGCCACCTTCTCCCGGCGGGAGAAGGAATAGAAGCCCCTCTCCCGTCGGGAGAGGGGTTGGGGTGAGGGGACGGTCAACCAGCAATCTTGCCGCTGCCCTCGCTCTACCAGTCACGCGACCCGCGCAGCAACCGCGCAAGACCGAAAGCCGAAAACGCTCTTCCGACTCCCGAATCGGGACTCCCGACTCCCGACTCCCGACTCCCAACTCCCAACTCCCAATTCCCGATTCCCGATTCTCGATTCCCGAATCCCGATTCCCCCACCCAGCTACAATGCCGCCATGCAGATCGGCCCCTACTCCATCGACCCCAAGGTGATCCTGGCCCCGATGGCCGGCGTCACCGACAAGCCGTTCCGGCTGCTGTGCAAGCGGCTGGGCGCCGGGCTGGCGGTGTCGGAGATGACCATCTCCGATCCGCGTTTCTGGGGCACGCGCAAATCGCTGCACCGCATGGACCATGCCGGCGAGCCGGATCCGGTCAGCGTGCAGATTGCGGGCACCGAGCCGCAGCAACTGGCCGAGGCGGCGCGCTACAACGTCGACCACGGTGCGCAGCTGATCGACATCAACATGGGCTGCCCGGCCAAGAAGGTCTGCAACGCCTGGGCCGGCTCGGCGCTGATGCGCGACGAAGAGCTGGTGGCACGCATCCTGCGCGCAGTGGTGCAGGCGGTGGATGTGCCGGTAACCTTGAAGATCCGTACCGGCTGGGATTGCGATCACCGCAACGGCCCGACCATCGCGCGCATCGCGCAGGACTGCGGCATCGCCGCGCTGGCGGTGCACGGGCGCACCCGCGACCAGCACTACACCGGCACTGCCGAGTACGCCACGATTGCGCAGATCAAGGCCGCGCTGCAGATTCCGGTGATCGCCAATGGCGATATCGATTCGCCGCAGAAGGCGGCGCAGGTACTGCACGCCACCGGCGTGGATGCGGTGATGATCGGGCGTGCGGCGCAGGGGCGCCCGTGGATCTTCGGCGAGGTGGCGCACTATCTGGCCACCGGCGAGCTGTTGCCGCCGCCGTCGTTGGCGTTCGTGCGCGACACCCTGCTCGGCCACCTGGAAGCCTTGCATGCGTTCTATGGGCAGCCGCAGGGCGTGCGCATCGCGCGCAAGCATCTGGGCTGGTACGCGAAGGATCACCCGCAGAGTGCCGACTTTCGCGCGGTGGTCAATCGCGCCGAAACACCGGAAGCGCAGCTGGAACTGACCGGCGCGTATTTCGATGCCCTGATCGCCGGCGTGCCACCGGCACTGTCGGTTGCCGCCTGAGTTTTTCCGCGTTGTTGGAGCTGCAGCGATGAGCGCACCGAGCGACACCCCGACCTATCTGCATGGATTTTCGTCCACCGAACAGGCACGCCTGCTCAAACAGGCGCGCCTGCTGGAAGCCACGCTGTTCAACCAGATCGACTACAGCGGCGCGCGCCGGCTGCTGGAGGTGGGCAGCGGCGTGGGCGCGCAGACCGAAATCCTGCTGCGCCGCTTTCCCGACCTGCATGTCACCAGCGTGGACCTGAGCGAGGCCCAGTTGGGCGCGGCACGCGCCAATCTCGAACGGTTGGCATGGTGCCGCGAGCGCTACACGCTGCAGCAGGCCGATGCGAGCGACCTGCCGTTCGAGGCGCGTCAGTTCGATGCGGCATTCCTGTGCTGGGTGCTCGAGCATGTGCCCTCGCCTGCGCGCGTGCTCAACGAGGTACGGCGCGTGCTGCTGCCGGGCTCGCCGGTGTATGTCACCGAGGTGATGAACGCCTCGTTCCTGCTGCATCCGTATTCGCCCAACCTATGGCGCTACTGGATGGCCTTCAACGATTTCCAGTACGACCAGGGCGGCGACCCGTTCGTCGGCGCCAAGCTGGGCAACCTGCTGCTGGCCGGCGGCTTTCGCGATGTGCATACCGAGATCAAGACGCTGCATTTGGACAACCGCGAGCCGGGCCGGCGCAAGACCATGATCGGATTCTGGGAAGAAGTGCTGCTGTCGGCGGCCGACCAATTGCTTGCGGCCGGCGCGGTGAACGCAGACACCGTGGACGGCATGCGCCGCGAACTGGCACAGGTGCACAGCGACCCGGACGCGGTGTTCTTCTACTCGTTCGTGCAGGCACGCGCGACGGTGTATTGAGCCGGCGTGCTGCACGGAGCTGCGGCAGGCGCATTGCTGGCCAACCGCCTGGGCACGCCTACCGGGCCGCCGGTGCAGGCATCGCGGCATGTTCCAGATCACCGGTCAGCACCGTCCCGGTGGGTTCGTGCCAGATGCGGCGCCACATCTGCGCCAGCACCTGGCCGATCTGATCGCGCGCCACCGGCGCGCGGTAGGCGGCCTGGATCTGTCGCGGCGCGATCGGCTGCCACTGCCCGTCTTCGCGGTGGGCCACCACGAAATTGAAGTTGTAGTCCGGCTCCAGGCCCATGCGCAGGTCGCTGAGCATCAGCTCGTCATCGACCAGGCGTGCGCGCATGAAACCGCGATTGAACCAGGTCAACCGGCGCACTGAATCGAACCGGGCCACTTCGCCCAGCGCCTGGGTGTTGCTGGAATAGCCACGAAACTGCATCGGGCCCTTGTCGGCCACCAGCGAGCGCTCGCCGATCACATAGCCGTTGGGCGTCATCGCCACCACGCGCCACAGCAGGGTATTGAGCGGCATCGGCACCGAGAAGCGCGGCGCATCCTTCAGTCCGAGTGCGGCCAGCGCACGGTCCGCTTCCTGGTCGACCAGGTGCTTGGCCAGCAACGACCAACCCAGATAGGCGGAGCTGAGCGCCAGCCCGATCACCAGCGCGTGCTGCGCGACGGGCCGCGCGCGTGCAAACCATGCCACCGCGCAGGCGAGCAACAGCCATAGCGTGTAGGCCGGGTCGATGATGAAGACGCTCGACCACATCGCCGGATGCGGCTGCAGCGGCCACCACAGCTGGGTGCCGTAGACGGTGAAGGCATCGAGCAAGGGATGGGTGATCAAGGCCAGCTGGATCGCCCAGAACCAGCGCTTGGGCGCACTGGCCACGCGCCCATTGCCGTAGCGGCGAAACAGCCACCAGATCAGCCAGCCCAGCAACGGCAGCACCAACAACGAATGGCTGGCGCTGCGATGCACCGTCATCAGCGTGACCGGATCGTCGGTCAACGGCAGCAACACCAGCGCATCGAGATCGGGCAAGGTGCCCAGTGCGGCGCCGGCCAACAGGGCCGCACGGCGCTGTCCAGCCGGTGCGATGGCAGCGGCGACGGCGCCGCCGAGAACGATCTGGGTCAATGAATCCATCGGCCGATGCTAGCAGGCCAGGCATCGTTCAGTGCCATCGCGTGCGTTACGACCGCGGGGCAGTCAGCCAGCAGGTGCGTTGCCCGCATCGCGCTGCGGTTCGCTGACAAAAAACGAGGCCGCTGCCGACGTCTGGATGCCCTGCACCAGGATGGCGGACGCTGCAGCCCGATGGCGGCTCCCGGCAGCCGCGGCCTGCCGACATGCGCTACGCATGACGACCTCACGCCGCGCGCTGCTGCGCGGCGTGGGGTTGCGGCGCCAGCTCGGCCAGCACCTCGCCGTGATGGTTGACCAGTTGCAGTGCGCCGCACTGCGTCTCGCGCAGCGCCGTCAGGCTCTCCACCCAGTCGCCGGTGTTGGCGTACAGATGGCCAGCCTGCATGCGCAGTGCGGCGCGATGGATATGCCCACAGACGATGCCGTCCAGATCGCGGCGCACCACATCGGCCAGGCCGGCCGCCACGAAGCGGCCGATGTAACGCTCGGCTGCATCGCTGCGTCGCTTGAGAAACTCGGCCAGCGACCAGTAGCGCATGCCCAGCCGACGCCGCAGACGATTGGTCAGCTGATTACCGGTGAGGATGCGGTAGTAGAGCCAGTCGCCAAATCGTTCCTGCAGGCCGCCGAAATGGGTCTGCGCGTCGTAGTCGTCGCCATGGGTGACCAGCAGCCGGCGCCCGTCCAGCAAGGTGTGGACGCTGCGTCGGCGCACCTGCATGGCCGGCATCACCAGGCCGCAGAAGCGGCGGATGGCACGGTCGTGGTTGCCGGGCACGTAGATGATCTCGGTGCCACGCCGGGCCTGCGCATGCAGGGCCGCGATCACCTGCTGATGCGCCACGTCCCAGACCGCGCGCCGCTGCGAAATCCACCACAGGTCGATGATGTCGCCCACCAGATACAGCCTCTGGCACCGCTGGCGGCCAATGAAGGCGGCGATCTCGGCGGCATGGCAATGCCGCGAGCCCAGGTGCAGGTCGGACAGGAACAAGGCACGGACCGGTGGATGCAACGTGGACAAGTGCATGCGGGCGTCTCCGGGGCAGAAATCTCGGCGCTGCGATCGGGCGCGGCGCAGGCAGGGTGCGTGCGCCGCCCGCAGGCGCCGGCAGCGCACGCGCGTAGATGCACACCCCGCCGCAAGCCGCGACGCACTGCATCGAACACCGCATCGCGGGTCGTGGGCGCCATGGCAGCCATGCGCCCTCGCCCCGGCACGCTGTCCAACGGCATCGCTTATTCCCCTGCGGCGCCCCGGCCGCAAGCAGCCAAGGCGCCAGGTACGCGCGCATGCTGACCGCTCGATACGACCACTGCATGGCAAGCTGACGACACCCCGATGACCGTGCAAACCCGTGCCACGACACGGGTTTAACGCCACACCGGGCTGTTCAGGCGCACAATGCACAGGGTTGTCGGACGGTGTATCATCCGCACCCATCTTTTCATCCGAATCAAGGGATATAAGCCTGATGTCCAGCTACCTGTTCACCTCCGAATCGGTCTCCGAAGGCCATCCGGACAAGATCGCCGACCAGATCTCCGACGCAGTGCTGGATGCCATCCTGGCCCAGGACAAGCGCGCCCGCGTGGCATGCGAGACGATGGTCAAGACGGGCGTGGCGATCGTTGCCGGCGAAGTGACCACCAGTGCCTGGATCGACTTGGAAGCGCTGACCCGCAAGGTCATTCTGGACATCGGCTACAACAGCTCCGACGTCGGCTTCGACGGCGAGACCTGTGGCGTGCTCAACCTGATCGGCAAGCAGTCGCCGGACATCAACCAGGGCGTGGATCGCAAGAACCCGGAACAGCAGGGCGCCGGCGACCAGGGCCTGATGTTCGGCTATGCGACCAACGAGACCGACAGCCACATGCCGGCTGCGATCCATCTGGCGCACCGCCTGGTCGAGCAGCAGGCCAAGATCCGCAAGAAGAAGAACTCGGCGCTGTCCTGGCTGCGTCCGGACGCCAAGTCGCAGGTCACCCTGCGCTACGAAGACGGCGTTGCGACCGCGATCGACGCGGTGGTGCTGTCGACCCAGCACGATCCGGGCATCAAGCAGAAGGATCTGGTCGAGGCCGTGCGCGAGGAAATCCTCAAGCCGGTGCTGCCGGCCAAGTGGCTGCACAAGGGCACCAAGTTCCACATCAACCCGACCGGCAAGTTCGTGATCGGCGGGCCGGTGGGCGATTGCGGCCTGACCGGCCGCAAGATCATCGTCGACACCTACGGCGGCTGGGCGCGCCACGGTGGCGGCGCGTTCTCCGGCAAGGATCCGTCCAAGGTCGATCGCTCGGCAGCCTACGCCGCGCGCTATGTGGCCAAGAACGTGGTGGCTGCCGGCCTGGCCGACCGTTGCGAAGTGCAGGTTTCCTACGCCATCGGCGTGGCCGAGCCGACCTCGATTTCGGTCACCACCTTCGGCACCGGCAAGATCGCCGACGAACAGATCGAAAAGCTGATCCGCAAGCATTTCGACCTGCGTCCGTTCGGCATCATCCAGATGCTCGACCTGATCCACCCGATGTATCAGCAGACCGCCTCCTACGGCCACTTCGGCCGCAAGCCGAAGGACTTCTCCTACACCGACGCAACCGGGGAGCAGCACAACGCCACCGCGTTCTCGTGGGAAAAGACCGACCGCGCCGACGCGCTGCGCGCCGACGCCAAGCTGAAGTAAGCAGACTGCTCCTGCGGGAGCGGATGCAGTGAATTGCACATGGGCCGCTGATGCGGCCCATGTGCGTTTTGGTGGAATGGATGCTTCCAACCGAACCCCACGGCTGGATTCACTGCGGTCCGATTTTTGATGCGGCACCGCTTACTGAAGAATCTGCGCGTTGGACATCTAGTGGGTTTATGCGAATGCTCCAGTCACTGACGCTCTGTGACTGAAGGCTTCGGCCACTGAAGGCGCTTGCAAGCGTAATCGCCTGCCGATCAGCAGTGGCAACGCTGGGAGCGCGGTGCCGCGTCCGGGGGCGGGACCGTGTGGCGGCATGGATGCCGCCACCGAGCCTCCAGGGACGGATTCACGGCATGTCCCGACACTGGATGCGGCGCCGCGCTGCCGACCAACTCCGCACACCGATCGACTTTGCGCACGACATCTGGTGTTCCCATGCGACTGCTTCGGTTTGCTTAAGGCGCTTGGGCGCGTACCGGTGTGGGATACGCCGCAAGTAAATCCATGTTGGCCCTGGCGCGGCATCCATGCCGCTCAAGGTCCCACACCGGCACGCGCGCAAGCACCACCGATCATCGTCGGCGGCTGAAAAAAGAAAAGCCCCTCTCCTGCAGGAGAGGAGTTGGGGTGAGGGTACGGGGCGTAGCCTCTTTGCATATTCGATGACACCAGGCGTCGCGCGTACCCTCATCCGCTTCTGCGGGGCACCTTCTCCCGGTGGGAGAAGGAACAACCGGTGGTCGCCTTTTCCAGATCAGGATTGCTGCTGCACGGTTACCGATCGAGCTGCAGCTGTTTCTCAAGCGCGTGCATAAACTCCGGCAACGGGCATGCCATGCGTTGCCCAGCTGTGCAAATGCCAAGCGCCAACATCTGCTGCAACGGCGGGTGCGCCAGATCCAACGGCGCCAGCGTCCGCAGTTGATCCAGCGATTGCGCCAGATACTGCGCACGCACTACCTGCTGCCCGTTCGGTTCGCGCCATAGGACCAGCACCAACGCGCCACCCGGCGGCGGATCGTCGGCGCCGTAGCCGGGCAGATGGAAGTGCAGGCCCAGCAAACTGCTCAACGCGGCGATATGCGTATCGCTGCCGACGAAAACAGAGACCGTTGGCGCCTGCATATTGCCGAAGCGCTGCAGCACGTTGCGCGCCAGCGGTGCGCCCGAGCGTGAGGCCATGTAATGCGGACGTGCGTAGATATCAAACAACAAGGCATGCAGTCGGGACACCTGCGCCAGCCGCTCGGGTGTGGCACGGCCCCAGCCGACCTGCGCCAACGGCAGCCCTTCGGCGTATTGCAGCAGCAGCACCTCGCCGGTGCCGGAGGTCAGATCGATCGGCCCACCCAGCGCCAGGCCGCGCCCGTTGGCCGACGGCGTCAGCGTGGACGGCATCTGCGCAAAGTCGCAGGGTGTGCGCGTGCAGCCCAGGATCTGCTGCATCGCCTGCAACTCGGCCGCGTGCTCCCGCAACACTGCGGCTGGGCCACCGGTTTCTCTCTCGATCGCCGCAACTGCCGCTGCGCCATCGAACGGCACTGCGCCGGCTTCGATCGGTCGGAACAACGGATCGTTGCTGCCGGCCTGGCGATGCCCGGCGACGATCCCGCAGCCCGGTGCCAGCGCCGCGGCCAGCAGGGCGCCACTGTCGATGGTGCGCTGGTCGGTATTGGCCCAGACCGACACGCTGCCTGGTACCGGGCACCCGCTCGGTGGCAACACGCCCTGCTGCACCAGCCATTGGCGCAAATAGTCGCCGCTCAAGTGCACGCCGATGCGCCCACGCGGCGTCAGCAGGCTGGCCGCTGTGGACCATTGCGGCCATGGCGCGTCGGCATAGTGCGCCGCAGCGGCTTCGCCCTGCAGCGGTGCGCGCACGCCGTGCCGAAAGACAACCACCACGCGTTCCAGTTGCGCGGCCTGCGCGGTCTTTGCGACTGCGGGCGGTCCGGGCGGACGCGGCGTGCAGCCGATCAGCAGCAGCGCGCCGAAGCTGAGCGCCGGCACCAGCCATCGCAGCCAAGACGCGGTCGTCGATGCCGGCCTGATGCCTGCGCGCAACGGCGCGACGCCTTTGCATGATGGCAACAACGCAACCCCCATCGCGTCGCTGCCGTCATCGCCTGCAGACGTCGGGTCACTACCCTGCCCCGTTGTCATCGCGTGCCCAGAACACATGCTTGGTAGTCATCCCGTTGGTCATGGCGGAATCTACGTTGCCAATATGCAAGGCAGACGACATCCGGCGAAACTTCGCGAACATGTCCGGGCAGGCACCACGTGACGATATGCTGCGCATCAGCCGCGCGGCCACGGTAACGGGCGCGGCAGGCGTCCTTACGAATCGCACCGCGCCGCATGGTGCGCCACCTTGCGTGGATAGCCTTCGCACCGGCCATCAGGACGCCCTGCACAGGGCCGCGGCACGATGACTTGCGATGGGAGTGCGTGCCCTGTAAGCCACGCCTTCCCGCAATTGCGCTGCAGCGCGATCAGAATGTCGCGGGCGTTGCGGCCGCTGGCTTGCCCTGCGCATCCGTTGCGCCCGCCGCCTCGGAGCGCAATTGCTCGTGCAGGATGCGGCGGATCTCCAGAATCGCCTGCGGCGTTTCCTGCACGCTGTGCCAGGAGGTCACCACCAGTTCGGACTCGGCACCGTCCAGGTGCGCGCTGCGATACGGCACCAGGCCATCGTCGGAGTCGGCCAGCGGCACCTGCGGTTTCTCGCGCCCGACAATGGTGTGGTAATGCACCTGCGGGGAAATCGGCAGGTCCATGCTGGCGCGCACGAACGGGTCGGTATCGCGCAGGTTGTCGATGCTGGTCGGCGGCAGCAGGCGCCGCTTGCGGCGCGGGTCGCCGCCCTGCCCGCCACGCTCGCTGCTGGCCAGGTCCTGAAACACATCGCCGAAGCGATCCAGCAAGGCGATCGGCAAACGCACCAGGCGGCCGACGAAACGCCCCAGCCCACCCTCGGCCAGGGGCGTGCCGCGATGCGGCGCGGCGATGAAGATGGCGCGGTCGATCTGCGGCATTGGCGAAAAATGCAGCAGCGGCGACAACTTCGCGCGGATGCGTGCGCCGCGCTCGCCGTCCAGGCGGTAGTTTTCCAGCAGGGAATTCCACAGGCGCTCGCCGGACGAGGACACCAGCAGGCGGCCGATCACCCCGCCCATGCTGTGGCCGATCAACACCATGTCCTGCGATGCGATCGCCGTGCCGGCCGGATCGAAGTGCTGCAGGCTGCGCTCCACCAGGGCCTGGATTTCGGCGCGGTTGACCGCCACCGGCGCATTGGTGGGGTAGTACACCTGCCAGATCTGGTAGCGCTGGCGCAGCGCTTCATCGCCCATCACTTCGTTGGCGACATTGACCCAGGCTTCCGGGCTGCTGGCCAGCCCGTGCAGCATCAGCAGCACGCGCCGGTCCGGGTCGTAGGGCTGCATCAGATACAGATGCGGGCGGTCGATGCCGCGCGCGCGGCCCAGCATCGACCGCAGCGACTGCGCGGCAAACCCGGACCTGGCCAGCCACAGCCCATAGGCGGCGGTGAAATTGGCCGCCAGCGGCACGCGCTGGCCATGCAGCACCACCTCGTTCTGGCGATAGGGGTCGTAGGGCACCACGGTGGCGGCATGGCCACGCAGCACCGCATCCAGCGTCTGTCCATCGAAACGCAGCAGCAGCGTTGCCGGTGCGTACGGCATCTCGCTGAATGTCGGCAGCGGACGCTCCGGTGCTGCGACGGCGGCGGCTGGTTGCAAGGCCAGCCCGGCCGGATCGCCGACCACTTGCGGGTCCACCTCGGCCACCAGTTCGGCCCCGAATCCATCGCGTCGATACGTGCTGCGCAGTCCATCGAAGCGCAACGCCGAGGCGGCGAAGATCGCGCGCGGCGTGTTGCCACCGCCCGGCAAGCGATACGCAGACATGTCGATCCTGACCTGCCAGCGCCCCAGGGTGGTGGGTTCGCGCTCGGTCTGGCCGGTCTGCTGCGCGCGCGCGAACAGGCGTTCGATCACCTGCTGCACGGCATAGTTGTAGTAGTCGCGTACCTGCGTCTGGCGATTCTCGAACGCACGCGCACTGGGCGCCCGATCGGTGAAGAACAGGTAGGCGTAGGCATGCCGCGCCGCTTCCAGCCAGGCGTCGACTGCCGCATCGCTCATCGTAGCCGGGTCGCGCCCGCCCAGGGCAATCGCCTGCGCCGTCCAGAGCTCGGCCTGCGTCGCCAGCCGGCGCTCGTTGCCGATGCCTGCGAGGGTGGTGAGCTGCTGCAGGCAGGGCAGCGGGTCGCTGCGGCAGGCCTTGGGCTGCAGACCGGCCACCTGCACCGTCTCGCTGCTGGCCTGGCTCAATGCGCCGGTACTGAGCACATCGCCGCGCGTGCGCGCGATGTAGTCGCCGCTGCTGTGCGATTGCACCGTGACCATCGCGCAGCCGCTCAGCCACAGGCTCGCCAGCAGTCCTGCCAGCACGGCAGCGGCGCGGCATCCACGCAGCCGCGGCGTCATCGCACTGCGCTCCGGGCCGGTGCTGGTGCTGGCGCCTGCGGCATGCCGGCACGGATGCGCTCGGAGAAATCCGCGGCCTTGTCGGCGGCGATCGCACGTGCGGTGAAATGCCCGCGCTGCTTCAGGGTGGCGAAGTCGTAGCCGGGCATCAGCCCATCGTGATCGTAGGCGTATTCGTCGACGTAGCCGGACAGCAACAGGCGATGATCCAGCGGCAAGGTGGGCTGCAACTGGCGCGCCAACGCAAACACGATCGTGGTGCAGTTGCTGGTGAGCGTGTTGTAGAACGCCGGCGCGCGATTCAGGTCGTTGGCCAGGCCCACGTAGCCCATGAACATGCGGCGCAGCCCGGCCTTGGGAAGCGCCAGCCGGTACAGGTACATGTCCTCGCCGCGCACGTTGGTGCGCACGCGCAGGATGTCGCGCTCGTCGGCGGCCACCAGGGTTTCTTCGAAGCTGCGGAAGAACCCGCCCAATGCCGAGAACGATTCGCCACGCTCCTTGCGGATTTCCAGCGAGAACACCACGTGCGAGCCGTCGTCGAAACCGAACGACACCAACGTGTGCGCGATCGCCGGACCCATCCAGTACGACAGCGCCAGATCGGCACTGACCAGGCGATCCAGGTCGTACTGGCGGGTTTCCCAGCGCGGCTGGTAGTCGGTTTCGCCATGCCAGTCGAAATTGCGCACGTTGTGCAGCGTGACGATGTTGCCGTGCACCTCCGGCTGCAGGCGCTGGGCGACATCGTCGGCCCAGTCGCGCTCCTGGCTGGGCTGCATCATCCACCACGACAGCGCCAGCACCGCGAAGGCGGCACTGAAGATGCCCACCAAGGCCCAATTCTCGCGGCCACGCCGCAATCCCCACAACGCCGCGATTGCCATCGCGCACCACGAGCCCACCCACGCCGCGCGCACGAACGCATTGCCGGTCAGCGCGAAGTAGATCGCCAGCCCGCCCCAGAGCGCGGCCAGCACCAGCGCCCCCCGCAGCGCCCAGCGCCCGATGCGCGAACGCGTGGCCGGTTTCATCGGGTGCCGCCTTCCGGCACCTGCATGCCCAGTGCGTGCATCAACAGGTCGGCCGAGCGATGGGCAAGCCGTTTGCGTTCGGATTCGTCGTTGCCGCGCAGGCAGCTGCCGAGCATGTCGATCACCAGCAGCAGTTGCTCGTCATCGACATCGGCACGGCACAGGCCGGCGTCGCGGGCGCGATGCACGAACGGCAGGAAGATGCGCACTACACGCCGGTCGGCGGTTTCCACCGCCGGGTGCGCGCGTTCGATCGAGCGCCAGAAATCCACCAGCGGAGCGGACTGGGCGATGTGCTCGGCCACGTCGTGCAGCAGCACGGCCAGCCCGTCCGGGCGCTCGCCCAGATCGGCAGCAAGCCGTTCCAGGCCGTCCAGGCCACGGGTCATCAGCGCCGTCATCAGCGCGAGCCGGTCGGGGAAATTGCGGTACAGCGTGGCGCGGCCAAGGCCGGCACGCTCGACCACCAGTTCCAGCGGGGCGTTGACGCCGTGTTCGCTGAACACTTCGTCGGCAGCATCGAGTATCTGCCGGCGGCGCAGCGCGGCATCAGGGCGGGAAGTCGTCATCGCGGCATTATCGGACAGATTTGTCCGGTAACACCAGAGCCCGCTTCACCAATCCGCGCCCTCTCCGACCAACGGTCTGCTCCGGCAGCCGCCTCCGACGGTCGGAGCAGCGAACGGATCAGCCGGTGTTCTGCACGCCTTGCGAGACACCGTTGACGCAGGCCACCAGCGCGCGCAGCAATTCGTCGTCTTCGCCATCGGTGGCGCGCCAGCGCTGCAGCAGGTCCACCTGCAGCACGCTGATCGGGTCGATGTAGGGGTTGCGCAGGCGGATCGACAAGGCCAGCCGCGGGTCGTGCTGCAGCAGCGACTGCTGGCCGGTCAACGCCTTCACCCAGCCCTTGGTCAGCGCCAGCTCGGCGCCGATGCCCGGGAAGAACCGCGCGTGCAGGTCGCCCGACAAGCGCGAAAACAGCTCGGCGATGGTGAGGTCGCCCTTGGACAGCACCATCGCCACGTCGTCGAGGAAGGTGCGGAAGAACGGCCAGTCCTGCGCCATCTCGCGCAAGGTCTCCTCGTGCCCCGCATCCACTGCCGCCTGCAGGCCGCTGCCCACGCCGTACCAGCCCGGGATCACCGCACGCGCCTGGCTCCAGGCGAACACCCACGGAATCGCGCGCAGGTTGGACAGGGCCGCGTCCTGGCCGAGCCGGCGCGACGGACGCGAGCCCAGCGTCATGCGTTCGATCACATCGATCGGCGTGGCCAGCCGGAAGTACTGCATGAAATCCGGCGCGCCAACGAAGGCGCGATACGCCACGGTGCTGCGCTCGGCGACCAGATCCATCACCGGGCGCCAGCGCTCCTCGCGCGGCTCCGGCGCCCGCGGACGTAGGCTGGACAGCAGCACCGCGCCGGTCATCTGTTCCAGCGAGCGCAGCGCCAGGGCACGGATGCCGTACTTGCGATGGATCACCTCGCCTTGCTCGGTCACGCGCAGCCGGCCATCGACACTGCCGCGCGGCGCGGCATCCAGCGCGCGGCTGGTCTTGCCGCCGCCACGCGCGATCGAACCACCGCGGCCGTGGAAGAAGGTCAGCCGCACGCCGAGTTCGGCGGCAGCCTCCAGCAGTTCGACCTGCGCGCGTTGCAGCCCCCACCGCGAGGCGGTGATGCCGCCGTCCTTGCCGCTGTCCGAATACCCCAGCATCACCATCTGCGTATCGCCGCGCGCAGCCAGGTGCTGGCGGTAGACCGGGTCGGCGAGCAGGTCCTGCACAGTGCCGGTACCGCCGCGCAGATCGTCCACGGTTTCGAACAGCGGCACGATATCCAGCGGCACCGTGCCGGCGTCGTCGACCAGACCGCCGCGCCGTGCCAGCGCCAGCACGGTCAGCACGTCGGCGCGGTTGTGCGCCATCGAGATGATGTAGCTGCCCAGCGCATCGGCGCCATGGCGGCTGCGCGCGTCGGCGAGCGCGGCGAACACCGCATCCAGCCGCGCATTGCCTTCGTCATCCACGCGCGGCAATGCCTGTTCGCCGGAGGCATACGGACCGAGCAATGCGGCGCGCTGGGTGGCGTCCTGTTCGTCCCAGTCTGCCTGACCCAATGCGTCGGCCACCGCGCGCGCATGCACGCTCGATTCCTGGCGCACGTCCAGACGCGCCAGGTGGAAGCCGAAGCTGCGCACGCGCCACAACAGGCGGCGCACCGCGAACCAACCGGCGTGCAGGCCCTTGTTGGCCTGCAGGCTGTCCAGGATCAATTGCAGATCGTGCTCCAGCTCGGACGGACTGGTGTAGGCGCCCTCGGCATCGTCCAGCGTGGCCTGCAGGCGCGCGCGCATCAGATCGTTGAGCAGCCGGTACGGCATGTCGCCATGGCGCGGACGCGAGCGTGCGGCGTCTTCCGGCAACAACGCGCGGTAGCGCTGCAGTTGCTCGCTCAACGCCGGGCTCACCGCCACCAGCGTGGTCGACTGGCTGAGCAGGCTGGCCAGTTGCCAGAGTTCCTTCTGATACCGGTCCAGCACCGCACGCCGTTGCGCATCCAGCGTGCCGGCAATGGTGGTGGCATCCACATTGGGGTTGCCGTCCATGTCGCCGCCGACCCAGGTGCCGAAGCGCAGCAGCCGCGGCAGGGTCGGCACGCTGCCGTAGGTCTCTTCGATGGCGTGTTCGAGGGTTTCGTACATCACCGGCACCACGCGATAGAGCACCTGGGTGAGGTAGAACCCCACATGCTCGCGCTCGTCCTCCACGGTGGGACGCACCGGCGAGGAGTCGGCGGTCTGCCAGGAGGCGGTCAGGGCCATGCGGAAGCGCGCCGCGTCGGTGGCGCGCTCGTTGGGCGTGCGCATGCCGTCCAGGTTGTCGACCAGGCTGGCGACCATCAGCTGTTCTTTTTCCAGCAGCGCGCGGCGCACCGCTTCGGTCGGGTGCGCGGTGAACACCGGCTCCACGTCGATGCGCGGCAACCACGCGCTGAGTTCGTCCAGGCTCACGCCCTGTGCCTTGAGCCGACGCAATGCGTCGTGCAGGCCATCGGGCTGCGGCGTGTCGGTGCCGCTGCGCTGGTACTCGCGGCGGCGGCGGATGCGGTGCACGCGCTCGGCGATGTTGACCACCTGGAAATAGGTACTGAAGGCACGCACCAGCGCCTCGGCCTGGCGCGGCTCGCGCCCGGCCAGTTGCGCGCTCAGCGTGGACGGCGGCGCATCGCCCTCGCGCCGCGCGATCGCGGTGGTGCGAACGCGTTCGACTTCCTCGAGGAATTCCGCAGAGACCTGCTCGGCGAGCAGGTCACCGACCAGGGCGCCGAGCCGACGCACGTCGTCGCGCAAGGGCAGGTCGGGGGTAGCGAACACAAGACTGCTGCGGTACTCGTTCATCGGAAACGCACACCCTCTCAAGCGCAAAGTCGTCGAAGACTAACCCAAAAGGATTAGATGATCGCGACCGGCACGACGGTTTCATCATCAACCATCGTGTGCGCCTACCGACGACTCCGTAGGAGCGCGCTGGCGCGCGATAGGGCTTTCCCGGTAATGCCCCATCGCGGGCAAGCCCGCTCCTGCGAGGTGGGGCTGTCCGGGTAACGCCATTGCGGACAAGCCGCGCCTGCGGGGTGGGGTTGTCCTGGTCATGCCCCGTCGCGCCCGGGTGCGCTCCTACGGGTGATCGCGGCAATCGTGTCGGCGGCGCGGCGATGCGTCCCGGGACGCGCGGGCCGCATCCACGTAGGAGCGCACCCGGGCGCGACGACGCTTCACCGGTAACCCCGCATCGCGCGCAAGCGCGCTCCTGCCGGTGCCGGCCCACCATCGATCAACGCGTACGCGTCGCGCCGGTCTCCTTCACCGGTTCGCCGAGATGGGTCTTCAACCACTGCTCGCTCTCGGCCAGCATCTGCAGGATCGACTGCCGTGCGCGATACGCATGCGATTCGTTGGGCAGCAGCACCAGCCGCGCCGTGCCGCCCAGGCCCTTGATCGCGGCGAACATGCGCTCGCTCTGGATCGGGAAGGTGCCGGTGTTGTTGTCGTCCTGGCCGTGGATCAGCAGCAGCGGGTCCTTGATCCTGTCGGCATAGTTGAACGGCGACATCGCCTGGTACACCGATTGCGCCTGCCAGTAGTTGCGCTCCTCGGCCTGAAAGCCGAACGGCGTCAGCGAGCGGTTGTAGGCGCCGCTGCGCGCGATGCCGGCCTTGAACAGCCGCGTGCGCGCAAGCAGGTTGGCGGTCATGAAGGCGCCATAGGAATGCCCGCCGATGGCGATGTGTTCGCGGTCGGTGACCCCGCGCCGCACCACTTCGTCCACCGCGGCCTGCGCATCGGCGACCAGCTGCGGCACGTAGGTGTCGTTGGGCTCGGCATCGCCCTCGCCGACGATCGGCATGGTCGGGTTGTTGAGCACCACATAGCCGATCGCCAGGAACGCCTGCGGGCCCCAGTAGCTGATCGCGTTGAAACGGTACGGCGAGTCGGTGACCTGGCTGGCGGTATCGGCGCTCTTGAACTCGCCCGGGTAGGCCCACATCAGCAGCGGCCGCGGGCCGTCGCGCTTGGGGTCGTAACCGGGCGGCAGCAGCAGCGTGGCGGTGAGGTCCACGCCATCGGCGCGCTTGTAGCGGATCTGCTCCTTCTGCACGCCGCGCAACTGCGGCAGCGGGTGGGCGAAATGCGTCAACGCCCGCGGTGCAGGCGCTGCGTCGCCCAACGTCTGCACGACGTAGTTGGCTGGCTCCTCGGGCGATTCGCGGCTGAGCAGCAACTGCGTGCCCTGCGCGTCCAGCAACGCCAGCGGCGCGGAATAGCTCGGCGCCTGCGAATGGAACAGACGCGTGGCACGCTTGCTGCGCAGATCGAAGCGATCCACGAACGGGCGATCACCTTCCGGCGAAGCGCCCTTGCCGAGCAGGAACAGGCTGTTGCCGTCGGCGCCGGTCTGCAGCAGCGTGCGGCCCTTGCCGTCGGCCACGGTCGCCGGCGTGCCGGGATCGTTGTAGCGGTCCTGCGAGGAGCGGTCCCAGAGCAATTGGGGTGCGCGCTGTGGCTGGTCCGGTGCGATGCGCCACTGTTTGGTGCGGCGGGTCTTCCACCAACTTTCGCTGAGGATGGCCAGATCGCCGCGGCCCCACTGGATGCCTTCATACCGGCTGCCCAACCGCGCCAGCGTCACCGGCGCGCGCGCGAACGGCGCGGCCTGCATCAGCACCGCATCGCGGACCGTGCTCGCGCGGGCCGGATCACCGCCGTCCTGCGCCTCGGCCCAGACCAGCGTGGCCGGCGCATCGGCGCGCCAGGCGATGTCGCGCACGCCGGTGGGCACCGCGTCGTTGCCGGTCGGCAGGCCTTCGACCAACGGCAGCTGGGCGATCTGCCGCACCAGCTTGCCCTGCAGGTCCAGCACCTCGATGCGGCGGGCGAAGTTGTCCACCGGCACCACGTATGAAAACGGCCGCTCGGCGCGTTCGCTCAGGAGGTAGCGGCCATCCGGCGATACCGACAGGTTGAGATAGATGCCGGGCGTGGCGATCGGGCGCACCTGCCCGGTCACGCCGACGATGATCGGCTGGCCGGTGGCGTAGTACTCGAACACGCGCGCATCGGCCTCGTTGCGCAGCAGGTCCTGGTAGGTCGGCAGCGAGCGCACGCCGGCCGCGGCACTGGTCTGTTGGATCGCCGGGCCGTCCGGGGTCGCGTCGCGCGCCGGTGGCGTGCCCTGCCCGGCCACCTGCTGTTGCAGCAGCAGGCCGCTGCCATCGGGCAACCAGTGCAAGGCGTCGTCGACGCTGGTGTTCAAGCCGGCGACCAGGCGCCTGGCCTGCCCGGCCGCCACGTCCACCAGCCACAGTTCGTTGGCCCCGCTGGCCGCGTCCTCGCGGCGGAACGCCAGATAACGCTGATCCGGCGACCAGCTCACCGTGGCCAGCGCCAACGGCGTCGGCAGCCCGGTGATCTGCCGCTCGCTGCCATCGGCCACCGACAGCAGCCACAGCTTGTCGGCAAAGGCAAACCGGCTGCTGGCAACCGTCTTGGGATGGATGCGCAGGCCGGCCAGCTTGAGCTCGGGCTGGGCCACTTCGGCGATGTCCGGCAATGCAGGCAACTGCACCATCGCGCCCAGGTCGCGTTTGGGCGACAGGTGCAGCAGCGGTGCGCGCGGGGCATCCACCACCGCCTGCAGCGCCTTGGAGGGCAGCTGGTAGCCGGTGCTTGCCGCCGCGGCAGGCTGGGCGGCCGGTGCGACGGCTGCCGCTGCAGCCAGTGGTGTTGCGCTCAGCGCCAGTGCGCCTGCCAGCGCCCATCGCTGCCGCCGCCTGCCGTGCCGTGCATCGGGTATCGCCTGCATTGTCCGTCCCCAGTGTCGATCGACTCCGGACCATAGCAGCCGCCCGCGCACCGCTCCCCCTGCCGTTGGTTGGGTGCACACCAATTCATGCCGGAGGGGGGTGCTGCCGATATAATCGATGCTCTCGTCGAGGGGCGCTGCGACCGGTATGGCGGACTGATCTGCCAACTGCACCACAGGTGCAGGAAACTACGGCCAGGCTCGACCAGCATTCATCGTTCAACGGCGCCCGGAACTGCAGACATTTGTTTGCCTACCGGAGCTATTGCATGAACGCTGTCGCAAAAACCGTCGCGCAGACGGACTACAAGATCGCCGATCTTTCCCTGGCCGATTGGGGCCGCAAGGAACTGGACATCGCCGAGCACGAGATGCCGGGCCTGATGTCGATCCGCCGCAAGCATGCGCAGACCAAGCCGCTGAAGGATGTCCGCATCACCGGCTCGCTGCACATGACCATCCAGACCGCGGTGCTGATCGAAACGCTCAAGGACATCGGCGCCAACGTGCGCTGGGCCTCGTGCAACATCTTCTCCACCCAGGACCACGCGGCCGCCGCGATCGCCGCCTCCGGCACGCCGGTGTTCGCCTGGAAGGGCGAGACGCTGGAAGAGTACTGGGACTGCACCCTGGACGCGCTGACCTTCACCCTGCCCGACGGCACCCAGACCGGCCCGGAGCTGGTGGTGGACGACGGCGGCGACGTCACCCTGCTGATCCACAAGGGCTATGAGCTCGAAAACGGCAGCACCTGGGTCGACGAGCCGGCCTCCTCGCACGAGGAAGGCGTGATCAAGGCGCTGCTCAAGCGCGTGGCCGTCGAGCGTCCGGGTTACTGGACCCGCGTGGTCAAGGACTGGAAGGGCGTCTCCGAAGAGACCACCACCGGCGTGCACCGTCTGTACCAGATCGCCGAAGCCGGCAAGCTGCTGATCCCGGCCATCAACGTCAACGACTCGGTCACCAAGAGCAAGTTCGACAACCTCTACGGCTGCCGCGAGTCGCTGGCCGATGGCCTCAAGCGCGCGATGGACGTGATGCTGGCCGGCAAGGTTGCGGTGGTCTGCGGCTATGGCGACGTCGGCAAGGGCAGTGCCGCCTCGCTGCGCGCCTACGGTGCCCGCGTGATCGTCACCGAGATCGACCCGATCTGCGCCCTGCAGGCGTCGATGGAAGGCTTCGAGGTCAACACCATCGAATCCACCCTGGGCCGCGGCGACATCTATGTCACCACCACCGGCAACAAGGACATCATCACCGTCGAGCACCTGCAGGCGATGAAGGATCAGGCCATCGTCTGCAACATCGGCCACTTCGACAACGAGATCCAGGTCGATGCGCTGAATGCGTTGAAGGGCGTGGAGAAGATCAACATCAAGCCGCAGGTCGACAAGTACGTGTTCGCCAACGGCAACGCGATCTTCCTGCTGGCCGACGGCCGCCTGGTGAACCTGGGCTGCGCCACCGGCCACCCGAGCTTCGTGATGTCCAACTCGTTTGCCAACCAGACCCTGGCGCAGATCGACCTGTGGGAAAAGCGCGACAGCTACGAGAAGAAGGTCTACATCCTGCCCAAGCACCTGGACGAAGAAGTGGCACGTCTGCACCTGGAAAAGATCGGCGTCAAGCTGACCACCCTGACCAAGGACCAGGCCGAGTACCTCGGCGTGGACGTGGCCGGCCCGTACAAGCCGGATCATTACCGCTACTGATCAGCCGGGCGGTTGATTGCCCGGATGTCACCGCTTGAACAGGACGGGCGCCGAGAGGCGCCCGTTTTCTTTGCAGGATGCCGGATGGTGATGGCCATGCGTGGAAGCGGCCCCACACGGCGATCGACCTCCGCTCGCCGCATGCGGCGACATCGACAGGCCCGAGTTAAGCAGCAGCGCTCTTTTCCCTGCCGCGTGAAAAATCGCACGATGCGCTGCAGCTGGCGGCCTGCTACGGCCGCCAGTTCGCATTGCGTTCCCAGAACGCAACGCTGCGCCGGTACGCGTCGCGGTCCAGTGCCACACCGGAGCCGCCCTCGTCCACGCCCAGTGCGTTGCGCAGCATGGTGATGGGCGCCATCGGAATTTCTTCCGGCTCGGTGGTGTAGAGGCAACCGACCACGCCCCAATCGGCGTCGATCGGCGCGCCTTCCCTGGCCAGTTGATCGCGGCTGTAGAGGATCGGCAGCAAGTACGTCGCCACCGGCGGCTCCACCCCTTCGAACCAACGCGCCAGCACCGGCAACTCCTGCGTGCTGCGTGCCTCATAGCCGGAACGCAACCGATGGCGGTTGTCGTCGGTGATCGGCGCAGTGAGGCAGCGCGTCGAGGTCCAGTTGCGGTGCACATGCAGCTGGCAGAACGGCGCATAGCCTGCGATCACGCGCACCGGCGTTTCTTCGTTGAGCCGCTGGATGAACTGCTCGGGCGTACAATCCTGGATGGCGTTGCGACGACCGTCGCGGGGAAACAGACGGGTGCGGGCAAACGGTGTGAGAACGATGGACATGACGGTGGTAAGTGGCAAAGAACGCCAGGGTAGCCTGCAGCCCTGCCATGCGACCACTTACCAGATCAGATCGTCCGGTACCTTGAACTGGCTGTAATAGTCGTCGTCGCTGTCCGGCGCCGATGGCGTGCTGCTACGGCCATGATCCAGCACCACAACGTCCGCATCGCGGCTGTAGACCTTGTCGGCAGCGGCGCGCGGAATCAGCTCAAAGCCATCGCCATGCCGCACGATCACCAGCGCGCCGCTGGCCAGCTGGCTGCGGAGCGCAGTGTTGACCAGCACGCTGCGGATGACGCTGCCGTCGTTGAAGCGGTAGTCGATCTCGCCCTCACGCTTGACCTTGTTGGTCTCCACGATCTGCCGGACCTGGGCCAGCAGTTCCTGCCGCCGCAGCTGCACCTTGCGCTCCTCGGCCAGTGCGCGATCACGCTCGGCGCGCTCGGCCTGCAGGCGCGCTGCATCCACCTTGTCGGCATCTGCGGGCAATGCCGCCCCGCCCTTGGCATGACGTTGCTTGACCTGCTCACGCGCCACCTTGTCCACCTGGGCCTTCTTGACCAGCCCGGCCTTGAGCAGTTGTTCTTGCAATGGATTACGCATGGGAAGGATCGGCAATGAACTGGCCGCTAGTTTAGCGCGCCCGGCACCCGGCTTCCGCGAGCCCCTGGGCGAAACCAAGCGCGGCGCCGCTCGCCGCTGCGCTGCATTGTGCGACCGGCCACCCTGTTGCCGCCGAACGCCGTGCGCAGTTCAGGGGTCCATTGCATTGAATACGTATGCACAACACCGATGTTGCGTCGCGATGCACGCTTAGCATCACCGCGCGCTGCACGCCGTGCGCGCGCTCTCCGGAACAGGGGCCGGAGGCCTTGCCGCGGGCAGCGTGATGCACACGCCGGCCTGCGCCTACCACTGGAGAACCACCCGATGCGCACCACACCTGCCCACTCTCCAACCTCGGCCCTGCAGCGCGGCGCCCGCGCATTGCTCACCGCGCTGGCCTTGCTGCTGGTGACAGCCAACGTCCAGGCCGATGTCATCCTGCATGCCTTCAACTGGCCGTATGCCACCGTGGAAGCGCGCGCCAGGCAGATTGCCGATGCCGGGTATCGCAAGGTCCTGGTTGCGCCGGCGTACCGCTCCGAAGGCAGCGCCTGGTGGGCGCGTTACCAGCCGCAGGACATCCGCCTGATCGACAACCCGCTCGGCGACACCATCGCCTTCAGGCGCATGGTGCAGGCATTGGCCAACAACGGCGTGGAAACCTATGCCGACGTCGTGCTCAACCACATGGCCAACGAGGCGGCGACACGTTCGGACCTCAATTACCCCGGCAGCGCCGTGCTCGCGCAATATGCTGCAGATCCGGGCCGTTACGATACGTTGCGCCTGTTCGGCACCTTGCAATCGAACTTGCTGAGCGCCAGCGATTTCGGCCCTGCGCAGTGCATCACCAACTACAACGACGCCTATCAGGTGCGCAATTACCGTATCTGCGGCGGCGGCAGCGATCCGGGCCTGCCGGATCTGCTCGGCAATGAGTGGGTGGTGCAACAACAGCGCGCCTATCTGCAGGCACTCAAGGGCCTGGGCGTTACCGGCTTCCGGGTCGACGCGGCCAAGCACATGTCCTTCGACCACCTCAACCGCGTGTTCGATGCTGGCATCCGCTCCGGCGTGTACGTGTTTGGCGAAGTCATCACCGGCGGCGGCACCGGTAACGGCGATTACGATCAATTCCTGGCACCGTATCTGCAATCCACACCGCGTGCGGCCTACGACTTCCCGCTGTTCAACGCGGTCCGCAATGCATTCGGCATTGGCGCGAGCCTGCAGCAGTTGGTGGATCCGGCATCCACCGGGCAGGCCTTGCCAGGCAATCGCGCGGTGACCTTCGCCGTCACCCACGACATCCCCAACAATGCCGGCTTCCGTTACGCCATCCTCGACCCGGTCGATGAGACGCTGGCATATGCGTATCTGATCGGCCGCAACGGTGGCATGCCGATGATCTACACCGACAACAACGAAAGCGGCGACAACCGCTGGGTCAACGCTTATCAACGCGAGGATCTGCGTCGCATGATCGGCTTCCACAACGGCATGCAGGGCACCGACATGCAGGTGCTGTCGTCCAGCGCCTGCCACATCCTGTTCCGTCGTGGCAGCCTGGGCATCGTCGGCATCAACAAGTGCGGCAATCCGGTCACCACCACGGTGGGCATGAACAACAGCGTGTTGTACTGGAATGCCGACTACACCGATGCGCTGGGCTCCGGCAGCGTGGTCCGCATCACCGGCAGCTCCCACACCTTTACGCTGCCGGCGCGTGGCGCGCGCATGTGGCGTCGCTGAGCGATCACCACGGTCGTTGAATCGGCCGCACGCAAGTGACCGTTGACCGGGCAGGTAAGCATTCGCACACCGGTGCAGCACCGCGTCACCAGCCGCTCGATATGCGGCCTGCCGCAGCATGCGCGCGCAGGCTGCGTGCTTTGAGGCACCCGCATGCGGCCATGGCGGGCAGTCGTGCCGCGGCTGCCGCCTTTGTATCCAGTGGCCATCAACACAAACTTGGACAGACACTGAACTAAACCAAGAACCAAGTCTTTTGGTGCAACGAATCCTGCTGTACCCCGGACCTATGTGGCAGCCCGATGCATGCCGTTGTCGTCTGTAGGCAGGCGTGCCGAGCGCAGCGAAGGGCGTTGCCAGATCATCTGGACAACGCTCTCGATCGCCGAACAATCGAGCAACCGGAGCAAGCCGATGCCTCTGTACTTCGTCCGCCATGGCGAGTCGCTCGCCAACGAGCAGAACTATTTTGCCGGTGCGCAGGATTCGCCGCTGACGCCACTGGGCCGGCGACAGGCCGGGCAGGCAGCCGACTTCATTCGACAACGCGGGCTACGTTTCGACCAGGTGCATGTCTCGACACTTGAACGCGCCCAGGCCACAGCGGCGATCATCCTGGAAGGCGTCCCCGACGCACCGCAGGTGCTGTCCAGCGATGCGCTGAAGGAACGCGACTTCGGCATTTTCGCCGGCAAGAACAAGACGCTGATCAAGAAGTCGATCGGCCATCGCCTCTTCGATACCTGTTTTCACGATGCCGGTGGTGCACCGCCTGACGGCGAGCACTGGATGGACATGTACGCGCGTTGCAAGCACTACTACGACACGGTGCTGGCACCGCTGGACCGCCAAGGCACGCAGGTGCTGGTGGTGGCGCACAAGTACATCGTCGAAGTGTTCGCATTGATCGCCTCGGGCCTGCCGCCCGCCGAGTACATCGACTTCCGGCTGCCCAACTCGCGCCCGTTGTCGTGGGAGGAGCTCAAGCGCATGACCGCGCGCAGTTCCTCAGGTCTGAACTATCTGGGCGAGCAGACCGAAATCCATCTGCTGCAATGGATGCTGATCGCAGCCGTGGCCGGCTTTGCGCTGTCGTGCATGGGCCTCGCACTACCGCATGGCCTGATCTCCACCGCCATCGTGGCGCTGCTGGCGGTGAATGCGTTCTTCCTGTCGGTCCGTATCGAACCGGGTGCGTTGCGCCTGACCGGAGGACCGGAGAACCTCGCATTGAGCGTGGTCAGTGTGGCACGCGCCGGGCTGGCCATGGTGCTGCTCACGCAGTCGCATAACGAATGGGTGCATGTCCTCGGCTTGCTGCTGATCGTGCCACCAGCGCTGTCGGTGCCCACCTTCTCGCTTGCGCGTGGTGGCGATTACTTCTTTGCGGCGCGCTACACGCTGGTGCTGTCGATCGTGCTGCCGGTTGCATTGCTGTTGCTGTTCCTGGATCACCACGAGGTGCTGGGCAGTGCGCATGCACTGGAGCGCTTCTTCGTGGTGTTGCTGATCGCGCTGGCGGTGCCGTCCCTGCTGGCACAGGGCTGGCGACGTGCGCGGCCGATCGCAGCCGGCAAACTGGCCACCAACTGGGGCTGGGCGGGCTCGCTGACGATGGTGCCGCTGGCCTTGCTGGTGGGGCTGCAAGCGGGTGGCAGGCCGTTGGCAGACGCCCTGGGGCATGGGGGTTGGCAGGCATGGGCCGCCTTGCTGCTGCCGTTTGCGCTGCTGCTGGCCTGCCGCCTGGGCAGCGCAGCGTATCTGTCCGCCTACCAGCGCGTGACGGGCAAGGCCGTGTCCGCGGCGATCGCCTCGGACATCCACCTGCTGCAGACCTCGCCGAACATCTTCCTGTGGCTGAGCCTGTTGCTGCCCGGCACGTTCGCACATGCACCCACGCTGGTTGCCGGCACGCTGCTGGGCTTTTTCGCCTTTGCGCTACTGGACGAGACATGGGTGGTACGGCGCTTCCGTGCGCAGATCACTTCCGCGCTGCGCCAGCACGCTGCGCGCACTGCGACGCGTGCCAGGCCGCTGGATGCGAGCGGCGTGGCAGCTGGCACCGTGGCGCTGGACAGCAGGTAGGAGCGCAGGCACCAGGCACATCGCTGCATGCGCCTGGTGCCGTGTCAGTGCCCGGGTCGTCGAGACCTCAGTCGGGGTGTTGCGCACAGCGCACTTCCATTCCACGCCATGCTGGAACGCGAGCGATACCGCGCCGATTTACCAGGCAAACGGCGCGGTGACCTTGCGCGCGCCGAGCATGAACGCATCGGCCACATGCACGAACGGGGTGACGTCCACCTCCGATTCACCCGCGCGCACCAACTGCACGAAACGGCGGTACAAGCCGTCGTACTCGCCTGCCGCCTCCACTGGCTGCGGCTGGCCATTGATGCTCAGCCTGGCACCGCCCTCGCTGAGCATGAGCAGGCCATCGGTGGTGTCCACTTCGATATCCCAGCGCTGATGGCCGGTCTGCAGGAAGTCGAATTCTGCAGTCACCGGCACACCCGCGGTATCGACAAAGCCGAGCCTGGCGTACAGCGGTGCCTGACGGTTCTCCGGTGTGTGCAGCTCCGCCTCGCGCAGCGCGAAGGGGCGCGGCAACAGATGCGTGACGATGGACAGCGCGTTGATGCCGGGATCGAACACGCCCATGCCGCCCGGCTCCAGGATCCAGTCCTGGCCCGGATGCCAATGGCGGATGTCTTCCTTCCAGGTGATATGCGCGCGCAGGATCTGCTTGTCGGCCAGCCACGCCCGCGCAGGCGCCACTGCGGCGGCGCAGCGCGAATGCCAGCTGGTGAACAGGCTGCGTTGCGCGCGCTGCGCCAATGCGCGCAGGTCGTCGATCTCGGCCAGGGTGGCGGCCGGGGGTTTTTCCAGGAACACATGGCGCCCGGCAGCCAGCGCGGCCTGTGCCTGCGCATGCCGCCCCACCGGTGGCGTGCACAGCGCGACCGCTTCAATCTGTGGATGCGCAGCGAAGGCCTCTTCCAGGGTGTGATAGGCCGGCACGCCGTCGACCGTGCCATGCCGGCTCACGGTGGCCACCAGTTGCACATCGGCGCGCGCGGCGATGGTGGGCACGTGCTGGTCGCGGGCGATCTTGCCGATGCCGACAAGGGCAATGCGCAATGCGTCTGGATGCTTCATCGAAACCTTCGGGCTGATGGTGAAGTGGCGGGACCCGCGATCGCCCGTTTCAGGCGCTTGTACACGGACACTGCGGCAGCGGCGCGATGCACAAGCGCACGCAACGGCGCAGTGTACGGTCAGGCCACGGTTCGCTGCGAGACATCGCTCCTGCTTGTTTTGCTATACCTGCGGCGCCCGGCGGCCGTGCAAGGGCGGCCATTGCGGCAACAAGCGGAGCTGCAACGGCGCACCCGGCCTGCGACCGGGTTACGGCGACGATTACTACGCCGCGTTCGTCATCGATCCCGATGGGCACCACCTCGAGGCGGGGGTCGACACGCCTGCATGACCTGCCGTGGCGGCGCCGCCGACTGCAGACAGCTGCCTGGACGCGCAGTGCGATGCGCTGGCCGGCAACCTCACGCTGCGACAGTCCGCGCCACCTGCCTGACACGCACGCGCCTGTCAGGCAGGCCGCATGCACTCACATCTCCAGCACGACCTTGCCCAGGTGGCTGCCCTGCTCCAGATAGCGGTGCGCTGCAGCGGCTTCGCTGAGCGGGAAGCGCTTGTCGAGCAGCACGCGCAGCTTGCCCTGCGCGATCCACGGCCACACCACGCGCTCCACTTCCGCAGCCAGGCGCGCCTTCTCGTCGGCACTGCGCGGGCGCAGCGTCGAGCCGGTGAGGATGGCCTGCTTGCGCATCAGCAACGGAATCGGCACCTCGATGGTCGAGCCGGCCTGCGAGGCGATGTAGACGATACGTCCGCGCGGATTGAGCGCTTCCAGGGTGTCGGCGAATACTGCAGCGCCCACCATGTCCAGCGACACATCCACCCCGCCGTGCGCCTTGGCCACGGTGACAAAGGATTCGGTGGTGGAGTCGATCGCCACATCGGCGCCCAGCTCGCGTGCCTGCGCCGCCTTGCCCGCCGAACGCGCGGTGGCCAGCACATGCGCACCGGCGGCCTTGGCCATCTGGATCGCCGTCACCCCGATCCCGGAGGTGGCGCCGTGCAGCAGCAGCCACTCCCCGGCGGCGAGCCGACCATGCTCGAACAGGTTGGCGTACGCGGTAAAGACGGTTTCCGGCAGCGCCGCGGCATGCGCCATCTCCATGCCGGCCGGAATCGGCAGCACATGCCGCGCATCGACCGCTGCGTATTGCGCGTAACCGCCACCGCCCAGCAGTGCACATACGCGATCACCCACCTTCCAGCGGCCGGCCGGCTCCACGATCTCCCCGGCGATTTCCAGCCCGAGCGTCTGCGGTGCGCCGGGCGGCGGCGGATAGTGGCCGGCACGCTGGAGCAGATCGGGACGATTGATGCCGGCCGCATGCACGCGGATCAGCACCTGCCCCGGCGCGGGGCACGGGCGCGGCTGCTCGTCGGGGTAAAGCGCATCCGCATCACCCTTGCCATCGCGGATGGCGATTGCGGTCATCGTGGTATCGCTCATGCGCAGCACTCCGTAGAAAGTGCGCCCAGTGTAGGGATCCCTGCGTCAAGGCATGGCGCACGCCCGGTCGCCACACCTCACCCACGCGCGGCGTGACCCCACTCTCAACCAACGCAGGGCGAGCGACTACACGATGGCCGGCGCACGCGTTGAAGCGGTGCTGCAACGGACGCACGCCACCGCACTGATGCCAGTCCAGGCGCACCACTATGCGGCAATCGCCCGCAGGCCCGCAGGCCGGGCCGTCATCCGTTGCCGGCAAGCGCATCGCAAGACCACACCGCATCAGCACGCGCGCCTGCATTGCAGACGCACGTGGCAACACATCACTGCGCGCTGGGCGCGGCGTCCTGGTCGATGTACTGGCGAATCGCCTCGAACACCTTGGAGGTGCCGTCATCCTGATCCGACGGCAAGCGGGCGGCGAAGTCCCTCAGCAACTTGTCGCCATCCACGCCGGGTTGCTCGGCCAGGGCAAGCGCCAGATCACCGACGCTGCGTGCCAACGCAACCCAGATGCGGCCCAGCGATTCGGCGATGACATCCATTTCCTGCTCTTGCATGTCGCGCTCCGATCAAGTGGCCTGGGGACTGGAGCTTACCGTGTACGCCGCACCCCGAGACTGGCGCCCGAAGCGGCCCCAACCCTGTCGCACATTGCGCAGGCATGCACGAGTTCCCCGAGGCAGCCGCATCCAGGACACTCGCAACCGAATATGCATTCATCGCGATGAAGCGATATTATGCCGGCACGATCCGCCGGACCCGCCGCGATGACGCCTCTCAGTTTCGAGTTCTACCCGCCCAAGACCGACGACCAGCGCGCACAGCTGGACCGCACGGCGGCCAGGTTGAAGGGCTACGCGCCGGAGTACGTCTCGTGCACCTTCGGCGCCGGCGGCTCCACGCTCAGCTACACCTCCGAGACGGTGCGCCACCTCAAGCAGAAGCACGGTTTCGAGGCCGCCCCGCACCTGTCCTGCGTCGGCGGCAGCCGCCAGGAGATCCGCGAGCTGCTCAAGCTGTATCGCGCGATCGGCTGTACCCGCATCGTCGCCCTGCGCGGCGACCTGCCCTCGGGCATGGGCCATCCGGGCGACCTGCGCTATGCCTCGGACCTGATCGCCTTCATCCGCGCCGAGCATGGCGATGCGTTCCGGATCGAGGTCGGTGCGTATCCGGAAACCCACCCGCAGGCAACCGACGCACTGAGCGACCTGCGTTACTTCAAGGCCAAGGTGGATGCCGGTGCCGATGCCGCAATCACCCAGTATTTCTACAACGCCGATGCGTACTTTCATTTCCGCGACGCGGTGCAGCGCATGGGCGTGGAGATCCCGATCATCCCCGGCATCATGCCGATCTCCAATTTCTCGCAGCTGCGACGTTTCTCCGAGCAATGCGGCGCGGAAATTCCGCGCTGGATCGGCAAGAAGATGCAGTCCTTCGGCGACGATGCCGAGGCGGTGCGCGCCTTCGGTGCGGAAGTGGTGGCCACCGTCTGCGAGCGCCTGATCGCCGGTGGCGCGCCTGCGCTGCACTTTTACACGCTCAACCTGGCCAAGCCGACCACGCAGGTGCTGCAGCTGCTCGGGCGCTGAGCCACGCCAGCGATGCCATGCCGTTGCTGGCTGTCTGTGCGGGCACGGCACCGGCAGGCGCGCGTGATGCGCAAGCGCCGTACAGGCTATCGCTGTCTTGGCACGTTGCGCGCCGGCTCACGCACGGCCCGTTACGCTGCGTCGATGCCCCGCCTCCTGCTGCCGTTGCTGCTGCTGTCCTGCCTTTGCCCGGCCATGCGCGGGCAGGCGCAGGAGATCCGACGCTGCGTGACAGCGGACGGGCAGACCATGTTCACCGACCGCCGCTGCGAAGATGTCGGCGCCGCGGCGCGCCCGCCGCCGGCCACGCGCACGCAGGGCACTACCGGCCTGTCTGGCTACGGCTGCCCGCGCCGGTTGAGCGAACTGGTCTCGTTGCTGCAACTGGCGGTGGACAGCCGCGACGTCAACCGGCTCTCCAGCCTGTACCTGTGGAGCGGCCAGTCCGACGCGGCCGCCAGCCAGGTACTGAGCCGGCTGGAAGCCATCGTGCAACGCCCGTTGCTGGATATCGTCCCGATGTACCCGCAACGCGATCCGCCAACCTGGCAAGCCGATGCGAACACGTCGGCGGCGGCTCCATCACTGGACGGCAGTGCGACCGACACCCCACTCCCGGCACCCCCGGGCCGCCCACGCCCCTGGGGCCTGCGCCTGGAGCAGAATCTCGCCAGCGGCACGCCCGCGCGCAGCGTGTTGCGGCTGCGTCGGCAGTACAACTGCTTCTGGGTGACGTTCTAGCGCAGCGCCCGCCTTGACGGACGCCGGCAGATCGCAGTGGCGAAGTATCTGCGTGGGTTGCAAAGGTAAGCAGCGCATCGGCTGCGAGAACCCTTCGGACCACATGCCTCATCTGCAGGCTACGCGGCGAGCCGGTCCATGATCTGCCTAGCCGCCTGCTGCGGATTCAGCGCGGCGCTGTCGATCATCCAATGCGGCTCGGTCCACGCCACGTAGTCATGCGCGAGCACGGAGGACCAATCCGGCATGCGCAATCCGGGCACCTCGCTCTGCCGCGATTCCACGCGTTGCCGATGCATCTTGCGATCGCTGCACACTACTTCGATCTCCAACAGGCGGCTGCGTGTGCGGCGCGCCACATCACGCCACGCCTCACGGGTGACCGGCAGTGGGTTCACGCAATCGGCGACCACCACGTGACCCTGGTGCAGATTGGCCGCGGCAAGCGCATAGGCGGTCATGTAGCCGGCTGGTCCGACGTCGTTGGCGAGTGCACCACTTTCGCGCAGTGACTGCTCGATCGTATCGATACGCAAATAAAACGCAGTGCAGTGCGTCAGCAGCGCCTGAGCAATGGAACTCTTGCCGACACCGGGCAATCCGCCCAACACCACCAAGGTCGCTGACGGCGCAGTCACTGCGGCCACAGCGCGCGAATCGCCGCGATGCCCTGCGCGCCATGCGCACGTGCCGCGCGCAGGTCGTCGACCTGCATGCCCCCGAGTGCGTAGATCGGCAAGGAGACCTGCTCGCGCAAGCGTTCGAACCCCTCCCATCCCAGGGGTGTCGCACCCGGATGCGATGCGGTCGCCTGCACCGGCCCCAGCACCGCGAAATCGCAGCCCAGACGCTGGGCGTGGCGCAGATCCTCCAACCCATGACACGAGGCGGCAACCGGCTGTTCGGCCGGCAACGGGCGCTCCTGCAGGCTGGCCAACTGCTCCGCGCCCAGGTGCACGCCGATGCCGAGTTCGCCGGCCAGTGCGATGTCGCGGTTGAGCAGCAGCTGCGCGCGTGTACGGCCGCGCAGGCGCAGCACCTGTTGCAGCAAGGCCTGCCAGCGTGCCGGTTCGGCCTGCCGCGCACGTAGCTGGATGCGCGTGATGCCGTCCTGCAGCGCACGCTCCAGGCCTTCCAGCCACAACGCGTCATCGTCCGGCTCGGGCGTGATCAGATAGCGGTCGGGCTGGCGCAGCACGCCGACCACCGGCACGTCGGCCGGCGGCATCGAATACCGGGTCAGCTTGTCCGCGGCCACCCAGGTCATTGCCTGGCCTTCGCGGCCGCGCGGGCTGCCCTTCCAGGCGGTGATGTGGCGCACTTCCAGGCGCAGCCGCTTGTCCGGGTACAGCTGCGGCACGTCCATCAACCACTCGCCGACCTGCGCCTCGATACCGAGCTCTTCGTTGAGTTCGCGCACCAGGGCCTGTTCGGAGGTTTCGCCGGGTTCGCGCTTGCCGCCCGGAAATTCCCACAGGCCGGGCATGTCGCGGGTTTCGGTGCGGCGGGTCAGCAGGATGCGGCCGCGGGCGTCGGTGATCACGCCGGCAACGACGTGGATGGATCTCAGAGAATCGGGCATGGGCACAAGAGTGCCGCGAGTGAGCGGTTCAGCGCAATCGCTTGAGGGCGGGAAATGGAGATTCGGGAATCGGGAATCGTTTGAAGCACGCACCATGCCCGCCTTTGCAATTCCCCATTCCCGATTCCCGATTCACGTCTACAGTGGATGGCCGATGCGCCAGAGCACTCCGCTGGGATCGTGCAGGGTGAAATCGCGTGCGCCCCATGGCCGGTCTTCCGGCACGCTGCAGGTCACTGCGAACTGCGCGTCCAGGCCGGCATCGTGCACGTGCTGCCACCAGCTGTCGGCATCGTCCACCCACAGGTGCAGCATCAGGTTCTCGGCCAGCTCGCGCAGGTAGAAATCCTGCAGCAGAAACGCGCAATGCGTGCCATGCCGGAAGCAGGTCACATTGCCCACCTCGTCCTCCTGCACGAGCCCAGCGCGCGATAGAACCGCTGCGACAGCGCGTAGTCGCGCGCAGGCACGAACACCTTCAGTTGCTGGCTCGACAGCTGCGACATGACGCACTCCCCGCAGGACGTGGACCGAGCATACGCCCCGCAGTGTCGCAGGCGGAAAAGCCTGCGTGCAGCAGGCATGGTTGCCACCGGCGCGCGATGGACAAGCGTGGGGCGAACCGCGCCAAGCCCAGGCTCACCAGGACAGCGCCCATCGAGCTGGTCGAACGCTCCTGGCGTCTATGCCACGGGTTGCAGACCGTGCCTGGCAACCACGCAAGCCAAGCCGTTGGCAGGGGCTAGGCGGAGAGTTGGAAAAAGCGTGAGATTCAGTGGGGTCATTGCACCCCGCCACCCACATTCCACGCCTGAGTATCAGCAGCTCCAACGAATCCCTCCGTCAGCAGAGCCCCCTTGGTAAGGGGGCGCGCCAAAGGCGCGGGGATCGGAAGCAAGGACCGTGCACCAGGCGTCCGCGACGCGGACGCCTGGTGTGCAGCCCGCCAGGCGGGCTGCGCCACGGTCAACTCAGCTCAGCTGAGTTGACCGTGACAGTGCTTGTACTTCTTGCCACTGCCGCAGGGGCATGGATCGTTACGGCCCACCTTGGGCTCGTCGCGGGTCACCTGCGACACCGGCACCGGGGCGTTGCCGCCCTGCATCTGTTCCACTTCCTCATCGGCACCGTAGCCGCCGGCGTCCTGATGCTGGAACTGCGAGGCCATCAGCCGCGCCTGCGCCTGCAGGCGTTCCTGCTCTTCCAGCTCGGCCACTTCCTCCTCGCTGCGGATGCGCACGCGCGCCAGCAGGTTGATCACTTCGCGCTTGACGTTCTCCAGCATCTCGGAGAACAACTCGAAGGCTTCCTTTTTGTATTCCTGCTTGGGCTGCTTCTGCGCATACCCGCGCAGATAGATGCCCTGGCGCAGGTAATCCATCTTGGCCAGATGCTCCTTCCAGCCCTGGTCCAGCACGGTCAGCATCACGTGCTTCTCCAAGGCGCGCATGGTGTCGCTGCCCACCGCCACTTCCTTCTCGGCAAAGTGCGCATCCACCGCCGCCTGCACCTTGGCCGCAATCTGCTCGGCGTCCAGTTCTTCCTGCGTGCGTGCCATCTCGCTCAACGCCAGCGGCATGCCCAGCTCCGATTCCAGTGTGGCTTCCAGCCCCTTCAGGTCCCACTGCTCGTCGACCGAATTGGGCGGCACGAAGCGCGCGACCAGGTCGTAGATCACATCGCCACGGATGCCGTCGACGTTGTCCTTGACCGATTCGGCATCCAGCAATTCATCGCGCTGGGCGTAGATCACCTTGCGCTGATCGTTGTTGACGTCGTCGAAATCCAGCAGGTTCTTGCGGATGTCGAAGTTGTGCGCTTCCACCTTGCGCTGGGCCTTTTCGATCTGCCGGCTGACCAGGCGGTCTTCGATGACGTCGTCTTCCTTCATGCCCATCATGCGCATCGCCTTCTGGACCCAGTCCGAGGCGAAGATGCGCATCAGGTTGTCTTCCAGCGACAGGTAGAAGCGCGAGGAACCCGGGTCGCCCTGACGACCGGCACGGCCGCGCAGCTGGTTGTCGATACGGCGCGATTCGTGCCGCTCGGTACCGATGATGTGCAGGCCGCCGGCTGCCTTGACCGCGTCGTGGCGACGCTGCCATTCGGTCTTGGCCGCAAGGCGCTGCTCGTCGCTGATGTCCTCGCCCAGGCCATGCAGTTCGGTTTCCAGCGAACCGCCCAGCACGATGTCGGTACCGCGACCGGCCATGTTGGTGGCAATGGTCACCGCGCCCGGCTGGCCGGCGTTGGCCACGATGGTGGCTTCGCGCTCGTGCTGCTTGGCGTTGAGCACTTCGTGCTTGACCCCGGCCTTGCGCAGGTGCTCGGACAGCATCTCCGAGGTCTCGATCGAGGTGGTACCCACCAGCACCGGCTGGCCACGCTTGGCGCAGTCTTCGATATCGGCCAGCACCGCGTTGAACTTGCCCTTGCGGTTGAGGAACACCTGGTCCGGATGGTCCTTGCGCACGGTCGGGCGGTTGGTCGGGATCACCACCACTTCCAGGCCGTAGATGCTCTGGAATTCATAGGCTTCGGTGTCGGCCGTACCGGTCATGCCGGACAGCTTCTTGTACATGCGGAACAGGTTCTGGAAGGTGATGCTGGCCAGCGTCTGGTTCTCGCGCTGCACCGGCACGCCTTCCTTGGCCTCGACCGCCTGATGCAGGCCGTCGGACCAGCGACGCCCGGACAGGGTGCGGCCGGTGAATTCGTCGACGATGACCACTTCGCCATCGCGCACGATGTAGTCCACGTCGCGCTGGTAGATCGCATGCGCGCGCAGCGCGGCATTGAGGTGATGCACCACGCTCAGGTTCTGCGCGGCATACAGGCCGTCCTCGGCATTCTCGAGAATGCCGGCCTGCATCAGCAGTTCTTCGGCGTGGCCCATGCCCGCCTCGGACAGATGCACCTGCTTGCCCTTCTCGTCGATCCAGTAATCGCCCTCGCCCTCTTCGCTTTCCTGCCGGGTCAGCTGCGGCACGATGCGGTTGACGCGGATGTACAGCTCCGGCGATTCGTCGGCCGGGCCGGAGATGATCAGCGGGGTGCGCGCCTCATCGATCAGGATCGAGTCGACTTCGTCGACGATCGCGTAATGCAGGTTGCGCTGGTAGCGGTCGGCCCTGGACAGCGCCATGTTGTCGCGCAGGTAATCGAAGCCGAACTCGTTGTTGGTGCCGTAGGTGATGTCGCTGCCATAGGCCTCGCGCTTGTCGCTGTGCGGCATGCCCGGATACACCACGCCCACGCTCAGGCCCAGCCAGTTGTACAACTTGCCCATCTGCGCGGCGTCGCGTCGGGCCAGGTAGTCGTTGACCGTGACCACATGCACGCCCTCGCCCTGCAGCGCGTTGAGGTACACCGGCAGCGTGGCCACCAGGGTCTTGCCTTCACCGGTGCGCATCTCGGCGATCTTGCCCAGGTGCAACACCATGCCGCCGATCAGCTGCACATCGTAATGGCGCATGCCGAGCACGCGGCGGCTGGCCTCGCGGCACACCGCAAAGGCTTCGGGAAGAATCTTGTCCAGGGACTCGCCGGCGGCAAGTCGCTGCTTGAACTCCGGGGTCTTGGCTTGCAGCTCGGCGTCGGAGAGCTTCTCGATCGTCGGCTCCAGCGCATTGATCTGGGTGACGAGGCGGTTGAGCTGGCGCAGCTGGCGTTCGTTACGACTGCCAAAGACACGGGTAAGCAGACTGTTGATCATTGAAGAAACCGGTTGAAAAGGAACGGTTTGACCGACGCCGGTCCCCAAGACCCGGCCGCCGTAAACGAAACAGGGCGCACTGCGCCCTGTCGATGGCAACACCCTATTGTAGCTTGGGGCGGGCCTTCACGAATCAAGCACCACCCGCGCCGTCGTCAACCGCGCCCGCGGCGGCCCACCGGCGTATTGGTATCGCCGAGGAACTTGCGCGGATTGACCACCCGCCCGTCCGCCCACACTTCGAAATGCACGTGCGCACCGGTGGAGCGGCCACTGGATCCGGCCCTGGCCACCTGCTGGCCGGCGCGGACCAGATCGCCCACCTTCACCACCAGGCGCGAGTTGTGTGCATAGCGGGTCACATAGCCGTTGCCGTGGTCCACTTCCACCACGTTGCCGTAGCCGCCGCGCACGCCGGCGTAGCTGACCACGCCATCGGCGACCGACATCACCGGGTCGCCCACGTTGGCGTGGAAGTCCACCCCCTTGTGGAAGGCCGAGCCGCCGTCGAACGGATCGGCACGACCGCCGAAGCCGGAGGTGATGTAGGTGTTGCGGATCGGCATCCGCGAGGGCACCGAATTCTGTTCGAGCTGATGATCGAACATCAGCGTGGCCAGCACGTTCAGTTGCTGGCCGGAGGCGGAGAACTGCTGTTCGACCTGCCCTAGCGTCTGCTTGAGCGATTCGACCGGCATGTCGCTGACCGGCTCATCGCCGCCACCGACGCCGACCGGCGCATCGAAGTCGAACTCGCCGTCCTTCAGCTTGCCCATTTCGGTCAGCCGCTCGCCCAATGCATTGAGACGGGTGGCCTGCGCCTGCAGCTCGCCCATGCGCGCGGCCAGTGCGTTGACCTGCGCCTGCGAGGCGCGCTGCGCCTGGGCCAGCTCGGCCTGCTGCCGGGCAACCTTGGCCTGCAACGCGGAATTGGTCACCATGCCGGTGGCGGTGCTGGCACCGATGCCGATCAACATGCCCAGCCCAAGCACGGCACCGAGGACTACCATCGGTCGATCCGCAGCGAAGCCCTGGAACTGCCGGGCCAACCGTTGCGCCCGGGTTTCGCGAGATTTGATTACAACTTTCTTCAACGCCATATGAGTGTCATGTCCAAGCCCAAGTCCAACGCACGCAACCCTTCCGTCCCACAACCTGCCATCGAGGCCGCGTTGGGTGAAAAGGCTGGCGACCCCTTGCGCCGCGCCTTGTGGCTCGATGCGCTGGACCGGCAGTTGCGCCCCCTGTTACCGCCTCATCTGGCCACCCGTTGCCGGCTGGCCAATGTCAGAGACGAACAGCTGGTTTTTCTGGTTGATTCACCTGTCTGGCATGCCAAGTTGCGACTTGCCGAGACCCAATTACTGGATGCCGCCCGATCCATCGGACTGAAGGCCACCGCAGTGACCATCAAGACCACCACCACCCCGCTGCATTCCCCAACGCAGCAGAATCGCGAGCGTCCACGTCCTGTGTCGGAGGCCACGCACCGAGGTCTGCGCGATGCGCTGGCTTCCCTGCAGGACGTTCCACCCACCAAACGGTGAGTCGGTGCCGCCTGTTACGCGACGGCCATCGCGGCGTGAAAGAGTTGCGAAGGCCGCGCACGACCCGACGCATCCTAGCGGGCCTGGGCCGCGCAGGAGTTAGAGAAGTCTTAAATAAAAGTTAAGAACGGGCCGTAAACCCGACGCAGTTCACACTTCGAACGCCGATTACGGCATTCCCCGACATCAGGCGTAGACGGGGCTGGCGTAGGTGACCGGTGGCTGCACGCTGCCCTCGGGGAAGCTGACCCATTCCCAGGCGGCCTGATCCGCCAGCAGCGCGCGCACCAGCTTGTTGTTGAGTGCGTGGCCGGATTTGAAGCCTTCGTAGGCGCCCAGGATGGCGCCGCCGGCCAGATACAGGTCGCCGATCGCGTCCAGGATCTTGTGCCGCACGAATTCGTTGGTGTAGCGCAGGCCGTCCTCGTTGAGCACGCGGAACTCGTCCAGCACGATGGCATTGTCCATCGACCCGCCCAGGCCGAGATTGCGCTCGCGCATGTACTCGAGATCACGCATGAAACCGAAGGTCCGGGCGCGCGAGATTTCCTTGACGTAGGCCGAGGTGGAGAACTCGATTTCCTGGCGCGACTGCTTGGCCGGGATCATCGGGTGGTTGAATTCGATGGTGAAGCCGAGCTTGTAGCCCTCGTACGGCTCGAAGCGCGCGACCTTGTCGCCCTCGCGCACTTCCACCGTCTGCTTGATGCGGATGAAGCGCTTGGCCTTGTTTTGCTCGACGATGCCTGCCGACTGCAGCAGGAACACGAACGGGCCGGACGAACCGTCCATGATCGGCAACTCGGCCGAGGACAGTTCGACGATGACGTTGTCTACACCCAGGCCGGCCAGCGCCGACATCAGGTGCTCGACGGTCTGGATCTTGGCGCCATTGCAGGTCAGGCCGGTGCACAGCGTGGTCTCGGTGACCAGCTCGGCATCGGCAGGAACTTCGACGATCGGCTCCAGGTCCACACGCCGGAACACCACGCCATGATCGACCGGGGCCGGTCGCAGCGTCATGTACACCTTGTCGCCACTGTGCAGGCCGACGCCGGTGGCGCGAATGGTGTTCTTGAGAGTGCGTTGCTGGGTCATATGCGAAGTCTGGATGAACAATGCAGACAGACGCTGAACCGGCTGTCTAATCCGTAGAGATTATCCGAATTTTAACAAGTCGCGCGTGACGGGAACTGTAATTTCCGGGTCACGCAACTGCAAAAGCTGCCGGATCGTGGCCGATCCGGCAGAAAGGACATGGCACAGCATCCCCGGGGCGAACCCCGGGGCGGGACGGACCGCGCCGCCGTAGCGACGCGGCCGACGCTCCTCAGTCGGCCTGGCGGCGCAGGAACGCCGGGATATCCAGGTAGTCGTTGGGCAGGTCTGCAGCCGGCGCAGCGGAACCGCCGCCGTTGTTGCTACCGCTGCTGCTGCCGACCGAGTCGCTGCTCGGACGACGCAGGCCCAGACCCATGCTGCCGCCGACGGCCTTGGACACCGCATCGCCGCCGCTGGTGTCGAAATCGCCGAACTCCGGCTGGCCGGTGGTGGCGTTGCGCACCAGCTTGATCGGCGCGCGCTGGTCCGGACGCTGGGTCTGGCGGGCAACCGCACGGTTCAGGCCAGTGGCCACCACGGTGACGCGCACTTCGTCCTGCATGTCCGGGTCAAGCACGGTGCCGACGACCACGGTCGCATCTTCCGAGGCGAACGCCTCGATGGTGCGGCCGATCTCGTCGAACTCGGACATGGTGAAGTCCGGGCCGGCGGTGATGTTGACCAGGATGCCGTTGGCACCGGCCAGGTTGACGTCGTCCAGCAGCGGGTTCTGGATGGCGGCTTCGGCAGCGGCCTGCGCGCGATCGTCGCCGCGTGCCGAACCGGTGCCCATCATGGCCAGGCCCATTTCCGACATCACGGTGCGCACGTCGGCGAAGTCGACGTTGATCAGGCCCGGACGCACGATCAGGTCGGCGATGCCCTGCACGGCGCCCTGCAGCACGTCGTTGGCAGCGCGGAAGGCCTGGATCATGGTGGCGTTGCGGCCGAGCACGGTGATCAGCTTTTCATTGGGGATGGTGATCAGCGAGTCGCAATGCTGGCTCAGTTCCTCGATGCCCTTCAGCGCGACCTGCATGCGGCGACGGCCTTCGAACGGGAACGGCTTGGTGACCACGGCAACGGTCAGGATGCCCATTTCCTTGGCCAGCTGTGCAACGACTGGCGCCGCGCCGGTGCCGGTGCCGCCGCCCATGCCGGCGGTGATGAACACCATGTCCGCACCCTGCAGTGCGTCCATGATGCGCTCGCGATCTTCCAGCGCGGCCTGGCGGCCGACTTCCGGATTGGCGCCGGCGCCCAGGCCCTTGGTCACGTTGGTGCCGAGCTGCAGCTGCAGCTTGGCGCCGCAGTTCTTGATCGCCTGCGAGTCGGTGTTGGCGGTGATGAATTCCACGCCATCGACATTGGTGTTGACCATGTGCGCGACCGCGTTGCCGCCGCCGCCGCCCACGCCAACGACCTTGATGACCGCGTTGGGAGCCATTTTTTCAATCAGTTCGAAATGTGCCATGTCAGTGTCCTCTTTAGATGCCGTGAATGGGGAATCGGGAATGGGGAATCGGATTGCTCCGTTCGCCAGCCCAACACCCGCACGTCGGCGAATGTTGTTGTTTGAATGCCGGGAATGGGGAGTTGGGAATGGGGAATCGCAACTGCGAGCGATCTCCACACCAACTTCACTTTCTCAGCGGAACCACAAAAGTATTTACGCCCTGCCCGCTCTCACCGCTCTCCACTCAAATCTGCCGCAACCGCTTTGCCTTTGCTTCAACCAATTCTCGAATCCCGATTCCCGATTCTTCAGAATTCCCCGCGATACCAATTCTTCAATTTCTTGAACAAACTGCCGGCCCGTCCGGTCGGGATCGACGGGCGGCGCGGGTGTTCGATCTGGCTGCCCATCAGCAACAGGCCCACGCCGGAGGCGTGCACCGGGTTGCCGACGACTTCGCCCAGGCCGGTGACGTGCTGCGGAATGCCCACGCGCACCGGCATCTGCAACATTTCTTCGGCCAGTTCGACCACGCCTTCCATCTTCGACGCGCCACCGGTGAGCACCATGCCGGCGCGCACCATTTCCTCGAAACCGGAGCGGCGCAATTCGGCCTGCACCATCTCGAAGATTTCCTCGTAACGGCCCTGCACCGCCTGCGCCAGCGCATGCCGCGGCATGCGGCGCGGCGGGCGATCACCCACCGACGGCACCTGGATGCTTTCCTCGGCGGTAGCCAGCTGCGCCAGCGCGCAGGCGTAGCGCACCTTGATCTGCTCGGCTTCCGGGGTCGGCGTGCGCAACATGTGCGCGATGTCGTTGGTGACGTGGTCGCCGGCGATCGGCAGCGAGGCGGTGTGGCAGATCGCGCCCTGCACGTAGACCGCCAGGTCGGTGGTGCCGGCGCCGATATCCACCAGCACCACGCCCAGTTCGCGTTCGTCGGCGGTCAATACCGCCACGCTGGAAGCCAGCGACGACAGCACCAGGTCGTCCACCTGCAGGCCGCACTTCTGCACGCACTTGGTGATGTTGGCCGCAGCCGACTGCGCGCACACCACCAGATGCGCGTGCACCTCCAGGCGCACGCCGGTCATGCCGACCGGATTGCGGATGCCTTCCTGCGAATCGTCCAGCACGTATTCGCGCGGGATCGCATGCAGGATGCGCTGGTCGGCGGGAATGGCCACGGCCTTGGCCGCATCCAGCACGCGCTCCAGATCGCTCCAGGTCACTTCGCCGTCGCGGATCGGCACGATGCCGGGCGAGTTCTTGCACTGCACGTGGTTGCCGGAAATCGACGCATATACCGAGCGGATTTCGCAGCCGGCCATCAGCTCGGCCTCTTCCACCGCGCGCTGGATCGACTGCACGGTGGATTCGATGTCCACCACCACGCCGCGCTTGAGACCGCGCGATTCATGCGAACCGATACCGATCACTTCGATCGGATTGCCGGGCGAGTACTCGCCGACCAGCGCGACGACCTTGGAGGTGCCGATGTCCAGTCCAACGATGAGGGATTTGTCGCCTTTGCGGTTCATGTCTTAAAGCCGGGAATAGGGAATAGCGAATGGGGAATGGTCAACAGCGGTGCACGGAGGCGAGGAGAATTGAGGACAAGTGCGTGAGGCGCAGCGGGCGACACCGGCTTGGGTTTTTTATCCATTCCCGATTCCCCACTCTCCATTCGCCGCTCGACCGTGAAGCCGTTGGTGTAGCGCAGGTCGGCGCGGGCGATCGGGCGTTGCGGGTCGGCCAGTTGCGGCAGCACGCGGGCGAAGCGCTGCAGGCGCGCGCGGGCGTCGTCGCGGCCGATCACGATCTGCACGCCGTTGCTCAGGCCCAGCGACCAGCTGCCGCGCGCATCCATTTCCAGACGCTCCACATCCAGCCCGGTTGGCGCGAACAACGCGCGCGATTCGTTGTAAAGCGCCACCACGTCCTGGGTTTTGCTGTCGGGGCCACCGAGTTGCGGCAGCTTGAAATCCTTCAACAACGGCGGGGTGCGGAACAACCGGCCCTGCTCGGACAACATGCGGTCGGTGCCCCAGCGCGCGAACGGCTTGTGCTCGGTGACGTGCACTTCCAGCACGTCCGGCCAGCGCTTGCGCACCTGCGCACTTTCCACCCACGGCAAGCGCGCGATGGCGTCCTGCGCGTTCTGCAGCTTCACCGCGAAAAAGCCCGCGCGCGCATACGGCAGGACCACCGCACGCAACTGCTCGGCCGGCACCCGCTTGAAGTCGCCCGACACCCGCAAGCGCGCCAACGGCCAACGCTCGGCACCGACCCAGCCATTGAGCACAGCCACCACCGGCAACGCGACCAGCGCCACCGCGAGCAACCACGCCAGGATGCGCAGGGTGGCGTTCATGCGCGCGCTCCGCGCGCGGGAATGGGGAATCGGGAATAGGGAATCGCAACGGCAACAGCGCAGCCGCTGTTCACGATTCCCGATTCCCGATTCCCGATTCCCGGCGTCATAGCGTCTGCTCCAGCACGCGCCAGACCAGTTCTTCGAAATCGATGCCGAGCTGGCGCGCGGCCTTGGGCACCAGCGAGTGGCTGGTCATGCCCGGGGCGGTGTTGACCTCCAGCAGATACAGCTGGCCGCTGGCACGGTCGCGCATCACGTCGACGCGGCCCCAGCCGCGCGCACCGGCGGCACGGAAGGCATCGAGCGCGAGCTGGCGCAGTTGCGTCTCGGCATCGCCGTCCAGGCCCGGGCACAGGTACTGGGTGTCGTCGGCCAGGTACTTGGCGTTGTAGTCGTACCACTGGCCCTTGGGCACGATGCGGATCGACGGCAGCGCGACCTCGCCGAGCACGGCCACGGTGAGTTCGTCGCCTTCGATCAGCTGCTCCATCAGCAGCGCGCCGTCGTAGCGCGCCGCCAGCAGCACGGCTTGTTCGAGCTGGGCCTGGTCGAACACGCGGCTGATGCCGACGCTGGAGCCTTCGTTGGCCGGCTTGACGATCACCGGCAAGCCGATCTGCCGCGCGGCGGCATGGATGTCGTCGGCGCTGGCACCGGCGGCCAGGCGCGCATAGCGCGGCGTGGACAGGCCCAGTGACAGCCACACCTGCTTGGTGCGGATCTTGTCCATGCTCAACGCCGAGCCCAGCACGTTGGAGCCGGTGTACGGCACCTTGAAGGCTTCCATCAGGCCTTGCACGATGCCGTCTTCGCCGCCGCCGTTATGGCCGTGCAGCACATTGAAGACGCGATCAAAACGCTGCTCGACCAGGGCCTGCGCCAAGGCCGGAATGCCGTCGACCGGCTGCGCATCGACGCCGCGCGCACGCAATGCCTCGAGCACGTTGCCGCCGGAATTCAACGACACCTCGCGCTCGGACGAGGTACCGCCGAGCAACACGGCGACGCGGCCGAACGCGGCCGGATCGCTGAAGCGTGCGTTGGGAATCACCGCGCTCATGCGGTCGCTCCGGTGAAGCCGTTGTTGATGATGTGCTGTGCGACATAACCGATATCGCCGGCCCCCATCATCAGCAGCAGGTCGCCATCCTGCAGCACGTCCGGCAACACTTCGGCCAGGCCGGAAATCTGCCCGACCACCACCGGTTCGCTGCGGCCGCGCGCACGGATCGCACGCGCCAGTGCACGCGCATCGGCACCCGGAATCGGCGCTTCACCGGCCGGATAGACCTCGCTCAATACCAGCGCATCGACGGTGCTCAGCACCGCGGCAAAGGCATCGAACTGATCGCGGGTACGGCTGTAGCGATGTGGCTGGAACGCCACCACCAGGCGCTTGTCCGGCCAGCCACCGCGGGCGGCGGCGAACACCGCTTCCAGCTCGCGCGGATGGTGGCCGTAGTCGTCGACCACACGCACGCGCGCACCGGTGCTGGTGGTGACTTCGCCCAGGTCGTTGAAGCGGCGGCCGATGCCGGCAAAGTTTTCCAGCGCACGCGCAATGGTCTCCGGCGCCACGCCCAGCTGCCAGCCGATCGCGGCAGCGGCCAGTGCGTTGAGCACGTTGTGACGGCCCGGCAATGCCAGCGTCACCGGCGTGGTGGTGCCTTCGGGCAGGCGCAGCGTGAAGCGCATGCGCGGGCCGTCCTGCACCACGTCCTCGGCGCGCACGTCGGCGTTCTCGCTCATGCCGTAGCTCATCACGTGGCGCGGCGTCTTGCCGGCCAACGCGGCCACTTCCGGGTCGTCGATGCACAGCAACGCCAGCCCGTAGAACGGCAGGCGCTGCAGGAACTCGGCGAATGCGGCCTGAATGCGTGCGAAATCGTTGCCGTAGTTTTCCAGGTGATCGGCATCGATGTTGGTGATCACCGCCATCAACGGATTCAGGCGCAGGAAGCTGCCATCGCTCTCGTCGGCCTCGGCCACCAGCCATTGGCCGCCACCGAGCTTGGCGTTGGCACCGGCGGCCAGCAACTGCCCGCCGATGACGAAGGTCGGATCCAGCCCGCCTTCGCTCAGCACGGCCGCCGCCAGGCTGGTGGTGGTGGTCTTGCCATGCGTGCCGGCCACCGCGATGCCGCGACGGAAGCGCATCAGCTCGGCCAGCATCGCCGCACGCGGCATGATCGGAATGCGCTGGCTGCGCGCCTCCATCAGCTCGGGGTTGTCTTCGCGGATCGCACTGGACACCACCACGCAATCGGTGCCGAGCACGTTGGCCGCCGAATGCCCGCGCATCACCCGCGCGCCCAGCTTGGCCAGCCGCCGCGTCGCCACGTTATCGGAGTTGTCCGAACCGGAGACTTCGTAGCCCAGCGTCAGCATCACCTCGGCAATGCCGCTCATGCCGGTGCCGCCGATACCGACGAAATGCACGCGCGGGAATGCACGCACCAGATCGCCACTGTCCTGCAGACGGCGGATCACTGGGCACCTCCGGCGGAGGTGCCGGGATTGGAGATTAGGGATTGGAGATTGGCAACGGCGGCGATCGATCGCGCCGAAAATTGACCATTAACGGATTTCTGCATGCTTTCCTGCTTGTGCTGTTGCTCTTTACGAATCCCCAATCCCGAATCCCCACTCCCGGCTTCCTGCAGAATGATGTCGGCGATGCGTTCGGCCGCATCCGGTTTGGCCAGGGTGCGGGCGGCCTGTGCCATCGACAGGCGACGTGCGGGGTCGACGAGCAGGGTCTGCAAGACCTGCTGCAGGCGCACGGCCAGGGTGTCGTCCTGCTTGAGCAGCACGGCGGCGTCGGCGCCGACCAGGTATTCGGCATTGCGGGTCTGGTGGTCGTCCACCGCTGCGGCAAAGGGCACCAGCACGCTGCCGATGCCGGCGGCGCACAGTTCGGCCAGCGTCGATGCACCGGCGCGGCACACGACCAGGTCGGCCCAGGCGTAAGCGGCGGCCATGTCGGCGATGAACGGTTCGACGCTGGCGTTGACGCCCGCCTGCGCGTACGCCGCCTCGGCTTCGGCGCGCAACTTCTCGCCGCACTGGTGGCGCACGTCCACATCCGGGTGGCCGAGCGCGGCCAGTGCCGCCGGCACGGCCTGATTCAATGCGCGCGCGCCCTGGCTGCCACCGAGCACCAGCACACGCACGGCACCGCCACGGCCGACCAGGCGCGTGGCCGGCGCCGGAAGCGCTGCGATTTCCGCTCGCACCGGATTGCCCACCGCTTCCTCGCCAGTGAAGCTGCCCGGGAAACCGGTCAGCACGCGGCGCGCAAACCGCGACAACACCTTGTTGGTCATGCCGGGGGCGCGGTTCTGTTCGTGCACCAGCAACGGCACGCCGAGCAGCCGCGCTGCCAGGCCACCCGGGCCGGCCGCGAAGCCGCCGAAACTGATCACCGCACGCGGCTGGCGCTTGCGCAGCACGAAACCGGCGGCGCGCACCGCGCGCATCACCCGCACCGGTGCACCGAGCAACTTCACCAGCCCCTTGCCGCGCAGGCCGCTGATGGCCAGCGTGTCCAGTGGAATGGCGTGCTGCGGCACCAGCCGGGTTTCCATCGCGCCATCGGCGCCCAGCCAGGTCACCGGCACGCCACGCGCGCGCAGCACCTTGGCCACGGCCAGACCGGGGAAGATGTGCCCGCCGGTGCCGCCAGCCAGAATCATCACTGGTCGACTCCCCGCACCTGAATGTGCGGGCGCTTGCGAGGGATTCGCATGGGCACTCATGCAATCCTCCCGAAGGTCGGTTCCACACGCGGCTGCATGCGGCTGGTGCCGCGCAGGATGGCCGACGCCGGTGCCACCGATGCGGCAGCGACCGGTGCGGCTGGTGCGGCGGCAACCGGGTCACGCTGCGGCTTGTGCGCCGGCGCATAGGCTGGCGCGACCGATTCGACCACCGGTTCGGCCGGCTCGGCCGACGGCGCGCCCGCGCCCTGCGGCGACAATTTGCTGCGCAGGCGCTCGGCACGATCCATCTCGTAGGACACGCGCAGCAGCAGGCCCATCGCCACGCAGGTCATCAGCACCGACGAACCGCCGGAGGAAATCAGCGGCAGGGTCAGGCCCTTGGTCGGCAGGATGCCCAGGTTCACGCCCACCGAGACGAAGCTCTGCAGGCTGATCCACAAGCCGATGCCGAAGGCGATGTAGCCGGAGAAGTGACGCTTCATTTCCACGCAGCGCATGCCCAGCCAGAACGCGCGGCCGACCAGCAGCGCGTACAGCGCGATCACCCCGCACACGCCGACAAAGCCGAGTTCTTCGGCAATGACCGAGAAGATGAAGTCGGTATGCGCTTCGGGCAGGTAGTTGAGCTTCTGCACCGAGGCGCCCAGGCCCACGCCGGTCCACTGGCCGCGGCCCACCGCCATCAAGGCGTTGGACAGCTGGTAGCCGGAGCCGAGCTGGTCGGCCCACGGGTCCAGGAACGAGGTGATGCGGCGCAACCGGTACGGCTCCAGGATCGCGATGAAGGCGAACACCGGCAGGCCGAACACGATCGGCATCGACATGCGCGGCAGGTTCACCCCGCCCAGCACCAGCATGCCGGCGGTGATCGCCAGCAGCAGCGTGGACGAGCCGAAGTCAGGCTGCATCAGCAGCAGGCCGACCAGGGCGATCGCCACGCCCAGCGGCTTGAGCATCGCCGGCCAGGTCGCGTTGACCTCGTCGCGAAAGCGCACCAGATAGCTGGACAGCCACACGATGTAGAGCACCTTGACCGCTTCGACGGTCTGGAACTTCGACACGCCCAGGTTGATCCAGCGTTTGGCGCCGTTGACGCTGCTGCCCAGGCCGGGCACGAACACCACCATCAGCAGGCCGAAGCAGGCCAGCAGCAGCACCTGGTTGTACTGCTCGATGGTCTTGAGCTCGGTACGCATCGCCCAGAACGCCAGGCCCACGCCGATGCCCAGGAACAGCAGGTGGCGGGTCAGGTAATAGAACGGGTTGTCGGACAGCTCGATCGAGCTGGACGCCACCATCACCACGCCCAGCGAGGCGAGCGTGGCCGCAGCCCCGAGCAGCCACGGGTCGTAGCGGCCGCCGATGGCGTCCAGTCGCGTGGCCTGGCGGGACATGTCGTTCATCAGCGCACCTTCAACGTGGCAAGGCCGATCAGTACCAGCACCACCGAAATGATCCAGAAGCGCACGATCACGCGCGGCTCCGGCCAGCCCTTGAGTTCGAAGTGATGATGGATCGGCGCCATGCGGAACACGCGCTTGCCGGTCAGCTTGAAGCTGGCGACCTGGATCATCACCGACAGCGTCTCGATCACGAACACGCCGCCCATGATCACCAGCACCAGTTCCTGGCGCACGATCACCGCGATGGTGCCGAGCACCGCGCCCAGCGACAGCGCGCCGATGTCGCCCATGAACACCATGGCCGGATAGGTGTTGAACCACAGAAAGCCCAGGCCTGCACCGGCGATCGCCGAGCAGATGATGATCAGCTCGCCAGCCCCCGGAATCAGCGGGATTTTCAGGTATTCGGCAAACACCACATTGCCCGAGGCATAGGCGAACACGCCCAGCGCGCAGGCCACCAGCACGGTCGGCATGATCGCCAGACCGTCCAGGCCGTCGGTGAGGTTCACCGCATTGGAGAAGCCGACGATCCAGAAATAGGCGATCACCACAAAGCTCACGCCGGCCAGCGGCAGCGCGATCGACTTGAACATCGGAATGTAGAAGGTGATCGCGGCCGGCACGTCGGCGGTGTAGTACAGGAACAGCCCCGCTGCCAGGCCGAAGATCGACTGCAGCAGATACTTCCAGCGCGACTTCAGGCCGTTGGGATCGCGGCGCACGATCTTGATCCAGTCGTCGTACCAGCCGATCGCGCCGAAACAGATCATCACCGCCAGCACCAGCCACACGTAGCGGTTGCGCAGGTCGCCCCACAGCAGCACCGACAGGGTCACCGTCAGCAGGATCAGCGAGCCTCCCATGGTGGGCGTGCCGGCCTTGGAGAAATGCGTCTGCGGGCCGTCCTGGCGGATCGGCTGACCGCCCTTGAACTGGGCCAGCTTGCGGATCACCGCCGGGCCCATCCACAACGACAGGAACAGCGCGGTCAGCGCCGCCAGGATGCCGCGGAAGGTCAGATAGTTGAACAGCCCGAACAGGCTCTCCAGTTGCTGCAGCCAACGCGCCAGCTCAAGCAGCATGGGATGCGTCCTCCGCCGGGGCCAGCAGCGCGGTGACGATGCGGTCCATGGCGCTGCCACGGGAGCCTTTCACCAGCAGCGTGGGCGGGGTGTGCGCCGTGGTGGCGGCAGTCTGCGCCGCCGCACCGGTGTGTTCGTACATCGAAGAAGATTCCTGCGTTTGAGTCGGCGAAACGGCGAGCTGCGCCAGATCCGCCTGCAAGGCCGCGATCAATGCGGCATGGGTGGCGAACACGCGGCCGCCCTCGCCGAACGCCTGCGCGGCGGCGGCACTGAGCTCGCCCAGCGCGTACAGGCGCTGCAGCTTGGCCGCGCGCGCGCGACGGCCGGCGGCCGCATGCAAGGCTGCGCCTTCCGGGCCGAGTTCACGCATGTCGCCGAGCACCAGCCAGCCCTGGCCAGATGCCGCGGCCAGCGTGTCGATGGCCGCGTCCAGCGAACCGGGATTGGCGTTGTAGCTGTCGTCGATCAGCACAGCGCCGCCGGGCAGGGTGTGGGTGATCTGACGACCGGCCACCGGGCGCGCCTGCGCCAGACCGGCGGCGATGACCGGCAGGGCGATGCCCGCACCCAACGCCAGGCCGGCCGCAGCCAGCGCGTTGAGCACGTTGTGGCGGCCCGGCAACGGCAGCGCGATCTGCGCCTGGCCCTGCGGGGTCACCAGCGTGAACTGTGCCCCGCCCGCCTGCAGCCGCAGGCCATGCGCGGTGATCTCGGCACTGGCCTGCAGGCCGTAACGCAACACGCGGCGGCGCTGCACCGGCTGCGCCTGCAGTTGCTGCTCGAACCAGGCACCGAAGGCATCGTCGGCATTGATCACCGCCACGCCATCGGCCGGCAACGCGGCATAGATGGCGCCCTTGGTGCGGGCGACGACGAGCAGGCTGCCCAGGCGTTCCAGATGCGCGGGTGCGATGTTGTTGACCAGGGCCACGTGCGGCTGCGCGATCTCGGTGAGATAGGCGATATCGCCCGGCTTGCCGGCGCCCATTTCGTAGATCGCCAGATCCGCATCGTCCGGGGCGGCGATCACCGCCAGCGGCAGGCCGATTTCGTTGTTGCGGTTGCCCGGCGTGGCGTACACGGTGGTGCCGTCGACACGCCCGGCCTCGCTCAGGATGGCCAGCAGCAGGGCCTTGACGCTGGTCTTGCCGTTGGAGCCGGTCAAGGCGATCACCCGCGTGGCGCGGTCGCGCTGCATGCCGGCGGCGATACGCGCCAACGCCAATTCGGTATTGCCCACCAGCACCTGCGGCACGCTCAGCGCCGGCAGCAGGCGCTCGACCAGCAGGCCGCTGGCGCCATGTGCCACCGCGTCTGCGGCAAAGTCGTGGCCGTCGAAACGCTCGCCGCGCAGTGCCACATACAGGCTGCCGTTGGCCAGCGTGCGGGTGTCGTTGCCGACGGTGTCGATCATGGCGTCCTCGCCATGCAGCTCGCCACCGGCCCAGTGGGCGATCAACGACAATGGAGTGAGCTTCATGCGCGCACTCCCAGCCCGGTCCGCGGCAACAAGGCCTGCGCCGCCACGATGGCGTCGTCGAAGGCATGCCGCACACCGGCCACTTCCTGATATGGCTCGTGGCCCTTGCCGGCGATCAGCACGATGTCGGAGGCACCGGCCATGCTGATGGCCTGATGGATCGCCGCGGCGCGGTCGCGCTGCACGATCGCCGCATCCGGACGCGCGAAGCCGCGCAGGATGTCGGCCACGATCACATCGCCATCTTCGCCCCGCGGGTTGTCGTCGGTGACGATCGCCACGTCGGCGTTGACCTCGGCAATGGCCGCCATCTGCGGGCGCTTGCCGGTGTCGCGCTCGCCACCGCAACCGAACACGCAGATCAACCGGTCCTGCGCATGCGCGCGCAGGCTGGCCAGTGCCTGTTGCAGCGCATCGGGCGTGTGTGCGTAGTCGACGACCACCAACGGTGCGCCATGCGCGCCACCGAGGCGGTTCATGCGCCCGTGGATCGGCTGCAGCCGACCGAGCACCTCGGCGATCCGTGCCGGCGCGATGTCCAGCGCAGACAACGCGCCGGCCACGGCCAGCAGGTTGTCCACGTTGAAACGGCCCAGCAGCGGCGAGTGCACCGGATGCACGTGACCGTCGATATGCAGCGCGAAATTGATCCCGTTGTGATCCAGCTGCAGCGCCTGTGCACGCACGCTTGCCTGGGCCTGCGCGCGCGAACTCACGCCGATCGCGCGCAGCGCGGGGTCGAGCGAGGCCAGCAGCATGCGGCCGAAGTCATCGTCCAGGTTGACCACGGCGGCCTTCAATCCGGCGCGCGCGAACAGCCTGGCCTTGGCCGCGCCGTACTGCGCCATGTCGCCGTGGTAATCGAGATGGTCGCGGGTGAGATTGGTGAACACCGCCACGTCGAAATGCACCGCATCCACGCGGCCCTGGTCCAGCGCATGCGAGCTGACTTCCATCGCCACGGCCTGCGCGCCCTCGTCGCGCAGTTGCGCCAGCAAGGCATGCGTCTGCAGCACCAGCGGTGTGGTGAACCCGGTCGGCACGGCGCTGCCGTACAGGCCCACGCCCAGGGTACCGAGCGTGCCGGCGGGCGTGCCGAGCAGCGTCAGGGCCTGTGCCAGCAATTGCACCGTCGAGGTCTTGCCGTTGGTGCCGGTGACGCCGACCATGCGCATCGCCTGCGAAGGCTGGCCGTGGAACTGATCGGCCATCGCGCCCAGGCGCGCACGCAGACCGGGCACGGCGATCGCATCGACCGGTACCGGCAGATCGGCCGGCGCCGGCGGCTCGAACAACACCGCCACCGCGCCATTGGCGCGCGCCTGGTCGACAAAGCCCAGGCCGTGCGCGCCGAAACCGGCGATCGCCACGAAGGCATCGCCTGCACGCACCGCGCGGCTGTCCATCACCAGGCCCGACACCTGCACGTCGTGCGCAAGCGTCAGGTCAGGCAACAGCTGCGACAGCGGCATGGCGCGGCTCACTGGCGGCTCTCCTGCAACGGCGCGGGCTGGGCGGTGGTGGGCGCGGCCGGCGGTGCGATCGCGGTCGGGATGCCGGCGGACACTTCGTCCACCGGATCCGGCACCAATGCCGGGTCCAGGTCGGCCGGCTGCGGCTTGACCACCGGCTGCCCGGTCTTGCCGGCAGCCTGCGCGGCCAGCCACGACTGGATGTCGTCCGGCGGCACGTCCATCAGCCGCAGCGCGCCTTCCATCACCCGATGGAACACCGGTGCCGACACCAGGCCGCCGTAATACACCTTGCCCTGCGGATCGTTGATCACGATGACGGTGGCAAAGCGCGGACGCGTGGCCGGCACCAGGCCGGCGAACAGCGAGTTGTAATGCCCGCGCTCGTATCCGTTGGCGCCGTTCTTGCGCGCGGTACCGGTCTTGCCGGCCACGTGGTAGCCCAGGATCGCCGCGCCCTTGGCGCCACCCTGGGTGACCACGGTTTCCATCATGTCGATGACCTGGCGCGCCACTTCGGGGGTGACCACCTGGCGGGTCTCGTTGTGCTGGCCGCGCACGAAGGTCGGCGGGGTCAGCTTGCCGCCATTGCCCAGCGTGGCGTACGCCTGCGCGATCTGCAGCGGCGTCACCGACAGGCCGTAGCCGTACGACATCGTGGTCTTGGACGGGCCGCTCCAGCGCGCCGGCTGCAGCACCACACCGGCCGATTCGCCGGGAAACCCGCTATGCGGCGCAGCGCCGTAACCGAAGTTGCGGATCGACTGATAGAAGGTCTGGTCCGGCACCTTGGCCGCGATCTTGGCCGCGCCGATGTTGGAGCTGCGCGTGATCACGCCGGTGACGTTGAGCACGCCGTTGTTGCGCGGCACATCGCGGATGGTGAAGCGCCCCACCGACATGTAGCCGGGGTTGGTGTCGATGACGGTGTCCTTGGTCACCACGCCGGCGGTCAGCGCGGTGGCCACGGTCAGCGGCTTCATCGTCGAGCCCGGCTCGACCAGATCGGTGACCGCACGGTTGCGGCGCGCCGAGGGGTTGATGCCGGTGACCGCGTTGGGGTTGTAGGTCGGCAGGTTGACCATCGCCAGCACTTCGCCGGTGGCCACATCCATCACCACCATCGAGCCGCCGGCAGCGTTGTTTTCGACCAGCGCGTTGCGCAGCTCCTTGTAGGCCAGGAACTGGATGCGGCGATCGATGCTCAGCGTCAGGTCCTTGCCCGGCTGCGCCGGACGCACCAGATCCACGCTCTCCACGATCGCGCCGCGCGCATCGCGCACCACCTTCTTGGAGCCCGGCTTGCCGCGCAGCCATTCGTCGAAGGCCAGCTCCAGGCCTTCCTGGCCGCGGTCGTCGATATTGGTGAAGCCCAGCACGTGGGCCATCGCCTCGCCTTGCGGATAGAAGCGCCGGAACTCGCGCTGCGAGAACACGCCGGGAATCTTCAGATCGACAATCGCATGCGCCTTGTCCGGGTTGATCCGGCGCTGCAGGTACATGAATTCCTTGCCGGCCTTCTGCGCCAGCTTGGCGTTCAATTCGTCCAGCGGCTGGCCGAGCGCCTTGGCCAGCTCGGGAATGCGGTCCGGATTGCGCAACAGCTCCTGCGGATTGACCCAGATCGATTCCACCGGCGTGGACACCGCCAGCGGCTCGCCGTTGCGGTCGGTGATCATGCCGCGCGAGGTGGCGATCGGCAGCTCGCGCAGGTAGCGCGCTTCGCCCTGGCGCTGGTAGAAGTCACGGTTGACCAGCTGCACGAACGCCGCGCGGCCGATCAGCGTCACCGAGCACAGGCCCAGCGCGATGCCGACCAGCGTCAGGCGGCCACGCAGGTTGAAGTTGCTGCGCGCGCGGTTGCGGCCGGCCTTCATGGCGCACCTCCGTGTGCGCCACCCAGTGCGCCACCCTGCGGGCGGCTTCGCCGTGCAATACGGCTGTTGTGCAGATGTGTCATGGGCGCACGACCACGATGTCGTTGGTTTCCGGGAACTTCATCCCGATGCGCGCACGCGCGACCTGATCCACGCGGTTGCTTTCCGCCCAGGTGGCCTGCTCCAGCTGCAGCCGGCCGAATTCGATATTCAATTCATCGCGCGTGTGTTCGAGCTTGGACAACTGCACGAACAGCTTGCGATGCATGTGACGCATGTACACCACACCGATCGCCGAGGCGATGCTGCAGGCCAGCAGCACGATGAGCAGCAGGCGGCTCATGCGGCGTCTCCTTGAGGAGCCGGGAATCGGGATTCGGGATTCGGGATTCGTGAAGCAGCAGCACTGTCGCCTTTGCCCATTCCCGATTCCCCATTCCCCATTCCCAGCTTCTCGGCCACCCGCAACACCGCGCTACGGGCGCGCGGGTTCACGCTCAGTTCGGCGTCGTCGGCCTTGATGGCGCCGCTGATCAGCTGCAGCGTCGGCACGAAAGGCTGGGCTTCGGGCAGGCGGCGGTTGCTCGGCGGCGCCTTGGCGTAGCGGGCCATGAACTGCTTGACGATGCGGTCTTCCAGCGAGTGGAAGCTGATCACCGCCAGGCGGCCGCCGGGCTTGAGCGCGCCCAGGGCGGCATCCAGGCCGGCTTCCAGGTCGTCCAGCTCGCGGTTGATATAGATGCGGATCGCCTGAAAGCTGCGCGTGGCCGGATGGGTCTTGCTGTCGCCGCGCGGCATCACCGAGGCGATCAGCTCGGCCAGCTGCGCGGTGCGCAGCAGCGGCTGTTCGGCGCGGCGCGCCACGACGGCGCGCGCGATGCGGCGGCTCTGGCGCTCTTCGCCATAGGTCCACAGCACGTCGGCGATGTCGCGCTCGCTGGCCTGCGTCAGCCACTCGGCCGCGCTCTGGCCGGCATCCGGGTCCATGCGCATGTCCAACGGGCCGTCCTTGCCAAAACTGAAACCGCGCCCGGCCACATCCAGCTGCGGCGAGGACACGCCCAGATCCAGCAGGATGCCGTCGACGGTTGCCGCAGCGACCACCTGGCCGAGGCCGGCAAAGCTACCGCGATGGATGGACACGCGCGCATCGCCACCGAACGACTGTTCGGCCACGGCGATCGCGTCGGGGTCCTTGTCCATCACCAGCAGTCGACCTCCCGGGCCAAGGTGTTGCAGCACGCCACGGGCGTGTCCGCCACGTCCGAACGTGCCATCGAGATAAGTTCCGTTTTCGATCACCTGCAGGCCGTCCAGAACCTGCGTGTACAGCACCGGCACGTGGGCCGCCGGCGGCTGCGACACCGGGTGACCGGGCTGCGCTTCACCGCGCATCCGGGCACCCCGGCTCACAACCTGAGATCGAGCAATTCATCGCCCAGATCCCCGTCAGACAATGTCTGCTGGATCAGTGCGCGATGTGCCTGCTCGCTCCAGAGTTCGAATTTGTCGCCCATGCCCAGCAGCACGGCCTTCTTCTCGATGCCGACCGCGTTGCGGTGGCTGGCCGGGATGCTCAGACGGCCATTGGCGTCCAGCTCCAGCACTGCGGAAGAACCCACCAGTTTCTGCTGCAGCGTGCGGACCACGCGCTGGGTGTTGGGCTTGGACATCACATCGTCACGCACCCGCTCCCACTCCTTTTCCGCATACAGCCACAGGCAGCCGGCTTCGAACGGGTTGTAGGTGAGCACCAGGCGATTGCCGCTCACGCGCGTGACCAGGTCGCGGTACGCGGTTGGCACCGCCATACGCCCCTTGTCGTCCACCGTGATGGCAGTCTCGCCCTGAAACACCGAATACAACCTCGAATACCCGCTGGGGATCATTGAACCACGAAAAACCACAAAACACCTGGTTTTCCCTCCGTTGCCCACCTTAGCAGCGCGTCAAAGGTTGTCAACAACTTTGAGGGCCACAAATCGCCAGTCGCATCAATGAGTTGCGGCACTCTTTAGAGACTTGTTCAAAGGTTATCCACAAGTTGCTGTTTCATCTCAGATTTTGAGATTGAACAAAAATTCAGGGGCGTGAAGGCCATGTAAACCCGACCGCAGTCTCACTTCACACTGCGCCAGCTGCACATGGTCAATGCGCAAACAGGCGACAATCGGCGGCATGTGCCTGGTCGCTCTTGCCTGGAAAACCCACCCGCGCTGGCGCCTGCTGCTGGTGGGCAACCGCGATGAATTCCACGAGCGCCCGACCGCTGCGCTGGCGCGCTGGCCAGCACCCGCCGACGGGGTGCTGGCGGGCCGCGACCTGCGCTCGGGCGGCAGCTGGGTGGGCCTGGGCAGTGACGGCCGCGCCGCGGTGGTGACCAACGTGCGTGACCCGCTCGCCAGCGCGTCCGGCCGCTCGCGCGGTCACCTGATTGCCGATTACCTGGCCGGCAGCCTGGGCGCGGCCGTCTACGCAGGCGACCTGGCGGCCGCCGCGCACGAGTTCCCGCCGTTCAATCTGGTGGTGTGCGACGCCGAGCGCTGCGAACACCTCAGTAACCACCCGCCCCTGGCACGCACGCTGGCGCCTGGCATCCACGGCATGTCCAACGGCCCGCTGGACGCGCACTGGCCCAAGACCGCTACGTTGACCGCGGCCTTGCACGACTGGTGCGCCGCAGGCAGCGACGACCTGCAACCGCTGTGGACCGCCCTGGGCAACCCCGCCATCGCGCCGGACCACGCCCTGCCCCACACCGGCGTGGACCTGCCCACCGAACGCCTGCTGTCGGCCGCCTTCATCAGCGGCGCCAGCTACGGCACCCGCGCCAGCACCATCGTCGCGGTGGACCACCACGGCAACGGCTTCATCCACGAACGGCGCTTCGGCCCGAACGGCATCTTCCAGGGCGAGACGCGGCTGGAGATTTAGAGACACCGGCACTGCGTGGCGGGACGATGAGGCGAGAAACAAAGGGCCTGGCCCACGCATCGCCCCCGTAGGCAGGCAAATGCAGATCGCCCAGCCCCCCTTCTCCCCGCCTGCGGGAGAAGGTGGCGCGCAGCGCCGGATGAGGGAATGGGCACCCCGTCCCCACGGCGCCCCCACCCGCCCTTCGGGCACCTTCCCCCGCAGGCGGTGGAGGACAGATATCTCCGGGACCGCTCTTTCCCTTCCCGCAAGCCGGGAGGAAGCAGACCGCATCGCTCTCCTTCTCCCGCTCGCGGGAGAAGGTGGCGCGCAGCGCCGGATGAGGGTGGGATCCGCCACGCATTCCCGCGCTGCCCCCATCCGCCCTTCGGGCACCTTCCCCCGCAAGCGGTGGAAGGCAAAAAGGTCTGGACCCGCCCGCCCCCCCTCCGTAAGCCGGGAGAACAAAGCAGCAGTCATTACCAAGCAATTCCATCGACAGCAGTTCCATCGATGGCGGACGACCCGACGCTCCAGCAGTGCACCCGAGTGCAAGCCCCCTTGAGTCAAGGGGGCGCGGCGACAGCCGCAGGGGTGTGGCATGCCCGGAGCGGGACCCGCGTTTTGTACCGCCAACGGCGGTACAAAGCGTGGGCACCTTCGAGAAGGGCGAACGCCCGAACGAAGGTGGCGGAGCCGGCCGGTAAGCCGGGTTCTGTCGTGGACAGTCATTCGTCTAGGCGCTACGTCACCGCAGCGCTCAAGCAACCTACCCGGATCCAGCGCGGGCCACGCCAATGGATCCCTATTTGGTCTTGCTCCAGGTGGGGTTTGCCGTGCCGGTCCGTTACCGGACTCGCGGTGCGCTCTTACCGCACCATTTCACCCTTACCGGCCCCTCGCCACCCCTCTGCAGCCTCTAAACGCACTTGGCGATGCTGCGCATCGCCGACACGCGTCAGTGGCGGCAGAGGGGTGACGAGGGACGTAGGCGGTATCTTTCTGTTGCACTTTCCGTCGGCTCGCGCCGCCCAGGCGTTACCTGGCACCTTGCCCTATGGAGCCCGGACTTTCCTCGGCACTCTTGCGAGTGACGCGACTGTCTGGCCGACTCCGCCGGGGCGCACTATACGCTATCGCCACCGTGCACAACGGCGCCGCGACTTCCCCCCGCCAGCGCCGGTAGGCCCGCAATTGCCCGTAGGAGCGCACCCGGGCGCGAAAGGCCTTACCGAGAAAAATCCCAATGCACGTAAACCCGCTCCTGCAACAGCACAGCTAGCCGCCATACAAGGCCTTGCGCGGCGCACCGGTCAGTTCGGCGGCCAGCTTGGCGGCCGTGGACGGCGGCAGGTGCTCGGCAAGCTTGGCGTAGACGCGGCGGCCTTCGGCCAGCAGGCCTTCGGCGGCGTCGGCGGCGCCCTGCACCATCACCACGAACTCGCCCTTGCGCTGGTTGTCGTCGGCTTCGACCTTGGCCTGCAACTGCGCCAGGGTGCCGTCGAGCACGGTTTCGAACAGCTTGGTCAGCTCGCGGGCGATCACCGCCGGGCGCTCGTCGCCGAAGGCCAGGCGCAGGTCGGCCAGCGATTCGACGATGCGGTGCGAGGACTCGTAGAACACCAGGGTGCGGGTTTCGCCGGCCAGGTGCGCCAGGCGCTCGCGACGCGCGGCGCTCTTGGCCGGCAAAAAGCCCTCAAAGCCGAAGCGGTCGCTGGGCAGGCCGGCCACGCTGAGCGCAGCGATCGCCGCGCAGGCGCCGGGAACCGGGCTGACCCGGATCCCGGCCGCGCGGGCGGCGCGCACCAGCTTGAAGCCGGGGTCGCTGACCAGCGGGGTGCCGGCATCGCTGACGATGGCCAGCGACTCGCCCTCGCGCAGGCGCGCGACGATGCGCTCGGACATGGCGTCTTCGTTGTGGTCGTGCAGGGCCAGCAGCGGGCGGTCGATGCCGAAGTGGCCGAGCAGCTGGCGGGTGTGGCGGGTGTCTTCGGCGCAGATCGCGGCCACGCCACGCAGCACCTCCTGCGCACGCGGCGACAGGTCGGCCAGGTTGCCGATCGGCGTGGCGACCACGTGCAGGGTTCCAGGGGAGGTCATCGACGGTATTCCGTAGGGCAAAGGGTAGAATCGTAGCGTTTTTAACGGTCCGCCCCGGCGGGCCCCGTCCAATGGATCTGAAATGAACAAGCGTGTTGCAAGGATCTCCGCCCTGTCACTGATGGTGATGCTGGCCGCCGGTTGCGCCACCAGCAGCGTCACCCAGACCGCCTCGCCGACCCAGAGCGCGGCGCTGGCGTTGCTGGACCAGGGCAAGCCGCGCGAGGCGGCGCAGCAGCTGGAAGCCGAGGCCGTCGGCGCCAGCGGTGCGCAGCGCAGCCGCCTGCTGGCCGCGTCCGCGTTCGGCTGGCACGACGCCGGCGATGACGCACGTGCGCGCACGCTGCTGGCGCAGGTCACCGCGCGGCATCTCGGCGGCGAAGACCGCGCCCGCTTCGCGCTGCTGACCGGCGAGCTGGCGGTGATCGACAAGCAGGCCGCGCAGGCGCTGCAGGCCCTGGGCGACAGCCCGCAAGGCCTGCCCCAGCCGCTGCAGACCCGCTGGCTGCTGGCACGCGCCGCCGCACTGGAAGGCACCGGCGACCTGTTCGGCGCTGCCGCCGACCGCGCACGCGCCGATGCCAGCCTGACCGGCACCCCGCGCAGCGAGAACCAGCGCGCGATCGTGCGCCTGCTGGCCGCACTCGACGACGCCACGCTGAAGGGCCGCACCGCGGCGCTACCGGCGGGCGATCCGCTGTACAACTTCGCCGGCCGCGCCCTGATCAGCCGCGGCCTGGCGCTGCCGCGCGCGTTCGACCGCGACGCGCAATGGGGCTTTGACACCAGCAAGCGCCCGCCGGCCGAACGCGATGGCTATCGCCCGCCGATCAAGCTGGGCGTGTTGCTGCCGCTCAGCGGCAACCTGGCCACCGCCTCGGCGCCGGTGCGCGACGGTCTGCTGGCCGGCTACTACGCCGAAACCCGCCGCCGCCCGGAACTGCGCTTCTTCGACACCGCCGGCACTGCCGCCGGCGCCAATGCCGCCTACGACAAGGCAGTGAGCGCCGGGGTGGATTACGTGGTCGGCCCGCTGGGGCGCGACGAAGTCAGCGCCGTGTTCGCACGCGGCCAGCTGGCGGTGCCGGTGCTGGCGCTCAACCGCCCCACCGACAACAAGGCACCGCCCAGCGGCAGCGCCGGCTTCTCGCTGGCGCCGGAAGACGACGGCATCATGGCCGCCGAATACCTGCTCTCGCGCGAGCGCCGCAATGTGCTGATCGTCGGCACCAGCGACGACAACGGCAAGCGCACCATCAAGGCCTTCCGCGACCGCTTCAGCGAACGCGGCGGCACCATCGCCGGCAGCATCAGCGTGGCCGAGGTGCCGGGCGACATCGGTGCGCAGCTGCGCAACTATGGCACCGCCGATGCGGTGTTCCTGGCGGTGCGTGGCAACACCGCGCGCGCGCTGGCGCCGCAACTGGCCTTGAGCGGGTTCGCCGGCAAGTCGCGCGTGGGCACCTCGCAGCTGGTGGCCGGCACCGGCAAGGTCGAAGACGACCTGGCCCTGGACGGCATCGTCTACCCGAGCGAGACCTGGACCGCGCTGGGCGTGTCCGGGCTGCCGGCTTCCACCCAGGTCGCCAGCACGTTGCCCAGCGCGCGCGGACCGGGGGCGCGCCTGTTCGCCTTCGGCTACGACGCCTGGAAGATCAGCGCGTATCTGGAAAAGCTCGCCACCGGCACCGATGGCGGCCTGCGCGGCGCCACCGGCACCCTGCATCTGGACGGCTTCGGCAACGTGCTGCGCACCCCGGCCTGGTCCACCTTCAACGGTGGCCGCCCGGTGCCGATCGCCGACGGCCGCTGACGCCATGCCGGCAGCGCGTCAGCAACGTGGTGCGGCGGTGGAAGCGGCCGCCCGCGCACTGCTGGAGCAAGCCGGGCTGCGGCTGGTGGTGGGCAATGCCAGCTACCGCGGCGGCGAACTGGATCTGGTGATGCGCGACGGACAGGCGCTGGTGTTCGTGGAGGTGCGTTATCGCCGCGACAACCGCTTCGGCGGTGGCGCGGCATCGGTGGATGCGCGCAAGCGCCGCAAGCTGGTGCTGGCCGCGCAATTGTTCCTTGCCTATCACCCGGCACTGGCGACACTGCCGTGCCGCTTCGACGTGGTGGAAGCCAGCGGCGAGCCGCCGGTGCTGAACTGGATCCGCGACGCCTTCCGCGCCGACGACTGCTGACAACGACCCACGCGCGATGCCCACCATCATCACCCACGCCGCCGTGCCGCTGGCGCTCTGGTGCGCCAGTGAACGCGGCCGCCTGTCGCCACGCCTGCTCGCTGCCGGCATCGTCGCGGCGATGTTGCCGGACGCCGATGTGCTGGCGTTCGCGTTGCATGTTCCGTACGCCGATGCGTTCGGCCATCGCGGCGCCAGCCACTCGTTGCTGTACGCCGGGCTGATCGCGCTGCTGGGGGGTGTTGCGCATCGCCTGTTGCGTGCGGACGCGCTGCAGGCAGCAACGTTCTTGTGCGTCTGCGCCGCATCGCATCCGCTGCTGGATGCGATGACCTCCGGCGGATTGGGTGTTGCGCTGGCCTGGCCATGGAGCGAGGCACGCTGGTTCGCACCGTGGCGGCCGATCCGCGTGTCGCCCTTCGTCAATGGTTTCTTCAATGCGCGCGGCCTGGCCACGCTGCTCTCCGAGCTGCGCTGGGTCTGGCTGCCGCTCACCGCCGCCGCGCTGGGATGGAGATGTATCCAGCGCGCGGCACCACAGGATCACCTGTCATGACCGATGTGCTTCCCACTGCCCTGGCCGACTTGCTGGCCGCGCGGCTTGGCCCCGATGGCTGGCTGACCGGCGCCGACGCGCGGCGCCGCCATGGCGAAGACGATTCGCGCCGCTGGGCCTTGCCCGCCGCCGTCGCCCTGCCGCGCGATACCGAGGAGGTGGTGGCGATCGTGCAGGCCTGTCGCGCCCATGGCGTGCCGATCGTGGCGCGTGGCGCGGGCACCGGCACCACCGGTGCGGCAGTGCCGTTTTCCGGCGGCGTGGTGGTGTCGATGGCGCGCATGAATCGCATCGTGGCCTTGCGCCCGGAAGACCGCTGCGCCGTGGTGCAACCGGGCCTGCTCAACGGCGAACTGCAGCAGGCCCTGCAGCCGCACGGCCTGTTCTGGCCACCGGATCCGTCCAGCGCGGACATCTGCAGCGTCGGCGGCAACCTGGCCACCAATGCCGGCGGCCCGCGCGCGGTGAAATACGGCGCCACCCGCGACAACGTGCTCGGCCTGGTCGCTGTGACCGGCACCGGCGAGGTGATCCGCTGCGGCGGTGCATACACGAAGAATTCCACCGGTTACGACCTGACGCATCTGCTGGTCGGCAGCGAAGGCACCCTGGCGATCATCGTCGAGGCGACCTTGAAGCTGACACCACGTGCGATCGCACAAGCCGGTTTGCGCGCGCTGTATCGCGACGCGGCCAGCGCCGCGGCAGCGGTGTCGCGCATCATGGCGCAACCGACCACGCCGACAATGCTGGAATTCATGGATGCCAGTGCGATTGCGCTATTGCGCCGCAACGGCAGCGATGTCCCCGAGGCCGGCGCGATGCTGCTGATCGAAGCCGATGGCGATCACGACACCCTGCCCTACGCACTGCAGGCCTTGCACGCTGCAGCCGAGGGCGAGGGCGTGGTGAGCCTGGACGTGGCCGCCGATGGCAGCGCGCGCGACAAGCTGTGGGCGGCACGCCGCGCACTGTCGCCGGCGCTGCGCACGATCAAGCCCGGCAAGATCAACGAAGACGTGGTGGTGCCGGTGTCGCGCATCCCCGACTTGGTGGCCGGCGTGGAGGCATTGGCTGCGGAATTCGCGCTGCCGATTGTGGCTTTCGGCCATGCCGGCAATGGCAACCTGCACGTCAACATCATGTACGACCCGGCCAATGCCGACGAAGACGCACGCGCCCATGCCGCATTGCCGCGCCTGTTTGCGCTGGTGCTGGCGCTGGAAGGCACGCTCTCCGGCGAGCACGGCATCGGCGTGGCCAAGCGCGACTTCATGGCCCAGGCCTTCAGCGCACCGACGCTGGCGGCGATGCGCGCGATCAAGGCCGCGCTGGATCCGGACGGGATCCTGAATCCGGGCAAGGTGCTGCCACCGCTCGAGTGACGCTGCCGCCTCAGCGCGTCACCCCGATGAAGCGCAGCCCCACGCCCGGTTCGGTGACGATGTAATGCGGGGCGGCGGCATCGTCGTGCAGTTTCTGGCGCAGCTTGCCGACCAGGATGCGCAGGTAATGGGTGTCGTCTTCATGGGTGGGGCCCCACACCTCGCGCAGCAGCTGCGGCTGGGTGACCACGCGGCCGGCGTGCTTGAACAGCAGCGCGAGCAGGGCGTATTCCTTGCGACTCAAGGGCACCGCCTCGCCATCGAGGGTGACCTCGCGCAGGCCCAGGTGGATGTGCAGGCGGCCGTCGTCGAACACGCTCTCCTCCACCGTGCTGCCGGCGCCGGCCTGGCGCAGCAGCGCGCGGATGCGCGCCATCAGTTCCTGCACGCCGAACGGCTTGGTGACGTAGTCGTTGGCGCCGGCATCGAGCGCGGCGACCTTTTCGGTTTCGCCGGCGCGCACGGTGAGCATGATCACCGGCACGCTGGACCACTGGCGGATCTCGCGCAGCACCTCGTGGCCGTCGCGATCGGGCAGGCCGATGTCCAGCACCACCAGTTCGGCGCCCTGCCCGGCCAGCATGGCCAGGCCTTCCTCGGCGGTGCCGGCCTGCAGCACGCGATACCCCTGTGCGCGCAGGCTGATGTCGAGAAACCGGCGGATCTGCGGCTCGTCGTCGACGATCAGCACGCGGGCAGGCGGGATGGCAGTGGGGTCAGTCGGCATCGGGGCGAGGTGGCGCGGCGGGAACGAGCAACGGCAGCGTAATGCGGATCGTGGTGCCGTGACCATCGGCGCCGGCCAGCGCCTCCACGCTGCCGCCATGCGCGCCGATCATGCCCTGGCAGATGGTCAGGCCCAGCCCGGTGCCATGGCGGCCGCGGTCGCCACGCTCCACGCTGTAGAACATGTCGAAGATGCGCGCGCGCTCGTCCTCGGGAATGCCGGGGCCCTGGTCGCCGATATCGATCTGCAGGGCGCCGGCCTGCAGCCGCGCCTGTACGGTGACGGCCACGCCGGCTGGCGAAAATTTCGCCGCGTTCTCCAGCACGTTGAAGATGGCCTGCTCCACCAGCGCCGGGTGCACCCAGATCGCCGGCAGGTCGGTAGCCAGCTCCAGGTGCAGGCGCACCGCCGGCTGGTAGCGCTGCAGCCGCCGCGTGGCCGAGCCGATCAACTCGTCCACGCCGATCCAGTCGCGCTTCAAGGTCAGCCCGGTATGGCCGAGCCGGGTCATGTCGAGCAGGTTCTGGATGTAGCGATCCAGCCGCTCGCCTTCCAGCTGGATGGTGTCCAGCAGGCTGTGGCGGTCCTGCGCGTCCATTGCATCGCCGTAGCTGGCCAGGCTGCTGGCCGAGCCGATCATCGAGGCCAGCGGCGAGCGCAGATCGTGCGAGACCGAGGACAGCAATGCCGAGCGCAGGCGCTCGGTTTCGCCACTGACGCGCGCGCCCTCCAGATCGGCGACCAGGCGCGTGCGCAGCGCTGCCTGGCCGATGTCCTCCACCATCGCTTCGGCCAGCCGACGTTGCTCCAGGCCGGGCCGCTGCACGCTCTGACGAAAGCGCAACGCGGCCACGCCCAGGCTGCCACGTTCGTGCCGCACCGGCAGGCACCACCACTGCGCGCCGGCCAGCGTATCGGTGAAGTGGCCGGCCGGCTGCCCGTGGCGCTGGGTCCACTCCGCCGCGCTGCGATCGAGTGCGCCGAAGCTGGCCGGCGCATCGCTTTCGCGTTGCTCCAGCCGCAACCAGGCCTCGGCATCCAGTGCAGTGGCCAGCGCACGGCGGCCGGCTTCCAGCACCTGCCCCAGGTCGGCGGCGGTGCTGAGCTCGCGGGCCAGCGCCTGCAGTGCATTGGCATGCGCGTTGGCGGCGCGCAGGGCCAGCACCTGGCTGCGCAGGCGCGAGGCCAGGCGGCCGGCGACCAGCGCGGCGATCAGGAACAGGCATACCGTCACCACGCCCTGGCGCGCGCTGATGTGCAGGGTGAAGCGCGGTTCGATGAAGAAGAAGTTGTAGGCGACAAAACTCAGCAGCGCGGCGATCACCGCCGCGGCCATGCGCGTGCGCGAGGCCACCAGCACCACCGCGACGATGAACACCATCGACAGGTCGTCGATGTCGGTCCAGCGCTGGATCACCCACGCCACCGCGACCGCTGCAGCGGCGGCGATCGCCGCAAACGCCAGGTCGTAACGCTGCAGCCACTGGCGCGGATTGCGCCAACGCTGGCGCGCGCGTGCACGTGCATCGGCGGAGCTGACGATGACCAGTTCGTAATGCGCGCCACGCTGCAGCAGTTGCTGGGTCAGCGTGCGGTTGAACATGCGCGCCAGCGGGCGTTCGCGCGTACGCCCCAGCACCAGCGTGGACACGCCGTTTTGCGCAGCGAAATCCAGCAATGCCTGCGCGACGTTGGCGCCATGCAGCAGCGCGGTATCGCCACCCAACCGACGTGTCAGTGCGAACGCGCGGTCGATCTCCAGCTGCCAGGCGGCATCGGCCACGGTGCGTGTCTGCACGGTGACCACCGTCCACGGCGCATCGCGCCGCTCGGACAGCCGCCGCGCCACCCGCACCAGATAATCCGAGCCGCCACGCCCATCGATGGCCACCACCACGCGGCGACGCAAGGCGGCGGTGCCGGGCAGGCCGCGCGCGGCCTGGGTGTCGCGCAGATCGCTGTCGACGCGGTCGGCCGCGGTCTGCATCGCCAGCTCGCGCAGGGCGGTGAGGTTGGAGGGCGAGAAGAACGCCTGCAGGGCCTGGGTGGCCTGTTCGGGCAGATACACCTTGCCCTGCTGCAGGCGTTCGATCAGTTCGCGTGGCGGCAGATCCACCAGCACGATGTCGCGCAGGCGATCGAACACCGCATCGGGCACGGTCTCGGACACGCGCACCCCGGTGATGCGCAGCACGATGTCGTTGAGGCTTTCCAGATGCTGGATGTTGACCGTGGTGTAGACATCGATGCCGGCATCGAGCAGTTCCACGATGTCCTGCCAGCGCCGCTCGTGCCGGCTGCCCGGTACATTGCGATGCGCCAGCTCGTCGATCAGGGCCAGCTTCGGCCTGCGCGCGAGCAAGGCATCCAGGTCGAGCTCTTCCAGCTGCCGGCCCTGGTAGCTGATGCGGGTACGCGCCAGCAACGGCAGGCCATCCAGCAGTGCGGCGGTCTCGCTGCGGCCGTGCGTTTCCACCACTCCGGCCACCACGTCCATGCCCTGGCGCAGGCGCTCGCGCGCGCGCGACAACATGGCGTAGGTCTTGCCCACGCCCGGCGCGGCGCCCAGAAAAACCGTCAGGCGCCCGCCATGTTCGCGCTGCAGTTCGCCGATCAGCGCGTCGGCTTGTTGGGTGCGGGCGTCGATCATGGAGGCCGGGATTGGGGAGTCGGGATTGGGGATGTGTGGAGCCTACCGCGAGCTGACAGATCTAGCGTTGTGGCTTTGACCCATTCCCGATTCCCGACTCCCCATTCCCGGCGCGATCCAGCGCCAGGTTCAGCGCCAGCACATTCACCCGCGGCTGCCCGAGCAGGCCGAACTGTGGCGATTCGGTGGCGGCCTGGACCAGCGCGGCGACCCGTTGCTCCGGCCAGCCGCGCGCGGTGGCGACGCGGCGCAGTTGCACCTGCACCGCGACCGGACTCAGGTGCGGGTCCAGGCCACTGCCGGACTGGGTCAGCAATTCGCCGGGAACTGCCTCCGGCGCGATGCCGTCGCGTGCCGCCACCTCGGCGCGCGTGGCGGCGATGCGGGTCTGCAGGTCTGGATTGGAACGCGCCTGGTTGCTGCCGGCCGCCGCGGTCGGGTCGTACTTGGCGGCCGAGGGGCGTGGCTGGAAATAGCGCGCGTCGGCAAACGGCTGGGCCACCAGGGCCGAGCCGACCACCCGCGCGTCATCGCGCAGCAGCGAGCCATGCGCCTGCACCGGGAACAGCGCGCCAGTGATGCCGGTGGCGACCAGCGAATAGCTCAGGCCCAGGCCCAGCAGGATGAACAGCGCCAGCATCACCGCCCCGCGCAGGGCGCCGTCGTCGCGCAACGGCAGCGCAGCGGGTGTACCGGTTTTCGAAGAAATCGTCATGACTCAGTTCCCCAGGGTGGCGACAAGCGCCAGGTCGATCAACTTGATGGCGGCAAACGGCAGCAACACGCCGCCCACGCCGTACATCAGCATGTTCCGGCGCAGCAGGGCCGTGGCGCTGGACGGACGAAAGCGCACGCCGCGCAAGGCCAGCGGGATCAATGCCGGGATGATCAACGCATTGAAGATCAACGCCGCCAGCACCGCATGCCGCGGGTTGGACAGCTGCATCACGTTGAGCGCGGCCATCGACGGAATTGCCGCGGCAAACAACGCCGGCAGGATCGCGAAATACTTGGACACGTCGTTGGCCAGCGAGAACGTGGTCAGCGCACCGCGCGTGATCAGCTGCTGCTTGCCCACTTCGACCACCGCCAGCAGCTTGGCCGGATCCGAATCCAGGTCCACCATGTTGCCGGCCTCCTTGGCCGCCTGCGTGCCGGAGTTCATTGCCAGGCCCACATCGGCCTGGGCCAGCGCCGGCGCATCGTTGGTGCCGTCGCCCACCATCGCCACCAGCCGCCCGCCGGCCTGCTCGGCGCGGATGCGGGCCAGCTTGTCTTCCGGCCGCGCCTGGGCGATGTAATCGTCCACGCCGGCTTCGGCGGCAATCGCGGCGGCGGTGAGCGGGTTGTCGCCGGTGATCATCACCGTCTTGATACCCATCGCACGCAGCTGCGCGAACTTCTCCTTGATGCCTTGCTTGACCACGTCGCTCAGCTCGACCACGCCCAGCACATGCCGGCCTTCGGCCACCACCAGCGGGGTGGCGCCGCCGCGTGCGACCTCTTCGATACGTCCTTGCAATTCCGGTGACACCGTCGCGCCCATGCCCTGCACATACGCCACGATCGAATCGCCAGCGCCCTTGCGGATGCTGCGCCCGGCCAGATCGACGCCGGACATGCGGGTCTGCGCGGTGAAGGCGATGAAATGCGCGCCCTCCGGCTCGACAGCCACGGCACCCTGCTGGCGCGCCAGCTTGACGATGGACTTGCCTTCCGGCGTCGGGTCGGCCAGCGAGGCGAGCATGGCCGCATCGCGCAGTTGCGCACGGTCGATACCGGCCAGCGGATGGAACGCGGTGGCCTGGCGGTCGCCGTAGGTGATGGTGCCGGTCTTGTCGAGCAACAGCACGTCCACGTCGCCGGCCACTTCCACCGCCTTGCCGGATTTGGCCAGCACATTGGCCGACAGCGCGCGGTTCATGCCGGCGATGCCGATGGCCGGCAACAGCCCGCCGATGGTGGTTGGAATCAGGCATACCAGCAGCGCGATCAACAACAGCGGATCCAGCGTGACCCCGACGAAACCGGCAATTGCCGGCAACGAGGCGACCACGATCAGGAAGGTCAGCGTCATCGCCGCCAGCAACAAGGTGAGCGCGATTTCGTTTGGCGTCTTCTGCCGGTTGGCGCCTTCCACCAGGGCGATCATGCGATCGAGAAAACTCTGCCCCGGTTCGGCGGTGACCTTGAACACGATCTCGTCGGAAAGCACACGCGTACCGCCGATCACGCCACTGCGATCGGTGCCGGCCTCGCGCAGCACCGGTGCCGATTCGCCGGTCACCGCCGCTTCGTTGATCGTTGCAACACCGCGCACGATTTCGCCATCGGCCGGGACGAACTCGCCTTCGGACACCATCACGTAGTCGCCCGGGCGCAGCTCGGCCGCCGGCACGCGGGTCTCGCGGCCACCGAGTGCGGTTTCCACCCGGCGCGCGACCAGATCCTTGCGCGCACGGCGCAGCGATGCGGCCTGCCCACGCCCGCGCGCTTCGGCGATGGCCTCGGCAAAGTTGCCGAACAGCACGGTCACGAACAGGATCGCCGTCACCGCCCAGCCGAACCCGGCATTGCCATGCCCGCTGGCGGTGATCACCGCCGCCAGCACCGTGCCGCCCATCACCACCGCCATCACCGGGCTGCGCAGCAGATGCCGCGGCGCCAACTTGCGGAAGGCTGCGCGTATCGCCGCCACCAGCACGGCAGCATCGAACAACGCTGCGTCACCGCGCTCGCGTTTTTCAGTCGTATCGATCGTAGACATTGCTCAAACTCTCAGGACGCCGCCAGGGCGAGGTGTTCAGCGATAGGACCCAGCACCAGCGCGGGCATGAACTGCAGCACGGTGAGCACCAGCACGATCGCCATCAGGGTCAGCGCGAAGGTCGGTGTTTCGACCTGCAGGCTGCCGGCCGACTCGGGCGCACGCCGCTTCACGGCCATGCGCGCGGCCACCATCAGCGGCAGGATCAACGCCGGATAGCGCCCCAGTGCCAACACCACCGAGCAACTCAGGTTCCACCAGTACGTGGCATCACCCAGCCCCTCGAAACCGGAGCCATTGTTGGCAAAGGCCGAGGTGTACTCGTAGAACACCTGGCTGATCGCGTGGAAGCCGGGGTTGGAATTGGCCGTCCATGCAGGCACCGCCAGCGCCACCGCGGTGAAGCCCAGCACCACCAACGGCTGCAGCAGGATCAGCAGCGCAAGCAACTGCACCTCGCGCGCTTCGATCTTGCGGCCGAACAACTCCGGCGTGCGCCCGGTCATCAACCCGGCCAGAAACACGCTCAGCAGCAGATACACCACGAACTGCTGCAGACCGCAGCCGACGCCGCCCCAGATCGCGTTGATCAGCATGTCCACCAGCGTGACCAGGCCGCTCAACGGCGCCAGCGAATCGTGCATCGCGTTGACCGAGCCGTTGGAGGTCTGCGTGGTCAACGCCGCCCATAACGCGGACGCATCCGCGCCGATGCGCACCTCCTTGCCTTCCATCAGGGCAGGCGAGCTGGCGCTGGCCGAATGCGCTTCGGACCACAGCAACAGCGCGGTGGACGCGGCCGACATCGTCAGCATGGTGCCCAATACCAGGGCGGTGAGACGTTTGCGCCCGGTCAGGTAGCCGACCATGAACACCACGCTCATCGGCAACAGCACCAGCGCCAGCGTCTCCAGCAGATTGCTCAGCGGCGTGGGATTTTCCAGCGCCACCGAACTGTTGGGGCCGTACCAGCCGCCGCCATTGGTGCCGAGCTGCTTGACCGCGACCATCGCCGCAACCGGCCCGACCGGTATGGTCTGCTTGGGCATGCCGGCACTGCTGTCCAGCGGTACGGCAGTGGCCGCACCCTGCAACGTGGAGGGCACGCCCTGCCAGCCAAGCAGCACCGTCCACAGCAGGCACAACGGCAGCAGGACGCGCACGCTGGCGCGGATCACATCGGCCCAGTAATTGCCGACATCCGCGTCCGGCAGGTCCTCCACGCCGGAACCCGACGGCTGCCGTCCCTGGCGCGGCATGCCCATTTCCGGCTCGTCCGGCCCAGCCGTCAGTGACTTGGCGCCCGCCGCCGCATGAGGCAGCAGCGTGGCATCGGACACCGTTGCGGCAACTCGCCCACCGAACAAAGCACGCAAGGTCGCCACCGCCAATGCCAGGCCCATCATCGGCGTCACCACCTGCAGGCCGACGATGCCGGTCATCTGCGCCAGATACGACAACTGCGCCTGGCCCGAGTAATGCTGCTGGTTGGTGTTGGTGACGAACGACACCATGGTGTGCAGCGCGGTATCCCAGCGCATGTTCGGGACGGCGTCCGGGTTGAACGGCAGCCACGCCTGGGTCATGAACACTGCCCAGGTGAGCAGGCCAACCACCAGGTTGCTGAGCAAAAACGCCACCGCATAGCCGCGCCACGACATGCCCTGCTGCGGGCGGGTGCCGAGCAGTGCATACAGCGGCCGTTCGATCCAGCCGAACAGCGCATCGCCACGCATCGGGGCGCCGCGCATCACCGCCGCCAGATAGCGGCCAAGCGGCCAGGCCAGCACGATGGCCAGCGCATAGACAAGGAGAGTTTCAATCATTGGAGCGCACTCGCATCAGAAGTCTTCGGGGCGCAGGACCACGTACAACAGGTACGCAGCGGCAACGAGCACGGCCACGCCGCACAGCAGGGACAACCAGGCAGGCATGTCGGCTACTCCCCGAGACGCGCGCAACGCGGCGCGATGGAGACGGTGTGCGGCGGCGCATGCAGCATCTGCGGGCCAACGAGGCAAAGCGCTGCCGCACCGCACGCGCAGCGGCGATGGAGCAGACAGGTCAAGGGATGCATCGGAATCGTCCAGGGCGGAACCGCTCCGCCAACCTGCGCAGTGTCTTCCCCGGCTACGTAAAGTCGCTATGGACCTGCGACAGCCCTCGCGTAAATTCCGCATAAATGCTGCGCAGCGACGGTGTGCAGTCGGGTATCCCGACCATGCAGCCGTTCCAGGCAACCACGACTTCTAGTTCGTCCACACCCTCCGGCGCCAGCTCAGGACGACCAGCTTTTGAGTCAGGGCGTTATGAAGCTGTAGCAACGCTCTGCCGGTCGAGGGCGCGGCGCTCATCTGAAAAGCTGTCTGTCATGCGGTGTGCATCAGACCCGGAGCCGATGCTTCATGATCGAGCAAGGCACACCCAGCACTGCTCTTGCCATGCACACCGACCATCTCGCTTGGTCCTTGCCCGCCCACCGTCGCGGGACCTTACGCGGCATGGATGCCGCGTAAGAGCCTACATGGACGTACTTGCGGCGTGTCCTGCGATGGTGGGCGGGCAAGGTCCCTGCAGCAAGGTCCCTGCAGCAAGCTCGCAGCGTCAAGGGCGCGGCAAGGACACCGCACCAGACAGTTGCTCGGCGCTCATCTGAAAAGCTGTCTGTCGTGCGGTGTGCATCAGACCCGGAGCCGATGCTTCATGGTGGAACAAGGCGCATCCAGCACTGCTCTTAGCCATGCACACCGACTATCTGGACTGGTCCTTGCCCGCCCACCGTCGCGGGACCTTACGCGGCATGGATGCCGCGTAAGAGCCTACATGGACGTACTTGCGGCGTGTCCTGCGATGGTGGGCGGGCAAGGGCCCTGCAGCAAACTCACAGCGTCGAGGGGGCGCGGCGCCCTACCACTCGCGGAACAGGCAGCAACTCCGCAGTTGAAGACTCCCACATATGCGGCCTGTCGACGGAACGCTCACTGCCGCTGCACTAACGTGCCGGCGTCATCCATCAGAGTCCTTGCACATGCCTGTCAGCTACTCGATCAGCCTGCCCGACCCCAAGCTCGCCCGTGGCGGCGATGCCAGCGTGAGCTTCACCGCCCATGGTGCCGAGGCCTTTGCCGAACAGTTGCAGGCCGCCTTGCGTGATCCGGCCTGGTTCGATCGCTGGCGCCTGCTGCAGGCCGACCCGGATGCGGTGGACCCCAGCCTGGGCGTCACCGATACCTCGGCGACAGTGACCGGCAAGCAGGGCGACCTGCGGATCGACTTGGTTGCCACCACCAGCATCCCCGGCGACCTGCTCAAGCAGCGCATGCAGGCCCTGGCCGGGCACCACTGGGAACTGCGCGACGTGCGTTGACTGTATTGCCGCCGTGCGTACAGCGCGGCGGCAACATCCTCAGGTCGGTGTACTGTGTGCCACCCGCCGCGGCCAGCGCCATTTCAGATTCACCGCCAGCGTGCCGACCACGATCAGCGCCAGGCCCAACCACTGCACCGGCACCAATGCGTGGCCGTAGAGCAGATAGTCCAGCAATAGCGTCACCAGCGGATACACGAACGCCAGCACCGCGATCGTGGCCACATGCAGATGGCGATAGGACGAATAGAACAGCACATAGACGATGCCGCTGTGGATCACGCCCAGGCCAACCAGCCACAGCCAATGCAGGCCCGGATGCAATGCCGCGCCGCTGGAAAACCCGGCCAGCAGGAACGTGCCGACCCAGCACTGCACGGTCACCACCGCCAGCGGCCGCTCACGGCTGATGCGACGCGACATCAGCAACGAGGCACCGCACAGCAACGCTGCCAACAGCGTGAGCGCAATGCCGATCAGGTAGCCACGATCGGCCGCCTGCCACAAGCGTGCCGGATCTGCCGAGCAGGCCACGCCGACGAATGCCAGCAGCGTCCAGCCCAGATCGGCACGCCGCGTGCGCTCGCCCTGCAACAATGCGGCCAGGAGCAGCATCACGAACGGGAACACGTGGTAGACCATGGTCGCCACGCCGATCGACGAGCGCGCCATCCCCGCGAACAATGCCACCCAGTTCAACACCAGCAGTACGCCACTGATGGTGGCATCACGCAACAGCGCACGCTCGCGCCATAGTCCTCGCAGCTGTCCACCGATCACCCCGCACACGCTGAGAAACAGCGCGCCGAACAGGCAGCGATAGAACACCGCCGTCACCGGATTCTGCCCGCTTTCGTGCACGAATACGCCGACCGATCCGATCAACACTTCGGCAACCAGCAATTGCCAGATCGCACGTCGCCCAGCGCCGGCCGATACCGCTTGCACAGGCACGGGCGTGCTCATGGCGCAATGGTTCCCTGCAGATATTGGATGGCACTGCCGCGCACGTTGACGTGCCGCGGTTCGACCCGGCACTGCAGTTGGCCGCTCCGCGCAAGGCCCTGCAGCGCAGTGAGCCACGTGCTGACCAGCCGCTGTGCCCAGCGTGGTGCATGCGCAGCATCGATCGATTGGGTGAGCGGACCTTCGCCAACGCCATCGGAAGGGCGGAAATAGCGGGCAACAGCAAACGCAGCAAGCAGCACGGCCAACCTCACGGACGAGAAGACATACACGGCGTACTCACCGGGCACGCCCAGTCTGCAACGTGCCACACGACCATGACAGATTCAGATACGCTGCAAATCGACCAATACAGATGGAAGGCGCCCGCAGATGCTGCTGTATGAATCGCTGGCCACGCAGCTGCGGCAGCAGATCGAAGGTGGCACCCTGCGTGCCGGCGAGCGCCTGCCCTCGATCCGGCAACTGGCTGCCAACCACGGCATCAGCACCGCCACCGCCGTGCAGGCCTGCCTGCAACTCGAACGCGAAGGGCGCGTGCAGGCGCGCCCGCGCTCGGGCTACTTCGTGCGCAGCACGGCGTCTGCCTTGCCGGCCGCAGCGCTCCTCCCGCGTCGGCGCAAACCGGGCATGGTCGACAACCCGGCCTTGCAGCGCGTGCTCGAGACCCTGGCGCGTACCGACCTGGTGCCGCTGCACACTGCCACGCCCGCGCCTGCGCTGTTGCCCACCGCGCACCTGGCCGCAGCCCTGGCGCGGCAGTTGCGTCGCCAGCGCACGGCTGCGTTGGATTACGCACCGCCGCAGGGCCACGCCGCACTGCGCCGCCAGATCGCACAGCGGTATGCACATTGCGCAACCACCGTCGATGCCGACGAAGTGGTGATCACCGCCGGCGCGATGGAAGCGATCAGCCTGGCGCTGCGCACGCTCACCGCGCCAGGCGATGTGGTGCTGGTCGAAACACCCACCTATCACGGCATCCTGCAGGCGGTGGCTGCGCTGCGCCTCAAGGTGCTGGAGGTACCCAATCGCCCCGGTCACGGTATCGATGTCGCACGTGTGGATGCGCTGCTGCAGCGCACCCCGGTGCGTGCGGCAGTGCTGATCCCCAACTTCAACAATCCGAACGGCAGCCTCACTCCCGACAGCGCCAAGCGCGCGTTGCTCGACAGCTGCGCCCGCCATGGCACGGTGGTGATCGAAGACGACATCTATGGCGAACTGGATTGGTCGGGGCAGCGCCCGCGCCCGCTGCGCCACTTCGACACCCATGCCAACGTGATCACCTGCGGCTCGTTCTCCAAGGTGCTGTCGCCCGGCTTGCGTGTGGGCTGGTTGCTCGGTGGCGACTGGACCGACGCGCTGGTGCGCGCCAAGTATTTTTCCACTGTCGGCAGCGCCAGCCTGCCGCAACTGGCACTGGCCGATTATCTGGCGCAACACGATCTGGAACGGCACCTGCGCAAGCTGCGCCGCACCCTGGCCGACAACGGGCAGCGGCTGCGCGATGCGATCGTGCGGCATTGGCCGCAGGACACACGCGTGGGCGACCCGGCCGGCGGGTTATCGCTATGGCTGCAATTGCCCGACGCCGGCAGCGGCCAGGCCCTGTTCGAAGCCGCGCTGGCAGAACGCATCGGCACCTCGCCCGGCCATCTGTACTCCAGCCGTGGCGACTACGCAGATCACCTGCGCCTGACCTGTGGCCAGCCGTGGAGCGATACGCTGGAGCGCGCGATGCGGCGGCTGGGCAAGCTTGCGGCGCAGGTGGCGCGTTAGCCGTTCCTGGTGGTTCGCATCAACTTGCGTGCCGGCTGGACGCGCGGTCATCCAGGCAACGCCGTCATGCCCTGCTTGCACCATGCACAGCGACCATCCTGACTGGTCCTTGCCCGTCCACCGTCGCGGGACCTTACGCGGCATGGATGCCGCGTAAGAGCCTACATGGACGTACTTGCGGCGTGTCCTGCGAGGGTGGGCGGGCAAGGGCCCCGCAGCCACGCGCAGATCGGCTGCCCTACAAGGCCAGCTACCCGCTCCACCGGGCGTCGCCCGTCCCTCATCCGCCAGTGAGCCCATACCCTCATCCGCCCCTGCGGGGCACCTTCTCCCGATGGGAGAAGGGAGCCAGGCCGCACGTCAGCCGTTTTACCAGCTGGCATCTCCTCCGCCGGGCTTCGGCCCTCCCCTCATCCGCCCCTGCGGGGCTCCTTCTCTCGGGGGAGAAGGGAGTTCAGCTCGACACCTTACTCATGCCACGGCGCGCGCAATACGGCAGCGCGGCAACGCAACGCGATGCGCACCACCGCCATGCGCCGTCTCATGGCACGCAGCACCACCCGCTTGCCCAAAACGATCAACCACGCAACGCCGCGGCATGGTGTGCGATGTGCTCGCCGATAAAGCTGGCGATGAAGTAATAGCTGTGGTCGTAACCGGGCTGCAGCCGCACCGTGACCGGGTAGCCGGCCGCGGTGGCGGCCTCTTCGAACAGTGATGTTTTCAGCTGGTTCTCGAGAAATTCATCGCCATCGCCCTGGTCGATCAACAGCGGCAGGCGCTCCTGTGCCTGTGCGATCAACGCAGTGGCGTCGTACGCCTTCCACGCTGCGCGGTCCGGCCCCAGATACTGGCCAAACGCTTTCTCGCCCCATGGCACCAGGCTGGGCGCGACGATCGGCGAGAACGCCGACACGCTGCGATAGCGGCCCGGATTCTTCAATGCGATGGTCAGGGCGCCATGGCCGCCCATCGAGTGGCCGCTGATCGCGCGTGCACCGGTGGTGGCAACGTGCGCTTCGATCAATGCCGGCAATTCGTTCACCACATAGTCGTACATGCGGTAATGCGCCGCCCACGGTTGCTCGGTGGCATCGACGTAGAAGCCGGCGCCCTTGCCGATATCGTAGCCGTCCGCGTCGGCCACATCGTCGCCACGCGGGCTGGTGTCGGGGGCGACCAGGATCACGCCATGCTCGGCCGCGTAGCGCTGCGCGCCGGCCTTGCTGATGAAGTTCTGTTCGGTGCAGGTCAGGCCGCTGAGCCAGTACAGCACCGGTAGCGGGCCATCGGCGGCCTGCGGCGGCAGATAGATGCCCACCTGCATGCTGCAGTTCAAGCTCTGCGATTGATGCCGATAGACATCTTGCCAGCCGCCGAAGCAGGCATGGTGTTCGATACGTTCCATGAGATTCCTTCGATAAGAACCTGCGGCCGGCGTGCGTGCCGGCCGCGGGGTTGGGCGATCAGTGCAGCAGGCCCTTCTTGCGTGCCACGTTGGCAGCCAGTGCATCCATCAATCCCGGCGACAGGCAGTCGTACGGGGTCAGCCCGAGCTCGTTGAGACGCGCGCGCACGCCGTCCATGGCAGCCGGCGGCGTGCCGGTTTCGATGATGGAGGAAACGAACGCCGCAAAGCCCGGCGGCGACCAGCCCGACTGCTGCGACAACTCGGTATGGATGAAGTCCAGACCGTAAAACGCGTGTTCCTTGTCTTCGATGCGACCGAACATGTGCACACCGCAGCCGGTGCATGCATGCCGCTGGATCGCCGCAGTTTCGTCGACGACCTTGAGCTTTTCCGCATGCGCGGTCACCGTGACCTTGTCGCGCGGCACCACTGCAATCACCGAAAATGTCGCGCCTTCCGGCTTCCAGCATTTACTGCAGCCGCAGGCGTGGTTGTGCGCGGTCTGCGCAGCCACGTCCACGGTCACCTTGTCGCTGGCGCAGTGGCACGCAAGGGTTCCGCCCTGAAAACTTTCCGCACCTCCACGCGCTACACCACTGTCTACCGAAGGATGAATCGAGACGCTGGTCATCATGCCCCTCCCGGAGTATCGGGTACCACGTGCGCGGAAGCGGCCGCGCGCCGATTCTGGCCGTACGGTCAGAAATGAATCACGGTGCGGATCGACTTGCCTTCGTGCATCAGGTGGAAGGCCTCGTTGATCTCTTCCAGCGGCATGGTGTGGGTGATGAACGGGTCGAGATCGATCTCGCCCGTCATCGACTGCTCCACCATGCCCGGCAACTGGGTCCGTCCCTTGACACCGCCGAAGGCCGAGCCGCGCCACACGCGGCCGGTCACCAGCTGGAACGGACGGGTGCTGATTTCCTGGCCTGCACCGGCCACGCCGATGATGACGCTCTCGCCCCAGCCCTTGTGGCAGCACTCCAGCGCCGACCGCATCACATTGACGTTGCCGATGCACTCGAAGCTGAAGTCCACGCCGCCATCGGTCAACTCGACGATGACCTCCTGGATCGGCTTGTCGTAGTCCTTGGGGTTGATGCAGTCGGTGGCGCCCATGCTGCGCGCCAGGTCGAACTTGCCCGGGTTGGTGTCGATGGCCAGGATGCGCCCGGCCTTGGCCTGCACCGCGCCCTGGATCACCGCCAGACCGATGCCGCCCAGGCCGAACACCGCCACGCTTTCGCCCGGCTTGACCTTGGCGGTGTTGTGCACCGCACCGATGCCCGTGGTGACGCCGCAACCGAGCAGGCAGACCTTTTCCAGCGGCGCGTCCGGGTTCACCACGGCCAGCGAAATCTCCGGCACCACGGTGTACTCGCTGAAGGTGCTGCAGCCCATGTAGTGGTAGATCGGCTCGCCGTTGTAGGAGAAGCGCGTGGTGCCGTCGGGCATCAGCCCCTTGCCCTGGGTGGCGCGCACCGCTTGGCAGAGGTTGGTCTTGCCGGACAGGCAGAACTTGCACTTGCGGCATTCGGCCGTGTACAGCGGGATCACGTGATCGCCCACCTTGACGCTGGTCACGCCCTCGCCCACTTGCTCGACAATGCCGCCGCCTTCGTGGCCCAGCACGGACGGGAAGATGCCTTCCGGGTCGTCGCCAGACAGGGTGAATGCATCGGTGTGGCACACACCGGTGTGGGTGATGCGGACCAGCACTTCGCCGGCCTTCGGCGGTGCGACGTCGATCTCGACGATTTCCAGCGGCTTGCCGGGTCCGAATGCAACTGCTGCACGGGATTTCATGTGATGGCGCTCCTGACGATGAGATTCAAGGACGGGCACGGCATGCGCCGGCCCGGTGGGAGTTCATTTGAGGTAGGACCGGACCAGCCCGAGCAATTCCTGCACCCGCTCGGCACGCTGCGCATCGGAAGCGGCGGCGTGGCCGAAGTCTTCGCGGATATGCGCTTCGAGCACCTGCGACATCAGTCCATTGACGGCCCCCCGGATCGCGGCGATCTGCTGCAGGACAGGCGCACAGTCTGCGCCCGCCTCCAGCGCGCGCTCAAGCGCGTCGCATTGCCCGCGCAGGCGTCGCACGCGCGCAAGCGCCCGCTTTTTCTCCTGTGGCGAATGCGGCATGGCGCCCCCGGTCAAATACTGGGGGGTAGTATATGGATCTGCTCGAGAAAAGCCACGCCTGCGAACACGCCTGCTCAAACAAGGCCCGGGCGGCCGCAGCCGGGGCCGGTCGTCCGCTGCGACACTTTTCGCGTCAGCCATGGCGCTGCACGTCCATCCAGGCGCATGCAGGTGATCGACGCGTTGTATCGGGGTGCTGTGGATTCCGCGCGCCGGCAGCCGCTGTCGTCGCACTGCAGCACGGCACTGGCAGGCATGTGCAGGCGCAGCACGCAGTGTCAGCCCTCGTCGCTGTCCAGGCGCATGCTCTCCGACACCGGGAGTTCGATGGTGCAGCGCACCCCGTCCGGCCCCATCACGTAGGTGGTCTCGGCCTGCAATTGGTACGGCAGCGCACGTTCGATCAACTCACGGCCGTAGCCGGACCCTTGCGGCGCCTCGCCAGGCGCCGGCATGTGCACGCCGGTCTCGCTCCACTCGATGCGCAGGCGGGTGCCCTGGGCCGGACGCAGCAAGCGCCAACGCACCTGCAACTGTCCGCCGGCCTGTGCAAGCGCGCCGTATTTGGTGGCGTTGGTGGCCAGCTCGTGCAGGGCAAGTGCGAAGGTCTGCACGGTGCTGGAGCGCAGACGCACGCCGTCCGGGCCGTCCAGGGTGACGCGGTCGCCATGGCCGTGGGCATCGATCGCGCCCATCGCCGACAGCTCGGCCCGGATCAATTCATCGAACAGGATGCGATCGCCTTCGTTCAGGCGCGACAGCAGCCCCTGCACACGCGCCAGGGCGTCCAGGCGGTCGTTATAGATCAGTGTCAGCTCGGCGATGGTCGTGCTGCTGCGTTGCGTGCGATTGAAGACCACGCGCACCACCCCCATCAGATTGCGGGTGCGGTGCTGCAGCTCGGCCAGCAGCACCTGCTGGCGATCTTCCCACTGCCGTCGCCGGGTCACGTCCTGGCCGATCTTGAGATAGCCCAGCGGCTCGGCGCGGCCGTCGCGCAGCGGCCGCGTCGCGCCTTCGATGAACACGCGCCGGCCATCCTTGCGTTGATGCCAGCGAACATTCGGCGCGCCGCCGGTGTAATGCGCCTGCTCGATCTCGCGCTGCGGCACGCCGGTGAGACGGTCCTCGGCCACGAAGGTCATTGCGATGTGCTGGCCGATCGCCTCCTCGGCGGTCCAGCCGAAGACCGCTTCGGCACCCGGCGGCCAGGTCTGGATATGTCCGCGCGTATCGGTGGTAAAGATTGCGTAGTCGAGCGCGCTCTCCACGATCACCCGGTAGCGCTCTTCGCTTTCGAGCAGCGCGGCCTGCGCGCGCGCGCGCTCCAGCGCCGCCCAGGTGCGCTCGGCGGTCTCCTCCGCCAGGCGGATCTCGGCCGCACTCCAGTTACGCGCGGTCCGTTGATTGACCACGAAGGTGGCCACCAGCTGCCCGCACTTGATCAGCGGCACCACGATCAGCGCGCCGATCTCGTGGCCCGCATCGGCCGGGCGCCGATCGTCGGGCAATGCAGGGTCAGCGACGGCATCGCGCACCACCCATGTCTGCGCGTCGAGCAGCCAGGGCATCGGCCAGTCCGTCGACGCGAAGCGATGCGCATGACTGGTTTCATCGGGTTGATGCCAGTCGCGTTCAACCACGTACTGGTGCGCCCTGGCATCCACGTCCACGTAGTAGGCGCGGCCGGCGTTCAAATGCTCGCCGAGCACGCGCGCGGCCTCGGCCTGGATGGCGGCCGGATCGGGCAGCGGCCGCAAGGCGTCGGAGAGTTTCAGCAGGAAGGCATTGCGGTCCTGCACCTCGCGTAGCGCCGCCTCGGTGAGCTTGCGGTCGGTGATGTCGAGTACAAACTCGAAGCCTGTGCCATCCGGCAGGCACTTGGACGCAAACAGGGCCCAGCGCCGGGTTCCGTCCTTGCACAGATATTGGCGCTCGTAAGGCGTGGCACTTCCCTTGCTCTTGAGCTCCTCGAAGGCCTGCTCGCACACGCCCCTGAATTCGGGTGGCGTCAGCGCCTGCCAGGAAAGCGTGCCCGCTTCCACGTCGGCACGGCTGTAGCCGCTCATCTTCAAGAACGTGTCGTTGGCATCGGTGAGGCGACCACCCATGTCGAAATACGTCGCGCCGACGGTTTCGATCGTCAACGCGGTGCGGAAGCGTTCTTCGCTGGCACGCAGCCGCTCGTCGGCCCGGCGCTTGTCGGAGATGTCGCGAAAGTAGACCGACATTCCGCCATCGTTGGTGGGGTAGATGCTGACATCCACCCAGTACCCCAATGCCGGCGACACGGTTTCCAGCCTGACCACCTGGCGGGTCTGCGACGCCTGCACATAGGCCTGATACGGCAGCGACCCGATCGAGTCGGGGAATTGTTCCCACAGCAAGGTCCCGAGCAATTGATCGCGCGCGCGCCCCCACAGCAACTCGGCCTTCTGGTTGATGTAGGTGAAGCGCCCGTCCGCATCGACGCCGTAGAACGCGTCGGAAATACTTTCGAGAATGTCGCGATTGCGCTCGGCAAGCGCACCCACCTCCATCTGCACCCGGCGTTGCGCAGTGACATCCTGCAACACTGCAACGCCCCCGGTGACGCGGCCGGCTTCGCGCAGCGCCACTGCGGTAATCCGCAACCAGCGCTGTGCAGCGTCATGGGGGTCGAGAAAGTCCACCGGCGCGATCGTGTCTTCGCCACGCAGCGCGCGGGCGCAGGGAAAGTCCTGGATCGCAACCGCCTGCCCTTGCTGATCGACACCGGCGCGCGGCTGCTCCAGCGGCGGCGCGCACGAGGGGACCCGCGCAGCCAGCTGGTCCCGCAGTTGTGGATTCCGGTAGGTGAAGCGACCTTGCAGATCGAACAGGCCGATCCCGATGGGGACCTGGTCGAGTACGTACGTCAGCCGCGCCTCGCTATCGCGCAGGCATTCCTCGGCCTGCTTGCGCGCCGTGACGTCGGTTCCGGCACCGAACCACTCGGTGATGCGTCCCTCCGCATCCAGTGCCGGGACCGCCTTGGTCGCCATCCACGCAATGCTGCCATCGGCGCGTCGTACCCGGTGCTCGAACACGATCGCGCTGCGCGAGCGGATTCCTGCATCGATCCTGCTGCGCACCAGCGCCTGATCCTCTGCGGGAATGTAATCCATGATCCACGAACGGCTGGTCGCCGGCGCAACGGCGGCGCGCGTGCCGGCGGTCAGCTGGTGCATCTCGTCCCAGTCCGCACTCATGCGGTAATACACCTCGGAACTTGCCGCCGACAGCGCGGCCAGCCGCGACTCGCTGGTACGCAATGCCAGCTCGGCCCGATAGCGCTCGATGTAGTCGGCGGCCGTCCATGCGAGCAGTTCGAGCAATCTGAGTTCGTGTTCCGCGGGCCGATACGGCACGGTGAACTGGGTTCCGAGCAATCCCAGCAGGCCACCGGCACGATTGAACAACGGGGTGAACTGGGCAGCACGGATGCCGCTGCACAGCGCTGCCTCGTAATCGGGCGTTCCCTTCAACGGGGTGAAGGTTTCGATGTCCTCGATCACCAACTGCCGGCGTTCGCGCCGCACGGTGTCGCAGGTGGCCTGGAAACCGTCTTTCAGGAATTGCTGGACGAAGGCGCTGCGTTCGTCATGTCCGCGATAGACGCGCAACTCCATCTCGCTGCTGTGTGCGCTGACCAGTTGCACGCAGCCGCAGTCGGTACGCGCGAAGGCGCAGGCAAGCGCGGTGATGTCCTGCAGCGCGATACGGGCGTCGGCCTGTGCCGCCAGGCTGACCTGCAAGGCATGCAGGCGACGCATGCCGGCGAGTTCGTCCTGCAGTGCCGCGTTGTCCTGCCTGGTGTTGTCGGGCATGGCACTCATCGTGTCCGGCCCTGGCCTGCGCCCATCGCGATCGATCATTCGTACCGGGTGAGCCCCCACAGTGCGCACTCGATGGCGAAGGGCTTGTCAGTAGCGTGCTCGACACAGCGGGTTGTTGCCGGTGCCGCGCGTGCGGACAAGACGGCTGAAGCGAAGCCGAGGGGAATCGTTTAATTCGGCCTGCCGGCTGCCGGACCTCCGGTGCAGAGATCGCCAAGCGCGGCAAGCGTCCGCTTCGCTCGGGTTGCGCATTACAGCGAGCAGGGCGACTGTCGCACGTGCGGAGTTCACCAGCTGCAGCATCGCCGCGGGTAGCTGGCAGCGACGGTGGACGTGATCTCCAAGACCAGCAGGATCAGCCATGCCGGGGCGGCGGCCCGAAACCCTGGGCCTGCAGGCATTGCAGCAGCGCTGGCGATGGCGGGCCGAGGGACGATGCGTCAGGCGCAGCCCATGCGATGCCTTGCACGGTGGCACAGGCCTGCAACGCGGCGTCGAAGTCGGAATCATGGAGTGGCGGGCCACGACGTGCCTGTGGCGGCGCAGGCGGCGGCGGTGGCCCGCCGGCAGGCGCGCCGCAGACACTGGCGCAGCCGCCCAGGCCGAGCACTGCCAGCAGTGCGGTGATGGCGGCTGTGGTGCGTGTCTGGACCATCGTCGATCTCCCTGGCTGGATGGCGCACATGCGCGTCCTGCACGCACATGGCACTGCGGGACGTCCCCGCTTGGTCAGGGAGAGCGTCGCATCGCGCCATGTCGTGCATTTGCCGCTGCGCGCCGCCCGCTGGCGTACGCCGCCACGCAGCGCACAAGGCCTGCAACCACGCGGGCACCGGGCGCTGCAGGCGATATGCCCGGACCGTGCTGAAGGCCAGGCCGGGCGAACGTGTCAGTTTTCGACGATTGCCGGGGCCACGCCCGCGCTGACGTCCGCCACATCTGCGGGCAACGAGGCCAGCACCGCAGTGCGAAAGCGCGCTGCGAATGCGGCATTGTTGGCCTGGTAGAACGCGCGCGCATTGGCCGACAACCGATCCAGCTGCGCCTGCGGCAACGCCAGCGCGGTTTCCACCGCCTGCGCGATGCCCGCCGCATCCACGTAGTAGTACGACGCCAGACGCCGCTGGCGCACCTCGGCCACCGGGATCAGCACGCCGTGCTCGGGCCTGACCAGTTCGTTCATCGGCTCACCGTCGGTGGCCAGGGTCACCGCACCCACGCTCAGCGCTTCCATCAGGTAATGCCCGAAGCCTTCGGCCTCGGACGGACACAGATGGAACAGATGCGCGTTCTGCAGCCGCCGCAGTTCGGCATCGTCGAGATAGCGGACGCGGTGGTCGATGTTCGGCGCCACCACCGGCTTGCCGGCGGTACGCGGGCTCTGCACCACCGTCAGCAGCGGCCACTCCGGATGCCGTTGCCAGGTCTCCAGCAGCACCTGCGTGCCCTTGGCGGTGCTGCGCCCGGCCAGGTGGAAGAACGCACGCTGACGCGGGACCTGCGCATCGTGGCGATCCGGGCTGGTGAAGCCGATGAAGCGCGTGGTGCAGCCCAGGCTGCGAAAAATCCGTTCCGCGTGATGGGTCTTGCACAGCACCGCGTCGAACTGCGGCAGCCGTGGCAGCCACTTGGGCAGCAACCATTCCGGATTGGGCACCAGCAGGTTGGTCTGGCCCAGCGGCAGGCAGCGCGCATACACACGCTCGGAAAAGATCTGCACAGGCACCCGCCCGAACAGCGCGCGACTGGCCCACAGACGGGCTTCGCGCGCGGTGTCCTGCAGCCGCTGACTGGTGAAGCCCACTTCCTGCACCGGGATGCCGCCGGCCCGCAGCGTCTGCGCCATCAGCACCATGTCCCGGGTCAGGCCCACGCCGTTGTCGCGGCTGATCACCCGCATCATCGGAAACGCCTTGTCATGCGTACACTCGCCATTGCAGCGGCGCAGTGTCGTTTGCCCGGTTTCCTGCACGATATTCCGTTCTGTCATGGTGCGTCACGCGTGTGCCAAAGGTTGACAAATTCAATCATTATGATGCGTGCTCCAGCCTTGCAACTGCGAGCACCATGTATCCGGTAGCCACCACCCTGCGCGGGCCAAGCTCCGCGCCACCGACGATGACCTCCATGGACATGCAACAACCCTGCGTTCTCGTGGTCGACGACGACCCGGACCTGCGCAAGCTGATCGGCGAGTTCCTCAGCGCCCACGGCTACCAGGTCGAGGTTGCCGAAAACGTGGCGGAGATGCGCAAGCGCATCGCGCAGCGCCGCCCGGACCTCATCGTACTCGACGTGATGATGCCGGGAGAAGACGGCCTGAGCGCGGCGCGGGCGCTGGCCAGCGAGCGCGGTTCACCTGCGGTCATCATGCTCAGCGCGCTGGGCAACGACACCGACCGCATCATCGGTCTGGAAGTGGGTGCCGACGATTACCTGGCCAAACCCTGCAATCCGCGCGAGTTGCTGGCGCGGGTGCGCGCCCTGCTGCGCCGCAGCCAGGCCAGTAGCGAGCAGGCCGACCAGCGCGGCAACGTCTACGAGTTTGCCGGCTGGCGGCTGGACGTGGTCCGCCGCGACCTGCGCGACCCCACCGGCATCTTCATCAATCTGTCTGATGGCGAGTTCGCGCTGCTGCGCACCTTCGTCGAGCATCCGCAGCGGGTGCTGAGCCGCGACCAGTTGCTGGACTACGCCCGTGGCCGGGACACCGACGTCTACGACCGCGCCATCGACAGCCAGATCAGCCGCCTGCGCCGCAAGATCAACGAGCGCGTGCATACCGAGTTGATCCGCACCGTGCGCAACGAGGGCTACATGCTGCTGCCGGGCGTTTCGCGTCTGTGAGCAAACCGGCACGTCGCGGGCTGTCGATCTTTGCCCGGACCTTCGTGTTGCTGGCAGTGGCGCTGCTCACCGCCCAGGCGGTCGGCATCGCGCTGCTGGTGATGCGCACCCCGGTCTACGAGCCGCCGGTGCATCCGCCGGAGGTGGTGGCGCTGCTGTCCACCCGCATGCCGGCCGGCACCCAGACCCTGACGGTGCGCGAATCGGCCCAGGCCCCGCTGCCGCCGGCAGGCCATGTGCGCGATGGGTTTGCGGAAATGCTGCTGGCCCATTGGCTGGATGTCCCCGAACAGCGCGTGCGCTTCTACCGCAGCGCCGACGATCGCCAGGGCCCGCAGCTCGGCATGGCGCGGCCGCCGCGCATGCCCGACCAGCCGCAGCGCCCCCGGGCCGCTGGCGGCGATGCCAGCCCCGCCGGCAATCGCCGCGATGCCGCGCAGCGATCGCCGCCAGCGCCAGGCGCCTGGCCGGGCGATCGTGCCCCCGGCACCCCGCCGGTCGGCAACGGGCTGGGTCCGGACGCTCCCCCTGCCGCCTGGGAAAGCGAGCGGCTGACCCCGGGCGTGCCGTTGCTGGATGGCTTCACCGCCGCGCTGCAGCAGCCCGATGGCCGCTGGCGCACGGTCGAATCGCCGCCACGGCAGCTGTCGGCCGAGTTCAAGACCCACGTGGTGCTGCTGTTCCTGGCCGGCCTGCTGGCCAACGTGCCGCTGGCGTGGTGGTTCTCGCGTGCGCTGTCAGCGCCGATCAAGCGCTTTGCCGAGGCCGCCGACCGGCTGGGCCGCAATCCGGATGCGGCCGCACTGCAACGCAGCGGCCCGCCGGAGATCGTGCGCGCGGCCGACTCGTTCAATGCAATGCAGGCACGCCTGAATCGCCTGATCAACGAGCGCACCCACATGGTGGCGGCGATCGCGCACGACCTGCGCACGCCGCTGGCACGCCTGTCGTTCCGCCTGGACGGCCTGCAGCCACCGTTGCGCGACAAGGCGCTGGCCGACATCGACGAGATGAAGGCGATGATTTCCGCCGCGCTGGATTTCATCCAGAACGATCGCCACCGCGGCAAGCGCGCGCCGCTGGATCTGCGCCTGCTGGTGGAAAGCGTGGTCGACAATGCCACCGACATCGGCGCCGATGCCGAACTGCTGCCCGGCCCGGAAATCACCCTGGATGGCGACCCGCTGGCATTGCGTCGGGCGGTGATGAATCTGCTGGAGAACGCGCTGAAGTACGGCAAGCGCGCGCGCCTGCAGCTGCAGCGCGATGGCGAGGACGGCGTGCTGTGGATCGACGACGACGGCCCCGGCATCGACCCGACCCAGCGCGACCAGTTGCTGCTGCCCTTCGTGCGCGGCGAGTCCTCGCGCAATCGCGACACCGGCGGCATCGGGCTGGGCTTGTCGGTGGCGCACAGCATCGTGCTGGCGCATGGCGGCGACCTGCGCCTGGACAACCGTGCAGCAGGTGGCGGCCTACGCGTGACGGTGCGCCTGCCGTGCATGCCGGAGCGGCGCTAAAGCCGGGCGGGAATGCGGTCTTGCGCACGCGCGCTCGGCGGTACCGCCGCGCCCGGGTCCATGCCTGCCAGCAACGCGCCGCGCGACAGCCCGGCGAGGCGCTACGGCTGCGGCACTCCGCAAGCACTCAGTACGCGAACTCGCGGAACACCCGATCGATGTCGCCGTTCCATGCGCCGTGATACAGCGCCAGCTTGCGCTCGGCGGCGGTCACACCGCTCTCGGCGATCTCGGCGATTACGTCTACAAAGCCGGTCTCGTCCTGGCCATCGGCATTCAGCCGCGCACGCCGGCGCAGGCCCTCGCGGGCGATCTTGACCGCTTCCACCGCCAGCTCGCGCAGCGTGCCGTTGCGGAACGGCAGGCCGAGTGCCTGCCTGGGCACCCCGTCGCGCAGCGCGTGACGCTCGGCGGTGCTGAAATCCTTGACCAGATCCCAGGCCGCATCCAGCGCGGTGTCGTCGTACAGCAAGCCGACCCAGAATGCCGACAGCGCACACAGCCGATCCCACGGGCCGGCGTCGGCGCCGCGCATTTCCAGGTACTTCTTCAGACGCACTTCCGGGAACGCGGTGGTCATGTGATCGGACCAATCGCGCAGCGTCGGCAACGCGCCCGGCAGTGCCGGCAACCGGCCCTGCATGAAATCGCGGAAGCTCTGCCCGCTGGCATCGACGTAGACGCCGTCGCGGTAGGAGAAATACATCGGCACATCGAGCAGGTAATCGACGTAGCGCTCGTAGCCGAAGCCGTCTTCGAACACGAAATCCAGCATGCCGGTGCGATCGGCATCGGTGTCTGTCCAGATGTGCGAGCGGTAGCTCAGGTAGCCGTTCGGCTTGCCTTCGGTGAACGGCGAATCGGCGAACAACGCGGTGGCGATCGGTTGCAGCGCCAGCGACACGCGGAACTTCTTCACCATGTCCGCTTCGGTGGCGTAATCCAGGTTGACCTGCACGGTGCAGGTGCGGGTCATCATGTCCAGGCCGAGCGAGCCGACCTTGGGCATGTAGTTCTTCATGATCTGGTAGCGGCCCTTGGGCATCCACGGCATTTGGTCGCGGCGCCACTTCGGCTGGAAACCCATGCCCAGGAACCCCAGCTGCAACTCGCCGGCCACCTGGGCCACTTCGTCCAGATGGGTGCCGGTTTCCACGCAGGTGTGATGCAGGGTTTCCACCGCTGCGCCGGAGAGCTCCAGCTGGCCGGCCGGCTCCAGCGTCACCGAGGCGCCGTCGCGCAGCAGCGCGATGGTGTGGCCGTTTTCCTGCACCGGCTCCCAGCCGAAGCGGGTCAGGCCGGTCAGCAGCGCCTGGATGCCGCGCGCGCCTTCGAACGTGGGCGCGCGCAGGTCGTCGAGCTGGAAGCCGAACTTTTCGTGCTCGGTGCCGATCCGCCAGTCAGCACTGGGCTTCTCGCCGGAGGCCAGCACCTGGACCAGTTCCGCGCGTTCGGTGATCGGCGTTTCGGCAACGTGGCTGGGACTCGACAAGGGCAGGCTCGCAGGAAAAATTTAGGGGAACGATGTGGGGATCTTCCCCTGCCACCGCAAGGCCCGCACTATAACCGCAGGGCATGGAAAGAATTGCTGCCATCGACCGGGCCTGAGATTTCCATCCATGCGCACGGCGTGGCCGACGCAGCAGCAAGCGCGACCCCACCGCCCGAGGGCAGGCATGACGGAGGGTGCGGCAGGCCGCAGCCGTTCACGCTGAACGCGGCTACCCGCAAATCCCCGCAGGCAGGATGCACGGCGTTCGATCACCCAGGCCGCGCACCCGCGATCCTGTAGCATCGCCCGGCCATGACCGTTGCGCCCACACCCACCGACGCCCTGCTCGCGCAGATGACCACTCTGATGCACTGCGAGCGCGCCGACGGCTACGCCTGCGTGAGCGCACGGCGCGAACACGGGGCGCGCTCGGTGGACCTGACCCAGCCGCAGTTCGCGATTGTGCTGCAGGGCCGCCAACAGGTGCGCAGCGCGACCCAGTCGCTGCAACTCGTGCCGGGCGATCTGTTCCTGGCGACGCGCCGTTGCCGGATCGATCTGATCAACACGCCCGACCCGCAGACCGGGCTCTACATGAGCGCGGTGGTGCCCCTGTGCGAGGAGGCACTGGCCGCTGCGCGCGCGTTGTGGAACGAGCCGCTGCCCGAGGCGGGCGCCGACATCGCGCGGCTGCCGGCGATCGATGTCGCACTGCCGCTGCGGCAATGGCGCGATGCGCTGCAACGCGGCCTGTATACCGAAGCACGCCTGGCGCTGGCCTCACTGGTCATCCACGTGTGCCGTCGCGGCCATGGCGGCCTGCTGCTGCCGCCGGCGCCAAGCATCGCCGAGCAGGTGCGTACGCTGATCGTCGCGCAACCGCAGCGGGCGTGGCGCTCGCGCGATATCGAAGACAGCCTGGGCATCAGTGGCGCCACCTTGCGCCGGCATCTGGCCGCCGAACAACGCTCGCTGCGCGAACTGATCACCGATGCGCGGCTGGCGCACGCGATGGCCCTGCTCTACAGCACGCGCTGGCCGCTCAAGACCGTGGCCGCGCGCGCCGGCTATCGCTCCACCCGCAGCTTCAGCCAGCGCTTCCAGCAGCGCTATGGGCTGGACCCGGCCAGCATCGGCAATAGCCGCTAGGGCGCCAACGCGAGCGCTTGGCGCAGCGCATTGAGCGAATCGCGCAGCTCGCTGCCGCCAGCATGGCGACACCGCGGCGGTTGCCGCCTGTCCTGGAGTTGCTCATGTCTGTTTCCGTCCTGCGTGCGCTGGTGCCGCTGCTACTGGCCGCAAGCGCCACGCTGGCGCACGCCGCTGCGCCCGCATCCACCCACGCGCAGGTTCCCGGCTTCTACCTGCAGCACATCGGCACGCTGCGCGTCACCGCGTTGTTCGACGGCCGCGTGGGGCTGACGCGTCAACAACTGTCCAATGTGGACCCGGCAGAGCGCGACCGCCTGCTTGCGCGGGGCTACGTGCCTGAAGACGCCAAGGGGCTGCAGACCGCAGTCAACGCCTACCTGATCCAGGACGGCAGCCACCTCAGCCTGGTCGATACCGGCACCGCGCAGTGCCTGGGGCCCGGCCTGGGCCAGGTGCTGGCCAACCTGCGCGCCGCCGGCGTCGACCCCGCCCAGGTCGACGATGTGCTGCTCACCCACGCGCATCCGGACCACCTGTGCGGCCTGCTCGATGCGCAGGGCACACCGGCCTTTGCCAACGCCACGGTGTGGCTGTCCGACGCCGATGCCGCGTACTGGCTGGATCCCGCCTCGGAGGCCGCTGCCGCGCCGACGCTACAGTTCGCCTTCCCGTTGGCGCGCGCGGCCGTCGCGCCCTATCAAGCCCAGGGTCGGCTGCGCCGTTTCCAGCCGGGCAAAACCACATTGCCGGCCGGCATCACCGCCCTGGACAGCCAGGGCCACACGCCCGGCCACGTCTCCTACCGCTTCGACGGCGGCGCTGGAAGCACCCTGCTGGTGTGGGGCGATGTGTTGCACTACCACGCCGTGCAGTTTGCCCAGCCGGACGCATCGTTCGAGGCCGACAGCGATCGCACCAAGGCAATCGCCTCACGGCGTCGCCTGCTGGCGCAGGCCGCCGACGGCCGCTGGTGGGTGGCCGGCGCGCATCTGCCGTTCCCGGGCCTGGGCCATGTCCGCCGCGAGGGCGCCGCGTTCGCCTGGGTGCCGACCGAGTTCGGCCCGGTGCCACAATGAAAAAACAGCGAGCCCTGGCTCGCCGTCCTAATGGTCTGAAGGGCCAGGCGTCATCCGCCAGCCCGTCCCGGCTCACTCTGCGGCAGGCGCCGCTACGTCCAGGCCCAGCCAGCCGCCGACGATGCCGCGCAACTCGTCCACGCCCTGGCGCGACTCGCCCGAGTAGGTCTGCACGGTCACGCTGTCGCCGAAGCGCGAGGTCACTTCCTTCTTGACCTTCTGCAGGGTCTGCATCTGCTGGCCACGGCCGAGCTTGTCGGCCTTGGTCAGCAACCCATGCGCGGGCAGGCCGCGCTCGGCCGCATAGCCGAGCATCTGCAGGTCGTAATCCTTGAGCGGATGGCGGATGTCCATCACCACCACCAGCCCGCGCAAGGCCTCGCGGGTGCGGAAATAGCGGTCGATGAAGGCCTGCCAATGCGCCTGCAGGTCCTGCGGCACCTTGGCGTAGCCGTAACCGGGCAGATCCACCAGATAGCGCTCGGGCTGGATCTGGAAGAACACCAGCTGCTGGGTGCGGCCAGGGGTCTTGGACACGCGGGCCAGGGCGTTCTGGCGGGTCAGCGCATTGAGCGCGCTGGATTTCCCGGCGTTGGAGCGGCCGGCGAAGGCGACCTCGTAGCCGCCATCGTCGGGCAATTGCCGGGCGTTATGGGCGGACAGGTGGTAGCGGGCTTGTTCGATAAGGAGCGACATCGCCCTAGGATCGCACGTTCGGGGCCTGACGGTTTTGCTGCACTGTTCGTTGACCCTGGCGCAAAGGCGTGTCGATAATCGAAGCACGCCTGCCACAGCCAGCACCCAACGCGCGCGGGCCGGGTCCATACGGAGCTTTAGCTGATGCGCCATGCTCGTGTGCTAGTCCTCGCCGCCCTCGCCGTGCCGGTCATTGCCGCCGTGGCGTTTGCGCAGTCGGCGGTCACGCCGATCCCCGATCCGCCGCCGGTGCGCATTGCCCCGCTGGAGGTGGACCTGTCCAAGACCACCTGGGGCGATGCCAAGGCCGGTCAGGCCAAGGCCGCCGCCTGCGCGGCCTGCCACGGCCCGGACGGCAACCCGGCGGTGGCCATGTACCCACGCATCGCCGGCCAGACCGAGCGTTACGTGGCGCACCAGGTCGCCCTGATCGCCAGCGGCGAGCGCAATACCGGCATGTCGGCGGTGATGGTGCCGTTCGTCAAGGACCTCACCGCGCAAGACATGCGCGACCTGGGCGCCTACTTCGCCACGCAGAAATCCGCAGCCGGCGTGGCCGACGACGCGGTGGTCAACGAGGGGCCGTACCAGGGGCTGAAGTTCTACGAGGTCGGCGAGAAGCTCTACCGCGGCGGCGACATCGCGCGCGGCGTGCCGGCCTGCATGGCCTGCCATGGCCCGGCCGGCAGCGGCAATCCGGGCCCGGCGTATCCGCGCCTGGGCGGCCAGCATGCCGAGTACGTGGCGCGGCGCCTGAAGGAATACCAGGCCGGCACCACCCAGGAGCGCAACCCGGCGCTGTTCAATATCATGGCGCAGGTGGCGCACCCGCTGACCGAGCAGGAGATCCAGGCGCTGGCCAGCTATCTGCAGGGTCTGCACGACCGCGCCGACGATGCGGCCGCCGCGCAGCAACCACCCACAGCAACGCCCGCACGCTCATGAACTGACTGCCGCAACCGCCACACCGTGTCACGACGCCGGTCCCGCGACCGGCGTCGTCGTTTCCCGCTCTCCCCTCCCCATCCCCACGGAGCCCGCATGAATCTGCTTTCCCGTCTGTCCCTGCTGCTGTTGGTGCTGCTGCCGCTGGCGGCCTGCGCCGCCGACAAGAACGCCCCACCGGTGGAAGGCGACGACTACATCGTGATCGACGGCGGCCAGCCGTACGCGCCGCTGGCCGGCAAGGTCGAAGTGACCGAAGTGTTCGGCTACACCTGCCCGCACTGCGCGCACTTCGAGCCCACCCTGGAGGCCTGGGTGGCCAAGCAGCCGTCCTATGTGCGCTTCACCCCGGTGCCGGCGGCGTTCGGCGGGTTCTGGGATGCGTTCGCACGTGCCTACTTCGCCGCCGACATCCTGGGCGTGGCCAAGCGCAGCCATCGCGCCATGTTCGAGGCCATCCACGAAAAGCAGACCGTGCCGACCCAGAACGTCGCCCCGGAGGAACTGGCCGCGTTCTACGCCGGCTACGGCGTGCCGCAGCAGCGCTTCATCGAGACCTACAAGAGCCAGGCGGTGGATGCCAGGCTCGATGCGGCGCGCGAATTCGCCAAGCGCAGCAAGCTCCCGGGCACCCCGGCCATCATCATCAACGGGCGCTACCTGATCGGCGCGCGCAATTACCCGGACATGCTGCGCGTGGCCGATTACCTGATCGCCCGCGAACACGCCGCGCCTGCCAAGCGCTGAACCGCGTAACCGCCACCAACGGCCGCCCGTGGCATCATGCGCCCCGCGGCCGTCCGGCCCTTTCCTCGCCCCACGCTGGAGATCCAATCCGATGAAGACCCGCTTCGCCCTGACGCTGATGGCGCTGCTGCCGATCCTGGTCGCCTGCAAGGCCCAGGACGGCTCGTCCGATACCGCACCTGCCGCCACCACGCCGGCTGCCGAAACGGCGCCTGCTCCGGCCGCTGCCACGCCGGCCGCCGACCCCGCCGCACCGCCTGCGGTGGGCGAGAGCGCCAGCACCCCGCCGGCCGCCGCCCCCAGCGCCGCACCGCGGGCGCCGAACGGCCCCGAGCCGGTCGCCGGCACCGACTATCTGGATATCGAAGGCGGCCAGCCCTACCAGCAGGCTGCCGGCAAGATCGAAGTGGCCGAAGTCTTCGGCTATGTCTGCCCCGCCTGCAACGCGTTCCAGCCGCTGATCGGGCCGTGGAAGGCCGGCCTGCCGTCGGACGTGCATTTCGTCTACGTGCCGGCGATGTTCGGCGGCCCGTGGGACGACTACGGCCGTGCGTTCTACGCCGCCGAAACCCTGGGCGTGCAGGAGAAGACCCACGAAGCGCTGTACAAGGCCATCCACACCGAGCAGACCCTCAAGGGCGAGCGCGGCAAGGATTCGGTGCAGGACATCGCCGCGTTCTACGCCAAGTACGGCGTGGACCAGAAAACCTTCATCGACACCATGAGCAGCTTCGGCGTGTCGGCCAAGACCAACCGTGCCAAGCAGTTCGCCACCCGCAGCAAGCTCACCGGCACCCCGTCGCTGATCGTCAACGGCAAGTACCTGGTCAAGGGCCAGAGCTTCCCGGACATGCTGCGCATCGCCGATCACCTGATCGCGCGCGAACGCGCCACGCTGGCCAAGTGATCCTGTCGATCGCAGCCCTGTGAACGCTTCGGATTCGCGCACCCTGCGGGTGCTGACGGCCAATATCCAGGCCGGCTCCAGCACCCGCCGGTACAGCGACTACGTCACGCGCAGCTGGTCGCATGCGTTGCCGCTGGGCAGCAAGCGCACCAGCCTGGACAGCATCGCCAAACTGGCCGGCGAGCGCGACATCGTCGGCCTGCAGGAGGCCGACCCGGGCAGCCTGCGCTCGGGCTTCACCAACCAGACCCACTATCTGGCCGAGCGCGCCGGCTTCCATTACTGGAGCCACCAGCCCAACCGCCGCATGGGCGGGGTCGCCTCCAGCGCCAACGGCTTGCTGAGCAAGCTGGAACCGCTGGAAGTGCAGGACCATGCCCTGCCCGGCCGGATCGGCGGGCGCGGCATCCTGCTGGCCAAGTTCGGGCAGGGCCGCGAAGGCCTGGCGGTGGCAGTGGCGCACCTGTCGCTGGGCGCCAATTCGCGCATGGCGCAGCTGGCCTTCATCGCCGAGTTGTTGTCCGAGCATCCCAACGCGATGTTGATGGGCGATTTCAACTGCATGGCCGACCGGCCGGAAATGCAGGCGCTGTATCGGCACACGCGCTTGCAACCGCCCAGCTGCGAGGTGCATACGTTTCCGAGCTGGCGTCCGGACCGGGCGATCGACCATATCCTGGTCAGCGACAGCCTGACGATCGAACATATCGAAGCGATTCCCGCAGCGTTCTCCGACCATCTTGCGGTCGGCATGGATATCCGCGTGCCGCTGCACCTGCTGCGCTGACAGCCACGCAAAGTGGCTACGGGTTCGCACTGGCGGACTCGACCGATGACACCCCCTCGACGCCGCCTGTGCGATAACGCAGGCGGTTTTTCGTTGGGAACACAGCACGTGATACGCATCTTATGAGTGTGTCGGCATGAGTGCGGTAGCGCCGCAGCCCTTGCCGGTGCGCACCCTGCGCCCGGTGTTCGTGCTGGCGGCAACCGTGGTCTGCACATTTGCGTTGCTGGTGTCGTTGTTTCCGCTGGATGCAGGCCGTGTGCTGCTGGACGCGCAGACCTGGGCCTCGCGCAATGTCGGCTGGTACTACCTGCTGGCGATGACGGTGTATCTGGTGTTCGTGCTCGGCGTGGCCTTGTCCAGCTACGGCAACATCAAGCTCGGCGCCGATCACGACGAGCCGGAATTCAGCTATCTCTCCTGGGCCGGCATGCTGTTCGCTGCGGGCATCAGCATCACGCTGTTCTTCTTCTGCGTCTCCGAACCGCTCACCCATTACCTGCAACCGCCGCAAGGCGGCACCGGTAGCGGTGAAGCCTCGGCGCGGCAGGCGATGCAGTTGCTGTTCCTGCACTGGGGCCTGCACGGCTGGGGCGTGTTCGCACTGGCAGCGATGGCGCTGGCGTATTTCGCGTTCCGGCACAATTTGCCACTGGCCTTGCGTTCGGCGCTGTATCCGCTGATCGGCAAGCGCATCAACGGGCCGATCGGCTACACCGTGGATGCACTGGGCATCGTGGCCACCGTGTTCGGCCTGGGCGCAGACATGGGCTTTGGCGTGCTGCATCTCAACGCCGGCCTGAGCACCTTGATGGAGGTGCCGCACGCCCATTGGGTGCAGGTGGCGCTGATCGTGGCGATGATGGGTGCGGCGATCGTGGTGGCGGTGTCCGGCGTGGAAAAAGGTGTGCGCTGGATGTCGGACATCAACATGCTGCTGGCGATCGCGCTGCTGCTGTTCATGCTGTTCGCCGGCCCCACGCACTACCTGCTCAACGCGCTGATGCAGAATCTGGGCGACTACCTTGGCAGTGTGGTCAACAAGAGTTTCGATGTGTACGCCTACGGCGGCCGCAGCGACTGGCTCGGCAACTGGACGGTGTTCTACTGGGCATGGTGGATCGGCTGGGCACCGTTCGTGGGCCTGTTCATCGCACGCATTTCGCGCGGTCGCACCATTCGCGAGTTCGTGCTCGGCGTGCTGCTGATCCCGCTCGGCTTCACCCTGGCGTGGCTGTCGATCTTTGGCAACAGCGCGCTGGACCAGGTGCTGCATCACGGCCAGGGTGCGCTGGCGCAACAGGCCATCGCTGCACCGGAGACGGTGTTGTACACGCTGCTGCAGGGCTACCCGTGGAGCCGCACGGTGATCACGGTGACGGTGGCGATCAGCTTCGTGTTCTTCGTGACCTCTGCCGATTCGGGCACGGTTGTGTTGTCCACGCTGTCCTCCCACGGCGGCGAACCGCACGACGATGGCCCGCGCTGGCTGCGCGTGTTCTGGGGCGTGCTCACCGCGGTGGTGACCGGCGGCCTGTTGCTGGCCGGCAGCATGGACGCGCTGAAATCGGCCGTGGTGCTGGCCTCGCTGCCGTTCTCCGCGGTGCTGCTGTTGATGGCCTGGGGCCTGTCGCGCGCGCTCAGCCAGGAATCGCAACGCAAGCGTGCGCAGCTCTACAGCCCCAGCCCGCTGATCGGGCAATCGCGGCACCACCGCGGCTGGCGTCAGCGCCTGGGCCAGGCGATGCACTTCCCGGCGCGCGATGAGGTCTATCGTTTCATGCACGACCAGGTGCGCCCGGCGATCGAAGCAGTCACCGCGCAGTTGCAGGAAGAAGGCTGGCAGGTCAGCAGCCGGCTCGACGACGACGACATGGAGATCAGCGTCGACCACGGCGAGCAGCAGGACTTCCGCTACCAGGTGGTGATGCGCGGCTACCTGACACCGTCATTTGCCGCGCAGCGCCTGCGCAACCAACGCTATTACCGCGCCGAAGTGTATCTGTACGAAGGCAGCCAGGATTACGACCTGGTCGGTTACAGCCGCGAACAGATCATCAACGACATCATCGATCAATACGAGCGTCACCTGCAGTTCCTGCATCTCACGCGCTGAGGTGCCGCCACTGCCGCGTGCGCCCCACAGGAGGTTTGCCATGCCACGTTTCCCCGACCAGTTGCTGTACATCGGCGGCCGCTACGTCCCCGCCCGCGGCGGCCACACCTTCGAGGTGGTCAACCCCGCCACCGGCGAGGTGCTGGCCAATGTGCACAATGCCGGCGCCGACGACCTGGATGCTGCAGTCGACAGCGCCAAGGCCGGCCAGCAGCAATGGGCGGCACTGACCACGGTGGAACGCTCGCGCATCCTGCTGCGTGCAGTGGCGCTGTTGCGTGAGCGCAACGACGCGCTGGCCGAACTGGAAACGCTCAACACCGGCAAGCCGCTGAGCGAGACCCGCAGCGTGGACATCGTTACCGGCGCGGACGTGCTGGAGTACTACGCTGGCGTGGCGCAGGCGCTGCAAGGCGCACAGGTGCCGTTACGCGAAGGCAGCTTCTTCTACACGCGGCACGAGCCGCTGGGCGTGGTCGGCGCGATCGGCGCATGGAATTACCCGATCCAGATCGCACTGTGGAAAGCCGCGCCCGCGCTGGCGGCCGGCAATGCGATGATCTTCAAACCCAGCGAGGTGACCCCGCTCACCGCGCTCAAGCTGGCCGAACTGTTCACCGAGGCCGGACTGCCCGATGGCGTGTTCAACGTGCTGCCCGGCGACGGCGCCAGCGTGGGCACCGCGCTCACCGAACACCCACAGATCGAAAAGATCAGCTTCACCGGCGGCACCGCGACCGGACGCAAGGTGATGACCAGTGCCTCGAGTTCGTCGCTGAAAGACGTGACCATGGAACTGGGCGGCAAGTCGCCGTTGATCGTCTGCGCCGACGCGGACCTGGATCTGGCCGCCGACATCGCGATGATGGCCAACTTTTACAGCTCCGGGCAGGTGTGCACCAACGGCACGCGCGTGTTCGTGCCGCGCGCGCTGCGCACCGCCTTCGAGGCGCGGCTGCTGGCACGCGTGCAACGCATCCACATCGGCGACCCGCTGGACGAACGCACCACCTTCGGCCCGATGGTCAGCGCCGCGCACATGCAGCGGGTGCTCGACTACATCGAACAGGGCAAGGCCGAGGGCGCACGCCTGCTGTGCGGTGGCGAACGTCTGCGCGACGGCGCATTGGCACAGGGCTGCTATGTCGCACCGACCATCTTCAGCGATTGCACCGACGTGATGACCATCGTGCGCGAGGAGATCTTCGGGCCGGTACTGAGCCTGCTCACCTACGACGACGAGGACGAAGCGATCGCCCGCGCCAATGCCACCACCTACGGCCTGGCCGCGGGCGTGGTGACGCCGGATCTGGCGCGCGCGCATCGCCTGATCCATCGCCTGCAAGCGGGCATCTGCTGGATCAACACCTGGGGCGAATCGCCGGCACCGATGCCGGTGGGCGGCTACAAGCAATCCGGCGTGGGCCGCGAAAACGGCCTGGCGACGCTGCAGGCCTATACCCGCACCAAATCCATCCAGGTCGAACTGGACCGCTACGCGTCGGTGTTCTGACGGGCCGACACCACCAGGCAGGCAGCCGCCGGCGGCACCGCGCCATGCGCCAGCCGCAACCTGCGGACCGCGCTGCCGGCTTGAACGCTGCCGTTTCGAACAGCGGCCGCCGGTCCACCGCGCAATCGTTTTGAAAGCCGCTTCACACCGGCACCGCAACAAGGAGAACCCCATGCAACGCGAATACGACTACATCATCATCGGCGCCGGCTCGGCAGGCAACGTGCTGGCTGCGCGCCTGACCGAGGATCCGGGCGTCAGCGTGTTGCTGCTGGAAGCGGGCGGTCCGGATTACCGGCTGGACTTCCGCACCCAGATGCCGGCGGCGTTGGCCTTCCCGCTGCAGGGCCGCCGCTACAACTGGGCCTACGAGACCGAGCCGGAGCCGCATATGGACAACCGGCGCATGGAATGCGGGCGCGGCAAGGGGCTGGGCGGCTCATCGTTGATCAACGGCATGTGCTACATCCGCGGCAACGCGCTGGACTTCGACCACTGGGCCAGGCGCCCGGGCCTGGAGGACTGGAGCTACCGCGATGTGCTGCCGTACTTCCGCAAGGCCGAAACACGCGACATCGGCGCCAACGCGTATCACGGCGGCGAAGGCCCGGTCAGCGTGGCCACGCCGAAGAACGACAACAACGTGCTGTTCCACGCCATGGTCGATGCCGGCGTGCAGGCCGGCTACCCGCGCACCGACGATCTCAATGGCTATCAGCAGGAAGGCTTCGGGCCGATGGACCGCACGGTGACGCCACAGGGGCGCCGTGCCAGCACGGCGCGCGGCTATCTGGACATGGCGCGCCCGCGCGAGGGCCTGCACATCGTCACCCATGCCACCACCGACCGCATCCTGTTTGCCGGCAAGCGCGCAATCGGCGTGCACTACCTGGTCGGCAACAGCAGCGAAGGCATCGACGCACATGCGCGCCGCGAAGTGCTGGTGTGTGCCGGAGCAATTGCCTCGCCGCAGCTGCTGCAGCGCTCCGGCGTCGGCGCGCCCGACCTGCTGCGCGCACTCGATGTGCAACTGGTGCACGACCTGCCCGGCGTCGGCCAGAACCTGCAGGATCATCTGGAGGTCTACATCCAGTACGCCTGCACCAAGCCGGTGTCGCTGTATCCGGCATTGCAATGGTGGAACCAGCCGGCCATCGGTGCGCAGTGGTTGTTCGCCGGTACCGGCACCGGCGCCAGCAATCAATTCGAAGCCGGCGGTTTCATCCGCACGCGCGAAGAATTCGACTGGCCCAATATCCAGTACCACTTCCTCCCCGTCGCGATCAATTACAACGGCAGCAATGCGGTGAAGGAACACGGTTTCCAGGCGCATGTAGGCTCGATGCGCACTCCCAGCCGCGGGCGCGTGCATGCCAAGTCGCGCAACCCGCGCCAGCATCCGTCGATCCTGTTCAACTACCAATCCACCAATCAGGACTGGCAGGAATTCCGCGATGCGATCCGCATCACCCGCGAGATCATCGCCCAGCCCGCACTGGACGCCTACCGCGGCCGCGAAATCAGCCCGAGCGCAGACTGCAAGACCGATGCCGAGCTGGACGCCTTCGTGCGCGCGCGCGCAGAGACGGCGTATCACCCGTCCTGCTCCTGTGCGATGGGAAGCGATGACATGGCGGTGGTCGATGGACAGGGCCGCGTGCACGGCATGGAAGGCCTGCGCGTGATCGATGCATCGATCATGCCGCGCATCATCACCGGCAACCTCAATGCCACCACCATCATGATCGCCGAGAAGATCGCCGACCGCATGCGTGGCCGCACGCCACTGCCGCGCAGCACGGCCGACTACTACGTGGCCGGCGATGCGCCCGTGCGCGGGTGACGCTGGAAAACGCCGCGCACCGCCTCGGGTCAAGTGCGCGGCGCCCTCACCGCTCGCGGGACACGCCGGAAGTACGTTCTTGTAGGCTCGGTGGCGGCATCCATGCCGCCACACGGTCCTGCAATCGGTGAGGACACCGCACCAGAAAGTTTGCAGGTTGTTTGCTAAACGCCCGTCTTCTGATCTCGTTGCGTTGCGAAGCTGATCGGATGCGCCTTACCGAACGGCGCACGTCATGCATTCCGAACGGCGCACGTCATGCATTGCTTGCAACCATGCACACCGACCATCTCGACTGGTCCTTGCCCGCCCACCGTCGCGGGACCTTACGCGGCATGGATGCCGCGTAAGAGCCTACACGGACGTACTTGCGGCGTGTCCTGCGATGGTGGGCGGGCAAGGGCCTTGCAGCCAACGCGCAGCGTCGAGGGTGCGGCGCCCTCACCGCTTGCGGGACACGCCGTAAACCCGTCCATGGGGGCTCGGTGGCGGCATCCATGCCGCCGCACGGTCCCGCAATCGGCGAGGACACCGCACCAGACAGTTGGTCGGCGCTTGTTCGAAAAGCTGTCTGTGGTGCGGCGTGCATCACGTGGAGCCGATGCTTGATGATCGAACGAGGCGCATCAGCACCGCTCTTACCCTGCACACCGACTATCTCGACTGGTCCTTGCCCGCTCACCGTCGCGGGACCTTACGCGGCATGGATGCCGCGTAAGAGCCTACAGGGACGCACTTGCGGCGTGTCCCGCGAGGGTGGGCGGGCAAGGGCCCTGCAGCCAAGCCGCAGATCAGCCGCTCTCCGCTTTACGACCGACCCGACCTGATGGACTAAAACTTCAAGTCGACCCGCGCATACCAGAAGCGTCCACCGGGGATGTCGTAGGTAGAGGCGTCGTAGCCATTGAGTGAGCACGACAGGCAGAGCGGCGGGTCCTTGTCGAAGACGTTGTTCAAGCCGGCCGTAAGTTGCAGCCCCTTGAGCCAATCGACGCGATAACCCAGCTGTGCATCGTGGTAGGTGATCGCATCCAGGCGATTGGTGCCTGTGGCAGGATCGGAACACACCGCAAATTCCACTGCATCGCCGCATTGCTCGGTGAGTTTGGAGATGTGGCGCGCCGTCCACGATGCGGTCCAGTTGCCCAGCGACCAGTCCAGTACCGCGTTGCTGGTCCACTCGGGGATCGCGCTGTCCACCACTTCGATGCCCGGCCCCTGCGGCTGGCGCTGCCCTGCCGCACCGAGTGCCTCGTAGCGGCCCACAAAGGTGTTCTGCCAGGACAACTTGAATCGCCCCAACCCGGTTTCCGGCAGCGTCCAGAACAGGTCCACATCCCAACCGTCGGTCTTGATCGAACCCAGATTGGTCAACCGGTTGTTGAACGCATTGATGCCGCCGGTGGAGGCGCGCCCGATGCCATTGCAATACAGTGCGTCCAGGGTATCCACACACAGGTCCAGCTGCGTTTGCGCATTGATCGCCTGGATCGCGCCATCGACATGATGGCGATAGAACGTCATCTCCAGGTCGAGGCGGTCGGACCAGCTGGCATTGCTGGCAAAGCCCGGGCTGAACACAAAGCCGGCACTGAAGCTGCGCGAACGTTCCGGATCCAGTTGCTCGTTGCCGCCGGTGGTGACCGAGATCTGCTGGTTGGCCTGTTGATAGCCGGCCGGTACGCCGAGCGATGCGCAGTTCGCGGCGCTGCCGCGCGGCGCGGTGCCGCCCAACCCGATCGAGCATGGATCGGACAGCTGCAGATCGGCGCGCGCGGCCGAACCGAACAGCTCGCCGATGGTCGGCGCGCGGAACCCTTCCGCGTAACTGGTACGCAACACCAACTCATCGGTGACCTGCCAACGCAAGCCGTATTTTGGTGTGAACTCACCGCCGAAGGTGGAGTAATCCGAATAGCGGCCGGCGATGTTCAGGTCGAGTTTGTCGCCCAGCGACGAGTTGGCGAAGATCGGAATATTGAGTTCGAGATAGGCCTCGTTGACGTCGTAGCTGCCCGAGGTCGGCAATGACGGTACACCGTTGTAGCGCCCCGCCACGGTGAGCGGATCGGGTTGGTAGGACCCTTCGTACTTGCGGTACTCGTAGCCGGTGGCGAACGACACCGCGCCGCCGGGCAGCTGGAACAACTCGCTGCTGAGGTTGGCGGTGAACAGGCTCAACTCGTTCTGGCTGCGGTCGCGCACCACCGGCTGGATCCAGCGCAACATCTCCGGCGTGATGCTGCCGGCGCCGCCGAAGATATCCAGCGGCACGCAGCCGGCCACCGCCGCACACGCGGCCGGATCGCCCAGGCCCAGATTGATGTTGTAGAGGTTGTAGCTGCCGTAGTTGGTCTGTTCGGCCTTGTTCTTGCTGTACATGCCGTTGACGTCCCAGTACCAGGTCCGCGCCGCGCCTTCGAAGGTGCCCACCAGGCCGGTGCCGAAATACTGCGTGTCGACCTGCTGCTCGAACCGGCGCGCGCCGCCTTCCACCGGGCGGCGGCCAATCTGGATCAGGTTGGTGGCCGAGTTCAACGCGAAGCCGAACGGATTGAACGGATTGAGCGCGGAAATCACGATGTTGTCGGCCAGCGGATTGCCGGTGCCGGCATCGGGGCCGAGAAAGATCGGCTCGGGCGCGGCCTGGTTGGTCGACTCGCGCCGGTTGCCCAGCGCCTTGACGTACCACTGCACGTCGTCGTTGAAGTAATAGCGAAATTGCGCGAACACGCCCTTGCGCTCGGACGGCGTCAGCAACAGATTCTGCTCTGCAAAGTTGTAGCGGTCAGCGGTGCCGAAACAGTGGTAATCGTCGCTGCGCGTACAGCCGGCACTGCCATCGTATTGCGGCGTGCCAACGCCGGCGTTGGGCGTGAGGTTCTGGCGCACGCCGGTGTTGGGGTCGACGAACTGGAAGCGGCCGTCCGGCGTTGCCGAACTGGCGAAGGTCAGCCCGGTACCCGGAATCGGGAAGCGGGCCTGCGCACGATCGCGCGCGTAGATCGGATCCTGCTTGACGTAGCTGACCCCCAGAAACAGGCTGAAGTCCTCGCCGCTGGTACCCCAGGCCAGGTCCATGCCCTGGTTGGCGCCGTCGCCCTTGCCGTATTGCCCGTAGTTGAGCGTGACCTGCGCACCGTCGAAGCTGCGCCGGGTGATGATGTTGACCACGCCGGCAATCGCGTCCGAGCCGTATAGCGACGAGGCGCCGTCCTCGAGCACCTCGATGCGCTCCACGATCGCCAACGGAATGGTGTTGAGATCGGTCGACGAGCCCACGCCCGAGGCCGAGGATTCGTTGACCCAGCGGATGCCATCGACCAGGACCAGCACGCGCTTGGAACCGAGATGGCGCAGATCCACCTGCGCCGAGCCGGCGCCCACACCACCGCCATCGGGCGGAAAGCCGAAGTTGCCCGACGAGTTGAACTTGGCGTTGAGCGCCGACCCCGAGGCGGTGAGTTCCTGCAGTACCTCGCCGATGGAGGTCAGGCCTGTGCGTTCGATATCGGTGCGGTTGAGCGTCTGGATCGGCACCTGGCCCTGCAACTCTGCGGTCCGGATGCGGGTGCCGGTGACCTGCACGCTGTCGAGCGTGCGCGTGCTCGGGGCGGCCTCGGGCTGTTGCGCCCAGGCGAGTGTGGGAACCAGACACAAGGACAACGGCACGGCCAGGCATGACCGACGGGGGCCAATCAGACGCTTCATCCTTTCTCTCTCCAGAAGGATTCTTGAGTGTCCGCACGCCCCCGTGCCCTGCGGTCCGCCCCCACTTTTAAACGAAACCTTAACGCCCCGCAAGCCAGCCGTGACGCAGTGGGAAGTGGTCCGCAGTGCTCCGCAGCGGCAGGCCACGGTGCACATGCGCGGTGCGCACCGGCATCGCACGTCCATCGCTGCCGGCAGCGCCGGTCGGCACCGGCTTGCTGCGCATTCACTCAGGCGCGCCGGCGTGCTTCGGTATCATCGCGCAATGACCTATACCCCCCGTCTTGCCACTGTTTTCGTCGGTTTGCTGTGCCTTGGCAGTACTGCGCTGCATGCCCAGAGCCTGGACCCGCAATTGACCGCCATGCGCGATGCCATCGCGGCTGCAGAGCGCGGCCAGTCCGATGCCGGTCAGCTGGCCGCGTTGAACCGCCACCCGCTCTATGGCTGGCTGGAATTTGCCACGCTCAAGCGCAACATCGACAACGTCTCCACGGCACAGGCGCAGGGATTCCTGCAGCGTTATGCAGGCCAGCCGGTGGCCGAGAGCTTCCGTGGCACCTGGTTGCCGGCGGTGGCACGCCGCCAGGACTGGAACACGCTGCTGGCCAACTGGAAGCCCACCGACAACCTGGGCCTGCGCTGCGCGCAGCTGACCGCGCGCCAGGCGACCGGCAAGCTGGATGCACAGTGGAGCCGCGACGCGTTGACCCTGTGGCGCACCGGCAAGGGCCTGCCCGATGCCTGCGATCCGGTGGTTGCCGGGCTGGAAGCGCGGGGCGAACTCACCCCGGCGCTGCGCTGGGAGCGCGTGGAGGCGGCGGCCGATGCACAGCAGCCTGCGGTGATGCGCACGGCCGCGCGCGGCTTGCCGGCGGCCGATCTGGCATTGGCTAACGATTACGCCGCGTTTCTGGACAAGGTGCACCCGCGTGCACTCGGTTGGCCAAAGACCGAGCGCAGCCGTCGCATCGCCGTCGACGGCCTGGCCAAACTGGCCAAGAACGATCCGGACGCGGCCGAGCAGCAGTTGCCACAGCTGGCTAGCGCACTCGGCTTCAGCGAGGCGCAGCGCGGCCAGGTGCTGTACCAGATCGCGCTGTGGACGGTGGCGTCCTACCTGCCGGATTCGGCACGGCGCCTCAATGCAGTCCCCGATGCCTCATACGACGAGCGCCTGCACGAATGGCGCGCGCGCGAAGCGATGGCGCGCGGCGACTGGCCGGCCGCCTTGGCCGCGATACGCAAGATGCCCGCCACCCAACGCAGCGATTCGCGCTGGCAGTACTTCGAAGCGCGCCTGGCCGAGAAGACCGGCGCGGCCGCAGCCGCACAGCCGCTGTATCGCGCAGCCGCGCAATCGCCGACCTTCCACGGCTTCCTGGCCGCCGACCGCCTGCAGCAGCCCTATCGGCTGTGTCCGTGGGAGCCCAAGGACAACCCGCAGGCCAAGGCCGCCGTCGCACGCGATCCGGCATTGATCCGCGCCATCGCCCTGTTCCAGATCGACCGGCCGGGTTGGGCAGTGGCCGAGTGGAACGACGCCGCGAGCCGCTTCGACGACACCCAGCGCCGGCTGGCGGTGCAGGTAGCCAGCGAAAACGGCTGGTTCGATCGCGCAGTGTTCGCGCTCGGCAAGCAGCCGGACGAACAACGCCTGTACGCGTTGCGCTTTCCGCTGCATCACGACGACAGCATTCGCCGCGAAGCGGCCAAGAACGCGATCGACCCGGCCTGGGTGGCAGCAGAGATCCGTGCCGAGAGCATCTTCAATCCACGCGCGCGTTCGCCTGCCAACGCGATGGGCCTGATGCAGGTCTTGCCGGGCACCGGCGCGGCGGTGGCAAAGGGCATCGCCCTGCCCGGCTACGCGGGCGCCACCAGCCTGTACGAGCCGGACACCAACATCGCCATCGGCACCGCCTATCTGCGCCAGTTGCTCAATACCTACGGCCGGCCCTACCTCACTATCGCCGCCTACAACGCCGGCCCGGGGCCGACCGGGCGCTGGCAATCGCAACGCCCCAACTTCGAGCCGGATTTCTGGATCGAGACCATCAGCTACAAGGAAACCCGCGAGTACGTCGCACGCGTGCTGGCTTTCAGCGTGATCTACGACTGGCAACTCAACGGCGACATGCTGCCGCTGAGTGATCGCCTGATGGGCAAACTGGTGGACAAGCGCCTGAAGCCGGTGTGCACGCCAGGCCAGGCGACCACCAACGCGGCGCAGGACTGAGCTTCAAGTCAGCCGCCAAGCACCACCGCCGGATAAGGTGGTCACGCTTGAGCGGTTGCGGGTGGTTGTTGCTCGGCCACGGGTACGGGGGCTGGGTGGGCGCGCCGTTACCGAACAACGCGTCCCAGGCAGCGTTTGCCCCATGCACACCGACCATCTCGACTGGTCCTTGCCCGCTCACCACCGCGGGACCTTGAGCGGCATGGATGCCGCGTAAGAGCCTACAAGGACGTACTTGCGGCGTGTCCCGCGATGGTGGGCGGGCGAGGGCCCTGCAGCACACTCGCAGCGTCGAACGCGCGGTGCCCTCGCCGCTTGCGGGACACGCCGTGAACCCATCCCTGGGGGCTCGGTGGCGGCACCCATGCCGCCACACGGTCCCGCAACCGGCGAGGACACCGCACCCGGAAGTTGGTCGGTTGTCGGATCAAAATGCCTAGCACTACGTCTGCCTTGGGAACGTATCAAAAGTTCAGGTCGAAAGCTTAGGTCGTCGAGGACACCGCACCAGAAAAACGGCCGGCAGTCGGGTCAAGGTCACTTGTCACGCGACGTGCATCAGACAGCCGGACGTTGGGACTTCGGCTGATAAATCATTCTGCAAAATACACACTCGCTACCCTTGACCACGCACACCGACCATCTCGACAGGTCCTTGCCCGCCCACCGTCGCGGGACCTTGAGCGGCATGGATGCCGCGCCAGAGCCTACATGGACGTACTTGCGGCGTGTCCCGCGATGGTGGGCGGGCAAGGGCCCTGCAGCAAACTCGCAGATCAGTCGCTCTACGACGCACGCACCGCATCGGGCATCATGTCGCGATGAAGATCTATCTCGTTGGCGGCGCAGTCCGCGATGCCCTGCTTGGCCAGCCCGCTGGCGACCGCGACTGGGTCGTGGTCGGTGCCGATCAGGCGCAGATGGAACGCCTGGGTTTCAAACCGGTGGGGAAAGATTTCCCGGTGTTCCTGCATCCGCGTAGCGGCGAGGAATATGCGTTGGCGCGTACCGAGCGCAAATCCGGGCGCGGCTATCGCGGCTTTGTGGTGGATGCCGATCCGTCGGTAACGCTGGAAGAAGACCTGCTGCGCCGCGATTTCACCATCAACGCGATTGCACGCGATGAAGACACCGGCGAGTTGTTCGACCCATATGGTGGCGCGCGCGATCTGCAAGCGCGCGTGCTGCGGCACGTGGGGCCGGCCTTTGTCGAAGATCCCGTGCGTGTGTTGCGCGCTGCCCGCTTCATGGCGCGGCTGGCGCCGCTCGGTTTCACTCTTGCGCCCGAAACTGCCGCCTTGATGCGCGAGATGGCCGCCAGCGGCGAGCTGGACAGCCTGGTGCCCGAACGCGTGTGGCAGGAATTACGCCGCGTGCTGGAGAGTGCGCAGCCGTCGGCCTTCCTGCGCACGCTGCACGACACCGATGCGCTGCGCGTCATCCTGCCCGAGATCGATGCGCTGTATGGCGTGCCACAACGTGCCGAGTTTCATCCGGAGGTGGATACCGGCATTCACCAGGAAATGGTCAGCGACATGGCCGCGCGACTGGCGCCCGGCGATGCGCTGGTGGGCTTTGCCGCACTGACCCACGACCTGGGCAAGGCGCTCACACCGCCGGAGGAATGGCCGCGCCACATCATGCACGAACAGCGCGGTGTCGCCCCGCTGCAGGCAGTGTGCGAGCGCCTCAAGGTGCCGCATGATTATCGCCAGCTCGCCATCACCGCCTGCCGCGAACATCTGAACGTGCACCGCCTGGCCGAGCTGCGCGACCGCACCGTGCATGAGCTGCTGGTGCGCTGCGATGCCTTCCGCCGCCCCGAGCGTATCGCACAACTCGCGCTGGTGTGCGAAGCCGACAAGCGTGGCCGGCTGGGCAGCGAAGAGGCCGCGTATCCACAGGGCGACCAACTCAAACGCCTGCATGCTGCTGCGCTGGCCATCAATGCGCGCGACCTGGCCGCAGAAGGCCTGCAAGGCCCGCAAATCGGCGAGGCGTTGGCGAAGGCACGGATTGCGGCGATTGCAGCGGCGCGCAAGACCAGCGCATAGCCAGGGCATCGCGCATACCGTCGTAGCAACGCAACAAAGATACGAGCGCGCCAGGCAGGACGTGGCTGCACCGCTCCGGGCTGGCGACCACCCAACCCGGTCGACGTCAGGGATGCGGGGCACACGTAGCGTGTTCGCCATTCAACCAGGCGGCTGCAGAACAGCAGCCGCCTGGCCATGCGTCACAGCTTGAAGTTCAGACTCAGCATGAAGGAGCGGCCGTTCTTGTAGATGTAGTACGGCTGGTTCTTGTTGCCGATGTAGCTGAAGTAGGTTTCGTCCAGCAGATTGGTGGCTTCCAGCGCCACGCGCAGCCGCTCGGTGGCCTGGTAGCCGAACGATGCATCGACCTGGGTGAACGCATCGGTCATCTGCTGCCCGTTGAGGCGACCGATCTGGGTGAAATATTCCGAGCGCCAGCCCAGGTTCACCCGTGCGCTCCATTTGCCCTGCTCGTAGTACGGGCTGATGTTGTAGGCGTTGCGCGAGTTGTACGGCAGGCTGTAATCGCCATCGGTTTTCGAATCGGAATAGGTGTAGTTGGCCACCACGCCGAACCCGTTGCCGAAGTTGTGCTGCAGGTTGAGCGCCACGCCCTGCACCTTGGCATCGCCGGCGTTGGTCGGCACGGAGGTCTGGTAGGTGCTTGAGCCGCCGGTGGCGTTGTTGAAGAACACCCGGTCTTCCACCGTGGTGAGAATGTAGTTGGAGATATCGCGCGAGAAGAACTCGCCGCTGAGCAGGCTGCTGTCGGAGAAATACCACTCCAGCGATGCGCCCAGGTTGGTGGACTCGTACGGGCTCAGGCCGGGATTGCCCGTGGACGCGGTAAGCGTGGTGTCGTCGGTGGCCACGTACGGGGTCATGTTGGTGTAGCGCGGCCGCGCGATCACCTTGGAGGCAGCCAGGCGCAGCATCAGGTCATCGCGCAGGTCGTAGGCGATGTTGAACGACGGCAGCCACTTGCCGTAGCTGTTGAGGAAGTTGACCGGTGTGTAGCCGCCACCGGGCGCGTAGCTGAAACCATCGGTGGAATCACGCGTGTGCACGTACCGCACGCCGATGTTGCCGCGATAGCGCTCGCCGGAAAAATTGCCCTGCAGGAACCAGGCGCGGTTCTGCTCCTCGATGCTGTAGTTGCCGGCGTAGCTGATCGGCAGGCCGGCATCGCCTTCCAGGCCACCGATGTAGCGACCGATCGCACCGCGGCCGATGGTGGACCAGCGTTGCATGTCGGCGCTGGTGGACAGGCCGTCCAGGTAGCCGGACGGCGTGGTGCCTGGCGAGAAATCTGCGAGCGTGCTGCCGTCGTTCGGTGTCCAGGTACGGCTGTAGGACGACTGCCCGGTGGCGTGATTGGTGAGCTTGATGCCGGTCAGGATCTGCGTGAACGGCCCCCACTCCACCGCATGGTCGAAATCCAGCTGCAGGTAGCGCTCCTTGTCGTACTGCGGGCTGTGGCTGGCCGAGGCATTGTTGAGTTGCATCGCCGCCGCGTTGGTGGGGTCGGTGCTGTAGTCCATCGCGGTGCGGCGCCCGTCGATGTCGTAGCTGTAACCTGCGAGATTACGGAACTGGATGCCGTAGATGCGCTCGGCGCCGCCTTGCGAACTGGTATACCCCACCTGGCTGGATGCATTCCAGCCGTCGCCATGCCAGTCCGCGCGCAGATGGATGCTGCCGGTGCTGACATCGCTGTTGCGCAGGTAGCCATCCAGGAATGTGGTGGACTGATCGCCGAAGGTGCCCGAGGTCGCCACGCCGTTCTCGAAGCCCAGCGCCTGCGCATCGCCAGGGTTGGAGCCCCAGTACCCGTAGCGGCTCTGGTTGTAGTTGTCGAAACTTTCCTTGACGTACAGGCCGGTCAGGTTGAGCTCGAAATCGGCATCCGGCTTCCACTGCAATGCAGCGCTGACACCATCGCGTTTGCGCGTCTGCTGAAACAAGGCGGTGTTGATTGAGGTCGGAAACACGCCGGTGTTATTGCCGACCACGGCCGGCGGAAACGCAGCGCTGGCGACATCGTCGTAGCCGAAGATCTCCACGCCATCGCGACGCAGCACGCGCTGCGAATGCATCACCGAGGTGAGGACACCGAACGTTTCATCCTGGTTCTTCCAGCTGTACAGCGCTGACGCGTTCGGCTTGCCTTCGTCGGACCGGTCGTTGTAACCGTAGCTCACCGTACCGGTCAGCGCATTGCGCTCGAGCTCCAGCGGCTTGCGCGTGTGCACGATCACGGTGCCGCCGATCGAACCTTCGTCGATGCGCGCCTCCGGTGTCTTGTAGACCTCCATCAGGCCGACCACTTCCGGCGCCAGCGTGCTGTAGTTGAACGAGCGGCTGTCCGGGTCGTTGGGGTCGCCGCCCCAGCTGGTGGAGGCAATGGTCTGGCCGTTGAGCAGCACACGGTTGAGCGCCGGATCGGTGCCGAGGATGCTGACCTTCTCGCCTTCGCCGAACTGCCGGTCCACGGTGATGCCGGACAGGCGCGACAGTGACTCGGCGACGTTGGTATCGGGGAATTTGCCGATGTCTTCGGCGCTGATCGCATCGACGATCGCATCGGCATTGCGCTTGACGTTGAGTGCCTTGCCGAGGCTGGCCTGATAGCCGACCACCTTGACCTCGTCCAGCGTGGACACCGATGGGTTGGTCTGCGCGGGCGGCTGTTGCTGGGCGGGTTCCGCCTCCTGCGCAAACGCGGGAAGCATGCCGGCACCGGCAAGGGCAGCGCCACCCAGCAGCAGGCGACGGACGGCAACGCTCAGTCGCGCGCGACATGGTGCACGCTCGGCAGCGTTGGCGGAATTACGGGACAACTCACACACACGGGCTTGCAGCATTGCGTGGACCTCTTGGCTGATGCGTCGGGTCGCAACCGTCCGGTTGCTTGAGAACGCGCAGAGCGCGCGCCACACCCGCGATCCGTCCCCCTGTACACCGGACGGCGAGCAGCGTCTTCCCGCAGGCCGGTGGCGTGCGGGGCAAGGCGCCAGGCCGATGCATAACCGGCCGGCAACGTCTTTCATGAAGTCGGAGCACGCTCCTGATCGCTGACAACGTTATCAGCGAAGGTGCCTTCCCCACGCGGCGCTGTCAACTCAACGACACAAATAGCCACTTTCATGCCTGAAACCGCGCCTTGAGTGCAGATATTGGAATGACAACGCAATCGTGACCGCATTCCTTCGCCTCGATGAATAGACCACTGCCGTTAGAGGACGGCCGCCATAGGCCGGGCGGCCGAATGCCGCAATGCAGCGTGTTTGCAGACATCGATGTGGTGCGTGCAAGCGTTTAATGTTCCGCAGGCAGTGTTCGCGCACTGCAGATCGCCTTGCGATCGCGGCACTCGGCGGCGAAGCAAGCCATTGCAACCACGTCGGGTCCATACGGCTAACAGCGCACCGACACCGGTCGATCGTCACATGTCTGGCGGATACGTCAGCCCTCGAACAGGCGATCACCTGGAACGGATGCAGGCCTGCGTCCGCAGCCACTGTGCAGCAGCATCGATCATATCCACCTGCGAGCCAAGCAGGACATCCGGCTGCAGCCGGCCGTCGGTGCGACGCCCGTTGCGATCCTGCGTGTGGCTACTGGCAATCGCAAGGACAGCGCCGCCAGGCAGGTCCACAGAGCGATTGCCGGTGGTCTGGCCGGCGCTTGGCTGACCGAAGCTACGCGTATTTGCACGGCCGCGAAAGGAGATCGCGACCATCTCGCCCGCACTTGCGGTGCTGGGGCCGATCAAGATCGCGACCGGGCGATCTATTTGCAGCGAGGCAGTCGCGCGTGGCGAAGATCGTGCCCGCCAGGGCGATTGCTTGCCTGCCGCATCGACAAAGCTGCCGAGCACTGCATCACCCAGTAGCGGATGCAGCCCGTTGATCATTGGCCACATCGTGCCGCCGGTGTTATTGCGTACATCGACGATCCAGCCACAGCTGGCCTGTGCGGCGACTTGATCCAGCGCCGTTGTAAGCGATGTCTCGTAAGCATTGCTGACTTCCTTGGAGGACGTCATCAGGCCGGGGACGTCGAGATAGGCGATGCCGGATGGCAGCAGACGCGCCTGCATGGTGGGCCGCTCGCGCTGTGCAACGGCTTCCACGGCATATCGCCTGGAAGGACGCATCAGGAAACTATGGCCGTCATCGAGCTGGGCGACCAATGCATCGATGGCGACATAGGCGTCCACTTCGCGCATGTCCGCGGCCTGCGCACGCAGCTGCGGCTCACGCGTGGTCCAATCGATGCGGGCGCTGTGCAAGGCGTTCTCCCGGATCGCGGGGATGGCGACATCCAGGATCGCGCTGGCCGATGCAGCATCGGCCAGCGGCTCTGCAATCAAACGCAGCTGGCTTACGTCCAGCGCTCCATCGCCTCGCAGCACAACACCGATCAACACCTTCTGCGCACCCATCGGTACCTGTAGCGCAATGGAGCGGCTTGCACGCGTCGTACCGACGACCGGGTCGGTTTGTGAGCTTTCGAACGCCAGGCGTTTGCCATGCGCATCGTCGGCGCGCATCCACAACGTAGCGCCCTGCGATGCGTTGGAGGTTGCCAATACACCGGACAACAGCAACCACTGGCCGCGCAAGGAAACCGCGTCCAACGCTGCGGAGGCAGCCCCGAACGGCGCAGTGCGCGCGGCAACTGCGGTCAGACGCAATTGCGCCCCTTCACCGGACTGCACGTCGCCTTGCACGGCAGTCAGTTGGTAATCAGCGCCACCGGCAGCCGCGTACCAGTGTGGAATCGCTGCCACCGCATGCACGCTGCACAACAGGCTCAGCAGCAGCCACCATCGCGTCCATGCGTAGTTCATCCTTCACCCGTCGCAAGCTGAGGTCGGACGCAACTCTAGCAGTCATCTGAATGCGCTGCATGCCGTACGCGAGCTGCGACATCCAACCCGCCGGACGTGGCGACGGGGGGGCACTGCGGCCGCAGATCGCGCGCAACAACCGCGGTGGTTGAACAACACATGCGGCGTCGCGCAGTCATCAAGCCCGCTTGACGCGGGCGTCTGCGGCCCGGCCGATATGCTTACGTGCCCTGCCCGGCCACCCAGGTGCCGAGCACCTGCACATCGGCATCCACCAGCACCAGGTCGGCCTGGTAGCCCGGTGCGATGCGCCCCAGCCGGTCGCCCAGGCCGATGCATTGCGCAGGATAGGTCGATGCCATGCGTGCGGCTTCGGCCAGGTCCACGCCCAGCCACTGCACGCTGTTGCGCACCGCGGTGGCCATGTCCAGCGCCGAGCCGGCCAGGGCGCCGTCGGCATTGCGCACCACGCCGTCCACCGCGGTGATGGTTTCGCCGTACAGGTCGAAGCTGGGGCTGTCGGCACCGACCATCGGCATGGCGTCGGTGACCAGCAACAGCTTGCCGCGCGGCTTGGCGGCCAGCGCCAGGCGCAGGCTGGCCGGGTGCACGTGCACGCCGTCGACGATGATGCCGCACCACACAGCGGGGTCTTCCAGTGCGGCGCCCACCGCGCTGGGCTCGCGCCCGGCCAGCTGCGACATCGCGTTGTACAGATGGGTGAAACCGCTGACGCCGGCGGCAATGCCGTCGCGCGCCTGCTCGTAGCTGGCCGCAGTGTGGCCGGCAAACACGATCGCGCCACCGGCGACGAAGGCGCGGATGTCGTCCAGCGGCACGCGCTCGGGCGCGAGCGTGATCAGGGTGACGCCGTTGTCTAGCGAGGTATCGACGGCAATCTCGTGCGCGTCGGGCAGGCGGAACTTGTGTGCATCGTGGGTGCCCTTGCGCGCCGGACTCAGGTACGGGCCTTCCAGATGGATGCCGAGCACGCCGGGCACGCCTTGCGCGATGGCCTGGCGCGTGGCGTCGATCGCCTCGGCCATGACCTCGGCGGTGTCGCTGATCAGCGTCGGCAGCATGCCGGTGGTGCCGTAGCGACGATGGGCTGCGGCAATGGTGGCCAGGGCCTGCGGGTCGCGCGCGTTGTTGAACAACACGCCGCCACCGCCATTGACCTGGATGTCGATAAACCCGGGCAGCAAGGTGCCGCCACCCAGATCCACGCGCGTGTGCGCCTGCGCAACACGCGCATCGTCGGCCGCCACGATCGCCAGGATCTGCGTGCCAGCCAGCAATACGGCCAGTCCATCCTGCAGGCCGTCGTCGGTGAGCACGCGTGCATTGCATAACGCCTGAATCGGGGAAGCATCCATGTTCAAACGGTTTCCGTGACCTTGTTCAAATGCGGCGGCAGATCGGGATTATGGCCGCGCTGCAGGGCCAGCGCGTTGATCGCGCGGTAGAAGCTCTGCACGGTCAGCAGCGGTGCGCTGGCCGGATGCACGGCATCGACGAGCGGCAGATCGCCATCGGGCGCGGCCAGCCACACCTGTGCGCCGCGTGCGCGGAACTCTTCGGCCAGCGCGCGCGTGCCCGCGCCGGTTTCATCCGGCTGCGCAAATACCAGCACCGGGAAGCCCGGCCCCACCAGCGCCATCGGGCCATGCTTGACCTCGGCCGAGCTATACGCTTCGGCATGCAGGCCGCAGGTTTCCTTGAACTTCAGCGCCGCTTCCTGCGCCGCGCCCAGGCCCAGACCACGCCCGAGCACGAACAGGTTGTGCGCGGGCACCAGGCCGGCGGTGAGTGCGGACCAGTCGGCCTGCCAGGCGGCGCGCAACTGCTGCGGCAATGCATCCACGGCCGCGAGCAGGGCCGGGTCGTTCTTCCACACCGCGCCCAGGTGCAGCACGGCGGCCAGCGAGGCGAGATAACTCTTGGTGGCGGCGACGCTTTTTTCCGGGCCGGCGCCGAGCGGAATCACCACCTCGGCCAGTTGCGCCAGCGGCGAATCCTCAACGTTGACCAGGGCGACCACGCGCGCGCCGGCCGCCTTGGCGGCCTCGGCATTGCGCAACAGGTCCGGGCTCTTGCCCGACTGCGAAATCACGATGTACAGCGCGCCGCGCAACTGCAGCGGCGCTGCATAGACCGAGCCCACCGACGGCGATGCAGAGGCCGTCACGATGCCGAGCTGGGTTTCGAACAGATACTTGGCGTAGGTTGCGGCGTGATCGGAACTGCCGCGCGCGCAGGTCACCACGAACGGCGGCGGCGTATCGCGCAGCGACTGCGCGAGTGCGGCAACGGTGTCGGCATTACGGGCGAACTGTGCGGCGACCACGTCGGCAGTCTGCGCCGCCTCGCGGAACATCAAGGTCTCGGTTTCGGTGGGAAGGCTCATCAGGCTCAGGCGGATTCGGGGGGAAAGGATTTGGCGGCCGGCGTCTGCGCCGGTGCGGTGGAACCGCGCACCACCAGCTGCGGCACGAAGCCGCGGTTCTGCAGTTGCGCGGGCTGGTCGTCGTAGGCATCGCTGCGCAACTGGCTGATCAACAGGCGTGCGGCATGCCGCGCGATGTCGTCGGTGGCCTGCTTGGCGGTGGTCAGCGCCGGCCAGGACTGGCGCGAGAACGGGCTGTCCTCGAAGCCGGCGATCGACAATTGGTACGGCACGTTCATGCCGGTGGACTTGGCCGCGGCCAGCACGCCGGCGGCGATTTCGTCGTTGCTGCCGAAGATGGCGGTCGGCGGCTCGCGCAGCGACAGCAGGCGGCGCGCGCCACGGAAGCCGTCGTCGAAGGTGTAATCGCCGGGAATCACCAGGTGCTTGTCCAGGGTGATGCCGTAGTCCTTCAACGCGGCTTCGTAGCCGGCATAGCGCTCGCCACTGGAGCGATGCTGCGGGCCGCCCCACAAAAAGCCGATGCGCTGATGGCCCAGCTGCACCAGATGCTCGGTGATCTCGTAGGCGGCAGCGCGGTCGTCGATATACACGCAGGGACCATCGCCCGGATCGTCGGTGGCGGCGATGATGCGCACGCTCTTGATGCCGCGCGCGGCCAGGCCGGCCATCAGCTCGGGGCGTTCGGACATCGGTGCGGTCAGCACCACGCCGGCCAGCCGCGAGCGCTGCACCCATTCGGCCAGTTCCTCGGCCAGCAATGGCGAGGTGGAATCGCAGGGATGGATCTGCAGGCCGAAGCCGGTCTCGCGACAGGCGGCCAGCACGCCATTCTGGATGCCGATGATGTGGTACGGGTTGGGGTTGTCGTAGACCAGGCCGATCACGAACGGCGTGCCGCTGCGCAGGTTGCGCGCGGACGGATCGGGTTCGTAGTCCAGATCGGCAATGGCGCGCAGCACGCGCGCGCGCGTGGCCTGCATCACCGAAGGTTCGTTGTTGATCACGCGCGACACGGTCTTCAACGAGACCTTGGCGCGCTCGGCGACATCTTTGATGGTGGGCCTGCGCATGGGTGTACCTTGTTCGTCGGAACGCATCATGCCGCCCGGTTCACTTGGCCTGGGCCGGCAGGCCCACACGGTAACCGCGCAGCGAATAGAACAGGATGTACAGATAGCACGGCACCATCAGCGCAGCGAACACGACCTGGAAGTCGTAGTGCTGTTTGAGAATGGCAAACAGCTGCGGAATGATCGCGCCGCCGGCAATGCCCATGACCAGCAGTGCCGAGCCGATCTCGGTGAAGCGGCCAAGCCCGCGAATGGCCAGCGGAAAGATCGCCGGCCACATCATGGCGTTGGCAAAACCGAGCGCGGCCACGAAGCCCACCGACACATAACCATGGGTCAGCAGCGCGCCCAGCGAGAACAGCACGCCCAGCACCGCCGACACGCTCAGGTAGCGCGCCTGCGAGATCACCCGCGGGATCAGCACCAGGCCGGCGAGATAGCCCAGCAGCATCGCGCCCAGCGTGTAGGAGGTGAAGATCTTGGTGCTGTCCAGCGGCAGATCGAAACCGTGGCCGTAGGTACCGATCGCATCGCCGGCCATCACTTCCACGCCCACATAGACGAACAGGCACAGCACGCCCAGCCACAGATGCGGGAACTGGAAGATGCTGGACTTCTGCACGCCGGCCGCGCTGCCGGGCGTGGCATTGGCCTCGGAGGCCCGCAGCTCCGGCAGTGGCGAGAACAGCACGCCGATCGCCAGCAACAGCAGCACGCCGGACATCACCAGATACGGTGCGTGGATCTTGGCGGCGAAGGCGGTGAGCAGTTGTTCCTTGGTGCCGGCATCGGCGCTGGCCACCTGTGCAGACAGATCGCCGATGCCGTGCAGCACCAGCGAACCGATCAGGATCGGCGCCAGGATGCCGGCGATCTTGTTGCAGATACCCATCAGCGCGATCCGCCGCGCCGCGCTTTCGATCGGCCCGAGGATGCTGATGTACGGATTGATCGCCGTCTGCAGCAGCGCCAGGCCGCTGCCGATCACGAACAGGCCGCCCAATGCGCCCGGATACCAGCGCTGGGTGGCGAACTGGCCAAAGCCGGCCGCGCCCACCGCCATCACCACCAGGCTCAGCGCCAGCCCCTTCTTCATGCCGGTGCGCTTGAGGATCCACGACGCCGGCAGCGCCAGGAAGAAGTACGACAGGTAGAACACCATCAGCACCAGGAAGGCATTGACCTCGTTGAGGTCGAACGCCAGCCGCACGAAGGTGATCAGCGGCCCGTTGATCCAGGTGAAGAAGCCGATGATGAAGAACAGCACGCCGACGATGGCGATCGAGACAACGGGATTTGCGGGCCTGGCGGTAGTCATGGATCGGCGGGCTCTTGAGTTGTCGGTTGGGGGGGCGCCGCGCTGGATCAGCGACGCAGTTCGGCGACGAAATCGTAGAAATCGTTGTGGCAATAGGTGTCGGTCAATTCGATCGCACTGCCGTCGCGCGCATAGCCCACGCGCACCACATGCAGGATCGCCTCGCCGGTCTTCATGCGCAGGTGTTCGGCCAGCCGCGCAGGCAGATTGATCGCGCGGAAATACTGCAGGGCGCGCACCACCGGGGTGCCCTGCGCATCCAGGTAGCTGTAGAGCGAATCGCCGATCTGCTGCGGGTCGGCGACGATGCGTTGCGGCAGCACCGCGTGCTCGTAGGCCATGACGCGCTCGTCGGCGCTGCGCAGGCGGGTCAGCGAGGCCACCGCCGCGTCCGGCGACAGCCCCAGGCGCAGGATCTCTTCGCCATGCGCCGGGCGCAGCCGCCGCTCCAGCCAGCGCGTGCCAGGCTCGTAGCCCTTGATGCGCAGCGTCTCGCTGAAACTGGTCAGGCCGCTGAGCTGATGCTGGATCTGCGTCGTGACGAAGGTGCCGGCGCCCTGCCGACGCGAGACCAGGCCCTGTTCGACCAGCACGTCCACGGCCTGGCGCAGGGTCACCCGCGAGATCTGCAGCCGCTCGCACAGCTGGCGCTCGGCCGGCAGCGCCTCGCCGGCCTTCCACTGCGCGCCGCGGATCTGCTCGTCCAGCTTGCTCGCCAGTTGCAGATACAGTGGCGTCGGCGCGGAGGCATCCAGCGTCAGCGCGTCCATCCGGGGGTCGGTGTCCGTCCTGGCTTCGGTTTTCGGTTTGGCCATTGCCTGTCCTCCGGACCGACTTGGATTCGTTAGGTCCAATATAGTACCAATTTGCCTGCAGCGCATTAGCCGCAGTCGGCCCCGGCAGCGTGGCTGGCGCTGACCCGCGGTCCAGCGGCCCGCAGACACGACGCCGTGGTAGACGCCCGCTTCCTGTCACCGGCGCGTGCAGGCGTCCCAGTGGCTGCGCCATCGCCTGGCTGACGATGCCGTCACAGCCGCAGGTACCAGCGCCGCCGGTCCATCCACCAGCCCACGCCCCAGCACAGCAGCGTGTAGCTCAGCGCGCACAGCAGCGACCCGGGCGGGCCCGGCGCGATGGTCTGGAACACGCGGATGCCGGCCCAGGCGTAGAGGTCCAGGCCGGAGCTGCCGGCCGGCAGCAGCCGCAACACCACCACGAACAATTCCGAGAACAGATAGATCGCCAGCGGGTTGCGCCCGAGCACGGTGAAAAACCCGCTGCCGCCAGTCCAGCCGCGCAGCTCCAGCAGGTAGACCAGCACGCCCAGCGCCAGCAGATCCAGGCCCACCGTGCAGGCGACGAAGGACCCGCTCCAGAGCTTCTTCGACAGCGGCCAGGCCGGGTGCCAGAGCAGCGCCAGCAGCACCAGCCCCGCGCCCGCCAGCAGCATGCTGCGCGTGGCGGCAGCGGTCTTGCCGTGCCGCTGCAGGAAGCGCCCGCTCAGATAGCCGGCCAGCACGTTGACCGTGGCCGCCAGCGTGCCGAGCAGGCCCTCGGGGTCGAAGCCGTCATCCTTGCGATACAGATGCGCGCGCCCGTACAGCCACAGATCCAGCCGGGTGCCGGCATTGCCGGTCTTGCTCAACTCCGCGCCGGGCTGGCCGAACGCATACAGCACTGCCCAGTAGCCCAGCAGCAGCGCCACGCAGACCGGCGCGATACCGCGTGGCGGCAGATAGCGCACCAGCAGCGCCGCGAGCAGGTAGCACAGGCCGATCCGCTGCAGCACGCCGGTCAGGCGGAGTTGATCGACCGCCGTGAACGCCCAGCCACCGTCGGGTTGCAGATGGAAGAACGGAAACCAGTACATCAGCACGCCGCATAAGAAGATGAGCGCGGCGCGCCTGCCCACACGGCCGAGGAACTGCCGATGCGGCATGCGGGTGGCCAACGCAAAACTCATCGCGCTGCCGACGGCGAACAGGAACGAGGGAAACACCAGATCGGCAAGCGTGACGCCGAACCAGGCCGCGTGGGTCAGCTGCGCGTACGGCTGTGCACCCGGGCCGGCGGTGTTGACCAGGATCATCAGGAAGATGGTCAGGCCGCGGAAGACGTCCAGCGACAGGAAGCGTTCGCGCCTGGGTGTTGCGGTTGCAGTGCCGGCTGCAGCAGGAAGCGTTTGTGCGCTCATTACAGTTCCTTGTCCAGGGACTGCACGTAGAGGCGGCGTGCAGACGTGCTGCCCGTGGCGAGCGTCATTGCATCGCCGCTAAAGTGATCATGTATGGCCGCGACGTGCAATACGGATCTGCTCATTGGGCCGTGCCTTGCATGGTGCCGTAAATGGCAACGTGCGCAATTGCGTGCACGTCGCCTTGGGCGATGCCTCGCGTTGCAGCGTGCGTACTGCTTTGCACATTGCCTTGCATGGCACTTTGCAAACCATCCTGCGCATCCACCTGCGCCAGCAACGTACGCAGCAAGGCCAAGGGATCGCGCGGTGGCTGTCGCTTCGGCAGCGCGTCCTGCTCGGCCCATTGGCCTTCCCAGGCTGCAAGCTGCGCATTGACTGCCGCTGCGTCGAACGGTGTGCCCGCCTTGCGTGCGGCGCGGTATGCGCCGAGAAAGCGTGTCCAGCGCTGCAGATAGAAATCCGCGTACATGCCCTGCCACGCCTTGGACGCGTAATCGGACAGGTTGCCGTCCCCGCCCCAGATGCTGACCTGCGCACGCGCATTGCCAACATAGGCGCGACGCAATGCGGCATCGTTGCCGGCGGCCGCGGCGGCCTGGCCGGTCCAGTCGGCCAGGGTTTCATGCTGGCCGCCGACCAGTGCATCCAGCCCCTGCACCAGTTGCGTGGTGCGCGCCAGCAGCGCATCGCCACGCGCGAACTCGCCGGCGTCGTAGGCCTGCACCACCGCCTGCAATTGACGGTCGGCATGCAGGCTCAGGTAGTGCCGCGCGTCTTCGATCAGGTCGTAGCGGTACAGCGGTGCGTCGGCATAGCGGTCGGCCTGCTGCAGCAAGGCATTGATGGCGCGGCGCAGGCGTTGCGGGTCGCCGGGGCGGTCGTCGAAGCCGACGATGTCGGCGGTCGGCCGCTTGAACAGCAGATACGCACCGGCACGCTTGTTCCACCAGCGCGGCGACCAGTAGCGGGTCTGGTAGATGCCTGCTTCCAGATCCGACCAGGCCTGCAGCAAGGCCGCATCGCTGCGGCCGTAGCGCGCGCGGGTGTATTGGGTGAGCCATTGCGACCAGGACTGCTGCGGTCCTTCCCAGGCCAGCGCGTAGAGATACTCGTAGACCACCGAGTTGCTGTGCAGCCCTTCCGGGAACACACCGAAGCCGCGCAGATTGCGTTTGTCCGGATCGGCCAGCAAGGCCTGCAGATCCTGCCGATAGAACGCGAAGTCGCCATACAGCGGATTGCTGGCGCCATAGTTGTGCACGTAGCCGTAGATCCACTGCTTGTTGTCGAAGGCCTGCGAAGCCTTCCAGGTGCCGGGATAGCGGTCGTTGCCGATGTCCAGCACCATCAGCCGCGCGTCGGGCACCTTGCCGAGAAACGCGGCGATCGCCTGCGGTTGCCAGAACGCTCTGTCGGCACCGAACAGCCAGCCCTGCATCACCCAGGTGGCCTGCGGGTTGACCTGCGCGATCGAGCGATACAATGCCTGCCCGTACTCGGCCAGGCGTGCGTCGCGTTGCGCTGGCGGCACGGCCTTGGCACGTGCAGCGTCGGAGTTGGCGATGCTGTCGCCGTACCTGGCGGCGGCCACGTCGCTGCCGTCGTCGGCCACCGGCGGCAGCATCTCGTTGAAGGCGTCGGCCAGATAGAACTCGCCTGCACCGTAGGCCTGCGTGTACAGCTGCAGGAACCGCCGCGCGACCTGGGCAAACAAGGGATCACGCGGATCCAGCCAATAGGTTTCGTGGAAGCCCTCCCAGGCGCGCATGCGGTAGATGCGCGCGTTGGGATGCGCCTGCGCGAATGCCTTGGGCACGTAGCCGGCAAACGCCGGCAGCACCGGCTGCATGCCCAGCTCGCGCATGCGGGTGAGGATCTGCGTCTGCAGCACGCGCTTGCTGTCGATCCAGTGCTGCGGCAACGGTGCGCGATAGCCTTCGATATTGCCCATGCGCTGCCATGGGGTGAATGCGGGGCCGGAGAAATACTCCGCCAGCACGTCATCGCCCACGCCGAACTCGCGCCACAGCGCCTGCCAGATCGCCTCCTGCCCTTCCATCGCCAGCGGCATGTCGATGCCGTGCAGCGCCATCCAGTCGATCTCGCGCTGCCAGCGCGGCCAGTCCCAGAACGGCGTGGTGTAGCCGTAGGTGCAGGTGTTGAGATAGGCGCGGTGGGCAAACGGCGTGCGCACCTGGCCGCTGCGGTAGGCCGGCCATTGCGCCGGCAGCGCCACGCGGTCGCCCTCCCAACTCATCGAGGCCGCACCGGCCTGGCCGAGATAGGCATAGGCGCCACGCGCCAAGGCCACCTGCGAGGAGCCGGCAATGCGCACCGCATCGCCACCGGCGTCGATGCGGTACCAGTCCGCGCCGTCGCCGCGCGGCGCCATCGTCATCTCGAACTGTGCGGCGCGCGGGCCGATCAGGCGTTGCAGTACCGCCTGCGCGGGCGGTGCGGCCGGCACCAGATGCGGAATGGCGAGCAACGCGCCCAGCACGGCACCGGCAAACAGGCGCACAGGCGTCGACGGGAAAAAAGGTGAGGCAATCATGGCGAGTTCCGGTAGTGCACGGTGACGACGTTGTGGAATCCAAACGGCTGATCGGCAGCGACCTGCAGGATCACCGCCAGCGTGCGCGCGCCGGTCGCGGGTGCAAGCGTCACGTGAATCGGCGTGCCGGCAGGTACCTGGGCAACTGCACGGCCATCCAGAAACACCTGCGCCGGCCCGCTGAGACGACCCAGGTCAAGCATGCCGCCGTGGGTCTGCACGCCCTGCCACGGCGTGAACTCGGTGCGGTACAGCACGTAGCCGGCGCGTTCGGGTGCGGTTTCCAGCGTGCCGGGCAGCGTATTGCTCCAGCTGTTGTTGTCGTTGGGGCGGCGCGGCAGATCCGGCGCCGGCGGCTGCGCGAAGGCGGCGGTGTGGCGCCAGCTTTCGACCACCATCGCCGGCGCCACGATCGGCACCGTGGCTGGCAGCGGCACCGCCGCGCACGCGATCTCGAGCACCGCATCGCGCAAGCCTGCGCTGCGCGCCTGCAGCCGTAACACGCCTGCGCCACGCCCGGCCTGCACGATTGCCTGCGCCAACCCGTTGAACAAGGCCACTTGCATGCCCTGATCGGGCGTATGCGCATTCGGGTCGCCATTGCCGACACCCAGCAAGCGGCCACCGCTGATCTGCAGCGTCAGTGGTGCATTGCAATCGGGCACGTGGCGGCCTTGCGTATCCAGCGCTTCCAGGGTCACCGGTTGCGCATCGCGGCCATCGCCGCGTAGCCGGGTGCGGTCCGGCGTGAGCCGCAGCGCGACCGCCGCGCCGGTGGTTTCCACCCGCGTTCGCGCCACCTCGCGGCCATCGCGCCAGGCCACCGCTTCGAGTACGCCCGGCGCATAGTCCACCTGCCACTGATTCATCTGCGCCCGATCCACCACCTGCTTCCCCAGCGAGCGGCCGTTGAGCCACAGCTCCACCTGCGCGGCATTGCAGAACGCCATCACCTTGATCGGCTGGCCTTCGCGGCCGGGCCAGTTCCAGTGCGGCAACAGGTGCAGCACCGGCGCATCGTCGATCCACAACGCGCGGCGCAACCAGTAGGCACCCTTGGCAAATCCGCATTGGTCCATGATGCCGAAGAACGACCCCACCGACGGCCACTCGAACGGCGTGGGTTCGCCGCGATAATCGAAGCCGGTCCACACGAAGCTGCCGGCGACGAACGGGCGTTCGGCAATTAGCTGCCAGGCGCGGCGGTGGGTATTGCCCCAGTCCGCGGCCAGGCTGTCGTCTTCGGCCACCACGTGCGCATCCAGGTCGGTGAACCACGCCCCGCGCGTCTGGAATGCACTGGTGTCCTCGCTGGACAGCATCGGCGTGCGTGGCCGCGCCGCATGCACCCGGTCGTAGTTGGACTGGCGGTAGTTGAAGCCGAGCACGTCCACCGCATCGGCCGCGCCGCGGGTGGCGAACATGCCGTCGTTCATGCCGGCAGTGATCGGGCGACTGTCATCGAGCGCACGCACCGCGCTGGCGGCGCGCGCCATGATCGCGTAACCGGTGGCGGTGCCCTGCAGCGGCTCCTCGTTGAGCAGCGACCACAGGAACACGCTGGGATGGTTGCGCTGGCGCCGCACCATGCTGCGCAGCAGCGCCACATACTCGGGTGCGGGATTGAACAGCCGGTTCTCGGCCATCACCAGCATGCCGAGCCGGTCGCAGGCCTGCAGCAGTTCCGGTGCCACCGCGTGATGCAGGCGGATGGCATTGCAGCCCATCGCTTTCAGGCGCTGCAGGCGAAATGCATGCAAGCCATCGGGCAGCGCCACACCGACGCCGGCATGGTCCTGATGCAGGCAGACGCCCTTGATCTTGAGCGGGCGGCCATTGAGGAAGAAGCCGTGGTCGGCATCGAAGCGCAGGCTGCGAAAGCCGATTTCGCACCCGGTACGGTCGCTGCGGCCGTCTGCGCCACGCACGCTGGCCTGCAGGCGATACAGCACCGGCGTGTCCACGCTCCAGCGCTGCGGTTGCGCCACCGCGACGCTGACCGTCGCCTGCGCGGTGCCGAATGCAGCCACGCGCAGCTGCGTCTGGCCACTCGCCACGACAGCACCGTTCGGGTCGCGCAGCGCCACATCCACCCACGCCTCGGCAGGCCGTTCGCCGCTGTTGACCAGGTCCAGCTGCGCCGGCAGCTGCCAGACATCGCCAGCGCCTTCGCGCGGCACCGCCGCCAGGCCGTCGCCGGCGATATGCAAGGGCGCACGCAGCACCAGCCAGGTGTGCCGGTAGATGCCGCCGCCCTCGTACCACCAGCCATCCATGGCCTCGGCATCGACGCGGATGGCAATGCTGTTCAGGGCATTGCCGTAGCGCGCGACCGGCGTGAGGTCGATGACCAGCCCGGTGTAGCCGCTCCAGCTGCGCGCCATCAGCATGCCGTTGACCCACACGGTGGCATGGCTGGCGATGCCGTCCAGACGCAGCTCCACCGCCTGGCCGCGCACGGACTCGTCCAGCCGCAGCGTGCGTCGGTACCAGGCAATCCCGCGCGGGCGATACCCCTGCGCGATATTGGCGTCGGCGCGCACCGCCTGCTCCACCACGAAGTCGTGCGGCAATTGCAGCTGCCGCCAGCCGGTGTCGTCGAAGTCCGGTGCCGCCGCCCCCCAGGCGCGGCCGGCCTTGGCGTTGTCGTAGGTCTCGTCTTGCGCAAGCAGGCGCGGCAACGCCAGATCGCCGGCATGGAAGCGCCAGCCCTCGTCCAGGTCCAGCCACTGCCCGGCGCCATCGGTGCCCGCTGGCGGTGGCGCGGGACGCGGCGTGCCGCCACTGCCCGCGCGCGGCGCTACAGCGTTCGCCGCGCCAGGCAGCAGCGCCGGCACGCCAAGCAGCGACGAGGCGCAGACGCTGCCGGCAAGGAACTCACGCCTGCGCATGACAGCGCCCGCTCGACTGCACTGCAGGCATGCAATGAGGGGCGCGCGGCGCAGCCACTCCCACGGCCGCGGCATAACGCGCTTTCATCACGGCGGCGGCGTTGCACTCACTCCTGGCCGCCGCCGCACGCAGCGGCGCATGGCCGCACAGCGCTTGTTCGCGCCTCATCACAGCATGTCCCACTGCATCGACAGGTAATAGCTGCGACCGGTGACACCGGTCATCTGCCAGCGGCTGGCGATGTCCTTGTAGGCCTCCTCGGTGCGGTTGGTGAGATTCAGGCCACCCAGCTGGAAGCTCAGCGTGTCGTTGACCTGGTAGCCAAGCACCGCATCCAGCTGGGTGCGCGCCTTCATGGTGTGGCCTTCGCGCGCGAAGAAACTGTCGCTGCTGTCCTGTTCGTACTCGCTGCGGTGGTTGAGCGAGACGCGCGCCGAATAATGCGTGCTCTCCCAGTACGCGGTGGCGTTCCAGGTCTGTTCGGACAGGTTGCGGATCTGGAAATCGGTATCGCGCTGCGGAATCACCCGGGTGAAGTTGGTGGTCACCCCGAAGCCGTCGATCGGCAACCAGGCGTCCAGCGATTGCGTCCAGCCCAGTTCGTAGCCGCGGATCTTGACCTTGCTCGGGTCGTTGGTGGTGGCGGTGATCTCGTAGATATCGCCACCGCTGTCCACGCAGTCGCCGGCCGCGTTGCTGGACAGCGCAGTGCCGTTGAAGGCGGCCGGGCAGACGATGCTGTTGAAGGTGCCGTTCTTGATGTTCTTCCAGAAGCCGGCCACGGTGAGCGCGCCACCGTTTCCGTAGTACCACTCCAGGCTCAGATCGGCCTGGTCGGCGGTCAGCGCCTTCAGATCGGTCTGGCCCTGGGTGACGACATAGGTCGTCGTGCCGCCGGTATTGGTGCCGGTGGAAATGGTCGAGGCGATGGCGGTGTTGCTGTCCAGGATCGGCCGCACCAGTACCTTGGCGGCGGCAAAGCGCAGCAGCAGGTCCTCGCGCATGTCCAGCACCAGGTTCAGGCTGGGCAACCAGTTGGAATAGTCGTACGGCGCACGCGCGGTGCCGATCACCACATTGGCATCGTCGCTGGCGGCCTGTGCCTGGGTCAGGTAGGTGTCGGTGGTGCGCTTGGTGTTTTCGTAGCGCAGGCCAAGGTTGCCGCGCAGGCGCATGCTGCCGATGTCGGTGTCGATGCGCGCCATCGCATAGGCCGAGGAAATGTCGTTCTCGATGCTGTAGCTGCTTTGCGGCGCGAACAGCACCGGCACGCTGATGCCGGCCGCCGCCAGCGAGCGCGCGTAGGCGGCGATATCCGGAGTGACCCAGCTGTCCTGCGAGGCGAGCTGCCCGTCGAGGAAATTGCTTACCGTGCTGTTGGCGGCCGACAGTTCCGGGAACATGTCGAAGCCCGACACCGCACCGGTCCTGAGCAGATACAGGAAGTCGCGCCGGCGCACATCACGCTCAAAGGTCTCGCGGCGGTATTTGGCACCGAAGCGCACCGCATTCAACGCACCCAGCTCCAGATACCGTTCGGCATCCAGCTGCAGCGACCATTCCTTGTTGCTGAGCGACTGGATGGAACCGTTGGGATACTCGCTACGCACCAGATTGGCCTTGTCCCAGGCGCTGGCATCGGTGGCGTCGGCATCGGTGGTCAGCGAGATCGCGTCGGGATTGGAGGTGTCCAGCAGCGTCGCCGACGGAATCCGGCCCAGGATCGCGGCACGTTCGTTCTCGTCGGTCTTGCCCTGGGTGTAATTGGCCGCGCCACTGAGCGTCCAGGCATCGCCCTTCCACTTGAAGTCGTAGGTGAGCAACTGCGTGGACAGGTCGTGCTGTTCGATCTGGCGGTTGTTTTCCAACCAGTAGTCCGATGCCGCCACCTGCGTGGCGGTCAGGCCGTTGGTCTGCAGCACCGTCAGCGGGGTGCGCTCGAACGAGTACACCAGCTGGTTCATGTCGTTGGCGGTCTTGTCCTGCGAATACAGCGCAGTGAGGTTCATCTCCAGCTGGTCGTTGGGCTTCCACTGCAAGCCGCCGTTGAACATCTTGCGCGTGGTCTCGCGCTCGATCGAGCGATAGCGCGGGCGACGCGGAATGTACACGCTGCCGGCGTCGGTGTCCTGCGTGTACCAGCGGTCGATCCACAGATAATCGGCGCGGTCCTTGAGCTTCTGGTAGCCGGCGCTGAGGAACACGCCCAGCTCGCCGCCGCCGACCTTGAACTGGTCGATATAGGTCAGCACGCCCTTGGGCGTGGGCGAGCCACCGGCGAATTCCGCATACTGGGTCTTGGCCGAGAACAGCAGCTTGGTCTGCTGGTAATCCAGCGGTTTGGTGGTGTTGATGTTGACCGTGCCGGACAGGCCACCGGCGTCCATGTCCGCCGACGGCGACTTGATCACCTCGATCCCGGCGGCCACTTCCGGCTGGATGATGTCGTAGCGGAACCCATCGGTGAAGTCGGCGCTCTTGATCACCTGGCCGTTGATGGTGGTGGCCGAGTACTGCGGGCCCAGGCCACGCACGCTGATGGTGGAGCCGCGCCCGTTGATGGTGGAGATCTGCACGCCCGGGATGCGCTGGATCGCCTCGGCGATGTTTTCGGCGGGAAACTTGCCGATGTCCTGCGCGGAGATGCCATCGGTCATGCGCACGTCGTCGCGCTTGTTGTCCATCGCGGTGATCAGGCTCTTCTGGTAGGAGCTGGTGACCTTGACGGTGTCGAGCTGGGAAATCTGCGCCGATGCCGCTGGCGGCGATTCCTGCGCCCGCGCGTTGGCGCCGCAGGCAAGCAGCGACAGCGCAATGGCGAGGGACAGCGAGGAGGGCGAACAACAACGCAACGCGGCACGCGGGACAGGTGACATGGGAGATCCTGAGGTGGAATGGCTGGACGACGACGCGGCTGGCATTCCGATCGATCAGCGCTGACAGATCCCGGCGTTGGGCAACCCACCCACACGCGCACAGGCCACCAGTTCCGGACGTCCGGAACCGCCTGCGATCTGTTGTCTGCGAGCACCCCGTACGGCCCCCCGTGGGTGCCGATGCCGTCTCCCTCCCAGGACGGTCATCGCCTGCCATTGCTGATCAACGGCCCTGACTGGCAAATACCAATTCAGTGGATTTGATTCTTATGGTCTTTAAAAGATCCTGTCAACAGTCACTGTCGAAAGCGTTTGACTGGCGGCTGCAAACGCGCCTAAGCCCTGCTTTTCAAGACCTTCGACGGTGCAGAAAGGATCATTCGGGTGCGTGGCGGGCATCGTTGTCACAGGACCAGTCGCTGACCAATCCCCGGTAACCAGACCAATTCCGGTCGATCCGGAATGTGTGGGCCGCAGTGCACGCGTTGCGGGCTGGATCACAGTCCATACCGCACGCTCCCGTGTATCGGAAGCAGCACTTCTGCCTTATCGAAGCAACCCAGCAACTGGCGCAATGACTACGCAGGGTCCTACGCCGACAACGTTGTCAACGGATCAATGAACTGTGCCTTCGCAGCGGCCACGATGAAGACACCAGCCTCCAGGCATGCACGCTAATGGTGCAGGCGACAGATTTCTCGCCGCGCCGCGCGTAACAGCAGTCCTAGCGCAATTGCCCCTGGTCGATGCGCAACAAGCTGCGCTCCGGGGTGGCGGCGAAGCCCAGCAACTGCAGGCCCACGCCCAACACTGCGTCCTGCCCCGGATCGATGCGTGACTGCAATTGCCAACGCCCATCGCGCCACACTTGCAGCTGTGCATCGGCCTGCACGCCGGCAGGCAACGGTGCATCGGGCAGCAGACTCAGCACGGCGCTGTCATCCACGCACCGCGGCTGCCCGGACAAGCGCAACGGCGGCAGACCGGGCAGCTCGCCCGCCCCGCTCGCCAGCAGTTGCAGGCCGACCCGCCCACCTGCCTGCACGCAGCCGGTGGCATCGAACAGCAGATCCACCTGCTGCAGCTCCACCGCCAGATCGATCAAGGCCATGCCCGCCGGCTGACGCAACAGCAGCTGGCCCTGCGCATCGCCGATACCGTGTTGCGCGCCATCCACCAGCAGCAGTTGCAGCTGCGGGGCCTGCAGGTGCACCTGCCGCTGTCCACGCAACAGCGGCCAGATGCGCGGCCGCACCATGACATCGCCAAAGGCGATGCCTTGCCATTGCACCTGCCGCAAGGTGCCGGCCCATACCGGCCCCTCCACGTCCAGCGCCGAGAACGGCAGCCCGTCGCGTGGCAACACCAGGCGCAAGGGCAGCCATGCCAGCAGCGCAACGCCCACCATCAACAGGAAAACCAGGGTCCAACGCAGGCGCGTCACGGTGCAGGCTCCGCAAACCCGCAGCGTACCCGCAGTTGGCCCTGGTCGCGCACGATGCTCAGCTGCGTCGGCGCCAGACCATGCGCCTGGCGCAGCCGCTCCAGCCAGCCGAACAAGCTGGCGGCGCTGACCGCATCGATCTGTACGTCCACCCCGCCCGCTGCGTTGCGCTGCTGGGCGGTGATGCCGACACCGGCATCGCGTGCGCTGCTTGCGATGAGCTCAGCCAGTGCCGCCGTACCAGGTGCAGCGGTACGCCTGCTCGCCGATGCCTGCGCAGATGCATCGAGTACCAGCTGCGCCGCAGCGGCATAGCGCGCCTGCGCCTGGGCACGCCAGTGCCGCAACGGGGTGTAGAGCGCATACCAGGCGACGAACGCGGCCACGGCAGCGCACATCACGCCCAGCATCAGCCGCTCGCGCGGCGCACGTGCCTGCCACCACTGCATGCCGCGTTGCACAGGTGCAGTCATCGCAATGGCTCCAGCGCAAACGGCGTCCGCAGGCGATCGTCCTCGCCCTGGCTGCTGCCGGGCTGCAGTTGCCACCCCTCCCCGGCCAGCCGCGTGGACAACTGTTGCAGGCTGGCGCCATCGGCGTGCAGCAGGGTGCCGCGCAGCGGCTGTGTGGCGTGATAGTCGATCTGATCCAGTTCCGCCGCCGGCATGGCATCGACCGCTGCGAACAAGTCGCCGAGCTGCATGGCCAGGCGATCGGCCGCTGCCCCGGTATGCCGGCGTGCCTGCAGCGCGGCCGGCACCGCCGCCGCATCGCGCACGCCCAACTGCGCGGCGGCGCGTGATTGCAGCAGGCGCGCGCCGAGTTCGTAGCGCAGTGTCTGCGCCAGCAACAGCACCAGCGGCGACAGCAGCACCAGCGCGGCCAGCACCGCAAGACGGCGCGGAGTGACCGTCTGTGCAGCGGCCGGCCTTGCAGCGAATGCGTGTTGCAGCAGGTTGATCGGCGCGCGCATGGCGCATCGCGCAAAGCCGGCAATGGCTTGCGCGGCGTCAGGTGTCGGCGGCGGTACCGGCGCGCGTTCGCCCAGCAGCATGCGCGCGGCCTCCGGCTCCAGGCTGCAGGCCAGCCCTGCGCCGCGGATCAGCCAGCGGCCATCCCAGTCCACCACTGCTGCCGCAGCGTCCGCGCCGGGTTCCAGCAACAGGCAATCGGGCACCACCGCGTCGGGAACGACACCAAGTTGCGCTGCGCGCGCCAGCCACTGCTGCATCACCGCGTTGTCCACCGCAGCGACCAGACGCGTGCCATCGTTCTCGACATGATCGGCGATCACCACATGCAGGGCCGGCGTCTCGACCGCCAGGTGCTCGGCCAGCTGCAGGCGTGCAGCCGCGACCGATTGCGCGATGCTGCGGCCGGGCAAGCGCAGCCAGCGCAGATGTACATCCACGCCCGGCACCACCAGCACGGTACGTGCGGACGGTTCCCACGGCGCGCTGGCCGGGCGCTGCGACAGCACCTGACCCTGCGCATCCACACGCACGGCAATCGCCGGCGCAGCGGCATCGGCGGGCAGCAACAGCAAGCTGGTACTCATTCGTCGGAACTCCATTGACGCGCCACCAGCCGCACGCGCCCTGCAGGGTCTTGTTGCAGCAAGGCATCCAGCATCACCTGCGCGCCTGCATGGTCGACCTGGCTGTAGAGCGAGAAGTAACTGGTGCGCAGTGCGATCTGTTCCAGCACCGCATTGGAAGGCTCGGCCTGGATCAGCGCAGGCTGGCTCAGAAACGTCCTGACCTCGCGCCATCCCGCGGCGGGCCGCGCGGCGATGACGCGGCGCGCGGCCGGCAGTTCCAGCACGCCTTCGGTCAGTGCCACCAACACCGGCGCATCCTGCAGACGCAGCGTATTGATATTGATCGGCGACAGGCGCGCTTCCGGCAATGCACACACATACGGCCGCAACTGCGCGATCACCTGCGGCGTGTAGCCGGCAATGGCGCGCAGCTCGCCGACGCCCGCCAGCAGGGTCGCACCGGTGCGTCGCGGCACTGCCAATTGCAGATAGTGTGCGTCTTCGGCCCCCTGCGTGCCGGGTTGGCTGTCGCTGTCGATCCAGTCCACCAGCGCATCGGTCAGCGCCTGTGCCTGATGCGGTGCGATGCCCAGCACGTCCAGCAATGCGCGGTACTGGCCTGCGCCGTCGTCGCTGCGCTGCCATTGCTCGGGCGCACCGGCGACCACGCTGTTGAGATTGAAGCAGCCGCCGCGGTCGCGCAGCCGCACGCTCACTGCGCCGTCGTCCAGCGGAAAGGTCACCGGTTGATCGTTCCAGCCACCCTCCAGCGTGGTGCGCATCGGGTCGCGCCTGGCCAGTGCCTGCAGGCGTTGCCGGGCGATGGTTTCGGTGCCCAGCGCATACCACTGCGCCTGCGTCATCGCTTCGCCGTTGCCGCTGCGGCGCAGGCCAAAGCGCAGATCGTCCAGCACCGCGACCATCAGCAGCGTCATCACCGCGACCAGTAACAGCACCGTCAGCAGTGCGACGCCGCGTTGCTGCCTGCGTGCATTCAAGGCCGTCATCCGCGCCCCTCCGGCAGCAGGAACAACTGGCGTACGCGGCCCCATTGTTCCAGGTCCAGCTCCAGCGAGATCGCATCCGGCAGCGCGTCGAGCCCCCCGCTCCAGCCGTCGCTCCACTGCGCGCGATAGTGGAACCCCACCACCGCCGAGCGCACGCCATGCAACACCACCTGCGGCGTGCCGGCGACCGCACCGTCGAGGGCCGGACGCGCACTGCGCTCCAGGCGTCCGTCGACCAGGCGGTATTCCACGTATTGCAAGGATGCGCGCGGCGCCTGATCCGGATTGCTCCAGCCGCGTCGCACAAAACCGAACAGGGGCCCGGGCACACCGGGCGGGCTTGCGACGAACGCGGTGCGTGCAGCGCTGCCTTCGCTATTGCGCGTGCGCCGCACTGCGGCCTGTTGCAGGTCGCTGCGCAGCAGGCCATGGGCAAGCTGGAACTCGCGCACCTGCTGCAGGCGCGCACGCACGGCATCGCGCTGGTCGATGCTCTGGCGCATCACCACCACCGCCGCCACTGCCGCCAGCGCGAACACCGCCAGGGCGACCAGCAGCTCGATCAAGGTGAAGCCCGCGCTGCCACGGACACACGCTGCACTGCGACGCGCGCGGCTCATTCGGCACTCCGCAGCACACTCAGGCTGGCGAGTTCCTGCGCCTGCGCTGCGGCCCGCACCCGCACCTGGATGCGCACGATGCCCGCAGCGCCGGCCGGCATCGACTGACGCTGCCAGTCCCAGCTGCGTCCGCCCAGCGTTTCCTGCCCGTTGGCCGGTATCAGTGCTGCGGCCGTGGGCGCGAGCATCGCTTCGATCGCCTGGTTTTCCGCCACCACCGCGGCCAGCGCACGCTCTTCCAGCACCACCGCGGTACGCGTACTTTCGCCGGACAGGTTCAGCAGGCCAACCACGGCCATGCCGAAGATCGCCAGCGCGACCATCAGTTCGAGCAGCGAGAACCCGGCGCAGGCATCGGGCTTACCGTAGGGGCGCATCGACCCGCACCACGCCGGCGGCGTCCACCACCACCTGCAGCTGTTGTTGGCCGTCGGCCAGCGCGATGCGTTGCGGCGTGGCCGCACCGGTGGGGTCGAAGCGCACGCTCACCTGCGTACCGCCCACCGGCATCTGCGCCTGCACGCCGGCAGGCCAGCGCATCGCGGCGAAAGGTTTTTCATCCAGCGGCACCCAGCGTTGCTGCGCCTGGCGGCGGAATGCATAACCACCGGCATCGATGCTCACCTCGACCATGCGCAGGCTCAGGATCGCCTCGTCGTGTGCATGGCCCAAGGCACCGGCCAATGCATCGGCCTGGTCGTGCAGGTCGCGCCGCGTATCCGGCAAGGTCAGCACCACCAGCGTGCTGGCGAGTGCGGTGATCACCAGGACGGCGAGCAGTTCGAGCAGGGTGAAGCCGCGCGCCTGCGCCCGCGACGCACATGTCCGTGCTTGCCTTGCGATGGCCGTTTGCGCGAACACTGCCGCGCCTCAGCGCCAGTTGCCGATATCGGCATTGTCGGCGTCGCCGCCTTCGGCGCCATCGGCACCGAACGAGTACACATCGAAGCCACCGTTGCGGCCCGGGCGACGGTACTGGTATGCGTGTCCCCACGGATCTTCGGGCAGGCGGCGGATATAGCCGCCCTGGCGATAGCGCTCCGGCCGGGTCAGGCCGCTCGGCGCGGTGAGCAAGGCCTGCAGGCCCTGTTCGGTGCTCGGGTAGCTGAGGTTGTCCAGGCGATAGGTCTCCAGCGCCTGCTCCAGCACCGCCACGTCGGCACGCGCCTTCTCGACCATGGCGCGGTCCTGGCTGGGCATCACGTTGATCATCACCACCGTGGCAAGCAGGCCGATGATGACGATGACCACCATCAACTCGACCAGGGTGAAGCCGCGCGTTCGCGCTTGCGAGGACAGCGAGCAAGGACGTTGGCGGTGACGGATGGACTGCATGAGGATCTCCAGGAATAAGCGGCCGCGCTCAACCAAGCGCGAGGGTGTTGAATTGCAGGATGGGCAGCAGGATCGACAGCACGATCACCGCCACCACCCCGCCGAGCAGCACGATGATGGCCGGCTCCAGCAGGCTCATCGCCGCGGTGGTGAAGGAGGCGAACTCGCGCTCCAGATAATCGGCGGCACGTTCCAGCATCGGCGCCAGGCGCCCGCTGTTTTCGCCGCTGGAGGCCATGTACAGCAGCGTCGGTGGAAACACGCCGGCGCGCTTCATCGCCGCGGCCAGGCTGCCGCCTTCGCGGATTGCCGTGACCATGCTGTCGGTGGCCAGCCGCAAGGCGCGGTTGTCGACAGTGCGCGCGGCGATCATCAGGCCTTCCATCAGCGGCAACCCGCTGTTGACCATGATCGCCAGCGTGCGGGCCATGCGTGCGGCATGCAGGTCGCGGATCAGCCGGCCGAGCAGAGGCGCACGCAGCACCGCACGGTCGGCCGCCAGGCGCAGCTGCGGGCGCTTGAGCAGGCGCAATGCGGCGATCACCGCAATGACCAGTGCCGCCAGCAGCGGAATGCCTGCATGCAGCAGGAAGTTCGACACGCCGATCACCGCGCGCGTCAGCAGTGGCAATGCGCGGCCCATCGAATCGAACTGATCCACCACCTTGGGCACCACGAAGGTCATCAGCACGATGACCACCGCACCGGCGGTCAGGGCCAACGCAGCCGGATAGACCAGTGCAGACTGCAGCTTGCTGCGCACCTGTGCCTGCCGCTCCAGCAGATCGGCCAGGCGCTCCAGCACCTGCGGCAACGCGCCGGCGCTTTCGCCGGCGGCCACCATCGCCCGATACAACGGCGGAAACGCACTGCCCTGGCGCGCCATCGCATCCGACAGGCGGAAGCCTTCGACCACCAGCCCATGCGTCTGGCTGGTGACCCGGCGCACGCCGCGACGCTCGGACTGCGTGCCGATGGTGCGCAGCGCTTCCTCCAGCGGCGCGGTCTCCACCAGCGTGGCCAGCTGGCGGGTGAACAGCACCAGATCCTTGCCGCTGAAACGCGCCGGACGCACGCTGCTGGCCGCCACCGCCGCCTCCACGCGTACCGGCACCCACTGACGCTGCTCCAGTTGCGCGCGTGCACCCTGCGCCGAGTCGGCGGTGATCACGCCCTGGCGGCGATGCCCGTGCAGATCGAGCACGGTGTAGTCAAACCGCGGCATGCGCATCGTCCTGCTGGCGGGTCACCCGCAGCGCCTCTTCCAGTGTGGTGAGGCCTTGCAGCACCGCTGCACGCGCGGCATCGCCCAGGCGCGGTGCGCGTGCGAAGGCCACCGCCGCCAAGGCATCTTCATCGGCGTTGTCGCCGATCAGCCGACGCATCGCATCATCCACCGCAATGGCTTCGTAGACGCCCACACGCCCGGCGTAACCGCTGTGATGGCAGGCCGCGCAGCCCACCGCGCCGTAGAGCGTAGCATCGGCCGGCGCCTCCAGCATCTGGCGGGTACCGGCATCCAGCGGGCGCGGGGCGCGGCACTGCGTGCACAGGCGTCGCACCAGCCGCTGGGCCAGGATCAGCCGCAGGCTCGATGCGAGCAGGAACGGTTCGATGCCCATGTCGCGCAGGCGCGTGACCGCGCCCACCGCATCGTTGGTGTGCACGGTGGACAGCACCAGGTGACCGGTCAGACTGGCCTGCACGGCGATCTGCGCGGTCTCGGTGTCGCGGATCTCGCCGATCATCACCACGTCCGGATCCTGGCGCAGGATGGCGCGCAAGCCGGCCGCGAAGGTCATGCCCACACGCGCGTTGACCTGGGTCTGGCCGACGCCGTCGATGGCGTATTCCACCGGGTCCTCCACCGTGAGGATGTTGCGCGAGCCATCGTTGAGCAGGCTCAGCGCCGCATACAGCGTGGTGGTCTTGCCCGAGCCGGTCGGCCCGGTCACCAGCACGATGCCGTTGGGCACCTGCAGGGCGCGCTGCACCGTGTGCATCACCGCCGGGGGCATGCCGAGCTGGGCCAGCGACAAGGTGCCCTGCTCCTTGTCCAGGATGCGCAGCACCACCCGCTCGCTGCTGCGCGTGGGCAGCGTGGACACGCGCACGTCCAGTGCCTTGGCACCCATCACCAGCGACACGCGGCCATCCTGCGGGATGCGTTTTTCGGCGATGTCCAGCCGTGCCATCACCTTGACGCGCGACACCAGCAACGGCGCGATGCGTCCGGGCAAGGTGGCCGCTTCGCGCATCACCCCATCCACGCGCAGCCGTACGCGCAGCCGCGATTCGTAGGATTCCAGATGTACGTCCGAGGCGCCCAGGCGCGCGGCCTCGGCGATGATGCCGTTGATCAGGCGGATGATCGGCGCATCGTCCTGGCTGTCGAGCAGATCGGCAGTGGGGATGTCGTCGATCAACGAATCCAGGCTGCCGTGCAGGTCCAGCGCCTCGACCTGCACACCCTGCTCCATGCCGGCATCGGCATAGATCTCCGACACGTGCCGGTCGAACACCGACGGTGCCAGCGTGCGGACCTGCAACGGCAGGCCCAGCGCACGCCGCAGCTCGATCAGGGCCTGCACATCGCCGCCTTCGCGCAGGCCGATCTGCGCGGCGCAGTCGCTGCCGAGCAGCACCACGCCGTGGCGCTTGGCGAACGCATAGGAAATGCTGGCGCGCGCAGTGTTCATGGCATCAGCGCTGCACGGGACGCGCGCCGGGCGCAGGCGTTGTTGCCGGCGCCGGCACGGCTGGCGACGGCGCCGCCGGCAGCTGCGGCGGTTGTGCGCGCAGGTAGTCGCGCACCAGTGCATCGAGCGCGGCTTCCGGGTCGCCATCGGCCAGCTGGCGATCGCGCAGGTAGCTGTAGCGCGGTGCGGTCATGCGCTGCGCATCGGCCGCGTCGCGGATGATGGTCGGGCGGATGAACACCATCAGGTTGGTCTTGTCGCGGTTGCGCGACTTGTGCCGGAACAGCGCGCCCAGCCCGGGCACATCGCCCAGCAGCGGCACCTTCTCCACGGTCTGCCGGTCGTTCTGGTCGAGCAGGCCACCGAGCGCGACGATGGCGCCGTTTTCCACCACCACGCGGGTTTCGATCTGGCGCTTGTTGAACACCAGCTCCGACGACTGCGCGCTGACCGGCCCGGCAATGGCCGAGACTTCCTGCTTGATCGCCAGGGTGATGCCGCCGGCGGTGTTGATCTGCGGGCGCACTTCCAGCTCCACGCCCACGTCCTGGCGCTGAATGGTGCGGAACGGGTTGTCATTGGCCGCGCCCAGCACTTCGCCGGTGGTGATCGGCACTTCCTGGCCGACCAGGATGCGTGCCTGCTCGTTGTCCAGGGTCATGATCGACGGGGTGGACAACAGGTTGGATCCGGTGTCGCTCTTGACCGCATCGATGATCATGCCGAACACCGCATCATTGCTCTGCCCGGCCAGCCCGATCAGGCCGCCGCTCAGGCCCAGCAGCGATTGCGCGGCCACATTGCGCGCCTGTTCCAGCACCGAATCGTCGTCGCCGTTGTTGCTGCGCGTGCCGGCCGCCGCCGCAGCCAATGGCACGATGCCCGGCGACGCGCCGCTGTACTGCGTGGCGATCAACGGCACCGTGCCATTGCGGCCGGCCAACAGCAGCTGCACGCCCAGGCGCTTGGCGGCGGTATCGGAAATCTCCACCACGATCGCTTCGACCAGCACCTGCTCGCGATGCACGTCCAGCTGACGGATCACATCCATCAAGGCGCGCTGGGTTTCCGGGTCGGCATTGATGATCAAGGCGTTGGAGCCGGGGTAGCGCACGATCACCGGGCGCTTGCCGGCGGCCGGCGTGATCACCTGCGTCTGCGCAGCGCCCGCAGCAGCGGCGGCCACATCCACCGCGCTGGAGCGCGTGTCCTGCCCGGGCTGCGCCTCGTTGCCCGGGGTCTGCCCGACCAGTTGCTGCAACACCGGCAGCAATTGCTCGGCGCTGGCGTGTTGCAGCCGCACCACGCTGACATCGCCGCGACGTTCGGCGCGCCCATCCAGATCCACCGCAGTGCGCACCACGCGCTGCACCAGTGCCGGGTCGCCACGCACGATCAGCGAATTGCTGCTGTCCACCGGCAACACCGACAGCACGTTGCTGCGTTCGCCGGCCTGCCCGAACAGCGAGGTCAGCGTGCGCGCCAGTTCCTGCGCGGAACTATTGCGCAAGCTCACCGTGTCGATTGCCGCGCGGTCGGTGTCGATCTGCGCGACCAGGCCACGCACGCGGCGCAGGTTGTCGGCGTAGTCGGCAATCAGCAGGCTATTGCCCTGCGGCATCGCCATGATCACGCCGCCGCGGCCGATCAGCGGCTTGAGAATCTCCGCAGCGCTGCGTGCATCCACGCGCTGCAGGGTGAACACCTGCGTGGCGAACCCCAGGTTGCCGTTGGCCGCGCTGCCGGGCTGCTGCGCAGCGGTATCGTCGGGAATGATGCGGTAGGTCGACGGCCCGCTGGACACCGCGATCAAGCCATTGGCACGCAAGACCGCCAGCAGCATGCCGAGCAGGTCCTGTTCCGACATCGCCTGCGCACGCGCCACGTTGACCGTGCCCTGCACGCGCGTGTCCACGATGAAGGTGATGCCGGTGGCACGCGACACGTCCTGGATGAAGGCACGCAGGTCCACGTCCTGCAGGCGCACGGCCGGTGCGTCGGCGGCATGCAGCGACACCATCGGCACCGCCGGCAGTGCGAGCAACAAGGCGGCCGAAAGCAGCCATGCGGGGCGGGCAGCAGTCATTGCGGGCGCTTCAAGGTCATGGTGTGGGTCTGGCCGTCGCGGCGGTAGGTCAGCGTGGCCGCCTGGCCATCGCGCAGTTCTTCCTGCAGCTCGCGCAGGTGTTCGGCATCGAGCGTGCGGCCATTGAGTTGGGTGAGCACATCGCCTGGGGCCAGGCCGGCCTGGCGCAGCAAGGCCCCATCGCCGCGCGGCATCACGGTGAACCCGCTGCCGTCTTCGCTTGCACGCAGGCCGGCGGTGGTGAGCAGCTGTTGCGGGTCGACAGCCATTGCCGTGGCCGCGCCAGCCGCTGCGCCGACATTCGACATCACCGCAGGTGCGGCGCTGGTGGCTGCTGCCGCGCTCGTTGCTGGCGAGGGGGGTGCCGACGACGCTGTGGATTCCACCAAGGCCAGACGTCGCACGCCACCACCGGTACGCAGCAGCACGTGATCGCTCGCGATCGCCTGCACCGTCACGCCAGCTACCACGACATCGCCGATGCGATACGCGCCTTGTCGGCCATCGCCACTGCTCAGGAACGCGGCCGCTTGCGTGCCGCCTGTGCGGACACCATGCAACACGATGCCGTCGCTGCTGGCCTCCGGAACGCTGCGATGGAACACATCGCGGCGCAGTGCGGGCAGCTCCGCCTGTGCAGGCGTGGCGACCTGGGCGGTACCCAGCGGCCCGATCGGGGTGATCACCACCCACAACACGCGCGCGCATTGCAGCGCCAGCAGCGCGAGCAGCACGCAGGCCACCGCGGTGCGACTGCCACGCGCCGACATCAAGGGTTTCAAAGCGGGCAAAACGCGCTGCAAAGCGGACATCCGTCTCAGGATTGCGGTCGGATGACAGAATGCGGCCGCAATGTGTCAGTTCGAAGAAAGCGATGACACAGGCCGACACACGGCAACACACCCGCAGACGAAAACGCCCGCCATGCGAGGCAGGGCGGGCGTTTTCGTTATCGGTGGCAGGCGCCGGATCAGAAGCGCGCTGTCACACTCAGGTCATATGTCACGCCGGGCTGGTACTCGTACAGGTCCACCCGGTTGCTGCCCAGGCTCTGGTACTCCTGGTAGCGGGTCTTGAGCAGATTGCGTGCGGCGAAGTTCAGCGACAGCGTATTGCCCGACCACACCAGGCCTTTCTTGATCACCAGATCCAGCGAAGTACCCGGCTTGTCGATGTAATCCGGTTGCCCGGGGCGACCACGCGCGGACACCCGCTCGCCGACATAGTTGGCGATCAAGGTGGCCTGGCTGTGGGTGCTTTCGCTTTCCACGCCGATCTGCAGGTTGGCGATGTCGTCGGACTGCCCCTGCAGGGCCGAGCCATCACGGATGAACAAGGTCGCCTGCACCGGCGCAGTGAAGCCGAACGGCTGCACGGTGTCGCCATCGCTGGCACTCACTTCCGACGTGGTGCGCGTGTAGTTGCCGGACAGGAACACCCGGTTGTCACCCCACCAGTCGGCCGCGATCGGCAGGTCCAGATACTTCTTGGCTTCCAGCTCGATGCCGTACAAGGTGGCTTCTGGCGCATTGATGAAGCTCTGCACGATGCCGCCGCCCGGTGCATCGTTGACGATGGCCTCGATCGGCTTGTCGATGCTCTTGTAGAACGCGCCGACGGTGAAATACTCACCTGGCTCGAAGAACCACTCGTAACGCGCATCCAGGTTGACCAGCTCGCTATCGACCAGGAACGGGTTGCCGAAGAACTGGCGGTCGATATCCGGGTCCAGGTACTGCTGCGGCGCCATTTCGCGGAACTGCGGGCGGGCGATGGTCTTGGACGCACCAAAGCGCAGCTGCTGGTTCTCGGCAAAATTCCAGGTCACCGTGGCCGATGGCAGCGCGTAGCTGTTCTCCAGCGGCGCCACGCTGTCCTGGCGCACGCCGGTGAAGATGTCGTACGGATGCACCGCCTGCGTGGCGTCTTCGTAACGCACACCGACGGTGGCCCGCAGCGTCGGCACGATCTCGCCTTCGGCCTGCAGATACGCCGCCTTGACCTTCAGGGTCGCATCGTACGCAGCCGCACCGAAGCTGCCGGTGGTCTCGCGCAGGCGCAGCAGATCGTTGCTGAGGTTGTAATCGGAGATCAGGTAATCCACACGCTGGAACTGGTTGTAGAACGGCAACGGGCCGTCCAGTGCCAGGAAGCGGAATTCACGGCTCCATGCGCTGCGGTCGTTGTCCAGATAGGCCAGACCGCCCTTGACGGTGAAGTCGTGCTCGATCGGCAAACGCCAGGTCACATCCACCCCGCCGCTGGCCACGGTGTCGTCGACCTTGCTGAAGCGGGTGTAGTTCTGCACGCGCGAAGCATCGTGCGCCCAGTAGCCATCCAGCAGCTCGTAGCGGATGCCGGTTTCGTACGGCACATCGCGGCTGGCGTTGGCCACCGCTGCGCGCCATTCAATCTTCAAGTCGTCGTACTCGCCGAACGCGTGCGTGCCGCGTAGCTGGTTGTTGATCAGCTGGCGCTCGTACCACTCGGTGTTGTCGTCGCGCACATCGAAACCGGCCAGTTCGTCGCGGCCGGCGCGGCTGCGCGCGACCTTCAACGCATCGTGCACATACAAGGTGGTCCAGCCGATGGTGTGGCTGCCGTACTCCCAGCCCAGGCCCAGCATGCCGTTGGTGCGCACGTTGTTGCGGGTGGTGGCGAAGTCGTAGTTGGAATTGAACTCGACCGTATCGCCGACAAAGATGCCATCCTGCTGCTTGCCGGTGCGCGTGCGCCACTCGTTGTCGTAGCTGGCCACCGCGATGATGCCCAGCTTGGCCTCGCCCACGTCCATGCTGTAACCAGCGCTGCCGCCGACATTGACGTCCGGGGCGATGCTGTCCTTTTCCTGCAGCACGTACAGATTGGCGTTGTTCAAGCTACGGCCGATGCTACGGATGTCCTCGCGCGAAAAACTGCCCAGGTCCACGCGCCGGCCGCTCTGGATCGCATCGCGCAACGCGCCGGGCTGCTTGCGGGTGCCATCGTCATAGCCCCACTCGTCATCGCCGGAGCCGTAGTAGGTCAGGCCTTTTTCGCCGGTGCTGACACTGTTGACCCCGCCGCCGACGGTCAGCGACAGGAACGGCTTGTCCGGCACCGCCATCGATTGCAGATCGATCACGCCGCCGCCGAATTCGCCCGGATAATCGGCCGAATAGGTTTTCTGCACGGTCACGCTGTCCAGCACGTCGCTGGGAAACAGGTCCAGCGGCACCACCCGCTGCATCGGCTCGGGGCTGGGCAACGGCGAACCATTGAACAACGCCGAGGAATAACGCTCGCCCAGGCCGCGCACATACACATACTTGCCGCGCGACAGGCTCAGGCCGGTGACACGCGTCAGCGCCACCGCCGCGCTGCTGTCGCCGGTGCGCTCCATGTCCTCGCGGGTGACGAACGAGGCCACCTCCGAGGTCTGCAGCATCGGTTCGGGAATGTATTCGCCACGCACCACGACCTGGTCGAGTTGCTTGGGCGCACTGGTGGTGCTGCTGGTGCCAGTGGTGGAGCCGGCATCGGTGCTGGTCGACTGCGCCAGCGCAGCACCGGAAAACAGCAAGGTGGAAATGGAAAGAGACAGGCCCGTCCGCGAGAGACGGGCGACAGCGGAGGTTCGCATCGTGGGAGCCCTGGCAACTGAAAGATGAAGCTGGACGCGTCGCAAGGCGGCCGTATGGCCACCTTGCGATGCTGTGCCTCAGCAGGGACGATCGGCGGTCAGGCCGCAGGTCCAGCCCTGCCACCAGGTGTCGTTGGCATCGCGCACGCCACCGATGTAGTTCACCTGCTGGAAGAAGCTGCTCACCCCGTTCAAGCCCTGGAAGGCCGGCACGGCGCTTTCGTTGGCGCCATTGACGAAGGTGTTCTGCAACGTGGATACGCCATTGGCGACATTGTTGGTGCCGGCCGCAAACTGGGTAGCCGCACGCGCATCGGTGCCGAAGGCGGTCGGGCAGGCGAAGAACACCGAGTTGAAGGTCCCGAGCGTGTCGGTATCGGCCAGGTTGAAGCACACCAGGCCATCACCGCTGCCACCGGCCGGACGCGTGACGACCGAGTTGTAGAACGCGGCCTGCGTGCCCTGGTTGAGCATGATCGCCGCACCGGCACGCGCATTGCCCACGTAGGTGAAGTTGGCCACCTTCGGACGCGAATACGGCTGGCGACGCAGGCTGCTCCACTCGTTCATGCGGTCGCCACCGCCGGCGCGCTGCACCACGATGCCGAACTGCAGGGCGCCGCTCCAGCCGGCGTCGGTATCCAGCGAATCGTCGTCGGCGCCGGTGATCACGATGTGGCTGCCGTTGACGGTGCCACCGAACCATTCGATCCCGTCGTCGGAGCTATTGTGGATCTGCACATGATCCAGGCGCGTGCCGCTGCCCACGCCGGCCAGGGTGATGCCCTGCAGCTCGTTGTTGGGCGAAATTTCGAAGCCCGAATACATCACCCGCAGGTAGCGCAGGGAACCGCTGTTGTCGGTGGCGCTGTTACCGCCGTAGAAGGCGTTGGTGCCTTCCACCTGCGCCTGACATTCCGGCGTGCCGGAGACCGTGGTGCCCGGGCAGTTGTTGATGGCCGCGCGGCCCAGCACCACGATGCCGCCCCACAAGCCGATGGTGTTGGCGCTGACCTGGCCCTCCAGGGCCTGGCGTGCAGTGAACACGATCGGGGCAGTGGCGCTGCCTTCGGCAAAGATCTGCGAACCGCGGTTGACCACGATGTAGTCGCTACCGGCCGAACCGAACAAGGTCACGCCCGGTTCGATGGTCAGGATGCCCTGCGTGCTGCCGGCGGCCGGAGCGATGGCATTGCCGCCGCGGTCGGTGCCCACGTTGACGCGTCCGCTGATCGAATACGCCGTGCCCGCACGTGCCGGCACCACCAGATTGCCGTTGATGGTGTCCGGCAGCTGGCAGGCGCGCAGCGTGTTGTTGGCGATGGTGCCGACATTGGAAAAACCGGTCGGGCAATCGGCGGCCGGGCCGGTCGGTGCCGGAGCCGGCGTCGGTGCCGGCGTGGGCGCCGGAGTCGGTGCGGGAGCCGGCGTCGGTGCCGGCGGAAATGCGCCCTCGCCGGGCGAGGCGACACGATCTGCACCACCACCGCAGGCCGACAACGCCAGCGCGGTACCAAACGTCATGAGAAGTGTCTTGCTGCTATTGCGAACGGACATGCGGCTGATCTCCAGGTCAAAAAAGGTCCGGTATGAAGAGGAGTCGTCAAGAATTGGCTGCGTTCCGCCCACTGCAGTGGCGAGCACGTTCTAGATCCCCGTCACTTTTATAGGGGGTGTCTGTGTCATTTGTCTTACCACGACACAATTGACATATGCCTGCCACACAGTGACATGCACTGTAGCGGGATGACCTCGACCACCATCCCCGCCGCACTGGGCGACTGGATCATTGCGCAGGCAATGGCCGGCCAACCGCCCGAACAGGCGCTACAGCCGCTCCTGGATCAGGGCTGGAACGAACAGGACGCCATCGACGCAGTCGAAGCCCTGCTGCGTAACCACATCCAGCACCACGCGCAGACACATGGCCTGCCGGTGCCGGTGCGCGTGCCGGCGGTGCTACGGGACAACGATGCCTCGTTGCTGGACCTGGGCGATCGCCAGGTACGCGTGCTGGTCAGCCTGTTGCTGCCGCGCGTGGTGGTGCTGGGCGATTTTCTGTCCGATGCCGAATGCGATGCATTGATCGCGCTGGCGCAGCCACGCCTGGTGCGTTCGCGCACCGTGGACAACGACAACGGCGCGCAGATCGTGCATGCCGCGCGCACCAGCCACAGCATGTGCCTGCAGCTGGGGCAGGACGCGCTGTGCCAACGCGTCGAAGCACGCATCGCACGCCTGCTCGACTGGCCGGTCGACCACGGCGAAGGACTGCAGGTCTTGCGCTATGCCACCGGCGCCGAATATCAGCCGCACTACGATTACTTCGACCCTGCTGCCGCAGGCACACCGGTGTTGCTGCAGGCCGGTGGTCAGCGCGTCGCATCGTTGGTGATGTATCTCAACACGCCAGAACGCGGCGGCGCCACGCGCTTTCCCGATGCGCACCTGGACGTGGCCGCCGTCAAGGGCAACGCAGTGTTCTTCAGCTACGACCGCCCGCATCCGATGACACGCAGCCTGCACGCCGGCGCGCCGGTACTGGCCGGCGAAAAGTGGGTCGCGACCAAGTGGCTGCGCGAGCGTGCAGTCCGCCTGCCCGGCTGAGAGCGGCGTCACAGACGTACGTAATCGCCCGGTCGTCGATGATCGTGATGCAACCGGATTATCCCCATGCAGATCCACTCAGATACACGACGTACAACGCAGCCGAGATCTGCAACGGCATGGTTCTTCAGTCGCGATCGGATGTTTGAATCAAAAGCACGGTGAGTCGATGGCGCGGCGCCCTCACCACTTGCGGGACACGCCGTGAACCCATCCCTGGGACCGTGTGGCGGCATCCATGCCGCCACACGGTCCCGCAACCGGCGAGGACGCCGCACCAGAGGGTTAATCGGCTGTTTTCTTGAAAGCGTGTTACTGGGCTTGCGGTGAGCAGACAAGACGTTTGCAGGTTGCGTGTTGGAAGCCTGTCTGCCGCTCGGCCTGCGCGAGGAACGGATCGGACACAACATGATTCAAACAAGGCACGCCATGCCCTGCTTGTAACTGCGCACACCGACCATCTCCACAGGTCCTTGCCCGCTCACCGTCGCGGGACCTTACGCGGCATGGATGCCGCGTAAGAGCCTACAAGGACGTACTTGCAGCGTGTCCTGCGAGGGTGGGCGGGCAAGGGCCCTGCAACCAAGCGTCAGATCGACCGCTCTACCGCTGATCCATCCGCACGTTCCAAGCCCTCAGATACACGACGTACAAAGCAGCCGAGATCTGCAACGGCATGGTTCTTCAGTCGCGATCGGATATTTGAATCAAAAGCACGGTGAGTCGAGGGCGCGGCGCCCTCACCGCTTGCGGGACACGCCGTGAACCCGTCCCTGGGGGCTCGGTGGCGGCATCCATGCCGCCACACGGTCCCGCAACCGGCGAGGGCACCGCACCAGAGGGTTAATCGGCTGCTTTCTTGAAAGCGTGTTACTGGGCTTGCGGTGAGCAGACAAGACGTTTGCAGGTTGCGTGTTGGAAGCCTGTCTGCCGCTCGGCCTGCGCGAGGAACGGATCGGACGCAACGTGATTGAAACAAGGCACGCCATGCCCTGCTTGTAACTGCGCATACCGACCCTCTCCACAGGTCCTTGCCCGCTCACCGTCGCGGGACCTTACGCGGCATGGATGCCGCGTAAGAGCCTACACGGACGTACTTGCGGCGTGTCCTGCGAGGGTGGGCGGGCAAGGACCCTGCAGAAAAAACGCACATCACCCGCTCCACAGCTGATCTATCCGCAGAGCCGTCGATCGGCCACTCCTCCTTGCAGCGTGTCCCGCGATGCTGGGCGGGCAAGGATCCTGCAGAAAAACCACGAATCAACCGCTCTACACGAGACCTATCCGCGCCGCCCGAACATGCGCTTGTCCATCCGTAGCATCACCCACCGCAGCGGCGTCCACGCCAGGCACAAGCCTGCGAGGATGCCCAGCGTATCGGCCAACGCATCATAAGGATCCGCGCTGCGGTTGGTGGTCAGTGCCCCTTGCGCGATCTCGATGCCGATCCCCAACAGTACCAATCCGAATGCCGCAGACAACAGCGCGCGCCGGGTGGCGAACAGCTGCACCGCCCCCCAGCACAACAACGCGAACGTCAAGAAGTGCTCGCCCTTGTCGCTGTTGGACGGCAGTTCCGGAAACTCCGGCGGCGGTCCCATGCACACTGCAATCACCACCAGGATTGCGGCGATCCACACGCCTACCCACAACCGTGGTCGATGGAACGGCCGCAGCGCCGGGCTTACAACCGCCATGTGAGATCGCCCGCCAGAAATGCCGGCGCAAAATCGACATCGCGCGCAAACCCCATTACCTGGAAGCGCTCGCCCATTTCGCTGGGCAAGGTCAGCCGCTTGATCTGCTCGCGCAAGCGCATGCGCCCTACTTCATCGGTGCGCGTATCGGCCTGTGCCAGCAACGCATCCAGGCCGTTGCCGAGCAGGAAGCTGGCTTGCGTGCAGTAGCCAGCCAACTCGAAACCGGCCCCGGTGCCGGCCTCGGCCAACGCGGTGAAGTCCACCGACGCGGTCAGATCCTGCAGGCCCGGCCAGCGATACAGATCCTCATGCATGCGATGGCGATAGAACGCGCGCAAGGTGCCGTCTTCGCGCTGCGCACGATAGAACTCGCCACGCGGGTAACCGTAGTCGACGAACAGCATCGCGCCGCGCTTCAACCCGCCGGCCACGGCCTGGATCCAGTATGGCAACTGCGGCAGCAACTCGGAGCGATAGCCATCGGCGAAGGGCTGCTCCAGATAGCGTTCCAGATGCCGCACCGCCGCGCCTAGCAATGCGTCGGCCGGCTGCTCGCCGCGCGCGAACTGCTGCTGCGCATCCAGCACCACGGTTTCCTCATACACCTCGCCGTCGCGCAGCGTGAAGCGCGGCGTGGGCAATGCGTCGATCACCTCGTTGGCGAACAGCACCCCATCCCAATCGTCCGGGAACGGACCGTCCAGCCATTCGACCAGGTCGAACACCGGCGGGATCAGGCTGCGTCCCAAACGCTCACGCTGACGCTCGCGCAGGTCGGCGCTTGGCTCCAGGATCGCGTAACGCTCCGGCAGCGCATCCAGCTCGAGCAGGCGCTTGAGCGTGACTTCGGCGAATGCGCCGCTGCCACCGCCCACTTCCAGCACGCGCGCCTGCGGCCCGAGCTGCTGCAGCACCGGCGCCAGCGCACCGGACACAGTGGCCGCGAACAAGGGTCCCAGCTCCGGCGCGGTGACGAAATCGCCGGCCTCGCCGAACTTGCTGGAGCCGGCGCTGTAATAGCCCAGGCCCGGCGCATACAACGCCAGCTCCATGAAACGCGAAAACGGAATCGCACCACCGGCGGCGGCAATCTCGGCGCGCAGATGCGCGGCCAGCTGCTCGCTGTGCGCCAGGGCGTCCGGATCGGGAATAGGAAGGTCGGCGTGCATGCGGGCACCGGTTGCGGGGACAATGCACAGGATAGCCGAGCCCTTTGCAACGCCGAGCGAGTACGCCATGACAGACAGTTCCAAGGTGGTGTTGATCACCGGTGCAGCACGCCGTATCGGCGCGCAGATCGCCACCACGCTGCATGCGGCCGGCTACCGCGTCGCCCTGCATGCGCACCGCTCCGGCGAGGCGCTCGGCGCGCGTGTAGCGGAGCTTTGCGCGCAGCGCGCCGGCAGTGCGCAGGCCCTGCGCGCCGACCTGCGCTTGCCGGAGGCGCCGGCGCAGCTGGTTGCCGACTGCATCGCCGCGTTCGGCCGCCTGGATGGCGTGGTCAACAATGCCTCCGCGTTCTATCCCACCGCGCTCGGCGCAGCGACAGCCGCGCAATGGGACGAGTTGTTCGCCGTCAATGCACGCGCGCCGTTCTTCATCGCCCAGGCGGCCGCCGCGCAGCTGCGCCAGCACCGCGGCGCCATCGTCAACCTCACCGACCTGCATGCGCAGCAGCCGATGCGCAACCATCCGCTGTATGGCGCGTCCAAAAGCGCGCTGGAGATGCTCACCCGCTCGCTCGCGCTGGAGCTGGCCCCAGAGGTGCGCGTCAACGCGGTCGCGCCCGGTGCGATCCTGTGGCCGGAGCAAGGCAAGTCTGCAGACGCCAGGCAGGCGCTGCTGGCGCGCACGCCGCTGGCGCGCATCGGCACGCCCGAGGAAATCGCCGAGGCGGTGCGCTGGCTGCTGGACGATGCCGGCTTCGTCACCGGCCACACCCTGCATGTGGATGGCGGCCGCCAGCTCAGTTGAGCTGCAACGACGCTAGCGCGCCACATCCAGCGCCGGGGCCGGATCCAGCTGCACCGTCGTGAACGCGACGCCGTGCTGCGGATGCGCCTGCCACAGCGCGGCCAGGGTCTGCCCGCTCAGCGGGTCGACGAAGTCCGGCGCGATATCGGCCAGCGGCTTCAACACGAAGGCATGCTTGAGCTCGGGCCGCGGGATGCGCAGATGTCCGGGGCCTTGGACGATGCAATCGCCGAAGAACACCACGTCCACATCCAGGGTGCGGTCGCTGAAACGCGGGCCGCTGCGATCACGGCCGTGCGCATCTTCCAGCGCATGCAGCCAGTGGTCCAGCGCCGGTAGGTCCATGTCCGTGTCCAGCGCAACGGCGTTGTTGACGAAGTCTGGCCCGTCGAAGCCCACCGCCGGCGTGCGATACGCCGGGGAGATGGCAAGTGGGCCGAAGCGCGCGCGCAAGGCGTCGACGGCCAGGCGCAGGTAGTGAGTCGGCTGGACATTGCTGCCGAGGCTGAGAAGCACGGTGGTCATGCGTTATTCGCGCATGCAGCCCGCATCAGCGTCAACTGTTGCCATCGTGCCGCATGCGCCCATGCCCGCCCGCAACGCGCCAAACCCTGGCCTCAGGCCACTTCGAGCGCGTGCGCCACAGCGCGGAACACCCGGCGCATCTCCAGCGGCTTGCGCAGCACATGCACCGGGATATCCGGCGGAAAGTACGAACGTTGCAGCGGCGCGCCGACATCTTCGAGCACGATCGCCGGGCCGTGATAGCCCAGCTCCTGCATGCTCAGCAATACGCTCACCGCCGACAGCTGGATGATGTCGCTGTCGATGATCACCAGGTCCGGCATCGCGTGCTGCTGCACCAGCTGCAGCGCCGCCGCGCCATCGCTGGCCAGCTGCGGTTGGTAGCCCTGGCTCGACAAGGCATTGCCCAGCAGCGACAGGCGCGTGGCCTCGCCATCCACCAGCAGCACGCGCTGCCCATGCCCCAACGCCAGCGGCGGCTCGGTGTCGGCAACCGTCACTGCGGCCGCACGCATCGGCACGATCATGTCAAAGCGCGTGCCCTCGCCCAGGCGGCTGTCGACCACGATGCTGCCGCCGTAGCTTTCCACGATGCGCTTGCAGGAAATCAGCCCCAGGCCGGTGCCATCGGCCTTGGTGGTGAAGAAGGGACTGAACAGGCGCGCGCGGGTGTCATCGCTCATGCCCACGCCGGTATCGGCCACGCTCATGCGTACCCGCGTGCCATCGTGGCGATCGGCCGACAGGGTCAACATCCCGCCACCGGGCATCGCCTGGATCGCGTTCAGGCCCAGGTTGAGCAGGCACTGCTGCAACTCGGTGTAGTTGGCCTCGATGGTCAGATCCAGCGGGATCGTTTCCATCTGCAGGCGCACGCCGTCGGGCAGGCTGCTCTTGAGCAACATCTGCACCGCCTGGAACAGGCTGGCGATCGACACCTGCTCGCGCGGCTTGTTGGAGCCACGCACGAACGAGAGCATCGACTCGGCCATCTCATGCCCGCGCCGGCCGCATTCGGCCACCACGTTGGCCAGCTGGCGCAGCTGCGGATCGTCGGTGCGTCCGGCCAGCAGGTCGGGCACGATCAGCAACGGCTGCAGGATATTGCGCAGGTCGTGGCTCAAGCCGGCCGCCAGCATCGCCAGGCTTTCCAGCCGCTGCGCGCGCATCAGCTCGCTTTCCACGCGCTGGCGTTCCAGGTCGGCGCGCGCCTCGCGGATCGCACGGATCACCGCGCTCGGCAGGCGGGTCGGGTTGTGCTTGATGATGTAGTCGTTGGCGCCATCCTGCAGCGCCTTGACCGCAGTCTCCTCGCCCATGGTGCCGGAGACGAAAATGAAGGGCGTGGCGCCGTTCTGGCGCACCAGGCGCAGTGCCTGATGGCCGGAAAAACCGGGCATGCTCAGGTCCGACAGCACGATGTCCGGCTGGAATGCATCCAGCGCAGCGCGCAGCGACGGCTCGCTGTCCACGCGCTCGAATGCCGCATCCAGCCCGGCATCGAGCAACTGGTCGGACAACAGCTCGGCGTCTTCCGGTGAATCTTCCACCAGAAGGATCTTCAGCTGCTCCAGTTTGCCCCCCTCATGCAGCATGGGTCAGTCCAGCTCCGGTGCCTGATTGATGACCGCCCAGAAGGTGCCGAGCGTCTTGACTGCGTTGAAGAACTGATCCACGTCCACCGGCTTGACCACGTAGGCATTGACGCCCAGGTCCCAGCTGCGGGCCAGGTCGCTCTCTTCGCGCGAGGATGACAGGATCACCACCGGCAGGCGCTTGAGCGTCTCCTCGCTGCGGATCTGCTTGAGCACTTCCAGCCCGTCCAGGCGCGGCATCTTGATGTCCAGCAGCAACACGGCCGGCAGGCCTTCCTCGCGATCGGCGAAGATGCCCCGGCGCAGCAGGTAGTCCATGGTTTCCACGCCGTCCTCGACGTGCACGATGGGATTGGCCAGGCGGGCTTCGCGCAAGGCATCGACGGCCATTTCCGCATCGGCCGGGCTGTCTTCTGCCAGAAGAATGGTACGGATGGCGGTCATACAGTGAACTCTTGGTTGGGCGCTTCAAGCGCAGGGGGAAGCACGAAATAGAACGTGGCGCCTTCATCGACCGCGCCCTCGGCCCAGATCCGGCCGCCGTGACGCGTCAGCACGCGCCGCACGCTGGCCAGGCCGATGCCGGTGCCGGCGTATTCGCTGGCCTTGTGCAGGCGCTGGAACACACCGAACAACTTGGCGCTGTACTCCATGTCGAAGCCGGCGCCGTTGTCGCGCACGCTGAACTGATGGCCGCCGTCGGCCATCGGCGTGTAGGTGACCTCGATCCTGGCCACCGTGCGCTTGGCGCTGTATTTCACCGCGTTGCCAAGCAGGTTCATCCACAGCTGGCGCATCATGTTTTCGTCGGCCACCAGCACCGGCAACGGCGCGATATGCCAGTCCACCCGGTGGCCGGTGTTCTCGCTCTGCACGTTGGAATCCAGGATCGCGCGCGTTTCCGACACCAGCGACTGCATGTCCACCGCCTGCAGCCGCAGCGCGCTGCGGCCCAGGCGCGAGTACACCAGCAGATCGTCGATCAACGAGGCCATGCGCCGCGCCGAGCTGCTGATCACTTCCATGTAGTGACGCGATTTCTCGTCCGCCGCATCGCCCAGATGGCGCGCCAGCTTGTCGGAGAATCCAGCCACATGGCGCAGCGGCGCGCGCAGATCGTGCGAGACCGAATAGCTGAAGGCTTCCAGCTCGCGGTTGACCTCCGACACCTGCTCCACCTTGCCTTCCATCTGCCGGTTGAGCTCCTGGATGCGCAGCTGCGAGGCCTTCTGCAGGCTGATGTCGCTGACCGTCATCAGTACCACGTCTTCATCGCTGGTGTCCGGCAGCGGCATGCGCCGCGCGTTGATCAGCATGGTGCGCAGCACGCCATCGGCGGCGCGCTGCTCGTGTTCGTAATCCCACAACTCGCGGCCGCGCAGCAGCACGTCGGCCAGCCGCTGATGGATCTGCGCATCGCGCCACACGCCTTCGCCCACGTCGTCCAGCGCCATCGATTCGTTGCCGCGCTCCTCCAGCCCGTACAGCTCGGCAAACGCCGGGTTGTGCAGCAGGATGCGCTGACTGGAATCCAGCAGCACGATCGGCTCGCGCACGGTCTGCAACACCGACGAGGCGCGGCCGTTGGCGCGCAGGTATTCCTGCTCGGCCGCCAGGCGGCGACGGATCTGCCGCTGCAGCAACCAGGTCACCGTGCCCAGCAGCAGCAGCTGCACCACCAGCGTGGCCCAGCTCAACACCGCGTAATGCGCCCGCTCGGTCTCGGCACGCACGTTGCGCAACTCCAGCAGCTTGCCCTCGGCCTCCTGCAACTCGTCGATCAGCACGCGGATCGGGTTGTTCAGGGTCATGTCGTTGATCAGCGCGCGGATCTGCTCCGGGTCGGTGGTCACCGCAACCCGCTCGGCCAGCAACAGGCGCCGCTCGATGGTGCTCTGGATACGCCCCATCCGCACCTGTTGCGCGGGGTTGTCCTTGGTCAGCACGATCAACCGCTGCACCGCGTCCATTGACTCGCGCCGGCCGCGCCGCATGCGTTCCAGCAGGGCCGGGCGCTGCACGCCATGCGAGCGCATCAAGGCCGCCGATTCGGTGTCGCGCATCGCCGCTTCCAGACGCTGGGCAGTCTCCTGCACGTCCTGGCTATGCGAGACCCACACTGCGGCCTGGTTGGCGTTGTGCGCCATCTGCTGCAGCAGCAACGACGGCACCACCACAATCAGGAACACGGCAACCGCCAGTAACGGCAGGCGCCAGCGATCCCATTTGTCTGCTTGGACCGTTGTCTGCATTGCTAGGTCTGTGTCCGCTCGCTGCCAGGGCCCCGAAGGCAAGTCGGTATTGTGTCCGATCAGGCCAAAGATGAGATTAACGATTCAGCCTGGTCACTCCGATGGCGACATAGCTGAATGGGCATATGATAAGTGCAGTAAACGTGAAAATGGCGCGAGCGCCCCGCCGCCCGTCGGCCTGCCTGCGTCGGGCGCAGACAACAAAAAGGCGCACTCCTGGGAGTGCGCCTCGTGCTCGGATCAGCCGCCTCGCCTCGGCTGGCCCGGCATTCGCTACCGCTGCACTTACATCTTTGCAGCGACCACCTTCAGACCGGTGGACTTGACGCTCTTGACGCCTTCGATGCCCTTGGCAACTGCCACGGCCTTGTCGTGCTCGGCCTTGGTAGCAACCGTGCCGGTCAGGGTGACGATGCCGTTCTTGGTCTCGACCTTGACGTCGGTGCCCGACACATTGTCGGTCGCCAGCAGGTCGGCCTTCACCTTGGTGGTGATCCAGGTGTCGGTGACCGGCTTCTTGGAGTCGTTCATGCCGGCGGCATGGTCCTTGTGGTCGGCGTGTTCCTGCGGCGCGGCAAATGCCTGCGAGGCGCCCAGCGCCAGACCCAGCGACAGCGCCACGGCCAGCAGCTTACGTACCTGTGTGATGTTCTTCATCGGATAGTCCCTCCTGTTGAATGTGGCTGGAGTCTGCAGTGGCGCTCGTCGTGCACACGTGACTGCCGGATGCAGGGGTTGTGAACCCGGCGCACACGGGTGTGTGCAATACCATGCAGGCCTCTTCCGTCGTTGCGATGAACCGTTTTCAATGCCTAAACCGTTCAATCTGGCCGTCGTCGGCTATGGCTATGTCGGCCGCACCTTCCATGCCCCGCTGATCGCCAGCACTCCGGGCCTGACACTGCACAGCGTGGTGTCGTCCAAGCCGCAGCAGGCACAGGCCGACTTTCCCGAGGTCGCCGTGCTTGCCGATCTGGACACGGCACTGGCCGATCCCGCGCTGGATGCGGTGGTGCTGGCCACTCCCAACCAGACCCATGCGCCGTTCGCGTTGCAGGCCCTGGCAGCCGGCAAGCATGTGCTGGTCGACAAGCCCTTCGCGCTGGACGCCGCGCAGGCGCGTGCGGTGGTGGCTGCCGCCGCAGCGGCAGGACGCATCGTCAGCGTGTTCCAGAACCGGCGCTGGGATGCGGACTTCCTGACCGTGCGCCGGCTGATCGAGGAAGGCCAGTTGGGCGAAGTGGTGGAATTCCATTCGCACTTCGACCGCTTCCGGCCGCAGGTGCGCGACCGCTGGCGCGAGAGCGACATCCCCGGCGCCGGTCTCTGGTACGACCTGGGGCCGCATCTGCTCGATCAGGCGCTGCAGTTGTTCGGTACGCCGCAGGCGATCGGAGCGGATCTGCAGCGTCAACGCAACCAGGCGCGCAGCGACGACTACTTCCACGTCACCCTGCGGTATCCGCGGCTGCGCGTGATCCTGCATGCCGGCTCGCTGGTGGCCGACAGTGGCCTGCGCTTTGCCGTGCACGGCACCCGTGGCAGCTATCTCAAGCACGGGCTGGACACGCAGGAAGACCAGCTACGCGCCGGACGCCGCCCCGGAACGGCCGGTTGGGGGGTGGACCCACTCCCGGGCACGCTGACCCGCGTGGACGACGAAGGCCGCGTGCACACCCATCAACCCGACACCACGCCGGGCGACTACCGGCAGTGCTACGCCGCCTTCCGCGATGCCCTGGCAGGCACCGGCCAGGCGCCGGTCAGTGGCGCCGACGCGGTGCAGGTGATGGAGCTGCTGGAGCTGGCGCAACGCAGTGCCGCCTCGGGCCAGGTGCAATGGCTGGAAGACGCGAGCGCGGCTTCGCGCGGCTGATGCACGGCCGGGCGCCGGTGCAGGCGCCCAGCCGATATTCGGCATCGGCAATGACGCGCCCGCGTCCTGCGGTGCCACGTGCGGGCACCGCATCAATGCGCACCGCACTCAGTCAGCGGGCACGCCGGCAGTCGCCAGACACAGACGCGATGGAACAGACCTGCACTGCGCGCCGTGCAGGCGTCGGCGCGATCGCTCAGACGTCCTTGCTGCCGATCGTCGGCGCGGCTTCCGTGGTGGTCTTGACCGCATGACCACCGAACTGGTTGCGCATTGCGGCCAGCAGCTTGTCGGTGAACGAATCCTTGTCGCGCGAGCGCAGGCGCTCCATCAGCGACAAGGTGATGATCGGCGCCGACACTTCCAGGTCGATCGCCTCGGCCACCGTCCAGCGGCCTTCGCCCGAATCGGCCACGAACGGTGCGATACCCGCCATGGTCGGATTGTGCGCCAGCGCATCGGCGGTGAGATCCAGCAACCACGAACGCACCACGCTGCCGTCGCGCCAGATCTCGGCGACCTGGTGCAGGTCCAGCGCAAAGTCGGTCTTGTGCTGCATCAGCGCGAAGCCCTCGGCATAGGCCTGCATCATTCCGTACTCGATGCCGTTGTGGACCATCTTGGTGAAGTGGCCGGCACCGCTCGGACCGACCCGGCCCCAGCCCTTGTCCGCGGCCGGCGCCAGCGTGGCCAGCACCGGATGCAGCGTGGTCACCGCCGCTTCGTCGCCGCCCACCATCAGGCTATAGCCTTCCTGCAGACCCCAGACGCCGCCACTGGTGCCGCAGTCGACAAAGGCGATACCGCTGGCCTGCAACAACGCGGCGCGGCGTTGCGAATCCTTGTAGTACGAATTGCCGCCGTCGATGACGATGTCGCCAGGCTGCAACAGCGGCAGCAACTGCGCCAGGGTGTCGTCGACGATCTTGCCCGCCGGCACCATCAACCACACCACGCGCGGGCTCGGCAGCGCGGACACCAGCGCGGCCAGCGCATCAGCGGTGACAATGCCCTTGGCCTGCGCACTGCGACGCGCGCTTTCGCCCGGATCGTAGCCATGCACGCGGTGTCCGCCGTGCACCAGGCGCTCGGCCATGTTGGCGCCCATGCGGCCCAAACCCACCATACCCAGTTCCATAATCGCTCCTCATGATCTGATCAGTGCAGGGTGCCACGCCCGGCGTACGCCGGCGTGGCGGAATTCTCAATGGATTGTTCCGCGGCGGTGCCGGCGCCGCACTGCTGCAGCTGCCAGTCGATCCAGCGCCAGTACAGGGTGCTGCGCAGGTTGTGCAAGGTCAGATCGATGGCATACGGCGTGCGCGGGTTGCGATCGAGCAGGCGCGCCACGTGGTACCCGATCGGCTTGATGCCCTTGGGATGCACGTACACCAGAAAGCCCTGGTAGAACGGGTCGTCCAGCAGGCCTTGCAGCGTTTGCAGGCGTGCCTGCTGCTGCGCATCGAGCGTGGCGCGCAGCTGCGCATCGCGTTCGTACAGCAGCCGCTCGAAGCGCCGCTTGCCCGGCCCGCGCAGCTCCCTGGCCAGCTCCCAGATCTGCCGGTTGCGCGCGTCGTAATGCGCAAAGCCGCCGTGCTGGGCCAGCGCCTGCGCGGCTGCGTCGCTCACATCCACCACCACGAAGTTCTCGGCCTGGTTGTGGATGTCGTCCAGGGACGACTTGTCGAACACATGCGCAATGAACCCCGGCGCGCCGACAAATGCCTGGCGCCCCAGCTGCGCGGTCCTGACCGCCTTGCCGTCGGCGAAGAAGTCGCCGGCATGCGCACCCAGCAGGATGCTGTCGGTGTCGTGCAGGGTCAAAAAGGTGCCGATCGACAACTCGCCGGCGCTGAACACCTGATCGAATCCCGCATCGCCATACAGTTCGCGCTGCGTGGCCAATTGGGCCACCTGCCGTCCCACCCCGCATTCGGAACGCACCTGGCCGCGGTAGAACGCATCCAGCGCCTGCGCATTGCTGCCGCGCGGTTGATAGCCGCGCCCGAAACTGCGAAAGCCGCTCCAGCCCTGCGACGCCGCGCCGCGCCAGCCGAAGCCGATCCAGCCCAGTTGCAGCGCCGAAAACCGGTAGCCCGGGTTGTCCTGCAGCCGTGTGGCGGCGCGCCGCGTGGCCGCACCGAGTTCGAACGCGTACGCGCATTGGGTCGCCGTATCGTCCAGCAAGGCCACGAGCGTGGCAGCGCGTTGTTGCGCGTTCCAGCTGGCCGGCAGCGTCAGCTGCAGATCGCCGGCCGCGCGCGCCTGCGCCAGCGACGCGCGCGTGCATGGCTTGCCGCGCTGGATCACCGGCGCACTCACCGCCGCGTTGCCGATCTCCCAACCGAGCTGGCGCAACAGGATATCGACGCAGTCCACCGGGGCCTTGCGCGCGGCCTCGCTCGGCGTGGCCAAGGCGGACTGCAGCAGCTGCGCGGCGAGCAACGCGGCAGCGCACAGGCGCACGCCAAGGCGACCACGCCGTCCATGCGGTGCAGCCGCAGGTGCGGCTGCGAACGCAAGCCGCATGCGTCCTGCCTGCAATCGCTTGCGGGAGCTGCGTAAAACACTCATCTAGTTGCGGTGACGCGGATCGGCAGCAAGGCGCTGCACCCTCAGACGTAGAAAGCCCCGGCAGGACCGGGGCTCGCTGGATTCAATACATCATTCTCAGCGACGTTCGCAAACGCGCTCGACCTGACGATTGCCATTGGTCTGCTGGCGGTTGCCCTGGATGGTGCGGCCCGCTGCACCACCGGCGACCGCGCCAGCCACGGTGGCCAGCTTCTTGCCGTTGCCGCCGCCGACCTGATTGCCGAGCAGTCCGCCGATGGCAGCGCCGGCGACGGTGCCGCCGATCCGGTTGGGATCGGTCGAGTTCTTCTGCACTTCGACATTGCGGCAGCGCACGCGCGTTCCGTCGCCGAACTTGCGGCCTTCATCTGCTTCGGTATAACGCTGCTGATGCGACCGCGTCTGCGCCTGCGCCAAGGTGCTCGTTGCCATCAACGCGATCAGGGACATACCCACGAGGGAATTGCGCATCTTCATCGTCTGTCTCCATCTCGCCCCTTCGGCGAGTCATGGTTCCACTTTCGCCAGTTGGTCGAGAACGCAACGTGAAGCGTGCGGCCAGCGATTCAGGCTTTGGCACAGAGCCTGAATCACGTCCTCACGGCTGTGTTGCCGGCTCGGTTTGCGGCACCTCGGCCGGCGTCGGTGGCGGGTCTTGCGCTTCCACCGGCAACGGTGCCACCGGCGGCTGCGCGACAGGGGGCTGAGCGACCGGCGCTGCAACCGGTGACGGCGCGGCAGCGGGCGTGTTGGTCGCCTCGCCCGTCTGAGCGGCCGCAGTCGCCGCAGGCATGGGGGCCGCCGGTGACACTGGCATTGCATGCGCAGGCGATGGCGGCACCGCAGCTGCAGCCGCCGACACCGCCTCGGTGACCTTGGGCAGATACGAATTCAGACGATCGAAGAACCGCTTGTAGAAGGCCGCGTCCTGCACCGTGGTGCTGGATACGCGCACCAGCGAATCGCCGCTGCTGCCCACCGGCAGCGACAGCGAGCCGAGCACGCCCACCCCGACGCTGGCCGAGGTCGAACTCTTCTTCAGCGCGTAACGGTCCTGCAATGCGCTGACGAACACCTGCGCCTTGCCGCCGTCCTGCGTGGCGCAGGAAATGCGCAGGTTGAGTTGTTCGCTCTGCTCGGCTTCCTTGAGCTGGAAGTTCTTGCTGCCCTCCACCGCGGCGGCATCGGCACGCGTCACCGCATAGCCCTGGCTCAACAACACCCGTCGCGCGGCCTCGCAGGCCTGCGGCGAGGTGGCTGCCACATTGCGCGAATAGGTGTCGTCGGAATTGAACGACTCGCGCATCAGCATCGTGTCGCCCTTGCTGCCGCCGCAGCCAGCCAGGGTTGCCAGCGCGCCAAGCAGGGCGCCGTGCGCAATCAGGGAAGAACGAGACATGGAGACATTCCGGCATCCAAAACCGGCACAGAGCATAGTCGCAACCCATGTGCGCGCGGCGTCGCCTGGCCGGCTCAGGGCAACGGCGGTTCATCCGCTGGCAGTTGCAGGTCCAGCTGCAGGCGGCTGCCGTCTGCACCGATGCGCTCGGCGCGCAGATAGTGGTGCGCACGCACCGCCGCCAGCGCGACCGGCGCCCGGCACGGCTCGCCCCACAGGCTCAGGGCGAATCCCTGCGCCTGCAGCCACACGGTGAGGCGGTCCCAGAGCGGCTGCTCGGCCTGCAGGATCAGGTCCAGATCCGCCGGCCCCTCCGGCACCGACGCCGGCGACTCCAGCCAGCGCGCGTAGCTGCCGTGTACCTCCACCGGCAGACCGTTTGCTCGTAACGCGTGCAGCAGCTGCGCTGCCTGCTGCAGGTCCAGCCGCGCACGGCAGTGCTGGAAGATCAGTGCGTACTCGTGGCTGCGATTGCTCTGCGTGCCTGCAGGCGCCAGCGCTGCGCCCGGCCGCCGGTAGCACAGCACCCGCTCCTCGCGCAGGGTGAACAGGCTGGCAAGGATCCGCCCCAGATCCCAGGCCTGCGGGATCACCCGCCCGCCGACGACGACGTTCTCCACCATCGCCACACCGAACCCACCCGGTCGCAACCGCTTGCGCAGCGCATGCAATACCGCGCGCATGCCGGACAGATAGCCCGCGTAATCGGCACTGGCGTACAGCTGCCCGGGCAGCGCCTCACCGTGCCAGCGGCAACCGAAATACGGCACGTTGGTCAGGCACAGGTCGATCGCCGCGGCAGGCGCGGTGTCGACCAGCGTGCCGACCACCACCGGCGCCTGCACGCCGTGCCGCTGCAGGCGCGTGCGTGCCAGTTGCGCGCGTGCGGCATCGATCTCCATGCCATGCGCGCCACGCCCTTCCAGCGTGGCCGCCAGCAGCGTGCTGCCGAATCCGCAGAACGGGTCGAACACCTGCGCGCCCGGCGCGCTGAAGTGCCGCACGAACGGGCGCATCTGGTTGACCCAGCCACAGTCGCGCCCGCCAAGTGGATCGGCTGCGCGCAACGCCTCGGGCAGTGCCCAGGACGGGTCATCCGGTGTGGGCGTCCACCAGCTGCGCTGATCGAGCTCATCCACCGGCCGGCTCCCACAGCACATCGGCATCCGGGTCCCAGCCCGCACACAGGCGGCCATTGGCAAAGAACACCAGCTTGTAGAGGTCGCCGGTGGCATGGCGTGCGTGCATGGCCGCGTAGTCGGCACTTTCGAACACCACGTCCAGGCCGTCGTCGCTGCGCATGCGCAGATTCCAGAAGTAATAGCCCTCGGTCATGCCATCCGCCTGCCAGCGCGACCACCACCGCTGCTGCATGCAGTCCGCCAACAAGCGCTCCATGCCGATGCGATGCTGCGCGATGTACCGCCAGGTGCCGTTGCTGCGGTACGCATCGTCCAGACGCGACAACTCGCGAAAGATCACCTGTGTGGCGCCACAGCTGCGCGCCCACGCGAGGTACTGCGCCACGGCATCGGCAGTGTCCACCCCGCCCCGCTGCACGATGCAGACCAGCCGCACCGGCAGGCGCGCTGCAAGGCGTTGCGCCGTGCGCGCGAAAGTAGCTGCATCGGCAATGGGTTCGCCGGGACGAAAGCGCATGATCGCATCGTTGCCGGCCTGCAGCGGGTGGTGGCGCGACAGCTCGATCCACGACAGGCCGAACTCGACCAGGGCATCGATCAGCTGTGCCCCCTGCGCGCGCGCAAAGCCTGCGCCATTGCTGTACAGCACGCGCTGCTCCACGCGCGGGCCGTTGGGCGTCGTCGCCAGGGTCTGCAGCAGGGTCTGCAACCAGTCCGGATCGTCGGTCATCTCCAGGCCGGACAACGAATACGACAACGGCACCTCGTGCAGCAGCTGCAAGGCAGCGCGCAACTGCGCAAAGTAGTCCGGCCCTGGCCGCAACATCGCTGCCGCCGCGCCACCATGATGCTGGCGCAGGTTTTCCGAGCAGAATCCGCAACGCGCCGAGCACGGCCGTACCGACGCATACGGAGTGAACGTGATCGGCAGCGCTACCCGGTACGCGCGCGCGCCGATGCGCAGTGCATGCCATCGGCCGCTCTCGCCCTGCTCCGGCACGCGCCGCCACAGGCTGGGTGCGGCGGCGCGCAATCCGGCCAGCAGCGGCGAGGCAGACAGCAACGCGTTGTCATCGATCGCGCGCATGGCGGTGCCTGCGTGGCGAACGTCAGCGGCGCGCGGCGTCGGCACGTGCGCGCACCTGTTCCAGGGTCCACTCCTGCTGCATGACGCCGTTTTCCCACACCGTCACCAGCGCATCGTCGCTGTCTGCATGTGTGCCGACGTCGTCCAGCAACGCGCTGCGATAACTGCCATCGCCGCGGTTGCGCAGCAAGGTCAGCCGACCGCGCTTGCTCTGCTTGCCCTTGTCGGTGACCGGGTCCTTGTAGACATCGACCCATTGCCCGTCCACGCGCACGGCCGAGCACTTCAGCGCGAACTTCTGCGTATCGCGATCCACCTTCTGCAACAGCGCACCGCCCATGCCGAAGGCGACGTTGTCGGCGGCATACCCGGCAGCGGTGATGCGTTCGAGGATCGCGCGCAGCGACTGTGGATTGATGCCATCGCCCTGGATCACCCGCACATGGTTGAGCACCTTGTAGCCCTTGCCGTTGAGCCGATGGCCGAAGGCCTCGTCCAGCAGCGCCAGGCAGTGCTCGACCACGTCCACCGGGTCGCCCGAATCCGGGCGGATCACCACCGTCGCACCGGAGGCGATCACCTGCTCGCGCAAGGTGGTGCCCCAATGCTCGCGGATCGCGTGGTAGATGTCGTAGCTGTCCGACACCACCGCCACCAGCGAGCCGGGACGCGCGAACTGCGTCAGCATGTTGCGGTACGCATCGGCCTCGCGCTCGCGGCCCCAGCTGGTGATGGTGCTGTGCTCGGCGGCGGGAATCGAATACCCCGCCACCGGCGTGTGGTAGTGCGCACGCGCCAGCAACAACGCCGACAAGGTATCGGTACCAAGGAAGTTCACCAGATGCGCCGCACCACCCAGCGCGGCCGAGCCAAGACTGGAGACACCACGCGCGCCGAAGTCATGCAGCTTGAACGGCAACTGCCCTTCCGGATCGTCGCTGGTGCGCTGCAGGTAATCGCGCACGACCTGCTTCACCTGCCAGCTCACCGTTGCCACCGTCACCGGGTACCACACGCGCAACAGCAGTGTTTCCAGATACGACGGCACCCAGAACGCCTTGGCATCGGTGGATTCGATCGTCATCAACACATTGTGCGTGGGCACGACCGCACCTTCGGGCACGGCGCGGATGCGGATCGGCAGTTGCCCGCCGAGACGATCGACGATGTCGCGCCAGCCGGCTTCGTTGAACGGCTCGCCATGCGCGGCCAGCAAGGCCTTCGCATCGTCGATGTCGGCATGCGTCACCGGCCGGTTGATCGCCTCCTTCAGGATCGACTGCAGGCCGAAGAACACGGTCTGGTCGTAGACGCCACCGCGCGATTCGACATAGAAAAACGCCGCATCGGTGCCAGGTGGATACTGCAGCCAGTGGCTGGCCTTGTAGCTGTCGGTGTTGAGCAGCAGGTTATCGAGGTAATGCATGACGGAAGCTCCTTCGCGTCGGGTGAACCGGCGGTCTGTCCGCCGGCGGGAGGCTACGGTTCGAGCCGATCTTGGATTGCGCGCGGATGCCTTTGGTGGACGACGGCACGCACCCGTTGTCGCCCTCAGCCGCGACCCAGAAAGAATTCGAGAATATGCAGATGATCTTCGTACAGGCGCGGCCCCATCGCCATCACTTCGGCAAGCGGAATCCAGCGCGCCTTGTCGGCATCGTCGCCCCCGCGCACCGCAGGCAACTCGCCGGCCGGAAACTCGAAGTGGAAGGCATGGGTGATGGTGCGCCCGCGCAAGCTGCGCTCGGGGTGATCGAACACCTGGCGCCCACGCAACGACCCCTTGAGCACCGGCACCGGCACTTTCAGCCGGGTTTCCTCGCGCAGCTCGCGCAGGCAGCCGTCCAGCAGGCCTTCGTCCTGGCCGACGAAACCGCCCGGCAATGCCCACAGGCCCTTGCCCGGCTCGGCACGTCGACGCACTAGCAGCACGTGGCCCGAATGCACCACTACCGCATCGGTGGTGACGAAGGTCGGCGGATACGGGGCGTCCTTCCACGCGGCGCGATACTGCTCGATGAAGCGGTATTCGGCCACCAGCTGTGCGTAGCTCGGCGAATTGCGCCGGAACGCGTCCAGCATGTCGTACACCGGCGCCGGCACATTGCCACGCAGCATCAGCAGCCCACCGTGGAAACCAATCTCGCCGGCCTCGAACAGATAACGGCGCAATTCGGTCGCCGACAGCGTGGCGGTATGTTGCACATCTTCCAGCGGCCACTGCGGAAACTCGCGCAGGTAATAGCTGCTGGCGTCCTTGTCCATGCCGATCAGGCCGATGCGTGCATCGAGCGTGCCGCCATCAGCCTGCACGGCCTCGGCAACCTGCCGCTGCACCTCGGCAATCCACAGGCTTTCGTTGTACAGATGGTCGCGCAACGGGCGCAGGATCAGCCGCGGGCTCTCGCCCGGCAACGCGGACTCGATCATCACCGCGCGTTCGGCGACGGTCCACGGATTGCGAATGGTGCGGGGCGTGTCGGCAGAACCGATCAATACGATGAGCTTGTTCGCCTTGCCCAGCGCGTGGCGGGCGACGGCGGCGTGGCCGTTATGAAAGGGCTCGAAACGCCCGATAAACACGAGATAATCGTACTGCAATGCCATGAGAATCCCTCACGGTTGATTAGGCAGCCAACGGTCTATCCGCTGGCTTGCTGTAAATGCTACGCCGATACGCGACGACGTCAAGCCGGCGCGGTGTGACAATGATCTTTCGGTCATGCAGGCCGATTAGACTCGCCGATTGGTCCTTAGGAATCCGCCTGCATGCCACGCCTGTCCTTTCGCGCTATCTCACGTTCCTTGCTCGCCGCACTCGCGCTGCTGTGCATCGCCCTGCCTGCATTGGCCGCACCCGCGCCTGCGCCCTTGCGGGTGATGTCGTTCAACGTGCGCGTGCCGGTGGACACCGACGGTGACAAGCGCTGGGACGTGCGCCGCACGGCGATGGTGGCATCGATCGAACAAGCGCACCCGGACGTCTTCGGAATGCAGGAACTGGTGCAGGAACAGGCGCAGTATCTGGCTGCACAGCTGCCTGATTACCGCTGGTTCGGCAAGGGCCGCGACGCCGACGGCAACGGCGAACACATGGGTGTGTTCTACGACAGCCGCACGTTGTCGGTTGTGGAATCGGGCGACTTCTGGCTATCGGAAACGCCACAGGTGCCCGGCAGCCGCAGCTGGAATACCGACCTGCCACGCATGGTGACCTGGGCCCTGTTCGAGCGCCGCAGCGACAAGCGCCGCTTCTATCTGCTCAACACGCACTTCGCCCACCGCGACCAGGACGAGGCCGCCCGCGAGCACAGCGCGCGCGTCATCCTGTCGCGCATCGCGTCGCTGCCGGCCGACATTCCGGTGGTGCTGACCGGTGACTTCAACAGCGATCCTGACCAAGGCACCTACCGCATCCTCACCGCCACGCTTGGCGATGCACGTGCCCGCGTCTCGGCACCGCAAGGCCCGGAAAAAACCTTCCAGGACTTCACCACGCAACCGACCCGACGCATCGACTGGATCCTGTTCCGTGGCCTGACACCAACACGCTTTTCCACGCTGGATACCCGCCCAGGCGGTGTGTTGCCCTCCGACCACTACCCGGTGCTGGCCGAATTCGCCTGGCCGCATTGATCGTGCCGGCGAGGTGACGCTGTCACGATGCCGGCCCGTCTGACAGCACATAGGTCAATCGCGTTGCAGCCAATCGACCAGCGCTTGCAGCATGGTCGATGGCGCGGGCCCGTGACGCAGCACGATCGACAGTTGCCGAGGTGCCCAGGCTTCATCCAGGGGCACCGTCACTAGCTGATCGCGCACGCATGAGCGTTGCACTGCGGCGTGCGGAAGAATCGCCACGCCCATGCCTTGTGCGAGCATGCGGCACAACGCGTCGATGCCTTGCACCTTTGCACGGGTGCGCAACTGCACGCCGGCGCGGTTCACGTGTACGCGCAGGTGCCGCTGCAGGGCGCTGTCGCCGGCCAGGCCCAGCGTGTCCATTCCGGCCAGCTCGTTCAATCGCAGCGTCGAGGCGCCAGCCAGTGGATGCGTGGCAGCCATCACTAGCACCAGCCGATCCTCACGGAACGGCAGCACCTGCAGGCCACTGACATCGGCATGGCTTGCGACCACGGCGATGTCGGCGCGTTCCTCGCGCACCGCATCGGCGGCTTCGTCGCTGCCCTGCTCGGTCAACGCCAGATCCAGCTGCGGGTGTGCGATGAGAAAATCCGCCAGCCGTTCGGGCAGCCATGCCGACAACGCCGCGGTATTGGCCGCCAGCCGCAGCGTCACCTGCCCGCCGCCACCGTAGCCGCCCAGCTCCAGCTGCAACGCCTCGGTCTGCCGCTGCAACTGCCGTGCGTGCCGCAGCAACACACCGCCAGCCGGGGTCAGGCTGACACCGCGGCGCCCGCGTTCCAGCAGGACGGCGCCCACTTGCAGCTCCAGCGCACGAATCCGCGCGCTGGCAGCCGCCAACGACAACGCCGCCCGTTGCGCGCCGGCAGTGATGCTGCCTGCCTCGACCACCGCGATGAACAAGCGTAGATCGACAAATTCCAGATGCATGAGCGCTCCACAGGCACGTGTACGTCAATCGATGTGCACCGGCCGCCGAAAAGGCAGCTTGGTCAAACCGCCACCTAGCTGGCCATGGATCCTTCCACGCCCCCGCGTCCCGTGCCTCAGCCTTCGGCTGTACCGAAGCCTGCATCAAACAATCCCGCATTGTCCGCGGCGGAACAAGCCCGGATCCTTGCCTGCATGGAGACCTTGCACACCCATTGGTATCTGATCGCAGGTATTTTCTTGCTGGCTGGCTGGGTCAAGGGCGTGGCCGGGATGGGCTTGCCGACCGTGGCAATGGGGCTGCTGGGTCTATGGCTGACACCTGCCGAGGCAGCGACGTTACTGGCGCTGCCTTCGCTGGTGACGAATGTGCAGCAAGCCTGGGGACCAGACACGCTCGCCCTGTTGCGGCGCCTGTGGCCATTGCTGGCAACCGTGACGCTCGGCACCTGGCTGAGCGCAGGAGTGATGACAGGCGCCGATCCCACTTTGGTCCGCGCCGGGTTGGGTGTGCTGCTGGCGCTGTATGCCCTGCTTGGGCTGGCCCGCCGCCAGTGGACGCTGCAGGCGCGTCACGAACCCTGGGCCGGACCAGTGGCCGGGCTGGTCACCGGCCTGTTGAGTGGCGCCACCGGCGTGTTCGTGCTGCCATCGCTGCCTTACCTCAGCGCATTGCAGCTCCCGCGCGAGTCGTTGATCCGGTCTCTGGGCTGGTGTTTCGGCGTTGCGACGCTGGCGCTGGCCATCGCCCTGGCCTGGCACGGCGCGCTACCGGGTGCGGCGATCGCTCCATCACTGTGGGCGCTGCTGCCCACCGCCACCGGCATGTGGCTGGGTGCCTGGGTACGCCATCGCATTTCCGCCGAGACGTTCCGGCGCTTCTTTTTCACCACGCTGCTGGTGCTGGGCCTGCAAGGCATCTGGCAGGCACTGGCGTAAGGTCACATCGGACGCACTGAGCACTGCAAGGCATACCGGTACGGCAGCCGAAAGATCGATCGGCAATCACACCCGCTCGCGCCGGCAAGACCGATATGCAGGGTCGGCCAACAAAAACGCCACCGCAGTGCGGTGGCATTTTTTTATTCCTTCAACCCGATGGAGTCGCCGGGTGCTCGGCAGACGATCAGTCGGCCCAACGTCCCGGTGCGGTCGACTGCGGCAGCACCTGCGCCGACAGCGGCTGGTCCTGCGACAGCAGGCCCAGCGCATCGGCCAGGATGGCAGCCGATTCGTGCAGCAACGGGTCCGGGCGCTTCTCCGCGGCCTTTTCGCGTGCGGTGTCCTTGACGATATCGCGCTCGTTGCCGGTCAGGCCGTCATCGCTGTCTTCGGCAAGCGGATCCAGCGGCAGGCCCAGCTGCTTGCGCAACTGCTGGCGGTCCTTGCGCTGCTGATCCTGCTTCTGACGCTCGGCAACGCGCTCGGCCTCGTTCAACGAGATGTACTTTTTGGCCTTCTCATCGCGGAACTGCTTGACGTCCTCTTCCCACCACTGGAACTCCTTGTCGGTGGCGATACGCGCGGTGTGCAGGACCTGCAACTTGGGCAGCAGCGGCGCGAAGTTGCCGTACTGGGTATGCGGCGCGGCGGCAATGCGCGTCCACGGCAGCGCATTGTCGTAGGTGCTCTCGCCGAACTCGGTGGCATCCACGCTGGCGGGAAATGCGATGTCCGGCACCACGCCCTTGTGCTGGGTACTGGAGCCGCTGACGCGGAAGAACTGCGCGATCGTCAGCTTGACCTGCCCATAGCGCTGGCCTTCCGCAGCCGGCCAGCGGTCCAGGTCGACGATGTTCTGCACCGTGCCCTTGCCGAAGCTGGTTTCACCGATCACCAGACCGCGACCGTAATCCTGGATGGCGCCGGCAAAGATCTCCGACGCCGACGCCGAGCCGCGATTGATCAACACGCCCAGCGGACCATCCCAGGCGACCTTGGGATTGCTATCGCCATTGACGGTGACGCGGCCGCCGGATTCGCGCACCTGCACCACCGGACCCTGCTCGATGAACAGGCCGGTGAGCTCGATCGCTTCGTCCAGCGAACCGCCGCCGTTGTTGCGCAGGTCCAGCACCACGCCGTCGACCTTGTCGGTCTTGAAGCCGGCCAGCAGCTTGGCGACGTCGCGCGTTGCCGAGGCATAGTCGGTCGCGTTGCGCCGGCGGCCCTCGAAATCCTGATAGAAGCCCGGCAACTTGATGATGCCGATGCGACGCTCCGGCTCGCTGCCCTTGGCCGGCAGGGTGATGGTTTCGCCCTTGGCGGCCTGTTCGGCCAGGCGCACCTTCTGCCGGGTCAGCGTCACCGTGCGGTGCTTGCCGTCGATGCCCGACTCGGCCGGGATGTACTCCAGGCGCACCTGGGTGTCCTTGCTGCCGCGGATCTTGGCCACCACATCGTCGATGCGCCAGCCGATCACATCCTCGATCGCGCCGTTCTTGGCCTGGCCCACGCCGACGATGCGATCGCCCGGCTTGAGCGTGCCATCCACCGCCGCCGGACCACCCGGGATCACCTCGCGGATCACCACCATGTCGTCCTGCTTCTGCAGCTGCGCACCGATGCCTTCCAGCGACAGCGACATCTGCTGATTGAAGTTTTCGGCCGTGCGCGGGGTGAAGTAATCGGTGTGTGGATCGACCGCATTGGTGTAGGCGTTGAGGAAGAACTGGAACACGTCCTCGGCCTTCAACTCATTGACCGAATCGGCCAGCGCGGCATAGCGCTTGTCCAGCGTCTTGCGGATGTCCTCAGGCTTCTTGCCGGCCAGCTTCAGGCGCAGCCAGTCGTTCATCACCGACTGGCGCCACAGCACGTCCAGCTGCTTGTCGTCGGCGGCCCACGGCACGTCCTTGCGGTCGTACTCGAACTTGTCGCTGCCGGTGAAATCGAAATCCTGCTTGAGCAGGTCGCGTGCGTACTTGACGCGCTGATCGACACGCTTCTTGTAGACCGAAAACACCTGGAACGCCGGATCCAGCTTGCCGCCGCGCAGCGCATCGCCTACGCCCGCTTCCAGCGGCGCGAAGCCGGTGATGTCGGTCTGGGTGAAGAACTGTTTGCTGCCGTCCAGGGTTTCCAGATAACGCTTGAACACGTCCTTGGTCATCGCCTCGTCCAGCGTGCGCGGACGGTAGGCGTAACGGCTATCGGAGAGCAGGCCATAGACCAGCTTGGTCGCGGTGGCCTGGTCGGGCGTGGCTGCGGCCGGCAACGCCGTATCGGCGCGTGCGAGCAATGCCATCGGGGTGGTCAACACCAGCGCCAGCAGGCCGGCCTTCATGGACGCAGAAACGTTGTAGGTCATCGAATGGCTCTCGGCACAGGGCCGACGAAAGAAAGGCGGTGAACGGATCGGACAGCATGACAGTGCCGAAAGTTGCTGGCGTTGTCATCCGCTGGCTGAATCAGCCTAGCGCCGGGCCTGTAGCGGATTGTGAACGCGACCGTACCCTGCAGGCCAGAACGCAACGGCCGGATACGACGAGACCCCGCAAGAGGCGGGGTCTTGTGCGTCGCTCGGCATCGAAATCGTTACAACCGCTCGCACGCAGTTGCCACGTGGGATGCGCCCGGCCAGCACGCAGCTGCGGTGCCAGACGGTGCATCCGCCCGGGCGGGCGACCGCGGCCGCCCGAGCACGGGCACAGGGCGATCGCCTGCCTTAGGCAGCCACGCCGGCGCCGGCCGCCTGCCGGTCGGCGTGGTACGACGAGCGCACCATCGGTCCGGAGGCGACGTGGCTGAAGCCCAGCGCATTGCCGTACTCCTCCAGCGCCTTGTATTCCTCCGGCGTCCAGTAGCGCATCACCGGATGGTGGTGCGGCGTCGGCTGCAGGTACTGGCCGATGGTGATCATGTCCACATCGTGCGCGCGCAGGTCGCGCAAGGTGGCCTGCACCTGTTCCATCGTCTCGCCCAGGCCGAGCATGATGCCGGACTTGGTGGCGATGGACGGATGCTGCGCCTTGAAGCGCTGCAGCAGGGTCAGCGACCACTGGTAGTCGGCACCGGGGCGCACGTTCGGATACAGGTCCGGCACGGTTTCGATGTTGTGGTTGAACACGTCCGGCGGGCTGAGCGCCAGGATCTCCAGCGCGCGGTCCATGCGGCCCTTGCCACGGAAGTCCGGGGTCAGGATCTCGATGCGGGTCTTGGGTGAACTGACCCGGATGGCCGCAATGCAGTCGACGAAATGCTGGGCACCGCCGTCGCGCAGGTCGTCGCGGTCCACGCTGGTCACCACCACGTACTTCAGGCCCATGTCGGCCACGGTGGTGGCCAGGCTGGCCGGCTCGTTTGCATCCGGCGGCTTGGGCCGACCGTGCGCCACATCGCAGAACGAGCAGCGCCGCGTGCACACCTCGCCCAGGATCATGAAGGTCGCGGTGCCGTGGCTGAAGCACTCGTGGATGTTCGGGCAGCTGGCTTCCTCGCAGACCGTGACCAGGCGGTTTTCGCGCAGCTTGGCCTTGAGGTTCTGCACTGCATTGCCGGACGGAATCCGCACGCGGATCCACGACGGCTTGCGCAGCACCGGCGCATCGACGAACTGCACCGGCGAGCGATTGATCTTGTCGCCACCGATCTGCTTGACGCCGGTCTGCAACGGCGCAGGTGCGGCGGAGTCGCCGGAGACGACCTGCAAGGGGATGGAACGGGCGATAGGCTGGGTCATGGCAATAACGGGCGCTCAGGCCGGAAGCGAAAGGTCGGGCAACGCGGACGCGGGCTGCAGGACGAGACCGAACTGGCGCGCCAGCTGATCGAGCAGCACCGCCTTGACGGCGTCCATCCCGGAGGGGCCGCCCAAGTCTAGCACCGAGGTCACCTGCAGGCCCTGGTAGCCGCAGGGATTGATGCGGTGGAACGGCTCCAGGTCCATCGCCACGTTGAACGACAGGCCGTGGAAGGTGCAGCCGCGCCGCACCCGGATGCCGAGCGCGGCAATCTTGGCCCCGCCCACGTACACGCCCGGCGCGCCGTCGCGGCGCTCGGCGACGATGTTCCACTCTTCCAGCGTGTCGATCAGCGCCTGCTCGATCTTGCACACGTAATCGCGTACGCCGATCCTGAGCCGGCGCAGATCCAGCAGCGGATAGACCACCAGCTGGCCCGGGCCGTGGTAGGTCACCTGGCCACCACGATCGACCTGCAGCACCGGAATCTCGCCCGGCGCCAGCACGTGCTCGGGCTTGCCCGCCTGGCCCAGCGTAAACACCGGCGCATGTTCGACCGCCCAGACCTCGTCGGCCGTGGCGTCATCACGCGCATCGGTGAACCGCTGCATCGCGCGCCACACCGGCGCGTACTCCTGTCGACCGAGATCGCGCCACTGCGCCGGCAGGGCGGGGACCGGGCCCGCCAGCGTCTGCACCGCTACAGCGTCCACTTCACTTCCGGATGGTCGCGCAGCGCCTGGTGCGCAGCGTCGAACTGCGCGCGGCTTTCGGCGCGGAAGCCGATCTTGACCGAGACATACTTGCCGCTGGACGAATGCTTCCAGCTGATGCTTTCCTCCAGCAGCTCCACGCCGGTGGCGGCGAGCAGGCGCGGAAGTTCGCTTTCCAGCCCGCGCTCGGCCGCGCCCATGGCGCTGAGCTCGAAGGTGCCGGGAAACTGGAAGCCGTGATCGGGGTTGTCGGTGCTGATTTCCATCCGCCCATTATCGGGACGATGGCGGACAAACCCAAGCCCGCAGTACGTGGGAAAGAACGACGGGGCCACCGGGGCCCCGTTGTTTCACGCCAGACGCGTCACGCCCGGCATGGATGGCGCTAATTGCTTATTTGGACAGTTCCAGCATGGCCGACGAGACCCAGCCGCGATTGCCCATTTCGTCTTCGACTTCCCACATGACGCCTTCCTTGGTGCCGGTCGGGTACAGCATCATGCCCGGCTCCAGCGTGCGCACGGCTGCGCCAGTGCCCTTGGCATTGCCCAACAGACGCCCCGCACGGGTCACGGTCACAGCCTGCTGCACATTGGATGCAGCCGCGTTGCCGGACAGACCGCCGAGCTGGGTGACGACGTCGGTGTAAGCCTGCAGATAGGCCAGGGTGATCACTTGGCCGATCTCGGTGTTGGCATAACCGCCGGCACCGGCCGCGCCGTAGTCGCCGCCGGTGAAGACGTTGCCACGCGCGCCCCAGCCCAGGTCGGTCTTCTTGGCGTTGCCTTCGGCCATGGCGACCTGTTCGGAGGAGCGCACATCGGTGATGGTCAGCACCACGTCAGCGGTCTTCTTGTTGAGGTTCAGGCCACCGACCAGGTTGCCGGCATTGCCACCCACCAGGCCGCCCAGCATGCCGGCAATGGCACTGCCGCCGGCATTGTGGTTCTGCGAAATGAGGTCCGGCGTCATCACATAATCGGCTGCGCGGATCTGGCCCTTGCCCACGTTGGAACGTGCGCGCAGATCGCCGTTTGCCGCCATATCGCGCTCGCGCTGCGATGCCGCCATGCCCGCGCCACGGTCCACCAGGGTGAAGCAGCGGGAACGGTTGACGAAGACCTTGATCAACTTGGATGGCGCCGGCAATTGCTGACCGGACCACCAGTTGACTGCGTCCTCCGGCTCGATCACCGACAGGCTGCCCAGCGGCTTGGCACACACCGGGATCTGCGCGACGGCATCCTTGCGCTGATCCTGTGCGGAGCCCTTGAAGGCATCCTTCAGTCCGGCCAGGGCCGGCGCGCTGACGCTGGCCAGTGCAATGCCCACCACGCCGGACAACAGCGCTGCGCTCACAGAAATCGTCTTGCTCATATTGTTCCCCTGACACCTGCGCTGCCGTCGGCAAACGCGATCCGTTGTGATGAAACGGCCTGAAAAGGCCGCCGTTCCTTGGGGCTGGTTTCCCCGGGGGCGGATCATATGCTATTCGCGCGAGCTTTTCATGGCCGTCATACCGCAAATGGAACGGACTGGTGTTCCAGACCCCGCCGCTGCATCCAGGCGGCTCGGGCATGATCCCTCCTGCACATTCACGCGGCGCAGCCGTGGCCGCAGGCACCTTTGCCCCACATCGTCCTTCCTACCTTCCCAGGCCCTCCATGCTTCGACCGCGCGCGTTGACCGCTGCCCTGCTGCTTTCTCTTTCCGGGCTGTCGATGCCGGCCCTGGCCGCCGACCAGTGCGACTCCAGCAGAATGAGCCGGACCCCGCCGGCGGTGAACTTCCGGGTCGACAATGACCTGTTCGGTGGGGAGGACCAGGATCAGGGCTACTCCAATGGTGCGGTACTGACGCTGGTCTCGCCCAACCTGGTCGACTACACAGACGACCCCTGCCTGCCGCGCACCGCGCGCTGGGTCAACGGCTACCTGGAGCGCCTGCATCCGGGCGAGTTCGAGCAGCAGAACATGGTGTTCTCGATCGGGCAGGCGATTTTCACCCCCACCGATCCGACCCGCCGCGATGTGATCCCCGACGATCGCCCGTATGCGGGCATCCTGCTGGCGAGCTTCGGCTACAACGCGCGCAACGATGCGCAGCTGCGCACCACCCAGCTGCAGATCGGCGTGGTCGGCCCATGGGCGTTTGCGCAGGAAGCGCAGGACGCCATCCACGACATCCTGGGCGACGAGAAGTTTCAGGGCTGGGACAACCAGCTGCACAACGAGCCGCTGATCAACCTGGTCCACGAGCGCATGCGCCGTTGGCCGGGCGATGCGGCGGTCAATGCAGACGGCTTCGGCTGGGACTTCATTTCGCATTGGGGCGGCTCGGTCGGCAACATGGCCACGCATCTGAATGCCGGTGGCGAGGCACGCTTTGGCTGGAAACTGCCGGACGACTTCGGCAGCACCCCGACCCGCCCGGCCGGCGAGAACACCGCCCCCAGCCGGCTCGGGCGCGCCAGCGGCTGGTCGGGCCATCTGTTCGTGACCACCGATGCGCGCTGGGTGTTGCGCGACATCACCCTGGACGGCAACACCTTCCGCAACAGCCACAGCGTGGACAAGCGTGCGTTCGTGGGCGATGTCGGCTACGGCCTGGCGGTGATGTACGGCCGCTGGAAGTTCGCCATCGCCCGCTACCACCGCACCCGCGAATTCGACACCCAGCGCGAAACGCCGGTGTATGGCAGTTTCACGATCAGTCGGATGCTTTGAGGGCTGGGAATCGGGAATTGGGAAAAGGGAATAGGTAGAACAAGAGCGACACCCCGCCTCTCCGATTCCCGATTCCCGATTCCCGATTCCCGATTCCCGATTCAAAAGAAAAAAGCCGGCTTTCGCCGGCTTTTTCTTTGGATCACTCCGATTCCCACCACATCCAGAACGCATCCCAGAGGCGCTTGAAGAATCCGCCTTCTTCCACGGCATTGATGGCGACCAGCGGGGCCTGGGCGATGATCTTGCCGTCCAGGCTGACCTTGACGGTGCCGATCTGCTGGCCCTGCTTGATCGGGGCCTGCAGGTTCTTGGCCACTTCCATGCTGGGCTTGAGGTCGTTGTAGCGGCCGCGCTGCAGGCTGACCAGCAGCGGCTGGGCCACGCCGAGCTGCACTTCGTCCTGCTCGCCCTTCCAGACCTTCTGCTTGGTCACGACCTTGCCGGGCGCGTACAGGCTGTGGGTTTCGAAGAAGCGGAAGCCCCAGTTGAGCAGGGCCAGGCTGTCGTCGGCACGCTGGCGCTCGGACGAATCGCCCATCACCACCGCCACCAGGCGCTGGTCGCCGCGCTTGGCCGAACTCAGCAGGCAGTAGCCAGCCTCGGAGGTGTGTCCGGTCTTGATGCCGTCCACCGCCGGGTCGCGCCACAACAGCAGGTTGCGGTTGTTCTGCTTGATGCTGCCGACCTGGAATTCCTTGATCTTGTTGTAGGCGTAGGTCTCCGGGTAGTCGCGCACCATCGCCCGGCCCAGCATGGCCAGGTCATAGGCGGTGGAATGGTGGCCTTCGGCGCTGAGGCCGTGCGCGTTGACGAAGTAGGAGTCCTTCATGCCGATCTTGGCGGCGTAGCTGTTCATCAGCGAGGCGAAGGCCTCTTCGCTGCCGGCCACATGCTCGGCCAATGCGATCGCGGCATCGTTACCGGACTGGATCGCCATGCCCTTTTCCATGTCTTCCAGACGCGCGGTCTGGTTGACCGGAAAACCGCTGTAGCTGCCGTCGGTGCCGGCGCCGCCCTCGCGCCAGGCGCGCTCGCTCATCATGACCTGGTCGTCGCGCTTGACCTTGCCGTTCTTGATTTCGGCAGCGACCACGTAGGACGTCATCACCTTGGTGATGCTGGCCGGCGCCAGTTGCTGGTGGATATTTTCACCGGCCAGCACCTGCCCGGTGGCGTAATCCATCAGGATCCACGACTTGGACACGGCCGGGGCGGGTGCGGGCGGAACCGGGACGGCGGCCGGCGCAGCGGCAACGGCAGGCGTCGGCTGCGGCGCAGGCGTCTGGGCGCAGACCAGGCCAAAGGCGAACGTGGCCACCGCAGCGGCGGCGAAGCGGAATTTCATTGAAGAACGACTCCTGACGGGCCCGAAGGCTGGGTAATGCGAAATTGTAAGGCGCCGCGGCGATCAGGGCGACGCGCCAGCGGCCGCGCGCGCCTGCGCAGTTCAGCGATGGTGGCAGGTGGCGTGCCGAGTGCGGCTGACAGCACCCGGGCATCGGGCGCGCGAACAGGGCGCGCAGGGATCACGGTTGCTCGACGACAGCTTGCGAAGTCAGGCGCCGGACCCTCCGCCGACGCCTTGGCAGACAGTTCGACCCGGCCTAGTTGGCAACGATCTGCGGACGCCCGAAGCCCAGGCCGGCGATGCGCTGCGCGATTTCCGAGGCATTGGCGTGGTCACGCGCGTTGACGCGCAGCCGCCACAAGGTACGGCCGCCGCTGACGATGTCGCTGACGCTGGCGCCGGCAATGCCGGCCGAGGCCAGCTGCGACAGCGCGCGGTTGGCGTTTTCGCGGCTGGCGAAGCTGGCCACCTGCAGCAGGATGTCGCCCAATGCCGCCTCGGCCACGCTCGGCGCCTTGGCTGGCGCCGGCTCGCTCCTGAGCGGACGTGTCGGGGCGCTGTCGGCGGGCTTGACCGCCGCGACCGCGACCGGCGCGGCCGCCACCGGAACGGACGAGGCCGGCCGTGGCGCGGCGGCAGACGGCTTGCCGGTGGCCACGCGCACGCCCTGCGCCTTCATCCAGGCATCGAAATTGTCGGCATTGCCGGGCTGGCGCGAGTCGGCCACGCGGTAGCGCCAACGCTCGCCCGCGGGAACCGCAGCAGTCCCGGCACTGCTTGCCACTGCGGCGGCGACCGGAGCGGCGGCGCTGGCGGCCCCTGCGCGCGGAGCGGCGGACGGCACTGTGCGGGTAGGCAGACGCTGCACCAGGCCATCGATCTGGCTGGCGCTGGCGGCCGGCCGTGCGGCGGCCACCGCGGTGCTGACCGGTGCGCTGCCGCTGCGGCGCTTGGCCAGCAGATTGCCGTTGTCGGCTTCGGTCAGGCCACGCACCTCGACGTTGCCGGTGCCCTTGCCGGTGATGCCCAGCTTGACCGCGGCGGCGTAGCTCAGATCGATCACGCGCCCGTCGTGGAAGGGGCCGCGGTCGTTGACGCGCACCACCACCGAATCGCCGGTGTCGGTATTGGTCACCAACGCAAAGCTGGGCAGCGGCAAGGTCTTGTGCGCGGCGGTGAAGGCGTACATGTCGTAGACCTCCTTGTTGGAGGTCAGCCGGCCGTGGAACTTGCTGCCGTAATACGAGGCGGTTCCGCGTTCGACATAGTCGCCGGGGCTGTCCATCACCACGTAGCGCTTGCCCAGCACCTCATACGGCGAGCGGTTGCCCACCGCCGAGCGCGGCTCGTTGGTGACCAGCGGTTCGGGGATGCAGGCCACGTTGGGCACATGGTCCGGCGTGGTGTCCTTGACGCCGGGCTTGTACAGGCCGCCGGCGGTGTAGTCGCCGCGCGTGGACGGGTCTTCCTTGGCGGCCGCGTACGGCGAGGTCGAGGGGCAACCGGTGGCGACATACGCCGGCCCCTTGCCGTCGACCTTGACGCCCTTGATGGCGCCGCTTCCGCCAGTGCCGGCGCTCTTCTTCGGTGCACTGCTACAGGCCGCCAGGCCGAGCATCAGCGCCATCGGGATCAGCCACTTGGGGCCTGTCGTGCTGTTCATGCCGGGGGTAACTCCTTGCCGGCGATGGCCTCGGACAGCTGGAACACGGCCATCGCGTACATCTTGGAAATGTTGTAACGGGTGATCGCGTAGAAATTCTGGAAGCCCAGCCAGTACTGCTTGCCGTTGGCATCGTCCAGGGTGATCGGCGTGGCGGTAGTGCCGGCCACCACCGGCGCATCGGGGTGGTAGCCGCGCGCGGACAGATCGGCCAGCGTGTGCACCGGCGACCAGTCGGTGGGATTGAATTCCTCGTGGCCTGCGGCCAGCGTGGCCGGCACCGCGACCTGGCCACCGCGCACCCAGCCGCCCTTCTTGACGAAGTAGTTGGCCACCGAGGCGAACACGTCGTTGTGGTCGGTGAACAGGTTGCGCTTGCCGTCGGCATCGCCATCGACGGCGAACTGGCGGTAGCTGGACGGCATGAACTGGCCCATGCCCATCGCGCCGGCATAGCTGCCGATCAGCGTGGTGACATCGAGCTGCTCTTCCTTGCCGAGCGCGAACAGCTGGCCGAGTTCATCGCGGAAGAACAGCTCGCGACGCACTTCGCGTTCGAGCTTGGCCGGGTCGCCGCTACGCGGGTAGCGGAACGCCAGCGTGTACAGCGCGTCCAGCACGCGGTACTTGCCGGCGTTGCTGCCGTAACTGGTTTCCACCCCGATGATGGCCACGATCACCTGCGCCGGCACGCCGGTGGCTGCTTCGACCTTGCTCAGCTCTGCACGATGTTCGGCTAGGAACTTGCGGCCGCCATCGATGCGCGCCTGGGTGATGAACATCGGGCGGTATTCGTTCCACGGCTTGACCCGCTCGGCCGGGCGCGACATCGCGGTGACGATGGCGTCCTTGAACTGCGCCTGCGCCAGCACCGCTTCGATCTGTGCGGCGTCGATGCCGTACTTGGCAGCGGTGTCGCGCACGAAGTTGGCACGGGCGATCTCGAACGGCACCGGGGTCAGGTCCACCGGCGGCAGCGCGGGCGCTTCGGCAGCCGCACTGACGGGCGCGACCGGGGTGCTCGGCGGCTTGGCCGGGGGCGCGCTGGCGGCCAGCGCGACCGGGGTGCTCGGCGGCTTGGCCGGGGGCGCGCTGGCGGCCGGCGGCGGGGTCGGAGGGCTGGGCTGGGTCGCGCAGGCGACAAGGCCGAGAGTGAGCAGGCAGGTCAAAGTGCGTCGAATCATCGGCCGAGGGTAACAGAGAACAGATGAACTTCTGGCAATAAGGCCATGAAAGGAAAGAGCTTTGAGTGGCAGGGATTCGGGATTCGGGATTCGGGATTCGGGATTGGGGATTGGCCGGTGCCGCGCGGAATGGGGAGTGGGGAGTGGGGAGTGGGGAGTGGGGAGTGGGGAGTGGGGAGTGGGGAATGGGGAATGGGGAATGGGGATTGGGGAGTCGGGATTGGTGCGGGGGTGCGGGGTGCTCGTGCGCCGACCGGGGCTGTCTGGTGGACCGGGCCAGGCGCTGGCGAGGCTTTGCGTTTGGCGGCATGCCGTGGGCCTGCTTCTGGCTTCTTCATCTGAGGGCATTAGCGGCCGGCTTTGGTCCCTTGATGTCGATCCGGCCGTCAGGCGCGGCCGGGTGGCCGCGCCTGGTTGATTACAGGGCCGGGAAGCGCGGTGCGGTCGAGCAGGTGGGCACGCTGCCGCCGAGTTGCACGGTGGGCGTGGTGACATTGCTGCCGGTCGGGGTGAGCGCGCTGTTGCTGAGCCCGATCCGCGCGTCGCTGGCGGTGACCGCGGTATTGCCGGTGGCCACGTTGGCCAGTGTCAGGTCCAGCGGCGTCTGCGCATCGAAACCTCTCAGGATCCAGCCCTTGCCCTTGAGGCCGGCATCGCCGGTGGTGCGCAGGCCGTTGACGACGATGTCGCTGAAGCTGGGCTTGGTGCCGCTGCCGCCGGTCGCATAGAACGGGTTGATCACCAGCGGGCTGGTCACCCCGTACAGGCAGGTATTGCGATAGGTCACCAGGCTGACCGGGCCGCCCTTGGCCAGGCTGGTCTTGATGCGCAGCCCGGTGTTGTCGGTGCTGCGATTGCCGGCATCGTCGCTGGCCGTGATGGCGTTGTTGTCGACCAGCACGTTGTTGACCCCGGACATCACCTCGCTGCCGATCGAGATGCCGTGGGTGCCGTAGCAGCGGTTGTCGCGCACGCTGATGTTGCCGGACCTGGACGCAATGGTCTTGATCGCCACGCAGTCGTCGCCGCCCATCACATCGTTGTCGACCAGGCTGGCGTTGACCACGCTGTCCAGGTCCAGGCCGTCGGTGTTGGGGCTGGTGGCCGGCGATTTCACCCGCACGCCCCAGATGGTCAGGCCATCGACGATGTGCGCGAAGAAATGAAAGTACGCCGCGTTGATCAGATTGACGTGGTAGAGGGTGAACGTGGTGGAGTTCTGCACCTTGATCAGGTCCGGGCTGTTCTGCACCTGGCCGGCAGTCTTGGCGTTTTCGCCGAATTGCCACCAGGTGGTGGTCCTGCCGAGCATGGGCAGGTCGCCACGCCCATCGATCGTGCCCTGCCGCCCGCCGGTGCGTACGCCCATCACGCCGGACCTGGCGCCCTTGATGCCGATCAGCGGCAGGCAGCCACCGCTCTTGGCGCCCGCAACGCCGCAACCGCTGCCGTAATCGGCCGGATTGCGCGAGCCGTACAGGGTCACGCCCTGATCGACGACCAGGGTGACGCCGGTGGGAATCGTCAGCGGGCCGCTGAGAAACGCGTCGCCGGTGCCGGCCTTGAGCAGCACGCTGCCGTTCTTGCCGGTGCAGGCCGTCAACGCGGCCTGGATGGTCTTGGTATCAGGCGGCGCGCTTTCCAGCGCGGCATCGAACAGGCGCCCGCTCGGCGTGTGGCTGGCGCTCACCGCCTGGCAGGTGGCAGGAATCGCCGGCTCGGACACGGCGCGCGCATCGCCGCTGGCAAGGGTGATGGCGCCGGCGTGTGCAGCGAACGTCAGACAGACACCGCCGAGGGCGGCGCTTAGCAATTTCATGGAAGAGGTCACCGGAAAGAGGAATGGTGCGCGCCTGCAGCTGCAACGCGACGCAGCCGCGGGCAGACAGCGGCGCATCGGACTCTACGGCGCAACGCCCTCACCCACAGAAGGCGAGCGAACCCGGTGCCGCACGTGCGAAGCGGCCCTGCGTCGGCGTGTCGTCATTGCAACGCAGCACGCACAACCGCACGCGTCCTGCGCAGTGTCAGCGGCGTGTCATGCGCCTGTCGCACGCGGCGCGGTGCACCTGGTTGGCCATGATTCGTTCTGGCGAGGCGGGTACGCCTGCCACTCTGGGCTGCAGCACGCGCCGGCTCAGTACCCGTGCACCGGACGGTGCGTCTTGACCGCCATCACCAGGCCCAGGCCGGCCAGCAGCGACACCGCCGAGGTGCCGCCGTAACTCATCAGCGGCATCGGCACGCCCACCACCGGCAGCAGGCCGGAAATCATGCCGCCGTTGACCAGCACGTAGACGAAGAACGCCAGCCCGGTGGCACCGGCGACCAGGCGCGAATAGGTGTCGCGCGCCTGCGAGGCGATCCACAGGCAGCGCGCGATCACGATCAGGTACAGGCTGAGCACGGTCGCCACGCCGATCCAGCCGAATTCTTCACTGAGGACCGAGAACGCAAAGTCGGTGGTCTGTTCGGGGATGAAGTTCAGGTGCGACTGCGACCCCAGCCCCCAGCCCTTGCCGTCGAAGCCGCCGGAACCGATCGCGATCTTGGACTGGATGATGTTCCAGCCGGCGCCCAGCGCATCGTTTTCCGGGTTGAGGAACATCATGATGCGGTCCTTCTGGTACGGCCGCAGCAGCCAGAACCAGGCCACCGGCGCGGCCGCCGAGACGCCACCCACGCCCACCGCCACCCACCACCACGGCAGGCCGGCCAGCAGCAGCACGAACACCCCGCTGGCGGCGATCAGCACGCCGGTGCCGAAGTCCGGCTGCAGCATGATCAGGGCGGTCGGCACGCCGATGATCACGCCGGTCACCAGCACGGTGGAGATGCGCGGCGGCAACGGCATGCGGTGCAGATACCAGGCCGCCATCATCGGCAGGCTGATCTTGAGCAACTCGGCCGGCTGCAGGTAGAACAGTTTCAGATCCAGCCACTGGCGGCCGTATTTGCCGGTGCCCAGCGCGAACACTGCCAGCAATGGCAGCATCGACAGGCCGTACACCCACGGCGTCCAGGCGCGCAGGCGCAGCACCGACATGCGCGAAATGCCCCACATCGCAGCCAGGCCGATGACAAAGCGCACGGCTTGCGCCATCACCAGGTGATCGCCGTTGGCGGCGCCGCCGGCGCTCTTGAGCACCGACAGCCCGATCACCATCAGCGCACCCAGCGCCAGGCACAGCACCCAGTCCAGGCTGCGCGTGAAGCGCGCCACCATGTCCACCAGCCAGCGCAGGATGTCACTCAATGGTCGGTCTCCTGGACCGCATCGGGCACATCCGGCACCACCGGCTGCGCCGGCGTATTGGGGTCCAGGGCCACCGCGGTCTGGCCGATCACCACCGGCAGCTCGTCCAGCGTGGCCGCGGCCGCATCGCCGGCCTGGCGCGCATCGGTGGCGCCGGCTTCGAACTGGTTGACGCCCACGGCGGTCATGCCCAGCTCGCTGTCCAGCGGCTCCAGGCCGGCGGGCAGCTTGCCGAGCAGCCAGGCGTCGAAGATCTTGCGTGCGATCGGCGCGGCCGAACTGGTGCCGAACCCGCCGCCCTCCACCGCCACCGCCACCGCGATGACCGGGTTGTCGGCCGGGGCGAAGCCGACGAACAGGCCACGGTGACGCAGATGCAGCGGCAGGCTGCGCGGATCCACCGCGGCCACGCCCTTGCGGCTGACCACCTGCGCGGTGCCGGTCTTGCCGGCCATCTGGTACGGCGCGCCGGGGGTGATCGCATAGCCGGTGCCGCCCGGACGCATGGTGTCCATCATGCCCTCGCGCACCACCTGCAGGTGCGCCGCGCTCGGGCTGATCGGCTTGCCCGGCGGCTGGATCATCGGCTGCCAGGGGTGGTCGAAGCCGGTGCGCTCCTCCAGCACCAGGTGCGGGCGCAGCAGCAGCCCGCTGGCGATCGCCGACACCCCGCGCGCCAGCTGCAGCGGCGTGACCTTCCAGTCACCCTGGCCGATGGCGATGTTGACGGTGTCGCCGGGGTACCAGCGTTCCTTGCGGGTCTTGTACTTGTAGGCCGGCGACGGCAGGATGCCGCCGATCTCGCCGAGCAGGTCCACCCCGGTCGGTTGACCGAAACCGTACTCGCCCATGTAGTGGTCGAACCGGTCGATGCCCATGTCCACCGCCAGGCGGTAGTAGTAGGTATTGACCGACTGGGCGATCGACTTGCGTAGATCGGTCCAGCCATGGCCGCCGCGGTGCGAGTCGCCCCAGCCGCGGCTGACCCCGGGCAGGTAGAACATGCCGGTGGACAGCACCCGGTCTTCCGGCCGGCGCAGGCCGCTGTCCAGCCCGGCCAGCGCGATCAGCGGCTTGAGCGTGGAGCCCGGCGCCACCCCGCCCAGCACCAGCCGATTGAACTGCGGCCGCGACGGGTTGTCGTTGAGCATCTTGAAGTCGGTATGCGAGATGCCGTTGACGAACAGGTTGGGGTCGTAGCTGGGCAGGCTGACCATACCCAGGATCTCGCCGGTGCGCGGGTCCATCGCGATCGCCGCGCCTTCGTGCTCGCCGAACGCGGCCACCATCGCGCGCTGCAGGTCGGCATCCACCGACAGCCGCAGGTCCGCGCCCGACTGCGGCGCGACCCGGCCGACGGTGCGGATCGCCCGCCCCTGCACATTGGTTTCGACCTGCTCGTAACCGACCTGGCCGCGCAGGTCCTGCTCGTAGTAGCGCTCCAGCCCGGACTTGCCCATGTGGGTGAGCGCGGCATTGCCCTCGCCCAGCACCGCCAGGTCCTTCTCGTCGATGCGGCCGACGTAGCCGATGATGTGCGCGAACAGCGGGCCGTACGGGTAGCGCCGGGTCAGGTACGGCTCCAGCTCCACGCCGGGAAAGCGCCAGCGCTCCACCGCAAAGCGCGCCATTTCCTCATCGCTCATGCGCAGCTTGAGCGTGACCGGCAGGAAGCTGCGCCGCGCGCGCCGCTCGCGATTGAAACGTTCCAGGTCCTCCGGCGCGATCGGGATCACCTTGCCCAGCGCGGCCAGCATGGCGTTCATGTCGGTGACCTTGTCCGGGGTCACGTCCAGGCGGAAGGCCGGCACGTTCTCGGCCAGCAGCCGGCCGGTGCGGTCGTAAATCATGCCGCGCCCGGGCACCACCGGCTTGGGCTTGATGCGGTTGGCTTCCGAGCGGGTGGCGTAGACCTCGTGGTCGAGCACCTGCAGCTTGAAGTACCAGCCGCCCAGGCCGACCAGGCAGATCACCACCATCACAAAGCCCAGCACCGCACGCCGGCGGAACTGCTCGGCCTCCGCGTGCGGGTTCTTGGGGTGACGACGCCCGTGCATGGCTTACTTCTTGCTCCGCTTGCCCAACCGTACCGCATCCAGCAACACGAACAGCGGCGGCCACAGCGCCATGCCCAGCAGCGGCGCCCACCAGTAGCTCCACGGCAGGGTCGGCTCGCCCACCGCCAGATGCACCGCCGAGGAGACGATGCGGTCGTTGAGCAGCAGCCCGCCGATCGCCAGCGCCTGCTGCGAGACCGGGAAGAAGCGCATCCGCGCGCGGAAGCGCTGCAGGATGAAGGTCATGATCACCAGCCGCAGCGCCTGTTCGCCGAGCAGCCCGCCATACAGCAGGTCGGCCAGCACACCGGCCACGAAGGCGATGCCCAGCCCGACCCGGTCCGGCTCCTCGATCACCCAGTACGCCAGCACCAGCGCCAGCCAGTACGGACGCAGCGGCTGCACCACCACCGGCAGCGGCAGCAGGCCCAGCACCAGCGCGATGAGGATGCTCGCCGGCAGGATCCAGGTGTTGCGCATGCGGGTCATTGCTCCGTCTCCTTCGGAGACGGACGGGAATTGGGAATAGGGAATCGGGAATTGGTAGGAGCGCCACGCTGCGGCGTTGCGGTGGCTGCGCCCTGGTTGTTTCGGGGACGGGAATTGGGAATCGGGAATCGGGAATCGGTAGGAGCGGCCCCTTGCGACGATGCAGATGCTGCGCCTTGCCTGGTCAATCGCAAGGACGGCATCGATGCAGCACCGTTGCCGATTCCCGCTCCCTCATTCCCCATTCCCGACGGCTTGGCAGGCGCACTTCCTTGCGGCGGAACGGGAGTGGCCTGTCCGGTCGGCGTCGAGGCCGGCACCGATGCAGCACCGGCGCCGTTGCCACTCCCCATTCCCGATTCCCCACTCCCGATTCCCGGCGCCACGCGTAGCGGCTTGCCGGCACGCAGCAACAGCACATCGCGGCCGCGATCGAGCTTGGCGGCCGGGGTCAGTTCGCCGACCAGGAAGGCGTGGGTATCGTCCGGATGCAGTTCGGACACCTTGCCGACCGGAAAGCCGGCCGGGAAGCGGCCACCGAGGCCGGAGGTGACGATCTCGTCGCCCACCTGCACGCCGGCACTGAGCGGGATGTCGCGCAGTTCCAGCCGGTCGCCGCGGCCATAGACGATCAGGCGCACGCCGTTGCGCGCCACACTGACCGGCACCGCGTGGTCGGGGTCGGTCAGCAGCAGCACGGTCGAATGCAGCGGGGTCACCTCGATCACCTGGCCCATCAGCCCGCCGGCATCGATCACCGCCTGGCCCAGCAGCACACCATCGCGGCTGCCGGCGTCAAGCAGCAGGCGCTGCCGGGTCGGGTCCAGGTCGATATCCAGGATCGGCGCCAGCTGCACGTCCAGGCCGCGGCGCTCGGCCACGTTGAGCAGTTCGCGCAGCTGCGCATTGTCCAGCGCGGCGGTCTGCAGCCGGGTCAGGCGCGCATTGGCCACCAGCAGCTGGTTGCGCAGGTCGCGGGTTTCTTCCACCAGCTGCGCGTGGGTGGCGGCGTTGTCGCGCACCTGCGAGCCGATCCGCCCCGGCAACCCGGCCACGGCCCAGATCGGCTGGATCAGCAGGTTGGCCTGCAGGCGCACCTGGCTCAGCCAGCCCCCCCGGCTATCGAGCGCGATCAGCACGATCGCCAGCACCAGATAGACCAGCAGCCGCAGCGTGGAGGTGACTTCGCCCGGACGGGAGGCGACGGGAGGACCGGCGTAGGAGGGCACTGTCAGGGCCGGGAATGGGGAATCGGGAATGGAGAATCGGGAAGCAGTGTGCTGCCCCCGAGACGGTTGAGGCGAAAACTCACATGGGCGGGACCGCGTCGCAACCGCTCAGGAGCGCGGGCAGGGAATGCTTTCACGATTCCCTACTCCCGATTCCCGATTCCCGAAGGCCTCACTCCGGCGCGAAGAACTCGTTGCCATGCATGTCCACCAGCTCCAGCGCGCGACCGCCGCCGCGGGCCACGCAGGTGAGCGGGTCGTCGGCGACCTGCACGTGCAGGCCGGTTTCCTCGGAGATCAGGCGGTCCAGGTCACGCAGCAGCGCGCCGCCGCCGGTGAGCACGATGCCGCGCTCGGCCACGTCGGCACACAGTTCCGGCGGGGTCTGTTCCAGCGCCAGCTTGACCGCCGAGATGATGCCCGACAACGGCTCGTGCAACGCCTCGAGCACCTCGTTGGAGTTGATCTTGATCATCTTCGGCACGCCTTCGGCAAGATTGCGGCCGGAGATTTCCATCTCCTGCACCTCGTCCTGCGGGTAGGCGCAGCCGATCTGCAGCTTGATGCGCTCGGCGGTGGCTTCACCGATCAGCATGCCGTGGTTGCGGCGCACGTAGTTGGTGATCGACTCGTCGAAGCGGTCGCCGCCCACGCGTACCGACTGCGAGTAGACGATGCCGTTGAGCGAGATCACCGCCACCTCGGTGGTGCCGCCGCCGATGTCGATGACCATCGAACCGCGCGCCTCGGTCACCGGCATGCCGGCACCGATCGCCGCGGCCATGGGTTCTTCGATCAGGTAGACGTCGCGTGCACCGGCTTCTTCCGCCGATTCCTTGATGGCGCGGCGCTCGACCTGGGTGGAACCGGCCGGCACGCACACCAGCACGCGCGGGCTCGGGCGCAGGAAGCGCGACTTGTGCACCTTCTTGATGAAGTGCTTCAGCATTGCCTCGGTGTAGGTGAAATCGGCGATGACGCCATCCTTCATCGGGCGGATCGTGGTGATGTGGCCCGGGGTGCGGCCGAGCATCTGCTTGGCCTCGGCGCCGACGGCAGCCACCGAGCGCGTGCCGCCGATGGCGCGGTCCTGACGCACCGCCACCACCGAAGGTTCATTCAGCACAATGCCCTGTCCGCGCACGTAGATCAGCGTATTGGCCGTGCCCAGGTCGATGGACAGGTCGTTGGAGAACATGCCGCGGAGTTTCTTGAACATCGAGGGAGCCGTTCCTGAAAGAGTCGCTTGCCCTGTCGCCGATGCAGAACCAACTGGTCGATAAGCGGGCAGAAAACGAAGTCCACTAGCCTAGCAATCCCCCCCGGTGCGGGCAAGGAAAAATCGGCCGTTTCGGCGTGGTTTTCATGTGCCGGTCACGCCGGGCATGGCATGCGGTTGTGGCCCTGATCGATCGCAGCCGTTACCCTTTGCGCCGCGGCGCTCGCGCCGTCCCGCCGCCATGCCGGCAACTGGCGGGTATTTCCCAACGCAAAGGCCCGACTCGATGTCCGCACTGATCTGTGGTTCCCTCGCCTACGACACCATCATGGTGTTTCCGGACCAGTTCAAGAACCACATCCTGCCGGACAAGGTGCACATCCTGAATGTGTCGTTCCTGGTCCCGCGCATGCGCCGCGAGTTCGGCGGTTGCGCCGGCAACATCGCCTACAACCTGCATCTGCTCGGCGGCGCGCCGATCCCGATGGGCACCGTCGGCCAGGATTTCGGCCCGTATCGCGAACACTTCGAGGCGCTGGGCATCGACCTGTCGCGGGTGAAGATCATCGACGAGCTGTTCACCCCGCAGGCCTTCATCACCACCGACCACGACAACAACCAGATCACCGCCTTCCATCCGGGCGCGATGATGCGCAGCTACGAAAACCATGTGAAGGACGTGCCGGGCGTGACCCTGGGCCTGGTCGGCCCGGACGGGCGCGAGGGCATGATCCAAAATGCGGAAGAGTTCGCTGCCGCCGGCATTCCCTTCATCTTCGATCCCGGCCAGGCGATGCCGTTGTTCAACGGCCCGGAACTGCGCCAATTCATCGAACAGGCCGACTACGTGGTGGTCAACGACTACGAGTCCAACCTGCTGCAGGAACGCACCGGCTGGAACGAAAAGGACATCGTCTCGCGCGTGCAGGCCTACATCACCACCCAGGGCCCGAAGGGAGCGCTGGTACATACGCCGGAAAAGACCTACGACATCCCGCCGGCGCACGAGCGCCGCGTGGTCGATCCGACCGGCTGCGGCGACGCCTTCCGCGCCGGGCTGATCTACGGCATCCAGGGCGGCTACGACTGGCTGACGATCGGGCGGATGGGCAACCTGATGGGTGCGCTGAAGGTGGAGCATCCGGGCACGCAGAATCAGCGGTTCGATTTCAGCGAGTTCAATGATCAGTTCAAGCAGCAGTTCGGCTACGCGCTCTGAGACGGCATCTGCGCCCTCTGAGACGGCATCGGCGCCGCAGGTGCGCATCGACGTTGGAGTGTTGAGGCCGCAGCAAAGGTCGGTCGCCTGAGATCGCGGGCCGTGGCGACGGCGGGACATCTGGGTTGTCCGGGTTGACGCCTGGCGCAGTTCAACGACCAGTTCAAGCAGCAGTTCGGCTACGCGCTCTGACGCTGGCCTGATCTGCAGCGTCGAGCTCACACACCCCTTCTCCCTCGGGAGAAGGTGCCCCGCAGGGGCGGATGAGGGTACGAGCGAAGCCTCGTGCAGTTTGAACGGCACAAGGCTTCGCACCGTCCCCTCACCCCAACCCCTCTCCCGCAGGAAAGGGGCTCGTCTGCACCGCAATTTGCTGCAATGCAGTTTGAGCATGGCAGCGATCTGTGCCTCTACTGACGCTTCGCGCCCACTGAGGAACGCTGGCCCATGTCAGAGCCAAGCGTTGTCGCCGCCACGTCCATCGCCCTGCCCGAGATCGAACCGGATGCGCTCCGGCAGATCCGCCGGCTGCGCGACATTGCGCCGCTTGCCGCACCACTGTCGCGCTCGTGGCGGCGCTGCCTGGACGATTACGCCTTGTTGCCCGAGGCAGCCCCCGAGCCGCTGGTGCACGATGCGCTGCACGTGCGCGAGCGCCAGCAACGCCTGGGCGATGTGCTGCGCATTGCCAAGGTGGAGATGGAAAATCTCTACGAGCAGATCGCTGGCAGCGGCTATGCGGTGATCTTTGCCGACGCCGAGGCAACCGTGCTGCACAGCGTGCACGACCCGACCCTGCTGCGCGAATTCCGCCAGGCCGGTCTGTTCTGCGGCGCCAGCTGGGCCGAGTGCCATCAAGGCACCAACGGCCTGGGCACCTGCGCGGCCGAGCGCACTGCGGTGAGCGTGCATCGCGGCGAACATTATCTGACCCGCCATCTGCCGCTGTCGTGCAGCGGCGCGCCGATCCTGGACCCGCACGGCGGCCTGCTGGCGGTGCTGGATGCCTCCACCCCCAATGCGCAGGACGGCAAGCAGACCCAGCGCCACACCGTGGCGCTGGTGAGCATGTCGGCGGCGCAGATCTCGCGCTCGCACTTCCTCAACCAGTTCGGCCATGCCTTCATCCTGCGCTTCCATAGCCGGCCCGAGTTCGCCGGCCTGCTGCACGAGGCGCTGATTGCGATCGACACCGACGGTCGCGTGCTGGCAGTCAACGAGGCGGTGCTGGAGCAACTGGGCAAGCTCGATCGCAGCCAGCTGGTGGGCCGCAACATCGCGCAGGTGATGCAGCTGGATTTCGACACCCTCGAACACCGCGCCGGCAGCGATGCCGGCACCTTGTGGTCGATCCGCTGCGCCTGCCACGGGCGGCGCTTCTACGCGCTGGTGCGCCCGCCGCGTGCGCGCCCCGCGCTGCCGGCGGTGGGCGGGCCGGCGCAGCTGGCGCCCGATACCGAGCTGCAACCCGGCGAGCACGTCGGCTCGGATTCGCGCATGCGCCACAACCTGGCCAATGCGCTGAAGCTGGCCGCACATCGCGTATCGATCCTGCTGCGTGGCGATACCGGCACCGGCAAGGAGGAATTCGCCAAGGCAGTGCATCGTGGCTCGCCATGGGCCGGCGGCGCCTTCGTGGCGATCAACTGCGCGGCGATTCCCGAGGCGTTGATCGAGAGCGAATTGTTCGGGTATGCGCGCGGCGCATTCACCGATGCCGCGCGCGAAGGCCGCCACGGCAAGCTGCTGCAGGCCAGCGGCGGCACGCTGTTCCTGGACGAAATCGGCGACATGCCGCTGCCGTTGCAGAGCCGCCTGCTGCGTGTCCTGGAAGAACAATGCGTCACCCCGCTGGGCAGCGAACGCGCGGTGCCGCTGGAGCTGCACGTGATCAGTGCCAGCCACCGCGATCTGGCGCAGCGGGTGGCGGCCGGCGAGTTTCGCGAGGACCTGTATTACCGGCTCAATGGCGTGGTGCTGCATCTGCCGCCGCTACGCGAACGCAGCGACAAGGCCGAGCTGATCCGCACCCTGCTGCGCGAGGAGAACAGCGAGCACAGCGTGCGCATCAGCGAAGAAGCGATGCACAAACTGCTGAGCTACGCATGGCCGGGCAACCTGCGCCAGTTGCGCAATGTGCTGCGCACGGCGGCGGTGTTGTGCAGCGACGGGGTGATCCGCCTGCCCAACCTGCCGCAGGAAATCGTCGATGCCGGCAGCGCACCGTGCCTGGTCGATGGCCGCGCGGTGGCCGCCGACGACATGCCCGGCCGCGCCGCACTCGACCAGGCCGAACGCCTGGTGCTGCAGCAACAACTCGAACGCCACCGCTGGAACGTCAGCCGCACCGCCGATGCCCTGGGTATCAGCCGTAATACGCTGTATCGCAAGCTGCGCAAGCACGGCCTGGATACCGGTTGAATGGGGAATGGGGAATCGTAGAGCTAACGCCCTGCACTCACCTATTCCCGATTCCCAATTCCTCTGCGATCAGAGCGCCCAACGCACCCCGATCAGATACTGCCGCGGTACGCCCGGTGCGAGAAACCGCGCCGGGCCGGTTTCCACCGGCGCATCCTGCGGGCGCGCCAGTTCGCCATCGGGGAACACGTCTTCGGCCACTGCCGCGTAGGTTGCATAGCGGCGGTTGAAGACGTTGTCGACGCGGGCGAACAGCGACAGCCGCGCACTGACTTGCCAACGCGCCTGCATGTCCACCAGCGCATAGCCGGCGGTGCCGATGTCGATGCGCGCAGGCGCGGGCTCGCCGTCTTCGGCGTTGTCGACCTGGCCATCCTCGTTGCCGCTGGCCACGCGCCCAGACACCGCACGCACCCCGGCGCCCAGCGTCAGCGCATCGCGCTGCCATTCCACGCCGAGCTTGAGGTTGTGGCGCGGCAACGCGGCGATGCGCAGGCCTGGCCGCAAGGCGATCACGCGCTCGCCGGACAGCAGCTCGCCATCGCTGCGGTAGGTCGCCTCCAGAAAGCTGTAGCCGGCCGACCAGTGCCAGTTGCCGCTGTGCAGGCGCAGCGCCAGGTCCGCGCCCTGGTAACGGGTGCGGCCGACATTGTCGAAGTAACCCAGCTGCGTATCCGGTGCGCGCAGGAACAAAATATCGTCGCGATTGTCGGCGCGGTACACCGACACGCTCGCGCTGCTGTCGGTCGACGGTGTCCAGCGCGCACCCAGTTCGTAGGTGCGCGAAACGATCTGCTCCAGGCGCGGATCGGCCTGCAGGCCGGTCGGCAATCGGCACGGCTGGGTGGGATCGGCGCAGCCCAGTTCGATCGCGGTAGGCGCACGGCTGTTCTGTGCGACCGAGCCGTACAGCGTCAGCCCCGAAGCGAGCCGATGGGTCAGCCCCAACGACGGGTTGGCCTTGGCGTAGACGAAGCGCTCGCGTGGGCGGTCGCCGTCGTCGGCAGTGGAGAGAATGTTGTCCACCACCACATGGTTCCAGCGCACTGCGGCGCTGAGATGGGTGGCCTCGTCCAGCGCCCAGGTGTCGGCGACGAACACGCCCAGCGTCTTGGTGCTGCCGCGCACGCCGGAAAAGAACGCACGCCCGGCATCCGGATCGGCAGCGACCGAGCGGTCCGGCTGCACCCAGCCATCGCGCGCGAATTGCCGATAGCGCACATGACCACGATCGAAGGTCACGCCGGTGCTGAGCGCATGCGTGCCCCATTGCCTGCTCAGGTTGAGCGCAAGCCCCTGCGCCTCCTGGCGCATCTGGGTGGTGTTGAGCGCGCCGGTGGGCAGGGCGTCGGCATCGGCGCGTGCGACATCGCACTCGGCATCCAGCGCACTGCCGTCGGCAGCGTAACCGGAGGCGCATTCCTCGACGAATTCCTCGTAGTCCTCGCCGATATCGCCATTGACGGTGTCGCGGCGGCCCACCCGCGAATAAGCCAGTGCATGCAATGCGGTGTCCGCATCGAAACGATGGTCCAGTTGCGCGGTGAACAGCGTAGTGCGATTGCGGGTGAGATCGGGCGAGGTGTACACCGCGCGGCGGTCGGCGCGATACAGGCCGGGCTCGGGGCCATCGTCGGTATAACGCGTATCCGGCAGCAGGCCATTGCCGATCAGGCGGCTGCGCCCGTGCAGCACCGACAGGCTCCAGTCGGTCTGCTCGCCTTGCTTGCCGACCTTGCCGAACACGGTGCCCAGGCGGCCCTCGGAGGCATCACGCCAGCCGTTCTCGTCGAAGCCGGTGACCGCGACAAGCCCATGCCAGCCGTCCTGGCTGGCGAGCCCGTAACTGGCATCCAGTCGCTTGCGCGCACCGCTGCCGATGCTCGCTTCGCCCTGCAATCCCGGCGCGGTGAGGCCCGATGCGGTGGACAGCACCACCGCGCCACCGAGCGTGTTCGGCCCGAACAAGGGATTGGAGCCTGGCATCAGCGTCACCGCATTGATGGCCGACTCGGGCAGCATGTCCCAGCTGACGATGTCGGCAAACGGTTCGTTGAAACGCACCCCATCCAGATACACCGACACGCCCTGCGAGGCGCCCGGCAAGGCGGAGGCGCGAAACCCGTGGAAGGTGAGATCGTTCTGGAACGCGCTGCCCTGCACGTCGTTGCCATCCACGCCGACGAAGCGCCGCTGCAGCAGGTCGCCAAGGTTGTTGCTGCGCCCGCGCGACAACGCGCTGTCGGTGGCCGACTGCACCATGTAAGGCAGTTGCGCCGCGTCGATGGTGGTGCCGGGAATCGGCGTGGCGGTGACCTCGATGCGGTCCAGCCAGGTCACCTGCGGCGCGTCTTCGGCCATCGCAGTGCCGATCGTACCAGCGCACAGCAGCGCTGCGCAGGCGCAGGCAAGCCGATGTCGTTGCAATGCATCGCGGCCATGGTGTGCGACGCGAAGCGGCGGTGTGCTGCGATACCCCAGTAAGTGATGCGTCGACCTCATGTCGTCTCCCTCAATAAAGCACGATCGATTTGATGCCACGCGCCGCGCGCAGATCCGCCAGCGCCTGATTGATGTCGTCCAGCGCCAGGATGCGGGTGATCAACGGGGCCAGCTGCAGATCGCCATGCAGATAGCGCGCGACATAGCCGGGCAGCTCGCTGCGCCCTTTCACCCCACCGAACGCGCTGCCGCGCCACACCCGCCCGGTCACCAGCTGAAACGGGCGCGTGCTGATTTCCTGCGCGTCGTCGGCCACGCCGAGGATGACGCTCTCGCCCCAGCCCTTGTGGCAGCACTCCAGCGCCGCGCGCATCGCGCCGACATCGCCCACGCATTCGAAGCTGTGGTCGGCGCCGCCATCGGTGAGGTCCACGATCACCTGCTGGATCGGCGCGCCGTAGTCGCGCGGATCCAGGCAATCGGTGGCGCCCAGGGCACGCGCCAGCGCGAACTTGGCCGGGTCGATATCCACCGCGATGATGCGCCCGGCCTGCGCCAGCACCGCGCCCTGCACCACCGACAGGCCGATGCCACCCAGGCCGAACACCGCCACGCAGTCGCCGGGCCGCACATGCGTGCTGTTGAGCACCGCACCGACGCCGGTGGTGACCGTGCAGCCAAGCAGGCAGACCTGATCCAGCGGTGCATCCGGCGGGATCCGCGCGACCGCGATCTCCGGCACCACGGTGTATTCGGAAAACGTGCTGGTGCCCATGTGGTGCAGGATCGGCCGCCCGTGCAACGAGAACCGGCTGCTGCCATCGGGCATCAGGCCGCGCTCCTGGCTGCTGCGGATCGCCTGGCACAGGTTGGTGCGACCGGAGCGGCAGAACTTGCACACACCGCATTCGGGCATGTACAGCGGGATGACGTGATCGCCGGGCCGCACGCTGGTGACGCCGATGCCGATTGCCTCGACGATGCCCGCGCCCTCCTGCCCCAGGATCGCCGGAAAGCTGCTCGCCTGCCCGTGCGCCAACGCATGCGCATCGCCGTGACAGATACCGGTGGCAACCAGGCGCACCAGCACCTCGCCGGGCCGCGGCGGCTGCAGGTCCACCTCTTCGATGGTCAGCGGCTGATGCGGACCCCATGCCACCGCAGCGCGTGTCTTCATCCGGCCCCCCTGGCGCGCGTCGGCATGGCCGCCGCTCAGCGCGCGATGACCACGCCCCACGGCAGGTCGCCGACGGGGATCTGTTTGATCTCGCGCAATGCGACGGTGTCGATCACGCTCACGGTGTTCGAGCGCCCGTTGGCGACATACAGCTTGTCGCCGGCCGGGGTCAGTGCCGGATTCCACGGCCGCAGCCCCACCGTGATCTCGGCAAGCCTGCGCGCGCTTTGGGTATCGATCACGCTGACCGTGCCGGCACCGCCGTTGGACGCATACAGCCGCGTGCCATCGGCCGACAACGCCACGCCCGCCGTGCGTACGCCGGCCGGCAGACTGGCGCGGCGTCGGCGCGTCTGCAGGTCGATCACGTCCACCACGTTGGCGGTCTCCTGCGCGATGTAGACGCTGTGCCCGTCCGGTGCGAATGCCATGCCGCGCGGATGGCCGCTGGTGGCGACCACACCGCGCGATCGATGGGTGGCCAGCTCGATCACGTCCATGTCGTTGGAACCTTCGTTGCTGGTGAGCAACCACTGCCCGTCCGGCGTGTAGGCGCAATGCTCCGGCGCCTGCCCGCGCGTGGCGATCACCTGTTGCACGCGGAACTGCGCCGCATCGATCAGCATCACCTGGTTCTGCCCTTCCACGCACACCGCGAACTGCCTGCCGTCCGGCGACAGCGCGATGCCCTCGGCGTTCTCGCCGATCTGCACGCTGCGCAGCACCGCGTCCTTTTCGGTATCCAGTTCGATCAGGCGATGATGCTCGGCATCGATCAGGTACAGATGCCCGTGCGGGCCCGGCAACACCTGCTGCAAGCGCTTGCCCAGTTGCCCCTGCGCGCTGAGCGTGCGCACCACCGTATCGCTGTGCGTATCGATCACCGATACCGTACCGCTGCGTTGATTGGGAACATACGCAAACACCGGCGGCATCGATGGCGCCGGTGTTGCTGCAGGAGCCGCAGTCGTCGTTGTCGCCGGCGCAGCGTTTGCCGCGGGCGGCTGCGCATCGCGCCGGCAACCGGCCAGGCCCAGCAGCACGCCCAGCGCGGTGGTCGCCAGGACGCGCTGCCACCCGATGGGCGCTGGCCTCATTGCGCCTTGCCCGCGGTCTTGTTGATCGAGTGGATGAAGGCGAGCAGTTTCTCGGTGTCGCCCGGCTTGAGCACCGGCGCGAACGGCGGCATCTGCCCGACCACCTTCTCATGCCCGATGCGGGTCTTGCCGTGGGTGATCATCGCGGCGGTGCCCTCGCTGATCAGCGTACGCAAGGTGTCGTCGTCGCTGCCATACACCCAGATGTCGTTGGTCAACGGCGGGCACATGCCGCCGCCACCGGTGCCGCCATGGCAGGCATTGCAGCCGGCCGAGAAATAGATCTTCTTGCCTTCGGCGATCAGTTCGGGAGTGACCTTGACCTCCGGCCCCTTCGGGATCGCCACGACGGTAGCCGGCGCTGCGGGCGGGGTGGCCGGATCCGGCGCAGGCCCGGCGGACGGGTTGGGCATCCCGGCGGGCGTCGCTGCGGGCGCCGGCGCGGCGGCGCCGGTGGCCGGCGCAGGCGTGCTGGCAGCCGGCGGAGCGGCGGCCTCGGACGCGGGCGCTGGCGGCGGTGCGTCCTTGCCGCAGGCGGCCAGCAGCATGCTGAGCATCACCGCGCACAACGGCGCGCGGACGGAACGATCGGAACAACCCACGGTGGACTTGCGCATGAACGAACCTTTCTGGTCGGAGGGAACACCGCGCACCCCGTGCGCGCGGCGGGTGACACAGTCATTGCCGGGACGGGTGCCTGGCCTGGGTGAGCAGCGCGGCCAGCGCGCCATCGCCGCGTGCCTGCGCCAATGCGGCGGCGGTCTTGCCGTCGCGATTGCGTGCGGACGGGTCTGCGCCGGCCGCCAGCAAGCGCCTGGCCACCGCCTCGCGCCCGGCCGCGGCGGCCAGCATCAATGCAGTGACACCAGCCTGATTCGCGTGGCCGACCTCGGCGCCGCCGGCCAGCACCGCATCGAGAATCGCCGGGTCCTCGCGCGCCACCGCAAACATCACCGGGGTGAAGCCGGCGGGATTGGAACGCCGCACGTCCGCCCCTGCCTTCAGCAATGCCTGCACCACGCCGACATCGGCGTAGGCCACCGCCAGCTCCAGCGCGCTCCAGCCGTCGCCGGAGACGGTGTCCACCGACGCACGCTTGCCGAGCAACCTGGCCACACTGTCTGCATCGTTGGCCCATGCGGCTTTCATCAACGCGGTCCAGCCACTGGCATCGCGTGCATCCAGGGCTGCACCGGCATCGAGCAACAGACCGACCAGCTCCGGTTCCTGATTGCGGATGGCCTGGTGCAACGGCGGCTCGCCAAGCAGGTTGGGCCGATTGACATCGGCGCCATGCCGCAACAACCACGCCGCACGCACGCCATCGCCAGCATCCAGCGCATGCGCCAGCTCCTGGTTCGGGTCGGCACCGTCGGCGATGCGCAGTTGCAGCTGCGCCAGCTGCTGCGAGGATGCGGCCGGGCTTGGCGCCTTGGACACTGGCGTCGGCGTGGCATACGGCCCATGCGCAGCCAGATCGCCGCTCACCACGCACTCGCTGCAGCGCACCAGCGGCACGTGATAGCTGCGCAGGATCTGCGCGATGTTTGCCGCGCTCTGCTGCATCGCCGTGTTCAGGGCATCGCGCAGCTGCGCATTCTTGCGTGACACCGCCCACGCCATCGAATACTCCAGCACTGCATCGTCGATGGTATTGAGCGGCACCACGCCCAGGCCGTGGCGCTGGGCGTAGTAGCCGGCCACCGGGCCCCAGGATTCGGCCGCATCCAGTTCATTGGCGGCGACGCGTTCGACCAGCTTGCCGGGATGTTCTTCCGGCGCGGTAGCCGAGTCGTAGAACAGGTACTGCACCTCGCCGCTGATGCCGTGTTCGTACAGGGCCTGGCGTGCGGGCGAACTCTGGAACACGCCCAGCCGCAGCTTCTTCAGCGCCGGGTCGTCCAGCGAGGTCGGCAGCAGATCCAGGCCCTTGCGCGTCACCAGCACATAGGCCGAGCGATACAGCGGGCGCGTGGTCAGGCCCTGCTCGAAGTCGCTGTTGAGGTCCATCAGCACGTCGCAGCGGCCGGCAGTGATGGTGCTGCGCGCCAGCCCGCGCTGGTAGTAGGTGCGCCACTCGTATTCCAGGCGACGGCCCATGGCCTCGGCCACCACCTGCGCAATCTTGTTTTGAAAGCCTTCGCCAGCCTTGTTGGACAACGGCATGTTGCCCGGGTCGGCACACACGCGCAGCACCGCGGGATCGGGCGCAGGCGGTGGCGTGCTTGCCATCGATTGCGCCGAAGCCGGCAGTGCACTGGAGGCAGCCGCCGCTGTGGGCGCCGCTGCGGAATCAGAAGCGCGAGCCGTCGGTGAGGACGGCTCGCGTGTGCAGCCTGCGGCGACGAGTCCGAGGCTGCAAACCACCAGCATCTTGTGCAGATGCCGGGGCATGCCGCGCACGCCGGCACAGCTCTGCCGACGTGTGCGTCCAACGCCTTGCGTGGATCTCATCGTGCGGTCTTCGCGACGGCGTTGGCCGCGCCGCCGCCTGCCGCTGCGGTGGCGGTGGTACCGGCGGTCACGGTCTTGCCCGCACCATCGATACGGAAGCTGTGCACCATGCCGCCGAGCGGGATCTTGTCGAAGCCGGCGCCGAACGCCAGCCCCGCAGCCCCCAGCGCGCCATACGGATCGGACGGATCCAGACCTGCGGCCACCGGCAGGCCGATCCAGCCGCCGATGCCGGAGAACACCGCCACGTACTGGTGCCCGTTGGCCTTGTAGGCGATCGGGTTGCCGATGATGCCGGAGGGCAGCTTCATCTCCCACAGCTTCTTGCCGGTGTCCTTGTCCACCGCACGGAACCAGCCATCCAGCGTGCCGTAGAACACCAGCCCGCCGTCGGTGACCAGGGTGCCGCTCCACACCGGGAACTTCTCCTTGATCTCCCACTTGGATTTGCCTTCCACCACATCGAAGGCCTTGACGATGCCCAGCGCACCCGGCTCGTTGGGCTTCATCATCACGTTGGCGAACACGTAGGGCAGGCCCATCATGGTGTTGCCGCGCTCCTGCGGTTCCAGCTCCATGTGCCAGTTGTTGGTGCCGCAGAAGAACACTGCGGAGTTGGCCGGATCCACCGAGCACGGCTGCTGGTCCTTGCCGCCCATGGCCGAGGGGAAGGCCTGCACTTTCCTGCCGCGTTCCAGCGGCGAATGCGCGGCCACCTTGACCGGGCGGCCGGTCTTCATGTCGATGCGTTCGGCCCAGTTGGCCGGCACGAACTTGTGCGCGCGCAGCAAGGTGCCGTCGCGACGATCAAGCACGTAGGCAAAGCCGTTGCGATCGAACTGCACCACCGAGGGCACCTGCTTGCCGTCGATGGTCAGGTCCACCAGGATCGGCTCGTTGATGCCGTCGTAATCCCACTGGTCGAACGGGGTCTTTTGATAACCCCACACCGCTTCGCCGGTATCGATCTTGCGCGCGAACAGCGTCATCGACCACTTGTTGTCGTGCTCGCCGTTGTTGCATTCCTCCTGCGAGGTCTTGCCGCAGCGATACGACGGGCTCCACAGGCCGGGATTGCCGGTGCCGTAATAGAGCAGCTTCAATTTCGGGTCGTAGCTGTACCAGCCCCAGGCCGCGCCGCCGCCACGCTTCCATTCGTCGTTGGGAAAGGTCTTGACGCCCAGATCGCCGAGCTGCCCGTGCTGCGGATTGGCCTTGTTGAACTCCGCACCCAGGCAGATCGCCTTGTCGGTGCCGGCCGCATCGCAGGACCAGGCCTGCTTGCCATCGGCCAGGTTGTAGGCGGCCACACGCCCGAGCACGCCGAACTCGTTGCCGCTGATGCCGGCCACCACCTTGCCGTCGGCGATGATCGGCGCCATGGTGATGGTCTCGCCCTTGTCCGGGTGCGCGAGTTTCTGCTTCCACACTTCCTTGCCGGTCTTGGCATCGAGTGCGATCACATCGCCGCTCAGGCTGCCGAACACCAGCTTGCCATCGGCATACGAGGCGCCGCGGTTGACCGTATCGCAGCACGCCACCGCCACCGAACGCTCGTCCTGCTGCGGGGTGTATTTCCACAGCACCTTGCCGCCGTCGTCCTGCGCCGCCAGGTCGATGGCGAACACGTTGTTCGGGTACGCGCTGACCATGTACATGATGCTGCCGATCACCAGCGGCTGGCCTTCGTGGCCGCGCGTGGCATCGGTCTTCATTTCCCACGACATCTTCAGGTTCTTGACGTTGTCGCGATTGATCTCGGCCAGCGGGCTGTGCCGGGTGAGCGCGAAGTCGCGCCCGATGCCGCCCCAGTTGTCCGGATTGCTGGCATTGGTGGTGAATTCGCCATCGGTATCGACCACGGCGGCGGCCGGCGGCGCAGCAGCGGGTGCAGCGGCCGATGCCGGCGCAGCGGTCTCGTTGGCGGCCTCTTTTTTACAGCCGGCCAGCGCAGCGCTCAGCGCAAGCATGAGCAGCACACTGCTGCGCAGGCTGCGGCAGGAAGATTGGTGCATGTGCGTCTACCCCTCTCGATTGAACAACCAGTCGGTTGAAACATCCCGCGGCGCCGGCGTTGCACCCGCCAGTTGCGTCACGGACGTCGGAAACGTCGAGAGGGAAAGAGCAAACGCCATGCCAGCGTACTGGTGCGACGCACCATGTCGTAGCAGCAGGCATCTGCAGTGATGGCAGTGGCTTGCGCCAGGCGCACTGTCACGGTTCTGGCACAGTTTGCGCCGGGCGTGCTGTGACATTGGTGGCGCAGCGGATGTGGAACGGCCTGTCAGCCGGTGCCATGAACTCAGCCTGCGCGAGGCGACATGCTTGTCTCTGGTTCGTGCAACTCGATGCCGCAGATCATCCACAGACCGTACGACAGGGTTGACCAAGGTGCCGCCGCATTTCTTTCTGCCATCGGGAGACGCTGCCCGACGGGTGGATGCGTTGACGGCGCAGACAGCCCGTGTGGTGTCCGGCTTGCCGATGACGCGTTGCAGGATTCAGCAGCGTCCACGCCTCTCGGGCGCATGCCACTCTTCCAATGCGATGACGGGGTCCAATGCGATGACGATGTCCTGATCGCAAGCAACCTCCAGCGACACGCGGCCAGTCACACGTCGCGATCCATCCTTCCGCGCGCCTGGCCTACTCGCCAAACCTCACGCTAGCGGTTCCACTGCGCCAGCAACTGCGTGCAATCCTGCAATCGCCAGTCGGCAAGGCCGGGCCACGGATCGCCGGGCGTGTTGACCAGCACGGTGCGGGCGCCGGCTGCACGACCGCAGGCCAGGTCGTTGTGGTGGTCGCCGACCATGACCAGGGCCGCGCCTTCCACCGACCAGCGTCGTGCAAAGTACTGCAGGCCGTCGGGCGCGGGTTTGGGAGCGGCTTCATCGCGGCCGACGATGTCGTCCCAGGCGAACGCATCGTGCAGGCCGATCGCCTGCAACGTCACCTGCGCCAACGCGCGCGCGTTGCGGGTCAGCATGCCCAGCCGGCAGCCGGCGGCCTGCAACGCGCGCACCAATGCCACTGCACCGGGTGCCGGCTGTGCGGCCTGCGCGAGTTCGCGCTCGTGCGCGAGCAACCAGGCATGCTTGGCTGCGGCCTGCTCGGCCGGCAGCGCTGCCAGGTGATGCAGGATGTCCGCCTCGGGCGGGATCTCCAACGTGCGCCGGATCAACGCGAAATCATGCACGGCTTCGGTCAGCGTGCCGTCCATGTCGAACACCCAATGGCGGTAGGTGGAGAGTGCGGGAGTTATTTGTGGGATGGTCCTACCGTCCATACGTGCAAACACTCGAGAGATGGTTGACGCGATACCGCAAGCCGTCGTCAGGTGAACCCACACCTGGCGCATTCACCCCAATGGACCAGCAGTCCATGCCGATGCCGTGCGCCGAGCGCGCGCCTGGTGCCAGGCAGCCGGCGGTCGTGCCTACTTCCAGCCCGGCATCTGGGTGGTCTCCAGGCCGCCCACGTCGAACTCTGCCGTGCGGGTGCCGCCGGCCTTCACCGGGAACGCGATGCTGATGCGCTTGGCGTTGCGCACCAGCTGCCACAGCGCCTTGTCGTCGTCGATGAACATCGCGATCGCTTCGTCGGTATCGGGGCGGTGCGCGGCCATCGCGCGTGGTGCGCCACCATCGGCCGAGACCTGCACCTTGCAGCCGCGATAGCAGTTGAAGTCGCCGGCCTTGAGCACGAGATAGCTGTGGCGCTTCCACTGCGGATGATCGCGGAATACCAGGCTCACCGGCTTGGGGCCGCTGCCGTCGACATCCACGCGGCTCTTGGCATCGATCATCGCCGAGCGCTGTGTGCCGCCCTTGGCCGGCACTTGCGAGTACTGCCACAACGCCTGCATGCGGCGCAGTTCGCGCGCCTGTTCGCCCTTGGCCTTGATGTCGGCATAACCGGGCTCGATGCGTGTGGCCGCCGCCGTGCCCGGAAACCCTTCCAGCACCGCGGCGCCATGCGCACGCGCCATGTCCCAGTTTTCGGCCTTCACTGCCTCGTCGTATTGCTTGGCGAGTGCATCGGCATCGTGTTCCTTGGCTTGCGCCTGCGCAGTTTCCTGCGCCTGGCGTTGCGCCTCGCGATCAGTACAGCCACTCACTGCAGCGACGCACAAGGCCGCACTCAGCAGATACTTCATCGTCGACTCCGGAATGCATGAAAAGCAGCGGCAACGATACCAGCCTGCCCGCATGCCCCGCGATCAACCGCCGCAAAGCGTAGGAGCGCACCCGGGCGCGACGGGGCTTTCCCGGTGGAGCACCGTCGCGCCCGGGTGCGCTCCTACCGCGGTGGTTGCAGGCACGATGCGGCGATGGAAGCGGCGGGCGGGCATGCACCACGGCGCGACTGCATCGTCGGTTCCGGAAGGCATGGACGGCAGCGGCAACGATACCGGCCTGCCGCACCACCCGCGATCAGCCACCCCGCATCGTAGGAGCGCACCTGGGCGCGATCGGGCCTCACCGGGAAAGCCCGGTCGCGCCCGGGTGCGCTCCTACGGCGGTGGTTGCAGGCGATTTGGCGATGGAAGCGACGGAGGGCGTCTGCAACGCCCTCCTCTGCCATTACGGCTGCGGCTGCGCCGGCGGTGCCGACTTGGCCTTGGCGATCATCTCGGCCACCGATGCGGTGGTGATCGGGTGGTAGCCGGGCTTGGCCTTTTCGAAGGCCTGTTCGGCAAAGGCGATGCCGTCCGGGGTCTTCAGCAGTTCTGTGTAGATCGGCAGCACCAGCTTGCGGCGGCCGACGCGTTCGATGAACTCACCGGCGGCGGCGCGCGCATCGGTGTAGCCGCTGCGGATCGCCAGCGGGTACCAGCGCATGGCGATTTCGCCGTTCGGTGTGCCGGTGAAGTGGTAGGCATCATCCAGCTGCTTGAGCTGCTCGGGCTTGAGCGTGGCGCCCATGCCGCTGAGGAAGTGCACCCACTCCTGCGTGCCCCATTCGCCGGTGACCTGCTTGCTCGGCAGCGTGCCGCTGCCACTCCAGGCAATGCGCGCGGTGTCCACGATCGAGAAGCTGCGCGAGCGCGCCTTGGTGGCGAAGGCCGGGATGCCCGGCTGCTTCAGCCACGCGTCCACCTCGGCCGCGCTGACCGTGTTGGGATGCTTGTCCAGCAGGTTCTTGTTGAGGTAATCGACGAACTGGTCGGTGGTGGCGCTCTGGAACGCATGATCGTCGAACCAGCCGCGCAGGAACGGGTCGAACACCGCGCGCCCGAAGCGCTGCTCCAGGAACTGCAGGAACCACGCACCCTTGACGTAGGCCACCTGGCTCAGGGCCTCGTCGGGGTCGCGCTCGGCCAGCGGCGGCAATGCCAGCGCCTGGTCGGCCGGCGCCATGTCCTTCACTTCGGCCAGCAGATCGCCCTGGTCGATCTCGCGCTCCATCTCGGCCATCTCGGCGCCATACAGCGCCTCGGTGATGCGCGCCTGCACGTAGGTGGTGAAGCCTTCGTTGAGCCAGATGTCCTTCCAGCTGGCATTGGTCACCAGGTTGCCCGACCAGCTATGCGCCAGTTCGTGGGCCACCAGCGAGACCAGCGACTTGTCGCCGACGATCACGGTGGGCGTGGCGAAGGTCAGGCGCGGATTCTCCATGCCGCCGAACGGGAACGACGGCGGCAGCACCAGCATGTCGTAACGGCCCCAGCGATACGGGCCATAGAGTTTTTCGGCGGCACCGATCATCTTTTCGGTGTCTTCGAATTCCTTGGCGGCCTTGTCGGCCATCGCCGGCTCGGCCCACACGCCCGAGCGTGCGGAAATCGGCTTGAACACCACATCGCCGGCGGCGATCGCCAGCAGATAGGACGGAATCGGCTCGGGCATCTTGAAGCTGTAATCGCCGTCGCGCGCGGCCTTGGGGTCGTTGTCGGCGCTCATCAGCACCATCACGTCCGGGCGCGAGGTCACATGCGCGCTGTAGGTGAAGCGCACGCTCGGGGTGTCCTGCAACGGCACCCAGCTGCGTGCGTGGATCGCCTGCGACTGGCTGAACATGAAGGGCAGCTGCTTGCCTTCGGTCATCGACGGCTCCAGCCACTGCAGGCCGGAGGCGGTCGGTGCGGTGTGATAGGTGATCACGACCTTGGCCGGCTGAGTCGGCGCTTCGATGGTGAGCTTGCTGCCGAAGGTCTTGTCGGCCGGCGCCAGCGCGAACTGCAGCGGTGCCAGGCCGCCCTTGCCGTCGTCGGCCTGCACCTGCGCGATGCTCAGCTCGCGCGTGTCCAGCACCAGTTGCTTGGCGGCCTTGTCCTTCCACTGCAGCGTATAGGTGGCCGTGCCGCCAATCTGCTTGCTGTCGAAGTCCAGCTTCAGGTCCAGCGCCAGATCCTTGATGACCACCAGCTGCGGCTGGGCGTAGGAGCTTTCATCGTGGTTGCGGGCGTCTGCTTTCACGGGGGCCTTGGCAGTGGTGGCCGGCGCGGCGGTGCTGGCGGCCGGCGGCGTGGACTCATTGGAACAGCCGGCCAGCGCGATGGACACGGCCAGGGACAGCGACAGGAACGGGAAGCGCATCGACGGCACCGCAGCGAGGGAATTGGGCATTTTAACGCTCCGCACCGTCGCCTGCCTGTGCGGCGCCAGGCGAGCCTGGCGGCCGGTCAAGCTGCGGCGGCAAAGGACCACGCCCATGTCGCTGCCTGGAACGGCGCGAACCGTCTGCGGCCGCCGCAGCGGTAGCGTGATGCATGCCGCCGGTGCGCAGCCGCGCGGCAGCCTGCGGCCCGGCCGCCAGGTGATCTCCGGATCGCGCCTAGACCACCGGATGGCTGCGCGGGCTGTCATGCCCGTCGCGCACCAGGCGCCGGCCGCCGGAGAACTTGGCGCGGTACATCGCCGCATCGGCGCGGCGATACAGCTCGGTGGCGTCCAGCCCACGCTCGCACACCGCGCTGCCGGCACTCACATGCAGCGGCGCCTCGTCGGCATCCTCGCGTTCGAGCATCGACAGCCATTGATTGAGCTTGAGCGTGGCGTCGTCTTCGCTGGCATGCACGCCGATCAGGAATTCGTCGCCGCCCCAGCGCCCGATCCAGTCCTGCGCGCCCAGCCAGCCGTAGGCCGATTCCACCAGCCGCACCAGCACGCGATCGCCGGCCAGGTGGCCGAAGCGGTCGTTGATCGGCTTGAGGTTGTCCATGTCCAGCACGAACAGCACGAACGGCCAGCCTTCGCGTTGTGCGGCGGTTACCGAATCGCGCATCGCCTGTTCGCAGCCGCGCCGGTTCAAGGCCTCGGTCAGCGGGTCGAACAGGGCATGCTTCTTGAGATCGCGCATGCCGGCGTCGATGCCGCGCAGGCTGCGATTGATTCCGCGCAGCAACCGCCCCAGCTCGTCGTCGCCATGTTCGGGCAGGCTGGGCAGGCGTTGGTCGGCGTAATACGCATCCAGGGCGTCGGCGGCGATGCGCAGCGGTGCGAGCAGGCGGTACAGCGCCGACAAGGTGGCCGCGGTGCCTGCCAACGTGGCCAGCAGCGCCACAATCACCACCGACCACAGCGGGCGCCCGCTCAACTCGCTCTGCGCGGCCAGCCAGGCGATCAACAACAGCAGCGGCAGGTGGATGCCGACAAAGGTCACCGCCAGCAGCTTGGCACTGAAGGAGCGGGGAAACACGCGCGACAACCCTGCGTACAAGCGCATCCACGTCTCCGACAAAAGAGCGCCTAGTGTCGCCGACCGTTGGTGGAGCCGACGCGACGGGAGTCTCAAAAGTTTGTCGGCAAACGCACACGCGCAGACTGCAATCGTGCGGCAAGCGAACACGAGCATGGCGTGCTCGTGCGATGTCCGGCGCGCGATACCCGGCGCGGGATGTGCGCCGGGCGGGATGCTCAGACACGCACCCGCCCGATCCGGTTCAGATCTTGTAGCCGGAATGGATCGCCACGATGCCGCCGGTCAGATTCTTGTAGTGGCAACGCGCGAACCCGGCCTCGCCCATCATGCCCTTGAGCGATTCCTGCGGCGGGTGCTTGCGGATGCTCTCGGCCAGGTACTGGTAGCTGTCGGCATCGCGTGCGAACAGCTGGCCCAGCCTGGGCAGGATCTTGAACGAGTGGAAGTCGTAGATCGGCTTGAACCAGTCGGCGGTGACTTCGGAAAATTCCAGCACGCGCGCCTGCCCGCCCACCTTCAACACGCGGTACATCTCGCGCAGCGCGGCGTCCTTGTCGGTGACGTTGCGCAGGCCGAAGGAGATGGTCACCAGATCGAAGCTCTGATCCGGGAACGGCAGCGCCTCGGCATTGCATTGCACGTAATCGAAGCCGGCCACCAGGCCGCGGTTGGTCAGCCGGTCGCGGCCCACCGACAGCATGCCAGCGTTGATGTCGCCCAGCACCACCGCGCCCTCGTTGCCGACGCGCTCCTTGAGCAGCACGGCGATGTCACCGGTGCCGCCGGCCAGATCCAGCACACGGTCGCCCGGCTTCACCTGCGCGGTCGCCACGAAGTAGCGTTTCCATGCGCGGTGCACGCCCAGACTCATCAGATCGTTCATCAGGTCGTAATTGCGCGCGACCGAGGTGAACACTTCGCCGACCAGCTTCTGCTTGTCCTTGGCAGCGACGTCGCGGAAGCCGAAATGGGTGGTACCGGAGGTATAGGGGGATTCGCTCATGGGCGGATTATCGCACTGCTGACGCCGCCATGACCGCAACCGGACCACAATCGCTGTCTCCCCTGCGACCAGCCCTGCGAGCCCTGCGTGCACGACAAGTACGTCCAGCGCGACTGGCAGCCCCACGAGAAGCCCACCCTGCCCGGGTCGGCCTCCACGCCCCTGCATTCCACCCGGCGCCGCATCCAGTACGGGCTGGTGGGCGTGGTGGTGGCGCTGACCGGCGGGCTGAGCAATGCGCTGGTCACCGCCAACCTGACCTATCTGCAGGGCACGCTGGGCGCCTACGCCACCGAAATGGCCTGGCTGCCGGCCGCCTACGTGATGACCAACATGTCGGCCAACCTGCTGCTGGTGAAGTTCCGCCAGCAGTTCGGGCTGCGGCGCTTCACCGAGATCTTCCTGGCGCTGTATGCGGTCATCGCCTTCGCGCACCTGTTCGTGCACAGCCTGAGCTCGGCGATCACCGTGCGTGCCGCGCATGGACTGGTGGGCGCGGCGCTCAGTTCGCTGGGGCTGTATTACGTGATCCAGGCGTTTCCGGCCCGGTACCGGCTCAAGGCCGTGGTGACCGGGCTGGGGGTGACCCAGCTGGCGCTGCCATTGGCGCGGGTGTTCTCCACCGATCTGCTGGAATTTGCACAGTGGCAGGGCCTGTACCTGTTCGAACTCGGCCTGGCGGTGTTCGCGCTGGCCTGCGTGCTGGCGCTCAAGCTGCCGCCGAGCGATCGCTATCGCGTGTTCGAGCCGCTGGATTTCCTCACCTTCAGCCTGTTCGCGGCCGGTGCGGCCGGCCTGGCGGCGGTGCTGTCGCTGGGGCGGCTACTGTGGTGGACCAGCACACCGTGGCTGGGCGTGGTGCTGGCGGCCTCCATCGTGCTGCTGTGCACGGCGGCGTGGATCGAGCACAACCGCCGCAACCCGATGATCAACACGCGCTGGCTGGCCAGCGGCGACATGCTGCGGCTGGGTCTGGCGATCCTGCTGATCCGGCTGGTGCTGTCCGAGCAGAGCACCGGTGCGATCGGCTTCTTCCAGACCCTGGGGCTGGCCAACACGCAGTTGCAGACCCTGTTCGTGCTGATGCTGCTGGGCGCGGTGGTTGGCGTGGCCGCCAGCGCGTGGCTGATCAACCCGGCGCGCGTGGCCGAGCACCTGATCATCGCGGTGGCGGCGATCTGCATCGGCTGCTTCATGGATGCCCATGCCACCAGCCTCACCCGCCCGGAGCAGATGTACCTCAGCCAGTTCCTGCTCGCCTTTGGCAGCACCTTCTTCATCGGCCCGGCGATGGTGGCCGGGCTGGGCCGGGTCATTGCGCAGCCGGCCAATCTGATTAGCTTCATCGTGCTGTTCGGCATGGCGCAGAACATGGGCGGCCTGCTCGGCAGCGCACTGCTCGGCACCGTGCAGATCGTGCGCGAGAAATACCATTCCAGCCAGCTGGTCGAGCATCTGACCTTGACCGACCCGCAAGTGGCCGCACGCGTGCAGGCCTATGCCACCCTGTACGGCCGCAGCATCGGCGACCCGGCCCTGCGCCAGGCCCAGGGTGTCCGCGCCCTGGGCAGCGTGGCCACGCGCGAGGCCAACGTGCTCGCCTATAACGACGTGTTCCTGTTGATCGGCTGCATCGCCATCGCCACCGGGCTGTGGATCCTGTCCGTGCTGGTGTGGCGGCGTTATCTGCGCCCACCCGCTTCGCCCCCTTCTCCGGCTTCCAGTCCACGCCCATGAATACACCTGCAGATTCAACCTCTGCTGCCGATCGGCAACGTCGCAGACGTCGTCGCATCGGTGGCGTGATCGGCTTTGGCGGGCTTGCCCTGCTCGGCGTCGCACTGGTGCTGTATGCATGGCGGTTGCCGCCCTTCGTCAGCGCCGTCGAGCGCACCGAGAATGCGATGGTGCATGGCCAGATCACGGTGATCGCACCGCAGGTCAGCGGCTACGTCACCGAGGTGCCGGTGCAGGACTTCGCCCACGTCAAACACGGCCAGTTGCTGGCCAGAATCGACGACCGCATCTACGCCCAGCAGCTCGAGCAGGCCAGGGCGCAACTGCAGACCGCGCAGGCCAACCTGTCCAACTGGGACCAGCAGCGGCATAGCGCCGCTGCCACCATCGCCGAACAACGCGCCGCACTGAGCAGCAACCAGGCCCAGCGCGACCGCACCCGCTCGGCCTATGCGCGCGCGCAGCAGCTGGCCGACCGGAAACTGGTCTCCGAACAGGACCGCGACACCGCCTTCGCCGCACGGGCGCAGGCCGATGCCGGCGTGGCACAGGCGCGTGCCGCAGTGCAGGCCGCCGAAGAAAACGCACGCAGCGTCACCGTCAATCGCGCCGCGCTGGAAGCGGCAGTGGCCAACGCGCAGGCGGCGGTGCAATTGGCGCAGATCAATCTGGACAACACGCGCATCCTGGCCCCGCGCGATGGCCAGCTCGGCCAGCTCGGCGTACGCCAGGGCGCCTACGTCACCAATGGCACGCAGCTGATGGCGCTGGTGCCGGACACGCTGTGGATCGTGGCCAATTTCAAGGAAACCCAGATGGCGAAGATCCGCATCGGGCAGCGCGCCAGCTTCACCGTGGATGCGCTGGACAATGCGCGCCTGCACGGGCGCGTGCAGGACATCTCCCCGGCCGCCGGCTCGGAATTCAGCGTACTGCCGGCCGACAATGCCACCGGCAACTTCGTCAAGATCGCCCAGCGCATTCCGCTGCGCATCAGCGTCGATCCCGACCAGCCGCTGGCACCGCGGCTGCGCCCGGGCATGTCGGTGGTGGTGGCGATCGATACCCACAGCGCGGTCGACTGAGGCGACACAGCCGCTATCATGCGCTGATGTCGTCCCTGCCCCCACCCTCGCTGCACTGGCAGTGCCTGCGCTTCGACCAACTGAGCACCACGCAGCTGTACGCGCTGCTGCGGCTGCGCTCGGACGTGTTCGTGGTGGAGCAGCAATGCGCGTATCCGGAGCTGGATGGCAAGGACAGCCTGCCGGGTGTGCTGCATCTGCTCGGCAGCACCGATGATGATGATGCATTGGCTGCCTATCTGCGCGTCTTGCCGCCCGGCGTGAGCTATCTCGAGCCGAGCATTGGCCGGGTGGTTATTGCCGCCGCGCAGCGTGGTCACGGCTTTGCCCATGCACTGCTCCGCGAAGGCTTGCGCGTGGTGCAGCAACACTGGCCCGCCAGCGCCGTGCAACTCGGCGCGCAAGCGCACCTGCAGGCGTTCTACGCCGCACATGGTTTCACGCCCTCGTCCGCCCCCTATCTGGAAGACGGCATTCCCCACATCGACATGCTGCGTCGCGCCGACGCCGCCACCCAGGAGCCTGCATGATCACCACCCCCGACTACCGCGCCCTGCTCGACACCGCCATTGCCGAAGCCCGCCAGGGCCTGGCCGAAGGCGGCATCCCGATCGGCGCGGCGCTGTATCACAACGACGGGCGCCTGCTCGGTTGTGGTCACAACCGCCGCGTACAGGAAAACGATCCCTCCGTGCATGGCGAAACCGATGCCTTCCGCAAGGCCGGCCGTCAGCGCCGCTACAAGGACACCATCATGGTCACCACGCTGGCGCCCTGCTGGTACTGCAGCGGACTGGTGCGCCAGTTCAATATCGGCACCGTGGTGGTCGGCGAGTCGGTCACCTTCCAGGGCGGCGTGTCCTGGCTGCGCGAGCATGGCGTCACTGTCATCGACCTGCAGAGCCAGGAATGCATCGACCTGCTGGGCGGCTATATCGCCGCCAACCCCGACGTATGGAACGAGGATATCGGCGAGGACTGAGCGGTTTGCCGGATTTAGCAGGTTGGCTGTGCTGTGCAGGCGACTGCCAAGGTGAGGGCCAGTTGCAGAGCCGATGATCTGCGCCTTCGTTGCAGGGTGTGATCTGCAACCTGGCTGCAGGGCCCTTGCCCGCCCACCATCGCGGGACACGCCGCAAGTACGTCCATGTAGGCTCTTACGCGGCATCCATGCCGCGTAAGGTCCCGCGACGATGGGCGGGCAAGGACCTATCGAGTTGGTCGGTGCGCATGATGGAGCGGTGCTGGATGCGCCTTGTTCGATCATTGAAGCATCTGCTACAGGTCTGATGCACACCGCACGACAGACAGCTTTTTAGATGAGCGCCGACCAATTGTCTGGTGCGGTGCCCTCGCCGGTTGCGGGACCGTGTGGCGGCATGGATGCCGCCACCGAGCCTCCACGGATGGATTCACGGCATGTCCCGCAAGCGGTGAGGGCGCCGCGCGCTCGGCGCTGCGAGTGTGCTGCAGGGCCCTTGCCCGCCCACCATCGCAGGACACGCCGCAAGTACGTCCTTGTAGGCTCCGGCGCGGCATCCATGCCGCTCAGGGTCCCGCGACGGTGAGCGGGCAAGGGCCAGTCGAGATGGTCGGTGTGCATGGCAGAGCAGTGCTGGATGCGCCTCATTCGATCATGAAGCATCGGCTCCATGTCTGATGCACGCCACAATGCAGACAGCCTTTTAGATGAGTGCCGACCAATTGTCTGGGGCGGTGTCCTCGCCGGTTGCGGGACCGTGTGGCGGCATGAATGCCGCCACCGAGCCTCCACGGATGGATTCACGGCGTGTCCCGCAAGCGGTGAGGGCATCGCGCCCTCCACCGACTCGGCTTTTGACTGCATCTGCCAGCATGCGGCCAGCTTGCATCGTCCTGCAATGCGTTTCTGCCACGCTTGCACTGCATTTCACGCCAGATGCCATACGCGCATTGCATTACGCATCTGCGCGCAGGTGCGCTGCGATCAGAGGATGTAGCGGCTCAGGTCCGGATCCTGCACCAGCTCGCCGAGCTGCGCATCGACATAGGCCGCATCGACGGTGACGCTCTGCCCGTCACGGTCCGGTGCCTCGTAGCTCAGCACATCGAGCAGACGCTCCAGCACCGTGTGCAGGCGGCGCGCGCCGATGTTTTCCTGCCGCTCGTTGACCTGTGCGGCAATCTCGGCCAGGCGCTCCACCGCATCGGTACCGAAGGTCAGGCGCACGCCCTCGGTCTGCAGCAGGGCCTCGTACTGCTTGATCAACGCCGCCTTGGGCTCGGTGAGGATGCGCACGAAATCGGCCTTGGTCAGCGCGGTCAATTCCACGCGGATCGGAAAGCGGCCCTGCAATTCGGGAATCAGATCGCTGGGCTTGGCCAGGTGGAATGCACCGGAGGCGATGAACAGGATATGGTCGGTCTTGACCGTGCCGTACTTGGTCGACACATTGGAGCCTTCCACCAGCGGCAGCAGATCGCGCTGCACGCCCTCGCGGCTGACATCGCCGCCATTGGAGCCGGCCTCACCACGCTTGGCCACCTTGTCGATCTCATCGATGAACACGATGCCGTGCTGTTCGCAGGCTTCGATCGCCGCCGTGCGCACATCGTCTTCGTTGACCAGCTTGCCGGCTTCTTCTTCGATCAGCAGCGGGCGCGCGGCCTTGATGGTGAGCTTGCGCTTTTGCGACTTGCCGCTGCCCAGGTTGGAAAACATCTGCCGCAACTGCTGGCCCATTTCCTCCATGCCCGGCGGGGTCATGATGTCCATGCTGGCATTGACCGCCACTTCCAGCTCGATCTCGCGCTCGTCCAGTTCGCCACTGCGCAGCATGCGGCGGAACTTGATGCGGGTGTCGTTGTCCTGCGACGAGGGCTCGTTGCGTGCTGCTTCCGGATCGAAGCCGATCCCGGCCGCACGGCGCGGCAGCAGCGCGTCCAGGATGCGATCTTCGGCGCGCTCTTCGGCCTGGTTGCGCACGCGCACCTTGGCCTGTTCGCGATACAGCTTGACCGAGGTATCGGCCAGATCGCGGATGATCTGCTCCACATCCTTGCCGACATAGCCGACCTCGGTAAAGCGCGTGGCTTCGACCTTGACGAACGGCGCATTGGCCAACGTGGCCAGGCGGCGTGCGATCTCGGTCTTGCCGACGCCGGTCGGACCGATCATCAGAATGTTCTTGGGCATCACCTCGTTGCGCAGCTCTTCGGGCAGCTGCATGCGACGCCAGCGATTACGCAGCGCGATGGCAACCGCACGCTTGGCATCGTGCTGGCCGACGATATGACGGTCGAGCTCCTGCACGATTTCGCGCGGAGTCATGGTTGAGCTATCGGGATTTGGCATTGGGGAATCGAGAATGGGGAAAGGGGAATCGCAAGCGCGAAATCAAGAGCCTCTGTCGTCGGGGTGGAACCGAAACCGCTGTTGCGATTCCCGATTCCCCACTCCCGATTCACAGCTCCTCGACCACCACATTGCGATTGGTATAGATACAGATATCGCCGGCGATATTGATCGCTTCGGTAGCGATGGTCTTGGCATCGAGCTCGGTGTGCGCCAGCAGCGCGCGAGCGGCCGACAAGGCGTACGAGCCACCCGAACCGATGGCGATGATGCCGTCTTCCGGTTCGATCACATCGCCGGTACCGCTGATGATCAACGAGGTTTCTTTATCGGCGACCGCGAGCAGCGCTTCGAGCTTGCCCAGGCGGCGCTCGGTGCGCCAGTCCTTGGCCAGCTCCACAGCGGCGCGGGTCAGTTGCCCATGCTTGTCGAGCTTGGCTTCGAACAGCTCGAACAGGGTGAACGCATCGGCGGCGGCACCGGCAAAACCGGCCAGCACCTGCCCTTCGCGGCCAAGCCGGCGCACCTTGCGCGCATTGCCCTTCATGACGGTGTGGCCGAGGGTGACCTGGCCATCGCCGGCGACGGCGACATGCCCGCCACGCCGAACCGAGATGATGGTGGTGGCGTGAACGATGTTGGGATTCTGGCTGGGATCCATGGGTCCTCCGGGGGTTTCCCATGAGGTGGGGACGCCCCTGCCGGGTTCAAGCGCGCTGCGACCAGGCGTCGCATCGAGGCGGGGGTGAGTGCGCCCTACGCGCGCGACAGCGTCCGCCCTGGACTGCTCCCGGCACCTTCGGCGCCTCAACGCCCGCAGGCCTGCTTCGGGCAGATGGGCCGCGGGTTTCTGCACGGTATCCGGCCTGCCATCGGCCGATCCATCGCCCGTGCCTACCCTCGCCACACGCCGGGGTGCTGGGCGAGGATTTCAATCACGCTCAGTCCCCGCAACGCGATCGGCGCGGCACGCGTAACAGCCCTGACGGGCGTGATGCAGGTGCACGTAGGCGATCTGCGTATCGTCCAGGCACGCGTGCAACCACGCTGCGACGTGGTCGCCTGCACACACCTCGGCGTTCACCAGATGATGGCGATGATCGTAGGCGCGCAGCGAGATCAGCCGCGATTGGATCCCAGCCGGCACCGCATCGGGCTCCAGCCGTGCAGGCACCGCTGCGGCACGCACAAAGATCGGCCCGCTCGCGCGGTAGGGCGAGTCGGCTGCCTGATGCAGATATGGCAGCAGCAGCAACTGCTCGCCTGCGCGCGCATCCTGCAGGCTGATACGACACGGAAATCCGTGATCGGCATCGGCGATCACACGTATTGCGTGGTGGCTGGTCAACGCAACGTCATCGAGTCCGTGCAGATGGGCGAACAGGGCCGGATCGAGCCCGGTCAAACGAAACGAGGCCATGACGATCTTCCAGAGGCGGAAGCGCAGCGTGACGCACGCGTGCCGGCCCTGCTCGCCGCCTTCGGACATGGCAGCACCTGAGTGCGGTCAAGCCCCTCTCGCACCGGCGGACAGGCGATAGCTGCGGTGGTCGGCCGGCGACGTGCATCAACTGCCTGTGGCTGTCCATCACGCAATCGGCAGATCCTTGCGCTGCGGACCAGTCGATCGCAACGTCAGGCGCTGCGTCCCGCCTACTCGGCGGCTTTCTTGCGCTTTGCCCGCGGATGCGCGGCGTCGTAGACCTTGGCCAGATGCTGGAAATCCAGATGCGTGTAGATCTGCGTGGTGGCGATATCCGAATGCCCAAGCAACTCCTGCACGCCACGCAGGTCGCCGGACGATTCGAGGATGTGGCTGGCAAAACTGTGCCGCAGCATATGCGGATGCACGTCCTTGAACATGCCCTGGCGTACCGCTAGTTGCTTGATGCGGATCTGCACTGCGCGTTGCGAAATGGCTCCGCCGGCGCGGCCGGGGAATACATGCGTGTCGGCACGCCCGCCGCTGTCGCGCAGCCATTGGCGCAAGGCGCCGATCGCATGCGAGCCTACCGGCACCAGGCGCTGCTTGCCGCCCTTGCCGAGCACCATCACCAACCCGCTGTCCAGATCCAGATCACGCCAGCGCAGCGCGCAAAGCTCGCTCAGGCGCAGCCCGGACGAATAGAACAGCTCCAGCAAGGCGCGATCGCGCAGGCCCAGCGGCGCATCGGTCGGCACCTCGACCAGACGCACCGCCTCGTCGGCATCCAGCACCTGCGGCAACTTGCGTGGCGCCTTGGGCGCACGCAGCGCCGCGGCAGGACTGGCGGCAATGCGGCCATGCCTGAGCAACCAGGCGTAGTAACTGCGGCATGCCGACAGACGGCGCTGCAGGCTCTTGGGCGACAAGCCGCGCCGGTGCTCGGCCGCGACGAATTGCCGCAACTGCGCGCTCTCCAGCTGCGCAACATCGTCGATGGCCTGTTCGCCGGCCCACCCCACCAACGCGGCGAGATCGCGCCGGTAGGCATCCAGCGTATGCGCAGACACCTGCCGCTCGACCTGCAGATACGCCAGGAAATCGTCGACCGACGCCACCTCAGACTCCTCGTTGCCACGTCATCGGCGCGGCCATCCAGCGCAGGCGGCACGCATCGGCGCAGCCCGCGCCACGCATCATGTATCGAAGCGCTGCAACGCCACGCTCAAGGACTCGCCCATCATGCGCAGGAACAAGGTGCCCATGCCGGGATAGAAGCGGTTGGCGTCGCTGCTGCCGACCGCAATCAGGCCGATGCCGGGCAACGGCAGCAGCGCGGTGGATTGCACGTCGGCGGCCTGGCCGGCATACAGCAGCGCATGTTTTTCCGTCTGCAGGCGGCCGCAGATCGGCTCGCCGTCGCCCAGGCAATCGCGGAACGGGGCAAGCCGCGCGTCATCGGCGGCAATGACCTGCAGCCAGTCGGCCTCCAGGCCGGCAACCGGCTTGAGCAACACCAGCCGTACCAGTTCGCCGTTGAAATCCTCCGCCAGCGAGGCGGCCATCGCCTTGAGCGTGTCGGCCGCGCTGGTCTGGCGCATCAGCGCCAGGGTCAGTTGATGCGTGCGCACGGCCAGGCGCTCGTTGTCCTGCGCATTGTGGCCAAGCTCGTGCAGGCGCCGCGACAGCTCGCGATTCTTGTCGCGCAGCACTTCCAGCTGGTAGGTGGCCAGCGACGCGGTCGGGCCGTCGTCGCGCGGCACCAGCAGGCTCACCGCCAGGTCCGGGAACTGCTTGAGGAAGGTCGGATGGCGTCGCAACCAGGTTGCCACGTCGTGCGCGCCGAATTTGTCCGTGTTCTCGCTCATCAGTTCCACTCTCCATCGAAGACGAACACGGCCGGACCGGACATCACCACCTGCTGCTGATCGCCATCCCAGCGAATGCGCAGTTCGCCACCGGGCAAGGACACCTGCACGTCGCGCTCGACACGGCCGCGCTGCATCAGCACCACCGCCGCCGCGCACGCGCCGCTGCCGCAGGCCAGGGTTTCGCCGACACCGCGCTCGAACACGCGCAGGCGCACGTGTGTGGGGTCGACAACCTGCACGAAGCCGACATTGACCGAATCGGGGAACGCGGCGTTCTGCTGCAGCGAGGCGCCGACGCGCTCCACTGGCGCCGCATCCACCCGCCCCACTTCCAATACCGCATGCGGGTTGCCCATCGACACCGCGCCAAAGCGCACGGTTTCGCCATGCACCGGCAGCGCGTATTCCTCGCGCGCGCGCGCAAAGCCGGCCAGCGGGATCTGTGTGGGCTCGAATTGCGGCACGCCCATCGCCACCGCGTAGGTGCCGGTGTCCAGACGTTGCACGCGGTGGGAGGTGAACGGGCTATCGATGACGAAATCATCGCCCTGCGCAGTGCCGTCGCGCACCAGCCAGGCCGCCACACAGCGAGCGCCGTTGCCGCATTGGCGCGCGGCCGTGCCGTCGGAATTCCAGATGCCGTAAGCGGCCACCGCCTCGCTGCTGCGCGGAGGCTCGATGGTCAGGATCTGGTCGCAGCCCACGCCGAAATGGCGGTCGGCCAGATGTGCAGCCAGCGCGGCATCCGGCGGCGGCGTGCCGTCGCGCAGGTCCAGCACCACGAAATCGTTGCCGGCGCCATGCATCTTGGTGAAACGCAGGCGCCCGCTGCGACCGTCAGCGCTCATTGCCGCTGCTAGCGGGCTGGTCGGTGGTGGGCGCGGGCTGCGGATCGGTATTCACCGGCGCAGGTGCCGGGTTCGACTCGTCCAGTGGTTGCGGCGCGTCCGGCGGCTGCGGCACGGGCTGGGCTTCCACCGGCACCGGCTTCTGCGGCATCACCAGCGGGCCCTTGTTGCCGCAGGCGGCAAGCAGGACAAAGGTCGCACCAACCAGTGCGAGGCGAACGGATGGTCGGGACAGAAGGCTCATGCGTCGAAGTATAGCCAGAACACCCTGACTGACGTGTGCTCAGCGCGGCGCCGAGATCGCGCGCGGTGGCGGCTCGGGGCGCAGCCACAACCAGGTCGCCACCACCGCCATGCTGCCGATCGACACGCACTTGACCCAGAACACCGGCACGCACCACAGCATGATGGCGGCGCACACGCTCATGGTGAGCGTGGCCATCCACTTGGCCTTGCGGCTGACTGCACGATAGGTCTGCCACTCGACGATCGCCGGGCCGAAGCGCGGGTGCGAGAGCAGCCAGGTGTGCAGGCGCTCGGAGCCGTGCGAGGCGGCCCAGGCGGAAATCAGGATGAACACGGTCGTCGGCAGGCCGGGCACGAAGATACCGACGATGCCGGTCGCCAGGCTGGCGTAGGCCAGCAACCACCAGGCCCAGCGGAATCGAGTCGGTCGCGTCATGGGTAAATGATACGGCCAGCCGGCGTTGAGGTGGCCTGGAATCGGCGTTGGACCCAGCCACCTGCTCTTACCAATCCCCAATCCCCAATCCCGACTCCCCAATCCCCAATCCCCGCCCCTCAGCTACCTGACCCCAAGCTGCTCCAGCACAAACGCATACGACTCGGCGAGTTCGCGGTAGCGGCGGAAACGGCCGGACTTGCCGCCATGGCCAGCTTCCATGTTGGTGCGGAAGACGATCGGCTGGGTGCCGGTGTTGTCGTCGCGCAGCTTGGCCACCCACTTGGCGGGCTCCCAGTACTGCACCTGCGAATCCCACAGGCCGGTGCCGACGAACAGGGCCGGATAGGCCTGCTTGGTCACGTTGTCGTACGGGGAGTAGGACAGCATGTAGTCGTAATAGGCCTTCTTTTCCGGGTTGCCCCACTCGTCGTATTCGTTGGTGGTCAGCGGGATGCTGGCATCGAGCATGGTGGTGACCACGTCGACGAACGGTACCTGCGCAACCATCACGCGGTAGTCCTGCGGGGCCATGTTGGCCACCGCACCCATCAGCAATCCACCGGCACTGCCACCGGAGGCGGCGACGCGATCCTTGGCGGCGTAGCCCTGTGCCACCAAGCCACGGGTGACGTCGATGAAGTCGGTGAAGGTGTTCTTCTTGTGCAGCAACTTGCCGTCGTCGTACCACTGGCGGCCCATTTCCTGGCCGCCGCGGATGTGCGCGATGGCATACACCACGCCACGGTCCAGCAGGCTGATCGCCGGCAGGTTGAATGCCGGGTCCATCGACATGCCGTAGCTGCCGTAGGCGTACTGGAACAACGCGGCACTGCCGTCCTTCTTGAAGCCCTGCTTGTACACCAGCGACACCGGCACCTTGACGCCGTCGCGCGCGGTCACCCAGACGCGCTCGGTGACGTACTTGCCGGCGTCGTAACCGATCACCGGCTGCTGCTTGAGCAACTTGCGCTCGCCGGTCTGCGTATTGAGTTCGTACGTCGTGGCCGGCGTGGTCAGCGAGGTGTAGCTGTAACGCAACCATGCGGTGTCCGGCTCGGAATTGATCGCCAGGCCCATCGAATACGCAGGCTCATCGGCCTTGACGTACTCCTGGCTGCCGTCACGCTTGAGCAGGCGCACGCGTTCCAGGCCGCCGGAGCGCTCCTCGACCGCGGTGAAGCCATCGAACAGCTCGAAATTCTCGATGTAGACCTTGTCATCGTGCGCCACCCAGTCGGTCCACTGCTTGCGCGTGGTCGCGTCGGTGGGTGCGGTCACCAGCTTGAAATTCTTGGCACCATCGGCATTGGTGCGGATCACCCAGCGGCCGTCGAAATGCTCGGGGTGATATTCGACATCGCGCTGGCGCTTGGCCAGCAGCGTGAACCGCTCCGGATTGTCGGCCGGCGCGTAACGCGTCTCCGACGACACCGTGCTTTCCACGCCGATGGTGATGTACTTGTCGTCGCGGGTACGGCCGATGCCCATGTAGAAGCTGTCGTCCTTCTCCTCGTAGACCAGCACGTCGTCCTTGGCGGGCGTGCCCAGCACGTGTTTCTTTACGCGCACGGTGAGCAGCGTTTCCGGATCGTTTTCGACATAGAACAGGGTCTTGTTGTCGTCGGCCCAGACCACGTTGGGCGAGACGCCTTCCACCGTGTCCGGGTAGATCTCGCCGGTGTCCAGGTTCTTGAAGCGGATCGTGTACTGGCGGCGGCCCACCGCATCGTCGGCCCAGGCCAGGATGCGATTGTCCTGGCTGACTTCCGCATCGCCGACGCTGAAGTACCCCTTGCCCTGCGCCATCTGGTTGACGTCGAGCAGGATCTGTTCCGGCGCCTCCATGCTGCCCTTGCGACGCGCCTGGATCGGGTAGTCCTTGCCGGCTTCGAAGCGCGTGTAATACCAGTAGCCACGCTCGCGATACGGCACGCTGGCGTCGTCCTGCTTGATGCGCCCGACGATCTCGGTGTACAGCGTGTCTTCCAGCGGCTTGAGCGGCGCCATCACCGTGTCGGTGTAGGCGTTCTCGGCATTGAGATAGGCCAGCATCGCCTTGTCCTCACGCTTGTCGTCGCGCAACCAGTAATAGTCGTCATCACGGGTGGCACCGAACGGGGCCTTGACCACATGCGGACGCTTGGCCACGTCCGGCGGCGATGGCAGAGCTGCGAGGGCGGAAGGAACAGATGTGGTCATCAGGCTGGCGATCAGAAAAGAGAGGACAGGCTTCATCAGATTGGGGTCCGTTGGATGAACGCAATGCCATCCCAGCGCCCGAGTGTAGAAGAGACCGGCGCGCAGCGTCATGTGCCAGGGGGGGCCGGTAGCGCGCTTTCCCGTGCAGTAACAAATCCCGCGCCGCCGCTGGTCTACCATCATGGCGATGGATACCACGCCTCCGCACTTCTCCGGTTACAGCCGCCGCAGCCAGGACATCGCCCCGTTTCATGTGATGGCGCTGCTGGCGCGCGCCAATGCGCTGGAACAGGCCGGCCACGATGTGATCCACCTGGAAATCGGCGAGCCGGATTTCACCACCGCCGCACCGATCGTCGCGGCCGGACAGGCCGCACTGGCGGCGGGACACACCCGCTACACTGCTGCACGTGGCCTGCCCGCGCTGCGTGCCGCCATCGCCGGCTTCTATGCGCAGCGTTATGGCTGTGATCTCGACCCGGAACGGATCCTGGTCACGCCGGGCGGCTCCGGTGCATTGCTGCTGGCCAGCAGCCTGCTGGTCGACCCGGACAAACACTGGCTGCTCGCCGACCCCGGCTATCCGTGCAACCGGCACTTCCTGCGCCTGGTCGAAGGCGCCGCGCAATTGGTGCCGGTCGGCGCAGACACCGATTACCAACTGACGCCTGGCCTGGTCGAGGCCTGCTGGAACGCCGGCAGCGTCGGCGCACTGGTCGCCTCGCCCGCAAACCCCACCGGCAGCGTGCTGTCGCGCGCGCAACTGGCTGACCTGTCGCAGGCGCTGCATGCACGCGGCGGGCATCTGGTGGTGGACGAGATCTACCACGGCCTGACCTATGGCATGGACGCGCACAGCGTGCTGGAAGTGGACGACAGCGCCTTCGTGCTGAACAGTTTCTCCAAGTACTTCGGCATGACCGGCTGGCGCCTGGGCTGGTTGATCGCCCCTCCGGCGGCGGTGCCCGAGCTGGAAAAACTCGCGCAGAACCTCTACATCAGCGCCTCCACCATCGCCCAGCACGCCGCGCTTGCCTGCTTCACGCCCGAGAGCATCGCCATCTTCGAAGCCCGCCGCGCCGAGTTCCGGCAACGCCGCGACTATCTGCTGCCGGCGCTACGCCAGCTCGGCTTCGACATCGCCGTCGAACCGCAGGGCGCGTTCTATCTCTACGCCGACATCAGCGCATTCTCGGACGATGCCCAGGCCTTCTGCGCGCATTTCCTGGAAACCGAGCATGTCGCCTTCACCCCCGGCATCGACTTCGGCGTCCACCGCGCCAACCAGCACGTGCGCATCGCCTACACGCAAAGCCTGCCGCGCCTGGAACAGGCGGTGGCGCGGATTGCGCGTGGGTTACAAGGCCTTTGATCAGACGGCCGGCAGTGCGCACGGCTCCTCTGGGTAGCGCCTGGCCCTAGCCGCAGGTTCACTGCGCCGATGGAAACAGCCGTGACTGCTGCTGGCCGCTGTTTTTGCACTGCTGTTTGCGGGCAGGCCTCGCGCTGAAGCGAGGCCTGCACCGCAGCCGCGCCTGGCAGTACGTGCGCCCCGTCCCGGCGTCGCCGGTTGCGTGCGCATGTACCCTCATCCGCCCTTCGGGCACCTTCTCCCGGCGGAGAAGGAAAAAAAAGCCCTGGCCATTTGGCCCAGGGCTTCTTCAAGGCACCGCATGAGCAACGCAATCGCGTTACCGACTGCGTTCGATCAACGCCTGATCAATCGGCCAGTCGCTCCCACAGGAAGCTGTAGGCCAGCGCCGCCATGTGCGCTGCCTGCGCGTTGTTGGCCGCGCCGCCGTGGCCGCCTTCGATGTTTTCGTAGTAGGTCACGTCCTTGCCGGCCTCGATCATCTTGGCGGCCATCTTGCGCGCGTGGCCCGGATGCACGCGGTCGTCGCGCGTGGAGGTGAGGAAGATCACCGGCGGATAGGTCTTCTTCGGATCGAACAGGTGATACGGCGAGAAGGTCTGGATGAATTTCCAGTCGTCGGTGTCCGGGTTGCCGTATTCGGCCATCCACGAGGCACCGGCCAGCAGATGGCTGTAGCGCTTCATGTCCAGCAGCGGCACCTGCACCACCACCGCGCCAAACAGCTCCGGATACTGGGTCAGCATGTTGCCGGTCATCAGGCCGCCATTGCTGCCGCCCTGCACGCCCAGGTGCCTGTTCGAGGTGATCTTGCGCGCGACCAGATCCTTTGCCACCGCGGCCATGTCTTCATAGGCCTTGTGGCGGTTCTGCTTGAGCGCGGCCTGGTGCCAGCGCGGACCGTATTCGCCACCGCCGCGGATGTTGGCCACCACGTAGACGCCACCCTTTTCCAGCCAGGCGCGGCCCAGTCCGCCGGAGTAATTCGGCGTCATCGAGATCTCGAAACCGCCGTAGCCGTACAGCAGGGTCGGCGCGCTGCCATCGAGCGTCAACGCCTTGGGCCGCACCAGGAAATACGGCACGCGGGTGCCGTCCTTGCTGGTGGCGAAGTGCTGCTCGATGCTGTCCTTGCCGGCATCGAAGAACGCCGGCATGGACTTGAGCGGCTGCGGCGCGCTGCCCACCTCCACCCACGACAAGGTGGTCGGGGTCAGGTAGTCGGTGACGGTCAACCACAGCGCGTCGCTGTCGTCGCTGTCCACCGCGCCGACATCGACGGTACCGAATGCCGGCGCACCGACGAAGGCGCTCTTCTTCCAGCCATCCTGCGTGGGCGTGATCACGCTCAGGCGGTTCTTGACGTCTTCCAGCACGTTCAATACCAGGTGCGACTTCGTCCACGCCGTGCCAGCCAGCGACGTGCTGTCGGTGGGCTCGAACAGCACATCGAAGCTGCGCTTGCCGGCCATGAAGTCGTCAAACCGCGTCGCCAGCAACGAGCCGGCCTTGTAGGTCTTGCCGCCCACGGTCCACGGGTCGCGCAGCTCCAGGGTCAGCCATTGCCGCTTGACCGACTTGCTGGCCGAGTTGGGTGCGTCCACCTTGACCAGCTTGCCGTCGGCACCCTTGAGGTACAGCTCCTCGTTGTAGAAGGCCAGCGTACGGCTGACGAAATCGCGCTCGAAGCCGGGCGTGTCGTCATGCATCGCCGCGATGTACATGTCGGTGGGCTTGCCCTCGTACACCACCGTGGCGGCGCTGAGCGGGGTGCCGCGCTTCCATTGCTTGGCGATGCGCGGATAGCCGGAGCTGGTCATGCTGCCGGCACCGAAATCGGTGAACACGTAGACGGTGTCCTGGTCGATCCAGCCCAGCCCGCCCTTGGATTCGGGACGAAAGAAGCCGTCCTTGACCCACTGCTTGCCGGCCAGGTCGAACTCGCGGGTGACATCGGCATCGGCGCCGCCGCGCGACAGCGCGATCAGGCAGCGCTGGTAGTCCGGGCGCAGGCAGTCGGCGCCGTGCCAGACCCAGTTCTCGCCTTCGGCCTTGTTGAGCGCATCCAGGTCCAGCACCGTTTCCCACTTGGGCGCCGGCTTGCGGTATTCGTCCAGCGTGGTGCGCCGCCACAGGCCGCGCTCGTGCTGCTTGTCCTTCCAGAAGTTGTAGTAGTACTCGCCGATCTTCTGCACGCCCGGGATCTTGGCATCCGAATCCAGCACCTCGCGGATGCTGGTTTCCATCTGCTTGAAGGCCGGCGTGGCGGCCAGGCGCGCCTCGGTCTTGGCGTTCTGGGCCTTGACCCAGTCCAGCGACTTGGCACCGGAGACATCTTCCAGCCAGGCGTAGGGATCGTTGGACACGGCGGTTTCCTCTGCAGAGACGGCGCCAGCGGTGATCAGACCGGCAACCAGGCAGATCGAGGCGAGTTTGGACATGAATGTTTCCGGGAGAACGAACGCCGGGAACGTAGCATAGCCCTCCGCCGCCCGACCCTGCCGAAGGTCAGGCCGCGCGCGCCTGTGTCGCCGCACGCGACGTGCTGCGTCGGCGTTGCGCCTGCGGCCCGCGCCGACGTGGCGCACCGCGCCGCGCACCTGGCCGCACCAGTGCCGGCAATGCGAACCGGTGCAGGCTCCACCAGGCTAGCATCGGCATGCCGACCAGCCACAGCGGCAGCCAGCCGATCCACTCGCTATGGCCGCGCGCGGCCGGCCAGACCAGCACCAGGGCCAGGCCGGCCAGGGCGATCTGCCGGACCGGGCGCAGCACGCGCGGGTCGGGACGTTCGGAACGACGGGAAGGACGAATCGACATGGCGGCACTCCGTGGCAGGAAGGATCGGGACAGGCCGGCAGGATTGCCTGCGCCCATCTCACCGGCTGCGACCTGGCCGCGAAACCAGCAAAAGCTCCGGCACCAAGACGCTCCGGCACGGCAGCGGCAGCGCTCCCGGCGACGCGACCAGCACCGCCAGGCCGCCAACGGCACCCTCTTTCGCACCCAGACCCAGTCCCCGGATGCCGCGTCTGCGACAGCCGCGTGCGCCAGACCCGACCGTTGACGCGAACTTGCCCCCTGCATGCGGTAGTGTGCTGCTCCAACTGCCCCTTTGTGATGTTGCGATGCGCCTGACCGTTACGATCGCCCTCGCTTTTCTGTTCGTCCTCGGCCTGCCCGTGGCATCCGCCAAGGACACGCCTGCCAGCGAGCCGGCAGTCGATCTGTCCAAGATCATGGGCACCTGGTACGTGATTGCGCGTATGCCCAACCCGGTGGAGCGTGGCCACGTCACCAGCCGCGACGAGTACACCCTGGTCGAAGACGGCAAGGTGGCGGTGCGCTATCTGTACCGCGAAGGCTTCGGCGAGCCGGAAAAGGAGGTCAACGCGCGCGCCTCGGTGGACGCCGAGAGCGGCAACCGCGATTGGCGGGTGTGGTTCTACAAGGTCATTCCGGCCAAGCAGCGCATCCTGGAAATCGCGCCGGACGGCTCATGGATGCTGATTTCCTATCCCGGCCGCGACCTGGCCTGGATCTTCGCGCGCAAGCCGGACATGAGCCGCGACCAGTACCGCAAGCTGGTCGACAAGATGCGCGACGACTATTCCATCTACACCGACAAGCTCAAGCGCGTGCCGCAGTTGCGCGAGCAGGTGGACCGCCTGGGTTTTGAAGTGCCAAGCAAGCGCTGACGCACGCTCAGTCGTAGTTGCTCAATGCCAGCGATAGCAGCGCCTTGGCCTGCTCGCGCAGCGAGACCGGCTCGACGATCTCCGCATCCGAGCCGTAATGCAGCACGTCCATCAGCAGCTCGCGCGAGTTGCTATAGGGCACCTTGAGCTCATAACGGCCATCGGCCAGAAAGCGGCCCTGCTGCTTGGAGTGCCAATGCTCGTCGGCAACCCAGCGCGCGGCCTTGGCACTGAACACGATGGTGGCCCAGCCCTTTGGCGCGCCGGAAAAGATGCCGTAGCTGGCCGCCAGCTGCTCGTCCAGCTCACTGTCGGGCACATCGCGCGGCACGCTCTCGAGCAGCCGCGCGTGGTTGATGCGGTCCACCGCAAAGCTGCGCACGCCATCGCGGCCGTGGTCCCAGGCGTCCAGGTACCAGTTGTCGCGGTAGTGGGTGATGCGCTGCGGAGACACGGTGCGCTTGGTCGATTCGTCGGTGGAACGGGCGCGATAGTCGAAGCTCAGCTGCTTGCGCTCCAGTACACCCGAGGCGACGGTGCGGAAGCTGGCCTCGTCCAGCTTGCGGCCGCGGTGCGGAATCACCCGCACCCGGTCCACCGGCCATTGCGACACACCGGCCTGGGCGGCCAGCAGTCCTTCGATGCGTTGCTGCAGCGGCGCCAGCATCGAGGACAACACCCCGCCGCCGGTGCGCGCCAGCAATTGCTGGGACGCCAGCAGCGCGTGCAGCTCCTCCGAACTCAGCCACAGGCCAGGCAGTTCGAAGCGATCGCTTTCCCCGGAGAGATAGCGGAACCCCGATTCGCCGTCGCCTTCCACCGGCGCCATCAGCGCATCGCGCAGGAACGCCAGGTCGCGGTACACGGTTGCGCGGGAACAGCTCAGCTCATCCTGCAGCCGCGCCACCGTGACCGGGTAGCGTGCCGACTTGAGCAAGCGATGCAGGGAATTGATGCGTTCGTAGCGGTCCATGCGTCGATTATGTCCGAGTCTTTGCGTGGCGGGGTGAGCGTCGATGTCTACCGGCAATCATGCCCGCAGCGACGCCGCCGCGGCGGTGCCACCGTGGCCAGCGCGTTCGCCTGTGCTGCGCGCGGGCCGGATCTGCCTGCGAGGTGCGCGACCGGGCCAGTCGCTGCCGTTTCGGAGCCGGCGCCCCAACCTCTTCTGAAGCGTAGCGTTCACTCGCTCATGACGCAGCCGATCAGTCCGTTATCATGAAATCGCTTCCACCCTTCTTCGCCCCTGTCCTCCAAAGCGAGCCGCCCATGTCCCGCCGTGCCCCGTTGTCTGCCCTGCTGCCACTGTTGTTGATCACGCCCACCGTCTGGGCCCAGGCAGTCGCACCGGCACCGGCGGACCCCGCTGCCGCCGTGATGCCGTCGCCGTGGAGCGGGAGCAGTGGCGAGCTCGGCTACGCCGCCGCCCATGGCAACAGCACCACCGACAGCCTCAACGGCCGGGTCCGCTTGCGCTACACCGACGGCGACTGGATCCATAGCCTGGATGCCACCGCACTGCGCTCCAGCTCCGAGTACACCAATACCAACGACGACGGCAGCACCTCGCGCGAACGCCAGACCACGGCCGAGCGTTACACCGGCAGCGCCGGCAGCGCGCTGCAGCTGGGCGAACACCGCCAGCTCACCGCCACCGGCCGTTACGAACACGACGACTTCGCCACCTACGACCGCCTGGCCACCTTCGGTATCGGTTACGGCACGCGCCTGATCGATGCCGAGCGCTTCTATCTGGATGCACAGATCGGCCCGGGTATCCGGCGCGCGCACAACAGCGACGAAGACCGCAACGAGACCGGCCTGATCGGGCGCGGGCTGTTCGACCTCAAGTACACCGTCACCGACAACACCGACCTGATCAACACGCTGCTGGTGGAATCGGGCGAATACAACACCTACGCGCAGAACGATTTCGGCGTGCAGGTCAGCATGAACTCGCACTTCGCGCTCAAGGCCGCCTGGCAGATGCGCCACAACAGCGAGGTCAGCGACGGCGACAAAAAGACCGACACGCTGACCACGGTGAACCTGGTCTACACGTTCAAATAAGCAACCACGCCCCGTAGGAGCGGACCTGGCCGCGAGGAGCCTTCCCGGTAAAGCCTCTCGCGGCCGGGGCCGCTCCTACGAAGAGCCGCTCCTACGAAGAGCGGTGCCTTTGGCGGACAGGCCGCGACGCGGCGGTCGATCGCCCCACGTTCGAATACGCAGCCGCGCCCTGTAGGAGCGGACCTGGCCGCGAAGGGCTTTCCCGGTAAAGCCCCTCGCGGCCGGGGCCGCTCCTACGAAGAGCGGTGCCTTTGGCGGACAGGCCGCGACGCGGCGATCGATCGGTCCACGTTCGAATACGCAACCGCGCCCGGTAGGAGCGGACCTGGCCGCGAGGGGCTTTCCCGGTGAAGCCCCTCGCGGCCGGTGCCGTTCCTACGACGAGCGGTGCCTTTGGCGGACAGGCCGCGACGCGGCGGTCGATCGCCCCACGTTCGAATACGCAGCCGCGCCCTGTAGGAGCGGACCTGGCCGCGAGGGGCTTTCCCGGTAGAGCCTCTCGCGGCCGGGGCCGCTCCTACGAGAGCGGGCGTTGCGTGAGGCGGTATTGCTTGCTTGGCGGCGAGGGCTGGACTTGCACCTGCCGCCATCTCGATGCCGACTGCGTTACAGGTACAGGTGACGCGGCGGCGTGTTTACAGCTCGGCCAGCAGCTGCGCGGCGCCCTTGTCGAACAGGCCTTGTGCGACCAGGCGGCCCAGTGCCTCGGTGTCGTCGGCGCTGCCGTGCGCCTCGGCGTGGATCAGGCGTCCGTCGCTGGCGCTGCCGACCATGCCCTGCAGGAACAGGCCCTGCCCCTCCCAACGCGCGAATGCCGCCACCGGTACGTGGCAGCTGCCGTGCAGCGCGCGATTCATTGCCCGCTCCGCTTCCACGCAGGCGCGCGTGCGGCCGGCATCCAGCACCGCCAGCAGCCCGTGGATGCGCGCATCGTCACCACGGCATTCCACCGCCACCGCACCCTGGGCCGGCGCCGGCAACCAGTCGGGGACGTCCAGGCGCGCGGTGATGCGTGCATCCAGGCCCAGCCGCTGCAGGCCGGCGCAGGCCAGCACGATGGCGTCGTAGCCACCGTTGTCGAGCTTGGCCAGGCGGGTGTTGACGTTGCCACGCAGGTCGATCAATTCCAGATCCGGGCGCGCGGCGCGCAACTGCGCCTGTCGCCGCAGGGAGGACGTACCCACGCGCGCGCCCAGCGGCAGCGCCTGCAAGCTGGCATAGAGGTTGGACACCAGCGCATCGGCCGCATCGCCGCGCTCCATGATCGCCGGCAGCACGAAGGGCGCGTCCAGCTCCATCGGCACGTCCTTGAGCGAATGCACCGCGCAATCGGCCTCGCCGCGCAACATCGCCAGCTCCAGCTCCTTCAGGAACAGGCCCTTGCCGCCGATCGCGGCCAGCGAGCGGTCCAGCACCTCATCGCCACGGGTGCTCATCGGCACCAGCGCGACCTCCAGCCCCGGGTGGTGCTGGCGCAGCGCGGTGGCGACGTGTTCGCTCTGCCAAAGGGCGAGCGGGCTCTTACGGGTAGCGATGCGGAGCGTGGTCATCGGGCCATTATCACGGACCGGGCGCGGAACTCCTACCTGGGCCGCACGCCGGCGCCCGCAACACCGCGCCGCCGATCGGCCAATGCACCCGGCCACACCCGGCATGCCGCGCGCTAGCGCAACTGCTCGCGCAGGCTGGCCACGCAGCGGCGGCTCACTTCCAGTGGGTGCGGCACGTTGCGCAGCACCGCATGCACCTGGCCATCGCCGCTGCGGCGCAGCTCCACCAGCTCGGCGCGCGCGACCAGGCAGTTGCGGTGGATGCGTACCAGGCGATCGGCAAACTCGTCTTCCAGCGATTTGAGCGACTCTTCGATCAGGTCCTCGCCACGGCTGTGGTGGACGATGACGTATTTTTCCTCGGCCTGCAGGTAGCGGATATCGCCGATGGCGATCAGCCGCAGGCTGCCGCGCAGGCGTGCGCACAGGTGCGTGCGCGGCGGCGCGGCGCTGGGCGCACGCCCGGCCAGAAAGGTGGCCACCTTTTCCAGCGCGGCGGCCAGGCGTTCGGGGCGCACCGGTTTCATCAGGTAATCCAGCGCGGCGGCATCGAAGGCCGACAGCGCATGCTGGTCGTAGGCGGTGCAGAACACCACCGCCGGCTGCGGCTGGTTCTGGCGCAGCAGGCGCGCGGTTTCCAGGCCGTCGACGCCGGGCATGGCGATGTCCAGCAGCACCAGATCCGGATGCAGGTGGTGGCACTGCTGGAGCACCTGCTGGCCGTTTTCGGCCTCGCCGATCACTTCGACATGCGGATGTTCGCCCAGCAGCAGGCGCAGGCGCTCGCGCGCCAGCGGCTCGTCATCGGCGATCAGCACCCGCACTTGCGTGGCCGTCATGGACATCCCCCTTCGCTGCAGCGACTCCCCCGTCACGACAGCGGCAATGTGATCTCACAAGCATAGTAGCCCTCGGCCCAGCTGGCCGCCATCCGTGCCCCGGCCCCGAACTGGAATGCCAGCCGGTGCGAGATGCTGGCCTGGGCGTGGCCGGCACCGGCCACCAGCGGCAACTGGGTGCCCGGCTGCGGGGCGGGATTGACGATACGGATCTGCAACTGGTTGTCGCGCTGGCGCAGCGACAGGTACAGCGTGCCGCCCTCGGGCATGCGCGAGACGCCATGCAGCACGGCGTTCTCCACCAGCGGCTGCAGCACCAGGCGCGGCATCGGCAGCTCCCATGGCAACGGCTCCTGCCGATGCCAGCGCACCTGCAGGCGCTCGCCCAGGCGCAGTGATTCGATCGCCAGATAGCGCTCGGCCAGTTCGCATTCGGCGCGCAAGCTGGACACGCCTTCGCCGGCACCGAGCGCGGCACGGAACAGGTCCGACAGATCCAGCACCGCCTGCTCGGCCACCACCGGGTCGCGGCGCAACAGGCTGGCGATGAGATTCATGCTGTTGAACAGGAAATGCGGGCGGATGCGCGCCTGCAAGGCATCGGCCTGGGCACGCGCATTGGCCTGCACCTGTGCTTCCCAACGGTCGCTGACGTAGAAGTAGCGCAGCGCCAGCGCGGTGATCAGCACCACGGTCGCCGCGCTGCCCAGGGTGAAGCGCCAGAAGCCGACCAGGGGGCCAAGCGGGGCCTGGTCGAGCGCCGCATACAGGGCATGCACGATGCCGGCACCGAGCATGGCCACCACCGCGGCGATCGACAGCGCGGCCAGCGCGCCCACGCGTGGCGGTAGCCGCGACAACGACGGCCGCAGCACGCACAGCAGCACGCTGACCGCCAGCGCCAGCCACAGCGCCAGGCCGCTGGCCGAGACAAAGCGCGACACGGTGATAGTGCGCGCCGCACCGGCGTCGGGCACCAGGGTCACCACCAGCACCACCAGTTCGGCCAGGCCCAGCATGGCGCCCAACCGTGGCAGCCGGCACAGGTCCGGCATCCAGGCGATCTGGGGCGCGTGCTGGGCCATGACCTCAGGCGGCGGTGAAGCGCGCCTGCATCCAGTTGCGCAAGGCCTCGATCTCTTCCAGGCAGACCTGGTGGCCCATCGGGTAGGTGTGCCAGTCCAGTTCGAACCCGAGCGTGCGCAGGGTCTGCATGCTGGCCTGGCCGGCACCGAACGGCACCACCGGATCGGCCGTGCCGTGGGCCATGAACACCGGTTGGCGGGCGGCAGCCGGCTGCAGCTGGCTGGCGGCCGCCGCCGGGTCTGGCAGGTAGGTGGACAGGGCGATCAACCCGGCCAGCGGCACGCGGCGCTGCAGCCCGACCGCCAGGGTCACCGCGCCGCCTTGCGAGAACCCGGCCAGCAACAGGCGCTCGGGAGCGATGCCGCGGGATTGCTCATGGGCGATCAACGCCTCGACCTGGGCCACCGATTCGGCGATGCCGGCCTTGTCGGCGCGCGTGGCGAAATCCATGCCGACGATGTCGTACCAGCCGCGCATGCGCACGCCATTGTTGATGGTGATCGGGCGGACCGGCGCATGCGGAAACACGAAACGCAGCGCCGGCCACTGCGGGCGCACCAGCTCCGGCACCATCGGGGCGAAGTCACTGCCATCGGCGCCCAGGCCGTGCAGCCACAGCACGGTCCATTGCGGGTTCGGTCCGGTCTCGCGTTCGATCACTTCCAGCATCATCCAGCTCCGCTTGCGGGCTGGGCATTATGCCTTGCGCCATCGGCCGGGCCGCTCACGGAGCGGCCAAGCGACATGCGCGTGACCCCGGGTCGCCACTGTCGCGGCCTGCCTGGCAGGACAGGCGGGTAGCTCACGCTGCGCATGGCCATACCGCCATGCGCCCGGCAGGCGCTCAGATCAGCGACGGCTCCAGCGCGGCGGCGCGGCGCAGCTCGGCCGCTCGCACCAGCACCTTGGGCGGATCGAGCTCTTCGGGAATGCAGAAGATGCCGGCGCGGCGCAGACCCAGGCCGGTGCGACGCAGCGAGGTCAACGCCACCACCGGGATCGATACCGCCATGCCCACGATCACCGGCGCCATCCAGGCCGCCAGCGACGGCGACACCGTATAGGCCACCGCCCCCATGAACAGGCCGAACACGGTCAGCCCGCCGTAACTGCGCAACAGCGCCGGCCACGACAGCTTGCCGTCGTCGCGCACCTGCGCGTCCCACCCCGAATCCTTGCCGGCCAGCACTTCGAACACGCCGCGCGACTGCAGGTACATCACCACCGGCGCCATCAGGGCCGCCAGCACGGTTTCCAGCAGGATGCTCAGCAGCGCGCGGATCGCGCCGCCGCAGGCACGCAGCTCGCGCGGGTTGAGCAGCAACGCGATGTAGCCGAGCAACTTGGGCGCCAGCAGCACGAACATGGTGCAGACAAAGATCCAGATCGCATTGCCCTGACTGCTGCCATGCCAGTAGCGGGCGGGCGAGAACGGCAGGTCGCCGGCCAGATCGATGCCGCCACCAGCCAGCGGAATGCCGATGCCGATCAGCATCAGCAGGCCCCACATCGGCGCGGTGAAGTAATGCCCGATGCCGATCAGCATGTGCATGCGGCTGATCCAGTGCAGGCCCTTGGCGCCGACCACCTTGGCATGCTGCAGGTTGCCCTGGCACCAGCGGCGGTCGCGGATCAACAGGTCGGTCAGCGTGGGCGGGCCTTCTTCGTAGCTGCCCTGCAGGTAGGGCACCATGTGCATGGCCCAGCCGCCGCGCCGCATCAGCGCCGCCTCGACGAAATCGTGGCTGAGCACATGGCCGCCGAACGGCTTGCGCCCGCGCAGCGACGGCAGCCCGGCATGGTCGGCAAAGGCCTGGGTGCGGATGATGGCGTTGTGGCCCCAGTAATTGCTCTCGGCACCGTGCCACCAGGCCACGCCGAAGGCGATGATCGGCCCGTACACGCGCCCGCCGAACTGCTGCATGCGGGCGAACAGGGTCTGCCCGTTGACCACCGCCGGCAGGGTCTGGATCAGGCCCACGTCCGGATTGTTTTCCATGCCGGCGACCAGCCGCACGATGGTGTCGCCGGTCATCACGCTGTCCGCGTCCAGGATCAGCATCTGCGGGTAGTTGCCGCCGAAACGGCGCACCCAGTCGGCGACATTGCCGGCCTTGCGCGCGGCATTGTCGGCGCGGCGGCGGTAGAAGATGCGCCCGTGTCCGCCGACGCGATCGCACAGCTCGTTGTAGACCAGTTCCTCGGCAGCGCCGATGTGTTCGCGGGTGGTGTCGCTGAGCACGAAGAAGTCGAAATGCTCCAGCTGGCCGGTCTCGGCCACCGATTCGTAGATCGCCTGCAGGCCGGCGAGCAGCCGGCGCGGGTCTTCGTTATAGGTCGGCATCAGCAACGCGGTGCGCGTGTGCAGGGTCGGCAGCGGAGCGTCCGGGTCGATGCCGAGCTTGCGTCCGGCGCGCGCCACCACGGTGACGAAGCCGGCCACCGCGCTGGCGAAGGACATCGCGATCCAGGCAAACAGCAGCACGAACAGGCCGAGCAGGCAGCCTTCCAGCACGCTCAGGCCATCGGGCCACAGCACGCTCAGCATCACCCAGACCGCCACCGCAGTGGTGGCGACGGTGCCGCCAATCAGATAGAAACGCCGCAGGCCGATGCCGACTGGCGCGGTGCGCTGATGCGGCACCTGCAGGCGACCTTCGCGCAGGGATTGCTCGGGCATGGCCAGCGGCGCTTCCGGTGGCAGCGTGGGCTGACCGGCGTCGAGGGCGGAAACGGGGGGAAGATCGGTTGGTGCGGGGGAAAGAGTCACTGTGCCGTCCATCAAGGCTGCCCGCCGCACGATCGCGGCAGTGTGGGCTGAAGCGGAAGATCCCTACCCGCTACGCGTGGCGCCGCCGTCGCATGCACCCTGGTCCGGGCAGGCCCGGCGGTGCGCGACCACGTCGCAGAATTAGCAGCTCTAAGACCACTCCGATGCACAAGCTCTCCTGGCTGCGACGATGACGCCGCGGCTCATCTTAAAGAATCGACCGTTAAAGGAAACGAAGGCCGCGCTGCAGTCTTCGCCCCACCTGACGAGGACCGCGCGGCAGACTACGCCGCAGCGACCGAACGCTACCCCAACAGATTGCAGTCTGGCACGCGTGCCGTCACGGGCGTCAAACCACGCTGTCGTGTCAGACAAATGCAATAGATGTGCCAGGAGGCGCAATCGGTTGTAGCGACAGCCTGCCGGCGCTGGCGATCGCGGCGATGACGTTGACCGGATTGCGACGGCAGGCGCGCGTCAGGGGGGTCTCGAAATCAGCGCTATAGGCCCGCGCCGACCTTGTTCTGGCCACGGGCGGTGCGTTCCGCACTCTGTAACCGCTTCAAGACAACCGGGATTCTCGCGTCGGTGCCGCGTCTAGATGCAGTCAGAAGGCCAGGTCAAACGCCTGGCGGGTCGAGGGCGCGGCGCCCTCACCGCTCGCGGGACACGCCGTGAACCCCTCCCTGGGGGCTCGGTGGCGGCCTCCATGCCGCCACACGGTCCCGCGAACGGCGAGGACACCGCACCAGGCAGTTGGTCGGCTGTTTTCTTGAAAGCGTGTTGCCCGGCTTGCGGGGAGCAGACGAGACGTTTGCAGGTTGCGTGTTGGAGGCCTGTCTGCCGCTCGGCTTGCGCGAGGAACTGATCGGACGCAACGTGATTCGAACAACGCACGCCATGCCCTGCTTGCACCACGCACACCGCCATCTCGACTGGTCCTTGCCCGCCCACCGTCGCAGGACCTTGAGCGGCATGGATGCCGCGCCAGAGCCTACACGGACGTACTTGCGGCGTGTCCTGCGATGGTGGGCGGGCAAGGGCCCTGCAGCCAACCCGCGGCTCTGCCGCTCTGGCGCCCTCACCGCACGCCGATGCGCTGGCATTGGCTTGAGAGCCGGGCCTCTCATCAACCGCTCTGCAAACGACGCATGCGTGGCACCGAGCCTGCCTGGACAACCGCAGGCTCACCGCCTTGAAGCAACTGACAAGACCTCCCGAGCACCAGGCACGTGGCTTGAGCCGGATGGCGACATGCACACGGGGCACATGCCGCATCGGGCAACAGCGACGCCGCTGATGGAAGCGCCGTCGCCGCGTCAGCCGTCCTACTTGCGCGCCGCCTCGCTGGCATCGCGGGTGGCGCGGAATTCCGAATCGTTGCTCCAGTTCGGCCACTGGCGCGAATCGGCCAGCTGCTGGCCCAGCGCGTACAGCACGCCCAGGTCACGCGCGGCACCGGCGAAGGTCCAGTCCGGCTTCCACTCATCGCCCTGCTGGTGATAGCGCTTGGCGGTGTAGTCGTCGGAGGCGGCCTTGCCTGCGGCCACGCCGCCCACTTCCCAATCCTGCCCGGCCGCATACGACAGCGCCGGCACGCCCCGCTTGGCGAAGGAGAAATGATCCGAGCGGAAGAAGTACCCCGCCTGCGGCTTGGGATCGGGCGTGTAGCGCAGCTTCCACTGGCCGGCGACGGTCTTGAGCTGATCGAGCAACTGGAGTTTTGCGGTGCCGTAGATGCCGAAATCGCGCGACGGCACGAACGGGCTCATACCGTCCATGTTGATCACCGCCACCGTGGTGTCCAGCGGGTACAGCGGCTTGGAGGCGTAGAACTCCGAGCCCAGCAAGCCCTTTTCTTCGGCGGTGACGGCCAGGAACACCACCGAGCGCTGCGGCTTGGGGCCGGCGGCAAAGCCGCGCGCCAGTTCCAGCAGTGCGGCCGTGCCGCTGGCGTTGTCCAGCGCGCCGTTGAAGATGGTGTCGCCGCGTGCGTCCGGCTTGCCCACGCCGATGTGGTCCCAATGCGCGCTGTAGATCAGCGTTTCATCCGGATGCGTGCTGCCATCCAGCCGCGCCACCACGTTGTGCGAGGTGATCACATCGGATTTGACCTGGTAGCTGGCGCTCAACCCCTGGCCCTTGAGTTCGACCGGCTTGAAGCCGCGCGTCTGCGCCTGCTTCTTCAAGGCATCGAAATCCAGCCCGGCCTGCTTGAACAGGTCGGCGGCCAGGTCGCGCTGGATCCAGCCTTCCAGGGTGGGATGCGCGGTGCGCGGGTTGTCGCGCACCACATCGAACATGGTGTTGGTGTTGGAGCTGGCCACCGTGTCCCAGCCGTAGGAGGCGGGCGCGGTTTCGTGCACCACCAGCACGCCGAGCGCGCCCTGGCGTGCGCCTTCTTCGTATTTGTAGGTCCAGCGGCCGTAGTAGGTCATGCCGGCGCCGTCGAAGGCGCCCTTGCCGGTTTCGAAGTCCGGGTCGTTGATCAGCACCACCGCGATCTTGCCTTTCAGGTCCACGCCCTTGAAGTCGTCCCAGTCGCGCTCCGGCGCCTTGACGCCGTAGCCGACGAACACCAGCGGTGCGTTGGCGATGTCGACCTTGGACGAGCCGTCCAGCGCGGCGCGGATGGCGATCTGCTTGCCCTGGGTCAGCGCCTGCGGCTTGCCGGCATGCTGCAGGGCGATGGTCGGGGTGCCGACGATATCGGCGCGGCGCAGCGGCACCGCCTGGGTCCAGGCGCGCTTGCCGTCGCGCAGATCGCCGCCCGGTTGCAGGCCGGCAGCGGCGAACTGCTTGCTCAGGTAGGCGATGGTCTTTTCTTCGCCGGCAGTGGCCGGGCCGCGGCCTTCGTAGGCATCGGAGGCCAGCTCCTTGACGTCGCGCGAGATGCGCGCGCCATCGAAGGTCGGCGTGGCCGCCATCAGTGCGGTCGAGACCGCCATCGCCAACATTCCCATTGCAACGCGTTTGGTAACAACTCGCTTCACTGCAGCACCCAGGTAGTGTCCGAACAGCCCTGGAGTGTAGCCACTGCGGCGTTCGATCGGGTGTGCACGGCGGCAACCGATGCGCGCGGCGACGTGCAGAGTGGCAGCGACGCAGCACTGATCGACATGGCCAGGTGGCGATGCCATGCGACGACGCTGCCACCGACGCGCGGCCTGCGCTGTGCGGGCGCGTCATGGCGCCGGGTGGCGTCCAGCCGCCGCATGCCGCGACGGCCGACACTGCAGCGCTACCGCTGGCGAGCGCCGATGCGTCTCAGAACAGGTCGACGCTGCCGACCTGCTGGGCAACCTGGCGCATCTGCCCGCTGGCCACCAGTTCGGCGTAGACCTCGGCGCGGTTGCGGCCATGCTGCTTTGCCCAGTACAGCGCCTTGTCGGCCTCGTCGAGCAACTGGCTGATCAGCCGGCCGTCGGTCAGCTCGACGATGCCGGCGCTGAGCGTGACCTTGCCGACCTGCGGAAATACATGCTCGGCCACCGCCACACGGAAGCGCTCGAACAACGCCACCGCCGTGTCGCGATCCACTCCGCGCAACACGATCACGAACTCTTCGCCACCGAAGCGGAACAGCAGGTCGTCCTGACGGAAGCAGCGCTGCATCAACTGGGCCACCAGCAGCAGCACCTCGTCGCCATACAGATGGCCGAAGCCGTCGTTGACGCGCTTGAAGTGGTCGATGTCCACGATCCCCAGCCACACGCCTTCGCTGGCCGCTGCATCCGCGCCACCGGAGAACAGGCGCAGGATCACATCGTCGAAGGTCTTGCGATTGCGCAGGCCGGTCAACGCATCGCGCTGGGCATCGTCGAGCAGGCTGCGGTAATTCTGGAAGAAACGTGCAAAACCCTGCAGCATCACCTGCTCGGCGGCGCCGGGTGCGCGCGTGCCGCCCACGCGCAGGCAGGTGCGGATCCCGCGTGCTTCCATCATCGGATACACCAGCAACGCGCGGCCGTCCTGCTGCAACTGCACCACATCGCCCGGCCCGTGCAGGTCGGCCAGCTGCGTGCGCAGGTGCGCGTCGTGGATGTCGGCCACCGTCAGCGACAGCCGGCCATCCTCGCGCAGCCGCGTCTCGGCCATGGTGCGGCCATCCGGGGCGATGCGCAGCAACGACAGCTCCTCGGACGCGCAGACCTCGCGCATGGTGCGCAACAGGCTCAGATCGAGCAGATCGGCGTCGCGGATGGCGGTCAGGTCCACCATGCGCTCCAGCAACGGTGCCGTGGTCATTGCCGCACCATCCCGCGGGCGGACGCAGGCCCGCAGCGCCGGTCACGGCACGCGGGCACACCTCTCGGGCTGGAACGCACTGGCATCACGACGGGTTACCGGCAATCTCGATGCCGGTTCATCGGCGCTGCGCGCGCGAACTTGAGTCTGTCCGCCGGCCGCCGCCGCGCACGGCCAGCCGGCGTACACGGATGTGCAGGCGCGCGACAGGCCTGCATCCCTGCGCCGCTCAGGGCAATGCGGACTCCAGCGCATCGTCGCCCAGCGCGTGCGCCTGCATCAGCCGCCGGCTGCCGGCATTCAGGCCTTTGACCTGGACCTCCAGCCCATGGTGGCGCAGCCGCTGCACCACCTTGTCCAGCGCCGCCACCGCGGTGATGTCCCAGAAATGCGCGCGGCTGACATCGATCACCACCGCACGACCGGGCACCTGGCGCGCGTCGAAGGCGTCGATGAACACGTCGGCCGAGGCGAAGAACACCTGCCCGCGCACGTGGTAGGTGCGCACGCCATCGTCGCCGTCGCTGTGCGTGATCTGCAGCAGCCCGGCCACCTTGAAGGTGAAGAACACACCGCTCAGCACCACGCCCACCGCCACGCCGGCGGCCAGGTTGCGGGTGGCCAGGGTCACCGCCACGGTGGCCAGCATCACCACGCTGGAGGTACGCGGATGGGTGACCACGGTGCGCAGCGAACGCCAGTCGAAGGTCTCGGCCGAGACCATCACCATGATCGCCACCAAGGCGATCACCGGCACCTGCGAGACCCACGGCTTGAGCAGCACCATCAGGATCAGCAGGAACACGCCGGCGAACAGGGTCGAAAGACGGCCGCGCCCGCCGTACTTCACGTTGCCCACGGTCTGCCCGATCATGCCGCAGCCGGCGATGCCGCCGAACAGACTGGCAGCGGTGTTGGCCAGGCCCAGCCCGGTGCACTCGCGGTTCTTGTTGCTCGGAGTGTCGGTGAGTTCGTCCACCACGCGTGCGGTCATCAGCGATTCGAGCAGCCCCACCATCGCGATGGCCAGCGCCGGCAAGGCGATGATGCGCAAGGTCTCCAGCGTCAGCGGCACCGCCGGCCATTGCAGGAATGGCAGCGCGTCGGGCAGCTTGCCCAGGTCGGCCACCGTCTCCAGCGGCAGATGCAGGGCCGAGCCCAGCAGCGTCAGCACCAGGATGCACAGCAACGGCGACGGAATCGCCGACACGCCCGGCAGCGGCAGCCGTGGCAGGCCGTAGATGATGAGCAGGCCCAACGCCAACATGCCCCAGGTGGCCAGGTTGGCGTGCTGCAGATGCGGCAGCTGCGCTGCAAAGATCAGCACCGCCAACGCATTGACGAAGCCGGTGCGCACCGAGCTGCTGACAAAGCGCATCAGCACGCCCAGCCGCAACAGGCCGAACAGGATCTGCACCGCACCGGCCAGTAGCCCGGCCGCCAGCAGATAGGGCAAGCCGTGCGCGGCCACCAGCGGTGCGGCCACCAGGGCCACCGACCCGGCCGCAGCGGAAATCATCGCCGGGCGGCCGCCGAAGAACGCGATGACAATCCCGATCACGAACGACGCGAACAGCCCCACTTGCGGGTCGACGCCGGCCACGAACGCAAAGGCGATCACTTCGGGAATCAGCGCAAAGGTAGCGACCGCACCGGCCATCAGTTCGCGCGCAGGCGAGGCGCGCCATTGCGCCAGTTCGGCACGCAGAAAGGACATTGGAAGACACTCCGGGGACAGAAAGGACAGCCTGCGGACAGGCGACAGCGGCGATAGTGTGCGCGAAAGCGACCCGGCCCGCAGCCGGCGTGTGACCAGTGCGGCAATGCGCTTTTCTGTGGTCCGGATCACGCCAAACGATGCGGCCGCGGACCAAGATGCCCCCCTCACCGGGTTCGGGTGTCGAGCCGGGTTCGCTAGGGAGATCACCATGTCCATTTTCAGGACTGCCAGTACGCTCGCACTGGCCACCGCGCTGGCGCTCGCCGCCGCACCGGCCTTCAGCTACTCCATCAGCAACAACAAGATTGTCGACGACAGCGGCAAGGTGGTCCAGCTCAAGGGCGTCAACGTGTTCGGCTTCGAGACCGGCAACCATGTCATGCACGGTCTATGGGCACGCAACTGGAAGGACATGATCAACCAGATGCAGGGCCTGGGCTTCAACGCCGTGCGTCTGCCGTTCTGCCCGGCCACCCTGCGCAGCAGCACGATGCCGACCAGCATCGATTACAGCCTCAATGCCGATCTGCAGGGCCTGAGCTCGCTGCAGATCCTGGACAAGGTGATCAACGAATTCAACGCGCGCGGCATGTATGTGCTGCTGGATCACCACACTCCCGATTGCGCTGCCATCTCCGAGCTCTGGTACACCGGCTCGTATTCCGAAGCGCAGTGGCTGGACGATCTGCGCTTTGTCGCCAACCGCTACAAGAACGTGCCCAGCGTGATCGGCCTGGACCTGAAGAACGAACCGCACGGTGCCGCCACCTGGGGCACCGGCAACGCGGCCACCGACTGGAACAAGGCCGCCGAGCGCGGCTCGGCCGCAGTACTGGCGGTGGCGCCGAAGTGGATCATCGCGGTGGAAGGCATCACCGACAATCCGGTCTGCTCGACCAATGGCGGCATCTTCTGGGGCGGCAACCTGCAGCCGCTGGCCTGCACCCCGCTGAACATTCCGGCCAACCGGCTGCTGCTGGCACCGCATGTGTACGGGCCGGACGTGTACGCGCAGGCGTACTTCAACGACAGCAACTTCCCCAACAACATGCCGGCGATCTGGGACCGTCACTTTGGCCAGTTCGCCGGCACGTATGCGCTGCTGCTGGGCGAATTCGGCGGCAAGTACGGCGAAGGCGACGCACGCGACAAGGTCTGGCAGGACGCGCTGGTGCAGTACCTGCGCAGCAAGGGCATCAACGAGGGCTTCTACTGGTCGTGGAATCCCAACAGTGGCGACACTGGCGGTATCCTGCGCGACGACTGGACCAGCGTGCGCGATGACAAGATGGCGCTGCTGCGGACGCTGTGGGGCACGGTGAGCAGCACCACGCCGACGCCTACTCCCACTCCGACTCCCACGCCAACACCGACGCCGACGCCGACACCCAGCGGCAGCTTCAGCACCAAGGTGAGCGTGGACAGCCAGTGGAACGGCGGCTACTGCAATCGCGTGCAGGTCACCAATACCGGCACCGCCAGCGGCACCTGGGCGATCTCGCTGCCGGTCACCGGCACCGTCAACAATGCCTGGAACGTCACCTGGTCGCAGAGCGGCAGCACGCTCAAGGCCAGCGGCGTGGACTTCAACCGCACCCTGGCGGCCGGTGCGACGGCCGAGTTCGGCTTCTGCGCGGCAGGCTGATGCACTGCGGCGGGCACGCAGTGCGTGCCCGCCGTCGCTTGCACGCTGCCGACAGTCTGCAAGTCACCAATATCGCGTCATCCATCGATCGCTGGATCGATGCCCATGACCTTGTAGGAGCGCCCCCGGGCGCGATGGGGCGTTATCGATAACGCCCCATCGCGCCCGGGGGCGCTCCTACATTGCAGCTGTCGCAAGCGAACGCTGCCGCAATTAGCATTCAACCCGCATGTGAATCAGCCGCTATCCATGACATAGCGCCGTGTGCGCGTTCTGGATCTCGTTGCCATGCCTGTCGTGTCCCTGCTGCGTCGTCACGTTGCCAATCTCCCGCTCACCCGCAAGTTCGTCCTGCTGTGCAGCTTGTTGACGGTGGGCGTGATCCTGCTGGCAGTGGCCGCGGCACGCCTGCAGTATCTGGACCTGATCGAGGCGCGCAAGCTCAGCGTCAAGACCGAGGTGGAGATGGGCCTGACCGTGATGCAGCACTATGCCGACAAGGCCAAGGCCGGCGAACTGACGGTCGAACAGGCCAAGGAAGCTGCGCGCACCACGCTGGCGGACATGCGTACCAACGACGGCGTGGACTACTTCTTCATCGTCGACCCGCAGATGCGCATCCTGATGCATCCCAAGCGCGCCGTCGGCACCGACATGAGCGACTACAAGAGCGATGCCGGGCAGTACGTCTATCGTGACATCAAGACCGCGATCGAGCGCGGCGACGGCTTCAGTTACTACGATGCGCCCAAGCCCGGCAAGCAGGAACAGCTGCCCAAGATCAGCTATGCCAAGACCTTTCCGGCCTGGAACTGGGTGCTGGTGATGGGCGTGTACGCCGAGGACATCCAGGTGCAGGCCTGGGGTTTCACCCGCACCCTGACCTTGATCGGCGGCGCCCTGGTGGCCATGGTGATCGGCCTGTGCTGGTTGATCGCCTCGGCGATGGCGGCACCGCTACGTGCAGCATCGCGCACTGCAGAGGCGATTGCCTCGGGCCGCTTCGATAACGATATCCGGGTCGAGTCGCGCGACGAAACCGGCCAGCTGATGCACAGCATGCAGCAGATGCAGACCCAGTTGCAGCGCTTCAACGGCGAGATGCAGACCATGATCCGGCTGCAGCAGGGCGAGAACATCGCGCACCGCATTCCGGAGGATTTCCCCGGCGATTACGGCACCCTGGCGCACGGCGTGAACACGGTGGTATTCGAGCATCTGGATGCCATCAACGAGGCGATGGACCTGATGGGCGAGTATGGCCGTGGCGATCTGCGCCGCGACATGCGCCGCCTGCCCGGCCAGCGCGCGGCGCTGCATGAGGCGCTGGATACGGTGAAGGGCAATCTGTCGGCGATCAACAGCGACATCGCACGCCTGGCCGATGCGGCCGCGCGCGGCGACTTCTCCGCACGCGGCGAGCAGGCACGCTACCAGTTCGCGTTCGCCGAGATGGTGCAGGCCTTGAACCGGCTGATGCAGCAGGCCGATGCAGGCCTGGACGATGTCGGCCGCATCATGGCCGCGATTGCCGATGGCGACCTGTCGCAGCGGGTGGAATCGCATTACGAGGGCGCATTCGGCCGCCTGGCCAATGCGGCCAACCGCACCGCGATCCAGCTGACCACCATCGTGCAGGGCATCCAGCACTCGGCCGAGATGATCAACACCGCCGCCGGCGAGATCGCCAGCGGCAATGCCGACCTGTCCACGCGTACCGAGCATCAGGCCGCGAACCTGGAAGAAACCGCCGCGTCGATGGAAGAACTCACCTCCACCGTGCGCCAGAACGCCGACAACGCGCGCCAGGCCAATCAGCTGGTCAAGGGCACCGGCGAGGTGGCCGAGAGCGGTGGGCGCGTGGTGCAGGAAGTGGTCACCACCATGCAGGCGATCACGCAATCGTCGGCGCGCATCTCCGACATCATCGGGGTGATCGACGGCATCGCGTTCCAGACCAATATCCTGGCCCTGAACGCGGCGGTGGAAGCGGCACGCGCCGGTGAGCAGGGCCGCGGATTTGCGGTGGTGGCCACCGAAGTGCGCGCACTGGCGCAGCGTTCGGCCGGCGCCGCCAAGGAGATCAAGCAGCTGATCTCCGATTCGGTGGAAAAAGTGGCGCAGGGCTCGGACCTGGTGCAGCAGGCCGGCAGCACGATGACCGAGGTGGTCAGCTCGGTGAAGCGGGTGACCGACATCATGGCCGAGATCACCGCCGCCAGCACCGAGCAAAGCGCCGGCATCGAGCAGGTCAGCACCACGGTGATGCAGCTGGATGAAATGACCCAGCAGAACGCGGCGCTGGTGGAAGAAGCCACCGCCGCTGCACGCAGCATGGAAGATCAGGCGGCGGATCTGACGCGCGCCGTGGCAGTGTTCCGCCTGGTGCCGCAGCAGGCTGCGCTGCCGCAACGGCGCTCGGTCGTGCAGGCGGCTTGATCGATGGGGTGATCGCCCGCGTTTTTGCGCGGCGGGAAGAAACGGCAGGCACGCCACTGGTGCGCCTGCCTGGGAGCAGCGGATCGGGGGCGGCGGATCGGGGGCGCGGTGATCCGGACAACGCACGCCCCTGTCCTGCTCGTAACCATGCGCACCGACCCTTCTGACGGTTCCTTGTCTCACCGCCGTCGCGGGAACTTACGCGGCGTGGGCGCCGCCTAGGAGCTGACATGGACGTACTTGCAGCGTGTCCCCGCGATGGTGGGCGGGCAAGGGACCTGCAGCCAGGCCGCAGATCAGCCGCTGTGCAATCGACGCTTCCATACGGTTATCGCCTCTAAACACGACAGGGATCTAGAGCTTCAACGCCGCGGACAGTGACCATCGATCGATGCGATTGCATTGCCAGCGCCACATCGATCCGTGCAGTGCGCACTTCTGACTGACGCGACTTTATGGGCAGGGCATGCCCTCATCCGCCCTTCGGGCACCTTCTCCCGGAGGGAGAAGGGAGTGTTCGTGGTTGATGCAGCTTTGCGAGTCGGCCGTGCCCTCATCCGCCCTTCGGGCACCTTCTGCCGGAGGGAGAAGGGTGTGTTCCTGGTTGATGCAGCTTTGCGGGTCGGCCGTGTCCTCATCCGCCCTGCGGGCACTGTCTCCCGGAGGGGGAAGGGTATGTTCCTGGTTGATGCAGCTTTGCGGGTCGGCCGTGTCCTCATCCGCCCTGCGGGCACTGTCTCCCGGAGGGGGAAGGGTATGTTCCTGGTTGATGCAGCTTTGCGGGTCGACCGTGCCCTCATCCGCCCTGCGGGCGCCTTCTCCCGGGGAGAAGGGAGTGGTGCTGGATGCATTGCGTCAGCGCGAGGCGTCGCGTCCGGTGGGGGTGGTGGCGTTGCCGCAGCGGGCGCGTTTGGCGGCGTACATCGCTTCGTCTGCCGCATGCATCAGGCTGGCAGCGTCGGCGTGTTGGCCGCGTTGCCAGGCGACGCCGATGCTTGGGTGGATCGGCAGATGCTGCTCCCCGAACACGGCGCCCGCTGCGGCCGCGGCGCGAATCCGTTCTGCCATTGCGGCGCATTCGGTCTGCGGATCCTGCAGGTCGTCCAGCAACACCACGAACTCGTCGCCGGCCAGGCGTGCCACCAGATAGCGGCTGCCTGCGGCCTGCTGCAGGCAGCGGCCGAAGGCGACCAGCACCGCGTCGCCGGCACGGTGGCCATGGACATCGTTGATGCGTTTGAAGCCGTCCAGGTCCAGGAACATCACCGCGACCGCGCACTGCTGCTGTTGCGCCTGGGTCACCGCGACCTGCAGCGCCTCGGACCAGGCGTGGCGATTCGGCAAGCCGGTCAAGGCATCGCGGGTGGCGCGTTCGTGCATCAGCCGGTGCAGGGACTTGTGCGCAGTGACATCGTGCGCCATCAGGAAGAATCCCTGTGCCTGCGTCGCCGTGCCCTGCATTTCCGGCACCAGGGTGATTTCCACATCGCGCGGTGTCGCGCCGCCACGCAGGACGTGTTCGAAGCTGGCCCGTTGCCCGGCGCTCACCTGCGCCAGCGCAGCGCGCGCGTCCGCACCGAGGTCCTCGCCCAGCACCTGGGTGATCGTGGAGCCGACCAGGCTGGCCGGCTCCACGCCGAGCCAGTCGCGGTGCGCCTGGTTGGCGAACAGGCAGCGCTGGGCGGCATCGTAGTGCCCCACCAGGGTGGGCGTGGCATCGCTGATCGCACGCAGCCGCGCTTCGCTTTCGGCCAGGCGTTCGGCGGCGACATGGCGTTCGGTCACGTCCTGGATCTGCGAGACGAAATGCACCGGCGCGCCGCTGCTGTCGCGCACCAGCGACACCGACAGTTGCGCCCAGATCAGCGCGCCCTGCTGGCTGATGTAGCGCTTGGCCAGGCTGTAGTTGTCGCGTTTGCCGTCGATCAGCTCTTCCACCAGGCGCAGGTCCATATCCAGGTCGTCCGGATGCGTGATGGTCTGGAAGGTGGTGCGCAACAACTGCTCGCGCGGATATCCCAGGATGCTGCACAGCGACGGGTTGACGTCGCGCCAGGCGCCGTCCAGCGAGACGATCGCCATGCCCTGCGGGGCGGTTTCGAACGCCCCCCTGAAGTGTTCCGCCGCCAGCTGCGCGGCGGCCTGCGCCTGCAGCTCGGCGGTGACGTCGATGGCCATGGCCAGGTAGCCGGACACCCCCTGCTGTGCGTCGTGGATGATGTTGAAGCACAGCCGCACGCGCCGCAGTCCGCCGTCTTTTCGCACCAGGGTCCAGATTTCTTCTTCCAGCTGATCGCCCGCGGCGGCGGCGGCCAGCTTGAGGTAGGACGGCGGCGACAACGCCAGCGTGGCCATGTGCCGCTCCAGCTCGGCCGGCAGATGGAACTGCGCCGGGCAGCTGCCCACCACCTCGTCCGCCGCGTAGCCCAGCAGGCGCTCGGCACCGGGATTGAACAATTCGATGCGCCCGTTCGGATCGAACGCGATGATCGCCACATCCTGCGAAGCGTCCACCAGCGACTGCAGGCGTGCGCGCTCGCCCGCCAACGCAGCCGAGGCATCGCGCAGTTGGGTGATGTCATGCATCACGCACACGGCACCCAGGGCGACGCCCTGGTCGCTGACCACCGGATCGGCATTGCACAGCACGCTGCGTGCCGGCTGGCCGGTGGAGCGGATCACCATCTCGGCATTGCGCACGTGCTCGCCGGCCCAGGCGCGCACCAGCGGAATGGCCTCGGTGGGCAGCAGCGCACTGCCGTCGGCAGTGTAGAGGTCGAAGTGCTGCGCCCATTGCGATGGCGGCAACAGGCGCGGATCGGTGCCGTGCCATTGCCGCGCGGCGTGGTTGAACTCATGCAGCAGCCCGTCGCTGTCGCAGGACACCACGCCATCGGGCATGGCTTCCAGCAGGCGGCTCAGGGTCTGCCGCTGCGCTTGCGCGGCCAGCCGGTCGCGGCGCGCCTCCAGTTGGCTGACCGCCTGGCGCGCCAGACGGATCAGGCCTTGCTTCTGGCTCTCGTCGAGCAGGCGCGACTGGGTGCTGAGCGTACACAGGGTGCCGTAGGCATAGCCCTCGCGGCCGATCAGCGGAACGCCCACATACGAACGTACCCCTGGCGCGGCGGTGACCAGCGGGTTGCGCGCAAAACGCGCATCGGCCACGGCATCGGGCACTTCCAGCAGCTCGGTCCCCATCACCGTATAGGAACAGAACGACATGGCGCGCGGGGTGCCTTCCAGATCGGTGCCGCAACGTGCCTTGAACCACTGGCGGTCGGCGTCCAGCAGCGACACCAGCGCCATCGGGGCGCCGGTGATGTGTGCAGCCAGCCAGGCGATATCGTCGAACTCGGCCTCCGGCTCGGTGTCCAGCACCCCCAACCGACGTACCGCCTCCACGCGCAAGGCGTCGTCGGCGGGAACGGGCACGGGCGGCAACAGGACGGTCATGGCGTGGTCGGCAGGTCAGGTCTGGGCAAGGTAGGTCGCCCCAGGTAACGGCGAAGCGACGGGCAACTTGAGCATGTGCGGCCGGGCCTGCTTGATGGCTGGTCAGCGCGGTCGCAGTGCGCGCCGGCAGATCCGCTGGCATCTGAATGTCGCAAGGCTTCGCTGCTCGGCCCGGTGCACTTGCCGTGCCTGCGCAATCGACCGCGCCCGGCGGGGGAGCGAATGACCCAGGCCACCTGCACGCGCCTTGCCGTCAGGCCCGGGTTGGGATCGGGGGCCGCTCCGGCACGCCCGAAGGTGCCCGGTCCGACCGCCGCGCCCTGGCCGACGCCCGAGCCGGCCTCGTTCACCTGCCGCCCTGCCGGCACCCGCACATGCCCCCCCCTGCCGGACAGCATTTGCGACGCCGCCAGCCAGCCACTACCCTCGGCCGATTGTCTTGCCCCTGGAGTGTCACATGCTGCGTCCGCTGTCCCTGTTGATCGCCGGTGTGCTCGGCGCCGCTGCCGGTCCCGTTGCCCCCGCCGTCGCGGCCGCCCCGGCCAGCCTGTCCAAGCCTGCGGCCAGCAGTGCCATCCCCGAGATCGGCTACACCCGCTTCACCCTGCCCAACGGCCTGACCGTGGTGGTGCACGAAGACCACAAGGCGCCGGTGGTGGCGGTGAGCATCTGGTACCACATCGGTTCCGGTGACGAGCCGGCCGGCAAGACCGGCTTTGCGCACCTGTTCGAGCACCTGATGTTCTCCGGCTCGGAAAACAACAAGGGCAGCTTCTTTGCGCCGCTGGAAAAGGTCGGCACCACCGACATGAACGGCACCACCTGGTTCGACCGTACCAACTACTTCGAGACCGTGCCGACCACTGCGCTGGACACCGCGCTGTGGCTGGAATCGGACCGCATGGGCCACCTGCTTGGCGCGATCGGCCAGGAAGAACTCGATACCCAGCGCGGCGTGGTGCAGAACGAGAAGCGCCAGGGCGAGAACCGCCCCTACGGCCGCGTGGACCAGAACATCCTGTCCAACCTGTTCCCGGCCAACCATCCGTACCAGCACGACACCATCGGCTCGATGGAAGACCTGGACGCGGCCTCGCTGGCCGACGTCAAACAGTGGTTCAACGACAACTACGGCGCCGCCAACACCACCCTGGTGCTGGCCGGCGACATCACCGTGGCGCAGGCGCGCGCCAAGGCGCTGCAGTACTTCGGCGACATTCCGTCCGGCAAGCCGGTGGCACGCCAGCAGCCGTGGGTGACCCCGCTGGCCGCGCAGAAGCGTGGCGTGCAGCACGACCACGTCTCGCAGCCGCGCATCTATCGCACCTGGGTGGCGCCGCAACTGGGCAGCGATGCGGCGATCCAGCTGGATCTGGCCACCACCGTGCTCGGCGGCGGCAAGACCTCGCGGCTGTATCAGCGCCTGGTCTATCAGGACAATCTGGTCGATGACGTGTCCGCGGCGATCCAGCCGTTCGCGCTGTCCAGCCAGGTGCAGATCCAGGCCGACGTGAAGGACGGCGTGGACCCGGCCAAGGTGGAGGCGATCATCGACGAGGAACTCAGGAAGTTCATCGCCCAGGGCCCGACCGCCGACGAACTGCAGCGCGCGCAGGTGGCCTACCGCGCCGGCTTCGTGCGCGGGCTGGAAAAGGTCGGCGGCTTCGGTGGCAAGGCGGTGATCCTGGCCGAGGGCCAGGTCTATCGCGGCGACCCGGGCGCCTACAAGCAGGATCTGCAGCGCGGCCAGGCCGCCACCGTGGACAGCGTCAAGCAGACCGCCGCCACCTGGTTCGGCAAGGGCGACTACCTGCTCACCGTGCTGCCGGCCGGCAAGGGCTTCGACCCCGCCGCCGAAGACAAGGCGGTGGTCGCCCGTGGCGCCGAACCCGGCAAGCCGGTGCCCAAGCTGCCGGCCGCCGGCAAGTACAACGTCACCGCCTCCACACTGGACCGCGGCAAGGGCGTGCCGCAGACCAGCCAGTTCCCCGACCTGAGCTTCCCGCAATTGCAGCGCGGCAAGTTGAAGAACGGCATCGAGGTGATCCTGGCCGAGCGCCACACCATTCCGGTCACCCAGGTGGAGCTGCTGTTCGATGCCGGTTATGCGGCCGACCAGGGCAACAAGCTCGGTACCGCCAGCTTCAGCGCCGCGCTGATGAACGAGAGCACCGCGGCGCTGGATTCGGTGGAAGTGGCGCAGCGTCGCCAGCGCCTGGGCGCGATCACCGCGGTCGGCTGCGACCTGGACAGCTGCAGCGCCTCGCTGGATGCGCTCAACGACCAGCTGCAGCCGTCGCTGCAATTGTTCGCCGACATCGTGCGCAACCCGGCCTTCAAGGCTGCCGACATCGAGCGCATCCGCGGCCAATGGCTGGCCGGCATTGCGCAGGAAAAGACCCAGCCCAACAGCCTGGCGTTGCGTGCGCTGCCGCCGTTGCTGTTCGGCCAGAACCACCCCTACGGCATCCCGCTCACCGGCAGCGGCACCGAGGCGGCGATCAAGAGCCTCAATGCCCAGGACCTGCAGGCCTTCCACCGCCAGTGGCTGCGTCCGGACAACCTGCGCATCCTGGTGGCCGGCGACACCACGCTGGCGCAGATCATCCCGCAGCTCGATGCCGCCTTCGGCGACTGGAAGGCGCCGGCCACGCCCCTGCCGAAGAAGAACCTGGTCAACGTCGCCGCGCAGCCCAAGCCGCGCGTGTACCTGATCAACCGGCCGGATGCGCCGCAGTCGGTGATCCTGGCCGGCCTGCTCGCACCGTCCACCAAGGCGCCGGACAACCTGGCGATCGGCGTGGCCAACGGTGCCTTCGGCGGCACCTTCACCTCGCGCCTGAACATGAACCTGCGCGAGAACAAGCGCTGGGCCTACGGCGCCGGCACCCGCATGCTGGATGCGCAGGGCCAGCGGCCGTACATGTTCTCCGCGCCGGTGCAGACCGACAAGACCGCCGAGTCGGCCAACGAGATCCTCAAGGAAGCCAGCGCGGTCATCGGCGACAAGCCGCTGACCTCCGACGAGATCGAGAAGATCAAGAACCAGCGCATCCGCGCCCTGCCCGGCAGCTTCGAAACCACCGGCGCGGTGCTGGGTGCGATCGAGGGCATCGTGCAGTTCGACCGCCCCGACGATTACGTGCAGACGCTCAAGCCGCGCCTGGAAGCGATCGACCAGCCGGCCGCGCAGGCCGCCATCAAGGAAATCATCGCCCCCAATGCGATGACCTGGGTGATCGTGGGCGACCTGAAGAAGATCGAGGCCCCGGTGCGGGCGCTCAAGCTGGGTGAGGTGCAGGTGCTGGACGTGGACGGCAAGCCGGTCAAGCGCTGAGGCTGATCAGTCGCACACCGACGGCGCGGCCTGCGAGCCGCGCCGTCGCCAGGTGCGCGGTACGCAATGGCGTGTGTGCGTCTCAGTACCCGGCTCCTGCGCGCAAGACGCAGGCATCCCACGCGGGCTGGCAAGCTGGCCCCCGGCGCTTCAGCCCGCCGGTTCCTGCTTCCTCGCCTGCGCAGTGCGACATGGATGCGGATCCGGATCCGCCCGTGAGGTCACGCCAGGGCGCGTGGCCGATATCCACGCCGCGTTATCGGCAGCGCCGGTATCGTGGCATCTTTCTCGTTCGCGCTTGCCCGGCTTATTCGATGAAGCACATGCCCCCGGCTGACGAAGCCTCTCGCCAACAGGTCCTGGACGGCTATCGCATCGTCGACAGCCTGCCCGAGGACACCTACCAAGACATCGTGCAGGTGGCGGCCTCGCTGTGCGACACACCGATCGCCCTGATGTCGCTGGTCGACCGTGACCGCCAATGGTTCAAGGCCCAGCTCGGCCTGGGCATGCAGCAGACCGACCGCAGCCAGGCGGTGTGCGATCACGCCATCCGCAGCCCAGAGCAACTGATGGAAGTGCCCGACCTCACCCAGGACAGCCGCTTTGCGGACGTCTCGGTCGTCACCGGCGAGACCGGTGCGCGCTTCTATGCCGGCATGCCGCTGGTCACCTCCGACGGCGTGGCCCTGGGCACGGTCTGCGTGCTCGACACCGAGCCGCGCACGCTCACCGACATGCAACGCACCGGGCTGCAGGCATTGGCACGCGTCACCATGCGCCTGCTGGACGAGCGCAAGCGCGAGTTGCAGCTCGAGCGCGAAGCGATCCTGCAGCCGGTGGCACCGGTTGCCGCCCCGGCGGCCGCCGACACCGGCTATTACCTGGTGATCCTGGAAGTGCAGGAACTGGCCGCGCTGGCCGAAAAACAAAGCGAGCGGCTGCTGGGCCGCGCCTTGCAACAGCTCGACCAGGCCCTGGCAGCGCAGGCACAAGCCGACGGCGACAGCGTGGACCGGGTGACCGACAGTGCCGAATTCATCGCCGTGCTGCGCGGCGCAGATGCCGACCAGAAGCTGCAGCGCCTGCGCGATATCGCCCACCAACAGCATGCCCACGGCCTGACGGTGCTGATCGGCCAGGCGCAGGCAACCCGCGGCGACGAGCCGATCGGGCAAGTGTTCCTACGTGCCGAAGTCGCGCTGAGTGCGGAGAAGGACCGTTACCGCCAGAGTCTGGCGCAGGACGGACTCAGCGCCTGATGTAGCGCGGGCGACAGTCCGGCTGCCGGCTGATCCGCCGTTTCATAGACGTGCCCTCACACCTTCCGCTGCGCGCCTCCAACCGCGCTTGCGGCGCGGGCGCTCCAAGGCACACGCGCCCTCGCTGCGAAAGCCGTGCCTTCTCGCCCCGGCGGGAGGGGGTCTATTTGCGATATCTGACGAAGACTGCCTACTTCTTCAATTACTGCCTTACTTCTTCAATTCCTGTCGGGACGCTTCCCTTCTCCCACCGGGAGAAGGTGGCGCGCAGCGCCGGATGAGGGTGCGGTTGCTACGCGCTCGTGCGGCGCGCTTGGCATGCAAGCTTTCATAGCTCCTGGCTGTCTCCGACCACACCACCTTCCTCACTCGTCCACTTCCACTTCGCGCGGCGACCAGGTGATTGAGCGGTGTGGGTGAGTCGGTTGCAGAGCCGCGGAGCTGCGGTTTGGCTGCAGAGTCCTTGCCCGCCCACCATCGCAGGACACGCCGCAAGTACATCCTTGTAGGCTTTTACGCGGCATCCATGCCGCGTAAGGTCCCGCGACGGTAGGCGGGCAAGGACCAGTCGGGATGGTCGGTGTGCATGGCAAGAGCGGTGCCGGATACGTCTTGTTCGATCATCGAAGCATCGGCTCCAGGTCTGATGCACACCGCACGACAGACAGCTTTTCAGATGAGCGCCGACCAACTGTCTGGTGCGGTGCCCTCGCCGGTTGCGGGACCGGTTCACGGCGTGTCCCACAAGCGGTAAGGCACCGCGCACTCGACTCGCCGAGCTGTTGACTACACCCAGATACCGCGACGCCCTGACATTCAGTCGTTTTGTCAGCAGCGTTCTAAAGGTGCTGTCAGCCACCTACAGCGCAAAGCAGGCAAACGCGCTCACCGAACCACTCACCCGATCGCGCACTGCTTCAACTGGCGGTCCGCATACCACAGCGCGCGGCGGGCCAGGTCGTAGGCGCTATCGGCCTGGCGCGGCAGCATCTGCGCGGCCATCACCGGGTCGGCGCCGTTGTTCAAGGCGTGTTCGGCGCGTTCCAGGTCGCCCAGATGCGTACGCACCGGCGACAACAGGGATTTGCGCTTGGACGCATCGCAGCGCGCGCTGCGTTGTTCCAGCGCTGCCAGCGCCTCGCGGATACGGCGGCTGGCTTCGCCCTTGAGGTCGGGCGGCGTCTCGTGCGCGATTGGCGCGGCCTTGTAGGCATCGCCGGTCGCTTCGCTGCCCATCTCGGCCTGGTTGCCGGCCAACGCGGGGTTGAAGCGCACATCCGGCGGTGGCCGCGCCTTGGCCACCTGCGTCTGCGGCCCGTTGAGCATGTCGTTGAACTTCTTCATGCCGCGATTCATTTCCTGCATCGCCACATCGCCCAGCGTGCCGTCGCTCTTCCAGTCCTTGGCAAAGCGCGTGTCCTGGTACTGCACCGGATTGACCCGTTCCATCACGTTGCGCGCCTTGGCCTGCGCGCGTTCGTCGGTCATGCCCGGCGGCGCTGCACCGGGCTGCGCCATCGGGTCGACCTGCGCGTCACGCGGCATGCGCAAGCGGCCTTGCCCGGTGTAGAGCTGGGCCGCCATCGACTCGCCAGCCGGCGCATTGGCGGCCGCCACCTGCCGCTGCGGCGGCGGGGTGCGTGTCGGTGGTGGCGCAGTGCGGGCGGATGAGGCCGCGGCCGGCGCAACGCGCGGTGTGGGGTCGCGTTGCGGCGGCGGCGTCACCGGCGCCGGCAGCGTCAATTGCGGACGCGGCACGAAATACACCTGCAAACTGTCGTCGCGTCGCACCGGGTCGCGCGGCGGCGGCATGTACAGCAACAGACAGGCAAGAAAGAACAGGATGGCGCCCGTGCATGCGACAGCAGCGACATGCGGGACAAGCGTTTCCTTCCTGCGGGTAATCACAATGCGGGAGACCGATGAGATGGGGGATGCGTGCGCGCACCGTGAACCCGGTGCAGGATGCGCAAATCTAGCGGGCGCGGCGCCAGCGCGCGTTTGAAATTCGTTGTTTGGGCGGCAAACGCCAGCCGCCATTCACATTGGCAAGCACGGCGGGTCATTGCAGCGCCTGCCAACGGCCTCAGCCACTGCCCCAACGGCACGCATCCTTCCTGCCGTGCACCGGGCGCACGCCCATCACGACCGACCACGCTCGCTGGTGCGGGACCCGCCTCAGCCGTCCTCCGAGCGGTACAGCCGCTGGCAGACCTCGCAGAAGAATGCCCGCCGCCCGGCCTTGCCCAGGTGCTTGCGATACTGCAACGGCGCGCCGTCGCGCGGGCAGCTGTTTTTGGTATGCACCTGGTAATGCTTCTTCAACACGAAGGCTTTTTTCCAGGTGTAGAAATCGAAACTGTACGCGCGCGCCTGGGTGACCAGCTCGCCAAGCTTGCGCGCCGGCAACGCGCCCACCGGGCTTTCCGGGTGCACACGGATGCGATGCAGCACTTCGTTCTTGATGATGTTGCCGACGCCGGCAAAGATGTCCTGGTCCAGCAATGCATCGGCGGCGAGCATGCTGGGCGCGGCGCGCAACTTGCGCCGTGCCTGCGCGCCATCCCAGTGCGGGTTCATGACATCGGCCGTCCAGTCGTAGACCTCATCCAGCGGGCGCTCGATGAACTGCACCGAGCAGGCGTAGAAATTCAGGCGCTGGCCCTTGGAAAATTCCAGACACAGGCGCGGCACCGCATTCGGCTTGTCTTCGTCGATGCGATAACTGCCGAACAACAGGAAGTGGATGCGCACGCTGAACTGCGCGCACTCGATCAGGAAGTGCTTGCCCCAGCTGCGTAACGCCAGCACCTTCTGCTGCCCCAGCCGCGCGATGTCCTGCTTGCTGTTGCCGGACACGCGCAGGATCTTGCGACCGACAAACGCCTCGGTCTGTTCGCGCAGGATGACAAGGGAGGGGCCTTCTGGCATGTGCCCAGTATCGAAGTCGTCGGTGAGTCGCCCGTGAGCGCGGTGCACACGCGGCGCTGACGCGCGCGCATGCATAGAGTGCTGCCCACTGGACTTGCGCACACCCTATGCAAGCTCGTTCATCCGTCGCCCTGCCGCGCGTGCGCTGTGGCTGCGCGGGCTGGTCGATTCCGGCCGCCGACCGCGCCGCATTCGGCGATGGCACCAGCGTCTTGCAGCGCTATGCCACACGTTTTGATGCAGTGGAAATCAACTCCTCGTTCCATCGCCCGCACCGTGCCGGGACCTATGCACGCTGGGCCGACAGCGTGCCGGAGGATTTCCGCTTTTCAGTCAAGCTGCCACGCAGCATCAGCCACGATGCACGCCTGCAGGGCACCGGCCCATTGCTGGATGCATTCCTCGCCCAGGCCGGCGCGCTTGGCACGCGGCTGGGCTGCCTGCTGCTGCAACTGCCGCCCAGCGCCGTCTTCGATGCGGCAGTGGCGGCCAGGTTTTTTGCCATGCTGCGGCGGCGCTGGGACGGCGGCGTGGTCTGCGAACCGCGCCATGCCAGCTGGTTCCTGCCGCAGGCACAGGCGCTGCTGGCGCGCCACCGCATCGCACGCTGCGCCGCCGACCCGGCACCGGTGCCGGACGCCGCCACACCGGGGACGACAGCCGGCCCGCAGTACTGGCGCTGGCATGGCGCACCACGCATTTACTACAGCAGCTACGACGACAGTGCGCTGCAGGCACTGGCCGACGCGGTGCGCAAACCGGCGCACGATGCGGCGCATCCACAGGCAGAACGCTGGGTGATCTTCGACAATACCGCCGCCGGGCTGGCGGTGCCCAACGCGCTGCACCTGCAACGTTTGCTGCAGACCGGTCGCCGGCGCCCACGCTGACGCAAGGACACCCAGGTGCGCCTGGACTACACGAAGACGGCAGGCCGCCTGGCGTGACCCGGCCTGCCGCAGGTGCAGCCCGGTGCGTCCACGCCGCCGCCATTCGCCGGGCGCGCCAGGCCGCCTGACGCCCGCCATTGCCCACGTGCACCGGCTGCCGTGCACGGGCAGCGCCGCCCCGCCCGTCGCTCACTCCGCTGCGCACCCGCCGCACGCTGTGGCGCGCATCTTGCAGCAATGTCGGCAATCCGACGCGGCCTGGACGCGGCTCAAGCTGCCTCGATCCGGGCCGATAGGCCTGAATCGGCAAGGCAACCGGCGCAACCACCTGCAGTCCCGCGCCCGATCGCCTTGCTGAATCCTGTCGTCTCCGTGCGAAGTCTGTCGGCCTGCCGACCCCCTCGTCCGGCCCCGCCCGCCACTTCGGTCGTTTACCATGCCGCACGTCACTGCCCGTTCTGGAGATGCCATGAGTTCTGCCGCGCCCCCGTGCTGCACGTCGCTGCTTGGCCTGTCGCTGAGCATGTTCGTGGCGCCCTGCACGCTGACCGCCGCGCCGATGGACACTCCGGTCGTCAACGCCCCGGCGGCCACCCCGCCCACGCCCGACCTGGCCTACCCGGAACTGTTCCAGGCGGTGCAGCGCGGCGAGCTGTTCGACGACCAGAAGCACTTCGTCGACTTTCTGCCGCTGCGCGACCCGGCGCTGATCAACGCCGACTATCTGGCGCAGCACGATCACCCCGGCTTTGACCTGCGCAAGTTCGTGGATGCCAATTTCGAAGAGTCGCCGCCGGTGCAGACCGACGCGATCCGCCAGGACACCGCGCTGCGCGAACACATCGACGAACTGTGGCCCAAGCTGGTGCGCAGCCAGACCCACGTGCCGCCGTACAGCAGCCTGCTGGCGCTGCCATATCCGTACGTGGTGCCGGGCGGGCGTTTCCGCGAGGTGTACTACTGGGATTCCTACTTCACCATGCTCGGCCTGGTGAAGAGCGGGCAGACCACGCTCAGCCGCCAGATGCTGGACAACTTCGCCTACCTGATCGACACCTACGGGCATATCCCCAACGGCAACCGCAGCTACTACCTGAGCCGTTCGCAGCCGCCGTTCTTCTCCTACATGGTGGAACTGCAGGCCGGCGTGGAAGGCGAAGCGGTCTACCAGCGCTACCTGCCGCAGCTGCAGAAGGAATACGCCTACTGGATGCAGGGCAGCGACGGCCTGCAGCCCGGCCAGGCCGCGCGCCATGTGGTGCGCCTGGCCGACGGCAGCCTGCTCAACCGCTATTGGGACGAGCGCGACACCCCACGCCCGGAAGCCTGGCTGCACGACACCCGCACCGCCGCCGAGGCCGGTGACCGCCCGGCCGCCGAGGTCTACCGCGACCTGCGCGCCGGTGCCGAGAGCGGCTGGGACTACACCAGCCGCTGGCTGGCCGATGGGCAGAACCTGCGCACCATCCGCACCACCGCGATCGTGCCGATCGATCTGAACAGCCTGCTGTACCACCTGGAGCGCACGCTGGCCCAGGCCTGCGCGCAGCCCGGTGCCGAATGCACGCAGGACTACGCGGCGCTGGCACTGCAACGCAAGCAGGCCATCGATGCGCATCTGTGGAACGCGGCCGGCTACTACGCCGACTACGACTGGCAGGCGCGCAAGCTCAGCGACCAGGTCACCGCTGCGGCGCTGTATCCGCTATTCACCGGCCTGGCGACCGACGCGCATGCCAAACGCACCGCCAGCACCGTGCGTGCGCGCCTGCTGCGCCCCGGTGGCCTGGCCACCACCGCAGTGAAGACCGGCCAGCAATGGGACGAGCCCAATGGCTGGGCGCCGCTGCAATGGGTGGCGGTGGATGGCCTGCGCCGTTATGGCGAAGACGCGCTGGCGCGCACCATCGGCGAGCGCTTCCTCACCCAGGTGCAGGCGCTGTTCGCGCGCGAGCACAAGCTGGTCGAAAAATACGGGCTGGAAGCCGATGCGGCCGGCGGCGGCGGTGGCGAATACGCGCTGCAGGACGGCTTCGGCTGGACCAACGGCGTCACCTTGATGCTGTTGAACCTGTATCCGGACACGGCGACCAAGCCGGCGCCTGTCAAACGCGTGCGCAAGCCCGAAGCGGCCACGCGCTGAATGTGCACCAGCGCTGCCGGGCAGTGCCCGGCATCCGCTGGCGGCATCGCATGTCGATCAGTCGGCAGCGCCGGCCGATCACTCCGACACGCATCGCCGGATCGTTGCGTCATTGCAAGGCGCCGCAGCGTGCTCCATTGACTGCTGCTACTGCACCACCGGCCATGCACTGCTGTCGTACCCCAGCCGGTTGATGCCCAGGCGCGCATCGCCGCGGTCGTCGTAGTAGTGGTAGACCAGGATGTCGCCGTCGCCATCGCGGAACACCGATTGCCCGCCCGGCCCATGCATGCTGCCCAAGCCGGACTGGATCACCGTGCCGCCGCCGTTGCGCATGTCCACACCGGCGCGATCCAGATACGGCCCGGTCACCGAACGCGCACGCCCCACCGCAATCTTGTAGGTGCTGCTGGCGCCCTTGCAGCACGCATCGAACGACACGAACAGGTAGTACCAGCCATTGGCCTGCTGGATGAAAGGCGCCTCCACCGCGCCCGGGGACGGCCGGCTTGCCAGGCTGTAGCGCGTCGTGTTGCCGGACAGCTGCTTGCCGGTGCCGGGATCGAGCTGGATCAGCTTGATGCCCGACCAGAACGAGCCAAACGCCAGCCACCACTTGCCATTGCCATCCACCACCAGATTGCCGTCGATGGCGTTGTAGTCGTCGCTGCTCTTGGACGTATAGACGATGCCTTGATCCTTCCACGAGCCAGGCTTGCCGGTGCTGCTGCTGGCAAGCGCAATCGCCGAGGTATTGGTGGCGAATCTTGAGGCGGTGTAATACATCAGATACTTGCCGCCATGGAAGGACACATCCGGCGCCCACAGCTGGTTGTCCGGGTTGTAGCTGCGCACCCAGCTCGGCATGCTGCTGAAGATCGCGCCCGCATTGCTGAACTTGGTCCGGTCGGTACTGGTGACCACGCCGGTGGTGGCATAGATGTAGTACCGCCCGTCGCTCAGCTTGAGCACCGACGGATCGTGCACGATGGTGTCGCCGCTCACCACACCCGGCCCCACGGCCGCGTGCGCGGGTGCGCTGTGCAAGCCAGCGGCAGCAGCGGCCAGGGCCAACAACGACGCGATCGCGCCACCACGCAGCGACATTCCAGACCAGCCCCCTTCCACTCGACTACCACCAACAACGCGCATCGCCCCACTCCTTGAACAACGTAAACACGTTTTCTGCAGGAGCAATCTAGCCCGGCCGCAATGCCACGAATCCGACGCCGATCCCAGAAGCACGGCGCAGGCCGAGCAGTTGTTTTATTTGCGACGTGCCTTCGTGCCGAACTGTGTAACGCAGCCGAGATTGCATACGCCGGAGCGTGGCGCGCGCACAGTGTCACTGCACCAGTGGCGTATCGGCGTTATCTCTTCATCGTCGTGCAGTGCGTCGATGACAACCCGCATCCATGACGCTGCAAAAAGCTACAGCACCACTTCGCCATGACGCACAGACCCTGATGGATGGTCGCCAGCTTGTGGCTGTCATCGCGCGCGACGCGCTGACTGCGCACCATGTGCGCCGCAACATCAGCGCGCCATCTGTGCAGACGCAAAGCGACTCGCACACCAGTACGCTTCGAAGACACCAGCCTGCCGCGTATCATGCGCACTCTTTCACGCATCGGGATGGACCCATGGCCGTACGCACGCTCAACGAATTTCTCGCCCATTCCAAGGAAAAGGACGTCAGCCCCGATCCGTTCGAACTGGAAAACCCGCACCTGCTGGAAGTGCGCCTCAACGGCATGGTGTGGTCCAAGGCCGGCGCCATGGTCGCGCGTACCGGTAACGTCAAGTTCACCCGCGAGGGACTGCTGGAACAGGGCCTGGGCAATCTGCTGAAGAAGGCCGTCAGCGGCGAAGGCATGCAGCTGATGAAGGCCGAAGGCCAGGGCCGGGTGTATCTGGCCGACCTCGGCAAGCTGGTGACCTTGCTGCGCTTGAATGGCGAGGCGATCTTCGTCAACGGCAACGATGTGCTGGCCTTCGAATCCGGTGTCGAACACAAGATCACGATGATGCGCAAGGTGGCCGGCATGCTGTCCGGCGGCCTGTTCAACGTGCGCCTGAGCGGCCACGGCATCGTGGCGATCACCTCGCACTACGAGCCGCTGACCCTGCCGGTCACCGCCGCCAGCGGCCCGGTGTTCACCGACCCCAATGCCACCGTGGCCTGGTCGGGCACGCTGAGCCCGGAGCTGGTGACCGACGTGTCGATCGGCACGCTGTTCGGCCGCGGCTCGGGCGAGAGCCTGCAGATGCGCTTTGCCGGCGAAGGCTGGGTGGTGGTGCAGCCGTACGAAGAGGCCAGCTTCCAGGCCAAGGGCTGATCCAGCCCGCCCCGTAGCAATCAGCAAGGCGCATCGCCTGGTCGCACGCTACGCAGCTAGGCAGTTTTCCAGTCACGATACGGGTGCGCAGTGACAGCTGCGCACCCCAGCCCTTTGTAGGAGCGCACCCGGGCGCGAGGGACTTACCGGTAACGCCATGTCGCGCCCGGGTGCGCTCCTACGGGTTTATGGCTCTGATGCGTTACACCCAGCCACGTTTGCGAAACCACGCCAGCGGAACCACCATGCTCAGCACGATCACGCCTAGCGCCCAGTAGTAGGCATCGTGCCATTTGAGCTCGGGCATGTAGGCGAAGTTCATGCCCCAGATGCCGACCAGCACCGTTGGCGGAATGCCGACCACCGACGCCACCGCCATCACCTTCATCACGTTGTTCTGGTCCATGTTGATCATGCCCAGCACGCTGTCGAGCAGGAACTCGATGCGGTCGTCCATGTGCTGCTGGAACTCGCTCAGGGTGGTCAGGTCCTTGTGCAGCAAGCCGATGCGTTTGGCCGCATCGTTGCCGAACCAGTCCGGCGCAGTGCCGTCCAGATAGGTGACCAGGCGCAGCAGTCCCTGCCCGGCATTGTGCAGCCCGCCCAGACGCCGCCCCATGCCACCGACCTGATGCAGCATGCGCTCCAGGTCCTTGGTCTTGTGTGGGTTGTCGAACACCTGGCGGGTGGTGTCGGTGACCTCGGCTTCCAGCGATTCCAGCCGGTCTGCCAGCCGCCCCACCAGCTGGTCGAAGATGCGCAGCAGCAGATCGTCGGCGCTATGGCAGGGGTCATGTTGCAGCTGCGCCGCTACTGCATCCAGCGAACCCATGTGCTGCTCGCGCAGGGTCACCAGCATGGTGGGCGACAGCGCAAAGCCCAGCGGCGCGGTCGGGCCATCGTCGTCCTGAAAGCGCGGCACGTTGAGAAACAGCACCTCGCCCTGGCGCCGCACCCGGCTGGAGAATTCGATCTCGCCGATGGCTGCGCGATCCGGCAGCGCAAACCCCACCGTGTCTGCGGCCTGCGCCAGTTCCTGCGCGCTGGCCTGGCACAGGTCGACCCAGCACCCTTGTGTGTGCTGCGTTGTGGCGATCGGGTGCGTGGTGATCATGCGGTGGGCCGTGGCGATGGATGGCGGCGAGCATCCCGTTCCATCCGATCCGCGTCAACGTCACGCGCACAACGCGCTTAGCTGCCAGTGGCCTTTATCTCGGCGCCGTGCAGCTACACACGCCAAGGCCCCGCAATGCGGGGCCTTGAGGATGTCTTCGGTGGATGTATCGGCCGTGCGAGCGCTCAGCCGCTGCGCGCCTGCTGCCGCTTCACCGCATAGCCGATCGCCAGGATCAGGAACCACACCGGGCTGGCCAGCAGCGCCTGGCGCGTATCGGCCTGCAAGGTCAGCAGCACGATGACGAAGGCGAAGAACGCCAGGCACACGTAGCACATCAACACGCCACCGGGCATCTTGAACGCCGAGGCCGCGTGCTGCTCGGGCCGCTTGCGCCGGTACGCGATGTAGGCGCACAGGATCAACGACCACACGAACATGAAGAGCACCGCCGACAAGGTGGTGACCAGCGTGAACGCGGTGACCAGGTTGGGGATCAGATACACCAGCATCGCGCCCAGCAACAGGCACAGGCAGGAGAACAGCAGGCCGCGTGCCGGCACCGCCGCACGCGAGAGCTTGGCAAAGCCCTTGGGCGCGTGCTGCTCCTCGGCCAGGCCGTAGAGCATGCGGCTGGTGGAGAAGATGCCGCTGTTGGCCGAGGAGGTGGCCGAGGTCAGCACCACGAAGTTGATCAGGCTCGCAGCCGCCGGCACGCCGGCCAGCACGAACAGCTCCACGAACGGGCTCTTGTCGGCCACCACCTGCCGCCACGGCGTCACCGCCATGATCGCGACCAGCGCCAGCACATAGAAGATCAAGATGCGCACCGGGATCGAGTTGATCGCCTTGGGCAGGTTGCGGCGCGGGTCTGCGGTTTCCGCAGCGGTGGTGCCGACCAGCTCGATGCCGACGAAGGCGAATACCGCGATCTGGAACCCGGCAAAGAACCCGCCAATGCCCATCGGGAACATGCCGCCGTCGTTCCACAGGTTCGACAGCGAGGCCACGTTGCCCGACGGCGAACGGAAGCCCCAGGCCACCAGCCCGGCGCCGGTGATGATCAGCGCGCAGATGGCGATGATCTTGATCAGCGCAAACCAGAACTCCATCTCGCCGAACAACTTGACCGTCACCAGGTTCAGGCTCAGCAGCAACAGCACGCAGAGAATGGCGGGGATCCACGGCGCCAGGCCCGGAAACCAGAACTGCGCATAGGCGGCGATCGCGATGACATCGGCGATGGCGGTGATGATCCAGCAGAACCAGTACGTCCACCCGCAGAAGAACCCGGCCCACGGCCCGAGCAGGTCGGTGGAGAAGTCGATGAACGACTTGTACTCCAGGTTGGACAGCAGCAGTTCGCCCATCGCGCGCATCACGAAGAACAGCATCGCGCCGATGATCAGATACACGAACAGGATCGACGGGCCGGCCAGGCTGATCGTCTTGCCCGAGCCCATGAACAGCCCGGTGCCGATCGCGCCACCGATGGCGATCAGCTGCAGGTGGCGATTGGAGAGACTACGTTGCAGATGATCGGGCGCGGACGGATCAGACATGGGGCACGGCACCGGCAAGTGAACAAGCCGTCAAAAATACGAGATCGCGGCAGCGCACACCAGCGGTTTGCGTCGCCGTGCCGGGTAGGCTACTGCGGGCGCCGGCGCAGGTGGCCGGCTTGCCCCATCGTGGTGCGCCAGATATCCGCACGTCCGGCACTGCTCTCATCGAGGAATCGCAGCCCCGTCGATGCGCGCACCCCACGCCCCGAGCGTCATCGCCATTTGCCTGGCACCTGCGCATTGCAACGACCGACGCTGAAAGAATCCCGGTGCCGGCCGCGCACCAGGTGACTAATCGAGCTTAGCCGCGATTACCCCCCGTATTACCCACCCGCAAGCCCACCGCCAGCTCGGCCTGGCAAGGCCTGATCGTCATCTTCTTCCAGGTCGCCCACCTCCTCGCGCAAACCGCCTTGCTGCGGCGTCTGCTCTTCCAGCGGAATCTCCTCTTCATTGGTATCCGGGTCGGGGGTGCCGTGTGCCGACAGACCGGCATTGGCGATGGTCATCGGGCGCGCAGTGCGTGGATTGAGCTGCATGGAGTGGCTCCGGTGGGTTCGAAAGGAGCCCCGACAGTGCGCATCGCAGCGCTACCGCACCGTGATCCAGGGAGGGATCGTGCTGACATAGCGTTGACGCCGGCAGGCTGACGCGTGTCGACACGGCTCATCCACTTGGCACTTGGCGCCTGTCCCTGGCACTTGCGCTTGCACTGGCACTTGCACTTGGCACTTTGCGACCAAAAGACAAAGGGCCATTTCTATCGCCAAGGCAGTCTGCGTGCAAACGCCGCTGCGGCCTGGCCGGCCTGGAGCGCAAGCGTTGGCGCGTTCGCCTGAGATCGACTTGTCCGCTTGAGCCGTACTCGACCACGCCGTGCCGACCGCGACTATCATGGCCGCACTCCTTCGAGGCCACGCCATGCGCCATCGCATCTGCCTTGTAGTGCTGCTGAGCTGCGGCATCGCCCACGCGGCCGAGCCCGAGCCTGCCTCGCGCCTGGATGCGGTGCTGCAGTCCGGTGTGCTGCGGGTCTGCACCACCGGCGACTATCGTCCTTACTCGCTGCTGCGCGCCGACGGGCAGTTCGAAGGCAGCGATATCGCTCTGGCGCAATCGCTGGCCGGCAGCCTGGACGCGCGCGTGGAGTTCGTCCGCACCAGCTGGCCGCAACTGATGCCCGACCTGCTCGCCAACCGCTGCGACATCGCCGTCGGCGGCATTTCGGTCACCTTGCAACGGCAGCGCCAGGCCAGTTTCAGCACGATGCTGGACGTGGACGGCAAGATTCCGCTGGTGCGCTGCGCCGACCAGGCGCGCTACCGCAGCATCGCGCAACTCAATCGACCCGAGGTGCGCGTGATCGAGCCGCCCGGCGGCACCAACGAGGCCTTCGCACGCCACCAATTGCCGCGCGCAAGCCTGCGCCTGTTCGCCGACAACACCACCATCTTCCAGGAGCTGCTGGCGCAGCGCGCGGACGTGATGATCACCGACGCCTCCGAAGCGCTCCACCAGCAGGCACGCCTCCCCGGCCTGTGCGCGGTCGCACCGGAGCAGCCACTGCAATACGGCGAGAAGGCCTTCCCGCTACCGCGCAACGACCACGCCTGGAAAGCCTATGTCGACCAGTGGCTGCACCTGAGCAAGGCCAGCGGCGAGTACGCGCGCATCGTCGAAACCTGGCGTGCACCGCGCAAGGAATCCACGACGGCGCCGTGACGGGAATCGGGAATCGGGAATCGCAACAGCATCAAGCGCATCGCGACATTTCGATATAGCGCCCCTCCGATTCCCCATTCCCCATTCCCGATTCCCGCGGCGCACAGCGCCGCCCTCAGACAATCTTGGTCCGCCGCCACCAGCGCGAGACCTGCTCTTCGCGGATCAGCGTGAACAGCCCGGCGCCCAGAATCAGCGCGATGCCGACCGCCATCGGCCAGTCCAGGTGGTCGTGGAACAGCAGGTAGCCGAAGGCGATCGCCCACAGCATCTGGCTGTATTGCGTTGGCGCAACCACACTCACCGGCGCCATGCGCGTGGCATACATCAGGCAGATCGCCGCCAGGCCGGCAAGCAGGCCATAGCCGGCCAACAGGCCCCACTGAGACAGCGTGGGCCAGACAAAGGTCGGCAACATCATGATCCCGCCCATTACCAACGGGCCGATCACCCCGGCGCCGTACAGGGTCAGGCGTTTTTCGCTGTGGCCGGCCATGCGCAGGGTGATGACCGAGATGGCGCCGACCAGGCCGCACACGATCGCGGCCACATGCCCATGGGTGAGATGGCGAAAGCCCGGGCGCAGCACGATCAACACGCCGATGAAACCCACGATCACCGCCGACCAGCGCCGCCAGTGCACCTCTTCCTTGAGAAACACCACCGACAGCACGGTGACGAAGATCGGCATCAGGAAGATCAGCGCGAATGCCTCGGCCATCGGCAAGGTGGTGAACGCAATCACCGAGGTCAGATTGCCGATGGCGCCGGTAAGCGCACGCAACAGCCACAGGCTGGGTTGCTTGGCCATCACCAGTTCGCGCAACCGGTCGTCCGGCTTCTTCAGGAATGGCACGGCCACCAGCATCAGCAAGGCGCCGAGAAACAGCACTTCGTAGACCGGCAGCGTGCCTTCCAGCAGCTTCACGAACGCATCGCTAATCGAATAGGCCGCATAGCAGGCAAACCCCAACAACACACCCTTCAGCATTGCCGATCCTCCATTGCCGATCCTCCACGGTTGGCGCCAATCGGACACCATGTCGACGGGGCAGTGCGAAGTATGCGGTGCGGCGTGCGCCAGAGGAATCGGCGCAGGTCTCCGGGCACGGGCGCTCATGCACTGCCACCGGCACCGCCGCACACGGCCGCGCTGGCCACCGCGTTGCAGAACGGCCGCTGCGCCGCCCCCGCCGGCGTGCGGGTCATGCATTGGATGCCCATGCGCGGTGGGTCGGTTACGATGCCGGTCCATCCCTTGTAATGGCGACGCGCGTCACGCGCGCCGACCCCAGACCAGCGACCCGTGCCCCACTACTCCGGCCCACTCCTCACCTGCTCCGATGCCCAGGCACTGCTTGCCGCGCGCGGCAGTGGCCTGACCCAATGGACCGGCTCGCTGGACCTGGGCCGCAGTACCGGCATCGCGCAGCTGGACGCGCAGACCTGGCAGTGGCGTGGCCGGGGTTACCCGTACCCGGGCAAGCTCAAGGAGCGCACGCTGTACTTCTGGGACGGCGACGACTTCGCCCCGATCTCGCGCTTCGGCGGCGCGTTGATCAAGCTGGTCCCCACCGAATGGGGCGCGCCGACCTTCGAGATCGATGGCATCAAGATGCTGCCCTCGGCGCAGCTGTCGCCGTTCGAGGATGCGCGCCGCAAGGTGGCGCTGGTCGATCCGCGCGGCAAGGTCGTGCTGGATACCTGTGGCGGGCTGGGCTACTTCGCCGCCTGCTGCCTGGAGGCCGGGGTGGCGCAGCTGCAGTCGTTCGAGAAGAATGCCGACGTGCTGTGGCTGCGCACGCTCAATCCGTGGTCGCCGGATCCGGACGATGCCGCCCACGGCGGGCGTCTGCAGCTGACCCAGGCGGATATCTCGCAGCACATCGCCACGCTGGCTGACGGTGCGTTCGACGCCATCCTGCATGACCCGCCGCGTTTCGGCATCGCCGGCGAGCTGTACTCGCAGCTGTTCTACGACCAGCTGGCGCGGGTGTTGCGGCGTGGCGGGCGCCTGTTCCATTACACCGGCGCGCCCAACCGGCTCACCAGCGGGCGCGATGTGCCCAACGAGGTAAGCAAACGCCTGAGCAAGGCTGGTTTCAGCACGCAACTGGCGCTGGATGGCGTGCTGGCAACGCTGCCGACGCGGCGCTGATCGCACGCGTCTTGCGGCAACTGAAACGCGCGGTCAGCAGCAGCCAGCCATCCGGCGATACTGTGCGCCAAACTGCGTTACAGCAGACACAGGCCGCGTCGAGTATCGGCTAGCCATGCGCGGAGCGCATCGCGTCTGCCACCCGCATCTGGCATGCAAACGGATCTGCGATACTGCACTGCCCACGACAAGGACGTTGCATGCGCATCCACCTTACGACCTGGTTGCTCTCCGCGCTGTTGACGACGACGGGCGCGCCAGTCCACGCGCAGACCGCGCCGCAAACACCGTCACCGTCGCAACCCATGTCCGACGTCACCGCCCGCCATCCGGTGACCACCGCCGTCCTGGCCGGGCGCGCGATTCGCCTGGGCGAACACGCCGGCAAGTGCGCGCTGCTGCGCGATGATGAAGTGCTCCCGCTGGGCATCGGCGCGCCGTGCTACTTCAGCATCAATCGCGAGCATGGCGCCCAGGTGCATCACTTCAACGGTAGCGATATCGTGCTCGTGCAACACGCCCACCCCCGGGCGGAGCCGGACTGGGACATCAAGCTGTACGGGCCGATCTGCGCATTCGAAGCGCAGGCCGTGCGCGAGGTGGATGGCGTGCTGGAACCCGGCAGCGTCGCCAATTCGTGGCACTGCGACCCCACCGTGGGCGCCGATCAGAAGCAGTTCGTCTACAGCTACGACACCTGGCCCAAGCGCGAGACGCAGGCGCCATCGCGCAAGCAAAAGCAAACGCAGCCCTGATTGCCGCATGACGCGCAGGTGTCGATCGGCGCAGGCGGTTGCCACCGCCTTGCGACCCGTTTGCTGATCAACACCGTGTACTGACCAGCGGCTCGCCGCACGCGGGCGCAGCCGCGTCGTCGTCGACAGTGCGGCACCGCAGTTGCGCATGCCGTGGAGCACCGCGCAGGTCATCGCCGGCCGCGTCTGTGCGCCGTCCAGGCGACGTAGGCGAACCAGGCGATGACCGCCAACGGCACACTGGTCAGTAACGCATCCCAGCCGATGGCGATCCAGAACCGCTGCGGGTCTGCATCCGCATGGAAGATCCTGGTCGGCCGGCCGCGGATGACGCTGATATAGCGCCCCGTGACGATCGCCTCCAGCAACAGCCACAGCCGCATGCAGCAGGCGATCGCCACGACAACGGCCCCCCCGCCGATGATCCATTCATGGATCCGGGATGCTGCGGGCGCTGGCGCAGGTGGCGGTGATTTGGGCCGCTTTTTTTTCACGCGGGCATCGGTTCGATGGAGGCGGCGCAGTGTACGCCCATGGGTGTCGGGCGATCGCGGGCAGAGCCTGGTGACCGCTGCCACGCACCACCGCGCGCACTGCACTCGGTGCATCAGCGAGCGCTGCGGCAGCCAGGCCGCAGGCGCCCTCATCCACGCGTCAACATACCGCCCACTGATCGCGCCCGGCGGTCTTGGCGGCGTACAGGGCAAGATCGGCCTGCCCCAGCAGCACATCCAGCCCGGTTCCTGCAGTCACGCTCACCGCGCCCATGCAGAAGCGCACCGGCTGGTCGGTGGGCAGGCCGGCGATCTCGATCGCGGCCACGGCATTACGCAGCCGCGTAAACACGGCAGGAATCTCTTCTGCGCTGCAGCCCGGCAGCACCAGCAGGAATTCCTCCCCGCCCAGCCGTCCCAGGCGATCCTGCGTCCGCAGCGCCAGCCTGGAGGCGCAGGCAAGCGCCTTGAGCACGGCATCGCCGGCAGCATGCCCGTGCACGTCGTTGATCAGCTTGAAGTGGTCCAGGTCGATCAATGCCAGCATGCACGGCACCTGCGAGCGCACCGATTGCTCGACCTGCTGCTGCGCCTCGGCGCGAATGGCGCGGCGGTTGGGCAGGCCGGTGAGCTCGTCGCGCATCGCCAGCCGCGAGAGTTGCCGCCGATGGCACGCACCGAAGGCCAGCACCACCAACGCACCCAGCAACAACAGGCAGGCCGCACACAGGGCGATCCACAAGGCGCGTTGACCGGCTTCGCGGGCCTGCAAGGCCAGTTGCGCGGTCTCGCTGCGCCGGCGCAGCTCGGCGGTTTCGGCGCCACGGCGCGCGTCTTCGTAACGCGCCTGCAGGCGCAGCATCACGGTGTCGCGCTGGCGATCCAGGCTCTGCGCGCGCAGCGTGTTGGCGCGTTGCAGTTCCTGGTATGCCTCGGCATGACGCCCCTCCGCCGCCAGTGCCTGGGCAATGGCATCGAGCAGTTTCGCGCGCCGTCCCAGCGACAGATGGGGGTCGTCCGCCGCCTTGGCCGCGACGATCTCCACGCCGAGGCTGCCGGACTTGAGCGCGGTCAATGCCTGCAGCAACACCGCATGGCAGGCGGCCACCCGGCCGACATTGCCCTGGCGTTGCATCAACGGCAGTGCCTCGCGCGCCATTGCCAATGCCGCGGTGGCATCGCCGGCTTCGATCAGGACCTCGCTGCCGCTGGTCAATGCCGCGGCCACACCGGCCTGATCGCCCAGCTCGCGACTGAGCGCCAGCGCGCGCTTGAAATGCAGCAACGCCGCGTCCGGCTGCTGCGCTGCCAGCGACGTGCCGTACTCGTATTCGATCAGGCTGCGCTGAAAGCGTGCCGGCTGGCCGCGCAGGCGCTCCAGGGCGCGCTGCAGGTAGTCTTCGGCGTCGTTGTCCTCGGTCGAGCGGCCACCCACGCGGCTGGCCAGCGAGCCGAGCTGGGTCAAGGCATCCAGCTCCAGGCCCAGGCTGTGTTCGCGCACTGCGCACTGGTAGCTGGCCTGTGCGGCGTTCCAGGCCTCGTCGCTGCTGCCGGAGGCGAGCATGCTCCACATGTCGACCGCCTCGACCTCGCACAGCAGATCGTTGCGCCCCAGCGCACGCGCCTGCTGACGCAGCGCTTCCAGCCGCGCCAGCATGCCGCGGTTGGGACTCTCGCGCACATCGCTGAGCGCCTGCACGATCGCCAGCCACAGCTGCGCCTGCGCCGTGTTGCCACGCACGTTCGTCAACATCGCACGCGCCTGGGCCAGGGCCGCCTGGCGGCGCTCGCTCTCTTCCAGGGAAATCAGCACGCGCGCCTGCGCCAGCAAGGCCCAGAACTGCGCGTCGGCATCGCCATCGCTGCGGGCACGCTGCAACGCGGCCTGGGCGACCTGCAGGGCGGCCCTGGGGTCGTCGATCGTGGCGGTTTCGATGCGCTTCCATGGCTGCGGCTGCGCCCACAGCGTCGCACTGCACAGCATCGCGGCCATCGCAACGACCATGCGCCGCCAGCGCGGCGTCGCGCCGCTCATCGGGCCCTCACGGCGACGACAAGCCACACCGCATGGCTGCCGTGGACGGGACATGCCGCCCGCCCCGTATCGGGTTTGCTGGTTGCTGCAGCACTGAAGCTCTCCCGTGGCTGGCTGGCTGGCGGTGGAATCGGAGCGACGTCGGCGTCTGCCTGACGCCGCGATGCAAACACACGGTCATGATGACTGGCGAGCGCGGCAGGTCATGTGATCGCCACGCATTGCGCCAGGATCGTTAGCGGCCTGCGGGCTGCGGGCTTGAATCGGCCTGCAGCTCGTGCCGGTGGCAACCGGCGGCCGCGCGCGTTGCGAAACGCCTGCGACCCGGCAGGCTGGCCGCAGCCGCCCTGCTGCACTCGCCGGATGCGGCCCGGCGACAGCCACGTAAACTGCCGCACGGCACCTGCCGCCCCCACCGATCCTGGAGACGCCGTGACATCCCGCCTGCCCCGCATGCTCACGCTGCTTGCCGTCGCCTTGCTGTCGGCCTGCGCCACCCAGGCGCCGCGCGCGCCACAGCGCTCGCCGGACGCGGTCAAGGCCGACATCGCCCGGCGCCTGCCGACCACGCTGACCGATCGCGCCGGCTGGGCCGACGATGTGTACGTGGCACTGTCCTCGCAGGGGCTGGACACCAGCGCCGAGGACATCTGCGCGGTGCTGGCGGTGACCGAGCAGGAGTCGACCTACCAGGCCAACCCGGTCGTGCCCAATCTCGGCAGGATTTCGCGCGCGGAGATCGACCGCCGCGCCAGCGCGCATCACATCCCCGGCTTCATGGTCGATACCGCCTTGCGCATCGCCTCGCCCGATGGCCGCAGCTATGCCACGCGCATTGCCAGCGCGCGCACCGAACAGGAGCTGAGCCGCATCTTCGAAGACTTCACCGGCAGCGTGCCGCTGGGCGCGCGCCTGTTCGACGGGCTCAATCCGGTGCATACCGCCGGGCCGATGCAGGTCAGCATCGCGTTTGCCGAGCAGCACGCCGAGCGCTATCCGTATCCGCCTGGCGACTCGATCCGCCACGAGGTCTTCAGCCGCCGCGGCGGGCTGTGGTTCGGCACCCGGCACCTGCTCGGCTACCCGGCCAGTTACGACGCGCTGCTGTACCGCTTTGCCGACTTCAACGCCGGCTGGTACGCCAGCCGCAATGCCGCGTTCCAGGCAGCGCTGAGCAAGGCCAGCGGGATCGCATTGACCCTGGACGGCGACCTGCTGACGCCCGGCGCCAGCCTGGATGCGCCCGGCGCCACCGAACGCGCCGCACGCGCCCTGGGCAGCCAGCTGGCGATGAGTGACCGTCAGCTCCGCCGTGCCCTGGAGGCCGGCAACTCCATCGATTTCCAGGACACCGAGCTGTATCGCCAGGTGTTCGCGCTGGCCGAGCGCAGCGCCGGCAAACCGCTGCCACGGGCGGTACTGCCCGGCATCACCCTGGACAGCCCCAAGATCACCCGCACCCTCACCACCGCCTGGTTCGCGCAACGTGTGAACGAGCGCTGGAAGCGCTGCATGGGCAAGTAGTCGCCGGTGCCGCAGGGCGAGCGGCACCTGGGGCGCCACGCCTGGCATCTTCGTTCCACGGCAAGGCACGACGTTTGGCAGGGTCGCATGCCCTGCCCGCACACGTAGCATGCGAGGTTGCACCGCCGTTGTCGGCGCGCACCCTTTTGATGAGGTCCACATGCCCACACCGTTGCCGTTGCGCCACCTGCTCGCTGCCCTGATGACCGCCCTGCTGCCCGCGGTGGCCAGCGCGCAGGCACCGGGCGTGACCGAGGCCGACTACGCCCGTGCCGAGCGCCTGATCTACTACGCCGCGCAGCCCCTGGTCGACCATGCGGCCACGCGCGTGACCTGGCTGGATGCCACCCATGTGGTCTACGTCGACCACGATGCCAAGGGCGACCGCCTGCTGCAGCTGGACACCGCCACCGGCAAGACCGCGCCGCTGTTCAAGCCCGCGGCGCTGGCCACCGCGCTCAACACCCTGCTCAAGACCGGTGACAAGCCGCTCAAGGCCGCCACCCTGGCGCCCAAGGTCAGCCTTGGCGCCGATGGCCGCTACCGCCTCAACGTGCGCGACACCGCGGTGGTCTGCGACGCCCGTGCGCGCTGCAGCAAGCTGTATGCGAAGGACAAGCCCGAACCGGGCGTGCTGTCGCCGGACAAGCGCAGCGAAGCGTTCATCCGCAACTGGAACCTGTGGGTGCGTGATCTGGCCAGCGGCCAGGAAACCCAGCTCACCCGCGATGGCGTGGAAAACTTCGGCTACGCCACCGACAACGCCGGCTGGCAGCACAGCGACAACGCCATCGTGGCGTGGTCGCCGGACTCGCGCAAGATCGCCACCTTCCAGCAGGACCAGCGCAAGACCGGCGACATGTACCTGGTCAGCACCAAGCTTGGGCATCCGGAACTGCAGTCGTGGAAATACCCGCTGGCCGGCGACAAAGACGTGACCACGATCGAGCGCGTGATCATCGACGTGCCCAGTGCCAGCGTGGTGCGGCTGAAGATGCCAGCCGACCAGCACCGCTCCACGCTGTGCGACGACGTGAGCTGCTCGCCGGGCCTGTGGGACGACGTGAAGTGGGCGCCGGACAGCAAGACCCTGGCATTCGCCTCGACCTCGCGCTTCCACAAGCAAGTCTGGCTGCGCATCGCCGATGCCGGCACCGGCGCCGTGCGCACTGCCTTCGACGAAACCGCCAAGACCTATTACGAAAGTGGCCAGGTCGCCGCCAACTGGGCCTACCTGCCCGGCAGCAACGAGGCGGTGTGGTTCTCCGAGCGCAGCGACTGGGGCCAGCTGTATCTCTACGACCTGGCCACCGGCAAACCCAAGCGCGCGATCACCAGCGGCGAAGGCAACGTCACCGAACTGCTGCGCGTGGACCCGGTGACGCGCACTGCATGGTTTGTCGGCGTAGGCCGCACGCCGGGCGTGGACCCGTATTACCAGCAGCTGTGGAAGGTGAGCCTGGACGGCGGCGAGCCGGTGCTGCTCACGCCCGAGGTCGCCGACCACAGCATCGCGCTGTCGCCCGATGGCAAGCGCTTCGTCGACACCTATTCCACCTCGGTCACGCCGCCGGTAAGCGTGCTGCGCGATGCAACCGACGGGCGCACGCTCGGCACCATCGCCACCGCCGACATCAGCCGCCTGAAGGCCGCCGGCTGGGTGCCGCCGGAGCCGATCACGGTCAAGGCGCGCGATGGCAAGACCACGCTGTATGGCCTGATGTTCAAGCCGACGAATTTCGATCCCGCGCGCAAGTACCCGGTGATCGACTACGTCTACCCCGGCCCGCAGACCGGCTCGGTGCGCGGCCGCAGCTTCCTGGCCGGCCATGGCGACAACCAGTCGCTGGCCGAACTGGGCTTCATCGTGATCGCCATCGATGGCATGGGCACGCCGTGGCGCTCCAAGACCTTCCACGACACCTGGTACGCCAACATGGGCGACAACACCCTGCCCGACCAGGTGGCCGCGGTGAAGGAACTCGGCCAGCGCTACCGGTGGTTCGATACCAGCCGCGTCGGCATCTGGGGGCATTCGGGTGGCGGCAATGCGTCCACCGCCGCGATGCTGCGCTACCCGGAGCTGTTCAAGGTGGCGTGGTCGGAAAGCGGCAACCACGACAACCGTGGCTACGAGGACGACTGGGCCGAGAAGTATCACGGCGAGCACATCGTCAACAAGGACGGCACCTCCAACTACGATGACCAGGCCAACGCCACCCGCGCCAGCAAGCTCAAGGGCAAGCTGATGCTGGTGCACGGCACGCTGGACGACAACGTGCCGCCGTACCTGACGTTGCTGGTCGCCGATGCGCTGATCAAGGCCAACAAGGACTTCGACATGCTGATGCTGCCCAACGCCAAACACGGCTACGGCGAGCTCACCCCCTACGTCGCCCGCCGCCGCTGGGACTACTTCGTGCAGCACCTGCTCGGCGCCACCCCGCCGGCGCAGTATCAGATGAAGCCGATGCCGGAGAAGTAGGCGACGCTGGAAGCGGCATCGTCGGCCATCGACGGTGCCGCGCTATCGCGCAGTTGAACCGGGAGTGCAGAGAAAGCGGCGCCGCAGCCAGCCTGCGCCGTCGTGCAGCATCGGCCCTGGGCGCGACACCATGCCCCCCAGGAACCGTAGGAGCGGACCCGGCCGCGACGCCCTACCCGCACACGCAAACGCCGCAACACAGCACCGCAAAGGAATGCAGGCGCACACGGTACAGCTGCCACATCAAACCGCATGCACCACCACCGGCACGCGAGATCACGCGCCCCATCAGGCAACACCTGGTGGAACGCCACCCCGTTACTTCGCGGTCCCACCACCCAGCTGCTTGCCCAAGAACGCCAGCAAGCGCGTGTAGTACTCGCGTCGGTGCGCCTCGGTGTAGAAGCCGTGGCCCTCGTTGGGGAAGTACAGCGACTCCACCGGCACCCCCGCACCCTTCAACGCGCGTTCCATGGCCTTGGTATGCTCGATCGGCGCGCGCTCGTCCTTGCCGCCGGCCGCCAGAAACACCGGCACCTTGATCTGCTTGGCCAGCACCACCGGCGAGCGCGTAGCCAGGGTGTCACGTGCACCCAGCCAGTCGCCGGTCCAGTTCTTTGCCCAACGCGCGGAGCGCGCGGTGTCGCGGGCCATCATGTCCAGATCGTAGACGCCAACATAGCCAGCGGCGCAGCGGTACACCGCCGGCTCCTTGGCAACCCCCATCAGCGCAGCGTAACCACCGTAGCTGGCACCGTAGAGACAGATGCGCGAGGCATCGGCCACTCCCTGCGCGATAGCCCAGCGGGTGGCATCGGTGAGATCGTCCTGCATGCGCCCACCCCACTCCCTGGCACCGGCCTGGGTGAAGGCACGCCCGTAATTGGCCGAGCCGCGGTAATTGACGCGCAGCACCGCGTAACCGGCTGCGGCCAGCAGCTGGGTGTCGTCGTCGAACTCCCATTTGTCGAAGATCCCGAACGGGCCACCATGCGGCATCACGATCAACGGCAGCGGCTTGCCTGCCTCGGCGTGCAGCGGCTGGGTCAGATAGCCGTGCAACTCCAGGCCATCGCGCGCCTTGAAGCTCACCTGCCTGCTCGCCGGCACGCCATCGGGCGGAAACCACTCGCGGCGGCTGAACACCCGGTCGGCCTTCTTGCTGACCGTGTCGAACAAATAATAATCGCCGTTGTTGCGATCGCTCCACACATACACCAGCACCAGGCGACGGTCGCGGGTGGCCGAGGTGATGTAGACCGCATTGCCGTCGAAGGCTTTTTCCAGGCTGCGGTAGAGCCTTGCCGTCGGCGACTTCTCGTCGAAGAAGCGGTTGCGCACCCGGTCGCTCATGTAGGACGCACCGATCGGCGTGGTGCCATCCAGGTCGCGCAGGATCCGGTAGGGGTCGACGGTGTCGTCGTGCAACAACGGCGTGGACTTTCCGCTGGCCGGGTCCCATCCCACCAGCACATCGGTGCCGGTCGCCTGCTCCACTTGCAGGTAGGCCTGGCTGCCATCGGCCGCAAAGCCGAGCGGAAACGCACGATGCCCGCTGCTGGCGGCATCGTTGACCAATCGCCACGGCGCAGCATCGTCGTCGCGGTAATACAGCTTGCTGACGTTGGTCACATCGGCGCCGTTGGCAAAGCGGATGCGCCCCTGCTGGTCGGTCACGAAGTTCGCACGACGCACCGGCGATGTCGCCACGGTACTGCGCCGGCCGGTCAGGATATCCAGCTTGTCGATGCGGATGCTCGGGTCGCCGACGAACGGGATCGTGGACACCAGGATGTTGCGCGGATCACCGGGCAAGGTATCGAGCATGAACGTGCCAGGCTCCAGGTCCATCTTCAACTGCACGCCGTTGATCTCCGAATTGGTGCCATAGGGGCTGGCCAACAGACGGCCATTCTTGCCATCGGCGTCGATGGCATGCAGTTGCCCGATCGCCATCGGCTCGTCGCGCGAACCCAGCCGCTGCGCCATCGACACCACGATGCGGTCGTCGCTGGCCCACCAGAAATCGTCCACCACGCTGTTGGCGCCACCGGTGACTTTCGCGGTGGCCACCTTGTCCTGGCGCCGCACGATGCCCAGCACGGTGCGATCTTCCAGCGGCATGGTGAGCGCGAAATAGTCGCCCGTCGGCGAGATCTTGATCCGCTCGAACTGGTCGCTTTTGAGATAGGGCGTCAGATCCACCGGTTGCGGCGGCGTCTGCGCGCAAACCGATCCGGTGATTGCCATCGCCACCGCCAGTGCGACAGTCGCCTTCCTCATCCAGTAATGCATTGCGACACTCCGCCTCTTCCTTGGTCCACCTATGGTGGCAAAGGCGGTTGGCGGCGTCCATCCTCTGGCGTGACGTTGGATGCGTTCACAGCGAGATGCCGCGTACCACGCACGGCCGCCTGGCAATGCCTGGCCTGCCCCTGATGTGCTCAGACACCGCCCCGTGTGCGCACACCCAGCAAGCCGATGCGCCGGAACCACATCTCCAGCGGCACCGTCACCAGCGGCGGCAACGCGGCCAGCAGGCTCAGCGCCCACGCCCACCACGGCCAGCGCAGCCGCAGCGCGGCGAACACGCTGACCGCCACATAGAACAGGAAGGCCGCGCCATGCAGGCGCCCGAATACCCACACCACCAGCTCGGTGGTGTGGGTACCGTACTTGAGCAACATGCCGACCAACAGCCCGGCCCAGGTCAGCCCTTCGAAAAAGGCGGCGGCGGCAAACAGCCGGCCGATCGGCGACAACGCAGAAGAAGCACGCATGCAACACTCCAGACGGACAGGGATTGCCGCGACGCGATGGCGGCGGCGACGCCCGCTGGCCACCGCATTCTACAGAGCGCATCGCGCACCAGCCGCCCGCCGTCGTTCCTGGCGATAATGGGCGCCCTTTGCATCACCTGCCGGCCTCCCATGCGCATCCCCCTCCTGCTCGCCGTGCTCGCACTGGCACTGCTGCCCGCAACGTCCATCGCAGTCCAGCTCCAGGACGGCGACCTGTTGTTCGTCACCGCCGCCCGCACCGGCCTGAGCGGCGCCATCGACGATGCCACCGCCAAACAGGACGCACCCAGCTTCGATCACGTGGCGCTGCTCGCCCATGACGGCACGGAACAGGTGCTGCTGCATGCAGACGAACAAGGCTCGCGGCAGCAGCCCCTGCAGGCGTTCGTCGAAGACGCCAATACCAGGCACCGGCAGATCCATGTGTACCGGCTGACGGAAGAACAGCGCAGCGCGATCCCCGGCGCCATCGCGCAGGCACGGCGCATGCTCGGCAAGCCTTACAACCAGACCTACGTGCAGGATGACAACAGCTACTACTGCTCGGACTTCATCGAGCGCGCCTTCCGCGCACATCACGTGTTTGCGCTGCAACCGATGAACTTCAGGAACCCGCAGACCGGTCAGGTGTCGCCATACTGGACCGAGTTCTATCGCAGCAAGGGCATGGCCGTGCCGCAGGGCCTGCCCGGCACCAATCCGAACGATATGGCCAAGTCGGCGGCATTGCGCGTGGTTGGTCGTCTGCACTGAGCACGGGTGCTCCCGGGTTCTCGATGATTCCGCGGGAGCTTGGGTTCTTCGAGCATCGAGAACCTGGCAGCGGCCCGTGTTATACGTTGCCATGCCAGTCGCGTCTTCCGGCATTGCTGGCATCGTCGATGTCGGTACGCACCCAACGCGACAGAACCGGCACGCGCGGTCCGCCACGTATCGACAGCCAGCTCTCGTCTGCACCGCTGCAACGGCACCACGCTTCACCACATGCAGGAGGCTGTATTGAACAAGCTGTTATGGGCTGGATTGGCAGTGTTGCTACTGACTGGCTGCGGCAAGGCACCACCGCCAGCACCCACACCCATTGCCAAAGCGACACCAGCAGCCACAGCGGATACGCCCGCTCACGCGCCTGCTAGCCAGCGTGGCAGTGGGCAACCGTATGAACTGGCCGATACGCAGGTCTGGGACGTGCCCGATCCGGCGACAGGCCGCACCTACCAGGTCTTCGTCGCGCTGCCACGCGGCTATGCGGACAATCCGCAGCATCGTTACCCGGTGTTGTATGCCACCGATGGCGACTATGCGTTCCCGCTGGTCAAGCAGATCGCGCGGCGCTTGAACGGCGAAGGGCCAGCCATCGCCGATTTCATTCTGGTCGGGCTGTCCTACGCAGTCGGCGACGAGCCCATGCCGAGCCGCAGACGCGATTACACGCCCACCCCGGAAGATGGCCCGACCGCAGCGCCGGTTGCCACCCACGGCAAGAGCTCCGACTACATCCGCTACCTGCGCGATCGCGTGCTGCCGTTCGTCGCCAACCGCTACCGGACCGACGAACAGCGGCGCCTGTATCTGGGGCACTCGTACGGCGGCCTGCTGGGCACGCAGATCCTGTTGAGCACACCGGAGATGTTCGCCGGCTACATCCTGGGCAGCCCCTCGTACTGGTATGGCGAGCACGCGATGGTGCCGCAGGAAAACAGCTTTGCCGCGTCGCATACCGACCTGCCGGCGCAGGTGTACATGTATGTCGGCGAATACGAGCAGGTGCGCCACCACCAGAATTACGACATGGTCATCGACGCACAGAAGATGGCGCAGACGCTGCGCGCGCGACACTATCCATCGTTGCATCTCGCGCTGGAGGTTCTCGATGACGAAGACCACTTGAGCGTCGCACCGCGCGGCATCACGCACGGGCTCAAGTCCTTGTTGCGCAGCAGCTCCTCACCGGGCGACACGCGCTGATCGACCCGGCAGTGCAACAGCGCTCATTCGCCAGCCGTATCGCAGTCGTGGCAGACGCCTCGTCCCGTTCAACCACCCGCTAGCAACCACCCACAGGCCCCCAACCCATGCACGCACCAACGCCGGCGGTTTCCAATAGCGCACTGACCACACACGGCCACGCGTCCCACCGCATTGCGCTGGGCGAGCGCAACGTCCTGCAGCCCGGCCGCCTACGCTGGCTGCGGGCGATCGGCTGGGCGGTCCTGCTGCTGGTGGCGGTCGCCACGTTGGCGCCCATGGCCGGCAGGGCCGTCGGCAGCCTGCTGCCCAAGGACTCCGGGCCGCTGCAACTGATTGCCAGCCTGGTCGGTATCGCGGTGGGCTTGGCGGTCTACGTGGTGGCGGTGCGCCTGGCCGAAGGACGGCGCGCCAGCGAGCTCGCACTACGCCCGATGTTACCGCAGCTGAGCATTGGACTGTTGATCGGCGCGGCCATGTTCGCCGCGGTCATGGGCATCATGGCGCTGTTCGGGCTGTACGACATCCAGGCGCTTGGCCCGGCGCCGGCCTGGACGGCGGTGCGCAAGGCCTTGCAGGCCGGGGTGATCGAAGAGCTGTTGTTCCGCGCCATCTTTCTGCGCCTGGTATGGCGCGCGTTCGGCCCGTGGGTGGCGTTTATCGCCTCTGCCGCGCTGTTCGGTTTCGGCCATATCGCCAACCCGCATGCAACCGCGTTTGCGGCGATTTGCATCGCACTGGAAGCAGGCATCCTGCTGGGCGCGTTCTATGCCTTGACCGGCCGCATCTGGATGTCGATCGGCGTGCATATCGCCTGGAACTTCACCCAGGGCTATCTGTTCGGTGCGGCGGTCTCCGGGACCGACATGGGCCCGGCCATTGCCCGCAGCACGGCAACGCCCGGATTTCCGCAATGGCTCACCGGCGGGGCCTTCGGCCCGGAAGCCTCGCTGCCCGGCGTGCTCATCTGCCTGGCGGTGGGTCTGTCGGTATTGTGGCTGGCGTGGCGCGCGGGCAGCTTTGCAAAGCAGCCCTGACCGGTCCTGGCGATGGCAACGCGCTGCCGCGCCCGCATGGCCAGGCAGCGCGCCGACACGGGCATGGCCTTGCCGGCTGCTGCCGCACGCCCGCACCACTACCCCGGCATGGATCGACCTGCACCTTCCCCCACGCGTCAGGCAACACCGCCCTCCCGCCAGGCAGGCACATCGCACTGGCACCGCCTTGCCATCGCGCAGACATCCGGCCTCCTAGGCTCTGGGCATCGACAACCCGACGCATGCCTGCCGGCTCCACATTGGCGCCAGGCAGCATGCTCCTGCAGAGGTGCACATGGCTTTGATCCACTCCCTCCTGATGAGCGCCGTCGCCGGCATGCGCTCGATGACCCCGCTGGCCGCAGTGGCCAACGCTGCGCGCACCGGCAAGCTCCCCGCCGACAACGGCGCGCCGGCACTGCTCGCCAATCCCCTCGCATCGGCCGGCATGCTGGCGCTGGCCGGTGGTGAGCTGGCCGGCGACAAGATGAAAACCGCTCCCGACCGCATCGTGTTGCCCGGCATGATTGCCCGCATCGCCACCGGCGTCATCGTCGGCACCGCGCTGGCACCGCGCCATCAGCGCGGCGTGGCTGCCGTGCTGGGCGCGACCACCGCAGTGGCGGCCGCCTACCTTACCTTCAACGTGCGCATGCGCGCGATCGAACGCTATGGCCAGACCAGCACCGGTGTGGTCGAGGACGCGATCACGGTGGGCGCTGCGACGCTGATCATGCGCGACGCGGCAAAGCACTAGCCCAACACCCGGTGCCTGGGTCCGTCACCTGACGCAACCGCGTGCCGCGCCGCGGCGACGGTCACCCCACCGTCGCCCTGGCGCAGCAACAGCACGATGCCCGACAGCGCTGCGGCATGTCGCCGCAGCGCAGGCATCCGGGTCTAGACGGGCCGGTAGATCGCACAGAGCTTGTTGCCATCCGGGTCGCGCACGTAGGCCAGCCAGACCGCTCCCATGCGGCTCTCACGCTCGCCCGGCGGATCCTCGATGGACACCCCGCCTGCAGCCACGGCCGCGTCGTGGAAGGCCTGCACCTGCCCGGGCGAACTGCAGGTGAAACCGACGGTGGCGCCGTTGCCGCTGGTCGCCGGTGCATCGTTGATCGGCTCGCTGACGGCGAAGGTGCTGCCGGCATGGCGATAGAACAGGCGCACATGGCCGGAGCCGGCGGGGTTGACCAATGGCTCGGCGACACCGAGCACGCCGCCGAGCACCGCGTCGTAGAACTGCCTGGATCGCGCAATATCATTCGATCCCACCATCACATGATTCAGCACTTACCGCTCCTGTTGGTCACCAAGGCGCACAGCTTAGTGCACGCCATGCGGCAGTGCGCCCGAGCGCTGCGCCGTGCAGCCGCCGGTTGCATCAGCCGCCACGCCCATGCGGCGCCTGCAGATCCAGCACCGGCCCCAGCGGCACGATGCCGGTGGGATTGATGGTGCCGTGACTCTGGTAGTAATGGCCTTTGATGTGCTGGAAATTCACCGTGTCTGCAATACCGGGCACCTGGTAGAGCTCGCGCAGGAATCCAGACAAGTGGGGATAGTCGGCAATCCGTCGCAGGTTGCACTTGAAGTGCCCCACATACACTGCATCGAACCGCACCAGCGTCGTAAACAGCCGCCAATCCGCCTCGGTGAGCACCTCGCCGCACAGATAGCGGTGCTCGCCCAGGCGCACCTCCAGCCAGTCCAGTGTCTCGAAGAGCGGCACCACGGCTTCTTCGTAGGCGGCCTGCGTGGTGGCGAAGCCCGCCTTGTAGACGCCGTTGTTGACGGTGTCGTAGATACGCGTATTGAGCGCATCGATCTGCTCACGCAGCGGAGGGGGATAAAAGTCCCCTTCGGCCGCACCAACGGCATCGAAGGCGCTGTTGAACATGCGGATGATGTCGGCCGATTCGTTGCTGACCACGGTATTGCGCTCGCGATCCCACAGCACCGGCACCGTCACCCGCCCGGAGTACTGCGGATCGGCGTTGAGATACACCTCGTACAGGCGCTTGGCGTGGTGAACCGGATCGGCGATCACGCCCGGGCCAGGATCGAACGTCCAGCCCTGGTCGCGCATCAACCAGTTCACCACCGACACGTCGATCATCGCCTCCAGCCCTTTCAGGCGCCGGAAGATCAGCGTGCGATGCGCCCATGGGCAGGCCAGCGACACGTACAGGTGATAGCGACCGGGAGCAGCCTGAAAGCCACCCTCCCCGTGCGGACCAGGGCTGCCATCGCGCGTCACCCAATTGCGGAACTGCGATTGCGAGCGTTCGAAACGCCCGCCGCTCTTGTCGGTGTCGTACCAACTGTCCTGCCACTTGCCGTCGACCAACAGGCCCATGCCGCGTTCTCCCGCTACACCAGTAGGCCGCAACCCTAGCCCAGCCGATTTGGAGAGTGCGTGAGTGGGCCTGCTGGCATGAGCAACCGCGACCAGCCATCTGCGCTGCAAGACCGGAGATCAACGACTGCAAGGCAATCGCGGCCCCTGCACCGCATGCGGCCGGCAACGCGCGCTATCTGGCAATCACCGACGTGCCGGAAGGCACCATATAGCAGGCCTGCGCCTTCTTGCAGGCATCGGCGTTGAGCTCGGCGATCTGGCTGGCCAGGTACTGCTCGGGCGTCAGACCCATGCGATTGCGGTACGCATTGTCGGCATCGGCCTTGGCCACCTGCTCCTGTTCACGCTGCCGCTCAGCCGTGGTGGCCTCGACCAGCGTCTTGACCCGTTGCTGCTGTGCAGCGGTCAGGTTCATCTGCTGCAGGACATCCGGGTTGGGACGTGCGCGGCCCAAGGTGATGTTCTGGATCTCGATCGGCAACTGCTGCCCCTTGACCAGCGCACGCACGTTCTGGGTCACCGAATCGTCGATCTGTCTGGCGGTATCGGGATCGCTCATCATCCTGGTCATGTCGTAGCGCTTGACCTGGTCGCGCACGATGGACGCATATTGGCTGGCGACATTGTTCTTGAACCAACCCTGCCCGAAGCCGGACAACAACACTGCCGGTGCGGTGATCCGGTACTGAATCTGCGTGGAGAAATCCAGCAGGATATTGCCACTGGACGAAAAGTCGTCGAAGGCCACCTGCACGGTCTGCGGCGTCACATCCACATAGGTGGCGGATGTGGTCAGCCACGCATACGTCCGACCCGGGTCACGCACGTCGTCCAGGCGGATTCCGCCTTTACCGAACAGCATCGGTTTATCCACCAACACCGCTTTCTGGCCCGGGTCGGGCGATACCACCGTACACGCACACAGCAAGCCGGCCAACCCACTGGCAAGCATGGAAGTCTTCATCGATGTCCCCTGAATGTCCGGGCGCCTATCCGCCCGGTGGGTGAAAGACTACCCAATCGTCCAGGCGATCACATCCCTGCGTTCGGCATGGGATCTGCTCAAAGAGCAGATCCCCGTAACCGGCTCACCCTCACGCCGTTCCATCAATCGCGGCGGCCGCCTTGCCAGAAGAGCCCGTCTCACGTCATCCGGTGCTGCGGTGCAATCGCTTGCTCCCGCAGTTGCTCATGCTGCTGTAACTGCTGCTGCGTTTCGCCCAAGGACTGCAGCTGCGCCAAGGAGTAGGCGACGGGCTGCGCGATCGCATCACCGGTTCTCATGTGCGCCATCTTGTGCGCTGGATCGTTCAGAGCTCCCTCCACAACAAACACGTTCTCGCCTTGCCGCGCTGTAGCCGTTTTTTCGCTCAATACAACATGATCGATCCGTGACAGCCCATGCTCCCTGGCCAAGGACGCGGAGCTGGCCGCCAGGCGTGAGCTATTTTCGTCGTACTCCCTGCCAAGCCCTTGCTCAAGGCGGCGCACTGCCTCCTCGGCCTGGCGATGCAGCGGGTCTATCGGCGTGCCATCAGCAACCAGGCGACCGGTATCGACCTGTGTCTGGTTATCGGACAAGATGAGTTGCCACAGATCCCGCTCAGGCTTGGGGTGTCGCACCTCCCTGTTCAACTCACTCTCCGGAAAAGGCGCCTTGAGATTCTGAATTTCAGGCTCGTTATGCAGTACCTTCGGCTCGCCTTCATAGCCTTTGATGCCTCCGAGAACGGTCTGGCGATAAAGGCCAGCATGATTCAATGCGGCCCAGCTGAAGTCGACACACGAGTTGGAAAACGTGTCGTATCTCATGTCGAAGCCGTGCTTTGCAGGGTCGGCTGCAAACTCTCGGATTCTGTCGTACTGATCCTTGCTGATTTCCATCGTTCTTGCGTACTGAGGGTCCCTGTAATTTTCTACATCTTTTCCGGACACTTCCCCCGGGATGTCATCCGAATCACTCCGCTGCGCTCTGGGCCTTGCGCTTGGTGCAAAGCCGAAGCTTTCATGGACATCGCCGTGGGAGGTTCCCAGATACATGTGTCCGGTGAAGGATGTTCCCCCTTCTTTCAGCGGCGTACCGGGGGATGCAAGATAAATTGTGAGAAGGTAAGGGTCTTCCTTGGCCATGACTTATTTCCCTTTATTGAAGTAAGCAACAATCAGCTCAACATTTTTTTCATTCAAATCCGGCCGGTCACCGCGGAGCTCAACAACAAGGCGATATCTCCCGGGCACAGCCCTTTGCACCTGGGCCAGACTGAGCACGCCATACACCGAGCGCTGGTCGAGAAGTCCGGCATCCTTGAGCATTGCACTGTCTACGCTGGTCGATGTGGTAGCAGACACTTCACCACTTTCGGCAACGGGAAGTCGATGGCTCAAGTCCTTGCTGATACGCGTCAGTGCAATCTGCACAGGGGCTGCGCCATCCACGCGCGTCAGATGCAATCTCGCATGGAACTCTCCATGGTTGATCGAATCCTTGATCTCGTACATGGAAGTCGCATCCGCCGCCCACACGCGCAGGCCCAGCATCAAATCAGCAGATGCACCAGGGCGAGGCGGCGGAAGATCAAACTCCAGATCCGCGATCGTGCCGGCCTTGTCCAGGGCAACGGGGCGCGTTAGTGGGACCACAGTTCGCTTCGCGGCCGCTTCGCGGCTGATCGGGGGCGCCGGATTCGACTGCTCTGGAGCAGCACCGCACGCAGCCAATCCCGTCATCGCCGCGACAAGGGCTAACCGACGAAAATACTGAAGCGCAAATGCTGGCATGGCGGGTCCTTCCTGTCTGGACGTGGTGTGGGTCTCCCACAGAACCGTGTTGCCGGCCCCATGTACGGCCGATTCTAAAGGGTGCCAGCGCGCTGATGAGGGAAACCAGGCACCCGCATGCGGCATCAGTACACCTGGTTGGCAGCAACAGCCGGCCCCTGCACCTTCGGGGCTATCGTAGCCACCAGTTGCTCGGGCGTCGCGGCGGCAACTCGGCCCCTACACCCCCATCGATTGGCGCCACGGCCCCACAATCGGCGAAAATGCCTGCGCTGCGGCCGATCGCTTGCCTCCAGCCGGCAGCCTGCCGCCGTTCTTGCCGGCCCCTTCCCGCTGTCTGGCAGCCGGCCGCTCCCGCCACGCCCCTGTACCGCTTCTTTCCGGATCCATCTTGAACACCAACGTCCCGCCCGTGCCCGCCAACGACGACCTGCCGCTCACCGACCGCCTGCGCGCGGCGCTGGACCTGCTGGAGGCCATCGAGGCCGACCGCAGCGTGCTCGACACCCTGCCCGAGGCCTACCGCGTGCGCCTGCACCAGGTGGTGGCCAGGGTCTATCACCCCGAGCCCAAGGCGCGGCGGCAGCTGCTCAAGCAGCGCGAGCGCGAGCGGCACCAGGAGAAGGTGCGCAAGGCCGAGGCGCTGCTGGAGCAGCGCGGCATCCGCGCACTGCGGCGCAAACCGGTGTTCAGTACGCCGAACTTCTTCCCGCCGCATGCCGCCGGCCTGCACGATGCGCACAACGGCGAAAACGCCACCGCCGCACCGGAGCCCACGCATTCGCCGGAGTTGCGCCACTGCTACGTGTGCAAGCAGAAGTTCACCCAGCTGCATCACTTCTACGACCAGATGTGCCCGACCTGCGCCGAGCTGAACTACTTCAAGCGCACCGAAACCGCCGACCTGCGCGGACGCGTGGCGCTGCTGACCGGCGGCCGGGTCAAGATCGGATACCAGGCCGGCCTGAAACTGCTGCGTGCCGGTGCGGAACTGATCGTGACCACGCGTTTCCCGCGCGATTCGGCCGCCCGCTATGCGCAGGAGCCGGACTTCAACGAGTGGGGCCATCGCCTGCAGGTGTTCGGCCTGGATCTGCGCCACACCCCCAGCGTGGAAGCGTTCTGCAGCCAGCTGCTGGCCACCCGCGACAGGCTGGACTTCATCATCAACAATGCCTGCCAGACCGTGCGCCGCCCGCCGCAGTTCTACGCGCACATGATGGCCGGCGAAACCGCCGCGCTGCATGAGTTGCCGGACACCGTGCGCAACCTGGTCGGCCATTACGAAGGCCTGCGCACGCCCGAACCACTGCGCGATGCCTCGGCGATGGCGCTGCCGGCAGTGCATGGCCGCGGCCTGGACGGCGCCGATGGCCTCACCCGCGCCGCCGAGTTGTCGCAGGTGGCGTTGCTGGACGACGAACTGGTTGGCCAGCAGCACCTGTTCCCGGAAGGACGGCTGGACCAGGACCTGCAGCAGGTGGACCTGCGCGGGCGCAACTCCTGGCGCCTGCTGATGGACGAAGTGCCCTCGGTGGAGCTGCTGGAGACCCAGCTGGTCAACGCCATCGCGCCCTTCATCATCAATGCGCGGCTGAAGCCGCTGATGCTGCGCACGCCCGAGCGCGACAAGCACATCGTCAACGTCTCGGCGATGGAAGGGCAGTTCTACCGCAACTTCAAGACCACCCGGCATCCGCATACCAACATGGCCAAGGCCGCGTTGAACATGATGACGCGCACCTCGGCGGCCGATTACCAGAACGACGGCATCCACATGAACAGCGTCGACACCGGCTGGGTCACCGACGAGGATCCGGCCGACATCGCCGCGCTCAAGGTCCAGCAGGAACGCTTCCACCCGCCGTTGGACATCGTCGACGGCGCCGCCCGCATCGTCGACCCCATCATCCACGGCGCCAACACCGGCGAGCATGTGTGGGGGCAGTTCCTCAAGGACTATGCGCCCACCGATTGGTGAGCGCTGCCTGCAGCCGGCGCTTCGCGTGATGCCGCCAGCGGCACGAAGCGCGCGCCGCTGCGATCATGCAGCAGCGATTGCAAGCGGCGTCCGCCGCAGATGTTGCGGCCATGTGCATAACGGCCGAGCTCCCTTTTCACCCCATTGACTGTGCCACCGCTAGCGTCAGGGTCAACCAACCGAGACGCACACATGACAGAGCACGGCAAGCCCAACCCGATCATCGACACCCTTTCCAACGTCATCGGCGCCATCCGTGCCGACGACGACATGCACGACCTGGCCCAGGCCCACGATGCGCTCGAACCCAAGGCCATCGAAAAGCTCACGCCGGCCGAAGCCCGGCAGCAGCCAACCATCGCCGATGCGGTCAAGAAGTTGCTGCAGGATCAGGGCAAGACCGCCGATCCCGAGGTGCTGGTACCCGGCGTCAAGCGTACCTCCCACACCCTGGAAACGCCTGCCGGCAATCTTCCTGCCTTCGTCTACACCCCGCAGGGCGGCACCGCACTGCCGGTCATCGTCTATTTCCACGGTGGTGGCTGGGTGATCGCCAATGCCGAGGTCTACGACGGCGGCGCGCGCGGACTGGCCAAGGAAACCGGCGCCATCGTGGTCTCGGTCGACTATCGCCAGGCGCCCGAACACAAGTTCCCCGCTGCCTGGGACGACGCACTCGCCGCCTACGAATGGGTGCTGGCAAACGCGGCCAGCATCGGCGGCAATCCGCAGCGCGTTGCCCTTGCAGGCGAAAGCGCCGGCGGCAACCTGGCCATCGCCACGGCCGTGGCCGCACGCGACAAGGGGCTGCAGGCACCGACGCATATCCTGGCGGTGTACCCGGTCGGCCAGACCGGCAGCCTGCACACCGAGTCCTACATCGAAAACGCCATCGCCAAGCCCTTGAACAAGGCCATGATCGAATGGTTCGTGGGGCACCTGATCCGTAGCGATGCGGACAAGGCAGATACGCGCCTGGACCTGGTCAACGCCAACCTGCGCGGCCTGGCACCGGTGACGATCATCAACGCCACCATCGACCCGCTGCGCAGCGACGGCGCCAAGCTGGAAGACGCACTCAAGGAGGCCAACGTACCGGTCGAGCGTGAGGTCTACACCGGCGTGACGCACGAGTTCTTCGGTTGTGCGGCCGTCGTTGCCAAGGCAAAGGCTGCGCAGGAGTATGCGGGCAAGCGGCTGCGTGAGTCGTTTCGCTAAGCAAGCCACGGTGTTTGGCACGCCGGTCGTGCCACGCAACAGCAGGAATAGATAATGTTCAAACGAGGGCCGCCCTGGCAAACCAGGCGGCCCTCTTTTAGTGGCCTCAGTTTGGGCGTTATAAAGACTCTTACTGTCGGGGGCAGCGTATTGGCTCGCAGCCTGACTCGTACGCGGCACGATGTGACAAGCCCGGGACCAAAAGGACTACTGCGGCAACTCCTGCCGCAGCCATTGCATGTACGATCCAGCCAGGGGAGGCGTCGCGGTCAGACAAGGAGTTCGTCATGAGTGAAATCCACTCCAAACGTGCAGTTGCCTATGCGCAGGTCAGGCGCGCACTGCAATCCGGCCGGTATCCGCCCGGTCAGCGCATCGACCCGGCAAAGCTGGCCACCGAGTTGAAGATCAGCTCCACGCCAGTTCGCTTTGCGCTGTATCGCCTGGTCGGCGAAGGCCTGCTCATCGATCACGCACGCTATGGCTTTCAGGTGCCGCTGCTCACCGAGGTCGAGTTGCGGGATCTGTACGACTGGATGGAGCGCCTGTTGCGGATGGCCTGCGATATGGGCGTTGCATTGGTGCCGCATGCCCCTGCCGAGCTGGAATCCACCAGTGCAGCGGCAGACGTGGTCAAGCAGACCTGGAAGCTCTTCGACGCCATCGCCCGTGCCACCGCGCACTGGTCGCTGCACCACGCGGTCAGGCAGACCAATGACAGGTTGGCCCCGGTGCGACGTGCCAAACACGGCCTGCTCGACGGGCTCGAGGAAGAACTGGCAGAGCTCACGCTGCACTGGCAGCAGCGTGAACTTGCGGCGCTGCAAACAGCGTTGCATGCCTATCACGTACGCCGCATCCAGGCCGTGCCGCGCATCGTGGCGGTCATGCATGAGCGCAGCCGTCAGGTTTGACAGCGCGGCCACGCTGCTGCCAGTGCAGCTTGACCCTGCGGCGCTAAGTGCTGCGCTGCATGCCTACATGCGCGTCGCATCCAGGCCGTGCCGCGCATCGTGGCGATCATGCATGAGCGCGGCCGTCAGGTTTGACAGCGCGGCACTGACTGTCGCCAGCGCTACGCCTCGCAAGATCCACATTCTGTGCTGGCGCACCGCCGGCAGCGTGCGCCTGATGTGGAATGAATGGCGCGATGCGACGCCACCGGCCAAGGTTGCACGGTCATCTTCGATGGCGGTCACACAGTGCATTTAATTATGACGGTGTTACGACTTAATCATTTGAAAATCAATACACCCGTTTCCTAACGTGTCTGTGTCATGGATCCCCATGGCACAACCAGGAGACAGCGATGAACATCAATGACACCACCCACAGCGATGCATCCAGCGAGATCACGGTGCTTGGCGTTGCCAGCACCGACACCAAGGGCGGCCCGCTCGCTGGCGAAGAAATCGGCGGCTTCAATGTGCCGGGCATTTCCGAAGAGTGAACCCGAGGCGTGCCTGAGCGCACGCCCCTCCCACCAGGAGTAGAGACCATGGATACCAGCAACAACGACGCGCATACCACGACGTCTGGCCAGGATCTCATCGTGCTTGGCATCGCAAGCCTGGACACACAGGGCGGGCCATTGGCAGGCGAAGAAATGGGCGGCATCACCACGCTGGGCATCAGCCAGGACTAGGCACTGCCAACGCGCGCAGTCGCCACTCGGCTGTACATGCCGGTGAGCAACTTCCCAGGCCACGGGGCGCACTGCAACGGTGCGCCCCTTCTCCCTCTCAAGGACAGCGCCATGCAACGCTACACATTGCGCGACGACCTAGCGTTCTGCCGCATTGGCGAGCGCCTGGTGTTCCTGGATGTCTGTAACGACCGCTACTTCCGCCTGCCCGAAGCACTGGAGCACTCCCTGCTCACCTATCTGGCGCAAGACCCGGTGTCGGACCTGGAGATCAACGACCTTGTTGAACGGGGACTGCTGGTGGAACGGTCGCAAGCGACCGTAGGCCCGCAGCCTTCCGTCATGCCTGTTGCGCGTAGCGCGATGGAAATGCCCGCGCCGGCGCGACGACCACAGCTGCTTGAAAAACTCGAGGTACTGGCACTTGTGCTGTCCACACGCCTGGCATTGAAGCGCAACCCGCTTGGCAGGGTCCTTGGCAGCCTCTCCGCTGCAGCACAGGGTCGGGGGATGCAGCAACGCCCGCTCGCCGAACTCGAGCAACGGCTCACCGATGCGGCATCCGTCTTCCGGCGCGCACGCGTGTGGGTGCCGGTCGAGATGCGCTGCCTGCTCGATTCAGTCGCACTGGCAAGATTCCTGCGTCGGCGCCAGCTCGACGCCCAGGTTGTCTTCGGCGTCGCACTCGATCCGTTTTCGGCCCATTGCTGGGTCCAGACAGGCGATCTGGTCCTGAACGACACGGTCGGCAACGTCCACGCGCATACCCCCATCCGGGTGGTGTGATGTACCGCTACATCGCCTTGCTCAACCATGCGCAGGCACACCGCGATGGCAACCGCGCCGCTGTCGATGCGTCGTTGCGACAGATCGGGTTACAGCTACGGCAACGCGCTGGGCATATCGACCTGTATGCATCAGACGACACGCCCGTGCTCGACCTGCCTGGTGGTGGCGCGCTGATCGGCCATGTCTTTTCGCAGCGCGACAACGCCCCCTTGGTCGACGGCGCATCGCTGCATGCGTTGTCCGCAGCACAGCGGACGCGGCACCTGATCGAGACGCACTGGGGCGAGTACCTGCTGTTGCACGCACCGCACGCGGACCCGAGCTCTATCACCGTCATGCGCGAACCTTCCGGCGGCGTGGCATGCGTCTACGGGCTACAGCATGGCTTCATCACCTCAGACATCTCGATCGCCACGCATGCGGGTGTGTACACGCGTGAGATCGACTGGGACGCCATCGCCCATCATCTGCACTACCCGCACCTCAAGACCGAGCGCACCGGGCTTGTCGGCGTACGCGAATTGCTGCCGGGCAGCCAGCTGTGTCTGCAGCCCGACCGCAGCAGTGTCGAACACGTCTGGAACCCCTGGGATTTCGTCGCAGCCTCTCGGCGCCGGCACGACCCACTCGACGCACAGGCGCAGCTGCGTCAGGCGGTGGCCTCCAGCGTCACCTGTTGGGCGCAGACCGATGCGTCCGTGCTGCTGGAACTCTCTGGCGGCCTGGACTCTTCCATCCTCGCCGCATGCCTGAAAGACACCGCCGCGCGCGTTGCGTGCTGCAATCTGGTCACGCCGGTGCCTGGCGCCGACGAGCGGCACTATGCCCGGCAGATGAGCGATCTGTTGGGCACCGAGCTGATCGTGCGCACCCTGGGACTCGACGCTGCACCGGTCGATTTCGCACCGCCGGCACATGCGGTCGCGCCCAGCACCTGGTTTCTGCAGCATGCCTCCAATGCGCTGAAAGAAGCGATCGGCACGCAGCTGGCCATCACCAGCTTCTTTTCCGGCGGCGGTGGCGACACCGTGTTCTGCAACACCAGAACCGCCGCACCCGCCGCAGATGCCTTCCGTGCAGGCGGCCTGCGCGCCGGTGTCAGCGCAGTCCATGCGCTTGCCGAGCTGCACCAGTGCACGCTCTGGAAAGCAGGAAGGTTGACGATCAGGAAACTCCGCGCCAAGGCCGGCCCGCCGCGCACGCCGGAACGATCGTTTCTGCCGAGCACGCAGGCTGCGGTTCCATTGCAATCACATCCCTGGTTCGATGCCCCACCCGACAGCCTGCCCGGCGACCGCGAACGTATTGTCGATCTGGCCGGCACCCAGGTGTTCCGCGATGGACTGGCGCGCAGTGCGTCGTGGCACCTGCGCATGCCGCTGCTGTCGCAACCGGTGGTGGAAGCCTGCCTGACAGTGCCAAGCTGGATGTGGATCGCTGGTGGCCGCAATCGCGCCGTGGCACGCGATGCGTTTGCGGATGCGCTGCCTGCACAGATCCTGCACCGCCGCAGCAAAGGCACCTTCATGAACTACTCCGGCGCGGTCTATCGTGGGGGCAGGCAGCAGATCCGCGATTATCTGCTGCAGGGTCGGCTTGCAGGCCAGGGCCTGCTGGATGCCGATGCCCTGCGCCACCATTTCGACCATACATTGGCCGACGGCGACCACAGCGTCATGCGCATCTTCGACCTGTGTGCGGTCGAGAACTGGGTCCGTCATCAGCGCTGACATTGCCTGCGCTGCGTAGATGCGTGCCGCCCGCATGCCAGCGGACCACGCGTCAGCCGCACCACGCACGCTAGTTGCCACGCGCCGGCAGTGCCGCCTTGATTGCACGCCAGCGCGCGTACTGGGCGGCCTTTTCCGGTGCAGGGTCCTGGTAATCCTGCAACCAGAAGCGGAACCAGTCGACGTTGCGCGCATACACGGCCAACTTGTGCCGGGGCTGGAACTTCTGGTGCGGCTCGTTTGCAAACACGTACAACTCGGCGCGTTGCGCACGCAGTAGTGGAATCAGGTAGTCCAGCGCGTACAGATACTCTTGCTCGGAATGCTGGAACAGGATGGGCGCGCGAATCCGCTCCAGCTTGAACGCCGGCGACAGTGCCTTCCACCGCTCGGGTGTCTGCTCCGGTGCACCCAGGCCCCACATCTCGCGCAGCCCCTTGAGGAAGGGCTCGCCCTTCATGCTGCCGAACAGGTAGTACGACGGCGACACCACCGGGTTGGCCACCGAAGCCGCAGCCAGCAGGTTCGACTCGGTCACCGTCCACAGGGTCACCGCACCGCCGAAGCTCAGCCCGCCCATGCCCACCCGCCTGCGATCGATGCCCGCCTGCGACGACAGCAAGGCCACCGCGCTTTCCACCGCCGCCAGTCCTTCGCCGTGGCGTTCCACCGCATCCATGGTGTACCCGGGCAATTGATTGATGCACAGCGCTGCGATGCCCACCTGCGCCAACGCGGCCAGCGGCCACTCATCGCCCACGCCACCGCGCACGAAGCCCGGGCAGCTGTAGTAGGTGACAAACAACGGCACCTGGCCGTCGCCGTGGCCGCGTGCCGCAAAGAACTGCCCGCTGTAGTGCCGTCCGCGGGTATCGGTCCACTGCAACAGGCGCGCGGGCGTCGCGTTTGCCATGTCCACCGCCAACGCCGCATTGGGGTCGAACAGGACGCCGCGCGTGCCGCTGTCCAGCGCGATGCGTTCCAGGCGTGGCGGGCGGTCGGCATCGGCCGTCACGCAGACCAGTGCCGTGGCCGATGCGCCACAGTGTGCCGATGGATCGCGCCCGCCATTGATCAACCCGCCGCCCTGCACTACCAGCTGCACCTGGCCGCTGGCCGGGTCCCAGCGGTGGATGGATTGCGCAAGCCCCAAGGCGGGATCGGTGATGGTGAACAACACCTCCGCACTCCCCGGGCGCCACTGCACTGCAGTGATTGCCTTTCCCACGCAGGCCGCTGCCGTACAGCGCACGGCCTTGCGCGCATGTGCACCGGGCAATACTGACAGCGCCACGTCCGGCCGGGACAGCTGCCCACTGCCGTCACCCACGCGCGACAACACCGCTACCGCACCGCCTTGTGGCGCGCGCGCAGATTTCCACACATCGCCGACCAGGCCGCGCAGCGCGCTGACGTCGGGCTCTGCGTCAGGTCGCTGTGCATCGGCGAGCACCTGTGTGGCCCCAGTCGCCAGATCCAGTGCCATCCACCGCGCCGGCACCCCGGCCGACAGCCCGGTACGATCGAACCACGCCGAGCCGAAGCGCTGCGTGGCCAGGCGCCCATCGACATTGCCGGAACGGAACAGGCCCTGCCCGAGCGGCACCGTCTCGTCGATCCGGATGCCCTGCGCATACTCGTCCTGCTCTGCCGACAGCACCTGCGCGCGCGTCGCACCGATGCGGTAACGCAGAACGCGCCCGTCCGCATCCAGCGAAAACTCCTGCACATCCGCCGCATCGTGCGTCACCGGCTCCGCCCCGGAACCGTCCGCCGCCGCCCGCCACACCGCGATGACGCCATCGATCAACGCGCGGTAGTACAGCCAACGGCCATCCGGCGACCACAGCACCTTTGCAGGCAAGGACCCGCCAGCCGAATCGCGCAACGGCACGCCGCCATCGGCAACGCGTCTGGGCGCGGCATCCTGCAGGCCCTGCACATACCAGACGCTGTCGTAGGTATTGCGCTGCACCGCTGCCTGCTCGGTGCGAAAGGCCACACTGCGGCCGTCCGGCGACAGCGTGGGGCTGCCGATATCCACCACCTCCAGCAAGCGCTGGGGCGATACCGCTTGCGCGTGGCACACGCACGCACCTGCCGTCATCAGCACGCCTGCAAGCAGCAGGCGCCAGGTTTCTTGATTCCTCACGCACACACTCCTCTCAGCAACGCTCAAGGGCCATGCCTGTACATCGGCGGCGGCAGGCAGCCGACGCATCACCAGCGCTTGGACACCGACACGCTCACGAAGCGGCCGATTGCCGAATAGTTGGTGGAGTCGTACGGGGCCACGTACAGCGGCGAGGTCACCCGGTACAACGGCGGATCGCGATCGAAGGCGTTGTCCACCGATACCCCGAACTCCAGCCCCGCCCACGCATCGCGGCGTGCGCCGGTGGCGTAGCGCAACGCCATATCGAATGTGGTGAACGATGCCGACTCCACCCCATCGGCGCGGTTGCGCACCCCGCCGCGGTAGTTGCCGAACAGCGAGGCAGTGAGCCCGCCCTGCTTCCATACCGCGCCCACGCGGCTGCTCAGCCTGGGCGGGTTGAACAGCGTGCCGGCCAGATCGAACGCCGGTTGCGTGGGCAACGTCTGCTGCGTGCTGTCCAGCCAGCTCGCCGCCCCGCGCAAGGTCAGCGTGCCGCGCGCCAACGCCACCTGGTAGCTACCGCTCAGGTCCAGACCCTCGATATCCTGCTGCGCCACGTTGGCGTATTGCGTGTAGATGATTGCCGCCACCCGGCTCGGGTCGTAGGCGACGCCGGCGAAGTTGGAGAACCGGCTGGCGAGCGCAATCACATCGGCCTGCGCCTGCGGCGTCGGCATACGGTCCACGAAGGGCGCGTAGATCGGATTGCGCAAGGCCTGGCTGGCATTGGCGATCGGCTGCAGCACGCGGTTGCTGTAGTCCACCCCGAACCAGGTCAGCTCCGCCTCCAGGCCATCCAGCGCCTCGGGGTGCCAGGCCAGCGAGACCGAGCGGGTGATGGCGCGCTCCGGCTGCAGATCCTGGTTGCCGCCATCGGCCACCAGCACCGTCGTCCCGGCGGGAAAGCCCACCCCGCCGAACGCGCCCGGCTGGAACAGCCACGCCTCCTGCGCGTAGTTGCGCTCGAACAACGTCGGCGCCTTGAACGACTTGCCCCACGATGCCTTGAGCGTCACGTCGCTACCAGGCGCATACAGCACACCGAACTTGGGCGTTGTCACCCCGCCAAAGCTGCTGTAGTCCTCCCCGCGCACCGCCGCGGTCAGCGTCAGTCGCTGCACACCGGGCACGCCCTGCGCCGGGTCCACCACTGGCAGGCTCACCTCCGCATAGGCAAAGCGCGCGCTTTCGCTGCCGTCGATCGTCTCCACGCCGTTGACGTGGTTGACGTTGCGGAACGTGTTGCTGCGATACCCCACCCCTGCGGCAAGGCGCGCATCGCCTGCAGGCAATGCGAACAGCGGCCCTTCGGCACCCAGCTCGTAGCTGCGGCTGTCGTTGCAGTAGCACAGGTCGGTCACGCTCACCGCCCCGCTGGCCAGCGCCGTTTCCTGGCGGTATTGATCGTGCTTGCTGTTGCCGTCGGTGGCGCCCAGCGTCAGCGTCCAGTCGTTGGGCAACCACACCGCAAGGCTCGGCGACAGCAGCAGGCTGGTGGTGGTCGGCGTGACCCGGCTGTTGCGGCCACTGACAGCATAAAAGTGCAGCTGGTCGCGTTCAGTGCGTAACGCATCCAGGCGCAGCTCGGCATTGTCGCCCAGCGCCTGGTAGGCACTCAGCAGCCCGCTGCGCAGGTCGCTGCCCGGATACAGCGTGGACGGGTCCACCAGCTGTGTGGTGTAACTGCGCTGACGGCTATAGATGGGGTCTGCCGAGACGTCCTGGTAGGTCGCAATCACGCCACCGCTGCGCCACGTGGTGCCGGCCGTGACGCTGTATTGCCGCGACGTGAGCCCACCCTGCGTCGCCCGCCCGAAGCGCGTACCGACGTTCACCCCGTCGTAGTCGCGCTTGAGGATCACGTTGCCCACGCCACCCACTGCGTCCGACCCATAGATTGCCGACGCACCGTCGGCCACGATCTCCAGCCGCTCCACTGCCTCCACCGGGATTGCGCTGAGATCCACCGCCTGGGTGAATCCACCATAGGCAAGCCGGCGCCCATTGAGCAGGGTGAGCGTGGCATCGGCGCCCAGGCCGCGCAGGTTGAGGCTCGCGCCACCGGTCATGTTCTGGTTCGCATTGCCGGCCCCGGCCAGATTGCCGCTCAACACGCCGGGGTTCTGCCCACCGGAGAAGTTCTGCGGCACGCTGCGGATCACCTCGCCCAGATCGCTGAAATCCTCTTCCTGGATCCGCGCAGCGCTGATCGAAATCACCGGCGACGGAACTGCACCGCCCTTGATGCGCGTGCCGGTGACTTCGATGGACTCCAACTCGGTCGCGGCGGTTTGCGCTGGCGGTGCTGCCGCAATCGCAGGCTCCGGCGGGCCGGGTCTGGCCGGCTCGCCTGCGTTCGGTGCCACGGCTGCCGGCGTTTTCTGCGCCGCTGCCTGAGGTCCCGTCGCCACCTCCGCCGTCGCCGACTGTGCCCCCACCGCACCTGCCGCCCCGCTCGCCATGGCGAACAGGGCGATGGAAATAGCGTTGCGTAACGTACGTGTCTTCATGCTGCGTCCTTTGGCTTGCCTGGGTTGGCCCGCCGACGGCGCACTCCGGTCGGCCCGGTGCGCACCGCCAGCTGAGCAAGATGGGTCCTGCACCTGACTGCTGAAACACGGTCACCGCAACGCGGCGAACAGTGATCAGAATCGCTAACTGTTTTGCTTGCGAGCAATCGTCGCGCACGCAAAGTGCCACGGCACCCATCCGGGCCCCGACACGTCAATCGCTGTGTGCGCTATTGCCCTCCCCCACCACCTGCTGCGCGTTCGACGCGCTATGTACGCATCGCCATCGCCAGTGCACGCCTTGCGACGGCTACGTTGGCAGGCGCCTCAACGCGCTGCGTGTCGGCTTCTACTGCAGGTACCGGCACGCGTTGCGCGGCAGCGTGTTGCTGCGCCCCATGGCCGTGCAGCGACAGCAGTGCCATCCCCGCCACTGCCAGCCTGCTGCGTGCATGATCAAAACCGACACCGCTCCCCGTTACTGCCCGTCGTGCGTGCATGTGCATCCTTCGCGTCCTGGGCGCGGCACCATCGCCATTGCGTCCCCGACAACAAGTGATGTTGCGCAAGCGCAATGCCCTACCAACAATGTGTGCAAGGTGCAGGCAGCGCTGCAGTAGAGCGCACATTCAACGGTCCATGCGACGGGCAGTGCAGAGTGCCGAGTGCGCGCTACTGCCTCAGCAGGTGATGCACCGCATAGCCGATCGCGGCAATCAGCATCGCTGTCAGCACCAGCCAGGGCCAGCGACGACGTCGACCGGAGAGTGGCGTCAGCAGCTCCAGATCGCGTGCAGTGGCGGCCTGCAACTCGGGATCATCCAGCACCGCCGACGCGTGTGCGTCCACCTCGAGCAACTGCTGGTAGGCCGCATGGTGGCGCGGGTCGGCAGCCAGCCATGCCTCACGTGCGGCGCGCTCGGCCGCGTTCTCGCTGCCCCGTCGCACGAGATAGGCGGCCGCCTGCGCATGGATGCGCTCGGACTCTGCACGCATGGCTGGTGACTCCTGGCGGGCGGTCTCCCTGCGCCCTCGCGCACGATGCTACCAGCAACTTCCGGCGGCGCCAGCCAGCCGCCTCGCAGGCCGGTTACTGCGGCAACTCCCCCACGGCCGCGCGGCACGCCAGCAGCGCACGGCTGATGTGCTTCTCCACCATCTTGATGGAGATGCCCATCTTCGCGGCGATCTGCGGATAGGTGAGCCCGTCGAACCGACTCAGCTTGAACGCAAGCCGGCACTTTGGCGGCAGCTCGAGCAAGGTGCGCCTGAGCAGCACATCGAGCGTCTGGCGCGCCTCGGCAATCTCGTCCACGCCGGCCTCGTCGGCCCTGATCGGCGCCACCTGATCCAGCGACACATGCTGCGCCGCCAGCCGCCGCTGACGCGAGCGCCGCAGCTCGATCACCAGATTGTGCGCGATGCGATACATCAGCAGCCGGCGGTCGCCGATGTTGGGCGCATCGCGGTACACCATCATCCGCGAGAAGGTCTCCTGCGCCAGGTCTGCCGCCGTCTCGGCATCGCGCGTACGGCGGCGTAGGTACACCAACAGCTCAGGATGCAGTGCGGCCAGCGCCTGGTCGAACTCGGCACGCAGGCGCTCCCTTTCCCCAAGCGACAGCTGGCCGCGCGCCGCAGGCGGCCCGTCACGCGAGCTCATCGTAATCGCCGCGCCTTCGGCCAAGTGCCGCTGCCCACCAACGCCCCCACGCATCTTGCGACACAACACACCAGCGCCATGCGCGCGCAAGGGCCGTGCAAGTGGATCTGAACATGAGCAGTGCAGCCAAAAGGTGGAGAGTGGGTGGTGGGCACCGCACCCCGAACCGCAGCCCCACCTCTTCCTCTATGACGGCAAGCGATGCTAACCCCCTACGTTTTGCGCGTTAGTCAGCCTGGAGCATGACCACCACGCGCTCGACACTAGATCGCTGCACGCAGCGGAGCGCGGCATCGCCTGGTTGCCACGCTTTTCCCGCGCACTTTATGCAAACAGCGAGGCGGCACGCTTTAGCAGTTGCAGATAACGGATACGCCGCTTGCTACGAAGCGTGCACTAGACCAATGCATAGCCGAGAACAAATGAGCCCCCATATTGCAGTCAGCAGGCACATACATACGGCAGATGCAAAGCGAAACGGGCAGACTATCGTCTGCAGTGCTGATGACGGAATCAGGGCACGCTGCCATCCGGATTCGGACGCCGCGTAGATCGATGCAACCAACTTACGCCACACGCATAAAAGCAAAGGAAACCCGACGTAATGGACTACCTCATGCGTACCGCCTGGATGTTCGCAGGGCTTGCCGGCACCCTTATCGCCGCGCCAATTGCTGCACAGTCAACCATCGGTAAGCCTGAGCCAACCGCATTGACGGCAGCTCCCCATACATCTGCCGTTGCGCAGCATGTGGAGGCCAAGCCGCTTGAGCCAGGCGAATACATTACAGATGCGGGATGGGGCCGGTTGCTGCTGACCAAAGACAATGGCGCGCTCCGATTCTCCGTAGAAAGCACCACCGGCCAATCCATGTGTTCATTGCAGGGCACCGTCCGCGGCACGCAAGGCAACGCAGAGGATGAAACTGGTGCTACAGGCTGCAAGGTTCGGTTCTCACCAGTCGCCGAAGGCATCGACGTCGCAACGCCCACCCCAATGGAATGCAAAACCCTGTGCGGCTATAACGGCGGTTTTGAGGCGCGCTACCTTCGTGCCCCGACAGGCTGCGACCGCGACGCCATTGCCCGCACGCGCGCGGTGTTTCAGCAGCACTACGATCGCAAGGACTATCAAGCAGCGCTCTCTACACTGTCTCCCATCCTGACGCAGTGCGGGCAGACACTGGAATGGGACGAGAAGGGAGATATGCGCAACGACCTGGCAATCACCCAGTACAAGACTTCCCAGTACACGCAATGCCTGGAAACGCTGCACGACTACACTGAAGATGCAGCGTCACCAGACGATGCGGTGACGGACAACTGGCCGCCTGTCCTTGCCGATCGCTATCTGGCAATCGTCCGCGCAGCTAGAACCAATATTGGGTTGTGCAAAAAAGGGCTTGCCAGGCAAAAGAAGGACTAGCCGTGACCGACAGGCTCAAACACGAAAGACATCGGGTAGCGCACGACAGATAGCGATGGCATACGGCTTGGCTCCCTTCAGCGGTAAAGCGATGTTTTCCAGGCATCGGGCAACCAGCACAGCATCTCGCCTACCTCTCGCAGCATGCCGCAGGAGAATGCGTGCGACCCTGCACGAGGCAGCCAAATGTATGAGGCGTCACACCATACGGTGCTGTGGGGCGATCGATTGCTCGCGCTGCTGCTCCTGCTGCTGGGAGTGCTGCTGGCGCTGCGTCTCGTTCAAGGCCTGCAACTGCGCGAGAGACTGCTCAACCGGCTGTGCAATGGCGTCATTGGTCTTCATATACGCCATCTTGTGAGCGGGGTCGTTCAACGCGCCTTCCACCACGAAGACGTTCTCGCCCTGTCGCACGGACTTGGTGTTCTCGCTCAGTACGACATGATCGATCCGCGCCAGCCCGTTTTCCTTGGCTAGATACGCGCTGCTTGCTGCCAGCCGTGCGCTGTTGTCGTCGTACTCCCTGCCGATGCCTTGCTCAAGGCGACGCACGGCATCCTCGGCCTGGCGATGAAGTGGATCATGCGCCTGTGGATGCGCGGCTACTGCATTGACCTCGCCCGGGGACACCTGATTACCGGGTAGATGCGCCTCTCCGATCACTTTCTGCCACCAAAGCTGATCGGGCTTAGGATTACTGCGCTCCCGGTTCAACTCACTGTTGGGCAAGGGGGCATGGATGCTCTTGATCTCGTCGACATTCCCTACCGGCTTGAGCGCGCCTTCAAAGTCCTTGTCGACCCCCTGTCTGGTCGTACGATGCAGTCCCGCATGGTTCAGCGCACCCCACGTGAAGTCGATGCAGCTGTTGGAAGCGCCACCGTACTCCATATTGAACCCATGTTTCGCAGGCGACTTGCCGAAGTCTTTTAGCTTCTCGTACTGCGACTGATCGATTTCCATCGTGCGCGAGTAATAAGGATCTTTATAGTTCCTGACGTCATCCTTGAATACCTTTCCTGGCCCGCTAGACTCGCCGTGTTCAGCGGGAGCAAACCCATAGCTATTAACTTCCTTGCCGTCGCTTACTGTGTAGTACATGTGGCCGGCCATGGAGTTGCCGCCGGTGATCAAGAGTGGGGTGCCCGCCGCAGCGACGTAGACGGTGACGGTGTAGCGCTTGTCGTGATCATCCATGTCTCGCCAACCTTATTTTGCTTTGTGAGTGTAAGCAACCAACAGCTGAGCGTTCTCATCTAGCAATGCCTGCCGGTTCTGATCAATACGCAATCGAAGACGATAGCGACCAGCCTGGAGGGAAGTACTGTAGGCAAACGCGAGCTCCTCGGAGACCGTGCCGGTCGGGGGTAGCCCGGCGCGTGCCATTGTCGCGACATCTGCATTTAGCGCAAACAACCCCTTTGCAATGCCGTCTGCGGCGATGGCAACAGGCAACTCTTGTTCTCTTCCGACACGCTGACTGCGCTGCAGCTCCACCGGAACCGCCCCGGCCTGCTCGATACGTTCCAGATGCACGACTGCAATGATATCGGCACGCACCAGACGGTCGGCGGCATCCGCTACCGTGCCGGTCTCACGTCCCGTCAATAGAACGCCGATGAAAATTGGTGGACTCGCGTCATCCGGCTGGGCAGGTACGTCGAACTCAAGCACCATTTCTTCGCCGTCGTGCGGAAGCAAGCTTCGCGTCAATGGCACCGTGGTTTGCATAGCTGACTGCTCCTTTGCGATGGAGGTATTTGCGGGGGGCGATTGCATGCTGCAGCCTATGATCAGACCGATGATCGATGCTGCAACGGCAAAGCGCATTCGACCGCTTGTAATAAGCACCGTATCTCTCCTGTGAGTGTGATGCTGGATCTGAGGTTCAAGACAAATCCGCGTCCAGGACCATGGGCCATCTTAGCTGCATCTTCTGCGGTCACTATGCAACGTCGTATCGCTTACTCACCCCGCATGGCCAACTGCACTTACGGCGGCGGGCAGGCGTGTGGGCGGCCGAGACTTACCTTATTCTGTTGACCCTCAGCGCGTCATTGACGGGCCGGCCTGGGTAACGGCTTGCTGCGACTGCTCCAGCGCCTGCTGCTGTTCGCGTGCCTGGGCCTGGGTCTGGTTGATTGCCTGCAGGCGATCGAACGACTGGCTCTCTGGTGCCTGCACGACATCCACCGTCGGCATGTGTGCGCGCTGGTGTGCCGGGTCGTTGAGGGCGCCCTGGACGACGAAGACCTTCTCGCCGCCGGCCAGCTGAGGGGTTGGGTTGTTGAGCACTACATGATCCACCCGCGACAGCCCTTCCTCTTTGGCCAACGCAAGCAGGCTGGCAGTCATGCGCTGGCTCGCCCCGTCCCACTCTTTGCCGTGCTGGGCGTCGAGCTGCATCACACCACTTTTGATCTGCTGATACAGCGCGTAGTCTGGGTGGCTTGGCTGTGAAGGAGTCTGCGCCGGGAAAGGTGGCGATTGCGGATCGCGCTCTCGCAGCTCCTGCTCCAGCGCCCAGGCAGAAATCGGCGAGACGTGCAGGTGAGTGTCTTTGCTGTGCTGGAAGAGCCCAGGGGTTGGCGGCTGCGTACTACTGTCCAGGTATGGCATGGGGCGGGTATCGCTGCCCAGGTCAATGCCGTTGTGCTCCAAAATTTCTTCTTTAAATCCCAGGCGCTGCATGTCCAGGATCATTGGCTGCTCCGGCTCGCCGGGCTTTGACTTGTTGTAGTGTCGCTCGTAGATGGCGGCTGCGCCGACCACCCACGGACCGTAATGGTTGACGTAGTCGGACTGGCCCGCATGACCGATACGAGTGTCCTTGACCGATTTGTCGAAGTAATTCACTCCCATTGCCTCGACGTTACCCGCAGTGGGCGACAACTTCAGGTCGCTATTGAACGTCAGGTTTGCCTTGGGCGTATAGACACTTGGATAACCGCTGCGCGTGACGAAATCTCTGGCCCGACCATCCGCAAACAGGTACACATCTTCAAGCGTAGGATTAGGGTTACGACTCTTGACCGCGCTCACGATAGCGTTCCATCCGGCTATTTCGGCCGTTGCTTCGTCCGCACGGTTACTGGCCAGCACCTTCTCGCCAGCAGCAGTGTAATCGTGCGTGCTACTGGCAATTTTTATTGCCTCTGTTTTGAACTGCTCCCGCGCCAGCGCAGCAGTGGGATTGTAAAGGCTATGCTGAATTTCGTGTCCCAAGACGAAAGTCAAATCGCCTGCTGCTGCATGCTTTCCGTTGGCATCATTCACCAGCGCTGCAAGTGGCAGATGAATTTCCTGATCGCGTGGATCATAGGTGCCTCCCGCATGCGGATCGTTTAACGGCGCGAAGCCTTTCAGCACCTTTTTCTGCACCGCCTCGTTGATTTGGCGGGTCAACTCGGGCGAATCGTTCAGGACCCGGTTGACGTTGTCCAGATGCTCACGTGTGACACCTGGTTGCTGACCAAATGACGCCACCACGGCACTTGCTTCTTGGCTCAACATGTCCGCTCCTTGGACTAGCGAATTTGAACCCACTCGACACACTGATGAGTAGTGCGCGCTAAAGGTTCGTCAGCCTCGCCACGCGGGAAGAGCTCTACGCGCATCCCTGGGCGTTGAAAAATATCGCTCATCCATCGCCCGTCCTCGACAAGATTGCGCTGCCGCGAGAAACCCATTTTTTCGAGGTGCGCCGCAAATGCCTCGAAGTCGATCTGGCAGATATCCGACATAGACGGAGACACTTCTGGCGGATTAGGCAGGAACAGGAACTCGAACCATGCACCCTTTATTTCGGTTTTGTTGACACCAAACCCGTAGTTCCAGTTTCGGGTCAGCACTCCGCTGGCACCGAACCGCCCGGAACCATCACCGCGATGCTGTACCGACTGGCCCATTGCTCGAGACACATGGTCGGCAGTGAACGATTCAATACTTGTGCTTGTGCGAATCAGCTCCAGTACCCGCTCCAACGCTTCCTGCGCGGTACGTGGTCCACCTTTGGAAGGATCTGCAGGTACGTGATCGGCTGAGGAACTCATGGCAGATGTCTCCGTGACGATTGCCGGGGCTGGGGTGGCCGCCGTGTGGGCGCATGCGCCCAGGGCGAAGGCGGTGAGCAAGGCGTAGAGAGGGCGCGCGATCATGAAACGTCCGTTGTGCGCTGGTGTGGCTGCGACGCTAGTGGCATCGGGCACCGAGGTCAATCGCAAGGGGTCTGGCAGCCGCACCATCATCACCGCACGCTGCGTGCCTTGGCCGGCACCTCCACCGGCGGCAACACCTCCATCAGCAGCTGCCCTTCGCTGGCGGTGATGCGCAGCTTGGTACCGATGGCGAAGCCCAGTTGTTCCAGCCATAGGCCGCTGAGGCGGACGTGGGGCACGTGCTGGTCGCCGGCGTGGTCGTGGGCACCGGGGTAATGGGTGTAGCTGACGGTGCATTGGCGCGGGCGGCGGGCGCGGCGGGGTGCGCGTAGCGTGCCGGGGCCCTGCGGGGAGGCGTCCGGGTCGGGCGGCAGCATCGGTGGCAGCTTGGTGCGGTCGGGTTCCACAACAACCCACTGCACCCGCTTGGGTGGCGCGGGGCGCGTACGCGTGCGGGTGGGCAGTGCGCTGGCAGATGCCGTGGGTGGGCGGCGGCGTGTCATGGCGCCTCCGGGTGGTGGTTGGTGGATGCGGCAACGCGCTGCTGCAACGCCACGGCCTTGCGTACGAACCGGCGGCGCAAAGTGTGCGGCAACACAGCGGGCTGCCAACTCAGCGGATGCGCGAGATGCTCGCTCACCTGCTTAAGAGCTGCGCGTGCGGCGAGCCGGCGCAGCACCTCACGCACATCCCACCGCAGGCGGTGAGCGAAGGTTGGCAACAGATCAACCGGCACAAATGCCGGCATGGATGGTGCGGTAGACATGGCAACGCCCTCCTGGAACAACCCAAGAACCGCCGCCAACGGCGACGGGATGTCGGGAGGTTCGAAACCGCACACAGCCGGCGGGCGTATTCCCCTTGCGGGTGTTGTATTAGCCGCCCTCCCGACGCAGGCATTGCGTCGGCTTGTACCTGCAGGATGCAGGCACAAAAAACCCACCGGTTTGACGGAGGTGGGTACCGCTGTGTGAGGAGTTTCGACGCTCCTTAAGTTGGAGATTGCAACGCACGGATCGCGATGTCAACTGTGGCCATCTGTTCTTGAAAGGCAGATCCAAAAGGCGCGGAAACACAGCCCCTGTGCTTAGAAAGTTAAGATCACAGGCCCGCTACGAACCGGGCGCACTACGAAATAAATTTCGTGCCGTCCCATCATTTCCACCTGGCCGTGTAGACCAGACACCTTTAATCTTGCCGTATCACTCAACGATGGCAGGCGTCATGGAAAGTAGCGGCGTAGCACCGGTCGTTCCCTTGACCTTCAGGGTATTAGAAGAACGCCTGCGCGCGCTACCAGAGTTCCCGGCCGACACTGCCAGCCCAAGCCGCCTCCTGCGCGGCGCAGCCATCGTTATGGCATTGGGAATCGCCCTGACCCTTATTGCATCGTTCTTAAGCTTTACCAATGTTCCTCCCCAGTTGCTAAAGAAGGCAGCAACGGCTGGCTTCTGGGTTGCATTGGTAGCGCTGATCGTCCTGTTTGTGCTTAGCATCTATGGAATTGTGATTGATCTACGTCGGTGGACAGTAGATCAAGCAATGCGCACTGATCATCAACTGGAGCAATTCATGCAGGAGGTGACTTGGCTGAAAGGGTATCCGGCGGCAACCCTGCAAGTCATGCTAGATCACGCCCGCTACAGTCATATGCGCCGTGCGGGCCGCATTGCGCTATTGGCTGGAAGCATCGACAAGCTAGGACTTCTACCGGTCGCGGTGTCGCTCTTTCTGGTTCTGCGCGCAGGTGGCAATCCGTTAGCAATGTCCCCATTGACAGCAATGGTGGGTATTTTCCTGCTGTTCTTCTGGATGATCTGCTGGGTGGCCACATCTGCTAGGGGTAAGCTTCAGACCTATGAATATTTGCTCGAGATGGCATTGAAGAGCAAAGCGAAAGATGTGGCAGCAACCGACGCACAGACTGCGATGAAACGAGATCAAGTTAAACCGGACTCTGTTACGTCATAGCTCCACTACCTTATAGGAGCATACTTGCAACCGACATCCACATGGATGACCATCCGTGTGATTGCGGTGGAGCTGTCAAATCATGCAAAACGATCCTCAAGCCAAGCGTAGTTCTCTAGCACCACTGGTAGCTGCTAGCCTCTTTTTCATATCGGGGTGCTCTGCCATGCAGCAAGACTCACCGCTCGTGTTTAATACTCAACAGTCTTCCACTGAAGCAAGGCAGCAGCTTGAAGCGGATAATCCGATCGGCTCGCCTCTTACAGCCGCGCAAAAGAATCTTGAGAACCTCGGCTTCCAATGCAAGGCACTTAGCTCTTCGGGGGCAGGTTACAAGGCGTCAGTAGCTTGCAAGCTTCCCTCCATCATGAAAGAAGCGCAGCCCTCGGTGGCCGCGCCACCTGTACCGGTTACATGGATGGTCGGATTTCATTCTGCAGACGGAATCCACCTAAGCAAGCTTATAGTGCACCGAGCTCCGCAGGACATTGGGGAGTGGGCGCCAAGTTATTTTGGCAAATTTACAGATAGGTATTGATGTGAATTTGAAAATCAGGCTTACTCTTGCTGCGGGATTATTTGCGATATCAACTTTGACTGCATGTACAGGAGGAAAGATACGCTCTGATTACAAGAAGAAAGATGTTCAGCCCGTCAAGATCGAAAAAGCAGAGGGCAATGCAATCCGAATTAGCTACCACATGCCTGCAGAAAGCCTCTTTTATTCTCCCGGTGTGGATTTCGCAAACGACCACGGCGTATTGCGTATCGCCATTCGCAGATGCAGCATCAGTGACAAATGTGGCACCATGGCGAAAGTTGAATTTTCCAAGACTGAGCCATCGTCACCTGAGGTCGCCTTACCGTATGCAGGCGAAAAGGTCGTGCTGGTCTATGCAGACACCGAAGAAACGTTGACCTTCTAATTCAATCATAAGAACGATAAAAACCGTAATCTGCCATTATTCATGGCAGCAGCAGAGGCCCAGCCACGCTGTCTTTCATGCGACGCTCGAAGTAAGGACCTGCTGCTTCGCCGGGGTCAAGCTCACTTATCGGTCACGCAAGCCAAGTGCCGCCAACTGATAAGTAACCCTGACCCCAGCCATTCCCTCACCAACCGGCTCCGTTCCCCAGCCAAACCAACGGCGATCAACCCATCTGCATCGGCGCCCGACTTTGCTCAAGCGCAGGTTCCTGCTGTGCTGCCAACGCACGTTCTTGTTGAGTGCTAGAGATTTGCTCGACCTTTGCGAAGGACTGCTCGACAGGTGTTTTTGCTGCTTCTTCGGCGTTTATCGATGCTCTGAGGTGAGCAGGGTTATCCAACTCGCCTTGCACTACAAATAGGCGCTGGCCTGCTCCATCACCGGGAGTGTTTCCGAGTACTACGTGGTCTACGCGGCTCAGTCCGCCCTCTTTGGCGGTTGCCAGCAAACTAACGGAAATCCTCTCGCTAGTGGCATCGTAGGCCCTGCCATGTTGCTGATCGATGCCTGCAACCTGTTCCCGAATCGTGTTGAGCATCTCACGATCCTTGTCTGGCAACTGCGCATCACTGATCACGCGCTGCAGGAGTGTCCGCTCCGGCATCGGGTTGTATTGCTCAGTGTTCAATTCGCTGTCGGGAACAGGGGCTTTGATACTACGGATGTACTCAACGTTGCTGAGCGGTTTCAGGCCACCCTCGAAGTCCTTATCCTGTATGAACTTCAGGTTGGTACGATGCAGACCGGCGTAATTGACAGCGCCCCATGTGTAATCGATGCAACTGTTCATTGCGCCGTGATACTGCGTATTGAAGCCGTGTTCGCCGGGCTTTGCACCAAACTCCATCAATTTTTCGTACTGATCCTTGCTGATCTCCATCGTGCGTTGATAGAAAGGCTTTTGGTATTGATCGGCGTCATCGTTGTAGACCTTTCCAGGCCCTGCCATCACGCCGTGCTCGATGGGCGCAAACCCGAAGCTGGTTTGTTCCTTCCCGTGCGTGACTGTGTAGTACATGTGCCCTGCCGCTGATGTTCCACCGTCAAGAAGCGGTGTCCCCGGCGCGGCAACGTAGAGAGTGACAGCGTATTTATCGTCCATGAGGTGTTCCTACTTTGATTTGTGCCGGTAAGCGACCAGCAACTCGGATTTGATCGATGCCAACTGCGGCGGCTGGCCAAGCAGCCTAATGCTCAGCTGATACTTGCCAGGCTGAATTCCTTGCGCCCATGCGAAGGCAAGCTGCGTATAGCGACGCTTTGGAGATTCCAGACCCGCAGATTGAAGGGACGCGCCATCCACCTCGTCCAGCCAGACGCCTGGAACACGCCCGTCTGCACTCACGGCGACGGTCCGAGCGGGGACGCCTGCCTGCGATTCAACACGCACCAACGGCATGTTGATTGCACCGCTTGGTTCAAGCCGTTTCAGAACAAGCTCAGCGTGCAGGCCGGATCTGCGGAGCGTTTGAGCAGCTTCAAGTGACTTCAGAGCATCCTCGTCACCGACGCGGATACCCAGAAAGAGTGTGCCAGTCGCGCTCTTGCCAGGAGGCTGCACGTTGAATTCGACCACCATCGGACTGGTCATCGTCGCCAACTGCAGCGGTCGTACGATGGGAACCTGCCCATCAGCCGCAACGCGCGTTGGCACGTCCTGCGTCTGGGTTGTCTGTGCCTGGCAACTTGTCAGCAGCGAGATGCCTGAGCAGACCAGAACACATAGCAGTAGTTGCCCGTATCGGTGCATGTGTATCCCTTCACTTTAAGCAAGACCAGCGAGCCGCGCGTCTATGGCTCTGCTTATTTATACACCGCTGACAGCGGCCAGGTTACTTCCTACGTAAATTTCAGGTTGCGGCCTTATCTTTCGGGAGGGTGCCCTCGCCATCTGCACCAATGCCTTGCTGCGCCTCTTGCCAGTTGGCCGAACTCCCGCGCATCGACTCCCTTGCATCCTGCAGCACATCGTGCAGCGCGGTAACAACCGCTTGCCATGCTTTCTGCATGATGGCGACCGATTGCGCTACCTCCACCAGCTGCCTGAGGCCTGCACGCCACAGCTGCCAGCTGCATGCCTATATGTTGATGGACAGCCATGTGTACTTGCGTGCCACACTACTTGCAACGGGGCGGGTCGCGCAGCTGATGCAGGGGCTTGGCCGCAGCTACGTAGCGCTCTGCTCAATGACCGCCACGGGCGTACCGGTACGCTATGGGAGGGACGCTACAAGGCCTGCCTCGTGGACAGTGCGGACTACTTGCTTCGCTGCTATCGCTACATTGAGCTCAACCCAGTGCGCGCTCGCCTGACCGACGATCCGGCCTCGTATCGTTGGTCCAGCTGCCCGGCCAATCTAGGCCAGCGCGGGCACTCCGCGCTGACGCCACATCCCTGCTGTCTTGCGCTTGGCAATGACTCGATTGAGCGATCCAACACCTACCACGCTCTGCTCGATGAAGCCCTGCCCGACGAACTGCTCGCCAACATCCGCCTTCATCTACAGCAGTAGCGAGCTTTTGGCTACGACGTCTTCCGCGCGATGGTCGAAGCCAAGACCCGCCGCGTCTCGCGGGTGCCAGACGCGCTCATTGGCTACGCAAACCGAGTGCCGCCGGCCACATAAGAACCTGAACCTCTTAGCGTGAGCCTATGCCCGAAAAAGCATGCAAGACATTGAATAAATTAGCGTTGATATCGCGTCTTTTGTGAGACTCGTCACTTGAAAGTGGTTTTTTCGATGTGCACCCTAAAAGTGACGCAATCGCGTCACATGGAGCAACTCTCAGGAGGGTGATATGTCGGTCAATCGCACCTTGTTCTTAGCCCTTTCCATGGCGTTAGGGAGCTTGAGCAGCAGCGCCGTAGCGGCGGCCAGCCAAAGCACCACCACCGTTCAGACGACAAAGGTTTACCGGGCCAACACGCCCGAAGCGAGTGCAATCCAGAAATGGCTGGACTCTGTGCCGAATGCGGACAGGCGGACCATGGATCTGGGTAAAATTACCATAAGGAGCTCAAAGACATCCAAAGGAGGGATGGTGACTGCGGCTAACGATGGCCCTCCGGTTCCGTTGCCTGCGTCTGGAAGCCCGGGCGAAAAAATCACGATCACAAACGAGCTTCCCGGCGGCTATGTAGAAACTTGGACGTTTGAATGGGTTGGCGGCGGTGGTGGCGGGGAGTGGAGACAAACCGACTATGAGTCCCATGCTCCCGTTGTGAATCCCGAAAAGCCTAACGAGCTTTGATAGGTAATTGAGGCCCTCAATAGGGATAATGCTGTTATCTAAGGGGAGACATGGCAGGAAATGGGGTCAGGTTAACTTACATCTAGAAGTGAACCTGACCCCGTCACCCAAATGAGATCCTACATGCCATACGTTGCCAGCTTCATGCCTATGTATTGATGGGCGACCATGCGTACTTGCCTGCCACGCCACCTGCACCGGGCCAGATCAGGCAACTGATGCAGCGGCTTGCGCGTACTATGTGGTGCTTTCAGTGGTCGCCATGGGCACACTGGCAGGCTATGGGAAGATCCGTATAAAGCTTGTCTTGTGGACAGTTCTGACTACATCCTTCACTGCTATCGCTACATTGAACTCAACCCGATGTATGCTCGCCTGACCGAAGACCCGGTGGCGCATCACCAGTCCAGCTGCCCACCTGGGTTCAGCGCGAGCGCTCGGCACTGATGCCACATCCCTGTTGGTTTGCGCTTGTCAATGATCCGATCCGGCATCTAACGCCTACCGTACCTGCTCAATGAAGCCCTGTGCAACGACGCCTTCCGCACGATGGTAGAAGTCAAGGCCTGCTGCCTCGCAGGCGCCAGACCCGCTCGTCGGTCACCCAAGCCATGCGCCGTCGACCGCTAAGAACCTGACCCAGTTATTCTATTCTGAAAAACTACTCTGCCCCGCTCTCGTGTTGCGTCGAAGGAGTGGTCATCGCTACGGTTTGCCTACCCCCATCATCTTCTGACTCTGCCTAAACTCAAGCGCATCAGGAATGTCGTGAAATGTAAGGAGATCACCAGCAAGCTCTGCGAGTAGATTCTTTGCATCTGTCGGGGTTGCACGGAAGAATTCGCGGCGATGGTTTACAAGGTTTGCCCGGCTCTTCGCCAGCCGTGCGTGCATTGCACCTTCGATTCCAACAGCGTCCTTCGAGAAGAATAGCGCGTGCACATCGAAGTTGAAGGGCACTGATGCATCACTGAGTTCGCGGATACGGTCCATCGGGTCCAGACGACGCGTCATACCGACTTTGATCAGCGATTCACCAAAAGAGCCAATGTTGGAGATCACGTAAACGTAGCCTGCCCTGATGTTGGCTACGCGGTAGTCGACGTCCGCAATTGCACGCTCAACCTCTGATACCTGGGCGCGCATCCGCTCAACAGCTTCTGGATCACCCTTGGCCAGCAGAGCCTTTAGCGCGTTGAGGTAGTGTTGACGTTCCTTTTCGAGCTTCAAACGCTCGCGCTCCATCTCTTGCTGGGTTTTTCGCTCCTCCCTCAGCCGCTCGCGTTCTTGCCGTTCCAACTCCTTCTCTTCAGCTTTCTTCTGCACGAAATCCGCAGTGAGCTGCAATTCTGTAATACGAAGCTGCAGGTACTCATGCGTAATACGGATGCTCATGGTCTTGCCCAGGCGCTGGATTGTCTTGGCTACTTTTTCAATCCGATCGATTGCCGCAGCAAGTGCATATGGCTTCAAGCCACGTACCAGAACATCGGCCTCTGCATTGAATGCCCGCAACATCAATTTACAGTAGTCCCGAAGCATGGTCTTGCCCTGCGCTTCTGAGCCGTTAACGGTCCAGCCCACTGCAGCTACAACAGCGCGGCCGTCCGCCTTGTTCAGTTCTTTGATAAGTCCGCGGATATGATCAAGCCGATCCTTGTAGGCAACCGCGTCTTGTAGCGGATGCGCATACTCATAGACACCAGATTCCTGCAGCAGGGCGCGTTCACGGGTTTCGACAACTTCCTTGCGCAGCTCTGCGACCTGCAGCAACAGCTCATCACGATCTGCCGTCAGTGTCGCAAGCTGTTCTTTCCACGCATGCGATGCAGAGGCTACCTCAGCATTCAGACGTTCCAGCTCTCGCTCACGCTCCAGCTGGCTAACACCTCCAATCCGGGAGAGTGTCGCGTAAATCTCATCCCTGTCCTTCGATATCGTAGCAAGCTCATCTATAACCTGGCGTGTGAAGCGTCTCACACCGAACAGCGGAATTTTTCGATTGGTGTCCATACCTGTTCCCTCGTCGATGGGTGACCCCAAGCTAACCTCATCATCTTGCCATGCCTCTCCGTTCTTACGGACAAGCACTACTTATTAGATCTGCGATTAGTTGCCGGCGCGTGATAGCGGCACAGAACTCTTGATCTTGAATTCTCATGTTCAAAAGCGTGAGCTCGCTCTGATTCGGGCTGCGAAGAAGCTAACACCTCTTGCCTTAAATCAAGGACCAGAGTAGTTCTAGCTTCGACAACCCTTATTTCACACATAGATCTACACACATCTCTTGCGGATGATTCTATTGTCCGCGCTGCGCTAGTGCTACGCTAAGGCCACACCACGGAGGGGATCTTTTAATGGCAACGTTGATTCCCAGTCGATCAAGTAGCGCCGGTCGAATGACATCTGGCGAGCGGCGCTTTTCACAACGCCTGGAAGACAAGCTCGATGATGAGTACATCTGCTGGTACGACGTGCCAATCGGCCCCAGTCACCGGCATCCGGACTTTATTGTGCTGCATCCCTATCGCGGGATCCTGGTGCTTGAGGTCAAGGACTGGAAACTGGAGACGATCGCTGAGATTGACCGCGACACCGCTGTGCTCCATACCGAGCGCGGCCGTGAAGTAACGTCCAATCCATTGCGCCAAGCTCGCGACATTTGTATCGAAGTTGGCAAGCTGATGCTCAAGGATGCAGCCCTGCGCCTTCCGGAAGGAAGCAAATACCAGGGCAAGCTCATCATGCCGTGGGGCTTTGGCGTTGTGTTTAGCAACATCAGCCGCGCCCAGTTTGAGGAGGCCGAATTAGGCAATGTAATTGCGGCAGGCAGCGTGATCTGCCGGGACGAGATGACCGAGTCGGTGGACACCGAGGCATTTCAGAAACGGCTCTGGGACATGTTTCCTGCCACATTTTCATGCCAGCTCAGCTTGCCGCAGATCGAACGGATTCGCTGGCATCTGTTTCCGCAGCTACGTATCGTTCCTCCTGAGCAGGTGCAGTTGTTCGCCTCACCTCAGCCGGACAAGCCCATTGCCATCCCTGATTTGATCAAGGTGATGGATCTGCAACAAGAGCAACTTGCTCGCTCGATGGGGGACGGCCACCGAGTGATCCATGGCGTGGCAGGCTCTGGCAAGACAATGATCCTGGGCTACCGATGCGTTGAGATTGCGAAGCGTCAAGGCAAGCCGGTGCTGGTGCTTTGCTACAACAAGACACTTGCCGGCCGCCTGGAACACATCATTCACGCGCATGGTGTGCAGGACCGCGTGAGTGTGCGTCACTTCCACGGATGGTGTGGTGAGCAGCTGAAGGCCTACGGCATCAAGCCCCCGCCCGCACAGCCAAACGCTCAACAGTATCTGGACGCATTGGTCAGCAAAGTCATTGCAGCAGTGGAGTCGCAGCAGATTCCGCGCGCACAGTACGCGGCAGTGATGATCGATGAGGGCCATGACTTTGCACCCGAGTGGCTACAAATCGTCACGCAGATGGTCGACCCGGAAACCAATTCGCTGTTGCTGCTCTATGACGACGCGCAAACCATCTACAGCGCAGGCGGACGTCGAAAGTTCAGCTTCGCCAGCGTTGGCATCCAAGCCAAGGGCCGCACCACGATCCTACGTTTGAACTACCGCAACACCTTGGAGATCCTTTCCACCGCGAAGGCATTCGCCCAGGAGCTTTTGACTGGGGAAGATGCCGACGAAGACAACGTGCCAGTGATAGCCCCAGAGAGCGCGGGACGCCGAGGCGCCGTCCCCGAGCTGATACAGGCGAGCAACATTTGGGAAGAATCGCGCATCATCGCCCAACAGGTACGCGAAGCACTCAACAACGGTGCAAGCGCCAACGACTTTGCGGTTCTTTGCCGCAACAAAGCGCTTGCCACACACATTGCCTCGCGCCTCCGCGCTGCAGAACTCCCAGTGGTCTTAGCGGAAGAGCTCATTAAACGACACCTATTCGATGGCGAGCCAGCAGTTAAGGTGCTGACGATGCACTCCAGCAAGGGCCTGGAATTCGAGTCGGTGTTCATTCCCGGCATCTGCGAGATTGGGCAACGCTTGCAAGCCGACAGTGAGGAAATGAGGCAAGAGGCCAAACTGCTATATGTCGCAATGACTCGGGCTCTTGGCTCGCTGACAATGCTGCATCATTCAGAGACAGTACTAACCGAGCGGATTGGACAGGCAGTACATCAGATACGGACCAGACTCGCAGCATGAGATCTCGACGAGACATGGAGGACGCTTGAACTGGGATGCAGCAAGTGCAATGGGCACCCTGAGCAATGATTTTCGTACTGGTCATCTGGTCTTTGATACCCGCCGATGCGCGCGCGAAAGGAGAGCGACCAGACTATTGCTCGCCCAGGTTTATGACTCCTACTGAGATAGCGAAACTGCAAATCATCAAGTTTATAGGCAAGGTTGTCCCAAAAAAGGAAACGGCAACTAGTGAGCCAATTTTCTCAGTTAGGAAAGCCCCAATCCAGTTCGCGAATCAAATCGGGGGTTCGGATATCACTAATTTACGATCCATGCCCGAAAGCCATCCTTATGTCCGATAAGACGCTGATCCGTAGCCACCCCCCCTCCCCGCATGGACTGATTCGACCGTTGATGACTGTAATTACTATTCACCAATTTTACCCAAAGATAATTACTTGCTAGAGGCGAGGACCAGCTATGACGAGCATTCACTTGAGCATGAGACTCTGCAAACCCGGGATAACATTGAAGAAGGCAACCACTTCGTTTGATGGCATGGCTGCTTACCCCGTGAGAAATGGCGTCGTCCTGACTTCGCAGAGAAATGAAGATACTCCTGAATGGCTGAAGCCATTGAAAGACGAGACGTCAGCTAATATTGCAAAGTTGCATACAAAGAGTTGCGGTGCGGCTTACTTACTTTCGGTCAAGTACAAGACGACGAAATACGTCGTCGTGTATACATTCGGAACCGCTCATCACCGCCTAGACGATGACATATTTGAGCCACGATTTGGGTTGCGGATTGCGTTAAATTCCATCGAAAGCAGCGAGCTTCGCAATATGGACGTTGCAAGCCTTGACTCATCCACGCTCAAACGAAGAATCCAAGCAAGCAGATCAACCCCAGTAAGCGATTTTGGAATTGATATTAATCAGGATCTTTTGACATTACTTTCGGGAAAGTCCAATGACGGTACATTCGCCAGAGTAATCACCGGAAGGGACTCTGTCAGCTTTAAGTGCCCGCCGAAACCAGGATTTTTTCGAGAAAAAGCTGTCCAAGCGATAGAAATATTTAAAAAGCGAACTTATAAGAAAAATTATCCATGGGTGGACTATATCGACACCGTCAAGGACTCTAGATTAATAGGCGACCTGGAGAACGATTTACTCGCCGAACTAACACAGGCAGCGAAAGGGCGGGCAATTGACGCCAGTATATCTACGCCTGAGATTTCTGATCCTTTGGTTGAAGAGGCCATCAGATATTCTGGGGCCGGAATGAAGCCTGGCAAGAAGAATACATTCGAAACAGCCGACATATATGATTACATATCCGAGATAAAGACCGCATTAATTTTCGGAAAAATTTCAATTGCAGATATAAAGTCCCAAAAAATCACACTTGTAGAGAGTGGAAGCAGAAAAACTAAAAGTGAAAAAATTTTCAAGTGCCTCAATATGGAAATAAAAAAGGGCGGTCAGCGTTACATCCTTTTTTCAGGAAACTGGTATCAAATTGACTCAAAACATGCAAAAACAATTGAAGACGATTTCAAATCATTTTTAACTCCCAAGCCAATCTTCAAACCCACAAAAGCAAAAAACGAAAGAGCATTTATCTCACAATTGAATCGTCGCACAGATCTTCTTAACATGGACCAAACCAAGATTAATCCAGTTGGATCCACTCACGCAAACATAGAGCCATGTGATTTTCTTTCCAGAAAAAAACAATTGATCCATTTAAAAGACGCCGGAGCATCTAGCTCGATGAGCCATCTATGGAGCCAAGGATATGTGTCATGCACACTTATGATGACTGACGCATCGTTCCGAGAACAGTTCATTAAAGAAACTAAAAATAGAGAAGCCATCTATAAGAGATCGGGTTTCTCCATAGTCCTTCCCAAAAGCAAGATCATTCCGGATCCTACGAAATTTTCGATTGTATTTGGGGTGATGAGAACAAGAAACAAGAGGGACAACAGCCTGGATATACCTTTTTTTAGCAAGGTAGCGATGAAGCCATCGCTGAGCGCCATTAGATTAATGAACTTCAAGGTTTTCGTAGAAATAATCGAAAAAGTGTAAATCCGTTCGATTTATAAATAACGATTACAAAATATGGATCTTCTCGCGCGCACAGTGGCAGCTATGGAGGCCAGGTTTATTCTTATCCAAATCTCAGGCTAGTCACTATCCATTGGAAGGACTCCCCGATTGCAGTACCAATGCATCGCTGTAATTCTTGGGACATGCCAGACTTGTTCACATCGATCTACCCACCATCCCACAGCACATCGTGCAGCGCGGGAACAACCGCGCGCCATGCTTTGTGGATGATGGCGACCGATAGCACTACCAGCACCTGCTACATGAGGCCCTATACATCACAGACTACCAGCTGCACGACTATGTGCATTTGCTTACTACGCCATCTGCTATAGGCCGGATTGGGCATCTGCTGCAGTTCGCTGGGCGTAAACTGTTCAATAGCGCTACGGGTGCACCGGCACGCTATGGTAGGGCTCTAAAAAGCGCTACCGACGGATAACGATGACCGGCATTTAAAGGGCATTTAAAAGGGACGGAAGCAATTAACCAACCTGAGTCACCCCGGCAGGACGACCACGCAAACGGCACTTCGTTGGTCTGCCCAGTGCACGCTCTACCATTGCCTGAGAGCGCGAGTCGCCCAAGGCGCGCTCCTGCATGAGGTGAAGGCGGATTGAATGTTCGTCGCCTCGCGGGCTAGACCCGCATGAAGCCACTTGCATAGACAGACACCCACTCGGCTGCATCGCAGCCAAGATGCAGATAGACCTCGTGCGACGCGATGAGCTGGCTTGTCGCAAGCCCCAGATGCATGTGCACGCTTGACCAGCGGTACTCGGTTGGCAATGCCACCACGCGGGCGCGTACCGGATTGAGTGCGATGTAGCGCAAGACCGTGAGCACATATCGTTCGGTCTGCACCAAGCAGGACTTGAGCCACCCCTGCCACAGGGTTCCGCTGCGCCGGTGCCTGACGTTGAAGGCCTGCACATACGATTGGCCGCTGAGCCGCATCGCCGAAGACATTGCGCCCAGCCTTATCCGCCGAGACCAGCAGGTGCACGTGGTTGTCCATCAGCACAAACGCATGCACCCGCACAGCAAAGCGCTCGCAGGCTACGCTTAGTAGGAGGCAATAGTGATGCCGATCCTCATCGTCCAAGAAGATCGCGCACCGATTCACGCCTCTCTGCGACGTCCCCCCGCCCTGAGTAGTGGTCGGGTTTAGAGTCCGGGGCTGATGATATCGGTGTTTGCCAGATGTTGGGCATAAGCAGCCGGCGTCATGCCGCCGATTGCTTTTTTGGGTCGATCCTCGTTGTATCCGCGCCGCCAACGTTCGATCTCGGTGCGCGCGTGCAGTAACGTCGGGAACCAGTGCTCGTTGAGGCATTCGTCGCGTAGCCGGCCGTTGAAGGATTCAACGTAGGCGTTCTGGTTCGGTTTGCCCGGCTGGATGAGCAGTAGCTGCACACCGCGGGCATGCGCCCAGGCGACCATCGCCTTGCCGCAAAAAAACTCCTTGCCGTTGTCAGTGCGGATCACCTTGGGCAAACCGCGACTGTGCGCCAGTCTGTCCAGCACGCGTGTCACACCGTGGCCCGAGATTGCGCGCTCCACGTCGATGGCGACTGCTTCGTGGGTTGCATCGTCCACGATCACCAGACACTTGATCACCCGCCCTTCGGCGGTGCGGTCGAACACAAAATCCATCGACCACACCTGATTGGCCTGCGATGGCCGCAGCAGCGGCTGGCGCTCTCCTATCGGCACCTTTTTGCGTCTACGACGCCGGACCTGCAGCTGCTGCTCGCGGTACAACCGCTCCACACGCTTGTAGTTCGCGATGCGTCCTTCTTGTCGCAATTTGAGATAGATCATCCCCATGCCATAACGGCGATGGCGATGCGCCAACGCACAGATGCGTTCACGCAGTTCGACGTTGCGATCTTCGCGCGGGCAATAGCGCAGCGCACTGGCGCTCATACCGATCACTGCCAACGCACGTCGCTCGCTGGCACCACGCCCGATCCACTCGCGCACCAGCGTGCGACGTGCCGGTGCGCTCACCACTTTTTTCGCAGTGCATCCTTGATCAGGTCGTTCTCGAACAGCTGCTCGGCTAGCAACTTCTTCAGTCGAGCATTCTCTGACTCAAGATCCTTGAGCCGCTTGGCATCGGGCACGCTCATCCCGCCGAACTTGCTGCGCCACAGATAGTACGAGGCCTCGCTGAAGCCATGCCGCCGGCATAGGTCCTTGATCGCTATGCCCGCTTCGGCTTCGCGCAGGAAGCCAATGATCTGTTCCTCGGTAAAGCGCTTCTTCACGTCCAATCTCCTCGGGGTAGGGAATTGGACTCCAAACTGGGGCGCTACTCAAAATCGGGGGGACGTCGATTTCGCTCCATTCCATTTTTCTTAAATTTCTAGCCCTTCTTTATGAAAGCCTGTCCGACGACCTGCTCGCCAATATCCGCCTTCATCTAAAGCAACAGCGAGCTCTGAGCCACGACGCCTTCATGAGCAATGGCCGAAGCCGAGGCCCGCCGCTTTGCGAGCATCAGGCCCGCTCATCGGCCACGCAAACCGAGCTCCGTCAATTGATAAGTGAACCTGACCCCGTTATTGACCACCCCGTCATTGACCAAAGGTAAAGATACCTAAGACCCTGACCCGTTACCACTCGCCATTTTTTCATGCCGGAAGTTCTGGTAGCTCGCGTTTGAGAAGAATAGCTTGCCTTGTTATTTCCACCCCATTAACCATCCCGACAATTACATCTTCATGCTCCTCTATCAGACCACCCCAGATCGATTCAACGAATGATCCAAACGAGCCTTCATAATCAACTCTAGAGAATCCCATTACCCAGGGAAATTCAGGCTTTTTCCGGGCGCGCCACCCATAGCGACTGTAGTAGCTAGATGGACCGATGACCACATTCCTCTTTACCTGCAAGAATGAATCAAAATCAGACATCGTCACGTCATCCGTATCTTCATGCGAAACCGCACCCAAATGTAAAACAACAGAGTTCGCAGATTTTATGAAATCGCGAAGTTCAGCGAAGCTGTGACTAATCTCCTCGCGAATCCAAACTGGAAGATCGAAGCCTGGAATCATGGGATGAAGAATGCAGTATGCCGAATATGGGATTTTGATACCGCTATTAATAATCCTCTGAGCCCAGTCCGTCCAGATCATATTTCCGCCATCAAGGATTGCATTAGTTCTAATCGCGTTTGTATTGTTTCCACGCAATATGAACAATCCTGCCAAACCTTCAACCCTAGTTGCGGAGATACCTCTGTACACACCGACAGCGCCATTTTCATCATCACTAAAAAGTCCACGACTGTATCCAGGTGCGATGCGACCTATGGTATTCCCATCCCCATCCAAAACGGGAAATAATTTAGTCTGAGGCCTACAACCCAATCGATCAACTAGTTCACCATCTTTAATGGTTAACCAATCATCAGCCGAAACTACCTTCTTCGAATGACCCGAAGAAATTTGCACAAAAATATCAAATGGACTTGCCGGCGCAAGCCGCCCAATCAACTCCGCCAAAGCCAACTCTACCTTGCTATCCAGCTTGTCTCGCTCGACTCCCACTAACTTGGACAAAATTTCAGAACTAACGGAAACAACGATTCTAGTCCCTGACTCCTTGAGCTTAATCCCGCCATCTGGAACGGAAAGTGTAGGCCGCCCTTTAAGCCCATCCTCGAAAGACAACTTCCATTGCTCCGATGCATCAAGCACGGACTTTTCATATCTTCTTGTCGTTACCGACAACTCACCACCGAGCATAAATATGGAGTAAAAACCTATTCCAAATTTTCCACCAGAAATAAAACCCATACTTGCCAAAGAAGGGAGTTCTCGGATCAGGTCGCTACTAGACCATAGAGACTTTCCGAAATCGAGAAGGACATCAGTCAGAACGTACCTACTCATACCGATACCGTTATCGAGAACGGAGAAATCCCAGTTGTCACCCTGCGACCTAGTGAGTCCAACTGTGATTTTCCTGTTACCCAAATCGCAAAGATGCTCATGTGCAGTACAGGCGTCAATAGAATTTTGCAGCATCTCCCGTAATGCCACCTCAGGCTTATCCCCGTAGAGAGCATAGCCTCCCAGCCTCTCAATTAGATGTGGAACATCACCAATTTTGGGATACACATCTATCGGCTCCCACCCTTTCACTGGCACCACTTTGGCGAAAGACGCGGCCGATGCGCAGTTCATAACACCAGTAGCGGCGAAAGGAGGTCGGCCTGTGTCCGCCAGGACAGACTGAGCAGCTTTCAACTCCCCGTCGATCATTCTTGCCGTATCGAACGCTAGCCACCATGCGGCCCGCCGGTCAACACCAAACTTTGCGCCGGATGACATCTTCAGCTCCCCATTCTGCTGACGAGTAAGCCGACCAATATCCTGTTGGGACTCCCAATGCACCTTGGAGATCCCCTCCGGCTTATTTATTGCGGAAAGAAACAATGGGGCCCGCCGGGAGTCAACATGAGCAGCGTCGGCCGTTCTAAGAATGAGAGCAATCTTAAGCGCATCAACCATCCAACTGGAGTTCACCAAAAATCCAGCAGGAGTTAGTGTTCTATTGTGGAAACGCTCAGCAACCTCATTAGTTGACCAATGGTGGCTAGCAGCAATTTCACCAATTATGTCACCAAAATAACTTCTAACCTCTGAATCTTCAATCAAAAATAGAGTATCGCCCGCCGCACTCAGCCACGAAATAAAAGGTAGCTTTTCAGCCTGAGATGCGTGCAACTCTCGAATTACGTTAAAAAGAACAAACTTTTCGTCTGCGGAGCCGGCATTGGGCTCTCCCCCCCCCAAACGCAAAGATACGAGATCCTTCCATTCTGACGTATCCTTTATTTCTTCTAGCCCACCTTCATACGCGGCAACCACATGAGCAGCATCGTGAAGTAGAAATGCTCCACCTAGTACAAATGCCTCGGCCTCGTTTATTTCGTACTTATCGCCAATCACTTGGTCGGCAACATCCCACAGTGAATCAATGTGCGTAATGTCGTGAACAGTCAATCCTTGTAGCGAGTTCGAAATTCCAGCAACCAAGTCCGCTGATCTACCCCTAAAGATCTTGAACGTCTTCCTAAGTCGCTCCCTATCTGCTTCGGATGCATCCCCTTTGTAAGATAACGTTCGAGTCCAAAGCTGACTAGATTCCATTCACCCGCCCTCTCTTTATAGAAGTATCGACATCAATTATCCGAAAATAAAAATGGGCAGCCATGCGGCCGCCCATCCAATTAACAAATCCTGTGTTCGAAATCAAACCCCAACAGGATTCGCCTTCTCAGGATCGATCTTGTACTGCTTGATCGCCCGGGCCACATCCTTGCCCGTCATCTTGCCATCCTTCGCCAACGCGGCAATCGCCGCATGCGCGATGTAGTAGCGGTCAACCTCGAAGAACCGGCGCAGGTTCGCACGCGTATCCGAACGACCGAACCCATCCGTGCCGAGCACGGTGTAGGTCATCGGGACAAAGGCGCGGATCTGGTCGGCGAAGGCGCGCACGTAGTCGGTTGCGGCGATGGCCGGGCCCTGGCGGCCTTCCAGCAGCTGGGTGACGTAGGGCTTGCGCTGTTCGGCCTCCGGGTGCAGACGGTTCCAGCGTTCCACGGCATAGCCGTCGCGGCGCACTTCGTTGAGGCTGGGGCAGGACCAGATGTCGGCGGTGACGCCGAAGTCCTTGTCCAGCAGCTCGGCGGCGGCAATGGCCTCGCGCAGGATGGTGCCGCTGCCCAGCAGCTGCACGCGCAGCTCGCCCTTCTTGGGCTTGCCGGCGTCCTTGAGCAGGTACATGCCCTTGATGATGCCCTCGGCTGCGCCGTCCGGCATGCCGGGGTGGGCGTAGTTCTCGTTCATCAGGGTGATGTAGTAGTACTCGTCGATCTGGTCTTCCATCATCGCCTTCATGCCGTGCTGCATGATGACGGTGACTTCGAAGCCGAAGGTCGGGTCGTAGCTACGCACGTTCGGGATGGAGCCAGCAATGACCTGGCTGAAGCCGTCTTCGTGCTGCAGGCCTTCGCCATTGAGCGTGGTGCGGCCGGCGGTGCCGCCGAGCAGGAAGCCACGCGTGCGCATGTCCGCTGCCTGCCAAGCGATGTCGCCCACGCGCTGGAAGCCGAACATGGAGTAGTAGATGTAGAACGGCAGCATCGGCACATCCGACACCGAGTAGCTGGTGCCGGCGGCCATCCACGAAGCGATGGCGCCCGGCTCGCTGATGCCCTGCTGCAGCACCTGGCCGGTCTGGTCTTCGCGGTAGTACATCAGCTGGTCGGCATCGACCGGCTTGTACTTCTGGCCGAACGGGGCATAGATGCCAATCTGGCGGAACATGCCTTCCATACCGAAGGTGCGCGCCTCATCGGCCACGATCGGCACGATGCGCGGGCCCAGTTCCTTGTCGCGCAGGGCGATGTTGAGGCTCTGCACGAAGGACATGGTGGTGGAATAGCTGCGCTCGCCGCTGTCCTTGAGCAGACGCTCGAACTTGTCGAGCGTGGGCGCCACGAACGACTTGCTGGCCTTGGGACGGCGCGAAGGCAGGAAGCCGCCCAGCACGTTGCGGCGTTCTTTGAGGTACTGCACTTCCGGGGAATCTTCGCCGGGGTGGTAGAACGGCACCTGGCCGTCTTCCAGCTGGGCGTCGGTCACCGGGATGTTGAAGCGGTCGCGGAAGTGCTTGACCGCCGCATCGTCCAGCTTCTTGGTCTGGTGGGTGGGGTTGAGCGCCTCACCGGCCGAACCCATGCCGTAGCCCTTGACCGTCTTGGCCAGGATCACGGTGGGCATGCCGGTGGTGTTCACCGCCTGGTGGTAGGCGGCGTACACCTTGTGCGGGTCGTGGCCGCCACGGTTCAGGCGCCAGATGTCGTCGTCGGACAGACCGGCGACCATGGCCGCGGTCTCCGGGTACTTGCCGAAGAAGTTGGCGCGCGTGTAGGCGCCGCCGAAGGCCTTGCAGTTCTGGTATTCGCCGTCGACGGTTTCCATCATCAGCTTGCGCAGCACACCGTCGGTGTCCTTGGCCAGCAGCGCGTCCCAGTAGCCGCCCCAGAGCAGCTTGATGACGTTCCAGCCGCCGCCACGGAACACGCCTTCCAGTTCCTGGATGATCTTGCCGTTGCCGCGCACCGGGCCGTCCAGGCGCTGCAGGTTGCAGTTGACCACGAAGATCAGGTTGTCCAGGCCTTCGCGGCCGGCCAGCGCGATGGCGCCGAGGGTTTCTGGCTCATCAGACTCGCCGTCGCCGATGAAGCACCACACCTTGCGGTCAGACTTCTCGATCAGGCCGCGGTTTTCCAGGTAGCGCATGAACTGCGCCTGGTAGATGGCGGCCAGCGGGCCCAGGCCCATTGACACGGTGGGGGTCTGCCAGAACTCGGGCATCAGCCACGGGTGCGGGTAGGAGGAGATGCCCTGGCCGTCCACTTCCATGCGGAAGTTGTCCAGCTGGGCTTCGCTGATGCGGCCTTCCAGGAAGGCGCGGGCGTAGATGCCCGGGGCGCTGTGGCCCTGGATGAACAGCAGATCGCCCGGGTGCTGGTCGCTGGGCGCGCGCCAGAAGTGGTTGAAGCCCACGTCGTACAGCGTGGCGCTGGAGGCGAACGAGGCAATGTGGCCGCCCAGGTCGCCCGGCTTGCGGTTGGCCCGCACGACGGTGGCCATGGCGTTCCAGCGGATGATCGAGCGGATCTTCCACTCCAGCGCGGAGTCGCCGGGGTTCTTAGCCTCGTTGGCCGGTGCGATGGTGTTGACGTACTCGGTGGTGGGCGAGAACGGCAGGTAAGCGCCGGCGCGGCGGGTCTGTTCGACCATGCCTTCCAGCAGCTGATGGGCGCGCTCCGGGCCTTCGACGTCGATGACGGCCTTGATCGATTCGAGCCACTCCTGCGTCTCAAGCGGGTTCGGATCGTTGTGCAGCACTTCGTTCAACCAGTTCATTAGCGCTCCCGGGGGGACACACCCCGCGGGTGTGTCGACATCGTGAATTCGTGAACCCCCAAGTGTACCGCACGCACCTGTTGCCATTCCTCGCTACGGGTGCGTATGGAATGGGACGGTGTCGTGCGTGGGTGGGGTACCGATGCCGGCGGGGGCGAGGATCCGGCGCAGCGGGCGCTGCCGGTGTACGACCAAAGGATAAGGGCTGGCGGCGGGCGGTGGCCGCCGGGCCCGGCGCGGAACGGACCGATGTAGGAGCGCACCTGGGCGCGACGGGGCGTTATCGGCAACGCCCGTCGCGCCCGGGTGCGCTCCTACGAGGGGGTGAGCTCTGGGGGTGCGGCAGCCGGTCTCTGGCAGAACATCCGGCCATCCGCGCTGGCGAGCAGGTGCTGTCGAGGTAGCGATTGCGCGGCCAGTTGGCGTTTCTGCACGCCCAACCGTAGGAGCGCACCCGGGCGCGACGGGCTTTCCCGGTAATGCCAGTCGCGCCCAGGTGCGCTCCTACGAGTTGGCGGGTTGGTCAGAACGCCTGCAGGGCTTCGGTCAGCTGGCCGTTGGTGTTGACCGCGCCCATGGTGTAGCCCTGCCAGCCGGGGTAGGCGTTGGGCTCCCAGTAGAAGATGCCGAGCACGCGCGATCCGATGGCGCTGCTGCGGCTGAGCAGGTTGGTGAGCATGGCGCGGGTGGTGGCGGCCTGCTGCCAGTCCATGCCGACCTCGGCCACGATCACGTCGCTGCCGTAGCGGGAGATCATGTCGCGCATGTTGGTGTCCAGGCGGGTGTTGTAGTCCTGCCAGCTGCCCACCGGCGGGTAATGCGACATGCCGATGACGTCCCACTTGCCGCCGGCCGAGCGCAGGTTGTCGAAGAACCAGCGAAAGTTGGCGTTGTCGTAGCCGTTGGCCAGGTGCACGATGACCTTGGCGTTGGGGTACACCGCCTTGGTGGCGTTGTAGCCGCTGTTGATGAACTGGCCCAGGGTGGCGAAGTTGGGCGTCTTGCCCTCGTTCCACAGCATGCCGCTATTGATCTCGTTGCCCACCTGCACCCAGCTGACGGTGATGCCGTTGTCCTTGAGGTATTTGAGGATGCCCTGGGTGTGGCTGTAGACATCGGTATTGAGCTGGGCGACGGAGTGGCCCGCCCAGGCGGCCGGCTTGGTCTGCTTGCCCGGGTCGGCCCAGCTGTCGCTGTAGTGGAAGTCGATCATGATGCGCATGCCCTGCGCGGCGGCGCGCTTGGCCTTGTCCAGGGTGTCGCGGCCATCGTTCCAGCCGCCGGACGGGTTGACCCACACGCGCAGGCGGATGGCGTTGCCGCCCACATCCTTGAACAGCTTGATGAAGTCGGTGGTGTTGCCGGAAGCATCGCGAAACACCTGCGGCGGGCTGGCCGCGGCCTGCTGGTTGAGCCAGCTGACATCGGCGCCCTTGGCGATGCCCTGCGCGCCGGCGCCGGCGCTGAGGCCACCCAGCAACAGCACCAGCAGCAAACGGTGGTACCCCTTGCGAAAAACGTGCATGAACCCTCTCCCTTGATCGATGGATGTCGCGCCACATGGCGCCCTGCCTGATCCCCCTGAACTCGCCGCGTGCCTGTGGTGATGCGGCGCTGCCCGCAGCGGCCAGACACGCCGCGAAACGGTGGCGATTGCAGCACGGCGGCGCAATGCGGTCGCGCTCGCTATAGCTGCTGCGTGGTTGCGGCATATCTCGCGGCGGCAAACACCTTGCGCCAGCGAACTGGCGATATTTTCGCCAGCGCATTGTTGTGCGGGTGCAACAGAAAACCGGCGCGGTAGTGCGCAGCGGGTCTGCGATTGGCGATCGGTCGCTGGGTGACAGGCGTGGTCGACTGTTATGGCAGCACAGGCAGACCTGGGCTCGATGCGATGCGGTGCGGCGACGTGCTATGGGCCTCCCGGCACCGGGGCGCGTTGCTGGAAGCGCACACCATCGCCGTACGCACGCCGCTCACCGCTCACCGCGCGCTGTGACTGTGACTGTGACTGTGACTGTGGCTGTGGCTGTGGCTGTGGCTGATAGCTGATTCTGGAACGACACCCCCGGCTCGATCACCGTCACCGGCGCTGCGCGGCAAGCTGCGATTCCAGCTCGACCGCAGCAGTCCGACGCGTGAAGACCGCCTCGCCTTCCAGCTGCCCTGCCCGCTCTGCGCACTCGACACGCTCGCGTCCGTAGATGGGCAGCGGCCGAACGAAAAACGCCGGGCAAGCCGGCGTTTTTTATGTACACCATGCGATGGCGGCAGTTGGCAGATTGAAGCGTCGCCGCGTCAGCCCTGCGGGTCGGTCGCAGTCACCGCATCAAGCGCGACTCCCAGCGCGTAGTGAGCGGCCGTCAGATGGTGCGGATGGCGCGCCCCAGCACCGCAGCAGGCGTGGTCCATGCCAATTCCGGGCAACGGCCGCGCCCACCTGACGGCTGCGCAGCCGTTTTGTCGACTGCTCCGCGCCCATGCATGCATGAGCGCGCTCAGCCCAGCGCGCGTGCGCCCTGCTGTTGCTGCTGGGTCTGGGTTTGCTGCTGCTCCAGCGCCACCGCTTGGCGTGCGGCGTTGTCGGCCACGCGCTGGCTGCTCTGCTCCAGCGGGGTATTCATCGCGGTCATGGTCTCCACGCTGACACGCAGCTGCGCGGGGGCGTCCACACGGCCCTGCACGGCGAAGGTGCGTGCGGCATCGGGGCTCATCATCACCGCGTCGATGCGCTGGCCACCGGCGGCGTGCATTTCCGAGGCGAGCGAGCCGGACAACTGGGCGCTTTGCTGGTCGGGCGCGCGCCCTGCACGTGCGTCCTGTGCGTGCACGCCACGCTGCGCGTCCTGGAACAGGGCATTGCCCACATGCCCCGGTTGGTCGATACGCAGCGAGGTGTGCTCGTTGCCGTGCTCGCGCGCGTCGCGCTTGGCAGGCTCGCCCGGAGCGAGCGGGCCACGGATGGCGTCGATGGCGTCCTGGCCGAGGCCGCGCGCGCTGCGCGTCAGGATGGTGGTGCCGGTGCGCAACCCGTCCACATCGCTGCGGTATTCGTCGATCATGCGCGCGTTCTTTTCGGCAAGCGGACGCGCGTTGGGGTCGGTGAGCGCCGAATGCTCGCCCAGGAAGTTGCCCAACTTGTGCGCGCCCAGCGAACCGCCGGCCGCCACCAGCGGGTAGTCGGGAATCAGGAAATTGGCCTTGCTGTTGCTGTAACCGGCGCCGCTCAACGTGGCGATTTCATCCGGCTTGGCGTAGATGCGCACCTGCCCGAAATGCGGCGAGGCCGCGCTGACCGGGTCCGACGCCATCACGTGGTTGATCACGCTGTTGCCGCCTTCGGGAATGCGGTAACTCAGGCTGGCTGCACCGTAGGCGTTGAAGGTTTCGCCCTTGAGGTCGTAGTGGTGCGCGGAAACCTGCGCAAGCGCACCGCCCAGGGAGTGGCCGGTGACGGTGACTTCTGGTTGGTGCCCGGTTCGCTTGCCGACGTCCTTGGCAATGTCCATCGCGTTTTTGGTCAGCGCGAGCGCGTCGGCTGCCTGCGGATTGGTCCGCGAGGTGACCATGGTCGCATCGGTGAGAATGTCCTTGACCGCGCCCTCTGTGCCGCGATGGGCGACCACGATGTCGCCGCTGCCTTCGCGCCGGTAGATGGTGCCTTGATAGCCGGTGGCCTTGTTGTTGACGTGGTCGAGAACCGCATAACGCTGCCCCTCGACCACGACGATTTCTTCCTGACCTGGCGCGCGCCGGCCGACGGCGCGATCCTTGTAGACATCTTCCGACAAGTCGGCGTAGTGCTGCGATGGGACGGTCATGGCGCAACTTCCTTGGCAGCCAATGTGATGGTGAAGAGATTGTCGCGGATCTCGGGCTTGAACTTGTCCGGGCTCAGCTCACCAGTGTCCGGAAAGCTCTTGGACTCCGAGCGCGGATACCCTTCCTTCCAGTAGTACTTCGTCTGCGGCTGCTGCGCAGTCACCGTCTTGCCTTCGATAAACGACAGGAAGCGGGTCTCTTCCTCTGCACCGGTGGCCTTCAGCAGCACGCTGGCGCCGCTGAATTCCCAGTGGCAGACGCCGCGACCGTAATAGTCCTCGTCCTGCATCAGATCCAGATAGACGGTGCCGCGGTACTCGGTGTCGGAGATCTTCTTGAGCGCGAAGTCCTCCTGGCTGGTGATGCGCCCGGCGGTGCCGGTTTCGGGCTGGATCTTGCCGCATTCGGCTTCGTTGCTGACGTCGTACTGCGCCGCGCCCTGCACCAGGCCGAAGGCGCCGGGCGCCTTGTCCAGGGTCAGGGTGACCTCGAACGCCTTGCGCGGGTTGGGATTCAACTTGGCAAGGCCGCGACCGCCCGCCTCCACGTCGGCTTCTGCGGCGGCCTCGGTTGCGGGGGATTGGGTCTGGGTCATGCTGGTCTCCGGGGCGTTACAGGCCGTAAGCAAAAGGGCCAGCAGGCTCGGGGTCAGAATCTGGCGCAAGGCCGGCCTCCATGGCGATAGGGGAAGTCAATCTAGTTCGCTGACCCGCCGGGGTCAATTTACGGCAGCTGAGGATGAGGCCCCCGTGAGCCAGTTGCCGGGCGGCGGAAAACTGCCATGATCGGGGCCATCCGCCGCCAGGAAGCGCGTCATCGCCACCGGTCCCACATCGCCAGCCGACGGCGTGGCCGTCACCCCGCGGGTGCACTGGCGGCACAGCCTGCGCATGCGGGTATTGCTGGCCGCCACCGCGGTGCTGGTGGTGTTGCTGGCGGTGCTGGGCACGGTGTTCTACCTGGGCGCACGCGCCGAGCTGGTGGAGGCGGCGCGCACCGAGGTCGATGGCCTGACCGAGCAGACCGCGCGCAGCCTGGCGGCGATGCTGGATTCGGTGCAGGTGAGCGGCCGCACGCTGGCCGCCAGCAGCAGTGCGGTGGGGCTGCAGCCGTTCAATCTGCGCGCCCTGCTGCTGGCCACGCTCAGCGGCGACCCGGATATCGGCGCGGCGCGCCTGATCATCGAGCCGCGCACGCAAAAGGCCCGCGACACCGGGTTTGTCTGGTACGTGCATCGCGACGGCACGCGCGTACTGGAAAAATCGGTGCAGGAGCTGGGCTACGACTACCGCGCGATGCCGTGGTACCTGCGCACCCAGCGCGAAGGGCGTGCGTGGTGGTCCGAGCCATATCTCAATCCCAATGGCGGCAGCGCGCTGTACACCAGCTACAACCTGCCGTTGCGCCGCCCGGGCGATGCGGTGGATGCCGCGCCGGTGGGCATGGTCAGCGTGGACCTGCCGCTGCAGCACCTGCGCGAGATCATCGACCAGCTGCCGCGCGACATCAGCATCCAGCCAATGCTGCTCTCGCCCGAAGGCATGCTGGTGTTCAGCCCCGACCCGGCGCTCAACCTGCGCTATACGCTGGAGCGGTACGTGGCGCATGCGCGGCCGGACCTGCTGCCGCTGCAGCGCGCGGTGGCGGCCGGCCAGCCAATCTCGTTCGCGCACACCGCTCCCGACGGCGAGCGCTTTCTGACCCATAGCGCGGCGGTGGGGCGCAGCGGCTGGACCTTTGTGCTGTCTGCCTCGGAAGGCTATGTGCTGGCGGGGCTGAACTGGCTGGCCGCGTGGGTGGCGCTGGCGGCAGGGCTGGGCGCGGTGGTGTGGTGGTGGCTGATGGGGCGGATCACCCGCAAGCTGACGCGGCCGATCGAGGAACTGACCGACACCGCCGAGCACTTTCGCCGCGGCGAATTCGACTACCCGCTGCCGCACATCGAACGCCGCGACGAGGTGGGCGTGATGGCGCGTGCGTTCGACAGCGCGCGCGATGCGATCCGCGACCACATCGCGCAGATCGGCGAGATGACGGCCGCGCGCGAGCGCATGCACAGCGAGCTGCAGATCGCGCGCGAGATCCAGCAGGCCATGCTCCCCTCCGGGCGCACCTTCGACCGCGCCAATTCGCACCTGGAAACCTGTGCCTGGCTGGAGCCGGCCAAGGCCGTGGGTGGCGACTTCTATCACTTCGTGGAGACCGAGCCGGGGCTGCTGTGGTTTGTGGTGGGCGATGTGTCCGACAAGGGCGTGCCGGCGGCCCTGTTCATGGCGCGCGCGGTGAGCGTGCTGGAAATCGCCGCGCGCCGGCATACGCGCCCGGACAGCATCCTGATCGCCGCCTCCACGCGGCTGGCCGACAACAACGACACCTGCATGTTCGCCACGGTGCTGTGCGGGGTGATCAACGTGGTCAGCGGCGACTACTGGCTGGCCAGCGCCGGCCACGAGCCGCCGGTGCTGATCGACATCGACGGCACCGCGCGGCCGTTGCCGCTGGAGACCGGCGCGCCGCTGGGGATCGAGCCGCAGGTCGCCTACCCGGTGCTGCAGGGCCGCATGAGCGCCGGGCAGACGCTGCTGGGATACACCGACGGCGTGACCGAGGCGATGGACGAGCGTGGCGCCAGCTACGGGCTGGAGCGCCTGCTCGGCGCACTGCGGCCACGCCGCAGTGCGGCGGCGCAATGCAAGGCGGTGATCGCCAACATCGCCCACTTCACGGGCCAGGCCGACCCGTACGACGACATCACCCTGCTGGCGATCCGGCTGCGCCAGGAGCATGCTGGGCGGGTCGCAGACGCTGGCCGGGACGCACCCGGAAAGGCAACGACCCGATGAAGCTCGATCTGGCCATCGCGCCCTCGCTGGCCCAGCTGGCCGGCGCCAACGACGCGCTGGAACACTCGCTCACGCTGGAAGGCCTGCATGCCGAGCGCATCGGCCAGGTGCGGCTGATCGTTGAAGAGCTCGGCTGCAATGCGCTCACCCACGGCCAGTGCGCCGAGCAGCCGCTGCGCCTGCAACTGCAGCTGGACCCGCAGGCGCTGGTGCTGGAGATGCACGACCCCGGCAGCGCGTTCGACCCCAGCGCCGCAGCGACGCCGGACCTGACTGCCGAGCTCGACGATCGCGCGATCGGCGGGCTTGGGCTGTTTCTGGTGCATCAGCTTGCCGATCACATCGACTACCGCCGCGATGGTGCATACAACGTGGTGCGCGTCACCCTGCTCCATCCGTACGCCCCTGTCCCCGAGGCACTGTCATGACCACGCTCGCCATCCAGATCGACCCGCCGCAGGACACCCGTCAACGCGTCATCCTGACCGGGCGCCTGGACACCCATACCTACCAGGACCTGGACGCGGCGCTGTCGCCGCTGCTGGGCACGCTGATCACCACGCTGGTGCTGGACCTGACCGCGCTGGAATACATCTCCAGCGCCGGCATCCGCTGCATCTTCAAGGCGCGCAAGGCGCTGGCCACGCGCCAGGGCAAGGTGCTGGTGACCAACCCGCAGCCGCAGATCCGCAAGGTCTTCGACATGGTCAAGGCGGTGCCGCTGAGCGATGTGTTCGCCTCCACCGAAGAACTGGATGCCTACCTGGCGGCGATGCAGCGCAAGGTCATCGAACAGCATGCGCAAGGCGATACGCCGATCGTGCCGCATTTTGCCGAGGCGTGAGGGTCGCTGACGACGTATAGCCGACGGGCGTGGGGTGGATGCGCGTGCACCTGGTAGAAGCGCACGCGTGGTACGTGCCGATTCCCGGCATCGGACGCGCGCCCACCTGGCGATGATTGCAGTGGGTGTACCGATCGCCTTGCGGTATCGCATCGCCTGCGCGCACACATATGGATGTCCCTGCGTGCGGCATGTGCACGGCAGTGGTTAGGCTATGCCGCCCTGATCCCCGCGTTGCAATGCCCAAGCTGATCATCTTCGACTTCGACGGCACCCTGGCCGATTCGTTCGGTTTCTTTCTGAGCACACAGCGCGTGCTGGCCGAGCGGCACGGCTTCCGCGCCGCGCAGGCGCATGAAGTGGATGCCGCGCGCCGCCTGAGCACCCGCCAGCTGCTCAAGCAATCGGGCCTGAGCACCTGGCGCATCCCGCTGGTGGCCGCCGACTTCATCCGCCTGATGCGCGCCGCCCCGCCGATGGCCTTGTTCGACGGCATTGCCGAAGTGCTGCAGACCTTGCACGCGCGCGGCACCTGCCTGGCGTTGGTGTCGTCCAACTCGGTGGAGAATGTGCAACGCGCCCTGGGCAAGGAGCTGAGCGCGATGTTCGCCGTCATCGACGGTGGTGCGCACCTGCTCGGCAAACAGCGCGCGTTGCGCCGGGTGCTGCGCAGCACCCGGCATACCGCAGCGCAGGCGGTGTACGTGGGCGACCAGGTCGCCGACTGGGAAGCGGCGCAGACGGTGGGGTTGCCGTTTGCCGCGGTGGCCTGGGGCTATGCGCATCCGGAGGTGTTTGCGGGATTGGCGGGCACGCAGCTGATTGAGCGCGTGGACGCGTTGCTTGCGTTGGGGGAGTAAGCCGTTTTTTGCGGCTGGGATTGGGGATTGGGGATTCGTAAGAGCGAGAAGCCTGCCGGTGCTGCGCGCGCGCGTGCCCTCATCCGCCCTTCGGGCACCTTCTCCCGGAGGGAGAAGGGAAGCGTATGGCGTGCACTGAATGGTCGCCGGGAGCCACGCGCCGACGTCTAGACCCCGCCCATGCGCGGTAATGGCGCCGGCACATTCAACATGCCCCCGGCTGCCACATACGCCGCCAAGGCCTGGCCCTGGCTCAACAGATGGCCGTGCATCGTGCGCTCTGCGCCTTCGGCGTCGCCGCGGCGTACGCACGCCATCAGCTCGCGGTGCTCGGCCAGCGACTGCGCCATGCGCCCGGGCGTCAACAGCTGCCGGCCGCGGTGCATCTTGAGGATGCGGTGCAGATCGTGGGTGACCCGGATCAACCACGGATTGCCGGCGTACTGCTGCACGGTCTCGTGGATCAGGTAATTGTTGCGGTAGTACTCGGCCAGGTCGCCAGCGGCGGCGGCGGCTTCCATCGCCGCGTGCAGCTCTTCCAGGCGCTGCACGCCGGCTGCGTCGATACGCTTGACCGCATCATGGGCGCAGCGGCCTTCCAGCATGGCCATTACCGGGAACAACTGGTTGAGGTCCTCCAGCGTCAGCCGCGTGACCCGGCTGCCACGGCCGGCGTCCAGTTGCACCAGGCCTTCGGCGGCGAGCAGCTTGAGGCTTTCGCGCAGCGGGGTGCGACTGATGCCGAGTTCCTCGGCCAGCGCCGGTTCGTCGATCCATTCGCCCGGCGGCAGCGCGTAGTCGTAGATCTTCTGGCGCAGGCGCTCGGCCACTTCCTCGTACAGCGGTACGCGCTTCTTGGCGCTGCGCGAATCAGGGGCGAGGGTCATGGCAGGCGGGTCGTCGATGCGGGCGTGGGGGCGCCCATTCTACGGGGGCGCCCCGATACCCTGCCGAACGCGGGCCGGGTCACAGCCAGCCCGGCACCACGAACAGCAGCCAGGCCACCAACGGCCCCAGCAGCACCACCAGCCCGCTGTAGACCAGGAAGCGACGGAACAGCGCGTCGCGTTCTTCCTTGGCGGCCGAGGCCACCACCAGCGCACCGTTGGTGGAGAACGGGCTGACATCGACGATGGTGGACGACACCGCCAGCGCGCAGATCACCCCGGCCGCGCCGAGCTGGCCCTGCATCAGGAACGGCACCGCCAGCGGAATGGTGGCGCCCAGCACCGCTGCCGACGAGGCGAACGCGGAGACGATGCCGCCGACATAGCAGACCAGCAGCGCGCCCAGCAACGGCATGCCGATATGCGACACGCCGGTGCCGATGTAGTCCACCGCGCCGGCCTTTTCCAGCACCGCCACGTAGGTCACCACGCCGCTGATCAACAGCACCGTGGACCAGCTGATGCCGTCCACCGCGCCCTTCTGCGCGCTGGGCGAGATCAGCGCCAGCGCCACCGCCACGGTGATCGAGACCAGCCCGACATTGAGGTTGTAGACCAGCGCGGCGACGCCCAGGCCGAGCAGGCCGACCAGCGTGATCACCCGATCGCGCGTGATGGCCACCGCCTCCAGCGCCAGCGGATTGGTCGACAAGGTGCCGCCACCGGCCGCCACCAGGGAGCCATGCCCTTCGATCGCGAACGGGCGCTTGGAGGCCTGGTCGTCGGCCACCGCCACGTATTGCGCGTCGGCCAGCGACACCTCCTGCCGCCGCATCAGCTTGAGCCCGCCGAAGGCGCAGAAGCAGATGATCGCCATCATCAGGTTGAAGCCCAGGCTGGTGAGGAACACCGCCATCTCGGTGACGTCCAGCCCGGCCTTTTCCACCACCTTGTTGGTGATGCCGCCATACACGCTGATCGGCGAAAAGCCACCGCCCTGCGCGCCATGGATCACCAGCAGGCCCATCATCAGGGGATTGATGCGGTACTGCTTGGCAAAGCGCAGCGCCACCGGGCCGATGATGGCCACCGCCGCCGGCCCCAACGCGCCGAACGCGGTGAGCAGGCCGGTGATGACGAACATCACCCAGGGAATCGCCACGATGCGCCCGCGTACCGCGCGCACCGCCCAGTGCACCAGCAGATCGATGGTGCCGTTCTTCTGTGCGATGGCGAACAGATAGGTGATGCCGACCAGGGTGAGGAACAGGTCGCCGGGAAAGCCGGCCAGCACCTCCTTGCCGTCCAGCCCCACCCAGACGCCGCCGATGATGAAGGCCAGCGCGAAGGCCACCGCCCCCATGTTGATGGGCAATGCGGTGGCGACGATGAACATGATCACCAAGCCAAGAATCGTTGCAATTTGCGGGGTCATGCGCCCTCCCAGACACCTGATACGCGTACAGCACGGATGGCCACCCGCCACCCAAGGGTCACACCTCGTCAGACGCAGGGCGGCTGACAGAAATAAGGGGCAGCTGCCGGGCGGTTGCCTGCGCCACGCCCGCATCGCCGCTCCTGGCGTTACTTCATGCCGCGCGCTCGCACGCGGCGTGGACCCACTCCACCACGCCCTGCGTGCTGTGGAAGTCCTCCACCGATCGCGCTTCGCAGCCCGGCACGATGTCGCGCGCCATGCGCGCCAATGCGCTGCCTGGCCCCAGTTCGAGAAACACGCGCGCGCCGCGTTCGGCGGCCTGCACCAGCACGTCGTACCAGCGCACCGTCTGCGCGACCTGTGCAGCCAGCGTGTCCACCACCAGGGCCTGCGTGGTGACGGCACGTGCATCGATGCCGGCCAGCACGCGCAGCCTGGGCGCGTGCACGGCTGCGTTGTTCAATTCAACCGCGAAGGCATCGGCCGCCGCACGCAGCCAGGGCGTATGCGCTGGCACGCTCACCGGCAACTGCGTGACGCGTGCGCCCTGCGCCTGCGCTGCATCGCCCAGTGCCTGCAGCGCAGCGTGCGGGCCACCGAGCACGGCATGGTCGTCGCCATTGACGATGGCGATGGCCGCGCCATGCGTCCGACACAGCGCCTCCAGCGTGCGCAGCGGCAGGCCGAGTACCGCCATCAAGCCGGCATGGTCCGGGCTGGCCGCGTCCATCAGGCGCGCGCGGGTGGAGGCCAGCTGCAGGCAGGTGTCGATCTCCATGCTGCCGGCCACCGCATGCGCGGCCAGCTCGCCGACGCTGTAGCCCAGCACCAGCACCGGCGTGGGCAGCTGCGCACGCAGCAGCTGCCAGTGCGCCAGGGTGCCGGCGCACACCAGTGGCTGCGCAATGGCATTGGTGTAGCGGGCGTTGTCTGCGGCAAGCGTGTGTGCGGCGGCGCCAAGCACCTTGCTCGCGGCAGCGAGCACGCTGGCCGCGGCCGGCGCATCGGCAACACGCGCGAACATCGCCGCATGCTGCCCACCCTGGCCGGGACAGAGCACGGCCAGGCTCATGCGGTGGCCTGCTGGCAGGTAACGCCGTGCGCCGTGCGAGTGGAGTCCTGATCCTCCCTGCAGGCCACGTCTCCAGGGACAGCGAGAAGGATGCCGTGTCCTGCTGCACTGAGAAGGGCAGCGCGACTGCACGTGTGTGCGCGCACTGCCTTCGCGGCTGCTAGTGGCCAGTGTGTGCTCATGCGGTCTCCTGACACTGCAGGAACCAGGCACAAGCCAGCAGGTCGGCGCTGCCGCCCGGGCTCAGGTGACGCGCGACGAACTGCCTGCCAATGGCGTGCAAGCGCGCGCGCCACTGCGGTTGTGCGATGCCGCCTTCGGCGAGAAACCCACGCGCCTGCGTCTTTGCGTAAGCCAGCCCTTCCTGCGCGCCGCGATGCAACAGGTTGAGGTCATCAACCTCGGCAACCAGCTGCATCAAGGTCTGCGCCAGTGCCGCCTCGCGCGTGGCGCCGTTTTGCATTGCGCTGCGCAGAGACGGCAATGCAATCTCGCGCAGCAAGGGATAACCGTCCGCGGCCTGCTCGCGCACGCCGCCGATCTGAAACCGTGCACGCGCACGCTGGCCATTGCTGCGTGGATCCAGCGGCGCGGCGCACAATGCATCGCGCCAGACCTGCACCGCGTTGCAGACTGCTTCACCGGTAGGGGCATGCCCATGCACGGCACGCAGGCGCGCCGCCTGTGCAGTGAGCACGCCGAGGCTGAAGATCGCACCGCGGTGGGTATTGATGCCACCGGTGGCGCGCAGCATCGCCACTTCGGCCGCGATGCCGAGCTGGCGCAATTGCTCGAACGGCGCGTTGTCGATACCCGCCTGTGCAATCGCGACGAAATAGCCGCGCAGGGCAAACAGGCTGCGCAGGAATGTCGTGGCATCCATATCGGCATGGCTGCCGTTGTCGAACGGCGTGACCAGGCCGGGCTTGGGCGCGCAGCGCAGCTCCGCGTGCAGGGCGGCGACCGCGAGCCGCCCCAGATGGTGCGCCAGCGCGCTGGCGGTGCCGGCTTCGGCATGCCATGTGGCTTGTAGCGCGACGTTGTCTTGCACATCGCCATGCGTGCGTGCAGCACACGATGGCGCGTAAACGAGATCCGAACCATCGCCTGCTGGAGCAAGGCGCAGTATTGGCTGCTGGGATGCTTCTTGCGGTGCGGCCTGTGCTAGTGCCGAATGGAGGTCCGCAGCAACCGGGCGCGTCGATGGGCTGTCTGCACTTGGCAGAGATGGCGCGATGCCCGCCTCTTTTGAGGTTGTCACCGGTTTTGATGCTGTCGCCCGCAGCTGCTGCTCGCCCGCGGTGCACTGCGTCCCCGCGGGCCTGGCATCGGCAGTGCGCTCCACCAATGCACTCATGCCGCGCTCCACACCGGGAACAGCGCGGTACGCGGCAGCAAGCGGCAGCCGTTGGTGGACTTCACCAACACCTGCTGCGTGCTGCCAGCATATTCGCGCCAGTTCACCGCGCTGTCGTCGGGCAGCAGCAGTTCGCCGTCTGCGCGCAGCCCATGGCGGTGTTCCCAGCGCTGCAGCAGCGTCACCACTGCCTGCGCCTGTTCGGGCGTGGCGATGGACCACAACAGATCCAGGTCCGACTGCGCACGCACATACGCAAGCCCGGTCAGGGCCTGCCATGCGAAGCTGCCGAAGACGCGCGGCTGCAGGGCACTGGCATTGGCCTGCGTCCGCAAGGCCTGCAGTGCAGGCTGCAGCGTGGCGGGTGCGGCTGCGATCACCGCGTCCAGCGCCAGCGGCGCGGTGCTGCGCACGATAGCGTCCAGGCCGGCACTCAACGCCAGCCGCTGTTTGCCTTCGTTTGGCGGCAATGGCACGCCGAGCGGCACGCGGCCGGGCGCCTGGCTGCCATCGCCACGCGCCACCACCGCTGGCAACCCCGCGGCGAACCACTGCTGCAGCCGTGGCTGCGCACCTGGCGTCAGCGCTTGCCAGCGCGCGTCCGGATGCAGCCACACCAGTGCGTGGCGGGCGGGCATGCTCAGGCCTCGCCTGCGGCCACGGCGGCGGCGACATCGCGCGCCAGGGTGCGCCCACCACGTTGCGCGCCAAGTGCCCGGCGTTGATCGCCATCGCTGGGCGCGGCCAGGGCGTCGAGCAGCGCCTGCGCCAAGTCGCCGTCCCAGAGCGACTCCACCGCGCCCATGCGCACGTAGTTCTCCACGCCCGGCGCGAACACCGGCGAGCTCTTGCTCAGCGCCTGCAAGGTGTCCACGCTCTGCTTGGTCACGCGCGCCATCGCGCGCAGATCCATCACCCGGATCTGCGCGTCCGGCAACGCGTGGATATGGTCGGCCATCAGGCCGAACGACAGGAAGCCGCCGCTGACCGATTCGCCATACACCAGCGTGACCAGCCGCGCGCCGCGCTTGCGCGCCAGATCCAGCGTGCGTGCCAGATGCGCGAAGTAGCCGTTGATGCCGAGCAGTTCGTCGCGGCGTGCAAGCCGTTGCCCGGCGGTGTCGGCCAGCATCACGATCGGCCGCTGCGGATGCGCGCGCGTGCTCGCCAATACGGTCGCCGCCAATGCCAGCGCATGGTCCACGCCAACTTCCAGCTTGTTGGCGGTGCCGATCACGGTGACGGCGCCCGCGGCCGTGGTGGCGCTGCCGGTGAGCACATCGTCGTTGCGGGCAATGGCGTGGCCGAGCGGAAACAGCTGGTCCAGCAGTTGGCTCAGTTCCATGGCGTGCTCCGGTCGGCAGTGGCGGCGAGGAAGGCGTCGGTGTCCAGCAACGGCAGCCGCCGCGCATCGACGATGCCCTGGCGTTGCCAGATCTCCAGCCCATCGCGGCAATCGCCATAGGCGTCAATGCGCTTGGACAACTGTTGATGCGCCACTTCCAATGCCTGCAGTGCGGCCTCGCCCGCCGGCTCGGCCAGGGTGTCCAGCGTCTGCGCGGCCGCATCGGCGAATGCGGCGATGCGGTCGGCCACCAGCGTCTGCGCCTCGCCCAGCAGATAGCGGTGCTTGCCGCCGGTGACGCGCCACACCAGGGCGCGGTCACGGGCGTCGAACTCTTCCACGCCGCGCACGGTTTCGATCACGTCCGGGCCGGACAGCGACAGGCGGCCTTCTTCGGACATGATCACCGCGCTGCAGCAGCGCGCCACGATGCCCATGCCGCCGAAGGCGCCGTTGCCGCTGCCGATCAAGGCCAGCACCGGCACGCCGGCGGCGCGCGTGTTCAAGGTGGCACGCATGATTTCAGAGATGGCGATCAGGCCGGCATTGGCCTCGTGCAGACGCACACCGCCGGTGTCGAGCAGCAGCAGCACTGCGTCCGGGTGGGTGGCGGTGGCGCGTTCGAGCAGGCCGGTGAGCTTGGCGCCGTGCACTTCGCCGACGCCGCCACCCATGAAGGCGCCTTGCTGCGCGGCGATCAGCACGGTGCGCCCACGCAGCGTGCCTTCGCCGACGACGATACCGTCATCGAAGGCGCCGGGCGTATCCAGTTGGGCCAAATGCGGGCTGATCAGGCGGCGACGTGGGCCGACGAATTCGCGAAAGCTGCCGGCATCCAGCACGCCGTCGATGCGCTCGCGCGCCTCGGCCTCGTAATAGCTGCGCTCGGCCACGGGAATGGTGGTGCTCATACAAGTCTCCCGACGACATGCGTAGGAGCGCACCCAGGCGCGACCCGGGCATTACCGGGAAAGCCCGTCGCGCCCGGGTGCGCTCCTACGGGATGACTGCGAAGTACCGGTGCGTCGTCCCTGCACTCGGCCACGGAGATGGTGGTGCCTAAGTGATTCCGGATGACCGGCGTAGGAGCGCACCCGGGCGCGACCAGGGCATTACCGGGAAAGCCCGTCGCGCCCGGGTGCGCTCCTACGGGGTGACTGCGAAGTACCGGTGCGTCGTCCCTGCACTCGGCCATGGAGATCGTGGTGCCTAAGTGATTCCGGATGACCGGCGTAGGAGCGCACCCGGGCGCGACCAGGGCGTGACCGGGAACACCCGTCGCGCCCGGGTGCGCTCCTACGGGGTGACTGCGGCGGCTCATGCTGTGGCTCCCTGCAGGACGTCCACCGCCTGCTCCAGGCGCAGGCTCACCACCGCCGGCGTGGCGCCGACATCATTGATGCTGATGCGCACATCGCGCAGCGGATGGCGCGCGGCAAAATCATCCAGCACGGCCTGCCAGATCGCGCCGAAACCGCGTGCGGCGGTGAGGATCTCGATCTCCATCGCGCCGTCCAGCGGCACGCGCTCGACCAGCACTTCCAGGTTGCCGGAGGCGACCACGCCGACCAGCGCATGGTCCAGCCCGGCGCGCGCGCCATGCTGGCCATCGAAGCGATACCGCAGGGTTTCCATGCCGTGCCCCTACCAGTTGCGAAAACGTTTCGGCGGGTCGTACAACCCACCGGACCAGCGCACCAGATCCTTGACCGTGCGCGCGGCGAGCAGGTCGCGCGTGGCATCGCGCGGCCGGATGCCCAGATCTTCGGGCCGCCTGATGACACCGCGATCGCGCAGGTTCTCGACCGCGCGTTTGTCGCGGCCCAGGCCGACGGCGGTATACCCGGACACGCCACGGATGGCCTGCTCGCGCTCTTCGACGCTGCGGCACAGCAACAGGTTGGCGATGCCTTCTTCGGTGAGCACATGGCTGACGTCGTCGCCATAGATCATCACCGGCGGCAGCGGCATGTTGGCGCGCTCGGCCAGCTCCCAGGCATCGAGCCTGTCGACGAAGGCCGGTGCCATGTGTTCGCGGAAGGTTTCCACCATCTGCACCACCAGCTTGCGTCCGCGCGGCATCTCCCCGGGGCGCGCCGCCTCGCGCCCGGCCTTGAGCCAGGCGTCGCTGGCGTGCCGGCGGCCGCGCGCATCCGAGCCCATGTTGGGCGCGCCGCCGAAACCGGCAATGCGGTCGCGCGTGGCGGTGGAACTGTTGCCCTGCAGATCGATCTGCAGGGTGGAGCCGATGAACATGTCGCAGGCGTACAACCCGGCGGTCTGCGACAAGGCCCGATTGGAGCGCATGCTGCCGTCGGCACCGGTAAAGAAGATGTCCGGGCGTGCGGCGATGTAGGCCTCCATGCCCAGTTCCGAGCCGAACGAATGCACCGAGTGCACGAAGCCCGATTCGATCGCAGGAATCAGCGCAGGATGCGGGTTGAGCGCCCAGTGTCGGCAGATCTTGCCCTTGAGCCCCAGCGACTCGGCGTAGGTAGGCAGCAGCAATTCGATCGCGGCGGTGTCGAAACCGATGCCGTGGTTGAGCCGGTCCACGCCGTATTCGGCGTAGATGCCCTTGATCGCCATCATCGCCATCAGCACCTGGATCTCGGAGATCTGCGCCGGGTCGCGGGTGAACAGCGGTTCGATGTAGTTGGGCCTGGGTGCCTGGGTAACGAAGTCCACCCAGTCGGCCGGGATGTCCACGCGCGGCAGCGTGTCGACGATCTCGTTGACCTGCGCAATCACGATGCCGCCCTTGAACGCGGTGGCCTCGACGATCACCGGGGTGTCTTCGGTATTCGGGCCGGTGTAGAGATTGCCGTGGCGGTCGGCGGCCTGCGCGGTGACCAACGCGATGCGCGGGGTCAGGTCGATGAAATAGCGGCCGAACAATTCCAGGTAGGTGTGGATGGCGCCGATCTCGATGCGGCCCTCGCCGACCAGCCCGGCCAGGCGCGCGGCCTGCGGGCCGGAGAACGAGAAATCCAGCCGCTTGGCGATGCCGCGCTCGAACACGTCCAGATGCGCCGGCAGCGACAACACCGATTGCACCATGTGCAGGTCATGCACGCGCGCCGGGTCCACCTCGGTGAGGCAGCGCGCCAGGAAGTCGGCCTGCTTCTGATTGTTGCCTTCCAGGCAGACGCGATCGCCAGGCTCGATCAACGCCTCCAGCAGCGCCACCACGTCGTCGGCGGCCACCACGCGCCCCTGCGGCGCCAGGGCTGCGGCGCGCTGCAGGCGCTGGCGCCGGCTTTCGGCCTGGGTGTCCCACTGTCGACTCATGCGTCTGCCTCACCGGGCCAGGCCCGTAATGTCGAAGTAATTACATCGTAATTATGGAGGCCAGTTGTGTCTAGCCGCGTTGCAGCATGAGCCGCGGGGATAGCCATGTTGGTCAGCCGGGCGACAGGCCGTGCTTGCAGGCCGCCATACTTCGATATATCTTTTCAGCATGCTTCGATATATCGAATGACAATGCGCTCCCACCGCGACGACCTGCCGAGCGAGCTCGATCCATCCGTGGCGCCCAGTGCCACGCGCCGTGGTGGCGCCGGGCGCGCGCGGCCGCTGGAACATGGCGACCTGCGCTTGCTGCTGCTGGCGCTGATCGAGCAACAGCCACGCCATGGCTACGAGTTGATGCGGCAGATCACCGCGCTGTTCAAAGGCCTCTACACGCCCAGCGCAGGTGCCATCTATCCGGCACTGGCGCAGCTTGAAGCCGATGGCTGGGTGCAGACCGCGCTGGACGAGGGCCGCAAGCGCTACCAGGTCACCGCCTCCGGCCGTACGTATGCGGCGCAGCACCGCGACGCACTGGATGCGGCGCTGGCCCGCACCCATCGCCGCGCGCGCGAGCTGATCAAGGCACAGACACCGGCGCCGATTCGCGAAGCCATTCACCGCATCAAGCACGGCCTGTTTGCGCGGCATGGGCAATGGACGGATGCAGAAACCACACGCATTGCCGCGCTACTCAACGCCGCCGCTGACGGCATGGAGCGCGACGACGGCTGAGCGCGTCCATCGCTGTGGTCCGAAGCCAACCGATGCCGGCTTGATTGCGCCTTGCGGCAGCGACGTCATCGTGGTGTTTGCGTTGCGCGGCGTCAGTGGCATGCATGCATTGCTGTCCCTGCGCTGTTCTGCGATTTGATCAGCGTGTCGCTGCAAGACATCGACCCCGCTTGTTTGGCAGATGCGCGAGGCTTCGCCGTACCCGCATCCGCCCCTGCGGGGCACCTCCTCCCGATGGGAGAAGGCTGAGCAACAACCGCTGTTTTTCGCCAGTTGTCTGGCTAGATCGTCACATCACCGTATGCAGTCACTCCCCCGCCGCGCAGCTGCGCGCCACCTCCAGGAATCGCACCACATGGCCATCCACACCCACACCCAACTCCGCCGCGACCCGCGCCTGCGCTCCGTGCAGGTGGTGCGCTGCGAATCGCTGACGCCGCAGATGCGCCGCATCGTGTTCGGCGGCAGCGAGCTTGCCGGCTTTCAGAGCGAGGCACCGGACGATCACGTCAAGCTGTTCTTCCCCAATGCCGATGGCGCCTTCGTACTGCCCACGATGACACCGGACGGCCCACGCTATGCCGAAGGCGCCCTGCCCTCGCCCGGCCGCGATTACACGCCGCGCTATTTCGATCCGCAGAGTGGCGAGTTGAGCATCGACTTCGTGCTGCACGGTGACGGCGTGGCCTCCAGCTGGGCGGCGCAGGCACAGCCCGGCGACACGCTGACGATCGGCGGCCCGCGCGGCTCGTTCCTGGTTGCCGACGACTACGACCACTACGTGCTGATCGGCGATGAAACCGCCTTGCCGGCAATCGGCCGCTGGCTGGAAGCCATGCCCGCCGACATGCATGCAGAGGTCTTTATCGAAATCGCCGATGCGGCCGAGCGCCAGGAGCTGCTCAGCGCCGCCGAGGTGGACGTGTACTGGCTGGAACGCAACGGCTTCGATGCCGCCAGCAGCACCCTGCTGGAAGACAGCCTGCGCGATTACGAGCCGCACGACGGCGACACGTTCTACTGGATCGGCACCGAATCCATGCGCGCACGTGCGATGCGCAAGTTTCTGGAAGAGCACATGGGCGTGGACAAGGATTCAGTGCGCGCGAAGGGCTACTGGAAGGCGAATCCGGCGGCGGAGTGAGGGTGGGCACGCGCGTGGTGCCGGGCTGAGGGTCGAGCCCTCGCGGCCAGGGCCGCTCCTACAACGGTCGGATGCTCATGCGTTGTGGTGGGGCTGAGGGTAGAGCCCTCGCGGCCAGGGCCGCTCCTACAACGGTCGGATGCTCATGCGTTGTGGTGGGGCTGAGGGTGGAGCCCTCGTGGCCAGGGCCGCTCCTACAAAGGTCGGATGCTCATGCGTTGTGGTGGGGCTGAGGGTGGAGCCCTCGCGGACAGGGCCGCTCCTACGAAGAGCTGGTAGGCGCCCAAGCAAAAGCCCGCCGATCGGCGGGCTTTTGCGTTACACGCATCGGTGCGATTGCTCGCACCGATGCATCCACTGCGCTGCGACTTACTTGGCAGCGGCAGCGTCACCGGCCTTGGCCTGCAGGGCTTCGGTGGTGATGCGGATCTTCACTTCGTCGCTGACGTTCGGGGCGTACTGGCCCACGCCGAAGTCGGTGCGCTTGATGGTGGTGGTGGCGTCGAAACCGGCCGCCGGCACCTTCTTCATCGGGTGCTCGCCGGCACCATTGAGGGTGACGTCCAGCACGACCGGCTTGGTCTGATCCTTGATGGTCAGATCGCCAGTGACGGTCAGCTTGTTGGGGCCGGCCGCTTCGACCTTGGTGCTCTTGAAGGTGGCGGTCGGGAACTTGGCCGCGTCGAAGAAGTCACCGCTCTTCAGGTGCTCGTCGAACTTGGCGGTGAAGCTGTTCAGACCCGACAGCGGCAGGGTGACCTGCACGGTGGACTTGGTCACGTCGGCTGCGTCGTACACCAGGGTGCCGTCGACATTGCCGAAGTGGGCGGTCGGGTTGGAGAAGCCGAAGTGGCTCCACTGCGCCAGCACGTCGGTGTGGCTCGGGTCCAGGGTGTAGGTGCCCGAGGCCACTTCCACGGCCGGCGCGGTCGAGGCGGCCGGTTCGGCGGCGGCAGGTGCCGTTGCAGCGGCGTCGGCCGGGGCGGTGGCGGCCGGGGTTTCGGCAGCAGGCGCGGCGGCGTTGTCGGCCGGCTTGGAGCAGGCGGCGATGGCCAGGGTCAGGGCGAGCGGCAGCAGCAGTTTGTGGGTGGTCTTCATTGAAACTCCTTGAGGATGAGGGACCGCATTGGATCAACGCGGATGGAACGGACGCAGACGGACGAGGACTGCAGGAAAACGGAAAACATGCGTCTGGGGCCGATGGCACAGGGCGCACGCTCGTCGGGGGGGGGGCGGGGGGGGGCTCCGAAGCCGGAGTGTACGTCGCTCCCCGCCTGGCGGCGCGCCGGCTGCGCCCGCCTGACGGTGTGCGCAGCCGGTGTCTCACCGCCGTTATTCGATGCGTGCGGCTTCGTCGAAGCTCAGGCGCGGCAGCCGCGGGAACAGCCCGGCCGGATCGCCGTAACCAAGATTGATCAGAAAGTTGGACTTGATCGGCGTTCCGGCAAAGAACGCCGCATCCACCTTGGCGTTGTCGAAGCCGGACATCGGGCCGGCATCCAGACCCAGCGCACGTGCGGCCAGGATCAGGTAGGCGCCCTGCAGCGAGCTGTTACGGAACGCGCCGGTTGCGCGCATCTCGCGCGAGCCTTCGAACCAGCTCTTGGCGTCGGCATGCGGGAACAGGTACGGCAGCTTTTCGTGGAACTCCTCGTCGGAGCCGACGATCACCGTGACCGGCGCGGCCAGCGTCTTGGCGGCATTGGCCTCGGACAGCGCCGGCTTGAGCTTCTGCTTGCCCTCGGGCGTGGTCACGAACACGAAACGCGCCGGCGACCCGTTGGCGGCGGTCGGGCCCCACTTCAGCAGATCGTAGAGCTCGCGCAGCTGCGCTTCGCTCACCGGCTTGTCGAGAAAGGCGTTTTGCGTGCGGGCGGTACGAAACAGCTGATCCAGCGCGGCAGCGTCGAGCAAGTCGGACATGGAGACTCCGGGAAGCAAGGGAATGGGCGACAGTAGGGTGCAGCACCGGCGCCAGCGTGAAGACCCGCAGTGTAGAGTGGCGCGATTGCTGCAACACACGCTCAATCTGAAACAAATCTATGTCGGATCTGAAACGATGGCGCTGACCTGGGCCGTGAGCGACGGCCGCGCCGGCAATGCACGCCAGGCCGAGGCCTTGGCGCAGGCGCTGCACTCTACACCGGTCACCGCACTGCATCTGCAGGCCCGCGCGCCGTGGCGTTGGGCCGCACCGCGCCTGTTGCCGGGGGCGCAGGCCGCATTTGGCGCGGAATTCGCGCGGCAATTGCAACAGCCGCCGACGCTGGCGATCGGCTGCGGGCGCCAGGCCGCCCTGGCCACCCGGCTGCTGCGCGCGCGCGGCAGCCAGGCGGTGCAGATCCTGGACCCGCGGCTGGACCCGCGCCACTGGGATCTGTTGATCGTGCCCGAGCACGATGCGCTGCGTGGCGCGAACGTGATCACATTACTCGGCAGCTTGAACCCGGTGGACGATGCCTGGCTGGCCGCCGGGCGCGCCGCCTTCGCACCGCTCGGCGCGCTGCCCGGCCCACGCGTGGCGCTGTTGATCGGCGGCCCGACCGCGCAGGTGCCCTGGACCACCCAGGCGCTTGCGGCACTGTGCATGCAGCTCCGCGCGCAGGTGCTTGCGGCCGGCGGCAGCCTGCTGGTCACCACCTCCAGGCGCACCCCGCCCGAGGCGATCGCGACGCTGCGCAATGCGCGTGCAGGCCTGCCAGGCCTGCTGTGGTGCGACGAGCGCGATGGGCCGAACCCGTATGCCGGCCTGCTGGGGTGGGCCGATGCGATCGTGGCCAGCGCCGACTCGGTCAACCTGCTCTCCGAAGCCTGCGCCACGCGGGTGCCGGTAGTAGCGGCGTTTGCCGAACAGGCGCAGGGACGGGTGCGCCGCTACCTGCAGTCACTGCGGCAAGCCCGGCGACTGTGCGCCCCCGATGAGGTTCTGCGCGCATCTGTCGATATCGCGCCGGTGCGCGAAACCGAGCGCATTGCCAGGCAGGTGCGCCTGCGCCTGTCACTGTGATCCACGCACGCGAAGATGGCAGCCGACACAGGGAAGAGAACGTCGATGAACGCGCACCGGGTCCACCGGGCGTAAGGCCGCTTGATCGCGGTAGCGCTGTATGCCGCGCTACCGCTGAGCGCTGCCGCAACCCCACGGTGCGTGCCGCGTCACCCTTCGCCGGAAGCCACCGCCGCGATGTCCGACATGGCCTGGTGATGCCGGGACGCCGCTACGGACGCGCACCGCCAGCATGCGGCGTTACGATGCCCGCGTCTGCGGACGCGGCAGTGCGCGCGGTGCGCGCAGAGGCATCGGCGACCGTCTGCCGAACTGTCGCGACACCTGTTGACCAGGACGACCGCAGCGACCGGATGACGATCGTCACTGTCCGATCGCCAGCACGCCGGCGCATGATGCTGGCGTGCCTTCCACTGGACCTGCAATGCCCCACACGCCGCTGTCGCCCATGCGTACGCTGTTGGCTGCCCTGCTCGCGGGTGCGGCGCTGTGGTCTGGCGTCGGTCTGCAGCCGCCATGGTGGTGGATGTGGCTGGCGCCGGTGCCGCTGCTGTGGCTGGCCTACAGCATCGAGCGCAAAACGCAGGCCCGCATCGCAGTGCTGATTGCCACCAGCCTGGCCGCCACGCATTACGTGCCGTATTTCCGCCTGGCGATGCCGTTGCCGGCGGTGGCGATGGCCACCGCCGCAATTGCATTGCTCTGGTATGCGGTGGTGATGGGCACGCGTGGCATCGTGCAGCGGCTGCGCAGCGGTTGGAGCGTGCTGGCGTATCCGCTGCTGTGGGTGAGCGCCGACCTGTTGATGGCACGGCTGCTGCCGGACGGCAATTGGGGCAGCCCTGCGTACTCGCAGGCCGATGTGCTGCCGCTGCTGCAGCTCACCGCGCTGACCGGCGTGTCCGGGCTGCTGTTTGTGGTGTGTCTACTGCCTTCGGCGCTGGCGTTGCTGGCGTGGCGTGGCAACGCTGTGCGCCGCCCGCTGCTGGTTGCCGCTGCGGTATCGCTGACGCTGGCGGCAAGCACCGGCTATGGCGTGTGGCGCCTGCAGACGCCGGTCGCAGGCACGCCGCTGCGCATCGGCCTGGCGGCCATCGACGATGCAATCGGCCCGACCGCGGCACCGGCGTACTCGCAGCCGATCCGTAACCGCTACGACGCGTTGATCGCCACGCTGGCGGCGCAAGGTGCGCAGCTGGTGGTGTTGCCCGAGAAGATCGCGGTGCTGCCGCCACAGCAACTGGCGCAGTGGCAGCAGCACTACAGCACGCTCGCCCGACAGCATGGGCTGTGGTTGCTGGTGGGCGTTGCCGAGCACGGTGCGCAGCCGCGCAACCTTGCCTGGTTGTTCGATCCGCGCGGCGTGCGCGTGGAGAACTACGAAAAGCAGTTTCTCGCCCCGCCCGAGCGCGCGCAGCACTACGCACACGGGCAGGACTACGCGGTCCATCACATCGATGGCATGCGCTGGGGGCTGGCGATCTGCAAGGACATGCTGTTTGCACGGCTGGCACGCGCCAACGGCCAACGCAATGCCGCGCTGATGCTGGTGCCGGCCTGGGACTTCGCCTATCGCGATGCCTGGATGTCTGCGCATATGACCGCCCTGCATGGCGTGGAAAACGGCTATAGCGTGGTGCGCAACGCGCGCGAAGGTTTTCTGATCGTCACCGATGGCTACGGCCGCGTGCTGTTGCAGACCGCTAGCGCACCGATGCCCGGCACCAGCGCAATTGCCAACGTGCCGATCGCGCCGCAGGTGGCAACGCCGTATACGCGATTGGGCGATGTCTTCGGTGGCGTATGCGTGCTGGCGTCGATAGTGCTGGCACTGCTGGCGCACCGGCGCGCGCGCCAGCGGCAGCGCAACGACATGCCGGTTCGATAACGCAACGCGCCGCCGTGTTGGCCATGCGTGGCCGATACGCACTGGCCCGCATGCGCTAACGCGCGGATAATCCGCGCTGCCCTGTCACTGCCGCACCGTCATGTCCAGCCGCTCGCCGACGCCGTTCACCCCGCTCACCGCGCGCGCATTGGCGTGGGCGGTCCTGGCCATGGGCGCGGTGGTGCTGTTGTCCAACATCCTGGTGCAATATCCAATCAACGACTGGCTGACCTGGGGCGCGTTCTCGTATCCGCTGGCGTTCCTGGTGAGCAACCTGATCAATCGCCGCTTCGGCCCACGCGCGGCGCGCAAGGTCGCCTGGTGCGGCTTTGCGCTCGCGGTGGCGTTGTCGCTGTGGCTGGCCACCCCGCGCATCGCAGCGGCCTCCTGCACTGCCTTCATCGCAGCGCAGTTGCTGGATATCAGCGTGTTCGACCGGCTGCGCAGTGGCAATTGGTGGCGCGCGCCGATCGTGGCCACCACCTGCAGTGCCACGCTGGATACGGCGATCTTCTGGAGCATCGCCTTTGCCGGTGTCGGCCTGCCATGGATCAGCTGGGCGGCCGGCGATCTGGCGGTGAAGCTGGGCATGGGCGTGTTCCTGCTCGGCCCGTTCCGTGCGCTGCTGTGGCGCAGTGCGCCGCGGCCGCAGGGCTGACTGCAGCGCCTACGTACGGGCGATCAGGCCAACAACAGACGCGGTGGATGGATGCGATTCCAACGCAGCTGCACTTTACCAACCCGCTCTGCATGGCACTCGCCTCATAGCGCAAGCAACGCAACTTCCGGATACCGGCCGATCAAGGCGATGGCGCTGCCACGTCCTTGCCGACCGGAAACGCCAGTCCTTGTGCATGCGCGGTGGTGAAGATGCTGTGCCGTGCCTGCTGGATGGCTGGGGTCGGTGCGATCAGCCGCGGCCGGCGATCCAGCGTGCAACTCAGGCCCGCTTCCACCAGCGTGGCATGGGCCTGGTGCAGCGCCGCTGCGCTCTCGGCCGGCAGCCACTGCACCTGCACCAGCGCATCGATCAAGGCGGGCGTGGCGCAGGCCAGCAGCAGCGCGGGATGGTGTGCGGCCTGCCCGAGCACGCCGGCCTGCAGGACGAACTCCAGATCGACCAGGCCGCCGGCACCCTGCTTGAGATCCAGTCGCCCCGCATCGCTGCGATCCAGTTCGCTGCGCATGCGCGCGCGCATCTTGCGCACGTCCTCGTGCAGCACGGCGGTGTCGCGCACGCGTGTCAGCGTGTCGCCACGCACCTGCGCGAACGCTTCGCACAGCGCCGCATCGCCGGCCACCGCACGCGCGCGCACCAGCGCCTGATGTTCCCAGGTCCAGGCGCGCTCGCGCTGGTAGTCGCGGTAACTGGCCAGCGAGGACACCAGTGCGCCCTTGCCGCCGTCCGGGCGCAGCCGCACGTCGATCTCGTAGAGACGGCCGGCGCCGGTTTCGGCAGCCAGCAAGGTCATCACCTTCTGCGCCAGCCGCGCAAACCAGCGCCCGGCGTCCAACGGTCGCTTGCCATCGGAAGCCTCCACCTGCCGCGGGTGGTCGTAGAGAAACACCAGATCCAGGTCCGAGCCGAAGCCCAGCTCCAGGCCACCCAGACTGCCGTAGCCGATGATGGCGAACGCCCCGCCCGGCACCTGCCCGTGCGCGGCGATCAGTTCGCGGCGCGCCAGCTGCAGCACCGTCTGCACCACCGCTTCGGCCAGCCAGGCCAGTTGCTGGGTGCTGTCCACGGCCTGCTGGCGGCCATCGAGCGTGGCCAGCGCAATGCGGAAGCTCAAGGCGAGCCGGCGCTCGTTGAGTTCGCGCAGCGCCGCTTCGGTGTCCTCGATCTGCAAGGTGCCCAGGCATGCAGCGTGCAACGCGTCGCGGTCGGGCAACGGACCGCTGATGCGGGTGTCGAGCAGTTCGTCCAGCAACAGCGGATGTGCAGCCAGGCGTTCGGCCAGCAGGGCGCTGCGCGAGAGCACATCGACCAGGCGTGCGAGTGCGCTGGGCTGTTCGTCCAGCAGGGCCAGGTAGCTGGTGCGGCGCAAGGTGGATTGCAACAGGCCGAGCATGCGGCGCACGGCGGCATCGGGCTGGCTGGCGCGGGTGGCCGCATGCAGCAGCGCAGGCATGACACGGTCCAGGCGCGCGCTTGCGGTATCGGAGAGCGCACGCACGCCGGAGGACTGCGCAAAATCGGCCAGCACCTGATGCGCGCCGCCTGGGTCGTGCAAGCCGATGCCGGCCAACGGTGCGGCATCGCCTTCGGGCAAGGCGCGCCAGTAATCGGCAAGCGCATCGGGTGCGCTGGTGCGGACACGTGGTGCCAGCAGCTCGGCAAATTCGGCGGCAACGCGCGCGCGCTGCGGCGTGAGTGCCTGCAACAAGGCCGGCCAATCCGCATGGCCCAGGCCCAGCGCGATGCGTTCGCGATCCAGCGGCGCCTGCGGCAAGGCATGCGTCTGTGCGTCGCGCAACATCTGCAGACGATTCTCCAGCCGGCGCAGGAAGCGATACGCCTCGGTCAATGCGCGCCCGTTGTCCGCATCGATCTGCCCTGCGTCCACCAACGCCTGCAACGCCGGCAGCAGGCGACGCTCGCGCAGGCTCGGTTCGCGTCCGCCGCGAATCAGCTGCAGCGATTGCGCCAGGAACTCGATCTCGCGGATGCCGCCCGGCCCGCGCTTGATGTCGTCCAGGCGATCGTGCCGGGCGACTTCGGCAGTGATCGCCGCCTTCATCTCGCGCAAGCCGTCCAGCGCGGTGAAGTCCAGGTAGCGCCGGTAGACGAAGGGGCGTAGCGTCTCCAGCCAGGCTTCGCCGGCATCGATATCGCCGGCCACCGCGCGCGCCTTGAGCCAGGCATAGCGCTCCCAGTCGCGCCCTTCGCGCTGGAAGTACTGGTCCATGCCGGTGAACGACAGGGCCACGCGCCCGGCCGTACCGAACGGACGCAGACGCAGATCCACGCGATGGCTGAATCCATCGGCGGTGGTTTCGTCGAGCAGCTTGGCCAGCTGCTGGCCCAGGCGTGCGAAATATTCCTCCGCCGCCAGCGGACGGGCACCATCGGATTGGCCGCCCTGCGGATACGCATAGACCAGATCCACATCCGAGGAAAAATTCAGCTCGCCCCCACCAAGCTTGCCCAGCCCGAACACCACCAGCCGCTGCACGCTGCCGTCTTCGGCAATCACCTGGCCGTGGCGGTCGCGAAATTGCTGCTCCAATGCCTGCAGCCCACATTGCAGGCAGGTTTCGGCCAGGCGGGTGGCACCGGCCAGGGTGGCATCGACACTGTCCAGACCGAGCACATCGCGCCAGACCAGGCGCGTGGATTCGGCGCTGCGATAACGCCGCAGCTGCGCTGGCCAGGCCTGGGGCTGTGCGGGGTCCAGCACCGGCAGCGGCAACGGCGGTGGATCCGGCTGCGCCAGGTGCTGCAACAAGGCCGGCTGGCGCGCCAGGGTATCGAGCGCGAACTCGCTGGCGAGCGCAACCTGTGCGAGCTGCCGATCGACGTCATCGCCCGGCCAGGGCTGGTCGGCCGGCACGGCATGACGAACACGCGCCACGGCCCGCTCGATCAGGGCGGTGAGCGCAGGAGACACGGACATGATGGGCGGCGACATGCGCCGATTCTGGCATCCCTGCGCGATGGCGGCATATGTCTACGGTTGATCCAGCGGTGTCGAGGGTCAGCAATGCAACTACCGGGTTTACCGCCGCGCTGCGTGTAGTCCCATCAGCACGCGGCCATGTCGGCGGGCGTGATGTCCTCACTGGTTGCGGGCTCCTTGGCGGCTTGTTCGACGTCTCGATTTTTTTGGGCGTTGTGTCTGAAGGGGACTCAGCAGTGTGGATAGATCAGTTGCAGAGCGATTGATCTGTGACTTGCTGCAGGGCCCTTGCCCGCCCACCATCGCGGGACACGCCGCAAGTACGTCCTTGTAGGCTCTTACGCGGCATCCATGCCGCGTAAGGTCCCGCGACGGTGGGCGGACAAGGACCAGTCAAACTGGTCGGTATGTGTGGCCTTCAAACAACAGCAAACTACAGCACGTGCCAACCCACCCCCCCCCATGCGACGCAGCCCAGCGGCACTGCCAGCCACGCACTCCAGCGCGGCGCGTACGCCAGGCCCAGCGCTACCCACAGCGCGGCCACGCTGACAAACCCCAGCCACAACAAGGTGCCCACCGCTCCGCCCCAAGCGAGCACGCACAGCACCAGCGCGGCGATCAACAGACAGACAGCCATCGCACGCAGCAACCAACGCTGCATGACCGGCGCAGTGCGGCGGCCGGTGAGCTGCTCGTAATGGCGATGCATCGCCACGGCCAGGGCCATCATTGCGGCATGGCAGAGCGCGGTGCCCAGCAGCGCGGTGATCAGCCCATCCATGGCGGATGTCCCAGCGCCCAATTCACGCCCCCCAGCACGGCGATGCCCACGCCCAGCCATCCCCACATGCGCAACGCACTGCGCGCTCGAAACATCCACAGCACGACGACGGTATAGATGGCGAAACTCAGCAAGGTCGTGCTCAGCACCGAGACCGCAGGCGACACGGCGGCAAACCGCGACAGCAGCTGCGCCAGCACGCTGCAGCCGGTGGAGGTCAGCGCATAGCCGCCGACGCTGGCAGCGAGTACGCGACCGGCAACCGACCAGCGGTAGCAAGTCACCGACGCGGCGCTCGAAGAACGCTTCACAACACATCCATCACAGCAGCGGCGCCGCGCCTGGCGCGTGTCGGCAGCGGTCGCACGGCGCTGCCGTGCACCCGATACGCCGCGTAGGCGAAAGCAACGCCGAGGGCGAGCGAGACCAGCTCGACCCCGGCGCGCTGCAGGTCGTCGGCAGCCAGATACACACCCAGGTGCTGTCCGGTGGTGACCGCATTGAGCAGCGGCAAGCCCAGGCACAGCAACGCGGTCATCGCCAGTTGTTCCACCCAGGCACGGGCGGGCGGGCGCAGCAGCGCATGCAGCAGCGTGGCCGCCCACACCCACAGGAATGCGTGGATTTCGATCTGGCTGCGCGCGGCCTGCGCAGCCGGCACCAGGCGGTTGGCATAGAAATACGCAATGCTGGCCAACGCGGTTCCTGCGAGCGCGGCGGCATTGAGCGCTTCCACCACCCGATAGATGCCGGCCGTGGCCGCGCCGAACTCCTGCTCGCTACGCCGACGCCGCTTGATCGAAAACAGCACCGTGCCGGTGGCCATCATCAAGGTGCCGGCCAGGCCGCAGATGAAATACAGCCATTTGCTGGTCCAGCCGCCGAAACCGGCCACGTGCAAGGTCTTGATGACCTCTTCCACATCCTGCGCGTGCATGTCCGTGCGTGCGGCATCCGCGTGCCGCTCCAGCAGCGCGCCGCTGTTCGCGTCGAATACCACGCTGTTGGCTGGGTTGAGCAAGCGCCGCGAGCTGCCGGTCGCGGCCACGCGCGCGATCACCCGCAGCTTGCTGCCGGGTTGATCGGGCCGCTCGATCACCAATGTCAGCGCAGGCGCACCATTGCGCACCGCTGCACGCTGCACCAGTTCCGGCAGATAGGCAGGCACACTGTTGACCGCGATTTCGCCTGTGCTGGCCGCAGGCACTGCCGGCGTCAGCGCATCGGCATACCGCGTGTACGCGGCCTCGTCGCTGCCATACAGCGCCTGCAATGGCCCGGGCATGTAGCTGGTGGCGAAATACGCCAGGCCGGTGTAGACGATCATCAGCAAAAACGGCAGCGTCAGCACCGCGGTGGCGTTGTGCGCGTCCAGCCACGAGCGCTGGCCCTTGCCCGGGCGGAAGGTGAAGAAATCCAGAAAGATCCGCTTGTGCACGATCACCCCGGACACCAGCGCGATCAGCCCGCACAGCGACACCCAGCCCACCAGCCAATAGCCGGGAATGCCGCCGTGCAAGGTGTAGTGGAAGCTCATGAAATGCCGGCCGCCTTCGGTCTGCCGGCCCCACGGCGATGGCAGCAGCTCGCCGCTGCCGGGATCCAGCGCTGCCTGGCCCTGGCCATCGGATGTCCGCCAGAACAGCGTGAGCGCCTCGCCCGGATGCGTGGGCAGGCTGATCCGCCACATGCGCGCCTGCGGCGCAAGCTGGCGCAGCTGCGCCAGTGCACGCGGCACCAGCGCGTCTTCCGACAGGACAGTGTGCATGCGCGCGCTCGGCAGGGCCGGTGCGGCCTGCATCCAGCTGGTGATCGGATCACGAAACACGCTGAGCGTGCCGGTCAGGAAGATCGCGCACAGCAGCCAGCCGCAGCTCAGGCCGCACCAGGTGTGCAGCCAGGCCATGCTTTGGCGAAAGCCTTCTTTCATCCGGCACGCGCCATGCACCGCCGCCGCACGGGTGCCCGCATCACAACGCGCCGCGCAGGGTCACCATCACATTGCGCGGCTCACCGTAATAGCGCCCGTTAACGAAGCTCGACAAGGTGGTGTAGTAGTGCTTGTCGAACACGTTGTTGAGATTGACCGCCACCGACCATTGCCGGTTGACCTGATACCGCGCCAACGCATTCCAGACCGCACGCCCCTGGATCGGCGCGGTGGCAGTGCCGATCTGCCGGTACGCCGCGCTCTGCGCGCTGACACCGCCGCCGACGGTGACATCCTGCAGCACGCCCGGCAGCCGGTACGTGGTCCATACCCGCAGCAAGTGCTTGGGCGTGTAGCTGTTGAAGGTCTGGCCCTGGCTGCTGACATCCTGCAGGTAGGTGGTGCGGTTGAAGGTGTAGCCGGCGAACACGTTCCAGTCGTGCAGCACCTCGCCGCTGACTTCGGCATCGAAGCCACGGCTGCGCGCCTTGCCGCTGTCGATGTAGCAGAAATCGTTGTTGCGGCAGGTGGGGCTGGTGCTCAGGTCGGCCTGGGCGCGGTTTTTCTGCTCGATCTGGAACAGCGCAAACGCGCTATTGATGCGCCCGTCCAGCCACTCGCCCTTGAGGCCCAGCTCGTAGTTGGCCCCGGTCATCGGCTTGAGCATCTCGCCGGCTTCGGTCTGCGCGTTCTGCGGCTGGAAGATGTCCGCGTAACTGGCATAGGCCGACCAGGTCGGGCTCAAGGCGTACAACAGGCCGGCGTACGGCGTGACCTGCCCGGTCTCGCGGGTGTGCTCGATCGATTGCGACGGCGACAGCCCGGTGGTGGTGGTGTTCCAGCGGGTGTCGTGCCAGCTCACGCGGGTGCCGACGATGGCCCTCAACGGATCGGTCAGCTGCCAGCGCAATGCGCCATACATGCCGAATTCGCGCGAGGTGCCATGCCGGGCCTCGCGCGCATTGGCGAAGATTTCTTCGTCGCTGATCGCCCGCACGTTGCGCTGCAGAGCGAACACATTGAAGGTCTGGAAGTTGTTCTTGTTGCCGTAAACGGTATCGACCGTGTTCTCGGCGAAATTGCTGCCCAGTACCAACTCATGCCGGCGGCCCAGCGCGTTGAAGTGCCCGATCACATTGGCATCGAAGCCGAACGCATCCGCATCGGAAATGGTGCGCGCCGCCAAAAAGGCGCCGGTGCCGTTGGCGGGATTGATCGCGCGGCTAGAGCTGGCGTATTTCAGATCGTGCAGCTCGCGTACCTGCACCGCACTGAGCTTGAACACCCAATCGGCAGTGAAGCGATGGTCCAGGTCCAGATACAGCCCACGATTGGACGAGGACTGCCGGTTCCATGACGCACCCAGATTGGTCCGGCGCGGCAGGCCGATATCGCGGCCATCGCTGAAACTGGGCAGACCGCCGAAGAACGGCCGGCCTTCAACTTGTTCGTAGCTCACGCCCAGGCTGAGCTGGGTCTGCGGCGAAAACGCGTAGTCGAGCGTGCCGTAATAGGTAGGCGTGCGGCGCGTGACCCCATCCACGAATGAGCGCTGGTCCTGGTAATCGATCACCCCGCGCGCGCGCAAGGCGCCATCGGCGCTCAGGTTGGCGCTGGCATCGATCAGCGCGCCGTAGCGATCCCAGCTGCCGCCCTGCACCATCACGCTCACGCCCGGCACATCCAGCGGGCGCTTGCGCACCAGGTTCACCGCACCGCCGGGGTTGCCCGCACCCTGGAGCAGGCCGGCCGCACCGCGCAGCACTTCGGCGCGATCGTAGATGCCCATGTTGGCGCTGTAGTTGCTCGCCCGGCCGTACATGCCGCGATTGAGCGGCACGCCGTCGTACTGCACCGTGGTGATGTCGAAGCCACGCGAATAGATGTACTTGCCGCCCTGCGGGCTCTGCACGATGGTGATGCCGGTGGTGCTGGCCAACGCGTCGTAGACCGAGGTGATGTTCTGCTCGTCCATCAACTGGCGGGTGACCACGCTGATCGATTGCGGGATGTCCTTGAGCGACTGCTCGCCGCGGCCGATGCTGACCGCCCGCGCGGTATAGCTGCCGGTGCCGCTGGTGGCCGCACTGCGGTTGGCCTGCGCGGTCACCTTGACGGTGGGCAGCAGCCACGCATCCACCTCGCTCCTGGTCGCGCTGGGCTGCGGCGCGGCGCGCAGCACGTAGCCGCCGGTCTGCAACGGCACGGCCTGCAGGCCGCTGCCGGCCAGCAGCGCAGCCAGGGCGGCCGGTGCGGTATAGCGGCCCTCCAGCCCGGCAGTGGTCTTGCCGTCGGTCTGCGTGGCGGTGAAGCTCAGCAACAGGTTGGCCGAACCGGCCAGTTCACGCAGTGCAGGTGCCAACGGGCCGGCGGGGATGCGATACGCCTGGCGGGCATCCTGCGCGGCAGGCGCGGTCTGGGCGATTGCCTCGGGCATGCCCGCACACAAAGCCAGGCTGCACAGCGCAAGCGCCACGGCCGTGCCGAGCGGCCGCTGCACGGCCTGCACCACGGCGCTGCGCTGAGACGAGGAAGAGGAAAGTTGGCCGCGGCGGCGGGCAGTGATCGACATGCTGTTCCCACAAAGGTTTGGTGTCGCACTGACACCGTCATTGGGGAGGTGCCACAACGGCGGCGATCGGGCAGCCCGGGTGCATCTTATTTTTTGGCGACGTGCCGGCTGGCGCGCCTCAGCCCTGCCCGGCCGCCTGCACCGTCACCCAGTAACGGCTGCGCCGGCTCACCCGCACCGGCAGCACGCTGGGCAGCATCGCCAGGATGCGGTCGGTGTCGTCCAGCGGGAACACGCCGGAGACGCGCAGGCCGCCTACCAGCGGGTCGCAGCGCAACAGCCCGGAGCGATAACGGCCCAGTTCGGCGACAAACGCATCCAGGCGCCACTCGTCGGCAATCAGCTGCCCGCGCACCCAGGCGGAGCCCTGTACATCGGCCGGCGCGATGGCGCCGAGCGTGTCGGCGGTAAAACGGCACTGTTCCCCCGCCTGCACGCGCCCGACGGCCTGCGCGGCCGCATGTGGCCGCACCTCCACCGCGCTTTCCAGCACGCTCAGCCGGGTGTCGTGTTCGTCCTGGCGCACGCAAAAGCGCGTGCCCAATGCGCGGATATCGCCCTGCGCGGTGCGCACCAGCAAGGGCCGCGCATCGTGGCCCGCGCCCAGCGCCTGCGCAGTGGTCACCATGATCTCGCCGGCCAGCAACTGCAGCAGCCGTTGCTGCGCGTCGAACCGCACATCGATGGCGCTGCGGGTGTTGAGGGTGATGCGGCTGCCATCCTGCAACTGCACCTCGCGGCGCTGGCCGGTCGCAGTGGCGTAATCGGCGGTGGCGCGCTGCCAGCGTTCGGTGCGCGAGGCCAGCACGCCGGTGGCCCCGGCCACCCCACCCCATAGCAGCAGGTTCAACGCCTTGCGCCGACCCGGCGATGCCTGGCCGTTGCTGCCGGCATACGGCGACAGGCTGCGATAGGCCGCCTGCGGGGTCAGCGTCTTCAGCCGCCCGGTCACCGCCTCGATATGCGCCCACGCCCGTGCATGGTCCGGATGCGCATCGCGCCATTGTTGCCAGCGCTGCAGCTGCGCCTGGCTCGCGGTGCCGGACATCAGCACCGTCAGCCACTCGGCAGCCTGATCGGCGACCTGCGCACTGATCGGTTGCCCGCCGGCCAGCGGTGCTCGCTGGTCATCGGCGGCGCGCGCGCGGCGTGAGGCGGCATCAGCCATCCGTGCGGCTCACGCCGACAGGGCGAACAGGCAATGCCGGTTGGCACGCGTGAGATATTGCTTGACCGAGCTGCTGGACACGCCCAGCCGCTGCGCGATCTGCGCGTAGCTCAGCTCCTGCAGATGCGCCAGCAGAAAGGCTTCCTTCACCTTGGGCGGCAGGCCATCCAGCGCCTGGTCCACCTGCTGCACCGCTTCCAGCGCCAGCAATTGCAGCTCCGGCGACGGCGCCAGTTCTTCCGGCAGCGCAGCCAGCAGTTCCAGGTAGCTGGTTTCCAGCAACTTGCGCCGCTGCCGGTGCGCCATCAAGCGGCGCGCGATGGTGGCCAGGAACGGGCGCGGTTCGCGGATCTGGTCGGCCGCCCCCGCGCTGATCACGCTGATGAAGGTGTCTTGCGCCAGGTCGGCAGCCACGAACGCATCGCCCAGCTTGCGCCGCAGCCAGCCCTGCAGCCAGCCGTGGTGGTCGGTGTACAGGCGCTCCACCTGCTGATGAAGCGCGCCTTGCGTGACCGACACGATGACCTCCTGAACGGCTGGTCCGGACGGCAAGGCGTCCGGCGACAAATGAGAATTGATCTCATTCTAGCGGAAGCCGGCCGAGCCTGCAGCCGCAGCCACCGGCCGATCCGTCAACGCGGGTGGGCGACGTGTGGGCAATTGGCGCCCCTGCGTCAGCCGGCAGTGGCCTGGCCAGCCCTTCGACAGCTGGGCGTCTGGCAGGCGAGCGGCGGTGCGGTGGCTTGACTCGCCAGGCGTCGGGCAATAAAAAAGCCCGCTTGCAGCGAACTGCCAGCGGGCTTTGCTCCCTCCCCCACGTCGGGATGCAGGATCATAGTGCGCGCCCCGAACGCCACTTGCACGCTGCACTGCAAAACAACACCAGGCAGTACAGAACTGGCGCTTTCTTCTTCACGTCGCGTTGGCGCGCGGCAGCCTCAGCGCAGCAGATCGGGCTGGGCCTGATACCACTCCGGCGCACGCAGCAGATGCCATTGCGGGGTCTGGCCGCGCAGCCCGACCGCTGCGCTCAACATGCCCCAGCGCGCGAGCAGGCTGCCGCTGCGCTGGCTGCCCTGCAAGCGCAGGCGTGCATCCACCTGGAAGCGTTCGTTGCGTGCCTGCAGCCGGTCGACGATGACGGTGTCGCCCTGCCAATGCACACGCCCGGTCACCTGCGCCTGGCCTGCATCCACCAGCCGCAGCATCCAGTTCGGAATCGAACGGTCGCGCGCGTATAGCGACATCAGGAATGCCAGGTCACGCACCTGGATGCGCACGCGTCCATCCACACCGACCGGCTGGCGCCATTGCATGCGGGTGTCTTCCAGCACGATGCGCGCCCACCAGCCATCGCGGCGCTGGCCATCGGGCCCGGTGAATCCGACATTGCGCAGCTGGATGGTGCTGGCATCGAGACGGAAGTTTTCTGCACGCAGATCGCCGCGCTGCAGGCGCAGGTCCGCATCCACGTCGCCACGCAGTGCCAGGCCGGCAAACTGCAGCCGCGCCGCACGTGCGCCGATCCGCAGGCCGCCCTTGCCGATGCGGCCGCCGGGTTCGATCTGCAGATCGCCGCTCAATACACCGTTGCCGCCATCGAAGCGCAACTGCTGCTGCGGCAGATAGCGGTTGTAGGCACGCAGATCCGGCACGCGCGCATTGGCGAACCGCAGGTGCGCGCGCGTGGCGTCGCGCAACGTGGCCAGGTTGCGCGCATCGGCGCGCGTCTGCAGCTCCAGACGCAGGTCGCGGCCCTGCACGAATGGACGCGTGGGCGCCTCGTCGTGCGCAATCGAGAACTGCTGCATCTGCAAGGCAAGTGCCGGCAGCAGCTGTCCGCGCGCATCGGCGCTCACACGCAAATCGGCACTGGCCTGGCCATCGATCGCATGCCCCATCACGCCGACGTGCGCACGCACGTGCGGCACCTGCAGGCGGCTGCCGGCACCGAGCTGGCCGCGATCGATGCGCAGATCCGCATCCACCAGGCCCTCGCCTTCCAGCGTCAGCCAGTCCACATCGGGAAACAGCGCCGGAATCCAGCTCAGCGAAGACAGTTGCCAATGCAGGCGCGCATGCCCGGAGGTGCGCGGCAGCAGGCTGCGCATCGATTGCAGCGGCAGTTGCCGGCCTTGCACGCGCAGATCCGCATCCAGGGTCAGCCCGGCATCGGCGGGCTCGGGCATGCTGACTTGCAGACGCATGTCCTGATCCACCTGCAGTTGCGCTGCAAGCTCGCCCAGCAGGGCAGCCGGCGTGCGCGTGCCATCGTGCAGCGGTGCGCGCCATTGCAGTTGGCTGCCGGGCTGCAGGCTGCCACGCGTCCAGCGCAACTGCCCATCCGCACGCCCCTTGCCGGCACGTGTGGCGAGCGTATGGCGTCCTTGCGCATTGCGTGTGACATCCAGTGCTGCGGTGTCGCCATGCACGGTCAGCTGCGCATCGGCAAGCTGCAGCATCGCCAGCCCGCGCGCCTGCTCCGGCGCATGCCGCGCGATGCTGGCGTCGATGCGCAGCTGCCCGTTGCGCAGCACCTCGCTACCACCCCAGCGCATCCGTGCATTGTCGAAGCGTGCCCGCGAGGGAAACAGTTCCATCGGCCCGCCGCGCAATTGCTTGAACAGGCCCAGCTCCAACTGACCATCGCCTTCGATCTGCAGCTGCCGCAGCGTCACTGCCTGCACCTGGTCGGCGACGATGCGGTCGAACTGCAGGGTCCAGGCCGGAGCGGTGGATGCGGGATGTGCGGGTGCGCCAGCGGTCTTGGCGCCCCCGGCGGATTGCGGCACACCGGTGGATGCGCCGGTCGTCCGTGCGGGCGGCTGCGTGCCCGCCGCGACGTCTGGGGTGCGTGCGGGTGGCTTGTCCTGCGCGGTCGTTGGCGTCGTCGTACTGGCTGCGTCAGCCGATGGCGCGGCAGCCACCTGCGTGTTCGGCGCTGTCGCCGGTGCTGGCATCGCCACGGTACCGGCTGTGGGTACAGCCGCCTGCATGCCGCCGCGCACCCCGTGCGCATGCACCTCCGGCACCAGCAACTGCCGGTGCAGCAACGGCAGCAGCTGTACCTGCCCGCTCATGCGCTGCGCGCTGACGTTCCAGCGGGTGCGTGCCGAGCGGCCTTGCAACTCCACCCTCCACAGCGTCAGCCGGCCTGGCCACCAGGTCACTGCCGGGCCCCAGTGCATGGTGAACCTGTCCGGCTTGCGATTGAGCGCGGCCGGCCCGAGTGGCGTGTTGAGCAACAGGTTGCCGAGCAGCAGATAGCTTGCGTACACCACCAGTAACGCCAGCAACGGCCAACGCACCAGGCGGGGCAATCTTTGCCAGCGGGCGCGAACAGGCATCGTCATGACGGCAAGGCTCCTGAAGACCGCGCACGCGGCATGACGCAGTGTGCCAAGGAAACCGTGAGCGCGGTGCGCAGCGGCGCGTGCGGCGGGACACCGGCAGGTTGCCCGGTGTGCAGTCGATGTCCTGCACGCGCGGCAATGCGCGCACTACCTCTTCGAAGACGGCAAATCTGACCGCGTTACGCAAGCCTCAAACAAGTAACCGCTTACTTCGCTTTCGACACCGCCGGCAGCAATCCCGGCTGCGCGTCGTACCATTCGCGTGCACCGGCCAGGTGCCATTGGCGTTGCTTGCCATCGAGTTCGATCCCGGCGCCCAGCACGCCCCAGCGCAGATACAGGTCGCCGCGCCGCTGCTCGTCGTTCAAGGCCAGCCGCGCACGCAGCGACAGGCGTGCATTCTCCGCATGCAGGTCGTCGATCAGCAGTTGCTGCTTGCGCCAACGCACCCTGCCGGTGGCGTCGAGTTCGCCCGAATCCAGCAAGCCCAATACCCAACGCGGGTAGTCGGCGCGTTGCGCGAACACCGACAGCAGCGGCGCGATATCGCGCATGCGGATCGCCGCGTCGGCATCCACCTGGAACGGTGCGCTGGCCTGGATGGTGCCGGCACCGACCTGCATCTGCCCCCACCAGTTGGCATCGGCGCTGTCCTCGCCCACCCGCATATTGCGCAGGCGCACGCGCGTGCCGCTGAGGTCGAAGAACTTGTTCTTGAAATCGGCGCGCTGCAGCTGCGCCTGCAATTCGGCATCGCCGCGCATCTGCACGCCGGCCAGCGCCAGATGCGCGCCCTGCCCGCGCAGGTTGGCGTGGCCGCTGCCCACATCGCCGGCGGCATTGAGCGCCACATCGCCGGTCAGGCTGCCGCTGCCGCCGAGCAGGCGCACGTTGTTGCCCGGCAGGTAACGGTTGTAGACGGTGAGATCGGGCACGCGGGCATCGCTGAAACGCAGCTGCGCCTTGAGCGTGTCGCGCAGGCGCGCCAGTTCGGCGTCGCCATGCATGGCCAGCTGCAGATCGCGGCCGTCCAGCAGGATCTGTTTGGGTGCAGCGCGCGGCGCGGCCTTGAAGACGGGGATGCTCACGTCCAGATGCGCCTGCGGCGTGGCGGCATCGTCGATGCGTCCATGCGCCTTGGCGACACCGGCCAGCCGCGTGTCGAACACCTGCGCCACTGCCTCCACCCGCGGAATCTCCAGGCTGCTGCCGCTGGCGAGCCGGCCTTGCGCCAGGCGCAGATCGGCCTCGACCAGGCCACCGCCTTCGAGCTGGAACCAGGGCTTGCGCACGAACAGCTCGGCAATCCAGTTCAGCGATTCGAACTGCCAGCGCCCACGCACCTGCCCGGACAGGCGCGGCAGCACCTGCGCAGGATCCTGGAAGGGGATGCTGCGTCCGGCAACGCGCAGATCGGCCTGCAGCTCGCTGCCCGTCTTTGCGTCGCGCGGCAGCCGTGCCTGCACGCGGATGTCGCGCGCCACGTCCAGCTGCAGCGCCAGCATGCCGCGGTCGGTCGCCCCGACGCCGGCCATCAACGGCAGGCGCCAGACCGCATGGCTGCCTTCCTGCAGCGTGCCGCGGTCCAGCGTGATGTCGGCCTCCACCCGCGCCGCCGACGGCCCGCTGCGGATGTCCACATGCGGCGCACCGGTGTCGATCTTCAACGCCACCGTAGCGGCCTTCAGCTGCAGCCGCGCGTGGGTGATGCCGAGCTTGCGCAGGCCCGGCGCTTCATCGCGGTAGTGGCGCGGAAACTGGAATTGCGCATCCAGCTGCGTCCCATTAAACACCTGCACCCCGTCATAGCTGACCACCGCATCGCTGAAGCCTGCCTGCGAGGGAAACAGCTCCGACGGGCCACCCTTGAGCTGCTTGAGGAAGCCGACGCTGCCATGGCCCTGCCCGGCGATCAGCAGCTTGCCCAGGCGCGCGCTGCGGATGCTGTTGCTGGTGATCGCATCGAAGCGCAGCGTCCAGCCCTGGTCGCCGCGTGGCGGTGGCGGAATCGGGGTGTCGGAGGTTTCCACCTCCGCGCTCAGGCCGGTGGCGTGCAACCACGGCAGGCGCACCTCGCGTCGCAACAGTGCCAGCAAGGCCACGCGCGCATTGGCGCGATCGGCATGAAACACGTACACGGTACGGTTGGCCTGCCCGCGCATGCGCACGTTCCAGGCCATCACCTGCCCCGGAAACACCGTCAATGCCGGGCCGGTCTGCATGGTGAATTTATGCGGCTGCCGATTGGTGACGGCATCGAACAGCGGCGTGTTGAGAAACAGGTTGCCGGCCAGCAGATACAGCGCATACAGCGCCACCAGCACGACCACTGCGATGCGCCATGGCCGGGGCCAGCGCTGGAAGCGGTCGCGAAGAGAGGGCATGGGCGCAGGCACAAGTCGAGTCTGCCGCCACTATCACGGTTGCGCTGGCGGCGAGGCGTGAACGTGGCCGGTGGCCCGTTACCGCACACGCTGCACGCCAGCTGGAGCTGCATGGTGGCCGGCTGTAGCGCGGGTGGTGCGCGAGACGACCGGCCAGGTCCGCCAGGTGACCGCACGCCGGCCAGCGACGCCAACGCCACATATGGCAGCGATGCGCAACGGGAGTGGATGAAGCCTCGCCCGTGCCGTGCTCCTGCCACGCAACAGGTCGCTTCGCAGGCGTTCGACGCGGCCCGCGAGGCGCATTGCACCATGGTCGCAGCGCGGCCGACGCACGCAGCGGCGATAATGGGACGTCTCCTGCCTGCTGTGCCGCCCATGTCCGACGAACGCATCCTGTACGCGCCGCTGCGCGAGCGCCTGGTTTCTGCCGAGGCCGCTGCCGCATTGATCCAGCCCGGCGAGACCGTGGCGATGAGCGGCTTCACCGGCTCCGGTTACCCCAAGGCGGTGCCGATGGCGCTGGCGCAGCGCATCGAAGCGGCGCATCTGCAGGGCCAGCCGTTCCAGATCAAGTTGATGACCGGCGCGTCCACCGCGCCGGAACTGGACGGCGCGCTGGCCAAGGCCGACGGCATCGCCATGCGCATGCCGTTCCAGTCCGACCCGGACGCGCGCCAACGCATCAACGCCGGCACGCTGGACTATATCGACATCCATCTCAGCCACGTCGCCCAGCATGTCTGGTTCGGTTTCTACGGGCAGATCGACACCGCCGTGGTGGAGGTCTCGGCGATCCGCGCCGACGGCAGCCTGGTGCCGTCCACCTCGATCGGCAACAACAAGACCTGGCTGGACCTGGCCAGCAAGGTGATCATCGAGGTCAACGACTGGCAGCCGGCCGGCCTGGATGGCATGCACGATGTCTACTACGGCACCGCGCTGCCGCCGCAGCGCAAGCCGATTCCGCTGATCCACGGCGACGACCGCATCGGCGAGCCCAGCCTGCGCTGCGATCCGGACAAGATCGTGGCAGTGGTGCGCACGCATGGCCCGGACCGCAACAGCCCGTTCGCCGCTGCCGACGCCAGCAGCGAACGCATCGCCGAACACTTGATCGCGTTCCTGCGCCATGAAGTAAGCAAGGGCCGGCTACCGGCCAGCCTGCTGCCGCTGCAATCGGGCGTGGGCAATATTCCCAATGCGGTGCTGGCCGGGCTTGCACGCAGCGGCTTCCGCGATCTGGAGGCCTTCACCGAGGTGATCCAGGACGGCATGCTCGCGCTGCTGCGCGATGGCGTGCTGCGCTACGCCTCGTGTACCGGTTTTGCGCTCAGCCCGGAGGGCAACGAGGAATTCAAGCGCAATATCGATTTCTACCGGCAGCGCATCATCATGCGCACGCAGGAGATTTCCAATCATCCGGAACTGGTGCGCCGGCTCGGCTGCATCGGCATGAACGGCATGATCGAGGCCGACCTGTACGGCAACGTCAATTCCACCCACGTGATGGGCAGCCGCATCATGAACGGCATCGGTGGCTCTGGCGACTTCGCGCGCAATGGCTTCCTGTCGATCTTCCTGAGCCCCAGCATCGCCAAGGCCGGCAGCATCTCGTCGATCGTGCCGATGGTCAGCCATGTCGACCACACCGAACACGACGTCTCGGTGATCGTCACCGAGCAAGGCCTGGCCGATCTGCGCGGCCTCACGCCCAAGCAACGCGCACGCCAGTTGCTCGATCACTGCGTGCACCCGCGCTACCGCGATGCGCTGGAAGATTACGTGGCGCGCGCCAATCGCGACAGCTATGGCAAGCACACCCCGCATCTGCTGACCGAGGCGCTGTCGTGGCATCAGCGCTGGTTGGAGACCGGGGATATGTTGGGGTGAGTGGGGAATCGGGAATCGGGAATCGGCGGTTGTAGCTGATCGTGGCGGCGCGATAGGTGTAGTGCAAGAACGTCGACGTCCGATGGTGCTTTGCCTTGGGCAACTTGCAACGCCGCTGCCATTGAGGGAAGTCATGGTGCAGTCGTCATGTCTGGCGTTTGACGCTGGCCGAACTGCATTGCCGGTGCCGACCTGCGTGACATCGCCACGTCATGCAGGTGGCGGATAACGTTCCTGCCCGCTCGCATTCGGCGGCAGGACGGCTCTCTCCCCCTCCTGCCGCTGGGCGCGACGGGTCATCGCCGGGTGGTGCCAAATCTGCTAGGCCGGCTCCGTGCACCGGCCCGGCGTTCGCGTTCTGAAGCGGCCATCAACACGACTGTGTGCATCGCCAGGCTGCTCGACAGGCTTGTTGGCCGCTGGTCGCCGCAAGCGAGCGCTGTTGTGGATGTGCTGCGTTTTGGGCGCTTTGCACTTTGAAGATGCCGAACATTGAATGGAATGTGCGCCGCGTTGAATGCGCAGTGCGTTGAATACGCTGCGTGTTGAGGTACTACAGTTTCGATGGAATGCGCGTTGAATCTGTTGCCATTGCGCGAGCGCAAGTGCGCCGCGCCGTTACAAGCATGCAGCCTTGGATGGCTGCCTTCCGCCGTACCGTCACCCCATCCCCCGCTCCGCGCCCCGGCCCGCGCTTGCGGCGCGGGCACGCCAAGGCACGCGCGCCCGTGACGCGCAAACCGTGCCTTGGCGCGCCGCAGGGAGCAGGGCTTATCCCTTCTCCCTGCGGGAGAAGGTGGCGCGCAGCGCCGGATGAGGGTGCGGGCGAAGCCGCGTCCCCTCACCCGGCTGCCCCGACGATCACGCCGCTTCGGCAACCCGCCTGGCACGCCGCGCACGCACGGCCGTCGCCAGGCGCTCCAGCACCTGCACCGAGGCGTCCCAGCCCAGGCAGCCGTCGGTGATGCTCTGGCCGTAGGTCAGCTCGCAGCCGGGCACCAGCTCCTGGCGTCCGCCGACCAGGTGGCTCTCCACCATGACGCCGACGATGCGCGTCTCGCCGCCTTCCAGCTGCGTGGCGATGTCGTCGATGACCTTGGGCTGGTTCTCGGGGTTCTTGCCGCTGTTGGCATGGCTGGCATCGATCATCAGGCGTGCCGGCAACCCGGATTTGTTGAGCACCTGGCTGGCCGCTTCCACATTGGCCGCATCGAAGTTGGGCTGCTTGCCGCCGCGCAGGATCACATGGCAATCCGGATTGCCTGCGGTTGCGGCCACCGCGGTGTGGCCGTCCTTGGTCACGGCCAGGAAATGATGCGGGTGCGAGGCCGCGCCCACCGCATCCACCGCGATCTTGACGTCGCCACCGGTGCCGTTCTTGAAGCCCACCGGGCACGACAGGCCCGAGGCCATTTCGCGGTGCACCTGGCTTTCGGTGGTGCGCGCGCCGATCGCGCCCCAGGCCACCAGGTCGGCGATGTACTGCGGCGAGATGATGTCGAGAAATTCCACGCCGGCCGGCAGACCGAGGTTGTTGATGTCGCGCAGCAGACCGCGCGCCACCCGCAGGCCCTTGTTGATCTGGAAGCTGCCATCCAGATCCGGGTCGTTGATCAGGCCCTTCCAGCCGATGGTGGTGCGCGGCTTTTCGAAGTACACCCGCATCACGATCTCCAGCGCATCACCGAACTGCTCGCGCAGCGGGCGCAGGCGGTGCGCATAGTCCATCGCCGCGACCGGATCGTGGATCGAGCAGGGCCCGATCACCACCGCCAGGCGGTCGTCGTGGCCATGCAGGATGGCGTGCAGCGCGGCGCGCGAATTGGTCACGGTCTCGGAAGCGCGCTCGTCGCAGGGCAGCAGCGACAGCAGCTGCGAAGGCGGGGCAAGGGCTTCGATCTTGCGGATACGCAGGTCATCGGTCACAGGCGGCATAACAGTGTCTCGGTGGGCGGTGTTGCATCAGGGGCCAGGCGCGGCGGCAACAAAAAAAGCCGCCAGTGTGCGCTGGCGGCTTTTCGGGAATGCTGCTGAAGATTTCTTCAGGGTGAGCGCAATCCGTCCTCCGCCAGCGGCATCGGAAAACCGTAGTACCAAAAGTAAAACTGGCTGCGGGGTGCGTTCATTGAGTGCATTGATACCACGCACGTTTCGGCCGTGCCACTGTTTCATCGGCAACGGAACGTTGCAGCGCGCTGCCGGCGCCATCCGGGTCGATGGCCTGATCCGCACTTCATCGTGTCCACCCCCCTGCAATTGCGGCGTCTCAGACGCAACCTGCGCAGGGATGCAACGCCGATACGCCGCGGGCATAAGCACGGCCGATCATGACGATGCGAACAATCGATCACCAACTCCGCGGACTTCGGGACTGGGCGCGGTAAACCCGACCAGCCCTCTCTCCACTACATGGCTTCAACCAGCGCCGGCTGCGATGTTGGGTCACTGCGCTGCGTACTCGGACAACGCACCCAGCGACAAGTAGCGGTGACTCCCGCAATGCCAAGATCCAGTCAGGCCCTGCGGCAGAAACGTTTCGTGTCGACCATCGTCGGCGACCACGCAACCCCACCTGCTGCAGGGTGGATGACAAACGGCGCGCCCGTTTTTGCCTGCACCACACGCCACGGCGCTATGCCGTGACGTGTGGTGCGGCCGCCACGCTCAATCAGAAGGTGAACACATATTCCGCCGCCACTTCGCGGCCGATCGGATTGAACAGCGTGGTGTTGTAGAAGCCGTAGCCGTAGAAGCGCTCCTTGTTCTCGTAGCCCACTTCGTTGAACACGTTGTTGACGTAGAAGTTGACCTTGGCGTGGTCGGTGATCTTGTAGCCGGTGCTGAGGTTCCAGTAGATCGCCGGGCCCACGCGGCCGAAGTAACGCTTGCTGCTCTCGCCCAGATGCACGTTGGCGGTGTCGGTGACCACGCATGCGTCGGCGGCACTGGGCTGGTAGCCATCGTCGAAACGCGCGCAGGTGCCCCAGTTGACCGCGCGCATGGAACCGAGCCGGCGAAAATACACCGTCCAGTCCCAGGCGCCGCCGTTATCCCAGTGCACGCTGCCCCGCACACGGCTGCGCACGCGTTCGTCGCGGCGGTTTTCATCGCTGTCGGTGCGGTAGATCTGCTCGCGGTAGGCCAGCAGGTTGTTGTAGTCCAGCGACAACTGGAAGTTGCCCCAACCCGCCGTGGCAAGCCGGTATTTCAGCGAGGCGTCAATGCCGGAGGTTTCCATCTGCGCCAGGTTGATCGGGCCGCGCTCGATGCTGGCGATGGTGCCATCGGCATTGCGCGTCACCCGCGAGGTGATGGTGTCGCAATAGCCGGCGCCGCCGGGGTTGTTCCAGGCACCGCCGCTGATGGTGGTGCCGGTGCGGCAGCCGGCTTCGGCCGACAGGATCTCGTCGCGGTCCAGATCCTTGATCATTTCCTCCAGCTGGATGCGGTAGTAATCCACGCTCAGCGACAGCCCTTGCGCGATGTCCCACACCACCCCGCCAGTGAACGAGCGGCCGGTTTCCGAGCGCAGATCCGGGGTGCCGCGCCGATTCACATCCACGGTGTAGTAGATGTTGTTGTTTTCGTCGTTGCAGCCGCCGGTCTGATACGCGCCAGAGGTGATGCAGCGATACTGGTCGATCACGGTCTGGTTGGTGGAGCTGGGTTCGCCGAGCACGTAGTGCATGTCAGGCGCGCGGAAGCTGGTGGCCAGCGTGCTGCGCAGCAACAGGCTCTCGACCGGCCGCCATTCCAGACCCGCGCTCCAGGTGGTGTCGCTCTGGGTGCCGACATCGGTCGCAATCGCGGCCGAGGAACGGTAATTGCCGTAGCGATCGTAGCGACCGGCGATGTTGGCGCTCAACGTCGACAGCAGCGGAATCTGGAATTCCAGCCCGGCCGAACTGCGCAGGCGTTCGCCACCACCACTGTCCACCACGTCCACCGGGTAGCATGCGTTGGCGCAGGGGTCGGGCGACAGCTGGTAGCCCTGCTTGGCGACTTCGGCCACGGTGGCGAAGCGGATCGGCCCGGCCCAGCCCTGCACCAGGTCGCCGCTGAGGCTGAAACTGGCCTGGTTCACCCACGAATAGGCCGAGTTGTGCGATTTGGCCACCAGGTCGTCGTACTCGCTCGAGGACAGCGGCGCATACAGGCGCGCCTGGTTGATCGCATGGATCGGCGTGCCATCGGCAGCGGTGCCGATGGGGCTGCCGAGGAAATACGCGGTGGCGCGCGCGGTATCCACGGTGCGCACGTATTCGTCCACCGTGTAGCGCGAGCGGCCAACGCTCAGTTCCCAGTCGAAGCGGTCCGCCCACGCCCCGCGCAAGCCGGCACTCAGGTCCCAGGACTGCTCCTTGTTGTAGTTGGCCAGCCGGTCCCAGCCGCCGGCTTCGCGCCGGGTGAGCTGACGGATCAGGTTCAACGAGCGCCCGGTGTCGGCGTCCTGAAACGGGCCCAGATATGCGTACGGCGGGTCGTAGGTCCAGCGGCCGATGCTGCGGTTGGCCGACAGCGTGGCCCAGGCTTCGGTGTGCTCGCCGAATTTCCAGGTGCCGTAGAGATAGGCCGAATAATCCTCGCTGCCGGTGACCAGCCCCCAGTCACCGTAGTCGCGCGCCACGCCGCAGTAATCGCCGGCATTGGTGACCACCCCGGTGTTCTGGTCGTAGCTCAGCCGTTGCCCATCGATGAACTCGCCGCCGAAGCGCGCGCAGGTGCCGGCAGGTGGCGCCAGGCGTTCGCTGGTGTTGGCATCGACCAGGCTCAGGCCGGTGAACGGGTTGAAGCCGTAGCGGCGGTTCTGGCCGGTCCAGTTGGAATAGGACATGTCGTCGGAGTCGTCCATCTGCGGGCGATCGCGCCCGTTCAGCGGGTCGCGCCGGGTGGCCTGCAGCGCGTAGGTCAGGCTCCAGTTCTCGCCGGTGCGCCCGCCCGCCCATGACACGTCGAAACTGTCACGGCCGCCTTCGGTCGCAGTGCCGCCGCGCAGGCGCACCTGGTCGCCCTGGTAGTCGCGCTTGAGGATCACGTTGACCACGCCGGCCACCGCGTCCGAGCCGTAGATCGCCGAGGCGCCGCCGGTCAGGATGTCGATGCGTTCCACCGCCGCGGAGGGGATGTTGCTGTAGTTGGAAAAGTTGCTTTCGCCGCCGTACGGCAGCGGGTAATCGGCCACGCGGTGGCCGTTGACCAGCAGCAGCGTGCGGCCCGGCCCCAGGTCGCGCAGGTTGATCGGCGAGGCATTGGGCGTGTGCGAGCCCCATTGCGTATCGGCCTCCACCGAGCCCTGCTGGTTCATGCTGTTGAGCACGTCGTAGACGGTGGCAAAGCCCTCCTGCTGGATCTGCTGCGCGGAGATGGTGACCACCGGCTGCGCGCCTTCGACCTGCGCGCGCTTGATGCGCGAGCCGGTGACGCTGACCGCGTCCAGCGTGGAGGTGGCACGCGGTTGATCCGGCTCGGCCTGCTGGGCAGTGGCCGACGGTGCGACGGCGGCGGTCAGGGCAAGGGACAAGGAAATCGACAAGGCAAGGCGATGACTGCGGCAGTTCATAAGATCCCCGGGAGAGGCCGGCATGGCCGGCGTGGCGTTCCACTGCAACGACGCCTGCGAGCGATGCACCGCATCGCCGCCCCCTGTCCGATGGCCCCCCGACCGTTCGGCGCAAGCGCCTGCCCAGCGACGCTAGGGTTGCGATGACATCGGTGTCAACACCTTGTCATGCAAGTGTGATTGACGTCGCGATCTGCGCGGTTTTGCGATGGTGCACACGGTTGGGGCCGCGAGCCGGTTGCGCGGGCTGGTGGTGCATCGGCGCAGCGTAGGAGCGCACCCGGGCGCGACCGGGGCATTCCCGGTAAACGCCTCGTCGCGCCCAGGTGCGCTCCTACGGGTCATGGGGTCATGGGGTCGTGGCTCATGGGGGTTGCGTGGACCAGGCACGACCAATCGACGATCGCCTCTTGCGGTATCCACGACCGGCCACAAAAAAACCCCGCCTTTCGGCGGGGTCCTTTTTTGCTGCAACAACCGGTGGGGCTGGATCAGAAATCCATGCCGCCCATGCCGCCCATGCCACCGCCGGCCGGCATCGCCGGCTCGTCCTTCTTCGGTGCATCGGCCACCATGGCTTCGGTGGTGATCATCAGGCCGGCGATCGAGGCTGCGTTCTGCAGCGCCGAACGGGTGACCTTGGTCGGATCCAGGATGCCGAACTCGACCATGTCGCCGAACTCGCCGTTGGCCGCGTTGTAACCGTAGTTGCCGGTGCCTTCCTTGACCTTGTTCAGGATCACGGACGGCTCTTCGCCGGCATTGGCCACGATCTCGCGCAGCGGGGCTTCCATCGCGCGCAGGGCGATCTGGATGCCGTGGGTCTGGTCTTCGTTGGCACCGGTCAGGTTACCGACGGCCACCAGCGCACGCACCAGGGCCACACCGCCGCCCGGGACCACGCCTTCTTCGACGGCTGCACGGGTGGCGTGCAGGGCATCTTCGACGCGGGCCTTCTTTTCCTTCATTTCGATTTCGGTCGAGGCGCCGACCTTGATCACTGCAACGCCACCGGCCAGCTTGGCCACGCGCTCCTGCAGCTTCTCGCGGTCGTAATCGGACGAGGTGTCCTCGATCTGGGTCTTGATCTGGCCAACGCGGGCTTCGATCGTGGCCGAGTCGCCGGCGCCGTCGATGATGGTGGTGTTCTCCTTGGAGACCTGCACCTTCTTCGCACGGCCCAGGTCCTTGATCGTGGCCTTCTCCAGCGCCAGGCCCACTTCCTCGGAGATCACGGTACCGCCGGTCAGCACGGCCATGTCTTCCAGCATCGCCTTGCGACGGTCGCCGAAGCCCGGTGCCTTGACGGCCACGACCTTGACGATGCCACGGATGGTGTTGACCACCAGGGTCGCCAGCGCTTCGCCTTCGACTTCTTCAGCGACGATCAGCAGCGGCTTGCCGGCCTTGGCCACGCCTTCCAGCACGGGCAGCAGGTCGCGCACGTTGGAGATCTTCTTGTCGTGCAGCAGGATGAACGGGTCGTCCAGGTCGGCCGACTGGCTCTGCTGGTTGTTGATGAAGTACGGGGACAGGTAGCCGCGATCGAACTGCATGCCCTCGACCACGTCCAGCTCGTTTTCCAGGCCCGAGCCTTCTTCAACGGTGATCACGCCTTCCTTGCCGACCTTCTGCATCGCTTCGGCAATGATGTTGCCGATCGACTCGTCCGAGTTGGCCGAGATGGTGCCGACCTGGGCAATCGCCTTGTCGTCGGTGGTGGGCTTGGAGATGTTCTTCAGCTCGATGACGGCGGCCTTGACGGCCTGGTCGATACCGCGCTTGAGGTCCATCGGGTTCATGCCGGCGGCCACGGCCTTGGCGCCTTCGCGGATCAGGGCCTGGGCCAGCACGGTGGCGGTGGTGGTGCCGTCGCCAGCGTTGTCGTTGGTCTTGGAAGCGACTTCCTTGACCATCTGCGCGCCCATGTTCTCGAACTTGTCAGCCAGTTCGATTTCCTTGGCGACGGACACGCCGTCCTTGGTGATGGTCGGCGCGCCGAAGCTCTTCTCGAGCACGACGTTGCGGCCCTTCGGGCCCAGGGTGGCCTTGACGGCATTGGCAAGCACGTTGACGCCACGGACCATGCGGGTACGTGCGTCTTCACCGAAACGAATGTCTTTAGCAGCCATTGGTATGTAACTCCGGAAATGGGGAATTGGGAATGGGGAATCGGTAGATCAACAGCGTGAATCGGGCCTGGGTGGGATGGCGAAGGGCGCTAGCCGCTTTGCCTATTCCCGATTCCCAACTCCCGATTCCCGGCGCATAGCGCCTGATCAGCCGATGACCGCCAGGATGTCGTCTTCGCGCAGCACCTTGTACTCGACGCCTTCGGACTTGTAGCTGCTGCCGGCGTACTGGCCGTAGATGACCTTGTCGCCGACCTTGACCACCGGCGCGCGCAGGCTGCCGTTGTCCAGGGGCTTGCCGGCGCCGATGGCGACGACTTCACCCTTGGTGGACTTTTCCTTGGCGGAGTCCGGGATCACGATGCCGCCGGCGGAAACTTCGTCGGCTTCGATCGGCTTGACTACAACGCGGTCGTGAAGCGGCTTGATGCTCATAGAGAAAGACCCTCTTAAGTGATTGATTGGTCTGGAAATTATCGGCGATGTTAGCACTCGCATGTGACGACTGCCAGCACAGCGCGCGGAAAAAACCCGACAGAGCGGGTGCGGGCCAGAGATTGTGCTGTGTGGGCAGCTTTCAAGGGCTGGGGGCAAAAATTTTTTCGCCGGGCAGTCCCGGTCCACAGCTGGCAGGGCCGCTGGCGGGAGCCGGCGGGCAGTTCGCCAGGTGGCTGCGAGCGGGCGGGTTTGCCACCGGACTGCGCAACGGGCTGCGGCGCCTGGCGGCACTGGGCACTGGGCACTGGGCACTTGGCACTGGCACTGGCACTTGGCACTTGGCACTTGGCACTTGGCACTGGCACTTGGCACTGGCACTGGCACTGGCACTTGGCACTGGCACTGGCACTGGCACTGGCACTGGGCACTTGGCACTTGGCACTTGGCACTTGGCACTGGGCACGGGGCACGGGGCACGGGGCACTGAGCGGTAAGCGGTAAGCGGGTTAGCCGAGTCACCGGGCCAGCCGCACTAAAAATGGAACCAGGTTCCACCGATTGTCATGCGCACGTCTTACAGTCGGCAACGCATTCCCCGATCACAAGGAGCTGTCGATGAGGTTGCCGTCCCGTGCCCGTGTTTCCCCCTTGCGCTGGTCCCTGCGCTGCGCGCTTCCCCTGGCCTGTGCCTTCGCGCTGGCCGCCCCTGCCGCCCACGCGGCGGTGTTCATCAACGAACTGCATTACGACGACGCGGGCGCCTCCGGCGACAGCGGCGAAGGCGTGGAGGTGGTGGCCACCGCCGGCGAATCGCTGAGCGGCTACCGCATCTATCTGTACAACGGCAGCACGCCGGGTGCGGCCACGGTCTACGTCAACACCGCGGTGCCGGCCGGCAGCCTGGTCAGCTGCGGCAGCCAGGTGCGCGTGGCCACGGTCGGCTATGCCAGCAACGGCGTGCAGAACGGGCCCAACGACGGGGTGGCGCTGGTCGATCCCAACGGGCAGCTGGTGCAGTTCCTCAGCTACGAAGGCGCCATCACCGGCAGTGGCGGCCCCGCCGCGGGCGTGACCAGCCAGACCCTGCCGGTCAGCGAGAGCAACAGCAGCGCGGTCGGCAGCTCGCTGCAACTGACCGGCACCGGCAGCAGCGCGGCCAACTTCAGCTGGTCCGGCTCGTCGGCGCAGACCTTCGGCGCGTGCAACCGCGGCCAGAGCTTCAACGGCAGCGGCGGTGGCGGCGAGACCGGCGGCGCACCGACGATCACCAGCACCACCCCGACCCAGGGCGCGACCGGCTTCCCCGCCGCAGGCGACCTGAGCGTGGGCTTCAGCGAGGCGGTGACGCTGGGCAGCGGCGCCTTCGCGCTCAGCTGCGCCAGTTCCGGCACGGTGGCGCTGAGCTACCCGACCAGCGGCACCCGCTTCAGCCTGTCCACCAACACCGCGCTGGTGGGGGGCGAGCGCTGCACCCTGGCGATCACCGCCAGCGCCATCCGCGATGCCAGCGGGCTGAGCCCGGCCGCCAACCAGGCCATCGCCTTCACCGTAGCCACCGCCAGCGGCGGCGGTACCGGCTATTACGCGCGGGTCAACACCGCCAATGCCAGCCAGTTGCGCTGCTCGCTGCACACCGTGATCAAGGGCCACACGGTCTATCCGTACAGCGGCTCGGGCACCAGCACCTGGACCATCCTGGAAATGGCCGACGAGGATCCCAACAACAGCGGCCGGATCCTGGACGCCTACCGCAACCGCAGCTACGCCAAGGGCAGCGACCGCGCCGGCACCGGCAGCGGGCTGACCTACAACCGCGAGCACACCTGGCCCAACTCGCTGGGCTTTGGCAGTGCCAGCGGCGACAAGGGCCTGCCGTATGCGCCCTACACCGATACCCACATGCTGTATCTGACCGACACCGCCTTCAACGCCGACCGCGGCAACAAGCCCTACGCGGCCTGCACCAGCAGCTGCGGCGAGCGGGTCACCGAGGTCAACGACGGCAGTGGCGGCGGCAGCGGGCGCTATCCGGGCAATTCCAACTGGGTGCGCACCCCCGACGGTAACGGCGGCACCTTCGAGGTGTGGGGCAAGCGCAAGGGCGACATGGCGCGTGCGGTGATGTACATGGCGATCCGCTATGAAGGTGGCACCGACGCAGCCACCGGGCAGTCCGAGCCGGACCTGGAGCTCACCGACGACCGCAGCAAGATCGTGCAGACCTCGGCCTCGCCGGCCTACATGGGCCTGCTGTCCACGCTGCTGGCCTGGCACCAGGCCGACCCGCCGGACGATGCCGAGCGCGCCCGCAACCAGGTGATCTTCAGCTTCCAGGGCAACCGCAATCCGTTCGTTGACCACCCCGAATGGGCGACGTCGAGCCTGTTCACCTCGGCCAAGCCGGCCAGCTGCCAGCTGGCCGAGTGATCCAGACCGGCCCGGCGCGCAAGGCGTCGGGCCGGGCGTCGGCCTGCGGCGGCAACCCACACCATCGCCCGCGCGGCGAACGTGCGCGGCCGCCAGCCCGCGACGTCCGACGTTGTGCCCTTCATCCGGCACATCGCCATCGCGTCCTTGCATGCGCGAGCCGCCGGCGCGCGGGCACCGCCGCCCGGCCACCCGGCCGCCAGGCCTGGCGAAGTTGACGCCCTGTTCCGGAATCTGCTGTCGATCCCCTGCAGACAGGGGATTACACTGCGCGGTCACATGAGCGCCGCTTCCCTCCATCTATTGTTCAGCACCTGCCCGGACGCCGACAGCGCCGAGCGCATTGCGCGCGCGCTGCTGGACGAACGCCTGGCCGCCTGCGTCACCCAGTTGCCCGGCGTGCAGTCGCTGTATCGCTGGAACGGGGCGATCGAGCGCAGCCAGGAAGTGCAGCTGTTGATCAAGACCTGGGAAGACCGCGTGCCGGACGCCATCGCGCGGCTGCGGGCGCTGCATCCGTATGAACTGCCGGAGGCGATCGCGGTCCAAGCCAGCGCCGGGCTGCCGGCGTATCTCGATTGGGTCCGGGCCGAAACCCGCAAGGAATCCTGACGTCCATGAAGTCTCTGTCCCGCTGGATCGCCCGCTGCGCACTGCTGGCCGTACCGTTGCTCGCCGCACCGCTGGCGCTGGTGGCGCCCCTGCCCGCGCAGGCCGCGGTCAGCGAGGCCGACCTGCTGCCGGTGGACCAGGCCTTCACGCTCAGCGCCACCGCCGACAGCCGCGACAGCATCGCGCTGCGCTGGAAGATCGCGCCGGGCTACTACCTGTATCGCCACCGCATCAGCGTCAAATCCGGGCAAGGCTTTGCCGCCGGCGAGCTGGCGCTGCCGGAAGGCCAGAGCAAGCACGACGAGTTCTTTGGCCAGGTGCAGACCTACCGCAAGCAACTGCAGGCCAGGCTGGCCGGCAAGGCCGATGCCGGGCTGCGGACCGCGGTGCTGCAGGTGCAATACCAGGGCTGCGCCGATGCCGGCGTGTGCTACCCGCCGCAACGTCGCGAACTGCGCGTGAGCTTGCCCGAGGCCGCGACGGCCGCGACGGCCTCGGCGCCCGCCGCCACCGCCACCCAGCGCGAGAACCTGGGCGCACTGGTGCCGCGCGCACCGGCGGGCCCGCGCCTGTTCGGCAGCACCGGCCAGGCCGCCGGCGTGGACGCACTGCCGCTGCCGGCCGAGCAGGCCTTCCGCTTCGAGGCGATCGTTGGCGACGGCAACAGCCTGCTGCTGCGCTTCACCCCGGCGCCCGGCTACTACATCTATCGCGACCGCACCTCGCTGGCGCTGGAAGGCGCCGGCGGGGTGCGTCCCGGGCTGCCGCGCTGGCCGCAGGGCAGCGCGCACCGCGACGAGCATTTCGGCGACGTGGTGGTGTATTTCGACCAGGCCGAAGTCACCTTGCCGTTGCTGCGCGAGCACGCCGAGCCGGTCAGGACGACGCTGGTGGCGACCTTCCAAGGCTGCCAGACCGACGGCATCTGCTACCCGCCGATGACCCGCCGCGTGGCGCTGGAGCTGCCCGCCGGCACCGTGTCGCCGCAGAACCAGGCGCAGGCGGCACCGCTGATGATTTCGCCGCTGCCCGCCGGGCAACTGCCTGCCGAGCCGGCGCCGGCACCGACGCCCGCGGCGACTGCGGCACCGGCCGCAGATGCCTCGGCCGACAATCCGCAACGCACCCAGCCGCCGCATACCGACAAGGGCCTGCTGGCGATGCTGGTGCTGGCCCTGCTCGGCGGGCTGGTGCTGAACCTGATGCCCTGCGTGCTGCCGATCCTGTCGCTGAAGGTGCTGGGCCTGGCCCACAGCGGCGAGAGCCGCAGCCACGCGCGCAGCCATGCGATCTGGTACTCGCTGGGCGTGCTGGTGTCGTTCGCGGCGATCGGCGCGCTGGTGATCGGCCTGCGTGCGGCCGGGCAGGCGGCCGGCTGGGGCTTCCAGCTGCAGCAGCCGTGGTTCGTCGCGGCGCTGGCGTATCTGATGTTTGCGGTGGGCCTGAGCCTGTCGGGCGTGTTCACGCTGGGCGGCAACCTGGGCGGCATCGGCCAGTCGCTGGCGTCGCGCAATGGTCCGCTGGGCGACTTCTTCACCGGCGTGCTGGCCTGCGTGGTGGCCAGCCCGTGCATCGCCCCGTTCATGGGCACCGCACTGGCATATGCGTTCACCGCCCCGGCGCTGCTGGCGATGCTGGTGTTCCTGGCGCTGGGCCTGGGCCTGGCGCTGCCGTTCCTGCTGATCGGCTTCATCCCCTCGCTGGCGCGGCGCCTGCCCACGCCCGGCGCGTGGATGGAGACCCTCAAGCAGGTGCTGGCGTTCCCGATGTATCTCACTGCGATCTGGCTGCTGTGGGTGCTGGGCAAGCAGCGCGGCGTGGACGCGCTGGCGCTGATGCTGGTCGGTGCCACCCTGCTGGCGCTGGGCCTGTTCTGCTTCGAGCGCAGCCGCTGGAAAAGCCACCGCATCGGCATGGGCCTGGCGGCGGTGATGCTGGTGCTGGCGATCGTGCCGGTGGTCGGGGTCACCCGCCTGCGCCTGCCGGCGGCCACCGCCGCCGAGGGTGTGGTGGCGTACTCACCGCAGCTGCTGGACCGCCTGCGCGCCGACAACCGGGTGGTGTTCGTCAACATGACCGCGGACTGGTGCGTGACCTGCAAGGCCAACGAAAAGAACGTGCTGAGCAGCGCCGACTTCCGCGACGCGCTGCGCCGCGTCGACGCGGTCTACATGAAAGGCGACTGGACCAACGTCGATCCCAGGATCAGCGCCTTCCTGGACCAGCATCAGGCCGTCGGCGTGCCGCTGTACGTGGTCTATGGCCCCGGTGCCCCGCCGGCGGTGCTGCCGACCGTGCTGACCAGTGCCATCACCGAGGATGCGTTGCTGCGCGCAGCGCGCTGAGCCGGCCGGCACGCCGGCCGTCGCGCCGGCGAGCATGGCGGCCTGATCCGGCAATGGCGCGGGCTGATGACAACGGCAGCGCCAGCGCTGACACCGTTGGATGTCGGTACTCACGGGTAGGGCGTCGCTGCCGGCCATGTTGATCGACAGCACGGCGGACACCAGGCGTGGATCGACGCAAGGCCTCATCGTTGTGCCGGCAATCAGCCCCACTTCCGCGCGAGCGGACACGGCAAACGCCCCGACGGCAATTCAGCGCGTGGTCGGCCTGCGATCGACCGACCGGCCGCGCCAGGAGCCAGCCGCGAAACGGCGGCCCCGCAAGGTTCCACGCAGCAGCACCACTGCCCGCCACATCCAAATTTGAAACAAACGTTTAAAACAAGCCTAACTTCGCCTATCTGGACAGCATCGGCCACATCGCGCAGACTTCCGGCCTTTCCGCTCTCCCGGATGTCATGGCCCACCTGCTGCTGTTGCATGGCCCCAACCTCAACCTGCTCGGTACCCGCGAGCCGGATGTCTATGGGCGCACCACGCTGGCGCAGATCGATGCGGCCCTGGTGGACCGCGCGCAGGCGGCCGGGCATACGCTGGCCTGCCTGCAGTCCAATGCCGAGCACGTGCTGGTGGAGCGCATCCACGCCGCGCGCGAGGACGGCACCGCCTACATCCTGATCAACCCGGCCGCCTTCACCCATACCTCGGTGGCGCTGCGCGACGCGCTGCTGGGCGTGGGGTTGCCGTTCGTGGAAATCCATCTGTCCAATCCGCATGCGCGCGAGCCGTTTCGCCACCACAGCCATCTCAGCGACAAGGCCGATGGCGTGATCTGCGGCTTTGGCGCAGACAGCTACCGGCTGGCGCTGGAAGCGGTGATCGCGCGGCTGGAGCGCGACGCATGACACCCGTATCGCCGGCGCCTGCGCCGGCCGCCTGACCCCATTCCGCCGGCAGCCGCCGGCAACCTCCACCGATTCACCTCATGAGGCCCGTATGGATCTCCGCAAAATCAAGAAACTGATCGACCTGCTCGAAGAATCCAATCTCGCCGAAATCGAGATCAAGGAAGGCGAGGAAAGCGTGCGTCTGGCGCGCGTGCCCAAGGGCACGACCGTGATGAGCGCGCCGGTGCAGCAGTACGCACCCGCCCCGCTCGCGCAGGCCCCGGCGGCGGCGGCCAGCATGCCGATGCAGTCGCCCACCGAGGCCTCCACCGGCGGCGCCAAGCAGGCTGCCGCCTTGCCGGACGGCCACGTGCTGCGTGCACCGATGGTCGGCACGTTCTACACCTCGCCCTCGCCGGACAAGCCGGCCTTCGTCACCGTCGGCCAGCAGGTCAAGGCCGGCGAAACGCTGGCGATCATCGAGGCGATGAAGATGTTCAACCCGATCGAAGCCGACGTCTCCGGCACCATCGTGGCCATCCTCGGCGAAACCGGCCAGCCAGTGGAATTCGATCAGCCGCTGTTTGTGATTGGCTGAAGCGCCGGGGAATCGGGAGTGGAGAATCGGGAATCGGCAAAGCGGCCTCATGAACGCCTGGAGGCGTGGCGCGATTCCATGGAGCTTGTGGAAATGATCTATCGGTTCACCGAACTCTTTCCCGAGCAGGAGCGCTACGGCCTGACGGCGCAATTGCGCCGTGCAGCCGTCAGCGTCCCGTCGAACATCGCCGAAGGTGCGGCGCGGCGCTCAACTCCCGATTACGCGCGGTTTCTCTCGATTGCGCGCGGATCGCTCTCCGAACTGGATACACAGGTCCAGATCGCCGTCCGACTGGGCTATAGCAACACCGAAGACGAAGACATCGTCAGCCATCAGATCGACCAAGTCTTTGCCAAGCTCACCGCATTGATGAATGCCTTACGCAGACGTGGAGCCGCACCATGATGCCCGCATCTACCCATTCCCCATTCCCGACTCCCTATTCCCATGCTCGATAAAGTCGTCATCGCCAACCGAGGTGAAATCGCGCTGCGCATCCTGCGCGCGTGCCACACGCTCGGCATCCGCACGGTCGCGGTGCATTCCACGGTCGACCGCAACCTCAAGCACGTGGCCATGGCCGACGAGTCGGTGTGTATCGGCCCGGCCGCCTCCAGCGACAGTTACCTCAACATCCCGGCGTTGATCGCCGCGGCCGAGGTGACCGATGCGCAGGCCATCCATCCCGGCTACGGCTTTTTGTCGGAAAACGCCGACTTTGCCGAGCGCGTGGAGGAATCGGGCTTCATCTTCATCGGCCCCAGGGCCGACACCATCCGCCTGATGGGCGACAAGGTCGAGGCGATCCGCGCGATGAAGGCCGCCGGCGTGCCGTGCGTGCCCGGTTCTGGCGGCCCGCTGGGCGATGACATCGTCGCCAACACCAAGGTGGCGCGCGAAATCGGCTACCCGGTGATCATCAAGGCCGCCGGCGGCGGCGGTGGACGCGGCATGCGCGTGGTGCATTCGGAGGCGGCGCTGAAGGCCGCCATCGAAACCACCAAGTCCGAAGCCAAGGCCGCTTTCAGCAACGACCAGGTCTACATGGAGAAGTTCCTGGAGAATCCGCGCCACGTGGAGATCCAGGTGCTGGCCGACGGCCAGGGTGGTGCGATCCATCTGGGCGAACGCGATTGCTCGATGCAGCGCCGCCACCAGAAGGTGGTGGAAGAAGCGCCGGCGCCCGGCATCACCGAAGAGCTGCGCAACGAGATCGGCAAGGTCTGCGTGGATGCCTGCATCCGCATCGGCTACCGCGGTGCCGGCACCTTCGAGTTCCTGTTCGAAAACGGGCGCTTCTACTTCATCGAAATGAACACGCGCATCCAGGTGGAGCATCCGGTCACCGAGCGCATCACCGGCATCGACCTGGTCTGCGAGCAGCTACGCATCGCCGCCGGCCGCAAGCTGACCATCAAGCAGAGCGACATCGTGCTGCGCGGGCATGCGATCGAGTGCCGCATCAATGCCGAGGACCCGGAAACCTTCATGCCCAACCCGGGCCTGATCACCGCCTTCCATCCGCCCGGCGGCCCCGGCGTGCGTGTGGATACGCACATCTATGCCGGCTACAAGGTGCCGCCGAACTACGACTCGATGATCGGCAAGCTGATCGTGCACGGCCCCGATCGCGAGACCGCGATCGCGCGCATGCGCGTGGCGCTGAGCGAGATGGTGGTGGACGGCATCAAGACCAACATCCCGCTGCAGCAGCGCATCATGCGCGACAAGGGCTTCCAGGCCGGTGGGCAGAACATCCACTACCTGGAAAAGCGCCTGGCCGAGCGCAAGAACAAGTCGATCGCGCTGACCTGATCGCAGCAGGCAGAGCACAGAAAAGCCCGGGAAACCGGGCTTTTTTGCGTTGTTTCCCGGTGCATCGCGCCGGCAGTGCCTCACGCAGGCCAGGCACGCGGCCAGCCGACCCATGCGTAGGAGCGCACCCGGGCGCGACCGCGCCTTAGCGGTGGAACCTCGTCGCGCCCGGTTGCGCTCCTACGGGATCCGGGGTGCGACCGGATCCGCTGCGCAGATCTTGTCGTCCGCGCGGATGCGCATCGCACCCGCATCGGAGCGCGATGCGCTGCATCGCTCAGCGCCGCGGCGCCGGCTGCTGGCTGCCCGGCACCGGCACGATGCCGCTGGACGAGGCCGGGTCGACCACGGTCATGGTTTCGGTGGAACCATCCGGCCATACCACCTGGAACGTGGAGCCGGCCGGCAAGGTCGAAAACGGCATCGCGCTGCTGGCGCGGTACACCGCGGCCACCTGGCTGGCGCCATGCCGTCGCTGCTGCTCGTCGGCGGTGACCGTGGTCGACTTGACCGACAGCGGCTGGTAGCGGTGATCGGCGGTGTCGATCATCACAATGCCCACGGCCGCGGCCGAATACGCCACGAACAACGCGACCCAGAACCAGAACTTGGCGCCGTGCGCCAGGCGACGGTAATTCATGACTGCGCTCCCGGCTCGGAGACCAAGGCATCGACCATCTCATCCACTCTGTCTGCTCCCTGCCGCGGCACCGCGGCATCGAATACGAACGACACGAAATCCTGTGCGCTGTCGCGCGAGCAGATGCCCGCGTTGGCGCAATAGCTGGTGACCAGGGTGCTGTCTGCGCTGCAGTCCAGCCCCAGCCGGCACGCGGCCACCTGCCAGGCCAGCTCGGCGAACTGATCGCCGGCCACATAGCCGGCCAGGCTGTCATCGCCACTGGCGCGCGCGCCCATCGCCGGCGCCAGCGCCAGGTAGGCCTCCGGATCACGCGAGGCCAGCACGCGCTGCACCAGCGCGCGCCTGTAGCTGGGCGCGCGCTGCAGCGGCTCGCCCAGCGCCAGCAATGCCGCCTCGGCCGCCAGGTTGCCCGCACGCGCGGCCGCCTGGCGTTGCTGCGCCACCAGCCGTGGGCTCAGGCCATCGCTGGGCGCAAAGCCGGCGCAGCGTTGCGCCACGCGCGTGCGCGCGGCGTGCATCGCCACCACCCCCGGCGTGTGTTGGGCGGCGATCCACGCGCTGTCGGCGGCATAGCCGGCCGGGCTGGACGCATACGGGGCGCAGTAATCGTAGACGCGGCTCAGGCGCCACCCCGCCTGCGCATCGCCGGCGCGCACCTGCTGCTGCAATTGCTGTGCATAGCGGTACAGGTCCGGCTGCGCGTCCACCGCATCGCGGTAGGGCAGCTGCAGGGCAGTGCCGCGTTCGGCAGGCGCGTGCGCCGTCGATACAAGCGCGCCTGCGCGGGCAGTGACTGCCGCCGCTGACGGCGCCGCAGCGGGCAGATCGTCCGGTTGCGCGCGCACATGCCACCACGCCGCCGCGAGCGCGACGGGAGCCAGCAACAGCCACAGATGGCGGGAACGAGCAAACGGCATGGACGGCGGCGACCCTGCTGCGGAAAGCCCCGCAGCGACGGCGCGGAGTCTAGCACCCGCATTCGCACGCGCTGGCGCGCAAGCGGACGCTGCCGGAGCGGGTTGCGAAAGAGGGAGTGCATGAGGAGGCAGATCTGCGCGTGTGTGGTGTAAGTGGCGCGCGGCGGCTGTTTGGTTGCCGGCGCGTTCGCCTCAGCCGCCGGCAGCTGCCGGCGGCACTGCGCTGCGGCCGCAGTGCGGCGTCCGGCGTCCGGCGTCGGCGTCGGCGTGATCGTGCGCTCGACGCATGCAGGCACCCAGGCACCGTTGCGCAAGGGTCGGCCCGCACGAATGGTCTACGATGCACGCTTTCGAATTGCCCGACCGCCACGATGCCGTTTCTTGAACTGACCCTGCCCTGCTCCGATGCCACCCAGCCCCGTTACCAGAATGCGCTGGACGATATCGGCGCGCTGGCGGTGACGCTGCTCGACGCCAATGCCGACACCAGCAACGAGCGCGCCATTCTCGAACCCGGCGTCGGCGAAACGCCGCTGTGGAACACGATGGTGCTGAATGCGCTGTTCGACGGCGACAGCGATGCGCTGGTGCTGCTCGCCGCGCTGGAGGCGTTCGATCCCGGGCTGGACTGGAGCCAGGTCGCGTTCCGCACGGTCGACGACAGCGACTGGGAACGCGCCTGGATGGATCAGTTCAAGCCGATGCAGTTCGGCGCGCGCACCTTCATCGTGCCGTGGAATCACGCGCTGCCCGAGGCCGCGCAAGCGCCCGACGCGGCGGTGATCCGCCTGGATCCGGGCCTGGCGTTCGGCTCGGGCACGCACCAGACCACCGCGCTGTGCCTGCGCTGGCTGGACAGCCTGGCCGGCAGTGGCGAGCTGCAGGGCCGCAGCGTGCTGGATTTCGGCTGCGGCTCGGGCATCCTCGCCGTCGCCGCGTTGAAGCTGGGCGCTGCCAGCGCGGTGGGCGTGGACAACGACCCGCAGGCGTTGCTGGCCACTGCCGACAATGCCGAGCGCAACGCCCTGCAGGCGCAGCTGGCGGTGTACCTGCCGCAGGACGAGCCGGTGCAGACCTATCCGGTGGTGGTTGCCAACATCCTGGCGTCGGCACTGGATGCGCTGGCCGACACCTTGTCCGCACGCGTGGCGCCGGGCGGGCGGATCGCCTTGTCGGGCATCCTGCACGGCCAGGAAGAGGAGCTGCTGCAACGCTACGCGCCCTGGTTCGAGCAACTGCGCTGCGAACGCGACGAAGACTGGATGCGCATCGACGGCGTGCGCCGCCACTGACGCCGCCTCGCGTCAGCGCGGCGGCCGGCCGGCGCGGATCTGCGCGGTAGTCACTGCATCGGCCACGCTGATGGCGCGCAGCCGGGTCACCGCCTGCCAGCCCGCGCGCTGCAGCGCCGCGCTGCGCCACGGCCCGGCCTGCCGGGCCACATGGACACGCAAGCCCAGCTCGGCCAGCAGCAATGCCGCCCAGGCCGGGAGCGACCACGCCTGCAGGCCCAGGCTCGCCACGCCGCCGGCCAGCGCCAGCAAGCCCATCCCCGTCGCCAGCAGCCGCCAGTGCCGCTGGCGCAGCGCCCACCACCGCGGCGCCAGCCCGGCCGACCACTGCGTGCCGTCGGCGACGGCGGTCCACGCGTCATGGCGCCGCCAGACCTGGTAGCACGGTGCGCCACGAAAGTGATTGATCGCCGGATCCAGTGGCGAATGTGCCGGCCATGCGGCTGTTGGCGGAGCGGCCGGCGGCCTGGCTGGCGGCGTTGCCGGCATGCTGGGGCGGGCGGTGTCGGGAGCGGCTGGCTCGACCATGGACATCCTCCTTGAGTTCGCTGTGATCCCGTCATCACTGACGTGACGACAGTATCGCAAACATATCGGCATATGAAAGTTATACGAACTATCCCTGTTTGCTGCTAGGGCTATATCTCCCGGCCCGTTCCCACTCACGGTGCCGTGTGAGCAAGTTGTACGAACGCGTCCGCGAAGCCCGCGCGCTGACCAAGCTGACCCAGGAAGCGCTGGCCGGCGAACTGGGCGTGACCCGCAGCGCGGTGGCGCAGTGGGAGATGGCCGAAGGCACCGCGCCCTCGGTGGAAAACCTGATCGGCCTGGCCAGGCGCAGCGGCATGGCCTTCGAATACCTGGCCACCGGCCGCGGCGAGCGGACCTTCGGCCCGCCGGTGCCGGCGATCGCCGAAGAGCCGGCGCAGTACCGCCACCTGGACGACCAGCAACGCGTGCTGCTGAACCGCTTCGACACGCTGGCCCCGCGCCAGCGCAGCGGCCTGCTCGATCTGCTGCTGGCCGAGGGCAAGACGCGGCGCAGGCGTTGATTCGGGATTCGGGATTCGGGATTCGGGATTCGGGATTCGGGAGTCGGGAGTCGGGAGTCGGGAGTCGGGAATCGGGAATCGGGATTCGGGATTCGGGATTCGGGAATCGGGATTCGGGAATCGGGAATCGGGAGTCGGGAGTCGGGAGTCGGGAGTCGGGAGTCGGGAGTCGGGGCAGGCTGCTCGGGGCGTCATTCGGAAGGCAAGCTCGGAGTTGGCAGCTAGCCCAATCGGATGCGGATGATGTGGCGCCGGAACTTCCGCGTGTGGGCTGGAATACGGCCTTTGGCCGCAACTGCGTGGACACGCTCCGAGTTGGCAGCTACCCCAAGCGGATTCGGATGACGTGGCGCCGGCAACTTCGTTTGCACGTTGGCTGGAATGCGGGCGTTGCTGGAATGCGGCCCTTGGCCGGGACAGGGCGCTGACAGTGGCACGACGGTCGGCCACCCGGTGAATGCATGCCCGCAGTCGATAGAAAGCGGTATCGGCGCCTGTGGTGCGTGTCGCACGCACGCATGACGCACCCGGGTTCGCCCGCTGGCGTGCGCGTGGTTGAATAGAGCCCTTCCCGCTGCACGCCTGCCGATGTCCGAGACTCCGCCACCGCGCCGCCCCCTGGCCACGTTCCTGCGTGCGACGCCGGCGGCTCCATCGCTGCTGCCGACCCCGGTGGTGCCTGCTGCCGAACCGCCGCTGCCCGCGCCGCCGGTGCCGGCCAGCGAACTGGCGCCGGCGCCGTCAACCGAGCCGGTGGCCGCACCGGCGGCACCGAGCGTGTCGCCGCCCTTCGAGCCGCTGGTGACCGCGCCGCGCAGCGAGCCCGCGCCGGTGGGCATCCCCCTGCCAGGCGGCGATGCCGGCCAGGCCGCAGCGGACGCCACCGCGCCGGACCGGCCTGCCTGGACCACGGCAACTGCGCGCCCGCTGCCCGGCGATCCTGCCGAAGGCTCAGCGGCCGGCGCCAGCGACACCCGCACCGCGATCGCCGGCACTTCCGCTGCACAGCAGACCGCCGCACATCCGGGCGGCGTGGCGGCCGGCAGCATTGCCGGCGCAGACCAGCAGCGCGCGCACTCCGCTGCGTCCGGCGTTGCATCCGTGCCGGACGCCACGCCAGCGTCCGGTGCCGATCCAGATACGGGCGCCGAGCCAGGCGGCAGCGCCGCAGGCCCTGCCGGCGCAGCGGCACCTGACCGGTTCCAACCCCTCGCGGCCCAGGCCGCGCCCGCCTTCGCACGCTGCGGGCTGGCCCGGCCACGGCTGCGCGCCAGCGGCCGCCAGTGGGCCTTGCTGGTCGGGCTGGTCGGCCTGCTGGCGTTGCAGATCGTCATCGCCGACCGCGCGCAGCTGGCCGCCGATGCGCGCTGGCGTCCGCTGGCCAGCGCGGCCTGCGCGGTGGCGCGCTGCACGCTGCCGGCCTGGCGCGAGCCGGCCGCGCTGACCTTGCTCCATCGCGATGTGCGCCCGCTGCCCGGGGTGCCGGGCGTGCTGCAGGTCCAGGCCAGCTTCCGCAACGAGGCGCGCTGGGCGCAGGCCTGGCCGTGGCTGCAGCTGTCGTTGTCCGACGCCGACGGGCGGGTGATCGGCACGCGCGTGCTGGCGCCGCAGGAGTATCTGGGCCAGCCACCAGCCGCGCAGGACACGCTCGCGCCGGGCCAGGCGGTGCAGGTGGCGTTTGCCGTACGCGAGCCGGCCGCGAGCACCGCCGCCTTCAGTTTCGACTTCCGCTGAGCGGACGCGACCTGCGCCGATGGCCACACGGGCGTGGCGAGCGGTGAGGTCACGCGCTAGACTCACTCCCCCTCGCCGGCCACGCGTCCCGGCTTCGTGACACTGGGAACCCTCCTTTGAACGCAGCCCCCTCTCGCCCTGACCCCGGTCGTGGCGCCCCGAAGTCGCCGCTGCGCGAACACGTGGCCCAGTCCGTCCGCCGTTACCTGCGTGACCTGGACGGCAGCGACGCCGACGATGTGTACGAAATCGTGTTGCGCGAGATGGAGATCCCGCTGTTCGTGGAAGTGCTCAACCACTGCGAAGGCAACCAGAGCCGCGCGGCGGCGATGCTGGGCATTCACCGTGCCACGCTGCGCAAGAAGCTCAAAGAGTACGGGTTGACGTAGGACGGGATTGGGGAATCGGGAGTGGGGAATCGTTAGAGCGTTGGGGTGTGCTGCGGGCTGGCAGTGCGCTGCGCTGGCACGCTTGGTGATGACGCGGCCGATGGACGATCTCGTTGCGTGTTGCGGAATGCGCAGCGTGTTGATGTCGGGTCGGGCTGCCCAAAGTGTTCGCTCTTGATCCCACGCCTTGGCGCAGGACTTCCGTCGCGCCCAGCGTGCCGCGCATGGCGCGCCTTCTTCATCTGATTGGGCCAACCGCCGCGTCTTCGGCGGTTGGCCGCAGTGCTGGATCGGCAACGCCGATCGCCTGGTCGAGGGGATTGCTCAGTTCGGCAAGTGCGTCACCGCTGCATGGTCGCCTGCGGACGCCGGCCCGCTGCCCTGTTCCAGCACGATGGTGGCGATGGTGTCGAACGGATCGTCGAACTTCTCGACCACGTTCTTGTCTTCGTCCACCTGATAGGCGGTGTCGGCCTCGACGCCCTCTTCTCCGGTCTTGGCGATGATGTTGGTATAGCGCTTGCCGTCCCAGCAGCGGAAGATCAGCACCGAGTCTTCGCCACCGGTCAGGGTGGAGCCCAGGCTGCCGATCAATCTGCTGTTGGCGCCGGCCGTCAGGATGCTGTTCTTTCCCGCGGTCAACTTGCTGCGGTCGCCCGCCATCAGCGTGCAGTCGTCGCCTGCGGTGAGCCTGCTGCGGTCCCCGGCGGTGAGGAAGCTGTTGCTGCCGGCCAGCAACTTGCTGCGATCGCCGGCGATCTGGGTACTGTCGGCGCCAGCGATCAGCTTGCTGCGGTCGCCCGCCGTCTGCACGCTGCCCATACCGGCGATCAGCGTGCTGCGCGAACCGGCCGTCTGCGAGCTCAGCTTGCCGGCGATCAGCATGCTGCGATGGCCGGCAATCTGGGTGCTTTCGTGCCCCGCGATCAACGAGCTGCCATAGCTGGCGATCTGGTTGCTGCCGTAGCCGGCCGTCAGATAGCTGCGCACGCCGCTGGTCAAGCTGCTGCCATAGCCGGCAATCAACGAGCTGTCCTGCCCGGCGGTTTCGGTGCTGCCGTACCCCGCGGTCAACGAGCTGTTGTCCTGCGCGATCAACGTGCTGCCGTAGCCGGCGGTCAGGGTACTGTCGCCACCGGCGGTCTGGCTGCTGCCGTAGCCGGCGATCAAGGTGCTGTCTGCACCGGCGGTTGCGGTGCTGCCATAGCCGGCAGTCAGGTCGCTGCCCTTGCGCGCGGTCTGGGTACTTCCGTAGCCGGCAGTGAGCGAGCTTTCGCCGCCGGAGGTTTGCGTGCTGCCGTAACCGGCGATCAAGGTGCTGTCCGCGCCGGCCGTGGAGGTACTGCCGTAACCGGCCGTGAGGTCGCTGCCGGTGCGGGCGGTCTGCGTGCTGCCGTAGCCCGCGGTCAGCGAGCTGTCGTTGCCGGAGGTCTGTGTACTGCCATAACCGGCAATCAGCGAGCTGTCGGCACCGGCGGTACCGGTGCTGCCATAGCCGGCGGTGAGGTCACTGCCGTCCTGCGCTGTCTGCGTGCTGCCGTAGCCGGCCGTCAGCGAGCTTTCCCCGCCGGAGGTCTGGGTGCTGCCGTAGCCGGCGATCAGCGAGCTGTCGGTGCCCGCCGTGCTGGTGCTGCCGTAGCCTGCAGTGAGGTCGCTGCCGTTCTGCGCGGTCTGGGTGCTGCCGTAACCGGCCGTCAACGAGCTGTCGCCGCCGGAGGTTTGCGTACTGCCATAGCCTGCTATCAGCGAGCTGTCTGCCCCTGCGGTTTCCGTGCTGCCGTAACCGGCGGTCAGGTCGCTGCCATGCCGCGCGGTCTGGGTGCTGCCATAGCCGGCCGTCAGCGTGCTGCCCCCGCCTGCGGTCTGGGAACTGCCGTAGCCGGCAACGATGGTGCTGTCGGATCCGGCCACGCCGGTGCTGCCGTAGCCTGCGATCAACTCGCTGCCGTCACCGGCAGTCTCGGTACTTCCATAGCCGGCGATCAGCTGGCTCTGGTCGGCGCCCGTGAGCGTGCTGCCATAGGTGGCGATTTCGCGGGTGCGCAAGATCGCATTCGAAGGCTGTGCGGCCTGTGGGTCGATGCCGCTGGCCGCCACTGGATGTGGCGCGGTGGAAGGCGCACCGCTGTCGACGGCCGGCGCAGTGAACTGCGCCTGCGCTGCCTTGGGAATGAAGTCCGCGGCAACGACTGCAGGCGGCTCCGGCTGGGGCGGGGTGTGCTGCGCAATGCCCGCGGCAATGCACTGCATCGCGCCGGCACGGTTGCCGGCGTAGACCACCTCGGCGCGGGGGAACTTGATCATTCCCTCCTCGCCCAACCAGATGATGTCGGCGGTATCCACCATGCAGACCACCCAATGCGCATCGGCATGCATGTTCAGATGCGCATTGGTGCCCTGCCCCCACAACAGGCCGGTCAAACCGTTTTCCTGCTTGATGGTGGGTTGCCAATGCCGGCACTCGACACTACCGGACTGCGGCCAGATCAGTCCGCAATGATCGGACATGTTGTTCGTGCAGGTGCGTAAGGCCAGGACTTTTTCGCGATTCATAGGCTTGCTCTCATGAGGATGTTCCGGGCAGCTGCGCAAACCGGCGTGCATGCCCTGGCCAATCGAGGGATGCGGGTCATCCCGCCGTCATGGCGAGACGGATCCGCCCATCGGCAAGGGCAGTCGCGGTACTGCGGCGGTTGGTCATCGACGAGCGCCACCAGGCGCACGCGCGCTGCGGTGTCTTGCTTGAATCGCAGGGTCATGGATGGCCGTGACGGCAAGACGCAGCGGGGAGTGACGGCAAGGCTGGCTCCTGCGCGACAGCCGTTGCAGCAATTAGCGACGGGACGCCTCGCCGAGAGCGTCGTTGCTGGTGAACCGGTTGAGCGAATCGGTCAGCGAGCACAGATCGTCGGTCAGCCCGGCGTGGCCACTGTCGCCGCAGCGGAAGACAGGTGCGCATTCCCGAAGGACAGCCGGGTGCGCCACGCACGGGGACCGGTTTTTTTGATCAATCTGCGACCGGCTCCGGATTGTGTTCGTCAGTGCACAAGCCGAATCAAGGAACGTGTCGCGCACTCACCGCATCGCGTCGCGAACGCATGCCGGCATCAGATGAAGCGCCATCGCCCGCGAAAAGAGGCCCCCCCGCGCCCCGTGGCAATGCCGTGCGAGGCTGCAACTGAGATGCAGTGTATTCAATGCGCGTGATCCATTCGCGCCTGCAGGCAATGCACGGTTGGCAGTTTCATCGTGGCGATGACTGCCCGCAGCGGTGACTGGCGTCAGGCAACACGCGCAGCAGACACTGTTGCAACCGTCTGCCTGGCCGATGCAACGTTCGCGCAGCGTCGAACGTATCGCCCGTTGCGACGCATCACCTGATGATCGAAGCCTGGCACGCCTGTGGCCGGAGCGCGTCGTCTGCGTCATCGGGTGCCCGGCATCGCTGCAAGCCGGGCACCGAGGTGCGCCACGCACTCGCGCCCCGCTGTCGCAGATCACAGGGAACGCCACCTTTGGCAGCGACGCAGACCGAGGCCAGCTGGTCGCGCACGCCGCCATGGCCCGCGCGACCGACCAGCGCGGCCACCAGCAACGACGCTGCAGCCGCAGCGGGCATCACCTGGCTGGCGCCGATGCCGCCGCGAGACAGCGTGCCCGGCATCGGCCGCAGCAGCGCCCGGAAGTGTCCTGCCCGCGCATGGATCGACGCCATCACGGGCAGTCGAGCCCATTCGAGCGCCGGTGCGGCCTACAATATCGGCTGCCCCGCCTTGATAGCCCCCACCAATGGCCTCTGATTTCCTGCCCGTGCGCCGGGCCCTGCTCTCCGTTTCCGACAAGACCGGCCTGGTCGATCTGGCCCGCGCGCTGGCAGCGCGCAACGTCGCGCTGCTGTCCACCGGCGGCACCGCCAAGGCGCTGCGCGAGGCGGGCCTGCCGGTCACCGACGTCGCCGAGCTGACCGGGTTTCCGGAGATGATGGACGGCCGCGTCAAGACCCTGCACCCGCTGGTGCACGGCGGCCTGCTCGGCCGCGCCGGCGTCGATGAAGCAGTGATGGCCGAACACGGCATCGTGCCGATCGACCTGCTGGTGCTGAACCTGTATCCGTTCGAGTCGGTGACCGCCAGGGCCGACTGCACGCTGGCCGACGCGGTGGAGAACATCGACATCGGCGGCCCGGCGATGCTGCGCTCGGCGGCGAAGAACTTCGCCCGCGTGGCGGTGGCCACCGACCCGGCGCAGTACGCCGAATTGCTGGCCGAACTCGACGCCAACGACGGCCAGCTGTCGGCGGCCAAGCGCTTTGCGCTGTCGGTGGCCGCGTTCAACCGCGTGGCGCAGTACGACGCGGCGATCAGCAACTACCTGTCGGCGGTGGCCGACAGCGCCGAAGCGGTGCCCACGCGCAGCCCGTTCCCGGCGCAGATCAATTCCAACTTCGTCAAGGTGATGGACCTGCGCTACGGCGAGAACCCGCACCAGGCCGGCGCGTTCTACCGCGACCTGTATCCGGTGCCGGGCACGCTGGCCACCTTCCAGCAGTTGCAGGGCAAGGAGCTGAGCTACAACAACCTGGCCGATGCGGATGCGGCATGGGAATGCGTGCGCCAGTTCGATGCGCCGGCCTGCGTGATCGTCAAGCATGCCAACCCCTGCGGCGTGGCGGTGGGCGCGGCCTGCGGCGATGCCTACGAGCTGGCCTACGCCACCGACCCGACCAGCGCCTTCGGCGGCATCCTGGCCTTCAACAAGACCCTCGATGCGGCGACCGCGAAAGCCATCCTGGACCGCCAGTTCGTCGAAGTGCTGATCGCCCCGGACTACGAGCCCGGCGCGCTCGACTACGCGACCAAGAAGGCCAACGTGCGCGTGCTCAAGATTCCGCACGGCAACGGCCTCAACAACTACGACACCAAGCGGATCGGCTCGGGCCTGCTGATGCAGTCGTCCGACAACCGCGGCATGTCGCTGGGCGAGCTGAGCGTGGTCACCCAGCGCGCGCCCAGCGAGGCCGAACTGGGCGATCTGCTGTTCGCCTGGCGCGTGGCCAAGTACGTCAAATCCAACGCGATCGTCTACGCCAAGGACAACCGCACCATCGGCGTGGGCGCCGGGCAGATGAGCCGCGTGGTCAGCGCCAAGATCGCCGCGCTCAAGGCCGAGGAAGCCAGGCTCACGGTGGCCGGCTCGGTGATGGCGTCGGACGCGTTCTTCCCGTTCCGCGACGGCATCGATGCCGCCGCCGCTGCCGGCATCCAGGCAGTGATCCAGCCCGGCGGGTCGATGCGCGACGGCGAAGTGATTGCCGCCGCCGACGAACACGGCATCGCGATGGTGTTCACCGGCGTACGGCATTTCAGGCACTGATAGAGCCAGGAATGGGGAGTTGGGAATCGGGAATCGGCAGAGCGGTTCCCTAGATACCACTCCACACCGTACGGCCCGCAGAACCAGAGACTTTGCTTTTCCTATTCCCCATTCCCCATTCCCGGCACTCACATGAAAATCCTCGTCATCGGCTCCGGCGGCCGTGAACATGCCCTGGCCTGGAAGATCGCGCAGTCCGCACGCGTGAGCGAAGTGCTGGTGGCACCGGGCAATGCCGGCACCGCGACCGAAACCAAGTGCCGCAATGTCGCGATCAAGGTCGATGACCTGGATGGCCTGCTCGCCCTGGCCCAGCGCGAAGCCGTGGCGCTGACCGTGGTCGGCCCGGAAGTGCCGCTGGTGCTGGGCGTGGTCGACCGTTTCCACGCCGCCGGCCTGCGCATCTTCGGGCCCACTGCCAAGGCCGCGCAGCTGGAGGGCAGCAAGGCCTTCGCCAAGGATTTTCTCGCGCGTCATGGCATCCCCACCGCGTACTACGCCGTGCACACCGAGGTGGACGCCGCGCTTGCGTACGTGCGCGAGAAAGGCGCGCCGATCGTGGTCAAGGCCGATGGCCTGGCCGCCGGCAAGGGCGTGATCGTGGCGATGACGCTGGGCGAGGCCGAAGACGCGGTGCGCGACATGCTCTCGGGCAATGCGTTCGGCGATGCCGGCGCGCGCGTGGTGGTCGAGGAGTTTCTCGATGGCGAAGAAGCCAGCTTCATCTCCATGGTCGACGGCACCCACGCCTTGCCGATGGCCACCAGCCAGGACCACAAGCGCGTCGGCGACGGCGACACCGGCCCCAATACCGGCGGCATGGGCGCGTATTCGCCGGCCCCGGTGGTCACGCCCGAGGTGCACGCGCGGGTGATGCGCGAGGTGGTCGAGCCGACCGTGCAGGGCATGATCGCCGACGGCGTGCCGTTCACCGGGTTCCTGTACGCCGGGCTGATGATCGATGCGCACGGCGCGCCCAAGGTGATCGAATTCAACGTGCGCTTCGGCGACCCGGAGACCCAGCCGGTGATGCTGCGCCTGCAGTCGGACCTGGTGGATCTGCTCGACGCGGCCATCGACGGCAAGCTCGACCAGGCGCAGGCGCACTGGGACCCGCGTCCATCGCTGGGCGTGGTCATCGCTGCCCGGCCCTACCCGGAAACCCCGGTCACCGGCGAAGTCATCACCGGCCTGGACGCCGTGCCCGCCACCGCCAAGGTCTTCCATGCCGGCACTGCACTGAATGCCAACGGTGAGGTCGTCAGCGCCGGTGGCCGCGTGCTGTGCGTTGCCGCCCTGGGGGACAGCGTGCAGGAGGCGCAGCGCAACGCCTATGCCGGCCTGCAGCCGATCCACTGGACCAACGCCTTTCATCGCAGCGATATCGGCTGGCGTGCGATCGCCCGCGAGCGCGACGCACAGGGCTGAGCACTCGCAACCACACGTTGCAAGGTCGTCAAGCGCGATACATGCCCGTGCAGTTGGCCGGACGCGCAGCTCACGCGGCTGCGCGCAGGCACGTGCAACTGGGCTGCAGTGCAGGCACCGTCATCGCGCAATCGGCTCCAATCCGCACAAACGCTGCCCTACTGACAAAGAATTAGCCGCCCTCCACCCCGGCGGCGCGTGCCTGCGGCAATAATGCCCGGGCACCTTGCCTTGCAGAGACCGTGGCCACTCCCTCCTTCGAAACCCGCCTGAGCCGCCTGTGGGCCCATGAAAAGGCCAGCTATGGCCTGCGCGTGTTCATCGCGCTGGCAGTGGCGATGGGCGTGTGCTGGCATTGGCAGCAGCTCACCGCGGTGCCGGCGCTGTTCCTGGGCGCGATCGCCAGCGCCATCGCCGAGACCGACGACAACTGGCTGGGCCGCATCAAGTCGGTGCTGCTGTCGCTGCTGTGTTTCGCCGCCGCCGCCGCGTCGGTGGTGCTGCTGTTCCCGTATCCGCTGGCGTTCGTGACCGGCATGGCGGTGGCGACCTTCTCGCTGACCCTGCTCGGCGCGCTGGGCGAGCGCTACGCCTCGATCGCGCAGGCCACCGTGGCCTTGTCGATCTACGCCATGATCGGCATGGACCAGCACGGCAGCCACGATCCGTCGATCGCCTGGCATGGCGCGATGCTGCTGCTGATCGGCGCCACCTGGTACGGCGTGCTGTCGATCCTGTGGACCCTGCTGTTCGCCAATCGCCCGGTGCGCGAGCGGCTGTCGCGGCTGTTCTTCGAGCTGGGGCGTTATCTCAAGCTCAAGGCCGACCTGTTCGAACCGGTGCGGCAGAGCGACCTGCACGCACGCCGGCTGGCGCTGGCCGAGCAGAACGCCAAGGTGGTCGGCGCGCTCAACGCCGCCAAGACCGCGATCATGAGCCGCTTCGGCCGCTCGGGGCGGCCTGGCGTGCAATCGGGCCTGTATTTCCGCCTGTACTACATGGCGCAGGAATTCCACGAGCGCGCCAGCTCCTCGCACTATCCTTACGAAGCGCTGACCGACGCGTTCTTCCACAGCGACGTGCTGTACCGCTGCCAGCGCCTGCTCGCGCTGCAAGGCAAAGCCTGCGCCGCGTTGGGCGAGGCGATCCGCCTGCGCCAGCCGTTCGATTACGGCGACAACAGCCGCCTGGCCACCGAAGACTTGCGCCAGTCGCTGGACTACCTGCACGCGCGTGCCGACCCCGCCCTCGCGCGTCTGCTCGGCGCGCTGGAATTGCTGGTGACCAACCTGCAGAGCATCGAACGCAAGCTGTCGGAAGCGGCGCAATCCGATTCCACCAGCGACAACCTCGACACCCGCCTGCGTGATTCCTCGCCGCATACCTTGCGCGAAATGGGCGCGCGTCTGCTGCAGCAACTCACGCCCGGCTCGGTGCTATTCCGCCACGGCCTGCGCATGGCCATCGCGCTGGTGGTCGGCTACGCCATCATGCAGTCCATCCATGCCGACAACGGCTACTGGATCCTGCTTACCACCGCCTTCGTGTGCCGGCCCAATTACGGCGCCACCCGTCTGCGGCTGGTGCAGCGCATCGCCGGCACCCTGATCGGCCTGGTCGCCACCTGGGCGTTGATGCAGCTGTTTCCCGGCACCGAAGTGCAGCTGCTGCTGGCACTGGCCGCCGCACTGGTCTTCTTCATCACCCGCACCGATCGCTACATGCTGGCCACCGCCGGCATCACCGTGATGGCGCTGTTCTGCTTCAACCTGCTCGGCGATGGCTTCGTGCTGATCTGGCCGCGCCTGATCGACACGCTGATCGGTTGCGCGATCGCCGCGGCCGCCTCGTTCCTGATCCTGCCGGACTGGCAGGGCCGCCGCCTCAACCAGGTGATGGCCACGGTGCTGGCCAGCTGCGCGCGCTACCTGGCCCAGGTGCTGGAGCAATACGCCAGCGGCATGCGCGACGACCTGCCCTACCGCATTGCCCGGCGCGACATGCACAACGCCGATGCCGCGTTGTCGGTGGCCTTGTCCAACATGCTGCGCGAACCGGGCCGCTATCGGCGCAACCTGGACGCCGGCTTCCGCTTCCTGGCGCTGTCCAACACCCTGCTCGGCTATCTGTCCGCGCTTGGCGCGCATCGCGCCGCGCTCGATGGCGAACACGATCCCGCCATCGCGCAGGCCGGCGACTACCTGCAGCGCGCGCTGGGTGAAATCGCCACCGCCCTGCGCGAACGCCAGCCGCTGCCGGTGCACGACGAAAGCCAGGAAATCGCCACCGCCGAAGCGCTGGAACAGCACGCCGTGCAATTGCCGCCCAAGCAGCGCCTGGTGCGCGACCAGCTGGCACTGACGCTGCGGCTGTTGCCCAAGCTGCGTGCCGCAGCCCTGGCGGTCACGACGGCACCCACAGAGACGCCAACGCGGCTGGCGGCCACCAAGGCCTAGCGCACCGTTGTCGGTGCGCCTGGACACCGCAGCAGGCACGCCTGCGTCCGCACGCAAGCGCGATGCCGGGCCATGCGATGCACGTCCGGGCCACGCCCGTCCAACGCCTGCGGCGTCGCTCCGTCCGCCGCACCTACTTCCACTGCTTGCGCGCCACGCTCAGCCCCACCCAGCCCAGCGCTGCCACCGCCAGTACCGCCCCACCGATCACCACGCCGTTCCAGCCGGCCTGCGCATAGGCCGCCGTGCCCAGCGTGGAGCCCACCGCACCACCGATGAAATAGCAGGTGATATAGGCCGAGGTGATGCGATTGCGTGCGTTCGGATTGCGCTGGTAGATCACGCTCTGGTTGGCGATATGCACGCCTTGCACCGCGATATCCAGCAGCAACACGCCGACGATCAGCAGCGCGATCGACTGCGGCGCAAACGCCAGCAATCCCCATGACAGCAGCAGCATCACCAGCCCGCCCCAGCTGACACGGTCGCCATGGCCGTGGTCGGACCAGTGACCGGAACGGTTGGCCGCCAGCGCGCCAGCCGCACCGATCAGGCCGAACAGCCCGATCACCGCCGTGCCATAGCCATAGGCGGGCCCGGACAACAGGAACGCCAGCGTGGTCCAGAACATGCTGAAGCCGGCAAAGATCAACCCGCCCAGCACCGCGCGCGCGCGCAGCACCGCATCGTCGCGCAGCAGCGTCAGCACCGAGCCCACCAGCTGCGGATACGACAGCTGCGCATTGCCGGGATGCCGCGGCAGCCCGCGCCACAGCAGCCAGGCGGTGACCAGCAACAGGCCGGAGGCGATCCAGTACACCGTATGCCAGCCGCCAACCCCGGCCAGCACCCCGGCCGCGGTGCGCGCCAGCAGGATGCCCAGCAACAGGCCGCTCATCACCGTGCCGATCACCCGCCCGCGCTCGTGCGGGGCGGCCAGGGTCGCGGCGAATGGCACCAGGATCTGCGCCGCCACCGAACTGGCACCGGTGACGATCGTGCCGGCCAGCAACATGCCGAAGCTGTGCGAGACGGCGCTCACCAGCAGGCCCAGCGCACTGAGCACGAACAGGCCGACGATCAGCCCGCGCCGCTCCAGCCGGTCGCCCAGCGGCACCAGCGACAGCAGCCCCGCCGCGTAGGCCAGCTGCGCGGCAGTCACCACCGCGCCGGCACTGCGCACCTGGATCCCGAACGCCTGCGCCAGCGTCTCCAGCAAGGGCTGCGCGTAGTAATTGCTCGCCACCGCCAGCCCGGTGGCGGCGGCCATCAGCAACACCAGCCGGCGCGGCAATGGCGGGGGGGCAATCGGTTCGACGGTCATGGCAGGTGCCTGCTGAAGGAGTGGGCGCAGTGTGGGCAGCGACGCGGCATCTTTCCAATGTATTGTTTTCACCGTGTCCATCGCGTTTTGAGATCGCATGCTGACCCTGCGCCAACTGGAGTTCGCCGTGGCCGTGGCCGAGGAAGGCGGCTTCACCGCCGCCGCGCGCCGTTGCAACACCGTGCAGTCGGCGCTCAGCCACCAGGTCGCCAAGATCGAGCAGACCCTTGGCGCGCGCCTGTTCGAGCGCGGCACCCGTCGGGTGCGGCCCACCGCCGCCGGCGAGGTATTCCTGCACAACGCCCGCGCCACCTTGCGCGCGGCCGAGCGCCTGCACGAGGAAATGGCCCAGGCCCTGGGCACGGTGCGTGGCCAGCTCACGCTGGGGCAGATTTCCTCGCTCACCACCGTGCAGCTGCCGGCGCTGCTGCGCGCGTTTCGCAACGCGCATGCGCGGGTGGACGTGCACCTGCGCACCGCCATGAGCGAGGCCCTGCTGCACGACCTGGGCGAAGGCCGGCTGGATGTGGCCCTGGTCGGCGTCGGCCCGCAGGTCGCAGTGCCCGACCAGCGGCTGCTGCTGCACGAGGAGGCCCTGGCCCTGATCGTGGCGCCCGGCCATCGCTTTGCCACGCGCAAGCGGGTGGCGCTGGCCGAGCTGGACGACGAACCGATGGCCGGGCTGATCGCCGGCGCCGGCGTGCGCGGCATCGTCGATGCGGCCTTCGCGCAGGCCGGTTTGCGGCAACGCCAGCAATACGAGGTCACCCACGCCGATCTGATGCGCGAACTGGTCGCCGCCGACCTGGGCGTGGGTATCGTGCCGCAGACCATGGCCGCGGCCATGCGCGGGGTGGTGACGGTCGCACTGAAGGAGCGCTTCGGCTTTTCGACCTATGCGGTGTGGCGGCCCGACCCCACCCCGGCCGCACGCGCCTTCGTGGCGCTGCTGCGCGCCCAGGCCGCGCGGCGCGCGCCATCGGCACGCACGCCGCGCCGCGCGTAGCGGCATGCACCAGCCCGCCGTGGAAGCCTGCTAGGCTGCGCGCGTTCGCAAAGGAAACTGCATGTCCGGTCACAGTCAGTTCGCCCTGCTCAGGCAGCGCCGCTTCTTGCCGTTCTTCGCCGTGCAGGCGTTGGGCGCCTTCAACGACAACGTCTACCGGCAGGCCATCATCGGCCTGTTGTTCTACCTGGGCATCGATGCGGCGCAGCGCACGCTGTACACCAATCTGGCGCCGGCACTGTTCATCCTGCCGTACTTCCTGTTCTCCGCGCTGGCCGGGCAGATCGCCGAGAAGCTGGAGAAGCAGAAGCTCATCGTGATCACCACCACGATGGAGATCGCGATCATGTCGCTGGCGGCGGTGGGCTTTCTCACCGAGAACATGGTGATCCTGCTGATTGCGCTGTTCTGCACCGGCCTGCAGTCCACGCTGTTCGGGCCGGTGAAGTATTCCATCCTGCCTTCGGTGCTCAAGCCCGAGGAACTCACCGGCGGCAACGGCCTGGTCGAGATGGGCACCTCGATCTCGATCCTGTGCGGCATGATCTTCGGCGGGCTGATCTTCCAGATCGCCGGCAGCCATGGGCCGGAGGCCGCAGCCACCGCGGTGATTGCCATTGCCGTCACCGGCAACCTGGTCGCGCGGCTGGTGCCCAAGGTCGACGCCGGCGCGCCAGAGCTGAAGATCAACTGGAACCCGATCCCCGAATCGCGCGCCATCATGCGCCTGACCCGGCGCACGCCGGCGGTACGCAACGCCGTGCTCGGGGTGTCGTGGTTCTGGTTCGTCGGCACCGTGCTGACCGCGCAGCTGCCCACCTATGCGCAGGTCAATCTTGGTGGGCAGCAGGATCTGTACGTGTTCGCGCTGGCGCTGTTTTCGATCGGCACCGGTGTCGGTTCGCTGCTGTGCGAGCGGCTGTCCGGGCGCACCGTCGAAATCGGCCTGGTGCCGCTGGGCGCGTTCGGCATCAGCGCCTTCCTGCTGGACCTGTATTTCGCACGCCCGGGCGCTGCGCCCGCCACCGATCTGTCGATCGGCCAGTTCGTGCAGCAGGCCGGCAGCGTGCGCCTGATCGTGGATCTGGTCGGCATCGGCCTGTTCACCGGTCTGTTCGTGGTGCCGTTGTTCGCGTTGATCCAGAGCCGCACGCCCAAGGCCGAACTCTCGCGCGTGATCGCCGGGCTCAACATCCAGAATTCGCTGTTCATCGTCACCGCCGCCATCGTCGGCATCGCGCTGCAGTTGCCGCAGCTGGTGCTGTTGGGCGTGCGCATTCCGCTGCCGGGCCTGAGCATTCCGCAGGTGTTCCTGGCGTTGGCGCTGGCCAATACGCTGGTGGCGCTGTGGATCTTCACCCTGGTGCCCGAGTTCCTGATGCGCTTTCTCAGCTGGGTGCTGGTGAGCGTGCTGTACCGGCTGCGCGCACGCGAGATCGACCGCCATGTGCCCGAGGAAGGCGCCGCGCTGCTGGTGTGCAACCACGTCAGCTACATGGACGCGCTGATCCTGTCGGCGGTGATCCCGCGCCCGGTGCGCTTTGTCATGTACTACAAGATCTTCCGCATCCCGGTGATGCGCTGGATCTTCCGCACCGCCAAGGCGATCCCGATCGCCGGCGCGCGTGAAGACCCCGCGCTGATGCAACAGGCCTTCGACCGTATCGATGCGGCGCTGGCCGACGGCGAGCTGGTGTGCATCTTCCCCGAAGGCGCCTTGACCCGGGATGGCGAGATCGCAGCGTTCAAGTCGGGCGTGGAAAAGATCCTGCAACGCCGCCAGGTGCCGGTGATTCCGATGGCGTTGCGTGGCATGTGGTCGAGCATGTGGAGCCGCCGCGACACCCGCCTGGGCCGCATGCGCGTGCCGCGCCGGATCCGCGCGCATATCGAAGTGGCCGCCGGCCCAGCGGTTCCCGGCGACGCGGCGACCGCCGCGCTGCTCGAGCAGCAGGTCCGTGCACTGCGCCAGGATCAGCCATGAGTGCGGCCGGCGTGGGCTTTGCGTCCGTCGCGCGCCGCGAGTAGCCTGTGCGCCATTGCACGTATTGCCGCCGCGCTCGCCTAGCGGGCGCGACAAGAAGGACCGGGGGAAGTCGCCGTACGCCACATCACCGTGTCAGACGCGTTCGCCGTGACCGGCGGACGCTGCCTGCGCGGCCCATCGCTGCCTTCCCCGCGCGCTGCAACATCTCGCTGTTGTTTACCACCCAAGGAGCTTCACCATGAGTGCCATCCCACCGCCGATCCATCCCTCGTCCAGCGCCGCACCCGGCCCGGTCCCCAATCACCTGATCTGGGCGATCGTCTCCACCGTGCTCGGTTTCTGCCTGTGCTGCCCGGCCCTGATCACCGGCATCGTGGCGATCGTTTTCTCCAGCAAGGTCAACGGCCTGCTCAACCAGGGCGACATCGACGGCGCACGGCGTGCCTCCAACACCGCCAAGACCTGGTGCATCGTGACCAGCGTGCTGGCCGTGATCGGCCTGCTGATCAACATCGGCGTGGTCGCCACCGGCGGCATGCAGGGCTACATGGACTACATGCAGCAGTTGCAGCACATGCAGTAATGGAATTGCGTCCACGCTATTGGCTTGGACTCGGGGCGGCCACCAGCGTGGCCGCCTTTGGCGTGTCGCTGCTGTATCGCTTCGATCCGAACGCGAGCAACAGCCCGTTCCCGCCCTGCGTGTTCCGTGCCGTGACCGGCTGCTATTGCCCCGGTTGCGGCATGACCCGCGCGCTGTATGCGCTGGTGCACTTCGATCTCCCCGGCGCCTTCGCCATGAACCCGGCCGCCGTGCTCGGCCTGTGCACCCTGCCCGGCCTGATTGCCTGGAAGGCCGGCTGGCGCGCGCGCTGGTTCGCACCCGTGGTGGCCGTCATGTCCGAGCCGAAGTTCTGGTTATGGGCGTTGCCGCTGTACTGGATTGCACGGAATCTGCCGTGGTTTCCTTTTACGCTGCTTGCGCCGGGGTAGCCGCGAACAACCGCTTGATGCGGTGATATTGCAACGCGCGGCGGCGCGCCATGCATTGCGGCGCCCGAGATCATGCCTGGCGCGGTTTCCTTTTACGCTGCTTGCGCCGGGGTAGCCGCGAACAACCGCTTGATGCGGTGATATTGCAACGCGCGGCGGCGCGCCATGCATTGCGGCGCCCGAGATCATGCCTGGCGCGGTTTCCTTTCACGCTGCTTGCGCCGGGGTAGCCCGAACAACCGCTTGATGCGGTGGATATTGCAACGCGCAGCGGCGCGCCATGCATTGCGGCGCCCGGGATCATGCCTGGCGCGGTTTCCTTTCAACCTGCTTGCGCCAGGGTAGCCGCGAACAATCGCCTGATGCGGTGGATATTGCAACGCGCAGCGGCGCGCCTGTATCGCGCCTACCGCACCCATCCGGCGATCACCAGCAACGCCAGCACCACCATCCACAGCAGCAGCACGCGCCAGACCAGACTCATCGCATCGCGCACTTCCGGCAGGCGGCGCCACACCGGCACCAGCCCTGCATCGGTGTAGTCGTGCGCTTCTTCGCGCAGTTCGGCACTAACGCTGGCACGCGCCACCGCACCGAGAAAATGCGGCTCCAGCGACCACCGATTGCCATGCGCTTCACGCCAGGCACGGAACACCGTGTCGAAATTGCCCACCAGCGCCATCGACACGGTGATCAACTGCGCCACCGGCCATTCCAGCGCGGCCAGCACCCAACGCGCGCCGGCCAGGTTGCGCGGCGGCAGCAGCACCGACAGCGGGCTTTCCACCGCCAGCGCCGTCAGCCGGTACAGCACCGCACCGAACGGCCCCAGCAGCAAAAACCACCACAGCACCGCGAACCAGCGCCGCAGCCCGTTGACCACCACCGCTTCCACCAGCGACGGCGCATCTTCGTGCACGCTGCCGCCGGCGGCCTGCAGGTGCGAGATGGCCTCACGCCGCAACGCCGGCGCGTCGGCATCGATCACCGCTTCCACATCGCGGTCCAGATCGCGCGGCCCCCAGGTCCAGGCCAGCACCGCCACGCCGAACAGCAAGGCCCAGAACCCGCGCCACACATCGTCCAGCAGCCATTGCAGCAGTAGCACCACCAGCAGGGCCGGCAACAGTGCCAGCAGCACGCCATAACGCCCCTGCCACGCACCGCGCCCGGCCGCATGGCTGTCCAGCCGGCGTAGCCACTGGCCGAACCATTCGAAACGCCGCAGCCGCGCCACCTGGGCGGGCGCCAGGTGGCCCAGCGCAAGTGCGACGACGACAGCAACCAGGGTGGTGAACATGGGTGGGCCTCCTCAGCCGAGTCTAGCCGAGCCGCTGCACGCGCACCCGATCTGCGTGCGCTGCGCCGCTCGCCCCGGCTCAGCCATGGACGCGATGCCAATGCTCGATCAGCGCGCGCGCGATGGAAATACGCGGCGGCAACCCGATCTCGCCGTCGCCGGCCAGTGCCGCGCTGACCTCGGCATGGCTGACCCAGCGCGCGTCTTCCAGCTCGCCGGTGACCTGCGGCACTTCGCTTGCCGCAGCGCGCGCGCTGAAGCCCAGCATCAACGCGCCCGGGAACGGCCACGGCTGCGCGCCCAGGTAGCGGCAGTCCTGCACCTGCACGCGGGTTTCCTCGAACACCTCGCGCGCCACGGTCTGCTCCAGCGACTCGCCGGGTTCGACAAAGCCGGCAATCACCGAGTAGCGCCCCGGCGCCCAGCTCGCCTGCCGCCCCAGCAGCAAGCGCGCGCCATCGCTGACCGCCACGATGATGGCCGGATCCACGCGCGGGTAATGCTCGGTCTGGCATTGCGTGCAATGGGCGATGAAGCCGGCCCGCCGGAACGCGATCGCCCCGCCGCAGACACCGCAAAAGCGCGTGCGCGACTGCCAGTGCAGCATCGCGCGCGCGTAGGCGAACGCGGTGGAGACGTCTGCCGGCCAGTCGGCGGCGGCCTGGCGCAGGTCGATGCGCTGCGGCGCTTCCACACCCGGCACATCGGACGGCAGGCAGAACCAGCCGACTCCATCGCGCAGCCCCAGAAAGATCGCTCCGTCCGGCGCTTCGCCAAGCGCGGCACCGTCCATCAGCAGCGGCTGGCCATCGGCATCGGCCAGCGCGGTGCCCTTGGCATCGAGCAGCAGCACGCGGCCTTGCGGCCACAGACGCGCCAGCGCAGCGGCATCGTCACGCAGCAGGTCGCCGCGATCCAGCGGCGCGTGGGTGAAGGCAAAACCGGAGGCGGAAAAGGAAGGCTCTGACATCGGCGCAAGCCTGCCGATAATCGGCATCGCCTGCAACCGGCGCGCCACGGATGCAGGCCCGGCTGGCGGCGCGCGTTCAGACGTGCCACGGGCCCGCGCTCGCCGGCGGTGCTGACTGCGTCACATTGCGCGCTGCGCCGCACGGCAGGCCACGCGCAATCGGCATGGCGTTGCGGCAACCAGGTCGAATCCGGGCATGCTCAGCCTTGTCGCCTGCAACAGCGACAAGGCCTCGATCGGATCGTGACGCGTCCAGGCGGACCCGGGACGCGACCGATCATCGGCGCTGGCAGCGCCTCACCATCCAGGCCTCAGCGCTGCTTGTCCAGCAGCTGATGCCGTACGGCGACGATGCACGGCTCATTGGTGGTCAGATGCACGAAAGCCGAGTTGTCGTTGGGGTCGCCACTGCCGATGTCCACCAGCGCTGCCTGGGTGCTGCCGCGGCGTTTGAAACCGGCAATGGCGGTCACCGCATTCTTCAGCGGGATGGTCGCGTCGTTGGACGAACCGCACAGCAGCGTCGGCGTCTGCGGCGCCCAGTCCAGCACGTCGTTGCGTGCCAGATCCTTGCGGAACGGATTGTCCGGGTTGCTGGCGAAGTCACGATAGAACCCGGGCTGGAAATACGCCTTGAGCTGATCGATCCCGGGCAGCGTATCGCCCAGCACCAGATCGGTCAGGCCCAGCTTGCCGGGGAACAGCCCCTCGACCCTGGCCGCCCATGGGTCCTGAAACACCTGCCCGGCCGCCAGATAGAGATTGCGATACGTGTGCTGCATCGCGACGATCGCGTAGCTGCCCAGAATGATGCCGAAGCTGCTTTCACCGACGGCGTTGCTCCCGCTCCAGCTGTCCACGAAGGTCTGCTCCAGCGCGTAGGGCCCGGAGATCGGCGCGCTGGCCACCAGATGGAACTCGCTGGACAGATGCGCCTCGATTTCCCGCTGGGTTGCCAGTGCGGCATGACCGCCTTGCGAATACCCCGACAGCATCACCTTGCCGGACAACGGCGTCTTCATCCGCTGCAGCACGCTGCGTGCCGCGCGTAGCGCATCGATCGTCGCACTGGCCTCGGATGCGCTATGCAGGTAGGGATGGAAACCGTAGCTGGATTTGCCCAGCCCCAGGTAATCGCTGCTGACCACCACATAGCCCTGGCTGGCCAGACGGGTGACCAGCGGGTCGTTCCCCTTGGCATCACGGATGTCCTTGGCCTGTTCCTCGTTGCGGAGCGTCGCGGTCGACCGCCCCCAGCCCAGCAACGGATACGGACCGGTGCAACGCTCGCCACCCGGAATCAGCACCACGCCCGAGGCCGTGGCCGGTTCGCCATCGACGCCGACGGTGGCATAGGTGAACTCGGCCACGCGCACGTTGCATCTGGGCTGTTCGGCCGCCGGCTCGGCGGTGAGCAATGCGGCAATCGCATCGCGGGTGTAGCTGGTCAGGAAATTGCTGCTGAGCAAGCTGCCGCGCGCGGGTGACGCCTGCGCGCCGGGTGCAAGCACTGCGCTGGCGATGCCAAGCATGGCCAGCAGGCCAAACGCCGATCGGGTTCTGATCTGCAACATGGTGAGACGTTCTCTCATGGATGGATGCAAGGGGCAGGGAGCCGGCGCGACAAAGGAGCGGGATCAGCTGCCCGATCCACGTACGCACGCGTGGCGATGCGCTTACTGCGCCATGGTGTGGAAGTGGCATCGCGCGCGGCACGCTCGCTCAGCGCAGTGGCGAGGCCTGCGTGTGTCAGGCAAGACAAGACGCGATGCATGAATGAAGCGAGCATGTCCGGGCACCGGCGCTGAGCGTGCGTGCAGTATGGCCATCGCCGCACGCGCTGCAGCTCACGCGCACGAAGCTTGCGCGCGCATGGCGAAACCCGCAGCACGCAAATGTTTACAGCGCGTTAGACATGCATATCGATGGCGCGTGGCGCCATACCACCCCGTGGCATTCGTCCCGGTGGCGATCGTCTGCGCGGTACGTGGCGCACATCGCTCGGCGTTTTGACTGCGCCCGGCGAACGGTATCGGTATCGGTATCGGTGCTGGTGTCGCGCGACATGCATCGCGTCCAAAAGACCCGCAATGCACACAAGCGACGTACCGCATGCAGCCCTGTCGCCGCACTTATGCCGCTACCGCACTCACCACGCCGCGCTGAACATGGAAACGTTGCACGCAGCAGATCGCCCGCGCCTCAAACACCGGCAACCGCGTCGATTCAGACGCTGAAGCTGCTGCCGCACCCGCAGGTGGTCTTGGCATTCGGATTGCGGATCACGAACTGCGCCCCGGTCAGGCTTTCGGTGTAGTCCACTTCCGCGCCCATCAGGTATTGCAGGCTCAGCGGGTCGACCAGCAGCGTCACCCCGTCGGTGGCCACGGCCAGGTCGTCCTCGGCGCGGTTCTCGTCGAACTCGAAGCCGTACTGGAAGCCGGAACAGCCGCCCCCCTGGATATAGACGCGCAACGCCAGCTCGGCGTTGCCTTCTTCCTGGATCAGCTCGCGCACCTTGCTGGCGGCGGCCACAGAAAAGTTCAGCGGCCGGTCGATGGACTGGTAGTCCGGGGCCGGGGCGGCGGTGGGAAGCGAAACGAGCGTGCTCATGGCGTCAGCATGGGGGCCAGGCGGCCCCACTTCAAGCACTGCCTGCCAAACCCGACACCCCGCTTCAGCCGCAGGCCACGCACTCAGGCCTCGGCAGTCTCGGCCTGCAAGGCCTTGGCGGGCTCGGCACGGCCGGCGTCCGGCGCCGGCAACGCGGCGGTCGCGCCGGCGGTGGCGGCATGGATCAGGCGCCCGGTGAGCTGCGCACCGGCGCTCATCTCCACCACCTGGTAATGCACATTGCCCTGCACTCGCGCGTTGGCGGCCAGTTCGACCCGCTCGGCCGCATGCACATCGCCGGTCAGCTGGCCGTTGATGATCACCACCGGCGCGCGCACCTCGCCCTCGATGCTGCCCTGCTCGGCCACCGTCAAGATGGCGCCGGCGCCGTCTTCGGCGATCACCTTGCCCAGGATGCGGCCTTCCACATACAGCCCGCCGCTGAACACCAGGTCGCCGCGGATGACCACCTGCGGCCCGATCAAGGTATCGACCACGGTCTGCGCACCACGGTTGGATTTGTTTCCGAACATGAGCTACTCCCCCGCGCCACTCCCGGCGACTTTCCAGTCGAATGTCTGATTGACCGGCGCCCCGTCGCCGCTCAGGGTGATTTTGACACGTTGCGGAGTGAAATCCTTCGGCAGGATCACGCTGCCGTCCAATTGCTGGAAATAGCGGAACGAGTAGGCCTGCCCGGCCGCATCCGGCTTCTGGTGCAGCTCGTTCCAGTTCACCGTGACCAGCTTGCCGGCGCGCACGCCTTCCACCGTAAAGCGCAGCTGGCCCTGGCTGATCGCGCCGCGGTTGAGGTTCTGGGTCAGCACCACGCTGTAGTTCCAGGTGCCGCCGGCCTCTGCGCTGAATTGCACCGAGTGTGCGTTGAGCCCCTTGCGTTGCGCGGTGGAGCCCACCAGGCGCTCGTAGAACGCCACATCCGCACGCAGTGCGGCGATCTGCTCGTCACGCTCGGCCAGCGAGGCCTGCACTTCGGTGTTGGCGGCGCGGCTGATCTTGTCGGACATTTCCAGATTGACCTGGCGCTGCTGCAACTGCGCAATCTGCCGACGCTGCTGGGCCTGACTGCGTTGCGCCTGCTGCAACGCCGCCTCGGCCTCGACCAAGCGCGGCGCAGCGGTACGGCTGGCCATCCACCATGCCCCGCCCAGCGATGCCAGCCACACCAGCGCGATCACCAGCCACCGCCAGCGGCCGCCGGAACGGCCACCGCCGGAGTCACGTTGGACGATCTGAACGCGTGCGGCTGGTCGCATGGGCATCGGGTCCGGACGGGCCGGCGCAGTCATGGGCGGCGTAGTGTGCCAGAGCGTCGGCAACCATCGTGCTGGCGCTGGACCGGCGGTTATCCGATAGTTCCGCATTGTTCGCAGGAAGCAACGCCATGAGCGAAGCCCATCTGTTCGTGATCGGCATCCTGCTGGCCTGGCTGGCCGGCATCCGTGTCTATCTCACCGTTTTCGGTGTCGGCCTGGCCGGCCTGCTCGGCTGGATCGAGCTGCCGCCGGCCCTGCATCCGGCGCAGTCGTGGTGGGTGCTGGGCACCTCCGGTGCACTGGCGGTGGCCGAGTTCTTCGCCGACAAGATCCCCGGCGTGGATTCGGGCTGGGACCTGCTGCAGACGCTGGCACGGGTGCCCGCCGGCGCCTTCCTGGCCGCGGCCACGCTGTCGCCGGACGGTGACCTGAGCACCGGCGTGCTGGCCGCAGGCGCCGGCGTGGCGCTGACCAGCCACACCCTCAAGGCCGGCACCCGCGCCTTGCTCAACACCTCGCCGGAACCGGCCAGCAACTGGGTCGCCTCGCTGGCCGAGGACACCATCGCCACCACCGCCCTGGCGCTGGCACTGGCGCACCCATGGCTGGCACTCAGTGTTGCGGTGGGCTCCAGCGTGCTCGCTACGCTGGTGGTCTGGTGGGTGTGGCGATTGCTGTGGCGGGGCATGCGGCGGCTGGTTGCGCCGATGCGCCCTGCCACCACGCCGGCTGCACGTCGCTCCCCGCTATCGTGAAGTTCATCGCATAATCATCGCGACTGCAGGGAGTATTGATGGCCGCCCGAGATCCGGTTCCTTTCACCCGTGACGACACCGCCACGCGTAATCGTCCACTGCGCGCCGAGACACCGCCGGCCGACTACTGGCGCCGCTGGGCCGACGAGGCCGCGGCGGCATCCAACCCGGCAGAGCCGGTGAGTGCCGCCATCATTCCCGCGCCCGCTGCCGCACCCGCATCGATCCTGCCGATGGCACCAGCCCAGGCCGTCGCGCCAGGTGGCAGTGCGCACGCGACGGCTGCAGCGTCGACGCTGGCGACTGTCTCGGCGTCGCGCGAGGGCGACGACACCATGGCCGCCGATGCGCCGTACCGCGTGCTGATCGTCGAGGACGACCGCTCGCAGGCGCTGTTCGCGCAGAGCGTGCTGCACGGTGCCGGCATGCATGCGCAGGTGGAAATGACCGCCGCCAGCGTGCCGCAGGCGATCCAGGACTACCACCCGGATCTGATTTTGATGGATCTGCACATGCCCGAGCTGGACGGCATCCGCCTGACCACCCTGATCCGCCAGCAGCCCGGCCAGCAATTGCTGCCGATCGTCTTCCTCACTGGCGACCCGGATCCGGAGCGTCAGTTCGAAGTGCTCGACAGCGGCGCCGACGACTTCCTGACCAAGCCGATCCGCCCGCGTCACCTGATCGCCGCAGTGTCCAACCGCATCCGCCGCGCACGCCAGCAGGCGCTGCAGCAGGCCGGTGAACAGGTTAGCGTGCGCAGCAATCCGGAGACCGGCCTGCCGACACGCGCCCATGTGATGGAACTGCTCGCCGATGCGCTGGCGCGCAAGCAGACCGGCGGGTTGTTCTTCATCGAAATCGCCAGCGCGCTCGGCTTGCGCGAGCGCTATGGCTATGCCGCCTATGAGCGCCTGATGACCCAGGCCGGGCATCGCCTGGCCAGTGCCGCGCAGCCGTATCCGCTGGCACGCCTGAACGACAACAGCTTCCTGCTGCTGGGCGTGGACATGCCCGAATCCAGCCTGGAACAGCAGGCGCTGGAAATCCGCCAGCGGCTGTCGGCCCATGCCTTCCCGGTGCGCGAGGAAGAATCGGTGCACGTGCGCTGCGCCATCGGCGTGGCACCGCTGGGCCTGGGCTTCGACGATACCGGCAGCGCGCTGGAAGCGGTCGAGCGCACCGCGCTGCAGGCGCGCCTGCGCAGCGAAGGCGTGCAGGCCTACCTGGCCCCCAGCCAGGCCGAACAACAGGAGCAGCTGCGCCTGGTCGAAGGCCAGCTCGAACTGGCGTATCAACCGATCGTGGCGGTGGCCGGCGGCGACACGGCGCAATACCAGGTGCTGCTGCGGCTGCGCCAGGCCGACGGCACGCTGCTGTCAGCCGGCCAGGTGATTCCCGCCGCCGAAGCGGCCGGACGCATCGCCGATCTCGACCAGCAGGTCATGGACCACGCGCTCGGCCTGCTGCATCTGTACCAGCACGCCCACCCGCCGCTGCGGTTGTTCGTGTCGCAGTCGCCGCGCACGCTGGCGCGCGATGCCTTCGCCGACTGGTTGCTCAAGGCGCTGGTCGAGCGCGGCGTGGCCGGGCAATCGCTGATCGTCGACCTGCGCCTGGACGATGCCTTGATCCACGCAGTCACCGTGCAGCAGTTCTGCGCCAGATTGATGCAGGCGGGCGTGCAGTTCTGCCTGAGCCAGTTCGAGCCCGGCGACGAAGCCAACGCGCTGCTGAGCCAGCTGCCGCTGAGCTTCGTGCGCATGGCCAACCGCTTCGCCGATGCCCATGGCAATGCGGCAGTCCGCGATGAACTGCGCGGCGTGATCGATATCGCCCATCAGCGTGGCTTGCTGATCATCGGCCAACGCATCGAGGACCCGCAGTCGGCCGCGGCGATGTGGATGAGTGGCGTGGACTTCATCCAGGGCAACCTGGTGCAGACGGTCGGCAAGGAACTGGACTTCGACTTCACGAACGCGGTGCTCTGAGTGACAGCGCGGGCAGGAGGCCTCCGCGCCTGGAGCGGCCTGGCCGTGTTGGCTGCTCTAGTCGCAGCGCTGGGTGCGGGCCTGCAGTGGTCGGCCATCGACGGGCCGTGGCGCACGGTGACGGCCGCCGCTGCAGCGCTGGCAGTGGTGTTCGGCCTGTGCGCCGCAGCTGCCGGCTACCGCAGCGCGCGCGCCCAGCACGCCCTGACGCAACGCCTGGAAGAGGCCGACGTCGTCCGTGAGCGCCTGCAGCAGGAGCTGCAGCGCCACGGCGAGCTTGAACAGGAACTGCTGCGCGCCAAGCAGGCCGCCGAGGCCGCCACGCTGGCCAAGGGCGAATTCCTGGCCACCATGAGCCACGAGATCCGCACCCCGCTCAACGGCATCATCCCGATGCTGGAGCTCATTTCCAGCGGCCAGCTCAGCCTGGACCAGCGCGACATGCTGCAGACCGCCACCGGCAGCTCGCTGCAGTTGCTGCGCATCGTCGACGACATCCTCGACTACTCCAAACTCGAAGCCAACAAGCTCGAACTGGAGATCACCACCTTCAACCTGCGCGAGCTGCTCGACGGCGTCGTGCAGTTGCTGCAGCGTACCGCCGAAGGCAAGCAGCTGCGCCTGGGGCTGGATATCGAGCCATCGGTGCGCCTGCTGGTGCGCGGCGACCCGATCCGCCTGCGCCAGGTGCTGGGCAACCTGATCGGCAATGCGATCAAGTTCACCGAGCGCGGCAGTGTCGACATCCAGTTGCGCCGCCTGGGCGAAACCCGCGCCCAGCACCTGCTGCGCTTCCAGGTGCGCGATACCGGCATCGGCATCGCCCCGGATCAGCAGGCGCGCCTGTTCCGCTCCTTCGCCCAGGCCGACGCCTCCACCACGCGCCTGTATGGCGGCACCGGCCTGGGACTGGCGATCTGCAAGCGCATCATCGACCTGATGGGCGGCCGCATCGGCGTGGAGTCCGAGCCCGGGCGCGGCGCCACGTTCTGGTTCGAGATTCCGCTGCTCAAGGTCATCGGCGACCTGCAGCAGAACAGCGGCGCCGATGCCGCCCGGGTGATGGTGATCAGCTCCGACACACGCCTGTCGCAACGTCTCAAGCGCCTGCTCGACGGCTGGGGCGTGTCGCACGTGCTGATGGAGACCACCCAGGAAGCGCTGGAACGGGTGCGTCGCCACAGCGACGGCGAAGGCTTCCGCTGCGTCATTGCCGACCACGACACGCTGCGCTACAGCGCGCGCGCCGTGCATCGTGCACTTGCGCGCCCGGACGACCTCGGTGGCGCGCGCCTGATCTGGTTGTATGGCGACGAGCCGGTGCCTGCCGAGCTGCAGGACCATGCCACCCTGGTGCCGCGCCAGAGCCCGGACGAGACCCTGCGCTCGCTGGTGCTGCCGCCCGATCCAACGCCCGCCCCCGCCGCCACGCTGGCCGCGGCGATGATTCCCGAGCCGATGGCACCGGCGCTGGCCGGTACGCGCGAAGTGCGCATCCTGCTGGTGGAAGACAACCCGGTGAACCTGCTGGTCGCGCAGAAGCTGCTGGCCGTGCTCGGCTTCGACGCCGACACCGCCACCGATGGCGACGCCGCGCTGAGCAGCATGGAGTCCACTCGCTACGACATGGTCTTCATGGATTGCCAGATGCCGGTGCTGGACGGCTATGCCGCCACCCGCCGCTGGCGCGCGATGGAGACCGAGAGCGGCGGCCGCCCGGTCCCGATCGTGGCGATGACCGCCAACGCCATGGCCGGCGATCGCGAACGCTGCCTGGCCGCCGGCATGGACGACTACCTGTCCAAACCGGTCGCCCGCGAGCAGCTCGACGCCTGCCTGCAACGCTGGCTGCCGCGTCAACCGCTGCCAGCCGGCACGCCCCATGGCAGCCAGGCCGCAGCCGCCCCCGAAAGCGCCAGCAGCGCCGCGCAGGCGCGCGCCTTGCCGATCCTGGACAACAGCGTGATCGATGAGCTGTACGAGGTGGCGGGCGCGGACACCATCACCATCCTGCAGCTGTTCCTGGAAGATGCGCCGGGCATGATCGAACGCCTGGAAACCGCGGCCACCAATCGCGACAGCATGCAGCTGCGCGATCTGGCGCATACGCTCAAATCCTCCAGCGCCAACGTCGGCGCCCAGGCGCTGGCCAATGCCGCGCGCCGGATCGAACTGGCCGCGCGTACCGGCACCATCGAACGCCCCTCGGTGATGGTGGCCCTGGTCATCGCCGAATACGCACGCGCCCGCCTGGCATTGCTCGGCCAGGTCGCCCGCCTGCAGACCAAGGCCCGCGCCGCCAACTGAGGGCGGCCAACAAACCGTGGCAGCGGTTAGTCAGTCGGGTGCGAAGGACGCGCTCGCAACAGGAGCGTGCGCGTGGTACATGCAGCTTCCGGGCAGCGACGGCCACGCCGACCGCTCATGACCTCATGCGTGCCGGCATTGATCTCGCGATGGAAGAGGCCGAAGGCCCGACGGCAGAAAGAGCCAGGATGCAGTGAGCCGAAGCCACCCATCAACGCGCCGCCTGCCGGCAGCGCTGCAGCCCGGTCAGCGGCCCTCAGTCGTCCAGCTTGGTCAGCAGGTAGTTCGGCTCGCCGATGCGCGCCACCAGATCCAGCTGCGTTTCCAGCCAGTCGATGTGCTCTTCTTCCGAATCCAGGATGTCCACCAGCAGCTGGCGGCTCACGTAGTCGTTGACGGTCTCCGCATAGGCCACGGCCTCGCGCAGCACGGCAACCGCCTCGCGCTCCAGCGCCAGGTCGCAGCGGAACATCTCGGTGGGGTTCTCGCCGATGCGCAGCTTGCCCAGCGCCTGGAAATTGGGAAGCCCTTCGAGAAACAGGATGCGGTCGGACAGCTTGTCCGCATGCTTCATCTCGTCGATGGATTCCTTGTACTCATGCTCGGCCAGTTCCTTCAGGCCCCAGTTCTTCAGCATCTTGGCGTGCAGGAAGTACTGGTTGATCGCAGTGAGTTCGTTGTAGAGCACCTTGTTGAGGTACTCGATGACCTTGGTATCGCCCTTCATGCGATGTCTCCGAGACAGTGAGCCGGCCGCACTGTAGCGCGTTGCCGCGGCGCATGAAGGAACGCGAATCGTGATCAGTTGCGGGACGCTTGCTCGCTCCCGGCTGGATCGTCATACGGTCTATGTGGGAGCGGAGCTCCCGTCAATCTGCGTCGAGCAGTCACTGCGGACTGTGGAGGGAACCAGCGGTTCACTGACCGATGACCGCAACGGTTCCGGAGCGAGCGCATTGCCGGAGGCCAGCAAGGCGATCTGTCGACGTCATTGGCGCGGGTGGCACTAGGAAGGCGTCAATGTGCCCACCAGCCCCGGCAACTTGTCATCGCCGACGCGCGGACGCGCCGGAGGAATGCTCAGGCAGCGCTGGCAAGCCCCAGCATTGGCAACGGCAGCGCGCGGCTCGCATGGGCCTGGCTCAACACATCGCCTGCCATCTCCAGGCACGACCCACAGTTTGAACCACAGCCGGTGCGCATGGTCAGCTCGGCCAGGCTGGCGCAGCCATTCTCGGCCGCTTCGCGGATCTGGTGGTCGGTGACCCCATTACAGATGCAGACGTACACGGTATCGGTCGGGTGCTGGCGATCCGGAGAGGACCGGCACTGATTCCACCGCAAACGAGAATAGGGTGTCAATTCCAAACGTTAATCATTATTAATCCGGACCGCACGAGGCCCGCCCCGCTTGCGTGGACGCTTGCGCGGGCTGTCGTGCCCGGCCGCGCTGCTGCCCGGCAACCAGGCCTCCAGCGCACGCTCGGGCATCACCCCGACCGCCGCCGAGCCGGCGATGGTCTGCGCCAGTGGAGCCAGATGACGCAGCGCGCGCGCATAGACCCCGCGCTTGAACATCACCACATGCTCGACCGGGTACCAGAAATCCACCCAGCGCCAGTGATCGAACTCGGGCGTGTCGGTGTGGTCGAGCTTGAGATGGGATTCGTGGCCGGTGAACTGCAGCAGGAACCACACCTGCTTCTGGCCGATGCAGACCTGGCGCTCATTGCGCCGTACTGCCCGGCTCGGCAGGCGATAGCGCAGCCACCCAGGGGTGGCACCGAGCAATTCGACATGCTCGGGCAACAACCCGGTTTCTTCGCGCAACTCGCGGTACATGGCTTCCACGGGTGTCTCGTCGGTATTCATGCCACCTTGCGGGAACTGCCAGCCGTCCCTGCGCACACGTCGTGCCCAGAACACCTGACCATCCTCTCGCATCAGCACGATGCCGACGTTTGGCCGGAAACCGTCCGGATCGATCACGATGCGGACTCCTGAAAATCTACTGTCACCGACTCTGCCACGGCGACGGCCGGCTCACAAGCTGAAAACGAAATGCTTGACAACACGCGAGCGCTTGGTAAGAATTGCCGGCTCCCTAGGCTATGTAGCTCAGCCGGTTAGAGCACAGCACTCATAATGCTGGGGTCGGTGGTTCGAGTCCACCCATAGCCACCAAGGTGTTCATGCGCTCACAGGCATGCAATAATCTTGGCCCAACACGTTTTATTGCCCCGTCGCCAAGCGGTAAGGCACCTGACTCTGACTCAGGCATCGGTGGTTCGAATCCATCCGGGGCAGCCAAACACAGAAGGTCCGATCTGACGATCGGGCCTTTTTTGTTGCCCGATGATCCGACCCGGCAGCCACCGGGAATGGTCCGCACCAACCACTGCCGCACCAAGGGCGCACAGGGATCGGCCGCAGGTGCCCCACCCTGCCGGAATGGGCGTGCTGCGTCGGCCAGGCAGACAGGCAGACAGGCGCCACTGCCGGAACCTGGCCACCCCGCATGGCATCACCCCGGGCGGCCGTGCACAGACGCAGCGGCCGCCGCCAGGTTGTTGGCACGAAAAGAGGGCCATGCCGCCCCTGCGAAGCTGCCAGACCCGGCCCCGGAAAGACCTGCCCTGCGACCCAGCACGCCCAGGCCACTAGCGCAGAGTCACGATGCGCACCCCCGAAACGACAAAAGCCCGGCATGGCCGGGCTTTTGTCGTGGGCGCCCCGGCGAACCGGGACGCAGCAAACGCGATGGATCAGCGCTTGGAGAACTGGGTTGCGCGACGGGCCTTGTGCAGACCGACCTTCTTACGCTCGACTTCGCGGGCGTCACGGGTCATGAAGCCAGCCTTGCGCAGCTCGGACTTCAGGGTTTCGTCGTACTCGACCAGTGCACGGGCGATGCCCAGACGGATCGCACCGGCCTGACCGGTGGTGCCGCCGCCGGAGGCGGTGACCAGGATGTCGAAGCTTTCGGTGTTCTTGGTGAGTTCCAGCGGCTGACGCACGATCATGCGTGCAGTCTCACGGCCAAAGAACTCGTCCAGCGGACGGTCGTTGACGGTGATGTTGCCGGTACCCTTGCGCAGGAACACGCGAGCGGTGGAGGACTTGCGGCGGCCAGTGCCGTAGTTTTGCGTGATAGCCATGATTAGATATCCAGAACTTGCGGCTGCTGGGCGGCGTGCGGATGCTCGGCACCCGAATAGACCTTGAGCTTGCGGTACATGGTGCGGCCCAGGGGGCCCTTCGGCAGCATGCCCTTGACGGCGATTTCGATCACGCGCTCCGGGTGGCGCTCCAGCGCCTGCTCCAGGCTCTCGGTCTTCAGGTTACCGATGTAGCCGGTGAAGCGGTGATACTTCTTGTCTTTCAGCTTGTTGCCCGTGACCACGATCTTCTCGGCATTGATCACCACGAGGTAATCGCCGGTATCGACGTGCGGGGTATAAACCGGCTTGTGCTTGCCGCGCAGGCGGCGGGCCAGTTCGGTGGACAGACGGCCGAGCGTCTTGCCGGCGGCGTCAACGAGATACCAGTCGCGCTGGACGGTCTCGGACTTGGCGGTGAACGTAGTCATGAGAAAACTCTTGAGTGGTCGGGCGGATTGCAGCGGCAATGGCCGCTGGAACTTTGCCACGCGTTGTGAAGGCGAAACAGAAGAGGCGGGATTGTACGGGACGATACAAGGCCACGCAAGTCGCCGGCTGGCTGGAGCTCAGGCGGTTGGCAGCGGCTCGGTCGGGGGCCAGAATCGACGCATGACCCAGACCTCCTCTTTCCGACTGCATGGCCCGCTCGACCGGCTGCTGGTCGAAGCCCAGCGCGCGCTGGACACGGTATTCGGCAATCCGCCCGCCGAGCGGCCCAACCCGGCCGCCGACACCCCTGACGTGGCGCTGGAACCGGACCAGCGTCGCCACGCCGCCGGCTTGATGCGGATCAACCACGTCGGCGAGGTCTGCGCGCAAGGCCTGTATTTCGGCCAGGCCGCCGTCGCCCGCGACGCCCACACCCAGCAGCACCTGCTGGAGGCGGCGCAGGAAGAAACCGACCATCTGGCCTGGTGTGCCGACCGCCTGCACGAGCTGGACAGCCGCCCCAGCCTGTTCAACCCGCTCTGGTACGCCGGCAGCTACGCGCTCGGCGCCCTGGCCGGCTTGCGCGGCGACGACTGGAGCCTGGGCTTCGTGGTCGAGACCGAGCGCCAGGTCGAAGCCCATCTGGACGAACACCTGGAAACCCTGCCGGAGGTCGACCAGCGCAGCCGCGCGATCCTGCGCGTGATGAAGATCGACGAGGCACGCCACGCCGACCAGGCCGAACAGGCCGGCGCCCGCCCCCTCCCGCCACCGATCCCCAGCGCCATGGCCCTGGCCTCCAGACTCATGAAAGCCGTGGCGTACCGGCTGTAGCCGGCGGGATTAGGGATTGGGGATTGGCGGCTGGTGGCGCCCAGCAGACCAACTGGAGCAGAGCCCCCTTTGTTAAGGGGGCGCGCCGAAGGCGCGGGGATAGGATGCTACGGAGTGGGGCCCGAGGTTTGCGTAGCAAACCTTGGGGGCAGGCCCACGCAGTGGGACTGACTACGCGTGGGGCCCGAGGTTTGCGTAGCAAACCTTGGGGGGGCAGACCCACGCAGTGGGACTGACCACCGGGGCTGACCACGCCTACCCCACCAACTTCAATCCGATCACCCCGGCCACGATCAGGCCGATGCAGGCCAGACGCGACCATGAGGCGCTGTCGCCGAACAGCGCGATGCCGGCGATGGTCACGCCCAGCGCGCCGATCCCGGTCCAGATCGCATAACCGGTGCCTACCGGGATGGTCTTCAGCGCCTGGGTCAGAAACCACAGGCTGATGCCTGCCAGACCGATGGTCAGCACCGTCGGCCACAAGCGCGTGAAGCCGTCGCTGTACTTCAGGCCCATGGCAAAGCCGATTTCGAACAGGCCGGCCAGCAGCAGGTAGATCCAGGGCATCGCAGTACTCCTCAGTTGAAAAACGCACAAAAAAAAAGCGACCCAGTGTTTGCACACTGGGCCGCCGTCGGCTGTGGAACGCGAGGTCATCGCGTGGCGGGCCGTCCCGCCTTGGTTCTTTCGCGCGCCTGCAGGCAGCCGCGCACCAGCTCGCTCGCTGCGCTTACTCGCTCAGGTTGCGCCCGTGGAACAGTTCTTCGATCTCGCGCTTGAGCAGCGTTTCGATCTTCATGCGCTCCTTGAACGAGAGGTTCTTGGCGCGTTCCTCGAACAGGTACTGGTCCAGGTCGAAGTCCTTCAGGTGCATCTTGGTGTGGAAGATGTTTTCCTGATAGACGTTCACGTCGAACATCTCGTAGCGCGACTTCACGTTCTTGGCAAGGAAGTGCTGGATCGAGTTGATCTTGTGATCGATGTAATGCTTCTTGCCCTTCACATCGCGGGTGAAGCCACGGACGCGGTAGTCCATGATCACGATGTCCGATTCCAGACTCTCGATCAGGTAGTTCAGCGCCTTCAGCGGCGAGATCACGCCACAGGTGGCCACGTCGATATCGGCACGGAACGTGGCGATACCCTCCTGCGGATGCGTCTCGGGGTATGTATGGACAGTGATATGACTCTTGTCCATATGAGCGACCACCGCATCGGAGATCAGCTCCTTGCCGGCCTGCTTCTTGTCGATGACGGGCTCTTCCGAGATCAGGATCGTGACCGATGCGCCCTGCGGATCGTAGTCCTGACGTGCGATATTGAGGATGTTGGCGCCAATGATCTCGGCAACATCGGTCAGGATCTGCGTCAGACGATCGGCGTCGTACTGCTCATCGATATATTCGATGTAGCGCTGACGCTCCTCTTCGGTACGCGCATAACAGACGTCGTAGATGTTGAAGCTCAACGCCTTGGTGAGGTTGTTGAACCCCTGTAGCCTCAGGCGAGGCAACGGCTTGACCACGTCGGTCTGTCCTTATGGAAGGCGGGAAAGGAAACAATTATGAGCCAAAGATCCCAGCAACGAAATGCCGACGTTAAGAATGGTTTACCTTGCATGACTCATGCCGTTAAGCTTCAGGAATTACACGCGGAACTACCATGAGCCCAGGAAACACGACGGTTGTGACTACGACGGTACGTAACGCTACCCCTTCTCTGGCGCTGGACGCGGGCACGATCGAGCGTTTCCTGGCGCACAGCCATCGCAGACGCTATCCGACCCGGACCGATGTGTTCCGGCCAGGAGACCCGGCTGGCACGCTCTACTATGTGATCAGTGGCTCGGTAAGCATCATTGCCGAGGAAGATGACGATCGTGAGTTGGTGCTGGGCTACTTCGGTAGCGGCGAGTTCGTCGGCGAGATGGGGTTGTTCATCGAATCCGATACCCGCGAGGTGATCTTGCGCACCCGCACCCAGTGCGAGCTGGCCGAGATCAGCTACGAGCGGCTGCAGCAGCTGTTCCAGACCAGTCTGTCGCCGGATGCGCCGCGCATCCTGTATGCGATTGGCGTCCAGCTGTCCAAGCGGTTGCTCGACACCACAAGGAAAGCCAGCCGCCTGGCGTTCCTGGACGTGACCGACCGCATCGTGCGCACCCTGCACGACCTGTCCAAGGAGCCGGAAGCGATGAGTCATCCGCAGGGCACCCAGCTGCGCGTGTCGCGGCAGGAACTGGCACGGCTGGTGGGCTGTTCGCGTGAAATGGCCGGGCGCGTGCTCAAGAAACTGCAGGCCGACGGCCTGTTGCATGCACGCGGCAAGACCGTCGTGCTCTACGGCACCCGCTAAGCGGTAGCGGTTGGTGCAGCCCTGCACCAACCGCAGCTCGAACCGCATGTCGCACGGCATGCGGGCTGATGTGGCCGGGTGCGCTCGGTCACCGACTGCCGGCCGTGTGCCGTGCATCGCCGACTGCTTGCCCGCCGACTCGATGGGCAAGGCCTGACCTCGTCGCAGCCGTGACCTGGCCGGAGCCGCTTACGGTACGCTTTCGGCACCAGGCGCTACAGCGCCTTGCCACCGCGATCGCGACATCCCCAGTTGAGGATCGGCGTGCCCGCCGGCAGCACCTGCCGGAACAGCGCTTCGCGATTGGCCTTCGGATTGACTACCACCGGCGCGCGCGCCGCCTTCAGCAGCGGCAGATCCGCGGTGCTGTCCGAGTAGGCAATGGCGATGTCGGCGTAGCCGCGCTCGCGCAGCATGCGCATCTTCTCTTCATTGTGGCAGTGGCGTCGCGCGGTGACCGCGCCCAGGCGTGGACCGACCAGGCTGCCGATCACCGGCACGTCCTGATGCGCGACAAAGCCAAGAATCGCGCGGGCAAGTTCCGGCGGCGCGCCGGTGGCCACCACCACACGGTCGCCGGCGGCGCGGTGGTCGGTGAACACCTTCAAGGCGTGCGGCAACAAGCGCTGCCGGATCTGCGCTTCATGCTTGAGCACGTACGCATCGATGAAGCGATTGAACTCGCGCGCGCGGTGCAGGCCGAAGGTGGCGATCCACACATAACCGGACACGCCGCGGCGGCGGGTCGGCAGCATCGCCACCATCGGGCCGAGGATCGGCGAGGCCAACAGCGCCACCAGCAGACGCAACGGGTTGCGCTTGATCAGCCAGGCGAACAGGTGGCTGCCGGAGTCACCGTCATACAGCGTGTGGTCGAAATCGAAGACCACCAGCGGTGCGTCGTCGCGCGGTACGGGATACGCCTCAGTCATGCGCGAAGAATAGCTGACGCAGCGACTCGCCGGGTTCGGGCGCGCGCATGAAGGTCTCGCCGACCAGAAACGCGTTCACGCCGTGGCCGCGCATCAACTGCACATCGGCCGGCGTCACGATGCCGCTTTCGGTCACCAGGATGCGGTCACGCGGCACGGCGGCGCGCATGTCCAGGGTGGTCTGCAGCGTCACTTCGAAGGTGCGCAGATTGCGGTTGTTGATGCCCACCAGCGGCACCGGCACCTGCACCGCGCGCTCGAGCTCGTCGATGTCATGCACTTCCACCAGCACGTCCAGGCCCAGCTGCATGGCCAGGCCGGAGAGCTCGGCCAGCTGCGCGTCCTCCAGTGCCGAGACGATCAGCAGGATGCAATCGGCGCCGAGCACGCGCGCTTCGTAGACCTGGTAGGGGTCGACGGTGAAATCCTTGCGCAGCACCGGCAGCGTGCAGGCCTCGCGCGCCTGGCGCAGATAGGCATCGGCGCCCTGGAAGAAGTCCACATCGGTCAGCACCGACAGGCAGCTGGCGCCGCCAAATTCGTAGCTCACCGCAATGTCGGCCGGGTGGAAGTCGGGGCGGATCACGCCCTTGGAGGGGCTGGCCTTCTTCACTTCGGCGATCACTGCCGGCTCGCCGGCGGCGATGCTGGCCTGCATGGCGGCGGCAAACCCACGCGTGAGCGGCAGGTCGGCGCTGCGCGCGATCAGCTCGGCCAGCGGCACGCGCGCACTGCGCTCGGCGATTTCTTCGGCCTTGCGGGCAAGGATGGTGTTGAGGATGTCGCTCATCGTATCGGGTCCTGGCGGGCGGGCATTATCGGTCAAGACGGCCGCAACTGGCCGCGGCCACGCGCCGGCGCGCAGCATGCCAGCGGTGGCATGAGGGTGCCGACGCGTGCCTGCCGGTGCAGTGGCGGGGGTCAGCGCTGCGCGGCAGTCTGCCGGGTGAAGGCAACATAGGCATCCAGTCTTGCACGCGCCGAGCCATCGGCCAGGACCGCACGCGCACGCACGACGCCGTCGGCGATGCTGTCGGACACCCCTGCCACGTAAAGGGCCGCACCGGCATTGAGGGCGACGATGTCCAGCGCCGGGCCGGGCACGTTGTCCAGCACCTGCAGCAGCATCGTGCGCGACTGCGCGGCATCGGCCACCTTGAGGTTGCGGCTGGCCGACATGGCGATGCCGAAATCCTCCGGATGCACCTCGTACTCGCGCACCTGGCCATCGCGCAGCTCGCCGACCAGGGTGCCGGCACCGAGCGAGAGTTCGTCCATGCCATCGCGTCCCCACACCACCAGCGCGCGCTCGGCACCGAGTTCCTGCAGTACGCGCGCCTGGATGCCGACCAGATCCGGATGGAACACGCCCATCAGGATGTTCGGCGAGCCGGCCGGGTTGGTCAGCGGGCCGAGGATGTTGAAGATGGTGCGCACGCCCATTTCGCGGCGCACCGGCGCCACCACCTTCATGGCCGGATGATGCACCGGCGCATACATGAAGCCGATACCGGTCTGCGCCAGCGAGGCGGCGACCTGCTCGGGCTGCAACTCGATCGCCGCGCCCAGTGCCTCCAGCGCGTCGGCACTGCCGGACTTGGACGAGACGCTGCGGTTGCCGTGCTTGGCGACCTTGGCGCCGCCGGCGGCCGCCACGAACATCGCGCAGGTGGAGATGTTGAAGGTATGCGAACCATCGCCACCGGTGCCGACGATGTCGACCATGTGCCGGCGGTCGCCCACTTCCACGCGGCGCGAGAACTCGCGCATCACCGTGGCTGCGCCGGCGATCTCGCCGATGGTTTCCTTCTTGACCCGCAAACCGGTGAGGATGGCCGCGACCATCATGTCCGAGACCTCGCCACGCATGATCTGGCGCATCAGCTCGACCATTTCGTCGTGGAAGATTTCGCGGTGTTCGATGGTGCGCTGCAGGGCTTCTTGCGGGGTGATGGGCATGGACAAGGACCGTGGCAAAACGTGGGAAAGATATGCGGCAGTGAGCGTGATCGATCAATCCTGGCGATGCAGTCGCGCCTGGCGGCAACGCCACGCAGCACTGCGATGCGCAGCGCTCATTGGCCCGGACGCCGCATGCGGAAGCGCGCCTGCGCCTGCACTTCGAAATAATCGGCGGCGCCGCCCGCACGCAGAATCGTCTGTACGGCAGCAGGATCGTAGATACCGTCCTGCAGCGCCGCGTGCGCCAGATGCACACCGACCACCTCGCCCAGGACCAGCCAGGTTTCGATGGCCTGCCCGCTTGCGCTCTGCAGCGGCAGCAGCTGGCTGAGCCGGCATTCGAAACTGACCGGGCTGGCCGCCACGCGCGGGGCAGCGATCAGCCGCGACGGCGCCATTTCCAGGTCGGCCAATGCGAACTCGTCGACCTCCGCCGGCACTATCGCGGCGCTGGCATTCATCGCCTCGGCCAAGGGGCGCGTGGCCAGGTTCCAGGTGAATTCGCCGGTGGCTTCGATGTTGCGCAGGCTGTCCTTGCGGCCGATGCTGGCAAAGCCGACGATCGGCGGCACGTAGTTGAACGCGTTGAAGAAGCTGTAAGGCGCCAGGTTGGCGATGCCCCCGGCGCTGCGCGAGCCGATCCAGCCGATCGGTCGCGGACCGACGATGGCATTGAACGGATCGTGCGGCAGCCCGTGGCCCTGGCCTGGTTCGTAGAAGTGGAAACTGTCGCTGGCGGTGCTCATCGGGATCCGGATGCAGGTGTGGACGAAGCGAGGCGGGAAACCCGCTGCACGCTGGCGGCGCGCAGCCGATTGCGGGCAGTGCGCGCATGGGTCGCCGATGCATCGATGGTGCCGAAGACTGCATCACGACTGACGCAGGTTGCAGCGGCCCTTGCGACGCACGCGGTACGCATTGCGATCAACGCTGCAGGAAGTTCTTCAGCAGGGCGTGACCATGCTGGGTCAGGATCGACTCGGGATGGAACTGCACGCCTTCGACCGGGAACTGGCGATGACGCAGGCCCATGATCTCTTCGATCGAGCCATCCGGATGCTCGGTCCAGGCAGTGACTTCCAGCGCGTCGGGCAAGGTGGCCTTGTCCACCACCAGCGAGTGGTAGCGGGTGGCCTCGTAGCTGTCCGGCAGGCCGGCGAACACGCCCTTGCCCTGGTGACGGATCGGCGAGGTCTTGCCATGCATGATGTTGTCGGCGCGGATCACATCGCCGCCGTAGACCTGACCGATGCTTTGATGCCCAAGACACACGCCCAGGATCGGCGTGGTCTGACCCAGCTGTTCGATCAGCTGCAGCGAGATGCCGGCCTCGTTCGGGGTGCACGGGCCGGGCGAGATCACGATGCGCTCGGGCCTGAGCGCGGCGATCTGATCCACGCTCATCGCGTCGTTGCGCACCACCGTGACCTCGGCGCCCAGCGCCTGCAGGTACTGCACGAGGTTGTAGGTGAAGCTGTCGTAGTTATCGAGCATCAGCAACATAGTTGGCCTATCTATCTGTTTTTAAAAGGGCCATGTGCCCGATGAGACTGCTGATACCCGCTCCGATACCCGCTTGTTTGGTTGATGCACCAGGTGCCGGGGTCGACAGGGACCACGCATGGCATATCTTCGCACGGGCTTGCCCTCGGCTTCCCGAACGGATCATTCCGCACATCGGCCTGGGGCTGGCGAGTCCGGTGCACAGTGGCCCCGGTGGCGCCCCGGCGCTGCAACGACGTCACCGTCAACATGGGCGGTGCCAGGCAAGGTTGGACGCGGCAGATTCCCTATCGGCTGATGATCCGCTCAGCCGGGCATTGGACGCGCGCCTGCGTCCCGGTCGATATCCGTCCACCAGCCTGCCGCCATTCGCCAGGGCGCACAAGAAGCATGAAAGCGATCTTGAGGGTTGCGCAGAGCTTACAGATGAGCCTCGGCAGGCCCGGAGCGCGCAGCAGATGCCGATGCGCCCAGGCTCGGGCAGGCTGGCGAAATGCGTGGTGTGCGGCTGCTCCGCTGCGCCACCAGATGCTGCGCAGCATGCTGAACATGGGCCACCGGCGCGGCCCCAGCAGATCGCTCACGCTTATCGCCGATGCGTGCGAATCCAATTGGTGCGCAGTCACCCCAGCAGGCTCGATGCGTGCGGAGGCCATGGTGCGTATCCAGGTCCAGTGGCCGCCGGTGGATGCGGATGACCTGCACAGCCCGAGAGCACCGGGCCGGCGCGGGCGCGTCCGTCGCTACCTAGCGCCATGCAGTAATCCCGCCATGGCGCTGGGCACCTGCGGTCAGGCCAAAGGCTCGAACGTTGGCCCCTGGCTGCTCTCGCTCGCGGTCAGGATGGTGCGACAGAACGAATTGACGGTCAGGTGTTCCTTCAGTTGCACCGAACGCCCGTCCGGTAGCCGGATCTGGCCGGTCATCGTCGACAGCAGATAACAATAGATGCGCGTGCCGCTGGCAACCGGCCAGTGGCTGTATGCGCGGCCGTGCGCGGCGATGTGCACGTCGACCACCGTGTCACCGTTGGTCATCTTCAGCCGCCATTTGACGGGCAGGTTGATGCCGGTGCGCGGGTCCTCCCATTTTTCCAGAACCTCGAACTCGATGTCTCCCTCACCGCTGGCGGCGTTGATGTTGACCTGCTTGTTGTCACCGTACTTGACGAAGCCCAGCTGCATTCCGTCCCGGGGCTGGAAGAAGTTGATCTTGACGTCATCCTGGATCGTGTACAGCCACCACATCCAGTTGGGCGCAGGTAGGTTCTTGATCGGATCGTTCGACTGACCGGTGATGATGTGCTCACGCACGCCATAGCCGTCGCTGAGTTCGAGCTGGTACGCCGGGGTTTCGATGGTGCCCTCCACACCAACGAACACGTCGTAACCCGCGCGGTCGTTCTCGCTCGCCTTATCGAAGGGGCCCCAGTTCCAGAGCGGTGCGCCCTTCTGCGCATAGCGTAGGTCGAACTGCGCATCGCCTGCGTGGCCCTCCAGCCGCCATTGGGGCGGCTGGGCGACAAAGCGCAGGCCATCGAAATCCCAGGTCACCGCATCTTCGCTCCTGGTCACCTTGAACTTGTCTCCCTTGAGCCGTTCGCCTGGCGTCCAGCCCACGCGCACGAAATCGTTGTCGGACATCGACCCGCGCTGGGACTTGGGGACCACGATCAACTGGATTTCACGCTCGGCAGAGGCGCCTTCGCCCCATAGGCCCTTGCCGTTGCCGAACAGCGCATAGCCGGCGGCCCAGAGCAGTACGTCGTACTCGCCGGCCTCGGCGACCACTCCCAGTGCAGTCTCTTCCCAGATGTCCGTTTGGCTGGACGGAAGCGCCAGCGCCTCGAAGTGGGTCGCCTCATCTGCGAGCGTGACCGGCGCCTCCGAGTGCTTGATCGCGTTGTATTTGGCGCTGTAGTCGTCGTTCATGAATAGCGTTCTCCATGTTCCAGTCGATGGTGGATTGCCCAGGCGCGTGGCGAAGGCCTGCAGCCGAGCCGCAATGCCTGCCTCAAAAAACTATACCACGCAGTTTCGTTTTTTCAGCTGGCGCGAAACCGGCACAATGGGAAGCCCCTTCGTTCAGTCCGTCCATGTCCAATTCCCATCTTCGCCCCGACAAGCTCATCCCACCGCGCGCCAGTCAAGGTGGCCGCCCCACACGCGACGTGGCGGCCAAGATGAACGGACACATTCTGGAGGTCGCACTGGCACAGTTAGTCGAGCATGGAGAGGAGCACGTGACCATGGACGGCATAGCGCTTGCTGCCCAGGCCTCCAAACGGACGCTGTACGCCCGCTTCGGATCGCGCGACGCTCTCGTGGTAGCGGCGATCGAGCACGGTGCGGCACGCTTGCTGCAGCCGATTGCCTTGTCGGTTCCAGATGGACTGTTGAAGGACCGGCTGCTGTATGTGGCGCAGCGCATGCTCGATGCCTCACTCAGCGCCGAGGTCGTGGCCATGGAAGCGCTGGTGGCAAGAATTTCCGAGCGCAGACCAGGGCTCCATTCGCAACTTGCTGCCTGGCTTCATCGCACCCCGGCGTTGCTGATCCAGTCGCTGCTGGAGCAGGCGGCCTCCAAGGGCCAGCCCATCACCCCGCTTGCTGCGGAGATGGCGCCGTTCATCTACGACGCGCTGGTTGCTCACCCGAGACGCCTGGTCCTGATTGGGACGCTACCCAGCGCAAGGCCTGCTGCCATTCGCAAATACCTGGGAAAGGTGCTCGACATCATCCTGCATGGCGTCTTGGAAAGGCCTTCGCAACCAGATACCCGCGCCGTACGCGCAAGCGATGCGTGAGCAACCGGCAGCGCCGCAGGTCGTTTCTTCAACGGGGTTGACGATTCGGCGAAGACACAACTTTGCAGTCGGGAGCAAGCCGCCGCATCCCGGCTCATTCGCTTGCGGGATGCCCCAACGCTTCCAGCGTATGACGAAGGTTGTCCAAGCCCGCTTCGTCCAGCTGGCAAGCGGCTCTGATCTGGCCGTTAACGGCGCGGACCTTGGCTCCGATGGCATGGCTCGCATCAGTCAAGTCGACAAACACGCGGCGCTCGTCGGTCACATCGCGCGTGCGGGTCACCATGTCGGCAGCCTGCAGCCGCTTCAGCAGCGGGGTCATCGTTCCGGTATCCATTCCAAGACGCGTACACAACTCGCCCACGGTGCGCGGCGAGCTGTGCAGCAGCTCGAGAATCACCAGGTACTGAGGGAAGGTCAGCCCCAGCGGATCCAGGAACTGCTTGTGCAGCCGCATGACCCGGTTGGCTGCTCCATACAGGGCAAACGATAGTTGGGCACCTACCCCGTCGCTGTCACGCACTGGCGCATTCCTGATTTGGTAAACATGGCTTCAAGATGCCACGCTCAGACTGCCTGACAAAGCAACGTCCACGGAAATCCCACGCTTCAGTGGAGATCGAACCGGGGATGTGGAGAACCGTAATACTCGCGTAGCGATTTCGGGTTGAAGCCGGGAATATCCGACACGCCGTAACGCTTGCCCAATTCGGCTCCGATCAGCGTCTTGCCTGCCAGCTTGATCATCTCCGGATCGCCCCAGACGGCCGCAATGACACGCCCCTCATAGCGCGGACTTTCCATGCACATGCCCTCGAAGACCTCGATCTTGTCCGCCTTCTTTAAATGACATGTCCGCTTCTGTAGCGCCCTGCAACTTCGGATAGCTTGATCGCTCGACATAAGCAATGACCGCCTTCTTATGGAGATCAAAACTGGCTGATGAACTTCCTGCTCCGAACCGCACGATGAGAGGGCACACGGCAAACTCAAGAAGAGGGCTACCGACAGCTTCATGGACGAAGACCCTGATAATGGACTGCTTGCTCACCCTTCGCAGAAGGTTGGATGGTTGATTGCCCAACTGCGACGTCGAAACGCTGCCTAAAGGCCGTCAGCCCCGCCTGAGGGATCATGGCTACGCGGAGCTGTGCTCGCCGCAGCCGCCTGCAAGCGACGGCAGACTCATTCGCTAACCCGCACTGGTTTCAGGCCACAAACCGTTCCACCCATCACAGACCGGCCGGCCGTGCGGTGGACAGCGCGCGCTATCGCAGTCGGCCGCAATCGCATCCGCCTTGCTCGGGCGATCTACCTGCATCCCAATAGAAAGCGCCAATGCCGGAACAAGTGTCACCAATGCCAGGCAGGGCGTTTCAGCCGCAAGAGCTGGCGAAAAAAGAGATGTCATCTCGTGACTCCAGAACACCAAAACATGCCACGCGGCCGAGAGGGCTAGTAACGCGCTGCGCCGATAAACGCCAGACTTGAACGTAAAAGACTTCCACAAAGCAAGCCGATCCTGCAAAGAAGAATGCTCACAATGTCTCTAAGGATTGCCTGGCAACAATGTACGCGCCAGGGTCAGCGCTTCATCCTTGGTGGCGACCATGAGCATGGGATAGCCCCAGAACTTCTCATACATCGACGCGAACACCCTGGAAGCTAGTCGCCTGGCGCTACTTTTCTCAACATAGATAGCCGCCTTGACATAGGCGCGGAGCTCATTCTTGTGACGCTTCATCCATAGCGACATCTGCTTCTTTTCTTCTGGTGAATGTGAATGTTCACCGCCATCAAGCCCATCCTCATTGATCAGAAGAAAGACTTCCTTGCGTGCGAGCAGCGCCTCAAATGCGACGAAAGGAGAGATCGCAGAACCTGCGTCTGACACACTTTTTCTCATCCATGTTATTGGAAACTGCGAAGCATCGATTTGCATGCAAATATTCCTTCGAAAATAGATGGATCATCATTGGCGGCGTCGGCTCGGCTCGCCAAAAGAAAGCGACATCTCTTGCATCGGACAGCAAAGCTTTAACAAGCCAAAAATGATGGAATACACAATAGCTGGGGAGATACCTAGACGTCATTGCGCAATCTAGCCATACTATTTCTCGATTAGGCCAATGCCCCTCCTTGATCCGTGGGTTGACACGCATGATGTCGAACATCGCCCTCGCCGGCCTGGCTGTGACCGGGGATGTTGATGATGTCCCCCGCCCTGTCGTCTCACTGAGTGCCACATCAGTCACCGAGGACTGGGAACATGCCACGCACCGTCACCGCAAGGCACAACTGATTTACTCGGTCCGCGGAGTTCTGAACTGCGAAATCGAAGATGGCGTCTGGATCGTGCCGCCACAATGCGCTGTATGGATCCCGGGAGACTTGCCACATGCGGCACGTGGCTCGGGGGAAACGGAATGCTATTGCCTGTTTGTGGAACCGAATGCCGCATCGGATCTTCCCAGACGTTGTTGTACGATCTCGGTGTCGCCCTTGCTGCGGGAGCTGCTTCTGAAAGCGGCTGGCTTCCCCGCGTTGTATGTGTTTGGGAGCCGGGAAGACAGGCTCATTGCCACGTTGCTGGATGAATTAGCGGCGGCTCCTGTGGAGGATCTGCACCTGCCAATGCCACGCGATCCGCGATTACGTCGCCTCGCGGACATGCTGTTGGCCAACCCCACAGACAAGACCGCAAAAAGCGATTGGGCTACCCGAATTGGCATGAGTGAGCGAAGTGTCAGCCGTCTCCTGCTGCAGGAAGTAGGAATGAGCTTTGGACGCTGGCGTCGGCAGCTGCATGTGATCCTTGCGCTTCAGCGCCTGACCAAGGGTGAAAGCGTGCAGACCGTGGCGTTGGAGCTGGGGTACGAAAACGCCAGCGGGTTCGTCACCATGTTCCGCAAGACGGTTGGTAAGCCTCCCGCTCGATATCTCTCTGATAGAACGAGCCGCGATGAGCCTGCCGCTGTGCCCGGTATCATGCTCCCCGGGCAAATTTCGTCCTGAGTGGGTCGGCAACATTCCAACGCGCAAGTTGGTCCGAATCGAACAATGCAGGGATAGGGATTGGTCGGCATGCTGCAGTTCAGTCGGCGACCCAAATCCGCAGCTTGTTATGCAATCCGAATGTGACGCCCACGTTCCAGGCAGGCATTGACTGCCAGCAGGTCAGCTGCCCGGCAGGTACCTGGGTGTGGCGACGGCGCAAGCGCACAAGGCCCGGACGATGCCGGGCCTTGTGCGAGGTATCAACGAACACTGGACGATCGGCTGCCGCGTACTGGCTGCGATGTTCTGGCGGCCGCCACTGCTGCAGCACCTGAAACATCTTCCAGGCGGTGTCCAGACCACCGACACTAGAATTGTTGCCACCTACCGTCACTGGTCGACGTGCTCTTCACCAGCCGAGGCTTTGCTGCACCGACCTTCCCGCTCTTATTCGCAAGGTGCTGGGCCACCGGAGCGGGCGTACGTTGCCGGGCAGCTATGACGGCGCTCCCTTCAATCTTGAACACGGCAACCGCATCGGTGAGCTGCACCGCCTGATCTTCGAGCGAGCGCGCAGCCGCCGTGGCTTCTTCCACCAGCGCTGCGTTTTGCTGAGTCGCCTCATCCATCTGGGTGACGGTCTGGTTGACCTGTTCGATGCCGGCCGATTGTTCCTGCGAGGCGGCGGAAATCTCGCCCATGATGTCGGTCATGCGCTGTACGCTCGCAACCACTTCACTCATGGTCTTGCCGGCGTTGTGCACCAGAATGGAGCCTTCGCCGACGCGCTGCACCGAGTCGTCGATGAGATGCTTGATCTCCCTGGCCGCGCCGGAGGAGCGCTGTGCGAGGGTACGCACTTCGGAGGCGACAACCGCAAAGCCACGGCCCTGTTCGCCCGCGCGTGCCGCCTCCACTGCAGCATTCAATGCCAGGATGTTGGTCTGGAATGCTATTCCGTCGATGACGGAGATGATGTCGGCAATCTTTCTGGAAGAGGCCTCGATACCGCTCATCGTCTCGACCACCTGGTTCACGACCTGCCCACCCTGGGCAGCGACGCTGGCGGCGCCGATGGCGAGCTGGTTCGCCTGGTGCGCGCCCTCGGCATTCTGCCTGACGGTGGACGTCAGCTCCTCCATCGATGCAGCTGTCTCTTCAAGGTTGGCGGCCTGCTGCTCGGTTCGTTGCGACAGATCCTGATTGCCCGCAGCGATTTCGCTGGCGGCGCCCTTGATGGAAACCGCCGAGGTCTGGATGCTGCTCACAATCATCGCCAACTGGCTGGCAGTGGCATTGGCATCGTCGCGCATTTGAGCAAAGACGCCGCGGAAGTCGCCGGTCATCCGCGCGGTAAGGTCGCCGGCGGCAATCGACTGCAGCAGGCGGGAGAGTTCCGCAAGGTTGATATCGGTGGTCTGCATCAGATTGTTCAGCCCCTCCACCATGCCGCGGAAATCGTGATCGAACGCAGCGGCATCGCCTCGCGTCGAGAAGTCTCCGGACTCGGCAGCCTGCGCCAACGCGAGAATCTGGCGGTTGATCGCCTGGAGATTGCGCTTGGTCGCTGCCATCGCGTCGCTCAGCGCCGCCTTCTCACCCGGCAGTTGCGGCATATCCGCCTGCATGTCTCCTACGGCGTAACGCGACATGACCGCGACGAGTTGCCGCTGGACCTGTACATGCGCATCCACCAGGTCGTTGGTGCCAGCCACCATCCGGCCGTACTCGCCTGGAAAGCGCTCTGCATTCATGCGGTAGCTCATCTCTCCGGCATCATGCCGCGTCGCCATGTCGTCCTGGGCCTCGATGACCGCGCGTAGCTGCGCCTGCATCGTGCCCATCGACAGCAACAGCTGGCCCATCTCATCCTGACGACGGGGTGCGATCCGGCTATTGAGTTCGCCGGACGATACTGCGGCAGATACACGCACCGCCTCGGCCAGGGGCGCCAACACCTGGCGGCGCAACAAGACATAGAGTGCGGCGCTGAGCAAGGCAGCCGAGAGCAGGCCCACGACGATGATCACCCAAAGCAAGGAGCGGGCCTGCGCCATGACGTGGTGCTTGGGAACCATGATGCCGAGCGCAAAGACCTCTGGCGCCTCCCCCAGACGCAACGGCACGAACACCCGCAGCCAATCAGCTCCAGCCAGCTGTGTCTCGTCACTACTCACTTTCCCCGAGCGCACCTGAGCGAGCATGGCTTGCGTATGAGCATCGGTCATCTTCTTGCCGACCTGCTTTGTGTCGGCGCTCGCCATCACCGCGCCAGTCGGCGACAGCAGGATCGCCTGCCCGACGTCCAGCGGGCGAAGCCTCGCAACCCGTTTCTGCAACGCATCCAGGGAGATGGTGATGTTGACCGTGCCGAGGAAATGGCCATCCTCCATGATCGGCGTGCTCAAGGTGGTCATGAGCGTGTCAACGCCGGCCACCGGATAGTAATACGGCTCAAGTACCACCGGCGCATGGCTCTTGCGGGCGGCCAGGTACCAGTCCCCTTCTCCCGGCTTGTCATAGCTATGCAAGGCCTCCCGCACCAACGCGTCCTTCTGGTACGACCAATACACCATGAAGCGTCCGGTCGCGTCATGAAATGGCGCGTTGATATTGGCAGAGTCGCGGCCATCGAACGCCTCGGGCTCCCAGAGCGTGCTGATGCCCAGCCAGTTCTTTTGCAGTCGCAATTGCTCGCGCAACACCGACGCGGCCGACGCGCGGCTCACGCCATCGGCCTTGCGCTCGATGCGGAACGTATTGGCCAGGGTCGCGCCCGTGTTGAAGGCGGACCCAACGTCCGATGAGATTTCGCTGGCCTCGTGACGCGCCACTTCGCGCAGCATCTCCCGGGATGACCCAAGTAACGCCTCGCTACTGCGCCAATAGCTGATAGCGGCCGTCAAGCCGAAGCACAGCAACGCCAAGATCCCCGTTCCAATCATCAAGCGACTGGCCACACTGTTGCGACGAATCAACCGCCTGCTCATCGATGCTCCCGAAATGAAGTTGGCGCGCCGCGCTCGGGCACCCCTGCTCCGCTGGATATCGACATGCAACACCCGAACTTGAGCGCCACGCGGTCCTCAGGCCGCAGAGCTTACGGCCGATATAGGACTGCCCAACAATGTCCGCCACACATACCCGATGAAACGACTATCCAAGCTATTGCTATTGCTTGCGCCTATCGCAGCATCCAGCAATGCGGCCGCCCAGGATGCAGCGGCTAACGAAACCTATGCCAAGCTCGGGGGCGCTGTGCGCTTCAACTACGGGTGGCTGGACTACGCGCCGTCCCAACCGCTGGACCTTGAATTGCTCAGGGTGGATCTGAACGCAGGCACCGGACCGGTCTTCGTGTCGATCCAGCATCGCTGGTACGACGGGTTCGATGCCGTGCACCACGCATTTGTGGGCTGGAACGTGAGCGACCGTATCACCGTCAAGGCGGGGATCCAGCAAGTGCCATTCGGCTTGCTACCGACCGCCTCGAACAGCTTCTGGTTCGGATCGGGTTATTACCTCGGCATTGAGGATGACTACGATCCGGGTGTTGTTGTGACACGGACAGACGAAAGCAATACGCTGCACATCGGATGGTTCCTGGGCGATGAATATGGAGACGGCGCCCGTTACGATCGCTACTCGTTCGACGTCGCTGATACAGATGCGCATCCATATCGCGAACGCCATCGCATCAATCTGCGCTATGAACATCGCTATGCGATGACCCATGGAACCGCAGCCCTCGGTGTATCGGCGTTCTACGGCCACATCCTGAACAACACGGACCGCAATCGTCACGGATATGGAAGTGCAGCGGTCCATGCGCAATGGACCGCCGGCCGCTGGACTACCCAGCTGCAGTGGGCGCGTTACCGTTATGACGTGCCTGGAGACCGGATCGCGATGTCGGCCTTCCTGTTCCCGTTCGAGATCGCCGCCGAGGCGGACGTGCCCACCGCGAACATTGCCTATTCCTTCGGCAAGACAGGGTGGCTCGAAGACGTCACTTGCTACAACAATCTCAGCAAGACGATGCCCTACAGCGGTGGACCTGGCGTGCGCTCGTCCGTGCAGAACGTCACCGGCTGCAGTGTAAAGAAGGGAGCGATGCTGACCTATCTGGACTGGATTGCGGGCAAGAACATGTGGTTTGCAGGTGGAAACGGCATAGGGATCGATGATGGCGAGCGGTCGCGCTGGCACTCGCGCTTCAACCTCAATATCGGCTTCTATTTCTGACGGCGCATTCGCGGCCCCTCGACCTGCCTGCGTACGCCTCCCGTGGCGCCTTTTCCCGTTGCATGGCAAAGCAACAGGCCGAGGCGTTGACGATGCATAGACGACATGGAAGGGCGTGACACCAGGCCGTTGTCGTAGCTACAGCGCGCCAGAGCGCCGCCCACATCTGATCCGCTGGACTCACTCGCCCCTACGGCGGGGCATGCGCAGGCTCCAGCAGTGCGTTGATAAGCTGCTTCACGAATTTGGCAATCGCCTGCCTATCGGCCTGCTGACCGGTTGCCGCACGCACCATGAAGCCATTGAAGGCTGCCGTGATCATCATCATCGCAGTCGTCAGCTGCGTACGATCCATTCCCGGCGGAAGGCCGCATCGTTCCGCCGCATCGATGAATTGCTTCAGGACGATGGCGTCGGACTGGGCGAGGATGCGATGGATAGCCGTGTTGCGCGCTCCTTCGGCTGCAAGTTCGAGACGCAGCTGCACGTGCTCCGGCTCAAGCACCTTGGCCAGGGATGCATCGACCAGGCGCGTGAGTCGCTCTGCGACCGACCCGCCCAGGGGGTCGAGCTCCACCTCGCGGGCCAGTTGTGCCATGTCGTGCTCCTCTCGCCTGGCGATGGCTTCGACGATTGAGTCCTTGTTGGCGAAGTAGTGGTAGATGTGCCCGGGGCTCATGCCGGCTTCGCTGCAGATCCGCGCAATGCTGGTGCCATGAAAGCCATGCCGACGAAAGCAGATGGCGGCGGCATCAAGCACCTGCTGGCGACGCATCTCTCCCTTTTGAGCATCCAGGGGGTCGGAGACAACTGACATCATCGGGGGGACTCTCAAAGCTTGGCGCGACTATGTCGCTGGCTCGATTGTAGTACGATGCAAAGAATAGAATGATCGTTCTAAATGCACAGGCGTGGTCTGCCACGGCGCACGTACAAAGGGTCTGCTTGTCTACCTTGAAGAACATCGCGGTGCTGTTCGATGCCAGCGTGCAGGGGCTGCACGTGCTGGAGACCGCTGCGCGGATGGCAGGTCGGCACGCAAGCCACCTGATCGGGATAACCGCGATGGATCGGGCTCCACGCCCCGTGCACGATCGCCACGCGATCAACGGTGCGGTGGCCGAGGTGCTGGCTCACAGCCAAGCGACCAATGCCTCACGTCTGCTTGCCTTGGGCCAGCGCCTGAGCAGCGCCGTGCAGCGGCATGCCAACAGTGGCGAGCTTCGCATCATCTCCTTCGCCGAGTCGAGCAGCGAATCCTCCCTGCATGCCCTGGGCTGCGATCTTCTGATCTTGTCCAGCCCTGCGCTTTCGGGCAGCCCGCGGAGCTGGGCGACACAGTCGATCCTCTTTGAGTCAGGGCTGTCGCTGCTGGTGGTCCCATGGACATGGGCGGATAAGCCCGTCGCGACAAGGATCCTTGTCGTATGGAACGGCAGTCGGCAATCAGGACGTGCGATTACCAATGCACTGCCTCTGCTTGCGGCCGCAGACGTGGTCAAGATTGTCGTGGTCGACCCGGAGAAGGCGTCCGAACGCCACGGTCATCCGCCCGGCGTGGATATGGTCGCGTTTCTGGCAGAGCATCGGGTTGCCGTCGACGTCGCCGCCATCTCCTCCGGTGGCAGGTCCGTTGCTGAAACCATTCAGGCCTATGCAGCCTCGATCGACGCCGACATGCTGGTGATCGGCGCCCACACCCACATCGCCGAGGGACCGGCCGAGGAAGTGACGAAGACTCTGCTCTCGGCTGTTGCCCTGCCGATGTTCGTGTCGCACTAGGACCAGCACGTGACCCGGACTCGCTATCTCATGCGTACCCGTCCTGCTGCATGACGCCGCGCGCGCGACGGCACCAATTTCCTGCGCTGGGCCAAGCCATTGGCCACGGCCGAACGTTGCTTCCCAGACAGCCGGCCCATCCAGTACCACCGGTAAGCGACATCTGCCCGACCGCCTGGACAAACGGTCGCACGCAGCACCGCAGCGGTTCGGTGGGTGGCTCAACGGTTCCATGCCGAAGGCGCCCAGAGGATGTGCGCGAACATGACCGCCCGGCACGCCAGTGCTGCAACCGCATCAGCAACGCACCTCTCCGGATCCGCATTGGTGGTGTCGAGGGTTTCACACCCGGCCGCCTGGCTCGAGACGCCTGGGCCTGCCTGTGCCGGTCCGCAGCCGCCGCTCCGCACGTGTGGTGAATTCCACCAACCAAAGGACAATGCATTGACTCAGAGCAACCCACTGGAGCAGGCCCCCGGTCCGGACAATCCGGCGATGAAAGCACCAGCGCCTGGCGCTCCGGGCAGGTCAACGCCTGTGCAGGGCAGAGCGCATCTGGTCGTTGTCGGCGGCGGCGTGGCCGGGCTGGAGGTGGCCACGCGGCTGGCCAGGAAGTGGCAACGAAAGAACAATGCTCCTCGCATTACGCTGGTGGATCACGACAGTGCACATGTCTGGAAACCCATGCTGCACACGATTGCCGCGGGCACCCGCGATATCTCGCAGCAACAAACCCCCTACGTGGCACAGGCGCATAACGCGGGGTTTGTCTACCAGCCAGGTGCGTTGCGCGGATTGGACCGTGCGGCTCGCACGATTTCCATTGCGCCGCTGTTGGCCTCCGACGGCCGGGAGCTGATTCCGGCGCGCACGCTTGCCTACGATCGACTGGTGCTGGCGGTGGGAAGCCGTGCCAATGACTTCGGAACGCCCGGCGTCGCCGAGCATTGCTTCATGATCGACTCGCGTCCTCAGGCCGTGCACTTCAATGCCGAGGTCCGCGTCCGCCTCTTTCAGGCACTCGCATCCAGGCACGATGTCACCATCGCGATCGTGGGAGGTGGCGCGACCGGCGTAGAACTCGCTGCCGAGCTGGTTCAACTCGTGCAGACCTCGGTGGCATATGGCGCGGACGAGCTCGAAAGTCGCGTCAGCGTATTGCTGATCCAAAGCGGCGAACGGCTATTGCCTGCGCTGCCGGCAGATGTGGCAGCTGCCGTGCAACAACGCCTGGAGTCGCTGGGAGTGGCCGTCAAGCTGCATGCCACCGTGACCTCGGTCGATGCAGCGGGCTTGATGCTGGACGATGGACGCCACATCCCTGCCTCCCCGGTGGTCTGGGCTGCCGGCGTGATGGCGCCGGCGTTCCTGAAGCAACTGGACGGCCTCGAGACGACGCGGTCCAATCAGTTGGTCGTCAACGCTGGCCTGCAGACGACGCGTGACCCGGCCATCTTTGCGCTGGGCGATTGTTCCAGCCTGCTCATGGAAGGTGCCGAGCGCCCCTTGCCACCGACTGCTCAGGTGGCTCACCAGCAGGCCGACCACTTCGTCCGCCACATCGACGCCATCATGACGCAGGGCGCGGCCCTGCCGGCCTTTCGTTATCGGGACATGGGTTCGCTGGTGTCGTTGGGCGACTACGATGCCTACGGCTCGTTGGGAAAGGCCGGGCTCTTCAAGGGAGTCACGATTCGCGGCCGCATCGCCCAGCTTGGCCACGTACTGCTCTACCGGGAACATCAATCGCGGCTGCACGGGTTCTGGAAAGGAAGCCTGATGTGGTTCGTGGACGTGCTCAACTCCCGTCTGCACCCGAGAATTCGGCTCGACTGATCCGCGCTGGCCCGGGCGGCATTCCGGCATTGATCGGTCTGCCGCCTGCACTCCGTCCACGATGTGCGCAACGTCGGTTGCGCTGTGCCGACAGAGAAGTCACCCCGGCAATCCACATGAGGTAGCCATCTCCTGCCATACCTGGGGCGATGGCGACTTCAACCTTGCGCGTTGGCCAACCTTTCCGCGCCACCGTCGTTCATGACCAGCACCGCGCGACCGCGTACCCTGCCCGCCTCCAGTTCGTCGAGCGCGTCGAGCGCCCGCACGAAATCGTAGCGTTGGATCACCGGGCTGATGCGCCCGGATCGGGCCAGGTCGACGATCTGGTGCAGGTCGTCATAGGTGCCGCTGTAGGGCCTGACCAGCGACGCGCCCCAAGGGAGGATCGTCGAGGTCTGCGCGGTTTCGAACGGCAGGACCCCGCAGCCGAGTCCCGGCACACGTATGGCGCCATACCGGGCGATGACACCACTTGCCAGGCGCAAGGTTGCGTCGTTGCCCACGAAATCCAGTACGACGTCGGCACCGTAGCCGGAAGTGAAGGCGAGGATCTGCTCGGCGACGTCTTCTGCGTCTGACTTCAACGCAAGGTCGACATGGTCGCGTACGGCGTCCAGTGCGCCAGCATTTACATCGAGCGCAACGATCCGCGTGGCCGTCAGGGCACGCAGCATCTGGATGGCCAGGTGGCCAAGGCCGCCCAGACCGATGACCACCGCCGTCGAGCCTGGACGCAGCTGCTCTTCGACGGCCCGGATGGAGTGATAGGGAACAAGCGCCGCATCTGGAAGGATCGCCGCGACTGCCGGGTCTATGCCGTCTGCGCGCACCAACGCGGACGCGGGCACGGCGACGTAGTCCGCCATGCCGCCCGCAACCGTGACACCGGGCGTGGGCGGCGATTGCAGCCTTCCACCAGTCTGGCGACACGCGTTCTGCCGTCCCGCGACGCATTCGCGACAGGCGCCGCATGACCAGCAGGGATAGACGATGACATCCTCCCCGGCTTGCCAACCGTGTACTCCCGCACCCAACCGCTCGATACGGCCGGCGATCTCGTGGCCCAGCACAAGACCTGGCGGATAGGCGTCGCTCTGCTCATGCCGGATGCTGACGTCGGTATGACAAACCCCGGCCGCAGTGACGCGCAGCAGTACCTCGTGCGAGCGGGGTTCGGGGACGGGAAGCTCGGCGATGACGAGTTTGGCCGGCTGGACAAGCTGGACGGCTTTCATGGGGGTCTTCTCTTGCAGAGGCAGGGTTATTGCGCTGTATATCCGCCGTCCACGGCCAGGACGGCGCCGGTAACGAACGAAGCGAGATCGGACAACAGGAAGGCCGCCGCATTGGCGATCTCTTCGGGCGTTCCCAGGCGACCGATCGGATGGAGCGAGACGATCCTGTCGAAGTCCTCCTGGCTCACGACGCTGCGCACGAGCGGCGTGTCGATATAGCCTGGCGCGATCGCATTCACGCGAACGCCGCGATCCGAATAATCCATCGCTGCGGATCTCGTCGCGCCGACGATGGCGTGCTTGGAGGCGATGTAGGCTGCGTTGTTGCGTTGACCGACGAGCCCCAGGGCAGAGGCCATGTTGACGATGGCACCGCCGCCGGACGCGATCATCGCCGGAATCTGGTACTTCATGCAGCCGAACATGGCGTCGAGATTGACGGCCTGTACCCGGCGCCACACCTCTGGGTCGTACTCAACCACGCCCTTTGAATCGCCGCCGATCCCGGCATTGTTCACGGCCAGGTCGAGCCGGCCGAACGTGGTAACGGACCAGGTGACCATCTGCTCGATGGCGTTGAAGTCACCAAGATCGATCTGGTAGGCACGGGCATCTGCACCGATCTCGGCGGCGATGGCCTCGGCCGCGTCATGGTTGACGTCCGCCACCACAACCGCTGCGCCCAGGGATGCAAGCCTGCGGACGGTCGCCGCGCCTATCCCCGAGGCGCCACCGGTGATGAGTGCGACCTTGCCTGCGAAATCCAGGTCCATGTTGCTGCTCCTGCGCTTGTCCATCCTGCTCTCCATGACGGTCGCGCCACAGACGCGACGCATTGGGTGACGGGTAGGAGGAGGATAGGATTTAATTGACGCGTCAACAATAGCGGCAGCAGGGTTGGCTCACGGTTTCGGCCTCTCGTTACAGATGAGGTTAAGGTGGCGCGGAAAACAGGCCACACCCGGACGCTGCCTCGACCAACTTGCCGCCGCCGGGCCGAGGGCCGAACCGGGCTGCATCCAGGCCGCACGCCGTGGCTCGGGACGCCCTTCATGGGCATGCATCCATCGTCCCAGCGCACCCACCCTGCGATCCAGCGCCGGAGTTGCATGGGGCTCTGTGCTGAGCGCTGCCCGCGTCGCCAGTGGCTCCTCGTAGTGCTGGCCCAGCAGCAGTGCCAGCTCCCTGGCGTCGGCCTCGAAGGAGTTGGCATTGCTGCCTGGTTGGGCAGGCGCTCGGCCTGGCGGCTGTGAGCTGTATGGCGCCCCTGCTTGACCAGCGCGCGCGCCTTGTCATGCCCGGTGCGGGCAGCAGCCAGCGATATCTTGGGGCCCCGTCCATGGCACAGACATTTTCGGTGCTGCCGATCCGGTACCGATAGCGCCACGGCCTGCTCCCGGTGGGGCGTACCTCAAGGTACAGCCCTCCACGATCTGCCCGATGCCCGCAGCCGCCAGGAAGGCCTTGTCGGTGGATCCCCGGACGGTTGTTCCGGCCTTCTCGTTGGCATCCAGCAATAGCCGGCGGGCGGTAGCGATCACCTGGGCACCGCCTGCTGCGGCGTTGGTTGCATCAAGGATGTGTGATGGCTGCCGCTAAGGAAGGGCAGGGCAAGCAATCTCTACCGCTCTGAACAACCCCGCTGCCGAGGCGTCGCGTCAGGCCGCCTTGCCGTTCCTCGCTCCCCAATTGGCTCTTCCGCCCCCTCAGCTGCATCACCAGGCCCGTCATGCTAACCACGATCAAGAGCAAATTTTTATTGGCATTGTTGGGAACGCTGATCCCGAGCATCCTGCTCTGCCTGTTCCTACTGAACAGCCTGCACACCTCCAAGAACAATGTCGGCACGCTCTACAACCGGGACTTCATTGGCTCTGCGCTTGCCAGCAGCATCGACGGCCAGCTGACGCGCGTCGACATCAACATCTTGCGCATGATTGCCATCGGCACGCCGGAGCTGATCACGCAGTGGAAACAGGAAAACGAGAAGCGATTCACCCAGGCGGCCGCCAGCATCGTGGAACTGGAGCAGATGCTGCACAACGAAAAGCAGCACGCGGCCCAGTTGCAGAAGATCAAGACGAGCTACGCAGCCATGCAGGCCGGCATGCAGCGCCAGATCGAGTTGATCGAGGCAGGAGATGTCGCGGGCGGCGCGGAAGTCAACCGCACCCAGGTCAAGGACAATGCGAACGCCACATTCGCCGGGCTGGCCACCTTGCGCGATGAGCTGGCCAGCTCCGCCAAGCTGCGTTACCAGCAGCAGCAAGCCACCAACACGCGCGCGATGACCCTGTCGGCGATCGCCCTGGGCCTGATTGCACTGGCCGGCGTCAGCCTCGCACTGATCCTGGGCAACGCGATCTCCGCCTCGATTCGGCGGGCGGTGGCCGCCGTTGAGCAGCTGTCGCGCGGCGTGCTGGATGTCGATATCAAGGTCAGCGGCAAGGACGAAACCGTACAACTTGCCAGCGCGGTCTACCGCATCCGCGATCGTCTGCAAGGGGTCATCGCGGCGCAGCTGGAAATGGCGCGTCGACACGACGCTGGCGAAATGAGCTACCGCATGGACGAGGGCGCATTTCCCGGAGAGTATGGCCACATGGTGCGCGATGCCAACGCGCTGGTGAGTTCGCACATCGCGGTGACGATGCGCCTGACCCAGATCATCGGGCGCTACGCCATTGGTGATCTCTCCGACGAGATGGACCGCCTGCCGGGCGAAAAGGCCGTGCTTACCCGGACCATGGACGAGGTCAGGGCCAATCTGACCGCGATGAATGACCAGATCAAGCAGCTCGCGCAGGCCGCCGCCAGTGGCGATTTCACCGCACGCGGCGACGCCGACCGTTTCCAGTACGATTTCCACGTCATGGTCGACAGCCTGAACCAGCTGATGGCCACCGCCGATGGCAACCTGCAGTCGCTGTCGTCGCTGCTGCAATCCATCGCCGCCGGCGACCTGACCGCGCGCATGCGCGGCGACTTCAATGGCGTGTTCGCGCAGATGCGCGACGACGCCAACACCACCGCCGCGCAGCTTGCAGACATCGTCGGACGCATCCAGCACTCGGCGATCTCCATCAACTCGGCCGCCAGCGAGATCGCCGCCGGCAATAACGACCTGTCGCAGCGCACCGAGCAGCAGGCCGCCAACCTGGAAGAAACCGCCGCCTCGATGGAAGAGCTGACGTCCACGGTCAGGCAGAATGCCGAGCACGCGCGTCAGGCCAATCAACTGGCGATCGGCGCGGCAAGCGTGGCATCGCAGGGCGGGGAGATCGTCAGCAAGGTCGTCGGCACCATGGCCGGCATCGAAGCCTCGTCCAGGAAGATCGCCGACATCATTTCGGTCATCGACGGCATCTCGTTCCAGACCAATATCCTGGCGCTCAATGCCGCCGTGGAAGCGGCGCGTGCCGGCGAACAGGGCCGTGGCTTCGCGGTGGTCGCCTCGGAAGTGCGCACCCTGGCCCAGCGCTCCACCGCGGCGGCCAAGGAGATCAAGGGATTGATCGACGACTCGGTGCAGCGCGTTGCCGAAGGCTCGACGCTGGTGCATACCGCGGGCTCCACGATGGCCGAGATCGTGGCCAGCGTGCAGCGCGTGACCGACATCATGGGCGAGATCTCGGCCGCCTCGCAGGAACAGTCCGCAGGCATCGAGCAGGTCAACCTCACCGTGACCCAGATGGACGAAACCACCCAGCAGAACGCGGCACTGGTGGAAGAAGCCACCGCCGCGGCGCGTTCGATGGAAGAACAGGCCGGGCAACTCACGCAGGCGGTCGCGGTGTTCAAGATAGAAGAGGCCAAGGTCCGCACCACGCACGCCCCGGCGCGGGCAACAGCAGCCCATAACGTCGCCCAGGGGAAAAACCCGGCACCTGGCAAGACGCCGACACGCCGGGCGGTTGCGCCACAAAAGCCGACCGCTCCTACCGCCATGGACGCCGCCAACTGGCGGGAATTTTAGGCCTCAGGCAACCGGAGGGCCCGGCGATCCGGGCTCTCTTGCGTGTGAGGTTGCTGGCTGAAGCAACAAGCCCTGCCGCCGGGCCGGCGATGCCATGCGCATCGCTGATGCGTTGACCGTCCATGGCTGGATGGTGACACCCCGATCGCGGCTATCCGGAGACGATCAACACACTTGCAGCACCAGGCCTATCGATGGATCCGCGGCCCTCCACGCAGGCGATGCCGAGCGCTGGGATGCACCGGCACCTGCCGGCGAAGGAGCGTGCAATGCTGGGCGATCGCTTCCATTCCTCTTTCCGTTGAGCGGACCTTCGCGCACGACGGGCGCCATGCCCCGTGCGTCGTCGAGACCTTGACTCGCATCGCTGCGCTGGCGCCAACGCCACTTCGCATCCAGTGACGCTGCCGGATTGCCGTCGGCGCTAAATAGGGCGTGACGTCATCGAGCGCAGGCGCAATGCCGCGCGCTCAGTCATTCGATCCTCCCCGCTCTCACTGGTGATTTCTCATGCTGCTGTCATTCCAGCGCCCTTGGCCCTTATCGATCGCGCTGTTGGCGGTGCTGGCAAGCCTGACCGGCTGCGGCAAGCCGGACACACCAGCACCGCCGGCACAGACCCGGACCGCTGCCCCAGCTGCCGCCAGCGCCGGCATCGCCTGGCGCGAAGGGGACGTCGAGGGTGCCTTTGCCGAGGCCAGGCAGAGCGGCAAGCCACTGATGCTTTATTGGGGCGCCATCTGGTGCCCACCGTGCAACCGGCTGCAGGCCACCTTGTTCAAGGATCCTGCCTTCATCGCATTGACGCACAAATTCGTGGTGGTGCATCTGAATGCGGACCTTGCAGATGCCCAGAAGTGGGGCGATCACTTTAGCGTCAAGGCATATCCCACCATCATCGTGCTGCGCCCGGATCGCAGCCAGATCACGCGCCTGGCCGGTTATAGCGACAATGCCCGCCTGACCGACGCGCTGCGGGTGGCTGCCACACGGACCACGACCTCGGAGCAATTGCTCGAGCGGGCATTGCAGACGCCGAAGGACCTGAGCGCCGACGACTGGACCCTGCTGGCCGGCTACGAGTGGTGGGGCATGGCGCGCGAGCCAACAAGAACGCACAGTGCAAGCGAGGTGCTTGAGCATTTGGCCGCCTCCGCGCCGCGGCCCGCATTGCAGCGCAGGTTCGCGCTGCTGGCGCTGTCCATTGCACCAACGCCGCCGGTGACCAGCCCGGCACATCTGGCGTTGTTGAAGGCGGTGCTGGCCGACCCGGCGGAAGTGCGCGCCAATCGCAGTGAGCTGAGCCGCTTTGCGCCGCGCCTGGTGGTGGCGTCCACCAATGATCCTGGCGAGCGCGCTGCCCTCTCCCTGGCGCTGAATCAGGCGCTGGACACGGTCTACGCCGACGCCACGCTTCCGATCGCGGACAGGATGATCACGGCCTCCACACAGGTCGATCTCGCTCGCCTGGCACAAGGTCAAACATCCGACAGCGCGCCACAGAAGCCGCAACCACCGCTGCCGGCAGCGGTGCTCGACACCGTTCGCCAGCGCGTGCAATGGGCTGTGCAGGCGGCAAAGACCGACGAAGAACGCGAGTCCGTCATCGCCGGAGCCGCCGAACTGCTGGACGCAACAGGCGACAACGCCGGTGCAGAACAACTGCTGCTGGGCGAACTGACGCGTAGCAAGACGCCTTATCACTACATGCAGTTCCTGGCCTATCTCGCCGAAGAACGCAACGATCCGAAGACGGCGGTGACGTGGCTGAAAAAGTCCTACGAAGGTTCACAAGGCCCTGCAACGCGCGTGGAGTCGGCGTTGCGGTATGCCGATGGAGTGCTCCGGCTCACCCCGCAGGACACCGCTGCCGTCGAATCCGCCGGCGCGCAGGTGATCGCGGAAGTGGCAGGCCAACCGGATCGCTACGGTCGGCGTAACCGGCAGGGCATCCAGGCGCTGGGCAGCGCGCTCAAGACCTGGAGCAGGCAGCATCGCCAGGAAGGCGGCGCGGTGCTGGCGCGCCTGCAGCAGAAGATGCAGGCCAGCTGCGACGGCAAGACCACCAGCACCTGCAGCAGCTGGCTGAGCTGAGCGGGGACGCACCGGCAGGCAGCTGCAGGCGGCGATGGCGCTGTCTCCGGTGCCTGCGGCCGCCTTCACCACCCTGCACCCGATTCCGGCGCCATCATTCGTTAGGGATCCTCCTGCGCCAACGTGGAACGTGGCCCGGCGACATCATGCTCCGGCAGATATCCCCGCCCGCGATTCTCAACCACGTCTGCCTGGGTGCGCAGGCAATACCGCACGCCGGTTCACTCCACCAATTCGAAGCTCGCCGTCACGCCTGCAGCTTCGGCCGATGGCGCCACCCACACATCGAACCCCCCCGGCTCCACCGTCGGTTTCAACGCCTGGCCGATGAACAACAGGTCCGCACGCCGCAGCACGAACTCCACCGGCGCACTGCCGCCTGCAGGCACCGTGAGCTTGCGGAAATCCTTCAGCTCGCGCACCGGCCGGGTGACGCTGGCGCTGCGGTCGCGGACATACAGTTGCACCACTTCGTCCGCATCGCGCGTGCCGTGGTTGTAGATGCGTGCGCTGATGCGCAGGCTGCCGTCGGCTGGCAGGCGCGCATCGCTCAAGCTCAGCTCGGCATAGGCGATGCGCCCATAGGTGAGCCCGTGGCCAAACGGAAACAGCGCCGCATTTGGCGCCGTCCGGTAATGCGTGGTGTAAGGCTCCAGGTCGTCCGGCTGCGGAGTGGGACGGCCGGTGGGTGGGTGGGCATAGGTGTACGGCACCTGCCCGAGCGCATGCGGGAAACTCACCGGCAAACGGCCGGACGGTGCCTGTGCACCAAGCAGGATGTCGGCCAGTGCAACGCCGGCGGCAGAGCCCAGAAACCAGGTCACCAGGATCGCCGCGCAGCCAAGCACCGGCCCCTCCAGCGCAAGCGCGCGACCGGTGCTCAGCAGGACCACGACAGGCGTGCCGGTGGCGACGACTGCCGCCAGCAACTGTCGCTGCGGCTCGGGGATGCAGATCTCACTGCGCGATTGCGCTTCGCCCGAGTAGCTCAATGGTTCGCCGATCGCCAGCAGCGCGACATCGGCACCGCTGGCGGCCGCCACCGCGGCCTGCACGCCGCCCGGCAGTGCCTGGTCAAAGTCGCAGCCGTCCACCACCTGCAGTAACTGCGGATCCTGCAGCGCATTCGCCAGTGCGGCGGCCAGCGTGTTGCGCCTGTCCTCCTCGTCGAACAGGCTCCATGGCCCGGCGTGGTTGACCCAGTCGCGCGCCATCGGCCCGATCAAGGCAATGCGCTGCCCGCTGCGGCGCAATGGCAGCAGCTCGCCATCGTTCTTCAGCAATACCACCGATTTGCAGGCGGCTTCGCGGGCCAGTGCCAAGGTGTCGGTGGTGCGCTGCGATGACTGCGCCCGTGCGGGCCGGATGCGCCGGAACGGGTCGTCGAACAGCCCCAGCGCCGCCTTGAACGCCAGCACGCGTCTTACCGACGCATCCAGCCGTGCCATCGGCACATCACCTGTGGCAACCAGGGCCGGCAGGTGCTGCAGATACAGGCCGCTTTCCATGCTGATATCCACCCCGGCCAGGAAGGCCAGCCTTGCCGCGTCACGCCCATCGACCGCAACGCCGTGCGCAATCAGTTCCTGGTCGGCCTGGAAGTCGGACACCACCAGGCCGGGATAGCCCCATTCCTGGCGCAACGTCGTATCCAGCAGCCACGCATTGGCCGTGGCCGGAATGCCCGACAGTTCGTTGAAGGCGGCCATGGTCGTGACCGCGCCGGCGGCAAACGCTGCCTGGAACGGCGGGAAATACACCTCGCGCAGGGTCCGTTCGGACACATCCACGCGGTTGTAATCCAGCCCACCCTCGGCCGCACCATAGGCGGCGAAGTGTTTGGGGCAGGCAGCCATCGCCTCGGGATGGGCCAGCCCCGCATCGCCCTGAAAGCCGCGTACCCGTGCCTGCGCAAACAGCCGTGCCAACAGCACGTCTTCGCCGGCGCCTTCCACGCCACGGCCCCAACGTGCATCGCGGGCGATATCCACCATGGGCGCGAAGGTCCAGTCCAGACCGACCGCACTGGCCTCCCTCGCCGCGGCACGCGCAGTGCGCTGTGCCAGCGCCGGCTCGAAGCTGGCTGCTTCGGCCAACGGCACCGGGAACACGGTGGTGTAGCCGTGGATCACATCGGCGGCGAACAACAGCGGAATCCGCAACCGGCTCTGCAGCGCGGCCTGCTGCAGTTGCTGATGCCAGCGTACGTTGGAACCGTTGAACACTCCGGTCAGCCGTCCGGCGCGGGCGGCAGCCAGTTGCGCGCTCCCGTCGGCAGTGCGCGTGAGTGGATTGGCGACGATCGCCTTGCCGTCCTGCTGCGCCGAACTGAACAGGCTGAGCTGGCCCGCTTTTTCCTCCACGCTCATGCGTGCGATCAATGCATCGATGAAGCCGGGCGGCCGTGCCGGACCGGCCGGCAATGCCCAGCCGGCGGGAATGCGCGCGAGCAAGGCAAGTGTGCCCGCGCCACGCAGCAGCTGGCGTCGAGTGGTGCATACGGACATAAGGATGGGGCTCGGCGGCGTCAGCCAACGCTACAGGAGCGGCAAGCCCGGGCGCAGATCCCACGTTCGCATTTGCGGCGCGTCCTTCGGGGCACCGGGCATCGTCAAATCCATCGCGTTGCACGAACAAGGATCGTCGGCCTGCACGGCAACGCACGGACTGGTGCCAAGGTTCATCAGGAGCCTCGCCCAGACATCCATCTGCTGCAGTCCTGCCTCACTGCGCGATCAGGAACACCGCATAGATGTTTTCGGTGTAGGTAATGGTGCCGGTCAGCAGGCTTTCGCCGATGCCCTGGGCTCCGGCGCTTGGCGCAGGCGGCGGCGGTGGGGCCGGTGGCGAAGGCGGCGACACCACCGAGCCTGGCTTTGGCGCTGCGGGGGCCGACCAGGTGCCTGCCTCGACACCATAGGCAAAATTGGGGGCGACATCGGAGATGCTGTAGATCCCGCCGAGCCGCACGCCGTAAGCAGCGGCCAGTCCTTGGGCCGATTCGCGCGACTGCGTGGCGGCTTCGCGCTTGAGGTCTGCACGCAAGGCAGCGGCATCGGCGTAGGCGGTCTGCATCGACAGCACCTGGACATGCTCATTGGCCTCCAAGCCGCCGAGAAAGGCACGCACATCCTTCAAGGACGTAAAGGTGCCGCGGATCTTGCGCTCCACGCGGGTGCCTTCGAAGACCGATTTACCCGCCTCGTAACGCGATTGCGGCGCAATCGACAACGCAGAGGCATACAGCGAGTCCTTGAGCACGCGGTTGCGCTGCAACCCATCCAGGACCACACGGGCGCGCTCTTCGACGAACGTGCGTGCCAGGTCGGGCTGCAAATTGGTGTTGCTGACCTTCAGATCGACGATGAACCGGTCCGGATCCACGGTCCGATAGGCCTGCCCCTTCACCAGCAAGTGCGGCTGCGAGGGCAGCGTATTGATCTGCGCTGCGCCCACGGCAGGTAGCACGAGGGCGGTGGCGAGCATCCAGCCGGCGTATCTGTTCATTGTCGTCTTCCTTGATGGCGAGTGATGCCCCTAAAGCGTGGGGTCCTGCAGAAGCGCCGCCACGTCCGCACACAGCCGATCGACCGCCGCCGGCGTGGTGGCCCATGAGGTCACGAAGCGAATGACCAGGCGGCCATCGCTGCGGGTTTCCCAGCGTTCGAAATCGTAGCGCCGGGCGAGCTGTTCGGCCTGCGCTGTGCTGACGACGATGAACTGCTGGTTGGTCGGCGAGTCGCTGGTGAACTGCACGCCAGCGGCCAGCAAGCCGGCGCGCAAGCGCTGCGCCATGGCATTGGCATGCGCGGCCAGCGCGAGGAACAGGCCGTCTTCGAACAAGGTGGCGAACTGCGACCCCAGCAGCATGCCCTTGGCCAGCAGCGCGCCGCGTTGCTTGATCAGATAGCGGAAGTCCGCCTGCAATGCGGGAGTGACGATGACCAGCGCTTCGCCGAGCAAGGCGCCGTTCTTGGTGCCGCCGATGTAGAACGCATCGGTCAGCGTGGCGATCGTCGGTAGATCCAGATCGTTGCCATCCGCTGTCAGCGCGGCGCCCAGGCGTGCGCCATCCAGGTACAGCAGCAGGTCGTGTGCGCGGCAGAAACGCGACAGCGCCTGGAGTTCGGCACGCGTGTAGATGGTGCCGCTCTCGGTGCTGTTGGAAATGTAGACCAGACGTGGTTGCACCATGTGCTCGTTGCCGTGCACGTCCAGCAACGGCTGGATCAGCGCCGGGGTCAGCTTGTCGTGCAACGCGGGCACGGCCAGCACCTTGTGGCCGGTGGCTTCGATGGCGCCGGTTTCGTGCGTGGCGATGTGCCCGGCCTCCACCGCGATCACCGCCTGATGCGGGCGCAGGAACGCCGCGATCGCCGTCAGGTTGGTCTGGGTGCCGCCGACCAGCAGATGCACGTCGGCCTGTGCCTGCGCGACTGCATTGCGAATCAATGCAGCCGCACGCGCAGTATGGCGATCGGTACCATAGCCGGCGTTCTGTTCGGCGCTGGCCTGTGCCAGGGCCTGCAGCAGGCGCGGATGCGCGCCCTCGCTGTAGTCGTTGCGGAAGCTGATGCGCATCGCGTTGCCCTGCCCGTCCATCACAACCCCTTGGCCGCCTGCGCGACCGCACGGAACAGCGCACGCCCCTTGTTCATGGTCTCCTGCCATTCCAGGTCCGGGTCGGAGTCGTAGACCACGCCGCCGCCGGCCTGCACGTACAGATACCCGTCCTGGATCACGGCGGTGCGGATCGCAATGGCGGTGTCGGCATCGCCATGCCAGCCGATATAGCCGACTGCACCGGAATAGACGTTGCGCTTGACCGGCTCCAGCTCGCGGATGATCTCCAGCGCGCGAATCTTCGGCGCGCCGCTGACGGTGCCGGCCGGGAAGGTGGCGCGCAGCACGTCGCTGTAATTCAGGCCGGCCTTGAGCGTGCCGGTGACCTCGCTGACGATATGCATCACGTGGCTATAGCGCTCGATCACGAACTGCTCGCCCACCTTGACCGTGCCCGGTTCGGCCACGCGGCCGACATCGTTACGACCCAGGTCGATCAGCATCACGTGCTCGGCGCGCTCTTTCGGGTCGGCCAGCAACTCTTCTTCCAGCGCCTTGTCCAGCTCCGGTGTTGCGCCGCGTGGGCGGGTACCGGCGATCGGACGCACGGTGACCACGCCATCGCGCAGGCGCGCCAGGATTTCCGGCGAGGAGCCAACCACCTGCGTACCGCCGACATCGAGAAAATACATGTACGGCGATGGATTGAGCGCACGCAGCGCGCGATACACATCCACCGGACGCGCGCGGAACGGCACGCGCAAGCGTTGCGACGGCACCACCTGGAAGATGTCGCCGGCACGCACGTATTCCTGCGCCTTGCGCACCACCGCGTGGTATTCCTCGCGGGTAAACGAGGAGCGGAAATCCGACTCGTCGATCGCATCGGAAATCTGCGCCTGCGGATACCCCGCGCCGCCCTGACGCAGGCGGTGCGCCAGTTCGTCCAGGCGTCGGTTGGCGCGCACATAGGCCTGCGGTTGGCGCGGGTCGGCGTGCACGATCAGGTACAGCCGGCCCTTGAGGTTGTCGAACACCGCCAGCTCTTCGGACAGCATCAGCAGGATGTCCGGCGTGCCCAGCTCATCGGGTTTGTCGCCCGTGCCCAGGCGCGGCTCGATGTACTGGATGCACTCGAAACCGAACCAGCCGACCAGGCCACCGGTGAAACCGGGCAGGCCGTCGAGCTGCGGCACCGAGTGCTCGGCGCGCAAGGCGTCGACTTCGGCCAGCGGGTCGGCGACCTCGCGGGTTTCCAGCACTTCGCCGTGCTCGCTGATTTCCAGCGTGTGCCCGCGGAAGCTGTACACGCGCCGCGCCGGCAGGCCGATGATGGAATAGCGCCCGAAGCGTTCGCCACCTTCGACCGATTCGAACAGGTAGGTGTAGGCGCCGTCGGCGAGCTTCAGATAGACCGACAGCGGCGTGTCCAGGTCGGACAGCACTTGCCGGACAACGGGGATACGGGTGTGACCTTCAGCGGCCTGGCGCTGGAACTGCTCTGCAGTGATCAAGACGACTTTCCTTCCGGGACTCTGTGGCGGGGCGGACGACGGCAACGGGCCACCATCGCCACCAGCGGCGAGCGGAAGAGAAGGAGCGTGGAGTCGTCAGGCGGGACACGCCGCTACTGTAGCGCAACTGCCGCGCAAGGGCAGCAGGCGCGAGACCAAAGCCGCGCAAATCGCGAAGCTGCGTCAGTCCGGCCTGGGTGTCTTACAGCCCGTGACACCAACACGCCGCAACACCCGCTCTATCGCTCTTCCGATTCCCCAATCCCGATTCCCGATTCCCAGCGCTCAAACGCTCCGCAACGGGCACTCCACCGGCAAATGCATCCGCAACCGCGCCGGCACGCATTCGATGCGGAAATGCAGCGAGGTCTCCGGTTCGCCATCCAGGTTCAAGGTCAGCGGCTGATGCGAGACGATCTCCAGCCACGGCAGCCGCGCGCGCACGGCCACGCGCTCCAGCGCGGCCTGTTTGCCGCCAGTGACCAGGGTACCGAGGGTGGCAGCCACTTCGCCGTTGAGCGCAGGCACGATGGTGACGTCGAGCAGGCCGTCGTCGATCAGGGCCTCCGGACACAGCGCCTGGCCGCCGCCGGCCTGGCGGCCGTTGCCCAGGCCAAGTGCAATGAACTCGCCTTCCCAACTGAAGTCCGGGCCGCTGAAGCGGGCGCTGATCGGGTCGATCCGGCCCAGCCGCGACATGCCGGTGATCAGATACGCCAGGCCGCCCAGCATCTTCTTCAGGCCTTCGTCGGTTTCGACGGTGACCTGGGTGCCGAACCCGCCGCTGGCGACGTTGGCGCACCAGTGCGGGCCGTGCTCGGCGTCGATGCGCAGCAGGTCGATCGGCTCGGCCGCACGCTCGGCGATCAGCGTCAACGCGGCGAGCGGCTCGATCGGCAGATTGGCGGCAGTGGCGAAGTCGTTGGCGGTCCCCAGCGGCACCAGGCCCAGCGACGGCAGCGTGGCGGCGTCAGCCGTGTGATGCGCCAGCGCGGCGGCCACTTCGCTCAAGGTACCGTCGCCCCCGGCCGCGATCACGGTGTGGGCGCCGTCGGCAACCGCTTCGCCGACATAGCGCTCGGCATCGCCGTCTTCCCAGGTGACCCGCACCTCGAGCTGGATGCCGCGCTCGCGCAGCGTTCCCACCGCCTCACGCAGGTCCAGGTTGTCGGTGGACTTGCCATTGAGGATCAGACGCCAGTGGGACGCGGCCATGCACGCTGCCAATGCTGTGAGGGTGGTGGCCGCAGGCTAGCAGCGGCCCGCTGCGTGCCTCGTGAATACGCAGCGTCGCCGGGCTGTCATCGGCATGTCACCGATGACCCGGAGAGTGGAAGGCCATAGCAGGGACGACGGGCGGAGGCAGGATCAGCCTCCAATTTTCCTGAAGGCCGCTCCGGTGGGGGCGGCCTTCTTCTTGCGTGCCACGGCGGCGCGGCAGGCCGCGCTCAGGTACCGGCGGCGAAGGCGGCCAGGCGCTCGCCGTCGAGCCGGTAGACGGTCCAGCCGTCCATCGGGCGCGCACCGGCCGCCTGGTAGAAGTCGATGGCCGGCTGGTTCCAGTCCAGCACCGACCATTCGAAACGCCCGCAGCCACGCTGCACGGCCAACCGGGCCAGATGCCGCAACAAGGCCAGGCCGGCGCCCTGCCCGCGCGCCTGCGGACGCACGAACAGGTCTTCCAGATACAGACCGTTGCGGCCGAGCCAGGTCGAGTAGTTGAAGAAATACACCGCAAATCCCAGCGCCTGGCCATCCTGCTCGCAGATCAGTGCATGCGCGGTGGCCCCGTCGCCGAACAGGCTGGTGCGCAGGTCCTCCGGGCTGGCCTTGACCGCATCGGGCTCGCGCTCGTACACCGCCAGTGCGGTGATCAGCTCGTGCAGCAGCTGCGCATCGTTCGGCGTGGCAGCGCGGATCTGCAGCGTGGGCGCGCTCATCGCACCGCGTCCACCGCTGCGCGCATCTGCGCGATTACCTGCGCATAGTCGGGCGCGTTGAAGATGGCCGAGCCGGCGACGAAGGTGTCGGCACCGGCCGCAGCGATCGCGCCGATGTTGTCGGCCTTGACCCCCCCGTCGATCTCCAGCCGGATCGGCTTGCCCAGCGCGTCGATCTTCTTGCGGATGGCGCGCAATTTATCCAACGCCGAGGGAATGAAGGCCTGCCCGCCGAAGCCGGGGTTGACCGACATCACCAGCACCAGATCCAGCTCGGGCAGCACCCAGTCCAGGATGTCCACCGGGGTGGCCGGGTTGAGCACCAGGCCGGCCTGGCAGCCGTGCGACTTGATCAGCTGGATCGTGCGGTGCACGTGGCGGCTGGCTTCGGGATGGAAGCTGATGGTGGTGGCGCCGGCCTCGGCGAAGTCCGGCACGATGCGATCCACCGGCTCGACCATCAGGTGCACGTCGATCGGCGCGACGATGCCGTGCTTGCGCAGCGCCTGGCACACCATCGGGCCGATGGTGAGGTTGGGCACGTAGTGGTTGTCCATCACGTCGAAGTGCACCCAATCGGCGCCGGCCTTCAGGACGTTGCTCACTTCCTCGCCCAGGCGGGCGAAATCGGCGGACAGGATGGACGGGGCAATCGCCGTCGGTTGCATGGGCAGCTCGTCAAGGAACGGGACACGCATTGTCGCAGGCACGCAACGCCAGTGCATCCGCGCCGGCCCCGCCTGCGTATGCACCTGACCGGCGCACCGCGCCCTTTCGCCAAGGACACCGCATGAAGACCACCCCGCTCGCCTCCGCTGCGCTTGTTTTGATGGCCCTGGCCCCATCCGCCTGGGCACAGACCGGCCCGGCCGACTGGTCAGGTTTCTCGATCGGCGCCAATGTCGGCGGTGCCGACGTCAGCGGCGTTTCCGGCGGCCGCTTCGGCTTCGACACCAACCTGGACGGCCGCGATGGCGACCAGGTCAGCACCCCGACCGGCGCCGATGCCTTCTCGCCCGGATTCTGCGGCGGCGCGGCGGCCGGGCGCACCCCGGCCAGCGGCTGCAGCAAGGACAAGGGCGGCGCCGAATACGGCGCGCGGCTGGGCTACGACTGGCAGGCCGGCAACTGGGTCTACGGCGTGGTCGCCGAATACACCCGCAACGACCTGCGCGACAGCGTCAGCGCCTTCAGCACCACCCCGGCGTTCTACACCTTCACCCGCCAGCTCAACCGCACCGCCGCCCTGCGCGGCCGTATCGGCTATGCCTTCGGCGCGCAGGGTGACTATCTGGCCTATGTCACCGCCGGCGTGGCACGCGGCGAGTTCGACCACAGCTTCTCCAGCAGCAACACCGCCAACAGCTTCACCAGCAGCGGCGGCGACAGCGCCGACGGCTACCAGGCCGGCCTGGGCCTGCAGCGCCGCTTGAGCGACAACGTCTCGGTCGGCGTGGAGTACCTGTTCACCCGCCTGCAGGACGAAGACACCCGCGTGCGTGTCGGCCCGGGCACCGCGCCGGCCACCAACCCGTTCCTGCGCGTCAACCCGGCCGGTACCGATCTGCGCCGCAGCGATACGGACTTCTCGTCGAATGCGGTGCGCCTGACGGCGACCTACCGCTTCTGAGTTCTGCAGCTTGCGTGACCACGCCCGACCTGCAAGGGGTCGGGCGTGCTTGATGGTGGCGCCAATGCCGATGCCGGAACGCGGCGGCTGGATCAGCGTTTGCGCAGGCGCTGGATCCGGTCGTAGGCCGCATTGATCTGGCTGGCTTTCCGCTCGGCCTGGCGGCGTGCTTCCGGCTCGGCGTTGGCCACCTTGTCCGGGTGGTAGCGCGACATCAGCCGGCGATAGGCCAGGTCGATCTCGGCAGTGGTGGCGTCCGGCTCCAGCCCCAGCGCCTCGTACGGGTTTTCGACGCGGCGCTTGAACCAGCCGGCGTCCACCGCATGCCCGATGGCCAGGCCGATCATCAGCCCGACCACCGGCGCGCCACGGAACAGCAGGGCGCCGGCCAGTGCGCCGAGCAGTTTTCCATACCAGGACATGGGCGATCGGGGGGCGGGAAGGCGGGCTGGCGATCTTACCCGAACGCCCGCCCGGCCTGGCTGACGCGGCCTGCACGCCGGCCCGCAGGCGGGCTCCAATAAATACAGCGGCGCGCACCGAAGCGCCGTACACTACGCGGCCCGCTGCCCACCCGCGGGCCCGCCGGGTCCCGGGGACAGCGTCATTGCGACGTCCTTAGGAGTGCCTGTGTCGACCACGCTGTTGCAATCCGATCTGCCCGGCCTGCCGTTGCGTCACCGTGGCAAGGTCCGCGATGTCTTCGACATTCCCCGCGAGCGCCTGCCCGCCGATGCGCCCCCGGGCGATTATCTGTTGATGGTGGCGACCGACCGCCTGTCCGCGTTCGACGTGGTGCTGCCCGACCCGATCCCCGGCAAGGGCGAGATGCTGTGCCAGGTGTCCAACTTCTGGTTCCACAAGACCGAGCACCTGATGCCCAACCACCTGGTCGACATCACCGTGGAGCAGGTGCTGCCCGAAGGTGTGGACCCGGCGCTGTATGCCAGGCGCGCGGTCGTCACGCGCAAGCTCAAGCCGGTGCCGGTGGAAGCGATCGCACGCGGCTATCTGATCGGCAGCGGCTGGAAGGATTACCAGCGCACCGGCAAGATCAGCGGCATCGAACTGCCCGACGGCCTGCGCCAGGCCGAGAAACTGCCCGAGCCGATCTTTACCCCGTCGACCAAGGCCGCGGTCGGCGACCATGACGAAAACATCGACTTCGACGCGATGGTCATGACCGTCGGCGCCGAGCTTGCCGAACGCGTCCGCGATGCCACCTTGCGCATCTATCGTTTCGCCGCCGATTTCGCCGCCGAACGCGGCATCCTGCTGGCCGATACCAAGTTCGAATTCGGCACCGATGCCGATGGCCGCCTGTACATCATGGACGAGATGCTGACCCCGGACTCGTCGCGTTACTGGCCCGCCGACCAGTACGAACTCGGCACCAGCCCGCCCAGCTACGACAAGCAGTTCGTGCGCGATTACCTGGAAACCCTGGACTGGGGCAAGACCGCCCCCGGCCCCAGCCTGCCGGCAGACGTGATCGAACGCACGCGCGCGAAATATGCCGAGGCATTGCAGCGGTTGGCGGGTATTTCGGTTGATTGAGTTTTGGAGCCCCGATTACCGGGGCTCTAATTGTACTAACGCGATCGTGACCCAAACGGCCACATACTCACGCCGCTACCGAACTCGGCAGGCCATTTCCGCTAACGTGGCAGCTGCGCGTGAAATTTTAGTCGTCAGTGACACATAGGCGTATAACCCACCTTTAAGAGGCACGCCGCTACGGCGCGCCTACCGTCCAACGAGGTCGCAATGGCTCCGTCAAGTTCTCTTCTCTGTAATTTCCCCATTTTACGCAGCTTGATGCTGCCGGGGCTGTTGATGACACTAAGCGCGTGCACTGCCGGCGAGTCGGCGGCGCCAGCCACGTCAACAGCATCGAAAGCACCCACGGAAGTGCCAGCTCCTGCACAGGCTCCCGCCAGCGGCAAATTCGCAGCATTGATTCATGCAAGCGGCGTGGAATGTAGCGACGTAGAAACCGCAAAAAACTGCACGGCTGGCAATGTGAATACAGGCGACTTTTACGACGTGGAGCTCTTGCCTGCGTGTGGCGATGACGGATTTTTCGCTGGCGTAGCGCAGGCACGGGGAGTGGATGCACTCAGTGCCGTACCCACAACTGGAAGTAACGCGGTAGCTAACGCCAACTTGGCCGAAGGCCAACTTGTCTGCATACAAGGCATTGGTCGCACCGGCCAGAATCCTCTTTATTATTATGTTGTGGCAATCCCCACGACCAGTGTTGCGAAGTGCAAGAACAATGCGTTGTGCGAGAAGTATGGCGACCGGCCGATCAAACGCTTAAAGCCCTCCGCAGGTGACGCCTGCCATGCCACCAAATCAGGTCAGTATGCTGGCGATTGTGCACAAGGGTGGGTAAGTGCCGATGCACTCGATGTGTTTTCAAACGGATTGTAAGCCTGAGTAGAACCAATCAGGTGCGACCAACCACTTAGCAAAGGAATAGCTCATGTCGGATCCAAAAATCACACGTGTAGTCAGCAGTGTCGGCACGACGCGTACGCTGGAAATGGACGACGGCAGTGTCGTCATGCGTTCCGGCGGCACCGTGTCGTGGCGTAATAACAACCCCGGCAATCTCAAGTTCGAATTTTCCGGCAGCGCCGATAAGACAGTTCATAACCCACGCACCCGCGAGCAAGCGCTCGACGCGGCGCAAGACCGTTACAAAGGCATCGTTGGCCTAGACCAGTGGGGCAATGCCGTATTCGAGAACTACGAAGCCGGACGCGCAGCCAAGATACAGTTACTAGAGCGTCGCTTTGGCGAGAAGACCGTCGAGCAGATGCTGCCCAGCTATTCGACCGCGGACTATAGTGGCCAAACCCATCACAAGGAGCAGGCAGCGGCGATCTTTGCGGAGGGCGACCGGCAAGGCGTGGACCTGCGTGAGAAAACCGTCGGACAGATGAGTGAGCGCGAGCGCGAGGTACTCGCAGATGGCATCCGTCGTTTCGAAGGCTGGCGGGCTGGCGAAGTAACGATCACCCAGCAACCTACTCATGTGCAATCCGCACCATCTGTGCAGGCGCAAACGCAAACACCGTCATCGAATGCGTCCGCCGTGACCGTACCAGCCGCTACTCATACGGCGAGAGCAGCTGGTGGCGCTGCTGTTTACAACGAAGCGTACCAACATTTTCTTGGCGAAGGCCGGCGATACGAGTACGGCCGACCGGATCATCCGCGCCCAGGCCGAGACAGCAGCCGGCTGGAGCGTGATGCGGATGGCGATGGACGCCTTGGAGTGGACTGCTCTGCTTTCGTATGGAGGGGGCTTAAGAACGCCGGGTACGATGTGCCTGGCGAAAATGCTGCTGGCTTCACTACCGCGAAGTTGTTCAACGGCACGAATACCACCTCGTATGCACGCGAGCACTTTGATGTCACCTCGGCTGCGGAAGCGCGCAAGCCAAATGGATCGCTGCATCAAGGCGACATACTGATGTTTTCGTCTCCGCAGGGACAGCATGTCGGGATATTCAAGGGTTACGATTCCAAGGGGAATATCCAGTTCATCGGTTCCCAAGGTAGCACTGGACCGGCGGAGGTAACGATTACTCCAGGCGGATATTGGGATGGCCGTGGGACGCATATCGTCGGCGCGCTCACACCTAAGCCCGAATTTCAGGTACGTGCTCCGCTACATGGCGCGGTCGAACCGAGTGAGGTACGTACACAATCGTCCACGAACGTGTCGCCACTCCATCCGACGTCAAACAACACCGCACCCCAGCCGTTGAAGCATGGCGGACGGGGAGATGAGGTCCAGTCCCTGCAGCAGGACCTCAACCGTCTCGGCGTGCGCGATGCGCAGGGCAACCGGCTTGCCGAGGATGGTCGCTTTGGCGACAACACGCGGGAGGCGGTGATTGCGTTCCAGAAGCAGCACGGACTGCAGCCCGATGGCGTGGTGGGGCGCAACACGCAGGCCGCGTTGTCCGCACAACCGGCACAGGCACAGGCAGCGCAGACGCCTGTCGCTGCGCCCAAGGGCCCGTCGCTCGACGATGCATCGCACCCGGACCATGCCTTGCACACCGCGATCCGCAGCAGGCTGCCCAGCATGATCTCCAACGAGACGGCGGCCCACGTCACGCTGCAGGCCAAGCAGAACGGGATCGATTCGGCAGACAAGCTGCAGAACGTCACCGTGCAGGATGGCAAGGCGTTCGTCATGGGCACCACGCCGGGCTTCCGTGCGGCGGTGGATCTGAACCAGCCTGCCCCCACGCTGGAGCAGACCAGTGCGCAATTGCTGGCTGGCCAGGCTTCGCAGCAGCGCGCTCAGGACGAGCAGCAGAGGGTCGCGATCGGCGGCCGCTGAGGGCTCAACGGTGCAGCACAAAAAAACCGGCCAGGTCTCTGGCCGGTTTTTTTGTGCGTGTCCTGCTCTCGCATTGCCGCCGAGAGCGATGCGGCAACCGTACCTCGGCACACACGCATCAGCGCGTTGCCTTCGCCGTTGGCCGATTGCCTGCCACCGGAGATCGACACACCTTCCAGACGTCGGTTAGACACGGCCTGCAGCGCTGACGACGTCCCACACGCAGCGCCACGTCGGGCGCTCTGCGATGCCCTCCACATCGCAAAGTGGCGCGGCGCACAGAACGCAACACAGCTGCAACTTTTCCTACTGCGCTGTCATGGACTGTGCAAGTTTATCTGCAGGCACCTGTTGCCAGTCGCGATCGGCCGTGATGCGTGTCGCCGCCGATCTTTGCATTGCACGTTTTCGGGGAGAGAGTCGTCATGCAAGTTCATGTCCTGGGCGCGGCGATCTGCTGCGCGCTATCGTTGTCTGCTGTCGCCACTGCCGCGGATCTTTCCGCGGATGCCGCGGTGTCGCGCGCGCAAACCTTGTTGGGCAATCACGCTGCGGCGCTGGCCAACCGTGCAACGGCCGATGCGTTTGTCGCGCGCGATAGCATTGTCGATGCCGACGGCAGCGAGCATGTGCGTTTCGATCGTACCTACCAGGGCCTGCCGGTCATCGGCGGCGATGTGGTGGTGCATTCGCGACGCGGAGTGATGCGTCAGTTGAGCCAGAGCATGGACACCAGCGTGCGCCCGAGCATCGTGCCGGGCATCGATGCGGACACGGCTGTGCGTGCGGCCGGTGCGCAGTTCGATCTGGCACCCGATGCAGCGCCGCGCGCAAGCCTGGCCTTGTATGCGCGCCAGGGGGCACCGCGTCTGGTTTATGAAGTGATCTACAGCGGCATCAAGCCCGACCAGACGCCGACCGAAATGCATTACATCGTCGATGCAGTCAGTCAACGCATTCTCGAGTCCTGGGACACGGTGCATACCGCCTGCGCGGGCGGCACCAGTGCGGCCGGCACCGGACGTTCGCTGTATGCGGGCAGCGTGGCATTGGCAACGACGCGTTGCAGCAGCGGGTATGAGTTGACCGATCTGAGCCGCGGCAGCGGCGCCACCTACAACATGCGCAACAGCACCTCCGGCAACGGCACGCTGGTCACCGATGCCGACAACACCTGGGGCAGCGGCGCCAATAGCGATACGGTGACCGCGGCGGTGGATGCGCATTACGGCGTCGCATTGACCTGGGACTATTTCCGCACCGCCCATGCGCGCAGCGGCATCGCCAACGATGGAGCCGGTGCACGCAGCCGGGTGCATTACGGCAGCCGCTACAACAACGCGTTCTGGCAGGACAGCTGCTTCTGCATGACCTTCGGCGATGGCGACGGCAGCACGTTCACGCCGTTGGTGTCGGTGGATGTGGCCGGCCACGAGATGACCCACGGCGTGACCAGCCGCACCGCGCGACTGGTGTATTCGGGCGAGTCGGGCGGCTTGAACGAAGCCACCTCCGACATCATGGGCGCGATGGTGGAGTATTCCGCCAACAACAGCGCGCAGCCGGGCAATTACCTGATCGGCGAGAAGATCATCCCCGGCAACAGCAGCGGGACGCTGGCGCTGCGCTACATGTTCAAGCCCAGCCTGGATGGCGACTCGCCCGATTGCTACAGCAGCAGCCTGGGTTCGCTCAACGTGCATTACAGCTCGGGCGTGGCCAACCATTTCTACTATCTGCTGGCCGAAGGCGCAGTGGTGCCGAGCGGCTTCGGGTCGGGCACCAGCTGGAACGTGACGCCGGCCGGGTTGGTCTGCAACGGCAACACGGCACTGACGGCGATCGGCCGGGCGGCGGCCAGCCGCATCTGGTACCGCGCATTGACGGTGTACATGACCTCCTCGACCAACTATGCGGCCGCACGCCGGGCGACGTTGAGCGCGGCCACCGATCTGTACGGCAGCAGCTCCACGCAGTACCGCGCGGTTGCCGCAGCGTGGAGCGCCGTGTCGGTCAACTGATGGATGCCGCCCCTGCCACGCGCGCTACGCGTGGCAGGGGCGCGTCTGCCACTGTGCCATCCGCGCGCGTATGCTTGGGTCATTCCTGGGAGGGAACATGACCGAACGCACCAAGACCGCGCGACCGATCGACCGCTATTTCGCCAGTTATTCCGACGACCATCGCAACGCGACCAATCAGCAGATCCATGTGCTGGCGGTGCCGGCGATCCTGTGGTCGGTGGTGGGCCTGCTGTGGTGCATCCCGGTCGGCGGCACCTGGTTCAGCAGCGGCGTGTGGGCGGCGTTGTCGATGTTCGCAGCCTGGTCGTACTACAACCGCCTATCGCGTCCGCTGGGGCTGGGCATGCTGGGGATCTTCTTTTTCTTCGGCTGCCTGTGCCGGTTGATCGAAGGCAGGCTCGGGCTCAGCGGCCTGTTCACCACGGCGCTGACAGTGTTCGTGCTGGCCTGGATCGCGCAGTTCGTCGGCCACCGGATCGAAGGCCGCAAGCCGAGCTTTCTAACCGACCTGACCTATCTGCTGATCGGGCCGATCTGGGTGCTGGCCAAGTTGTATCGTCAGTTGGGTTGGCGCTACTGAACACGGCTGACACGCCCAGCGCACCGCCCGGTGCCGGCGTGGTCCTGCGTTGAAGCGGCGTATGCGACTGGGCGCTGCCGCAGCTGACGCTGAGGACGCGCTATTGCTGCACCCCAGGCGTGGTCGACTGCGCGCCACGCAGCGCTGCATGGCACACAGGTGCACCTGTGGGGTATCACTCGCCGATGCCGAGCTCTTCGGGCAGCGGACGAAAGGCGCGTGGCGCGTAGCCGAAGTCGCGACGCGCCGGCTCCAGGTCGAACACCAGGTCATCGCGCATGCGCTGCAATGCGGCCGCATTGATGCCACGCAGGCGCCCCAGCCGCTGCGCGGCAGTGAGGGCAAGGCCGAACAGGCCGGGCGGCACCTGATACAGCCGCGCCGGTCGCGGCAGCGCCGCCAGCACGCGCTCCACCATCTGCGTATAGGCCAGCACCTCGCCGCCGCCGACGGCATAGCTGCGCTGCTGTGTCGCCGGCTGGGTGAGCACCGCCAGCGCGGCGCTGGCCAGATCGTCCACATGCACCGGCTGGCGCAGCCCGGTTGCGTTGGCTGGCAGCACGAAGGCGCCGGTGCGCTGCGCCAGCCCGGCGATCTGGGTGAGCGTGCGGTCGCGCCCGGCCCCATAGACCAGCGTCGGGCGCAGCACCGTCGCCGTGGCACCACGCGCCTGGGCTGCGGAAAACAGCGCCTGTTCGGCATGTGCCAGGCGCTGTGCGACATCGCGCTCGGCCGCGTCGATCGAATGTTCCTTGACCTCCAGGCTGGTGGAACCGAACGCCACAATGCGCGGAGCGCGCACCGGATTTTCGGCATACCAGCGCGCGAAATGGTCCAGCGGGCCGCAGCTGAAGATCACCTCGAAGGCCTCGCCCGCGGCAGCCGGCGTGGCCAGGTCGCCCTGCCGCCAGATCAGCCCGGAGCGCGCCGCGCGCGGCTGGCGCGACCATGCCGTCACCTGCCAGCCGCGGCCGAGCAGCCGCGTCAGCAGGCGTTCGCCGATCTGACCGCTGCCGCCGAACACCAGGGCGCGCGGCGCAGAAACGGCAGGGGACGGAGCGGGATCGGCAGCGGTCACGGGGCTTGGATGCGGTCTGGGTGATCCCAGCATAGCGAGTGACACGCAGCGGCGCGATGCTGCTGCGTTGGCGATTTGCGCATGCGCGCAGCCACGGCGTTGACGCGGGCGTCAGTCAACGGTTTGTTAAGCTCTCTGGCCTGCTCGCGAATCTTGTGTTCCCTGCATGCCTTTTCCGCTGGAAATCCTGCTCGCGCTGCCATTTGTGATGGCGGCCGCCACTGCGCTGCTCTGGCGCGTCTCCCGTTCGATCACTGCGTGGTTGGCTGCGGCCGCGCCGTTGGGCGGGCTGCTCATCCTGGCAACGCTCACACCGGCCGTGCTGCGCGGCGAGGTGGTCGGCAGCCAGCACGCGTGGTTGCCGCAGATCGGCCTGATGTTCTCGCTGCGGCTCGATGGCCTGGCGTGGATGTTCGCGCTGCTGGTGCTGGGCATCGGGTCGCTGGTGGTGCTGTATGCGCTTTACTACCTGAGTGCACGCGACAGCGCATCGCGCTTCTTTGCCTATCTGATGCTGTTCATGGGCGCGATGCTCGGCATGGTGTTGTCGGGCAATCTGCTGTTGCTGATGGTGTTCTGGGAGCTCACCAGCATCAGCTCGTTCCTGTTGATCGGCTTCTGGTCGCACCGCAAGGACGCGCGCGAAGGTGCGCGCATGGCCTTCGTGCTGACGGCCGGTGGCGGCCTGGCGCTGCTCGGCGGCATCCTGATGATCGGCGGCATCGTCGGCAGCTTTGAGCTGGATGCGGTACTGGCGGCCGGCGATCTCATTCGCGCCAGCCCGCTGTATCCGTATGCGTTGGGATTGGTGCTGCTGGGCATCTTCACCAAGAGCGCGCAGTTCCCGTTCCACTTCTGGCTGCCGCACGCGATGGCCGCGCCTACGCCGGTGTCGGCATATCTGCATTCGGCCACGATGGTGAAGGCCGGCGTGTTCCTGCTGGCGCGCCTGCATCCTGCCCTGGCCGGCACCGATCTGTTCTTCTATACGGTCACCAGCATCGGTGCGATCACGCTGCTGCTTGGCGCCTGGCACGCGATCTTCCAGCACGACCTCAAGGGCGTGCTGGCGTACTCGACCATTTCGCATCTGGGCCTGATCACGATGCTGTTCGGCCTGTCCACGCCGATGGCGGTGGTGGCCGGCGTGTTCCACATCCTCAACCACGCGGTGTTCAAGGCCTCGCTGTTCATGGCCGCCGGCATCATCGACCACGAGACCGGCACGCGCGACATGCGCAAGCTGGGCAATCTGCGCCGCCTGATGCCGGTCACCAGCGCGCTGGCGATTACCGCCTCGCTGGCGATGGCCGGCGTTCCGCTGCTCAACGGCTTCCTGTCCAAGGAAATGTTCTTTGCCGTGGCGCTGGAAACCGACGCGCCGCAGACCATGCGGGTATTGGCCAGCATCGCCGCCCTGCTGGCCGGCCTGCTCGGCGTGGCCTACAGCCTGCGCTTCGTGCACGACACCTTCTTCGGCCAGGGCCCACGCGATCTGGACACCACCCCGCACGAGCCGCCGCGCTGGATGCGGATACCGGTGGACGTGCTGGTGCTGATCTGCGTGGCCGTGGGCATCGTGCCGGCCTGGACCATTGCGCCGGTGCTGCGCGCCGGTGCCAGCGCCATCCTTGGCGAGCGCCTGCCCGACTACAGCCTGGCGCTGTGGCACGGCTGGAACTGGCCGCTGGCGATGAGCATCGCCGGCATGGTGGGCGGCACCCTGTTGTACATGGCGCTGCGCCGCACGCTGGACATGTACGCGATCCAGAACCGCTCGCCGGGCAAGGCGCTGTTCAACTGGAACCTGCGCGCCCTGTTCGCCGGTACCGTGCGCATGACCGATGCGGTCACCAACGGTAATCTGCAGCGCATGCTGATGCTGCTGGTGCTGAGCGCGGTCGTGGTGGCGCTGGTGCCGTTCCTGCAGGGCGGCGCCTTGCCGGCCTGGCCGGCGCCCACCCCGCTGCCGCTGCTGGGCTGGACGATCTGGCTGCTGATGATCGCCTGCGCCCTGGGCAGCCTGTTCCTGTACAAGCAGCGCCTGCTCGCCGTGCTGGTGCTGGGTGGCACCGGCCTGGCCGTCAGCATGACCTTCGTGTTCCTGTCGGCACCGGACCTTGCGTTGACCCAGCTGCTGGTGGAGATGGTGACGCTGGTGCTGATGCTGCTGGCGATGAATTACCTGCCCGAGCGCTCGGTGCCCGAACCTGCGCGCCTGCGCAAACTCCGCGATGCCGGCATCGCCGTGGTCGGGGGCGCCGGGCTGGCTGCGTTGGCCTACACCTTGATGACCCAGCCCAGCCACACGGTCGCCGGCGAGCTGCTGCAGCGTGCGCTGCCGGAAGCTTACGGGCGCAACGTGGTCAACGTGATCCTGGTGGATTTCCGCGGCTTCGATACCTTCGGCGAGATCACCGTGTTCGCGATCGCCGGGCTGGTGGTGCACGCGCTGCTGCGGCGCTCGCGCATGGCGCCGGAGCGCACCATGCCTGGCCCGCCGATCAAGTTGCCGGTGCCGGCCGACCTGGCGCAGATCATGTTCCCGCTGACGCTGACGGTGTCGTTGTTCCTGTTCCTGCGCGGCCATAACGCGCCCGGTGGCGGTTTTATCGCCGGGCTGGTGCTGGCGGTGCCGTTGCTGATGCAGTACGTGATCCAGGGCACCGCGTCGGTGGAATCGCGCTTCGGCTTCGACTACATCCGCCTGATCGGCATCGGCCTGCTGTGCGCGCTGGTCAGTGGCGCCGGTGCGCTGGTCTTCGGCATGCCGTTCCTGAGCAGCGGGCATCTGGAGATTCCGTTGCCGCTGCTGGGCGATCTGGAACTGGCCAGTGCGCTGGGCTTCGATATCGGCGTGTATCTGGTGGTGTTCGGCGCGGCGATGTTGATGCTGTCGATGATGGGCACGATCAAACCCTCGCGTACGCGCAGCTCCCAGCGCGGCGAGATCGACCCCACCCAGCGTTCGACACGCACCGCGGAGCAGCATTGATGGAACTGGCAGTGGCAAGCGCGATCGGCGTCCTGACCGCATTGGCGATCTACCTGTTGCTGCGCGCGCGCAGCTTCGACGTGATCCTGGGCATGACCTTCCTGTCGTATGCGACCAACCTGCTGATCTTCGCCGGTGGGCGGCTGCGTAGCGGCCAGGCGCCGGTGCTGCGCGAGGGTGTGCCGGCCGACCTGATGCACTACACCGACCCGTTGCCGCAGGCGCTGGTGCTGACTGCGATCGTGATCGCCTTCGCGATGACTGCCGTGAGCCTGGTGCTGGCGATCCGCAGCCGCAGCGACAACGGCAGCGACCATGTGGATGCGCATGAAGACGCCACCACCGGCGTGGATACGCGCGAGGCACGGCGATGAATCATCTGCTGATCCTGCCGATCCTGATCCCGATGCTGGGCGCATCGGCGTCGCTGTTCGTTGAACATCGCCGCTATGGGCCGCGCGTGCAGCGCACGGTGGCGTGGACGAGCATGGTGTTGCTGGCCGTGTCGGTGATCGCCCTGTTCGCGCGCGCCGCCGACGGCCAGGTGCTGGTGTACCTGCTCGGCGACTGGCCGGCGCGCATCGGCATCGTGCTGATGGGCGACCGCCTGTCGGCGTGGATGCTGTTAACCACCTTGATCCTGGGCGCGGCCTGCCTGCTGCATGCCTGCGCGGGCTGGGACCGGCGCGCGCCGCATTTCCATGCCTTGTTCCAGTTCCAGTTGATGGGCTTGAACGGTGCGTTCCTGACCGGCGACATCTTCAACCTATTCGTGTTCTTCGAAGTGATGCTGATCGCCTCCTACGGCCTGTTGCTCAGCGGCGGGCGCGGGCTGCAGATGCGTGTGGGCCTGCATTACGTGGTGTTCAACGTGTGTGCGTCGACCCTGTTCCTGATCGCGCTGGGCCTGCTGTTCGGCGTGTTCGGCACCTTGAACATGGCCGAGCTGTCGCAGCGCATCGCCACGTTGCCGGCGCAGGACGTGCCGCTGGCCAAGGCCAGCCTGGGCCTGTTGCTGCTGGTGTTCTGCAGCAAGGCCGCGTTGCTGCCGCTGTACCTGTGGTTGCCGGAGACCTATTCGCGTGCGCCGGCGGCGGTGGCGGCGTTGTTTGCGATCATGACCAAGGTCGGGCTGTACGCGACGCTGCGCGTGTCGGCGCTGTGGTTCGGCGCCGGTGTCGGCGCGCTGCAGGGCTTCGGTCGCCACGCATTGCTGTGGCTGGGCATCGCCACGCTGTTGATGGCCGCCTTCGGGGTGATGGCCGCATCGCGGCTGCGGGTGATGGTGTCGTATCTGGTGGTGTTCTCGGCGGCGACGTTGTTCATCGCCTTCTCGCTGGACGATGCCGGCGCATTGGGTGCGGGGCTGTACTACCTGCCGCACAGCAGCTTCGTGGCCGCGGCGTTGTTCATGGTGTCGGACCTGATCCGGCGGCGCCGCGGCAGCGCCAGCGACCGCAAGGAAGTGGTCGCGCCGCTGCCGCGGCGCGGGATGCCCGGTGCGATGTTCATGGTCGCCGCGGTGGCGGTTGCCGGGCTGCCGCCGTTGTCCGGCTTCCTGGCCAAGGCCGCGTTGCTGCAGCATGTGCCCGCCGGCTTGGTCGGGCCGGTGTGGGTCGCCATCCTCGGCAGCAGCCTGCTGGTGGTGATCGGCCTGACGCGTGCCGGCGTGCGCCTGTTCTGGCGCGTGCCCGAAGCGGTGCAGGATGTCCCCGCGCTGCAGCCGCAACGGCGTGCGCGCATGCGCCCGGTGGAAACCGCCGCCACGCTGCTGTTGCTGGGCGGGCTGGTGGCGATGACGGCCGGTGCCGGCCCGTTGATGCGCTACACCGACGCGGCCGGCGTGCAGCTGCGCGATCCCGGCGCCTACGTGGAACAGGTGCGCGCCACCACGCCGCAACGGAGGCAGCCATGAGCACGCGCATGCCGCTGCGCAGCCGGCTGCTGCCCTCGCCCTCGCTGAGCGTGACGGTCTTCATTTTCTGGCTGTTGCTCAGCGACAGCTTCGGGCCGCAGCAATGGGTGCTGGGCCTGCTGCTGGGCTGGGTGGTGCCGATCTTTGCGGCGCGCCTGGACCGCGAGTTCGCCCGCATCGGGTCGCTGCGCTCGGTGCCGCGCATGTTGCTGGTGGCCGCCGGCGACATCGTGCGCTCCAACCTCAAGGTGGCCGGCCAGGTGCTCGGCCCGGAGTCGCGCATCCACCCCGGTTTCATCTGGGTGCCGCTGGACATCGCCAACATCCACGGCATCGCCGCACTGACCAGCATGATCACCCTCACCCCCGGCACGGTGTCGGCGGCGCTCTCGGATGACCGCAAGTATCTGCTGGTGCACGTGCTGCACCTGGACGACCCGGACGCCCTGATCGCCGAGATCAAGACCCGCTACGAGAAGCCCCTGATGGAGATCTTTCCATGACCGGCCACATGTTCATCGAATCGACCATCGTCATCTGCATGCATGCGGTGGGCCTGGCCATGCTGATGGCGCTGTGGCGCCTGCTGCGCGGGCCGAGCGTGCCCGATCGCATCCTGGCACTGGACACCCTGTCCATCACCGCCATCGCCGAGCTGATGCTGCTGGGCATGTACCTGGATTCGCCGATCTACTTCGAGGCCGCGCTGGTGATCGCGATGCTGGGCTTCGGCAGCACCGTGGTGCTGAGCAAGTTCGTGCTGCGTCGGGACATCGTCGAATGATCGCGCTGACCGAATATCTGCTCAGCGCGCTGTTGCTGGTCGGCACCTTCTTCATCCTGATCGGCGCGTTCGGCCTGGTGAAGCTGTCGGACTTCTTCAAGCGCCTGCATGCGCCGACCAAGGCCAGCACGCTGGGGGTGGGCTGCGTGCTGCTGGCATCGGTGGGCTATCACCTATTCCTCGGCGTGGACCCGCAACCGCGCGAACTGCTGATCACCGTGTTCCTGTTCATCACCGCACCGATCAGCGCGCATCTGATGGCCAAGGCCGCGTTGTCGCTGATGATGGAAGACCGCCCGGAAGTGCCCAACCACGGCGACATGAAAAAGGAAGGCCTGCCCACGCCGCAGACCCAAGGCGATGTCGGCGAGAACGCCGACACCGCCAGCCAGCACGCCGGGCCGGACAAGCATCCGCACTGAGGCTTCCTGCTGCCGCGTCGGCCGGCACCGCCGTGCTGGCGCCCCGGCGCGGTTGCAGGCGGTCAGCAACAGCAGTGCGCCCATCAAACCGGGCAATCCGGTGGTCATGCATGGCGTCCCTACGGGTCCGCCACAGCCCAACGGCGCACATCGCGGCGGCGTGCAGAACGGCAGCGCGCCCTGCAGCGTGCCGATGTCATCGGCGCTTCATTGGCTGCGGGCAAGCTGGGCGCCTCGCAGGACCGCCGCCATGACCCCACGCAAGACCGAGCTCGCCCTCACCGCGCTGCAATCGCACCGCAGTCCCCTCACCTTGCTGCAGCGACGCGCGCTGATCCTGGCAGACGGGCAGCGCGATCTGGCAACCCTGGCAGCACTGCTGGGCGGCGACGGCGCCGCGTTGGTGCAAGGGCTCTGCGCGATGGGCTATCTGGCCTTCGGCACGCCTGCAGGCGACGCGACAACGCCACTCGCGCCCCCGGCCGCTGCGCTCGCTCCCGTCGTTGCGGGCGATTGCGTGCCGCCGCCAGCTGCACCACCGAGCGAGGAGGACCTGCAACGCCAGCGTCGCCGCGCGGCCACCAACGCGCGGCTGTACCTGCTCGACATCCTGCAGCTGCAACGCAACCCGGTGGCCGTGGTGCTGCACCGGCAGCTGCACGCCGCACGCACCGAAGACACCATCAGCGCCGCCATCGCCGAGGCGCTGCGCGCGTTGCCGCAGATCACCTCGGCGAGCTATGCCGAGCGCGTACGTGCACGGATCGGCGAACTGCTGCCGGATGCGTTGCAGGCTGCCTGATCGGGCAACTGAAACCGACATGGCGTGGATGGCATGATCGGCCAGCGGCAACGGATGCCTTGCAGTTGGCGTGATCCGACAATCGCAGCCGGTACCGTGCAGGCTGCTCGAGCGCACGCCTGCGACTGCTGCGTTGCAGACGGCACGTTTCCGACAACCACGCCTCTGCCGTGCCGTACTGCCTGCTCAGCCCCCCCGGCTGGTGGCCTGAGCTACGGTGCATCACCTGACCTGGGCACCTGGAACGCTGCGCGCAAGCCGGACCAGCACTGCTGGTAGTCGCCCTGCCGATGCGCAGCCTGCAAGGCCTGCTGCGTGGGGCGCAGCACCGCGCGCGTTTCGAACATGAAGGCCATGGTGTCGGCGATCACGTCCGGGCGCGTCAGGTCGGCATGCGAGGCCTTGTCGAAGGTCGCCGCATCCGGGCCGTGCCCGCTCATGCAGTTGTGCAGCGAGGCACCACCGGGCGCGAAGCCGTCAGCCTTGGCATCGTAGACGCCGTGCACCAGCCCCATGAACTCGCTGGCCACATTGCGATGGAACCACGGCGGGCGGAAGGTGTGCTGCGCCACCAGCCAGCGCGGCGGGAAGATCGCGAAATCCATGTTCGCCGTGCCATGCGTGTCGCTGGGCGAGGTCAGCACGGTGAAGATGCTCGGATCCGGGTGATCGAAGCTGATCGAGCCGATGGTGTTGAAGCGGCGCAGATCGTAGCGATACGGCGCGTAGTTGCCATGCCAGGCCACCACGTCCAGCGGCGAGTGGCCGATGTCCGCGCGCCACAGATGGCCCTGGAACTTGGCCACCAGTTCGAACGCGCCTTCGCGCTGCTCGAAGGCTGCATGCGGCGTTTCGACATCGCGCGCATTGGCCAGCCCGTTGGAGCCGATCGGCCCCAGGTCGGGCAGCCGCAGCAATGCGCCGAAGTTTTCGCAGACATAGCCACGCGCGTAGCCATCGGGCAGCTCGACACGGAAGCGCACGCCGCGCGGTATCACCCCGATCTGCTGCGGCTCCAGTTCCAGCACCCCGAGCTCGCTGTGGATGCGCAGGCGCCCCAGCTGCGGCACCAGCAACAGCTCGCCGTCGGCATCGTAGAAGAAGCGATCGTGCATGGAGGCATTGGCCGCATACAGATGCACGGCAACGCCGGACATCGCTTCCGGCCCGCCGTTGCCGGCCATGGTGTAGAGACCATCGACGAAGTCGGTTGGCGCCGACGGCAGCGGCAACGGGCTCCAGCGCAGTTGATCCGGCGGCACCGGGCCGCGCCCGAAGTCGTTGTGGAAGTGCGTCTGCGCGATCAGCGAGAACGCGCCATGCACCGCCGCCGGGCGGATGCGATACAGCCAGCTGCGCCGGTTCTCGCTGCGTGGCGCGGTGAACGCGGTGCCGGACAACTGCTCGGCATACAACCCGTGCGCCACGCGCTGCGGCGAGTTCTGCCCCACCGGCAAGGTGCCGGCCACCGCCTCGGTGGCGAACGTGTTGCCGAAACCGGTCATGTACTGCGGGGTGTTATGCATGGCATGCGTCCGGATCTTGGCCCTCCCTCCCCGGATGCAGAAGGTTGGGATTGAGTTGAATCAGGCCTTTCCTACCGAAGAAGAGCTAAGGCCTGGCGGATTAAGCCCCTCTCCTCGTGGGGAGAGGGGCTTTAACGACGTGCGTCTTCGTTACTTTGTGTTGTCGGAAAAACACCTTGCCTGAGCGCGCTTGATTGCGACCACTTGCCGCCCGCTTCGTTGGATCCGTACCGGAACCACATCCGACGTTACGGGCAGCCAGGCTGGACATCGCAACACTTTGCACCACTCAAACCCGCACCGACCCAGTTAACCGCACCAACCACAAATCCCGAATTCCGAATCCCGAACAGCGAATCCCCAATCCCCGCCCTCAAAGCACCCCACGCTTCATCTGATCGCGCTCGATGCTCTCGAACAGCGCCTGGAAGTTGCCTTCGCCAAAGCCCTCGTTGCCCTTGCGCTGGATGATCTCGAAGAAGATCGGGCCGATGCAGTTGGTGGTGAAGATCTGCAGCAGCTTGCGCTGCTTGGTGTCCACATCCGCATCGATCAGGATCTTGTTGCGCCGCAGGCGTTCGACATCCTCGCCGTGGTCGGGGATGCGCAGGTCCACCACGTCGAAATAGGTGTCGGGCGTGTCCAGGAATGTCACGCCGGCCTCGCGCATCCTTTCCACCGAGCTGTAGATATCGTCGGTGAAGCAGGCGATGTGCTGGATGCCTTCGCCGTGGTAGGCGTCCAGATACTCGTTGATCTGGCTCTTGGGGTCGGAGGACTCGTTGAGCGGAATGCGCACGATGCCGTCCGGGGCGGTCATCGCCTTGGACACCAGGCCGGTCTTGGCGCCCTTGATGTCGAAGTAGCGGATCTCGCGGAAGTTGAACAGGCGCTCGTAATAGTCCGACCAACGCTGCATGTTGCCGAAGTAGAGGTTATGGGTGAGGTGGTCGATGAAGGTCAGCCCGAAGCCGGCCGGGTGCTGGTCGGCGCCTTCGATCGGCTCGTAGTCGGCGTCGTAGATGCTGCCCGCATCGCCGTAGCGGTCGACCAGATACAGCATGCAGTCGCCGATGCCCTTGACCACCGGGGCCGGCACGGCGCGGGTGTCGGCCTTGTCCTGCACCGCTTCGCCGCCGTTGCCCAGCACGGTCTGCAGCACCGTCTCGGCCGGGGTGCGGAAGCGGATCGCAAAGCCGCAGGCGCTCGGGCCGTGCGCGGCGGCGAAATCGGCGGCAAACGAATCGGGCTCTTCGTTGAGCAGGAAGTTGACCCCGCCCTGGCGATAGACGGTAATGGCGCGGCTGCGGTGACGCAGCACCGCGCTGAAGCCCATCTTGCGAAAGTAGTCGTGCAGCTGCGCCGCCTGGCCGGCGGGCGCGGCGAATTCGACGAACTCGAACCCGTCGATCCCCATCGGGTTGTCGAAGGTGGTGACCTGCATGCCCAGGTTCGGGCGGGTTGCGGTACTGCTCGGTTGTGCGCTCATCGTCGTTTCTCCACGCTAGGCCGTCCGCAGGGCTATGCGGGGTGGCAGAAGACCCGCGAGAATGCGCAGGCCACCCAAGGTTTGTAGTTGCAAATGAAACCAAAATCAAGACACAGTGCAACATGAGCGATCTCGACGCCCCTACCCCGCCGCCACATCCTGTGCTGCTCAACCTCGAGCAGTTCCTGCCGTATCGCCTGAGCGTGCTGTCCAACCGCATCAGCAGCAATATCGCCAAGGTCTACGGCGATCGTTACGGCATGGCCATTCCCGAGTGGCGGGTGATCACCATCCTGGCGCTGTATCCGGGTTCCTCGGCTAGCGAGGTCTCCGACCGCACGGCGATGGATAAAGTTGCAGTCAGCCGCGCCGTGGCGCGCCTGCTGGAGCGCGGCTTCATCCGCCGCGAAACCCATGGCGACGACCGCCGCCGCTCGATGCTGGCGCTGTCGCCGGCCGGGCGCCAGGTCTACGAGACCGTCGCCCCGCTGGTCAACGAGATGGAACAGCGGCTGATGTCGGTGTTCAGCGCCGAGGAACAGCAGATCCTGGAGACGCTGATCGACCGGCTGGCCAAGGACGGGCTGCCGCGCATGGCCGGCAAGGAATGATGCAAAAACCCCCGCAGTTGCGGGGGTTTTTGCATGCCACGGCAACGACGGGTCAGGCCTGCGGCGGCGCCCACTGCTTGAGGAAATCGAACAGTTTCCTGCGGTCGAAGCCCTCGCCCTTGCGCAGTTCCGGGCCGGACTGGGTGGTCAGCAGCTTGCCGTCGTTGTCCAGCACCAGCAGCGACGGATAGTCGTTGAGCTGGGCGAACTGCGACAGGAACGCGGCGTTCTCGTTGGTCGCATCGCGATTGACCTTGACCACCACGAAGTGCGCATCGCGGAAGCTGCGCAGCTCCGCATCGCCGCCCATCAGCTCGTCCAGCGCCTTGCACGGCTCGCAGGCCGCATTGCCGACGTTGAGCACGATGCGCTTGCCGCCGCGCTTGGCCTCGACCTTGGCGGTCTCCAGATCCGCAGCCGGATCGCGCGAGGGGTCGTACTGCGCATTGAGCGCCGCCGCCGCAGCGATGTCCGCCGCGGTGGGCGTATTGCCCGAGGACACCGGCTGGCTGGGGTCGGCGCTGGGCGGCTTCTGCATCGAGGTGTCCAGCGGCCGTGGCGCCTCCTGTTGCTCGGTGGGCTGCCCGCAGGCGCTCAACAGACCTGCCAGCAGCAGGCCACAGACAGTGGGTTTGATCGGCATTGCAGTTCTCCTCACTTCACACCATGCATCAGTTTGTTGATCAACGGCGCGATCAGGAACAGCACCGCGCCAGCGCCCAATAGCGCCCAAAACCCGAAGGTATACCCGCTCAGGGCCGAGGACACGCTCATCCCTTCGCTTCCGCTGACATGCCCGGCAAAAATGCCCGACAGGTTGTTGCCGATGCCGGTAGACAGAAACCAGCCGCCCATTCCGAAACCGACCAGACGCACCGGTGCCAGCTTGGTCACCATCGACAGGCCGATCGGCGACAGGCACAGCTCGCCCACCGACTGGATCACGTACACCATGAACAAGGTCCAGAACGGCACCTTGCCAGCATCGTTGACCAGGCTCGACAGTGCAAACATCAGCAGCAGGAACGCCAGGCCGTTGAACAGCAGACCCAGGCCGAACTTGCGCGGAATCGACGGATTGAAGCGGCCGGCCTTGACCCAGATCCAGGCGATGATCGGCGCCAGGGTGATGATGGCAATCGAGTTCACCGACTGGAACCAGGCGGTCGGGAAGGTCCAGTCGCCGAAACCGCGGTCGACGATATTGTCGGCCAGGAAGGTGAACGAGCTGCCGGCCTGTTCGAAGAACATCCAGAACAGCACGTTGAAGGCGAAGATGATCAGCATCGCGATCACCTTGTCGCGCTGCACCTTGCCTTCGCGGATGCCTTCGACCAGCAGCATCACCGACAGGCCGACGAACAACACGGTCAGCACGATCTGCAACACGTCTGCACCGACGGCGAGCAGGAGGTACACCACCGGGATCGCCAGCACGCAGCCGACCAGCACCATCAGCACCCGGCCGATGCCCTGCGCGTTCGGTGCCGGTGCGCCGATGCCCTTGAGCTGCGCGCGGCCGATCCAGAACCACACCAGGCTGATCAGCATGCCCGCGCCGGAGGCCATGAACACCATCTTGTAGGACGGCATGGCCTGGGTGCCGAACACCTTTTCAGCCAGCAACTGGGTCAGCACCGGCGAGATCATCGCGCCGAGGTTGATGCCCATGTAGAAAATGGTGAAGCCGCTGTCGCGGCGCGGATCGGCCACCGAGTACAGCTTGCCGACCATGGTGGAGATGTTCGGCTTGAACAGCCCGTTGCCCACCACCACGGTGGCCAGGCCGATCTCGAACATGGTGTGGTCGGGAATGGCGATCAGGAACAGGCCGGTGGCCATGACGGCCGCACCGACCAGGATCGAGCGTTGGTAGCCGAGCACGCGGTCGGCCACGTAGCCGCCGAAGATCGCCGCCGCATACACCAGCGCCAGATAGGCGCCATAGGTGCGTCCGGCCGGCGCCTGGCCGGTGGCATCGCCGCTGAAGAACTGCGCCACGATGTACAGCACCAGCGCCCAGCGGATCCCGTAGAACGCGAAGCGTTCCCAGAATTCGGTCATGAACAGCATCCACAGCGGCCGGGGATGGCCGAGCAGCGTGGGAAACTCGGGCGGTGCAGGCGGCGGCGGGGTGGCGGAAGTCGGCGCGGTAGCGTCAACGCTCATGGAATGTCCCTTGCGTATTCAGGAATGGCTGGGTGCCCAGGGCGTACCCCGGGAGACGCGCGAGGATCACTTAGACGTCATGTACGCGTCAAATTCGCAGCACTCCTCGACCTGATGGCGGCCACTGGAGCGCCACCGGCCTCAACTCCAGCGAGCCACTACCGCCCCGCCCGCTTCCGCTGGCCCGCTCAGCCGTTCTCCGGCTCATCGCGGCCACCCTTCATCGGCGCACGGCTTTCCACGCCCACCGACGTGCGCACGTCGAACAGCTCCGGGAAGAAGGTCAGCGCCAGCGCCTGCTGCAGGAATCCCACGCCGCTGGAGCCACCGGTGCCACGCTTGAAGCCGATCACCCGCATCACCGTGCGCATGTGGCGGAAACGCCATAGCTGGAACTGGGTTTCCACATCGACCAGGTCCTCGCACAGCGAATACTCGCGCCAGTAGCGGTCGGTGTTTTCGTAGATGCGCTCGAACACCGGGCGCAGGCTGTCGTCGGCCACATGCGCGCAGGTCCAGTCGCGCCCCTGGTATTGCGGCGGGATGGCATGTCCGAAGCGCGCCAGGTAGCGCAGGAATTCCTCGTACAGGCTGGGCGCTTCCAGCACCTGGCGCAGGCGCGCCTGCCCCTGCGGGTCGTACGCGAACACCTGCAGCATCTGCGGGTTCTTGTTGCCCAACAGGAACTCGATATAGCGGTACTGCAGCGACTGGAAGCCGGACGAGGGCCCCAGCACGTCGCGAAACCCCATGTACTCGCTCGGGGTGAGCGTCTCCAGTACCGACCACTGTTCGGTGAGCTGGCGCAGCACCTGCTTGCTGCGCGCCAGCACCTTGCGGCACTGCCAGACCTGGTCGTTCTGCAGGTGCACCATCGCCGCGCGCAGCTCGTGCGCCAGCAGCTTCAGCCACAGTTCGGAGGTCTGGTGCTGGATGATGAACAGCATCTCGTCGTGGTGCGCCGGCTCGGACAGGGGCTGCTGCGCCGACAGCAGCTGGTCCAGCCGCAGGTAGCCGCCGTAGGTCAGCCGCCCCTCCAGATCGGTATGGATGCCGGGTTCCAGGTCACGCAGGTTCTTGTCGACGGGCATGGCAGCGCAGATGGATCGGGCCGGTCAGGGTAGCTCAGTGGCGGGGATTGGGGATTGGGGATTGGGGAATCGGGAGCGGAGATTGGATATCGACGGCCTGGCGGCTGAGGGAGGCGCTGGAGGCTGGGTCTTCGACACGTGATCTCCGGTGTGTGTCGCATCGTTCTACCGTGCAGACCTTCTGGCTGGACCGACGCCCTTCCGGATTACTCCTTGTGCAGCGCGCGGCCTCCCTGCATGTCGTTGCAGCGCGCCTGCATGGCGCTGTAGCGAGCCTTTGCCGCAGCGCCCGATCTGACTGGGTGACCGGCTCACGCGGGCAGCCTGACAACGCGGTGGCGTACGCGACTGGTACTTCACACCTGAAAAAGCCAACCGCTTTCGACTGCGCAGTCGCAGCAACTGCGCCGGTGTCACCGTATCGTCAACCTAGGTCTGCAAATTCATGCAGAATCGAACGGCGCTGCCGGCCAGGGACGTGGCCGGACCAGGGGAGCGTTTCACGTCTCACGGATCAGGGGACTCTCATCTCATGCATGTGTTGCAGCGTCGTGCAGCCTTACTTGTCTGTGCGCTGGCGGTTGCCGGCCACGCCAACGCCCAGGTCGTCATCAGCCAGGTCTACGGCGGTGGCGGCAACAGCGGTGCCACCTTCCGCAGCGATTTCATCGAGCTGCACAACATCGGCAGCACCACGGTCAGCCTGGATGGCTGGTCGGTGCAGTACGCCTCTGCCGCCGGCAGCAGCTGGCAGGTCACCCCGTTGGCGGGCAGCGTTCCGGCCGGCGGCTACTACTTGGTCAAGCAGGCCGACGGCAGCGGCGGCAGCGTTGCGCTACCCACGCCCGATGCCACCGGCACCATCGCCATGGGCGGCGGCGCCGGCAAGGTGGCGCTGAGCAACAGCGCCTCGGCGTTGAGCGGCGCCTGCCCCACCGGCAATGCCGATCTGGTCGGCTATGGCAGCACCGCCAGCTGCGCCGAAGGCAATGCGCCCACCCCGGCGCCCAGCAATACGCTGGCGGTGCTGCGCGGCGGCGATGGCTGCACCGACACCGACAACAACGCGGCCGATTTCGCCACCGGCACGCCGGCTCCGCGCAACGCCGCCAGCCCCGCACGCCTGTGCAGTGGCGGCGGCCAGCCGATCGCCACGCTGGCCGATGTCAGCCAGGCCGAGGGCAACAGCGGCAGCCGCAGCGTTGTGTTCACGCTGAGCCTGAGCCAGCCGGCCGGTGCGGGCGGGGTGAGCTTCACCGCGGCCACCGCCGATGGCACCGCCGTCGCTGGCAGCGACTATGTCGCCCTGCCCGCGTCCAGCGTCCGGATCGCCGCCGGCGAGCGCAGCGCCAGCATCAGCGTGGAGGTGCTGGGCGACACCACACCCGAGCCCGACGAGACGTTCGCGCTGCGGATCAGCGGCCTCACCGGCGCGTTGCCGGCCACGCTGAGCGCCACCGGCACCGTCCTCAACGACGACTTCAGCCTGCTGCCGATCCACGCCATCCAGGGCAAGGGCGCACGCTCGCCGCTGGAAGGCCAGGTGGTCGCCACCTCGGGCATCGTCACCGCCCGTCGCAGCGCCGGCTTCTTCCTGCAGGCAGCAGATGCGGAAACCGATGGCGATGCGGCCACCTCCGAAGGCGTCTACGTCTACACCGGCAGCGCACCGCCGGACGCCGCTGCCATCGGCAACCGGGTACGCGTGCAAGGCACGGTGATCGAATACGTGCCCACCGCCGACCCGACCCAGCCGCCACTGACCGAGATCGGCGGCAGCCTGACCGTGCTGCTGGATTCCACCGGCAATCCGTTGCCGATGCCGGTGGCGTTGAGCGCGAACTTCCCCAACCCGAACGGTGCCTTTGATCAGCTCGAAGCGCTGGAAGGCATGCGCGTTACCGCCGCCAGCCTCACCGTCAATGCGCCCACCGGCGGCAACGTCAACGAAACCAACGCCACCGCCACCAGCAATGGCGTCTTCCATGCGGTGGTCACCGGCGTGCCGCGTGCCTTTCGCGAGCCCGGCGTGCAGTTGCCCGATCCATTGCCGGCCGGCTCGCCTGCCGGGGTGCCGCGCTGGAACACCAACCCGGAAGTGATCGCGGTCGGCAGTGCCGGCGTCGGCGCCGAGCGTCTGGACCTGGCATCGGGCTGCGTCCTGCAGGATGTCACCGGCCCGCTGGACTACAGCTTCCGCCGCTACACGCTGTATCCGGAACGCACCCCGCAGGTGAACTGCAACGGTGCCGACCAACCGCGCCCGGCACCGCTGCCGCAGGCCGACGACGTGGCCGTGGCCACCTACAACATGGAGCGCTTCTTCGACGACCAGAACGACCCGGCGACCGGCGAGCCGGTGCTCACCCCGGCCGCATTCCAGGCCCGCCTCAACAAGGCCTCGCTGGCGATCCGCAACTACCTGCACACGCCCGACATCCTGGGCACGGTGGAAGTGGAAAGCCTCGGTGTGCTGCAGACGTTGGCTGCGCGCATCAACGCCGATGCCATCGCTTCCGGCCAGCCCGATCCGCAGTACGTGGCCTACCTGCAGGAAGGCAACGACGTCGGCGGTATCGACGTGGGCTTCCTGGTCAAGACCGCTGCGGTGTCGGCCGGCGTGCCGCGCGTGGAAGTGGTGTCCGTCGCCCAGGAAGGCAAGACCACCACCTGGACCGAACCGGGCGGCGCGGTGAGCCTGCTCAACGATCGCCCGCCACTGGTGCTCAGTGCCAAAGTGCACCAGGCCGATGGCCGCGTGCTGCCGCTGACCGCCATCGTGGTGCATCAGCGCTCGCTCAACGGCGCCGAGACCGACGATGCGGCCGGCACCCGCATCCGCGCCAAGCGCCAGGCCCAGGCCGAGTACCTGGCGCGCCTGCTGCAGACGCGCCAGCAGCTCGACCCGGCCGAGCAGGTGCTGGTGATGGGCGACTTCAACGCCTTCGAGTTCAACGACGGCTACGTGGATGCGATGGGTACCGTCACCGGCAAGCCGGCGCCGGATGCGCAGACCGTGGTGGGCGGCGATGGCGTGGACCTGGTCAACCCGGACTACACCGACCTGACCTGGTTCAACACGCCCGACCAGAGCTACTCGTACGCCTTCGACGGCAACGTGCAGTCGCTGGACCACATCCTGGCCAACGAGGCGCTGATGCGCGCACCCAACATCGCCTCGCTGTCGGTGGGCCATGCGCGCATCAATGCCGACTTCCCCGGCACCGCGCGCAACGATGCCAATACGCCCACGCGCTTGTCCGACCACGACCCCACCGTGGTGCTGTTGCGCATGACCAAGCAGGTGAACGCGGACGTGCAGGTGGCTGTCACCGCCGCGCGCGACCAGGTGGTCGAAGGCGAGCACATCGACTACACCGTGGATGTAGAGAACCGAGGGCCGGATCGCGCGCCGTTCACTGCGCTGGCGTTGGTATTCGACCTGCCGGCACGGGCGCGCCTCACTGCCCCGCCGGGCTGGATCTGCCAGAACCAGACCAATGCCACGCAGACCACGTTTACCTGCAATATCCCACTGCTTGCGGCGGGATCTGCGCAGAGTTTTGCAGTGCAACTGGATGCCGGCACGGACCTGGCCGGGCGCACCCTGACCCTGGCCGCCTCGGTCGCCTCGCAGTCGCCCGACCCGCAGCCGGACAACAACACCGACACCGCTGCCGTTGTGGTGCAGGCACGGCCGCAGCCGCGCAGCGACCTGGCGGTGCGGTTCGACGGCCCGGCCAGCCTGCCGACAACAGCGTTCAGCGCCAGCTACCGCGTGCTGCTGGACAACGTCGGTGCCGCGCCGGCGCAGCGTCCCGGCTTGGTGATCGAAGGCAATACGGTGTCTGCGCTGTCGCAGCTGGTGCCGCCGCAGGGCTGGCGCTGCGACAAACAGGTGCAATCGCTGCGCAATGCCCGCTTCGTGTGCAGCAGCGCGGCGGTCGTGCTGCCGGGCGCGCAGCTGGCCTTCCAGTTGACCGTGGCAGCCAGGCCGATCCCTGCCAACGGTGCCATCCGCGTGCAGGCCAGCGCCACATCGACCTCGCCCGATGCCAACCCGGCCAACGATTCGGCGCTGATCGTCACCCCGATCGGTGGAGGCGCCGACCGCCGCTGATCGCAGTGCACCACGTCGCAATTCTGTACTGCGACAAAGGGCGCGGCCTGGTCCGCGCCCTTTTTTTTGTGCAAGCCAGCATCATTGTGTGCTGCGGTGCAGGACAGCTTTTTGCTGTGTGGTCCTTAACATCGCAACTCATATCATTTGAAACTTCTTGGTGAAGGTGTCGCCGCAATGAGCGTAGCCGCGCAGTTCGAGATCGAATATCTGCAATACATGGACGCGGACGGCCAGATCGTCCGCGACGACCTGCCGGCCGACGCCGCCAACCCGCAACAGCTGCTCGCCCTGTTCAAGCGCATGCTGTTCGTGCGCACCTTCGACAGCAAGTCGGTCGCGCTGCAGCGCACCGGCAAGTTGGGCACCTATGCGGCCTGCCTCGGTCACGAAGCCACCCACGTGGGCATCGGCGCGGCGATGCGCAGTGGCGATGTGTTCGCGCCCAGCTATCGCGAGTACGGCACCATGTTCGAACGCGGCGTGCGCCCGCGCGATGTGCTGCTGTACTGGGGTGGCGACGAACGCGGCAGCGACTATCCGCGCGATGCCGATGCGGCGATCGACTTCCCGATCTGCGTGCCGATCTCCACCCAGTGCCTGCATGCAGCCGGTTCGGCGCTGTCGTTCAAGCTGCGGGGCAAGCCGCAGGTCGCGGTGGCCTGCTGTGGCGATGGCGGCAGCTCCAAGACCGACTTCTATGCCGCGCTCAATTCGGCCGGTGCCTACAAACTGCCGCTGATCCTGTGCGTGATCAACAACGGCTGGGCGATCTCGGTGCCGCGCTCGGCGCAGACCGGTGCGCAGACACTGGCGCAGAAGGGCCTGGCCGGCGGCCTGCATTGCCTTCAGGTGGATGGCAACGATCTGATCGCGGTGCTCGAGGCGATGCGCCAGGCGCGCGCGCGCGCATTGGCCGGCGACGGCGGCACGGTGATCGAGTTCCTGACCTATCGCCTGTCCGATCACACCACCGCCGACGATGCGCGGCGCTACCGCGGCGAAGAAGAGGTCAAGCAGGGCTGGGCGCGCGAGCCGCTGCTGCGCCTGCGCCGCTATCTCACCGCGCAAGGCCTGTGGGACGAGGCGCAGGAAACCGCATGGAAGGCCGAATGCGGTGCGCGCGTGGACGCAGAGGTCAATGCCTATCTCAACACCCCGGTGCAGCCGGTCGAAGCGATGTTCGATTACCTCTACGGCGACCCGCCGGCCGAGTTGCTGGCCCAGCGCGCCGAGGTGATGGCGCAGGAGGCCCGTCATGGATGAGCTCAACCAGTCACACCTGGCTGCGACACAGCAGCAGGCCAGTGCCCCTTACAACGCCGCAGCCACGCGCGGAGAGAGTGCCATGAGTTCGCCCATCACCCTGATCGAAGCCATCACCCAGGCGCTGGCCTGGGAGCTGGAACACGACCCTGCGGTGCTGGTGCTGGGCGAGGATGTCGGCGTCAACGGCGGCGTGTTCCGCGCCACTGCCGGCCTGCAGCAGCGCTTCGGCAGCGAGCGGGTGCTGGACACGCCGCTGGACGAAACCACCATCGCCGGCCTGAGCGTCGGCCTGGCCGCGCAGGGCATGAAGCCGGTGGCCGAAGCGCAGTTCGACGGCTTCGTGTATCCCATGGTCGATCACCTGATCTGCCATGCCGCACGCCTGCGCAACCGCACCCGCGGCCGCCTGCATTGCCCGATGGTGCTGCGGGTGCCGTGGGGCGGCGGCATCCGCGCGCCGGAACATCACAGCGAAGCCAACGAGGCCATCTTCACCAACGTGCCCGGCCTGCGCGTGGTGTTGCCGTCCTCGCCGCAGCGCGCCTATGGGCTGTTGCTGGCCGCGATCCGCGACCCGGATCCGGTGATCTACATGGAGCCCAAGCGCATCTACCGCCAGTACAAGGAAGTGGTCGCCAACGATGGCGAAGCGCTGCCGCTGGATGTGTGCTTCGTGCTGCGCGACGGTACCGACGTCACCCTGGTCACCTGGGGCGCGCAGGTCAAGGAAGCGCTGGAAGCGGCCGACAAGCTCGCCGGCGAAGGCATCAGCGCCGAAGTCATCGACGTGGCCACGCTGCGCCCGCTGGACTTCGACACCATCGCCGAATCGGTGGCCAAGACCGGCCGCTGCGTGATCGTGCAGGAAGCCCCGCGCACCGCCGGCTTCGGTGCGGAGATCGCCGCGCAGCTGGCGGAAAAATCGATGTACGACCTGCTCGCACCGGTCGAACGCGTCACCGGCTACGACACGCATATTCCGCTGTTCCGGCTGGAAATGAAGTACCTGCCGAGCGTGGAGCGCATCGTCACCGCCGCCCGTCGCGCGGTGGCTGCCGGCTGACATGCGCGCCCGTCTGCTCTGCGATTACCGCGCCGCGTACGCCAACCCGATCCGCTTCCACGCTGGCCAGCACGTGACCATCGGCGTGCGCGACGAGGAATGGCCGGCCTTCGCCTGGGTCAACACCGGCGACGGCCATGCCGGCTGGGCCCCGGTGGCCTGGCTGCGCCCTCTGGGCGACGGCCAGGCCGAAGCCCTGCGCGACTACGATGCACGCGAACTCGACGCCCAACAGGGCGAGGACGTGTTGCTGCATTACGAACATGGCGGTTGGTGGTGGTCCGAGCGTGCCGATGGCATGCAGGGCTGGCTGCCGGCTGCCGACCTCGAACTCCTCGACGACACCATGCCGCCGCTGCCTGCGGCGCAAGAGAACCTGCCATGAGCGAAGCCAAGAATTTCCACCTGCCCGACCTGGGCGAAGGCCTGCCCGATGCCACCATCGTCGAATGGTTCGTCAAGGAAGGCGACAGCGTGCGCCTGGACGATCCGCTGGTCTCGATGGAGACCGCCAAGGCGGTGGTCGAGGTGCCCTCGCCGTTCTCCGGCACCGTGACCAAGCTCGCCGGTGCCGCTGGCGATGTGATCGTGACCGGCGCGATGCTGGCGCAGTTCACGCTGGACGCCTCGCAGCCGCAGCGCGCCGACGGTCAGGACACCGGCCACTCGCATGGCCCTGCACCCACGCACACGCCCAGCACCGGCGACAGCGCGGCCGGCCCGACCGCGCGCGTGGTCGCCTCCGACAACGGTGGCGAGATCGCCGACGCCGACGCCAGTGGCCAGAGCGAGCGCGACGACGCCGGCACGGTGGTCGGTGCGATGCAGAGCTCCAACGCCGTGCAGAGCGAACAGGCGATTGCCGTCGGCGGCGTGCGCGCGATGCCGGCGGTGCGTGCGCTGGCGCGCAAGCTGCGGGTGGACCTGGCACAGGTGCGCGCCACCGGCCCGGACGGCACGGTGACGATGGCGGATGTGAAGCAGGCCGCAGCCGCGGGCACCGCACGGCTTTCAGCCGGCGCGCAGGGCGTGTCGACCTCATCGGCCAGTGGCCGAGGGACCGCCGCTGGCGGCGGAGCGACCGCAGGCAACAACGCGCACCAGTCAGACGGTAGCGTGCATCCTTCGGACAACAACGCGAACCATTCGGATGGCAACGCGCGTTCCCTTCTCCCGCCTGCGGGAGAAGGTGCCCGCAGGGCGGATGAGGGCACCACCGCCCGCTCGTCGCTGTCGGCCAGCGGCAAGCCGATGCGTACCCAATCGCCCGGCACCAGCGTCAAGGGCCAACCCGAACAGCTCAAGGGCGTGCGTCGCAACATGGCGCGGGTCATGGCCGATGCGCACAGCAAGGTGGTACCGACCACGCTCAACGACGATGCCGACATCCACGCCTGGCAGCCCGGCAACGACGTCACCGTGCGCCTGGTGCGCGGCATCGTGCGTGCCTGCCAGGCGGTGCCGGCCCTCAACGCCTGGTTCGACGGCGAGGCACTCAGCCGCACCCTGCACCCCCAGGTCGATATCGGCATTGCGGTGGATACCGAAGAAGGCCTGTTCGTGCCCGCGCTGCGCAATGCCGACATGCTGGACGCGCACGGCATCCGCGAGAGCGTCAACCGGCTGCGCCAGCAGGTGGAAACCCGCAGCATCGCCGCGTCGGAGCTCAGCGGCTACACCATTTCGCTGTCCAACTTCGGCATGTTCGCCGGCCGCTACGCCACTCCGGTGGTGGTGCCGCCATGCGTGGCCATCGTCGCCGCCGGGCGCGCGCGCTACCAGCTCACCCCGGTGATGGGTGGGGTGGAAACCCACAAGGTGATGCCGCTGTCGCTGACCTTCGACCACCGCGCCGCCACCGGCGGCGAAGCTGCGCGTTTCCTGCGTGCGCTGCTGGACGATCTGGCGCTGGCCAACTAACCCGCGGACAGCAAGACGGCCGCGTCCACCGCCACGTGGGCGCGGCCGGGCTTGTGGATCTCATCCGCACGCGGCCAAGTCGGCGCTTGCAGTGCACGCGCTGCTTGGGGACCGTTGGCGGTAGGCCACCATGTCGCCATCCATGGATGAAGTCACGACGTGTCACACGATCGGTTGAGGGCGCCGCTCGGTGAGGGCACCGCGCAGTCGACCCACCGTTTTTTTTCAAGCATCTGACCGCGGCGGAATGACGCCTTGGTCGAAGTATTGGTCGCTTTATGTGTCGTGCCCCGATGAGGCTTGAACACTGCGGATGGGTCAGTTGCAGAGCAGCCGATCTGCGGGTTTTCTGCAGGGCCCTCGCCTGCCCACCGACGCAGTGCCCGCGGCGGCCCCGCATGGGTCTCACCGACCATTGCAGTGCAAATGCCTGGATAATCGGTCCATGTCATTTGCCCATCTTTCGCTGTCGCCGCAGCTGCAGCCATTCTTCGACACCGCGCTGGCACGCGCCGGCCACCACACGCCCACGCCGATCCAGCAGCAGGCGATTGCGCCGATGCTGCAGGGCCGCGATCTGATTGCGATGGCGCAGACCGGTTCGGGCAAGACGCTGGCCTATGCGCTGCCGCTGCTGCAGCAACGCTGCCTGGCGCCGGATGTTGCCCCGCGCGTGCTCGGCGCGCTGGTGCTGGTGCCCACGCGCGAACTCGCCGCGCAGGTCGAAGACACCTTGCGCCAACTGGCCGCGCATCTGCCGCGGCGGCTCAAGATCGTTGCGGCCACCGGCGGCAGTTCGATCAATCCGCAGTTGCTTGCCCTGCGCGGTGGTGCCGATATCGTGGTCGCCACGCCCGGCCGGTTGCTGGACCTGATGGATCACAACGCGCTGCGCCTGGGTGAGGTTGCCACGCTCGTGCTGGACGAAGCCGACCGCCTGCTCGAACTGGGCTTCGGCGCCGAGCTCGATCGCATCCTGGCCCTGCTGCCGGCGCAACGGCAGAGCGTGCTGTTCTCGGCCACGTTTCCGCCCGGCATCGCCTCGCTGGCCAAGCGTCGCCTGCGCGACCCGCTACGCATCACCGTTGATGCCACCCCGGAAGCTGCGCCTGCGATCGAACAACGCGCGATCGCCGTCGACGCCGGCCAGCGCACGCAGCTGTTACGCCACCTGCTGCAGGAGCATGGCTGGTCGCATGTGCTGGTATTCGTCGCCAGCCGGCACACCGCCGAGAAAGTTGCCGAAAAACTCACCAAGACCGGCATCAACGCGCAACCGCTGCATGGCGAACTGAGCCAGGGCCGCCGCGAGCGTACGTTGCATGCCTTCAAACAGCGCGAGCTGCAGGTGCTGGTGGCCACCGATCTGGCCGGGCGCGGCATCGATATCGATGCGCTGCCGGCAGTGGTCAATTACGACCTGCCGCGCTCGACGGTGGACTACACCCACCGCATCGGCCGCACCGCGCGCGCAGGCGCCAGCGGCCTTGCGATCAGCTTCATCACCGCAGAGAGCCAGCCGCAATGGCGCCTGATCGAAAAACGCCAGGGCCTGCGCGTGCCCACCAGCGTGGTTGCCGGTTTCGAGCCGACCCTGGCGGCAACTGCGCCTGCGACGCAGACGCCAAATGACGGCGCGCGCGCTCCGGACGACAACGGCGGCATCAAGGGCAGGCGGCCGAGCAAGAAGGACAAGCAACGCGCAGCGGCGGCGAAGCAGGCTGGCAAGCCCGACTGACAGCGGGAAGTGCCACCTGACGCGCTGTCGTCACGCGAAGGTGGACGGTGCGACGATGCCTCAGTCCTGCTCGAAATCCAGCTCGCCGCCAGGCGCGTTGTCGCCATCCGCACGCGGGGTACGCTTGCCGGGCTTGCGCAGGATTTCCACGAAGAACTGTTCGCCACCTTCGCTGGTGAGCGCATTGATCGAGCGGATCAGCTCGGCCGGCGGCAGCGGCGCGGCACTGGCCTCGTCCGCCCCGAAGCGCATGTCGAAGTCCCAGTAATCCGCGCCTTCGGGCAAATCCTTGCGGCGCTCGCGGCGGATGTACTTGCGGATATCGTGCTTGCTGGACTCCAGCAGACGATCGCGGTTCTTGCCTTCGAGGTTGAGCTGATAGGTCTTGCGCATGGCGACATCGGTTGGGAACTGGCCGCCTATTGTGAGGCCATGCGGCCAGTCTGGGTGAATCGCCGGCCATTGGCGTGGACCGAGCAGGCACCTGCGTGTGCATGCGCTCGATTGCGTGGTCGCGTTCGTGCCGGGATGCACGCCGATGCCAGGCAGCACCATGTGCAAGCTTCTGCCACCTCAATTCGTCATCGCGCACACGTGCATCAGCCGCAGTCCCTCACCCCACCGTTGCCGTTGCCGGCGCCAGCGCTTGCGTGCCCGCGACGAACGCCTGCTCGGCCGCAATCACCTCATCGGCGTGGTCCTGGCACCAGTGCAGCAGCGCCATCATCGGCGCTTCCAGGGTGTCGCCCAAGGGCGTGCGCCGGTATTGCACGGCCACCGGAGACGAGGAAATCACTTCCCTGCTGATCAAGCCGATCCGCTCCAGCCGCCGCAGCGCTTCGGTCAGCGACTTGTGCGTCACCCCGTCCAGTTGCCGCTTGATCTGATTGAAGCGCGTCGGCCCGTTGCACAGCACCGTCATGATCATGATCGACCACTTGTTGGCGATCGGCTCCAGCACGGTGCGGATATCCGAGATGCGATAGAGGTCGCAGGGCGCAGCGGTTTCCTCGGCCATATCTAGTTACCTCAAAGTGCGTAATTGAAACTAAGTATAGGATGGATATCATCTCGCCGGTACTGAAAACCGACTGGACGCGGTATCGCCGCGTCCAATCCCGTATCGACAACCAGCGAGAAACTGTCCATGTCAACGAATGAGCTCCACGGCAAAGTGGCCCTGATTACCGGCGCCTCCAGCGGCATCGGTAGCGCAACGGCCAAGAAACTCGCAGCGGCAGGAATGAAGGTGGGCCTTGCCGCACGTCGCATCGACCGGCTGCAGGCATTGAAGGCAGACATCGAGCAGGCGGGCGGCCAGGCCGTCGTGCTGGAAATGGATGTCGCCAGCAAGGACTCGGTCACAGCCGGCGTCGCAGCACTGATCGCCGCTTATGGCGCCATCGATGTGCTGGTCAACAACGCCGGCATCATGCCGCTGTCCAGCATCGATGACTTCCACACCGACGAATGGGAACAGATGATCGATGTCAACGTGAAAGGCGTGCTCAACGTGGCCGCCGCGGTGCTGCCGCAGATGATCAAGCAGCATTCCGGCCATGTCTTCAATACTTCCTCGATCGCCGGGCGCAAGGTCTTTGGCCAGGGATTTGCGGTGTACTCGGCAAGCAAGTTTGCGGTGACCGCGTTCACCGAAGGCCTGCGCATGGAAGTCGGCAAGAAGCACAACATCCGCGTCACCAGCATTCAGCCGGGCATCGTTGCAACCGAGCTTCCGGCACAGACCACCAGCGCGGAATATCAGGCAATGATGGCCGGTTATGCCGGCACGGTTCGGATGCTGGATCCGATGGATATTGCCGACACCATCCTGTTCGCAGCGCAGGCACCGGCGAACGTCAATATTGCCGAAGTGTATGTGTTACCCACCGACCAGGTGTAACCGATGCTCGACCACTCCATGTAGCCGGCTCCCCGGCGGCATGGGGCACGCAACGCTTCGGAGCAGCTAGCAAAACCCCTGTGCGCACCGCCACCCGGGCGTGGTCGGTGCTCGAAATCGGTGCGTTGGTCATCGCTCGGCACGCGGTTGACCTAGCCGCCGCTGCCGAGCGGTGAGGGGTCGCCTCACATGGGTGGGGCGACACACGCAAGGCCGGCGATGGACAGGCAGTGCGTGGCGACTGCAGGCACCCCCCGCATCTGCCCGGCGACGCGCAGTGTTTGTCGATGCGCAAGGTGTCACGCATCCACCCGCAGGCGCGCTACGTGCGTCAGCTCAGCCCAAGCTGCTTGCGCAAACTGCCATCCACCGCACTGGCGGGCATGAACCGGCGCAATTTGCTCAGCAGCGATGCCTGGCCGGGCGGGGTGCGACGCATGCGCCACTTGCCCAGTGCGGCCTCCACCACGGTGGTGGCCACGTCCTGCGGTCCCGGCGCATTGTCGATGTAGCCGGTGACCGCACGGCCGACCATGTCACGTTCGCGGTCGTACTCGGCGATGGTGCTCTGCACTACCGGCGAATTGCTGCCCAGGCTGGTCTTGGTGTACGCCGGCTCTACCAGCGTCACCCGGATGCCGAACTGGCGCAGCTCGTGGTCCAGCGTTTCCGACAGCCCTTCCACCGCGTGCTTGGAGGCGGCATACACCCCCATGTACGGTGCCGGCAGGAAACCCAGCACCGAGCTGACATTGACGATGCGCCCCCGGCGCTTGTCACGCATGTGCGGTGCCACTGCCTGGACCGTGCGCAAAATGCCCAGCACGTTGGTATCGAACAGCACGGCAGCTTCTTCGGGGCTGGTTTCCTCCACTGCGCCGATAAGGCTGCTGCCTGCGTTGTTGACCAGCACATCGATGCGGCCGCTGCGGCCGACAATACCGTCGACGGCGCGCCGCACCGAGGCAGCGTCGCGGATATCCATCTCGACCAATTCCACATTGGCCAGCGGCGCGGCGCCGGAAAGCGCGCGCACGCTGCCGTAGACGGTGCAGCCGCGCTGGGCGAAGCGCTCTGCGGCAACGCGGCCGATGCCGGAGGACACACCGGTGATCAGCACAACGGACTGCTGTTGCATGGTAATTCCTTTATCTATGAGGGAAGAGCGGCCGGCCAGGTGCGCAGCCGTTGGCGGCGCGCGGATCGAACGCGAGGATGACAAGCGCCCTGTAGCGAAAGGCGACGGCAGCATGGCCGCCGTCGCCCATGGCACTCAGGCGTGCTGCGCAACCGCCGCGGTGCTGCTGCCGTTGCCGGTATCGGGGCGGATCTTGAACCAGATCGAATACATCGCCGGCAGGAACACCAGCGTCAGGATCGTGCCGGCCAGGGTGCCGCCGATCAGCGTGTAGGCCAGCGTGCCCCAGAACACCGAGTGCGTGAGCGGGATGAACGCCAGGATCGCCGCCAGCGCGGTCAGGATCACCGGCCGGGCGCGCTGCACGGTGGCTTCCACCAGGGCATGGAACGGGTCCAGACCCTCGGCCTCGTTGTGGTGGATCTGCCCGATCAGGATCAGCGTGTTGCGCATCAGGATGCCCGACAACGCGATCAGGCCCACCAGCGCATTGATGCCGAAGGGTTGCTGGAACAGGATCAAGGTCGGCACCACACCGATCAGGCCCAGCGGGCTGGTCAGGAACACCATCACCATCGCCGAGATCGAGCGTACCTGCAGGATGATGATCAGCAAGGTGGCCGCCAGCATGATCGGGAACAGCGGCAGCATCGCGGTGGTCGCCTTGCCGGATTCCTCGATGGAACCCGCCTCCTTGATCTGATATCCGCTGGGCAGCTTTTCGATGATCGGCTGCAATTGCTTGGTGATCACGGCCGAGACATCCGGCGGCTGCAGCTGGTCATCGACATCACCGCCCACGGTGATCGTCGGCACGCGATCGCGGCGCCGCATGATCGGCTCTTCCATCCGCACATCCACCTTGCCCACCTGCGCCAACGGCACGCGCTGGCCATTGGCGCCGGCCAGGGTGAAGTCGGCGATGCGCGCCGGATCGAAGCGCGTGTCGCCGGCCGAACGCGCCATCACCTGCACGCTGCGGATATCTTCGCGCACCAGCGTGACCGGCACGCCACTGAGCAGGAACTGCAGCTGCTGGGCCACGGCGGTCGAGGTCAGCCCCACTGCCTGCAGGCGGTCCTGGTCCAGGGTGAAATGCAGCGTGGGGGTGCGCGTGCCCCAGTCGGTGTTGACGGTACGCAGCATCGGGCTGTCCTGCATCACCTGCCTGACCTGCGCGGCGATGCCACGCAACACCTGCGGGTCCGGCCCGCTGACCCGGTACGCCACCGGGAACTGCGAGTACGGGCCGAAGGTGAGCTGGGTGACACGCACGCGTGCTTCGGATGCGAGGCCTTCGGAAATGGCCTTGCGCAAACGCAGCTTCAATGCATCGCGCTGGTGCTGGTCATCGGTGCGGATCACGATCTTGGCAAACGACGGGTCCGGCAACTCCGGGCCCATGGCCAGGAAGAAGCGCGGCGCGCCCTGCCCGATGTAGGCGGTGACGATCTTGGCTTCGTCCTGCCTGGCGAGCCAGGCTTCGACCTTGGCAGTGGCCGCGCTGGTCTGGTTGATCGAGGTTCCGTACGGCATCTGCACTTCGACCAGGACTTCGGGGCGATCGGAGATCGGGAAGAACTGCTTCTTGACGATGCCCATGCCAACGATCGCGAGCACGAACAGCCCCACCACCGAGCCGGCCACCAGCCATTTGCGCGCGATGACGCGCCCCAGCGCAGCGCGGAAGCGGTTGTAGCGCGGCGTGTCGTACATCGCGGCGTGGCCGCCTTCGATCTTCTTCAGGTCCGGCAGCAGCTTGACGCCCAGATAAGGCGTGAACACCACCGCCACCACCCACGACACGATCAACGCAATGCCCACGATCCAGAACATGTTGCTGGTGTATTCGCCGGCGGTGGAGGCGGCAAAGCCGTTCGGCATGAAGCCGACCGCGGTCACCAGCGTGCCGGACAGCATCGGCGCGGCGGTATGGCTCCACGCATAGGCCGATGCGGCGACGCGGCTGTAGCCTTCCTCCATCTTCACCACCATCATCTCGATGGCGATGATGGCATCGTCCACCAACAGGCCCAGCGCCAGGATCAACGACCCCAACGTGATGCGGTCGAAGTTCTTGCCGGTGGCCAGCATCACCACGAACACCGCCGCCAGCGTCAACGGCACCGCCGCCGCCACCACGATCCCCACGCGCCAGCCCATGCTGACGAAGCACACCAGCATCACCACCAGCAATGCGACGAAGAACTTGGTCATGAACTCGCCGACCGATGCGTCGATGTTGACCGCCTGGTCGGTGACCTTGCTCAGGGTCATGCCCAGCGGCAGCTCGGCATTGATCGCGCTGACTTCGCTGTCCAGCGACTTGCCCAGATCCAGCCCGTTCCAGCCATCGCGCATGATGATGCCCAGCAACAACGCCGGCTCGCCGCCGCTGCGGATCATGAAGGTGGACGGATCCTCGTAGCCGCGCTTGACCGTGGCGATATCCGACAGCTTCAGGGTGCGGCCCTGCACCACCAGCGGGGTGTCGCGAATCTTCTGCAGGCTGTCGAGCGCACCATCCAGGCGAATGAACACCTGCGGCCCGCGCGTTTCCACCGAACCTGCCGCATTCAAGGCGTTCTGCGCATTGAGCGCGGCAAACACGTCCTGCGGGCTGATGCCCAACGTGGCCAGGCGCTCGTGCGAGAACTCGACAAAGATGCGCTCGGGCTGTTCGCCGATGATGTTGACCTTCTTGACGCCCGGCACATGCAACATGCGTTGGCGCAGGGTCTCGGCATCGCGCGCGAGCAGGCGTTGCGGCTCGCCCTTGGCCTTGAGGGCGAACAGCGCGAAGGTGACGTCGGCATATTCGTCGTTGACCATCGGCCCGATCACGCCGGCCGGCAGGTTGCCGACTTCGTCGCCCACCTTCTTGCGTGCCTGGTAGAACTGCTCCTGCACCTGGCTGGGTGGCGTGCTGTCCAGCAAGGTCAAGGTGGTGAACGCGAGGCCGGGGCGCGTATAGGTTTCGCTGCGGTCGTACCAGCGCAGTTCCTGCAGGCGCTTTTCGAGTTTCTCGGCCACCTGGTCCTGCATTTCCTGCGGCGTGGCACCCGGCCAGGCAGTCACGATGGTCATCACCTTGACGGTGAAGGCGGGATCTTCGGCGCGGCCCAGCTTGAGAAATGCGACCAGGCCGGCCAACGAAATCAGGAAGATCAAAAACAGCGTGATCGAGCGCTCGCGTACCGCCAGTGCCGAGAGATTGAATCGGCCCTCGCTCACGGCTGCGCTCCTGCCGCGGACGCGGTTTTGGCGACGGTCGCGCTGCCATTGGCAGGCGCGATCGTGTTGGCGACCCGCACCCGCTCGCCGTCGCGCAACAGGTGCGCGCCCAGCGCCACGATGCGCTCGCCACGCCCCAGCTTGCCGGCGACATTGGCATGGTCATCGTCCAGGCCCAGCACGGTCACCGGCCGCCAGCTCACCCGGGTCGGGTTGCCGGCGATGACCCACACGCCCGGCCCCTTGCCGGCATCGAACACCGCGGCCAGCGGCACCTGCAGGCCGGCCTGGGTGCCGGTGGCGGTGCCGGCAGGCACGCGGACGCTGACGGTGGTGCCCAGCGGCGCCTGCGCCAGCGCGCCGTTGAGCACGTACCGCGCCTCGAAGGTGCGGGTGAGCCGGTCTGCGCTCTCGGAAAGCTGGCGCAAGGTGGCCGGCACGCTGACCGCAGCGTTGCCGAACAAGGTGGCCTGGGCCACCGAGCCAACCTGCGGGCGCAGGGTTTCCGGCAACTGGATCACCGCCTCGCGCGGCCCGGCATGCGCCAGGCGCACCACCGGCTGCCCGGCAGCAACCACCTGGCCCGGCTCGACCAGGGTCTCCATCACCACCCCGTCGGCATCGGCCAGCAGGTCGGTATAGCGATTGGCATTGCGCGCCACATCGGCCTGGGCCTGGGCGGCGCTCAGCTGCGCCCTGGCCGCATCGGCGGCCGCCTTGATCTGGTCGTAGGCCGAGGCGGAGATGGCGCCGGTGCCGCGCAGGTCGCGATAACGGGCTTCATCTTCGGCGGTCTGCAGGGCACGGGCGCGGGCAGCGGCCACCGCGTCCTGCTGCGCACGCGCGGCCAGTTGCAGGTCCACCGGGTCGATGCGCATCAGCGGCTGCCCACGCTTGACGCGCTGGCCGGCATCGACCAGCCGCTCGGATACCTTGCCGGCGACGCGGAAGCCCAGGTCGCTCTGCACCCGCGCGGCGACGGTGCCGGAGAAACTGCGCGCGCCTGCGTCGGCGTACGCGACAGTGGCCACCCGGACCAGCGGCGCGGCGGTCCGCGGGTCAGCAGGAGCATTGCCTCCGCAGGCGCTCAGCGCCAGCGGCAGAACACACAGTAGGGCGAAGGGAATCGGGAGGCGCGGCAGCATGGTCGTCTCAAAGCGAGCTGTTGATGGCTCGCATCTTGAGACTTGTGACCAAATCAGTCAATAGTCACAAACGAACTAGGGCGCCAGACTGCGCAGTACCAGACTCGACAACAGCGCCGGGACCTCTTCGGCGTACTCCAGGCTGTGCTGCAGCAGCAGCGGATTGATGTATGGCCGCATCACCAGGTAGATCGCCCGGCTCGCCTCGTCCAGCGGCGTCTTTCGCTCGAAGTCACCACTCAGGCGCCCCTCCACCAGGATCTCCTGCAGCAGCGCCTGCAGCTGCGCTTCGTAGACGAGGACCGTGGGCCACCGCTCGATCGAGGCAGACGTGGCAATCTCGTACAGCTTCGGTCCGCGTGCGTGCAGGCGCAGGCTTTCGTTGACTACCACCTTGAAAAGACTGCGTAATTTCTCCTGCGGCGTTGTTGCCTGGGCAACGGCCGCGGCCGTCTCGAGCTTGATTTCCTGCAGGCACTGGCCACAGATGACTTCGCCGATGGCCTGCTTTGAGGCGAAGAACTTATAGATGTAGGCCTTGGAGAACCCAATCTCCTTTGCCAGATCGGACACGGCGGTCTTTTCGTAGCCATAGCGACTGAAGTGGTCGGCTGCTGCGGCCACGATCTGGTCGCGCACGTCGTGATCGACCGGGCCCCGGCCCGCAACTGGGTAACTGGATGCTTTGTTCATTTGGACAGCTTAGCGCTGTCGTCCCCGACTTACAAAAGTGACCATTTCGTATTACAGTCACTCACCGTTTCGCCACTTTGGTCTCCTCATGCCACTCCGCACCCTTGCAGCGCTTATTGCCGCCAGCCTCGCCGCAGGTTGTGCGGTCGGCCCCGACTACGCCCGCCCGGACGCGCCCGTGCCGGATCGCTACCTTGGTCAGGCCGCCGTGGCTGAACGCCAGGCCACCGTGCAGGCCGACCTGGCCACCTGGTGGACCGGCTTCAACGACCCGGACCTGAGCCGCTACGTCACCCAGGCGCTGGCGCAGAACCTGGACCTGGCCCAGGCCACCGCACGCGTCACCCAGGCCCGCGCCGGGCTGACTGCCGCCACCGCCGCGCTGCTGCCTTCGGGCAACATCAGCGGCAACGCGACCCGCGCCTACCAGTCGCTGGAAACGCCGCTTGGCCAGGTGCTCAGCAGCACGCCTAACTTCGACCGCTATGCCAGCACCTACGAAGCCAACCTGGGCGCGAGCTGGGAACTGGATCTGTTCGGCGGCCTGCGTCGCGGGCGCCAGGCCGCCCTGGCCGACTACCAGGCCAGCGAAGCCGGTGCCGCCGCCACCCGCCTGGCGGTGGCGGCGCAGACCGCCGATATCTACATCAGCATCCGCGGCCTGCAGGCCCGGCTGGAGGTGGCCCAGCGCCAGGTCGCCACCCAGCAGGGGCTGGTGTCGATGGTGACGCTGCTGCATGGCAAGGGACTGGCGCCCGAGCTGCAACTCCAGCAGGCGCAAGGCGCGCTTGCGCAGGCGCAGGCGTCGGTGCCCGGCATCGAAAGTGGCCTGGTCGCGGCGATGAACGCCCTGGACGTGATGTTGGGTGTGCCGCCCGGCACGCACCGCGCGGAACTGGCCGCCACCAAGCCGATTCCGCTTGCACCGCAGATCGCCGCCACAGGCACGCCCGGCGACCTGCTGCGCCGCCGCCCCGATCTGATCGCCGCCGAACGCAGGCTGGCAGCGTCGAACGCGCGCATCGGCGTGGCGATGAGCGAGTACTACCCCAAGTTCTCGCTCAGCGGCCTGCTCGGCAGCGCCACGGCCATCTCCGGCGGCAACCTGTTCACCGGCGATGCCGCGCAGTCGTCCGGTGTGCTGGGGCTGCGTTGGCGGCTGTTCGACTTCGGCCGCATCAATGCGCAGATCGCCCAGGCCAAGGGTCAGGAAGCCGAGCAACTGGCGGCGTATCGCCTGGCGGTCCTGCGCGCCACCGAGGACGTCGAAAATGCATTCACCGCGCTGGTCAAGCGCGAGCAGCAGGCCGCGGTGCTGTCGCAGGGAGTGGAGGCGCTTGGCAAGGCGCGTGGCGCCTCGGCCCTGGCCTATGAGAAAGGCGCGGTCAGCCTGATCGAAGTGCTGAATGCCGACGACACGCTGCTGCGCGCGTCCGATGCGCAGGTGCAGGCGCGCACGGATGCAGCGCGCAGCGCAGTGGCCACCTTCAGGGCACTGGGCGGAGGCTGGCAATCCAGCGCCGCCGAGGCGGTGGCAGTGCAGCAGTCGTCACCGCGGTGACGTGACCCAGGCAAGACCCGAGCATGCAATCGCCAGCCGCGGCGATTGCATGGCATCGGCACGCGACCCGACCGCTGCAGGCCGCAGGGCAACGCGATGGCGCTGCACTGCAGCCTGCAGTCGTCACGGTGCAACGCGCTCAATCGGCGTGGAAGCGGATGCCTTGATTGATCGTGCATTGATACGCCAGCACCGGCCCACGTTGCTGCAGGCCCGGCAGGTCGTACATGTAGGTGGTGAAACGCACGCTGCCATCCGGGCGCAGTTGGTAGCGCATGAACTGCTGGATCGGCTTGCCGTCGTTGGCCACGGTGAAGTGCGAACCGGAGAACGCGGCGGTGCCGTCTTCGGTGATGCGGTACGCGTCGATATGGCGGCCGCCACGGGTCTGCGTGACGGGCGTGCCTTCTTCGGGTGTGCAGCGGCCAAGGTCGGTGGTCAGGCTGACGTCGTAGCCGGATTCCAGGGCTGCGAGCACTTCAGCACGCGTATTGAGCGATTCGCTGGCCCAGGCGGGCAGCGCACAGGCGCACAGCGTGGCGAGCAAGGTGGCGGGAGCAAGACGGGGCATGGCGGACTCCAGGCGGACGGGGGAATCAAACGCCCTGGACGGTCATCTGCCCAGGGCGATCACCATGACCTAGTCCTGTCTGCACCGCTGCGCTGCGCTACGCATCACGCGGCATGATTGCGCTGTTTGGCGAAGCCCGCACGCAATTGCCGGATGGGGGCTATGCCCGTGCGCGCAGAGGCTGCTTGCAGCGTGATCGGGCGTCTTCCGCGCCAGAAAAAATGACAGGGGAAAGACGGAACACGGCAGACGGTATGCGCATCACGCAAGTGTCCGATGCACGCGTCACGCGCTGCGCGGGTGCCGGTCACGCCTCAGTCGCGGCCAGGTCCGCTCCTACGGCTGGCGCGTCGACCGGAATGACCGTTTTCAGAGAATCCTCTGACCACACGAGGCTGCGCGCGTACCCTCATCCGGCGCGGGCGCGCCACCTTCTCCCGATGGGAGAAGGGCTGGAACCCGCGATCGTCGAAGCTTCAACGCCCGGCCGTCCGTAAAGACGTCGGAATGAACGCACATTCGCTACAAACGCCCATTGACCTCGCGCGGCACCTGTTCCGGCTCTGGCTGTAACGCCGGCATCGCCCCCAGCAACAGACGTTCTGCCAGGGCGCGCGTGGCCACGCGCAACTCCGGCACGGCGGTGATTTCCCAGTAACGCCCGCGCAGCAGCGGGCCCACGCAATACAGCCCCGGCACGATCTGCCCGGCACCGTCGCGCACGCGCAGTTGCGCATCGGTGTCCACGCCCAGGCCCAGCGGGTCGGCACGCAGCAGCCCGGCTTCGCGCATGCCGGCGATCAGCGGGTCACTGGTGCGGTCGATATCGGTATCCAACCCTGTGGCGCGGATCACCGCATCGTAATGAGCGGTCTGCGCGTCGGCCGATCCACGCGGGCGGATCACCGCTTCCACGCCATCGGGCACCCAACGTGCACGCAGCAGCCGCGCTGCAACGATCTGCAGCTGCCCCGATTCCTGCAATTGCGCCAGCTGCTCCGCCGCGCCCGGCGCAACCCGATGCCGCGCCACTTCCCAATACGGGCGCAGATGGCGCAGGAAACGCGCACGCTGCGGCAGCTCCAGCCGCTGCCACAGCGGTTGCAGATGCGGGCGCAAGGCATCCACCACGCGTCGCCAGTCGTCGACCACGGCGCTCAGCTGGCGCACGCCGCGCAGCAGGCCGCGCAGGTCGGCATCCTTGAGTGCGCGCTGCAGATGCGGCGGCAACTCCAGCGCCGCGCCCGGCTGGCGCAAATGCGCCTGCGGCGCCAGGCCGCGCCGCGAAATCGCCAGCAGGCGACCGCGATGCCCGCGCGTGTGCAGGGTCAATGCCACGTCCACCATGGTCAGCCCGGTGCCGACGATCAGCACGTCGTCGTCCGGCGCCAGGCGCGCCAGGGCATCGCCCTGCCACGGCCAGCCGATATAGCGCGGATGCACGCTCAGCCGCGGGCCGATGCCGGCCAGCGCCTGCGGCTGCAATGCGCCCACCGCCAGCACCACCCGGTCGCTGTGGAAGGCGTCACCATTGGCCAGGAATACGCGGAAGCCCTGGCGTGCACGCTCCACCGCCACCGCTTCCTGCGACAGCCGCACGATCGACGCCTGCGCGCCGCTGACCGCAGTATCCAGCTCGCTGCGCAGATAATCGCCATAGGCAAGCCGCGGCAGGAATTCCAGCCGCCCGCTATCGCCCAGGTGCAAGGTGTCGGCGAAGGCGCCTGGCGCCTGCGCATCGATTCCCAGGTCCTTGGCGCGCACGTTGAGCAGGTGCTCCGGCCGTGCGGCGCCATAGGCGATGCCGCTGCCGAAGGTATCGGCCACGCCGACCAGGGTGATGCGCACCTGCGCATCGGCCGTCTGCGCCAGTGCACGGACCAGCGCGGTGCCGCAAAAGCCGGCACCGATGACGGTGATATGGGTTTCCATGTGCAACTCCCACTGAATGACCCGCACGTTTTGCCCGCAGCGCGATGCAAGCGTGTAAACAAATGGTTAGTAGCGAACAACCGAAAACGCATGAGCTGATCATGCTTGGTGATGAGGCTTGCGTCGCAAGCTGCGCGCACACCGTGTTGCACGCAGATGACAGCGCACGCGACCGCAGACAGGTGCCGGTGCATGGCTTCCAAGCTGGCGCGTAGCGCAGTGCTGCGCACCGCCATTAGGGTGACTGACAAAACGTAGCGAGCAATCGCTCGGGGCGTGTGGACGGCGCGCTCAGAACCTGAGTCCACGCGTGGCACATGGCAATTCCGGGCACCGGCCGGCGCGCGCCTGGGGATGAGCGCAGTAGATCGCCAGCCCGCTACGCGCGCTGGCCAGCGCCTCGTTGGCAGAAGCGGTGGAAGAGTGGAACGGACAGCAGACATTGCAATGATGCGCTCAACACTGCAACGGCGGCACCGGGCACCGCGCCATGACCGAGCTGCTCGATAATGTCGGTTTCCGATCGAGTGTCCGCCATGTCCATTTCCGCAGCACCCACGCAAATCTCGCCGCGCAATCAACGCGTGCTGATCGCAGGCGGCAGCCGTGGCATCGGCCTGGCCATTGCCGACGCGTTCGTGCGCAACGGCGCGCAAGTCTCGCTGTGCGCACGCAATGCCGATGGCCTGGCACAGGCCGCACAGGTGTTGGCACCACATGGCACGCCGGTCCACACCTTCGCCTGCGACCTGTCGGATGCTGCGCAGATCGAGGCCTACGTGCAGGCCGCAGCACAGGCGCTGGATGGCCTGGATGTGGTGATCAACAACGCCTCCGGCTATGGACACGGCAACGACGATGCCAGCTGGCAGGCCGGCCTGGAGATCGACCTGATGGCCGCAGTGCGCTGCAATCGCGCCGCGCTGCCCTACCTGCGCAACAGCGCTGCGGCGGTGATCCTCAACATCAGCTCGATCAATGCACAGCGCCCCACGCCACGCGCCATCGCCTATTCCACCGCCAAGGCGGCGCTGAATTACTACACCACCACGCTGGCCGCCGAGCTCGCACGCGAGCGCATCCGCGTCAACGCGATCGCGCCGGGTTCGATCGAGTTTCCCGACGGGCTATGGGCTCTGCGTCGCGACGCAGAGCCGGAGCTGTATACATGCATCCGCGACAGCATCCCATTCGGCGGATTCGGGCAGGTGCAGCACATCGCCGATGCGGCGTTGTTTCTCGCCTCGCCGCAGGCACGCTGGATCACCGGGCAGGTGCTGGCGGTGGATGGCGGGCAGTCGTTGGGGGTGTGAGCGGGGATGTTTGCGCTGGCGAAGATGCCGATCCGCCGCGTGGACCCGTAGGAACGTGCCTGCGCGCAACGGAGCTTTATCGGTAACGCCGCGTCGCGCGCAGGCACGCTCCTACGACACAGCTGGCAGCCAGTCCTATTTCCGCGGCACCCTCGCAGCTATGGGCGAGCCCTGGCGGTGGACGGTTTGGCAGTCGCTGGGGTGTAGGCAAGGTATTTGTAATGGCGAAAACGCCGATCCGCTACGCGCGCATTTGTAGGAGCGCGGCGCGCGATGAGGCTTTACCGGTAACGCCTCATCGCGCGCTGGCGCGCTCCTACGAGACAGGCGACAACCAGGCCTCTATTCTGCTGCACGTGTATCTGTAGGAGCGTGCCTGCGCGCGACGGAGCTTTATCGGTAACGCCTCATCGCGCGCCAGCGCGCTCCTACTAGGCAGCCGACCCGACGCTCCATCTGACTGCCTCGCGACGAGGCGATAAGACAGCGTTAGTCAGCCAGCTCCGCCGCCTCGACACTGTGCTCCCCACGCGCCGGTGCCAGCGCGGCGCCCACCATGGCGGCGGCGATGCGTTCGGCCGGGTTGAGGCGGAAGCGGCGTGGCAGCAGCGGACCGAGCGCGCCCAGCACGAGGCTGCCGATGTGTTCGCCGGTGCGACGCTGCTCGCGTTCGCCGCCGATCAGCCCCGGGCGTACGAAGGTGAGCGAGGGGAAGCCGACCGCGCGCAGGTCGCGTTCCAGCTCGCCCTTGACGCGGTTGTAGAAGATGCGCGAGTGCGCATCGGCACCGGCGGCTGAATTCAGCACGAATACCGAGGTGCCCTGCGCGCAGACCGCGCGTGCCAGCGCCATCGGATAATCGTGGTCGATGCGGTAGAACGCCTCGCGCGAGCCGGCCTGTTTCATCGTGCTGCCCAGGGCGCAGATGGCCGCTTCCATGCGCGGTGCGGTCCAGTGGTCCAGGCGATCGAAATCGATCACCTGGTTGCGCAGCTTGGGGTGGATCTGGGACAACGGCCGGCGCGTGATCGCCACCACGCCGGTACAGCGCGCATCGGCCAGGAGTTGTTGCAGGACATGTCTACCGACCAGACCGGTGGCCCCTGCCAGCAACACATCCATCAGATCACCCCCGCCATCAGCGCGCGCCCTCGGAGACGATGCGCGCGCTGCTGGCGATGCGATCGCGCTCCACTGCGAGCAAGGTCAGCGAGTGCGCCGGGGCCTTCCATTCGCTGCCGCCGGCCACCACGCGGCCGCCGTGGCGCGCGGTGTCGACCAGCACGCGCCAGTGCTCGTCATGCATCGCCGGCAGCGTGAACGACACGCTGGTGGAGGCGGCATTGATCAGCATCAGCAAGGTCACGTTGGCGGCGATCTCGCGCAGGCCGGTGGTCGGCGAGCGGCCATCCAGCCGCAGCATCAGCGCGCGCGCTTCCGGGTCGTGCCAGCTGGCTTCGTCCATCTCGTGGCCGTCCGGTGCCAGCCAGGTGAGATCCTTCAAGCCCAGCGCTTCATCGAACTTGCCGTCGAAGAAGCGGGCGCGATGCAGCAGCGGATAACGCTGGCGGATACGGATCAACCGCCGTACGAACGCAGCCTGATCGGCGGCAGCGGCCTTGGTGGCAGCAGTCCAGTCGATCCAGGTCAGCTCGTTGTCCTGGCAATACGCGTTGTTGTTGCCGTTCTGGCTATGGCCGAACTCATCGCCGGCCAGCAGCATCGGTGTGCCTTGCGAAAGCAGCAACGTGGCCAGCAGGTTGCGCATCTGCTGCCGGCGCAGCTGCTTGATGGCTGGGTCGTTGGTGTCGCCCTCGACACCGTAGTTGGCCGAGATATTGTGGTCGCTGCCGTCCCTGCCCTCTTCGCCGTTGGCGAAGTTGTGCTTGCCTTCGTAGCTGACCAGATCGCGCAGGGTGAAGCCATCGTGCGCGGTGACGAAATTGACCGATGCGGTGGGGCGACGACCGCTGTGGTTGAACAGGTCCGCCGAACCGGTCAGGCGCGTGGCCAGTTCGGCCAGCTGGCCGCCGTCGCCACGCCAGAACGCGCGCACGTTGTCGCGGAACTTGTCGTTCCACTCCACCCAGCCCGGCGGGAAATTGCCCACCTGGTAACCGCCTGGACCGATATCCCAGGGCTCGGCGATCAGCTTGGTCTGGCTCAGCACCGGATCCTGGCGCACCGCATCGAGAAAGCTGCCCGATGGATCGAAGCCGTAGCGCTCGCGCCCGAGAATGGTGGCCAGGTCGAAGCGGAAGCCATCGACATGCATTTCCTGCACCCAGTAACGCAGCGAGTCCATCACCATGCGCAGCGCGCCGACATTGGTCAGGTCGAAGGTGTTCCCGGTGCCGGTGTCGTTGATGTAGAAGCGGCGATCGTCGGCCAGGCGGTAGTAGCTGGCGTTGTCGATGCCCTTGAACGACAGCGTCGGCCCCAGCTCGTTGCCTTCGGCGGTGTGGTTGTAGACCACGTCCAGCAGCACTTCCAGCCCGGCGTGATGCAGCCGCGCCACCATCTGCTTGAACTCGGCCACGGTGCGCGTGGACATGTAGCGCGCCTGTGGGGCAAAGAACCCCAGGGTGTTGTAGCCCCAGTAGTTGCGCAGGCCTTTTTCCAGCAGGTATTGATCGTCGACGAAGGCGTGCACGGGCAGCAGTTCCACTGCGGTGACGCCGAGTGAGCTGATGTGGTCGATCAGCTCGTCGGTCTTCAGAGCCGAGAAGGTACCGCGATTTTCCGGCGGCACCGACGGGTGCAGCATGCTCAGCCCACGCACGTGCGCCTCGTAGATCACCGTGCGGTTCCACGGCGTCTGCGGCGGGCGGTCCTGGCCCCAGGTGAAGGCCGGGTCGATCACCGCGGATTTGGGCATGAACGCGGCACTGTCGCGGCGATCGAAGCTCAGATCCTTGTCGCGGTGGCCAATGGTGTAGCCGAACAGGTGCGGCGCCCATTTGAGCTCGCCGACGATCTGCTTGGCATACGGGTCCAGCAGCAGCTTGTTGTGGTTGAAGCGATGCCCGGCATCGGGCGCATAGGGTCCATGCACGCGATAGCCGTACAGCTGGCCGGGGCGTGCGTCGGGCAGATAGCCGTGCCAGACCTCGTCGGTATATTCGGGCAGCGCCAGGCGCTCCTGCTCGCGGCCACGCTCGTCGAACAGGCACAGCTCCACCCGGGTGGCGTTGCGCGAATACAGCGCGAAATTGACCCCCAGGCCATCCCAGGTGGCGCCGAGCGGGTTGGGACGGCCTTCGCGGATGCGCGAGCGCTGAGTGAACTTGCGGGTGGCCATCGGTAACTCCTGAGAACGGTGAACTCAAAACGCTGAGCGAATGCGGCTGCCTGCGTGCCTGTGCACGCTCACCCTGACATGGCGCAGCCTGCAGGGTGAACCATGCAAGGTGACAGAGTGACCGTTACTGGCGTGCACTCGCCGGCGGGCCGGCCTGCTCGGCGGCGCGCTCTTCGGCATCCACCAGGCGCTCGGCCATGGCCCAGTGCCGATCTGCGTGGCCGTCCGGGCGGCCTTCGGCCTCCCAGATCTCCTGTGCCAACTGGCGAAGCCGCGCCTGCCGTTCCGTGTCGTTCATTGCGTACGTTCTCTTAGGGGGTCAACAACACTGCCACTGGCGCACGTGCAAACAGCGTGGATATCGCCACGCGGCCGCCTTGCGGCTGCACCGTGCTGCCATCGAGCACATTACGGTAACTGGCCTGCGGCAATGCCAACGCCGCCTGACCCCAGCTGGCCGGCGGCACCAGCAGCGGCAGATCGCCATCGCCCACGTTGCCGGCACCCAGCCGCGTGACTGCCACCACCAGCGACTGCCCGCGGTACTGGCGGCGGAACGCCAGCACCTGCGCATCGCCGCTGCCGGTCACGGTCAGGGGCTGGTAGTCGCCCTTGGCGAACAGCGCCGGATGTTCGGCCCGCAACTGCAGCAGCAGTGCAGTCAGACGTGCCTTGACCGCACCATCGCGCCAGCTGCGCAGCAGCGTGTTCCAGTCGCGTGCCTGCGCCAGCCACTGCTGGCGCTGCGCGTAGTCGACCGGGCGGCGGTTGTCCGGGTCCACCAGCGACAGATCCCAGCCTTCGGTGCCCTGGTACAGGTCGGGCACGCCCGGCACGGTCAGGCGCAAGGTGGTCTGCACCAGCGCGTTGCGCGCACCGGCCGCGGCGATGTGGTTGCTGGCGCGCAGCAGCGCCCGCCGCAGCGGCAACCCGGCGCGGCTGCACAGCACCTGCTCCACGGTGGCCTGCACGGCCTGTTCGTAGGCCGGCGAGCCGTCGGTCCAGCTGGTGTGCAGCTTGGCCTCGCGCACGGCCTTGAGCAGCCACTGCGCAATGCGCTCGGCGTACTCGGCCAGCGGCTCGGTCTGGTCGGCACCCAGGCCGATCGGCCAGGCGGCCACCAGGGTCTGCCAGAGCATCTGCTGGTCGCCGCCGGCCAGTGCCGGTGCCTCGAGCGTCTCGGCCAAGGCATCGAACCGGGTGCTCTGCTCGATCCACCAGCGCGGTTGCTCGGACAGCACCGCCAGCCGCATGCGCAGGTCTTCGCCGCGCTTGTGGTCGTGCGTGGCGGTGGCCAGCAACGCGCGCGGGAAGTGCTTGGCGCGTTCGAGATTCTGCGCGTGGAACTCGGCCGCCTCGTTGGCGAAGTGGGTCGGATGGCTGCCGACCTCGTTGCGCGACAGCAGCACGCCATGCCGGTAGAACGCGGTGTCTTCCACCGACTTGGCATTGAGCGGTGCGGACAACTGCTCCACGCGACGACGCAGGATGCGCCGCAGGGCGACCTGCGCGCGGTCGGCGCCGGCATCGTCGAGCAGCCAGCGTTCGATCGCATCGACGGCCGCGACGATGGACTCCGGCATGCCCTCGCGCGCGCACGCGGCGGTGGCGCGCAGGCGCTCGGCTTCGCTGCCGGTCACGCCCTTGGCACCGGCATAGGTGCGGTACACCGGGAACCAGCGCAGCAACACGCACAGGCCGCGCGCCAGCATCTGCGGGCTGAACTCGCGCGTGGGCGGGTCCAGCCGCGCCAATGCCGACAACGCACCGACGGCGCGATTGAATTCGGTCTGCAGTGGGCCACGCAAGATCTCGTCGCGGGCGGCGCGTTCTTCCTGTGCGAAGTCGCCACTGCGCCCGCTCACCTTCTGCCAGGCACGCGCCAGCGGCTTGAAGCCGCCCGCGTCATGCAGCACGCCGCCGACCTGGTCCATGAAGTCGTAACCGGTGGTGCCATCGCAGGGCCAGTCGGCCGGCAGGTGCTCGCCGGGCGCCAGGATCTTTTCCAGATACAGGCCCAGCGTGCCGGGCTTGAGCCCACGCGTGCGGCCAGCCGCATCCAGCCGGCTGCGCAGCTTGCGCACATAGCCGGTGGGATCGGTCAGCCCGTCCACATGGTCGATGCGCAGGCCGTCCAGATGGCCCTCGGCCACCAGCCGCAGCGGCAGGGCATGGACTGCGTCGAACACCGCCGGCAGCTCCACCCGCAACGCCACCAGCGAGGTGATGTCGAAGAAGCGACGGTAGTTGAGCATGTCGTTGCCCACGCGCCACCAGTTCAGGCGGTACGGCTGGCGCTCGATCAGCTTGTGCAGACGGCCATCGCCGCGCTTGGCGCCGTCGTTGTAGTCGCGCAGCCATTGCGCACGCGCGGCCTTTTCCGGCACCTCCAGCGTCTGCGGACGGATCGGGTACCGCTGGTCGTAGTGCGCCAGTGCCGCGCTGCCGTCGTCCTCGACCACCAGGGTGATCAGGCCTTCGGCCAGTGCGGTGGCATACGGGCGGTCCAGCACTGCCAGCCACAACTTGCCGTCGCGCCCGGGCGCGCGCCAGTCGATGTCGAACCAGTCGGCATGCTTGGCACTGCGGCCGTTGCGCAGCACATCCCACCACCACGCGTTGTCCGCATGCGTGGCCATGTGGTTGGGCACGATGTCGGCGATCAGGCCCATGCCGTGCTCGCGCGCGGCCTGCGACAGGGCGATGAGCGCGTCTTCGCCGCCGAGCTCGGGATTGACCACGGTCGGGTCGATATTGTCGTAGCCGTGGGTCGAGCCGGGCACTGCGGTACCGATCGGCGACAGGTACAGATGGCTGATGCCCAGCCCGGCGTAGTACGGCACCTGGGCGAGCGCATCGTGCAGGGTGAAGCCGGCATGCAGCTGCAGGCGGGCGGTGGCGCGAAGCTCGATCATGGATGCGGTTCCGAAACGGCCGCGACGCGACGCGCCTCGGCAAAGCCCTGCAGCGCCGTACTCAGGCGCGCATGCGGCAAGGGATCGGGCAGGCGTCGACGCCAGTTGGGATGGACCTCGACGGTACCCGGCAGATTGGGTTGTTCTTCCAGCGCCAGCGCATCTTCCACCGGCAGCAGGGCCAGTGGCGACACGCTGGTGGCGGTGAAGCGCAGCGCGCCCAGCAGCGGGTCGTCCGCAGCGCTGAGTCCGGTGTGTTCGACCGCTGCATCCAGGCGTGCCACATCCTGGATCCGGGCCGCGGCATCGTCCTTGGCCTGCGCGGGCTGGATCAGGTCCAGCCTGCGCCGCCAGTCGATATCACGGCCTTCGCGCCAGCCGGTCAGCGTCGGCAGATCGTGCGTGGTGGTGGTGGCCAATGCGTCCGGCCGCCACAACGCCGGCGAGACGAAGGCGCCGTCGTCGTCGCGGGTGAACATCAACACATCGATGCCCATCACTCCGCGCCGCGACAGTTCCTCGCGGATGCCGGGCGGCACCACGCCGAGGTCTTCGCCGATCACGATCGCCCGGTGCCGCCACGATTCCAGCGCGAGCAGATTGAGCAGGTCGTGCAGCGGATAGGCCAGATACGCGCCTTCGTTGGAGCTGGCCCCTTCGGGCACCACCCACAGCCGCATCAAGCCCAGAATATGGTCGATACGGATGCCGCCGCGATCGCGCAGCACCGCGCGCAGTAGCGCGATGTATGGCGCATAGCCGCTGCGCCGCAACGCGGTGGGCGAATATGCGCCGATGCCCCAGTGCTGGCCGTCGGCATTGAAGGCGTCCGGCGGCGCGCCCAGCACCAGGCCGCGCAGCACGGTGTCGGCGGCCGCCGCGGCTTCGGCGCCATTGGGATCGAAGCCGACCGCCAGATCGGCGATCAACCCGATCTTCATGCCGCGCTCGTGCGCCTCGCGTTGCGCATCGGACCAGCTGCGCGCCGCCAGCCATTGCGTGAACACGTGCAGGTGCGGGTCGCCATCGCCGAAATCCTGCGCGGCAAACCGCGCAAAGCCTTCCAGCGCCGCGCCGCCCTCGCTGCGGAAGGCGAGCAGATCGGGGTGATCGGCGGGCACGCGGGTGTACAGATGACGCAGCAACTGCCACTTGGCCTGCGCGGAGGCCGGCCAGTCGATCAGGGCGCCGTGGTGCAGCGTATCGAAGCGCTCGCGCAGGCCGGGCACCTCGTTGATGGCCTCCAGCGCGCGCTCGCCCAGCACGCGCACCGGCGCGGCATGCAGCGGATCCAGGAAACGCCGGTCGCTGGGCGAATACGGGCTGTAGCCGCCGGTGACCGGGCGCGCGGCATGCACCGGGCTCAGCGCCAGCGCATCGGCACCGGCCAGTGCGGCATGCCGCACCCATTCCACCGTGCCCGCAGCATCGCCAATGCCGGCATCGTCGATGCTGCGCGCCGAATACACCTGCAACGCCATGCCCCAGGCACGCGGTGCCGGCAGGCCACAGGCATCGGCCACGCTGAAACAGCGTTGCGGGGCAACCGCGACCTGCTGGGTCAGGTTGCCGATCTGCAGCGTCCAGTAACCGAAACGCTGCGGCGCACGCACCTGGCCCTGCGCATCGGCACGCGCCGGCTCGCTGGCGCCACTGTCGTCCACCCAACGGCCGCTGGCGTTGGCGGCAACCGACACCGGCAACAGCTCGGCCACCTGCACGGTCAGCAGCGGCGCCGGCTCGGTGGCTTGCGCCTTGCAGCGACGCAGGCTGTCTTCGCGTTGCGTGGCGGTGCCGGCAGGCAGTTCCAGCGCGGTGAGCACCGCATGCAGCGATGGCTCGGCCACCTGCCGCGGCTGGTCGCTGGCATCCACCCAGTCCACCATCACCCCGGCCGCGCCGGCCAGCGCATGCAGATCGCTTCTGCTCAGATCGCGGGTACTCATGCGCGCGCCTCGTGCCAGGCGATGAAGCCATCGACCGGCAACTGCTGCGCGTCGGCGGCGACGTTTTCGGCATGCGCCACGCGTCCGCGCAGCGGCGGCATCGGCACCGCCGCGGCGCCCACGTTGAAGGCGATATGCCACAGCCCGTCGGGCAATTCCCAGCTGGCGGTCACTGCACCGTCGGCCAGCACCTCGGCGCCCACCGCGCGCGCCTGTGCCAGCCCCGGTACCAGCCACTGGCGACGCACGCCCAGCAGCGCGGTGAACCAGGCTGTCCACTGCACGCCGTCGCCGCGGGCGGCGTCTTCGATCGGCGCGCGCGAGGCGGCAAAGGTGTCGTGGCTGTTCGGATCGGGAATGGTGGCGCGCTGCGCTTCGTCGGCGAATGCGGCGAAGTGCGCAAATTCGCGGCGCCGCCCTTCGCGCACCGCATCGTCCAGCGGCGGGCCGAAGTCGGTGAAGAACAGAAATGGCTGTTCGGCGCCCCACGGCTCGCCCATGAAGAACAGCGGAATCATCGGCGTCAGCGTCGTCAGCGCCAGCGCAGCGCGCAGGCGCTGCGGCGACACCAGCACGCTCAGCCGCTCGCCGCGCGCCCGGTTGCCGATCTGGTCGTGGTTCTGCGCGAAGACCACGAACTTGTGCGGCGGCAGCGCCCCGCTCGGCTCGCCGCGCACATGCCCACGCGGGTCCGGCTCGCCCTGGTAGGCGAAGCCTTCGCCAAGCACGCGCGCCAGGTGCTCGGTGGGCTTGTCGGCGAAGGCGGCGTAATAGCCTTCGGCTTCGCCGGTCAGCAGCACATGCAGGGCGTTGTGGAAATCGTCGTCCCATTGCGCGGTGTAGCCACGTTGCAGCTGCGAGGCCTGGTTGGCCTCGTTTTCCAGCACCAGGTGCACGTGACGGCCGGCCGGCAGGCTGGCCTGCACGGTCTGCCGCAAGGTATCCAGGAAGGCGTTCGGGGTGATCGCATGCACCGCGTCCAGGCGCAGGCCGTCGAAGCCGTATTCGTGCAGCCACATCAGCGCATTGTCGAGAAAGTAACGCTGCACCTGCGGCTTGCGGAAATCGATCGCCGCGCCCCACGGAGTGGGCTTGTCCTCGTTGAAGAACGGGGCGGCATAGCTGTGCAGATAATTGCCGTCCGGGCCGAAGTGGTTGTAGACCACATCCAGCAACACCATCAGGCCGTGTCCGTGCGCGGCGTCGATCAGCGCCTTCAACTGGTCCGGCGTGCCATAGGCTTCCACCGGCGCGTACGGCAACACGCCGTCGTAGCCCCAGTTGTGCGCGCCCGGGAATGCGCTCAGCGGCATCAGCTCGATCGCGGTGATGCCCATCGCCGCCAGCTGCGGCAATTGCGCCTGCACCCCGGCATAGCCGCCGCAGGTGCCGACATGCAGTTCGTAGATCACCGCCTCGTCCCACGGCCGTCCCTGCCACTGGGTGTTCTGCCAGGCGTAGCCGTCGGTTGGCTGCACGGCGCTGGGGCCATGCACGCCCTCGGGCTGCCAGCGTGAGGCCGGATCCGGCACCGGTTCGCCACCATCGACGCTGTAGCGATAGCGCGCATCCGCCGCGCAGTCGATCGCCGCACTGAAGAAGCCATCCTGCGCGGCCTGCAACGCGACGCGCGCGCCGTCGTCGAAGACCACCTCCACGCTCCTGGCATCCGGTGCCCAGAGCGCGAAGCGCACCTGTCCCTCACCCGCTGGCCATGCGCCCCATGCCGGCGTGGTGTCATTGCGCTCGTTCATTGCTATTTCTCCGCTTGCAGATAGATCGTGGCCAGCGGCGGTAGGGTCAGGCGCAGGCGTTGTGCGTGCCCGTGCATGCCCATCGGCTCGGTCGCCAGGCGACCGCTGTTGCCGAGGTTGCTTCCACCGTAATGGGCACTGTCGGTGTTGAGGATTTCGCGCCAGCCGCCGGCACGCGGCACGCCGACGCAATAGTCGTGGTGCGGTTGCGGAGTGAGGTTGCTCACCGCCAGCAAGGGTGCGCCGCCCTCGGGATCGTGGCGGATGAACGCCAGCACGCTGTTGCGCGCGTCGTCGGCCACGCTCCAGTCGAAGCCGTCGGCACGATGCGTGCCGCGATACAGCGCCGGCACCCGTCGCAATGCGGCATTGAGATCGCCGACCAGTTGCTGCACGCCGCGATGCGCGGCCCCGTCGAGCAGATGCCAGTCCAGCGACTGATCGTGATTCCAGTCGTTCCACTGGCCGAATTCGGCGCCCATGAACAGCAGTTTGTCGCCCGGGTGCGCCCACATCAGCGCCAGATACGCGCGCAGGTTGGCAAAGCGCCGCCAGTCATCGCCGGGCATCTGACCGAGCAGTCCACCGGTGCCGTGCACCACTTCGTCGTGCGAGATCGGCAGCACGAAACGCTCGGAGAACGCGTACACCAGACCGAAGGTGAGCTGGCTATGGTGCTGCGCGCGCTCGGCCGGATCGCGCTGCATATAGTGCAGCGTGTCGTGCATCCAGCCCATGTTCCATTTGTGGGTGAAGCCCAGCCCACCCTCGCTGATCGGCGCGGTCACGCCTGGCCAGGCGGTGGACTCTTCGGCGATGGTCAGTACACCGGGAAAGCGCGTGGCAATCTCGCTGTTGAGCTGGCGCAGGAAGGCAACGGCTTCCAGATTCTCGCGGCCGCCATGCGCGTTCGGCACCCACTCGCCTTCGGCACGGCCATAGTCGCGATACAGCATCGAGGCCACTGCATCCACGCGCAGGCCGTCGAGATGGTAGTGGTCGATCCACTCCAGCGCGCTGCCCAGCAGGTAGGCGGTCACTTCGGGCCGGCCGTAGTTGTAGATCAGCGTGTTCCAGTCGCGATGCATGCCCTCGCGCGGGTCGGCATGCTCGTACACCGCCGCGCCGTCGAACTGCGCCAGGCCGTGCGCGTCATCGGGAAAGTGCGCACTGACCCAGTCCAGGATCACGCCGATGCCGGCGCGATGACAGGCGTCGACGAACTGGGCAAACCCGTCCGGGCTGCCGTGGCGGGCCGTCGGCGCGTACAGCCCCAGCGGTTGGTAGCCCCAGGAGCCGCCGAATGGATGTTCGGTGATCGGCAGCAACTCGATATGGGTGAAGCCGAGCTGCTGCACATAGGGAATCAGCTGTGCGGCCAGCCCTGGCCAGTCCAGCGGCTGGTTGTGCCCATCGCGTCGCCAGGACGCGGCGTGCACTTCATAGATGGACAGCGGCGCCGGCGCGGCACGGGCATCGCGCGCGGCCATCCAGGCCGCGTCGGTCCAGCCGAACGCTGCCGCGCCCGGCACCACCGAGGCGGTGGCCGGCGGCAATTCGCTCTGGCGCGCCACCGGGTCGGCCTTGAGCAAGACGCGGCCATCGGCAGCGGTGATGGCGTACTTGTAACGCGTGCCGGCTTCCACGCGCGGCAGGAACAGCTCCCAGAACCCACCGATGCGCTGGCGCATCGGATGCCGGCGTACGTCCCAGCCGTTGAAATCGCCCACCACCGCCACGCGCTGCGCATGCGGCGCCCACACCGCAAAGCGCACCCCCGGCACATCGTCGCAGCGCAGGTGCCGGGCACCCAGGGCGCAACGCAAGGCCTGGCCGTCGCCGGCAGCGATCTGCAGCAGGATGGATTCGTCCAGCGTGGCAGCAAAGGCGTAAGGGTCTTCGATCTCCTGCACCACGTCCGGCCACACGATGCGCAGCCGATACGGACCTTCGACCGCCAGCACGCCCTCGAACATGCCATCGACCGGCCCGGCCTGCATGCGTGCCAGCAACTTGCCGCGCGAATCGATCAGGCCCATGGCCTCGGCACCGGGCGCCAACACGCGCACCAGACGGCGGCCGTCGGCCTGGACATGCGGGCCCAGGACCGCGAATGCGTCGGCAGGCAGGCCATCGGCCAGCGCCTGTACGCTCTGCGCTGAATCCGAGATCCCGTCCATGGTCACCGCCGTCGTTTCCGTCTCCTGCCCCTGCACGCCCAGCCGTTCGCTCATGACACCGTCGCAAGCGCGGGAGCGGTTGCGGCGGTGCGTTCGTACAGCGAGAGGTACTTCTTGCCCGCCACATCCCAGCCACTGGGACGCAACATCGCCGCGCGGCGCATCGCCGACAGCAGGCTGGGCAGGCGGAAGGTACGGAATGCGCGCTCCAGGCAACGGCGCAAGGCCTCGGCGCTGGCGTGCTGGAACAGAAAACCGGTGACGCCGTCATCCACCGTGTCGATCAGGCCGCCGGTGGCGTGCGCGATCGGCAGGCAGCCAAAGCGCTGCGCGTACATCTGGCTCAGGCCGCACGGCTCGAAGCGCGACGGCATCAGCAGGAAGTCGGCACCGGCAAACATGCGCCGCGCCAGGCCTTCCTCGAACCCGATGAAGGCACCCACCTGGCCGGGATAGCGCCGGGTCAGCTCGGCGACCTGCTGCTCGATCTCCGGCTCGCCGCCGCCGATCACCGCGATCTGGCCGCCGGCGGCCACGATCTGCGGGGCGACTTCGCAGATCAGGTCCAGGCCCTTCTGGTGCACCAGCCGCGACACCACCGCAAACAGCGGGCCGGTGCTCTCGCGCAGCCCGAAGGCCTTGCGCACCTGCGCGGCGTTGGCCTGCCGGCCCTGCCACTGATTCACGCTGAAATGCGTGTCCAGATATTCGTCGGTGCGCGGGTCCCAGCTGGCGTCGATGCCGTTGACGATGCCGGTCAGCGCGCCCTTGGCGGCGCGACCGGCCAGCAGGCGGTCCAGGCCACAGCCCTGCGCCGGGCCGGTGATCTGCTGGGCATAGCTGACACTGACCGTGTTGACGTGGTCGGCATGCACGATGCCGCCACGCAGGAACGACATCTGCCCGTAGAACTCCAGCTCGGCCACGCGCTCGGCGGGGATGCCCAGCGCAGCGGCCATCGAATACGGCACCAGGCCCTGGTAGGCCAGGTTATGGATGGTCAACAGGCACGGCGTGGTGCCGCCGGACCAGCGCACATAGGCGGCAGCCAGCGCACACGGCCAGTCGTTGAGGTGCAGCAGGCGCGGCTTCCAGCCCAACCCGGCGTGGCCGGCGGCGATCTGCGCGGCGGCATGCGACAAGGTGGCAAAGCGGATCGCGTTGTCTTCGAACTCCGACCCGCTGGTGCTCACATAAGGCGACCCGTCGCGCTCGAACAATTCCTTGGACAGCAGGATGTAGATCGGCAGGCCGTCCGATTGCACGATGCGGCCGATGTCGCAGGCCGGCAGTGCCGCATGCGCCAGTACCCGGCCGACGATCTCCACCTTGCCCGCACGCGCCAGCACTGCGCGGTAGCCGGGGATCAGTACCCGCACGTCGTAGCGATGGCGCAGCGCGCGCGGCAGCGCCGCCGCCACATCGCCCAGGCCGCCAGCCTTGATGAAGTCCGCCATCTCCGACACCACGAACAAGGCGCCGCGGGTATCGGCCGGCGACACCGGCAGACGTTCGTGATGGCGAATGAAGCGCCCGCGTGCATCACGCGGCCGCCCGCTCTTCTTCAAAGTGGGGAGCAACGTACTGCGCTCAAAGCGTGCGGTAGTGGCGTGAAGCGGCATCATGGCAACCATCTAAACGTCCGTCGTAAAGTGGGTGGAGACGGAAAACAGCGAAGCGACAACCATCATCTGCCGATTCAGCCAGACGACCTGCTACGAATGAGGAGCGGGGCCAACGCGCGTACTCCACGTCGTCCTTGAGATGAATCTACACCCCGGGCAAATAAAATATGCGTGAATACGTGCTGACTTTTCTGCGACACCGACATTCCCTTGCGCATGGTCGCGTGTACGTCCCGGCATAAGCGGCGCGTCGCCGTGTGATGACATCCCCGCCGTGGTGCGTGGTTGTTGAAACGCACCGGAAGCAGGCGCTGGCCGCGGCGCCCTCCAGTACCCGCCTGACTCGTTCAGTCACAGGCAGACGTCGCCTTTCGACCATCGCCGGCCATCGTGCGCGCAGGCTGGAACTGCGCAGACCTGTCCGGACCGCTTAAGCAAGACGCTTGCACGCCGATAACCAGCGGTAGCATCACGACTTTCCGAGACCCCGGCGCATGGCAGACCAGCCTGAACTTCCAAGCCGCCCACGTGGCGGGCTGCGCCGCCTGTTGCCCTGGGGTGGCGCGGACAGCGCACGCCCGGCCGCCGCCCTGCCCAGCGTGATCGGCGGCGGGCACGGCGGGCACGGCCTGGCCGCGCATCAGCTGGTGCCGGCCAAGAACAAGTCCGGCGCGCACGACCCGGCTGCCGCCACCGCCCTGCTGATGCGCCTGTTCTCGCATGCCGCGCACCCGGAGGCCTTGCTGCTGGCCTTTGCCGAGGGCATCACCAGCCTGCATGGCGAACTCGGCGACATGGGCGTGCGCCTGAGCGCGGCCTATGCGGCCGGCGACTGGCCCGGCTACGGCCGCGCCTTGCGGCAATTGATCGACAAGTACATCCGCACCATCGATACCGGCGACTCGCTGGCCGAAGGGCGCACCGAAGCCGAGCAGCTGCGCGACCTGCTGCGTCACGCACTGGGCAATGCCTTGGCCACGCTGCTGCAACGCAGCCCGGAGCTGGCCGAAGAAGCACAGACCCTGGCATCGGCGCTGCGCCACTGGCGCCCCGGCCATGAACTGATCACCCTGGACCAACGCTTGCGCGAACTGAGTCATCAGATCGGCCTGCGTGCCGAAGATGCCAGCGAACAGCAGAACCTGTTGCTGGGCCTGTTCGACCTGTTGCTGGAGAACGTGGGCGAACTGCTCGACGATCGCAGCTGGCTGCAGGGGCAGATCTCGGTGGTGCGGCAGCTGATCTCCGGGCCGCTGGATGTCGGCTCGATCGAGCAGGCACGCGGCACCCTGCGCGAGGTCATCTACAAGCAGGGCCTGCTCAAGCAAGGCATTGCCGACTCCAAGACCGCCATGCGCGAGATGATGGTGTCCTTCGTCGACCGGCTCGACGGCATGGCCACCAGCACCGGCGAGTACCACGATCGCGTTGCCGGCTATTCGCAGGCGATCGGCGACGCTCGCAGCATTCCCGACCTCAATCGCCTGCTGCAGGACGTGTTGCAGGACACCGCCGGCGTGCAGGCGCAGGCGCTGGCCGCGCGCGACGAGCTGCTCGCCGCACGTCGCCAGGTCGAGGACGCCGAGCAGCGCATCGCCCTGCTGGAACAGGAACTCAAGGACGTGGCCGGCCTGGTGCGCGAAGACCAGCTGACCGGGGCGCTGAACCGCCGCGGCTTCGAAGAGCTGTTCCAGCGCGAAGCCGCCCGTACCCAGCGCGGCGGCCAACCCTTGTGCGTGGCGATGCTGGACCTGGACGACTTCCGCCGCCTCAACGAGACCCACGGCCATGCCGGCGGCGACGCCGCGCTGCGCCATACGGTGGACGTGGCCAAGTCGGTGCTGCGCACCACCGATGCCATCGCCCGCTTCGGCGGCGAGGAGTTCGTGTTGCTGTTGCCGGACTCCACCATCTTCGAAGCCAGTGCGGCGGTGATCCGCCTGCAGCGCGCGCTGGCGCAACGCTCGCTGTTGCACGACGACGTGCGCCTGTTCGTCAGCTTCAGCGGCGGCGTGGCGCTGCGCCATCTCGACGAAACCCAGGACGATGTCATCCGCCGTGCCGACCGCGCCATGTACGAGGCCAAGTCGGCCGGCAAGAATCGCGTGGTCAGCGCCGACTGAGCGCAACCGTCGGCGGAGCGCATGGCTCGTCCGCCCCGCCTGGAGCGGTGAAGGCCGCCGCCCGGTGCGCTCCTCGGCACAGGGTGGCGTGGCCGTGCAGGGCGGCGCCGTTGGCGCGGCGGCCCGAGCAGAGACGTGTCGGCAGCGATTTCCGCCGGCTATGGCGTGCCGGCTGATCCAGCACGCGGGGCGATCACGTCGCGCCGGTGCGGGCGCCCATCCCGCGCCCGGCCCGCCGCAGCGCGGATCAATGCGCCGCCGGCTTGCCGCGCAGCTTCTGGAACAGCATCACCGCGCCCAGCACGACCGCACCGGCCACCACGCCCACCAGCATGTTGCCCAACGCATCGACCAGCCAGCCCATGCCACCGGCAGACTTGGTCAGGTCCTGCACGGTGTGGTGCAGCGCCGGGATGTTGTGCACCAGGATGCCGCCGCCGACCAGGAACATCGCCAGCGTGCCGGCCACCGACAGGAACTTCATCAGCCACGGAGCGGCCACCAGGATGCCGCGCCCCAGCGCAGCCAGGGCTGCGCCCTTGTTGGTCAGGTACAGGCCCAGGTCGTCCAGCTTGACGATGGCCGCGACCAGGCCGTACACGCCGATGGTCATCGCCAGCGCGATCGCCACCAGCACTGCGACCTGCTGGCCGAACGACACTCCCGCCACCACGCCCAGCGACAGCACGATGATCTCCGCCGACAGGATGAAGTCGGTGCGGATCGCGCCCTTGACCTTGTCCTTTTCCAGCGCCACCACGTCCACGCTCTCGTCGGCCAGCGCGCGGGTGCGTTCGGCATGCCGCTGCGCTTCGTCTTCCTCGTTGTGCAGGAACTTGTGGGCCAGCTTCTCCACGCCCTCGAAGCACAGATAGGCACCGCCGATCATCATCAGCGGCATCACCAGCGGCACGTTGTAACCGCGCCCGCGCAGCCAGGCCTCCAGGGCGCTGATCGCCAGCGCCGCCGGCACCAGGATCACCTTGTTCATCAGCGACCCCTTGGCCACTGCCCACACCACCGGCAGCTCGCGGTCGGCAGTGACGCCGGTGACCTGCTGTGCATTGAGCGCCAGGTCGTCGCCAAGCACGCCGGCGGTCTTCTTGGCCGCGACCTTGGTCAGGATGGAAACGTCGTCCAGCAATGTGGCGATGTCGTCGAGCAGGGTGAACAGGCTGGCACCGGCCATGCGGGGGTCCTTCGTGAGTGGCGGTGGATTCTCGCCGATCCTGCGCCGGTATGGGGTGATGGCAGGCCGTTGCCGGCTGTTGGCGACCGTTGCTGCGCGATGCCGCCGCCCGCCAGCCGGACGATCCGGCCGTGCCCGCCGGCCCTGGGCCGCGCACGGCAGCGCCTTGGCCACATGGCTGGATTCACCGCCTGACGACCCGCCGCTGGCCACACTCGCCCCCTTGCACGACCGCCGGAGATGGCCTTGAGTCCGAACGACCCGTACCGCACACCGGCCCAGGCCGCGATCCCCGCCGACACCGGCGTGGTGGGCGGCATGAGCCGTCGCACGCAGATCCTGCGCCTGTTGCTGCGGTATCGCGGGTCGGGCGTATTCGCCGGCATGAATCTGGATCCGGCCGCGATCAACGAGTACGAAGTGCCCGCCGAAGGCACGCCCGACCAGTTCGTCTCCGACCTGGAAGCGCTCGGCCCCACCTTCGTCAAGCTTGGCCAGATGCTGTCCACGCGGCCGGACATCGTGCCGCCGGAGTTCGCCACGGCGCTGGAGCGCATGCAGGAGAACACCAGCTCGGTCCCGGTGGAGCGCATCCGCCAGATCATCGAGGAAGAACTCGGTGTGTCGGTCAACAAGGCGTTCTCGTTCTTCGACCCGGTGCCGCTGGGCTGCGCCTCGCTCGCGCAGGTGCACCGCGCCGCCCTGCGCGACGGCACCCCGGTGGCGATCAAGGTGCAAAAACCCGAAGTCGCCGCCCAGGTCCGTTCAGACCTGGACGTGCTCAAGAGCTTTGCCACCGCCGCCGACCGCCTGACCGGCATCGGCCGGCGCGTGCGCTTTGCCGACTGGCTGGGCGAGTTCGGCAAGACCCTGCGCGCTGAGCTCAATTACGAAGACGAGGCCGAGACGCTGGCGCGCTTCGGCAAGCATCTGAAGCCATTTCCGCTGTTGTGGATTCCGCAACCGGTATGGGACCTGAGCAGCCGCAAGGTGCTGACCATGCAGCTGGCCGAAGGCGTGCGGGTGGACAAGATCTCCGGCCTGCGCCGCACCGAACAGCCGATGGACAACCTGGCCGCGGAGCTGGTCAAGGGCTACCTGGACCAGATGTTCGTGCATGGCGAGATCCATGCCGACCCGCATCCGGGCAACCTGCGCGTGCTGCAGGACGGGCGCCTGGCCATCTTCGACCTGGGCATGGTCGCGCATGTTCCCCCGCGCCTGCGCGAGCGCTTGCTCAAGCTGCTGTTCGCCGCCGTCGACGGGCGTGGCGAAGAAGTCGCCGAAGAGACCATTGCGCTCAGCACGCGCCTGGAGGACTACGACGAGGACCGCTACCAGCGCGAAACCGGGCAGATGATTGCCCGGTATGCCGCCCACGACACCACCTCCGAAGGCCGCGTGGTGCTGGATCTGGTGCGCATCGCCACCTCCAACGGCTTGCGCACGCCACCGGAGCTGAGCCTGCTCGGCAAGACCTTGTTGAACCTGGAAGGCGTGTGCCGCGCGCTGTCGCCGCACCTGGACACGCGCCGCATCGTCGAACGTCATCTGCAGCATGTGATGCGCGCGCGGCTGAAAAAGTCCCTGTCCGCCGCCAATCTGGCCAGCGAGGCGATGGAACTGCAGCACCTGGTGCGCGAAGGACCGCGCCGCATGTCCGAGATCCTGTCGCTGGCGGCGGAAAACCGCCTGCAGATGCGCGTCACCGGGCTGGAAGAATCGCATCTGATGGAAAGCCTGCAGAAGATCGCCAACCGCGTGGCGGCCGGCATCGTGACCGCGGCATTGATCATGGCCTCGGCGCAGATGATGCGCATCGAAACCGGCTTGAAGCTGTGGGGCTACCCGGCCATCGCGATGGTGCTGTTCCTGCTCGGCGTGGTGCTGGGCCTGGGCATCGTGCTCAGCGCCCTGCTGTTCGACCGCCGTGTGCGTGCGCGCGAAGAACGCGGGCATCGATAGCACTCCAACAGACCCCACCTCCGCGTAGGAGCGCACCCGGGCGCGACATCGCTTGCCAAGACAGCCGCGCCAAGCTGTCAAAGCAGATCGGGCGGTGCGGGGTGATAGCCACGTCGCCCATCTGCGAGAAGCGCGCCAAATGCGCAATGCAGATGCCGCCGATTTCTGGCGAACGCCACCGCGACCAGGGGAGCGTCAACGCGCGCAATCCGCCACGCTGTGGGGATGGCTTAACGCGAACAAACATTTCAGTCAGCTTCGGCGCGGCATAGTCCGTCATCCGGGTGTCACATTGGGTGTGGCGCACAGGACATGGCGAGCAAGGCGTCCGGTACGCGCTCGCATCATTCCCCCACGGACGCTGCCGCATGCATTGGATGTTGTTGTTTTCGCTGTTGCTCCTGCTTTGGCTCTTGGTCGCCTCGCCGCGTCTGGCGTGGTTGAAGGCTGGTCTGTTGTCGTTGCTGCTGCTGTTGCTCAGTGCCTGGGGCCTGGTGGATCGGCTCAGCGGCGATGGCATCAACGCCGCCACGCTGTATCACCTGCGCGCGGACATGGACGGTGCCGGCGTCAGCGATTTTTCTGCCTATATCGCCGTGTTTATCGGCATGGTGCTGTTGTCGCTCAGCCCGCTGGTGTTGCTGAAGGTGCGGCGTTTCCGTCGCCCGCGCGGAGGCAACGCAGTGTTTGGCGCCTTCGTGATGATGTTGCTGGTCAGCATCGCGGTCAGCCCCTTGTACCGCGACGGCAAGCGCCTGTACTACCAGTTGCGCCCCGTGGATTACGCCACCGTGGTGCCGGAATACCTGGTGCCGCAGCAGCCCTTGCAGAAGCGCAAGAACATCGTGTGGATCTACGGCGAGAGCCTGGAACGCACCTACTTCGATGAAAAGGTGTTTCCCGGCCTGATGCCGAACCTGCGCGCCCTGGCCAGCGAGGCAGTGGACGTACGCAACCTCACCTCCACCGAAGGCAGCGGCTGGACCATCGCCGGCATGGTCGCCTCGATGTGCGGCGTGCCGCTGACCACCGCGCCCGGCGATGAAAACAGCATGGGCCGCATGGGCCTGTTCCTGCCCGAAGCACGCTGCCTGGGCGACTATCTCAAGGATCAGGGCTACCGCAATCACTATGTCGGCGGCGCCGATGCCAGCTTTGCCGGCAAGGGCAGCTTTCTGTCCAGCCATGGTTTCGATGTGGTGCATGACGTCAGCTACTTCCGCGACAAGGGCGTGGCGCCCAAGCACTTTTCCGCCTGGGGCGTGCACGACGATGTGCTGCTGGACGATGCCTGGGACAGCTTCCAGACGCTGTCGCGCGCCGGCCAGCCGTTCATGCTCACCACGCTGACCATGGACACCCACCACCCCGCCGGCCATCTGCCGCTGGCCTGCAAGGGCCAGCACTACGACAGCGCACTGGGCGACATCGGGCTGCTGCATGCGATCAAGTGCAGCGACCGGCTGATCGGCGAGCTGGTCACGCGCATTCGCAACAGCCGCTACGGCAAGAACACCATCATCGTGATCGCCTCCGATCACCTGGCGATGCCCAACGATCTCAGCGACGTACTCGCCAAGCAGAAGCGCGAGAACCTGCTGCTGTTCCTCGGCAAGGACATCGCTCCGCAACAAGTGGTCACGCGCGCGGGCAGCACGCTGGATTCGGGTGCAACGCTATTGCAGCTGCTGGAACCGGGCATGCGCACGCTGGGCTTTGGCCGCTCGCTGCTGGCCAGCGATGCGCCTCCCAGCGCCAGCGTGGCGGCCAGCCGCGACAGCGGCAAGGACTACCCGCGCTATCTCGCCTACGCGCGCACGCTGTGGACCGGGCGCAGCACACGCATGCTGCGCATCAACGGCAATGGCGATGTGGTGGTGGGCGTGCAACAGGTACGCCCGCCGGTGCTGCTGGAATACGACGACGACACCAATCTCAAAACCGTCTATCTGGAAAACACCTCGCGCCAGTTCGATCGCACCCACACCGAGGGCACGCTGGCGTATGTGGATCGCTGCACGGCGTTCGAGGACGGTTCGGCCGATGGCGATTGGTGCGCATTAGTGGTCGACCGTCACCAGAGCATGAAGCTGTATCGCGATCCGGACCTGACCCGCGGCATCGCCGTGGACGCGCCGCTGGAGGCCAGCCCGCAAGGCCCGCGCCCCCGCGTGCGCCAACCGATCATGCTCACCCAGACTGCCCGCAAGACCGAGGCCGGTCGTTACATGCTGGAGCTGTACGCCAAGCGCCGGCCGACGCGGGCCTTCTGGGTGGAGGCCGTCTCGTCAGAGCGCAAGGTGGTGCTGGCCCAGCAGTGGGTGGTGCCCGATGCGGCCGGTCGCATCCGCATGCCGGTGGGCCTGGAACATGCGGTGGACGATCTGGAGATCCGTGCCTGGCTGGACTACACCGAAGATGTCAGCGTGGACGATCTGGCCCTGGTGAAACAGAGCCAGGTCGCGGATCGCTCCTGAGCCTGGCCATCGTCTCGGTCTCGGTCTCGGTCGAGGTATGTGGATGAGGTAAAGGCAAAGGCAAGGCCGAAGCCCAAGCCGAAGCCGAAGCATGCGATGTGCGGCCTGGCTGCAGGGCCCTTGCCCGCCCACCATCGCGGGACACGCCGCAAGTACATCCATGTAGGCTCTGGCGCGGCATCCATGCCGCTCAAGGTCCCGCGACGGTGAGCGGGCAAGGACCTATCGAGTCGGTCGGTGTGCATGGAAGAACAGTGCTGGATGTGCTTTGCTCGATCATGAGGCATCGGCTCCATGTCTGATGCACACCGCACGACAGGCAGCTTTTCAAATGAGCTCCGACCAACTGTCTGGTGCGGTGTCCTCACCGCTTGCGGGACCGTGTGGCGGCATGGATGCCGCGCCACCGAGGCCCCAGGGATGGGTTTACGACATGTCCCGCAAGCGGTAAGGGCGCCGCGCCCTCGACCCTGCGAGTTTTAGCTGCACCACCAATGCAGGACACGCCGCGCATCGTGCACGGGCCGGCTCAGTCTTCCGATGCCGGGGTGCCATCGCCCGGATCGCGCGCCACCGCAGCACCTGCACGGCTGAAGCGGATTTCCTGCGGCGATTGCAGCGCAATCCCTGCCGTTTCCATCCGCTGCAGCAACGCGAAGAACAGCTCGCTGCGCACCCCATACGAATCGCGCGGGCTGCGCACGTAGGCGAACGAATTGAAGTTGACGTGCCCGCCGGCCAGCGAATCGATGAACACCGAGGGTGCCGGGTCGGCCAGCACCTTGGTGTGCTCGGCGAACAGGTCCAGCAGCATGTTGCGCACCTTTGCCACGTCGGTTTCCAGCGGCACCGAGAACTGCAGCTGCACCCGGCCCATCGGGTTGGACAGCGTCATGTTGCGCACGCTCTTGGTGATCAATTCCGAGTTGGGCACGATCAGGGTGGAGCGGTCGCCGACCTGGATCTCGGTCGCACGCACGCTGATCTTGCGCACATCGCCCTCCTGATCGCCGATGCGTACCCAATCGCCGATCTTCACCGGCCGCTCGGCCAGCAGGATCAGACCCGACACGAAGTTCTGCGTGATCGCCTGCAGACCGAAACCGATGCCCACCGACAACGCACTCAACACCAGCGCAAGCCGCTTCAGATCCAGGCCCAATGCGGTCAGGCCCCACACCACCACGATCAGCCAGCCCAGATAACGCGCCACGGTGCTGATGGAGTTACGCGCACCGTCATCGAGCTCGGTCTTGGGCAGATAGGTGTTGAGCAACCACTGCTGCACCACGTGCACCAGCCCCATGCCGAGCAGGAACACGCACAGCGCCCTGAACACGTCGCCCGGGGTGATCACCAGCTCCTTGCCGATGGTGATGCCGTGGGCGATGTTCTCCGCCCAGTCGGTGACCACGCTGATATTGGCGCCATACGGCGTCAGCAGCACCGCGATGCCCAGCAGCACCAGCAACACCCGTGTCGCGGCAGAGATCAGCAGCCCGAGCTGCACAAGGCGTCCGCTGCCGATGCTGAGCGCATGCGACAACGCCCGGCTGAAACGGCCGTCCGGCTTGAACAGCCAGGTCATCAGATCGTCGGTAAAGACCACCAGCAGGCCGAGCAGACTGCACACCAGGGTGATCCAGATGATCTGCCGCTCCACGAACAAGGCCAGATTGAGATAGCCGAACAGGGCTGCGATCAACGCGAAGATCACCGCCAGATGACCCAGCAGGCGGATCAGCACGATGAAGCCGCCACCGCGCGTGACCACCGGCGGCGGCGCATCGCTGTCCGGATCGGCCACGCCGGCATTTGCCGCGTGCGCGCGCAAGGACAGGGTCAGCCCGGCCAGGGCCGACAGGATCAACCCCGCATACAGCAGCGCCGCCACCGCATCGGTGGCGGCGGTCAACGCCGGACTGCTGCCGGCCACCTCGTTGATCTTGATCGCCATGCCGCTGAACCAGATCACTGCCGCGGTGGCCAGGCAATGCACGCGCAGGCGGTCGACGGTGGCATCGTCCAGCGGGAACAGGCGCCAGCTGGGCTGGTGTTTCATCAACAGGCTGGCACTGAGCGAACCGACGAAGGCAGCCACCACGCTGATGGCGACAAACCCGGTCAGCAGCTGGTCCAGGTCATCGGGCAGCTCGCCGAGCGCGCGGATACCTTCGACCAGCACGAATGCCGCAATCCCCAGGCTCAACGTGCCGACCAGCAGAAACCACAGGGCCAGCCCCGAGCGCCGCAGGCGTCCGCCGGGCGCACGCGAGGCCGCATAGCGACGCCCCAGGTGGCGCAGGAAGATGCGCAGCGGCAGTGCCAGCAACAACGCGACCACGGCAGCGGTGATCAGTCCGCCCATGCCATTGGCCGCCACACCTGCCTGCGCCAGCTGCACCGTCTTGTCGGACAAGGCCTGCAGGCGGGCACGATCGTCCGGCCACTGCTGCCCGATCTGATGCCATAACGTCGGCGACAACGGCGAGGCCACCCGTGTGGAGAGCTGCACGCTGAAGCGTTGCACGCGCTCGCGTTCGAGCCGGTCGGCCAGGTCCTTGGCGTTGGAGGCCAGCAGCGTGGCCCGGATGAACTCGGCATTGAGCTGATCGCGCTCCTTGGTCAGCGCCTTGCGCTGTTTGACTAGGTCGGCCGGTTCGTTTTGCGCCGCGACACCAAGCCCCTCCAAGCGCCCGTTGAGCTCCTTGAGCGGTTGCTCCAGCGTGCGCACCAGATCCTGCGCCTGCCGCTGCGCGCCGGCGACGTCCTCGGTCAGCTTGCCCAACTGCTCGGTATCGGCCTTATCCATGCCCGCGTCGGCCTGGGTCAGCACCTTCTGCATGCTGTCGAGCTGCGTCTGCGCGGTCTCCAGCAGGGTGTCGTCGTCCTGCGCGATGGCGGCACCCACGCACACCATCCACAACGCGACCAGCAACAGCACACGCTGCAACACGCCGCGACGGGCACCCAGGGCAACTCGGAATTCGGACACAGGCAGACATCGGACAGGCGCACACCAGCGCGGTGCCGGCATCTTAATCCACTGCCCGCAGCCGGGCAGTTCGCCGCTGCCGTGAGGGTTCAGCCTGGCAGAGCTCGCCAGGCGTGACGGGTGCTGCGCGATTGGAGGCGCGTTGGCGATCGCGGTTACGGCGTCGGCCGCCGCAGCGGGTGCACCGCCGGGCCATCCCGACCTGCGCATGAACGCGGTGCAGCTTGTCACCTTGCGGCAACGGTGCGCTGTCGCAGAATCGAGTCACCGCTACGGCAGACGCAGCGGATGACCGCGAAGGAGACACTCTATGCAGATTCAGATCCAGACCGACAAGCACGTGCCGCATGACCCCTCTGTCGTGCAGCATGTCGAGAAGACCTGCTCCGCCCAGCTGGCGCATTTCGCCAGCGACATCACCCGCGTCGACGTGCATTTGCGCGATGAAAACGGCCAACGCGGCGGCGCAGCGGATCGAACCTGCAGCATCGAGGCGCACGTCGCCGGCCTGCCGCCGATCGCGGCCACCAATAGTGCCGAAACCACCGCCTCGGCCGTCACCGGCGCCGCGCGCAAGCTGCGCACCGCCATCGAACACGCACGTGGCAAGCAGCACGCCAAGGCCACCACACCGCCGCCGGACGTGCTCTGATCCGAGCCTGCGCAGGGTGGCGCTCCTCGCCCCCTGCCAAGCGACGCGTCGCTGGCATCACAGTGCAACGCCGCGTCGATACTGAGGCCGGCCTGCAACCCTGATCAGAAACGCCATCGGCCCGCTGCAGCGTCACTGCAGCGGGCCGATGGCGTTTTGCTTTTGCGTTGGAGCTGCTCGCCGCGCTGAGCCTGGACATGGTCGTGTTGCGACGTGGCTGTCGAAAGTGCCGCGGCCCATGCAGCGCGAAACGCTCGAGGGCCACCTGATCGTCCTCTTCGCCTCGACAGTAATTAATTGACCCGTCATCTATATTTCCACACACTAGTTCGCCTGGCGGCCGCGAGGCCACTCACTCGCAGGAGAAGAATGATGGGCAGACTGCAAGGCAAAGTCGCAATCGTCACCGGTGCCGCACAGGGCATGGGCGCGTCGCATGTGCGCAATTTCGTTGAAGAGGGTGCGCACGTTGTTTTCACTGACATCAATGCCGAGGGAGGGCGTGCACTGGCCTCCGAGCTGGGCAAGCGTGTTCGCTTCGTCCAGCAGGACGTCACGAGCTGGGACGCATGGCAGAACGTGGTGGCCGAAGCGGAAGCGGCATTCGGCAACGTCACGATTCTGGTCAACAATGCAGGGATCCTGGGCCCCATTGCCAAGACTGCGGACATCTCCGAAGAAGATTTCCTCAAGGTCTGTGCGATCAACCAGAATGCCGTTTACCTTGGCATGAAGGCGGTCATCCCCTCCATGCTGAAGGCGAAGGTGGGATCGATCGTCAATATTTCCTCGATCGCCGGAATGGCAGCCAATTACGGATTCCCGAGCCTGGCCTATGTCGGCAGCAAGTTCGCCGTGCGCGGAATGAGCAAGGCGACGGCAATCGAATATGGCGCAGACAACATCCGTGTGAACTCGGTCCACCCGGGCTTCATCCAGACCCCGATGATGGTGGAAGGGACGGACGAAAACGGCGGTGATGCCGTTGCCCAGATCCCACTGGGGCGCATCGCCAAGGCCAGCGAGGTCAGCAACCTGGTTCTGTTCCTGGCGTCCGACGAATCGTCCTACATCACCGGACACGAGCATGTCGTCGATGGTGGACTGCTCGCCCAGTAAGCTTGCCCGTGTCAGGACGCGTGGGCACTCGCTGCCACGCCTGGTTCAACCGGCATCGTTCCCGGGCCCTGGCCTGCGGGATGACGTTGCCAAGCAACGCGTGAGCAGCGAAGTGCACCGGCACATCAGGGGCGGCGACGTGGTGGCAGTGATGGAACGCTTGCGCCACCACCGTGACTGCCGCGCCGCCTCCGGTACGGCGTGGCAGCTGCACGGGTTTTGTTGGGCGGCGTCCAGCAAGCGCGCGTCGAGATGCAAAAATTTCAGAGCATCCACCGCCAATCTAGCGTTGGACTATACTCATGCGGCACGGTCCGGGCCGGTTCACAGGCCGTTGGTTCGCATTCGATGACAGGTGAAAAATCGCATGAAGAAAACGCTGATGTTCATGACATTTGCCACCTGCATCGGTGTCTTCGCAGGAATGAGTTCCGTCAACGTCGCACTTGCACAGCAGCGGGCCAGCCATGCCCCTGATCCGCTGCACGCCAAGGTGTTGGCACGTTACGAGGCGATTAACGCTAGCCTGGCCGAGGCGCGCAAGGCAGGCAAGCTGTCCAATGCCCAGGCTGCGGAGATCGAGAAGAAGCTCAGCTGGGTCCGCACCGATTCCGCAACGAGAGCGAAGCAGCAGGGATTCGTCAGCGCGGGTGAGAGCGCCAGCTACAACAGGACCCTGGACGAGGCCGAGCAGACAATTCGCCGTGGCACGAGTGGCAGCAAGCATTAGGTCCGCGGCGTCCTCCAGCATCGGGCGCCAGAGCAGTCAGTCGCCAGCAAGCGACGAAAGTACAGACGCTTGGACTGATCAGGTGGGTATGGGCCGGTACGCGGAATCAGCACGCGTCAGTCGTGCACGCCGGTTTCCGTGTACCGTCCGCATCCACCCTGACGAGCGCTTGTTACCTCTTGTCAGTCGCTCCTGGCGATAGTTCTCGCACGCACATTTCATACTGACCTGCTTACAGTCTGCTTCCGTAACGGGGCCGCACTGGCCTTCCATCTATCCCGACGTCAGCGTCCGAATTGGAGTGGTCATGAAGCTAGGTCTCTTGTCAGCGCTTGCGCTTTCACTTAGTGCGTGCACGGGCGCCCCCGTCGCCAAGGAACACAAGATCGACGATGGCGCCCTGCCCAGCGCAGAGGTCAAGGCATTCGAGCGTGCCCAGGCGCGTTATCACTACAAGGACGCGCGTTTTGAATGGGATGCCAGCAACTGCGCGGTGTATGAAGGGACTGCCCCGGACGGCAAGCGTCGACAGCAGCCGTTGACCAAAGAAGACGGCTCCCGTTTTTGTAGCGCCCCCTGACAGCCGAGTGCTTCCCGCCTTTCCGAGCGCCGCCGGTGATGCATCCAGCTCCACGGTCCTGCGCCTGCGCTTGTCCATCCTGCTCTTCACGACGGTCGCAGCACGGACGCACGACGAATCGATTGAACGGCGAGAAGCGGATGGGATTTAATTGATGCATCGACAACGGACCAGCGCTTCAATGCCTCGGCGCAGATCAAGCTAAGGTATCGTGAAAACAGGCGAAACCCGGACGCGTCGTCCCGGCCGCATCAGCAATGGGACTTACGGGATATGTCATTTCACGAAGGCGAAGATTGGCGAACGACGCTGACCTGGACCGTGCTGCCTGCCGGGCGCGCCTGGCAACGCGCAGCAGGAATCGCCCTGGCGCAACTGGGCGTTTCCCTGTCCATCGCGGCGGTTCTTCTCGTGATCGCCCGGCTGGGCGATGGTATCCGGCAGAAAGACGTGGCCGAGGAATCGGCGCTGGATCCGGCCGCCATTGCGCGATCGGTCACCCAACTCGAACGGGACGGTTTGCTGAAGCGGCGCAGGGACCTGTCCGATGGCCGCGCCAAGACCCTGCACCTGACCGAACGGGGTCGTGCGGTGTCGCTCAAACTCGGCGAGGCGCTGGACGGCCTGCGAAACGAACTGATCGCCGGCATGGACGACACCGAAGGGCGCATTGCGGTGCGCGTACTCCGTAACCTGGAGAGCCAATGCCTGGCATTCTCCGCTGGAGACCTTCATGCCGGAACGTCCGAGGCCTGACCGACCACATGACATGTGGGTAAGGAGCGGGCTTTTGCGGGAGGCGGCCAGGTGCTTGCCAAGGAAGCGTCCCGAGGTAGCAGCTGATCAAGCGCTGCAGCGGTGCTTTACGGATGCGCCCGATGCGCCGCTGCCGAAGGTGTCGACCAGCGGTGATACGACTGGAGAAAGCGCCCCCGGCTCTCGTGAGCCCGCCAACCCGCGTTTGCTCGGTCGAATCCACCAGCTGCACCCGGACCACCCGGTTACGCACTTAGCGCAAATGCGACTATCTGGATCCATCACCATGAAGATGGCCATTGTTCGTGCATTGAAATCATTTCAATGGGCCTGCCCGGATTTCCGCGGACCAGCAACAATAAACCCCCGATTTCTCGAGGGTTTATTGGTATCCCGGGACAAGCCTGGAACGCGAATTGGTGCGCCCGGAGGGATTCGAACCCCCGACCAATGGCTTCGGAAGCCACTACTCTATCCGGCTGAGCTACGAGCGCCTGGTCGGGCATTATGCCAGAACCGCCGCCGCGCGCGTGACCCCGCAGCGCAGGTCTGCCGAACGACCGGGCACCATCGCGTTGCCGACCTGGGCTCGCCCGGATGCTGCGCCCACTCCTGCCCGGCCTGGCGCGTCACCGGGCAGCCGCCTGGGAGCCCGGAGGATGCACTGCGCGATCACCGGCCAGCGCATGACCGCGGCCAGGCCGCACTGCTACCCTTCGCAGCATGAGCAAGCATGGTGTTGAACAGCTGCCGACAGCGCCCGCGCTGACCTGGCCGCAGCGACTGGGGCAGTACTGGAAGCTGGTCCGCGGCGATCGTCCGATCGGCAGCCTGTTGTTGCTGTGGCCCACCTGGTGGGCATTGTGGCTGGCTGCCGATGGCCTGCCGCCGCTGTGGACGCTGTTCGTGTTCACTGCCGGGGTCTGGCTGACCCGCTCGGCCGGCTGCGTGATCAATGACTACGCCGACCGCTGGCTGGACCCGCATGTAGAGCGCACCAAGTCGCGGCCGCTGGCCACCGGGGCGGTGTCCGGGCGCGAGGCGCTGTGGGTGTTCGTGGTGCTGATGCTGGTGGCGTTCGCGCTGGTGCTCACGCTCAACTGGCTGACCGTGGCGCTGAGCGTGCCGGGCGTGTTCCTGGCCGCCAGCTACCCCTATCTCAAACGCCATACCCACCTGCCCCAGGTCTATCTGGGCATGGCCTTCGGCTGGGGCATCCCGATGGCGTTCGCCGCGGTGCAGGGCAGCGTGCCATGGCTGGCCTGGCTGCTGTACGCGGCCAACATCCTGTGGGCGACGGCCTATGACACCTGGTACGCCATGGTCGACCGCGAGGACGACATCCGCATGGGCAGCAAGTCCACCGCCATCCTGTTCGGCAGGTTCGACCTGCTCGCGCAGGGCCTGCTGTATGCGTCGATGTTTGCGGCACTGGCACTGGTCGGCCTGCGTGCCGGTCTCGGCATCGCGTACCTGGCAGGGCTGGGCGTGGCCGCGCTGCTGGTGGCCTACGAATTCCGGCTCGCCCGCCACCGCGAACGCGGCCCCTGCTTCCGCGCCTTCCTGCACAACAACTGGGTGGGCCTGGCGATCTTCGTCGGCATCGCCGCCGCCCTGGCAATGCGCTGACCCGCAGACGGGCAAACCACCTCGGCTTAAGCCCCGCTCCCCCGCGGGAGAGGGGTTGGGGTGAGGGTACGGGCCAAGCCCCATGGTGCAGCTCACAACACGCGGCCCACCAGCCTCACGGCACCCGCGCGCACACCCACGCATCCACCCGCTGCACGCCGGCCCGACGCAAGGCCTGCGCCGCCGCATGCAGCGTCGCACCGGTGGTCATCACGTCATCCACCAGGGCAACATGCGCCGGCAACGTGCCACGCGCGACGAAGGCGCCGCGCAGGTTGCGCTGGCGCTCGGCCGCATCCAGCTCCGACTGCGGCGCGGTCGCGCGGACCCGGCGCAGCAAGGGCAGGCAGGGCAACCGCAGCGCGCGCCCGAGCGGTCTGGCCAGCTCCAGCGCCTGGTCGTAACCGCGCTGACGCAGGCGCTGCCGATGCAGACTCACCGGCACCAGTGCCTGCGGACGCGGCAGGCCCGCACACGCCTTGACCATCAACTCGCTGAGCAGACGCCCGGCGGCCAGATCCTGGCGAAACTTGAAACGCCGCAGCAGGCCATCCACCGGCCAGCGATAGGTGAAGCACGCATGCACGTGCTGCAGCGGTGGCCGATGCTGCAGGCATTGCCCGCACAGCAGCGCTTCATCGGAAGCGGACAACGGCGTTGCGCAGCACAGGCAGGCGCGCCCGTGATCGGGCAAGGCCGCGCGGCACCACGGGCAGAGATCGCCATCGGCAGTGCCGGCCTCGGCGCATACCAGGCACACGTTCGGCAGCAGCAGCCGCAACACCCGTCGCGGCCAGCTGTAAACCGAATGCACCTCATCGAAGTTGACAGCCTCTCGCATGCTCACCAGACTGCCTGGCTTCCAAGCCGCTGACTGTCAGGAAACCCCGATGTCTGTTGTCGTACGCCATGACTGGGATCGCAACGAGCTGCAGGCGCTGTTCGATCTGCCGTTTCCGGAGCTGCTGCACCGCGCCGCCAGCGTGCATCGCGAACACTTCGATCCGGCGGAAGTGCAGGTCTCCACGCTGCTGTCAGTCAAGACCGGCGGCTGCCCGGAAGACTGCGCGTACTGCCCGCAGGCGCAGCGCTACGACACCGGCGTGACCGCGCAGAAGCTGATGGAGACAGACGAAGTGGTTGCCAAGGCGCGGCAAGCCAAGGCCGCCGGCGCCTCGCGCTTCTGCATGGGCGCGGCCTGGCGCTCGCCCAAGGAGCGCGACATCCCCAAGGTCGCGGCGATGATCCGCGAGGTCAAGGCGATGGGGCTGGAGACCTGCGCCACGCTCGGCATGCTCGACGCCGGCCAGGCGCGCGCGCTCAAGGACGCCGGGTTGGACTACTACAACCACAATCTGGACACCGCGCCGGATTACTACGACTCGATCATCCACACCCGCCAGTATCAGGACCGCCTGAACACGCTGGAGCATGTGCGCGACGTCGGCCTGAAGACCTGCTGCGGCGGTATCGTCGGCATGGGCGAAACCCGCGAGCACCGCATCGGCCTGCTGCTGGCGCTGGCCACGCTGCCGGCGCACCCGGACTCGGTGCCGATCAACCAGCTGGTGCAGGTTGCCGGCACGCCGTTGCACGGCACCCAGCAGCTGGATCCGTTCGAATTCGTGCGCATGATCGCCGTGGCCCGCATCACGATGCCGTATTCGATGGTGCGCCTGTCCGCCGGCCGCGAAGCAATGAGCGACGAGCTGCAGGCGCTGTGCTTCCTGGCCGGTGCCAACTCGATCTTCTACGGCGAAAAACTGCTGACCACCGGCAACCCGGACACCGAGCGCGACCAGGCCCTGTTCCAGCGCCTGGGCCTGCGCCCGATGCAGATCACCGTCGACGCCGCCGACCATGACCACCCGGGCACCGTGCATGCGGAGATCACCCGCAGCACGGCCTGCGAGCACGCTGCCTGACCGCGAAGCGAGCACCCGGCACCGATCGTCGGTGCCGGCTGGGCGCGCCGTGCGCGGCAGGCTACGCTAGCGCACCTTTCTGCCGCTGAATGCCCCCATGGCTCGCCCCGATCTGCACGAACGGATTTCGTCGCTGCGCACCTTGCGTGTGGCCCAGGAACGGGTGCGGGTACGGCGGCTGGTGGGCCGGCGCGATGGCGTGCGGCTGGAGATCGATGGCCGCTGGCTGACCGGCTTCTGCTCCAACGATTATCTGGGCCTGTCGCAGCAGTTCGAAGTGGTCGCTGCGTTGCAGGACGCCGCCGCGCGCGATGGCGCCGGCGCCACCGCCTCGCACCTGATCTGCGGCAACCACACCGCGCACGAAACGCTGGAACGCGAGATCGCGCAGTGGCTGGGCTATCCGTCGGCCCTGCTGTTCGGCAGCGGCTTTGTCGCCAATCTGGCGGTGCAGCAGGCCCTGCTCAGCGAGGACGACGATGTCTGCGTGCAGGACCGGCTCAACCACGCCAGCCTGCTCGATGCCACGCGCCTGGCCGGCTGCCGGCTGCGCCGCTATCCGCACCTGGATGTGGAAGGCGCGATGCGTCAGCTCAAGGGCGCGCCCGAGGGCGCGGCGATGCTGGCCAGCGATGGCGTCTTCAGCATGGATGGCGATGTGGCCCCGCTGCGCGCGTTGAGCCTGGTGGCGCGCATGCAGCAGGCGCTGTTCTATGTCGACGACGCACACGGCGTGGGCGTGCTCGGCCCGCAGGGGCGCGGCTGCGTGGCCGATGCCGGACTGGGCGTGGCCGAGGTGCCGCTGCAGTTGGTGACCCTGGGCAAGGCGCTCGGTGGCTATGGCGCGGTCGTTGTCGGCGATGAAGCGCTGGTACGCCATCTGGCCGAAACCGCGCGCCCCTACATCTACACCACCGCGTTGCCGCCGGCGCAGGTCGCTGCAACCCTGGCGGCGGTGCGCCTGGCGCGTCGCGACGATTGGCGGCGTTCCAAGCTGGTCGAGTCGATCGGCAGCTTCCGCGATGGCGCACGCCGGCACGGCTTCGAACTGATGGCCTCGGATACGCCGATCCAGCCCTTGCTGTGCGGCGAAGAAGCCACGGTGATGGCGATGTCCGCCGCGCTGGAACAGGCCGGCTTCCTGGTCGGCGCGATTCGTCCGCCCACCGTGCCCGAAGGCAAGGCGCGTCTGCGTGTGACCCTGTCCGCGCTGCATACGCCGCAGCAGGTGCAGGCCTTGATCGAGGCCATCGTGCAGGCGCGCGATGTGGTCAGTCGGCAGCCACTGCGCGCGTCGGCCTGAGGGCGACGATCAAGCCGCCTGCCCAGCAGCCGGGCAGCGCCGCCGGTGCTCGGGGTGGCACGGATCGCTCGACTGAAACCGCAGCGCTGCGCGCACAATCCACACCCAGCTGACACCTGATGGATCACTGGCGTTGCCACTGCCGCGATCAGGGTCATGTGCGCACGCAACGGAGCTGCGTCGAATCCCGGGGTCAACGCGCCACCTACAGGCGCCATACGCCGACTCGAGACTCACCGTCGCTCGGGCACGGATCTGCGCGCAAGGATCTGCGCGCACCGACTGTCGCCAATCGGCGACAATCCCCGCATGCATATCGATGTCATCGGCCACGGGCCTGCGCTGGTTCTTCTGCACGGTTGGGCGTTGCACGGCGGCGTGTTCGCGCCACTGGTGGAACGCCTGGCCGCACAGCATCAACTGCATCTGGTGGATCTGCCCGGGCACGGTTTCAGCCGCGACGACAGCACGCCGCTGGCGCTGCCGGACGTGGTCGCCGGCATCGCCGCCGCCACGCCGCCGGCGGTGTGGGTCGGCTGGTCGTTGGGCGGGCTATTCGCGCTGCATGCCGCGGCTACCCAGCCCAAGGTACGCGGGCTGGCGATGATCGCGGCCACGCCGCGTTTCGTGCGTGGCAACGGTTGGCCCGACGCCGTCGAGCGCGAGGTGTTCGTGCAATTCGGCCAGGACCTGGCGCGCGACTACCGCGGTACGCTGGAGCGGTTTCTGGCGCTGGATACGCTGGGCTCGGCGCATGCCCGCAGCGAGTTGCGCAGCCTGCGCGAGACGCTGGTGGCGCGCGGCGAACCAGCCGCGGCAGCGTTGCAGCAAGGTCTTGGCCTGCTGGAGCGCACCGACCTGCGCCGCGCGCTGCCGCAGCTGACACGCCCCAGCCTGTGGATTGCCGGCCAGCGCGACCGGCTGGTGCCGGCCGCCGGCATGCAGGCCGCCGCGGCGCTGGCTCCGCACGCCCAGGCATTGACCATTGCCGGTGGCGGCCACGCACCGTTTCTTGGCCACGCCGACCAGGTCGCCGAGGCGCTGCAACGCTTCGTTGCGTCCGTGCCGTGAACCGATCGTCGATCATGCGCCATCGCTGATCGAGGACACACGCATGGATCTGGGAATCGCCGGGCGCTGGGCATTGGTGTGCGCCGCCAGCAAGGGCCTGGGATTGGGCTGCGCACGCGCGCTGGTTAGCGAAGGCGTCAACGTGGTGATCGTCGCGCGCGGCCGCGATGCCCTGGAGCAGTCCGCCGATGCGCTGCGCGCACTGCCGGGCGCCGGCGAAGTGCGCAGCGTGGCGGCCGATATCGCCACCCCGCAGGGACGCAGCGATGCCCTCGCCGCCTGCCCGCAGGTGGATATCCTCATCAACAACGCCGGTGGCCCGCCGCCCGGCGATTTTCGCCAGTGGGAACGCGACGACTGGCTGCGCGCACTGGATGCCAACATGCTGGCGCCGATCGAGTTGATCCGCGCCAGCGTCGATGCGATGCGCGCACGGCGCTTCGGCCGCATCGTCAACATCACCTCCAGTGCGGTGAAGGCGCCGATCGACATCCTGGGCCTGTCCAATGGCGCGCGTGCCGGCCTCACCGGCTTCGTCGCCGGGCTGGCGCGCAGCACGGTCGCCGACAACGTCACCATCAACAATCTATTGCCCGGCCAGTTCGCCACCGACCGCCTGCGCGGCAACTTCGCGGCGATCGCCCGACAGCAAGGCCTCGGCGCCGAAGAGGTCGCCGAGCGCAAGCGTGCAGGCATTCCGGCCGCACGCTTCGGCGAGCCGGACGAATTCGGCGCGGCCTGCGCGTTCCTGTGCAGCGCGCAGGCCGGCTACATCACCGGGCAGAACCTGCTGATCGACGGCGGCAGCTATCCCGGCACGTTCTAGGACGCGCCGGCCATGCCGATGGGTGTGGCCAATGCGGTGACCGACGCGCTCTAGGCGGACGTTGCGGGCCGATGGTTGTGGCTACTGCGGCGGACGTTCCGGTTGCCTCCGGCCACGACGCGCGCGTCGAGACACCCTGCCGGTCCCTTGCGGTCGCCATGCTGTCGCTGGCGGACCGACCGCTTGCACTGCTCCGGGCCGATTGCCGGTCCGCGCCACACATCGATTCCCTCCGCCCCGGCCACAGGCGACAATAGCGCCGCTCATGAACAGTACTTTCGACCCCCGCCACGTCCGGCGCGCCTTTGCGCGTGCCGCCAGCAGCTATGCCGCCGCCGCCGCGCTACAGCGCGAAGCCGAAGCGCGCCTGCTCGAATCGCTCGACTACCTGGGCGACCAGGTGCCCAAGGTGGTGCTGGATGTCGGCGCCGGCCCCGGCCATGCCAGCGCCGCGATCAAGAAGCGCTGGCCCAAGGCGCAGGTGATCGCGCTGGACCAGGCCATGCCGATGCTGCGCCAGGCGCGCAAGGCGGCGGGCTGGTGGAAGCCGTTCGCGCAGGTCTGCGCCGATGCGCGCGCCTTGCCGGTGGCCGACGGCAGCGTGGATGTGATCTTCAGCAACCTGTGCCTGCAGTGGGTGGAAGACCTGCCGTCAGTGTTCGCCGGTTTCCGCCGCGCGCTGCGGCCGGGCGGCTTGTTGCTGTGCTCCACCTTCGGCCCGGAGACGCTGATCGAATTGCGCGAGGCCTTCGCCCAGGCCGACCCGGCCCCGCATGTCAGCCGATTCCCGCCGATCGCCCAGTTCGGCGATGCCTTGCTGATGTCCGGCTTCCGCGACCCGGTGCTGGACCGCGACCTGTTTACGCTGACCTACAGCGACCTGCCCGCGCTGATGCGCGAGTTGCGCGCGATGGGCGCCACCAACGCGCTCAGCAATCGCCGCGCCACCCTGACCGGGCGCGGCCGCTTTGCCGCCGCCAGCGCCGCCTACGAGCCGCTGCGGCGGCCGGACGGCACCTTGCCCAGCTCCTGGGAAGTGATCTATGCCCATGCCTGGGCACCGGCACCGGGCGCGCCCATCCGCGAACAGGGGCATGACGTCGCCAGCGTGCCGGTGGCCTCGATTCCGATCCGCCGCCGCATCGACTAGCGGCGGTGCAGATCGCCGGCGGCACCGCAGCCGCTGCCGGCGAGACACACAGTTTTGCGACCACACCAATGCCGACCTGTCAGGCTCGGTCCCGACACCCGGTAGAATTCAACAGTCAACGGCCGCAGGTTCCTGTTGCGGCTCACCTTGTTCAATGCCTCAACCAGCGTGGCGAGCACTACGTCGCAAGCGATCGCCAGGTGGCTGCAGACGGCGCGCAGGGACCGCCGTGTACGCGTGATACATGCAGGTTCCGAGCACCGCCAGCGCCCGCCCGGCCGTTTGTCGTTTTGATCGCCGCGCTGATGGTTGCGGCCCCCGCCCCCCAATTGGTCTTCCCAATGTTGAAATGGCTCATCATCGCGCTGTTCATCGCATCGGCGCTGTACATCCATTACCGCGGTCGCGTGCGGCACCGGCTCAGCCGGCAGCTGCTGGACCATTCCACCTTCATGGCGCCGATCAACACGCTGATGTATCTGTGTTCGCGGGTGCCGACCACACCGTTCATCGATCCCGGCAAGGAATTCCCGGAACTGGCGCCGCTGCGCGCCAACTGGCCGCTGATCCGCGATGAAGCGGTGGCGCTGCAGCAGATGCAGAAGATCCGCGCCGCCGACGGCTACACCGACATCGGCTTCAACTCGTTCTTCCGCCGCGGCTGGAAGCGCTTCTATCTGAAGTGGTACGGCACCGCGCACCCGTCGGCGTCCGAGCTGTGCCCGCAGACCACCGCGCTGCTGAAGTCCATCCCCACGGTCAAGGCCGCGATGTTCGCCGAGTTGCCGCCGGGCAGCGAACTGCGCCCGCACCGCGACCCGTTCGCCGGGTCCATGCGCCTGCACCTGGGCCTGGCCACGCCCAACGACGACCGCTGCTTCATCGACGTCGACGGGCAGCGCCACAGCTGGCGCGATGGCGAATGGACGATGTTCGACGAGACCTACATCCACTACGCGCGCAACGACACCGACCAGGACCGCATCATCCTGTTCTGCGACATCGAGCGCCCGATGCGCTGGCGCTGGGCCGCGGCGGTGAACCGCTTCGTCGGCCGCAGCCTGCTCTCGGCCGGTGCCTCGCCCAACCAGGAAGGCGACAAGACCGGCGGCATCAACCGCGTGTTCCGCTACTTCTATGCCGCGCGGCTGAAGGCCAAGGCGCTGAAGGAGCGCAACAACCCGCTGTACCAGACGCTGAAGTGGGGCATCTTCATCCTGGTGGTGGTCGGGATCGTGCTGCTGTAACCCGGATCACCGCGCAGGAGCGCGCTTGCGCGCGATGGGGCGTTACCGGTATGCCCATCGCGCCCGGGTGCGCTCCTGCGCAGGTCTGGCTGCCCATGCCGATCGGCCCAGGCAGGGTATGCACCGCGTCATGCCGCAACGCCGGAGTCATGCCACAACACCGAACCCACCACGTAGGAGCGCACCCAGGCGCGATGAGGCGTTACCGCAATGCCTGGTCGCGCCCGGGTGCGCTCCTACGCAGGGCTGGCCCGCGCCGATCGATGCACTCAGCGCGCCACCTGCGCGATCCATTCCTGCAGGTTGTAGTAATTGGTGACGCGGGTGATCCTGCCGTCGTGCACAGTGAAGAATGCACCGCCCGGCAGCACGTAGGTCTGCCCGTTGGCCTCCGGCAGGCCTTCGTCGGTGGTGTGGTAGACCCCGTGCACCACGTACTCGGCACCGACCCGCGTGCCGTCCTCGTTGGCAGTGACCACGACATCGCGCAGCTGCTCGCGGTAGCTGTCGTTCATGCGTTGCAGGAAGGCGGCAAATGCCGCCCGGCCGATCTCGCGGGGGCCCTGATTGAGGTCGTGCGCGACATCGTCGGCCAGGAACGCCAGCATGGCATCCCAATCGCCGCGGTTGAAGGCGTCGTAATAGGCCTGGACCAGGCCGATGGCGTGTTGCCGATTGCGCTCGCTCATGCTCGCACCTGCCGCTGGGAAAGCCGCATCATAGAGCGCGTGCTGCGCTTGGACACGCCTGCCATGCAGCACACCCGGCCTCAGGCGCCCTGCACCACCAGATCGCGGTGGAAGTAATAGACCTCCTGCAGCAGGAAGCGCCAGCTGGTGTGGAAGCTGCGAAAGCGCGTGCTGGGCGTGGAGGAGGCCAGCGCGTCCACCCCCAGCTCCTGGCTCAGCCGCAGCGCGCGCGCCATGTGCAAGGGGTCGCTGACGATGATCGCCCGGTGCATGCCGTGACGGTCCATCAGCGCGCGCGCCTGTTGCAGGTTCTGCCGGGTGGTGCGCGAGACCGTCTCGATCACGATCGCTTCCGGCGGGACGCCGTGGCGTAGCGCATAGCGCCGCGCCACCTGCGATTCGGCAAAGCGCGCGCCGTTGCCGAAGCCGCCGGTAAACAGCAGCCGCGGCGCGTAGCCCTGCGTGTACAGGTCCAGCGCATGTCGGATGCGCTCCTCGAACACCGGCGAGGGGCGCGCATCGTAGGCGGCCGCACCCAGCACGATGATCACGTCGGCCGGCGCGGCCTGGTCGCGATCGCCGACCCAGACGATCCAGCCGGCCACGCCCACCAGCCAGATCAGCGCCAGCATGCACAGGCGCCAGCACCAGCCCCACAGACCGATCCCATGCGAGCGCCTGCTCACGCCGCGGCCCAGGGCAGCGCGTCCAGGTCGACATTGCCGCCGGACAGGATCAGCCCGACCCGCCGCCCGGCAAAGCGCGCCGGGTCGGCCAGCACCGCCGCCAGCGCAATCGCCGAGGACGGCTCCACGACCTGTTTGAGGACCTGCCAGATCAACCGCATCGCCTGCACCACCGCCGCATCGTCCACGGTGATCACCTGTGCGCCGGCGGCCTGCAACAGCGCGAAATTCGGCGCGCCCAGGGTGCCGCGCAGGCCGTCGCAGAGCGTGTCGGGCACGAAGTCGACCAGGCGCTCGCCAGCCGCCAGCGAGCGCGCGGTATCGGCCGCCCCGCTCGGCTCGGCCAGCACCAGCTTGCAGCCCGGCGCCGCTTGCAGCGCCAGCGCAGTACCTGCCGCCAGCCCGCCCCCTCCGACCGGTGCCACCAGCACGTCCAGCCCGCCGCTCTGCCGCAGCAGCTCCAGCGCGGCGGTGCCCTGCCCGGCGATCACGGCCGGGTCGGTATACGGATGCACCAGCGTCGCGCCGCTGCCGGCCTGCACCTCGGCACACATCTGCTCACGCGCCGCGATGGTGGGCGCGCAACGCCACAGCGTGGCGCCGTGACGGGAAATATTGGCCAGCTTGGCGGCCACCGCGCCTTCGGGCACCACCACATGGCAGCCGATCCCGCGCGTGCGCGCGGCAAGCGCCAGTGCGGCGCCGTGATTGCCGGACGAATGGGTGACCACACCGCGTGCGGCAAGCCCGGCCGGCAATGACCACACCGCGTTGCAGGCACCACGGAACTTGAATGCGCCGCTGCGCTGCAGGTGTTCGGCCTTGAAGAACAGCTGCGCGCCGCAGAGGGCGTCCAGGCTGTGCGCGGTCAGCAGCGGTGTCGGCGCGCACTGCGGCGCGATGCGCGCAGCGGCTTGCAGGACGTCGGAATGGGCAAGAGGGACCGTCTCGATCATGCCTGCAAGATTAACGTATCGTCCCCGCCTTCACGGCTGCAGGCGCACTGCCCGCGCATGCTGGATCGATGAAGAAGCGCCACATTGCGGCACAGTTAAGGACCGATTCAATGCATCGGCTCGAAAGTGACACCATGGTTGCAGGAGGGCACCATCGATGAAATTCCGTCTGATCTTCGCCGCCGGGCTGTTGGCCCTGGGCGGCTGCGCAACGTACGACTACACCGGCGCCGGGTCGGGCGGCTATTACCGCGGCGCGCCCGCGGTGCAGTATCGCTACCCGCCGGGGTACTCACCGTATTCCTACGGCAGCCCGTACGGCTACCCCTATGGTGCCGGGTCGATCGGGCTGTACGACTACCCGGTGTATCCGGTCTACCGCGGCGGTGGCGGCTATTACTACCGCCAGAACGATCGACGCCCGCAGTACCGGCCGCCGCGTCCGAATGGCTCGTTCTACGGCCCGCGTCCGAACGGCCCCCGCCCCAACGGGCCGCGCCCGCAGCAACCCAATCGCCCCCCGGCGACCGGTGCGCCGCCGTCGCGGCCGCCGCCACGCATCGGTGCACCGCCGCGGGTGATCCGTGAGATTCAACGGCAGACCGCACCCCGCAACACACGCCAGCAGATTCCCTGAGTGGCTGACTGCGACGTGGCCCACAAATGATGATGTTGGGGGCTTGCGTTCAGCCGGCACTTGGTCGCAAGCTAGGTGCTCTGTGTGACCCGCCACGTCATTTTTTGACCTGACTCGCTTCACTGACCGACTTATGTCGATGTCCGACAGGGAAATCTGGATCCCCCCTGTTCCGGCCCTGTCGGATATCGGCGCCTCCAATGCATAAAGCCCCGGCATGCCGGGGCTTTATGTTTTTGTCGTCCGCTCTGCCGTACCTGTGGGTATCCCAACCCGGCAGGCGGGCCTGCGGCCGGCATGGATTCCGGAAAAAAAATAAGGGCCGGCAGTCCCCCGACTACCGACCCTTACGCGACCCCGTCGCACGCGTGGCTGGCCCCTGTTCCAATTCCAGCCTTGCGCCCATGTCGCAATGCCACGACGGGTGCAGTAGGGATATCCGCACGGAACATGCCAACTTGAGGGTCAGTATTCAATAATGTGATGTAAGTCACACTTTTACTGGTTTCGTGACCTCGCCCGCCCTTCAGCCGATACTTTCGCGGCCGCCAACCTCCTTCTGCTCCTGGTCCACGCCCATGTCCGACTCCTTCTATCGCTACGACGTCATCGTGATCGGCGGCGGCCATGCCGGCACCGAGGCGGCGCTGGCGTCCGCGCGCGCCGGTGCCCGCACCTTGCTGCTGACCCACAACATCGAGACGGTGGGCGCGATGAGCTGCAACCCGGCCATCGGCGGGATCGGCAAGGGCCATCTGGTCAAGGAGATCGACGCGCTGGGCGGGGCGATGGCACGCGCGGCGGATCAGGCCGGCATCCAGTGGCGCACCCTCAATGCCTCCAAGGGGCCGGCGGTGCGCGCCACCCGCTGCCAGGCCGACCGCAACCTCTACCGCAATGCGATCCGCCGCATCGTCGAGACGCAGCCCAACCTGACCGTGTTCCAGGCAGCGGTGGACGATCTGATCATCCACCACGGCGCTGCCGAAGCCGACAGCGTGCGCGGCGTGGTCACCCAGACCGGGCTGCGTTTCGAAGCGCCGGCGGTGGTGCTGACCGCCGGCACCTTCCTGGCCGGCAAGATCCATGTCGGCGAAACCCAGTACGCGGCCGGGCGCATGGGCGACCCGCCGGCAACCACGCTGGCCGCGCGTCTGCGCGAGCGGCCGTTTGCGATCGACCGGCTCAAGACCGGCACCCCGCCGCGCATCGACGGGCGCACGCTCGACTACGGCGTGATGGCCGAACAACCCGGCGACGATCCGCTACCGGTGATGTCGTTCATGGGCCAGCTCGGCGATCACCCGCGCCAGGTCAGCTGCTGGATCACCCAGACCACCGAGCAGACCCACGACATCATCCGCAGCGCGCTGCATCGCTCGCCGCTGTATTCGGGGCAGATCGAAGGCATCGGCCCGCGTTACTGCCCGTCGATCGAAGACAAGGTGGTGCGCTTTGCCGAGAAGACCAGCCACCAGATCTTCGTCGAGCCCGAAGGCCTGGACGTGGCCGAGATCTATCCCAACGGCATCTCCACCTCGCTGCCGTTCGACGTGCAGCTGGCGCTGGTGCGCTCGATCCACGGGTTTGCGCAGGCGCACATCACCCGCCCCGGCTATGCGATCGAATACGACTTCTTCGACCCGCGCGGGCTCAAGGCCTCGCTGGAAACCAAGGCAGTGGGCGGGTTGTTCTTCGCCGGCCAGATCAACGGCACCACCGGCTACGAGGAGGCTGCCGCCCAGGGCCTGCTCGCCGGCCTCAATGCCGCGCGCCATGTACAGGGATTACCGGCGTGGTCGCCGCGCCGCGACGAGGCCTACCTGGGCGTACTGGTGGACGATCTGATCACCCACGGCACCACCGAGCCGTATCGCATGTTCACCAGCCGCGCCGAATACCGGCTGCAGCTGCGCGAGGACAATGCCGATGCGCGCCTGACCGGCGTCGGCCGTGCCATGGGCCTGGTCGACGATGCGCGCTGGGCGCGGTTTGCGGCCAAGCAGGAGGCGGTGCAGCGCGAAAGCGCGCGCCTGTCGCTGCTGTGGGCGACCCCGGGCAATGCGCTGGGCCGCGAAGTGGCCCAGACCCTGGGCGTGGCGGTAAGCCGCGAAACCAACGTGCTGGACCTGATCAAGCGCCCCGAACTCAACTACGCCACGCTGATGCGCGTGCCAACCCTGGGGCCGGGCGTGGATGATGCGCAGGTGGCCGAGCAGGTGGAGATCAGCGTCAAGTACGCCGGCTACCTGGATCGCCAACGCGACGACATCGCGCGCCAGCAGCGCCACGAAACCACGCCGATTCCGGAAGGATTCGATTACGCCGGCGTGCGTGGGTTGTCGATCGAAGTGCAGCAGAAACTCGAACGCGTGCGCCCGCAGAACATCGGCCAGGCGCAACGCATTCCCGGCATGACGCCGGCGGCCATCTCGCTGCTGCTGGTGCATCTGGAACGGGCGCGCCGCAGCCAGGTGGCGTGAGCGCCCGCCGATGCGCTGACACGTTGATGTCGGCGGCCTGATCGCCCCATCGCTTTACACGCCGAAAATGCGTGGATGCTTGTCAACCGATGTCATGGCGCGACTCCATGTCGCCGCACGCGAAGCAATGCTCCGGTATCGCACGGGCGATGCCGGGAAGCTTGATGGAGGTCGCGACCGAGTTGGTATGCTCCGGCACCACTGACGACGTCCTGACCATGAACCCACTGCGCGCGCTGCTGTCGGCAACCTACCGAATCGCCTGCCCCGCCCTGCTGCTGATGCTGGGCGGCACCTCGCAAGCGGCCGCGCAGACCGAGGAAGACGGGCGTTACTGGCTGAGCGTGTATGCCCAGGGCAAGCTGCCGGTCGAGAACCTGTACTGGAGCATGGATGTGCATCCACGCTGGCGCGAAGAAGGCGAGCAGTTCGATCAATTGATCCTGCGCCCCGCGGTGTTTTACCGGTTCACTCCCAAGGCCAGTGTCTGGATGGGTTACGACACCATCATCAGCCACCCGGCCGGGCAATCCTCCAACCGCGAAAACCGCTGGTGGGGCCAGTTTCAATATCAGTTCGATCCGATTGCCAACATCACCATCACCAGCCGCACCCGCCTGGAGCAGCGTCACCGCGAAGGATTCAGCGACGAAGGGTATCGGGTGCGCCAGATGATCAGAGCGGTCCGGCCCAGTGCGTTGTCTGCGCAACTGTCGTGGGTGGCGTTCAACGAACTGTTCGTCAATCTCGACCAAACCGATTGGGGTGCGCGACGCGGCCTGGACCAGAACCGCGTCTTCGTCGGCATCAACTGGAAGTTCAACGATGTTGCCAATGTCGATGTCGGCTATCTGAACCAGTTCGTCAATACCAGCACGGTGGACCGCGAAAACCATGTGCTGATGACCACTTTCCGCTTCAATTTCTGAAGCGTGATGGGCGGCCGCAAGGCTTGCGCGGCCACCGGCTCGGCCGGGGCTTCCCGACGCCGGTGACCTGCATGCGCGAGTGGCTGCAGTGCCGCGGCAGCGCGCGCATGCACGCCTGCCGCACGCATGCCTTACGCCGCCCTGCGCTCGACGGCAGGCAGCAAGCGCTGGCGCAGTAGCAGCGCCGCCATCTCCAGCGTTTCGTCGGCGGCGCGCAGGACCCCGCCCATGTTGATGAAGCCGTGGATCATGCCGGGAAAGCTGTGCAGGGTGACTTCCACGCCGGCTGCGCGCAGGCGTTCGGCATAGCCGCGTCCTTCGTCGTAGAGCATGTCGCGGTCGCCCACGATGACCAGTGCGGGCGCAACGCCGGCCACCTCCGGCACCAGCATCGGCGAGACACGCCAGTCCTGTGCAATGGCGGGATCGGGCAACAGATGCCGGTTGAAGAAGCGCACCGCCTCGGTGGTCAGTGGCGGCAGGCCGGCATTGTGCGATCGCGACGGATACTGCCCGTTGTCCTCGCGCGCATCGGTCAGCGGATATACCAGCACCTGGCAGCGCAACGCGATCCCGGCGTCGCGCGCGGCCAGCGCCGCGACCGCGGCCATGGCCCCGCCGATACTGTCGCCAGCCACTGCCAGGCGCCGTGCATCGGCACCGACCGCATCGGGTTGGGCAACCAGCCAGTGCAGGGTCGCCAGCACGTCCTCCACGCCCGCCGGCGCGGGATGTTCCGGCGCCAGGCGATAGTCGACCGCCAGCAGCTGGCAGCCGGCACGCGCCGCCAGTTGCCGGCAGACATCGTCATGGGAGTCCAGGTCGCCCACCACACCGCCGCCGCCGTGCACGAACAGGCAGGTCGGTGCGGGGCCGGCGGCTAGCCCTGGCGGGCGATACAGGCGCAGGCGCACCGGGCCGGCTGCGGTATCGGCCTGCAGATCGCGCACCTCGGCCATCTCCACGCGTGGAAAACCCATCTGCGCGCCGAGTGCACGCATCATTGCGCGGGCACCCTCGAGCGGCAGGGTTTCCATCGGTGGTTGAGCGGCGTGTTGAAGCTGGGCAAACAGGCGCGCGACATCGGGATCAAACGACATGACGGACTCTCCAGGAGACGATGGCTGAGCCTGCCAGATACTTATGATCAATCACCATCGACCGTCATCAATCATTTCAATGGCGTTGCCGACTGTGCGCCGCAGCGCCGCAAAATCCGGTGCTGCCGACGCATGCAGCCGCAGTGGCGGTGTCCAGCAAATGGTCGACGCGATCGGGCATCGCCGGTTTTTTGCTGCGCTGCAACGCACCTACGCGCCTGCCCGGCGCGCACCTGTTCGATCTCCCTGCGCGCTGCATGCCGGCAGCGCTGTCGCTGTGCCGCCGCTGTCGCGCCGACGCGCGCGCCAGGGCAGCGGCAGTCTAGTCGTCGTCCTCGGCAGCGGCCTCGCGGCCCTGCTGACGGATGAGGTTCTCCTGGCGCGCGTCTTCGATCGAGGCGCGGATGGCACGCACGTCGGCCCGGCGGGTGTCGAACTTGAAGCGTCCGGTCAGCACACTGTCCGGGCGCAACTCACCCTTTTCGAACAGCGCCCACATCTCTTCGCCGTAATGGGTTTCCAGCAGTTCCGGTGCAAACCGTCCGAGGCAGTCGCGCAGGTTGTGCACATCGCGCAGCAGCATGTCGCGGGCGGCGTTGTTGCCGGCAGCGCTGACCACCTGCGGGAAGTCGATCAACACCGGGCCATCGGGCGAGACCAGCACGTTGTATTCGGACAGATCGCCGTGCACCAGGCCCAGCGACAGCATCTTGACCACGTCGCCGATCAGGCTGGCATGGAAGCTGCGCGCCTGTTCCGGTTCCAGGTCCACCTCGCCCAGCCGCGGTGCGCTGTGGCCGGCCTCGTCGGTGACCAGGTCCATCAGCAGCACGCCATGGAAATAGCCGCGCGGCCTGGGCACGTGCACGCTGGCATCCATCAGCTGATAGAGCACCTCGGCTTCGGTGTTCTTCCACGCGGTCTCGGCTTCGCGCCGGCCGAACTTGGTGGCCTTGCCCATCGCGCGCGCCTGGCGGCTGCCACGCACCTTGCGGCCTTCCTGGTACTGCACGCGCGCCTGGAAGCTGCGTTGCGCCATGTCCTTGTAGACCTTGGCGCACAGGATGTCGGCGCCTGTGCTGACCACGTAGACGGATGCTTCCTTGCCGCTCTTCAGTGGTCGCAACACTTCGTCGATGATGCCGTCGTCGATCAGCGGTTGCAGGCCCTTGGGGGTTTTCATGGACTAAGGGGACCGATCCGAAACAAACCAGCAACGATTATGCGGCAACCAGGGTGAAGCGCTTACATGTCCGGGCACAAGCTGCGACCGGGCGCATGCATCGGCGTGAGCGCTTACCATGCATGGACCCTTCCAGCCCGCGATCCGATGCCCGAGCCCGCCTCCAGCCGACGCAAACGCCCCACCGCCGTGGCCACCGGCGGTAGCGAACGCGGCCTGCCGCATGAGTTGATGCAGCAGATCGCCGCGGCCCAGGGCGACCCGGACTTCATGACCTCGCTGGGCCGCGGGCTGGTGGTGCTGAGCGTGTTCGCCCAGCACGCGCGCGAGGTGACGATGTCGCAGATCAGCCTGGAGACCGGCATCTCGCGTGCGGCGGTGCGGCGGGTGCTGCATACCCTGGCCAGGCTGGGCTATGTCGGCGAGCAGGGCCGCGGCTACGTGCTGCTGCCGCGTGTGCTGGGGATCGGCGGCGCCTATGCGGCGTCGTCGTCGATGACGGCGGCGGCGCAGCCGGTGCTGGACGGGCTGCGCGACCAGTTGCACGAATCCTGCTCGCTGGGCGTGCTGGACGGCGACGACCTGCTGTACGTGGCGCGCGCAGAAACGGTGCGCATCATGTCGATCGGGCTGCGCCCGGGCACACGCCTGCCGGCCTATTGCACCTCGATGGGCCGCGTCCTGTTGGCGGCCCTGCCCGGCGACACCTTGCAGGCGTACCTGGAGCGCACCACGCTGCGCCCGCGCACCGACCGCACCGTGACCCAGGCATCGGCATTGCTGGAGGTGCTGGCACGTACGCGCCGCGAAGGCATGTGCCTGACCGACCAGGAACTGGAAATCGGCCTGCGCTCGATCGCGGTACCGGTGCGCAACCTGCGCGGCGAGGTGATCGCCGCGCTCAATATCGGCGCCCAGGCCGGGCGCGTGAGCCTGCAGACGATGCAGACGCTGCTGGAGCCGTTGAAGCAGGCGGCGCAGCGGCTGGGCGCGTTGTTGAGCTAGCGGGCTGCCGCCGCGCTCAGCGTGGCCGCCGCAGGAAACTCACCACCGCATCCACCCAGGCGGCGTGGGTGTCCTCGACATGTGCCACGTGATCGGCGTGCGGCAGCGTGACCCAGCTGCGGTCTTGGCTGCGCAGACGTGCGTACAGGTGCGCGTTGTCGGACTGGGTCGCGATGGGATCGTCGACGCCGCGCAGCAGCAAGACCGGCAGCGTGGTCACCTGCTCCGGCTGGAAGGCGAACTGCTCCATGGCGCGCCAGTCGGTGCGCACCGGGTCGGCCGACACCGCCTGCGCCACATAGGCCGCACGCACGCCGGGCGGGGCGGCGTTGGCGGTGATGAAATCCTCGCCGGCCGCCGCGGCCGTGGTGCGCGCACGCACTGGCTGCGCAGGCGCCGGGGTGGCGTCGGGGGCTGCGTCGACATCGTCCGGGAAGCCGTACAGCACCAGCACTGACACTGCCTGCGGGTGTTGCTGGCCGATCAGCAGCGCCACCCGCGCGCCATTGGAATAACCGAGCAACGCCGGCGCCGGCAGCTGCGGGTGCTGACGGGCCACCCAGGCCAGCACCGCACTGACATCGGCCACTGCGCGCGCGGGCGTGTTCCAGCCGCTGGGATCGCGCGCACTGCCGCCATAACCGCGCAGGTCCACCGCGTAGGCGGCATAGCCGGCCTGCGCCAATGCCGCCAGCACCGAGCGCGCATCGCGCGGTTCGTCTGGAACCTGCAGGTCGAAATTGGGCAACGCACTCCAGGTGCGCCCATGCACCAGCAGGATCGTGCTGCGCGGCTGCGCCGGCACGCGCGACCACACCGCCAGCGTCTGGCCATCGTCGGTCGCACCTGCGCCAGGCGGGTCCCGGGCCCGGGATGCGGTTGTGCCTGCAGCCCGGAGGCGGCGAGCAGCAGCAAGAGCAGGCAAACGGTACGCAGCAGCATCGGCAACCTCGTGGGGAATGTCCTGTGCGACCGGAAGCGGTTGTCCGTCGCCGCATGTCCATCATCCCGTCGTCGATGGGCGATGTCATCACCGGCCGGTGTGCTCACGGCGCCGCCAGCACGCAACCAGATGCATTGCGTCTGCATTCTTGCCGCACCTGCGCTGCTGGCCTAGCAGCGGCACGCCATCCGAACCGATCGCGGTGCATCGCCGCCTGGCGTGTCAGCGACGCGTGCCTACTGCACTCGCGCGTCGCCGTGGTTGTCAGCCTTCGCTTGCCGGCCCTGCGTCGCCCGCCTGCTCCTCGAGGATGGGCTTGGCCAGCGCAAAGGCATGGTTGGCGGCCGGCACGCCGCAATAGACCGCGGCCTGCAGCAACACTTCCTTGATCTGCTCGGGGGTGACGCCGTTGTTGCGCGCGGCGCGCACGTGCAGCTTGAATTCCTCGTCGTGGCCCAGCGCGACCATCATCGCCAGGGTCAGCAGCGAACGGGTGTGTGCGGGCAGGCCATCGCGGGTCCAGATGGTGCCCCAGGCATAGCGGGTGATCAGCGCCTGGAACTCGTCGGTGAACGCGGTGCGTGCGGCCAGCGAGCGCTCGACATGCGCATCGCCCAGGACGCGTCGGCGCTCGCGCAGACCTGCCTGGTAACGCTCGTCTTCGTGCATCGGAGTTCTCCTGCGTGGGAATGGGGAATGGGGAATGGGGATTCGGGATTCGGGATTCGGGATTCGGGAATGGTCGCTGCAGATCCGCAGCGGCTGCAGGTAGATGCTGACGTGTCAGTGGTGGCCGTCGACGTTGCCGACCCGGTGCGGTTGCCATGGGTCAGCTGGGCACAGATGCAAGCTCGGCCTGCAGAAAGCCCAGCACGCTGTCGTTGAAGGCGGCCGGCGATTCCAGGTTGCAGATATGCCGGCCGGGCACCTGCGCGTAGTGGCCGCGTGGGGCGGCATAGGCGATCTCGCGCAGATCGGCCGGCGGACAGACCGGGTCGTCGTCGCCGGCCAGTGCGAGCAGTGGCAGTTCCAGGGTGTCGAGCGCGCCGCGGAAGTCGGCGTCGGCCACCGCCTGGCAGCAGGCGATATAGCCCTGCGGCGAGGTCGAGACGAAGGCGGCCACGATCATGTCCAGGCGCTGCGCATGGCGGGTGGCAAATGGCGGCGTGAACCAGCGCTGCAAGGTCGCATCGACCAGCCCCGGCAGGCCTTCGCTGCGCACCTGTTCGATCCGCGCGTTCCAGCTCTGGCTGCTGCCGATCTTCTGCGCGGTGGCGCACACCACCAGCCGGCGCAGGCGCTGCGGCGCATGCAGGCCCAGCCATTGGCCGGTGAGTCCGCCGATCGACAGGCCGCAGAAGTCGCTCTGCGCGATCTGCAACGCATCCCATAGCGCCAGCACGTCCTGGCCCAGGTCGGCAACGCGATACGGGCCGGGCGGCGTGTCCGAATCGCCATGGCCGCGGCGGTCGTAGCGCAGGATGCGGTAATGCGGCGCAAACGCGGCGATCTGCGCGTCCCACATGTGCAGGTCGGTCCCCAGCGAATTGCAGAAGGTCAGCCAGGGGCGGCCTTCGGTGCCGTCGAGACGGTAATGCAGGCGATGCGTGGGCAACTGGAGATAAGCCATCGGAGCACCGTCAGCGGGATGAGGAACCGGCCAGCACGCGATCGATCCAGACCGAGGACATGCCGCGCCAGCTGTCCACATCGAACACCGCCTGCAGTTGCGCCTGCGTGAGCACCGCGCCCACCTGCGCGTCGTCACCGAGCACCTCGCGCAGATGGCGCTGCTGCGCCTGTGCACGCGCCACCGCGCGCTCGACCAGCGCATGCGCCTTCGCCTTGCCGAGCCTTGGTGCCAGCGCGAACACCGCCGCCTCGGCATACAGCGCGCCGCCATGGCTGTGCAGGTGCGCGCGCATGGCGGCGCGATCCAGTTGCAGGTCGGCCAGGCAGGCCTGCATCTGCGCCAGGCTGCCGGCGGTCAGGCACACGATCTGCGGCAAGGTCTCCCATTCGGCATGCCATTGCCCGGCGGCGCGTTCGTGCGGCTGCGCCATCGCGCTGAACAGGGTCGCGACCAGGCCGGGCACGCGCGTGGCGGCGGCAACCGCGGCGACGCTGGAGACCGGGTTGCGCTTGTGCGGCATCGCCGAGGAGCCGCCCTTGCCGGCCGCGGCCGGCTCGAACACTTCGCCGACTTCCGACTGCATCAGCAGCACCACGTCGCCACCGATCTTGCCCAGGGTGCCGGCCAGCAGGCCGAACGCACAGCCAACCTCGACCAGGCGATCGCGGGCGGTATGCCACGGCATCGCGGGCAACGGCAGCGCCAGCGTGGTTGCCAGCGCCTGGGCGACATCCAGACCGTGCTCCTGCAACGACGCCAGCGTGCCGGCCGCGCCCCCGAACTGCAGCACCAGGCCATCGTGCTGCAGGGCCTGCAGGCGGTGGTGCGCGCGCTGCAGCGCATCCAGCCAGCCGGCGACCTTGAGCCCGAGGGTGACCGGCACCGCCTGCTGCAATAAGGTACGACCAGGCAGGCCGGTGTTGCGTTCGCGTTCGGCCAGCGCAGCCAGCTCGGCGCACAGGCCTTGCAGGCGCGGCAGCAGCAGGCCGAGCGCGGCACGCAGCTGCAGCACGGTGCCGGTGTCGATGACGTCCTGGCTGGTGGCGCCCCAGTGCACCCAGCGCGCGGCCTGCGCATCGTGGGCGGCCACGCGTGCGGTCAGCGCCTTGACCAGCGGAATGGCGGGGTTGCCGGCAAGTGCGGTGGCCTGGGCCAGCGCGGCCAGATCGTAATGCTGCACGTCGCAGGCGGCCGCAATCGCCTGCGCGGCCTCGGCGGGAATCACGTCGCATTGCGCCTGCGCGCGGGCGAGCGCGGATTCGAAATGCAGCATCGCCTGCACGCGCGCCGCATCGTCGAACAACGCGTCGCAGGCAGGCTCGCCAAACAGGGATCCCAGCAGGGAAGACGTCGCAGTCATGCATGGCCTCTGGTGGCGTGCCGGCAGCATGGCACCGATGCGCGGGAGTGCCAACTGGCGTGCGCGGTGGGGCGTGGTGCAAACGCAGGTGTGCGTGGCGTGCACACGCGTTCGTCTGGCGTGGTCATGCGCGCGGCCTGCGTGTTTCGCCAATGCAACTGACCCTGCGGATCACGGCGCCGCGCGCCGGTCACGTGCCGATCGCGACGGGTCATCGACGGCATCGCGCGTTGCCACGTGGTTGCTTGCCGCGCTGCATCACCGCGCAGCGTCTGCACGCGGATGCAGGCGTCGTGCTCATGCGGACACACCGCTGCAGCCAACAGCGCGCCGACGATGCGATCAATAGTGGAAGAACACGGTTTCCGCATCGCCCTGCATATGAATGTCCCACACGTAGTCGCTGCCGCCACGCGACTGGGCCAGCAGCGTACCGCGACGTTCTGCCGGCACCAGGGCCAGGATGGGATCGCTGCCCAGCTGCGGGTCGTCGGCGAAGTACAGCCGCGTCGACACCCCACGCAACAGGCCGCGCATGAACACCAGCACGGTCAGATGCGCGGCCTGCGGCACGCCGCCGGGGCCGGCGACCCGGCCCGGCTTGATGGTGCTGAAGGAAAAACGCCCCTGCGCATCGGTCGGCACGCGGCCCCAGCCATCGAAGCCGGCATCGTGCGCCTCGCAGCGTGCGTCGGCGGCATGCGCATAGATGCCGGCCGCATCGGCTTGCCACAGTTCCAGCACCGCATCGGCCACCGGGCTGCCGGCGCCATCGAACACGCAACCGCTGACCCGCACGTGCGTGCCTGCGGCCTGCGCAGGCGCGAGCTGCTGGCGATACAGCGGCTCCAGCCCGAGCCGGTAATACGGGCCGACGGTTTGCGACGGGGTGGTGTGCAGGCTCATCGATTCACTCCCAGACCGTTTGCTTGCGACCGCGCAACACGATGTCGAAGCGGTAGGCCAGCGCGTATTCGCTCACCGCGTTTTCCCAGTCGAAGCGGGACACCATGCGTTCGCGCGCCAGCGCATCGTCCACGCAGTTGTAGATCGGGTCGTGCGCCAGCAGCGGGTCGCCCGGGAAATACATCTGGGTGATCAGCCGCTGCCCGATGCCATCGCCATGCAGCGAAAAATGGATATGCGCCGGCCGCCAGGCGTTGTAGTGATTGCGCCACGGATACGCGCCCGGCTTGATGGTTTTGAACGCGTAATGGCCGTGGTCGTCGGTGAGCACCTGGCCGGTGCCGCGGAAGTTGGGGTCCAGCGGTGCGTCGTGCCGATCGCCGGCATGTTGATAGCGGCCAGCGGCATTGCATTGCCACACCTCGACCACGCTGTTGCGCACCGGCTTGCCGTTTTCGTCGAGCACGCGGCCGGACACGATGATGCGCTCGCCCAGCGGCTCGCCCGCAAAGCCGGCAGTGAGGTCGGCCGCATGCGCGCCCAGGGTGAGCCGATTCAACGGCGGGCCGGTGACTTCCGACAGCGTGGCCGGGATCTCGATTGGCGCGCGCGTGGGCCCGCGCAATGCGGTGGATGCGTAGGGCGGATGCAGGTAGGCCGGCTGCGTGCCGATCCGCGGCCGGCGATAGCCGAGCAGCGGATCGATCGGTGTGTCAGAGCTGGGGTCGCGCATGCGGGATCTCCATCGGTGGCGCTGCGGCAGGATCAAGACGTGGGTGTGCGGTCACGGCAGCGGCGGTTGCAATCGGCGCACTACACGCGCTCGATTGCCAGCGCCACGCCCTGCCCCACCCCGATGCACATGCTGGCCAGCCCGAGCCGCCCGTCGACCGCTTCCAGTTGCCGCAACAAGGTCAGTGCCAGCCGCGCGCCGCTCATGCCCAGGGGATGGCCCAGCGCGATGGCGCCGCCATTGGCGTTGACGTGCGCGGCATCGTCGGCCAGGCCGAACGCGCGCGTGCAGGCCAGCACCTGCGCGGCGAAGGCTTCGTTGAGTTCGATCGCATCGAACTGCGCAATGCCCAGGCCCAGGCGTGCTAGCAGGCGCTGCGTGGCCGGCACCGGGCCGATCCCCATGTAGGCCGGCTCCACACCCGCCGAGGCGAAGCCGAGCACGCGTGCGCGCGGGGTCAGCCCATGCGCGCGCACGGCCTGCTCGGATGCCAGCAACATGGCGGCAGCGCCATCGTTGAGACCGGACGCATTGCCGGCCGTCACCGTGCCGGGCTGGCGGAACACCGGCTTGAGCTTGGCCAGCATCTCGGCGGTGGTGTTCGGGCGTGGATGCTCGTCGCGATCGACAGCGGTCGCCTCGCCCCCTTTGCGTGCGGTCACGGGCACCGGGGTGATCTCCCCCTCGAAAAATCCCGCTGCCTGTGCGGCGGCGGCGCGTTGCTGGCTACGCAGCGCGAACGCGTCCTGGTCTTCGCGCGCGATGGCGTGGCGCTGGGCGACGTTTTCGGCGGTTTCGCCCATCAGCTCCACGCCATAGGCGCCCTGCAGACGCGGATTGACGAACCGCCAGCCCATCGTGGTGTCTTCCAGCTGTTGGGTGCGGGCGAACGCGCTCTCGGCCTTGCCCATGACCCAGGGCGCGCGGGTCATCGACTCGACCCCGCCGGCGATCGCCAGCCCCAGTTCGCCGGCACGGATGCCGCGCGCCACCGTGCCGACCGCGTCCAGCCCGGAACCGCACAGGCGGTTGAGCGTGCTGCCCGGCACCGAACTGGGCAAGCCCGCCAGCAGCAGGCTCATACGCGCGACATTGCGATTGTCTTCGCCCGCCTGGTTGGCGCAGCCCAGATACACGTCGTCGATCAGCGCCGGCTCCAGTTGCGGATTGCGTGCCATCAACGCGGCGATCGGGACCGCGCCCAGGTCGTCGGCGCGCACCCCGGCCAGTGCGCCGCCGTAGCGGCCGATCGGCGTGCGGATGCCATCGATCAGATAGACCGCGCTCATGCCTCGGCTCCGGCTGCCTGCTTGCCGTGCGCCGCGTCGGTGCGTGCCTGCAGCGCGCGCAGTGCCTGCAATTCTGCGGCACTGGGCGGCGTGGTCTGCGCCAGAGCGTCGGCAAAGCGGATCGGCCAGCCGGTGGCCGCGCGCACCTGCTCGCGGGTGCTGCCGGGATGCAGCGCGGTGACGGTGAGTTCGCGGGTCACAGGATCGGGCTCCATCACGCACAGGTCGGTGACGACCACGCTGGGGCCGGCGCCGGGCAGGCCGGCACGCTGCCGCGCATCGCCACCGTCCAGATGCCCGACCGTGGTGACGAAGTCCAGCGCGGGCACGAAGCTGCGTGTGGATTGGCGCATGATGATGAACACCTGCTTGGCGCTGGCCGCGATCTCCGGTGCGCCACCGGCACCGGGCAAGCGCGTCTTCGGCGCTGCGTAGTCGCCGATCACGGTGGTATTGAGGTTGGCGTGGCGATCGATCTGCGCCGCCCCCAGGAAGCCGACATCCACCCGACCGCCCTGCAGCCAGTAACGGAAGATCTCCGGCGTGGAGACCACGGTGTCGGCGGTGTCGGCCAGCTCGCCGTCGCCGATCGACAACGGCAGCACGTCCGGGCGCGTGCCGATCGGGCCGGATTCGTAGATCAGGGTGACATCCGGCGCATGCGTCAGCCGCGCCAGGTTGGCGGCCGTGGATGGCAGGCCGATGCCGACGAAGCACACCGCGCCATCGGGCAGGCGCCGCGCCGCCGCCACGGTCATCATCTCGTTGGTGCTGTAGTCGCTCATGCGGCCACCTGCAGCAGCGATTGCGCGTACACGCGCTGGAACGCTGCGAAATCGTCGGTGTCGAGAATGTGCGTCTGGATCCAGGCCTGGAAGCGTGCGCGGTCGCGCGCGATGGCATCCCAGGCCAGATAGAAGCGGTTGTCGCGGGCGTAATAGCCATGCGCGTACGAGGGCGCGGCGCCCCCGGGCACGTGGCAGACCGCATCGACCACCCAGCGCGGCAGGATGCAGGCGTTGGGCGGCGCCTCCAGCGTGTCGACGATCTCCTCCACCGTGACGATCACCTTGCGCGCGGCCAGCGCGGCCTCTTTCTGCACGCCCAGGATGCCCCACAGCAGCACATTGCCGCGGCGGTCGGCCTGCTGCGCATGGATCACGGTGACATCGGGCTTGACCGCCGGCGTGGTGGCTAGCGTCTCGCCGGTGTAGGGGCATTGCAGGAAGCGGATGCTGTCGTTGACGCGCGGCAGGTCCGAGCCGACGTACCCGCGCAGCACCGCGAACGGCAAGCCCGAGGCACCGGCCACGTAGGCATTGGCCATGTCGGCATGGCTGTGTTCGCGGATCTGCAGCGGCTGCGGCCAGCCGTGTTCAACTGCATCGCGCAACCGGTGCAGCGAGCCGACGCCGGGATTGCCGCCCCAGGAAAACCGCAATGCCGATGCGCAGCCGGCGCCGATCAACTGGTCGTAGATCAGGTCCGGGGTCATGCGCACCAGGTGCAGGTCGCGCTTGCGCTGGCGGATCACCTCGTGGCCGGCCGCATGCGGGATCAGGTGGGTGAAGCCTTCCATCGCCACGCAGTCGCCATCGGCGATCAGCTGGGACACTGCTTCTGAAAGGGGGACGATCTGGGCCATTGCCTGGGTCCTGCGCAGCGAGCGTGTGGTCACGTTAGGCGCAGCTGCACGGCCCGGTCAATGCGATTATCGGTGCATCAATTCGATAATCGCACAATTTCGTTGGGCGACTGACACTCCAACATTGTCTCCGGTGTATACATAACTTCGCTTGCAAGCAGACGCCGGCGCTGGCATGGGCGTCAACTGGTTGCCAGCCGGCGCACCACTGCCGATCCGCACCCCAGGTTGTATACAAACCCCAGGAGTCACGGTCATGTCCCAGTCCAAGCAGCTGTTTCCCCTCAACGCGTGGTACGCCGTCGCCTGGGACCACGAGATCAAGCACGCGCTGACCCCGCGCAAGGTCTGCAACCTGGATGTGGTGGTCTACCGCAGCACCGCCGGGGCGGTGATCGCGCTCGAAGATGCGTGCTGGCATCGCCTGGTGCCGCTGTCGATGGGCAAGCTGCGCGGCGACGATGTGGTGTGCGGGTATCACGGGCTGGTCTACAACAGCCAGGGCCGCTGCGTGCACATGCCCTCGCAGGAGACCATCAATCCCTCCGCATGCGTGCGCAGTTTTCCGGTGGCCGAGAAGCATCGCTATGTGTGGATCTGGCCGGGCGACCCGGCGCAGGCCGACACCCGCCTGATTCCCGACCTGCACTGGGCGCACGACCCCGCCTGGGCCGGCGATGGCCGCACCATCTACGCCAAGTGCGACTACCGGCTGGTGCTGGACAACCTGATGGACCTGACCCACGAGACCTTCGTGCATGGCTCCAGCATCGGCCAGGACGAGATCGCCGAAGCGCCGTTCGAGGTGATGCATGGCGACCGCTCGGTGGTGGTGTCGCGCTGGATGCGCAATATCGACGCGCCACCGTTCTGGGCCAGCCAGATCGCGCGCCATCTGGATTACCGCGGCAAGGTCGACCGCTGGCAGATCATCCGCTTCGAAGCGCCCGGCACCATCGCCATCGATGTCGGCGTGGCCATCGCCGGCACCGGCGCGCCGGAGGGCGACCGCAGCCAGGGCGTCAACGGCTACGTGCTCAATACCATCACGCCCGAAACCGACACCACCTGCCACTACTTCTGGGCGTTCATGCGCAACTACGCGCTGCACGATCAATCCCTGACCACGCTCACCCGTGCAGGCGTCACCGGCGTGTTCGGCGAGGACGAGGCGGTGCTGGAGGCGCAGCAACGCGCCATCGACGCGCATCCGGATCACACCTTCTACAACCTCAACGTCGATGCCGGCGGGATGTGGGCACGCCGCGTGATCGACCGGCTGATCGCCCAGGAACAGCGCGCGCAGGAACTGTCGCTGCGCATGGTGGGCTGAGGCAGCGCGCCGGGAGCTCCGTATGTCGCCCACCACGCCGTTTCGCAGCAGTGCCGCGCAGACCACGCGTGCGCTGCTGTCGCTACGCGAACTGATCCTCGACGGCACCCTGCCCGCCGGAACGCGCCTGTCCGAGCTGGCGGTGGTGCAGCGGCTGGGCATGTCGCGCACCCCGGTACGCGCGGCATTGCAGCGGCTGTGCGAGGAAGGCCTGGCCAGCGCACTGCCGGGCGGCGGCTATGCGGTGCAGGCCTTCAGCGAACGCGACGTGCACGATGCAATCGAGCTGCGCGGCACGCTCGAAGGCCTGGCCGCGCGCATCGCGGCCGAACGCGGTGCATCGGCCGCGGCACTGGCCCAGGCACGCCAGTTGCTGGACACGCTCGACGGCATCGTCGGCCCGCCGCTGCAGGCCATCGACTTCAGCGCGTACGTGCAGGCCAATGCGCAGTTCCACGCGCTGCTGGTGGCCATGGCCGGCAGCGATGTGCTGGGCCGCGAACTCACCCGCGTGCTGCAGCTGCCGTTCGCCTCGCCCAACAGCCTGGTCATGGCGCAGACAACCAGCACCGAGGCGCGGCTGATCCTGACCCTGGCGCAGGACCAGCACCGCGAAATCATCGCCGCCATCGAGGACCGCCAGGGCGCGCGTGCGGAAGCGCTGATGCGCGAACACGCACGGCTGGCCCATCGCAATCTGCGTCACGTGCTGCAGACCCCGGCGGCGATCACCCGGGTGCGCGGTGGTGCATTGATCGGCCGCGCCCATCCCGCCACCGCTGGCAGCAGCCAGCCCGCCCTTCTGCCTGGAGTTCCCCATGCGTAAAGACACCCAGTGGCACCGCGCCCATGTCGTCAGCATCGCCGATGCCTGCGAGGGCGTGCGCGAGATCGTGCTCGACCCGGGCACCGCGGCACGCGGCTTCGAGGTCGGCAGCCATCTGGATTTTCGCCTGCAGCTGCATGGCCGCGCCGACGTGCGCTCGTACTCGCTGGTGGGCGAGCCGCGTGCCGACGGCTACTACCAGATCGCGGTACGGCAGATGCCCGACAGCCGTGGCGGCTCGCGGCACATGTGGACGCTGCAGCCCGGCGATGTGGTGGAGATCTCCCCGCCCAGCAACAACTTCGCGCTGGATGAAGGCGGCGAGGAGATCCTGCTGATCGCCGGCGGGATCGGCATCACCCCGATCATCGGCATGGCGCAGCGGCTGGCGCGCCGCCACCGCGCGTTCCGCCTGCTCTATGTCGGACGTACGCGCCGTGCAATGGCCTATGTCGACGAACTGGAAGCGCTGCTCGGCGAGCGCCTGCAACTGCACTGCGACGACGATGCCGGCCGGCCGGAGCTTGCTGCCGAGCTGGCGCGGCTGTCGCCCACTGCCGAGGTGTACGTGTGCGGCCCGCTCGGCATGCTCGAAGCGGTGCGCCAGCACTGGCACGCGGCCGGGCGTTCGCGCGCGCGGCTGCATTTCGAAACCTTCGGCAACAGCGGGCGGGTGCCGGCGCAGGCTTTCGTGGTCAAGCTGCCCGGGCTCGGGCTGGAAGTGCCGGTGGCCGAGAACGAATCGATGCTGGATGCGCTGGCCGACGCCGGGGTGGAGCTGATCGCCGAATGCCGGCGTGGCGAATGCGGGCTGTGCGCGGTCGAGGTGCTGGACAGCGCGGCCGATATCGATCACCGCGACGTGTTCTTCAGCGACGAACAGCGCCGCGAGAACCGCAAGCTGTGCGCCTGCGTCTCGCGCGCGGTGGGCGGCAGCATCACCATCGATACCGGCTACCGGGGCGAGCTGGGCTGAGCGCGGCCATCGACACGCCGGCGCTCACGCGGCGCGTGTTTGCATCCTCACGCGCATGCGCGATCATCTGCGCATGGAGTCGACTCACTACAGGACGGTCCCGGCGCCGGCACTCAACCCGCGCCAGGAACAATTGGTGGCATTGGTGCGGCAGCAGGGCTTTGCCGAGGTGGAAGGGCTGGCGACGCGCTTTGAGGTGACGCCGCAGACCATCCGGCGCGACCTGACCCTGCTGTGCGATGCCGGCGTGCTGCGCCGCTACCACGGTGGCGTCAGCATGCCCTCGAGCGTGGAAAACCTGGCCTACACCGCGCGCAAGGCGCTGCAGGCGCGCGAGAAGCAGCACATCGCCGCACAGGTCGCCCGCTTCATCCCCGACGATGCCTCGCTGTTCATCAACCTGGGCACCACCAACGAAGAGGTCGCGCGCGCCTTGCTGCAGCACCGCGGCCTGCGCGTGATCACCAACAACCTCAACGTGGCGGTGATGCTCAGCGCCAATCCCAGCTTCGAGGTGATCGTGGCCGGCGGCGTGGTGCGCGGGCGCGACCAGGGCGTGACCGGCGAGGCGACGGTGGAGCTGATCCGGCAATTCAAGGTGGACTTCGGGGTGATCGGCATTTCCGGCATCGACCTGGATGGCACCTTGCTGGACTTCGACTACCAGGAAGTACGCGTGGCCCAGGCCATCATCGAACACTCGCGGCAGGTGTTGCTGGCCGCCGACCACAGCAAGTTCGGCCGCAACGCCATGGTGCGACTGGGCGCAATCGCCCAGGTGCACGACTGGTTCACCGACCGGCCGCCGCCGCAGGAGCTGGCCGCCGTGCTGGCCGAGGCCGGCACCCGCGTGCATCTGGCCGCACCCGGCAACGCCGGCTGAGCCGTTTGTTCGTTTGTGTGCGTTTGCGCAATGCACACCCCGATTGAATCGCCCGATCGATCCACCCTGGCGATCGAATTTGAGTTCCCGATAGGCTCAAACATTAGAACGTCGCCCGCAGCCCGGGCGTCGCAGCTCTTCACGTTCCAAAAAGGTTTGATGTTCGAATATGTTCGAACATGACAACTTGGGTTCGCTCCTGCGCGCCCGGACGGAGACACCAATGGGCGAGACATACGATCTTCTGGTGATAGGCGGCGGCATCAACGGGGTCGGCATCGCCCGCGATGCGGCCGGGCGTGGCCTGTCGGTGTGCCTGTGCGAGCAGGACGACCTGGCCGCGCATACCAGCAGCGCCAGCACCAAGCTCATTCACGGCGGCCTGCGTTACCTGGAGCAGTACGAGTTCGCGCTGGTCGGCAAGGCGCTGGCCGAGCGCGAAGTGCTGCTGCGGCTGGCCCCGCACATCATCTGGCCGCTGCGCTTCCTGCTGCCGCATCAACCGCATCTGCGCCCGGCCTGGATGATTCGCGCCGGCCTGTTCCTGTACGACCATCTCGGCGGCAGCAAGCGCAGCCTGCCGCGCTCGCGCCGGCTGTCGCTGCGCACGCACCCGGTCGGCCAGCCGCTGCAGGAATCGCTGCGCACCGGCTTTGTCTATTCCGATGCCTGGGTGCAGGACGCGCGGCTGGTGGTGCTCAATGCGATGGACGCCGCCAAGCGCGGTGCCCAGATCCGCACGCGCACGCGCTGTGTGGGTGCCTGGCGCGATGCGGGCTTCTGGTACGCCGAACTGGAAGACCGCGACGGCCGCCGCCGCACCGTGCAGGCGCGCGCGCTCGCCAATGCGGCCGGGCCGTGGGCGGTGTCGTTCCTGGACAAGGTCGCCGCAGTGCCGCACAAGCACGCACTGCGCCTGGTCAAGGGCAGCCATATCGTGGTGCCAAAATTGTTCGACCACGACCATGCGTACATCTTCCAGCAACCGGATCGGCGCATCGTGTTCGCCATTCCGTACGAGCACGACTTCACCCTGATCGGCACCACCGATGTGGATTATCAGGCCGACCCCGCCGCACCCAGCATCGATGCGGCCGAGGTGCAGTACCTGTGCGAGGCGGTGAACCTGTATTTCCAGCAGCAGATCAGCCCTGCCGATGTGGTGTGGAGCTATAGCGGCGTGCGCCCGCTGCTCGACGATGCCGAAGACAACGCCGCCGAAGTCACCCGCGATTACCAGCTGGAAGTGCTCACCGACGGCGCACCATTGCTCAACGTCTTTGGCGGCAAGCTGACCACCTATCGCAAGCTGGCCGAAGAAGCGGTCGACCGCCTGACCCAGGCGCTGGGTGCACGCAAGCCGGCGTGGACCGCGCGCGGCGATGCATTGCCCGGCGGCGAACAGCGCGATATCGCCAGCCTGCTCGAACGCGTGCGCACGGCACGCCCGTGGCTGCCGGCACCCACCGCGCAGCGGCTGGTGCGCAACTACGGCACCTGCGCGGAGCAACTGCTGGGCGATGCGCAGGATATCGCGGCATTGGGCACGCACTTCGGTGCCGATTTGTACCAGGCCGAGGTGGACTACCTGTGCGCCCACGAGTGGGCCGTGACCGCCGACGACATCCTGTGGCGCCGCAGCAAACTCGGTCTGCGCATCGACGCGGCCGGGCGCGCGCGCCTGGAAGCGTACCTGCAGACGCAATCGGTCCGGCAAGCCGACGTCGTGCCGGCCTGATCGAACTGCGTTGCCGGCGAGGACGGGTCGTTCGGCAACGTATCCTGGCGCATTCGCCGGCATCATCCTGAGTCACGTGGAGGGCACCCCCAGATGAGCATTACCCAGCACCCCTGCGCGCCGATGCGCGCATCGCACCACCCTGCCTGCGTCATCGCCATCGGCACGGGGTCGCGCGCATGAGCCGCCAACTGGTGGGTGAGTTGATTTCCGAAGCGGTGGCGATGTTCATCATCATCGCGCTCGGCGATTCGGTCGCGGCCATGTACGTCCTCTACGACCCCAGCCCGTACCAGAACGCCTATTGGGGCGTCTGCATCGCCTGGGGCCTGGCGGTGACGCTGGCGATCTATGTCACCGGCTCGGTGTCCGGCACGCATGCCAATCCGGCAGTGACGCTGGCGCTGGCACTGTTCCGAGGTTTCTCCTGGAAGAAGGTGCTTCCGTACTGGGGCGCGCAGGTGATCGGTGCGTTCCTGGGCGCAGCCATCGTCTACCAGTTGTATGGCCCGGTGATCGACCACTACAACCAGGTGCAGCAGCTCACCCGCGAAGCCGGTGGCGCCGCCGGGGTGTTCTTCACCGCCCCCGGCCTTGCGGTCACGCCGATGCATGCGCTGGTCGACCAGATCATCATCACCGCGTTCCTGATCTTCGGCATCTTCGCCATCACCGAGCAGTTCAACGAAGCTGCGCCGACCGCCAATTCCGGCGCGCTGATGATCGGCCTGCTGGTGGCCACGCTGGGCGCATCGATGGGCTATCTGGAAGCCTGGGCGATGAATCCGGCGCGCGACTTCGGCCCGCGCCTGTTCGCCTATCTTGCCGGTTGGGGCGAAGCCGCCTTGCCGGCCAAGGACAACTACTGGTGGATCCCCATCGTCGGCCCGTTGATCGGCGGCCCGATTGGCGCGCTTGCCTACCAGTGGCTGATCCTGCCGTTCCTGCCGGCACGCGTGCGCCACCTGCAAGGCGGCAAAGCGCCGCTCGATCCGCGCTGACCGCGTTGCTGCACGACTGACAGCACCGCGCCGCTGTGGAGCAGGCCCCGGTTTCCTTGGCCTCTCGAACAGCGGCGTGCATTGCCCACTTTCTCGCCGTGCGCCAACGCCGGCATTGTTCGAGGAATCTCCGATGGAAAAGCAATACGTCCTTGCGATCGATCAAGGCACCACCAGCTCGCGCGCGATGCTGTTCGATCGCAACGGCAAGGTGGCCGGCGTGGCGCAGCGCGAGTTCGGCCAGATCTTTCCGCAGCCGGGCTGGGTGGAACACAACCCGCGCGAGATCATGACCAGCGTCTACACCACGATCACCGAGCTGCTCAACAATGCGCAGATCGATGCGCGCTCGATCGCCGGCATCGGCATCACCAACCAGCGCGAGACCGCGGTGGTGTGGGACAAGGCCACCGGCCAGCCGATCTACAACGCCATCGTCTGGCAATCGCGGCAGACCAAGGACATCTGTACGCAACTCAAGGAGGCCGGGCACGAGCAGATGGTGCGCGACAAGACCGGCCTGCTGATCGATGCGTATTTTTCCGGCACCAAGGTCAAATGGATCCTGGATCACGTCGACGGCGCCCGCGAACGCGCGCGCAACGGCGAACTGGCCTTCGGCACCATCGACAGCTGGCTGATCTGGAATCTCACCGGCGGCAAGGTGCACGTCACCGACTACACCAATGCCTCGCGCACCTTGATGTACAACATCCACACGCTGGAATGGGATGCCGAGCTGCTGGCCATGCTCGACGTGCCGAAGGAGATGCTGCCGGAGGTGCGCTCGTCCAGCGAAATCTACGGCATGACCCAGACCCAGTATTTCTATGGCGAGCAGGTGCCGATCGCGGGCATCGCCGGCGACCAGCAGGCGGCGTTGTTCGGCCAGGCCTGCTTCGAACCGGGCATGGCCAAGAACACCTACGGCACCGGTTGCTTTGCGCTGATGAATACCGGCGACAAGGCGGTCGCGTCCAAGGCCGGTCTGTTGACCACGATTGCCTGGGGCATCGACGGCAAGGTCGAATATGCGCTGGAAGGCTCGATCTTCGTCGCAGGATCGGTGGTGCAATGGCTGCGCGACGGCCTGCGCATGCTCGGCAAGGCCAGCGACTCGCAGGCCTATGCCGAACGCGCCGGCGACAACGACGGGGTCTATCTGGTGCCGGCCTTCGTCGGCCTGGGCGCGCCGTACTGGCGCAGTGATATCCGCGGCGCGGTGTTCGGGCTGACCCGCGGCACCACCAAGGAACATTTCGTGCGCGCGGCGGTGGAATCGATGGCGTACCAGACCCGCGACGTGTTGACCGCGATGCAGGCCGATTCGGGCATCGAACTGAAGGAACTGCGCGCCGACGGCGGCGCAATCGCCAACGATTTCATGGCGCAGTTCCAGAGCGACATGCTCAACGTGCCGGTGCTGCGCCCGGAAGTGGCCGAAACCACTGCGCTCGGCGCGGCCTATCTGGCCGGCTTGGCAACCGGGTTCTGGAGCAGCCGCGAAGAGATCGCCAAGCAGTGGGCGGTGGATCGCCGCTTCGAGCCGACCATGGCCGAGGACAAGCGCGAACAACTGTATGCCGGCTGGCAGCAGGCGGTGGAAGCGACGATGGGCTTCCGTATCAGCTGACCGCTGTCATCAAGACGACGACGCCCGCCATCAGGCGGGCGTTGTCGTTTTCGTGAACCACGTGCATGGTTGTTACTCCCTGCACGGATCACGCGTTGCAGAGCTGCACGCTGCAGCCCTGCAACGCAGCAGCGATTACTGCCCGCCGGTATTGGCGCGGCCGGCAATGGTGTCCGGATCCCAGTGCTCCTTGATCAGGCCCTTTTCGATGCGGAACATGTCGAACCAGGTGGTGGTGTAGGTCTTGCTCGGATCGCGCGGATCCGGCAGCGTGCGCACCGACACCAGCGTGACCAGGTCACGGTCGGCGGTGATGGCTACCAGCGGCAGCTGCACGCGTTCCTGCACCGGTGTCGGCGGCACGAACGCGGTCAGGAACGCGATGAAGGCATCGCGGCCGTTCGCCACGTTCGGGTTGTGCTGGATGTAGTTCTTGTCCATGTATTTCGGCGCTTCCTGCACCTGCCCGGCCTCGAACACGATGCGCCAGAAGTCGTAAACCAGCCGCTTGTTGACAGTCTCCGGCCAGGTGGAGCCGAGCAGCATCTTCTGGTGGTTGGGATTTTCGGTCACCGCGGTCTGCGCGAACGCAGCCACCGGCGCTACCAGCATGACCAGTAGCAAGGCGCGGGAGAACAGCTTATTCATGGAAGACTCCTTATGTGGAGACGGGCGCTACGCTGGCTGGAACGCCAGCACGGTGCGCCGCTGATTGGGGGAATGACGCGCCTTGGCAGACAGGGTTTCTACGCGTCGCCACCAGCCTAACGGCCGCGTCTGCTCGCCCGCTAGCCGCCCTGGAGTGCACCAGGGCACTTCCGGCATTGGTGGTAATCCATAGGTAACCACTGCAGCCGAATTCTCAGGCGCACACGAGGGATCTCCGGCATCGGTCATGGCCACACTTACTCCGGCAGTTCCACCAGTGGCAGGCCGGCATAGTTTTCAGCCACCGTCGCGCGCCCTGCCTCGCTGCCCAGCAGATACTCCAGTTCCGCGGCATGAATGCGTGCGGTGAACGCGTCCTGGTCGGCGAAGGTATGCAGCAAGGTGGTCATCCACCATGAAAACCGTTCGGCCTTCCAGACGCGTTGCAGCGCCAGCGCCGAGTACCGTTGCAGCACCTCGGCGTCGCCACGCGCGTTCCAGCGCTCGAACAATTGCGCAAGCAGGCCGACATCGGCCAGCGCCAGATTCAAGCCCTTGGCACCGGTGGGCGGCACGATATGTGCCGCATCGCCGGCCAGGAACAGGCGCCCGTACTGCATCGGCTCGGCGACGAAGCTACGCAACGGCGCAATGCTCTTTTCGATCGATGGCCCGGTGATCAATTGCGCAGCCAGCGTCTCGGGCAACCGCGCACGCAATGCATCCCAAAACGCCTGGTCGCTCCATGCCTCTACCCGCGCATCGGCCGGTACCTGTACGTAGTAGCGCGAACGCGTCGGCGAGCGCATCGAACACAACGCGAAGCCGCGCGGGTGCTGCGCGTAGATCAACTCGTCGTGGACCGGCGGGGTGTCGGCAAGCACGCCAAGCCACCCGAACGGATACACCCGCTCGAACAGGCGCAGTCGCTCGGGCGGAATGCTGGCGCGGCTGATGCCATGGAAGCCGTCGCAGCCGACGATGTAGTCGCAGTCGACGCGCTGGCGCCGGCCCTCATGGGTGAACTCCACCGCGGGTGCGTCGCTTTCCACCCCGCACAGCGTCACGTCCTGCGCGCTGTAGTACGTCGGCGCAGCGCTGCGTGCACGTGCCTGCATCAGATCGGCAGTGACCTCGGTCTGGCCGTAGACGGTGACGCTACGTCCGCAACCGCGCAGCAGGTCGATGCGCTCCCGGCGGCCATCCAGCGACAGTTCGAAGCCGTGATGCGGCAGGCCCTCGCGCTGCACGCGTTCGCCAACCCCTGCCCGCTGCAACAGCGCCACACTGCCCTGTTCCAGCACGCCGGCACGAATCCGCCCCAGCACGTGGTCCGGCGTCTGCCGCTCGATCACCACGGTGTCGATGCCGGCCCGCAGCAACAGCTCGCCCAGCAACAGGCCGGACGGGCCGGCGCCGATGATCGCGATTTGGGTGCGCATGCAATGCTCCTGCCCCAGCTGACGGATGCAGGCCAGTGTGGGTAGCCAAGCGCGTGCAGTGAAGGGATGATTGCGCGCAGTGCTTGGACTTTTCGACGATGCCCAGACGCGCGCACGCCATTGCTGCAGCCACCGCGGTGCCCGCCTTCGGCCTGTACGGCGAGCAGCACGCCGACACACCCGAGTTGTTGCATTGGGAGTCGATTGCCGCACGCAGCCGGCTACATAACTGGCACATCGCTCCGCACCGGCACGAGGACCTGGCACAGTTGCTGTACGTGCAACGCGGGCCGGCAACGCTGCAGCTGGATGGCCGCAGCCAGCACGTGCGTGGTGCGCGCGTGATCTGGCTGCCGCCACTGTGCGTGCATGGCTTCGGGTTCGATCCGCGGGTGCGCGGCCACATCATCACCTTGTGCATGCCGCTGGTGCGCGGCGCCTTGAGTGCTGCACCGCTGTTGCAGGCTGCCCTGACCATCCCGCAGGTCCTGCACGCACAGCGCGCACGCGGGCTGCTCGACGTGCTGTTCGCCAGCATTGCCGACGACCATGCCTGCCGACGCGTCGGCCATGAGGCCGCATTGCACGCCGCCGCAGCGCAGTTGTTGATCTGGACCGCCCGCACGGCGCTGGAACACGCGCAGGATGCCGCTGCGGTGAGTCCTTATGCCGACCCGGCACTACGCCATCTCCGCGGCTATCAGGCCTTGATCGACCAGCACTACCGTGCGCATTGGCCGATCTCCCGCTATGCCGAGCAATTGGGCCTGACGCCGGGCCATCTCAATGCGTTGTGCCAGCGACTGGCCGGCGCCTCGGCACTGCAATTACTGCAGCGCCGCATCATGCTCGAAGCCCGCCGCAGCCTGCGCTACACCAGCCTGAGCGTGCAGCAGATCGCCGCGGACCTTGGATTTTTCGACGCTGCGTACTTCAGCCGCTATTTCGTACGTCACGCCGGCTGTTCGCCGACGCGCTTTCGCGCTGGCGATTAAGAGCGACCGATCCGTGGGCTGGTTGCAGGGTTTTCAACAAAGTAACCAGCGGACTGTCCGGTGCGGTGTCCTCGCTGATTGCCGGACCGTGTGGCGGCATGGATGCCGCCACCGAGCCTCCAGGGAAGGATTCACGGCGTGTCCCGCAAGCGGTGAGGGCAGCGCGCACTCGATGCTGTCAGTTTGCTGCAGGGCCCTTGCCCGCCCGCCATCGCGGGACACGCCGCAAGTACGTCCTTGTAGGCTCCGGCGCGGCATCCATGCCGCTCAGGGTCCCGCGACGGTGAGCGGGCAAGGACCCAGGCGAGATGGTCGGTGTGCAAGGCTAAGAGCCGTGCTGGATGCGCCTTGTTCGACCATGGAGCATCGGCTCCATGTCTGGTGCACACCGCACGAGAGACAGCTTTTCAGATGAGTGCCGGCCAACTGTCTGGGGCGGTGTCCTCGCCGGTTGCGGGACCGTGTGGCGGCATGGATGCCGCCACCGAGCCCCCAAGGACGGGTTCACGGCGTGTCCCGCAAGCGGTGAGGGCACCGCGCCCTCGACGCCGCGAGTGTGCTGCTTGGCCCTTGGCGCAGTCGGTCGCCCGCGCCGGTCAGAACGGGTATTGCGGCACTTCGTTCTTGATCGTCAGCCACTGCCAGTGGGTGTACTGCTCCCAGTCGGCCGGCCCGCCGACACTGGTGCCGTTGCCCGAGGCACCGGTACCGCCGAAGGGGTTGATGACTTCGTCGGACACGGTCTGATCGTTGATGTGCAACAGGCCGGTATGGAGCTTGTCGCCCAGGTTCATCGCGCGCGACACCGATGCCGACAGGATGCCGGCGGCCAGGCCGTACTCGCCATGGTTGGCCAGTTCCGCGGCTTCTTCGTCGGTGTCGAACACGGTGATGTTGATCACCGGCCCGAAGACTTCCTCGTCGAATGCACGCATGCCCGGGCGCACGTTGGACAGCACCGTCGGCGCATAGAACAGGCCTTCGTTGCTGGCACCGGCTTCCACCACCGCGCCGGCGGCGACGCTGTCGTCCACGATATCGATCACACGCTGCAGCTGGCGCTGGTCGATGATCGGGCCCAGTGCCACGGTGCCACTGACCGGATCGCCAACCGGCAGATGCCTGGCCTTTTCAGCCAGCCGCTGGGTCAACGCATCGGCAATGCCACGCTGGACCAGCACGCGGCCGGTGGCCATGCAGATCTGCCCTTGATGCATGTAGGCGCCGAACGCCACGGCAGAGGCCGCCCTGTCCAGATCGGCGTCGTCGAGCACGATCACCGCGTTGTTGCCGCCCAGCTCCAGCGACACCTTCTTCAGGTGCCGGCCCGCGATCTCGCCGATGCGTCGCCCGGCAGCGGTGGAGCCGGTAAAGGCAATCATCGGGACATCCGGCGATTCGACCAGCGCCTGGCCGATGGCGGCATCGCCGTGCAGCACGTGCAACAAGCCCTTCGGCAGGCCCGCTTCCTCCAACACCTGCGCGATGACCACGCCACCGGTGTACGGTGTGCGCGGGTCAGGCTTGAGCACCACCGCATTGCCCATCGCCAGCGCCGGAGCCACCGACCGCAGCGACAGGATCAACGGGAAATTGAACGGGGAAATCACCGCGATCACGCCCAGCGGCAGATGCCGGGCCAGGCTGAGCTGGCCGGCGCCGGTGGGCAGCACCTGGCCGACGGCCTGCAGCGGCAGCGCCGCCGCCTGCTGATAGAACACCACCGACTCGTTCACTTCGCGCTGGGCCTTGGGCAGGATGCCGCCGGTTTCGCGCGCGATCAGCAGCGCCGCTTCCGCACTGCGCGCTTCCATCAGCTGCGCGGCACGGTGAAACACGGCAGCGCGCTCACGCGGCGTCGTGGCTGCCCAGGCACGTTGCGCTTTTTTCGCCAGCGCCACGGCAGCGGCGACATCGGCCAGATCGGCCTTGCCGACTTCGTGCAGCAGCTTGCCGGTGGCCGGTTCGATGATCTGCGCGGTGCCGCCGTTGCCGGGCACCCAGTCGCCATTGAAGATACAGCCATGCCACGCCGGGACGGACGACGCGGCAATCGCGGTGTTGGGGAGAGCGTTCATGGTCTAGCCTCCTGCTGAGGGGGTGGTGTTACAGGGTGGTGGACGCCAGCCCGCCATCGACCGGCAAGGTGATGCCGTTGATCCAGCGCGCAGCATCGGAGGCGAGAAACACGATGGCCTCGGCCACCTCGTCGGCGTACGCCGGACGCGTCATGCGCTTGGCGTCTTCCTTGACGCGCTCCTCGCCGAGCATGGTGACGAAATCGCCGAGAATCGGGGTAAACACCGGTCCGGGCGCGACGTTGTTGACGCGCACGCCATGCTCGGCGAACCAGGGCCGCGACTGCAGCAGGGTCCATACGATCAGCGCTTCCTTGAAGTACTGGTAGCAGGTGTCGTGGCTCACCGGATGCGCCTGCAACCACGCAGTGCCGGACGTAAAGCTGTCGGTGGCGGCCAGTTGCTTGTGCAGTTCCAGGCGTTGCGGCCATTCGGCGCCCAGGATGGAAGCCACGTTGATGATGGAACCGCCAGCCGTCATGCGCGGCAGCAGCGCCTGGCTCAAATGGCGCAGACCCAGGTAATTGACCCGCGCCACGACCTCCAGCGGTGCGGTGCCAGGCACGCCGGCCACGTTGGCCAGCGCGTCGATGCGCTCCGGCAAGGCCTGCACCAGCGCATCGATGGACGCCGGATCGCCAAGATCGGCCTGGTGGAACCCGTGCAGCGACATCTGCACCGGCGTGCGATCGACGCCGATCACCCTGGCACCATGGAAACGGGCCAGGCGTGCCACTTCGGCACCAATGCCCGATGCCACGCCGGTGACCACGATCGTCTTGTTCTGCAAATTCATTGCCACTCTCCGAAGAGGCCGGCCGTACCGGCGCTAGAACACATGGACGTACTGCAGGTTGACGTTGTTGCCGGAGGCAGCGTTCTTGACCTCCACCGGCAGATACACATTGGCAAACAGCATGTTGTTGGCATCCATCCGCCATACACCGCCGGGGCCGGCATAGAACACGCGTTGGCGGGTGTCGGCCACGCGCTGCCCGTTGGTGCGGTTGTCGCGGAACTGGGTGAGGTAATAGGCATTCACGCCAAGGCGGAGGTCGGGCACCACTTCCCAGGACGTGGCGAAGTTGATCCAGCCCGCATCGCCGGCCTGGCCGTTGCGGAACGCAAAACCCGGCGGCAGGTTCGGACGCCGCTCGCTGCGGAAGTTGTAGATGTAGTTGATGCGTGCGCTGACTTCCCAGTTGGGCGTCGGGAACACGGTGAACGCGTATTGCGGCACCAGCGACCAGTAGCCGGCACCCTGATTGAGGTCGCGGTCGCGGTCGAACTTGCCGGTCGGCGCGATCGCATTGATTTCGAAACGCTGCGAAAACACCGGCCTGCCATTGCGGATCACCGGCAGCATCTGCAGATAGGGGCCAAAGGTCAGGTCACCCACACCGGCGCCGTTGTCGCGCAAGCTGGCAATGCTGTTGCGCCCGAACGAGGCATCCAGGTTGATCAGCGGAAGCAGCGTGTTGATGCCAACCGCGCCGCCAAAGAGCTTGTACGGCGTGACATAGGCGACCTGGGTCAGCAGCAGGGTCGAATCGATGCGCGGGCGATCGAACACCGGCACGTCGTTGCCGCGGGAATCCTTGATCGCATCCAGTGAGCTCTGACGCAGATAGGTGATCACCGCCCAGCCGGGCGTGGTGCGGGTGAAGCCGTCCAGGTAGCTGGTACCGCCGGTATTGATGCCGTTGGTCAGCGTCGTACTCTGCGGCAGGTTCTGCGCCCCGGCGGTGCCGGCAGCAAGCAGCGCCACCATGGCAAGCGCTGCGCGGCGCAGCCCCGACGCGCGGGAAGACAACCCAGACAGGACCGATCGATAGTTCACTGCAAACATCTCCAGCACGGGGAGGGACAGCGGACACTGCGGCGGAACAACGGTCAGGCAGGCGCGATCGACACGCCGGCGACGGCGCGTGCAAAGGCCAGGTGGAAAGCGGGCCGTGCGCCTGCACGGCAGCTGCGGATCAGGCGGTGTCCAGACGGTCCAGCCGGTCGAGCGCGCGCAGCAACGGCGCCTCGCTGCTGCCAAGCACCACGCTGAGTTGCTGTTCCATCCGCAGCACTTCGGCCTCGGCGGCGCTCAGCAGGGTCACACCGGCGGTGGTCAGCGACAGGTGCTGCATGCGTCGGTCCTGGCGTCCCCGCACCTGCCGCAGCAGGCGGCGCTTGACCAGGCGTGCCACCACGATCGCCAGGTTGGGCGCCGACACGTGCAGCACATCGCCGATCTGGCGTTGGTTGATGCCCGGGTTGCCATCCACCAGCATCAGCAGCGAGAAGTCCACCGGCTTGAGATCGAACGCTGCCACGCAGTCCTGAAACATCCGCCGCACCAGCAACTCGGTGCGGGTGATGCGGTAGCCCAGCAGCCGCAGCAGGCGCGCCTGATCCACCGTGGTGACGGCATCCGGCGGCAGGGCGGCATTGGCAGTGACGGACATGACGGTTCTCGCAGCGAAGACGACGGGCGGACCGGTGCGCGCAACGCACACCGCCCGCAACGCCGGTCCGCGGCGTGAGCTGCATTGTAGACGCGCTCAGGCATGCCGAGGGGGGCTTGGCCACGTCGTGCAGGCGAGCCACAGCATGCAGGTGCCAGTCCAGCGCCAGCACAGGGCGGCCGTCTGCGGCGGCAGGCAGGTGTGGGAAGCGACGGTCATCCAGGCACGGCTGAGACATGGGTTCCAGGTCGGCAAGTGATTGCGTTCCGTAATAGTTATGGATCATAACTACATTGCCAAGCTGCAGCGCAGCATGGTCGCGCTCGCCAGGCTGACCAATGCGCCTGGTGGTGGTGCGGCAACCGGCTTGCGGCCGGCGCGCCGGGCACGGGTGCGTGCGGTCCACCGGGCCTGGCAGCGGTGGCGGCAAGCACGAGGACAACGCAGCGGTTGTCACCACGCGACGCTTGCGCATCCAGCCCAATCACCCAGCGGGATTCCTCAACTGGCGTGGCGCTCGCTCGATGCATCTGCGTGCCAGCTAGGCCAACTGCTAACTGGTGGCCTACGGGTTACGAATTACCGATTACGGCAACCATAGCTTCTCGAGGTCGCGGAAGCCCCAGTCGGTGGGGCTTTCCATCTGTGCGATGCGGTCCTGGCAATCCGGCCGCGACAGATCGATGTCCTGCACCAGCACATGGCTGCGCAACTTGGCCGAATAGAACACGCGGACCTTGGGCTTGAGCAGCGCATCGGCGGTCTGCTCGATCACCACCGCCAGTTTCTGCGACTCCAGCCGCACCAGCGAGCCGACCGGATAAATCCCCAGCCGGCGCACGAAGGCCTGGAACACCACCGGGTCGAAATGCCCCTGCCACGACGCCATGCGCTTGAGCGATTCGGCCGGATCCCAGCCGCGCTTGTAGGGGCGGTCGGAGCTGATGGCGTCGTACACATCGCACACCGCACCCATCCGCGACATCAGCGCGATGTTCTCGCCCACCAGCCGATTCGGGTAGCCGCTGCCGTCCATTTTCTCGTGATGGTGCAGCGCGATCTCCAGCACCACCGCGTTCTGCACGCCGCCGGCCACCAGCAGGCGATGGCCATCCAGCGGATGCTGGCGCATGACCTCCATTTCGTCGTCGGTGAGCTTGCCCGGCTTGTTGAGGATGTCCAGCGGCGTCACCGCCTTGCCCATGTCGTGCAGCAGGCCGCCCATGGCCGCCTCGACGACCTGCCCTTCGGGCAAGCCGAGCTGGCGCGCCAGCCCGCTCATCAGGCCGGCCACCGCCATCGAATGCAGATAGGTGTAGTCGTCGGCGGTCTTGAGCCTCGCTACGCTGATCAGGGCCTGCGGATGCCGCAGGACCGACTCGTTGATGGCTTCCACCAGCGGCATCGCCGCCTCGGTGTCGACGGTACGTCCAAGCCGCACATCGCGGAACATCGCCTCGACCGTGTCGCGCCCGTCTTCGAAGATCTTGCGTGCGCGCACCACTTCGGACTCGATGCCGACCTGCGCGGTGACGCTGTTGGTGCGCGCGGTGCGCGTGGCGGTGGGCGGTTCGGGCGTCGGTGATGGTGATGGTGATGGTGCCGCCGGCTCGGGCTCCGGACTGGTTGCGTCCGGCGCCGCCGTTTCCAGATCCAGGCCACGCGCGGTATCGATTACCAGTTGCTCGATCCGGCTGCCATGGATCTTCTCCACGTCATCCGAATCGACCAGGAACGAGGTCTTCCAGAACGGATGGTGCACCCACGCGCCCAGCAGCTTGTAGACATACATGCCGGGGCGGAGTTGATCGGAGTCGATGGTTCTGAGCATGCCGGCGCTGATCTGCAAATGGTCCGCGGAAGAGCCCGCCACAACGATGGAGGGTCTGTCGGGGTATCGGCAGTGCGCAGCATTTCTTTGGCCCGGTCGACCTCGCTCGGCTGCGTGACAACCGCCAGCCGGGCAGTTCAGCGCGCCGGCAGGCGCATGCCCAGCACGGCGATGGCCGCAAGCAGCAACGGCACGCTGCAGGCCAGGTACAGGGCCGCCGGCGACCAGCCCGCGTCCACCAGCAGGCCCACGCACAGCGGCGAGGCGATCGCGCCGAAGCGGCCCACCCCGATCGCCCAGCCCATGCCGGTGGAACGCACCGCCGCCGTGAAGACCACCGGCGCCACCGCATACAGCCCGGCGATGGCGGCAAACAGCGCCGCGCCGCTCAGCACCGCCGTGGCAAACGCCCAGCTCAGCACGGTGTTGTAGAGGCCAAAGGCCAGCAGCGCCAGCGCCGAGATCCCCAGCGCGCCGGCGGTCAGCCGCGACAGGCGCGCACGTGCGGCCAATGCGCTGAAGACCGCCCCGCCGGCAATGCCGCCCAGATTCAACAAGACACCACCGGTTACACCCTGCGCCGCCGACAAGCCGGCCACGACCAGCAGCTTCGGGGTCCAGCTGAGTACGAAATAGAACGCGAACATCAGCAGAAAGAACGCCAGCGCGATCAACAGCGACTGCCGCCGCAATGCCGGTACGAACAGGGCCGCATAGCCCTGCGCCCGATTGGGAATCTGCGGCGGTGACGGCAGTACCGCATGCGGCGGCATGCCCATGCGTGCGAGCACCGCATTGAAGCGTGCGGCTGCACCGGGCGGGCGCCGCGCGATCAAAAAATCCAGCGACTCGGGCAAAAACGCCAGCACCAAGGGCACGCACAGCAGCGACCCGAGCGCACCGAGCACAAACACCGCGTGCCAGGACCATTGCTGCAACAGCAACGCCGCGATTGCGCCGCCCAGCGTCGCGCCGATCGGGTAACCGGTGGCCTGCAGCGCCAATGCCGTGCTGCGCCACCGGGCGGTGGAATACTCGGCAGCGATGACCGCAACGCAGGCCAGCATGCCGCCGATGCCGATGCCGGTGAACGCACGCAACGCGCCGAGTTGCCACACGCCGGTGGCCAGCGCCGAGGCGCCCATGCCCACGGTCAGTATCGCCAGGCAGGCCAGGATCGTCGCGCGCCGCCCGATGCGATCGGCCAGCGGCGCCAGCAGCAACGAACCCGCCGCCATGCCAACCAATCCGGCACTGAACAAGGCCCCGAGCAGCTTGCCCGACAACTGCCATTGCGCCGACACATGTGGGGCGGTGAAGGCCATCGCCATCACATCGAAACCATCGAGCATGGTCAGCAACACGCACACCGCCACCGCCCTCCACTGGAACGGCGTCATGCGTTCCAGTACGAAGGGTGCAGGTGTCACGGCGCTCGGGGTCATCGGGTGATCCTGGTGTAGGAATGGCAGGTGCGTTGGCAGCTGCATGCGTGGCCATGCGAGCGTGCAGCGGCAGCACGACGAAGACGCGAGCAAGCCTCGAAGCAGCAGCGGCACTCGACAATGCATCGGCACTGCAACGCAGCACGAGCGCCGCGTTGCAAAACGCCATCGGCACGCTAGGCCGATCGCAGGGGACGTTCAATACACCCGCACGCACTGGTGTGCGCTTATCGAACAGGCTGGCAGAGCGCTTCGCCTGGCTCGCCATGCATTCGTTGAGGTGTCTGCATGGCGGCACCCGGGGTATGCGGATTGCTTGCACGGACACGATCGACCTCGCGCCTACCGCTGCAGCGCGTGACCTGGCGTGCGATCGGACCGGGTAACCGCCACGTTCGTCTGGTCCGGAGTGCGAAGCTCCTTGCTGCACTCCTCGCGCAGGCATGGCATACGAGATTTCGCGGTAGCGAACTTGAACGACGCTAGATGCGCATGACTGCAAACCTCCACACGCAGTGCAACTCGATCCCTTCGAAGCTGCAGCAAACATTCAGGCGTAGCCCCACCGGTTCTGGCGTCGGTCGTTTCAACACGCCGCGCCGCTGCGTCATCCACGGCCACAGCCAGACAGGTCATTTGCCACGCCAGCGCTTGCCGCATGCGACAGTCGCCCCGCTATCATGCCGGCAGTGCCCGCACCGGGCGGCACGCCGACATGCTGGAGATCATCGTGACCCCGATTCGCTCGTTCCTGGACCACACCCCGCAACTGGGCGCACGCGTCTATGTCGACCCTGCCTGCACCATCATCGGCAAGGTGAGCCTGGGCGATGATGTATCGGTGTGGCCGGGCACGGTGATTCGCGGCGACGTCAATCATGTGCAGATCGGCGCACGTACCAACGTGCAGGACGGCACCATCATCCACGTCAGTCACCATAGCCCGTTCAACAAGGCCGGCTACCCGACGCTGATCGGCGCCGACGTCACGGTTGGCCACGGCACCATCCTGCATGCCTGCACCATCGAAGACCTGTGCCTGATCGGCATGGGCGCCTGCGTGCTGGACGGCGCCACCGTCAAGCGCTACGGCTTTGTCGGTGCCGGCGCGGTGGTCGGCCCGGGCAAGATCGTCGGCGAAGGCGAATTGTGGCTGGGCAATCCCGCGCGCCTGGCCCGCACCCTCAGCGACAAGGAAATCGAAAGCCTGCATTACTCCGCGCAGCATTACGTGCGGCTCAAGGATCAGTATCTGGGCGGCGCCAGCGCCGGCTGAATCCGGGTCCCCGCCCTGCGGCTGCAGGCCAGCATCGACCCTCTGCGACACGGGTACACCGCCTTCGAGCTGGGTGCACCTGCCGCAGACGCCGGTGGCCTGATGCTGGCAGGCCGACGCGCAGAGAGATGACGGCAGCAGCGCGCCGCACGCCGCGCATCCCTGGCCGCCCGGGATGCAGCGCAGCCGCAGCCAGCCGCGGGTTGCATGGCGTCGGGGATGCATGGCAGCAAGGACGCCGGTGACCTGGCGCCGCTTACGGCCGCGTGGCCTGCTCCAGTGCCGTCAACGTGGCCAGCGCCTGGGCGCGCGAAGCGCCGCACATGTCCTCGGACGGGCGCAGGCTGGCGCACACCGCCGGCCGCGTCGGCAAGCCGAACAGGCGACACCGGCCCCGGCCATCGAGCTGCACGCAGGGCACGCCTGCCGGCTTGCCCTGCGGCATGCCGGGGATCGCCGAACTGATCGACGGGGCAATACAACAGGCCGCGCAGCCGGCGCGGCACGGGAAGTCCATGCGCATGCCATCAGTGTAAACCGCCGCGTCCTCCGGGCAGCGGCGGCGCCGGGGTTAGAGAGGTGGCGGCACGTAGCCGGACAGGCGCACGTCGAAGAAGGCCTGCACCGCAGCGAGATTGCTCTTGGCCTGGATGTCCGCGCCCACGTCGTAGCTCATGCCCAGCACATCGTCATCCGGCCAGCCGGGGCCGAAGCACCACTGCGTGCTGGGGATATTGTTGGCCTGCAGATGGGCCAGCATGCGCGTGGTGGCGACCTCCGCGCTGTGGTTGTCGGCCGGATAGCCATGCTCACCCAGATAGCCGCGTTTGCCGGCATGCTGCAGGGCTTCGATGAAGGGCGCCACCATCTCGATGCCGGTGTCCGGCTTGACCACCTCGTTGCGCCCGCCGGGCCCGACCCAGTTGCCGCCGCCAGCTCCGTCGCTATCCAGGTAGTTGTGCGCTTCGTAGACGATGCGGTTGTAGGGATCGGGGATGTCGAACAGGCCCATCGAGTCCTGCTGCCAGAGCCGGGCACTGGCATAGCCGTTGCCGCACACGAACACGAAGTGGTCGCGGTCGCGATCGATGATGGTCTTGCAGCACGCGGTGGCGGTGTTCTGCCAGTGCGCCGACATCGACAACACGCTGCCATCGGCGTTGCGCTCCTTTCCCTGGTATGGCTCGTTCATCACGCCCCAGCCGAACACCGCCGGGTGTTGCCTGAAGCGGTTGACGATGCGTGCCCACAGGTCGGGCAGGCCGGCCTCGTTGTAGAGCGTGCACCCCGGCGTGCCGATCACGCGGTATTCGTAGAGCTTGAGCAACTGGTCGCGGCGATCGAAATAGCCCTGGTAGCCGAAGCTGCGCAGCGGATAGGTGTCGGCCCAGACCTCGGTTGCGGCCGGGTTGTCGACGCGGTTGCCGCGTGCATCGACAAGCGTGCCGCTGGCGTCGCGCCGGTAGCCGGACTTGACGGCCACCCGCTGCGGCAGGCGCATGTAGTCGTGCAGCTCCACGATGGCGCGCTTGCCGCGTGCGGCGATGTGGTCCAGTGCGTCCTGGACCTGACGGCAGTAGGTCTCGTTCAAGGCCACGCCCTGCCCACGCGTGAAGCGCGCGGCGGTGGTCGGCAGCCGGAACAGCGGGCAGGCCCCGGCGGCAGCCACGTGCTGCGCGGTGATGGCGCGGTAATGCGTGCCGATCTCGGCATTCTCCACATAGCTGTTGGAGGCCAGGCCCGACAGGTTCAGGCCCGCGAACGGCAGGGTGGCGCTCTGCGCGGCCGCGCGGCCGCCCCACCCGAGGCCGGCCAGCGCCGCCGCGCCGGCTGCGCCCTGCAGCACGCGACGGCGGGTGATGCCGGCCGTTGCCGCCGGCGTCTGGTCGATGGGATGCGACGTTGCCGCCGTGCGGCGTGAATGAGGATGGTCGGACATGGGCGCCTCCTGCGGTGCCGTTGGTGGAGATCCTTGGCGGTGCTGCTCCCCCATTGGCCGCACCGGTCTAGGGACAATCCTGCCGATGTCCCGGCGGCGCGATCTGCGCTCCGGTTCGCACTCCGGGCACTGCATGCGCGCCCGCATACGTTTACATCGCATTACATGCCGGCCGACGACGTGATGCAGCGGGACCAAAGGCGCGCGTTCACGTGCAGTGCCGGCCGGCGCTGCTGCATTCCGCGTGCGCTGCGCACGATGCCCTCGCCCGCCCGCCAGCACGGCGTGCATGCGCCCGCGTGCTACCGTGCCAGATCACCGGAACGCGCCGCGACCGTTGCAGCAGCAACAGTTGCGACGCGGTCTAATTGCCAGCCACCGCTCGCCAATCAGCCGTCGACTTCGCCATGCCCGAGTACCGCTCCAAGACCTCCACCCACGGCCGCAACATGGCCGGCGCCCGCGCACTGTGGCGCGCCACCGGCATGCGCGATGGCGACTTCCACAAGCCCATTATCGCCATCGCCAACTCGTTCACCCAGTTCGTGCCCGGGCACGTGCACCTGAAGGATCTCGGCCAGCTTGTCGCGCGCGAGATCGAACGCGTCGGCGGCGTGGCCAAGGAGTTCGACACCATCGCCGTGGACGACGGCATCGCCATGGGCCACGACGGCATGCTGTATTCGCTGCCCAGCCGCGAGATCATCGCCGACTCGGTCGAGTACATGGTCAACGCGCACTGCGCCGACGCGCTGGTGTGCATTTCCAACTGCGACAAGATCACCCCCGGCATGTTGATGGCCGCGCTGCGGCTCAACATCCCCACCGTGTTCGTCTCCGGCGGCCCGATGGAAGCCGGCAAGACCAAGCTGGCCGAGCACAAGCTCGACCTGATCGACGCGATGGTGATCGCCGCCGACGACAGCGCCTCCGACGAAAAGGTGGCCGAGTTCGAGCGCAGCGCCTGCCCCACCTGCGGCTCGTGCTCGGGCATGTTCACCGCCAACTCGATGAACTGCCTGACCGAAGCGCTGGGCCTGTCGCTGCCGGGCAACGGCACCGTGGTGGCCACGCACGCCGACCGCGAGCAGCTGTTCCTGCGCGCCGGGCGCGTGGCGGTGGAGCTGTGCCATCGCTGGTACGGCGGCGAAGACCCCACCGCCCTGCCACGCGGCATCGCCACCTTCGAAGCCTTCGAAAACGCGATGACCCTGGATATCGCCATGGGCGGCTCGACCAACACCATCCTGCATCTGCTCGCCGCCGCGCAGGAAGGCGACGTGCCGTTCGGCATGCGCGATATCGACCGCCTGTCCAAGCGCGTGCCGCAGCTGTGCAAGGTGGCGCCGAATACGCCCAAGTACCACATCGAAGACGTGCACCGCGCCGGCGGCATCATGGCCATCCTCGGCGAGCTGGCACGCGGCGGTTTGCTGCACACCAACGCGGCAACGGTGCACGCACGCACGCTGGCCGACGCCATCGCGCAATGGGATGTCACCCAGACCGACGCGGAAACGGTGCACACGTTCTACAAGGCCGGCCCGGCCGGCATCCCCACGCAGATCGCCTTCAGCCAGGCCACGCGCTGGGACAGCCTGGACACAGACCGCAGCGAAGGCTGCATCCGCGATGTCGCTCACGCCTTCTCGCAGGAAGGCGGTCTGGCCGTGCTGTACGGCAATATCGCCCGCGACGGCTGCGTGGTGAAGACCGCAGGCGTGGACGAATCCATCCACGTGTTCGAAGGCAATGTGCGTGTCTTTGAGAGCCAGGATTCGGCGGTCAAGGGCATCCTTGCCGACGAAGTGAAGGCCGGCGATATCGTGGTGATCCGCTACGAAGGCCCCAAGGGCGGCCCCGGCATGCAGGAAATGCTCTACCCCACCAGCTATCTCAAATCCAAGGGCCTGGGCAAGCAATGCGCCCTGCTCACTGACGGCCGCTTCTCCGGCGGCACCTCGGGCCTGTCGATCGGCCACGCCTCGCCGGAAGCCGCCGCAGGCGGCGCGATCGGCCTGGTGCGCGACGGCGACAAGATCCTGATCGACATTCCTAATCGTTCGATCAATTTGCTGGTGTCCGACGAAGAGCTTGCTAGTCGTCGCGCAGAGCAGGATGCAAAAGGCTGGAAGCCGGTGGAGGTGCGTCCGCGCAAGGTCACTACAGCGTTGAAGGCGTACGCGTTGCTGGCGACCAGCGCAGACAAGGGTGCGGTGCGGGACAAGGCGCTGTTGGACGGCTGAGGCATTGCCATGAAGACTGCGGATTCTTAGCGGTTTTCATCGTAGCCCGGCATCGGACTGTGGCAGGGACTTCAGTCTTGACGCCTGACCGTAACCGCCACAACAGATTGACTTTTTTGGCGGCAACATCATCCACCGCCGATGCCCAGCCCATCCAGCGGGCTGCACACCGCCGACGCCGCGCGCCCCAGCAAATGCATGTAGATCTACGTGGTTGCCACATCCTGGTGGCCCAACAGCTCCTGCACTGTGCGCGCGCAAGCTACTCGGCCGAGAGCACCACTGGAATGGGCCGCCACCGCTTGGCGCGCACTAGATTCTCCATCCAGGGCAACTCCATGCCCAGAACCTCGCGATACAGGAACAGCAGTGCCGCCAGCGCCTGATTCAGCGTGCCGGCCGACACCTGCCCTGCGTCACCAGTTCGGTGAGAAACGCCTCGACCTCCACCTGCCCCATCTGTACTGGGTGCCGTTTGCCGTTGGCCAGAATGAAGCGTCGGATCCAGCCCACATATGCCTGCTCGGTACGCAGGCTGTCATGGCAAGGTCGCAGCCGACCACGGAGCTGATTCAACAGCTGAGGGTCGGAGGCGTCATTACGCCTGCGTCGTCATGAGTGTGACTCATACGCCTGCTCAAGCATCGGATAACGCAACCAGCAGCAACGCCAAGACTGCCGGTTGCCATCTGGCAAGTCATTGTTACGAAATAGGAATTCCCCTTCCCAGCCCTCAGGCCATACTCGATACTTGGCGCAACACCGCTTCTAGGCGGTCCAATAGTAGTTAGGCACCGGAATAGTATCGATGCGTGGCGAGATAGATGACTGGAACAACGGTTGGTACGGAATCACTCTTGCACTGTCACCCGCAGAAATTGATTGCATGATTGGGCTTCTCACAAGGCTCCGCGATGACCCTGAGCAGCATTTTCATATCTCAAGCAACTATTCGGACGCGGGAGGACTCGGCGACATCGAGGTCTACGTCTCTGAGGCTGATGTAGCAAGCAACATGCACATTGGCAGCGCCGCACTAGCACCGGGTAGCAAAGCAACGCCACCCGGCACCTAACACTTCATTCAAGCCGGACCCGCTTCGCGGGTCGGCTTAATTCCAACGCTAGACCCCGCAGGAGGGATTCTTGAGCCCCAAGCAACGCCATCGCCGCATCCCACAAGCTTTACTGTTGGCGGTAGCCCTGTTCTCGGGTACTTTGGCGACCCTCTTTGGCTTCTTCTACTTTTCGTTCTATTGGCCATATCGCTGCCTTTTCAACGAGGAGGGGCGCTATTTCGACGGGCGTAATTTAGTTGTCTATCACGAGCAGAGCGGCCTGCTTATAGTTCCCGCTCTTGCATTCTTGGCCTCCGCGTTATTCTTTGCTGTCGTATGGTGGGTTCGCCGTCGCCCCGTCGGGAGCATCACGGATGGGCCCTAATAATTCATTCAAGCCGAATCAGCTCAGCGACGCGGCTTAATTCAGGCGTTAGGTCGCAAGGGAGACCGCGTGGAAGGCCAAACCAACAAGCTCCTCATCGTCGGCGGCGCACTGAGTGGCGTTGCAGCACTGGCACATCTTGCGTGCTTAGTAGTGGGCGCACCACTGTTCCGCCTCTTGGGCGCCGGAGAGCAGATGGCGCAACTTCACGCTGAAGGCAGCTGGTATCCCACAGTGGTCACGCTCGCAATCGCCGCCGTCTTGGCCACTTGGGGAGCGTACGCGCTCTCGGCCGCGGGCGTATTCCGGCCGTTTCCGCTACGTCGAACAGTCCTTACGGCGATCACCGGTATTTACATCGTTCGCGGTGTGGCGTTCGTCCCGATCATGGCCTACTTCCCTGGCAACAGCCTCACGTTCTGGGTCGTGAGCTCGGCGACCTGTCTCGCCATCGGCCTGGTGCACCTCGCGGGGCTTCGCCAGTCGTGGGGCAGGCTGCGCCGGCTTGAGGCCTGACCATCCATTCAAGCCGAAACCGCTATACGGTTCGGCTTAACTCAGGCGTTAGGTCTGCTTTTTCGCAACTGACATTTGAGGCAAAGATCATGAGCGACTCCCGATTTGGCCTTTCCAACTCCTACTTAAAGATCGGCAGATCGCTGGTCTTGTTCGCCCTAGGAGTGATAGCTTTTACCTCGTTCTTTCTTCCGGATAGAGATCTCCAATCTATTGTCCGCAACATCGGCGGCGTGGTGCTGATTTGCGGCGCTATCGTCTATATGATCGGTCGGTTCGTGCAGGCCAAAGGTGCACGGGCGCAAGCCTAATAATCCATTCAAGCCGTCGCCGCTTCGCGGCGCTGCTTAACTCAGGCGTTCGCCGCTATCAGGAGTCATCGCAAGATGGAAAGGACACAAGCCGATGCAATCGCGAAGGCTATTTTGGGGCCGGATCTACGTATTCAGGAGCAGATTCGCCAAAAGCGTATAGCGGAGACCGCTTATCTCGCGCGCAAGCGCAAAGTAGCATGGTTTGCTCTAGTGGGCTCGGGCATCGGTGCTGGCGCTGCATACCTCATCGGCGTGCAGTTTCCAATCGGAGTGGTTTGGGGCGGGCTTGCGAGTTCCGTAGTTGGTTGGCTGGTTACGCGCAGGTCCGCGGCCTAACAAGTCATTCAAGCCGTACCCGCTTCGCGGGTCGGCTTAACTCAGGTGTTAGGTAGCAGAGCAGACATGATCGCAACTCTATTCATAGCACTTCTCGCTGCTAGCTCGTCGACTGTGCCTGTCACTGAGCAACCCGCGCTTCAATGCAACATTGGACCGGCCTTAAAGCAGTTCGGAGGCAATGAGTGGCTGATATATGGCTGGGCTAACGGGCATTCCGTAGTGGTCGCTGCCCGCGCGCCCAATCCCGCTGCTCCGTTTGTCTTTATCCTCACGCCGGACGGTGACGGTGGCATTGAGTTGCGCGGCGAAGGTAATGGGACCGAGTCCGCCACCAAACCCGCGTATGACAGGCTCAGCAAGATGTCCAGCTCGGGCTTGGCCGCGCTTTTTCGGGAGGCTAGTCGTGCCGATGGGCGGTAAGCTGACGCCTAGCACTTCATTCAAGCCGAACCCGCTTCGCGAGTCGGCTTGATTCCGGTGTTGGAACTCAGGAGGAGAGTGCTGTGAACTGGAAGCGCATCGTTGGCTGGTCTGCTCTACTCATGATTTTGACCAATGGCGTCGGTGTTCTTAGCGGAGTCTGGGTGGCTCATTCGCAGATCGAGCCGGCGACGATTGACCAACTAGTAGAGAGAGCCCGCCTTTTCAGGCGTGTTGCAACTGGGCTTATTGCAGTCGTCTGCTACTGGCGCCTTGCCACTGGTGCCCCGACTCGTAGGGCGTGGCATGTAGTTTCTGCATTCTTGCTAGTACAGCTGACTGACATGGCTCTATCTTTGGCACTGGGTGCGCATGTCGGTGAGATACTCGAGCCGTGGGGTATCTTGCGTTCTATGTTGTACGCACTAGCAGGCTACGTTCTAGCAACGCTGAGCCACAGCAACTCACCCAAGCCGAAACCGCTACGTGAGTCGGCTTAACTCAGGCGTTAGACCTAGCTGAAGATTTTATGGTGTTCAAAGGCTTGCTCAGCGTTATGGCTGTCTTGTGCGCCTTTCTCGGATACCGCGTTCTTCGCCTGGAGTCTGAGGTGCATCAGCCCGCTAAAAATTGAGAATAAGGGGTCAGGCTTATTTTCCAGATGCCTCATCGGTATGGGCAACGGCTTCGTTGGACGCTGATCGGCTCCCTGCTTGTCGAAGCAGTTGACATCCCAACGAACCAGCAGCAATCTCTACCACAAGGAGCGTAGAAACTCCTCGAACAGCGGTACCCACCTCCGTCAAACCGGTGGGTTTTTTGTGCCTGCAGCTTCTTGCGGGCGCAACCGACGCGATGCCTGCGTCGGGAGGGCGGCTAATACAACACCCCTTGGGGAAATACGCCCGCCGACTGTTCGCGGTTTCTAACCTCCCGACATCCCGTCGCCACCCGGCGACGGGGCCTGCTCGTCAAGGAGGGCTTTGCCATGCGTCGATCCACGTCCCGTCCCAAGCCAGCGCGCAAGCGCGCCACGGTGACACCACCCACCGAGGTCGTCTGGCGCTCGCTCGACCCAACGATCACGCCGCGGCCCTACCTCGACCGCCCCTACATCCCCGAGCCCCGCCCCGATCCCACCAAGCCGCGCCGCCCGGGCCACCCGCGTGCCCCGCAACGCTGCACCGTCGGCTACGGCTACTACCCCGACAGCCACCAGCGCATCCCCACGCTGCGCCTACGCGGCCGCTGGTTGGAACAACTGGGCTTCACCATCGGCAGCAAGCTCGACATCCGCATGCGCAACGGTGAGCTGGTCGTGACTGTGGCGCCCAAGGACTAGGCGGGTGAGCCATGCAGCACACATGCCCAAGCCCGCATCGAGCGCAATGCATTTTATTATCACGCCCGGCGTGCTCGCCGCTCCTCGTGCAGGACAAAGATGGAGCACCAAACCGTCGTCCTGCATCTCACGTTGGAACAACTCGACTAAGGCATAGCACACGGTCACGGCAAGCCGCACTGGCATAACGAACGTTTGCCGCAAACGCTTGCAGCAATTGACGGCCATGGACGACTCGGCGAGGATCGTTTATACGCCACACGGGCAGCCCCAGTAATAGTCAGGGGACTTGGAGGTTTGGATGGAGTTGATGCTTCTAGTGGGTGCGGTACTTGCGCTTGGCAATATCGTCGCATCGGTTGCAGTGCTTCGCGTTTCGACGCTGTCGCCATCACAACGCGCATTGCAAGTTGCTGTCGTCTGGCTTGTTCCAGTCATTGGCGCGGTCGTTTGTGCGGCATTTGCTTCTTCTCAGGCACCTGGCTCCACATCGTCCAGTACAAGTGACCCGCTCTATCTGTCATCCGATGGTGGCGCATCGGGTGGTCAGGACATTGGTTTTTCCGGTTGCGATGCGGGGGACTCTGGCTGTGCCGGGAGCAGTGACTAGTGGCGACGCCTGGCAATTCATTCAAGCCGGATCCACCTCGCGGGCTGGCTTAATCCAGTTGTTAGACCGCTAGACATATTTCGAGAGAGACAGATGATTCTTTGGGGATGGGGCGAGCGGGTGCTGACCTTCGACCTGGCAGAACATGAGTACTGCCAGAGGTGCGAGCAGAAGCAGGACTTCACACTGCGTCTCAAGTACAAGTACGGACACTTCTACCATCTCTTCGGGTGGGTCATCTCCAAGCAGTACCAGCTCAGTTGTCCTGTTTGCTCCCACGGCTGGGTTGTTAACGCTTCGGCGGCAGAAGCGCAGATCGGGTGCAACCCAGTGCCGTTCCATCAAAGATCAGGATGGGTCGTCATGCTTGCGCTTGCAGCAATCATTTGGTTTGCAGCCGTGACGTATCGGCATGCGGCCTGACAATTCACTCAGGCCGGAACCACGTCGCGGGTCGGCTTGACCTAGCGATTAGGCCCTATGAGAAAGATCATTGCAGCCCTTGCTTTTCTCCTCTTCGCATCAGGCGTAGCCTGCTCGGCATCCGCTCCAAAAATTGACGTCTCTGGTCTCTCCGAAGCTTCCATGAGCTTCGATCAGGATGGGGTTGGACCATTCCTACATGAGTTGTCTGGCTCTGTCAGCACCAATCTAGACGCCGACGCACTCAAAGAATCAATCGATGCGTTGCCGGTTGAGACAATGGGCAATTGGGAGTTCTCGGCCACCTTAAATGGTAAACGCGAGCGCTTGGTGGTGGTTGCGTTCAAGGATGATGTGGACGCCCCTGACCTTGCGTTCTACACCTCACCGGAGCTAGCTGCCAAGATTCAGCAACAACTTGAATCATTTGCGCAGGCTCAGGGGTGGTAGGGCCCAACACCTCATTTAGGCGTTAGGCCGCTCTGCACATGTGCACACATCCGAAATCAACAAAGACGCCGGTTGGATATCGGCGCTTCGGCTATTGGCTGCGCTACTGGTGGTCTTCGGTGCTTCCGTTACGCTCACCTGGTGGCATCACACCAAAACTCCTTCGCCCTGCGCCACTTTTGCGTCCACCGCAAGAGACCCGGTCGCGTGTCATTCTGGCCTTTGGCTGTTCGGCATGTCCTGGGCGGGGCTTGCCGCTTTTCTGCTTACGCTCTTCGGCGTCTGCTTGCTCTTCTCATGGGCATGGTCCTTGACTCGCCGCAGGCGAAGCTAAAGCCTTAAAATCTGTCCAGTCGCCCAGCGATCCAACCTCCTAGTCACGCCTTACCGCCAAGGAAAGCATGTTCTCCATCTTCAAGAAGAAAGCTGCTCCATTACTGATCGTTCGAGCCAATGGACAGGAGTTGTGTCGCGTTGACCAGAACGATGTTCCGTGCGAGATCAAGCCTTCTGCGTGGTTGAAGGCCGATAGCATCCTGGAGTTTGCCGACTCGGCGGGAGAGGTGCACCGGCATGAACTTGGTGCTGCGACCGGGTGGTTCCACTTCTCGGTTCGCGTACATCCCAACCTCGGGTGCCAGGCGGACTGCGTCATTTCGCAGACCGAGCAGCTCGATCCGGACGCATTTGCGACCGGCAAGGCATCCGGGATCAGGTTTCAGCCGTTCTTCCTGCCGGGTGCCAGCGTCAACAGTTCCGCCCTTGCAGGCAAGGGACTGTTTGCCAGGGGGCTGCACTTCAACGGCTTGGTCACAAATAGCAACGTGGTGCTTTCCTGCGAATGCGACCATTGCAAGCGTTCTTTCCTGATCCGCTCCTACCACGCCGGCTTTAGCAACGCGGGATACTTCTACTCGGAGTCTGGCAACTACACCATCACGGTCGATAGCCATCTGCCTGGCAGCCCTGCAGCGCTGTCCGACCCGGATGCCGAAGCGCTTGCTGCGCTGGAAGATGCACTGCCGTCGGCGCCGGATGGGTCGCGCTATGCCTACCTCAATCCCTTCCGCTGCCCGCATTGCTCCGAGCCTTACATCGATTTTGAGGCGAACCCGGGTTTGCGGGCGGGCGAGTATTACGGGAATTACTTCGAGGGTTCGACGCTGTTGCGATACGCGCCGGCGGATGTCTAGCATCCTTCCTGATAACTCCATTGTTGCGTTGCCGCTGGTCTGGCCTTGCTCGCTAGATAACGCTTCCCTAACGGTTCTGCACCCGCTTGAGCGGGCGTCTAATGACGCGTCGCTTGCTGTAAAACATCGGCCTTTTGGATGTCGTGACGTCACGCTGCCGCTGACCCAGCGCGCAGGCTCCTGTGTTGCAATGCGAGTCCAAGGCATTAAAATCAAGGCCGTGGTGTGTGTCAGTGACCGCCTGCGCAGTGCAGGGCCATCGCCAGGCGGATCGGTTCAACCATCAACGAAGGAATGCTCATGTTGAAACCAGCAGATACTAAGCTCTATTCCAAATTGGTCGGCGCCAGCATTGCCATCGGCGCAGGCCTTGGGGCGGCCCTCGGGGGAGCAATGGGCAACCTAGCTCAAGGCATCGGCCTGGGTCTCTCGCTTGGCTCCGTTTTCGGCATTGCCTTGGCGCGTCGGCGTGGTGCCATCTGACGCCGGCATCAGGTGATAGGCGCATGTCGCTAGGCCGACTGCGCTGTGCCGCTGGGGCCGAGGTTGATACCGTCTGCTAACCGCTGTGAAATGCGGCCTTGGCAGCGGATCCGCAGCTGTTTCGGTACCGCCCCTCGATGCCGGTCGGCAAGGCACCTTCATGCGCTACCATTCGCCGATGAATATTAGATCGTGTCTTGCAGTGTTCCTGCTCGGTGTCTGTGCATCGGTTTCAGCCCAAGGGATTTCGCCCGCCACCACGCGCGAGGTCGGTCAGCTTTTCAGGGTCCTTGAACAATCCAACTGCGAATTCTCGCGCAATGGGTCGTGGTACGCGGCGCCGAAAGCCAGCGAACATCTGCAGCGCAAGTACGAGTATCTGCAGAAAAAAGGACTGGTGACGTCCACCGAGTCCTTTATCGAACTTGCCGCCACCAAGAGCAGCGTGTCGGGCAAGCCGTATCAGGTGCGTTGCGGCAATGCTGCGCCGGTAGCGAGCCAATCCTGGTTCACCGGCAAGCTGCGCGAGCTACGCAAGTAGTCGGCAGGCGTCAGCATCAGGCCCTGCGCTGCGGCATCTGCCTTGCAGCGCCGCCTGTTGTAGGCGCTGGCAACGCCGCTGGACAGTTTCTGTGGACCGGCAGGCCGAAGGCGATGGTTGCAACATCGGCCTTGGAAAAACCCGGCGTCAGCTCAAGCGATCAGGCAAGATGACGCGTGGTGCTATCGCGCGCCGAAGATACGCTGATGTAGATCAGGCAACGCGCAGCCGCTGCACTGCACCAGCGCTGCCATCGCGCTCGTCGGCCACAAACGCACTCACTGCATCCTGCAGCTGCGCGGCATGGTCGCCCATGGCGCGTGCGGCGGCGCTGGCGTCCTGCATGCGGGTGACGCCGTCGCGCATGTCCGTATCCACACCGGCGAGGGTGTGATGCACCTGCGCGATGCTGCCCGCCTCTTGTTGTGAGGCGGTGGCGATCCTGCTGAGCGTGCTGCTGACCTGGCCGATGGTGGCGACGATGTGCTGCATGCCCTCGCCTGCGTGGCGCACCTGCTGCACGCCGGCCTGCATATGCGTGGCCGATTCGCCGATCAGGGTCTTGATCTGGCTGGCGGCGGTGGACGAGCGCAAGGCCAGCGCGCGCACCTCGCCGGCGACCACGGCAAAGCCGCGGCCTTCTTCGCCGGCGCGTGCGGCTTCGACCGCGGCATTGAGGGCGAGGATATTGGTCTGGAAGGCGATGCCGTCGATGACCGAGACGATGTCCTGGATGCGCCGCGAGGCCTGTTCCATCTGCTGCATGGTGCCCATCGCCTGGTGCATGGTGTCGCCGCCACTGCGTGCGGCCTCGGAGGCGGCGGCGGTGAGCTTGTCGGCGTCGGCCGCCTGCGCGGTGTGCTGCTGCATGGTGCCGAGCACGGCCTGCATCTGGGTGGCGGTACGGCCCAGGGTGGCTGACTGCCGCTGCACCTGCTGCTCCAGCGCATCGTTGCGGGTGAGGATCTGGCCGGCAGCGTCAGTGATGGCTGTACTGGAGCTGCGGATCTGCGCAATGATGCGCGCCAGCTCGTCGGCGGTGGCATTGGCGTCGCGCTTCATCTGCTCGAACACGCCTTCGCAGTGACGATCGATGCGCTGCGACAAATCACCACGCGACATCGCCGCCAGCATGCGGCGCATGTCCCGCAGGCTGTCGTCGGTGATGGCGAGGAACTGGTTGACGCCCTCGGCCAGCTGCCCGAGCGTGCCGCCGCTGGCGTGCCCCTGCAGACGGGCGCCGAGCTCGCCACGCGTCGCCTGTGCAATGACGGTGGCCAGCTGTTCTTCCAATGCCAGGTCCTGCGTGCGGTCCTGCCACTCCACCACCACGCCCAGCGAGGCGCCGTCGTGATCGCGGACGGGGGTGATGTTTTCCTGCAGCTGCAGCGCCGCCAGCGCGCGCGTCCTGCTGGTGCCGGCGTCATGCCCGGCCTGCACCGCATCGGCCAGTGCGCTGTGCAGCACCTGCGTGTCGACCTGCGTGCTCAGTTGCTGGAACGACTGGTTGCGATAGATGGCAGCGCCCTGCCCGTCGACGATGGCCACGGCCATTGCCGATGCATCCAGCGCCAGGCGGATACGGCGATTTTCCAGCAGCAGCTGCTGCTGTTGGGCGATGCGCTCTTCCACCTGCACGCTCATGCGCACCAGCGCCTGCGCCAGCGAGCCGCTGCGGAAGGGCTGCTGCAGGATGGCCGGCGGCAAGGTCGCACCGGTGGCCAGGGTGTCGGCCAGTTCGACCAGTGCCTCGGCCTCGTGGTCGAGGGCATCGACCTGGCGGCGCAGTTGAATCGCCATCACGCAGACGAAGGCGGTTTCGACGATCACATAGCCGGCGTGCAGCACCACGATGCCGAAGCCGCTGCCGACAGTGAACGCCTGCACCGGCATGCCACGCGACTGCAGCCAGTAGAACGCCAGGTGATGCACGGCGATGGCGCCTGCGGCGACCACCACCGGCAGCCAGTCGCGGTAGTACAGCAGCAGCGCCAGGATCACGAATACACCGAAGTGCATTTCCACCAGGCCATGCGCCTGCTGGATGGTGGCCGCGACCAGGGCCATCAGCACCAGCGCATTGGTGATGCGGGTCAGGCGCGTACCGGGGTTGGCCTGCACTTGCCAGGCCATCAGCAACAGGCTGGGCAGCGTGACGGCGACAAACGTGGTCCATTGGCCCTGGTACCAGGCCAGGCCCAGCGAGCCGATGCCCTGCAGCACGGCCAGCCACAGAAACAAGCGGTCGGCCTTGATCGCCAGGCGGGTGGCGTAGGTGGAGGTCGGCGGTGCCGATGCGGACAGTTCCATCATGACAGCGACTCCACGGCACAAGGACAAGGGGACACCAGCGCGGCACCGGGGGTGCGCGCCAGGACATCGGGTAACCAGCGCGACCACTCCGCCGCGCCGGCCGTGCCGCACACGGCGCCACCATCTGCAGGGCCGGCATAGCGCGGTTGGCCGTCGGCGCCGAGCAGCCACACGGCATAGCCGCTGCCACGCAACGCAGGGGTGTCGAGCATGCGCACCTGCCCGCCACGCGCGCGCACCGCGCTGCTGAGCACGGCCCAGGCGCGATCAGCGGCCAGATCGCTACACGCACAGGCGCCTGCGACGCCGATCAGCATCGGCGTCTGCTGCGCGGCCGGCAGGCTGGCCTGGACCTGCGTCCACGCACTTGCCACGTCGTTGGCGTGCGCAGGTGGCGTGGTCCAGGCCACGGCGATCCAGCCGCACCATAGCGCGAGCAGGGCAGCGCCCAGGGTGCGTCGCGTTGAGGCGGACAAGGTGCCGAAGACAGGCATGGCGCGGCGGATTCACGAGATCAGGTGAGCCCTTATCGGATACCGGTGCATGCGCTTGAGCAGGCGTGCGATTGAAATTAGCGATGGCGCTGATAGCGCGCGGCCGGCCCTTGATGCCGCAAGGGTTTGCGGGCTGCGGCCCTGATGGTGGCGCCATCGGGCGTTTATCCGGCGCGGGATTTTGTGAGCACCATTTCACAGTTGCCATTGGTGCACCGGCGTGCCGGCGGTGCCGCAGAGACGGCGGCGGCGACGTGTGCAGCGGCCAACGCGGCAGCTCGCTGTTGGCGTAAGGCGACCGTGATGCCCTCACCCGTGGTGTGGATCACGCGCCGGACTGCGCCTGTCGACAGCAGCGGCGCACGACACGCCCTCGCCGGGGCTGACCCGCGCTTGAGGGGACGGGAGACCGATGCGCCACCAATGCACGGCAGCCCTTGGCAAACGTGGCATCGGCCCACTGCTGCATCCCTGTCCCGCACACCGACGATCAACCAGCGCGCCGACTGGCCCACCTGGCAGTCAGCGCCACCAGCTTTCTCTTCATTACGGCAGGCGGATGCCTATGCCATCGCTTCGTCGGCATCCAGCGCAACCGCAGCCTGCTGGGCACGATCGAAGCGTTCGCGTGCGGAGCGGATGGCGGCATGGTTTTCGCCTGCCCAGTTGAGCAGCTGCGAGATCGGGTCGAGCAGCGCCACGCCGAGCTTGGACAAGGCATATTCCACGCTGGGCGGCTTGGTTGCGTAGACCTTGCGGGTGATCATGCCGTTGCGCTCGAGGTTGCGCAGGGTCTGGGTCAGCATCCGCTTGGAGATGTCCGGCACGGCGCGCTGGATGGCGCTGAAGCGGGAGGGACCGGGGATCAGCGTCAGCAGGATCAACATGGTCCATTTGTCGCCGATCTGATCGAGCACGTCGCGCACCGGGCACTTGGTGGCGTCGAACGGCATGCCTTGCAGGGACGGCGGCGGTGGAAACAGAGCAATCGCGTTCACTGGGATATCTCACGGTAACCAGGGGGTGGAAAACTGCCTCCTTGCGGAGGTTTGAACGGCACTGACAATAGGTGCGCGGACCAAGAGTCTAGATAGTAGACCACACCTCTTATCAATACCTACTGGAGCTCACCATGGCACACACCTCCCCCCTGATCCTCGTCACCGGCGCCAGCGGGCAGCTGGGCGCATTGGTGGTCGAAGCACTGCTGGCGCGTGTCCCGGCCGATCGGATCGTAGCAACGGCCCGCGATACAGCGTCACTCGCGCAGTTCGCAAAACGCGACATCAACGTGCGTCGCGCCGACTATGCGGACCCGCAGAGCCTGAACCAGGCCTTCGCGGGCGTGGGCCGAGTGCTATTGGTGTCGTCCAACGCGGTGGGCGAGCGCGTGCCGCAGCACCGCAACGTGATCGAGGCGGCCAAGCGCGCCGGCGTGGACCTGCTGGCCTACACCAGCGTGCTGCACGCCGATACCAGCACGCTGTCGCTGGCACCCGAGCATGTCACCACCGAAGCGCTGCTGCGCGACAGCGGCGTGCCGCATGTGCTGCTGCGCAATGGCTGGTACACCGAGAACTACACCGGTTCGATCGCGGCCGAAGTGGCGCATGGCGCGGTGATCGGCAGCGCCGGCGAGGGCCGGATCAGCGCGGCCACGCGCGCCGACTATGCCGAGGCCGCCGCAGCGGTGCTGGCCGCCGACACGCCGCAGGCCGGCAAGGTCTACGAGCTGGCCGGCGATACCGCCTTCACGATGGCCGAGTACGCCGCCGAGGTGGCGCGGCAGTCCGGCAAGCCGGTGGCCTACCACGACCTGCCCGAAGCCGACTACGCGGCGGCGTTGGCGCAGATCGGCCTGCCGGCCGCCTTCGCACAGGTGCTGGCGCAGTGCTCGGCGTCCTCGCGTGGCGGCAGCCTGTTCGACGACAGCCACACGCTGAGCCAGCTGATCGGCCGCCCGACCACGTCGCTGCCCGATGCGGTGGCGGCGGCACTGCAGGCGGCGCCGGCCGGCTGAGGCGAGCCCTGGCATCGCGCTGCTCGACACCCTGCAGCAGCACCAGCCCGGCAACCTGCCAGGCATTGAGTGATCCGGCGAAGGCGGGCGACGACCCGCCTTCGCCCCGCTCTGATTCACCGCCCCCTCGCCCGCTCGCGAGAGAAGGCAACCGCCGCGCCGCGGTCCTGTACGGCGTGCGGCTACGGCCTTGCACGGGCACCCGCATCCTGCTTCACCGTCTCCGCGTGGCCCTGCGTGGCCTGGTGCCAGCATGGCACCACAGGCCCCCGGCGCCCGACCTGCGCGCCGATGGGCCCGCCTTCCGTGCGTCGCACAACTGACACGCGCCGGACACGCAGCTGACACAGCCTTGCGCCGTGCAGGCTGCCGATGTCACCAAACTGACATCAAATCTAAATATAACTGCACGCATTGCCGCACCGTCAGGACGACCGGTCGCCCTGGTGGCGTGCCGGTGCCGTGTTCGCCGCCCCGCCGGGCAGCGCCGGCCTGATGCTGTCGCCGACCCGTTTCCCTTGCACGAGCCGGACCCATGAAAAAACGCAATCTCGCCACCGTCCTGTGCGCCCTCAGCGCAACCGCCAGTGGCAGCACGCTGGCTGCCGAGCTGGAGCTGTACGTGGACCGCAAGACCAAGCAGATCTTCGCCGAGCCGGCCCCGGGCCGCGACAAGCTGGGTAAGTTCGTGCAGGTGGACGAGAATGGCAAGCTGCCGGCGTCGGCGATGCCGGCCGCCCCCGCAGCACCGGTGCCAGCCGATACCGCCATCGCCCAGGCCGCACCTGCGCCCGTGCCCGCACCAGCGCCGGCCAAGGCCAGCGAAGCCGGCAAGAAGTGGTACGACAAGCTGAGCCTGCGCGGCTACACGCAGATCCGCTACAACCAGGGCATTGGCGGCGACGCGCAGGATCTGCGCGCACCCGGTGACCGCTTTCTTGGCAACGACCAGAGCCTGGGCATCCGCCGCGCGCGCCTGGTGCTCAGCGGCGATCTCAACGAGCACGTGTCGCTGTACTTCCAGCCGGACTTTGCGAGCACGCCGACCGGGTCGACCACCTCCAACTTCGCGCAGCTGCGCGATGCGTATGCCGACATCTACTTCGACAAGAAGCGCGAGTACCGCGTGCGTGTGGGCCAGTCGAAGATGCCGTATGGCTGGGAGAACCTGCAGTCCAGCCAGAACCGTCTCACGCTGGACCGCGCCGACGCGCTCAACTCCGGCCTGCGCGACGAACGCGATATCGGTGCGGTGTTCTATTACAGCCCCACCGTGGCCAAGGGCCGCTTCCAGGACCTGGTCAAGTCAGGCTTGAAGGGCTCGGGCGACTACGGCGTGATCGGTGCCGGCGTGTACAACGGCCAGGGCGCCAACCGCGCCGAGCGCAACGACAGCATGCATGCAGTGGTGCACGCCACCTACCCGTTCAAGTTCGCCAATGGCCAGTATCTGGAAGTGGGTGCCGACGCCTACAGCGGCCGCTTCGTGCCAACCGCGGCAGCAGTCAACATCGGTGGCCGCAGTTTCACCCCGGCCATCACCGACCCGAACGGCTACACCGACCAGCGCGTGGCCGCGCACATCATCTACTACCCGCAACCGTTCGGCCTGCAGGCCGAGTGGACGGTGGGCCGCGGCCCGGAGCTGGATGTGGAACAGCGGCGCATCCGCACCCGTTCGCTGAGCGGCGGTTACGTGCAGGCGATGTACAAGCACGATGGCAGCTACGGCACCTTGCTGCCGTACCTGAAGTGGCAGACCTACCGCGGCGGCTCCAAGTTCGATACCAATGCGCCGCGCATGCGCCTGGACGAAGTGGAAGCCGGTGTCGAGTGGCAGCCGATGGATGCGCTGGAACTGGTGTTCGCCTATTCGAAGATGAAGCGCACCGACGTCACCACCGCGCCGTACCCGGTGGTGGAAGGCGACCTGCTGCGGCTGCAGCTGCAGGTCAATTACTGACCCCTGCCCGCCGATGGAAAACGAACAAGCCCCCGCATGCGGGGGCTTGTTCGTTGTTGCTTCACCGGTCGTGGCTGGCCGTTACGCTGGCAGGATGGTACTCGCATCGACCCTGGTGCCTTGATCGCCGATCCAGTGCCGGCACCGGCGTGCTAGCGGGCTGCCAGCTCTCCACGAATGATCTCTGCGCCTGCACTGAGCGCCTTGAGCTTGCCCCTTGCGACGTCCCGGGCAAGCGGCGCCATCCCGCAGTTGGTGGACGGGTAGAGCTTGTCGGCATCGACAAAGCGAAGCGCCTTGCGCAGCGTCTCGGCCACCTCCTGCGGTGTTTCGACGGTATTGCTCGCCACGTCGATGGCCCCGACCATCACCTTCTTGCCGCGCACCAGTTCGATCAGATCGATCGGCACGTGCGAGTTGTGGCACTCCAGCGAGATGATGTCGATCGACGATGTCTGCAGCTTGGGAAACGACTCTTCGTACTGACGCCACTCCGAGCCCAGGGTCTGTTTCCAGTCGGTATTGGCCTTGATGCCGTAGCCATAGCAGATATGGACGGCGGTCTCGCACTTGAGCCCTTCGACCGCGCGTTCGAGGGTGGCCACCCCCCAGTCGTTGACCTCGTCGAAGAAGACATTGAAGGCCGGCTCATCGAACTGGATGATATCCACGCCGGCCGCTTCGAGCTCCCTGGCTTCCTCATTGAGGATCTTGGCAAATTCCCATGCCAGCTTTTCGCGGCTTTTGTAGTGCGCATCAAACAGGGTGTCGATCATCGTCATTGGACCGGGCAGCGCCCATTTGATCGGCTGCCGGGTCTGCTGGCGCAGGAACCTGGCATCGTCCGCGAAGACGGGCTTGGGGCGGCTGACCGCGCCAACCACGGTCGGCACGCTGGCGTCGTAGCGATCGCGAATCCTGACGGTTTCGCGCTTTTCGAAATCGACGCCGCTGAGGTGTTCGATGAAGGTGGTGACGAAATGCTGGCGGGTCTGCTCGCCATCACTGACGATATCGATGCCGGCATGCTGCTGTTCCTGCAGCGACAGGCGCAATGCGTCCTGCTTGCCTTCGATCAGTGCCTCGTCCTGCAGCTTCCAGGGAGACCAGAGTTTTTCCGGCTGCGCGAGCCAGGAAGGCTTGGGCAGGCTACCGGCGGTAGACGTGGGGAGCAGCTTTGTCATGATGAGTGGTGTCTTGCGTTCCTGTTGATTAGACAGCGTGGCTGGAGGCCCACTGCGCGAGCATCGTCCCGTAGGGCCTGATGAAGTGCTCCTCGGTGAATTTCCCCTGCGTCACCGCGAGCTGGCTGCGCTCTTCGCGGTCGTAGACGATCTGGGTAGCGGAATAATCCTGGTGCTTCAGGCTCGGCTGGTAGATGGCCCCTGCCGCGGAATTGGCGTTGTAGATCTCCGGGCGGTAGATCTTCTGGAACGTCTCCATGGTGCTGATGGTGCCGATCAGCTCCAGATTGGTGTAGTCGTTGAGCAGGTCGCCGATAAAGTAAAAAGCCAGCGGGGCAACGCTGTTCGGCGGCATGAAATAGCGCACCTGCAGGCCCATCTTGGCGAAATACCGATCGGTCAAGGAGAAGTCGTCCTGCCGGTATTCGATGCCCAGGATGGGGTGCCGGTTTCCGGTTCGATGGTAGACCCTGCTGGTGGAGACGCTGATGCAGATGACCGGCGGTTTGGTGAAGCGCGCCGTGTAGGCGTCCGAGTCCACGAAGTGCTTGAACAGCGTTCCGTGCAGGCTGCCGAAATCGTCCGGGATGCTGAAGCCGGACGCATCCTGATTGTGCGCTGGCAGCAGCACGCTGAAATCGTAGTCGCGCACGTAGGAGGAAAAATTGTTCCCTGCAATGCCCTCGATGCGCGCGCCGGTGGTCTTGTCGAGGATGCTGGGCTTCAGGATCTCGATCAGCGGAAAGGCATCGCTGTGTTCGCGCGCATCGATGTGCATCTGGACCGAGATGATGTCCAGCTCGACAGCGTAGCGGTCGCGCCCGGGGTTATCCCAATGCGCCAGGTCGTTGCAGCGGTTGTCGATCATCGCAAGCGTGTTGCGCAGGTTTTCCTGCCGACGCTGCCCTCTGGCCAGGTTGGCAAAGTTGGTCGTGTTGCGCGTATTGGCCGCGGGACGGTAGTCCTCGTCAAACCGGACGCTGTTGATGCTGAAGGTGAATTCTTGAGTCATTGCAAGCTGACGCCTTGTTTCCGAGTTGAATACGAGCGCAGGTCTCGGCGCAGGTATGGATACCCGCCGGGTGGATGCCGCCACTCCGGACCGGCGGGCAATCACCCACCGATCCTGTGGCCGGCACGGGTATGGCGGCCCGCCGAGCAGCCGTGGGCTGGATGGCCTCAGGCCGCAGCCACGTCTTCTGCAGCGATGGCACGTGCCTGCCGCGTCAATGCGATCAGCGGCAATGCCCGCTGCACCGCCAGCCTGGCCCGCTCGGCCAGGGCCTCGTTGTGCACGCGGTAGTCCAGGAAGTCGCGGTCGGTGGCATAGACGCCCAGTGGCAAAGTGCGTGCCTGGAAGAAGCTGAAAAGCGGCCGCAACTGGTGGTCGATCACCAATGCATGGCGCTCGCTGCCACCGGTTGCTGCCAGCAGCACCGGCGTGTCGATCAAGGCATCCTGGTGGATGAAGTCGAAGAAGTGCTTGAACAACCCGGTGAAGGAGCCGCGATAGACCGGCGTGGTCACCACCACGACGTCGGCCTGCTCCACGGCCGACAGTGCCTGCTCCACCGTTGCCGGCAGCTGCGAGCGCCACACCGCACCGGCAAACTGCGGTGCCAACGCCCCGAGTTCGACCAGCTGTTGCTCGCACGGCACGGCCTCGGCGATCAGGCCCAGCAGGTGCTCGGCCAGGGCGACGGCCTTGGAGGGGCGCTGCAGCCCGCCGGAGACGGCGACGACGCGGAGGGGATGTGGCACGTTGACAGTCATGCGGGGTTGACCTGAAACGACGAACCCCGATGCTAGGGCTCGCATTCAATGAAGTAAAATGGTGTTATTTCAACAATCCATGAATTCGGATCATCTGAATGCTTGAGCGCATCCATCTCACCATCGTCCAGCAGGTCGAGCAGCAAGGCTCGCTGACCGCCGCCGCAGGTGTGCTGAACCTGACCCAGTCGGCGCTGAGCCACAGCATGAAGAAGCTGGAGCAGCAGCTGGGCACCGACGTGTGGCTGCGCGAAGGCCGCAACCTGCGCCTGACGCAGGCGGGCCAGTACCTGCTGGCGGTGGCCAACCGGGTGCTGCCGCAACTGGACCTGGCCGAAGAGCGCCTGGGGCAGTTCGCGCAGGGCGAACGCGGCGCGCTGCGCATCGGCATGGAGTGCCATCCCTGCTACCAGTGGCTGCTCAAGCTGGTGGCGCCCTACCTGGCCACCTGGCCGGACGTGGATGTGGACGTGAAGCAGAAGTTCCAGTTCGGCGGCATCGGCGCGCTGTTCGGCTACGAAATCGATCTGCTGGTCACGCCCGACCCGCTGTACAAGCCCGGGCTGCGGTTCGAGCCGGTGTTCGACTACGAGCAGGTGCTGGTCGTGGCCAAGGGCCATGCGCTGGCGTCGGCGGCCTACGTCAAGCCCCAGCAGCTGACCCGGGAGGTGCTGATCAGCTATCCGGTGGACCTGGAGCGCCTGGACATCTACAGCCAGTTCCTGTTGCCGGCCGGGGTCACGCCCCGGCGCCACAAGGCCATCGAGACCACCGACATCATGATGCAGATGGTCGCCAGTGGCCGCGGCGTGGCCGCGATGCCACGCTGGCTGGTGGAGGAATATGCGTCCAGGATGGACGTGGTGCCGGTGCGGCTGGGCGCGCGCGGCATCCCCAAGCAGATCTTCCTGGGCGCACGCGAGGCGGATATTGCCGTCGACTACCTGCGTGCCTTCATTGAACTGGCGCGCCAGCCCGCCAATGGCACCGCCAACACCACCGCCGACACAACGACCACTCCGCCGGGAGCCCACTGATGGACAGCATCGCCACGCGCACGCCACTTCCACTGCCTGCCGGCCACGACAAGGTCTTGCTGCATTCCTGCTGCGCGCCATGCTCGGGTGAGGTGATGGAGGCCATGCTGGCGTCCGGCGTCGACTACACCATCTTCTTCTACAACCCCAACATTCATCCGCGCAAGGAATACGAGCTGCGCAAGGACGAGAACATCCGCTTTGCGCAGCAGTGCGGCGTGCCCTTCGTCGATGCCGACTACGATCGGGACAACTGGTTCGAGCGGGCCCGCGGGATGGAGAACGAACCCGAACGCGGCATCCGGTGCACGATGTGCTTCGACATGCGGTTCGAACGCACCGCGCTGTATGCGCACGAACACGGCTTTCCGGTGATCACCAGCTCCCTGGGCATCTCGCGCTGGAAGAACATGCAGCAGATCAACGACTGCGGCGTTCGCGCTGCGGCCAGGTATCCCGGCCTGATGTACTGGGAGTACAACTGGCGCAAGGGCGGCGGTTCCTCGCGCATGGTCGAGATCAGCAAGCGCGAGAACTTCTACCAGCAGGAATACTGCGGCTGCGTCTACTCGCTGCGCGACACCAACCGGCACCGCGCCGAAAGCGGGCGCAATCGCATACAACTGGGCGTGAAATTCTATGGCGATGGGGAACAGCAAGACTAAGCGCCTCGCCAGGGCAGCGACGCTGGCCGGGATTTCAGTCTGTGTCATGGCGCCCTTCCCGCTCGCCCAGGGCCCACGTAGCGGCGCCACCCAATGACCACCAACGCACGGCAAGATCGTTTGACTCATCCGCACACGCCACGCCTGGCCAGCACCATCACCGATGCCTATTCCCTGGAGGTCAGCGCAACCGCCATTGCCGGGCTGAGCGCAGCGGCGCCCGCGATCATGCGTGGCGCGACCATTGCCATCCCCTACCTGCCCAACCAGGACGACGCCGCGCGGCTGGCCGCCGCATGCATGGTGCGCAAGCTCGGCTTTGCGCCCATGCCGCACCTGTCCGCGCGCCGGATCGGCTCGCTCGACGCACTGCACGCCTTCGTCAGGCGCGCCGTCGATGAGGCTGGCGTCGAGCGTTGCCTGGTGATCGCGGGCGATCCACCGTCGCCGATCGGGCCGTTTCCGGACAGCGTGTCGCTGATCGACACCGGGGTCTTCGAGCGCTGCGGCATCCGGACCATCGCCGTGGCAGGGCATCCGGAAGGACATCCGGGCATGCCTGCAAGCGAGCGCTGGGATGTGCTGAAACGCAAGTGTCGCAGCATCGCCGAGCGCGGCATGGCACCGCTGATCGTCACCCAGTTCGCCTTCGATGCCGACCTCGTGCTGACGTGGTTGCACGCGCTGCGCGCGCGTGGCATCGCACACCCCGTGCGGGTGGGCGTGCCTGGTCCCGCCGGCGTGGCGGTGCTCGCACGCTATGCCGCACGCTGCGGTGTCGGCGCCTGCACCGCGATGCTGTCCAAGTACGGCATCTCGCTGGGCAAGCTGTTGGGCACCGCCGGGCCGGATCGGTTTGTCGATCGCCTCGCCACCGGCCTCACTGGAGCGCATGGAGAGGTCAGCCTGCACTTCTTCCCGTTCGGCGGCATCGCGCAGACGGTCGCGTGGGTGGAGCAGTACCGCGCCCGCACCGCGCCGCACCGCGCCGACTGAGACCTGCCGGGCACGCCGCACGTCATCGGCCGCAGACCTCGAATGGGCGAGCACGAACGTGCGGGTGGCGAGCTGTCCACGACCTGGATCACAGTCTGGACTGCTTCATTTCTGTGGCTGTGCTTGCGGCGCGCCGGGTGCTGCAGCGCACAGCGGACCTGTCACACGGGCGCGGTATAACCATCGGCGAATCGCGGCGAGGGGGCGCTGCATCCGGTGTCGTTGCACTGCGCGACGGCATCGCTTCTGCAACGTTCAAGGAGAGATGTCGCCATGCCGAAGCCGTCGCTGTTGTCCTTGCTGTGCACCCTGTCGCTGGTTTCCCTGCCGCTTGCCGCGGCCGAGCTGCAGCCCAAACAACTGGCTGGCCCGCCGGAGGAGTTCGCGCAGATGCGCGCACCCGACCCGGCCGAGTCGGCGATTCTGTCCAAGAGCGCCTTGCTGCCGGTGGAATTGACGCCAGCCGGCAACTCCGCACGCTGGCAAGGCACGCTGCCGGTGGAAAACGGCCATCTGCGTTTCATGGTGCTGGCCGGTGACCAGCCGTGGGAGACGGCGGTGACTGCACCACGCATTGCCGGCGCGCGCGCGGCCGCCGTTGCTCCGCAACTGCAGGCGCAGCGCACGCTGCTGGGCACAGCAGAAAGCGGCACCAGCGGCATGCGCTATGCGGTGGAATCGGCGCAGAACGGAGCGTGGTCGCTGACCCTGCAATCGGCAACGCCGGTGGCGCAACGCGGCTATGTGCTGATGGAAGGCGATGCGCGCACACAGCTGGCCTCGTACCCGCGCCATCGCCGGCAGCAGGTCGGCCAGACGCTGACGCTCAACGCACTGCTCAGCGGCAACGATGCAGCCGGTGCGACCCTGCTTGCCGCACAGGCCGGGCAGATCGACACAGCGAGCCTGCGCGTGATCGATCCGCAAGGGGGCATCCGCACGATGCCGATGGCAGACGACGGGCAACACGACGATGGTGCTGCCGGCGACGGCGTGTATGGCGGCACGTTCCAACCGACAGCCGAAGGCACCTGGATCGCACAGGTGATCGTGCGCGGTCGCGACCAGGCCGGGCAGCCGTTCGTGCGCACCAGCGAGCATGTGTTGCCGGTGCTGGACACCTCGCTGCGCCTGCTCGGCAATGCCCTGAGCGCACGTGCGGCCGACGGCACACGGCTCAGCATTGCCTTGCCCATCGCCGCACGCGGCAAGGCCCCGTCGCATTACCGCGTGTTCGGCCAGGTCTGGGGCACCGATGCCAAGGGCAGGCAGGTGCCGGTGGCGTGGATCGGCGGCATGCTGACGCCGCAGCAAGGCCAGCTGCCGCTGAGCCTGGACGAACGCTGGGTCGCGCGTGCCGGTGCGCGTGCGCCGTTCACGCTGCGCGGGCTGCGTATCGAAGATCCGGACCATTACATCCCGCTGGTGCAGGCTGACACGCTGCCCTTGCAGCTGCCCGCGTTGCGCCGTGCCAGCATCGCGCGGTCTGCCGGTGCCATCGACGAGAGCATGCGCATGGGGCCGCGCCCGGCAACGCTGGCCAGTGCCAGTGCCATGGCGGAGCCGCAGGCCGCGGGGTCGCAACTGGTGCTGGTGCATGGCTATTGCTCCAACGGCGTGTGGCCGCAGGCGCAGTTCACCAACGCGTCCTCGTTCATCGATGCCAAACAGAACCGCAGCAACGACCAGTTCGCACAGCGGCTGGCGCAGTTCGCCAGTCAGTGGTCCTCGTTCGCGACGGTGGCGCACAGCCAGGGCGGCATGGCCGCGCTGCATCTGTACACCTACTACTGGAGCGGGCTGGATAACGCCACCGGTGGGCGGGTGATGCAGTCGGTCGGCACGCCGTACCAGGGCACCAATCTGTCCGGCATCCTGGCGGCCGTGGGCTCGTGGTTCGGGGTGGGCTGCGGCACCAATACCGACCTGACCTACGACGGCGCCAAGGCCTGGCTGGCCGGCATTCCGGCCGATGCGCGCGCCAAGGTGAACTACTACACCACCTCGTTCGCCAAGACCAACTGGTACACCAACGACTACTGCAACGCCGCCTCGGACCTGGTGTTGAACGACCCGGAAGACGGCACCGTGGAGCAGGTCAACGCGCAGCTGCCGGGCGGCGTGAACCGTGGCCACACCACCGGGCAATGCCACACCACCGGCATGCGCGACCCGGCGCAGTATCTGGACGCAAGCCGCAATGCAGTGATGAACGCCAACGCCGCGAAGTGATGCGGCATCCGCTGCAGGGTCCGTGGCCGCCCACCACGCACGCCGTAGATGCGTGGTGGGTCCGATGTGGCCTGCCGCCTCGGCTCCCGCGAAGGTGGGCGGACAAGCCCCTGCTGCGACGAGGTCCGCTTGATGCGGGCAGCGCACACCGCGCTGCCCGCCATCCACCGCCTGCACGGGCTGCACGGTCCCGACGACGACATTGACGAGCCTGCACCCCACCCTTCGTAGGAGCGTGCCTGCGCGCGACGCACATTGCCAGAGAGTCACCGACTGCAGGTCGGTGACCCAGCACACTCACACCCTCAACCAACGCGTCGACACCGCCACGCCCACCATCAACACCGCGACACCGAGCAGGGCGCCGACCAGGCCGATGCCATGCGCGGCAAAACCGATCAGCGCCGGCCCGGCCAGGATGCCGGCGTAGCCCAGGGTGGTGACCGCGGTGATGGCGATGCTCTCCGGCATGCGCGTCTGGTTGCCGGCCAGCGAGAACAGGGCCGGCACGATATTGGCGCAGCCCAGGCCGACCAGCACGTAACCGGCCAGCGAGGCCTGCCACGGGCTCACCAGCGTGAGCACCAGGAAGCCGGCGCTGGCCAGCAGCGCGCCCACCACGATCGAGCGGATGCGCCCCAGGCGCTCCACCACCGCATCGCCGAGCAGGCGCGCCACCGTCATGGTCAATGCAAACGCCACATAGCCCACGCCGGCGGTGCTCGGGGCAACCTGGTGCACATCGGCCAGGAACACCGAGCTCCAGTCCAGAATGGTGCCTTCGGCCAGGAACACCACAAACGCCAGGATGCCGATGAACAACACGATGCCCCTGGGCAGCGCCAGCAACGGCCCCTGTTGCGCCACGCGCTCGGTCCGCCAGTGGCGCACCGCCAGCGCGGCGACAAGCAGCATGGCGATCACTCCGGCAACCGCCGCGCTCGGCGGGGAGAGCTGCGCCGACAGCAGCAATGTCATCGCGCCGGCACCGACAAACCCGCCGATGCTGAAAAACGCATGGAATCCCGACATCATCGCGCGCCCGGCATCGCGCTCGACCACCACCGCCTGCATGTTCATCGCGCAATCCATCGCGCCCACGCCGGCGCCGAACGCGAACAGCACCGCACCCAGCAACCATGGATCGGCGACAACCGCCAGCAACGGCAGACTGAGGCAGATCAGCGCCGACGTCACCGCCATGACCGCACGGAAACCGAAGCGCGCCGAGACGGCACCGGCCAGCGGCATCGCCAGAAACGAGCCTGCTCCCAGGCACAGCAGGATCAGGCCAAGCGCGCCATCGTCCACGCCGGTCCTGGCCTTGGCGAATGGCACCAGCACCGCCCAGACCGCGGCAGCAAAGCCGGGAATGAAGAACGCCGCGCGGGTGGCGTGCTGTTGCACGCGAGCGCTGGAGCCGGGGACAAGCGACATGCAGGCAATTCCAGGAGGGAGTGGCGGACGGAATGCGACGGTGGCGCCAGGCCGGCGCGTTCGCGGGCCGGGTGTGGCCTGCGCACTGCTCCACTGCGCGTGCTGCAACCGTCCGTGGGGATATGCGAGGGTGCTAGCGAAACACCACCGTGCGATGGCCATTGAGCACGATGCGGTGTTCGACATGGCGACGCACCGCACGCGCGAGCACCAGCGATTCGGTGTCGCTCCCCAGCCGCACCAGGTCGCGCGGCGTCATCGCGTGATCCACACGCGCCACGTCCTGTTCGATGATCGGGCCTTCGTCCAGGTCTTCGCTGACGTAGTGCGCGGTGGCACCGATGATCTTGACCCCGCGTGCGTGCGCCTGGTGATACGGCTGCGCGCCCTTGAAGCTGGGCAGGAAGCTGTGATGGATATTGATCGCGCGCCCCGCCAATGCGCGGCACAACGCCGGCGACAGGATCTGCATGTAGCGCGCCAGCACCACCAGATCGATCTGCAGCGCTTCGATGAGGGCAAGCAGCTGCGCTTCCTGCGCAGCGCGCGTGTCGGCGCTCACCGGCAGATGGTGGAAGGCGATGCCGTAGGAGGCGGCCAGCGGCGCGAAGTCGGCGTGGTTGGACACCACGGCTGCGATATCCACCGGCAATTGCCGGCTGTGCATGCGGAACAGCAGATCGTTGAGGCAATGCCCCTGCTTGCTCACCAGCACCAGCAGCCGCGCGCGACGGCGCGCATCGTGCAGCTGCCAGTCCATCTGGAATTCCTCGGCAAGCTGCGCAAAGCGGCGTTCCAGCCCGGCAATCTCGGTGCCCGGCGGTTTGTCGAAGTGCACGCGCAGGAAGAAGCGGCCACTCTCGTCGTCGCCGAACTGCTGTGCGTCGAGGATGTTGCAGGCCAGGTCGAACAGCAGCCCGGTCACGCGATAGACGATGCCGGTGCGGTCGGGGCAGGACAGGGTAAGGATGTAGTCGGAGCGCATCGGCGCAATGATAGCCAATGCACCCGGCTGCGGGCGCAGTGCTTGCGCCCGTAACTTTCCCGTGCGGCTCAGCGCGGCGGCAGGCGCAGCATCAGTCGCCGGTTGATGTCGTCCAGTTGCGCCATCGATGCCTCCACCGAGGTCTCCATCGCTTCCTGAGTGGTGATGTGCGCACGCAGATGCGCAGGGTCGGCCAGTTCGCCACGCACCAGGAACACGTTCTCGCCCACCTCGCCGACGTGTCGGCTGAGCACCACGTAATCCACCTGGTCGAAGCCATGCTGCTTGGCCAGCGGCAGCAGGCGCGCGGCCATGCGCACACTGGCCTCGTCGGTGGGTTTGTCCAACTCGGCATCGAGCACGGCCACCGCTTCGCGGATCTGCGCAAACAGATAGTGGTCTGGATGCTCGGGATGGTCCGGGCCCACCGGGCCCTGGTCGACGACCGGTGCGGCGGTCATCGTCTACCACCGGCGCAGCGCAGTGCGCGCGGTGTGCGCCCGGTCGAACCGAGCGTGATATGCAGGTGTCGCATCGCATCCTCCCTGGAGCGGCGGCTGTCACGAGCCGGCATTTTAGAAGGTCTGCTGCATGTTTAGGTGAGTGAGAGATGGGCTGTGCTGCTTCGAAGCGACGCGGCCTGAGCGTGGGCGGCAGATGTCGCTGACGGTAGGCGAAATCTGCTGCACATGGGGTTGGCCTCGTATCCTCACCTTGACCCCCGCTCCGCGCCCCCTGCCCGTGCCGGAGCGCGGGCGCTTCAAGGCACGCACGCCAGTGACGCGCAAGCGGTGCCTTCTCGCCTCGCCGAGAGCGTGGCTAGCTCCGCCTTGCGGATGCGGCGATCAGGCCTGCCCTGCCCGCCGCGCCGATACCTCTGCCAGCACGGCCCAGTCGGCGTTGCCGTCGCCATGGGCGATCGCCTCGTCCAGGCCGGCGCGCAGCAACTCGCCCAGCGGCATCGGCACCTGCTTGTCGGCGCCGGCCTGGATCGCCAGGTCCACGTCCTTGCGCCCCAGGGTGGCGGTGAAGCCGGCCGGCAGATAGGCGCGTTGCATGATCAGGCGGCCATAGCCCTGGTACGCGGGTGCGGCGAACAGGGTGCTGGTGAGCATGCCCAGGAACTGGGTGGCGTCCACGCCGTGGCCGCGTGCCAGCGCGCTGGCTTCGGCCATGGCGCCGATCGCGCTGGCAAGGCAGAAGTTGGCCGCCAGCTTGACCGCATTGGCCTGCTCGGGGGTGCGGCCGATCTCCCAGGTGCGTTGACCAAGCACGTCGAACATCGGCTGCACGCGCGCCAACGCTGCCTCGTCGCCGGCGGCCAGGATGTTGAGCTTGCCGGCTTCGGCCACATCGACGCGGCCAAGCACCGGTGCGGCCACGTAGGCCACGCCGCGCTCGGCATGCAGGGCGGTCAACTCGTGCGCCAATGCCACCGAGATGGTGGCCATGTTGACGTGCACACTGCCCGCCGGCAGCGCGTCCAGCACACCATGCTCCAGCAGGGTCGCGCGCACCGCGTTGTCGTCGGCCAGCATCGAAAACAGCAGCGGGCCATGCGCGGCGTCGCGCGGTGCATCCACCACCGTGGCGCCGGCTTCGCGCAGCGATTGCGCGCGCCCGGGCGAACGGTTCCACACACTCAGTTCGAACCCTCCGCGCAGCAGGTTGTGCGCCATCGGCAGGCCCATCGTGCCCAAGCCCAGAAATCCTATCGGCATCTGTTTTCCTTATTCGATCTTGCGTCAAGAGCGGCAATCCAGACACCGCCCGCTCTGCTTCTTTACCACTCCCCGCGTTAATCAGCTGGCGAACACGCCACGCGCCTCACGCGGCTCGCAGCGCAGGTATTGCGGCGCGGGTGTGACCGACGCACCAAGTGCAGCGGCCGCATGCCACGGCCAGCGCGGGTCGTACAGGATGCCGCGCGCCAGCGCGATCGCATCGGCCTGGCCGTCCTGCAGGATCGCCTCGGCCTGCGCCGGCTCGGTGATCAGGCCCACACCGATCACCGGCGTTTTGACCTGCGCCTTGATCTGCTGCGCAAACGGAATCTGGTAGCCCGCCTGCACCGGAATCTGCTGGCGTGGATCCAGTCCGCCGCTGGAGACATGGATGTAGTGCGCACCGCGCGCATCCAGCGCCTTGGACAAGGCGATGCTCTGCTCGACATCCCAGCCGCCCTCCACCCAGTCGGTGGCCGAGATGCGCACGCCGATGGCGATCTTGTCCGACACCGCCGCGCGCACCGCGTCGAAGATGCGCAGCGTCAGCCGCATGCGGTTTTCCAGCGAACCGCCATAGGCATCGCTGCGCTGGTTGCTCAGCGGCGACAGGAACTGATGCATCAGATACCCGTGCGCGGCATGCAGCTCGATCAACTCGAGACCCAGGCGTTCGGCGCGCTGCGCCGCATCGACGAATGCCTGCACCACCGCATCGATGCCCGCATCGTCCAATGCCTGCGGCAACGGCTGGCCGTCACCGAACGCCAGCGCCGATGCGGACACGGTCTGCCAGCCATGCGCGTGATCCGGCGCGATCGCCGCGCCGCCGTTCCACGGCAGATCGGTGGAGGCCTTGCGTCCGGCGTGTGCCAGTTGGATGCCGATCGGCATCGGCGACCAGCGCCGCACCGATTGCAGTACCTCATCCAGCGCCTGCTCGGTGGCATCGTCGTACAGGCCAAGGTCCGCATAGGAGATGCGCCCCTGCGGCTGCACCGCGGCCGCTTCCAGGATCAGCAGGCCGGCACCGGATTGCGACAAGGTGCCCAGATGGATGCGGTGCCAGTCGCTGGCGCGGCCGTCCTGCGCGGAGTACTGGCACATCGGGGCGATGACGATCCGGTTGGCGAGCGCAAGCGGACCGAAGCGGATGGGAGAGAACAACTGGCTCAAGAGGACATCCACAGATGACACGGGGGTGCCCATTGCACTGCGCCACGCGCGTGGGCACAACCGCTGCGATGGATCACTGCGTCATGCCGAGCGCGCACTGGCGTCGTTGACGCTGCGTGCACGCAGCGGATCGAACGGGGTGTGCAGGAACGCCAGCGCCTGCGCGCACGACTGTTCGACCTTCAGGCTGAGCAGCTCGTCCGCGCGGGTGCGCCCGAAGTTGAGCGCGGCGATCGGCAGGCCGTTGCGTGCAGCGGTCTGCACGAAACGAAAGCCCGAATACACCATCAGCGACGAGCCCACCACCAGCACCGCATCGGCCGCCTGCAGATGCGCAAACGCACGCTCCACACGCTCGCGCGGCACGTTCTCGCCAAAGAACACCACATCCGGCTTCAGCACGCCGCCACACACCGGGCACGGCGGCACCACAAAACTGTCGAAGGCCACATCGTCCAGGTCCGCATCGCCATCGGGTGCCTGCGCCGCGTCCAGGTCGGCCCAGCCGGGATTAGCGTGCTCGAGCAGCAGCTGGAATTCGGTACGGGGCATGCGCCGCTCGCAGCCCATGCAGCGCACCACATCGAGCCGGCCATGCAGATCGATCACCGCCTGACTGCCGGCGGCCTGATGCAAACGATCCACGTTTTGCGTCAGCAGCAGTTCCAGCTGGCCGCGCGCTTCCAGTGCGGCCAGTGCGTGATGGGTGGCATTGGGTTGCGCCAGCCCGAAGCGCGGCCAGCCGACCAGACTGCGTGCCCAATAGCGCTGCCGCGTGGACAGCTCGCCCATGAAGGCCTGGAACGTCACCGGTTGCGGACGCTTCCAGCCGCCTTGCAGATCGCGGTAATCGGGAATGCCCGAATCGGTGCTGCAACCGGCGCCGGTGAGCACGAACAGGCGCCGATGGCGCTCGATGAAGTCCTGCAGCGCGTTGCCGTCTTGCACCGGTGACGCCGTCATCGTGCAACTCCGGTGGCCATGAGGTAACTGTGCAGCAGCACCACCAGTTGCGCCTGAAGCGGCGCAATCCGCGCAGCCGGCGCGCCATCCTCGAGCAGGCTCTTCAACGGCCCGGTGATGGCCGCCATGCCGATCTCGGCCACCGCCTGGCAATCGTCGAAGCGCACATCCGAGGCGGTGGCGAGCGCGGCGGCGAACGCCTGCTGCGAGCGCCGGCGCGCCTGCGCGCCCAGGATGGCGCCACCATGCAGCTCGGCAATGGCGTACAGCGCGCGCGACACCTCCACATGCTGCAGCTTGGCCTGCACGAAGGCGCGCACCAGCGCCTGGCACTGCTGCGCAAGCGTGCGCCCGTGCTGTTGCGCGCAGGCCAGCTCCACCGCATCGATCACCGTCTGCAGATGCCACTGCAGCAGCGCGATCAACATCGCCTGACGATTGGGGTAGTACTGGTACACGCTGCCGACCGACACGCCGGCGCGCTCGGCCACCCGCGTGGTGGTGCAGCCCTGCAGGCCGTCGGCCACCAACACCTGGATGCTGGCCTGGCGAATGACCTCCACGGTGGCGCGCGAGCGCGCTTGCTGCGGGGCTTTACGCGGTGCGGGCAGGGGCAGGGAGGTGCTCACGAATGCGAATGTCCACACGGATGGATGGCACATAGTCTGGGGGCCTTCTGCCTGATTCCAAGGAAGCGCCTCGTCCAGCTCCGCCCCGGTGGGCGCTGATCGCCGATGCCGGCCGCGCTCGATGCCGTCACCGTCTGCCACGTACGGTTGAAACCGCTTGAAAACAGGCGCCACGTCACAAATCGTGGTGCCGGATCACGCAGTTAGCGTGATCCGGTGCACACGCAACGCTGCGGAAACATGGCACAGCGACAGTGGGCAGCTCCCCCGCTACCCCCCATCCCTGCCATGCCCTACACCCACACCCGGACGCGCTCCGGAGTGCGTCGTGCCGTGTCGCGTCGTCCGCTCGTCGTCGCGCTGGCACTGACCCTGGCCACCCCCGCGCTCGCGCAGGAAGCCGCGCCCGCCACGCCTGCCACCCGCAAGGGCGAGGACGGCATCTTCTCGCTGGACCGGATGATCGTCACCGGCGCCGGCCAGGCCCAGAACCAGTTCGACGCCTCGTATGCGATCACCGCGCTGACCGCCGAGCAGATCGACAAGCTGGCCCCGCTCAACCTCGCCAGCCTGATCGGCTCGATGCCGGGCATCTATGCCGAATCCACCGGCGGCGAAGTGCAGAACGTCTACCGCATCCGCGGCATTCCCGACGAGGGCTCGTTTGCGGTGATCCAGGAAGACGGCATCAGCCCCTACCCGGACAACAACGGCTACTTCTACAAGACCGAAGGCCTGGTGCGCCCGGACCTGATGGTCGAATCGGTGGAGACCGTGCGCGGCGGGCCCTCGCCGATCTTCGCCTCCAATGCCGCGGCCATCGTCAACTTCGTCACCCGCCAGGGCGGCGACACCCCCGAAGGCGCAGTGCGCACCACCGTCGGCGACACCGGGCTGTATCGGCTCGATGGCTACTGGTCGGGCAAGCTTGCCGACGGCTGGTACCTGGCTGCCGGCGGCTTCGTGCGGCGCAACGACGGCTACCGCGACGTGGACTTTCCGGCCGACGAGGGCGGGCAGTTCCGCATGAACCTCACGCACACGCTGGACCACGGCAAGATCACCTTCACTGCCAAGCATCTGGACGACAAGAATGCGTTCTACATGCCGATCCCGCTGTACGACCCGCGCGACACCTCGCGCTCGCTGGCCCCGTTGATCGACCGCTTCACCGGCACCTTGAGCACCGCGCAACTGAAGCGCGCCAGCATCGTGTCCAGCGATGCCAACGGCGCGCCGCAGCGCGAATTGCGCGACCTGTCCGATGGCCGCCACATGAAATTCAACCATCTGGGCGCGAACCTGGACCTGGCCTTCGACAATGGCTGGAGCCTGTCCAACAAGGCCATCGTCAATCGCCTGGACATGACCTTCGACGCGCTGTATTCCAGCAATGCGCCGCAGGACGCCAGCGTGTATGCCAACAGCCGCCGCGCTGCCGCCAGCGCCGCGTTTCCCGGCCTGAGATCGCTGGGCTACGTCTACACCGACGATGGCAGCCGCTTCGATCCGGCCAGCACCGACGGCCTGGTGATCCAGGGCCAGTACCGCGCCATGAACGTGCGTGCCGATTCGTTTGCCGACGACCTGCGCCTGCATCGCCGCTTCGACTGGGGCGGTGACACCCACGACATCACGTTGGGCGTGTACGGCGCCTACTACGCGCGCTCCTACAATTCGCGTTACCAGAGCTATCTGTTGGAGATGCGGCAGAACCCGCGCACGATCGACCTGCTCGGCTACGACGCGGCCGGCAACGTGGTCGGCGGCGTGACCAAGGACGGCGTGGTGATCTATGGCGCCGACCGCACCCAGGGCAAGGCCTACACCAGCATGCTGGCGCCCTACATCGCCGACACCTGGCAGGTGACCGACAAGCTGCGCCTGGAAGGCGGCGTGCGTCACGAGCGCTACCGCTACCGCGCCTGGAGCATGCTGCGCAGCACCGGCAACCTGGGCATGGCCGACACCCTGGCCGACGATGCCGCGCGCCTGTTCACCGGGGCCCGCGCGCACACCGCGCTGGACGTGGGCGTGACCAACTGGACCGCGGGTTTCAACTACGACATCAACCCGACGGTCGGCATCTATGGCCGCGCCTCGCGTGCGCACCGCGCGCCCAGCGAGGGCGCCAACGAAGGCAACGTCAACATCCCCACCGCCGACCAGTTCGAGCTCGGCACCAAGCTCAACTTCGACACCCTGGACGTGTTCGCCACCGCCTTCTACACCAAGTACGACCCATACAACATCGGCACCAGCGCGGTGAACCCGCAGACCGGCGCGGCCGAATCCAAGGACTACCGCGGCAGCGTCACCAACCCCGGCATCGAACTGGCAGCGGTGTGGACGCCGGCGCAGTGGCTGCGTTTGGATGCCAACCTGACCTACAACGACACCAAGGTCTCCGACCTCACCGAGGTGGTGGCCAATGGCGCGGTGGCGGTGGTCGATGTGGACGGCAACATGCCCAACCGCCAGCCAAAGCTGTACGGCAATGCGGGCCCGACGCTGTACTTCACCACCGGTGCGTTCGACTGGGAAACCTCGTTGCGCTACGCCTACGTCGGCAAGCGCTACGCCGACCTGGAAAACACCACCGAGCTGGCCGCCTACGACACCCTGGCGGCCAACATCCTGGTGCGCAACGGGCCGTGGGATGTGCAGCTGTCGGTCGACAACCTGACCAACACCTTTGCGCTGACCGAAGGCAACCCGCGCACCGACACCATCTCCGGCCAGGGCACGCGCGAACCGATCTACGGCCGGCCGATCTACGAGCACAACTCGCGGCTGGTGGTGACTTACCACTTCTGAGTGCACCGACGTCCGGGGTGTCGCAGCCTCGCTACCAGCGCTCCACTTCCCGATCCATCGCCTGCAGCGTGGCGTACGCGCTGCAGGCCACAAGGACTGCCATGACACCTTCCCCTCTTGCCTGTGCGCTGCTGTTTGCGGCAGCGACCTGTTCCGGTAATGCCGCCGCCTGGGGCCACCGTGCGCACGCGGCCATCGACAGCGCCGCCGTGCAGGCACTGCCCGACGACGGCCCGGTCTTCCTCAAACAATACGCGCAGGTGATTGCCGACGGCGCCACGCTTCCGGATGGCTGGCGCAGCGAGAGCGAGCCATTCCTCAAGATCGAAGAAGACCCCAACCACGGCTGGTTCCGCGAGCAGTTCGCCTTCATGCAACACCCGCCGCGCTCGCGTTATGCCTTCGTGCTGGCGCTGTATGACGAACAGCGGCGCATCGCCAGCAGCGACCCGCAACGGGCGCAGCGCATGAACGTACGCTGGGCCGGCACCTTGCCGTACGCGGCCACCGAAGGCTACCAACGCATCGTGGCAACCATGCGGCAACTGCGCACGCTGCGTGCCAAGGGCCAGGACACCCGCGAGCTCGAACGCACCTGCGCGTTCTATGTCAGCTGGTTCGCGCACTACATCGGCGATGGCGCACAGCCGCAGCACGACAGCATCCACCACGACGGCTGGCAGGGGCCGAACCCGAACGGCTACAGCACCGACCCGAAGGTGCACGGCAAGTTCGAGAGCGATTACGTGGACAAGATTGCGCTGACCCCGCAGGACCTGTTGAGCCGCATGCCGGCCCTGGCGCATCAGCAGGGCGATGTGTTCGAGCAGATCCTGGACTTTCTCGACGTGGGCACCGGCCGTGTCGAGCAGGTCTATCGCCTGGAAAAGGCCGGCGCGTTCGACGATGCCTCCAGCAGCGACGGCCGCGCGATGGTCTATCGCACTGCCGGCGATGGCGCGGCGATGCTGCGCGACCTGCTGGTGCGCGCCTGGCGCGAAAGCGCGCTGCAACCAGAAACATCCACGCGGCCGCGCAGCATGGATCCCAGCCATCCGCAGTACGACCCGGCCACCGGATCTGCACCTGCCGGTAGATCGCCCACCGCATGACCGCCGTTGGCGACATCGGCTGCCGCCAACGGCGTGCCGACCTGCGCGCCGGCACCGCTCGTTGCGCGCCTGTCGGCAGGACGGCGCAGCGGGCCCTGCGGCTCGGTCCTGCCGTCACGCGGCGTCAATGGACCTTGTTGAGCTGTTGGACAAAGCGCAGCAGATCCCGATTGACAAGCGCTGCCACCGGCAACCGCGCGCGCCAGCTTTTACGATTCCCGATTCCCGATTCCCGATTCCGCCAGGCCAACCACCCGCATGCCGGGCACGCCCATGCAACGCGCAGCTGGCGTCCAGATCGGCCACGGTCACTTCCGGATGCACGTGCCGGTCGCTCCGCATCACTCGCCGCGTGCGGGATGCGGCGCAAAGCGCCCGTACGGCCGCGCGTCGTCGGCGCGCTGGCGCAGCACGTAGGCCGCCGCGAAGGCGAGCGCCAGCAAGGTCAGGCACATGCCGACCAGGGCGCCCCAGCCACCGTGCTGCCAGAACCAGCCGCCGAGCGCGCCGATCACGCTGGAGCCGGCGTAGTACGCCAGCAGATACAGCGATGCGGCATGGCTGCGGTGCGCACCGCCGAGCCGGCTCACCCACGCGCTGGCGGCCGAATGCGCAATGAAGAAGCCGATCGTCAGCAGCACGATGCCGGCCACCACCAGCGCCAGCACATGCGCCAGGGTCAGTGCCACGCCGAGCACGCACAGCACGATACCGGTGCTGACCACCGGGCCGCGCCCGAAACGATCCGACGCCGCGCCGGCCACCGACGAACTGACGATGCCGAACACATAGGCGCTGAAGATCATGCCGATCTGGCTCTGGCTCAGGCCGAATTCCGGCCCGCCCAGCCGGAAGCCGGCGTAGTTGTAGAGGCACACGAACACGCCCATCAGCAGGAACGGCAGCGCGAACAGGAACGGCAGGTTGCGGTCGCGCAGATGCCCGGCCCAGGCGCGCAGATGGAAGCGCAGATTGATGCCGTGCCGGCGCACGAAGTTGCGCGACGGCGGCAGCAACCAAAAGAATGCCAGCGCGCACAGCAGGTCGAACACGCTCAACATCGCCAGTGCAGTGCGCCAGTCGTAGTGATCGGTCAGCACGCTCATCACGATGCGTCCGCTCATGCCGCCAAAGGCATTGCCGGCCACATACAGGCCGGTGGCGGCGCCCATCTTGTTGGCCGGCAGCTCTTCGCCCAGATACACCATCGCCACCGCCGGCACCCCGCCCAGCGCGATACCGGACAAGGTACGCACCAGCACCAACGTGCCCCAGTGCGGCAGGAACGCGGCGAGCAGGTTGAGCAGTGCGGCCAGCGCGATCGACACGAACATCAGCCCGCGCCGGCCCAGGTTCTCTGACACCGCGCCGGCGCAGAAGATCGCCAGGGCCAGCGCGCCGGTGGCCAGCGACAGCGGCAGCGAGGCGGTGGCCGCGTCCACGCCGAAGGCGCGCGCAAACTCGGGCAGCACCGGCTGCACGCTGTACAGCAGCGAGAAGGTGGCAAAGCCGGCCAGGAACAAGGCCAGCCGGATGCGGCCGCTGGCGGGCGCGTCGGCAAGGCCGACGTGCGTGCCCGGCGAGCTGCCGGCGTGGCGATCAGGAGAGGACACGGGCGCAGCATCGAGACAGGGACGGCGAGTATTCGCCCGCTACGACCCCCTGTCCAATATATGATGCTGGCAGTTGCCATATGCAGGACAGATAGCATGGAACTTCGCCACTTGCGCTATTTCCTGGCCGTCGCCGAAGAGGGCAACTTCACCCGGGCCGCAACGCGGGTGGGGATCGGCCAGCCGCCGTTGAGCCAGCAGATCCAGGCGCTGGAGCGCGATCTGGGCACGCCGCTGTTCCGGCGCACCCACAGCGGCGCCGAGCTGACTCCGGCCGGCGAGGCCTTCCTGGTCGAGGTGCGCCGCGTGCTCGCCGACGTGGAGCGCGCCGCAGAAACCGCGCGGCGGGTGGCGCGTGGCGAATCCGGCCGGCTGCGCCTGGGCTTCACCGCCTCGGCCGCCTTCAATCCGGTGGTGCCGCATTTGATCCGCGACTTTCGCCGGCAATGGCCGCGGGTGGAGCTGTTGCTGGAAGAAACCAATACCGCCGGACTGCTGGTGGCCCTGGCCGAAGGCCGCCTGGACGCGGCCTTCGTGCGCTACGGCCTGAGCACGCCGCCCGACCTGCAACTGCTGCGCTTTGCCGACGAGCCGATGAAGATCGCCGTGCCCACCGCGCATCGCCTGGCCGCCCGCAACAGCGCGCCGTTGGCGGCGCTGGCGGGCGAGCCGTTCATCCTGTTCCCGCGCAGCTTCGGTTCCAGCCTGTACGACGAGATCCTCGCCGCCTGCCGGCAATCCGGCGTGACCCTGCGCATCACCCAGGAAGCGCCGCAGATGTCGTCCATCGTCAATCTGGTCGCCGCCGAACTGGGCGTGTCGGTGGTGCCCGCCTCCACCGCGCAGCTGCAGCTGCCCGGCGTGCGCTATCTGGAGATCGAAGGCCAGATGCCGCTGGCGCGGCTCGCGCTGGCGGTCTCGCCGGGCGCCCTGGACACCGCGCCGCTGGTGCGGCATCTGTGGGCACTGGCGGAAGTGCTTTAAGCGAGGTTGCGTTGCGCCAATAACAGCGAACGCACCGCGGCTGCTGTAGGAGCGCACCTGGGCGCGATGTGGCTGTCCCGGTAACGCCCTCGCGCACGAGTGCGCTCCTACCCGCAGGCAGGCTTAGGTTGCTGGGTCGCGTTCCTCACCACCGGCTCTAGCGCTGGCTTTTTTGAGCCGACATCTGACTAACACACCCTGTCAGCCACACAAGCGACCGCTGATCTTGTAGAAGTGCGCATGCGCACGATGCGGCTGGCCTGCAGACATCATCGCGACTGAAGCCTCTGCCACAGACATCACGCGCCTCGCTATCGCTGGCAGATGCTCTACAGAATTCGAACACATGGCTTGACCTCAACCGCGATTGAGGTCGTTCAATGCCCGCTTCTTCCACCACCTGCGCCTGCCATGCATCTTCGTCACCTGTTGCTGCCCTGCCTCGACCCCGACCTCAGCCTGCGCTTCTATCGCGACGTGCTGCAGCTGCCGCAACACGGCAACAGCGTTCGCATCGGCTGGAGCACGCTGGAATGTGTGCAGGCGCAGCAGCCGGTGGGCAGTGTGCATCTGGCGTTCAACGTGGCGCCCTCGCGCTTCGACGCCGCTGCGCAGTGGATCGGCGCGCGTAGCAACCTGCTTGCCGATCCGCACGGCCGCCGGGAGTTTCGACTGGATGGCGTATGGCAATCGCACTCGGTGTATTTCGCCGGCCCCGATGGCGCGGTGCTGGAGTTGATCGCGCGCCAGGCCGTGCAGGACGTGGTCACCGGCGACGGCGCGTTCCACGGCGAAGAACTGCTGTGCCTGAGCGAGATCGGGCTGCCCAGCAACGATGTCGCGGTGGTGACCAGCAGCGTCGCCCATCACTTCGGCGTGCGGCCATTTGCGCCGGCGGTCGAGGGTTTTGCCGCGCTGGGCGACGATGATGGCTTGTTGATCGTCGTCGATCAGGCACGCCGCTGGTTTCCACAGCAGCGGCAGCTGCCATGGGCCAGCGGTGTGCGGGTCAGCGTGGATGCACCGCAACCGGGGCTGCGCCTGCGCGATGCGCAGGGCTGGGAGTTGCTGGCGGCGTGATTGCCCACGCCGCGCACCTCATGCCGCGGCTGCAGGCGCAGGCAGACGGAAAAATGCCCGCGCGGCCGCCGTGCTGTTGGCCGCGGTCAGCGCCACGTCCTCGCCACGATCGCGCGCGAGTTCTTCGACGATATGCGACAGGAACCTTGGCTCGTTGCGGCGGTCCTTGGGCATCGGCTTGAGCGTGCGCGGCAGCAGGTAGGGCGCATCGGTTTCGATCATCAACCGGTTGGCCGGGATATTGCGCACCAGCTCGCGCAGATGCGCACCGCGCCGCTCGTCGCACAGCCAGCCGGTGATGCCGATGTAGTAATCGCGGTCCAGGTAGTCGAACAGTTCTTCGCGGGTGCCGGTGAAGCAATGCACCACGGCCGGGCCCAAGCGGCCATCGAAGCTGCGCATGATCGACAGGAAATCGTCGTGCGCCTCGCGCTGGTGCAGGAACAGCGGCTTGCCGTTGTCGGCGGCCAATTGCAGCTGGCGCTCGAAGGCCTTGTGCTGCGCCGGGCGCGGGGCGAAATCGCGAAAATAATCCAGCCCGCATTCGCCCACCGCCACCACCTGCGGATGCGCCTGCAGCGTGCGCATTTCGGCCTCGCATTCGGCGGTGAATTCCACTGCGTGGTGCGGGTGCACACCGGCGGTGGCATAGAGGAATCCGGGGTGCTGCTGGGCCAGCTGCAAGGCCAGCGGCGAATGTTCCCGGCTGGCGCCAGTGATCACCAGTTGCGCAACGCCTGCCTCGCGTGCGCGTTGCAGCACTGCGTCGCGGTCGCGGTCGAAGGAGTCGTGGGTGAGGTTGGCGCCGATATCGATCAACTGCATGCTGCGGTGTCGCCTGAAAGAGCAGATGTGATTGTACTGGGTGGACGTTGCCCTCATCCGCCCTGCGGGCACCTTCCCCGCAGGCGGGAGAAGGGAGACACACGGCGTCAGCTGCGTGTTATCGGCGTACCTGCATGCGAATGGCCGTACCTGTATGCCCTCATCCGCCCTGCGGGCACCTTCTCCCGCGGGCGGGAGAAGGGAGACACACGGCGTCAGCTGCGTGTTATCGGCGGTGCCTGCATGCGAATGGCCGTACCTGTATGCCCTCATCCGCCCTGCGGGCACCTTCTCCCGCAGGCGGGAGAAGGGAGACACACGGCGTCAGCTGCGTGTATCGGCGGTGCCTGCATGCGAGTGGCAGTACCGGTATGCCCTCATCCGCCCTGCGGGCACCTTCTCCCGCGGGCGGGAGAAGGGAGACACACGGCGTCAGCTGCGTGTTATCGGCGGTGCCTGCATGCGAGTGGCAGTACCGGCATGCCATCGGCCTGCATGAACGCACGGCCTTTCCCCTCTCCCGCCTGCGGGAGAGGGGCAGGGGTGAGGGCCGCTTGCGCAGCACACTCACCCCACCACCGGCACCACCATCGCATCGATCTTCGCCGCCAGCGCCTGGATCGCCAGTTGCGCCGAGCGCGAGAGTTGCCGCTGCGGGGCCACGCACAGCGCCAGTGTCATCGGCTTGGTCAGGTGGCGGCGGAACGGCACGAACGCCAGCCGGCCGTCGGCCACATCCGGTGCGGCATCCAGCCACGACATCAGGCCCACGCCGGCACCGGCGCGCACCAGCCCGCGCAAGGTGCGCACGTCGTTGCAGTGGGTCAGCCGCTTCACGTCGATGTGCTGGCGCTGGTACAGCACCTTGGCATGCTCGCCGACGATCAACGGCGCGGCCGGCAGCAGCAGGCGATGCTCCAGCGTTTCGCTCAGTTGCAGCTCGGTGCGGGTGCTGAGCGGGTGGCCGACCGGCATCGCGATGCCCAGCGGGATGTCGGCAAAGGCGCGCACTTCCAGGTCCACACTGCTCACCGGGTCCAGCAGCAGGCCGATGTCCACATCGGCCGAGGTCACCATTTCCATCACCCGCTGGTTGCGCGCGGTGGACAGGTTGAAGGTGATGCCGGGATATTCCTGCACCAGCGCCGCCACCGCCGCTGGCACCACGCCCTCGCTGAGCGCGTCGATCATGGCGATCTCCACATGCCCGCGGCGCAGCCCCTTGAGCTCGTCGAAGCGCTCCAGGGTGCGGGCGTAGGCCTTCTCCCAGCCGCGCACGTCCACCAGCAGCAGCTCGCCGGCGGCGGTCAGGCGCAGCCGCCCGGGCAGGCGCTCGAACAGCTGCGCGCCCAGCTCTTCCTCGGCCTTGAGGATCTGCCGGTCGATCGCCGAGGCCGACACGTGCAGCACCTCCGAGGCCTTGCGGATGCTGCCGCAGCGGGCCACCTCGATGAAGTAACGGGTGAAGCGGGAAAAGGTCAGCATGCGGCGGGGCCCGGTTGGTGTTGCATTTTTTGCAATGGCTTGGCTGAAAATCGATGTTTGATAACACACCCCCGGCTTCCTAGAGTCAATCCGGCACCGCTCCCGCCCTCCGCCAGAGACTGGACCCATGGATGTCGCCGTCCCCGCCCTGCCGCTGCACTGCACCTTCGCCGCCGCCGATTGGCAACGCCTGGCCCAGCACTGGCACGCGGTGGCGCTGAGCAGCGAGGTGGGCGAGGCGCCATTCAAGGCCACCCTGCTGGACGAGCCGCTGGTGCTGTACCGGCTGGGCCAGGAGCTGGTGGCCGCGCGCGATGTCTGCCCGCACCGCGGCGTGCCGCTGAGCATGGGCACCGCCGATGGCGGCGGCGTGGTCTGCGCCTATCACGGGCTGCGCTTCGGCGCGGGCGGGCGCTGCAACCACATCCCGGCCAGTCCCAATCAGAACATCCCGGCCAAGATGCGCCTGCACACCTATGCGGTGGCCGAGCGCTATGGCCTGATCTGGGTCTGCCTGGCCAAGCCGGCCGGCGTCAGCGAGGCCGAGGTGCAGATCCCGCCGATGCCGGGCTGGGACGAGGAGGGTTTCCAGCAGATCGTCTGCCCGGCGTTCGATATCGGCGGCAGTGCCGCGCGCCAGCTGGAAGGCTTCATCGACGTGGCGCATTTCGCCTTCGTGCACACCGCCACCTTTGCCCAGCCGGACAAGCGCGAGGTGCCGGCCTACACCACCACCGAAACGCCGACCGGCTTCAATGCCGACTATCTGAGCTCGGTGGCCAATTATTCGGTGGACATGCCGCTGCCGGACGTGGACCCCGACTTCCAGTGGCTACGCCATTTCGAGGTGCACCTGCCGTTCACCGCCACCCTCACCATCCACTTCCCGGTGCCGGGCAAGCGGCTGGTGATCATGAACGCGGCCAGCCCGGTGTCCAAGCACAAGACGCGCCTGCTGGTGCCGATTGCGCGCAACTTCGACACCCATCTGCCGGTGGAGGACGTGCACGCCTTCAACCTGCGCGTGTTCGAGGAAGACCGCGCCATGGTCGAGGCGCAGCGCCCCGAATACCTGCCGCTGGACCCGCTGCTGGAAGTGCATATCCCGGCCGACCGCAGTTCCATCGCCTATCGCCGTGGCCTGCGCAGCCAGGGCTATAGCGACTTTTTCCTGCGCTGAAAGCCGAGGAGCACGCCATGCAGTTGCACGAGGTGCGCGTTGCCGAGGTCGTCGACCAGGGCCATCGCCAACGCGCGATCCGGCTGGAGCCGGTCGGCGCGCAATTGCCGGCCTTCGAGGCCGGCGCGCATGTGGACCTGCATCTGCCCGATGGCATGATCCGCCAGTATTCGATCGCCAGCGCGCCGCATGTGCGCGACCACTATGTGCTGTGCGTGAAGCTGGCCGACGCTTCGCGCGGTGGCTCGCGGCATCTGTGCGAGCAGCTGAGCACCGGCGATCGTCTGCGCATCTCCACACCGCGCAACCTGTTTCCCCTGCATCCGGGAGAGCGCCACGTCCTGCTGGCCGCCGGCATCGGCATCACCCCGCTGCTGTCGATGGCCGAAGCGCTGGAAGCGCGTGGCGAGCCCTTCGTGCTGCATTACTACGCGCGCCGGCACGCCAATGTGGCGTTCGGGCAGCGGCTGCAGCAGGGCTTCACGCATGGCCAGGTGCAGGTGCATCTGAGCGACGGCGGCGAAAGCCCGCGCGTGCATGTGCCCGACGAACTGGCACAGGCACGTGCGCGCGACCAGCTGTACCTGTGCGGGCCGGCCGCCTTCATGGACCATTTCACGGCGCTCGCCAAGGCACACGGCTGGACGTCCGAGCAACTGCACCGCGAACACTTCGCCGCCGCACCCGGCCTGGCCCACGATGCCGACAGCGCCTTCGAAGTGGAACTGGCCGCCAGCGGCCGCGTGGTGCAGGTGCCGGCCGACTGCAGCATCGCCAGCGCCCTGCTGGATGCCGGCATCGAGGTACCGCTGTCCTGCGAGCAAGGCATGTGTGGCGCCTGCCTGACCGGCGTGATTGCCGGAACGCCCGATCACCGCGACAGTGTGCTCAGCGACAGCGAGCACGCACAGAACCGGCAGATCACGCTGTGCTGTTCGCGTAGCCGCTCGCCGCGGCTGGTGCTGGATCTTTGAAGGTGCCTGTCTGTCGTGACTGCCTAAGCAGTGACATTGCCACCACGGCTGTGCACGCGTGACGACTGCACTGACCGATGCAGCCGGCGACCACGGCGCATGACAACCCGCGATGCCGATGGGCCCGACACGCTGCCCAGCATCGCAAGGGCACTGTGTCCGTCCGGGACAGCGATGCAGTGCGCACCGCGCAGGCTCCCGCGCGTATCGTGTGCCCGACGTCGGAGAGCGCTCCATCCACGCAACGCGATTGTTTGCAATGCCCCTGTGCGTGTCACGCCAACTGTGCGGACGCGCAGCATGCAATGCAGTGCGTCCGCAAGCCGCAGCGCTGGAAGCCAGGCTCCGCATCTGGCGGGCGACATGCGCAGCTGCTCACGCGTTACGTCATGCAACGCGGAGGTGTCTTGCAGCCTCACCCGTGCAACGTGCGGCCGGCGTGATCTCCCGTGCCGACCTAAACCACCTCAACCGCTGGCCGTCCACCGCGCTGCAAGGCATGCTTTGCGTCTACCGGCGGCGTGATTGCGCCATTGTTTTTTCTTTCCGAGTTCTCCAACGCATGTCCATCGTTCATCGCAGCCTGCTTTTGGCGTTATGCGTCCTGTTGCCCACCGCCGCGCAGGCACGCAACCAAGCCTCGCCTGCACAGCAACGCGAGCAGCAGGTGGCGCAGCTGTTGCGCACCGCCGCCGATCACCCTGCACAACTGCGTGCCTGGCTGCAGGCGATGCCCAAGGGCGGCGACCTGCACAATCATCTGTCCGGCTCGGTGTATGCCGAGGACTACCTGCAGTGGGCCAGCGACGATGGCGCCTGCGTGCAACTGGACGAGCTGAGCCTGCGTGCGCCGCCGTGCGCCAAGGGTCAGGAGCCCGCACGCGACCTGGCCACGCGCAATGCCGCGCTGTATGGCCAGCTGGTGGATGCCCTGTCGATGCGCAAGTTCCTGCCCAGCCCGTCGCAGCCCACCGGACACGACCAGTTCTTCAGCACCTTCGGCAAGTTCGACGCGGTGGTGCGCATGCGCGTTGCCGACACCGTGGCCGCGGTGCTGGAACAGGCCGCGCGCGACCGCGTGCCGTATGTGGAAATCATCGCCAACCCGCCACAGATGGACCAGGCGGCAAAACGGATGCAGGCGTTGCCATGGAAGGGCGACGACGACGCGGCCAACCTGCGCGCCCTGCAGGATGCCTTGCCGCCGCTGGTGCAGGCCGCACAAGGCGCGCTTGCCGACACCGACGCGCAGGTGCGCCGTGTGCTGCACTGCGACCAGCCCACTGCGCGTCCCGGCTGCCAGGTGACGTACCGCTACGTGCCTTATGTGCTGCGCGTGTTGCCGCAGCCGATGGTGTTCGGACAGATGGCGCTGGCGCACGCGCTGATCGCCGCCGGTGGCAGCCGCGCGGTGGCGTTGAACATCGTCGCGCCCGAAGACAACCCGGTGGCGCTGGCCGATTACACCCGCCACATGGCGATGTTCCGCTTCTTCGCCACGCGCTATCCCGACGTGCCGCTGTCCCTGCATGCCGGCGAGCTGGCACTGGGCCTGGTGCCGCCGGCGCAACTGCGCTCGCACATCCGCCAGGCGGTGGATGTCGGTGCACGCCGCATCGGGCACGGCGTGGACCTGCCCTACGAAGACGACGTCGATGGACTGCTGCAGCGCATGCGCGACCAACAGGTTGCGGTAGAGATCAACCTCACCAGCAACGATGTGATCCTTGGCGTCAAAGGCGCCGCGCATCCGCTGGCGATGTATCTGCGCGCCGGTGTGCCGGTGGTGCTGTCCACCGATGATGCCGGCGTCTCCCGCGCGGACATGACCCATGAATATCAACGTGCGATGCAGGAACAAGGCATCGATTACCCCACGCTCAAGCAGCTGGCCCGCAACGGCCTGACCTACAGCTTCCTGCCGGGCGCCAGCCTGTGGGATGCCGACGGTAACGCTGCGCAGGCCTGCGCCACCGCGTTGCAGCGCGACACCGATGATGCTGCCTGTCGAGCATTCCGCCAGGGCAGCGAGAAGGCACGGCTGCAATGGCAGCTGGAAACCGACCTGGCCCAGTACGAGCGCACGCTGTTGCATGTAGGAGCGCGCCCGAGCGCGAACGGGCTTTCCCAGTAACGCCGCGTCGCGCGCAGGCACGCTCCTGCCAACGCGCCTTCCGATCCATCGCCGCTGCAATGCATCCCACCTTCCACGACAAAAACGCAATGACTCACCCGCACACCCCCTCCTCCAAACGCCGCGTCATTCTCGAAGACGACATCGATGGCTTCACGCCTGCGCAGCTGTTGCTGTTGCAGTCGCCCGAGGTCGAGGTGCTGGGCATCAGCGCGGTCAGCGGCAACATCTGGCGCGACGAGGTGCTGGCGCATACCTGCCGCCTGCTGGAACTGGCTGGCCATCCAGACATCCCCGTGCTGCCCGGCCCGGTGCATCCGCTGCTCAACAGCGAACTGGCCACCGAGCGCTGGGAAGCGCTCTACGGCAAGCTGGTCTGGAAAGGGGCATGGACCAGGCACTGGGTGGACGGCGACACCGTGCAGAGCGCGCCGCGCTATCACGCCCACGACGTGGTGCCCGAGCTCGCACTGGGCAATCCCAGCGTGGTGCGCGCGCGTGAGGAGCCAGCCGCGTTGTTCATGCTGCGCATGGTGCGCCAGTATCCGGGCGAGGTGAGCATCATTGCCACAGGCCCGTTGACCAACCTGGCACTCGCGCAATCGCTGGATCCGGCCTTCGCCACGCTGGCGCGCGAACTGGTCTACATGGGCGGCAGCCTCAACCCGCGGCAGCAACGCAACAGCATCAGCGCGCAGCAGTTCGCACGCGAGTTCGTCAACTCGCCACGCCGCGAATTCAATATCCGCTGGGATCCGGAGGCGGCCAGCATCGTCATGCGCGCGCCCTGGCGCAGGATCACCATGGTGCCGGTGGACCCATCGACCGCGACCGAACTCACCCCCGACCTGCTTGCGCGCATGAGCGCTGCCGAGACCAGCATCGGCCACGCATTGCGGCGCCGCGAACCGGGCTTTCCGATGTGGGACGAGCTGGCCACCGCGGTATGGCTGCGCCCGGAGCTGGCGACACGAACCGAAACGCTCTATGTCGATACCAACACCGCCTTCGATGCGGGCTACGGCGACATCCTGTCGTGGGCACCTGGGTATCAACCGGGGCTGGGCGAGCAGGCGCAGACGGTGGTGCACGCGGTGGATGTCCAGGCGTTCGAACAACTCCTGGTAGAGCGCCTCACTGCGCCGCAACCACCGGCAGTCGGCTTGCCGCTACCCCTTCTCTCACCGGGAGAAAAAGCCCCAGGGACGGATGAAGCTGCGCCCCCGAGCCGTGGCGATTGACTGGCAATGCTGAAACGCCGCGCCTGTCATCCACCTTGGTCGTGGCAGCAACCGCAGCTCACTTGACGCATCTGTGCATCCTGCACCATCCGCCGCAGCCCACCAGCCGGTTCAGCAGCGGCGCATTCGCACCACCTGCAGGCCGCGACATCGACTCCCGACTCCCAAATCCCGACTCCCAGCCCTCGACCAGGTGACCCCATGCAACTTCCAGCGCAGTGGCAGGCCGGCATCGATCGCAATACCGAGGTGCTGCGTGGCCACGCGCAGCTGCTCGCCAGCTTCAACGCGCCTCGCCCCGCAGCGCCGGACACCACCACGCCGCGCGGGCTGATCGGCTCCATCGTCAGCACCACCCGCAGCCAGCCCACCCTGGCTGCACGCCTTGCCACCCAGACGCTGGCGCGCATCAACCAGGCCAACGACAGCCTGCGCGCGATCACCCGCCTGCTGCCCGCACGCGCCGCCGCCGATGCCGCGCGCGTGCAGGCCGCGCTGGCCGGCGGCAGCGACGGCGGTGCGCTGGCCGGCGTGCCGTTCGTGGTCAAGGATCTGTTCGACGTCGCCGGCCAGGTCACCACCGCTGGCGCCGTCATGCGCGCGCAGTGCGCGCCCGCCAGCCGCGATGCGGCCGTGGTGCAACGGCTGAGCGATGCCGGCGCGTTACTGGTCGGCACCGCCAACATGGACGAGTTCGCCTACGGCTTTGCCACCGTCAACGCGCACTACGGCACCACCGCCAACCCGCACGATCATCGCCATCTGGCCGGTGGCTCGTCGGGCGGCTCGGCCGCCGCGGTCGCCGCCGGGCTGGTGCCGTTCGCGCTGGGCTCGGACACCAATGGCTCCATCCGCGTGCCGGCCGCGCTGTGCGGCGTGTACGGCCTGCGCCCCACGCACGGCACGCTGCCGCTGGAGGGCGTGTTCGGCTTCGTCGATGCGCTGGATGTGGTGGGCCCGTTCGCCACCTCCATCGCCGACCTGCGCCGCGTCTACGAAGTGATGCTGGGGCAGCCACTGGCCCACTGCACTGCCGGCAACTTGCGCATCGCCCGCCTGGCCGGCTGGTTCCAGCGCAACCTGGATCCCGCGCTGGACGCCGGCCTGGGCGCACTGCTCGCCGCCTGCAATAGCACCGCCCTGATCGAACTCCCCGACGCAGAGCGCGCCCGCGCCGCCGCCTTCGTGCTCACCGCCGCCGAGGGCGGCCACCGCCATCGCGCCGGCCTGGGCACGCACGCCGAGCAATTCGACCCGGCCACCCGCGACCGCCTGCTCGCCGGCCTGCAACTGCCCGCCAGCGCGGTGGCCGATGCACACCGCTTCGCGCAGTGGTTTGGCGCGGCCATGCAGCGCCTCTGGGACACGGTGGATGTATTGATCGCGCCGGCCACACCCTGCGTGGCACCGCGCATCGACCAGGACAACATCCAGATCGACGGCCTGCCGGTGTCCGCACGCGCCAACCTGGGCATCTTCACCCAGCCGCTCGGCCTGGCCGCGTGCCCGGTGCTGGCCGCGCCGTTGCCGCGCCCCGGTCGCCTGCCGCTGGGCGTGCAGCTGATTGCCGCACCCGGCCGCGAAGACCGCCTGTTCGCGCTCGCCGCGCACCTCGAACGCGACGGCCTGCTCGCCTTCAGCCCGCCAGCGGAGACACGCTGATGCTGCATACCTTGCGCGCACGCCGCGGCATGGTCGTGGCCCCGCATCACCTTGCCGCGCAGGCCGGGCGCGATGTGCTGCGCGACGGCGGCAACGCCATCGAAGCGGCCGTCGCCACCGCCGCCTGCCTGGCCGTGGTCTACCCGCACATGACCGGCATCGGTGGCGACGGCTTCTGGCTGATCCACGACCCCGACGGCCGCGTGCACGCCATCGACGCCTGCGGCCGTGCTGCACAGGCTGCGACCCTGGACTTCTATCGCGGCCACGCCAGCATTCCGTGGCGCGGCCCGGGCGCGGCCAATACCGTCGCCGGCACCGTCGCCGGCTGGGCGCTCGCCCTGCAGCAGGCGGGCGGCGGCCTGTCGCTGCAGCGCCTGTTGCAGGACGCCATCCACCACGCCAGTGCCGGCGTGCCGGTCACGCTGGGCGGCGCGCACATCGCCGCCAGCAAGAGTGCCGAACTGCGCGTGCAACCCGGTGCCTACGCCAGCATCTTCGAACCGCACGGCGCGCCGCTGCACGAAGGCGCAATGCTGCAACAACCGCAACTCGCACACACCCTGCAGCGGCTGGCCGACCAGGGCCTGGACAGTTTCTATCGCGGCGCATTGGCCGAGGACATCGCCGCCGACCTGCAGGCGCTCGGCAGCCCGCTGCGCGCGCACGATTTCGCAAGTCATCGCGCCGAGCCCAGCGTACCGCTCTCGGTCGCCATCCACGGCGCACGCCTCTACAACCACGCGCCGCCCACGCAAGGCCTCGCTTCGCTGCTGATCCTTGCCTTGTTCGATCGCCTGCAGGCCGAACACGCCGACAGCTATGCGCACCTGCACGGCCTGATCGAAGCCACCAAACAGGCCTTCCTGATTCGCGACGCGCACCTCGGCGACCCCGCCTGGATGACGCTGGACGCACAGGCGCTACTCGACGACAGCGCCGCACTCAACGCGCTCGCCGCCCGCATCGACATGCGCAGCGCACTGCCCTGGCCGCAGCCCTCGCAGGCCGGCGACACCGTCTGGTTCGGCGCCATCGACGCGCACGGCCGCGCGGTCAGCTGCATCCAGTCCACCTATTTCGAATTCGGCTCCGGCCTGGTGCTGCCGCGCACCGGCATCACTTGGCAGAACCGTGGCTGCAGCTTCCGCCTCGCCGCCGACGGCTGGAACGCGCTCGCCCCGGGCCGCAAACCCTTCCACACCCTCAACCCCGCCCTGGCCACCTTCGACGACGGCCGCGTCATGGCCTACGGCACCATGGGCGGCGAAGGCCAGCCACAAACCCAGGCCGCGATCTTCTCCCGCTACGCGCGCTTCGGCATGCCGCTGCAACAGGCCATCACCGCACCACGCTGGCTGCTCGGCCGCACCTGGGGCGAAGACAGCACGTCACTGAAGCTGGAAGACCGCTTTGATCCGGCACTGGTGCAGGCATTGCGCGATGCCGGGCATGCAGTGGAGCTATTGCCCGCCTACACCTCGGTGATGGGACACGCAGGCGCGCTGGTGCGCGAAGTGAACGGCGTGCTCAGCGGGGCAAGCGATCCGCGCTCCGATGGTGCGGCGGCCGGGTGGTGATGGTCGGGGCTTGTCGGCGCTTCCTGCATCTGCCTCGGTGAGGGGTGGACGTTGCCGGTAGCCAGCTGCGCCATCGCGCCGGAGCGGCGGCTTGCACGCTGGCAGAGGCGAGCGCTAGCGATCAGGACTCCAGCCAGGGCGGAACATGGCATAGACTCCGGGCATGCTCTCCAAGGCGATGATGGCGGACCCAGCCGCGCCGATCGCTGCACAGGACGCGCTTGCTTTTTTGGGCATGCGGGGCGATGAAGAGGGATGTCGCCGCGCTTATTCGACACGCATCAACCCTTCCACTAAGGAGAGCCACATGACAGAGCAAGACGACAATCAACCGAACCTGGAGGACGTCAAGCTGGCGTTCGACGGCCAGAGCGTGGATTGGTATCTGCAGAAGTTGGTCGCCACCGTCAACACCTCGAACGTGCAGTTCGGCATCACGCTGTTTGTCGAAGGCATCATCGTGTCGGGCCAGCTGGTCAGCGGGAAGCAGTACTTCGAGGCATTTGCGCAGGAATTCTCTGCCGCCTATCCCGGCGATGCCGAGGAAAAAGAGGATATCCGCCGTGCGTTTGCCAGCCACGCCAGCATCTACGACACCGAAGAAGATGCCGAGCAGAGCAGCACGCCGCCGCAGTTCCTCCACCTGATCGACTCGCGTTGCTTCTCGCCCGGCGGCCAGCCCCTGCCCAGCAACCGTGGCGTGCTCTGGCGCGGCAAGCTCAATGCCGTGTCCGGCTTCACGCTGGGATCGCTGTCGGCGGATTGAGCCTGGCAAGCTCCACGTTGGTGTGAGGTGCCTGTCACCTCACAGTGGGCTGTTGGAAATAACGCCAGGAGCACGCTCACGGCTGCACAGCAGCCAAGCGTGCTTGCGCTTGCTGACAACGGTGCGCTCGCCAACGCCTTCCGTTGGCTCTCGGCATCAGACCGGCGCTGTTCGAATGGCAGCAGCGCCGCGCGGGAATGCCGACGCAGACAGCTTGAGCGTGGGCCGCGGGCTGTGGCCGATGGCAAACGTCACTGCCGCGCAAGGCACGCGCGCTCGTGGGCTTCGTGATGCGCTTCAGAAAATCCGCTGCCGCCCTCTCGTCGTAGCGTGGCACGAACTGGCCTCCACGCACTGCGCGCAGCATCGCGCAATCGCCGGCACTCACGGCTGCAAACGATCGCCCCGCCCTGCAACCAGTGACGCTGCCAGCAGCAACACGCTGGCACCGACGAAGGTGGCGCCGATCGACACATGATCCAGCAGCACGCCGCCTGCGGCACCACCCAGCAGGATCGAGAGCTGGATTGCGGCCACCATCAGGCCGCCACCGCTTTCCGGTGCGTCCTTGACGCAGCGGCTCAGCCAGGTGGACCAGGCCACCGGCATCGCCGAATTGAACATGCCCCAGGCAATCATCGCCACGGCCACGGCCCACACCAGATGGCCGGCCAGCAGCATGCTGATGGTCGCCACACCCAACGCAACCGGCAGCACGCTGAGCAGGGTGAACAAGCGCTTGGGCACCAGCGCGGTGGCGGCATAGGTCCCGACGAATCCGGCCAGACCCAGGCCGAGCAGCAGCAACGACAGCTGCGACACATCGACCTGCGCGACGGTTTCCAGAAACGGGCGGAAGTAGGTGAACGCAGAAAACGCGCCGGCAAACCCGAGCATTATCGCCAGCATGGCGCGCGCCACATACCCACGCTTCAACAAGGTGACGATGCCACCCAGCGAGGTGGCGCCTCGCGCGGGCATCGACGGCAGGCTGCGCCATTGCCAGAGAATGGTCAGCGCCACCAGTGGCAACATGCCCCAGAACACCCCGCGCCAGCCGATGGTGGCGCCCAGGTAGCTGCCCAGGGGCGCGGCGAATGCACCAGCGACCGCGTTACCGATAAATGTGATGCCCAAGGCCTTGGGCACCGCATGCTCGGGCATGATGCGCATCACCGTGGCAGTGGACAACGCCCAGAACCCGCCGATGGTGATGCCGAGCAGCGCACGCGCCACCATCAACATGCCAAAGCTGTGCGCGTTGGCGATCAACAGCAGCGACACCAACATCACCCCGGTCAGGGCGAGCAACACATGGCGCCGGTTGAAGCGCGACGACAACGGTGCGACCAGCAGGCTGGCGGCCACCGCGAACAGGCCGGAGATCGAAATCGCCTGGCCGGCCATGCCGGCGCTGGCATGCAGATCGGCAGCAATTGGCGTGAGCAGGCTGACCGGCATGAACTCGGAGGCGATCAGCAGCGCAACGCAGAGCGACATCGAGCCGACCGCGCTCCAGGTCTGGCGTGTTGCGACAGGTGCAGCGCGCGAAGATGGATCGGTAGCGAGCGAACTGGCTTGCATATTTGGCCTTTGTGCGAAGTGGGATGCGAGATGAACGCCACGCCGCAAGCGCGCTGACGCGGCGCTCGATGGCGAACGTGGTGTCCGGAAGGAATGCGCTGCAGGCAGCGATGCACTGCATCGACCTGCCACCGCAGCGACGCACGACGGGCGCAATGCAGCAACGGATGCTGCGGCTAGTGCGTGCATGTGTCTGGAGGTGCCGCAGCTTACGCAGGCAGCGGGCGGCGATAAAGCTGGTGGATTGGCACAGGCCTATGAAGCCGGCTCATCAACCGCGCATCCGTAGGTGATCGTGCAGCGTGATGCGCCACCATCGTTCGACACCGACTTCGGTTTGCGCGAGTGCAGCCCAGGCGTGCGCCCATGCTGCGATCGCACCGGAACGATCGGTCGGTGCCAGCTGTGCCGGCTGCGCGCATCGGTGCTGCCGGCAACGCGGCAGATCCATCAGCCTTTGTAGCGCAAGGCGTCGACTACCAGGTTGAAGGCGGAGGAGGAATGTCGGCGGCTGGGGTAGAACGCGTGCAAGCCCGGCCAGGTCGGCGACCAGTCCTTCATCACCCAGCGCAGCCGCCCGGCCTTGATGTGCGGGCGTGCCAGATCCTCCTGCACGAACGCGATACCGAAGCCGTCCACCGCCGCGTCCAGTGCTTCGTAAGTGCCATTGAAGGTCAGCTGGCCGTCCACGCGCACGATGACTTCGCGGCCGTCCTTTTCCAGCTCCCAGGCATAGATGCCGCCGGCGGTTTTCATGCGCAGGTTGATGCAGCTGTGTGCGGTGAGGTCCTGCGGCGTCCTGGGAACGGGGCGGCGCGCAAGATAGGACGGCGCGGCGACGATGGCCATGCGCATGTCCGGCGCGATGCGCGCGGCGATCATGTCCTTCTCGACCTGATCGCCCAGCCGCACACCCAGGTCGTAACGGTCGGCGACGATGTCGGTCAAGCCGTTGTCGACCACGATTTCGACCTTGATTTCGGGGTAGTCGCGCAGCAGCCCGGACAGCTTGGGCCACAGGATCGCGCGCGCGGCGTAGTCGGTGGCGGTGATGCGCACGGTGCCTGCGGGGGTGTCACGCATGTCGCCGAGCGCAGCCAGCGCCTCCTCGATTTCCGCAAAGCGCGGCGCCACCGTCTGGATCAGCCGCTCGCCGGCTTCGGTCGGCGCCACGCTGCGGGTGGTGCGGGTCAGCAGGCGCACACCCAGCGTCGCTTCCAGCCCGCGGATGGTGTGACTCAGCGCCGACTGCGAAACCCCCAGCTTGGCGGCAGCACGGGTGAAGCTGCCCTCGCGAACGATGGCGATCAGCGCCAACAGGTCCTTGAAGTTGTCGCGCGCCATTGGTGAATCTCTTTCATGGAATACGGGAAACTGTAGCAGTTGGTGCCATGGGGACCGCGTGGACTGCGCTTCTCCCGCTGGGGACGCTGATGCAGCGCCTGCACGCGACGAGCGTGCTTGCAGTGGTGCGACCGCGCCAGCGATTTCTCGACCAGGTAGCCGGTCAGGAACTCCAGCCCGATGCGGTCGGCTGCCCAGCGCGGACCGGGGCGCTGCGCAAAGGTTCGGGTGAGGGGCAAGTGGCCAAGCAGGCGATGTGTCACTTCTGATGCCGCGTGGCGGCGCGTTTGTCATTGCAAGGGCTGAGAGCCCTGTGCGGCGCCCCCTCATCCGCCCTGCGGGCACCTTCTCCCGGCGGGAGAAGGTGCACAACGCTGTGCAAGCTGCCTGTCGCATTTTTTGCAACGCGCACCCCTAAAAAAACCGCTTTGGGGTGACAGGGCCGGTTCGTATAGTCGAATCGACAGGCGCCGCCTGCCGCGCGCGCCTGTCGCCACGATGTCACCGGGCAATCGCCGGGCAATGGACCGCCCAGCGTGCTCCCCCCTTTCCACGCCGCCTGCGGAGGCCTCATGCACCAGTTCGTGTCGCATCGCGGTCCTGGCAGCGCCGGCAGAACACCACATTCGCACGGCACCCCATGCTGAGCGCGCAACGCACCTCATCCGCCCCCTGCTCGGGCGCACGCGCGGTCGACCGCTGCGATGCCCTGGGACTTGCGCCCTACAGCGACACACCCGGCGGGCTGTTCCGCGCCTGGCTCAGCCCGGCGCATCGCGCCGCCGTTGCACAGGTGGGCGAGTGGATGCACCAGGCCGGCATGCAGGTGCGGCTGGATGCAGCGGCCAATCTGGTCGGGCGCTACGAAGGCGCACGCGCCGACGCACCGGCGCTGCTGATCGGCAGCCATCTGGACAGCGTGCGCGATGCCGGGCGTTACGACGGCCCGCTCGGCATCCTGCTCGGCATCGAATGCGTCGCCGCGCTGCATGCGCAGGGGCGGCGTCTGCCGTTCGCGATCGAGGTGATCGCCTTCGGCGACGAAGAAGGGTCGCGCTTTCCTGCCTCGATGTTCTGCAGCCGTGCAGTCGCCGGCACGCTCGACCCCGCCACGCTGGCGGTCACCGATGCGGCCGGCATCGACGTGGCCAAAGCGCTGGCGGAGTGGGACCTGGATATCGCCCAGATCCAGCAGGCCGCACGCGCGCCCGGCAGCGTGCTGGCCTATCTGGAAACCCATATCGAACAAGGCCCGGTGCTGGAAGCGGCAGGCCTGCCCGTCGGCATCGTCACCGCGATCGCGGCGCAGCGGCGCTTTGCGCTGCGCTTCGACGGCCGCGCCGGCCACGCCGGCACCACCACCATGGCCCTGCGTCGCGATGCATTGAGCGCCGCTGCCGAGGCCCTGCTGGCGATCGAAGGGATTGCACGCGCCGGCAGCGACGATCTGGTCGCCACGGTCGGCAAGCTCAACGTCGCACCCGGCGCCACCAATGTGGTACCGGGCCGGGTGGACTGCACGCTGGACGTGCGCGCCGGCGACGACGCAACGCGCGATGCAGCAGTGCTGGAGATCGAACAGGCGCTCGCGCGGATCAGCGCCAGCCGCGGCATCGCCATCGCCATCGACCCGTTGCAGACCTTGGCCGCCAGCCCCTGCGCACCGGCGCTGATGACCCGTCTGCAACACGCAGTCGCCGCACAAGGCATCGCGCCACGCCAGCTGGTGTCCGGCGCCGGCCACGATGCGATGGTGATGGCCGCGCTCTGCCCCACCGCGATGCTGTTCGTGCGCTGCGCCGGCGGCATCAGCCATCATCCGGACGAACACGTGGCCCCGGCCGATGCCGAGCTCGCACTGGCGGTCATGCGCCACTTCATCGAACACCTGGGAGATCCCCTTGTCACCTGATCTGCGTCACCTGCCTACCTTCGGCGAGCTCGATCCCCCGCAACGGCTGTTGATGGGCCCGGGCCCGGTCAATGCGCATCCGCGTGTGCTGCGCGCGATGGCGGCCGACCTGCTCGGCCAGTTCGACCCGGAAATGACCACCTACATGAACGAGGTGATGGCGCTGTACCGGCCGCTGTTCGGCACCGAAAATCGCTGGACGTTTCTGGTCGATGGCACCGCGCGCGCCGGTATCGAAGCGGCGCTGGTGTCGCTGGTCAGCCCGGGCGACCGCGTGCTGGTGATCAACTTCGGCCGCTTCGGCCTGCTGCTCACCGAAATCCTCGGCCGGCTCGGTGCCGACGTGCACACCGTGGATGCGCCCTGGGGCGAAGTGGTGACGCTTGCTGCAATCGCCGAGGCGATCGAGCGCGTGGCACCCAAGCTGGTCGCCACCGTGCACGGCGACACCTCCACCACCATGGCCCAGCCGCTGGATGGCGTGGGCGCGCTGTGCCGCGCGGCCGGCGCGCTGAGTTACGTGGATGCCACTGCCACCATCGGCGGCATGGAGATCGCTAGCGATCGCTGGGACGTGGACGTGGTCACCGGCGGCCTGCAGAAATGCCTGGGCGGGCCGTCCGGCTCGGCACCGATCACCGTCTCCAACGCGGCGGCCGAGGCGATCTTCGCGCGCCGCCATGTCGAACGCGGCATCGTGCGCGCCGACATCGTCGACGGCAGCGGGCCGCGCATCGCCTCCAATTATTTCGATCTGGCGATGATCATGGATTACTGGTCCGACAAGCGCCTCAATCACCATACCGAAGCCACCACCATGTTGTACGGCGCCCGCGAATGCGCGCGCGTGGCGCTGCAGGAAGGCCTGGATGCCCGCTTCGCCCGCCACGCCGCCGCCGGGCGTGCGGTGAGCGCGGGCATCCGCGCGTTGGGGCTGGAGGTGTTCGGCGACGATGCGCATCGCATGAGCAATGTCACTGGCGTGGTGATTCCACCCGGCATCGACAGCGATGCGGTACGCCGACGCATGCGCGAGGATTTCGAGATCGAGATCGGCACCGCGTTCGGTCCGCTGCAGGGCAGGATCTGGCGCATCGGCGCAATGGGCTACAACGCGATGAAGCACAAGGTGCTGATCACCCTGGCCGCGCTGGAAGCAGTGCTGCGCGCCGAAGGCTACGCCTGCACACCGGGGCTGGCGGTGGACGCCGCCCTGGCGGCCTGGCACGCGGAGCCGCATGCATGAACACGGCGCGCGACCTGGTCGGCTATGGCGCCACCCCACCTGCGGTGCAGTGGCCCGGGGGCGCACGCATCGCGGTGCAGTTCGTCATCAACTACGAAGAGGGCGCGGAAAGCTGCGTGCTCAACGGTGATGCCGGCTCGGAAGCCTTTTTGTCGGAGATGGTCGGCACGCAAGCGCAGCCCGGCGCGCGCGCCATGGCGATGGAGAGCCTGTACGAATACGGCAGCCGTGCCGGCTTCTGGCGGCTGCATCGGCTGTTCACCACGCGCAATGTGCCGGTCACCGTGTTCGGCGTGGCGCAGGCACTGGCCTCCAACCCCGAGGCGGTGGCCGCGATGCAGGCGGCCGACTGGGAAATCGCCAGCCACGGCCTGCGCTGGATCGACTACCAGCGGGTGGACGAGGCCACCGAGCGCGCGCATATCGCGCAGGCCATCGCCGTGCACACCCGCGCCACCGGCAGCCGCCCACTGGGCTGGTACCAGGGCCGCACCAGCCCCAACACCGCGCGCCTGGTCGCCGAGGAAGGCGGCTTTGTCTACGACGCCGACAGCTATGCCGACGATGTGCCGTATTACGACACGCGCCACGGCCGCGCGCAGTTGATCGTGCCGTACACACTGGACGCCAACGACATGAAGTTCGTCGCCTACAACGGCTTTGCCGATGGCGAGCCGTTCTTCCGCTACCTGCGCGATGGCTTCGAGCAACTGCGCAGCGAGGGCGGCCGCATGCTGTCGGTCGGCCTGCACGGGCGCATCGTCGGCAAGCCGGCGCGTGCCGCGGCCCTGGCACGGTTTGTCGATCACGTGCTGGCCAGCGGCGATGCCTGGATTGCGCGCCGCATCGATATCGCGCGGCATTGGCTGCAGGTCCATCCGGCATGAGCATCGACACCACCGACATCGACCTGCCCGAGGTGATCGCGCAAGTGACCGCGGCCTTCCACGCCTACGAACAGGCCCTGATGGGCGACGACATCGCCGCGATGGACGCGCTGTTCCACCCCGCACCCAGCACGGTGCGCTACGGCGTGGGCGAGGTGCTGTACGGCATCGAGGCGATCCGTGCCTTCCGCATCGGCCGCGGCGGCTCGCCGCAACGACAGCTCGTGCACGTGGAAGTGCATGGCTTCGGTCGCGACTTCGCCACCACACATGCGGAATTCGTTCGTGCCGGCAGCAGCGCGCGCGGCCGCCAGAGCCAGAGCTGGGTGCGTTTTTCCGACGGCTGGAAAGTGGTGGCCGCGCATGTCTCGCTGCAGGGGACGCATGCATGAGCGCGCTCGACGACAACATGCTGGACGATGCCGCCTTCGTGGCGCGCTACCGCGAGCTGTTCGAGCATTCGCCGTGGGTGGTCGAACGCGCCGCACGGCGGCGCCCGTTCGCCGATGTGTACCGCGGGCTGATGCAGGTGGTGTTCGACGCGTCGCAGGAGGACCAGGTTGCGTTGATCCGCGCCCATCCGGAGCTGGCCGGCAAGGCGGCGATCGACCGCACGCTCACCGCCGCATCGGCGGCCGAGCAGGCCGCGGCCGGATTGGACAGGCTCAGCGACGCCGAGTTCAAGCGCTTCCACGCGCTCAATCAGGCCTATCGCCACCGGTTCGGATTTCCGTTCGTGATCTGCGTGCGGCTGCACGACAAGGCCGGCATCCTGGCCGCACTGGAACGCCGGCTGGATGCATCGCGCAGCGAAGAACTGTCCACCGCCCTCGCCGAGATCGGCAAGATCGTTCACCTGCGCCTGGAGGCACTGCCATGAGCCTGGCCCAACTCGAACGCGAGCTCCACCACGATCTGCAACGCCTGGCCCACGGCGGCGATGCATGGACGCAGCCGCGCGTGCATCCGGCCGGGCACGTGTATGACGTGGTCATCGTCGGCGCCGGCCAGAGCGGCCTGGGCGCGGCGTTCGCACTGCAACGCGAGCGCGTGCACAACGTGCTGGTCATCGATGAAAACGCCGCGGGACAGGAAGGTCCGTGGGTGACCTATGCGCGCATGCAGACCCTGCGCACGCCCAAGCAGATCACCTCGATCGACCTGGGCGTGCCCTCGCTGACCTTCCGCGCCTGGTGGGAAGCCCAGCACGGCAGCGCCGGCTGGGACGCGCTGGACAAGATTCCGCGCGGCAGCTGGATGGACTATCTGCGCTGGTACCGCGCGGTGCTGCGCTTGCCGGTGCGCAATGCCACCCAGCTGGCGCGCGTGGAGCCGGACGTGGCGCCGGGCATCCACCGCCTGCATCTGGCCATGGGCGCGCCGCTGCTCACGCGCAAGCTGATCCTGGCCACCGGCATCCAGGGCGGCGGCCAATGGATGGTGCCGGACTGGATCAGCCGCGCCCTGCCCGCGCAGCGCTACGCGCACACCTCCGGCCACATCGACTTCGCCGCGCTGGCCGGCAAGCGCGTGGGCATCTTGGGCGGCGGCGCCTCGGCATTCGACAATGCCTGTTTCGCGCTGGAGCAAGGCGTCGCCAGTGCCGAAGTCTTCGTGCGCCGCAGCGCATTGCCGCGCATCAATCCGTTCCGCCACATGGAACAGGCCGGCATCATTCCGCGCTTTCTCACGCTGCCGGATGCGGACAAGTACCGGATGATGGCCAGCTTCTTCGCACACAACCAGCCGCCGACCAACGACACCTTCCAACGCGCCTGCGCGCATGCCGGCTTTGCGCTGCACCTGGGCGCGCCGTGGCTGGAGGTGGCCGAGCGCGATGGCGAAGTGGTGGTCCGCACACCGCAGGGCGAGCATCGCTTCGATTTCCTCGCCGTTGCCACCGGCCTGGTCACCGATCCGCAGCTGCGCCCGGAACTGGCCGCGCTGTCCGGGCGCATCGCCTGCTGGGCCGACCGCTACCAGCCGCCGCCGGGCCAGGCCAATCCGGTATTGGATGCACATCCCTACCTGGGGCCGGGCTTCGAACTGCTGCCGCGCACGCCCGAGGATGCCGCGCTGCTGCATGGGGTGTTCGCCTTCAACTATTCGGCGCTGATCAACCACGGCCCGTCGGCGGCAGCGCTGTCCGGGCTCAAGGTCGCATTGCCACGGCTGGCCCGCGCGGTGGCCGATCAGCTGTTCCTGGACGACCGCCAGGCCATCGTCGACAGCTACCTGGCCTACGACCAGCCCGAATTCGTCGGCCAATGGCCGCAACCGACCCAGGCGGTGGCATGAGCACGCTGTCCACCCATGTGCTGGATACCGCCACCGGCCGCCCCGCCGCCGGCATCGCATTGCGCCTGTTCGCCGATGCCGGCCTGCACTTTGCCGGGGTCACCAACCAGGACGGGCGTTGCCCCGAACTGGCCGCGCTCACGCTGCAACCCGGCCGCTATCGGCTGGAGTTCGAGGTGGCCGGCTATTGGCGTGCCACCGGCACCGCACTGCCGGACCCGCCATTCCTGGAGCAGATCCCGATCGCGTTCGGCATCGCCAACGACGGCCATTACCACGTGCCGCTGCTGCTTTCGCCGTACGGGTATTCCACCTACCGCGGCAGCTGAGCGGCAGCCGCTTCGGCAACCGACCGGCGGAGCATACGCCGCGTTGCGCATCGGCCCCGTAGAATGGCGCCTTTCCGGCGACAGGCCGGGGCCCCGGAATTGTCATGATCCACAACGATGTACTGCGCAGCATCCGCTACATGCTCGACCTCAGCGACGACAAGGTAGTGGAGATCACCCACCTGGCCGACCCGGAGTTCGCGCTCGACAAGCCGCAGGTACAGGCCTGGCTGAAGAAGGAGGACGAGCCCGGCTTCGAGCCCTGCACCGACGCGATGCTGGCGCGCTTCCTCGACGGCCTGGTGCTGCGTTTCCGCGGCCGCGACGAAAGCCAGCCGGTACGTCCGCTGGAAACCCGTGTCGGCAACAACCTGGTGCTGAAGAAGCTGCGCGTGGCCTTCGAGCTGAAAGACGTGGACATGCACGCCATCTTCGCCAGCGCCGGCTTCCCGCTGTCCAAGCCGGAACTGTCTGCGCTGTTCCGCCAGCCCGGCCACAAGAATTTCCGCCCCTGCGGCGACCAGCTGCTGCGCGCTTTCCTCAAGGGCCTGACCGCCCGGATGCGCGAAGCGGGTTGATGTCTGGGTGGTGAGATTTGCCTGGCCTTTTGCCGTGTGTGTCCCCAGCAACGCGTGGCAAGCAAAACTTGACGTCCTTCAACAACCGTCGAGTGCGCAACAGCCGGCCCTGCTCCCGTCTGTTACCCCCGCTGTCATCGCACGTGCTTGGACAGCGCGGATAGATCCGTTGCAAAGCGGCTGATCTGCGGCTTGGCTGCAGGGCCCTTGCCTGCCCACCATCGCGGGACACGCCGCAAGTACGTCCGTGTAGGCTCTGGCGCGGCATCCATGCCGCTCAAGGTCCCGCGACGGTGGGCAGGCAAGGACCAAGCGAGATTGCAGGCAAAGTGCGCCTGCTCGCCGCGGCGCGTAACGCAAATCCAATGGCGCTGTCGATACGCTCGCGTTCAGCGCACACGGACGTGATCGGATGGAACCTGCAACACAGCACCGTCCACGCGATCGGCAAGGCGAACCCGCCCTTGCTATTTTGTTGGTGCTCGCACTGCATGGTGTATTCGCGCTTTGGCTAAGCCGCATACCGCCGGTCGCTGTAACCGATCGCCAGCGCAGCAGCTCGCCGCGCATGACGCTGGTGTTTTTACCGCGCCCGCTGCAAGCAGCCGGTCCACAGGCATCACCGCCCGGCATGATCACTCGGTCGCCATCGTCGCAACGCGTGGTAAATACAGCGAGCGCGGCGATGCCTCGCAGCACGCAAACACTGGCACAGGTGGACATGCGGCGATCAGCACGCTCATCAGACAGCCCCGTCGCTACATCTGGTAATACTTCGCAGTCGTTGAATCTTTCACTACCGGCCACCGTCGTCGATACGGCAACGCCCACACGCAATTTCATGCAACGCACCGCGCCGGTGGACTATCAGGCCACCCGCTTTGCTGGTGACTGGACGCCGGATGGTGGCGAGATTCAGCAGACCTGGGCCTTTCGTTCCAAGCTTGCCGGTGCCGCGCTATCGCTGACCGGCGCGCTGGAACGACCCTGCAACCAACGCGAGCGCGATCAGCGTTTGCGCAGATGCTTCGGAAAGCAGTACCAGGGCGATATGGATCCGCCAATCACGCGAGCGAAGTGACAGGACTGCAGAGTCTTCCCTAACCCAGGTCCTTCCACGCCTTTGATCAGTGAGACCGGAAACGGCATCACTACCGTCTCCGGGCCACTAAAAGGCCACGTGGACCTTGTTGGATTAGGCGAGACCGCTGACTGGCAAGGTCCAGGCATGATTATGTCGCACCTCAACAAGCCCTCATCAAAAACAGATACGCGCTTTTTTTATCATTCCGTACAAGCCTACGCACTGACGACTGCTGCTCTACGCACTTCGGCGCGAAGGGGCCCGATCAGGAGCTCCCTCGCACCGACGGCAACCACGACATTCGTCGGTCACGCCGCAGCCGCCAGGCGCGGCCGGCGTGCATCCAGACGGAACACCGCTACCGCTTCGCTCAGTTCCACCGCCTGCTCTTGCATTGCACGTGCCGCGGCGGAGGCCTCTTCCACCAGTGCGGCATTGCGCTGGGTGGTTTCGTCCATGTCGTTGACCGTGCGGGCGACCTGCTCGATGCCGGACGACTGCTCGCGCGATGCCGCGGAAATTTCCGCGATCAAGGTGGTGACCTGCTGCACCGACTGCACGATCTGCTGCATCGTCTGCCCGGCCTGATCCACGCGCGCGCTGCCACGCTCCACGCTGTCCACCGAGGCATCGATCAGGTGCTTGATCTCCTTGGCCGCGCCGGCCGAACGCTGCGCCAGCGCGCGCACTTCCGAGGCGACCACGGCGAAACCACGGCCCTGTTCGCCCGCCCGTGCGGCTTCCACCGCCGCGTTCAAGGCCAGGATGTTGGTCTGGAACGCGATGCCGTCGATGACGCTGATGATCTCGGCGATCTTCTTCGACGAGACCTCGATCTCGCCCATGGTGTCGACCACGCTGGCCACCATCTCGCCGCCGCGGCCGGCGATCTCCGCGGCCGCCTGCGCGCCGCGGCTGGCCTGCTGCGCGGTGTCGGCGTTCTGGCGCACGGTGGAGGTGAGTTCTTCCATCGAGGCGGCGGTTTCTTCCAGGTTGGCGGCCTGCTGTTCGGTGCGCTGCGCCAGGTCGTTGTTGCCGGCAGCAATCTCCGCCGAGGCGGTGCGGATGGTCTGCGCGGCCAGGGTGATGTCGCCGACGATATCGGTCAGGCGCTGCACGGTGGCGTTGGCATCGTCGCGCATGCGCGCGAACACGCCTTGCTGGTTGCCGTGCATGCGCGCGGTCAGGTCGCCATCGGCAATCGCCTTGAGCAGTTGCGACAGCTCGGCCAGGTTCTGGTCCACGTTCTGCATCAGGCCGTTGACGCCGCTGACCATGGCGCGGAATTCGAACTGGTAGGCCTCTGCATTTCCGCGCGTGGCGAAGTCGCCGGCCGCAGCCGCGTCGACCAAGCCACGGATTTCGCCGTTGATCGCCGCCAGGTTGCGCTTGGTGGTGTCCATCGCCTCGGTGATCTGCGCCTTCTCGCCCGGCAGGCGCGGCATGTCCACCGACATGTCGCCCACGGCGTAATGCTGCATCACCTGCAGCATGTTGCCGATCAGACCGACCTGTGCGCCGATCAGGCCATTGGTGTCGTCGACCATGCGGCCGTACGCACCCGGGAAGGCCTGCGCGTCCATGCGGTAACTCATCTGCCCGGCTTCGTGGCGCTGCGCCATGTCGGCCTGCGCGGTGGAGACATCGCTGAGCGTGTTGACCACCTGGCCCATGGCCTGGCCGAGCAGACCGATTTCATCGCGATTGCTGACCGCTGCATGCGCCGACAGATCGCCGGCTGCCACCTGGCGCGCCGCGCGTGCGACGTGTTCGATCGGGCGCACGATCGAGCGACGGATCCACCAGCCCAGCACCGCCACCAGGCACAACGCCGCCACGATGGTGGCCACCGCCGACAGCACCAGCTTGTGCTGCGCCGATTGCGAACCGGCCAGCACCGCGGCATCGGCCAGGGTCTTGCTGCGCGTCACCAGCGCTTCCAGCGTCTGGCTGGGCGCGCGGTCCTGGCCCTTGACCAGCTGGTCGCCGACCTGGGTGTCGTAACCGGCTTCGGCAAACTTGCCCAGCGCTGCTTCGTAGTGGCGCTGCAGGCCCAGATGCGCCTTGGCAAAGTCCTGCGCCAGCGTTCGCACCTGCGGATCCCGGGTGGCCTTGGCCAGCGCCTCGGTGCCTGCCTGCACCTTCCTGCCCTGCTCGCGGAAGGCGCCCAGGTGCTTGTCCAGCTGCGCCGGGTCGCGTCCGCGGATCAGGACATTCTTCCACTCCTGCACCTGCAGGCGGAAGTCGCGGGTGATCTCCTCGCTGCTGGAGGCCTGCGCCACCTCCGGCGGTACCTTGCCCGACAGGCTCAGCCACGCCGTGCCCAAACCACCGAGGGCACACAGCAGGATGACCGACAGACCCAGCGCGAGCGCGCCGAGCAGCTTGCTTTGCAGGCTGACGAATTTCGGTGTGGCAACAGACATGGGGCATCCAGAGTGGGAATTGCACCGGTTATCGACAGGTGTATTACCGATCTGAAGCAGTGCCCGGCGCCAGAATCTGCCTTGAATGCCCAAAGAGGTGAGCACTTCCGGATTCCCCGACAGGCTTCACCCGTCCGCCCGACCATCGCGCCATCTGTGGCGGCCCCGTATCCTTCCCGCGCATGACCGAGCCTGCTTTTCCGATCTCCCCCCTGCTACCGCAGCTGTGCGACAGCCTGGCCACCCATCCGCGGCTGGTGCTGGAAGCCCCGCCCGGCGCCGGCAAGACCACCCAGGTGCCGCTGGCCTTGCTGGACGCGCCGTGGCTGGCCGGTCGCAAGATCGTGATGCTCGAACCGCGCCGCGTGGCCGCCCGCAGCGCCGCGGTGTTCATGGCGCGCCAGCTGGGCGAGCCGGTCGGCGAGAGCGTGGGCTACCGCATCCGCTTCGAGAACAAGACCTCCGCGCGCACCCGCATCGAGGTCGTCACCGAGGGCATCCTGACTCGCATGATCCAGGACGACCCGACGCTGGAGCACGTCGGCGCGCTGCTGTTCGACGAATTCCACGAACGCCATCTGGCCGGCGACCTCGGCCTGGCGCTGGCGCTGGACGTGCAGGCGCAGGTGCGCGAAGACCTGCGCATCGTGGCGATGTCGGCCACGCTCGATGGCGAGCGCCTGGCCGGCTTTCTCGACGCGCCGCGCCTGAGCAGCGCCGGGCGCAGCTTCCCGGTGGAGGTCGCGCACTTCCCCGCGCGCCGCGATGAAGCGCTGGAGCCGCAGGCCCGACGCGCGGTGGAACACGCCTTGGCCGCCCATCCGGGCGATGTGCTGGTGTTCCTGCCCGGCCAACGCGAGATCGCACGCGTGCACGGCGCCCTGCAGGACATGCTGGACCCGGCGGTGCAGGTGCTGCCGCTGCATGGCGAGCTGTCGGTGGAAGCGCAAAGCCAGGTGCTGCAGCCGGACCCGTCGGGGCGCCGCCGCGTGGTGCTGGCGACCAATGTGGCCGAGTCCTCGGTGACCCTGCCCGGCGTGCGCGTGGTCATCGACAGCGGGCTGGCGCGCGAGCCGCACTACGACCCCAACAGCGGTTTCTCGCGGCTGGACATCACCACCATTGCGCAGGCCTCGGCCGACCAGCGCGCCGGCCGCGCGGGGCGCGTGGCCAGCGGCTGGGCGTACCGGCTGTGGCCGCAGTCGCAACGGCTGGAACCGCAGCGGCGCGCGGAGATCACCCAGGTGGAACTGGCCGGCCTGGCGCTGGAACTGGCCGCCTGGGGCAGCGCCGCGCTGCGTTTCGTCGATGCACCGCCGGCCGGCGCGCTGGCTGCCGCGCACGAGTTGCTGCAGCGGCTGGGCGCACTCACCGGCAGCGGCGGCATCACCGCGCTGGGCCGGCGCATGCTCGCGCTGGGCACCCATCCGCGCCTGGCCGCGATGCTGGTGCAGGCCGGCGACGCGACCCGCGTGGCGCTGGCCTGCGACCTGGCCGCCTTGCTGGAAGCACGCGACCCGCTGCGTCAGGGCGGCGATGGGCTGGCCGCGCGCTGGCGCGCACTGGCTGCCTTCCGGCAAGGCCGCAGCGCGCACGATGCCAACCGCGGCGGCCTGGCCGCGATCGACAGCGCCGCCAAGCAATGGCGACGCCGGCTGCGCTGCGACAGCGCCCCGCCTGCCAGCGTGGAAGCGCATGCACTGGGCGACCTGCTCTCGCACGCCTTCCCCGACCGCATTGCCGCGCGCCACCCCAACGACCCGCTGCGCTACCTGCTCGCCAACGGCCGCAGCGCGCGCCTGTTCGACCACAGCGACCTGCGCGGCGAGCCGTGGCTGGTCGCCAGCGAACTGCGTTACGAAGCCAAGGACGCGCTGCTGCTGCGCGCCGCGCCGGTGGACGAAGGCTACCTGCGCCGCAGCGTGCCAGCGCGCTTCGTGCAGCAGGACCTGGTGCAATGGGATGCAGACAAGCGCGCCCTGGTCGCGCGCCGGCAATCCAGCTTCGACCGCATCGTGCTCGACAGCCGCCCGGCCGGCCGCGTCGATCCGGCGCAAGCCGCCGGCGCCCTGACCGAAGCTGTGCGTCAGCTGGGCCTGGATGCCTTGCCCTGGACCGACGGCCTGCGCCAATGGCGTGCACGCCTGCAATCGTTGCGCGCCTGGATGCCCGAGCTGGCGCTGCCCGATCTGTCCGATACGGCGCTGCTGGACAACCTGGACACCTGGCTGCGCCCGGCCTTCGCCGGCAAGACCCGCCTGGATGCGCTGGACGACGCCACGCTGGGCGAAGCGCTCAAGGCCGCCCTGCCGTGGGACCGCCGCCAGTTGATCGACCGCCACGCGCCCAACCGCATCAGCGTGCCCTCGGGCATGGAGCGGCAGATCGTCTACGCCCTCGACCACGCCGGGCAGCCGTTGCCGCCGGTGCTGGCGGTCAAGTTGCAGGAACTGTTCGGCCTTGCCGAAACCCCGCGCATTGCCGACGGCCGCATCCCGCTGACCCTGCATCTGCTCTCGCCCGGCGGGCGCCCGTTGCAGGTCACCCAGGATCTGAAGAGCTTCTGGGTCACGACCTATCCGGATGTCAGGAAGGAGATGAAGGGGCGGTATCCCAGACATCCGTGGCCCGACGATCCTTGGACTGCGACTGCAACCCATAGAGCAAAACCACGTGGCACTTGAGGCCCCTCTCCCTGCGGAAGAGGGACTGGGGTGAGGGTACGAGCGAAGCCACGTGTGGTTGAACAACGCGCGGGCATCGCCCGTACCCGCATCCGCCCTTCGGGCACCTTCTCCCGGTGGGAGAAGGGAAGCGACGCGCGATGCGCATCGCTCTGTTATTTACCGCTACTCAGACGCCCGCGCCCAATGCGCCCCACCGCATTACTTAACCGCAAGCCAAACAAGCTCCACCACCGCTAACACGGTCTATACGCATCAGCCCACACACTGCGGCCCACGTACTCAGAAAGGAAACGCCTCCAATGAGCAAGCTGACTGTGATCACCGAACGCGCCCTGGAGCGTGCCCTGGAACTGGCTGGCAATGCTGGCGACCACCTGCGTCACGCCGCATCCAATGCTGGTGATCAGGCCCGTCATGCAGGCAGCAGCCTGCGTCATTTCGGCCCGGGCGCCAGCGAATGGTTGAAGACCGGCGCAGCACTGGGTGCCGTGCGGACCGGCGGCAAGGTCGTTGGCAAAGTGGTCAAGCGCAACCCGGCCGTCACCGTGGCCGCTGCCGTCGCCGGCATGGGCCTGATCGGTTATGCCGTGTATCGCAAGCGCCAGCGTGACCAGCAGCTCCCCGGCGGCAACGTGCACCGCCTGGATCGCGAAAACGCCAGCAATGCCAGCGCACGTCGTGCGGCCTACCAGCGCCGCGGCGCAGTGACGCCGAGCGACGGCATCGAATAAGCCGTACTGCCAAGCGAAGCGACAACGCCACGGCCCTGTGCCGTGGCGTTGTTGTTTGTGGATGACATCGGCACCACCACGCGACGAACGTGCCACCGGCACGCAGTACGTATGTGGTCGAGTGGCGCGGCATTGCCTGTACGCATGAGCGGCCATCACCGATCACATGTGATCGCCTTGCCTGCCCACGCTCATGCCGCTGCGGTCGTCATGCAGGTCCTGACGCATGGCGGGTCGAGGCAATGCTGCGTGGGTTCGCCATCCAGGCAGGCAACCGTTGCCTGCCTGTGCGTGATCGCTCCTGCCGAGGATGTTGCACGCGCCCTGCGGCATGACGGTCGCTGGACCGGACGCACCAGGCTCAGCGTCGCGTCCTGCCCGGCCGCGCCGCATGCGGCTGTTCGACGCGCCATTGGCCGGGCGCAAGCGCATCCAGTCTCCAGTCGCCGATCGCCACGCGGATCAGACGCAGGGTCGGAAGGCCGACCGAGGCGGTCATGCGCCGCACCTGGCGATTGCGGCCTTCGGTGATCTGCAGTTCCAGCCAGGCATCGGGCACGGTCTTGCGGGCCCGCACCGGCGGATCGCGGGGCCACAGGTCCGGTGCCGGGTCGAGCCTGCGCACCTTGGCCGGACGGGTCGGGCCGTCGTTGAGCAGCACGCCATCGCGCAAGGCCTGCAGGTGCGCAGGCGCCGGGTCGCCTTCCACCTGCACCCAATAGGTCTTGGGTTGCTTGTGGCGCGGGTCGGTCAGGCGATGCGCCAATGCGCCATCGTCGGTCAGCAACAACAAGCCTTCGCTGTCGTGATCCAGACGGCCCGCCGCGTACACATCGGCCGGCAGGCCGAATTCGGCCAGCGTGCGTTTGGGCGGCTGCGAGCGGTCGCTGAATTGCGACAGCACGCCATAGGGTTTGTTCAACAACACCAACATGCCAGTCCTGTTGCGCAAGAGCGTTGCATGCCACGCGCGTGGCGCGTGGGTCGTGCACCGGGTTGAAGAAATCGCGCCGCGCGCGACGCCGAGGCGCTGCACCTGCCCGCAACGGCGGTGAACGCTGATGCAGCGAGCATCGCGACGCGGGCGCTGCTGCAGCATTGGCCTGCTGCGGGCGACCACCGCAGCGTCGGCCTGGCTGGCCGTCACTGCGCTGGCCGCGCTATCTGTACGGCTGTGCGCCTGGTAGCGCCGTCATCGCATGGCGCACGTCATTCCAGCAGCGACGCACCGCCAAAGACCTGCACGCCGACGCGCGATGCGTCGGCATGCAGGCAAAGCCTCACTGCTTGACGAACTTCAGGGTCATGCGGTCGCTCTCGCCGATCGCCTTGTACTTGGCATCGTCGGCCTTGTCGTGGCTGTTGCTCGGCGGCAACGTCCACACGCCACCGGGATAGTCCTTGGTGTCGCGCGGATTGGCGTTGACCTCGCTCTTGCCGGCCAGCTTGAACCCGGCCGCTTCGGCCATGGCAATCAACTGCGCCTGGCCGACATAGCCGCTCTTGTCGTCGGCCGGCACGTCGGCCTTGGCACGGTGCTCGACCACGCCGAGTACACCGCCGGGCTTGAGCACCTTGTAGAAGCCGGCAAACATCGCCTCGGCATTGCCGGCCATGCGCCAGTTGTGCACGTTGCGGAAGGTCAGCACCAGGTCGGCCGAATTGTCCACGCCGAACGAGGGCGTCTTGGGCACATAGGAGACGAACGACGGCTTGCCGTACACCTGCGGCTTGGCGGCAAACTTCTTCTCCAGCTCGTCGCGCCCGCGCTGTGCCGAATCGCGGCCACGGCCTTCCGGCACCGCGGCCGGGTCGACCACTGCCGCCACGTACTTGCCCTTGTCGCGCAGGTACGGCGCCAGGATCTCCGAGTACCAACCGCCGCCCGGCGTGATTTCGATGACGGTCTGGGTCGGCTTGATGCCGAAGAACGCCAGCGTCTGGCCCGGATGACGATAGACATCGCGCTGTACGTAGACACGATCGCGCCAGTTGCCGTCGATGGCTTTCTGCAGCGCCGCGTCGGGCGCCGGCAGGCTGGCGCTATCGGCCGGTTTCATTGCCATTGCCAGTGGCGCGCTCATCGCCACTGCCATCCCCACCACACATGCACACACCAGCTTGTTGCGGATCATCGCAGCGCCCTTTGCGGGAAAAAGTAGCGCGAGCCTAGCATGCGGCCGGAAGCCTGCCATGTGCATGGATCCAAGCGCCGCATGACGCGCCGCACCAGGCGGGAAGCGACATGTTCAAATGATGTGAGTCGATGAGGGCGATCGGCGGAACGCAGAATCCACGCAGGTGTCACACGCAACATCGACACGCATGACTATGCTGTCGGCAGTTCGAATCAGGAGCATCCGTGATGACCCATTCCCGCGCGTTAGGCCGCTCCGGCCTGCAGGTTCAACCGATCGTGTTCGGTGGCAATGTGTTTGGCTGGAGCGCCGACGAGGCGACCTCGTTTGCGTTGCTCGATGCCTTCGTCGATGCCGGTTTCAATCTGGTCGACACCGCCGATGCGTACTCCGGCTGGGTGCCGGGCAACCGCGGTGGCGAGTCGGAAACCATCATCGGGCGCTGGCTCGCACGCAGCGGCAAACGCGACAAGGTGTTGATCGCCACCAAGGTGGCCAAGTGGAGCGAGCATCCGGGCCTGTCGCCGGAGAATATCGCCGCTGCCGTGGACGATTCGCTGCGCCGTCTACAGACCGATGTGATCGATCTGTACCAGGCGCACGAAGACGACGCATCGATTCCGCTGGAAGCCACGCTGGCCGCGTTCGGCCGCTTGATCGAACAGGGCAAGGTGCGCGCGATCGGTGCGTCCAACTACAGCGCCGCCCGCCTGCGCGACGCACTGGATGTTTCCGAGCAGTACAAGCTGCCGCGTTACGAAAGCCTGCAACCGGAATACAACCTCTACGATCGCGCCGGCTATGAAGCCGAGCTGGAGCCGCTGGTGCGCGAGCGCGAGCTCGGCGTGATCAGCTACTACTCGCTGGCCAGCGGCTTTCTGACCGGCAAGTACCGCAGCGCCGACGACGCCGGCAAGAGCAGCGCGCGTGGCGCCTCGGTGGTCAAGCAATACGTCAATCCGCGCGGCCTGCGCATCCTGCAGGCGCTGGACGATCTGGCGGCCACCCACACTGCGACGCCGGCCCAGATCGCACTGGCCTGGCTGATCGCGCGTCCGGGCCTGACCGCACCGATCGTCAGTGCCACCAGCGTGACCCAGTTGCACGATGTGCTGGCCGCTGCACAGCTGTCGCTGAGCGCCGATCAGATTGCACAGCTCGATGCCGCAAGCGCCCCCGAGCCGGCCGACGCGGCCTGACGCATCGGTTTGCAGCACGCGCGCATCGCAGCGACGGACACACGTCTTCCCGCGTGCAGCCGCCAGCGCGGCTGTGCCTTCCGGCCGCGTACGCGCGGCCCTTTCCGCAAGGAATCCCCATGACATCGATCACCAACCGCCGCATCGTGCTGGCCTCACGCCCGCACGGCGAGCCGAGCGCCGACAATTTCCGCATTGAAGAGGTTGCCCTGCCGCCCACCGGGCACGAACAGATCCTGGTGCGCAATCGCTTCCTGTCGCTGGACCCGTACATGCGCGGACGCATGGACGACGGCCCGTCCTACGCCGCACCGGTGGAGATCGACGCGGTGATGGAAGGCGGCACCGTCGGCGAGGTGCTCGAATCGCACCATGCCGGCTATCAGCCCGGCGACCTGCTGGTGCTGCCCGGCGGTTGGCAGAGCCATAGCCTGCTCACGCCCACCACACCACTGCGCAAGCTACCCAAGGACGATGCCCTGCCGCCCAGCACGGCGCTGGGCGTGTACGGCATGCCCGGCTTCACCGCCTACGCCGGCCTGCACGAAATCGGCAAGCCGCAGGCCGGCGAAACCCTGGTGGTGGCGGCGGCCAGCGGGCCGGTCGGCGCTACCGTGGCCCAGCTGGCGCGCCTGCAGGGCCTGCGCGTGGTGGCCATTGCCGGTGGCGAGGAAAAGGTGCGGTACCTGCGCGAGGTGCTGCGCGTGGACGTGGCACTGGACCACCGCGCCGACGACTTCGCCGAGCAGCTGCGCGCGGCCACCCCGGACGGGATCGACGTCTACTTCGAGAATGTCGGCGGCAAGGTCTTCGATGCGGTACTGCCGCAATTGAACGACTTCGCGCGCATCCCGGTCTGCGGCGTGATCGCCACCTACAACAGCCGCGGCCAGGCCTCGCCGGGGCCGGATCGCCTGCCGGAGTTCATGGGCCAGGTGCTGCGCAAGCGGCTGACCGTGCGCGGCTTCATCCAGCACGATTTCATCCGCCTGATGCCCGCCTTCCTGCGCGAGATGGGCCAGTGGCTGGGCGAGGGCCAGATCCAGTACCGCGAACACGTCCTGCACGGCCTGGACAGCGCCCCGCAGGGCCTGATCAGCCTGCTGCGCGGCGAGAACTTCGGCAAGGCCGTCGTTGCCCTCGACTAGCTCGACTCGCAGCGCCGGATACGTTCCCCGCTTTTACGATTCCCCATTCCCGATTACCAAAGGAACACAATGACAGTCCCCGCATTCGGCCTCGGTACCTTTCGCCTCAAGGACCAGGTCGTCATCGACTCGGTGCGCAACGCACTGGAGTTGGGCTACCGCGCCATCGATACCGCGCAGATCTACGACAACGAAGAGCAGGTTGGCCAGGCCATCGCCGCCTCCGGGCTGCCGCGCGACCAGCTGTACCTGACCACCAAGATCTGGGTCGACAAGTTCGAACGCAGCGCCTTGCTGCCCAGCCTGCAGGACAGCCTGCGCAAACTGGGCACCGACCATGTCGATCTGACCCTGATCCACTGGCCTTCGCCGAAGGATCAGGTGCCGATGCGCGAGTATCTGGAAGCCTTGAACGAGGCTCGGCAGCAGGGCCTGACCCGTGCGATCGGTGTGTCCAACTTCACCATCGCGCTGATCAGGCAGGCCATCGAGATCCTGGGCGCCGATGCCATCGCCACCAATCAGATCGAAGTGCATCCCTACCTGCAGAACCGCACCCTGATCGCGTTCTTGCGCGAGCAGGGTATCCATGTCACCTCGTACATGACACTGGCCGTGGGCGAGGTACTGAAGGATCCGGTGATCCAGGCAATCGCTGCGCGCCACGACGCTACTGCGGCGCAGGTCACGCTGGCCTGGGCCTTGCAGCAGGGGTATTCGGTGATTCCGTCCTCGACCAAGCGCGACAATCTCGAAAGCAATCTCAAGGCGCAAACGCTGCGGTTGAGCGAGCAGGACATGACCGAGATCGCCGCCCTGGACCGCGCCCAGCGCCTGGCCAATCCGAAGGCGATCGCACCCGACTGGGATTGAGGTCCCGGTGTCGCCACGGATCGGCGCTGTCCGGTCCGTGGCCCCGCCACCGCGGCGACCGCTCGTCGTCGCGTGCTGGTTGCACACGGCAGGCGCTGCTACGGTGCCAGGCACAGGGGGGTAGCCTCGGCAACGGAGTCCTACCCATGCATAGCGCATCTGTCTTGACCCGCCGCACCGTCAATCTCGATACAGAGATCGCCTACTGGCGCGATGTCCACGCCGAAGGCCATCTGGGTGGCTACGCCTTTGCCGATTACGCCCGGTTACTGACGCTCGGCTACGACATCTATCTGGCCTATCCGCGCGCGACCGAAGCACAGCTGTACCGCGTGCTGCAGGACGGCTATTACCATTATCGACCGATGCTGTCGGTGCCCTGGGACCAGGCGCGCTGGATCGTGCGGCATGCCTGGCGCCATCTGGAAGAAACCGCGGTCCGGCATTGAAGCGAGCGTCCTGACCTAACGTGACCACTGCGACCACTGCGACCACTGCGCAGCCCGTGCGGCCGCGCAGCGTTTCAGCTCACTGCCCCAGCGCCATCGCCTGGCGATCGATGCGGTGCTTGTCGGCCAGTGCCTGCATGCCCTGCAGCGTGGCGGCGATCAGGCTGGCATAGCGCAGCCGCCACAGCGTGGCGCGGGCGTTGTCGTCGTGGGTATTGCCCAGGCCATCGAGCACCTGCGGCAGACGGCGGTCGGCCAGTGCGGAAGCGGCCAGGTACGGCTTTTCCGGTGCAATCACGTCCACCGGTGCGCGCCAGTCGTTGGCAACCTGCTGGGAAATGCCGGCCAGATGCGAGAGTTGGTGCATGCCGATCAGCGTCTCGTGCAGCATCTCGCGGCACGCCCACTGCCAGAGCGCCACCTTCTCCGATGGGTCCTTGGCAATCTCGGTGAGTGCCAGATCAACCTTGTCGATGCGTGAGTCGCGCATTGCTGAGCTCCGATGCTGCTGTGCAACATAATTCACACCATACACCGTGAGTATCGAGTGAGCCAAACGTTTGAAAGATGTGGGCGCGCCGATGCTCGACCCCGCTCACGCGGTGCGCCATCGGCCCCGGCCGCCGCCGCGGCACCCTGACTTCCTGCCCATGGCAAGGCGCGCAGCCGCACGCCATGCTGCCGCATCCCCGCTCCCAGGCATCGTCATGCGCTTGCCCACCGTCCTGGCCCCGCTGCTGCTGGCGGCCTGTAGCGCACAGGCCACAGCCGCCAGGCCGCAGGTGTCCGCCGAGCAGTGCGATGTCAGGACCTCCTACGACGTGCTGGCCGACAGCGGCGGCATCTGGCTGCGTCGCAAGCAAGGCATACCGCGCGAGATTTTCTTCCACGGTGGCGAGCTCAACATCGACCGCCAGCCACAACCGGTCAGCGCTGCCGATGCGCAACGCCTGCGCGACCTCGAGCAAGGTGCCCGCGCCTTGATGCCGGCCGTGACCGCCATTGCCCGCTCGGTGGTCGACATCAGCTTCGACGCACTGGCCGGGGTGGTGCAGATGCTCACCGACAGTACGCGCCAGGAGCGCAAGGTCGAGCGCCTGCGCGGCACCGCGCTTGCGCAGGTCGATGCCACGCTGGGGCGTGGGCGCTGGGAACAGGCACTGTTCGACGAACGGTTCGAAGCCAGTGTCGAACGCGCTGCCGACGCCCTGGCCGGCAGCCTGACCCGCAGCGTCATGTGGACGGTGATGACCGGACGCACTGCGCAGCTGGAGCAGCGCGGCGAACAACTGGACGCACGCATGGAGCAGCAGATGCAGGCACGCAGTCAGGCGCTGGAAGCGCAGGCACGGACGCTGTGCACGCAGGCGCAGGCACTGTATGGGCTGCAGCAGGCGCTGGAATATCGCTTCCAGGGCGAGCGGCTGCAGATGCTGGAACTCGACACGCACCGGCAGAACGATCAATCCGATGTACCGGCGTCCAACAGCGTCGTGGTGACGGCGGCGCACTGACAGCGGCGATGCAGTGCAGGCGGCATGGGCGTACCTGCAAATCGGTTCTCGCAGCACACTGGCTCGCGTCGGCTGTCCGGTTGCGGTGAGTGCGCATGACATGGTGCATGCATGCATCACGTATCAGCCAACGGCGCGTTGATGGTCTTGCCAGAACCGCTGGTCTGGAGCTGGCTCAGTCCGCGCTGGTTGATACCCTCTGCCGCAGGGCGGTCGCACGGCCACAGGCGTGGTTGCGTCAGCTCGGCTGCCGCAGCGTCAGGTGAGCAACCAGTGGCGCAGCGCATCCGATACCGCCTGCGGCTGCTCCAGTGGCGACAGATGCCCGCAGGCAGGCACCTTTACCAGCCGCGCGTGTGCTGCCAGTGCGGCCATTTCCTCGTGCAATGCAGGCGGAGTGATCGCATCGTCCTGACCGCACAGCACCAACAGCGGGCCGGCATAGGCGCGCAGCAGTGCGCGGCCGTCCTCCCGCTCCAGCCGGTTCTGCCGCAGGAATACCTCCACGCCCAGACGCTGGGTCATGCCACGCACCCGTTCCAGCAAGGCCTCGTCGTGCCAGCGCGAGGGGTGCACATAGTGCCGCAGCAGCCGTTCGCCGAATCCGTGGAAGGCACTGGCGCCACGCACGCTCGCTTCCTGCGCGCGCCGTTGTGCCGCGCGCTCGGGCGAGTCGGCACGTGCAGAGGTATCCAGCAACGCCAGCCGCTCGACGCGCTCAGGGGCGATACGCAGGATGTCCTGCGCGACATAGCCACCCAGCGAAAACCCCGCCAATGCAAAGCGCGGCGGCATCTGCGCCAGCAGCTGCGTTGCCAGCGCGCGCATGCTCCCGCCCTGGGTGAGGTCGCCGACCACGCAGTCAGCAACGTCGGCCAGTGCCACGCGCTGGGCGTGCCACAACTGCGCATCGTTGAGCAGACCGGGAAGCAGTAACAAGGTGGAACGCGTTGCGCTCATGCGCAGCAGCGTCCGATCGAGGGCGCAGAAACAGGCACTGTCATCGCCACAGTGTGCCGCGCAGCGATGCACATCACCAGCACATGCATGCGCATCCAGATGCGCGTCGCATCGACTGCTATGGCGTGTCGTCCCGCGGGCGTGCCAGGTTGCGCTGTCGGCGACGCCGGTCGCCGGTGGTTCTGCGCAGCAGCGCCGCGCTGCTGCAACAAAACGGCCCGACGCATGCGCCGGGCCGTTTCTGGCGCCACCCCATGGCGCGGGTGGCGATGCTGGCGTGGATCAGGCCAGGGTCAGGGTGACGTCGATGTTGCCGCGGGTCGCGTTGGAGTACGGGCAGACCTGGTGGGCCTTGTCGACCAGCGCCTGCAGTTCGGCCTGATCCATGCCCGGCACTGCGATGCGCAGTTCCACGGCAATGCCGAAGCCGCCCGGAATCTGGCCGATGCCGACGCTGCTGTCGATGCTCACTTCGCCCGGCAGCTTGAGCTTGTCCTGGGCCGCGACAGCCTTCATCGCGCCGATGAAGCAGGCAGCGTAGCCGGCAGCGAACAGCTGCTCCGGGTTGGTGCCATCGCCGCCGGCACCGCCCAGCTCGCGCGGGGTGGACAGCTTGGCATCCAGGGCCTTGTCGGAAGACACGGCGCGGCCTTCGCGGCCACCGGTGGCAGTGGCGTGGGCGGTGTAGAGGACTTTTTCAAGTACAGCCATGGTGGTTCTCCAGGTGAGCGCTGTCAGCGCGTGATGTTAATGAATAGTTGGCGATTGAATCGTGTGCGACATGTTGCATGGTATATAGGCACTGCTGGCTCGCCTTACCCCACGCCGAGGTTGGAACGTAATGTCTCCAGCTGCTGCTTGAGGTGACGCAGTTCCTCCAGGGAACACGCCGAGGCACAGAAGACCTGCTCGGGTACTGCGCCGGCCTTGGCGCGCAGCGCGCGGCCGCTATCGGTCAGCGCGATGATCACCTGACGCTCGTCGCTGGCAGCGCGCGTGCGGGTGACCAGTCCGGCGGCCTGCAGCCGCTTGAGCAGCGGGGTCAGCGTGGCCGAGTCCAGGAACAGGCGCTCGCCGATCTCCGACACGCTGCGGCCGTCGGTTTCCCACAGCACCAGCAGCACCAGATATTGCGGATAGGTCAGGTCCAGCGTCTTGAGCAGCCCGCGGTAGAGCTTGTGCATCGCCAGGTTGGCCGAATACAGCGCAAAGCACAGCTGGTTGTCGAGCTGTAGCAGCGCGTCGGTCCGGGCGGTGGGGGCTGTGGCGGTGTCCATGGCTGCAATCTACATCGCACGCTATTTAATAGCAAGCGATTTCCGGTGTGCCGTTGTCGCGGGTAAGCGGCTGCGCCACTGCCACACCACCGCCCTGAGCCACGGCTCAGGTGAACTGGATGAAGAAATGCCCCGCCGCCGCGCCGTCGCCCAGCTTCCTGGCGCGCTGGTCTGCAAACAGATAACCGGTGCCATCACCGAACAGGCCGGCGTAGCCGGGATCGACGCGGCGTAATTGCGACTCTACAAACTGGGCAAGGAAGTAGTAGCGCGGGCTCGTATGGATGGGATCGTGCACCCAGCACGGTCGCCCAAGTTGCTTGCTCATGCCTGCGCCGTTGTCGTCGTCTTCCAGTTCTTCGGCCATGTCGTCGTCATTGAATGGCTGCAGACCGATCCAATGACGCCCCAGCAACAACGCACCGTCACCGACGCACACCTCCTGCGCGGCACGTCGATGCAGCAGCACCTTGCTGTGGCCCAGTGCGAGCTTGTCGCATTCACCTTGCTGATTGACGGTGAGCCTGCGGAGCGACGATCGGCTGCGACCGCCGCCAGGTCGTTCGATTGAGGCGAAGACGGTCAGCGCCATCTCCTCGGGCAGATACGGCGTGGGCAGGAACGACCCGGTAAGCATGACGATGGGCAGCATCGGCTGCCCGGTCGCTGGATCCGTTGGCCATTGCGCGGCATCGTGCAACCAGGCACCGCCGCCGAACTGGCCCAGGCCGCGGTCTTCGTCGGCAACGACGATCTTGTGGAGTCCGGGGCCGGGGCGCGCCTGCATGTCTATGCGCGATGCGCGGTGGCCAGATAGTCGGCGCTCTGCATCTCGATCAGGCGCGAGGCGGTGCGCTCGAATGCGCCGGCCAGGCGCTGGCCGCTGTACAACGCCGGCGGGGCGTCCTGCGCGGTGCAGACCAGGTTGACATGGCGGTCGTACAACTCGTCGATCAGATTGACGAAGCGGCGCGCGGCGTCCTCGTTCATGCGGTCGAAGTGCGGGATGCCGCCCAGCAACACGGTGGTGAACTCACGCGCGATCTCGATATAGTCGCCCGGGCCGCGCGGGCCCTCGCACAGCGCGGCAAAATCGAACCAGGCGATGCTCTTGCCGCGCGCACGCACGGCAATCTTGCGTGCCTCGATTTCGATGTTGCCGCTGCGCGCCTCGGAATTTCCGCTCAGTTCGCCCCAGCGCTGCAGCAGCCACGCGTCGGCCTGCGCATCCAGCGGCGCGCGATACACCGGCGAGCGCGTCAGCGCGCGCATGCGGTAATCTTCGGTGCCTTCGGCATAGAGTTCCACGCAGAACTTCTGCAGCAGGCCGATCGCCGGCATGAAGCTGTCGCGTTGCAGGCCGTTGGCGTAGAGGTTTTCCGGCGCGGTGTTGGAGGTGGTCACCAGGGTCACGCCTTCGGCGAACAGGCGTTCCAGCAGGCGCGCCAGCAGCATTGCATCGCCGATGTCGGTGACGAAGAATTCGTCCAGCACCAGCACGCGCAGATTCTCCCGCCACTGCTGCGCGATCTTGGCCAGCGGATCGCTCTGCCCGGCGTGCTCGCGCAATTGCTCGTGCACCCCGCGCATGAAACGATGGAAATGCGTGCGGTATTTCTGCTTGATCGGCAGGCCGTCGTAGAACAGGTCGACCAGAAAGGTCTTGCCGCGCCCCACCCCACCCCAGAAATACAGGCCGCGCACCGGCTCGGGCTTCTTCCAGAACGCCGACAGCCGATCCAGCCAGCCGTCCTGCGCGCTGTCCACCAGTGCCTCGTGGATACGATCCAGTTCCGCCAGGGCCGCCTGCTGCGCGGGGTCGGCGCGCCAGTCGCCGCGTTGTACGCCGGCGGCGTAGCGCTGCGACGGGGTCATCTCACTCATCGTGTTCTCCGCGGGCCGGCTGCTGCCTTGCCCGCTCAACGGCGCATCGCCGGGCGATACGCATGGGCCCTGCCGCAGTCAGACGGCGGCCGGCAACCAGCGCCGGACACCATGCTGGATCGCACCGCGCAGGTCGATCAACTTGCGGTGGAAAAAGTGGCTGGTGTCGGGCATGCGGACCAGTTCGGGCTGCTGCTCCAGGGTTTCCAACCAGTCGTACACCGCCTGCGGGTCGACGATTTCGTCGGCATCGCCCTGGATCACCAGCCAATGCGCCGGCGGCTGCACGTCGCTGAAATCCCAGCGCCCGGCCGGCGGCGCGATCGAGATCAGCACCTGCGGCTCGAGCGAGCCGGCAGCACGCAACGACACATAGGCACCGAAGCTGAAACCGGCCAGCCACAGCGTGTCGCCCGGGCGCTGGCTGCGCACCCACGCGGCAACCGCGCGCAGGTCGTCCTGCTCGCCATCGCCATGGTCGAACGCACCGGCCGAATTGCCGACACTGCGGAAATTGAAGCGCACCACGGTGATCCCCAGCTCGCGCAGCGCGCGCGCCGCCATGGTGACGACCTTGTTGTGCATGCTGCCGCCCTCGGTGGAGAGCGGGTGGCAGACGATGGCGGTGACCGGTTGCACGGCGGCATCCGGCTCGGGCAGATCGACCGCGACATCCAGCGGGCCGACCGGCCCATCCAGCGTCAACGCAGCCGATTCGGTGGGGAATAAGGGATTGGACATACCGTCATAATAGCCGCCCCGCCGGCCGCGTTCATCGCCCTGCCTGCACACTTCGTTGCGTTGCCCATGCATTTTCTGTTGTTTGCCGTCGTTTGCAGTGTCCTGGTGTCGGTGGTCCTCAAGCTGCTGCCGCGCTATCGCCTGGACGCTGCGCAGGCGATCACCTGGAACTACGCCACCGCCGCGCTGCTGGCGTGGCTGACCCTGCATCCGGCACTGGACACGCTGCGCGCGCCGACCACGCCCTGGCTGGCACTGTTCGCATTGGCGGTGGCGCTGCCTGCGATCTTCATGCTGCTGGCACGTGCGGTCGCCACCGCCGGCATCGTACGCACCGACATTGCACAACGGCTCTCGCTCCTGCTCTCGCTGGCGGCGGCCTTCACGCTCTTCGGTGAACCGGTCAATGCCTGGAAGCTGGCGGGACTGGGTCTGGGCCTGCTGGCCATCGTCTGCATCCTGCAACGGCCACGTCACCACACCGCTGCGGATGCAACGCCGACCTCCTTCGGCTGGCCATGGCTGGCAGGCGTGTGGATGGGCTTTGCCCTGATCGACCTGCTGCTCAAGCACATTGCACAGGCCGGCACGCCGTCGTTGACGTCATTGACGTTGTGCTTTGCCCTGGCATGGGTACTGATGCTTGGCTTGCAAGGCATCCGCCGGGGCGGTGTCGCAGGCCTGAGCTTGCGCAACCTGCTCGCCGGCGTACTCCTCGGCGCGCTCAACTTCGGCAACATCCTGTGTTACGTGCGCGCCCATCAGCTGCTGCCGCATAGCCCGGCCACCGTCTTCGCCAGCATGAACCTGGGCGTGGTCGTCCTGGGAGCGCTCGTCGGCAAACTGGGGTTTGGCGAGCACATCGGCCGCCGTGGATGGGTGGGGCTGATACTGGCGGCACCGGCAATTGCGGCGATCGCCTGGGGGATGCGGTTGGGCTGACGAAGGCATTCGGCCGGCGCGACTCCGGTTCGCAACTCGCCTCGAGGGCACGGCAGCGCTGGCTATCATGCGTGCAGATGACCCACGGGAGTGTGTGATGCGCCTGAGTCACTTATTCGGCAGCCGTCCTCGTGTCGCGCCGGACCCGCACAGCGCCAACTCGACCGAAACGACGCCGTTGATTGCAGGCGCCTCACCCCAGCACCCGCTGTCTCGAGCCCCCAAGTCCGCCGTAGCACAGGGCGCACCGAACTCGCATCGCGGCATGCTCGCCTCCGCGCGTAGATCGCTGGCATCGTTGCGCAAGCAGCTGCCGTTGACGTGCATGGGCTCCCCGACGCTTGAATCAGTGGAGAGCCCACCTGCACGCACGCCACCGGTGACGCCCGGTCGCACGCAGCAGATGCACGGGCAGCAAACCCGCGTCGATGAGCGTCGGCAGCCACCCATGCCCCATAGAACGGATCATCAGCGGGTGCAGTGGCCGCAACCGCAGCAGGCGCCGCCCACCAGGCCGTCCGTTTCGATTCCGTCTGAGCCATCGCGTGCGCAGCAGCTGCACGGGCAGCAACGTCCCATCGATCCGAGAATGCAGGCGCCTGTCCCCGAAAGGATGCGCCGTGACGAGGGGCCACCGCCGCAGCACGGCATGCCGGCGTCGGATTCGGTGCCGATCACGCCCAAGCCCTCGCGATCGTCGGTGCCCTCTCCACGCCCTCAGCTCGGAAGGCCCCCCTCCTTGCGCAGCCTGGATCGGGAATTGGCCGGGATAACCAAGCGGTGCAGCGACATTCAAAAACAGCTGTTCATCGAGGACCGCGAGGCCACTCCGGAGGAGCAACAACTGCTCGAGGCGCGTGCGGTCCTGATCGCCCGGCGCAATGAGGTCCGCGACAGTCAGCTCGATGCACTCTTGGTCGCGCTTGCACCGATGGAAGACATCCGTGCACCACGGACCACGACCAGCGGCCTGGCCATGGTCCAGATGGACGTCATGCAGCACAATCGCCGCGAAGTCCTCAAGGCACGGCGCAAATCCGTCGACAGAACTGCCCTGGCCAAAAACTACGCGCGCGCGGAACGACGCCTGGAGTCCCTGAAGAAAGGCGACGCACCCGACGACCAGATACGGCGCCTGCAACGCATGATGCAGGGCTACCGAAACATGCTCGCGTTGGAACAGATCGTCAAAAACACCGACGACCAGTTGGAAAGGCTGGGAGCGCCACGGCTGATGGCCGGCATCCCCACCACCGCCGAAGAGCGCCGGCAGTCCGTCAGGAAAGAAAGGGATGCCCATCAGGAGGCCATCGACAACGGCTACTCCTGAGGGTCCGGACAGCGCTGCTTGCACGTGCGCGCTGCCCGGCTGCCACCTGTGAGGCATGCGACGCGTCGCCACGTAGCGGCGCATCTGCATGCCACACCGAAGATGCAAGCCCGCAGCCGTTCGCATCCAGACAACGAACGACGGATGTCGACAGCGTAATCCAGCCCGCCATCAACGCTCCCAGTGCGGAAACGGATCGTCCAGCAGCTGCCACTGCGCCGGGCCCTGGCGCAGTTCGTGGTCGCTGAGCAGGCAGGCATCCAGCGCAGCGCGCGTGCGTGGCGCATCCATGTCCACGCCGATCACCGCCAGCTCCTGGCGGCGGTCGCCCCACAACGGGTGCCACAACCGCTGCATCGCGGCGTATTCGCCGGCATCGCCTACTTCGTGCAGGCGCGGCAGTGGCGCGGTCCAGCATTGCGTCTGCTGACGCTGCCAGCCGATATCGGTATACGGCAGTGGCGTGATGCTGGTCTGCAGCGGCTCGCCGATGGCGTGCGCATCCACCCGGTGGCGTGCGGCGAACCAGAAGCCGGCTGCATTGGTCTGGGTCGCGCCGCCGACGCTGGACAATTCGCCGACCCAATCCATGCGGCTGGCCAGCCAGAAAAAGCCCTTGCTGCGAATCACCTGCGGCAGCCCGCGCTGCACCATGCGCGCAAAGCGCTGCGGATGGAACGGCCGGCGTGCGCGATAGACGAAACTGCTGATGCCGTATTCCTCGGTCTCCGGCGTGTGCTGGCCGCGCAGTTCCTGCATCCAGCCCGGTGCCAGCTGCGCACGGGTGAAATCGAAGCGGCCGGTATCGAGCAACTGTTCCAGCGGTACCTGGCCCTGCACGGCGTCCACGATCGCCGCCTCGCGATTGAGCGCACGCAACACCGCGCGCAGGCGTTGCAGCTGCCGTGCGTCGATCTGGTCGCACTTGCTGATCACCAGCACGTCGGCGAACTCCACCTGTTCGCCCAGCAACTGCACCAGCCCGCGGGTATCGTCCGGGCCGGCCTGCTGGCCGAGCTCGGCCAGCGTGGCGGCCGAGCCGAAATCCTGCAGGAAGCGGCTGCCGTCCACCACCGTCACCATGGTGTCGAGCCGGGCGATGTCGGCCAGGCTGAAGCCGTCGGCATCGCGCACCGCAAAGGTGGCCGCCACCGGCATCGGTTCGGCAATGCCGGTCGATTCGATCAGCAGATAGTCGTAGCGCTTCTGCTCGGCCAGCCGCCGCACTTCCTGCAGCAGATCATCGCGCAACGTGCAGCAGATGCAGCCATTGCTGAATTCCACCAGCGTCTCTTCGGTGCGTCGCAAGGCCGCACCGCCATCGCGCACCAGTTGCGCGTCGATGTTGATCTCGCTCATGTCGTTGACGATCACCGCCACGCGCAGGCCGGCGCGGTTGTGCAGGAGGCGATTGAGCAAGGTGGTCTTGCCTGCGCCAAGAAAGCCGGACAACACGGTGACGGGGAGGCGTGGATCGCGCTTGGGGGACAGGGACATCCTGAGAGCCTGGCTGAAGTGAAGTGTTACTATATAACACTTACTCGACAGGACCCCGCTCCATGCGCGTTACCGCTTCTGTGCTGGACAACTCGGCCATCGCTCTTTCCAGTTTGTGCCTGCTGCACTGCCTGGCGCTGCCACTGTTGGCCGCCGCGCTGCCGCTGCTGGGCGCGTGGAGCCGGGCCGAATGGGTGCATGTGGTGTTCGCCGCGGCAGCCGTGCCGCTGAGCGGTTATGCGCTATGGAGCAGCCATCGCCGGCATGCACTGCCAGCGCCGGTATGGGCACTGGCGGTCTTCGGGCTGGCCGGTCTGGTCCTGGGCGCAAGCGGCGTGGCCGGCGCGGCGCTGGAAACCCCGGTCACGGTGACCGGCAGTCTGCTGCTGGCCAGCACGCACCTGGTCAATCTGCGGCTACGTCGCCGGCATGGAAAGTGCGCGCGCTAGGAGCACGGCCACCACCGGCGCTGCTACAGCGAAAAGCCCAGCAACACCGGGTCGTGGTCGGAACTGCGCCACGGGCCGGGCAGGTTGCGCTTGGCGTAGCCGGCGTCGTCGCTGGCATCGGCGTTGATATGCCATTCCACCGCGCCGCGCAGCTGCTTGGCCATCGCCGGGCTCAACAACGCATGATCCAGCCGTCCGCTCATGCCGTCGTAGACGTAGCTGTAGGGCTGCTTCACGCCGGCCACCGCGAAGGCGTCCTGCCAGCCGCTGGCACGCAGGCTGCGCATCGGGGTTTCCATGGCGTAGGCGTTGAAGTCACCCAGCAGCACGGCCAGTTTGGTCTGCGCGCCGGTGGGGTCGGTCTGCAGCCACTGGTGCAGGCGCTTGGCCGACTCGGTACGGGTGGCGTTCCAGCATGCCTGGCCATCGCGCTGGTCGGCGTCGGCGCCGCTGGCGCTGCCGCAACCCTTGGACTTGAAGTGGTTGGCGACCACCACGAAGGTCGCCCCGCGGGTGCTGCGGAAGGCTTGCGCCAGCGGCACCCGGCTATGGCTGTCGAACGGGCCGCCGGTCAGCGTGGCCGGCTTGCCGACCGGGGTGACCTGGGAACTGCGATACACGATGCCGACCCGGATGTCGTCATCGCCCGGGCCGCTGCCGGTGTCCACGAACTGCCAGTCCTTGTCGGTGCCGGCCGCGTTGAGCGCGGCGACCAGTTGCGCCACGGCCGCATCGGCGCCATTGCCGTCGTTTTCCAGCTCCATCAACGCGGCCACATCGGCGCGCAACGGCACGATGGTGGACACCAGCTTGGTCAGCTGGGCCTGGAACTGCTCATGCGTGCGCGCACCGCGCTTGGTCGGGAAGCCGCCGCCGCGGCCATTGCCGTTGAAGAAGTTCTCCAGATTGAACGAGGCGATCCGCAGATCGCCACCCACCTGCGGCGCCACCGCGGTCGGCATGGCCGGCAGCGTCAACGGGGTCAGCACCTGGATGCGGTAGTTGCCGTCATAGCGCTGGTCGACGATGCCATCGACCGACTTGAGCAGGCTGCCGGTGCGCAGCGCCGGATCGGCCGGCAGATAGGCCACCGTCTTGGGGCTGCGGCCGTTGCGTGCATCGTCCAGCACCACCCGGCGACGGGCGTTGTCGGCCTCCACCTGCGCAAAGGCCGGGGTGCCGGCGGCGGCCACTTCGCTGGGCTGCCACAGCCGCCCGCCGAATGCGGCGACCAGCTCGCCGTCGGTGTCCAGACGGTCGCTGCCGTTGAGCGTCAGCGCGGCAATGCGGACGTGCTCGCCCTCCAGCGCTTCCCAGCTGGCAGGCGGCCCGCTGAGCATGCGCACCGGGACCGGCTGGCCGCTGGCGAGCCGCTCGATGCTGCTGGCATCCAGCGTGGTCAGACTCGCCTCGCCACCTGCCGACACCTCGCGCACCGTGCCGACGATGCGCACGCGGTCGCCCACCGCCACCTCGGCACTGCCGGCGCCGGTGACGAACAACCCATGCGAGCGCCGCGGCTCGAAGCCCGGCTGCTGCACGAACAGCCCGCCCAGGCCGACGCGCGTATCGGCGGTGACGATGCCCTCCACGTCGACCACACGGCCGTCGTGGGGGCTACGGGTGTCTTCGCCCTGGACGTCGGCGATGGACAGACGTTGCGGCGCGCCGTCGGCGGCACTGCCCAGCAGTGGCACCAACAGACCGATCACACCGAGCACAACCAGCGAGCAACGCGACATCGACACACTCCGGAAAGACCTGGACCACCTGCACGCGACGCCCCGAAGGCGGCGCGTGAGAACCGTGACAGGCTAGCAAAACGTTGCAAGTGGCGACCAGCTGCTGCGTGGATGACGTGGCCGGTGCACAGCCGGCAATTGCGGCATTCCCCTCAAGCAACGGCGCTGAGGCGGTCGCGCAAGGCTGGCGTCGTCGTGCAAGCACGTCGCGCAGCGAGCGCAAACGCGCGCGCAATGCCTGCCGCCTATAAAAAAAGCGTGCTCCCGTGCGCGCAGGCCTCGCGGTTGCCAGTCGACGCCCCCGCGCACGGCATGCGGCCACCTGGCCACACACCGACTGCCGTGTCAGCCACGTGTTCCAGTCGCTTGCTGCTTTAGAGGCCTACTTCAGATTGCTCAGCATCCAGTCGACCGTGGCCCGCACCTGCTCTTCGGTCAGCGCCGGGTTGCCGCCCTTGGGCGGCATGATGCCGCCATCCGGACCGGTGTAGCCCTCGATCGCGTGCTTGTACAAGGTGTCCTTGCCCTGGGCGATGCGCGCGTCCCAATGCGCATGGTCCAGCGTCGGCGCCTTGCCCACGCCGGTGGTGTGGCAGGCCGTGCACAGGTTGTCGAAGATGGTCTTGCCGTCGGTGCTGCCACCGTAGGCGGACTGCGAGGCGGCCTTGGCCAGCGCTGCGGCCTGGGCCGCGGCCTGTGCGGACGCACCGGTGGTGCCGGCATAGACCGCGCCGGCCGGGGCGATGCGTTGCTGCACGCGTTTGGCCGCGGTGGGCGAGACTTCGTCGGGAATGGCGCGTTGCAAATAGGCTGCCAGGGCAATCAGGCCCAGGGTGATCACCACCAGTAGTCCGATCACCATCGAGAATTTCTTCAGGAACTCGAGGTCGTAATTCCGCACGCGCTCACCCCTGGCTGTTGGTCGAAGACCTCTGCTAGCGCCGGAGTATAGAGCACAGTTCGCGCCCGTCTGGCCACTGTGCATGACAGTTATTCCTGCGGTGTGCGCTGCGCCCTGGCGCGCTATGGGTGTTGCAGGCACGTCGGTCTGCGCAGCCCGATGAATTGCCGCAATGCCGCATGACACGTTGGTCTCGCCGATGGGAATTGCGTATCATTCCCATCAATCCACGGTGACGCGGTTCTCGCCTCGCCCGGTCCCGCCTACGAGGAGTCGCCGCGATGAAGTCCTTCCTGCTGTCCTGCCTGGCCTTGGCCAGCATCAGCCTGTCTGCCCAGGCCCACGAGATCTGGATCGAGCGCGACGGCAGCGGCCCGGTGCGCATCTACTTCGGCGAGCCGGCGCAGGACACCCTCGACCATGGCGAAGACGAGATCAAGCGCGTGGTCAAGCCGACCGTGTTCGGCACGGCCGGCAAGGCCGGCGCCCTGCAGCGCGGCAGCGCGTTCCTCACCGCGCCGCTGTCCGGCAGCGGCGATGCGTGGCTGAGCGACGACGGCGTGTTCGAGCCGTGGAAGGGCGAAGCCGGCAGCTTCGAGACGGTGAGCTACTACGCACGCGCCGGGCGCGCCACGCCGTCGGCCAAGCTCGATTTCGAGCTGGTGCCCACCGCTGCCAACAGCAATACGCTGACCGTGCTCTATCGCAACAAGCCGCTGCCCAAGGTCGAGGTGACGGTGATCGACCCGCAGAAGTGGCAGAAGACGCTGACCTCCGATGCCAACGGCCAGGTGACCCTGCCCAAGCTGCGCGCCGGCCGGCACATCCTGGTCGCCACCAACAAGGAGCCGGTGAAGCGTGAGATCGCCGGCAAGCAGGTGGCGATGATCCACCACATCAGCACGTTGACCTTCCTGGCCGAGTAAGCCGGCCACACGCGCCGCCGATCCGATGGCTACCGCACCGTCCCTGCCGCTTCCCTGGTTCAGGCGCCCCTGGCTGGGCGTGCTTGCACGCACGCTGGCGGCGATGTTTGGCGGCTATGCGCTCGCCAGCGCCACCAATCTGCTGCTGGCGCTGGTGTTGCCGCTGCCACGCAGCGAAGCGGTGCTGACCAGCATGCTGGTCGGCATCGTGGTGTGTGCCTGCGCGCCGCTATGGGCCTTCGCCACCGCCAGCGTGTGGCGCGCCTGGGCCGGCATCGCCGTGCCGGCGGCGCTGATGTTCGCACTGGCCGCATGGCTGCAACGGGGCGTGACATGAAGCAGGGATTCCGCCAGTCGATGGCGTGGCTGCACACCTGGACCGGGCTGCTGGTCGGCTGGGTGTTGCTGTTGATCTTCATGGGCGGCACGGCGAGTTATTACCGCGACGAAATCAGCCGCTGGATGCGCCCGGAACTGCCCACCACCACGGTGAGCAGCGCGACCGCGCTGCGCAGTGCCGAGCAGTATCTGCAGACGCATGCCGCCGATGCGCAGAGCTGGAACATCACCTTGCCGGACGCGCGCAATCCGGTGGTCAGCATGTACTGGCAAAACCCCGCGCCAACCGATGGCAAACCGGCCAGTCGCCGCGAGATGTACGGCAACGCCATCATCGACCCGGCCACCGGCAAGGAGATCGCCGCGCGCGACACCCTGGGCGGCGAATTCTTCTACCGGCTGCATTTCGATCTGCATTATCTGCCGGTGATGTGGTCGCGCTATATCGTGGGTTTCTGCGCGATGTTCATGCTGGTGGCGATCATCAGCGGCGTGATCACGCACAAGAAGATCTTCAAGGATTTCTTCACCTTCCGCCCGGGCAAGGGCCTGCGCTCGTGGCTGGATTTCCACAACGTCAGCGCCGTGACCGCATTGCCGTACCACGCGATGATCACCTACACCGGCATCGTGACCTTGATGTTCATGTACCTGCCGTGGGGCATCAAGGCGCAGTACCCGGACAACGAAATGCGGTTCTACGAAGAATCCGCCAACCGGGTCGCCGATACGCGACAAGCGTCTGGTACCCCGGCGCACATGCTGCCGCTGGAGCAATTCGTGGCGCGTGCGCGCAGCCACTGGCGCGGTGGTGAGGTCGGCAACGTGGCGGTGTCGCTGCCCAACGATGCGCACGCAGCGGTCGGCGTCACCCAGGTGTCCGATCGTCTGTCCACCAATGCGCCATCGATCCTGTTCGATGCGGTCAGCGGCCAGCGCCTGCAGCACAGCGGGCCACCGGGTGGCGCCAGCCAGACGCGCGGGGTGATGGTGGGCCTGCATATCGCCCACTTCGCCGGGCCGTGGATGCGCGCGCTGTTCTTCGGCTCCGGCTTGCTCGGTTGCCTGATGGTAGCCAGCGGCGTGGTGATGTGGGCGGTGAAGGAACGCCCCAAACACCTGAAGGCCGGGCGCATCGGTTTCGGGCTGCGGCTGGTGGATGCGCTCAACATCGGCACGGTCGCCGGCTTGCCGATCGCCTTCGCCAGTTTCTTCTGGGCCAACCGGGTGTTGCCGGTGAGCCTGGAGGCGCGCGCGGCGATGGAGGCCAACCTGTTCTTTGCCGCATGGGCCGCTGCATTGCTGGCGGCGTTCGTGTGGCCACGGCGCGCGATGTGGAGCTGGCAGCTGTATCTGGGCGCGGCCTTGTTCGCCTTGGTGCCGGTGGTCAATGCGATCACCACCGATGTGCATCTGGGCGTGACGCTGCCGGCCGGGCAATGGATGTTGGCCGGGGTCGATCTGGTCTGCCTGTTCCTTGGCATGTCGCTGGGCGTGGCGGGCTGGCGCCTGCAGCAGTGGAAGGCACCGCAAGCCGCATCGGCGCGACGCGCGCGCGCCACTACCGCCGCGCCTGCGCAGGGCAGCGTGCCGCTGCAGGAAAGCGCATGAGCGTGTGGCTGCTGCTGGCGCTGAATTTTTCCGGATTCGCCGCGCTGTGCCTGGCGATGGACAAGCATCAGCAGGAAGTCACGGGTCGCACGCTGGGCGCGGCGCGCTCGCGGCAACTGCGCGTGCTGGGCTGGCTGCTGGTGCTGCTCACCTTCGGCCTGGCGGTACACGCACAAGGCTGGGGCGTCGGCCCGGTGCTGTGGCTGGGCACATTGACCGGCGCTGCCGCGTTGCTGTCGCTGTGGTTGCTGCCGTATCGGCGTGGATTGATCCTGCCCACGGCAGTGGCCGCGCCGCTGCTGGCGGGTGCGCTGCAGCTGTTGGTGGGGTGAAGGACGTCCGTCGCTACGCCACGATCGGCGGATCGCCCCAGCTGCGCCCATCGCGCGGCAGGCGACCGTCGTCGAGCACGCGCAACACGTGTTCGGGCTGCAGCATGTCCATGAACAGCACCACGTTGATGCCGTCCGGCAGCGCCATGCTGGGAAAGATCACGCCAGGAATCTGCGCCTCGCGCAGCAGGTCGCCGAGCACCCAGCTGACCGGTTCGATCTTGTTGACCAGCGCCTTGCGCCAGTCCTCGGTCCAGTCGGCCCAGAGCGGATCCCAGCTCGCATCGAGCAGGCGCAGATCGGCCAGCGCCGGCAGGTCGGCGGCATAACTGACCAAGGTCAATGGCGGCAGGAACAGCGCCGCTTGCGCGTATTCGGCGGCGGCGGTCTCCAGTTGCAGCGATAAATACAGGGCCGGCTGTCCAAAGCGATTGAAGCGCCCGCCCGAGCGTGCCGCACCGGCGCCGCTCAACGGTTCGGCAGCCCAGCGCGGCGTGAAGGCGCGATACAGCGTGCAGTGCGCCGGAGCGCTCAGCTTCAACCGGCGGCCCCCGCGGCAACGGTGCGCAGATAGGTCAGCGCATCATCGGTGCGGCCCTGTTTGACCACTTCCAGCAGGGTGGCGAACTCGAACGCCGGAATCGGGGTGTTCTTGAGATGGAACACCACCTGGCGTTCGTCCGGCTGGACTTGCGTCATCGCCACCAGCAGGCGCGACAGGTTGCGCAGCAGGTCCTGTACGCGCGGGCTTTCCGGATGCACGCGCAGGCTGTTGCGATGCACACCGGCCAGCTCGGCCAGTTCCTGCTGCGACAGATCCAGCAGGCCGGCCATGGCCGAGGGCGACAGGATGGTGCGATCCGGCACGCGCAGGCGTTCGGTCAGGGCCAGGGGATTGAGAACGGCGACCATTGCAGGACTCCGGCAGGGCGAGTGCACAGTATATGCACAGTTATCTGCCTCGGCACAGCCCAGCAGCACGCCCGGTCAGTGCACTGTCAGACCGCCGGCTGCCGCGCGCCCACCGCGCGCAGGCAGAACCCGCAGATCGCCTCGACCAGCTGCTCGCCCTGCTGCGGATCGCTGCGACTGGGGGCGATCGGTCCCACCAGGGCCTCGGTGAAGGCGCCGACGATGCACGCCGCTGCCGCGTCCAGCGACTGCTGCGGGAACTCGCCGGCCGCCACGCCTTCGGCGAGCAACTGGCGGAACACCTCGCCGAACAGGCGTCGGCCACGGATGCGCTCGGCATCCACCTCGCTTTCCACCGGCTCGGCAATGAAGGCGTACGCCAGCGCGGGACCGGCCAGGGCCCGCCGCACGAACGTGGCGATCGCAGTGCGCAGGCGCTCGGCAGCACTGGCCTGGGTGGTCGCGATGGCGCGCAGGATGGTCATCTCGCGCTGCACCGCTTCGTTGAGAACTTCCACGAAAAGCTCGGCCTTGGACGGGAAATGACGATAGATCTGCCCGGTGGACACGCCGGCGGCAGCGGCCACGGCGGTCACCGGCGCGTTGCGGTAGCCGCCTTCGGCGATCAGGGCGCGGGCCGCGTGCAGGATGCGTTCGCGGTTGCCGGCTAGGCGTTCTTCCATCAGGGCGGAGCGTCGATAAGCCATGGTGTGATTCTTGGTTCAATAGTTGAATTTTAGTTCACTTTTTTACTGCAGACCGCTAGGCTGCGCACAAGCGCCGTGCGGCCTGCCCGCTCCCACCCGGCACATCCCGATCCCTGCGGAGTCGCTCCATGCACGTGCCGTCCCTGAATTTTGCGCTTGGCGAAGACATCGATCTGCTGCGCGAAAGCGTGGCGGCCTTTGCCAGCCACCATATTGCCCCGCTCGCGGCCGCGGCCGATCAGGACAATGTCTTTCCCGCCCAGCTGTGGCGCCTGTTCGGCGAACAAGGCCTGCTCGGGCTGACCGTGGAGGAAGAGTACGGCGGCAGCGGCATGGGCTACCTGGCGCATGTGGTGGCGATGGAGGAAATCTCGCGGGCCGGCGGGGCGATCGGCCTGTCGTACGGCGCGCATTCCAACCTGTGCCTCAACCAGCTGCGCAAGAACGCAACGCCCGAGCAGAAACAGCGCTACCTGCCCAGGCTGTGCACCGGCGAGCACGTCGGGGCACTGGCGATGAGCGAGGCCGGCGCCGGCTCGGATGTGGTGTCGATGAAGCTGCGCGCCGATGCGCGCGGCGACCGCTATGTGCTCAACGGCAGCAAGATGTGGATCACCAACGGCCCGGACGCCGATGTGCTGGTGGTGTACGCCAAGACCGACCCGGAGGCCGGCGCACGCGGTATCACCGCCTTCATCGTCGAAAAAGGGATGAAGGGATTCTCCACCGCGCAGAAACTCGACAAGCTGGGCATGCGCGGCTCCAACACCTGCGAGCTGGTGTTCAGCGACTGCGAAGTGCCGGCCGAGAACGTGCTGGGCACGCTCAACGGTGGCGTGCGTGTGCTGATGTCGGGCCTGGATTTCGAGCGTGTGGTGCTGGCCGGCGGCCCGTTGGGCCTGATGGCCGCCGCGATGGATGTGGTGCTGCCGTACGCGCACGAGCGCAAGCAGTTCGGCGCGCCGATCGGCACCTTCCAGTTGATGCAGGCGAAGCTGGCCGACATGTACGTCGGGCTCAACGCCTGCCGCGCCTATGTGTATGCAGTGGCGCGCGCCTGCGACGCGGGGCTGACCACGCGCCAGGATGCGGCCGGTGCGATTCTCTACGCCGCCGAAAAAGCCACCTGGCTCACCGGCCAGGCGATCCAGGTGCTGGGCGGCAACGGCTACATCAACGACTACCCCACCGGGCGCCTGTGGCGCGATGCCAAGCTGTACGAAATCGGTGCGGGCACCTCGGAGATCCGACGCATGCTGATCGGCCGCGAGCTGTTCGAACGCACCGCCTGACGGAGCCACCATGAGCGTGATCACCAGCCAGCTGCAGGCCAGCGGCGAAAGCTTCCAACATAACGCTGCGGCCATGCGCACGGTGATCGAGGATCTGCGCCGCACGCTGGCGCAGACCGCGCTGGGCGGCAGCGATGCCGCGCGTGCCAAGCACACCGCACGCGGCAAGTTGCTGGTGCGCGAGCGCATCGATGCCTTGCTGGATCCGGGCAGCGCCTTGCTGGAAATCGCGCCCCTGGCGGCACACGGCATGTACGACGATCAGGTGCCATGCGCCGGTGTGGTGGCCGGCATCGGACGGGTGTCCGGGGTGGAATGCGTGATCGTGGCCAACGATGCCACCGTCAAGGGCGGTACCTATTACCCGATGACGGTGAAGAAGCATCTGCGTGCGCAGGAAATCGCCCAGCAGAACCGCTTGCCGTGCATCTACCTGGTCGATTCCGGCGGCGCGTTCCTGCCGTTGCAGGATGAAGTGTTTCCCGACCGCGACCACTTCGGGCGCATCTTCTACAACCAGGCCAATCTTTCGGCCAACGGCATTCCGCAGATCGCCTGCGTGATGGGCTCGTGCACCGCTGGCGGTGCGTACGTGCCGGCGATGAGCGATGAAACGGTGATCGTGCGCGAGCAAGGCACCATCTTCCTCGGCGGTCCGCCACTGGTCAAAGCGGCCACCGGCGAAGAAGTCAGTGCCGAAGAACTCGGCGGTGCGGATGTGCATACGCGCATCTCCGGCGTGGCCGATCACTTCGCGGACAACGACCTGCAGGCCCTGGCACGCGTGCGCGCCATCATCGCCCGGCTCAACTGGCGCAAGCCGGCGGCATCGCTGGCCCTGCAGGCACCGCTGCCGCCGCGCTATGCGGCCGACGAACTATATGGCGTGATTCCCGCCGATACGCGCAAGCCCTTCGATGTGCGCGAAGTGATCGCCCGCATCGTTGACGACTCGCAGCTGGACGAATTCAAGCCGCGTTATGGCAGCACCCTGGTCACCGGCTTTGCGCATCTGCATGGCTACCCGGTCGGCATCATCGCCAACAACGGCATCCTGTTTTCCGAGTCCGCGCTCAAGGGCGCGCACTTCATCGAGCTGTGCACGCAGCGCGGCATTCCGCTGGTGTTCCTGCAGAACATCACCGGCTTCATGGTCGGGCGCAAATACGAACATGGCGGCATCGCCAAGGACGGCGCCAAGCTGGTGATGGCGGTGGCCTGCGCCAAGGTTCCCAAGTTCACCGTGGTGATCGGCGGCTCGTTCGGTGCCGGCAATTACGGCATGTGCGGCCGTGCGTACTCGCCGAACTTCCTGTGGATGTGGCCGAATGCGCGCATCGGTGTGATGGGCGGGGAACAGGCCGCCAGCGTATTGGCCACCGTGCGCCGCGACGGTATCGAAGCCAAGGGTGGCGCCTGGTCGGGCGAGGAGGAGGATGCGTTCAAGGCACCGATCCGTGCCCAGTTCGAGCAGCAGGGCCATCCGTATTACGCCAGCGCGCGCCTGTGGGACGACGGCATCATCGACCCGGCCGACACCCGTCGCGTGCTGGGACTGGGGCTGTCGGCCGCGTTGAATGCACCGATCGAGCCGACACGCTTCGGCGTGTTCCGGATGTGAGGTGGTGATGCCCGCTTGCATGTGCGGCTCTTCATTGCCAGGCACTGCGCGTGCACCTGCACGCAGGGTGCCGCGTGTTGCCTGGAGCAGTGCATGAGTGCGCGCACGTTACCTGCTCCAAGCAGTGAGTTGCGTTCGCGCAGTGCGGCGTCGGCCATCGCACTGTGTCCCGCGTACTCCGTGCAGCCGTTTTTCCATCGCAGTGCCCGCCGCCCTGGCGGGGTGCAGAGACCCTTGCCATGACCCAGCGCGATTCCACCGCCGCAGCAAGACAGCCGTATTTCGACAAGGTCCTGATCGCCAATCGCGGCGAGATCGCCTGCCGCGTCATCGCCACCTGCCGCAAGCTCGGCATCGCAACGGTGGCGGTGTACTCGGATGCCGACCGTGATGCGCGGCATGTGCGGCTGGCCGATGAAGCAATCCATATCGGTGCCGCACCGGCGCAGCAGAGTTATCTGCGTGGCGATGCGATCCTGGATGCGGCACGCAGGAGCGGCGCACAGGCAATCCATCCCGGCTATGGATTTCTGTCGGAAAACGCAGCATTTGCCGATGCCTGTGCGCAGGCCGGCATGGTGTTTATCGGCCCGCCGGCGGCAGCCATCCGCGCGATGGGCGACAAGAGCGCGGCCAAGGCGCTGATGCAACGCGCCGGCGTGCCGCTGACGCCGGGCTACCACGGCCACGAACAGGCGTCGGCCTTCCTGCGTGCACAGGCCGATGCGATCGGCTATCCGGTGTTGATCAAGGCCAGCGCCGGCGGCGGCGGCAAGGGCATGCGCCGGGTGGATGCGAGCGCGGCATTCGAAGACGCATTGGCCAGCTGCCAGCGCGAGGCGCAGTCGGCATTCGGCAATGCGCAGGTGCTGGTGGAAAAGTACGTCGAGCGGCCGCGCCATATCGAGATTCAGGTCTTTGGCGATACCCGGGGCGAGGTCGTCTATCTGTTCGAACGCGATTGCTCGGTGCAGCGCCGGCACCAGAAAGTGCTGGAAGAAGCGCCCGCCCCCGGCATGAGCGAACAACGTCGCGCCGCCATGGGCAAGGCGGCCGTGGATGCCGCACGCGCGGTGGGTTATGTCGGCGCCGGCACGGTGGAGTTCATTGCCGGCCCGGATGGCGATTTCTATTTCATGGAAATGAACACCCGGCTGCAGGTCGAGCACCCGGTGACCGAGTTGATCACCGGCACCGATCTGGTCGAGTGGCAATTGCGTGTTGCCGCGGGCGAACCGCTGCCGCTGCGTCAGCAGGAACTGCGCATCCATGGACATGCGCTGGAAGCGCGCCTGTATGCCGAAGATGCCGACCGCGGCTTCCTGCCTTCCACCGGCACGCTGCACCAGTTGCAGTTTCCCGCAGCAAGCGCGCATGTACGTATCGATGCCGGCGTGGAGCAAGGCGACAGCATCAGTCCGTACTACGACCCGATGATTGCCAAGCTGATCGTGTGGGATGTGGATCGCCCCGCCGCACTGGCACGCATGCGCCAGGCGCTGGCGCAGTTCCATGCGGTGGGTGTCACCACCAACAGCGCGTTCCTTGCGCGCCTGATCGACACGGCGTCGTTTGCGTCGGCCGATCTGGATACCGCACTGATCGAACGCGAGCAGGCAGTGCTGTTTCCCGATGCGGTGAGTCCGGCCACTGCCTGGTGGTGCCTGGCAGCGGCGTTGATCGCCGAAGCGTTGCCGAAGGCCGCCGCCGATCCCGCCGACCCGTTTTCGCCCTGGCAGCACACCGATGGTTGGCGCATCGGCGCGCATGCGGCGCACACCATGACACTGGAAGCCGCAGGCGAGCGCCGCCAGTTCGGCGTGCGCCCGCTTGGCGATGGCTGGCAGGTGACGTGCGCGGGCCATACCCACACGCTGCGCTACCACGTACAGGACGGGGCACTGCGCGTGGAAATGGATGGCCGGCAATGGCGCATGCAGGCCCTGCGCGACGGCAATGCACTCACATTGCGCGATGCCACGCAGCGGGCAAGCTTCCGCCACCATGACGCACTGCTCGAAGCCGATCAGCCCGCGCACGACGCCGGCGGCCTGACCGCACCGATGCCGGGCCGCATCGTGTCGCTGGTCGCCCCCGCAGGGCAGCCGGTCACCCGCGGGCAGGCCCTGGTGGTGCTCGAAGCGATGAAGATGGAGCACACCCTGCACGCGCCCAGCGACGGCACGGTGGCGGCGTACCTGGTGGCGGAAGGCGAACTGGTCGCCGAGGGTGTCGCGTTGGTGGAATTCGTGTTCGCGTCTGCGTAGCGGCGCCTCGCAGCGTGACCAACGGCACGTCCACAGGGACGGAGCTTGGCTCTAGCGTGAGGAAAGCGGCTGGAATGGCCGCGCTCACGACCGGAGACCTCCATGCAACGCCTGCTTCTTGTTTCCAGCATGCTGCTCGCGCTGTCTGCCTGCAGCGATAAAACCGCGCCCGCCACCGACAAGGCCGCCACGCCGGCCCCGGCTGCTGCGGCGGTACCCGCGGCACCGCCCGAACTGATCACCCGCGATGCGCTGTTCGGCAACCCGGAGCGGGCGAACGTGAGCATCAGCCCGGACGGCAAGTACCTCAGCTGGGTCGCGCCGCTGGACGGTGTGCTCAATGTCTGGGTCGCCCCAGTGGATGCACCGGACCAGGCACGCGCGATCACCAAGGACACCGCACGCGGCATCCGCAATTATTTCTGGACCTATCAACCCAACACGCTGCTGTACCTACGCGACAACGGCGGCGATGAAGACTTCCATCTGTTCTCGGTGAATCTGAGCGATGGCAGCAACAGAGACCTCACCCCGTTCAAGAAGACCAACGCCGAGGTGTACCGCGTCAGCGCGCAGCATCCCGACTCGATCATGGTCGGCATGAACGACCGCGACCCCAAATGGCATGACCTGTATCGGGTGGACCTGGCTTCGGGCAAGCGCAGCTTGGTGCAGCAGAACACCGACAGCCTGGATTCCTACCTGCTCGATGGCAACTACCAGCTGCGCTATGCCACGCGTGCCACCGACGATGCGGGCAGGGAGCTGCTGGTGCCGGACGGCAGGCGCTGGAAGAGCGTGGACCGCATCCCGTTCGAGGATGTCACCAACACCTCGCCCGACGGCCTCACCGACGACGGCAAGACGCTGTACATGCAGGATTCGCGCAATCGCGACACCGCAGCGCTGTATGCCATCGACACTGCCAGCAACGCCCGCACGCTGCTGTTCGAAAACCAGCGCACCGATGTCGGCGCCACCTTGAACGACCCCAGGACCGGCGTGGTGCAGGCCGTGTCCACCGACTACCTGCGCGAGGAGTGGACGGCGCTGGACAACGGCATTGCTGCCGACCTAAACAAGCTCAAGTCACTCGGCAGCGGCGATGCCAGCGTTGCCGCACGCACGCTCGACGATCGCATCTGGATCGTGGGGTATTCGGCGGCGGAAACACCGCTGACCTACTACCGCTACGACCGTGCAGACGGCGGCAAGCTGACCAAGTTGTTCTCCGCCCGCCCCGCGCTCGACGGCAAGCCGCTGGTGCCGATGTGGCCGCAGGAACTGACCGCCCGCGACGGCCTCAAGCTGGTCAGCTATCTCACCCTGCCCGCCGAGGCCGATGCCAATCACGACGGCAAGGCCGACAAGCCGGTGCCGCTGGTGCTGTTCGTGCATGGCGGCCCGTGGTTGCGCGACAGCTACGGCTACGGGCCGTATGAGCAATGGCTGGCCAATCGCGGCTATGCGGTGCTGGCGGTGAACTTCCGCGGCTCCACCGGCTTCGGCAAGGCCTTCACCAACGCCGGCAACGGCGAGTGGGCCGCCAAGATGCACGACGACCTGCTCGACGCGGTGCAATGGGCGGTCAAGCAAGGAGTGACCAGGCCCGAGGACGTGGCGATCATGGGCGGCAGCTACGGCGGCTACGCCACGCTGGTCGGCCTGACCTTTACCCCGGACGCGTTCAAGTGCGGCGTGGACATCGTCGGCCCGGCCAACCTCAACACCCTGCTCGGCACCGTGCCGCCGTACTGGGCCAGCTTCTACAAGCAGCTGACCAAACGCATGGGCGACCCGGCCACCGACGCCGGCAAGCAGTGGCTGACCGACCGCTCACCGCTCACCCATGTCGACAAGATCAGCAAGCCGCTGCTGATCGGCCAGGGTGCCAACGACCCGCGCGTCAAGCAGGCCGAGAGCGACCAGATCGTCAACGCGATGAAGGCCAAGAACATTCCGGTCACCTACGTGCTGTTCCCCGACGAAGGCCACGGCTTCCGGCGCCCGGAAAACAGCAAGGCCTTCAACGCGGTGACCGAGGGGTTCCTGGGCCAGTGCCTGGGCGGCCGGGTGCAACCGATCGGCAACGACCTGGCCGGCTCCAGCATCACCGTGCCGGAAGGCGCCGACAAGGTGAACGGCCTGAGCGAAGCGTTGAAGACGCATACGCAGGCGATTCGGCGGTAGGTCTGCGGACGTAGCGCCACCCACCAAGGATGCGTTGGCGTCGCATTGGCATCTGCAGGTATTGTCGGGGGACCGGCGGCCTGGTCGCCGGTCATTGACTCAAAAGCCTTTCAAGCACCAGGAGATGGCTAATTCAACAGCGCGAATCTCCTGCGCTGAGCTATCGCTGATCGAATTGATTGGAATCGCTTATTCCACTCCAGATCGCACCAGCTGGGTCCAGTTCTGTTGTGACCATGGTTTGGGCGCGCCAACCAAAGCCACAGACAGCTAGAACACCTTGCGATATTGGGTCCAGCCCCAGAGCGCGCTCAAGATGTTTTTCGTTGACGGCGCCGGTGATGAACGCACCTAGGCCAAGATCCGTAGCCGCGAGGTAGAGCGTCTGCGAGAGGTGACCAGCTTCCAATGCGACCACCCGATACCCTTTGGCATGTTGCCGGTATTTCCAGAAGGTTCTATCGAAACGCGGAACCAGCGCAATCAGAACGTGCGCATCCGCAAACCAGTGCTGTTGCCCGACAGCCTGCATGACGAAATCATCGGAGCATTCAACTCCTGCGACAAGCTCGAGTGCATGAACATCTGCACGATAGTGATAAACGCCTGGTGCCAAGCCGTCCACGCACCTGACCAGAATGTAAGCCTCGATCGGATGCAAGCCACCGCCAGACGGGACGTTTTTCTTCAAGAAGACCAGATCGTCGCCGACTTGCACCTGACCCTGTGCGGCAAAGACCCGCTGCAGCATGTGGGAAAACATCTGGAGAGGCACGGCTTTGCGCTGATCAAAATTACGACAGGTGACCCGACGCCCCAGCAGATCGTCGAAATCGTTCCGGGGCATCAATGGCAAGCCGATCAATGCTTGGTCATCAACGGTTCGCTGAACCTCCGCAGGCGCGGGGCCGAGGACACGACGCATTTCCACAGCCGTTTCAGTTCCAGAGTCCCGTGTGTTCTTGACCGCATCCACGCCGTCCCAACGCGTAAAAGCGTGTAATACGGCTGCAAGCGGATGCCAGTGCGATGCTCTGAAGCGTTCATCGCTCTTGGCAAAGAACGTGTCTGGTGCTCGCTCATCCAGAACCAGACCTTCGCCGATCAATCCCTCCAGTGTTTCATGGTCAAGATGCGATCGGTCCGTCCAACGCGAGGGGCTGAGTTCGCCCAATAACCGGCGCTGGCCTTCCGTCACTGCCACTGGCTCATCGAGATGGGGGGCTAGCGCAAACCACTCCATGACATGCTGCAGCCCATTGCCTCCCTGCAGAAGACTCTCCAACGTATAAAACACGGTTTCCCGTGGCTCCAGCATGACAACTGCACAACGTCTGACCCGCATCGGCTTCTCCAGCGACATGAAATGCACCTTACGCAGGTGTACCTGCGGTAGCTATAGCGTCTAACAGCCACCTAAACTTGAGTCCGTTGCACGTTAGCCCTCAAGCCAACAACGTTGAAGCCGCTATGTGATACTTCACCCACCTGAAAAATTAAAAGATGCCGACGCTGAAGCTTGATCCTGCAGTTGCAAGCAAATTGATCGACCTGCTGTCCACGGATGACACCTTCCGCGCCTTATTCGTCTCCGACACGGTGGTAGCGTTACAACTGGTCGGGCACGTCGCCGCACCTGAAGACAACCTTGAGGCCTTTGTGCGCGATTGCACAAGCACCATCCAGCTTGCCGACAAGGAGGTGATCGCGAGCGCCCGTGAGCAAATCAACACCATGCTTACGTCAGGAACCTCACATATCGTTCCTCAACTGGATGCCGGCTATGACGGCGATCGAACTCTCAAGTAATTCGACGGCTTTGCGGCACAGGTAGCAGGGTCAGCCCTGCGCCTCCGCGATCCAGGAGGCTTCCGCAGCTTTCAGGTCCACTACATTGAGCGATTGCAAGCAATATCCACATTCGATTTCCGCGTAGGCCAGTCCCCGGCGCTGCTGCATCCAGTCGTTTTGAATGCGCGCATCTTCATTACGATGCGCTAGTCGTGCCGCACGCATTGCGGTTGCCCGTGTCTGGAAGCGCGATACCGAATCCAGATAGGGCGTAAGCAATTGAAATGCATCGTCCGGCTTCCGGTTTGCCAGCAGAATCTCGGCATCCACCACTGCACCCAGTTCGACAATCAAGCGGTTTGCATAGGCCAGCGGCGCTGCTTTGACCTGTTGCCGAACCTTCGCCGCACTTGCTAGGTCTCCCGCGCGCGCCATTACTAGCGCTGCAGCTAGGGCAGTGGACAGATTGTCTATGGTATCGATTGGCACATCTTTGCTTACGTCGTGCAGCGCAAGCCGTGCACCTTCTCTGGCTACCTCTACAGCTTTTAGGCGCTGCCCCGACGCCAGCAATGCAGTCGCCAGGGGCACGTAGTAATTGATGCGGTCGGTCCCTTGCCTTGTCAGGCCTGCGTCTACTCCGGCTTGTGCGTGCGCAATTGCGCCACTCAGGTCACCTTCGTCCAGAGCGATAGTCGCTCGAGTGATGCCGGCATGAAAATTGGTCGTCTCAACTTTTTTAAGCGCGATGCGCGCATTGGAAAAATCACGCTTGGCTGCGGCTACGGCGGCTTGGCGGAGCAACGCGCCATTCCACCCAGCGTTCACTGCTTGCGCCACGGCCTGATCGGCTTGATCGTATTGCCCCAGAGCAAGCAGGATGCGTCCATACATATCGAGGGATATGCTGGAGAGGTCGTACTTGCTCTGTGTGGACATCCGCGCATGAGGCAATGCCTCCGTAAATCGGTTTGCAACGAATAGATCCATCGCTGCATTGGCTTGAGCTGGCGCGTAGTCCGGATACAGCTCTGCCATCTGAACCCAGGAATCGGCTGCCTGCGCCGGGTCAAGAAGCTGTACTCCCCAGCTCTTAACGTAAAGAGCTTCACGCGGTGGAAGCCTGGATTTGAATTTTTCAGCAACCCTCAGTGTTTCAGTCGCCTGCCTGTAGTCGACATTGGCAAAGTGAGCACGCACTTGTCCCAGCCAAGCCAATGCAAAGTGAGGGTCTATCTCTACTGCTTTCTGAAAGAAATCCAATGCAGCGGCGTATTTCCCTTCCGAGTAACGCTTTTGCCCAAGCGCATACGCGCGCAGCGCGTCCAGACTGGAGGTTGTTACATCCGGCAAAGCGGGGCTATTGTTGCGAATGCTCTCACGGTTTTCGCCGAGCTGATTCCTTAATTCGCCGGTAACCTTGTCAACTGCAGCAAGAATAGAAGGATTGGAACCAAAAGCAGTGCTTACTGCGACTGTTTGCTGTGTCTTCGGGTCAACGACTTCCACAACAAAACGGGTGCGTCCATCAACGTAGCCAACCGAAGGAAGCAGCACCGCACGTGCGCCACTGCGAAGTGCAACGTCTGAGGCGTTCTTGCGATCCAAAGGCTCCTTGTAAGGATCCTTGCGCATCAGCGCCAGCAGTTTCAGCGTTCTATCCTCACTAAGCACATTGACGTAGCGTGATTGTTCCAGACTGATCCGAAACGCCTGATCCAGCGAGCTCTCCAGCATGACGTCGCCGGTAAGGTTGCGCACCGCTCCCACAACCACCCAATCCCGCTCAGCGAACGCAATCGCAGGCTGCGGCCGCGCAAATAGCCAGACAGCAAAACTAATTCCGAGGACCACTCCTAACTCTGCGACTAGTGCCGCCGGCCGCCGCCACAGCGGAACATCGCGCCAGGCCTTCGCCGAATTCTTCGGCGTGCGCAATGGCGTCAGGCCGACTTCGCCGACTTCATAAATCTCCATTGGCGTGGGGACGCCCTTGAAGCGCCAGCGGCCGTGGGATTTCCACAGGATGCGTTCGCCGCGGTCGCCCAGTTCGCGTGCGGCGCGGTGGGTCAATGACTCGGCCACCGCCGACAACAGGATCTGCCCGGGCCGCGCCATCGACATCAGGCGTGCGGCGGTGGGCTTGGCCAGGCCTTCGACTTCCAGCGGTTTGGCACCGATGCTCACCGCTTCGTCGCTGTTGCGCCAGGTCAGCACTTCGCCGACGTGCAGGCCCTGGCGGGCGCACAGCGTCAGCGCGCGGGCATCGCCCATCGCCTTGAGGCCGCGCGCGTAGTCCAGCGCAAAGCCCAGGCCGTCGATGGGGCGATCAAACAGCAACAGCAATCCGTCCGAACGATCGATCAGGCGGCCACGCCACTGCTGCTGCAGTTTGACCACCAGCCGATCATGCTCGCGAAACAGCGCGGCGGCGGCGTTGTCACCGATGCGCTCGACCAGCGCGGTCGAATCGCACAGGTCGGTCAACAACAAGGTACGCAAGCGCGGTGCCTGGATCGCTTCCGACGACGCATCCTTGCGTGCGTGGGCGCGGGCGCTCATTGCTCAGCGATTGTCCGACGTGGTGGCGTTGCCGGATGGCGGCGTGAGGCCCGACGCCAGCGTGTCATGCATGCACAGCACGTTGCCGCCCTGTCGCTTGGCCTCGTACAACGCGCTGTCGGCCAGCGTGTACCAATCGTTCCATGCCGCGTCGGGGTCGATCATGCACAGGCCCAGGCTGACCGAGCAGCCCTGCTCGCTCTGGCCATTGCACAGGCGCGCTTCCACCGCGCGCACGATGCATTCGCCGATGTGGTGCAGCAGCTCCTGGGTGCCTTGCGCGACCAGCACACAGAATTCATCGCCGCCGAGCCGGCAGGCGAGGTCGCCGTCGGCGATCACCGAACGCAGCGCATGGGCGACGTTCTGCAGCACGCGGTCGCCGGCCAGGTGGCCGAACTCGTCGTTGATGCGCTTGAAACGGTCGCAATCGATCAGGATCAGGCCAACGCCGGGCACGTTGCCGGCGCGTCGGCATTCCTGCAGATGCAGGGCGAGCCCGCGGCGGTTGTGCAGGCCGGTGAGTTCGTCGGTGCGGCTGAGTTCTTCGGTGTGGTTGAGCTGGTGCGAGGTGACGTAGAGATTGTCCAGCGCCGCTTCCAGATCGTGGTTGCGGCGGCGCAGCTGGCGGATCAGCAGTTGCTCGTTGTTGACCACGCGCACGATGGAGCGGCGCAGAAAATGCGCCACCATCGATGGGTCGTGGTCGACCAGGCGCTGGAAGTCCTCGTGCGCCAGCTCGATCAGGCGGGTGTCGGTGGATGCCGTGGCGCCGGCACTGCGCGCATGGTCGCCGATCAGCAGGCCAAGTTCGCCGAAGAATTCGCCCGGGCCCAGGTGCTTGAGCATCAGGTCTTCGCCGAAATCCAGATCGATCTGGCCGCTGACCACGATGAACATCTGCGTGCCCACCGCCCCGCGCTCGAACAGCGCCTGGCCGGCCGCCAACTCACGGGCACGCCCGAAGCGTGCGAAAAACGCCAGCTCCTGGGCAGTCATCAGCGCATGCAGCCCGTCCGACAGCGTCTTTGCAACGCTCCCCGTCGGCTCTACGGCGCCGGCAGTGTTATGGCACGTCATCCAAATCCCTTAGACCGACCTGCAGCGCCGGCCTGCCCTGGCATCGTACAGCAGCGTTTTGTTCAGTACCAGGTCACACTCGTTCTCACAGCGCTCGAGACGAAATGACGGGTATCGGCAACAAAAATGGGCTCGGTTCTCCGAGCCCATCCCCCTCCCGGCAGCGGCCTGCCGGCCATCTGTGACAAGACCACGAGCGATGCGGGCGCCGTTTCGCGGTGCTGGTACGGGCCTGCCGGTGGGCGTCGGCCGCACGCTCCGAACCACCCCGCGGCCGCCGGGCGACCGCCCCGTCGCCCCATGCGCTGCCTTAGGCCGCCTTTTCGCCGTGAAACTGCTCTTCCTCGGTCGAGCCACGCAGCGCGGTGGTGGACGACTGACCCTGCTGGATCGCCTGCGTCACCGCGTCGAAGTAGCCGGTGCCCACCTCGCGCTGATGCTTGACCGCGGTAAAGCCCATCTCGGCCGCCGCGAACTCGGCCTGCTGCAACTCGACGAAGGCGCTCATCTGGCGGCGGGCATAGCCGTGCGCCAGGTTGAACATGCCGTAGTTCAGGGCGTGGAAACCGGCCAGGGTGATGAACTGGAATTTATAGCCATAGCTCGCCAGCTCGGTCTGGAACCTGGCGATGGTGGCGTCGTCCAGGTTCTTCTTCCAGTTGAAGCTCGGCGAGCAGTTGTAGGCCAGCAATTTGCCGGGGAACCTGGCGTGGATGGCTTGCGCGAAGGCACGGGCAAATTCCAGGTCCGGTTTGCCGGTCTCGCACCAGATCAGGTCCGCGTACGGCGCATAGGCCAGCCCGCGGCTGATCGCCTGATCCAGCCCGTTGCGGGTCTTGAAGAAGCCTTCGACGGTGCGCTGGCCGGTGGTGAAGGGCTGGTCGTTGGCATCCACGTCGCTGGTGATCAGATCCGCGGCTTCGGCATCGGTGCGTGCAATCAGCAGCGTGGGCACGCCCAGCACATCGGCGGCCAGACGCGCGGCATTCAACTTTTCGATCGCCTCGCGGGTGGGCACCAGCACCTTGCCGCCCATGTGGCCGCACTTCTTCACCGATGCCAGTTGATCTTCGAAGTGCACGCCGGCCGCGCCGGCTTCGATCATCGCCTTCATCAGCTCGAAGGCGTTGAGCACGCCGCCGAAGCCGGCTTCGGCGTCGGCCACGATCGGCTGCAGGAAGTCGATGTCATCGTTGCCCTCGGCGTGATGCAGTTGATCGGCCCGCAACAAGGTGTTGTTGATGCGCTTGACCACCGCCGGCACCGAGTCGGCCGGATACAGCGACTGGTCCGGGTACATCTGCCCGGCCAGGTTCGCATCGGCGGCGACCTGCCAGCCGGACAGGTAGATCGCCTTCAAGCCGGCCTTGACCTGCTGCATCGCCTGGTTGCCGGTCAATGCACCCAATGCATTGACGAACGGCGTGGCGTGCAACGCGTTCCACAACTTGTCCGCGCCCAGCCGTGCCAGCGAATGCTCGACATGCACGGTGCCGCGCAAGCGCACCACATCGGCGGCGGTGTAGTTGCGGGTGATGCCGGCCCAGCGCGGATTGCTGGCCCAGTCGTGCTGGATCTGTTCGGCGGTCTGCAGTGTGCTGCTCATGGTGCGTTCTCCTGGCAGGAATACGACGGATGCAACGAGGAAGGACGGTGCGTCACGGCGCGCGTGAGGCATGGCAAGGCCGTCGTTGCGCATGGGCGCAACGGGCGGTGTGGTGCATTACGTGGACGGATTGCAGCGACAGCGCGCGGACGCCGGCGTGTCGCTGCCGCGTTGGCTCACTCGATCAGGCGGTATGCCGGCACGGTGAGGAAGTCGGCCAGCGCATCGGCACGGCTGAGTGTGTCCAGCAATGCAATGGCGTCGTCGATGCGCGCGGCGCCCGGCAGTGCATCGGTCGCGCCCAGGCGCGCCGGCAGCGCACGCAACGTGGCCTGCAACAAGGGCTGGTCGATCGCGGTGCCGTCGTCCAGATGCTGGCCGTGATGCAACCACTGCCACAGCTGCGCGCGGCTGATCTCGGCAGTGGCGGCGTCTTCCATCAGGTTGTGGATCGGCACGCATCCATTGCCGTCCAGCCAGGCGGCCAGATAACGCACGCAGACTTCGACATTGCCCTCGAAACCGGCGCGGGTGATGGTGCCCGGCGAGGGCGCGATCAGCATGTCGCGCGTCACCTGCACGTCGTTGCGCAGGACATGCTGCTGATGCGCGGTGGGCATGTGCTCGTCGAAGATCTTCATCGCCACCGGAATCAACGCCGGATGCGCCACCCAGGTGCCATCGTGGCCGGCGCTGACCTCGCGCAGCTTGTCGGCACGCACCCGTGCCATCGCCTGCTCGTTGGCGGCCTCGTCGTGATTGATCGGAATCTGCGCGGCCATGCCGCCCATCGCATGTGCGCCGCGGCGATGGCAGGTCTTGATCAGCAGTTCCGAATACGCCTTCAGGAATGGCTGGGTCATGGTGACCTGGCCACGTTCGGGCAGCACGCGGTCGCGATGCGCGCGGAAGGTCTTCAGGTACGAAAAGATGTAGTCCCAGCGCCCGCAGTTGAGCCCGACGATGCGCTCGCGCAGCGCGTGCAGGATCTCGTCCATCTCGAACACCGCCGGCAGCGTCTCGATCAGCACGGTCACCTTGATCTGGCCATGCGGCAGGCCGAGCATGGCTTCGATATGCGCCAGCGCGGTCTCCCACAGCGCGGCCTCTTCCATGCTCTGCAGCTTGGGCAGATACAGATACGGGCCGCGATCCCTGGCCAGCAGCGCGCGGGCGTTATGGAAGGCGAACACCGCCGCGTCGAACAGCCCCCCGGCCAGCGGCTGGCCATCGATGAGCACGTGCTTCTCATCCAGATGCCAGCCACGCGGGCGCACGATCAGCACTGCGCGCTCGGCTTCCGGGCGCAGCGCGTAGTGCTTGCCGTTGGGCGCATCGAAGCTGAGATCGCCACGCACCGCAGCGGCCAGCGTGCGCTGGCCGGCCAGCAGGTTGCGCCAGGTCGGCGCGGTGGAATCCTCGAAGTCGGCCATGAACACCTTGGCGCCGGAATTGAGCGCGTTGATGACCATCTTCGGATCGGTTGGGCCGGTGATTTCCACCCGGCGGTCCTGCAGCGCCGCCGGTAGCGCGGCCACGCGCCAGTCGCCATCGCGGATGGCGCGGGTGTCGGGGCGGAAGTCCGGCAACTGGCCGGCATCGAACTCGGCCTGGCGGACGCGCCGCTGTGCCAGGCGCTGCTGGCGGCCGGGCTCGATGGCCCGGTGCAGCGACACCAGCAGGGCCAGCGCAGCGGCCGGCAGGAGGTCGGCCTGGCCTGCGACCTGCGTGGTCAGCGACAGACCGGGCGTGGCGCGTTCGGTGGGACGTGGGGCAAAAGCGGTGGCAGACATGTCGGGAGTCCTTGTGCATCCGGACCTGCACCGTGCGCCGCATGCAACTATTTGACAAAGCAGTTTTATCAATGCTGTAAATAAGGCAGGCTTATACAGCGTCGTTGCAGGCATCCAGATGGCGCCAACTCCGCGATTTTCCTACAAATCCGACCGGCTCAAGCCGCTGCGTGCGTTCTGCCAGACAGTGCGCCTTGGCTCTGTCTCACGGGCGGCTGAGGCGCTTTATGTGAGCCAGCCAGCTGTCACCTTGCAGCTGCAGGCGCTGGAACGCGACCTGGGCGTGGCCTTGTTCGAGCGCTCGGGGCGACGCATGGCACCCAGCCGCGAGGGCCAGCTGCTCTACGACATGGCGCTGCCGCTGGTGGAGAGCCTGGACGGGCTGGAGGCCAGCTTCCGCGAAAAGGTGCGTGGCCTGGATGCCGGCGAACTCAATATCGCCGCCAACAGTTCCACCATCCTGTACCTGCTGCCGCGCATCGTGGCGAAGTTCCGCGCGCGCCACCCGGACGTGCGCCTGACCCTGCACAACGCCATCAGCGCCGACGGCACCGACCTGCTGCGCGAAGATGCAGTGGACCTGGCGATCGGCTCGATGCTGGACGTGCCGGCCGACCTCAATTACGCGCCGGTGTATCGCTTCGAACAATTGCTGATCACCCCGCACGACCACCCGTTGGCCGGCACGCCCACGGTCACGCTGCAGGACCTGTCGCCGTATCCGCTGATCCTGCCGCCGCGCCGGCAGGTGACCTATCGGCTGGTCGACCTGGTCTTCCAGCAGGCGCGCGTGCCCTACACCGTGGCACTGGAAGTGGGCGGCTGGGAGGTGATCAAGCAATACGTGGCGATGGGCATGGGCATCTCCATCGTCACCGCGATCTGCGTCACCGAGGCCGACCGCGACACACTGGCCACCCGCTCGCTGAAGGATTACTTCCCCACCCGCAGTTATGGCGTGGTGGTGCGCAAGGGCAAGTATCTGTCGCCGCAGGCACGCGCCTTTATCGAGCTGATCCAGCCGGATCTGTTTCCCCCGCGCGGGTATGACGAAAGTGGTGACTCGGAGCGGTGAGTCTTGTGACTGCTGCAGGCGTGGGTTCGCATGGCGCCTGAGCTTGCTCGCCATGCGCTGCGTCTGAGGTCACCATGCGCTCTTCATCGGCGATGCAGTGTGCGGTACGCGGTACGCGGTACGCCATTGAAAGCGTTGCTTGATCAAGCCATGCGAGCGCAGCGCTGACGGTTGATTCCAGCGTGCAGCGCGAACCACTCCGGATTGCGCCGCATCGATATCGGCTCGATCTACTGCACGATGGTTGTCGTCATAGACTAGGCCGATGCTGTGGGTATCACTGCAGGTCATCAACGGCTGGTCAATCCGGGGACTCACTGACCAGATGCGTAGCCGTCCCGCACCGCGGGGCGAGCCGACTCAACCAACCAAGGCTGACGCAATGAATCCGACCACGTTATTGCTGGTGCAGTTGGCGGTGATCCTGGGCGCGGCACGTGCGTGCGGCGCGCTGCTGCAGCGCGTCGGGCAGCCGCCGGTGATCGGCGAAATGGCCGCCGGCCTGCTGCTGGGGCCGATCGCATTCGGCGCGTGGCTGCCGGAATTGCATGGCATGTTGTTCGCCGCCAGCAGTCTGCCGTCGCTGTCGGGCCTGGCCAATATCGGCGTGGTGCTTTTCATGTTCATCGTCGGCATGGAGCTGCGCGCGCCGGAAGGCACCACCGCGCAGGTGCGTGCGTCGGTGCTGGTGGGCCTGTCCGGCATCGTGCTGCCGTTGCTGCTGGGGCTGGCCGCCGCACCGTGGTTGTTTGCGCGCTTCGCACCACAGGGCATCGGCTTCTGGCCCTTCGCCTTGTTCATTGCCGCGGCGATGTCGGTGACCGCGTTTCCGGTGCTGGCGCGCATCCTCAAGGATCGCAACATGACCCGCACACCCGCAGGTCGGTTGGCGCTGGGCGCGGCGGTGATCGACGATGCCACGGTGTGGATGTTCCTGGCGATCGTGCTCACCCTGACCGGCGGCAACAACCATGGCGGCGTTGCGTTTACTGCGACAGCTGCGGTGGTGCTGATTGCGGTGGTGTTCGGCGTGCTGAAGCCGCTGTATGCGCGCGTGCTCAAGCCGCGCGCACGCGATGGAGGCTATGCGCCAACCGCGCTGGTGTGGGTGCTGATCGGTCTGCTGGCCTGCGCCGCGGTGGCCGAATGGATCGGCCTGCATGCGATCTTCGGCGCATTCCTGTTCGGCGTCTGCGTGCCGCGCGACGACCGCTTGCTGGAACACCTGGCCGGGCGCATCGAACCCCTGGCGATCACCTTGCTGATGCCGGTGCTGTTTGCGGTCGCCGGCCAGGCCGCCAGCCCCGGCGTCTTCGTTGGCGCAGGCATCGCCGGCTTTGCGTTGGTGGTCGGCGTGGCGGTGACCGGCAAGCTGGCCGGCTGCACCCTGGGTGCGCGCCTGAGCGGCCACGACTGGCGCGACAGCCTAAGCGTGGGTTCGCTGATGAACGCACGCGGGCTGATGGAACTGGTGGTGATCAAGATCGGCCTGGACAGCGGCGTGATCGGGCCGGACCTGTTCACGCTGCTGTTCGGCATGACGCTGGTGACCACGGTGATGGCCTCGCCGATGGTGGCCTGGTGCCAACGCGGCCGGCAGGCCGCCACTGCCACCGGGCTGGGTGCGGGCCAGTCGCCGCAATGACGAGGCAGCGCTGAAACACGGTGCGGCGTCGTTGCGCGACATGGCGCGTCACGTCTGCCCGCGCATCGCAGGCCATCACGCGCGCGCGTACAAACCCAGGAACATCGCCACCGCCGATTCGGCCACTTGCGTGCGTTGCTGCGGCGACAGGGGCGGCTGGCCCATGGCGATCTGCGGCCAGAACGCGAAGCCCTTGATCAATGCCTGCAGTTGCTGCGCGCCGACCTCCGGCTCCACGCCTGCCAACCGGCCATCGGCCAATGCGGCGCGCACCCAGGTGGTGGTGCCTTCCTCCTTGCTGCCCAATTGCGCGATCAGTTCGCGCGCGCGCGCGGGCGAATGGATGCCTTCGGCAATGGCGACGCGCGACAGGTCGATGAACGCCGGGTCGTCGAGCAGGTGCAGTTTCTGCTGCAGCAGCTGGATCAGCTGCGCACGCAACGGCTGGTCGGGCCGGTAGACCAGAGTCACTGCATCGGCGCTGCGCTGCCACAGCCCGCGCAGGATCTCGCCAAACAACGCGTCCTTGCTGGGGAAGTGGTTGTAGACGGTGCGCTTGGAGACGCCCGCAGTGGCCGCCACACGGTCCATGCTGGTGGCCTCGAAGCCATGCTGGCGGAACTCGGCAATGGCCGCCTCGACGATGGCGAGGCGCTTGCGGTCGGTCAGCCGTTGCGGCGCAGTCGGGGGGGAAGATGCAGTCGACATTGGGTCATTTTACACCGGACAGTTTACTTTCAGCCCGATGAAACTACACTGTTCAGTGTAACTTTCCCCTGTTGTCACCCCCCTGCCCGGTCGGATTCCCCAATGGCTTCCTCGCGCCCTTCCCGCTATGCCGCTTCGCCACAGTTTCGCGATGGCCGGTTCCGCAATGCAGTGCCGCTGCCGACCACCGTGCTCAGCCTGCGCGAGCAGATTGGCCTGATGTGGAGGTTCTTCTTCGACAAGCCCAGCACCACGGTGCCGTCCACGCCGCTGCCGGTGCAGCCGCTGACCCGCGCGCAGCTGCTGGCCGCGCCCGACCGCAGCCTGTATCGCCTGGGCCATTCCACCGTGCTGATGAAGCTGGCCGGCGGCTTGTGGCTGACCGACCCGGTGTTCTCCAAGCGCGCCTCGCCGGTGCCCTTTGCCGGGCCAAAGCGCTTTCATGCGCCGCCGATCGCGCTGGACGCGCTGCCGCCGCTGGCCGGGGTGATCCTGTCCCACAACCATTACGACCATCTCGATCGCACCAGCATCCGTGCACTGGCCGACCGCGTCGGCGTGTTCGTCGCGCCCTTGGGCGTGGGCGATCTGCTGGTGCGCTGGGGCGTGGACCCGGCCAAGGTGCGCCAGCTGGACTGGTGGGAGGCGATCACCATCGAAGGCCTGCAGCTCACCGCCACTCCGTCGCAGCATTTTTCCGGGCGCGGCCTGTTCGACAATGGGCGTTCGCTGTGGTGTTCCTGGGCGATCCAGGAGCGCGAGCTGCGCCTGTTCTTCAGCGGCGACGGCGGCTATGGCCCGCACTTCAAGACCATCGGCCAACAGCTCGGTCCGTTCGACGTGGCGCTGATCGAAAACGGCGCCTACGACCAGCAATGGCCGCACGTGCACATGCAACCGGAGCAGAGCCTGCAGGCCTATCTGGACGTCGGCGGGCAGACCCTGCTGCCGATCCACAACGGCACATTCGACCTGGCCATGCACGCGTGGCAGGAGCCACTGGACCGGATCGTGGCACTGGCCGACGGCGCCGGCGTTGCGCTGGCGACGCCGCGCATGGGCGAGCGGGTGGATCTGAACGCGCCCGGCAATCGCCTGCGCTGGTGGCGACAGGATGCTGCGACACAGGCGTCGGATGGCTTGGTGGCGCCGCGCTAGCCAATGCATGAGTGGTGGCGTTCGCGCGTTTGCCTGGGCCATTGCCATCGAAGCAACGTCTGCGATAACTGCCGACAGAGCCCTGCGCTGCTTCGCTAACGCAGGGCGCTAACGCCGTTGCTCCTACTGACGTGTACGCGCAGACCACGCATCACAGGCGCTGCCACTCCAGCCCTTCGCCACGTCGGTAATACACCGCCACCGCCTTGCCGTAGACAGCCGCTGCATCGACCAATCCGAAGTAACGTCCATCCAGGCTGTTGCCGCGGTGATCGCCCAGCATCAGCAGCTTGCCGGGCTGCACAGTCAGCCCGGCGATGTTCGGGCCGCCGCCATTGCCAAGATTCAACTGCGCCAGGTGCGCGCCGAAGCGTTCGGCATCGCCACCCTCCACTGCCAACGGCTTGTGGTTGATCTGCAGATGGCCGTCGATCAGGTCGACCCGGTCGCCTGCCACCGCCACCACACGCTTGATCAGGCGAGTGCCATCGCGCGGCGAATCGAATACCACCACCTCGCCACGCTGCGGTCGATCGCCATCGACGAGGATGCGGTTGCTCAACGGCAGTCGCCAGCCGTAGGCATGCATGTCCACCACCACACGATCGCCCGGCTCCAGGGTGGGCTGCATCGAGCCGCTCGGCACCTGGTAGTGATTGGCGAACGAGGAACGCGCTGCAGTCATCAGCACCAGCAGCACCAACAACGGAAGCAGTTCCTTGCGCGACCAGTGCACGGCGCGTTGCAGACGTGAGGTGGTCGCAGTGGCTTGGCTCATGAGGCACCTGTTGGTGTGAGTGGTGGCGGGGGATGCCTGTTGAAGATGCGCTTGCGCAGCGGGTCGGTGGAAGTGACGAAAGGCATGGCACCAGTTGGGTGTTACTTCGAATGCTGCTTCGGTCACTGCTCCGCTATTGCCAGTTCCGCTGCGGACTGGCGGCCCCAAAGGCAACAGCAGAGCACCACCGGCAAAGGCAGTCGCAACACCATCACCTGATGCACGCATCCACAAACAAAAACGGGATGGCGCGTGGCCATCCCGTTTCGATTGCTGTTGCAGCTACTGCACACGCATGCGCCAACGACGCACGCGCGTCATCCAGTCGCTCACTCCGTCAGACCACGATTTTCCAGCAGCGCCTTGACGCTGGGATCCTTGCCGCGGAAATCGCGATACAACGTGGCCAGGTCGACGGTATTGCCGCGCGAAAGGATCTTGGCGCGGAAGGTGTCGCCATTCTTGCGGTTCAAGCCGCCGTTTTCCTTGAACCATTCGAACGCGTCGTCGTCGAGCACTTCCGACCAGAAATACGCGTAGTACCCGGCCGAATAACCGCCGCCCCAGATGTGGTCGAAATAGCTGCTGCGATAACGTGGCGGCACTTCGGCCAGGTCCACCTTGAAGCGCTTCAGGGCGTCGGCTTCGAACTTGCTCACGTCCTGCAGCGGCGCATCGGCCGGCTGGGTGTGCCAGGCCAGATCGAGCAACGCGGCCGACAGGTACTCGGTGGTGGCGTAGCCGCTGTTGAAGGTCTTGGCCTTCTTGATCTTCTCCACCAGCTCGGCCGGCATCGCCGCGCCGGTCTGGTAATGCTTGGCGTAATTGGCGAAGACCTTGGGATCGGACGCCCAGTGCTCGTTGAACTGCGAGGGGAACTCGACGAAGTCGCGCGAGGTGCTGGTGCCGGCGATCGAGGGGTACTTCACCTTGGAGAACATGCCGTGCAGCGCGTGGCCGAACTCATGGAACAGCGTGGTGACGTCGTCGAAGCTCAGCAGCGCCGGCTGGCCGGCGGCCGGCTTGGTGAAGTTGCAGACGTTGTAGACCACCGGCTTGGCACCGGTGAGACCGTCCTGCTCGACGAACACGTCCATCCAGGCGCCGCCGGACTTGCTGTCGCGCTTGAAGTAGTCGGTGTAGAACAGCGCCATCGAGGTGCCGTCCGCGTCGAACACTTCATACACCTTCATGTCCGCGTGATAGGTCGGGATGTCGGTGCGCTGCTTGAAGGTGATGCCATACAGCTGCGTGGCCGCGTAGAAGACGCCGTTCTGCAGCACGTTGTCCAGCTCGAAATACGGCTTGATCTGCGCCTCGTCCAGGTCGTACTTGGCCTTGCGCACCTGCTCGGCGTAGAAGTCCCAATCGGAGGCGGCGAGCTTGAAGTCTCCCTTCTGCGCGTCGATCACCTTCTGCATCTCGGCCACTTCGCGGCGCGCCTTGGCGGTGGCGGCCGGCACGGTGTCGGTCAGCAGCTTGAGTGCGGCGTCCGGGCTCTTGGCCATCTGGTCGCCCAGGCTGTAGGCGGCGTAATTGTCGAAGCCGAGCAGCTTGGCCTTCTGTGCGCGCAGCTGCGCCAGGCGCTGGATGGTCTGGCGGGTGTCGTTGGCATCGCCCTTTTCCGCGCGCGTTTCCGAGGCCTTGAGCACCTCGGCGCGCAGCTGGCGGTCCTTCAACGAGGCCAGCACCGGCTGCTGGGTGGTGTTCTGCAGGGTCAGCAGATACTTGCCGTCGAGCTTGCGCGCCTTGGCCGCATCGGCGGCAGCGGCAATGTCGCCCTCGCTCAGGCCATCGAGCCTGGCCTTGTCGTCCACCACCACCGCACCGGCGGCCGAGGCGGCGACCAGACGGGTATGGAACTGGGTGGAGAGCGTGGTCTCCTCGATATTGAGCTTGCGCAGGCTGGCCTTGTCGGCCTCCGACAGCTGCGCACCGGCACGCACCAGCTCTTCGTAGTCGCGCTCGACCAGACGCTTCTGCTCCGGCTCCAGGTTCAGCGTGTCGCGTTGGTCATAGATCGTCTTGACGCGTGCGAACAGCTTCGGGTCGAGATTGATCTCGTCCTGATGCGCAGCCAGCTTGGGCGCGATCTCTTCCTGGATCTTCTGGCGTGCATCGCTGGTATCGGCCTGCACCAACCCGAAGAAGATGCGCGACACGCGCGTGAGCGTTTCGCCGCTGCGCTCCATCGCCTCGATGGTGTTGTCGAAGCTGGCAGGCTCGGGGTTGTCGGCGATCTTGCGGATGTCGGCCAGGTGCAGGCGCATGCCTTCCTCGAAGGCCGGCAGGTAATCGGCGTCCTTGATCTTGTCGAACGGCGGCGCCTGGAACGGCAGCGTGCTGGCGGTCAGCAGCGGGTTCGGCGCAGCATCCGCGGCCGGGGTGGTGGCGGTCTTTTCGGGCACGGTGGTGGACTCCTTACCGGACGAATCTTTTCCAGAACAAGCAGCCAGTGCCAGGGTGATGGCAGCGGCCAGAACGACGGTACGCGACATGGCGTGTGATTCCTGAGTGGGTAGCGCAGCCGGCCACGCTAGCGGGTTTGCGCAGCGTCGGCATGTGCCGTTGGATTGGATGGAGGGGCGCGGTCGAGGATGCGCGCTACAGCGTCTCGTCCTTGAAGATGGCCACGTGCGGGGTGCCGTCGGCGCCGATCCAGCCGCGGTACATGCCCTCGGTATTGAACGGGAATGCGGCGTTGCCCTGTGCGTCCAGCGCGATGGCGCCGCCGTCGCCGCCGGCCTTGGGAATCTGCTGGTCGATCACCGTCTCGGCCGCCTGTTGCAAGGACTGCCCGGCGTATTTCATGCGTGCGCAGATGTCGTAAGCGGCCACCGCGCGGATGTAGAACTCGCCCCAGCCGGTGCCGGACACCGCGCACTGGCCGTTGGCGTAGGTGCCGGCACCGATGATCGGCGCATCGCCGACGCGGCCGTAGCGCTTGTTGGTCATGCCGCCAGTGGACGTACCGGCGGCCAGATGGCCGTCGCGATCCAGCGCCAGCGCGCCCACGGTGCCGAAGTGCTTGGCGGTTTCCAGGTCCAGTTCGGCCTGGGCCTGACGGTCGCCGGCTTCGGCCTTGCGCGCTTTCTGCAGTTGCTGCCAGCGCTTGTCGGTGCGGAAATAACTGGGGTCGACCAACGTGACGCCCTGCTCGCGCGCGAATTGTTCGGCGCCGTCACCGACCAGCATCACGTGCCTGGAATGGTCCATGACGCTGCGCGCCAGCTGGATCGGGTTCCTGACCGTGTGCACGCCGGCAATCGCACCGGCCTTGCCGGTGGCGCCATCCATGATCGCGGCATCCAGCTCGTTCTTGCCGTCATGGGTGAACACCGCACCGCGCCCGGCGTTGAACTGCGGCGCATCCTCCAGCACGGTGATGGTGGCCGCCACCGCATCCACCGCACTGCCGCCACCTTGCAGAACCGCGTGCCCGGCACGCAGCGCGCGTTGCATCGCCTCGCGCGCCTGGGCCTGTTCCTCGCTGGAAAGGCTGGATTTCTCCACGCCCGCACCGCCATGGATCACCAGCATCGGCGTGGCTGCCCATACCGGGCCGGCGGCGAGCAGGAGAGAGATGGACAGACACAGTGCACGTGCGGACAGGCCAATCATGGTGTTCCCTCGATGGAGGTCGCAACGTGCCTGGCGACGCCAGGCATGGATGCAGGCGACCCGGAGCGACAAAAAAAACCCCGGCGCGGTGGCAAACGGACGTGGTCCTGGCGATCGGTCATCGGCACTCGGGATCGGCACGCAAGGTCGCGCCTGCCAGCACCTGTGCGCGCACAGCCCGCCCTTCGGCAGCGATGTGTGAGGTGCATGAGCGACTTGCCGCCCGCGGGGGCACGCTCACAACGTATCGCGATGCTTGCCGCGCCACGGCCGGTACCAGGCGCGGATGGCGGCGATATCGGCGGCCATGTCGGTGCCGGTCCAGAACGGCTCGCCGATGCCCACAGTCTTGCTGGGGTAGTCGAAATACACCGGCAGGATCGGCACCTTGGAATCGGAGGCGATCTTCCAGAAACCGGCCTTCCAGTGCTCCACCCGCTTGCGGGTGCCCTCGGGGGTGATCACGTACCACATCTGTTCGGAATTGCGGATCAGCCGCACCGCCTGGCCGATGGTGCCCTGGGGCGAGCTGCGGTCCAGCGGGATGCCGCCGAGCTTGCGCAGCAGCGAGCCCAGCGGCCACCAGAACAGCTGCGCCTTGCCCAGCACGCGCACATCGAAGCCCAGCGCGAACTTGGCTGCAAAGCCCAGGAAGCCGTCCCAGTTGGACGAGTGCGGGGCGACGATCATCACCAGCTTGGGTTCGTCGGGCAGTCGCCCGAGCAGGCGCCAGCCGGTCAGGCTCAGCGCCGTGCGCCCCAGCCAGCGGCCGAAGCGGCCGTGGGCGCGGGGCATTCTGGGTGGAGAGGGCTGCAGCAGGATGTTGGCCTGTGTTACCGGTGGCAACGACGGGTCGGTGTGACTCACGCTTACTCCCAGTGGGACGCAGAGCGTCCACGCTTGATATGGCTGCGCTCACGCTTGGCATCCAGCCGCCGCAGCTTGGCACCATGACTCGGTTTGGTGGCGACCCGGCGCTTGGGCACCGACAGGCACGCACTGATGATCTCGGCCAGCCGCTCGCGCGCATCCTCGCGGTTGCGGTCCTGGGTGCGGAAGCGCTGCGCGTCGATCACCAGCACGCCCTCGGCGGTCATGCGCCGGTCGCGCCGCGACAGCAGCCGCGCGCGCAACGGTTCGGGCAGCGACGGCGAGCCGGCCACGTCGAAGCGCAGTTCCACCGCAGTGGAAACCTTGTTGACGTTCTGCCCGCCTGCGCCGCTGGCGCGCACGAAGCGCTCGACGATCTCGCTGGGCGGGATCGTCAGGCTGGGGGTGATCTGGATCGGGTCGCTGGCCATTCAACCCGATTGTATCGGGACCGGCATGGACGCGCGCGCGAACGCCGGCTTCCCGTATGCTGCGGCCGGTTCCCCAGCCTGCAGGATGCTCCGATGACCCCACCCCGTTCCGTCGCCACCGCCCGCGCCCTGGCGCGCCGCCTGATCGTGCTGGCTGCGCTGGCACTGGCCACGCCCGCCGCCTTCGCGCAGGCGCCCAGCGATGCCGACATCAACCGCCTGCTGGCCGCCTCGCGCGCGCAGACCATGCTGGACACGATGCTGCCGCAGATCGAAGCGATGCAGCAGCAACAGTTCGCCCAGCTCACCGCCCAGCGCCAGCTCGACGCCGACCAGCAGGCGCAGCTGCAGCGCATCCAGGAGCGTACCCGCCAGACCGTGCGCAAGGCGCTGTCGTGGTCGGAGCTGCGCCCGATGTATGTGGACATCTACAAGCGCTCGTTCTCGCGCGAGGACGTGCTGGCCATGGCCGAGTTCTACGAGAGTTCGGCCGGCCAGAGCCTGCTGGACAAGACCCCGGCGCTGACCCAGAACCTGATGGGCGCGATCCAGCAGAAGATGCTGCCGCTGTTCGCCGATTTGCAGAAGGATCTGGAGAAGATCGTCAACGAGCCGGCGGCGGCACCGCAGAAGCCCTGACGGGCGGGGATTGGGGATTGGGGAGTCGCAACGGCGTGCTTGCTGCGGCGGTTGCTGATCCGGGGTGAGTGCGTTGCCGGTTATCGCAATGGTTCAACTTTTCCGCTGACCGAAGCAGCCCTCCCCCATCGGGGAGAGCCGCGGTCCTGAGGCTCGGTGGCGATCAGGCCCCCATCCGCCCTTCGGGCACCTTCCCCCGCAAGCGAGGGAAGGAAGCAACTTGGAAGGCGAGCGGGGAAGGCGGGAACGCGGGAAGGCGGGCAGTGGGCGTCGTGCTTGAGCCCCTCCCGCCTGCGGGAGAGGGGTTGGGGTGCGGGGACGCTTGCGCAGCTTTCTTGCATGCCGAATGGACGTCTCGATCTCTGGACCAGGCACGCCCCATCACGCCGCCGGCATGACTCCCAACCCCGGCATCTCCCACCCGAACAACGCGCAGGCCTTGGCGAATTCCACATCCAGCGGCGCAGTGACGCTGATGCGCCGTCCATCGGCCGGATGCGGGAATCCCAGGCGCTCGGCGTGCAGCAGCATGCGGTGGATGCCAAGCATGCGGAAGCTGCGGTTGTGCCGGCCATCGCCGTGGCTGGTGTCGCCGATCATGTGGTGCGACAGGTGTTTCATGTGCCGGCGGATCTGCCGGAACCGCCCGGTCTGCGGCTGGCAGCGCAGCAACGCGTAGCGTGAGGTGGCAAAGCCGGTGGACGGGATCTCCAGCTCGCCGGTGGCCAGGCGCTGGAAGTGGGTCACCGCCGGCTTCTTGACCGGCTTGCCGGGGCCGCCGTCCAGGTCGTGGTCGACGCTGAAGCGCTCCTCGGCCGGCCAGCCGCGGCACACCGTCAGGTAGTCCTTCTCCACTTCGCCGGCCATCAAGGCCTTGCCCAGCGCACTGGCGGCCTCGCGATCGAACGCCAGCAGCAGGCAGCCGCTGGTGGCGCGGTCGAGCCGGTGCACCAGGAAGATCGGCCGGCCCAGCTGTTCGCGCAGGCGGTCGGCCAGGAAGTCGTCCTCCCCGCGCGCCAGCTTGCTGTCGTGGACCATCAGGCCGGCGGGTTTGTCGACGACGGCCAGGACCGCGTCCTGGTGGAGAATCTGCAAGTGCTTGGGGGATGTGCTCACCGGCGGATTATCCGCGCCGTGGGCAGCGCATGCCACTGCACCGGCGCGCCATGACGCCGTTGACCGCACCCGGCGCCGTCAGAGCAGGTGGCGCACGCCAGCCACGCGGCTTGGGGCGTGAGGTCTGGCGGGTGGGCAGTGCACGCTCAGGCCGCGCCGCACACCGCCAGCAACTCGCCCTTGCCCACCGGCACCACGCTGCAGGTAACTGCCGGATCGGCAGCCAGCAGCGCGGTGAACGGCGCCAGTTCGTCCGCATGCGAGAGCGCATTGTCGACCACCAGCAGGCCGCCGCCGCGCAGCACGCGGCGCAGTGCCGGCCACCAGTGCACATACGCATCGCGTGCCGAATCCAGAAAGACCAGATCGATGCTGGCGCTGGCCGCCTGGGCCAGCCATGCGCCGCCATCGCCATGCATCAGATCCACCGATGCCGCCAGGCCGCTGCGTGCCAGCGTGGCCTGCGCCAGGGCCACCTTGTCGGCCGCAAGTTCCACCGTGGTGACATGCCCACCGATCGCCGCGGCCGCTTCGGCCAGCCATAGCGTCGAATACCCGTTGGAGGTGCCGATCTCCAGCACGCGCCGCGCAGCGGTGGCACGCACCAGCACCGCCAGCAACTGCCCGGTGTCGGGCGCGATGTTGAGCATGCGCCGGTCGCGCGCCAGCTGCTGCGCATCGTTGTCGCTGCCGAACCGTGCCAATTCGTCTTTCAACGCCTGCAGATCGATCATCATCACCTCGACTGGTATGGCTTGGTCATCGCGCCGCTGCAGTCACTGCCGCTACCCAGCCGGATGCAGCAGGCCACCTGCGGCAGTGCTTCATTAGTGCTTCAGCGCCGCAGCCAGGCGACCAGCAGGGCCACCGAGCCGGCCGCGCCGCTGATCCAGCTCCACACCGGCACCGTGCCCAGGTACCAGCCATTCGGGTGCAGGCCATACAGCACGGCGGCCACCACCAGCAGGCCGCTGCCAGTGATGGCGGTGACCACGCGCGTCTGCAGCTTGCGCAGGCTCAGGTCCAGCGCGCGCAGCTCGGCCGAGCGGATGTCGAGCTGATGGCGGCCCTCGACCTGCTGCTTCAACCAGCTGTGCACCAGGCGCGGCATGTCCGGCGCATGCGTCATGATTTCCGGCAGCCGCTTGCGCAGCTCGCCGAGCACGCGGCGCGGGCTGTAGCGCTCGTGCAGGATGCGTTCGAGCACCGGCCGTGCCACGGCCCAGATATCCAGCCTGGGGTCGAGCTGGCGGCCGACGCCTTCGATGTTGAGCAAGGTTTTCTGCAACAGGATCAGCTGCGGCTGCAGCGTCAGTTCGTAGCGCTGCGCGACGCGGAACAGCTTGATCAGCACTTCGGCCAGCGAAATCTCCGACAGCGGCCGGGTGAAGTAGGGTTCGCACACCGAGCGCGCGGCCGCTTCCAGTTCGTCGATGCGCACGTTGTCGGGCATCCAGCCCGCTTCCACGTGCAGCTCGGCCATGCGGCGGTAATCCTTGTGGAAGATCGCCATGAAGTTCTCGGCCAGGTAGTACTGATCTTCCTGCGAGAGCTGGCCCATGATGCCGAAATCCAGCGCGATGAAGCGCGGATTGAGCCGGCGCTCCGGATCCGAATCGACCCAGATGTTGCCGGCGTGCGCATCGGCATGGAAGAAGTTGTCGCGGAACACCTGCGTATAGAACACGCGCACGCCCTTGGCCGCCAGCGCCTTGCGATCAATGCCGGCCGCATCGAGCCTGGCGATGTCGTCGGACGGAATGCCGTACACGCGCTCCAGCGTGAGCGCACGCTCGGCGGTGTGCGACCAGATCACCTCCGGCACGTACAGATCGTCCGAGCCTTCCCAGAACCGGCGCAGCACGCTGGCGTTGGCGCCTTCCCGCTGCAGGTCCAGTTCGGCCGACAAGGTGCCTTCGATCTCGGCCACCACCTCGCGCGGCCGGATCTTGTCCGCACGCGGGTGGGTGCGCTCGACCAGCGTGGCCAGCGACTGCAGCAAGGCGATATCGGCATCGATCTGGCGCTCGATGTCCGGGCGCAACACCTTGACCACCACCTCGCGGCGCACGCCGTTGGCATCCGGCGGCAAGGTGGCCGCATGCACCTGCGCGATCGAGGCCGAGGCCAGCGGTACGGTGTCGAACGCGGCAAACGCCACGCTCACTGGCAGGCCCAGCGCGCGCTCGACGATCAGCCGCGCCGCTTCGCCATCGAAGGGCTTGACGCGGTCCTGCAGCAGGGTCAGTTCATCGGCCACGTCGGCCGGAATCAGGTCGCGCCGGGTCGACAGGATCTGCCCGAACTTGACGAAGATCGGCCCCAGCTCCTGCAATGCCAGCCGCAGCCGCGCACCGCGCGATTGCGCGGCGATCTCGGCACTGGCGCGTGGCACGAACGGCTTGGCCAGGCGCAGCCAGCGCTCGGCCGGGGTGTCCTGCAGCAGGTCGTCCAGGCGATAGCGCAGGATCACCCGGCCGATGCGGCTGGCCCGCAGCAGCGCCTTCATGCCGCACCTCCGGCCGCGCGCAGGCGCGCCACGCGTGCGGCCAGCCGTTCGACGTCGTCGCGCAGTTCGTCGACATCGTCGTGGAAGGCCTCCAATTCGGCGCGCGGCACCACATCGCGCGATTCCTCTGTCACGAATTCGGCCGCGCTCTGCGCCAGATCCACCGCGCTGCGGCGCGCCTGCTGCAGCGCTGCGCGCACCGCATTGGCGATCTGCACGCCGAGGATCTGCCCGAACACCGCCACGAACGGCAACTGCCAATCCGGATCGAAACGGCCGGCCAGTTGCTGCAGCTGGCGCGCCAGTTCGGCATCGCCGGAGACCTTGAGCCGCCCGGCCGGTGCGCCGCTGCGGCGCGCATTGGCCAGGAACGGCAGTTGGCCGAGCAAGCCGGCCAGGCTGCTGCGCACGGCCAGATCCGGCTCCTGCGCCTGGTCCACCGGGCCGACCAGCAAGCGGCGCTCGTGCACGCGGATCTGCAGGGCCAGCGCAGGCGCCTCCAGCGTCAGTGCGATACGTTGGCCTTCCAGCGGCAGCAGGGCGTCGCGGGTATCGGGGTCCAGTGCCAGCGCGCGGTTGAGCGCGGCTTGCAGGGCCTGGCCGGCGAGCGGCTTGAGTGAGTTGAACAGGGATCCGGGCATGGGCGCATTCTACCGTCCCTGCATGTCGCTACTGCTTGATGGTGTGTGGCAGGTGCAGGCCGGAGACCAGGATGACGCGCATCGCAGCGCGCCTCGGCAGCCAGGCCGCTGCAATCGCAGCCGCATCCCCACAACGGACAGACCCAGCCGTTGACCGTGCACCTGCCCTGGATCGCCACACCGCATACGGCGGCGATGCAGGGCTTCCTTCGGCGCGCCTGCCGCGGGCATGCTGGCGACCTCATCACGCCAGGTGGCAGGAGCAGGCAATGCGCAAGATCCGGGTCGGTCTCATCTTCGGCGGCAAGTCGGCCGAGCACGAAGTCTCGCTGCAGTCAGCGCGCAACATCCTCGATGCGCTGGACCCGCAGCGCTTCGAGCCGGTGCTGATCGGCATCGACAAGCAGGGCCAGTGGCACGTCAACGACCCCGACAGTTTCCTGCTCAATGCCGACGACCCGGCGCGCATCGCGCTGCATCGCAGCGGTCGCGGCGTGGCTTTGCTGCCGGGCGCGCAGCAACAGCAATTGCGTCCGACCCAGCCGGAACAGGCGCTGGCGCAAATCGATGTGGTCTTCCCGATCGTGCATGGCACGCTCGGCGAAGACGGCTCGTTGCAAGGGCTGCTGCGCATGGCCAACCTGCCCTTCGTCGGCTCCGGCGTGCTCGGCTCGGCGCTGGCGATGGACAAGGACCTGGCCAAGCGCGTGCTCCGCGATGCCGGGCTTGAGGTGGCGCCGTTCGCCTGCTTCAACCGCCATACCGCCGCAGGTGCCGACGTGGATGCGTTGATCGCGCAGTTGGGTTTGCCGCTGTTCGTCAAGCCGGCCAACCAGGGTTCGTCGGTTGGCGTCAGCCAGGTGCGCAGTGCCGATGGATTTGCCGACGCGCTCGCATTGGCGCTGGCATACGATCACAAGGTATTGGTGGAAGCGGCGATCGCCGGGCGCGAGATCGAATGCGCCGTACTGGGCAACGCCAGCCCGCAAGCCAGCGTCTGCGGCGAAGTGGTGGTGCACGACGCGTTTTATTCCTACGAGACCAAGTACATCAGCGAACACGGTGCCGACATCGTGATCCCGGCCGACATCGACGCGCCGACGCAGCAACGCATCCAACAGATTGCGCTGCGGGCCTACCAGGCGCTGGACTGCGCCGGCATGGCGCGTGTGGACGTGTTCCTGTGCGCCGATGGCCGCATCGTGATCAACGAGGTCAACACATTGCCGGGCTTCACGCGAATCAGCATGTATCCCAAGCTCTGGCAGACAAGCGGGCTGGACTACCGCAGCTTGATCACGCAGTTGATCGAGCTGGCGCTGCAACGGCATGCAGACGATCAGGTGCTGCGCAGTGCGGTCGGTCCAGGCGCATGAGCCAGGCCCGTGTGCGTGCGGTGCAACGCGACGACCACCGCGCACTGCTCGCGCTCAATAATGCGCATGCCACCGAATTGTCGCTGCTGGATGCCGATGGACTGGCCGCATTGCTGCAACTGGCCTGGCACGCACGCATGGTCGCGCCTGCGGATGGTCTGCTGATCGCGCTGGATCAGCGCGCCGCGTACGCCAACCCGAACTTCGCCTGGATGGCGCGACGCTTCGCGCGCTTTGTCTACATCGACCGCATCGTGATCGCTGCGCATGCACACAGGCGCGGGCTTGCCAGGCAGCTGTATGACGAACTCATCCACGCCGCACGTGCAGCGGCGCAGCCGCGCCTGGTTTGCGAGGTCAACCTGGTCCCACCCAATCCGGCATCGCTGGCGCTGCATCTGCAGCTGGGTTTTCAGCCCATCGGCGATGCACTGCTGGGCAACGGCAAGCACGTGCAGTATCTCGAAAAACTGCTTTGAACCAGCCGTAATTGAATTTTTGAGTATCCACAACGCACATGGCCCGCCTCCTTGCGGAAGCGGGCCATGTGAGCGTCCGCCGGCAGCGCCGCTGCCGTAACGTATCGCAGCTAGGCGTTATACCTTGCCGCGACGGAACATCGAGATCACTGCCAGGATCAGGAACACCACGAACAGGATCCAGGCGATATTGGTCGCCGCACCGGCGATACCACTGAAGCCCAGCACGGCGGCGATGATGGCGATGACGAAAAAGATGATGGCGTAATGCAGCATGGCAAGGATTCCAGAAGTTGTCGTGCCGAATCGGCGCAGACGTATCCTGAACGCCTGACGGTCTTTATCGAGTGATGGCGATGTCGTTGGAAGATGAGGATCGCAGCCGTTGCAGTCCTTCCTCGATGCTGACCTGCGGAACATAGCCGAAATCACGGCGTGCCGGTTCCATGCTGTACCAGTGCGGCGTACACAGCTGTTCCACCAGAAAACGCGTCAACGGCACTTCACCAGGCAGACGCAACAGTGGCCACATGGTCTCGCAGATTGCACCGATTCTGTACGCGGTCTTGAACGATAGCGAACGCGTCACTGCCGGTGCATCCACTGCGGCCAGCAGGCGATTGAGCAACTCGCGCATCGGCAAGGGCTCGCCGTTGGAGATGAAGTACGCCTTGCCCGCACACGCGGCACCGGGAGCGAGATGCGCGAACGCATCGAAATGCGCCTGCGCGGCATTGTCGATGTAGGTGCTGTCCACCAGGTTGCTGCCGTCGCCGACCATGCGCAGGCGGCCGGCACGCGCACGCGCGGCCAGGCGCGGCAACAGATGATTGTCGCCCGGGCCCCAGATCAGGCGCGGGCGCAAGGCCACCGTCGCCAGTTGCGCATCGTTGCCCGCCAGCACCGCGCGCTCGGCGATCGCCTTGGTTGCGGCATATGCAGCGCGCAGATCCTCGCCATACGGCACTTCGTCGGCGCCCAGGCCTTCCACCGGATTGGTGGCGCGATGGGTCACGCTCGGTGTGGAGGTATAGATCAGGCGCGGCACACCGTTGGCCCGACACGCGTCGAGCACGTTCTGCGTGCCCACCACATTGGCCTGGTGATAGCTGTCATAGCTGCCCCATGCACCGGCCTTGGCGGCGTTGTGGAAGACCGCATCGATGCCGGCGAAGGCATGCCGCACCGCCTGCGGATCGGCCAGGTCGCCACGGATCTGGCCCACGCCCAGGGTCTGCAACACCGGGTAATCGCCGCGCTGGAAACTCACCACCTCGTGCCCGCGCGCGCGCAGGCCGCGGCACAACGCCTGGCCAAGAAAGCCACCACCACCGGTTACCAGGATGCGCACGCATCACCTCCATCGCAAGGGTGCACACCATAGCGGGCGCAGCCGGGATTGGCGATGCGGCCAAGTCCCTGCGCGATGTGCATCGACAGCTCAGCCACGTTGCTGCGCCGCCCAGATCGCCAGCGTTTCGCGGCCGATCTTGGCATTGTGGCGGATGTCCACCGGAAACCCGGAATGGCGCAGGAAACGCGTGATGCCTGCGGTGTGCGGATGCGCCGCGCCCAGCGCGCGCAAGGCGGTTTCCACTTGCGCAAACGCCGATGCCGCAACGCCTGGCTGTAGTTCCACGCACAGCACCGGCTGCTGCTGTCCGGGCGCGCCGACACCGACCAGGGCAGTGCGCCGCACCTGCGGGTGCACGTTGAAGACCGGTTCCACCTGCTCGGTGTAGAGCGGGCCGCTGGCCGTTTCCACGCGGTGGGTCTTGCGCCCGCAGAACCACAAGCGCCCTTCGGCATCGAAATACCCCACATCGCCCATGCGATGCACGATGCGTTCGCTGCCATCCGCGTTGCGCTCGCGGATCTTGGCAATCCGCGTGGCCGCGTCGCGGTTGAAGTAGGTGTCGGTGGTGGTGGGACCGGCGACGGTGATCTCGCCGACCTCGCCCACCGCCAGCACGCGCGCGCCGCTCCATTCGGGAATGGCCGCATCGTCGATGGCGATGATGCGTACCTCGTTGGGCGCGACGACCTGGCCGACACAGGTGCCGGCGCCGGCCTCGGTGGCCGCGCGGGTGGCATCCAGCGTGCGCCCTTCGATCGCCGCCACCGGCAGGCATTCGGTGGCGCCATACGGCGTCCAGAATTGCGCATCTGCCGGCAACAGCGCGCGGATCTTGGCCACCACATCCGGCGGCACCGGCGCGCCGGCCGAGGTGGCCAGGCGTACATTGGGAAGCGGCTGCCCATAATCGGCCAGCACGCGCATCAACGCCGGCGAGCCGAACAACTGCGTCACGCCGAAGCGGTCGATCGCATCGTGCAATTTGCGCGGATCGGCGGTGGCCGGGCGGGTCGGATCCATGTCCGGAATCACCGAGGTCAGCCCCAGTGCCGGATCGAACAACGCAAATGGCGGGAACGTCGGCAGATCCACGCCGCCGGGCTGCATGCCGAAGGCATTGCGCAGCAACTCGATCTGGCCGACGAAATGCCGGTGCCGGTACACCACCCCCTTGGGTACGCCGGTCGAGCCGCTGGTGAACAGGATGGCGGCCACATCGTCCGGCCCGGTGTTGGCCAGCTGGCTGCCGGCGCCGGCGCCATCGCGCTCCACGCGCGCCAATGTCACACCGCCCCAGCCGTAACGGCCGCCGACGCTGACGATCTGCTTTGCAGAACGCGCCCAACGCAACAGGCGACGCGCCAGCTGCGCAAGCGGAATGCCGATAAATGCCTGCGGCTGCGCTTCGTCCAGGCATTGCTTGAGCGCACGCTTGTCGATGCCCGGATCCACCAGCACCGGCACCGCGCCGGCCTTGAACAAGGCGAACATCAGCAGGAAGAACTCCGGCGACGGCCGCACCATCACCACCGCGCGCGCGCCGCGTCCGATGCCGTGCAGCGCCAGCCCGGCAGCGATCGCATCGCTGCGCGCGTCCAGCTCGGCATAGCTCAAGGTTACATCGTAGGCGGCAACCCCATTGGTGCCGCGGCGGCCCGGGCAACGGATGGCGATTTGGTCGGGGCGCTCGCGCGCGAGCTCCGGCAGGGTGGCGGCGATATTGCAAAGAATGGTCATTGCCGCATTATCACCCATCCGCCGACGGTACCGGCCGCTTGCATCCGGCTCAACGTCGCAGATGCACGCGACGCTCGGCGACGGCACAACGATGGGTTTCCTGCAAGGCAACCAGGCCTTGGCAGCGCAAGTGAGCAGTGATCACTACCACCTCCCGCGCCTGCGTCTTTTATTTTCAGGCGCATTGCAACGTGGTCGAGTGCCTGCGAAAAGCGCGCGTCAGCGATTCCCCCGGTCGCTGGTGACCGTTCTACACGCGAACATTCTGGCAATGCCGACGCGGCAGGCGGTCGTCAGCACCGACAGGCAACCTGCTCGCCCCCCAGCGCGCACCGCTCCTCCGGCGCGCACGCGCATGAATTACTAACCTGCCGCCACGATGCGCCACTTGTATCGCGCCGTGGTTCGGTCAGAATGCCGCGCTCTCCACGTTGTTTTGCCGCGCAAGGCCCGGCATTCCATGGCACATCCCTGCCTTACCTGCGGCGCCTGCTGCGCCTACTTCCGCGTCAGTTTCCACTGGAGCGAAGCCGACCCGGCATTGGGCGGCAGGGTGCCGATCGAGCTGACCGATGCGCTGCGCACGCACGAGCGGGTCATGCGCGGCACGTCGCAATCACAGCCGCGCTGCATCGCGCTGGACGCAGACATCGGCCGCTACAGCCGCTGCAGCATCCATGATCGCCGGCCCTCCTCCTGCGCCGCCGTACCGGCCTCGCTGGAGTTTGGCCAGCGCAGCGCGCAATGCGACAAATCCCGGTTGGCGCACGGCCTGCATGCACTGACCGAAGCCGATTGGCTGGGCGTGGACGATGCCCAGCGCAATCCGCTGCCGCCGCTGTAGCGACTATCGCTGCGGGTGCATGCACGTCTGTCTACGGCGCGCGGCACCGCACGCGACGCGGCCGATGCCCGGCATCGGCCTGGCCACTGACCTACTCCAGCCCCGGCGCGTGCCCGCACCTACCTGCCGGGCGCCCGCGGCATCCTGGTGACCGGGTCAGAGCGGATTGCGCTCCAGGAACGCACGGATCGCCGGCACCAGCACTTCGTGCTTGTCTTCCAGCACGTAGTGATTGGCATCGTCGAACGCGGTGACTTCGGCGTTCGGCAATGCCTTGCGAAAGCCGGCCAGGAAGTGCTTGTCGAAGCAGATGTCGCGCAATCCCCAGGCGATAAACGCCGGCCGGTCGGCGAACGCGGGCAATGCCTGCGCCGAGCGCTCCAGCAGCGACCAGGCCTGGTCGGCCGGCGACAGCGGAATATCCTGCATGAAGCGAATGGTGGAGATGCGGTTGCGCCAATTGTTGTAGGGCGCCACATACGCACGGCGTACATCGGCCGGCATCCGCCGCGACACGCCGAACCAGGACGCACCGGAGGAAAACGCATTGAACGTGCGGATGAACCACTCGCCCGGGCCCCAATGCCGGCCCATCGCGATCTGCCACGGCATCGGCTTTTCCGGCGGCAACGGGAACGCAGCGGTATTGGTGATCATTAGCCGCTTGACCTGCGCATGATGCGACAACGCCCAGCCGAACCCGATCATGCCGCCCCAGTCGTGTACCGCCAGCGTGACCGGGCCGGTGATGCCCAGATGCCGCAACAGCGTGTCCAGGTCGTCCACGCGCGACTGCAGCGTGTAGTCGTAACGTGGCTGCGCGTCGGGCGCATCGTCCGGCTTGTCGGACAGCCCCATGCCGATATGGTCCGGCACGATGCAGCGGTAACGGTCCGACAGGCCGCTCACCAGATTCCGCCACAGGTAGCTCCACGACGGATTGCCGTGCAGCATCACGACCACCTCGCCATCGCGCGGACCTTCGTCCAGATACGACATCGCAATGCCGGGGCGCACCTCAAGGCGCTGGGGAGTGAAGGGATAGCCGGGGTAGTTCATGCCAAACGCATCCGATTCGATTCGAGAGAGCGCACATGGCGCAAGCGTTGGCCTGCCGTGCGTAGAGATTGGACATCATAGTGGTCGCCACGCTGCGACATGCTCAACCCACTGCGCGCAAGACGGCTACCTGGATCAATTACAGGCTTCATCGCGCTTCCGTCGAAGGCATTGGATAAGGCGGTAGTTGATGACCATCGCCGGACAGAAGTTTCAGGAATGCAGGGTGCAGGAACAGTTTTTCCTTGCCCAGCCGCTGCTCTTGCAGCACACCGATGGTCACCAGTTCCTTTAGATGGCGTGCAGCGGTCTGCCGAGTCACGCCCATCACGTCCACGACATTCTGGATGCGGCAATAGGGCTGATTGAAGACCACTTCGACAAGTTCGCGGCTGTAGGCCTTGGGGGCGTGTTCGCGCACATGATCACGCGCCCGCGTCTCCAATCCTCGGATCGCCTGGATCTTCGCCGTCGTCCACGCAGCTGTCTCTGCAACGGCGGCAAGCATGTACTGAATCCACTCGGCCCAGCGACCGTACCGGGTGACATCCAGCAGCAGTCGATAGTAGTCGCTGCGATGGCGAATGATGTAGCGCGACAAGTACAGGACGGGGACATTGAGCAGGCCTTGCTCGATCAGCATCAGCAGATTCAATACACGTCCGGTACGCCCGTTGCCATCGGTGAACGGGTGGATCGCTTCGAATTGATAGTGCGCGACCGCCATCCGGATCAATGGATCGATATCGGTGCATTCATGAATAAAACGCTCCCAATTGGCCAGCTTGTCGCGCAGCAATGTCTCGCCGACGGGAGGGGTATAGATGATCTGCTGGATCTGATCGTTGGCCAGCGCAGTCCCGGGCACGCGACGGATCTGCATTTGCACAGCTTTAATGCGGCTGCACACCACCACGGCGGTTTCTGTACATAGCGGTCGCTGCTGCAGCGACTGGAACCCTTCGTAGAGCGCGCTACGGTAACGCAGGGCTTCCTTGGTCGCCGGATTCTGGGCGCGCTCCTGATCGTCTGCATAACGGAACAAGTCATCCGTGGTGGTGACGATGTTTTCGATCTCCGAACTCGCCTGTGCTTCCAGGATCGGGATCGTATTGATCAGCACTGCCGGATTTGGCAGCAATGCGGTGGCCTGCTTCAGCTCGGCCAACGCAGTGCGCGCCACGATGCAGGCCTTGAGCAAGGCGCGCGTTTCGATGTCTCCCGCCGGAGGAAGCGGCGGGAGCGCGTTGTAGGGCTGCTCGGGATTAAACACCAGCGCGTCGTCCATGCCTACACCGGTCATGTTGCAAGAGCGAACATGATGCAATGACGTGTACTAAAAATCCATTTTTTTTAACACGTCACATGTTGCAACTTACCAGACCACTTCCGCCATCGAGCAGTTCAGGCCAGAACCAATCCCCATCAACGCGATGCGGTCGCCCTTCTTCAGGCGGCCGAGTTCCTTGAGCTTGCTAAGCACGATCGGTACCGAAGCCGGCCCGATGTTGCCGTGTTCGCCGAAGATGGTCATGACCTTGGCCGGATCGATGCCGAACGACTTCACGAATGAAGCGGTATGCGGGCGGCTGACCTGGTGGATGACGAACTGGTCCAGCTCGTCCACTGCCCAGCCCATCGCCTGCTTGGCGGCCAGGAAGGTCTTCTGTGCCAGCTTTATGCCTTCGATCAGCAACAGGCGGGTGTCGGTGACCATGCGGTCCAGGTTGCCGCGGCACAGCTTGTTCCACTCGGTGGCCGACCGGGTCACGCCACCCTTGTAGCGCGGCGCGTCGGGCACCAGCTCGGTGCGCGCCATCACCATGGCCGCGGCGCCGCAACCCAGGGTCAACGCAGCGAGCTCGTTGCGGAACTCTTCTTCGGTGACGTCGGGCGAGGTCATGCGCTCGAGGGTCTTCTCGTACACCAGGTTGGCGGTTTCACCGTCGACGACCAGCGCGTAGTCGATCTCGCCGCGCTCGAGCATGCGGGCGGCGATGTCCATGCCGTTGATGAAGGCGAGGCAGGCGTTGGCCACGTCGAAGGTGACGCAGTGATCGCCGACCCCGAGGTTGCCGGACACGATGGAGGCCGTGGACGGCTCCAGGTAGTCGCGGCTCACCGAGGTGTTGACCAGCAGGCCGATCTTCTCGATGCCGATGCCGGCGTCGAGCAGTGCCTTGCGTGCAGCCTGGGTGGCGGCGTCCGAGGCCTGGACATCCTGGTCCCACAAGCGCCGTGCATGGATACCCGCAACGTCGCCCAACACGTCGGTCCGAATCCCGAGGCGGTCGTAGGTCGGTTGCAGGCGCTCGTTGATTTCCTTGGAAGTCAGCGTGTGCGGCGCATCAATATGCGCCAGTCCCGCGATGGAGACATTCTGGAAGAGCATCGAAGTAGCGCCATGGCGTCAGGCGAGGGGGCGCTAGTCTAGCCGCTGGCTCGTTTTACCGCATCTTTACAATTGCAGCAGCCGCGCCCCAGCCCAACGGTTCAGCGCGGCGGGCAGCGGAAGGCATTGAAACGCTGGCTGCCATCGGCCGGCTGACCCTGCGCCTGGATCGTGTTGGCATTGGCGCCCGGCGCCTCGTTGCGTGCCAGCGTTTCCAGCTCTTCCTGCACCCGCAACGGGTTGCGGTTGTAGAAGCCGACCTTGCTCTTGACCGACACCACCACTTCGCCCTGCTGCTGACAGCCAGCTGGCACAGGGCCTGCGGGCAGCACCTGCACGTTTTTGCCGCTTTGTTCGATGGGCACCCAGGTGCAGGCCGCGGTGGTGGCGGCAACCAGAACAGACAGCATCAGCACGCGCATAAGTCGTAGACCCCTGAGGAGGAAGCCGGATTGTGCCGCAGTTGCCGGCCGGCGATCGGGTTGCGCCGCATGGCCGCACGCCACTCGTTCAGCGCACTGAACGTCGACCCGATCGTCGTGTTTTCTCGATTCCAGCGGTGTCCGCCGCCCGCACACACGTCCGGGTGTCCGGACGCGGACACGGCCTCCGCGCGCAAATCCCTTGCAAAACAATGATCTGCCATTGGCACGTTGCTTGCTCCATGTCATGGGCAGGCAACGAAGCCAGTTGTCTCGACGACTGAAAATGACTGCAAGCTGAATAAATAAAATCGCGCCACGAAAGTCGTTGCGCTTACCGGAACGGTGTACTACCTTACTACCACACCACTGACTACCCACACCAAGAGACCTCGCCATGAAGACCCAGACCCTGCGCATCGCCCTCTCCGCCGCCCTGCTTGCCGGCACCACCCTGGCCGGTTTCGCCCAGGCCGGCAGCCTGACCACGCTGGACACCGTGCAGGTGCGCCCATCGGCCGACCAGCTTGCCCAGCAGACGCTGGAACGCACCAGCGCCATCCGCACCCTGGCCGCCGTGCAGGTGCGTCCGTCCGCCGATCAGCTGGCCGCCTTGGCCGCCGAACAGGCCGGCCCGCGCGTCGTCACCCTCGCTGCGGTGCAGGTGCGTCCGTCGGCCGACCAGCGCGCCGCACTGGTGACCCGCAGCACCGCTGCCACCGCGCAGAGCACCTCCGGCCAGGCTGCCGCTGCCATCGGCGCGCTGATGGGCCAGGTCATCGTCAACCTGCCGGTGCCGCAGCTGCAGCCGGCGCCGGTCGAACTGGAAGCGCTGGTCAACGCCGCCATCAGCCTTTGAGCATGCGCGCAGCTACACTGCGCGCATGTCAGCCCCCGTCCTCGATGTCATCCTGTTCCAACCGGAAATTCCGCCCAATACGGGCAATGTGATTCGCCTGTGCGCCAACACCGGCGCGCGCCTGCACCTGATCGAGCCGCTCGGCTTCGACCTCAGCGACAAGCAGCTCAAACGCGCCGGCCTGGACTATCACGAATACGCCACCCTGCAGGTACATGCCGACCTGCCCACCGCCCTGGCCGCGATCGCGCCCAAGCGCGTGTTTGCACTGAGTACGCGCAGCACCGTGCGTTACGACGCACCGCAGTTTGCCGATGGGGATGCCTTCCTGTTCGGCCCGGAAACCCGCGGCCTGCCCGCCGACGTACTGGAGTCGATCCCGCCGCAGCACCGGCTGCGCCTGCCGATGCGCCCGGACAACCGCAGCCTCAATCTGTCCAACACCGTTGCGGTGATGGTGTTCGAAGCCTGGCGCCAGTGGGACTTCAGCGGCGGCAGATAGCCGCGGCGATGCGGACGGCTGCCTGACGGGGAATCCGTCCGTCCGCTGCCGACGCGCTGCATGCCGCATACGTCGGTCCAGCGTCCGGCGCATGCTCCACGCGCATGACCGCCCCGGGCGTTGCGGTTTGCTTGCCGCGCGGTGCCCGTGCCAACGCCTCACTGCATCACCCGGCATCGGTTGCTGCCTGCAGCATGCCACGGCAGCCTGCCCACAACGCCACCGCCAGCACGGCGATGCCGCCCAGCGCCAGAAACGCGATGCGATAGCCGAAGGCATGCGCCAGCCAGCCACCCAGGGCCGGGCTCAGCGCCGCGCCCACGCCCTGCACCGTCATCACCGCGCCCTGGCCGACATTCACGCGCCCGGTGCCCTGCAGCAATCGCGCCACCAGCGCAGGCACCACCACGGCCTGCAGGCCGGCGCCGAGTCCGTCGAGGATCTGCACCGGAAACACGCCCCAGCCCTGGATCAGCGACGCCGCCACCAGCGCACGCAGTGGCAAGGCCATGAAGGCCACCAGCAGCACCCACCAATGCCCGTGCACGCGGATCCAGCGCATCGCCAACAATGCCACCACCACCATCGTGGCCTGCGCGACCACGATGGTGGTGGCCGTCAGCGCGTTCGCATCGCCTGCATGCGCAGCCACGATGGCCATGCCGTAGAGCGGCAACATCGCCGCATTGCCCAGGTGGAACAACCCCAGGGTGATGGCCAGCAAGGCCAGCGGTCGGCAGGTCAACAACACCCGCCAGCCGCTGAGGCTGTCCGCGCCATCGGCCTGGCCCAGGCCGCGCGCGGCGCGGTGGTCGATGGCCGCAGACGGAATCAGCAGCACCGCCGCGATCGCCAGCACGCCGAAGGCGGCGGTGAGCACGAACACCGCCGCAAACCCGAAACGCCACCCCAGCCAGCCGGCCAGCACTGCGGCCAGCATGTTGCCGGCGTGGTTGGCAACCTGATTGCGCGCCAGTTGATGATCGAACCCGCGCGCGTGCACCAGGCCCAGGGTGATGCCGGTGAGCGCAGGGCCAATACCGGCTGCCGCCAATGCCGAAACGATCTGCGCGGTGACCACGCCGGAGGACGTCGGGTGCAGCCAGATCAGCGCCGTGGCCAGCAGGATCGCCAGGCAGCCAACCACCACCACGGCGCGCTTGCGCCGGGTGGTGTCGACCAGTGCACCGGCCGGGGTGGTGGCAAGCATGCCGGCGATGCCGCCCACACTCATCACCGTGCCGATCGCCGCCACCGACCAGCCCCTGGATTGCAGGAATACGCTGAGAAACGGCCCCAGCCCGTCCTGCACGTCGGCCACGCTGAAATGCAGCGCCTCCAGTGCGCGGCTGCCACGGGGACGCGGTGTGCTCATGCGCATCGGCACTCTCCACGAAACGATGAACGGCGACTGCGCGCGCTGGGCTGCATGGGCAACCCGATGCCGATCGCATCGCGCCAACGCGGCAGTCGCATTGCGTACTGCTAGTGCTTCGGCTTCGGCTTATGCGCACCCGGGCCATGCGGATGCTCGATCTGCTTCAGCGACGCGGCCTTGGTGCCCAGCGCATGCGCGTGGATCAGCACGCCGTGCGGGGTTGTCCTGGTATCGCCTTCGGCCACCAGCGTCTTTCCGACCACCAGTTGTTTGGCGAAGTCCGCACCGGCGTGCGGCGGAAACCGCACCGTGACCTCGTCGTCCAGCAATACGCCATGCACCTGCCCATGCGGGCCATGCAGCAAGCGCGCGATGGTGCCGCTGTGCTGGCTGAGCTGCGGCTTGGGCGGCTTGCCGGCGGGCGGTTTGGGCTTGGGCTTGGCGTGCGGCCCGTGCGGGCCGTCATCGACGATGCGTTTGCCGCCTTCCGGATCGATCGCCAGGGCCACCAGCATGTCCACATCGCGCGGCTTGAGGCCACGCACGGTCAAGGTGCTGCCGGGCTTGAGCGCCTTGAGCAAGGCGGCGGACAGATGCGGCGGCGTGTACACCTCGGTGCCGTCGGTCAGCAGCAGGCCGTCGATATCGGCCTTGGGGTTGAGCAGAAAGCGCGCCAGCGTGCCGCGGGTTTCGGGGAGGAAATCAGGATCGACCCAATGCATGAAAAAACTCCAGAGAAGGAAGGACCGGCCACTGCCGGCAAGCCGCGCCCGCCGCCACGCATGACACGTGGCGGAAGGCGCATAAAGGAAAGCGCAACGGAGGTACGCGCCACCGCGTGGACGGCGACGCCGTGAATCAACGCGGCGCCGGAGCTGGCGCTGGCGGTGCGGCCGGCGGGACAGGCGGCGCCGGTGGTGCGGGCGGCACCGGGCCGTCCGGGCGCGGTGGGCTGAACAACGCGCGCTGCGAGGCGCGATCGCGGCCCAGTTGCGTGGCTTCGATGGCGCGGCCGTTGGCGGTGGCCACCCCGAACCCGCTCACGCTCAACGGCGCGCCGGCCCGCAGCAGATCGCCGAACTGCAGTGCCAGGTGCGGCGGCATTCGCACCAGCGTGCCATCGCTGAGCAATGCACCATTGGTCTCGCCACCCGGGCCGTAGACCAGCCGCTCGATGCGGCCTTCCGCCTGTAACGGCGTCAACGCGGCAGGTGCCGGGGGCGCTGGCGGCATGGCGGCGGTTGGTGGGCGATCGACCACCTCACGCCCTCCACGATTGGAACGGATGCTGCTGGCGCGCAGCACCGGCAGGCTGCCCAGGCGATAGCCCTGCACGCTCACCGTATCGCCACGGCGCACCGCTTCCTGCAATTGCCCGGACAGATGCGGCGCAAACGCCACCTGGGTGCCATCGCGCAACCACAGGCCATCGACCTCGCCGTTGGGATTGAGCATGAAACGCTCGACCGTGCCGGTGATGCGTACCGGCGTGGCGGCCAGCGGGGCAGGCGGTGCGGGCGGCAGCGGCGGTGCCGGCGGTGGCGTGCCGACCGGCGCACGCGGTGCCACCGGTGCCGCAGGCGGCGTGGGAGCCTGCGCGGCGGCGGTCGCCACGCTGCAGGCCAGCGCGAAAGCAAGTGCGGTCTGACGAATCATGCGATGTCTCCAACGCGGCAGGGATGCCGCTCGCCCTGGAGATAAAGCAGCAATCGTGCCAACGTCGAATCCGTTGTTTTACAAGGGGTTTGCAGGTGCACGCTTACGGACAGGCGTCTGCGTTTCATACACCGCTGTCCGCTTTGCAGACACTTTGTAGCCAGGGGTGTGCGTCGACTCTGCAGGGCAAGAACGTGTTGGACACGGTCGACGGCGGCGCGCGCGTGCGGATGTCAGGGCTGGATTTCACACGTGTGGTGCTGCACTTTCGGCTGCACCGTTTGACTGTTTGCTGGTGGAATGCCCTTGGCCAATGCTGCAAGTGGCAGCGGCGGCAAGCAACCAGCAGCAGTGCGCGCGACAACAAGTGCGCGTGCTGCTGTGCGCTTCCTGCGTGGTGACCAACGCGTCATCCTGCACACATGGCGTTGGCCTGATCGCCGCGACTACTGCAAGCCGTACTCATCGAGCTTGCGGTACAGCAGCTGGCGATGGATGCCGAGCCGGCGCGCGGCTTCGGCGCGGTTGCCGCTGCTGTGCGCCAGTGCGTCCTGGATCATCTGCTTCTCCAGCCGCGCCATTGCCTCGGGCAGGGTGCCTTGCAGCGGCGCGGTCGTCGGGGGTTGCTCGGCACTGTGATCGAGCGCGTCGTCCAGATCCGCGGCAACGATGCTGTGGCCGCGCACCAGCAGCTGGCTGCGTTGCATGACATTGCGCAGCTCGCGCACGTTGCCGGGCCACGGGTAGGCCAGCAGCCGCGCTTGCGCATCCGCCGACAACGCACGCGCCGCGCCGTCGCCGGTACGCAGGAAATACTGCGCGAGCAGCACGATGTCCTGCCCGCGCTCGCGCAGCGGCGGCAGTTCGATCGGCACCACATTCAGGCGATAACGCAGATCGCTGCGGAACTGCCCTGCGGCCACCCACGCGGCCAGATCGCGGTGCGTGGCCGCCAGTACGCGCACATCCACCTTCTGCGCGCCGCGCCCGCCCAGCGGCGTCACCTCGCCTTCCTGCAGGAAGCGCAACAACTTGGCCTGCATCGGCAGCGGCATGTCGCCGATCTCGTCCAGAAACAAGGTGCCGCCATCGGCTTCGCGAATCAGGCCGATGCGGTCGCTGGTCGCCCCGGAAAAGGCGCCCTTGCGATGGCCGAACAATTCGCTTTCCATCAACTCCAACGGAATCGCCGCGCAATTGACCGCAACGAATGCCGCCGCTGCGCGCGCACTGGCGCGATGCAGGGCGCGCGCGACCAGTTCCTTGCCGGTACCGGTTTCGCCGGTGATCAACACCGGCAGATCGGAAGCCGCCGCCAGCCCGATGCGTTTATGCACGTTGCGCATGGCCGGGCTGTGGCCGACCAGGCCATCGTCGTCGGGTGGTTCGCTGGCTTCGGCATCGGTGTGTCCATCGGCGCGACTTGCCAATGCACGCTCCACCACCTCGACGATATCGGCACGCCCCACCGGCTTGACCAGATGATCGAATGCACCCAGCGTCATCGCCTCGATGGTGTTGCCGCTGGACGCGTACGCGGTGAGCATCACCAGCGGCACCTGGCGCGCGCGCGGATCGTCTGCACGCGCACGCAGCACCTGGATCCCGTCCATCCCGGGCATGCGGAAGTCCACGAACGCCAGCGCGATGCCGCCCTCGCGCAGGCGCATCAATCCATCGGCGCCGTTATCGACCGCGATCACCGTATGCCCGAGCGAGCGCAGCGTTGCCTGCAAGGTGGCCAGGAACGCCGCGTCGTCGTCGATGATCAGGATGCGCGCCATGGCAGCTCCAGGATGAAATGGGTCATGCCGTCGGCGTGTGCGTAACGCACCTGCCCGCCATGCGCGCGGGCGATCTCACGCACCAGCGCAAGCCCCAGGCCATTGCCGTCGCTGCGGCCGCTGACGAACGGCTCGAACAGCTGCGCCGCGATGGTCTCGGCGATGGCCGCGCCACGATTGCTCACCTGTAGCTGCAGCAACCCATCGCTGGCGCTGGCCTCCAGTGTCACCGTGCTGCCGGCATCGGCGTGCTGCAGCGCGTTGCGCAGCAGATTGTGCACGGCGCGCCCGAGCTGCTGTGGGTCGAACGTCCACTGCAGCGGCGTGTCCGGGGCACGCAACCGGGGCGCAGGCGCGCCTGGTGGGCGCAAGGCCGGATCGAAAAAGGTCGCCAGCCAGTCCTGCACCACCACCGTTTCCAGCTGCAGGCGGATCGGCTGCACCATGCCGAGCAGGCTTTCGACCACCCCGTCCAGGCGACGGATCTGCCCCAGCATCAGCTCGCCGTGTGCGGCATCGTCCGGCGTGCCCTGGCGCATGGCGATGTCGTTCTCCACCGCCAGGCGCATCGTGGCGATGGGGTTGCGAATCTCGTGTGCCACCGTGGCGGTCAGGCGCCCGAGCGCGGCCAGCCGCTCGTGCCGTGCCAGCTCCTCGGCCAGCCGCCGTGTCTGCGCCAGGGCCTGCGCATTGCGCTGTGCGTAATCGCTCACCGCAGCGCCCAGCCGGTCCAGTTCGGGGGCACCGGTGACCGGAATCTGCGGAAGTTCGCTATCGGCGGCCAGCGCCTGCTGGATGCGCTGCAGGCGCTGGCTCCAGCGCCGCACCACCACGCCCAGCGCGATCGCCGACACCGCCACCATGGCGAAGATCAGCAGCATGCCGATCACCAATGGCCGCCAGGCATCGGAGGTGCTCGCCGGCACCCGCGACATGGTCCATGCCGCGGTGCCGGCGGCCAACGGGCAGGCGCTGATCAACACCACTTCACGGCTGCCGTCGCGACGAAACTCCACGGCCTTGTTGCCCACCGCACTCTGCCGTGCAGTGCTGACGATCGTGGTCCACTCGGCCGCCGGGATGTCGGTCTTGTGATCGCTGCCGTCGTAGGTGGGATAGGCGTAGGCAACGAATCCCTTGTCGAGATTCCACACCCCGCCCTCCACACCGGGCGCATCGGCCAGCACCAGTTGCACCACCACTGCAGCCAGCCCGGCGCCGTTGTCACCGCTGCGCGCCGCCTCGCTCGCGCCGGCGTAGCGCTGCACGATGCGCGTGCACTGCGCGGTCAACTGCTGGCGCGCCTCGTCCAGGCGCACGCCTTCGGTCTGTCGGTACAGGCCATACAGCATCGTGGCCACGCCCACGCAGGCAGCCAGGATCACCACCCAGATCAGCAGCAACTGGCGCAACAACGAACGTGGCATGCGAGGGTCCGGTAAAGACGTGCAGTTTCAGAGCGCTGCCACTGTGTCAGCGCATGTTGGTCTTGACCAGATCGATCACTTCATCGCCGCGCCCGCTCATCACTGCCTTGAGCAGATACAGGCCCATGCCTTTGGCCTGTTCCAGCTTGATGGCCGGCGGCACTGCCAGTTCCTGCGTGGCGATGCGCACATCCACCAGCGCCGGGCCGGAATGCGCGAAGGCCTGCCGCAATGCGCGCTCCAGTTGCGCGGACTCATCGACGCGGATACCCAGGATGCCCATCGCATTGCTCATCGCAGCGAAGTCCGGATTACGCAGCTCGGTGCCGGTATCCAGATAGCCGGCAGCCTTCATCTCCATCGCCACGAAGCCAAGCGAGGCATTGTTGAACACCACGATCTTCACCGGCAGGCGCAGCTGCGCCAGCGAGATGAAATCGCCCATCAGCATTGCAAAGCCGCCATCACCGGACAGCGCAATCACCTGACGGCCCGGATATGCCGACTGTGCACCCAGCGCCTGCGGCATCGCATTGGCCATCGAACCGTGGTTGAACGAACCCAGCAAGCGGCGTTGTCCGTTCATGCGCAGGTAGCGCGCGGCCCACACCGTCGGCGTGCCGACATCGCAGGTGAACACCGCATCCTGGTCGGCGATCTGGCTGATCATGCGCGCCACGAATTGCGGATGCAGCGGCTCGCCCGGATCGGCCGGCACCGCCAGATCGTCCAGCCCTTCGCGCGCCTTGCGATAGTGCGCCAGCGACTTGTCCAGGAAGTCGCGTTTTTCGCGCCGCTGCAACTGCGGCAGCAAGGCGGCGATGGTTTCGCCGACATCTGCGGCAATGCCCAGCTGCAATGGCGTGCGCCGTCCCAGCGCGCCCGGGTCGCGATCCACCTGCACGATGGTCGCGTTCTTCGGGTAGAACTGCCGATACGGGAAGTCCGTACCCAGCATGATCAAGGTGTCGCAGTTGAGCATCGCGTGGTAGCCGGAGCTGAACCCGATCAGGCCGGTCATGCCGACATCGAACGGGTTCTCCCACTCCACATGTTCCTTGCCGCGCAAGGCATGCACGATCGGCGCGCCCAGGGTGTCGGCCAATGCCACCACCGCATCGTGCGCACCCGCGCAACCGCTGCCGCACAGCAGCGTGACTGCTTCGCTGCGCTGCAGCAGTTCGGCCAGCTGCTGCACATCTTCGGCGGCCGGCAGCACGCGCGGCTGGCGCAGTGGCGGCCAGGCCGTGGGGAGGTGCTTGTCCACTTCCAGCAGCGCGATATCGCCGGGGATCACCACCACTGCCACACCTTGCTGCAGGATGGCCGCACGCATCGCGCGGTGCAGCACTTCCGGGAGCTGCGCCGGGTTGGTCACCAACTCCACGAAATGACTGCACTCGCGGAACAGTTCCTGCGGATGCGTCTCTTGAAAATAGTTCAGCCCGATCTCGGACGAGGGAATATGCGCGGCGATCGCCAGCACCGGCTGGCGGCTGCGATGGCAATCGAACAGCCCGTTGATCAGGTGCAGGTTGCCCGGCCCGCAGCTCCCCGCACAGACCGCCAGCTTGCCGGTCACCGCCGCCTCGGCGCCGGCGGCAAACGCGGCCACCTCTTCATGGCGCACATGCATCCACTCGATCGTCTGCATCTCGCGCAGGGCATCGGTCAGGCCGTTGAGGCTGTCGCCGGTCAACCCCCAGATCCGCTCCACCCCCGCGCTCTGCAGCGTCTCGGCCAGAAACCGCGCCAACGTCTTTTTCTTCGCCACGATGCAGCTCCACGCTTGTTCGACAAGCCTGGCATGCTCCCAGCCACGGCGTCAGCACAATGTGCTTGCAGGCCGCAAACGCGGCAAACATCACTGAAAAACAGCTGCTTCTAGACATGCGCGTCACATCGACGCGAGGTAACCACCAATGCATCACGCTTTGTACGTGCGCTGCGCGCATTGCGTTTTGATGACAAGGAAGCGCAGCTGAACCGGGCGCGATGATTTACGCACCAGTCAGTTCAAAATTCAGGCCGCGTTCCATCGAATAACGGAGAATTTACATCTCGGCAGCGAACGGCATCCGCCTCAGCGCCGGCCCAAACCATAAGTACAGGTATCGATCATGAAGAATTCACTGCTGGCCCTCGGCCTTCTCGCAGCCCTGCCGTTTGCGGCCTCCGCTGCTGAAAACCTCTCCTACAACTTCGTCGAAGGCGACTATGTGCGCACCCCGACCGAAGGCCGCGATGCGGATGGTTGGGGCGTGAAGGCGTCCTACGCCGTCGCTCCGAACTTCCACGTGTTCGGCGATTACAGCAAGCAGAACGCTGACGACAACGACAACGTGTTCGAAAGCTCCAACTCCGACTTCCAGCAGTGGGGCGTCGGCGTGGGTTACAACCAGGAGATCGCCACCAGCACCGACTTCATTGCCCGCGTTGCCTACCGCAAGCTGGACCTGGACACCCCGAACATCAGCTTCGACGGTTACAGCGTTGAAGCCGGCCTGCGTAATGCCTTCGGCGAGCACTTCGAAGTCTACGCCCTGGCTGGCTACGAAGACTTCTCCAAGAAGCGCGGCATCGACATCGGCGACAACTTCTACGGCCGCCTCGGCGCCCAGGTCAAGTTGAACCAGAACTGGGGCATCAACGGCGACATCCGCATGGATGGCGACGGCAACAAGGAATGGTCGGTCGGCCCGCGCTTCAGCTGGTAAGCCGCACGTTTGACTGCAACGCGACTCTCTCTCCCGCGTTGCATTGGAAGCCCGGTCCCCCGACCGGGCTTCTTTCTTTTGGGCGATCGGTTGGCGATACGATGCGCATCGCTGCACGGCGGTGGTGGGTAATGCGGGTCCTGCAGGCGCATGGAACCTCGCGCTCAGGCTGTTCGTCTTCCCGCCAGTCGTTGCGATCCGCATCAACAAAAAGCCCGGCATTGCCGGGCTTTTTGTTGATGTCCGTGCAATGCGCGCCAACGCGCCATGCCGCAATCAGGTGAACAAGGTCTGCGGGTATTCGGGCTTGCGCTCGCGTGCCAGCAATTCCTTCAAGCCTGCTTCCGGGGTGATCTCGCCATGCAGCACCGCACGCACGGCGTTGGAGATCGGCAGCTCGATGCCGTGATGCTCGGCCTGGCGCATGACTTCGTCGGCGGTCTGCACCGATTCCACCACCTGGCCGATCTCGCGGATGGCATCGCTCAGGCTCTGTCCGCGTCCCAGTGCCAATCCCAGCCGTCGGTTACGCGACAGATCGCCGGTGCAGGTCAGCACCAGGTCGCCCAGGCCAGCCAGACCCATCAAGGTTTCCGGACGCGCGCCGATCGCCGCCGCCAGCCGCAGCATCTCGTTCAAGCCGCGCGTGATCAGGCCGGCACGTGCGTTGAGGCCCAGCTGCATGCCATCGGCCACACCGGTGGCCACGGCCAGCACGTTCTTCATCGCGCCACCAAGCTCGGCGCCCACCATGTCATCGCCGGTGTAGGCGCGGAAGGTGGGGCCATGCATGGCATCGGCCACGACCTGCGCAAACGCCGCATCGTCGCCGTGCACGGTGATGGCGGTCGGCAGGCCGAGCGTGACTTCCTTGGCGAAGGACGGCCCGGTCACCACGGCCAGCGGAACGCTGGGGCCGAGGATGTCGCGCGCCACTTCGTGCAGGAACCGCCCCGAGCCGGGCTCGAAGCCCTTGGTCGCCCACGCCACGCCGGCACCGGCCGGACGCAACGGTGCGATCAACCGGATCGTCTCGGTGAACGCATGCGAAGGCACCACGACCAGGATCCAGCCGGCATCGGCAATGGCCAGCTGCAGGTCGGTGGTCGCGCGCAGGCTGTCGGGCAAGGCAATGCCCGGCAGATAGCGTACGTTTTCATGACGGCGGTCGATGGCATCCACCATCGCCGCATCGCGTCCCCAGAGCACGGTCGGGTGACCGTGTCTGGCGAGCAGCGCGGCCAGGGCCGTGCCCCAAGAGCCGGCGCCGAGAACGGCGATCTTCTGCGTCGAATCGCTCATCGGCGCACGCAAGGCTTAGGCGTTGCCAGCCGGCTCGGAATCGGCCAGCGAGGTGCCTTCGCCCTGCGAACGCTGGCGCAGGGTCTCTGCATACAGCGCTTCGAAGTTGATCGGCTGCAGGTAGAACGGCGGGAAGCCGCCTGCCTGGATCAGGTCGCTGACCAGGGTACGCACATACGGGAACAGGATGTTCGGGCACTGGGTACCGAGCAGCACGTCGATCGCCTGCGGCTCCAGGCCGACCAGGCCGAACACGCCGGCCTGCTGCACTTCGGCCACGTAGGCGGTCTTGCCACCGGCGGTGCAGGTCAGGGTCACGGCCAGCACGACTTCGAAGGCGTTGTCGTTGAGGCGCTGCACCTTCTGGTTGAGGTTCAGCTGCAGCTCGGGCTGGTTGGCGTCATTGAAGACAGCCGGCGCGTTCGGCGATTCGAAGGAAACGTCCTTGACGTAAATCTTCTCGATGGTGAAAGCGGGGCCAGCAGCGGCGTCGGCCGGCGCAACCGCGCCGTTGATGATTTCGTCGGACATTCCTAACTCCAGAAACGGTTCGGTGGATGCAGCGTTGAATGATGCAGACGTGAAAGTGCAAGTCTCTCACGCCAGCAATGGGGACTTGCCCGGCGCCTCACAAGATGCGGTCAGGCGCGGCCCTTGACCAGCGGCAGCTCGGCGATCTGCCAGGCGGCCACGCCGCCCTCGAGCCAGTAGACCTGCTCGAAACCGGCTTTCTTCAGCGTCTTGGCCGCGCCTGCGGAGGCATTGCCGTTGCGGCACACCACCACCACCGGCGATGCCTTGGCGTTGGCGAGCAGCTTGCCGGCCGGGTCGAACTTGGCCAGCGCCACGTTGCGGCTGCCGGCGATATGGCCTTTTTCGAAGTCGGCGGTGGGCGACAGGTCGATCACCAGCGCGTTCTCGCTGTTGATCAGGCGGGTCAGCTCGGCCGGCTTGAGTGCGCGGTACCCACGGAACAGGCGCGCGACCTCGGTGACGATCAGGGCGATGGTCAGGCCCACCAGGGCCAGCGACAACATGGGGTTGCGGCCGACAAAGGCCTGCAGCTCTTCGAAATTCACGGGGTCAGGGTCAGTCAAGCGGGCGGGAATTGTCGCACAGCTGGCGCGCGCGCCGGCCAGCGCCCTCGGCACGGGCTATTGGCCCTGCCACAGATCGGGCAGGCCGCTGGCCAGCCACCAGCGTTTGTGCTCGGCGTCCCAGCGCCACAGCTCGATGCTGCGCACCAGCCGTTCGGCCTGGGTATTGCGGTTGATCACCCGTAGCTCGACCTCGCGGCGCAGGTCGCCGTTGACGTCTTCGCCCACCCGCAGCTCGCGGTAGCCGGAGATCTGCACCTGTTCGTAGCGCGAGCGTTCCAGGTCGCTGAGCGGATGCGCCTGGGCATAGGTCGGTTCGACAAAGCCCTGCGCGGCATCGAAATCGCTCCAGCGCACGGCGGCCGTGTAGGCGGCCTGGGTGGTTTCCAGCGCGCGTGCCTGGGCACGGCTGCCGGCAGACACCACCCCGCTGACCATCGTCAGCCCGAGCAACAGCATTGCCCCGATCACTGCACGCATGCGCATTCCCCCAAGTCCAGCGCGCATCCTACCGTTTTGGAAACGCCACGAAGCGCCCGCTCAAGGTGGCCGCCGCCGCGCCGGAACCCAGCGCGATCTGCGCACGCATGCCGATGCGCGCCTTGCCGCGCTGCCGGAAGGTCGCCAGGAACGCCTCCCAGCTGCCGAGTTCGGACGGCTCGGCATTGGCCACCAGGTCTTCGTAGACCGGGGCGACATAGCGCAGCTGGCTGTCGGCCACGTAGACATCGGCGCTGTGCCCGGCCAGTTGCAGCTGCAGCGTCAGCCAGCCCCAGCTGGCCAGCGTCATCAACGACGCCAGGCTGCCGCCGAACGCATTGGCCTTGTCGTTGACGTTGGCCTGCAGCGGCGCACGCAAGCGCAACGCGCCGTCATGCAGGCCGTCCACGGCAATGCCCATCGACAGGACCGGCGGCATGGCGATGAACTGTTGCTGCAGCGACTGCAGGGCGGATGCGAGCGTGCACGAAGGAGTCATCGGCAAAGGCTGGAAGACGGCGAAGGGCGGCATCATGCCGCAATGTTCCGCGAGCGTCTTGTGCACTGGAATGACATGCGGTACCGCATGGTAAAACACGTTCAGCGCCGTCTCGTTGCACGCCTTCGCTATCGCGCCGCTCAGGGCGCGAACACGACCTTGCGGTAGCCCTGCGCCACCCGCAGCAATGCGGTGGCCCTGGCCTTCCACTGCGCACTGCGCTGCTTTTGCGCCTGCGTCAACGGCGCATCGATGGTGCTGGTGAACACGATCTGCTCCGGAGCGGCGTGGAAGAACTTGTCCTGGATGCACGCGGCCGGCGACAGCTGATAGGTGGACAGTTGCTGTGCGACCGGCGATTCGTTCCAGCCGAACAGGAAGATGTCGGCCATGGTGTGCCAGCGCACATCGGCCGCCAGCAGCAGGCGCGCCGCCTCGCGGCTGAGGAGCAACGCCCCGGCGCAGACCGGCCAGCAGTGTTGATGGGGCGAGGGACGCACCAGGCGCAGCTGCCGCCCGCCGACTTCGGCGACCTTGGCGTCGAGCTTGATGCGGTTGTAGGACGGTTCCAGCCGCACGATGCTGTTGCCGCCCGGCAGCCACGCGCTGCTGCGCAGCAGCGCCGGCAGCGCGTCGGACAGATGCATGTCGTCTTCGAAGATCGCGGTGTAGGCGTCGTCGGAGTCGGCTGCGATGCGCCACGCGGCCTGATGGCTCAGGAAGCAGCCGATGTTGGAGGCGGTCCACTTGCGCGGGCCGGTGCTGAATGCGTCCCCGGAGCCTTCCAGCGGCCGCGCGCGTGCGAAGTTGGCAATCTGCGCAGGCGTCAGGGTGGCGCCATCGACCGCGGCAATCCGCTCGAACGGCAGGCCCAGCGCCTGGAACCGCGTCGCCATCGCCTGCAGGCGGTCACCGCTGCGCTGCATGTTGATGAGGTAGGACTTGATCACGGCGCCACTCCAGCTCGATCGTCGTGGCGGAGCGTGGGCGGAAGCGATCAGTGGCACAGACACGGGGACGAGGTTCTGGCCGCAGAAACGCAGGCATCGCGCCGGGCAGGCACGCAAGGCCGGACAACGCGCCAGGATCAACGCGTCGTCGGCGCCACCGCAACGCGCGACAGCTGCCCCGATACCTCATTGCTCTCGCATAATCACTGGATGACATCTCCCGCCCCCGCTGCCGACGCCTGGACCTTGATCTCGCTGCGGCCCAGCGGTGAGCACGCCCCACTGCGCCGCGCCGCCGCGCGGCACGGCGGACGGTTGCTGGCACTGTCGCCGTGGCGGCTGCAGACCAACCACACCCCACAGGCACTGGCCGCATTGCGGCAAGCCTTGCACGCGCCGATCGCGGTGTTCACCAGCCCGGCCGCGGTGCATGCGGCGCATCGCCTGGCGCCGCTGCAACGGCCGGCGCAGGCGCACTGGGTCAGCGTGGGCGATGGCACCGCGCGCGCGCTGCAGGCCTGCGGCATCGACACGGTGATACGTCCGACGCGCATGGACAGCGAGGGCCTGCTCGCGTTGCCGTTGTTCCGGCAACCGCTGCAGGCCGTCGGGCTGATCACCGCCCCCGGGGGGCGCGGCATGCTGGCGCCGGCCCTGGAGCAACGTGGCGCCCGCATCCTGCGCGCCGATGTCTATCAACGCGTGGCGCTGCGCCTGCGCGCCTCGTCAGTGCAGGCGCTGGCCGATGCGCTGCCGGAATGTGTCTTGGCGCTGAGCAGTGCCGAGGCGCTGACGTTGGTGCTGCAGCAATTGCCGACAGCGCTGATCGACGCGTTGCGGCAACGCCCGGTGGTGGCGTCCAGCGAACGCATGCGGGAATCCGCACACGCCGCCGGCTTCCATCAGGTGGTGCGCGCCGCAGGGCCCTTGCCCGAGCAATTGGCTGCGGCTGCCGCCGCGATCGTGACACCATCGCGACCTTGCTGAACTTCGAACACGAGCACGGCTTGCGGGTGTCTGCCGCTGCACGCCATGCTGTGGCAGATGATGGCGGCACCTGCACCCGTCGTGACCGCGCGAGGATGGACGAATGACCGAACTGCCCGCTTCCACGCGACGCTTTCCCCTGGCATGGCTGCTGCTCGTCCTCGCGCTGGCCGCCGTGGGCGTGGCGCTGTTGTTCGGTTGGCGCGCGTGGCGGGACTACCAAGGCACGCAGCTGCAGGCCGCCCAGGCGCAGCAACAGCGCTGGGATGGCGCACAGCAGATGCTGGAGATGCTGCGCCGTGACCAACGCCTGGCCAACGAACGCCTGGCGGATGCGGCAGCCACCAACCGCGTGCTGCGCGACGAGATGCTTGGCCTGAGCCAGCGCAGCGCCCTGCTCGAGGAAACCGTGCAAAAGCTCGCCGATCCCAACCGCCATGGTGCACAGGCGCTGCGGCTGGATGAGGTGGAGCTGCTGCTGCGGCTTGGCCAGCAGCGGCTGAGCATCGCCGGCGATGCCGATGGCGCGCGCCGTGCCTATGCGCTGGCCAATGCCGCACTCAATGGCGTCGACGATCCCGGCTATCTCAATCTGCGCCAGGCGCTGGTGCAGGAACGCGACGCCCTGGATCGCCTGGGCGCCGGTCCGCAGGCTCAGGCTGGTCAAACGCTGGATCAGTTGGCCGGCGACCTGCAGCGCCTGCCCGAGCAGACCGCCACCGACAGCGAGGCCGCGCGACCGTGGTGGCAGAAAGCGCTCGCGCCGCTGGTGGACATCCGTCCCAGCCGTGTCGATGCGCTGCTGACCACCGGCGCCGACCGCCACGCCGCGCGCGACGCCCTGCAGATCGAAGTCAGCCTGGCCCGCGCCGCGGCCGAGCGCGGCGATGCCGCCGGTTTTGCGCAATCGCTGCGGCGCGTGGATACCTGGACCACCCGGCTGTGGCCGGATTCGCCACAACGTCGCCAGGCGCGTACGCGCCTGCGCGCACTGCAACAAGCGCCACTGCGTCCGCACCTGCCGGAACTGGGCACCACCCTGCTGCAACTGCAGGCCATGCGTGAAGGGAGATCCACCCAATGAAAGTGTTGCGTACCGTCTTGATCCTGTTGGTTGCCGTGGCGCTGGGCGTGCTCGGTGCGCAATGGCTCTCGCATCAGACCAGTTATGACCTGGGCAACGTGGTGGTGAGCGTCGGCGGCAACGACTATCGCGCCGCCATGCCGCAGGCGTTGCTGATCCTGGTCATTGCGCTGCTGGTGCTATGGCTGGCGTGGACGCTGGTCAGCCTGCCGTTCCGGGTCTGGGGCAAGTATCGCCGCAAGAAAGGCCGCGCCCGCCTGATCGAAGGCCTGCGCGCAGCCGATCATGGCCAGTGGCAGCGTGCCGAGCGCCTGCTCGTCAACGCCAGCGAGGATGCCGACGTCAGCGGCATCGCCCTGGCCAGTGCAGTGCGCGTTGCCGATGCCCGCGGCGATGAGGTGGCGGCCAATGCACTGGCCCAGCAATTGGCCGAGCGCGACCCCACCGCGCACGCGCTGCTGCAGGGCGAGCGGCATCTGGCGCGGCAACGCCCGGTCGAGGCGATCAACGCGCTCGATCATGCCAGCGCGCAGCCACTGCCGGCGCGCGGCCTGCTGCTGCGCACGCACGCCCTGGCACAGATCGGCCGTGCCGACGAGGCCTACGGTCAGCTCGGCGCATTGCGTCAGCAGGCGGTGCTGGCACCGGAGGCCTACAACGCACTGGAAGCCACGCTGGCCGAGCAGACGCTGTTGCAGGCCGGCGATGCCAATGCGCTGGCCGAACGCTGGGAAGCGCTGCCCAAGCCGCTGCGCACCTATCCCGCGGTGGTGGGCGCCTACGCACAGCGCGCGGCGGTGCTGCACTGGGACGATGCGGCGGTGCATAGCCTGGAACAGGCGCTGGACGCGCAGTGGGACGAATCGCTGGTGCGTCTGTACGGCGTGCTGCCATTGGAAAAATACGATTCACGCCGCGCCAGTGCACAGCGTTGGCTGACTCAGTACCCGGACAGCCCTGGCCTGTTGCTGACCCTGGCGCGTCTGGCGCGGCACCAGCAGCAGTGGTCGCAGGCCGAAGAGTTCCTGCATCGCGCGGTCGCCAATGGCGCGGGCAGCGAGGCCTGGGAAGAACTCGGCCACGGCTTTGCCGCCGCGGGCGACCTGCTGTCCGCGCAGCATTGCTACGCCAATGCCCTGCGCGCCGCACGCGGCGAGCCGGTGCACGAGGGCCTGCCGCAGCAGTCGCTGCGCGGGCCGATCGTATCGGCATACCCAACGCCGCCGGCCGACCCGCTCGCACCGGACGATCGCCTGCCTTGATCGCTGGGGTCTGATCGCTGCGGCAACGCTGCGCGGACAAAGCAAAGCCCCGGCCTGTCCGGGGCTTTTGCTTTGTCCGCGTCTGCACGCGAGAACCGCCACGCAGGTTTACCGGCTGGCCGGGAGATCTGCAGGAGCGCGACGCACAACCGCTCTGAAGGCGTGTGCAGGCGCACCGCCACAAATTACCAATCGCGTGCGCGCCGGGGTGGCGCCGGCAACTCGTGCAAGAACGCATCGCAGGCGCCCAGGAAACGCGACTGCGCATCGTCGACCGAGTGCGGCGACAAGACACGCGACCCCAGTCTGCCGATCAACAGCATGACCGCCATCACGCCAGCGCCGGCCAGCCAGCCGATCGCGCCATCCAGCACCAGACCACCTGCCAGCAATGGCAAGACCGACGCTCTGGTGATGACGGCATAGCGCACCCGGCGCCGCTCATGCTGCAGGCACAAGGTCACCACATGCGCGCTGCGCTTGCGTAGCACCAGGGCCAGGATCAGATACGGCAGTACGCCCATCAGCAGCGCCAGATAGATCGCCGGATGATGCCAGTGGAAGATGTAGCGGCGCGGCGAAGTGTCGGCCGGCGCATTGCACTTGACGCAACGTGGCGGCAGGTCGGCGCCCGGCGTGCACACCAGCACATCGCCCTCGCGCCACACGGCACCGTGCGCCGGAGGCAGGTAGAGCGTGGGTGGTTCGCGTGCATCAACGTTCGACATCCATGCGTCCTTGCAGGTTGGAGGTTGGAGGTTGGAGGTTGGGGATTGGGGAGTGGGGATTCGTAAAATCAGGAGTCCGCTTCATGCTTTGCGAATCCCCAGTCCCGAATCCCCAATCCCACGATGCCAAGCAGCGTCAGCGCTCGACGATGGCCACCACGCCCATGCCGCCGGCGGTGCAGATCGAGATCAACGCCCGCCCGCCGCCGCGCTCTTCCAGTTGCTTGGCGGCAGTGGCCACCACACGGGCGCCGGTAGCGGCGAAGGGGTGGCCGGTGGCCAGCGACGAGCCCAGCGGGTTGATCTTGTCCGGGTCGATACGCCCAAGCGGCGCTTCCAGCCCCAGGCGATTGCGGCAGTAATCCTCGCTTTCCCAGGCACGCAGCGTGCACAGCACCTGGGCGGCGAAGGCCTCGTGGATTTCGTAGATGTCGAAGTCCTGCAGGGTCAGGCCCTGGCGCGCCAGCATCTGCGGTACCGCAATGGTGGGCGCCATCAACAGGCCTTCGCCATGCACGAAATCCACCGCCGACACCTGCGCATCGCGCAGATAGGCCATCGGGGTGTGGCCGTGCGCCAGCGCCCAGGCTTCGCTGGACAACAGCACCGCGGCCGCACCGTCGGTGAGCGGGGTGGAGTTGGCCGCGGTCAGCGTGCCGCGGCCGGAGGTCTTGTCGAAGGCCGGGCGCAGCGTGGCCAGCTTTTCCAGCGAGGTGTCGGCGCGCAGGATGTTGTCGCGCGAGACGCCGCGGAACGGCGCGATCAGCGTGTCGAAGAAACCGCGCTCATAGGCGGCGGCCAGCTTGTGATGCGAGGACACCGCCCATTCGTCCTGCGAATCGCGCGAGATGTTCCATTCCTTGGCCATGTCCTCGCAATGGTCGCCCATGCTCTTGCCGGTGCGCGGCTCGGCCACGCCGGGGAATTCGGGCTTGAGCTCGCCGAACTTGAAGCCACGCAGCAGCGCCTTGAGCTTGTCGCCGGTGGCCTTGGCGCGGTTGGCGGCCATCAGCCGCGCGCGCAGCTTCTTGCCGTAGACGATCGGCACTTCCGAGGTGGTGTCCGAGCCGCCGCCGATGCCGGAATCGATCTGGCCCAGCGCGATCTTGTTGGCGATGGTAATCACCGAATCCAGGCTGGTGCCGCAGGCGCGCTGCAGGGTGATGCCCGGCGTCAGCGGCGACAGCCCGGACGACAGCGCCGCCTCGCGCGCCAGGTTCCAGTCCGAGGAGTGCTTGATCACCGCCCCCATCGCCACTTCGCCCAGTTGCTGCCCATGCAGCCCGAAGCGCTCGACCAGCGCGCCCAGCGTGCGCACCGACATGCCCAGGTTGCCCACGTCCGCATAAGCGGTGTTCTGACGACAGAACGGGATACGAACGCCGCCCAGGATGGCGACGGGACGGGCTGCGGGCATCGGTTGACCTGGCATGGAGGACTCGGGGACATGGCCTGCACAGGGCCGGCAGGCATAATGGCCGCAGTGTAGCTTCGACCCCGTGATGGGCCAACCGCGAATCATGAGCAAGACCGAACACGGCGTGACCGCCATGGGTGTGATGGCGCTGGAATTGACGGGCGGCACCGCCCCCGAGCGCGGCGCCCTGGCGCCGGACCAGGCCGGCATGCTGGCCGAACGCATCGGCCGCGACCTGGCGCAATGGATCCCCGAAATCCGCGAGCTCGAGCTCAGCGTGGCAATGGCGCATTTCGACCCGGCCGAAGTGCTGCGGCCCGGCTGGCCGCTGCATCGCCGGCTGGACGAGCTGCATGCACGTGCGCCCGGGCGCGACCAGGGCCCGCGCGTGCTGGCGTTTGGTGCCGATGCGCAGGGCGAGATCCCCTTGCCCTTCCAGGCCGACCCGCAGCTGATCGGCGGCGGCCTGCGCGTGCTGCCGTTCCTGCTGTCCGGCGATCCGCAGACCGTGGCGACGGTGGCCGATGCGATGGAAGAGGTGCTGCTGGCCCAGGGCATGGCGCAGGCCGATACCGCGCTGCTGGCGCAGGAAAGCTTCGGGGCACGCATCGAGCATGCGCGTTATCTCACCGCGCACGATCTGGCGGCGATGATGTCGATGCAGTACGACAACCAGGGCCTGGCGCCGCTATGGCCGCTGATCGAAGCCGCCCTGCTGGCCCCGCACACCGAAGAATGGCTGGAGCAGCCGCCCGAACCGGTGCTGCGCTATGTCGACGGCGAAGTGCGCATCGCCCTGTTCGACCCGGCTGGCTGGTGCGATTACTACCAGCACGACCGCGAGCATTGCGAGCGCCTGCGCGGGGTGTATGAGCAGTATCTGTCGCGCCAGCGGCAGATGGCCGCGGTGCTGGAAGCGCACGGGTTGCCGGTGCTCTACGTGCATGTGGAACCGGGCCAGGATCCGCGCCAGGCGCTGGCCGCGTGAGCCGGACGCCGGCTTCCACGGCACCTGCGTTGCAGGGCGTCCTGGAAACCGGCGTGTATGTGGCGGATCTGCAGCGCGCCTGTGCGTTCTACGCCCGCGTGCTGGGAGTGGACGCGATGTATTGCGACGCACGCATGGCCGCATACGCAATCGCGCCCGGGCAGGTGCTGTTGCTGTTCCTGCAAGGCAGTACTGCTACGACAGTGACGCTGCCGGGCGGCACGATTCCGCCGCATGATGGCAGCGGGCGCACGCATTACGCACTGGCCATCGCTACCGATGCACTCGCCGCATGGGAAGCACACCTGCAGGCCTGCAACGTGCCCATCGAAGGCCGCACGCAGTGGCCGGGCGGCGGGCAGAGCCTCTATTTCCGCGACCCGGATGAGCATCTGCTGGAACTGGCAACGCCGGGGCTGTGGCCGAATTACTGAGCCGGCGATCAACGTCAGCTGCCTGCACAGCGCGCCCGGATCGGTCCGTAGCGACATCTCGATGCGTACCGACAGGCCCCATGCAACGCGCGATGCGCGGCATGCCGGAGGCGCCATACGCCCGCACACACATGAGCGGATCGCTCCCAGTGCGGCACAAAAACAGCAACGCCGCGGTGATCGATCACCGCGGCGTTTTGCCGGGCTGCTGGCGTGTCCTGCTTACTTGGTTGCCGCTGGCGCGTTGTCGGTGGTGATCACGCCGCAGGCCAGGCGACCGCCGGCGTTGCCGGTGGGCTGGGTCTTGTAGTCGTCGGCATCGGCATGCACGATCACCGCGTGGCCGGCGATGTCGAACTGGTCGGCCTTGCCGAGGTTGACGTTGCTCGACACCGGGCCATCGATGCTGGCATTGCCCTGCGCATCGGCCTTGATGTTGGGCATGTCGCCGCCGTGGTGCGGGTCGGCACTGACGGCGCCGTGATCGGATTGGGCCGGATTGAAGTGGCCACCGGCACTGCTGCCGTCCGGTGCGCTGCAATCGCCCTTCTCGTGGATATGGAAGCCATGCTCGCTGTCGGGCTTGAGGCCACTGAGCTGGCCGGTGACACGCAGCGCGCCGTCGACGATCTTGAAGCTCACCGTCCCTTTGACCTCGCTGCCCTTGGTCGGCTTGAGTTCGGCGGTTGCGGTGGTGGTGGCCGCCGCTTCGGTCACCATGGACGCGGCGTGCTCGCCGCCATGCGCCGCTTCGGCCGGTGCGCCGGCCTGCGGCGCGGGTGCAGGATCGGCCGGGGCGGGCTCATCGCGCTTGCACGCGGTCAGCACCAGCGCGGTGGCCAGGAACAAGGTGGTTGGAAGAATGCGCATGAGTAACTCCTGTAGAAAGGCCGCAGCTGCAGCCAGGGGTGCCCCGACTCAGGGCTGCGAAGGGGGTGTGCGCCACTGGGTGACGCGGATGACGCCGCAGGCCAGACGTGCGCCGGCATTGCCGCTGGGTTGGCTGCGATAGTCGTCGGCATCGGCATGCACGACCAGCGACTTGCCGACCACGTCGGTGGGCGCGGCATCGCCCAGGGTGATGCCGGCAACGATCATGTCCAGATGCGCGACACCTTCGGCATCGGCACGCAGGTTGTCCATGTCGCCGGCGTGGTGGGGAGTACTGCCGGCACGCCCGTGCGGCGCACCGGCGGGATTGAAGTGCGCACCGGCGCTGCTGGCGTCGGCGGCGCTGCAATCGCCGCGTTCGTGCACGTGGAAACCGGCCACGCCGCCGGGGCGCAGGCCACCGACTGTGCCGCTGATGCGGATGCCCTGCAACGCCGGCACCAGCACCACCCGACCGCTGACCAGGCTGCCCGACGCCGATGCCAGCGCCGCTTCGGCCTGCTGGACCGGACGGACCGGCACCACGCGCGCCGCCGGGGGTGGAGGCGGTGGCGGCGGTGGCGTGCTGCTGCAGGCGGCAAGCGCCAGCGCGGTGAGGGCAACGATCGTGGGCGACCGGTAACGCATCGAGCTGTTCTCCTGATCAGGCTGGAAACCTATGCGGGCGCATGTTCACGTGTCATGAAAAGCGCTTGGGGCAGCCCAGGAGTTTACGGGGTTGGTGTCGCGAGCCGGGATATGTGCAAAAAGCGCCCTCACCCCAACCCCTCTCCCGCAGGCGGGAGAGGGGCTCGACTGCGAGGATTCATGCCTGCCTTGCCTGCCTTGCCCGCCTGCCTGCCTCGCCTTTTCCTGCCTGCCTTGCCTTTTGTCACCTGCCTTGCCTTTTCCCGCGTGTTTTACCTTGCTCGCGTGCCTTCCCTTTCCCGCGTGTTTTACCTTGCTCGCGTGCCTTGCCTTCTCCCGCGTGCGGGGGAAGGTGCCCGAAGGGCGGATGGGGGCGTCGTACGCCGCCAGATAATCGAGGCGGTGGCACGTGCGAGCGAAAAACGGCGAGTTCATCCCGGCTTGCCGCCGTGATGCGCGTCAATCCCGCCTGGTTCGCTGCTTGGCTCGACCACCTGCGCGCGCAGTACGGCTTTTCGCAGGCGCCCCCCTCTCCCGCCTGCGGGAGAGGGGCTCGACTCCGGGTGTGGGCCAATCAGCGGCGCTTGCGCCCCGGCCCGAGCTTGCGGGTGACGGTGTTGCGGCCCAGCCCCAGGCGTGCGGCCGCTTCGGCACGGCGGCCCTGGGTCAGTTGCAGGGCCGCTTCGAGCAGGGTCTTGTCCAGGCGTTCGCGCGCTTCGGCATGCAGGCCCTGGGCGCCTTCGCTCAGGCGTTGCGCCGCCCAGCTGGAGAGCATCTCGTCCCATTGCCCGTCGCCGCGGCCGGCACGCTGGCGACGGCCGCCACGTGCAAGCGCCGATTCCACATCGACCACGTCGATGATGTCGGCAGTGGACAACGCGGCCAGGCGCCAGCACACGTTTTCCAGTTCGCGCACGTTGCCGGGCCAGTCGTAGTGGCGCAGTTGTTCCAGTGCGGCCGAGGACAGTCGCTTGGGCAGCATGTCGAGCTTGCGCCCGGCCATGGCCAGGAAATTCTCGGCCAGTTGCGCGATGTCGCCGCGGCGCTCGCGCAGCGGCGGCAGTTGCAGGCGCACCACGTCCAGGCGATGCAACAGGTCGGCCCGGAAGCGGCCTTGTTCGACCAGCGCCTCCAGGTCCTGGTGGGTGGCGGCAATCACGCGCACATCGACGCGAATCAACTCGCGCCCGCCGACACGGAAGAATTCGTTCTCGGCCAGTACGCGCAGCAAGCGGGTCTGCAGCGGCAGCGGCATGTCGCCGATTTCGTCCAGGAACAGCGTGCCGCCGTCGGCCTGTTCGAAGCGGCCGATATGGCGTTTGGTGGCGCCGGTGAAGGCGCCGGTTTCGTGGCCGAACAACTCGCTTTCCAGCAGCTCCGCCGGAATGGCGGCGGTGTTGAGCGCGACGAAGGGTTTGCGCGCGCGCGGCGACTCGTTGTGCAGCGCGCGCGCGACCAGTTCCTTGCCGGTGCCGGTTTCGCCGTTGATCAGCACCGACAGCGGTGCCTGCGCCAGCCGGCCGATCGCGCGGAACAGCGCCTGCATCGCCGGGGTGTCACCGATCAGCGCCGCCGAGCCTTCCGCCAATGGGGTCCCGATGATCTCCTCGACACCGGCGTCGGCATCCGGCAGCGCGCGTGCGGCCAGTGCCACCGCATCGTCCAGATCGAAGGGCTTGGACAGGAACTCGTGCGCGCCGCCCCGGAAGGCGCCGGCGGTGCTGGCGACATCGGTGTAGGCCGACATCACGATGACCGGCAGCTGCGGATGCCTGGACTTGAGCTTGTCGAGCAGGCTCAGGCCATCCTCGCCGGGCATGCGCACGTCGGTGAACAACAGATCCGGAGTCGGCCGCATGGCCAGCGCCTGCAATGCGGCGGCGGCACTCTCGAAGCCGTCGACGGCGTAGCCGGCATCGCGCAAGGCGGTGGACAGCACGAAGCGGACCGAACGGTCGTCGTCGACCACCCAGATGTGGTGGGATGCGGCGGCGGCCTCAGCCATGCAGATGTTCCTTGTCGTGGTCGCCGGCCAGCTCGGGCAACAGCAGGGTGAAAACGGTATGCCCCGGCCGCGAGCGGTAGGTCAGCGTGCCGTGGTGTTCGCGCGAGACCTGCTGGGCCAGCGCCAGGCCCAGGCCGCTGCCTTCGGCGCGCCCGCTGACCAGCGGCAGGAACAGGTGCTCGGCCAGTTCTTCCGGCACGCCGCCGCCGTCGTCGATGATTTCCAGCCGCAGCGACATCGCATGCACGCGGTCGCGGATGCGCTGGCCGTGCTCGACGCGGGTGCGCAGGGTCACGCGGGTGGCGCCGGCCTGGAACGCGTTGCGTACCAGATTCCACACCGCCTGGGTCAGGCGGTCTCCGTCGCCGAGGATGTCGGGAATGCTGGGGTCGTAGTCGCGCTGCACCTGCACCGACCAGCCGCCCTCGGCTTCGGCCAGGCGCAGCACGCGTTCGAGCACGACATGGATATTGAGGCGGTCGTGCGGGCGCGCCGGCGTGGGCGAGAGCAGGCGTTCGAGCAGGGTGTTGAGGCGTTCGATCTCGGTGCCGATCAACTCGATCAGCTCGCGCTCGTCCTCGTCGCGGCCGGCCGAGCGCCGCGCCAGCAACTGCGCCGCGCCCTTGAGCCCGGCCAGCGGATTGCGCAGTTCGTGCGCCAGGCCCTTGAGCGCGGCGCTCAGGGCATTGGGCAGCGCATGGGTGGGATCCAGCGCGGGGAATTCGTCGACCGGGTGGGTTTCCAGCAGCCAGCCGCCATCGTCCAGCCGCGACAGCCAGCCTTCGGCAAAACGCGGTGCGTCATTGGGCAGGCCCAATGCCAGCCGGTGCAGGCGCAACACGTCGCGCTCGTCGTTGAGCAGAAAGCGGGCGAGCGCATCGCCCTGCACCTCCAGAGCGGCCAGCGGTTGATCGACCAGGCGCCGGGCACTGACCCCGAGCCAGCGCGCGAAAGCCGGGTTGACGCCCAGCACGCGTCCCTCGCGGTCGGCCCAGGCCACCGGTGTGCCCAGGCTGTCCAGCGATGGCAGGAGCGATGGCATCAGCATTGCACCAATTTAGTGCAAGCACGCCCGGCCTGCGCGTGTGTCGCGCAACACGCAGCATGCATGGAAGGAATTCGGGCCGGACGGCGGCAGGTCGCACCGATCCAGCGGGCATCCGCGCCGACCGTCACAGGCGTGGGGCTGGTCATGCAGGCACCTCGGCAGTTGGTCCGCCGCCAGCGCGGCAACGGGGAAAAACGGACCCGGCACGGCTTTCCCGGCCGGGTCGTTGCGCCACCCGCGGCAGCGTGGCCGCGGGTGTGCATGCTCAGGACTCGTATGCCGCTTCGCCGTGCGAGGTGATATCCAGGCCCTCGCGCTCGGCTTCTTCGGTGACGCGCAGGCCGAACACCAGCTTGGCGACCAGGAAGCCCACCACCGAGACCACGCCGATCCAGACCAGGGTGATACCCACGCCCAGCGCCTGGATGCCGACCTGATGCAGCATGTCGTAATCGCCGCCCTTCTGGCCGCCCAGCGAAGCGGCCGAGAACACGCCGGTCAGGATCGCGCCGATGATGCCGCCCAGGCCGTGCACGCCGAATACGTCCAGGCTGTCGTCGGCGCCCAGCAGGCGCTTGAGGCCGGTGACGCCCCACACGCACAGCACGCCGGCAGCCAGGCCGATGACGATCGCGCCGAACGGACCCACCGTGCCGCAGGCCGGGGTGATGCCGACCAGACCGGCGACCATGCCCGAGGCCACGCCCAGGGCGGACGACTTGCCCTTGATGATCTTCTCGGTCAGCGACCAGCCCAGGATGGCAGCGGCGGTGGCCAGCAAGGTGTTGAGGAAGGCCAGCGCCGCACCGGCATTGGCTTCCAGGTTGGAGCCGGCGTTGAAGCCGAACCAGCCCACCCACAGCAGCGAGGCACCGACGAAGGTCAGGGTCACGTTGTGCGGCTTGATCGCCTCACGCCCCAGGCCGGCACGCTTGCCGACAAAGTAGGCGCCGACCAGGCCGGCGATACCGGCGTTGATATGCACCACGGTGCCGCCGGCAAAATCGAGCGCGCCCAGGCCGAACAGGTAACCGCCGGTGGCCCAGACCATGTGCGCCAGCGGCAGGTAGCCGAAGGTGAACCAGATCACCGAGAACAGCAGTACCGCGGCGAACTTGGCGCGCTCGGCAAAGGCGCCGACGATCAGCGCACCGGTGATGCCGGCGAAGGTCGCCTGGAACGCCACGAACACGTATTCCGGCAGGCTGACACCCTTGGTGAAGGTGGCCGCCAGCGTTTCGATGGTCACGCCCTTGAGCAGCGCCTTGTCCAGGTTGCCGATCCACGGGCCTTCGCCGGAGAACGCCAGGCTGTAGCCGTACACCACCCACAGGATGGTCAGCAGCGAGAACACCACCGCGACCTGGATCAGCACCGACAGCACGTTCTTGGCGCGCACCATGCCGCCGTAGAACAACGCCAGGCCCGGCACCACCATCAGCAGCACCAGCAGCGTGGAGGTCAGCATCCAGGCGACATCGCCCTTCTCCACCACCGGCGCGGCTTCGGCGGCGGCCACCGGTGCGGCGGGCGGCTGCGCCGACGGCAGCGGTTCGGTGGTGACCGGTTCGGTCGGCAGCGGGGTGACCTGCGGGGTGGACTGCGCGTGCGCGCTGCCCATGCCGCCCACCACCAGCGCGCTGAACAGCATCAGCATGCAGACACTGTAGAACCGGGCTTTCCACCCGGCAAAAAGGGCTGTCTTCATAAGAACTCCGGGGGTGGGGGACTCAGAGCGCATCGGCGCCGATCTCGCCGGTGCGGATGCGCACGACTTGCTCGATCGCGGTCACGAAGATCTTGCCGTCGCCGATCTTGCCGGTGCCGGCGGCGTTCTGGATCGCCTCGACCACTGCGTCCAGCCGGTCGTCGGTCACCACCGTCTCGATCTTGATCTTGGGCAGGAAGTCGACGACGTACTCGGCGCCGCGGTATAGCTCGGTGTGGCCCTTCTGGCGTCCGAACCCCTTGACCTCGGTCACGGTGATGCCCGACACGCCTGCTGCGGACAGGGCCTCGCGGACCTCGTCGAGCTTGAACGGCCGGATGATGGCGGTGATCAATTTCATGCGCATACCCCGAATGGTGGAAAAGACCGGCCGGCATTGCGCCGCCCGGCGGTGTCATTCACCTGGATGCCAACCCCGGCATCCGCGCGTTCGCGATTACGCAGACCTCGGCCGATGCCGATGCATCCGCCTCGTGGGAGAGGTCAGGCCCGCGCGTCGCGAACTGTGTGCTCTCTCAATCCCCTACGATCCACGGCCGATGCCGTGGACCGATCGAACGTGTGCGGCGATGGCGGAGGTGGGAGGGGGGGCCTCCGCCATCACCGCGGTGGAACTCAGTTGCCGTAGTACAGCTGGTACTCCAACGGGTGGGTCGCAGCACGGAACTTGGTGACTTCCTGCATCTTCAGCGCGATGTAGCCGTCGATGAAGTCGTCGCTCATCACGCCGCCGGCCTTGAGGAACTCGCGGTCCTTGTCCAGCGCTTCCAGTGCCTGGTCCAGGCTGGAGCAAACCTGCGGGATCAGCTTCTCTTCTTCCGGCGGCAGGTCGTACAGGTCCTTGTCGCTCGGGGCGCCCGGGTCGATCTGGTTCTTGATGCCGTCCAGGCCGGCCATCATCAGCGCGGTGAAGGTCAGGTAGCCGGACTGCAACGGATCGGGGAAGCGCATTTCGATACGGCGCGCCTTCGGGTTGGTGACCCACGGAATGCGGCACGAGGCCGAGCGGTTGCGGGCCGAATAGGCCAGCATCACCGGTGCCTCATAACCCGGGACCAGACGCTTGTAGCTGTTGGTGCCGGAGTTGGAGAAGGCGTTGATCGCACGCGCGTGCTTGAAGATGCCGCCGATGTACCACAGCGCCATCTGCGACAGGCCGCCGTAGCCGTCGCCGGAGAACAGGTTGACGCCGCCCTTGGTCAGCGACTGGTGCACGTGCATGCCCGAGCCGTTGTCGCCCACGATGGGCTTGGGCATGAAGGTCGCGGTCTTGCCGTTGCGGTAGGCGACGTTCTTGATGATGTACTTCATCGTCAGCAGTTCGTCGGCCTTCTGCACCAGCGAGCTGAACTTGGTGCCGATCTCGCACTGGCCGGCGGTGGCCACTTCATGGTGGTGCACCTCGGTCTCGATGCCGACCTGTTCCAGCGTCTTGATCATTTCCGCGCGCAGGTCGTGCAGCGTGTCGGTCGGCGGCACCGGGAAGTAGCCACCCTTCACGCCAGGACGGTAGCCGCTGTTGCCGCCGTCGTACTTGGCGCCGGTGTTCCAGGCAGCCTCTTCCGAGCCGACCTGGAAGAAGGTGTGGCCCATGTCGTTGGCAAAGCGCACCGAATCGAAGATGAAGAATTCCGGCTCCGGGCCGAAGAACGCCTGGTCGGCGGTGCCCGAGGACTTCAGGTAGGCCTCGGCGCGCTTGGCGATGCCGCGCGGATCGCGCTCATAGCTCTGCATGGTGGCCGGATCGAGGATGTCGCAGGTCAGCACGATGGTCGGATCGGCGAAGAACGGATCCAGATACGCAGTGCCGGCGTCCGGGAGCAGGACCATGTCCGACTCGTTGATGCCCTTCCAACCCGCGATCGAGCTGCCGTCGAACATCTTGCCTTCTTCGAACAGCGCCGGCTCGATGATGTTGGCCGGAAAGGTGATGTGCTGCTGTACACCACGCATATCGACGAAGCGCAGGTCGACAAACTCGACCTTGTTGTCCTTGATCAGCTTTTCAACATTTTCCACGGACATCGGAAGAAACCTCTGCAGAGTTAAGTGGCTCGTGGACGGAGCTACAGCAGGGACCATGCCAAGCGCCGGTCCTTCACAAGTCGTTGATTTTGCTTGCGTCGCTTGAGGCCGCTGACGCAGCGATAGCACCCTTAAGGTGCTAATCAATCGCATGTTGCACCGATATGGTGCATGCCGCAATGCACTATCCTGACGCCTCCCCCCATCCCCTCTCCAGTCCGATGTCCGATCTGATTTCCGCCCTGCTGTTGGGCATTCTCGAAGGCCTTACCGAATTCCTGCCGATCTCCAGCACCGGTCACCTGCTGATCGCCGAACAATGGCTCGGACGCCGTTCTGACTTCTTCAACATCGTCATCCAGGCCGGCGCGATCCTGGCGATCTGCCTGGCACTGCGGCAGAAGCTGTGGACCCTGGCCACCGGCCTGGGCGAGCGCGCCAATCGCGACTACGTACTCAAGGTCGGCGTGGCCTTCATGGTGACTGCGGTGGTGGGCCTGATCGTGCGCAAGGCCGGCTGGCAGCTGCCGGAAACCGTGCATCCGGTGGCCTGGGCGCTGCTGATCGGCGGGCTGTGGATGCTGGTGGCCGAGCACTTCGCCAGCAAGCTGCCCGAGCGCGATGTGGTCACCTGGAAGGTGGCCATCGCGGTGGGGCTGGCGCAGGTGGTGGCCGGCGTGTTCCCCGGCACCTCGCGCTCGGCCTCGGCGATCTTCCTGGCGATGCTGCTGGGCCTGAGCAAGCGCTCGGCGGCGGCGGATTTCGTGTTCATGGTGGGCATCCCGACCATGTTCGCGGCCAGCGCTTACGCCCTGCTGGAGATGTACAAGGAAGGCGGCTTCGGCAGCGAGAACTGGGCCGATGTGGCGGTGGCCTTCGTGGCGGCGACCATCACCGGCTTTGTGGTGGTGAAGTGGCTGCTGGGCTATATCAAGAAGCACCGCTTCACGGTGTTTGCGGTCTACCGCATCGTGCTGGGCGCCGCCCTGCTGTTGTGGCTGCCGGCGCTGGCCTGAGACCGCTAGCGGCTGCGTGTCGTGCCGGTTGCGCCGGACGCGAGGTGCAGGGCAGATGGCCGGGCAGTGACTTGCGTCATTGCCCTGGCCGCGCGGTGGCGGTATCACTGACGCATCGATCACCGGGAGCCGCCGCATGCGTGCCGTGTTGTTTGCCCCTGCACTGCTGGCAGCGGGCGTGACGGCCTGCGGGTCGGGCGCAGCGCCGGAGCTGCCCGGGTCCGGTGCCGACACTGCTGCCGCCGAGTCGGCCGCGTTGGCCGCAGCGGCGGCCGCCAACGCCCCGCTGCAGGCCGCCCTGCAGGCGCAACACTGGCAGCTGCAGCAGGCCAGCGACGCGCATGGCACCGCCTTGCGCAGCCTGTTCGTCGCCGGCACCGCGCCCTTGCAGCTGGATTTTCGCGATCAACGCATCCAGGTCAGCCAGACCTGCAACGCATTGGGCGCCGATTACAGCCTGGCGCAGGCGCACCTGCAGATCGGCCGGGTGGTGTCGAGCAAACGCCTGTGTGCGCAACCGCGGCGGATGGCCCAGGAACGCGCCGCCAGCGAGCTGCTGTCCGGTCGCTTCGCGGTGGCGCTGAACACCGCGCAGACCACGCCGCAACTGACCCTGACCCGCAGCGACGGCACCCGGCTGGTGTTCGACGGTGTCGCCACCGCCGACACCCGCCATGGCGGCCCCGGCCAGACGCTGTTGATCGAAGTGGCCGCCGACACCGTGCCCTGTCGGTCCGATCCGGCGCGCCACTGCCTGCAACTGCGCGAACAAGGCGCCGATGGACAGCCCGCGACCCGCGCCTGGCAGACCTTCGATGGCAGCATCGAAGGCTTCGAGCACGAGGCGGGCATCCGTACCCTGCTGCGCGTCACCCGCTACCCGGCCGCCGCGGGCACGGACGCTGCGCCGGTGTACGTGCTGGAGCAGATGATCGAGGCGAGTGGGTAGTTTGGGAATTGGGAATTGGGAATTGGGAAGCGGGAAGCGGGAAGCGGGAAGCGGCGAAGTGTTGCGTGACCGTTATGCAATGGCGCTTCGGAAGCGACAGCCTGCTCTGCTTGAGGCGCCCGGGTGACCCACGTGCTGATCGCCCTGACATCACGGTTGCGGCGCTTGCAGCTTCCCTGTCACCACCACCGCGCGGCCTGGTGGCCGTGCAGTGGTGGTGATCTGCACTTAGCGCAGCGCCGGATTCAGCGTGTAGGTGCCGTGCAGGGCTGCCTCGGCCAGCACGTGGCCCTGGATTGCCGACAGCACATCGGCGGCGGTGAAGGTCTCAGGCAGGCTGAGCTGTGCCACGTCCAGCGCGAACACGCGGAAGAAATAGCGGTGCACCCGCAGGTCGTTGAACGGCGGGTACGGGCCGTCGTAGCCCAGGTAATTGCCGGCCATGTCGGCATTGCCGGCAAACCACTGGGTATACGAATTCAGGCCCTGGCGCGCCCCGGCCGGGCCGGCCGGCTGCTGCTTGCCCTTGGGCACGAAGCCGTCGCTGCAGCTGCCCGCGGCGATCGCATGCACGTCGGCGGGGATATCGGCCATCGCCCAATGCACAAAATCGGTGCGTGGCTGATCGACCGGGATCTGCACGTCGTCGCGGCCCACGGTTTCCGGCACGGTCGGCACATCCGGGTCCAGGCACAGCAGCGCGAACGAGCGCGTGCCGGCCGGCACTTCGCTCCAGGCCAGGTGCGGGTTGCGGTTGGGCGCAAAGCCCTCGGGCGTTCCGGCGGCAAATTCCACCGCGATCGGCTTGCCGTTTTCGATGCTGTTGCTGGTCAGGCGCATGCAGGAGTCTCCGCGGGAATGAGGCCGACCAGGGTGCCTGGGTCCGCGTCGCAGAGGAAGCCGTCGCCATGGAACCCTCTGGTGCGCGCGGCCGGGTTTATCGCTGCCGCTGCATCACACCGCCGAACACTGCGGCAGCCGGCGCCGGCGCCGGCGTACGCGTGCTGCTTGGCGCACCCTCCCCGCGCTCCGACAAGAAGCGCGATATCCAGTCGATACCCAGCCCCGTAGGAGCGGACCTGGCCGCGACGGGGCTTTATCGGAAACGCCTCATCGGTGCGGAGGCATTCCCTGTAACGCCCCGTCGCGGCCGGGGCCGCTCCTACGGGTGTGCGAGCTGCTGCGGGCGGCGCTCAGTCCTGCGGGTAGCCGAAGCGCACCGCGATCAGCGTCAGCAGATCGAATTGCGCGCCAAGCACGTTGCGGTAGCTGCGCCAGCGCCCCGCGGCCAGGCGCGCCGGGCCGCGCGGTTCGACCAGCGGAAAGCGCAGGCCGAACGCCTGCTCCAGCACGGTGGAGATGCCTTGCGGGTCGCTCTCGATGCCGTCCAGGCGGATGATCCGGTGCGGATACAGGTCGCGCTCGTGCAGCACGGCGAGCTGTTCCAGCGCCGCCAGCAACCAGTCGGCGGCCTGCTGCGGCGATTGCACGGCCAGCGGTGCCGGCGCGCCGGCCGACAGCCAGTCCAGCAGCATGTCGCGCGGGTCGCGCAGCGCGATCGCCAGCCGGCCTTCGGGCAGATGCGGGCGCAACGCGGTCAGCAGGGTGTTGTCCCACCACAGCAGCCAGTCGATGACGTTGCCGTCGTCGATGCCGCGCCGCGGCAGCTGCGCCTTCCAGCCTTCCACCAATGCCATCGGTGCCAGCTCGCCGGACGCAAGCTGCTCGACCGTGCGGTAGCTCTGCAGCGCATCGGACGGCGGCGTGGTGCCATACCGGTCGTCGCGCACCAGCGGGGTGGCCGCGCCCATCACCGCGATCAGGCGTTCGACATGCGAGCCGGGCGTGCCAAAGACGAACAGCGGCCGTGCCGTCACGGTCTCGGGGATGGTCCCGATGTCCGGCCACTGCATCGGCTGCCTGGCGGCCTGCGGCGGCAACGGCAGGCGGTGCTGGGCCTGCTCGCGCTGGAACTGCATCCAGGTGGCCACGGCGGCGTCGGGCTGGCCGGCGCGGTCCTGCACATTGCCCAGCCACGGCCGCAGCACGGTCTGCTGGGGCGCGGGCAGCGAGTCGATCAGCGACTGCACGCAGGCGATCGCCGCCGGCGGGTCCCGCTCCAGCAGGGCTTCGACGATGCGCTGCTCGCCGCTGATGCGGCCCGGCTCCACCGCCACGATCTGGCGGGCCACCATTTCGGCCTGTTCGGCATGGCCCTGCATGTCGTGCACGCGCATCAGCGCTTCCAGCGCCGGCAGATGCTCGGGCATGGCCAGCAGCCAGCGCTCGATCACCGCCTGCGCCTGCGCCCCGCCGACCGGCTCCACCGCCAGCCGTGCCAGCCACAGGTCGTGCGCCGTGGCCGAGGTGGCCAGCGCCGCGTCCAGGGTGTCGCGTGCATCGTCCACCGCGCCCAGCCGCTCCCAGGCGGTCAGCAAGGCATGCAAGGTGCGCCGGTCGGCCGGCCAATGGGCCAGCGCCAGGCGCAGGTGCGCGGCGGCCTGGTCGGGGCGGCCGGCCTGCAGTTCCATCTCGCCGGCGAGCCGGCGCATGGCCGGGATGTCGCCGCCGGGCTGGGCGAACACGCCCTGCATCGCGGCCAGTGCATCGTCCAGGCGGCCCTGGCGCTGGGCCAGCTGGGCGATGAAGGCGCGCAGCGCGGTGCCCGGCGGGTTGAGCTCGACCACGCGCTCGAAGGCGCGCTCGGCAAATGCGAAGTGTTCCTTCTGCAGATACGCAAAGCCCAGCGCGAACATCACCCGCGGGTCATCCGGCAGTTGCTCGGCGGCGCGGGTCAGCAGCGACAGTGCGCGATCGCCCTGGCCGCGGCGCAGCTCCACCACGCCATCGACGGCCAGCAACTGCGGGTGCTCGGGCGCCAGCCGCGCGGCGGTGCGGCTCAGCCGCTGCGCCTCGTCCAGATCGCCACGCGCCACCGCCAGATGCGCCTGCATCACGTAGGCATTGAACTGGTTGGGGTCGAGCGCGGTGGTACGCGACAACGCGTCGTCCGCCGCAGACAGCGCGCGCGTGGCCAGCAGCAGCCCGGCGCGCAGCAGATGCAGGTCGGCATCTTCCGGCGTCAGCGTCAGCGCGGTTTCGATGCTGGCCAGCGCCAGCGCCGGTTGCCCCTGCTGCTGCAGGGCCAGGCCGAGCCAGCGATGCGCGGCGGCGCTCTCGGGCGCGCCGAGGACCCACTCGCGGGCCAGCGCCACCGCATCGTCGGCCGCATTGCGGCGCAGGGCTTGAAGAATGGCGTCTTGCATGGCGGTGGGCGTGTCCAGGACAAACGCCTATTGTAACGATGCGCGGGGTGGCGCCGACTTACACCTGCGCGGCCAGCCGCTCGGCCACCCAGCGCTCGGCGAATCCGTCACCGCGGGCGTTTTCCAGAAAGCCGCAGTGGCCGCCCCAGCGTGCGATTTCCAGCTGTGCGTGCGCCGGCAACTGCCAGGCGGCGAAATCCTCGAACGGAATGACCGGATCGTCCTCGGCCATCAGGATGTCCACCGGCACCTGCAGGCCGGCCAGGCGCTCGCCGGCGATCGAATAACTGTCGAAATACGCTTCCAGCGAGCCATGCCCGGTGTGCTGCTCGGCCAGCCAGGCCATCAGCCCGCGCATGTCCAGCGCCAGGGTGGCGTCGTCGTAGCCATGCTGGTCGGGGAACAGCTTGCGCTTGCGCAGCAGCGACTCGCGCCACTTGCGGCGGAAATACCAGTCGTAGAACTGCGGGCCTTTTTCCAGCTGCAGCATCGTCGCTGCCGGGTCCAGCAGCGGGCATACCGCCGCCACGCGCGCCAGCGGCAGGCCGGCCGCCGGTGCACGCAGCGCCAGCCGCAACGCGAAATTGCCGCCCAGCGAATAGCCCGCCGCCAGCAGCTGCGGCGCGGGAAACCGCCGCCACAGATCGCCCGCGGCATTGACCACTTCCTCGATGCGGTCGGAGTGGAACAGGTCCACGTTGAGGTGGTGCGTGCCACCGTGGTCGCGGAAATTCAGCCGGAACACCTGATAGCCCAGGCCAAGCAGGCGCGCGGCGGTCAGGCGCATGTAGTTGGAATCGGCACTGCCTTCCCAGCCATGCAGCAGCAGCACCGTGCCGCGCACCGGGGCATCGCCGGGCGGGATGCTCATCCAGCCCTGCAGGCGCACACCGTCGCCGCCGTCGAGGATGTGTTCGCTGGTGACCGCACCGCTGGCGGCCAAGAGCTGGCGGCTGCGGAGCCGACGCAAGGCACTGCTGCCCAGCACCGACTGCACATGCGGATTGCGCAGCCAGCGCGGCGGCAGATAGTCGGAGGCGTTCATGCGCTCATCGGGCCGGACAAGCGGGTGCCGGCCGCAGGGAGGATGCGCGCTTGCATCGTCGGCTCAGGACTCCATCGCCGCGATGATGCGTTGCCGCGAGGTATCGGCCAGGCGGCGACGTCCGTCGATATCCAGCGCACCGATCGGCTCGAGAAAATGCACCTCGGCCAGCCGCGACGGCTCGCCGAGCAGGCGCACGATATTGGCGAAGAAACTCTCGCGCTCGCCGAACGCCACCACTGCCTGCGCATTGCCGCGCTCGCCGTAACGCAGGGCCACCGGCTGCACCGGCACGCCGGCCTCGACCGCGGCCTGGAAGATGCGCGCATGGAACGGGCCGACCTCGGTACCGCCACGGGTGCGGCCTTCGGGGAACACGCCCACCGGCTTGCCGCTGCGCAGGCGCTGCAGCATTTCCTGCAGCACACCGCCCAGCGATTCGGTATTGCCGCGCTGGTGGAAGATGGTCTGGCCCTTGGTCGCCAGCCAGCCCACCAACGGCCAACCGGCGATCTCGCGCTTGGCCACAAAGCCCATCACGCGCTGGCTGTGCAGCATCGAGATGTCGACCCAGCTGACGTGATTGGCCACGAACAGGGTCGCGCCCGGCAGTGGGGTGCCGAAGCGACGCAGGCGGAAGCCGAACACGCGCATCAGGTTGCCCTGCCACCAACGGATCATCAGCTCGTCCAGGGTGTCGTCGGGGCCGGTGCGGATACGCGCCAGCGGCGGCGCCACCACGCACAGCATGGTGATCGGCAGGCAGATGCTCAGATGCAGCAGCAACAGCGGCACCCGATACAGGTACCGGAACCAACGCAGCACGCCGCCAGCGTCGCGCGTGGCGTCCAGGGATGACTCGCTCATTGACGGAACGGGACCGGTACCAGGGGAAGGAAGCGCAACTATTGTGACAGCAGCGTGGCCTGCGCGCAGTGCCCGCGGCGGGTGGCGCTGTTCCACCCATGCACTTGCACGGCGTGCTCAGCCATTGCTGCGTGGCACCACGGCCAGGGTCAGCCGTGACACGCACACGCGCTTGCCGGCCGGATTGTCGATGGTGATGTCCCAGACCTGGGTGCTGCGGCCCACATGCACCGCGCGCGCGGTGCCGGTGACCAGGCCATCGGTGGCGGCGCGCAGATGGTTGGCGTTGATCTCCAGCCCGACGCACATCCGGGTGGTCATGTCCACGCACAGGTTGCCGGCGCTGCTGCCCAGGGTTTCGGCCAGCACCACCGACGCACCGCCATGCAGCAGGCCGTACGGCTGCCTGGTGCGCGCATCCACCGGCATGGTGGCGCGCAGCCAGTCGTCGCCGGCATCGGTGAACACGATGCCCAGATGTTCGATCAAGGTGTCGCGGCTGGAGGCGTTGAGGGCGGCCAGGTCGACGGGTTCGCGGAAGGTCATAGGCTGGGGATTGGGGATTGGGGATTGGGGATTGGGGGAATCGGGAATCGGGAATCGGGAAAGCATCCGCGGCGCGGGGGGCTGGTGCAACTACTGTGACTGCCCCTGCAAGCAGAGCCGCCACGGCCGCTTTCAACCGGCTGGCGGTGTGACGCGACCTGGTTCAGCGTACTGCGCCTATGCGGCGGTGCCTCTCCACGATGCACCAACGACCACGCGCCGTCTCGATGCCGGCGCCGGGACCGGCGCCGCTGCGATCAGAGGATCGGCACCAGTCCCGCACCGAAGGCGGTCAGCATCCGCACCAGCAGCCACTTCGGGCCGACGTTGACCTCGGGGAAATCGCCTACCGCCACATAGCACTTCCGGAACTGCGGGTCCTGGCGCTTGAGCGGGAACGGGCAACCCGGCCCCGGCTGGAACTCGTAGTTGGTGGCGTAGCGCCAGGGCCAGAAATCCAGCACCGGCAAGGCTTCGGACACCTTGCCCACGCTGTAGTTCAATCCGCTCAGCACCGGCGGCTTTTCGCGCGGGGCCACGGTCCAGGCGTTTTCCGGCGCCATGTCGCGCGCGATGCTGGCCGCCAGCGCCTGCGCAAAGCGCGCATCGTCGATCACCACCGCCGCTTCGGTGTTGTAGTTCTCGCTGCGCGGATCGAAGTTGTGCGTGCCGATCACGCCGATGCGGCGGTCCACCACCAACGACTTGGCATGCAGGCCCATGCGCGCACCGGCACGGGTCACCGGCAGCGGCTTGTTGACCGCGCGCGTGCCCAGGAACGACGGCCGCGTCTCGGTGCGCAGCACGCGCCGATCGACCTCGCTGCCGCCGGGCGCGCGGCCCGCGCCGCCCCCGCTGCCGCGGATTGCGCTGCCGGCCGTGCCACCACCACCGCCACTGCCCCGCATCGCATTGCCGGCCGCACTGCCGCCGATCACCCGATTGACGCGACTATCGTCGTCGGCCGGCTCGGCCGCCTCCGGGTTGAACGGATCGGGCACCAGGTTGGCGTAGTCCACCGGTGCATTCAGCGGGAACGGCTTGAACTCGTAGACGTTGAAGCCCAGCTCGCGCATGTTGCGGCGTTTGAACTTGTACGACAGCGCATACACGATCGGGTTGTCGGTGGCGGCCAGGCTGTTGGTGGACACCACGATGCGTGGCGGCTGCGGGCGCTGGCGCAGTGCGCGGAAGATTGCCTGGGCCTGGTCGGACAGCACCAGGTAGGGCGTCTGCAGCAGCACTTCCTGCTGCGCGTTGGCGATCAGGCCGTCCAGCTCGGGCGCGGTGGATACCGCCTTGGCGGTGTGTTCCTTGCGGTGCTTCTGCGGCAGGTCGGCCACATACAGCACGCGCTGCACCGGCATGGCCGGGGCCACGAACGCCTCGCGCACGAACTGCGGATCGCGCGCCTCCTGGTCGACCCGTTCCACCCGCTCGGGGCGGCGGAACGTGGCTGGCGGCATCTTCGGTGCGCCCTGTTCCAGCAGCAGGCGACCGACATCGTTCAGACGCTCGGCCGGCACGCTGCGGCGCGCGTGCCAGAACGCGTCGAAGTTGGCCGCCATCGCACGCACTTCCGGCCCGGCCAGGATCACGTCGCGGTCGCGGAAGTTGTACTCGCTGTCCCAGTCGTAATAGTCGTCCTGGTAATTGCGCCCGCCGACCACGCCGAGCACGTCGTCCACCACCAGCAGCTTGTTGTGCATGCGCTGGTTGAAGCGACGGAAGCAGCAGACCACGCTGCCGGCATAGTCGAAGTAATTGAGCTTGACCTTGCCGAAGGTCGGGTTGTAGATGCGTAGCTGCAGGTTTTCATGGGTGCTGGCCAGCGCACCGAGAATCTGCAGATCGGCAATCGCCGAGAGCTGATCGATCAGGATGCGCACCTTGACCCCGCGCTGCGCCGCATCGGTCAGCGCATCCAGCACCATGCGCGCGCTGTCGTCCTTGTCGAAGATGTAGGTCTGCAGGTCGATGCTGCGGGTGGCACTGCGGATCAGGTTGAGCCGCGCCACCAGCGATTCTTCGCCATGGTCGACGATGGTGGCGTAATGCCGCGGCACGGCCGGCGTGGAGGCGGTGATCGCCTCGCCACCCAGCGCGCGCAGCGGCGAGGGCTGGGCGCAACGATTGGCCTGCGTGCAGCTGACAACGGTGCTGCGGGCGGCGGCGGCCAGCCCGGCGGCACGGTTGCGTTCGATTTGTGACAGGCCGGCACATCCGGTGCCGAGCAACAGCGTTGCCAGCACAATCGCCCTCAACAGGAACCTCACGGGCGCCGCGCCTCCTGCAGCCGCCCACGCAGAATGAACGTCACCCTGTCGCCCAGGGCCATCTGCCACGCATTCATTCCGTAACGTCCACGCAGGACCGTACCTCGACTGATCACATCGCAATCATAGCCCGGCCGCGCGCATTCAGCCGGCACCACATGCAGGGTCTCGACGTGGGTGATTCCGCGAATGGTCAGGTTGCCGGTGATGTCACCGCCCGTCTTCACCACCTCCTCGGCGTAGGGACGCGACTCGAATTCCACCACCGGATACTGCGCGACGTCGAAAAAATCCTCGCCGCGCATCCACGCCGTGTAGCGATCCTTGCCGGGAATTTCCACCTGCGTGGCATCCAGACGGAAACGCACCTGCTGGCGTCCGTCCGGCAATTCCGCCAGTTCACCCCGAAAGCGCGGGAAGAACCCCTCGATCTTCATGCCGAAGCGCGTCCTGATCTCGAACCCGAAGCGCGATTGCACCGGATCGATGGAATGCAGCTTCTGCTGCGCCACGCAGGGAAGAGCGACCCAGAGCGCGAGCCAGGCAAACCAGCGCAGCGACGATGGCACGGATCAAGGCCACCAGAAGGCGGTCAGGCGGGCGATGCCTGGTTCGATGGCCGCGTCCAGTGGCAGTGCCAGCAGGGCGATCGCGGCGGTCGGCATGCCGCGGTAGTCGCCGGTCTGGCCGCTGTGCATCAGCGCCGCCAGCCGTTCCAGGCCGGGGTTGTGGCCGACCAGCAGCAGCCGCTCGGCATCGCGGTGTTCGTCCACCAGGCTGGCCAGGGTGCCGGGGGTGGCGTCGTAGATCCGTTCGTCCAGGCGTTGTTCGATATAACCGGTGAGCTCCAGCACCGCTTCCAGCGTCTCGCGCGCACGCCGCGCCGGCGAGCACAGCACGCGGTCGGGCACCAGGCGCTGCTCGCGCAGCCAGCGGCCGGCCGATTCGGCCTCGGCGATGCCGTGCGGGGACAGCGGGCGGTCCAGATCGGCCTGGCCGGTATCGGCCGGCTCGGCGTGGGCGTGTCGCAGCAGTATCAGTTCGCGCATGAAAACACTCCGGTCTAGGATTTCTTGAGCCACTTGAACAGCGGCTCCCAATCCTGTTGATGGTCGCGCACCTGCGCCGAGCGGTAATCGAACAGGCTGCGTCCCAGCCCGGCCATGACCACATAGGCCTGGGTGTCGCGCAGCTGGGCCACCAGGGGATAGGGCCAGGCGCCGATCATCTCGGCAGCTTGCTGCGAGGTCTGGGTCCAGGGGCGGGCGCGGTTGAGCACCAGGCCCACCGGCAGCTTGCGCTGATGCACGCGCGGCACCTTGGCCAGCGTGTTGAGGAAGCCGACCACCGCTTCGATATCCAGCGCCGAGGACAGCACCGGCACCACGATGGCGTCGACATGGTCGAGGAAGCCGCTCAGATCATCGGCCATTGCACCGGCCGGGGCATCGATGATCAGCTGGTCGGTGCCGTCGGGCACCGCGGCCTGCCAGTTGCGACGGCGGGTGGCATCGATCGGCAGCACCGCACTTTCCAGGCTGGCGCGACGCTGCGCCCAACGCGTGGACGAGCCTTGCGGATCGGCGTCGGCCAGCACGGTGCGCTGGCCCTGCAGGGCCGCATGTGCGGCCAGATTGGTGGCGATCGTGGTCTTGCCGACGCCGCCTTTGGAGGCGGCCACCAGGACTGTCTTCATGCACGCCTCGCTTCCGGGAGCAAGCCGGCAGCGTACACCGCGACGAAGTGAGGAAGTAGTCGAAAGGCGTTAAACGTCCCTCGGCAGGCGCCATCGCGCTGCAACATCGGCCCCAGAACGTGGCCGCTGCCGCATGCAACGACCACGCGGATCAGCGGATCAGCGGGGCTGGCTGCTCGCGGCGCCCGGCTGCCAGTCCGCCGGCGGTTGCGCGGCAAGGCCTTGACGCTGCAGGCGCGCGCGCAACGCCGGCACTTCGCCCTGCGTCAGGATCGCATCCAGTGCGGCAACCTGCGCATCGACCGAGGGTGCGCTGCGCTGCTGTTGCTGCTGCAGCCACTGCAGCTCCCGCATCCGCGCCTGCCAGCGGGTGGCGTCGGCGCCGCTGCTCAGTGCGGCCATGCCCTTGGTGCCGATCACGGCCGTGGTCAGGGTGGACTCGTCGTTGGCCACGTTGTTCAGCACGACCATGCACTCGTCGCGTAACGCGGGCGTGGTGGCACCGGGGTTGCAGCGCTGCATCAGATCGCCGAGCGCGGGGAGTGCATGTGCAGACCAGGTACTGATCACGAACATCGCCGCCATGCCGGCGCCCGTGGACGGAAACCCTTGGGCGTCGAGTCGCTCGCGCAAGCTGACCGAGGCCAGCGATGGCCATTGCACGCCGTCGTAGACGGCATAAAGGGCCTGGCCCAGCTCCAGCACACCGCTGTCGAAATGATCGGACTGCACGGCCGCCTGCCAGGCGCGTTCGGCGGCCGCCTGGTCGCCGCGGCGCTGTGCAGCCGCATAGGCGCGCAGATGCACGGCGGCATTGCCGGCATCGGTCTGCTCCAGGAACGCCCGCGCGGCGCCTGGGTCGCAGCGCAATCCGGGGGCACAACCGACCGCTTCCATCCGCGCCACCAACCGGTCGCGCGGCCGCGCGTCCAGGGCACGCTGCAGCCAGGCGCGCTGGATGGGTGCATAGCCTCCGTCTGCGGCCGACACTGCCTCGTCCTCGGCATCGATCCACAGCAGACCGGCCAGATACAGCTGCCTGGGCTCGCCGCTGGCCGCCATGCTGCGCAGGCGTGCCTGCATGGTCTGGCCGACCTGGCTCACCCAGTGAGTCATCAGCGGATCATCCGCCGGAACCGGTGGGGTGGCGGGCGATGCCGCCAGAGCGGACTGCGCCGCGAAGACGCCGCCAAGCCATAGCAGCGCCGTGGTGATCAAGCGATATCCGTGCATGTGTTGCTCCTGTCCGTGTGGCGCGCGCAATGGTGCGCGCCAGCATTTCACACGGGGTGAGCCGCATCAAGCGGCCAGGCGCGCCAACAGCCAGGCCCATGCCGGCAGGGTCAGCAGCGACAGCAGGATGCTGTAGCCGACCATCGCCGCGGCCAGGCGCGGCGCCAGCCGGTGCGAGATGGCCAGCGCGGCGGCGGTGATCATGGTGGGCATGGCCGATTCGAGCACGTTGGTCTGCAGCATCGCGCCATGCAGGCCGAGCGCCCAGGACAGCGGCAATGCCAGCACCGGCATCACGGCCAGCTTGAAGACCAGGCCGACGGCCAGCGGCTTGAGCTCGTCCGCAGGCAGGCGCAACTGCAGCGAGAAGCCCACCGCCAACATCACCAGCGGCAGCATCGCGTCGGCCAGGCTCTTCAAGCCCGAGCCGATCCAGGCCGGCGGCTGTTCCGGCATCACCGTCAGCGCGAACAGCAACGCCCACAGCGGCGGAAACCGCAGCACGCGCACCAGGATCAGCCGTGCAGTCGGCGGCGTGTCGCCGCTGTAGCGGGCCAGCACGTACAGCCCGAACGTGGACAGCAGCACGAAGGTGCCGAACTGGTCGTAGACCACCGCATACGGCAGGGCGTGATCGCCGATCAACGCGCGCACCATCGGAAAGCCGATGAAGCTGGAATTGGTGAACACCACGCACATCAGCAGCGCGGCGTATTCCTCGCGCTTGAACCGCAACAGCCGGCTGCAGCCCCACAGCAGCGGCACGATGAGTGCGGTCAGCAGCCACGGCGTGGCGATCACGCCACCGAGCGAGGCATCCAGATGCAGACGCGGCACATAGGTCAGCACCGAAGCCGGCAGGCAGATGTACAACACGATGCGATTGAGCACATCGGCGCTGTTGTCCGGCAACACCCGCAGGCGCGCGAACAGCAGGCCGAGCCCCAGCATCGCCAGAATCAACGCAAATGCATCCACTGCCATGGCGTGGTCAGGTCCGTGGGAGAGCGACGCTCAGGATCGCATAGTGGACGTGTCGTGCCTTGATCAGCGACGGGCTGGATCGACGACGGGCTAAATCGGCGAGCATGCCTATGCGTGGCGCAGATCGTTCGCTCAACGCCTGGCGACAGGCATGTCGAGGCTTGCCGCTTCTAGGATCCGGCCCATCACTATCGAACAACGCGAATCACGCACTACTCTTAACCATGTGCACCGACCATCTCGACTGGTCCTTGCCCGCCCACCGTCGCGGGACCTTACGCGGCATGGATGCCGCGTAAGAGCTTACAAGGACGTACGTGCGGCGTGTCCCGCGATGGTGGGCGGGCAAGGGCCCTGCAGCAAAGCCGCAGATCAACCGCTCTACGATTGAGCCATCGCACGGACGACTGCCTCAAAAGACCGACCCTCCCGACTGGTCCTTGCCCGCTCACCGTCGCGGGACCTTACGCGGCATGGATGCCGCGTAAGAGCCTACAAGGACGTACTTGCGGCGTGTCCCGCGATGGTGGGCGGGCAAGGGCCCCTGCAGCCAGGCCGCAGATCATCCGCTGTACGACTGACCTGCCCGCACAGGCCAACCGCAAGTCGCGTTGGCCTGCTGGTGCCGGCCGCAAAACGACTCGAGAGGTGATACAGCGGCGCGCTGCAAGGGCTTTCCGCAGCACGCCCGCCGAGTTACGGAAATGCCGGCGGGTTCGCCTGCCATGCGGCAAAAACCTCGGCCAGCGTGGCGCGTTCGGCCTCGCGCCAGTCCGGCAGCAGGGTGGCGTAGCCGGCGGTGCTGCTCCAGCGATCCGGCCAGGTGCGCACAGCGGCGGCATACCACTCGACCGCTTCCTGCTTGCGCCCGGTGCGCCATAGCGCCAATGCCGCAGTGGTCGGCAGCCAGGCCGGCGCGGCCGGGCGGCCGTTGGCCAGGGTGGCCCACTGCTGCAAGGCCTTGTCGGCCTGGTCGGCGCGCAACAGATCCCAGCCGTAGTTCCAGGTGATGGCGCGGTACTGCTGGCTGCCACTGGAGACCAGCCCCAGGGCGCCCTGATAGAGCTCGTCGCCCAACTGCGTGCGTCCCCCCGCATAGGCCAGCGACGCCAGCTGCGCGCGCGGTTCGGCAGCGCGGGCGTCACGCTGCACCATCGCCGCCAAACGGTCGATCACTGCATCGCCCTGCCCCTGCACGGCCACCACCGCCTTGGTGGTACCGCGATCTTCGTCGAAATAGAACTCCTTGGGCTTGGGCAGGTTCTGCGCCTGCGCCATCGACCACACGCCCCCGAGCAAGGCCAACATCGCGGCCCATGCGTATTTCCTTTTCACTGGCTTTATCCCCTGACAGCAAACGACCCTTCCCGTTCCCATCGTAACCGCAGCGCGGCGGCTGCGCATCCGCATGCAACGGGAGCGTGAAAGGCGACTGCTACACTTTGGGCCGCCGTTTTGGAATCCGTCGGGCGTGTCATCCGGTTTCAGATGACACGCGCCGGGTCCCAGCCACCCTTTCCGGGCACGCCATGACCAGTACCGCTGCACTCTCTTCTCCCGACGCTGCCAACACGCCGGAGCTCGGCCAGGTCGATGCGGATTACACGCTGGAGCACAAGTACACGCGCGCCGACGGGCGCATCTACTTGTCCGGCGTGCAGGCACTGGTACGGCTGCCGTTGATGCAACGCCTGCGCGATGATGCCGCCGGCCTTGCCACTGCCGGCTTTGTCAGCGGCTATCGCGGCAGCCCGCTGGGCGGCTTCGATCTGGAACTGTGGCGTGCGCGCAAGCATCTGGACGCGGCCAGGGTGACCTTCACCCCTGGCCTCAACGAAGACCTGGCCGCCACCATGGTCTGGGGCACCCAGCAGACCAACCTGTTCCCCGGCGCCAAGGTGCAGGGCGTCTACGGCATGTGGTACGGCAAGGGCCCGGGCGTGGACCGCAGCGGCGATGTGTTCAAGCACGGCAACGCCGCCGGTACCTCGCCGCATGGCGGCGTGCTGGCACTGGCCGCCGACGACCATGCCTGCCGCAGCTCGACCCTGCCGCACGGCTCGGAAGAGGAATTCGTCAGCGCGATGATGCCGATCCTCAACCCGGCCGGGGTGCAGGACATCCTGGACATGGGCCTGCTCGGCTGGGCGATGAGCCGCTATACCGGGCGCTGGGTCGGCTTCAAGACCATCGCCGAGACGGTGGAATCTTCCGCCTCGGTGGACGTGGATCCGTTCGCACGCAGCATCGTGCTGCCGGAGGACTTCGCGCTGCCGCCGGGCGGCTTGAGCATTCGCTGGCCGGACCCGCCGGTGGACCAGGAAATGCGCCTGCATCGCTATGCGATTGCCGCCGCACAGGCCTTCGCACGCGCCAACCGGATCGACAAAGTGGTGCTGGATTCGCCGCATGCGCGGCTGGGCATCGTCACCACCGGCAAGAGCTACCTGGACGTGCTGCAGGCGCTGGAATACCTGGGCCTGGACGCGCAGGCCTGCGCGCAGATCGGCATCCGCGTGTACAAGGTCGGCATGACCTGGCCGCTGGAGCCGGTGGGCATCAGCGCGTTTGCGCGTGGGCTCGACGACATCGTGGTGGTGGAGGAGAAGAAGGCCTTCATCGAGCGCCAGATGAAGGAGCTGTTCTACAACTGGCCGGCCAGCGCCGGTGCGCGGCCGAGCATCGTTGGCAAGTACGACGAGCAGGGCGAATGGATCCTGCCCTCCACTGGCGAGCTGACCCCGGCCACGATCGCGGCAGTGATCGGCAAGCGCATCCAGCGCTTTGCGCTGCCCTCCAGCGCGATGACCGAGTCGATCGAACAACGGCTGCGCTGGATGGAGACCAAGGAAGCCGAAATGGCCTTGCCGCGTGCGCTGTTCCCGCGCGTGCCGCATTACTGCTCCGGTTGCCCGCACAACACCTCCACCGCGGTGCCGGAAGGCGCGCGTGCGCTGGGCGGGATCGGTTGCCATTACATGGTGACCTGGATGAACCGCTCCACCGACACCTTCACCCATATGGGCGGCGAAGGCGTCACCTGGTCGGGGCAGGCACCGTTCACCGAGACGCCGCACGTGTTCCAGAACCTGGGCGATGGCACCTATTTCCACAGCGGCTCGCTGGCGATCCGGCAGTCGGTGGCCACCGGCGTCAACATCACCTACAAGATCCTCTACAACGATGCGGTGGCGATGACCGGCGGCCAGCCGGTGGACGGCACGCTCACCGTGCCGGACATCGCGCACCAGCTGCGCGCCGAAGGCATCCACGCGATCATCGTGGTCAGCGACGACATCGGCAAATGGACGCGCCGGCGCGAGCGCTTCCCCAGCGACGTGGCGTTTCACGACCGCAGCGAGCTGGATGCGGTGCAGCAGCATCTGCGCACGATCAAGGGCGTGTCGATCCTGATCTACGACCAGACCTGCGCCACCGAAAAGCGCCGCCGCCGCAAGCGCGGCAAGCTGATCGACCCGCCCAAGCGCGTGATGATCAATTCGCTGGTGTGCGAGGGCTGCGGCGATTGCGGCGAAAAGAGTTTCTGCGTGTCGGTCTTGCCCAAGGACACCGAATTCGGCCGCAAGCGGCAGATCGACCAATCCAACTGCAACAAGGATTATTCCTGCGTGTCGGGCTTTTGCCCGAGCTTTGTCACCGTGCATGGCGGTGCACCGCGCAAGGGCAAGCAGCGCGATGCCAGCGCATTGCTGGACAACCTGCCCGCGCCGCCGCAACGCACCACGCTGGAACAGCCCTGGAACATCCTGATCACCGGCGTCGGCGGCACCGGCGTGGTGACCATCGGTGCGCTGCTCGGCATGGCCGGGCATCTGGAAGGCAAGGGTGCCACGGTGCTGGACCAGACCGGGCTGGCGCAGAAGGGCGGCGCGGTGACCACGCATATCCGCATCGCGCGCCGGCCGGCCGATATCCACGCGGTGCGCATCGCCGCCGGCGAAGCGGACCTGGTGCTGGGCTGCGACATGGTGGTGGTCAACGATTACTGGGCCCTGTCCAAGGTGCGCGACGGCCGCACCCATGTGGTGCTCAACACCTACGAAGCGATGCCGGGCAACTTCACCACCCAGCCGGATCTGCAGTTCCCCGCCGCCGAGATCATCGCCGGCGTGCGCACCGCCCTGGGCGGCCAGGAACCGCTGTTGCTGGATGCCACGCAACTGGCGACCGCGCTGCTGGGCGATGCGATCGCCAGCAACCTGTTCGTGCTCGGCTATGCCTGGCAGCACGGGCTGGTGCCGCTGTCGCATGCGGCCTTGATGCGCGCGATCGAGCTCAATGGCGCGGCGGTGGCGATGAACCAGCAGGCGTTTGCGTGGGGGCGGCTGGCGGCGGTGGATCTGCCGGCGGTGCAACGCGCTGCCGGCCTGACCACGGCTGACACGTCTGTGCACCTGCACGGCGACACGCCGGCCGCGCGTGCGCCCGGCAGCTGGGAAGACCACGATCTCGGCGGACAGAGCGCGCCGCGTGCATTGGCGCGGACCGATGGCAGCACGCTGCATGGCGATGTCGATGCGCCGGTGCATCCGCTTGACGATGAGCAGCTGGCGCAGTCCTTGGACGAGGCGATTACGCGCCGCATCGCGTTCCTGACCGACTATCAAGACGCTGCCTACGCGCAGCGCTATCTCGCGCTGGTGGAGCGCGTGCGTGCGCAAGAGGCCCAACGCGCGCCCGGCAGCACTGCCTTGACCGAAGCTGTAGCGCGCTATGCCTTCAAGCTGATGGCCTACAAGGACGAATACGAAGTGGCGCGCCTGTACACGCGCGGCGACTTCCAGCGCCGGCTGCAGCAGCAGTTCGAAGGCGACTACACGCTGCGCTTCCACCTGGCACCGCCGCTGTTGGCCAGGAAGGATGCGCACGGCCATGCGATCAAGCGCGAATACGGGCCGTGGATGTTCACTGCGTTCAAGCTGTTGGCGCGGCTGAGATTCCTGCGCGGCGGCAAGCTCGATGTGTTCGGCTACAGCGCCGAACGGCGTGGCGAGCGTCAGCTGATTGCCGATTACGTGGCGACAGTGGACACGCTGCTGGAACGGCTGGATGCCGACAACGTCGGCCTGGCGGCGCAGATCGCCAGCATTCCCGAGCATATCCGTGGCTATGGGCATATCAAGCACGCGCACCTGGAGGAAGCCAAGGCACGCCAAGCCGTGCTGCTGGCGCAGTGGCGCAATCCCAAGGCCTTGCATGTGGTGCAGGCGGCCTAGACGACAGGGCGGCCAGGTCCGCGTTGCAGCGCTGGAACCTTGCGCGCGGATCGGCTGACGCTTGCCGGCAGTGCAGTAGCGACAGGCTCCTGTGGTGGGGCTGGGAGATCGCGCCGGCGCCGCTGCGGCACAGCATCGCGTTTATGCACGGCAGCGGTCAGCACCTACCGGGTCGATGCGCTGTCGGTGCACCGCTCGGCATCATCGTCTGCCGAGCGCCAGCAGTCATGCACACGCAGAGCAGCGCGCGTCATTCGAAATGCCGACCACGTATCAGACGGACCGGGCCACGCACCGTGCCCAGATCGACCACGTCGCCGCGCTGGGTGACCCGTACCACGTCCTTGCGGGCCAGATCGGCAGCAACGGCGCGTACCTGCGGCATCAGCGCACGCCAGCGGTTCTCGTCCCCGCTGAGCGCGCGGGCGACTTCGGACGGGCAGATCGACTGCTGCGGCAGCCGGCGCGCCAGCAGCGCGCGCATGGTCGCGGCGATCTGTCCGTCATCGATTCCTTGCACGCCAGGCGCGCGAGATCAGAGCGGACGCAACACGCGCAGGCCGAACCAGTCCTTGGCATCGTTCCAGCCGTGGGTGACCTTCAACCCGGCGGCAGCGGCGAGTTCGGCAAAGCGTGCGTCGGTGTACTTGTAGCTGTATTCGACCTGCATCGCTTCGCCGTCGGCAAATTCGAATTCCTTGCCGCCCACCTGCACGCGCTGTGCGCGCTGGCTGATCAGGAAGGTTTCGATACGGCCACGTTCGCGCGCGTACACCGCATGGTGGCGGAAGCCGTCCAGATCGAAGTCGCTGCCGATCTCGCGGTTGAGCCGCGCCAGCAGGTTCAAGGTGAACTCGGCCGTGACGCCGGCCGCATCGTTGTAGGCGGCCTCGATCAGGCCGGCATCCTTGTCCAGGTCGATGCCGATCAAGGCGCATCCGTCGCTGCCCATGGTCTGGCGCATCGCATCCAGCAACTCGATGGCGGCAGCGTCGGTGAAATTGCCCAGCGTGGAACCGGGGAAGAACACCAGATGCCGGCGCGCCGGGCGCTGCGCCTGCGGCAGCTGCAGCGGCTTGGTGAAGTCGGTGCACACCGGCAGCATCTGGATTTGCGGAAACTGCTGCGCCAGCCGCGCGGTGCTGTCGAGCAAGGCGGTGCGCGAGATTTCCAGCGGCGTGTAGGCCACCACATCGCGCAGCCCCTGCAGCAGCAACTCGGTCTTGCGCCCGCTGCCGCTGCCGTATTCGACCACGTGCACGCCGGCGCCGATCGCCTGCGCGATCGCCGGCATGCTGGCCTCCAGCAACGTCAGTTCGGTGCCGGTGAGGTAGTACTCCGGCTGCCGGGTGATCGCCTCGAACAACTGCGAGCCGCGTGCATCGTAGAAATACTTCGACGGCAGCGTCTTGGGCGTTTGCGACAGGCCGGCCAGCGCGTCGGCGGTGATGTCGTCCGGTTGCGGGCGCAGGTCGGTCAGCGCGGCGTGCGCGCGTTGCATGGCGTGGGCGGCGGCGTTCAAGGCAGATCCTTGGCAAGGCGCACGCCGGCAAACTGCCAACGCGCATCGGAGGGAAAGAAGTTGCGGTAACTGGCGCGGACATGGCTGGCCGGGGTGGCACAGCTGCCACCGCGCAGCACCCATTGCGCATTCATGAACTTGCCGTTGTATTCGCCCAGCGACCCGGGCCACGGCGCAAAGCCGGGATACGGCAGGTAGGCGCTGCCGGTCCATTCCCAGACATCGCCGAACAACTGCTGCAGGCCGGTATCCACCGCGTCGGCACCGCGCGGATGCAAGGTGTCGCTATCGACGAAATTGCCCTGCACCGGCACACCGGTGGCGGCCTGTTCCCACTCGGCCTCGGTGGGCAGGCGCGCGCCGGCCCAGCGCGCGAACGCATCGGCTTCGAACAGGCTCAGGTGGCATACCGGCGCATGCGCATCGCGCGGGCGCCAGCCATCCAGGGTGAACTCGCGCCCGTCCGCATCCCAATACAACGGGTGCTGCCAGCCCTGCGCCTGCACCATCGCCCAGCCATCGCTGAGCCAGGCACCGGCACTGCGGTAGCCTCCGGCGTCGATGAACTGCTGGAACTCGGCGTTGCTGACCACCCGATGCGCCAACGCATGCGCGCCGACCAGCACGCGGTGACGCGGCGACTCGTTGTCGTAGGCGAAGGCATCGGCCTGCGGCCATGCGGCCGCACCGATCTCCACGATCTGCTCGTCGCGCGCCTGCCAGCGCAGCGTGCTGGCGACGGCAGCAGGCGGAGCCGGCGCATCGCGATACGCCGGCTGCAGCGGGTTGCTCCACAGCGCATGCTTGATGTCGGTCAACAGCAATTCCTGGTGCTGCTGCTCGTGCTGGATGCCGAGTTGCACGATGGTGCAAGCCTGCGCATCCAACGTCCCATCACCCAGGCGCTGCTGCATCTGCGTATCGACTGCGGCCCGGTAGTCGCGCACCTGCTGCAACGACGGCCGCGACAACACCCCGCGGCGCGCGCGCGCATGCATCGGGCCCACGCTCTGGTAGTAGCTGTTGAACAGGAAATCCCAGGCCGGGTCGAACACGCGGTAGGCCGGATCGGCCTGCAGCACGAAGCGTTCGAAAAACCAGGTGGTATGCGCCAGATGCCACTTGCTGGGGCTGGCGTCGGGCATGCTCTGCACCATTGCGTCTTCAGCGCTCAAGGGTGCGGCGAGGCGATCGCTCAGCGCGCGGGTCTGCGCGTAGCGTTCCAGCAGCGTCAACTGCCGTTGCTGGTGATGGCCCAGCAGAGGTGAGAGTGCAGACATCGCCATATGCTTGAGGACCGCACGTGAACGCGCCGTGTCGGCAGCGTGGCAGCCAGCGGTAAGCTGTTGCCATGTCCTCAATTTCTTTGTCCAGCCTGCTCCCCACGCCCGTCACATGGGAACATCGCCAGCAGGCATTTGCATTGCCTGGCGACATCATCTATCTGGATGCCGCCTCGCGCGGCCCGCTGCTGCGCGCGGTGCACACCGTTGCGCATCAGGCGGTGGACGCACTGGCCACGCCGTGGCGGCTGCCGTTCGATGCCTGGCTGCAGGACATCGAGCGTTTGCGTGCGCTCGCTGCCGGCCTGTTCGACGACGATGCCGACGGCGTGGCGATGCTGCCCTCGGCCGCACACGGCCTGGCGACCGCCGCGCGCAATCTGCCGTTGCAACGCGGCGAGGCGGTGTTGCTGCTGGACGGCCAGTTCCCTTCCAACCTGCTGATCTGGCAACGCCGCTGTGCCGAGGTCGGTGCACATATCGTGGCGGTGTCCACGGCCGGTGGCGATGGCCTGACCGAGGCGGTACTGCAGGCCATTGCCGACACCGCGGCGCTGCGCATCGTGACGTTGCCGCATGCGTACTGGCTGGATGGACGACAGCTCGATCTGGACCGCATCAGCGCCGCGGTACACGCACGCGGCGCGGCGCTGGTGCTGGACCTGAGCCAGAGCCTGGGCGTGCTGCCCACCGAGCTGCCGCGCTGGCGGCCGGATTTTGTGGTCAGCGTCGGCCACAAATGGCTGCTCGGGCCGATGGGACTGGCCTGGCTATGGGTGGCCCCGCAATGGCGTGCGCGGGGCGTGCCGATCGAGGAGCACTGGATCGGCCGCGATGCCGGCAGCAGTTGGGAATTCCCGGTCGCCCAGGCACCGTCCTACCGCAGCGGCGCGCGGCGCTTCGATGCCGGCGGGGTTGCCGATCCGTTGCGGATTGCGATGGCGACGGCGGCATTGCAGCAGTTGGCGGCCTGGCGCCCGGCGCGCATCGGGCAGGCGCTGGGCGCGCTCACCGCGCAGTGGGATGCGGCGCTGCAGGCACGCGGTCTGGGCAGCTGGGGCACGCCCGCGCACGCGCCGCATCTGACCGCCCTGCAGCCGCCGGCACACCGGCTGGAGGCCGTGGCAACGGCATTCGGCGAACGCGGGGCGATCTGCACGCGGCGGCATGGACGCCTACGTATCGCACCGCACCTGAGTGTCACCGGTGATGCGCTCTCAGCCCTGATCGCAGCGCTGCCAGAGCCATGACGCAGCGCCCGTAGGAGCGGACCCGGCCGCGACGGGGCGTGACCGAAAGATGGCATCATCCCGGTAACGCCTGACAACGCTCGATAACGCCCCGTCGCGGCCGGGTCCGCTCCTACGTGGTCAGGCGCGTTGGCTGAGACGCAAGCCGCGCGGCGTGACCCAGCGCTCCAGGCCTTCGAACACCGCCTGCACGACCAGCGCGAGTACCGCTGCGGGAATCGCGCCTTCCAGGATCAGGCCGATGTCGTCCAGGCGGATGCCGGTGAGGATCGGTTGGCCGTAGCCGCCTGCGCCGATCAAGGCGCCCAGCGTGGCGGTGCCCACGTTGATCACCGCCGCGGTCTGGATGCCGGCCACGATGGTGCGACGCGCCAGCGGCAGCTCCACCCGCCACAGGCGCGTCCACGCCGGCAGCCCGATCGCCTGGGCGGTCTGGCGCAGCTCACGCGGGATGGCGGTCAGCCCGGCATGCGTGTTGCGAACGATCGGCAGCAGGCTGTAGAGAAACAATGCGGCAATCGCCGGTTTGGCGCCGATGCCGAACAGCGGAATCATGAAGACGAACACCGCCAGCGACGGCAAGGTCTGCAGCACGCCAGTCAGGGAGAGCACCACCTGCCCGAGCCGCGGCCGCCGCGCCGCCAGCACGCCCAGCGGCAACGCGATCAGCAAGGCAAACCCCAACGAGATGCCGACCAGGGCCAGATGCTCGCGCGTATGCCGCAGCAGGCGGCTGATGCGCGAGTCGTCTGCGGATGCGGGCGCCACGCCCAGCCATCGCGCCGCCACGGCCGCCTCGGACTGACGCTCCAGCTTCACCTGCGCGTTGAGCCGCTGCATGGTCGCCTCGTCGATGCGCCCCTGCAGCCCCTGCAATGCGTTGAGCATCGCCGGTGAGCGCTGCGCCAGGTCCTTGCGATACAGGAACACCGCCTGGTAATCGGGAAAGTAATGGCGGTCGTCGCGCAGCACCTGCAACCGGTAATACGGAATTTCCGCATCGGTGCTGTACAGATCGGTGACCTCGATCGCCCCGCTCTGCAGCGCGCGATACGCCAGATCGTGATCCAGCCCGGTCGCCGTCTGCGGCAGTGCATACGCGGCGCGCACGCCCGGCCAGCCATCGGCGCGCTGCATGAATTCGTTGCTCAGGCCGATCGTGAGCGATGGATGCCGCGCCAGATCCGACATCGAGGCGATGCCGAGCGCCTGCGCACGTTCAACGCGCATGCCGAAGGCATAGGTGTTCTGGAAGCCGAGCGAATCGGTCATCGCCAGCCCGCGCGCGTCCAGTGCGGCGCGCAGTTCGGCCTGGCTGGCCTTGGGCAGCTGCAGCAGTTCCTGCGCCAGCGTGCCGGTGTATTCGGCGTACGCGTCGATCTGCCCGGTCTCCAACGCACGCCACAGGATGCGCGTGCCACCGAGCTGCGCGCGGTGTTGCACGTCCACGCCGTCGCGCTGCCCGGCGGCGGTGGCGATCTCGCCCAGCAGCACGGCCTCGGTGAAGTTCTTCGAGCCGATCGTCACCTGCGTGGCCTGCGCACCGACGCTTCCGATCAGCAATGCAATGGCGAGCAGCACGCGCCCGCTCATGCGGCGTCGCCGATGCTGCGCTGCGCAGTGAGAAAGCGCTGCACGAACGGATCGGCCGGCTGTTCCAGCAGGCTGCGCGCACTGCCCTGCTGCACCACCTGGCCGGCCCGCATCAGTACCAGGGTGTCGGCCAGGTAGGCCGCTTCGGCAACATCGTGCGTCACCAGCACCACGGTCTTGCCGAGCTGGGCGAATAGCGCGCGCATCTGCGCCTGCAGGTCGTAACGCACGATCGGGTCGAGCGCGCCCAGCGGCTCGTCCAGCAGCAAGGCCGGTGGATCCAGCATCAGCGCACGGATCAAGCCCACGCGCTGGCGTTGACCACCGGAGAGCTCGGCCGGATAACGCGCCAGCAGCTCCGGCGGCAACTGGCATAGCGCGCACAAGGTCTGCAGGCGTTGATCGATGCGTTGCCGCGTCCAGCCCAGCGTCTGCGCCAGCAACACCACATTGCTGCGTGCATCCAGATGCGGAAACAGCCCGCCTTCCTGGATCACATAGCCGATGCGCTGGCGCTGCGCCTGCAGGCTGGCGCGTTGCAGCGGCGCACCATCGAAGGCGACCGTGCCGCTGTCCGGCCATTCCAGCCCGACCAGCATCCGCAGCACCGTGGACTTGCCGGCGCCGCTGGGGCCGATCAAGGCAGTGGTGATGCCGCTGGCGAAATGCAGCGAGACCGCGTCAAGGGCAATGGCCTGGCCGTAACGACGGCTGACCTGGTCGAGAGTGAACATGCGCTCGAGCTTGCCGAACGCAGCGTCAGACGCGCGCGAAGGTGCGCATCAGCGCGGCGGCGCCAGCAATTCGCGTGCGCTCAGGTAGCCGTCGCCGTTGGCGTCCTGCCGCGCAAAACGCTCGATCAGCGTGGCGCGATGCGCGGCGCGGGTGATCGGCTTGCCGCGTCGGCCAGGCAGTTCGTCACCCTGCAACACGCCGTCGTGGTCCAGGTCGCGCTGATCGAAGGCGTAGCTCATCCACGCCAGGTATTCATCGCGGCCGACGCGGCCATCGCCATCGGTATCCATGCGCTGCAGATACTGCTGGCTGTCCTGCACCTGGGCCTGGGCCTGCGCGAACACGGCCGGCCCGCACACACCACAGGCCATCAGCAGGCTACGCATGACCGGACCACGCGCTCCGCGCGCACGCACATCAGCCCGCGTGCCGCCATGCTCACGACCCACTCAGCGCATAACCCTTCAGCCGCGCCGCATAGGCCTGCAAGGCGGCATTGCCGCTGGCTTCGGCCTCGTGGCACCACTGCTGCAGATGCTTGAGGCGTTCGGACGCATCGTGGCTGCGCGCCTCCAGCACGGCGGTCAGGCGTGCGCGGTACTCCACCAGCGTGCGCATGCGCGGGCGCTCGGCCACCCAGTGCTGCAATTGCGCACGCGCATCGGGCTTGAGCCAACGCCCGTCATCGACCAGGCCCTTGCGCAGGCGCCGCGGCAGCAACTGCCGCAGCTTGGCGCCGGTGGCTGCGGCCTCTTCGCGCAGCGCCGGGGTGAACACATTGCGCTGGTAGTCGGTCATGGCCTGGAAGCGATGCGAGAGCAAGGCCTTGAGCGTGTCGGCATCGGGCACGGCGATGTTGGGGCGGATGTCCAGCGACGGCGCCACGCGCAGCACCTTGGCCAGGCCGATCGCCTGCAGCCCGCGAATGGCGACCCAGCCGATATCCAGCTCCCAGCGCCGCATCGAGAACCGCGCCGAACTCGGGAACGCATGATGGTTGTTGTGCAGCTCTTCGCCACCGATCCACAGCGCCCACGGCGTGAGGTTGGTGGAGGTGTCGGCCGATTCGAAATTGCGATAGCCCCACCAGTGGCCCAGGCCGTTGACCACGCCGGCGGCCCAGAACGGAATCCACGCCATCTGGATCGCCCATAGCGCGATGCCGGGCAAACCGAACAGCACCGCGTTGATCACCAGCAGCGCGATCGGGCCGGCATTGGCATGCGGGGTGTACAGATGCCGTTCGATCCAGTCGGTGGGTGCGCCCTTGCCGTACTGCTCGATGTCGGCACGCTGCGCGCGCGCTTCGCGGTACAGCTCCACGCCACGCCAGAACACCTGGCCGATGCCCTTGGTCTGCGGGCTGTGCGGGTCTTCCTCGGTCTCGACCTTGGCGTGATGCTTGCGATGGATCGCCACCCATTCGCGGGTGATCATCGAGGTGGTCAGCCAGGTCCAGAAGCGGAAGAAGTGCGCCACCACCGGATGGAAATCCACACCACGATGGGCCTGGCTGCGATGCAGGTACAGGGTCACCGCGAAGATGGTGAGCTGGGTGAACACCAGCAGCACCGCCAGCATGCCCCACACGCCCAGCCCGGCCACGCCGGAGGTCAGAACGTCGATGATCGGGTCGGACAACATCGGCATCTCCACAGCGGCGCCATCGGGTTGGGTCGATGCAGACATGATGGGGGCGATGGCGGCAAACTTCACCCTTCGGATGCGTAGGGTGCGCCCTACATTCCTAAAGCGGTTCACACGCCTCCTTTCCCCACTGCGCCTGATGTCACCCGTATGACGGTTACTGCCCAGATGTCCACCGATCCTGCTGCTGTTGCGAACGCCACCCCGTTGATCGAGCTCGACCAGGCCAGCGTGATGCGCGGCCAGGTGCGTGTGCTGCATGCGCTCAGCCTGCGCATCGCGCTGGGGCAGCACACCGCCATCCTCGGCCCCAATGGCTGCGGCAAATCCTCCTTCATCAAGCTGATCACCCGCGAGCTGTATCCGCTGGTGCGCGCCGATGGCCAGGCGGCGGTGAAGGTGCTTGGGCAGACGCGTTGGCAGGTGGATCGCCTGCGCTCGCAGCTGGGCATCGTCACCGGCGATCTCAGCGTCAACCTGGCCGACATGCCGGGGCTGGACGTGGAAAGCGCGGTGCTGTCCGGTTTCTTTGCCAGCTATGTGGTGCCGCCGCATCGCGAGATCAGCGACGCCATGCGCGCGCGGGCACGTGAGGCATTGGCCCTGGCGCGCGCCCTGCCGTTGCTGGACCGGCAGTTTGCCGAACTGTCGGCCGGCGAAACCCGCCGCGTGCTGATCGCGCGCGCACTGGTCAACCGCCCGCAGGCGCTGCTGCTGGACGAGCCGTCCACCGGCCTGGACCTGGTGGCGCGCCAGCACCTGCTCGACACCATGCGCCACCTGGCCCGGCAAGGCATCACGCTGATCCTGGTGACCCATCACATTGAGGAGATCGTGCCGGAGATCGCGCGGGTGATCCTGTTGCGGGCCGGCACCGTGGTGGCCGACGGTCCGCGCGATGCGCTGCTCACCGATGCCAGCCTATCGGATGTGTTCGCCGGCCCGGTGCGGGTGCAGCGCGACGGCGAGCGCTACTGGGCGACGGTGGGGGAATAAGCGCGAGGCCAATGCGGCGGTCAGCGTGACGGCGTTGTCGGAGGCAGGCGCCAGCCACGCTCCGGCCCACGTCAACGCGATTGCCTGCTCACGACCGCCCTGGCGGCATGCAGGCCTGAGCGGCATGTGTGGGATATCTGCCCGGTGGCAAACACACCTGACCGCCCTCCCGGCATGACCTTGGACACGGGACGCGGTCGCGGCGGCTGCGCTTAGACTCGGCGCACGCACAGATCAGGAGTCGTCCCGATGGCCCAGTGGTATTTCCATGTTCCCGGACAGGCCGATCGCATCGGCCCACTCGACGACGCCAGCGCCCGCGCGTATGCCCAGCGCCAGCCCGACGCGCTGGCCTGGCGCGACGGACTCGATGGCTGGACGCCGGCCCGCCAGCTGGCCGAGCTGCAGGGCGGCGGCAGCCTGCCGCCCCCGCTGACCGGCGCGGCCGGGCGTGCCGACGAGATCGACTACCGCATCGTCGGCAACGACATGCAGTTCGTCGAGGTCGAGCTGGACCCGGGTGAAAGCGCCATCGCCGAGGCCGGCGCGCTGATGTACAAGGACGCCGCAGTGCAGATGGACACCGTGTTCGGCGACGGCTCGCATGCCGGCCAGAGCGGCGGCGGCGGGCTGATGGGCAAGCTACTGTCGGCGGGCAAGCGCGTGGTCACCGGCGAGAGCATGTTCACCACGGTGTTCACCCATGCCGGCAGCGGCAAGGCCAGGGTCGCATTCGCCGCGCCCTATCCGGGCACGGTGCTGGCGCTGCGCCTGTCCGAGCATGGCGGGCAACTGATCTGCCAGAAGGACAGCTTCCTGGCCGGCGCGCGCGGGGTGTCGTTGGGCATCGCGTTTCAACGCAAGATCCTCACCGGCCTGTTCGGCGGCGAGGGCTTCATCATGCAGAAGCTCGAAGGCGACGGCTGGGTCTTCGTGCATGCTGGCGGCACCGTGGTCGAACGCGAGCTCGGCCCCGGCGAACGCATCGATGTGGATACCGGCTGCGTGGTCGCCTATCACGCCGGCGTGGACATGGACGTGCGCCGCGTCGCCGGCCTGAAGAGCATGTTCTTTGGCGGCGAAGGCGTGTTCCTGGCCACCCTCACCGGCCCCGGCAAGGTCTGGCTGCAATCGCTGCCGTTCTCGCGCATGGCCGGGCGCATGCTGCAGGCCGCCCCGCAGGCCGGCGGCCAGCAACGCGGCGAAGGCTCTGTGCTGGGCGGCCTGGGCCGGTTGCTGGATGGGGACAACCGGTTCTGATGGGGTGAAGCGGCAGGCGGGTGTACTGGCACCCTTCTCCCGCCGGGAGAAGGTGGCGCGTAGCGCCGGATGAGGGAACGGACGAAGCCTGCTGCGGTCGCATTCCCATGTGGCATCGCTCCGTACCCTCACCCCACCCCCGCTCGGCGCGGCCCGCGCTTGCGGCGCGGGCGCTCCAAGGCACGTGCGCCATGGCGCGCAAGCAGTGCCTTCTTGCCCCGCGGGGAGAGGGCTCTGGTTCCGTGCTGCGTGCAGGTGGCTGCGGTCATCGCACGAATGAACCGGCTCGCCCTTCTTGCCGGGACCAGGAGTGCAACGCCTGCAAACGATGCCGTTCTGAGTAATCTCCACTTACGCCAACCATCAGCGCCACAGTGATGGCACGCGTGTATTCTCCCTCGCCTTTCCCATCGACATTTCCGCCATGACCGCGCTCCGCCGCCCCCGCCTTCTCGCCCTGATGTCCTTGCTCGGCCTGCTTTGCGCCTGCGGCAGCGAGCCACGTCCGGCGGCACCGGCGCCGCTCGTGCAAACGCCGTCTGCCGGCGCGCCCAAGCCGGTGAAGATCGGCGTGGCGCTCGGTGGTGGCGCGGCCAAGGGCTTTGCGCATATCGGCGTGATCAAGATGCTCGAAGCCAACGGCTTTGCGCCGGTGGTGGTGTCGGGCACCAGCGCCGGCAGCGTGGTCGGGGCGCTGTATGCCAGCGGCATGGATGCGTTCCAGATGCAGGAAAAGGCCGTCGCGCTCGACCAGACCAGCATCCGCGACGTGCGGATCTTCTCCGGCGGCCTGGTGCAGGGCCAGAAGCTGCAGGACTACGTCAATGCGCAACTGGGCGGCAAGCCGATCGACAAGTTGCGCAAGCCGTTCGCGGCGGTCGCCACGCGGCTGGAAGACGGCGAACGCACCGTGTTCGTGCGCGGCAATGCCGGCCAGGCGGTGCGCGCGTCCAGCAGCATTCCCGGCGTGTTCGAGCCGGTGACCATCGGCCAATACCACTATGTGGACGGCGGCGTGGTCAGCCCGGTACCGGTGGACGCCGCGCGCCAGCTCGGCGCGGAATTCGTGGTGGCGGTGGACATCTCCAGCAAGGCCAGCGGCAAGAATCCCGGCGACCTGCTCGGCACCGTCAACCAGTCGATCTCGATCATGGGCCAGCGCCTGGGCGAGGCCGAACTCAAGCGTGCCGACGTGGTGATCCGCCCCAAGGTCAGCGACATCGGCTCGGCCGATTTCAACCAGCGTGGTGCGGCCATCCTGGAAGGCGAACGGGCCGCGATGGCGGCAATGCCGCAGATCCGCGCCAGGATCGCGCAGTTGCAGGCGCAGCGCAGCAGCGCCACGCGTACTGCCGCCGAGCAGGCTGCCGCCGCCAAGGCGGACGCGTATCGGCGCTGTCTGGAACAGCGCTCGCGCTGGCAGAAACTGCGCGGCAAGGACGAGGCCTGCGTCGCGCCGTGAGGCCGATGCAGTGCGAGGAAATGCGGAAGTAGTGCGGGTGCCACGCACGGCCAGGCGAGCCATGCGAGCGGGTGTGGCGTGCCTGTTTGCGATGCGCACTTTTACGCCGATGCGTGGGGCGACTGCGGTATTGCTGCTGTGTCGATGTGCCGGGCGGGGTCGCGGCCGGGGCCGCTCCTACGAGGGCGCGGCGTTTTGGGGGACTGACGGCATGCCGGTGGGTCGCGGCCTGGGCCGCTCCTACGAGGTGCGGCGTTTTGGGGACTGACGGCGTGCCGGGTGGGTCGCGGCCGGGGCCGCTCCTACGGTGACGTCGGGTGCAGTGGTCAACGGTGCGGCCAGGGCAGCTCGTGTAGGAGCGGCCCTGGCCGCGATGCCTTACCGGTAAAGCATCCGCATCATCGGCAACGGCAACGGCTCAATAGCGCCAACGCAACGACACGCTGACAAAGCGCGGCTCGCCGTAGTTCTGGTAATCCAGGTTGGCCCAGTAGCGCTTGTCGAAGGCATTGCGTACCGCCAACGTGGCGGTCCATTGATCGCTGATGCGGTAGTTGGCGTTGAAGTGCACCAGTGCATACGCGTTCTGCACCACCGTCACCGGCGTGGTGGCGCCGGTGCCGTCGCCGGTGGGACGCGCGATGTTGAAGCCGCGTACCGCGCTCTGCCAGCTGACGCCGCCGCCGATGCTCAGGCGCTCCCAGGCACCGGGCAGGCGCAGCTGCGTGGACAGCTGCAGGTAATCCTCGGGCAGGTTGGCGTAGATCGCATCGGTGGGCGGGCGCGTCACCTTGACATGGGTAAAGCCGGCATTGACGGTCCAGCCGGGCAGGATCTCGCCGTTGACATCCATTTCCCAGCCACGGCTCTTGGTGCCGTTGATGCCGATGTAGGCCGAATTGCCGTCCGGCAGCGAGGATTCCGGCTGGGTCATGTCGCGCACGGCGAAGTTGTCCTGCTTGGCCTCGAACACGGCGGCGGTGGCCATCGCATGACCGTCGAACACCTGCGCCTTGATGCCGGCCTCCAGGTTGGAGCCTTCCACCGGGGCGAGCAGGTTGTTGTCCTTGTCGCGGAAGTTCTGCGGATTGAAGATTTCGGTATAGCTGGCGTAGAGCGACACGTCCGGCACGATGTCATAGACCAGCCCCACGTACGGGGTGACTTCGTCGCTCACCTCGTAGCGGCCGCTGGTGCCGGTGTAAGCGCCGCTGGTGCTGAAGGCCTGGGTGCGGGTTTCCCAGGAGCTCAGACGGGCGCCGGCGATCAGCGACAGCGGGTCGGCCAGGCGGAAGCGTGTGGAGGCATACACGCCGCGCTGGGTGGTACGTGCTTCGCTGCGGCGGCCGTTGCGCGTATAGGTCACTTCGGAGATATCGCCATCCCAGTTGCGGATGTTGGGGATGAAATAGCAACGTTCGCCATCGCAGGTGGCCCAGTCATCGGGATAGGTCTGCGCGACGCCGTAGGAGGTCGACTGCAGATCCTGCCAGCTGCCGCCGACCACCACATCGTGCTGGCGGCCGAACAAGGAGAAACCGCCAGACAGGTACACGTCCACGCCGTCGCGCGCATCGCTGGTTTCGCCGGCGGCAGTGCGCAGGAAGATGCCGCTGCCATCGGCGGCCGGATAGCCGGTGCCATAGGCGCGCAGGCTCTGCACATCGCCCTTGGTGTGCGCGTAGTTGACGCGCAGCAACCAGTTCTCGCCGAAGCGCTGCTCGAGGTTGGCGAAGGCGGTGCTGGTCTCGCGCTGCCAGCGGCTCCACGTGGGCGCCATGTTGGTCGAACGCGGCAGGTTGGCCGGCGACCCATCGGCAGCGAAGAACGGCACCGTGCCCCAGGTCGAGCCGACGGGGGTGTTGTCCTGGCGCTGATACCCGACAGTGAGCGTGGTGCTGTCGGTCAGGTCGCCTTCCAGCACCGCCATGCCCGACATCTTGTTGTCGTGGTAACGGTCGTAGTAATAGTCGCGGTCCTGCCAGGCCGCCACCACGCGGCTGCGCCAGCGTCCGTCGTCGGTCAGCGGCGCATTGACATCGGCCTGCATGCGGCGGAAATCCCAGGTGCCCGCGCTCACCGCGAACGAGGCATCGAAGTCCTTGCCCGGGCGCTTGCGCAGCAGGTTGACCGTGGCCGAGGGAATGCCGGCGCCGGTGAGCAGGCCATTGGCGCCGCGGATCACCTCGATGCGGTCATAGAAGACCGTGTCGTATTCCTGGTTGGTCGCGCCGCTGTAGGTGGGCAGGCCATCGACCTGGAAGTCGGTGATCTGGAAGCCGCGTGCGTAATACAGCGGGCGCTGGGTGTCGTAGAACGACACGTTGACGCCGGTGACGTTGCGCATCACATCGTCGATACTGAACAGCGATTGCTCTTCCAGCCGCTGCAGCCCGATCACGCTCACCGATTGCGGGGTTTCCTGCAGGGTCAGCGGCAGGCGCGTGGTGGTGGCCGGCTGTGCGCGGCTCACCGCGCCGTTGACGTTGACCTGGTCCAGCGTCTTGGCGTTGCTTGCATCGGCGGCATCGGCGGCACGCGCAGCACAGGGCGTCAGCGCCAACGCGCACAGCAAGGCAGCGGACAACGTGGCCAAAGGGGGGGAAATCGCGGGCATTGGAAGGTTTCTCATCGATCGGTGCGGGACGCGTGGCGTCACGGGGCAGGAAAGCGCAGGCATGCGCGGCGCGTCCCACTCGGGCGACGAGCTGGCTGGCCCTGCCGGGCTGGCGGATCGACGAGAAGACATGCCGGACGCCGCCGGATGTTACGTAAATGTAAATCGTTTGCGTTTGAGAGGCAAGTCACAGTGCGTGCGTGACTGTCCTGCAACCGGCCGGATCAGCCCAGATGCGAGAGCGGCAAGCCTTCCGGCGCTTTCACCGTGCGCAGCACGAAGCTGGAATTGACGTCGGACACGCCGGTCGCATTGAGCAGGTGGTCGAGCAGGAAGCGCGAGAAATGCTCCAGGTCGCGCACCTGGATCTGCAGCAGGTAATCCATGTCGCCGGTGAGCGCCCAGCAGGCCACCACCTCGTCCCAGCCGCGCACGCCCGCGGCGAAATGTTCGATATCGGCCTGGCCGTGCTGCTCCAGCTGCACCCGCACGAAGGCCTGCAGCCCCAGCCCCAGCGCCCTGGCATCCAGGCGCGCGCCGTAGCCGGCGATGATGCCGGCCGCCTCCAGCCGCTGGGTGCGGCGCAGGCAGGCCGAGGCCGACAGATTGACCTGCACCGCCAGCTCCGCGTTGCTGCTGCGGCCCTGCGTCTGCAGCAGCGCGAGCAGCCGCAGATCGGTGCGGTCCAGGGCGATTGGCTGGTCCATATGTTGCGCAGCAGCAGTGGATAACGCACGAATCTTGCGCCTGAAAGACTTGGGCACGCAAGATTTGCAATCCCGTTGCGTGGCCGTCGGGCTAAGGTGAGCGCTGATCATCGGGAACCGCCGCCGCATGAACACCGCACCGCAACGCGTCGAAAACCAGCTCACCGACAAGGGCTATGTGCCGGTCTACACCACCGCCGTGATCGAGCAGCCGTGGGAGGGCTACAGCGCCGACGACCACGCCACCTGGGGCACCCTGTATCGCCGCCAGCGCGCGTTGCTGGTGGACCGCGCCTGCGACGAATTCCTGCAGGCACAGGATGCAATGGGCATGGGCGAGACCCACATTCCGCGCTTCGATGCGCTCAATGCGGTGCTGCAGGCGGCCACCGGCTGGACCCTGGTCGGCGTGCAAGGCCTGCTGCCGGAGCTGGATTTCTTCGAGCATCTGGCCAACCGGCGCTTCCCGGTGACCTGGTGGATCCGCCGCCCCGAGCAGATCGACTACATCGCCGAACCGGACCTGTTCCATGACCTGTTCGGGCATGTGCCACTGCTGATGAATCCGCTGTTTGCCGACTTCATGCAGGCCTATGGCCGTGGCGGGGTCAAGGCACACGGCATCGGTGCGGACGCACTGCAGAACCTCACCCGCCTGTATTGGTACACGGTGGAATTCGGCCTGATCGCCACGCCGCAAGGGCTGCGCATCTTTGGTGCCGGCATCGTGTCGTCCAAGGGCGAATCGCTGCATTCGCTGGAATCGCCGGCGCCCAACCGGATCGGCTTCGACCTGCAACGGATCATGCGCACGCGCTACCGCATCGACAGCTTTCAGAAGACCTACTTCGTCATCGACAGCTTTGCGCAGTTGATGGACGCCACCGCACCTGACTTCACCCCGATCTATGCCGATCTCGCGCAGCAGGCGCAGGTGCCGGCCGGCGCGGTGCTGGACACCGATCGGGTCCTGCAGCGCGGCAGTGGCGACGGCTGGAGCACAGGCGGCGACGTCTGAGGCTGCACCGACTCGACACCACCGCCGAGCCGGACTATGGTCGACCCTTCCCACACCGCCCTCGCTCAATGGACCTGACGCAGCTTCGCATCCGGCGTTTGGAGCTGGACGACACCCGCCTGCTGTTCACCCTGGCCAACGGCATCCGCATCGACGAGCCGATCCAGGCGCATCGGTTGTTGTTCAAGGCAGCGCCGCCGCAGCGTGCGCAGTGGCAGCTCACCGACGACGGCTTCGGGGTGAACTGGCCGGCAGTGGCGCCCCCCACGGCAGACGGGTTGCTCAACATGCCCGAGCTGTTGTGGCGCCGGCGCAGCGCACGCGCGCAAACCAAACTGAGCGCGCTGCGCGGACGCATGGATGCCCTCTCGCCGGGCGAGCGCGAGCTGGTGGCCTTGGCACGGCTGGATGCGGACATGAGCGAGAGCGGCTATGCGCGCTACTTCGACCGCTGGGATGCCGCCACCCGGCGCGATGCCTTGCAGGGGCTGGGCGCGATGGGCGCGGCACAGGCGCGCCAGGCGATCGAAGGCCTGGGCACGGTATTCGAACGCCTGGAAGAAGACCCCAACCTGCTCAGCATCGAAGACATCCTCGATGCCATGAGCGAGACCGACCGCCAGCGCGTGGATGGCTGGGAAGAGGTCTACTACCGCCGCTGTGGCGAACTGGCCCGGCTGGGGCTGACCCACTATGGGGTCGACAAGGCCTGAGGCGGATGGGATGCGGCGGAGATACTGCTAAGTCATTGACACGTGACTAAATGCGACTCCACACCGGCGATTCTTATGACATGGCCCGAGAGTGACGCACCCCGAGTGGGCTACCTGCATTGGTGTCAGCGTGCCGACACTAGACAAACTGAAAACGGCGTTCCCGGTCGGGGCAATCTTGAGTCCGCCACTCCGCTTCCAAACAAGGTGGCGGACGGCGCGCGGTTGGAAGACCGGCCCAAGGGTCGGCGAGCCTCACGGCCCCACGCACCACCCGCCATAAAGCTGAAGAGCACACCCCACTACCAGTTGCAGACTTAATAAAAATGCGTGCATCGACGCTTGTGCGCCTTGGATTCCGAGCTTCGACATTCGATTGCTGGATATGTCCCCAGCGATATTATATTTTTTCCATCCACCAGCACTGTCAAATTAAATGAATTCTTAGCTCATCCTCTATCCATCCAAGCACATAACAACTGAGCTATGTACCGCTACCTTGAATTGCGTTCGAACGGATCTTTGCGCCAACCGTTGCTTCAACGATCTTGTCACGCAAATCGTCAATTTTGTCTTGCTTAATGATAGGGATATCAATCTTCCTTGCTATCGCTTCAAGATTTTTTTTATTCGGAAAATTCTCTATTAAAAAATCCTGAGCCTCCTTTCGTGAAGAGAAAGAAATTAACATTTTAACTGAACTAAATAACATTTCTTCGTCTTCTGATATTTCGAAAAACACATCATCTTTTACCTTCCTTCGCACCAAACGAATTTCCAGGTTGTAAGAAGGATCATTAAGACGGCCGAATTCATCTTCGGACATTGCAGCCAAAGCCGCCATTAATTTATGAAATGCCGGGTAACCACTAAAATCTTTTTTTGTCATAAATCACCCAGTGAAACTTCTGAAACAAATTCCTCTACAAAATCCTCTAGCTCATTCACGACATCGGCGTGTGTACCAGCGGGATAATTATTTAAAACAACGGGCAATAGATTCTGAGGAGCATCAGCAAAAATTGTTTTATTTTCCCTCAAATATGCCTTGAAAGTCTTTACCCCAAGTCTGTTTGTCTGCGATATAAACTGTCTCTGAGCAGAGATTGGCTGCCCATTCTTGATCTGGATCATAGTAAAAACAACGCCCATTATTTCGGGAGAGATCTCATCAACGTCTCCATCTAACTGTGCATACTCATTAAATTCTCGAACCAAATCTTTTACGCTTTTACTAAGATAGTCGATACCTAGGGTAGAAAGATAATCCGGCTTTGCGGGGATTAATATCTTCTGCGCTGCTACAATCGCGTTCTTTGTTACAATATTGAAGTTAGGCGGGCAATCTATTAAAACAATATCGTAATCGGACGTCTCTGCCAACCGGTGAATGGCCTCTCGCAGCTTTCCATGAACTTTAATGTAGTTTCTCTTAGTCTGCTGAATATTGACGCCACCCAGCAGTGTGGCCAACTCAAGATCAACATTAATAAGCCCCAGATGTGAACATATCAAATCTATTTTTCCTCCATTGCTACCCACCTTTGAATTAACCACTGAAGGGGTTATTACAAATGACTCAAGTGGGGGAGGCTCTGATCCTGAACTAACAGCATCAAACCATGACTTGATTGTTTTATCCGACTTGTAGTCATCATTCCAATCATCAGGCGTAACAAAAGAAAAAGTCAGACTAGCCTGAGCATCAGTGTCAATCAACAGTACTTTATTGCCCAAATGAGCCAACTCGGCCGCCAAGTTAGACGTGACGGTCGTTTTACCAACTCCGCCTTTATAGTTAATAACCGCAACAATATCCATAACCCATCTCCTTAAGTAACACAACCCTATAGTTTTACACCTTTGAATTTCCGGCAATTAGTTAGCTATTGACGCCCCCCTAAATTCGTTTTTACTTTCCGTCTAGATACGTCAGCAAAATCACCAGATCTTCCTCGCCGGCCTGCTGCAAGGCGTGCGTACTTCCCGGCCGTGTCAGCAGCGCATCGCCTGCAGTGACTGCGTATTGCCTGCCATCCAGCGCATACAGCCCACGGCCGCTGACGATGTAGTAGATCTCGTCCTTGTCGTGCAGGTGCAGGCCGATGCCGGCGCCTTTGTGCAGCACGCGCTTGCGCAGCACGAATTTCAGGTCGGGCGCATCGGCGAAGAACGGATACGCCGTGGTGGGGCCGGCGCCGCCGTGCGGGCCGGGTTGTGGGCGTGCCAGGTCGCGTTCGTGTACCACCAGCGAGGGATGCGCCTGCGCCGCGCGTTGGGCAGCGGTGTCCGCGGCAGCGCCGCAGTCGGCATCGCGGCGCAGCGGTGCTGCGAGACCGGGTTGCAGCTGCACCCAGCCCTGCACGACCAGGCACGCCACGGCCGTGGCGCCAGCGCGGCTGAAATGGGTGCCATCGGCCTTGCCCTGTTCGGGAACGAACAGGAAATAGGGTCTGGCCGCCTGTTCGCCGAGGGCACGGATCCAGGCGCTGGAACTGGCGTTGAGATCGATCAGGCCGACGTGTTCCTGCGCGGCAACGTGCTGCATGGCCAGGGTGTAGCGGCCATGGGTGTCGAGCAGCGCGCCGAAGTCGTAGAGCAGGCGGGCTGCGGGGGTGATCAGGATCGGCGTGGCGCCCTTGTCGCGCGCGGTGGCGATGTAGCGGCGCAGGAACTGCGCGTAGTCGGTGGCCGGATCGGTGTAGCGCGTGGGGTCTTCGCGTTTGGCGTCGTTGTGGCCGAACTGGATCAGCAGGATGTCGCCGGCACGGAGGTCCTTGGCGATGGCGTCCAGGCGCCCTTCGGCGATGAAACTGCGGGTGCTGCGGCCGCCCTTGGCATGGTTGCGCACCTGCCACTGCGCCGGGTCGAACCACTCCTGCAACACCTGGCCCCAGCCGGCTTGCGGCGCGCGCTCTGCACCGTATTCGGCAGCGGTGGAATCACCGGCGATGAAGATGCGATGTGGGTCGGCACGGGCATTATTTGCGCAGAGCAGCAGCAATGCGAACAGCAACAGACGCATGGTGGGCTCCGGTAAAAAATGCTAAGTGCGCGACGCTGTTCCTTCTCCCATCGGGAGAAGGTGCCCGAAGGGCGGATGAGGATGCGGCGGCACAGGAAATGTTGGACGGCCATACTGTCGTCTCAAGCCTTTCAAGCCTCCCCGTTCAGGCCAGCTGTCTGCCGCCTTACCCTCACCCCAACCCCTCTCCCGGCGGGAGAGGGGCTAAAACGCAGTGGCCCATTACGCAGCTGCTGCAGTGGCTTCGGGCTTGCCCAGCACGCCGGCGACGAAGGCGCGGATCTCGGCGTCCTGCGCATTGTCGAAGAAGCACTGCTGGAAACGCTCGCCGCCCACGGCCTGCTTGATCAGCTCCGGGTCGATGGCGCGCAGGCCGTCCAGGTAGGACTTGGCGGTGGCCTGCTTGACCTGGGTCAGGATGCCGGCATTGGCGGCCTGCGATTCGCGACGCTCGGCCGGGTAGCCCAGGCCACGCTCGCCGCTGAAGGCCTTTTCGAAGATGTAGCGCACGTTGATTTCCGCGCCCCAGCCATAGCCCTTGGCGAATGCCAGCGACAACGCGTTGCCGTTGTTGACCTGGGCGAACAGGTAGGCGTCGGTCGGCTCGATGCAGTAGCCGCAGAACACGCCCGGATGCGCATTGAGCGACATCATCGCGCCCTGGCCGGTACCGCAGCCGGCGACGACGAAGTCCACGGCCTTGGAGTTCAGCAGCAGGCTGGCGACGATGCCCAGGTGGATGTAGGTCAGGCGATGGTCGTTGTCACCGTCCATGCCGACGTTGAAGACGGTGTGGCCCTGCTCGCCGGCGACCTCGTTGAGCTGTTGCAGGATCACCGGGTTCTTGCCGGCCTGACTGAACTCGTTCATGAGTGCGATTTTCATGGGAATGCTCCGATTGGGTTTGGGACGTTGTTTCGAATGTGGATGTGGAATGTGGCTGGTGTGTGCGCTTGGGTGCTGTCTTGATCCGCTTTCCAGTGCTTGTCAGGGAAGGATCAAGACGCTGACCGACAACGGACGAAACGTTACGGGGCCTGCAGCGCGCCTCTGGTCGATGTACGTGCCTGCCGGCCCTCATCCGCCCTGCGGGCACCTTCTCCCGGAGGGAGAAGGAATGACGCAATGCCTGAAGGAAAGCGCATTTTCCTCAGCGTGCCAGCCAGCCGCCGTCGACCGGAATGATGGCGCCGTTGACGTAGTCCGAGGCGCTGCTGGCCAGGAACACCGCGGTGCCGCCGAGGTCGGCCGGCACGCCCCAGCGCGCGGCCGGGATGCGGTCCAGGATGGCCTTGTTGCGGTCCTGGTCGGCACGCAGCTGGGCGGTGTTGTCGGTGGCCATGTAGCCGGGCGCGATGGCATTGGTGGTCACGCCCTTGCTGGCCCATTCGTTGGCCAGCAGGCGGGTGATGCCGGCGATACCGGACTTGCTGGCGGTGTAGGACGGCACGCGGATGCCGCCCTGGAACGACAGCATCGAGGCGATGTTGATGATCTTGCCGCTGCCCTGGGCGATGAAATGGCGGCCGGCGGCCTGCGCCATGAAAAACGCCGACTTGAGGTTGACGTTCATCACGTCGTCCCAGTCCTGCTCGCTGAAATCCACCGCGTCGGTGCGGCGGATCAGGCCGGCGTTGTTGACCAGGATGTCCAGGCGACCCAGGCCGTCCAGCGTTTCCTTGAGGATGCGCTCGACCGGCTCGACGCTGATCAGGTTGGCCTGGATGGCGATGAAGCGGCGGCCCAGGCCCTTGACCAGTGCTTCGGTCTCGGTCGGCGCCTGGATGCCGGCGGCGGCGATGTCGGCGCCGGCCTGTGCCAGTGCCAGCGCGATGCCCTGGCCCAGGCCCGTGTTGGCACCGGTGACCAGTGCGACCTTGCCTTCGAGACTGAACGGATTGCTCATTACCTTATCGCTCCTGCTGGATGTGCCACGTTGGATGGGTGCATGCGAGCGCGCGCTGCGCGGCCGATGGCTTGGGTGGGTCTGTCGCGTTGATGCCGCCATCGCATCGACGCGGTGATGGCGTTGCCTGTATGACGGCCTGCACGCCGGGCCTTACTTGAGCTGGCAGATGTCCAGCACGTGCATGTCGGTGTAATCCAGGTTTTCGCCGCCCATCGCCCAGATGAAGGCGTAATTGCTGGTGCCGGCGCCCATGTGGATGGACCACGGCGGCGACACCACCGCTTCGTTGTTCTGGATCACGATGTGGCGCTGCGCCTCGGGCTCGCCCATGAAGTGATAGACGCGGTCGTTGGCGCCGAGATCGAAGTAGAAATACACCTCGCTGCGGCGGTCGTGCAGATGCGGCGGCATGGTGTTCCAGACGCTGCCCGGCTTGAGCACGGTCAGGCCCAGCAGCAGCTGCGAGGACTGGCAGGTGGCCGGCACGATGTATTGGTAGATGGTGCGCTCGTTGCTGGTTTCCAGCGCGCCGCGGTCCAGGGCCACGGCATCCTTGATCGAGAGCTGCCTGGTCTCGAAGCGCGCATGCGCCGGCGTCGAGGCCAGATAGAACTTGGCCGGGTTGGCGGCGTCGTCCGAAGCGAAGCTGACATCGGTACTGCCCATTGCCACGTACAGCCCATCCTTGGGGCCAAGCGTGTAGGCGGTGCCGTCCACGGTCACGGTGCCGGTGCCCGCGCCGACGTTGATCACGCCCAGCTCGCGGCGCTCCAGGAAGGCATGACCGGCGGCGGAGGCCGGCTCGGTCTGCCTGGGCAGTTCCAACGCGGTGCCGAGCGGCGCCGCGCCACCGAGCACGAAGCGCTCGTAGTGGGTGTACTTCAGCGTGACCGCATCGTCGACGAACAGGCCATCGAGCAGATAGAGCTCGCGCAGGTCGTCGTTGCTGGCGCCCTTGATGGCGTCGGGATGGGTGGCGTAGTGGGTCTTGCAGTACAGGGACATGCGCGATCTCCGGTGCCAAGCGCGGGGGGATTGGCTTGCACCCGGCCATTCTACCGGCACTGGTTAACCGGTGTCATTGCGCAGTGCACGATGGGGATTCGACGGTGCGGCGGCCCCCCTCACCCCAACCCCTCTCCCGCTGGCGGGAGAGGGGCTTCACGGCAGCGATCGGCGGACTGCCTTCCCCCGCCCGCCTGCGGGGGAAGGTGCCCGAAGGGCGGATGGGGGCAAGCCGTTGGCCGAACGCGCCAGTCGTTCTCACCCTGATGGTCACGACGCCCTGCAGGGTGGAGCGGCGTGTCGGGGGTGCGGCTTGAACGGTGAGGGGTTGTTCTGGCGCGTTTCTGGCGCATGCCTACGTTGCGCTTAGATGGCTGCCTGCCGCCCTGACCTCACCCCAACCCCGCTCCCGCAGGCGGGAGAGGGCTTCACGGCAGCGATTGGCGGACTGCCTTCCCCCGCCTGCGGGGGAAGGTGCCCGAAGGGCGGATGGGGGCAGCCGTTGGCCGAACGCGCCAGTTGTTCTCACCCTGACGGTCACAACGCCCTGCAGGGTGGAGCGGCGTGTCGGGTGTGCGGCTTGAACGGCGGGGGTGTCCTGTCGCGTTTCTGGCGCATGCCTACGTTGCGCTTAGATGGCTGTCTGCGCCTTGCCCTCACCCCAACCCCTCTCCCGCGGGTGGGAGAGGGGTTTCACGGCAGCGATTGGCGGACTGCCTTCCCCCGCCTGCGGGGGAAGGTGCCCGAAGGGCGGATGGGGGCAGCCGTTGGCCGAACGCGCCAGCTGTTCTCACCTCGACGGGCGCACTGTCCTGCAAGGTGGAGCGGAAGCCAGCACCGCGTGGGCGCGACGCGCGGCCCTCAAATCTTCCGGCACGGCATGGCGCGGCGCTCAATCTTCCGGCGGTTGGCAGGAGTCGCGCACGATCAGGTGCGGGCGCACGCTGGCGGTGGGCAGCTGGGGGGCATTGTCGGGCTGGATCAGCATCGCCGCGGCGGTGCGGCCGGTGTCGCGGGTGTGGCGGCGCACCGAGGTCAGCGGCGGCCACAGCCGGGAGGCCAGCGAGCTGTCGTCGTAGCCGATCACCGACAGCTGGCGCGGGATGCTGATGCCGGCGCGCAGCGCCACCTTGTAGATACCGGCGGCCATTTCGTCGTTACCGGTGAAGATGGCGGTGGGGCGTTTCTTGCCCAGGAGCAGCTTTTCGGCCGCGGCCACGCCCGATTCGAAGGTGTAGCCGGCTTCGACGATGCGCTCGGGTGGCAATTCGATGCCGCGCCGGGTCAGCGCATCGGCAAAGCCGGAGGTGCGCTCGATCGAGGACCGGTAGGCGCTGGGGCCGGTGACCAGGGCGATGTCGCGGTGGCCGAGCGAGAGCAGGTAATCGGCCGCCTCGGCGGCACCGTCGCGGTCGTGGGTGATCACCGTCTGCGAGGTGGTGTCCAGCGCGACCGAGGCGATGCGGGTGTAGCGGCAGCCGATCTCGGCCAGCATGTCGGCCAGCGCCTGGTCCTCGGAGGCGCGCGGCACCAGGATCACGCCGTGCAGCTTCTGCGCCTGGGCGAAGCGGCGCACGCCTTCGATGTAGCCGGGGCTGCGGCTGTCGCAGGGGTGCACCACCAGCTCGAAGCTGGAGCCGCGCAGCGCGTCCAGCGCGCCGTACTGCATGTCCACGATGTATTGCGCGGTGGGGTTGTCGTAGACCATGCCGATCAGGAACGAGCGCCGGAACGCCAGCCCGCGCGCCAGCGGGTCCGGCGCGTAGCCGACCTCGCGCATCAGCGCCTCGACCTTCTCGCGGGTGTCCTGCCGCACCAGCGGCGAGTTGTTGATGATCCGCGAGACGGTCTTCTTGGAGACCCCGGACATCCGGGCGATGTCGTTGATCGTGGCTACCTTGCCCTTCGGCAGGCCAGGCATTCCCTCTTCGGGCATCTTGCGGGCGGGCATAGCGGTCAACCGTTCGAGTTGAATGGATTCTACCGGCCAGCGGGTCGGCAAGCCGTCGCAGGCTTGCCGATGTCCCGCATCCGCAGCACCGGACGCGCCGCGGCCCGGTGCGCCGCGACATGCCCGCCAATGCAGAACGGTCAGTCCAGGGCGCGGTAGCGGAAGTTGCGGAACTCCACCTGGCCCTGCCCGGCGGCATACAGCGCCGGTTTCAGGGCCAGGAACTTGCCGGCCACGTTGTGGTGGTAGCCGGACACTTCCATCTGCACCGGGTACTTGGTCCAGGTGGTGCCGTCGGTGCTGCTGTGGATGGTGACGATGTGGCGGTTGTTGGTGACGCGCAGCCACACGCTGCCGCCGGTGCTGCTGGGCGCCAGCTTGGCCGGGCGCTCCTCGCCGTAGCGGTGCATGACGAACTGCTCGCCATTGCTGCCGACGCCGGCGTAGAGCTTGTCGCTGTAGAACAGCAGCGCCCCGCCCTGCCCGCCCGGTGCCACGGTCATCTGCACTTCGAACTGGTAGGCCTGGTCGGTGGCGATCACGGTCAGCGGCGAGGCATCGCGCGGGGCGCTGCCCTTGCCCTGCAGGCGCAGCACGCCGTTGCCCACCTGCAGCCGCTTGGCCTCGTCGGCGGCCGGGTTGAAGAAGGACCACTGCGGGCCCAGCGTGCTGGCGCGGAAGTCGTCCGACAACGCCAGCCCATGCGGCAGGGCCTGCCCGCTGGGCTTTTTCAACGGCGTGCCCAGGTCGCCGCCCTTGGCGACGAACCAGCCATCCGGGGTCCACTCGATCGGGTCGAGCAGTGCCTGCCGGCCCAGGGTCCAGTAGCCGTGTTCGTAGCCGTGGTAGAGCATCCACCAGCGTTTGTCGGTGCCTTCCACCAGGGTGGCGTGGCCACGCGACCACCACGGCTCGTCGGCGCTCCTGGTGCGGGTGATCGGATTGTTGGGCGCGTTCTGCCAGGGGCCGTGGATCGAGCGCGAACGCGCGGTGATCACCATGTGCCCGGTCGGCGGGCCGGCGGTGCCGCCCACGGCGGTGGTCATGTAGTACCAGCCGTTGTGGCGGGTGATCTTGGGGCCTTCCTGCGCGTAGCCTTCCACGTCCCAGCTTTCCGGATATTTCCAGCCGTCGTAGACGTGCTTCGGGGTGCCGACCACCTTCAGGCCGTCGTCGGACAGCTGCACGTAATCGCCGCCACTCAGGAACAGGTAGCGCTTGCCGTCTTCGCCCACCGCATGGCCGGGGTCGATGTACTTGCCCAGGCCGATGTCGATCGGCTTGCTCCACGGGCCGTTGATGTCGTCGGCCCAGACCACGAAGTTGCTGCGCTCGCCCTGGTCGCCGCGGCGCGCCGGGAAGTAGATGTAATAGCGCTTGCCGTGCTTGATCAGGTCCGGCGCCCAGATCGCACCGACGTTCTGGGTGATGGCGTGGCCCAGCGGCTGCCAGTTGACCAGGTCGCGCGAATGCCAGATCGGCAGGCCCGGATAGGCATCGAAGGAGGACAGCGTGAGGTAGTAGTCCTGCCCGTCCTTGAGCACCGACGGGTCGGGGTGGTCGCCTGCCAGCACCGGGTTGAGGAAGGTGCCGTTGCCCTGGTCGGCGACGCGCTGATGCTCGATGCCGCGCTTCCAGTCGGCCGCGGCACCGAGCCCGGCGCACAGCAGCAGGCCGCTGGCCAGCAGCCAACGCCATCGGGATGAAGTGATACCTGTACGCATGCTCTCTCCTGTCCCCGATCCCGGGGCTTGGCGGCAACCGGTGGGCAATGCCACCGGTTAACCGGATGAGGCGGAACCCTCCCGCCGGCAGCAACGTCCTGCACGCTCGGCAAGGCGTCGCACGCGCCCGGCAGGTGGGCATCGATGCGGCATCAACTGCCGCATCGATCACGCCCATCCACCAGGCACCCGATCGCTTAGCGCGTCATGGCGTTACGCGCGCAATGCGCGTGGCAACCACAGCGACAGTTCGGGGAAGAACGCCACGATCAACAGCACGCACAAGGCCGCCAGCCAGAACGGCCAGATCGTGCGCATGCTCTGGGCGATGGTGATCTGCCCGATCGAGGTGCCGATGAACAGCACCGAGCCGATCGGCGGGGTGATCAGCCCGATGCCGCCGGCCAGCACCATCACCAGACCGAAGTGGACCGGGTCGATGCCGTAGGCCTTGACCACCGGCAGGAAGATCGGCGTGCAGATCAGGATCTTCGGTGCCAGGTCCATGAACATGCCCAGCAGCAACAGCATCACCACGATCATCAGCAGCACGGTGTTCTTGCTGTCGGCGATGGCCTGCAGGAACTTCACCGCCGCCGCCGGCACCTGCAGGTAGGCCAGCAGCCAGCCGAACACCGCCGCAGTGGCGATCACGAACAGGATCACGCCGGTGGTGCGCGCCGCATGCGTGACGGCGGCGAAGAACTCGGCCCACCGCAGCTGGCGATACAGCAACGCGGTGACGATCAAGGCGTACACCACCGCGATCGCCGCACTCTCCACCGCGGTGAAGATGCCGGCGCGGATGCCGATGAAGATCAACGCGACCAGGCCCAGGCCCGGCAACGCGCCGATCAGCCGCAGCGCCACCGCGCGCCAGCCCGGGAACGGCTCGGTGCCGTAGCCGCGATGGCGGGCCACCGCATAGCCGGTGACCATCATTGCTGCGGTCATCAGCAGCGCGGGGAAGATACCGGCGGCGAACAGGTCGGCGATCGACAGCCCGCCACCGGCCGCGGCCGAGAACAAAATCAGGTTATGCGAGGGCGGTACCAGCAAGGCCACCAGCGCGGCGGTCATGCTCACGTTGACCGCGTAATCGCGGTCGTACCCGCGCTTGATCATCTGCGGAATCATGGTGCCGCCGACCGCCGAGACGTCGGCAATCGCCGAGCCGGACACACCGCCGAAGAACAGCGACGACAGTACGCTGACCTGGCCCAGGCCACCACGCACCCGCCCCACCAGCGACGAGGCCAGCGCGATCAGGCGCTCGGAAATACCACCACGCAACATCAACTCGCCGGCGAAGATGAACAGCGGAATGGCGATCAACGACGCCGAGCCGCTGCCGGCGGAAATCTGCTGCACCAGCACCACCGTGGGCAGGTCCAGATACAGCAGCGTGGCCAGTGCGGCCGCGCCCAAGGCGTAGGCCACCGGCACGCCGATCAGCAGCAGCACCACGAAGGTTCCCAACAACATGGCGATGCCCATCAGCGCACTCCTCCGGCCTGGATCGGGCGCAGCACACGCCACAGCTTGTACAAGGCAAAGAGCACCATCAGCGCGCCGCCGATCGACAGCGGCAGGTAGTTGATGCTCTGCGGCATCTGCGCGCCGGCCATCTTGATGTCCAGGCCATCGAGCAGCAGCGCCGCACTCCACCACGCCAGCACCGCGCCGATGGCAATGATCATCAACGGGCGGATCAGGTCGAACACGCGGCGCACCAGCGGTGGCACGTGTTCGCCCAGCAGGTAGAAGCCGAAGTGGCGGTTGGTATGCACGCCGGCGGCCGCGCCCAGGCTCAGCGCGGTGCTCAGCAACAGCAACGTCACCGGCTCGGTCCAGCTGGGCGAGTCGTTGAGCACGTAGCGGGTGAACACCTGCCAGCCCTGCACGACCACCAGGCCCAGCAGCGCGATGGAGGCCACGCCAACGGCGGTATCGGAAACGCGGTCCAGCGCGCGCTGCAACGGCGCGACCGGGACGGCGACGGTCTCGGGTTCGGTCATCGGGTCACCTCTATGCAAAATCGCGGATGCGGCGGTACAGCGCTTCGATCTCGGGCTGCTTGCGGTATTCGGCCAGCAGCGGCGCGGCGGCGGCGCGGAACGCCGGCATGTCGACCTGGTTGAGCTTCACGCCGTAGTCGATCACCTGCTTGCGCGCGATGGTCTCGGAGGCATCCCACAGATTGCGCATCACCGGGACCGAGGCGCGTGCCAGTTCCACCACCAGGCCGCGGTCGGCCGGGCTCAGCGACTGGAAACTCTGCCGCGACATCACCAGGATGTCCGGCGCGTAGGAATGCTCGCTCTGCGACCAGTAATGCGCGGCTTCGAAATGCCGGCTGGACTGGAAGCTGCGCATGTTGTTTTCCGCACCGTCGATCATGTGCGTTTCCATCGCCGAGAACGTCTCGCCCAGCGACATCGGCGTGGGGTTGGCGCCCAGCATGCGCATCAGCTTGAGGAAGATGTCCGACGAGGCCACGCGCAGTTTCAGGCCCTTGAGATCTTCCGGGCGGTGCAGCGGATGCTTGGTGTTGTAGAAGCAGCGCGCGCCGGAATCGTAGATGGCAAGGCCCACCAGGTCGCGCTGCTCGAAGCTGCGCAGCACGCTGTCGCCGACATGGCCATCGATGGCGCGGCGCAGATGCGGCACCGAGTCGAACACGTACGGCAGGCACAGCGCCTGGGTCAGCGGAAAGGTGTTGTTCAACGCACCCGAATACACGCGGGTGATGTCGATGGCACCAAAGCGCGCCATGTCGATCGCCTCCGACTCGCGCCCGAGCTGGCCGGAGTGGTACTGGCGCAGCTTGAGCCGGCCATTGGTACGCGCTTCGAGCTGCTTGCCGAACCAGCGCACCGCTTCCACCGTGGGGTAGTCGCCGACGTGCACGTCGGTGGCGGTGAGCAGCTGCCCGCCGGGAATCGGCGTGGTGGCGCCGGCGCCCAGCCAGGGGCCGGCCGCGGCGGCGCCGAGCCCGGCACCGAGGAAATGTCTGCGTGTGATCATTGGCGCCCTCCCAAGCGTCTGGTCACTGGGTCCGGCGTTACTTGGCGGACACAGCCGTACAGGAAATGTCGCCGATGCCGGCGAAGCGAATCAGGGCATGCTGTCCCACTTCGATGTCATGGATACCGGTGGCATTGCCCGTGGCGATGAGATCACCGCGCTTGAGCGGACGCCCGCGCTGGGCCGAACGGCCGAGCGCAAATGCGTAGGCGGCGCGCAGCCCGCCCGGCAACGTGGTGGCCCCGCCGGTGCCGACCAGCTGGTCGTCGATCAGGGTTTCGGCGGTCAGTGCAGATTCGTCGCGCGCCAGCCAGTCGGTCACTTCCGGGCCCAGGATCAGGCCGTTGTTGTTGCCGAAGTCGGAGATCACCACGCGCGGGCCCAGCTTGTTGATGGTGGCCAGCGGGCTGCTGGCGATCTCCACGCCGATGAACAAGGTGGCCGGCAGCTGCGCCGCCTCCTCCGGGGTGAAGTGGGTCTGCTCGGCCGGCGCGTCCGCGTCCAGGCGCAGCACGTACTCGGCCTCGACCGCGCCAAAGCCGCCCGCGTAGATCGGGAACTCGGTTGTTCCACCGGTAGCATTCCAGAGCTTGTGCGAGAAGATCGGGCCGAGCAGGCGCTCGTCGCCGGAATGGTCGCGGCGCTCGGCGGCGATATAGCCCACCTTCCAGCCAACCACCCGGTCGTCCCACTGGCTGATGGCGATATCCTGCACCTGGTAGGCAGTGACCAGATCGTCAGGGATTTGCCCGGGAAAGTCGGGCAGCGATGCCCCTGCACGGCGTGCCTCCACAAAGCGCTGCGCGATCTGCGACAGCGAGGATGTGGACGATGGCGGGGTGGCGGCGTCGTTGCTCAAGGGTGTCTCCCTGATAGGTGTTTTTGTTGCACTGCCAATCGACAGTGGCACGGTGTGCTGTATATGGTAAACCGGTGTCATTGGCAATGTGCAGTGCGGCAAAGTGGCCGCAGGAACGAAGCAACCCTGGGAGGGGTGGATGGAACAGACAAGCCAGACGCGCGTGTTTGCCGCGTTTTCGAGCCTCATGCGCCGGTGCATGACGGTGGGGGTGATGGGTTTGCTGCTGGCAGGGCCGGTGCTGGCCGCCGAGGCACCCGGCGCCGAGACCGCAGCCGAGCAGGCCAGCCGGATCCCGCTGTGGCCCAAGGGGCTGGCACCGGGTGACAAGGCGCTGCAGCAGCCGCAACGCATCGTCCAACGCAGCAGCGACCCTGGGCTGCCCGATCGCTATATCCAGCAGATCAGCACGCCGTATCTGGTGGTCTACCGGCCCCGGCAGCCGAACGGCACCGCCCTGCTGGTCACCCCCGGCGGCGGCTACCAGCGCATCGTGCTCGACAACGAAGGCAGCGCGCTGGTGCCGAGCTTCGTCGACCAGGCCGGTATCACCCTGTTCGTGCTGCGCTACCGGCTGCCCGGCGAAGGCCACCGGAACGGCGCCGACGTGCCGCTGGCCGATGCACAGCGTGCGCTGCGGCTGATCCGCGCCAATGCCGCTCGCTACGGCATCGATGCGCAACGGGTCGGGGTGATGGGCTTTTCGGCCGGCGGCCATGTCGCCGCCAGCCTGGGCACGCGCTACGCCGCGCAGGTGTACCCGGCCCAGGACGCGGCCGATGCGCTGGGCGCGCGGCCGGATTTTGAACTGCTGATCTACCCGGTCATCGACATGGACAGCGCCAACGCACACCCGGGCTCGCGTGAGCGCCTGCTCGGCAGCAATCCAGACGCGGCGCAGGTGCGCGCGTATTCGCCGCAACTGCATGTGGATGCCCGCACGCCGCCCAGTTTCCTGCTGCATGCACAGGACGACACCGTGGTGCCGGTGCGCAACAGCCTGCTGATGCACGAGGCGCTGCTGCGCGCCGGCGTGGCGAGCGAGCTGCATGTCTTCCCGCAGGGCGGCCATGGCTTCGGCACCGCCAGCGGCACCGGCCTGACCGTGGCCGCATGGCCGCAGCTGGCGCAGGCCTGGATCGCGCATGTCACCAGGGTGCAGACGCCTGCATCTTCACAGACACAGACACCGGCAGTGATCCCTGCGCAGGACGTGGCGCGATGACAGCGCCGTCCACGCCCGACACGCGCCGACGCACACTGCTGCGTGGCGGGTTGCTTGCCACTGCCGCAGCAGCGCTGCCCGGCGTCGCCGGCGCGGCCGCACCGCCGCCATGCGATGACAGCGCGCCGCTGGCACGCGTGCGTGGCGGCGCGCTGCGCGGCTATCGCGACCAGGACATCTGCGTGTTCAAGGGCATCCCGTACGGCGGCGACACCGCTGCGCGGCGCTTTCAGGCACCTGTGCTGGAAACGCCTTGGCAGGACGTGCGCGATGCCGGCGCCTACGGTGCAGCCGCACCGCAACTCAAGGCCAGCGAACCCACCAGCGAGGACTGCCTGTTTCTCAACGTGTGGACGCCCGGCCTGCGCGATGGCGGCAAGCGGCCGATCCTGTTCTATATCCACGGCGGCGGCTACACCACCGGCTCCGGCAGCGACCCGCTGTACGACGGGGTGCGCCTGTGCAAGCGCGGCGACGTGGTGGTGGTCACCGTCAATCACCGGCTCAATCTGTTCGGCTACCTGTCGCTGGCGCAGCTGGGCGATGCCGGCTTTGCCGACTCCGGCAATGCCGGTCAGCTGGACCTGATCCAGGCGCTGCAGTGGGTGCGCCAGCACGCGGGCGAATTCGGCGGCGATGCCGGCAACGTCACCGTGTTCGGCCAGTCCGGTGGCGGCGCCAAGATCGCCACGCTGATGGCGATGCCGGCCGCGCGCGGCCTGTTCCATCGCGCCTGGACCATGAGCGGGCAACAGGTCACCGTGGCAGGGCCACGCGCGGCCACCCAGCGCGCGCAATTGCTGCTGGATGCGCTGAAACTTGCGCCAGGCGAGCTTGCGCGGATCCGCACGCTACCGGTGGCGCAGCTGCTGGCTGCCGCGCAGCTGCGCGACCCCTCGCGGGTGGAAAACAGCGCGTTGTATTTCGGCCCGGCGCTGGATGCGCGCAATGTGCCGGTGCACCCGTTCTGGCCGACTGCGCCACTGCAATCGGCCCGCATTCCCATGGTGATCGGCAATACCCGCGACGAGACGCGCGCGTTTCTGGGCAACGACGCCAAGAACTTCGCGTTGAGCTGGGACGAGCTGCCGGCCAGGCTGGAAAGCCAGCAATACGTCGACCTGTTGCCGCAGGTGGTGATTGCCGAATATCGCCGGCTGTATCCGCAGTACTCGCCCTCGGACGTGTTCTTTGCGGCGACCACCGCCGGCCGCTCGTGGCGCGGCGCGGTCGAAGAGGCCGAAGCGCGTGCGCGCCAGGGCGCACCGACCTGGGTGTATCAGCTGGACTGGGGCTCGCCGCTGGATGGCGGCAAGTTCGGCGCCTTCCACACGCTGGATATTCCGCTGGTCTTCGACACCATTGCGCAGCCCGGCGCGCGCACCGGCGACGGTGCCGATGCGCAGCGCATGGCCGCGCAGATGAGCCAGGCACTGCTGGCGTTCGCGCGCAGCGGCAACCCGAATCATCGCAGCCTGCCGCATTGGACGCCGTATTCGCTGCAACGCCGCGAGACGCTGCTGTTCGATATACCGAGCCGGCTGGAGCACGACCCGCGCGGTGGCGAGCGCAAGCTGTACCAGCAAGCGCCTTTCATTCAACGCGGCACGTTTTGAGCGCTTGCGTGGTGGAGCGCGACCTCGCGCGGGCTGATGGCTGTCTGCAGCGGCAGGGTTTTGCCGCTACAGGGTGGCGCCGATCAAGGCGTGGCCCCCGGTGATCGTGCTTGGGGCTTTCTGACTGCCTTTGGTCTTCCAACTCGATTTCGGGGTCTGCCTGCCTTTCGTCTTCCGTTCGTCTTCCGACTGACATCCGTTCCTTGATCGCTTCTTCGTCTCTGGTGACTCATGCGCTTCCCGTCTCTCGTACCGCTGGTCCTGCTGGCAGCAACCGCTACACCTGCTGCACACGCCGTTGAGGCGCCGCCTGCACCCGTGCCGGCTTCTGGTGTGCCCGCGACCGGCACGCAGCTTGCCGCCAGCAAGATCGTGCTGGTCGGCGATTCCACCACTGCCGTGCAAGGTGGCTGGGGGCCGAGTTTCTGCGCACAGCATGTGACCTCGTTCCTGAGCTGCCTCAATCTGGCGCGCGGTGGCCGCAGCACCTCCAACTACCGTGCCGAAGGGTCGTGGGAGATCGCGCTGCACGAGCTGCGCAGCGGCCGTTATCGACAGGTCTATGTGCTGATCCAGTTCGGTCACAACGACCAACCCGGCAAACCGGGGCGTTCCACCGACCTGACGACCGAATTCCCCGCCAACCTGCGCCGGTATGTGGCTGAGGCGCGCGCCGCCGGTGCGATTCCGGTGCTGGTCACGCCATTGACGCGGCGGCAGTTCGCGCGCGGCCAATTAGTGGATGACCTGGGCCCGTGGGCGGAGGCCACGCGCAAGGTTGCGCAGGAATTGCAGGTGCCGTTGATCGATCTGCATGCGCGCAGTCGTGCGCTGGTGCAGGGCATGGGCCCGGTGTTGGCGATGCGGCTGGCGCAGCGGCCTGCCGAGCCCACGCAAGTGCTTGCCGCGCAATCGGGCACCACGATTGGCAAGACGCCGGTGCAGGCATTGCATGCGCCGCCGCCGTCAAAGATTGCGGCAGCGGGCAGCGTCTCCGCCAGCGCGCAGGACAATGCCAACGCCGAGCCGATGGGCCAGGCCAAGCTGGCGTTCGACTACACCCATCTTGGTGCGGACGGCGCGGATCTGTTCGCGGCGATTGTTGCCGACGAGTTGGCAAAGCACGTACCTGCGTTGCGGCCGCTGTTGATTCCGTGATGCGTCATTTCATCTGATCAACTAGAGCGGCTAACAAACCTACTTGACGCCAGTCAATTGCAGGCCGGCTGATGTGCTGCCTGGCTGCAGGGCCCTTGCCCGCCCACCATCGCGAGACACGCTACAAGGACGTCCTTGTAGCGGCATCCATGCCGCGTAAGGTCCCGCGACAGCGGCAGGCAGGACCTGTCGAGATGATTGGCACGCAGGGCTTTCAATAAAACAATCAGCACACTGTCTGGAGCGGTGAGGGCACCGCGATCTCGACGCTGCGAGTTTGCTGCAGGGCCCTTGCCCGCCCACCATCGCGGGACACGCCGCAGGTACATCCCTGTAGGCTCTGGCGCGGCATCCATGCCGCTCAAGGTCCCGCGACGATGGGCGGGCAAGGACCAGGCGAGAGGGTCGGTAGCACGGTCTGTAATAAAGCAACCAGCAAACTGTCTGGTGCGGTGTCCTCACCAATTGCGGGAACGTGTGGCGGCTTGGATGCCGCCACCGCGCCCCCGGGGATGGGTTCACGGCGTGTCCCGCGAGCGGTGAAGGGACCGCGCAGTCGACCCTGCACTCACTGACAAGCACTCGCTCGCCAGGTTTTTATTGGTCGCTCCTAGCTGCATCAGCTCACGACAGGCACTGGCGCATCCGCTTCGATCACCTGCTCGCGCTTGAGCTCTTCCCACACCGCTGCCGGAATCGCCACGCGCATCGAGGCCGCATTCGCATGCGCCTGCTCGGGCGTGCGCGCCCCCGGAATCACCGCGGACACCACCTTCGGCGCGGCGGCAAATTGCAGCGACACCGTGCGCAGATCCACGCCGTGGCGCTCGCAGATGGCCAGCGCCTTCTGGCGCTTGGCCGGTGCCCATTCCGGCACGGTGCCGTCGTAGAGATACCGCTCGCGGCCGGCCAGATAGCCCGCCAACAACGGCGCACCGACCACCACCGACGCGCCGTGCTTTGCGATCTTCGGGAAGGTGTCGTGCAGCGCCTGCGCGTGGTCGAGCAACGAATACTGGCAGGCCAGCAGGAAGATGTCCGGATCGGCCTCCTCGATCGCACGCAGGGCCGGCTCGGGGCGATTGACGCCAAAGCCCCAGGCCTTGATCAGGCCCTCCTTGCGCATCTTGGTCAGCTCGGGCATCGCGCCTTTCACCGCTTCGGCAAAGCGCTGTTCCCACGGCATGCCCAGATCTTTCTCGTTCTCCGGCGACAGGTCGTGGATGTAGGCGATATCGATCTGCGACACGCCCAGGCGCTGCAGGCTGTCTTCGATCGAGCGACGCACGCCGGAGGCGCTGTAGTCGTAGCGATAGTCGAAGGGCGACGGCTGCTGCCACATCGTCTTCGGCGGTTTGTCGGTAGCGGTCAGCAGGCGCCCGACCTTGGTCGACAGCACGTAGTCGCCTGCAGCGTGATTGTGCAGATGGTGGCCGGTATGACGCTCGGACAGGCCCAGGCCGTACCACGGCGAGGTATCGAAATAGCGCACGCCCGAGGCCCATACCGCGGCCAGGGTCGCTTCGCTTTGCGCATCGCTGGTGGGCGCAAACCCGTTGCCGATCGCCACGCCACCAAAGCCCAGGCGACTCGACGGCCGATAGCGCGCGCCCTTGGCTACAGGATTGGTCGGCAACGCAGAAGCGGCAGCCTTGCCGCGCGTGGGCATCACGCTGCCGGGCGCGGAGGTCTGCGCCAACAACGGGGCGGCGGCCAATGCGGCGGTGCCGGCAGCGGCGGCGGAAAGGAACTGGCGACGGGTATTCACGGGGGAAATCCTTGCGGCGACTCGATGCACAAGCATGGTCCCGCCTGCGTGCAAACCAGGTCAGCGCAAGGCGCGCGCGCGTACACATGCAGGCAACGAACGGCCCGCGTGCAGGTTTAGACAAGCAGGCACGTCAGCACAGGTTGTCAGCGGTCGCTGCTGGTGGTCATTGCATGCACCGCATGCTCGGGACATGCAGAAGTGGCCTGTATTCCGGGCCGCTACACTTCATCGCGTGGCGTTGCCTAAGAGCGGCTGACACAGCGTCGCGAGCGGTAGTCGACTGTGTGCGGACGGCACGCTCAGAACCGCAGTGCACGCGTGGCATATGTTGCTTCCGAGCACCGAGCGCGCCTGCCTGACGGCTGTGCAGTCGTTTTGCTCGCCACTCCAGATCCCTGCACAGGTCCTTATTGCATGGATCCAACGTCCATCAGTGTATTTCCAGCAGTTGCACCTGTGCCCGCGGTGGGCCATCGCCCAGCCACAGCGTGCCCACGCTGATCGGCAGGCTGAAGCGACGCGGGCCGGCGCTGCCCGGATTGACGTACAGCACACCGTCGTGCGTCTGTATCGACGGCTTGTGCGAATGTCCGCTGATGATCACATCTGCGGCGACATCCGCTGCCAGCGTTTTCAGATCGTGCAGCACATGGATGCGCACATTTGCGATCAGCAGGTCCAGCGTTTGCGGAAGTTGCGCTGCCCACGGCGTGTTGTCGATATTGCCGGCGATCGCATGCAACGGTGCCAGCGCGCCCAGCGCGGTAAGGATCTCCGGCTTGCCCACGTCGCCGGCATGGATGATCGCCGCGCAGCCCTGCAATGCAGCCACGGCCTCGGGCCGCAGCAGGCCGTGCGTGTCGGAGATCAGGCCAATGCGTAAGGCGGCAGCCGTCATCGGGTGTGGGTGAAGGTGGCGGGCGATGAGGATGCACTGCCGGGTGATGCCGTTGCGTCAACGTGGCGCCTTTTCGCGTCGGCAGCATGTTCAGCGGCCAACCTCGCCATGGCAGCTGTTGCCCGGCACACCGTGGCGTGCCGGGTATCAATCAACTCGGTGCATCGACTCACTGTGTTGTACGCGCTTTCCAGGCCCAGACGCTGTTGGGATCGCCCTGCAGTCCGCGCCGTTTGCTTGCACGCGCCAGTTGCCAGTACGCCCATGCCAACACCAGCGCGATCAGGTCCACGCCAAGTACCGTGGCGTCCTGCCATGGCAGCACCACGCCGCGCGCGGAAACGCAGCTGGCCAGCGGAATCAGCGCCGTCAGGCCTGCGCAGGCCAGCAACACCTCGTACGCCCCACGTGCGGTGGGGCGGATCAGTGCCCACACCAGCACGGTCGCGAAGACCGCGTAATAGACATGACGCTCCTGTCCTTGCGGCAGCAGGCGCGCGGCGATGAACAGCGCCGAGACGCCGGCCACGCTGCCCAGGCACACGCCGACGGTGAGGCGCGCCATCGCGTGGGTGCGGCGCGGTTGATCGACCAGGCGACGCTTGCGGCGTGTTTCGATCCACAGCAGGTTGCCGCTGTAGAACAGGAACGCGCCGCCCAGCCCGAGCAGGAAATACAGCCACTGCACCGGCGCCTGCCCGAAGTTGCCGAAGTGCAGCCCTTGCAGCCCGCGCAATGCAGCGGTGCCTGGTGACATCGTCCTTGGTTCGAGTACGCGCAGGACTTGGCCGGTTGCCGCGTCCAGCGCCACGCCACCGAGGGTGTTGAGCCGGCGCTGCGCGTGATGGCCATACACCTCCGCACGCGCATTGGCATCGCCTGCATCGTGAAACCCGATGCTTTCCGGTACGAAGCCCGGGCTGGCCGCGCGCGCCTTGTCCAGCAGCACCGCCAGCGGCAACACCGGCGCCGCACGCCTGGCCGGTTGCACATGCGGGGTGAGCTGGAAGTCCGGCTCCAGGATCTGCATCAGCTTGCCATCGAACACCAGGAACTGGAACGGCGCCAGCAGCAGCACGCCCAGGCACAACACCGCACCGGACCAGGCGAAGATCACATGGAACGGCAGCGACAGCATGCCGACCACGTTGTGCGCGTCCTGCCACAGGCGCTTGACGTTGGTGCCGATGCGCAGCGCGAACAGGTCCTTGAAGAACACCGGCGCATACAGCACCACGCCGCTGACCAGGGCCAGCCCGTACAACACGCTCACCACCCCGAACAGGTAGGTGCCGAACACGCGCGGCAGCCCGGCGGTGAAGTGCAGGTCATAGAGAAAGTCGGCAAAGCCCACCCGCTGCGGCAGCTCCAGCAGATTGCCATCGGCGGCTTGTTGATACTGCCGCATGCCACCGCTGGCCTCGGCCTGCGGGCCGTACCAGTACAGCCGCGCCAGTGGCCCGTGCTCGCCGGGCAGCAGCACCAGGAAGGAGTCGGCCACCTGCGGATGCCGGGCGATCACCGCATCCAGCAGGCGCTGCGCGGCGGCGACAGGATCTGCCGGCGCCGGCTGCGTGGCAGGCGGGGTGGCCTGCCAGCCGCTCAATTGGTGAGTAAACACGGTGATGGCACCGGCATAGAAGGCGATGAACAAGGCCATGCCGGCCAACAGGCCCATCCAGCTATGGACCGACAGAAACGCACGCAAGGTCGCTGCTTTCATGCGCCCAGCTCCGTCCAGCCCACGGCCTTGATGCCTGCAAGCGCGAGGTAGCACAGCAGCGTCAGCCCGCCGAGCACGACCCAGGCACGCGGTGCGCTACGAAACACGAACGGCAGCGCCATCGCACCGATCCATGCCGGAAACATCAGCAACAACCACGCCAGCGTGTAGCTCCGCTGCGGCCCCGGCAGCACCAAGGCGCACAGGCCGACCACGCCCACCGCAAGCGGCAGCCCCAGCACCACGGCGGCCAGCCATCTAGCCCACATGGCGTACCTGCCTGCGTTGCACGCGCGCCTGCTGCCAGGCATCCAGGTACGGCAGCGCCACCGCCACCAGCATCAACGCCGTCACTGCGGCGAAGATGCCGGCCCAGGTCCCCAATGCAGCGATGGCGCAGCCCAGCGACAGCAGCAGCAACGCGCTGGCGCCGAGGCGTAGCGCACGCGCGGACAGCCGGCGCTGCGGCCACAGGCGTTGATGCCTGGTTGCCAGGTAGAACGCCAGCGCCGAGACCACAGCGGCGAGCAGATAGCACGCCGTCATCAGGCCGGTCATGCCTGCACCTGCATCGAAGCAGAGGGCGACAAGCCGCCCGAAAGCACAGGCCGCGTGCCGCCGCCCTGCGCCCCGACACACCCCGAATACGCAGCCCGCACGGGTGCATCTGCGCACCCGACCCTGCGCACGACAGGAACAGGCCACTCAAGCATCGAAGAAGCAGCAGCACTCAAAACGCCCACGCACAACGCTCCCGTAACGAGATCGACGGAAGGCATGGCGGCGGCTGTGCCCGGCAGCCCTCCCCGGGCCGCCTGATATCAGTGGTCGACACCCAGCTGCGCCGCCCGACAGGCGCACGCAACAAGGTCTCACCACTCTGTGGCGCGCAATCTAACAGGTGCCACGGCGCCGGACTAGCCGTCCGGCGCCGTGGGTGTTGCATCAGCCCTGCGGCGTCAGCACGATGACGCCCAGCGGCGGCAACAGCAGCGGCAGGGATTGCGCATGGCCATGCATGGACTGCTGCTCGGCGCCCACCACACCGCCATTGCCCAGGTTCGCGCCGCCATAGATACCGGCATCGCTGTTGAACACCTCGCGCCACTGACCGCCCTGCGGCACGCCGATGCGGTAGCCGTGCTGCACGATCGGGGTGAAGTTGATCACCACCAGCACCGGGGCGTCGCCGCGCTTGCCCTTGCGCAGGAACGCGACCACGCTGTTGGCCGCGTCATCGCCCACCACCCACGCAAACCCGGCCGGGTCGTCATCCTGCGCGTGCAGCGCGGGGTATTCGACATACAGCCGGTTCAAGTCACGCACCAGGGTCTGCACGCCGCGATGGCGCGGGTCGTCCAGCAGATGCCAGGGGATGCCGCCGTCGTGGTTCCACTCGGTGGGCTGTCCGAACTCGCAGCCCATGAACAGCAACTTGCGCCCCGGGTGGGTGAACATGTAACCCAGGTAGGCGCGCAGGTTGGCAAAACGCTGCCAGTCGTCGCCCGGCATGCGGCCCAGCAACGAGCCCTTGCCGTGCACCACTTCGTCGTGCGAGATCGGCAGCACGAAGCGCTCCGAATACGCATAGACCATGCTGAAGGTCAGCTCGCCATGGTGGTAACGGCGGTAGATCGGATCCAGCGCGGCGTAATGCAGGGTGTCGTGCATCCAGCCCATGTTCCACTTGTAGTGGAAGCCCAGGCCGCCATGCGCCACATCGGCAGTGACGCCGGGGAATGCGGTGGATTCCTCGGCAATCATCACCGCGCCCGGGGTGTGCTCGCGCACCACTTCGTTGAGCCGGCGCAGGAAGGCGATGGTCTCGTAGTTCTCGCGCCCGCCATGGATGTTGGGCACCCACTCGCCGGCATTGCGGCTGTAGTCGCGGTACAGCATCGAGGCCACCGCATCCACGCGCAGGCCGTCGACGTGGAAGCGCTGCAGGAACTCCAGCGCACTGGCGATCAGGAACCCGGACACCTCGCGCCGCCCGTGGTTGTAGATCAGCGTATTCCAGTCGCGATGGAAGCCTTCGCGCGGGTCGGCATGTTCGTACAGCGCGGTGCCGTCGAAATGGGCCAGGCCGTGGGCATCGGTGGGGAAATGCGCCGGCACCCAGTCGACGATCACGCCGATGCCTTCGCGGTGGCAGCGATCGACGAAGCGGGCAAAGCCATCCGGCGAGCCAAAGCGCGCAGTCGGCGCGAACAGGCCCAGGGGCTGGTAGCCCCACGAGCCGCCGAACGGATGCTCGGTCACCGGCATCAGCTCGACATGGGTGAAGCCCATGTCCGCCACGTACGGAATCAGGCGGTCGGCCAGTCCATCCCAGTCCAGGTCCACGCCTTCCTGGCGCAGCCAGGAACCGGCATGGATCTCGTAGATGCTCATCGGTGCGTCGTGCGCCTGACGGCGCGCGCGCGTGGCCATCCAGCCGTCATCACTCCACTGGTGCGGGGTGGGGTCGGCCACGATCGAGGCGGTGCCCGGTGCCAGCTCGGCACGCCGCGCCACCGGGTCGGCCTTGGCCGGCAACTCATTCCCATGCGGGCCGCGCAGCTGGTACTTGTAGTGCGCCCCCGGGCCGACGTCGGGCACGAACAGCTCCCACACGCCGGACTGGTGCCGCAGCCGCATCGGATGCCGGCGTGCGTCCCAGCTGTTGAAGTCGCCCACCACCGCCACGCGCGTGGCATTGGGCGCCCACACCGCAAAGCGCGTGCCGCGTACGCCATCGACCTCGATCACGTTGGCGCCGAGTGCATCGGCCAGCTGCAGGTGATGGCCTTCGCTGATCAGATGCAGGTCGAAGTCGCTGAGCTGCGGGCCGAACGCATACGGGTCGGCGGTGTCCTGCTCGCCGCCGGGCCAGCCGATGCGCAGGCGATACCCGCCCTGCGCCGGCAACGCGCCGGCAAACAGGCCCGGCTCCGGGCCCGCGTCCAGCGCGATGACCTGGCCATCGTCGAGCACGGCATTGACGTAGTCGGCACCCGGTTGATAGGTGCGCAGCACCCGACCGCTATCGGTCGGGTGCGCGCCAAGAATGGCGAATGCATCGCCATGGCGTGCCTCGGCCAGGGCGCGGGTCGCGCCGGGATCCCATCGATTGGTCACTGCTGTCATCACTCCACTCATCATGTGTCTCCCGCACCAGCGCGCGCGCGGTGCAGGATGCGTCGCAAGCCCTCGATCGGCACCATCAACCAGCCGGGGCGATTGGCGGCCTCGTAACGCACCTCGTAACAGGCCTTCTCCACCAGGAACAGCAAGGTGGCCGCATTGAACGCTGCAGGTGCGATCCACGGGTGCGTGCTGGCATCGAGCACGGCATGGTACGCATCCAGAAACGCCTGTGTGGAACGGCGGCGGAACTGCACCAGGAACTCGTCCAGATGCGTGTCCACGCCCACGCCCGCGCGTGCGGCGGTGCCTTCCTCGCCACGTGCCGACACTTCGCTGGCGTAGTCGAGCGAGCGCAGGAAGCCGGCCACATCGCGCAGCGGGCTGGCCTTGGCGCGCCGTTCGGACAGCGGCTTGGCCGGCTCGCCTTCGAAGTCGATCAGCACCACATCGTCGAAGGCCACCAGGATCTGGCCCAGGTGGAAGTCGCCGTGCACGCGGGTCAGCAGGGAATCGGCCAGCACGCTCGGCGCCTGGGCGAGCAAGGCATCCAGCTGCGGGCGCTCGGCCAGCACCGCCTGCAGCGCTTCGCGTTCGGTGGCGTCATCGGTGCCGGCCAGACGCGTGGTGACCGTGTCCCACATCTCCTCGACCTGGCGGGCGACGCCGGCCACCACATCGTTGGCGGTCGGCAGGTCGATGCGCTGCGGGGCGAAGTCGGCATCGTCGGTGTCGCGCGACAAGGCCTCGTGCAACTCGGCCAGGCGTTTGCCGACCACTGCGGCGAAGGCGTCGTACCCGGCGATGGCTTCGGCGCGCGATTCGTCGGTCTGCGCGGTGGCGTACTCGTCGAAGCTGCGCGCCAGATGGTCCAGCGTCCAGCGCCAGGCATCGCCCTGGTTGCGGATGAAGCCCTGCAGCAGCGCGATCGTGGTGATGGTGCCCTGCGTATCGATGCGGCTGACGCTGCCCAGCAAGGGCGCGGCATTGGCATAGCCCATCTCGGTCAGGCGACGGCCGATCTCGATCTCCGGGTTGGCACCATTGGCTACGTGCCGCAGCAGCTTGAACACCGCCTTGTCGGCAACCACCAGCGAGCTGTTGCTCTGCTCGGCCGACAGCCAGCGGATCTCCGGATCCTGCGGAATGTCCAGCGTGGCCAGCGCCGGGGTCGCCTCGAAGCGCACCTGGCCCTGCTGCGAGGCATCGTCGCCATCGCAGAAGTCCAGCGCGGCGTTGTCGCGCAAGGCGTCGATCACCCCGCGCACCATCGGCTTGAGTGCGAAGGCATCGGTGAGATACCCCACCTCGCGGCCCTGGCGCACACGCGCCAGCGCCAGCTGCTCGGCCAGCGTGCTGGGTTGGTCGCGCTCCCACACGATGCCGATCGGCAGCATGTAGCTCTCGTGGCGGCCGTCTTCCAGCTCCACGTCCAGCTCCAGCAGGCTCATCGGCTCATTGCCCGGCAGTGGTGTGCGCCGCGAGATGCGCACGTGCTTCAGTGCCTGGTCCTTGGCCGAGAACCAGCGCCGTGCCGACAACCAGGCCGGCAGGATTTCCGCTTCCAGCGTGGACAGATGCGGCAGCAATGCGTTGCTTTCGTCGGTATCGCTGCGCAGCACCAGCGTGCGGTAATCCGGCAACGGCACCGGGCTGGGCACATGCCAATCCGGCAAGGTGCCTTCGCTGACCAGCTGGAACGCGTAGAAGCCGAACGGCGGCACCGTGAGCAGGTAGGTCAGCCGGCCAACCGGCGGGAAGCTGCCGCCGCCGATGATGTCCACCGGCACGCGGCCCTCGAATTCGGACAGGTCCAACTCCACCGCCTGCAGCGTGTGCGACAGGTTGGCCACGCACAGCACCGTCTCGTCCTGGTAGCACCGCAGGTAGGCCAGCATGCGGCGGTTGCCCGGGTACAGGAAGCGCAGGGTGCCGCGGCCGAAGGCCTGGTAGCGCTTGCGCACGCTGAGCACGCGGCGGGTCCAGGTCAGCAGCGAATGCTGGTCGCGGATCTGCGCTTCCACATTGACGGCCTGGAAGCCGTACAGCGGGTCCATCACCGGCGGCAGCACCAGCTGCGCCGGGTCGGCGCGCGAGAAGCCGCCATTGCGGTCGATCGACCATTGCATCGGCGTGCGCACACCATCGCGGTCGCCCAGATGGATGTTGTCGCCCATGCCGATCTCGTCGCCGTAGTACAGCACCGGCGTGCCGGGCATGGTCAGCAACAGGGAGGTCATCAATTCGATGCGGCGGCGGTCGCGCTCCAGCAGCGGCGCCAGCCGGCGCCGGATGCCCAGGTTGATACGCGCGCGGCGGTCGGCGGCATAGGTCTGCCACAGGTAATCGCGCTCCGAATCGGTGACCATTTCCAGCGTCAGCTCATCGTGGTTGCGCAGGAAGATCGCCCACTGGCAGCTCTCCGGAATTTCCGGGGTCTGGCGCATGATGTCGGTGATCGGGAAGCGGTCTTCGCGCGCGATCGCCATGTACATACGCGGCATCAGCGGGAAGTGGAACGCCATATGGCATTCGTCGGCGTTCTGGCCGAAGTACTGCTGGGTGTCTTCCGGCCACATGTTGGCCTCGGCCAGCAGCATGCGGTCCGGGTACTCGGCATCCAGCGTGGCGCGGATCTTGCGCAGGATCGCGTGGGTTTCCGGCAGGTTCTCGTTGGAGGTGCCGGAGCGCTCGATCAGGTACGGCACCGCATCCAGACGCAGCCCGTCCACGCCACGGTCCAGCCAGAAGCGCATCACTTCCAGCACCGCTTCCAGCACCGCGGGGTTGTCGAAGTTCAGGTCCGGCTGGTGCGAATAGAACCGGTGCCAGAAGTACTGCCCGGCCACCGGGTCCCAGGTCCAGTTGGACTTTTCGGTGTCGCAGAAGATGATCCGCGTGCCTTCGTATTCCTGGTCGGTGTCCGACCAGACGTAGAAGTCGCGCTCCGGCGAGCCGGCCGGCGCAGTGCGTGCGCGCTGGAACCACGGGTGCTGGTCGGAGGTGTGGTTGATCACCAGCTCGGTGACGATGCGGATGCCGCGTGCATGCGCCTGCGCCACCAGCTGCTCGAAATCCTCGATGCTGCCGTAGTCCGGATGCACCGCCATGTATTCGGCGATGTCGTAGCCGTCGTCGCGGCGCGGGCTGGGGTAGAACGGCAGCAGCCAGATCGTGTCAACGCCGAGTTCGGCGATGTAATCCAGCTTGGAAATCAGCCCCGGGAAATCGCCGATGCCATCGTCATTGGAGTCGAAGAACGACTTGACGTGCACCTGGTAAATGATCGCGTCTTTGTACCAAAGCTGATCTGCCACCACCGCGGACTGTTCCGCGTCGGCTTGTAACGATGGGACTGCATTCATGCGACCTCTCCTGCGCGGATGCGCCATAACGCGAACGGCCGCGTCGCCTCTAAACGGATGTGTTGATACTTGCCTTGCCATGTGAAGCGATGGCCGTCCCACAGGTCGTCCACCGCCACGCTGGCGTGATCGGGCAGGCCCAACTCCCACAGTGGAATTTCGATGTCCGCGTCCTGGCCCGCCTGCGGGTCCAGGTTGATCGCCACCAGCACCATGCTGCGGCTGCGCGACAGGTAGCCGGCATCCAGGAACTTGCCGAAGTACAGCACCTGGTCGTTGTGCGCCTGGTAGAAGCGCGTGCCCAGGTGCGACTGCAGTTCCGGATGCATGCGGCGCAGCTGGTTGAAGCGGGTAATCTCATCGACGATGTCGCCGGGCGCACGCTCGGGCCAGGCACGCAGCTGGAACTTCTCCGAGTCCAGATACTCTTCTTTGCCCGGCGCCAGCGGCGTGGCCTCGCACAGCTCGAAGCCCTGGTACATGCCCCACAGCCCCGACAGCGTGGTTGCCAGCGCGGCGCGGATCAGGTGGCCGTTGCGCCCGCTGGTCTGCAGGAACAGCGGATTGATGTCCGGCGTGTTGACGAAGAAATGCGGGCGGAAGCATTCGCGTGGCACGCCCTGGTTCAACTCTTCCACGTACTCCTGCAGCTCGTGCTTGTGGTTGCGCCAGGTGAAGTAGGTATAGGACTGCGAGAAGCCGCACTTGGCCAGCCGGTACATCATCTTCGGCCGGGTGAAGGCCTCCGACAGGAACACCACGTCCGGCCGGCGCCCGCGGATGTCGGCAATCAACCATTCCCAGAACGGGAACGGCTTGGTATGCGGGTTGTCGACGCGGAACAGCGTCACCCCCTCGTTGACCCAGAACAGCACCGCATCGCGCAGCGTGTTCCACAGATCCGGCACCGCACCGCTGGCGTAGAAATCGACGTTGACGATGTCCTGGTATTTCTTCGGCGGGTTCTCCGCATACGGAATCGAGCCATCCGCGCGCCAGGTGAACCAGTCCTTGTGGTCCTTCAACCACGGGTGATCCGGCGCGCACTGGATGGCGAAATCCAGCGCCACCTCCAGCCCATGTGCACGCGCGGCCTGGATCAGGCGGCGGAAACCGTCCAGCCCGCCGAGCTCGGCATGCACCTCGGTGTGCCCGCCATCGCTGGCACCGATTGCATACGGGCTACCCGGCTCGCCATCGACCGCAGTGACCGAGTTGTTGCGGCCCTTGCGGTTATTCAACCCAATCGGATGGATCGGCGGCATGTACAGCACGTCGAAGTTCATCGCGCGGATATGCGCCAGCCGCTTGATCACATCGTCGAAGGTGCCGTGCCGCTGCGGATCGCCGCTTTGCGAGCGCGGGAACAATTCGTACCAGCTGGCAAAGTGCGCCGCGCGCCGCTCCGACTCCACCCGGAAGGTCATCGGGGTTTCGGAGCGGAACGGCTTGTCGTCGGCCGCTGCCATTGCCTGCGCGGTATCCGGCTCCAGCACGATCGCCAGCTGCTGCAGCGGCTCGCTCTGCGCACCGATGCGGGTCAGGATGGCCTGCAGGCGCTCGGCCAACGCACCGGTGCTGCGTGCGTGCGCAGCCTGCACCACGGCCACCGCTTCCTGCACATCCACCGGCAGCACCGTGTTGGCGGCACGCTTCTTTTCCAGATCCGCATGCAAGGTGGCAAATACATCGCGCCAACCTTCGACGCGGAATTCATAGGTACCGATGCGCTCGAGCGGGAACTCCGCGCGCCAGCGATCGTTGCCCAGCGCACGCATCGGCGCACTGGCCCAGGTCTTGGCATCGGCCGGGCGCCACAGCACCGCCACCGCGATACGGTCGTGCCCGTCGCAGAACGCATCGGCTTCCACGCAGATGCGGTCGCCCACGGTGCGCTTGACCGGGAAACGGCCGTTATCGACCGACGGCGTCACCGACTCGATGCACACGCGCGGCCAGGCGGCTGCGGTCTGCGCGCGCGGGCGCATGCGCGGCACCGCCAGCACATGCCGCGCCGGCACGCTGCGGTACACCCGGACCTCGCCCGGCTCCAATGCTTCCAGCGTCGCACCGGAGAGCGTGCTGCCGTCTTCGCCTACCAGCGCTTCGGCATCACCAAGCAGGCGCAACAGGTCCGGCGCCGGGACCGGCACCACATGATCGGCATCGCCATTGATCAGCAGCAGCGACGGCAAGCCACCCAATGGCTCGATGGCCACCGCCGTCAGGCCGGTGCCCTCGCGCAGCAGCGGGCGCAAGCGCAGGCCGGCATTGCTGGGCGGCACGCCGTCGCGCGCCCTGATCGACAACGGCAACGTCTCCAGCTGCGCCTCGTCCAGCAACCAAGCCCCGCCCAGGGCCTGGGCCAGCTGCCAGTGCTGCCCGGCAGCGGCCGCAGGCTTGCCTTCGGGCGCGCCCACCACCGCGACCACCTGCGACGCCAATGCGCGCAATGCGGTGTCTTCGTCGAAGAACCAGCTACCGCGGCCGTCCCACCAGGCAAGCGAGGAGAACGCCGCATCGAAGCCGGCACCGGCCAGCTGCTGCAGGGCCTCGATGCCCAGGCCCGGCGTCCAGGCTGCAAACACCACCTCCGGCGCCTGCGCATGCACGCGTGCGATCAGCTCGCGCCAGCGCTGCGCCGGCACCTGCTGCGGCTGCAACAGGCGGAAGCCGGCCACGCCCTGCGATGCCCACTCCAGCAGGCGCGCACTCCACCACTCCACCAGCGCCGCACCTTCCTGCGCATAGGTGAAGCGTGCCTCCGCCACTTCGGGCATGGCGCGCGGCTGGCGCGGGTCCGGCACCGCCGTGCTGCGCGCCCGGAACCACTGCGGGTTGTCGCGTACCACCGCACTGTCGCCACCCACTTCGTCCAGGCGCACGTCGAGCAGCAGCTTCACGCCGGCGCGGTGCGCGGCCTGCACCACCTCGCGCAGGCGCTGCGCGTCGGCCTCGCTGGCACCGGCCACCTCACTCAGCCGGCCCTGGGCGTCGCGCGCAAACGGCGGCGCGAGCACCACATGATCAAAGCCCGCCTCGCGCGCCGACCTGCAGCGCTGCTCCAGCCCGGCTTGGTCCCCGGTTGCCTCGTTGAGAACACAGATCCGCATAGCGCCCCCTCAGCCGACCACGGCGCATACGCGCGCCGTGACGAAGAAAGCGATGCGGGCCGACGCGCCCCGCACATCCGCCGGCGCTCGTTCACGACGCACCAGTCCAACTCCCGTCCGGATCGACCCATCTCCACCCGATCCCTGGTCGACCCTTCCCACCGTGACTGCACTCATGCGCAACTCCGCAACGATTCTTGACCCATGCAGTCAAGCACCCCGGCTGCGAATTTCATGTGTCGGTGGAATTGACGAAAATCAAACAAGCGCGGCAGTGGTGAGGGCTCAGGCAGCACTGACCAACGCCCAGGCGTTGTAGGCTAGGGCCTCAACCTGCAAGGAGCGCAAGGATGCGGAGCTACGTCATGGCGGCACTGCTAGCCATCGCCACGGTTGCTACGGCAAAGGATCAGAGGCTGAGCCCGAGCCGCGCCGGAGAGATCGTCGGGCTCTGGCAAGATGTCAGCGTCAACGACGACATCGTCAAGGAGGACTACGCCGGCTTCGTGCAGGTTGTCGACCTGGACAAGGATGGAGTCGATGAGATCGTCTATCTGAGTTCTTCGTACTGCTCGGGTTCCACTTCCGACTGCCCCAACAGCATCGATGTATTGCGCAAGTACTCACCCGGGAAGTCACCCAACGTCAGCGCTCCAATCGACGCATGGGAAATCAGGGCACGCAGGACCGGTTATACGCCAGACGCCAGCGAGCAGATTCCTGGCGAAGTGATGCGCCTTGCAGTCCAAGGCAATCGCATCGAGGTCGTGTTCCTCGTGCAGGAAAGCTCCCCGATCTGCAAACGGGAACAACCCAATCCGGACGGATCGCAGCGCTGTCCCGCCCCCGGCAGCTACAGCTGGGCTTACACCTGGAAGCCAGGCGCCCTGGCGCGCATTACCGGCGCTGGCAGCTACGAACCACATGTTCCCAAGGCCCATTTCCCTGAGCCGCTACGAGGCGCCTGGGTCACCGCAGGGATCGCCTGCCGCAACGCCGAGACAGCGGACCCCAAACACCTCATCCAGTTCGGCTGGGATGACATGACCGGCAAGGGTGAAGACCTCTGGCCCAACGCGGTCACCCTGCTGGCACGCACACCATGGACATGGCGCATCATCACCGCGTCTGCCAACGCGCCGAAGAAGGACGTTCCTGCAGTCTTCATCCTGAGCGAGATGGAAGATCGCCTGATCATTGCAGAGCAAACGCGCGTCAGAACCTTTGATCGGTGCCGCTGAGCGGAAAGCCGGTTGCCATCGCGTTTACAGCAACGCAACGTCGGCTCGAACGCATCGCCAGAGAACGTTCGATCAACGTCCGGGCACGCGTATCAAGTGAACCCGAGCCTGCTCTTCGGCGATTACGGCGGGCCCGATGATGTAAACAGTGTGGGAAAGCGCTGGTTAGTGGCCATCGCTGATTTTGCTGGGTGGTGGCACCGCAGCGCGTTTGACGTCATTGCAACGTTGCAATGACACTGGTACTGAAGCAATCACGTTCAATGGATGCGTTAAGAGGAGATCGCATTGGTAAGGCACCCAGCTGTGGCAACATTCCAGATTGTAGAGATGTGAAGATATGAGCATTCAAACAAGAACCACCAATGCATTCGCGCTCCGCTCTTTCCTGTCGCTTGTTGGTGGAGTGGTCTTGTTTCAAGTCGGAAACACGCTGGGCAAGGGCTCCTCCTATCAGGTCAACTGGTACTTCATTGCCCTTTGTGCGGCCTATGCATTGATTCCGATCGCCATTCTTCGGGCCATCCGGCGCCGCCCCAATTTTTCCAGGCGTCTGTATTCGATAATTCTTAGCGTGCTGGCGCTGTTGGCAGTTGTGGGAGGAATCGCTTTTTCCCTGATTCCCTTTTCGGGTCCCTGAAGCTCGAAAACGGCGACGTCGCTCACTCGCCGCTTGCAGACCGAGCGTGGCAGACCAGCGGCCTGCCACGCCCACGCTCACATCGCCTTCTTGATGGCTTCCGCCTTCGCCAGGTGCTGCTCGACGTGCGTCTTGGTCTCGGTCAGGTGCTGCTTGACCGGCTCGGTCGACGCCACCGTCATCATCTGCGTCTGGATCAACTGCAGCGCGTCCTTGTGCCCGGCGATCATTGCATCGATGTAGGCCGCCGCGTAGTCCTTGCCGGACTTCTGGCCCAGCGTGGACAGGTCCTGCTCGCCCTTGCTCTCCAGCTTCTTGACGTCCGGGGTTTCGGCCAGCGTCCCCAGCGCCTTGGTCTTTTCCAGGTTCTCGGTGTGTTCCTTCTCCATCATCTTCGCGTACTCGAGCACCGCGCCGGTGACCTTCTTGTCCTGCGCCTGCTTCGCTGCGGCGATCTCGTGGTTGTTCACCGCCCCGAGCAGGCCCAGGGCGATGTCGTCTCCGGAGCTCGCGCGTGCCGCGCCTTCCGGCGCCGGGCTGGCTTCGCCGACAGGCGGCGTGGTCGGGGTCGCCGCGCCACCGGTCGGCGTCGGCTCGGTGGACGCGGCAGGCGCTGCGGCCTCCTTGTCGGCATCCGGCTTGCAGCCAGCGAGCGCCAGCGCCGCGACCATGGACAGGACCAACAGTGATTGTTTCATGCTCCACTCCCTTTCGATTGAAGACAGCAGCATCGCCCTCCCCAGGTGAAGAGGGCTCATACACGTCCACTGGGGTAATCAGACACAAGCATGGGCTGCAGGGCGAAGACACAACGCCGCACCATGCACCGCACTGCATGCGGCGGCACGCGCCTGCGCACGGGCGTGGAACTGCACGTGGGTCAGCGCGGCTGGGCATGCGTAGCGTGTGGTGACACTTTCCTGCTGAAAGACGGCCCGGTTTGGCGCACACTACCGCGCCACATTTGGAGTGATTGCCATGCATAAGGCCTGGATGCTTGCCCTGTTGGGCGTTTCGCCGTTGGTCCACGCCGCATCTGCCGGCGACGATGCCACCTGCCGCAACGGGTTGTTCACCAGCGCACCGGTGGCGTTCTCCCTCGGCAAGGTCATCCCGCCGCGCCTGTATCTGCTCAAGGACACCGATGGCTGCCCGGACACGGGCGGGGCCGCATGCCAGGAGCGCGCCTACGTGGTCAAGAACGATATCGTCCTGACGGCGCAGCGCCGCAATGCCTATGTCTGCGTGCTCTATCCCAACAAGGGAGGCGGCACCGCCGGCTGGGTTGCACAGTCCAGCCTGCAGATGCAACCAAGCGCGGCCACGCCCACACCGCAGGCGTGGAACGGCCACTGGCACTATGGCGACAACACGCTGCAATTGACCACCAACGCAGACGGCAGCATCACCGTCAACGGCGATGCGTACTGGCCCAGCGCCTATCCCGATCCGGAACAGACGCCGGGCGGTCCGCACACCGGTTCGGTCACCGCGCGCGGCTATCCAGAAGGCAACCGCGTCGAGGTCAACGAGAACACGTGCAAGGTGCGCCTGCAATTGCTGGGCGACATGCTGCTGGCCGACGACAACCTGGAATGCGGCGGAATGAACGTGTCCTTTGGTGGGGTGTATCGAAAGAAGCCATAGCAAGCGCGGGCACCCTGTGCGCCACTCCCGCAGAGGAAGGCGCACACCTGGTTGCGCGACCTCCAACCACTGGCCCATCCCCAACGCAGGCCCAAGCGCCCCCGCCCAACGGAAGCAGGAACGCCATCACTATCACTACGGCATAAAAGCCGATGCGAGGTGGCGCAGTGCGGTTTCCGTTGGCCTGCACCGGCCAGAACGGATGCGGCTCGCTCGACCTAGCAATCGGGCCAATGCACGGAAGCAGCAGGACGCGCCAGATCACCTGGCCAGCGGTGGCGCACCAGGTGGACCGGCGTCATCTATCATTGCCGATTGCTGTTTTGAAGGAATTGCGTTGAGACGTCCCGCCCCACGCCCGCTGCGCGCACTTCTGTTTCTTTCCGTGGCGTTGCTTGCCGCTTGCACCACGAACACCACCACCAACACGCCGCCGCCATCGGTGGACACTACCGCCAACGCAAATTACTGCATCGGGCGGCTTGCCGTGACGTCCAATGTGCCCCTGCACTTTCTGGGAAGTTCCGCGCAGTTTTACTGGGGCGACATCGACAGCTACCGCGAAGACGCAACCAGCTATGCGCAGCGCCTGCTGGCCGCGCAAGCACCGGCCAGCAATGGCCGGGTGCGCCAACTGATCAAGCCCGTGGAAACGCTGGCGCAGGACGATGGCAGGGTCATCGTCGTACACGAGGAAGATGCGCTGCCGCTCGACCCGAATGTGGTGCAGGTCACCGGCTTCGCCCATCGCGACGGCACGACCTTTCGCTTCCAGAAGACGGCCATCAGCCGCCTGCAGGACATCACCGAACGGCGCACCAAGGACATCCTGGCATCGATCACCAGCAGCGCAGCGCCGTTCCCGCCAGCGGTGCAATCCCAGCAGGGGTTTTGCGTCATGCACGGCGCTGTCAATCTGGCACCTGGGCACGACTGGCACGAAGCCTCCAGGGTCGAGGGAGAATTCACCCTGCAGGAAACGCGCTACCGTTTCAGCCTGCGTTCGCGCTACCTGCGCTCGCTGTCGTTGAACGAACAGGAAGTGACAAACCAGCGCGACCTGCTGCTGGCACTGGCGGGCGCCATACCGAACTCCAGCCTCGCGCCGATCAATGAACTGCCGGTCGCCGCCAGCAACCCATTGCAAGCCAGTGCCCGCCTGCTCGAGATGACGACAGCCGATGGCAAGCACCAGGTCTATGAGTGGCACCTCCCGGCGGCCAGTACGGCACCCGGTACGCCGGCAACGTTTCTCTACATCTGGCCAGCGTCGGGGCAGGCGTCAGCGCAGGACCAGGCCAATTTCAGGCGCTGGGTTGTGGCCCATCCGCAGCAGACCACACCGCTGTTGCAGATACAGCAATTAGCCGGCAGCGGTGGACAGCAGCACGCGACGCCAGCAGGAGAAGAGAGCAGGCTGGTGTACCGGATGCAGCTGCATTACCACGGCGACCAGGCTGCCGGCGGGCGCCATTACGTGATCTACAAGGATGGCCAGAAGGTCGATGATGGATTCAGCGATGCCCACGGTTTTACCAAGGCGCACAACGCGGATTACGACCAGGTATGGACAACCGAGGTGCTCAATAAATGAGTCCCTGCTTCGGTGCCCCGAAAACCGCGCTATTAGTGCCAAAACCATGCACATTGGCAGCTTGATCAGCTGGATCAAGACCGGACACGCTACACAGAGATTGAGCGAATCTAGCGCCCTGCGGGGCCCTGAGGGGTTCAACGCAATCGTCAACGGCAGCGTCCGCGCATTCGGTTTTTAGCACACTGACAAAGTCGTTTGGAGTCATCTCTGGTGCGTCCGTTCTTATCTCTCGCCGCAGCCAAATCCCAAGACCTGCAATACGTGCAGGCGCTCAGCGTATCCAACCAATGGTCTGATCGATGTAGCACCTTCCCCGCATAATCAGGTGCCCCCGCATCACTTCCGTCTCGAACTCATGAACGGTGTCGCCGGGCTGCATCGCGCGCAGTAGTCTAGCTTCCTCCAGACTGTGCAGACCTAGCGCCGCAGCTGCCGCTGGAGGAGCAAGCGCTCGCCCCATCTTCTTGATGCCTGCAGGTAGCGGCTTACAGATGCCAGGTGTAACCAGGGGCGGCCGATGGGTCGCAAGCACTACGCAACCGGCCACTACGCCTGCGAGTGCAATTAGCCAGAGCAGGAAACGAGTCGGGTTTGGCCTGTATGCCATAACTATCTATTGTCCCTGATCGACGCAGAAAGCCATGAAGTCCTTGCCCCTTTTGCCTACCAGGAAACCTGCAATCTGCTGTATGGAGACGACAAAGCTTTCTCCTCACCGCAAGTACAGCAAATCTCGATTCACCCCTACTTACGATGCGCCAATGACGTAGGACGCGATGACAGGCGAGCATGGTGTGATAGCTGGGACGTAGGCACTGCAATGAGGCAACTCCTACCTGAGCGAGTTGTCAGGCGCTCCGTTGATGCTTCCCAGCAAGAAAAGCAATTGCCTCCGGATCCTGGCTAGTGATGTGATCCGTGATGTGAAACACCTCCTTGCACCACGGATGCGTCAGCGCCTGGGCCCGGTCGAGCACGGCCCCAAGAAATGTTGCTTTGGACCATGGCGACTCTGCGGCATCGGTGAGCCCGACGTTATAGATTCCCTCGGTGGCCCAGAGGCGGAACGGAAATGCAAGGCGATCTGCTGACGAGGCCGATTCACCCCACTCGCCGAGGCTGATCAAACCGCTCATATGCTCCGGTTCGTGCCAGGGGGTGTACTGAAGGTAGTAAACAGCGTGCGCGTTACCGTCATCTGTAACGAAACGCGTGAGGCGAATGGTCTCTTTCCCGCAACACTCGCAGTAGGAAACGCTTGGTGGCTCGAACTCGATTGCGATCATGTATTTTTGGCGCCTGACATCAGAGGTATGTCGCCCCGCACAGTGGCGACGGAAGGCTTCTGCGTTCGATAACATTGGCGCTGGAACCTCAAAGAACGCACTTTCAGGAATCGCAGCCCGATCGCGCCAACTGCCGGCCGAATCAGGCACGCGCTCCAGCCAAGCTTGGGGACGGCAGCGGTGGCAGAAGGCGATAGGAATATCAATAAAAGTGTCGCCAGATACGTCATGAAGGACGAGCTCCTGAATTGAACCGCGTCGCGAGGCGGGTTCGGCTTGAATGAATTGTCAGTCTTTCCAAGACAGGAGACCAGCAGCGATAAGCTTGAGACGCATCATGGCCTCCTCGGTGCCGAGCCTGCCGGCCTTGCCATAGCTGGCATGAGTCGCAGGGGCTTCGGGATGGAGATGAGCCAGAACGGTCTCGGCCAGTGCGCGATGTGGAGCTATGCGGGCTGCCAGCCGGCCTAGCAGCGCCTGGCCCGTAGCGTCGGACTCATGCCCGTCCAGCGCGTATGCCCAGTAAAAGTTGTCGTACGCTGCACAGAAAGCTTCGAACGACAACGCACCGGCAGCACACTGCCGCACCAACCCATCGTGGTGGTCGAGCGCGAGAACAAGTTCCGGCTCTGATGGGTAAGTGGCCATATGCTCCAAAGGACCTAATGCGCGCGTCACCTCGCCGTCGCCGTGGAGGCAGTGCCGCTCACGTTACTTGCCATGCGACCGCCTGGATAGCGCCTCCAGCGCCTGTAGGTCATGCGTAGTCTCCAGTGGTGCGGTCCTTGAGCAACTGCCCAGCATAAGAGGCTGGGAACCGCTCGCGTATACCAACAGATCGGAGCCCAAGAGTGGAACGAACCCATCACTGACAAAATTGATTGAATCTTCCGCGGTTGCCTGGACACGATCTCCTGGCTTCAGCTGACCTTTCCAGACCTTCAGCACGCGAAGCTCGACGAACTGCACAGCATCACGACCAAAACCGGGTGCCGCATAGCTCCTCTCGACATGCGCAGAGACCACGTGCTGAGCAGAGGAGTAGGCCTGCGCCGTGGATTTCTGCCTACCGCATGAGATGGCCATGGCAGGCGCAGTGACGGCGAGGCAAGCAGTGAGAACGGCGACTTTCAGCATGCTGCCCACCCGTTGAATAGATCTGTGCCACGCCTGGATAGTTTAGCGCTCAACAAGCGTGAGCTCATCGCCGACCGTGGCGAATGGCTGGCCCAGCTGGAGCGCCCCACGCGCATCACGCGAGTGCGGTACGAAGACCTCGACTGTCTCGCCCGATACGTGCGCCAATCGCGTACAGATTGCATCCGTCTTGTCCTCTTGACCGGGTGGCACCACAGACATCTCCATGCAGATGCAGGCGGCCCGGATGGCGCCAAGACGGGCAGATTGCGAGAAGGACGCTTGAAGTAGCTCAACCATCTCCGCCGATACGGAACGTTCAACCCCAAGGTCACCAGCCACCTGAGCAATTGTCCCATCTGGACGCATCAAGACACCGAATGGAATGAACTCGCCATGTGCCAGCAGCATGTACTCGGCGAATCCACGCGCCTCGTTATAGAGGGCATTCAGATCTTCGGAAGCCACACTACAGTCCTGGTCCTGCCTGCTACGGGAATGCGGCAACGCGAATGCCTGGCAATACGTTGGTCGCCGGCAATTGCTATCGGTGATCGAATCCATCGCCTGACAGTCTTCATCCGCCACGTCGACGACCACCCAGCGGCCCTGGATGAAGGATTGTCAGTTGCCATTCGCGGCCTGGCCGAGTACCGGCTGGGCTGCGCGGAACTCCGCACTAGACCGGGGGTGCCAGGGAAACAGGCCGGACTTGGACGGCCACACAATCTGGTAAAGCGGAAAGTCGTCTCCCTGATAGTACCAGCGTGCAAAACCTACATGCTCGTAGTACTCCGACAATGGCACTTCGGCAAAACAGCAGGAATAGTGGCCAATTAGAGCATCTGTTGGTTGTGATAGATCGAGCGGTGTTCCGGCTTGCGCCGCATCCGCAACGATCGAGAGGATCTGGTGCGATACCCTTGAGGACAAGCCGAAGATGATCAATTCCGGGTGTCCAAACGTCTGGTACAGGCCAACGGTGAAGGAGTACCCAACCTGCTCGCCCTCCTCCATGATGTGGATGCAATGCCATCCATATTCGGCAACGTCATCAAGCAGCTGCCGCTCACTTTCGTCTACACCAATGCTGCGAACCATGCTTTGTGCCTGACTGCGACCCGACCGCCCAAGTGCGGTACGGCACTATCCTCGCCGAGCGGATAAGTAAGGTCAATCTGGAATTCGCCTGCACAGCCCGCCGGATACACAGGGGAACGACGCACGCTCGCTGGTGCAGCGTGGCGTGGTACCTCGACTGGCATCAGGCCTGGTCCTTTAAGCAGGTTCTGGTTACCCGCCTTTCGAAGTCCGCTACGCTCAAACCCCAACACGTGGACACGAGACAGGCAATGAGGCTGACAGCTGCGCAAATCCTTTCGACGCCTGGCCGAATCGAAGAGAACATCGGTAAGCACCTCGATGTCATTCGCCTGGCTGCGAGCAAGGGTGCCGATGTGCTGGTCTTTCCCGAGCTGTCGCTCACCGGTTACGAACCAGCACTGGCACAGGCGCTGGCGGTGCACCCGACTGATCAGCGCTTTGATCAATTTCAGCTGGCAAGTGACCGGTACGGCATGCTCATCGCCGTTGGTGCGCCCACGAAGGGGGCGAAAGGCATCGAAATCAGCATGCTCTGCTTCCAACCAGGGTTGCCACGCACCACCTACTCCAAGCAGCAGTTACACCCCGACGAATTACCCTTCTTCACCGGCGGTGATGAGCAGCTTTTTCTCAGACACGCAGATCAGGTGTTGGCGCCTGCCATTTGCTACGAGTCACTGCAGGCAAGCCATGCGGAACAAGCTGCAACGTCAGGTGCTGGCGTGTACCTGGCAAGCGTGGCCAAATCCGAGAGAGGCGTGACATCGGCCTATAGCCATTATCCGACGATTGCAAAAACGCATTCCATGACTGTCTTGATGGCGAACTGTGTAGGCCCCGCCGACACCTTCCTAGGAGCGGGTCAGTCTGCCATCTGGAGCAGTGATGGTGAATGCGTGTGCAGCGCTGACGCCTTCAAGGAGGCATTGGTGGCATACGACACGGGGACTGGAGAAGCGAGAGTCTTCAGATTGGTTTGAGGTTCGGCCAAGACTAATGGGAGGCGGCTCTATCTGTGCGGTGACACTCGGCCGTCCCAGACGCCTGCTACGGCGGTAGGCGTGTAAGGTCACCCGCGGAGGCGGGTTCGGCGTGAACGCATTGTCTGGAAGCAATGACCTGCGGGTATAGGCTCTTTGCGCTGTTAAGCGCATCAGCCAACGTTCCTACCTTGGACAGTAGCTTGCCGATATCCTGCTCAGGATCAGCGTAAAAATAATCGATGCAAAAGCGAAGTGACGTGCCAAACTGATCGCCGATGGGTGGAAGCGCGATGCTCCTGATCTGCATCGGCTCGCCTGCTCGCGCCGAATCGCGTACCCACCAGGAAAGGAACTCGAGTGCCTTGAGGCCTTTCGTATCGCGCGTGATACCAAAGTTGACGGAGATGGCAAGCTCGTTGACCAAGCCTCCCTTTGTGCGCTTCAACGCGCCGAGCGGCAGGTCGGCATACGGAAGAAGACTGAAGTCGCTTTCCGTGACATCAGAAAGATCCACCTTGTCCACCGCTGCATCGGTAATGCCAGGGATAGACGTAATGGCGTCTTGCAGTTCTTGTACTTCAGGCGGCATTGCAGCTCCAGACGAATTGACTCGAATGATCGTCGTCGAGGTGCTGTTTGCCGTCAATTCCTCATGGTCTTGGAAATCGCCGCCCGCGGCGCGACGCAACATCAGGAGATAAGATCAAACGCATATCTGTTGTCTTACGGCATCGCCAGCGCTGTTGCGCCGGACTCGCACGATCATCTTGAGAGATGAAGGAGCCAGGCACCACTTATCTCGTCGAAGCATAGTGGTATCGAAAGGCCTCGCGCGATGCGCATGGCAAACCAGGGCGTGGCGCCATTCCCGCTGACTTAAAAGCAAATTTCTGAGTCAGCGGGCAATTTACGTCAAGGCGTGTAGCCCCACTGCGCGATGATGGCTTCCAAGGTGGCCTGATTCACTGGGACCACGCCCGGGCATGTCATCAGATATGTCCGGCGTGCCGCCGCCGTGGCTGACGGGTTGAAGGCGGGGCTCCATATCTGAATGGAATGGAAGACGGCGATGGGCGCTGCACAAGCAGGACCTCCTGGCTTGCTTGGGGCGGTCATGCTGGCCATGCAAAGAAAGACCGAGCAAGGATCTCCCGCCTGGGCGCGCGCTGGGGCGCTCAAGCCAAGGCTTAAAGCTGCAGCCAATGCGAAAGTGGTGGCAATGCTACGTAGCTTCATGATGGATACGTCCCTGGTAGTGATTGAAATGACGTGCTTGTCTCTGGGCGACCTGCGTTAAGCGTGGCTCAGCAAGAAAGCCCCTGACACCACTTGCAATGGTGTCGGCTGGGTCACCTGATTTTCCGTTTCCGCCAGAATGGCGGTGGTTAGGGTAGCATGTCGACCACGCGCGGTGTGAGGGCTAGACACCGCCAGCTGGCCGCCGAGCAGAGATGCGCTGGTAGCTAGTCCAGTCCCGTGGCGCGATAGCTAAACGCCTGCTCATCCATCGCTCTCTTGCTTTTCATTGGCTCGGTCAATGTCGTGCGGGTTAGAAACCTCAGCACACTAAGATGAGGCGGCATAAGCCAACTTTCATAGCAAGCTGCGTTGATAGAAGATTGTCAATGGACATCTATCAAAGTCAGAGTTAGACAGAGCCTATCTGCCATCAGGCTGCTTGACCGTAAGGAAGCCAAGCGTGCACAGGATGACCCCCATCACGGCAAGGCCAATGACAACCAACTGCCGGATCTCATCGCTGAGCGAAGGAGCCTTGATTAGGCCCCTCAAGAAAACCAATGCGGCCACCGCCAATAATATGAGTCCGATTTTGCTATAAGGATTGATCAGGCCACCAAGAGAAGGGCGCATCTTCTTATTCATCCATGAAGTCCTTTGTAATCCGCAGTGAGCGTTAGACTACTACCGTACGATATTCCCGCACTCTGGGCTCTTGGTCAATCATTCAACGGTATCGAGTCCAGCATAAAAATGGCAACCACGTTTGCATTGCGGATGCGCCATGAAGGGATGAGAGGTCAAGTCGACTCATTAGATTAACCTGACCCCACTTCTTGTGGTCTCATCGCCTTGTGTAAGGTACAGCCCAGCTCACCTGCGGCGCGCTACGCCAGAGCTAGACAGTGTCTGCTGCATATGCGCGGCGCACTTCGTTTCTTACAGAGAATCTGTCTGTAGAAGAGCATGAAGATCTTCGGGTCCGGGCGCTATGAGTGACGTTGAACCGTTGCATGTGGCTGTGAGTCTGAACTTGGACTTGGTTGATTGATCCTCGATAGCGCGAACACCGTCGATAACGCACAAGACGCCGAACAGCGTTGCATCGGCCGCGATTTGTAATGCGGCGACAACGTTGGCTTTGTCGGCAGGAGCGAGACCGCGATACCAGACGGACAAGCTAACCAAAGATTGTTCGGGCCTGCGGCCCGGCGGGGCGTTAAGAAGTTCCACGCAGTCGTGAACGGCTGCGTCCGCGCATTGGGTCTTCAGCCCGATGACAAAGTCATCTGGAGTCATCTCAGGTCCTGGCTGATGAAGAGTTCGCTAGCTTCCATCTTCAAGCGATCGAAGCTTGCCGCCAATGGGGAGGGTGTTGCCATCTTGTCGTAGGCGCGCGCCATGCCTGTGACTGCGCTCAGGCGGAGACTGCGAATTTCCAGCCGAGCTATTTATCTCGATTTACAGTAATAAATTCCCTCTCCATCGGAAACCCATTCAATCCCATAGATCCAGTGAGACTTGTAAGAATGCTCAAGCAAAAGCATCATTCTCTTTTTGCAAAATCGGTAGCTAATCGAATACGGTGATTTTGCAGGTACAACCTCTATCCACCCTGTTTTTAATGCAAGGCTCCTAAAATTCGCTAATGGAGGAACCTTCCCAGGACTCAAATGAATGTTACTTGACAGAGCGCCGGCAACGCTGACTCGATCAAAAAAATTTATGGGTGTCCCTCCAAAGCTCTGCTCAAACGGGTCGATTTCAGCTTCTAACGTACTGATTCCAGGCTTTCCGGAAAGATCAGTAGCTTTTGACTTTTTTGAAGACAAATAGATGCCGTATGCTACGCAAGCGAAAATGGCAGCAAAAAATAAGTAATTTTGTATTTTCACCATTCCCAGCCCCAACCATCGTTACTGATAACCTCGCCTTTTTCACCACCAAACCCACCGGTACCGCGACCTTTAGTGATAGAAACTCCTGTACCCACTCCGATTTCGGTGGTAGACCCAGCTCCAGGTGAGTAGCCATATGCCCCGCCGAGTGGTCCATACGCTCCAAACCCTGCCAATCCAGGACCGGTGAAAAGATTATTCAATTGAGCGTCGTTTGGACGCCCTTCACACTCATTAACCCACCCCATGCTGGCTGAAATTCCTGCGGATATCGAATGGGGATATATCTTTGCCATCCCCTTGCTCATATAGACTCGACCATTCCTTCCCCGCGTGAAGGAAAGGGTACCGGGACCATAATTGAATGATACTTTTACAAAATCAGGGCCCCTAAGATTTACGCCATCTTCCCAAGAGAGTCTGTGCCCTCCGTTATTAAAAGATCCGACTGACTCCAGGCCTAATAGGTCAAGCATTTCGTAAGGATTTGCAGAGGCATATAAATAGGTACTTATGTCAGAAGCTATACCAATCGGATCACTCTGCCCATACCGACCTGTAGCCGCATCGTAATCCCGGAAGTAGTTCTGATTGAACCCGCTGGCCGCATCGTAGCGCTGCCCCGGGAAACGCATGTCAACCACCATCGCGGTGCCATCACCATCCGGATCCTGGTTGGGCGCGGTGTTGCCGAAGGCTTCGCCCTTCAGGCTCCAGTTCCACACGGCAACGTCGCGGTCGGCATCCACGACCACACGCGGGCTGCCTAGGTGGTCGGGTTCGATATAGTGCAGTTGACCACCGTTGGCCAATAGGCCCACCGGCAGGTCATCCAGCCAGATCGCTTGTTGCTTGGGTGCACCATTGGTGTCGTAGTCGCCGAGCCAATGGCCGGCCTCGTCGTAGAGCGTATAGGTGTTGGTGGTGCCCAGGTAGCGACGTACCTGCTCGCCTTGGCCGTTGTAGCGGTAGTTCATGACCGCGACACCTGCGCGCTTGACCTGGGTCATGCGGCCGGTGTTGTCGTACAGGTACTCGCGTGCCTTGCCGCCGATGGTGAGGGTGTTGCCCATCTTGTCGTAGGTGCGTGCCACGCCTGCGACTGCGCTCAAGCGGTGGTTGGTCGTTGGATAGGTGTAGACCTGCGTGGCGCCGCCGACTTTGGCACTCACGCGGTTACCCGTACCATCGTAGCTATAGCCGTCGATCACGGTACCTGTACTGCCATCCTTGAGTGCGGTCAGCCGACCAAGCGCGTCGTAGGTCAGTTGAAGCTCTGGCGTCGGGTTACCGGCCGGGGTCAGGTCAGTGAGGTCGCCAACAGGGTCGAAGCCGAAGCCAATCTCCAGGCCGCCTGTGTGGCTGTCCTGAATGCTCTGGGGGCGGTAATCCTGATCGTACATGCGTGCCAACTTGCGGCCGTTGCCGTAGGTCCAGCCGGCGGATGGACCGAACGGATAGTAGGTCGCTTCGCTCAGCAGACGTTGGCGGCTGCCGCCTTGTGCCGTCACCCCAACCTCGGTCGTCTGGCCTTGCGCGTTGCGGACATAATCGACCGTGGTGCCGTCCGGGTAGACCATCGACCGCAGGCGTCCGCTCGGTGTGTAGTCGTAGCGCACCACCAACACTTTGCCGTTGACCGTCTGCACCTTGCGCACCACCTCGCCGAAGCGGTTGTAGCAGTATTGGGTGGTACCGCTGCCATCCTGGAGCTTAGCCAGCCGCCCGACGGTGAAGGTCTCACCGCTGGCGCACACGCTCTGCGTGACGTCATAGGTGTAGCTGACATTGAAGGCGGTGGTTGGGTAGCTGATGCTCAGGACACGGTTGAGCGCGTCGTAGCCATAGGTGGACGTGATGCCGCGTGCATCGGTCTGCGTGGCGCGGTTGCCGGCGCTGTCGTAGGTATAGCTAGTGACGCCGGTGTCCGGGCTGGTCAGCTTCAGGGTATCGCCGAAGCCGTTGTACGTGTAGCGCGTGTCCAGACGTTTGGCATCCTTGACCTGCAACGGGCGATCCTGCGTGTCGTAACCCACATTGGTTTCGGCCTTGATGCCATCGACATCCTGCAAGGTGCGCGCAAGCCGACCGAGCGGATCGTGCTCTTGCAGGGTGCTACGGCCAAATGCGTCGGTGATCAAACGCAGGTTGCCGTTTGCATCGTAGGCGTAGTCGGTTGGATTTGCGGCTGCGTCCGCCTGCGTTTTCAATTGGCCCAACTGGTTGTAAATACGGCTCAGGCTGCGCTTGAGTGCGCCTTGCGCGTCCTTGGCCTGCTCCTCCAGACGATTGCCGGCGTTATCAAGCACGTAATGGAGCGTGTTGCCCAGCGTATCGGTGACATCGGTGAGGCGTTGGGCTTGGTCGTAGACAAACCTGGCGTAACTGCCGTCGGGCTGTGTGATGCGCTTGACCAAGCCGGTGGGCCAATATTCCAACGTGGTGACGCGATTTTGCGCGGAAGTCGCGCCATGCACCGTGGTCGATGCCAACCAACCACGCGGGTGGTAGCTGTAATCGGTCAGCACCCCGTTTTCGTCAATGGCAGAAAGAACGCGGCCTGCTGCGTCATAGCTCAGATTCTCGCGGATCTGGCCGCGGGCGTTGATGGTCTGCTTGAGGTCGCCCTTGCGATATGGGCACGGTCCAGTGCCGGTCTCGCACCCGGCGGCATCGATGGGGTAATAGTTGTAGGTCGTACGGTCGTCGATATCCGTGCGCGGGCCATCGATGGACTTCAGGAGGCCAAGCACGGGACAGTCGCTACCGGCAGCCACATCGGCTGCCTCGCAGTAGTTCATACTGAGAACTCTAGTCTGACCACTTGCGACGTCGGTCGTGATGACTTGCTGCGGCTGCAACCGCGCATTGCGGACATAGCCTATTTTCTTGTCACTTGATTGAACTGAAATCAATCGATTGCTGTCGACAGTGGTGCGCGTACTTGTGATTCGCTGGCTGGGTAAACCAGCCGCCTCGGTGACAGTATGCACATTGATTGGCACGCCAGCATCCGCAACTTCGGCATAGGCGTGTTGCGTGACAACCCCGGCACGATCGGTAGAAGCTCTCAAGCGCCGCCGAAAATCGACACTTGCGTCCAAATAGTCGCTGCTGAGCGTGCCTGCGCTGTCGGTGATGTCATCTATTTTTCTAGGACCTGCGGAACGCTGGCTCAGCGTATATGTTGTCTGTTTCCCCAACGCGTCGGTTACAACGGTGGCGCCATCGGTGTAATCAAGCGTCACACCGTCTGCGCCGTCGTGATGCTGGCTTGACACAACACGCCCCGTAGCGTTGTAGACGAATGTGCTGTAGCGCATTCCATCCTCCGCGACCACGCCGGTCAGGAAACGGTAAAAATCCTCGTCTTCATACAGATACGACCTGACCCGGCCGTCCGCATAGGTCACGCTCTCCAGCACCGCGCTGTCCGGGAAAGTTTCAGAGTAAGCGTAGGTAGCCAACGCAACTCCGTCCAGCGCAACTCGAATAAGCTGGGCATAACGGGAGCCATCAGCGTAGTTAAAAACCAACTTGCGGCCGGTCGAGTGCGTGATCGATTCTAACCTCGAGGATCGATCGTACGTGTATCGAAGATAAGTACCGTCGTCCTTCGACACCAAGCTCAACGCGCCTGTAGCATCAAATTCCGAAACCGTATCCGACCTAAAAAGCCTCCACCCATTGGCTATTTTCTCAAGCCGATCCCCAGAACCATCAGAAGCAATAAAAGAATTTCCAACCGATTTGAAATTGCGTTGAAGCCCGTTTCCTTCAGCAAGTATTGCGTAAGAGCCACTTGCAGAAACGCTGACTTCATGTGAGTTGAACCAGCCCGCCCCAAGGTTCGATCGCCGTCCAACCTGCGAGGACCGAAACGTTCGAACGAGACGTATCCATCCAAGATCAAAATCCTGTTCGGGTTGTGATTTTTCCCCAGTCTTTACATCGCACGGATTACCAACCGAACACGTATCCTCTAAAGAAGGCCCGGTCAAGTAAGCAAATATTTCCAGATTTACACAGGCTTGATAGTCATCGTTCCAGGTCGTATATAAAGGACAAAATAGCCTGCGCTGGCGAGTACCGAACCCGGTGTGCTTTACGGGCAAGCACGTTCCATCGTCATAAATTACGTTCGATACAACATCAAAACTTTTTGAATCAAAACGACCCTCGAATTCCGCCGAATATGGCGTCCATTCGGTTGCTGGCTTCAGCGAAACCTTGCCACATTCGTTAAATTGAGTGTAGAAGGACTCAATACCTGCAACCATCTCGACCTCAGTTGCGTAAGAGCTACCTAGTGCAGAGTAACTCCATTCGGGATCGGAAGGTTGATCGTTACCAAGCCAGTACGTGAGCGTAACTGTCTGGTCTTCGTTTGTTTTTGTTTCTTTCACATGCGTAGCTAAACCATACGCATACTGTGCATCGCTGGGACCAGCGATTTGCGCCATGGCCTCAATTGCACGATGTTGATTGTCAAAAACGCCAACGGTTGTGGTCGGAATTTCTGGGTGCTTGGCAACAACCGTCCATTCTTGCTTGACCTCCTGCGCGCAGACTCCGCAGACAGTGCTTAGCAACAATGCGCAAGCGTAACGACGCAGCCGCAGGGGCTTCAGAACTTCCATGTCCTATTCCTTCAAATTTTGGCAGCTGGCGATGCTGCAGACGACATCAAGATGCCGCAGCTAAAAAATCGTCGTTATCATCTCCCGCAGAAATTGTCTTCGTCAAGCCTTACTGATTGGCTTCAACTACAAAGCATTCCTGCACGCAGCCAGTGCGCGGCTGATGTGCTTTTCCACCATCTTGATCGAGATGCCCATGGCTGCGGCCACTTGCGGGTAGGTGAGGCCGTCGATGCGGTTGAGGATGAAGGCCTGGCGGCATCTGGGCGGCAGCGCGGGTAGCGTGTGGGTGCGCAGGTGCTGCAGGATGCGGCGGGCATCGGCAATCTGGTCGACGTGGGCGCCGTCTGCGGCCAATGGTGCGATCAGGTCCAGTGCGACGTGGGCGTTGGCGTGGCGGCGGTTGCGCGTGCGCCAATGCTCCAGCACCACGTTGTGGGCGATGCGGTACATCAGCAGTGCGTAGTCGCCGATGTCGGGCGCGTCGCGGTAGGCCAGCAGGCGGAGCAGCGTTTCCTGGGTGAGGTCATCGGCGGTGTCGGGGTCACGCAGGCGCCGGTGCATGTAGGCGAGCAGGTCGGCATGCAATAGGCCAATGGCCTGGTCGAAACGCGCTCTGCCCGCTGCCGGCTCTTCGCGTACGCGCCAACGCGTGGTGCGGCGTACGCGGGTGTAGCCGCGCATAACTGCGGCGCGCGGGTGCGTAACGTACGGCGTGCGTGGAGTGGCGGTTGTGCCTGAGCCGCTACGTCGATGCCAGGTGGTGCAGGTATTGGTTGCGCGTTCGGCTGGCAGCGGCATCCATGTGTTGCCGAAGCGCGAGGATGTGCCGAAGGTGCTGGCCAGGGTGTCATTCACCATGCGAGTTCTCCAACTGCGGGGGGCACGCGCCGTGCGCGGGATGCGGCGGGTTGGTCACTCTGCAGGTGCCACGGTGACGACCAGCTCGCCGTTGCGCATGCGGATGTGGAGTTTGCTGCCGATGGTGAAGCCGAGTTGTTCCAGCCAGCGGCCGCGTAGGCGTAGCGTGGGGATGCGTTGGTGGCTGTCGGGGTAGTAGCCGTAGCCAACGGTGCAGTGTTGCGGGGCACGCGGGTGGCCTGGGCAGCGCGGCTTGTTGGGATCGGGGCGGGGCTCGGGGATGGCGGGGCGGTCAAGGTAGGGCCGCGGCGTGATCGTTGGGTCGAGCGAGCGCCAGACGACCTCGGTGGGTGGTGTCACCGTGGCGCGCTTGCGCGCTGGCTTGGGACGGGACGTGGATCGACGCATGGCAAAGCCCTCCTTGACGAACAGGCCCCGCCACCGGGTGGCGACGGGATGTCGGGAGGTTAGAAACCGCACACAGTCGGCGGGCGTATTTCCCCGAGGGGTGTTGTATTAGCCGCCCTCCCGACGCAGGCATCGCGTCGGTTGTGCCCGCAAGACGCTGCAGGCACAAAAAACCCACCGGTTTGACGGAGGTGGGTACCGCTGTGTGAGGAGTTTCTACGCTCCTTGTGGTAGAGATTGCTGCGGGTTTGTTGGGATGTCAACTGCCTACCTGGGTAGCGTGTTGATCACCTCCAACAAAGCCATTGTTTATTAAGAGCGTGACATCTGGATAAGGAATCTGACCACTTATCCCCGCAACTTGCGGCAGACCGCCTACCTAGGTGACGGTCCATGAGCTGCCGCTAATCGATGACGCAACTCTTCGATTGAAAGCCAAGGTCGAAATGCATGTACTACGCGATGACAATTGGCACACAGTAATGCTAGATCCTCAAGCCGCGTCTTCTCTCCTTCGGCCAGCGTATGCACGGGCTTCGTGTGGTGGCAGTCGATGATGGTGCCTGCCCCCTCACCATAGCTCCGACCGAAATCGAATCCACATGCTTCACAGAACAGATGCCCGTGAGCCTCAAATGCTCGCCTCTTCCTTTGCTTTACTAACTCGTGACTTCGTTCACGAATACGGTGAAGCCGCGTGAGAAGTCTACCCTCTGCAGCTTCCGTGATGCCCTCCTCATCCTCCACGAATCCGAGGCCGTCTTTTGCCCCTTTTTCCAGCACAGCCCGAATCGCTCCAGCTACTGCTTTCAGTTTTTGCGGGTCGCCGGAAAACTCGCGCCAGATAACGTCCTCGTCTTTGTTTCCCCGAGTCAAGCCTGTACGCCCGTGGTTCGTATACCTCGGGTCCAGACGCCGGTAATTCATCATCTTCATGTAAACGCCATTGGCGTTTCGGAAGGCGATGCCGCGGGCCATGCCCAGAGCTAGACCGAGTCGATTCAGCAGTTCAGAGAGCTCGAGCACCTCAGGGCTCTTTTTGCCTAATGGTGAGTCGGGATTTCGAAGGTAGAGCTCTAGCGCAAGGATCAGTTCATCCCTCGACCAGCTCGGAGGGCGACTCACGCTCAAACGCTCAGCTTGTTCGGTTATCTGTTGGCCGAAACTGAAGGCCCAAGCCCGCACGTCACCCTCGGCAGTGACCATTTTCTCTTTCCACATGGGATGAGCGGAGATTTGCAAAGTCCTCGTAGCAGCAAGCACGCGCTGGAATTCAGCAACGCTCCAATTCCGCGACTTGGCCGCAACCCGCATACTAGAAATCGGGAAATCCCAAGCGCTGTTGTTGTTTCTCCAGGCTTCTGAGAAGGGCTCAGTCGCAGCCAGACCGAGTGGCGGGAGCCCACATTGAAAACATGCAAAATCTATGCGCGATTGGATGTTGCCCTGTGGCCGCCCATATCGGTGTATATCCAGACCTATTGCGGATGCGACGTCAGCATTAGAGAAGTTTGGCAGGATTCCATGATTCTTTTCTGCTAAAGCCTGGAGCCAATGCAAGACAGCTTCCGTGCGCATCTGCGTGAGGCTCGATGCTGCTGCCGGCACCGCATCTGAGGACTTTGACAAGCCCAACGCTCTTTGTGCAAACCATAGGGTTCTCTCGGAGAATTCCTCCTGGTGCTGAACCACAATATTCTCGTAGGAGATATCTTGGCGATTGACGTCCACCAGCTCACGGAACCCCTGCGTCGGCCTGGCCCTTTCTACGGAAATTTCAGCGGCCCCAAGAAATCCTTGGCGCCGGATTTGATCTAAAGTGCGATTCGCGTTACTGCCGATCCGTCGCTTGATTACCAAGTACTCCTTAACGGCTCGCAGCACTTTCTCTTCAGCCGGCGTCAAGCCCTCCAACTTCAGCTCGGTCACTTTCGCAACCTCATCATGGGCCAAGGCAAGCGCTCGCTCGTGTAGCGCCTGCTCGATTTCTATAGTCAGTCGTCCTGATGATTTCGAATTGGCCAACATTCTTGCAATTTGCTTCCAGTCCTTCAGACCATGGATCGTTCTCGCCGTTCTCTCGTCCATCCTCTCCCCTAATGAATTGTTAGGGCGCAACACCTTATGCCTGCCGTGCACACTGGTGCGTTGCAATTGCGAAAATGCCTCTGGCCTTTTTGGCAAGATTCAGAAGATCTCCAAGATGCTCAATCTCCGCTAGGGGGTTGTAAAGTCTGCTAGATGCAATCCAGCCCGTTTCCGAAGCGCTATCCATTTTGACTGGATTTCTTTCGGCTTGCGAGTGGGCAATAGCCTCGTTGCGAACCACAAGTACATGCTTGTGCAGAATCCTCTCTTCGGGTGTCAGGGACGAGAGTCGGAAAGATGGATTCGGGGTTGTATTGGGGTGTTCGCGATTCCCAGAGAATGGGCGTGCATAGTTAACGATAGCCGCACTCAACATGCCAGCTGCCACCACCCAGTCTTCCCGGCCAACAGCGGCTTGAGCGCTCTCCAAGTACTTGATGCATCGTTGCATATCGTGCATCGAGATGTAGGCACGATTGAATTGGCGGTTAGCTAGTGTGGAATCCATCGCGCTCTAATGTGTAGGTAACCGATGCCGGAGGGCGTCCGCCTCGAACGATTTGTTAGGCTTTTACCCACATCGGCTCGCCAGGTCGCGGCAGGCCCGCAGTGAGCAGGTGCTACAGGCGAAGCTCGAAATTCACCGCGTTGCCCATATTTTAAGTGAGCCCGACCCCGTTCTTCGGAGACTGGATGTTGCAACCATGCTCCCCAGCAATGCCGCCTGGACTGAGTGTGCCACAGCTTGCGGGATGGAGCTTGCCCAGCGATGCAGCGGCGCCACCGAAGCCAAACGCAATGAGCGCAGCGCGGCAACAACGTGCGAGGGCGAAGCACCAACCCTATCGACACGAGCAACCGTGTTGTATGTTGCCCGGAGCCGACCGTATGCATGCAAGCCAACTCACCGAAGCTGCACCCACCAATAGACTTGCTCCACCAAAGCCTAACGCCTGAATTAAGCCGCGCCACAAAGCGGCTTCGGCTTCAATGAATTGTTAGCCCTCAACTAGCTAGCCAGGTTAAGGTCTATTTGTATGCCGCAAGCTTTCATTTCTTTGGCAAGTAGAAATCGCCATGCGCCGCCGACGTCCAGCGGAAGATAAAGCACGCCTGCATAGTCAGAAGGCAACTCGATATCTCCAGTGTGCAGCACACAGACGCGATGGCGGCCAAGTGCGCCCATAAAAAATCCGAGCTCGAGCACGACGTTCTGGCGAGCTCTTGGCCGAGATTGCTCTGCTTTGTTGATTGGGTGCCCCACATCGTCTGGCGTGAAAAGAACAACCGCAAAATCCACATTCGCGTGATGCTCGAACTTTTCAATTATTGTTCTCCCCTGATTTGGCTGCTCGTGGAGAACTACTGGTGTGAGCTCCAGCCTTGACAAATATCTAGCTATTGTTTCTTTCAAACCGTTTTCATGACCGTGGACCACAAAAACGTGGCGCGTACTCTGGCGGGCCATAGAGGGAGCGGTTAGTGCTGCCGGTGGATCTTCCGAGTCATCTATGCGCTCAAGAAGTATATCGCGTAGCGTCACTAACTTGAGCCGCTCTCGTCCAATGCCTTCGCGATAACCGGTGTGAACTTCTTGAATCGGATCGGGGTCACCGCCCATGAATAAAGGCAGGGTGTCAAGCGAGCGAATCGAGTATTCCTGATACTCAACTGTGTCATGCCCGAGGATTTGCTGAAGAGTGCTGTTCACCTTTTTCTCAAGAGCTTCAACGACAGGGTCCCATCGCTCTGGAATTGAGTTAACGTCAAATCTTTCTAAATCCGCGATGCGCCGCTCAATATTCTTGACGCCAGACCGCATTTGCTCGATGGTGAGATTTGCGGTCTTTCGTTCGGATGCTTTCGCTCGGGCCATCGGATTTTCTGCATTGAGGGATGACGTTTGAATGAAACAGTGCCGCGAAGATGCATCAGCCAGAATGAATTGTTAGACTGCTGCGGCCGAGTTTGCGTTTTCGTTCGGCACTATGTGGAAAAGGTACCTGTAATACAACTCAATCTTGCCTTCAACTAGCGAGAACCCTAGATTTCCATTCTCCAGAAGTTGACGCGCAACGCTAACAGCATTGATGGCCAAATCAGTGAACGCCCGTTGGTTAATCTTAGTGCGGTGGGCCGAGGTCAACTTTTCTAGATCTCCATCCCACGGTGTGGGCGGCAGCTCGACTATGTTCTGGTTATCCGACCCAAGAATGAAATGATGGTAGGGTCCTTTCCATCTTCCGGATTCATACCTGCCACGATAAAGAATGCTTCCATCATGCATCAGAGAGTTTCGCAGCCCGTAGAGTGCTTTCATCTCATCTGAGTCATACTGCATGTTGCAAAAATAGTAAAGGGCTTTTTTGATGCCGCAGGCATTCGCATTCGGGCAGGGTTGAATCGATTTATTGGTGTAGCAAGTGCCGATTTGATCCAGCAGCGCGAAACTCCCATAGAGTGGACTAAAAATGCGAGTGCATTCGCGTCCGCGCGACTGTTTAATCTCAGTTATGAGGCCGCCGATGCAAGATCGCACGTACCCGACAGCCAATGATTTTGGGGTGTCGTAGATGTCAAGGTGGATCGAAGCAAGTTCTTCGAGAGACAGTTGTTCAAGGGTCTTTTTCTTCATGGTATCGCAATGTGATTAGGTTAACGCCTGACTTAAGCCGACCTGCAAAGCGGGTTCGGCTTGAATTAATTGTGAGCCTTCATGTAGTCAACCTTAGAGCAGCGCTCGATCGTTTTATCTTCGATAAGATAGGAATACACAGCGCAGCAAGAACAAATGATGCAAAGATGAGAGCGGAAGCAGTCATCAGGTCAGTAGGCCACCAGGGTTGAAGAGCACCCGCGAAACAGCAAATTGCAAGGAAAGCAACTATAAAATACAGGCGGTTGCTCAGTTTTCTGGCCGCTCTGGGGCAATATCCTTGGACGCTCTGGAAGCTTGAGCCAACTACAGCAACCTTGCCACGTGAATTATGGAAGTCCATCGCAAACATGTCTGGATCAGAGCTATTCAATATGGCTCGTATGGCAGCTACGTCCGTTGAATAGCCATAGGCTGTTTTAAAATGGTGTTGGATCTCAGTGTTCGAATTCAAAGTAGAGCTTTGCAACAGCGATGTAAGCTTCGACTTAGCATCTGATTGGGCTGGGCGATTTGCCAGCGTTGCCCACGAGATTAGCAGAGCACCTACAGCAACAAGGGCTAGGCCAGAAACGAAAATTAATGTTTCGTTAGAGTTATCCACCTGAAAGTCGCCAGTGACATATCGGGTGGTCACGGAGACTTTAGCACCGACGCTAAAGAGCTTTGAGACCACCATCAGAGGAAGGCCAGAGGAGACCATCGAGAGGCCGGCGATTGAAACAACTGGTCGGTTCAGCCAGTTGGACAGCGCAGACTGGAGGATTGATCTCAGTTCGGTAAGCATCGATACCTCCACGTGACGGCTAACTACTATCGGACCGCCTAAGCGCGGCATAGTCAGATCCTCGCTGACTCCTTGACGGCGGTCAATTGCTACATGCGTTTAAAGCTAATCGCCTTCAGCTATGTTTATGACTCTGACGACAGGTGTTAGACCGCGCCCTTGCGGGCTCATCCAGTTACGCCGATTTAATTGTGGCCCGACGCTAAACCCTAGAAGATCCGACACTCGAGCTCGTTGCCTATTTTGCGGCACAGCCAGCATGTTGTTGCGTTGAGTCAGCTCAGCAACCTCACCTTCCGTCACCAGACGCAACCGCGCGCCCTTACCAGTACTACCACCCGGCACAGCCAACCGCACAACCGCCGTCCTAGGCACCAAATCCCGCGGAGCCTCCAACGCCGGAAATACAGCTCTTGCCAGCTCCTTCCCACGCGCATCCTCCAGCACAACAAACCCCGCCGGTGCATCGGCATGGCCAAGGCTGTGCACGGTGACCTCAATGGCATCGGCAGTCACGCGCACATCGCCATTGCCGATGCCCAGATCCGGGCGCAGTTCGACCGGGGTAGTGGCTGCAATGCGTTCGAGCTGCAGGACGGTGGTGCGGCCTGCGGGGAAGTCGATGTCGATGGCCGCGCTTTTTTCGAAAGCGACCTCTTGTGTCTTGGCGTTGCTGTCGAGCTTGCCGTCATTGGCCTTGCTCACGCCTTGAGTGATGCGCCATTGGCCTGGGGCGACGTTCCAGCCGGTCATGCTGGCGCGCTGGTTTTTATTCGATGTGTTGTAGGCGATGACGAGGAAGCGGTCTTGCCGGGGTGCGGGGATGGCGATGGCCACTTGGGTTGCGGCCTCTGGATCGGCGAAGCGCCAGCTCACGGTGTGGCCGGGATAGGTCTGGTTGCGCTTGAGGGCCACGCCGCCCAGGCGGGCGCGCTGCAGGTTGACCGTGGGGGATTCCACACGGTCGCTCCACCAGTGGCCTTCGGTGTTCATGTAGAAGTTCTGCAGTTTCTCTCTTGCCTCGCTGCGGTAAATGGCGGCGAGATACTCGAGGTTGCCGGTCTGCTCCCAAGCCACATGGTGCGGGAAGTCCGGGGCGCTGCCGTCGTCCTTGTTGGCGGCATCGATGAGCTTGCCGCTCCAGTCGCTGCGCTTGCCCATGACATCCAGGAAGTTTTCGTTGAGCAGCGACAGGCCGTTGGGGCCGCTGTTGGCAACGCGGTAGTCGATGGGCTTGAGATAGCGCTGCTCGCCAGTGAAGCGGTAGGCGGCCCAGAAGGTGTGCAAGGTGTCGGCGCCGCCACTGCCTTCGAACAGTTCGCCGCCGCGGGTTTTGCCGGTTTGCCAGTTGATCTCGTTGGGCAGCGCCCAGTTGCCCTTGGCGTTGGTGTAGGCGTGGGCGAGGTAGCCATCCGCTAGCCCGGTGACGATGCGGCGGCTGTTGGGGTCGGCGTTATAGCCGCCCAGCAGGATGGCCGGGTGCACGATGGGGAAGGAGTACGGTTTTTGCCATTGCCAGTTGGGCTCGCGGTAGACGGTGCGGCCGCCGAACCAGTTGCTGGCAAACAGCAGGTGGCCTTGCGGGTTGACCTGGATGATGGTGTCGAACGCCTTGACGGTTTCCATCAGGCGCTCGACGGTGCGCGGGTCGCCCCAGTTGAGGTACAGCAGGGCGCTGTTGAGGTTGATGCCCTCCTCGTAGGAATGCAGCTCGTCGGTTTCGATGGTGGACAGGCCGTTGGTGAACATGCCGTTGCGGTAGTTGGCATCGGACAGCGCCAGCATGGAGGCGTTGAGCATGTCCGGGTCCACGCCCATCAGGGCGACGCCGGGCCATTGCTGCACCAGGTCCGAATCGTCGGAGATGCCGCCGCCGAAATCGCCGTAGGCCACCTGGCGCTGCTCGATCCACCAGCGGATGTAGCGGCGGGTGGCGCTGAGGTCTTGCAGCTGCCAGAACGCCCAGGCGGGCACGCCCTTGGGCACGCTGGGCATCTCGACAGGCAACACGCCCTGGTTGGCGTAGCTGATGTCGTTCCAGTACTGGCGGCCGAGCGCGTGGTCCGGGTCCACGCGCAGCAGATCGGTGATGTCGGCGTCCAGGCGCTTGTAGAGCAGCTGGCGCTTGGAGGTGGTGTGTTCTTCCACCAGAAAGCCCCAGTTGTCCTTGACCTGATTGAAGCGGTCGGCCACGTGCTCGGTGATGGCCTCATTGCGCGGCTTGAACACCAGTTGCAGCTGGGTGCCGTCGAGTGCATTGGCATCGAAGCCGGGTGCGGCGGCGGCGATGCTGAGCATCAGGCTGTCGTTGCTGAGGATTCTGTCGCGCAGGTCCAGCCACAGCGTGCGAGCCTGGCCGGGGGCGACGGCGACCGAGACATCGATCATGTCGCGCGCGGGCCAGATGGGGTCCTTGATGCGGATGTTGAGCGGGATGCTGCCGTTGTGGGTGGCCGGCAGGTTGAGTGCCGGCAGGGTGATGGCGATGCCGTCCAGGCCGTCGTGCATGTTCTCCCAGCCGTAAGACCAGCTGCGCATCAGCGCCTGGTCCGGCGGCGGGTTGCCCAGGCTGGAGGGCACCAGGATGTGCACGATGGGTTGCTGCGCGCTTGCTGCGGCCTTGTCGCTGGGGCGCTTGCGCGCCGGTGCCTTGGTCGGCAGCGCGACCACGGTCTGGCGCTCGCCTGGCGGGTAGCGGCCGGCGATCACATCGCGCAAGGGGGCGAGGTTGTCGTAGTCCGGCTGGATGTCGCTGCGCACGGTGTAGCTGAGTTGCGCGCTGCCTTTGGGCACCTCGCCCGGCTGCACGTTGTAGGCCCAGATTTCCTGGATGGGGGTTTCCTGCGCGGTGTTGGCAAAGCGCAGGGTGCCGCCGCGGCGCTCGGGGAACTGGTCCACGCTGCGTACCACGCCCTGGCTGCGCGCGAACAGCGGCTGCGCCTGTGCATTGGGCGCGGCGTAAGTGGCCTGGCCGTACGCAGCACCGCGCAGCTCGATGCGGTTGAAGGCCTCGTCCGGCAGGGTGAGGTCCAGCGCCTTGCCGCCTTCGACATAGGTGTTCCAGTCCGGCAGCTGGAAGTAGTCGTCGCGCCCGGGCAGGCGCGAGCGGTTGTAGACGCCGGGCCAGGTGGTTTCGGCGATGCCGTCGGTGGCCTTCCACATCCATTGCTTGAGGTCGCGCGCGTCGGCGAACTCCACCTTGCGGATGCGGGTGACCGGTGCGTCCAGCAGCGGCGGTGCGTGGCCGTTGTCCCAACCGAAGCGGTGCAGGAAGGCGGCGTGTTGCGCGTTGCCGGTGGGTGCTTCAGCGGTGGCGGGCTCCTGCAGGCGTGCGAGCGCGGCGGCGCCGCTGGCGTCGAGCATGCGGTCGTAGATGCGGAGTTCGTCGAAGTCGCTGCCGCGCAAAAAGTTGTAGCGGCTCTGCACCTGGTGCGGCGACATCACGCGGCCGGCCAGGCCGAACTGGTCGAGCGCGGCATCGAAGTCGAGCGCGCCACCGTTGGCGCAGGGCGCACCGCAGTCCACGCGGGCGGCTTCCTTGCCGTCCACATACAGGCGCACGCCGCGGGTTTCGTCCCAGGCAAACGCAATGTGGGTCCAGTCGCTGGCGGCCGGGTTCTTGTCGAGCTTGAAGGAGACGCGGGTGCGCGCCAGGTTGGCGTCGGTGACGAAGGCATCGAAGCCGTGGCCGTTCCAGTCGATGCGCAGCCAGGCCATGTCCCAGCTGGTGTGGTCAGCGTAGCCGACGCGGAAGATCACGAACGGCGCTTCACCCACCGCATAGCGTGCGCGCCAGAAGAAGCCCAGCGTGCCGCGCTGGGTGTAGAGGTTGCCGGGCGCATTCCACGACAGCACGCCGTCGTCAGCCCATTCGATGGCGTTGCCGCGCTTGCCGGTGGGCACCAGCGTGATCTTGTCGCGGAAGTTGGGCACGCCGTCGCCGCGGGCCATATCGGCCTGCAGGTCGCGGTCGGCCGAGACCCGGAACAACAGCTCCGGCGCGGTGGTGGTGGCCGCGCTCACCGGCAGCGCGATAAGGCACAACATTCCCAACAAGACCTTCGACACGCTCACCTCGTCAATTCCAAAACGTAAAACAGCCACCGCGCGGTTGCACGCGGTGGCGGCGACGCACTTACAAACCGTTGGCGGTACGCCACTTGGGAATGTCGTCCTTCAACAGCTTGTCCGGCCAGGTGCCGTGCCAGGCATACCCGACGCGGCGCTCATTGGGCACCTGCATGTACTCGGTCAAGGCCTTGCCCTCGCGGTTGGCATACAGCGGGCGTTGATTCTGCAGGTCGTAGAAGCGCGCCCATAGTGACGCACCCGGTTGCGCGATGAGGATCACGTCCTGGCCGGTTTCCTGGGTGGGGTCGTCGATCTTCTTGGTGGCCAGGTCGCGCATGCGGTGGGTGTCGAACCAGCGTGCAGCGGCCTCGACCGATGTCTTGATCTGTGCGGACGGGTTGGGCTGGCGCATGAGGAAACGCACGATGCTCACCGACTCGCTGGAGGCCAGCGACGCGAGCTCATACGCGCGCGCCTTGGCCGGCTTGAGCGTGACCTCGTCGTACTGCGCGCCCCAGATGGTGAGCGTGCCGCCGATCTTGACCTGGGTGACGAGCACGCATTCCAGCCCCTTGGTCACCGCCTGGCGTGCGCGTGCGCCGTGGCTGGCACGTAGCAGCGCGCCGGTGTCGCCCTTGCCCTCGCTGATGTCCTGCAGCAGGTTGAGCACGCGCACCATGGCGTCGTCGTTGTAGGTGATCTGGTGATGGTAGGACGACAGGTCCGGGTAGAACTGCGGCCAGCCGCCGTTGGCGTATTGCGCGGTGAGCAGGTAGTCCACGCCGCGCTTGGCGGCGGCCACGTACTTGGCGTTCTTCTCGGTCTTGTAAATGGTGGAGAGGTAGCCGACCTCGTAGGTGGTGGCCTTGTTGTCGATGGTGGCGTCGTCCTTGCGCCCGGGTTGCTGCAGCTCGGCGATTTCCGCAGCGGTGAAGGTGCGGGTGTAGTCCACGGCCACGCCCTTGTATTGCTTGGACCAGCCGCCGGAGGCGGTCTGCAGCAGCAGCATGTTGTCGGCGATCTTGTCGGCCAGTGCGGACAGCGGTGCCAGCAGCAAGGCGCCGGCGAAGGCGAGCGTGTGGAAACGGAGCAGGTGCGAACGGATCATCAGAACGGCCTCCAGGTGCCGAGGATGGTGTTGCGATCCAGCGCGGCGGCCTGCGCGGCACTGAGCTGACGCGACCATTTCACGCGGCGCGACGGGTTGGCGCCGGCGCCGCTGCTCTGGTATTCGCTGTAGCGGGCGGTGGCCTCGTTGGCGGTGTTGCCCCAGTTGTTCCAGCCCTCGGGCACGATGTGCGCGCCGAGCTGGCTGCTGATGAAGCTCACGCTGGCGTACGGGCGCCACGGCCGGCCCAGGAACACGCGCGACACGCCGCTGGCAGCGGTGACGCGTGCATTGCGGAATACGAAGCCGTGTGCGCTTTCCTGCGGGGTGGAGGCGGCAGTGAGATAGCCATCGCCCAGCGAGTGCAGCTGCACGTTTTCGAACAGCGCGGTGCCGGCGCCGAACACGAAGTCGACGGTGCCTTCGACGTAGCAGTCGAGGAAATACGAGAGCTTGGCGCCGCGCAGGTACAGCGTGTCCTGGTAACCGAGAAAGCGCACGTTGCGGAACGCGGCGCGGTCGCCATCCACGCGCACCGCCACCGCCTGCCCCACCGGGCCGGCGTGATTGCCGAAGGCGAGTTTTTCCGCGGTGAAGTCGTTGCCGGCGATGATGACGCTGGACGAGCCGGAGGTGCCGTATTCGGTGCCGGTGGCCGGATTGATGCGCGAGGCGTAGTTGTCGTAGGTGATGATGGTCTGGGTGGCGCCGGCTCCGGTGAGCTTGAGCGCCGGTGCGTTGGCCGGCACCACGATCAGTTCCTGATAGGTGCCGGCGCCGATGTTGATCTGCGCGCGTTTGCCGCCCTGCACGGCCGCATCGATGGCGGCCTGCACGGTGCGGTAGCCGGCGCTGCCCTGCTTGGCCACGGTGTAGACCGGGTCGGCGGCGATGGCAGCGGTGCTGCCGAGCGACAGCCCGGCCAGCAAGGCGGTGGCGGCGAGCGTGCGTAACACGATCCTGCGATGCAGTTGCATGCGTTGCTCCTGTCAGAACTTGTAGCGCGCGCCGATGTAGTACTGGCGCCCGGTGACGGTGTACTTGTCGGGCAGTTCCAGCGTGGAATCGACGTAGCGGCGGTCGGGGGTGTCGAGCAGGTTGATGGCCTCAAACGTCAGCGACAGCTGGTCGTTGACCTTGTAGGACATGTTGAAATCCACGTTTTCCACGCTGTATTTGCCGGTCACGTCGGCCGTGACCAGGCGCTTGCCATCCAGGTCGTAGACGTCTTCCTGGGCCAGGATGTTGTTGATGTAGCCATCGCGGTAGCTGGTGGACACGCGCGCACTGAAGCGGCCGTCGTCGTAGTAGACGGTGGCGTTGTAGGACTGCGGCGAGAGGTTGAGCAGGTCGCGCTCGGTGGCGGTGGTGGTGATGCTGGTATTGCTGCTGCCGGCGGTACTGAACAGGTAATTGATCTTGGAATCGACCTGGGTGTAGTTGAGCTGGATGCCGAAGTTGCGCCAGAAGCCGGGCAGGAAGTCGAAGGCCTGCTGGTAGGTCAGCTCGAAGCCCTTGAGCGGGCCGCCGGGCGTGTTGAAGTAGCTCTGCACGTTGAAGATGGTGTCCGGCGTGAAGCCTGCGGGGAGCAGGTCCAGCGAGTAGCCCATCGCTTCCCAGGTACTGAGCACGCGGGTGCGCTGCACGTAGCTGTCGATGTCCTTGTAGAACACCGCCGCCGACAACAGCGAGCCCTCGCGGAAATACCACTCGGCGCTGAGGTCGTAGTTGGTGGAACGGAACGGGTCGAGCTTGGGGTTGCCCAGGTTGATCGAGAAGAAGCGCCCGTCGTCGAAATACTGGGTGGGCCCGCCGCTGACGCTGGGCGACAGATACGCCAGCGTGGGGCGCGCCATGGTCTTGGCCGCGCCGAAGCGCAGCACCACCTCGTCGCTGACATCCCACGAGAGATTCAACGAGGGCAGGATGTCGCGGTAGTTGTGGTTGACCGTGGTGGGCACCAGCAGGCGCTCGCCGGCCGCGGCGGTGGCGCTGGCCACACCGAAGAACGACTGGCAGTTGGGCGAGATGGCGCCGGCCGCGGTGGCCGTGCACGGCGCATAGCCGCTGGCGGCGATCTGCGTCTGCACATAACGCACGCCCAGGTTGCCGCGCAGCGCGCGCCCCCACAGGTCGGTGTTGAAGTCCAGCTGCAGGTAGGTGCCCAGGCTCTTTTCGTTGACGGCGAAGTTGTTGTTGGACGAGCCGAAGTGGCCGACATCGGCCAGGCGGTAGTCGCCGCCGGGCACGCCGGTGTCGCAGTCGCAATTGATGTTGAGCAGGTCGGCGACCTTCTGGAAATCCGGAATCACCCAGGTGGTGGGGAAGCTGCCGTTCAAGCTGCGGCCGAAGCCGTCCAGGTTGGTGCTCAAATCGCCCACGCCCACACCGGCCGGCAAGGCCTGCGCCAGGCGCCCATAGGAGATGTTGCGCGACTCCGACGTGTCCATGTCGTAGTTCTTGTAGGCCAGCCCGGTGCGGAAGGTGAAGGTGGGGCTGATGTTGAATTCCAGATCCACCTTGGCGGTATCGAAGGTGTTGCCCACCGACTGCGGGTTGAGCCGCACCTCGCTGATGTTGGTGCCGCGCGCGGTGCCGTTGCTGTTGACCGGCACTGCGCCATAGCCCAGCCACTGCCAGTTATTCGGGTTACCCGCATCGAAGGGGAAGCTCATGCTTGGGTAATCGCCACCATTGCGGCGGTCGAGCACAAAGCCATCGAGATTGGTGTTGTCGAAGCTCACCATCGAAAACTCGGGGCGTTCGTAGTCCGAGGTCGAGTGGCCGACCAATGCATTGACGCGCACCTGGTCGTTGAAGCGGTGCTGCAGGTCCAGGCTGAACTGCTTGAACTCGGTGGATTCTTCGATGTTGCTGGATTCGGTGCGGAAGTCGACGTTGTCGAACACGCCGTAGGTGAGGCGGTTCTGGTCGTCCACCTGCGCTTCGCGCACGGCGATCTGGGTCTTGCCGCCGAAGTTGGCGGTGCGGTGCAGGTTGGCGCCGACCGAGTCTTCGCGCTGGTCCTTGTCCAGCTTGGAATACAGCATGTCGAAGTTCAGCAGGGTGTCGTCGCTGACCTTGAATTGCAGCGCGCCGGTGACGCCCAGGCGCTTGATCTCGTGATCGGTGCGGATGTAGCGCGGGTAGCGCGGAATCCAGGCGTTGGTGGCGGTTTCGTAGGCCTGGATGTTCTCCGGCGTGTTGGCCGGGCGCGCGATGCCGGTGCCGCAATTGGTGGCACTGATGCCGTAGCTGCCCCAGCCGTTGTTGCGGTCCTGGTTGGCCTGCGAGCCGACCCCGGCAGGGGTTTCGTTGGCCAGCGGGTTGCGCGGGGTCTGCGGGTTGTAGCCCACCGGCGAGCAGAAGCCGTAGGTGCCGTTGTTGGTGGCGGTGCTCTGGTTGGAGTTGCGGTAGTTGCCGTGCTCCCAGCGCACCGGGTTGTAGCCCTCCTCGCGCAGGTGGCGCTCGCTGTAGGACACCGACATCAGCGCGCCGACGCGGCCATCGGCCCAGATGTTGCTGATCAGACCGGAAAAACGCGGATCCTTTTCGCGCGACAGATCGTTGTAGCCGTATTGCGTGGACGCGGCCGCTTCAAAGCCGTCGAAGTCGAACGGGCGCGAGCCGCGCAGATCGACCGTGGCACCCAATGAGCCTTCGTCCATCTGCGCCGACTGGGTCTTGCTGATGGTGACGCGGCTGAAGAGTTCGGAGGCAAAGGTATTGAAGTCGAAACCGCGGCTGCGGTTGACGCCATCGCTGCCGCTGCCGGCGGTGGCCAGCGCTTCCAGCCCGTTGATGCGCACGCGGGTGAAGTCCGAACCCAGGCCGCGCACGGAGATCTGCTTGCCCTCGCCGCCTTCGCGGTCGATGGACACGCCAGCGATGCGCTGCATCGATTCGGCCAGGTTCAGATCGGGAAACTTGCCGATGTCTTCGGCATAGATGGCATCCACCTGCTCCACGCTGTAGCGCTTGGCATCGAGCGATTGCTGCAGGCTTTCGCGGTAGGTGGCCTTGACCTGCACGCGGTCCAGGTCCACCGCATCGGTGGGCGGTGTGGCCGGCGCGGTCTGCGCGACGGCAGCGGCCGCATGCAGTGCCAGGACGATGGCCACCGACAGACGCGCGGTGGGCAAGCGAGCGGCCGCCACGGAGGCGGAACGACGCGAACGGACATGCATGATGCGGCTCTCTCCATGGCACTGGCTGCAATGACGCGCTCAGCCCCCCAAGGCCATGGCGTCGCAATGGGCGACCAGCAACACCGCTGCGCAAGCGCGCTGCGTTGTTGCTGGAGGCTTTAAACATCACGCCCACCGCGTTGCATGCGTGCACCAGTGCACCGCATCCAAGACGATCAAGCGTTGGAATAAGGCCCGCCGCGCGTGTGCGCAGCGGGCGGACAGCGGGTCAGAACTTGTAGCGCAGGCCCAGCAGGTACTGGCGACCGGTTTCGGCGTACTGCAGCGGCAGCTGGCCGGTGCGTGGCGAGGACACCCACTCGTCGGAGGCCTCGTTGGTGAGGTTGATGCCTTCCAGGCTCAGCTCCAGCTGCTTGCTGATCTTGTAGCGCAGCGAGGCGTCGAGGATGGTGGTGCCGGTCATGCCGTGCACGCCGTCGACGTTGAAGCCGGTTTCCGCACCCGGTGCCTGGGTGAGGTAGTCGTCGCGGTTGGTGGCCGACACGCGCCCGGCGAAGGACTCACCTTCGTAGAACAGCGTGGCGTTCCACGACGAGCGCGACAGCCCGAGCAGGTCGTTCTTCATCACCGGCGCGCCGCTGCTGGCCAGGTACTGGATCTTCGAATCGACCCAGGTGTAGTTGAGCTGCACGCCCAGGTTGGCCCACTTGCCCGGCAGGAAGGTGAAGGGCTGGGTGTAGTTGGCTTCCACGCCCTTCAATTCGCCGCCCGGGGTGTTGAGCGGGATGCTGAAGGCGAAGTCGTCGTTGACGGTGGCACCAGTGCCTTCCAGCAGGGAAGCCGGCAGGCCGCTGCTGGAATACGGGCGCACTTCGCGCGCGGTCTGGATGAAGCTCTCGATGTCCTTGTAGAACAGGCCGACACCGAGCATGGCGCCTTCGTTGAAGTACCACTCCAGGCCGAGGTCGACGTTGGTGGCCTCGATCGGGTCCAGGTCCGGGTTGCCGCCGGCCACGGTGCGCGCACCGCCGGCCACCGCCACGGTCACGCCGGGGGTGAGGCTGCCCAGGCCGGGACGGCTCATGACCTTGGCCGCGCCAAGACGCAGCAGCAGGTCCGGTGCCAGCTCGGCGACCAGGTTGAACGATGGCAGCGTGTTGCTGTACTTGCGGCCCACGGTGGTCAGCGCCGGTGCGTTGTTGATCAAGGCATAGCCGGTGGATTCCTGCTCGGTCTCCACATAGCGCACGCCGAAGTTACCGGAGAACGGAATCGACCCCAGGTCGGTGGAGAACTCGCCCATCAACCACACGCCGCGGTCCTTTTCCTCGACGCTGCGGCTGTTGTTGACGCGCGGGGCCACGGCGAAGCTGCCGCTGTTGCTGTAGATGCCGAACAGGTCGGCCACCGCATCCAGGTTGGGCACCACCCAGTTGGAGGGGCTGCCGTTGATGCCCTTGAGCCCGGCCTGTTCGGTGAGATCGGCCGGCACGATGCGCGTGCCATTGGCGAAGGTGGGCACGGCCAGTTCGTTGGCGCGGCGCAGCTCCACGGTGCTGAAGGTGTAGTTCTTGGCCAGCACGCCGCCCTTGAGGCGGAAGCCGGGGCTGATGTTCCAGTTGAAGTCGATCTGGCCGGTGTCGAAGTCGTTGTCCACCGTCTGCGGACGCAGGCGGATTTCGGCTAGTTCCCAGCCGGTGGGATCGGTCGGGTTGATGCCGTAGTTCAGCACCGGCGCGCGGCTGTTGCCACGGTAGTCGTAGCTGTAGCCGTCGACGTCGTACTTGTCCATGATGATGGTGGTCTGCACCGGGTTCTCGTGCGCCGAGCGCGAGGTACCGACCCGGGCATTGATGCTGAAGTCGTCGTTGAAACGATGCTCCAGGTCCAGGCTGACCTGCCTGAACTCGGTGTTCCACTCGTCGTGGCGGTTTTCGGTACGGATATCGACATTGTCGAATTCGCCGTACACCAGGGCGTTGTTGCGGACCTCGCCGTTACGCACGACCGTGGCCGGCTTGCCGACCAGCACCGGGCGTGCATTGCCGCCGCGGCTGAAGGAAATCGCTTCGATGTAACGCTCGTCGCGCTTGGCGTCGATCTTGGAATACAGCATGTCCAGCGACAGCGTGGTGCGGTCGGTCGGCTTCCACTGCAACGCGCCGGTGACGCCCAGGCGCTGCTGGTCGTGGATCTGCTGGGTATAGCGCGGGAAGCGCGGGTGGTAGACATCGGCCGAGCGCGCCGCGGCGAACGGCGAGGTGGCACTGAAGCCGCCGTTGCTCGGACCATTGGCCCAGCGGCCGGTGTTGGAGCCCTCTTCCAGCACCTCGCGCTCGGTGTAGGCCACCGACAGCAGGGCGCCGAAGGTGTTGTCGGCCCAGGTGTTGGCGATCAGCGCGGCCACGCGCGGGTTGGCCTTCTCGGCCATCGCGTTGTAGGCGGCCTGGCCGCTGGCGGCGAAGGTGAAGCCGTTGTAGTCGAACGGACGTGCGGTGCGCAGGTCGACGGTGGCGCCGAGCGAGCCTTCTTCCACATCGGCCGAGGCCGTCTTGCGCGCGATCAGCTGCGAGAACAGGTCCGAGGCGAACACGTTGAAGTCGAAGCCGCGGCCGCGATTGGTGCCGCCACTCTGGTCGCCGGCACCGACGGTGGTGAGCGCTTCCATGCCGTTGATGCGCACGCGGGTGAACTCCGGGCCCAGGCCACGCACCGAGATGGCGCGGCCTTCGCCGGCCTCACGGGTGATCACCACGCCGGGGATGCGCTGCAGCGATTCGGCCAGGTTGAGGTCGGGGAACTTGCCGATGTCCTCGGCGACAATCGCATCGACCACGCCGGCTTCGCCGCGCTTGATGTCCAGGGCCTTTTCCACCGAGGCGCGATAGCCGGTCACCGTGACGGTGTCCAGGTCGACGGCCGGTTCTGCAGGCGCTTGGGTGGTGTCTTGTGCTGCCAGGTGGCCGCTCAGCGCAAGGCCGATCGACAACGCCAGCAAGGTAACCGGTGTCTTCCGGCTGGTGGTCCGAAATTGCATGTCCTCCCCTCCCAAGGGTCCATGAACAACATGAAAGTCTGGTTGTGAGCGGTAATGACACCGCTGGTCAAAACGACGTTACCAGCTGAATCCTCCCGTAACATCTTGCAGCGCAGCAGAAAACGTCACCGAATTTGCCCAAAAGGGGTGCAAGCGGTCACTGCGCGTCGCATCATGGGCCTCGCCCGGCGCGTTTGGCGCCGGCTAGAATGACACCGATGGTCATCCTGACGCGCAGCGGTTCCCCCACACCGTGACGCACCACACAGCCGAGGTAATTGCCGCATGAGTCGTGCCCGTATCCTGTGCTTTGGAGAGTTGTTGCTGCGCCTGGGGGCGCCTGGTCACGAGCTGCTGCTGCAGCAGCCGCGGCTGGACGTGCATTGCGGCGGGGCCGAGGCCAATGTCGGCGTATCGCTGGCGCATTTCGGCCATGACGTGGCCATGGTCAGCACCGTGGCCGACAACCCGCTGGGCGCGGCGGTGCTGGGCGAATTGCGCCGCCACGACGTGGACACGCGCCACGTACGGCGGGTGGACGGCCGCATGGGGCTGTACTTCCTGACCACCGGCGCGATCCACCGCCCCAGTGAGGTGGTCTACGACCGCGCCGATTCGGCGTTTGCGCTGGCCCCGGCCGATGCCTACGACTGGCCGGCCCTGCTGGAGGGCGTGCAGTGGCTGCACCTGTCCGGGGTCAGCCCGGCGCTGGGCGCGGACGTGGCGCAGGCCACGCTGGCGGCGGCACGCGCGGCGCGGGCGGCCGGGGTCAAGGTCTCGTTCGACGGCAACTACCGGCCCAAGCTATGGCAACGCTGGCAGGGCGATGCGCGCGGCATCCTGCACCAGCTGTTCGCCTGTGCGGATGTGGTGTTTGCCGACTACCGCGACATCGGCGTGGTGCTGGGCGGCGAGTTTCCTCAGGACACGCTGGAAGCGCGGGTGGAAGCGGCGGCGCAGCAGGCGTTTGCCGCATTCCCGCAGCTGCAGTTGATGGCCTGCACCCAGCGCGTGACGCACAACGTGGACCACCACAGCCTGGGCGCGCTGCTGGTGCCGCGCAGTGGTGCGGTGGCGCGCGCGCCGAGTGAGGAACTCACGCCGATCATCGACCGCATCGGCGGCGGCGACGCCTTCGCGGCCGGCGTGCTGCACGGCCTGATCGCAGGCTGGTCACTGGACGATACGGTGCGCTTCGGCCTGGCAGCAGGCTGCCTGAAGCACTCGATCCCCGGCGATTTCAATCCGCTCTCGGTGGCCGAGGTGCAGGCCTGCGTGGGGGATGCACGGTTTGATGTGAGGCGGTGAATCGGGAGTGGGGAATCGGGAATCGTAGGAGCTCAAGAGCGCTGACTTTCCGCGTTACTTTCCGTATTGGTTGCCCACCGAGCGCGGCGCGTCGGGTCTGACGCGCTCACGGGCCGGCGGGCTGGTGCTTGCAGTGGGGATTCGTCACAGCAAGGGCAGCCGGCATCGCGTGCCCGTTGCCCTTGCCGTAATCGATTCGGGTGCGCCTAGGATCTCAGCGATGCAGCAACCTGCGGCTTTTCCGATTCCCCAATCCCGATTCCCGATTCCCGCGCCTCACCCCAACTCGATGCAGTCGAAGGTCACGTCCGTCTCCACATCGGCATCGTAATCCACATCGTCACGCTCGAAGCCGAACAGTTTGAGGAACTCGTGCTTGTAGCCGGCGTAGTCGGTGAGCTGGAACAGGTTCTCGGTGGTGACCTGCGGCCACAGCGCCTTGCAGGCGTCCTGCACGTCGTCGCGCAGTTCCCAGTCGTCCAGGCGCAGGCGGTTTTCGTCGTCCACCTCGGCGGGCTGGCCGTCCTCGCGGTACAGGCGCTCGCGGAACAGGCGGTCGAGTTGCTCGATGGTGCCTTCGTGCAGGCCCTTTTCCTTCATGATCTTGTAGACCATGGAGATGTACAGCGGCATCACCGGGATCGCGGCGCTGGCCTGGGTCACCACCGACTTGAGCACCGCCACGTTGGCGCTGCCGCCGCGCTTGGCCAGGCGCGCGTTCAAGCGCTGCGCGGTGTGGTCCAGGTCGACCTTGGCCTTGCCCAGCGCGCCGTGCCAGTAGATCGGCCAGGTGATCTCGGTGCCGATATAGCTGAAGGCCACGCTGCGTGCGCCATCGGCAAGCACGCCGGCGCCGTCCAGCGCATCGATCCACAGCTCCCAGTCCTGCCCGCCCATCACGGTGACGGTGTCGTCGATCTCCTGCGCGCTGGCCGGCTCGATCGAGGCCTGGATGATGGTGTCCTTGTTGGTGTCGATGGCGGTGGCGGTATAGGTCTGGCCGATCGGCTTGAGCGCCGAGCGCTTCACTTCGCCGCTGCCGGGCAGCTTGCGCACCGGCGAGGCCAGCGAATACACCACCAGGTCGACCTGGCCGCCCATCTCGGTCTTGATCAGTTCGATGACCTTTTCGCGCGCGGCATCGGAAAACGCATCGCCATTGATCGACTTGCTGTACAGGCCCGCGGCCTTGGCGTGCTTGTCGAACGCAGCGGAGTTGTACCAGCCGGCGGTGCCGGCCTTGCTGGCGCTGCCGGGTTTTTCGAAGAACACGCCCAGCGTGTCGGCGCCGAAGCCGAAGGCAGATGTGATGCGCGAGGCCAGGCCGTAACCGCTGGATGCGCCGATCACCAGCACCTTCTTCGGGCCGTCATTGCGCACGCCGCGCGCACGCGTGGCGGCGATCTGCTCGAGCACATTGCGCTCGCAGCCAAGCGGATGCGTGGTGGTGCAGATGAAGCCGCGCACTTTGGGATGGATGATCAACGTGGACTCCTGGTCAGCAAGATGCTGGCGGCATTTTAGTGCGTGTGACGGACTTTGGGGCGAGCGGCGTTGGCCACCGGCGGTGCGGAGCGGCGGCGGCGTAGCAACCGTTGCGGAGCGCCGGCCTGGTAACGCCAAGGCACCGAACACGCGCACATCGTCGGCCTGCCGGCGAGACAGCCCGCGGCGCGCCACACGCGGCTGCATCGCCATGCGTGAAGACGCCCGTCATCGCCCGGCGCGCCGCGTTGCCGGGCCGGCATCGTCCATACACGGGCGCGAACGAACCACGATCACCCTCGATTTCCTGCCCGAGCGCTGTGCTACGTTTGCGCTTGCCGTGCCGTGCCTGGCCGCGCATGATGGCGATCGTCGAGGCTCCTCCCACCGTGCGACCGGTATCCGAGCGAATGTCTCTTCGAAGCGAGCGCGTCACGCAGCTGGGCTCTGTCCCGCGATTTCGGCTTGGGCCATTGCTGGTCGCGCCGGAACGGCTGGTGCTGATCGACGACGGCCAGGTCATCGCACTGGAACCGCGCATGATGGAAGTGCTGATCGCGCTGGCCGAGCGGGCCGGCGAAGTGGTCAGCGCCGAGCAGCTGCTGATCGAGGTGTGGCACGGCAGCTTTTACGGCGACAACCCGGTGCACAAGACCATCGCCCAACTGCGCCGCAAGCTGGGCGACGACAGCCGCCAACCGCGCTACATCGAAACCATCCGCAAGCGCGGTTACCGGCTGCTGCCCAAGGTGGTGTTCCCCGACGATTATCGCGGTGCGGTACTGGGCGCGCAGGTGTGGGGACACGGCAACCCGTATGTGGGGCTGCAGGCCTTCGATCCCGCGCATGCGGAGGTCTTCTTCGGGCGTAGCCATGCCATTGCGCAGGTGCTGGGCGCGCTGCGCGCCCAATTGCACAGCCAGCGCGGGCTGGTGCTGGTGAGCGGTGCCAGCGGTTGCGGCAAGACCTCGTTGCTGCGCGCCGGCGTGGTGCCGTTGCTGGCGCAGCCCGGCGGGCTGGATGGCCTGCAAGCCCTCGCGGTGGCGTACTGCAACCTGGCCCAATGCCGTGGCGGCGATGTGCTCGACACGCTGGCGCGCGCGCTCGGCGAGTGGGCACCGGGCGGGCGCGCGGTGTTTTCGCCGGCGCAGATGGCGGCATTGCCCGAGTGGCTGCAACGCCCTGCACCGCTGCATGCGGCCATTGCCGAAGCGATGCGTCAAGGCACGCCAGCGCGCGACAGCGCACAGACCCAGCGCCATCTGCTGCTGGTGATCGATCACGCAGAAGCGCTGGTGGCCACGCCGGGGATCACCGATGCCGACCGCGCCGCACTGGCCGCCGCCTTGCAGGCGCTGTGCGACAGCGCGCAGGTGGCGGTGCTGATGCTCACCCGCAGCGATTTCTACCCGCGCCTGATCGACGCCTTGCCGCAGATCGTGGAGCTCAAGCGCGGCGACGGACACGTGGATCTGCTGGCGCCACGCGACGGCGAGATCGGCCAGATCATCCGCGTGCCGGCGGCGATGGCCGGGCTGCGCTTCGAAGAAGAGCGCGACAGCGCCAGCCGGCTGGACGATGTGCTGCGCGATGCCACCGCGCGCCAGCCCGATGCCTTGCCGCTGCTGCAGCACCTGTTGCATGCCTTGCATGCGCAACGCAGCGACGACGGGCTGCTGACCTTCGCCGCCTACCGCGCATTGGGCGGGCTGGAAGGCGCCTTGGCGCACCATGCCGAGCACACCTTCCGTGCCTTGCCGGCTGCCGCGCAGGCGGCATTGGGCCAGGTGCTGAGCGTGCTGAGCGTGATCCATCCCGACAGCGATGCGGCGACCGCGCGGCGGGCGCTGTGGTCGGCCCTGCCGGCGCACGGCGCAGCGCGCGTGCTGGTGGAGGCCTTCGTGCATGCGCGCCTGTTCGTCAGCGAGCTGGTGGCGGGCGAGCCCGGCTTTGCGGTCGCGCACGAGGCCTTGCTGCGGCAATGGCCGCGCGCGGCCGACTGGATCCACGAAAACCGCCGCCTGCTGCAGGCACGCAAGCGGCTGCAACTGGCTGCGCAACGCTGGGCCGCCGAAGGCCGGCGCAGCGATCACCTGCTCAACAGCGGGCGCCCGTTGAGCGAGGCGCGCGAGGCGGCGCGGCGCATGCCGCAGGACCTGGACGCGCTGGATCACGCGTTCCTGCATGCCTGCGAGCGCTCGCAGCGCCGCCGCCGTGGCCTGTATGCGGCGGCGGCAAGCATGCTGGTGGTGCTGGCAAGCGCCTCGCTGCTGCTGGGCTGGCAGGCGCGGCAGGCGCAGCAGGTGGCTGAAGAACGGCGCGACCAGGCCCAGCAACTGGTGAGCTACATGCTGGGCGACCTGGCCGAGCAATTGCGCACGGTGGGCAATCTGAAACTGCTCGACAGCGTGGGCAGCCGCGCGCTGCGCTACCTGGAAGACCTGCCCAGCGCGAGCATGCAGCCAGGCGATCTGGTCAACCACGCCCGCGCGCTGCGCACCACCGGCGAAGTGCTGATGAACCAGGGCAAGCTGGACCAGGCGCAGGCGGCATTCACGCGTGCGGCCGCCACTGCCGAGCAGGCACGCATGCGAGCGCCAGATACCTTGGAGGCGCGCGCGGAAATGGGCCAGGCGGCGTATTGGCTGGGAAACATGGCCTACCGCAGCAAGCAGTTCCCGTTGGCGCAGACTTACTGGTCGCAGTATCTGGCGGCCAGTGAATGGCTGGTGCGCACGGCGCCGGATGACCAACGCTGGCAGCTGGAGCTGTCGTACGCGCTCAACAATCTCGGCACGCTGGCCACCACACGCGGCGATACCACGACGGCGATCGGTTTTTTCGCGCGCGACATCTCGCTCAAGCGCATGCTGATCGCGCGTGCTCCGGACAACTCGTCGTTGCGCTACGAGTTGATCGACAGTTTGTCATGGCTCAGCTTGGCACAGGAGAACCAGGGCCTGCTGGCGCCTGCCGAGCACGGCTACCGCGATCAAATCGCGATGTTGCGCGTGCTGGTCGAGAACGACCCCGATGCCAATGCCTGGCGACGGCGTCTGGCGGGTTCGTTGATCCGCACCTCCAACCTGGCGGTGGCGCGGGGTCACCTGGCACAGGCGCAGACCGATGCGCAGGACAGCGTGCGGATGTTGCAACCGCTGGTGGCGCTGCAGCCGGACAACAACACATGGCAACGCGATCTGGCGCATGCCTACGCGCAGGCTGGCTGGGTGGCCGCGTTGGATGGGCGTCCCGGTCAAGCCGAACAGCAACTTGGCCAGGCCCGTCAGACCATGGCTGGCCTGCTGCAACAGGCCCAGCCGCTGCCCGAATGGCAATGGCTGGATGCCATCATTGCGCTGCGCCTGCACCGCGTACAGACCGGACGCGCAGGCGCACACGCAGGCGACCTTGATCAGATCGTTGCGCGGCTGGATGCCCTGCATCGCGCCAGACCCGACGATCTGCTTGGCATCTCCGCCTTGTCGCAAGCGCTGGTGTGGCATGGCGAACAACGCGCCGCCGTCGGCGACGACGACGGTGCACGCACGGCATGGCAGCGCGCGGTGGCGGTGCTGGGCAAGGACATCGGCAACAGCCGCGACAAGACCCTGCTGGACCCCTGGATTCGCGCGCAGGTGCATCTGGGCCAGCGCAGTGCCGTTACGCAACAGCTCGGATGGCTGTATCAGGCGGGCTACCGCCACCCGGGGTTCGTCTCCCTCTATGCCCCGCTTTTCAAGGAACAGGACAGCTCATGACGGATTTCAAGATCAAACTCACCGTGGCACGGGTGGGATTCGGCGGCAACACCGGTGCCGGCGAATATTTCTACAGCTTCGCCCCGGACCTGCTGATCGTGGATAAGCACGACAAGGCATCGACCCTGCTGTATTACTTCGATGAAGACGTCGTCCCCAGGCATTTCAAGATCAAGAGCCTGTTGAGTTCCGATGCCTTGAAACAGATCGGAGAACCCACGATCAGCCCCGACGGCCGCAGCGTGCAGGTCAGCAATGCCAATAGCGTGCCGACACTGATCTTCCTGACCATCATCGTCGAAGACGAAAGCCGCAAGGACAAGAAGACCTGGTTCAGCTGCGATCCCCAGGTTGGCAACGATCCGCAGATCAACCCGCAGGAAACCCCGCCCCTGCAGTAAGCCCTGCCTGGCCACCCGCCTGGCGCTTCGCCACCAGGCGGTGTGTTGCCGCAATGCGTGGGCAGGGCACAGCGTGCGCACGCCCAAGGGCCTTGGCCGGTGGTGGATACACCACGGCCGCTGGCTCCTGATGTCGACTTGCGCACGCACCCGTTGCCACGGGAGGACCCTGCGTGCGGTCCCGATGGAGCTCGCTGCGCCTGGCTGGCGGGCGTATTGCCGGGTGCTCCGGCCAGCCGTGGATGGCGACAGCCAGCCTGCCGCGCTGAAGCCAACAGCGCCTGGCGAGGCCCTCTCATCCCACGCAGTCCCGCGGGTGCGGTTGGGTGCCGGCCGGGACATCCGTCAGGCGCGCGGCGCAGTGGCTCGTCACCGCCTGCTGCCGGTCATCCCGCTCGGCTCCGTTGCTGAAGGCCACCTTGAGCTGGCCGCGGGTGGACCACGCGCCGGGCATGCCCGCGGGGAGGTCGCCAGCACCACGCCCTGCCCATGGCCGACAGCCCAGTCCCGGGCCGCACCCGTGCGCATCGATGCGGGCGGACCAGCCGTCGCAGGTGCGGGCCACTGCGCCCCGCACCGCCCCGGCGCAGGCCGCCACGCTGACCCGCAGGTCGCGCTCGGTTGGCGGCTGGACATGCAGCGCGGCCTGGGCCCAGGCGATCGGCAAGTCGGCCTGGGTGGGCGCCGCCCAGGCGCTGGTGGACAGCACGACGCTCAACACCCACAGGTACCGGACCAGGCGCATGACGGACTCCGCAGCGGACCGGAGCGCGGCGCGTCCCCGGGCGACCTCGGTGGCCGCCGGACAACCTTCCTGCCCGGCCCCGCGCGCGACCTGACGGCAACCTTACGGTTGCTGCCCCATCCTGCCGGAACCCGGAAATTCCTTATAAAACAATGCCATGCAACCTGGCGAGACAGCGTCGTGCGGCGGGTGGCGATGTGCCCGCGCGTCGAGCCAGTTCCCGCGCGCGGCGGCGGCAGCGCTGCAGAGCCCCGCTCTTACGATTCCCCAATCCCGATTCCCGATTCCCCAATCCCCGCCCTCAAATCACCCGCAACGTGATCGCCTTCAACACCGCGCGCGTGCGGTCGCGGGTGCCGAGCTTTTCCAGGATGGTGGAGACGTAGTTCTTCACCGTGCCCTCGGCCAGGAACAGGGTGCGGGCGATCTCCTTGTTGGAATAGCCGCCGGCGAGCAGGCGCAGGATCGCCACCTCGCGCTCGCTGAAGGTCTCGCGCGGGGGCTGCTGGTCGCGGAACTGGTAACGCGCGCGCACCGGGTCGGTGCTGACCGGCTGCAGCAGGGTCTCGCCATTGGCGACCCGCTCGATCGCCTCGCGCAGGTCTTCCGGGGCGGCGTCCTTGAGCAGGAAGCCCTGCGCGCCGGCCTCGGTGGCACGCAGCAGCAGGTCGCTGTCGTCGAAGGTGGTCAGCAGCAGTACCGGGGTGCGGTCGCCACGGGCGCGCAGTTGCTGCAGCGCCTGGATGCCGTCCAGGCCGGGCATGCGGATGTCGCTGAGCACCACGTCCACGGTGGTGCTGGCGAGCGCGTCCAGCAGGCCCTGGCCGTCGTCGGCCTCGCAGGCCACCTCCACGCCCTGCTGCTGCAACAGCGCGCGCAGGCCGGCGCGGACCAGGACCTGGTCATCGGCCAGCGCGATGCGACGTGGACTCATGCCGGCAGCCTCGCCATCAGGTGCATGCCGCCCTGGGCGGTGCGGCCGAGCTCAAGCCGCCCGTGCAGGGCGGCCAGGCGTTCGCGCATGCCGGTGATGCCGTTGCCTTCGCGGATGCGCTCGGCGCGGCGGCCATCGTCGCGGATGTCCACGTGCAGCTGCGCGCCCTCGCAGTGCAGGTGCACGGCCACCTCGTTGGCGTCGGCATGCCGCACGGCGTTGGTCAGCGCCTCCTGCACCAGCCGCAACAGCAGCTCGGCCACGCGGGCATCGGTGATGCGCACCGCCGGGTCGATCTGCAGGCGCAGCGCCGGGCGCGGGAACGGTGCGGCCAGCGCGCGCAAGGCGGTCTGCAGATCCAGGCCCTGGTCGTCGCGCAGCGACTGCACCACGTTGCGGATGTCCGCCAGCAGGTCGGCCGACAACCGCTCCACCACCGCGATCTCCTCGCGCCGTGCCAATGCCGGGTCGGCGCCGAGCAGGCGCAGATTGATGCGCATGGCGGTGAGCTTGTGCCCGGCCACATCGTGCAGCTCGCGCGCCAGGCGCAGGCGTTCGGCGTCGCGCGCGCTGTCGGCCAGCAGCGCGCGGGTGGCCAGCAGGTCGGCATTGACGTAGGCCAGCGCGTCGCGGGTGCGCTCGGCAGTGCGTGCGTAATGCGCGGTCAGCGCGGCGAAGGCCTGGAAACCGGCGTAGATGCCGACGATCAACCACGGGCGCTCGAACCCGGCCTGCACCAGCAGCGCATACATGCCCGCGTTCAACGCCAGCGCCAGCAGCAGCACGCGCGCCGGCGGCCAGGTCATGCCCGCCTGCGCCACCAGCATGACCAGCAACACCGGGGCGGTGCCGGCACGCGGCTCCATCCAGACCAGCAGCAGGGCCATGGCCGCCTGCAGCAGCGTGGCGACAGTGCGCAGCGCATGCAGCGGCGGCAACACGGTATGCAGCAGAAACAAGGCGGTGAAGCCGGCCAGCACGCCCCAGCGCCAGGCGCCCTGCGGTGAGGCGTCGGGCACGAACGACAATGCCACCGCGGCAATGGTGAACGCGCCGGCCAGACGCAGCGGTTGCAAGCAATGAAACAGGGACGAGGTCATGCGGCGATGCTGACGGCCGCGCGGCCGCGCGGCAATGGCACGGAGGCAGAAAGTGACTTCCGGCAGGTGGGCGCGCGGCCCTGTCGTCGCTGTCGTCGCTGCGGCGCGGCCGCACCTTGCCACGCCGCCCCATCGTCACGGAAGCACGCCCTGCCCGCTTGCAGCCGGCCGGGCGCGCAGCCGTCCACCCGCCCCACCGATGGTCTTACACTCAGCGGCTACCCGCAGCTGCCGTGCGTCTTCGATGATCATTTCCGCCGCTTCCGACTACCGTGCCGCCGCGCAGGCGCGCCTGCCGCCCTTCCTGTTCCACTACATCGATGGCGGGGCGTACGCCGAGCACACCTTGCGGCGCAATGTCGCGGATCTGGCCGATATCGCGCTGCGCCAGCGGGTGCTGCGCAACATGTCGGACCTGAGCCTGGGCACCGAGCTGTTCGGCGAGACGCTGGCGATGCCGGTGGCACTGGCGCCGGTCGGGCTGACCGGCATGTACGCGCGCCGTGGCGAAGTGCAGGCCGCGCGCGCGGCGGCCGCACGCGGGATCCCGTTTACGTTGTCCACGGTGTCGGTGTGCCCGATCGAGGAAGTGGCGCCGGCGATCACGCGGCCGATGTGGTTCCAGCTGTACGTGCTCAAGGACCGCGGCTTCATGCGCAACGCGCTGGAGCGCGCCAAGGCGGCCGGGGTGACCACGCTGGTGTTCACCGTGGACATGCCCACGCCGGGCGCGCGCTACCGCGATGCGCACTCGGGCATGAGCGGGCCCAACGCGTCGCTGCGGCGCATGCTGCAGGCGGTGACGCATCCGCGCTGGGCCTGGGACGTGGGATTGCTGGGTCGCCCGCACGACCTGGGTAATATCTCGACCTACCGCGGCAGCCCGACCGGCCTGCAGGACTACATCGGCTGGCTGGGCGCCAACTTCGACCCCTCCATCGCCTGGAAAGACCTCGAATGGATCCGCGAGTTCTGGACCGGGCCGATGGTGATCAAGGGCATCCTGGACCCGGACGATGCGCGCGATGCGGTGCGCTTCGGCGCCGACGGCATCGTGGTGTCCAACCATGGCGGCCGCCAGCTCGACGGCGTGCTGTCCAGCGCGCGCGCATTGCCGGCCATTGCCGATGCGGTGAAGGGGCAGCTGAAGATCCTGGCCGACTCGGGCATCCGCAGCGGGCTGGATGTGGTGCGCATGCTGGCGCTGGGCGCCGATGCGGTGCTGCTGGGGCGCGCGTTCGTCTATGCGCTGGCGGCCGACGGACAAGCTGGAGTGGAGAATCTGCTGACCCTGATCGAACGCGAGATGCGCGTGGCGATGACCTTGACCGGCACCCATTCAATTGCCGAGATCAGCAGCGATGCGTTGAGCCGGGTGACGCGGGAGCGTGCGGTTTCGCCTTGACGGGAATCGGGAATCGGGGAATCGAGATACGTCGGTAGAAGAGCGGATGATCTGCGGCTTGGCTGCAGGGCCCTTGCCCGCCCACCATCGCGGGACACGCCGCAAGTACGTCCCTGTAGGCTCTTACGCGGCATCCATGCCGCGTAAGGTCCCGCGACGGTGGGCGGGCAAGGGCCAGTCAAGATGGTCGGTGCGCATGGTCAAGCGCTGGGTGTGATGCGCACCTATTGGATAATTCGAATAACGACGCGTTGAAGCGATCGTCATGCACGCGTGGACGCCGCACTCAGAATCTGAAGCTGCGAGTACTCCATGCCGACTCCCAGCACACGCCGCGCCCGCCTCGCCGCTAGGCAGTAGGTTTGTTAGACACGCTTAGTTCTTATCGCCGCCGGTAGGCAAGGATTGCTGCAACGCCAGCACCGAGGCCCAGGGATCTGCGCGTTGGCGCCTGGCGCGTTCCAGCGCCTTGTCCATCGGGAAGGCGTCCGGGCCGCTGATCTTGCCGAGTTCTTCCCAGCGTAGCGGGACGGCGACGGTGGCTTTTTCGCGCGCGCGCAGCGACCACGAACAGACGCTGGTGTTGCCGCGCCCGTTGCGCAGCCAGTCGACGAAGATCACGCCGTGGCGCTTGGCCTTGCTCATGGTGGCCACATAGCGGTCAGGAGCATGCGTTGCCAGCGCCTGGGCGAATGCCTCGCAGAAATCGCGCGCCTGCTCCCAGTCCGCTTCCGGCACGATCGGCACCACCACATGCAGGCCCTTGCCGCCGGACAGGCGCACCGCGCTTTCCAGCCCCGCGCTGCGCAGCTTGGCGCGGATATCGCGCGCGGCAGCCACCACGTCGGCCCAGGACACCGCCTCGCCGGGGTCCAGGTCGAACACCAGCCGATCCGGATGCTCCGGATCGTCGACCTGCGCGCCCCAGGGATGCAGCTCCAGCGTGTTCATCTGCACCAGCTCGAGCAAGCCGGCGGCATCTTCGACATAGATGTAATCCTCGGCGCCGCTTTTTTGCTGCAGCGGAATCGCCTTGATGTGCGTACCCAGGTGGCGGCCTTCGTGCTTCTGGAAGAAGCAATCGCCACCGGCGCCATCGGGGCAGCGCAGCAGCGACAGGGGCCGGCGTGCGATCTCCGCCAGCACCAGCGGCGCCACTGCCCGGTAGTAGTCGGCCACCTCGCCCTTGCTGATGCCCGCTGCGGGGAACACCACCCGCTCTGGATGGGTGATGGTGATGCCGTCTGTCGACATGGACGTGGACGTAGATTTGGATTTGGATGTTGTGGACTTGGACGCCGTGGACGTGGCCGCCGCCTTTTTGGATGTCGTGGTCGCGGTCGTCTTCGATGCCGTCGAACGCGTGCGTTTGCTGGTGGTGCTGGTGGATGCGTCGACTGTCGTTCTGGATGTTTTCCTGGTCGCCGTCGTGCGCGCCGGCGCAGCGGCCGTTGCCGCACCACGTTTGCCCGCAGCACGCGCCTTGCCCGGCGTGGCGCGGTCGCCGCCCAACTCGCTCATGGGTTTGTCCTCACGTAGACGCTTGAACGCAGCCTGCCGCAGCAGGCCTTCCTTCGCCCAGCCGCGGAAGGCGACCTCGGCGATCAGCACCGGCCGGACCCAATGCACATCGCGTGGCCGCCCCGGGATGTGCGTGGGCAATTCCAGCGTGGCGGTGTCGCTGTGCAGCGCCTGCAGCAGCGCGGTGATCTTGCCGAGCAAGGCATCGTCGAACCCGGTGCCCACACGCCCGACATAACGCAGCGTCTTGCCGTCGCGCTGCGCCATCAGCAAGGCGCCAAAGCCGCTGCGTGCGCCCTTGGGATCGGTGTACCCCACCACCACGAACTCGTCGCTGTCCTCGTGCTTGGTCTTGACCCAATCGGCGCTGCGTCCTGCACGGTAGGGCGCATCGGCGAGCTTGCTGACGATGCCTTCCCAGCCGGTGCCGGCGCTGGCCGCGAAGACCTCCGGGCCATGGCCGATCACATGGTCGCTGAACGCCAGTGTGCCCGGCGCATCGCCCAGCAACTCGCGCAGCAACTGCTTGCGTTGCAGCAACGGGGTATCGCGCAGGTCCACCCCGGCCACGCCCAGCAGGTCGAACACGATGTAGCGCAGCGGCTGCACGGCGCTGCCATCGAGCGCACGCTGCAGCGCCGAGAAATCGGTGCGCCCCTTGGCATCCAGCACCACCAGCTCGCCATCCAGGCGCGCATCGCGCACCGGCAAGGCCTGCACTGCGCGCACCACCTCCGGGAAGCGCTGCGTCCAGGCCTGGTCGTTGCGCGAGCGCAGCTGCACCTCGCCATCGACCAGATCGGCCAGCAGGCGGTAGCCGTCCCACTTGATCTCGTGCAACCAGCGCTCGCCATCGGGCGCCTGCTCGCGCAGCAAGGTCAGTTGCGCGCGCAGCTCGGTGGGGCATGGCGCGTCGCGGGCGCCGTCCAGCGCCAGGGCGCGGGTATGCCATTGCGCGGAACGTGCACGCGCTGGGCGTGCACGTTTGCTGGCCGCAGGCGACGTTGCGGCGCTCGTTTTTGCCGCTGGTGCACGCCGAGCCCGGCTGGCCTTGGCACGCGTCGCCGGGGCGGCCGCTGCCGATGCGCCGGCCGCCTGCTGCGCCACCAGCGCATCGGCATCCAGATCGGCCGCATACGCATCACTGCGCTTGAACAACAGCCACTGCGGTTTGCCGCCACGCATCTGCGTGCGCACCAAGGCGAAGCCACCGCGCAGCAATGAGCCCCGCAGTTCGAATTCCAGCTTGCCGGCGTCCAGCGCCGCCAACGCATCGCCTTCGCACTGCCAATGCCCGTGGTCGAACACCTCCACATGCCCGGCGCCGTAATGGCCTTGCGGGATATCGCCCGCGAAGCTGGCGTACGACAGCGGGTGGTCTTCCACCTCTACCGCCAGGCGTTTTTCGCCCACGCGCAACGAGGGTCCCTTGGGCACGGCCCAGCTCTTGAGCACGCCGTCGAGTTCCAGACGGAAGTCGTAATGACGCGAGCTGGCGTGATGCAGTTGCACCACGAAGATCGGCTGCTTGCTGGCGCGTGCGGGCGTGTCGCCGGCCGGCTCCGGGGTCTGGTCGAAGCGGCGTTTGGCGTTGTAGTCGCGCAGTGACATGGACTGGGCCTATCCGGCCTTGCGGCGCGGCGCTGCCTTGCTGGCCGTGGCCTTGGTGGCCTTGCCCGCAGTCTTCTTGGTGGCCTTCTTGGCCACTTTCTTGGCGGCGGTCTTGGCGGTCTTCTTGGCTGGCGCGGTTGCCGGGGCGCTGCTCTTCTTGGCCGGCGTGCGCGTGTTGGCCTGCAGGCTCTTCTGCAGCAGCGACATGAAGTCGACCACGTTGGTGGTGGCGTCCTCGTGCTGCGGCGGCTCGACATCTACGGTGGTGGTGCCACCCTTGGCCTGGATGCGCTTGCGCAGGATCTGCTCGAGCTTGCCGCGGAATTCGTCGTGGTAGTCCTCCGGCTGCCAGGTGCCGGACATCGACTCGATCAGCTGTTTGGCCATCTCCTGTTCCTTGGGCGTGATGCGGTACTCACCCACCGCGCCGGCCGGCAACTTGAAGTCCTGCGGGTCCACCACTTCCTGCTGGTAGCGCAGCAGCAGCAGGATCAAGGCATCGCCCTGCGGCATCACCGCGGCCAGGTATTCGCGCGTGCGGATCACCACCTTGGCGATGCCCACCTTGCCGGTGTCGCGCAGCGTCTCGCGCAGCAGCACGTAGCCCTTTTCGGCCTTCTTGCCGGGCACCAGGATGTAGGGCTTTTCGAAATAGCGCGGGTCGATGTCGGCGGCATCGACGAAGGTTTCCACCTCCACCGTCTCGTGGCTCTCCGGCGAGGCCGAGCGGATGTCCTGCTCCTCGACGATGACATAGCTGCCCTTGTCGTACTCGAAGGCCTTGACGATCTCTTTCCACGGCACCTCGTCGCCGGTGTCGGCGTTGACGCGCTCGAAGCGGATCGGCTTCTTGTCGCGCGAGTCGAGCATGCGGAAATGCAGGTCCACCTTGCGCTCGCCCGACATCAACGACACCGGCACATTGAGCAAGCCGAACGACAGGGTTCCGGTCCAGATCGGTCGTGCCATCGGCGTGTGACTCCGGGTGCTGTTTGGGGTAGCCCATAGCTGTAGCGCGGCCACCGTGATCCATGCGTGAGCCATGTGTCTGCAGCTGCCACTGCGCCCCCTTCACCCGGTACGCGGTGAACTGCGCATCCCTCTCGACTTCCAGGAGAACCGCATGTCCCGTGACCCGCTACGCGAGCAACCGGCCCAGCCGGGCGAACAGCACGGCAAGCGCGATGCCGAGCACTACGAAGACCGCGGTGCCGGCGATGCGCCCGACACGCTGATTCCGGCCAATGGCGACACCCCGGCCAAGAAGCCGGGCACCGCGCCGTCGACCGTGGCAGACCGCTGACGACCGCCGGCTGAACACCCGCCCGGCCGCAGCAGCCGGGCGGGTGCGGGTTACGCCCGCCCTGCCTGCTGCAGCCGGGCAAATTCCTCATCGGCAAACAGGCGCGAGCGCACCAGAAAGCGCACGCCCTCGCCGTTTTCCAGCGAGAACATGCCGCCGCGGCCCGGCACCACGTCGATGATCAGCTGGGTGTGCTTCCAGTAGTCGAACTGCGAGGGGCTGATGTAGAACGGCGCGCCGCCGATCTCGCCCAGCAGCACGTCGCGGTCGCCGACGATGAAATCGCCCACCGGAAAACACATCGGCGAGGAGCCGTCGCAGCAGCCGCCGGATTGATGGAACAGCACATCGCCGTGGCGCGCGCGCAGCGTGTCGATCAGCTGCAACGCCGCCAGCGTGGCCATCACCTGCAACGGCGGGTCTGTCTGCGTGGTGGTGCCCTGCATCGTCTGCCTCCTGCGGCGCGGTCAGGCCGCCATGTCGAGCACGATACGCCCCTCGATCGTTCCGGCGTGCATGCGCGCGAACACGTCGTTGATGTTGTCCAGGGTGTCGGTGGCCACGGTCGCCGCGACCTTGCCCTGCTCGGCGAAGGCAAGCGACTCCTGCAGGTCCAGCCGGGTTCCGACGATCGAGCCGCGCACGGTCACGCCATTGAGCACCATGCCGAAGATGTCCAGCGGGAACTGGCCCGGTGGCAGGCCGTTGAGCGACACCGTGCCGCCACGCCGCACCATGCCGATCGCCTGCTCGAACGCCTTGGGCGATACCGCGGTGACCAACGCGCCGTGTGCGCCGCCGATTTCCTTCTTGAGGTACGCCACCGGATCGGTGGTGCGCGCATTGACCGTCACCGTTGCGCCCAGGCGCCTGGCCAGTGCCAGCTTGGTGTTGTCCACATCCACTGCGGCCACGTTCATTCCCATCGCCTTGGCATATTGCACTGCCATGTGGCCGAGCCCGCCGATGCCGGAAATCACGACCCACTGACCCGGCTTGGTCTCGGTGACCTTCAGGCCCTTGTAGACGGTGACGCCCGCGCAAAGGATCGGCGCGACCTCGACGAAGCCGATGCCCTTGGGCAGGAGGCCGACGTAGTCGGCATTGGCCAGCGCGTACTGCGCGAAGCCGCCGTTGACCGAGTAGCCGCTGTTCTGCTGCGCCTCGCACAGGGTTTCCCAGCCACCCAGGCAGTGCTCGCAATGCCCGCAAGCCGAGTACAGCCACGGGATGCCGACGCGGTCGCCTTCCTTGATGTGCTTGACGCCTTCGCCGACCGCCACCACGTTGCCAACACCTTCGTGGCCGGGAATGAAGGGCGGGTTCGGCTTGACCGGCCAGTCGCCTTCGGCGGCGTGCAGGTCGGTGTGGCAGACGCCACAGGCTTCGATCTTGACCAGGATATCGCCGGCGGCCGGACGCGGCACCTGCACCTCCTCGATCACCAGAGGCTTGCCGAACTCGCGTACCACTGCAGCTTTCATCGTCTTATCCACATTGCACTCCTGTTGCTGTCGTTGAGGAACCTTAGCCCCGGGCCGCAACCGGGGCCTTGATCGAGGTCAACGCCGCGGTGCGGACGCGCGGCGCCAGCCGATCGTCGCCGCGCACGCGCGCGACCGGCATGGGTGTCAGAAGAAGCCCAGCGCCTTGGGCGAATAGCTCACCAGCAGGTTCTTGGTCTGCTGGTAATGGTCGAGCATCATCTTGTGATTCTCGCGGCCGATGCCGGACTGCTTGTAACCGCCGAACGCAGCATGCGCCGGATAGGCGTGGTAGCAGTTGGTCCACACGCGCCCGGCCTGGATTGCGCGGCCCATGCGGTACAGCCGGGAGGCATCGCGGCTCCACACGCCGGCACCCAGGCCGTACAGCGTGTCGTTGGCGATCGCCAGGGCCTCGGCCTCGTCCTTGAAGGTGGTCACCGACACCACCGGGCCGAAGATCTCTTCCTGGAACACGCGCATCTTGTTATGGCCCTTGAACACCGTCGGCTTGACGTAGAAGCCCCCGGACAGCTCGCCGTCGAGCGTGTTGCGCTCGCCACCGATCAGCACCTGCGCGCCCTCCTGCTTGCCGATATCGATGTAGGACAGGATCTTTTCCAGCTGCTCGCTGGAGGCCTGCGCGCCGACCATGGTGTTGGGATCCAGCGGGTTGCCCTGCTTGATCGCGGCCACACGCGCCAGCGCCTTTTCCATGAATTTGTCGTAGATCGATTCCTGGATCAGCGCACGCGAGGGGCAGGTGCACACCTCGCCCTGGTTGAAGGCGAACAGCACGAAGCCTTCCACCGCCTTGTCGAGAAAGTCGTCGTCTTCGGCCATGACATCGGCAAAGAAGATGTTCGGCGATTTGCCGCCCAGCTCCAGCGTCACCGGGATCAGGTTCTGGCTGGCGTACTGCATGATCAGCCGGCCGGTGGTGGTTTCGCCGGTGAAGGCGATCTTGGCGATGCGCGGGTTGCTGGCCAGCGGCTTGCCCGCCTCCAGGCCAAAGCCGTTGACCACGTTGAGCACGCCGGGCGGCAACAGGTCGCCGATGACGTCCATCAGCACCAGGATCGAGGCCGGGGTCTGCTCGGCCGGCTTCATCACCACGCAGTTGCCGGCGGCCAGCGCCGGTGCGAGCTTCCAGCACGCCATCAGCAGCGGAAAATTCCACGGGATGATCTGCCCGACCACGCCGAGCGGTTCGTGGAAGTGATAGGCGATGGTGTCGCTGTCGATCTCGGAGATGCCGCCTTCCTGCGCGCGGATGGCACCGGCGAAATAGCGAAAATGATCCACGCACAGCGGCACGTCGGCATTGAGCGTCTCGCGCACCGGCTTGCCGTTGTCCCAGGTCTCGGCATAGGCGAGCAGTTCCAGATTCTGCTCGATGCGGTCGGCGATCCTGAGCAGCACGTTGGCGCGGTCGGTGGTGGAGGTCTTGCCCCAGGCGTCCCTGGCCGCATGCGCCGCATCCAGCGCCGCTTCGATGTCCTGCGCGTTGGAGCGCGCGATCGCGGTGAACACCTTGCCGTTGATCGGCGTGGTGTTGTCGAAATACTGGCCACTGTGCGGCGCCACCCACTTGCCGCCGATGAAGTTGTCGTAGCGCGGCTTGAAAATGGACTGCGGGTCGGTGTTCAGCGGCTTGGCGGATGTGACGGCGTTCATCGGTGTCTCCTGCGGTACATGGGAAGAAGCCCGTGACGGGCGTCTCCGCTTTCACGCAAGGGTGATGCCAGGTTTTCCCTGCTGCATTGCGTCACGCCCGATCGCGCCGCGGGTGCGGCCGATAGTGGAGGTCTTCGCTGCGGCGCATCACGCGCGGCGCTTGCGCTGTGTCCGCAAACATGGTGTTTATCGCGACAGTGATCTTCTGGACTGTCGCAAATTGCGACACGAGGTGGCGGATGGCGATGTCGACGGAGCAGCAGCTGGGCCGTGCGCGGCGCTCGTTCTTCGAGCACGGCGCAATGCCGGCCGGGCAGGTACCGGACGCGATCCTGCAGTCGTGGCGACGCTGCCAGCGCCAGGGCCTGGCCGCCGAGGCGACACCGGCGATCGAACCGGTCAGCGCCGCACGCCTGCGCGAGATGCGCGAACGCCACGAGACCCTGTGGCGGCGCGCGCGCGCCGAGCTGGAAGGGCTGTCGGCCGACGCAGCGGCCACCGGCAGCGTCGTGCTGCTCACCGACGAGGCTGGCTGGATACTCGATGCCGAGGGCAGCACCGGCTTCCTCGAGCGCGCCGGGCGGGTGGCGCTGATGCCCGGCGCCTGTTGGAGCGAGAGCGTGCTCGGCACCAATGCCATCGGCACCGCGATCGTGGAGAGCCGCTCGATCGAGGTCCGCGGCGGCGAGCACTATCTCGCCCCGCACGGCATCCTCAGCTGTGCCGCGGCGCCGATCTTCGACCCTTACGGGCAGTTGGTGGGCGTGCTCGACATCTCCGGCGACGCGCGTCTGCAGCACATCCACGCGCTGGGACTGGCGCGGCGCGCGGTCGCCAGCATCGAGCACCGCTACTTCGACGACGGCATCGCCGATTGCGAACTGCTGCGCGTGCACCACGACCCGGCCCTGCTCGGCACCGCGCACGAGGGCCTGCTGGCATTCCGCGGCGGGCGCCTGGTGGCAGCCAACCGCGCCGGCCTGCAGCTGTTCGGGCTGGAGCGCCACGAACTGGGGCGCGCGCGCTACGACGCGCTGTTCGAGGAGCCGCTGACCCGGCTGCGCCACGACGGCGCCCTGTTCGATCGCCAGGGCCGCGCCCTGTACGGGCGCGTGGACGAGCGCGGCGACGCGCGGCCGCGCCGGCGCGCCACGCAACCACCGATCACGGTCTCGGCCGCCCGCCAGGACGGTGACCGCGACGCACCGCTATTCGAGGCCGAGATCGAGCGCCTGCTCGGGCGCGCCTGCCGGGTGCTGGATGCCGAGCTCCCGGTGCTGGTGCAGGGCGAGACCGGCACCGGCAAGGAGGTGTTCGCGCGCGAGCTGCACCGCCGCTGCACGCGCGCTGCCCGCCCGTTCGTCGCGGTGAACTGCGCCGCGCTGCCCGAGGGTCTGATCGAGGCCGAGCTGTTCGGCTACGAGGACGGCGCCTTCACCGGAGCGCGCAAGCACGGCAGCCCGGGGCTGCTGCGCCAGGCCGAGGGCGGGGTGCTGTTTCTCGACGAAATCGGCGACATGCCGCTGGCGCTGCAACCGCGGCTGCTGCGCGTGCTGCAGGAGCGCGAACTGTCGCCGCTGGGTGGCGGCAAGCCGGTGCGGCTGGATTTCGCGCTGGTCTGCGCCACCCACCAGGACCTGCAAGCGGCAATCGCCGACGGCCGCTTCCGCGCCGACCTGTACTACCGCATCGCCCATCATGTCGTGGCGCTGCCGGCGCTGCGCGCGCACGCCGACCGCCCGCTGCTGGTGCAAGAGCTGTGGCAGCGCCTGGGCCAGGGCCGCCGGCTCAGCGCCGACGCGCTGCAGGTCCTGGCCGACTACGACTGGCCGGGCAACCTGCGCCAGCTCTCGGCCTGCCTGCGCACGCTGGTGGCGCTGAGCGAACCCGGCGAGCGCATCGACCGCGACGCGCTGCCGGGCTACCTCGCCACCCGGACCGCAGTGTCGGCGGTCGCCGCTGCCGCACCGACACCGGCACCGGCACCGGCACCGGCCGATAGCCTGGAGCAGCTGGCACAGGCGGCGATGCGGCAGGCGCTGGACGCCTGCGGCGGCAATGTCGCGAAGGCGGCACGCAGGCTCGGCATCAGCCGCAGCACGCTGTATCGCCGGCTCGGCCCGCAACGGGCCTGACACCGGGCGCGCAAGCGCATCGCCCACCGATGCGGCCCGGGAGCGCACGGATGCGCATGCACACCGGCAAGACCCCTTCGCGGCCGCCATCACTGCCGGCGTGCGTCATGCTGTATTCCTCGACGCAAACGGCGGCGTGTGGGCAACGGGAAACGCCGACGCGAGCCAGCTCGGCGCATTACCGCCGCTGACGCCGTCTCGCGTTGCGCATCAAGTGGGGAGTCTGCGGGTACGAAACCTTACCCGCCATGCCTCTCAACGTGCCTGGACTTCCGCCCGCCATCGCGATCGCTGCGGCCGCGACTGCAGTGCCGCCGTGGATCGCGGCGGGTGACTTGCACGCCGTGCGCACGCACCTCAGCCGCGCGGTGCAGTCGGCTTGAAGACGTCGGGATCGGCCATGGCAGCAGCGCAATCCTGCACGTTTTTCAGGTGGTAGGACTGCAACTGCCAACCCGCTGTGGCCGATGCCGCAGTCCACCGATACGTCCAGTGGTAGCGCATCCCCGCGCCACATGCGTCGATGGCGACCGCATCCCCAGGCTGACCATGCTTCGGGAAGGCCACCTCGGGACTGGTCAGGTCTGCACGCCCGCCGGCAGCTGGCGCGTGCGTGCGGTAACTGGTGCGTAGCTGGCCTAGCTCGGCGGCGCGTGCCGGCCGCTGTTGCCTGGACGGCTGCGCCAGCAACCAGCGATGCACCTGCGCCACGGCTGGGCTATCGGCCGGAAAGGTCCGCGTTACCTGCAGCGTGCCTGGTTCCGAGGGTGCAGCGGCGCTGGCGATGGTGCCGCTCAACAGACTGGTCGCGCCGAGCGCCGCAACCGACACCACTTGCAGGAATGTCATCCCATGCTCCATGCGTTGTGTGCGGAACACCGAGCCTAGCACCCCACGACCGGCTGGCTGCAGGGGCTGCAGCGATGCTGTGCAGGACCAGGTGCGCCATTTCAGCGACTGAAATAACCTGCCACGCAGGGGTGGCTGCGTGGATGCAAACCGATGCCGCCGGCACCCGCGCACCGAGCGCAGCGATCAGATCCAGACGTCGTTGTCTGCGGTGTAGGCGCCGCCCGCATCGCCGGTATTGACCACGCCGCGCGGCTCGACCAGCAGCACGCTGCATTCGTGCTCCGCCGCCGGCCGGTGTTCGACACCCTTGGGCACCACGTGCATCTGCCCGGCCGACAGCGCCACCACGCCATCGCGAAATTCGATGGTCATGCTGCCGTCCAGCACGATGAACACCTCGTCCGTGTCCGCATGCCGGTGCCACACGAACGCACCCTGCAGCTTGACCAGTTTGAACTGGTAGTCGTTCATTTCCGCAACGACACGCGGGGACCAGTGCTGCGACAGCAGGGCGAGCTTGTCGCTGAAATCGATCGGGGCGTAGCGCGTGTTCAACGGAAACATCCTTGTGGCGGGAATGCGCCTGCAAGCTTAGTGCATCGCATTGCGCACAGTCACTGCTGCAGAAACGCGGCGCCTTGCCGTGACGCCCGGCAAGCAATGCGAGCGGCTTGCCGAACGCAGTGCGCGCTTAGGTACCAGCGGTGCGGGTGTCTGCCGCACGCCACGCTTGCACGGCTGCGCTCACCTGCGCCCCGTGGCTGGCGCTGACATCGCGCGCGGCAAAGGCGTGCGGCCGCCATTGCACCTGCGCAGCCAGCCGTGCGCAGGCGGCATGCCCGTCTGCCAGCACGTCGGCCTGCTCGGTTGCGTCCAACGCCAGCAGCACCGAAAAGCCGGTGGCCGAGATCGCACAGTTGATGTCCAGCCAGTCGCGGTTGTCCTCGCGCAGGAGAACCCAGTCTGCGGGGGCGTGATCGATGACGATCATGGCGGGCCTTGGGCGGTGGGCACCGGTGTGGAGTGTCGATGGCACACCGTGGGTCAGCGGGACGGCTTCGTCGCGCCCGGGTGCGCTCCTACGGTGACGGGCGTGTTGTTGAGCGCGCGCCGCCTGCGGCCGGATCGGCTGCCCAACGCTCATTGCAGGCCAAGCGGTTGTTGGAGAGACATCCGCATGCTGTTGTGCCGTTGCGTGGCGGCGCGTGCATTGGCGGGATGGCTTTGTCGCGCCCGGGTGCGCTCCTACGGGTGGCGGGCGCGTTGTTGAGCGCGCGCCGCCTGCGGTAGCTCAGCCGCCGAAATCCCACTGCAGGCCGACCGTGTAGGTGCGGTCCGGGCCTGGTTCGTAATAGCGCCCGTTGCCGTCGTTGACGATGACCGAGCCGACGTAGTGCCGGTCCAGCGCATTGTCGATGCGGGCGAAGGTGCGCAGCCCGCCCAGCGTGGTGGTCCAGCGCCGGGAGGCTTCCAGGTTGACCAGCGCGTAGCCGGGCGCGCGCTCGGTCGCCAGGTCGTTGACCACGGTGGCGTCGGAGGCCACCGTTTCGGCGGCGAACTGCCATTGCAACGGCTGCCACTGCCAGCGCGCGAACAGTTGCTGGCGCGGCACGCCCGGCAGGCGCGCGCCGCTGGCCACCGGCGCAGTGGGCGTGGCGCAGCCGCTGCTGGCGCAGGTGAGGTAGCCATCGCGCACGGTAGCATCGACAAAGGTGTAGGCCAGCTGCAGTTGCTGGGTGTCGCCCACCGGCTGATTCCAGCTCAGCTCCGCGCCCTGGCGGCGGGTGGCACCGATGTTGCGGTAGGTGCTGCGGCCATTGGTATTGCTGGCCACGGCCAGTTCGTCGTCGGTGTCGGCGCGGAACAGCGCCACTTCCACCGCTGCGCCGCTTTGCGCGCGCCACTTGCTGCCGATTTCATAATTGCGGCTGGTCGCCGCGCCCAGATCCAGCGCCAGGCCGGCGCCGCCATCGCTGCGATACCCCAGCTCGTTGAAGGTGGGCGTTTCGAACCCGCGCCCGACCGAGGCGTAGAAACGCAGATCCTCGGCGGCACGGAACACGATGCCGGCCACCGGCGTGGTTGCCGAATAATCGCGCTGGCCGCTGTCGTCGGGATTGCGCCCGAGGATGTAGTGGTCGTCCGAATCGAAGCGCACCTGGCTATGCCGCACGCCCAGCAAGGCCGACCAGCGGTCGCTCCACTGCCACCACGCCTGCGCAAACTGGTCCACATTCTCGACCTGGTCGCGCTGGTTGCGGCGCAGCGCGCCCTGCACGCCCAGCGTGTCGCCGACGAAATTCTCGTAACCGGTGCGGTGCTGGCGTTGACGATCCACGTTCGCGCCCACGGTCAGCTGCAAGGGCCGGCCCAGGGCCTGCCCCTGCCAGGCCCAACGCGCGTCGGCGCCTTCGTAATTGCTGTCCAGATCGATCACCCCGCCCGAGTGCAGCGGGTTGCGCTGCACCGCCACCGGGATCGCCAGGAACTGCTCCACGCTGCGCTGCCCGCCGTAGGCCATCAGCCGCAGTGTCTGGCTGTCCAGCTGCTCGGTGAAGATGGCCCCGGCCTGCGACTGCCGCACCGATTTGCGGGTGTTGAACTGGGTGGCCACCGACGTGGCCTGCGCCGGGTCGGCGTTGAACTGCGCGCGGGTCAGGCCGAGCGGGTCCTGCGCGTCGGGTGCGTCCAGGTAGTTGAGCACCAGGTCCAGCCGGCGGCCCTCGGCCAGATCGAAGCCGAGCTTGGCGTTGACCGACTCGCGCCTGGCGCGGCTATGGGCGCGGAAGCCGTCGGTTTCGAAATGATTGGCGGCCAGGTTGTAGTGCACCGCGCCCTGCTGGCCGAGCAATTGCGCGCCCACGTTGACGGTGGCGTTGCTGCCGTAGGTGGCGCGCAGCCGCCAGGGGTCGTTTGGGGCGCCGTCGGCGCTCCACAGCTGCAGCACGCCGCCGGAGGAGTTGCCGTACAGCGCCGAGAACGGCCCGCGCAGCACTTCCACCCGCTGCGCGCCCAGCACGTTGAAGTGCGACAGCTGGCCCTGGCCATCGGGCATGCTGGCCGGGATGCCGTCGACCAGCAGCCGCACGCCGCGCACGCCGAAGGTGGAGCGCGCACCGAAGCCGCGGATCGACAGCTGGGTGTCCTGCGCGTAGTTCTGGCGATCGCGCGCCACCAGCCCGGGGATGCCGTCCAGCAGCTCGGACACCTGCGCGCCGCGGCGGTTGTCGGCATCGACCGCCACCACGGTGAACGAGGCCGGCAGGTCGAAGTCGTCCACGCCGTGCACGCGCGCGGCGTCCACCTGCACGGTGGGCAAGCGCTGGATCGGTGGGGAGGCGGGCGGCGCCGGATCGGCGGCCAGGACGGGCGACGCGGCGCCCGTGGCGAACAGGCCGCAGGCGGCGGCCAACAAGGTCAGTCTGGGCATGGGCGTAGTGTCCCTCATCCGTACTGTGTGCGCATCGTTGCGTACGGAACGAAGCATGCTACGCCGGCCATGGGCTGCTACGATGAAGTGGTTTGGCCCAGCCGCGGCCGAGCATCCGGAAGTCCCTCACTCTTTCGTCCTTCAGCGAGTCATGCCGTGTCCTTCTTTGCAAACGTGGAACAGGTTCCAGGCGACCCCATCCTGGGCCTGACCGAGGCCTACAACGCCGACAGCCGCCCCAACAAGGTCAACCTGGGCGTGGGCATCTATTACGACGAGAACGGGCGCATCCCGCTGTTGCGCGCCGTGCACAAGATCGAGCAGCAGCTTGCGCTGGATGCCAAACCGCGCGGCTACCTGCCCATCGACGGCCTGGCCGCCTACGACAAGGCCACACAGGAGCTGCTGTTCGGCACCGAGTCGGCGCTGCTGGCCTCCGGCCGCGTGGCGACCTCGCAGACCGTCGGCGGCAGCGGCGCCCTGCGCGTGGGCGCGGACCTGCTCAAGAAGCTGCTGCCCACGGCCACCATCGCCATCAGCAACCCGAGCTGGGAAAACCATCGCGCCGTGTTCGGCGCGGCCGGCTTCGAGGTCGTGGATTACACCTATTTCGATGCCGCCAGCCATGGGCTGAACTTCGACGGCATGCTCGCCGACCTGGCAAAGCTGGAGCCGGGCACCGTGGTGCTGCTGCACGCCTGCTGCCACAACCCCACCGGCGCCGACCTGACCAAGGAGCAGTGGAAGCAGGTCGCCGGGCTGTTGAAGGAACGCAAGCTGTTCCCGTTCGTCGACATCGCCTACCAGGGCTTCGACAAGGGCATCGAGGCCGATGCGTACGCGGTGCGCCTGCTCGCCGCCGAAGGCATCGACAGCTACGTGGTCGCCAGCTCGTACTCCAAGTCGTTCTCGCTGTACGGCGAGCGCGTGGGCGCGTTGTCGGTGGTCTCGGCCAGCGCGGCCGAAGCCAAGGCCGTGCAGTCGCAGGTCAAGCGCATCATCCGCACCATCTACTCCAGCCCGTCCACGCACGGCGCCGCCCTGGTGGCCGGCGTGCTGACCAGCCCGGAGCTGCGCGATCTGTGGGAGCAGGAACTCACCGAAATGCGCGAGCGCATCCACGCCCTGCGCGCGGGCCTGGTGGCCAAGCTGGCCACGCTGGGCGCGCCGGAGTTCGACTTCATCCAGCGCCAGGCCGGCATGTTCTCGTACTCGGGCCTGACCCGGACCCAGGTCGACCGCCTGCGCGAGGAGTTCGCGATCTATGCCGTGGGCACCGGCCGCATCTGCGTGGCCGCGCTGAGCCAGCGCAACCTGGACTACGTGGCACAGGCCGTGGCCACGGTCAGCCGCATGTAAGCGACGCAGCGTGGTCGGCCACAGCGGCCAACGCCTGCACACCGGGAGCGCGCCAGCCTCCCGGTTTTTTTGTGCCCGCAAACGCCCCCCTTCCCAGCCCTCGCCGCGTCCCTCCCCCGCCGGCGGGCGAAGGTGCCCGAAGGGCGGACGGGGGCAAGCGCAGCGCGACCATCGCTCCCCCATTCGCGCATGTTCGATCAACAACGCGGCAAAACGCGCATGCAGTGATCGAAATCTAACGGCGCAATGGCGACAATGGCGGACCACTTCCTACACAGGCTGCCCGCCCCCATGTCGCGTCCCTCGCTGACCCGCTTCCTGATCGAAGAGCAACACGCCGGCCGTATCGACCCGGAATTGCGCCAGCTGATCACCATCGTCTCGCGCGCCTGCAAGCGCATTTCCATCGCCGTGAGCAAGGGCGCCCTGGGCGGCGTGCTCGGCGATGCCGGCACCGGCAACGTGCAGGGCGAGGCGCAGAAGAAGCTCGACGTGCTCAGCAACGACATCCTGCTCGAAGCCAACGCCTGGGGCGGCCACCTGGCCGCGTGCGCGTCGGAAGAAATGGACCACAGCCAGCCGGTGCCCGACCAGTACCCCAGCGGCGATTTCCTGCTGCTGTTCGATCCGCTGGACGGCAGCTCCAACATCGACGTCAACGTCTCGGTCGGCACCATCTTCTCGGTGCTGCGCGCGCCCAAGGGCACCGAAAAGCCCGGCGATGAGCACTTCCTGCAGCCGGGCACCCAGCAGGTCGCCGCCGGCTACTGCATCTACGGCCCCAGCACGATGCTGGTGCTCACGCTCGGCCACGGCACCCACGCCTTCACCCTGGAGCGCGAGGAAGGCAGCTTCCTGCTGACCCAGGCCAACATGCGCGTGCCCGAGGATACCGCCGAATACGCCATCAACATGTCCAACCAGCGCCACTGGGAGCCGGCCATGCAGTCCTATGTCAGCGACCTGCTGGCCGGCAAGGACGGCAGCCGCGGCAAGGACTTCAACATGCGCTGGATCGCCAGCATGGTCGCCGACGTGCACCGCATCCTCACCCGCGGCGGCATCTTCATCTACCCCTGGGACAAGAAGGACGCCTCCAAGCCCGGCAAGCTGCGCCTGATGTACGAAGCCAACCCGATGAGCATGCTGGTGGAACAGGCCGGCGGCGCGGCCACCACCGGGCGCGAGCGCATCCTGGACCTGCAGCCGACGCAGCTGCATCAGCGCGTGCCGGTGTTCCTGGGTTCGAAGAACGAAGTGAATGAGGCCACGCGCTATCACGTGGAGTTCGACAAGGCGCAGGGCTGAACTTTCGGCGCAAGCCACACGCCGCGCTGACGCATGCCAGACACCCGCCCCGTGCGGGTGTCTTTGTTTGTGACCACGGCTGATCACGCAATCAATGATGGTCTGCAGAGCGACGAGAACTGCGCCAGCAGCCACATCCTGCCGTCAGTTGACTCACCACCGGGCAGCGGTGAGTATCGCCCTCGGGCCGGAGTGGGGCGGTCTACGGGAAGTCGATCTCTACGCGCAATGCCTTGCAAGCAGTCGCCTGACTGCCCACAGGGATCACATATCGATCAGGGAGTTCACATGAAGACCGCATGTGTTGCACTGGTGGCTGCCGTCATGTTGCAGGCCACACCCGCCTTCTCCGCATCAACCGCGCCATCGCCACTGGTCGGAACCTGGCTGCTGGATACCAGCAGCCTGCCGATGCCGGCAGCGGTACGACCCAAACGTGTCGTCCTGGAGTTCAAACAGGTTCCAGGCAACAAGTGGGCCACCAACGCCGAGATCATCGAACACGACAACAAGACGCTGCAGGCGCAATCCACGCTGTTGCTGGACGGCACGCCGGGCAAGGCCTCGGGCACCTACCTGGTGGATCGCGCCGCGGTCAAAATGCCCGAGCCCGGCGTGCTGGTGATGCAGTTGATGTATCAAGGTGTCCCGGCATCCACGCGCACCTATACGGTCAGTGCCGACGGCAAGGTCATGACCGAGATTGAAGCGTACTTCAAGGACGGCAACCCGGTGATGCGCACGGCGTATTTCAAACGCGCGGCAAGTCAGTCCAAGTGAACACGGGCGAGCCGACGCCGCATCGCGGCGCGGCTCGTTTATTTGAGGAGCTGCGACAGTTTGAAGGCAGGGAGCCTGTATGCGATATCTTTCACCGATCGATCTTGCAGCCACATTACGGCGCAGCAGGTCGGTCGAGCAGTTTCTCGGAAAAAGTCCAGTCGATGCAGCATACATTCGCCATGTCGAGTTACGGCCGGCAAACAATTGCATCGAGGTATGGGTGTATGACGTCGAGGACGTTGGCAGCGAAGACTATTCGGATCTGTATGACTTCGCATATTTCGAGCCAGACGGACCCCGTGCCCCTGCCGCCATCTTTGCGGACGCTGCCGCTGCCGTGACGTATGCCAGCACATTCTTGGCGGCTGACCCTACGCGCTGGACCAACCTCGGGATTGCCGAGTCCGAATACCTTGACTACCTTCGGGCAGACAGGCCTTCCGGTTGGCCGGTTGCCATCTGACCCTTCATCTCGATGCCGACCGGGCAAGCGCTTGGGTTCAACCGCCAGCACTCGCCCCAAGTTGCCTGTGTCGCAACGCACATCGCCCCGATACCGTAGTTGAGCCGACCAGAGCATCCATGACCGCGATCAAATTCACCGAAGGCGAGCGGGCGGCGATCACCCGCAAGATCCAGCTGTATTTCAGCGAGGAGCTGAAGCAGCAGATCGGCCGCTTCGATGCGGAGTTTCTGCTGGATTTCTTCGCCGACGAGGTGGGAGCCTATTTCTACAATCGGGGCGTCTACGATGCGCAGGCCATCGTTGCCAGCAAGCTGGACGACCTGGGTGAGGCGATCTACCAGCTGGAACGCCCTACCGACTTCAAAAAGTGATCCGCCACCTCACGATGTCGCAGCACTGAGAAGTCCCACTTCGCTGCTGCGAGCAGGGCAACATGCGCGTGCCCGAGGACACCGCCGAATACGCCATCAAGTCGCGTCGTTCCGTCACGTTGTTCAGTGATTCCTGCAACGCAAGGGCGTCACTGCGCCATTCCGGTCTTCAGCTGGCCAGCATCCTTGAGAAGTGCAAGCGCCCACTCCACACGGTCCGATGCGGTGGCGACCAGGCTGCCTGGATCCTCGCCCAGCAGGGCGCGCAGTTGATGCGGCGCGAAGACCAGGTCGACGAAGTGGCTTGCCAGCGCAGCCGGATTGGCCGGTTGATCCGGGCCGTCCTGGATCGCCGCCTGCACGCGCCGCAGCCCGCCTTCCCAGCCGATGCGGTTGACTTCAGCGGCAAGCGCCGGCGCGCGAATGGAAGTGCCGACGACCAGGCGCATCATCGCCACCGTCTGGGGCTGCAACGCATGCGCAAGCATCCCTTGTCCTGCGTGTCTCAGGCGCCCCTCCAGATCCATCGGGACGCTGGCTGCGGCAGGCAGGGGCTGGGTGTCGACATCGCGACGGACCACCGCTTCAAAAATGGCGTCCTTATTGGCATAGCGCGCGTAAAAGCTTGCCTTGCCCGCACCGGCCAGCCGCGCGATGTCCTCACACGAGGTGTCCTCGACTCCGCGCTCCAGGAAGAGGTGCAGTGCCGCATCGAGTAAGCGCCGTTCCACATCGCCCGCTTTCTCGAGTGGCGGCCTTCCGCCTTTTGACTTTTGCTTGACTGCTTTCATCGACGAAAAGTTACACGTCGCTTGCATTCCCATCAACTGAACGATATCGTTCAGTTGTTCGCTGCGTGGTCTTCCAGCCCGGCGAATGGCGGAGCTGCTGAGTGACGCAGAGCTTGCTGCGCTGTCGCAGTTCTCATTGCCATTGTTGGCGCAAAAAGACCCAGGCACGAGGCAATTGTGGAGACAGATGCGACATCCCGAATCGTTGTTGCAGGCGCCACCGGCGACCTGGGTGGCCGGATCGCCTTTGCGCTGAAGGACCAGGGAGCCGCTGTCGTTGCCCTTGTTCGCCAAGGTGCCGGGAAGGACCGTGTTGCGGCCCTGCAACGCAGGAACATCGAGGTCCGCTCCGTCGAGATGGAAGACGCCAAATCGTTGCGTGAAGCGGTCGGGAATGCGGCCTGTGTCGTGTCCGCGCTCAACGGTTTGGAAGACGTCATGCTGGATCAGCAGGGAAAGCTGTTGCATGCAGCGGTCAGCGCCGGCGTGCCTCGCTTCATCCCGTCCGATTTCTCGCTGGACTATACGAAGACACGGCCGGGCGACAATCGAAACCTGGATCTGCGGCGCCGGTTCAGAGACCGGCTGGATGCCGCGCCGATCGCGGCCACCTCGGTGTTGTGCGGCGGCTTTCTGGAGCTGCTTGAGGGCAGCGCGCGCCTGGTGGTCCCGGGCCGTCGTGTCATGCATTTTGGCGACGCACACCAGCAGCTCGATTTCACCGCCAAAGATGACGTCGCCAGCTACACGGCCGCGGCCGCACGGGATGCCACTGCCCCGCGGGACCTGCGCATTGCCGGCAACAGCGTTTCACCGAACGACATCGCGCAACTGCTCACCGAACTCACCGGGCAGCGCTATCGCACGCTCAGGCCCGGCGGGCTCGGCACGATGTCGGCAATCATCCGTGCAGTGCGTGCACTCACACCCGCCAGCGATGATCCCTTCCCTCCCTGGCAGGGCATGCAATATCTGCGCGACATGATGAGCGGGCGCGGCAAGTTGGTCCCGCTGGATAACGATCGCTACGGTGCGCGCTCCTGGCAGACAGCCCGCCAGACACTGGCCAACACCTATGTACGGGAGTCTTGAGATGCGCGATGGCATTGCACCGTTCCACATCCAGGTTGCACAAGCGGAGCTGGATGACCTTGCACACCGGCTGAGGCAAACGCGTTGGCCAAGTAGGGAAACCGTGGCGGACCACAGCCAGGGCCCGCAGAGCGAGCGCATCCGGCGCCTGGTGGACCGCTGGCAGTCCGGTTACGACTGGCGTGCGACAGAGCGGTTGTTGAACGGCTGGAACAGCAGTCGTACGACGATCGATGGACTGGAGATCCAGTTCCTGCATGTACGCTCGCCCGAGCCCGATGCGCTTGCCTTACTGCTGACGCACGGGTGGCCCGGTTCGGTGCTCGAATTCCGCGAGGTGATCGGCCCCTTGAGCGACCCGGTGGCCCATGGCGGGCAGGCGTCGGACGCCTTCCATCTCATCATCCCATCCTTGCCTGGCTTTGGGTTCTCTGCAAAGCCGACCGCCCGTGGCTGGGGAATCGGGCGCACGGCTGCGGCATGGGTCGAACTGATGCGCCGCTTGGGGTATGGCGAGCGCTGGGCCGCACAAGGCGGCGATTGGGGCAGTGCGATCACCACCGCGCTTGGATTCATGCAGCCACCGGGCCTGGTGGGCATCCATCTGAACATGGCGATGTTCGAACCCAGCACGCAGGAAATCGCCGAAGCCACACCGGCCGAGCAGAAGATGCTGGAGGACGCCCAACGCTACTACACGGAATTTTCCGGCTACATGAAGCTGCAAAGCAGCCGGCCGCAATCGGTGGGCTTCAGCTTGGCGGACTCTCCGGTGGGCCTGGCTGCATGGATCTATGCACTCTTCCAGGACGTCTCCCAGAGCGGCTTTGAACCGGAGAAGGTGATCGCGTTGGACCACCTCATCGATGACATCATGCTGTACTGGCTCCCGAACGCAGGGCCCAGCTCGGTGCGTCTGTATTGGGAAGCCGCGCAGGAAGCCAGGGCACAGATGCCTTCGCATCCAATGCCCACGCCAACTGGCATCAGCATGTTTCCCGGCGAGCAGGTGCGCCTTTCCCGGCGCTGGGCAGAGCGCCGCTTTGCGGATCTCCGCTTTTTTGGGCAAGCGCAGCGGGGTGGACATTTTGCGGCGATGGAGAATCCGCCGGTCTTTGTCGATCATCTGCGAACGACCTTCCAGTCCCTTCGGTAAGGGCGACCGCGCCTTGCGTGCCGGCACTGCCTTCGGGCCACGGCCATGCTGACGGCGCCAACGTCTCCGCATTGCAGGTGGAGCTGCCGGGGGCCATGCCGGCATTGCCCCCTTGACCGCCAGCGCCCACACCGGCCAGTCTCGGGGGCTGGCACGGCGGGGAGTCGTGCCGCTGGCCTTCAACGGAGAACCGCCGTGGACCGTCGTACCTTCCTCACCTTGTCCGGCATCGGTGCTGCCGGGCTGTTGCTGCCGCACACGCGCCTGATCGCGGCCGAGCAGTTGCTCGCGCCCAACGATGCCGCGCGCAGCCGTCGCTTGTCCGATACCGCGCTGAGCACGGCCAAGGCGGCCGGTGCCAGTTATTGCGATGTGCGCGTGGGCCGTTATCTGCGCCAGTTCGTGATCACCCGCGAGGCGCAGGTGGAGAACGTGGTCAACGCCGAATCCAGTGGCGTGGGGGTGCGCGTGCTGGCCGATGGCGCCTGGGGGTTTGCGGCCACCAATACGCTGACCAGCGATGGCGTGGCCACCGCCACGCGCCAGGCGGTGGCGATCGCCAGGGCCAACGCGCGGCTGGGCGGTGCGCCGGTGCAGCTGGCGCCGGTGACGCCGGCCGGGCAGGTGCAATGGCGCACGCCGATCAAGAAGAACGCGATGGAAGTGCCGCTGGGCGACAAGGTGGCGCTGCTGATGGACGTCAACGCGGCGGCGTTGAATGCCGGTGCGACCTTCGTGGCCTCGCGCATGTTCGCGATCAACGAGCAGAAGTACTTCGCCAGCAGTGACGGCTCCTACATCGACCAGGACGTGCACCGGCTGTGGCTGCCGTTCACCGTTACCGCGGTGGACAAGGCCAGCGGCAAGTTCCGCACCCGCGACGGGCTGTCGGCGCCGATGGGCATGGGCTACGAATATCTCGACGGCGATGCCAGCCAGAAGCACCAGCTGCCAGGCGGGCTCATCGGTTACGGCCACAGCTACGATGCGCGCGAGGATGCGATCGCCGCCGCCAAGCAGGCGCGCGCCAAACTCACCGCACCATCGGTGAAGGCCGGCAAGTACGATCTGGTGATCGACCCGAGCAACCTGTTCCTCACCATCCACGAGTCGGTGGGCCACCCGCTCGAGCTCGATCGCGTGCTCGGCTACGAGGCCAACTACGCCGGTACCAGCTTCGCCACGCTGGACAAGCGCGATGCCGGCTATCGCTGGGGCAGCGATGCGGTGACCTTCGTCGCCGACCGCACCCAGCCCGGCAGCCTGGGCGCGGTGGGGTACGACGACGAGGGCGTCAAGAGCAAGCAATGGGAGCTGGTGAAGGACGGCATCCTGGTCGACTACCAGTGCACGCGCGATCAGGCGCATCTGCTCGGCAAGACCGCGTCCGATGGCTGCAGCTATGCCGACTCGTGGTCCAGCGTGCAGTTCCAGCGTATGCCCAACGTCTCGCTGGCGGCAGGCAAGACGCCGCTGGCGGTTGCCGACATGATCAAGAACGTCGAGCGCGGGTTGTACATCCACGGGCGTGGCTCGTATTCGATCGATCAGCAGCGCTACAACGCGCAGTTCGGCGGGCAGTTGTTCTACGAAATCGAGAATGGCCAGGTCACGCGCCTGGTGGAGGACGGCGCCTACCAGATCCGCACGCCGGAATTCTGGAACGCCTGCAGCGCGGTCTGCGACCAACGCGACTTCCGCCTGGGCGGCTCGTTCTTCGATGGCAAGGGCCAACCCAGCCAGGTATCAGCGGTCTCGCACGGGTCGTCCACGGCGCGCTTCGATGGCATCAACGTGATCAACACCGCGCGCGCATTGGGTTGAGAGAAGCTGGTCGGTCGAGGGCGCGGTGCCCCAGAGATTGAGCTTGCGCACCAGCATCGAACAGCGCGCATCGCGCATCGCGCACTGCTCTTACCGCTCTTAACTGTGCACACCGACCATCGTGACTGGTCCTTGCCCGCCCACCGTCGCGGGACCTTACGCGGCATGGATGCCGCGTAAGAGCCTACATGGACGTACTTGCGGCGTGTCCTGCGATGGTGGGCGGGCAAGGGGCCTGCAGCCAGGGCGCAGATCATCCGCTCTGCAAGCGATCCAGCCGCACTGTCCCTGTCTATCGAGACGAACCACCTAAAGCGATCGGGACTTAGACCGCGGCGGCGTTTAGACGCGATCAGATGCCCAAGTCAAAAGGCCGGCGGGTCGAGGGCGCGGTGCCCTCACCGCTCGCGGGACACGCCGTGAATCCGTCCGTGGAGGCTCGGTGGCGGCATCCATGCCGCCACACGGTCCCGCAATCGGCGAGGACACCGCACCAGACAGTTGATCGGCTGTTCTTTCGAAAGCGTGTCACTCGGCTTGCGGTGCGCAGGCGAGACGTTTGTAGATTGGGTGTTGGAGTCCGGTCTGTCGCTCGGCTTGCGATGGAAAATGGTGAGAGGTTGAGCGAACGCCCCGTGATCCAACCAGCGCTCGTCATGCACTGCTTGCAAACACACACCGACCATCCCGACAGGTCCTTGCCCGCCCACCGTCGCGGGACCTTACGCGGCATGGATGCCGCGTAAGAGCCTACATGGACGTACTTGCGGCGTGTCCTGCGATGGTGGGCGGGCAAGGGCCCCGCAGCAACCCCGCAGACCATCGTTTCGTTTTCAGCCGCCGTGGGCCATGTGAAACAGCGACTGCGCGCGATGGCACACGCGCGTGCATGCCACGATCGCCAGCGAGAAAGGCACGCGTGGCATCGATCGCACCGAGGGCATCGCGATGAGGCAGCACCACACGCAGCCAGCCGCGCTCGCCACATGTGCAGGCCTGCTGCGCCACCGGGTTCATGCACGTCTTGCGTTTGCAGACCTACCCCTGCCGAAAGTCATTTGACGCAGCGTTCATCGCCCGGCAAGAATCGGCGATACCGTGCAGATAGCGATCTGTGCGTCACCACACTACCTGCGCGCCGCGCGGGATCATTGGGGAGTTGCCGTGCAGCGACGTGATTTCCTGGCCCTGACCGGGCTGACCATGGGCGGGCTGGTGGTGCCGGCCTACTTCGGCAAGGCGATCGCCGCCGAGCAGTTGGTGACGCAACTGGATGTGGGCCGCAAGAAGCGCCTGGCCGATGCCGGCCTCAACGCCGCGCGCCAGGCCGGTGCGAGCTATTGCGATGTGCGCATCGGCCGCTATCTGCGCCAGTTCGTCATCACCCGCGAGGACAAGGTGCAGAACGTGGTCAACACCGAATCCATCGGTGCGGGCGTGCGTGTCCTGGTGGCCGGCGCCTGGGGCTTTGCCGCCACCAACGTGCTCACCGAACAGGGCGTGGCCAAGGCCGCGGCGCAGGCTGCCGCAATCGCCAAGGCCAATGCCAAGGTGCAGGGCACGCCGGTGCAACTGGCGCCCACGCCGGGCGTGGGCGAGGTCAGCTGGAAGACGCCGATCAGCAAGAACGCGATGGAAGTGCCGATCAAGGACAAGGTGGACCTGCTGCTGGGCGTCAACGCTGCCGCCACCGCGGCCGGCGCCAGCTTCGTCAATTCGATGCTGTTCGTGGTCAACGAGCAGAAGTACTTTGCCAGCACCGATGGCTCGTACATCGACCAGGACGTGCACCGCATCTGGGCGCCGCTGAGCGTGACCGCCATCGACAAGGCCAGCGGCAAGTTCCGCACCCGCGACGGCTTGTCCGCGCCGATGGGGCTGGGCTACGAGTATCTGGATGGCGCCGCCTCGGGCAAGTTCGTCTCGCCCAACGGCGTGGTCAATTACGGCCTGTCCTACGACATGAAGGAAGACGCGATTGCCGCGGCCAAACAGGCGCAGGAAAAGCTCAAGGCGCCGTCGGTGAAGCCGGGCAAGTACGACCTGGTGCTGGACCCCTCGCACACCTGGCTGACCATCCACGAGTCGGTCGGCCATCCGCTGGAGCTGGACCGCGTGCTCGGCTACGAGGCCAACTACGCCGGCACCAGCTTCGCCACGCTGGACAAGCTCAAGGCCGGCTTCCAGTACGGCAGCGACAAGGTGCATATCCTGGCCGACAAGCTCCAGCCCGGCAGCCTGGGCGCGGTGGGTTACGACGATGAGGGCGTCAAGACCAAGCAGTGGGACCTGATCCGCGACGGCAAGCTGGTGGACTACCAGGCCATCCGCGACCAGGCGCATATCCTCGGCAAGACCGCCTCCGACGGCTGCTGCTATGCCGACTCGTGGTCCAGCGTGCAGTTCCAGCGCATGGCCAATGTGTCGCTGGCCGCCGGCAAGGTACCGCTGAGCGTGAGCGAGTTGATCAAGGACGTGGAAAACGGCATCTACATCATCGGCGACGGCTCGTTCTCCATCGACCAGCAGCGCTACAACGCGCAGTTCGGCGGCCAGCTGTTCTACGAGATCAAGAACGGCGCCATCACCCGCATGCTCGAGGACGTGGCCTACCAGATCCGCACGCCGGAATTCTGGAATGCCTGCAGCGCCGTGGCCGATCAACGCGACTACCGCCTGGGCGGCTCGTTCTTCGACGGCAAGGGCCAGCCGAGCCAGTCCTCGGCAGTCTCGCATGGCTCGTCCACCGCCCGTTTCGACGGCATCAACGTCATCAACACCGCCCGCTCGCTCGGCTGACAGGAGAAACCCACATGAGCATCCTTACCGAAGCGCAGGCCAAGACCATCCTGGACAAGGTCATCAAGCTGTCCAAGGCCGACGAGTGCACCGCCACGCTCAGCGGCTCGATCGACGGCAACATCCGTTTCGCACTGAATAACGTGTCCACCAGCGGCATCGTCGATAACACTGACCTGCAGGTGCAGGTGGCGTTCGGCAAGCGCGTGGGCGTCGCCACCATCAACGAGTTCGACGATGCCGCGCTGGAGCGCGTGGTGCGGCGCGCCGAAGACCTGGCACGGCTGGCGCCGGAAAACCCGGAATTCATGCCGGCGGTGGACAAGCAGACCTACCGGCCCAGCCTCACCTTCAGCGACTCCACCGCCGCCATCGACCCGGCATTCCGCGCGCAGGTGGCCGCCGATTCGATCGCCTCGTGCAAGGGCAAGGGATTGATAGCGGCCGGCTTCCTGGAAGATGGCCAGAGCTTTACCGCGTTCGCCAACAGCAAGGGCAACTTTGGCTACCAGCGTGGCGCGCGTTTCGACTACACCTGCACCGTGCGCACCGAGGATGGCCGCGGCTCGGGTTGGGTCGGCCGCAACCTCAAGGATGCCGCCGACTTCAAGGCCGAGCAGGACATCCGCATCGCCATGCGCAAGGCCAGCGATTCGTCCGAAGCCAAGGCGCTGGAGCCGGGCAAGTACACGGTGATCCTGGAGCCGGCGGCGGCGGCAGGATTGATCTCGTTCATGATGCGCTACTTCGATGCGCGCATGGCCGACGAGGGCCGCAGCTTCCTGTCCAAGAAGGGCGGCGGCAACAAGCTGGGCGAGCAGGTCTACGACCCGCGCGTGAACATCACCGCCGACCCGTGGGATGCGCGTGCCGCGGTGCTGCCGTGGGACGAGGAAGGCCTGCCGCGCGAGAAGATGGCCATCGTGGAGAACGGCAAGATCGCCAACCTGCAGTATTCGCGGTTCTGGGCGCAGAAGAACGGCAAGCGCGCGGTCGGCGAGCCGGGCAACCTACTGATGGCCGGTGGCGAGAAGAACATCGCCGAGCTGGTGCGCGGCACCGAGAAGGGCATCCTGGTCACGCGCACCTGGTACATCCGCATGGTCGACCCGCAGACCGTGCTGCTGACCGGGCTGACCCGCGACGGCACCTTCTACATCGAGAACGGGCAGATCAAGTACCCGGTGAAGAATTTCCGCTTCAACGAATCGCCGATCATCATGCTCAACAACATCGACGAGCTGGGCAGGCCGGTGCGCGTGGCCGGCGATGAATCCAGCTACGTGATGATGATTCCGCCGATGCGGCTGCGCGACTTTACGTTTACCTCGTTGTCGGATGCGGTGTGAGTCGGAGCCGGGAATCGGGATTCGGGATTCGGGAATGGGAGAGCAAGCGCCGCTCCTCCCAACCTGATTGTTTACAAGCGCTTCCGGTTCCCGGTTCCCTCCCGGCCACGACATCGCGACGCCATTTCCTTGGTCTGCTGCTCGGTAGTGCTGCAACGCTGGCACTGCCGTGGCAGGCGCGGGCGGCGGGCAACTACGATTTCTGGTTTACCCGGCTGCGCTACGATTCGGGCGATTGGGATGTGGATGCGCGCATGCCGTCCAACCTGATCACCTCGCTGATCGACTACACCCAGCTGCGCGTGGACCCGCAGGAGCACGTGCTGGACCTGGCCGATCCGCGCATGCTGCAGGCACCGTTCTGCTACCTGTCCGGGCACAAGCTGGTGGAGTTCAATCCGGCCGAGCGGCGCAACTTCGAACGCTATGTGCGCAATGGCGGGTTCGTGTTCGTGGACGATTGCAATCACGATATCGACGGCCTGTTCGCCACCTCGTTCGAGGCGCAGATGGCAACGATCTTCGGCAAGAGCGCATTGCAGAAGCTGCCCAAAAGCCACCGTCTGTATAGCGCATTCTTCAAGTTCCCCGACGGCCCGCCGGCCACCAGCTTCGAGCTCAATGGCTGGGGCGACGATCTGGTGCACGATTATCTCAGGGGCATCAGCATCGATGGCCGGCTCGGCGTGTTGTACAGCAACAAGGACTACGGCTGCGAATGGGATTACGACTGGCGCAACAAGCGGTTTCTGGCCGAAGACAACACCAAGTTCGCAGTGAACATCGTGATGTATGCATTGACCAACTGAAATCGATCCGCAGGATTGCGCTTGCGCGCAACGAGGCTTTATCGGTAACGCCACATCGCGCGCCAGCGCGCTCCTACAGGAATCACGCGAGATTTTTCCAGGCACGACACCACCGCCAACCGCCCGCCGTTGCATACGCAAGCCGCGCACGCCTTTGTAGGAGCGCGCTTGCGCGCGATGAAGATTGACCGGTAACGCATCGCGCGCAGGCGCGCTCCTACGCCAGCAGCCAGACAACGAGACATCCCCCAATGACTTCCCCCAGCGACGACATCCTCACCGCACAGCTCTCCCAACTCGGCGCGCTGCGTGCGGCCCTGGCCCAGGCGGTGGTGGGCCAGGACGCGGTGGTGGAGCAACTGCTGATCGGCCTGCTGGCCGGCGGCCACTGCCTGCTGGAAGGCGCGCCCGGCCTGGGCAAGACGCTGCTGGTGCGCTCGCTGGGGCAGGCGCTGGAGCTGCAGTTCCGCCGCGTGCAGTTCACCCCCGACCTGATGCCCAGCGACATCCTCGGCACCGAGCTGCTGGAAGAGGAGCATGGCACCGGGCATCGGCAGTTCCGGTTCCAGCAGGGCCCGATCTTCACCAACCTGCTGCTGGCCGACGAGCTCAATCGCACCCCGCCCAAGACCCAGGCCGCGCTGCTGGAGGCGATGAGCGAGCGCACGGTGAGTTATGCCGGCACCACCTATGCGTTGCCGGCGCCGTTCTTCGTGCTGGCCACGCAGAACCCGATCGAACAGGCCGGCACCTATCCGTTGCCGGAAGCGCAGCTGGACCGCTTCCTGCTGCATGTGCGGGTGGATTACCCCAGCGAGCAGGAAGAGCGCGACATCCTCACCCAGACCACCGGCACCACCAGTGCGCAGGTGCCCAGGGTGATGGATGCCGACAGCGTGCTGGCGCTGCAGCAACAGGTGCGGCACGTGCATGTGGGCGCGGACCTGCTGACCTGGATCAATCGCCTGGTGCGGGCCAGCCGCCCCGGCCCGCAGGCCAGCGAGGAGGTGCGCCAATGGATCAAATGGGGCGCCGGCCCGCGCGCCGGGCAATCGCTGGTGCTGGCGGCCAAGGCGCGTGCGTTGTTGCACGGCCGCCTTGCCGCCACCCGCGAGGACGTCGTCGCGCTGGCCGCGCCGGTGATGCGCCATCGCCTGTTGCTGTCGTTCGCCGCCGAGGCCGAACAACGCAGCGCCGACGATGTGGTCGCCGCGCTGCTGCGCGCCGTGCCGTTCCCGGCGTGAGGCGCGCGGCAACGTGAGCGAGGACGTGCCGGCACTGCTTCCTGCCGAGCTGCGCAGCCGCCTGCGCGGCCTGCAGCTGCGCGCGCGGCAGGCGCAGGGCGCGCAGGGCATCGGCCAGCACGCCAGCCGCAGCCGCGGCGCCGGGCTGGAATTCTCGCAATACCGCGCGTACGAACCCGGCGATGCACTGCGCCAGATCGACTGGAAGCTCTACGCCCGCTCGGACCGCTTCTTCGTGCGCGAAGCAGAGCGCGAAAGTCCGCTGACGCTGTGGGTGTTGCTCGATGCCACCGCCTCCGCCGGCCAGGCCGATCAGGCGCGCCCGCACTACACGCGCCTGCAGGCGATGGCGACCCTGGCCGCGTGCGCTGCCGACGTCGCGCTGCGCCAGGGCGACCAGGTCGGCCTGTTCGCCGTGCATGGCGGTGGCCTGGTCGCCGTGCCAGCCGCTGGCGGGCCGCGCCAGCGCGACCGGCTCTGGCTGGCCCTGCACGGGCTGCGCGCCGGTGGGCGCTGGCCGGGCATGGACGCAGTGCGTCCGCTATGGGAACGCATTGCCGCACACACCCTGGTGCTGTCGATTGGCGACGGCTTCGACGAAGAACTGCTCGGCGCCCTGGAAAAACTCGCCGCCGCACGCCGCGAGGTGATGCAGCTGCAGGTGCTGACCTGCGACGAACGCGACTTCCCTTTCAACGGCGGGCATCGCTTCCGCGACCCGGAAACCGGCGAAGAACTGCTTGGCGATGGCGCCGCGATGCGCGCGGCGTATCTGCAACGCTTCGGCGCGGCCCAGCGCGCGCTGCAGGCGCGCTGGCAGGCCGCCGGCATTGCGCACGCGGTGCATTATCTGGATGCGCCACCGGATGCGGCATTGCGCGCGTTGTTTGCGCACGGTGCGCGGCGATGAGCCGGCGCACCGACGCGACCGCCGCGGCTGAGGGGGCGCAGCGGTGAACCTGCTCCTGCTGTTCCCCGCCGGCCTGGCCGCGTTGGCCGCGTTGCTGCTGCCGTTGCTGATCCATCTGGCCCGACGCAGCGAACACCGCCCCACCGACTTTGCCGCACTGCGCTGGCTGCGCGCGCTGCCGCGCCCCCGGCACCGCGTGCGTTTCGACGAATGGCCGCTGCTGCTGGTGCGCCTGCTGTTGCTGGCCGCCGTGGCGCTGCTGCTGGCCGAGCCGGCGTTGCGCGAGCACCGGCAGGCGCGCCCGCGCATCGCGGTCAGCCCCGGCGTGGATCTGGCCGCCGCCCGGGCACTCACCCACGCGGCCAACGCGCAGTGGGTCTGGCTGGCGCCGGGCTTCCCGCCGATCGCTGCCGATGCGGCACGCCCACCCGCCACGCCCGCCGGCACCGCGCCGCCGGTCGGCAGCCTGCTGCGCGAACTCGATGCCAGCCTGTCACCTGACACCGCGCTCAGCGTGATCGTGCCCAGCCAGTGGGGGCCGCTGGATGCGCAACGCCTGCAGCTGTCGCGCGAGGTGCGCTGGCAGGTGCTGCCCGGCCAGTCGCCAGCTGTCGCTGTGGCGGCCGTCGCGCCGTTGCGGCTGCAGGCCATCGCCGACGCTCCCGCCGATCCGGCCCTGCGTTATCTGCGCGCCGTCCATGCCGCCTGGGCACTGCCCGGCGCACTGCCGGTGGGCACGCCCGCGGACGCCGCGCCGGCACGCTGGCCGGCCGGCACGGTGGTGGCCTGGCTGTCGCAGCGGCCACCGCCGGCGCCGGTCATCGCCTGGGTCGCCGCCGGCGGGCAACTGCTGCTCGCGGCGCAGACGCCGGCCCCGCACGCACTCGCCGGCCCGCTGCAACCGCTGCTGCAGGATGCACACGGCACCCCGCTGATCGATGCCAGCGCTGTGGGCCGCGGTCGCCTGCTGCGCTGGGCCGCGCCGCTGCAGCCGCAGCAGCTGCCGGCGCTGCTGGAGGCCGATTTTCCCACCCGCCTGCACAACGCGCTGCAGTCGGTACCCGCACCGCAGCGCGCGCTGGCGCAGACCCAGCAGCCGCAACGCGGCCCCGCCATCCGCCTGGCCAATGCCCCCCGACCGCTGGCGCCGTGGCTGATCGGCCTGGTGCTGCTGCTGTTTGCGGTCGAACGCTGGCTGGCCACCGCGCCGCGCCGGGGCACCGCGGCATGAGCACGCCTGCCCTGCACCGCGCATGGCAGGCCGCGCGACGGCGGCAGGCCGCAGGCGTATTGCTGTGCGGGCTGCCGCTGGCCGTGCTGCCGGCGCTGCTGGCCTGGCGCGCCGGTGCGCAGCCGGCGATCCTGCCGTTGCTGCTTCTGGGCCTGCTGGTGCTGATCGGCGTGGCGCTGCTGGCAGCACGCCGGCTGGACCAGACCTGGCTGGTCCGCCGGCTGGATCGCGATGCGGATCTGGAAGACAGCAGCGACCTGCTGTTCGCCCCGCCCGGGCAGCTCGGTCCGTTGCAGGCCCTGCAACGCCAGCGCCTGGAACAACGCCTGCGCAGCACGCCGCGCGACCTGCGCCCGGCCTGGCCCTGGCGGCGCGGCTGGCCGTGGAGCCTGCCCGGCCTGCTCGCCTGCGCCGCCGTGCTGCTGTGGCCGCACTCCGTCCACCGGCCCACGGCAGGCAAGGACCGGATCGCCGCCGCCGGTGCCAACACCGGCGCCCCCACGCTGGGTCAGGCCCGGCTGCACAGCACCCCGCCCGCCTACACCGGCCTGCCGCCCACCCGCCTGCCCGGCCTGGATGCGCGCGTGCCGGCCGGCACCCGGCTGCACTGGCAGCTACAGGTCAACCCGGCGCCGCGCAGCGTGGCGCTGCGGCTGACCGACGGACGCAGCGTCGCGCTGGCCCGGCAGGGCACTACCGATCACTGGCAGGGCCAGTGGATCGCCGAGCGCGCCAGCCTGTACCGCATCCTCATCGATGGCGCGCCGGCCGACCGCCGGCTGCACCGCCTCGACGTGCTGCCGGACCGCCCGCCGCAGGTGCGCGTGCTGGCGCCCGAACAGAGCCTGGTGCTGTGGACGCCCTCCAATGGCGGCTGGACGCTGCGCTTCGAGGCCAGCGACGACTACGCGGTGGCCGCCAGCGCCGAGCTGCGCCTGACCCTGGCCCAGGGCAGCGGCGAGAACATCACCTTCACCACCCAGCGCCGCACGCTCGGCGGCAGCGGCCCGGCCAGGCAGCGCGGCTTTTCCACCACGCTGCAGCCGCAGGCGCTGGGCATGGCGGCCGGCGACGACCTGATCGCCCAGCTCATCGTCCACGACACCCGCCAGCCCGGCCCGCAGGAAGGCCGCAGCGCCAGCGTGATCCTGCGCTGGCCACCGCCGGAGCAGACCATGGCCGCCGGCCTGGAGGCCAGCATCAAGCAGACCTTGCCGGCCTACTTCCGCAGCCAGCGCCAGATCATCATCGACGCCGAGGCACTGCTGAAGGAAAAACCGCGCCTGGACGCGGCCAGCTACCTCAAGCGCGCCGACGCCATCGGCGTGGACCAGCGGCTGCTGCGGCTGCGCTACGGCCAGTTCCTGGGCGAAGAGAGCGAAGGTGCGCCCAAGGGCCCGCCGACCGCCGACGCCCCGCCAACCAGCGACGCCCCGGCCGACGATCTGCCCACCGCCGACATGCCCACCGCGGATGCACCGGCCGCCCCTGCGGCGGCGGCGCCCGCGCCCGCCCGGGACGAACACGGGCATGACGCGCACGACCATGACCACGCAGCCGCATCCGAGGCCGGCGCCGCCGCGCTGGACGACCACGACCATGCGCACGGCGACGGCGGGCCCGAACGCCACGGCTTCGGCCAGGCGCAGGATGTGCTGTCCGAGTTCGGGCACACCCACGACCATGCCGAAGCTGCCACCCTGCTCGACCCGCAGACCCGCGCGTTGCTGCGCGCCGCGCTGGACCAGATGTGGCAGTCCGAGGGCGAGCTGCGCCAGGGCCACCCCGAACGCGCCCTGCCGTTTGCCAACAAGGCGCTGGGCTTCATCAAGCAGGTGCAGCAGGCCGAACGCATCTACCTGGCGCGGGTCGGCACGCAGTTGCCGCCGATCGACCCCGGCCGCCGCCTGAGCGGCGACCGCGCCGGCCTGGGCGACCGCGCCGCCGGCCTGGACACCCGCCCGGATCCGGATCCGTCCGCGCTGCAGCTATGGGACGCGCTGGGCGAACAGGCGCCGGTCCCGGACGCCACCCTGGCCCGCTACGCGCAGTGGCTGCAGACCCGGCAGGACCGCCTGCCCGATCCGCTGGGCCTGGCCGCCGCGGTGGAAACCCTGCGCGCCGAACCGGACTGCGCCAGCTGCCGCGCCCAGCTGCGCGCCCAGGTCTGGCGCACGCTCGTTGCCCCGCCGGCCCCGGTTCGCCGGCGCCCCGCGCCGGACGCGCGCGGCCAGCGTTATCTGGATGCCCTGCGCCAGGAGTCGCCACCATGACGCTTTCGCTGCCCTGGCTGGTCGGCAGTGCCTTGCTGCTGCTGGTGCTGCTGAGCTGGTGGCGGCTGCTGCGCGCGCACGCGCGGCAGCCCCATGCGCGCTTGCGGCTGTGGCTGTTGCTCGCCGCCCAGCCGCTGCTCGCCGGCCTGCTCTACCCGATGCTACTGCCACCGCCGCGCGCCGGCAGTGCGAGCGAGCTGCATGTCGCCACCGCCGGCACCCAGGCGGATCAGGTTCGCCCCACTGCCGCGCCGTGGGTCGCGCTGCCCGAGGCGCTCGCCTTGCCAGGCGTGACTCGCATGCCGGATCTGGCCACCGCGTTGCGCCGTGCGCCCGGCACCACCGCGCTGGTCGTGCATGGCAGCGGCCTGCCCGCACGCGACCGCGACACCCTGCGCATCCCGGTGCGGCTGGCGCTGACCCCGGCGCCGGCAGGCCTGGTCGCCGTCTCCACGCCGCCCCCGGTCGCACCCGGCGAACGCATCGCGGTCAGCGCGCGCGTGCAGGGCCTGCCGGGCGCGCGGGTGGAGCTGCTGGATCCCGCCGGGCAGGTAGTCGACACCGCTGCCGCCGATGCGCGCGGCCAGGTGCAGCTGCGTGGCCTGGCGCGCGCACCCGGGCAGGTGCTGTTCGCACTGCGCCTGCGCGATGCCGCAGGCGCAGAACGCGGCCGCGTGCCGGTGCCGGTGCTGATCGCCGCGGTGCCGTCCGCACGCGTGCTGGTGCTGGCCGGCGCCCCGCAGCCGGACCTGAAATACCTGCGCCGCTGGGCCAGCGATGCCGGCATGCAGGTGCGCAGCCAGATCACCGTCGGACCCGGCATGCAGCTGGGCGAGGTGGCCGCCCTGGACGCAGCCAGCCTGGACACGCTGGACCTGCTGGTCATCGACCAGCGCCGCCTGCAGGCCCTGGGCAACGCGCAGCGCCAGGGCCTGCGCGCTGCGATCGGCCGCGGCCTGGGCGTGCTGGTCCGCACCGACGGCCCCGTGGATGCGGCCGCCCGCGCCGCGCTCGGCGCGCTGGGCCTGGCGGTGACAGGCGGCAGCAGCAGCGCCGCAGTCGCCGCGCCGCTGGCGCTGGCAGCGCCCGGCGCCATTGATCCGGCCGCAGCGGCGGCCAACGCCACGCCCCTGCCGCCGCTGCAGCGCCGCGAGCTGCAAGCGCAGGACGCCGACGCGGTGATTGCCGCACGCGCAGACGACGGCAGCGCGTTGGGCTGGTGGCGCCAGCAAGGCCGCGGCCGCATCGGCATCGGCCTGGTCGAAGACAGCTTCGCCCTGGTGCTGGCCGGCCGCAGCGACCTGCATGCCGCGCTATGGGCGCAGCTGTTCGGTGCGGTCGCCCGCGCCGGCGGCACGGCGCCCGCTGCGGTGCAGACAGGCTGGTCGCACCAACGCATGGCGCTGTGCGGTGTCGCCGCAGACGCGCATGTCACCGACCCCACCGGTCGCTCCCAGGCGCTGCTGATCGATGCCGCCAGCGGCGCCCGGGCCTGCGCCGGCTACTGGCCGACCAGCGCAGGCTGGCATCGCCTGCAGACCGGCACACAACAGCGCTGGCTCTATGTGCGCGCGCCCGGCGATGCCTCCGCGCTGTACAGCCAGCAAACCCGCGACGCCACCGCTGCGATGGCCGCCATCGACGCGCGCGCAGGCATCGGCACGCCTACATCGCTACCCGGTACCCGCTGGCCCTGGCTGCTGGCCTGGCTCACGCTGGCCGCAGCACTGTGGTGGCTGGAACGACGCCGGCGCTGACTGCGGCAGTGCACGGCCACATCAGCGCAAGATCGCGTGCGGTGCTGCTTTCAGACAGTCGCACTTGAAATGCATTGAGTTGGGAAGCAGCGGTGCTGCAACATCGGCAGACCATCGGCGACACCCATCAACGCGACTGACGCGACCACACCCGGCAACAGTTGTTCGCCGGCAACGCCACGTCGTCGATCAACTGCAAGCCCAGCGACGCCGCCAGTGCATCCACCGCTTCGGCATCGCGAATGCCCGATGCGGGATCGCGTTCGCGCAGCATCGCGTCGAACGCGCGATTGCTCTGGCTGGTGAATTGGCCACCGCGGTTGAACGGCCCATACACCACCAGCAGCGCATCCGGCGCCATCACCGCCGGCAACCCCGCAAACAACGCTTGCACCTGCGGCCAGCCCATGATGTGCAAGGTGTTGGCGCTGTAGACCGCGTCATAGCCGGCAGGCACACCGGCCCGCGCGGGCGGCAATGGTGGTGTGGGCGCCAGGCCGGGCGTCGGTGTCAGCACCGCCTGCAATGCAATCGGTGGCGGCGTGTTCGGCAGTGCCGCCTCGTCCAGCCACTGGCTCATTCCCGGCAGATGATCGGCATGGTCGCTGGCCTGCCAGCGCAGCCACGGCATCGCCGCCGCAAAGTGCACCGCGTGCTGCCCGGTTCCCGCACCGATTTCCAAGACATTGCGACGGTCGGCAACGTGTCGTTGCAGCACCTCCAGGATCGGGTCGCGGTTGCGTGCGGAGGCAGGTGAGAACGGCTTGGTCATGAGAAGCATCCAGAGAAAACGTCAGGACATCCCGACAGTATGGATGCAAAACCTCCAACGAGCTCATCCTTTGCTTGGTGGCTGACACGCAGGTGCAGTCCATCGATTTAGCGATAACCATCCCAAATGTCTCGCCACCGCTTGTGCATGATGGCGCGGGGACATACTCCAGAGGAAATATGCATGAACAAGGCCGTTGCTTTTTTGACCACGAGTTTCCTGGCGGTTGTTGCGAGTCTTTCCGCCGCACCGAGTGCAAATGCACAAGCTTCAACTGTCATACTCGACTGCACCGGCAGTGATTATTGCTGGGCAGGCGTAGACAGCCCGGGATCGCCGGCGCCATTCAAATATGCATGGAGTTTCAACAATACTGCTGGCGCCATTTTCCCCAGAAATTGCACCAACAGCGTGGACTGCAACTTTTACTGCCCACGCAGCAGTACGTTCATCACCGCCAATGTCATGGTGAGCGACGCCAACAATCAGTTCATCGGCTCGGCTAGCGCGCGCGCACTCTGTACACCGCAACCGCTCTGAACCCAGGCAGGAACATCGTCTGCTGATCAGCTGAAAGTGGCACCGGATCGCAAGGATCTGTCCCCATCCTTGCGGGTCCGGTGCCTTATCACCGTTTAGCTGGTCAATTTCTCATACGCACGCCGCACCGCATCCTGGCCATACCGTCGCTCCAGGCGGCGCACGATGAAGTGCCCGCGCGCCATTGCCTGGAAGTGGCGCATGAACACCGTATTGAGCGTGGCGCCGCTGACCGCTCCGACCAGCGGCACGGCCTGCACGGCGAGTTTTTCGCCGACATTGACCGAGAACTTGGCCGCAACACGCGACACCAGCGATACCAGCACCGGCGCGCCCTTGCTGGCAAACCCGTGCGCGGCAACGTAATGCGCCGCGGCGCTGAGTTGTTGCGCCATCGCCGCGCGCACCGCGAAGTAGCCCGATTCGGCGCCGTCGTCGCCGACACTGCGCCCGCCATGCGCCAGCACTTCCAGGCAGGCCAGCGCGGTCTCCGGATCGTGCAGCGATTCGCCCTCGGAACGGGCGATATCGGCGATGGAGCGCAACATCACCGTGGTGGTCACCGGCAGCTCCACCAGCAGGCCGGGCAGGCCGAAGAATCCACCCGCGCCACCGGCGACGGCCACCGCCATGGTGTGGCGTGCGGTGGACGCAGGCTGCTGCGCATCGGTGCTGCCACGCAGGCTCAGTAATGCCGATTTCATCGCCACCTGCAGCGCGCGGCGGGTGACGCCATCGATGCTGCGGGTGACCAGTTTCGGCAGCCGCCGGGTCATCAGGTTCTCGATCGGTGCGCCCAACGCATTGGCCAGCTGGGCTGCCACACCGGGGTTTTCCAGCAGCGCGTGCGCGGTGGCCAGATCGCGTTGCGCGGCAACGTCCATCACCGTCATCGGAAGCGTCGTCATGCCTGCTCTTCGTTGTTGGGCTCGCGCCGATGGTACCCAGCGCCATGTGAGCGCCGGACGAGCGAACCCGGCAGTCAGGAAAAAGCATTCTGCAATCGGCCGGCAAAATGCGCGATCATCGGGATCAGGCAGCCAATGCTGGTCAGATGAATCGTGAGATCCGCCACAGCATCGTCATCGCGGCCGCACCGGAAGTGGTCTGCGTCGCGTTGTCCGAGCCCATGCAGCTGGCCTGCTGGTGGACGCGTGAGGTAAGCCTGGTCGGGAACCGGGTGCGGCTGGAGTGGAGCCGGCAGGGCTGGCGGGTGGAGCTGAGCATCGACGACGGCGCCGACTACCGCCTGGTGCTGTGGCGCTGCCACGCCTCCAACATGCTCGACACCGATGCCTGGGAGGGCACGGTGATGCGCTTCGATCTGCATTCCACCAGCCAGGGCACGCAGGTGGAGTTCGCACACTCCGGCTATCGCGACTCGCCCTGCAGGGACGCCTGCGTCCGCGGCTGGCGCTTCTTCCTGGGCAGCAGCCTCAAACGCTATGTGGAAACCGGCCAAGGCATGCCCTCTGCCGATATGCGCGACCCCGCGGCGCACGGCCGCGCGCCGCGCTAGCGGCGGCAACTGCAGGCACCCGGCGGCAGGGCGGCTGCACGGTCGCCACCGCTGCGCCGGACCACCCGGCCGTGCGTGCCAACCGCACAGGCGGGCCGGTGACGGCCCGGCCGCGCGCCCCGAGCCCGCCTACGCCGTGCGTGCCGCGCCGATGGACGGCGCCGTGCTGCCGGGCAGCTGCGCATCCACCGTCACCGGGCTGTCGGCGCGCAGCAAGGCGCGTGCCTCGGCATCGCTGGCCACCGCCGGCGGCGAGCCACGCAGCGGCAGGCCGGCGGTTTCGCGCACGAACAGCATGGTCACCAGGCCGATCGCCGCCGCGCCCATCAAGTAGTAGGCCGGCACCAGCGGGTCGCCGCTGCGCTCCACCAACCAGGCCGTCACCAGCGGCGTGGTGCCACCGAACAGCGACACCGACACGTTGAACGCGATAGACAACGCGCTGTAGCGCACCGGCGTGTAGAACAGCGCCGGCAGCGTGGACGGCATCGAACTGGTGAAGCACACCAGCGCCAGGCCGAGCAGCATCAGGCCGGCGAAGATCAGCCCGTCGTGGCCGCTGCCGATCAGCAGCAGGCAGGGGATGGCCAGCGCGAACAGCGCGATGCAGGCACCGATGATCATCGGCCGGCGCCCCAGCCTGTCGCTGAACAGGCCGCCGACGATGTTGAGCGGCATCATCACCAGCATCACCAGGATGATCAGCAACAGGCCCTTGCTCTCGGCATAGCCCATGGTGACGCTGAGGTAGCTGGGCATGTAGGTCAGCAGCATGTAGTCGGTGACGTTGAAGACCAGCACCAGGCCCACGCACTTGAGCAGCTGCGGCCAATGCAGGCGCAGCATGGTCAGCAGGCCCTGCGCGGCGGTTTCCCGTTCGCGTTGTTCGGATTGCTCGGCATAGGCGCGAAACGCCGGGGTTTCTTCCAGCTTCATGCGCATGTACAGGCCCAGCAGCCCCAGCGGGCCGGCAATCAGGAACGGCACCCGCCAGCCCCAGTCGAGCATCTGCGCCGGGGTCACGGTCATGTGCAGCGCCGTCACCGTGGCCGCACCGGCGATGTAGCCGCCCAGGGTGCCGAATTCCAGCCAGCTGCCCATCAATCCGCGATTGCGGTCGGTGGCGTATTCGGCAATGAAGGTGGCCGCGCCACCGTATTCGCCACCGGTGGAAAACCCCTGCAGCAGCCGGGCCAGCAACAGCAGCGCCGGTGCCCACAGGCCGATCTTGGCGTAGGACGGAATCAGGCCGATGCTGAAGGTGCCCAGCGCCATCAGGATCATGGTCGCCGCCAGCACCTTCTGCCGCCCGTAGCGGTCGCCGAGCGGGCCGAACACCAGCCCGCCGATCGGCCGCACCAGAAACGCAACGGTGAACGTGGCAAAGGTGGCGATCAACTGCGCGGTGGGATTGCTGGCCGGAAAGAACACCTGCCCCAACGTCACCGCCAGATAGCCGTACACGCCGAAGTCGAACCACTCCATCGCATTACCCAATGCGGCGGCGCCCACGGCCTTGCGCAGCATGCCGCGATCCACCACCGTGACCTCGTCCAGTTGCAGTTGGCGGCGGCGCTTGAACCAACCGAAGTGCGAGGCAATTGCGCGCGTATCGTGCATATGTCGTGTCTCCAGGTGCGGCCATCGCTGCCCACTCGCCCTGGCAACGCACAGGACACGGCGCATCAGTCAGGCATGGCAATGGCACAGGCACTGGATGACGCCGGAGGCATTCCCGGACGGCCGCGTGAACTCAGCGACGCTGCGGGACAGACGACCAAGGGATGGGCAATGCCCAAGGGCTTGATCAGCCCGCTATGGTACTACAGCGCGCAGGTCGCTGCAGGCGTGATGCCGCCAGATGGCGAAAACCCGCTTGTTTCAAGGCATCTGGCGCAATGAGCGCCTGCATCGCGTCATCGATGCGCAGGGCATCTGCATGCCATGGCGAGCCATCGATCAGGCGCGTTGCGAGCTAGACCGGCGCCTAGCCCAGCTGCGACAGCAGCGGCTGCAGGTCTTCGCGCGTCTGCGGGCGCACGGCGCGTGCAACTTCCACGCCGTCGCGCAGCAGGATGATGGTTGGCCATAATTTGACGCGAAACGAGCGGCCCAGGGGCCGCCCTTTTCCATCTTCGACCTTGCGGTAGTCCAGCGCCGCAACGCCACCCAGCAACTTCTGCAGCAGCGGCTGCGCGGCGATGCAGTGGCCGCACCAGTCGGTGCCGAACTCCAGCACCTGCAGCCCGGCCTGTGCATCCACCTCGCTACGTTCGGGCGCCTGGGTGGCGTAGTCGCGAACAAACCCCATCGTCTCGCCGCTCCGCTGTGCTTACGACAATGCGCGCTGGATGTCTTCCAGCGGCAGGTTGGTCAGGTCCTTGGCCAGGTCGCCCACCAGGCGCTGCTGGGTTTCCTTGTGCAGCAGCGGGCGCACGCGGCCCAGCGTGGTCGGGTCGGCCACCAAGACCAGATGCGTGTACTCGTGCTTCAGCGCGCCATCGTTCAGGGCATGCGAGAGCTGCTTGGCAAAGGTCATCTCGTCCATGTCCGCCTCGCTGAGATCCTGCGGCGCCTTGCCGGCCGGGCCATCGTCGTCGACGTTCTGCACATCGGTGCGCGCGTGCTGGCGCAGCACCACGTTGGCTTCGTTGCCGGTATTGGTGAACCAGCGTGCTTCGCCGCCATCGGCCACCACCACCAACGCACCCTGAGGAATTTGCAGACTCATTCGATTCTCCTGATCAACAGCGGCGTTGCATGTGCAACGCCAGTCGGTCTCAACCTAGGTCAGAGGATGTAAGCACCGCGCCTAGCCGGTGTCAGCGTGGCGTTAGCGTGGCGCGGCCAGCGTCGGTGGCGGCAGGCCCAGGTGCTTGCTGAAGAAACGCGCGGCCACCCGCAGCGCCTGCTGGCTTTCCGGCAGCGCGTTGGTGAGGTGGAAGGCGTGGCCCAGCCCGTCCCACACATGCAGATCCGATTCACGGCCCAGGTCCACCAGGCGCGCATGCGTGTAGGCGGCATTGCTCAGCTCGGCCGCACGCGTGGCGGTCAGAAACAGCGTTGGCGGGAACTGCTGCAGCACCGCATCGGAAAACACCGGCGACACCAGCGGGTCGTGGAAGTCCACGTTGTCGCCGTAGTACAGGTCTTCCCAGATCGGCAACGCACCAGCCTTGTCCGGCAACAAGGCATCGTTCACTGCCGCCACCACGATGCGCGAATCGCCGCGGTAGCGTGCATCGCCTGCGGCGCAGAACAGCCCGGCCGCTGCCGGCATCGGCAACTTTTCCTTGGCGAACCATGCCAGCGATTCGCCGGTGAGCACGCCGCCGGCCGAACACCCGAACAAGCCGATGCGCTCGGGCGCGTAGGTCTTGAGCGCGGCGCGATACACCGCCGCCACGTCCTCGCTGGCGGCCGGGAACTGGTGCTCGGGGCCCATCCGGTAATCCACCGCGACCACCGTCATGCCGGTCATTGCCGCCAGCGGAATGGCCTCCATCAACCCGAACGAGGCGGCGCTGCCCATCACGAAGCTACCGCCATGCAGTTCGATCAACATGCGCCTGGCCTGCTCGGGTGTGCGCGTGCGCGGCTCCACCCGCAGCACCGGCACGCCGTTCCAGGTCTCCGGCGTGATCTCCACCGCGTAGCGCGTGCGCAGCTGCGCAATCACGCCCTTGGCCCACCGTTCGGTGTCGGCACGGATGCCCGGCAGTTGCTTGAGCAAGGTGGCGTTGTCGGCCTTGTCCAACGGATCGGCGCGGGCCACCCCCTTGGCCATATGCGCACGTGCAGCCGGGCTCAGAAACTCCGACACCGGCAGGTTGAATGCAGGCACGTGCCGGATGCCATCCGGGGTGGATGCGGTGGCCGGTATGGCCGGCTCGGCGGCGGTTGCGTGCATGCTGCACGCGGTGCAGGCCAACGTGAGCGCTAGCGTTTTGTTCAACCAATGACGTGTCATGCGGTGCCCTCCCAGGCAAGTCGAACCGGCGAGGATAGCGCCAGCAGACAGCGCAGATGATGTGCTGGAAGTCGTGCAGACACGCACGTTGCATGTAACGACGCGATGTAACGCAAATGCGGCGACTACGCACATTGCAGCGCGCAATCAGGCCACCGCATCAAACGTACGCAAGCGGTCGGCATCGCAGGCAGCGCACGCGTCGCCCTGCATCCGCGCGAACATCGCGTTGCTGCAAGCATCAGCACCAACACTGCGCAGGCCGGTGCATCGCCGCCGGCACCGGGTCCAGCGGCATCGATGCATCGCACTCAGGCGGCAGGTGCCGACGCCGCAGTTGGCAGATGCTGCAACGCCTGCAACGTGGAGGTGGTCAGCGGCGACGGCAGCGCGTCCAGCGCAAACCAGCCGATGTCGGCAATCGCCTCGGGCTCGCGCCGCACGGCGTGCTCGCTGCCCTGGATCGCGGCCAGATACACCGGCGCGACCCAATGCTGCGGCGGCGCCAGGTCCGGCTCGAAGTAGCTGACGATGCACAGCACGGCCTGCAGCTGCACGTGCAGGCCGGTTTCTTCCAGCACTTCGCGCACCACGGCATGTTCCACCGTTTCCATCCAGTCCACCTTGCCGCCGGGCAGGCCCCAATGGCCTTGCTCGGGCGCACGCCCGCGCTGCACCAGCAACAAGCGGCCATCGGCGCGGCGGATGAACGCGCCGCATCCGACGCGTGGACGAAGATCGCTATCGATTGAACTGGACATAGGCATCCCGAAGGTGTGGCGCCGTAGTGTCCCAGATGTGTGGCAGGCAGGCGCCATCCCGATGATCGGCAACGGGTTGACCGAGAGGATCGTGGGCGACGGTCTACCTTGCATCTGCGCCTTGCACGCTGGTAGCGACAGCCGAGAGATGCCAGCGCCGCTGCGCGATGCCGCAGGATCGGTGCAGTGCATCGCCTGCGGATGGTTGCGTGATGCGCAGGGTGGTCGCAATGCCGCTGCACTGCGTGCGTCACCGCCCCATCGCATCCGGACCTCCACGCACCGCATGCCGGGAAACAGCGTTTGGCCATACGCCTGCGCGGCCGATAACGCTGCCTTAGCGCCCTGTTGGCGAGGATGCGTGCAGTCCGCGCCGCAATGGCGCGCCGTCTTGGAGGTTGAGATGTCTCGTATCGTGTTGATCGGCGGCCATGGCAAGGTCGCGCGTCTGCTGACGCCGCTGCTGGTGCGCGGCGGGCATTCGGTCACCGCGCTGTTTCGCAATCCTGCGCACGCAGACGATGTGATTGCTGACGGCGCCACCCCGCAGCTGTTCGATATCGAACAGGCCGACACCGACGCCATCGCCGCGCAGCTGGCCGGCCACGATGCGGTGGTGTGGTCGGCCGGCGCCGGTGGCGGCGATGCCGCGCGCACCTACGCGGTGGACCGCGATGCGGCGATCCGCTCGATGCAGGCCGCCGAGCAGGCACGCGTACGCCGTTACGTGATGGTGTCCTATCTCGGTGCCGGGCTGGAACACGGCATCGGCCCGGACGATGCCTTCTTCGCCTACGCGCAGGCCAAGGCCGCGGCCGATGCGCACCTGCGCAACACCCCGCTGGACTGGACCGTGCTGGGGCCGGGGCGCCTCACGCAAGATCCGCCCTCGGGCCGCATCACCCGCGATCCGGGCAGCGATGCCGATGGCGGCGTGTCGCGCGCCAACGTCGCGCAGGTCATTGCAGCGGCATTGGCGCTGCCGGCCATCATCGGCAAGACGGTGGGCTTCATCGACGGGCGGACACCGATCCAGCAGGCCTTGTCGCAGCTGGAATGAACGCCAGGCCTATCGCGATGCCTGCGCAGGGCGCACAGTGGGCCAGGCTAACGAATTCCTAAAGCCGGCCTCGGCATAGTCCCGGGCGCAGCCCATTGTGGAGGTCGCTCATGTCTGCATTTGTCACGCCGCGCCGTGCCGGCATTCTGCCGCCGTATCTGCTGGACCATGTGGCCAGGCCGCACCCGAGCGTGCGCGGCAGTGCGCGCGGCTGTCCCGGCAGATCACCGCCCAGCTGCGGCAGCAGCGCGCGCTCGGCCTGCTTGCACGCACCCGGCCGCCGGCCGCCGATGCGGCGGACACGCCCACTGAGCAAGCAGTGCAGCGGCAGATCTACGACGCGCAGCAAGGCACCGCACTGCCCGGCACCCTGGTCCGTGCCGAAGGCGCCGCCGCCACCGACGATGTGGCAGTGACCGAGGCCTACGACTATCTCGGCGCCACGCACGCCTTCTTCCAGACCGTGTACGCGCGCAATTCCATCGACGGCGACGGCATGCCGTTGATCGGCACCGTGCATTACGAGCGTGGCTACGACAACGCCTTCTGGAACGGCGAGCAGATGGTGTTCGGCGATGGCGACGGCGAAATCTTCAACCGCTTCACCATCGCCATCGACGTGGTGGGCCACGAGCTGACCCACGGCGTCACCGAGCGCACCGCCAACCTGATCTACCAGGACCAGTCCGGTGCCTTGAACGAGTCGCTGTCGGATGTGTTCGGCGTGTTGATCAAGCAGTACACATTGCAGCAGCAGGCCAGCGAGGCGGACTGGATCATCGGCGCCGGCTTGCTGATGCCCGGCATCAACGGGGTGGGCCTGCGCTCGATGCGCGCGCCCGGCACGGCCTACGACGACCCGGCGCTGGGCAAGGATCCGCAACCGGCCAGCATGGACGGCTTTGTCGACACCCAGGAGGACGATGGCGGCGTGCACTACAACTCCGGCATTCCCAACCACGCGTTCTATCGCGCTGCCGTGGCCATCGGTGGTTACGCATGGGAGAAGACCGGCCGCATCTGGTACCGCGCGCTCACCGGCGGCGAACTGGCCGCCGGCGCGGACTTCGCGACCTTTGCCGCGCTCACCGTCCGCATCGCCGGTGCGGACCACGGCGCCAGCAGTGCCGAGGCAACCGCGGTGCAACAGGCCTGGCGCGACGTGGGCGTGCTCACATGAGTGCACAACGTCCGCCGGTGGAGGCAGGCGTGACCTTGCGGCTGGCCCGCGAAGGCGGGGTGGCCGCCTTCCCCGCCATGCGGCGCGAACGGCAGCTGGTGATGGATGAGCTGGACGATGCCCAGCGCCTGCAGCTGCGCAGCGTGCTGGACCAGTGCCTGGCGCATGCGCTGCCGCGCCCGCAGGCCGGTGGTGGCGATCGCCGCTATTTCAGCATTGCCTGGGACGGCGCCAGCGAGCCGCTGCGCATCCCCGAAGAACATGCACCGGCCGCGATCGTACGGCTGTGGAAACAGGGCACGCTGTAGCGCGGTAATGCCGTGATGCACCGCCTGTGACATCGCGCGCGTGTGCCCGTCCCCGTGCACAAACGCAGACACCGCGCCATGCGCGGTGTCTTCGTATCGAAAATGGTCCAACTGCGGATGCCTGCACCCTTTAAGCTGCCTAGATGCTCTAGGGCTGCACAGCTGGTGACGCATAGTGCTGCCTGCTGCGTTAGCGCCACGTGCAGCGCAGTGGTCAACGGGAAGACACGCCGCTCATCCCCGCAGTGCAGCATGGCAGTGCCGGTGTGCGGGTCTGCCTGCACCGCGCGCCACGCACGCCTGCATTGCCGTGAACAGCGGCTTCGCGGATAGTCGCTGCACCGATCAGACGACCCCTGGACCTCCGTGATTGTGTTGCTGCTTGCTGCCGGACTGCTTGCCGGCCTGGGACTGGCCGGCGTCATCGCATGGCTGCTGCTGCGCCAACGTGCGCGCAGCGCCAGCGCTGCGGCCGCGCCTGTCGCCACCGACACCGGCCTGCAGGACGCACCCGCGGCGCCCGCGGCCGCGGCCGTGCACACGCACGGGCAGGCACAGGCGCAGCGCGCGGCTACACCCCACCCGCTGCTGTGCGGGCCGCCGCCGATGCAGCCGCTGCTGCGCCGCATGTATGCCGCAGTGATGTCCAACCCGTCGCTGGCCGAGGGCCGCCTGCCCACCGACCCGGCCCAGGCCGCGGTGCTGGATGCGGTCGGCGCTGCGCTCGCCCATGTCGACCTGCGCCCGCAGCTGTTGCCACGCCGCCCGCAGTTGTTGCCGCAGCTGATGCGCGCGGTCAACGACCCGGATGCCTCCGGCCGCGGCATCGCCGCGATCATCGCGCAGGACCCGGCGCTGGCCGCCAACCTGTTGCGCATCGCCAACAGCGCGCTGTACCGCCCGCAGGGCGGTCCGCTGGAAAGCCTGGAGCGGGCCGTGGTGCATATCGGCACCGAGGGCGTGCGCCAGATCGTCGCTGCCGCCGTCATGCAGCCGGTGCTGAGCCTGGAGGGCGGCCTCTACGCGCGCCTGCCGGCCGCGGTATGGGATTACGCCCTGCGGACCGCCGCCGCCGCGGCTGCCTACATGCGCGAGCGCGCCGGCGATACCTTGGCGGCGCAGCTGGCCGGCCTGCTGCAAGGCCTGGGTGCGGTGGTGATCCTGCGCGTGCTGCGCGATGCCTACGCCGAGCGCCCCAGCGTGCCCTATAGCCTGGAGGTGGCCGCCGTGCTGGTCGAGCGCCATACCGCCGCCGTCGCCAAGACCATCGCCACCACCTGGGAGCTGCCCGCCGCGCTGGGCACCGCGCTGGACGAGCAACGCCCCGGGCACGACCCCACCCTGCTCACCAGCTCGCTCGGCATGGCGCTGCGGTACGGCCGGCTGGCCGCCGCGCTGGCCATGCTCGCCCGCCACGGCGCCGAGCAGCAGGAACATGCACTGAGCGTGCTGTCCACGCTGGAGCCGGACCACGCGGCCAATGCCGCGCTATGGCAGCGGCTGGTCGCCGCCAGCGTGGAGTGAGGCCGGCGCGGTCGCCGCAGGCCGGGCACACGCACGCACGCAGGCAAACGCCTGCACAGCACCGCACCACTCAGCACTCGCTGGCGATCATCTCCTTCACCCGCGTGGCGAGCACGCTCACGCTGAAGGGCTTGGCCAGTACCGCCATGCCCGGTTCCAGGTGGCCGTCGTTCAATTGCGCGTGTTCGGCAAAACCGGTGACGAACAACACCTTGAGGTTGGGCCGGCCCACGCGCGCGGCGTCGGCCATCTGCCGGCCGTTCATGCCGCCGGGCAGGCCCACGTCGCTGATCAGCAGGTCGATCCGCACCGGCGACTGCAGGATGCCCAGCCCCGCGGCGCTGTCGCCGGCCTCCAGCACGGTGTAGCCCAGCTCTTCCAGCACCTCGGTGAACAGCAGGCGGATGGAGGGTTCGTCGTCCACGATCAACACCGTTTCACCGGCCAGCGAGGGCGCCAGTTCCAGCGCGGCGGTGCTGCCATCGCTGCTGTCATCGGCACCGGCGTGCCGCGGCAGGTAGATGCACACCGTCGAGCCCTTGCCCACTTCCGAGTGGATGCGCACCTGCCCGCCGGATTGCTTGGCAAACCCGTAGATCATCGACAGGCCCAACCCGGTGCCTTCGCCGATCGGCTTGGTGGTGAAGAACGGATCGAACGCGCGCGCCACCACCTCCGGCGGCATGCCGGTGCCGGTATCGCTCACGCACAGCGACAGGTAGTGGCCTTCCGGCATGCCCAGTTGCTGGCCCATCTCGCGGTCGATCCGGCGGTTGCTGGTCTGCACGCGCACGCGCCCGCCGTTGGGCATCGCATCGCGCGCGTTGATGCACAGGTTGAGCAGCGCATTCTCCAGCTGCGGCGCGTCCACCAGCGCCAGCCACAGTTCGGCGGCGACGACGTTTTCCACGCAGATCCCCGGGCCCACCGTGCGCTGGATCAGCTCCAGCATGTCCACCACCAGCCGGTTGACGTTGGTGGGCTTGGGCAACAGCGTCTGCCGCCGCGCAAACGCCAGCAAGCGGTGCGTCAGCGCAGCCGCGCGCGTGGTGGCGCCCTGCGCGGTGGCCACGTAGCGCTCCAGGTCGCGGAAGCGGCCTTGCTCGATGCGCAGGCTCATCAGCTCCAGCGCGCCGGAGATGCCCGCCAGCAGGTTGTTGAAGTCGTGCGCCAGCCCGCCGGTGAGCTGCCCCACCGCTTCCATCTTCTGCGACTGGCGCAGCGCTTCTTCCACCGTCATCAGCTCGCGCGTGCGCTCGGTGACCCGCTGCTCCAGCGTGTCGCTCAGCTCGCGCAGTGCTGCCAGCGCGCGGTCGCGCTCTTCCGACAGCGCATGGCGCGCCTCGATGTCCAGCAGCACACCGGGAAAGCGCAGCGGCGTGCCATCGGCGCCCTTTTCGACCCGGCCATTGGCTTCCAGCCAGTAGTACTTTCCGTCGCGCCGTTTGACCCGGTACTGGTGCGCGTACGCACCGCCGCGGGCGAGGGCCTCGCCGATGGCCGCGCGCAGCCCCTCGCGGTCGTCCGGGTGCACCGTCCGGATCACCTGTTCCAGTGTCAGGCCGTTGCGGCTGCTGGACGGATCGAAGCCGAAGTTCTGCGCAAAGGCCTCATCCACCGAAAACGCGTCGGTGGGCAGGTCCCAGATCCAGGTGCCGATGATCGCCCCGGCCGCCAGCGCCAGCTGCACCCGCTCGGCATTGCGGCGCGCCACGGTTTCGGCCTCCAGCGCACGATCGCGCTCGCTGGTGCGGTTGACCACCTCGTGCACCAGGTGCGTGTTTTCGTCGCTCAGCAGCGCGTGCTGGAGGTCGCGGTTGCGCGCGTCTGCCACCTGCGCGGTGGTTTCGATGGCGATATTCATCAACCCCACCACGCTGCCGTCTTCGCCGCGGATCGGCGAGGCGGTGGCATTCCAGTAGGTCATCTCGCTGACACCGTTGCGCAGCATCGGCAAGGTGATCACTTCCTGCCCGAAGCCTTCGCCGGTCTGCATCACCCGCGCAAAGGCCTGCGCGATGGGCGCGTAGGTTTCCTTCCACACCTCGGTCACCGGCTGGCCCAGCGCCTGCGGATGACGCTCGCCCATCGACTGCACGTACACGTCGTTGTAGAACAGGCGCAGCTCCGGCCCCCACAGCACCGCACCGAGCAGGGTGGAATTGAGCACCACCGACAACGACGAGCGCAGCGACTGCGGCCAGGTTTCGGGCGCGCCCATCGGCGTGGCCGCCCAGTCGTGGGCGCGCATCAAGGCCCCCATCTCGCCGCCCCCCGCAAGAAACTCCAGGCCAATGGGCTCGATGGCGGGGCGCACTGTGCTCACGTGACGGCATTGCCTGGCAAAAAAGTGCGCGCATTGTGGCACGCAGCGGTCTCAACAAGACGTGCAGAACAGTGCCCTGCTCGCACACAGGCCGCGCACGCGCCAGCGCAGCAGCAAACGTCCTGACGCGCGGATGACGGCATGCCCACGTCGCACTCACACCTCCGGGGTCCAGACTGGCCTCCAACATCCCCAACCGTAAGAGGCACACCCATGGACAAGAACCGTATCGAAGGCACCGCGAAAGAGGTCAAGGGCTCGATCAAGGAAACCGTCGGCCGTGTCACGGGCGACAAGAGCACCGAGCTGGAAGGCGCCACCGAAAAGAACGTCGGCAAGGTGCAGAACAAGGCTGGCCAGGTCGCCGACAAAGTGCGCGACGCCTCCAAGTAAGTCGATCGAAGCTGTCCACGTCGACTGCATTGCCCGCGGGTGTCACGCCCGCCGCGGCGAAGCAGTGGACTGGCCGGCAGCCGTAACGCACGACAGTGCGAATGGCAACGCCCACTTCGGCGAGATCGCACCAACGCCCCGACATGATCGGGGCGTTGACGTTTGTGGGGTCTGGACAGGTGTTGATCTACAAGCCTGATCGCCAGGATTGTGCGCAGACTGCTGTAACGATTCTTGAGACAGGTGCGCGCTCATGCCGGCCAATAGGTCTGCGTCATGAACCCGCCCGGAAGGACCAGCCGCTTGTCTCTAACCGCTTGGCTTGCGCCCGCGTGTAGCAGGCCGCTTCGCAATGCTGTCACCGTACTGTTGCCACCACGCGGTCAGCGCTTCCATGGTTGGCCGCAGTCCATGCGCCTTTGGCGTGATGGCGTATTCCACGCGTGGCGGTACCTCTGCAAAGACGGTGCGTGTGACCAGGCCATCTGCTTCCAGCTCGCGCAATTGCGCCGTCAGCATGTGTTGAGTGATGCCGGGGATTGCCGCGCGCAGCTCGCCAAAGCGATACATCCGCTGATTCAGCAGCCACATGATTTCCAGCTTCCATTTCCCCGACAGCAGCGCAAATGCACGGCGCATTTCCTCATGCATATTGGGCTCGCCTGTATCAATGGTCTGCTTTTTCATACTAAGTCCCAGTGATTCATCCTACTTTTCAATAGCTATCTTAGGCGACATTCTGATTGCCGGTTGCATTTACTTATTGACTGGCAAACACCATGAGCATCTCTGTCTATTGGATCAGTACCGCCCTGCTGTGCCTGCTGTATCTCGCTTCTGCCTGCATGTATCTGGCCAAGGGTGAGTTCGTGCGCAAGGCGCAGGCCGAGCTGGGCTATTCGGCGCCGTTGCTGGTGCCCTGGATGATCGTCATCAAGATCCTGGGCCCGGTGGCGATTGTGTGGCACTTCAACACCGCGCTGAGCGATCTCGCTTACGCCGGCATGTTCTATCACCTGCTGTTATCCGGCATGGCGCATCTGGGTGTGCGCAAGCCCAAGGGTGCGGTACCGGCCGCGCTGGGCCTGCTCTTTCTGCTCGCCTCGTTTGGCATGCAAAACGCCGCGCGCCAGCCGCCGTCGCCGTATGCGCCGACGGCAGCGGCCATCCACGCAATGCTGCAGTGATTCGACGCCTGGTTGAGCGCTGTCGGCTGGGCCGCTGCAACGCGCCCGGCCCAGCCAGCACCCTCACCCTCGCGCTAACTCGAGGTGTGCAAAGCAGGCGCACAGCCACGGGCAAGGCGACGAGCACGTGCGTCTCGCCCCCCGCTTGAGGCTACCTGCTAACGCTGTCCGGATCGACCCTTGGCCCTGCGTTGGCGGCCACCGACTTGGCGACGTCGTTGGACATCATCGGCCTGACGCTGCCTATCGCATTCTTCCAGGTCGCATTGCCCGAAATATTTTCCATCACTTTAGTGTTCAGGAAAAACGCTGCATGACCAGTTTCGGTGTAACTGGTCACACAGGAGCGGCCTAGCATCTGTGAGCAAAGCGACCCCGTGGAGGACACGTTCTCATCTAATGGTGCGAAAACGAGATCGCCAGGTGTGTCCGTGATAGGCACGAAGAACTCGCCTCCAGGAGTGAAGTAATTACCCTCCATCAGCAGGCTGACTGTCGTTGTCGCAGAAGCGCCAATATAAAAGTTTGAGGTGTAAAGATTGTTCACCAGATGAATGACGCCGCCAGTGCCTCCCGCTGGCGTGCCCATTTCCGGAGAGCGCCCTGCGGTGGCGCGGAAGTGATTTGCCACCAGGGTGATTTCTTCCGCATCTCCGTTCAACAGCAGGATCCAGGAACTTCGACCATTGCAGTAATGCCCATACGCGGTTTCGCCATCAAACGTGTTGTTGGAGATGGTCATCGCTTTAGCGGCTCCCCAGCCCGTCACAATCATCTGTCGGCCAATCCGTGCGAACGCGTTATGGTCGATCCAGATGCTGCTTGCGTTATCGACGGTGATCGCATCGCCAGCAAAGACGATGCCCTCATTGATATCGGTGATCGACAGGTTCCGCACAATGATGTTTGACACGCCCCCGGTCATCGTCAAGCCTTTGCCCTTGATCCCCGCCGACGCCCCAATACCGATCACCGTCTTGTTCGAACCCACCAGCAACGCCGATGCTGCTGCGCTGTCATAGGTCATCGGGAACGTTGGACCAGTGCCACAGTATCCGAGCACATCCAGAATCTTTTCCTGTTTTCCGGTCGGCCCCACGCATTGTCTGTCAGAGTAAACGCAGCCCTTTCCGGAAATGGTTCCCTCCGTTCCCCTGAAGTCGATGACTGTATTCAACCGGATGATGCGAGGCGTATCGTCTATGCAGTTAGCGCCCTGGTAACGCTGGCACAGAGCGTCCTTAAGCTCTGCTGGCGTCGATACATCGACCACCTCGCCCCCCGTGCCTCCGGTGGTTCCCGCGCCGAAGCCGACCGGCTCGCTTGCCAGTGCCGCGGTTGTCGTTCCAGCCAATAGCATGACGGTGGAAAACACGGGTCCCATGACCGAACGTCTTGAGAAGATTTGCCGCTTGATGACATCGATCATGAAGAACCTTTGCGCTGGGGGCGCTGTGTTGTGGGGGGGCGATTGCGTCTGACTGGCAATCGGCGGCGAGCCGAGTGACTCACGTTTGCCGTCGCTGCCTGTCGGAACACTAGGGAAATTCTCGCGTTGGGTCCCCGTTGCGCGTCAGAGTCGTCCTCGCTCAAAGAGAACCCGAGGAAACGGGAGCGAAGAGCAAGAAACGGAGTCTTGACAGGATGAGGTGGCACGCCCTGCGTCTACTTCACCAGAGTCGTCATGCCACCGACGAAAGAGGCGCGGTGTCGGCTTGAAAAATGTCAAAGCACGTCGTCATTTGCGCAGGCCACCGCTTCAACAGGCCAGGCCTCACCCGGTTATCGGCACCGAGCTTCGGTGTAGAGACTATTGAAACAGATGTTGGCGCAGCCGCCGCCAATGTTTTTTTGATCCGGCCTGCCGCTCGCGCTGGGTCATGCACCTATCGGACGCTGTAGTACAGCGCCAAGCGACATGCTTGGGTAAGACACCAAATGTCGGCGCAGCAGGTGCCTGCGACATCGCGCACCTTACGCCGCCAGATATCCCTTACCCGCTTGAAACTACCGGCTAACGCTATCCGGATCGGCTCTTGGACCTGCGTTGGCGGCCACCGACTTGGCGACGTCGTTGGACATCATCGGCCTGACACTGCCTATCGCATTCTTCCAGGTCGCATTGCCGGCAATATTTGACATCACCGTGGTGTCCAGCAGAAACGATTCCTGTCCGGTTTCCGTGTAACTGGTGACACAGGAACGCCCCAGCGTCTGCGAGCAAAGCGACCCCGTGGAGGACACGTTCTCATCCAGTGGCGCGAACACCAGATCGCCGGGTGTACTGGCGACAGGGAAGAAGTATTGGCCCTCTGGATTGAAGTAGTTCCCTTCGGCCAACAGGTTGACGTCCCTTGACGCAGTGGCGCCGAAATAGAAGTTGGACGTATACAGATTGTTCACCAGATGAATCATGCCGCCCGTGCCGATTTCCGGCGAACGCCCTGCGGTGGCGTGGAAGTGATTTGCCAGCAGGGTGATTTCTTCAGCTTCGCCGATCAGCAGCATGATCCAGGAGCTTCGACCGTTGCAGTAGTGCCCATACGCGGTCTCGCCATCAAACATGTTGTTGGAAATGGTGACTGCCTTGGCCGGCCCCCAGCCCGTCACGATCATCTGCCGGCCGATGCGTGCGAACGCGTTGTGGTCGATCCAGATCCTGCTTGCGTTATCGATGCTGATTGCATCGCCGCCAAAGACGATCCCCTCATTGAGATCGGTGATCGACAGGTTCCGCACGATGATGTTCGATACACCGCCGGTCATCGACAAGCCCGTGCCCTTTATCCCCGCCGATGCCCCGACACCGATCAGCGTCTTGTTCGAACCCACGGATAGCAGTGACTTCGCTGCGTTGTCGTAGGTCAGTGGGAACGTTGTACGACCGCTGCAGTATGACCCGTTGTCCAGAACCCGCTCCTGCTTCCCGCTCGGCTCTGCACACTGTCTGTCAGCGTAAACGCAGCCCGTTGTGGACGTGGTTCCCAGCGTTGCCGTGAAGTCGATGACGGTGTTAAGGCGGATGATGCGAGGCGTGTCGTCTACGCAGGTATAGCCCTGGTAACGCTGGCACAAGGCATTCTTGAGCTCTTCCGGTGTGGAGACATCGACCACCTCGCCCCCCGCGCCTCCGGTAGTTCCCGCGCCGAAGCCGACCGGCTCGCTTGCCAGTGCCGCGGTTGTCGTTCCAGCCAGGAGCATGACGGTGGAAAACACGGGCCCCATGACCGAACGTCTTGAGAAGATTTTCCGCTTGATGACATCGATCATGAAGAACCTTTGCGCTGGGGGGCGCTGTGCTGTGGGGGGAGGGGGCGATCGCGTCTGACTGGCAATCGGCGGCGAGCCGAGTGACTTGCGTTCGCCGTCGCTGCCTGATGCAACACTAGGGGAATTCTCGCGCTGGGTCCCCGTTGCGCGTCACAGTCGTTGGCGCTCAAAGAGAACCCAAGGAGACGGGAGCGAAGAGCAGAGAACGGAGTCTTAACAGGATGACGTGGCGCACCCTGCGTCTACAGCAATCGCTCTTGATCTGTTTCAGCTTCGCCGCTGGTTTACCACGATGACGCGCTCTTGCACACACCAGGCGCTGGCATCGCTATGAGCAAGGCACAGCGATGATTGGCCTTGGCAACTCGATGCGCGACCGGGCCAATGCCTCATCACCTCGGCACGCATCAATCAGGCGAAGCGCACCAGGTGGCAATCCAGCACATGATCGCCGCAGGCGAGAACGTGATGACCTGGCTGGCGCTCACAGCGGAGTGGCAACACGATTGAGCGCGACTGGAGACTACCGATTCACTGAGTGAGGTGATGAAATACCACGCGGCCGGCAGCGGCATCGCATTCCTCTGGGAGCAGTGGCTGCTTTAGACGCCGGTAACCGACGCAAGCTTGCGCACGCGGCGCCGCATGGCGCAAGCCAACTGCGGCGCTGCACTCTACTTCGACCTTGGGGAATGCCTTATCGATGACCAGCCAGAGGATGCGGCATCCACAGACTGACCAGCGGCTGTTGCCTGAAAACGCCGCATTGATCATCACCGACTATCAGTCGATTCACCTTTCTTCGATCCGCATGAATGGGACGAGAAATAGCTCTGACCACGGTTTTCAACCCCGGTTTTTCCGGATCCTGCTTTTTTCCAGTTGTTGGAGTAGCAGCGTTCGAAAAAGCAACAACAGCGCGGCCAGGTGCCGACGTTGTAGAGATGCCTCTCTACATCGCGCCGCTGGCTGTCACATAGACCTCCGACGGGTCGAAGGGCAGGCAAGCCAGCAGAGCGGATCGATGTGGGCCGGTCGACTGGCCCAGCGAGTCATGACCTACCCAAAGCGCGTCTCCGACACGGCGCAAGTGGTATCCACCGGTCGAGCCATTCGTAAAAACGGCCCTGACCAGGTAAGGCTGCGTCTTGTCAGGGCAAGCGAACTCCCTTCTGAGAAAGTTGCTGGGGCCATAATCGGGCAGCTTGACGGCCGCATGGCTATGGAGTTCGCGCGCCGCCGACTCGAACATGGAGATCGGAAGCTCGACGTGACTGGTCAGCGGTAGTTGCTCTGGCTCGGCGCCATGCGGCCATGTGGTTGGCGTATCTCGCAGCCATGATTCCGCCGCCAGGCAATTGCCTACAATGCCAAAGAGCACAGCGGATGAAGAGAAAATCTTTATAGAAGCTCTTTCGACCATCGCTAAACCTCCAAGGGTAAGCAACCTAACTATACAACGGGTGCCCGAATTGAGCTGCGCCCCCAGGCGGCATCGGCTTGATTAGAGTGTCAGCCATCGTATTCGATCAGGCCTGTGGCTTGCGGAAGGTCTGCAATGAACTGCGCTATTTGCTCGTCGTGAGAGGCCGATCGGAGAGCAGCGGCCTCTTGCGCGCATGTCTGGATGAGTGCCTCTTTTTCCTCTGCGGATGAAGATTGCAGCTCGGCTGTCATCGCCTCCATTGCTTTCACCGCCGCGTCCGGATCGATAAGGTCGTCCCCGGAAAACTCCAGGAAGACATACGCAGCAATCAGAGATTTGCAGAGATATTCCATAAGGCCGGGCGAGTTGGATGTTTGAGAGGAACAGGAGCGACTCTACCTCCTTCCCATGGACGACGTAGGTTGGCAGGCGTGACTACCAAGCACATCTAGCCGGCCGGTCTCGATGCACTGCCAACCTACGCAGTGCGATGCCCTGACCTCACTCGCCCACCGCCGCGCGGCAGGCGGCCAGGGCGCGGCTGATGTGTTTTTCCACCATCTTGACCGAGATGCCCATGACGGCGGCGACTTCCGGGTAGGTGAGGCCGTCGAAGCGGTTGAGCATGAAGGCCTGGCGGCATTTGGGCGGCAGCGCGGGCAGCGTGTGGCTGTGCAGGTGCTGCAGGGTGCGGCGGGCGTCCACCAGCTGGTCCACCGCCGTGCCGGCGGCGGCGAGCGGTTCGCTGTCCTCCAGCGGCACGTGGCGGGCGGCGTGCCTGCGGTGGCGCGTACGCCAGTGCTCCAGCACCACGTTGTGGGCAATGCGGTACAGCAGCAGCTTGTAGCTGTGGATGTCTGGCGTGTTGCGGTAGGCCAGCAGGCGCAGCAGCGTTTCCTGGGCAAGGTCGGCGGCGGTGTGCGGGTCGCGCAGGCGCCGCCGCATGTAGGTGAGCAGCTCTGCCTGCAGCTGCACCACGGCCTGGTCGAAGCGTTCCCAGGGCGGCGCGCGCTCCTCGCGCACGTGCCAGCGCGTGGTGAAGCGGCCAAGCGCGTAGAGACCCGCCGCGGGCGCGCGGGCCGGCAACTCGCCCACGGCGTAGGCGCTGCGGTGGCGCCAGGGGCGACTGCCGTAGCGCTCAACCGGCGCCGCGCTTGCGGCGTACGCGCGTGGCGCGACCACCTGCCCGATGACACCGTGGCGGTCTGCACACAACGCGCCGGTCATGCCCTCACTCATCATGCGACGTCTCCAGCAACGGGCCGGGCACATGCGGTGCGCACATGCGCTGCGGCGTGATCAATGTGGGTCTACAAGGCTGATGACCAGCTCGCCATCGCGCTGGCGGATGTGTAGCTTGCTGCCGATGGCAAAGCCCAATTGTTCCAGCCAGCGGCCGCGCAGGCGCAGGGTAGGAATGCGCTGGTGACTGTCGGGATAGTACCCATAGCCAACGGTGCACTGCTGCGGCGCACGCGGCCGGCCGGGCCGCCGTGGTGTGCGGGGTTCGGCACGGGGTTCGGGGATGGGCGTGCGCTCGAGGTAGCGTCGCGGCGGGATCGAGGGATCCAGCGAGCGCCAGACGACTTCGGTAGGCGGAGCCACCGTGGCGCGCTTGCGCGCAGGCGTGGGGCGGGATGAGGATCGACGCATGGCAAAGCCCTCCTTGACGAACAGGCCCCGTCGCACGACGCGACGGGATGTCGGGAGGCTAGAAACCGCAGACAGACTTCAGAATTGTTTTCCCAGACAGCTTTGCATTAGCTGCACTCCGACATACGCATCGCGTCGGCTGCACTCGTACAAAAAATCCAGGTACAAAAAACCCACCGGTTTGACGGAGGTGGGTACCGCTGTCTGAGGAGTTTCTAGGCTCCTTGCAACCGAGATTGCTACCTGTTTGGCGGTGTGTCAACTGGTAACTAGTGCGTCATTGCCGCCGCGCGTCCATTCGAAAAAATTACGTGCAAAGCCGCACATGTGGGCACCGGACATCGCTTCAACTTGACCCAACTCACCGCCACACGCACACTTCCGCTCGGAGCCTAGAAACTCCACACAGACAGCGGTACCCACCTCCGAGAATTTGGTGGGTTTTTTGTGCTCGGCCATCTGGCCTGGCACTGCTCGGCGTTCTTGCGCCGGGAGGGCGGCGAATACAACACCCGCAAGGGGAATAAGCCCGCCGGCTGTCTGCGGTTTCTAGCCTCCCGGCATCCCGCTGCGTTGTGCAGCGGGAGCCGCTTCACGGCAAGGAGAGCGGCATGCACGACGAACCCGGCTACTGGATGTCCGAAGGCACGCAATACCACCTGCTACGCGTACGCGACCAACTGCGCCTGCTGGCCACCTTGGCCGCACCGCGCGCTCGCGAAGAAGGCGCCATGGGCATGCCGGCCATTCCATTGCAGCAATGGGCGCACTGCCTACAGCACCTTGCCGAGCAGGTAGACGATGTGTTGGAGGATTTGGATAGTGTGTGGTAGCGGAATGCATCAATGCACGCACAAGAACGACCCACACATCGTCGCTTCGACATGGAGCGCGCTGGTAGCAGCTGTGTCGGAATGGTTAGAAGATTTCGATTCCATCATCTCACTGACAGAAAGAAAATCTAACCTTCTTATTCTACCATTTTAAACTATCTGAATAACTCCACGAGCATATTCAATGGCTTTACTTACGCCAGCTAACGTCAAGAAAAAATATTGTTTTATAAAATAATATTTAAGCGAGCGCTACGAACCTTTCTGAAACTCGGCTAAAGAGGTTGCTTATCAAAGGCCCCGGCCTTGCTGCAACGGTTTCTAGTAGCGACTTTGTGTGGTGGCGGACACCACGCCCTCTGTAACTTGCGTGCTTTACAAGCAACGTTAAAAGTGACTTTCCTCGCAGCAACCTTCCGTAATCCTCAGATATCTTCAATCTCAAATTTTCAGGATAGTCTTCGCCACTTTGTAAATTACTTAACTCGTCGTAAGATTCGAAAACGTTGTCTGGATGAAGACTTAAATTTGAGTCCTGACCTTCGATAAATCTTGACATGGCAAGCGCATACCATCGAATGAACTTTTCCAAATCTTGATGGTACTTTTTAGCTTCCATCTCAGTCAGAATAGCAGGAAGGTCGCCATCACGATAAACATCGTTCTCTATAGAGTATCCATCTGTAAAAAATAACAGCTCATGCTCCAGGTCCGGCGGAACGCCTTCATATACGAAACAATCTTTGTCCGCAATAAATGTTATTTTTACTGCATTTAGTTCGTTGCGCCGATTGAAAATCTCAATGACTCTACTTCTACCTCCTACCGGAAGGATTGAAACCCCCTTGTCTGAGAGCCTTTCTTCAAGCTTCCTGTAAATGATGACATCATCACTGCCTTCTATAACTATGGTAGGGAGTGACGTTTTTTTTAGCAGCGCAATTATCTCGTCCATCGACATCTCGAGAGGCGTACTCATTCAGATGCCCCTTGATCCCCACGATCCGTATCAATTTGCAATTCTTTGTCTGGATATTTACCGTATATGAATGGCGAGTGAGTTGCGATAACAAATTGGTTGCTTGTTTTTTGTGACATCAAGGTTGGGAAAAGTTGTCGTTGCCAATCGACATGAAGACTAAGCTCTGGCTCATCTATTATAAAAACAGCATCTTGATAGAAAGCATTATAAGAAATAAAGCTCAGCATCTGTTTCTCGCCTGCCGACAACATATCTGAGTTGACTGCTCCTGCCGCTTCACCGAAACTGATTTTGCCCAACTGGATTCCGCTATGTTTAAAAAGCCTCATTACAAGCTCACGGACGGCCTCAATTGGACGCATGATTGTTTCCCGCGAACCTTCCACACTTTCTATTTGCTGACGAACCTCGTCTAGAACGCGGTAGGCTTCGTCTAACTGCAGGGCTCCAGACTGCTCTCCTTTGTCAGATTTGAAATCTCTTATCCGCTTGATGACCTCCTGAGATGTCTTTTGTTGCAAAGAATTATATTGCTCTGATAACTCAGTATATTTCTTAAATAGTAGATCTACGATATCTACTGTGCTGAGCGAAGCAACAAACACATGCTTGCGGTTAGATAATCTCCCAGAAAGCGTAACAAGTGAATCTTCAACCTCAGATCGTCCTCTAGCATTGCGAGCAAACGGGGGTTGGTCGCGATCAGACATGGTGAACCCACCCTCAATTCTTCTGAAAGTGGGCAGGAAGATTGAAGATCCTAATGATTGAAGGTACTTATTTGCTTCATCTTCCGCATTGAAGAATACGTCACCTTCATGGTCCTCAACATCTGTAAATTCTCGTAACTTCCCGTCCTGCAACCAATCAATTTTGCAGGTATTCTTGGATAGCCGGTGGACGGTACAATCATAAAGATCTGTTACAAGCCTAATTCTCTTAAAATCGACCTCTTTAAGAGCAAGCAGGATGTTGCCGCTCATGACATACCATAACAGCTTCAAGACACTGGTTTTTCCAGAGCCATTTCTACCTGTAATGATATTTATGTCATCATTGAATTTTAATCGTACCGATTCGTCGCGGCCAAATAGCCCAGTGACATCAAAAGTAATTATCTTCACCATTATCCCTAACTGTTAATCTACCTGATCAATCGTTGCGTGATTCAGATTGATACAACTATCGGCCCTACCTAAGAAATCTCCACTATGGAGGAATCTCGGGAATGAAAAAGGGGTTGCCCATCGGAAGTTGTAAACGGAGCGAGCGCCACCAACCAGTTCATACGCGCACCGTGTTTTGTTGAGTCCTTTTAGCGTGTATGGCAATCTTTTGAACACCAAAAGCAGCCATCTACTTTGCTGTAATAGCTTCTGGCTGCGACAACTGCGTCTTTACAGTTAAAAAATTCCCCCAGATACGTACGCTCAGTAGGAAGATAAGCACATACATCTTTATGGACCTCATGTTCTCCAGTAAGCTGCGGCCTATTGTTCACGTAGTAAGAACTCATGTAAGTCTTCCCGTTTTTATATGATTATCGATTTTTAATCGAGGATTTTTTATATTGATTTCTTAGGTGTTGCGGCCCAGCTATCTACCTTTGTTCGGGTCTCCAGCAGTTTGCAGTTCTGGGCGCGCGACAAACAAGCGAACGCGACCATGCAGCACATGGCGAGCGCTACGTTGGTGCATTGATTCAAGCATTGTGCGATTAGGTCGCGTTGCTCCGTCAGACACAGCATGCTGTTTAGGATGAAAGAAATTGCCAAGTCCTACAACGAACCCAAGCGGACATTGCAATAACCCCATAGCCGTAAACCCGGTACTTCCCCATCTGCTTCCCATACTTAAAACCCCCGTTCCAGTCTGCACCCTACCGTTATGTAGAGGTTTTGTCAGCGGGGTACCCGGCATTTTGTACCAGCGGTGTCATCGGATGTGACTCCACGCCCTGAGATCACTTGAGTGAGAGGCGCTCGTGCTTGGTCGAGCGCCTTCACCGATTTACTGCAGTGCTCGCTTATTTACTGCAGTGTTCGCTTAATTACTTCTTCTTTTTCTTGTCCGGCGCTTGACTTAAAGCGGACGCGGCCGCTGTTTTTGAATCCTTGCCGGTGCTGCCACTTTTCAGGACCTTGCTAGCCGCCTTTGCTGCTTTGGGGCCGGTTTTCTCGTTGGTCGCCATGCGTGTGACCTCCTCGCCACCCGAATGGTGACCAGGCGACGCTAGGCCGATTAAGTTGGCCGCACAAGTCTGGTTGCAGCGCGCGATGCGGCAGATACTGCAAGACCGTCAGATCCAACCGCTTGCCGGTGTCCTAAGCAAACCCACGTAGTCCGGATCAGCCGTCTATATTGACCCGCGTCTTTGGCGTTGCCATCTCCGCTTCCCTGAAATGAAAAAGCCGGCGCAAGGCCGGCTGTTTCTGCCTGACTGCTACGGTGCAAGCCCGTAGCAATGAGGGCTAGGTGTTGGCGCAGGCATGCAATGCGGCCAGGCCTGCACGTTGGCCTTGGCTGCTTACGCGGGCACACACACCGCGTCTGCCAGCAAGGCGCGCTGCCTGTGCAGATGCTGCTGGAAGCGGCTGGCGTAGTCCTGCGCCACCGCGCCGATGACGCTGGGCCGGGCGGCCAGGGCGGCGCGCCATGCGCCGATGCGCGGCAGCCCTTCAAAGAGGGGTGCACAGACATCGGCGGGCAGCAGGCCGAAGTAGCGCAGCAGCGGGGCGAACACCACATCGACCATGCCGAACGTGGGGCCGGCGAAATACGGGCCATGGCCCAGCGCCTGCTCGAGCTTTTGCAGCTTGCCGCGGAAGGCGGCGCTGGCGGTGTCGGCGCTGGCCTGGTCGCTGGCGTTGAGGAACTGCCAGGCGTCGGCAAAGGTGGGCGCGGCAAACTCGATCCAGGCGCGTTGCTGTGCACGTTGCAGCGGGTCGCGCGGGTACAGGCTGGTGCTGCCGCTGGTCTCGTCGAGGTAGTCGCAGATCACCACGCTCTCGAACAGGGTGGCCACGCTGCCGTCCGGCTGGCCGATGCGCAGCAGCGGCACCTTGCCGGTGGGCGACAGGGCCAGGAACCAGTCCGGCTTGGCGTGCAGGTCGATGTCCACGCGCTCGAAGGCGACATCGTGTTCCAGCAGCACGATGGCGGCGCGTTGCACGAAAGGGCACAGCGGGTGGCTGATCAGGGTGAGGGTGTTGGGCATGGGCAGTGGCTCGCGTTGCAAAAGGTGGTGCCAGGGCAGCCGTGGGCCGGCCGTGCCTGCATGGCAGAAAACGCCTGCGCATCGCCATGCAACCGGGGCATGGCGATGCGCAGGCGCAGGTGGGTGCCGGCAGGGCGGCGATGCGCGCCGCCTGCCGGCGCCTGGCGGGGGGCCGCCAGGCTCAGCCGTTGAGCAGGCGCCCGCCGTCGACCACGATTTCCGACCCCACCGTCCAGCTGGATTCGTCCGAAGCCAGGTACAGCACGGCCTTGGCCACCTCTTCCGGGGTGCCGAAGCGGCCCATCGGGATGCTGGCGGCGATCTCCTCGTTGAGCTTTGCACGGTAGGCATCGGGCACGCCGAGCTTGTCGTACAGCGGGGTTTCCACCGGGCCGGGGCTGACGGCGTTGACGCGGATGCCGCGGCCCAGCAGTTCGCTGGACAGGGTCTTGGTCATGCTGAGGAAGGCAGCCTTGGTGGCGGCGTACACCGACGAGCGGGCCATGCCGGCATGCACATTGACGGAGGTGTTGAGCACCACCGAGGCGGGGTTGGCCAGCACCGGCAGCAGCGCCTGCAGCAGGAAGTACGGGCCCTTGACGTTGATGGCGAAGGAGGCGTCGAAGGCCTGCTCGGTCCACTCTTCGATCGGCACCCAGACCGAGACGCCGGCATTGAGGAAGACGACATCCAGCTGGCCGTAATGGGCCTGCACCGCCTGCGCCAGCTCCTGCTGGGCGGCAACGCTGGCCGAGTCGGCGCGCAGCACCGGCACGTCGGGCCCCAGGATGGCCTGGGCCTTGGCGATGGAGTCGGGGTTGACGCCGGTGACGATGACGCGGGCGCCTTCGGCGAGGAACTGCTTGGCGGTTTCCAGGCCAATGCCGGTGGTGCCGCCGGTGATGAGGGTACGTTTGCCTGCAAGACGTGACATGGTGTGCTCCTGATGGTGCGGTGCCCGGCCGCCGTATGGCGGCCTTCGATGCGGCATCTTCGCCCCATGCGCCTGCTGCTATAAGATCCTGCGGGAACATAACCTTCATGCGCTGTGCGCATGAATCGAGGACGCATGGACCTGTTTCTGCTGATGACCTGCTTTGCCCGCGCGGTGGAGACGGGCAGCTTTTCCGCCGCCGGGCGCGACCTGGGGCTGGGCCAGCCCAACGTCAGCCGGCATGTGGCGGCGCTGGAGCAGCACCTGCAGACCCGGCTGCTCAACCGCTCCACCCGCAAGCTGGTGCTCACCCCGGAGGGCGAGCGCTATTACGCGGAGGTGCGCCGCATCCTGGATGCAGTGGGCGAGTCTGAAATGGCGCTGCGCGACGATGTGCAGCCATCCGGGCTGCTGCGGGTGGCCTGCCCCACGGCGTTGTCGCACACCTTCGTGCTGCCGCTGGTGCCGGCGTTCTTGCAGCGGTTTCCGGCGCTGGAGCTGGACCTGCAGATCAACGACCGCTACGTGAACCTGCTCGACGAAGGCGCGGAGCTGGCCATCCGCATCGGCCACCTGGACAGCAGCGCGCTGCGCGCACGCCGCATCGGCGCGTTCACGCGGGTGACGGTGGCCAGCCGCGCCTACCTGGACAGGCGCGGGGTGCCGGCCGTGCCCGAGGACCTGCGCCACCACGACTGCGTGCTGTACACGCTGCTCAGCACCGGGGCGAGCTGGCGTTTCCGCGATACCGACGTGCCGGTGTCCGGCCGGTTCCGGGTCAACTCGCCCGAGGCCGCGCGCGCGGCGGTCAGCGCCGGGCTCGGCATCGGCCTGGGCCCGGCGTGGCTGTACGAGCAAGGCCTGGCCTCGGGCGAATTGCAGACCGTGCTGGATGCCTTTGCGCCGCCGCCGGCGCCGATGCAGATTGTCTACGCCGCCAACCGGCTGGTGCCCAAGCGCGCGCTGGTGTTCATGGATTTCATTGCCGAGGCGTTTGCAAAGATTCCGCAGCTCAACCGTTAGCGCCACCTGCGCTGCGGTGGTGCCGGTGCCGGGGCGCCGCCGGCGCTTCGCTTTCCTGCACGCATGTGCCGCTGCGGGCGCGGGAATGCTCAACTTTGTTCGCCCGCGCGCGGCCTGCGCGCAAGGCTCGCCTAAGCTCGCGGCACCTTCCCCATGCACGGCTGCCACGCCCATGTTGAGCAGACACAGTCTCGCGCTTGCCACCTTCATGGCATTGAGCGGTTGCAAGCAGGCCGGCGAGCAAGCGACCGCGCCCACCGCACCCACGCCTGCGGCGGCAGCCACCGCGGCGGCGCCGGCGCTGGATATCAACGAACTGGATCCAGGTGCCGACGCCTGCCAGGATCTGAATGCCTTTGCCAACGGCAAGGCGCTGGCCAGGGGCATCCCCGACGACGAGGTGGGCATCGGCACCTCGTATGACGTTTACAACGCCAGCTATCGGGATCAGCACGCCATTGCAGAGGCCTTGCTGAAGACGCAGCCGGCCAGCGGCTCGGTGGAGGAGCTGGTCAGGACGTTCTACGCCTCGGGCATGGACGAGGCGGGCATCGAGCGGCTGGGCGCGGCGCCCATCCAGCCGCGGCTGGCGGCGATCGATGCCTTGACGGATGCGGGCGATATTGCCGGCTTCATCACCCAGCGCCACGCCGAGGGCGCCAACGTGCTGTTCCAGTTCATTGCCCAGCCCGACGCGCAAAGCGTGTCGAAGATGGTGGGCTATGCCCTGGTCGAAGGCATGACGCTGCCCGCAAAAAATTATTATGTGGACGCGCAGTACGCGCCCATCCGCAAGGCCTACCTTGCGTACATCCAGCGCACGTTCGTCCTGGCCGGCGTGCCGGCCGAGCAAGCGGCCGGGCAGGCCGGGCAGGTGCTGCAGCTGGAAAGCCGCCTGGCCGCCGCGCTGCTCACACCGGCCGAGCAGCGCGAGCCGAAGAACATGTACCACTGGCTCACCACCGCGCAGGCCAATGCGCTGACGCCGCACTTTGCCTGGGACCGCTTCATGGCCGCGCAAGGTGTCAACGGGGAAGGCGGCCTGGCGCTGTCGCAGCTGGCGTTCTTCAAGGCATTCGATGCGCAGTTGCAGCGCGCGCCGGTGGCGCAGTGGAAAGCCTACCTGCGCTTCCGCACCATCGACGATGCGGCACCGGCACTGAGCAAGCCGTTCGCGCAGAACCACTTCGCGTTCCACTCCACAACGCTGGAGGGCCGGCAGGTGCAGCAGCCGCGCTGGAAACAGGTGATCACCACATTGAACCAGACGATCGCCGAGGCAATGGGCCAGCTGTATGTCGCCCAGAAATTTCCCCCGGCCTCCAAGCAGCAGGTGCTGGCGCTGGTGGAGAATGTGCGCGCCGCCATGAAGCTGCGCATCACGCACGCCGACTGGATGAGCCCTGCGACCAAGGCCAAGGCATTGGACAAGCTGGCCAACATGATGCCGAAGATCGGGTATCCGGACACCTGGCGGACGTGGTCGGGCCTGCAGCTGGACACCGGCACCTACCTGCAGAACATCGAGCGGGCGGCGGCGTTCAATCACCGCGCCGAGATGGCCAAGGTCGGCAAGCCGGTGGACCGCAAGAGCTGGGGCGATGTGGCGCCGCAGACCGTGAATGCCTTCTACGCACCACGCGAAAACAGCATCTACTTCCCGGCGGTGATCCTGCAGCCGCCGCTGTTTGCGGCAACGGCCGACGATGGCCTCAACTATGGCGGAATCGGCGGGTTCATCGGCCACGAGATCAGCCACGGCTTCGATGACGAGGGCAGCCAGTTCGATGCCATCGGTGCCAGCCGGAACTGGTGGCTGCCGGCGGACCGGGCGGCCTTCGAAGTGCGCACCGGCAAGATCAAGCAGCTGGTGAGCCGCTATGTACCGCTCAAGAGCAGGCCGGACCTGCACGTCAACGGGCAGCTGGTGCTGGGCGAAAGCATCGCGGACTTCACCGGGGTCACCATCGCCTACGACGCGCTGATGCTGGATCTGCAGCAACACCCCGAGCGCAATGTCGCCGTGGACGGCTACACGCCCCAGCAACGCTTCTTCATCAACTGGGCCCGGCTGTATCGCAATGCACGCCGGGAAGAAGTGCAGGTGAAGGCGCTCAACGCCGACCCGCACCCGCCCAGCGTGGTACGCGTCAACGCCGGGCCGTCCAACATGCCGCAGTACGCCAAGGCGTTCTCGTGCAAGGCCGGCGATGCGATGGTGCGCTCCGATCAGGAGCGTGCACAGGTCTGGTGAGGCGGGCGTTTTGCCGCGTGGTGGGTTGGTGGCCGTGGATGCATGGATGGCATTGCAGCGGCATGTGCGAACAGTCTGCAGCGCATGGTGGCATCGCGTCCTTGACACGGGCCGTGATGCAGTCGTCGTGACGGCACCACTTCGTTTTTGCGCACACTGGCCGCTGATCGCGTTGGGGGAATGCTCAACTTTGTTCGTCTGCGCGCAGCCTGCGCCAAGCGCTCGACTAAGCTCGCTGCACTCCCCCATGTACGGCTGCCACGACCATGTTGAGCAGGAACCTTCTCGCGTTTGCGGCCTTCATGGCATTGAGCGGTTGCAAGCAGGCCAGCGAGCAGGCAATCAACGCCAAACCTGCAGCGCCGGTTCCGATGGCCACTGCCGCTGCACCGGCGTTGGATATCAACGAACTGGATCCCGCTGCCGACCCCTGCCAGGATCTGAATGCCTTTGCCAACGGCAAGGCGCTTGCCAGAGGCATCCCTGACAACGAGGTTGGCATTGGTACCTCGTTTGATTTCTACAACCGCGCCTATCGGGATCAGCACGCCATTGCAGAGGCGTTGCTGCAGTCGCAGCCGACAGCCGGTTCGATCGAGCAGCTGGTCAGGACGTTCTACGCCTCGGGCATGGACGAGGCGGGCATCGAGCGCCTGGGCGCGGCGCCGATCCGGCAACGGATCGCCGAGATCGATGCGCTGAAGGATGCGCGCGCCATTGCCGGCTTCATTACCCAACGTCATGCCCAAGGCGCCACGGTGCTGTTTCAGTTTGTTGCGCACCCGGATGAAAAGGACGTTTCGACGATGGTGGCCTATGCCAACGTCGAAGGCATGACGCTCCCCTCCAAGGATTACTATGCCGATGCGCAATATGCCGGCATTCGCAAAGCCTACCTGGCGTATATCGCGCGGTCGTTCGTGCTGGCGGGAACACCGGCCGCACAGGCATCGGTGCAGGCAGCGCAGGTGCTGCAACTGGAAAGCCGCCTGGCCGCCGCGCTGCTGACGCCGGCCCAGATGCGCGAGCCCAGCAACACCTACCACTGGCTCACCACGGCACAGGCCAATGCGCTGACGCCGCATTTTGCCTGGGACCGCTTCATGGCCGCGCAAGGTGTCGAAGGGGAAAGCGGCCTGGCGCTGTCGCAGCTGGCGTTCTTCAAGGCATTCGATGCGCAGTTGCAGCGCGCGCCGGTGGCGCAGTGGAAAGCCTACCTGCGCTTCCGCGCCATCGACGATGCGGCACCGGCCCTGAGCAAGCCGTTCGTGGAGAACCATTTCGCGTTTTACGCCAAGACGCTGGAGGGCCGGCAGGTGCAGCCGCCACGCTGGAAGCAGGTGATCGATGCGTTGAACACGACGATCGCCGAGGCGATGGGCCAGCTCTATGTGGCCCGCCACTTCTCTCCTGCCTCCAAGCAGCAGGCGCTGGCGCTGGTGGAAAACGTGCGTGCCGCCATGAAGCTGCGCATCACGCATGCCGACTGGCTGAGCGCTCCGACCAAGGCCAAGGCATTGGACAAGCTGGCCAACATCGTTCCCAAGATCGGGTATCCGGACCGGTGGCGGGATTGGTCGGGCTTGCGGCTGGAAGAGGGCGCCTATCTCGACAATATCGAACGTGCGACCGCTTTCAACCACCGCGCCGACATGGCCAGGATCGGCAAGCCGGCCGATCGGATGAGCTGGGACGATGTGGCGCCGCAGACCGTAAATGCCTTCTACGCGCCGCGCCAGAACAGCATCTTCTTTCCTGCGGTGATCCTGCAGCCGCTGTTGTTCAGTGCCACTGCCGACGATGGCCTCAACTATGGCGGGATCGGCACCATGATCGGTCACGAGATCAGCCATGCCTTCGATGACGAGGGCAGGCAATTTGATGCCATCGGCGCCACACGCAATTGGTGGTTGCCCGCGGATGTTGCCGCGTTCGACACCCGCACCGACAGGATCAAGCAGCAGATGAGCAGCTACGTGCCGCTCAGGAACCGCCCGAACCTGCACGTCAACGGGCAGCTGGTGCTGGGCGAGAGCATCGCCGACTTCACCGGGGTCGGCACCGCCTACGATGCGTTGATGCTGGATCTGCAACAGCACCCCGAGCGCAACGTCGCCATCGATGGGTATACGCCCGAGCAGCGCTTCTTCATCAACTGGGCGCGGAAGCACCGCAGTGCGCGCCGGGAAGAAGCACAGGTGAAGGCACTCAACGCCGACCCGCATCCGCCCAGCGTGGTACGCGTCAACGCCGGGCCGTCCAACATGCCGCAGTACGCCAAGGCGTTCTCGTGCCAGGCCGGCGATGCGATGGTGCGCTCCGATCAGGAGCGTGCGCAGGTCTGGTGAGGCGGGCGTTGGTCGGTGCGGCGGCCGCGCAGGCCGCCGTGCTGCGTTGACGGCCTGCCGGGCCGTGCCCGGTGAGGCGCCGGGCTGCTGCAGCTGCGCCGGCGGTGCCTCCTGCACGGCCGTGCATTCGGGCCGCGCATTGCACGCTTAGTCGAGCGGTCTGGGCGCCGGGCGCTGGTAGTTGGAAAACGTCTTGTAGAGCGCTGCGGCGCGCTCGTCGGCAACGGCATTTTCGACGCCGCTCAGCCCTTTCGCCGCGATGGCGCGCGCGGCTTTGCCATCTCCCAGCAGGTACGCCAGGCGCAGGTAGGCCAGGCTGTCGACCAGGTTCTTGTGCTGCGTGTCGCTGGCGTACACCTCCGACAGGCCGTAGTAGGCGTAGAGGTTGCCGGCCAGTGCGGCCCGCCGCAGGATGCCGATGCCGGCGGAGAAGCGGCCGGCAACTGCGGTCTTGATGCCGTAGACCACCGTGGCGGCCTGGTTGCCTGCTTGCGACGCTGCCTTGAGCTGGTCCAGCTGCAAGGTATCCAGGCGTGCGCGCTCGCTCTCGGTGGGGTAGCCGTGGGTGAGCAGCCATTGTGCTTCTGCCTCGGAGTCGGCCACCAATGGCCCACTGGCCTTGCACGCGCCCGGACCCTGCGGGCACAGGTAGCGCCGTGCCTGCTGGCTCACGCCCTGGGTGAGGGCGGTTGTTCGATCCGGCGACGGCGCTGCTGCGCCGGGGCCTGCCGTGGCTGCGGCCGCTGCAGGCGCAGCCGCTGACGCTTGGTCGGTAGGCGCTGGCCGGCCTGTGTCTTTGCAGGCGGCGAGCGCACTGCACAGGGCGGCCAGGGCCAGGACGTGGGTTGTGCGCATGGGTCACTCCATTCCGTTGAAGACGGCGGCATGGTGCGCGATGTCGGCGCGCCATGCGACTGCGGCCTTTGCCTGGGCCTGTGGGCATGGGAAGCAGACACCGCCCCGAGGGGGGCGGGCAGCGAGCTTCCTGCCGTTGGCCCCCTCGCTCAGGCACCTGCCCCGTTGATCGCCCACTGCGCCGCAAAGGCGCGTTGGTAGGCCGGCCGGCGTTCGGCGCGGGCGACATAGGCCAGCAGTTCGGGGAAGGCGTCCAGCAGGCCGAAGTGCCCGATGCGCAGCAGCACCGACGCCATCAGCAGGTCGCCGACGCTGAAGTCGCCATCGAGCCAGGCGTTGCTGCCCAGGTGCGCGGTGAGGTGCTGCAGGCGCCGGCGGATGCGCTTTTGCAGCAGCGGCATGCGCTCTGCGGTCCAGGGTTTGTCGGCTTCCAGCAGCGTGGCGGTGGCCAGCTCCAGGCTGGGCGGCTCCACCGTGTTGAGCGCGGCAAACATCCAGGCGATGGCACGGGCGCGGGCGTTGGGGTCGGCCGGCAGCAGGCCGGGATAACGCTCGGCGATGTGCAGGACGATGGCGCCGGTTTCGAACAGCACCAGCGCGCCCTGTTCGAAGGTGGGGATCTGCCCGAACGGGTGCAGGGCCAGATGCGCGGGTTGCTTCAGCGCGGCGAAGGGCACCCGCCGCACCTGGTAGGGCTGGCCCACCTCTTCCAGCGCCCAGCGCACGCGCAGATCGCGCACCAGGCCCTTGCCGCCGTCGGGCGAGCGTTCGAAGGCGGTGATGGTGATGGTCATGCAGACGGCTCCGTTGAGGTGAGCGGGCTACGGTGCCGGTTGCCGCCGGTGCGTGCAAAGGGCGGACCGGGCCATGCCGTAGCCGGCCCGGTGGCCGAAGGGTGCCACGCCCCTGGCCCGGCGGCGCAGCGGACCGGGCCATGCCGGGCGCCGGATCCCCTTGCGGCGCCAGGTCGTTGGCTGGAGGCGGCCGGCCAGGGCACGAAAGCGACCTGATTCAGGCCGGCAGGCGGTTTGAGACAAATTGCTCCCCTGGTCTCGCCTTTTCCGTATATCGTGCGCTACGTCACAATAAAATGTGACTGGTGTCGCACTTTATTAGCGGATCAAGGATTTCCACATGACCGACAACATGCTGGCGCTCACCACGCCGTTGGTGGGCGGGCGCGGTGCGCCAGCGCAAGGATGGTTGGCCATGCCGCCGCCGTTGATGGCCTCGTTCGACGAGCGCTGCGCGGCCCCGGCACCGCAGCTGCCCGCACCGGCCTCGGACATGCCGGGCCTCAGGCGCCTGCTGCGCAAAGGCGCGCGTGGCCTGCTGCGTACCCTGCCCTGGCGGCACCAGGACCGGCTGTATTACCTGCACACGTTCGGGCGGCTGCCGGACCTGTATGCGCCCAAGTGCTTCAACGAGAAGATCCTCTACCGCAAGTGCGTGCACGGCGATTACCCGCTGTACCAGCGGCTGGCGGACAAGTTTGCGGTGCGCCCGTATGTGGCGGCCAGGATCGGCGAGGCGCACCTGATCCCGCTGCTGCTGGACAGCACCGACCCGCAGGAGCTGTTGCGCCTGCCGCAGTGGCGGCAGACCGTGATCAAGGCCAACCATGGCGCGGCGATGGTGGAGGTGGTGCGCGAGGAGCCGGACGCGGTGCAGAAACGGCGCATCATCGAGCGCTGCGGCCAGTGGCTGCGCACCGACTTCTCCGACATGGTGCGCGAGATCCATTACCGCGATATTCCGCCGCGGATCCTGGTGGAGGAGTACATCGGCGATGCGCAGCAGGTGCCGGTGGACTACAAGTTCCACATGTTCCGGCAGGCCGACGGCAGTTTTCAGTATGTGCTGCAGGTGATCTATGGGCGCTTCGACACGCCCAAGCTGGCGATGACCTTCTTCGTGAACAACCTGCACACGGCCTTCCACCGCATCCGCGACGACGGGCGCACGCCGCCCAGCCCGCCGGCGCTGCTGGAACAGGCGCTGGAACTGAGCAAGCGGCTGGCGGGCGATGTCGATTACGTGCGGGTGGACTGGTACATCCAGCGCGGGCAGATCTACTTCGGCGAGCTGACCTTCACTCCGGGTGCGGGGCTGGTCACCGGCCTGGACCGCGGGCTGGACCGGATGATGGGCGACATGTGGGTGCAGCGGCGGGCGCGGCTGGACCCGTCCTTTGCGACGGACGGCATCCGCATGCGAGTGCCGACGCGGTGAGGTGAGTACGGCCGCGGCACGCCACGCGGCTGCGGGTGAGGGAAACGTGCACCGCGCCGTCGCGACGCGGCCGGCCACAGCGCGCCTGGCGCGCCAGCCGGCAGCGGCGGATACTCCACGGCCGCCGATGCGCCCGCATCCGGCGCACCGCCGACCGCGGTGCCGCACTTGCCCCCTTGCTTGCATGGACGCCCCCTTGCCGAACCTTCGCCTACACCGCTGCCTCCCACTCGGCCTGCTCGGCGCGTTGTGCGCCTGTACCGGCGCCGGCACCCCCGGCGCGCCGCGCCCGGAAGCCGAGCACTTCACCCTTGCCGAGCTGCAGCAGCTTGGCTGCACGGTCACCGCCACGCCCAAGCGCACCATGCACAAGATCCCGCTGATGGGCGAGGTCGATGGCTATGGCGTGACCAGCACCAGCGACTGCGCGACGCACCTGATCAGCCTGCTGCAGCCGATGACCTACGAGGACGCGGTGTGGGAAGGCGCACGTACCGCCGCCGGCAACTTTGCCAAGGAGCACGGCTTCGAGCGCGAAAGTTACGAAGGCCGGCTCGGCGAGTACAGCGAGATCGAGGTGTTCAGCCACGGCGGCACGCCGGTGGGCTTCGAGTACAACGTACAGGCCCGGGGCACGCTGCATTCGGTGATCGTGCTGTCCGACAGCATCGCGCCGGACGCGGCCTTCGAGGCGGTGTTGAAGACCAAGTTGTAGGGGGGGGCGCTGTCAGCGCGAAAGACGATTTCTCCGGAGTAACCGCTCCGAGCGCATCACGTGAACCACGACGACGCGCTGCCCATCCACACGGTAGAACACGCGGCACGGTGGTTCGACGATTTGACGGTAGCGGGAGCGCTTGAGCTCCTGCGGGCGGCTCCCGCTCTCCGGGTGCTCGGCCAATTGCTCGACATGTGCAACCACCCGTCTCACCAGTGCCGCTGCGGCGGCTGCGTCCTCAAGTGCAATGTAGTCGGCAATCGCGTCCAGGTCGGCCACCGCCGGCTCCGACCAGACTATTTCAGCCATCGCGCCAGGCGTTGTTTGGCCTGCTCGTGGCTCAGGCTGCGGCCTTCCGCTACCGCCATTTCACCACGGGCGATACCTTCGAGGATCGCCATCCGCTGCTGCAGGCGCTCATAGCTGGTGACATCGACCAGATATGCGCTGGGCAGACCATGCTGGGTAATCAGGATCGGCTCCTTGTCGCGCTCGACATCAGCGAGGAGTTCGGTGGCCTGACGCTTGAGCGTGGTGACAAGTTCTGTGCGCATGGAGTGACACTAAAGTATCACTCCGGGTGAGGCAAGTCGGCTGCGCCGGGCGAGGCGGCCGACCTGGCTACACCCCACCCAACGGCCGCAGGCACAACCAGATGGCGCACCAGTGCGACAGCGCGCCGCCCAGCACGTGGGCGTGCCAGATGGCGCGGTTGTAGACCAGCGACTTGCGCACGTAGAAGGTGACGCCCACGGTGTAGAACGCGCCGCCGGCGGCAATCAGCCAGAGCACGGTGCTGTCCAGGCCGGCGACGAACGGCTTGATCACCACGATGCCGGCCCAGCCCAGCAGCAGGTAGATCGCCACCCAGAAGCCCTTGGCGATGCCGGGCAGGAACAGCTTGGCAAACACGCCGAACAAGGCCACGCCCCACACGCCCAGGATCATCGCCCAGCGCCAGGTGCCGTCCAGGGCGACCAGCAGGAACGGCGTGTAGGAGCCGGCGATCATCACGAAGATGCCGGCGTGGTCGAACTTGCGCAGCATCGGCTGGCGCTGCGGCGGGGCGAAGTTGTAGGCCGCCGAGCAGCCGAACATCACCAGCAGCCCCAGCGCGTACACGCAGGTGGCCAGCAGCATGGCCTGGTTGGCGTGGGCGCGCCAAACCATCCAGGCACCGCCGACGATGGCCAGGAACAAGCCGGCCGCATGCACGATCACGTCGGCACGGCGGGCGGAGCGGGTTTTGTAGTGCGGGGCAGTGATGCTGGGGGAAACGGGCACGGCGGTTCTTCGAGAGGGGGGAGCCCACGCCGTGCAGGCAACGGTGACGCGGCGGGGGCAACAGAATACCCGGCTTGCTGAATCCGCTCAGTGACACAGGCTCGCCGGTTTGGCCCCGGTCTCATACCCTGAGACACCTCCCCTGTCTCATGCCCCTCTTTGGGAGCCGCCGTATGCCTCCGTTTGCCCTCGCTCCCCGCACCGAAACCGCCGAACGCGCGCTGGCCACCACCGATGGCCGGCCCAGCCGCGATGGCGCACTGCTCACGCAGCGCCTGGAACGGCGTTACCACGACCGCATCACCGGCAGCTTCACCCTGCCCGGCCGCGAGGGCCGCTATGCGCCGATCCCGGACGATGTGCCGGCCGCGCTGGCCGACGCCTTGCGCGCGCGCGGCATCGACCGTCTCTACAGCCACCAGGCCGACGCCTGGGCGGCCACCCAGCGCGGCGAGCATGTGGCGATCGTGACGCCCACCGCCTCGGGCAAGTCGCTGTGCTACACGTTGCCGGTGGTGAGCGCGGCGATGACCTCCGGCGCCAAGGCGCTGTACCTGTTCCCGACCAAGGCGCTGGCACAGGACCAGGTGGCCGAGTTGCTGGAATTGAACCGCGCCGGCGCGCTGGGGGTGAAGGCCTTCACCTTCGATGGCGATACGCCCGGCGATGCGCGCCAGGCGATCCGCCTGCATGGCGACATCGTGGTGAGCAACCCGGACATGCTGCACCAGGCGATCCTGCCGCATCACACCAAGTGGGCACAGTTCTTCGAGAACCTGCGCTATGTGGTGATCGACGAGATCCACACCTACCGCGGGGTGTTCGGCAGCCACGTCACCAACGTGCTGCGCCGGCTCAAACGCATCTGCGCGTTCTACGGTGCCAACCCGCAGTTCATCCTGTGCTCGGCCACCATCGGCAACCCGCATGCGCACGCGCAGGCCCTGATCGAAGAACAGGTGCACGCGATCACCGAGTCCGGCGCGCCCACTGGCGACAAGCACGTGCTGCTGTGGAACCCGCCGGTGGTCAATGCCGACCTGGGCCTGCGCGCGTCGGCACGCTCGCAGAGCAACCGCATTGCGCGCATCGCGATCAAGAGCGGGCTCAAAACACTGGTGTTCGCGCAGACGCGACTGATGGTGGAAGTGCTGACCAAATACCTCAAAGACATCTTCGACCACGACCCGCGCAAGCCGCCACGCATCCGTGCCTACCGCGGCGGCTACCTGCCCACCGAACGGCGCGAGGTGGAGCGCGCGATGCGCGCGGGCAACATCGACGGCATCGTCTCCACCTCGGCACTGGAGCTGGGCGTGGATATCGGCGCGCTGGACGTGGTGATCCTCAACGGCTACCCCGGCAGCGTGGCGGCGACCTGGCAGCGCTTCGGCCGCGCCGGGCGGCGCCAGCAGCCGGCGCTGGGCGTGCTGGTGGCCAGCTCGCAACCGCTGGACCAGTACGTGGTGCGGCATCCGGATTTCTTCGCCGATGCCTCGCCCGAGCACGCACGCATCGCGCCGGACCAGCCGCTGATCCTGTTCGACCATATCCGCTGCGCGGCGTTCGAGCTGCCGTTCATTGCCAGCGAACCGTTCGGGCCGATCGACCCGCTGGTGTTCCTGGAAGCATTGGCCGAAAGCGAGGTGATCCACCAGGAAGGCGACCGCTGGGAATGGATCGCCGACAGTTACCCGGCCAATGCGGTGAGCCTGCGCTCGGTGGCCGACGGCAACTTCGTGGTGGTGGACAAGAGCGACGGCAAGCAGCAGATCATTGCCGAGGTGGATTATTCGGCCGCGGCACTGACCTTGTACGAAGGCGCCATCCACATGGTGCAGAGCACGCCGTACCAGGTGGAGCGGCTGGACTGGGAAGGCCGCAAGGCCTATGTCACGCGCACCCACGTGGACTACTACACCGACAGCATCGACTACACCAAGCTCAAGGTGCTGGACCGCTTCGACGGCGGCGTGGCCGGGCGCGGAGATTCGCATCACGGCGAGGTGCATGTGGTGCGGCGCGTGTCCGGCTACAAGAAGATCCGCTACTACACGCACGAGAACATCGGCTACGGGCCGGTCAATCTGCCCGACCAGGAACTGCACACCACCGCGGTGTGGTGGCAGCTGCCGCAGGCCACCCTGGGCAAGGCGTTTGCGTCCAAGCAGGACGCGCTGGATGGTTTCCTGGGTGCGGCCTACGCACTGCACGTGGTGGCCACGGTGGCGGTGATGGCCGATGCGCGCGACCTGCAGAAGGCCGTGGGCAATGGCGACGGCGCGTGGTTTGCGTTGGCCGACCAGACCGGGCGCGGGCAGCTGCGTGGCGTGGACGAGGGTGAAGAAGGCGCGGTGGAGTTGCAGCAGGCGTTCGTGCCCACCGTCTACCTGTACGACAACTTTCCTGGCGGGGTGGGCCTGAGCGAGCCGCTGTGGCTGCGCCAGGCCGAGCTGCTGCAGCGCGCCGACGAGCTGGTGCGGCGGTGCGATTGCAGTGCCGGCTGCCCGGCCTGCGTGGGCCCGGTGCTCGCCGCGCACGAGGAAGGCAAGGGCGAGTCGCCCAAGTCGCTGGCGTTGACCGTGCTGGCGCTGTTGTTCGATGCCGATGCGCCGTTGCGGCATGCCACCCAGGTGGATGAGGACCTGGCGCTGGACGTGCTTGCATGAGTGTGAGTGCGGACCGGCTGCGGCTGTTGCGGCGCCAGGCCGGGCATGCCGATGTGCGTGCGCCGGTGGCGGTTGCAGACGGCGATGCAGCGCATGGCGCGCAGGCAGCGCCTGTGGTTGATGCGGATGCCGGAATTCTTGGTGGAGTGCCCCAACTGCATTCCAATGCAGGCGCGCCTGTTGCGCCGCATGCAGCGATGGCACGCGCAGTCGTGGATCCTGCTCCTACTAGCGACATTGCCGCACGTGAGGTGCGTCGTGGTGCATCTTCGCCCTGCGATGCGCCGGCGATCGCGCAGACCGGCGTGGACGATGAAACCTCAGCGTTCGCGACCGAATGCATGATGCTTTCGCCTGCACAACAGATGCATTCCGCAGTGGTCGGACGAACATCTGGTAAAGCAGTTGTTGTGGGCGATGCGCGCACGCGTGCCGCAAGTGAAATGTCTGCAACGGCACCGACGCGTGCGCCGGCAGCACCGGTGCCTGGCAGCGACCCTGGCGTGAGCGCAGAACGTTTGCGCCTGCTACGCCGTCAGGTCGGCGGGCTGACGCCTGCACCGCGCAGGGACGATGCGGTGATGCCCACGCGTGCACAACGTCAGCCTGCACCGGGTGCGGCTGCGGCTGCGTCACGCGCCCTGCCGCGCGATGCGATTACGCCAAGCGCGCAGCCCGGCAGCGCAGAGGCTGTCCGTGCGCCCCGTCCCCAGCCCGCCGCAGCGGCGATGACACGCCGCGCCCTGCAGGCGCCGCTTGCGGCGCCGCCTGCGCGCGATACCTCGGCGTTTGCCTGGGTGGAGCACGAGGTGCGCCACAAGCCGGCAGGCGCGGCGGCCGATGCGGCCGCGCGCGTGCCGGCTGTGCGCGCGACACCGGCTGCACCCACATCACTGCCGGCACCGCAGCGACGTACCGATATCGCCGGCCTGCGCCGGATGATCGGCCTGCGCGAGCGCGCGGTCTCGACGCACGCACCGCTGCGTGCGGCCTCCACCGACCGGCAGCTGCCCGGCAACGAGATCGCGCCCGGCCTGCACCTGATCGAAGCCTTCCTGCCGCAGGCGATTCCGCACCAGGCGCTGTCGCTGGCCTTCGCCAAGCGCGAGGACGCGGTGGACCCGATGGACCTGCTGTTCTTCGACACCGAGACCACCGGCCTGGCCGGCGGCACCGGCACGCGCGCCTTCATGATCGGCGTGGCCGATTGGCACATCGACGCTGCGCAGGGCAGCGGGCTGCGCGTGCGCCAGCTGATGATGTCCACGATGGCGGCCGAAAGCGCGATGCTGGACCTGTTCCGCAGCTGGCTGTCGCCGCAGACGGTGCTGTCCAGCTACAACGGGCGCTGCTACGACGCGCCGTTGTTGAAGACGCGCTACCGGCTGGCGCGCCGCGGCGACCCGATCTCCGCGCTGGACCATGTGGACCTGCTGTTCCCCACACGCCGGCGGTATCGCGGCACCTGGGAGAACTGCAAGCTGGCCACCATCGAACGGCAACTGCTGCGCGTGGTGCGCGAGGACGACCTGCCCGGCTCCGAAGCCCCGGCGGCATGGCTGAGCTACCTGCGCGGCGGCAGCGCGCGCAACCTGCGCCGCGTGGCCGAGCACAACCACCAGGACGTGGTGACCTTGTCGCTGCTGCTGCAGCGCCTGGTGGCGGTGGAGGCACAGGACCGCGAGGTGGTTCCGTTGATGGACGCGCCCTGAGGTCGATGCGCGATCGGTCGCGCAATCAGCGCAGCATCGGCCGGTGATTGCGATGCTGGATGCACCATGGAGCGCTCCCGACCGCCTTGCAGTGCGCACGTGAGAGCGACGCCCAGCCGAGCGCGCGGTGTGCCCGGAGCCGGTACTGCTGCGGCAATGCCATCGGAAAAGACGGCCGCGTTGGCGACGGGAAACATGCTGCGCCGCGCCGCGGCTTGCCGTGATCAGCCCTCGATCTGCGTGGCCAGCCCCTGTGCGATCGCCTCGCGCATGAGGCGCCGGGCTTCCTTGGACTGTGCGGCGGAGTTAACGACTGCTATTGCTATCGGCTTCAGGCATCGTTTCCTGCACTTCGTCGTCCCCCAGCCCACTTCGTCGGATCGCGTGCCCTATCTCGAGCCTGCTCAGCTATCGTGTGGCGGGATTTGCAAACGCGTTGCAGATAGGCCTCAGATCAAGACCTACAGGGAAGTGCGGATACATGAAACGCTGGCTGTTTGTCGCTTTGCTCACCCTTTCGTTCGCGGCGAAGGGGGTTGTCATCCGCGCCGATGTTGACGACTCAGAATATCGCATCGATCAATCAGCGTTTCCGGCGCTGGCGGACATGCCAGGCGAAGGGCATGGCGTGCTCATCGCGCCGAAGTGGGTCGTCACCGCCGCACACGCGGCTCCCATGGAAGGCATGGATGCGGAGGTAGCCATCAACGGGAACGCCTACAAAGTTGCTCGGGTATTCGTCCATCCTGGCTACAAACACATGCCCGACGCATTGGGCCAAGACGCGTTGAAGTCGGGCGATCCGTCCAGGATTCACGCCTTTCTGGCAGGTTCGGATGACATCGCGTTGATCGCGTTGGATGCGCCTGTTGAGCAGGTTGCACCGGTCGCTCTCTATCGAGACAGCGATGAGGTCACGGAAGTCGCCATGTTTGTAGGAAAGGGGGCAACCGGCGATGGCATTGAAGGGCAGATTCCCAACTCTCCACATCGTGGCGCGCTGAGGCGGGCGTACAACGCCATTACTGGCGCCAACGACCGCTATCTCTGGTATCGATTCGATCCCCCCACACAAGGCCTGCCACTCGAAGGTGTGTTGGGAAGCGGTGACAGCGGCGGCCCCGTCGTTGTGCAAGGTCAGGGCACTTGGCGGCTCATCGGGCTGGGATCGTGGATCACGGCAGTTCCGGAACACGCGCTAGAGGCTGGCTTTTATGGGCAAATGGTCTACAACGTGCGCATCTCGCGATATGTCAGCTGGATCGATGGCGTGATGTGCGCGGCAGATGGAGCCTTCTGTGCGGGGAACTAGCCAACGCGGCTGCCCCTAGCGCGTGCCAGGAAGAAACCATAGCGACGAAGCGGCCTGCCTTCACATGCGCCACCGGGCCAGCGCGCATGATCACAACCTCTAGCGGCGCACCTGCTGCACAGGTCATGTCTCGATGCCGCTACAGCGGAAGGCTTCTGCGTTCTCCCTCTGGTGGCAGTCGATCACGCAGCCAGCCGCAACATTGCAACAGTCTCCGGTCGATCCAGCGCCGCAAGGCGCGGCCCTGTTCGGCGACGAACAGATGCAAGCGCTGGGACAGGCGCTGGCGCAAGCCCATGTGCTGCATACCGGGCCCACGCGCGAGCTGCTGCTGGCGCAGCTAAAATCCAACCAGCGCTCGCTTGGCAGCACCGCTGCACGATTGAGCGAGATGGCGGCCGATGGCGTGCAATTGCACCCGGCCGGCGAATGGTTGCTGGACAATTATTATCTGGTCGAAGAACAGATGCGCCTGGCGCGCCAGCATCTTCCGCCCGGTTACAGCCGGCAATTGCCGCGTCTGCGCACGCCCACCTCGGTGGGCCTGCCGCGCGTGTATGAGCTGGGCTTGCAGGTGGTGGCGCATGGCGACGGGCGCGTGGATGTCATCACGCTGAGCCGTTTCATCGCCGCCTACCAGCAGGTGGTGCCACTCAAGCTCGGCGAGCTGTGGGCGATTCCGATCATGTTGCGGCTGGCGCTGATCGACAACCTGCGCCGCATTGCCGACGACATCATGCACGATGGACGCGACAGCAGCCTGGCGGCGCATTGGGCGGCATTGCTCAACACCACTGCCGCCACCCAGCCCAAGGATGTGGTGGTGGTGGTGGCCGACCTGGCACGCTCGCAGCCGCCGGCCACCGGTGCATTCGTGGCCGAGCTGACGCGTGGCATCCAGGGCCGCGGGCCGGTGTTGTCGATGGCCAGCGCCTGGGTGGAGCAATGGCTGGCAAGCGAGGGCCACAGTGTGGAAGCGCTGGTGCACGCCGAAAGCCAGCGCCAGGCAGCCGAGCAGGTGTCGATCAGCAACAGCATCGGTAGCCTGCGGTTCCTGGACGAGATGGATTGGCGCGACTTCGTCGAGGCCATGAGCGTGGTCGAGCAGAGCCTTCGCAAGGATCCGGCCGACGTCTACGCACGCATGGATTTCCATACCCGCGATAGCTACCGGCATGTGGTGGAACAGCTGGCGCAGCGCCTGGAGCGCGACGAGCCGGCCGTGGCCGAGGCGGTGCTGCAGCTGGCCGCGCACGCCGATGCCGCCACGCCGGTGGCCAGCCACGTGGGCTATTACCTGGTGGATGCGGGATTGCCGCGGCTGCGTGCCGCGCTGCGCGACCCAGCCGCGTCAGGCACGCCGGCGCCACTGCGCCCACGTGCGCGTCGCGTTGCGCTACCGGTCTACCTGTTGCCTATCGCAGCGGTCGCGTTGCTATGGACCGGCGTGCTGCTGCAGGGCGTGAGTGCAGCGCCGCCAATGCTGCGGTGGATCACCGCCGGCATCGCGCTGCTGGCCGCCAGCGAGCTGGGCATTGCGCTGGTCAACTGGGTGGCAACGCTGTGGGTGCGCCCGCGTCCGTTGCCACGCATGGACCTGCGCGCCGGCATTACGCCCGACTGCCGCACGCTGGTGGTGATGCCGAGCATGCTGGCCAACCACGAGGCCATCGACGAGCTGGTCGGCGCGCTGGAGGTGCACTACCTGGCCAACCGCGACGCGCAGCTGTACTTCGCGCTGCTCACCGATTTCCTCGATGCGGGGCAGGCAGTGCTGCCCACAGACATGGCGCTGGTGGCGCATGCGGCGCAGCACATCGACCGGCTCAACGCGGCCTATGCCGATGCGCACGGCGATCGCTTCTTCCTGCTGCACCGCGCACGCCAGTGGAACGCTGGCGAGGGCTGCTGGATGGGCGCAGAGCGCAAGCGCGGCAAGCTGGAGGCGCTCAACCGCCTGCTGTGCGCCGACGACGCGCGGCTGCAGGCAGCCAGCGAATTCCTGCAGGTGCAGGGCGATGTGGCCGCGCTGGTGCAGGTGCGCTATGTGATCACGCTCGACAGCGACACCCACCTGCCGCGGGATGCGGCACGCGCGCTGGTCGGGGCGATGTCGCATCCGTTGAATGTGCCGCGCATGGATGCGTCCGGGCAGATCGTCGAGGCCGGTTACGGCATTCTGCAGCCCGGCCTGGGCACCGGCATGAGCGAGGGCGGCGAATCGCGGTTTGCGCGCATGTTCGGCATCGAGCCGGGCATCGACCCGTACACCCGCGTGGTGTCGGACGTGTATCAGGATCTGTTCGGCGAAGGCTCCTTCATCGGCAAGGGCATCTATGCGGTGGCCACCTTCGAGCAGGTGCTGGCCGGCCGCTTCCCCGACAACCGTGTGCTCAGCCATGACCTGCTGGAAGGCTGCTACGTGCGCGCCGGCTTGCTCAGCGACGTGCGGTTGTACGAACGGCATCCGCAACGCTATGCCACCGATGCCAAGCGGCGCGCACGCTGGGTGCGTGGCGACTGGCAGTTGTTGCCATGGCTGTTGCCGTGGGTGCCCGACCGTGGCGGTCGACGCGCGCGTAATCCGCTGTCGTGGTTGTCGCGCGGCAAGTTGCTGGACAACCTGCGCCGCAGCCTGGTGGCACCGGCCGCCTTGGGCTTGTTGGTGATCGGCTGGCTGGTCTCGCCCACCCCGTTGCGCTGGACGCTGTGGCTGCTGGTGCTGTGGTTGCTGCCGGGGCTGTGTTCGGCGCTGTATGCGCTGGCGCATCCGCCCGAGGGCCTGGGACTGCGCCATCACGCGCGCCAGGTCGGGATGGGGCTGCGTCAGCACCTGCTGCGCACCGGCGTGGTGCTGGCCTGCCTGCCATTCGAAGCGGGGCTGCAGCTGTCGGCAATCGCCCGCACGCTGGTGCGGATGGCGATCACCCGGCGCCACCTGTTGCAGTGGGCGCCCTCCAGCGAAGTGGAGCGCAGCGCGCGCAGCGGCAATGCCGAGCAACAGCTGATGGCCGGCGCCGCCTGCAGTGCGGCCTTGGTGATCGCCGCGGTGGCCTGGTGGTCGCCGCTGGCCCTGTGGGCGGCATTGCCGCTGGGGCTGGCGTGGATGGGCGCGCCCTGGTTGATGGCCTGGCTGGGCGAGCAGCCCGCCGCGCCGGTGGCACAGCTGTCGCAGGAGCAGCGCGCCTTCCTGGGTGGATTGTCGCGGCAAACCTGGGCGTTCTTCGAGAGCCATTGCACGGCGCAGCATCATTGGCTGCCGCCGGACAACGTGCAGGAATATCCGGTCACGGTGGTGGCCAACCGCACCTCGCCGACCAATATCGGCCTGGGCCTGCTGGCCAATCTGGCCGCCTACGATCTGGGCTACCTGACGGTGGCCGGCGCGATGACCCGCGTGGCCGATACCCTGGCCACGCTGGAAACGTTGCCGCGCTACCGCGGCCATTTCTACAACTGGTACGACACCGAAACGCTGGTGCCGTTGTTGCCGCGCTACGTCTCCACCGTGGACAGCGGCAACCTGGTCGGGCATCTGTTGACGCTGCGGCAAGGGCTGCTGGCGCTGGTGGATGCACCGGCGGTGTCGATGGCCGTATTCGATGGCCTGGCCGACATCCTGGGCCTGCTGGCATCGCCAGCACGCACACGCAGCGACGCCGCCACCGAGGCGCTGGACGCAATGGCGCAGAGCGCGCAGCGCATCCGCAGCCAGCCCGCGCCGAACCTGCACCAGGCCGAGCAGGCGCTGGCCCTGCTGCTGGCGCAGAGCCACACGCTCCTGGCGCTGATGCCGGGCAGCGACGACGACGAGCCGTGGCCGCAACGCTTGATCGACAGCTGTGCGGCCGCCCTGGCCGAGGTGGTCCATTGTGCAGGCACGCCTGCCGATACCGATGCGCACGCAACGCAGACGCCTGGCGCCGCCGTCGCCACGCTGCGCCAACTCGCCGCCGGCCACCACACACCTGGCGTACAGACCTGGGCCGCCGCACGCGTGCAGGAGCTGCAACGGCTTGCGCATATCGCCGGGCAACTGGCGCAGATGGACTACGACTTCCTCTACACCCCCGCCCAGCAGTTGCTCTCGATCGGCTACAACGTCGACGACCACCGCCTGGACAGCGGGCATTACGATCTGCTCGCCTCCGAGGCACGCTTAGGGATCTTCGTGGCCATTGCCCAGGGCAAGCTGCCGCAGGACAGCTGGTTCGCACTCGGGCGCACGCTCACCGACACCGGCGCCGAACCGACGCTGCTGTCGTGGAGCGGCTCGATGTTCGAGTACCTGATGCCCGATCTGGTGATGCCCAGCTACCCGCAGACGCTGCTGAGCCGCTCGATGCGTGGCGCGGTGCAGGCGCAGATCCGCTACGGCGCCGCGCGCGCGGTGCCGTGGGGCGTGTCCGAATCTGGCTACAACACGGTCGATACGCGGCGCAATTACCAGTACCGCGCCTTTGGCGTGCCCGGCCTGGGGCTCAAGCGCGGCCTGGGCCAGGACCTGGTGATCGCCCCGTATGCCAGCGCCATGGCACTGATGGTCGAACCGGATGCGGCCTGCCGCAACCTGCAGCAGCTGCAGGCGCTGGGATTTGGCGGGCGCTTCGGCTTGTACGAGGCGATCGACTACACCCCGTCGCGGGTGCCGCGTGGCGAACACCACGCGCTGGTGCGCTCGTTCATGTCGCATCACCAGGGCATGGCGCTGCTGGCGCTGGACCACGTGTTGCGCGATGCGCCGATGCAGCGGCGCTTTGTCGCCGACCCGCAGTTCCAGGCCACGCTATTGCTGTTGCAGGAGCGCGCACCGCGCGCAGGCGTCTACGTCAAAGGCCTGGCCGACGCGGCGCAACGCCCGGTGGCCGCCGAGGCGGGCATGGCCTTGCGCATCCATCGCGACCCCAGCCTGGCCCAGCCGGCGCTGCAGTTGCTGTCCAACGGGCGCTACCACGGCATGCTGACCTCGGCCGGCGGTGGCTACAGCCGCGCGCGCGACATGGCGGTGACGCGCTGGCGCGAGGACGGCACCCGCGATCACTGGGGCACGTTCTGCTACCTGCGCGATGTGGACAGCGGCGTGGTGTGGTCGGCCGCGCACCAGCCCACCTGCGTGCCGGTGGAGCGCTACGAGGCGATCTTTTCCGAGGCCAAGGCCGAGTTCAAGGGCAGCCACCAGCGCTACGACAGCCATCTGGAAATCGCCATTTCCGCCGAGGACGACGTGGAACTGCGCCGGCTGCGCATCCGCAACCGCTCGCGGCAGACGCGGGTGATCGAAATCACCACCTACGCCGAAGTGGTGCTGGCACCGGCGCAGGCCGACGAGGCGCATCCGGCCTTCAGCAACCTGTTCGTGCAGACCGAGATCCTGGCCGACAAACAGGCGCTGCTGTGCACGCGACGCCCGCGCGGGCATGACGAAGCGCAGCCGTGGATGCTGCACCTGGTGGCCGTGCACGATGCCGATGTGGCGTCGATCTCCTACGAGACCGACCGCGCCGCGTTTGTCGGGCGCGGGCGCAGCACCCGCGATCCGCTGGCGCTGCACGGTCAGGCCAGCCTGTCCGGCGCAGCCGGCTCGGTGCTGGACCCGATCGTGGCGATCCGCTGCCGTATTTCGCTGGCACCGGACCAACAGGCGCAGGTGGACATGGTCTACGGCGTCGGCACACAGCGCGCGGCCTGCACCGCGTTGATCGACAAGTACCGCGACCGCCGTCTGGCCGATCGCGTATTCGACCTGGCACTGACCCAGAGCCAGGTCACCCGCAGGCAGATCAATGCCTCGCTGGACGACGCGATGCGCTACGAGCGGCTGGCCGCGCGCGTGCTGTTCGTCGACCCGCAACTGCGCGCCGACACCGAGGTGCTGCTGCACAACCACCGCGGCCAGTCGGCGTTGTGGAGTCACGCCATCTCCGGCGACCTGCCGATCGTGCTGTTGCGCATCACCGACCCGGACAATCTGGAATTGGTGCGCCAGCTGGTGCAGGCGCACGCGTACTGGCGCCTGAAAGGCCTGCGCGCGGATCTGGTGATCTGGAACGAAAGCCAGTCCGGCTATCGGCAGTCGCTGCAGGACGCCATCCTGGGCCTGATCGCCGCCGACCCCGAGGCCAATGTGCTCGACCGCCCCGGCGGCATCTTCGTGCGCGCCATCGAACACATCTCGCAGGAAGACCGCGTGCTGCTGCAGACCGTGGCGCGCGCGATCCTCAGCGATGCCAACGGCAGCCTGGACGCGCAGCTGCAACGCCACCCCAACGCACGCGCGCTGCCGCCGGCGCTGGAACCCATCCAGCAACTGGACAGCGCCGATTATCCAAGCAGCACGCACGCCGCCTACCTGGACACCACCCTGCAGGCCGCCGCCGAAGAAGCGGTGGCGTTCGACAACGGCCTGGGCGCGTTCGCTGCCGACGGCCGCGAATACCGCATCACCCTGGACCCGGGCACGGCCACGCCGGCGCCCTGGTGCAACGTGATGGCCAATGCGCACTTCGGCACGGTGGTCAGCGACAGCAGCCCTGGTTACAGCTGGGCCGAGAACGCGCACGAATTCCGGCTCACGCCGTGGCACAACGACCCGGTCGGCGATGCCTCCAGCGAGGCGTTCTACCTGCGCGACGAAGACACCGGCCAGGTCTGGTCGCCGATGGCGCTGCCGTGTCGCGGCAACGCGCGCTACACGGTGCGCCACGGGTTCGGTTACAGCGTCTACAGCCATATCGAACACGGCATCGGCAGCGAGCTATGGGTGTTCGTCGATGTGGAACGGCCGATCAAGTTCAGCCATCTGCGGCTGAAGAATCTGTCCGGGCGCCCGCGCCGGCTCAGCGTGACCGGCTATGTGGAATGGGTGCTGGGCGACATCCGCACACGCTCGCAGCTGCATGTGGTCAGCGAGGTGGACCTGGGCAGCAGCGTGCTGACCGCGCGCAACCCGTACAACACCGAGTTCGACGGGCGGGTGGCATTCTTCGATGCCGATGCGCCCAGCCGCAGCATCACCGCAGACCGCAGCGAATTCATCGGGCGCAATGGCAGCCTGGCCGCGCCCGCCGCACTCGGCCGGCAACGCCTGTCCGGGCGCGTGGGTGCCGGCCTGGACCCGTGCGCGGCGATCCAGATTCCGGTGACGCTGGCGGCCGAGCAGAGCTTCGAAACGGTGTTTCGCCTGGGCGCGGCGGTGGATCGCGACACCGCGCTGGCACTGGCACGCCAGAGCCGCGGCGTCGCTGCCGCGCAAGCCGCCTTGCTGGCGATACGCGCGCACTGGCAGCAGGTGCTGGGCAGCGTGCAGGTGCGCACGCCCGACCCGGCGGTGGACCTGCTGGCCAACGGCTGGCTGCTCTACCAGACCATCGCCTGCCGGTTCCTGGCACGCAGCGGCTACTACCAGTCCGGTGGCGCCTACGGGTTCCGCGACCAGCTGCAGGACAGCATGGCGATGGTGCACGCGCAGCCGGCGCTGGCCCGCGCGCATCTGCTGCGCTGTGCTGCGCATCAGTTTGCGCAGGGCGATGTGCAGCATTGGTGGCACCCGCCGCAGGACCGCGGCGTGCGCACGCAGTGCTCGGACGATTTTCTGTGGTTGCCGCAGGCGCTGTGCCGCTATCTGGAGGTCACCGCAGATGCCAGCGTGCTGGACGAGCGGGTGAGCTTCATCGACGGGCGCGCCCTCAAGCCCGACGAAGAATCGTATTACGACCTGCCGCAGATCACCGGCAACGTGCAGTCGCTGTACGCGCACTGCGTGCTCGCCCTGCAGCGCGGCATGGCACGGCTGGGCGAGCGCGGCCTGCCGCTGATCGGCAGCGGCGACTGGAACGACGGCATGAACCGGGTCGGCAAGGACGGTAAGGGCGAAAGCGTGTGGCTGGGCTTTTTCCTCTACGACGCCTTGCTGCGCTTTTCCGCCGTGGCCGCACAGCGCGACGATGCGGCGTTCGCGGCAACCTGCCGCACGCAGGCACAGGCCTTGCGCACCGCGCTGGAACAGCACGCCTGGGACGGGCAGTGGTACCGGCGGGCCTGGTTCGACGACGGCACGCCGCTGGGTTCGAGCGATTCGGACGAATGCCGCATCGATTCGCTGTCGCAGAGCTGGGCGGTGCTGTCCGGGGCGATGGATCCGGCACGCAGTGCGCAAGCGATGGAGGCGATGCACCAGCAGCTGGTGGATGCCGACGCCGGCATCGTCAAGCTGCTGGTGCCCCCGTTCGACCGCACCGGGCACGACCCCGGCTATATCCGTGGTTACGTCCCCGGCGTGCGCGAGAACGGTGGCCAGTACACGCATGCGGCGGTGTGGGCGACGATGGCCTTTGCCCACCGCGGCGACAGCGCGCGCGCCTGGCAACTGGCCGGCCTGATCAACCCGATCCACCACGCCCGCGACGCGGCCGGCATGCAACGCTACAAGGCCGAGCCCTATGTGCTAGCCGCCGATGTCTACGCGGTGGCACCGCACGCCGGCCGCGGCGGCTGGAGCTGGTATACCGGCGCGGCCGGCTGGATGTACCGGCTGCTGACCGAATCGCTGCTCGGCCTGCAGCGCCACGGCGAGCGCATGCACATCGTGCCGTGCATCCCGGCCGGCTGGCCGGGCTACCAGCTGCGCTATCGCTTCGGCAGCAGCACCTATGTCATCGACGTCACCCAACGCCCGGGCATCAAGGCGCGGCTGGAGATCGACGGCGTGACACAGGCCGAGCTGGCTTTCACCCTGGTTGACGACGGCGCGGTTCACGCTGTGGCACTGGACTGGCCGGCGGACGCGACATGAGCACACGCAGACATACCCATACCAGCCATCAACTCGCCGACCTGGGCAAGATGCTGTCGGTCTGGCCGCAGCGGGTGCGCGACCCCAGCCAGTTCTGGCCGCAATTCGATGCCTTGGCCAAAGGCATTCTCGACGAGGCGGACCAGGCGGACCTGCAGCGGGTGCAGCGCCGCCTGCGGCAGCTGCTGCACCGCCATGGCCTGACGCGCACGTAATAAGCGCGCCGGCAATCTCCACGGCGGCGGCTCGGTGGCGGCATCCATGCCGCCACACGGTCCCGCAACCGGCAAGGACACCGCACCAGACAGTTGGTCGGCGCTCATCTGAAAGCTGTCTCTCGTGCGGTGTGCATCAGACGTGGAGCCGATGCTTCACGATTGAACAAGGCGCACCCAGCACTGCTCTTAGCTTTGCGTATCGACCATCTCGACGGGTCCTTGCCCGCTCACCGTCGCGGGACCTTACGCGGCATGGATGCCGCGTAAGAGCCTACATGGACGTACTTGCGGCGTGTCCTGCGATGGTGGGCGGGGAAGGGCCCTGGAGCCACAGCTGCCGCATACAGCACTCGATGCCGTCATGATCGACTGCGCGCAGCCAGCACGCTTAGACTCCGCGTTTGCACCTACCAAGGCCGCTGGTGATCGATCTCAATGACATTGCGCTGTACGTGCAGGTGGTGCGCAGCGGCAGTTTTGCCGAGGCCGCGCGCCGCCTGGGCACCGCGCCCAACAGCGTCAGCCGGCGCGTGCAGCAGCTGGAAGCGCAGCTGGACACGCGCCTGATGCAACGCTCCACCCGCAAGCTCACCCTGACCGATGCCGGGCAGGCCTTTTACGAACGTTGCGCCGACGCGGTGGACGGGCTGACCTCTGCCGGGCAGAGCCTGGTGGCAGGTGGCGAGGAAGCGGCCGGCCTGGTGCGGGTGGCGGCGCCGGCGGATTTCCTGGATTTCTTCCGCGTTGAATGGGTGGGCGAATTTCTCGCCGCGCATCCGCGCGTGCGCCTGGAATTCGTGCTCAGCGACGCCAAGGCCGACCTGATCGCCGAGCGCATCGATGTGGCCTTCCGGGGCGGTGTGGTGACGGACCTGGGCTATGTCGGCCGCCAGATCCTGGCCGACACCAACGATGTGCTGGTGGCCAGCCCCGGCTACCTGCAGGCACGCGGCAGGCCGCTGCGGCTGGATGAATTGCCGCGGCACGACTGCCTCAGTTTCCCGCATCCGAGCGGGTACGCCACCTGGACCCTGGTCGGCCCGTCCGGGCTTGCCGAAGACGTCCAGGTGCAGGCGCGCATGGCTGCCACCACCGCGCGCGCGTTGCGGCTTGCGGCGGTGGCCGGGCTCGGCATCGCGTTGTTGCCGCAGGCGCTCACCTGGCCCGATATCCACGAAGGTCGCCTGACCGTGGTGTTGCCGGATTTTCAACGCAAGGGCCAGAGCCTGTACGCGCTGTATCCAAGCCGGCACCATCTGCCGCGCGCGGTGTCGGCGTTTATCCAGGCCGTGACGACGCGATTGAATGCGGCTGAATGCAAAGAGGTGACTGGCTTGGCGAACAGCGTCGCCATGCCGGGCGTGCGGTGAGCGTGGCGATGCGGAGTGCGGCGGTTTCAACGCCTTGATTCGATCCAGTCTTCGCACCGAGCATGCGCGCGAAATGTGGTCCATCCAGCGGCACGCTGTCCGCTCGATGCAGTGTCGGCACGTGTGAAAGATCGGCACCGTGCAAACGGATGACATGATCGCCAGCGCGGGCGATGCCCCCCGGCACGCATCGCCCGCCACATCACTCAGGCAGCAAGCCCATCGATCTGCTGCTGGGCGCTGGCAATCCCCGCCTGGCGGGCGTCTGCGCCAGTGGCCAGGCCTTCGGCCACGATGACCTCGGGGGCGTGCACGCCGACAAAGCCCAGCGCGGTGCGCATGTAGCTCTCTGCATGCTCCAGCGATGCCATCGGCGAGCCGGCGCCATAGAAGCCGCCACGCGCCACCAGCAGGATCACGCGCTTGTTGCCGGCCAGCCCTTCGGGCACGCCCTGCGCGTTGTAGCGGAAGGTCTTGCCGGCCACCAGCACCCGATCGATCCAGGCCTTGAGCTGGGTCGGGATGGTGAAGTTGTACAGCGCCACGCCGATCACCACGGTGTCGGCGTCCAGGAACTCCTGCAGCACCGCCGCACTGGTGGCAAGTTCAGCGGCCAGTGCCGGGCTCTGGTCGCCGGTGGGATTCTGCTGGGCCGCCAGATGCGCGCCGGACAGATGCGCCAGCGGCTCGGCGGCCAGATCGCGGTAGGTCACTGCGATATCGCTGTTGCCGGACTGCAACCTTGCGACGGTGGCCGCCGAGAGCTGACGGCTGGCCGAGTAAGCGCCGAGGATGCTGGAATCGAGATGGAGCAGTTTCATGTCGGGTACCTTTGGAAACGTGTGGGAGGTGAGGGGTCCGGCGACGCGTGGCGCAGGCGCACACGCATCGACGTGGTGGAGCTTGCAATTGAGATGAGCTGCCGAAGACGCGCCGGTTGGGAAGCGTCGGCAGTGCGTTGGTGTGGCTGGCAACCGGCGCGCTGTGCGCCGGCCACACGGCATGCATGGCCGGCCGCTGGCGTCGGGCTCAGACCAGGCGGCCGCGCGCGCGCAACTGCTCGCCGATGCGGCGGATTTCCGCCTCACCCTGCGCCAGCGTGGCCTCGCTGGTGTGCACCGAGTAGTGGCCCATCACCAGCTCGTGTGGATGCTTGACCGCCGAGCCCAGCACGAAGGAGGTCGCCCCCACCGCCGCCACCTCGATGGCCTGCTCGGCATCCTTGAACACCGCCATCTGGCCGCTGCCGATGGTCTCGGCCGCTTCCAGCTGGCCGCCGTGCACCGCGATCCAGGCCACCGTGTGACCGGCCGGCGGCACATAGCGCCAGGTCTCGCCGCCGCGCAGCTGCACGCCCAGGTAGGTCATGTCGGCCGGCGCCGGGATCCTGCTTTCCAGCGCGCCGTAGCGACCCAGCAGCACCCGCACCGGGCCGGCCACCGGCACATCGTCGGGCGACAGATACAGCATTTTCTTCGCTGGCGGGTAAGGCGACCCACAGCTGGAAGCCCTTAACCGTGGCCTGGCCGGCCAGCCCGCCGTCGTGCCAGACGCCGTTGCCGGCACGCATCCACTCCACCCCGCCGGTCGGCAGGATGCCCTGTTCGCCGGTGGAATCTTCGTAGCCCAGCTGGCCACTCATCAGGTAGGTGAGCGTGGCAATGCCCGAATGCGGGTGCATCCCATCGGCGCACCGCCGATCGACGGCTCGACGGTGAACAGGTCCAGGAACACGAACGGCTTGACCAGCTGGCCCAGGTCGCCCGGGCTCATCAGCCGGGTGATCGGGCCGCGGGTGCTGCCGCGGGTGCGGAACACCACCGGGCGCGGCGCGCCCAGCACGCTGGGCGTGTGCTGCGGCTGAGCGGTGTCGGCGGTCGCCAGTTGTGCGTGCATGCCAGATCTCCTTGCGGCGGTGGTGGGGCGCGCGGCCCCGTGAGGCACACAGTAAAGATCCGCCGATTGATGGACTAGCCGGAAGATGTGGAGTGGAGTCGTCCAGAAATCGTAGTAATCGCAGGCGGGCACTGCGGGTCACGCATGCAGCGCCCTGGGCAGCGGCAGGCATGGTGCGTCTGGCCGCGCCTGCGGCGCAGTCTTCATGCCACGCCAACAACGGGTTCTTCACGCTTGCCATATTCTTCCGCTGGAGACCCCCGATGATCCGCACCCTCGCCCCGCTCGCTACCGTGTTGTTGCTCTCGGCCTGTGCCTCCAACCAGGTTGCGCAGGTGCAGCCCATCGACGGGGCCGTCTCAGGCCAGTGCCATATCGACAAGGTGCGCGGCGCTGTCGGCCTGGCCGCAGCGGCGCAGACCATCGAACGGGCGCGCGTGGACAGCGACAGCCTGCAGGTCAGCGTGCGCCGCGGCGAACGCGCCACCGGCGGTACCACTGCCAGCGGCCTGGCCGACCCGGCCCAGGGCGCCAGCGAAAGCGGCGGCGATCACCTCACCGTCGAGACCGGCCCGAACAACAACATCACCGCGATCTACTGCGGCTGAGACTGGCCCCGGCATCGTGGCCGCCCCACCTCGGGCGGCCACGCGTAGCGCGCAGGCACCACGTTGCCTGCAACTGCCGGACCACGCCCAGGCCCCACGCTGGCGAACCGGCCAACCGCACCGCTGGGCGCTATCCCATGGGCTGACGGAACTGGCGTTGGTCCCAGCCGCCGGTGCGGCAGGCGGCAGCATGTCGCCAATCGTCGCCACGATGCTGATCACGCTTTAGTGGATCAGCAACATGTTCGATGCGGCGGCCGGATGCAGGCATCTGCCTTGGTCGGCGCCATGACAGCTCCCCAGGGATCGGCGCTCAGCGCGATCGCGCTGCCGGCCGTGGCGGCTGATCTCGCCCGGCCTGCAGTCCATTGCCAACACCGCACGCCGGATGACGACGCCAGACCATCGTGCGATGGCACGCGTCAATTGGACAGTGCGTGCAAATCGCCTGGATGCGCTCGTGCCTGCACACCCGAGCATGACCTGCCAGTTGTTCGGCATGGTGCGCAGCGGCGCGCCATCGCCGCTGCTGTCGGTGCGCAGCATCTGCATGATTGACGCGCTGTGCCCACCGCGCAGTTTGGCTGTCGCCCGACTGTGCGATGCAGGCGTTCGTGCAAGCGCGGCGCACTGCACCAGGCCATCGCCTGCAGCGACGATCGCACAGACACCTGCTCTTTGATGACGTCATCAGTGCAGTGCCAACGTGGCCTTGCCACGGCGCCAATGCTGATAAGAACCTGAACTCTCGTGGCCGATTCGCAGTCAGGACAGACGGCGGACAGCGTCTTGCTTTAGCCTTGTTTTTCGCACGATCGCGCATTTGCATCGATGTGCGCAGCTACGGTTTGAACGAACTCTTTCAATGTTGTGAGGATAGATGGCTCGTTCGTATATGACGTCGTTTTTTCGCGAATGGCTCACCGCACCCTGCTCCGTTGCCGCGATACTCCCCTCCGGACGCGCACTCGCCTCCGTCATCACATCCGAGTTGTCGGAACAGACCGGCCGCGTTCTCGAACTCGGGCCGGGCACCGGCGTGTTCACTCAGGCAATGATCGACAAGGGCGTGCGGGAAAAGAACCTCATCCTGCTCGAATACAACGCCACCTTCTCCGCGTTGCTCAGGCAGCGCTTTCCACACGCACGCTTGCTGCAGATGGATGTTGCCGATCTCGAATCGGTACCCCGCATCGATGGAGCCTGCGTCGATGCCGTGGTCTGCGGCCTTGGCTTGTTGAACATGCCGGCGCATCAGGTGGCCGCGATCCTGCGTGGCGCCTTCCTGCAGTTGAAGCCCGGCGGCCGGCTGTACCTGTTTACCTACGGATTCAAGTGCTCGGTTCCGGCGCAGATACTCGACGCGCTGGATCTGGAGGCCGTCAGGATCGGGCGCACCTACCGTAACGTGCCGCCTGCGACGACCTACCGCATCCAGCATCGCGCCTGTCGGCGATAGCCTCAGGCCGATGCTGCACGGCGCGGGCGCGCCCCGGCCGCCTTGCGCGGTTTGCTGCTGGTCTTGCCTGGCTTGCTGCGCGAGTCGGTCAGAAAGCGCAGCGTGGCCGCTTCCCACTGGCGCTCGCCGCGCACGCCGGTGGCCATGGCCTGCAAGTGGCCGGCACGCCAGCCTTCGAACACGCATGGGTCGATGTAGGCCTTGCGACACACCGAGGGCGTGTTGCCCAGCGCGTTGGCCACTTCGCGGATGACATCGTTCTGCACCTGGGTCAGCGCGCGTTCGCTCATGCGCTCGGGCAGTGGCAGGCGTGCCAGCCGTTGCAGCGCGGCCAGCGTGCCGCCCCAGGTGCGGAAATCCTTGGCGGTGAAATCCTCGCCCATCGCTTCGCGCAGGTAGTCGTTGACCTCGCCCGAATCCACCGGCTGCAGCTGGCCGTCGTCATCGCGGTACTGGAACAGCGATTGCCCCGGCAATTGCTGGCATTCGCGGATCAGTTTGACCAGCTGCTTGTCGTCCACTTCGATATCGTGATCCTGACCGCTCTTGCCGCGGAACTTCAGCCGCGCACGTCCGCCGCGCAGGAATTCCATATGCCGGTTGCGCAAGGTGGTCAGCCCGTAGGAACGATTGCTGCGCGCATATTCGGCATTGCCTACGCGCACCAGGGTGTCGGCCAGCAACGCCACCACGATCGCCAGCACCTTCTCGCGCGGAAAGCCCGGCAGGACCAGATCGCGGCGCAGCCGGCGGCGTAGCTTGGGCAACGCCTGGCCGAAGGCGATCACCCGTTCGAACTTGCCTTCGCCACGCACCTGCGCCCAATCGGCGTGGTAGCGGTACTGCTTGCGCCGGCGCGCATCGCGCCCGGTGGCTTGCAGATGGCCGTTGGGCTTGGCGCAGATCCACACCTCGGTATACGCCGGCGGAATGGCCAGGGCGCGGATGCGCTGCAAGGTCTCCGCATCGGCCACGTGTTGCCCGTCTGCGCTGCGGTAACTGAAGCTCTTGCCGGCCTTGCGGCGGCTGATGCCGGGCTGCTGATCGTTGACGTAGGTGAGCCCGGCCGCGCGCGCGGTGGCCTTGGCCTGCGCGACCGCGGCCACGCTCGCCACCGCGGCCGTGGCGGCCACCGCGCCGGCGGCAACGGAGGCCAGCTTGCCGGCCGCACTGGCGGTGGCTGCGGCATTGCGAAGAACACGTTTGGCTTTCATTGCGCACGGATCGAAGGACAGGCGCCGATTGTTGGGCCGGGCGGGACTAGGCCGCGTCAACGCTGCGACAACGCCATGTGGGCAAGCGATGCCCGCGGGCGGGTTTTCTGCTTATGCTTGGGCTTCCCCTCACTGTGCTGGAGTTATCGATGCGCGCTGTCCTGCCTACCGCCCGCCTGGCTTGTACCTTGGTCGTGCTGGCGGCATTGAGTGCCTGCGGCTCGCCGCAACCGGACGAGCAGGAAGCCGTCTCCGCCAAGGCGCAGCAAGCCGCCGAACAAGCCGCCGCACCGGCACCGGCCGCCGCGCCCGAGGCGCCGCCGATCGGCAGCTGCGATGCCACCCAGGTGCAGTCGCTGGTGGGCCAGGCGCTGACCGACGCGGTGAGCGAACAGGCCCGCACCGATGCCGGCGCCAAATCGGTGCGCGTGCTCAAACCCGGCCAGATGACCACGATGGAGTTCAACGGCGAGCGGCTCAACCTGGAAGTGGATGCCAAGAACGTGATCGCCTCGGTGCGTTGCGGCTGAGCGCCACCTGGCGCCTGTTGGCGAACAGGCGCCGAGCCAGCTGGCACAAGGCCTCGCGGCCGCCCTCGTTGCAGCTGTAACGGTGTATTGCGGCACCGCATCAACTGTGGTCTAGTCGATCATCCGGTGACCTCTTCGAAACGCTCCACGGATCGAGCGCTGCAACGTCGTCGCCGCTCTCCCAGATCGCAAAGAGGCAGACATGGCCCCCCGCACTCGCCAAGGGCTCAACGACTACGGTCTCTACAACAGCGCGCGCGATGAGCGCGACGCCTGTGGTTTTGGCATGGTCGCCCAGTTGGACGACCAACCATCCCGCTCGCTGGTGGACACCGCGATTGCGGCACTCTCGCGCATGACCCACCGCGGCGGCGTGGCGGCCGACGGGCTCACCGGCGATGGCTGCGGTCTGCTGATCCGCAAACCCGATGCGTTCCTGCGCGGGCTGGCGCGCGACGCCGGCATCACCGTGGGCACGCGCTACGCGGCCGGCGTGGTGTTCCTGCCGCTGGACGAGGGCGATGCGGCACGCTGCCGTACCGAACTGGAAACCCAGCTGCACGCCGCCGACGTGCAGTTCCGCGGCTGGCGCGTGGTACCCACCGACGACAGCGTGTGCGGCCAGCTGGCGCGCGACACCTTGCCGCGCATCGAGCAGGTCTTCGTCGATGCCGGTGCCGACCAGAGCGAGGACAGCTTCACCCTGGCGCTGTTTCTGGCGCGCCGCCGCGCCGAGCAGGTGCTGCGTGAGGTGGCGGACTTCTATGTCACCACCCTGTCGCCCAACGGCATCAGCTACAAGGGCATGGTGCTGCCGGACAAGCTGAGCACGTTCTACCCGGACCTGCAGCGCAGCGACCTGTCCTCCAGCGCAATCGTCTTCCACCAGCGCTTTTCCACCAATACGCTGCCGCGCTGGCCGCTGGCGCATCCGTTCCGCCTGCTCGCCCACAACGGCGAGATCAACACCATCGAAGGCAACCGCCGCTGGGCGCAGGCGCGCAGCAAGGTGTGGCAGACCCCGCGCTTCGATATCGCGCAGTTCGACCCGGTGATCTCCATGCACGGCTCCGATTCGCAGAGCCTGGACAACATGCTGGAGCTGCTGATCGCCGGTGGCATGGACCTGCTGCAGGCGCTGCGCATCCTGGTGCCGCCGGCGACCCAGTCGCTGGAGTTCAAGGACGCCGACCTGGCTGCGTTCTATGAGTTCTACGGCCTCAACACCGAGCCGTGGGATGGCCCGGCCGGCATCGTCGCCTGCGACGGCCGCTATGCCGCCTGCATGCTCGACCGCAACGGGCTGCGCCCGGCGCGCTGGATGCTGACCTCCGACCGCCATTTCCTGGTGGCCTCCGAGGCCGGCGTGTGGGAACTGCCGGCCGAGCGCATCACCCGCAAGGGCAAGCTGGGCCCGGGCGAGATGATGGCGATCGACCTCAAGCGCGGCGATCTGCTCGATTCGGACGCCATCGACCGCATCAACCGTGCGCGCGCGCCCTACAAGCAATGGCTGCAGCAGGGCGTGACCTACCTGCAGACCGAACTGATCGACCCCTCGCTGGTGGAAGAACCCTTCAGCGAGCAGACCCTGCGCAGCTACCACAAGCTGTTCCAGCTCAGCACCGAGGAAGTGGAGCAGATCCTGCGCCCGCTGGCCGAGACCGAGCAGGAAGCCACCGGCTCGATGGGCGACGACACCCCGATGGCGGTGCTCAGCCGCCAGACCCGGCCGCTGTACGACTACTTCCGCCAGGCCTTCGCGCAGGTCACCAACCCGCCGATCGACCCGCTGCGCGAAGGCATCGCGATGTCGCTCACCACCCAGCTCGGCAAGGAAACCAACATCTTCCATGCCGGCGCGGAGACGGTGAACCACGTCATCCTCAACTCGCCGGTGCTCAGCCAGCGCAAGCTGCGCCAGCTGCTGAAGATGGAGCAGTACGTCGAGCGCAACCGCCTGATCGACCTGTCCTACAGCGTGGAGGAAGGCCTCAAGGCCGGCCTGGAACGCATCTGCCAGGAAGTGGAAGCGGCCGCGCGCGCCGGCGCCGTCATGCTGCTGCTGTCGGACCGCTACCCGGTGCCGGACCGGCCGATGGCGCATGCGCTGCTGGCCACCGGCGCGGTGCATCACCACCTGTGCAGGGTGGGCCTGCGCTGCGACGTCAACCTGATCATCGAGACCGGCACCGCGCGCGATGCGCACCACATGGCCTGCCTGCTCGGCTTCGGCGCCACCGCGGTGTATCCGTACCTGGCCTACCAGACGCTGTTCGACCTGGGCCGGCGCGGCATCCTGCAGCTGAGCAAGGGCGGCGAGCAGTCGCAGATCGGCCGCCGCTACCGCAAGGGCATCTACAAGGGGCTGTCCAAGATCATCTCCAAGATGGGCATCTGCACCATCGCCAGCTACCGCGGCGCGCAGTTGTTCGAGATCGTCGGGCTGGACCCGGACGTGGTGGAGCTGTGCTTTGCCGAAACGCCCGCCCGCATCGGCGGCGTGGGCCTGGCGCGGCTGGACACCGAGGCGCGCGAGCTCACCGCACGCGCCTGGAACGACCAGCTCAAGCCGGAAGTGGGCGGCCTGCTCAAGTACGTGCACGGCGGCGAGTACCACATGTACAACCCGGACGTGGTCATGACGCTGCAGCGCGCCACCCGCACCGGCGATGCCGGCGACTGGCAGAAGTACGTCGACGCGGTGCATGCGCGCCCGGCCTCCACGCTGCGCGACCTAGTCCAGCTCAAGCGTGCCGCGACCCCGACCCCGCTGGACGAGGTCGCCCCCGCGGCCGATGTGCTGCGCCGCTTCGACACCGCCGCGATCAGCCTGGGCGCGCTGTCGCCCGAGGCGCACGAAGCACTGGCCATTGCGATGAACCGCCTGGGCGGGCGCAGCAATTCCGGCGAAGGCGGCGAAGACCCGGCCCGCTACGGCACCGAGAAGCGCTCCAAGATCAAGCAGGTGGCCTCGGGCCGTTTCGGCGTGACCCCGGAATACCTGGTCAACGCCGAAGTGCTGCAGATCAAGGTCGCCCAGGGCGCCAAGCCCGGCGAAGGCGGCCAGCTGCCCGGCCACAAGGTCAACGAGCTGATCGCGCGGCTGCGCTACGCCAAGCCTGGCATCGGCCTGATCAGCCCACCGCCGCACCACGACATCTATTCGATCGAGGATCTGGCCCAGCTGATCTACGACCTCAAGCAGGTCAACCCGACCGCGCTGGTGTCGGTGAAGCTGGTGGCGCATGCCGGCGTCGGCACCATTGCCGCCGGCGTGGTCAAGGCCGGCGCCGACCTGATCACCGTGTCCGGCCATGACGGCGGCACCGGGGCCAGCCCGGTCAGCTCGATCCGCTATGCCGGCGTGCCATGGGAACTGGGCGTGGCCGAGTCGCACCAGGCGCTGGTGGCCAACGACCTGCGCGAGCGCACCATCCTGCAGACCGACGGCGGCCTGAAGACCGGCCTGGACGTGGTCAAGGCCGCGCTGCTCGGCGCCGACAGCTTCGGCTTCGGCACCGCGCCGATGATCGTGCTGGGCTGCAAGTACCTGCGCATCTGCCACCTCAACAACTGCGCCACCGGCGTGGCAACCCAGGACGAGCGCCTGCGCGCGAACTACTTCACCGGCCTGCCCGAGCGCGTGGAGCATTTCTTCCGCCTGCTGGCCGAGGAAGTGCGTCAGTGGCTGTCCTACCTGGGCGTGCGGTCGCTGGACGACATCGTCGGCCGCACCGACCTGCTCGAACAGCTGGAGGTCTCGCCACGTGCCGGGGTCAAGGTCGATCTGTCGCGCCTGCTCACCCATGCGCGCTACGACGGCAGCCATTGCGCGGCCCAGCGCCTGTACGAATCGCCCGACAGCCTGGCCACGCAGATGGATGGCCTGCTGGCCGATGCGATCGCCAACAAGACCGGCGGCGACCATCGCTTCCTGATCCACAACACCGACCGCTCGATCGGCGCACGCCTGTCCGGCGCCATCGCGCGCGTGCACGGCAACCACGGCATGAGCGATGCGCCGTTGAACCTGCGCTTCCGCGGCACCGCCGGGCAGAGCTTTGGCGCATTCAACGCCGGTGGCCTGCAGCTGGAGCTGGAAGGCGAGGCCAACGACTATGTCGGCAAGGGCATGGCCGGCGGCCGGCTGGTGGTGCGTCCGCCGCGCGGTGCGCGCTTCGAGGCGCGCAGCACGCCGATCGTGGGCAACACCTGCCTGTACGGCGCCACCGGCGGCGAGCTGTTCGCGGCCGGCCGCGCCGGCGAGCGCTTTGCGGTGCGCAACTCCGGCGCGCTGGCGGTGGTGGAAGGCGCAGGCGACCACTGCTGCGAATACATGACCGACGGCGTGGTGCTGGTGCTGGGCAAGGTCGGCCTGAACTTCGGCGCCGGCTTCACCGGCGGGCTGGCCTATGTGCTGGATATCGAACGCGACTTCGTGGACCGCTACAACCACGAGCTGATCGACATCCACCGCGTCTCCGCCGAGGGCTTCGAGAACCATCGCCAGCACCTGCACACCCTGATCAGCCGCCACCGCGAGCTGACCGGCAGCATCTGGGCGCAGCAGATCCTGGACGAGTTCCGCGACTACATCGGCAAGTTCTGGCTGGTCAAACCCAAGGCCGCCAGCATCGAGTCGCTGACTGAGTCGCTGCGGCGCGCCGCCTAGTCGTGCTCCCCTCTCCCGCTCGCGGGAGAGGGGTCGGGGGTGAGGGCCGGTGGCCCGCAACCCTCATCCGCCCCTTCGGGGCACCTTCTCCCGCACGCGGGAGAAGGGAATCAGCCACGGATTTCTTTTATGAGCCGCAAGCAAGCCTTCCAATTCCTCGACCTGCCCCGGACCATGCCCACGCGCATTCCGGTGGAGCTGCGTACCTCCGGTGACTGGGGCGAGTTGTACGGCAAGTTCGACAAGGCCGACGCGCAGTACCAGTCCGGCCGTTGCCTGGACTGCGGCAACCCGTATTGCAGCTGGAAATGCCCGGTGCACAACGCGATTCCGCAGTGGCTGCAGCTGGTGCAGGAAAACCGCATCGAAGAAGCCGCCGCGCTGTGCCATTCCACCAATCCGCTGCCGGAAGTGTGCGGGCGGGTGTGTCCGCAGGATCGCCTGTGCGAAGGCAGCTGCACGCTGGAGGAATTCGGCGCGGTCACCATCGGCGCGGTGGAAAAATACATCGTCGATACCGCGTTCAAGATGGGCTGGCGCCCGGACCTGGGCAATGTGCAGCCGAGCGGCTGGCGGGTGGCGGTGATCGGCGCCGGCCCGGCCGGCCTGTCCTGCGCGGACCGCTTGGTGCGTGCCGGGATCGAGGCGGTGGTCTACGACCGCTACGAGCAGATCGGCGGGCTGCTGCAGTTCGGCATTCCCAGTTTCAAGCTGGACAAGTCGGTGATCGGCAAGCGCCGCGAGATTCTCGAAGGCATGGGCGTGCAGTTCCGCCTGGGCGTGGAAGTGGGCCGCGACATCAGCATCGAGCAGTTGCTGGGCGAATACGACGCGGTGTTCCTGGGCACCGGCGCCTACCGCTACACCGATGGCGGGCTGCCCGGGCAGGACCTGAAGAATGTGCTGCCGGCGTTGCCGTTCCTGGTGCAGAACAGCCGCATCGTCAGCGGCAACGACCCGCACGGCCGGCCGATCGCCGGTTGGGAAGACCAGATGGCGCTGCCCGATCTCAACGGCAAGCGGGTGGTGGTGCTGGGCGGCGGCGACACCGGCATGGACTGCGTGCGCAGCGCGATCCGCCTGGGCGCGGCCAAGGTCACCTGCGCGTACCGCCGCGACGAGGCCAGCATGCCGGGCTCGGCGCGCGAGGTCGCCAACGCGCGCGAGGAAGGCGTGCGTTTCCTGTTCAACCGTCAGCCGCTGTCGATCGAATCCGGCGCCGACGACGAGGCCATCGGCGTCACCGTGGTGGAGACCAGGCTCGGCGACCCCGATGCCAGCGGGCGGCGCAATGCGGTGCCGGTGGAAGGCAGCGAATCGCTGCTGGAAGCGGACGTGGTGATCATCGCATTCGGCTTCTCGCCGACCCTGCCCGACTGGCTGGCCTCGCAGGGCGTGGAAGCCGGCAGCAACGGCCGCATCGTCGCACCGGCCGACGACAACGGCCGCCTGCCCTACCAAACCAGCAACCCGCGCCTGTTCGCCGGTGGCGACTGCGTGCGTGGCGCCGACCTGGTGGTCACCGCCGTGGCCGAAGGCCGCGACGCGGCCGGCAGCATCGTGCAGCTGCTGGGCGTCAAGGCGCAGGTCAAGGAACCCGCCGCCGCCTGAGTGTGACCAGCGCGTGGGCTCGGTGCCCAGCGCTGGCTGTCGCGTCGCCTGCAGGCAAGCCGCATGCGGCCTGCGCGGCAAGACTGGATGACGCTGCGCGCTGCAGCGTATCCACGGCGCGGGAAAACGCCCGCATGCGCGACGCAATAATCGCCTGCACCTGGCGCAAGACCAGGCGCGCACCTGCCTGCCACGCCGCCAGGCGCCTCCAGGCGCAAGCCAGCTTCGCCTCCGCACGCGCGTGTCCGGTCCGACCCGCAGCGCGCGACGAACACACCACGTGGCTCCGCCATTGGCCTCGCGCTCAGCACGCGCCGGCCGGTGCGCGGCGGCGGCAGACGCAAGCGTCTGGCCGCCATTCGACGCGCTGCACGCACGCCAGCGCCCGCAATCGGCATGCCCGCAGGGCTGCCGCGATCTGCAGCCTCTACGATTGCACCCCCTGTGGAAGTGTGATTTAAGTCACATATCTTCTGTCGCCACGTAGTACCGGCCCAATCAATCACCCCCGACGCGCAGGACGTTCTGCGCCGACCTGGAGGTGCCGGGCAGTGACAGCAGTCGGTTCCATCCCGGGTGCGGGCAACGCCGCCGCCGTGGACTCCAGACCTCGTTCACGTGTCGCCGCGCCACGCGGCGGCGAAGCCGTGGGCCTCACCAAGGAAGCAACCTCATGACGCAGCAACTCGCTACCAGCCAACATGGACGCGACGACTGGGTGGACTGGCTCCGCGGCGCCAGCGTATTGATGGTGATCGTGCTGCACGCCTATGGCTTCGCCTTCGATGCCTACCCGGAACTGCGCGGCGGCGCGACCGAGCAAGCCAGTGCCCTGATGCTGTCCATCGAGCACCTCAACCGCTCGCTGGCACCGCTGCGCATGCAGCTGATGTTCCTGCTGTCGGGCCTGTTCGTCGCGCGTGGGCTGGACAAGGGCATCGCACCCTACCTTGGCGGCAAGCTGCGGCACGTGCTGTACCCGTACCTGCTCTGGTCGGTGCTGATCTTCGCCCTGCGCGAGGCAGGCTCGGTGCTGGCCAAGGCCGAACCCATCGCCTGGCTGGATCTGGGCAAGATCGCGGTCGGCAACGTGGCGCTGACCTGGTTCCTGTTCTACCTGTTCGTGTTCCTGGTGCTGATGCCCTTGCTGCGTCGGCTGCCGCCGCCATTGGTGCTGGCCGCGACCGTGCTGGGCTCGGTCTGCCTGGGTCCGCTGCTGCGCCAGGGCGCAGATCCGTTCTATTACTTTGCGTTCTTCTACATCGGCACGCTGCTGGCCGGCCGGGTGCCGGCACTGCTGCGGCAGGCACCGCGCTGGATCTGGCCGCTGTCGTGCCTGAGCCTGTGCGCCATCGTGCTGATCGCCAATCTCACCGCGCTGCATGGCATCTGGATCGGCTACCTGCCGCTGGTGATGATCGCGCTGCCACTGCTGGTCGCTGTGGCGATGTGGGCGAACCGGCAACCGGCCGCGCAGGCGATCCGCTATGTGGGCCGCAACTCGGTGGTGTTCTACCTGAGCCACTTTCCGCCCTTCATCGTGCTGGCCTATCTGCTGCCGCGCTGGATCGACGAGGGAGCGGTGCTGTTCTTTGCCTTGTTGGGGGTCGGCGTACTGGTCCCGGCCGTGCTGTGCCTGCTGCGCGCGCCCGGCCGCCTGCCTGCGCTGAACCTGCTGTTCTCCGCACCGATGCCGGTCCGCCGCCCACGCAGCGCGTTGCCTGCCGTCGGCACGCTGCACGGCTCACCGGTGTCCGCCTAGTGGGCCTGCGTGCCGATGGTGCCGCTCACCGGCGCCATCGATCCAACTGATTACGACCGATGTCGTGCGGTCACGCACCACCTGCCGTGCAAAACCCCAGGTGATGCGCGCGCGCATCACCTGGGCCGAGCGCAGCGCCGGCGAACGCCCTGCCGCCCTGTGACAAGGCGGCAGGGCGGGCCATCAGGCCGCCTTGTCCAGCGTGGCCATGTCGATCACGAAGCGGTACTTCACGTCGCTCTTGAGCATGCGCTCATAGGCCTCGTTGATCTGATCGGCGCGGATGGTTTCGATGTCCGAGACGATGTTGTGCTTGGCGCAGAAATCCAGCATCTCCTGGGTCTGGCGAATGCCGCCGATCAATGAACCGGCCAGCGTGCGGCGCTTCATGATCAGGTTGAACACGCTCGGCGACGGGTGCGATTCCTCGGGCACGCCCACCAGCACCATCGCCCCGTCGCGCTTGAGCGCATTGAGGAACGGGTCCAGGTTGTGCGGCGCGGCCACGGTGTTGAGGATGAAGTCCAGCGTGTTGGTCTGCGCAGCCATCTGGGCCTCGTCGCGGGAGATCACCACTTCGCTGGCGCCCAGGCGCAGCGCATCGGCGCGCTTGCTCTCGGAGGTGGTGAACAGCACCACCGTGGCGCCCATCGCCTTGGCGATCTTCACCGCCATGTGGCCCAGGCCGCCCAGACCGACCACGCCCACCTTCTGACCGGGGCCGACCTTCCAGTGCGCCAGCGGCGAATAGGTGGTGATGCCGGCGCACAGCAACGGGGCCACGGCGGCCAGGTTGTCGCTGTGCGAGATGCGCAGCACGTACTTCTGATCGACCACGATGTGGTCCGAATAGCCGCCGTAGGTGTTCTCGCCACCCCCGAACATCGGACCGTTATAGGTGCCGGTAAAGCCCTGCTCGCAATACTGCTCTTCGCCTTCCTGGCAGGACGCGCAGCTGCGGCAGCTGTCGACCATGCAGCCGACACCGGCCAGGTCGCCGACCTTGAAGCCGGTGACCGCATCACCGACCGCAGTGACGCGGCCGACGATCTCGTGGCCGGGCACCGACGGGTAGCGTGTGTTCTGCCATTCGTTGCGTGCGGTATGCAGATCCGAGTGACACACGCCGCAGTAGGCAATATCGATCTGCACATCGTTGGGGCCGGGCGCGCGTCGTTCGAACACGAATGGTGCAAGCGGCTGATCGGCAGTGTGTGCGGCGTAAGCGTGGGCTTGGCTCATGGGAAAGACTCCGGGATGTGACGTCCCCCGCGACAGTGCGGACGACAAAAGAAATCGGGTTGTAGCTTAAGACAGGCGCCTGTCGCACTCCTGCGACAGTGCGTCTTGCCTGTCGGGTTGCGGACGCGACCGCAGCGGCATGGTGCGCCCTGCAGGTGTTTGTACGCGATCAAATCGCCGTTGCCGGCGTGAATGGTGCGCTAACGCCGGAGCTTCTACGCTGACCAACCACCGTCCTGACCTGCACCATCCCTGCTGGCCGTGCCCTCCCCCTGCGGCCGCCTACGTCGATGCCGAAGGAGGCTTCCATGTTCCGTTCTCCCCCCACGTTCCCATCCTTGCGCAGCGCTGCACTCGCACTGACCCTGCTGGCCACGATGCCGCTGGCGCACGCCAAGGAGCCTGGCCATCCTGACAGGCAGTCCAGCGGCCTGAAGTATGTCGGCGTCAATCTGTCCGGCGCCGAGTTCAACTCACGCAAGAAACCCGGCACCCTGTTCAAGGACTACACCTACCCGTCCGCAGCGGATTTCAGCTACTTCGCCGGCAAGGGCATGAATACGATTCGCCTGCCGTTTTTGTGGGAGCGCCTGCAACCGCAGCTCAGCGGCGACCTGGACCCGGCGCAACTGGCGCTGCTGAAGAAAGCGGTGGCGGCGGCCAAGGCCAACAAGCAGTACCTGATCCTGGATGTGCACAACTACGCCAAGTACAACGGCAAGCGCATCGGCAGCAGCGAGGTGCCCACCGCGGCGGTCGCGGACCTGTGGCGCCGGCTGGCGCTCGAATTCAAGGACGACTCGTCGGTGATCTTCGGGCTGATGAATGAGCCCAACGGCATTTCCGCCACCGATTGGGCAACCGCGGCGCAAGGCGCGATCAACGCCATCCGCAAGACCGGCGCCAGGAACCTGATCCTGGTGCCGGGCACCGCCTACAGCGGCGCACACAGCTGGCGCAGCGCCAGCTACGGCGTCTCCAATGCCAAGGCCCTGGAAATCCTCAAGGACCCGGGCAACAACCTGGCCTTCGAAGCACACCAGTACCTGGACAACGACTACAGCGGCACCAAGCCGGTGTGCACCAGCGCCACGGTCGGCGAAGAGAAGCTGCGCGGCTTCACCGCCTGGCTGCGCGAGAACAAGCAGAAGGGCTTCCTGGGCGAATTCGGCACCGCCAACAACCCGGTTTGTGATCAGGCACTGGAAGGCATGCTGACCTACATGGAAAAGAACAGCGACGTGTGGCTGGGCTGGACCTGGTGGGCCGCTGGCGCATGGTGGAAGCCGGAGTACTTCTTCACCGTGCAGCCGGGCAAGGACGGCAGCGACAAGCCGCAGATGTCGATTCTGAGCAAGTACGCACGCCGCGCGACCAAGTAGCCCACGCGGGCGGGCCGCTCACGGTGGTCGCAGCCTGTGCTGCGGCCACCGTTTTTTTTTGCGTGCCATCGTCCACGTCCTGCCACGGATAAGCGATGGGATCCGCCGACAAGTGCCTGCAGCGCGCTGCATCGCTCGCAGACGCCAGCGCACTCAGTGTGTCGCAGGATGCGCATTGGCGGTCCGCTGCCGGACGCATGGCGCAGCCCACAACGCACGCGCTGCACATGGCACATACCAAGTTCCGCGATCGCACCAGGTGACATTTGCGCGTGCCGGCGTGCTGATCCCAGCGCGTCGCACCGCGGTCGCACGCGCCGCGCTTTTGCGTTCCGGCGATCGCCCTGCGCAGGGCAGCGCATCGCGACTGCGATCTGCGTGGCCGCCACGCGCGACGTCATCACCTGCAGCATCGCGATCGCACAACAGCCGCCTCCAGGCAGGCCGGATGCGCGGCGTTTCCGCAGCCGTGCGGCGCAGAGTGCACCCGGCCTGCAATGCGCGTGGCTGGGTGGCGTCGCTTTACCACAACAAAGCGTGTGCATGTTTGGCAATAACTGCGGAGTGGCTCACAGCTCGAATTAAGTGATATCTCGCATTCGTAGTTTGAATGTCCGGATGCGCTTAGGGTGAAGCGCGATGCAGTGTCTTCATGCCCGTGGCAGGTTCGCCGGGCCATGCATCTCCCCCGCGAATGCTTCAGGAGTCACCCATGTTGCCCTCCCCCACTCCGACGCGCCGGCTGTCCAGCCGTGCGTTGTCATTGCTGCTGCTTGCCAGCGTGCTGCTTGCAGGCGTGCCCTTGGCACATGCACAGAACCGCCTGAAGTACGCAGGCGTCAATCTATCCGGTGCCGAAATCAAATCCTCGCAAAAGCCCGGGGTGCTCAACGTCGACTACCTGTATCCGGCCGCCAGCGATTACCGCTACTTCGCCGGCAAGCACATGAACATCATTCGGCTGCCGATCCTGTGGGAACGCCTGCAACCCAAGGCCGGCGGCGAGCTGGATGCAGCGCAGCTGGCGCTGATCCGCCAGGCCGTGGCCAACGCCAAGGCCGCCAAGGTCTACCTGATCCTGGATATCCACAACTACGCCAGGTATTACGGCAACAAGATCGGCAGTGCACGCGTGCCGATCAGCACCTTCAACGATCTGTGGCGACGCCTGGCAATCGCCTTCAAGAACGACAATAGCGTGATCTTCGGGCTGATGAACGAGCCTTACGACATCAATCCGCAATCCTGGGCCAACGCGGCGCAGGCCTCGATCGACACCATCCGCAAAACCGGCGCCAACAATCTGATCCTGGTGCCCGGCGCGCTATGGAGTGGCGCGCACAGCTGGTACTCCACCTTCGCCGGCCAATCCAACGCAGTGGCGCTGGCCTCCATTCGCGACCCGCTCAATCGCTATGCCATCGAAGTGCATCAATACCTGGATACGGACTCCAGCGGCACCAGCGCCGGGTGTGTCAGCAGCACTGTCGGTGCCGAGCGCCTGCGCAGCTTTACCCAATGGCTGCGCATCAATCACAAGCAGGGATTTCTCGGCGAGTTCGGCACCGGCAACAACGCCACCTGCAACAGCGCACTCAACGGCATGCTCGGGTATCTGGAGACCAACCGCGACGTGTGGCTGGGCTGGACCTGGTGGGCCGCCGGCGCGTGGTGGAACCGCACCTACCCCTTCAACGTGCATCCCGATGCGCAGGGCCGCGACAAGCCGCAGATGTCGATCCTGAGCGCGCGCGCAAAACGCATCACCCACTAGTCGAAGCACGCCGCGAGCGAGGGTCACCCGTCGCACGCGGCGCAGCAGGCACCCGGCATCGGCATGCACGCGCAGTGCGTGCCGATGCCAGGCAGCAACCGTGCCCGGCCGCGGTGAGCACAGTCCTTCCGCAATAAAACGCCAGCACACGGCGCGCGCTAGCGCTCGCCATGTGTGCGCGCGCAACAGCGCTGCCGCGTCAGTGACCCGACGTCGCAGCGTTGACGGCGAGCGCATCCATTCGCCGATTTTTCGACAGCGCCATGCATGCGATGGCGGTGCCGACAAGCGTGCGCGACCGCTTTTCAACGCGGCGCGTTACAGCGTGCTGTTCCAGAACGTGACCCCTGCGGTAAGTGACTGCGACCCAGCCAACACATTTAATTCACACGCGATGTGGTGGGCAATTAGGCACGGCAGATGCATTGGTTACGACAGGTGTGGCGCACCTCGCGCAGATCGCACGCAACCCGCTGCGACACACCATCCCCGTCGTCTAAGGAGTTGTTTTATGTCTGCTGTCTCTCAAACGCTGCGCACCATTTTCCGCTGCGCCCTGCTCTGCGTCCTGTTCGGCACATTCGCACCCGTTTACGCACAAACCCGCGCACTGAAATATGCCGGCGTCAATTTATCCGGCGCCGAATTTGCATCGTCCAAGAAACCCGGTGTCCTCAACAAGGACTATATGTATGCCCCGGCCAGCGATTACACCTATTTCGCCGGCGTTGGCATGAATACGATCCGCCTGCCGGTGCTGTGGGAACGCCTGCAGCCGAGTGCACGCGGCGAACTGGATCCGACCCAACTGGCTCTGGTAAAGCAAGCCGTGGCACGCGCCAAGGCATCGGGCATGTACCTGGTGCTGGACATCCACAATTACGGCAAATACTACGGCTACAAGATTGGCGGCGACCAGGTGTCGAACGCCACGTTCGCCGACCTGTGGCGCCGCCTTGCGCTGGTATTTCCCAGCGACAACGCCGTGATCTTCGGGCTGATGAATGAGCCCAACGGCGTATCGGCCAGCGGCTGGGCAGCCACTGCACAGGCAGGCATCGATGCGATTCGTGCCACCGGTGCGAACAATCTGATCCTGGTGCCGGGCGCATTGTGGACCGGTGCGCACAGCTGGTATTCGCCCACCAACGATGGTTACTCCAACGCAACCGCATTGGTCTCGATCTACGATCCGCTCAATCGCTACGCGTTCGAGGTGCATCAGTACCTGGATGCCGACTCCAGCGGCACCACCAATGTCTGCGTCAGTGCCACCATCGGTGTCGAGCGCCTGCGCAGCTTCACCGAGTGGTTGCGCACCAACCACAAGCGCGGATTCCTGGGCGAATTCGGCACCGGCAACAACCCGGTCTGCAATGAAGCGCTGCGCGGCATGCTCCGCTATATCGACACCAATGCAGATGTCTGGACGGGCTGGACGTGGTGGGCTGCCGGCTCGTGGTGGAATGTCAGTTACGAGTACAGCGTGCATCCCAACAAGGACGGCACCGACAGGCCGCAGATGTCCATCCTCTCGCCCCAGGCCGCTCGCGCCACACGCGCCATTCCGTAAGGTGAGGCAGAGGGTTGTAGGTCAATCTCGAGCCGCCGCGAGGCGGCTCGCTTTTTTGCGTCCTTCGCACGGATCACATGTCGTCGGACAGTGCGAATGATGCGGTTGCGGTAGCGCAACGTGCCACTGCGCAACGCCCTCTTACGACCGCGCGTGCCACCGCATGCAGCGCAGGCGCATCATCACCAAAGCTTGAGCTCACTGAACTTTCGCAACGCGTTTGAAGTGGCTTTCACCTGACAGCGATAAAGCCGCGTCCAGCATGGGCGCACTTCACTGCAGGAGCATCACATGGCATATCGACTGATGAAGACCGCGCTGATCGGCGCACTGGCAATGGCGGCGCAGGGCGCATTTGCGCAAGCGGCCGCCGACAAGCCGGCCAAGGCACTGACCTCCAGCGAGGTCACCAGCATGCTGACCGGCAAGGGCTACACCAAGGTGCACGACGTCAAGTTCGAGCATGGCGTGTGGACCGCTGACGCGCGTAGCGGCGACGGCAAGGACGTGGACGTCCGCATCGATCCGGTCACCGGCCGCGTCTATGGCGACCAGACCACCTCCAAGCTGAGCGAGGCCGATATCCGCGCCGCGCTGTCGACCGGCGGCTATTCCAACGTGCACGACCTCAAGTTCGAAGACGGCTTGTGGAGCGCCGATGCCGAGCGTGGCGGGCAGAAGGTCGAGCTGCATGTCGATCCGGAAGACGGGCACGTGGTCAGCGTGGACAACGACTGACCGGGACGCCCGAAGCCGGTGGCGTAGATGATGCCGCTGGCTTGATGGCAGCGCGTGGCCGGCAGCACGGCTAAAGGCATCGCGTAGTGCATCGATGCATTATTCATCGCAGCACTATCGCGACCGTGCTGCATCGGCAACAAGCGCGATCTGGTCCGCAACCGTCACGACCAGGACGCACCCGACGCAAAGGGCCTCCACCAGGAGGCCCTTTGCGTTTTTGATCGATGCGCGTCTGATCGATGCGCGGACGCACTGCTGCTGTCCTTGCAGACCGCATCACCCCGCCATGCACCGGCTGCATGACGCGTGCCGTCCCGGCACCGGTCAACGCGTCGGTGCTGCCTTTTTGCCCTCTTCGCCGGCGTCTTTTCCGGTATCGGGCGCCTCGCCCGTAGCGGGCTTGCCGGCCATCATGCGATCGCGCGCCGCCTTGAACGGGTTGCCGGCATACCAGTTGGGCCAGCGCTGCCCGGCGGCCACCTCCTTGCCCACGCCATACACCGCCTGCAGGTCTTCGATGGTGCCATCGAGCTTCCAGGTGGCCGCATCGTATTCGTCGCCAGGGGCGTGATAGCGATTGCGTCCGTAGTCCTCGGCGGCCGCGCGCCCGGCCGCGGTGCCGCCCTCGCGCAGGTCTTCGCCGCCATCGGCATACAGCGCCGGCACGCCGGCCTTGGCGAAGTTGAAGTGATCCGAGCGGAAATACGAGCCGCTTTGCGGCGTGGCCTCGGCATGCAGAGTGCGGCCCTGCATCGCGGCAATCGGCTTGAGGATGTCTTCCAGCTCCGAACTGCCCATGCCCACCACGGTGACATCGCGTGCGCGCCCGGCCACCGACATCGCGTCCAGGTTGATCACCGCCGCGATCTTGTCCAGTGGAAAGCTCGGGTTGGCTACGTAGTACTTGGAACCGAGCAGGCCCGATTCCTCCAGCGTCACCGCCACGAACACCACCGAGCGCGCCGGCTTGGGATCCTGATGCGCGAACGCGTCGGCAATTTCGAGAATGCCGGCCACGCCGGTGGCGTTGTCCACCGCGCCGTTGTAGATGTTGTCGCCACTTTCGCCCGGATGCTTGCCCAGGTGGTCCCAGTGCGCCATGTACAGCACCGCCTCGTCGGCGTGGCTGGTGCCCGGCAACACGCCGACCACGTTGCGCGAAGTCTTTTCGGCGATGCTGCTCTTCAGGTCCACCGACCAGCTGGCCTTCAACGGCACCGGCTTGAAGCCACGCTTGCTGGCGTCCTTGTAGGCCTGCGCCAGGTCCAGCCCGGCATTGGCGAACAGCTGCTTGGCGGTCTCGGCGCTGATCCAGCCCTGCACCGGCAGGCGCGGATCGGGATCGTCCTTGGCCGGCAGGTCGTATTGCGGGCCGGCCCAGGAGTTCTTCACCACGTCCCAGCCGTAGCTGGCGCCCGGGGTGTCGTGCACGATCAGCGCAGCGGCCGCGCCCTTGCGGGCGGCCTCTTCGAACTTGTAGGTCCAGCGCCCGTAATAGGTCATGCGCTTGCCGTCGAACAGCGTGGCATCGCCGGTCTGGAAGCCCGGGTCGTTGACGAACATCACCACCGTCTTGCCTTTCCAGTCCTGGCCGGCGTAATCGTTCCACTGCTGTTCGGGCGCATCCACACCGTAGCCGACGAACACCAGCTCGCTGTTGTCCAGCTTGACCTCGGCCTGGCCGGTACGCGTACCGACCACGATGTCGCTGCCGAAGGCCAGGGTACGGGTCTGCTCGCCGCTGCGCAGGGTCGGCGCGGTGGCCGCATCGGCGGTGGTTTCCACCATCGGCACGTCCTGGAACCAGCTGTCGCCGTTGCCCGGCTGCAGGCCGATGCGCTGCATCTGGTCGCGGATGTAGGTGACGGTCTTCTCTTCGCCGGGGGTCCCGGGGCCGCGCCCTTCGAAGTCGTCCGAGGCCAGCGTCTTGACCAGCTCGGCAAAGTCGCCGGGCGTCAGCTCCGGCGAGAAGGCGTGGCGACTGACCGGGGCGCTGGGCGCGCTGTCGGCCGGCACCTGCGCGGCGGGTGCGCTCGGCGCATCGGCGGGTTCACGCTTGCAGCCGGCCAGGGCCAGCGTCGCGGCCAGGCACAACAGGATCTTGCGGGGCATCGGGACTCCTCGTGCGGCGAAGGTCCCCCGATTCTAGGCGCTGGCCCCGTGGTCGGGGCGTCAGTCCCTGGGTGCCACGTCGCTGTCGAAGCTGCGCGCGGTGGCGCCGGTCACTGCGCCGATCTTCGCGGTGCGGTGCACGTACAGGCTGACCTCGCGCTCGAACTCCAGCGGGCCATCGACCACCGCATCCGGGCCGATCACCACCCGCGGCTTGCGCGCAGGCTTGAACGAGAAGCTGAAGTTCGGCTTGGTGACCTCGATCCCGCCACGCACATGCGAGCGCACCCCGACGGTGATGTCACCGTTGACGGTCTCGATGCCCTTGCCGAGCTCGGTTTCCACCAGGCCGATACTGCCATTGACCGTTTCCACGCCGCCGCTGATCCGGCTGCCGCGTTCCACCAGCACGCTGCCGTTGACTGTCTCCAGCCCGCCGGACACCACCACCTTCTGGCCCAGCGTGATCGCGCCATTGACCGTAGAGACATCGCCGGTACGGGCGTTGTCGCCGATCTGGATGCTGCCGTTGACCGTTTCCACGCTACGGGTCTGCGCGCCGGCGCCGATCTCGATGGAACCGTTGACCGTATCCAGCCCGCCATAGACCTTGCCGGCCTCGGCGCTGATGCGGCCGTTGACCTTGCTGATGTCCTCGTCGGCCCAGGCACTTGCGCAGACCAGGGACAACGCCAGAACGAGATGCTGGGCTTTCATGCTGAACCTTGCGCGGCGGCGGCTGTCTTGGGCGTGGCGGCGATCACACCATGCTTGGCTACAATCGCGCACCTGCCTGAAGTCATTGGACCTTTCGTTGCCCCTGTCGCCCGCACCGCGATCGCGCCTGCCGCTTGCCCCCGCCACCGGCCGCCCACGCGCGTGGCTGGCGGTGACCGTGCTGGCCTGTGCGCTGCTGGGCAGCACCGGGGCGGGCGCGCAGAGCCAGCGCGAGGCCGAGCGCAAATTGCAGCAGCTGCGCGAGGAACTCAAGACCATCAGCGCTGACCGCCGCGCGCTGGAAGGCAAGCGCGGCAATGCCGCCCAGCAGTTGCGCCAGGCCGATGAGAAGGTGGCCAGGACCTCGCGTGCATTGAGCGAGACCGAATCGGCGATGCGCGAGCAGGAACAGCATCTGGGCAAGCTGCAGCAGGACCGTGCGCAGTTGCAGCGCGGCCTGCAGAACCAGCGCGTGCAGCTGGCCGCGTTGTTGCGCGCCGCCGACCAGGTCGGCCGCAACGCGCCGTTGAAGGTGCTGTTGTCGCAGGACACCGTCGGCGATGCCACGCGCATGCTGGCCGATCACCGCTATGTACAGAACGCACGTGCGCAGCGCATCCAGGCGTTGACCACGCAGCTGGATGCGCTGGCCAAGGTGGAACAGGACATCGCCAGCCGGCGCCAGGCGCTGGATGCGGCGCGTGCGCAGCAAAAGGCGCAGGCCGCGTTGCTGCAGAAGGATCGCTCGCAACAGGCAGCGACCGTCGCGCAGCTGGACGACCGCTACAAACAACGCGCCGAACGCGAAAAAGCCCTGGGCCAGGACGCCAGGTCGCTGGAGCAGCTGCTCGCCAATCTGCGCGCGGCCGCCGCCAAGGCCGAGGCCGAACGGCGCGCCGCCGCCAAGCGCGCCGCCGCCGAAGCCGCCGCGCAGGCGAAGCGCGGCAATACGGAGCGCCCCGAGCGTCCCGGCAAGACCCCGCCCAAGGTCATCGCCAGCGCGCCGGCACCCAAGGTCGGCGGCCTGAGCTGGCCGGTGTCGGGCAACCTGCTGGCGCGCTTCAATGCCCCCTTGCCGGACGGCCATACCAGCAAGGGTGTGCTGATCGGCGCGCCCAAGGGCAGCACCGTCACCGCGGTGGCCGATGGCACGGTGGTGTTCTCCGACTGGATGACCGGCTACGGCATGATCCTGATCGTGGACCACGGCAACGGCTACATGAGCCTGTACGCGCACAACGACACGCTGTTGCGCGACGCCGGCGCGTCGATCAAGCGCGGCGAGGCGGTGGCCAAGGTCGGCAGCTCGGGCGGGCAGGGCGTGCCCGCGCTGTACTTCGAACTGCGGCGCAACGGGCAGCCGGTGGATCCGTCGAGCTGGTTGCAGCGCCGCTGAGCCCCACCCAGGCCACGCGCGCGCCGGTGCATGACCGTGGCCCGACCCGGCCCTGCCGAGTCAACGCGGATTTACCGCCGCTTCGCGCATAATCCAGGCCGCTCCGTTGCGGGGCGTCTTATCTCTTTGTCGGAGTGCTTCATGCGCGTAGCCGTCCTGTCCGTTGCCCTGTCGCTGGCGTTGTTCGCCTCACCCGGTTGGGCGCAGAAAGCCAGTCCCGCCGCCGCCCAGGCCACTGCGGACGATCCGGAAGCCAACGAAGCCGCCGTGTCCAAGGTGCCGCTGGACGAGATCCGCCGCTTCGTGGCGGTGTACAACGCGGTCAAGCAGGCCTACGTCGACCCGGTCGAAGACAAGAAGCTGATGCACGCGGCGGTGCGCGGCCTGCTCTCGGACCTGGACCCGCACAGCACCTATTTCGACAAGGAAGATGCCGAAGCCTTCGACGAGCAGGCCACCGGCGCCTACGACGGCATCGGCGTGGAATTGCTGCAGCAGCAGGACAACACGCTCAAGGTGATTGCGCCGATCGACGACACCCCGGCCGCGCGTGCCGGCATCCGCGCCGGCGACGTCATCGTGGCCATCGACGGCAAGCCGATCGACGCCAGCAAGGCGATGGAACCGCTGCGTGGCGAATCCGGCAGCAAGGTCGTGCTGACCATCGTGCGCGACAAGGCGCCCAAGCCGTTCGACGTCACCCTGCAGCGCGAGACCATCCGCGTGGCCAGCGTGCGCAGCAAGCTGCTGGAACCGGGCTATGGCTACATCCGCATCAGCACCTTCCAGGCCGACACCGGTGCCGATTTCCAGAAGAACCTCAAGCAGCTGCAGGCCGGCGGCAAGTTGCGCGGCCTGGTGCTGGACCTGCGCAGCAACCCCGGCGGCCTGCTGACCTCGGCGGTGCAGGTGGCCGACGATCTGCTCGACAAGGGCAACATCGTCAGCACGCGCGGGCGCATCTCCATCAGCGATGCCAAGTTCGATGCCACCCCAGGCGATTTGCTCGGCGGCGCACCGGTGGTGGTGCTGGTGGACGCCGGCTCGGCCAGCGCGTCGGAAGTGCTGGCCGGAGCGCTGCGCGACAACCAGCGCGCGCGCATCATCGGCAGCCGCACCTTCGGCAAGGGCTCGGTGCAGACCGTGCTGCCGCTGGACAACGGCGACTCGGTCAAGCTGACCACCGCGCGCTATTACACGCCCAGCGGCAAGTCGATCCAGGCCAGCGGCATCGTGCCGGAAGTGCTGCTCACCCCGGAACCGCAACCGGGCGACGCCGATGTGCCGGCCAGCCTGACCGACTTCAGCGAAGCCACGCTGCCGGGCCATCTGCGTGGCGATGCCGAAGGCGAGGAGGGCTACAGCGCCGGCGACGTCTTGCCGGGCGATGGCCCGATCGCCGCCGCGCTGGCCGAGCTCAAGCAGCCCGGCTCGGCCGCCAAGGCGCAAGCCGCGCTCAAGGCCAAGGCGCAGGCAGCGCAGAAGGCCAAGGCTGCCAAGCCTGCGGCCGACCCCAAGCCGCCTGCCGCGCGCCCGGCAGCGGCCGACAAGCCCAAGCCTGCCGACAAGCCGAGCGAACCGGCGGAAAAGGCCAAGCCGGCCAAGCCGGCCGAACCGACCCAACCGGCTGCGCCTGCGGACAAGCCCAAGCCGGCCGAACCGGTCAAGTAATCCGGCTACAGCGCAGCGGGTGCATCACCCGCTGCGCGCCCGGCGCGATCGATACGCGCGGCCCTGCACGCTTGCTGCATGGCTCTCTCGATAACCCAACCGCCCAGCGCTGGCGTGTTTGACCTCGCCCCTGGGCCCTGCCGCAGCGAGGCACTATCGAGCGCCAATGCTTTTGTAGGAGCGACCCCGGTCGCGACAAGCCTTCCCGAACACGCGATCACCACGTCAAACCAGCGTTACCGCGCTACCGCCAGCGCCTCGGGATTGACCAGATTGCGCGGCGCACCGGCGGCAAAGGCCAGCACGTTGTCGAACGCCGCCTCGAAGTACAGCGCATAGCTGTCGCTTTCCACATAGCCCAGATGCGGCGTCGCCAGCACGCGCGGGTGTTGCAGCAACGGATCACGTGCATCCAGCACCGGTTCGCGCTCGAACACATCCACCGCCGCCTGTGCCGGCCGGCCCGCATCCAGCGCGGCCAGCAAGGCGCCGGGCGCGATCAGCTCGGCGCGGCTGGTGTTGACCAGCAACGCATCCGGGCGCATCCGCGCCAGATCCTGCGCACCGACCTGGTGGCGGGTTTGCGCGGTCAGGCGCCGATGCAGCGACAGCACATCGCTGCGTTCGAACAGTTCCTCGCGGCTGCCGGCGATGGCGAAGCCGTCGCGCGCGGCCTGTGCGCACGAGGCGTCGCCGCCCCAGACCAGCACCTGCATGCCGAACGCACGCCCGAAGCCGGCCACGCGCTGGCCGATCCGCCCATAACTCCAGATGCCCAGGGTGCGCCCGTGCACTCCGCGTCCCAGGCCGGGATCGCCCAGCGCCTGCCAGCGGCCCTGGTGCAGCGCGCGCTGGTACTCGCTCAGGCGCCGGCTGGCCGACAGGATCAGGGCCCAGGTCAGTTCGGCCGGCGCCACCGGCGAGCCGACGCCTTCGGCCACCGCCACCCCGAACTCGGTGCACGCGGCCACGTCCACGTGCGCGCCGATGCGGCCGGTCTGGCTGATCAACTTCAGGCGCGGCAGCCGCCGCAACAGCGTGGCGTCCACGCGGGTGCGCTCGCGGATCAGCACCAGCGCATCGGCTTCGACCAGCCGCTCGGCCCATTCGTTGGGATCGGTGGCCAGTGCGCCCAGCACCTGCACATCGTGGCCGTGCAGGCGCTGCAGGCAGGGCAGGTGACGCACGGCGCCCTGGTAATCGTCGGGCACCAGGATGCGCATCAGCGCGGCTTGGTCGGCAACGGGAACGGCGTGACCACCTTGTCGCCGGTGGTGGCGTCGCGGATCACCGACTGGCCCTTCTTCTCGACTTCCTCGATGCGCACGATGCTCTGCATCGGCAGGTGCAGCGTCTTGGTGTTGCCGAACTCTTCGCGCAGGCGCTCTTCGGTGGGATCGACCACCAGTCCGTCGTGCACGTCGAACACCAGCTCGCCGATCTGGTTGAATCCCCACAGATGGCTGCCGGTGACCTGGCGGGCGTAGAGCTCGTAGACCTTGCCGTGATTGAGGAAGGTGACTTTGTACAGAGGCTTGGACATGCGGCGATTATAGGCGCCACTACGCAGCGCGCGGCCGCGCATCACTGCGCCCGGGGGGCCTTGCCCCGTTGGCGCCGCGCTAGAAGCCGTGGCGCTTGCGCAGCCGCCGCGCGATCGCCGCGCGCACGTACAGCCCGTAGACGATGCCGAACACGAACCCGGCGATATGCGCCGACCACGCCACCATGCCGAAGGCCGGGCCGATGTAGGCGAACACCACCTGCAGCAGCGCCCAGGCGCCGATCAGCAACGGCGCCGGCACGCGGATGAATTCCAGAAACACCCCCAGCGGCAGCACCACGCCCAGCTTGGCGCCGGGAAACAGCGCCAGATAGGTGCCGATCAATGCCGACACCGCGCCGGAGGCACCGATGATCACCCGGTCCGGCGTGCCGATCGCGAAGATCGCCGCCAGGTTGGAGGCCGCGCCGCCGACCAGGAACAGCAACAACAGGCGCCATGGCCCGAGAATGCGCTCGGCCGGCAGCCCGAAGATCAGCAGAAACACCAGGTTGCCGAGCAGGTGCGACCAGTCGGCATGCAGGAACAGCGCGGTGAACAGCCGCAGCACGCTGCCGTCGCGCAGCGTCGCCCACCAGTCGCCCAGGTTGGACACGCCACTGGACAGCGCGCCCCAGTCCAGCCACAGCGTATTGCGCGCCTCACCGGGCCGGCTGATCGACCACAGATAGGCCAGCCAGACGGTGGCGAACAGCAACGGCACCGCCCAGCGCGGGGTGGGTTTCTTGCGGGAGGGGAGGGAGACGAACATCGGAGTGGCACTCTAGCGGGTTCACGCTCCTGAACCCACCCCTAACCTGTCCGGCCGATCAATACGGGCTTCGTTATTGTTCGGTTAATTGTCGTGGGTATACTGCGTACGGCGTCGTATGTCGGGGGGGGGTCTCCGGCGCGCTCCAGCAGCCACTTGGCGCTGGGCGCGGGCGCTGTACCGACCACTGCAGTCTTTATCCGGAGAGCACCATCTTATGTCTACCGCTTCCACTCTCAGCCGCGCCACCCTGTTGGCCGTCGGTATCGCCGGCGTACTGGCCGTTGGCCAGGCCCACGGCGCCGCCTTCCAGCTGAAGGAAAACAGCGCCAAGGGTCTTGGCCGCGCCTTCGCAGGTTCCGGCAGCGCCCCGGACGATGCCTCGATCATCGCCAACAACCCGGCCGGCATGCGCCAGCTGGACGGTCGCCTGTTCCAGGCCGACGTCAGCGCCATCAGCTTCTCGGCCAAGTTCCAGCCCGACACCGCCACCTACGCCAATGGCGCCCCGGTCTCCGGCGGCAATGGCGGCGATGCCGGCATGATCGCGCCGGTCCCGGCGATGTACTTCCATGTGCCGTTCGGCGAGAACGACAACATGCACCTGGGCACCTCGCTGACCGTGCCGTTCGGCTTCAAGACCGAATACGACAGCAACTGGGTCGGCCGTTACCACGGCACCAAGACCGAGCTGCAGGCGATCGATTTCAACGTCGCGTTCTCCTACGACGTGAACCCGTACGTGTCCTTCGGTGCGTCGGTGTTCGCCGAGCGCCTGGATATCGAACTGCGCAACGCCGTGGACGCCGGTTCGATCCTGGCGCGTTCGCGGGTGCCGGGTTTCGCACCGGGCAATGCCGATGGCGCGCTGAAGATGAAGGGCCACAGCACCGAAGTGGGCTTCACCCTCGGCGGCCTGTTCAGTATCGATGAGAACACCCACATCGGTTTCAGTTACCGCTCGGAAGTGGAGCACAAGATCACCGGTGCGGACGTCGATTTCACCATGCCCGGCGGCGCCGCTGCGGTCTTCGCAAATGCAGCACCAGGCACCTTCATCGACACCAGCGGCCGTGCAACCGTGAAGTTGCCGGCCAGTGCCACGGCCAGCTTCACCCACAACGTGAACGAGCAGTGGTCGATCATGGCCGACGTCACGCGCACCGCCTGGAGCAAGTTCGACCAGGTCACGCTGGACTTCGCCTCCAACCAGCCCAACACCGTGCTGGACTTCTCCTACCGCGACACCACCTTCGCCTCGATCGGTGCCGACTACCGCATGAGCGAGACGCTGACCCTGCGTGGCGGCCTGGCCTACGACCAGACCCCGACCACCGCCGAGCACCGCGACGTGCGCGTGCCGGATGCGAGCCGCAAGTGGGTCTCGCTGGGTCTGAGCTGGCGTCCGTCGCAGCAGGCCGAATACAACTTCGGTTACACCCATCTGTTCACCAGCGACCCGACCAGCGACACCGTCAGCGCCACCGGCGACCGTCTGGCGGGCAGCTACAAGGTGAAGGGCGACGTGCTGGCCGCTTCGGTCAACTACAAGTTCTGATCGTCGTAGCACCACGCGTGTAACGAAAAACCCCGCTTCGGCGGGGTTTTTTCGTTACTGCCTTGCGCACGCCGCCACCTGCGTTGCAGGCCGGCGGCTGAGTGCGGCTGCGCACGTTCCCCCAGCGCCATGGCAGCGGCGTACTGGCTGGCATGGCGTGCATAGGCGGGCCGAGGCACCGTCGTTCTGGGCGACGCAACGCCGAGCCATGCAGTGGCGATGCCTCATGGCAATGCGTTGACCGAGGCCGTCTACGCCGCCGGGCGCGCCGTGCAGGCGGCAGCGTGGATTGCTATGGTCGTGCGCATGGACCAACCCGACTTCATCCAGATCACCGACGACGCCGTCTCGCGCGGGGATTGCGCCGCCATCGTGCAGCGCATGCGCGCCAGCCAGCAGCTGCAACCGGGGCGCGTGGGCAGCGGCGTGTTTCCCGAACTCAAGCACAGCCGCGACCTGCGCATCAGCGGCGTGGCCGAATGGGCTGCGGTGGAAAACCGCCTGCAACAGGCCGTGTTCGAAGGCGTGCTGACCTACCTGCGGCAGTATCCACAAGCCCTGATTTCACCGCTGATGCTACAGGTCACCACCGCCGACGGCAGCCCGCACCGGCTGGTGGCCGAGGACATCGTGCAGATGAGCGACCAGGCGTTGGGCGACCTGGCCCGCACCTGCCTGCGCCCGGGCGCGATCAACCTGCAGTGGTACACCGCCGACCAGGGCGGCTATCCGTACTGGCATTGCGAACTGTATCCACGCGATGCCAGCGCCGACACGCTGCACCGCCATCTGCTGTGGACGCTGTACCTCAACGAGGAGTTCGAACAGGGCGAAACCGAATTCCTGTTCCAGCAGCGCAAGGCCCGCCCGCGCACCGGCAGCCTGCTGATCGCCCCCACCGCCTTCACCCACACCCACCGCGGCAACCGCCCGGTCGGCGGCGACAAGTTCATTGCCACCAGCTGGATCCTGTTCCAGTCGGCAAGCGCCTTGTACGGCGGGGAATAGGGAATCGGGAGTAGGGAATCGCAACGGCAACAGCAATTCGCAACAGCGCGGCTCTTGCTGTTCCGATTCCCGATTCTCCATTCCCGACTTCCCGCCGCTAGAACAGACTGCCCTGCGGCGATTGCGGTACCGGCTTGGCCGGTGGAGCAGGGCGCCGGAACTTGCCGGTGTCCAACGCCGGCATGGCGCGGGCGTCGAAACCGCTGCGGCGGTGGGCCAGGGCGAAGCGGCGTGCCAGCAACTCCGCGTACACGCCTTGGCCGCGCATGCGTGCGCCGAAGGCGCTGTCGTAGTCCTTGCCGCCGCGCAATTGCTGGATTGTGCTCATCACGTGCGCGGCGCGTTGCGGGTGATGGGTCTGCAACCAGTCGCGGAACAGCGGCGCCACTTCGTGTGGCAGCCGCAGCAGCACGTAGCCGGCACTGTGCGCGCCGGCATCGGACGCGGCCTGCAGGATCGCCTCCAGCTCATGGTCGTTGATCCACGGGATCACCGGCGCGGCCATCACCCCGACCGGCACGCCGGCCTCGTGCAGTGCCCGCATTGCGCGCAGGCGGGCGTGCGGTGCGGACGCACGCGGTTCCAGCCTGGCCGACAGATGCGGGTCCAGCGTGGTCACCGAAAAATGCACGTTGACCAGGCCCTCGCGTGCCAGCGGTGCGAGCAGATCCAGATCGCGCGTGACCAACGCATTCTTGGTGATCAGCGTGAACGGGTGCCGGGTCTCCCACAGCACCTCGATCAGGCGCCGCGTCAGTGCGCGTTTGCGCTCGATCGGCTGATACGCATCGGTGTTGATGCCCAGCGCGATCGGGCTGGGCACATAGCCCGGGCGCGACAGTTCGCGCCGCAGCAGCTCCGGTGCATTGGTCTTGGCGAACAGCTTGGTCTCGAAATCCAGCCCGGGCGACAGGTTGAGATAGGCATGCGAGGGCCGCGCAAAGCAGTAACTGCAGCCATGCTCGCAGCCACGGTAAGGATTGACCGATTGCGAGAAGCCGATGTCCGGCGATTGATTGCGGCTGATGATGCTGCGCGCGGTTTCCTCGGTGACCTGCGTGCGTAACGCCGGCGCGGCGAACTCCTCGCTGTCGTCGGCGTACCAGCCATCGTCCACTGCCTGCTGGGTGGTGGTTTCGAAGCGTCCGGGGAGGTGGCCGGTCGCACCGCGGCCCTTGATCGCAGTTGCCATCGCGTCATCGTACGGCCGGCAGGTCTCAGGCAATGCGACCACGCGCAGCGCCACGATGAAGCTTTCAGGCCCGGCGCGGCGATCGTGTTGGTCGCCCGGTCATCGCAGCGGCGCGTGCGGCCCGTAGAATCCGCGCATGCTCGCATCCGTACAGGGCGCGTGGGATCGGCTGGCCACCGTTCCCCACCTCGAAGCGCTACTCCTGGCCGCCTATGTGCTGTACCTGCTGTGGATCGCCAGCTGGATCGTGCTGCAGAAGCGCGAGCCGGTGGCCACGCTCAGCTGGGTGCTGTCGCTGGCCGCGCTGCCGTACCTGGGCCTGCTGATCTACTACTGGCTCGGCCCGCAGAAGGTCAAACGCCAGCGGCTGCGGCGCGGCCGCTCGCGCTCGGGCATGGAGAGCTATAGCAGCGTCTGCCCGCCGGACGCAGACTGCACCGAGCTGGCCAAGATCGCCCAGTCCACCACCGGCCTGGCCCCCAGCAGCGCCACCGAGGTGCACTGGCTGGTGGATGGCGCGGCCACCTATGCGGCCATCATCGAGGCCATCCGCGGCGCGCGCGACCACATCCATCTGGAGTACTACATCTTCCAGCCCGACCACAGCGGCACCGCGATCTGCGATGCGCTGATGGAGCGCGCACGCGCCGGCGTCAAGGTGCGCCTGCTGATGGATGCGGTGGGCTCGTCGGCGATGACCCGGCGCAGCTTGCGGACGCTGCGTGCGGCCGGCGTGGAGACCGCCTGGTTCCATCCGTCCCAGTTGCTCAAGCCGTTCAAGCGGCCGTGGCTGAACCTGCGTACCCACCGCAAGGTGGTCGTGGTCGACGGCAGGATCGGCTTCACCGGCGGCATCAACGTCACCGACGAAGAGAACGAGCAGGTCCGCAGCGATGCCTATCGCGACCTGCACGTGCGCCTGCAGGGCCACGTGGTGCGCAGCCTGCAGCTGGTGTTCCTGGAGGACTGGCTCTACGCCACCGGGCAGGGCCGCGCCGCCTTCCACGGCCAGCAGCTCTGGCCCGAGGACGTGCCAAGCCGCGCGCAGGGCGATGTCGACGCGCAGGTGCTGATCTCCGGGCCGGATTCCTCGTGGGAGTCCATCCACCGGCTGATGGTCGCTGCCATTCACGAAGCCCGGCATCGGGTCTGGCTGGTCACGCCGTACTTCGTCCCCGGCGAGGCCGCGCGTATGGCGCTGACCTCGGCCGCATTGGGCGGGCTGGACGTGCGCCTGCTGGTGCCGCGCGTCAGCGACTCGCGTCTGGTCACCTACGCGGCGCGTTCGTATTTCGACGAGCTGCTCGAGGCCGGCGTGCGCATCTACGAATATGGCCCACGCATGCTGCACACCAAGGCGCTGCTGGCCGACGACGACGTCTGCATCGTCGGCAGCGCCAATTTCGACAGCCGCAGCTTTCGCCTGAACTTCGAGCTGTCGATGCTGTTCCGCGACCAGGCGGTCGCGGCCGAACTGGCCGGTTTGATCGACGCCGACCTGCAGCACGCGCAGGAAGTGCGCTTTGTCCGCCACCGGCCATTGTGGCGCTCGCGGCTGCCCGAAGCCTGCGCACGGCTGCTGTCCCCGCTGCTGTGACCCGCACCCCCGCGCCCACGTGGAACCATGCCTGGCGCGGCGCTACACTGCCGCCACTGATCGGGGAGCTCGTCATGCACTGGCTGTTTCTGCTTATGGCATTGGGTGCGCTGGTGCTGGCCTTCAGCACGCCGCACGTGTGGTTGCTGGTGGCCTCGCTGCTGGTGGCACTGCTGTTGCTGTTGCTGTGGACGCGCGGTTGGTTCGCCTCGCGCATGGGCGATGCCCAGCGCGACACCAGCAGCCTGATCGACCCGGCCGAGCTGCGCCGCCTGCGCGAGATCGCCGAAGCCCGCAAGGCCGCCGCACTCAACGCCACCCGTGATGGCGAGCCGCAGGCCTGAGACCGACGCAGTGACCACCCAGCTCAGCGTCAACGTCAACAAGATCGCGGTATTGCGCAATTCGCGCGGCGGCCACGACCCGGATGTGGTGCAGGCCGCCCGCACCTGCATTGCCGCCGGCGCGCACGGTATCACCGTGCACCCGCGCCCGGACCAGCGGCATATCCGCGCCGATGATGTGCTGGCACTGAGCGCGCTGACGCGCGAGCACGGCGTCGAATTCAATATCGAAGGCAATCCGTTTGCGCCACCGCGCGACGGTTATCCGGGTCTGCTGGCGTTATGTCGTGCCACGCGGCCCGAGCAGGTCACCCTGGTACCGGATGGCGATGGACAACTGACGTCCGACCACGGGTTCGATTTTGCGCAGGACACCACCCAACTCGCCGCGCTGATTGCCTCGTTCAAGGCAGTCGGTGCGCGCGTCAGCCTGTTTGTCGATGCAGGCAATCCCGATATTGCGCAAGCGGCGGTACTGGGTGCAGACCGTATCGAGTTGTACACCGGCCCCTATGCGCAGGCGCATCTGAGCGGCCAGCCGAATGCTGCATTCAAGCTGTTTTCCGACGCTGCACGACGCGCAGCCGCGGCAGGTCTTGGCGTCAATGCCGGTCATGATCTGTCGCAGGACAACCTTGCCGACTTTCTGAACGCTGTCCCCGGCGTGCTTGAAGTGTCAATCGGCCACGCGCTGATCGGCGAGGCTTTGTATCAAGGGTTGGATGCGAGCGTGCGTTCGTATCTGATGATACTGCGCAGCGCATCGGTTGGCACTTGAGATACTCAGGCTAACAAGCACGTGTATCAAGAACGACGGTGCTGACCGCAATACTGGGCGCGGTTTGAGGTCGAAATCGCATTGACCTCTGGATTCCCGCGCGTTCGATTCCTGCCCACCTTCTACGCGCGCCTGACGACAGCTTGCTACGTTTTTTGTTAATTTAAAGCGCTGAACGCTGTAAAGATCATTATTTCCACCGAAGCAAATTTTCACTGCCCCGATGCATTATTAACTCCATTAGTTACTACACAAAACTAATGCGATCGGTCTGCGCATTTTTTTTCCTCAACCAACAACTTGGCCATCACCGCGTACTCCGCATCGGCACTGACGGCGATCCGTAGTTCCGGCTGATTTCCAGCTGTTTCGTGCATCTGCTCGGTCAACCGCAGCTGCAACTTCTGCAGTGTCGCCAGGCTGGCATTCCAGAACACCTTGCCACCAGCACCCACACAAATGCGAGCGGTGCAGGCGGCTCCAACTGTCGCTGCGGTAAGTCGCTACGCTGCTGCAGATTCACCGTGATTGCTCGCGTCAGCATCGGCACGGTGACGATGATCAACAACACCAACATGACATCCACCAGCGGCGTGACATTGATCTCCGCCAGCGGTTCCCGATTGCCGGCCGTACTGAAAGCCATGACTGCCTCCCGTGCTGTGACCGTGGGTGCTGCACGATCGAGCATACACCTGGTCGGGCGCAGCGACAGGCCGGGGCAGGACGACTGCAGGGAAGCAGCGTTTATCTAGCGAGCCGAAGCGTCACTCCGGGAGTGGATCATGCATAAAAACGCCACCGTTTCCGGTGGCGTCTGCAGTCGCGTCATGACTGTGGTGGTGCGGTCTTGCGAAATCTTACTGCATGAAGCCGATTTTCTTCATCTGCGAGTTCTTTGCCGCAGCCAGGACTTTGGCCATCACCTCGTACTCCGCGTCCTGGTTCGCATCGATGCGTAGTTCCGGCTGATTGGTCGGATCGCTGGCGATCACTTCTTCCATCCTCTGCTGCAGCTGATCCACCTGCACTGGACTGTTGTTCCAGAACACCTGGTTGCTCGCGTCGATCCGCAACTCGATCGGCGGCGGCGGTTCGGTTGTCTGCGGTGGCGGGTTGAGTACCCGCTGCGGCAGATCCACGGCGATCGGATAGGTCATGATCGGCGCAGTGACGATGAAGATGATGAGCAGCACCAACATCACGTCCACCAGGGGCGTGACATTGATGTCGGCCATCGGGCCACGGTTTCCACCGGTACTGAATGCCATGGCTTACTGCCCCTTCTCTTTGGTCGCGACGAAGCCGATGTCGAGCATGCCCTGACCCTGCGCGATCTTGGTGATCTCGTTGATCGTACGCATTTTGGTCGTGCGGTCGCCACGCAAATTGAGCGGCGGCTGCGGCGTCTGCTGTGCGGCAGTGGACAGGCGCGACTCCAAGGCCTCTTTTGAAATTGCTTGATCGTTCCAGAACAGATCGCCGTTTTCTTTAACCGCCAAGGTGATTGGATCAGAGCGCTTTGTTGCTTCCTCTTCCTTGTTCAAGTTAGCGTGCGGCAGATCCACCTTGACCTTATGGGACATCAGCGGTGCGGTGATGATGAAGATGATCAGCAGCACCAACATCACGTCCACAAGGGGCGTCACATTGATGTCGGCCATCGGGCCACCGCTGTTTCCACTACTGAAGGCCATAACGGGCTCCGTCTAAATCGTTGCGAGGTCGTTCTTTACTACGGATTAGCGAACGCGCGAACCAGTGGCGAAGAAGTCGTGCAAATCGTGGGCAAAGGTATCGAACTTGGCGATCACCGAGCTGTTGACCTTGGAGAAGAAGTTGAACGCGAACACGGCCGGGATGGCGACGAACAGACCGATCGCGGTCATGATCAGCGCTTCACCCACCGGGCCGGCCACTACCTCAATGGAGCCAGAGCCGGTTGCACCGATCTTGATCAGCGCGCCGTAGATGCCCCACACGGTACCGAGCAGACCGACGAACGGCGCGGTCGCACCGACGGTGGCCAGCAGGGTCATGCCGGACTGCAGCTTGGTGCTTTCGCGGGTCACGGCCTGACGCAGGGCGCGGTCGACGAACTCGGAACGGCTCAGGCTCTCGCCTAGACCACCGACGCTGGTGCCTTCAGCACGCTGGTGGTGAGCAGCGGCCTGGGCTGCGTCCAGCGCGATCTTCGAGAACGGCTCGGACGCCGGCTGCTCTTCCATGGCGCGGATGGCGTCCTGCGCATTCGGGGCATCCCAGAACGCGGTGGTGACACGGTCAGCCGCGCTCTTCAGACGGGTGGCGCGGAAGATGTTGATGACAGTCCAGTACCAAGATGAAGCGGACATGGCAATCAACGTGATCAGGACGACCCAGGACACGGCGAAATCGCCGGGGCTGGAGGTCATTTCGGTCATCAGATGCTCAAAGCCCATCTGCGAAAGACCGGCCGACGGATTGGAGCCCCCTGCAGCGGCGGCGATAAAGATTTCCTGCAGCATGACGCTTACCTTTGTTGTGTGTGGTGATGAAGGGTGGAGCGAAAGGAAGACAGGATCCTGGGCCGACCGTGGCCGGCCCGTGGGATCAGTTCAGAGCAAAGTTGACCGGGACGCGGACACGTCCGGCGGCTTTCTGCCCGTTGACAGTGGAGGCGTTGAACTTCCACTTGCGTGCTGCGTCCATCGCGGCACGGTCAAGGTCGCGGTTGCGGCTGGACTTTTCGACCGACACGTTGGTCACGTTGCCGCTTGCATCCACATCCACGATCAGGATGACCTCGCCTTGGACACCGGCCCGGAATGCAGCCGGCGGGTACTTCGGCGGGTTCATGTTCTTGGACGAGATATCGACACTGGCGCCGATGTCACTCGGCGGTTGCGGCGGAGCCGGCGGGCTTGGCGGCGTGACGATATCGCTGGGACGCGGTTCGGGAACATCGACGACCGGTGCTTCCGGCGGCGGCGGAACCGGTGACGGCTTCGGCGGCGACAGATTCTTGACCGGCGGTGGCGGCTTGTCTTCCGGCGGCGGCGGCGGCGGCGGCGGCGGAGGAGGAGGCGGTGCATCCACCAAGGTGACCATGGTGGTGCGCTCCTTCTCTGCCGGAGCCTTCGGCGCCACTGCAGGGATCAGCAACATCATCAGTGCAGTGAGGTGCAGGGCAATTACAAAAGCAATGCCGATAATGCGGGCCCAGCTCAGACCCTGGTTCCCGGCATCATAGTCATGCCTGTGGATAACGAGTTGTTCCGTCATGCGCCAATGGCTCTTTCAGTGGGGGCCCCGGATCACTGTGATGATCCCCAGGTTTTCGGACGGCTTTGACACCGCAGGAACCCCCAAGCTTATACCAATCCCGAGTCCTGTAACCACTAAAAATACAGCGATTTCGGGGGTTTATTTTCTTTTTTACTTCAGATTGATGATCTTCTTGGCGTCATCAGGTTTTTTGACACCCTTGGCGATTGCCTGCTGCGCGGCCTGCTTGGCCTCCGGGATGCGACCTTCCGAATGCAGCACCTTGGCCAGATTCAGATAGGTCTCGCCGTCCTTGGAAAGCGGTGCGGCCTTTTGCCAATTCTCGATCGCCTTGGGCACATCTTCGCTGTAGTAATACGACTGTGCCAGCGCAAGGTATGTCTGATAATCGGGTTTAAGGATGCCTTTTTGCATACCTTCATTGATGACCGCGATGACGTCCTTTTCCTTGTTCTCTGTGTTGGCGTAGATGGAATACAACTGCTTGTACTCCTTTTCTTCGGTCAACTGCCCGGCCGCGCGCAGCTTGTCCATCACTGCGGCAGCCTTGTCCATCTGATCGGCCTGCATATACATGCTGGCCAGGTTGAGCTGGGCCTTCTTGTCGTTCGGCGTCTTGGCGGCGAGCGCTTCGGCAGCGGCCACCGCTTCGCCGGTCTGGCCGGCTTCGGCATAGGCCGCCATCAGCAACTGGTTCCAGGTGTCCTTCGGCTCGGGCGAGGCGGCGATAGCCTGCTTCAGCACCGGAATGGCTTCCTTGTAGCGCTCGGCCTGGTACAGCGCCTGACCCTTGAGGATCAGATCTTCAGGGCGCTGCGATTTGCTCTCTTCCAGATACTTGTCCAGCGTTGCCAGGCCTTCGGCCTGCTGATCGTCCTGCATCTGCAGCTGCGCCAGCATCAGCATCGACTGGAACTGGCCGTTGTTGTCCAGCGCATTGAGGCCAATGGCCTGCTGCAGATACGTCTTGGCAGCGGCGGTGTCGTCCATGTTGTACGCCGCCTGGGCGGCCAGCTGTGCCGCCAGCGCCTTGTCGGCTTCGTTGGCCGAGCCATTGGCCAGGATCTCATCGGCCTGGGTACGCACGGCCGGGAAGTCTTCGCCCTTGTTGAAGGTTTCGATCAGCTTCTGCAGCTTGCTGCCCAGCTTGGACGAGGGCTTGATCGTCGGCGCGGTGCGGGTGGACTGCGGATACAACTCTTCGGCCTTGCCGCTGCCCTTGGACTTGCGGCTAGCGCGCTCGGACGAACGATCCGACTGCGCGACCGCATCGGCGACGACAGCCCCGCCCAGCGACGCGGCGATGAACAGGGACAACAGGGCTTGCTTGCGGTTGAGCAGTTTCATGTTTCACCTCGGACGAGCCGCCGTCGGGCGGTACGAAAAGCGGAATAAACGCTGTACGAAAAATCTGAGCCGGCAAAGTTAGCAGAAAGTCTCAGTTCCCGAAAACGGTTTCCATGCTGTGTTGCGACATTCGGTACGCGAGCGCTGCACGATCAGCCGCAGCGCGGCACGCGTCCGTCCTGTCGCGCTTGCTGGTAAACCGGTTCGAGTTGACCGACGTCTGCCTGCAACTCGCGGATGCGATTGGCCGGGTCGGGGTGGGTGGACAGCCACTGCGGCTGGCGGTTGCCGCTGGCGGCCATCATGTTCTGCCACAGCGTCACCGCCTGGGCAGGATCGAAGCCGGCCTGGGCCATCAGGCGCTGGCCGACCACGTCGGCCTCGCTCTCCTGGGTCCGTGAGCCCGGCAGCAGAAACACGGTCTGGGCGGTCATCCCGCCGACCTGGTTGACGGCACTGGCCGCACCGTCGCCATAGGCCGCACCGGCCAGCGCGCCGATGATGCCCAGGCCGGTCTGCGCACCAAGCTGACGGGTGATGCGTTCTTCATGATGGCGCGAGATCACATGCCCGATCTCGTGCCCAAGCACGGCAGCCAGCTGATCCTGGGTCTTGGCGACGGTGAAGATGCCGGTGTTCACGCCGACCTTGCCACCGGGTAGCGCAAACGCATTGGCTTCGTCATCGACAAACAACGCGGTTTCCCAACGGGTCTCGCGCCACTGCGGCGGCAGCTGCGCGACCAGCGCATTGACCACGCACTGCACGTAGGCGTTCTGCTTGCCGTCGGTGCTGACTTTTTCCTTGGCCTTGGTCTGCGCGAAGGACTCTGCGCCAAGCTTGTCGAGCTGGTCCTGGGTGACGCCTCCCACCACCTGTCGGCGGCCGGTCGGCGAGGTTGTGGTGGCACATGCCGTCAATGCAAAGACGGCGACAACGATCAACAGCCTGGCTTTCATTCAGTCCCCCTTGAACCCTGGGGGCATTTTGGCAGGCTCGTCTTAACTTTTCGTCAAACGGCTCAGCCGAGGCCAAAAAAGTACAGTGCCGCCAGGGCGGTGGCGTTGTTGACGCCATGCGCCACGATCGGTGCCCACAACGTGCCGGTGCGCCAATACAGCCATGCAAACGCCGCGCCCATGCTGCCGTAGACCAGCCACAGTTGCGCGATGGCGGCCGGGCCGTTGCCGCTGACGCCGGGCACTTCGTGCACCAGCGCAAAGATCGCGCTGCTCAGCACGATGCCCAGCCAGGGCCGGCCGGCGGCGAGCAGGCGGCCGAACAGCACGCGTCGGAACAGCAGTTCTTCGTACGCCGGGGCGATGGCCACGGCAAACACCACCAGCGCCAGCGGCCATTGCTTGATGGCTTCTTCCATCAACGGCAGGTTGGTCGGCACCGGCTTGATGCCCAGCGCGGACGCCGCGACGCTGACCAGATTGCTGAGCAGGAACACGCCAACCGCGATCAGCGCGGTCCAGCCCCAGGTCGAGGCACGCCTGGTGGCGGCCCGCGAAGCCCTGCGTTCGTCTGCGGTCGCACGGCGGCGCCAGTAGTACAGCAGCAGGGCCGGCGAGGCCGTGCTGACCAGCGCGGTGAGCAGTTGCACCAGCACGCCGGGTTGTCCGATCGTGGCCATGATCTGGGTCGGGGAGGGCGTCAGGCCCTGCGCCTTGGCGGCCTGCACGGCACTGACGCCGCGGAACACGCCCCAGAGCGCGAAACCGGCCACGCTCAGCAACAACAGCAGGCCGGTGGCGATCAGTACATCGATGCCGAAGCCGAGCAAGGGCGGAAGCAGCGGGGCATTGCCGGCAACCGGCGTCGCTGCCGGCCTCGGTGGAGGATCTTTGCGCATCGTCGTCCTGAAAAAACCGCAGACGCCGGCGCATCACCTGCGCGATGTGCCGGCAGGCGACGGTGGCTCAGATGTCCAGGTTGGACACCTTCAGCGCGTTGTCCTCGATGAAGTCGCGGCGTGGCTCGACCACATCGCCCATCAAGGTGCTGAAGATCTGATCGGCGGCCACGGCGTCTTCGATGCGCACCTGCAACAGGCGACGCGTATCCGGGTTGACCGTGGTCTCCCACAGCTGCTCGGCGTTCATTTCGCCCAGGCCCTTGAAGCGCTGCACCTGGCGGCCCCGCTTGGCCTCTTCCAGCAGCCAGGCATGCGCCTGGGCAAAGCTGGTAATGGGGTGGGTCTTGTTGCCGCGCACGATCTGCGCGCCTTCGCGGACCAGGTCGTGCAGGGCCAGCGACACCTCGCGCAGCGGACGCAGCTCGCCACTTTCGAACGCGCCCATCGGCAGCACCTGGGTGAATTCCTCGCCCATGTGCCTGCGCACCGCCACCAGCGACGCCGAGGCGCTGTCGGTGGCCGGGTCGAAACGCAGCTGGTAGCGCGCCGTGCCCAGGGTGCCGCGGTTGAGCACCGCCTGCAGCGCATCCAGGGTGGGATGCGCCTCGCCTTCGGCCTGCAGCTGGTCCACGTCCAGCGGCGGCAGGTCGATCAGCGCGGTGAGCAGCGCCGGGTCGTAGCGGTGCGCATTGCGCGCGATCGCCTCGTTGGCGCTGGTGAACAGCATCAACAGCTTTTCCAGCGCTTCGCCGGTGATCGGCGGCTCGTCGGTGGCAGGGATCAGCGCCGCGCCTTCGACCGCATTGCTGGCCAGATAGGCATTGAGCGCCGCATCGTCCTTGAGATACAGCTCGCTCTTGCCCTGCTTGAGCTTGTACAGCGGCGGCAGGCCGATGTAGATGTAGCCGCGCTCGATCAGCTCCGGCATCTGCCGGTAGAAGAACGTCAGTAACAGGGTGCGGATGTGCGAGCCGTCGACGTCGGCGTCGGTCATCAGGATGATGCGGTGGTAGCGCAGCTTGTCCGGGTTGTACTCATCGCGGCCGATGCCGGTGCCAAGCGCGGTGATCAGCGTGCCGACCTGGTCGGACGCCAGCATGCGGTCGAAACGCGCGCGCTCGACGTTGAGAATCTTGCCGCGCAGCGGCAGCACCGCCTGGTTCTTGCGGTTGCGGCCCTGCTTTGCCGAGCCACCCGCCGAGTCACCCTCGACGATGAACAGCTCGGACAGCGCGGGGTCTTTTTCCTGGCAGTCGGCCAGCTTGCCGGGCAGGCCGGCGATGTCCAGCGCGCCCTTGCGGCGGGTCAGGTCACGCGCCTTGCGCGCAGCTTCGCGCGCACGTGCGGCGTCGACGATCTTGCCGGTAATGGCCTTGGCTTCGTTCGGATTCTCCTGCAGGAACTCCTGCAGCCGCGCACCGAAGGCGTTTTCCACCGCCGGACGCACATCGGAGCTGACCAGCTTTTCCTTGGTCTGCGAGGAGAAGCTGGGGTCGGGCACCTTGACCGACAGCACCGCGATCATGCCTTCGCGCATGTCGTCACCGGTCAGCGCCACCTTGGCCTGCTTGGCGATGCCATTCTGCTCGATGTAGTTGCTGAGTACCCGCGTCAGCGCAGCACGGAAGCCGGCCAGATGGGTACCGCCATCCTTCTGCGGGATGTTGTTGGTGAAGCAGTACATGGTTTCCTGGTAGGCGTCGGTCCATTGCAGGGCCACGTCCACCACGATGCCGTTGTGCTCGCCGGTCACCGAGATCACGTTCGGATGCAGCGGCGACTTGAGCTGGGCCAAGTGCTCGACGAAGCTGCGGATGCCACCTTCGTAGTGAAAGTCGTCGCGACGGCCCTCGCCGCGCTCGTCGATCAGCGAGATCTTGACGCCGGAGTTGAGGAACGACAGCTCGCGCAGGCGGCGTGCCAGGATGTCGTAATGGAACTCGACATCGCTGAAGATCGCCACGGCCGGCTTGAAGCGCAGCGTGGTGCCGCGCTTGGTCGAGGCTTCCAGCTGCTTGAGCGGGTACTGCGGCTCACCCAGCGCGTATTCCTGCTGGTAGTGGAAGCCGTCGCGCCAGATGTCCAGCCACAGGTGCTCGGACAGCGCGTTGACCACCGACACGCCCACACCGTGCAGGCCGCCGGAAACCTTGTAGCTGTTGTCGTCGAACTTGCCGCCGGCATGTAGCACGGTGAGGATCACTTCCGCCGCAGAGACGCCTTCTTCCTTGTGGATGTCGACCGGCACGCCGCGGCCGTTGTCGGACACCGACACCGAGCCATCGACGAGGATCTTCACCACGATATCGTCGGCATGGCCCGCCAGGGCTTCGTCGACCGAGTTGTCGACAACCTCGAACACCATGTGATGCAGGCCGGTGCCGTCATGGACATCGCCGATGTACATGCCAGGGCGCTTGCGGACGGCTTCCAGGCCACGCAGCACGGTGATCTTGCTGGAGTCGTAGGTGCCGTTGGGAGTAGGCGAGGTGTTTTGTTCGTCGGTCATGCGTGTGCCGTTAGCTCCACAACACGGGCGCAGGCGGCAGGAGCCGCATCGCACCGTGGGAAAAGGGGGATAGCCCGGAAATTATACCAGTCGGCCCACCTGCGCCGCGGATGGCTAGGCCACGGGCCTCAATACGGCGACATTGCCATGTTCCACGTGGAACTGGTGTAGCAGCTTTCCGGAGTCGAGCAGGCCGGGCGGCACTTCGGTGGCAGTGATCAGCACCTGGGCCGGTGCGGAGGCCAAGCGGTGCAGCACGCGCGCCTGGTGGTGGCGATCCAGCTCCGAACCCAGGTCGTCCAATGCAATCACCGGCCATTCGCCACGCTCATGGGCGAAGTCTTCGGCCTGCGCCAGCAGGCAGGCGAGGGCGGTGAGCTTTGCCTGGCCACGCGAGAGCGCATCCTTGCCCGGGAGCGCGTCGAAGGCGGGTGCCCAATCGGCGCGGTGTGGCCCCTGCGAGGTGTAGCCGTTCTGACGGTCACGCTCGCGTGCCAGGAGCAGCGCATCGGCAAGCGAGACCTCATGACGTTTCCAGCCCGGCGCGAATGTCAGCGCGGACAATCCCAGCGACGGGGCGATGGCAGCGGCGACCGGGATCAACCGTTCCTGCAGCCGCTCCAGGTAGCGAAGGCGACGCGATGTCAGCGTTTCGCCGGATTCGGCAAGTTCGTGATCCCAGGCATCGAGCATCCGCGGCTGTGCGCCCTGCTTGAGCAAGGCATTGCGCTGCTTGAGCGCCCGCGCATAGCGCCGCCATAGCGCCAGGAAGTCTGGTTCCACGTGGAACAGGCCCCAATCCAGGAACCGTCGCCGCGGTTCACCGCCACCACTGATCAACACATGGCTCCCGGGCTCGAAGGTCACCACAGCCAGTGCGGCACACAGGGCGCCGAGCTGTGCGACATCCTCGCCGTCCAGCCGGCCGGTCCATTCCTGCCCGCTATGGCGCAGACCTGCCCGACGCGTGCGTTCGCCCGTCTCGGCCGTGCCCTCGTGCCACTCCACGAAGACTTCCAGATCGCTGGCACCTTGCTGGATCAGTCCATCGCGCACGCGGCCACGAAAGCTGCGGCCGTAGGCCATCAGGTGCAACGCTTCCAGCACGCTGGTCTTGCCTGCACCGTTATCGCCGGTCAGCAGGTTCAAGGAACGGGTGGGGTGAAGGTCGACGGTCGCGAAACGACGAAGTCGATGGATGGACAACCGCACTACGTGCATCGATCGGTGTGCTCTGCGCTGTGATCCGGCATCCCGGTCGGAGCGGAGGATACGTGATCGATGCGGATCCTGCGCGTGGCCACGTGAAGCGACCCACGGACAAGCAGGGGACAAGCTGTGGATAAGAAACAGGCCTGAGGAGCGCCGCATGCTTATCCACAGGTTGCTGACCCTTCCACAGGGGTCTAGACACAGGGTTTCGAGGCAACAAAATCCTTTCAAAACATGGAGATAGGGTAGTTTCTGGCGAAATCTGGCCCTACCATCACCACCAAGCTCTTAAATTATTTATAGATTTAAAAGCAAAGCTCGATGTGCATAAGTCAAAAACGGGCCAAGGAAACACATCGACCAGGCGCTGCCGAGCAGTTGAGTATGGCGCAGCAAATCTTGGACTCAGATGAAGTCGTTCAGGCCAACCGGGCTTCGCACGATGTCGATTGGGGCACCGAAGAAGCGCCCCCGACTGAAAGGCAATCTCACCACCAGGTGCGACGCGCGGTATCGCCAATCCTCGAAGGGCAACGACCTGGGTCAGGTCAACTCTGGGGGATCCCACCGACAGCATGCCTGGGGACCAGCTTGCTCTGGGAGCGGCAGATGGTCCAACCCAGGCCCCTAGCGTTCACAGCAATGCGGTAATGAGACAGCTCGCTGCCTGTCGCAAGGATGTAGTGCAGCACCACACGCGATCGTCCCAACGTCCACGTCGATGACAGCGGCCGAATAGCTGCACGATCATGGCCTGCGAATGCCTGGGGTGCTCCAGCGGTCGTGGCGTCAACGAAGCGAGCTGACGCGCATACCACCCGATCCTCGACCGCCGGAAGAGCGGCGTGTCCATCGAGCCTCGCCTGGCCAACTGCCTGGCGATCGGCTCCGGCAACGTCGTGCAACCACCCAGCACGCCATAGCAGTCGCTTCAGGGCAACGTGCCGAGGCAGCGAAGCAGGCAATGCCGCTCCTGCGCAGCCCGTGATTGCCAGCGCCTCGAAAGCTTGACGCAGCAAGAGAGTCGCCCTCTCGCTGCACAAACAAAAAGCCCGGCAGTTGCCGGGCTCTTCGTGTTCCACGTGGAACGCAATGTCAGAGACGCAGCGGCATCACCACATGGCGCGACTTCTCGCTGCTGGCTTCCCGCACCAGTGCCGACGAATTCGCATCGCGCAGCTGGATGACCACGTGCTCATCGCGCAATGCCGACAGCGCATCCAGCAAGTAGTTCACGTTGAAGCCGATGGCCAGATCATCAACCTTGGTGTCGGCCTCGATCTCTTCCTGTGCTTCTTCCTGCTCGGGGTTATGTGCGCTGATCTTCAGCTGGCCCGGCGAGACTTCCACACGCACACCACGGTATTTCTCGTTCGACAGGATCGCCGCACGCTGCAGCGACGCACGCAGCGCTTCGCGATCGACCTTGACCTCGCGGTCGGCGCCGATGGGAATCACTGCCTCGTAGTCCGGGAAGCGGCCGTCGATCAGCTTGGAGGTGAAGGTCACATCGCCGCGCTTGACGCGGATATGGCTGCGACCCACTTCCAGTTCCACGTCGCGATCTGCCGCTTCCAGCAGGCGCAGCAGTTCCGTCACGCCCTTGCGCGGCACGATGATCTGCCGCTTGGCGCCGCCGGACTTCTCCAGTTCGGTCTCGCACAGCGCCAAGCGGTGGCCGTCGGTCGCAACGCAACGTAGCAGGCCCTCGCGCAGGTCGAACAGCAAGCCGTTGAGGTAGTAGCGCACGTCCTGCTGGGCCATGGCGAACGCAGTGCGCTCGATCAGCTCCTTCAACGCCGCTTCCGGCACTGCCACGCGCTCGGTGGCTTCGACTTCATCCACCGACGGGAAATCGTTGGCAGGCAGCGTGGCCAGGGTGAAGCGGCTACGCCCGGCCTGCACCGTGACCTTGTCGCCGGTCTGCGAAATGGTGACGCGGCTGCCGTCGGGCAGGGCGCGCAGGATGTCGAACAACTTGCGGGCCGGAATCGTGGTTTCGCCGTCCTGCGCGTCTTCCACCATCGTGCGCGAGATCATTTCCACTTCCAGGTCGGTACCGGTCAACGAGACCTGTCCGTCCTTCACCTGCACCAGCAGATTGGCCAGAACCGGCAGGGTTTGACGGCGTTCGACCACATTGACCACCTGGGCCAACGGTTTGAGGAAGGCTTCGCGCTGCAGTGTAAAACGCATGTGGTTCCGTGCCCCTATGCTTTAAAAGATATGGAATAAATCAAAAGCTTGGTGGTGATGGTAGGGCCGTTTTCAGCGGATAACCACCGTAACTCTTTGTTTCCAAAGAAAATTTCACGCCTGAAAGTCGTTGGACTAGTGCCCCTGGTCTAGCGGTAAAACCTGTGGATAGTTTTCCGCCCGACCTGCGAGGCAACGTTATCCACAGATTCTCCCGCATTTGACCCCAACGTTTCCACGCTTTTCTCCACGCGGACCGTCAGGGCCGTCCCCGGCCTACTCGCTGAGCTTGCGAATCAGCTTTTCCCAGTCCTCGCGCAGCTTGCCGTCGGCCTCCATCAGCGTGCGGATCTGCCGGCAGGCATGCAGCACGGTGGTGTGGTCGCGGCCGGCGAAGGCGTCGCCGATCTCCGGCAGGCTGTGTTCGGTCAGTTCCTTGGCCAGCGCCATCGCCACCTGGCGCGGACGCGCCAGCGAGCGGGTGCGTCGCTTGGAGAGCAGATCCTTCATCTGCAGGCCGTAGTAGTCCGCCACGGTCTTCTGGATGTTGGGGATGCCGATCGCCTGCTGCTGGGCGCGCAACAGGTCGCGCAGCGTCTCCTGGGCAAATTCCACCGTGATCGAGCGGCCGGTGAAGTTGGCGCGTGCCACCAGGGTGTTGAGCGCGCCTTCCAGGTCGCGCACGTTGGAGCGCATCTTCTTGGCGATCAGGAACGCAACGTCGTCCGGAATCTCGGCACCGCGCTCGCGCGCCTTGGCCAGCACGATCGCCGCACGGGTCTCGAAATCCGGCGGGTCGATCGCCACCGACAGGCCCCAGGCCAGGCGCGACTTCAGCCGCGGTTCCAGGCCTTCGACCTCGCGTGGGTAGCGGTCGCAGGTCAGGATGATCTGCTGGCGGCCATCGAACAGCGCGTTGAAGGTGTGGAAGAACTCCTCCTGCGTGCGGTCCTTGCCGGCGAAGAACTGGATGTCGTCGATCAGCAGCGCATCGATCTGCTGGAACTGGCGCTTGAACTGGTCCATCGCCTTGTCCTGCAGCGCCCGGATCATCGCGCTGAAGAACTGTTCCGAGCGCAGATACATCACCTTGGCGGCGGGATTGGCCTGGCGCAGCGCGTTGCCGGCGGCAAACATCAGGTGGGTCTTGCCCAGGCCGGTGCTGCCGTACAGCAGCAGCGGGTTGTGGGCGCGGTCACCCGGCTTCTGCGCGGCCTGGATCGCGGCGGCCAGCCCGAGCTGGTTGCTGCGGCCTTCGACGAAGTTGGCGAAGGTGTAATGCGAATCCAGATTGCCGGCGAACGGCACGATCGGCGCGGCAACCGGCGCGCTGGGCGTGGCCATCGGTGCCGGCTGCGGTTCCGGCGCGCGTGGGCGCGAGCCGACCGCCAGCGCCACTTCGCCGTTGCCGACGAAATACGCCACCAGTTCGCGGATGCGCGGCAGGTAGCGCTCGCGGACCTGGTCGACGATGAAGGCGTTGGGCGCATACAGCACGATGCTGTCGCCGCGGTCTTCGGCTTGCAGGGGTTTCAACCAGGTATGGACGTCTTCGGGCGGGAATTCGGCTTCGAGACGTTCCAGACAGCGGGGCCAAGCATCCAT